>NZ_CP108235.1:0-4876795 GCF_045041255.1 Streptomyces sp. NBC_00080
TAAGAGCTCGCTGCGCAGGCTCTGAGGGAACTTCCGCGCTGCGCGCGGAAGTTGGAGTGAAACCCCGCGCTGCGCGCGGGAACCGAAGTGGGACTCCTCGCGATGCGAGGAGTAAGGCTCTGCGCTGCGCTCCGAGCCTTGTTTCCCTCCGTCAGAACTTTTGCTGTATCCGGAGATTGGGCTGGTGCCCTCCGGCTCTCCGCTGGCGCTCCGAGCCAGCGGCTCCTTCGTCGCTGCGCTCCTGGAAGGAGCCTAGGGGTCCGTCCGCTGCGCTCCCGGACCCGGCCCGCATTCGCGGGCGGCTGGCTACGAGGCAGTGTGGCCGGGGTGCTTGGCTGGTCGTTTCCTTCCTCGCAAAATTTTTGGTGGATCCGGTTTTGGGGTGTGTGCCTCCTCGGGCTGGAGGCGGCGGAGGCGGGATGTGGTGTGTCCGTGTGGGTAGGTGATGTCAGTTGCAGTTGGCTGCACAGACATTGAGTTCCTCTTCGTGCTCAGGCGGGTGTCAGTCGTGCTGCCACCACGTCACCACGAGGCCGGCCAGGAGTGCCCCGATGTGGCGGACGGCTCCGGTGAGGAGCGCTACAGAGACGAGGCGCCGCCACGAGACGGGGTCAGGCGTCACGTGCTCCTGGTCCGGGGTGGTGAAGGGGGTGCGGTTCTTCTTCGGCATGGCGGGTGTCCGTTCGGGCGGGGCGCGGCAGCGCGGGCTGTGGTGCTGGGACCAGTGAGCCAGAGCCGCAGATCCGCAGAAAATTGCGCTTCTCGGGGTTGTAATGGTGGGCATGGCACGAGGAGCGCCGAGTCCGGCCGATCAGTGGGTGATCCGCGAACTTGCCGCGCGGGAGGTGGTGGTGACGGCCAGCCAGTTGGAGAGCTGGCGGCGGGCGGGGTTGTTGCCGCGTCACCGGCGCCGAGGGCTCGGGCGCGGGCAGGGGTCGGTGGTGGACGCGGTCGATCCGGTGGTGGTGGAGAGCGCCGCGGCGCTGGCGCGGCATCTTCGGCAGGGGCGGGATCGTCGGCTGGCGGTGCTGGAGTGGTTCGCCGAGGCCGGCATGGGCGTGCGGCCGGGGGCGGTTCAGGTGCCGGAGCCCCCCATCGGCGCCGTGCGTCAGGCTCTCGTCTGGGTGCTGGAGAGGTCGGTGTCGCACCGGCTGGTGGAGTTCGCTCGCAGCGCGGCCGGGGCGGGTGAGGAAGGGCAGGACGCGCTGTACGCGACCGCGGGCCGACTCGTGGCGCCGCGCCGCGGGGCGGCGAACCCCGCCCTGGTGCGCGCAGCGCTCGAGGCCGGCGAGGACGTGCCGGTGGAGGTCGAGGGGCCGGACTCCAGGAGCATGGTGCACGTGGTCGCGGCGATCGGTCTGGGAGTGGAAGAGGTGGGGGCGGACGCGCTGGCCGAGGCGTTCGCCGCGTTCGGCATGTACGGCCTGACGGTCGAGGACTGGGCGCAGATGCTGGGGGCGGCCGAGCGGGGCGAGGTACCGCCCGTGGACTGGGGGCTGCTGGAGCAGCATGCGGACGTGGTGGGTCCGGTGAAGCGGGCCAGTGACGAAGACCTCGTGCGGGCGCGGACGGTGCTGACCGGTCTGCGCGGGTTCTACGGGCTGTATGTGATGCACGGGCTGCTCATGCCGGACACACCGGCGCAGGCCGCGCTGCGGCAGCGGATCGACGAATGGGGCATGTTTCCCTTCCTGGACCACCTCATCACCGTCAGCCCCTCCCCCGGCCAGTTCGCCGAGTCCCTGGCGGTCTGCATGGAGCCGCCCTTCGACAATCTGTACGAGGCGCTGATGGAGCAGCTCGCAGCCGACCCGTACGTCTTCCGGATCCCCGGCGACGACACAGGCGCCGCCGGCTTCGGCGAGACGTGGATGCGCACCCTGCGCGAACAGACCGCGGCCGGGTGAGAGTCAGGCGGTGGCGTGCACCAGGACGCTCGCCGAGAGCGCGTTGGGCCTGTTCTGTCGGATGACTGGCCCCTGCAAGTGGCGCAGATCAGAAATGGTGTTGGGCTTGGCTGTACCGAACTAACCAGGGTGTTTGCCTGGTTGCGAGCCGTCATCTTGAAGTCAGTCTGTTTTAGGTGGAGATGGGCGTAGGCTTGGGTGGAGCCGGCGGAGTTCGTTGTCGTCGGCTGCGCACCGCTCTGGCTACATGGAACTGCATGCCTCAGGGTTCGAACTGAGGCATGAAGATCGGCTGGCACCCGTCGTCGACGGGAGTTCGGTCCCCTGGGGATCCGACTGACCAGCAGCTCGCCTAGGACCGTGGAACGCTGGTCGGCACGGGACATCGCGGAGACATGAGCCGCTGGTGGAGCGTGACGGCGCTCGCCGCCCCCTGTGGACGGCGCGCAGTGGAGGCAGTGGCTCACGCCCTGCCGCGGGTATTTCCTGCTGCGCGCGATGCCCAGGAGAGCAAGATCGTGACTTCTTCGTTCGACGAACTCGACGGCCTCGATGGGCAGGAGCCCGACGAGGGCCTGCCGCCCCTGCTGCGCCGCCCCGAGCCGGTCGCGGACCCGCTGCCGGTGACCAAGCTCCGCAGCACCCGTAGGGAGCTGCTCGAGAACCCCGAGGCCGCGCTGGACGAGGCCGCAGCGAACGCCATCACCTCGGGTGCGGTGGACCCGGAGCGGCTGCAGGCCCTCGTGGCCTGTGAGCCGATCAGCCTGCTGACGGCCAAGCCGGTCGTCGGCGGGATGCTGTACGCGACCCCGCCGCACTACCGCTACCTCGACCTCGACGTCCTGCCGGACTTCATCAACCAGCGGTGGGCGGACCAGTTGCGCACGGCCATGGACGTGGCGCCGTCCACGTCGGTGGTACCGGCGTACGAGACCGTGACCGATCCGAAGACCGGCAAGCCGCTCGCGGTCTTCACGGTTCGCATGCGGGACCGCCAGGCGCTGGCCAAGGCGGTCGGCGAGAGCATGCGGAAGACGTACAAGGCCCAGAAGGGCGAGAACGTCTACACCGAGAGCGTGCTCCAGCAGGGCGTGAAGGAGCCGCTGACGCTGTTCGTGATGCGCGTCGTGTACGACGACGGCACCGAGGACACCTTCCTGGTCGCGGGCGACGGCAACAGCCGGATGGTGAGCATGTGGCTGGCGCGCACCGGTGGCGACATCGAGGAGGCCATCTCGGCCTGCACCGCCTCCGTCATCGGTTCCACCGAGCGGTCCGGCGGGCGCAGCCGCGCGGAACAGGCGGCCACGCGGCGGCGGGTGGGCGAGCTGACGGCGCGGACCCGTAAGAACCTGGCGGCGCCCACGCTGACCGAGGCGACCCGACGCGAGGGCCACACGCTGGCCTTCCCCGCCACCGTCGTGGTCGGCGCGCAGGCGGACGGGGGTGGGCCGCTGGCGGACCTGGTGGCGGCGCGGGACGACCTGCTGGCCACCCTGCACGTCCGCGTCACCGCCTGGACGTCGGGGGCGCAGAACACGCAGGGCATGCAGCGGGTCTACCGGCACGCCCTGCGCGAGGGCCTGATCGCCCCGGACGTGCACCGGGTGCTGTCGGGCACGGTGGGTACGCAGGCCATGCACGAGCTGCTCGGGGTGCCGGCGCACCGGCTGTGGTCGGCTGCCGTCCACCAGCACGCGGTGCTCGCCGGACCGCACGCGGACGCCATGAACCGTCTGATCAAACAGGAATTCGGGATGACCAAGGCCTACCGGCAGCCGATCAGCGAGCGGCTGGCGCCCATGGCGCTGTCGGCCTACCGCAGCAAGGAGGGCATCGAACAGCCGCTGCGGGCCTTCGGCAACGGCGGCACGATCACCGACCGGGTGTGGAAGCAGCCGTGGGAGCTGACCAACGGCGACGACGCCTTCGGGGTGCTCGACGACATCCTCGAGCGTGCCCTGGGCGGCAAGGAGGGCGCCGTGGCGGAGCTGACCGTGCTCGGCGGGACCGCCGCGATCCTCGACGGGTACATCACGCGGGACCGCGGCTCGAAGGAAGGCACCGACCGCGACAGCCGCAAGGCGCCCTTCCGGGCGACGCCGCTGAAGCTGCTGGATCTGCTGTCGAAGACCTCCGGCGGGCTGCGGATGCTGCACTCCATCGCCGTCGCCCACGTCGCCGCCGACCCGGCCGTGCTGCCGAAGCTGTTCCACACCCAGGAGCGCGAGGTCGAGGGCGTGGTGGTCCACGACGGCGAACCCATGCTGGACAAGTCCGGTGTGCAGGAGATCCTCGACTACGAGTGGGACCTCGTCCACGCCGCCGACCCGGCCCACGCCCTGGCCACCATCGCCAAGAACCGCGCGGAGGCCAAGGCCAAGACGGACGGCACGTCGGCGGAACCGGAGGCCGAGGACGCGCGCCAGCGTCGGCTCCTCGACCAGGGCATCAAGGGTGCGGCCAAGGCCGGACGGGCCCTGGCCCGTATGAGCCAGAAGCGCGGCAACCAGGTCTTCGGCACCTTCGAGGCCGTCAAGGCGCTGCGGGTGCAGCTGGGCAATCTCGAAGAGATCCTCATGCAGTTCGGGCCGGTCGATCCCTCGATCTTCGTGGTCGACGAGGACGATGACGGGGACGGGGAGGACGCCGAGTGAGCACGGTTCTGACAGTGTCGGCGGCGATCGGCCAGGCGCTGCGGCCGGTCCTGCGGCTTCTGGGCCCAGTGCTCGACCTCCCCGCGACCGCAGAGGGCCGCGCGGGCTCGCCGGTGGTGGTGTGCCGGGCCAGCCCGGACGTGGTGCGCCGCCGGGTGACCGCGAGCTGCGCGGTGTACGTCGCGTGGGACAACCGCCGTGAGTGCCGGTACGTGGGCAGCGTGTGCCGCCAGGGCCCGGGCGCGGTCGGCGACCGGCTGGCCGAGCACTACGCCCATCGCACGGTCGGGGTGTCCCGGCGGACGTCCTGGTGCCTGCTGACCGTGCTCCCGCTGTCGGAGGGGACTCCCCTGGAGGCGGTCCGCGTCGCCGAAGGGTGGACGGCCCGGCTGCTGAACCCGGCGGACGGCTCGGCCCACCCGCGCGTGGATCTCACGCAGACGCCCGCGACGCTGGTCTCCTTGCCCGCCCAGGTGCGGTAGGAGACAGCCGCTGTCCTGCGGTGCCGGCTTGACGAGCCAGGCACGGTCCGCGAACGGGGTGCTTCCCGGCCCGCCGCTTCCAGGCGGGCCGGGGAAGCACCCCGCCGGCGGGCGTGGGTGCCAGAGCCGCAGCAGGGCCGCGCCGAGGCCTGGAGACGTCGGTGTGGCGCGAGGCCGTCGCCGAGCGGGCGACGGCCCTGAAGAACGAGGAAGTGCGGGCGGCGCGGGGCCGCCGGGACAGGTGAGGGAGGACGGCGCAGTGGCGCTGGATTGGGATCGGATCGGTACGGGGGACAGCGAGGCGCTGCTGCGGCCCCGGGACATCTACGCGGGGCTGGCCAGCCGGCCGTGGCCGTATCTGCGGCATGAGCAGGGCGAGGTGCTGGACAAGTGGTTCGAGCGGCGCGGTGAACGCGATGTGGTGATCAAGCAGAACACCGGCGGGGGCAAGACGGCCGTCGGCCTGCTGATCGCGCAGAGCACCCTGAACGAGGGCATCGGCAAGGCCGTCTACCTGACCCCGGACAACTACCTCGTCAAGCAGGTCCGCGAGGAGGCCGCCAGGCTCAACATCGCCACCACGGACGATCCGTACGACCCGGCGTTCCTCACCGCGCAGGCGGTGCTGGTGACGAACTACCCGAAGCTGCTCAACGGCAGGTCGGCCTTCGGTGTCGTCGGGGACGGCAAGGATCCGGTCGATCTGGGCATCGTCGTCGTCGACGACGCGCACGCCGCGCTGGCGCGGACCGAGGACCAGTTCCGGCTGCGGGTGCCCGCCGGGCACGAGGCGTACGACAAGCTGCTGGAGCTGTTCGCGCAGGACCTGCGGCACCAGTCGGCGAACGCCTGGGCGGGGCTGGAGGACAAGGACCCCACCGCGTTGGCACCGATCCCGTTCTGGGCGTGGGCCGACAAGCGCGAGGAGGTGCTGAAGATCGTGCGCCCGCACCGGGAGGAGCGGGCCTTCATGTTCGTGTGGCCGCTGCTCGCCGAGGTGCTGTACCTGTGCACCGCGACGGCGACGTCGTCGGCGATCGAGATCAGGCCCTCGTGCCCGCCGATCGACCGCATCCCGTCGTTCGTGCGTGCCCGGCGCCGGGTCTACCTGACCGCGACGCTCGCCGACGACAGCGCCCTGGTCACCGACTTCGGTGCCGACCCGGCCCTCGTCGCGAGGCCCGTCACGCCGGGCAGTGCCTCCGACCTCGGTGAGCGGATGATCCTGGCCCCGGTGGCGCTCAACCCGGACCTGGACGACGAGGCCGTCCGCGTGCTGGCCCGCCAGTTCGCCGACGGGGACCAGGACGGTGACGGTGTCGCTGAGACCGAGCCGGCCAACGTGGTCGTGCTGGTGCCCAGCGACCGGGCCGCCGGGGCGTGGGCGCGCTACGCCGACCGCACCTGGTGGGTCGGTGACCTCGAGGCGGTTGTGAAGGAGCTCCAGGCCGGTCATGTGGGCCTGGTGGTGCTGGTCAACAAGTACGACGGCGTCAACCTCCCGGCCGGCGCCTGCCGTCTGCTGATCCTCGACGGTGTCCCCCAGCCTCTGGACGCGGTGGAGCGGCGCGAGGCCCTCGCGCTGTCCGACAGCACTGTCCGCCTGGCCAGGGAGGTCCAGCGGATCGAGCAGGGCATGGGCCGCGGCGTGCGTGACGGCGAGGACTACTGCGCGGTCCTGCTGCTGGGGGCGAAGCTCGCCACGGCGATCCACGACGCCCGCCACCTGGCTCTGTTCTCCCCGGCGACGCAGGCGCAGCTGAAGCTGAGCCGGGACATCGCCGGTCAGATCAAGGGCGAGGGGCTGGACGCGGTGAGGCAGGCGCTGCGGGCCTGCCTGGGGCGGGTGCCGCAGTGGCGCGAGCGCAGCCGGCGGGCGCTGGCGGAGGTGCGCTACGCCGAGCACGGGACGGTGCGGGACGAGGCGGTCGCGCTGCGCGAGGCGTTCGACCTCGCGGCCACCGGCCGCGCCCCGGCCGCGGCCGAGCGGGTGCAGAAGGCGGTGAACGACCTCGGCGAGGGCGACAGGGCGCTGCGGGGCTGGCTGCGGGAGCAGAAGGCCGCCTACCTGCACCTGACCGATCGCGCGGCCGCCGAGCGGGCCCTGGCCGGGGCGCTGGACGACAACCCGTTCGTCCTGCGCCCCGTCAACGGCGGCGCCCCTGTCCAGCTCAAGGCGGTCGCGGTGCAGTCGCGCGCCGCCGCCGAGTTCCTGGCCGCCCGGTACCGCGACGGCGTCAGCCTCAGGCTCGGTGTACAGGCGCTGTTCGAGGACGTGGTGTGGGGCGAGGAGGAGCGCTCCGACGACGCCGAGCGGGCCTGGCAGCAGCTCGGGCTGCATCTCGGGTTCGCCAGCACGCGGCCGGAGAAGCTGTACGGCACGGGCCCGGACAACCTGTGGGCGCTCTCGTCGGCGCGGCAGGCCGTCGTCGAGCTGAAGACCGGCTGCACCACCGACACCATCGCGAAGAAGGACATGGACCAGCTCGGCGGCAGCGTCCGCTGGCTCAACGACCACAACGCCGAAGTGGAGGCCGTGGCGGTCATGCTGCATCCCAGCCGGGTCCGCGACGCCAAGGCCACCGCGGTGCCGGGCATGCGCGTCGTCACCCCGGCCATGTTCGAGAAGCTGAAGGAGGCCGTGACGGCCTACGTGGCCGCGCTCGCGAGCAGCCCGGACCGCTGGGCGGACGAACAGGCCGTCCGCGATCAGCTCACGCACCACAAACTCACCGGCGACCGGCTCTTCACCACCTACTCCGAACCCGTGCGCGCCTGATCAACACCCGGAAGTCAGAGGGGTCCTGGGCCGGTACGGGCCGCCGCGTATACCGGCATGCCCGTACCGGCCGGCAGGCACGGGCGGGCGACCCCGGCGGGCGACGGTGGCCGGTCGGCAGCCCCTGGCACCGTGGCCCTGCCCGCCGGGGCCGGGGGGCGGTGGCGGGGCGAGGAGTTCGGCGTACGGAGCGGGTCGGGATGTCAGAGGGGGTTCGTAGGGTGGGCGTGTGGTGAGAGTTCCGTGGGAGAAGCTGGCCGAGAACCCCAGGCTGTCGGAGTCCCTGGTGACGCTGCTGGTGATGCGTCTGCGGGAGCGGGCGCAGGCGGTGGACGGGACGGGCGGGGACGGCGGCCGGGACCTGTTCGAGTACACCGACGACGGTGAACTGGTCGTGTACGAGGCGAAGTCGTTCACCGGCCGGATGGGTACGGGGCGGCGCAGGCAGGTGGAGCGGTCGCTGGTGTCCGCGGCCCGTCACCAGCCGGACCACTGGGATCTCCTCGTGCCGATCGATGCGAACCCCGCCGAGCAGCGGTGGTTCGACGGCCTGCGCAGTGAGTTCCCGTTCGTGCGGCGGTGGCTGGGGCGCAGCTGGCTGGACGAGAAGTTCGCGGCCGAGCCCGGTCTGGTGCGCTACGCGCTGCAGGAGGCCGAGGCCTACATCCTGGAGTGCATCGCCGAGGCGCGTGCCGAGCGCGATGTGCTGGCCGGCGGGATCAGCGACTACGTCGAGCGGGCCCGCGCGCTGCATGCCCGGGTCCGGGAGATCTCCCCGCACCACGCGGTGCACACCGCCCTGGACGCCGACGGCCGGACGGTCGTGCACCTGACGCCCCGGGGGCCCGACCCGGACGGGCAGAACGCCATCCAGTTCACCGCCCGGGTCCGGTTCGCCGACGGTGACCCACAGGAGACCCGGCGAAGGCTGCGGTTCGAGGAGGCCCTGCGCTTCGGCGGCGAAGTGGAGCTGACCGCGGACAACCTCGCCGAAGCCGCCCTGTCGGGCCCCGCCGGGCTGGGGCTGGAGCGGCTCGTGATCGGGGGCGTGCGCATCACCTCGCCCCGCCGGGAGGTGACACCGCCGCTGCGGGGGCAGGTCGTCGTCCAGCAGTCCTCGGGCGTTCCGCTCGCCTCCCTGCCCGTGACCTTCACGCACCGGATCAGCGGCTCCGACGGCGGAACGCTCCACGGCCGCGACGGCACCGGATTGCTTCGGGTGCGGCTGCGCTATACCCCCCGTGATCACTCCGCCCGGCTGACGTTCTCCTTCAAGCTGCCCGAGTCGGTCCTGCCGCAGACCATGGTGCCGGTGCTCCGGCTGATCGCACTCAGCCGCCCCGGACGCTTCCTGGAGGTCGGCTTCGCCGGAGCCGGTACCGGCCGGATGCGGGCGCCGATCGCCACGAGCATGACACCGGCCGGCTGGGAGCCCGGCGAGGCCCAGCTATGGGCCGACGCCTTCGCCGATCTGGGACAACTGCAGGCCCGCACTCACCAGTTCTTCCTACTCCCCGACGACTTCGGCAAACGGGAAGCACTAGAGGTCAAGGATGCTCTCGCGCTGCTCGACGGGGAGGAGGTCGTACTACGGGGCGACACCGTGTCCGTGGGCGTCGGCAGCTCCGAGGCCCTCACCAACCTGGGCGACCTCTTCCGCGACGGGATGCTCCGCGTCACCAACGCCTGCGAGTCGACACTCTTCACCTTCGGCGAGCACGAGATCGACCTCGGGCCCTGCACCGAGATCTACACCATGGACAAGATCCTGAACATGAAAGAGGCCCGGCGCGACCTCGCCGCGCGCGGGCACGCAACCGTGATGATGCGCATCGCCGAGCGTTTCCCGGCCGTGCGCTACCTCGGGCCCGAACGCCCCAGTAGCGCCGAGGTGTGACGGCGGCGCCGAGACGGTGGCAGGTGCGGGTACACGGAGACGGCCTAGACGTGGTCGCGACGGCGCGAGGGTCGCGCGCCCTCTGGTGGCCGCGTCGCTGACGGCCGACGATGTCCTGGAGGATCACCAGCGGGGGTGGGCGTGGAGCTGACGGCGTTCTTCAGCAGCGGCAACGGATGGGCGCAGCCCGTGGCGCTCGACACCGAACTGGTCGAGTCCATGCGCTTCCGCCAGCCGGTCACACGACCTGGACGTGGCCATCGCGCTGACCCAGTTCGTCCGCCCACGGTAGAGCCCGGGCTCGTGCGGGAGGTAGCCATTTGTCTGTCGGCCGTGGGGGCGGTGCTGGCTGCCGTCACGGGTCGCAGGAGCTGTCACGTAGCCGTCCGCTTCACGAAAGTATCCACCCATTTGGGCTGTTGGCATTGAAATGATCCTTGCAGGGTTCTGGCCTGTGATTTCTCGTGAACTGGCGTGCTTGCCGCAATGGTTGGCTAAGCTGCCCGCTTATGTGCGGGGTGTACCCGCGCTTGCGCAGCACCGGAAGTCCGCTCAAGTCAGCCCGCTCTGCTGAGAGCCGCGCGCACGGACTGCCCCTCGCCACCACACTCCGCATCCCCTGAAGGCCCCGTTGCCCAGCCCGGCGACGGGGCCTTCGGCATGCCCGCACACCCTCAGGAGATCGCCATGACGCGTGCCCGGTTCACCGACACCGAACTGCAGGCCCTCTACGACTGCCTCGCCCCTGCCGAGTCCGGCACACCGGCCGACACCGCCGAGGCCATCGCCGCCCGCGAGGGCCTGGACCTGGCGGACGACCTCGCCGCGGCGCGTCGGCGCACCGCTCGCGCCACCGCGGCCCGGCGGCGCACGGACGGTGGCAAACACCGCCGCGACGACCGGCGCTCACTGGAGCGCCACGCCTTCACTCTGCTCAGCCGCGAGGCGACACACCTTCGCCCGTCTGCGCTGCGGGACCGTGCACGGGCCTGGGCCACGGTGGGACTGTGGCCCGCGGAGATGGAGGCGTGGATCCGCGCCGTCGGTGTGGACGGCGCCGCCATCGCCCGGGACTGCCGCACCGCGGGCATCACCCTGTCCGCGATGAACGTCCTGCTGGACGGGATGCGCGTCAAGCACCGCCTGCGGGGCGGCGAGCCTGCCTTCGCCGTGCTCGCCCGCGCCACGAGCAGCGGACACTGCCTGTCCGAGTGACCCCATCCGCGGCAACGGCAGGTACGTGGCGAGCCAGGCGGTGTCGCTGCCTCGAGAGGCGAGGCCGTTGTGCCCGCGCCCGGTCGCCTGCCCGTCCGGCTGGCGTTGCCGCTGCCGTCCGTCACCGGTGAGCAGCCCACCACACGGATCGATCGGAACTGCCTGGATTGCCCGGTGCCCGGAGGGGACACCTTTTCGCTCGATCCACAGGAGGACCACATGCCCAACGACCCGCGCCAGGACCGCCTCACCCTCGCCGTCCTGCTGATCGGGACCGCGTTCGTCGCGCTGATCGCCGTGCTCTACCCGAGTCTCGTTCCGGCGCTCGGCATCGCCCTGGCCGCCTTCACGGCCCTGGCCGTCTTGCTGAAGCCGTGACCGCTCTAGGCGGCGCGGCAGGGCGGTTCAGCGACCGTCGCCGCAGGGCCCGGCCCCCTGGGGGCCGGGCAGAGGCCGGGCTGCCGGGTCGGCCGGAGGAAGCCGGTCGGTCATCGGCAAGGCGCATTCGGTCCCTTGGCGGACCTGCCGGGCGAGGCTGAACACCTGGCAGGCCTGCGTTCGCGCTGCATGAAGTGGCGCAGGACGCGGCGCACTTCGTCGATCAGCCGGGTGCCGGTCCGGGCCGGATCCTACGCGAGCTGCTTGTCGAAGGCGCGCGGGAGCGCCGTGGGGCCATCCCGGGGCGTCGAGGAGGCGTATCTGGCGGACTTGCCCCGGCGCCCGCCTCGCAGGCCGTAGGCGGCCCGGCAGGCCGTTCGACCCGCAACAAGATGGTCGCCGAGGGCCACGGGACGCGGACATCTTCGACATGCGCCGTCGCCGGCCGTTCCCGGACCGCACGGCGAGGAGCAACCACTCCAACACCCCTTGCCCGGCACGAAGTTCAGCCGCGACTCACCCTTGCGGAAGAACCAATAGGCATTCCAACCCGAACGGGTGATTTTCGCTCGCTCTAGCGACGATCCCGCAGAGCGTGACCTGGGTGCCCCAAAGGAGCCGTTCCCGCAGGTCAGGGGCCGAAAGAGCTCTCGAACAGCCGGACATGCCTCGAAGGCCGCACAGACGGCGCCGGCAATCGGCAAACACGCAGCTCAGCCCGCGCAATCAGCGAGCGCGAGAGCTCGCCAGGGAGGGCTCCCCGGCATACGCCCGCGGACCGTCGTCTGTGTACAGGAGTGTCGG
Source organism: Streptomyces sp. NBC_00080 (assembly GCF_045041255.1). Taxonomy (NCBI): domain Bacteria; kingdom Bacillati; phylum Actinomycetota; class Actinomycetes; order Kitasatosporales; family Streptomycetaceae; genus Streptomyces; species Streptomyces sp. NBC_00080. The sequence goes on from NZ_CP108235.1 coordinate 12,120, forward strand.
AACCGCTGGTCATCATGGGTTTAGCGGTCGAGAGACCGCCAGGCACGGAGAGGGGCCGCCCCCTAGGAAGGGCGGCCCCGAGTGCTCCGTGTATCGCCGGTTCCACGCGTCGAGACAACAGGAGGCAACACCCATCGTGACACCACGAGAGAAGTTCCCCGACTCCAACAAGCCCGGCATCACCTTCACAATCGGGGGACGCTCCCGAACGATCCGGGGCCGGGTCTGGCTCCCTTCGAATGCCGCCGTGACGCTCGCCTCCCCGTTCGTGATCAAGGCGGGGGAGGTGGCCCACATCATCCCCGCCGGTCCGACCCCCTGGCTCACCTACGGCCTCGCCGCGGGAGGGATTCTCACCCTGGGCTGCGTGCGCTTCGGCAAGTGACGCACCGGCGGGGAGCGCCCGCGTCCTCGATGAGCGCTCCCCGCCGGACCCGCCTACAGGTAGACGTCGATGAATCGGGCGGCAGGGATGCGGCCGTACACCTCGTCGTGGACGAGGTAGCCCTCGGCGCAGACGCGGTGGCGCTGGCCGTGGACCGTGATGGTGCGGACGGCTCCGGCCGGGGCGTCGGGGGCCGCGAAATGGTGGACGGCGCCGGGGCCGAGAACGGCGCTCGCGTTGATCACCGTGTAGATGCGGATGCGCTGGGCCATGGTGGGGCCTCTCGTGCGGGGCGGGAGGGCCCCGTGCGGGCCCTGCCTGTACCCCTTACGGCTCCCAGGGCCCGGCAGACAGCAACGGGCCCCACCATGCCGCTCAGGCCTCCGTCTCCACCAGGCGGAGACGGGCGGAGAAGGGGGTCTGTCGGGCGACAGGGCGGAACTGCCCCCCTCCCGGCCCGTGGCGCCCCGTCGTCCGCGCCACCACGCATCTGGACCCGCAGCGTCGCCCTCAGACCGCCAGCGAGCTGCTCGCCCTGATCGACCGCGAGCACGCGGACATCCCCGCAGACCCCCTTGAGAGCGCCCAGGCGCTGCTCGAAGCCGCGGATACCGGCGACTCGGCCGCCGCGGACACGCTGCTGGCCTTGGCCGGCGGTCACCCCGAAGACTACGAAATCCACGTCGGTGTGCTCGCTCGCCTCGACATCCAGCAGGCGGGACCGGCCCTCGAACGCGACCCCGCGCAAGCTCACAGCCTCCTGCGTGCCCTGGCCGAGCACGTCGACGGAGACGACACGCACATGGTGCAGTTCGGCGACGCCGCAGCCGTCGTGATCTGGCTCCGGGACATCTGCGCCTACGCCGCCGACCAGTGCGACTGGGATCTGCTGGAAGAGGCCGCGCACACCATGTGCACCTGGGACGGGGCCTGGGACCAGTGGAGCGCCCGAGCCAAGATCACTCCCTGGCTGCGGGCTCTGGAGAGCGAAGCCGCATCCGTCATGGCCGCGGTCCTGCGCGAGCACCCGGAATCCGCCCAGCACTTCAGCCACCTCGCCGACGACCGCACCGCCGACCCCCGCATACGCCACGCAGTACGCACAAGCACGGCTCCCTGAAGGGCCGGTGAGCTGTTCCGCGAGTCGAGCGGGATCGGCGGCCGGTCTCAAGGCCCGGCCGCCCCTGCGGTGCCGTTGCGGACCTGGGGGACGGAATGAGGGCTGTGCAGAGGGCTTCACGAGGACGGCAGCGTGACGGCCAGCGCTGTTCCCGGTGCTGCTCCCGGGCCGGCTCCGCTCGCCAGTACAGTCGTCAGGGGCGCCAAGCCACTGGGATTGGCTTGGCGCCCCTCACGATCGGTGAAGAACCTCATCCCTCCGGCTCGCGCGGGACGGCACGGGAGAAGAACTCCTTCGCGGTCTGCCCGTCGAGTTCCCCGTTCGTGGTCGCGGACCGCCGCAGCGCTTCGCCCGTCACCCGGGCGGGGATGCCGAGCTGCTTGTCCGCCTCACCCATGATCTCGCCGACGTACCACTGGGCCGAGGTCGGGAAGTGCTGGATGAACCAGCTGAGCATCTTCGCCAGGGGAACCGACAGGATGAGGTCGAAGGCCTTGAGCTGGCCGCCCCGGCGTTCGCTGACGCGCAGCGAGGTGGCGAAGTCCTCCAGGACGGCGTGGCGCAGGGTCGGCCCCAGGGCGTCGGTCGGAATGATCCGCCTGAGGCTGTCGGCGACCTCGAAGGCCAGTTGGTCGGCCACCTCCCGCACGTTCGGCTCGTTGCGATGGCGCAGGCCCCACCGCCTGCGGATGTCGGGCCGCTTCCACAGGAAGCTGAAGAAGGTCTCGCTGAAGCGGTCGCGGATCTGAGCCGCTCCCGGGGCGAGACGGTGCCGGTCGCCGGCCGACATGGCGTCCTTCAGCCCCTCGGAGGAGCGGCGCCGGGCTTCCGCCCAGTCCTCGGCGACCGGTCGTGACCACTGGGCCCGTCCGCCGACGGTCGCCTGGGGAAGCGGCACGTCGTTCTCTCCTCGGGAGATGTAGCCCCGCAGTGTGGAGGCCGTGATGCCGCCCAGCGCGGCCATCTCGGGCACGCCGAGCAGCCGGTCCCCGGTGAGTTCGGGACTGGCCAGGTCGACGACACACTTCTCCAGCGGCAGGGGATCGTCCTGCTTCTGGTGGTGCTGCGCCCACCGGGTCAGGTGGTCGAGCCAGTCCTTGGGCGCCGCGGTGGCGGGGTCGAACGTGGCGACCTTGTGCACGGGTGCGCGGTCCGGGTGGGCGCGGCCGTCGAGCATGTCGTCGGCGTGGACGGTGGCCGTGGCGCGTGCCGTGTGGCGTGCGTAGTCCTCGGTGACCGGGTCCCAGATCTGTCCGGGCCGGTACCAGGCGTCGCCGTCCCACCAGTAGCCGCCGGCCCGGAACAGCAGCGGCGCTCCCGACCAGTAGGTGTGCAGGCCGGCAGTGTCCTTATCGCGCAGCAGGAGCACGGTGCGCCCGTGCTCGGGGTGGTAGCGGACGGCCCAGCCCAGGTGGTGGGCGATCGGGTCGGTGGTGAAGGCCAGCCAGCCCCCCTCGCGGGAGGTGTCGCACCGGCCCCACATGCCTTCGCCCTGGTTCCGGCCGACTGCCTCGATGGCGTCGGGGCCGTCGTCGAGCGGCAGGTGTGAGTCGTCGACGAACGGCAGACCGGGCACCGGGTGGTCTGTCCGCAGCCCGTTGGCGAGCGGACGAATGTCGTAGACCAAGGACTTCTCCCTCTCCACTTAGTGCTGTAGTTGGCTACAACACTTTCGATGCCCATTGGTACACCACTTGCAAACACATCGGCACAGCGTTTTCAAGTCAACATTGCACAGCGGAAGTCGAGACAGCCTCCAGGCCAGGCCAGAGGATCAGAACACTGCCGTGCCGCAGTCGCTGCACCTCACGCCTCGGCGCCTCCGCACGCCGGAGCAGCCTTCACCTGCTCCTGCCGGGGGCCGGGCGGGCGCCGCACGGGCGCGACTGCGACAGGCGGGCCGCCGCCGCGACGTCGGGACGTTGCGAGCATGCCGCCATGCGCGCCCACGGCCGGCCCGCCTACGAGAAGCCCTCATCGACCAACTCCTTGCGGACCTGCAACACGGCCGCCCTCCTGGCAGCGCCCGGCGGTGCAGTACGGAACAGGGTGTTGCTGTGGGGTCTCGATCTTTCGTGGGTGGAGAAAGGGGCTGCTGACCTTCCGCGCCCGTGCCATCCTGGCCGGTTGGCTATGGGCGAGGGGAAGGGGACAGGACATGACAACACGTCACGAGCCTTGGCCGGCGACGGTCGTCACGGCGGTGGCAGGTGTGCTCGGCGACACCGCGCAAGGCTTGACCGGGCGGGAGATCGGGCAGCTGCTGGCAGTCGTGAAGGTGCCAGACGTGGACGGCGGTAACAAGCGGGACCGCCTGGCCGGGGCGCTGCTGGCGCAGCAGGCGCGCCAGCAGGCGTCGAACTGCGTGATCGCGTTCATCAAAGAGGCGATGGCCCCGGTGCGCTACGTCCAGCAGCCGCACACGTTCTCGCGCCGGCAGGACGACCTCAACGAAATCCTCGTCCATGTCGGGCTGCGGGTGAACGACGAGGGGAGCATGGCCAGGGGGCCGGCGGCTGCCACGTTGAGCGAGGCGGCACGGCACGCCAGTTCCCTGCGGGCCGAGCTGCGCCGTCGCTCTACGCATCCGGAGGTGCTGCGCTACTGCACGCTGGAGATCCTGGCCAAGAACTCCTTCCACGCCAGCCTGGAGGCGGTCAAGTCGGTGGCCGACAGGCTGCGGACGCTCACCGGCCAGGGCCTGGACGGGGCGCGGCTGGTCGACACGGTGCTCATGCCCGGCCAGGGAACCGCCCGCGTGGCCATCAACGCGAACGCCACAGGGCCCGAGCTGGATGAGCAGAAGGGGCTGGCGAACCTGGTCAAGGGCTTGTTCAGCATGTACCGCAACCCGGCCGCGCACGAGCCGCGGCTTCACCGCACGGTCACCGATGAGGAGTTGCTGGAGCTGCTGACCACGCTGTCGATGGTGCACCGCCGTCTCGATGGCGCCCACGTGACCCCCTGAGGGGGTCACTCGTGGTGCCACCAAGCCACCGCGAGGCCGACGAGGGCGAGATCCCACGTGCTGGGCGGTGCCAGCCAGCAGGCCCGTGGACGCCAGGCGCAGCAGGACGCGGGCATGGTCGTCGGCGGCCAGCGTGTGCGCGGGCTGGAAAGTCGCCGGCTGCGACCTTGGCGCCGCTGCGCGTCCGCGTGCACGGCGGCCGCGTGGACCACCACTCCCGCCAGACGCGCCCTGGATATCGGCGTCGGCCGGCTCCCTGAGGACACCTCAAGAGGCGGGCAGGAGGCGGGCTTCCTGCAGGCCGTCGCACCCCTGCTTGCAGGGTGCCACTGCGACCGGGCCGGGTGCCCAAACCCGCCCCCGCACCATGTATGGATCTATGTCGTCGGCGCGGGCTGGCGGCGCTTGGCGCGCTCGACCTGGCGCAGCAGCAGGTCGGCGAACTGGATGATCTCTGCTGCCTCGATCGGGTCGTCGAAGTCGACGGTGCGGTGGCTGGCAGGGTTCTTGTAGGCGCCCATGGCGCCGGCGAACAGGTTGGCGGTGGCCGTCTGTTCGCCGCCCTCGGCTTCTGCGTCGGCGAGCGTACCGCCGGTCTTGCCGTTCTCGTGAGGCCGGAACGCTTCGCGCATCAGCCTCACTCCGACCAGGGAGTTGTCGAGTCCGGAGGCGTCGCGGACGGCGACCTCGACCGCCTTCATCGCGGCGAAGGACGCCGTCTCGTAGTCCCCCAGGTCGAAGTTGGTGCGCACCGTGCCTTCCAGGTCGCGGTGGAGCGGGCCGGAGAGCCGTTCGCGGGCCTCGAACCTCGTGATGCCCTGCGGGTCCTTCGCCAGGTCCACACCGTCGCTGGAGATCCGGCGGAACGCCTCGGACTGGCTGGGCTCGCGAGTCAGCAGCGCCTGCGCCTCCAGCCAGCACCAGGCATCGGACAGCCGGTTCACCAGCGCGTCCGTATCCGGCTCTTCCTGGAACGCCTGCCGAGCCGAGCTCATGGTGCCCACGTACTGCAGGTATCCGGTGCTGCTGGCAAGGTGCCGCAGCAGCAGGAGGGCGACGTCTCGCGTGGGCAGCTGACGGATCTGCTCTGCCGGAACCGGCGGTATGTACTGGAAGTTCATAGGCCGACGCTACGGCGCAGCACTGACACTGCGCGGCCTTACGGGAGACGGCCCTACGGGAACCCGCAGCTGCCCGCAGTCCGTAGGGGGGCGCCGGTACTGTCCGGCGCCGGCGCCCGTTCGCCTTGCAGCGGTTTCAGGAGCGGGCCGGCTGGGGCGGCCCGCACCCCTGAGGAGTGGCGGCCACTCGCCGTCCGGCCGTGGCAGGCGCGGCTGCCCTTCTGTGACGGCGGTTCGCCGTCTCAGTTCACGGTGAAGTAGTAGTCATAGGGAGCCAGTTGGGCGCCCGAGCTGGTGGTCGCGTAGACCATAAGGTCGTAGAAGCCGTCGGTGGCAGGGATCCAGTCGACGCTCGCGGAGAGGTCGTCGCCCGCGGTGACCGTGACCTCGGGGCCCCCGTTGAAGGAATACGTGTAGGAGGCGACGTCCTTGACCTTGGGCGTGAACGTAAAGGAGCCCGGGACTCCTGCTCCGCCACCCGGACCGTTCTCGGGGTAGACGTCCGAAACGACCGTGGGAGTGGTGTCGTAGGTGCTGCTCCACCGGCCCATGTCGGAGACCCAGCCGTCCGCGCTCTTGCTGGTCACTTGGACAGCCTCGCCATAGATGCCGTCCAGGACCACCGTCACCTTCGCCGTCCCGTCCGTCTCCGCCGCCACCTCGACGGGCTTGCCATAGATCTGACCGCCGATAGTTTCGACGGAGTAGCTGACGACCGGATTCCTGGACTGGAGTCCTGGCGCGGGCCGGAGCGTGAACTCGGTCGGCTCTCCGAACTCGGGCGACGGGACGGCTGGGGTAACGCTTGGTGCCGTGGGGCCCACGAAGAACATGTAGCTGGTGGCCTCCGACGTGTTGAAGGCCCGGTCCAGGCTTCGCACCCACAGAGTCTTCGGACCCGAGCCGCTCGGCGGCACCAGGCGGACCGTGGCTGACCCGCCGGGGACGTCGGCGCGCATGAAGTATTGGGGCTTCGAGTACGGGTCCACGACCTGCGGAATGCCGTGATCGCCGAGGTTGACGATGCCGATGATCGGGAGGGGCTGAAACCAGGCGTACTCGAATCCGGTGACATCGTCGTCGCCGCCGGCGCTCAGGGTGAACTCGGCCGGTGCGCCACCCGGGTTGGACACGTCCGGCAGGTAGTTAGCAGAGGAGATGGCGGGCGTGGTCACGGGAGGGGTGTTGTCGATCGTGACGTAGCAGGCGGCCGACCAGTCCGAGGCCGTGCCGTCGGCCACCGTCTGTGTCTGCCACGCGTAGGTCTGCCCGTCGGCGAGAGCAGCGGCCGGCAGAGTGGCCGGGGCCTCAATGCCGGCGAGCGCGTTGAGACGGGTGACCGTGGTGACGCTGCTCGGGCTGACGACCGGCCAGACCCGGTACTGCGCGGTGACCAGGTAGTTGTTGGCGGTGTCTGTGGTTCCCGGGATGCCCTCGACGCCGAGACCGGCGGCTGCCGAGACGTACGTGGGTCGGTCCGCGTCGGTCGAGCAGTTCTTGTGGCTGTTGAACAGATCAGTGGGCACCGTGGGCGTCCTGCCGACCGCGCTCGCGGGCGACGCGGTGACGGTCAGGGTCAGGGTCAGTCCGACGGATCCCAGAAATGCGAGAACGGCACGCGATCGCGTGCCGAAAGACATGGTCAAGTGTGACCTCCGATGCCTCCGATGTGCACTGATGTTCGAGCGTCGGAGGCATCGTACGAGGTGGGTCAGACCGGCGCACTAGGATTAAGGTCCCTCTGCTGTGGCGTTTCTCCAGGTGAACTCCTGCACCCGCCCGGGTGAAGCGCTCTTCCCCGCCCTGCTGCTCCAGAGGGGCTGGCCGCTACAACCCGGGGTGTGATCAAGAGACTGCCCCGCATCGCCGCCGTGCTCGCCCTCTGCCTGCTGCCCGTCGCGGCCCCGGCCACCGCTGCAACGACTGCCCGGCCATCACTTCCTGCCGCTGGTCAGACCACCGTGACCGCGGCGCCCGTGGCCGCGCAGGATGTGCCGCTGTTCCAGGCACTGGAGTGGATCGGCGAGGCGCCCGAGAGCCGGGACGGCTACAGCCGGGACCTGTTCAGGCACTGGAACAAGGGCCTCAACCCCACCGACGGATGCGACACCCGTAAAGAGGTCATCCTGGCCGAGGCAAAACTCGCCCCCGAGTCCGGAGCGCGGTGCGCGCTGGCGGGCGGGCGCTGGTTTTCGGAGTACGACCAGGTGTGGGTGACCGCAGCATCCTCGCTCGATGTCGACCACATGGTCCCGCTCGCCGAGGCCTGGGACTCCGGGGCGTCGGCGTGGACGGCCGCCCGGCGCGAGGCGTACGCGAACGACCAGGGGGCCCCGGCGTCGCTGATCGCGGTCTCGGGCAGTTCCAACCGTTCCAAGAGCGACAAGGACCCCGCGGACTGGCTGCCCGTCGAGGGCTACCGGTGTGAGTACGGCGGGGCGTGGGTGGCGACCAAGCTGCGCTGGCAGCTGCCCGCCGACCCTGCCGAGCGCGACGCACTGACCCGCCTGGCGGAGGCCTGCCCTGACACCGCGGTCAGCTACGAGCAGGTGCCGCAGTGACCGTGGCCGGCGCATGACGCCGGGCGGCGTGCCCGCCCTTGGAGAGGGTGGGCACGCCGCCAGGGGTGTCAGGTCTGCCGAGCCGCCGCACGGCATCCACCCTCAGGAGGGCGGGTGGGTCAGTGGTGGCCGCCGCGGCGGTGGCCCCAGGACTGGTCGTCGACGAAGCGGCCGTGGTCGTTGCGCAGGGTCGCGGTGTCGTAGTCGTTGTTCCACACATACGCGCGGCGGTCCTGGTAGAGGTCGGCGCGGGTGTCACGCCCCTCGCCGGTGTGGATCCGGACCGTGGCGCGGCCCGCCAGACGGTAGTGGTCGAAGGTGTACTTGTGGCCGGACTCGTCCCTCAGGGTCCAGCCGTCGAGGTTGACCGCGTAGCGGGTGGTGTTCGTCAGCTCCACCCACTCCTTGTTCAGGGAGCGGTTGGAGCGGTCGTCGCGGCCCGGGGAGTCGTACTGCACGTCCGAGATCTCCACCTGCGGGTGGTGCGGGCGGGCATGATCGGCCGCGGTGGCCGGCAGCGCCGCCACCGAGACCAGGGCGCCGGCGGCGAGGGCTGCGGCGGCCAGACGGCGGGCGGTGACAGAAGCGGTCAAGGAGTCCCCCTGATGGTGCGGGCACCGCTCTCAGGAGCGGCCTTCTCGGCCGCTGCGGAAAGTAGGTGCGGTGTGCGGGTGGCGGCCGGGCCGGCCGCGCACTCACACTCTGTCCACCCCGTGCGGCAGTTGGGGAGGAATCACGGCCTGTGTTACCTGTTGCCCGCATTCCTGTGACTCTTAAATGCATCGTCCATTTATGCCTCGCATGCACAATGTTGACGCCCCGCCAGGTTGCGGGCCCTTGCGGGAGTTGACCGCTCGCCCGGGAGCGCCGCCCCGCCCCCGGGCCGGGCGTCACCCGAAAGTGAGTAACAGCCCAGCCGCCGGCCGGCCGTGACGCCGGCGCTCCGGCGCCGGTTGAGCCATACCAGGACAGGCACGCGCGGGAGGGAAACAATGGCCGCCGACGACAAGACCCTCGACCTGCTGAGGACCGTGGAGGCGCGCCGCCGTGGCGCGGAGCACGGCTGGGCGGTGGATGCGGTGCTGGTGCCCGTGAAGCAGCGTGTGCTCAACCTCGCCGACCGCGGCCTCATCGAACTCGCCGACCGGGAGGAACGCGCAGCGCTCTCGGCATGGGAAGGCCGCCCTGTGAGGTGGGCGGCCCGCCTGGCACCCGACGGCCACGACCTCCTCCTCTACGCCGCCTCCCGCCCCCGGCACACCGCACCCGCCGGCGGTCCCGGACCGGGACGCCAGCGGGTCGAGCTGTGTCTGTCCCAGATGGCCGCTCTGTGGCAGGCCGTCAGCCTCGGCGCGCGCCTGCGGCGGCCGCTCGCCGACGGCCTCACCGACGAGGTCCGCACCGCGTGCTGCGACCACCGTGTGAAGCGGTGGGTCCTGCACCTGACCGACGCCCAGATCGCCTCCGTGGCGTACGTGTTCTGGCTGCACAAGACAACCGGCTCCGCACTCGAAGCCAACCGCTTCGCGCGCGACACCGGCGTCACCCACCGGCCCGCCCCCGCGCAGCGCACGGCGATTCCCGAGCGCACACCGCTCCTGCACCGCCCGCCATCGGCCGTACCTGCCGATCCCCACGCCTGACGGGGGCGGCGGGCGCGAGTGGTCCGGGCGGCCAGGTCCGGGCGGCGGGCGGCCCGTTGCGCGGCCCGCGGTGCGGCGTCCTCAGGCGGCGTGGGATGAGGTGTTGAGCCGATTCCAGGCCCCAGGGTTAGTCGGCGCCGCCCGCCGCGTCGGCCGACCGCGCTGCCGGACGGCAGCGCGGTCCTTCTCGGCCTGAGCGAGTCCGGCCCGCGCCGCGCCTACCACGCCCGGGCCCGGCGCTCGCGACGCGTTCCTCGAGCCCGCGGAGAACATCGCGCTCAGCATCGAGCTGGCGCGGTCGTCAGCCGCCGTCGCGAGCAATCCGCCGGCCGATGCCGGTCCAGACCGGCTCGGCCGCTTCCTCGGGCACGGCGCCGGTGAGACCGTCGAGGTGCTCGACGGCCTCACGGGTGATGTAGCGGTCAGGGTCGGGGGATTGCAGGTAGCGGCGCAGCAGGTCGGCGTCGAGGTCCTGGCGCTGCAGGTAGGCGGCGAGGGTGCCGACCAGGAGGTGGTTGTGGGCGAGGGCGTCGGTCAGGGCGTACAGGACCAGGCGCTGCCATTGCTTCATGCTGTCGCCGTGCAGGGTCTTCAGGTGCTGGGCGCGGGCGAGGTAGGCGTTGATGTGACGGCAGTGGTAGGTGACCAGCGCCAGCAACTCGGGCGGTACGCCCTCATCGGCCGCGAGCGGAGCGGGCGCCACGGCGCAGGAACCGGGCGCGGGCGGCAGGGCGTCGCGGACTTCCTGCAGGCCCGCGGTTTGCTGCGGGCCACGGGCGATCTCGCTGCGCCGCTGGGGGCGCCTTCGCGGGTGGGGTGAGGTCATGGCGGTGCAGTCTTCCGGCCGGCCCCACGATCCGGCGCCTGTCGGGCGGCCGGGGCCGCACGGCGGGGCGCTGTGAGTGACGCGGCGCGTCTGGGACCTACCAGTCCGGGTCAGTCGTGGGCTGACGCGGCACTCGGCCGGGCACCGTCACAGCGCGGCAGGAAAGGGGCGGCACCGCCCGGACAACGACGAACGTCCTGCCCACGTCACGGCCGATTTCCCGGCGGGGCGGCAGGGGATCGGTGGACACAAGGCAGGTGTCGGCGTGGCGGGCATCGGTGCTGTGTCAGTGCCGCGTGCCACACTGCCGGCCATGTCGCTCGCTGATCTCACTCTCGACCTGTGGCGGACCTTCGACGAGGTCACCGCCCGGCGGATCGCCCAGAATGCCGCTGACCACGTGGGCGGCCGGGTGTCACTGGTCGAGGCCACGGAACACCTAGGTGCCCCGCTGCACCGCATCCGTCTCGAGCGGGACGGGCAGGAGTTCGCCCTGATACCCGGAGGCCGGGTGTCCCTGGGCTTCGACGGCGCCACCTGGAAGCCGACCGCGCAGCAGGCCGCCGACTACGCGGAGAGCCTGGAGCAGGGCTACGGTTACGGGCCCGATCTGCGGACCCACCTCGAGCGGATCCTCAGCGCTCGCCGCAGCGTCCACCTGGACACCGTCCTCATGGCCGTCGAGGACGAGAACCTGACCGAACCTCCGGCCGACATGCCTGCCGCCCTCTTGGCCCGTGGTCTGCGGATGCCGAGCTCCGACGAGTGGGAACACGCCTGCGGCGCCGGGTCGGACACCCTGTTCCGGTGGGGCGACGACTGCCCCCTCGACCGCATCCCCTACGGCGACGACACCGGCCCGCACAACGAGCTGAACGCCTTCGGCCTGCACATCGCCCACGACACCTACCGCACCGAACTGACCAGCGACGTCACCGCGGTCCACGGCGGCGACGGAGGCGAGTCGGTGTGCGGCGGCTACGGCCATCTGCTGGCCTGGCTCCCCCTGGCGACCGCCAACCGCAACCCCGGGACGGCCGAGTTCGTGTACGGACCGGACGGAGAGGACATGTACGAAAACTTCTCCACGCGACCGGTGCTCACGCTCTGAGCTTGTCGTTAAACCCCGTCAGGGGGTGACGTAGTCGCCCCAGCCGAAAGTAGCGACGTACGCCCGTCGAAGGGCTTCTCCGCCGCGTCCGCCCCCGATGCGGATGATGGTCAGCGCGAGGATGAACCAGACGGTGAAGCACGCCGCGACGATCAAAGTCCAGCGAGGGCCGGAAAAGCTAGCGATGACGACCAGGGCAATGATCGTGACGACCAGTCCGATGTGGCCGCCTCTGATATCCGTGCTGGACCTGCTGCCGCCTGCCATCGGGGTCTCCCGCCAAAAAATCACGTCGCTCTGCGTCAAAGCAGGCTACGGGGGCTCCGTCAACGGTGTCAGTGCCGCTCCTGCGACGGGGTTTGGTGCCGACCTTGTGGTGGGCGGGACGGTCATGCCTCGCCGGTAGCGAGGACGCGGCCCACGTCGTGACGGGTGGCTGGACGGTGGTCGACGACCTCGCGGAGTGGCGTCCTCAGGCGGCGCGGGAGGAGGTGCTGAGCCGTTTCCAGGGGCCGGTGTAGGCGGCACCGCATCCGGTGCAGCGGGCGAGGTAGAGGGCGGAGGCGGGGGTGTGGGCGGGTGAGGGCACGACCGGGTGGGCGGTGCCCTCGATGACGGTGGTCAGGGCGGGCCAGGCGGGCAGACAGCCGCAGGCAGGCGGAGGGGGTCCGGGATGGCTGCTCATGAGGGCTCCGGCGGGGCCGGGGGGCGGGCGCGGCGGCTGTCGGGTGTGCGGCCGATCCGGCCGGCGACGGTGTGGATCTCGCTGCTGGTGTAGGCGGTGCGGATGCCGGAGGGGGTCATGCCGCCGGCCCGGGCGAGGGGTTCGAGCTTGTAGGGGCGCTCTCCGTGGAACTCCCGCCCGTAGGCGAGGAGGTGGCGGATCTCGCGGTCGGCGGCCTCGCGGGCGGCACGGGCGTTGCCGAGGGCGATCAGCAGGGGGTCTTCGCGCTGGTCGTCGTGCTGCGCTTCCAGGGCGAACGCGTAGTCGGCGCGGGCCTGTTCGGCCTCCGCGAGAGCGTCGGGGTAGAGCTCCTCCGGCGTGACGTCACCGGGCTGCGGCACAGGGACGTGGATGGCTGCAAGGTCACCGATCAAATCCATGATTACGACCATCGCAAAAAAGTACGGCCAACGCAATACCGTTTCGGGGTCAGGGAGTTGACCGTGCGGGAGGCGGCATGGGCCGAGGCCGGCGCCTGGTACGGACCGCATGGACGCCTCCATCTCGCTACCGTGTCCAGCGCACCTAGGTGGGGGTTCCGTCCCGCTCCGGGAGCAGCTCAGGCATCCCCTCCACCAGCACCACGACACCGGTCACCTCACCTGCCTCGGAACGGCCGACCCACACCGGGTAGGTACCGTCCCCGGTCGTCGCGAAGGACATGAGCTCGCCGCCGGAAGCCTCATCCCAGGTGCGCCGCATGAACATGGAACCGTCGTCGATGTCCTCGTACCCGGCCAGGTCCGGCTCCCCCCGGATCAGCCCCCGCTCGAAGAGCGCGATGAGCGGATCCCAGGACCCGGCGTCGGCGAAGCAGCCGGTGGCACCGTCGGTGTCGAAGCCGGCTATCTGCTGCTCGATGAACAGCCGGGGATCGTCGTCCGGACCGAGGGCCATCTCCCAGGTCGCTGCGGGGGTCTCGCTGACGAGCAGGCGGACGGCCATGGGTTCTCTGGTCGTTACCTCGGCGTTCCGCCACTCGCAGTGGTAGCTGAACCGGACCCGCGCCTCGTCGAGTACGTACTCCCCGGGCGGGACAGGGACCGTAATGCGCGGCCCGTCGCCGTGGTCGATGTCCGGGCCGGAGACGGCCAGCAGCCCGCTGGGGACGCGCAGGGTGCCGACCCGGTGCGGCTCCACGACGGTCATCTCAGGGTGGTACCCGTCGGTCACGCGCACCCCGGACCGGAACAACTCGTTGATCGGCCCGGGCTGCGCAGGACGCGGCGGACGCCAGCAGGTAGCGGGGGCACCTCCCTCACCAGGCTCGGCTGCCTCGGCCACCTCGGCCGCCTCGAAGGCCGGCGGCTCAACGAGCCCGTGCACCTGGGCCGAGAGCAGCGGCCACTCCCCGAAGGAGGGGCGGTCCAGCCAGCGCTCGTCGTCCCGGAGTCTGGGCGAGGTGACGTAGGAGCCCCCGCCCTGCCCCTGCCGCTTCTCCGTCCGTCGGCCCCTCCCGTCCGGGAAGAGGTCCACGGTGATGCGCGGGCACGCCTTGTCGAACTCCGCCATCTCAGGGCCTGTGTAGTACCAGCCGACGGAGTATCGACGCAGCAGCCGCGAGGGGTCGTCCAGCAGCCGCAGGTCCAGATCGTAGGTGCGGCGACCGTGGGCGTCGTAGACCCACAGCCCGACGTAGTGGTCCCGCCAGGACACCAGCCGGACTTCCAGCGGGGCCTTCCGACCCGGCTCCCGGTACACCACCACGTACGGAAGCCCGGCGGCATCCCGCTCCCGGGCCTCCTCGGCGGACATCGGCCGCCAGGGCGCACAAGCCTGCAGGTCCCACGCCTGCGCGTACCCCATCTCGACGACCATTGCCGCTCCTCTTCCCGCAACCTGCCTTGGTTCTGTGCTGAGCTGCAAGGTAACCGCTGCCTGTGACAACGGCCCTGCTGAGCGGGCGGCGGGCCGGCTCCGACGGCGAGACGGTGGTGCCGGTGATCCGGTCCATGGCCCGCTCAGCGAGTGGCGTGCCAGCGTGCTCCGTTGGGGACTGAAACACCCAGGAACTTGCCCTCAGAAGAGCGGGAGCCTACACATCGCTGGGACCGGGCACCTGGGCTCGGACGGAGGGGCCTGCGAGGTGACCGGCGAGGGCGCGGGCCTCGGCCCGGCGAGATCCGCGAGCAACTCTCCTCGTCCGCCGGCTCCCGCGCTTCCCCGCCGGGCCGCCCGCGACCCGCGCTGGAACGCGGCGTGTGCGCGCTTGAGGCCCAGCACGACGGCCAGCGCGAAGACCCCCTGCGATCGCGTCGGTGAGCAGCGGTGTGCACCCGCAGTGTGTGAAGCGAGCCGGACTGCCTACGCGACGGCGGCCGGGACAGCGTCCTCGGTCGTCCAGTCCCTGTCGAAGAGGGCGGCGACCAGGCGTGCGTCGGCATCGGGCAGTTGGCCGGCGCGGTGTTTGGTGCGGGCCTTGGCGAGCCAGGCGCCGATCTTGACGGTGTCGCCGTCGACGCGGATCGTCTCGCGGGCGGCGGGGGCGCGGCCTTCGCGGTGCAGGAAGAGTTCCAGGAGCTGGGCGGTCTGGGCGAAGGTGCGGCGGGCGCGGCGGGGCGGGGTGAGCGGGTTGCTGTCCGGAGTCAGGCTGAGGGAGGTCATGAGCTGTTGCTGGCCGGGGTGAAGAGTAAGCCAGGTGGAGAGTTGGCGGTGCAGCCAGGAGCCGATCTTCACCCCGGCCAGGAGGGTGTCCTTGGTGAGCGTGGCCGGGTCGGCGCCGGAGGCGAGGTGGGCGCGCAGCAGGTGGTATTTGCGGTGCCAGTCCGCGCCGTGCGGGAGGCGCCAGTCGGGGGCCAGTGCGGTGAGGGCGTCGGCGCGGGCAGGGTCGAGCTGTTTCGTGGTGGCGAGGTGGCGTTGTTCGGCGAGCCAGGCGCCGACGGGGGTGGTGGCGGGGGCGGCGAGGTGGCCGTGCATGCGGTGGTAGTCGGCTGCGGCGGTGAGGCGGGAGCGCCAGGCGGCGTCGTGCTTGTCCCAGATCATGCCGAGTGCGTCGAGTTCGGCGGTCCAGTCAGCTTCGAGGCGGCCGGCTTTCGCCGCGTCGCGCATGGTGGTGATGAAGGTGCCGAGTGTGTAGCCGGTGGGGTCCACGTGGTCGGCGGGGACGTCGAGGTGGCCGTACTGGTCTCGGTAGGACTGGGCGGCGGCGAGGCCGAGGCGTCGGGTGCGGGAGACGGCCGGGTCGCGGGGGTCGAAGGAGGCCAGGTCCATGGCGCGGGCGATGCGTTCGGGGTGGACGGTGAAGTCGAAGTGCCAGCGGCGTTCGATGACGTCGCTGGTCTCCCTGGGGAGGCGGTTGGCCTTGTCGGGGAGGCGTTCGAGGATGCGGTGGTCGTGGCTGGCCAGCGCGCAGGCGATCGCCCAGACGGGTTCGTAGGGAGTGGCGAGGATGTTGTCGGCTTCGGCGCCGGGCGGGATGTAGACGGGGACGATCAGGGAGGCGGTCTTGCCGGACACGTCCAGGCGCAGGGCACGGCCGAGGGCCTGGACGCAGCGGATGACGCTGCGGGTGGGGTCGGCGAAGACGATCGCGTCGACGCTGGGGATGTCGACGCCTTCGGAGATCAGGCGGGAGTTGGCGAGGATCGCGCAGTCGGCGGCGGCGAAGGCGGTGAACGTGCTCGCGCGCTGGGCGGGGGTGTGCTCGCCGTGGGCGAAGAACAGCTTCGGGGTGATGCCGGGAACGAGGCCGGGGCTGGCCTTGGTCAGCAGGCGCAGGGTGTGCGGGAGTTCGCGGGCGAAGAGGCGGGCGTCGGAGACGAGGTTGAAGTAGACGAGGACCTTCTTCAGCCCGTGTTCGGTCATGGCGCGCAGGACCGCGAGGTGCAGGGCGGTGGTGCGCAGCGCACCGTCCGCCTCACCGCTGTCGCTGCCAGGAGTGGTGGCGGAGGCGGGCAGGTTGAGGCGGTGGCGCAGGTCGGTGTCGGTGAGGGTGGGGACCACGATGCGGTAGTCCGCCGCCCGGCCGTCGGCGACGGCCTGGGCCAGCGGGTACTCGAAGACCTTCTTGCCGTAGACGGCCTCGTTGTCCATGGAGTTGGCGAACGCCTCCGCGTCCGCCCCGGCCGGGGGGCGGCGGCGGGGGCGGGTGGTGTCGGCGGACTCGGCCAGCTCGGGGGCGGCGAAGATGCGGGGGGTGGCGGTCATGTAGAGGCGGCGCTGCGCGTGGATGCGCTTGGCGTCGTTGACGGCGGCCCACTTCTTGTCGGTGCGGCCGGCGATCCGGTGTGCCTCGTCCATGATCGCCAGGTCGAACGGCGGCACTGCGTACCCGGTGTTCTGGGTTTCCTCGATCTTGTTCAGGGAGTCGTAGGTGCAGATCACCGTCAACGCGGGGATCTGGTCGTCGCCCTCCCCCACCACCGACATCAGGCCGCCCAGTGCGTGCGGGTCGGTGGTCGACATGACACGGGCGGCGACCAGGTCGTCGTGGCCGCTCGCGTCGAGGGAGGAGACGATCACCATGTGCTCGCTGTGGCCGTCGCGGCGCCAGGCCAGCGCCGTCTGGACCGCCAGGTCCAGGGTGGGCACCACGAACAGCAGCAGCCGGGCGCCGAGTTCGTCCGCCGTCCGGATGGACACCAGCGTCTTGCCGGTGCCTGTCGCCGACACGAACAGGCCCCGCGTTCCGGGGCGCCGCAGATGCCGGGCCAGCCGCTGGACGGCCTCGGCCTGGTCGGGAAAGAGCCGCGCGCGCTCGGGGCGGCCGGGGCGCGGCAGTTCCACCACAGTCATGACAGCTCTTCCTCGATCCCGAAAGGACGGCCTACGGCCTCCGGGCGGGGGCCCGGAGCCGGAAAGACGGTGCGGCCTGTCCGAGCGTGTGGCAGCACGGTGACGATGGCCTGGGTTGAGTCAGTGACTCCAGTAGTCGCGTCGGGGCAGTTCGACCCACAGGTCGGGAGGTCCGGCCACTGCGCGCCTGTCGGTCGGGCGCAGTCCTGCGAAGGCGCAGGCGTAGGCGACGGCGCTGTGCTGGTAGAGGTACGAGGCCAGCACCTCCCCGGGACTGTCGTTCTCGTGCGGTCCTCCGCCGGGGTGCAGGTCTGAGCCCTCGATGGTTCCATGACGGGCGATGGCGCCCTGGTTGCCGCTCTTGGGATTGGCGTACAGGCCGTAGCAGAGGGTGCCGGCGGACAACCGGGCCAGCACGCCCCGCATACTCGGCGCGTATCCCCAGGGCTGGGTGACGACGCAGCCGCCCGGCACCGACGTCACGCCGATGATCTGCAGGCTCTCGTCCATGTCGTACGCGTAGGGATCTTCCAGCAGCTCATCGATGTCTTCGCCGTCCACCGGTGTCGCCTGAAGACGGCGCACCGCCTCGGCCGCGTCGATGCCGGCCACGCAGGCCATGCCCGTGCCGTCGTAGTCGAATGCGCCCAGTGCCGTGGTGAGCCGATGGGCCTCCTGCGCTGCCGCCTGCTCGGTGTCGGTCAGGGATACCCCTTCCGGTACCGGGAACAGGCCCGGCGTCGGTCCGGCCAGGCTCAGCCGCCCCGGTGACCAGCCGCCGAGCGACAGTCGCCAGGGATCGGCCCCGGCAGCGGCGAGGGCTCGTGCGTTGTCCGGCTTCCTGGCCACGACGGCCTCCCACAGCGCCGTCACACCGTCCTCCAGCGCGTCCACATCAGCGACCCGGCCGGCCAGCTCCGCGACGACCTCCCGGGACCCGAACACCGCTGCGCGATGCAGCGGTCGGCCCCCGCTCCATCTCTCCGGATCAGCGCCTTCGTCGAGACGCCGGCGAATGTCGCCGACATCCGTCCAGTCCCAGCCCATGCCGGCCCAGCCGTCGCTCTGCACTGTCATCGGTTCCCCTCCCGCCATGTCGCAGGCTCTCGCACCCACACGCGCACCCGGGTCCGGCATCGGACCGACCAGCACGATCAAACGTCGATGACACGAACGCCGCGCCCAAGGTTCGCAGGCACACGGTCAGGGCACCTCCGATCGAGCACCCTACCACCCACGTACGCAAGACGTACGCGTAAACGACGCTCTCCGTACGCGATGCGTACGTTTCATGGGGTAGGGTGAGAGCGGAGGTGTCCCATGTCCGAGCTGTTCGACGCGGTCGACGCGCTGGTCGCGTCCCGCTCCCCGCTGCCGCCACCGGCGGAGCGCAAGCGGCTGCGCCAGGCCCATGCCCTGACCCTGGACGAGGTGGCCGCCGCCCTCGACGTGCGGCGGGCGACCGTCAGCGGCTGGGAGTCGGGCAAGGCCGAGCCGCGGCCGCCGGAGCGGGAGGCGTACGCACGCCTGCTCAAGCAGCTCGCGCAGCTCTATCCCGCCCCCGAAAACACCGGCGCACCGCAGGAGGACGCCCCGGTGGCGGAGACGTTCAGCGGACCGGCGCCCACAGCGGATGCGCCCGCGGGCGGGGTGCCCGAGGCTGCGGCCAGGGCCACGCCCGAGGCGTCCCCCGCCGCGGTGGGTGCTGCGGCCACCGCGCCGCGTGCGGCCCGTGCCGCCCGGCCCTCACCGGCCTCGCGCCGCCCGGGCGCGCAGAAGCCCGCTCCGGCCGCCTCTCCCGCGCCCGGCGCTGCGTACGCGCACGGTCCGCTGCTCGTCCTCGACGCGGACGCGGAGCGGCAGGTGAGCGGGTACGGCGTCGGCGGTCTGATCCTGGACGTGCCCGCCAAGTCGCTGCCCGCGCTGGTGGAGTGGACGCTGGCCGAAGCACAGCTGGGGGCGGAGAAGCTGCACAGCTCGGGCAAGGACGCCGACCCGCTGCTGGTCCTCACCGAAGCCGCGTGCGAGCGCTACGGCCTGCCCGCCGTCCTGTCGGAGTCCGAGCGGCTCGCCGGGCGGCTGCCGGAGGGGCACAAGGTCATCAGGCAGCTTGAGCGCGCGGACTGGCAGCTGACGAAGCGGGGGCTGGGGCCGTGGGCGCGGATCTACCGCCCTGCCCAGGGCGGCCGCCGGCAGTGCGTGCAGCTGTGCATCCCCTCCTGGCGTGCCCTCGACGGCCGCGCCTGGGGCCATGCCGCCCAGCTGGATCCCGCGGAACTCGCCCGGGTGCTGGGGGTGTACGCGGCCCGGGTGATGACGCCGGTCGGCTCCACCGCGGTGACGGGACTGCAGCTGATGACCACCCTCAATCCGCCGACCCGCGCGAGTGAGCCGGACGAGAACGGCAAGCGGCACCGCGAGCACCGGCCCGGCTCGCTGGGTACGGAGCCGGTGGACCCCGCGCCGTGCGAGGCGACCGACGGGCACCCCGTCCTGGCGCACCTGCCCCGCTTCCACGTGCGCGGTCCCGGCGAGAGGCTGTTCGAGGAGGCCTACGACTGGGCGCGGGATCTGACCGATGCCGAGTGCATGCAGCGGCACCTGGTCGGCCTGGATGTGAACCTCGCCTTCGGTGCGGCCGCCAACGGTGCCGTCGTCGGCCTGGCCACGCCGCCCGTGCACGTCACCGGTCCGGTCTTCGACGCGGCGGTGCCCGGCTCCTGGCTGGTCGACCTTTCCCACGTCGACCTGTCCCGGGTGAAGGTCGCCAAGCAGTGGCGCGACCTCGACGGCGCGCTGCTGCCCAGCCCGTTCACGCCGACCGGCGAACGCCCGACGGGACCGGCCTGGTACGCCACGCCCACCGTGGCGTACGCCGTCGAGCTCGGCTACGACGTCGCGCCCGTGGAGGCCTGGGTACGCCGTGAGAGCGGCCGGTTCCTGGACGGCTGGTACAAGCGGCTGCGCGATGCCTACGTCGCCACCATGGCGGACCTCGGCGTCGCGGAGAAGCTGTCCCCGGCCGAGTTCCTGGAGGCGATGGACGGCTGCAAGAGCCGTGATCCGGAGCTGGGAATCGTCGTGGACGCGGTCAAGATGACCGTGAAGGGCGGGATCGGCAAGCTGCAGGAGAAGGCGCGCGGCGGCGGCTGGAAGCCGGGGCAGGCCTGGCCCGCTCTCGCCCGCCCGACCTGGCGGCCGGACATCCGCGCCACCGTCATCTCCCGGGCCCGCATCAACATGCACCGCAAGATGCTCCACCTGGCAGCGGCCACCGGACAGTATCCGATCGCGGTCCTCTCCGACTGCGCCGTGTACGCCGCCGACGGCCCCAGCCCCCTGGACGTCCTGCCCTACGACAGCAACGGCAAGACCGTGCCGGGCAGCTTCCGCCTCGGAGTGTCACCCGGGATGGTCAAGCACGAAGGCACCCAGAGCGTGCTGTGGGGGGCGGACGTCCTCGAGCAGCTCGCCGCCGACGACAAGACCGCCAACCTCGCCCGCTACATCAAGACCGGCGAGGTCACCGCCAAGGACACCGGAGAATAGGGAGCGTTACGGCGATGGTCACGGTCGGGGAAGAACTCGACAAGGCGGTGCAGGGGGCGTTCACGCGCCCCGTTCCCAAGTCCGCAGGGGCGCAGATGCGCTACCTCGTCAAGAACCACGGCGGCCGTACGAAACCGGTCGCCGAGCTGCTCGGCATCAGCCAGCGCACCGTCGAACGGTACGTGAAGAACCAGATCAGACATCCCCGGCCGGAGCTCGCAGACCGTCTCGAGCGTGAGGTGCGCGTGCGCTGGCAGCCGCAGGTCAGGGCCAGGGCGAAGCAGGCCGCCGCCTCCGCGAACGGCATCATGATCGATGTGCAGGCGAGGTTCGGCTACACCGCCGCCGGCAACAGCACCGACCAGGCCCGGGTGCGTCACCTCACCCTCGCCCTGCACCCCCGGCACGCCGCCCGCCTTTTCGAGGCCCGCGAGGCCGGCCTGGACGAGGACGACCTCCTCCAGGTCGCCGCCGAGGTTCTGGGCGAGGTCTACTTCCGCGACAACGGCCGCCGCGCCCACGGCCTCGAAGTCGAACTCAAAGATCTCGTCGACCTCGAGTTCGAGCTGTAGACCGGTCGGGGGCGCCGGGATGGGAGAGCAGGAACGGATGCCGGGGAGAGTTGTGGCAGCAGGGGTGTTACGGACGGTGCCGCTGGCCGGGGAGCTGACCTCGTCACTGATCAGCCGGGCCGCAGACCGCTACGGTCTGCCGACCGCCGGTGTGCTGCGGCTGTGGACGTGCCGCAACTCCCCCGCCCGCAACGGCGGCGGCCGTGTGCGGGCCGACGCGGAAATCGTGCTCAACGAAGCCGGGCGGGCGGTGCTCGCCGAGCTGTGCGGGGCGGAGGCGGCGGTGCTGGCGCGCGCTCTGCCCGCCTTCCCCGTGGACGACCCCAAGATCAGCAGCGGCCGGGAGGCCGGCCTGGCGCAGGCGCGGTGGCGGGCGGCGGGCGCGGTGGCGGGTGAGGCGGCATTCGCCTGCCGGTCGTGCACCGCGCGGCGCACCGGGCAGACGGTGCGGGCGGTGCGGTATCTGCCGCGCTGGCAGCGGGTGTGTGCCCGGCACGGGCGGTGGCTGCTGGACGCGGACGCCGACCAGCCCTTGGAGCACCTGGATCTGCGCGCCGTGCCCGAGGTGGCGGCCGCGCAGCGGCGGTGGCCGGGCGTGGCGCGGCGTGCGGTGCGGGCCGGGGTGGAGCCGGAAGCGGTGTTCACGGTGGCGCATGCGGTGGTGGCCCGCTGGTGGGAGGGGGCCCTGCACTGGGAGCAGGAGGAGATCTGGCCATACCGTCTGGACCAGTTGGCGGGCGGTGACGCGGGATCACGGCTTGGGTGGTGGCGGATCCTGGGCCGGGACGCGGCGATCTTCCCGGAGGTGGTGGCCGTGGCACAGGCGCTGCTGGATCCGGCCATGGCCGAGCTGGTGTGGAGGGACAGCGGCGCCGGGCGGCCGCGGCCGCTGCCCGCTGACGGGGCGTTCTGCCGTCGGCTGGGCGAGCGGGTGGGACGTAACTGGCTGGGGCCGCTGTCGGCGGTGGACTACGGCGGGCCTCTGCTCGCCTGGATGGGCGCTGTCATCCGTCGGCGGCGCGGTGAAGGCGGGCCGCCCGGCTGGAGGGGGGATCCGTGGCGGCTGCCGCGGGAACAGCAGCCCGCCACGATGGCCGGCGGGTTGCGCGTCATGGCGGCCGAGGCGCATTCGGGTGGCTCGGGGACCCGGTGGCGGACCACCGTGTCCGCCGAACAGCGCTTCCACATAGCCCAGTTGGTGAAGGAGGCCGGTGAGCAGCTGGTGGAGTTGCGCGGCGTGCACAGCGGCACCACCGCCGAGGTGGCCCGCACCCTGCTGGAGCACCTCAGTGAGAGTGCCGCCCTGATCGAGAAGGCCCTCGTGCACACCGCCACGGCGGCCGTCACCGCCGGGGTGTCGCTTCAGGAAGTTGCCCAGTGGTCGCGCCTGCCCGCCCAGGAACTGGCAGACATTGTGGCCGCAGGCCAGGACGGCGGCTGAGGCGCCTGGTGTCCGGTGTGGCGGGCCTGCCACTGCACGGCGCAGCCCGGCCCGCAGGGGCTCGGGCCGTTTTCGCCTCCCGGGCCCGGATGTGCGTGCGCGGTGCCGTTTCGGGAAGACCGGCCGCGCCTGGCCACTACGCTGTTGCGGAGCAGCGGCAGGCGGCGGGGCGAGGACAGGCACAGAGGGAGCACGTTGAGCAGTCGACCGGGCCCGGCGGCAGCGGGGGCGGACCTTGCCCAGCTGGCGCTCACCTTCCACCACACCCACCAGTTGCTGGACCCTGCCGCGCAGGGGGTGCAGGACTGGGAAGTGCGCATCACCGTGGCCGGCACGCAGGTGGGGAGCCTCACGGCCGTGCGCGGTCTGTACTGGAAGTCCGACAATCTGCGCGAGCGGATGGCCGACGAGCAGTCGTTCCCGGCTCTGGTGGCCGAGCAGCTTCTGGACGACGAGGGCCATTTCACAGCCGAGTTCGAGGAGTTCATCGAGTCGGCCTCCAGCGTCCTCGTCGTTGACGGGCTGCACCTGGATGAGGCCTTCGCTGATCCGCTGGTCGTCGCCGTGGTGGTGGCCGCCGTTATCGACCGGCTGACGGACAACTACTTCGCCGTGGTCCTGCCGGGCAAGAACGCCTGCACGGATGCGGGTTCCGCTCTGCTCGCCGAGGCCGGCACGCTGCTGAGCGCCCAGGCGTTCTCCGACGAGCTGCAGATCATCGACAACGCTCTGGCCGCTCCCGAAGAGGCCGCGCAGCGCGTGCGCGGCCGTCTGCGTTCCCTCGCCCGTCACGGCGGAGCGCCGGCGTGGGACGAAGACGATGCGGACGACGGCTGGGACGAGGACGGCGAGGAGGACGAGGAGCTCACCGCGCGCACCGCTGCGGTGCTGCGGGCGGCGCTCGATGAGCTGTCCGCGCACGTCTGGCAGGACGTCGCCGCCGTGGGCGATACGCCGCTTGGGCGGGGCCAGGGCCGTGTACTGGGCTCGCTGCCGCCCATCACCTTTCACCAGGACCACCAGTGGCGGCGGCAGATGGCCCGCTGCTTCGACGACCTCGCCGCCGACCTCGCCCAGGACGGCACCGTGCGCCCGCGCTGCACCGGCGAGGAGATGGCGCTTCACCTGGGCATCGACCGGGCCAAGTCGCTGACGCGGAACCGGCCGCGTCTGGTCGCGGAGACGGTGGCAGGCCTGGATGAGGACCCCCGGGACTTCGACTGGGACTGGTGTTTGACCGTCCTGTTCGAGGACCACGACGTGCTGATGCTGTTCGACGCCTCCCTGGACGGGATCGAGGACAGCGGCAACGAGATCAACCAGGCCCTCGGACTTGCCAACCTGGCCGCCGCCCAGTGGTTCGTGCCCTTCCGCCCCAGCCAGGCCCGCGACCCCGACCGCGGCTTTGGCCGCTCCTGACCCCGGCCTTCGCCGCCAGACCTCTAGCCCAGGCGGTCCACAGGAGCACGTCGACGGGGGCCGCCTCGGCAGACCGGCTACGGCTCCGGTTCATCCGGGGGCGGGTTGGGGAGAGCTACGCTCGGGCTGCTGATGCGTCTGGGCGGGGAAAGCGGGGACACGTGGCCAAACGCGATGTGTGGGTACGTGTCGGGGACGACCTGGTGCGCGGCGACACCGTCGTGGGCGTCACCGTGAGCGATCCGCGCTACCACCACGAGACGTTCAAGATCATGCTGAAGGTCACGGGACACCGCGATCACCTGTGGCTCGACTCCGGTGTCCGCGACGACGACCGGGGTGGCGGGCGTGAGCAGGTCAACGCGCTCGCGGATGCCTTCGTCGACACGCTCGCGCGCGGTGCGGCGATGCCGTCCGGCGCCCTGATCCGGCTCGGTCCGGACGAGGACGAGGACGAGGACGACTCAGGATGGGTGCTGTCGTCTCTGGGATAGCGGCGAAGGGATCCGTCTTGCCCATACCCCGCGGCCCGAGGACGGGAAAGTGCAGGGGTGTGCACTGACAGCGGCGCGTCCGGATGTCATCCTGGCCCCGCACTTGACCCCAACGACCTTACGATGCAACGCAGTTGGGGTTACCCGCCGGTTCGCCTGCGCGGCAGGACGGGCATGGCGTTATGTGGAGTTCGTGATCATCGACAGCAGCCAGGACAGCGCGCAGGGCGGCTTACCCGCGCTCGCAGGCGCCTGCCGGGTGCCGGAACCGGGCGCGGTGGAGGCGGAGTTCGCCGCGGTGGGCAGCACGCTCGTGCAGCGCCGCTGGGTTGAGGCCGCCGTGGCGGTCAAGTTCGAGCAGCTGGCGCCGGTGGCGGCGTTCCCGGTGGTGCCCGGGCGGCGGTGGGGACCGGGCTGGTGGTGGTCGGCCACGACCGGGCGGCACGTGATGCACGGCTCGCAGGCGATGTGCATGCAGCTGATGGTCCTGGACCGCGATCCGCAGGTGGTCGGCCTCTCAGCGCGGCCGGTGCGGCTGATCTGGCGGGATCCGGACAGCCGGCGGACTCTGAGCTGGGTGCCGCAGCTGTTCGCCCGCTACGCCGACGGCCGCGCACTGCTCGCCGACTGCCCCGCCACCTCGACGACCGCCGGAACACGGGCCGAGCGCGCCGCCGTGGTGGTTGCTGCGGCGTGTGCGGCGGTGGGATTCGCCTACCGGCGCATGGTGCCGCCGGACAAGGTGGTGGCGGCGAACGTGAGGTGGCTGGCCGGCTACCGCCACCCGCGCCACCGCGACGCCGGCGGATTGGAGCAGGCGGTGCTGGAGGCGTTCGCCGCGCCGCGGCCGTTGATGGCCGGGGCCGCGGCGGCGGGCGAGACCCTCTCCGCCCTCCCGGTGCTCTACCACGCGCTGTGGGGCGGACGGCTGGTGGCGGACCTGACGCGGCCGCTGGGCGAGCACACCCTCGTGGCGCCCGGCCCGGCCGCAGGCGACGGGGAGCAGGAGCAGCACGGCAGGTGAGCAGGCACGAGGTAACCGCCCCCGGCGGGCGGTGTGTTGGAGTGGGCGCTCAGGTCACGTTCGAGGACCGCACCTGGCAGGTGACCGGTCTGGCCGACGGGCGGGTGTATCTGGCCGCCCAGGACGGGGCCACCGGGTGCGTGCTGGCCGCCCATCTGGTGGCCGCCGACGGCTTCGAGGTCCTCGGCCAGGCCGCCCCGCAGATTCCGGCCGCCGCCGCGTGGGCGGAACTGCCGTTGCCGGCCCGGGAGCGGGCGATGGCCTGGCTGCGGCACATCCGGGAGGTCGAGACCGGGCTGCCCGGCGGCCCCGGCAGCGGCGGAGTACCGAGGCCTGAGTACGACCCGCAAGCCTTCACGCTCGCCGAGCGGGAGCACGCCAAGGCGAAAGAGCTGGCTGCGCTCGGCTGGACGAAGGTCAGCCGGCCCACGGTGCAGCGGATGCGGCTGGCCTACCAGCGCCAGGGGCTGCTGGGGCTGGTGGACAAGCGGTCCCTGCGCGCCTCCTCCCCCACCGGGCGTACGGACGAGCGGGTGGTGGCCGCCGTGCTGGAGGCGCTGCGCATACGTCGCGGCCGCAGGGCGACCACGGTCAAGCAGGTCATCGACCTGGCCGAACAGATCGTGGCGCAGACCCACGGGAAGGGCCGGGTGACGCTGCCGGCCAGGTCGTCGCTGTACCGGCTGGTGAGGATGCTGGCGGATCCGGCCGAGCCGGTGGGCAGCCCGGCGCGCACCGCCGCCGGTCCGGACGGGTCAGGCGGCGGTCCGCCTGCACTACGGCCCGCCGAGCGGGTCCATGTCGCCACCGCCCGCCTGGGCATCGAGGCGGTGGGCGAGGACGGCCGTGCGGTGGCGGTGGCGGTCACCTGCGCACTGGACGGGGCCACAGGCTGCGTGCTGGCCGCCGTGCTGCACCCGCAGCAGGCCGCGCCGGTCGAACTGTCCGTGCTGCTGGCCGAGATGGCAGTCCCCCGCACGGCGCGGCCCGGGTGGCGCGAGATGCTGCGGGCAGCCCACGAGGCGCTGCCGCTACCGCAGCGGCTGATGCCTTTGGACGCGCGCATCGAGGCGACCGTGGCGCGTCCGGCGGCCCTGCCCCAGACGCTGCTCTTCGACCCGGCGGCGGCCGCCGTCACCCCCTGGTTCCTGACCGTGTGCGAGAGCCTCGGCGTGAGCCTGGAAGCCGCCCCCGCACGGCAACGCGGCACGCGCAGTGTCGCCGGGGACACGGTGAAAACGCTCGCAGGGCTGTTCACCCGGCACGCCGCCGACCTGGCCACCGCGCTGCCTGGTGTGCATCCGCAGGACAGCGCGGGAGGGCAGGCGCAGGCGTTCTTCAGTCTGCCGCACCTGCAGGATGTGCTGGACGAGTGGATCACCGCCCGCTGGCACACCCGCCCCCAACAAGCCCTGCGGCACCCGCTGCTGCCCAAGGCGGCCCTGAGTCCGCAGGAGATGTGGCGGGTGCTGCTGGGCGTCGCCGGATCGGTACCGGTGCCGCTGAGCGGGCAGGACTTCGCCGAGCTGCTGCCGGTGCAGCACCAGGCGGTCACCGAATCCGGGATCCGCCTGGGCAGGCGCCGCTACGACCACGAATGCCTGGATGAGCACCGCGGCCGGGCCAGGCCCACCACGGACGACGGTCGGTGGGAAGTGCACCACCACCCCTACGACACACGGCAGGTCTACATCCGGCTGCCCGACGGACTCCTGCACGAGATCCCCTGGACCGAGCGCGCGCACGCGCTTCGCCCGTTCGACGACGCCGTGCGGCGCCGCACCGGGCAGATCCTCGCCGCGCGCAGTGGCCCGCCCGGGCATCCGGCACCCTCGAGCGACGGGCCGGGGCGGGAGGCCGGTGTGCCAGTACCCGAGCCGGGCGAGCAGGGCCTGATGGCTGATCCGGCACCGGGCGGTGGCGTGCCCCCGTTCCCGGACGGGCCCGGGCGCGCAGGGTCCTTCGGAGTGTGGGACGCGCAGGCGGAGGCCGAGCAGTGGTGAGCGCGCCCGGCCGTCCGGGCCACCCCGTGGCCCTTGCGAGCGGCAGGCAGGTGAAGCTGGGCGCGTATGTGACATTCCAGGGCTGTACCTGGCAGGTGGCCGCGGTGGCCGGTGCGTCGGTGACGCTGGTCGGCGAGGACGGGCAGACGGCGTCGGTGCTGACCCCGTTCCTGTTCGCCGACCCGGGTTTCACCCTGGTGGGCTCCCCCGCCACCGGGGTGCGGCAGTGGGGGCTGCTGGAGTCGGTGCCCGCCCGGGAGCGGGAGCGGGCTCTGGCCTGGCAGCGGCACATCCGCGAGATCGAGACCGGACTGCCCGACGGCCCCGGCAGTGCCGGGATGCCGCGGCCCGCGTACGACCCGCAGCGCACATCGATGGCCGAGCGGGAGCAGGCCAAGGCCGACGAACTCGCCCAGCTGGGCTGGCCGCGGGTCAGCCGGGCCACCGTGCGCCGCATGCGGGCCCGCTACCACGGCCAGGGGTTGTGGGGTCTGATCCCGCGCCGCAAACCCTCCAGTGCGACCGGGCAGGCCGATGAACGGGTGGTGGCCGCGGTGCTGGAGGCACTGCGCCGCCAGCGCGGGCGCTCCAAGGGCACGCTGAAGGGGCTGCGGGAGCTGACCGGGCACATCCTGGCCGACACCCACGGGCCGGGCACGGTGGCACTGCCCGCGCCGTCGACGTTCAACCGGCTGGCGCGGGTACTGGCCGACCCGCTGGAGCATCCCGGACGGCCGGCCCGCACCGCAACGGCCGCGCCGGTGCGGCCCTTCACACCGACGGTGGCGCTGCGGCCGGGCGAGCTGGTGCAGATCGACACCACCCGCCTCGATGTGATGGCCATCGGCGAGGACGGCCGTGCGGTGCGCCCGGAACTCACCATCGTTCTCGAAGTGGCGACCAGGTCGGTGGTGGCGGCCGTGCTGCGCGAGGAGGGCACCAAGGCCGTGGACGCCGCCCTGCTGCTGGCGGAGATGGCCGTCCCCCACCCGGTGCGGCCCGGCTGGGGCGAGCAGCTGCGCCTGGCGCACGCCGCCGTCCCCTACGACCGGCTCCTCGCCCTGGATACGCGGCTTCAGCCGGCGGCGGCACGCCCGGTGGTGGTGCCGGAGACGATCGTCATCGACCGCGGGGCCATCTTCGTCTCCGCCGCGTTCCTGGCCGCCTGCGAGACCCTGGGGGTGAGCGTGCAGCCCGCGCCGCCCCGGTCCCCGGCCGCCAAGGGCGCGGTGGAGCGCACGTTCGGAAGCATCAACTCGTTGTTCGCGCAGCACGTCGCCGGCTACACCGGCCCCCACGTCCTGGCGCGCGGCGAGGCGGTGCAGGACGAAGCCCGGTTCACGGTGGCGCAGTTGCAGGAGCTGCTGGACGAATGGATCACCGCGTGCTGGCAGCACCGCCCGCACGACGGGCTGCGCCACCCCCTGCTGCCGAAGAAGGCGCTGGCCCCCAACGAGATGTGGGGCGCGCTTCTGGGCGCGTGCGGGTACGTGCCGTGGCCTCTGGGTGGCGCCGACTACCTGGAACTGCTGCCGGTGCGCTTCCATCCCGTCACCGGCCGCGGCATCCGCATCAACCACCGCACCTACGACCACGCCGTGCTCAACGAGCACCGCGGACGGCTCTGCCCCGCCGGGCCCGGCGGCAGGTGGGAGATCCACCTCAACCCGCACGATGTACGCCAGATTTACATCCGGCTGCCCGACGGGCGCCTGCACGAGATCCCGTGGATCCACCGCGACCACGTCCACGCCCCCATGGGCGAGACCGCCTGGCGCCACATCCGCGCCGCCCTCGAGCGGCGCACAGACCGCGAGAAGCACGAAGCGGCCCTCGCGGAGGCCGCCGACCAGGTCCTGCGCCGCGCCCGTCCCCTGCCCGGCCCCGGCGCACCCGCCGCAGCAACCGGCCGCCAGGTGCCGGCGGCAGGCGGGGCGGGCCCGCAGACAGCGGATGACGACGCACAGACCGGGGGCAGCGAGGACGCCGCGGACAGTCTCGACGCCGTCGACGCCCGCACCCATGTCGATGACGACAGCCAAGCCGGTGGCGAAGAGCCCCCGCCGCCGGCCCGATTCGCGCTGTACGACGCCTTCGAGGAGGCCGAGCACTGGTGACCAGCCCCGATGTCACGCCCCCCGTCGAAGAAACGTCCGCGCAGGCAGTCACCACCTTCGATGCCTTCGCCCGCTTCGCACACGCCACACTGCCCACGCCGCCGCAGCCCGGCCAGGCACCGCGCTCGCTGGAGGAACGCCTGGCCTTCCACTCGCGGTTCGTCACCGTGCGCACCCCGGCCATCGAGAACCTCTCGCGCAGTGTGCGCACCCTGATGATCCTCGGCCGCCACCAGCAGGTGACCGCCCGCCCGTCGCTGATCGTCACCGGCCCGGCCACCACCGGCAAGACCACCGCGCTGCTCGAGGTCGGCCGCACCTGCCACCTGGCCCACACCCGCCGCGCCCAACCCGGCGACGACAGTGTGCCCGTCGCGTATGTGCTCGTCCCGCCGGGCGCCACGGCCAAGACCCTGGCCGGGGAGTTCGCCCGTTTTCTCGGTATCCCCGTCACCACGCGCATGACCACCGCGCAGATCACCACGGCTGTCTGCCACACCTACACCGCGGCCGGGGTCAAGCTCGTGCTGATCGACGAGATCCACCGCCTCAACCCGCGCACCTCCACCGGCGCGGAGGCCGCCGACTGGCTGAAAGACCTCACCGAACGCGTACCCGCCACCTTCGTCTACGCGGGCATCGACGTCACCGCCAGCACGGTGTTCACCGGGGTGCGCGGTGCGCAGCTGGCCGGGCGCGCCTCCCTGATCGACTGCGGGGCGCTGCCCGCCCGCGCCGGCGGCCGGGAGCCGTTCCGCGAGCTGATCGCTGCCCTGGAGCAGGCCCTCGACCTGACCGCCCACCGCACCGGCAGCCTGCCCAGGCTGGCTCCCTACCTGCACGAGCGGACCGCCGGACGGATCGGCAGCCTGGCCCGCCTGATCCGCCAGGCCGCCATCGAAGCCATCCTGGACAGCAGCGAGCGCATCACCAAGTCGCTGCTGGACTCCATTGCGCTGGACCACCTCGCCGAGGAGCACTACCGGCCCCGCACCCCCGCCCGACCCGGCAGCCGGTGACCACCCCCACCTCGAGCCGCCCCGCCGTGCGAGCCGGAACCATGTGGCCCACCCGGCCCGGCGCCCTGCGCGTGAGGCCGCTGCCCCGCGAGGCCACCGCCTCCTACCTCACCCGCCTCGCAGCCGCCTACCACCTCAGTGCCGCCCAGCTCCTGGACGGCCTGCACATCACCACCACCGGCACCCCCGCCGCCCCGCCCGCCACCGAAATCCACCTCAGCAACGAAGCCGCCCGCCGCCTGTCCGGCTTCACCCGCATCCCGCCCGCACACCTCGCCCGCGCCCTGGCCCGCCGGCCCCCACCCGCCGCCATCGGCACCGCCCGCGCCGCCATCGCCCGCTGGCAGCCCGCCCAGCCCGCGATGCAGCCGCTGCCTGCGTGCGCCGCCTGCACCGCTCACCGCAGCCCGCACAAAGCCGTCCCCGCATGGATCCACCCGGCGCCCAACCTGCCCCGGGCCCTCATCTGCACCCGCCACCAGCAAGCCTCAAGCGACCCCAGACAGCGCACCCCCCTCGACATCCGCGCTGTCCCCGAACTCACCCGTGCCCGACTCACCAACCGCCGCCCGCCCACGGCGTCCTCCCTGAGCTGGGCATCGACGATCACCACACGCTGGTACGACCACCGCCAACACCTGCACCAGCGCTGGCACACCCGCCTACACCGGCTCACCACCACCAACCCCCACCTCGTCCCAGGCCCGGCCTCACCCGCCCTGACCTGCCGGAACCTGATCATCTACCCCGAGACCCTCACCCTCGCCACAGCCCTCGACCGCCTGCCCCCACACCCCCTGACACCCACCCAGCAGACCGCCTTCCTCCACGACCTCGCCAGCCGCCTCCAACTGCCCCGCCTCGCACCCGCCGACCACGACCTGCTCCGGCAACGCCTCACCGCCCGCTGAACGGCCCACACCCCTTGCCGGCCCCAGCACACAACCAGCCGACACCGGTACCTATAGGCGCGCCAACCACACTGAGCAACAACCGCCGCCCCACCCAGCTCACTGCGCAACACCAAACAGCCAGCTCAGCCCACGTACCACCCGTCACCGGCCCCGCAGCCCCGCATCGACTGCCCCCGCAAGGCGAACACGCTGCTCAGTACAACTGAACAACAGCAGGTCACCATCAAGATCAATAAGCAAAAGCGTCAGCTACGCCACAGGTGTATGCGGTCAGCTTCACCACGTATCTGGGCGGGGACGTCGCCGCGCTCGGCAATGAGCCGGCTATCGACACACGTGGCAGCGTCCAGGCGGCTCAGCGCACCGTGGCGGCGTCTCGCGGGACGAACCGCGTGTAAGGGTGAGCGGGGTCCGGGCGAGGCTCGCCCGGCGGCAGCACGGGAGCCAGCGTCTCGAACACCCGCTCCATCACCCGGTCCGTGTACCCGTCCATCGTGGCCGATGCCTGGAGCAGCACACCCCCCGCCCGCAGCGGGAGCACCCGGTGGAACGCGCCCGAGTCCTCCAGCGCCGCGGCGCCGCCCAGCCGCGCCGCAAGTTCCGCCGGACAGACCGTCACCCAGGCGTAGCCGCGCAGGAACTGCCGGCCCTCGCGCAGGGACGTGCGCCGCCTGCGACGCAGCACGACGTCAAGGCTGGTGAGTTCGTCGAAGTTGTCCCACTCGATGTGGCCGAAGAGGGGGCTGCTCCCATCCAGCGCGGCGTACAGGAAGTCCACCGCCGCAGTTCAGGATGCGACGTCATCTGGGGAATTGACACTGGCCAAAGCCGATGCCCGCCAGATGGAACCGTCACTCAGGACGTGATAGGAACTCGCCCGGCCCAGCACCTCCGGCTCCCCGTCGTCCGTGAGAAACACGAGTTGGGCTCCCCAAGGGAACGCGGAAAGCTGCTCCTCGAACTGCGGCCACGTCTTCCCGATGCGAGGGAAGCGGCGCACCAGGTCGTCGATGTCCGGGACGATCTGCGCTTCGGAGACGGCCCCTCCCCCGCTCCCGGCCTCCGCCTCCACCAAGCCGCGGTACAGCCTGGTGCGGGCGGCACGAAACCACCGGACCAGCGATGCCCCAGGACTGCCCGGCACAGCCGCATCGAACGAGGCTTCAACGCATACGTTCATCCCGCGCACCCTACTCGTGCCCGGCAATAGGAAATCCTGCGACGATCACCACATTCCGAAGCGATCACTGAACTCGCACTTCAGGAGCCTCTCTGGCTCCTGAACCTCTGCCGAAACCCCAGCTCAGGTCGAGACGTCACAACAACCAGAAATCCTGCAATGATCACTAGACCAACAGCTCAACGCATCGATCATGCAGTGATCCTTAGCGGATTTGTCACAGCGGCTCCTTCACTGCTTGATGACGCTCAAGCCTCCGCCCGGGGTGCGCGAAAGAGCTTGCCGAGCCCGATACCGGACAAGTCACATTGCGCCACGGGACCCGGGGCATGCCGCGCCACCAGCCCCTCTCGGATCATGTGCGGCCAGGGCCCTCCGAATCCTGCGCTCCGGCATGCCTCGGCCGCGGTCATGTGGCTGCCAGGAGGATGGCCTGTAATGCGCGGTGAAGGCGGCGATGGTCAGGGCGTGGAAGACCTCGTGGAAGCCGAACCAGGCCGGTGAGGGGTCGGGGCGTTTGAGTCCGTAGACGACGGCGCCCGCCGTGTAGAGCAGGCCGCCGGCGATGACGAGTACGAGGACCGCGATGCCGCCGGCGCGGGCGAAGTCCGGCAGGTAGAAGACGGCCACCCAGCCGAGGGCGATGTAGCACGGGGTGTACAGCCAGCGGGGAGCGCCGATCCACAGGACGCGGAAGGCGATGCCGACCAGAGCACCTGCCCACACCGCGGCCAGCAGCACCCGCTGCTGACTCGCGGGCAGCAGCAGTACCGCCAGCGGGGTGCAGGTGCCGGCGATGATCAGGAAGATGTTCGCGTGGTCCAGCCGCCGCAGGACCGCCTCCCCGCGCGGGCCCCACGTGCCGCGGTGGTAGACCGCGCTGGTACCGAACAGCAGGCAGGCCGACAGCGCGTACACCGAGCAGGCCGCCACCGCCGCCGCCGAGCCCGAGACGGCGATCAGGACGATCCCGCCGACCAGCGCCAGGGGGAACACGCCGGCGTGCAGCCACCCACGCATCCTGGGCTTCAGCGCAGCCGCCGCACGGTCCACCCCGCCTTCCAGGCCGACGGCTGCCTACCTGGAAGGCAGTTGGCCGGTCGCGTCGGCAGACGCATCCGTCGCGGTTGTACGCAGAGTGTCGGGCAGAGTGCCGGGGCGGGAGTCGAACTCCCGTCCGCGTAGCGGCGGCTGGGCATCCTCGGCGATCATGCGTTCATATTCTTGAATTCGGCGGAAGAGGGCGGGTCAGACGCTGGCCGGGTGCGAGGTTGCGGTGCGGCGGTACTCGGCGTTGAGGCGCTGGGCTTCTTCGAGTTGGTCTTCGAGGATGATGATGCGGCAGGCGGCCTCGATGGGGGTCCCGTGGTCAACGAGTTCGCGGGCGCGGGCGGCGATCCGCAACTGGTAGCGGGAGTAGCGGCGATGTCCGCCCTCGGAGCGGAGCGGCGTGATGAGACGGGCTTCGCCGATGGCGCGCAGGAAGCCCTGGGTGGTGCCGAGCATCTCGGCGGCCCGGCCCATGGTGTAAGCGGGGTAGTCGTCATCGTCGAGACGGCCGAACGTGTCGTCTACAGTCATTGCACCTCTCTGTGGAACGCGTGGAGGGGCCCTGGCGCCGTACTGCCGCCAGGGCCCCGAAGGAACTGCTACACCATCTGCCGGCCCTTACTACTGCGCCGGCCTTCTGTTTCCGCAGACCCGGCCGAGATGCTGCCGGGGATGCTGGGATCGCGGTTGCTCGACCGGAGACCACCTCACTATCGATGTCCTGCGGTACCCGGACTCAACAAGCCGCCCGGGCGATCCTGATGGCTCCCAATTCCTCCGTTCATTCCCTCAATTGCTGGTACTGCTCTCCTGCGTACTGCTGGTGATGCGACCTGCTCCGTAACCTGTCACAGCGCCACTCTTCGGCAGCCAGCCCCGTTCACCCGTCCTGCGACTGCTCTGGCTTGGAACCCCACTGCCGAACCTCCCGGTGCGCGCGCCCGCAGCCGACGCCTTCACCGAGGTACCACTCACTTAACTGCACTGCTGGGTACCGCGAACTTCACTTACGGGTACTGCCACTGCGGTACTGCTCACGGCGGCCCCTGATCACTGCGGGCCACCCGGTCCGGTCGTCAGCCCCGTCGCCGTCCTGCAACAACCCTGGCTTCGAAGCTCCACCACCGCACCGTCCTGCGGACTGCAACTACGTACTGCTGCCAGGCAGTTCGTGTCTGCCAGGCCCTGCTGTCTCTCTGGGCTACGGGAGAAACCATACCTACGTCACCGGCTAATGTCTACTCCAGCCAACATAGATTTTCTGTGTGCCCGATGAGGAGGTAATCGGCCTCGAGAGCAGCGTTAAGGGCACCAGATGGAGTCCACCCAGGCCGAGGACGACTGAGGGGGCCAACCGGAGACCGGTCGGCGCACGCGAGACGTGTCGCCCTCTCGTTGAACCGCGCGGCCTGTCGGCGGCGGCGCTTGCGGACCCGCGGTTGCCAGCGCTGCCGCACCGCCTCGTCGACCTTCGCCGCAATGTCCGGAAGCGGGTTCCTACGGGCGCCGCGCCGGTAGCGGTTGACCGAGTCGGCGGTGACACCGATCTCCGCCGCCACCGCTTTTGCCCAACTGGCGGATCAGGAAGCCGATCCGGCCCTTCAGCGTCCTGGGCGGCTCCTGGATGAACGACTCCCGGTCGGCGCGCTCGATGGCGTCCCCGATCTCTCCCGCCACGGACCTACTCCCCTTCGTCCAGGACAGCGTCGCCACCCTTGATGTGACGGGCCGGGTTGAGACCCTGCTCCATCAGGTCGACCGCCCACAGCATCGTCTGGATGCCCTCCAGCTTGGCCAGGCCCGGCGTCGGCCCGAGACGGAATCCGCCGGGCTGCGGCTTGCCCGAGGCCGCATACGGCACGACGCAGTCGGACAGCACCGCGAGCGGGAACAGGCCCGTCGTCCTGGCCATGTTGGTGAGCTTGCGGTGCATGTTGACCCGGGCCTTGCTGATGACGGCGGCGCGGATGTCGGGGCGCCAGGTTGGGTGTTCCAGCGCCGGCCACCGCTCCCCCCTGCTTGTAGGACTTGCCCTGCGGGCGCTCACGCAACTTGCCTACCCCTCGGACAGGGCAACTGACGTTCCGGACCCAGCGTTGGCTTGCGGCGTCCCAGCTCACGACGACGCGTCGGCCTCGGCCATCGGGCTTTGCAAGCTCCTCCAGACCGTGATCACCAAGGTCAACGAGCGCTTGTAACGCCGCGTTGGGGATGTCGCGCGACGCAGCCACAGGGTCCGCCTGCGAAGTGGACCTCCTCAAAGAGGTGCTCTGGCGCCGTCCCATCGTGATGGACATCGGTCCGGTCCTCGATCTGGACGATCTCATCGGGACGAAGGTGCGGGCTTTGGGAGACCGGGGTCTCGCACGTGATGCCATGGACGTTCACGCCGCCCGCCACCTCTACACCATTGGCGCACTGGAGAGCCCAGACGCCCGGAAGAGTTCGACCTCCATGAGCCTGCACGACCGGCTGGAAAGCCTCGAGTGGATCAGCGACGCGGAATTCGAGGCTTATGGCATGAACACCGCCGGTATCACGGAAGATCCCCGCGGCCACAACTGATAGTCGGCCCGCCGCTCACGAGGGATCACTGACGTCGCGTCAGGCAATATTCACTGGCCGTACCTCAGGCGACCGTGCGCGTGAAGCGGAGCGTGGTGGTGATCGTCGTCAGGCCGCCCATCATGCCGAGCTGGTTCATGGTGATCCCGAACTCGTTCCGGTCCACGGTGAATGTGGCGTCCAGGGTGACCGCGTCGGCGTCCGCCTGGCTCAGGCGGGCGGTGAAGTTCTGCGGCCGGCTGACGCCGTGCACCGTCAGCCGGCCGGACACCTTCACGGCCCCGTCGGCGCCGAGTTCGGCGGCGCGCACCACGAAGGTGATCTCGGGGTACTTCTCGACGTCGAAGAAGTCCGCACTGCGCAGGTGCGTGTCCCGCTTGGCGTTCTTGGTGTCGATGGAGGCCGCGTCCAGGACCAGGGTGCCGGTGACGGTTCCGTCGGCGGCTACCTCACCCCCGCCGCTGACGATGGCGAAGGTGCCCTTGGCGGCGACCAGGCCCCACATCGCCTTGTGTTTCAGGGCGACGGTGGAGGCACTCGTGTCGAGCTGCCACTGTCCGGTTTCCACGCCGACGGTCATGGCCATTCTCCTTGGTAATCTAAATTTGGATGAAGCTGGACGACCTACGCTAGCCGGTAATCCGAACCCTGAACAACCTGGTCATGCAAATTTGGACCACAGATACACTCGTAGTCATGGCAGACCCCACTGAGCACCCCACCAACCTGCCCTCATGCCCGTCCGCGCAGGGCCCCGGTCTGCTGCCGGCCGAACTGCGCGGCTGGATGCTCCTGCTGGCCGCGACCGGGGCGGTCGAGCAACGGCTGCGCTCGGTGGTCAAGGAACGGCTCGACGTATCGCACGACGAGTTCCTGGTCCTGTGTCTGTTGGCGGAGCAGCCCCGGGAGGGCCTCCGCATGACCCGCATCGCGGAGTTGCTGGGGCGACCCAAGACGCGGCTGACCTATCAGATCGCCTGCCTTCAGCACGCCGGCCTCGTGACCCGCAAGTCGGTCTGCGGCGACAAACGCGGCGTCGAGGTGGCCCTCACCGACGAGGCCCGGGGCATGCTCCGGGAGGCGTCCGGTGCCCTGGCCGAAACGGTGACAGGGGCGCTGGCCCATGTCATGGGCCCGGAGCAGTGCGCCGCGATGAGCGGACTGATACCGAAGACCGCCACTGCCACGGCTCCGGAGCCGGCGCCAGAGGCAGAGGGAGAGGGAAAGCCGAAACCGGCTCCGGCGGCGGAGTCGGAGCCGGAGCACTCCACCGTCTCCGACTGAAGTCCGGACGCCGGACGCCCCGCCGGCGTCGGAGTACTTCTCCGCGGACGCGGCCTCCTCCGGCCCCACCGCCTCCTCCGCCCTCTCCCACCCGTCCGCGTCCCCTGCGGCCTTCCTCGCACAACAGCTCACCGAACCCTGTGAAGACCCAGTGACTCTTCACGACCGTCACGATCCGTCAACGAGCCGAACTCTGAGACGGTCGGTCCTGGCCGGGGCGGTCGACGAGCCGGTGAGGACCACGGGTACGGGACGCCGAGGACTAGCCGAGCTACACCCCGAATTTAGCCTTGAATGCAACCCTGTCGAATGACTGTTGGCGGGTGCGTGCGATCTCTCGGTGTAACAGCAAGTGAAAGACACTGAGTGGTGCCCCCGCAGCGCGCATCGGCACCCTGGCCTGCCGGGCACCTTGCAACTACATCGGTCCTGTCGGCGAGCCGCCTCGCGAGCCGGGCGGCCGCCGTCCTCCAGCACCGCCATGATGGGTTCATATGCCGGAGCTGCGCACCCTGGCTCCTGGCGGGACGCGCGCGCCTCCGGAGCCTGCCGCGCACCGGACGGCATCGCGCCGGCCCGCACCGCTCCCCCGGCCCCTGCCGCCGGACCCGCGCTTCCGGCGCGCTCCAAAGCCGGGCAGATCTCTAGGAGTTGCTCCCGCAGTCTGTTGATGTGGGCGTCAGGGCTCCCGATCCGTCAGTCGTTGCCGTCGCTCTTGCCTGTGCCGCCGCCGTCCGAGGGGATGGCGTTGCGGCCCCGGGCGGCGACGATCGCCCGGCGGGAGCGGACCAGGCCGCCGGTCGACGGCCCGGACGTGGCCGCCCGCTCGCAGGGGCGGGGCCCCCGCCCCTGCGCGGCCTTCATGAGGGTGGCGCCGCGCCTGCGTACGGCGTGATTCGGCCAGCTGCTCATCTGCCGTGCGCCGAGCCGTAGTTGCCCTTGCGCCGCTCGGCCGCGAGGAAGTCGATGAGCTGCGGCAGCCGGCCCAGGGTGCGTTCGGCACAGGCGACGGCCTCGTCTCCGTAACGCCGGAACTCGGTGCACAGTGCGAGGGTTGCCGGGCTCAGCCGGGTTGTACTGCCGTTTGTGGAGCATCCTTGCGAACTCGGCGTAGATCGCGCCGCGGACGGCCGGCAGGGGCTGGCCCGGGGTCGCCGCGTACAGCTGGCACAGCAGCGACGCCATGAGGGGGATGCGCGCCAGGCCTGCCAGGTGTGACCGCTCGAGGTCGCCTACGAACAGCTGCGCCAGCCGGTCCGGGTCACCGAGCCCGTAGGCCGCGAACCAGCGGCGGGCCACGTCCGCAAGCTCCGCGAGCTGGAAGCGCTCCAGCTCGTAGCTGCCGACAGCCGCGCCGAGCAGGTCCAGCTCGCTCTCGGGCAGGGGCCGCGTGGCGATGACGAAACGGTAGTGCGGGCGGTCGGGGTTCTCTTCGACCGAGCGCAGATGCCGTAGGACCCTCCACCGTCTGATGGGGTCCGCTATCTCGTCGAGTTCGTCCACCAGCACCAGCCAGCAGGCGCGTGGCGTCGGCGGTTCCAGGAACAGGGCCGGGGGCAGGGTTTCGACCAGGCCCTTGAGTCCTGACCGCACTACGCCGGCAAGGGCCGTGTCGAGCGGCTGGCCGTCCAGCGCCGCAGCGGGGACGAGTACCGGGACCACGCCCTGGTCGGGGTCCTGCCGCCAGCGGTCCACGCCGACTGCCAGGAGGGTGCGCAGGAGACTGGACTTTCCACCGCCTGCCCCCGCGAGAACCGTACACATCTGGGTGCTGCCCAGGATCCGGTCGATCGCGTCGCCCTCGACGGGGAACCCGTCCTGCGCCAGGCTGCCCAGACGCTGGCGGACGTAGACGTCGTCCAGCGACGGACCGGCGCTGGGCAGCATCGCGGGATAGGGGTGCTCCTTCGACGTCTCGGCGGCGGCCGCCAGGTACTGGGCGAGCCAGCGCTCCCGGTTGCGGGCGTCTTCGGGCGCGTCGGGGAACACGTTGACCTGGATGCCCCGGTCGCCCTGCTGGATCGCCGCGGACGCGTGGAAGGTGTTGCCGGATATCTCGCGGGTCGCGCCGGCAAAGAACTCGTCAGCGGGGCGCTCCTCCCCGTCGGCTTGATCCAGCATTCGATGCCGTCGCCTCACCGCTCGCGCGTCCCGTCGCAGTGCTGTCCACGATACCGGCGGCCCCTCTCCCTTCGGGGGCTGCCGCGG
The DNA here is from genome assembly GCF_045041255.1 of Streptomyces sp. NBC_00080. NCBI lineage: Bacteria > Bacillati > Actinomycetota > Actinomycetes > Kitasatosporales > Streptomycetaceae > Streptomyces > Streptomyces sp. NBC_00080. The sequence continues at coordinate 52,152 of NZ_CP108235.1, forward strand.
GTGTCCGTAGCCGCCGCCGGGCCGCTGCACCCGGTGCGGGACGCGCTACCCGAGGAAGCCGAAGACAGGGAGCAATCCGTCTCGTCTGCCGCTGCGGATTACCCAGGGCGCGGGTTCGTCATGAGCCGCGCGCGAGCACCCGCCGGGACGAGGGATACGGGTACCGGCGGTGGGCTCCCGGGCCCTCGTGCACGGCGGTGCGCGAGGGCCCGGTACACGCCCGGCCGCGTCCTGGCCTGTTCTCGCGCCGCTGGCCCGGCCGGGGCCGCCCGAAGAACCGGGGTGCGGTGCCGAGTCGGGCAGCCACGCTCCCGGCAGGTGCGCCACGGCTGCGGTTACTGCACCGACAGGGGCCTCGTGCAGACCGGGAGGGCGCTGTGCGCGTCACCTCGGTCGCAGCCCGGTGGGAGCCGGACGTCTTCACGGATGCCGGACGCGCCCGTGTCTGCAGGTCGCCCAGCGGGAAGAAGGCGTAGGTCTTGTTGAAGCCGCCGGTGCCTCCGTAGTCGACGCCGTAGCCCTGCACGGGAAATCGCGCCCCGAGGTCGCGGAAGAGGGTGCGGATCGGGTGGTCGGTCTCTTCGGCGAGGCCGTGCGCCAGGGCGATCTCGTACGGGTCGCCGGCGCTCGCGGGCACGGTGAAGTCGAAGGAGAGGTCAGCGATCCGGCCCCTTGGTCACCGTGTTGAAGACGACTGGGTCGGCGAGCACGTCCTGGAACGCGGTCAGCAGCGGCCGCATCCTCTCGGGCGGGCAGGCTATGTCCAGCAGCCCGGCCGCTTCCTCCACGGCCGCGTACAGGCGTTCTGTATCAGCTGTGCCGGACATGGATCCCCCAGGTGTCGATATGGAACGTCTGCTCGATGCGCGTACGCAAGAGCATCGACCGGAGGGCTTGGCCGGCGCTGAACGGCGAGTTGGCGCCGGCTTGGCGGCCGGTAGGGGCGAAGCCGGTAGAGGCGGTGGGCGGTACGGGCCGGGGGCTCGTGACCTGTCGGGTCCGCCGAACGCCTTCAGCCCGAAGAGCAGGATGCGGTACAGCTGGTCGAAGACGCCGACGTTTCGTTTTCGGGTCGTGCAGCAGCAGGTCGCCAGAGTGTCCCGGGCGCAGGGGCGGCCTCCCTCTGGCTGCCCGGGAGGCAATGTGTTGTCCGGGGCCCGGGCGACGGCGTGGGTGCCGTCAGCCCGGCGTGGGGTCGTTGCCGGTGAGGGGGCCCGACAGCTGGCGTGCCAGTGCGCGCTCCGCCTCGGTGAGCGGCATGTCGGGCCGCAGCCGCTCGGGGTGGCCCGGGGGCGGCCCGGCGTAAGCGGGCAGCGGGCCGTGCCTGGCCGCGAGCCCCGGTTCCCTGCGGGCGGGCGGCCGGGCCTGCGCGGGCGTCTTGTCGGGCCCGGGTGCCTCGTCGTGGCCCACCAGCCCCAGGCACATCAGGCCGTAGGCCTTCAGGGACCGCCACACGGGCAGGACACAGCGCCGGACGACGATCGCTGTCGCCCGTTCGGCGGCCGTGGGGTACCGCGGCAGGCCGTACGGCGTGTCGCGTGCGGACCCTTCCATGTTCCTGACCTCCGTTCCTGGGATCCGGGTGCGGTTGTGCACAGTGCCCGAGGGGACTCGGGTCCCGGTCGAGAGGCGGGCCGTGCCGGTGGCCCGGCGGCCGCCGTGTGGCGTACCGAGCGCGCGCCTGTGGCAGGTGTTGCTGACGGTGGCCGTGGTCGGTACCCGAGGGGACTGCCGGGCGGGTGTCTGCGGGCGCCGGGCGGCTGTTGGAAGACAGAGGCAATCCGTCGCGCCGGCTGTCTCGGATTACCCGGGGCGCGGTTCGTCATGAGCCGCGAGCGAGCACCCGCCGGGACGAGGGCTACGGGTACCGGCGGTGTGCTCCCGGGCCCTCGTGCACGGCGGTGCGCGGGGGCCCGGTCCTCCCTGCTCCGGCCGTGTCCCGGAGGCTTTCCTCGCCCGCACCGCGCTCGCGGAGGTCAGCGGCCTGCCTCGCCGACCCCTGGGGCGAGCCGGCTCACCCCGTCCAGTACGCCCTGTCCGAACGCGGTCGGGGCGACGACCACTCCGAACGCCAGGACAGCGCCAGGACGATGAGCACCGTCGGCTTCTCGTCGTTGCGGCTGCGGGCCTGGGTGCGACGGCCGAGCCGCACCACGATGATGACCGCCGGCAGCACCGCCACATTGATCGTCGGCACGAACAGTCCCTCCCCCACGGTGCTTGCCGTCCAGGTGCAGTCACCCCGGCCCGCCCCATAAGGCCCGCTCCCCCGCGGATGGCACAAAGCGCGGGCTGATCGGCCGGATCGGCGGTGTTGCGGGCGGGCGGCCTCGAGTACGGCTGTAGCGGCCCTCGTCCGCAGGCGGCGGGTGGCCAGGTGGGGTGGCCGGGCGGGTCGTTGCCCCGAACGCGGACAAGGGGCCTGCCGTCCCGGGAAACAGCCGGGGGCGGGCAGGCCTGTTGCGGTGCCGGCCTGCGGACGGGACGGCCGTCGGGACCCCGGTGGTCGGCTCAGTCGACGGCGGCGACGATGAGAGTGGTCCGCCCGGCCGAGCGGTCGATGAGCACGAACTCGTGGAGTCGTGCACGCGTGCCAGTTATGGATGGCTTCATCACCGAGCTCGCTGAGGTGGTGGATGCCATGGGCCGCGGCCAGGCGGCCGAACACTTCCCGCCGCAGATCCGCCTCCCGCTCGGAACCCGTGCTCCTTCGCATCCGAGCCGTAGCGTCGAAAGGTGATGAAGGCGCTCTCCTCGTGACCGAGCCCGTTATCCATGGCGCCGGCCTGGGAGGCAGGCAAGGGGACCCTGCCGGCTCACCGGGCAGGTCCTGGACAGCAGGGCGATGTCAGCGGCTGCGGTAGGCCAGTTCGGTGGCGAGGCGGGTGAACTCCTGGCGCCAGGGCCGGCCGAGGGCCGGGGTGGCCAGCGCGGCGCAGGCCCTGTCGACCAGGCCGGCGATCCTGCGTTCGGCGGTGGCCTTCGCGCCGGCCGGGCTGTGGCGGGGCGCGGCCGGGCCGTCGGTGTCCTCGGTGGCGGGGCCGAAACCGGCGAGGAGGTCGTCGCGGAGCTGGAGGGCCTCCTCCAGGGCCGGGCCGTAGCTGTCGAAGGGGGCGCTCAGGTCGGGGCGGCCGGCGAGCAGGGCTCCCAGGAGCAGGGGTCGGTGGATCGTGCGGCGGCCGCTCTCGTGCGCGGCGGGCCGGGGCGAGGGGGCGGAGCCGGGGGCGCCCTCGGCGGCGGCCGGGGCGTGCGGGTGGCGGCCGGTGGCCGGTTCGGCGCGCAGGTCGTTCCACAGGGTCCGGGCGGCGGCGGGCAGCCGTGCGGCCAGCCGGTCGGCGTGGGCGCGGGCCGGCTCGCCGGGAATGCGGTCGGGCAGGTACAGGAGTGCGAGGGCGGCGCAGGTGTCGATGGCGACCGGGTCGCCGGGGTTGCCGCCCGCGGCCAGGAATCCGCTCACGCAGAACACCGGTCCCAGCCGCGTGCCGTCGGCGCCGCGGGCGGGCCGGGGGCCGGTGGCGCACTGGTCGGTCTGCTGCTGTGCGAGGAGGTGCCGCAGTCGCCGTTCGGCGAGGGCGAGCATGCCGGCGCGGGTCTGCCGGATCGAACCGGCGTCGGCAACGGGCACGGAGACGCTCGTCATGGCGGGCCTTCTTCGCTCTTCGCCGGGTGTGCGGACGGGGCGGGGCGGCCCGGGCGGGAGGCGGGGTGGTGCGTGGCCGCGGACGGCGATCACCGGTCACCCGGGAGGGCTGGGCTGGAGGGCGGGGGCTCGTTCGCCGCTGCGGGCCTGCCGGGCGGTCCGCCGGGAGTGCAGGTGTGCGGCGGGTGGCCGGTCAGGCGGCGGTGTGGTGTTCCGGCGGCAGGATCAGGGTGGGTTCCAGGGGAACGCGGGCGGCGGCGGGCTCCTCGGGGACCGGGGTCAGGGCGGGGCGGTCGCCCCGCTGCTGGCGCCAGCCCGCCTGGGCGGCGACCACGGCGACGTAGGGGATGAGGAACGCGCCGGCCAGCGCGCACAGCGCGAGGGCGGGCCAGCGGTTCCAGGTGGCGGCCATGACGACCACGCAGGCGCTGCGTACGAGCATGGCGGCGAGGTAGCGGCGCTGGCGGGCGCGGACGTCCTGGGTCAGGCCGGTGCGGGCCTGGGTGATGGACGCGGGGCGGGGGCCGTGCCGGTGCCAGGGGGTTCGGCTCATCGGGCCTCCGTTCACGCTCCGGCCTTCGTGCCGGACGGCCGGAAAAGGGAGTGTGCTCCGCGGGGCGGCGTGGCGGCGGCGCGGGTGGCGTGTTCTCTTCGCACCCGCGCCGCCGGGTCAGTGCCGTTCCCTGTCCGGTTCGCGTCCCGGCTGGAGGGCGCCGGTGCGGGCGGTGTCCAGATGTCCGTTCGGTGAGGCGTGCCCGTCGGGGGTGTGGTCGAGGTGGGCGTGGGCCTGCCGCAGCTCCTGCGGGGTCGGGTGGGGGACCTGGCCGCCGTACAGCCAGCGGCTGAGTCGCTGGCGCAGCATCTCCTTGCGGGCCCGGGGGTTGGGCACACCGTCGTGTTCGGCCGCGGGCGGGGGGGCCGTCTCGCGGATCTCGCGGGCGAGCAGGGCGTACCGCTGTCCCGCGTCGAGGGGTTCGTGGACCTCGACGAACTCGCCGTGCGGCAGCCTTCTGATCTTTCCGGTCTCGCGGCCGTGCAGGAGCTTGTCGCGGTCGCGCAGCTGGAGGCCGAGGCAGATCCGCCTGGTGATGACGTAGGTCAGGACCGGGACGAGGAAGAACCCGATCCGTACCGCGTAGGTGATCTGGTTGAGGGAGAGGTGGAAGCGTTCGGCGAGGACGTCGTTGGCGCCGCCGAACAGCAGCACCATGTACAGCGCGACGAAGGCGCAGCCGAAGGCAGTGCGGGTGGGGTGGTCGCGGGGCCGGTCCAGGAGGTGGTGTTCGTCCTTGTCGCCGGTGACCCAGGCTTCGAGGAAGGGCCACAGGGCGAGGACGAGCATCATGAGGGTGGGCAGGATGACAGCCGGTATCAGGACGCCGAAGTTGATGGTGTAGCCGCCGGGGGTGTTCCATTCCCAGGCGGGGAAGGCGCGCAGGGCGCCTTCGAGGAAGCCCATGTACCAGTCGGGCTGGGAGCCCTGGGAGATCTGGTCGGAACGGTAGGGGCCGAAGGACCAGATGGGGTTGATCTGGGCGATGCCCGCCGTCAGGGCGAGGACGCCGGAGACCAGGAAGAAGAAGCCGCCAGCCTTGGCCGTGTAGTGGGGCATCAGGGGCTGGCCGACGACGTTGTTCTCGGTGCGGCCGGGGCCCCGGAACTGGGTGTGCTTGTGGTAGAAGACCAGGATCAGGTGGATGACGGTCAGGGCCAGCATGATGCCGGGGATCAGCAGGATGTGGAGGCTGTAGAACCTCGGGATGACGTCCTGGCCGGGGTATTCGCCGCCGAAGAGGAACATGGTCGCGTAGGTGCCGACCACGGGGATCGCGAGGGTGACGCCTTCGGCGATGCGCAGTCCGGTGCCGGAGAGCAGGTCGTCGGGCAGTGAGTAGCCGAGGAAGCCTTCCAGGATGACCAGGACGAGGATCACGAAGCCGATCAGCCAGTTGACCTCGCGCGGCTTGCGGAACGAGCCGGTGAGGAAGTGGCGCAGGGTGTGCAGGCACAGTGCTCCGATCATGGTCAGGGCCGACCAGTGGTGCAGCTGGCGGATGAACAGGCCGCCGCGTATCTCGAAGCTGATGTCGACCGTGGAGGCGTAGGCCTTCGACATCGGGATGCCCTGGAGCGGGACGTACGAGCCGTGGTACACGGTCTCGGTCATGCTCGGATCGAAGAACAGGGTGAGCCAGGTGCCGGTGAGGACGAGGATGATGAAGCTGTAGAGCGCGATCTCGCCGAACATGAACGACCAGTGTTCGGGGAAGACCTTGCGGGCCAGGAATCCGAAGTTGTAGATCCCCAGCCGTCCGTCGGCCCAGTCGGCGATGCGCTCGCCCTTGGACGCTTCGTCGCGCCCGCTCGGCGGAGCCTCCTCGATCGTGCTCATACCCGCGCACCCTCCCGTCGCCGCTCGGCCGTCACAGGCACACCCCGCCCGGCCGGTGAGCGGTCGGGGGTGGGGGCGGCCTGCCGCGGCGCAAGCGGGCCCGTGCCCTGGAGCGGATCGAACGCTATCGATGCCTGAGGTGGGCGAACAACCACGCTCAAGTGAGATTCGAGTCTGTACCGGGCTTGCTGCGGCGGGAGTTGGGAGCCGGGCGGGTGTTTTGGTGGGTATGGCGGGGACAACGGGCCCTGGTTTTCAGGTGTGTTGCCGGGGATCGAGTAGAGCTGTCTCCCCAAGTGGGTTTGTTCGGCGGCTGGTTGATCCACTCCTGTCATATGGCGCAGCGTAGGTCCGGGCCGCTCCCGTGCGCGATGGGGCCGATTCCGCCGTACGGCTCGAACACGCGGGTGGGGCAGAGAAGTTCAGGGCCTCCGCTGGTCACCGGCGGGTGCCGCGGCCGGCCAGGGCGCCGGCGCCCCCGTGGGCCGCGGCCGGGCGGCGGCGGGCCCGGCGGCCGGTACGTCCGGCGCGGCGGGGCGGCGCCTTCGCGCTTCGGGGCCGTGGGTGAGGCTGGGCGGTCCCGCCGGGGCCAGGCCGCTCGCGGGACGCCACGCGGCCCGCAGCAGGCGGGGGCGCAGCACGGCGGCGGGCGGAGCGGCCGCCTGGTGCTGGTGGAGCAGCAGTGTCGCCGCGTGCCGGTCGGTGGTTGCGGCGGCCGCCAGCCGGGCCGCGTACCGGCTGCCGAGCCGGGCGCGCAGTGCGGTCGGCCCTCCCTGGGCCGCCTGCGCCGCGTGCAGGCCGCGGAGGCCGGCCTGCCAGGCGGGGGTGACCCGGTGGGCGAGTGCCTGGCGCAGCCGGTAGCCGAGGCCGACGGCTGTTCCGTGGCCGGCCAGCAGGTCGTGGAGGACGAGGGCGCACTGCACGGCGAGTGTCATGCCGTGGCCGTGGGCCGGGTCGAGGGTGGCGAGGGCGTCGCCGACGACGAGGAACTGATCGGGCCAGCGGCGCAGTTTCTCGTAGTGGCGCCAGTGGTGCTCGCCGGGGCCGTGGCTGTAGAGCGGGCCGAGCGGGGTGGCGGCCTCGAGGAGGTCGCGCAGCAGTGGGTGGGGCAGGGCGGCCGCGGCGCGCAGCAGACCCTCGTGGTCGGTGGGCGGGGGTGTGCCGTCGCCGGAGGTGAGCGACACCGACCAGCGGCCGCCTTCGACGGGGTTGAGCATGCCCTGGCGCGGGTTGCCGGCCGAGGGCATGAGCAACAGGCTCTTGAAGTCGGCGACATGGCCGACGGGCGGGGCGAACATGGCGGTGGTGTGGACGGTGCGGGCGGCGGTCACCGACTGCGGGGGCGGCTGGTAGCCGAGTTCGGCCAGCCACCGAGGGGCGGACGAGCCGCGCCCGGAGGCGTCCACGACGAAGTCGGCGGCTATCAGGCGCCGGGGCGCCCAGCCGTCGGGCGCCTGCCGGTCGCGGCCGCGGGCCCATACGCCGGTGACGGTGTCGTTGGCGCCTTCCCGCAGGGCGACGACCTCGTGTGCGGGCAGGAAGGCCACCTTGGGGTCGGCGCGCAGCCGGTCGCGTATCACCGAGTCGGTCAGGTCGCGGCCGGCGCTCAGCATCGACAGGCCCGAGTCGAACCGGGGCAGCCAGCCGGCGGGGCCGAGCAGCAGCATGTCCTGGGGCATGCGGACGCGGACCGCTCCGGCGCGGGTGAGGTCGCGGCCGATGCCGGGGAACAGTTGCTCCAAGCCGTGCTGGGCGGTGGTGGTGAGGCTGTGCGGGTGCCGTGCCTGGGGCATGCCGCGGCGGCGTGCGGGGCCGCGGGGCAGCCGGTCGCGTTCGATGACGGTGACCCGGTCCATGAAATTGGCCAGGGCCCGCGCCGCGGTGAGCCCGGCGAGGCTCGAGCCGATCACGACGGCGTGGCCGTGGCCGTCTGCGTCGACGGCGCGTGCGTCCAGACTCAAGTCGGCTTTCCCCCTTGTGTGTTGTGGTTGCATCATGCGGTGCGCGGCCGGCGTCACGGCAGGGTCTGTCCGGCCGGCCGGCGGGGCCGCCCGGTGGGGTCGGTGCCGTGGTGTGCGCGGCAGGGACGGCGTGCCGCCGGCGGTGTGCAGGGGCGATGTGCCTGGTGGGACGGGCCTGTCCGGCGCCGCGCGCGGGCGCCGGGCGGCGTTGGCGGGCGGCGCCCGTTTCGGGGCGGGGTTCGAGCGGACGTCGAGGGATTTTTGAGGAGGACTCCGGCGGGCGTCGAGGACGCGACCGCCCGCCGGGCGGGGGCGGGCCCCTGTCGCGGCGGCGGGGCGGTCAGCACCCCGGCCGGGCCCGGGCGGTGCGTGATACCCGGCCTGGGGAGTGCGTGGTTCTCCGTCCCGGGCCGCACACCGCACCGGACCGGTGCGGGGCGGGGCGGTGCGGGGCGCGGTGCCCGTGGCCGGCCCGGGCAGTGCACGGTTCCCGGGCCGGGCGGCGCGCGGCCCGGACGGGCCCGGGGTGGCGGAAGGGCCCGGCCGCGCATGGACGTGTTCCGCCCGGTCGTCGCCGGCGAGTCGTCGTTCGGTCATCGGTGGGTCATCGGTTCGGTCATCAGGTGGGCCACCCGGTGGGCCAGTTCCACCGACTGGCCGTGGTTGAGCCGCGGGTCGCAGGCGCTCTCGTAGCGCAGGCCCACGTCGGTGGCGGCCACAGGGGCCAGGGTGCCGCCCGCGCACTCGGTGACGGGGGCGCCGGTGAGTTCGAGGTGCACGCCGCCGGGGTGGGTGCCGAGCGCGCGGTGCACCTCGAAGAAGCCGCTGACCTCGTCCATGATCGTCTCGAAGTGGCGGGTCTTGTGGCCGCTGGGGCCCTGCACGGTGTTGCCGTGCATGGGGTCGCACACCCACACCACCGGGGCGCCGCCTGCCGTCACCTTCTCCACCAGGGGCGGCAGTACGTCGCGGACGGCCGTGGCGCCCATCCGTACGATGAAGGTGAGGCGGCCGGGTTCGCGCCGGGGGTCAAGGCGGTCGGCGAGCGCGAGGGCCTCGTCGGCGGTGCTGCCCGGGCCGAGTTTGACGCCGACGGGGTTTCGGATGCGGCTGGCGAACTCCACATGGGCGCCGTCGGGGCGGCGGGTTCTCTCGCCGATCCAGACCATGTGCGCGGAGGTGGCGTAGCGGCCTGCGGTGCGGGCGTCGAAGCGGGTGAGGGCGTCCTCGTACTCCAGGAGCAGTGCCTCGTGGCTGGTGAAGAGCTGCCCGGGCGGGTCATCGGGGTGCCCGGCCGTACGGGTGCGCAGGTAGTTCAGGGTGGCGGCGGAGGCGTCGTAGACGCGGGTGAGCCGTCGGGCGTCCGGTGTGCGGGCCTCGGCGGTGAAGCGCCGGTCGTTGACGGCGTCGCCGCGGTAGGCGGGCAGGGTCAGGGCGCCGCGGGTCTCGGTCGGGCTGGAGCGTGGTTTGGCGTACTGGCCGGCGATGCGGCCGACGGTGACGACGCGCAGGCGGGTCGCGGACGTGAGCGCCGTGGCCATCCGGCCGAGCGTGCGCAGTTTGCCGTCAAGCTGGTCGGCGGTGAGCGCGTCGAAGGTCTCCGCGCAGTCGCCGCCCTGGAGCAGGAAGGCCTCGCCCCGGGCGACGGCCGCCAGCCGCTCGCGCAGCAGGTCGCACTCGCGGGCCGCGACCAGCGGCGGCCGGGCCGTGAGCGCGTCGACCGCGGCGCGCAGGGCGGCGGGGTCGGGCCAGTCGGGCTGGTGGGCGGCGGGCCTGCTCCGCCAGGATTCGGCCTTCGGATCGTCAGGCGGCGGGCAGGCGCCCGCGGGGCCGTGGACGGCGGCAGTCACCGGGGTCCTCCGGGGATGCTCCGGCCTTCGGGCCGGGCAGGAAGGGGATTCCCGCGGCGCGGGACAGGCGAGGGCGGATCGCCGTCCGGGCGGTCCGGAGCCTGCCGCGGCGGCGTGGTCCCCGCCCCCGACGCGGTGGACGCTGCCGGAGCCGGGCGGCCGCCGGCCGGTCCCGGCCCGAGCCGTGAGGTGGACGTGGAGGGCGGCGGGCAGACGGAGAGCGACGCGGGTTTCTTCATGATTCGTACCTCCGAGTGGTGGGGGGTGACGCCATGACGGCACCAGGTGGTGTGCGGGTGGCCGGGCCTGCCCGGTGGACCCGCTGCCTTCGGGTGCCGTCCGCCGTGTTGGGCGGCCTGGATGCCCGGTGGGCGGGCCGGCGCGGGACGGGGGAGCGTGCGGGGCGGCCGTGCGCCGCCGCCGGGCGAGGCCGGCCCGCCGGACGCCGGGGAACGGGCCCGGCGCGGCAGCTGCCGCGCGGTCCGTGACGCGGCGGCGCGCAGCGGCGGGAAGAGCGCCCGGCAGCGCCGGGACACCGGCCGCGAAGGGGCCCGGAGCGTGGTCCGCGGCCGGGGGCCCCGGCCCCGGGGTTCCTCGCCGGATCCGCCACGGGCCGCCGGGAGCGGGCGCACCGCGTGTCCGGTCCGCGCCGCGCACACCACCGTGGTCCGCGCACACCGCGCGGCAGGAGCCGGGCACTGACTGCCCCTTTCTGGACGGACGTATACGGGTACCGCGTGCGAAGCCGTGTCCCCGGCCGGGTCGTGGTCGGCGTGCCGTGCTCACCCGCCGTCGGGCGGGGCGGCCGCGGGGGTCGGTCCGCCGGACAGGGACACGGTCCGGCTCAGCGCGGTCTCCTTGATGAGGAGCCCCGCGACGAGGACGGCCGCGCCGGCGACGGCGGCGGCGAGGAACGCGGCGTGGGTGCCGGCGGCGGTGGCGTGCCGGTAGGCCTCGCGCACCGGTGCCGGCAGCGCGGACAGGCTTGCCGCGTCCAGCCGGGCGTGGTCGAGGGCGGGACGGCCGGGGGCACGCTCGGCCATCACGTCCAGGACGCGGCTGTTGAACAGGGCTCCCATGAGGGCGACGCCGACCGAGCTGCCGAGCATGCGGAAGAGGGCGACCGTGGCCGAGGCGGCCCCGATGTCCTTGCTGTCGACGCTGTTCTGCGCGATCAGCGTCACGATCTGGACCAGGCAGCCCAGGCCGGCGCCGAGGACCATCATGCACAGCGCGGACTGCGGCCGGGAGGTGGCGGTGTCCATCTGCGAGAGCAAGACCATCCCGGCGAGGAGCAGTGCGCCGCCCGCGACGGGAAGGATTCTGTAGCGTCCGCTGCCGGTGACGACCCGGCCCGCGAACGCGCCGACCGCGGTCATCGCGACCAGCATCGGAAGCAGCAGCAGTCCGGAGCCGGTCGCGGAGGCGCCCTGTACGGCCTGCTGGTAGAGGGGCAGGAAGAGCACGGCGCCGAACAGTACGAAGCCGGTCAGGAACGCGATCACCGACATCAGCGCGTAGTTGCGGCTGCGGAAGATGTGCGGCGGCACGATCGGCGCGGCGGTCCTGCGCTGGCGGACGGCGAAGGCGGCCAGGCACAGGGCGCCGCCTGCGGCCGGCGCGACGAGGGCGGACGGGTTCCCGGTGTGCGGGGCGCCTGCCCGGGTGGTGAGCAGGACGACCGCGGTGATGCCGGCCATCAGGAGCACCGCGCTCGGGTAGTCGATGCGCGCCGGGGAGCGTCGTCGGGGCAGCCGCAGCGCCGATGTCAGGGCCAGGGCGAGCGCGCCGACCGGCAGGTTGAGGTAGAACGCCCAGCGCCAGCCGAGATGGTCGGTGACCGTGCCGCCGACGAGCGGGCCGCCGGTCATGGCGGCCCCCATGGTGGCGGCGAGCAGGCCCTGGTAGCGGCCCTGTTCGCGCGGGGGTACGAGCTCGCCCACGATCGCGACGGCACCGGCCATCAGGCCGCCGGCGCCGATGCCCTGGAGGGCCCTGAACGCGATCAGCTGGCCCATGTCCTGGGCCAGGCCGCACAGCGCGGAGCCGGCGAGGAAGACGGCGGTCGCGCCGAGGAAGGCACCTTTGCGTCCGTGCAGGTCGCCGAGTTTGCCCCAGAGCGGCGTGACGGCGGCCGTGGCGAGGGTGTAGGCGGTGACCACCCAGGTCAGGTGCCGCACGCCGCCGAGGTCGCCGGCGACGGTGGGCATCGCGGTGCCCACGATCATGTTGTCGAGCTGGGAGAGGAGCATCGCGAGCAGCAGCGGTACCAGGGCGCGGCGCCTGTCGCGGCGCTGTGCGCGCTGCTGGTGCGCGCCGCCCGTCGCCTCACCGGCTGTGGTGGCCACCCTCGCTCTCCCTGCTCGACTCGCGTTTCTCCATGGGCAGTTGTGGGCGCCCGCGGTCAGCAGATCTTCATCGTCGCCATCATGCCCATGGCCGAGTGGTCGAGCATGTGGCAGTGATACACGTAGGTGCCCCGGTACCTGTCGAAGGTCATCTGCAGTTTGACCGTCTCTCCCGGTTTGAGTACGACGGTGTCCTTCAGGCCCGACTCGGCGGGCCCGGGTGCCGCTCCGGCCCGTTCCAGGACCCGGAACTGCACCAGGTGCAGATGGAAGTTGTGCGAGGCCTTGGTGTTGGCGTTGGTGACCGTCCAGATCTCGCTGGCCCCGAAGCGGATGCGGGCGTCGACGCGCTCGGGGTCGTAGAGCTTCTCGTCGATGTACCCCTTCGGGTCGACGCGTCCGTCCTCGTCCATCCTGAGCACCACCGTGCGCTCGGCGGTGGGCTGGGGCAGCGGCGGCAGGGTGCGCAGCGTGGAGGGTACGGAGCTGGGGTCGTCCGCCGTGCGCACCACGTCGAAGCGCATCACCTGGCCGACTTCCTCGACCGGGCCGAAGCCCGCGATGTTCTTCAGGACGATCTTCGTGCCGACCGGGTAGCGCGCGAAGTCGATGACGACGTCGGCGCGTTCGCCCGAGGAGAGGTAGACGGTCTTGGTGGTGTGCGGCTCGGGCAGCAGTCCCCCGTCCGAGGCGATCTGGATCATGTCGCTGCCGTCTTCCAGGCCCAGCTCGACGAAGCGCTGGTTGGAGGTGTTGGCAAAGCGCAGCCGGTATTTGCGGGCGGCGACCTCGAAGTAGGGGTAGGGCGCGCCGTTGACCAAGATGGTGCTGCGGGCCCGGTCGCTCATGGTGTAGACGAGCTGGCCGGTCGTGGTGTCGAAGTGCGCGTCCCGGATGCCGATCAGCACGTCGTAGTCGTCCTTGGGCAGCGGCAGAGCGGCCTCGTCGGCGTCGCTGAGCAGATAGCTGCCGTGCAGGCCGCGGTAGACGTTCTCGGACTCCACGTGGTGGGCGTGGTCGTGGTACCAGAGCGAGGCGGACCGCTGCCTGTTGGGGTAGGTGTAGACGCGTTCGGCGCCCGGCGCGATGACGTCCATGGGGCCGCCGTCGCTGTTCTGCGGCACCGAGGCGCCGTGCAGGTGGACGGAGGTGTCCACCGCGGTCTCGTTGCGCTGGCGGATGACGACGGGGCGGCCCCGGCGGGCCTTGATGGTGGGGCCGGGAAAGTGTCCGTCGAACGTCAGCAGGTCGGTCGTCAGACCGGGGAGTATCTCCTTGCTCACCGCGCGCATGGTGACCTCGTAGCGGTCCACGCCGCCGCTGGTGGACACGGGTGAGAGCACGGGGACCAGGGGCATGGGCCGGCTGAACGGCGTCACTACGGGTGCCGCGGCCGGCTGCGACGCCGCCGCGGAGGCGTCGCGTGCGTTGATGACCGGCAGAAGGGATACCCCGGTGAATCCCGTGCCGCCGATGGCGAGTCCTGCGCCGAGCACACGGCGTCGGGCGACCATGATGATGTGTCCTCCTGTGATGCGTGCCGGAAAAAAGGTGAAGAGGCGGCTCAAGTCCAGCACCGGGAACTCGTGTCCCGCTCGTGCCGTGAGCGCGGTTCCAGCCGTTGCCGAGCAGGGTTGCGGCGGGATTCGAATACGCCGCGCCCCTGGTACGCGGCCGTGCCCGCCTCCGGCTGCCCGGGACGCTGTCGTGAGCCGTGTCCGCGTCGTCGGCGGTGACCGGCGCGGGCGAGGGTCGTCGTACGGGACGCCGGACCGACCGGTGTGGGCGGCGGCCGAGGGCGGGGCCCGGTGGAAGGCAGCGGACAGGAGCCGGGCGGTGCGGGGCGAGGCGGGCGCCGTCCGTACTCCACGGGCTCTCGATCGAGTCACAGGCGTGCTGTGCAAGCGTGGCGGCACTTCCCCCTGTACGGGCCCGGCATCGACAGCGGTACGGCACGCCGCGCGTCGCGCAGTGAACGGAGATCCCCCTTGACCTGGCCGACCGGACCCGACGCGGCTCCCCCACCGGACACGGCGCTGTACCCGGAGGTGTCGGGGTTCTACGCCCGTCAGATGCAGCGCCTGGACAGCGGTGACGCGCCGGGGTGGGCGGCCACCTTCACCGAGGACGCCCTCTTCCACCTGCCGACGCGCCCGGAGCCGATGCGCGGCCGCGCGGCCCTGGAGAGCGGCGCCCGTGCGGCGGCGGCCGCGATCGCGGCCGCCGGGGAGCGCCGCCGGCACGTCACCGGCATGTTCGTCATCGACGAACGCCCGGACGGGGCCCTGGACGTGCGCGCGTACACCGTCATCTACGCCACCCGGATCGGGGGCGCCTCCCGGGTGCACCAGACCTGTGTCTGCGAGGACGTCCTGGTGCGCGCGCAGGACGGGCTGCGGGTCCGCAGCCGCCGGGTCAGCCTGGACGACCAGGCCGCCGATCAGAGCGCCGGCCGGCAGAGCGGGGCCGAGGGCGGGGTGGAGGGGGCGGGCCAGGCAGCCGGGGGCGGGCCCGGCGGGGACGTCCCCACAGCGCCCGGCGGCGCCGGAGGGCAGCCGCCCGGGCCGCGGTCCGCCGGGAGCGCGGTGTCTCCCGCGTGAAGGCCGGTCCCCGCGGCCCCGCGGCGGCGGGCCGCCGCCTGCTGTCCTGCTCCGCAGAAGTCCGATTCCTCCCCGGCCCGCGGGCCGGGGTCTCCTCGGAGGTGTCCGATGACGGAACCGACCGGCACCACCCGGGCGCTCGCACCTCTCGCCTTCCCTCAGGACCGCGGCTGCCCCTACGAACTGCCCGCCGCCTACGCCGCCCTGCGGGACGGACCGGCCCTGTCCCGCGTCACCCTCTATGACGGCCGCGAGGTCTGGCTGGTCACCGGCCACGGCGCGGCCCGTGCGCTGCTGGCCGACCAGCGGCTGTCCTCGGACCGCCGCAGCCCCGGCTTCCCCCAGGTGTCGGCCCGCCTCGCGGCCGTCCAGCGCGACCGCAGCCCCGCTCTGTTCGGCGCCGACGACCCCGAACACCATGTGCAGCGGCGGATGATGATCCCGTCGTTCTCCCTCAGGAGTGTGAGCGCACAACGGGCACGTATCCAGCGGACCGTGGACACACTGTTGGACGCGATGATCGCGCAGGGTCCGCCCGCCGATCTGGTCTCCTCCTTCGCTCTGCCCGTGTCGCTGACGATGATCTGCGGCCTGCTCGGCGTGCCCTACGCCGACCACGCGTTCTTCACGGCGCAATGCCACAGGATGCTGAGCGGCCCCACGGGCGCCGACGCGCGGGACGCCCGCGACCGGCTGGACGGGTATCTCGGCGATCTCATCGACCGCATGGAGCGGCAGAGCGCGCCCGGCGAGGGCCTGCTGGACAGCCTCGTCCGCGACCGGCTGCGCGCGGGCACCGCGGAGCGGGCCGAACTCGTCTCGCTGGCCCTGCTCATGCTCGTCGCGGGCCATGAGACGACGGCCGGGATGATCTCCCTGGGCACGCTCACCCTGCTCGCCCACCCCGAGCGGCTGGCCGAGCTGCTGGCCGACGCGGCGCTGTGGCCGGCGGCTGTCGAGGAGCTGATGCGGATGCTGTCGATCTCGGACGGACTGGCACGTGTGGCGCTGGAGGACCTCGAGGTCGCCGGTGTCACGGTCCGGGCCGGTGAGGGCGTCCTCTTCGCGCTGTCGGTGATCAACCGCGACGCGTCGGTGTACGACGCGCCCGACGCCCTCGACTGGCAGCGTCCCGCCCGCCATCATCTGGGGTTCGGCTTCGGCATCCACCAGTGTCTGGGCCAGAATCTGGCCCGCGCGGAACTGGAGATCGCTCTGGGCAGCCTGTTCGCGCGGCTGCCCGCGCTGCGGCCGGCCGTCCCCGTGGCGGAGATCCCCTTCAAGCCGGGCGACACCACGCAGGGGCTGCTGGAATTCCCTGTCACCTGGTGAGGGACCCGTGCCGGGCGGGTCGCCCGGCACGGCGTCAGTGCCGCACGGCCGCCTCGACGACCGACGCGTGCGGTGAGGCCTCCACCACGCCCGTCACGGCGAACCCGGCCTGGGCGAGCAGCGCTTCGTACTGCGCGCGCGTGCGGCTCTTGCCGTTGAGGACCGTCATCATGACCATGTCGATGGTCTTGCCGGGGTGCGGCTCGTTGCCGGGCGGGACCAGCGCGTTGATGACGAGCAGCCGGCCGTGTCCGGGCATCGCCCGGCGGCAGCTGCGCAGGATGCGGACGCACTCCTCGTCCGGCCAGCTGGCCAGCACGTGCTTGAGGAGGTAGACATCGGCCCCTGGGGGGACCGAGGTGAAGAAGTCCCCCGCCTTGGCGCGCCAGCGGCCCGTCAGCTCCGGGGTGTCCAGCACATGGGCGCTCACGACGGACTCCAGGTCGAACAGCGTGCCCGTCAGCTGCGGATGGCGCCGCAGCAGGGCGTGCAGCAGGCCGCCACGGCCGCCGCCCACGTCGACGGCGCTCTTGGCGCCGTCGAGGTCGCAGGCCGCGGCAACGTCGTTGGTGAGTGTCCCCGAGAAGGCCGCCATGCTGGCGTTGAACGCCGCCGCCAGGTCGGGGTCGGCCGCCACGTAGTCGTAGAAGGGGACGCCGTACAGGCCCTCGAAGGCGGTCCGTCCGGTGCGTACCGCCTCGTGCAGCCGGGCTGCGGAGTGCCAGAAGACCTCCTCGCCGCGCACCAGGACGTAGTCGCGCAGGGAGCGCTCGGCGTCGCTGCGCAGCGGTTCGGCGAGCGGGGTGAGGTGGAAGCGGCCGGTCTCGTCCTCGCGGAAGACACCCTTGGTGGCGAGGAAGCGCAACACCCGGTACAGCTGCGGCCCGTCGACGCCGGCCGCGCGGGCCAGCTCCGCGGGGGTGCGCGGGCCGTCGGCCAGCAGGTCGGCGATGTCGTAGCGGGCCGCGGTGTGCAGCGCCGCCGAGTACAGGTAGCCCAGGGACAGTTCGAGCAGCTGCTCGGTCGGCTCCCTGAAGGCATCGACCGTGCCGGCGGGCGTGTCCGGGGAGGCGGCCGCTTCCGCATCGGCCGGGTGGGGGAAGGTTCCCGCGGCGTCGGGGTCAACAGCTGTCATCGGGCGCTTCGCCTCTCTCCCGCCTCTCACGAGGCACCTCAACCGGATCCGTTCGTGTCCTAGCCTGCGCCGCGTGCATCGCGGTCCGGTCGAAAAGCGCCTGAGCCGCAGGCGGACGCCGCCCGCGGCGCGGCGCCGGTGCGGCGGGCGGGCGGCGGCTGTCGAGCCGTCCTCGACCGGCCGCCAAGCCCTGGCCGAGTCGGGGAGGACATGCTTGCCCGCGACCCTTTGACCTTTTCCTCTTTATTTCGGCCGCAGTGCCGTCCTTCGGCGCCGTGCGCCCACCTACGCCGCGAGGGGATCCCATGGCCGACGCCGCACCACACGGCTTCACCGACGCCGCCGCACTGCGCCGCAAGAACCGCGCCACCGTAGAGAAGTACCTGGCGGACACCAAGGGCGAGAGCCGTCTGCGCCGGCACGAGCTGTTCGTCGAGGACGGCAGCGGCGGCCTGTGGACCAACGACACCGGCGCGCCCATCGTCATCCGGGGCCGCGACCGCCTGGCCGAGCACGGCGTCTGGTCGCTGAAGTGCTTCCCGGACTGGGAGTGGTACAACATCCAGGTTTTCGAGACGCAGGACCCCGGCTTCTTCTGGGTGGAGTGCGACGGCCACGGCAAGATCTGCTTCCCCGGCTATCCGGAGGGCTACTACGAGAACCACTTCCTGCACTCCTTCGCCCTCGACGACGGGAAGATCGTGCAGAACCGCGAGTTCATGAACCCCTTCGAGCAACTGCGTTCGCTGGGCATCCCCGTACCGGAGATCAGGCGCGCCGGAATCCCCACCTGAGGAACTGGAGAGCCCGTTCATGACCGGCATCCCGGCCATCTCCGCCTATCCGCTTCCGACCACGGGCCAGCTGCCCGCGGGCCCCGCTCCCTGGGAATTCGACCCCGGCCGCGCGGTGCTCCTCGTGCACGACATGCAGCGCTACTTCCTTGCCGCGCTGCCCGCCCCGCTGCGCCAGGAACTGCTGGACAACGCCGTCCGGCTGCGCGAGCACTGCGCGCTGCTCGATGTGCCCATCGCCTACACCGCCCAGTCCGGCGACATGGGTGCGCGTGACCGCGGCCTGCTCAAGGACTTCTGGGGTCCGGGCATGCGCGCCTCCGCAGAGGACCGCGCGATCGCCACCGCACTGGAACCGGACACCGACCAACCGGTGTTCGCCAAATGGCGCTACAGCGCCTTCTACCGCTCCCGGCTGTCGGCCTGGATGCGTGACCGGCGCCGCGACCAGCTGGTGCTGTGCGGCGTGTACGCGCACATCGGGGTACTGGCCACCGCGGTGGACGCGTTCAGCCGGGACATCGAGACCTTCCTCGTCGCCGACGCCGTCGCCGACTTCTCCGAGCGGCAGCACCGTCTGGCGCTCGAGTACGCCGCGGCGCTGTGCGCCCGGGTCGTGACGACCAAGGAGCTGGTGGGGTGAGCGCGCTCCTGGAGCGGATCCTGACGGCGCCGCCCGCCGCATACGCCCTGCTGTACCGGCCCGAGGCCACCGGGCCCGACCGCCTCGACGTCCTGACGGGCGAGGTGTCGCGGCCCGCGACGCTGGCGCAGATCCCGCTGGCCGAGCCTCCCCCGGCCGCTTCCGGCGCCCGGCACGAGCAGCTGGTGGTGGTGCCCTACCGGCAGATCTCCGAACTGGGCTACGCCTGCCCCGACGACGGTGCGCCGCTGCTGGCGATGACGGTCACCGGACAGGAGACGGTGCCCCTATACGAGGCGCTGAGCCGGCTGCCGCGGGTGGCGACGCCCCTGTCTGGGGGCTCCTTCGACCAGGACGACGACGCCTACGCGCAGACGGTGCGCGACGTCGTGCGGGAGGCGATCGGCACGGGCGCCGGCGCGAACTTCGTCATCCGGCGCTCCTTCGTCGCGGACATCACCGGCTACGGGCCGCACAGCGCGCTGGCCGTCTTCCGTCGCCTGCTGGAGAGCGAGTCGGGCGCGTACTGGACCTTCGTCATCCACACCGGCGAGCGCACCTTCGTGGGGGCGTCGCCGGAGCGGCACATCAGCGTCGAGGACGGACTGGCGGTGATGAACCCGATCAGCGGGACCTACCGCTATCCGCCGAGCGGGCCCACCCTGCCCGGCGTCATGGACTTCCTGGACGACGCCAAGGAGACCGACGAGCTGTGCATGGTGGTCGACGAGGAACTGAAGATGATGGCCCGGATCTGCGTGTCCGGCGGCCAGGTCAGGGGCCCCTACCTCAAGGAGATGGCCCGCCTGGCGCACACCGAGTACTTCATCGAGGGCCGCACCGGCCGTGACCCGCGCGAGATCCTGCGCGAGACGATGTTCGCGCCGACCGTGACCGGAAGCCCGCTGGAGAGCGCCTGCCGGGTCATCGCCCAGTACGAACAGGGGGGCCGCGGCTACTACAGCGGGGTCGCCGCGCTCATCGGCCATGACGGGCGGGGTGCGCGGACGCTGGACTCGGCCATCCTCATCCGTACCGCGGAGATCGACGGCGGCGGGCGGCTGCGGATCGGCGTCGGCTCCACGCTGGTGCGCCACTCCTGGCCGCAGGCCGAGGCGGCCGAGACCCGGGCCAAGGCGGCCGGGCTGATCGCCGCCCTGGAGGCGGGCGACGGCATCTCGTTCGCCCAGCATCCCGACGTGCGGGCCGCCCTGGAACGGCGTAACGACCAACTGGCCCCGTTCTGGCTGCACTCGGGCGGCCCGGCGGTCGTCTCCCCGCCGGAGCTTGCCGGGCGCACCGTCCTCGTGATCGACATGGAGGACACCTTCACCGCGATGATCGCCCATCAGCTGCGGGCGCTGGGCCTGGTCGTGACGGTGCGGCGGTTCGACGAGGCGTACACCTTCGACGGCCGCGACCTGGTGGTGCTCGGCCCGGGCCCGGGCGACCCCGCCGAGCCGGGGCACCCCCGCATGGAGAGCCTGCGCGGCGCGGTGCGCACCCTGCTCCAGGGGCGGCGGCCGTTCGTGGCGGTGTGCCTGAGCCATCAGATGCTCGCCCTGCGCCTGGGGTTCGAGCTGATCCGCCGGGAGCTGCCCAACCAGGGTGTGCAGAAGGAGATCGACCTCTTCGGGGAGCGGGTGCGGGTGGGCTTCTACAACACGTACGCGGCCCACGGGGCGAGCGACAGCGTGCTCGTCGACGGGGTCGGTCTGGTCGAGGCGGCCCGGGACCTCGCCACCGGCGAGGTGCACGCGCTGCGCGGCCCGCACTTCGCGTCGATGCAGTTCCACGCGGAGTCCGTGCTCACCCCCGACGGCCCCGGGCTGCTGGCGCAGGCCGTGCGCACGGCGCTGGGGATCGACGCGGCCCGCCTGGCCGCCGCCTCCGCCGGCCCGGGGCCGGGCCCGCGAAGCCGCGCGGCGGTGACGTCGATGACCGGGCCGCGGGGACGGCACGGCAAATCCGGCACCGGAACCCGGTGAGCGGCATGCACCGGTATCTCGTCGTGGACGCCTTCACCCGGGTGCGTCTCCAGGGCAACCCCGTGGCGGTCTTCTTCGACGGCGACGACCTGTCCGCGCCGCTGATGCAGCGCATCGCACGGGAGATGAACCTTTCGGAAACCACCTTCGTGCTGCGCCCGCGGCACGGCGGCGACGCCCGGATCCGTATCTTCACCCCGGTCAACGAGCTGCCGTTCGCCGGCCACCCACTGCTGGGGACGGCCGCCGCGCTCGGTGAACGCACCGACGGCGACACGCTGCGCCTGGAGACGGCCATGGGCACGATCCCCTTCGAACTGCTCCGCCGGGACGGCCGGGTGACCGGGGCCCGGATGCGGCAGCCGATCCCGACCTGGGAGCCGTTCGAGCGGGCCGGTGAACTCCTCGACGCGCTGGGCGTGCGCAAGTCGACGCTCCCGGTGGACATCTACCGCAACGGGCCACGCCATGTGTTCGTCGGCGTGGAGAGCGCCGCCGCGCTGTCCGCTCTGCGCCCCGACCACCGCGCCCTGTCGCGCTTCGAGGACATGGCGGCCAACTGCTTCGCCGGCTCCGGGGCCCACTGGCGCACCCGGATGTTCTCGCCCGCCTACGGGGTGGTCGAGGACGCGGCCACCGGGTCGGCCGCCGGCCCGCTGGTCATCCATCTGCTGCGGCACGGGGCCCTCACCCAGGGGCGGAGCGCCGAGATCATGCAGGGCGTCGACATGGGCCGCCCCTCCCGCATGCTCGCCCGCATCGGCGGCAGCGGCGAGGACTTCGCCAGTGTCGAGGTCGGCGGCGACTGCGTGATCGTGGCCCGCGGCATCCTTCTCGTCTGAGCGGCCCACGCGGCCGGAAAGGAAGAACATGACAGCGAGCAGGTCGGAGAGCCTCACGGGCACCCTCCAGGTGCCGTTCCCGGAGTACGAGGACCCGGTCGCAGACCCGGTCGCGCTGCTGCGCGGATGGCTGCGAGAGGCGCGGGAACTGGATGTACGGGAGCCGGCCGCGATGGCGCTCGCCACGGCCGACGCCCGCGGCCGCGCCTCGGTCCGCACGGTCGTGCTGGCGCGGGTGACCGACCGCGGTCTGCTCTTCGCCAGTCACCGGGGCAGCCGCAAGGGCCGGGAGATGAGCGAGAACCCGTGGGCGTCGGGTCTTCTGTACTGGCGGGAGACCAGCCGTCAGGTCAGCGTCAGCGGGCCGGTACGGCAGGTGTCCGACGCGGCGTCGGACGCCCTGTGGGCGGCCCGACCGGTGTTCACCCATGCCATGACGGTGGCGTCCCGGCAGAGCGAGCCGCTGGCGGACGCGGCGGACCTGCGCGAGCGCGCGGCCCGGCTCGCCGGCTCCGCCCCGCATCCGCGTCCCGACACCTTCGTCGGTTTCGAACTGTCCGCCCGGTGCCTGGAGTTCTGGTCCGATGGCACCGACCGGCTGCACGAGCGGCTCCGCTACGAACACAGGGACCAGGGGTGGTCGGTCACCCGTCTACAGCCCTGACGCCGGGCCCGGCCGGGAGCGGCGGGCCCGCTTGCGGCGCGCGGCCCGGCAGGAGACGCGCGTCACATGCGGCGGCCTCACATTTCGCGGGGCTGTGTCGTCGTAGAGATGTACCTGCCGACAAACATTGAGGGATGCGTCATGGAAGCCCGCTTGAACCTCTCCGCCAGCCCGCTCGCAGGCAAGGCCCTGAAGTACATCGCCTCGGCGAGCAAGGCGATCTTCGACGGCACGACGGTGCCGAAGGCAACGCAGGACCTGGTCATGCTCCGCGCCAGCCAGATCAACGGCTGCGGCTTCTGCACCGACATCCACACCAAGGACGCCGCGCACGCCGGGGAGACCACGGTGCGGGTCAACCTGGTCGCGGCCTGGCGCGAGTCCACGGTGTTCACCGACGCCGAGCGCGCCGCCCTGGAGCTGACGGAGCAGGGCACCCGTATCGCCGACGCGGCCGGCGGTGTGACGGACGAGGCCTGGTCCGATGCCGCCAAGCACTACAACGAGGAGGAGCTCGTCGCCCTGTCGACGCTCATCGCCCTCATCAACGCCACCAACCGTCTGGGTGTCATCACCCGGCAGCAGGGTGGCAGCTACCAGCCCGGCCAGCTCGGATAGCCAGCGGGAGACGGACGCCGCGTGATGCGGCGGCAGACGCCCCGGGACGCCGCACAACGCGGCGTCCCGGGGCGTTCCCCGTGCACCGGGCGGCCGACGGTGCCCTGTGTGGGGCGGACGCGGGCAGAGCGCGTCACAACGCCGGCGCGGGCCGTCTCGCAGTGAGTACGGCCCGCGCCGGCCCGAAGGCACCCGCACGCTCCGTCAGAGCATCCAGGACCGGAGCTTGTCGGGGTTGAGCACCGCCCAGATGTGCTTGATCCGGTCGCCCGCCACGTCGAACGCCAGCACCGACAGGGCGACGCCCTCACGCTGCAGCACCAGACCGGGCTGGCCGTTGACCTTGCACTCCAGGATCGTCAGGCCCGGTGCGGTGCCCGCGGAGTCGATGAAGAAGCGGGCGACCTGCTCGCCGCCCTCGACGGGGTGGAGCTGGGCCCCGACCAGGCCGCCGCCGTCGGTGATCGTCGTGGCGTCGGGGTCGAGAAGGCCGATGAGGGCCTCGATGTCCTGGGCCTCCCATGCCTGCTTGAAGTCCCGTACGACGCCCGCGCGCTGGACCGCGGCCGCCGCGGTCGCGGGGGCCTGCTGCCCGCGCATGCGGCGGCGGGCCGACGAGGCCAGCTTGCGGCACGCAGCCGGTGTCCGGCCGACGATCTCCGCCACTTCCGCGAACGAATAGTGGAAGACGTCGTGCAGGATGAAGGCCACGCGCTCGGCCGGGGTCATCGACTCGAGCACGATGAGGAAGGCCATGTTGACCGACTCGTCGAGGGTGACCCGGTCGGCGGGGTCGCCGGCGCCGCCGGACCGCCCGCTGAACCACTCCATACGATCGGGCAGCGGCTCCGGCACCCATTCGCCCACGTACGTCTCGCGCTTGGCCCGTGCCGAGCCGAGCAGGTCGAGGCAGATGCGGCTGGCGACCTTGGTCAGCCATCCGCCGGGGGACGCGATGTCCTGCCGCTGCTGCGGGGACATGGCGTACCAGCGGGCGTACGTCTCCTGGACGACGTCCTCGGCGTCGGCCACCGAGCCGAGGAACCGGTACGCGAGATTGATCAGCTGGCGCCGTTCGCTCAGGACCGCGCTGAGACCCGGATCGAACCGGCCGTCGCCTAACTCGGACTGCACGCTCATGGTGTCGCCGCCCCCCTCGGCCGCGCCCTTCTCCCACCGGCTGACAAGGCATCACACCCGGGCGGCGCGTCCCTTCAGTTTACCTGGGGGGCCTAGGGGATCGCCTGAGGAGAGGGCCGATCCGGGCGGTCTCGCGGACCGTGCGCGCACCGGCGGCCGCCGGCCGCCGGTTGAGGCGCCGTCTCACACCGGTGGAAACGCGGTGGAGGGCGCTGCCAGGAGCCCGCAACGGGTTCCTTCCGCGTGGACCCGCCCTCACCTGCACACGGTGGCACAGCGGTGCGGTTCTTGCCGGTGCGGCCGGTGTCCGAGGGCGGAGGTTCCGATGTTGCACACCGGGTGGCGGCCGTCGCGCGCGTCTATGGTGGCGCCGGTCGGATCCGCCCCTGGCGGCAGAGGGCACGCCGAGTCCGGGAGCGCCATGTCGAGGGCGAGCATGCCGTGGACGGGGTCCTTCCCGGCAGCGGCAGCCGTGCCCGGCGCCCTGACCCGCAGGGGCCGGAAGGCGGGAGCCCTCACCCCGATCGACACGGCGGCCGCCCAACCGTGCGGCGCCGCTGGAGTTTTGGCCGCCTGCCCCGGTTCCCCTGCTTCTACAGTTGCGAGGCATCCATGACGCAAGAAGCCGTGACGGAAGAACTCGTCGCCTTCCCCCAGGACCGTACGTGTCCCTACCACCCACCGGCCGGGTACGACCCGCTGCGCGCGGCCCGTCCGCTGTCCAGGGTCAGGCTCTACGACGGGCGCTCGGTGTGGCTCGTCACCGGATTCGCCGCGGCCCGGGAGCTGCTCAGCGACCCGCGGCTGTCCGCCGACCAGGACAACGAGGCGTTCCCCTCGCCGACCGAGGGCTTCAAGAACCGTGTCCGCGGGCGCCGTCTGTCCCTGCTGGGCATGGACGATCCCGAACACAAGGCGCTGCGGCGGACAGTGATTCCCAGTTTCACGGCCAAACGCATCTCCGCGCTGCGCCCCCGGGTCCAGGAGATCGTCGATCGGCTCATCGACGACATCATCGCCCAGGGCCCGCAGACCGAGCTGGTGAGCACGTTCGCGTTGCCGGTGTCGTCCCAGGTGATGTGTCTCCTGCTCGGTGTGCCGTACGCCGATCACGAGTTCTTCGAGGAGCAGTCTCGGCGGTTGCTGGCCGGCCCGACGGTCGCGGACACGCAGCAGGCCGGGGAGCGGCTTGACGCCTACCTGGGCGCGCTGATCGAGCACAAGCAGCGCGAGCCCGGTGACGGACTGCTCGACGAACTGATCCACGAGCAGCTCGCCGAAGGGGTCATCCAGCGCGACGAGTTGATGGCGCTGGCGGCCCTGCTGGTCGTCGCCGGGCACGAGACCACCACGAACATGATCTCTCTGGGGACGTTCACGCTGCTGGAGCACCCCGACCGGCTCGCCGAACTGCGCGCGAACCCGGAGCTGATGCCCGCGGCCGTCGAGGAGCTGCTGCGTTTCCTGTCCGTCGCCGAGGGCGGGATGCGGGTGGCGACGCAGGACATCGAATTCGGCGGGCAGACGATCCGCGCCAACGACGGCGTCATGATGTCGACGTCCCTGATCAACCGTGACGACGCGGTCCACAGCGAGCCCGACGAGCTGGACTGGCACCGCCCGGACCGCCACCACCTCGCGTTCGGTTTCGGCATGCACCAGTGCCTGGGGCAGAACCTGGCCCGGGCCGAGATCGAGATCGCGCTGCGCACCCTGTTCGAGCGGCTGCCCGGCCTGAAGCTCGCGGTGCCCGCGCGGGAGATCCCCTTCAAACCGGGGACCACGTTGCAGGGCATGATCGAACTCCCGGCCACCTGGTAGGTGATGAGCATGCGGATCCACGTCGACAAGGACCGGTGCATGGGCGCGGGCATGTGCGCGCTCACCGCCCCGGGCGTCTTCACGCAGGACGACGACGGTCTCAGCGAGGTCCTGCCCGGCCGTGAGGACGGCGCGGGTGAACCGCTGGTGCGCGAGGCTGTACGGGCCTGTCCGGTGCAGGCCATCGCGGTCGGGTGAGGAGAGGGCAGCCGCCGGGCCGGACACGTTGCTGAGGTCCGGCCAGGCGGGCGGGGAGGCCGCGGGCGAGGTACGCCCGTGGCCTTGCGCGCGTGCGGGGCGCCCGCGCGCCCGGCGGGCGGGCGGGCCGTGGCCCCGGGGTGGCCTGTGCCGCGGGGGGTGTCCGTGCGCGAAAGGGGGTGCCGTCCCCCCAGGCTCGGGCGGCCCGGGGGGAAGCAGGTCAGCGGGCCGGGAACTTCAGGAGTTCGCCGCTGGTGCCCAGGGCGTTGTTGGTGACGTAGATGTCACCGCGCGGGCCGACGGCCACGCCCAGCGGCACGGTCAGGCGGTTGCCGGTGTCGATCGGGGTGAGGGCGCCCGTCTTCTTGTTGATCCGGGTCAGCGCGCCGGGCAGCGGGGCGGTCGAGGTGCCGGTGTTGTAGGACAGGGCGATCAGGTCGCCGTCGGGGGCCAGGGCGAGGTCGATGACGTCGGTCAGGCCGGTGGCGAAGACGGTCGGCGAACTGCCGGGGACATAACGCCAGACACGGCCGAGGCCCTGCCGCAGGGCGCTCATGTCGGAGATGTAGAAGGCGCCGTCGTGGCCGCGCACGATGCCGGTCGGCACCGCCTGGGCCTGTCCGGCCGGGGTCAGGGGCCGGACGGCCGAAGCGGCGGCGGGCAGCACGTTGTTGGGGAAGACGAACTCGGTCGTGGTGGTGCCGTCGGGGTGGACCCGGATCAGGTCGTTGGCGCCGGCGTCGGTGACCAGGAAGTCACGGCCGTCGCGGGCGAAGTCGGCCGGGTTGGAGAAGACCTCGTTGTTGCCGGTCACGGAGTCGGGGTCGTGGCGGGCCTCGTGCTCGGCCAGGTCCCCCAGCACCTTGCCCCGTGCGATGCTCAGCGTGCCGAGCGGCCCGCTGCCCGCGCCGAGCGCCGCACGGTCCGCGGGCAGGCCGCTGAGGCCGTAGACCACCCGGTAGGCGCCGTTGCGGCCGGCTTCGGACCGCAGTGCTCCGGTGACCAGGCTGGAGCCGTCGGTGCGGTAGATCAGCTCGGAGGGCAGGCCGGTGACGACACGGCTCTGCCGGGAGCCCTTGACCCGGTAGAGGGAGCCGGTGAAGCCCAGGCACCGGGTGATGGCGCCGGGCGACGCCGTGCAGGGGGTGGCCGGGCCGCTGCCGGCCTCCGCGACCAGGACCGAGCCGTCGGGCTGCACCGTGACGCCCCGCGGGTTGTGCAGGCCGCTCGCCACCACCACGGGCGCCGCGGCCTTGGGCGGGTGGGCGGCGGACGCGGCCCGGGTCCCGGCCTGGGCCGGGATCACCGTCGCCGTGAGGCTGCCCACGACCGCCGCCGCCAGGAAGGCCCCCGCCCAGGACTTGGATGCTTTCGACATGTCACTCCTCAACTCGGCACGCCCCCCACAAGAAGTGGGTGAATTCAACCGGCGGTCACCATAGGCGCAGGAGTTGACCGGAACGCACTGTGCAACATCGGAAAGGGGGATGTGGGCGCACCGGCCGCACGGGCAGGAATCGGTAACCGTCCGGCTCCGTGCGCCGGGTGAGGGCGGAGTGCGGACGAACGGATTCCGTGCGTGGTCCGGAGAGCGGCTCCCCCGCCTTGCGCGGCGTGGCCGCCGGTGTATTGCGCGGTGGGTGCCGTGGTGGCGGGGAAAGGGCAGCTGTACCGGTCAGCGGGCCGGGAATTTCAGGAGCTGGCCGCTGGTGCCGAGTACGTTGTTGGTGACGTAGATGTCACCGTTGCGGCTGACGGTCACGCCCGCGGGCATATTCAGGCGGTTGCCGGTGTCGATCGGGGTGAGGGCGCCCGTCTTCTTGTTGATCCGGGTCAGCGCGCCGGGGCCCGGGTCGGCCGGCGGGAGCGAGGTCCTGGTGCCGTAGGACAGGGCGATCAGGTCGCCGTTGGGGGCCAGGGCGAGGTCGGTGACGTCGGTCAGGCCGGTGGCGAAGACGGTCGGCCGGCTGCCGGGAACGTAGCGCCAGACACGGCTGAGGCCCTCGTGCATGCCGCCCATGGTGGCGAGGTAGAAGGCGCCGTCGCGGCCGCGCACGATGCCGGTCGGCACCGCCTCGGTCTGGCCGGCCGGTGCCAGCGGCTGACCGGCCGGGGAGGCGGCGGGCAGGATGCTGTTGGGGAAGACGAACTCGGTCGTGGTGGTGCCGTCGGGGTGGACCCGGATCAGGGTGTTGGCGGCGGCGTCGGTGACCAGGAAGTCGCGGCCGTCCCTGGCGAAGTTGTGCGGGTTGGAGAAGACCTCGTTGTTGCCGAGCACGGAGTCGGGGTCGAGCCGGCCCTCGTGGTCGGCGAGGTCCCCCAGGGCCCTGCCGCCCGCGATGCTCAGTGTGCCCAGCGGCGCCGCGTCCGGGCCGAGGGCCGCACGGATGGCGGGGGTGCCGTTCAGGCCGTAGACCACACGGTAGGTGCCCTTCGCGGTGGCCTCGGCCTGGATCGCCCCGTTGACCGCGGTGCTGCCGTCGGCCCGGACGCCCATCTCGGAGGGCAGGCCGGTGACGACACGGCCCTGCCGGGAGCCCTTCACCCGGTAGAGGGAGCCGGTGAGGCCCAGGCACCGGGTGCCCGGCGTCGTGCAGGGGCCTCCCGAGCCGTTGCCGGCCTCCGTCACCAGGACCGAGCCGTCGGCCTGGACCCGGACCGCGCGCGGGTTGTGCAGGCCGCTCGCCACCACCACGGGCGCGGCCTTGGGCGGGTGGGCGGCGGGCGCGGCCCGGGTCCCGGCCTGGGCCGGGATCGCCGTCGCCGTGAGGCCGGCCGCAACGGCCGCCGCGAGGAAGGCCCCCGCCCAGGACTTGGATGCTTTCGACATGTCACTCCTCAACTTGGCACGCCCTCCGCGAGTCAGGGGCGAATCCAACCGGCGGTCACCATAGACGCAGGAGTTCACCGGAACGCAGTGTGCGACACCGGACATTCCGCGGTTGAACACTGGCCACCGAGGCTGAAATCAGCAACCCTTCAACTCCGAGCAGCAACTCGCCTCCTTTCACGCGAAAGGCGGCGC
Organism: Streptomyces sp. NBC_00080; assembly: GCF_045041255.1. NCBI lineage: Bacteria > Bacillati > Actinomycetota > Actinomycetes > Kitasatosporales > Streptomycetaceae > Streptomyces > Streptomyces sp. NBC_00080. The sequence goes on from NZ_CP108235.1 coordinate 81,143, forward strand.
CCCGTGCGGCAACGTGCGCGGTAATCCGCGGGCTTGTGTGTCTGTGCAAGGCGGAGAGTTGTTCACCCGAGCCGCTCCGGAATCCTGTCGTCCGCGCTGTGTCCTTGTCTGCGCACGGCGCAGAAGGGCCACTGGTTCTTCATCTCCGTGGCCGCAGGTAATCGCGGAATCCGCGATGTTGCACACCGCGTTCCGGCAGAACTCTCGTATTTGTGGTGTCGCCGGTTGGATTCGTCCCTGACTGCGGGGGCGTCAAGTTGAGGAGTGTCATGTCGAAAGCATCCAAGTCCTGGGCGGGGGCCTTCCTGGCGGCGGCGGTCGTGGCCGGCCTCACGGCGACGGTGGTCCCGGCCCAGGCCTCGGCCGGCTCGCAGGCGCCCAGGGCCGCGGCCGCCCCCGTGGTCCTGGCGAGCGGTCTGCACAACCCGCGGGGCGTGCGGGTCCAGGCCGACGGCTCGGTCGTGGTGACCGAGGTCGGCAGCGGCTCGGGGGCCCCCTGCGCGGCACCGCCGGTCGGTGCCCCCCTGGCCCGGTGCCTGGGCTTCACCGGCTCCCTCTACCAGGTGAAGGGCTCCACGCAGAGCCGTATCGTCACCGGTCTGCCCTCCGAGCAGATCGTCCGCAGCGACGGCCTCACCCGCGTCAACGGGGCGATCCAGAGCGAGGCGACCGCGAAGGGCGCCTACCGTGTGGTCTACGGCCTCAGCGGCGTCCCCGCGGACCGTGCGGCGCTCGGCGCGGACGCGGCGCCGCTGGGCACGCTGAGCATCGCGGGCGGCAGGGTGCTGGGGGACCTGGCCGACCACGAGGGCCGGCTCGACCCGGACTCCGTGCTCGGCAACAACGACGTCTTCTCCAACCCGCACGACTTCGCCCGGGACGGCAAGGACTTCCTGGTCACCGACGCCGCCGGCAACACCCTGATCCGGGTCCACCCCGACGGCACCACCACGACCGAGTTCGTCTTCCCCAACAACGTGCTGCCGGCCGCCGCTTCGGCCTCCGGTGCGCAGTCGTCCGCCGACGCCACGGTGCTGGCGGCGCCGGCCGGACAGACCGAGGCGGTGCCGACCGGCATTGTGCGCGGCCGCGACGGGGCGTTCTACATCTCCACCATGAGCGGCATGAACAAGGACCTCACCCGTATCTGGCGCTATGTGCCCGGCAGTGCGCCGACCGTCTTCGTCAGCGGTCTGACCGACGTCATCGACCTCGCCCTGGCCCCCAACGGCGACCTGATCGCACTGTCCTACGGCACCGGCCCGGCGTCCGCCCTGGGTCCCGGTGCGCTGACCCGGATCAACAAGAAGACGGGCGCCCTCACCCCGATCGACACCGGCAGCCGGCTGAAGGTGCCCTTCGGGCTGGACGTCAGCGCGAACGGTGACGTCTACGTCACCAACGACATCGACACCACCGGCGAGCTGCTGAAGTTCCCGGCCGCCGTCTGACCCGGCCGCCGGTGGACCGCCCGCTGCTCTTGCGGCGGGCGGTCCGCTGCCGTGGGGCCGGCCGGGTACGGGCGGCGGCTACCGGGCGAGTTCGGCCGGTTCGTCGATCCGGGTCAGCTTGCGCGGGTTGCGCACCACGTAGACCCGGGTGACCCGCCCGTTCTCCACCTCGAGGCTCACCGCGGCCGGCTCGCCGTCGAACTCGATACGGCCCGCCGGCGCGCCGTTGAACCACACGGCCGTCGTCTCGAACGCGGCCACCACCCGGTTCGCGCGGGCGAGCAGCTCCGCCACCGGCTGGGCGCCGTGGACCGGAGCCAGCACGGCGGCGACCAGTCCGCCGCCATCGGCGACCAGGACCACGTCCGGCGCCAAGACCTCCAGCAGTTCGTGCAGTTTCCCGGTGCGCAGCGCGGCCAGGAACCGCTCGAGCACGGCCTGCTGCTCCGACCGGCTCACCTGCACCCGTGGCCGCCGGGCGGCCACGTGTTCGCGGGCCCGCCGGGCGATCTGCCGCACCGCGGCCGCGGATTTACCGATGGCCTCGGCGATCTCGCCGTAGGGCATGTCGAAGACCTCGCGGAGTACGAACACCGCCCGCTCCGTCGGCCCGAGCGTCTCGAGCACGGTCAGCATGGCGATGGAGACGCTCTCCGCGAGTTCGACGTCCTCGGCGACGTCGGGGCTGGTCAGCAGCGGCTCCGGCAGCCACTCGCCGACGTATTCCTCACGGCTGCGTGACAGTGTCCGCAGCCGGTTGAGCGCCTGCCGCGTGACCACGCGGACGAGGTACGCCCGCGGATCACGCACCTGTAAGGGATCGACATCGGCCCATCGCAGCCAGGATTCCTGGAGCACATCCTCCGCGTCGGCCGCCGACCCGAGCATCTCGTAGGCGACGGTGAAGAGCAGGCTGCGATGGACGACGAACGGATCATCGGTCATGGCGTCATGCTACGGCCGGGCTCTGCGCACGCTGGGCCAGCGGAATCTCGCACGACTCGGAGTAGCCCTGCGAGGTGATGCCGTGCGCCGTGTTGATCCTGGTGGCCAGGTTGGCGTAGCCGATGAACACGGTGAGCTCGACCAGCGCCGCGGCGCCGAGCCGCTCCAGCAGGCTCGCCGACAGCTCGTCGGTGACGGTCGGCGGCGTGTTCGTCATGGCCTCGGCGTATTCCATGACGTCCCGCTCGAGCGGGGTGAAGACGTCCGATTCCCGCCAGCGCGGGATCTGGCTCGCCTTGTTCATGTCGAGGTTCTGGTGCTGTGCCGCGAAGTAGTTGATGTCGAGGCACCAGCTACAGCCGACCTGCGCCGCGACGGCCATGTGGGCGAATGTCTTCAGGCCCGCGTCGGCGTAGTCCCACTGGGCCACCTTGCCGGAGAATTCCTGGTTGTCCAGGGCGACGTCGGGGGCGTTGTACACCACCTCGACGGGCTCGGGCACGGCGCCGAGCTGCTTGAGCAGGCTTTCCCGCAGCTCGGTGGGGAGCTCTACCTTGGGGATACGCGGTGTCATGGTGTTCTCCTCGATCGGGTGGCCTGTCGGCCTGTGCGGCATGAAGACACCGCCCGGCCCGCGAATGTGACATCCGCGGCCGGTCGGCCGGTCCCCCGCCGGCTTCCCGGGTGCGGGCCCGGCGGGACGGGGTGGGGTGGGTGCGGTGGCGGCGGCGGTGGTGTGTCCGCCGCCCGGTCGGCGCGTGTGCGGTGTGCGCGGGGGTTATTCGGCGCGCTGCTGGAGCTGTGCCGCCAGTTCGCTCCAGGCGGCCGCGCAGCTACGGGCCAGGTCGGCGACCTCGGGGGCCCAGTGACAGGGCAGTCCCTGCTCGAGGGTCTCGATGCTGTCGCCGTCGACGGAGTAGTGGTGCAGCCAGCGCAGGGCGCGCCGGCCGGCTTCGTTGAGCCGCAGGGAGGGGTCCTCGCTGAGCTTGGCGAGCAGCTTCTGACGGTCCACCGGAGCGGCTTCGCGGTCGGCGGGGGCGGCGGGCGGGCGCGGGCGGTTCGTGGCGGCGGGCCGGGGGTCGCGGACGCTGCGGTAGCGGCCCGGGACGGGGTCTTCTCCGCGGTCGATGCGCTGGCGCACGTCGCGCACGGTGGCCGGGGAGAGCCCGGTGGCGCGGGCGACCTCGCGCAGGCCGGCGTCGGGCCGGTCGAGGAAGATCGCTGCGGCGCGGCGGCGGCCCTGGCCGCTGTCGACGGGGCGCATCCGGCCGTCCCGGCCGAGTCTGGTGCCGGACTGCCCGCTGTGTTGCGCGGCGGTCTGCGAACGGATGCGGGAGACGGTCTTGTCGGAGATCCCGGTGGCGGCGGCGACCGCGCGGTCCGACCACCGCGGGTGGGTCAGGATGATGCGTGCCGCCGCGGCCGCCCGGTCGGCCCGCGACAGCGGCAGACCGTGGGTGATGTTGGCCTTCACGGACAGGACGAAGGCGGCGGCCTCGTCGCAGTCCAGCAGCCGGGCGGCGATCCCGGCCCGGCCGTTGAGCAGGGCCGCGCGCACCCGGTGGGCGCCGTCGATGACGCGCAGGGTGGGGCGGTGCACGGTGATGGGGGGCAGGGCGTCCCCGGCCTCGGCGAGCATCCGTACGTGGTCCTGGTCCTCCCCGTCCAGGCGGGGGGAGTCCTCGAAGACGAGCGAGCCGATCCGGACGCGGGTGATCGGGTGCGAGGCGATCCAGATGGCCGACGGTTCGATCTCGTCGAGATCGGCGGTCGGACAGGTCAACTGCTCGGTCAGAGACAACGTGCACCTCCTGACAGCAATGCGGAAGCGGAGCCATATTTCCGGTGGCTGAGTTATTCGGATCCGTGCTGGAGGGTGCAGGCCCTGACATGTTCAGTGAATGGGGCTGTCATGTGTGTTCCGTTCCCCCGTTGTTGCGCAGATCCCCCGATGTGTGCCTATACGTGACTGGGGGCACTGGGAGATTTCCACGGGCGATCGGGGGTGTCAATGTTCTTTCTACCGGAGTGAGAGCGATCGTCTAGCGGTGGGTGAGTTTCTCTTTCACCGTCAAAAACCGCTGAAGGGGAGCTGGAGATTCCGTCGAGGATCCGGCTTGCGGCGGCTGAGTCCCCTGCCGCACGGGCGGGAACGGTGCTGCCGCACACGCCGGTTTCACCGGAGCGTGTCGAGGACGTCCTGGAAGCGGCGCGGGTCGACGTAGTCGTGGAAGGCGCTGATCAGCCCGTCCCGGAAGCGGAGGACCGCGATGGCGTCGTTGGTGTACTCCGCTCCGCCGGCGAGTGTCGCGCGGATCCTGTACTGCACGCAGACCGCGTCGGAGCCCACGGCGGGGTGGACACCGGTCAGTTCGGTGCCGAACGTCTCGTACGCCGCGAAGAGTTCGCGGTAGGCGGCGACGATCTCGTCCTTGCCCTCGATCGTGGACGGGCTTCCCTGCGGGGAGTACGGCACGGTGATCGTGCCCTGTCCGTGCCACAGTTCGCCCCACGCGTCGAGATCCTTGGCGTTCAGCAGCTCGAAGAACCGGTGTGCCGTGCCGATCGTGGCGGAGAAGAGGCCCAGGAACGCGGCGGTGTCGACGTATTCCGTGAACTCGGCGATCCGGTCGTGCTCCAGCCGGAAGATCGACGCTCCCCGGTTGCGGTAGGTGCCTCCGCCGAGCAGTTCGATCTCCAGTGTCCAGGTGGCCAGCACCCGTCGGGGGTCGCCCATCGGTTCGGCGTCCCAGGTGAACCGCGTCTTGCCGAAGAGGGCGAAGAACTGGCGGAGTCCGGCCACGATGGCGTCCCGCCCGGCGAATTCGCCGGGAACGCCGTACGGGGTGACGGGAACCCGGTACACGGCGTCCGCCGTCCACAGTTCCGCGAACGCGTCGAGGTCCTTGGCCTCCAGGGCCGTGTAGAAGGCGTGCACGACGCGGACGGCGTGCCGGCGCCGTACGTCCGGGTCCGCCGGCCGCGGCAGGCCGGTGTCATCATGTCGGTCGGTCATGGGCTCGATGATCTCCTTGCCGTGAGAAGGGTCTGGCGGTTCGGGGATCTCGCGCCCCTCGTCTTCGCGGGCCGGCTGTCACCTGAGGATTTTCCGCAGAACCTCCCACTGAAGCGGGCCGAATTGGAAGTACGATCCGACGTTGAACCATTCGCCGTCGGGCGACCACTTGACGATCGAGATGCTGAAACGCTCGCCGTCGTAGGTGTACGGAGTGCCTGTCACGAACCGTGTGATCTCCGGCTCGACACGGGCCTGGATCACCGGCAGGTCCAGGCTCCGGGCAAAGCTGATCCGCTCGATCTTCGAAGAGTCCCAGCCGAGGGTGACGTAGACCCTAAACGTCTTGGCGGCGGACTCCACCAGTTCCTGCTCCGGTTCCGGCAGGCCCAGCTCCTGAAGCATTGAAAGAATGACCTTCGGTTCTATGCCGGGGACCTGGAAGTACAGATTCGTCGTGCTGTTCCGGTAGTCGATCGCGATCATCGCGACGTCGTCCAGGCCGTGCCGGGCGAAGAATCCGGCGTTCTCGGCCAGCGCGGGCGGAATGGAGGGGACGGCGGCGAGCTGTGCCACCGACTGCACGTCACGGGGGAAGTGCACATAGACCTTGTTGAACCCGCCGACGACTCCGAAGTCGATGAGGTACTCGTCGATGGAGCACCGGTCTCGGAGGTCCGCGAGCAGGGAGCCGACGGGGTGGTCGGTCGGGTCGAGAAAGCCGTTCGCCAGCGCGTGGGCGTAGGGATCGGCGATCCGTCGGGGCACCTGGACGGTGAGGTCGAGGTCTCCCGCGTGGCGCTCGCCCGCCGACGCGCTGAAAATGACCCCGCCCTCGAACGGTGCGAAGGCGGTGAGGATCGGCCCGACCGTGTCACGCGAGCAGGGCACGTCCAGCAGTCCGGCCGCTTCCTCGATGGCTGTGCGGACCTCTTCCACGCCGGCAGTTCCGGGCATTCTTCCTCCAAGTGTCGGCATGAACCCTTACTCGAACAGGGATGTGACGATCCGTCCTCCCGAAAGAAGGACGGGCGGCGGGGGCCGCCCGGGCGGGCGGGCGCGCCGGGGGCTTGCAGGCCTCACCCTAGGAACGGCTGATCCCACAAGCCCCGTACGCACTACGGAACTTCGAGCTCACCTTCAGCGGCGCTCCGGCTCACGCCGCCGCGACGCCCTGGGCGCTCTGCCGCTCCTGGCGCTCCTGCTCGGCCGCGTACACCGCGAGGAAGGCCGCGAGTTCCCGCACCCCGTCGCCACCCGCCGCGAACACGGTCACCGGGACGCTCCGGCCGGTCCCCGCCGACAGTGTGCTGTACGCGCGCAGCGCGGCGGCCGCCAGTGCGCCCGGCGGGCGGTGGGCGCGGTCCGGGTCGGCGCCGGCCATGGCGAGGGCCTCGGCCCGCGCCCGGGAGGCGAACTCGGCCTTGTGCGCGGGCGGCTGCGAGATCGGCATGGCGGCGCTCCTCGGCGTGTTCGGAGGCGGGTGCAGCGTCTTCCCTTGAGCGGACGCGGGTGCGGGCGGACGCGGGTACGGCGTGCGGGTACGGGGGGCGGGAATGACGCCGGCGGCGGTGTGACGGCGACGGCCGGACCAGGGCATCTTCGAAAAGATCACGGCACCGGCCGCGGGCGGCGATCGGCGGCGAAAAGGGAAATTTCCAGCTGCTAGATTATCGCTCTCGTCCTGCTGGGGTGAACGTTGACACCCTTGAGCACCCATGGAACTCTCCCAGTAATCCCAGAGATTCGCATGGACAAGCGTTGGAAGGGGCTGCGCAGTACGGGGGAACGGAACGCGCAGAGCAGTCCTGCCCGCACAACGCGTCTGGGCCTGCGCCCGCCGGAACGGAACAGGAACCTTTCCGAGATTCTCCGGACGGGCCCGTTTCATGTACATCCGCGACGTCTTCCAGTGGTCTCGGCGTGCGGATCATGAAATATCACCCACTCCCCCGGGGTGCCGATAACGCATCGACTGCGCAGCAATCCGCATGGAATACGTGCGATCCATGACGATTGCGGGGCGAGCCGTCTCATGAAGGAGATTCAATGGAGTTTCAGTCATGCCCCAGGGGCCATGCCCAGGATATCCGTGCCGCTGCCGGATCCGTCCTCTGCGCCCCTTGCATCATGCAGGTGGAGCGTCACTTGCGCGCGCTTCCCGGGCTCCATCAGGAATGTCTGCACCACGTAGCGTCGACGTCCCGGCGGATGAACAATCCGACGAAAGTTTCGGGGAGCCGCAGGCGGGATCATCTGAATGTTTCCGCGCTCGACACCCGGCACAACATTCTCGCCATCCTGGAGTCATGGTCGGAAATCATCGTGGAGGAGCTCGAAACCGTTTTTCCGACCCGCTCCGTTCCGCATCTCGCACGTTTTCTGACAGTCAACCTGGAATGGCTCGCCGCCCAGCCTCCGGCGGCGGACTTCGCGGACGAGGTCGAGAGTCTCCACGCCGAGCTGCTGCGCACCATCGATCCTGAGCCGGGCCATCTCCGTGCCCTGATCAGGGAGTGCGTCATGGACAACTGCCCGGGGATCATCAGCGCGTCGCCGCCGGGCGGCGGGAGTGCGGTACGGAGCAGCATCAGCTGTTCGTCTGGACATTCATGGGAGATGCACGAGTGGCTTGCCCTGCGGCATCTCATGAATAGGCAGCGAAAGGATGCCGCATGAACAGACCGCCACGCCACAGGCTCGTGCCGACGAATGTGGCCGCCCTCGCCGCGGGTGTGTCCGAGGCGACCATCCGGAAGTGGGTGAGCCGGGGGAAGATCACCCGCTACGGGACGCCGGGTCGCTCGGAGTTCGACATAGAGGAGCTCACGGAGATCGCTCTGCAGCGTCGGCACTGACCCGGCCGGGTTCCCGGCCGGGCTCTCCTTTTCCGGGCGCCGCCCGGGCCGGGCCGGCCTGTGCTGTGCTGCGCGGTGCTAGGGCAGTGACCGGGACAACGCGCGCTCCGTCAGGGGGCCTGCGGCCCCGGTGTAGGCCTCGGCCGCGAACAGGTCGGTGAGCGGGACGCCTGCCAGGGCGGCCGACGCCCGGTCGTCCTGCCCGAGGATCTCGGCCAGCGGTTCGCCGGTGCGCGCGGAGCGTGCGGATGCCTCGTTCAGCAGGTCCCGTGCCCGCGCCTTTCCGAGCAGCGGCGCGAGGACGGCGGCGATCCTCTCGGAGACGATCTGTCCGCCGGTGATCTCGGTGTTGGCGCGCATGCGTGCCGTGTCCACCGAGAGCTGGGAGACGAGGTCCGCCGTCTGGTGCGCCGCTCCTCCGGTCAGCCGCAGAAGGGCGCGCAGCGGCTCCCATTCGGCGTGCCAGGCGCCGGCGGAGCGCTCGTCCTCGCTCAGCATGCAGCCCAGTACGGTCGCCGCGAGCTGCGGTGTCTGCAAGGCGGCGGATCTGATCACCGTCGCCAGGACGGGGTTGCGTTTGTGCGGCATGGCCGAGGACGCGCCGCGGCCCGGGGGCGCGGGCTCGTGCACCTCGGCGACCTCGGTGCGGGTCATCGACAGCACGTCGACGGCGATCTTACCCAGGGCGCCGCAGGTGAACGCGGCGGCGGTGGCCACGTCCACCACGGGGGTGCGCAGGACGTGCCATGGGATGAGGGGGGCGGACAGCCCCAGTTCGGCGGCGAAGGCCTCGGTGAGGTCCTGGACGTAGGCGGCGGGTTCGGCGTCCTGGGCGTGCTGGAGGTATCCGGCCAGGGTCCCGGCGGCTCCGCCGAGTTGGACGGGAAGGTCCCCGCCGGTGAGCCGGTCCAGTTTCTGTGCCGCGTCCAGGACGAGGTGGCGCCAGCCGGCGGCCTTGCAGCCGAACGTCGTCGGCACCGCGTGCAGGGCCAGGGTGCGGCCTGTCATGAGGGTGTCGCGGTGTTCGCCGGCGAGTGCGGCCAGCGACTGCTCGATGCGTTCCAGGTCGGTGCGGATCAGCAGCAGGGCGCGGCGGGCCACCAGGACGGTCGCCGTGTCGAGGATGTCCTGGCTGGTGGATCCGCGGTGCACGTAGGCGGCGGCGTCGGGATCCCGGGCCGCGACCAGTGCGGTGAACTCGCGGACCAGCGCCACCACGGGGTTGGCGGACTGGCGGGCCTGGCGGGCCAGGGACATCAGGTCCAGGTGGTCGGCGCGTGCCGAGCGGGTGATCACCTGTGCGGCGGTCTCGGGCACCGTGCCGAGGCGGGCCTGTGCCCGGCTCAGTGCCGCCTCGGCGTCCAGCATGGCCTGTAGCCAGGCACTGTCGGAGACCGCGGCCACGACGGGGGTGTCTGCCCAGACCGGCGAGAACAGGCCGCAGTCCGGCTGCGCCGCGGCCGGGCCGGCGGCGGTGTCCGCGGGGAGGGCGGTGTCACTGGGCATGTGCGAGTCCTTGTCCGGCGGGAGCGTCCTGTCCGTGTGCGCCGTCGCGGCCGAGCGCCGCGCGGGCGATGGCGTCGGCGTCGGTGAGTGTCACCGAGTTGACGCCGGGCCGGATGCCGGCGGCCGTCACCCAGTGCACCGACTCCGTGGGCACGCCGAAGGCGAAGCGGCGGGGGTGGGCGCGTCCGGCGGCGTCGATCAGGCGGAACGGCCGTTCGGTGACGGCCATGCCCTCGGTGCGGTAGGGGTCTCCCGTGCGGGTGCGGATACGGTAGGCGGTGCACTGTCCGGTGGCCAGCAGGTGGCGCAGGAGGGTGTCGTCGGTGCGGTTCAGTGTGATCACGGGCAGGCGTGCCTCGACAAGTGCGTCGACGTGGACCGCGGAGCGGGGCACGAGCGGTGAACTGGCGGTGTATCCGGTGCGGTCGACGCTCACCTGGATGTCCGGTCCGACGATCCGCAGGGTGTCGGCCTCGATGAGTGCCGCCATCTCCTCGATGCGCCGGGCCGGTGGGCCGATCGACAGGTGTGCGTTGAGTGGGGTGTACCAGCCGTCCAGGTCGGTGCGGTAGGAGTCGCCGTGCAGGCCGCCGTGGTCGACGGCCAGGCGGATCTCGTTGCGCAGGTCCCGCAGGACGTCGAGGGCCGCCTTGCGCGGGCCGCTGACGTTGCCGGACTTAGCTTCCGCGGCGTCCTGGCGCAGGTAGTCCAGGAGCCAGCCGGTGAAGTCCCGCGGGCCGGTGAACTCCCGGTTGCGGTAGGGCTTGGCGAGCAGTTCCCAGTCCCAGCGGTCCTTGTCGCCGATGCCGTACGCGTCGAGGACGGCGTCGGTGTGCCGCTGTCCCCAGCCGGCTCCCAGGTAGTCGGCCTGGAACCGCTGCGCGTGGGAGGTGTCTCCGCGTGACCTGAGCAGCGTTGCGTAGTAGACGGCTTCGACCTCGCGGGAGATCAGCGGCCACAGGTCGGCCTTGAAGTCGGCTCCGGAGCCGGCGTGGGTACGGCGCAGCCGGGTGATGCGTTCGACGGTGAGCAGGAGCGGCTCGTGGCGGCCGTGGGGGCCCTTCTCGTTCTCACCCCGGGCCTGGTAGGGGATGCCGCGCCGGGAGCCGGCGTGGATCAGGGGTTCCTGTCCGGAGGCGTGGTAGGTGAGCCGGCCGCCGACCTGGGTGAAGGAGCCGCCGCGGCCGACGGTGAGCTGGGCGAGGTAGTCGAAGAAGTTCAGTCCGAGTCCGCGCAGCAGCACCTTCGTGCCGGGGGCCAGGACGTCCAGGTCGACGTCGGCGGGGTTGGCCGGGGGGATGTGGCGCAGTCCTTGCCGGCGTACCTGGGAGAGCAGTTCCTGTTCGGCGGTGTCCGGGCGGGCCGGCAGATGTCCCTGGCACAGGATCACGGCGTCGAGATCCTCCAGGAGGGTTCCGTCGGCGAGCGTTACCCGCTGGTGCGGGCCGCCGGGGACGTCGTCCAGGGCCACGGCGCGGCAGCGGTGGGCGGTGACGCTGAGGCCGGCGGGCGCACCGTCGACGATGCGCCGGTAGGCCCAGCGCAGGTAGTGGCCGTAGAAGGCGCGGGTGGGGTAGGTGTCGGGGCCTAGGGCGCGGGCTTCTTGGAGGACGTGTGCCGGGTGGCCGTCGCCCGTCGTGTTCTCGGTGAGTGCCACGGCCCATTCGTGCAGGCTCGGTCCGGGTTCCAGCGGGCCGCGCAGGTCGACGCTGGCGTCGGTGAACACCGATATCTGTCCGGCGACGGTGTTCATGAGCAGGTGAGGGGACTGGTCCGTGCGCCATACCCGGCCGGGTCCCGGCGGGTAGGGGTCGACCACGTGGACGTGGACGGTGCTGTCCGGGGGCGCCGAACGGGCGTTGGCGGCCAGCCGCTCGAGCACGCAGAGCCCGCGCGGTCCGGCACCTATCACGCACACCGTTCGATGTTCCGCTGTCATGTCTACCGTTTCTGCCGATGTCGGGCAACAGAGCCAGGGCCGTACCCGGCGGGCCGCCGCGTGCGCGCCGCTGTCGCGGTGCGGGGCGGCGGTGCCGCCCCTTGTTCTGCCCGGGTCACGGGGGGGGCGGTGTGGTGAGGAGCGTGCGGGCGGTGCTGCTCGCTCCCGCGCCCGGCGGTCCTGCAAGGCCCTCGGCCGGGCGGACGCCCGGGCCTGTTCTGTCACGACGCGCGCGCGGGCGCGCCCCCCGCGCACAGTGCGGGGGGTGTGGCGGAGGTCAGGGCTCCTCTCACCACTCGACCAGTGCGAACCCCGCCGCCATGCCGCCGCCGAAGCCGGCCAGGAGGATCAGATCGCCCTGGCGGAAGGCGCCCGCGCGGGCGGCCTCGTCCAGGGTGATCGGGATGGAGGCGGCTCCCGTGTTGCCGTAGCGGTCCAGGGTCAGGTGCATGGTGGCGTTGGGAAGGGCGAGGCCGGCGAAGACTGTGCCGAGCATGACGCCGTTGGCCTGGTGCGGGATGAAGTGGCTGATGTCGTCGGGGACGACACCGGCCTCGTGCAGGAACTGTTTGGTCAGCTGCGGCACGCGGTCCTCGACGAAGCGGCGCACCGCGCGGCCGTCCATCGTGAAGTAGTGCAGGCCCGCTTCGAGGGCGGCCGGGTCGCAGGGCAGCCGGCTGCCGCCCGCGGGCACCTGGATCAGATCCGCCAGTTCGCCGTAGGTGTGCAGCTGGAGGTGGCGGATGCAGGCGCCTTGGCCGTCCGCGCCCAGGACCATGGCGCCGGCGCCGTCGCCGAACAGCACGACAGTCCTGCGGTCGAGCGGGTTGAGGATGCGCGAGTACAGGTCCGCGCCGATGACCAGTGCGTAGCCGCCCCGGCGGGCGAGCACGCTCTCGACCGCGGAGAGCGCGAACACCTCGCCGGAGCACACGGCGTTGACGTCGAACGCCGCCGCGCCGGCCGCGCCGAGGCTGTGCTGGACGTAGGCGGCTGTGGGCGGCTGCGGCCGGTCCGGGGTGGAGGTGGCGACCACGATCGCCGACAGCTGGTCGGCGGTGATGCCGGCCGATGCCAGCGCGGCCCGTCCCGCGGCCGTGGCCAGGTCCGAGGTGGCCTGGCCGGGGGCGGCCCAGCGGCGCTGGCGGATCTCGGTCTTGCGGATGATCCAGGGGTCGTCGACCCCTGCTGCCGCACTGACTTCGTCGTTGGAGACGACTCGGTCCGGCACATAGGCGCCCGTTCCCAGGATCCCGATGTCGGTCATGCTCCTGTCCTCTTTTCAAAGGGGACTTCCGTTGGCTGGGGAAAAGGGCCGTCAGGTGGGCGGCCGCGGCTCGTCCGCGGGAGGGGGACGGCCGTGGCCGGCTGCCCGGCCGCGGGCGGGAGTGACGGCGGTGCTAGCGCCGTTCGTAGATGCGCTTGTGGCCGCGCAGCGCCGCCAGCCGGAAGGGGCCGGCGGTCTGTGCCGGGGTGGGGTGGTCGCCGCCGTCGGTGGGGAAGGACCACTCGTGCAGTTCGCGGTAGGCGGCGTAGTCGAGCGGCCGGCGTGCCTCGATCGCCTCGCGGTGCGCCTCGGTGCGCAGGTGTGCGCGGTAGCCGGGCACGACGGTGCCGGCAAAGAACTCGGCGACGCTGCCGGAGCCGTAGCTGAGGAAGCCGACGGGCCGGCCGCTCAGGTCGTCCGCGTGGTCGAGCAGCGCGGTGAGTGCGAGGTAGACCGATGCGGTGTAGCTGTTGCCGACGACCCTGTTGCAGGCTGTGGTCTGGCCGATGGCGCGTTTGATGTCGCTGTCGTCGGTGTCGTAGCCGCAGGTGTTCAGCAGGTGGCGGTGTGCCTTGTGGGCCATCTTCGTGAACGGCTGGTGGTAGCAGAACGCGCTGAACTCCTCGAGTGCGCGGCCGCCCTGTTCCTGGTAGTCCTTCCAGGTCCCTTCGACCGCCTGGAGATAGGCGGTGATGGACTCCTGTCCGTCGACGAGTGCGGCATCGCGGTAGTTGGGCCGCCAGAAGTCCATGACGTCGGCGGTGAACAGGCCCGAGGGTTCCTCGATGCGCACCAGCGCGGGGTCGGCGGTGACGAGCATGGCCACGGCGGCGGCGCCCTGGGTGGCCTCGCCGGGGCTGTCGAGTTCGTACTTGGAGATGTCGCTGGCGATGACCAGGACGCGTTGTGCGGGGTCGCGGTGGACGAGGCCGATGGCGAACTGGAGGGCCGCCGTCGCTCCGTAGCAGGCCTGCTTCAGTTCGACGACCCTAGTGGCCGACGGCAGCCCGAGCAGGGAGTGCACGTACACGCCCGCCGACTTCGCCTGGTCGATCGAGGACTCCGTCGCGAAGACGAGTGTGCGGATCTGGTCGGCGCCGTGCCGGGAGATGATGGGCGCGGCGGCGGCGGCGCCCATGGTCACGATGTCCTCGTCGGCGCCGGCCACGCTCATCGACTGCTGGCCGATGCCCGCATGGTATTTGCCGATGTCGGTGCCGTTGTGTTCGGCGAGCGCGGTGTGCGGCAGGACGAACCCGGTGGTCGCGAACGACAGATCGTGAATGCCTATGGCGGAATCGCTGGCCATGCCCTAAACACCAACCTTTGCGGTCTTGTTGTCGCGTTCCAGCTGGACGTGTGCGCGCATGAGTTCGCCCGGGTTCGTCTGGGCCGCGAGGAGGGAGAGTTCGCCGCACAGCACGGTCGCCGCGGCGATGACGGCGAGGCGGCGGGCGTTCTCCCCGGGGGCGCGGTCGGCCCGGCAGCCGAGCCGGGCGAGGTTGGTGTCCACGAAGGCGAGGCCCTTGCCGTTGCCGACGGTGCCGACGATCAGGTTGGGCAGGGTGCAGGCGAAGTAGAGGTCGCCGTCGCGGTCCTCGGCCAGGACGACGCCCTGGGATCCTTCGACGATGTTGGCGGCGTCCTGGCCGGTCGCCAGGTAGAACCCGAGGAGCATGTTGGCGAAGTGGGCGTTGGCCGAGCGGATTCCGCCGGCGAGGAGGGTGCCGAGCAGGTTCTTGCGGATGTTCAGCTCGGTGATCCTGGCGGCCGTGGTGTGCAGGACGCGTTCGACCACGTCGCGCGGCACGAGCAGTTCGGTGACGACGTTCTTGCCGCGGCCGAGGATGCCGTTGATCGCGGTCGCTTTCTTGTCCGTGCAGTAGTTCCCGGAGATCGATCCGTAGGAGATGCCCGGGATCGTCTCGAGCAGGTGGCCGAGCAGGAGGTCGGAGGCGAGGGTGGCCATGTTGTGGCCGGAGGCGTCGCCGGTGGAGAACTCGAAGCGGATGAACAGCAGGTTGGCGTTGATCTCGTGGCGGATGCCGATCAGTTCGGCGAACCTGCTGGAGGTACGCACCAGTTCGCGCAGTTCGCCGAAGCGGGCGTCGATGGTGCGTGCGGCGGTGAGGGCGGTCTGTGCGTCGGTGGCTTCGACGAGGACCGAGCGGGTCATCCGCTCGTCGACGAGGGTGGCGACGATGCCCTGTTCGGCCAGCATGGAGACCTTCGCGCCGCGGCCCACGGAGGGCCACAGCGGCGATTCGTAGGTGGCCAGCGGGACCTGGGTCTCGGTGGTGGCGACGTTTCCTGAGATGCGTACGGGTCCCACCCAGCGCATAGGGACTCCGGCGATCGCGTGCGCCTCGGTCATCGTGTGCTTCCCGTCATCTCGTGGAGGGCGGCCGGGCTGCTGGAGCGCCGGGCCAGCGGCCGGGTGTCGATGCCCCGGTCGGCGCAGAAGGCTCGCAGGTCGCCGTGGAGGAGCAGGTCGCAGCGCGTGAGGTCGGCCGGGGTGCGTGCGCCGAGCATCGTCTGGAGCGCGGCAAGTTGGTCGAGCCAGGTGGCGAGCTGCGCGATCAGCGCGGACACGCCGCCGTCAAGGAGGGTACGCAGGAATCCGCCGGAGGCTCCGACGCCGCTGGCGCCGAGCGCCAGGGCGCGGGCGACGTCGAGCGGGTTGCGCACGCCGCCGGAGGCGAGGACGGGCAGGCCGCAGTCCTGGGCGTCCAGGAGGCAGGCGGCGGTGGACTGGCCCCAGCCGTGGAGGTAGGCGTAGTCGGCGAGTTCGCGCCGGCCGTTCTCGATGCGGGCGAAGTCCGTGCCGCCGCGGCCGCCGAGGTCGGCCACCCGCACGCCGAGGTCCTTCAACGTGGCCACCGTCTCCCGGCTCAGCCCGAATCCGACCTCCTTGACGATCACGGGAACCTCGACGGCGGCGGCGATCTTCTCGATCTGCCCGGGCCAGGAGGCGAAGGAGCGGTCGCCTTCGGGCATCACCGTCTCCTGCACGGTGTTGACGTGGATCTGGAGGGCGTCGGCCCGCAGCAGGTCGACGGCACGCTGGGCGTTGTCGGTGGAGGCCGTGGCGTTGATGTTGGCGATGACGAACCCGTCGGGGTTCTGTTCGCGCAGCACGCTGAAGGTGCCGGCGCAGGAGGGGTCCTTGAAGTAGGCGCTCATGGATCCCGACGCGATGGGCACGCCGGTCTCGCGGGCGGCGGTGGCCAGGTCCCGGTTGATGAGGCCGGTGTTCTCGCTGCCGCCGGTCATCGCGTTGATGTAGAGCGGCACCGGCCAGGAGACACCGGCGAAGGTCGTGGCCAGGGAGACGTCCGGCCGGTCGGTGCCGGCCAGGGCGTGGTGGACGAACGACACCTCGTCGAACTGGTTGTGTCCGCTGTGCTCGCGCTGCTGGTCGGCGGCGAGCCGGACGTGGTCGTCCTTGCGTTGTGCGATCATTCCTCGTTCCCTTCCACGGCGGGACGGACCGGCAGGGGCAGCACCCCGGCCGTGGCCCACCGTTCCCGCACTTGATCGATGTCCCGCGGGGTCTCGGCGTCCAGCAGTGCGATGCCGCAGTCGCCGCCGCCGGCCCCGGAGGGCTTGGCCGCGCCGCCGGCGGCTTCGGCGGCGTCGCACAGCGCTGTCAGGGGGCGTGAAGATGCCCAGGCCGACCTCGTCGTCCAGGCGGGCCAGCTCGCGGCGGGCCCGCCGGATCTGTTCCAGCAGGCTTTGACGGTCTCCTTGTTCGAGTGCGGCGGCGCAGGCGTGCACGCAGTCGGTGGTGGTCTCGACGAACGTGCGGTGGGAGGCGCTGCCGCGCCAGGTCCGCCGGTCCAGGTCGCGGACGAGAGCGGCGGTGGAGGCGGGGGTCCCGGTCCAGCCGACCTCCAGCGACAGGCCCGCGGGCGCCGGCAGCCGGCGCGCCGCGAAGTGCGGCCAGGGTGCGCGCAGGGCCTCCTGGACGCCGTGGCGGCGGGCCAGGTCGCGTACGGCGGCCCGGTCGGGTGCCTGGTAGGCGATCCAGCCGCCCCAGGTGCTGGCGGCGAGGTCGCCTCCGGAGGCGCGGGGGTCGATCTCGGCGGTGGCGAGCAGGGCCAGCTTGAAGCGGTCCTCGGGCGGGAGTCGCAGGCCGCAGAAGGCCGCGACGGCCGCGACGGCCGCGACGGTCACCGCGCCGCTGGAGCCCAGCCCGTATTTGGTGCCGTTGTCGTGCAGGGCGCTGTCGACGCGGAGGCTGAATCCCGGTACGGGCAGGCCGTGTTCGGCCAGCAGCCGGGCCACCGTCTCGGTCGCCGCGACCACGTGGGCCAGGCCGGCGGGCGCGCCGGGCCCGTCGTGCGTGCCGAGCCGGGCGCCGTGCCATCTCAGGCGTACCGCTCGCGGGCCGAGGTCGGAGGTGAACTCGACGCCGGTGCCAGGAAGTTCGCTGACGGTGACGGTGACGTAGCGGTCGACCGCGACCAGGATCGCCGGGTTGCCGGGGTCGACGACCGCGTACTCGCCCGCGACGAACAGCTTGCCCGGCGCGCGCCGGACGACCGTCCCCCCGGCTCCCCGGGTCCCTCCCGGGGTCATGGTGTGTCCTCGGGCAGCAGGCGGGCGCCCGGGCCCGGCCCGGCGACGAGGACCGGGCCGCCCGGGGCGGCGCCGCGCAGTGTGTCGGCCACCCGGTCGGCGTCCGCGCGGTGGCAGAGCACCTTGACGTTGGGTCCGGCGTCCATGGTCGCGTAGGCGCTGACGCCGTCGCGCCGCAGCTGGAGCACGCTGTCCAGGACGGTGAGCGTGGCCGGCGCCAGGTAGCGCACCGCCGGGCGCGCGGCCAGCATCGTCGCGTGCATGCCGAGCGCGTTGCGTTCCGCGATCTCCCCCACCGCGTCGAGGTCGGCCCGTGCCAGCGCCGCGCGCATCTCGCTCAGGTCGTCCCTGCTGGAGAGCGCCCACGGTTCGTACAGCGGGGAGGTGTCGACGGTGCGCCGCATGGCCTCACGGCTGGAGACGGCCTTGGGGCCCGCGTTGACGACGGCGATGACCAGGGCGGGGTCGAGGCCGGCGGCGGGCACCGGTTCGGCGTAGGAGTCGAGGTCGGCCTGGGCCGGGGTGGCGGCGGGCGGGCCGGCGTGCCACAGCGCGAAGCCCGCGAAGACCGACCGGGAGGCCGAGCCCGATCCGCGCCGGGCCAGCCGCGAGTGCGCGGTGGCGTCCAGGTCCAGGCCGTACGCGGCGGCGGCGGCGACGGCCAGGGCGGCGAAGCCGCTCGCGGAGGATGCAAGGCCCGCCCCGGTGGGGACGGTGTTGTGGCTGTCCACGACGGCCCGCAGCGGGCGGCCGGCCCGGGCCCGTACCAGGTCGAGGAAGGCGACTACGCGGCGCAGTGCCTCGCCTTCGGCGGGTGCCCCGCCGAGTGTGACGCGGTCGTGGTCCGCGTTGGGGGCGAGGCGGACGCGGGTGGTCGTGGGAAGGATGTCCAGGGTCATCGACAGGCTGTCGACCCGGGGCAGGACCAGCTGCTCGTCGCGTTTGCCCCAGTACTTGACGAGGGCGATGTTGGGATGCGCGACGGCGGTGGCGTCTTCCCGGCCGGCCCTGCGGGGCGGCGGGACGGTCGGGGTGCGGTGTTCAGCGCGCATGGTCGGCAAGCCCTCTCAGCGGTACGGCCCAGGTCTGTACGGCGCCGGCTTCGTGCAGGTGCCGGGTGACCTCTCTTGCCTGTACCGGCTGGGTCAGGGCGATCACGCAGCCGCCCAGGCCACCTCCGGTGATCTTGGCTCCGAGGCTGCCCGCCGTGAGCGCGGCCTCGACCAGGGCGTCGATCCTGTTGGTGCTGAGGCCGGCCGCGCGCAGCATGTCGTGGTAGTCGGTCAGCCGGGCGCCCAGTCGCTCGGGCCGGCCGTCGGCGAGGGCGTGTCTGGCCTCGTCGGTCAGCTGCGAGGCGCGGCGTACGAAACGCTCCTGCGCGCCGGGGTGCTGCTGGAATCCCTCGCGCAGCAGCTCGACGGCGTCCTTGGTCCTGCCCACGTCGCCGCTGTCGGCGATGATGAACAAGCCGTCGCAGCCGATGCTGAGTTCTTCGCTCCGGCCCGCCTGGAACAGCAGCGGGGCCAGCGCGCCGACGGCGCGCGCGTCGACGCCGCTGGAGCGGCCGTGGGCCACGTTCTCGGCCGTCTGCACCAGGTCGTAGGCGGCGGCCTCGCTCAGTTCGCGGCCGAAGAGGTCGGCGAGGGCGAAGACGACCGCGCGGGCGCAGGCCGCGCTGGAGCCCAGGCCCCGGCCGTGCGGGATAGCGCCGTCGACGATCACGTCGAGGTGGGGGCTGCCGGCCACGTCCATGGCCGCCTTGAACTCGGTGGTCAGCCGGCGCAGGCTGTCGGAGGCCTGGGTCATCATCGGCCGCGAAGGGGAGCCGGTCATCGTGAAGGAGACATCGCCGGAATCGTCGCCGGTGTGGGAGGACCAGCCGGCGGTCGCCGTGACGGTGAGCTGCGGTACCGGCAGCGCGAGCGCCGGGGCTCCGTACACGACCGCGTGTTCTCCCAGCAGAATGGCCTTGGCGTGGGCGCGGCCGATGCCGACCGAGCGAGCCCGGTGGTCTTCTGACACCCCCTCCGCTGAGGTCGGTAGGGTCAACGCGCTCAGCTCCCCTGGTCGGTTCTGCATGGAGATCGCGGTATCCAGTTCTGGGAAGGAGGGCGCCGCGGTGTGCCGGTGCCCGGGGTGCGCCGGCGCGCCGGGCGCGGTTCAGACGGATCCGCCGGCCGGCACGGATTCGGTGCTGCGGGGTGCGACCGGCGCGGGCCGCTTCCTGCTGCGGCTCCAGCGGCGCATCACCGGCTGTTCCACCAGGCTGAACAGCAGCCATGCGGCCAGCAGGTTCGCCGCGAACAGCACGCTCAGCATGCCCAGGGCCGGCAGGGTGTCGTAGGTGCGGGCGCCGAACACCTCGGGCCGGCCGTAGAAGATCACCAGGCCCTGGACGAGGTAGAAGGCGAAGGAGACGCTGCCCAACCAGACCATGGTCCGGCTGCTGAGCCAGCCTCTGCTGCCCCGCAGGTCCGAGGTGGCCGCGGCGCAGATGATCATGCCGACCGGGACGATCGTGGCGAGGCTGAAGTTGTAGGGGCTCGGGACGGCGAGCGCGACCCAGTATCCGCCGGCGAAGAGGGCCGCCGAGGGCAGCAGGCCGATCCGCGGCCACAGGTCCGCGGCGACGATGCGCGCCAGGATCATTCCCAGCACGAACTCGAACAGGCGCGGTGGCGGGAACCCGTAGCTGAACCACAGCTGGTTCGTCGTCAGGCCGTATCCCGGCACCGGGACACCGCCGGGGATGAACCGCGTCACCAGCGTCACGCCCGCCACGCCGGCGACCATCGCGGCGGCCCACAGCCACAGCCTGCGCTGCGCGATGCGCCGCACCAGGACGATGAACAGGGGGAACAGCGCGTAGAAGAGCACTTCCGAACACAGCGACCAGGCCGGGAGGTTGACGCTGGACACGGTCTCGGGCCGGTTGCTGAAGTTGTGCACCAGCAGGAGGTTCGGCAGCCAGGCGTGCACCGGGCTGGAGGAGGCGAACAGCCACATCGCCAGCGCCCAGGTGACGATGTGGTTGGGGTAGATCTTCAGTACCCGGCGCCGCCAGAACCCCGTGACCGGGTCTCCCTGGGTCGCCGACCAGGTCAGGACGAAGCCGCTGAGGACGAAGAAGAAGGACACCCCGATGGGGCCGGCGAACTGGAAGAAGTCGGCCAGCGCCTTGGCGATGTCCTGGTCGTTGAAGAAGCTGATCGGGGCGGTCGGCCGCAGGGGGCCCGCGAGCAGCGTGGCGTGGGTGAGGAACACGAGCATGGCGGCCAGGAACCTGAGGCCGGTGAGCGAGGGGAGTGATTGCCTGCGCTGTGGTGGGCCGCTGACGGTCGATGCGGCTGTTCGGTCTGCCATCGGCGTACTGCCTTTCGGTGGAAGAGGCGCCTGCTGAGCGGTCGGCGTGCGGCGCGTTCGCGGGGAGGGCGCCGCACGGCCGGTGGTGTCGGGCGGGCAGGCGCCGGGCGGGGACGTGCGCGGTGCGGCCTGGGCACGGGTGCGCGCCCGCCGCGGTGAACTCCGCCTCCGCGCATGCCTGTCGCACGCGCGAAGGGGGGCGGGGGCATGGCATGACGGGCGGGCGGTGCCCGATGGGGGCCGGGTGACCTAATACGGGTGCGGGTGCGGCGGCCGCGGGTCGCGCGGCGGGGGCGCGGCACGAGCCGGGCCGGCCCCGCACGGCTGCTCAGAGTGCCACGGCACTCCCCCGGGGCCCGCAGCACGAAAACGCGCAGCACGGCGTGCGGGAAAGGGAGGGGAGGACATCCGGTGCGGTACGGGCAGGGACTCGGTCTCGCCTGCGGCAACCGGCCGGTACGGCGCTCAGCCCACCGGTGTGGGGCGTTCTCCAGGCAGGGCTGACGTACCGGAATAGTGACACGGGCCGTAGCTCCGCGCCAAGGGCCCCTGAAAGTGACGCGGGTCACTGCCCCGCGGTGGTGCGGCGGGCGGGTGCGGCGCGGACGCGGGGCCACGCCGCCCGGCGTGGCCCCGCGTCCGCGGCGCGGCGGTGCGAGGGGTGCTGCGCGCACCGCCGCGGCGGTGCGGCGGGGTGGTGCGCCCCGGCCCGCGCGCGGTTCACCTGCCGGCTCCGGTGGCGGTGGGCTCCTCGGCCTGCGCCTGGCCGGTGGCCGCTTCGGCGGCTTCGGCGATCGGGTCGCGCATCTCGGTGTTCACCTTCTCCAGCAGCGCGAGGATGAACAGGGCTCCGGCGGCCAAGACGCCGGAGCCGATGCGGAACGCCAGCGCGTATCCGTCGGTCTGCGCGACCTGCGGGAGTGTTCCGTCCTCGATGTGGTCGCTGGCGTAGCGGAAGGCGAAGGGGACCAGGGTGGCCAGGCCGAGCGCCGCGCCGACCTGCTGCATGGCGGTCTGGACGCCGGAGGCCAGACCGGAGTCCTGGCCGGTGACCTCGTGCAGTGCTCCGTTGATCAGGGCCGGGTAGGCGAGGCCGTTGCAGAAGCCGAACAGGAGCAGCCCGGGCATGAACCCGCCGACGAAGGAGGCGTCGGGGGCGAGGCCGGCGGCGGCGACGAACAGGGCCACGGCGCCGCCGAGGAACGCGGTGGCCATCACCGCCTTCACTCCGACGCGGGGCATCAGCACGGTGGCCACGCCCGCGCCGGCGAGCGCCGTGACGGTCAGCGGGATGTAGGCCAGGCCGGTCTTCATCGGGGAGTAGTCGTGCACCTGCTGGACGTACAGGGTGAACAGGAACATGTAGGTGAAGAACGCGGCGAAGATGGCTACGGTCACGACGTTGGTCGTCACCCGGGTGCGGTTGCCGAAGAACCGCAGAGGGATCATCGGGTCCTCAGTGCGTGCCTCCCACACGACCATGAGGACCAGCAGGGCGATCCCGCCCAGCAGCGGCAGCAGCACGCGTGCGGAGCCCCACGGATGGTCGGCGGCCTGCAACAGCCCGTACACCACCGCGGCCAGGCCGGTGGTGGCGGTGACGGCCCCGACCGTGTCGAGCCGGCGGCCGTCGCGGGCCACCGGCTTCTCCGACATCACGCGGCCCACCATGATCAGCGCGGCCACTGCGATGGGGACGTTGATGAAGAAGATCCACCGCCAGCTCACCAGGTCGGTCACGGCTCCGCCGACGACCGAGCCGACCGATCCGGCCACCGCCGACAGGCCGCCCCAGATGCCCAGGGCCCGCATCCGTTCCTTGCGTTCGGTGAACAGCACGGGGATCAGGCCGAGTGCCGCCGGGCCGGCCAGCGCCTCGCCCAGGCCCTGCACGAAGCGGCTGGTGACCAGCATCCAGGATTCGGTGGCGGCGCCGCAGACGGCCGACGACACGCCGAACACCAGCACGCCGACCATGAACATCCGCCGGCGGCCGAACATGTCGGCCAGCCGCCCGCCCAGCAGCAGGAACCCGCCGGCCACCAGCACGTAGGCGTTGACCACCCAGGCCAGTCCCTTGTGGGAGAAGCCCAGGTCGCTCTGGATGTCGGGGAGGGCGACGTTCACCACGGTGATGTCCATGACGAGCATGAACTGCATGGCCGCCAGCACGGTCAGCGCCAGCCAACGCCGGGGGTCGGCACTGGCGGGAGCGACGGCCCCGCCATGCGATTCTTTGCCCACGGTAGTCACTGCCTTGCGTCTCCTCGGATGATCAGCGGCCGCGAATACAGGGGGCCGCCGGGTGGACGTTGCCGACCGCCGTGCCGGTGCGCGCGCCGTACGGGGTCTGTACTACGACGACGCGGCACCCCGGAATGTGAGGCCCGCACCGCTCTCATGGCCGCGGCGCCGCCCGGGACGGCCGCCCGGGATCCGTTCGCGAGGGCCTTTTCGCGCTGCGCGCGGGCGGCGCGGGGCGGGGCGGGGTCCGGGACCGGCAGGCCGGGCCGGCGGTCCACCCCGCCGGCCCGGCACCTGAGACGTGCTGCGAAAGGGCCCGTGCCGGGAGCATCCGCGGTGCACGGCCGGGGTGTTGCGGGTCGGGCGGGTGAGGGGGAGGGCGTTCTCCGGGCTGCGGGCCGGGCCGTCCGGGCGGCTGCCGCGGACGGGCGGGCGGTGGACGCGGGGGCGGGGAGAGGGGCGCCGGGCCCGGTGCCGCCTCCTAGCCGACCAGGTAGCGCTGGATCGTGGGGGCGAAGACGTCGACGATGTCGTCCGCCGTCGCCGACGCGACCGGCTCGAGTTCCACGAGGTAGCGCAGGACGACCAGGCCCCACACCTGGGCCTGGGCCGCGTTGATGTTCAGCGCCGGCACCTTGAGGAGTTCCGCGACCTGGTTGATGTCCAGCGCCTGCGGCACCCCAAGCGCCTTGCCCAGCTGGCTGAAGATCGGGGAGGACGGGGAGGCCATGAAGTCGCGCATCCGGGCCGCACCCGCCTCGCTGGTCAGCGCGGCGAGCAGGCCCTCGAGCAGCCGCGGCCTGACCTGGGGGTCCTCCCACTGCGCCAGGGAGGCCCGCAGGAGTTCCTCGGCCATCCGCTCGCGCTGCCCGGTCAGTGACGCCGCCCCGGCCTGCGCGAGTGCGCCCCCCAGGGCGCTCAGGGCGGTCGACTCCGCGTCGGTCGCGGTGGTTTCGGTGGTTTCGGACACTGTTCCCTCCGGTGTCATGGCGACAGGGGCTCGCGTGCACAGACCGATGTCCGGGCGGGCGGCCGCCGGTCGGGTCGGGATGTAGAACATCAGCCTCGCCCCCCCGCTCGCCGCCTGCCCGACCCTCGCTCGACCGGCACTCCTGCGCCGGTGGCGGCGGCCGGGCGTGCGGGACGGGCCCGCGGGAGTTCAACCGCGGCCGGTGCTCACACCGGCTGCCCGGTGAGCTGTTGCAGCAGCCGGCGCATCAGGGGCGAGAGCCGACAGTACGGCCCCAGGTTCAGGTACTGGCCCTCGGCGGTCCATTTGACGGCCGCGATGACGATGGGCGGACCGGCGTACGTGCGCCGGGAGCCGTTCACGAACTTGTCGACCTCCGGCTCGACGGGGACCGGGAGGTGTGAGGGGTCCCAGCCGCGCACCGGCGCAGGGGCGTAGCAGATCCGCTCGATCCGGGAGGAGTCCCAGCCGAGGGTGACATAGACGCGGAAGGACTTCTGGGCGAACTCCAGCATCTTGCCGCTCGGTTCCGGCAGGCCGAGCTCGCGGTGCAGTTCCAGGATGTTGCGCGCGGTGCGGAATTCCTCGGGAAGGTGGGCGAAGTAGAGGTTGACCGTCTTGCGCTGGTAGTCGATCCCCGTCATCGCCACCTCGGTGAGGTGGTGGCGGGCGAAGAGGCCGGTGTTGTCGGCCAGCGCCGGCGGCATGGAGGGCAGGTCCGCGAGCTGCGCCAGCCCCAGCAGGTCGAAGGGGAAGTGCGCGTAGATCTTGCTGAAGCCGCTGACGACTCCGCAGTCGATGAGGTGCTCGGTGACCGGGACCTTGGCCTGGATGTCCGCGAGCAGGGTGCCGACGGGGTGGTCGGTGTCGGTGACGAAGCCGTTCGCCACGGCGACGGCGTAGGGGTCGACGGTCCCGGAAGGCACCGTGATGGTGTAGTCGAGGTCGGCGGGCGGGTGCTCGACGGTCGACACGCTGAGCACGATCCCGGCCTGCGGGAGAGCCTTCTCGTACGCGCTCAGGACCGGCCAGACCGTCTCGCGCGAGCAGGTGATGCCCGCCAGCCGGGACGATTCCTCGATGGCCGCGTACACGTCTTCGGCCACAGTGGCTTCGGACATTTCATCCTCCAAGTGCCCAGGGTTGCTGTCTTGCAGCGGAAACTCCCGCGGATGGCGGGGTCTGTCGAGGGGGTGCGGTGCCGGCGGGAGGGGTCCTTGCCGGCCTTGTCGTGCGCGACGCCCCTGGCGGAGCGGGGCGGTGGCGTCGCCGGTGTCGGGCTCAGCAGGACTGGAGGATCCTCGCGCTCGTCGAACGCAGCACGTCGCGGTGGATGTCCAGGGCCGCCGTGGACTTGTTGAGGGTGATGTAGTGCAGGCCGGGGGCGCCTTCGGCGAGCAGGCGTTCGGCCATGGCGGTGGCGTACTCGACGCCGATGCGGTGGCCGTCCGCCGGGTTCTCGCGGGCCGCGTGCAGGCGGGCGGCGAGGGCCTCGGGGAAGGAGGCGTCGCAGAGTTCGGCGAAGCGGGCGATCTGGCGGTGGTCGGTGGCCGGCATGATCTCCGGGATGATCGGGATGTCACAGCCGGCCGCCGCGACCCGGTCGCGCAGCCGCAGATAGTCCTCCACGTGGAAGAACATCTGGGTGATGGCGTAGTCGGCGCCCGCCCTGCACTTGGCGACGAAGTGTCGGATGTCGGAGTCCCAGTCGCGCGAGCGGGGGTGGCGCTCGGGGAACGCGGCCACACCGATCCTGAAGTCGCCCAGCGAGCGGACCAGTTCGACCAGCTCACTGGCGTAGGCGAAGCCCTGCGGGTGTGCCGTCCAGGCGCCCTTGGGATCGCCGGGCGGGTCGCCGCGCAGGACCAGGACGTCGCGGATGCCGGCGTCGGCGTACCGGCCGATGATGTGGCGCAGTTCGGCGACCGGGTGGCCGACGGCGGTCAGATGGGCGACGGGGCGCAGGGTCGTCTCGGCGGCGATGCGCCGGGTGACGGCGACCGTGCGATCCCGGGAGGAGCCGCCGGCGCCGTAGGTCACGGACACGAAGTCCGGGCGCAGCGGCTCGATCCGGCGGATCGCCTTCCACAGCGTGCCCTCCCCGGCACCCGTCTTCGGCGGGAAGAACTCGAAGGAGAACGTCACCGCGGGCCGCCCTGCGCCGCCGGAACGGCCCGCCGGCGGGACCGCCGGACGCGGGGCTGACAGCCGAGGACCCAGCGGATGCGGGACTGCCGGATGCGGCACGTGCCGTGGGGCGGGGGCCGGTTCCCGCACCCCGGTGCCCGCCGTGCCCGTGGTGCCTGCCGCGGCTGTGGTGGCTGCCGGGCCGGCGGCGGGGCGGCGGGGCTGGCCGGGGGTCATGACACGTCTGCCAGGCGGGGTTCGGCGGCGCGGGCCGCGTCATCGCCGTAGGTCCGGCCGATGCGGTCGGTCAGGTCGGCGGCGAGGAGTTTGTACTCCTGGGTGCCGACCGATTCCAGCACGGTGGTGGCCAGGGCGCATCCGAGCCGGGCGGCCTGCTCGTGCGGCCACTGCCAGGCCAGTGCGGCGAGGAAGCCGGCCCGGAAGGCGTCGCCCGCTCCGGTGGGGTCGGCGATCTTCTGCGCGGGCACGGCCGGTATGTGCAGGCGGGGGGCGCCGGCGCGGGCCAGGCTCACCCCGTCGGCGCCCAGCGTGGTGATCCAGGTACCGGCCCGCTGGAGGATGTCCTCCTCGCTCCAGCCGGTGCGCTCCTTCAGCAGGGCGGCCTCGTAGGCGTTGGTGAACAGCCAGGTCGCTCCCTCGACCAGCCGGCGGGCCTGTGCGCGGTCCAGGCGGGCCAGTTGCTGGGAGGGGTCGGCGGCGACGGGGATGCCGAGGCGGTGGGCGGTGGCGGTGTGCCGCAGCATGGCCGCGGGGTCGTCGGCGCCGACCAGGACGAGCTCCAGACCGGTGCGGCGGGCGGTGTCGGCAAGGTCGATGTCCGCGGCCTCGGCCATGGCGCCGGCGTAGAAGGTGGCGATCTGGTTCTGGTCGGCGTCGGTGGTGCACACGAAGCGCGCGGTGTGCAGGGTGTCGCTGACCCGGACCGCGGAGGTGTCGACTCCGGCGGCCCGCAGCCAGGCGCCGTACTCGGCGAAGTCCGTGCCCGCCGCGCCGACCAGGAGCGGGCCGCAGCCCAGCAGGCCGAGGCCGAAGGCGATGTTGGCGGCGACACCGCCGCGGCGCACCTCCAGCCGGTCGGCGAGAAAGGACAGGGAGACCCGCTCGAGCTGTCCTTCTATCAGCTGTTCGGTGAAGCGTCCGGGGAACACCATCAGATGGTCGGTCGCGATCGATCCAGTCACGGCGATACGCACGGCAGGTGCTCCTTGGGCCTGTGGGCGGGACGTTTCCGGCCGGCGTCCGGGGCGGCGAGCAGGCCGGCGGGCGAGGAAAGCGGAGAGCGGTGGGACGGGGTGCCACCGCTCCCCGCCGGTCCGGGCGCCGGGGTGTTCCCGGGGCGCCGGTCCTGCGGTCAGCTCGCGGCGACCGCCGCGCGCAGGGCGTCGGCGCGGTCGGTGCGCTCCCAGGTGAAGTCGGCCAGTTCGCGGCCGAAGTGGCCGTAGGCGGCGGTCTGGGCGTAGACCGGGCGCAGCAGGTCGAGGTCGCGGATGATCGCGGCGGGGCGCAGGTCGAAGACGGCGACGATGGCGTCCTCGATCTTCTCGGCGGCGACCGTGCTGGTGCCGAAGGTCTCCACGAACAGGCCGACCGGTTCGGCCTTGCCGATCGCGTAGGCGACCTGGACCTCGCAGCGGGCGGCGAGGCCGGCAGCGACGACGTTCTTGGCGACCCAGCGCATCGCGTAGGCGGCGCTGCGGTCGACCTTGGAGGGGTCCTTGCCGGAGAAGGCGCCGCCGCCGTGGCGGGCCATGCCGCCGTAGGTGTCGATGATGATCTTGCGGCCAGTGAGGCCGGCGTCGCCCATGGGGCCGCCGATCTCGAAGCGGCCGGTGGGGTTGACCAGGAGGCGGTGGCCGTCGGTGTCGAGTTTGATGCCGTCGTCGGCGAGCCCGGCCAGGACGGGTTCGACGACGTGGGTGCGGATGTCGGGGGTGAGGAGGGCGTCGAGGTCGATGTCGGCGGCGTGCTGGGAGGAGACCACGACGGTGTCCAGGCGGACCGGGCGGCTGCCGTCGTACTCGACGGTGACCTGGGTCTTGCCGTCCGGACGCAGGTAGGGGACGGTGCCGTCCTTGCGGACCTGGGTCAGGCGGCGGGCGAGGCGGTGGGCCAGCTCGATCGGCAGCGGCATCAGGGTGGGGGTCTCGTCGCTGGCGTAGCCGAACATCAGGCCCTGGTCGCCGGCGCCCTGCCGGTCCAGGTCGTCCTCGTCGTGTCCGGTGCGGCCGGTGTCCTGGCGTACTTCGTAGGCGGTGTCGACGCCCTGGGCGATGTCGGGCGACTGGGCGCCGATGGACACCGAGACGCCGCAGGAGGCGCCGTCGAAGCCCTTGGCGGAGGAGTCGTAGCCGATGTCGAGGATCTTCTGGCGGACCAGGGTGGCGATGTCGGCGTAGGCGGAGGTCGTCACCTCGCCGGCGATGTGCACCTGGCCGGTGGTGATCAGGGTTTCGACCGCGACGCGGGAGGCGGGGTCCTGGCGCAGCAGTGCGTCCAGGACGGTGTCGCTGATCTGGTCGGCGATCTTGTCGGGGTGTCCCTCGGTCACGGATTCCGAGGTGAACAGGCGGCGGGACATGACGACTCCAGGAGACGGGGGGTGGTGGACTCACGCCGGTGGCGGGCATGAGCGGCCGTGCGGGGCGCCGGATCAGGTGTGCGCGCCTTTGGCCGACAGCAGGCCGGCCACGCCGGCCGCCGTGCCGGCGGTGGCCAGTTCGTCCGCGGCCACGTCGATGTCGTACTGCTTCGCCAGGATGACCGCGAATTCGATCAGGACCAGGGAATCCAGGTCGAGACTCTCGAAATGGGTGTCGGCCGTCGTTTCGGCGGGGACGTCGAAGTGTGTCTTCAGAACGTCGAGTACGGGCTCGGGCTGGATGCCGGTCCGTATCGTCATGGGATGTCCTTTCCAGGCGTCGTGGGGGGTGTCAGGCGGGGGTGAGCGGTGGCCAGGTCAGGGCGATGGAGCCCCAGGCCAGGCCGGCGCCGAAGGCGGTCAGCAGCAGCCGGTCGTGGGGCCGGAACCGGTCGCGGGCGGCGGCGTCGGCCAGGGCGAGCGGGATGGAGGCGGCCGCGGTGTTGCCCGCTTCTTCGATGTGGGAGACCACGCGCTGTCGGTCCACGCCCAGTTGCTGCGCCAGGCTGTGCAGGATGCGCAGGTTCGCCTGGTGGCCGACCACATGGTCGATCTGGCCGATGTCCCAGCCCGCTTTGTCCAGGACCGCGGCCGAGGAGCGTTCCATCCCGTGGACGGCCCGGACGAAGATCTCCTTGCCGCGCATGTGGATGTAGTGGCCGTCCGGCTGCGGTTCGCGGCCGGTGGCGCGCTGGCGGGAGCCGCCGTCCGGGATGGTGGCCAGGTCCCTGCCGGTGCCGTCGGCGCCCAGGTCGACGGCCAGGACGGCGCCGGCCTCGTCGGTGGTTCCGGCGCGCAGGAGGACGGAGCCGGCGCCGTCGCCGAAGATGACCGCGGTGCCGCGGTCGGCGGGGTTGAGGACGGTGGAGAAGACCTCGGCTCCGATGACGAGGACACGTTCGGCGTGCCCGGCGACGAGCGCGGCGCTCGCGGTGGCGAGGGCGTAGACGAAGCCCGAGCATCCGGCCGCGATGTCGAAGGCGGCGGCGGGGCCGAGGCCGAGGCGGGCCGCAACGTCCGGTGCGGTGGCGGGCAGCGGGTGGTCGGGGGTCGAGGTGGCCACGATCACCATGTCGACGGTGTCCGCCGCGCCCAGGCGGGCCGACTTCAGTGCCCGGTGGCCGGCCTCGACGGCGAGGTCGCCGGTGCTCACTCCGGGGTCGGCGACGTGCCGCCGGCGGATGCCGGTCCGTCTGCGGATCCATTCGTCGCTGGTGTCGATCCGGGCGGAGAGTTCTTCGTTGGTGAGCGTGCGGGGCGGCAGATAGCCGCCCAGTCCCGTCAGTACGGCGGCGCGGGCGGTCATCGGCCGCTCCTTCCCGGGGAGGCGGCGGACAGGGAGGGCTGGGGCAGCAGGTGGCCGACGCCGGCCCGGGCCTGGACGCCGTGCAGGCTGCCGACCACCTCGGCCGTGCGCCAGGTGCCGACCGGGGAGGGCAGCAGCATGGTCTGCTCCAGGGCGGCGCTCACCTCGTCGGCGGGTCGCGGCAGGGCGGGGCCGGCGGTGACGCGGGTGCGCCGCATCCACAGGTTGTTGCTGTGGGCGCGGTCGATGCCGTCCAGCGTGTACAGCAGGACCTGGCCGAGCTGGAGGGCGGCGACGAAGGCGTCGATCATGGTGGCCGGGGCGTCCGGCGGGACGGCGTGTGCGGGGTCGCGGGCCAGTGTGACGCGGGCGGTGGCCCGCAGGTCGTCCTGGTCGTCCGTGCTGACGCGGACCCCGGTGAGCAGTTGCCGGCGGGCGTGGTGGGAGATGCCGTACGGCGTGTGGTTCCAGGGGCCGGCCAGTTCCCGTGCGCCGGCGTAGACGCGGTCGGTGCGGGCCAGGGTGCGGCCGGGGCTGTGCCGGGCGTGCACCCTGGCCGTCAGTGAGCCGATCCGGCAGTCGAGGGTGGTCGCCCATTCCTCGCCGGCGCGCTGCGCGGCCACGAGGCGGCCGCTGACCGGGACCGCCTCCAGGTGGTCCTCGTCGGGGCGGGCGCCGGCTTTCAGGTCGACGCGCTGCACGGTGAAGCGGGCGTCGGGGGTGAGCCCGAGGGTGTGGGCCGCGTACAGGCCGGTGAGCTGGGCGCCGAAGAGCATGGCGTCGATGGTGCTCAGATGGGGTTGGGGGCTCTGTTCTCCTTTGCGCGACCACAGGCCCGGTATGGCGATGCGGGCGGTGGCTTGGATCCCTCCGACGCCTTCGTCTCCCGGCGATACGGTGAGATCGTTCAGGGAGCGCTCGACCCGCTTGAAACCCTCGCCGAGGAACCGGCTGTCTCGCGGGCCGAGGAAGTCGTCTATGGAGGCTAGTTCCAGGGATGGCACAGGCGCTCCTTGTCTCGACGAAGAGCCGCTGTCCGCCCCGCCGTTCAGTGCGGGGGGGTGGTCATCGGGCGAAGGCTTCGGCGATGGCGTAGCTGTCTTCGTACATGTGGTACCGGGTGATCCGTTCGTTCTCGACGCGCAGGTGCAGGGCGTAGCTGTTGGTGAAGCTCTTGCGGGTGGCCAGGACCTCGAAGACGGACTCGGCCGTCACCACTGCGTCGGGGCCGTCGACGAGGCGCGCGGTGAGGGTGAAGCTCTGTGGTCCGGTCAGCACCTTGGGGAAGATCTGGAAGAAGTCGGAGATCTCCGCCTTGGTGGTGCGGGTGCCGGTCCACGGCACGTGGGGGCTTCCCTGGACGCGGAAGTCCACGTGGTCGGCGAACAGTTCCAGCAGGCCCGGCAGGTCGCCGGCCCCGAACTTCTCGAAGAACGCGTCCAGGACCGCTCCGGTGGACCGCTGCGGTGTCGTCATGTCGCCCTCTCGGTGCTTGTCCGCTATCGGTGGGTCAGTGCCGCGCGTCCGGCGAGGAATGCCGCGGTCTGCTCGGCGACGCGCCGGCCCAGGTGTTCGGCCGTGGCGATGTCCGCTTTGTGCACGGCGTCGGGGGGCAGGTCTCCGGGCAGGGTCCCGGCGGCGCCGTTGAAGTACCCGAGCCGGTTCAGGTCGTTCTCGCTCTCGTGGCTGAGGTGCCAGCCCGGGAGTAGGCCGAGGCTGACCCAGATCATTCCGTGCTGGGCGCCCAGGGTCGCGAAGTAGCCGAGGCTGGAGTCCTTGTCGCCCGCCTTGCAGGCGCTGAGGGTGAAGCCCGAGCCGAGTTTGTCCTTCCAGGCCTGGCGTGCCCAGCGCTTGTTGGTCGATTCGGCGAAGGCGTGGAACTTGCCCGACGCCGACCCCATGTAAGTGGGTGCGCCGAACACGATCGCGTCGGCCGTGTCGAGGCTCTCCCATTTGGCGTCGTCCATGGCGTCGACGCTCACCATGGTCATCTCGGCGCCCGCGGCCTGCGCGCCGGCCCGTACGGCCTGCGCCAGCACCTCGGTGTGGCCTCTGCCGGAGTGGTAGGCGACGGCGATTTGGGGTGGCTGGTGCATCGGTGTTCTCCTCGGGGCAGGGGGTTCACGCCCGGCCGGAAATCCGCTCGGTCTCCATGCGGAAGTCCTGCCGGCCGTACTCCTGGCGGGCCAGTTCGATGGCTTCGGCGGTGCTCATGACCGGCGTCAGGCCGAAGATCCCCGCGGTGGTCTCCAAGCGCTGCGCCATGGTGCCGCCGACCACGTGGTAGGGGATCCGCAGTTCCTCCAGCGTGGCCAGCAGCATCGTGTCGATGGTCGCGCGGAACTGGTTGTTCATCGGCCGGTGGCCGTCCGCGGCGATCGGCAGTTCGTGGCGCAGGTGGACGTAGGCGTCGTAGGTGCTTTTGACGTGCTGTTTGAACGCCTGTCCGTACTGCTCGACGACCTGCGCGAAGAAGGCCATCTCCTGGGGGTCCTGTGCCGCGGGGGGTTCCTGGCCGTCCGCGGTGGCGTTCGGGTTCATGCCGTATTTGACCCGGGCCGCCCCGTACAGCCATTCCTGGAGGGAGGAGCCGTCGGAGATGAAGTTGTCCCCCAGCAGTGCTTCCTGCACGGCGCGGCCGGTGTGCCGGCGCAGGGTGAGCTGGAGGAACTGGGGCGGTGTCACCTCCGCGAGTTTCAGGCCGGGCAGGGCCTCGGGCATGATGCCCCGGATCGTCCGGGCCAGGCTGCGCGGGACGCCGGTGTAGTGCGACAAGGCCATCACCGTGGAGGTCTTGCCCGAGGAGTAGGTGCCGGATACGGATATCTTCACGAGTGCTCCAGTGGTGACGGGTCCTCGGGCGGCGGTCCGGACCGGGTCCGGGCCGCCGTGCTCGCCGGGCGAGGGGGTGGCGGTCCGGCCGGTCAGGCGACCTTCGTCGCGGACAGGATGGCCTGGACGGGGATGACGTCCGGCGGGATCTCGGAGGCGTCCTTGGTGACGGCCTTGGTCACCTTGAACCCGCATTCCTCCAGCCAGCTCTGGTAGACCGACAGTTGCTGCGGGCCGCCCTGGCCCATGGCGCAGCCGATGAAGAAGGCCGGGAAGAAGTCGACGTTGTAGTTGTCGGTGTCGGTGATGTCCTCCGGGTACACCGGCACCATGATGTTGACCTGGCCGCCGACCTCCAGGGACGCGTTGACCCCCTTGAGGATCCTGAAGACGTCGTCCTTGTCGAACATGTCCAGGAAGTGCTTGATCAGGACGATGTCGAAGCCCTCGGGGACTCCGTCGAAGACGTCGCCGCCGATGAACGAGCAGTGCTCGGCCACCTGGTGGGTCCTGAAGTTCTCCAGGGCCTCGTTCTCCTTCTCCGGCAGGTCGAAGGTGGTGACGTGCAGGCCGGGCGAGGCCTTGTGCCGGTAGGTGTGGATCGCGCCGAGCCCGGTGTTGCCGGCGAGGTCGAGTACCTTCGACCCGGCCGGGATGTCGACGTTGGCGAAGAACCAGGGGTCGATGTGGGCGGTGACGGTGTTCATCAGGTTCGCCCAGGCGTCCCGCAGGTCTGTGTGGTCGGCGACCGCGCCGTACAGGGTGCCCTCGTCCACCCCGTAGAGCTCCTTGAGTCCGACGATGGTGCCGGAGCGGGTGCTCTCGGTGAGGTAGAACAGCTGGCGCAGCGCCACCACTTTGATCATGTTCATGTAGGCGAGGGCGCGTCGCAGGTCGTTCTCGGCGACGCCGGCGAGGGCGTCGAGGCGGTAGGTGCCCCGGTCCTCGTCGAGGGCGACGAAGCCCTCCTTGACCAGCAGGTGCAGGAGCTGCTGCACGGCGTCGGGCTTGGCGCCGACGGTGTCGCCCAGTTCGGCGGCGGTCAGGCCGGGCGTGTCCCGCAGCGCGCCGACGATCCCCAGCTCGAAGCAGGACAGCACGGTCATGAACCGCGAGGGGCCCACCATGTATTCACGCAGTCGTGCGAGGGTGGCTTCCGGTGTCATTGCACTCGTCTCTTTCGCGTTGGTTGTCTGCACCGCGGGGGCGGTCTGCCGGGCGGGGGTCATGTCAGGTTCTCGAGCCGGTCCTGGAGCCGGCTGGCCAGTGCGAGCCGCTGCACCTTCAGCGTGGCGGTGCGCGGCAGTTCGTCCTGCGGGATCTGGATCGGGTCGGCCAGCTGGGGGAAGGCGGCGACGGCCGCGCGCCAGCGGTCGCGGTCCAGGGGCCGGTCGTCATGGGTGCAGATCACCGGGACCGGCTCGGCGTTGGGGCCCTGGATCACGACGAGTTCGCTCAGTTCGTCGAGCCGGCCCAGGACGAGGTCCTCGACCTCGAGGGAGCTGCGCACCCCGGCGATCATGTCGACCTCGCGGTCGAGCATGTGCAGGCAGCCGAACCTGGTGCGGTAGCCGACGTCGCCGGTGCGCCACCAGTCGCCGTCGCGGTTGGTGTCATAGCGCTCCTGCTCGGCGAAGTAGGTCTTGGCCAGGCCGGGCCAAGCGACCTCGATGAAGCCGGGGTTCTTCTCGGAGGGCGCTGCGCCGTCCCGGCTGACGACCCGCACCTTCGCCGCGCCCCACGGCATCTGCCAGCCGACGCAGCGCCCGTCGACCTTGTGGGCGGAGCCGCGGAAGTAGGCGCGGCCGACGGCGGGCCCGACCTCGCTCTGCCCGTAGATCTGGAAGAACAGGGCACCGCGCCGCTCGGAGGACTTCAGCAGCCGGCTCATCGTGCGGGGGTGGATGGCGTCGAAGGTGCTGCTGAAGTACTTCACCGAGGCGAAGGGCCTGCGGGTGTCCTCGGTCAGGCCCTCCCAGTCCATCAGCGAGTTGGGCAGTGCCTCGATGAGTCCGGGCCGGTGGGTGAGGAACAGGTCGGCGACGGTGGCGGGGTCCGACTCGTTCATGAGCAGCACCGGCATCTCCCGCAGGAGGGCCAGGGCCATCGCCGCGACCATCCGGGAGTGCACGAAGGAGATGTGGATCGCGGCCGTCTCCTTCTTGCGCATCAGGGACAGCAGCTGCCACTGCGGTTTGAGGCGGATGCCCTGGGTGCGGGGGGTGTGCACGACCAGCTTGGGCAGTCCGGTGGTGCCGGAGGTGTGGGTGATCACGGCAGCCTCGTCGATCGGCCGCACCACCGGCTTGACCCGCGGCGCTCCGGCGAACTCGCCCAGCGACCGCGCCCCGGGCCGCGCGCCGCCGACGGTGAGCACCCGCCGGGTCAGCTCCGCCAGCGGGATCTCGGCCAGCGCGTCCAGCTTGTGCCCGTCGGTGAGCAGGCTGGGCCGCTCGACCCGCTCGATCAGGGCCCCGACCGTCGCAGGGTCCAGGCCGGGCGACAGCATCACGGGCACCGCGCCGATCCGGGACGCGGCACAGGCCAGCATCCACACATCGGCGTTGGCCCGCTTGTGGAGCACGATGTGCTCGTCGGGGCGCACCCCGGCCGCCCACAGACGGGCCGCCAGGTCGTCCACCAGGTCGGCGAGCCGGGAGACCGTCAGGTGGCGGCCCGCCTCGGGCAGGACGTCCAGATCATGGTCGAGGGTGATCGGTGTCGACCCGTTGACGGCCGCGGCCAACGCCGGCAGCAGGCCGATGTGAAGGCCGCGCTTCTGTATCGATTGATAGGCCACAGAGCCCTTCATCGGGACTGTCTCCTTTGCGGTGGGCGATGGACATGCGGACTGCCCCCGGCTCGGCGCGCGCGGCACCGGCCCGTATGGCAACGCCCGTACGGCGGGCGCGGCACGGCCGGGGTGCCCGGCGGCCCGGCGCGGCGGGTCGCCGGGTCCGCGGCAGCGGCGATGACGCGGGCCCGGGAGCCGGGGGTGGCGGATCCGGGAACCGGCAGGGGTGAAGCGGGACCGGGCCCTCGGGCGGTGACGGCGGGCGGCCGGCGTTCACCGCGCTCGCCCGCGCTCTCGTGACGGCACCCGGGGAGGGACCGGTGACCGGCACCGCCACGCCCGCGGGGGCCCGGGTGCGGGCCGGGTGTCGAGTGCTGCGGGTGGGGCCGGTCCCGGCCTGGCAGGGGTTTTCGGGGGTGCCGGCGGCCCTCGCGGTGCCGGCCCAGCCGCGGGCGGTCCGTTCGCGCCGGGGCCGGGGCCCTTGTCGCGGTGCCGGGGTGCGGCGCGGCCCGGGGCGCCGGGCCGGGCCCGTTCCCGGAAGGCCCGGGCGCGGGCGGCCGGGCCTGCTGCGGGCCGGTGCTGCGGTGGCCGCGGGTCAGGAGGCCGCGCGGCCGGCCTTGAGCGCCGCCGCGGTGTCAACGACGCGCCGGGCCTGGTGACGGGCGGCCTGAAGCACCTCGTCGCCGGGCGCGCCGGCCCCGGCCACATGGGAGGTGCCGTAGGGGTTGCCCGTGCGGAACTGGACCGGGTCGGTGTAGCCGGGCGGCACGATGATGCCTCCCCAGTGGTAGAAGGTGTTGCTCAGCGCCAGCAGGGTGGATTCCTGGCCGCCGTGGGCGGTGCCGCTGGCGGTGAAGGCCGAGCACACCTTGCCGGCGAGCCTGCCCTGCTGCCACAGGGGGCCGGCGGTGTCGATGAACGCCTTGAGCTGGCTGGCCGCGTTGCCGAAGCGGGTGGGGGTGCCGAACAGCACCGCGTCCGCCCAGCCCAGGTCGTCGAGGGTGGCCTCGGCGACGTCGGCGCTGTCGCGCAGGTGCTGGGCCCAGGCGGGGTTGGCCTCGACCGCCTGCGGCGGGGCCAGTTCGCGGACCTTGCGCAGGCGCACGTCGGCGCCGGCCTTCTGCGCGCCCTCGGCGACGGCCTGCGCCAGGGCGTGCACGGTTCCGGTGGAGCTGTAGTAGATGACGGCGACGTTGACGGGTTCCACAATCGTTTCCTTCTCTCGGCTGTCCGCCGGGCGGGGGCCGTCAGCGGTGGTCGGACACCAGCAGGATGTTCTCGACCCGGGGCTGCCACCGGTAGTACGACTGGAGCTTGTGGTACTCACCCTTGGGCGACGATGTGATCGCGTAGACGAACTGGCGGTCGTCGGTGCTGTAGGGCGCGTTCTTCACGAAGTGCTCAATCTTCGGCTCGATGCGCACCGGCAGGGTCGTGGGGTCCGGTGTCATGGCCGCGATGGTGATCCGCTCGACCTTCGGCGATTCCCAGCTCAGGGTGGCGTAGATGCCGAAGGCCCGCGTGCCGAGCCGCAGGAGCCGCTCGCTGGGTTCGGCCAGGCCCGCGTCGCGCAGGATGGAGGTGATTCCCTCGGCCCGGAAGACGTCGGCGGGTGCCGCGCCGAAGTACAGGTTCAGTGACCGGTTGGGGTAGTCGATGCCGACCAGGCTCACCCGGTCGGCCAGTGCGTAGCGGGTGAAGAAGTCGAGGTTGGCGGCCACGCT
The DNA here is from genome assembly GCF_045041255.1 of Streptomyces sp. NBC_00080. Taxonomy (NCBI): domain Bacteria; kingdom Bacillati; phylum Actinomycetota; class Actinomycetes; order Kitasatosporales; family Streptomycetaceae; genus Streptomyces; species Streptomyces sp. NBC_00080. Next base: position 118,725 of record NZ_CP108235.1, read on the forward strand.
GTCGGGCAGCGAGGGCAGTTCGGCCAGCCGGGACAGCGATTGCAGGTCGTCGGTCGGGAAGAACGACCAGGTCTTCTTGAAGCCGCCGACGACGCCGAAGTCGATGCCGCTGCTCTGGACGGGGAACGCGCGGTGCAGTTCTTCCAGCAGGTTCCCGACGGGGTGGGCCGTCTTGGGGGTCAGGCCGTTCGACAGGGCGGCCGCGTAGGGGTCGAGGTCCTTGGGGAGCATGGTGAAGCGGCAGTCGAAGTCTCCTGCGTTGCGCTCCCCCGTCGCCACTCTGAAGGCCACGACGGCCTGGGCGAGGGTGTCTCCGTACGCGGTCAGGATCGGCCAGACCGTCTCTCGCGAGCAGGTGACGCCCGCCAGCCGGGACGATTCCTCGATGACGGCGTAGAGACCTTCCAGCTCGGTGTTTTCCGACATACATCCCCACATTCGGTTACGGGCACGGTGTGCATCGGGGCGCGCGGTGAGGCGTTCAGGATCTGAGCGCGTGGCTCGCGGGCCGTGGCGGTCCTGGCGGGTGGGCAGAGCCGGCTCGCTGTTACCGGGCGACGACCAGGGTGGCGGGCGGCGCGGAGTGGAACGAGACGTCCGTGAAGCCGGCCTTGATGAGCCAGTCGCGGTAGTCGGCCTGCCGCCAGGTGCCTCCCTGCTTGCTCTTGAGGAGCATCTCCGAGGCGAAGATCAGCGGGAAGGCGGGGCCGCCGCGGTCGTCGTCGACGACGTAGTCGCAGACCACCAGGGCGCCGCCGGGCCGCAGGGCCTGCCGCAGCCGGGCGAAGACCGCGATGTTGTCCTCGGGGCTTTCCTGGTGGGCGATGTGGGAGTAGAGCGCGATGTCGTAGGCGGCGGTGCCGAAGTCGGTGGTGTGGAAGTCGCCGTCGATGCAGGTGAACCGGTCGGCCACGCCGCGTTCGGCCAGCAGCCGGCGGGCGATGGCGTTGATCGGTTCCCAGTCGAGCTGGGTCGAGCGGGCGGCCGGGTTGGCCTGGAGCCAGACGCCCGAGTAGATGCCCGATCCTCCGCCCACGTCGAGGATGGAGATCTCGCCGGCCCCGGCGAGCCCGAGCACCTCGGCGGCGACGGTGGCGGCGGGCACCGACTGGGCGGCGATGGCCGGGACGACCTCTTCCCAGTGCGGGTTGTCGGCCACCTCGGTGGCCGGGTCGCTGACCGGTCCCCCGGCGCGGACCACGTCGGCCAGGTGGACCAGGCTGCCCATGTGCTTCAGCTTGAGCTGGGCGAAGCTGCTCAGCGAGGCGGGTTTGCCCTCGACGAGGTAGGCGGACGCCTCGGGGGTGTTGCGGTAGCGGCCCGCGTGCAGTTCGACCAGGCCCACACCGACGAGCCCGTCGAGGAGGGTCTGCGCGCCCCGTTCGGAGATGTCGGCGCGGGCGGCCAGCAGGGCGGCCGTGTCAGCGCCGTCGTCGAGGTGGGTGAAGAGCGAGTGGGCGGCCGCGGCGCCCAGGACGCCGGTGGCCCAGTATCCGTTGATGAGCCGCAGGACGCTGTCCGGTGTCGGCTGGTTGTCGGTCATGCTGCCCCTCCTGGAGCCCGGGTGGCCGTCGCGTGGGTGCGCACGGCGCTGCGCAGGGCGCGGACGACCTGTTCAACCTGGTCCGCGCCGAGTTCCGCGTGCATGGGTATGGCGAGGTTGCGGCGGAAGAGGTCCGCCGAGACGGGGCAGGTCTGCTTCGACTCGAAGACGGGCTGCACGTGGGTGGCCCAGGTGCCGTGTCCGCAGCCGATGCCCTGGGCGCGCAGTTCGGCGGCGACCGCCGCGCGGTCCACGCGCGCGTCCAGGGTGACCATGTAGGACTGCCAGGCATGGGTACGGTCCTCGGGCACGTGGGGCACCGTCAGCAGGTCTTCGCCGACGAGGAGTTCGCCGTAGCGGGCGGCGACGGCGGCGCGGCGGTCGAGGAGTTCGCCGATCCGGCCCAGCTGGACCTGGAGGATCGCGGCGGCGATGTCGGAGAGTTTGAAGTTGTAGCCGATCTCGGTGAATTCGGGGATGGGCAGGCCGACGACGTTCGCGATGTCGAAGATGCTGCCGATGCCGAAGGAGGAGCGCAGCCGGGCGTCGGCGGCGATCTTCGGGTCGGCGGCGAGCAGGGCGCCGCCCTCGCCGCTGGTGGCGCCCTTGCGGCCGTGGAAGGACAGGCAGCCCACCTCGGCGAGGGCGCCGGCCTCGCGGCCCTGGTAGGTGGCACCGACCGCGCAGGCGGCGTCCTCGACGAGGAACAGGCCGTGGCGGTCGGCGATCTGCTGGAGCGGCGCGTAGTCGGCGGGCAGGCCGACGGTGTCGACGGCGATCACGCCGACGGTGCGGGCGGTGACCAGGTCGGCGACCGCCTGCGGGTCGACGGTGCCGGTGTCGGGGCGGACGTCGGCGAAGACGGGGACCGCGTCGAGGTAGCGCACGGCGTGGGCGGGGGCGGGGAAGGTGTAGTCGGCGACGATCACCTCGTCGCCGGGCTTGACGCCGAGGGCGAGCAGCGACAGGTGCAGTGCGGCGCCGCAGTTGCTGACCGCGACGGCGTCGGCGACGCCGTACTTGTCGGCGAGCTGGGCTTCCAGGGCCTTGCCCCGGGGGCCCTGGCCGGCCGGCCAGCCGGAGGCGAACACCTCGGCGACGGCGGCCAGTTCCTGTTCTCCCAGGCTGGCGTGGACCAGGGGGATCGATTCCATCGTCTGTCGTCTCCCGTCAGGCGCCGGGCCCGGCGGCCGGCAGCGTGGAAGGTGCGGGTGCGGCTGCGGGGGGTGTGTAGCGCAGCGGGGTGATCTGGCTGACGTCGTAGCGTTTGCGCATCTCCTCGACGGCGGCGGGGTCCACCGAGGTGCCGCGGGACCAGATCTCGGCGATCTCCTCGAAGTAGAGCTCGTGGTCGGGTGAGGGGTAGCTCTGGAAGAGCATCCGGGCGGGTTTGTCCGTGGCGTTACGGAAGGCGTGCGGGGTGCCGGGGGGCACGAACATGCAGGCGCCCTCACCGGCGCGCACGACGCGGTCGCCGCCGGGGGACTCCCAGTCGTGCCAGGTGTCCTGGCTGCGCCGGGCCGGTTCGAAGGCCAGCAGGTCCAGTTCGCCCTCCAGGACGTAGAAGAACTCCTGGGAGTGGCTGTGCACGTGCGCCCCGACGTCGAATCCGGGCGGCACGACCACCTCGAAGATCGATATGGAGGAGCCCTGGGCCTCGGTGGCCTTGAAGGTGACTTCCTGCGCCGGGGTGATCAGCTTGCGCCCCGTGCCCGGGGGGAGGATGAGGTCGGTCATACGCTTCGCTTCCTTCAACGGTGCGTGCCGGGGAGGTCAGCCGATGCTGCGCGGGCTGTCGCCGTCGGCCCAGGTGCCCAGTGCCATCTCGGCGGTGATGCCGGGGCCGAATCCCGCGATCAGACCGGTCGCGCCGGGAGCGGGGGTGTCCTCCTCGAACAGCCGGCGGGCGGCTTCGAGTACGACGGCGCTGGCGATGTTGCCGTACTCGCTCAGGGTCGACCAGCTGTGGCGGAACACGTCGCGGTCGACTTCGAGGAACTTGGCGAGGTCGTCGAGGATGCGCGGTCCGCCGGCGTGGATGATGTAGAAGTCGAGCTTGCCGGCGTCCCAGCTGTGGTCCTTGGCCAGCTCGCGCAGGACCGGGGCGAGGGGTTCCATCGTGCCGGGCACTCGGCGGTCCAGCTGGAAGTGGAAGCCGGTGTCGCGCACCGCGTAGGAGATCCAGTCCTCGGTGTTGGGGATGAGGTAGGAGGCGTTGCGTTCCAGTTCGATGCCTGTGCCGCCCAGGCCCCGTACGACGGCGGCGGCGACCGCGTCGCCGAACAGGCCGTCGGACAGCAGGGATCCGATGTCGTCGGCGGTGGGCTGGTAGCACAGCGAGCACAGTTCGCAGGAGACGATCAGGACGTTGCTGCCGGGGTGGGCCAGGCAGAAGTCGTGGGCGCGGTTGATGGCCGCTCCGCCGGCCGCGCAGCCGAGCTGGGAGATGGGGATCTGCCGGGTGTCGAAACGCAGGCCCATCTTGTTGATCAGCCAGGCCGTCAGCGACGGCATCAGGAAGCCGGTGCACGAGACGTAGATGATGGCGTCGATGTCACGGGCGGTCAGTTCGGCGTTGGCCAGGGCCTGTTCGATGACCTCGGGGCAGCGCTTCTTCGACTCGAGCTCGTAGATGCGGTTGCGTTCTTCGAAGCCGGGGTGGTGCAGGGTCTGCTCGATGGGCTGGACGATGTGCCGCTTCTTCACGCCCGTGTTGCGGATCAGGCGCAGTGCCAAGGGCAGCTGCGGCTTGCCGACATGCGCCTTTTCGGCAAACTCCAGAGTCTCTTCCATTGTGATGACATGTTCCGGCGCGCTCATCGCCGGTTTGCATAGCCTCGGCATATCTGGAATCCACTTCTTTCGGAGTCTCGGCAGCAGGGGCAGGAGGACGTTGAGCTGGGCCCCGGCCCGTCAGCCGGCGGGTGGCCGCCGACGGGTCGGGCGGTACGCCCGCGGTGTCCCCTCCGGTCGAGGGGGGCGGGCCGTCGCGTCACGCCGCGGGTGCGCCGGGCCCACGGGGCCCAGCGACAAGGACGCTCCTTCCAGGGCCCCGTCAGGGCGGACAGCAGGCGGCCGCTGCCGCGGGCCGGCCGGGCACACGGCAGGCGGGCGGGCCGCAGACGGCAGGCAGCGGCGGACCGGTGTGCCGTGCGCGGCTCGCCGCCGGGGCCGTCCGCGGATGCGGGATGAGCAGTCGGCCGCCGGACAGGTGTGGGGGCGTTGTTGGAGGGCGTGCGCGGCAGGGGGCGGCCGGCGGACGGTGTCCGCACCGGCGGGGGCGGACACCCGGCCGCGGGAGGCTACCGCCCCGCACGGCCCGGTCGTGCGGAAGGAGGCGCCGCCCGCCGGGGATGCCGCCGGCGGCCGCGGGCCGGGAAAGAAGTTCGCCCCGCATGTACGGGCGGGGCGGAGAGGACGCCCGACTCCCGGCCGTGCGACTGTTTTCGGGCAGGAAAGGCGTGCGGAAATCGTGACACGGGGTGAAGCCCCCACGCCAGGAACATCGCCAGTGACGCGGGTCACATGTCAGAGGGACTTTCCGCCGCCGGACACGGCGAAACGCCCCGCCCGGTGCCCGGGGACGCAGCGCCCCGGGCAGGAGCACGGCGTCCCCGGCCCGGGTGCGGTGACTCCCGCCGGGGCGGGTGCGCGGGCGGTGGTCCGTACGCGGGGTCCGTCAGTGCCCGGCGCCAGGGCGGTCCGGGGCGGCCCGGGGCAGTTCGTCCCCGCCGAGCAGTTCCAGCACCTCGGCGACGGTCTCGGCGCCGTCGAAGGCGGACAGACGGCGCAGCAGCCGGGCGCACTGGCCGGCCAGCAGGGCCGCGTCGGCGTCGCGGATACGGGCCCGGTCGTGGACGACGGTGAGAAGCCGTGAGCCGTCGGCGCCGTCCCGCACGAGCAGGGCGAGGGGCAGCAGGGAGTGCGAGCCGCGGGCGTGGCAGTGCCCGTAGCGGATGCCGGCGTCGGCGAGCCGGGCTTGCAGGGCGGGCAGCGGGCGCGGGGCGGGTTCCAGGCAGACCAGGCTCTCCAGGGGGCGGTCCGGGCGGCCGGTCCACTCCTGGATCTGCCCGGCGCACACCCATTCGTAGGCCGCCATGTCCAGCGCCCGGTCGCGCAGGGCCGCCAGCAGCGCGCCGACCGGCTGGCCGGCCTCGACCTGGACGGTCATCGGCAGGCAGCCGCGCATCGGTCCCACCAGCCGCTCGGCGCAGTCCAGGGGGATGCCGCGCCCGGAGACGGTGACGCCGAAGCCCACCGGGACGGGTCCGCTCGCCTGCGCCGCGCGGTACAGCAGCAGTGCCCACGCGGCGTGCAGCACGCTGGAGTCCGGCAGGCCCCGGCCGGCCGCCCACCGGTGCAGCCGGGCCGCCTCGGCGGTGGACAGCCGGGCCTCGGCGCGGCCGTGGCCGTGCTGGCGGGTGGGCGGGCCGGGCAGCGCGGGCAGCACGGCGGGCGGGTCCGCGGGCAGGGCCCGGCGGAAGAAGTCCCGTGCCGCGGTGGCGTCCTGGCACTCCAGCCAGTGCGTCCAGTCGCGGACGTCGGGGCGGCGTTCACCGCCGGGCAGCACGCCGCCTCCGAGGTAGGCGCGACTGAACTCGTTCCGCAGGACGGACACGCTCAGGGCGTCCAGCAGCCCGTCGTGGAAGGTGAGCAGGACCCGGGTGACGCCGGGGGCGCCGGTGTCGACGAGGGTGACGCGCAGGGGGCCGGGGCGGCTCAGGTCGAAGCCGTGCAGCCGGTCCTGCTCCAGCAGTTCGTTCCAGTCGACGGTGCCCGCGCGGTGGCGTACGACCTCGGCGCGTGCGTGCAGGTGGAAGACGAGGCGGGGCTGGGGGGCGCATTCGAAGGCGGCACGGAGAATCGTTTCTCTGTCCATGACGGACTGCCAGGCAGCCGTGAACCGCTCGGTGTCCAGCGGCCCGTACCAGCGCCACCAGGCCTGTTCCACGTGCCGGCCGGTGTGCCGGTTCACGACGGAGTCCAGCAGCGCCTCGCAGCGGTGCCGGGCCGCGGGCACGGGCGGCCGTGCCGTGCGGGCGGGCGCTGTGGGGCGGCGGTCGGTACGGATCCACGCACGGCGCCGGCGGCTCGACCTCGCCATGTCTCGTTCTCCTCGCAGTCACTGCCGCGCCCGGGCCGGGACCGCAGGTCACAGGATTCCCGGAAAGCGGCATACCCGGGTGTGGCACTCCCGGGCGCATCATGCAGGACTCCCCCGTCACCGCCCTGACGGAACGGCGACACGGCTCGAGAACCCCTCGCGAACGCCTGGGGGACGGCTGGAGCCGGACGGCTCCCGCCAGGGCGAGGGGAGGGCGTCCGGCGGGCGGACAGGCGGGGTGCAGGGAGGCGCGGCGTGGGACGGGCCCGGATCCGGGAGGGGCGCGGAGGCAGGACGGGCCCGGAGGCGGCGGCGCGGGGTAGGGGCGCGGGACGGGCGCGGGGGGAGGCCTGCCCGCAGCGCCGCGCGTCCGGCCGGCCGGGCCGGTGCCGTGGTGAAGGGTCAGGGCAGGCCGGACGTCTCGCGCTGCGTGAGGCGTTCGAGGCGGCCGAGCAGGTCCTGCTGCTCCCGGGCGAGCCGCTCGACGCGCCGGCGCAGCCAGGCGACCTCCTCCCGCAGCAGCGTCATGTCGCTGTCGTCGTCCGGGGCGCGGCCCGGCACGCCGTCGGCGGGGCCGGTCGCCGGCTCCGGCCGCACCGGCAGGTCGGCGCCGGTGCTGCCGGCGGTGTCGGGGCCGGGATGGTGCAGGATGGCCTGCATCCGGTGGTGCAGTGCGGGTCCCGGCTGGATGCCCAGGTCGTGGACGAGCGTGCGGCGCGCCCGTTCGTAGGTGAGCAGTGCCTCCGCCTGTCGGCCGCACCCTTGCAGCGCACTCATCAGCAGCTCGTAGAACCGCTCGCGCAGCGGGTGGGCGATCGTCAGTTCCTCCAGCTCGCCGGTGATCTCGCGTCCGCGCCCCGTGCGCAGGCACGCGTCGTACAGGGCTTCCAGGGCGACGAGTCTGCTCTCCTCCAGCAGGGCGGCTTCCGCCGAGCAGATGGCGCCGCGGCCGCTGCCCTGCAGGGCCGGGCCCCGCCACAGGACGAGGGCCTCGCGCAGCAGGCGGGCCGAGCGGGCGGGGTCGGCGGCGAGCAGCACACGGCCTTCGGCGGCCAGGCGGGTGAAGCGGCGCGCGTCGGTGTCGGTGCCGCCCAGCCGCAGGACGTATCCGGTGGGGCGGGTCACCAGCCCCTCCTGGCCCCGCGTGTCCGGGCCGGGCGCGGGGGCCGGCAGCAGCCGGCGCAGCCGGGCCACATGGGCGTGCAGGGCGTTGGCCGCGTTCGCCGGCGGGTGCTCGCCCCACAGCTCGTCGACGAGGCGGTCACAGGGCACGACCTGGCCGGCCTTGGCCACCAGCGCGCCGAGCAGGGCGCGTTGCTTGGCGCCCACGGGCACGACCCTCTGGCCGGTGCGGTCGTCGCAGACCTGCACGGAACCCAGAATCCCAAACTCCATGCCGTCCTCGCACCGCAACGTCCGACGAGATTCCCGGCAGGGTAGTCGGCGCGCCGGGCGAATACAGGAGCGGACGGCGGACGGCGGGCCCCGCGTGGACCGTTCCTCCAGGAAGCCTCGACTCCGGCTGCCCGTCGGCCGGTTGGGCCAGCCCCCCAGCCGCGCCGGGCGGGGTGTGGCGGGGCTTCATCGCCGTAACGCGTGGCGCATGGCACGTGCGTGGCGTGTGCACGGCGTGTGGCACATGGCCGGGGCGTGCGTGACGCGTGGCCGGGGGCGTGCCGGTGCCGCCGCGGCGGGCGGCCGCGTTCCCGCGCGCGCCGGGCTCGTGCGGGGTGTTCCCGGCAGCGGCGCCACGCGCCGGGTGCCGGACTGCCGCCCGCACGGTCCGGGCCGGCGCCCGGCAGCCGCGCCACGCGGTGTACGGGAGGCGGTGCCGTGTGCGGCGGGTGTGCGGTGCCGGGCGTGCGGCCGCGGGTGGGTCCCGGTGCCCGGCCGGGCCGGGCGGGGCCCGGGCCGGCCGTGGCGCGGGTCAGTGGGAGCGGGTGACCAGCCAGCGCTCCGGGGTCTCCGCCGCCCCCGCCGGCGCGGGGTTCTCGGCCCGTGCCATGAGGATCGAACGTTGCAGACGGCTGAGTGCCGCCGACGGCTCCAGGCCCAGTTCGGACACCAGCGTCGCCCGCAGCCGCTGATAGACGTCCAGCGCCTCGCTGCGCCGGCCCGAGCGGTGCAGCGCCAGCATGAACTGGCCGTGCACGCTCTCGTGCATCCGGTACTGATTGACCATCACCGTCAGTTCCGGCAGCAGTTCACGATGGCGGCCCAGCCGCAGATCCGCCTCGATCCGCTGGTCCAGCGCGCACAGCCGCGCCTCCTCCAGCCGCCGCCCCTCCATCTCGGTGCGCGCGCCGGCCTGCACGTCCGCCAGCGCGGACCCGCGGAACAGCGACAGCGCCTCCGCCAGCAACCGCGCCCCGGCCCGGTAGTCCTCACCGTCCATCGCCCGGTACCCTGCACCCGCGCGCCGTTCGAACTCCCGGAAGTCCACCCGGCCCGACCGGGTCACCAGCCGGTACCCGCCGGGCACCGTCACCAGAACGTCCTTGGCGGAACACCGTTCGTCCCCGCCGCGGGCCAGCGCCGCCCCGATCAGCTCGCGCAGCTGCAAGACATACGTTTGCAGCGTCGTGCGCGCGCTGCGCGGCGGAAGCACACCCCACAACTCCTCGACCAGGGCCGACACCGGGACCACCTGATCGGCGTTCAGAGCCAGTAGCGCCAGGACCTGTCTCGGTTTGGGCGCCGTCGGCACGACCGACACCCCGTTCTCCTGCACCGACAATGCACCCAGTACTTCGATGTCCACGGTCTCCCCCATGAGTCCAGGCCCGCACCGCCGTCCGCGGCCGGCTCACAACCCGCCACCCGAAGACCCGGTGCTCTGCATGCCACTCGAACCCCCAGATAAGAAAACAGCACAGTCGGTTTGTCAATGCGATATGACTGCCGCCCCCCTGTGGCGACGCTATCCAGCCAGCCGCATATCAAACGGGCGTTCGCCCCACCTTGCCCCCGCCAGGAGAAACCGCAGGGTGAGGCTCTAGTTCCGCTTGTGCGGTGCACTCAGCAGCGAAAACAAGGCGCCACCGGAAGTCCAAAACGGTGCGGCTGGAAACATGCGTTTTCCATCCCGCCCGGGATCCGCTGCGCAGGCCTGCCGTGCGCGCCGGCAGGTCGGATCCGGCTCGCACGCGCCAGGGCACGGCCCCGCCCCAGGCGCGATATACGGGGCCGTGCCCGCCGCGCCCGTCTCCAGGGGGACTGGAGCCCTTTTCGAGCCCCGGGGCGGATCATGGGGCAGGGTGTGGCGGGACCGCGGCCGCCGCAGGCCTTCTTCCCCGGCCCGGTCCCGGGCGCCCGTGTCCGCCACACCGCGGCCCGCCCCGTCTCCCGGGGGGAGACAACCCCCGCTGCCGGCCATCCGAAGACGACATCCGACCAACTGACGTGACAACGCCGTGCCGCTGCGCACGAGGAGAGGACTCACATGGACAGGAAGCTCGACGCGGACGTCATCGTCGTCGGAGGCGGTCCCACCGGTCTGATGCTGGCCGGGGAACTGCGCCTGGGCGGGGCGGGCGTCATCGTCGCCGAGGCCCTGGAGCAGCCCACCGGCCAGTCACGGGCCCTGGGCTTCACCACCCGGGCGCTGGAGTCGTTCGACCAGCGCGGTCTCGTGCCGCGCTTCGGCGGCCTGGAGACCAGCCCGATGGGGCACTTCGGCGGGATCCCCTTCGACTACACCGTCCTTGAGGACGCCGACTTCGGGGCCCGCGGCATCCCGCAGTCCCAGACCGAGGCGGTGCTGGAGGAGTGGGCCCGCGAGCTGGGCGCCGACATCCGCCGTGGCCTGGAGTTCCTCGCCCTGGAACAGGACGCGGACGGTGTCACCGTCACCGTGGCCACCCCCTCCGGCGAACAGCACCGGCTGCGCGGGGCGTTCCTGGTGGGCGCCGACGGCGCCCGCAGCGCGGTGCGCGGGGCCGCCGGGATCGACTTCCCCGGCACCACGGGCAGCCAGCTGATGCACCTGGCCGACGTGGCCGGCTCCGGGGTGCGCCCGCGCCCGTTCGGCGAGCGGCTGCCGGGCGGCCTGGTGCAGGTCTTCCCGATGGCCGAGGGGGTGGCCCGCATCATCCTGTCCGAGTACGGCGCGCAGCTGGACGCCCACGGCGGGGCCCCCGGGTTCCCCGAGGTCGCCGCCGCGTGGCAGCGGGTGACCGGCGAGGACATCTCGGGCGGCGAAGCCCTGTGGGTCAGCTCCTTCACCGACGCCACCCGCCAGGCCGCCCGCTACCGGCAGGGACGGGTCCTGCTCGCCGGGGACGCCGCACACATCCACCTGCCGGTGGGCGGCCAGGGCATGAGCACCGGCGTGCAGGACGCGGTCAACCTGGGCTGGAAACTCGCCGCCACCGTCCGCGGCACCGCGCCCGGCGACCTGCTGGACACCTACCACGGCGAACGCCACGCGGTGGGCGCCCGGCTGCTGGCCAACACCCGCGCCCAGGGAATGGCCATCTTCGGCGGCGAGGAGTCCCAGGCCCTGCGCGACCTGTATGCCGAACTCCTCGCCCTGGAAGAGGTCCAGCGGCATCTGGCGGGCGCGGTCAGCCACATCGACATCCGCTACGACCTCGGCGAGGACGCCCACCCCCTCGCCGGCCGCCGGCTCGCGCCGCGCACCCTGGACACCGCGGACGGCCCCGTACGCACCCCCGAACTGCTGCACCCCGCACTCGGTGTCCTGCTCGACCTGGGCGACACACCCGCCCTGCGGGCGGCCGCGGCCGGCTGGAAGGACCGGGTCGCCTCCGTCACCGGCACCCCGGCCGCCCCCGAGACCTTCGGCGGGACCGCGGCACTGCTGGTGCGCCCCGACGGCTACATCGCCTGGGCCGGCGACGACCCGGACACCCTCACCGCGGCCCTGCACCGCTGGTTCGGCTCCCCCGACCCCGCCTGACCCAGCCCCGCCACCCCGGCCGGCCCGGCACCCGCACCCCTCTCCCCCGGCACCCGCACCACCACCGCACCCGCCACCGGGCCCCGGCCCGGCCGACGAGTCCCGGCCCGGCGGCCGTCACCGCCAGCGCCGGGACCCTCCCGCCCGGCCCTCGGCCCCCCGGCTCCCGGCTCCCGGCCGCGGCCGGGCATCCGCCGCCGGTGACGGCCGCCCGCCACCGGACGCGCCGCGCACACGGGCACCCCGCACCCCCCGGAGCGCCGCGACCGCCGGGGGGCCGCGACCGCCGGGGGGGGCCGCCTGCCTGCCCGGAGCGCACGGCACAGGCGCGGTTGCGCGCTGCATGCCGGCCAGGGGCAGCGGGCGCCGGCCGGGACGGCGTCCGCCCACCAGAGCCCGGCGGGCGGGCTGCACCAGGCTGCCGGAAGCGGGACCTCTCCGGGGTGCCCCGCGCCCGGGAGGGATCGCCTGCCCGCCCGCAACGCACGTCGCAACAAGCCCAGTTGAGCACCGCGTGCCGCCCCGGGACGGCGCGTGCCGAACGGAGCCCGGAACGAGCGGGCTGCGCCCGGGTGCCGGGGACGGGAGCTCTCGCCCTCCCCCGGCACCCGGAGCGGCGAAGTACGCGCCGCGGGCCCTGCGGACAAAGTGCCCGGCCCCGGGACGCCCCCACGCCGCCGGTGCGCGCAGCGCGCCGCACCGGCCCCGGCGCGGGCCGGGTGGCACCCCTGCCCCCTGCCCGGGCGCAGGACGCCGTCCAGGGCGCAGACTGCCGTCCAGAGCCAGGGCGCCGCCCGGGGTTCAGGGCGCCGTCCAGGGGCGCCGTCCAGGGCGGGGCACCGTCCGGGGCCGGGCCGGGCCGGGGGAGGGGCGGGCAGGCGGGTCTCAGGTCCACTGTTCGTCCGGTTCCACGCCAGGTACCGGTTTGCCGACGAGGGCGAACGCCCCCCAAAAACCGGCCTGTCCGATGACGAGGACCAGGGTGGCGATCGCCTTGTCGTCGTAGTGCCGGGCGACTTCCGTGTACAGCTCGTCCGAGACGCGCTCGCCCCAGGTGCTCGGCTGGAGCACGGCCTCCGCCAGTTCCAGCGCGGCCCGCTCGGCGTCGGTGTAATAAGGGGCGTCCCACCAGGTGGCCACGGCCGCGATCCGCTCGGGCGACTCCCCCGCCTCGCGCAGCGCGGCCGCGTCGCGCAGCGCCGTACAGGTGTTGCCGATGAGCTGGCCGGTACGCAGGCGGACCAGGCCGATCGTGGCCTGCGGCACCGAGCCGTTCGCACCGGCCCGGCGCAACGCGCCTGCCACCTCGGCCAGTTCGGGGACGAGGGTGACAGGGTTGGGCATCCGTGATCCCACGGTTTCCTCCTCGGGGCGGAGCGTGATCCGCTCATCGGTGTGTCCTTGAGCTGTCCTCACCTCCCTGACGAATCACGGCCCCCTTTGTGACCACCCGGGGCGAAATACCTCACCCGGAATACGGAATCCTGAACTCCCCGCCACGGGCGGGAGAGTTCGGGACGCGGGCCGGTGTCCAACGTCCCCTCCCTTTTCCTTCCCCCCCGGGCCGGCCCGGGTGCGAGACTCGAGAACGGCTTAGGAGTCGCTCGAGTTGCCGGACACAGCAGCCCGCCCGGCCGTCGGCGGCCGGGCCGCGCGGGCAGGGGAACACAGCTTGCAAGACCCGCAGCTGACAGACTCTCGCGGCCAGGCAGATGATCACTTGAAAATCCGGGAACACGCCACTCCATTTATCGTGCGAGCGGAGCTGCGCCTTCCCGGTGGAAAGTAAACCGGCTGGTATGTATCTTCGGGTTTCCGAGGGGGATGCCCCCTGGGACATTTCACGGCCGAGGCGGCTCAGGGGGAGCTATGTCTGCGAGCGTGTTCCGCATACACCGCGCCATATCCGGCGCAGCACACACACAGGTCGGCGTGGCCGTGCCGGCCGGGGCCGGTGAGGGGCTTGCGCCGCCGTCCCTGACCACCACCGTGCCCAAGGAGTTCGTCCACCGCGCCAGTGTCGCCGAGGTCCTGCTCACCGACTGGGCGCGGGTGGAGGAGTCCCGCTTCACCGTCGCCGCCCAGTGGCCCCGCGGGCACAGCTTCTTCGTCGCCGTGGACGGCTGCCACGATCCGCTGATCGCCGCCGAGACGATCCGGCAGACCGGGATCCTGCTGGCACACGCCGAGTTCGGCGTGCCGCTGGGCCATCACCTGCTGGTGGAGGACCTGGACGTACAGGTGCGGCCCGCGCACGTCCAGGTCGGCCTGGCCCCGGCCTCGCTCGACATCGACGTGCGCTGCTCGCAGATCAGACGGCGCCGCGGCGGCGCCCTGAACGGCTGCCGCATCGAAGTGGACATCTACCGCGAGGGCCGCCTCGCCGCGACCGGCGGCGGCTCGTTCACCTGCGTCGCCCCGGCCGTCTACGCGCGGCTGCGCGCCGGCCGGACGGCGGACGGCCGCCACCGCACCCCCGCCCTGAACGCCGCACTGCCCCCGCACCGCGTCGGCCGGACATCACCGGCGGACGTCGTCCTGTCCCCCTCCCCCGCCGGCCCGCCCGGCCACTGGCAGCTGCGGGCCGACACCCGCCACCCCGTGCTCTTCGACCACCCCGTCGACCACGTGCCCGGCATGGTCCTCCTCGAAGCCGCCCGCCAGGCCACCGCCGCCACCCTGGGACGCGCCTGCCTGCCGCTCGCCCTCACCAGCGAGTTCCTGCGCTACGTCGAACTCGACACACCCTGCACCATCGAGGCGCACCGCACCGCACCCCCGCGCCCCGACCGCGAGGAGAGCGTCCAGGTCAGCGCCCACCAGGACGGAACAACCGTGTTCCGCTCCACCGTGACCGTGACTCCTCCCCCTCGTGAATGAGGGGGCTTCTCGCTATGCCGGGTTGGCGTGGTGACGGGCCAGCCCGGCCCGTAGAACGTTGGTGGCTGCCACGGTGTCGGCGTGTGCGGTGTGGCCGCAGGCGACGCAGTGGAACTCTTCCCGGGTGGGCCGGTTCTCCGCTGCGATGTGCCCGCATTGGGGGCAGGTGCGGGAGGTGTTGCGGGGGTTAACGGCGATCACTTCCCGTCCGGCGCTTTCAGCCTTGGCGTGCAGGATCGTCAGGAACACCCCCCGACCGGCATCGTTGATCGACTGGTTCAGCCCGGCCTTCGCCGCTGCCCCGTCGGGCAGGAAGCCGCCCGGCATCTCGGGGTCCGGCTTCGATGCGGGGGCCCGGCTCATGTCGCGGATCTTGAGGTCTTCGTGCGCGATGACGTCGTGTGCGCGGACCAGGCCCAGGGCGGTCTTGTGGGCGTGGTCGAGACGCTGGCGCCGTACCTTGCCGTGGAGCCGGGCAACCTTGTCCACGGCCCGCTGGTGGTTGGCGGTGCGGTCCCTGGCCCTGCGGCGCGGAAACCGGGCGAGGCCCTGCTGCGCAGCTTTCAGCCTCGCGGCGGCCTTGCGGTCGTGGCGCGGGTCGGGTACGAAGGTGCCGTCCGAGTCGGCGAGGAAGCTGGCGATGCCCAGATCGATGCCGACCACGCTGCCCGTCTCGGGCAGCGGCTCGGGCCGGCCCTGTTCGACGGTGAGCACGACGAACCACCGCCGGCCCTCCCGCTTGACGGACACCGTCTTGACCCGGCCGGCCACCGGCCGGTGCCGGTTGACCCTGACGTGCCCGACGCCCTGGAAGCGGACACGGGCGACCGGGTGGTGCGGGGTGGAGTCCCAGCGGCAGCCGTCCCCGTCCCTGGGGAAGTCCACCGTGTCGAACCAGTTCACCCCCCGAAAACGCGGACAGCCGGGCACCTCACCGGCCTTGGCCCGGCGGAAGAACGCGGCGAACGCCTTGTCCAGACGGCGCAGCGTGGCCTGCTGCGAGGAGAACGACCAGCGGCCCTGACGCTCCGGGTCGAAGGCCCGGATGTCCTTGAGCTGCGCCGACTGGCCGCCGTACTTGACGCTGGTCTTCGACGTGTGCCGCCAGGCGTCGCGGCGTTCCTGCAACGCGCCGTTGCAGAGCGGGCAGTGATCGGCCAGCATCGCCGCGAGCGCACCTTGCTGGCCCGTGGTGGGCCGCATGAGGAACTTGTACGCACGGATCATCCAGCCCACCCCCCTTCACTCAATGTGTGATCAACCTAGCGGTGGCCACTGACACCGCAGTGAACTCCGGCGCTTCGCGCCTCCGGGCCGACCATGCGTTTCCCTCCCCGGCTGAAGCCGGAGATACCCACGCAAGATCACGGATGGCGCCCCCCCTGAAACACCCCCGCCGGCCCCGGCCGCGCACGGCGTGCCGGACACGCCGGCGCCATGCCGCGCCCCGCCCGCCCCGGCCGCCGCCGGCACCGTGCCACACCCCGCCGGCGGCGGCCGTCACCGCCCCTGAGACCGCACGGGACCACCCTCCCCCGGCACCGCAGGTCCAGCGGGCGCGGCAGGCCCACCGGGCGGGGCGGGTGCCGCAGCCGCGGCAGGCCCCGCGGGCGGGGCGGGCGGGGCGAAGGCCTCGAGATGGTCCGCGGCCCACTGCGCGAAGGAACGCGCCCGGCGGCCCGTCACCTCACGGACGGTGTCCTCCACCCGGGCCTTGGCACCCGCCCGCTGACGCCCGGCACTCTCCAGCAGCGCCTCGGCGACCGGCTGCGGATAACGTCGCGCCCAGGCGGCACGGGCCTGATCCGGACTCAGTTCCACAAACCGCAAAGGAACCCCCAGCAGCCGCCCGAGCACCTCGCTCTGCCCGACCGCGGTGACCGCCTGCGGCCCGGTCAGGGTGTAGGCGCGCCCGGCGTGCCCCTCCTCGGTCAGGACCCGCACCGCCACCTCCGCCACGTCACGGGGATCCACACAGGCATGGGGCGAGGTCCCGTAAAGCGCGCGCACGGTGCGCTCGCCGCGCACGGAGGCCGCCCAGGCCAGGGAGTTCGACATGAACGCGCGCGGACGCAGCAACGTCCACTCCAGGCCGCAGCCGCGCACCTCCTCCTCCGCCGCCCGCTGCCAGCAGGTGATCACATCGCCCGCCCCCGGATCCAGGACCGCCGCCGCGGACAGTTTCACCACCCGCCGCACCCCGGCCCGCCGCGCCGCGGCCACGAACGCCGCATCGTCACCGCCCCCGACCCGGGTCGTCACCAGGAACGCGGTCCCCACCCCCGCCAGCGCCCGGGCCAGCGAACCGGGATCCTCATGGTCACCCGCCACCGTCTGCGCCCCCGCCGGCGCACCCGTGACCCTCCCCGGATCCCTCGCCATGATCCGCACCCGCACACCCGCCGGAAGCCGGCGCACCACTTCCCCGCCCACCGTCCCGGTGGCACCCGTCACCAGAATCACCCCCGCCACCTTGCCCCCGCAGCCCGGACCGCCCCCGCAGCCCGCCGCGCCTGTGCCCCGTCGTCGTGCACGCCCGTCCCTCCCCGCTCCCGCCGCGCCCTGCGCACGGTTCCATTGAATCCAGTACATCCAGGGGTGCTGTGCGAAACACACCCCCTGTAATGTACGAACTGGACGGTTTTTTTACTGGGTCTCCGGGCTCACCGACGACAAGGAGGCCGGGCATTGGTGAAGCAGGACCGGGCGATCCGCACCCGGCAGACGATCCTCACGGCAGCGGCCAAGGTCTTCGAGGAACGCGGCTACCAGGCCGCCACGATCAGCGAGATCCTCCTCACCGCCGGCGTCACCAAAGGCGCCCTGTACTTCCACTTCCCCTCCAAGGAAGACCTCGCCGAAGGCGTGATCCACGAACAGGACCACGACCTGCCCATCCCGCTGCGCGCCTGCAAGGTCCAGCAACTCGTCGACACCGTCGTCCTGCACGCCTACCGCCTGCGCACCGACCCCCTGGTCAGAGCCGGCGTCCGCCTCGCACTCGACCAGCAGGCCCAGGGACTGGACCGCAGCGGCCCCTTCCTGCGCTGGAGCGACGTCGGCATCGCCCTGCTCCAACAAGCCCAGGCCCAGGGCGAACTGATGCCCCACATCATCCCCGCCGAGACCGCCGACGTCCTGGTAGGAGCATTCGCCGGCGTCCAGGCCATGTCCCAGGCCATGTCCGCCTACCAAGACCTCCCCCACCGCGTCACCGCCCTGCTCCGCCACGTCCTGCCCAGCGTCGTCGTACCCTCCGTACTCGCCGCCGTCGACATCACCGAAGCCCGCGGAGCCCTCGTCCACACCGAACTCGAAAACCTCCGCACCCACCCCCACCCCACCCCCGTCAGCTGACCCCACCCACACCCCGCCCCACCACAAACCCACCCACCCAACACCACGCCGGCCACCCTCGCGTTCCCGGACCGCCCGCCGGACACCCATACCCCCGGACACCACACCTCCCGACTGCGCGCCGGCCACCACCGCGTTCCCCGACGCCGTCTCTGCACACTGCCCCCCCACACACACATCCCCGGCCCCCACGCCGACTGCCACGCCCCCGGACCGCCCACCGGCCGCCATACCCCCGGACACCACGCTGGCCCGCCCGCCAGCCGCCGCGCCCCCGGACGCCATGCCCCGGGATGCCCCACCTCCGGGCCGCACACCAGCCGCCGTGTCCCCGGACACCATGCCCCCGGACCGCACGCCGGCCGCCATACCCCCGGGCTGCACGCCAGCCACGTGCCCCCGGACACCATGCTCCTGACCGCGCGCCAGCCGCCGCGCCCCCGGACACCTTGCCCCCGGATGCCGGGTCTCCGGGCTGCGCTCAGTGCCCCGCGGCATCCCCGGACGCCGTGTCCCCGGACTGTGCACCGGACGCCACGTCCCCCGAGGCCACACCTCCGGCCCCCGCCCCGGACGCCACGTCCCCGGCCTGCGGCCCGACCACCACGCCTCCCGCCCCCACGCCCGACGCCGTACCCCCGGCCCGCCCGCCGGACACCACGCCCCCCGAGGACACGTCCCCCGAGATCACCCCGCCGGGCCGCACACCGGCCACCGTGTCCCCGGCTGCCGCATCCACCGACGCCGCATCCACTGACGCCGCATCACCGGACACCGCACCGGACACCAGATCCCCGGACTGCGCGGACACCAGATCCCCGGACTGCGCGGGCGCCGCGTCCCCGGACTGCGGCCAGGGCGCCCGGGCGCCGGGACCGAAGTACGCCCGCAGAGCGTCCTCCAGCTCACCGCCCCCCGCCGCCCACCCCGCATACCCGTCCGGACGCACCAGCAGCGCCTCACAGTCCACCTCCGCCACCGCAGCCGCCCGCACCACCCGCACCAGCCCCGCCCACGGCCGCGCCTGCCGCGCGAAACGCCCGGCCCCCTCACCGAACAGCAGCAGCAACGGCCGCCCCGCACCCAGCAGCCGCGTCAACTCCACCCGCCCCTCCCCCGTACACAGCACCACATTGGGCACGAAACGCCCCTCCCACGGCGACGCACCCGCCCCACGCGCCGGCAGCACCGTGTCCTGACCACTGACCATCGCCGCCAGCACCGAACCCTCCGACCCCCCACCCGCCAACAACTCACCGAACAGCGCACGCAACGGATCAAGCCCCGGATCCGGCCGCATCAACACCAACTGAGCCCGCGTGTGATCGATCACCCGCTGCGCAGCAGGCCGCCGCTCCGCACCATAAGTGTCCAGCAGACCCACACCCGCCCTGCCACGCACCTCCAACGCCAGCTTCCACCCCAGCCCCAGCGCATCCAGCAGCCCCGTACTCAACCCCTGCCCCCCGATCGGGAAATGCACATGCGCCGCATCCCCCGCCAACACGATCCGCCCCCGCCGATACGACGACACCAACCGCGAGAAATCACTGAACCGGCTCAGCCACCGCCCCCCGCCCACCGCCACATCACGCCCCACGATGAACGACACCTCCCGCCGCAACTCCTCCACACCCAACGGCGCATGCCGGTCCGCCACCACACCCGAACAATTCAACGTCCGCACCCGCATCACACCCCCACCCACATCCCGCACCAAAATCCAGCCCCGCTCCGTACGATGCCACCCCTCCCCCAGCACATCCCCCCGCTCCAACCACACATCCCCCGCCATCGCCGACACCGACGCCGGATACACCCGCGAACCAAAACCCCCCAACCCACGCACCACACTGCGCGCACCATCCGCCCCCACCACAAACCCCCCCTCGAAAACCACCTCCCCACACGGCCCCACCGCCTCCACCCGCACCCCACCAGCCCCCTGCGACACCCCACACACCCGAAACCCCCGCCACACCCGCACCCCCAAACCCCTCGCCCGCTCCTCCAACAACCCCTCCAACTCCCCCTGCACACACTTCACCACCGCCCCCGGCTCCCCCACCGGCACCCCAATCACCAACCCCCCCAACCCCCCAAAATGAAAAACACTCCCCCCACACCCACACCCCCACCCGAACCCCCACCCAACCCCGACCCCGAACCCCCACCCAACCCCGACCCCGAACCCCCACCCGGACCCGACCCCGAACCCCCACCCGGACCCGACCCCGAACCCCCACCCGGACCCGACCCCGAACCCACACCCACACCCGGACCCCCAGCCGGACCCCCAACCCCAACCGGACCTACACCCACACCCGACCCCGGACCCGACCCCACACCCGGCCCCGACCCCGCACGCACACCCGGACCCGACCCCGCACGCACACCCGGACCCGACCCCGCACGCACACCCGGACCCGCACCCTCCACCACACCGAGATACCCACGCCGCGCCAACACCTGCACCGTCCGCGCATGCAACGTCGTCGCCTTCGGCCGCCCACTCACCCCACCCCGCACCTCCACCACCACCACATCCACCCCGAACCCCGCCAACTCACACGCCACCAACAACCCCACCGGCCCCCCACCCACCACCACCACCTCAGCACCCACCACCCCCACCACCAACCCCCCCACCACACCGGAAAACCCGGAAGCCCACACCAACAACCCAAAAATATACCGGCCAGACGGTTCCCCACCACACCCCACCACCAACCACCCCCAACCCAACAACACCCCACCCCCACAGGCCGCAGACCGCAGACCGCAGACCGCAGACCAACGGCACCGCCAAACACGACACCCAAGGACGGGCCAGAAGCAGCGCTCACCATTCCGTGACATCCGCCACATCGACCGCAAGTACTAAGCGGCCTCGATAGTAGATGCCATTACGGCGACATATGGGATTTGTCTGACTTGGCATACGCGTACATCGCACCTGACGTGATACGCACCCGCCCGCTCGGCGCCGCGCTCCCCCGCTTGAAGGCCGACCGTTCCTGACGAATCGACAGAACTCCTGAGGAATCGCAGAGGCCGGAGCAGCACGCCGCCACGCCCATTGCAAGGGCAGCGCAAGTCTACGAAGCAACGTAGTACGAAGGGCCATTGCTCTCTGCATGAAGCCGTCCTGAGAATGACGACCCGCCGGGCGTCTCCGCAGTTCAGGAGCCGAAATCCGTGCAGAGCCAGCCACACCAGGGGCGCTCGGCGATTACCGAGCGAGGTCACACATGGGTAAGCACCGCAAAAAAGAGCATTACCGGCGAATAGTCATCGCTGCCGTCACCATGACCACCCTGGGCGTGCCATCCGTCGCACTGGCCTGCAGCGACTGGCAGGACAGCGGCGGATACCGGCTCGACAGCGCCGAGAACACCGCCGCCGAGGACGGGAGGAACGACGCCGTCCGGAATCGCACCGAGCACAGCGACCGGGCCCACGGCTGGAACGGCAGCGGGCGCAGCGAGCCCGGTCCGGCAGCATCACAGGCGCCGACCGGCCCCGCGGGCACTGCCAAGCCCACCACGCCGAAGAAGCCCACCGCGCCGAAGCCGAAGCACACGCCCACGCCCACGCCCACGAGACCTTCGAGCACTGCAAAGAGCACGGCCTCCAGACCGCAGTCCACCACGCCTTCGACCACTTCGAAGGCCACCGCCTCCGCCTCCGCGACCCCCACGTCCCCCAGCCCCTCGAAGGCAGCCGCCCCCGCATCCGGAACCAGTGCTCGCATCGTGCAACTCGTCAACACCGAGCGCAGCAAGGTCGGTTGCTCGCCCGTGACGCTGAACGCGGTCCTGACCAAGGCCGCCCAGGCACACAGCGAGGACATGGCGACCCACCAGAACATGTCACACACCGGGTCCGACGGCTCCGCCCCCGGCGACCGGATCACCCGCGCCGGCTACGCCTGGAGCACCTACGGCGAGAACGTCGCCTACGGCTACACGACACCTGAGCAGGTCATGTCGGGCTGGATGTCCAGCCCCGGCCACAAGGCCAACATCCTCAACTGCGCCTTCAAGGAGATCGGCGTCGGCCTGGCACAACCCGGCAGCTACTGGACCCAGGACTTCGCAACCACACCGTAGACGCCACCAGGGCAACAGCGCGGACCCTGTGCTCCGCGCCCCCGACGGGACGTGCGAGGACCGTGGTCGTCACCGCGGGACGGACGGCATCGGCCGTGCCCTCGCCGATGCGGCGCGGCGTCGCCCGGGTGGGGCGGCGGGCGAACCCCGGCGTCGTGTTCAACCTCGGCTTCAACAACGCACGGCCGTTGACCCGGGATGTCCGCGTGCGGCAGGCGGCGCAGGCCGCGATCAACCGGGCGGAGATCGCGTCGGCCGTCTTCCCCGGCGGCACCCGGCCCGCCGCAAGCGTCCTGTCCCGCACCACCCCCTGCTACACCGACCTGTCCAAGGACCTCGCCTACGACCAGTCTGTTCTGTCTGCCTTGAGGCGGTCCACCGCCCACGGCAGGAGCTCTTGGGCGACCGCAAGGCTGAACGGCCTTGCCAGCGAACGGAGTTCCGCAGCCGCGGCAGGACCGAGCGTGATGTAGGGAAGGGCGGCCAGCCTGTCGGTGGTGTGCTCGATCTCCGCCCTGCGCCGCGCACCGTCCTCGGTCAGAGCCAGGTGGGGTCCGTCGTCGAGCCAGCCACGCTCACGCAGGTTCTGCACGGCTTGTTCCCAGTGCTCAGGCGTCCATGCCCGTGAGGCGCGCAGCACCCCTGCGTCGATCTCCCCTGTGGCGGCGTGCGTGACGAGGGCCTCGATCCCGCTCAGTCCGGCAGCCAGCAGTGCCGCCACATGACCGTCGCCGCGGAACTCCCGCAGCAGCGTCTGCGCGTGCCAGAGCACGAGGTGGGGTGCGCTCGGCCACGGCAGTGCCGCGTGCGCGGCGAAGAGGGGGCGGCCCTGCGGGTGGCACACGCTCGCTTCAGCCGCGCTGCGGGCCAATTCCGCCGCGCGGGCCAGCGCCGGTGAGGAGATGTCCGCGCCGAGGATGCGGCGGAGCGTGGCATCGATCCCGGAGAGCCGGGCGGCGGCGAACCGCTGCGGCGTGGCGGCTTCCCATGCCGCGGGTATGGCCCGGCGCACCAGCTGAGGATTGAAGTTGTAGAACGTGGCGATGACCAGATCCGGCGGAGCGGCGCCGAGCGCGGCGGAGCGGGACGCGAAGTACCCCGTCGTGGCGTCCACGCCCAACGCGGTGTACTCATCCGCGGCTTCGGGCGAGAAGTAGACACCCCCGTGGTAGGGCTCGAGTGTTCTCCAGGTCTTGCGCGCAAGGGCCACGCCGTCGCGGTTCACGTCCTGCGTCATGTGCGGCTCTCCGTCCATTGGCGGATGACACGTTGTGTTGATCGAGCACGCGACGGCGCGCATGGAGCCCACCAAGGCATACCGTCTGGTCGGTAAGTTATCGGAGAGCGGCTCCGGCGGCTACTGCCCTGCGACCGGTTCTCGCGCCCGTTCACGATCACCACGCACCAAGCGCCCGGCTCGCACCGCTGCGCCGACCCGTCGCCGGTGGCCCCGGGCCCGCCCGCCCGCCGCACCCCGGGGACCATTTCCCTCAGCGGCCGTCGGCGCGCATCGCCTCGAGCACGTCCCGGGCGGCCGTCACTACGGCCGACCACCGGGGCGACGCCAGATAGACCTCGTCGCCGACGTCACCCAGCTCGTCGACGAGCGGCCCCAGCACGCATCCCCTGCTCGGTGTCGCCGTAGTCCAGCACCTCCTGGTCAAGTCCGCCCATTGCGGGGACGGTCCGCTTCTTGAGGCTGCCGTCGGTGTTGTAGGCGTTGGCGATCGTCCACACACCGGAAGCGCCGGCCAGCCCGCCCTCGCTCTTGCTGATCGTGCACTGCTCGTTCAGGACGCGGTAGAGCTTGTCGTATTTGGCGTTGGTCTTCGCGTACACGTCACCGGCCTTGCCGCCGACGTACCGGATCGCGGAGGTCAGCCGGCCCTTGGCCACCGTGTCGTAGGTCCAGCGCGCCAGGTATCTGGCGTCCTCGGGGGCCGGCTTGCCGTCGACGACGGGCACCCTGCCGTCCAGGCGGCCGGTCGGGCGACCCAGCAGGTCGTAGGTGTGGCCGAGGGTCACGCCGCGTGCGTCGGTCGTCGACACGAGCCGGTCGAGGTCGTCGAACTCGTACGAGGTCGCGCCCGCGTCGGGGTCCGTGGTGCTGTCCTTGTGGCCCAGGAAGTCGTAGCCGAACGCCCAGCGGTTGCCGTCGTCGTCCTTGACCTCGGCGAGCCGGTCTGCGTGGTCGTAGCCATCGGTGAGGCGGGTGAAGTTCGTGCTCACCGCGTTGCCGTCGTACTCCAGCTTCTCGACCGTGCGGCCGCGGGCGTCCACCTTCTCGCGGACGGCCGGGGCACCGGCGGGCGGTTCGACGAGAGTGGTGTCACCGCTGTAGGTGTGCTTGGTACGGGAGAACTCCTTGCCGTTGGTGAGCACCTTCTCGACCGTGGCCCGCCCGGCAGCGTCGTAGACGGTCTCGGTGCCCGCGGGGGGGGCGCCGTGAGCAGGGTGGCCAGCTCGCCGGAGGCCGGTTTGGTGTCGGTGTAGTCGGCCGACGTCTCCACGATCAGGCCGCGGGTGTCGTACTTGGTCTCGGTGACGATCCGGCCCGTGCCGCTCGCGGCAGGCGTCTGGGTCTGGCGCGACCGCAGCAGCGCGTCGAAGATCTCGTAGGTGGTGCGGTAGGTCGTGCCGTCGTTGTTCAGCGACTTGCTGGCCACCCAGGAAAGCGGCCGTGTTCTGCACCTTGTACACGTAGCGGTAGTTCGGCGCCTGGTCCGCCGACCGGGCGCGGTCGGCCAGCCATACGGCGGACAGCTGGCCGAAGCTGTCGTAGGACAGCTCGGTGCGGTTGCCGTTGGGGTCGGTGGTGGCGGTGCGCACGCCCCAGTCGGGGGCGTACTCCGTGGTGGTGGTGTGGTCGAGGGCGTTGAGCTCGACCGTCTTGGTCAGCGGGCCGCCGGCCGCCGGGGTGTAGTCGGTGTGGCCGGTACGGGTGCCCTGGGCATCCCAGGTGTCGGTGGGGCGGCCCAGGGCGTCGAACTTGCGGGCGCTGCCCTCGACGGTGCCGGCCTCGGCCATGGCCATGTCAAGGATCTTGGCTACCCGCCGCATGGGTCGCGGGCCCGAACTCGCCATCGACGTCGAGCTGCCGGCCCTTGCCATTGACGGGAGACCCTCAGCTCCGACCTGCCGAGAAAGTCGGCTCAGGTGACGGCTCGGCGGGACGGTGACGGCCAGAGCCGACGAGGGAGACGACCGCTGTCGCCCCGCCGCTCTCGGACATGATCGGTACGGTGATACCCGGAACGGCGAGAGGGGCGGCGGGACCGTGAGCGAGCAAGCGAGGATCGGGTCGGCGAAGGAGGCCGCGGACCACGAGTTGATCCTGGCCTTCGGACGGCTGCAGGGGGCGGCCAACCGGCTGGAGTACATCCTCGGGCGCGCACTCGAGGAGGAGTGCGGTGTCAGCCATCTGATGTTCGAGGTGCTGTTGATCCTCGGGCGGGCCGGCACGCCGGGCCTGTCGATGCGTGCCATCGCCCAGGAACAGGTCCTGACGACGGGTGGCGCCACCCGTCTGGTGGACCGCATGGAGGCCGCGGGTCTGGTCACACGTGCGGATTCCCCCGACGACCGGCGCGCGAAGCTGGTGCGGCTCACCCCGCTGGGCGAGGAGACGACGGTGCGAGCCTCACGCGTGCACGTGCAGAACATCGAGCGGTATTTCGTGGATCCGCTTCCGGCCGAGGACCGTCGGCGGTTCGCCGAAGACCTTCGCCTCCTCAGCCACTCGGCCCGGGACGTGTTGCCCCGCCTGCCCTGACCTGCGCCGAGGGTTCAGCGCTGGGCGCATGAAATCAAGCCTGCCCATGTGGCGCAGGTCACAGCCGCATGGAAATACCTGACGTGTCAGTTACTGTTCCCTCAGGTGAATCGCCCGCATGAGGTGGGCGCCACACCCTGGCGAGGTCGTCGATGAAGCTGGTCTGCGTTTTCGATGCCTGCTGTGGTCGGTCGCACGGTTTCACCGGAACGTTGCGTGGGGTGGTCTACCGAAGCTGCCGCCCGTGGTGTCAGCCGCCCTGCGGCAGAGCGCCCCCTCGCGCGCGGTGGAACTCGCCCAGGCACTGCAACACGCCTTCTGCGTCGACGGGCACGGCCTCTCCGCCGCTGCCACCTACCGTCAGGTCGCCGAGGCGGCCGGACTGGACGCCGACGTCGTGGCCGCCGCGTTCCGAGCGCCGCAGCCCAGGAGGCGGCAGCGGCCTCCTTCCGCCGGACCGCCGGGCCGGGCGTCACCGTCTTCCCCACACCGCTCGCCGTCGACGGCTCGCGCACCGTCACCCCGGCCCGCGGCAACGCCACCGCCGACGAGGTCGACCACCGCCTCGCCGCCGCACGCAGCGCTCGCACGTCCTGAATCTCCGCCCGCAATCCCGCCCCAGGAGCACTCATGAGCACGCTGTCCTTCAAGGTCCTCGACCTTGACTTCCCCGCCGGCACCAAGAACAAGACCGCCACCCTCGTCACCGGCGAGAGCGAGGCGCTGCTCGTCGACGCCGGCTTCACCCGCGCCGACGGCCACCGACTGGCAGCCGAGGTACTCGACTCAGGCAAGAACCTGACCACCGTCTTCATCAGCCACGGCGACCCCGACTTCTACTTCGGTGCCGAGGTCCTCGCCGACGCCTTCCCCGACGCCTCGTTCGTCGCCACCGACCACGTCATCGAGCACATCCAGCACTCCTACGAAGGCAAGCTCAAGGCATGGGCGTCGCTCGGGGCTAACCTGCCCACCCGCCTCGTCGACATCGAGCCGCTGACCGACGACATCACCCTCGAAGGCCACCGCTTCCACCTCAGGGGCGGCGGAGCGGAACTGCCCGACCGCCACTACCTGTGGCAGGCCGAGCATCGTGCCCTTCTCGGCGGCGTCCTGCTGTTCCAGCAGGAGCACGTGTGGGTCGCCGACACCGCCAGGCCCGAGCAGCGTGCCGCGTGGATCAACCTGCTGGACGACATGGCCACCCTCGATCCGCAGCTGGTCGTCCCGGGTCACCGTCTGCCGGGCACCCCGGCAGACGTGTCCGCCATCACGGCCACACGTGACTATCTGACCGCCTTCGAAGAGGAGTTCGGCAAGGCCGCCGACGCGGCCGCGCTGACCGACGCTCTCGTCCGGCGCCACCCCGACAACGGCATGCTGATCGCCGCACAGATCGGTGCGAAGGTCGCCAAGGGCGAGATGGCATGGGGCTGACGGCCATGACCACGCCGAGCAACACCGAATGCGCGAGCTCCGACGCCCCCGCCGACATCGTCCGCCGGCAGTACCTGGCCTCGGCGGCAGGCGATCTGGAGGCCCTGCGAGCCACCCTCTCCCCCGACGTTGAGTGGACCGAGATGGCCGGCTTCCCATTGGCCGGTACGTACCGCACCCCCGAGGGCGTCACCTCCGGTGTCATGGGAAGGCTCGCCCTGGAATGGGACGAGTGGATCGCCCACGACGACACCTACGTGGCCGACGGCGAGAACGTCGTCGTCCTCGCCCGCTACACGGCCGCCAACAAGACGACCGGAAAACGGCTCGCCGTCCGCGTCGCCCACCACTTCGTCGTTCGCGGCGGAAGGATCGTCCGTTTCGAGCAGTTCGTCGACACCGCACTCGTCCGTGACGCGATGACGGGTTGACAGCAGAGGGTTGACGGACTGGGCAGTTCCGCAGCTCCCGTGCCATGACCCATGGCGCACCTCGTGCACGGAAGCTGATGCCCTCACGCCGCGACGCGAGGGCATCAGCTTTTGCGGACCGACCCGTGTCGGTGGCACCGGCATCCCCCGGGTGGCATCCCTGGCACTCGTCTGCCAACCCCTGTGAGGGGCCCTGCCGTTACCCCGAACGCCAATCCCCGGCAGGGCACGTCCTGTTACGAAGCGCCTCCGTCCGCAAGGCTGACGGTGCGATTACGCATCGTTCCTGCCCCTGCGGGCTCGCGGTGCGGCGGTGGGCGGGGCTGACGTTCCATCCGGTGCCGGGCGTGCTCGTGTCTCCTGCGGAACGTAGTCCAGCCGGGAGCGCCCTTCGCCCGGACGGCGTACTCCTCCCGGCAGGGGCCGACAACGAAAGCGGCGGGCGGCCTGAACCCCGGGACCTGAAGCAATCGGGCACTGGCGGGCGGCCGAGAGCAGAAGCCCGGGGGCCGGGGGGCCGATTCCGTGGCGGTCTCGCCACCGCAGGGCGCGAACCGCGGTTATACGGTGGCGAGCAGGGCCAGCCGTCCGACCGAGGAGCCCCCGCATGACCAACAGTCCGGCAGCCGTCGCCGAAGCTGCCTTTCACCACTACAGGTCGCAGGACCGCGACGCCGCCTTCGCTCTCTACGCCGACGGATTCTCGTTCACCAGCCCACAGGACGATCACATCGACAGGGCAGCGTTCTTCGAGCGGTGTTTCCCCACGGCCGATCGGATGACGGAGCAGCGTCTGCTCCACGTCGTCCCCGCAGACGAAGAACTGGTCTTCCTCCACTACGAATACGTGCTCACAACGGGCGACAGGCACCGCAACATGGAGGCGATCACCGTCCGGAACGGGCTCATCCAGGAGGTGCAGGTCTTCTTCGGCGGCAAAGTGTGACGAGTCCTCGCGGCCAGCAGGCCGGAGTGGCCGTCGTCCCGGACGCGACTACCAGCGCGGGAGCCGGGACGGTCACGGGGGGCAAACCGAACCCGCATGCAGGCGCGTGGCCTCGGTGAACGCGTCTATGGCTTGGGCGAAGAAGGGCACTGCCGAGGTTGTTGAGGATCGTCGCCTGTTGCAACCTGTCGCTCGTGAGCGCAAGCGCCTGCACGTGGAGATCGACAGCTATGGCCTCCGCGACGCCTCCCGCCGCGCGGCCGAAAGACACAATCTGCCGCATCACTCGGACCGCATCGCTGAAGTGACGTTGCGTCAGAAGGCACTCCCGCAGGGCCACTGCCGGCCATACGGCGTCGAGCGACCGGTCGTCGGGGGGAGCGCGTCGAGGATCGCCACCAGATCGAGGCGTTCGGCGTCCAGCCACGCCGGTGCCGCGACGCGTCCCGGGAAACGTGTGGCGCCACCGCCGGACACTGTGTCCCCGGGCACGGTCAGACGTACCTGACCGGACGCCTGCCGCAGTTCGAGTCCGCTCCGCCCGTCCGCTGCGCACGAATCGATGAACACCCCCGCAATGACCGGTACAGGAGGCCACTTGGACAGGGAAAACGCAACTTCGACATGGACCGCGGAGGCAGCTACCTTCACCTGGTCTTCGGCGATCGCCCATGGTCGCGCAGGAGTTCCTTCAGGCTGAGCCACTCGCGACGGGATGAGTCGGTCATGCCCCACGAGCCCTCGCCCCCATGCGCAAGCCACCGAATCGGGTCCACGCCAGGCAGCACCCACCAGGGAGAGACGCATGCCCCATCTTGCTCTGTACACGTTCGGCGTCCTGAAGTCACCTCTCGCCGATCCCGCACCTCTCACGCGCGAGTTCTACGACACTGGTGAGGCCGTCTACCGGAAGATCAGTCAGCACCCCGGATACCTCTCGCGTGCTGAAGCGGCAGACGGTGACCGGGGCATGCTCTTCGGGGCGGACTGGGGTGCATGGGGAGAGTTCGCCGTACCGACCTGGTACGGCAAGGGCCGTACGGTGGAAACCACCGCCCTGGCCGCGACACTCTCACTCTGGACCGACCTGCGCCCCGCCTTCGACGCCGTCTACACCGGTCTGCACCGTGAGGCGCTGAACAGGCGTTACGACTGGTTCGAGAGGACAGGACACCCGAACTACGTGTGCTGGTGGGTTTTCGACGGCGTGATACCCACCTGGCAGGACGGGGTTTCCAGGCTGGAACACCTCCACGAGCACGGCTCCGCGCCGCACGCCTTCACCTTCCACCACTCATTCGCCCCGGACGGAACTCCGACCAGGATCAAAGGCCTCGGGCCGAAGAACGACCGGGTTCGCTGACAAGGAGGCCTGAACGACTGGGTTCGCTGACAAACGCCTCAAGTGGTCAACCGGTGCTCGCGAGGTTGGCGTAGGGGTGACCGGCAACGCCTGCCGGGAATCAGCGCCGGGATGACACGGCTGCCGCTGCCGCTGCCAGAATCCGGTGCAGGACGGGGACCGGGATCGCCGGGTTGGTGACCGCCACGCTCGACGTGTCGCGGTCGTGCAGCAGCCCGGCCAGGATGCGGGCCGGCAGCCGCGGATTGCGCATCGCGGTCCGGCGGACGTGGTCCGCCGGGTCGTCCAGCAGCCGCACCGCGTCGGCCGGTGGCAGCCGGGGGTCCTCGGCCGCACGGCGGCGCACCTCGGCCTCGGGGTCGCGGGCCAGGTGTGCGACGTCGGCCGACGTGGACTCCGGATCGTCCAGGACCAAGCGGCGCATCCGCCCGCTGGAGTCGTCGGCGTAGCGCAGCAGGCCCGTACGGGGGAAGTTGGGGTGGCTGCGGGGGCGGTCGGGGTGGCTGAAGCTGCCGTCCCACCAGCGCCAGACCTCCAACAGCAGGTCGGCCGGCGCGCTGTCGCACGATTCGGCGAGAAACAGGCGGACCACCCGGTCCTCGTCCCGCGCCAGACGCTCCACGACGTCCGGTGGGAGTTGCCGGGCACGGGCCACACTGCGGCGGATGAGCGGATGAGTCGAGGCGGCCAGCCGGCGCATCGCGTCGGTGTCACCGTGCAGGTTCGTGACCCAGGGCAGAGTGCGTGACATCAACGTCGGGTCGAAGTCGTGGCTCACCACGGCGCGCTGCTCCTCGGTGAGGTCGGGGCGCAGCGCCACCGCGGAGCGAACGTCGTCCAGTGGGTCCTTCGCCAGGACGGCGACCGCGTGCGAGCCCAGACCCGGGTTGGCGGCCAGCGCCCGGCGCACTTCCGCGTCCGCGTCCCCGACCAACTCCGACTCCAACTCGGGCTCGAGGCAGCACTGTTCGAGCGCGCGCCGAGGCGCGGGCAGCGCGGCGAAGACCTTGCGGGGCATCGGGATGCCGGTGTGGTGGGCAAGCAGCGCCGCGGTGCGCACCACGTCGTCGGTGTCGGCCAGCAGCCGCTCCCGCAGTGGCGCGGCGAGGTCTTCCCACCGGGCGCAGGCAGCGGTCCGTACCCGGGGATCGGCGTCGGCTGCGAGGCTGGGGAGGTGGTGTGCGGGGAGCCTCGGGAGTTCGGCGGCCTCGGCGCGGGACGGGCCGGCGAGGAGGTCGTCGTACAGGTCCCCGGGGAGTTCGACGCCCCAGGCGCCGGCATGCTCGGTCCAGAGCACCCGCCGGCTCGGCGACGGTTCGGCGCGGACCAGTCGTACCCATTGATCGGACGTGAGCCTGGGCCGGAAGGTGTCGGCGGGCTTCGAGCGCACCCGTGGATCGGGGTGCGCCACGGCCGCGTCGAGTACGGCGGGCCGGTCGCAGTCGTGCAGGAATCCCTCCGCCACATCCAGCAGCCGGATCAGCAGCTCGTCCGGCGCGGCCGGATTGGACCCGATCCCCTCCGCCCAGTGCAAGGGCCACGCCGGCCGGCCGGGTACCGCCGCCCACACCTCGGCGCGCTCGGCCTCGGTCTCGCGCGCGGCGACCGCGGCCGCCTCCTCCAACCGCTCCGGCAGTCGGTCGAGGGCCGTCACCCGAGGCCCGCCCCCGCCGGGCACCTCCGCCAGCAGCACTTGCCCGTCGAGAGAGAGCGCCACGAACCCGGGCGCGCCGGTCAGCCCCGGCACACCGCCGCCGACATACCGGACCCGGGTCCACCAGGAGTCGTTGCCTCCGATCCGATGCCCGAGGACAACCACCAGGAACTCGCCGTCGACATCGCGAAGGCGGCGCCACCACGCGGCGTCGAGCGCCTCCCGGACCGCACCGTCCGGCGCCCCGATTCCCCGCGCGATCCGCCAGCCGGCCTCCGGCGGGAACAGGCTGCCCGGGCGCACGTCCTCGACGACCGTGAGCCCGGCGCGTACGAGCATGTCGCGGAGTTCCTGTCGGTGCTGCACGCGGTCATGATTCCCGCCGGCGCACGGTAGGACAAGGCCCTCAGCCCGAGCGCAAGCCCCTCACCCGCACACACGTCGTAGGCGGCGAGGCCGTTCGGCGGCCCCACCCGGGCGGCTCGAGTCGGCCCGCTGGAGCCGCGGCGGCTTTCGCAGGCGTCCCGGGCGGCCGTGTGTGAGCCGGACATCCGGCCACCACGATCTCAGTGGTTCACGGCGACGGGACAGGCCGCTCGTCCCTTCCACCGTGTGGATTCGTCATCCGAGCCGGACGATGTCCACGACGTAGAGGCGTCCGGCCGCGCGGTCGATCCGGTAGGCGGCGGTGAGCAGTCCTACGGAGGCGGAGCGAACGCCCTCGCCCTCGGGGTCCCTGGCGTTGAAGGCCGGGAAAGACTTCTCGCAGCCGGTGACGGAAGTGCTGCCGAGTCAGGGTGTGTGACAGGCCCGACGGTTCATTGGATCAGGTCGGTGTGTGGATGCTCGGGAGAGAGGGGGCATACGTAGAGCTGCATGTTGTCCGTGCTGCCTACTTCGACCGCGGTCGGCTGCGCCGGATCCCGGCCGGCGCGATGACTTGCGGCGAAGGCGGCGGCTCGGTCTTCGTAGGGCGCCCAGCCGCGCCGCAGACCACCGTCCCATTCGAAGGAGGCGATGGTCAGCAGCGGGACCATCTGAGCGTCGCAGACCGTGCAGTACCGGCGGTACGGGTCGGTGCGGCCCCATGGCGGCAGTGAGCTCGACGGCGAAGCGGATGCGGCGGTCGAGCGAGCCGTCGACCTTGTCCGACCGGACCAGCCCCGTGATCGGTACGCGGAGGGCGCTCACTCGTGGTGCTCGGCGTCGAGCAGTGCGAGGGCGTTGCGGATGCCCTGTTCGAGGAGTTCGTCGGCGAGCTGTCGGTCGGTCAGGGCACGGGAGAGCTGCAGCGTCCCCGCCAGCATGCCAAGGAGGCCGAGTGCCTTCAGGCGCGCCGAGGGTGGGTCGTGGGGGGCCATGCGGACCGCGAAGCCGTCGATGAGGACCAGCGCGCCGTCGGTGTATGCCTGCCTGGTGAGATCCGTGGAGCGTCCGATCTCGTCGAGCAGGGCGGCGTTGGGGCAGCTGTCCTCGATGCTGTCGCGCTGCTCGGTGGAGAAGTACCAGCGGATCACCTGTTCGAGGCCGGCGCGGCCGGGGGCCGCCTGCGCGACGATGTTCGCGTGCTGTGCGCGCATCTGGTCGGCGATCGCAGCGGCGACGAGTTCGTCCTTGGACGCGAAGTGGGCGTAGAGGGTGCCGTTGGTCAGGCCCGCGTCCTTCATGAGCGTTGTGACTCCGGAGCCGTCGATGCCGTCCCGCTTGAGCCGGCGACCGGCCGTCGCGATGATCCGCTGCCTTGTCTCCTGCTTGTGTTCTTTCGTGTACCGCACCGCGAGTTCCTCCGTCCGGCTCGTGCGGCTCGGGGACCCCGCCGTCGGTGATGTACAGCCGGTTCGGGCGGCATCGGCACCGTTGAAGCCGGACCGGGATGGTCGGGTCCCTCGATGCCGGGCCGGGATGTCAGGTGGGCAGGCGGTTGTTCTTCCGGATCTGCTTGTCGAACACTCCCGCGGGGACGAGGCGGCGCGCCGTGGTGACGCGTGAGGCCAGCGGCCCGGCGGTGTAGCGCAGCTTCGGCTTCTTGTCGGTGGCCGCGGTGACGATCACCTCGGCAACGACGGCGGGGTCGTCGCCGTCCTTCATCGCATCCGCGATCACCTCGTCGAAGATGCGCCGTCGCTCCGCGTAGAGCGGCAGCGGGGTGTCGGGCTGGGCGGCGTTGGTGTCGAAGCTGGTCCTGGTGTAGGCGGGCTGGACGATCAGGACCCGGACGCCGTGCTCGCGGACCTCGTGATCCAGCGACTCGGAGTAGCCCTCGACGGCGTGCTTCGACGCGACGTAGAGGGCCAT
Organism: Streptomyces sp. NBC_00080; assembly: GCF_045041255.1. NCBI lineage: Bacteria > Bacillati > Actinomycetota > Actinomycetes > Kitasatosporales > Streptomycetaceae > Streptomyces > Streptomyces sp. NBC_00080. The sequence goes on from NZ_CP108235.1 coordinate 152,540, forward strand.
GAAGGGCTGGGGGGCGACCCCGAGGACCGACGAGATGTTGATGACGCGTCCGCCGCCCTGGGCGCGCATGTGCGGCAGGACGGCCTTCGTCATACGGATGACACCGAGGACGTTGATGTTCAGCACGTTCTGGGCCTGGGCTACGGAGTTCTCCTCGACGGCACCCGCCGAGCCGACACCCGCGTTGTTGACCAGGACGTCGATGCGTCCGAACCGGTCGATCACCTCTGCGACCGCGGCGGTGGCCGAGTCGTCGCTACCCACATCGAGATCGAGGTACGTCACACCGGCGGGCGGGGTGAGTCCGGAGGTCTTGCGGCCTGTTCCGATCACCTCGAAACCCGCCGCGACCAAGGCGCGGGCCGTCTCCTTGCCGATCCCCGATGAAGCACCTGTCACAAGCGCCACCTGCCGAGTCGTCGCCATCACGATCTCCCATGCCTTTGCATTACGTTCGTTTGCCTTACGTTCGTACGACCATAGGCGCATCGTTCACCGCTGGCAAGAGGTCACGTCCGGCGATCCGGGAAAGACCCGGGAAGCGGGGGTGCGGCACGGGAAAGGGCACGCGCGGACGATGACCGCGCGGGGTCTGTGGCCGGCGGACGGCGCCGCGCCGACCGAGCCGATTAAGCTTCGCGGCCCGGTCGGCCGGCTGTGGGATCACCGACCGGAGTCCGCGCCGCCGCAGCCGCAGCCGCAGTTGAGGTTCGGACGCTACCGACGGGTGGTTGCAAGCAGCAGTTCGCTCAGGTCCGCCGGCATGGTGATCATGCAATCGTGCCCGGTCGGCAGCTCCCGTATCCGTGCTGGGGAGCCGTTGGGCTGGGTCGCGGGGACGGGCCGCCGCACGATGCCCTCCGGCTCTGCGCCGACGCAGTGGATGTGCGTGCGCGGAATGGAGTCCACGGCAGGGTTGTCCAGCCGAACCGGTTGCCGCAGACAGCGCACCGGCTGGTCGGAGAGCGTCGCACGCAGCCATGCGACGTCCGCCGGGTCGGTGACTCCGAACAGGCCGAGGGGCGGAGGCATCTCGGGCAGCGGCGGGATGCGCCAGCCGTTGTCGGACTCGGCCGCCAGGTCGATCAGGTGCTGGGTCATGGGCTGCACGTCGACGGCGGTCTCGCCGTGCTCCGGGACCATCGCGTCGAGGTACACCAGGTGCGCGATTCGTTCCGGTACCTCGTTGGCCACGGACGAGACGACGAGCCCCGCGTAGCTGTGACCCACGAGCACCACCTCGGTCAGATCCTCCTCGTGGATCAGCTCGACGACGTCTGCGACGTGCGTGTCGAGCCCCACCTCGGGACCGAGCAGGTGCGCCTTGTCGCCGTAGCCCGTCAGCGAGGGCGCGAACACGCGGTGTCCGGCCGATTCCAGCAGCGGGACCACCCGCTCCCAGCACTGGCCGTTGTGCCAAGCGCCGTGCACCAGCAGAAAAGTTGACATGAGGGGAACTTTTTCCTCTTCGGGACGTGGAGGCGCGAGAGCATTACGGTTCCTGTCGGTGCCTCGGTACTCTTCGGGAACCGAAATCATCGTGCTGCACCTGCCACACCCCGATCAATAAGGCACATTTCGGTGCCCCGGTTCTCTGGAGGTAACCATGAGCGGCACAGTGGGCGGCGAGTCGCGGCCGGCACGGCCGGAGGACCCGTGCCAGGCCCGTGAAGTGCTCGGCATCGTCGGCGACAAGTGGTCGCTGCTGATCGTGCGCAACCTCAGCCAGGGGCCGCGCCGCTTCACCGAACTCAAGCGGGCCGTCGACGGGATCAGCCAGCGCATGCTCACCGTCACCCTGCGCGGTCTGGAACGCGACGGGATCCTCACCCGAACCGTCCGCAACGTCATGCCGCCACACGTCAGTTACGAACTCACTCCGATGGGCAGGACCCTCCGCGAAGCCACCGCTCCCCTGCTGGAGTGGAGCATCACGCACCTGACGCACATCGACGCCGCCCGCGCCGTGTACGACGCCCGCCCCGACACCTCGCCCGCCTGACCTCCGCCCGGCCGCACTCCCCCATCTGCACGTACGGCTCGACAGGCTCCCCCGGCCGCTTCCGACCGTCGCGAGGCTGAGGCGCACGTCGGGCGGGGCGTCCGCCACGGACAGGGCCCACGGCTCACCTGACTGCCGAGGCCCTGGTGCGCGGGGTGGCAGCCGGGCAGGCTAGTTTGCTCGGGTGAGTCTCCTTGATGATGTAGCTGAGCGCGACGGCTGGCGCTGCTGGGTGTGCGACGAACCGGTCGACCCCGACAAGTCGGTGAACGACCCGCAGGGGCCCAGCGTCGACAGCCGGACCGCCGACCGGAAGGCCAAGGTCGCCGAGCGGCTCGCGCACCGCGGGTGCAACACCCGCAAGGGCGCGGTCAAGGCGGTCATCGCCTGGCCCGACCGCCTGTACGTGGTCGAACCCGCGCCGCTGATCACTGTTGCCGCGAGGCTGGAGCGCAAGGGTGGCCGCGAGATGGTGGGCCGTTGTCCGACCAGGAAGGACGCCCAGGAAGCGGCGGATTGGCTGGTGGACCGCTTCTCCCGACTGGTACCGGGACTGCCGGTGACCGCCGGCATCGAGGCGGGCGGCGGCCAGTTCCTCCTCATCCTGGCAACCGGCCGACGCTGACCGGGGATCACCGTACAAGCCGGCGAAGGTCGAGTTGTACGCCGCGATCCGCCGGAATCACGTGCTGGGGATGTCGTTGCGGTCGCTTCAGCGTGTGCACAACGTGACGAGGCGGCGGTGCGGACGGGCACCGACCACCCCGGATACACGCTCGTTCGACAGACCCGCGCACGGAAGGCGAGCGCTGCGACGCCTGGTCAGGCAGAGGCGAAAACCTCCTCGGGGGCGTGGTCGAGGACGAATCCGTTGTCGAGCCGGACGCGGACCGTGACGCGGAGCATCCTTCGCTGGTAGGCGGCCCACTGCTCCTCCAAGGCCCCCACCTGCCCCTCCAGTTGCTTTCTGCTCTCCGGCGGCATCTGGTGGCCGAAGTCGTCGAGGAGCGACTTGAGGCGCAGATACTCACGTACCTCGTGGCTCTGCTGCCGGTGATGCTCGTCCACACGCTCGACAGTGCCCTCGATACCTGCCGCCAGGGCCACAGAGGCGGCGGCGAAGGCACCCGTCTCCTCCGGGGGCTCCTCGGCCGGGGTCACCGATCCGGCCAACCGGAGTTCCGCCGCCAGCCGCACCCGTTGGCCCACGTTCAGCGTCATCGATCCTTCGTCTTCCTCGTCGGTGCGATCCGGTACACATGGCGCCGCCAGGCGTACCGGAGAGGACAGGATCATCCCACCCTCGCCTCCGGTCCCGACACGATCGAAGACCATGTGGCACGGGCTGATGGATGGCCGGCGCGAGCCCTCGTCTACCATCGCCCGCACACCGCGGTGCACGGGCTCGATGTCGGCCGAGCACTCTGTGAAGCTCGGTGCGGGGATCATGATTCTTATGGGATGCGGGGCGAAACTGGCCGCTGACCGGCTCGCGCAGGTGACGGAGAGGTGGCTGGACCCTTCCGGGCACGGGCTCTCATGGTCGGCTGCACCTCATCCGGGCGCGACGAGACGTGTGCCGGGAAACGAGCTATGCGGCGTCGTTGCCGTCGCGCAGGGAACGGATCATGCTCTGCAGGATCCGGAACGCGCCTGACTGCTCGGCCTCGGTCATGCCGGCCAGCATTCTGACCTCGACGGACCGGACCGCTACGGTCGCCTTCTCCAGGCTCTGTCGGCCGAGAGGCGTGAGCCGCGTGGGAAGAACCTTCCCGACGGGTGCCTCCGCGGGCCTGGTCACGTAACCCTCTCGTTCCAGGGCCTGGAGCAGCACGTTCATCGACTGCCGTGTCACGAACGCGCCCCGCGCGAGCTCGGAGTTCGACAAGCCCGGTCGTTGAGCCAGCAGCTCGAGGCAGGAGTAACGCGTCACGTTCATCCCGAGCGGCCGCAGCACCTCCTCCATGGCTGTGCGCAGGGCGCTCGACGCCTCTTTCAGCAGGTAGCCGAGTGAAGTCCGCAGGTCGATGCCGTCTTGATTCATGTCAGCATTCTGACATAGACTGACCTGTGTCAGAAAGCTGACACGAAGAGAAGGAGCATCCTCATGCCCGCCACCGGCCCCGACTTCATCTCGCTCCAAGCGCGCGACCTCGACGCCTCGCAGGCGTTCTACGAGCAGTACCTGGGCCTCGTCCGCTCACAGGCCGGACCCCCGCACGCCGTCGTCTTCGAGACGAAGCCGATCGCGTTCGCACTCCGCGACGCCCTTCCCGGCACCGACCTCGCATCCGTTGCCCAGCCCGGCATCGGTGCCGCGATCTGGCTCCACGCCACAGACGTCCAGGCCATTCACGATTCTCTCGTTGCCGACGGCCACACCATCGTCTCCGCACCGATCGACGGCCCCTTCGGCCGGACATTCACCTTCGCCGACCCCGACGGCTACCAGGTCACTCTCCACGACCGCACCTGATCGGCGAAACCCCACCGGACGACCGACGATCCCCGAAGACTGCGGTTGCGCCCCGGGCCCGTGCGTGATGCCACCTTCGGCACTGCTGAACCGGGGCCGCGTCGGGAGATCTGCCCAGGTCCAGCACTCTGGCGCCCGGAGTTCGAGCCCTCACTCCGGCCCATCGTCAGCGAGCCGCGCGGCGATGGCGACAGCCGCGCGGACCCCGGCCCGGCGTCCAGCCGGAGACACACAGACGTCCGATGGTGGCGCCTCCGCCGTCGAGGACCTGGCGCCGGAGCCGCCGGCGGAGTCCGGCTCCCTCGGGGGCAGCACACCAACGATGTGCATGGTGTGACGTGAACCACACCTGCGGCCTGTCACGTCCGGTGCGGGTTGCTTGTCCCATGGGCGTCACCGGCACCGATGCCGGTGCCCGACCTTGGGAGATCCGATGAACAACGACCACCACATCGTCGTCCTCGGCGCCGGCTACACGGGCTTGTTCAGCGCCATCCGGCTGGCCCACCGCACCCGCCGGACCGACGTGAAGATCACCCTGGTCAACCCGTCGAGCCGGTTCGTCGAGCGGCTGCGGATGCACCAGATCGCTACCGGCCAGGAGCCGGCCGACCATCAGATCCCCGACCTGCTCGCCGGGACCGGCGTCACGTTCGTCCAGGGCACCGCCACCGCCATCGAGCCCGAGACCCGGCGGATCACCCTCGACGGCGCCAAGACCCTCGGCTACGACACGCTCGTGTACGCACTGGGCAGCTCGACCGAGACCGGCAAGGTCCCCGGTGCCGACGTCCACGCGTTCACCCTCAACAACCCGGAGATCGCCGGCCGGTTTGCCACGCGCCTCACCGAGGTCGCCGCGTCCGGCGGCACGGTCACCGTCTGCGGCGGCGGCCTGACCGGCATCGAGGCGGCCACCGAGATCACCGACAGCCACCCCGGCCTGAACGTCACGCTGATCAGCCTGGACGAGCCCGGCGGCATGCTGGGCCCCAAGGCCCGCTCCTACCTCCACGGCGCGCTGGACCGCCTCGGCGTCGCTCTTGAGACCGGCGCCCGCGTCACGAAGGTGCTGCCCGACGCCGTCGAACTGGCCGACGGCCGGCTCGTCCCCTCGGACGCCTGCCTGTGGACCACCGGCGTCAAGGTGTCGCCGCTCGCCGCCGACGCCGGGATCGCCACCGACGACCACGGCCTCATCCTGGTCGACGCCACCCTGCGTTCGGTTTCCCACCCGGAGATCCACGCCATCGGCGACGCCGCCGCCGTCCGTCTGGCCTGGGGACAGATCCACGGCACCTGCCAGAGCGGCCTGCCCACCGCCCAGTACACCGCCGACACCATCGCGAAGCTCGTGCGCGGCAAGGCCGTCAAGCCGTTCCGCTTCGGCTACTTCCACCAGCCGGTCAGCCTCGGCCGCCGTGACGCCGTCGTCCAGTTCACCAAGGCCGACGAAACCCCTCGCCGTATGCACCTCACCGGCCGGAGCGCCGTCGCGTACAAGGAGATGGTCAGCGGCAGCCCGCTCACGACCTACCGACTCAGCAAGCGCATGAACGTCACCACCATCGTCTCCAAAGGCGGCCGCGCCACCCGCAAGCCCGCGCGATGACGGCGGCACAGGCTCCCAGCACCATGATCTCGGGCCTTGCCGCCCTGGTACGGCCCTGCCAGCATGAGCCGATGGTCGACTCCAGGGACGCACAGGACCCGTACATCGAACACCGCAGGCTCCTGTTCGCCACCGCCTACCGCATGCTCGGCAGCGTCACCGACGCCGAGGACGTCCTCCAGGACACCTGGCTGAGCTGGAGCACCGCGGACCGCGACGCGATCCGCCACCCCAAGGCCTATCTGGTGCGCACCGTCACCAACCTCTCGTTGAACCGCCTCACCTCCGCTCGGGCCACCCGCGAGACCTACGTCGGCCCGTGGCTGCCCGAGCCCCTGCTGACCTCCCCCGACATCGCCGCGGAGACCGAGCTGGCGGACAGCGTCTCCACCGCGATGCTGGTCGTCCTGGAAACCCTCAGTCCCGTCGAACGCGCCGTCTTCCTGCTTCGCGAGGTCTTCGGCTACTCGCACGCCGAGATCGCCGAGACGCTCGAACGTCCCGAGCCGACGGTCCGCCAGATCGCCCACCGCGCACGCGAGCATGTCCAGGCCCGCCGCCCCCGCTTCGACGCCGACCGGACCCGGCGCCGGCAAATCACCGCCCGCTTCATGGCGGCCTGCGCGGGCGGCGACCTGAACGCCGTCATGGAGCTGCTCGCCCCCGAGGTCACCGCTTGGTCCGACGGCGGCGGCAAGGTCACCGCCGCCCGCCGCCCCCTCCACGGCACCGACCACGTCGCGCGCTGGATCGTGGGCTTCCTGGCCAAGCCCGCACTGGCCGCCCTGACGATGGAGCCGGCCGTCATCAACGGCGAGCTCGGTGTCCTGACCACCCTCGACGGACAAACGGTCGGCGCCTTCTCGTTCGACCTCGTCGACGACCGCATCCAGTACCTGCGTTTCCAGGTCAACCCCGACAAGCTCAGCGGCCTGACTCCCGCCAACAGCTTGGCGACACCCTGATTCGGTCCTCAAGCATTCAGCCCGAAGCATGACCGGCGGGACCCTGATCCGAGGTGCGCTGCACGGCCTGGCCCAGCTCCCGCTCCACCGTCCCCGACAGGGGCTGCCCCAGCGCCCAGTCGATCACCATCTCAGCGACTGTGTGCAGTTTGATGTTGGCGTGCTGAGAGACCTCCCGCAGCACCTCGAACCCGGCCCCCGGCGGGATCCGGTGAACCACGACGAGGACACCGATGGCCTGGTCGACCACCGCATGGGAATCGACCGCCTGCCGCAGCTGAGCATTCTCCTGTTGCAGGTGTTCCACTGTGGCCCCCCACGTGCCGTCGCCGTCGGGCAGGAACCGCTGGTCGCGGGAAGTCGTCATCGCTGGTCTCCATACAGGGGGGGTACCGAGTACGCCTGCCCCCGAGCACGCCCGTAAGACACCCGGAAGACGGTTTGAAGATCACACGAAAATCAAAGCGAACGCTGACACCGTCACGGGGAAGCGCACCGCGCAACCGCCGCTCACCCTGGGAATCCACGGCGGCACCCCGCCCAGCATGTTCGAGAGCTACCCCGTCAGGCCCCCGAGGAAGTCTGCGCCGTCGCCAGGAGGGGTCGGGGCGACAGCCGGGCACTGGCGGCGCCCGCCCACGTTGCTCAACCCGTCGACTGCGCAGCGCCCATAGGTCACTGCACAGGCAAGCCACGCGTCACCTCACCCACAAGCCGTTCCCCGGATCTGCTCTTGTTTCCCAGCAGAACCGACAGGATTCGCCGAGCTGTTGAAACGTGGCCGTGGGGCCGGCGAGACGCCTGATGCGGCCGGCTGCCGGTGCGCTGGACTCCACGCCGGACGCTGGCCGAAGAGCAGCACTGGCGCGCCGCACGCGGCACCGCCGCAGACGGCTGGACGCCTCCGCCGGAGGGGGAGGTGGTGCTGGAGCCGGCCGCGCTGGCGCCGGTGTACCGGCAGCTGGTTCCCTCGACGGCCGCAGCATCACGATGACGACCGACGCGCCCGATCCGATCAACCCCGACGGGCCCTACGGGGAGCGTCTGTCGACCGCGCGGTGCGAGAAGTCCCTGCGGGTCGTCATCAATTACGGTGATCTTCCGCTCCTCCAGCCAGGACTTGACCACCGTCGGCACCTACACCGAGATGGCCTCCCGCCTGGCGGAGCCGGTCCTGCTCGGCCTCGCCGTCCTTGCCATCCGCGGCCGGGTGAAACGGTAGACGCCCACCAGGGGTCGCAGCCGAGGTCCTGATCCACAACCAAGCGAGGAGAACGAGCAGGGGCGTCGATTTCAGGCAACGTCGACCCTCACCGCTCCATCGTCCTCGGCCTCGTCCCGCGCGGGAAACTCCACGGGTTCGAGGCAGCGGCCCCCAGGACGTCCCCAACCATCTGCTCCGCGTGCCCGGGCAAGGTGACGGCGCGGCGGGAACGATGCTGTCGAAACCGTTTCACCTGATGCTCCGTCTTGAACTGCAAGGTCGAACAGATGGGAAATCATGGCGGAGCGGGAAGCGGCAACGACCCGACGGACGGGGCGCCGATCCGGGCCGTGTGCCGCGCGCGCGAGTACGAAGCGGGGTCCACGATGCCGGCCGGACTGGAGACGGGAGCGGGTGCTCGCCGTGCTCGGGATACTGACAGCCGGGCTCATGACCTTCCACCGGGCGGTGCCCAACTCCGTGGGCCACCTGGGCAGTCTGGTGGAAGCGTTTCTTCCGTGGCTCGGCCTGGTGGTTGTGCTGCTGCTCGTCCTGGCCCTGGTTCGCCGTTCGGCAACCGCGCTGACCGCGCTGCTGCTGCCGGTGGCGGCCTGGACGCACCCCTTCGGCGGGCTGCTCCTGCCCGGGGCGGAGCCTGACCCGCACGATCTGGTCGTGGTGCAACACAACGTCAGCGACGAGAACACCGACCCGGCGGGCACGGTTCGCGCGCTTGCTGGGGCCGACCCCGATCTCATCGCGTTGGAGGAGCTGGTGCCCCCGACGCTGGGGGTGTACGCGCAGACTCTCGCCTCGGACTACCCGTACCACGCCGTCCGGGGCACCGTCGGACTCTGGTCGAAGCATCCACTGACCGGTGCCCGGCTGGTGGACATCAAACCCCAGGGGATCACAGAGCCATGGAGTCGCGGGCTGCGGACCGTGGTCCACACGCCGCACGGCAATATCGTGGCGTACGTCGCGCATCTACCCTCGGTCCGTGTCCGGGCGAGCGGCCTCGCGTCCTCCCAGCGGGACGAAAGCGCCGTCCTGCTCGGCGAGGCCATTGCCGCCGAGAAGCTCAAAACGGTCCTCCTGCTCGGCGATCTCAACGGCACCGTCGACGACCGTGGCCTGGCCCCGCTGACCTCACGGATGAACACAGCGGAGCGAGGGTTCGCCTTCAGCTTCCCCGCCGCCTTCCCCGTGGCCCGTATCGACCAGGTCATGGCCCGCTCAGCAACCGTCCGCCAGATCCGCACCCTGTCGCCCACCGCCAGCGACCACCTGCCGGTCTCCGCTCGGATCACACTGCGCTGAAGCCCGGGAAACATCGGTACGGCCGTTGACGCCAACAAGGATCATGGTCCGATCGGTGCAGTCGGCTTCGGCGGCGACATCATCGAAACCGGCACCGAATCCCACCGCCTCGCCACCACCCGCGCCCGCGCCGAACAGCAGGCCGCCGACCGATCTCGCTTCGGCGGGCACAGGGCCCCGATCCGTCTCCTCACAGGCGTGGGCCACGATGGCGCCATGGCACAGCAGATCTTGCCCCCGTCGGACTCCTGGCGCCGGATCGACGCCTGGCTGGCGACCCACGCGGCATCCGATTTCGCACTGCTCAATCCACCTGCGACACGGGACGAGATCCAGCAGGCAGAGCGGCTTCTCGGCACCCCGCTCCCTGGTGACCTGGCTGAGTCTCTGCAGTGCCACGACGGGGTGAGCGCCTGGGCGACCTTCCTGCGCCGCAGCAGGTCGGCGTAGCGCTCGGCCAATCTGACCGCACCGAGGTCGGGCGACACCACCACAGCCGTACCGGGTGTCTCCTCGGCAAGCGCGGCAGCGATGGCCGGCACCGCTGTCAGCATCTCCACCGGCATGCCGCATCAACACCCGCACTCATCACTGCCTCCTCGCCCCGCCAGAACCCGCCAGGATCGTGGGCATCACTGACCGCCTGCGGGTGGGACTTCTGGGTGCATCGCGCCTTGAGCAGCTCTGTGGCGAGAAAGACTCCACTGATCGCCGCCCCGGCCCAGTGTCACGTCACCACAGAGGAAGAGGGGGTGACCAGGCCCTCGCGCGCGGGCACCGGTCGATCGTTGTTTACTGGCTATGAACGATGGCCGGCAGGGCAACTCTGCCGGGACCGACCCGAGCGGTGGTGCTTTGCCTATGCTGATCAGGCTCCTTTCGGAACGTGGCGGTCTTCGCTGACCGCCACGATGTGGCGCGGGTTCCTCGTCTGCGTACCGTCGCGGCCGAGGACAGCGGAGCGGTGGTCCACCCCTCACAGGGCGGACGCGCCAGCGTGATGAGAGGCGGCCGCGGAGCCGAGGCGGCGAAGATGCTGGTCGCCGATCTCGATGCCATCGGGTTGCGGAAAGGCGCTGGTTTCTGGAGGCGGAACTCCCCTTCTACGGTCAGGTACTCGGCTTCCACCCGCAGCAAACCCGACACCTGCGCGAGCACGGGCACGCGCGACTGATCATCCGGATGGGCCCACCTGCGCCACACAGCAAGGAGAACGGCCGCGAACTTTCCCGCACGAGGAGGGTCCAGTTGAAGAACAAACGCACGGCCCACCTGGCATAGCGGCAGATGCACCACTGCCGGATCGCCCCTGTTGAGTGACGGCCCGGCCCGTCACCGCCTCGCAAGGGAGCACGACATGACGCAGAGCCAGTCCCCTCAACCCGATGCCGCGCCCGGGCCTGAAGCCCGGTTGAGCCAGTTGGAAGAACAGGTCTCGACTCTGGCCGAGGCCGTCCGGGCACTCGCCCATGGCCTGGAGAGCATCCCGTCGCAGGACAATCCGCCCGAGGAAGTGGCACGCGGCGCACGACTCGCCCACGAACTCCTGCTCTCGCAGGGCCTGTAGACACACCACAGCGTCGGAAGAGACGGAGTCGGGCACGGTGGCCGACACCAGCACCGGCCGGCACCGGGGACGCGTCGGCCCAAGGGCCAGGCCCCGCTCGATCCCCTCGGCCAGGCGTCCGTCGGGCCTGCGCAGCAGCGTCAGCCCAATCTCTTCGACGTCTTCGGCCGCGAGGTCGAGGGAGTGTCGGCGTCCTACCGCCGCCATGACGCGGATGGTTCGGTGACCCCTCGGCCGTTCCATTGGTTCGCGCGGTGGTGCGTGCTCACCGGGACCGGCATACGGATCCTGGCGCTGGACACCAAAGACCCTCCGGCACGAAGTACCGGGGAGGCACAGGACCGTGCCGCTCCACCTGAGCACCCGCCCGTGACCGGAGCACGGGTCCATCCTCAGGCCGCCGCATGAGGGACCGGGGCCATGTGGTCGGTGAACCAGTCACGGGCCAGATCGGTGACCTTCTCCAGGGCACCGGGTTCCTCGAAGAGGTGGGTCGCGCCGGGGACGACCGCGAGCCGGTTCTCGCAGCGCAGCCGGGCCTGTGCCTCGCGGTTGAGGTCGAGCACCAACTCGTCGTGGCCCCCGACGATCAGCAGCGTGGGCGCGTTCACAGCCGGCAGCCGTGGGCCCGCCAGGTCGGCCCTGCCGCCCCTGGAGACGACCGCGGCGATCCGCGCACCGGGTTCGGTGGCCGCCCACAACGCGGCAGCCGCGCCGGTGCTCGCACCGAAGTAGCCGACGGCCAGCCCCTGGATCTCCGGCCGACCGCGCAACCAGGCGGTGGCGTCCGCCAGCCGCCGGGCCAGCAGCCCGGTGTCGAACACGTTGGCCCTGTCCGCCTCTTCCTCCTCGGTGAGCAGGTCGAACAGGAGAGTGCCGAGCCCGGCCCGGTTCAGCCCGAGCGCGACGAACCGGTTGCGCGGGCTGTGCCGACTGCTTCCGCTGCCGTGCGCGAACAGCACCAACCCGGTCGCGCCCGCGGGCACCGTCAACTGCCCGCGCAGCACCGTCGCCCCGGCCTGCACCTCCACCTCCGGGTCCTGCGGCCCCGCGCGACGCGGCTCGGTCCGGGGGGTGCTCAGCCGACGGGCAACGGCTTCTTCCAGACAGGCAACGACCTCATCGTCCGCGGTCTGCGAGAAGTCGTCGTAGAACTGCCCGATCGCAGAGAAGTCCCACGGGGTGTGCGGGCACACCAGTTCGTCGGCGTCCTCGCCGAGCCGTGCGGTCCAGTCCTGCGGCGCGACGGGGACGGCGAGCACGATGCGTGCCGCTCCCCCGGCACGGGCGATCCGGCAGGCCGCCCGCGCCGTGGACCCCGTGGCCACCCCGTCGTCGACCACCACCACCGTGCGGCCCTGCGTGCCGACCGGTTCCCGCCCCGCTCGGTAGCGCCGGGCACGGCTCTCCAGCACTTCCCGCTCACGCGCCTCGACCCGGGCCAGCTCGTCGGGGGTGACGCGCGCGGTGCGCATCACGTCATCGTTGATCACACGCACGCCGCCCTCGCCGATCGCTCCCATCCCCAGCTCCGGCTGGACGGGCACGCCCAGTTTGCGCACCAGGCAGACATCGAGCGGCGCGGCGAGCGCCTCCGCGACCTCCGCGGCGACGGGCACCCCTCCACGGGGCAGGCCCAGCACCACCACCTCGGTCCCCTTCAGATGCCTCAGCCGGGCGGCCAACTGCCGGCCGGCATCACGACGATCCCTGAAGAACACGACCCGACCTCCTCGCCCCGAGGAACACGGCGGGCGGCACCCGCCCCATATCTCCATCCTCGCCCCCACAGGGAACAGATGCGCACGGCAGCGCGACGCGCACCGGCCTCGCCTCGGATGTGGGGTGGAACGACCGCGTGAGGATGGAGTGCGGCTCAGGGCGCGACACGGACATCAAACACGTCCTGGAGACGATGGAGGAGCACCAGATCCGCCGACTGCCCATCGTCGGCGAGGACAAGCAGTTGGTCCCCGACAAGGAGGTGGGCCGATTCGTCGAGGCCGTGGTGGCACGCAGCGTCTGACCGGCCACTGCCGGAGGACGTCCCGACGAAGGACAGACGGTCCGCGGCGCGTGCATCGATCGTACGGACGGCCCGCACGCGCTGCGGGGGTGGACATGCCCCCGGAGAAGTACCGACGAGGTGCCGCGTGACTGTGCGGTCGACGACGGCACCTGGCACGCCAGTCTCGCCGACGCCGGTGTTGGCGTCCTCTAGCCTCCGCGGGGGCCACCTCCTCTGTCCGGAGGGCTGCCGTGCGCTCGGCACCGATGGGTTCTACCGTCGCGGGTGGTCAGGCGTCCCCGTTCCTGGCAGGGTGCGGCACGATGACGACCGGGCAGGGTGCGTGGTGCATGAGGCCCTGGCTGACCGAGCCGAGCAGCAGTCCGGAGAATCCGCCCAGCCCGCGGCTGCCCGCCACCAGCAGCACCGCCCACTGGGCCGCGTCGCTGAGCACCCGTACCGGGTGGCCGCGGACCACCGCGTGGCGGATGTCGACCTGGGGGTACTTCTCCTGCCAGCCTGCCGTGGACTCCGCCAGTATCCGCCGCACCTCGTCCTCCGCGTCCTCCGCGTCCTCCAAAGCCAAGTCGCGGGGGTGGGGCGGCTGCCAGGCCGAGACCGCGATCACGCGGGCTTCGCGGAAGGCAGCCTCCTCGAAGGCGAACCGCACTGCCTCCATCGACACGGCCGAACCGTCCACCCCCACCACGACCTGGGGCGGAGCGTGCGACACGAGTTCCGGCTCGCGGACCACGACGACCGGGCACGGTGCGTGCGAGACCAGCGGCTCCCCCACCGACTCGCGGCTGAAGAGATCCCGCACGATGCCGCGGTGGCGCGAGCCGATCACCACCATGGCGCTGCCCGGTGCCCGGGCCCGCAGGACGTCCGCCGGAGAACCGTCGGCAAGCTCGGCGACCACGGTGAGCCCTGGATGCCGTCCCACGGCAAAGTCCCGCGCCTCCTCCAGCACCGTCGCGTAGACGGTACGGACCGCCGGGCCCCACGACGTCCACAACGACGTCAGCTCGGCAGAGCCTCCCTCCAGCCCTGGCACGTCAGCGGCGAGCACCACGTGCAGCGGCAGACGACGAAGCGCCGCCTCGTCCGCCGCCCAGGCCAGGGCCAGCCCGGCGCCCGGCGTGGCATCCACCCCGACGACAACCGCCCCCCGCGCACGCGACGTGCTCATGCTTCCGCTCCTTGTCTCAGCTCATGCACTGCCGTTCAGGGATCCGTCCACGTGGTCAGGCATCCTGAAGTTGCGACACCCGCAGCGGACGGCGCGCGTCCTGGACGGCGACCAGCCGCCCTGGAGCGTCCGGGTCCTGTCGGCTGGGAACACCTCTTGTCCGATCGGCGACGGGACGTCCTCGACGGACTGCTGCAGACCGGAGCGGGCACGCCGCCGCCCGGCAGTCCGGCGCCCGCAGCGGCCCGTAGGACGCCTTGGGCGGGGCTGTCGTTCAGCGCCACCGCCATGCCGCCTTGCGCGCCCGAGGCGGGCGGGTCACGACGGGGCCGGTTGCGTGCGCGGACGAATGACCGCCATGGGACACATGGAGTACTGCAGAAGGGCGTGGCTGACCGAGCCGAGGGCCAGCCCGCGGAAGCCGCCGCGACCTCGGGAGCCGACGACCAGAAGGTCGGACCGGTCGGAGGCACGGGCCAGGGCGAGAACCGGGGATTCGTGTGCCAACTCCTCCACGACCTCCACATCCGGATACTCCTGGCGCAGCGGAGCAAGCCACTCCTGCAGTGCACGCCGGTGTCCCGCGTCCGCCTCGTCCTGGGCAGGGCTGACCGGCGCGGGCCCTCCGGGGGGACTCCAGGCGTACAGTGCCTGAAGCTGTGCACCACGCAAGGATGCCTCCTTGAAGGCGTACTCCAGAGCGACCTGAGAGTGAGCCGAACCGTCGGCACCGACGGTGACGCGGCCCTGGCCGAGAGCAACGTGGTTGACGACGACCACCGGGCTCGCGGCATGTCCGACGACCTGCAGGGCGACCGAACCGAGCATCACGGTCCCGAAGCCTCCTCTGCCCTTGGCACCCAGAACCACGGTGTGCGCACGCTCGGACTCGGAGAGGAATGCGGCCGCCGGCGTGCCGTCGACCTCGGCAGGGATCACCTCCAGCTCGGGGTGGGCCTGCTTGGCAATTGCGGTGGCCTCACTCACGATCCGGGAATCCGGTACAGGACCGAGCTCGAGGGACAGCACGTGGACAATGCGCAGTGGGCAATGGTGCAGTGATGCCCCTTGCGCAGCCCACAACAGAGCCCGCAGGCTGCGCCCGGAGCCGTCGACCCCGACCACGATCGGATCAGTCATTGCCTCTCCCGGGGATACATGCCGAATTCTTTGGGCGCTGCCGGACCTGTCCAGTTGGCCGGGATCGCGGCGGATCCTGGTGATGCCCTCTTCCGGCTGCCGCGTGCGGCCCGCCGTGGAGCAGGCTCCCTTCCTCTCCCTTCCACCGTCCCGCATACGCACTGCGCGGGCATCCCGGGGCCGAGTGAAGCAATCCCGGACCGCATTGCCTTACACCTCTCGCTGCGCGGAGCCCCCTGATTTCCAGTAGGTCTGAAAGGGGTCCCGGGCGTGGGCAAGTCGATCGCCGAGAAGGTCATCGAGTACTTTCGCACCGGCCATGTCACGGTGATCGAGGAGAGACGGGCCCGGATCCCCGCAGGGGTACGGCAGCTCATCACCATCCCCGCCCCCGGCCTCAAGAAGGCGACGGTCCTCTGGGAGGGTCTGCACATCTCCTCGGGTGAGCGAGCTTGGCCGACGCCTTCAGGGCGGGGAAACTGCGCGACCTGGAGGGGGCGCCCGGTAAGACGACAGACGGGTACGAACAACTGCTCCTACGGCTTCTCACTCCACATTCTTGAATCGCCGCCACGCCACTCGACCAGATCCGGATCATCGATCCCCATGTGCGCTTCCGGCAGGCCAGAACGACGCAGAAACTCCACAACATCGAGCAGGTGATAGGCCGTACCCACGTGCTCGCCACGAATCGTCACCCGCCTCCCGGTATCCGACCCTGGCGGATGCACGACCACAGGTGCATGTCGAGTCACCATCCCAGCCTCACCCTGGCCGTGCCCTGCCGCAAATCCCCGTCCGCTGGGCGCCCATCCAAGTCACCCGTGGCACGTCATGGCGTTCCAGCAAGGTTCCAAGCACCGGTTCGTCGACCCGGTGCTCGCAATCTCGGCGCCCGGCAGAAGCGGTCAGACCCCGCGTCCTGATCCGGCTGCGGAACAACGGCAACCGGGCGGTTCCCGGTCGTCAGCGAGCAGCAGGAGTCATCCGCGTGGGACGACGGCGACCGGGCAGTGCGCGTGCTGCAGAACGGCGTGTGTGACCCGGCCCAGCGCACGGCCTAGGTGGTGGGCGGGCCTGCGTGCGCCCACGACGACGAGGTCCGCGTGCAGGGACGCCGCGACCAGTTCACCAGCTGGCGAGGGGACCCTCACCACCTCTTCGGTCACCTTGATGTCCGGGAACTCCTCCCGTACGGAGCCGAGCATGCGCGTACTCGCAGCGGCCTCCGCCTCCACGGCCACCCGCACCACGTCGGCCATCGGCGCCATACTCCCGACGTACTGGAGGTAGGTCCACGTACTCAACAGACGTAGCGACGCCTTACGCCGCCTGGCCGTCTCCCCGGCAAAGCGCACCGCCTCCAGGTCCTCTTCGTCCCGTACGCCCACGACGACCACCCCGCCCGGCGGCCGCTCCGTACCACGCACGACGACCACAGGGCACGTCGCCTGTCCGGCCACCGTCAGCCCGACCGAGCCCAGCAGCAGTGTGGAGAAACCACCCAGCCCCCGCGAACCTACGACGATCGTCACCGCGGGAGCCTCGACATCCTCGGCTTGCGGAGCCGTCGAGGCGGCCGCCCTCAACAGGCTGTCGGCCGCGGGCTCCCGGCCGACCTCCGTGGAGACCGCCAGGCCGGGCGCCCTGTCGGAGGCTGCTGCGGCGGCCTCGCCCAGCAAGGACCGGGCCGCCTCGCCAACCCGCCGCGCGGTGTCGGCGGACAGGCGTTCCGACAATTCGAGATCGACGGCGCACACGATGTGCAGGGGCTGGTGCCGGAGGGCGGCCTCCTGCGCCGCCCACAGCACCGCGTGTGCCGCTCCGGCCGAACCGTCCGTCCCTACCACCACCGGCCCCTCAGACATACCTCACCAGCTCCTCCCGGCGCCGAGCAGAACCCGCCATCCCAGCCCCGGCTGGGCCACGGGGATCACAACGGCACACCCGGGTCGGGGTACCGCAGCAGCACGCCCACCGCGTCCTCCAGAGGCAGTTCCTCCCGCGGTACGACCACCAGCTCGGCGCCGGTGCGGACCAGCGCGCGGATCAAGGCCGCGCCGGACGGTTCCTGGCAGCGGTTGCGGCCGCGTTGCAGCGCGTTCAGGCAGGCGCGCTGCTGCTCAACACGCCAGTCGACCTGACCATGAGGTTGTGGGCCGGCTCGGAGCCGACACAGATCGCCCTGTCGGCCGCAGACCCGGAGTCCTTCGGCGTCCTCGCCTTCCAGGAAGCCCACCTCCATCTCCTCCGGCGCGCCGGTCTCCGGGTGCGCGGCGCGGTGCACAGTGGCGGCGGTGTACGGGATGTCCGGCGCGCGCTGGACCGCGAGCGGCAGCACGTCGGGCAACGGGCTGAACCCGGTCGCGTCGTGCGCCGGCGGATCGGGCAGCTCCTCCACCAGGGCCAGACCACCGCGGCTCGCAAAGATCGCCTGCCCGTGCCGCCCGGAAACCTCCCGGTCCGTGCCCGCGATGTCGGCGACGACGGCCAACGGTGGCTTTGTCGGCGCCCTGCATGGCCAGGTCCTCACTCAGATGCCGGCGCCGTCGCAACCTGATCGCCGCCTCCGGGTCGTGGACGTCACGCGAGGTGTCCAGGTAGGGCATACGGTCCCGGTCGCGCGTACACGGGGTCGAGAAAAGTAGGCGCCACGGTCGCTCCTCATCACGGTGGCCCGTTGTCACCGTGGCCGGTTCGATCCATCCCGAACCTCTCCTCCCAGCCACCCGGTCACCGCTTGCCGGTGATGCCCCCACCCGCCTCCGCTCTTCCAGTAGACCTCCCGCCCACCGAGTTTGCGCGCAGGACAATGCCCCGCCGACTCGCGGGGGCGCAGGGCCCGGCAGACTTCGTCGCGGGATCCTGGCGGACCGGTGCTCGTCTGGTCGCGCACCCCGATGTCCGTTCCGGGCACAGCCGGGTCCGCACCGCGGGTCGGCACCGCGACAGAGCCAGGGCATCTCGGGTCGGCGCCCTCCTGGACGTGGCCGAGCAGCCCTTACGACGCCAACGCGCGCGACCGAAAAGCCGTTGACCGGGCGGCCCGCAATCAGCTTCATACCGCCTCGGGGCAGTGTTCATCAGCCAGGTCACCGTACGGCTGATGTCCGACAGTGACAGGATGCCGACGAGAGTGCCCTCGTCCATCACCAGGACGCGGTGCTCGGCGCCGGGCTCCATGCGGGGCAGCAGATCCGCCAGTGAGTCGTGCGGACCCGCGACGATGGTCCGCGACAGCGGCACCATCACCTCGTCCACCGTCACCGCCCCGCTCTTCTCAAGCGGCACCTGCCTTGCGCCGTCCAGGGTCACCAGCCCGACCGGGGAGCCGTCCCCACCGGTCACAGGGAACGCCGAGTGCCTGTACCGATACAGCGGGTCGGCCAGTAGGTCCGCAACCGCCAGGGTTGCGGGCACCGTGAGCGGATCGCTTGTCATGGCGTCACGTACGGGAACACCGGCAAGCACACCGCGCAGCTGCGCCTGCCGTCCCTCAGCGGTGGCGGCCGCGATGAGGAACCAGCCGATCAGGGCCAGCCAGAGCCCGCCGCCCCTCATGAACACCACAAGCCCCAGCCCGTGGGCCGCCCCCGGCTGCTGTTCCATGGCTGCCACTTTTCCTTGTTTGCGGGCGTCGCCGCGGCGTCACGGGGAGGGCGTCGGTTTCCCTGTCGCAGCGGGGTGGTGGCCGTCCTGACGCTGTTGCCGTTGGAGTACGTCGAGGACGACGGACCCGTCGATGGTCTCGCGGGCGGTGAGCGGGTCGGCCAGGGTGTCCAGCGCGGCCCGGTGGTCACTCAGCAGGTCCACCGCGCGGTTCTCGGCTTGCCGCACCAGGAGGCCTGCCTCCTCGTCGACGATGCGCTGGGTCTGGTCGGAGTAGGGCCGCCGCAGCGTGTCCTCAGTGCTCTCGCCGCCAAGGCGGTGGGGGGCGCCGGAGCCGTATCCGACAGGGCCGAGGGCCGAGGACAGGCCGAACTCGCGGACCATGCGGGCCGCGATCCGGGTGGCGCCGGCCAGATCGTCGGCCGCGCCGGTCGAGCCCTCGCCGAAGACGACCAACTCGGCTGCCCGGCCGGCGAGCCGGACAGTGAGCAGGTCGGTCAGGTAGCTCTCGCTGTACAAGTGCCGTTCGGCCTCAGGGAGTTGCTCGGTGGCACCCAGCGAAGGCCCGGCGGGCAGGATGGTGACCTTGACGACCGGGTCGGCGTGCTCGCACAGGGCCGCGATGAGCGCGTGTCCGGATTCGTGGGTGGCGACGGAGTGCCGTTCCGCCGGGAGCAGGGCGTCGGTTGACTCCCGCCGTCCGAGCAGGAGCCGGTCGCGGGCGCCGTCGAGGTCCTTGGCGTCGATGACGGCGCCGCCGCCGCGGACGGCGTTGATGGCCGCCTCGTTGACCAGGTTGGCCAGGTCGGCGCCGGAGAAGCCCGGCGTGGCCCGAGCGACGGCATCCCACTCGACGCCCGGTGCCAGGGTCTTGCCGAGTGCGTGGACGACCAGGATCGCCGCCCGCTCGGCCTGGTCGGGCAGCGGCACCGTCACGTGCCGGTCGAAGCGGCACGGGCGCAGCAGAGCCGGGTCGAGCGTCTCGGGCCGGTTGGTCGCGGCCGGCACCACGATGCCGCTGGGACTGGTCGAAACCGTCCGTCTCGGCAAGGAGCTGGTTGAGGGTCTGCTCGCGTTCGTCGTTCCCGCCCGTCCGGGCAGCCCCGCCGCGACGGCTGCCGACGGCGTCGATGAAGATGATCGAAGGGGCCCGGTTGCGTGCCTCCTCGAAGAGGTCGCGCACCCGTGAGGCACCGACGCCGACGAACATCTCCACGAACGCCGAGCCGGTCACCGACAGGAACGGCACCTTCGTCTCGCCCGCCACCGCGCGGGCGATGAGGGTCTTCCCGGTGCCCGGCGGCCCCACCGTGATCACTCCACGGGGCCCTT
This sequence comes from Streptomyces sp. NBC_00080, assembly GCF_045041255.1. Classification (NCBI taxonomy): domain Bacteria; kingdom Bacillati; phylum Actinomycetota; class Actinomycetes; order Kitasatosporales; family Streptomycetaceae; genus Streptomyces; species Streptomyces sp. NBC_00080. The sequence continues at coordinate 172,967 of NZ_CP108235.1, forward strand.
GGCCCCCGCGATCGCATAGTGCTCGGGACTGCGCAGGAAATCCACGGTCTCGCTGATCTCCTGCTTGCCGCCCTCATAGCCGGCGGGTGATGTGGATGCCGGCCGCAGGCCCTTCGTACAGAACGGCCTCGAGGCGGCGATGGCCGGGGAGCGCCTCGGGTCGGGTCCGGCTCTGGTGCAGGCGGCACGGCCGGCGCCAGGTCGGCGGCGTATGCCAGGGCGTGGTCGGCGTCGCCGAGCTCCCGAGGGGTCTCGACCCCTCGATGCCCGGGGTGCGTCTCTTTTCAGCCATGCCCCTATGACGTCCCTGCGCGGAAAAGTACTTCCGCATAGAGGCATGCACCTGACATCTTGCATCGACCATTCGTTTCGTACCGCCCCGCCCGGTGCCCTCAGCCCGGCCGGGCCGTCTCCGGAGGACGCATTGATACCCCCCATATCCGGCCGACCTAGACGCACGCTGGTGCTGGCGGCCACGCTCGGCGCCGTCCTCGCGTTCGGCGCCCCGGGCGCCCTCGCGGGCACGCTCCCCGTCGCCCCCTCCACCGCGACGGCCGCCAAGGCCCACGCTCCGGCCGCGGTGTCGGCTTCCCGGAGTGCGACCTGGGTGGCCGGCACGCGTGCCTACCTCGTGATCACCGCCCCCGGGGACAGCTCGGCGGTCCGTTCCGCGATCGCGGCCAACGGCGGCACCGTCTTCTCGACCTTCGACGCCATCGGCGTGATCGTGGCCCACTCGGCGGCCAGCGGGTTCGCCGCCACCATGCGCGGCGTCGCCGGCGTGCAGCAGGTCGGCGCCACGCGCACCTCGGACGTCCCGGCCGACGCCTACAACCCGGCGCTCCCGGCCGATCCGGCCCAGGCCTCGACCCCGGCCGGAGAACCGGTCCGGGCCGACATGAGCCAGATCAAGGCCGACCAGGCCTGGGCCGTGAACCCGGGCTCCGCCTCCGTCAAGGTCGGCATCCTGGACACCGGTGTGGACGACCGGCACCAGGACCTGGCGCCCAACTTCGACGCGGCCGACTCGGTCTCCTGCGCCTACGGCAAGCCCGACACCCGTGCCGGCGCCTGGCGGGACGTCGACACGCACGGCACCCACGTAGCGGGCACCATCGCCGCGGCCAAGAACGGCAAGGGCGTCGTCGGCGTGGCCCCCGGGGTGAGGATCTCCGCGGTCCGGGTCGCCGAGCCGGGCAACTCCTTCTTCTTCGCCGAGAACACCATCTGCGGCTTCGTCTGGGCCGGTGACCACGGCTTCAAGGTCACCAACAACAGCTACTACACGGACCCGTGGCAGTTCAACTGCCCGGACAACGTCGACCAGGCCGCCATCATCGAGGGCGTCAAGCGCGCCCAGGAGTACGCCGAGGGCAAGGGCTCCCTCCAGATCGCCGCGGCGGGCAACGAGAACTACGACCTCGCCCACAAGACGACCGACTCCGCGAGCCCGAACGACTCGACGCCGGTGACCCGCACCATCACCAACGCATGCCTCGACATCCCGACCGAGCTGCCGGGCGTGGTCACGGTCGCGGCCAACGGCACGGGCGTCACCAAGGCCTCGTTCTCCAACTACGGGCAGGGCGTCATCGACGTCGCGGCGCCGGGCAGCAACGTCTACTCCACCGTCCCCGGCGGCGGCTACGGCAGCAAGAGCGGCACCTCGATGGCCACTCCGCACGTGGTCGGCGTGGCGGCACTCATCGCCAGCGCCGACCCGGGCATCACCCCGGCGCAGATCCGCGTCAAGCTGGCCGCCCAGGCCAACGACATCGCCTGTCCCTCGGACAGCCGCTGCACGGGCACGACGGCCAGCAACTCGTTCTTCGGCGAAGGACAGGTCGACGCCCTCAAGGCCGTCGGGACCACCCCGCCGCCCGGCAAGTACTTCGAGAACCTCGCGGACTTCGCCGTCAACGACAACGCAACCGTGGAGAGCCCGATCGCCGTGACCGGCGTGACCGGCAACGCCCCGGCCACCCTCAAGGTGGGTGTGGACATCAAGCACACCTACATCGGCGACCTGAAGGTCGACCTGGTGGCGCCGGACGGCACCGTCTACACGCTGCACAACCACGCCGGCGGCAGCGCCGACAACATCGCCCAGACCTACACCGTGAACGCCTCCTCGGAGGTCGCGAACGGCACCTGGAAACTGCGCGTCAACGACAACGCCGCCTCCGACACCGGCAAGATCGACGCCTGGAACCTGACCTTCTGACGCAGGGCCCGGCAACGCCCACGTCGGCACGCTGTCAGCCGACGGCAGCTCCCTGTCCGCGGCCGCGGACGAGGCGGGCTGCGGTCGGCCAGGGCTGGAACCGCTGCGCGGCAGAGGGCACAGGCGCCTCGGCGGCGGTGAACGCCGCGGCCGGGGCCGCCATGCCGGAGGCGTCCGGGAAGGCCGCGAACGGCCTGTGGCCGGTGCCCGGCTCACCGTGCGCCTCCCGGAGGAGCCGCAGGGCCGGGTCCGCGCTGACCGTACGGTCAGCGCGGACCCGGCCGCGCGCGCCGCGGCACTGAGGGGTGGCGGCCGGTTCGAGACGGTCTCCTTGAGCTTGACCACGGACTCGCGCGCCCGGCGCTCCGCCGGGCGGGCGGTCCGCGGCGACATCCGCCGGGGCGCCGGTGCAGCCGCGGCTTCCGCCGAACGCCGACCCGCCGGTGCCGCCCCGGCCGGGCTCACGAAAGGCCGTCGGGGCGGGCGCGACCACTTCGACGACCGCGAGCCCACCTTCACCCCGGCACTGGCGCAGGCAGCCACTGATGTCCCACGCCGAAGTCCACATTCAGCGGGCGTTCATCACGCTCATGTCCCGCCGCCTGGCGCGACTCCACCACCTGACCGAGGCGTCGACGGCCACCCTCGCAGCCGGCTGAAAGACCAGCACGCCCCCGCTGCCGTTCGGAACAGCGACCATCGACGCCCAACCGAACGGCAAGCGGGATCACCATCATCCTTCACACCGCCGTGACCTGCGAAAAGAGGATGGGACACAGCTCCTCACGGGCACGGATCGGGCACGGCGGGGGCTACTTCCGCTTGCCGCCGCCCGGCGCGACGCTTGCCTGGCCGTTTCCGGCCGCGTTGCCCGTGCCGCCGACGTCGTTGCCGGAGTCGCCAGCGCTTCCCGCCTTGCCGTTGCCGGCGGGCCTGCTCGGTGCGGCGGTCGCCCGCGCCAACTGCTCGGAACAGTATGCGGCGACCTTGTCCGTCCCGCCGGCGGCCGTGACGAGGCGCTGCCAGGCCGTTCCCTCGAGCGCTTTGCCGCGATCCTTGACCTGCTCGTAGGCGCGGCAATGGGCTTCGGTGTCCTGGGCGGTGGCCGGGCCGTCCGTCGGTCCGGGAACGCCGGAGGACGCCGAAGGGGCCTCACCGGACGGCTCGTCCGGGGCGGCGGCCGACGGGTGCGCGGTCCCCCGCGCGGCGCCGTCACCGTCCATGGGCGAGCCGACGGAACCGATGGCCGCGACCGCGACTCCACCCAGCGTGAGGCTGGCGAACACCACGCCGAGCGTCATCTTCACAGGACGCCTGGCACGGCGCTCCGCCGGCAACCGCCAATCGTCCCTGCGCCGGGTACGCGCTTGGTGCGCGCCTTCCTCATGGGCAGCCCGGAAGGCGGTCAGGGCCCGCTGCTCGGCCTCGGGGTCGCTATGGCTTTCGCGTAGAACGGCGCCCAACTCCGTTTCCAGCCTGGCGGCGCCACCCACCTCCCACGGGTCGGACACGGCGCCGCCAGGGTGCGCACGTCGACGGCCCGGAACTCCGTCACCGCCCAGCCGTTCACCCATGTCCGCTTCCGTTCCTGTTCGACCGGTTCGATTCGTTCGGCGTTCCGGGTCTGATGCCTGTCCGTCGGTAACTGTTGCCGACGTCGTTCATTTCGACTCACCCAGCGTCGCGGAGGCCTCATTCGTCACACCCTGGTCCGCTTCAGCGTCGACGCCCAGGTGACGGGCGAGGCGTTTCAGGCCCCGGTGGGCGGCAGTTCGCACCGCTCCCGGACGCTTGCCGAGGACGCGTGCAGCGGCGGGACCGTCCAGGCCGACGACAACCCGCAGAAGTACGGCCTCGGCCTGGTCCCGCGGCAGTCGACGGACCAGTTCCAGCGCCCGCTCGGTGGACAAGGACTCCAGGGCTTGGTCGTGGGTGCTGTACTGGCTGGGCAGGTCCAGTACGTCCTGTTCGCTTCCTCCTGCCCGGGGCCGTACCCGCTGTCGGCGCAGATGGTCCAGCGCCCGGTGCCGGGCGATGGTCGAGGTCCAGCCGCGGAACCCGGAGCCGTCCCCCTTGAAACGGCCGAGGTCACGGGCGATCTCCAGCCAGGCGTCGGAGGCCACGTCCTCCGCGTCGTCGCCGACCAGGCCGCGCAGATAGCCGAGCAGGCCCGGCTGCACGATCCGGTACGCGACCGCGAAAGCGGCCTCGTCGCCGTCCTGGGCCCGCGCGACCGCCGCGCCCAATTCCCCATTGCATTCGTGTACACGCCGGGGTTGCCGTACCTGGCCCAAGACTGTCCTCGTTCGTACCGGGTTCATGGCGATTTCATGCCGTCCGCCGTGCTCCGGTCGCATCGACGGCCCCATGGTTACCAGCGTCCGTCCTTGCAGAAGTGTCACAACGCTCCGAGCACCCCCTCACGTCGTCGCCGGTGCTCGCCCCCAGCCGACGAGGACGCGCGGCCCCGCGTGAGTGGCACGGAGAGGGATCCAGTGGTCGCCGTCCGCCCTTCCCGACAAGCGGCGCGGTACCGCCCCACCCCGCGCGCACGACGGTCGAGGTGTCCTTCCTCGAACGGGGTCCGTCGGCCGCGTAATGCTTCGGCGCCCCCGCGCGCTCCCTCTGGCATGAGTACGTACCTCCGTCTGCGAGCGGTGCCGCCCCCCGCACTGCGCAACAGCACGACCTGGCTTGAACGACTCTTCGAGGACGACTCGGAGACCGTCCGGCAGCGGGTCGGCCAGCACCGTGAAGAGTCACTGGACAAGCGCTATCTGGACCAGCAACGCATCTACGCCGCCGCTCCCCCGCATCGTGTCGAGGACGGGCCCCAGGCCCAGGTGGTGCTCGGTGGTCGGCCGGTGTTCCGCGCCGACCGGCACAAGCCGCCGTTCCTGGTGCTGACGTCGGCTCAGGCCCGCCAGGTGGCCGGCTTTCTGGCGATGGCCGACTTCGACGTACTGTGGGATTTCGCCCGCGCCGAACTGCTGCCGCACTACGGCGGCGTGACCGCGGAGCCCGAGACGTGGCAGGCGTTCGCGGCGGCGCACCAGGAGCTGAGGGCGTTCTACGCGCAGACGGCCGAGTGCGGGGACGCGGTGGTGAAGTGGCTGCCGACCTGAGGCGCAGCGAAGGTTTCCGCGACAGGCGCCGTACGACCCCCGCCCGCACCGGCACCGGCACCGGCACGACGGCCTTCCCCGGCCCTCCCCCTACCCCGCTCTCCGGCAGCCCGGACCGTCCCAGACACCACAGTTGTCCTGGGGGTCAGCAGGCGCAGCCGCTCGGTGTCGTGCTCCACCGGCGCGAAGTCGATCTCGTCGAGGTCAAGGTGGTCGTAGCCGTCCATGACCAGGGCAACGTCAGCGGTCGGCGACAGGTCACGGGATAGGTGTGCGGCCCCGGGCCGGCGAGAATGCCGGCCCGGGGCCGCAGAGGAAGTGCGTGGTCGTGAAGGGCCCGGCGTTCCTGCACACCGTGCTGCTCCTGGGGCCGCTCCCCTCCCTGAACGCCCGGTTCGCGTGTGCCGTCTCGCCGTGCCGGCCGCGAGCGCGATGTCGCAGGCGCCGAGCACACCCAGCCCGCCCGCCCGCACATGTCCGGCGACCAAGCTGACCACCGCCGACAGGGTCTTGGCCACCGTGCTCTACCTGCGCAAACTCGGCACCCGCGATCTCCTCGCCCAACTCTTCGGAGTCAACACCAGCACCCTCACCAGGGCCGTTCACCAAGTCCAGCCCCTCCTGGCCGAGCACGGCTACACCATTCCACCCTCGACAACCAGGTTCCGGACACCTGCTGACGTCACCGAGTTCCTCGCCAACAGCAGCCCCACGAAGATCAAACCAACATGTTGATTCTCTGCGAGCCCTTAGCCAGGGACAACTTGTCCGGGGTTAGAACTGCCCTTCATCCGGTTCCGGGTTCGCGTCAAGATTGTCCTGTCGAACAGAGGAGGTCGGACGATGGACCGGGCGTTGCTGGCAGATTTTCTCCGAGCGCGTCGTGAGGCGTTGCAGCCGGAGGATGTCGGGCTTCCCCGCGGGCAGCGGCGCCGCACCGGCGGGCTGCGGCGCGAGGAGGTGGCGGTGCTGGCCGGGATGTCGGCCGACTACTACAGCCGGATCGAGCAGCAGCGGGGTCCGGCGCCGTCGGAGCGGATGCTCGTCGCGCTCGCCCGGGCGCTGCGTCTCAACCAGAGCGAGCAAGACCACCTCTTCATCCTGGGAGGGAACCCGGCGCCGCGGCGGATCCTGCGGGACGACTACATCGGTCCCACGATGACACGGATCGTCGCCGGCCTCTCGGACGTGCCCGCCATCGTGCTGTCACGGCTCGGCGAGGCGTTGCTGCAGACTCGCCCGGCGGTCGCACTGCTCGGTGACTACACCCAGTACTCAGGCATGTCCCGTTACCTGGTCTACCGCTGGTTCACCGGTGATCCGCGGGTCCGTGGCCTGTACCCGGTCGAGGATCATCCGATACGAGGCAGGGTCTTTGCCGCGGAGATCCGGGACGCGTACACGGCGGATCCCACCGGGAGGGCCGGCGAGATCGTAGCGGCGCTGCTGCAGGTCAGTTCCGAGTTCGCGAACATCTGGCGGTTGCACGAGGTGGGAGTGACCCATCATCACGACCTCAAGCGCTACCGGCACCCCGAGTTGGGGGAGCTGGAGCTGTACGCCGAGATGCTGTTGGACCCGGAGCAGTGTCAGACGCTGCTGGTGTTCACCGCCGTGCCCGGTTCCCCGAGCCACGGCAAGCTTCAGCTCCTGACCGCCCTCTAGCGGCTGTCGTCCCGCACACACCTGAAGGCACTGCCTCGAAGCCGAGGCGTGCCCCGGTCTCACAATGCTTCAGATTCGAAGCACCTTCACTGTCATGAAAGGTGGCATTTGTCATGAAAGCAGTACGTTTCCATGAGTACGGCACTCCGGACGTCTTGCGTTACGAGGACGTGGAACAGCCGGTCCCGGCGGCCGGGGAGGTCCGGATCCGGGTGGCCGCGACGTCGTTCAACCCGGTAGACGGCAACATCCGCGCGGGCTTCATGCAGGGACCCATCCCGGTGGCCCTGCCGCACACTCCCGGCACCGACGTCGCGGGCACGGTCGACGCGCTGGGTGATGGCGCGGACAGGGTCCGGGCGGGTGACCAGGTTGTCGGCTTCCTGCCGATGACCGGCGCCGGCGCGGCGGCGGAGTACGTACTCGCACCGGTCGGCCTGCTGACGGCGGCGCCCGCGAGCATCCCGCTGGCCGATGCGGGCGGGCTGCCGCTGGTCGGGCTCACCGCCTGGCAGGCCCTCTTCGACCACGCCAAGCTCACTGCCGGCCAGCGGGTGCTGATCAACGGTGCGGGCGGTGCGGTCGGCGGCTACGCCGTCCAGCTGGCCAAGCACGCCGGCGCACACGTGATCGCCACGGCCGGGCCGCGCAGCAGCGAACGCGTCAGGACGGCGGGTGCCGATGAGGTGTTCGGCCACGGGGTCCCCGAGCTGTCCGCCCTGGTCGACGTCGTGCTCAACCTCGCGCCGGTCGATCCGATGCAATTGGCCGCGCTGACCTCCGTGGTGCGCGACGGCGGCATCGTCGTGAACACGACGGTGTGGATGCCCGCGCCTTCCGACGAGGAACGGGGCGTACGCGGCGTCAACCTCTTCGTCAACAGCGACGCCGCGCAGCTGGCGAGGCTGGTGACGCTGGTCGACTCCGGAGCGCTGCACGTCGACATCGCCCGACGGGTGCCGCTGGCCGAGCTGCCGGCGCTGCATGCGGAGGCCGCAGAAGGCGCGCTCTCCGGCAAGGTCCTCGTCCTTCCCTCCGCCGCCTCTCTCACCTAGGCGACCTTCTCCGGCACGGCGATCGCGTCGCGTCTCCCTGCAAGCGGTCGAGCCCACGCCATTCATGCCGGCGACAGCCGAATCCTGCCGGGGCTCCACCGCTGCTACGCATCACACCCGCTCAGACCCACGAGCCAAAAAGACAGGACAGCCATGTCACTCGGTTTCGACCCCGAGTTCGCCCAGGTTTTCGCCCCCATGGCCGAGGCCATGGCGCACGCCACACCCCCGGCGGTCGGCAACGTGCCCGCACGCCGCGCCATATGGGAGCCGATCATCCGGGCCGCCTCGACGGCCCAGCCGATCCCGACCGACGTCACGACCGCCGAGCACCACGCAACCGCCGAAGACGGCACACAGATCACCATGCGCTGGTACGCCAAGACCGGCGCCGCAGCGGGGCCGGCGGTGCTGTTCTTCCACGGCGGCGGCTACATCTTCGGCCACATCGACCTGTTCGACGGACCGGTCTCGCGCTACGTCTCCGCCAGCGGGGTACCGATGCTGTCGGTCGAATACCGCCGGGCCCCCGAGCATCCGTTCCCGACGCCGCTGGAGGACGCCTACGCCGCCCTGTGCTGGCTGCACGAACACGCGGGCGAACTAGGCGTCGACCGGGCCCGGATCGCAGTGATGGGCGACAGCGCCGGGGGCGGACTGGCGGCGGCTCTGTCGATTCTCACCCGGGAGCGCGGCGGTCCGGCAATCGCCCGGCAGATCCTGCTCATGCCGATGCTCGACGACCGCACCACCACGTCCGACCCGCACATCGAGCCGTACCTGCTGTGGTCCTACGACGACAGCCGCACCGCGTGGCCGGCGCTGCTCGGCGATGCGGCGGGCGGGCCGGACGTGCCCGCCACGGCGGCTCCGGCCCGCCTCCAGGACGCGACCGGGCTGCCCCCGGCCTACATCGAGGTCGGCCAGCTCGACGCCTTCCGCGACGAGGACCTCGCCTACGCGACCAAGCTCAGCCGGGCCGGCGTCCCCGTGGAATTCCACCTGCACCCGGGCGTCCCGCACGAGTTCGACTCCATCGCCTTCACCACCGACGTCGCTCGCCGCGCCATCGCCGACCGCGTCCGCGTCCTCGCCTCCCTCTAGCCCCAATGGCGTCATGTTCATCGCCACCGGCTTCCAGGAGATGCCCCCCGGGCCCTCTCCGCCGACGAGATCGCCGGTGAGGTCGACGAGTTCCGCCGCGCGGCGGCGGCGGCCGTCGCTGCTGGGTTCGACGGCGTGGAGGTCCACGGAGGCAACGGCTACCTCCTCCACCAGTTCCTCTCCTCCAACGCCAACGAGCGCACCGAGCCCTACGGCGGCTCCGTCGCACACTGCATCCGCTCACCACCGCGATGCCGCTGTGCCCGCCGAGATCGGCGCCGACCGCACCGGCCTGTGCATCCCTCCCCATAACCCCCACACCGGCATCGCCGAGCACGACAGCGCGACGTCCACCCCGGCGCCGCTCGACGTCATCGACCCGATCGGCCTCGCCTGCCTGCACCTCATCCAGAGCGGCCCCGACGAGGAATTCCTGCAGCACATACGCCGACGGTGGGTCACGGCACTGGTCGTCGACCGCGGCGGCACCCCGCGCGGTAGCCGCTTCGCCGACTTCGACTCTCGTCCGACCAGTGCCGTCTCGGTCGGCGCCACCGCACCGGCCTACCCCGACCTGCCGCACCGCGTCCGCACGGGCGCCCCGCTCAACGAGCCCGACCCGACGACCTTCCACGGCGGAAACCACCGCGGCTACGCCGACAACCCCACCCTCCCCACCACGGAGAGCCGAACCATGACCACACTCCTCATCGGCCCAGCCGACAAGACCGTCAGCATCACCGTCCAGCAGAGGACCCGCACGGCGCCCCAGGACGCCTTCCACATCCTGGCGCCCATCGACCTCCCCACCGTCTTCCGCCGGGTGGCCCCGTTCCCCGGCATCAGCAGCGTGCGGAACCAGACCGAGGCCTGGGACCACGCGGGCCCGCGACGAAACCCGCAGTTCGACGACGGCTCCCAGGCCGACGAAGAACTCACCGAGTACGTACCGGGCTCCAGCTTCGCCTACCAGCTGACCGGCTTCACCAACGTCCTCTCCCACCTCGCGGCCGGCATCCGGGGCGAGTTCAACGTCAACCCCGATGGCGACGGCACACTCATCCGCTGGACCTACGAGTTCAAGCCGCTGCCCGGCCGCCGCTGGATCCTCGCCGGCCCCTTCACCCCGCTCTGGCGCCGCTACATGGTGGCCGCCCTCGACCGGTGCGTCCACGTCATCGAAACAAAGGACAACAGCACCCAGACGCCGCACCGGGCCAGGTGACGGCCCGAAGCAGCGGCACCAGAGTTTTGCCCCGGTCGCTCCGATCGAGCTGACCCCGTAGGAACCCCTCTTCGAGTCGGCCTCCCACGAACTCCGGCCCCGAGGACGATCAGTTCGGACCGATCCCGAGAACCACTGCACGGCACCCGCGGCAGCGCCGGAAAGACCACAGCACCGATGGCCGCCCTGACCCGGCGGATGCACGAGGCGGACACACCCATCGCCTCCAAGCACTGCCGGCGTCCCCAGGCGGGCGTGCTGGAGCTGCACCGACAGCAACTGACGGACCCTGCTCAGGCCCGAAAGCTGCTGAAGCCCTGGGAGCGCGGGCAGGCGGCCCGAAGTGCCACGGCTCCAGCCAGCGAACGAGCCCATCCAACAGATATGTGGCCAGCCATATGACTGGCGGCACGTTTTTGGTATCTGGCCACCTCATTGGTTTCGCCGGATCAACTCATCGAAGGAGACACAACTATGAAAGCCATCGTTTTCGACACGTTCGGCGGCACTGAGGTCCTGCACGAGGCGCAGACCGAGGTCCCCGAGCCCGGCCCCGGCCAGGTCCGCGTGCGTGTGCAGGCTGCCGGCGTCAACCCGGTGGACGGCAAGATCCGCTCCGGGACCATGGAAGCCGTCTTCCCCACCACCCTGCCCGCCATCCCCGGTGGTGAGATCGCCGGGGTCGTCGACGCCGTCGGCGAGGGCGTCGACCATCTGAGGGCGGGCGACGAGGTGCTGGGCTGGTCCGACACGGGCGCCTACGCCCAGTACGCGCTCGCCACCGCGACCGTCCTCGCCCTCAAGCCGGCCGACCTGGGCTGGACGCACGCAGCCGCCCTGCCGGTGGCGAGCGACGGCGCCGACCGGGTCCTGGACCTGCTCGACGTTGCCGCCGAGGAGACCCTGCTGATCCACGGGGCGTCCGGCGCGCTCGGCACCATCGCCGTCCAGCTCGCCGTCGCCCGCGGCGCCCGCGTCATCGGCACCGCCGGCCCGGCCAACCAGGAATACGTGACCTCGCTCGGTGCCACCGCGCTGGTCTACGGCGAGGGTCTGGTCGAGCGGGTGCGCGCACTCGCCCCCAGCGGCGTCGACGCGGTGCTCGACGCCGCGGGCAAGGGTGCGCTGGAGGACTCCATCACCCTGCGCGGCGGCACCGACCGGATCGTCACCACCGCCGACTTCCGCGCCCGCGAGCTCGGCGTCGTCTTCGCCGAGGGCCCGGCGCGGCGCTCGGCCGCCCGGCTGGCCGAACTCGCCCGGCAGGCCGCCGACGGCACACTGGCCATCACGGTCGGCGCGACCTACCCGCTTACCGACGCGGCCAAGGCCCAGCAGGCCAGCGATGCCGGCCACGGCCGCGGGAAGCTCGTCCTCACCGTCGGCTGACTCCTCCCGCAGACCGGCCCCGCACCTGCGGGGCCGACCCTGCACAGCCGCCTGCAACCAGCCGGCATCTCCCGTCGGTCCGCATCCACGCGACATGCGGATACGCCGTGTGCGGCCCACACCGTTCCCAGCACCGCCCAGGCCCTCTCTGTGTCCCTCCCCCACCGGAGGTGAACACCCGCTTCACACGGTGTGCGGTCGCACTCACAAACTCACCGCACCACCAGTCACGTTCAGGCCTGCGAGTCAGAGCATCGGGATTCGCTCTTGGAGGCGAATCCCGACCCCTTACCCCGCTCCGCAGGAGTCCGATTCCGCCCCGGCCTGACGGCCGGAGTTTCCCTGGAGGTCCCCGAATGACCATGGCCTATCTGGCGCAGCCCGAACAGCAGCAGAAGCTGGAATGGCTCGACGGGGGAACGTTCTCCGTGCTGCTCGACAAGGAAGCTACCGAGGGCAAGCTGACCGTGGGCCGCTTCGACGTCGCCAAGGGCGAAGCCCCGCCGTTCCACCTGCACACCCGCGAGGACGAGGTGTTCATGCTCATCAAGGGCACGGCCCTGGTGTGGTCCGGGGAGGAGGAACACGAACTGAGCGAAGGCGGGATCGTCTACCTGCCCCGCAACGTCCCGCACGGCTACCGCATCACCTCCCGCCGCGCCGACCTTCTGATGATCGCCACACCCGGCGGCATCGAGGGCATGTTCCGCCACGCCGGACGCGACCTCACCACCCCGCGCCCCGACGGCTTCGAGATCCCCAAGTCCCTCCTGGCAGAAGCATCCGAGCTCTACGGCGGCGTCATCCTCGGCCCGCCGCGCTAAACCGCTCACGGACGCTCGCACCCGTGCCGGGACGGCCGCCGCTCCGGCTGCCGCCTGCTCAAGTCACGTAAGGCGCCGGGCGCCGTTCGTCCCGGTCCGGTTCTCGGGCCGCACGGTCGGCCCCTGCCCGTCCGGACGGCGAACGTGACTGATCCGATCAGGACCGATACCGCGAGACGAGCGTGATCACGATCGGTCCCGCAGGGAGGCGATGACGGTGCGGATATCGGTGCGCGGGCCGCGGTTGTAGGGCAGCTTGGACAGCAGCATGCCCATGGCACAGGTGTTGCTCAGCGCGGCGAACGTCAGCCCGGCGCCGATCGCGGTGCCGATCAGGTGCGCTCCCGGCACGAACAGGCCGACGAGGCCGGTGACCAGCACGACGGATCCCGCGATCAGGCGGACCTGGCGTTCGAGGTCCCACCGCGCTTCGCCTCGGTTGACGGGAGCGCCGGCGACTTCCCAGGCCATCATGCCGCCGTCCAGCACGCGCAGGTTGGGCAGACCGGCCTCGGCGAGGGCCTGCTCGGCCTGGGCGGCGCGGGCGCCGGAACGGCAGACCAGGACCACGCCCTCGTCGAGGTGGGCGAGGAGTTCGGCACGGTGCTCGCGGAGGGTGTCCAGCGGGACGTTGTAGGAGCCGGGGATGTGGACCGTCCGGAACTCGCCCGGGGTGCGCACGTCCAGCACGCGCGGTCCGCGTCCGTCCTTGATCAACTGCTGAAGGGCGGCGGGGGTGAGGCCTGCGGCGCGGGAGGCGTCGATGGTCATGAAAACTCCGTCGTGGTGAGGTGACCCGCATGGAAGTACGGGGAGGGGTACACGCGGGGACAGGTGGGGCTGGCGCACCCGCGCGGGGCCGGTCAGGGATTGAGGGCCCCGCGCGGGTGCGCAAGCGGCCTTCGCGGCCGGGCCGTGGGCCCGCCGCCCTGGGGTTGGGCCGCCGGATCAGACCGCGGCGGGGGTGTTGAGCAGGGCCCAGGCGGCGTAGCCGCCGAGGATGTCGGAGACGTCGGTGAATCCGTGGTGGCGCAGTAGGCTCGCGGCGATCGAGGAGCGGTGGCCGCCCGCGCAGTGCAGGACCAGGGGCTTCTCGCGCGGGATCTCGTCCAGGCGGCGGGGCAGCTCGCCGAGCGCGACGTGAAGGGCTCCGTCGATGAAGCCGTGCTCGCCGCGTTCACCGCAGTTGCGGACGTCGATGACGACCGGCGGGTTGTCGCTCTCCAGGGCGGCACGGACCTGGGCGGCGGTGAGGCGGCTGGCCGGGGTCACCTCCTCGGCCAGCGCGGTCAGCGCGTCGTCCGGGGAGCGCAGATAGCCGGCCACGCGGTCGAAGCCGATCCGGGCCAGACGGGTGACGATCTCCTCCTCGCGGTTCTGCGGGGCGACGACCAGCAGGTCGGCGTCGGTGGGCAGGACGGTTCCGGCCTGTTCGGCGAACCGGCCGTCGGCAGGCACGTTCACCGACCCACGCAGGTGCCCAGCGGCGAACTCCTGCGGATCGCGGGCGTCGACGACGACGGCGCCGGAGGCACGGAGGCCGGTGAAGCCCTCGACGTCCAGCGGCCGGGGGGCGGTGGCCGGGTCGAACAGCGGGCGCTCACTGCGGTTGAGAATCGCGTCGTAGACGAAGTAGCCGGGAGCGGCGGCTTGACCGGCGGTCACGATGGCCACGAACTCGCCCTCACTCATCGGTGCGCACGCGTAGTTGGTGGCGCGCTGCTCGCCGATGGTGGACTGCTTCTCGGTCGAGAGGTTCTTGCCGCAGGCGGACCCGGCGCCGTGCGCGGGGAAGACCCGTACCTCGTCCGGCAGGCCCATCAGTTTGTTCTGGACGCTGTCGTACAGCATGGCGCCGAGTTCATCGGCGGTGACGCCGATGGAGGCGAGCAGGTCGGGGCGGCCCACGTCGCCGATGAAGAGCGCGTCGCCGGTGAGCACACCGTACGGGACGGTGTGCTCACCTCGCTCGTAGATCAGCACGCTGATCGACTCCGGGGTGTGACCCGGCGTCTCCATGATCTCCAGGGTGACGTCACCGAGGCTGATCGTCTCGCCGTCGGCCAGCTTGCGGATCGGATACTCCGTCTCGGCGTGCCGGCCGTAGCCGATCCACGCGCCGGTACGGGCCGCCATCTCCAGGTGCCCGGCGACGAAGTCCGCGTGGAAGTGCGTGTTGATGACACCGACCACGGTGAAACCTCGGGCCTCGGCGTCCGCCAGGTACTCCGAGACGTCCCGGCGAGGGTCGACGACCACGGCCTGGCCGGTGGCCTCGTCGGCGATCATGTACGACGCCTGCGAGAGGCAGTCGAGGTAGTACTGGGCGAAGAACATGGAAACCTCCTAAGTGTCGACTCGGATACCCTATGGGGTATCCGAGAGGTCAAAAGGTGGCCCGCTCCCCGAAGGGGCAGGCGCGTGAGCAGGGGAAGGTCAGGCCGCCCCCGGGGTGGCCCCTGTGACGATCGGGCGGCCGGCACCGACCCAGCCCCGGGTCCCGCCGGCGACGGAAAGGGTGTCCATACCGGCGGCGGTGAGCCGGTCCGCGGCCCACTGGCTGCGGTTGCCGCTCGCGCAGATCACGTACACCTGACGCTCCCTGGGCAGATGGGGCAACACGGCGGCCAGTGCGGACAGCGGAGCAAGCCGTGCGCCGGGTACATGTCCCGCCTGATACTCCTCCGGCTCCCGCACGTCAAGGATGACGGCGCCGGCCCTCCAGGCGGCGGTGAAGGTTTCCAGGTCGACTTCACGAGCCATGAGCGCGTTCACCTCCAGATACCCCCCTGGGTATTACCTCAACGAAGGTAAAGGACTCCCGTCCACGCTGTCAAATACCCCCAGGGGTATCCATTCGCGATCACGCGACTGCCGTGCGGCCACACAGCGCCAACGACATCGACGGACCCCTTCTGCACGCCTCCGACGGTGACGTCAGGAGAGGCGATACGGCCTCCCCTGAGACTTGAGGCCCCTCTTGTCGACGCCTCAGAGGAAACGCAGGTCTTTCGGGTGCGCCTGACACCGTCGTAAGGGGTGATCCTCAAGACGCCATGAACACCACACACGCCGCCCGCCCTCACCCGCCCCGACGGCAAACCACCGCGCGTTCTCCTCATCGACCCCGATGGCGCCGAGGCGCTGTCCCGGGCACTGCGCTACGAGGGCCGGCAGACCCGCCGGGCCGATGACGGGGCCCCTGCGCTGCCGCGGCCCGGGAGCTGTCCGGGAGGACGACGGCGTCCGGCATCACCGATGGCTGGCCGTCCTGCGCGCCGTGCGACCCGACGCCTGCGACCTCGCCCTCCCCGCCCGGGACGCGGTGGAGGACCGCACCGCGGGTATCACGGCCGGCGACGACTACGTCAGCAACCGTCAGCCCGGAGGAGGTCGGCGCTCGGGTGCGCGGGCTGCTGCGCCGAGCACCATGGCACGGCGGTCGGTGGAGGCCCCACTGCTGACCGTGGGCGACCTGGTGATGGACGAGGACGCCCACGAGGTGCGCCGGGCGGTCAAGCCGGCGCAGACCCTCGACCGGGTCGGGTCGTACGACGTCAGGGGTCGCGCTGGTGGGGGCGACTTTGGTGCACAGTGCCGGTGCGTCGCCGTAGCAGGACTGGCGAGGGGGTCGGAAAGCTGGCTACGAGGGTGGGCGAAGCCCGCCCGATTTCGGGCGGGCTTCGCCCACTACGGTGATCGCCCCACCACGCCGGACGGAGCCCGTCCGGCGGCCCATGAACGTGGGTGTGAGGTCGCTGAACTTGTAGCTGCTGAAAGGTGGTTGAGAGGCTCTCGCTCCCCGAGCCCGGCGACCGCGATCACCGTGACCGCCTCCTTGAACAGCGTGGTCTGGGCGGCTGCGATCCGTACCGGGGTCGGCACGAACACGTCCGGGAGCGGTCGCAGCCGGCAACGCGTCAGCTGTTGCGCAGGCGGGCCAGCGTCGCGTCGAGATCGGCCTTGCGGGGCCGGTTGTAGGGAAGCTTGGCAAGCATTGCGGCCATGCCACAGCTGTTGGTCACGGCGGAGAAGACCAGACCACCGGCGATGCCTGCTGACAGCAGCCGGAAGGCTGGGTGGACCACTTCGCCCAGTGCCAGGCCGAGCAGGACGACGGAGCCGGCGGTGAGGCGGACCTGGCGCTCCATGCCCCAGGTCGCTTTCTGGGTGCTCTCGGGGCGGTGCAGGTCGTGGCCCTGGGCGGCCCATGCGCCGGTGCCGCCGGTGAGGGTGGCGGTGTGGATGCCGTTCTCCGTGAGCATTCGGCAGGCGTTCTCGGAGCGGGCGCCGGAGGCGCAGACGACGAGGACCTCACCACGCTGTGCGGCGGTGCGGAGGTCGGGCAGTGCCTGGTCGAGCTGGTCCAGGGGGATGTTCAGGGCGCCGGAGATGTGGCCCTCGGCGTACTCGCCGGGGGTGCGGACGTCGACGATGGTGAGTTCGTGCAGGCGGGCGCGGGCCTGGCGGGGGTCGAGGGTGGTGGGGGTGGTCATGGTTGTTGTCATCCTTGTGCGTCGGGGTCTCGGACGGACGGGTTCTCGTGCCGATGGGGTGGGTTGAGGACGTGGTGGCCGTGGAACTCGGTCACCCTGAGCGGGTCAGAGGAGCACGTCGACCAGCATGAAGACGGCGACCGCGAGGAGCACGTAGGCGAAGAGCCGCTGAAGTGTCTGGCCATTGAGCTTTTTCGAGAGGCGTTTGCCGTCCCAAGCGCCCAGGATGGCCGCCGCGGTGAACGGTGCGATGACGACCCAGTCCAGATGCGCGCCGGAACCGGCCCGCGCGGTGAGCGCTGCCATCGAGTTGATCGTGATGACCAGGAGGCTGGTGCCGACCGCCCGGCGCATGGTCAGTCCGAGCACGCCGACCAGCGCCGGTACTGCCAGGAAGCCGCCGCCCACCCCCAGGAATCCGGTCACCGCGCCGAGCCCGGCGCCGGCTGCCCCGGCCTTGCGGGGATTCACCGGGCCTGACGGCTCGGTACGCGCGGGGCGCAACATCCGCACGGCGGCGAGTGCCGCGATGACGGCGAAGGCGAGGGTCAGCACGGCGTTGGGCAGATGGCCGGCGGCGGCTCCGGCGATCACCGCGGGCACGATGCCCGCAGCGGCGAAGAGCAGCCCCGTGCGCCAGGCCACGTTGCCGTCCCGGGCGTGCCCGGCCAGTGCTGTGACGGACGTGAGGGTGACGATGATCAGGCTGGCCGTCGTCGCCTGCGCCGGGGTGAAGTGGACCAGGTAGATCAGGGCGGGGACGGCGAGGACGCTGCCGCCTCCGCCGAGTCCGCCCAGCGCCAGGCCGATGACGCCACCGGCTACGAGCGCGAGGATCAGAGCCGTCATGCTATCGAGCCGTCGTTCCCGCGTTCGTCGACGACCGGGAGACCGGCGGCGGCCCACGCCTGCATGCCGCCCTTGACGTCGACGGCGTCGTGGCCGCGCTGGGTCAGCAGTTCGGCGGCCTGCTGTGAGCGGTGCCCACTGCGGCAGATCACCACCAGCGGCATGGCCTGTGCCACGCTCGGCACGGCGGCTCCCGCGGCCAGGCGGGACAGCGGCGCGAGGACGGCGCCGGGCGCGTGCCCGACGTTCCACTCGGTCCGCTCGCGCACGTCCAGCAGGACGGCCGGGGCGTCGGCCCCCTGGGTGCGCCAGTGGGCCTCGTCCGCGCTGACGCGATGCGCGCGGCGACGGAAAAGTGACATCACAGAACCTCTCGAAGAGTTCTCGGGGTACAGGTCGGTCCGCTGTGGTCAGCCGGTGGCGACGGTCAGTCCGGCTGCCTCGGCGACGTCGAAGCCCTCGTCGACCGCCACCACATCGCGGCCGGACGCGTCCAGCAGCGAGGCGGCGATGGCGGCGCGCATGCCGCCGGCGCAGTGGACCCAGACGGTGCCGTCCGGCACCTCGCCGAGCCTCTTGTGCAACTGGTGGATCGGAATGTGCACGGAGCCCTCGATGTGTCCCGCGGCTCGTTCGGAGTCGCGCCGCACGTCCAGGACGACGATGTCGTCCGAAGCCCGCTGGGCTGCCAGACCGGCGAACGTGGAGCGGGGGAAGGAAGCAAGTGCGTCGCCCCCGGCCGTCCACTCCTGCGGGGTGCCGGTGGCGGCGGCCGCGGGGCGGTCGATGCCGACCCGGACCAGTTCCCGCTGAGCGGCGGCCAGTTGTTCCGCAGACTCGGCCAGGAGCGTCACCGACTTGCCCCACGGGATCATCCAGGCCAGATACGTGGCGATCTTGCCGTCCGCCTCGAAGTTGAACGACCCGGCGACGTGGCCCTCCGCGAACGCGACCCGGTTGCGCAGGTCGACGACCCACTCACCGGCCGCGAGCCGCGCGGCGATCTCGTCGGCGTCCGCGACGGCCGGGGGGGTCAGGTCCACGGGCGCGGGACCGGCGGCGTTGGCCGGCCCCATGTGGGAGTAGTAGGCGGGGACGGCGTCGAGGTCCGCGAGGAGCTGGGCGACGAACGACTCCACGTCGGTCGTCAGAGCCGCGTTGACCCCCTTCTCCTTGCCGATCGTGGTGGCATCCCCCTCGGCCTGCGCCGAGGAGCAGAAGCTGCCGAAGCCGTGCGTGGGCAGCACGGACGTCTCGTCCGGCAGTTCGGCCGCCAGGCGGCGCGCGGAGGCGTGCTGAGCGCGGGCCAGGTCTTCGGTCAGACGCGGCTCGACGAGGTCAGGACGGCCCACCGTGCCGATGAGCAGGGAGCCGCCCGTGAAGGCGGCCACCGGCTGCCCCTGGTCCAGCAGGACGTAGGAGGTGTGGTGCGGAGTGTGGCCCGGCGTGGCGACCGCCCGAAGCTCCAGCCCGCCGTCGACGGTGACGGTGTCGCCGTCGGACACCGGGACCCGTGCGAACGACACGCGCGCCCCGGACGGCACCAGGTAGGAGGCGCCCGTGATCCGGGCCAGCTCCAGACCGCCGGTGACGTAGTCGTTGTGGATGTGTGTCTCCACCACGTGCGAGATCCGTACCCCCCGGCGCGCGGCGGCCGCCAGTACCTGGTCGACATCGCGCGGCGGGTCCACGGCCACGGCCGTCTGCCTGCCACCGGCCAGGTAGCTGCGGTTGCCCAGGCCCTCGAGCTCAATGGTGTCGATGAAGAACACGGAGATGCTTCCCTTCCCGTTGAATGTACCCCCCGGGGTATATGCACTCTAACATTGGTACCCCCGGGGGTATTCCGGTCGGGGTTTCGGCCCCGGTCCGGCCGTCGGCTGCGGGCCGCTGCCTGCGTGGTTGGCGTTGCAGATCCAGCCGTGCTGTCCGCCGATTTCGTGGTCCGAGACCGGCCGCTGCCGCATTCCCTGGCCCGACCGCGGGCCCTCCGAAGCCCGGGAGGCGTATTCGCCAACGCGGTCACGCCGCCGTTCACCGTCCGCCTGACGATCGCCTTGCCGGTACTGGTTGCGACCTTGGTCCGCCTGGGGCTGGGACGCCTCCAAGCCGGCCGGTGGCACCCATCAGGCACTCACCGGATCGGTCACGCGTGGAAGTCGCCCTCGCCGGACCGAGGAACCACCGCGGAAGTGATCCTCGGGCAGTGCGCGGAGCCCTCGGCGGGGTGGCTCCCGGCATGGGAAGGGCGGAGGATCGAAGCAGCCAGTCAGTGGACAGGCAGGCTCGCTTCCCCTGCCTCCTCCTGCCTGGCTTCGGGCGCGGTGCCTGCCGCTCACGGATCATGCCCATCGACGTGAAGCCAGGCATTCCGGTGCCCAGCACCTACGTGTTCATCCGCTGCGATGACCGACTGCAGTTTTGCGACGGCTTCCCGGGGTCAGATGGCATCCCGGGGTCAACGGACACGGAGGCCGGATCCGGTCGCGGCGCCACCGCCACTTTCACGATCCATCGCGCAGGCTGGGGCGGTCACGGTCTGCACGGCCACATCATCGATGACCCCGGCCCCGCCAGCACCTCGCCGCCCAACCCCGTCGCCAGCTGTCTCGTGTCTGCGCCGAGAGGGCCCGACCAGCTTCATACGCGGCAACCTGGTTATCGGCGGCGACCCGAGCGGAGCCGGCTCCGAGAGCCCCGCCCCCTGCAGTTGTACCAAGGCACAAGAACACCTCGTCCACGACGTCCACAAGGCAGTCCTCATGAACGCCCACGCGCCACAGGGTGGAGAAACAGGCAAACGAGGCCACATAACCGAAGGCCCAGGACCCCCAAGCACGGTGGAGGACCAGGTGCCTGCTCGGGTTGCCAGATGACGTATGCACGGCGCAAGGCGGCGGCGCGGTTGGCGGGCGCCGCGTTACGGGTGAGGGTGTGGGCCCAGCCAGCGGGCCGGTGCAGGCCGGCTCCGCCGACGGCCCGGGGCTGTCCACGAGACTCTGCGGGGCAGGCGGCAGCGGGTCGAGGCGCCGGTTTCGGGAAGAGTCGCTGGCGGGAACTTGGATATCTCGGTGTCCGGAGCCGCGGTCAGGTTCTCTCGCGGCCGGAAACGCCGGTCGCGACCGGTGGCGTTGCTTCGTCGCCACCCTCGGCGCCGGGGTACGGGGCGTTGTCGCTCGGACGCGGGCGGCGGGTGGCGATCAGGTACACCAGCGCCCCGGTGAACAGCAGGAGGGAGACGTAGTCGTTCAGGCGCAGACCCAGGAAGTGGTTGGCGTGGTCGATGCGCAGCGCCTCGATCCAGGCCCTGCCGGCGGTGTAGGCCAGTACGTAGCAGGCGAAAAGCCGTCCCCGGCGGAGCCGTCGGTGGTATCGGCCGTCCAGCCAGAGCAGGAGTGCCACGATGCCGAGGTCCCACAGCGACTCGTACAGGAACGTCGGGTGGTAGAGCGCGACCGAGGCGCTGTCGGCGGGGCGGTGTGCCGGGTCGATGTACAGGGCCCAGGGCAGGTCGGTGGGACGGCCGAAGAGTTCCTGGTTGAAGTAGTTGCCCCAGCGGCCGATCGCCTGCGCCAGCACCAGTCCCGGTGCGGCGGCATCCGCGAAGTCGGACAGCCTGATGCCCCGGCGTCGGCAGCCGAGAAAGGCGCCGACTGCGCCGAGCGCCACCGCACCGGGAATGCCCAGACCGCCGTCCCAGATATACAGGGCGTGCAGCGGCTGTCGACCCGCGGCGAAGTACAGCTCCGGATCGGTGACGACGTGATACAGACGGCCGCCGAGTATGCCGAACGGCACGGCCCAGATCGCGATATCGGCGATGTCCTCCCGACGCCCGCCCCTCGCTGCCCAGCGGCGTCCGGTCAGCCACACGGCGGTGAAGATGCCGGCCAGGATGCACAGCGCGTAGGCGCGGAGCGGTAGCGGCCCGAGGTGCCACACCCCCTGCGAGGGACTGGGCAGGTATGCCAGGTTCATGGACTCGACCGTTCTCACGTGCACGGGGCCGACCAGTGGGCCGCGACAGCTCGCCCGACAATACATCGGACACCGAACCATCTGGAATCGGCTGCGACCGGGCCGCCGCTACTCCCTACGGCGCACGAGCGACGGCACCCGTGTCCGACCCGGCTACGCTCGCCGCATGTCCGTGCAGCCCCGCTCCGAGGTCTCCCCGCCCCCGGCCCATCGGCGCGGTACCGGACGCCCGCCTGCTCACCGACGCTGTCAGATGGACCGGCACCCAAATGCGTCAGGTTCATCGTCGGTTCACCCGGTAGCAGAGCTGGTTTCGGAAAGCGGGGTCCCTTGGGTCCGGGGATCTCAGCTGTCGGTATCGGCTGCAGTAAGTGAGGCAAGGGCGGCATCGAGGCGCCGGGCGGCCTCCTCGGCGACGGGGCGCAGAGTCTCGAGTTCGCTGAGGGCGACCATGGTGTTCGGGTCGAGGGCCTGGACAGCCGTCCGGTCGCCGTCCCTGCGAACGACCACGTTGCACGGGAGCAGAAGGCCGATCGAGCGGTCGGCCTCCAGGGCTCGATGCGCGAGGGGTGGGTTGCAGGCGCCGAGGATGACGTAGTCCTCCATGTCCTGGTCGAGCTTTGCCTTGAGGGTCGCGGTGACGTCGATCTCGGTGAGGATTCCGAATCCCTGCTCCGCGAGGGCGTCGCGGGTGCGGGCGACGGTCGTGGCGAAGTCGGTGTCGAGGTGCACTGTGCGGTCGTAGCGCATGGCGGCGGTCCTTCTCTTCGGCTCGCAGGGCGGGGACGACAGCCCTTCATCAGCAAGGTGCACGTAAGGTGCTTTTTCAGGACTTTACCGGCCCCTTGTGGGCATCTTCCGGGGTGCGTGGATTGGTGTCACAGCCATATGTCCCGAGATAGTTCTTCGAGAGGAGCCCGTGCCGTGATGCGTGGGCCCCGGTGGTGGGGTCGGCGCGGTCAACGCTCCCCCGGTCTGCTCGCCGCTCCGACGTTGGTGACGTCCCTGGCGGGCGGCTACGGATGATGGTCCGCATCGATCCGTCTGCGGGTCATCGCGCTCAAATCGCGAACCACGCGCCGTTGATGCGCGTCGGCATGATCGAAACTCGCGGCGGGCGGTTCTCCGCCCGCTCGTGACGGACGCGATCCTCGGCCGGTGGAACGTCCGGTGTTCGTCCGTGAAGACCTCCGGACCGAAGCTTCAGCGGGTCTTCGCGCCGAGGCTGCCGACGGTCACCGGGTTCATGTTGGTCGACGCCGTCCTGTGACGGCGGCAGGGGCATGAGCCCTTACGCCAGCGACAGGAACAGCTTCTCCAGTCGCGCGCGCATGACGTCCGTGTCCTCACCGCTCTGCCGACCGGAGTCGAGGTCTGCCACACACTGCTGCAGGCCGGTAGCGATGATCGCGAATCCTGCCCGGTCCAGTGCGCGGGAGGCGGCGGCGAGCTGTGTGACGACCTCCTCGCAGTCGCGCCCCTCTTCGATCATCCGGATCACGCCGGAGATCTGCCCCTGTGCGCGGCGCAGCCGGTTCAGTACGGCCTTCAGGTCCGCACCCGCGAGTTCCAGTTCCACGATCACTCCTCGAAAAATACCCCTAGGGGTACTGTACGTCCCGTTTCGGGACGGCGTCGACCATCAAGAATCACACGGGCCGAGGTCGGCCCTGTCGCCTTTGCCGCGCCCTGCCGAGGTCGCGACCGACTGGCAAGCACGCCCCGTTCTCGTCACCCTGCAAGCCCCGGCGCCTGGGACACCGCAGTTCGCCACTCTGCGTAACGGCTGAGCCCGACGCTTCAGGCCGCCCGCGGAGGCGGCACGGGTGTCCTGGGTGTCAGTTCGCCACTGCCGAGTCCGAGGCCTGTCGGCGCACGTCCTTCATGTCCACGGCCCGAATCCCGCCGATGAGCTCCTCCAGGGCCTGTGGCGGCAGCGCGCCCGGCTGGGAGTACAGCACGGTCCGCTCACGGACGGCCATCAGTGTGGGGATGGAAGTGATCTGGAAGGCCGCTGCCAGTTCGGGCTGCGTCTCGGTGTCGACCTTGCCGAACACGATGTCCGAGTGGCGCTCGGCCGCCTTCTCGTAGATGGGGCCGAACCTCCGGCACGGGCCACACCAAGCCGCCCAGAAATCGATCAACACGATCTTCGAACCGGTGACGGTCTCCTCGAAGTTGTCCTTGGTCAGTTCAACGGTCGGCATGGGGCCGGCCCCCTCTCGTATACCCGGTGGGGTATCTCTTACAACCGATGCCGGTCCGGATTTGTTCCAGGCAGGACCCCAGAGGAGCGGAATGAAATACCTCCAAGCCGAAGGAAGGCGTGACACGCGTTCAAACGCGCCTCGGCCTCCACGCAGGCGGCTCAGTGAGCCCGCAGGGCGCGAATGGCCTTCCAGGACCGTTCAGTGCCGTACCGCGGGTCGTTGCAGATTGCGAGCGTGTATGTCTCATCCTCCGTGCGGCGGCCGTACCGACCCAGGGGTCTGTCGTGGCCGTGCCAGGATCGGCGCTCCACGGCGACTGCGGGCGGGTGGCAGGGTCGTTCGGCCGGCCGTCCGTTCTCCGGGCTGTCCCGCGTTGGGGCGGGTGTGGGTTTCGTACATGCGTACAGCGACGACAAGTCCGGCGGCGGTGAGGGCGGCGACGGCCCAGATGGCGGCGGTCAGGCCGAAGGCGTCGGCGAGGACGCCGGCGAGGACGGCGCCGACGGCGAAGCCGCCGTCGCGCCAGAGCCGGTAGACGCCGACCGCGCGGGCCCGCCAGGCGGGGTGGGCGACGTCGCCGACGACGGCCAGCAGGGTCGGGTAGACCATGGCCGTGCCGGCGCCGAGCAGGACCTGGGCGACGGCCCAGACGGGGAACGTGGCGCCGACGGCGACCAGGCCGATGGCGGCAGCCTGCAGCAACATCCCAGCGGTGATGAGGTGCTTGCGGCCGATCCGGTCGGACCACCAGCCGGTGAGGATCTGGCCCAGGCCCCACACGGCGGGGTAGAGAGCGGCGAGGAGGCCGACCTGAGCGATGGACAGGCCGTGCGCGACGTACAGGAGCGGGAAGATTCCCCAGGCGAGGGCATCGTTGAGGTTGTTGACCATGCCTGCCCAGCTGGCGGAGGACAGCGACTTGTCCTGGAGGCTGGTGAGGCGTGCGATCTGTCCGGTGGTCAGTTCGCCGTGGTGGTCGGGGTTCGCCGGTGCGGGACGGCGGGTTGCCTCGGCGCGGGCGTGCTCGCGGGTCTCCTTCGCCGCGAGCACGGACAGGCCCAGCCCGAGGGCGGCGTAGGCGATACCGAGGAAGAACGGCTGGGGCCGAAGGCTCCAGTGGGCGGCGATGGCGCCGGTGGCCATGGCGGTGGCGGCCAGCGCCCCGTAGCCAGCGGCCTCGTTGAGACCCATTGCGAGGCCGCGCCGGGCGGGGCCGGCCAGGTCGATCTTCATGATGACGGTGGTGGACCAGGTCAGGCCCTGGTTGACGCCGAGCAGGACGTTGGCGAAGACGACCCAGCCCCAGGACGGCGCCCAGATCAGCAGCAGCGGTACCGGCTGGGCGATCAGCCAGCCCGCGACCAGGACCGGTTTGCGGCCGTACCGGTCGGACCACGTTCCGGCGAAGAAGTTGGTGACGGCCTTGGTCGCGCCGAACGCCACGATGTACGTCAGGGCGGCGGTGTACGCGGACAGGTGGAAGGTCTGGTCGGCGAGCAGGGGCAGCACCGTGCGCTCCTGGCCGAGCATGCCGCCGACCAGGGCGTTGACCGCGACGAGCAGGGTGAACTGGGCGAGGTTGGCGCGCAGTCCGAGGCGTATGGCGCCCGGGGCTGCCGGGGTGGTGGCGGGAACGGGCCTGGTCATGCGCCGTCCTCCAGGTTCCGGCCGGTGACCTTCGCCCAGCCCTCGGCGCCGCCGGTCAAGAATCGCCGGTCGGCCGCCATACTTCGCGCGCGCAGGTCCCGGGAGGCGTCCACGGCCAGGGCGCGGCCGTCACCGAGGTCGACCAGGTAGACGCTGTTGCCCAGCCCGTCGTCGACCAGGGGTATCAGGTGCTCGGCGGTGAAACCCACGGCGTTCTCCAGACGGACAGGGATGGGGGTCGGAGGGGTGGCCATTCCATTCCGATATTCATACAATATTCCATGGATTTATGGAGGATGTCATGGGAGACCCCACCCGCAAGGCAGAGCTGTTCGACGCCCTCGCCCAGACCGGCAAGGCCCTGTCCAACGGCAAGCGCCTGGAACTGCTCGACCTGCTCGCCCAGGGCGAGCGCAGCGTCGATGCCCTGGCCAAGGCCGCCGGACTCGGCCTGACCACGACCTCCGCCCACCTACAGGCGCTGAAGCAGGCCGGACTGGTGACGACCCGCCGCAGCGGGGTGCGTATCCACTACCGCCTGGCCGGGGAGGACGTCGCCGCCCTGTACGCGCTGCTGCAGCAGGTCGCCCGTACCCACCGGGCCGCCACCGAGCAGGCACGCACCGCCTACCTCGGCCCCGAGAACACCGAGCAGCTGACCCGCGAGCAGCTGCTGGAGCGCGTCAGGGCCGGCACCGCCACCCTCGTTGATGTCCGTCCCTCCGCGGAGTACGCCGCCGGCCACATCCCCGGCGCCCTTTCCGTTCCGCTGGACCAGCTGGAAGCCCGGCTCGCCGAGCTGCCCGACGACGTCGAGGTCGTCGCCTACTGCCGCGGCACCAACTGCGTGCTCTCGCACGACGCCGTCCGCCTGCTCACCGGCTGCGGACACCGTGCCCTCCGGCTCGCCGACGGCATGCTCGAATGGCGCTTGGCCGCCCTGCCCGTCGAGGTCGGCGCCGCATGAGCGAGACCGGCTTCGCGATCTTGGACTGCGCGAGTGGGGCGGGATGGCTCATGCCGACTGCCCTCGATGGCTCAGACCGCCGACCCCTGGCCCCGTCACCTCTTCCGGACTGCTGATCAGGCACTGCGAACGATCGCTCGGTAGAGCGAAGACAGGCAGAACGGGTCGCGTCACACACCACACCGGAAGGGACGGTCTCCCGTCACGTTGCCGGTGACTCGAGTGGTTTCCCTCAGCGCTGCTCGTTCGGTATCCCGATCTCAGCCCAGATCGTCTTTCCTCCGGGCAGGTGGCGCGTCCCCCAGCGCTCGGCCAGTTGGGCGACCATCATCAGACCGCGCCCGCCTTCGTCGAACATGCGGGCCCGGCGCATGTGCGGGGCGGTGCTGCTGCTGTCGGACACCTCGCAGATGAGCGCAGCGCCGCGGATCAGGCGCAGCTGGATGGGAAGGCTTCCGTAGCGGATCGCGTTGGTGACCAATTCGCTCACGATCAACTCGGTCGTGAAGGTGACCTCTGCCAGTCCCCAGTCCGTCAGGCGCTGGGAGACCTCGCGCCGGACACCCGCCACTGCTGCCGGATCGGAGGGCAGGTCCCAGGTGGCGACCTGGCCCGAGTCGAGGGACCGGGTACGTGCCAGCAGGAGAGCGACGTCGTCCGACGGCCGCGCGGGGCGCATGGTCTGGATCAGGTCGTCGCAGGTGGCATCCAGTGAACGCGCGGGCTGTTCCAGGCGTTGGAGCAACCATGCCATGCCCTTGTCGAGGTCGTGTTCCGGGACTTCGATGAGGCCGTCTGTGTACAGCGCCAGGAGGCTGCCTTGGGGTACTTCCCATTCGATGGCCTCGAAGGGGAGCCCGCCCACCCCCAGCGGTGGTCCGGCAGACAGCTCGATGAACTCGGCTGTGCCGTCGGGCGTCATCATGGCGGGTGGGGGATGGCCCGCCGCGGCGGCCGTGCAGCGGCGGGAGACCGGGTCGTAGACCACGTACAGACAGGTGGCGATGAGATCGGTGACCATGTCGAGGTCCGTATCGGATGCCGTGCCCTCCTCCGCCCTGAGATGAGTGACCAGGTCATCGAGGTGGACGAGGAGTTCCTCAGGGGGCAGGTCGACGTCGGCCAGCGTGCGCACTGCGGTCCGCAGCCGTCCCATGGTGGCTGAGGCGCGCAGACCGTGGCCGACGACGTCACCGACGACGAGGGCGACGCGGGCGCCTGACAGAGGGATGACGTCGAACCAGTCGCCGCCCAGCCCGGCCTGTGAGCGAGCCGGCAGATAGCGGTGAGCGACCTCCACGGCGTCCTGGGCGGCGACCCGCTGAGGAAGCAGACTCTGCTGCAGGGTCAGAGCAGTGGTCCGCTCGCGGGTGAAGCGGCGGGCGTTGTCCACGGCGACGGCCGTGCGAGCGGCGATCTCCTCCGCGAGAAGCAGGTCGTCGTCGTCGAAGGGGTGCCTGCGCCGATGGCGCACGAGTACGGCCACTCCGAGCGTGATGCCTCGAGCGCGCAGCGGGACCACTATGACCGAGTGCATCCCGAAAGCCCGGACCTTCTCGGCGCGCTCGGGGTCGGACGTCTGCCATATGCCGACAGCTTCGTCCAGGGTGCGGTGCAGAGAGGAACGGCCAGTGAGCAGGCAGCGGGCGGGGGGTGAGGAATCCGGGTAGTAGTCGACGTTCCCTGTCTGGATCACCGACTCGGGTACACCGGGCAGGACGGACTGCTGCGCGACGCGGCGCAGACCGATCGAACCTTCCTCGGAGGGCCTGGGTTCGAAGCCGCGTAGCAATGAGTCCAGTAGGTCGATGCTGATGAAGTCGGCGAGTCGGCCCACCGCAATGTCGGCCATCTCCTGTGCTGTACGCGTCACGTCCAGAGTGCTGCCTACCTGTGTGCTGATGTCGTTCAGCAGGGCCAGCCGCTCTCGGGCTTGGTGCCGTTCGGTGACGTCGAGAGCGATGAGCTGAACGTGGCGTATCTCGCCGGCCGGGTTCCTGACAGGGGACACGGTGACGGCCCAGTGGCGTCCGCGGGCTTCGGGACGTGGACGGCCGTGCACATGAAACAGCTCCGGATTTCCCGTCTCGAACACCCTGTGCATGCCCTCTTCGACTGTGGTGCAGATGTGCGGCGGAAGGATGTCGGTCACACGGCGGCCGCGCATCTGCCGCTCCGAAAGGCCCAGCGCGCGGACCGCTCCGGCACTTCCGCGCAGCGCCCGCAACTCGGCGTCGTAGATCATCACAGGCAAGTGGCACTGCGCGAAGGCTTCCTCTGTCGTCGCCTCGGCCTCATACGGAGGTGGCGCCAGACGCGGATACGGCCGCAGCGACGGGGTGGCTACGATGAGCCACTGTGTGCTGCCATCGCGGTCGAGTGACGCGTAGGCCCGAAGCTCGGCTGCCACGTCATGGCCGTCCCGGTGCCGCAGAAGGGGCGTCCCCCGCCATCCTCCGTCGGCTGACGAGAAATCCACCGGGGCGTCGGCATTCCGGCCGAGCAGGCCGGCTGCCGGACGCCCGACGACGTCCTCGGACGGGTAGCCGAGCAACCGCTGAGCGCCGGTGCTCCACCCCGTCACAATGCCGCGCGCGTCCACGACCGCCGTGGCCGCGGTGACCGGATCCGGAAGACGGCCGTTCTCGAGGGGGTCGGCGTTCTCCATGTCCATTCATCGCCCATCCTGCCCCCGGGCTCTCCGGTCCCGCAGAGGCACAGCAGAGCCGCGGCGCGGCCTACGTGTCATTTCGTCGCGTCGACTCTCTTCTCACTTGTATCTCTCCTCGGCGACGAACGCAGATCGGCGAGAACACGCGGGGAGACGCCGTACCGGAGCTGCTGCCCCTGCTGCCACAGAACATCTGGCTGATGGGACCGTAGTTGTGGTGAGGGTAGGAGCGATCACCGGGGCGCCACCCTCCTCGCGGGCGACCGGGTCGTCGAGATAGCGGTGGCCGAGAGGGCCGACGAACGCGACGGTGCCGCCGCCGGGCGCGGTAGGTACCGGGTTAGGGACCAGCTCACGGCGTACGGCGAGGACACCGAGGTGTAGTCGGCGTGGACGAGGCGACGCGGCCCGTGGGCCCTTCCAGTACTTCGTCATCGCCGATGAGGCCGCGGCGGATGCGGTCCACGAGCGGTGTCACAGGTTCCGCGATTGGCGTGCTCATGACCCCAGCTTGATGTCGATCTCGGGCGGCTGGTGCAGAGTGTTGTGGACCGTGCAGCGCGAGGCGACGGCGAGCAGGGCCGCGCGGCGCTGCTCGGTCAGTCCGGGCGGCGGGATGATCGTGACGTGCACGGAGGCCACCCGGGCCGGGCGGTCGGTGGCCATCGTGAATTCCGTACGGACACGCAGTCCGGCCTGGTCCAGGCTGTGGCGGTGGAGGAAACGGCCCGCGTAGAAGGCGACGCAGGTGGCCAGGGAGGCGGCGAACAGCTCGGTGGGAGTCGGCGCGGTGTCCGAGCCGCCGGCCTCGAGAGGCTGGTCCACCCGGAAATGATGGCCGCGGACGTCCACGGTGTAGATGTCGCGGTCGACGTGAGTGACCTCGAAGCGGTGCGTCTCCACCTGCGGCGGTCGGCTTGTGGTGGTGACCTGGGGTGCGGTGCCGGTCATGGCCGGGCCCCTTCCTCTTCGGCGTTGACTGCTGCCATGTTCCAGTCGATCGCTGACCGCACTGCTGATCGAGAGGCCGTCGGGGTGGGACGGGGCCCGTTCGGCCCTCGCGCCGGCCGCCTCGAAGATATACTCTGGAGGGTATTTTTCCTGGGCATACCCGTCAAGCGGTGCGGTGTGCGATCCGGAGAAGCGGAGCGAAGACATACCCGAGTGGGTACCGGCCCGGGACCAGCGGCCCCTGCCCGGTCCTCATCTCCCCTACGACAGTGGGGACATGGGCACACACATCGTGATACTCGGAGGCGGCACCGCGGGCACGTCGGCCGCCAACCGGCTGCGCCGCGTGCACGACGAGCGCGAATGCCGGATCACCGTCGTCGACCAGGACGACGACCACGTCTACCAGCCCGGCCTGCTGTTCGTCCCCTTCGGCATGGCCGAGCCGCACCACCTTGTCCGCTCCCGCCCGCGGCAACTGCACCCCGCCGTCGACTACAAGCAGGCGAAGATCGAGCGGGTCGACCTGGACGCGAGGACGGTGCACCTGGGCGCCGGCATACGACTGACCTACGACGTCCTCGTCGTCGCCACCGGAGCCGCGCTCCTCCCCGAGGAGACCGAGGGGCTGACCGGCCCCGGCTGGTGCGAGAAGGTCTTCACCTTCTACGACCTGCCCGGAGCCGTCGCACTGCGCCATGCCCTCGAGCGCTTCGAGCGAGGCCGTGTGGTGGTGAACGTGGCCGATCTGCCTGTCAAATGCCCGGTTGCGCCGCTGGAGTTCGCCTTCCTGGCCGACTGGCACTTCCGGCGGCTCGGCATCCGTGACCGGGTCGAGCTCACCTACGTGACCCCGCTGGACGGCGCCTTCACCAAGCCGGTCGCGGAGAAGGCGCTCAGCGGGCTGCTGGAGCGGAAGGACATCGAACTGGTCACCGAGTTCACGCTTGCGAAGGTCGACGGCCGAGGCGGCCGACTGGTCTCGTACGACGAGCGTGAAGTGCCGTTCGACCTGGCAGTGGTCGTACCGCTGCACGGCGGCGCGTCGTACATCGGCCGCTCCCCGGGTCTCGGCGACGAGCTGGGCTTCATCCCCGTCGACCAGCACACCCTCCAACACCCCGACCGCCCCGAGGTGTTCGCGATCGGCGACGCGGCCGGGCTGCCGACGTCCAAGGCCGGCTCGGTGGCGCACTTCGCCGGGGAGACGCTCACCCACAACATCGGCCGCTTCCTGGCCGGGCAGCCGCTGGACGCGACCTTCGACGGGCACACCAACTGTTTCGTCGAGACCGGCTTCCACAAGGCGCTGCTGATCGACTTCAACTACGACACCGAACCACTGCCCGGTCACTTCCCGGCAGAGGTCGGACTGCCGCTGCTGAAGGAGTCGCACGCCAACCACCTCGGCAAACTCGCCTTCGAGTGGCTGTACTGGCACAGCCTCCTGCCCGGCCGGGAACTGCCCGGCATCGACTCGGCGATGCCCGAGCGCGGCAAGCACCACGTCCACTCCTGAACGTCTCAACGAAGGAGAACGCAGCCATGCCCACCGCCACCTACGGCGAGACAGCCGTCCCCGTCGACGACGAGGGCTTCTTCACCGACCCCTCGCAGTGGACCGAACCCATGGCCGAACAGATCGCCCGCGAGTCCGGCATCGAGACGCTGACCGACCGGCACTGGTCGGTCATCCGCTTCATGCGCGCCCAGTACGCGGAAAAGGGCACCGGACCCACCGTGCGCGTCCTCGGCAAGACCTCCGGCGTGAGCGTCAAGGAGCTCTACCAGCTCTTCCCCAAGGGCCCGGCGAAGATCGCCGCGAAGATCGCCGGCATCCCCAAGCCGCGCGGCTGCATCTGAGATCCCAGCCATCGTCCCTGCCATCGAGGAGCGTGCCGTCATGGCCGTAACCGCCACGATCGAGAAGGTCTCGATCATCGTCTCCAAGGGATCCCTGGAAGGGATCTATCCGGCCCTCATCATGGCCAACGGCGCCCGCGCCGAAGGCATCGAGGCCGATCTGTTCTTCACCTTCTTCGGCCTCGACGCCATCACGAAGAAGCGCTGGGAGCACATCAAGCTGGCCACCGTCGGCAACCCGGGCCTGCACCTGCCCACCCTCCTGGGCGGCATGCCGGGGGTGCCCGACCTGGTCACCCGTTACATGGAACGCAAGATGGACAAGCTCGACATCCCGCCCATCCCCGAGTTCATCGAGATGATCTCCGACACCGGCGCGGGCATCTACGCCTGCAAAGCGTCGGTGGACCTCTTCGAACTCGACAAGGACGACCTCGTCGAACAGGTCCAGGGCATCATCACGGTCGGCGAGTTCTACGAGCACGCGGCCGGCGGCCAGATCATCTACACCTGAGACGAACGGCACCCTCCCCGGCCCGCCGGACGGAGTACGGCACGTCCCGGCGACGGTCGCCCACCCGAGGACGAGTCGCTCGGGCCGGGCGGCCTCCTGGCCCTGCTGTCCGACGGCGTCGCCCTGCCCGCCGTTGTCAGTTCTTCTTGAAGACCGTGACCGCCAGGCTCGTGCAGGCGTTGTCGCTCGCGGCGACGGCGCCGGTGGTGTCGAGCACCTTCGTCCAGGTTCCCGGCGGCAGCGCCACGTTGTAGGTGCTGCGGGTGGGGTTGTCGACGACGGTGTCGTAGGTCGTGGGCGCGGCGGGGTTCGAGCTGAAGCGGCCGATCACCACCGGGCCGTCGACGGTCTGGGTGACCGGCCCGGGCGGGGGATGTCCCGGGCCGGCCGGTCAGAGGCGGCCGGTGAGCATGCCGTGCCAGTACACCGGCGGCAGGCCGTACCGCTTGAACACCCACATCGTGCGCCGCTCCTTGAAGGGGTCGATCAGCGGGAACGTGGGGGCAGGGTTCAGGTCGTAGTCGAACTCGGCGAGCAGCATCCGGTCGCGCGCGGTCACCAGCGGACAGGACGTGTAGCCGTCGTACCGGTGCGACGGGGCCCGGCCGTTCATCACGTCGAGCAGGTTGCCTGCCACGACGGGTGCCTGCTTGCGCACCGCCGCGCCGGTCTTCGAGGTGGGCAGGTTCGCCACGTCTCCAAGCGCGAAGACGTTCTCGTAGGAAGGGTGTTGGAGCGTGTGCTTGTCCGCGGTGACGAACCCCTGGGGGCTTGCCGGGTCGGCCAGCGGGCCCCTCTTGATCCATTCCGGTGCGCTCTGCGGTGGTACGGCGTGCAGCAGGTCGTAGCCGATGGTCTCCTTCGTGCCGTTCGCGTGGTCCGTGATGGTGACCTCGCGGCTGTCGCCGTCGACGCCGGTCATCTCCGAGCGCAGCCGCACCTCGATGCCGTACCGGGCAGCCACCTTCTCCAGAACCTGCGACCAGGCGGGCACCTTGAACATCGCCGGATCCGGGATGACGAGGATGATGCGGATGCGGTCAAGCACTTTCTGCTTGCGCCAGTAGTCCGCGGCCAGGTAGGCGATCTTCTGCGGGGCGCCGCCGCACTTCAGCGGACTGGCCGGGTGCGTGAAGACCGCTGTACCGGAGCGCATCCGCTTGATCAGCTCCCAGGTGCGCGGGGCGTACTCGGGTGCGTAGTTGCTGCTCACCCTGTCATGGCCGATGGCTTCGGCGAGGCCGGGCACGCCGTTCCAGTCGAGCTGGAGCCCAGGTGCCAGCACCAGGTACTCGTAGGTGAGTTCGGCGCCGCCGGACAGGGTCACGGTACGGGCGTCGGGATCGACGGCCAGGGCGCGCCGACGGATCCAGCGCACACCGTCGGGGATGACGGATCCTTCGGGGCGGCGGGTGCCGATCAGGGGGGCTTGACCGCCGCCGACGAGGGTCCACAGCGGCTGGTACCAGTGAGTATCGGACGGTTCGATCAGGGTGATGTCGGTGACGCCGGCTCGGCGCAGACGGGCGGCGACGCTGATGCCTGCGCTGCCGCCGCCGATGACGGCGACGCGGTGACGGCCGGAGATCGGCTCGCCGACGGGTGAGGGGGTGGCGGTCAAGGCGGAGCTCCTTCTCTTCTGGAGAGGGGTGTCGGGTGGCGGTGTGAAATCAGGCCGCGTGCTCGACGGACCCTGTCGTGACCGGACGCCCGCCAAGTACCCAGGCGGAGGTCCCGTCGGCCACGGAGTGCGTCGATGCCGCGGGAGTTCATCCAGTCGGCGGCGGTCCTGCCGCGGTTGCCGCTCGCGCAGATCGCGTATGCCGGTCGACCGGCAGTCGGTCCACCGCACCGGGCGGGCGCGGTGCGCAGCGGCATCTGTCGGCGCCCGATGCGTGTCCGGACGCGTACTGGTCTGCCTCCCCCGCGCTGGCCACTGACCGCCATCGCCCGGGGGCCGCAGCGAACGTCTCCTGCGTCACTTCCTGAGCCATTTCGTTGCCTCCTCAAATACCCCCGGGGGTTTACTGCTGTCGAGCGTACGGCGGCTTCGAGAGAGGCGTCAAATACCCCTAGGGGTATTTGTCCGGGAGGTAACTTCCGGCGCTGCGCGCGCCGCAGGGGCCCGGAGTGCTGCGCGCCGACCTCAGCATCGAGAACGTACGGCCGGGCTGCTACCCCTGGACATGGCGGGTGCGGTCGGGGAGCTGGAGAGCGCGGGTGCAGGGTGCTGGTCTCGTGGATGGTGTCAATGACGCACCGGCACTGGTCGTCGCGCACACCGGCCTCGCCATGGGTCAAGGTCGCCGCTGTCGACCACGCCGCCCAACCGCCACGCCGAAGGCCGAGCTGGGTTCCGCCGCCCGGTACAGGAGGCAAATTGCTTCGACGCGGGCCAACGTCGTCGTACAGCCCTCCCCGGACGGGTCGCAGACGGGCGGCCGGTCTGCTGACTCGAACTTGAACGACTCGGAGCTGTGCCGGCGGGCCGGCGCTCTCTTACCGGGCGGGTATGCCAGCGAGCCGGGTCGTTCACCCACCCAGACGACAGACCGAGCGCGGCGCGTGATCCTGTCCGCGTGGGGAGGGCTCCATGCTGGCCCGATGCGGATGAGCCCGGGAGGTTCCATGGAACGGCTGGTCACGCCGGTCGGTGCGGCCCTGGTGATCATCCCGCGGGATGTGTTCCACACCTTGTGGCATCCCACCCGGCACGGGGGCCTGAGCAGGGTCGTCATGTCGCTGTTGTGGCGGCTGTCGACCCGGGGCCGCAGGAACAGCAGGACCGCGGGGCCGGCCGGGCCTGTCGGCATGGTGACGGTGCTGGCCACGTGGGCCGGCGCCGTGGCCGTGGGCTGGGCCCTGGTGTACTGGCCGCACATGCCGGAAGCGTTCTCCTTCTCCGGCACGTTGAAGCCGTCCGAGCACTCGGGACCGGTGGACGCCCTGTACCTCTCACTGGTGACTGTCGCCACGCTCGGCCTCGGCGACATCGCCCCCTCCGCCGACTGGC
Organism: Streptomyces sp. NBC_00080; assembly: GCF_045041255.1. Lineage (NCBI taxonomy): Bacteria > Bacillati > Actinomycetota > Actinomycetes > Kitasatosporales > Streptomycetaceae > Streptomyces > Streptomyces sp. NBC_00080. The sequence continues at coordinate 208,737 of NZ_CP108235.1, forward strand.
TGCGCATCGGGGAAGACCACACGGGACGTGCACTCGCCGGCCTCCTGCCGGTCGAAGACCACCTCTACCGGCATGCCCTGGCGGACCTTGATCAGGTCGGGGCTGTAGCCGCCACGCACCGTCACCTCCACCCGCCGCACCCCGTCCTCCAGCCGGGCGGCACCGGCGCGGCGCGGGCCGAAGAAGTACCAGCCCAACGCCGCGATCAGGGCGCCCGAGACCAGGACGACGACGATTTCGGGGCCCCCATGGGCTGCTCGCCTCCCTTTTCGGTTCGCTTTCCAGCCTGCACCGGCTACCCCTGCCTCGTAGGGGCGCAATGGCCCGCTGGTCCTGGGCCGTTCGGCCCCAGACCGCCACGCCCGACAGCGGAACAATGCAGGTGAAGGCAAGAAGCCGCTGGGTGCCCTCCGCATCCGGCCACGGAACAAGGCCGAAGCAGGTGAGTGGCGATGATGTTCTGGTACGACCACGACGTCAGCGGCTGGGGCTGGTTCGCGATGTCGACCGGCATGATCCTCTTCTGGGCGCTGATCATCACAGTCGCCGTGCTGCTCTTCCGCACCCTCAACCGGCCCCAAGAGCACACCCACGCCCCGGCCAGGCCCTCCGCCGAGGACATCCTCAGCGAGCGGCTGGCCCGCGGGGAGATCGACGAGGACGACTACCAGCGCCGCCTGAACGCACTGCACGCCGGACCTCTCACCAAACCCTGAAGCCGACTGACGCTACCGGTTGCGGCCCATGCCCTCGGCTCGCGCACTCCCCTACTGGAAGCGTGACGCCCGCAGCGTGACCGAACTGGTCCAGCTGCGTGCGCTCGCCTTCTTGGGCCTGCGCAGCTCGGCGGGCGTGGCGCCGAACCGGATGCTCGCCGCGATGGCCTGCGCGCTCACCGGGCCCGGTCGGCGCACCGTCATCGACGACTCCCCCGAGGCGATCAGTGCCTTCCTGCGTCCCCGTCCGGTCCGGGAACTGCCCGGCGTGGGCGCGAAAGCGGCGGCCACTCTCACCGAGTACGGCCTGCACACCGTCGGCGAAGTCGCCGACGTCCCTCAGCTCACTCTTCAGCGCCTTCTTGGGGCCCGGGCGGAGCGTGCCCTGCACGAGCGCGCTCGCGGCCGCGACGCCACGGTCGTCGATCCCGCCCCGGCGTCGGCGAGTATCAGTGCCGAGCACCGCTTCGCCCGCGACGAACTCGATCCCGCCCAGCACCGGAACACCCTGCTCCCTCTCGCTGACCATCTCGGCGCCCGCCTGCGCCACTCCGGCCAGATCGCCGCCGGGCTGACCTGCACCGTGCGCTACGCCGACCACAGCTCCACCCGCCGCCCTGCCCTCCATCCGCTGATGGAGCCATGACACTGCACCCTTCACAACCCTCGAACCACGTGGTCTCGGTCCTCCTCAGGGTTGGATGCCGGCCGTCTGGATGTAGCTCACATCGTTCGTTATAGTGAACGTAAGGTTCATCGAAATCAGCGAGGGTGTCATGCAGGTCCCCGCCTACTACGCGGACACGTACGAGGAGCAGGCCCAGACCCAGGTCGCTGCCATAGGCGAGCAAGACGGCACACCGTGGGTGGCGGTCGAGCACTGTTTGCTCCACCCCCAGGGCGGCGGGCAGCCGGCCGACCGCGGTTGGGTGGACGGCCACGAGATCGTTCCCGTACGGGATCCCAACTCCGGACTGGTCGTGGCCGTGGCCTGCGGCGAGACAACGCTGCCGGTCTTCTCGGTCGGGCAGCCGGTCGACGTGCGCATCGACCTTCCGACGCGTCTCGCGCATGCCGCCCTGCACACCGCCGGCCACCTGATCGAGGCGGCCGGACGAGCACAGGGCTGGGTGCTGGCTGCCAACAACCACTTCCCCGGCCAAGCCCGGATCGAGTTCACCGCGCCGACGCCAGACGCCCGCCTGGACACCCCGGACGGCAGGGAGGAGGCCACCGAAGCCCTGCGGACGGAAGTCTCCGGGGCCATAGCCGAGGACCTGCCCGTGACCTGGGAGAACGACTCCGAGGGACGTCGCATCGTGCACCTGGCCCACCTGCACTCGGCTCCGTGCGGGGGAACCCACGTGCGCAGCCTCGGCAACCTCGCCGACGTCGTACTGCCGACACTGAAGGTCAAAAAGGGCCGCATCCGCGTCTCATACAGCGCCACCCACCGGGAGCGGTGATGACGCCGCCACCGGGAGAACGCCGACCCGCCAGCAGCACCGCCATCGCGGTCGGCGCGCAGATCCGCCAGCGCCGCGAGCAGCGCGGCATGAGCAGTGCCGAGCTGGCCCGCAGGGCGGGCCTGGGCAAGGCGACGCTGTCGAAACTGGAGGCCGGGCGGGGAAACCCGACGATCGAAACCCTCGACGCGCTTGCGATCGCCTTGCGTATCCCATTGACCGACCTCCTGGCCCGCGACACCGACCCGGGGCCGGTGTTCGTACCCGGCACCGACCTGGCCGACGGCGAAGTGGGACGCGAACTGCTGCGCCGTATCAGCAGTGGCAACAGCCTGGAGATCTGGCGGCTGCGCATGCCCCCCGGCACACACCTGGACGGCGTGCCGCACGCGACCGGCACCATCGAGCATCTGCTCGTCTCCTCCGGTCACCTCACTGCCGGACCCGCCGACGCCCCCACCGACCTGCACCCTGGCGACCTGCTCGCCTTCGCGGGGGATGCCCCGCACGTCTACCGCACCGGCCCCGAGGCGGCCGACGTCACCGTCGTCATCGCCTCCCCCATCATCACCTGAAAGACACCCCCTGCACATGAACGTCCTCGCCTCCACCACGCCCCAGCGGATATTCACGAGCGACAACACCGCCGGCGCCTGCCCGGAGATCGTCCAAGCCGTCACCGCCGCGGCCGCCGGCCAGGACCTGCCCTACGGCGCCGACCGGTTCACCGCCAGCGCCCGCGCACGCTTCGCCGAGATCTTCGACCGGGATGTCGACATCCTGCCCGTTTCCACCGGGTCCGCAGCCAACGCCCTCAGCCTGGCCGCCCTCACCCCGTCCTGGGGCAGCGTGCTGTGCCACCGCGACAGCCACATCAACACGGACGAGTGCGGCGCGCCGGAGTTCTTCACAGGCGGGGCCAAGCTTGTTCCCCTGTCCGGCGACGACGCCCGGATCGACCCCGCCCATCTGCGTGCGGCCGCGACGCGGAAGATCGGCGACGTGCACAGCGTGCAGCCTTCCGTGCTCAGCATCACCCAGGCCACCGAGACCGGCGCCCTCTACACCCTCCACGAGATCCGCGATCTGGCCCGCATCGCCAAGGACGCCGGCCTGCGCGTCCACATGGACGGAGCCCGCTTCGCCAACGCCGTCGTCGCCCTGGGCTGCACCCCGGCCGAGCTGACCTGGCAGGCAGGCATCGACGTCCTGTCCTTCGGGGCCACCAAGAACGGCGCCATGACCGCTGATGCCATAGTCGTCTTCGACCGCGCCCTCACCCCGGAACTGTCCTTCAGGGCCAAGCGCGCCGGCCAGCTCACCTCCAAGATGCGCTTCCAGTCCGCCCAGCTCGACGCCTACCTCACCGACGGCCTGTGGCTGCGCAACGCCGACCACGCCAACACGATGGCCGAACGCCTGGGCAACGGGCTGAAGGCCATCCCCGGCGCCGACCTGCTGCATGCGGTGGAGGCCAACATCCTCTTCTGCCGCCTTCCCCAGCCGGTCATCGACCAGCTTCTGGCCGAAGGATTCACCTTCTACCACGACCGCTGGGAGCCGGGTGTCTGCCGCTTCGTCACCTCTTTCTCCACCACTGAGCACGACGTCGACGCTCTCCTGGAGGCTGTACGTCGCCTCGCCACCTGATGGCCCTCAACAGGGTGAAGGCCCCGGGTCACCATGCCCGGGGCGTATAAGGCGATGACGGCCGGCATTGCCCCGTCCGAAGTCGAAGGCGGACGCGATCGCCGAGCGCCTGCCGTATCAACCAGCCGCTGAACCAGCGATATGCGGCCGTCGGCGTGCGGGTTCGCCGCGGGAAACCACCCAGAAATTGAGAACCCGCCCGCTTCGGTGTTCGACGTCTTGGAAGCCGCCGGCACCGAACTCATCGCACGGCCGTACCGCGAGCGCCGCGCGAGACTCGAGGACCTCTTCGCCCGCGGCGCACCTGCGTCTGGCCGAGAACCTGAGCTGCCTCGACCACTTCGTCGACGGTCATGCCGAACCGGAGTGGTCCGACGCCGACAGCCGGTGCATAGGACCACTCGTCCCGATCGGCGACTCCGGAATCGGCTTCAACCCAGAACGTCATAGTCGCCCCCTGGAGACAGCTGAAATCTTGCCGCCGCCCATCATGTCAATCACCAACCAGCGCCCCGCCGGGTGTCGCCAGGCGCGAGCTACCCCGCCTGCCAGGGGCTGCAGTGATCTTCAGGCGATCGCCAGCCTCGCTGCAGCTTGGCTTTGGCCTGGGCGAAAACATCTTTCACGATGGGCGCATCGGACCGCTCGACGCTTCGCTCCCAGCGACCGTGAGATCGCAGGACACGCAGCCCGCACTGTCCGCACCGTCTGACCGGGATCCGCTGACGACCCTCCGACCACAGCGACACCGCGACCGCCCCCACCGCCGACACCGCCCCGCTCTCAAACAGCCAGGCACGCCAGCAGCCCGCACGTCAGCACCCCGCCGACATCACCAACAGAGTCCCGGCATTGCCCCTAAGCGGACTCTGAACGGTCCCCTCTCATCCCGCCAAGATCGCCGGCCTCGTCGGTGTCGCCCTGCGCCTGTGCGTGTGAGCGCTCCGGCGCCTGCGCGCTCTGTGCCGTGGCGAGCGGGCCCAGATGCTGTGCGGCGCTGTCCAGCAGTCCGAGGTCGGCCTTGGTGTGCGCGATGGCGGCGTCGATCAGGACGGCGACCAGCGGCTCGTCGGCGTGGGCGCGGCGCTGCTGTGCCAGGCCCGCGAGCTCGGACAGGTACGTCTGCCGCTGCGAATCGATCAGCGTGGTCAGGGCCTGCGGGCCCAGCGCGACAGCGCCGAGGAGCTTCAGGAACAGCTCGTCGCGGAAGCCGCCGACGCGCACCCAGGCGGTGGTCGCCCACGAGCGCAGCTCGGCCTCGCCCGCCTCGGTGAGCGTGTAGAGGTTCTTGTCGGGCCGGTCGGTCTGCGTGACCTGCGAGCGCGAGACATAGCCGTCACGGACCAGCCGTTCGAGGATCTGGTAGAGGTGACCGATGTTCAGGCCACCCCACTGCGGACCGACGGTCTCCTCGAACCGGGCCTTGAGTTCGTATCCGTGATTCGGTCGCCGGGTCAGCAGCGCGAGCACGGCGTGGTGGAGCGGCATATACGTCCCTTCTACATTGTGACAACATACCCCTGAATTGCCGCAATGTAGGTGCGCAATGTACGAGGGCGAGGCTGCATCAATGGCTGTGAGCGTGGCGCTGCGCGGGGTGAGCCGCCGGTATCCCGGGCTGACCGCTCTGGACGAGGTCGACCTGGAGGTCGCGGCCGGCGAGGTGGTGATGCTGACCGGGCCGTCCGGCGCCGGCAAATCCACCGTCCTGCATGTGACGGGCGGCATGGACCAGCCAGACGAGGGGCACGTCGAGATCGACGGCATACAGCTGGCGCCCCGGGACCTGGACCGTCACCGGCGGCGTATCGGCTTCGTCTTCCAACGCTTCCACCTGCTGTCCGCGCTGACCGTGCTGGACAACGTGCTCGCCCCCGTCCTGCCGCGCAGAGTGGACTTCGACCGGCGTGCGCGCGGCATGGAGCTGCTCGAAGCCGTCGGCCTGGACCAGCGCGCCGACGCCCTGCCCTCGCAGTTGTCGGGCGGACAGCAGCAACGCGTCGCCGTCGCACGCGCGTTGATCAACCGGCCGGGACTGTTACTGGCCGACGAGCCCACGGGCAACCTGGACAGCGTCATCGGGCGGGAGATCATCGACCTGCTGATGTCGCTGCGCGAGCGCTACGGGATGACGATGCTGATCGCATCCCACGATGCGGAAGTCGCCGCCAACGGCGACCGGGTGGTGCGCCTGCAGGACGGCAGGATCACCTCGGACCAGCGGGTCACACCGTCCGGCGACGTGCTGGACCGGCTGGGGGGCCTGCGCCCGTGATAGCGATGATCCTCGATCAACTCCGGCGGCGGCGCGGGCGCGCGCTGGCCCTGGCCGCCGGAATCCTGGTGGCGGCGACCAGTTTCACCCTGCTGACCGCGACGGTGAGCACGAGCCAGGCCACCACCGTGGGCACGGTACGGAAGAACGCAAGGTCCGCGTACGACGTCCTGGTACGCCCGCCCGACTCGCAGACGGACGTGGAGCGGCAGAGCGGTCTGGTCTCGCCGAACTTCCTGTCCGGCACGTTCGGTGGCATCACCATGGACCAGTACCGGCGCATCCGCGGCATGGCCGGGGTCGACGTGGCCGCGCCGGTCGCCAACATCGGCTACCTCATGGTGGCGAGCACCGTCACCGTGGACGTGTCCCGCTTCTTGGACGGCGAGGCGTCCCGGCAGATCCTGCGCATCAGCCCGACGCTCACCTCCGGACTGGGCACCTACCGCACCTCCGACGAGTACGTCTACCTCACCCGCTCCCCCCTGACGTCGGCGTCGGAGTCGGACGGCCTCTTCGAGTCCGACACCCTGGAAACGGGCGAGGCCGACAAGAGCACCCAGCGGTATCGGATCAAGGGGAAGTACGACGTCTGCTTCTACTTCAACTGGGACAAGACAGAACAGACCGAGTTCAACCTGAATCTGCCGTTGAAGCCGAACATCATCGCCGAGGACCTCAGGGACAAGTCGCCGTTCGACCCGGACCTGAGTTCGCGGATGAACTGCCAGTCCGGCCAGGACAAGGCCACCATCGACGTTCCGGTCAGCTACCCCGTGCTGCTGTCCGCCATCGACCCGGTGGCCGAGGACCGGCTGGTGGGCCTGGGCGACACCATCGCCTCGGGCCGGATGCTCACCGAGCGGGACAGGCCGTGGACGGTGTCGTCCGCCAAGAGCGTCCACGGACAGCACGACTCCTACATCCCGGCGCTGCTCAGCGACAACCCGCTGACCACCGGCACGCTCGACGCCACCGTAGAGCGGCTGGACGTCGGCGACCCGGCAGAGCTGCCCTCGAAACTGGGCAACCCGACAGCCGGCAGCTTCGTCCGAGGCCTGCACGGCACCACGGTGGGCAGGACCCGCGTCGACCTGAGCCAGGGCTACCGGAAGGCACTGACCGAGAACTCGTTCGACACCGGGACCTACTGGACGGTCGGCCCGGTCACCTACCGCCGGACCTCCGACGGCGGCCTCGCCGCGCAGCCGAAGCCGCCGCAGAAGCCCAGCCTGTGGATCACCAACTTCAACCAGCAGCCGTTCACCAACGTCCCCGAGGAGAACCACCAGGGCACCCAGTACCGGGAGGTGACCAGTCACGCCGCCACGAACTGCATCGGGCTGGGTACCTGCGACGGCGTGGACTCCGGACGCCTGCCCAATCCCTTCGTCCGCCTGGTCGGCCGCTACGACACCGGCGAACTGCCCGGCTTCTCACCCCTGTCCGACACCCCGTTGGAGACCTACCAGGCGCCGCAGGTCACCGGCGCGGACAGCGCGACCCGAGCGAAGCTCCACGGCAAGCCGCTGCAGCCCGACCGCAACCTGGGCGGCTACGTCAGCCCGCCGCCCACCATGCTGACGACGATGGATTCCATCACCGCGCTCACCAAGAGCCGCCGGGTCCCGAGCCTCCAGGACAAGGCGCCGGTCAGCGCGATCAGGATCCGGGTGGCCGGAGTGACCGGCGTCGACACCGCCTCCCGGGCTCGGGTCAACGCCGTGGCCGGGGCGATCCGGGCCGCCTACCCCCGGCTCCAGGTCGACGTCACCGTCGGCAGCTCGCCCGCGCCGCAGACGGTGACGCTGAGTGCCTCGGCACAGGTGACGGAGCGCTGGGTCGCCAAGGGCGTGGCACTGCGCATTCTCAAGGCGGTGGACACCAAGAGCGCGATGCTCTTCGTGCTGGTCCTCGTCGTGTGCGCGCTCTTCCTCGGCCAGGCTGCGCTTGCCTCGGTGCGCTCACGGCGCATCGAGATCGGCACGCTGCGCTGCCTGGGCTGGAGCGGTGGCGAAGTGCTCCGCCTGGTCCTCGGCGAACTGGCGGTGATCGGCCTCGCCGCCGGAGCCGCGGGCACCGTACTCGCATACGTGCTGGGCCGGGTGCTGGGCCAGTCCGAAGCCGGCTCCAAGTCACTCCTCGTGCTCCCGGTGGCGCTCCTCCTGGCCACGGCGGCGGGACTGATCCCCGCCTGGCTCGCCACCCGGCTGGGACCGATGGAAGCCGTCCGACCCCCGGTGACGGCGGCCCTCCGCGCACGCCCGGTGCGTTCGGTGGCCGGCCTGGCCATGCTCAACCTGCTGCGGGTGCGGGGCCGCACGCTGCTGGGTGCGGCAGGACTGGCACTGGGAGTGGCCGCCTTCACGGTGCTGCTCGCCCTCACGCTGGCCTTCCGGGGCGAGGTGGCCGGGTCGCTGCTCGGCAGCGCCGTGGTGGCGCAGGCGCGCGAGGCCGACTATCTCAGCGTCGCCCTGTCCTTGCTGCTGGGCGCCGCCGGCGCCATCGACGTCCTGGTCATCTCGCAGCGCGAACGTGCCGCCGATCTCGCGGTGCTGCGGGCGACCGGCTGGACCAACCGCGAGCTGGCGAAGCTGACCCTCTACGAGGGAATCGGACTGGCTCTGCTGGGCGGCCTGTCCGGTGCGGTGGCCGGCCTGGCCGGGGTGCTGACCCTCGGCCGGGGCGTGCTGCACGGACACCTGTTCACGGTCGTCGGCGCCGCGCTGCTGGCCACGCTCGCGGCGACCGCCCTGGTGGTGGCAGCTCTGACGGTGCCGATCCGGGGGCTGTCCCGGATCGCCCCCGCCCACCTGCTCGCCGCCGACTGAGCCGACCGCCGCCACCGCCGGCGGCTTCGCACAGCGGAAGACCCCGGCCGTGTTCACGGGCCGGGGTCTCAGCAGTAGACGGAAGTCCGCGGTCGTGCCCCTCCCCTGTCAGCGACAGCCCTTCGTATCCGCTCACATCGCCGGATGCGGGGCGGCGTTGAACCCCAGGATCCGGACACCTGCCGGTCGGCTCGCCGAGCTGTTCCGCCAGGTGGAAGGGGACAGGCAGGGCGTTCGTGGCGGCCGTGCGGGAGCCCTGATCGATTGCGGTCGGTACGCAGGCGGTATCTCCTGCCGGCCGCAGCGAAACGGCGGCGTGCGTAGGCCGAGTGGCCAGAACCGCGAACCGGCCGTCTCCCTCACCGGGGTGCCCCGTCTCGGAGCAACGGCCGACCCGGAAACCCTCAGCGTCAAAATGCCCGGCAGCCTGCGAAGCACCGCCCGCGACGGACTCGCCCTCGCCCGAGCAGAGATCAAGGCCTCCTCACGGTCACCGACCCCCAAGCTCTGCTAACCGCACGAACCTGAACCACGCCTATGGGAAGGCCGCCGATGTCCCCGGCCAACTGCGCGCCCTGGACGACGAGCAGGCACGACAGCAGGCCGTCAGCAGCCTGTTCAATCATCTCGCGCACCAGGGCACCCGCTCTCAGGCATCTCCGTACGCGGTGCCGTTCCTTGCCCGGATCGCTCTCGCCGGCCCTGGTCCGGCGCGTGAGCTCGCGTTGGAGCTCCTGACCGGCCTCGCGGTCAACTGTGAGGAGGAGTGCGAGATCATCGACGGCGCCGGCATCGCCGCTTGGCGTGCTGAGGCTGCCGACAACTCCTCCGCCAAACTCCTCCCGCTGTACGAGGAGGCTCTGGCCACCGAGCAGGACGAGCAGCGACGCCGGAACTTGCAAGACATCCGGGACCGGGTGGCGGCCGGTAATCCGGTTGATGCCCGTGACGCTTCGATGCGTTCGTACAACGCCGTCCTTGTCGAGCTTCCCGCCCTGCAGGGCCTCTTGAACGATGAGAACCCCCGGGTCCGAACCAGAACTGCCTACCTGCTGGCCTGGTCTCCCCGAGCTGGCAGGCACTTCCCTACCTCTCCTGCTCGGTCTCGCTGCGTACGAGGATGATGCCGTTACGAAGGCCACCTCCTTGGCAGCGGTCGGCATCCTCGGCATGACTGCGGTCCCGAGGATTCTCGTCGCCTGTCTGGACGACGAGGACAGCCTCGTACGCTGGGCTGCCGCCACGGCTATCGCCCAGACAGCGCGAAGCGCCGCCGCGGAACTCGACAGCCCGCTCCTCGACCGAGCCGTTGCCGAACTCACTGCCGCGGCTGCGGCCCCGGCGCCTGTGTACCCGCGGCCGACTACAACCTGGGCGACTTCCACGGCCATACCACTGACGTCCTGCTCGCCCTTCAACCCTCCCTCACCTCACGCGCCGACAGCCGCCGCCTGCCTGCCGTCCGTCGGCAGGTCGCAAAGGGCGTCCAGGCTAATGGCGGTTCTGCCGGATCTGCTCCCCAGTCCCCTGCCTGACCCCGTCCCCCGTACGCGAGCCTCACCGGCCCTCAGCAGCAGCTTCTGCATGTCCTCGCGGCCCTCGGCAAAGGATGGTGGAACACGACGGGCGACATCGGCGAGAAGCTCACCACGTACGGACTGCCGGCCAATCGCGCTGGACTGCACGCGTACATCGGGCCTCTCACGGTCGACCTCGAATGCTGGCCGCCGAAAGACTGAGCGCGCGGGGCGGCGGGGCACACCTGCAACCTGCTCGGCTCGATACGACAAACCCGGCTACGTATACCTCGGCCCAGCCACCGCAGTTGCCTTCGAACATGATCGGCCGGACAGGTCCTACCGGGGATGGTCCCGCAGACATGACCATAGCGAAGGGACCGCAGGCTGCTCCCCGTACCCGCGGGGATGACCCCCCGCTCCGCAACCTTCACCTGATGCTCGAGAAGTGCTCCCCGCACGCGCGGGGATGGTCCCATTGAGTCCGTGGTTGCGGCGTACGCGGCCTAGGCCCTGTCTCCTTGACCGTCTACAGGCTGGCGCGTTTGCGGGTGGTCCATGGTGGTGCCGTCAGGGTTTCGCCCGAAGGCGGCCTCTAGAACGACGGGGAGGTCTTCCTCAAGGACCGTGGTGCGCACGTCCGCCAGAACCTGGGGGAAGTCGTCATCGTCGATGACGCCCATGTGCTCCTGACGGAGTTGGTAGATGATCTCGACGAGCTCCGGTCTCAGCCGCATCCAGGCACGGGAGGTACGGATCTCTTCATCGACCTGGTGCATGAACCAGCGCATGACCTCGTACGGGACGTCAGCGTGCCCTGCGTGCGGATTGAAACACACCGTCGGTTCCCGTGCCGGATCCTCGTCAGGAACGATTGCGGTCACGAGAGCCCGTTGCCCGGCCACGAGATCCAGTTCCAGATACCAGGCGTCATCGGGCACTGAGTACATCACAGTGATCGCAAAGTCGCCGCCGGAGTGTCGAAAGACCATTGCCGCATGCTGCCACGCTGCACTGAGGAGGTGCCCCTCCAAAATATGCGGCCCGACGCCCCTACGCCCGGGCCCAGATGAGGATGGCAGCGAAGTGGAGCGCTGCCCGGTAGACAATGGCGAGCTTGTCCGTTCGCATGGCCAGACCCCGCCACTGCTTGAGCCGGCTGATGCATCGCTCGACTGCGTTGCGCTGCTTGTACGCCTCGGCGTCGCCGACAAAGGGGACCCGCGCATCGCTCACCAGGAGAGGCCAGAACATCTCTCCACCCACGATCGACGTGGATCTCAAACGCAGTCTCAGAGCAGGTTTCGTTGGTAACGCAGTTCGGAGAGCACCGTGTCGCCGTAGGTGTCGCTTTGGGTGGCTCCGTCCGTGGTGTAGCCGAGTGATTCGTAGAAGCGGCGGGCGCGTAGGTTGTCCTGGAGTACCCAGAGCATCACTGTGTTGAACCGTTGGTCGGTGGCGTGGGAGTGCAGCGCGTTGATCATGAGGGTGCCGATGCCGTTGCCGGTGAGATCGGGTCGGATGTAGAGGGCGTACACCTCGCCGGTTCCCGGAGGTAGGTCGTCTCGGCAGGGTCCCAGACACGCCCAGCCCACTGTGCCCTCGTGGTCGTCGATGGCGACCAGGTTCAGCACCCCGCCTGGCGATCGCTGGAACCAGGCTCTGCGTTCACGGGCATCGTCCTCGACGGTCATGCCGTCCAAGTACGGTTGCGGGACGATACCGGCGTACGCGGCTTGCCAGCCTCGCACCCGTAGCGCGGAGACCGCGTCGATGTCGGCCTCGGTCATCTCCTGGACTCGCCACATCACGGCACCGTAGCCCACGGCCTCCAGTAGCTGCTTCTCCATTTACCGCGCCTGCCGGGGCCGTCCTGCGCGGAAGCCGTGAGAGCGAGATTGTGGAGTCGGGGCGATGACGAGTACTGAGTGGTGGACGCAGTCTCCCTTGAGTCGGCAGTCGCGGAGAATCTCCCAGTTCTGCTTCAGCCAGGTCCGGGTGAGTCCGTCCGGCGCGGCGACGCCCTTCCACGCCGAGATCCAGGACACCAGGACTCCGGGCTGGGTCCGGCTGATGGAACTGATCGAAGAGGCGGCGGCCGACGGGCGGGAGGAGTTCCGCCCACCGGCGGAGCTGAGCCCTGAGGAGCGGCGGCAGATCGTGACGCTGCCGTCGTCGACAGAGCGGCTGACGGCGGTGCGGACCCTTGTGCTGTACGGAAGCAACCTGGTCCGGATACCTCCGGAGATCGGCGCCATGGCAAGCCTGGAGAAGTTCAGCTCCTACAGTTCGCGACGGCTGCACTAGTAGGGCTTGGTCAGCTTCACTCGTGGGTGGCGTGTCCGCTGGTCCGTGAGGGTCGTTGAGGTGGTGTGACACCTGAGGAGATGGCCGGGGTCCGGGAGGACCTGGAGGCGTTCGCGGCGGAGTTGTTCGACGGGTTCTTCCGTGCGGATCAGCGGCGGTGGGGGCAGGCGTATGTGCGCGGATTGCTTTTGGACGGGCGGCGCAAGTCGGTGGAGCCGATGGCGGCCCGACTGGGTGAGGACGGTAACCGTCAGGCGCTGGCGCACTTCATCACCTCCAGCCCGTGGGATCCGGCGCATGTGCGGGCCCGGCTGGCCTGGCGGATGCACGAGGCGATCGGGGCGGAGGCATTGATCGTCGACGACACCGGCTTCTTGAAGGACGGGGACGCCTCGGCGTGTGTGTCGCGGCAGTACACCGGCACCGCGGGCAAGGTCACCAAATGCCAGGTGGGGGTGTCGCTGCACCTGGCCCGGGATCATGCCTCGGCGGCGGTGAACTGGCGGCTGTTCATGCCCGCGTCCTGGGATCCGGTCTCTGCGGAAGCGGATGCGGACAAGGTCGCCCGCCGCAGTCGCTGCGGCATCCCCGACCGGGTGGGCCACGTCGAGAAGTGGCAGCTGGCCCTGGACATGATCGACGAGACCCGCTCGTGGGGCATCGACATCCCCCTGGTCGTCGCGGACGCCGGATACGGGGACGCCGCCGCCTTCCGCCACGGTCTGGAAGAACGCGACCTGCCCTATGCGGTGGGCATTTCCTCCCGCCACACCGCCCATCCGGCCGACGCCCGGCCGGTCCAGCCCGCCTATGCGGGCACCGGCCGGCCACCGCGAATGCAGTATCCCGAGCCTGCACAGACCGTGAAAGACCTGGTCGTCGCGGCCGGGAGGACGGCCGCGAGGCCGGTGTCCTGGCGAGAAGGCTCCCGCCCGGGCAGAGGAATCAGCGGCGTCAAACGCATGCACTCGCGGTTCGTGGCTCTGCGCATCCGCCCGGCCGGACGCGGCGTCCGCCAGGCCGCCGACGGTCCTGAACTGCCCGAACGCTGGCTGCTGGCCGAATGGCCGGCCACCGAACCCGAACCCGTGCAGTTCTGGCTCTCCAGCCTGCCCTCCGGCATGCCGCTGGCGACCCTGGTCCGGCTGGTCAAGCTCCGCTGGCGCATCGAACACGACTACCGCGAGATGAAACAGGCCCTGGGCCTGGCCCACTTCGAAGGCCGCACCTGGGGCGGCTGGCACCACCACGTCACCCTCGTCTCGGCCGCCCACGCCTTCTGCACCCTGCAACGACTGGCACGAGACCCAAAAGACGCGGCGCAGGTCTGAGCCTCTACCAAGTCGTCCGAGAACTCCAGACACTTCTCGCCGCCTGGGCTGGCGCCTGCCCCACCTGCCACCGCGACATACCCACACCGATACGGACCTGACCAAGCCCTACTAGTGCTGGATTCCTCATTCCCTGGGTACAAGTCCTGGTGGCGGGGTAAGTCGAGTACTCGGGGCGGGTGCTGGACGGTGGTGTTACGGGCACGGCCGAGCCGTGACGAGAACGAGCAACGGGCCGTGCGTCGGCTGTCGCGAGCGCGTAAGGCGCCGCGTGATCTGGTGCTGCGGGCGCGGATGGTCGAGTTGAGCTGGGCCGGGCCGCGGGTGCCGGCCATCGCGGACGAGTTGGGGTGCAGTCCCAAGACGGTCCGCCGCTGGTTGCACCGCTTCAACCGCTTGGGTCTGGACGGGCTGGAGGATCTGGGCGGGCAGGGCCGCAAGCGGCGGATCACCGAGTCGGAACGCTCCAGGATCATCGGCCTGGTCAAGCAGCCGGCGCCGGGCCGGCTGACTGTGCAGGCCGACGGCGAGCTGGCTGCGGAGGATGAGTCCGGACCGCCGGAGTGGACCCTGGACGCGCTGGCCGCCGAGGCCAGGAGGCTGGGCATTGGGGTCGGCCGCAGTCAGGTCCGACGGATCCTGCTGGCCGAGGGGGTGCGCTGGCGCCGCACCCGGTCATGGACCCGCTCGAGAGACGCGGACTTCGAGGGAAAAGGACCAGGATCATCGAGCTCTACACCTGCCCGCCCGAGGGCGCGACGGTCGTCTGCGCCGACGAGCTTGGACCGGTGATCCCCCGCACGTTCCCCCCGGCGCCGGGCTGGTCGCCGGACGGCCACCGCATCAAGTCCGAAGTCGATTACGGTCGCGGACCAGAGAAGACCTGGGTCTACGGCGCACTGCGAGTACGGGACGGACACGAGATCACCATGACCGCACCATCCCGCAACAGTGCCTACTACCAGCAGTTTCTTCAGATGGTCGAGGCAGCCAATCCCACCGGGGACATCTACGTCGTCACCGACAACCTGTCCTCGCACAACAGCCTTTCCACTCGGACCTGGCTGGAGGACCACCCCAGAATCCGGCACGTCTTCATCCCCGTCGGCGCCTGCTGGCTCAACCTCCAGGAGGGCTGGTGGCGCATCTTCCGCAAGGCCGCCCTCGCAGGCCAGTCCTTCGCGAGACCAGCCGAGATCGAACACGCCACCCTCCTCGCAACATCCCAGCTCAACACCCGAGCCCAGCCCTGGGTATGGGGCAGACCGGCACCACCCACTCGCCTATTTCGGCGCCGGTATGTGTACATCCAATGAGGAATCCAGCACTAGGTGTGTCGGTCAGGGCGATGCGGACCGTGATGCGTTTGCCGACCGGCTCCTGCGCGATGGAGAGGTCCTCGCGTAGCCGAGTTCGTCTATGCAGAGGAGATCGGCGCGTCCGTAGCGGGCGATGGTCTTGGTCAGGACCTTCTCGTCCGCCGCCTCGACCAGCTTGGTGGCGAGTATGTAGCGGACCCGGAAGCCGGCCATGGCGGCCTCGGTGCCGAGCGCGATCAGCAGGTGGGCCTTGCCGGTGCCGGAGTCGCCGATCAGGCAGAGTGGCAGGCCCTTCTTGACCCAATCGCAGGTGGCCAGGGTGTGCCACGCAGCGCTGACCACAGCCGGCATCCCGCCACGCCCCGAGGACCGCGACGCCATCGACGAACTCAGCGCCTTGCCCGCCGCCATCAACGCCACGCTTCAACGCTGGCTCCTGCACACCGCATGAACCAACTGCGCCGGCCTGGCCATCCGGGCGCCGCCGCACAAGAAGCGCCGTAAGCGTGCATACACCTCCCGACCGGGGGCAGCAGGCAAATCAGAGTTCGACGCTGCGCCGTCCCCCGGCCGTTCGAGCGCACGCCGGCCCCACCCCCCATCCCCCCGGTGGGCAGTGGGGCCGGCATATCTCCCCCGCACAGATCGACCCATTGATGCAGGCCGCGCGCGGGCATGCCTGCGCGCGGGTGTCCGGCCGGCGGTCAGCGGCCGGCAGGCGCGAGGTGAGGCGGGGTGTCCGCGTCGGTCGCCTCGTCGGGCCGGGCCGGGCTGCGGACTTCCGCCGCTGGCGGCTGCGCCTAGTGTGAGCGCATGCCTCACGATGTTCCCGGCTCCGACGCCGGCCGGGGTGCCTGCGGCGCCTGGTCGACGTGCTCCGTGCCGTAGTGCTGCCGGGGCCGCGCGGCGGTGACACCGCTGCGGTGGTGATCGCCGAGCCCGGTGAGCCGCTCGCCGGACTGCCCGGTGCCTCGGTCCGGTGCAGTCCGCGCGGCGCCGGCCTCGGCGGCCTCAGGCGCTCCGGGGCTTCGGCGGCCGCCGCCGCTCGCGTGCGGCTGAACTCCTGCGCGCACGAGGTCAAGGCCGGACACCAGATGCGTCTGCTGATCGCCGACGCCTGTCATCCGCGGTACGCATGCAACGAGGGACCAGTGAACTACCCGGTACCGGAAACGAGTTGAGGCCTTGCCTGCACACCGTCCGCCACGACAGCGGCGCGGTGTCCCGCGTGATCCTGCCGACGTCGTCCGGGTGAGGATCGGGCGCCCGGTCGGAGACGAGCCCGGGAGGCGCACCTCTTCTTGTCCGGATGCGCTGTGCCCGGCGCTGAGCCCCTCCAGCAGGAGGTCGTCAGAGATCGAGGCCGGCCAGCCACTGGCTCGCCGTCCGGGGAGTCATGCCGAGGAGCTTCTGGGCTGAGCGCTCGGCTGTGATCGAGTGGTCCGGCTGCGTGCCGACCGCCCGGTACATGTCGGCGATGGCGGTGGTGGCCTCCTCGCCCAGCATGGGTGCGAGCGGCGCGAAGAAGATGTGGGGGTCGGTCGCTTCGTAGGTCACGGTCCGTCCGAGCCGGGTGCTGAACGCCTCGGCCAGATCCTCTCCGCTGATCGCCGGGTACTGCCCGACGGAGACCGCACCGGTGACATTCCTGCGTTCGAACAACACTGTGACGGCGTCGGCGATGTCCAGGTGTGAGGCCCACGAGGCGCGGAAGCCGCTGGGCAGCGAGTAGCGCAGCACGCCCTCCTCGCGGACACTCGCGATCACGTTCGGCAGCAGCAGGTTCTCCAAGTAGAACCGGGGCTCTATCACCGCGTGGGAGACACCGCTGTCCGCCAGCCCGGCGGCAAGCACCGAGACGGCGCTCTCGGTCGAGTCGCCCCGCCCCTTGTCGCCGTCGGTGCTCACGAGGCCGCCGCTGGTGGAGGCCACCACGCGGGCGGGACGGGCCTCGCGGACGGCGGCCACGATGTTGCGCGCGAAGGCCAGGCGCTCCTCCTCCGGGGCTACCGGCAGATGGACGAACACCCCCTCGGCGCCACGGTAGGCACCGGTCAGGTCCGCGGTGGAGGAGTAGTCGACGGCCAGCACGCGCGCACCGTCCACGACAGTGCCCGCATTACGGGTCAGTGCGGTCACCGGCTTGCCCGCGGCGGTGAGGGCTGCGACGACAGGGGCTCCCTGGGCGCCGGTGGCGCCATGAATCATGTAGGTCATGGAGCCATTAGTGCATATGTTGCACCGGTTACATCAACTGCACTAATGGGCTACCATCGAAAAATGTCCGCCGAATCCAGCCTCCCCGAGTGCGGCGTCGCCCGGTTCATCACGCTGCTCGACGGGCCGTGGGCCACCCTCATCGTGCGCGAACTCCTGCACGGGCCCCACCGCTTCACACAGCTGCGCGACGCCCTTCCCGGCATCAGCCCGCACACCCTGACCAGCCGGCTCCGCCAGTTCGAGAGGCACGGCATCGTCACCCGCACCGCCTACGCGGAGATCCCTCCGCGGGTCGAGTACCGGCTCACGCCCCTCGGCGAAGGACTACGCGCCGTCCTCGACACCATGGCCGCCTGGGCCGTGACAGTCCCCGACGGCGAGCCCACAGTCACCGCCTGACCGTCGAAGCGGCGCTGCCGGATCGAGGACCCGAGAGAGATGCCGTGCCCGGCCCGGAAGGCGATGCTGGCCGACCAGGCTCCACGAGGTGCTTGGCAGACGTCCGCGCGCAGCACCGTGCCGTCACACATCTCCGTGGGTACGTCGAACTCGATCTGGGTCTCCGTCAGGTGCTGCTCCTTTGCCTGCCACGACGCCTTCGCGAGACATGGTTGATCGGATCTCCACCCGCGCGACGCCCCCGATCAGGAGGGACCACGGCCGTCTCGGGACGCTTACGCCACCGCGTTCAGCAGGTCCGCCACCACGTCGGGCCGTTCCAGGGCGATGAAGTGGCCGGCCTTCGGCACCTGCGTGAAGCCGGCGGCCGGCAGCAGTTGCTTGTTGGCCTCCCGGTCCGAGTACCGGGACCAGTCCTTCTCGCCGTAGACGAGGTGGACGGGGGCCTTGACCTCGGGGTAGCGCGAGCGGGCCGCGATGAGACTGGGCAGGGCCTGGTACACGCCCCGGGCGACGGTGGGGTAGCCGGGGCGACCGCCCACCTGGAGCAGCTCGTCCACGTAGTCCTCGCGCAGCGCGCTCTTGTCGCCGAGGCCGCCCTGAAGGATCTTGCTGAGGGCAGACTTGGGCTCCACCCCGGCGATCACCGGGCCCACGCCGGGCGCGAGGACGCCGCTGATCACCACGCGGGCGAGGAAGCTGGAGCGGGCGATCCCGCCGCGGAAGTCGTACGTATTGACCGCGACGACGCGCCGCACCCGTTCCGGCAGATCGGCCGCGGTGGTCAGGGCAAGCACCGCGCCCATGGACTCCCCGACCAACGTCACGTCGTGGAGGTCGAGTTCGGTGAGGAGCCGCTCGACGCCCGTGCGCATGGCCGGCTCGTCATACGACGCCCCGGGCACGATCTCGGAGTAGCCCATCCCCGGCAGATCGAGGGCGTACACGGTGTACTGGTCCGCGATCAACGGGATGAGCAGGCGGAAGTGCTCGGCCTGGGTACGCACGGTGTGCAGCAGGACCAGGGGCGCCCCGCTGCCCGCCTTGAGGTAGCGCAGCGTCCCCTCGCGGCTGTGTCCCACGCGCGGGGCGATGATGTGACTGGTGGTCCCGGCGATGTGAATCGTGGGACGTGATTCCTGACTGGGCATCTCTCTGTGTCTCCTTGTCCTGTTTGGCCAGCTGGGGTACTGCCCGGCCAGGTCTCCGGCCAGGCCCGCCTTGACCTGCCGTGTGATGTCGTCGCCGAGCACGTCGTACGCGCGTCTCGATGCCGTCGAGGGAGAAGGCGGCGATGTCACGCGGGTCGGACTTGGGCGCGTCGACGCCGGCTGCCAGGTCCGTGTCCACGTATCCCATGCGCAGTCCGGTGACGGCGCTGACGTCTTCCGCCTGTGCGGCGGCCGCCGCCACGGAGGCCGGGTCGGTGACCTCCAGCGCCACCAGGACCGCGTCGGGGTGCGTCACGCTGCGCGGGTCGCGGGCCGTGGCGTAGACCTTCCCGGCACCGCGTGCGTAGAGCTCTTCCACCAGCGCCTTGCCGATGCCCCGGCTGCCACCGGTGACGAAGACTGCGGCGCCCTTCAAAGCGGTCATGGCTGCCTCTGCAAGAATCGGAAACCGATCGGTTTCCATCACGGTAAACCGATCGGTTTCCGGGTGCAAGTCCATCGAGGGAACCAGTCGCGCAGGGCCCGCTTCAGGGTGCCGTTCCGTATCCGTGGATCCCTGGGACGGTGAGCCGCCCACCCGCCTGTCCGGCATGGTCGATTCCGGCGCCGTCCAGGCCGAGTTGGAGTTGAGGCCGAGTCCGTGCCGAAGAGCCACTCCGGAACGGCGCCGGGGGCGCGATGGAGGCGGAGGACGGGAAGCAGGAGAAATTCCCTCGGCGCCGGAGAGTGCCCGTCAGGCTCTCGACGTCCATGGTGATGCGGTCGCCTCGCAGCGTGGCCGTCGAGCCGGGCGCCGTCGATGTGCTGGACCTGCGGGCCGACGGGTACGGCCATTTTCAGGTCGCGGATCGTGGCACCGGCCGCAGAGAACCTGAGCACCGGCTTGGGTCCGGCGGCCGTTGACTGCATGCCTTCGAACGGTTGGAAGCTCTCGAACGCCCTCAGGGGCCAGCGAGATCGCTGATGTGGTGCGGTCGGTTTTCCCAGGGCGACCTGGACTGCGGCCGGGGCGAGGGGGCGATGGTCCGCTGCCGGCGCCGAGCAGCTGGTGCGCCGAGCGCTTTGACACCCCGGCAGCGCGGTACGGCGTGTCGACGCCGATATGGACGTCCTGTCAGCAGACCGGTTACGCGGCGACGTCGAGCACCAGGTCGCGAGTTGAGGGCGGCGGCCGACGCGGGCGTCGGCATTGTCGGGCCACTCGCAGACCAGAGGCCAGCCCGTTCACTTGCGTCATGGAAACCGATCTGTTTTCCTAGGCAGGAAACAGATCGGTTTCCGGTCGGTGTACGGCCTATGACCAGCGATAAAGGGAAAAGATGACTGCCACCTTCGACCGTGAGGCGCCCGCCTCCGGGAAAACAGACTCGGGCCGTCGCGGCTCACATGCCGCGCGCTGGTGGGTGCTTGTCGTGCTGGGCACGGCGCAGCTCATGGTCACGCTCGATGCAACCGTCGTAAACATCGCGCTGCCCGCGGCGCAACATGACCTCGGCTTCAGCGACGGCAGCCGGCAGTGGGTCATCACGGGCTACGCCCTGGCGTTCGGCAGCCTGCTGCTGCTCGGCGGCCGGCTCGGTGACCTGTTCGGCCGACGCACCACCTTCCTGCTCGGCCTGATCGGTTTCGCGGGCGCATCCGTCGTCGGCGGCGCGGCGGGCAGTTTCGACATTCTCGTCGCGGCACGCGTGGCCCAAGGTCTCTTCGCCGCACTGCTCGCGCCCGCGGCACTCTCACTGGTCAGTGTGACGTTCACCGAACCGGCCGAGAGGGCGAAGGCGTTCGGCATCTTCAGTGCCTTGTCCGGTGCGGGCGGCGCGGTCGGGCTCCTGCTCGGCGGCATGCTCACGGAATGGATGTCGTGGCGCTGGGTGATGTACGTGAACGTCGTCTTCGCGGCCTTCGCTCTGGTCGGTGCGGTGCTGCTGTTGGCCGGGCAGGCGGTCACCGAGCGGCCCAAACTCGATATTCCGGGCACGATCGTGGTGAGCGCTGCGCTGTTCGCCATCGTCTACGGGTTCGCGCATGTCGAATCCACCAGTTGGACCGACCCGGTCACCCTCGGCTCCATGATCGCGGGCGCGGTGCTGCTCGCGGTGTTCGTGTGGCTGGAGAGCAGGGTCGCGCATCCCCTGCTGCCGCTGCGACTCGTGCTGGACCGGACGCGCGGTGGTTCGTTCCTGGCCGTGTTCGTCATAGGCATGGGAATGTTCTCGATCTTCCTGTTCCTGACCTACTACCTTGAGGCCAGCATCGGTTACTCGCCGATCAAGGCCGGTCTGGCGTTCCTGCCGATGGTCGGGGGAATCGTCACTGCGGCGACCACGGCTCCTTCGCTGCTGCTGCCCAGGGTCGGCCCGAAGATCGTGATCAGCGCCGGCTTCCTGGTCGCCGCATCCGGTATGGCCCTGCTGACTCAGCTCAGGCTGGACAGCACCTACGTCGCACACATCATGCCCGGCATGATCCTGCTGGGGCTCGGCCTCGGCGGAGTGATGACCACCGCGTTCCAGGGCGCGACCGCTGGCATACATCACGAGGATTCGGGCGTCGCCTCGGCGCTGATCAACACCGGCCAGCAGGTGGGTGGCTCGATCAGCACGGCACTGCTGACCACCGTTGCCTCATCGGCCGCGACCGGCTACCTGTCCTCACACAGGCCTGGCGCCCTGACGGTGGCGCAGGCCGGAGTCGAGGGCTACACCGCCACCCTGGCGTGGGGTGCCGGATTCTTCGTGGTCGGCGCTGCGCTCGCAGCGTTCCTGATACCGAACGCGGCTCTGGCGCCGTCAGAGGGCGAGCCGGTGATCGCCCACTGAGTCTGAATCCACCGCGGAAACACGGTGGATCACAACGAGCAGACAGTGAGAAACGCTCTGTCACCTGCGTTGACCGGTGTTCTCGAGGCACAAGTCAGCGAAGGTAGGCAGGGCTTCTCCGGGATCTGCGTACTTCTACGGGCGCGATCCGTCCTCAGTAAACTGATCATCGCTGATACCGGGCACACACGCAGCGTGGTCTGAACTTCCGAAGCTCGCGGGCGCGCCGGTCATCGCGGTCACGGTCGGCCTCACGGGGATGGACCACGAGCATGGGCGGCGCCGGAGGTCCCCCCGGCAAGCACCGTAAACCGATCGGTTTCCAGTTGGCCGGATTCGAGTTAACCTCGCAATATGACCACCGAGGCGAAGTCAAGTCCCCGAGAGCGGCTGCTAGAGGCAGCGGCCATGCTCACCTACCGAGACGGTGTCGGCATCGGCGTCGACGCGCTGTGCAAGGCGGCCGGGGTGTCGAAGCGTTCCATGTACCAGCTTTTCGAAAGCAAGGACGAACTGCTGGCGGCAAGCCTGGAGGAACGCGCCTCCGCCTACGTGACGACGCTCCTGCCTCCGGCGGACGACAACCGTTCACCCCGCCAGCGCATCCTGCACGTTTTCGACCAGTTGGCGTCACAGGCGGGTGCGCCCGACTTCCAGGGCTGCCGGTACCTGGTTGTGCAGATCGAGCTCAAAGACCAGGGCCACCCTGCGAGCCGGGTGGCCCGCCAAGTCAAGGAGAACCTGACAGGCTTCTTCCGTGCCGAGGCCGAACGGGGAGGCGCGAGCGACCCGGATCTGCTGGCCCGACAGTTGATCCTGGTCTTCGACGGCGCCAGCGCCCGCGCAGGAATCAAAGCCGACATGCCGACAGGGCTGGTCACTCCCACGGTGACCACCCTGCTCGATGCGGCGAGCATGCGCTGACGCATCACGTTGGCGAGCTGTCCCGGTGAGCGATGCACTCAAGGAGTCGCTGCCGGCCTCCGGCTGCCCAGGCAAATCCCATGGCGTCGCGCCCTTGCTTCCCGATGCCCGGAGGAGCCCGGCCGTAAAAGCGCTTATGAGCATGCGGTGAGCCATCGAGGTCGTGGTCTCGTCGACATCGCGCCCGGGCCGCAGGCGCAAGGTCTCCCCGGCACCGAGCCGACCCGGGCGGGCATCACCACGCTTTGCCCAGCGGCGGGAGGGTGGCCGGGGGCGCACTTCACAATCACCTGCCCGTCTGCGGTGCCGTCGGGTGCCGCCAGCCACGGCATTTGCCGGACCGTCCCGGAGTACACCCGAACGCCGCAGCCTCTGGTGGAAGAGATCTCCGGTGACGTGGCACCTGCCCCAGCCCATACTGGCCGCCCCGACCGCCGACGCCGCCCTGCCGCCCGGCTGGGCCGCGGAACCGAAGTGGGACGGCTACCGCGCCCATCTCGCCCGCTACGCCGACGCCGCGTCCTGCTGCACTCCCGCCGCGGCGCCGACATGACGCCGTTTCTTTCTCAACTTTGTCCTGTTGCTGCAGCTGTCACCCGCTGTGAAGACGTGCAGGTCACCAGGGAGGTGGACATGGTAGAGATGCAACAGGCCAGAGAGATGACCTGCGCTGCTGAGATTGAGTGGGGCAGGTGGTGGGAGGCGTCCCGCCCAACCGCTCACGCGGCGGCCTGAAAACCAAGATCCACCTCGCCGCCGACGGCCGCTGCCGAGCGCTGGCCTTCGTGCTCACGCCGGGCCAGGCCGGTGACGCACCCGCATTCGAGCAGGTCATGACCCGCTTACCCGACGGACCGGCTGCCCCAGAGTCACGCCGGATGTGGTTCTGGCCGACAAGGCGTATTCGTCCCGGGCGATCCGCCGTCATCTGCGTCGGCGCGGGATCCGTGCGGTGATCCCGCAGCCTGCGGACCAGGCCGCCAACGAGCAGCGGGAAACGGATCCTTGATGCGGACATCTACCTCCGCGGTTCACTTCGCACCCGCTGGCCAGGAAGCCACCATGGATGCGGCCCACCGCATCGCCGCCCTCACCCACGGCGACCGCGCGGCCTGGGAGGGCACCGCGATCTTCCACGAACTCATCCGCCTCACATTCGAGGACACCGACCCCCTCGCCGCGCTCCCGGACATCCTGGCCCTTGTCACCCCGACCACCGCGGCCGCTACGCCACCGTCCTCGCGCCCGACCGGCACCCCGATCAGGCGACCGAGTTCAACGGCGCCGTCTGGCCCTGCCTGGGCTCAGCCGTCTGGGCCTTGCGCACCACCACCAGCTTCGAAGACGCGATACGCGCGGCGATCGACCTCGGCGGTGACACGGACACCGTCGCCGCGGTGACCGGAGGCCTCGCGGGAGCGTACTACGGGCTGGATTCAATCCCCGCCCGCTGGACCCAGCCGCTCCATGTCCCCCCCCAGGCTTCGACGGACGGGTGCTGCACCTGGCAGATCTGCTCCACCTTGCACACCGTGTCGGAGGCTGAACCGGGTGCTGCTCCGCACTCTCCACGACCTCCGGCCCTCAGCCGCAGTCACCTGACCAGTGGCTCCGCAAGGAGTACGACTCGATCTGCTTCGACATCGAATCCGAGCACTGGATGACCATGGGCACCCTCCGGATGCGTCAGCACCGGCTTACCCAACCGCCGCCCGATCTCCCGCAAGAAGCCGCAGAACAGTTCAAGTCGCTCCGACCCCTGCAACTCGCGCAGATCAACGTCGAAATCGATCTCCTCGTCTGAGTAGAAGCGGAAGATCGCCAGCACATCAGCTCTCAACCAGACACGCAGGCTTGGGCACTCAGTATCCGCTGGTCGAGACAGTGCAGCCTCCACCCGGGGCAGGGGAACCACCCTCTCTCCTTCGGAGTATTGACACTGCCAGCACCAGTGCGGGTGGCAGCCAAGGCATTTTGCAGCGCTGTTCGAGGCGTTGACCGGCCGTCAGCAGTGGGGCGGGTTCGGGCGCCGGTCCGTCGGTCCCGGCTCATGCGGGACATGTCCTGTGCAGCTCCGCCGCCTCGCACGCGAGGGCGGAATCGACTGGCCCGGCAGGATGCCGCTGCTCCTGTCCCGCGTACGGCCGTGGCCGCTGACTCCAGGCCACGTCGGTGCGCTTTGAGATCACCTGCCTGGACGCGGACGGCGACCACGTCACCCACACCGCCGACGCCGCCGAGGTCGAGGCGCTCCTTGCCTGGGCCGGCCGGCACGGGGTGAAGGTGCGCGTGCGCCTGCACCAGCCCGCCGCCGAACCGCAGGAGGACACCGAAAACGGCCACGCCGGGAGGCACAGCTTGAGCGACGACACCCAGGGCGCGAAGGATCCTGCTCCGGCCGAGGGTGAGCGGGACATCGAGAGCTGGAAGGAACGGGGCGTTGCCCTGCGCGCCTTCTTCTACATCTTCGGTACCCACCTGTTCGCGGGATGCGTCTGGCTGCTGTTCTACCTCGGCCAACCCGCCAACAAGTGAACGCGGCCCGAGCGAGTCAAAGCGCGAAGAGAGAACGTCACAGAGACTGCACCGCGCCGACCATCCGCCTGCTGGAGGTCGAACTGGCCGCGATGCTGGGCCGGTTGGTGCCGTACGAGCTGGCCACAGAGCTGGCCGCGGACGAGACAGGATGGGGAGCGGCCGTCTCCCCGCTGTCCAGAGCGCGGAAAAGGTTCCGTTGGGAGACGGCCGCCGATCAGGGAAGTCGATCTTCTAGGACGACCGGCGTCGCCGGTGTGCAGCGTCGGGTTCGGCGGCCTGAAGATCGGCCAGCAGTTCGGCCTGGCCCGCCAGCACCCCGGACAAGATGGTCCGCGCGACCCGCAGCAGCTCCGCCACCTGGGGATTGGCCAGCGAGTAGTACACCGCCGAGCCCTCCCGACGGGGGGTAACGAGGTTGGCCCGGCGTAGCACGGCCAGCTGCTGGGAGAGGTGGGCCGCTTCGACACCCACCTCACCGAGCATTTCGGAGACCGCGTGCTCGCGCTGGCTGAGGAGTTCCAGCACGCGGATCCGTACCGGGTGGCCGAGGGTTTTGAAGAACTCTGCCTTCAGCTGGTACAGCGGCGTGCTCACCGCGCCCACCCCGCGCCCGTAGGGGCCGCCGGGGTACCGGACGGCCGCTGACGTGCGTGCACCATGCATCGCATCCACCCAAAACTCTTCGCCATGGGGACATCCTCGCGCCCTCACGCCCGCGTGATGACCTCGGGAATTGCTAAGATTAGCAATTCGACAAGCCGCGAGAGGGAGGTTCGGTGCGTATCCCACGACTGCTCGGCTCAAACGGAGCCCTCCTGAAGTGCCCGGCCTGCCGTCTCAAGTGCCTGCCGGCGGCGGTCGGCGAGGACGGCAACTGCCCGCGCTGCGGCCACGACCGCCTGTTCCGCATGGGCGTCCTGGGCACCTACAGCGGGCAGACCCCAAGCACGGCCCGCGCCATCAAGCCCGCCCACGGCGAGCGTTGACCAGCAGAGCGAAGGCGGCCATGAGTTTCGGCTGGCACTACGAGGAACGGCGTGGCGCGGGCGTCATGCACCTGGCCGGCAACCTCGGTGTGGATGGCACCGGCCGCTTCACCGGCGCCATCGGCTGGGTGCTGGCCCGCGCCGGCGGCCCTCTTGTCCTGGAGGTCGGCGGGCTGCTCGGCTGGAGCCCGGAGGGCGAGGCCGCGGTCCTGGACCTGGCCCGCCGTCTGTCGGGCCGCTCCCATCCGCTGGCTCTGTGCGGGGTGGGCGCCCTGCCCATCCGCACCCTGACCGCGAATAGTCTGATCCCGATCACCGTGCATGCCGACCTGGACTCCGCGCTGAACGCCCTGGAGGCGGACCGCGAGTAAGCGCCCGGCCCCGGACAGACAAGGTGGTCCCGTCCTCCGGCGAGGACGGGACCACCTGGGCCTGTGCTCAGCCCGCGATACGCCGACGGGCCGCTGGATCAGGCTTTCTTGACCACACTGGACTTGAGCTGCATGGGGCCGAACCCGTCGACCTTGCAGTCGATGTCGTGGCCGTCCACCCCGTTCACGAGGCGGATGTTGCGCACCTTGGTGCCTGCCTTGATCCCGGACGGGCTGCCCTTGACCTTCAGGATCTTGACCACGGTGACCGTGTCGCCGTCGGTGAGCACGTTGCCGACCGCGTCCCTGATCACCCCGGCCTCGGCGCCGCCGCCCACACTTTCGGCGGCTGCGGGCGACCACTCGTGGCCGCACTCGGGGCAGACCAGCAACGCGCCCATCTCGTAGGCGTACGCGCTGGAGCACTCGGGGCACGGCGGCAGCATCTCGGTCGCATCGCTCATGGTGTTTGTGTTTCCTTGCCTTGTTCGTTGCTGTGCATCTCTTACATCAAGCCCTGGGGTACCGCCGTGTGCGCGCCGGGCCACGCGTCGCTGCACCACTGCCGTTGCTCCCCGGCAACCGCCTGGTGGGCGGTGAGGGCTGCGGGCAGGTCCAAGTGCACGGGGATCGGCGGATGGGTGCCGTCGGGAACGAGGGAGCCGTCCGCGGGGATCGCGGCGAGTTCCAGGCGCCGCCCCTCGTCGGCGAGTTGGCGGGCGGCCTGGGTCACGGCCATCTGGCCGCCGACCGACCAGCCGCGCAGTTCGGTCAGGTCCAGGATGACCGGGCCGGTACCGCGGGCCAGGACCCAGCCGACTGCGCCGGTGAACCGGGCGACCGCGTCGGGGCCCAGGTGCCCGGCCAGGGAGAGAACACCCAGGTTGGGGTGGGTGGTGTAGCGCCACTCTATGGTCATCCGCTGCTGCCTCGATCTTTCACAGGGGGAGGGTGATCCAGATGCTTTTGCCCTTGCCGTCCGCGTCGCCGCGGATCACGGCGGTGCCACCCAGGCCCAGGGTCAGCTCCATGACGGTGCCCAGACCACCGCCGCCCGTTCCCGTCACCGCGGCGAACAGGGCGGGCTGGTAGGGATGACGGTCGTGCACGGCGAACGCGAACGTGTCCGCACCGGCCGCGTAGATCACGGTGACGTTCGGGGACAAGGCCGCGGCGTGCTGGACGCTGTTGGCGACCAGCTCGGACAGGATCAGCAGCGCCGGATCCACGGTGGGATGGCGTCGGCTGATGCCCCACTCGGCCAGGATCTGCTCGGTGGCTTCGCGGGCGATCCGCACCGCTGAGCCCATCGCGGGCAGCGTCAGCACATGCCGCAGGGGCAAGGTTTCCAGCTGGGCGCTCACCGGGCGGCCTCGGCGTGGGCCAGGCGGAACCCGGTCACCGTCTGCGGGCGGATGCGCACCAGCGTGTCGTGGGGGCCGTGAGCCCAGCCGGGCAGCGTGCGACGGTAGTGCGCGGCCTCGTCCGGATCGGTGATCACCTCGGCCGGGCCCGTGACGGTCACAGTCCAGCCGAAGCCGCCCGCCGTCGTGATCTCCTCCGCGTGATAGGTGAGCGACGGCCGGCAGGACAGAGCGGCGGCCTGCGCGGGCGCACGGACGATCAGACGCCCGTACTCAAGGATGTGGACGGCCAGGCGGACGACCGGGATCTCGCGCCGGACATAGACCAGGCTCCCCCGGGCGGCGCCTTCGAGCAGCCACAGCGCCTCGCTGCCGGGCACCTCGATCATGCGGCGGGAGGGAGTGGTCATCGCGAAACCTCTTCGGTGACAGGAGCGGCGGGCAGCACCCCGGCCCGGTGCAGGTGGGCGCGCGCCCCGGCGATGGCCTCCGGCGTGGTGGCGTACTCCCGGCCCTCCATCTGGAGCAGGTCCAGCGCGCCGACCGACTGCAGGGCTTGGCGTTGGCCGGGGCGTATCCCGGAGGTCAGCACGGCGATGCCGCGCCGGTTGAGTTTCTCCACCGCGTCCTTGAGGACCAGGGCACCGGTGGCATCCATTGTCGTGATCCGCGACATGCGCAGGATCATCACGCGGACGTCGGCCACCTCGCTCAGTTCCAGGAGGAAACGGTGGGCGCCGACGAAGAACAGCGGCCCGTCGATCCGGTAGGCGACGATGTGCTCCGCGAGCAGCGCATGCTCCTCCTTACTGTGCTCGCCGGGCAGGTCGGCCTTGAAGTCGACCTGATCCATCCGGGCCTGGTTGGCGACGGCCCGAAGCGCCAGGGCGCCGGCCACGACCAGGCCGATGATCACCGCGTAGACCAAGTCCAGGGCGAGCGTGGCGACGGCCGTCAGGACCAGGACGATCGCGTCCGAGCGGGTCGCTCTGGCCATCGCCCGCAGCGCGCCGACCTCGACCATCCGGATCGCGGTCGCCAGCAGCACCCCCGCCAGGGCGGCGAGGGGGATCTTGGAGACCAGCGGGGCGGCGGCGAACACGATGACCGCGAGGACGGCGGCGTGGGTGAGCGCGGCCAGCCGGGAGCCCGCGCCGGTGCGGACGTTGACGGCGGTCCGGGCGATCGCCGCGGTGGCCGGGACGCCGCCAAAGAGTGGGGCGGCCAGGTTGGCGATGCCCTGCCCGAACAGCTCCTTGTCCGGGTCGTGCTTCTGGCCCACCGTCATGCCGTCCGCGACCGTGGCCGACAGCAGCGACTCCAGCGCGGCCAGCGCGGCGACCGCGACGGCCGGGGCGAGCAGCGAACCCACCGCGGACAAATCAAGGAAGGCCAGTGAAGGGGCAGGCAGACCGGAGGGCAGGTCCCCGATCGGGGCGGCCGCGTCCAAGTGGAACAACTGGGCGGCAAGGGTCGCAGCAATGACCGCGACGATGGAGAACGGGATGGTGGGCCGCCATCGGGCCCCCAGCAGCATCACCGCCGCCACGGCGACGGCCAGGATCACGGCGGTCCAGTTCGGTGTCCGTACGAACTCCTCGATCGCGCGCCAGGTGACCACCAGGACCTTGTCGCCCTCCGGCTTGGCCACCCCGAGCGCATTTGGTACCTGCTGGAGGCCAATCACGCAGGCGATGCCGAGGGTGAAGCCCTCCACCACCGGTGCGGGGATGTATCGCATGTAGCGGCCGGCCTTCAGCAGCGCGAGCGCGATCAGCAGGACACCGGCCATCAGCCCGACGGTCAGCACCCCGCCGGGCCCGTACTGGGCGACGATCGGCACGAGCACGACCGTCATCGCGCCGGTGGGGCCGGAGACCTGGAGGTTGGAGCCGCCGAACAGTGCGGCGAGGGCGCCCGCCACCACGGCGGTCGCAAGTCCTGCTTCGGCGCCGAGCCCGGAGGAAACGCCGAAGCCGAGCGCGAGCGGCAGCGCCACGATCGCGACGGTGAGGCCGGCGAGCAGGTCCCGGCGCGGGTTGCGGGCCATGACCGCGAAGTCGGCGCGGGCAGGCAATAGGGAGCGCACCCGGCCCACGGCCCGGGTGAGGAACGTACTCACGAAGCCGCGACCTCGGCTTCCCGTAGCTCTTCCAGGAGTTCGTTCTGCCCGGCCAGCATCTCGGTCAGGATCCGCCGCGCGGCCCGCATCAGCTCCGCCACATCCCCGCCCGCCAGCTCGTACACCACGGTCGAGCCATCACGGGCCGAGGTAACGATGCCCGAGCGGCGCAGCACTGCCAGCTGCTGCGAGAGCGCCGAGGGCTCCACTTCGATCGCGGTCAGTAGGTCGCGTACCGGCATCGGCCCGCCCTGCAGCAGCTCCAGTACGCGTATGCGGACCGGATGCCCGAGCATCCGGAAGAACTCGGCTTTGGCCTGATACAGCGGAACCGGCACGGGCCTGGGACTCCCTTCACCACCCCGATGTCGCGGGTGTGTCGTCTGGTGCCGTGCCTGCGGACACAGCCAATACAGCATGTAGTGAATTGCAGAATTTTGCAATTCGTGGATGGATGAAGAGTCTGGGGGTTCTCTTTCCGCCGCTCTTGCGGGCCCGCGGCATCGAGGTCCGCGTCCTGCCCGTCCCGCGCGAGCTGGGCATCGGCCTGGTGCCGTTCTCCCCGCTCGGCCACGGCTTCCTCACCGGCACCGTCCGCAACGAGAACGACTTCGAGGAAGGCGACTTCCGGCGCGGCAACCCGCGCTTCACCGGCGAGAACTTCCAGCGCAACCTGGCCCTCGCCGACGAAGTCCAGACCATCGCCGCCCAGGCCGGCGCCACACCCGCGCAGGTCGCCATCGCCTGGCTCCTCGCCCAGGGCGACGACATCGCCCCCATCCCCGGCACCAAGCGAGTCACCCGCGTCGAGGAGAACACCGCCGCCGACAGCTTCCAGCTCAGCGACGAGGTCCTGGCCAAGCTCTCCACCCTCCCCCCGGCCGCCGGCGACACCCACACCGAAGCCGGCCTGGCCATGCTGGAACGCTGACCCGACTTCCCCCTCACCTCGCCCGCACGAAAGCAAGGAGCACCCCGCGGAGTTCGTCACCCCGAAGCCGACCGGCAAGGGACCGAGGACTGGTTCAACGGCGACGTCTGGTTCGACGTCATCCACGCCGGTCAGGAACCCTCCCGCCTGCGCGCCAACATGGTCCGCTTCGCCCCCGGCGCCCGCCCCGCCTGGCACCACCACGCTGTCGGCCAGACCCTGCACGTCATCGCCGGCGTCGCCCTGGTCGGCACCCGCGACGGGGTCGTCTTCGAGGCCGACAACGTGACCACCCTCGCTGTCGGGGACCGGGTGATGGGCACGATCCCGGGCAGCTTCGCCCCGTACGTCCTCGCCGACCACCGCCACGTTCTGCCCGTACCCGACCACCTCGACTACGACGTCGCGTGCGCGCTGCCCACCGGCCTGCTCACCGAACACGGAGCGCTCATGACTGGCGGTTTCCGAGCCGGGCAATCGGTGCTGATCACCGGGGCCACCTCCAGCATCGGCCTGATCGGCGTGCAGATCGCCAAGGCCCTCGGCGCCGGCCAGGTCATCGTGACCACCCGCTCGGCCTCCAAGCAGGACCTGCTGGAGCGAGCCGGTGCCGACACCGTCGTGGTCCCCGGCGGGCAGGACCTCACCGGGGCCGTCCTCGACGCCACCGGAGGCGAAGGTGTCGACGTCGCTCTGGACCACGTCGGCGGTCCCGCCTTCGCCGCGCGTCTTCCCGCTACCCGCGTCGACGGCGCCGTGGTCAACATCGGCCGCCTCGACACGGCCGAATCCACCATCGACCTGGACTCCCTGTCCTACCGCCACCTGCGCGTCGCGGGGGTGTCCTTCGGCTTCACCCGGCCCGCCGAACTCGGCGCCGTCAATGCCGCCGCGGGCGAGCAGCTGCTGCCCGCCGTCGCAGACGGTCGCGTACGCCCCCTGATCGACTCCACCCTCACCATCGACACCGCCGCGCAGGCCGCCGAACGGCTCCGCTCCCACCAGGCTCACGGAAAGATCGTTCTCGCCGTCCCCTGAGGCGCTGCCACACGAGTCGCGAGGGGCACACAGCTCCAGAACCCGCACACGACACCGCACTTGACCACGGTGTCGCGTGCGGGTTCGGCGTTGCCAGGAGTCGGGATTCTAGGAACCCGCGCGCTTCCGACCGGGCGGCACAGAAGGTCCGCCGCCAGGAGCAGGGCCACGAATATGCAGAAGCCCAGCTCATCGCGCTCGGAGCGCCGGTGCCGCGGGCTGGCTGCAACCGGGCCGTCCGGCTCCGGGAAGCCCTGGTCGCGACCGGTGCCCGCAACGTACGCCACCGCGGCGCTCACCGCTTCTGCGGACGGTTCTCGCGTGTTGCCGCTTGGTCGATGACGGTATCAGGGTGATGGGCTCCCGAGTGCTGGCCGAGTCACTGGGCGGTGTAGCCGCCGTCGACAGGCAGAGCAATGCCGGTGACATAGCTGGAGCCCGGGCTGCACAGCCACAGGACGGCGTGGGCGATCTCGTCGGCGGTGCCGAGCCGGTCGATGGCCTGGCCGGCTTCGGCCTGGGCGCGGTCGAGTTCTCCGCCGTCGATCATGGCGTCGACCATGGGGGTGGCGATGGTGCCGGGGCAGACGGCGTTGATCCGGACGCCGCGTGAGCCGTATTCGAGGGCGGCGCTCTTGGTCAGGCCGATCACGCCGTGTTTGGTGGCGTGGTAGGCGGCGCGGCCGGGGTTGCCGACGAGGCCGCCGAGGGAGGAGCAGTTGACGATGGTGCCGCTGCCCTGGGCGCGCATTTGGCGCAGTTCGTGTTTCATGCTCGCCCAGATGCCGCGCAGGTTGACGGCCTGGACGTGGTCGAACTGCTCGGCGCTCTCATCGGCGGCGTCGGTGGGCGGGGGCATGATCCCGGCGTTGTTGTAGGCCATGTCGAGCCGTCCGAAGGTCTGAACGGTGCGGTCGACGGCGGTGGCGATCTGGTCCTCGTCGGTGACGTTGCAGACCAGGGCGAGGGCTTGGTGGCCGGCGTCGGTGAGTTCCTTCGCCGCCGTGGTGACCGCTACCTCGTCGATGTCGGCGAGGCCGACTGCGGCGCTGGCTTCGGCGAAGGCGCGGGCGGCGGCCAGTCCCATGCCGGAGGAGGCGCCGGTGACGAAGGCGACCTGGCCGGTGAAGTCGTAGGTGGGGTTCATGTCGTGCTGCTCCCGTCGACATCTGGGGGGACGGATGGTGACGTGCGTCAGTGCCTGGAGGACGCCGGTGCCCTCTCGTCGCCTTGTACGGGGGCCAGGGTGGTGCGCTGGGCGACAATCCGGGCCTGGCGCCGGGTGCCGGTGAGGGCGAGGGCGATGAGCGGCAGGAGGGTGAGGGTGGCGGAGACGGCGCCGACCAGGGCCGGTCCGGTCAGGCCGAGGGAGGAGTCCAGGGCCGTTGCGGCAAGGGCGGAGCCGGCGGCGATGCCGGTGTTGTAGGCAGAGGTGGTCAGCGCCGAAGTCAGGGTGGGGGCGTCGCCGGCGAAACGGACGGCGAGAGAGGTGACAACCGGGTTGACGGTGAACCCGGCCAGCGCCATCAGGAAGACCAGGGCCACGGCGGTGACCGGGCCGGTCGACAGCGGGATCAGCAGGAAC
This sequence comes from Streptomyces sp. NBC_00080, assembly GCF_045041255.1. Lineage (NCBI taxonomy): Bacteria > Bacillati > Actinomycetota > Actinomycetes > Kitasatosporales > Streptomycetaceae > Streptomyces > Streptomyces sp. NBC_00080. The sequence continues at coordinate 242,618 of NZ_CP108235.1, forward strand.
AGGGCCAGGGCGGTTACGACGGCGGCGGTGATGGTGGTGGCCATCGGATAACGGTCGCCGAGCCAGCCGCCAAGGGCGGTGCCGCCCAGGGCGCCGAGCCCGAAGACGATCAGGACCAGCGGGACGGCCCCGGCCGGGATACCGGCGCGGTCGGTCAGCAGCGGGGTGATGTAGGTGTAGGTGGCCAGGACCCCGCCCATGATCAGGACGGCGGCGGCCAGCGCCAGCCACAGCCGGCCCTGCCGCAGGGCACCGACCTCGGCCCGGACCGACACCTCGGCCCGCTGCTGCGTGGCGGGGATGAACCGGCCGACGAACACCGCCGCGAGCGCGGCCAGGAGGGCCAGGGCCCAGAAGGGGCCGCGCCAGCCGGTGTACTGGCCGACGAAGGAGCCAACCGGCACGCCGACGACGTTGGCCAGGGTCAGACCGCCCATCATGACGCCCACCGCGCGAGTGGCGCGGGTGGGGCCGGCGGCGGTGGTGACGATGACGAAGCCGACGGCCCAGAACGCGCCGGTGGCCAGCGCGGTGATCACCCGGGCGGCCAGGACGACGGTGAAGGAGGAACTGAGCGCGGCGACGACGTGCCCGAGGGCGAAGACCGCGAGGGCCGCGACGAGGGTCAGGCGGCGGGGCAGGCGCAGGGTGGTCAGGGCCATGGTCGGCCCGCCGACGATCATGCCGATCGCGAAGGCGGTGATCAGCAGGCCGGCGTGGGAGACGCTGGTGCCGAGGTCACCGGCGATCTCGGGGAGCAGTCCGGCGATGACGAACTCGGTGGTGCCCATCAGGAACGTGCCGGCGGCGAGCACCCACACGACGAGGGGCAGCTTGCCCGCTCGGGTGCTGGCTGCGGAAGGCATAGGGGTACTTCTCTTCCTCTGGGGGGTCAGGAGGCGGCTTCGATGGTGATGCGTGTCGCGCTGCCGAGCTGGTCGGCGCTGACGTCGAGGTGGCCGAGGATGAGCAGGTCGGCGGAAGGCGCGGGCCCGTCCTGGTAGAAGAGGGCCAGGTTGCCCCAGGGGGCGTAGTAGGCGATGTCACCGACCTTGGCCGCGACCGGTGCGGGGGCGTTCTCGGTGGTCAGCTTGCGCGGCAGATCGGCGACCCGCTCCGTGGCGTGGAAGTCCTCCAGGTCCAAGGTGAGCGGGAGCAGCTCGGCGAAGTCGCGGGCGGCGGAGCTGTCGTTCAGGGCCGCGTCGACGGGCCGGCCGTCGAGGGTGACGCGGATGTCCATCGGAGTACTCCTGTCTGATCCGGACGGGCCCACCGACGCCGAAGCCGGGGCGGAGGACGAGGCGGAGGTCGTGGCGGGGGCCTGTTCGGGTGAGTCCTTCGAGCAGGCGGTCGCGCCCAGTAGCAGCGTGCCGGTGGCGGCGGTGGCGGTCAGGGCCCGGCGAAGGGCGAGGGTCAGGGGGTGCCGTCCTGCGGGTCGGGCATGGGCTCGGCGTAGTGGCGGAAGCCGCCACGGTCGGTGTGCAGGCCGTACAGCAGCTCAGCCAGCGCCTCGGGGCTTGAGCGCTCGGCGTCCGGGCGGATCGCGCCGGGCACGATGAGCTGGGCTGCGTGGATGTTCTCGTCGGCGAGCGCGGTGTGGAGCATCGCCACGTAGGCGCTCTCGGCGGCGAACGCGATCGAGGTGCCGGCCACCTGCGGGTTCGGGCGGACGGCGCTGCCGCCGTTGACGAACAGCAGCGTGCCCCGGCCCAGCTCCCGCATCCCGGGCAGAACCGCGTTCACGCAGGTGAGCGGGCCTTTGACGGAGAAGCCCAGCGGGTCGTCCAGGTCGGCGGCACCGGTGTCCAGGACCGGCTTCATGAAGTCGCCGCGGGGCACGGGGCTGAACTGGAGGATCTCGATCGGTCCCAGTGTGTCGGCGGCCTCTTGCAGGGCCGCGGTGAGGGAGGCGGGGTCGAGGACGTCGGCGGTGAATCCGCGGGCGTGGACGTCGTCCCGGTCCAGCTCGGCCACCAGGTTGTCCTGGTGCTGGACGCTGCGCGAGAGAAGGGCGACGCGGTGGCCGGCGGCGCCGAAGCGGCGGGCGGCGGCCAGACCCAGGCCCGGCCCGGCGCCGACGAGGGCGAAGGTGGTCACGGTGGTTCTCCTCGTTCAGTCGGTGGCCGGGGCGGCGGTGTACTCGTCGTCGGTGACCGGGTTCAGCCAGTGCACGACGGCGTGGTCGTCGTCGCCCTCGTTGATGGCCACGTGGACCATCAGCCGGTTCGGAGCGGCACCGTGCCAGTGCTCCTCATCGGCCTCGAACAGCACACGATCGCCGGGCCGGATGACCTCCACCGGGCCGCCACGGCGCTGGCACAGGCCGACGCCCTCGGTGACGAAGACGGTCTGACCCAGCGGGTGGCGGTGCCAGTGGGTGCGGGCCCCGGGCATGAAGTGGACCAGGTTGGCGGTGACCCGGGACGGTGCGGGGGCGGCGGCGACGGCGTCGATGTAGACGTCGCCGATGAACCAGTCGGCCGGGCCCTTGGCGGTGTCGACCGAGCTGCGGGTGATCTGCACGGAGTGCTCCTTGCGCGGTGGAGGCAGGTCAGGGCTTGAGGAGGGTCTTGATGGCGCGGCGCTCGTCCATCGCCCGGTAGCCCTCGGCGACCTGGTCCAGGGGCAGGGTGAGGTCGAAGACCTTGCCCGGGTCGATCCGGCCCTCCATGACGCGGTTGACCAAGTCGGGCAGGTAGCGGCGCACGGGGGCAGGGCCGCCACGCAAGCCGACGTGGGAGAAGAACAGCTCCTGCCCGTCGACGGCGACCTCGTGCGGGACGCCGACGAAGCCGACGTTGCCGCCGGGCCGTGCGGAGTGCAGGGCCTGGCTCATGGACTGGGCGGTCCCGACGCACTCCAGCACGCTGTCGGCGCCGATGCCGCCGGTCAGTTCCTTGACTTCCTCGACTCCCGCGTCGCCGCGTTCGGTGACGATGTCGGTGGCGCCGAACTCCCGGGCGAGCTTCTGCCGGCTCTCGTGGCGGGACATGGCGATGATCCGCTCCGCGCCCATCTCCTTCGCCGCGATCACGGCGCACAGGCCGACCGCGCCGTCGCCGACCACCACGGCGGTCGAGCCGGGCCTCACCTCGGCGGCATCCGCGGCCCACCAGCCGGTGCCCATGACATCGGAGACGGCCAGCAGCCCCGGCCAGAACTCCTCGCCCGGCACCTCCTCGGTGGCGACCAGGGTGCCCTGAGCGTTCGGGATGCGCACGTAGTCGGCCTGGCAGGTAGACATGAACTCGCGGTGCAGGCAGTTGGACTGGAAGCCGTTTCGGCAGTTCGCGCAGGTGTTGTCGGAGGTGGCGAAGGAGCCGACCACGAACTGCCCCGGCTTCACCGAGGTGACCTCGGAGCCGACCTCCTCCACGAAGCCGACGTACTCGTGGCCCATCGGATGCGGGTCGCCGATCGGCTCCGCACCCCGGTAGGGCCACAGATCGGACCCGCAGACGCAGGTGACGGCCGTACGGATGATCGCGTCGCTGGGGTGGAGCAGCTTCGGGTCCTCCAGGGACTCGAAACGGATGTCGCCGGGGGCGTAGATCATTGCTCCGCGCATGAGAGAGCTTCCTTCGCGTGCCGAGGCGTATGACTCCCGGGTGCCGGGGCCGTCGCCGAGTGCAGGGTCAGATGCCAGATCCCGTCGTGATGACCGGGCGAAAAGCACCACGTCATCCAGGTAACCCGCTCTTGGCACGGGGAGCGAGACACCATCAAAGGGTGTACTGCCGGTACATCCCTATGGACGCGGGCGGGACGTACCGTCGAAGGCGTGGACAACCAAGCAGAGGTCCGCGAGTTCCTGACCTCGCGGCGAGCCAAGATCACTCCCGAGCAGGCCGGCCTGCCCTCCGGGAGCCGCCGACGGGTACCGGGCCTGCGTCGCAGCGAGGTCGCCGCGCTCGCCGATGTCAGCGTGGAGTACTACGCCAAGCTGGAGCGCGGCAACCTCGCCGGTGTCTCCCCGGCCGTCCTCGAAGCTGTCGCGTGCGCCCTCCGGCTCGACGACGCCGAACGAGCCCACCTGCTGAACCTGGCGCAGGCCGCCGACGGCTCCGACGCCCTAATCCGCCCGCGGCGCCGCGCCGCGCAGTGGAAGGCGCACCGCAGCCTGCAGTGGGTCCTGGACGCCGTCACCGCCGGCCCGGCCTTCGTCCGCAACGGCCGCATGGACCTACTGGCCGTCAACCAGCTCGCCCGGGCCTTCTACGACGACGTCTACGCCACGACCGGCAACCAGGCCAACCTGGCCCGATTCCAGTTCCTCGACCCCGCCTCCCGGCGCTTCTACCTCGACTGGGACCAGGCCGCCGACGTCGCCGTGGCCATCCTGCGCACCGAAGCCGGCCGCAACCCCCACGACAAGGACCTCCACGACCTCGTCGGCGAGCTGTCCACCCGCAGCGACGAGTTCCGCACCCGCTGGGGCGCCCACAACGTCCGCCACCACGGCACCGGCACCAAACGCTTCCACCATCACACCGTCGGCGACCTCACCCTCGCCTACGAGGGCCTTGAGATGGCCGCCGCACCCGGTCTCACCCTCACTGTCTACACCGCCGAACCCGGCTCGGCCCACGAAGAGGGACTGCGCCTCCTCGCCTCCTGGGCCGCCACTCAGAACGTCGGCTCGCCCGCGGAGCAGGACGCCGACTGACCACCACCTGGAGCGGGGGCACCCGGGCGGGTGCCGCCGCTCGGCGTTGACGCCGGGGTCAGGGCCGGCGCCTCCGGCGGGCGAGGTCGGGCACCAGGGCCCGGGCGGCCACCTGCTGCTCCAGGGCGGCCTTGGTCTCCTTGAGCTTGCTGTTCTCAATCTCCAGGACGTGGACGATCCGGGCCAGGAGCTGCGCCTGCCCGCGCAGGTCGTCGCGTTCGGCGCGGCGGCGGGCCAGGTCCTGCTGCTGCTTGACCGCGCGGGCCCGCGCGGAGTCAGGCAGTACGTCGGGGACGGGGGTGCGGGCCTTGACCAGGGCGTAGAACAGGTCCTTGAGGCCGGTGTGCCTGTGGGTGAGCTTGTTGCGGCGCAGTCCGGCTTCGGTGGCCAGGGAGACGATGGTCAGCTTGCCGTCGGAGTGCAGCGGTGCGCCGATCAGCAGGCGCACCATGGCGTCGGTGATGGCTCTGACCTCCGCGGCGTCCTCGGTGTCGGCGTGGGCGAGGGCGTCGCCGACGAGCTGGGCCAGCGCCGCGCCGTCGCGCGGGCCGGGCACGGCTGCGGCGGGCGTGTTCAAGCACCAGGCGGCGCGCCCACCCCCGGGAAGGGGTGGGCGCGCCGCCGATCTGTCAGGTCTGCCGCAGCCACTGCGCGGTATAACCCGCAAGCAGGCTGCATGACCACCGCAGGGTAGTGCCCTCAACGCCAACAGAAGAGCTCCACGTGCTGGGTCAGTGGCACAGACCGGAACACGGTCTGAACACCTCGCCCCTCACCACCGCAAAGGACACCATCATGAGCGAATTTGCTGGCATCGCCCCCTACTACGCCGCCTATCGGCCCGGCATCCCCGAGGCAGCCGTCCGCCTACTCAGCCAGACGGTCACCCGCAAGCGGCACCCGATCCTCCTCGATCTCGGATCGGGAACGGGGCAGGTGCCGCCGCCCTGCACGCCGCCTTCGCCGAGATCGACGTCGTCGAACGGGATCCGGGCATGCTCGCGGAAGCCGACAAAACCCTGGCCGGGATGCCCAACACGACGATCCGTCTGCACAACAAGCCAGCCGCGGTGTTCGTCCCGCCCTACGCCGACTGGGCCGCCGACATGGTCACCATCTGCCGCGCGTTCCACTGGATGGACCAGCCGGCGGTGCTGTCCCTGCTAGACGGCTGCACGGCCAAGGACGCCACGGTCGTCGTCATGGGGGACGGCAGCCTCTGGACGGCCCGTTCGGCATGGACGGACGCCCTGCGGGCCCTGATCCAGGAGTGCACCGGCAGCGAACGCCGGGCAGGCAAGGACAAGATCTACGCAGTTCACGACCGTCCCTATCGGGAGATCCTCGCCGAGTCCGCGTTCACCGAAGTCGAGGAACACACCATTCTCGTCGCGCGGCACTGGACCGTGCAGACGGTCATCGGCTACCTGTACTCGACGTCCTTCGCTTCCCGTCCCCTGTTCGGCAACCGGCTGAACGAGTTCGAGGAGCGGGCCCGTGCCCTGCTGGGCGAACACACCGACGCGGGTGTCCTGATCGACCACGCGCGCTTCGATCTCCCGATCGGCCGCCGCCCTTGACCTCTGCGACGCTTACGGGCGGGGCCCCCGGTCATGTCCGCGGCCGGCCTCAACTCGCTCCCCAGAGGTTCGCCATGCCGATTCCAGCCCCACTCACCCGCAAACGAACTGCACACAGAGGTGGCGGGCTTGGCGAAGTCGCGGACCAGCGGGCCCGGTTCGCTGCGCCGGGCCACTCTGAGCTGCGCACCGCCCTGCTCGAGGGATATGGCCGGTCTCTGTCCGATGCCGAGGAGTGCGCACTCGCGGCGTTCGCCGCAGCCGACGCGGCCAGTGCTGGCTTTCCAGGTGACATGGCAGGCAGGGTTAAATGCCGCGCTCGGGCCCGCTCCAGCGGCAGTCGACGCACTCCCCCTGCGTCGGCGACCGCTTCCCTGTCAGAGCTGTCGAGCTGTCAGAGCTGGAACTCCGCGGGGTTCAGCCCCAGTGCCGCGCAGGCCTCCTGGAGGACCATTTGCTCCGCCTGTGAGAAGTGCCCGTCGGCGCCGGCAATGACGATGCCGGTCTGGATCACCGCGCGGGCCTCGGTCGGCTTCTTGGCGGCCTTGGCGATGTCCTGCATCACCTCGGCCTTCCCCTGCGGGAAGTTACGGGTGAGCTGTTCCACGTGCTTGTGGAAGCGCTGACGCAGCTGCTCCGGCGGGAAGTTCTGCAGCACCTCGTTGCTGAGGATCATCGACTCCATCTGCTGCATCTCGGACGCGTCCACATGGCCGTCCGCCGCCGCGACCAGCGCGCACATCGCCATGCTCGCGTCCCGGTAGGCACCGCTCTTCAGCTCGGTCTTGATCGAGCCGAGCTGGTTCTTCAGCAGGCCGACCAGCTGGGCGCGGGATCCACCGTGCGAGCCCGTGCGCGAACCGCTCTGCGAACCATGCCCCCCGGTCGTGCCGCGCCCGCCCTGCGCCTGCTGCTGCAAGCTCTTGGCCTGGTCCTTGAGCCGGTCGAACAGTGCCACTGCCATCACCTCGGTACTCGTCTGATCGATCTCACCCCGGAAACGGCCTCGCCCCGGAAAAGGTTCCACAGCGGGCCCCGGCAGGGATTGCCCTCCATGACCTCCACCGCGGCCCGTACCGCGCTGGACCTCACCGCCGACCTCCCGGTCCCACCTGGAGGACCTCTACCGGGCCCTGCACCGCCACCCCGAGCTCTCCGGCCAGGCTAACCGCACGGCCGCGCAGTTCGCCGAACGGCTGGGGAAGGCGGGGTGCGACACCGCCCAGGGGCATCGGCGGCACCGAAGTCGCCGGGGTGCCGCAACGGGGACGGGCTCGTGGTCCTGCTGCGCGCCGACATGGACGCGCTGCCGGTCCAGGAGGCGACCGGACTGCCGTACGCCTCCGAGACCCCCGGCGTGATGCCCGCCTGCGGACACGACCTGCACGTGACCTGGCTGACCGGCGCGGCCCAGGCGCTGGCGGCGGGGCGGGACGCCTGGTCCGGGACGCTGGTGGTGGTCGGGCAGCCCGCGAAGAGACCGGCGGCGGGACGGCGGCGATGATGGCGGACGGGCTGTACGGGCGCGCGCCGCGACCCAACGTGCTCGGGCAGCATGCGGCCGAAGCTCGCCCGCCCATCGACGACCACCTCAACGACGGATCCCGGCACAGCAGCGAAGCCAGCACATTCATCCTGCCGGGCCGCACTCCCGGGCGCCCTCGCAACCCCGCGTGACTGGCCGACAAACTCAAGCGCTGCAGCCTGCCCACCCGCGCAGCCCGGAACACCGCCATGGTGCAAGCGCTAGCCGACCTGCCACCGGTGCTGATCTCCGACCTGATCGGCATCCAGCCGAGAACAGCGGAACGCTTCGCAGCCTTGGCCGGCGAGAACTGGTCCGACTACGTGGCCGGTCGCCATCCTGCCCGCGCCTGAGGATCACGGGAGGGCGAGGCACACACGGCGGGGGGCTTCACGCTGGCGTGTCGGACAGTTCCAGTCTCAGACGATCAAGTTCGAAGGGGCCATTACTGTCCCTAACAAAGCCGTTGGACGTGGCGGTGGGTGATCAGGCAGACGGCGAGTCCGAGGAAGGCTTCGTAGATGTCGTCGCGTCGTTCCCAGCGGATGCGCAGGCGGCGGAAGCCGTGGAGCCAGGCGATCGTGCGCTCGACGACGTAGCGGAAGATGCCCAGGCCGGTGCCGTGAGGCTCGCCTCGCTTCGCGATCACGGGGCGGATCCCGCGCTGCCAGAGCAGGCGACGGTACTTGTCGTGGTCGTAGCCACGGTTGGCCAGCAGCGCGTCGGCGCGGTCTGCCGGCCCGGCCCGCGACGGCCGGAATCTTGTCCAGCAGCGGCTCGAGTTGGGTGACGTCGTTGCGGTTTCCGCCGGTCAGCGACACCGCGAGCGGGATGCCCTGCCCGTCGACGATGAGGTGGTGCTTGCTGCCCGGACGTGCGCGGTCGACCGGGCTGGGTCCGCTTTTGGGCCCCGCCGGGCCGCGCGGACATGCGAGGAGTCGATCACCGCCCTCGACCAATCCAGCCGGTCCTTCGACCGCAAATTCTCCAGCAGCAGCACATGCAGCTGATCCCAGACGCCGGCCTCGTTCCAGGCAGCCAGGCGCCGCCAACAGGTCATCCCCGAGCCGAAGCCCAGCTCCTGGGGCAGGTACTCCCACTGGATGCCGGTATGCAGGACGAACAGGATCCCGCACAGCGCCTGGCGGTCCGGCACCCGAGGTCTGCCCTCGACCAGCTTCCGCGCCGGCTCGGGCAGCAACGGCTCGATGAGTGACCAGAGTTCATCCGACACGATCCACGGTCGCGACTGGCGTTTCCCCACGACCAGACCAACGAGCAGACAAGCCAACAGTCACATGATCAACAGCTTTTGTTAGAGCCAGTAAGTCGTTCCACCAAGACGTACCAGCTCACGGTCCTGCCCCTCCCATAGCGAGGCGGCCCGCCGCCTCGTGCAGCAACCCGCCCTCGTGTCCATGATCCGGACGCTACCTCGCGGGCCCCGACGGACAACTTCGATGCTCAGTTCTTCGGGATCCGAGGGCTGAGCGCTCTGCATCGGAGCGGCGGGTGGGCCCCTGCGGTGGCGCCGAGCGAGGGTCTGCTCCGAGTGGCTGCCCCCGATCGGCCTGCGAGCGGCTGGTTATGTCGGCTCACCTGTCCGGCAGAACGAAGAAGACTTCGGAGAACGCGAGGCGGTGCCGGTCGGTGACTAGTACTCCAGCCGGACTTCGGTGTATGTCCTGGTCAACGGCTTGAGCGTGGGGATTTTAGCTGGATGGTGCCGGGTGAGGGGCGGGTTCGCCCGGCCTGTCCCGCGAACGAGTTCCAGGACATCGGCCAGCCGGTGCTGTACGGGATCGGCGTAGCGGACTGCGTTCGTTTGGACCTCACCCCGGCCGAGATCCGCCGTCTACTGGCAACTACCCGCCGGCATCCTGCTCGACAGGGCATACCGCTCCCCGCCGTCCAGCCGGCGACCGTCGACGGGCCGCAGGAGCCGGGCCGCGTGACCACGCCGTGTGTAGTGACAGCGGCGTGAGCGGGCCTGGTGTCGACGGCGCCATCTCGACCAGTTCGTCGCATGGTTGAAGACCTCGGCCTGCTCAAGCTCGACGTGCTGGGCGTGCGGATGCAGTCGGCGATGGCGTACGCGGTCGCCGAGATCCGCCGCACGACGGGCCGCGCGCTCGACCTGGACAATCCCGACCACGTCGACCTCAACGACCCGCGGGCCTTCGAGATGATCCGGGCCTCCGACACCATCGGTCTCTTCCAGCTCGAGAGCCCTGGCCAGCAGGACCTGGCGGGCCGCCTCCAGCTCCGGCACATGCAGGACGTCGTCGCCGACATCAGCCTCTTCCGCCCGGGGCCTGTGCAGGGCGGCATGCCCGCGCTCTACATCGCCCTGGCCGACCCCGACCGGCTGCCGAAGGTCGAGACCTGGTTCCGCCGCACGGCCGGCCAACGCGGCTACACCAAGGACGTCCTGGACGAGGTGTGGGAGATCGTCTCCTCCTTCGGCGCGTGCGGCTTCTGCCGCGCCCACGCGGTCGCCTTCGCCGTCCCCGCCCTCCAGTCCGTCTACCTGAAGGCGCACTTCCCGGCGTATCTGTACGCAGGGCTGCTGGAGCACGATCCGGGGATGTGGCCGCGCCGGGTCATCGTCGCCGACGCCCGCCGCCACGGCGTGCCCGTCCTGCCCGTCGACGTCAACCACTCCCACGCCCAGCACAGCGTCGAGCAGACCGAACAGGGCTGGGCGGTGCGGCTCGCCTTCTCCACCATCAAGGGCATCAACGAGGCGGAGACCGCCCCCCTGGTGGCCGCGCAGCCCCACACCGGGCTTCAGGACCTGTGGCTGCGGGCCCGCCCGTCGCTGCCGCTCGCGCAGCGCCTGATCCGCATCGGCGCCCTCGAGGCCCTCCCCCCCGGCCTGACCCGGCGGGACCTGCTGCTGCAGGCCACCGAACTGCACCGGCAGTCCCGCAACCGCACCACCACCGACGGGCAACTGCCGCTGGGCGGCGAACTGGTGACCGCCGAGCCGAGCGGGCTGCCGGACATGACCAGCCGCGACAAGCTCGGCGCCGAACTCGACACCCTCTCCATCGACGTGAGCCGGCACCTGATGGAGCACCCCCACCGGCTGCTGCGAGAGCTCGGCGCGACCGACGCCGCCCACCTGCGCCGCATGGTGCCCGGGCAGAAGGTTCTCGTCGCAGGCGTGCGGGCCTCCACACAGACCCCGCCGATCCCGTCCGGCAAGCGCGTCATCTTCACCACGCTCGAGGACGGCTCCGGCCTGGTCGACATCGCCTTCTTCGAAGACTCCCACGAAGCCTGCGCACACACCGTGTTCCACTCCGGCCTGCTGCTGGTGCGAGGCACCGTCGAGGCCCGCGGCCCGCGCCGCACCGTCGTCGGCGAGATGGCCTGGGACCTGGACGAGGTGGCCGCCGCCCGCCGCGACCACGGCCCCCAGGCCGCCCTCGACCTCCTCGGCCAGACCGGCCCGGCCCCCACCCCGGCCCAGCCGGCCACGCCCCAGCGCACGCTCGCCGACGGCACCGCCGGGGCCCGGCTTCACCCCTATGCCGATCAAAGTGGGTAGGTTCCCGGATTCTCGAAGGGGTTTCAGCAGCAACCCGCTGGCCCTTGGCGTAGATGAGGGGCTGTCTGCGACGGGTTCGACCTTCGTAGCTCGCTGGCCAACAAACTCTTGGCAGACCAGAGCAGGTTGGTCGGACGGCTGTTGCGCACAATGGCGCCGGTTCTGCGGCAGCACCGGTACGCGATGTCGTACGCGAGCAGTGGCAGCGCCTCCGTACCGAAGGGACCGGCGCCGACCGACAACGCTCCGCCTACCGGCAGCGCTCCAGTGCGCATGACGTCGTCGCCTACGCCGTCTCTACCAACTGCCTTTTATTAGGTCGGCGGCGGTGAAGGGCGGACGTGCGGTGGGCTTCCGGCTTCCTGGCCGGGGCGGCAGAGCGCGCGGCCGCGTCGCCGCACGGCACCGCCCGCCTCGAGGATCGTCTGGCGCATGGCGGTGACACCGGCCGGGCTGGTCCTGTCCTGCAAGCGCTCTTCGCCCGCTTCAGCGCACTCCATGCCGACCGGGAGCGGAGCCGATAGGTTCCTGCCGTCGAGTGCGGGCGGGGTGATGACGACGGTGTGATGAGCGTGGCGGACGGACGACAGGCGGTGGGTGGCCATGACCACCGCACGCGTCTTGGCGAGATGGTTCAAGGCGCCCATTACTCGCTGTTCGCCAGCGTCGTCCAGCTGGGACGTCGGCTCGTCGAGCAGGAAGACTACGGCGTCGCTGAGAAGCGCGCGAGCCAGCACCAGGCGTTGGCGCTGGCCTCCGGACAGATCCCGGCCGCGACCCAGGTGCGTGTCGAGTGTCTGGGGAAGCTGCCGGACGGCTTCGCGCAGTCCCACTGTTTCCAATGTCTCCCACAGGTCCTGTTCACGGATTGGGCGGTCTCGGCCCATCTGCAGGTTTTCCCGGATCGTGCCCTCCAGCACACTGGCGTTCTGGTCGACGTAGGCGATGTGGCGGCGCAGATCCGGAAGCCGCCAAGCACTGATGTCCTGTCCCAGGATCCGGATGCACCCTTCGTCGGCTTCGATGAAGCGGCTGATCAGGGCGAAGACCGTCGATTTCCCGGCTCCGGAAGGCCCGATGAGGGCGGTGAGACCGGTGCGGGGGACGATGAAGGACTGATTGAGGAGCGTGGGCGTCGCCCCTGCATAGGTGAAGCTGACGCGTTGGAAGCTCACGGCCTCCTGACATGTGGCGATTGCCGGACGGACAGAGCTCTGCGGTGGTCCGGCGGGTTCGGTCATGAGCCCGAGGAGGAACGTGAGGCGGGCTCGTGCGGCACGTCCTGCGCGGAGCTGTCCGATACCTAGTACGGCAACGGTGATCGGCGAGGTGAGATACAGCAGGAGGAAGAAGAAGGCGCTGAAGGTGGCGCTCGGCAGTTCACCGGCGGTGATTTGCTGGGATGCGACGACGGTGACGGCAACCACGGCCACCTGCTGTCCCAGTGCTACCAAGGGACCCATCAGCGACTGAAGGCGGGCAGCGGTGGTCGATGTGGTGCTCACGCGGGCTGCGGTGTGTCCGAGCCGTTCGGCCGCCATGGCCTCGTGACGGTACGCCTTGATGGGTGTGAATGCGGCCAAGGTGGCGAACAACCGCTGCCCGAGGTCTGCAAGGGCGGCTTGCTGGGCGGTGGCCGCGCGCCTGGTCCGCACGATGACGCCGACCAGTGGCACCCCAGCGGCGGCGAACGCGCCCAGGGTTAGCAGGGTCAGCGTAGGGTCCAGCCAGGCCATGGTGGTGAGGGTGGCGGCCGTACCGAGCGCCGCGACTGGGAGATGGACCAGCGCGGCCTCCGCCCAGGCGCGTACGAGCGAGCAGTCGGACGTGATGCGGGCTGTGATGTCACCGGCTCCCTGTGCCTGGAGGGAAGCCAGTGGCAGCCTCATCACGTGGTCGATGATCCGGCGTCGTAGCCGCAGCACGACCTCCTCGCCGGCCCGGGCGAGCAGCCAGCCGCTTCCTGCCTGGCACCCGGCGGCGGCCAGGGCCAGGGCACTGAGCCAGAGCACCGGTCCTCCGACCGCCTCACGGCGGGTGAGGGCGGCGGTCGTGCCCATGATCACCCAGGGTAAAATCAGCCCCGCCCCCGTCGAGCACCATGCCAGGGCTGTGGCGAGGAACAGAAGGGCCCGGCTGCCCCGCGACAGCTCAGCCAGAGACAGATGGGCTCGGACGCCGAATGCGGCAACCGGCCGGGGCCCCAAGACGCCTGTCTTGGATGCGCTGCGGACCATGCGACGGCCTCCGTGCGCAGCCCACCTGGACCGCCTACTGCCGCGGCCAGTGACTCCTTCGTCCGGACATGCTGCCAGCTCTGCGGCAGGGAGCGTCAGGGAGAAGAGCGTGCGCCAGAGGAGCCCCTTGCCACGGGTCTTCCTGACAACCTGTGGACAGCCAGGGTCAGTTCCTGGATCCACAGCCGTAGGGCAACGTTGAGGAAGGCGTCGCCTGAGGATCCAGGTCCTCATTGTTGTCCGGCCGTGTGCCGACCCGCTTCGCAGATCTCATCCGCACCGCGGTGATCGATGCCTTCCAGACTCACCGTTGCCGCTGCGCCGCGGCGGCGCAGTGTGGGCGACCACCAGTTGGCCCGTCCGGCCAGCTGCATGACGGCGGGGACGAGGACGCCGCGGACTACGGTGGCGTCCAGTACAACGACCGCCGCCATGGTCGCACCGAGCACCACCAGGAGGGTGACCCGGGAGAGCACCAGCGCTCCCATGCTGACGGCAACGACCAGTGCAGCGGCGGTGAACAGTCTGCCTGTGCGCTCGATCCCGAACACGATGGAGTCGGTGTTCTCGCGGGTGCGCTGCCATTCCTCGGCCATCCGGGCGATGAGGAAGACCTCGTAGTCCACGCAGAGACCGAAGGCGAGAGCGCTCGCCAGCAGTGGCATGGTGATCTCCAACGACGGGTCGCCCCCGCCAGCTGGCGGTCCGAGGAGACCCAGGTCCTGGAAGAACAGGACCATCAGACCGAGTGCGGCGGTGATACTCAGGCCACCGAGTACAGCAGCTTTCACCGCCACGACCAGGCTCCTGGTGAATGCGAGTAGGCCGAGGAGGGTGCCACCCAGCATCAGTCCCGCCCACCAGGGCAGTGCGATGCGAATCTGCGACGCTGTGTCGGCGAGTTGGGCGGGGACACCCGCGACATAGGCCGGTCCGGGTGCCGACGTGGCGCGCAGTTTGTTGAGTAGAGCGGCCGTGGACGCGGACTGGGGCTGCTTTGCGGCGAAGACCACCAGCAGCGTTCCGGTCCCGTGTGGCAGGTCGGTCTGGCGGGCCTTGACGAGCCGCCCCTTGGCGTAGTCACCTGCCAGAGTGCTCACCCCGGCCTGGCCCGGCAGTTCAGCCAGACGGCGGGCGTAGGCGTCCAGGTCCGCCGAGCGCGCCCCCGGGTCGGTCTTCGGCAGTACGACGGTCAGCTGCCGCTCGGGTGGGTTCGGGAAGTCCGCGCGGACGCGGTCGGCGACCGCGTGTGCCTCCACCTGGGCTGGCAGGATGGATTCGTCCATCAACGCCGGCCGCAACCAGATGGCCGGTAGCGCCAGGGTCAGGAGCGTGGCCGCTCCCATCCCCGACCAGAGCAGCGGCCGTCCGGTCACCGCCACGGCGATGCGGCGCCAGGTCGGGCTGACCGATACCTGCAGAGGCGACCGCCGCCAGGGCAGCCAGCGGAAAGGGTCGAACCGCTCCAGCCGGTCGCCGAGAGCTCCGAGCAGGGCGGGAAGAACGAGCAGTGTAGTGATCACGCAGGACACGACGACGACGATCGAGGCGAGGGCCAGCGAGCGGACCAGGCCCAGCGGGAAGACGAGGAGAGCCGCCATGCACCAGATCATGGTGACCGCACAGAACATCACCGAACGGCCGGCCGTGCGGATCGCTCCGACGACCGCCTCCTCGCCGCCGAGCCCCCGGGCCCGTTCTTCGCGGTACCGGGACAGCGTGAACAGGCCGTAGTCCACGGCCAGTCCGAAGCCGAGCGCGACGCTCAAGTTGGCGGCGAACACCGACACGGGGAAGACCCGGGTAGCGGCGGCCAGAGCCGCGAGCGACCCGGTCACGGCCAGTCCGCCGATGAGCACGGGCACCAATGTGGCACCGAGGGAACCGAAAGCCAGTACGAGCACAGCCGTGATGAACGGCAGGGCCAACAACTCAGAGCGAAGCAAGTCGTGCTGCGCCTGCGTCGTGCCTTGCACGTTGATCCAACTCGGCCCGGTGGCCGATAGTGCCAAGCGGGGGGCCGCTGCGCGAAGGGCGGGCACGAGAGTGCTGGCCGTCCTGGCTTCCTGTGACTCGTCTCCCTCCAGGTCGATCCGCAGCAGGGCGCCTTTGCCGTCCGCCGAACGGAGGGGCTCGAGCCCGGTGGTCCAGTACGACAGCGCCGAGCGGACTCCGGGTGACCGCTGGGCCAGTTCTGTCACCTGACGGCCTTGTGCGGCGACGTCTGGGGAGACGACCGCCCGTCCCGGCCGGGCGTACAACACCAGGTCTGCTGTGCCGGCGCCGAACTTTCGTGCCATATGCTCTGCACGTTCAGCCGCCGTGTCCTCGGCGGTGTAGCCCCCATTGGACCAGCGGATTCCGGTACCGAAGCCGAGCGCGGCGCACGCCACGATCAGCAAGACCGCCAGACTCAGTACCGACCGGCGATGCCGGAACGACCAACGTGCCAGCTCACCCAAGGCATTGGTCAGCACCCGGGAACCGTCCTTGCAGTGGCGGAACCGTGAAAGGCGACAAGGCAGACGGATCGGCCATGGCTGGTCGATTGAATCGCCGGCTTCGGGAACCACGCGATTGCGGACACGCCACTGCTGGAGAGCGTCTCCCTGCTGGGCATCATCATGACGAAGTTCCTTAGCCATCGATCGGGTAGTGGGGCGCCCGTTTGTGCAGTTTCAGGCGGCTCAGCGGACTCGATGGGCGATCGATCGCGTGGCCCTCACCGAGGTCGTGGTCCTGCGGCGCCGACCGGAGGCGACGTGGGGCCTCCGGTCGGCCACCGGGATCGCCTCTACCGTTGCGGGGTGGGGCGCAGGTTCTGTTGGAGACGCTGGGCCAGTCCGTTGACGGTGCCTGCGGCCATGAGTTCCATCAAAGCCAAGTCGCAGCCGAACGTCTGCTGCACGAGCAGTTTCAGTTCGACCCCCATAAGCGAGTCGAGGCCGAGATCGGCGAGGTTGGCGGCGGGGTTGATCCGCTCCGGGGCGGTCTGCAGGATGTGTGCCGCCGCGCCGATCAGCGCTTCCGTGATGACAGTCTGGCGTGCCTGATCGTCGGCTGCTGCCGACAGGCGCTTGCGCAGGTCTTCGGCTGCGGTGCGGCGGGAATGGTCGGTGGTGTCCGTCAGCCGGTCGCTGAAGCGCGGCCCGTTCAGGTCCGGCAGGAGCTGGGCAAGTCGATCCCAGTCCATGACACCGATCGCTGTCGCGACGGTGTCGCGGTGCAGGTGCCGGTCAAGGGCGGACAGGGCGGTCTCGGGCTTGATCAGTCCCAGCCCGGAGCGGACGATCGTGTCGGCAAGCTGGGTGCGGGCCACGTAGCCGGTGTCGCTGATGCCACCCCAGGCCAGGGCGAGACCGGGCAGCCCTCGTCGCCGGCGGTCGCGTACCAGAGCCTCCAGATGCAGGTTGGCCGCCGCGTAGGGGGCCTGGTGCATGTTGCCGATGTGAGCAGTGATGGAGGAGTAGACGACGAAGAAGTCCAGGTCCGAGTTCTCCGTCAGCCGGCTGAGGATCTCGCCTCCCCTCACCTTGGGCGCCAGCACGCTGTGGAAACGCTCCGCGGTGAGTTCTTCCAGAGGTGCGTCATCCAGGTGCATGGCGGCATGCACAACGCCACGGACCGGATGTCCGCGATCCTCGGCCTGCTGGACGATGCGCTCCATACTCACCACGTCGGTAACGTCGGCCGCGTGTACGACGGTGGATACGCCTTGGCGTTCGAGTTCTGCCAGGAGAGTAGCCGCTTCCGGGGAAGCGGTACCGCGGCGTCCGACGAGGGCCAGGTGGCGTGCGCCGCGCGCGGCCAGGTGCCGGGCGGTGGCGGCGCCTAGTCCGCTCAGTCCACCGGTGATCAAGTAGGTGCCCTCCTCGGCCAAGGGCTTGACGCTGTCGCCTTCCTCGACGTGGACGGGACTGCCGGGGGAGAAGGTGACGACCACCTTGCCCATGTGGCGGGAATGGCGCAGGGCTGACAGGGCCTCCGCGATCTGCGGGGTCGGGTAGCACTGGTGGGGCAGCGGCCGGTAGACGCCTTCGGTGACCCGTTCGGCGACGGTGCGGAAGGCTGCCGCGGCCTCGGCGGGCGAGTCGGAGATGAGACGGGTGATATCGACTGCGAAGTACGCCAGGTTGTTGCGGAAGGGGCGCAGCAGCAGCGGCTGGTTGGCGTAGATGTCGCGCTTGCCGAGTTCGATGAACCGGCCGCCCGGCTTCAGGCACTCGAGGCTGCGGGTCATGGCTTCTCCGGCCAGTGAGTTCAGCACGACGTCCACGCCTCGCCCCTTGGTGACGGTGCGGACGTCGTCGGCGAAGGTCAGACTGCGCGAGTCGAAGACGTGGGCGGCGCCCAGCATCTTGAGCAGGTCACGTTTCGCGGGGCTCCCGGCGGTGGCGATGACTGTGGCACCTGCTCGCTGGGCGCACTGCAGGGCGGCCAGTCCGATGCCGCCGGCGCCGCCGTGCACCAGCACCGTCTCCCCCGCCCTCAGGCGCGCGCAGGTTTCCAGGCTGTGTTGCACGGTGAGGTGGACGGCGGCCAGGGTGGCGGCCTCGTTGTAGGACATGCCGTCGGGGATGCGGCCGGTCTGTTCGGTGCGCACCCGCACGTGCGATGCGAGCGTGCCGTGCCCGAAGGCGAAGATCCGGTCACCGACCGCCAGACCGGTCACGTCGACGCCCACGGCGACGACGTCGCCGGCGCATTCGAGGCCCAGCTGGGGCCCGGAGTCCGTGGCGGGTTCCGCGCCCGGCGGCAGCATGCCTTCGGCAAGCATCACGTCGCGGTAGTTCAGTGCGGCTGCCCGCACCCGGACCACCACTTCACCGGCTCCCGGTGTCTGCGGTTGCACGGACGTCCAGGACAGCTGGTGTCCGCGGCCCGGCCGCTGCAGCTGGAGCTGGTAGTGGTCGTCGGCGCCGGCCATACGACTGGGGGCCGGGAGGGTCCGTAGCCGCGGCACGAAGCGTCCCTGCGGGCCGAGCATGATCTCGTCCTCCCCGCTGGGGGCGTGCGTGAGTTCGGCTGCGAGTCGGGCGCTGTCCGATCGCAGGTCACCAGACGGGACGAGAGAGATACGCCGGATCGTCAACGAGGGATGTTCGTTGGCGAGGGTCCGGGCGATCCCCCACACTGCGGCGCAGGCCGCCTGGCCGAAATCCTCCGGCTGTGGGAACAAGCCGGTGGCACCGGTGACCACCCATACCTCGGCCCCCTCGCTTCCCGAGTTCGCGCATGCCGCGGCGATGCTCTTCAGCAGACCGCCGGTCCGGGTGAGCACCTGCGACGTGGGGCCGCTGAGGTCGTCTGCGAGCAGCACGACGCGCGAGTTCAGAGTGAGAGTGTCGGCCTCTGCCCACGGGTCGCCCGCCGGGGCGACGATTGCCACCTCGTCGGCCCCTGCCGCGTCCAGCGCCTCGGCCAGCGCCCTGGCCGGCTCCCCGTTCGATGCTCCTGTGACGATGCTCCAGCCGTCCCGTGACAAGGCGGCGGCCGACTCCGCTGTGGGGGAAGTGCGCGCTGCCGTATCGGGGTTGCGGCGGGCGAGGACCAGGGAGTAGTCGGCGGCGGACTCGGGGCAGCTGCTGCCGACGGTGGCAACGCGGTCGAAGCCGCACCGGCGCAGCAACGGCTCCCACTCCTCGCGCGGCAGGAGGGGACTCGCACGCAGGTCGCTGTCAGCACAGGACCAGTACTCCTCCAGCAGTCCGAAGTAGGGCGCGATCATCTCCTCGTCATGACTCTCGATAGCCAGCAGCTGCCCGCCCTGATCGAGTAGCGAGGCCAAACGGCGCAGTGTCGCCCGCAGGTCACTGGTGGCATGCAGCACGTTAGAAGCGACCACCAGGTCGAAGCTGCCCGGCTCGAAGCCCTGCTCGGCAGGCTCCTCGTTCAGGTCGAGGACGCGGTAGTCGATGAAGTCGAACTCTCGGAAGCGGTTCTGCGCGCGAGGGAAGAAGGACGCCGAGATGTCGCTGAAGGTATATCGGGCCAGATGCGGCGGGAGGGCGGGCAGGAGAGCCGCGGCGAGGCTTCCGGTTCCGGCGCCCACTTCCAGGACCCTCAGGGGGCGGCCAGTGGGCCACTGGGCGCTGATGTGCTGAAGCAGGCCACCCGCGAACCGCGCGTAGAGCCGCATCTGGGGAGTATCACCGTAGAACGCTTCCGCAAGACGGCGGTCGGCCTCGTTGAACACCAGCTCCCTGATATCGGTCGCGCCGGTCAGGACCTCGGTCAGATGCGTGTGGAAGCGGGTGTGAAGGGCAATTGCGGTGATCCACTGAGGGCACCGGTCAGCCAACGCCCGGGTCTGTGCGTACGGATCGGCCGGGACAGCGGTGAACCGCCAGCGCTCGTTCCCCGTTTCCCTCGCGTCGCCGGATACCTCTTTCAGGAGCCCGTGGTGTGCCGCCATCTTGGCCATGAGCCGCGTATAGGCCAGGAAGTGCGGGCGGACCTGGTGTGTGGCTACGAGTTCAGAGCAGCTGAACTCCTGTGCTCCGCCGATGAGCGTGGCGAAGGCCGCCGCGGCCCAGTGACTGGCGGCCTTCTTGGACAGTCGGGCAAAGTGCGGATAGTCGTCGACCTGGTCCTGTTCCAGTGCGACTCGCTCCCCGGCCGTCGCGGCAGCGAGGCCGGCCGGGTCGGGCAGGGATACAGCATCTGTCCCGTGTGGGCCAGGCCAGGGAGAAGCCCGCAGTACGGTGGCCAGTTCCTGCGGGGCACTCGACGTGCCGGTGCTGACCGCGCGCAGGCGGCATCCGGTCAGTCGTGCGGCGATCTCACCGTCCGAGTCCGTCACGGTGACGTCGACGAGGGCATCAGCGCCGGAGAGATGACGCAGACGCACATGGATCCGGCCCTTGGCCCGGGGCGGCTGCCAGACACGCAGGCTCTCGAAACCGATGGGCAGGAACATCCGGGCGCCTGCTGCCTGGGCGAGCAACGGCGCGGCCGTCTGCAGTGCACCGTCGAGGATGACGGGGTGCGCCTCGTATCCTTGGGAGTCCTCCTCCAGGTCCTCGGGCAGCCGGTAGTCGGATCCGGCTTCCCATTCGCCCAGCCACAGACTGGTCAGTACTTGGAAGGACGGTCCATAGGCCAGCCCGGCCTGGTCCGTGTGCGCGTAGTGGACGGACGCGTCGATCGTCAGGGCGCCTGGCGGTGGGCAGGTGCCAGAGTCGGTAGGGGCCGGCGGGGGCGAAGCCAGGCGCCGGATGCGGGCGCGCGCGTGCAGCGTCCACTCTGCGGCGGATCCGGTGCGGGACGCGAAGCAGACGATGCCGTCCTCCAGGGAGAGGGAGGTCTGCACGGTCACTTCGGTGGGGTCTTCCGGGCGGGGCAGTGTCAGGGGGCGGACGATGTCGAGGTCGGTCACCTCACAGGCCGCTCCCCAGGTCTGGCGGCCGGCTGCGAGAGCCGCTTCCGCGTAGGCGGTGGCGGGCATGACGACCGTGCCGTCGACTTGGTGATCGGCCAGCCAGGGCAGCCGCCGGTCGCTGACCGTCTGGTGCCAGGCCGGCTCCGCGACGGCGGCCCGGCGCCCCAGCAGGGGGTGCGCCAGCGCTTTGTCCTGCGGCACGGACGCCCACGAGTCGGCGCCGCCGTGGTAGTGGCGCTCGTGTTGCCAGCGGTATCCCGGCAGAGAGACCACCCTGCCCGGGCGGGGAAAGCAACGGGCACTGGGGGCGGCATCCGCAGCGAGCAGAGTGGCGGCGGCCCGGCGTACCGCCGAGGGGCCGTCCTGAGCGCGGCGCATTGACGGCACCACAGTGCCGTCGGGCACAAGGCGTCGCAGATAGGCGGCCAGCACCGCGTGCGGACCGATCTCCACGAACCGGGTGCAGCCTGCCTCGGCCAGGGTCCGCACCGCGTCGGCGAACAGAACCGGCATGCGGACGTTGCGCCACCAGTACGCGGCATCCAGGTGCGTGCCGTCCAGCAGGCCACCGGTGACGGTGGAGGCGAACCGCGTGCGGTGCTGCGCTGGCCGCAACGAGGCTAGAGCGTCGGTCACCTCGCCGCAGATGCCGTCCATGGCACGGCTGTGGAAGGCGTACTCCAGGTCCAGTTCGCGGAAGAAGACCTCCCTGGCTTCCAGTTGCCGTCCGAGCTCGGCCAGCGCATCGGGGCGTCCGGCGATCGTCACGTCACGGTCGGTGTTGACGCCGGCCACCTCCAACCGCCCGTGATGGCTGGCCAGTTCCTTGACGGCTTCCTCCCGGCTCAGGCCCACCGCCGCCATGCGACCGCTTCCGGCGGTCGCGCCCTGGGCCTTGCTGCGGACGGCGACCACCCGACACGCCTGAGCCAGACTCAGGCTGCCGCTGACATGCGCTGCGGCGATCTCGCCGACACTGTGACCGACCACTGCGTCCGGCTCGACGCCATGCTCTGCCAGAAGCCGCACTACGCCCAGCTGCAGGGCGAACAGCAGCGGTTGAGCCACCTCCGTGCGGGCCAGACGGGGGCACCCGGCGGCCATCTCCTCGACCACCGACCATCCCAGCCTGGGCTGTAGCTCGGCATCGACCGCCCGGACCGCGGCGGCAAAGACCGGCTCCCTCTCCAGCAGATCGGCTCCCATACCGGCCCACTGTGATCCATTGCCGCTGAAGACGAACGCCGTCCCACCCTGCTGACCGCCCACCGTCGCGGCGGCGAGGCTGTCGTCCTCCCCAGCGGCCAGCCGCAACAACGCCTCGGCGGCCTCCTGCGGAGTCCGGGCCACCACAGCGGCTCGGTGCTCGTGCCGGCGGCGTCGCACGGCCGTGGTGTAGGCGAGATCGTAGAAGTCCTCGGCTGCCGTGAACTGCAAGTGCTGGCCCAGCGCTTCGGCAGCGTCCTTCAAAGCGGCTGCGGTGCGCGCAGAGACCACCACCGGCAGCGGGTCCCCAAGATGAGCGGCGGCCGGTGTCCTGGCCAGCCCGACAAGATCGGCTCCGGCCAGCACCGCGTGAGCGTTGGCGCCACCAAACCCGAAGGAGTTCACCCCCGCCAGCGCCAGCCCCACCGCCCCCAGAGGCTCGGTGTGTGTGACGGGACGCAGCCCCAGCTGCTCGAAGTCGATCTTCGGATTGAGTTCCTCGGCATGCAGCGTCGCCGGGATCTGCCGGTGTTTCAGTACCAGCAGTGCCTTCAGCAGACCTGCCATACCGGAGGCGGCTTCCATGTGCCCAATGTTGCTCTTGACCGAGCCGACCGGCAGCGGGCCCCGGCTGCGCCCCACACCGAGCGCCCGCCCGATCGCCTCACACTCCAGGGGATCCCCTACCTGCGTGCCCGTTCCGTGCGCCTCCAGATACGCCACATCGTCCGCCACAAGACCGACGCCCTCGTAGACGCGGCTCAGCAACGCCTGCTGTGCCGAGCTGCTGGGCAGAGCCAGTCCGGGGGTGCGACCGTCATTGTTGACGCCGGTGGCAACGATCACCCCGTGAATGCGGTCGCCGTCTGCCCGGGCGTCGGACAGCCGCTTCAACAGCACCAGGCCGCCGCCCTCGGCCCGTACGAAACCGTCGGCACGGGCCGAGAACGGCTGGCACCGACCGGTCGGCGACAGCATCGACGCGGCAGAGAACCCGGCGAACAGCCGCGGGTTGATCAACACGTTGGCACCGCCGGCCACCGCCATCCGCGCACGACCCGAGCGGATCTCCTCGCACGCCTGGTGCAGCGCGGTCAGCGCCGACGAACACGCTGTGTCCACGGTGACGCTCTGGCCGTGCCAGTCGAAGCAGTGCGACAGCCGGTTCGCGGCGATGGCCCCGGCCACGCCCGAGACGCTATAAGCGTTGCCGGACTCGGGCGCGCACGCCTGCAGGTCGCCGTAGTCACGGCTGGAACAGCCGACGAACACGGCTGTGTCCGAGCCTTCCAACCGCCCCCAGTCGATGCCGGCGTCGTCCAGCGCCTCGACGGCCAGCTCCAGCAGCAGCCGCTGCTGCGGGTCCATCTGGGAGGCTTCCCGGGGAGAAATCCCGGTGAAGAACGAGGCGTCGAAGCCGGTGATGTCGCGCAGGAAGCCACCGGCAGCCGTGTACGACCAACCCGGCCGCCGCCTGTTGGGATCAACGAAGTCATCGGCCCGGAAACGATCCGGCGGGACCTCGCCCACCACATCCCGACCGGTGGCGAGAACCCCCCACAGGTCATCGAGGCCATTGATGTCACCAGGGAGACGACAGGCGGCACCGACCACCGCGACAGCGTCGTCGGAGAGCAGGGAAACAGGCACAGACAACGAACAGCTCCAGACTGGCAAACGGACATGATGAAGAGACGCAGAGGAATGTGCCGGACCGAGCGCCGACCACCGGCTGCAGGACGCTTTACAAGCTGACCGGTTGCTCGGTGCGCGGCACGTACGCGTCCCCGCAACTGTCTGAGGGCGCAAGCGCACGCACCAGATAGGAATGGTCGATCGGCGTCGGGTCGGCCAGACCGGATGTCAGAGCCAGGGTGTTCGACCGGTCGTAGGTCCGCCGATGCCGAAAGCTCAAAAACCCGGGCAGCGAGGCAGCAACGAAGCTCTCGGCTGGCGTGGGATCGACAACCTCATCGACCAGGGACACGGACAGCCCGGGGTGAAGAGCCTCGATCGCCAACGCGATCTGCCGCGCCGACGTCTCCACCGGATGAACGATGTGAAAGGCGCGCACGCCGGTGCGCGGAGCACTGTCATGGGCCACACGCAGCATGGCCTTCACCGCGTACGCATCGGGAACGAGGTTGAACGTCACGTCCGACGGAACCGGCAGTCGCAGCCGTACGCCCGCGACTGAGCCACGCTCAGCGGGGCTGGGAATCCCGGGCCCGCCAGTGCGGGCGATGGTGTCGATGAGCTCTCCCAACACGCCCAGCGGGTGGGACGGCGCCCCTGCCCCGCCTGTGTGATCGCTGGCGACGACACTCGGCCGTAGAACGATGGCTTCCCTGCTATGCCGCTGAGCCCACAGACGGACCGCTTTCTCCGCCTCATACTTCGACCAGTCATAATTCGTCTCGAAGCCGTACGCATCACTGAGATGGTCTTCAAAAACCACTCCGGTGGGCATTCCGCCAGCGACGGCCATGGTGCTCATGTGCACCAATCGACACGACGGATCCGTCTGCTCGGCAAAAGTCAGCATTTCGGCGGTTCCTCGCACATTCACAGCGAACAGTCGCTGCCGCTCTCCCGCCAGAGCGATATCGCCCGCGCAATGCCACACCGCCCGGCATTCAGCCGCGAGGCGCCCATACAGCGCCGGAGGAAGCCCAAGATAGGGAGACGTCACATCGCCACTGACGCAACGCAGCCTGGCTCGCTCCTCGTCCAGCAGCGTCCGCCCCGATACCGCCTCCAGCGCCCCAAGGACCCTGCCCCGCAACGAGGCAGGTGAGCTGCGACCAAGGGCCACTACGTCATGCTCGTACGTCGTCAGCAGCTCATACAGAACTCTGGAGCCCAGGAAACCCGTAGCTCCGGTAATCAGGAATGTCACGCCAGCAAGAATGGCGTAAATGACCTTGTTCACAAAATTGCTGATATACGATTACACGATTCCCTTTTCTTCTCGGCGACACGCTTGGCGTTCGGTTGGCACCGCAGAAAATCACTTTGATGAGGGCGCGCGACTGCATTAACGAGCCGATATCATGCCCAACGACCTGCCACCCGACCTCCCCCGCCTTGAAGCGCTGCGGGTAAGGCACGCACTGTGGATCGCCCAGGTCGACCGCAGGATCGAGGTCCTTCGCCGACGGGAAGCCGAACGCGAATGCGTCGAGCAGGCGCGGCCCACGCCGCCGGGGCCTCTCCCACATACACGGGCCAGCCCACAGCGGTTCAGGCTCGGAGTGGGTCAGGACGCTTGTCTGGATGAGCTGCGGTGATGTACTTCATCGCAGTGCCTGTGCTCAAGCCGAACAGGCGCATCAGGTGGACAGGATCCGCGGTGTGCCGAGCCTCGTCGTAGATGCGGTCTCCCCGCAGCTGGCGTGCGCTGATACCCACCCGTTCGAAGACGGTCTTTGTCACTTCGGTGCTCATCCTCGGGCCGGCCTCGTCTACTGCGGAGATCCTGCTCACCCACAAGTGGGGGTTGCCTGTTCGTGGCCAGCGTCGGTACCGCTCTCGCAGCCACGATGTCGCCAGTTCGGAGGTGAGCTCATCGAGGTAGACGACGCGGTCCAGTTGCCCCGGGCGACGCACGCGCAGTTGCCCGCAGGAGCGGTCAAGGTCTTCGAGCAGCAGTGCTGGCAGATCGTTGCGAACGAGAGCATGAATCGCGACCAGGGCGACGATGAACTGGCTTCTGGCGTCCTCGACCCTGCTCAGAATTCCCCTCACACGATCTGAGGGGAGAGGACTGGGGAGCTTCACCGCGATGGGCAAGGAGACGCTGCGTGCGGGATCTCGGAAGATCTTCCGTTCACGTCGCAGCGCCCGAAACAGTGACCGCAAAGGGGGGTGCACAGAGTGGCGTCGAACGGACGGCAGGCCCATGATGGCGGCCTCAACGTCCTTCTTGGTGATTTCCCTCAAGTCCGTGATCCCGGACTCCGCCCAGGACTTCAGGGTCGGGTGCGCGTTCTGGACGTAGCTGTAGATCGTTCCGGAAGCAAGCGCGGGGCTCGACCGACTGCCCTGGACCTGGAGAACGTCGATCCAGAGGTCCACAGCTTCGGCGAACGGTTCCGGCAGAGAGGCGGCCACTCTCCGTGCCCGGGTCAGTTCCGCGTCGCGCATCATCTCGGGGTGCAGGATGTCTCGCTGACGAAGGAAACAGATCACGCAACGTGCGCAGGCTCGTCGTCCCGCCCACCCGGGGGTCCACGCCCAGATCCCGTAGATAAGGGCTGTCCCGCTATGATCAAGAAGCCCCCCGCTCGCGGACAGATGGGCCGTGAGAGGAGACCCCGTGCGCCGCACCGAGCCGGCATGAGGTTCGCTCCCTGAGCCCGGAAAAACCGCTGGACCCGCTGACGGGGGCGCGTCATAGGGTTCGGGGCGCGGAGACGCGGTCGGCGAAATGGGGCCGGTGGATGGCGGGCAAGTCAGCTGCCGACCGCATCATCGACCACGTTGGGCCGTTGCTGGCGCTCAAGCAGCGGCAACGCTTCCGCACCGGCAGCGTGCTCATCGTCGACGGCACGCTCGTGCCCACCCGCGACCACACCGCCGCTGAGCAGTCCAAGAACTACAGGTACTCCACCAACCACCAGGTGGTCATCGACGCAGACACACGGTTGGTCGTTGTGGTCGGACGGCCGGTGCCTGGGAACCGCAACGACTGCAAGGCATAGGAGTTGTCCGGCGCGAGGGCCTCCGTCGGCCATACCACCGTGATCGCGGACGGCGGTTACCGGGGCACCGGCCTGGTCATCCCACACCGCCGTGAACCGGGTCAGGCCGAACTCCCAGCCTGGAAAGAGGAACACAACGCTTCCCATCGCAAGGTCCGAGCCCGCGTCGAGCACGTCTTCGCCCGTATGAAGAGCTGGAAGATCCTCCGCGACTGCCGGCTGAAAGGCGATGGTGTCCACCACGCCATGCTCGGCATCGCACGCCTACACAACCTGGCCCTCACCGGATAGAGGCAAGCCCGGGAGCGTTACGTCATGCGGCAGCTGAAAGATCATTTACGGGACAAGACTTAGTTCGAAAAGTCTGACAGCAACACTTTGGCCGCCGGTGTGAGCGCGTATTCGTCCTCGGGGTTCAGCCGACCCCAGTCCCGTGGGGGTGTGGGGAACAGCTCCAGTTGCCCAGGGTCAACCAGGTGCGGAGACGTGGGCCGCATGGCGCGAGAGGCGGCTCGGCCTCGCCGTTCCTCCGCCTTGAAACGGCCTTGGGCGCCGGTCCCGCTCAGATATCGGTCGCTCTTACGCAGGGCGAGCTCACGGCCGAACCAGAGCTGGTCGCCGCCATCAAGGCCGATCCCGCTGACGTCGAACTCGGTCTCCCTCAGCAGCAGCGTACAGAAACGGCACTTGCCCTGCTTCAGCGGACGGCGACGCCGACAACGTGCGCACTCCGCCACGTCCGGGTACAGCTGCCGCCACCCTCGGCATCCGTGGCAGAGGGTGAGTCGGTCATTCGCCCAGGCCAGGCAATGAGCGCAGCTTCCGTCGCCCTGGTGCAGGCGTGGCATTCATCCGTCCTTCAGTTGGGCGGCAGAGAGCGTCGTCGACCACCGCTGCCTGGCTTCGGGAGCGGGCGGACCCGGTCAGTGCTAGCGACTTCACCGGCGGCGCGCTGCTCGGTCTCGGGTCGTTGCGCGACGGCGACAGGCTCGGCCTCCATCAAGTCTGCGACCGAACGGTCCAAGGCGGTACAGATCATGTCCAGATCGTCGAGCCGGATTGTGATCGGCTTGCTCGACCACAGGGCCGCGGTCTTGCTCAGCGATGGGTTGAAGCCGACCTCTTGGAAGGCAGCAAGCAGCTGAGTGGGCCGCCAGATGTCGCGGCGAGCAGCGGCCCAACGCAGGTTCCATTTCAACGGTTCACGACTCCCACCTCAGCCGGCGAACTGCTCGCCGGGAAGACTCCAGACTCTGCCGCTCCGGGTCGCCCTTCGCTGTGGCCAGGTAGCCGACCGTGGTGGAGGCCCAGGTATGCCCCAACAGAACCTGAACATCCCAAAGGGGCATTCCCGCCTCGTAGTTGTGCGTTGCACAGGCGTGCCGGAGCAGGTGCGGGTGGAGCTCCTGAGCGCGCCCTTGAGGTGCTGCTTGGACGCTTCCTTGAGCACCTTGCGGAAGGTGTCGGGTAGGAGGAACGGCGCCACGGGCAGGTTCAGCGCGGCGATCGCACTCGGGACCCGCTCGGATGGGAAGAATTGTCTGCCGCAGGAGTGTCGGTCTGGCCCGATGACCTGTCCCGTGAGCTTCTGGCCGGTGGACGCCGGTCGGTTTTGCCGCACTGTGCCGGATGGCGCGGTTCGCTCCATGGGGGGCCGCGGCCGACGGCGGGATGCGCAGGAGGGTTCGGCGATGCCGTGCCAGTCCTCCCAGGTCTCGTCCCGCTCCGCATGGCCGGCCAGGGCGCCCGACGCTCCGCCTCCTGCGGCCCCTCCTGCTCCGGGACCACCTGCTCGCGCCCGCACGCCCAGGCCCGGGCCTTCGTTCGGCGAAGCGCTCCACGATCCATGGCTTTCATCACAATTTACCCATTTCGGGGCAGGGATCTGCCTATAAGTAGGTTCACCGATAGTTGCGCTCCTTCGGCGATCAACACAGGAATGCACAGACCAGGGACAGGGAGAAGCGCTTGATCACGCTCTACGGACGACGCACCGGGCAGATGGCTACGGCCGGAGTGCTCGGGGGCGTACTCGCAGTCACGGCCCTGGGCGGCACAAGTATCGCTGCCACCGGCGACAACGGTTCCGGGAACCAACCGACATCGCAGGCACCGGCAGATGGGGCGGGCACCCAGAAAGCCTCCGACGCCCGAATAGAGATCACACCCGGGGAAGGCGCCCACAACGTCGAGATCGACGGTCCAGTCGGTGTAACCGCCAGTAATGGCAAGCTCACCAAGGTGACCATGACCGCTGTCGCGACCGGCACCGAGATCCCGGGCACCCTGTCCGCGGACGGTACCGCCTGGAAGCCAAACGGCCCACTGGAGCGTGCCACCAAGTACCAGATCGCCGCAGAGGCCGAGGACGCCAAGGGCCGCTCCGCCACCGGTAACGCCACGATCACCACGGTCTCCCCGGCAAACGACTTCGTCGGGCACCTCTCC
Organism: Streptomyces sp. NBC_00080; assembly: GCF_045041255.1. Lineage (NCBI taxonomy): Bacteria > Bacillati > Actinomycetota > Actinomycetes > Kitasatosporales > Streptomycetaceae > Streptomyces > Streptomyces sp. NBC_00080. The sequence continues at coordinate 271,920 of NZ_CP108235.1, forward strand.
CCCATGAACGGCTCGACCGTCGGCGTGGGCATGCCGGTGTCGGTCAACTTCAACACGGCGATCAGCGACAAGGCCGCCGTGGAGTCGGAGATCCAGGTCAGCGCCAGCAGCGGCCAGCGGGTCGTCGGTCACTGGTTCAACGACCACCGCTTGGACTTCCGCCCCGAGAAATACTGGAAGTCCGGCTCCACCGTCACCGTCTCCCTCAACCGCAACGGCCTCCAGAAGACGGTCACGTTCAAGATCGGCCGAAGCCAGATCAGCACCGTGGACGCGAAGACGAAACAGATGACCGTCGTCCGTGACGGCAAGACGATCAAGACCATCCCGATCTCGTCAGGCAGCGTCGAGCACCCGACGTACAACGGCCGGATGGTGATCTCCGAGAAGTTCGAGCACGTCCACATGAACGGTGCGAGCGTCGGCCTCACGGAGAAGGACGGCAAGCCCTCGTACGACATCAAGGCCGTACCGCACGCCATGCGCCTGACCGACTCGGGCACGTTCATCCACGGCAACTACTGGGGTACCGACTCGGTCTTCGGCAAGGTCAACACCAGCCATGGCTGCGTAGGCCTGAAGGATGTCAGGGGCGGCGACGACGGCAGCCTGCCCGCCGCGTGGTTCTTCGACCACTCGATGATCGGTGACGTCGTGATCGTCAAGAACTCCACGGACAAGACCGCGTTGGCCCCGGACAACGGCCTCAGCGACTGGAACATGCCGTGGAGCGAGTGGGTCGCGGGCGGCCCGACCACCTGACCTCACGCCACTCCACCAGCCGAACCGGCAGCCCTTCCGCCAGATGGTGGCGACACCATGCCGGCGGCCACTGCCTGCGACCTCAGGACGCTCGGACAGCGTTCGTCCTGGGGCCGGGTTCGAGTCCGGCTCCGGCCTCCCCTTCGACGGCCGCCGCTCTGACGAGAGGCCGACTGTCCCACGTTCGTGAACACGACAGCGCCGTCGCTTCTCGTCGGCAGCGCCGTCGCCTCTCGTCGACATCCGTGAGGCCGGGTGATCGCCCACTGCCTCCGGAACCGGTCGCCGGACGCTGTTCCTGGAGATCGACGAAGCCGGCTGCCCGGCGACCGCCACGACTGCTCGGGATGGCGACTGTCCAGGGCAAAGGCCGCCGTGGGCGCGACCGCCGTCCAGTGAAGGCCCGTTCAGGGCGCGGCCGAAGGAGCGATGTCGGGGCGGGCGTCGAGGGCGCAGGTGTTCGACAGGGTGGCGGGATCTGCGTCGGCGGGCAGGGGGACCGTGTGGGAGACGGGCGGGCGGTGTCCCGTCGCGACCCATTCCTCCAGGGCGGTGAAGGCCGTGCGGTGGCAGGGCGCGAGCGGGCGCAGGCGGTCGGGGTAGGCGTCGAAGAGGGCGTCCGTGTGGGTGCCGCCCTCGATGCGGTAGTAGCGGTGCAGTCGCCCACGGCCGGCCTGGCGCACCATACGGGCGTAGACGTCGGAGTCTCGTGCGATCGGCAGCAAGACGTCCAGGGTACCGTGGAGAGTGATCAGCGGCTTTCCGATCCGGCCGGTCAGAGCGATCCTCTGCACGGCACTCTGGACCTCGCGGGGCCGGGCGGCATAGTCGTAGTCGGCGTCGCAGGCGGGCGTGCCGGGCACGCAGAAGGGCGTGCCCGCCTCGGTCGGGCCGTCGAAGCCGGGGTCCAGTTCCTCGCGGTAGATGCGCTGGGTCAGGTCCCAGTAGACCTTGTGGTGGTACGGCCAGAGGAACTCGGATCCGGCCGGGAAGCCGGCGGCGTGCAGGGCTCCGCGCGCCGCGTCGGCTTCCTCTCCCCCGGCGGCGTACACCGGATAGGCGAGGAGTGCCGCGGGCAGGAAGTGGAGCAAGGTGGGGCCGTCGGAGCGCCACAGGGTGCCCTCCCAGTCGACTCCCCCGTCGTAGAGTTCGGGGTGGTTCTCCAGCTGCCAGCGCACGAGGTATCCGCCGTTGGACATCCCGGTCACGAGCGTGCGTGACGACGGGCGGTGGTAGTGACGGACGATGGTGGCCCGGGCGGCCAGGGTGAGCTGGGTGAGCCGGTCGTTCCATTCGGCGATGGCGTCGCCCGGGTTCTTCCCGTCCCGGTAGAAGCCGAGGCCGGTGTTGCCTTTGTCGGTGGCGGCGTAGGCATAGCCGCGGGACAGCACCCGGTCGGCGATGGCCCGGTCGTTGGCGTACTGCTCCCGGTTGCCCGGGGTGCCGGCGACCACCAGGCCGCCGTTCCACCGGTCGGGCAGGCGGATCACGAACTGGGCGTCGTGGTTCCAGCCGTGGTTGGAGTTGGTGGTGGAGGTGTCGGGGAAGTATCCGTCGATCTGAACGCCGGGGACCCCGCTGGGGGCGGACAGATCCTTGGAAGTCAGCCCCGCCCAGTCGGCCGGGTCGGTGTGGCCCGAGGTGACCGTCCCGGCCGTGGTCAGCTCGTCCAGGCAGGCGGTCTCCTGGTGCTCGGCCCCTGGCACGCGCGTCTGGGAGAGCTGCGAGCAGTGGCCGTCACCCGAACTCGCCGGTGCCGCCGCGGCGGGCACGGGGGTGAGCATGAGGGCGGCCAGGGCGAAGGCCGCCGGTCGACATCGTCGCCACGGGCGTGTCATCGGACGGGGAGAGGGACGCATGAATGAGCCTCCGTGATCGCGTACCGGGATGCCCGAGAGGCTATGGCGCGGCTTGTCTGCGAGATATGGGGCTGCCGCCCACCGTCCAGGGCCTCGGCAAGGCTGCGCACACCACCCGGCGTACGGCGGATCGGGTTCATTTCTGGGAAGTTCGGGCCTGGAGGCTCCTGCCCTACACGACCTGCCGTGGCCGGGCCATGTCCCGCCGTCACACGGGTTCTCGCCACTCGTGGCTGCCCCACCCATGCCGACGCGGGCGCGCGAGCACCGATGATGCATGGCCACGCAGCCTCACCGGGGCCTGTCGGCGCCGGCGTGGCGAAGCGTCCCCCACATCAGGAGGCAGTCGTCATGGGAGAGTCCCATCATGTGTTCCGCTCCTCCCGGAGCCTGGTCAGAGGCCTGCGCCGCTGGGTCACCGCCGCCGCTGGGGCTGTGGCCCTGACCGGCGCTCTGCTCACCGTGAGCCCTCCCGCATCCGCCGCGGGTCTGACCCAGGTCACCGGGTTCGGCACCAATCCCGGCAACCTGTCGATGTTCACCTACGCGCCTGCGGCACTGCCGGCCGGCGCTCCGCTGGTCGTCGCTCTGCACGGCTGCACCCAGAGCGCGAACGACTACTACGCGCACTCCGGCTGGCCCAAGTTCGCCGACGCCTACGGATTCGCACTGGTCTTCCCCCAGACGACCGGCGCCAACAACGCCAACTCCTGCTTCAACTGGTTCGAGCCGGGTGACAGCGGCCGCGGTCAGGGCGAGGCACTGTCGATCAAGCAGATGGTGGACAAAGCCGTCTCCCTGTACGGCGGCGACACCCGTCGGGTCTACGTCACCGGCCTGTCCGCGGGCGGCGCCATGACCGCGAACCTGCTGGCCGCCTATCCCGACGTCTTCGCGGGCGGGGCCATCGCCTCCGGGCTGCCCGCAGGCTGTGCGAGCACCGTGTCCGCTGCCTACACCTGCATGTACAGCCCGCCGGACAAGAGTCCCGCCCAGTGGGGGGACCTGGTACGCGCGGCCGCTCCGGTCGGCACGACCTCCTGGCCGCGTGTGGCGATCTGGCAGGGCACCGCCGACACCACGGTGCGGCCCGAAAACGCGACGGAGTTGCGCGAGCAGTGGACGAACGCATGGGGCATCGGCCAGACGCCCTCACGTACGCAGAGCCTCGGTGGGGGCACCACGCTGAGCATGTACGACGATGCCTCGGGACGTCCCGCCGTCGAGGTCTACTCCGTCTCCGGAATGGCGCACGGTCTGGCTGTCGACCCGGGCAGCGGCGCCGAGCAGTGCGGCAGCACCGGCGCCTACTACCTCGACACCATCTGCTCGAGCTACCACACCGCCCACTTCTTCGGGCTGGACGGCGACGAGGACAGAGGCACGCTGCCCGCGCCCACCGCACTGACGGTCTCGGGGACCACCGACACCACCGTCTCGCTGACCTGGGAGGCGGTCGACGACGCGGCCTCGTACACGGTCTACCGCGGCGGCGTGAAGGTGGGCAGCTCCACGTCGACCTCCTACACCGACACCGGCCTGGCGACGGGCACGACGTACAGCTACACGGCTGCTGCTGTGGACCCGGCAGGAATGGCAGGCAGCGTCTCCCCGGCCGCGGAGGCGACCACCACCGGGTTCACGCCCACATGCCACACGGCCGACAACTACGACCACACGGTCGCCGGACGCGCCTACCAGAGCGGCGGCTACACCTACGCCAAGGGTTCCGGTCAGGCCATGGGTTTGTGGAACACGTTCACGATCCACACCCTCCAGCAGACGGCGCCCGGACACTACGTCATCGACGACGCGGGCTGTTCGGCCTGAGGCGAATCACGAGCCGACCGCGTCCTCGCGTACGCCACAGCCGCGGGACGCGGTCGTCAGGAAGTAGGCCGGCGTTCACGTCCAGCACCGAAAGGCCTTCCCGAGATGGCCGGCCACAAGCCCCCTCCGAGCGTCAACGATCTGGGCGGCTCCCGCATTCACCCACGCCGCGAACGCCACCCCTGCCCGGGTCAGGGCGCCAGCACAACTCTGCCGAACACCTCTCCCTCGTCCATCTTGCGGTGGGCCAGCGCCGCCCGGTCCAGAGGCAACACCTTGTGCACGACCGTTCGCAGGTCCCCTTGCGCAGCATCGGCGAACTGGGATGAGCGCACGGTCTGCCGATCAGGGCGGGGCACGGTGTCGGAGCTGAAAGCGGCAAACGACAACGACCTGCGGAAGGCGTCCATCAGCCGCATGCCGAAGTCCGCCGGCGGCTGCCCACCGACCACGCCGACGGCCACAAACCGCCCGTTGGAGTTCAACTTGTCCAGAAACAAGGGAAGCTGGGGACCCCCCACGACATCGATCAACACGTCGAAGCCCACCGGTGTGTCCTGGCCTCCCTCCCCGGAGCGGTCCAGGACATGGGTCACGCCCAGATCCCGCAGGCGGGCGCCGCGATGCACCGACGAGGTGGTGACCGCCACCGCACTCGCGCCGAGCCTGGCTGCGAGCTGGACCGCTGTGATCCCGATGCTGCCCGCCGCACCGCGCACGAGCACCGTCTCGCCGGGCGTGAAGCGGGCCCGTTCCAGGGCGAAGTGGGCGACCACGCCGGAGCCGCCGAGGGTCACTGCCTCGGCGGCGGTCAGGTCGTCGGGCAGCACAAGGACGTCCTCGACTGCGGCGACGGCCTGCTCGGCGTATCCACCGGACAGGCCGGTGAACGCCCACACCCGTCGTCCGATCCATGAGGCGTCCACGCCCTCTCCCACCGCGGCGACCCTTCCCGAGACCTCGCTGCCCAGGAGATGGCCCTCCCGGAAGGCGTAGGCGGCAAGCGTGCCCCGGCGGATCACGGCGTCCACGCCGCCGACTCCGATCGCCTCCGTGGCGATCTTCACCTGCCCCGGAGCAGGAACGGGCGCGGGCACATCGACGACCTCCAGGCCATCGGGGTCACCGAACGTCCTGATCACGACGGCTTTCATCTCTGCTCCTGATGTCGGTAAAGGGAGGGATCGCAGTTGCTGCGGCCGTGGCCGACGAGTCCGCCCGACAGCCGGGGCGTCACAGGCGAGCTACTGGAACGGGGCGGCAGCACCCGCCTTCGGACCGTAATGGACGCCCCCGTCCGTTTGGCTAAAGTGAGAAACGATGACCAGCCAATTGCCTCAGGCCGTGCGCACCGACGCCCGCAACAACCGAGCCCGCATCCTGGAGGCCGCCCGCGCAGTGTTCGGCGAGAAGGGCCTGAGTGCGCCCATGCGCGAGGTCGCCCGGCATGCGAGCGTCGGCCCCGCCACGCTGTACCGGCACTTCCCGACCAAGCAGGCGCTGATCGTGGAGACCTTCGCCGAGCAACGGCGGGCCTGCCAGGCCGCCGTCCGCGACGTCCTTGCGGACCCGGACCCGTGGCGCGGATTCCGGAGCCTGGTCGAGCGGATCTGCGAACTCCACGCGCACAGCCGGGGATTCGCCGACGCTTTCATGACAGCGTTCCCCGAGGCCATGGACTTCGCCGCCGACCGGGAGCAGACCCTGCGCGCGATCGGCGAACTGGCACGCCGTGCCCAGAAGACCGGCCAACTGCGCCCCGGCTTCGTCATCGACGACCTGGTCCTCATGCTCATGGCCCACCGAGGCCTCCAAGACACGCCGCATGCCGCACGGGCCGCGGCCTCCCGGCGCTTCGCCGCCTATGTGATCGAGGCGTTCCGCGCGGCACCTGAGACGGGAGCGCCTGTGCCGCTGCCGCCGGCACCACGTCTGCAGCTCACGCACTCGCCCGGCACGCCATAGATCCGTCTCCTGGAGGTTCGTCGATCCTTGCGGCGAACAGCCTCCTGGCCGCGGAGCAGGTGAGCGTGCTGCTGCGACGACATCGATCTGCGCGGTGCTGACCTTGATCTTGGAGTCGGACCAGGCGCCCCTGGTACTGAACTTGTTCGTCAGCTGCCGGGCGTCGTGGTAGATGCAGGTGGCGCCCCCGGGGCCGCCAAAATCCGCGCCCTGGGCAGGTCAGGTTGCCGGCCAGGTCGTAGCAGCACTGCCAGGAGTCGGCGATCGTGTCCCTTCTTCTCCTCCTTCGCGTACGAGAACCGGCGCCTCGGCTTGATAGGCAAGTAACTGCTTGCCTATCCTGAGGTCGTGGCCGACGAACTTTTCAAAGCCCTGGCCGACCCCACCCGCCGCATCATCCTCGACGAGCTCACGGAGAAGTCCGGACAGACGCTGTTCGAGATCTGCTCGCGGCTGAGCATGAAGCACCGACTCGGCATGTCGCGTCAGGCGGTCTCCCAACACCTCGACCTGCTGGAGGCCGCCGGGCTCGTCGAGACCAGACGGGAGGGCCGCTACAAGTTCCACGACCTCAACACAGCCCCGCTGCGGCAGATAGCCGAGCGCTGGCCCATGCCCGACGCGTCCGGACCAGAGAAGAGCACTCCATGAAGATCCATCTGACCAGCGTCTTCGTCGACGACCAGGCCAAGGCCGAGCAGTTCTACACCGAGATCCTCGGTTTCGTGAAGAAGCACGACGTCCCATTGGGCGAGGAGGCCCGCTGGCTGACCGTCGTCGCGCCCGACGAGCTCGACGGCACCGAACTCCTCTTGGAGCCCGCCGGCCACCCGGCCGTCAAGCCCTACCGCGACGCGCTCGTCCAGGACGGCATCCCGCTCGCCCAGTTCGCCGTCACCGATGTGGAGGCGGAGTACGAACGCCTGCACGCCCTCGGCGTTCGCTTCACCCAGGAGCCCCTGGCGATGGGCCCTGTCACCACCGCCGTCTTCGACGACACCTGCGGCAACCTGATCCAGATCGCCACACAGCCGCAGTAAGCGGTCGGCCTCGAGCGGCGTCCAGGCTCGATGTCGGCGAACGTCAGCTCCGGCATCCGCAGCTGGGCCATCGTCACCTCGGCCGAGGTGACGATGGCCCAGCGTCGGCCGACAGCCACTCCTCCGGCTGCTCCGGAGGCTCCGGAGTCCGGACCCGGACCCGGTACACGCCATCGGGCCCCGGAACGGTACGCCGACCGTGGGTGCAGATACGCACCGTAGGGCACACCTGAGACGCGTGCCGGGCGACACCGCGCGTCCACTCGCCCATCTGTGCCACGACGCCGCTGCCGTCGTCGGCACGCCGCCGCCCCGCCCCTGAACGCGACCCTCCTCCTCGTGCGTACCCAGGCGCTCACTCCGGATCTGGACTGTGCATGGGAGATACCCGCCGCGCAGGACGGGGTCGCGGAGCACATGGGCGAGCACCGCGCGGATCTGTATGGCCATGCTGGACCCCGGTCACGGAAACGCCGTGACCGGAGCCCCGAAATCAGCTGTTGCGGAAGATGCCGCCCGCCGCTAGTTCCGGTACCGGAACACGATCCGGCCGCGCGTCAGGTCATACGGCGGGAGCTCCACCAGCACGCGGTCTTCCAGCAAGATCTTGATGTAGTTCTTGCGGATCTTCCCGCTGATGTGTGCGAGCACCTGGTGGCCGTTCTCGAGCTCCACGGTGAACAGGGCGCTGCGCAGGCACTCGACGACCCTGCCCTCGACTTCGATGACGTTCCTGTCCTTCGTCACCGCACCAGCTCCAGGTTGCTGCCCACCGGCCGGGCGCCGATGCCCTCGAACAGCGCCGAGGCTGCTTTGTTGGACTCCTGGACCTCGGTCCAGGCCGCGGCGAACCCGCAGCGGTGCAGCGTCCCCAGTGCCTCGGCCAAAAGCGCCCGCGCGATGCCGCGGCGCTGCTCGCCGGCCCGGACCGCGACCAGCCCGATGCGCGGCCGGTTCACCGTCACCACCCGGATCAGACCCAGGTACCCGTCCGGCGCCGCGGCCACCGCGTACTTGGACGGGTCGACGACCGTGTCGCCTTCCGACCCGGCAATCACCTCGGCAGGCATCGACTCCCACCCGACGGCCGCCTCGACTTCGTCACGGATCGCACGGTCCACCGCCCGCAGCAGACTCTCGTCCGCCTCACCGGCAGGCACGATCGTCACACCCGGAGGCGGCAAGACCGCATCGAGCCCTGTGACCCGCGGGTCGGTCGGCACGACGTACTCCCACTCGCGGCGCCGGATCGCGAACCCGGCCCGCCGCCAGCCGGCCGTCAGCTCGGCGTCGGCTTCGTCCACCACCGTGTACAGCGGTGCCGGCAGCTCTGCCGGCATCGCCTCGGCGAGCCGGTCGAAAACGGCATCATGCCAGGCGTCGATACTGACGAACAAGCGTCCGTCGGGCCGGTGCGCCGCATGCCCACGGCCGACCACCAGGTCGTCATCCAGTGCATGCCATTGCCTGTCCGCGACGCGCGTGATCACCACCGCGTTCTCGCTCAGGCCGGAGTTGAAAGGCTTTGTGTTCATCGGAGTCTCCTCCCAGGAGTGCCTCGATCTCAGGCGCTCCTGGCGACACCGACCGTCAGCCGCCGGACCGTGACGGGTTGAGGGAGCACCCACGGGCTGTGTTCACGGGGCTCACCTCCACACGACGACTTCACGGTCCGCCACGAAAGTAGCAGCGCGGCACCGCCCGTTCAAACCCTTTTCCCTGCACTCGCAGCCCCACCCGGAGGCCTCAACACCTCCTCGTCGGGCGGTGAACAGGGCCTCGCCGAAGCGCTTGGACCCGTCGTAGAAGCCGCGCGGCGCGATCGGGTCTTCCTGTGCGTCACGGCGCGCCACGCACGGGTCGCCGAGGCACTGCGCGAGGCGGGTCTCGTCGAGCGCATCCTGTGTGTCACACGCACGCTGTCACAGGCCCAGGAGCCACGAAGAGGCGCGCACGTGCGTGATCACGAAGGGAGCGCCGCCGTCGCGAACGGGCGCGGTTGCAACCGAGGCGGCCATAATCGTGTCTCTGTCCGCGTGGTCCGACGTGCCGGGACACGGCACCGGGAACACTCCGCGGACTGCATGGGCAGGGGGACGACGATGAACGCATGGGCGGTACCGGGGTACGCCGAGGCTTTGGAGCTGGGGTCCGGTGCGAGCGGGCGGGTCGTGCGCGCCGTGCACGAACCGACCGGCGTACCGGTGGCGGTGAAGTACCTGAGCGAATCGCTGCGCACCCGCCCCGGCTTCGTCCACGGCTTCCGGGCCGAGGCGGAGTTGCTGGGCAGCCTGAGCAGTCCTCACGTGGCCGGGCTCTACGAGTACATCGAGGCGACGAACGGCGCCGCCATCGTGATGGAGCTGGTGGAGGGCGTGTCCCTGCGGACCCTCCTCGCCCGCAGGGGCCCGCTGACCCCCGAGGCTGCCCTCGTCGTCCTGAAGGGGTCCCTGCTCGGTCTTGCCGACGCGCACCGGGTCGGGGTGGTGCACCGGGACTACAAGCCGGCAAACGTCCTGGTCGAGCCGGACGGCGGCTCCAAGCTGGTGGACTTCGGTATCGCGGTGGACGCGGGCGTCCGGGCCGGAGTGGCCGGAACGCCCTCGTACATGGCTCCCGAGCAGTGGACCGGCGCCCCCGCCTCGCCCGCAGGGGACGTCTACGCGGCCACGGCCACCTTCTTCGAGTGCCTCACGGGGCGCAGGCCCTACACGGGCGACAACATGGCCGAGCTGGCGCTGCGGCACGTCGAGAGCCCCGTCCCGGTCGAGGAACTGCCGGAGGAGGTGCGTCCGCTGGTCGGGCGCGGGCTGGCGAAGTCGCCCAGCGAGCGTCCCTCGGACGCGGCGGCCTTCGTCGAGGACCTGGAGCGCATCGCGGAGGGGGCCTACGGCCCCGACTGGGAGGAGCGCGGACGCGGACGGCTCGCCGCACTCGTCACACTGCTCCTGTTCCTGCTGCCGTCCGCCAAACAGGCGCCCCACGCCGGGACCGACACCGCCCGCACGGTCCTCGGGCAGGGGACGGGGCCCGGTCGGCTGCGTCCGTGGCGCCCCACCTGGCCGGGCGTCCTCGTGTCGGCCCTCGCCGTCCTGGTCGCACTGACGGCCCAGGGTCTCGGCGGGAAAGACGGCGCCGGGGCGGCCACCGGGCAGGCGGCCGAGGTGCTGGCCACCACGAGCGCGACGCCGGACGCCCCGTCCACGAGCGCTCCACTGACTCCCGCGCCTTCGAGCGGAACGCCGTCGTCCGACTCCGCCACACCGTCCGGTAGTCCGAAGGACACCTCCACCACGCCGTCCGCGTCCGTCACGCCATCCACCGACCCCGCGCCGGCCACTTCCGACGGCGGTACGGCGAGTGCGGAGCCGTCGGCACCGCCCTCTTCGGACGGCACCACCACGAGCCCCTCTCCCCCGCCGCGGACCGGGGTGAAGGACGTCGCCGTCGCAGAGTTCCGGCAGACCGGTACCAGCACAGGTACGGCGTCGATCACGGTGACAACGGACGGCACCGGCCCGGTGTCCGTGACCGTCGGCTGGTTCTCGGGCGATGCGTCCGGGCAGCCGGGCACCTCGGACGGGGCCGCCGACGTCCGAAGGCTGAGCGGCTCCACGCAGTACGGCTTCACCGTCGAGCACTCGTTCACGGGGACCGGCTGCTACTGGACGGTCCAGGTCACCACCGCTCCCGCCGCCGGTGGCGGAGCCTCCCGGCAACTCCTCACCCGGCGGTGCGACATCCGATGAACGGACCCGACCCGCACGACCGGCCCGCGTTCCCACCTCTTCCTCCGGCACCTCCGACGCCTCCGGGTGACGACGAGGACTACAGCGCCACGGTGCTGGCCAGCCACTGGATCCAGCGGCCCGAGACCGACCCGACCGCCGTCCTCGACGACCCCACCTCCGTCGAGGACGGGTCCCTCCCCACAGATCGGACGGTTGTCGCACCGCCGACGCCGCACGACGACGGCACCGTGCTGCGTTTCGGCCCCGGAGTCACCGCCGCCCTGGCCCGCCAGCCGCACCGCACACTGCCCGCCGTGCCCGCGCCGCCCGCCTTCCGGCGCGGCAGGCTGCGCCGGTACGCGCTGCCCGCGCTGGTGCTCGTCGCCGCCGTCCTCTTCCTGCTTTGGCGGGAGAACACGGGGCCCGGAGTGCGGAACGTGTCGGTGACAGCGGTACGGGACGCCTTCGGCTGCGATTCGACGGTGGGCATTGTGGGCGAGGTCCGCACCGACGGCCGCCCCGGCACGCTCACCTACCGCTGGCTGCGCAGCGACGGCACTTCCTCCGTCGTACGGCATGCCGACGTCGCCCGGGGGCAGCGTACGGTCCGGCTGGAACTGCTGTGGACCTTCGAGGGACCGGGACGGCTGCGGGCTGTGGCGGAGCTGCGCGTCCTCACCCCCGAGCCGCACGCGGCCGAGGTCCGCCTCACCTACGACTGCCCCTGAGCGCCTCACCCCTGACGCTGTGCCACCGATCCTTCGACGTATGTGACGCTCCGGTTCCGGCCACGTGGCCGCGTCGTGCGGCTCCTCGGCGACCCCGGCCGCGGCCTTGGCCGCCGCCCGGCGGCGCACCGTGACCTTGGGCGTCAGGTTCCTCGAATTGCCGCTGTGTCTGCCGAGGTGTCACTGAGAGTGCGAAGTACGTCGAGGCAGGCGGCGATCGCGGGTTCGTGCGCTGTGCCATGGCGGACAGCGATCTCGATCGTGCGGGTGAGCGTGCTGTCAGAAACCGGTCGCGCCGTCAGGGTCGGTGGGAGGTGGGCTGCAGCCATGTGCGGGATGAGGACCGTGTGGCCGCCGCTCGCGGCGAGGGCGGTCATGGCGGAGAAGTCGGTGCAGGTGTGCCGTACCTGCGGTGTGAAGCCGGCCGATCGGCAGGCCTGGAGGACGGCGTCACCGCAGGCTGTTTGAGGCGGGGCGGTGATCCACGGGGTGTCTGCGAGTTCCCGTAGGTCGATCGCGGATCGCTCGGGGTCAGCCGCCGGGTGGTCGGTCCGCAGGATCGCGACCAGTGGATCGGCCCTCAAGAGGTGGGCCTCGACGCCGGGGTGCGGGGGTGCGGCGAGGTTGGCGTAGCGGTAGAGCAGCGCGACGTCGACGCGTCGCTCGAGCAGCAGCCTTACGGCCGCTTCGGGTTCGGCCTCGGTGATATGCAGCCGCAGGTCCCTGTGGGCGCTCTCCAGGGCTTCGCCGAGGGAGGCGGCCACCGGTGCGAGCGCACTGGGGAAGCAGGCGATGTGGAGGGGTCCGGTCGGCTCCCCGGTGCCGGTGTGCAGCCGGTTCCGGGCTTGTTCGAGAGCCGCAAGCACGCTTTCGGTGTCCTCAGCCAGCCGGCGGCCGGCGGCGGTGAGGTGGATGGAGCGGCCGGTGCGTTCCAGCAGGCGGGTGCGGGTCTCGTCCTCCAGCAGCCGCAGCTGTTGCGAGACGGCGGAGGGTGTGACGCCGTGGAGCTCGGCCACGGCGGTCACCGTGCCGTGGGCGGCCAGATCGCGAAGGAGGACGAGTCGCCGGACATCGAGCATTAGCTCATCTTAAAGAGATGATGAAGGAGATGTAGCTGGACACGGAAACGCATGTCCGGCGACCCTGGCTTGCTCAGCCCGTCCACCGAGCGTCCAGGAGCGTTTTCATGCGTGCCACCGTGATCCACGGCCCCCACGACATCCGGATCGAGGAGGCGCCCGACCCGGTGGTCCGTAAGCCGACCGACGCCGTCGTGCGGGTGGTCAACGCCTGCATCTGCGGCAGCGACCTGTGGGCGTACCGCGGTGTCGCCTCCCGCACGGCCGGTCAGCGGATCGGGCACGAGTTCCTCGGCATCGTCGAGGCGGTCGGCTCCGAGGTGAGGTACTTGCGCCCGGGCGACTTCGTGGTCGCCCCGTTCGTCTGGTCCGACGGTACCTGCGACTACTGCCGCGAGGGCCTGCAGACCTCCTGCCCGCGGGGCGGCTTCTGGGGCGAGGTCGGATCCGACGGCGGCCAGGGCGAGGCCGTCCGCGTCCCGTTCGCCGACGGCACCTTGGTCAAGCTGCCCAAGGAGACGGCCGACGAGGAAAAGCTGCTGCCCAGCCTGCTCGCCCTCTCCGACGTGATGAGCACCGGCCACCACGCTGCGGTCGCCGCCCGGGTCCGGCCCGGCGCCACGGTCGCCGTGGTCGGTGACGGCGCGGTCGGGCTGTGCGGTGTGCTCGCCGCGCAGCGTCTCGGCGCCGGGCGGATCATCGCCTTGGGCCGGCACGAGCAGCGCACCGCGATCGCCCGTGCCTTCGGTGCCACCGACGTGGTCGCCGAGCGCGGAGAGGCCGCGATCGAGGCGGTCAAGGAGCTGACCTGCGGCCAGGGCGCACACGCCGTGCTGGAGGCCGTCGGCACCGAGGAGTCGATGCGCACCGCTATCTCCATCGCCCGCGACGGCGGCGCGGTCGGCTACGTCGGCGTACCGCACGGCGGCAGCGCCGGCGTCGACATCTCCCAGATGTTCGACCGGAACGTCACGCTGGCCGGCGGCGTCGCCCCCGCCCGCGCGTACATTCCCGAGCTCCTGCCGGACGTGCTGTCCGGCGCGATCGACCCCGGCCTGGTCTTCGACCGCACCGTGGACCTCGACGGGGTGCCCGACGGCTACCGCGCCATGGACGACCGTACGGCCCTCAAGATCCGCATCGCCTTCTGAAGGCGCGATCTGCCACAACCATCACGAGGCTCTGCCCCTGGGAGTCCGGAGGTCCCCCGCAGGGCTCAAGCGGCCGGCTCCAGCACCGGGAGACCGCGACGGGTTGATTGGCAGCCGAGGCCCGCGGCACGGATGCCCGGCCAGGCCTGGACCCACTGGCACCTCGGCCCAGGCCCTGGCACTACCTCGAAGCGGTCCAGTGCGTCGGCACGGCCCAAGGGGCCTCAGCAAGCTCGCTGGGCTTGATGAGGGCGCAGTCGCGTGGCCGGCGCCCGACAAGAAGCGCCGGCCGCAGCCGTTACATCACTGTGCCGGCAAGTCGAGTGCTCAGCCCGTGGGAGTCAGTTCTGCCGCCTGCTGCGGCTGCTCCTCCACCTGCGCCGCAGGTCCGCCGAACCATGCAACCGCGACCGCGCCTGCCACCGCCAGGACGAAGCCGAGCACCGCCATCCAGGCGAGACCGGCCCGTGAGGCGTCGCCGAGCCAAAGTACGCCGATTACGCCGGGCAACACGGTCTCGCCGACGACCAGGGCCGCCGTGGCCGCGTTGACCGAACCGATCTGCAAGGCGACGGTGTGCAGGTACATCCCACCTACGCCGGCCGTCACGATCGCGTACAGGGCGGGATCCGTCAGCAGGGCGGCCGGATCGAAGGGGGTGACGCCGTTCAGGACCCGGACGCCCACGCCCAGCGCGCCGAAACCGAGTCCGGACAGCAGTCCGGCAAGGATCGCGGCGCGGGGACCGAGGAGGCGTACCGCGAGCGTGCCGCCCGCCATCAGGGCGAGCGAGATCGCCAGGAGCCACCAGTGCGTGGCGATCGGGATGCCGTGTCCACTGCCCTCCTCCCCCGCCGCCGTCGCGAGCAGAACGAGCGCCGCGCAGACCACGCCGATGGACGTCCACTCGGCGCGAGTCAGCCGGATACGGAGGAGCCTGACGCTCAGCACGGCGGTGATGATCAGGTTGGCGCTGATCACGGTTTGCGAGAGGAACAGGGGCAGTAGCCGAGCAGCCAGTGCGCCCAGTGCGAAGCCCACGAAGTCCAGGACGGTACCGACGACGAATTCCCAGGTCATCGCGGCCTTCGCGGTGGAGGCGAGGCTGGGCCCCCCGTACTGGGTGCTGGCTGTGGTGGCCGCACCGCTCCGCGCGGACCTGCGGGACCCGATGGCTTGCAGGACTGAGCCTGTGCCGTAACAGACGGATGCCGCAACGGCGGTCAGCAAGCCGATCAACACAATTCGCTCCGTTCCGGATGGCCACCGACTCAGCGCCATCTCGGTTGACGAGACGGCTTACGGCCATGGAGCGTTGCCTCGCTGTCGGCTTCGCCGCCCGCCCGTTCCGTGAACCGGGGTGGCGGCGAGACGGAGGACATCATGCAGGTCGACACGATCAGCGCCGGATCAAAACGATGGTGGGGGCGCAGCGTCCGCTCGGCGGGCGCGCCGTGGGCAGTGGGCCATCTCCCCGTAGGTCTCCAGCGACGCCCTCGAGTCGCCGACGAGAGACCTCGACAGCGGCACCACGACAGATCTGCCGGCCTGCCGCCGCGCAATCACCATCGTCCGCACGATCCGCCCCCATGCCGTACACGGCGCACTCGGCCGGAGTCGCCCATCAGGCGCCGCCCAAGACACCCGGAAATGCCGCATGCCCTTACCGGCGAGGGTGTGGACATGCGGCGTCCCTGGCGGCATCCTGCGCCGTCAGCCGGCGACCCTGCCGAACAGGTGGTTGGCAGGAGCGTCCGGGTCGTCGCCGTAGAAGAACTCCGTTACCGCCTGGTGGAATTCGGCGCGGTCCAGCGCACCGGAGCCGTCCCGGTCCAAAGCGGCGAAGACCGCGGCGCAGTCCACGCCCGGAACGCCGGCGACCGAGTCGAACATCTGCTGGAACTCCGCCTGGTCGATCTTGCCGTCTCCGTTGAGATCGACCAGGTCGAAGAAGCAGTTGGTCACCGGCTCGATCTGTTCCGGGTACAGGGCCCGGTCGGTCAGGACGCGCCTGAATCCTTCGGTCATCTCCCGCAGATCGACCTTCCCGTCACCGTCCTGATCCATCGGGGCGATCACGTTCGCCCAGAACCCGTCCATCCCCTCGATGAGCAGGCGGGCGGTCGCGGAGTCCGGCGTGGTGCCGCGGGCGGCGATGTAACGCTCGCTCATCATTCGGACGTCCCGCTGGGTGATGAACCCGTCGCCGTCGACGTCGGCGCCCCTGAACCACTGGCCGTACTTGAGGTCTTGAAGTGCAGTCACGACTGCGCACAGTATTCATTCCATTACGCAAGCGCAAACGGCAGGTGGAGAGCCTCTAGGCGGCCGAGCCGGCCTGTTGCGCGCCGGCGATGGCGTACACGGAAACGTGCCCGAAGAGGCAGGCAGTCTTCGTGTCAGTGTTCGAGATTCGGTGGTGCAAAGGCGAGCACGTCAGGAAGGGGATCGCCGTACAACTCGACGTCGACCAGCGCACTGAGAGCACTCGGCCCTTGGGACAGGCGCGAGCACGGCCGATCCGCCGTGAGGACGTTCGGATTGCCGTGGCGGTCCATTGTTCCGCTCAGGCCTGGCCGGACCGGATCCCACCACGCTCCCGTGGACAGTTGTACGACGCCTGGCATGACGTCGTCCGACAGGACCGCGCCCGCGAGACAGCTACCTCGGTCGTTGAAGACGCGTACGATCATGCCGCTCTCGATGCCGCGCGACGCGGCGTCCGACGGATTGATCGTCACGGGCTCACGACCACGGATCTTTGAACCGAGGCTGTGGCCACCGTTGTCGTACTGGCTGTGCAGGCGCGAGGCGGGCTGATTCGAGATCAAGTGCAGCGGGAATCGGTCCGCCAGATCGGCACGAAGCCACTCCGCCGGTTCGAACCACGTCGGATGCCCGGCGCAGTCGTCGTAGCCGAACGAGTCGATCTCCTCGGAGAAGATCTCGATCCTGCCCGACGGTGTCGGCAGGGGGAAACGCCGCGGATCTGCGCGGAGCTCCTCGAAGCTGCCGGGAAACGGTCCGGTCGACGCCGGCAGCTCAGCGGTGGAACTTCGCCAGAAGTCGTCGAAGCCCGGCAAGGCGGCATCGTCGCCGAGTCCGGCCCTCGTCTGCTCGTAAAGGTGTCGAACCCATTCGATCTCTGAGCGCGACTCCGTGAACTCCTGCTCGTATCCGAGCCGGGAGGCCAAGGCGGTGAAGATGTGGTGGTCGGTCCGCGACTCGCCCGCCGGGTCGCGGACCTTCGGCATCGCGACGAGGTGGGGGTCCGAGAATCCGGCGGCGAAGTCGTCGCGCTCCAAGCTGGTGGCGACGGGGAGGACGATGTCCGCGAACTTGGCCGTGGTGTTCCACCAGGCTTCGTGAACCACCACCGTGTCAGGGGTCTGCCAGGCTCGGGTCAACCGATGGAGATCTTGGTGGTGGTGGAACGGGTTCCCTCCGCACCAGTAGATCAGGCGAAGCTCGGGCAGCGTGAGGCGCCGGCCGTCGTAGTCGATGGTCTTCCCCGGATGCAGCAGGGTGTCGGCGATCCTTGCGACCGGGATGAATTCCGCAACGGGGTTGGAAACTTCGGGAATCGTCGCCACGGAGGGGCGGCCCTTGGCGACGCCGGTCGCGTCCATCGTCGCGTAACCCGCGCCCCAGCCGCCGCCAGGCCGGCCCATCGAGCCCGCCATGGCGGCCAGCACGACGGACATCCAGATCGGTTGTTCGCCGTGGTCCGCCCGCTGCACCGCGTAGTTGACCATGATGAGCGAACGCTGGGTGGTGAGGCGGTGAGCGAGGTCGGTGAGCACGTCGCGACTGATGCCGGTGATCCTCGCTGCCCAGGCAGCGTCCTTGGGGACGCCGTCGAGCTCGCCGAGCAGGTAGGAGGCGAAGCGGTCGAACCCGACGCAGCACCGGCGAAGGAAGTCCTCATCGTGCCACCCGTTGACCAGCATCGTGTGGGCGATGCCGAGCATCGCGGCGGTGTCGGTGTTGGGGATGACGGGCAGCCACTCGGCGTCGAGGAAGCCGGCGACGTCGCTGCGGAGGGGACTGACGTTCACGAACCGCACCCCGGCCTCACGACACCGGCGCTGCAGGTTCTGCGTCTGGTGCCTGGCCAGCCCGCCAGGGTTGATCTGGCTGTTCTTGAGGGCCAGCCCTCCGAACGCCACCACAAGCTCGCAGTTCCCGGCGATCTCGTCCCACATCGGCATCCGGGACTGGTAGCTCCACGGATGCCCGCCGATCACATGGGGGAGGATGACCTCCAAAGCCGCGGTGCTGTACGTGTTGCGGGAGTCGGTGTATCCCCCGCCCAACGCCAGGAACCGGTGGAGTTGCCCCTGTGCGTTGTGGAACCCGCCCGCACTCGCCCATCCATAGGATCCGCCGAACACCGCGCTGTCTCCGTGCTGTGAACGCACTCGACGGAGTTCATCGCTGACCAGCGTGATCGCATCGTCCCAGCTCACCTCCACGAAGGCGTCCGCGCCTCTGGCCGTGTCGTGGGCGCGCGGCAGGCCGTTCAGCCAGCCCTTGCGCACCGCGGGGCGCAACACGCGAGCGCTGTCGTCGGCGGCTGTCACCATTCCGGGGCCGATAGGCGACGGCGCGGGGTCATCGCCTCTCGGCTCGATGCGCACCAACCGGCCGGAATCGACCACCGCGATGAAACTGCCCCAGTGGGTCGCAACCGACATGCGTCGTTCCACCATGCATCAACCCCACCCCTGAAGTTCCCCTGCTCACGGCCGGCGTTAGCTTCCGTCACAGGGGTTCCACTGCAGTCGACGGTCCGCGGGACGGAGACTTCCCCTGTGGCCTGCTGTCCAACCCTGTCGGTGCGCGCGACTGCCCGTGGCCGCACAGAAGGGCCGGTCGCATCGACGCGCATCAGGGAGCACCCGTCAGCGAACGATGGCGAGCTCAATTCGGCCTCCTGCGCAAACGAACCCTGTCTGCCTGACCGAGCGTGTGCACTTGAGGATCGGACTCTGGGCGCCTACGCGAGGCCGCCGTTGCTCTTCAGCAGTTGCCCGTTGATCCACTCGCCCTCTCTGGAGCACAGGAAGTCCACGAGGTGCGCGGTGTCCTGCGGCGTGCCCAGTCGACCGAGCGGGGTGCTGCGGACGCAGTGCTCCCGGACTTCCTCGGGCATCCAGCCGGTGTCGACCGGCCCGGGATTGATCGCGTTCGCGGTCACGCCGAGGTGGGCGAGCTCGTGGGCGGCGGCCAGGGTGATGCGGTCCAGGGCTCCCTTGCTCGCCCCGTAGGGCAGGTTGCCGACTGTGTGATCACTGGTGAGGCTGACGATCCGGCCGGTTCCCCGTTCTGCGGTGAAGCGGCGTCCGAACTCGCGAATGAGCAGCCAGGTGGCGCGCGCGTTGACAGCGAAGTGCCGGTCGAAGCTCTCGACGGTGGTGTCAAGCAGCCCGGAGTCGAACGACTCGCAGTGACTCATCACCAGGGCGGTGACACTGCCCATACGCTGTTCCACCTCGTCGAAGACGCGTGCCGGGGCATCCGGGTCGGCGAGATCCGCCTCGATCGCGGTGGTGGACGCACCGTGTTCGGCCAGAGACCGGCTGATCACTTCGGTCGCGCCGGGCTCGCTGCCCCAGCTCATACGGTCGTCGTAGGGGGTCCAGTAGGTGAAGGCGATGTCCCAGCCGGATGCGGCCAGCCGACGGGCGATGCCCGCGCCGATACCGACGGTGCGGCCCACACCGGTGATCAGGGCGAGCGGGCGGTCGGCCGGAGAGCCTGGTCCGTTGGCAGGCTGGTCATGATCGGTACTCGTCGTCACGGGCCGGAATGGTTCACGAATGGCACCGCAGCGTCAATCGTTTTTCTTTGAAGGGTCTGCCGTGACTACCGGCAGGGCTAGATGATCCTTGCTATGGCGGGTGCGACAACGGCGTCCGAGCCATCGTGGATTGCTCGCCGTCACAACAGCTGGGTTTGATAACCTGCAGCGATGAACGAGGCGTTGGACGAGGGTCCGTTCTTTCACGGCACGAAGGCCGAGCTGCAGGTCGGAGATCACCTCACTGCCGGTTTCCGTTCCAACTACCGGCCCGAAATCGTGATGAACCACATCTACTTCACCGCATTGCGCGACGGCGCGGGACTCGCCGCCGAACTCGCCGCCGGCGACCGCGCCCCGCGCGTGTATGCCGTCGAGCCGACTGGGGAGTTCGAGAACGATCCCAACGTCACCGACAGGAAGTTCCCTGGCAATCCCACCCGCTCCTTCCGCAGCAGGGAACCGCTCCGGATCGTCGGCGAGGTCACCGACTGGACGCGACAGACACCCGAAGCCCTCCAGGTGTGGAGGGACCGGCTGGCCGCAATCCGTCTGGATGACCGCGCCGAAATCATCAACTAGGAGCTCGTGTGACGATCTTCTGCGTTCCCGGGTGCAGTCAGAATGAAGTCGAAACGCCGAACAGCGGCGCCAGTTGGCGCATCGTCAAGTTGGTGCGCCAGTAGGTCGCGACCAGCAGTAACCGGTCCTCGACCGGCAGACTCCACGGCCGTCCCCGTCGTCCCGCGTCGGCGCCCTCGCGGGGCAGTGCGATGACCAACTCGCCGAAGCAGCGCCCGACCGGTGAGCGGACCTGTTCAGTACGACTCGGCTGCCGTGGTCACACAGGCACACCATGATCATCTCATCCGGGGCCGACAGTTACGGGACAGGCCTCAGTCGGTCGGATCCGCCCCCGCACACCCCATCTTTCCGGACGGCACCTGCACTCGCCCCGGTCACGGAACGAGTACAGGTCACGGACCACGTACCCGACGCAGATGTCAAAATTGAATGTGCAGCCCACCCCGCGCAGCACGTGTCGAGGGCAGGAGATGTTCAGTGTTCGCAGAGGGAGAATTCTCGTTCGTAGAGTTGCTCGTTGTGTTCGTCGACGAAGAACTTTCGTTCCTGCATGAGTTGGTCGCGGTAGTCCTTGGCCTGTTCAAGCGTCATGGTCGAGGTATCGGACCATGGTTGTTGCGGTGGCACATCGGATGTCGAGACGATCTTTTCCGACGGGTCGACCAGGAAGAACGCGAGAATTTTTCGATATCCCGGGCGAGTGGGGTCCGTGAGGCGAAATGATCCGACGCGGTGTTGCAGAATGTTCGGGAACGCCAGGCAGCGGCCCGCTGGGGTCGATGCCGAACCCAGCAACTGGTTCAGTGCGTCTTCGTCCTCCAGGCCATAGACCTCGCGCAGACCGTTGTCGTCGTTCTGTTCGTAGTGTGGGTCATCGAGTGCCGCCCGGAAACTGAGCCGGCTTTCGGTGATGTTCTCGCTGTCCCAGTAGTAGATGCAGGTCGAGACAATCCGCTCGTTCATCATCCCCTCGACATGCCAGGAACCCCCTGCGTACTCAGGCTTGTCCGGTGTGAGATGAATGGTGGCAAGCTTGACGATGACTTGGAGACGGCGGCCTCGCAGGTCGACTCGGGCGGATGCATCGGGCAACTCGGGCGGAGCGAAGGCCGGAGCGTCCGGGATGACGGGACGGCGGTTTTCCCACCAGTCGTCCTGGGCCGCTTCCCATGCACGGACGGCTTCTGCGTAGGCCCCATCATCACTGTAGGAGGACTTGTCCGGATACTCCGGCTCCGAGTCGTACCACCCGTATGGATCGGCCTCGATCCGCAGCGGTCGCGGATGACGCAGATCGGTGAGCACGTTCTCCAGCAGTGGGCGCACGCATGCGAACAACTCCGGCAGAACGGAGGCCAGTTCACGATGCGCCTCGGGGTGGACGTTATTGACGTACGAACGGAAGACGGCATCTCCGTCGTCGCTGACGTCGACGTCCGTGGGTAGCCACTGGAATTTCTCAGAGAATTCGTACTTCGAGTAACGGTCCGTCGGGTTTCGCCAAGCCCAGTCGGGCGCAGCACTCACTCCTCTCACCAGGCAGAACAGCGAGGGATGAACCAGATCCAGTACCTGACCGTCGGATCCGGGGTGCCAGTCCTGTTCTGTTTCGGGGACCTGTTCCACAACCCGAACCGCCTCGCGCAGCCGGGACCTCAGCTTGTCGTCGACGAGTGTGTCCGAGTGCCACACACCGTCGACCGCGGACACCTCAACGCCGGTTCGTCCGTCCCGCAGCGCGGCGTAATGGAGGAGTTCGGCAAGCACGTAGCGAACCTGGGCTTCGGTGAGGCCTTGGGCGACCGCTTCTTGCGTCCACCTGGCGACGATGCCGGCATCGTTCATCTTGTCGAACCACCCCGGCTTCGCCCGAATGTGCGAGCTGCACTGCATCATCTGAAGTTCCCGCAGCGTTCGCGGGGGCGCGAACGATGCGGAACGGGAAGCACGAAACGGCAGGGGGAAAGCAGACAGGCCAGTCAATCTCTTGGTCCTCCCAGGAGGTGTGCGGTGGCGGGAAGGATACTTCAGCAGACTGACACCGCCTCCGGCGTCCTATGACTCCACATCAGCGGCGGCGAGGCGCTGATCGACCCGTGGTTCGCCATCCCTTCGTACGCCATCGGCACCGGGACGACCATCCAGGTCTCGACGAACGGCAGCCGGCTCCACCGAGCGGGGACGCACGGGTTGTTCACCCGGCGTGAGGGCCGGCGGTCGGGCAGTGTGTCGCGGCGATGGGATGCGAGGGCGGGTCACAGCCGTGTGGCCGTGCGGATCAGCCCGGCGAGGGCGAGGGAGCGACTGTGTGCGGGCCAGGCGATGTGGGTGACGACCGGGGGCGCGTCGGTCAGGGGGACGGCGGTGTGCTCGGCCCATAGCCAGGCGCGGGCCGATTCGGGGAAGACGGCCACCGTGCGTCCGAGGGCGATCAGCTGGGCCAGCTGCGTCTGGTCGTGGATCTCGGGGCCCGGGCCGGGCGGGTACGTGCCGTTGCGAGACCAGCGGGCGAGCGGGAGTTCGGGGATTTCGCCGACGTCGGCCAGGGACAGAGTTCGCTGCGCGGCCAGCGGATGCCCGGCGGGCAGGACAGCGATCTGCCCCTCGGTCATCAGTTCCTCGCTGTCGAACCCGGCGAGGGAGTTGAACGGCGCGTGCATGAGCGCCACATCAGCGCGGCCATCGCGCAGCATCCCTTCCTGCTCACACGTGCCGCTCGGTAGCACCTCGATCTCGGCAGCGTCGGGCTCGGCCGCGTAGGCGTCGAGGAGCTTGTGCAGCAGCTCGTGAGACGCGCCCGCCTTCACCGCCAGCACCAGGCGGTTGCGGGGGCCGCCCGCACTGTCGGCGCCCCCGGCGCGACGGGTACGGCGAGCGGCAGCGGTGGTCGCGTCGAGAGCTGCGCGGCCCTCGTGCAGCAGCATCTCTCCGGCGCTGGTCAGGGAGACGCCGCGGCGGTTGCGTGTCAGCAGGCAGACGCCCAGGCGCCGCTCGAGCTGCTGGATCGCGCGGGACAGCGGAGGCTGGGCCATGCCGAGGCGCTCGGCGGCGCGGCCGAAGTGCAGTTCCTCCGCGACGGCCAGGAAGTACCTCAACTCGCGGGTCTCCAAGGTGTCCATGGCCACAACGTACCTCGGTGATACCCACCGGGTATGACAGGGCACTGTATCGGTATTGGATGCGGTGGCTGCCCGCGAGCGAGCATCGACGGCATGACCGAAGATACGAACACACCCTCCGCGTCACTGCCCGGCGGGACGTGGACCCTCGGCGATTTCACCGTCACCCGCTTCGGCTACGGCGCCATGCAGCTCGCCGGTCCCGGGGTCATGGGCCCGCCCGCCGACCGCGACGGCGCGCTGGCGGTACTGCGTGAGGCCGCCGGCCTCGGGATCAGCCATTTCGACACAGCCGGTGCGTACGGGCCACGCGTCACCAACCAGCTGATCCGCGAAGCGCTGCACCCCTGTTCCGAATCGCTGCACATCGTGACCAAGGTCGGCTCGGTCCGCGATCAGCAGGGCGGCTGGCCCCCGGCCCGTCGGCCCGAGGACCTGCGCCGCGCCGTCCACGAAAACCTCGAGGACCTCGACCGCGATTCGCTCGACGTGGTCAACCTCCGGCTCGGCAACGCTCAGGGGCCCCGGCCCGGCTCGCTCGCCGAACCCTTCGAGACCCTCGTCGAACTTCAGCAGCAGGGTCTGATCCGGCACCTCGGAGTCAGCAACGCCACGACGGAGCAGGTCGCCGAGGCGCAGGCGATAGCGCCGATCGTGTGTGTGCAGAACATGTACAACCTCGCCCACCGTCACGACGACGAGCTGATCGACGAACTCGCCGACCAGGGCATCGCCTACGTGCCCTTCTTCCCGCTCGGCGGCTTCACCCCGCTGCAGTCCACAGCGCTTTCCGCCGTGGCCGCCCGGCTGGACACGACGCCGATGTCGGTCGCCCTGGCCTGGCTGTTGCGGCGGTCGCCGAACATCCTGCTCATTCCCGGCACCTCGTCGGTGGCGCACCTGCGCGAGAACGTCGTCGGCGCGGGACTGTCGCTCTCCGAGGAGGAACTCGCCGAGTTGGACAAGATCGGCTGATGGCAGGACGCAGGCCGGCCCGCGCAAGACGAAGGGGCGGTGGCGTATGACGTGATGCGTGCCCCATGGTTGGTGACCGAGGGACGTGCGCGCTCATGCCGCTGTGCGGTGGCGCCGCTGGAGGTGGCTCCACCGCGCGTCGGTGGCTTTAGGACATGTCCGCCCACGCAGGAGTATCCGACTTGCGCTCGGCATCGGGATGTTGCGGGACGTCGGAAACGTTCGCGGTGGGTTTCCTCAGGCCGGCACTTCCAGCTCGATACCGCCGATCCGGTAGCTCAGTCGCCGATCGGACCGGGTCCCGGTCCTACGGGCGCCTTTCAGATTCTTCATGAAGACCTTGCGCTGGGCCGAGCTGACGGAACGCCAGCGCAACTCGAGGACCGGGCGCACCGGCGGAACGAGGTCACGCACCCGCTCGTCGACCTGGGCGAGGCCGGTTTCGTAGTCGTCGTCCGGCCGGTAGACCAGATCGATGTCGACCGACGGCTCGGTGCCGCCGGCCTGGTGGTGACAGGCTGTGAGCCAGCCGGCGACCCAGTCGAGCGCGATCCGCACCGTGGAAGAGATCTGCTCCTGCCACTCGCCCAGGTAAGGCGCGTTCACCGACTCCGCGGTCACTTCCTCCGGCATCACGATCAGCCCGCGGACCGCGATGCCGAGCAGTTCGACGTGGATGCGCGGCCACCGGCCGCTCGCTTCGATCCGGAAGCGGGGAAAGTGCCCCGCCATGCCCATCCCCGTCCGCAGTTGAGCCCAGTTCATCACGTCGACCGGTGGCCGGTCGGGCGTGTAGGGCCCGGTCGTCCGATGCCCTAGCTCTCTGGGGCGCATCATGAACACGGCCGTGAACTCGTGGCCTCGCAACGTCATGCTCACGGGGAAGAACGCCCCGATCTCGCCCATGAACACCTTGCCGGTGATCAGAGCTTCGGTACCGGACCGACCCGGGATCATCGCCGCCTCCTCCATCGCCACCGCGCCGGCTTGTCCGGCGCCTGCGCCGGCCCCCGCACGCTGTCCAGCTCGGTCTGGACGGCGAGCGTGTCCGGGTGGTCGTCGCCCAGCCGCAGCCGCCACTTCGCCAGCACCTCACGCAGGACCGGCTCGGCCTCGTCCGGTCGCCCGAGCCGGTGGTGCACACGCGCCAGCCCCACCCGGGCGTCGAGCGTCCGGCCGTCGTCGCGGCCGAAGCGCCTCACGAGCCGGGGCAGCAGGTCGTCGTACAACCGCTCCGCTTCCGTGTGCTCGCCGCCGGCCGACAGCAGGGACGCGAGCGCCGCGGTCGCCGCCAGGGTGGCCGGGTCGTCCGGCCCCAGGTCCTGTGCGCGCTCTGCGGTCACCGCCCGGACCAGGGCCAGGGCTTCCGGTTCCCGGTGCAGGTCGGTGAGGACCGCGGCCCAGCCGAGCATCGCGCCCTGGGTTTCGACGTGCCCGGCGTCCCAGAGGTGGGAGCGGACGTCGACGACGAGTTGCCACGCGTGCTCGGCCGCGGCCAGGTCGCCCTCGCGGTGCAGGACCGGGGCGGCCTCGGCGAGTGTGACGAGATCGTCCTGCAGTTGCCCGGCGAAGTAGCCGGCCCAGAACGTCTCGGACCTGTTCAGCTCTTCCTCCGGTCGCAGCAGCAGCGCGAGTCGTTCGGCCGTGCTCGGTAGGGGGGTGGGCTCCCGGGCCGCCGCGTCCTCGGCCACGAAGCGCACGTACAGCCGGTAGCCGGTATCGGTGCGCGAAAGGATCTTGTCCAGTTCGCCGGCGAGGTCCAGGGTGCGGGAGACGGCGTGCCGCTGCCGGTCGCCGAGGCGGGCGCACGCCTCGACGAGCGCCGGGCGGTCGTCTTCGCGGGAAGGCAGCGGAACGGCGACCTCGGCCCGCAGCTCGTCGAGCACGGGCTCGGCCTCCGGCCGCAGGGAACCGGTCGCCGAGCCGAAGTCGTACTCCCAGTCCAGGGCCCAGGTGAGCAGGCGCCCGTGCTCGTCGCCGGCCAGGAGCAGGGCGCCGTCGGGGGCCAGCGCGACGTGCGTGACCGCGTCCGAGAGGCCGGTGAAGGCGCGCAGTTGCCGGCCGGTCGTGAGGTCCCACAACCGGGCCTTGCGGTCCTCCCCGCCGGACGCCGCGAGCCGGAAGTCCGGTGTGACAGCCAGACTCCGCACGATGCCGGTGTGCCCGGCCAGGACGTGGACGCAGCGAGCGCCCAGGACGTCCCACAGCCGCACGGTGCCGTCGACCGAGCAGGACAGCAGCCGCCGGGCGTCCGGGCTCGGCAGGACGTCGACCACGGCGTCCGTGTGCCCGGTGAGCACCACCTCGCACTGTCCGTCGGCGGTCCGCCAGACCCGCACCGCGGCGTCGGCGCCACCGGTGACCACGAACCGGCTGTCGTCACTCAGCCGTGCGGCGCCGATCCACTCGTCGTGCCCGCGCAGCACCCACCGGAGTTCGCCTTCGCGCAGATCCCAGATCCTCACGCTGACGTCCTGGCCGCGAGAGAGCCCGTAGCGGCGATCGGCGCCGACTGCCACGTCCAGCACCGCCCCCGAGTGCGCCTCCCAGCGCCCGATGGTCCGACCGCTGCCGATGTCCCAGGCCGCGACCACGCCGTCGGCGGTTCCCGAGAGAGCCACCTGGCCGTCCTCGCTGACCGCGACGTAGTACACGCGGTCGCGGGGGCTGGTGAACAGCTGGACGATCCGCCTGTCGCGCGGGTGCCAGGCGACGACCCGGCCGTCCTCGCCCCCGGACACCGCGAGCCGGCCGTCGGCGGTCATCGCCAAGGCGCTGATGTGGCCGGTGTGCAGGCTGAGCGTGTGCAGCAGTTGCCCGGTCTCGACGTCGAAGACCCATACTTCGGCGGCGTTCCCGGCGCGGGCGAGCGCGGTGGGGCTGCGGCCGCTGAACTCCAGCGCCCACGACCGGCCGTCCTCCGGGACGATACGGCCTGCGGACCAGGCGTCGGCGAGCTCGGTCCGGCGGCCCAGGGCGCCGAGCCGGCGCCAGAGGCGCACCGGCTCGACGTGGCGGAGGTGCCCTGGCAGCGCGCGAGCCGCACGGATCCGGCCTGCCGCCTCGTCGAGCCGCCCGGCGCCGGCCAGCGTGGTTGCCTCCGCCAGCAGCGCGGCCGCCCGGGCGGCGGTGGCGGCGACGTCCGGGGCTTCGTGCGGGCGGACGTAACTCCACGGGGCCGGTGGCCCCGCGGGCGGCAGGTGCCACACCCGTACGGACTTCCCCTCGGCGGTCACGGCGACTCGCCCGGCCGCGCTCAGCGCGACCTCTTTGGTGTCGGGCGTCGGGTCCAGGGACAGGCGGCACCGGCCACTGCTCAGGTCCCACACCCGCGACGGCTCGTCGCGGCCGCCGCTGGAGAAGCCGACCGTGCCGTCCAGGTTGACGGCGATCCGGCCGTAGCCGGTCTTCAGCTCCCGCAGGGGTTCGCCGGACGCCAGATCGACCAGCCGGACGTCGGTGCTGCCGAGGCCGACCACGGCGAGGCGGCCGTCGCCGCTGAACCACGCCTCCATCCGGGTGCTCTCGAACCGGTGCACCAGCTCGCCCGTGCGGACGTCGTACACGGAGTTCGTGTGGCGCCGGTGATCGACGACGGAACACAGGGTGCCCTGGGCGCCCAGGACGTCCGCCTTGTTCTCGAACTGCCGCACGTCCAGGGGTTCGCGCGTCTCGAGGTCCCAGGTGACGGTTTCCCCTTCGAAGCCGCTGGTGACCGCGTGCCGCTGATCCGCCGTCAGCGCGACCAGGCCCACCCAGCTGGGGTGGCCGGGCAGTTCGAACCCGGCCGCGGCTTCGAGGTCGAGCACGAGCGCCCGTCCGATGTCCCCGCCGACGACCACGAGCTGTCCGTCGTCGCGCACCGCCAGAGCCGAGGCCCGGTACTTCTCGAGCTCGAACCGTCGCCGGCACTCCTTCGACGGCACGTCCCAGATGCGCAGACCGCCGGAGCGGTCGGCCGAGACCGCGACCCGGCCGTCCGGGGTCAGCGCGACGGCGGTGACCCGGTCTTCGTGCTCCTCCGGCAGAACCGACTGCGCGGGGGCGGGTGCGTGCTCGACCGACGAGAGCGCGGCGGCGGCCTGCGGGTCGCCGGGCGTCCGCGCGACCATGTCCCGCAGCAGCACGGCCGCCGCGACCGGATCACCGCGTTCCCGGTGCACCAGCGCGAGCAGGTACGTCCCCACGCCGTCACCCGGATCGCCGAACCGCACGGATTCCAGCTCGTCGACCAGCTCTGCGTCGGTGATCACCCCGGTCCGCCACCGGTGCAGCCCGCGGTTGTAGCGGGCGTGCGGGTGGTGCGGATCCGCCCGCAGAGCCCGGCTCCAGAACTCCTCGGCGCTCTCGCGGCGACCGAGGTCCAGCATGGACAGTGCGTGGTTGGACAGGCCGTCGGCGAGCAGGGTGGCCGCCGCCGGGGCGCGCCGGGGGTACGGGCCGACCTCCCGCTCGTGGACTCGGATCAGGCGCTCCGCGAGCGGCCCGAGTCGGCCGGGACGCGCGGCCGGCGCCTCGGTGAAGCACTCGCGCAGCAGATCCGCCACCTCACCCGGCATCGGCAGGATCGCGTCCGGGGCCCCGGAGCGGGCGAAACCGTCCAGGACGGCGCCCGCCGCGGTCCCGTCCGGGTCCGGTGGCCGGCCGAGGAACATTTCGAGCACGGTGACCGCCCAGGACCAGGTGTCCGTGGCCGTCGTGAGCCCGCCCGGCGACCGCGCCTGTTCCGGCGAGCAGTACGCGGGAGTCAGGCCGCCGCGGCTGACGAGCGGATCCGCGTCCCCGGTGTCCTCCCCGGTGACCATGCGGGCCCGGGCCATGCCGAAGTCGGTGACCTTGACCGTGCCGTCCCGGGTGAGCATCACGTTGGCGGGCTTGACGTCCTGGTGCACGACCCCGTTCTCGTGTGCGTGGTCGAGTCCCCACGCGGACTGGATGGCGACGTCCAGCAGGGATGCCAGGGGGGCGTTCCCGTAGAGGCTCCGGCTCCGGACGGCTTCGGCCAGGCTGCCGCCGTCCGCCCATTCCGCGAAGACCCGTGGCACGCCGTCGAGGGTGCGGACGTACACGCAGTTCGCGAGGTGCGGGTGCAGGCCCAGCCCGACCCACACCTCGGCTTCCCGTTCGAAGTCCCGGATCGCGTCGGGCGAGCGGACCAGGGCCCGGCGCGGGGTCTTCACCGCCAGGTCGATGTCCCAGCCGCGGTGCCGGACCCGGTGCACCAGTCCCATGCCGCCGGTGCGGACCACGTCCAGGACCTCGTAGAGGTCGAGGATCAGGTCCCCGCGGTGCCACGCTCGCATCGTCGTCAGTCGACGATGGCGACGTACACCGGCGTCCCGAGCAGCACCGACTTGGCCGTGCCGTCCGGGCTGTCGCCGTGCAGCAGGCGTTTGGCCACGAACTCGACGTTCTGCGCCGGCCACCGCAGGCCGGTCACGGCGCCCTGCACCCGGGCGAGTGCGGCGCGATCGGCCCGGTCGAGGTCGCCGTCCACCGCGTCGGCGACGTACTCGTCCTCCAGGTCCGAGGTGACTCCCAGCCCGTCGAGCATGGAGGACATCATCGACCGCCCCACCCCGTGCGCCTCAGCGTTCGGCACGGAGTCGCACACATGCCTGTAGGAGCCGCCCAGCCCGACGACCGTGTCCCCGCTCCGCCCGCCGAAGAAGACCAGCGAGGCCGTGGGATCGCCGGGGAACGCCCCCCAGCGCATCGGCAGCGATCCCCAGAAGAACTGACCCGGTTCGTCCACCGTGCCGAGATCACCGTGATCGCGCAGGTATCCGACGACGGTCTCCAGCCGGCCGATCCGGTCGTCGGGCGGGCCCTCTGTCGTTCGCTTCGCCGACAGCACCGTGAGATTCACGCCCAGTTCCGTCGTGCGTTTCGCCCCGGACCTGGGTTCGATCTGCGGCAACAGCATGTTGATCTTGCTGTCGCTGACGTAGACGTAGTAGCTGAACGACATTGCCAGCTCCCTCCCAGGCCTTGGCCTGCCCCAGCGTAGCGATCAGGGCCCGATGCGAGCCATCAATTGCGCGAGGCGGGCAGCACAGGGCGCTGCGCCCGGCGCTCCGATCGGGGTGAGGCGCGCAGCCAGGAGACCACGTCGCGATCACGCGAGCGCGAGCAGAAGCGAGGAACTCCCTGCAAGAACGCGTCCCCGAGCTCGGCTCCTCGCTCCCCGCCCCCATCTGACAGGATGACTGCGCAGATGCTGACACGGCGGGCCCGCGAGCGCGGCGACCTGGCCCAACTAACCGCCCGCTTCGGCGATTTCCCTAGAATGCGGCCATGCACACGACCACGAGAGAGGCGCTTCGCGTCTCGGGGGTTCTCGTTGCTCTCGCCACCGTGACGAGCGGCTGCAGCCAGGACACGCACACCGGCACCGGCGACAAGTCCCCGGCGGAGCACACCTCCCCGCCCGCGTCGAAACGCGGGCTGGGCGACATTCTCGTCGGCGGGAAAGCCGTCACCGGTTCGCAGCCCACCAACCTCCCGAAGGCCCCCTACCGGCGCACCTACACCAACGGCCCCCTCTACGCGCCCATCACGGGCTACCGGTCGATGGCGTACGGCCGCACCGGCCTCGAGGCCCTGTACGACGACTCGCTGAGCGCCGGCGCGCCCGGTGACGTCGTGACGACCATCGAACCCGCCGTCCAGAAGGCCGCGTTCGAGGCGCTGGGTGACCGCCAGGGCGCCGCGGTGGCGCTCGACGCGGAGTCCGGCAAGCTCCTCGCCCTCGTGAGTACGCCTTCCTACGATCCGGCGCAGTTCAGCGGCCGAGGCGGAAAGGACGCCCAGGCGTGGAAGTCGGCCACCGCCGACAGCCGTTCACCGATGCTCAACCGGGCCCTGAAACAGGCCGATGCGCCGGGGGCTACCTTCAGCGTCGTCGTCGCGGCCGCCGCCCTGGACCAGGGCCTCTATACAACGGTGGACGACGCCACCGTCAGCCCGCTCACCTATGTGCTCCCCCTCTCGACGACGCGGGTGACCGGCGCGTCGTCGCAGTGCGAGAACGCCTCCATCAGACTGGCGCTGCGCCGCTCCTGCGCCAACGTGTTCACCAAGATGGCCGCCGAGCTCGGTCAGGGCCGACTCCGTGCCGCGGCCCGGAAGTTCGGCTTCGACGACGACACGCTCAAGGTGCCCCTGTCGGTCGCCGAGAGCAGCTACCCCGGGGACAGCACCACGGCCCCCGAGGCGGCCCTGACCGGGATGGGAGCCGGGGACGTCCGGGCGACTCCGCTGGAGATGGCGCGAGTCGCGGCCGCGGTCGCCAACGGCGGGCAGCTGGTGTCCCCGCAGTTGGTGGAACGGGTGACGACGGCAGACGGCACCACGCAGCGCCCCGAGACCGCCGACGGGGGTTCCGCCGGGCAGGCGATGTCCCGGGGCACGGCTGACGCCTTGCAGGCGGCACTGGGCACCGGTGGACAGACGGGGTGGGTCCCCAGCGGTGACGGCGACCTGGCCGCCTCGTGGTTCATCGGCTCAGCGCAGGCGAGCGACGGACGGCGCGTTGCCGTGGCGGTCCGCGTCGAGGACCTGCCTTCGGCGGCCGGGGCCGAGGAGCCCGTCGGCGGACGGGCGGCGGCCGAGGTGGCGGAGAAGATCCTCGCGAGCGTCCCCTGACCGGGGCCGCTCGCGCCGCGGCGCCGCATCCGTGACTCGGAGAGGCGACTTCGAGCACGGATGCCGCCATGTGCGTGCGTGCCGGCGGCGAGGTCGACGACGGCGCGCAGCACGCCGAGCCGAAAGCGGCAGCGGGCCGGACAGCCCCGAGCGCGGTTGGAGGAGGTCGGCGAGGGCGGGACGGAGCATGGCGGCACAGTGCTCGGCGGCGGGGCGTAGTAGCGCAGTCGGCAAGCCGGGCGCACCTCGACACCGACCGTTGCCGCCCCCAGGCCGCTGCCGTTCTCGGTCCGGACGGGGCCGTGGACTGGCTGGTCCGCGCCCGCGAGATCGACGAACGCAGGTCACCCGGTTCCGGGCGCTGCCACGGACGGCGGCTCAGGCCGCCGTCGGGTCTCCGGGGATCACGTGCACCTCGACCGGGTCGTTGCCGGGCTTCCCGCCAGGGCCGGGACACGCCGACGCTCGTGCGGCGATCTCCAGGGCCCGATCCTCGCTCTTGACGTCGACCACCCAGTACCCGGCCAGGATGCGTCCCGCCTCGGCCGGCCCGTCGGTCACCTGCGGCCGTCCGTCGCTTCCGGCCCGCACCGTCTTGACCAGCGAAGGGCCTCCGAGGCCTTGCCCGTCCACCCATTCCCCCGCGGACGTGAGGTCCGCGTTGAGAGAGTTCATGTGGGCGAACATGGCCTCCATGTCGTCCTTGGAGTACGAGGACATGATGGTGTCCCACTGGGCGGCAGGCACATTCATCTGGATCATGTACTTCATGTTCCTCACCCTTCCGGAGCGGCTTCTGCGCTTCTGAGCGCTTGCAAAGAGGTGGACGGCTGGGAACGGCGAAACTCATCGGTGCCCTCCGACGCTGTTTTCTCCTCGTACTCAAGACGAAGCCCTCCTCGCCCGCCATCTCGGAGGGGCGATCGCCGCCGGCTCACCGTGTGCGCCCATACGTCGGCGTGGGCAGATTCGCGCAGGTCATCGCACTGGTTCCCGACGCGGACGAGATGATGGAACCCCTGCCACGGCCGAACGGCGCGCGCGGCTGGGAGAGTCACTTCGACCGGCGGGGTCTCCCTGTCCGGTGGGCGCCGCCGCGCGGACGAGCACGGAAGCCACTTCCTGGCTCGCCGACCGCCTCGCCGACAGGATGGCGCCAAGCACCTGCTGACACCGGCCGCACGGCACCGGGCCGTCCACAACACTCGGCCGGCCGGCGAGTTCAGCCCTCGGAGGACCGGTCACGCCGGATCGGGGCCGGGCCGCTGCTCTCCCGCACGATCAGTTCCGGCTCGGCCCACAGGGGCAGGGGCGGAGCGGTATCGGGCTCGAGAAGCCGGTGGAGCAGACCGAAGCAGCCCCGGCCGAGGCCTTCGAAGTCGAGGCGGACGGTGGTCAGGGCGGGGTGTGCGTAGGCGGAATGGGGGGCGTCGTCGAAGCCCACCACACTGAGGTCGCCCGGCACGTCACGGCCCGCCTCCCTGGCCGCGCGGAGCACGCCGAGTGCCAGGTCGTCGTTCCCGCAGAGCACGGCCGTGACCGACGGGTCGACCAGCAGTGAGCGGGCGATGAGGTAGCCGGAGCGAGGGCTCCAGCCGGCGTCGAGGGGTTCCGGTCGGGGCTTGCCGGCCGCCCGCAGGGCGTCGCGCCAGCCTTCGGTGCGCTGGCCGATGCGCGTGGTGGAGGAGGGGATCGCCAGGTAGTGCACGCTCTCGTGGCCGAGGCCGATGAGATAGCGGGTGGCCTGAGCCGCGGCCGCCCGGTCGTCCAGCCAGAGCTGGGGCCGGTCGCCTGGGCTGCCGTCCTCGGGCCGTTCCACCACCGCCGCTGCCGGGAACCCGGTCGGCAGTGCCTGCCATGCCCGTACGCCCGCCGCGTCGAAGGCGATCACCAGCACCGCCTCCCCCGGTCGGCTGACCCGGGCCGCGACATCCGCGGGCTGCTGGGCCGAGCCGGCGTCGAGCACGCTGATCCCCACCGCGAATTCAGCCGCCCTCGCCGCCTCCTCGATGCCCTTCAGAGTCGCCGAGGCGCCGTACAAGGAGGTGTCGGAGGTCAGTACGGTCACCGATCGCACCGCGCCGCCGGCCAGTGCCCTGGCCATCCGGTTGGGCGTGTAGCCCATTTCGGCGATGACGTCCAGGACCCGGGCGCGGGTCGAGTCCTTGACCCGGGGGTGGCCGTTGACGACCCGGGAGACGGTCTGGTGGGACACGCCCGCCTGCATGGCGACGTCCCGGATGCTGACGGTCTTCGGAACCTGCGGTCCCCCGCCGGAGCGGGGGGCGGGCGTCGCTTCCTGCATGATGGGGACGGCTCCTCGTCGGTACTGGCCGACCTGGCTGGAGGGGTACGGAGTCACCGTTCGGCGTCGGGCTCGACGGCCATACCGTACCCACAGCAGTGCTGATGTCTTTCGCCGGGCCGAGACCAAGGTCGGCGCGCCCGGGACGCTTGCTGACCGGCCTCGCCGCACAGGAAGCCGAGCGAAAAATTCCACGCGGAGTATTGCGGGGGTCAGATGTTACCGTTCACACTTCCTCCTGCGTCACTGGCGCTTCGACGCCCGATATCGGGGCGCGTAGGGACTCCGTTTTGAGACGCTCGCCTCGTAGGAGCTTCTGGTACAAGCCCTGCAGCACCTTCTCCGCCACTCCGCCTGTCGCCGAGTTCCACGAACCGAGAGGATGTGAACGGTAACATTCTTCGGCTCACGAAGGAGGAGTCGGCTCCGTGCGTGCGCTCAGCGCACGCGTCCCTGTCGGACCTGCGGGCCGCATTCCCCATCAGCCGATCGACACCCTCCCCCACCCGTCCGCCTTTTTGGCATGCACCTGATCCAGGCTCCTGCCCATACAGCCGCACCCGCTGTCGTCCATCCGCATCAGGAAAGGGTTGATTCCGTGTCTTCAGGAAGAACCGCCGTGACCCACTGGGCAAGACGTCTCGCCGTCCAGACGTTGGTCCTCAGCCTGGCTCTCGCCGGTTTTGTGGCCATGGGCGGTGGCCTGACCCCTTCGGCGGAGCTCGGCCGGACCGAGCCGGTCGCGGTGACCACCAACCAGGTCGCGGTTCCGTCGGTACCGATGGGCTGGGCCTCCTGGAACAGCTTCGCCAGCAGCATCGACTACACCACCATCAAGGCCCAGGCCGACGCGCTTGTCTCGTCCGGAATGGCCGCCGCGGGCTACAAGTACGTGAACATCGACGACGGCTGGTGGCAGGGAGCCCGCGACAGCAACGGCAAGATCGTCACCGACGAAAGCCTGTTCCCCGGCGGCATGCGGGCCATGGCCGACTACATCCACAGCAAGGGCCTCAAAGCGGGCATCTACACCGACGCGGGCAAGCAGGGTTGCGGCTACTACTACCCCACCACCAGGCCTGCGGCGCCCAACACCGGCAGCGAGGGCCACTACCAGCAGGACATGCAGACCTTCCAGGAGTGGGGCTACGACTTCGTCAAAATCGACTGGTGCGGCGGCAACGCGGAGGGCCTCGATCAGGAAGCCACCTACAAGGCAATCAGCGCGGCCAACGACGCCGCGGCCGCGATCACCGGCCATGAGCTGGTCCTGTCGTTCTGCGAGTGGGGCACCGGCAACCCGTGGAACTGGGGCGCGGGCACGGCTCCGATGTGGCGTACCAGCACGGACATCCTCTTCTGGGGCAACAGCCCGTCCGCGGCCAACATGCTGGCCAACTTCGACAAGACACTGCACCCCTCGTCCCAGCACACCGGGTACTACAACGACCCGGACATGCTGATGGTCGGCATAAGCGGCTTCACCGCCGCCCAGAACCGCACGCACATGGGCCTGTGGGCGATCTCCGGCGCCCCGCTGCTGGCCGGAAACAATCTCACCACCATGAGCTCCACCACCGCGTCGATCCTCAAGAACCCCGAGGTCATCGCCATCGACCAGGACGCCCGCGGCCTCCAGGGTGTCAAGGTCGCCGAGGACACCAAGGGCCTGGAGGTCTACAGCAAGGTTCTCTCGGGCACCGGCAAGCGTGCGGTGCTGCTGCTCAACCGCACCTCCTCCGCCGCCTCCATCACAGCCCGTTGGTCCGACCTGGGCCTGGCCACGGCCTCCGCCTCCGTGCGCGACGTATGGACGGCGACGAACGCGGGCAGCTCCGCGACGGGCTACACCGCAGGCGTCCCGGCCGGCGAAGCGGTGCTGCTCACCGTCTCCGGCACCGAGGCCTCGGGCACCACCTACGAGGCGGAGTCCTCGTCCAACACCCTTGCCGGTACCGCCGCGACAGACTCCTGCGCCAACTGCTCGGGCGGCTCGCTGGTCGACTGGATCGGCAACGGCTCCGCCAACACCCTGACCTTCAACAGCATCAACGCCTCGGCCTCCGGCGTGAAGCTCGCCACCATCGCCTACGTGAACGGCGACAGCACCGCCCGTAAGGCGACGCTCCAGGTCAACGGCCAGCAGCCCACGGTGGTCGCGTTCCCGCCCACCGGCTCCTGGTCCACTCCCGGTACCGTCTCCGTTCTGGTCGGTATGGCCAAGGGCACCAACACCATGAAGTTCTCCAACAGCGGCGCCTGGTCGCCCAATCTCGACGCCCTCTTCCTTCAGGGCATCGCGGGCACCGACGGCAACGCGATCATCGGGGCGGGCTCGAGTCGCTGCCTCGACATCGCCAAGAACTCGATCACCAACGGCACCCAGCTCACCTTCTGGGACTGCGTCGGCGGACACAACCAGACCTTCACGTCCACGTCGCGCGGCGAGCTCGTGGTCTACGGCAACAAGTGCCTCGACGCCGACAACAGCGGCACCGCCAACGGCACGAAGGTCATCATCTGGGACTGCACCGGCGGCTCCAACCAGAAGTGGACCGTCAACTCCAACGGCACCATCACCAACAACCAGTCCGGGCTCTGCCTCGACGCCGTCGGCAACGGCACCTCCAACGGGACCAAGATCGACCTGTGGACGTGCAACAGCGGGACCAACCAGAAGTGGACGCTCAACTGACGGATTGACGCCGTCGTTCGTCCCGATCGGCGGACGGACCGGATCCTCCGGTCCGTCCGCCGATTCGTTTGCGCGACAACCAGGGGCCGGGGCGATCCCTGCGCACCATGGCGTCGCCCGGGTCGGCGAGCAGCATGGCGGCCAACAGACCGGGACCCGTCCCCGTCGGTTCAATGACTCGCTCGCCCTCCACCGGGCCCGCCGCGCTGTGCCGGGAAGGTCGGTGGAGTGCCGACTGACGGCTTCCGTTCTCTGTGCGCGGTGGGCAAACCGCCGCCCACCGGGAACGTACTGAGCGGTCGCTAGCCAGCCAGGAGAGTGATGTTGCTCGGTCAACTCCGCTTCGAGCACTTGCGAACCCGATAGTGGCCGTCGACCCGGTCACCTCCCGCCGTGCCCTGGCCACCGAACTCGGCGCCAAGGCGGCATTGGCCCCCGGGGACGGTCTGGTGGCGGCGTTGCGCGACCTCATCAGCGGGGGCGCGCACTACCTGGTCGAGACCACCGGTCCGCCATGGGGGACGGCAGCGTGATCAAGCCGGTGCTCACCTTCAACTGACCCGCCGCTCCGACACCCGGAACAGCGGTGGCAGACGACGTTCCCCCGGCGGAATACCGACAGCCGCCTGCCGCGCCGACCGCCGGCGCGAGCCGTTCGCGTCACGGGACCGCAGTCACCTGGGAAGTGATCCTGACGTCACGTCCTGAGCGGTTCGCGCCGAGGGAACCCGGCCTCCTGACAGCGTGTGGTTGACTCATCCGCATGGCCTCCGCCTCCCCATCCGCCCGTTCGGCCGCGGCCGCTCGGC
The DNA here is from genome assembly GCF_045041255.1 of Streptomyces sp. NBC_00080. Taxonomy (NCBI): domain Bacteria; kingdom Bacillati; phylum Actinomycetota; class Actinomycetes; order Kitasatosporales; family Streptomycetaceae; genus Streptomyces; species Streptomyces sp. NBC_00080. Next base: position 310,003 of record NZ_CP108235.1, read on the forward strand.
CGCGTAACCGCAAGCAGCTCATCGTCGGGGCGGCCGGGCAGGTCTTCAGCGAACGCGGCTACCACACGGCGTCGATGGAGGAAGTCGCCGCCGCCGTGGGTATCTCCGCGGCCGCTCTGTACCGGCACTTCCCGAACAAGTACGCGCTGTTCGCCGAGTGCGCCGATGTGATGGTGGACGGACTGGTCGCGGCGCTCGACGAGGTGCCGTCCGGGGCGACCTTGGTGGATGTGCTCACCGCCATCACCCGGATCACCGTCGCTCATCGCGCGTCGGGCGGCGTGTACCGATGGGAGGCCCGGTACCTCAACCGCGAGGACCGCCGGCGTCTCGGGGCGAAGTTCGGTCGCCTCGTCGAGCGGGTCGACGAGGCGGTACAGCGCGAGCGCCCACTGCCTGACGAGCGCCTGCGGGCCATGGCGGCCCTCGGTGCGATCGGGTCCATCACGATGCATCACACCTCCATCGCCGGGCGCCGGGCCGAGGAGCTGCTGCTGGCGGCCGCACTGGGCGTGGCCGCGAGTGATCCCGCGGCGCGCCGTCCGGGCGCGCGCCCCGTGGAGCTGCCCGCCCGGCCCGTACCGCGCACGCGACGCGCGGAGATTCTCGCGGCCTCCGTGCCGCTGTTCGCCCGGGACGGATTCTCCAGCGTCACGAACGGACAGATCGCGGAGGCGGTGGGACTGACCCCGTCGGCTCTCTACCGCCACTACCCCGGCAAGATCGACATCCTGGCGGCAGCATGCCTTCAGGCGGCCGGGCTGCTGGCCCAGGGTGTGGAGCAGAGTCTGCGGGAGGTGGTCGGCCCGCACGACGCCGTCGTCGCGCTGGCAGCCACGTACGTGGCCTACAGCTTCGAATACACCGAGCTCAACAGCGTTGCCGAGGCCGAGCTCGCCGGTCTCCCGGCCGCACTGCGGCGCCCCGTGGTCCTCGCGCAGCGGGATCACATCGCCGTCTGGGAGCAGCAGTTGCGGCTGGCCCGTCCGGAGCTGGACCCCCGCCAGGCCCGGGTGCTGGTGCACGCGGGGTTCGGCGTGGTGGTCGAGGCGGGACGCAGACTGCGCTGGCAGGACAGCCCTGACCATCGTGAGGCCGTGACCGCTCTGGTCCTGGGCGCTCTGGGTATCTGAACGGCCGTCAGAATCCGGCAGGGGCACGCGCCTTGTCGTGAAGCGCGCACCCGGGCCTTGATCGAGGGGCTGCCTCAGAGTCACCCTGCCGCCCGCCCCTCGGCCCGTCTGCCGCGGGGCGGCGGGGTCGGATGGACGGCTCAGCCTGCCCTGTTTCCGGTGGGGATCGTGATGGGGGTGGTGGTCCCCGAGGAGCCCTTGTTGAGGAACAGCATGCCCAGGGCGCGCACGAACTGGTCGAACATGTAGAAGGTGCCGGGCATGACGGGTGACAGCCCCTCCCGGAAGAGGATGAACGCCGGCCATGCGGTGCGGACCAGGACCGCCGACGCGTAGTCACGTTTCAGTCCCAGCCAGTCGCCGACCTCGTCGCTGAGGACATAGCGCACGAACTCGTTCAGGAACCCGCGCGTGACGCCGAGGTCGATCTGTGCGGTCAGTCCGAGCAGGTCCTCGGCCAGGGCGATGCCCTCGGTCGACGGGGTGAGGATCGGGGTGAGCACCTGCGCAGACTGCTTTTCGGCGGCCGCCCAGGTCTGGGGTATGTGCTCGTCCGGCACACCGAGCAGGTGGACGGCGACCTGCCACGAGTGCAGGAACGCCTCCTGGTCCGCGGCCGGGAACGGGATCTTCCAGTCGAGCAGCTTCCTGTATACGTAGGTGCCCAGACTGTGGAAGGTGACCAGGATGTCGGCGGCGCTGATCGGGACGCTCTCGTCGGCGACCGCCCGCCAGTGCGGCGACTGCGGCAGCAGGTGACGGACCGCGGCGTGCACCACGCGCGTCTTGTTGGCGGTGACGACGAACTGTCCCGTCGGCTCGAAGGCTCCCAGCTGGGACAGGTCGTAGCCGAACGTGAACGTCTTGGCCGCGCGGTCCTGCATGTCGGCGCCGCCCGCGGACCAGTAGACGCTCTTGGCCTCGCGCGGAATCACGGTGCTCATGATTCCGCTGCCGAGGCCGTACAGCATGAAGAGGTAGGTGTCCCTGCGCCGGTTGAAGTCGGCGGCGCGGGCCAGCTTGGCGGGGTCGGCCCAGGAGGGCAGCCGGTTGACCTGCCGCAGGTGTGCGGTGAATTCAGCCGGCACGCCGGTGGGCAGGGGGTCGTTGTTGTTCACCCACGACGCCCATGCGGTGTTGATCGCCGGCACGTGGCCGTTGTCGAGCATCGACGCCATCAGAGGGTCGGCCGCGTCGTCCCATATCCATTCCGGACCGGTCCCCGCGGCGGCTCCAGTCACCGAGCCCGTCGACGCCCACGCCTGCCCGGGGTTCGTCACGCCCACGAGGCCGAGCGCGACACCGAGCGAAAGAGCTTTTCGTCTGCTGAGATTCTTCATTGACTTACCTGCTTCCCTGAGAGGGTTAGGTGGTGCCAGATTCCTTGAAATGCAGGTCAGTTGATTGGTCCATGCGTGACACATCTTGCCGCACGGATGTGATTCTGCATTAACATAGCGAGGCGTGTTGCCGTCGGCAATGGTGGTGACCGAGGGCTCTTCACCCATGCTTCGCCACGGTCCGCCGGCTCCTCTTCGGCAGGACATCCGGCACGGCCTCCGGTGGCATCCCGACATCCGCGCACCCCCGTCGGCGACGGAGGGGGGCTCGGGGCAGGCTTTGACGGGCCGCCACCTGCTACGCACGTCCGGGAAGCAGCGGAACGTCGTCCGAGGCGAGGCCGGCCGTGTCGGCGAGCGCGGCCGGGCCCACGCTCCGCCCGTCGATCAGCGGGCGGAGCACCGCCTCCGCCGCCGGGGCGAACGCGAACGCACGCATGACGGCGACAGCGTCGCCGCCGTGCTCGCCGACCTCGGGCACGGCGCGGGCGGCGTCGGCCGTAGCCACGGGCCCGGGTCGGCTCGAGTGGCCGCGCGACATCGCCGGACCCGGCCCGGCCGTCGTCCTACGGTGTGCCCGGTGCTCTGCGGGCCACGTAGACGGTGTTGGTCGAGGTACCGCCCTGCAGGGGGTTGTCGAAGTCGACGACATGGGCCGCCGCTTGGGCGAAAACCTCCGTGAGCGTGGCGGTGAACTGCGTGTCGGGTGGGTCGTTCGACCACAGGGCGAACACCCCGCCGGGGTGGAGGTGCCCGGCGAGGGCACGGAGCCCGGCGGGTTGGTAGAGGGCCGCGTGGCGTGGGTGGAGCACGTGGCGTGGTGAGTGGTCGACGTCCAGCAGGACGGCGTGGAAGCGGCGGCCCGGGGCCTCGGGGTCCAGACCGCGGGAGTCGGCGGCCAGCGCGAAGAAGTCGCCGTGTGCCAGGCGGCAGCGGGCGTCCGCGGTCAGCTCGACTCCGAGGGGTACCAAGTGGCGCTGGTGCCAGTCGATGACTTCGGCGAGCGCTTCGATCACGGTCAGCGAGCGCACCCGGGGGTCGCCCAGGGCCGTCCGGGCGGTGTAGCCGAGCCCGAGTCCGCCGACGGCTACATCCAGTTCGGGCCGTTCGGTGTTCGGCAGCTCGGCCAGTCCGAGTTCCGCGAGCGCGATCTCACCGGCGGTGAAGAGGCTCGACATCAGGAACTCGTCGCCGAGCTTCACCTCGTACACGTCGTCCCCCGAGACCGGGTGGCGCCTGCGCCGCAGACTGATCTCGCCGATCGGCGTCGGCTGCCAGTCGATCTCCTCGAAGCGCAGGCCCATCCGTTGACCTTTCTGACGTGCGTAAATGTAGGGGCACCCTTGCCGGCGCCGCGACGGATGATCCGCCCTGGCGTGGGAGCGGGGACCCCGGGGCCGCGGGGACCCCGGGCCCGGTCAGGCGTCGATGATGACGGGGATGATCAGCGGCCTGCGGCGGTGCGTGCGGAAGGCCCAGTTGGCCACGGCTCGGGCGACGAGCTGTTCGAGCTGGTGAGCGTCCCCGACACCTTCCTGCGCGGCGTTGGCCAGTGTCTTCTCGATGACGGGGATGACCGGCTCGAAGGTCGTGTCGTCGTGGACGAAGCCGCGGGCCAGGAAGTCGGGGGCCTCGGCGAGGGCACCGGTGTCGGCGTCGACGATGGCCACGACCGTGATGACGCCCTCCTGGGCGAGAGTGACCCGGTCCTTGAGGGACGCCTCGGTCGCGCCGCCGACTTCCATGCCGTCCACGTAGACGTTCCCGGCGGGCACCTTGCCGGTGATGGAGGCGCGGCCGTCGACGAGGTCGACGACGACACCGTCCTCCGCGATGACGACCCGGTCGGGGTCGACGCCGGTGCGGATGGCGAGGTCGGCGTTGGCCCGCAGGTGGCGGAACTCGCCGTGGACGGGCATGACGTTGCGGGGTCGGACGATGTTGTAGCAGTAGACGAGTTCACCGGCGCTGGCGTGACCGGACACGTGCACCTTGGCGTTGCCCTTGTGGACGACGTTGGCACCCCACCGGGTCAGGCCGTTGATCACCCGGTAGATGGCGTTCTCGTTGCCGGGGATGAGGGAGCTGGCGAGCAGGACGGTGTCGCCCTTGCCGATGCGGATCGCGTGGTCGCGGTTGGCCATCCGCGACAGCGCGGCCATCGGCTCGCCCTGGGAGCCGGTGCACACCAGGGTGATCTTGTGGTCGGGGAGCTTCTCCAGCTCCTTGGCGTTCACGACCAGGCCCGACGGGACCTTGAGGTAGCCGAGGTCGCGGGCGATGCCCATGTTGCGGACCATGGAGCGCCCCACGAAGGCCACCTTGCGGCCGTGCTGGTGGGCGGCGTCCAGGACCTGCTGGATGCGGTGCACGTGGCTGGCGAAGCTGGAGACGATCACGCGGCGCGGCGCGGTGCGGATGACCTGTTCGATCGCGGGGTTCAGTTCGCGTTCGGAGGTGGTGAAGCCGGGGACCTCGGCGTTGGTGGAGTCGGTGAGGAACAGGTCCACACCCTCCTCACCGAGGCGGGCGAAGGCGCGCAGGTCGGTGATCCGGTCGTCCAGGGGGAACTGGTCCATCTTGAAGTCGCCGGTGTGCAGCACCATGCCGGCGCCGGTCCGCAGGGCCACCGCGAGCCCGTCCGGGATCGAGTGGTTGACGGCGACGAACTCGCAGTCGAACGGGCCGAAGCCGCGCCGATCACCCTCGCGCACGCGCACCGTGCGGGGCCTGATCCCGTGCTCCTTGAGCTTGGCCTCAAGGAACGCGAGGGTGAGCTTCGAGCCCACGACAGGGATGTCCCTCCGCTCCCGCAGCAGATAGGGCACGCCCCCGATGTGGTCTTCATGGCCGTGGGTGAGTACGACGGCCACGATGTCGTCCAGGCGGTCCCGGATCGACGTGAAGTCGGGCAGAATCACGTCCACCCCGGGCTGGTTCTCCTCCGGGAACAGCACACCGCAGTCCACGATCAGCAGCTTGCCGGCGTGTTCGAAGACCGTCATGTTGCGACCGATTTCGCCCAGGCCGCCCAGGGCAGTGACCCTCAGCCCACCTTTGGGCAGCGGCGGGGCGGTTTTGAGTTCTGGGTGCGGATGGCTCATGACCTCACGTTACCGAAAACTCTGGCGGTGTGATCCACTGCCCCGCTGGGTCGGTGCGAGACGCGGTGCACCGCCCAGCGCCCCCGGAGGGACGGGGTGCGGTCCGCGCCTTCCTCGCGCCGGCGGTGCGGCGGGTGTGCCCGCACCGCTTTCGAGTCCACCGACACGCCCCGGTCGACACCGCCCCGCAGCGTCCTCGTCGACGCGGTGTCCGGTAGATCACCATGAGGAACCAACCGAAGCCGGGAGGGCATCCACCGTCCAGCAGCCCTCGGGCCCATACCGACGACCGCTTCGCGGAGTGACGGTCGACGGGGACACGCAGCGCCAGGAGAACGCGGGACGACCAAGGCCGCCCCCGTACGGGAAACAGCCGGCGGGCCGCGGCGCTGGGGCCGGTTCGGCCCGTGGCGGGAGCGGGCGGCGGCAAGGGCTTCCGCAGGCGGTGGGGACACCGCAAGGTCCGCACCGGCCCTCTCCAGCATGATCACAAGGGAGGGCGAACCGGGAGCAACAGCCACAGCGGTAGGGGCCTCACCGAGGTCGAGTCACCCATCGGCTGGTCTGCGCGGTGACATCGGGGGCAGACGGCGGTGCATCGGCCCCGACGTACTGGCCGACACCGCCGTATCGCGCCGACCCGTGGGAGACCTGATGCCGACCGCCGTACCGCACAGACCGGCCGAGCTGCCCGATGGGAGACCCGGAGCCGCCCGGACCGGCCGCTCGTTCCCGCTGCCCCGAGGCACCGGCCGAACCGCCGCGCGTATCGCGGCGCTGACGGTCTGCCAGGGCGCGCTGATGGTGGGATTCGGGCTGCTGATCACCGGGCCCGCCCGCGGGCTGTGGCCGATGACGGTCGAGGACGACGTCAACGAGGGCTTCGAGGACGCCCGGACCGGCACCCTGACCACCCTGTCGTTGCTCGGGTCGGAGGCCGGCAACACCCTCACGGTGATCGCCGTCGCCGTCCTGGCGTGCGCGGGCCTGATCCTGCTCCCCCGTCTGCCGATGTGGCGTCAGGCGGCTTTCCTCGCCGTGGCCGTGTCACTCCAGTCGCTGGTGTTCCTGGTCATCACCGAGTCGGTGGACCGCCACCGACCCGAGGTGCACCGCCTCGACGCCTCCCCGCCGACCTCGAGCTACACGTCCGGCCACACCGGCGCGGCCACCGCGCTCTACGGCGGACTGGCGGTGCTCGCGCTGTCCCGGCTCCGCGGGCCGTGGCGGCGGATCGTGGGCGCGCTGCTGCTTCTCGTGCCGGTGCTGGTGGCCGTCGCCCGCCTCTACCGGGGCATGCATCACCCCACGGACGTCGTGGGCGGACTGGTCAACGGCACCCTGTCCCTGCTGATCGTCGGCCGCGCCCTGTTCACCGACGGGACCGTGACCGCTCCGGCAGAGGCGAACCCCACCCCGTCCTTCGCGAGCGCGGGGACGGGCCCGGGCGCACCGGGCCCGGGCCGGACCGCGGTGATCTTCAACCCCACGGTGACCGGCGAAGCCGACCGCGAGGCACTGCGGGGGGTCCTCGAAGGACACGGTCACCGCGCACCGGTGTTCATCGAGACCACGGCGGAGGATCCGGGCACGGGTCAGACGGCCGGCGCGGTCCGGGACGGCGCCCGGCTGGTCGTGGTCTGCGGTGGTGACGGAACCCTGCGGGCGGCCGCGGACGCTCTGGCCGGCAGCGGCGTACCGATGGCCGTCGTGCCCTGCGGCACGGGCAATCTGCTGGCCCGCAACCTCGGCTTGCCGCTTTCCCCCGTCGACGCGCTCGACGCCGCCCTGTCGGGCGCCCCGCACCGCCTCGACCTCGGCCGCATCGAGGGTGACGGCCTCACCGCAACCCACTTCGCCGCCATGTCCGGGGCCGGTCTCGACGCCGAGATCATGGAGCACACCGACGACCGCGCCAAGTACGTCCTGGGCTGGCCCGCCTATGTACTGGCCGGAATCGGCACACTGCGCACCCCGCGGATGCGGCTGACCGTCCGACTCGACGACGCGCCGGCCCTGCGCCGCACGGCCCGCATGGTGCTCATCGGAAACGTCGGGACCGTTCAGGGCGGGACGACGCTCCTGCCGGCCGCTCGCCCCGACGACGGTCAGCTCGATCTGCTGGTCCTCGACCCGCGCGGTGTCGGCGGCTGGATACGTGCGCTGGCGACGCTGCTGCGCGGTGGTGCACACGCGCCCCGGCCGTCAGCCGTGGACACCGTCACCACGCGGGACGACGGCAGCGGCGTACCGGTGGAGTTCTTCACGTTCCGCCGGGCCCAACTGACCTTCGAATCCACACAGTCCCGCGAGCTCGACGGCGATCCCGTGGCACCGGGCCGCCGGCTCACCGCCGAGGTCAGGCCGGGCGCGCTGACGGTGCTGCTGCCCGCTGGAGGTGCGTGACATGGGTACCGCGACCAAGGTCCCCGAGACCCGTGACATGACCGGCGACGAACTGTCCGCCGACGAAGCGCTGGCGTCACTGCGCCGCTACGGCCGCTGGGCCCTGCTGCGCGACTCCTTCGTCCGTTTCCGGTACGCCGACGGCTTCACCCATTCCCGCGCGCTCGCCCTTCAGACGGTCCTGTCGGTGATCCCGCTGGCCATCGCGTTCGTCGGGCTCTCCACCACGCTGCACACCGAGAACATCGGTCGCCTCGCCGAGCTGACGATCCACCGGATCGCCGAGGGTCCCAGCGCCGACGTGGTCGACGACGCGCTGAACCGCAGCCGCCGCACGGCGGGCGACGGCGCGCAGGTCGCGCTCTGGTTCGGTCTGCTCTTCTCACTGGTCAACACCACCACCGCGATGTGCCAGGTGGAGCGCGGCGCCAACCGGATCTACGGCAACGAGCGCGACCGCCCCTTCGGGCAGAAGTACCTGCGCGGTCTGGTGATGTCCGTCAGTGCCGGGCTGCCGCTCGGACTGGGGTTCATCGTCATGGTGGCCGGCGGCGACCTGGCGTCCGCGGCGGTGACCGTCTACCGACTCGACGGCGCCGCCCAGAGCGCCTGGGAGATACTGCGCTGGCCCTTCGGGCTGCTGCTCGCGCTCATCTCGGCCAGCGTGATCTTCCGCCGCTCGCCCCGCCGCCGACAACCCGGATACACCTGGCTGGCCTTCGGCGCCGCCGTGTACCTGGTGCTGTGGACGACGCTGACCTGGCTGCTGAGCCTGTATCTGGGGATCAGCGGCTCCTTCGACGCGGTCTACGGCCCGCTCAGCGCCTTCATGTCACTGCTGCTGTGGGCCTATCTGACCTCCATCGCCCTTTTCCTCGGGCTGGCGTTCGCTGCGCAGCTTGAGGCGGCGCGGGCCCTGCGGGCCGGTCCGATCGAACCCGATCCTGGAGTCTGAAATGGTTGTGCGAGCCGCGGTCCAGAACCTCCGAGACCGTCGTCGCCGGGCGGCCGACCGCAGATTCGGCGTCCGGCTGTTCGCGGCGGCAGCCGTCGCGGCCGTCGCCGCAGTGCCCTTCGCGCTGCTGCTCGTCCTCGTCGAGGGCCAGTGGCAGCCGCTGCGCCGCCTGGACTCGGGCGCCGCTCAGCGACTGCACCACACGGCCGTGACCCACCCGGCGTGGACCAGATTCCTGCGCTTCCTGTCCGACTGGGTCTGGGACCCGGCCGTCCTGCGGACGGCCGTCGCGCTGCTGACCCTCTGGCTGGTGTACCGCAGGGCGTGGCGGCTGGCCGCCTGGTCCGCCGTGACCGCCGTGGCCGGCGGGCTGATCGGACTACTGGTCAAGACGGTGGTCGAGCGGGCCAGGCCGTCGCTGGAGGATCCGGTGGCGCACGCTCCGGGATTCTCCTTCCCGTCGGGTCATGCGATGACGGCCACCACGTCGTTCGCTGTCCTGCTGCTGGTCCTGCTTCCGTTGGTGCCGCACGCCTGGCGGCCCCTGTGTTGGTGCGCCGCCGTCCTGTCGGTGCTCGGAGTCGGCTTCACCCGGGTCGCGCTCGGCGTGCACTGGTTCAGCGACGTGGTGGGCGGCTGGCTGCTCGGCCTGGCCGTCGTCGCCCTCACCGCCTGGGCTTTCGAGGCCTGGCGCGCCGACATCGGCCGGGACCACGCCGAGGTGAGCGACGGGCTGGAGCCCGAACTCGTCGACGCCCGCCCCGAACCGTGACCACCCGAACCATCCCGTCGGCGGGCGGGATCCGTGCTGTGACGTCGACCGACCAGCTAAGCAGATCCGCGACCTGGCCGCCGAGCTCGCCGGCGCCTCCGGGTCGAGGTCCGTCGGGTCCGTCAGCGGCTTTTTCCCGCCGTCGGGCCAGGCCGGTGATGCGGGGAGAAGGCGTTCGTGCAGCGCTACAGCGAAGGTCTGCGCGCGGAGCTGGTGGGCACGGGGGTCACGGTCCGCGGTGCTCCGCCCAGGTCCGGTGCACAACACCGAGTTCGCCCGGTCCGCCGGTCTGGACAGCGACGACTGTCCGCCGGTCCTGTACATGCCGTCACGCAAGGTGGCGCGGATCGGCGTCGACGCGCTCGACGCCGATCGCGGTGTGGTCGTCGCCTGGTTGCCCATGCGGATCGTCGGCAGCCCGATGCGGCTGGCTCCAAGGCGCCTCCCGCCGCCCGCTCGGGCGGCAGAACCCGGGTCAGGTTCAGGTGACCGGGCCCGATCGTGAGGGTGCGGGGTCGTAGGACGACTCGCGCACGATGGCGCTCAAGCGCTGTGCGGCGGTGAGCAGTTCGGTGTGGGTGGTGTAGAGCGCGTTGACGCCGAAGCGGAGCAGGTCGGGGGCGCGCATGTCGATGACGACGCCCCGGTCCGCCAGGGCCCGGGTCAGGCCGAGGGCGTGCGGGTGGCGCAGGGACACATGGCTGCCCCGCCGGGCCGCGTCCCGGGGTGTCACCGGGGTGATGCCCAGCGGCGTGAGCAGTTCCTCGGCACAGGTCAGGAAGAACTCGGTCAACGACACGCTCTTGGCCCGCAGTTGTGCCAGATCTACGTCCTCGAAGACGGTGAGGGCCGCCTCCAGGGCGAGGAGGGACAGGATGGGCGGGGTGCCGATACGGGCGCGGGCGATGCCCGGGGCGGGTGTGTAGTCCCGGTCCATGGCGAAGGGGCTCGCATGGCCGTTCCAGCCGGTCAGCGGGGTGTCGAGGGCATCGTGGTGACGGCGTGCTGCGTAGAGCCAGGCGGGTGCGCCGGGGCCGCCGTTGAGGAACTTGTAGCCGCAGCCGACGGCGAGGTCCACCTCCAGGGCGTCGAGGTGCAGCGGCATCGCCCCGGCGGCGTGGCACAGGTCCCACACCGCGAGCGCGCCGGCCCGGTGCGTGGCCTCGGTCAGCGCCGCCATGTCGCACAGCTCGCCGGTGCGGAAGTCGACCGGTGAGTAGCTGACCGCCGCCACCCGGGAGCCCTGTTCGGCGAGGAACTTCTCCAGGTCGGCCGGGGGTATCCGGCACACCTCCAGGGCGTCGCCGCGTCGGGCCACCGCGTCGGCGAGGTAGCGGTCGGTGGGGAAATGGCCGGGATCCGTGACCAACAGGGGCCTGTCGGGGCGCAGCGCGGTGGCCGCGCTGAGCGCGGTGAACAGCTGCACGCTGGTGGAGTCGCCCGCCACCGTCTGCCCCGGCGCGGCGCCGACGAGGCGGCCGATGGTGTCACCGATCCGCAGGGGCGCGTCCCACCAGCCGCTGTCGTTCCAGGAGCCGATCAGGCCGGTGCCCCACTGGCGGGCCACGACGTCCGCCAGGGCGGGCGGGACGGCGGCGGGCAGCGGGCCCAGGGAGTTGCCGTCGAGGTAGACGACGCCCTCGGGGAGGACGAACCGCTCGGCCAGCCGGGCCAAGGCATCCTCGGCGTCGGCACGGGCGGCCCGGTCTGCGAGCGGAGTGGCGGCGGTCATGGATGCGTGGCCCTCCCTGGGGCGGTGCCGGAATCGGTGCGGGGGGCGGTGGCCGGGTCGGTGCCGTCGCGCGGTGCGGCGAAGCCGGCGGACATCTCCCACAGGGTGTCGGCGACCGCGCGGGCTCCGGGGGCTCCGGGCTCGATGAGGGTGTAGTGGCCGGTGCCGGGCAGCACGACCGTCCTCAGGTCCGCGTGCACGGCCGCGTAGTCGGTGAACTGGGTGAGCGGGACCTCCTCGTCCACGGCGCCGTGCAGCAGCACCGTCGGCACACCGGTGGTACCGGCTCCGCGCAGCAGGGTGAGGGGGTCGACGGCGGGCAGCCGTTCCTCGAACACGGCCTCTCCCCCGAGGAGTTGCAGGGCCGCGTCGTTGCTGAGGCCGTCCCGGCGGGTGGCGGTGAGGTCCGTGATCGGGGCGAGTGCGAGCACGCCGGTCGGGAGGGTGCCGGTGTGCCAGCGGGAGCCGTCGGGCAGCAGGCCGCGGGCCGCGCACCACAGGGCCAGATGGCCGCCGGAACAGTGGCCGGCCAGGACGTAGGGCCGCCCCCCGGGAAGGGTGTCCACGATCCGGGCCACGTCGTCGAAGGTCTCGGGATGGCCGCCGGCCCCGCCGGAGCGGCGGAAGCCCGGCAGCAGCACGTCGAAGCCCTGCTCGAAGAGGTAGGCGGCGAAAGGAGTGAGGTGCATGCGGTCGTAGCGCCAGTAGCCGCCGTGCAGCAGGATCACCAGGGGGGCGCCGGGGTCCCCGGCCGGCCAGGCGTCGTAGACCTGGTGCGGGTGGTCGCCGTAGCGGCCGTGCGCCGGAGCCAGCACCGGCTTCAGGCTCAGTACCCGCTTCTCCTCCTCCGCCGCGAAGGCGGAGATCACCCTAGACCCCACCGCGCACCTCCCACAGCTCCGGGAAGACCGGCCGGTTCGCGCGCTGTTCGAGCCAGGCGAGGCCCGTGGAGCCGGCGCTGCCGCTCTTGGTGCCCATGGCCCGGCGGACGACCATGACGTGGTCGAAGCGCCAGCGCAGGACGAGTTCGGCTATGTCGGTGAGCAGTTCGCCGAGGACGAGCAGCGGATGGTGCTGGGGGCCGGAGTAGATCAGCCGCCACACCTCCACGACGCCCGGGTCCGATGTGTAGGGCGCGCTCACGTCGCGCTCCCGGACGTGCTCCGGAACCGGCAGCCCCCGACGGTGCAGACAACCGAGTACCTCGTCGTACAGGCACGGCTGGCGGTGGGTGTCGCTGAGCGCCTCGTGCACGACGGGGTCGCCCTGGTGCAGGCGGAGCATCGCCTCGGACTTGTCGCCGAGCAGGAACTCCAGCTGCCGGTACATCGCGGACTGGAAGCCCGAGGCCTTGCCGAACGCGGCTCGGAAGCCGTTGAAGCGGGCGGGGGTCAGAGCGGCCAGGGGCGCCCAGGCGGCGTTGAGGGCGGTCAGGGCGCGGCGGCTGCGTGTCAGGGCGTCCATGGCGGCGTCCAGGTCGTCCTTGGCGAAGGCCGTGCCGGCGCTGCGCCACTCGTGGACGATCAGGGTGAACCACAGCTCCATCACCTGGGTGGTGACGACGAAACCCATCTCGTCGGGCGCCTCGGTGAGGGGCTGCTGAAGGTTGTTGAGGACGGACGCGTGCACATAGGCGTCGTAAGGGCTGGCACCGTCGAAGGGCCGGGTGAGTGAGTCGTCCGCGGCCCGGGCCGGTGCGGACGTGCCGTCGTTCATGGTGAGGGCCTCCTGTTGCTGCCGCGGGCGGCGCGGCGGGACGGGCGCGGGGCTCACGGGCCGAGGTGGACACCGCCGGAGGCGTCGATCCACTGGCCGGTCACCCAGCGGGCTTCGTCGCTCGCCACGAAGGAGACGACGTCGGCGATGTCCGCGGGGGCGCCGAGCCGGCCGAACACGGAGGCCGCCTCGTACCTCTGGCGGATCTCCGGGACGGCGAGCGTCGGGTTGATCTCCGTCTCGGTGTAGCCGGGCGCGACGCTGTTCACCGTGATGCCCCGCGGTCCCAGTTCCTGGGCGAGGGCCAGGGTGAGGTAGTCGAGGGCGGCCTTGGTCATGGTGTAGGCGATGATCGGCGGGAAGGCGACGCGCGTGGCGACCGAGGAGACGTTCACGATCCGGCCGCCGTCGCGCAGCCGGTCCAGACCGCGCTGGATGATGAAGAAAGGCGCCCTGGTGTTGATAGCGAACGCCCGGTCGTAGTCGTCCTCGGTGACGTCCGCGATCCGGCGCGGGACGGTGATGCCGGCGTTGTTGACGAGGATGTCCAGGCCGGGTGCGGCCTCCTGCCCGGCGAGGGCGTGGTCGAAGGCCGTCCACAGGGTGTCGGCGTCACCGGGCACGCCCAGTTCGGCGTGGACCGGGAAGGCGCGTCCGCCGTCGGTCTCGATCTCCTTGACGGTGCGCTCGGCCGCCTCGTGGTCGTGTCCGTAGTGGACGGCCACGAGGGCGCCCTCGGCGGCCAGCCGGCGGGCGACGGCCCGGCCGATGCCGCGGCTGCCGCCGGTGACCAGAGCGGTCCTGCCCGCGTGCCGCAGGGGGGTGGTCATCGCGTTCTCCTTCTGCTGGGGTGGGTGGTGGCCGGGGCGGGTGCCGTCATGCGTCGAAGTCGACGGTGACCTCGCCGCCGAGGGGCCTGGCGCGGCAGGTGAGCGTGTAGCCGGCGGCCAGTTGCCCGGCGTCGAGGGCGTACTGGGGGCCGGTCGCGACCTCACCGGTGAGGACCTTGGCGCGGCAGCTGCCGCAGATGCCCTCGCGGCAGGCGTACGGCACGTCCGGGTGGTCGCGCAGCAGCGCGTCGAGAAGAGCGGGGTCCCGCGGCCCGGCGGTGACGACCCGGCGGTGGCCGTCGTAGAGGGCGGTGACCCGGGTGCCCTCAGGGGTGCGCGGCGCACCGGGCCCGGGCGGGGTGCCGGGTACGGGTGGGAGCGGCGGGGTGTCGCCGAGGGCGAACAGCTCGGAGCGGACCAGGGCCGGGTCGGCCCCCGCGTCCGTCAGCACCCGCCGGACGGTGGCGATCAGACCGGCCGGACCGCACAGGGCGAAGGTGGTGTCCGAGCCCGGCCGGATGTCCAGCGCGGCGAGCAGCCGCGGCAGGCCCTCGGCATCGATCCGGCCGCCCAGGGGCGGGCGTCCTTCGCGGGTCAGTATGTGGAGCACGGTGAACCGGTCGACGAACGCGTCCTTGAGCAGGGCGAGTTCGTCGGCGAGCAGGGCGTCCGCGGCCGTGGGCACCGAGTGGACGAGGTGGACCCGGCACGTGGGGTCCGTGCGCAGCGCGCTCGCGCCCATGGCCGCGAGCGGGGTGATGCCGGAGCCGCCCGCGATCAGCACGTGGTGGGCTCCGGGCAGCTCGGGCAGGGCGAAGGCCCCGGCGGGCGCGGAGAGTTCGAGGCGGTCGCCGGGTGCCAGACGGGTCAGCGCGTACGCGCCGAAGCCGTCCGGGGCGCCCCGCTTGATCACCAGCCGCAGCGCGCCGGGCTCCTCGGGCGGCGGGCACACCGAGTAGCTGCGGCGCAGTTCCTCGCCCGAGCGGCGGTGCCGGACGACGACGTGCTCGCCGGGCCGGTGCGCGAAGATGGCGCGGAGGGGGTCCGGTACGTCCAGGGTGACGGCGACGGCGTCCCCGGTGAGGTGCTGGACGGCGGTGACCGGGAGCCGGTGCCAGCCGGTGCGCCGGCGGGCGCCGTCGGTCGCGAGGACGGGGTTCGGACGCGTCCTCATAGCGCGCTCAGGTGGGGGAACAGCTCGCGGCAGGCGGTGCAGCGCAGCATCGACTGGCAGCGGGTGGGGCCGAACGCACTGTGCGGCCGGGTGGCTCGGGAACCGCAGTGCGGACAGGGCACCCCGGTGAGCCGGACGAGGACCGGGCCGTCCCCCGGTGCGGGCGTGGGCGGGGCGATGCCGTGGGCGGCGAGCTTGGCGCGGCCGGCCGCGGTGATGCGGTCCGTCGTCCACACGGGGGACAGCACCTGCCGTACCCGGGCGTCGGGGTGTCCGCAGTCCGTCAGGACGTCGCGGATCGAGGAGGCCATGGCGGCCAGTGCCGGGCATCCCAGGTAGGTGGGGGTGAACTCCACCTCGAGACGTCCGTCGGCAGCGGGGCCGACCGAGCCGATCACTCCGAGGTCGCCGAGGGCGAGGAAGGGCAGCTCCGGGTCCGGCACCGCCTCCACCCGGGCGCGGACCTGCGATGCCGCGAGGGCCGTGCCGCCGTTCACCAGGTACCTCCGGGGAACTGGCGGCGCACCGACTGGAGTTCGGCGACCAGGGACGCGAACTCCTCGGTGTGCAGGCCCGCTCGGCCGCCCCGGGCCCGCCAGCGGGGGGACGGTACGGTGAGTCCGGCCCGGGTGATCACCTCTGTCGTGCTCCGCTCCCATCCGGGGCGCAGCGGGGCGGGCGAGGGGGCCGTTCCGGCGGCGGCGAGGTCGCGTACCGGGTCGTCCTCGTCGAAGAGTTCCGCCGTGTACGGCCACACGTGATCGAGGCCCTCCTGCATGCGGCGGGCGCTCTCGGCGGTCCCGAGGCCGAGGCGTTCGGTCCAGGTGTCGGCGTGCAGCCGGTGGAAGGCGATCTCCTTGGCGGCCCGCTGTCCGAACGCGGCCAGTTCGGGGTCCGTGCAGCCGCCGAGCGCCCCGTAGTAGGCCACGGCGTAATGGGTGTAGACGAGTTGCCGGGCGACGGTGGCCGCGAAGTCGCCGTTGGGCAGCTCGGTGAGCAGAGCGTTGGTGAACTCGCGGTCGGTCCGGGCGAAGGCGAGGTCGTCCTCGTCGCGTCCGGTGCCGTCGAGGCGTCCGGCGAGGGTGAGCAACAGCCGGGCCTGGCCGACGAGGTCGAGGGCGATGTTGGAGAGCGCCAGGTCCTCCTCGATGGTGGGCGCCCGGGTGATCCACTGGCACAGCCGCTGGCCGAGGACGAGGGCGTCGTCGCCGAGGCGCAGCAGCTGGACGGCGAGCCGGGGGTCGGTGCGGCCGTCCGCCTCGGTGGCGGCCGCCCGCTCAGTCGTCGTGGCCACCGTCGGGGCTCCTCTCGGTCGTCAGCGGCACGAACTGCTGGGGGTACCGGTACGGCTTGTGCCGTGCGTTGGCGAAGTACGGGTCGCGTTCGTCCGGGGAGGCGGTGTGCACCGCGTCCGAGCGGACCACCCACAGGGACAGCGGGTCGCCCCGGCGGGTGTAGAGGTCACGCGCCCTGAGCAGGGCGGTGTCCGGGTCGTAGGCGCGTACCGAGCCCACGTGCTGGTGGGAGAGTCCGCGCCGGGGCCGCAGGAAGACCTCCCAGGACGCGGGGACGCCCTCCGGTCGCGCCGCCGGGGCGCCTTCCGACTGTCCGCCGCTCATGCCCGTACCTCCGTGCGGTCGTGCCCGTGCGCACCGGCGTCCTGGTCGGCCGCCCCGTCGCCGTCCCGGGTGCGGGCCGCGTACGCGGCGGCGGCCTCCCGTACCCAGGCGCCGTCCTCGTGCGCCGCGCGCCGGTGGGCCACGCGCTGTCGGGCCCAGTGCGTGTCCTCGCCCAGCGCGCGCCGGTAGACGTCCCAGTCGACCGGGGTGAAGTCGTAGTGGCCGCTCTCCTCGTTCCAGCGGATCGCCGGGTCGGGCAGGGTCAGGCCGAGGCGTTCGGCCTGCGGGACGCAGCTGTCGACGAAACGCGCGCGCAGTTCGTCGTTGGTGTGCCGCTTGATGCCCCAGGCCATGGCGCGGCGCGAGACCGCGGCACCAACCGCCGCGGTGCGCGCGTCGGCGCCGCCCGCCTCGGTGTCGGGCGGGCCGAACATCAGCGCCACGGCCGGCAGCCACCAGCGGTCCACCGCGTCCTGCGCCATCGCCTTCTGTGCCGGTGTCCCCTCGCACAGGGCGCGCATCAGGTCGTAGCCCTGCCGTACGTGGAAGGCCTCCTCCTGGCAGACGCGCCGCATGGCCCGTGCGTAGGGTCCGTACGAAGTACGGCACAGCGGGGCCTGGTTGATGACGGCGGCGCCGTCCGTCAGCCAGGCGATGGTGCCGGTGTCGGCCCAGGTCAGCGCGGGGTGGTCGAAGGTCGCCGAGGCGCGCTGGCGCCCCTGGTGCAGGGCGTCCAGCAGGTCGGCGCGGTCCACGCCCAGCGTCTCGGCGGCGGAGTACAGGTACAGGCCGTGGCCGGCCTCGTCCTGGACCTTGGCGATGAGCACCGACTTGCGGTGCAGGGAGGGCGCCCGGGTGAGCCAGGCGCCCTCCGGCTGCATGCCGATGATCTCGGAGTGGGCGTGCTGCGCGAGCTGCCGAAGCACCATGCGGCGGTAGCCGTCGGGCATCCAGTCGCGCGGTTCGACGGCCTCACCGGCGCCGACGAGCGCCTCGAACCTCGCCGTCGGTTCGTCCTCGCCGACGTCCGCGGTGTCGGCGGACCCCACCACGCTCATGCCGCGCCTCCCCGGCCGCTCCGCGCCGGGGAGGCGCGGACGTACACGCCCCTGGACCGGACACCTCGCCTGGGCACTGGCATCACTCCTTCGGTGCTTCCCGGGCGCCGTTGCGCCCGCCTCGCCCGGTGGATCGGGCGCGGCCTCCGTCTGGGAAAGAGGCCGTGCGGGAGACCCGCAATCCCCCGGCGTGCCGGACGGGGCGCGTGACAAACGTCACGCGGGGGTGCGGGGATTGCGGTTCGGCGCGGGGACCTCTTGTTCGGGTGACAGGTGAAGGACGCGATCCGCTCGGCGGTCGGCCTGCCGGGCGAAAGGGGTAACCATGAGCACCGTCAGGGAGTTGCTGGTCGAGCTGACCGGCACGGAGGAGTTCGCCGACGCCGGGCAGGTCGGTGACGACCTCGACCTCGCCGCGAGCGGCATCGACTCCGGGGACCTGGTGCGGCTGGTGCTGCTGGTCGAGCAGCGGGCCGGAGTGGAGATCACCGCGGACGACATGGAGAAGCTGCAGACGATCGCCGACTACGAACGTTTCGTGGCCGAGCGGTCCGCGACCGGTGCCGGTGGCGGTGCCTGATGTGGCTCACGCAACTGCTGGAACGCAACCGGCAGTGCTTTCCCGGGCGTACGGCACTCGTCGACGAGAGGCGCGCGGTCACCTGGGCCGGTTTCCACGACCGTACGCTCGAACTCGCGCGGGGATTCGCGGAGCTGGGAATCGAACACGGTGACCGTGTCGCCGTGCTTTCCAAGGACCGGATCGAGGTGCTGGAGACCTACTTCGCGCTGGCCCGTCTCGGCGCGTTGTTCGTACCGCTGAACCACAGCCTGGCCGTGCCCGAGGTCGCCGACATCGTGGCACGCGTCGGCGCGGTCGCCGTGTTCGGCGAGTCCGAACTGCTCGACCGCCAGCCGGAGTTACCGGCCTCGGTGCGGATCACGATGGCGTTCGACAAGCCGGCCTTCGAGGCACTGGGCAGTGTGGCGGCGCGGCGGGAGCTGCCGCTCGTGGCCGACACCGATCCGGTGGCCGTGCTGCACACCTCGGCGACCACCGGGCGGGCCAAGGGCGTCACGGTCGACAGCGCCTCGTTCCGCGCCATCGCCCTGGGCTGGCTTGTGCAGGCCCGGCCCACCGACGACATCGTGATGGTCAACTGCTGCCCGCTGTACCACGGCAGCATGGTGGTGTCCCTGACCTACATGGCGACGGGCGCCACCATCGTGCTCATGCCGGGCTTCACCCCGCAGCGGGCGTTGGCCGCGGTGGAACGGCACCGGGCGACCCACATGTGGATGGTCCCGCAGATGGTGCGCTTCATGCTCCAGGCCAAGGGCGCGGACCGCACCGACCTGTCCACGCTCCGGGAGATCCTGTACGGCGCCGCCCCCATGCCGCTCGACGTGTACGAGGAGGCCGTACGGCGCCTCGGCTGCGGCTTCCGGCAGGTGTACGGCATGACGGAGGTCGGCGGCCCGTTCGTCACCCTCGGCCCCGACGAGCACCCCTCGCCCGGGGACGGCGCCGCCCGCATCCCCTGCGGTCGCGTGATCCCGGGTATGTCCGCCCGCGCGGTGGGCTCGGACGGGACGGAGTCGCCGCGCGGCGAGATCGGCGAGATCGTGGTGCGCGGACCCGGTGTGATGCAGGGCTACTGGAACGATCCGCAGGCCACGCGGGAGATCGACCTCGACGGGTGGATCAGGACCGGGGACCTGGGGTTCGTGGACGAGGCGGGACGCATCCACCTCGTGGACCGCACCAAGGACGTCATCATCCGGGCCGGCCAGAACGTCTACCCCTCGGAGATCGAGCGCGCCCTGATGAGCCACCCGGCGGTACGGGACGCGGCGGTCGTCGGGACGCCGGACGAGGACTACGGCGAGGTGCCGCTGGCGTACGTGGTGGCCGAGCCGGACACCGGCGCCCGGGAACTGCTGGGCCACATCTCGGGGTTGCTCGCCCCCTACAAGAGGCCGCGGGGCGTGGAGTTCATCGAGCAGGTGCCCCGCAACCCCGCCGGGAAGATCGTCAAGAAGCTGCTGCGGACCTGAGGGCACGCACCTCCCCGCGGCCTCCCCGACCGCCGGCGCCGGGCCCGGCCACCGCTCCCCCGGTGGCCGGGCCCGGCCGATGCCGAGTCCCTCGCGGGCCGGCTCGCCGTGCCGGGGCCGGACCGCGGGTCTTCGGTCGGAGGGGCGGTGGCCGGGCCGGCCGTCGGACGGCCCGGCCACCGCACGCTCTACTCCGACGCGTTGACCAGGACCGCCATGTTCCCCATCGGGTGACGGTTCTCGTGGATGAGTTGGTGGGCCAGACCGATCTCCTCGAAACCGAAGGTCCGGGACAGGCACGGGTCGATGACACCCTGGTCGATCAGCCGGGTGATCTCACGGGCCTCGCGGGCGCAGGCGGCGTGCGAGCCCTGGAGCCGCTTCTGCCGCATCCACAGGAACCGCAGGTCGACGTCGCCGTTGTAGCCGGTGGTGCCGCCGCAGATGACGACCATGCCCGCGTTGTCGCACAGATAGACGGAGGTGGGGACGGTGTCGGCGCCGGAGTGCTCCAGCACGATCCGGGGGCTGCGCCGCTCGCCGAGGACGTCCCAGAAGCGCCGCCCGAAGGCCCGCGCCCCGGACAGCCAGCGGCTCATCGCGGCGTCGTCGGAGGTGTCGGGCATCCGACCCCAGTGGTCGAAGTCGCGCCGGTCGATCCAGCCCTCGGCGCCGAGCCGCATGCAGAACGCGCCGCGCTCCTCGCTGGAGACGACGGCGACCGGGATGCCGCCGACGTGCCGGACGAGCTGGATGGCGATGCTGCCCAGGCCACCGGCACCGCCCCAGATCAGCACCGGGTCGCCGGGCCGGACGGTGTGCGGGTCCCAGCCGAACAACTGCCGGTAGGCGGTGGCCGCGGTCGCCATGTAGCAGGCGGCGGCCGCCCAGGACAGCCGGGCGGGCTTGGGGTGGCACATGTAGTCGTCCACGACCACGAACTGCGCGAAGGAGCCGTAGTTCTCCTCGTAGCCCCACACCCGCTGGCTGACGGACGCGGCCGGGTCACCGCCCAGGCGGATGTCCTCGGCCGACTCGTCCCAGCGGCTGGCGAGCACGACGACCTCGTCCCCGAGCCGAACGCCCCTGACGTCCTCTCCGACGGCCCACACGATGCCCGACAGGTCGGAGCCGCCGATGTGGAAGTCCTCGACCGCACCGGCCTTCTGCCGGGCGGCGATCACGTCGAGCGGCTTGCCCAGCGCCGCCCAGACGTTGTTGTAGT
The DNA here is from genome assembly GCF_045041255.1 of Streptomyces sp. NBC_00080. Taxonomy (NCBI): domain Bacteria; kingdom Bacillati; phylum Actinomycetota; class Actinomycetes; order Kitasatosporales; family Streptomycetaceae; genus Streptomyces; species Streptomyces sp. NBC_00080. The sequence goes on from NZ_CP108235.1 coordinate 331,125, forward strand.
TGACGCCGGCCGCCATCACCTTGACCAGCACCTGGCCACGGCGGACCGGCGGGACGTCGACCACCTCGGTGCGGAACGCGTCGACGGGCTCCCCGTAGCGCTCCCGGCGGATCAGCGAGGCGTACATCTTCCTTGGCACGGTGCCCGGTTCGGGCGCGTCACCGAGTTCGTAGAGGTCCTGGGGTGCGGTCACGGTCATGTGGGGTCTCCTGGACGGTCGGGGCCCCCGGGGGGCGGAACGGCTACGGGCGCGGTGGGATCGGCGGTGCCGCGCAGTGCCTTGGCGACCGCCGTGCCGATCAGGGCGAGGGGTTCGGGTTCGGTCATCTCGTAGTGCCCGCACGGCACCCGGTGGTCGTGCAGGGTGCCCCGCACCTGGGCCCGCCAGGCGTCCGCCTTGCCGGGGAGTACGGCAAGGTCGCCGGCGAAGTCCGTGGCCGGTTCGTCGTCGGCGCTGAAGAACAGGACGTCCCCGTGGAAGACACCGGGCTCGAACCGGGGCGCGAGGCGCAGGTTGTTGCGCATGACGTCGGCGACGGCGGCGGCCTGCGCGCGGTCGACCGGAGAGCCGGCGGGATCCGCCGTGACCTTGGCGTCGATGCGGTCCAGGACGGTCGCCACCGCGGGCGGTTCGCCGTCCGAGGGCACCGGCAGGCCGGCCACCCGCGTCAGCAGGGCCGCCACCTGGCGCTCGGCCGTCCCGGCGTCGTACGCGCCGGCGTAGGGCTGCGGGGCGTCCAGCATGGCCAGGAGTTCCACCCGCTCCCCCTGTTCCTGGAGCGCGCAGGCCATCGCGTGGGCGACGAAGCCGCCGTACGACCAGCCCAGCAGCCGGTAGGGGCCGTGCGGCTGGACCTCGCGGACCAGGTCGACGTAGGAGGCGACCATGGCCGGGGCGGAGGGTGCGGGCGGCCGGGTGCCGTCGAGACCGGCGGCCTGGATGCCGTACACCGGCTGGTCGCCGCCGAGGTGGGGCAGCAGGCCGGTGTAGCGCCAGGAGACGCCGGCGCCGGGGTGGACGCAGAACAGCGGTGCGGCGCCGCCCTCGCGGCGCAGCGGCAGCAGGGGGGCGAGGGCGTTCGCGGTGCCGCCGGACCGCTGGTCGTCGGTGTCCTCGGTGGCGGCGAGGACCCCGGCGACGGTCGGCTCGGCCAGGAGGGTGGCGGCGGGTACGTCGAGCACTCCGGCCCGGCGCAGCCGGCCCGCCAGCAGGACGGCCCGCATGGAGTCGCCGCCGAGGTCGAAGAAGTTGTCGTGGACGCCGATGCCGCCGATGCCGAGGGTCTGCTCCCACAGCCGGACGACGGCCTGTTCCCGCTCGGTGCGCGGCGGCACGGCCTCGGTGGTGAGCCGGGGCCGGGGTGCGAGGTGCGGTTCGTCCCGGACCGTGTCCGGGGTGTCGGACGCGGTGGAGCGGGCGCCGGGGGCGTCGATCCAGTGCCGGCGCCGTTCGAAGGCGTACGGCGGCAGCGGCACCGGCACCGGCGTGCCCGGCACCGGCGGGAGCGCGGTGTCCGCACCGGCGCTCCACAGCCGGCCCAGCGCCTCGGCGAGGACGAAGCCGTCGCGGGCGTCGGCCTTGGCGTGCCGCATGGTGGTGACCGTCACCGGTGTGTCCGGGTCCAGCTGGGCGGTGGCCAGTCCGGTCAAGGTGTCCGCCGGTCCGATCTCCACCAGGACCGGGCGCCCGCGCTCCCACAGGGCCGTGATGGCGTCGGTGAACCGCACGGTGCGGCGGGTGTGGTCGAGCCAGTGCCGGACGGAGGTCGCCTGGGCGTCGGTGATCCAGGTGCCGGTGACGCTGGTGACGAACGGGATGCGGGGCGGGCGCAGGGTGACGCCGCGCAAGTGCCGCTCGTACGTCTCCAGCACCGGATCCAGGACGTGGGAGTGGGCGGCGGCCGGTATCCGCACCCGGCGGAACGGGAGGTCCCGGCGGGCGAGTTCCCGCTCGAAGCGGGCCACGGCCTCCTCGTATCCGGCGACGGTGCAGGCGGCGGGCCCGTTCACCGCGGCCAGGGACAACTCCTCGTCGAGCAGCGGCAGTACCTCCTCGGCCGGGGCCGCCACACTGACGGTCGCTCCGCCCGCCCCGCTGATCAGCCGGATCCGTTCGGTGACCAGGGGCAGCATGTCCGCGAGGTCGATGACCCCGGCCAGGCAGGCCGCCGTGTACTCGCCCAGGGAGTGGCCGATGAGCGCGTCGGGGCGGACCCCGGCGGCCATCAGGGTGCGCGCGAGGGCGTATTCGGTGACGACCAGGCCGAGAAAGGTGGCGGTGTGGTCGGCCGGTGCGCCCTCGAAGAGGGAGGTGCGCAGGTCGGTGCCGAGGACGGGGCGCAGGACGCGGGCGCATTCGTCCACGGTGTCGCGGTAGACGTCCTGGTCGCGGTACAGCTCGGCGCCCATGCCGGGGTACTGGGTGCCGCCGCCCGGCAGCAGGAACGCCACCCGGGCGGGTTCGTCCGGCACGGCCGGGGTGGCGGGAGCGGCGGCCCGCAGGGCGGACAGGGCCTCCTCGCGGGAGGCGGCGCTGACCGTCAGGCGGTGGCGCAGGGCGGGGCGGGCGGTGCGCAGAGTGTGCGCCACGTCGTCCAGGCGCAGGCCCGGGCGGCGTTCCAGCTGGCGGGCGAGGGCCTCGGCCTGGCCGCGCAGGGCGCCGGCGGTCCGGGCGGACAGCGGCAGCACCAGGCGGCCGCCTTCCTCGGGGGCGCGCGGCGGTACGGGCGCGGGAGCGGGGGCCTCCTCCAGGACGACGTGGGCGTTGGTGCCGCCGATCCCGAAGGCGCTGACAGCGGCCCGCCGGGGGTGGCCGGCGGCGGGCCAGTCCTCCAGCGCGGTGGGGACGCGGAACGGTCCGGCCGCGAAGTCGATGAGCGGGTTGGGCCGGTCGAAGTGCAGGCTGGGCGGGATCTGCCGGTGTTCCAGGGCGAGGACCGCCTTGATGAGCCCGGCGATGCCGGCCGCCGCGCCCAGATGGCCGATGTTGGTCTTCACCGAGCCCAGCGCGCAGTAACCGCGCCGTCGGGTGGACTCCCGGAACGCCTCGGTGAGCGCGGCCACCTCGATGGGGTCGCCGAGGCGCGTCGCGGTGCCGTGCGCCTCGACCAGGCCGATGCTGTCGGCGTCCACCATGGCCTGGGCCTGCGCGGCCAGCACGACCTCGGTCTGTCCGGCGGAACTGGGCGCGCTGAAGCCGACCTTGCGCCGTCCGTCGTTGTTGACGGCACTGCCCCGGATCACGGCCCGGACGCGGTCGCCGTCGGCCAGGGCGTCCGCCAGCCGTTTGAGGACGACCGCGCCGACGCCGTCCCCGGAGGAGGTGCCGGCGGCGTCCGCGGCGAACGCCCGGCAGTGTCCGTCGGGCGAGAAGGGCCCGTCGGGTACGTGCCGGTAGCCGAGCGCCGCCGAGGGGTTGAGGGAGACGGCGGCGGCGAGGGCCGTGTCGCAGCGGTGGTCGAACAGGTCCTGGCAGGCGGTGTGCACGGCGACGAGCGCGGTGGAGCAGGCCGTCTGGAGGGACACGCTGGGGCCGGTCAGACCCAGTTCGTAGGAGATGCGGGGGGCGAGGGTGCCCAGGGAGTTGGCGGTGGCCGCGTGCACCAGCTCGACGGATCCGGGCTGTCCGGCGTGGCGGGGGTGGACGTGGGCGGGGTAGTACCGGCTGTCGCCGGCGCCCGCGTACACACCGAAGGTGCCGTGATCGGTGCCGGGTGCGAGGCAGCCCGCGTTCTCCAGGGCGTGGTAGGCGGTCTCCAGCAGCAGGCGCTGCTGGGGGTCGACCACGGCGGCCTCGGCGGGCAGGTAGCCGAAGAATCCGGAGTCGAAGCGGTCGATGCCCTCGACGACGGAGGCCATGCGGATCAGCGACGGGTCGTCCAGGTCGCGCGGGTCGCCGCCGGCGGCCAGGAACTCCTCGTCGGTGACGGGTCGTACGGCTTCGCGGCCCGCGGCCAGGTTGTCCCAGAACGCGTCGAGGTCGTCGGCGCCGGGAAACCGGCCGGCCATGCCGATGACGGCGACGGCCGGCAGGTCCTCCTCCGGTGTGTCCAGCGGCCCGTTGGTCTCATGCATGGCCTTGGCCCTTTCCGTTCCGTGCGGAGCGGCGGGCCCGGGCCGCTCGCTGCCGTCGTGCCTGTTCCTTGGCCCGGTCCAGCCCGCTCGGCGGGTCCCCGACGGCGTCCGTCGGAGCCCCGGGGGCCGTCGTACGGCCGGCGAGGTGGCGGGCCAGGTCGCGCACGGTGGGGTGCGCGAACAGGTCGACCACGGTCAGCTCGCAGCCGAACTCCTGGTTGACGGCGCTCTGCGCGCCGACCAGGAGCAGGGAGTTGCCGCCCAGGTCGAAGAAGTTCTCGTCCCGGCCGACCCGGTCGCGGTGCAGCACCCCGCACCACAGCTCGGCGAGCCGCTGTTCCAGGGCGTGGATCCGTCCCCCGGTGTCGTCGGCGGCCTCCGGCCGTTCGGCGCTGCCGGCGGCGCGCAGCACCCAGGGGGCGACGCCGGCGGCGTCGGCAGCCGCCCGGTGCAGGGCGCCGAGGTCGGCGCCCTCCTCCAGCGCGACGCGGGCGGCCAGCCGCCGTACCTGCCGGGCCGGTTCGGCGACATGGCTGCGGACCCAGGGGGCGGTGCGGTCGGCGCCGATCAGCAGATGGGGTTCGTCCAGGGTGCGGGCGAGGTCGAGGGAGCGCAGCGCGGCGGCCGCGTCCAGTACCCGGTAGCCGCGTGCCTCGGTGAGTGCGGTGAGGCCGTACCCGCTGCTCATGCCCCGCTCGTGCCACATGCTCCAGGCCAGGCTCTGCGCGGGCAGGCCCCGGGCGCGGCGGTGCTGGGCGAGCGCGTCGAGGTAGGCGTTGGCCGCGGCGTACGCGGTGTTCATGGCGCCGCCGAACCAGCCGTTGACGGAGGAGAACAGCACGAACGAGGTCACCGGACGGTCCGCGCTGACCCGGTGCAGGGTCCAGGCGCCGTGCGCCTTGGCGTCCAGCGCCGAGCGCCAGGCGTCCGGGTCCAGGTCGCCGACCGGCCGCTCCACGAGTGCGCCGGCCAGATGCCAGACCGATGTCAGCGGGACGCCCCAGGCCTCGGTGGCCCCGTCCACCGCCGCCCGCACCTGGTCCTCGTCGGTGACGTCGGCACACGCGTAGCGCACGTCGCCCAGCTCCCGCAGCCACTGGTGCGTTCCGTCGTCCTCGGGCAGCGGACTGCGGCCGAGAACGAGCAGGCGGGCGCCGGGGGTCGCCAGCAGGTGGGCGGTCAGCGCACCGCCGACTCCGCCGAGCCCTCCGCTGACGAGGTGGAAGCCGTCGGTGGCGGGCGGCTCCCTGCGGTCGGGCGCCTCGGGCAGCGGGGCCAGCCGGCGCACGTGACGCCGTCCGCCGCGGTGGGCCACCTCGGTGTCCACGGGCTGCTGCGCGGCTTCCGCCGTCACGAGCGGTACGGGGTCGGTGTCCCGTTCGACGTCCAGGTGGACGCAGCGCAGCCCCGGTGACTCCTCCCGCAGCGACTTCAGGACCGCGCCGGCCATGGCCTGGGCCGGGGAGGGCGCTTCGTCCGCGCCGACCGCCTGGGCGTCCACCGTCACGTGGAGCAGGTCCGCCGGCCGGGTGCCGAGCGCCCGGGCGAGCGCCAGCAGGGTGCGGGCGGCCGATTCGTCCGGGGCCGCGTCGCCGCCGTGCGGGGCGGTGAGGTGGACGACGGCGTCGACCGGCCGCTCGTCGGCGGCCAGGTCCCGCAGCAGCGCCGTGTGGTCGGCGTCCTCGGCGGGCCGGATCCGGTAACGGGCGGCGTCGAGGCGTTCGTAGGACGGTCCGTCCGTGGCGACGGTGCAGCGGGCGCCGTCGGCGCGCAGGGCCCCGGCCAGGCGGTCGGCGAGGCCGTGGGTCCCGGGGCCGTCGCAGGCCAGGACCAGGGTGTGCCGGCCCGGCGGCAGGACGCGCGGGGCGCGAGGGGCGGCCGGCTGCCACACGGGCTTCAGGAACCAGTCGGGGAGGGTGGCGGCGGTGCCCAGCAGCAGGTGAGCCTCACGGACGGCGTCGTCGAAGTCTCCCGCCTCGAAGCTCTTGCGCAGCTTGGTCCGCTGGATCTTGCCGATCTCGGTCTTGGGGATGTCGCCGGGGCCGACCGGGACCAGGAAGGCGGGGCTGACGCCGATCTCGCGGGTGACCTTGCCCGCGATCTCCCGCAGCGCTGCGGCGCGGTCGGGGACGGGGGCGAGGTGGAAGAACAGGGCGAGTTCGTCGGTGGCGGCGGACGCGTCGGAGCGGACCGCGCAGGCCGCGGTGAAGCTGCGGACCACGGCGGGCAGTTCCTCGACGCAGGTCTCGATCTCGTGGCTGTAGTGGTTGACGCCGTTGACGATGATGACGTCCTTGGCGCGGCCGGTGATGAACAGCTCGCCGTCGCGCAGGAACGCCAGGTCGCCGGTGTCGAACCAGCCGTCGTCGGTGAACGCCTCGGCGTTGGCCGCCGGGTTGTCGTGGTAGCCGCCGGTCACGGAGGTGCCCCGGACCTGGAGCCGGCCGGCCTCGCCCTCGGCGAGCACGGTGGTGTCCTCGCCGACGACGCGCATGGCGAAGCCGGGGTAGGGCAGGCCGCAGCTGACGAACGTCTCGTCGGTGCCGGGCGGTTCGGCGGGCAGCACCGCGTCCGTGACCACCGAGCAGGTCTCGGACATGCCCCAGCCGGGGTGCATCACGTCCTGCGGCAGTCCGAAGGGCCGCAGCGCGTGCAGGAAGCCGCGGGCGGCGGCGGCCACGACGACCTCGCCGGCGTTCATCACCAGCCGCATCGGGGTCAGGTCCCAGTCGCGGTCCGCGAAGCGCGGGGCCTGTCCGGCGAGCAGCCCGAAGGCGAAGTTGGGGGCCCAGGTCACGCTGACCCGGTGCCGGTGAGCGAGGTCCATCCAGCGCGGCGGGTCCTGGAGGATCCAGGAGGTGGGCGCGTGGATCTGCCGGCAGCCCAGATAGAGGTCCCGCAGGTGGAACATGACGACGCCGGTGACGTGGTCGAGCGGGATCCAGTTCAGGGTCACGTCGTCGGCACCGAGTCCGTTCATCGCCTCGGTGGCGGCGGAGCGGGCCAGCACGTTGCGGTGGGTCAGCCGCACGGCCTTGGGCAGGCCGGTGCTGCCCGAGGTCATCAGCATCAGGATCAGGTCGTCCGGCCGCGCGGCGTACCAGTCGCGGTCCTCGGGCGCGTCCCGCAGGGCGTCGGCCGTGCTCAGCCGGAGACCGGACCCGCCGTCGCGGCCGATCCGGTCGCGCAGACCCGCCTCCAGCGCGGGCGAGCAGACGATCCAGGGCCGGCCGAGCATCCGCCAGATGCCCTCCAGTTTGGTGAGGGCGGCCGAGGGGGTGTCGTAGGAGGCGGGCACGGTGAGCGGTACGGCGACGAAGCCACCGAGGATGCAGCCCCACAGCACCGCGAGGAAGTCCTCACCGGCGTCGCACTGGAGGATCACCTGGTCGCCGGGGCGCAGTCCGGCACGCCGGAGTCCGGCGAGGACCCGGGAGGCCTCGGGGACGAGGGAGGCGTAGTCACGGCGGGTCTCGCTGCCGTCGGGGTGGACGTGCACGATGTCGCCCCGCGCGTGGTCGGCGGCCCGTACCAGGGCCTGGGCCCAGGTGGCCACGGTGGGTTCGGCCTGCTCGGGGCCCTCGCTGAGGGCTGGCCGTGTCCCGGCCGCCCCACGGGTGCCGCCGTCGGACGCCGGCGCGGCGCGGCGCGGGGCGGCGGCGTGCCTGCGGGCCAGTTCCCGCGGGGTGTCCTCGACCACTGCCTCGGCGGCGCCGACACCGGTGACGCGGGCGAGGCGCTGTTGCCAGGCCCCGGCGGCGGCGCGGTCGACGGCGGGCAGGGCGGTGAGGGCGGCCGGGTCGAGGGCTCCGTCGGCATCGCGGGGCAGGGTGCTGACGGCGGTGACGCCGACGGTCGTGGTGCCGGTGCGCTCCAGCAGGCGTTCGACGGCCTCGGTGGCCTCCGCGCGGCCCGGTACCACGAACAGCCGGGGCGGTCCGCCGTCGGCGGCGGGCAGCGCGACGGCGTCGCGGATGCCGGGCACGGACCGGGCCGCCTCGGTCAGACCTGCGGTGTCGGGGCCGGGTGCCTCGGCCGGTGTGCGCGGCGCAGGCGCCGGGAGCGCGCCGAGCCGTACGTCCGGGTCGGCGCTCACGGCCGCGAGCAGCCGGCCCAGCGAGCGGGCGAACTCCTCGGCGGTGGACGGGTCGTACAGGTCGGTGGCGTACTCGATGTGCAGGTCCAGGCCGTCGGGGATGCCGTCGGCGGTGTGCCGTTCGAGGACGTCCACGAAGAGGTCGAACTTGGCGGTGCCGGTGGCGGTGGGCCGCAGCAGCGTCGGTTGCCCGTCGAGGCGGAGCACGGCGGGCTCGTTGTTCTGAAGGGCGAGCATGACCTGGAACAGCGGGTGCCGGCCGGGCCTGCGGGGCGGGTTCAGTTCGTCGACCAGCCGGTCGAAGGGCAGTTCCTGGTGGCCGAGCGCGGCCAGGTCGCCGGGCCGGACGCGGGCCAGCAGTTCACGGAAGGCGGGGTCGCCCGAGGTGTCGGCGCGCAGCACCAGGGTGTTGGTGACCAGGCCGATCAGATCGTCCAGGCCGGGTTCGGAGCGCCCGGCGACGGGGACGCCCAGCACGATGTCCTCGCCGGCTCCGCAGCGGGTGAGCAGGGCGCTGACGGCGGCGTGCAGCAGCATGAACAGGCTGCTGCCCTCGCGCTCGGCGAGGCCGGTGAGGTCGCGGTGCAGGGCGGCGGGTACGTGCTCGGTGACATGGGCGCCGTCGCGCGGTGCCGTCGGCCGGGGCCGGTCGACGGGCAGGGTGCACTCCTGCGGTGCCGCTGCCAGCGCCTGCCGCCAGTGCGCGGTGAGCCGCTCGGCATGTCCCGTACCGTCCGGCCCGGGGGCGAGCAGGGCGCGCTGCCAGAGCGCGTAGTCCGCGTACTGCGCCGGGGGCGCGTCCCACGCCGGGGCGGCGCCCGCGCGGCGTGCCGCGTAGGCCGTGGTCAGGTCGTCGGCGAGGGGCCGCAGGGACCAGCCGTCGGCGGCGCTGTGGTGCAGGAGGAGCAGCAGGGTCCGGTCCTCACCGGTGCCGAACAGCCAGGCCCGCAGGGGAGGTTCGCCGGTGAGGTCGAAGCGGTGGCGGGAGGCCGCGGCCAGGTGCGCGCCGATCTCGTCGGCGGGGCAGTCGACGGCGGGCAGCGGCGGGCGCGGCCCGCCGGCCGGCAGGATCCGCTGGTACGGCGTGCCCTCGTGGTCGGCGAGCACCGTGCGCAGGATCTCGTGCCGATCGGCGAGGTCGCCCAGCGCGGCACGCAGCGCCTCGGTGTCGGCGGCGGCGCCGAGCGGCACGACGAGGGGGATGTTGTACGTCGCCGTGGAGCCGTCGAGCCGGTTCAGGAACCGCATGCGTTCCTGGGCGCAGGACAGCGGGACGCGCTCCGGGCGGGGCCGCTCGCCGAGTGCGGGCCGGCCGGGAGCCGTGCCGGGGCGGCCGTCGAGGAGCCGGGCGAGGGCGGCGGGCGACGGACCTTCGAACAGGGCGGTGATCGGCACGTCGGTGCCGGACCCGTGGCGCAGCCGGGCCAGCAGCCGGGTGGCGAGCAGCGAGTCGCCGCCCAGGTCGAAGAAGTCGGCGTCGATGCCGACGGTGTCCCGGGGCAGCTTCAGCACGTCCTCGAACAGGGCGCACACCAGCGCCTGTTCGGTGCTTGCGGGGCGGGCGCCGGCTGCCGCACCGGTGAGGTCGGGTGCGGGCAGCGCGTCGGTGTCCAGCTTGCCGTTGGCGGTCAGCGGCAGGGTGTCCATGAGCACACAGGCGGCGGGAACCATGTGCTCGGGCAGGTGGGCGGCCGCGTGGGCGCGCACCTCGGCCGCGGCGGGCGGTCGTTCACCGGTGGTCACGAGATAGGCGACGAGCTGCTCGGCGCCGTGGTCCGCACGGCGCACGACGACGGCGGCGCGGGCGATGCCGGGGTGCTCGGCGAGGACGGCCTCGATCTCGCCGGGCTCGACCCGGAAGCCTCGCAGCTGCACCTGCCGGTCGGCGCGGCCGAGGTGGTCGAGGGCGCCGTCGGCGCGGAACCGCGCCAGGTCGCCCGAGCGGTACATGCGGCTGCCGGGCGGGCCGTGGGGGTCGTCCAGGAAGCGGTCGGCGGTCAGTTCGGGGCGGTGCAGATAGCCGGGGGTCACCCCTGCGCCGGTGACGTACAGCTCGCCGACGGCGCCCGGCGGCACGGGCCGGCCCTGCGGGTCCAGGAGGTACACGCGCAGGTCGGCGAGCGGGGTGCCGACGACGTTGCCCCGGCGGGGGTCCGTCAGGTCCTCCGGGGTGAGGCGGTGGTGGGTGACATGCACGGTGGTCTCGGTGATGCCGTACATGTTCACCAGGGCCGGCCGGTCGAGGCCGTGCCGGGCGGTCCACGGACGCAGCCGTTCTGGACGCAGCGCCTCCCCGCCGAACACGACGTAGCGCAGCGCTGCGGCGGTGGGCTCCTCGTCGGCGTCCACCAGTTGTTCGAAGGCGGACGGTGTCTGGTTGAGGACGGTGACGCCCTCGTCGTGCAGCAACCGCAGGAAGTCCCGTGGGGAACGGCTGACGGTGTACGGCACGACGACGAGCCTGCCGCCGTGCAGCAGGGCGCCCCAGATCTCCCAGACGGAGAAGTCGAAGGCGTAGGAGTGGAAGAGGGTCCACACGTCGTCGGCGCCGAAGTCGAAGTGCTCGGCCGACGCGGCGAACAGCCGGACCACGTTGGCATGCGGGACGGGCACGCCCTTGGGGCGGCCGGTGGAGCCGGAGGTGTGGATGACGTACGCGATCTGCGTCGGGCCGGTCGGTCCGCCGCGGTCGGCGTCGGTCAGGTCGGCGGACGGGCGCGCGGCGAGGTCGGCGGTGACGGCGGGCTCGTCCAGGACGACGGTGGTGACGTCCCCGCCGAGGTCCGCGGCGAGGCCGCCCTCGGTGACCAGGAGGACGGGCGCCGCGTCCGCCATGACCAGGCGCAGGCGTTCGGCCGGGTGGGCGGGGTCCAGCGGGAGGTAGGCGGCTCCGGTCTTGAGGACCGCCAGCAGGGCGGGCAGCAGCCGCGGGCCCCGGTGCAGCGCGAGGGCCACCGTCCGGCCCGGTCCCGCGCCGCGTTCGACGAGCAGCCGGGCCAACCGGTTGGCCTCTTCGTTGAGTTGCCCGTAGGTGAGGTGTGCGCCCTCGTGGGTGACGGCGATCCGTCCGGGCCGGGCGTGCACCTGCCGCTCGAACAGTTCGGTGAGCGTGCCGGTGACCGGGAACTCGCGTACCGGCCGGCCGCGCGGGTGCTCGCCGGGCAGCAGCAGGTCCAGATCGGCGAGCGCGGTGGTGGGCGCCGCCTGCGCCAGCCGGCGCAGCAGCGCGAGGAACCGTTCGCCGTGCAGGGCGAGTTCGTCCGCCTCGTACAGGTGGGGGTTGGCGTCGAAGGCCAGCCAGAGGGCGCCGGGCAGCGTGCCGGGCCGGACGTTGATCTGGAGGTCGTGCACGGCACCGCCCGACAGGTGGTGCCAGGTCGCCGTGCTGCCGGCGAAGTCCAGTTCCTCGGTGAAGGGGACGATGTTCAGCACGGGTCCGTGCAGGCGGCGCCCGGTGCCGATGAGGCCGAGGTCGCGGCGGATGAACTCGCCCCGGTACTGCTGGTGCCGCCGTAACGCGGCCTGCTCGTCGGCCACCGTGCGCGCGAACTCCGCCAAGGGGGTGCCCGGTCGGGCGGTGACGCGCAGGGGCAGCACGTCGGAGGCGGTGCCCGGGGTGCGCAGGGCGGCGCTGCCGAGCCGGCTCATGGTGGCCATGCCGAGGACGAGGTCGTCCGTGCCGGTCATGCGGTGCAGGTAGACGGCGAGAGCGGTGGCGAGCAGGTTGGCGCGGGTGATGCCCAGGCCGGCGGCCGCGGCGGACAGCGCCTCGGCGTCCAGGGGGCCGAGTTCGACGGTGTGGCGCAGGAACGGGGCGCGCGGCGGGGCCGTGCGGCGGGTGAGGCGGGCCGGTTCCGGCAGGTCCGCCAGGCGGCGGGTCCAGTGGTCGCGGTCACGGTCACGGCGCTCGGAGGCGAGGTAGGCGGCCTCCTCGGTCCGCAGCCGGCCGACGGGCGCGAAGCCGCCGGGGCCGGGGTCGCGGCCCTCGGCCAGCGCGTTGTGGACGTCGGCCAGGCGGCGGCCGAGGAGCTTGTAGCTGTAGCCGTCGAGCAGGAGGTGGTGGGCCCGCAGCAGCCAGATGTGTCGGTCGGCGGCGAGGGTGAGGAGGGTGTGCGCGAACAGCGGGCCCTTGTCGGTGTCCACCGGGGTCCGGAGGTCCGCGTGGATCACTTTCCAGGCGGCGGCCTCCGGGTCCGCGGCGTCGCTCACGTCGACGCGGTGCAGCGGCCAGTCGTCGGCGTCCGGTGCCGGACGGCAGCGGGGGCCGTCGTCGGTGTCGAGGAAGCGCAGCGCGAAGGTGCCGGCCTCGCCGACCGTGCGGCGCAGCGCCGCCTCGAACAGAGCGGTGTCCAGGCCGCCGTGGATCTCCACCGCCTCCGCGGTGTTGTACGCGGCGCTGTCGGGGGCGAGCCGCTGCGCGTACCAGAGGCCTTCCTGGGCGCCGGACAGCGGTCGACGTTCGTCCTCGGGGAGAGACTCCTCGTGGAGTGACATAGCACAACCCTCACGTGGCAAGCCGTAACGGCCCGGCCGGAAAGAGCCCGGTCGGTCTGACAAGGAAGCGGCCCCGGCCCACCGGGCCGGCATTCACGACCGCGCTCCGGGGACGTGGCCGTATCTCGGCCCGCCGCCGGTTCACGAGGTCTTCACGCTGGGGCCTCCGGGCGAACCCGGTCAAGCCCGATCCGGCCCCGCGGACGGAATTCAGGTTTTTCCCTAAAGAAAGCGGGTTCCGGGATAGCCGCGCCCGCGACGAACTTTAGGGAAAACACGAGACTTTCCCCGGGCGCACCGCATCGGCTGGATTCGCACCGGCCCGACCGTGCACTCTCGAAAGGACGTTGAGCCGGATCCGCGGCGCCGACCGATGGTCGGCACGCGGCTTCCGGGAATGAGCGGACGAAAAGAGGGCCTGGGTCATGCGCCGTGCGTTGTGTCCGGTAGAGACGCTGTACGTCGGGCAGCGAAGCCGAGCGGTGCTCTCCTGCACCCTGCGCGGCCGTCTCGACATCGAGGCGCTGTCGGCCGCGTTCGACACGGTCACCGAGGCGCATCCGGCGCTGCGGACCCGCATCGTCCCGGAGGGCGAGGGCTACGCGCTGGACCTGCTGGACGAGGCCGCGCGCCCCCGGCTGAGCACCCGGACCGGCGCCGCCGAGGACGCCTACGCCACGGAGCTGAACACGCCTCTGTCCGTCGGCGGGCCCCTGAGCCGGGCGGTCCTGGTGAGCACGCCCGAGGGAGACGGCCACCTGTTCGTGCTCTCGGTGGACCACACCGTCGTCGACGGACACAGCGGCATCGCCCTGCACAACGAGATCTGGGAACGGTACCGGGCCCTGGCCGAGGGCGAGGAGCGGCCCGGCGCCGTGGACGGCACCCCCGGCTGGGCGGTGCCCGTGAGCGAGTTGCTGCCCGAGGTGGACGAGGCGGCGACGACCGCGTACCTGGCGCGGCGCGTGGACGAAGCGCGCCGGCACCCGGTGGAGCTGGTGGCGTACGACGTCACGGATCCGTCCGCCGTCGAGGGCCGTATCGAGGTGTGCCGGCTGACGCTGGACGAGGAACGCACCGGCCGGCTGCGCCGCACCGCCCGCACGGCGGGCGTGACCGTGCACGCCCTGGTCGCCGCGGCCCTGCTCACGACGGCGCGCCGGCGTCTGCCCGGCGGGGAGCCGCGTGCCCTGCGCTGCCTCTCCCCCGTCGATCTGCGTTCGCGGCTGTCACCGCCGGTGCCCGCCCTGGTGATGGTGCCCGCCGTCACCAGCCACCTCCAGGCCCTGGACGTCGCCCCGGAGTCGGACCCGGTCGAGCTGGCCCGCACCGTCCACTCCCGGCTCGGCGACTTCGTCGCGGGTGACGGCCCCTACCACGAGATGCGGATCACGCCCGAGATCCCGCGCAACCCCACGCTGCAACTGGCGACGGTGATCGCCACGAACATGGGCGTCGTCCCGGGGCCCCGGCTGCCGGAGGGCCTGGAGGCCACCGACGTCCGGCTGGTGCCCGCACGGGAGCAGTACTTCCCGGCGGCCGGGCGCAGCCCGGTGATGGCCTGTGTCGTCTCGTTCGAGGGACGGCTGGCCATCGAGTTCCCGTACTTCACCGCCTGTTTCAGCCCGGAGTTCGTCCGGGCCTTCCGCGACGGGGTCGGTGCGGTGCTCGACGCCTGCGCCGCCGCCGTCGAGCCCGTCCCCACGGCGGCGGGCTGAGGCGGCCCACCGCACCGCACCTCACCGGCCACCGTAAGGAGCCCTGCGCCGACATGAGCAACGTCAGCGACATCCCCACGCCCCTGGCGCTGCTGCCGCGCGCCCAGGCCGGCGACGAACAGGCCATGAACCAACTGCTGACCGGGATCGTCCCGTACGTCGCACGACTGTGCCGGTCCATCACGCACGACGACGGCGCGGACGCCACGCAGGAGGCGCTCCTCGCCGTCTACCGGGGTCTGCGCACCCTGCGGGAGCCGACCGCGTTCTACGGCTGGGTGCGTTCGGTGACGGTCCGCGAGGCCGTGCGCACGGTGAAACGGGCCGGTGAGGAGGGGCCGTACGAGCGGGTCGAGCCGGGGCAGGAGGCGAACCCGCTGGACGCCGTGCACATCAGCGATGTACTGGACCGGCTGTCCATGTCCCACCGGCAGGTCCTCACCCTGCGCGCCTACGGCCTCAACGAGGAGGAGATGGCACGTGTCCTGTCACTGCCGGTGGGCACGGTACGGTCCCGGCTGCATCGCGCCCGACTGCGCTTCCGGGAGGCCTGGCAGCCCTCGGCGGCTTGACGCCCGTCCTGTGGACCCTGCCGTGCCCGGAGGCAGTGCCTTGCGGCCGAGCCGAGCGAAATCCGCCGCGCGCGGACGCGCGGCGGAGGAGGCGGTCCGTGCGGAGTGTCCGGGCGTGACGGCGACGCGGCGGGACCGGGGAGAAGGGTTCTGGAGCCCCGGCGGGCGGCAGGCGTCCCGTCGCGCCGCCCGGCACGCCCGTACTCCGCTTCCGCCCGGAGCCCGGCTGCACGCCCCACGAGGAGGCCGGCCGGCACTCCCCCGAACGCTTCGAGCAGGTGCACGACGGAGCACGCACCGGACCTCGCCCCCGACGGGCGCACGGTGCCCGCCGGGGCCCCGGGACGGACGCGACGGTGGCCGTCGGCGGGATCGCCCGCCGACGGCCACCGCCCGCCGTGTGTCCCCCGTCGTGCCCGTTACTCGATGAGCTCCGGCAGTACCCGTGGGGGCCACTGGCCCGGCGCGAACAGCCCGAGCGCGTGGGCGCGGGCCACCAGGGCGGGCCGGTTGGGAGCGTCGAAACGGCGCAGCAGCAGGCGTACGCGGTATTCGACGCCCTGACGGCTCAGGTACAGGCGGCCGGCCAGCTGCACGGTCGACGCACCACCCGCCACGCCCTCCAGGACCTGCACGTCGAGTTCGCTGAGCGTCAGTTCGCGGGGGTACGGCTCGCCCGCCGCCCCCAGAGGGCTCAGCAGGAGGGCCAGTCCGGCCGGCCCGGTCGCGCCGGTGACAGCTGTCCCCGTCAGGTCTGCGACGAAGACACGGCCGCTGTCGTGCCGGCCGGCCACCCGCTCGGTGAACCAGCTCGTGCGGCCCTCGGAAAGGTCGGTGAAACGATGGCGCAGCACCTCGGGCGTGCCTGCCCGGAGCAGATCGCTCAGCGTGCGGTCGCATATCTGGCCGGGGCTCGCCCCGAACTGTGCCGCGAAATCGGCTTCCGCGGCCGTGATGGTCATGCCCTTCAGACATACATGGGCCGTGTAGGTGCGGCGGCGGTTCACGCCGGCGCCCGCCTTGACGACGGTGGTGGATGAGGCGGTGATGCTTGGGGTCACCACGGACATACCGTCTTTCCCTCTGTACATGGGGGTTTCGATGCACCCCGCCCTTTCCGGCAACCCCGCGAGACAACGTTGTCCACGCGTCACTTTCGCGCGGCCGCCACCGGGTCGGGGCGATATCACATCAGGTCGGCAACTCGGAGGCTATGGCCGGACAACCCGCCTGGCAAGTGTTTGCCTATCCGGCCGTGCCCATTGCCAACTCTTTTGGCCATGGGGCAATTTCAGCCAAACAGGGTCCCTGCCCGGCCGTTCCGAAACTCGGTACGCAGGGAGCCATGGCAAATGACAGGAGAAACCTCGCGTGCGCAACCGTGTTGCCCCCATTGCCAAGCCTCCCTAAAGTATGGGCAACTTCCGGACGCGGCCTCGAAAACACGGGGCGATCAGAAGACTCAAAAGGACCTCAGGGGATCAGAGGGCGAAATGCTTGCGCAGCCGCACTTCGGCCGGCAGCTGAGGAAGCTCAGGCTCGAGCGGGGCTTGAGCCAGGCCGCGGTCGTCGGTGAGGGCATGTCCACCGGATACCTCTCCCGTCTGGAGTCGGGCGAACGCCGGCCCACCGAACGAACCGTCAGCTATCTGGCACAGCAACTCGGCGTGGACGTCACCGCGTTGACCGAGCCGCGCGCGGGCGGTTGCCTGAGCCGCGCGCTCGCCGCCGCGACCTCGGCACCACCGGGCACGGACAGCGCCACCGATCTCCTCCAGGCGGTGCGCGACGACGAGCACGACGACCCCTTCGGCCGCTGGCAGGCGCTGTGGCTGCTCGGCCGGATCAGCGGCGGCCAGGGAGACTTCGAGCAGGAGCGCGGTCATCTGCGCGAGCTGATCGAACTGAGCGAACTGATCGCGGCACCCGACCTCAGGGTGCGGTCCCATGTGCAGTACGCGCGCTGTCTGTACGCCCTGGGCAAGGCACGGGCGGCGGAACCGGTCGCCGTCAACGCGCTCGCCGTCGCACGCGCCGAGCGGCTGCCGGCCGCCGACGTCATGCCCGCCCGGACGGTCCTGATCGCCGTCGAGACCGGGCTCGGCCGACTGGAAGCGGCCGAGCGCCATGTATGTGAGCTGGAGAGCGAGTTGCTGCCCACGACGTCTCCCCAGGCCACCGCCGAGGCGTTGTGGACCGCCTCGGTGGTCGCCGATCGGCGGGGCGACCACCGGACCGCTTGGTCCCGGCTGGAGCGGGCGCTGGCCATGCTCCGGGGCGGCGACGACCTGATCCTGTGGACCCGGCTGCGTACGGCGGCGACGGCCGCCGCGCTCCAGATGTCACCGCCGTGCGTGGCGGCGGCGGAGCGGTGGCTCGGCGAGGCCGACGTGGTCCTCGAACTCATCGGCACCCCGATCCAGTTGCAGGAGGTACGCGCTCTGAGGGCCCATCTCGCCTTCCACCAGGGCCGGTTGGACGAGGCCCGGACGCTGTGCGGCGCGTTGCCGCCGGACGGCAAACTCCGGCTGCCGCACGGGGACCGGGTACGGCTGGCGGTCCTGGAGGGCCGTCTGATGATCCTGGAGGGCCGGGTCGACCAGGGGGTCGCGGCCCTGCGTCGCCTCGGGCAGCAGGCGACGGACGCCCACAACCTCGATCTGGCCACCCACGTCTGGCGGTCCCTGGCCACCACACTGGCCGACGTACGCTCCCCGGGCGTCGGAGGCGCCGTGCGCTAGGCGCCGTCCCTCCGGTCGGACGACAGCGAGACCGTGGTCCCGAGTGGCGGGTCCGCTCCGGCACGGCAGGCGTGGGCCACCGGGCCACCGGGCCACCCGCCGGGGCCACGGGGTCCTCTACGGCAGGTTCGACCAGGGACGGATCGGTGTCGCCCGACTGCGTCGTGCACCGGCCGGAATGACGTTGTCGAGGGCGGCGGACGGCGCGGTCAGCGAGGAACTGGACGCGGACCCTGTGGCATCGGCACCGGTGCCGTGATGTCGGTGGTGGAGGCCCCGGTCAGGGGGTCTTTCGGAAGGCGATCCGACCGTGGCGTGCCACAGCCCGGGAGCCCGGGGGCATTGCCTCGCCGACGGTGCTGCGGGCACCCTGGAGACGGAATCACGGGGGTGAGCCGATGAGCCACTTGGCACTGCCACATCCAGCCCGCTACACGCCGTCCATGCCCCGGCAGCAGGACCAGGAACCGGTGAGCCCACGGGACCACAAGGTCCGCGTCCACCGGCACTGGCCCGACAGTCTGCTCGACGAAATGAGTCCGGCACCCTTCTTCCTGGTTGAGACCTGGGGACCGCATGACAATGCCGGAGACCTCGCCTCGTGCACGCCGGAGACCTGCCGTCGTTGGGTCGAGGCCGCTCTCGCCTACGCCGGCGCCGTAGACGCAGTCAGCGCTGAGTTGGTGGCAGCCCACCAGGGCGTGGGGTCCGTCCCACGCTGGAGGTACGTCGCCGAGCGCCGCGCCCTGCGAGCCTGGGGGAGGGTGCGAGTGCGCTACGAACAGACGGTGCGGGAGGCCGGCGAGGCCTACCAGCCGGTCAGCCGGGAAATCTGGCATGCGGTGTGGGCCGAGCACGACCGGGCGGGCTTACGGGCACGGGAAGATGCCCGGGAGGAGGCGCAGGCCCGACGGCGGGCAGCGGAGCTGGCCGAACGGCCGATCTGGGGCTGGTCGGTGGTGACGAGGAAGAAATGGAGCACCGCGTATGTCTTCCGGCACGACGTCCCCCACAGCGACGAGCGCGTGTCGGCCACCCGACAGGACAGGCCGTGTGTCAACCTCCCGGAGCTGCGGCAGGCCCTCAGGGACCTGCATCCGGACCGGCTGCACTGGGACGACGCCGCGCTCGCCGAGACGGAACGCGAGTTGGGCGGTGTGAGCTTCGAGCGCTGCTGGCGGGAGCTGTTCGGCGAGGATCACGCCACCTTCACGTCGCTTCCGCCGCCTTCCCCGCCAACCCGGCGCCCCACCGACCGGGGCAACCCGAGTGGCGGCAGCGCCACCAGCGGCACGGGCGGCTATGGCAGCGGATTCAGCTCCGGCGGCTCCGGCGGCGGGTACTGACGCAGACACCGGATCGCAGCAGCGGCAACCGTTCGCAGCCGAGCGGGAGGTCACCACCGCGCACCCTCCGCCAGGCAGGGCAGGACGGACGGGGAAGTGCATCATGTCGATCAACATGCGTCGAACAGCAGAGATGGAGACGACCAGATCTGCCCACTGATCGTGGTCGAGGAACTCCTGTTCCTGCGCCATCACCGCAGGCAAGCCCGCGCCGTCACCGAAGACGGACCGGGCTTGAGTGGTGGGACCAGACTGCGTCTTTCCGTCACCGGGCGGCGTCCCGCCGGCACGTTATTTGTGGCATCCAGGTGTAGCGTCCCTGACATGGACTTTCGCACCACTGTTGAACGCGCTCAACGCCTCAAGCAGCTGCACTCCGAGTACAAGCCGCTCGTGCTGCCGACCGTCTGGGACGTCTGGTCCGCGCGGACGGCAGCCGCCGTCGGGTTCGCCGCGCTGACGGTCGGCAGTCATCCGCTCGCCGACTCCCGGGGAGCCGACGACCACGAGGGGCAGACCTTCGAGGAAGTGCTCACCGTCGTCAGGCCGATCATCGCGGCGGTCGACGTCCCCGTGTCCGTGGACCTGGAGGCAGGATACGGACAGAAGCCCGCGGATCTCATCGCCGGCCTCATCGAGGTCGGCGGCGCCGGTCTCAACATCGAGGACACCGTCCACTCGGACGGCGGCCGCATGCGCAGCACACAGGAGCACGCGAGCTACATCGCCAGCCTGCGCGCGGCAGCTGACGACGCCGGAGTTCCGGTCTGGGTGAACGGGCGCACCGACCTCTTCCTGCACGCGAAGGACGCTTCCGGCGTCCTCGACGAGGCGATCGAGCGACTGCGGGCCCTGGAGCAGGCCGGCGCCGACAGCGTCTACCCGGTGGGTATTCAGGACGACGACGACCTGCTCGCGGCGGTGACTGGCGCCGTGGCCGTTCCCGTGAACTCCACGGCCCATCCCGTCAGGCACGATCTTGAGCGCTTCCGCCGTCTGGGCGTCGGCCGGATCACCTACGGCCCGCTGCTGCAGTTCGCGATGACGGATGCGATGAAGAACGTGCTCGGGTCGTGGGCGCCCTGAGGAGCTGATCGAGCGACGGGGCCGGCCGTCGGCGTCCTCTACCTCACGGCGGAAGTGACGCGTTGCGCCCGCGGTGCCACTCCAATCCGGCGGCGGCCGGTCCGTCCTTGGCGAGCAGGCGCACCTTCTGCCCGCCCCGGGTGCGGGCGCCGCCGACGGACAGGCCATGCCCGCGTGGATCGTCGGCACTGACGGCGTGGCAGTTCCTGATCGACGTCGGACACGATCCCCCCTCGCCCTTCCAGGAGACGAAGCATCACCCGGTGCCGCTCGACACCGACACCATGCCGTTTGCGCGCTCCTGGAGTGACGGCCATGCGCGTCCCCCGCCCCCGGACTCCGCATCGTCCCTGGTCATCGGGTATGTCCGCGGACGATGTGCGGACCGGTGGTCCCGGCGGGTTCGTCGGGCGGAAGGTCGTCGTGACCGAGAGCTCGGCGGGCAGAGCATGACTGTCAGTGGCCCGGTGCATGATCGGCTCATTGGTTCATCTACGAGGCCGGGGGCGCTATGCCGATCACCAACGAGCAGGTAGCAGGACGGGCGTTTCTGCGGCCCCTGTACGCGGACACGTACTTCCCCGATCACGTCGTCGACCAGGGCAAGGCGATTCTGCTGCGGCTGTGCGAGCGGATCGAGGCTGAGGAGCCGTCGGACGTGGCGGCCCTGTACGTGCTCACACAAGCCGCGACGGAGGAGTTCAACCTGTTGGAGGCGGAGTTCGAGGCGGCAGGGAGCGAGATCGAGACGGTGGCTCGCGAGGAGATCGCTGAGGACTTCTGGTTTGTCGCGTCGGCTTACGGGTTCGCGGATGCGGACGTGGAGGAGTTGATCGCCACCCGCAATTGGTGAGCAACGGCCGTCTGCCGGTCACAGCCCCCCGTTGAGGACTGCGCCCAACGCAGTCGCCGCGTGTCCGACGAGGCGAGCCTGTCGTATCGCTGGACTCGACGACCGTCGCCGCCAGCAGATGAGGCCACAGGAGTTCGGGGCGACATTCCCGTCGGACGACGAGGCGCCACGCACCGACGAACGCACACAGGCGCGTACGTTGTGGTGCACGAAGCGGTGTACCGGAGGTCCGCCGAAACGGCTGTGGTCAGCGGTCTCCCCCGCCAGCTGGCCGCGTTGTCCGTCGCCGACGTCGCCGATCCCGCGGCCATGCGCCGGGCCGCCGACGCCCGCCACGCGGCCGAGCGCCACGCGCCTTCGTTCCTGACCTGGCTGCGGGATCCCGAGCCTGCCGTGGCGTCCCGGGCGGCGGCGCTGCCGGCGGCATGGTTCCCCGAGGTCCCCGGACTCGCGACCGCGCTGGCCGGCGTGGGGTTCGACACGGGCACCACTCGCGCGTCGGCAAATCGCCCCGGCGTTTCTCCCCGGCTCTCTCGGCCCCGGCGAATTCGCGGCCCTGCACCCACGCCCCGACACCCCCGACTTGTCCCGCGGCATCCCTCCGGCATTCCATCAGCGTCCCCAGCCGCAAGGACTCAGATGCGATGAGGACATTCCCCTCCTCCGGTCTCAGAACTTCGTGTTCCTGGGGCCGCACTGTCAGTGGGGACTGAGATCGTGCCTCCGTGAGCGAATTGGTGGAGCATGTGGATGAGCAGGACCGCGTGTTGGGAGTCGTCGATCGAGGCGAGGCGGAGCGTCAGCACTGGCCGCATCGCATTGCGACGACGATCTGCCGTGATCGGGCAGGGCGGATCTTGGTGTTGCGGCGGTCCGAGACGCTGTCCCGGTTCCCTGGCCACTACGACGTGATGGTCGGTGGCGCCGTGGAGGTGGGTGAGTCGTACGAGGAAGCCGCGGCCCGGGAACTGTCCGAAGAGCTGGGCGTTCGTGTGCTCGTGCGCTTCATGTTCAAGTTCCTTTGCCGGGAGGGGATCAGCCCCGTGTGGTTTGGGGTGCATGAGGCTGTCGTGACTGAACCCCTGATCCCGGACCCGGATGAGATCGCCTGGTGGGGCTGGACGACAGAGGCCGAATTGTGCGAGGTCGTCGATCACCTGCTCTTCGTTCCGGGAGGACGGGAGGCTTTGCGCCGATATCTGCAGTTCGAGTCGGGGCCGGCATCTGAAGAGGTGTCTCCCCGGCGATCTGCCGATGTCAGTGCCGACTGCGATGCCGTCGGCCTGATCCCTTGGAACCTGCTGGTCATCGACAAGGCCCTGCGGGCCGGTTGGGCCGCTGACACCTGTTCCCCGGACGACCTCGCCCGCGCCGGCTGGCAGCCCGGCAACCCGGCGTGGGGTCACTGTGACATCACCGCCTTGATAGTGAACGACATCTTCGGTGGCGACCTCATGGTCGGGGAAGTCCATTGCGGCGGGGAACAACACGGATTTCACTGGTGGAATCGGTTGCCCAGCGGTGTGGAACTTGACCTGACGCGCGAACAGTTCCGGGATGGCCAGACCGTCACCGCGGCCCGAGTCGTCAAACGTCCACCTGGGCCCCTTCCTCGGCGCTGGGAGGAGTATCTCCTTCTGCGCGAACGCGTCATCGAGCACCTCGGTCACCTCCCCGAGCCTGCCTGACCCGCGGAGATCGTGCAGTGTCGGCATCCCCGTCCAGGCACTGGCCGCCTTCGTTGTTGGTCATGATCAGCCGGAAGATCGCGTTGTTCCCCGCCGGGGAGGCGGCGAGGCCCTCTCCTGCGGTCGGGATCTGCGACACCGACGTCACGTCGATCACCGTCGGGGCGGCCGAGCCGGAGCCTGCACTGTCGACGTCAGCAGTGCCGGCGGCCGCGGGGCCGGCCGTCACCAGGCCGAGGCCCCCAGAGCCGCGAACAAGATCGGCTTGCGCATGCTTTTCCCCCATCACTTCGCGACTGGCATGTTCATGGGAGAGACGCTGCCGGTGCCGCCCCGCCCCGGCTTGAGCAGTCCTCAACCGCTCCCCGCGCCCCCGTCGTAGAACCGTGGCAGCGCGCCGACCAGCGACGACCGGCAGCGACTGCGCCCGGGCACCGGGGAGGGGGCTCCGTGGGTTCCACGACGGTTCTGCGACGTTCTACGTGGGACGGTGCCCCCGGTCCGGGCCCGCACCGGGGGCGCGGCCGCGAGGGGCCGGGCCAGCTCGCGCCGCGTGGTGACGCCCGGTTCGGTGTAGGCGTGGTGGAGGTGGTTGTCGACCGTGCGCACCGACAGCGCCAGGGCCTTGGCGATGTCCTTGCTGGCGTTGCCGGCCGCGGCGAGCAGCGTGATCTCCCGCTCGCGGGCCGTCAGCGCGGCCGTGGCCACAGCGGTGGCCAGCTCCGCCGTGCCTCGGCGGCCGCAGGCCGGGCCGCGGTCGCGCGGGCCCGCTGCGAGGGCGCGCGCACCCCGTTGGTCAACAGCAGCATCTCACCGGTGTGATGACCGGTGATCCGCGGTGGTCGATGGACCGGGCCAGCGCGGCATCCTCCGCCCACCAGCGGCGGGCGGTGTCAGGATGCCCGGCCAGCCACTGCGCACGGCCCAGGAAGACCGCCATCCACACCCTCGACCGAATCGGCGGCAACCAGTTCGGCATAAGCGCGCTCGCCCCCCTCAGCGCCTCCGCGGGCCGTCCGGCCTCGCTGAGACTCAGGACGAGCGGAACGCGCTGGACGGCCGGGTGGGAAACCAGGGCGTGCTCGTCGACCTGCCGGTGGCCGGCGTGCGCCCGCTCCGCCCCCACCGCGGCCGCGCCGCTGCACCCCAGCAGGGCCAGCGCGAAGGGCTTCATCCAGGCGCCGCGGAGCCACACGTTGACGTCCGGGGCGTCGGCGACGTCGGGCTCCAGGTCCTCCAGCAGGGCCGGCCCCTGGGGGCGGCCGCGGTCCGCGCCGATGCCTGTGGGGTTCAGGACCTTGCGACGCAAAGGCCTTTCCGGTCCGGCCATCGGTCCCGCCGACCCGCCATCTGCCCGGCGCCGCCGCGGGGTTCGGGGGCGAGGTGACCCCCGGCTGCGCTGGACGGCTCCGGCGGGCGCCTCCCGCTTCGTCCGTCGCCCCGAGGAGACCGGCGCACGACCACAACCGATCTTGCACAGTCACCCGAGCGGCAGCAAATACTTGGCTAGCCACATGCTTGCTGTTACGTTGGTTATGTGTCCAGCCACCTAAATGGGTGGTGACACGAGAGGAGTCGTCATGAAAGCCATCCTGTTCGACCGTTTCGGAGGCACGGAAGTACTGCGCGAGGCGGACATCGAGGTCCCGCAGCCCGGCCCCGGGCAGATCCGCGTCCGCGTCAAGGCAGCCGGGCTGAACGCGCTGGACGGCAAGATCCGCTCCGGGGCACTGGAGGCCGTGTTCCCCACGCCGCTCCCCTCCGTCCCCGGTCACGAGCTCGCCGGCCTCGTGGACGCCCTGGGCGAGGGCGTGCAGGACGTGCGGGTGGGTGATGAGGTGCTGGGCTGGTCGGACACCGGCTCGTATGCCGAGTACGCGCTGGCCACCACCGTGGCCCTCAAGCCCGCCGGCCTCGACTGGCAGCACGCGGTCGCGCTGCCGGTGGCGGGCGAGACGGCCGAGCGGGTCCTGGACCTGCTGGACGTCACCGCCGGGGAGACCGTGCTGATGCACGGCGCGGCCGGAGCGGTCGGCACCCTGGCGGTCCAGCTCGCCACGGCCCGCGGAGCGCGTGTCATCGGCACCGCCGGCCCTGCCAACCAGGACTACCTCACCTCGCTCGGCGCCACCGCGACCCTCTACGGCGAGGGCTTGGTCGAGCGGGTCCGGGCGCTCGCCCCCGACGGCGTGGACGCGGTGTTCGACCTGGCCGGGAAGGGGGCCCTGGAGGACTCCATCACCCTGCGCGGCGGCACGGAGCGCATCGTCACCATCGCCGACTTCCGCGCGCACCAGCTCGGCATCACCTTCGCCAGCGGTACCCAGGACCGCTCGGCCACCCGCCTGGCCGCCCTGGCGCAGGATGCCGCGACCGGCAAGGTCGTCACCACCGTCAGCACCTACCCGCTCGCCGAGGCCGCCACGGCCCAGCAGGTCAGCGACGCCGGACACGTCCGGGGCAAGCTCGTCCTCACCCTCGGCTGATCACGCCCGTCACGGCACCCACCACACCCGTCGCCATCCCGATGACCACCTGGCCATCGCCGCACCGAAGGACCTCGCATGCTGAATTCCCTGTGGACACCGACCACCGTCGGCGACATCTCCCTGCCGCACCGCCTGGTCATGGCCCCCATGACCCGTGACCGCTCCACACCTGAAGGCGTACCGACCGAGCTGAACGCCGAGTACTACGCCCAGAGGGCCTCACACGCGCTCATCATCACGGAGGGGACCCAGCCCTCCGCCGACGGCCAGGGCTACCTCCTCACCC
This sequence comes from Streptomyces sp. NBC_00080, assembly GCF_045041255.1. Classification (NCBI taxonomy): domain Bacteria; kingdom Bacillati; phylum Actinomycetota; class Actinomycetes; order Kitasatosporales; family Streptomycetaceae; genus Streptomyces; species Streptomyces sp. NBC_00080. The sequence goes on from NZ_CP108235.1 coordinate 356,568, forward strand.
CCGGCATCCACAATGACGAGCAGATCGCCGGGTGGCGCAAGGTCACCGACGCCGTGCACGCGGCCGCCGGCCGGATCGTCATCCAGCTGATGCACACCGGACGCATCGCCCACCCCGACAACACCCCCCACGGGCGCCAGCCGGTGGCCCCTTCGGCGATCCGGCCGCAGGGCGCGATGTTCACCGCGTCCGGGCCCCAGGAGATGCCGGAACCCCGTGCTCTGTCGACGCAGGAGGTCGCGGCGACCGTCGACGACTTCCGCCGCGCCGCGGCGGCTGCCGTCGCGGCAGGCGCCGACGGCGTGGAGATCCACGGCGCCAACGGCTACCTGGTGCACCAGTTCCTGTCCGACAACACCAATCAGCGCACCGACCGCTACGGCGGTTCCCTCGACAACCGCATCCGCTTCGCCGTCGAGGTCGCCGCTGCCGTGGCCGGCGAGATCGGCACCGACCGCACCGGCCTGCGCATCTCCCCCGGCAACCCCTACAACGACATCGCCGAGTCCGACACCGCCGAGCTGTATCCGGCTCTCCTGCGCGCCCCCAGCCCGCTGGGCCTCGCCTACCTCCACGTGTTGCACGCGGGTGACGAGGAGCTGCTGGGTACCCTGCGCGCGCTGTGGCCGACCACGCTGATCCTCAACCGGGCCGGCACCGACCTGCCGACCCGCGCCAAGGACGTCGACAACGGCACGGCCGACCTTGTCTCCGTCGGCGCCCTCGCGCTCGCCAACCCGGACCTGGTCGAGCGGCTACGCTCTGACGCGCCGCTGAACACCCCCGACCCGGCGACCTTCTACGGCGGCGGAGTGGCCGGCTATACCGACTACCCCACCCACACCGTCTGAGGAACGAACTCATGCCCGTGCCCGCCCCGACACCCCGCAACCCCACTACGGCCAGCGAGGGGCCGATGAGCTACGCGATCTTCCAGCTCGCGCGCGCTCATCGGGCTCGCGCCGGCGCCATGCTCCGCGAGATGGACCTGCATCCCGGACAGGAACTGCTGCTGATGCAGCTCCTCGACCGGGATGGCCAGACGCAGTCCGAGCTGCTCGAAAGCGTCGGCCTGGACCACTCCACCGTCTCCAAGTCCCTACGCCGCATGCAGGACGCCGGCCTGCTCGTCCGCGAGCCGGCCGAACACGACCGGCGCGTCATGGTGGTCCACCTCACCGACAAGGGCCGTGCCATGCGCGAGCCCCTGGCAGCCATGTGGCGGGCCCTGGAGGAGACCTCCGCGCGGAACCTGTCGGAGCAGCAGGCAGAGTCCTTCGTCCGCACCGCCTACGCCATCGCCGACGCGATCAACAGCCGCGCTCTCCCGCAGGAGGAGCCCGGGTAACTCTCCGCGGCCTGCCTCCGGTTCCCGCCGGGCGTGCGCATCATTCCCGGTGATCCGACGGTGTGGACAGTACCGCAGCCCGCTCGGGTCGCCGCGGTGCAGCCGGGTGTTCGGCTACCGTGGGTGCACGGCGTAGGTCAGGTGCGTCACCCGCGACGACGGCTGCGAACGGACCGGCTCCAGCGCCACCCCGGACGCGTCCACGCCGTCGAACAGGCGGGTGCCGACGCCGAAGAGCACCGGTGACAGCGTGATCGAGAACTCGTCGACCAGGCCCGCGTTCAGGACCTCCCGGCAGCGCACCGAATTCCGTCAACTCGTCAGCGAGTTGACCACCCCTCCGCCACTGACCTGACAAAAGTGTCGCCGCGGCCCCACTCCCGTCCTCTCCCCGACGAGTTGGCCGGCACGCCGGCACGCCGGGTGGGCTCCCGCGCCGAACGGTATGGGAACCGGTCACACGTGAACGGTTCGTGAGCTGTTCTCCCCTACGGCACGCCAGCACGATGGTGCGGGAAACAGGACGGCCGCGCGGTTCCAGGCGCCGTCCCGGAGGTCACTGTCGAACAGAGAGGCTCACCGTGATCACTGGGTGCCGTTCGGTACGCCGCGCGCCTCATGCGCGCTGCGCACGGCGTACCGCGCGACGGCCCGCGCTACACGACGCCCTGGGCCGTCATCGCTTCCGCCACCCGCAGGAAGCCCGCGATGTTGGCGCCCAGGACGTAGTCGTCGGGGGTGCCTCCGTACATCTCGGCGGTGGTGCGGCACTGGTCGTGGACACCCCGCATGACGGCTGCCAGACGGGTCTCGGTCTGCTCGAAGGTCCACACGTCGCGGGAGGCGTTCTGCTGCATCTCCAGCGCGGAGGTGGCCACGCCGCCCGCGTTGGCGGCCTTGCCGGGACCGAACAGGACGCCCGCCTCACGGAAGACCTCGATCGCCTCCGGGGTGCACGGCATGTTGGCGCCCTCGGCGACGGCCAGAACGCCGTTCTTCACCAGCACCCCCGCTTCCTGGCCGCCCAGTTCGTTCTGCGTGGCACACGGCAGCGCGATGTCGCAGGGCACGTCGAAGACCGAGCCCCGGTCGGAGAACCGTGCCGTGGGCTTGGCCTCCGCATAGGCCGACAGGCGCGCCCGCCGTACCTCCTTGACCGTCTTCAGCAGCTCCAGGTCAATGCCGTCCGCGTCGACCAGATAGCCGGAGGAGTCCGAACAGGCCACTACGGACCCGCCCAGCGCGTGCACCTTTTCGATCGCGTAGACCGCCACGTTCCCCGACCCGGAGACCACGGCCTTGCGGCCGTCGAGACCCTGTCCACGCGTGGCCAGCATCTCCTGCGCGAAGTACACCGCGCCGTAGCCGGTGGCCTCGGTCCTGGCCTGGGAGCCGCCCCAGGTGACGCCCTTGCCGGTCAGCACTCCCGCCTCGAAGCGGTTGGTGATCCGCTTGTACTGGCCGAAGAGGTAGCCGATCTCGCGCCCGCCCACACCGATGTCCCCGGCGGGGACGTCGGTGTGCTCGCCCAGGTGCCGGTACAGCTCGGTCATGAACGCCTGGCAGAAACGCATGACCTCATGGTCGCTGCGACCCTTGGGATCAAAGTCCGAGCCGCCCTTGCCGCCGCCGATCGCCAGCCCGGTCAGCGCGTTCTTGAAAATCTGCTCGAAGCCCAGGAATTTCACGATGCCGAGGTTCACGCTCGGATGGAAGCGAAGACCGCCCTTGTAGGGGCCGAGGGCGCTGCTGAACTCCACCCGAATGCCGCGGTTGACCTGTACCCGCCCGGCGTCGTCCACCCACGGCACCCGGAAGATCAGCTGTCGCTCGGGCTCGCACAGCCGCTCGGGGATCAACGCGTCGACGTACTCCGGATGCGCCTGCAAGGCCGGCGCCAGCGTGTGCAGCACCTCTCCCACCGCCTGGTGAAACTCGGTCTCACCGGCGTTGCGCCGGCAGACCTGTGCGTAGACGGCCTCGATGTGAGCACTGGGGTTCATGCGCGCCTGCTCTCCTGTGTTCCGCCAGGCACTCACCTTCGTCCAGCGTGCCTGGCCGCTGTCCTGTCAACGAATACGGACGACAGGAGTCTCTGTGTCAGTGAAGAAGGTCACCGATATGTGTTTCGGCGGCCGCGCTTCTCGCCACGGCTGAAGTCCGCAGGCCGTGATGGATCCGCAGGACGACGACGGACCCGCCCCGCGCATCGTCCTGAGTACCCTCGCCTCGCATGCCCGCGCCCTCGGCGTGAGGAGAGGGAACCCACCGTGGCGTGGATGAGGCAGCCCATGACTGCGCCGACCGCGTACCAGAACAGGTCGATTGCGTTGAAGGTGGAACCGAGCACCAGGCGGGCAAGGGTGCTTCTCTGCGCGAGTTCTGCCGGCACCTGGCTGAGCTGCAGGAACTCGACTGCGCAACTGACGGCCAGCGCGCCTCCAGCGGCCTTCAGTCGCGTGACTCGCGGCGCCACCAGAACGACAAGGGTGAGAAGCAGGACGGTGTACAGCGCGTCTCCACCGTACTTGGCCACGTCCCCGGACACCCCCGCCCTGAGTCCCAGCCCCGCGGCGACGGTCACCATCGCGGCGCCGAACGCCACCAGACGGGTCCGTACCCGGTCGGCGGCGCCGTCATGGGTTTCGGATATGTGAGCCACAAGGTCATATTGCCTCAACGCCGGTGCCCGCGGTGGAGTCCACCGCGGCCGCACGCAGGTCGTCGTCGTGCGGGGCGGCCCGACTCTCGTGCGGCACGGCCTCGTCGACGAGTACCGGCTGACCATCCATCCGGTGATCATCGGCACCGGCAAGCGACTGTTCGCCGACGGAGCGATCCCCGCTGCGCTGGAGCCGGTCAGCGTTTCGACGACGAAGGGCGGCACCATCGTCGGCGTCTCCGGCCGAACGGTAGGCCCAGCTACGACAGCTACTGGGACCTGTCCGGGCGATCACTGGTCCCACTTATCGGCTCAGCGCCCCTTGCGCACCAGCGCGGTAATCCGCTCGCCCTCGGCGATCGTGATCGGGCCGGTTGCGTCCGCGCTGATACCAAGAGCGGTGGCCAGTGTTCGGGCGTGCAGGTCGACCGCGGCCTCGGACAGGGCGGACAGGTCCGAGACAGCCGCGCGGGCCCGGGCCCAGCCTGTGGTTCCGATCACCGCGCCGATGAGAGCGGCGGGCCACCACACAGCCCCCAGGAAGAAGTAGGGCCACGCCCAGGACCCGATGGCGGCAGCGCGCGCGAACCCGGCGTGGGCGGCCGTGATCTCGCCCCGCACCGTGTCGGGCAGCACCAGCCAGAGCCGGGGCCAGGCGAACGCCAGGTCAAGGCCCGAACGGTGAAGTGCGACCTGCTCGACGGCCTGGATCCGGTCCCCCATCCAGGTGGGCCGGGCAGGTTCGGCCAGTGCCAGCCGATTGATTCGGTCGGCCGCCGCGTTGATCCGGCTCTGCTGTTCCCTGCTTCGCGACTCACCGGGATGCGACCGTTCCAGCTCCCGCCTGCGTGCCACCTCTTGGTGCCAACGCCGGAATCTTCGGGCGACCAGTCGGCGCCGCACCGGCGCGAACGGGCGTGGCCATGCGCCGAGCCAGATCCGCTGGGTCACTCCGGCCAGTGCCTGGACCGCCAGACCCACGCCGGCAGCCGCGAGCAGCAAGCCGACAGCTGCGACGACCCGGCTCGTCACCGGCATCCGGGCGAGCGCAGCCATCGTGTCGGACGCCGTGCGAAGCAGGAGTTCGTGGTCCACGGCGTCTCGTTGGGAAAGGGCGGCTCCCGCTCGTGCCGCAGCGACGAACAGCAGACCGGGAAGGAGCAGCAGGCTCACCCACTTTTCGGCCAGCTTCTTGCCCAGCTCCTGAAAGAAGTTCTCCACCGGCCCTACTGCCCGCGCATCGGCCGGCCGGTAAGCAGGCATCGGGGAACCGGACCGGCCGGGTACGGGCTGAACGCCACACGTGCGCAAGCCCCGTCGGGGCACTCGAACCGCTCCTCGGCGGCCTGTCCCGGACCGGCGGCAGGCAGCCCGCTGCTCAACGCCTGCCTGGTCTCATCCGGATCGGCTCCCAGCAGAATTCTCAGGAGGGGAAGAACCGGGCGCCGTGCCCGCGCCTGGTCCTCGATGCGCCTGAGCAGCAGTCGTTGCTCCTCGGACAACTGAGAGCATTCAGCGCGCAGTTCCGGCAACTCGGCACACAAGGCGCTCAGGGCATCCCGCTCCGCTGCCTCCACCGGCACCCCGCTTCCCTCGGCGATGTTCCATCGTATGACCCTCGCCCACCGCCGCGGCGGCGTTGCGGAAAACCTGCCAATTCCCCTTTCAGCGCGGCCTCACGACCGTATCCTGACGGGACCTGACGTCGGATTCGACCAGCCGTCGACGACCGGAGGACGATGGATTTCTGGCGCGACGCCACCGATCTGACTCAGCGGATCGAGCGCTATCGCTCCCTCGGTAACCAGGACGACATTCTCGAACAGGCTGCCTGTGTTGTGGCCGAACGAGTATGGCTGGGCGCCCAACCCACCGATTCGTGTTCTCCGACGAATGAGGAGTCATCGCGTTTCCGCAACGCGTGCTATCTCCTGGGGTGGTGGCATTTTCTGCGCTACGAGCACGCCCCGTTCGAGGTGTCCGATCCCGGCGAACTAGCCCGCGCGATCGTCTATTTGGCCGAATTCCCTTTCGAGGAGTGGACCGTTCCCGCAGATCTGCTCACGATACTTCCCGGTCATCGGGCCGATCCCCGCGTGCAGGCTTCGGTCGCTGCCGGACTGCTTCGCAGCGTCCAGGACAGCGGTGACCTGACCGCCGTGGAGGCGGCGATCGTGATCTGTTCGTCGCACGGCGAGACGAATCCGGAGGAGGAGGTCCAGCTCGTCGGCCTGCTCGCCGTCGCTCATCGGCTGCGGTTCCAGCATACGGCGGCCGGCGAGGAGGACCCCGAGGATCTACACCTCGCGGTCGAAGGGGGTGAACTGTTGCTCACTGCCCTTCGTCCCGACGATCCGCGCTACGTCCCCGCGGTGGGCAATCTCGCCGTCGCCTACCGCTTGCGGTTCGGGACACACAGGGACTGGGAGGATCTGCGCCGAGCCATCGAACTGGGCGAGAGCGCCACGAACGCGGTGCATCCGGAGCGGGACGACATGCTTGCCGACCTGTCGACTGCCTACGATGACGCGTACGAACACACCGGCGAGTTGACCTACCTGCACGCGTGCGCGAGTAGCGCCGACCGGGCACTCGCGGCCTTCCCCGACGACACGGAACTGCTCGGCACACTGGGGCTCAAGCTGTGCTACGTCCGCCAAACGCTGTTCGGAGCGACGAGAGACCACGCCGAACTGGCCGGTAGCATCGAGATCGGTCTGCGCGTTGTCGGCGCGGCACCTGCCGGATGGCCCGAGCAGACTTCGCTGTTGTTGCAGCTCAGCATGGCCGGCTGGGTGTTGTTCGACTGTACTGGAGCCGCCGAGGATCTGCGGCGGGCCATCGAGTTGAGCGAACAGGCCCTTCGGGCAACTCCGGAGAACAGCCGGCTTCCGGATTTCATCCTCACGCAATTCGCGAAATGCGTCGACACAGCCGCCACCGACTCCGACACCATCGGCATGGCGATCGAATTCGGTGAGCGAATCCTGGAAGTTCGGCCTTCGCGGACTGTCCGATCCAAGTTGGCCTCGACCTACGCCTGGCGTTTCCTGCAGACCGGCGTCACGCGGGACCTCGACTCGGCGCTCCGCCACGCTGATCAGGTACTTGCGGGGTTGACCGCCGACCATCCGCAGCACGCCTGGCTGACGGCAGAGACCGCCGGAATCCATATCACCGCCTCGGAATCCGGCCGCCGGCCCGCCCACCTGGACTCGGCGATCGAGGTGCTCGAACGCGTCCTGGCCGATGCCGCGGATGCACTCACCGATCACGACCGGGCGGCGGTCAAGTCCAACCTCGCGACAGCGCTCGTGAGCCGCGCCCGGTTGACCGGCACGCCGGAAGACATCGCCTCGGCGATCGACCTCACCGACGGGGCTCTTCGGCTGCTCGCCCACGACGATCCCGCCCGGGCTCCGATCGTCGCCGCGCAGGGCTCCGCCTGGCACGCCAGGTTCGATGTCACCGGCAATGCCTACGACCTGCGCAAGGCCGTCCGGGCCACCGAACAGGCCCTGGCCACCGGGAGCGGCCCGGTAGCCGATCGGCTGCGGTTGCGGTGGCTGGCCAACCTGGCCCAGGCATACCAGGATCTCCACGACACCGCCGCGGGCGAGGTGGACCACGGCCGGGTGGCTGCCCTGGCCGAGCAATGGCGGTCCGGGCAGACGGGCGAACCTGCCGAGCGGATGTACGCGGGATTCGCCCTCGGCTCCCTCACCCACGCCATGGGTGACCATGACATCGCGGTGGAACTGCTCGACGCGGCAGTCGCCCTGCTGCCCACCACCGCCCCCCGGGCCAACGACTGGTACGACAACGAACCACGGCTCCGCAACCACTTCGGCCTCACCGAGGAAGCCGTAGCGGCCCACATCACCGGATCGGATCCCCGGGGCGCCGTCGAGATCGCCGAGGCCGGCCGGGGTGTACTGCTCTCGTCGGCGCTCGACACCAGGTCCGACCTGACCGACCTCGCCGCGGCTCAACCGGGCCTGGCCCGCGCGTTCGACCGGAGTCGGCGGCAGTTCGACGCCGTCGGGGCAGCGAGCCGGCCGGGAACGTGGGCCGACCATCAGCGGCTGCTGGAACAGATCCGGACGACGGCGGGATTCGAGCGCTTCCTGCAACCGCCCCGCTTCACCGACCTGCGATCATCCGTGCCGGCTGGAGCAGCGGTCCTGATCAACTCGGGGAAGCACCGCAGCGATGCCATCATCGTCACCGGCGACGCCGAGCCGATCGTCGTCGCCCTGCCCGGCCTGCGCAACGACGGCGTACTGTTTTGGGTCGCCTCACTCCTCGGCGTGATCAGCGACCCGCCGTCACTCGCCGGCGCACTGCGCCGGCGCCGGGTCCTGCGCGACCTCCTCGCCTGGCTGTGGACCACCACGGCCGAACGGGTCTTCGAGGCCCTCGGCCCGCCCGGTCCCGAAGCCCACCGGGTGTGGTGGGTGCCCACCGGCCTGCTAGGTCTCTTCCCCTGGCACGCCGCGGGCCTGCCCGGCCGGCCGGGCAGCCTCGACCTCGCAGTCTCGTCGTACGCGCCGACCTTGCGGGTGCTCGCCCACGCCCACAGCCGACCTGTCGCGAGCACCCGACGGCAGCTCACCGTCGCGCTGGAACACACACCGGGCCTGCCCCGGCTCCCGGGCACTGTGGCCGAGGCAGCGCACCTGCACGCCTCCCGGCCCGGCCCGCACATGCTCGTCGACTCCGCCGCCACCGTCGCTGCCGTACGCGCCGCGCTGCCTGCAACCACCTGGGCTCACTTCGCCTGCCATGCGGTCTCCGATTTCAACGCGCCGGCCGGCGGCGCAATCCACCTTGAAGACGGCGTGATCACCGTCACCGACATCAGCCGCCTCCGGCTCCGGAGCGCCGAACTCGCCTACCTCTCCGCCTGTTCGACAGCAGATCGAGGACTGGGTGCCAACGAATCGATCAATCTCGCCTCCGCGTTCCATCTGGCCGGCTTCCGGCACGTCGTCGCCACCCTCTGGCCCCTCAACGACACCATCGCCGCGGGAGCCGCGCGTGCCTTTTACCAGCATCTGCCCGACGGCACGACCGCCGATGACGCCGCCCTGGCCCTGCACCGCGTGATCCGCCAGCTGCGTGCCGAGCATCCCAACCGCCCCGACTTGTGGGCCGGCCTCATTCACAGCGGGCCGTGACCTCGCTGATATCCGCAGACACAGGCACAGGCACAGGCGTCCGCCGCCGGGGGTCAGGCGCGCGGCGAACGGGCCGGGAACGCTGACAAGCCGGCCGCGGGCGCCCGCCCGATCCGCCGCGCCAACTCCCGCCGACAGCAGGTGCGTTATGCGCGCGGGGCGGGCCGCTGAGCGACGCAGATCACCACACCCCCCGGCTACAGCGCGGCGCGGGAAGTGGGTAGTCTCAGACCGAACCACCTAAGTTACCGCTTAGTAGTTCCGTTTTCGCAGTTCGAGGAGTCCGCCCATGCAACTCGCCGCGATCATCGTGTCGCTGGTCCTCATCGTGGTCGGTGTAGCGCTGTTCGGCCAGGCCGTCCTGGCGATCTACCGCTTCATACGGCTCGGCCAGCCCGTCGCCGCCCAGACCCGAACGGACCGCCCCCTCGCACGCACCCTCACCGTGGTCCGGGAGTTTCTCGGCCACAGCCGGATGAACCGCTGGGGTGTCATCGGGGTGGCGCACTGGTTCGTGGCTGTCGGCTTCTACACACTGCTGCTCACCATCGTCAACGCCACCGGCCAGCTCTTCGAGCCCGACTGGCTCCTGCCGGTCATCGGCGACTGGACCCCCTACAACGTCTTCGTCGAGTTCCTCGGCACGATGACGGCGCTGGGCATCTTGACCCTGATCGCCGTCCGGCAGCTGAGCCGGGCCGGCCGCGCGGGCGGCAAGTCCCGCTTCGCGGGCTCCAAGACCGGTCAGGCCTACTTCGTCGAGTACGTCATCCTCACGGTCGGCGTGTGCATCGTGGTGCTGCACGCCCTGGAAGGCGCCCAGCACCACGTCGAGCACTACGAGGCCTCGTTCTTCGTCTCCTACCCGCTGCTCGCCTGGTTCGAGGGGATGAGCACCTCCACCCTGCACACCCTCACCTACTTCTTCGCCGGCCTGAAGATCGCGACGTCGTTCATCTGGATGATCGTGGTCTCGCTGAACACCAACATGGGTGTGGCCTGGCACCGTTTCCTGGCGTTCCCGAACATCTGGTTCAAGCGCAACGCCGACGGTGCCACCGCGCTGGGCGGTCTGCTGCCGATGACGTCGGGCGGCAAGCCGATCGACTTCGCCGACCCCGGCGACGACGACGTCTTCGGCGTCTCCCAGGTCGAGCAGTTCTCCTGGAAGGGCCTGCTCGACTTCTCCACCTGCACCGAGTGCGGCCGCTGCCAGTCGCAGTGCCCCGCCTGGAACACCGGCAAGCCGCTCTCCCCCAAACTCCTGATCATGTCGCTGCGCGACCACGCGCACGCCAAGGCCCCCTACCTCCTGGCCGGCGGCGGCAAGACCGTGGAAGGCGAGGAGAAGGCCTCCGCCGAGCAGCTGGCCGGGGTGCCGGCCGCCGCGCTCGCCGAGGCCGAACGCCCGCTGATCGGCACCGCCGAAGAGAACGGTGTCATCGACCCGGACGTGCTGTGGTCGTGCACCACCTGCGGCGCCTGCGTCGAGCAGTGCCCCGTCGACATCGAACACGTCGACCACATCGTCGACATGCGCCGCTACCAGGTGATGATCGAGTCCGCGTTCCCGTCCGAGGCGGGCACGATGCTCAAGAACCTGGAGAAGAAGGGCAACCCCTGGGGCCTGGCGAAGAAGCAGCGCCTGGAATGGCTCAAGGAGGTCGACTTCGACATCCCCGTCGTCGGCCGTGACATCGAGGACCTCGGCGAGGTCGAGTACCTGTACTGGGTCGGCTGCGCCGGCGCCCTGGAGGACCGCGCGAAGAAGACCACCAAGGCCTTCGCCGAACTCCTGCACATCGCGGGCGTCAAGTTCGCGATCATGGGCGGCGACGAGAAGTGCACCGGCGACTCCGCCCGCCGCCTCGGCAACGAGCCCCTCTTCCAGGAACTCGGCATGGAGAACGTCATGTCCCTCAACGCCGCGTTCGGCGAGGAGACGGACGACGACGGCAACGTCACCGAGGAGTCACGCAAGCCGAAGTCGGCGAAGAAGATCGTCGCGACCTGCCCGCACTGCCTCAACACCCTCGGCAACGAATACCCGCAGCTCGGCGGCGACTACGAGGTCATCCACCACACCCAGCTGCTCCAGCACCTCATCGACGAGGGCAAGCTCATCCCCGTCACCCCGGTCGAGGGCCTCATCACCTACCACGACCCCTGCTACCTGGGCCGGCACAACAAGATCTACACGCCCCCGCGCGAGATCATCGCCAACGTCCCCGGCCTGCGCAACGAGGAGATGCACCGCCACAAGGAACGCGGCTTCTGCTGCGGCGCCGGCGGCGCACGGATGTGGATGGAGGAGCGGATCGGCAAGCGCATCAACAACGAGCGCGTCGACGAAGCCCTCTCCCTCAACCCCGACATCGTCTCCACCGCCTGCCCGTTCTGCCTCGTCATGCTCACCGACTCCGTCAACGGCAAGAAGAACGAAGGCAAGGCCAAGGAATCCATCCAGGTCGTCGACGTCTCCCAGCTCCTCCTGGAATCCGTCAAGACCCCGGTCGACGACGAACCCCCCGCGGGCGAGGCACAGACCGAGAACGAACCGGAACCCCAACCGGTGGAGTAACACGCACACAGACAGCACACGCGGCCGGTGGCATACGACGGCCGTACGCCCGCCGGGTACCTGGGCCGGCGGGCGCCGTCGGGTGGCAACCCAGGCCCGATCGGTGTCTGTGACCTCGTCGCTGCCCCAAGCCGCCGGCCGAGGCCCGTTTGAGCAGCCGTACATCCAGTTCCGGCCGCGATCTATGCCACTGGCTGGTTTGTGGTGCATGGTGAGGTGCGGGTTCCGCCTCCCCCGGGGCGAGAATCCCTTTGCTGGGCCCTGCCGTCTGCCACGGATGACAGGGCCCGCCGCGCCTCCCGGCTCCCCACGGGAGGCATGCGGCTGCCCCGGCGTGGATGCTGAGAGCCTCCGCCCGGCTGCCACCGGGATCTGCGACCGGTTCGATCCGGCGACTTCCAGCCGTCGCGCGATCAGCAACACCGATTCGGCGGCGTGGATCTGAGGGAGAAGCACTCGCCGCCGTCTCCCACCGCCCGGCCTCGACGGGCCCGAGACGACACACCGGGCTTCCGGAATCTGCGCGCGGGCGGCGCGGCTCGCCAGGCAGCCGTGACTGTCACGGCTTCAGTGGATCGGGGCGCTCTTCAAGCACCATCGGGACGGCCGCCCTTCGGCAGTCAGACGAGTGCAGGTGGCCCTCCGACCACGGCCGAAAGACGTATGCCCGCCGGCCCTCAGGTGAGTGGCCAGTTACGTAGGAGGGCGTCGGCCATCTCCTGAAGTTCGTCGCGGCGGACACCGCTCGCGGCCTGCACGGCGAGGCCGTAGCCGAAGGTGGTGAGGCAGCGGGCCAGTAGCCCCGGATCGGTCTGCGGAGGCAGGTCGCCGTCGTCGACGGCACGCTGGAACCGCTCCCGGATACAGGAGTAGCCGTTGGCGCGCCAGGCGACCAGGAGGTCATGGACTTCCTGCCCGGAGTCGCTGGTGGCCAAGGCGCTCTGGACGCCCAGGCATCCGTGGGGCTGGGCCGGGCGGGTGGTGGTTCGAACGGTGCCGGCCAGGATCGCGGTGGCGACGCCGAGGGCGGTCGGCTCCTCCAACGCTCGTGCCAGGTATGCGCTCGGGCCTTCGCTGTAGCGCTCCAGGACCTTGCGGAACAGCTTCTCCTTGTTGCCGAAGGCTGCGTACATGCTGGTGGTGGAGATGCCCATCGCGTTCGTCAGGCAGGCCGTGCTGGCCCCCTCGTAGCCGTGCTTCCAGAAAACCAGCATGGCGCGCTCGAGAGCTTCGTCAGCGTCGAATCCTCGCGGCCGGCCGACAGGGCCGCTCTGTTTCGTCTCCACCTCCACAGCCTACCTTCCGCAGCGATCGCTGCAGAAGTGCTAACGTTCGACTTCCGCAGTGATCGCTACAGAAGTCGAAGGAGCGCTCACGTGGGATTACCTCGCCCTGGCGACGCGCATGCCGCCGGGTCGGGTCGGGCGCCCGGAGGAGATCGCCGCCGCCGTGGCCTTCCTCGCCTCCGAGCAGAGCAGCTTCATCACCGGTTCGAGCCTGTACGTCGACGGCGGGCTGAACCGGATCTGACAGGCGCAACCACGTACATGGCTCGGCGTGACTCCCACCGGCGCCTCGTTCGAGATCGTCGAGTACGCCGTTTTCAGCGAATCAAAGAGCAGTCCGTCCATCACCAACGGCCCACTTGAGCCACATAACTCGTGAGGAAACGCATGCCCATCACACTGATCACCGGAGCCAACAAGGGCATCGGCTTCGAGACAGCCAGACAGCTTCTGGCGTCGGGACACGCTGTGTACATCGGCGCGCGGGATGTCGGACGAGGCGAGAAGGCAGCAGCGGCGCTCGGCGCACGATTCGTGCAGCTCGACGTGACCGACGACGCATCGGTGAGCAGCGCGCTGGCGACGATCGACTCGGCCGAGGGCCGGCTCGACGTCCTGGTGAACAACGCGGGCATCCTGGGGCACGGGGCCGCCGACGGCCCCACGGCACTCCGGGCCTTCGACACCAACGCGGTGGGAATCGTGCGCGTCACGGAAGCGGCGCTTCCGCTGCTCCGCAAGTCCTCGAACCCCACCGTGGTCACGGTTTCCAGCAGTGCCGGGTCCTTCTGGGCCGTGACCAATCCGGACCGGCCGGAGTTCAACCTGCCGTTGGCGCTCTACTCCGCGTCGAAGTCCGCAGCCACCATGCTCACGGTCCAGTACGCCAAGTCCCAGCCTGGCATCAAGTTCAACGCGGTCGAGCCCGGTACCACCGCGACCGACCTGACCGCGGCATTCGGAATCGGAAGGACGCCTGAGGAGAGTGCCAGGGTCGTCGTGCGTCTCGCCACGCTCGACGCGGCCGGTCCGACGGGAACGTTCCAGGACGAAAACGGGGAAGTTCCCTGGTAGTCGTGTGGGAACGGTCGGGGGCAGCCCAGGTGGGCTGCCCCCGACCGTTCCCACAAGCCCCGACGATCCTGAGTCCGCTCATGGTGGTGCACTCGGTCCAATCGGGCGGAACCGACAGCGTTCGACGAGGCCACCTCAGCCTTCAGGGTGCGGAGACGACAGGAAGGCGAACCGCCACCCGTGGCAGGAAGCAGCCGACGAGGGGCCCCATGCACAGTGCGATCAGCACGGTGCCGACTCCCACCGTCCCACCCAGAAGCCAGCCGGCGCAGGCAACAGCGACTTCGATGCCGGTGCGAACCAGGGCTACGGGTAGGCGGGTGAGCCGAACGAGTCCGGTCATGATGCCGTCACGAGGTCCCGACCCGAACTGCGCGCCGAGGTAGAGCGCGTCGAAGAATGCCAGAGCGACAAGGCCGAGGGCGAGATAGCCGATCTCGGCGAGTGGCCCCTCTGGGTTGGGGAGCACAGTCGCGGTGGCATCCGCGGCGAAGCCGACGATCGCAACGTTGAGGAGCGTGCCCAGCCCGGGCAGTTCTCGCAGAGGGATCCAAGCGACAAGCACAACCAGCGAGATCGGGTTCGTGGCCCAACCGAACGAGATGTCGAGGGATGTGGCGGTGCCTTCTGTGAGCACGTTCCAACCGGCCGCGCCGAGCCCGGACCGGACAAGCAGCATGACGGCGGCTCCGTATCCCGTCAGGCCGAGCAGGAGCTGAGCGATCCGACGTGCCTTTCGGGCCGCCCGGACCTGGGCGAATGCGTTCATGCGCGGTAGCACGGGTGGGTCGTGACGAGCCGGGACGGAGGTGCGTGCCGTGGAAGGACGAGGTGCCATGGGGCGAGCCTGCGGGTGATCTGGCACTGGATTCCATAGCCAGATTGGTTAGGCTGGTTCGGTGAAAATCAGCTCACACGCGGTAGCGCGGATGCTGGGGGCCTGGCAGGAGGGGCCGGGGCCGGCGCATCAACGTCTGTCCGACAGGCTGCGTCTGCTCATCCTGGACGGACGCCTCCCTCTCGGTGTCGCCGTGCCGAGCGAGCGTGACCTGGCCGCCGCGCTCGGCACCAGCAGGACCACCGTCGGCACCGCGTTTCGCACGCTGGTCGAGCACGGATACCTCGCCACACAGCCGCGCACCAGGGCGACGGTACGGCTTCCCGACAGCACCACGTCCGAGCCCCCGGTCGGCACGGACACGGAGACCCTCGACCTGTCCTTTGCCGCGCCGGCCGCGCCCGTGGAAATCCTCCACGCCGCGTTCGCGAGCGCTCTCGAACAGCTGCCACGACACTTCGAGCGGCACGGCTACGACCGGTACGGCACCGCGGAGCTGCGCGAAGCAGTCGCCCACTGGTATGTGCGGCGAGGACTGCCCACCCGGCCCGATCACGTCCTGATCACCAACGGCGCACAGCACGCGCTCGCTCTTCTGACGCGCGTACTCCTGTCGCCACGCGACAAGGTCCTCATCGACCATCCGACCTACCCGCACGCGATCACGACATTCACTCAAGCGCGCGCCCGACTCCTCCCCGTCGCCGTGACGTCTTCCGGCTGGGACACCGAGCAACTCCAAGCAGCAGGGCAAGCCGCGCACCTGGCGTACCTGATACCCGACTTTCACAACCCGACCGGGATGTGCATGCCCACTCGCGTGCGCGAACGGCTCGGTCTCGCGTGTCCTACTGTCGTCGACGAGACCATGGCCGATCTGGCTCTGGACGTTCCGGGCCCCGAGCCCCTCGCGCTGCACATGCCGGCCGTCATCAGCATCGGCTCTGTGTCCAAGAGCGTCTGGGGCGGCCTGCGCACAGGCTGGATCCGCGCGCTGCCCTCCCTCCTGGAACGCGTCGAAAAGGCCCGTCCCACGACAGATCTCGGCACCCCCGTCGTCGAACAGCTCGCCACAGCCGTCCTCCTGAACGAGCACCAGACCCAGCGGCCGGACACGCTCCAGCAACTCAGGTCGCAACGTGACGTCCTGCGACAGGCACTCACCGAGCACCTACCGGACGTCCACGTCCTGCAACCGGCCGGCGGTGTGACGCTGTGGGCAACCTTCCCCGAGCCCGTCAGCTCACGGCTGGCAGCCATCGCGCCCGACCACGGAGTGACCATCGCGGCCGGACCTCGATTCGGGATCGGGGGTGCGTTCGAGCGCAACATCCGCCTGCCGTACACGCTTCCTCCGAGTCAACTGGTCCGGGCGATCCGCAGACTCGCGCAGGCAGAACAGGCACTCGCACGAGGCGCTACCGGAAGGCACACCCCAGCACCCATCGCGTGAGCGCCAACGACGAGCGTGCGGGAAACGTTGCTCGCGG
Source organism: Streptomyces sp. NBC_00080 (assembly GCF_045041255.1). Taxonomy (NCBI): domain Bacteria; kingdom Bacillati; phylum Actinomycetota; class Actinomycetes; order Kitasatosporales; family Streptomycetaceae; genus Streptomyces; species Streptomyces sp. NBC_00080. The sequence continues at coordinate 373,027 of NZ_CP108235.1, forward strand.
GATGTGCTGTCGGGGCGTCTCTGCCGACGGTGACGTCGGCCGGCGCACACCCGCTCAACCACCCATCCGGACTGGGCAATCAGGGCCCGTGCCGCTCATTGGGTCAGCGGTCGTATGCGGTGGTGAGCACGATCTTGCCCTGGATGTGCCCCCGGGCGGCGCGCTCGTGCGCTGCTCGGGCATCCGCGAGCGCGAACGTGCTGTCGATCGCGACACGGACCCCGCCCTCGTCGAGCAGACGCCCCAGTTCCGCAAGCTGCGCGCCGTTCGAGCGAACCTGGGCGCTCGAGACCGTGACGCCCAGCTTCGCGGTCTCGTCTTCGTCGAAGTCCCCGGGGAGCACGGGGAACTGGGCGCCACCGCGCTTCAGCGTGCGCAGGAATCGCTTGCTCTCGGGTCCGCCGACGGTGTCGAGAACGAGGTCGACGTCGTGCACGAGTTCCTCAGGACGATGCTTGGTGTAGTCGATGAAGCGGTCGACGCCGAGTTCCCTCAGGAACGATTCATGCGCGCCCGATGCCACCGCTATGACATGTGCGCCCTTCCACTTCGCCAGCTGTAGCGCGAAATGCCCCACGCCGCCCGCGGCACCGTTGATGAGCACCGTCGTGTCGGCGTCGAGCGCCGTCGGGCGATGCGGCGCCTCCTGGAAGGGCGAGGGGTGACCATGTCCGACCTCGATCAGGAACTGCCATGCCGTCAGCCCGGCCATGGGTGCCCCGGCGGCCTGCACGTGGTCGATGCCGGTCGGCTTGCGTGCGAGGTCCGCCGCAGGCGCGGCCACGTACTCGGCGTATGCGCTGCCGTCGAAGCCGGGAAATCGCAGAAGGCCGAAGACCTCATCACCTACGGCGAGGCCGTCTACGTCCGCGGCGACGGCCTCGACGACGCCCGACACGTCCGTCCCCGGAATCACCGGCAGTCTGACCGTCGATGCCGTCTCCCCGGGCATCCTGGTCAGCCCGCCGCCCAGGTACCGGTCGGGAGGATTGACGCCGGCCGCGTGAACGCGAACGAGCCCCTCACCGGGCCCCGGCTCGGGAATCGGCACCTCGTCGTAGCGCAGAACCTCCGGACCGCCGTGCTCATGCAGCCGGACCGCCCTCATCGTGTGTATCGGCATCATTTTCTCCTGCCCGCGCCGCGGGATAGGCTTATCCGGATCAGCGCTCCATATAAGTGGACCACTGATCCGAATATATGGACCACTGATCCGGATAGTCAAGAGGGACAGATGCGGGCCGACGCCAGGAAGAACCGCGACCACGTGCTCGCAGTCGCGGGAACCGCCATCACCGAGCAAGGATCGGACGTGTCCATGCGCGACATCGCGCGCCGGGCCGACGTCGGACTCGCGACGCTGCTGCGTCACTTCCCGACGCGCGAGGCGCTGCTCGAGGCCTTGCTCCGCACGAGCTTCAACGGGCTGACGGCAAAGGCAGGAGAGCTCGAGACGTCGAGCTCTCCCGAGGATGCCCTCGTTTCGTGGCTACGCGACTGCGTCGCATGGACGACCGAGTACCAGGGAGTGACCGCGCTGATGACAGCAGCCATCGAGGACACCGACTCCGCGCTCCACGCTTCGTGCGTCACGTTGCGCGCGGCCGGTGCCCGGCTCCTTGCCCGTGCCCAGGCGTCGGGCGCAGCGCGGACCGACATTGACGGCACCGATCTGTTCGCTCTGGTGGCAGGGCTCGCGTGGCTCAGCGATCAACCCTCCCTCGCCCCACGCGCCGACCACCTCTTCGACGTCGTCGCGAGCGCGATCCTGACGAATCCGGCGGGCACCGATCCCGGGACAACGCCGCCCCGGGCACGTAGCTGAAATCGAGCGAGGGAATGAAGCAGGTCGGCATCGACTTCGTCACCCACTCGCCGTGCGGTCGCGGCTTCATCGGCGGTGACCCGGCAACTTGGAGATGAGGGTCAAGGCCGGGGGCCGGCTTCCCGACCTCGCCGCCAAGGGTCGCGTCGGCCCCCGGGCGACCCGAGGCCGGTCCCCGGCCCAGCGTTGCTCGGGCTGCTGGTGGTGGTGTGCGCGGCGGCAGCCGTCCCGCGCTGCGGTTGATCGCTTGCGTGGGCGTGCGACTGCACGTGCTGTCAGCGAGCGCTGTCAGGGGTGTCCTGTTGGCCGAGGGCGTCGAGCTGTCGCTCCACCTGCTCGGCTTCCTGATCCCGCCCTTGCTGCCGGTACAGCTCCAGCGCCTCCCGCCACACCGCGACGGCCTGGTCGGTGTGACCCAGGGCGGTGTGGGGATGACCGAGTCTGTCGAGGGTGTCGGCGGTTTCGTAGGCGTTGTCGAGGTCGCGGTAGAGGCTGATGGCCTGGCGGTAGTGCCGGATGGCGTCATGGTGGCGTCCGCTGTGGTGGTCGATGTAGCCGAGGCTGTCCAGGGTCTGCGCCTGACCGTCCACGTCCTGGTGGTCCTCGAAGAGGGCGAGGGCGGCCTGGCAGTCTTCACGGCCGGTGTCGTACTCACCCACACGCGCGGCGTACCAGCCCACGGCGTTACGCGCGTTGGCTTCCGCGATGGGCTGATCGAGACCCTGGTAGAGGTGCAGTGCGCGTCGGGCATGTTCCAACGCCCGCCGGCCGTCCGGCCAGATCGATGCCAGCGTGTAGTGCGCCTGTGCCTGCAGGGCGGGGTCGTCCTGCTGCTTGCTCAGCGCGAGAGCCTCGTCGAGGGCTTCGATCGCCTCCTGGTGGTGCCCGAGCACGACATGGGCGCGGCCCAGGAGCCGGTGGGTGAGGATCTGGGCGCCCGGATCGGGCAGTCGGCCCGCGGAGTCGACCGCAAGCCTCCACACGGCGAGCTGATCGTGGCGGTGTCCTCGCCGGTAGTGGAAGTTGTTCAGCGCCCAGGCCAGTTGCCAGGCCGTGCTGTGCAACGCGTGTGCGGCGGCCGTGCGTTGGGCGGCGAGCAGGTTCTGGTGCTCGGCCGCGAACCAGTCCATCGCCGCCGGGATGTCGGAGAGCGCCTGGGGGTGGCAGCCGGGCACCGGCGCGGCGAGCTCGATGGGGTCGCGGTGGAATTCCAGGAGACGGTCGGCGGCGTACGCGGTGTGGGTGTAGAAGTCCAGCACCCGTCGCAGCGCCGCGGTGCGTGTGCCGTCGGCCAGGTGGTGGTCGGTGGCGGCGTGACGGCGGATCAGGTCGTGCATACGGTAACGACCGGACGCGTCCTTGCCGATCAGCGATGCCTGTTCCAGCCGGCGCAGCAGAGCCCTGGTCCGGCTTCGGCCACGGCCGGTGAGGCTGACGGCGGCAGCAAGGCCGATGTCGGGTCCGGGCGCGATCGACAGCAGCCCGAACACCTCGGCTTCGTCATCACTCAACGCGCGGTGCGAGAGCGAGAGCACCGCGGGCAGGCTCGCCGCCGGGTCGGCGTCGTCGAGTACATCGAGTGCGCCGTCGCGCAGGTCGTCGGCCAGGTCGGTCAGCGACAGGTGCGGATCGGTGTGAGCGCGGCCGGCGACGATGCTCAGCGCCAGCGGAAACCCGCCGCACCGGCCGACCAGTTCATCCACCGCCGCAGGCTCGGCCTCGATGCGTGCCGTGCCGAGCCGGGCGGCGAGCAGCGTGCGGGCCTCGGTGTCGGTGAGCGTGTCCACCGACAGATGGTGGGCGCCGTGGCCCGTGACCAGACCGGACAGACGGTTGCGGCTGGTGACCACCACGGTGCAGGTGCTGCCGCCCGGCAGCAAAGAGGTGACCTGTGCGGTGTCGGCGGCGTTGTCGAGCACCAGCAGCATCCGCTTGTCCGCAACGAGGCTGCGCAACAACGCCGCCTGCGCATGCGCGGCGACGGGGATGCGGCCGGGCTCGACACCCAACGCGTCGAGGAATCCGCGCACCGCGACCGCCGGTTCCATCGGATCACTGTCCGGACTGAAGCCCCGCAGATCGACGAAGAGCTGGCCGTCGGGGAACCGGTCGGCGTTACGGTGCGCCCAGTGCAGCACCAGCCACGACTTGCCCACCCCGCCGGCACCGGCAATGGCGGAGACGACCACCGTGCCCGCCGTGCCCGAACCCGCCCGCACCACCGCATCCAGTCGGCCCAGCTCGTCCTCACGGCCCACGAACGGCCCGGGCGGGGCGGGCAACTGACGCGGTACCGGAACCGCCGAGGGCTCCGTCGTGCCCGCCGCCGCAGCCAGCAACTCATCGAGTTCGGCCGGTCCCAGATCCAGTGCCGCCGCCAGCTGACGCACCGACGCGAGCTGCGGATTACGGCGCTTACCGGTCTCCACGCCGCGGATCGTGCTGACCGAAACACCCGAGCGCTCCGCCAGAGCCTCCTGCGTCAGCCCCGCACGTAACCGCAACCGCCGTACCGTTCCCGCGAGATGATCCCCCATAGGAACTTCCTACCAGGACCACCCACCACACGGCGAGCGTGACCTGTTCGGCGCGAGCCGAAGGACGACCTGCGCCGGCGGCAGCCGCCTGAAGATCCTTGCGGTCGTCCCGGACCAACGAGAACATCCCAGCTCCCCCGCGGGCCGGCCTCTGACTTCTGTCCGCCACTGGGACGCATGTCAGCCCGGTTGGAAGAACGCGAGCATCTTCTGGCTGGCGTCCGGCGACTCCAGGATTTCCTGAACGTACGCGGACAGCCGACCGGCGGCACTGGTGCGCTCGAACATCTCGCTCTCGTATTCCCTGACGGCGGTCGGAAAGTCGTCCGGGTGCGCGGCCAGCGCGAGGCCGAGCAGCGCGCCATCGAGCAGCGCCATGTTGGCGCCCTGCCCGACCGGCGGCATCAGGTGCGCGGCATCGCCGAGCAGCGTGACGTCTGGCATCGACGGCCAGGTCAGACCGACCGGGAGCGTGGTGATCGACCGCGGCAGGACCGTGTCGTCGCAGGCGGCGATCAGTGCGGTGAACCGTGGGTCCCAGCCCGTGAACAGGTCGATCAGCCGCTCCCGAGCGGCGGCTGGGTCGTCGAACGGGATCCCGCTGGTGGCGAACCAGTCCTCGGCGGTGTAGAAGCTGAGGCCGATGCATACGCGGCCGTCGCCGTTGCGCTGCGCCGACAGGGACTGTCCGTTGCCGAGCACCCAGTAGTTGCCGCGCCCGACCATCGCCGCGAGGTCGGGGTGGGTGCGGTCGACGTCGGCAATGCCGAGTTCAACGACGTTCTGGCCGGTGTGGGCCGGTCGGGCCTCGGTGAGCAGCGCGCGGACCCGGGAGTTCGCGCCGTCTGCGCCGACCAGCAGGTCGTACGTCGCACTGCTGCCGTCGGCGAAGCGCAGCAGGCCGTGGTCGGCGGACTCCACCGTGTGCCCCCAGCGCACCGCGTGTTCGGGGAGGGAGTCCAGGAGCAGGTTGCGCAGATCGGCGCGGTCGACCTCGGGTCGCTCGAGCGGGGCGTCGTCGGGCGTGTCCTCCTGCAGCAGCAGGGTGCCGTCCGGCTCGAGAAGGCGCAGGTCCTGGCCTTCACGACGGGCGATCGCGTGGAACCCGTCGATCAGACCGGCCTCGCGTAACGCCCGCTGCCCGGTCCCGGAGTGCAGATCGAGCATGCCGCCCTGGCCGCGCGCTCGGCGCGACGATTCCCGTTCGTACACGACGGCGTCGATGCCGTGCACGTGCAGCACACGGGCAAGGGCCAGGCCCCCCAAGCCTGCTCCGACGATGGTGATGGTGCTGGTCATGATCGTCTCCTCTTCACGGCATGGACTACTCGCGAGAGTGCGACCCGTGCGCGAGGGCCACCCCCGGCGGGGCACCGAACGCCGTCCCCGACTTGCCGATCGCCCGGTCGGCTGCGCCTCGGTGGGCGCGGCGAAAGCGCATGAGAAGACGCCCTGGTCGCCGGCGAGAACGGTGCCGTCGCGTCGTCGCTCACCACGCCCCCGTTCTCGCCTGTCCCATCGACAGGTTCCGGCCCGCTGTTCAGCCGGTTCAACGGCGGAGCCGGGGCGCGAGGACCGTGCGCACGACTTTGGCCACGTTGTTCGCGGCGGATCCGTCCTCTTCTCCGGGCTCCGGTTCCAGCACACGCCGGATCTGCAGCAGCAGCTGGTTGGTCGACCGCCAGAGCGGGACGAACATGCCGGCCACCGGCCCGACGCCCTGGATCGGGCCGTTGGACAGCTCGGTGACCTTCTTGGCGATCGTGACCGTCGTCGGGTCCCTCAGGATCACGTGCACCTCGTCGTCGACCAGCCGGATTTCCATCTTGCGCGCCGCGGCCTCCTCCGGGTTCGCGTCGGTGGTCGTCTCGGGATCCAGCTCGTCGATCTTGGCGGCGACCGCGTCCGGGTCGACCCCGAGTTCGCGCAGCACCTTGGCCGCCATACTGTTCTCCGCCCGCAGCATCGCCTCCAGCAGGTGATGGCTGCCGACCGGTGCGCCACCGGCCAGCGCGCTGGCGGCTGACACGGTGTCCTCGGTGGCAGCCGTACCCGTCGGCCATGGGCCGGCCGCGACGTCCTGCGATCCCTGCGATCCCTGCGAAGACGCCAGCACCGCGGCACGGATCTTGCTGATCGGATCGATCCGCTCGGCAAGCACCTTCGCGCCGACCCCCTCACCTTCCGTGACCAGGGCAAGCAGGATGTGTTCCGTACCGATGGAGGTGTGGTGCAGTTGCAGCGCCTCGCGCAGGGCGAGGTCCAGCGTCTTCTTCGCGCGCGGCGCGAACGGGATATGGCCGCTCAGCTGCTGCGTGCCGGGCTTGACCACCGCGGCGATATCTACCTGCGCCGTCTCCTTGTCGTACCCGAGCTGGTGCAGGACCTTCGCCGCCGTGCTGTCGGGCGCGTCGAGCAGCCCCAGCAGGATGTGCTCCGTGTCGATGTAGTGGTGCCTGAGCAGCCTCGCCTCCTCCTGAGCCGTGACGACCACCTTGCGGGCTTCCACCGTGAACCTTTCAAATGACATGGTTCTATGGTCTCAACCCTGTCAATACACTGCTATTGATAGGGTCACCATGCTGAAGGGAGGGTGCGATGGAGACACCGTCGGACTGGGAGGGCCGGCTCGCGCGCTGGCAGAACGAGCTGGAGCTGTTCGAGCGGCTGGACGAGACACCCTGGGTCACACTGGCCAAGGCGGAAGCGGAGACCGGCGTTTCCCGCTCCGCCCTGCGGTCCTGGTATCGCAATGGCGAGATCCGGTCCCGGCTGGTGGACGGCCCCAACGGGCCGCAACGCCTGGTCCAGTTGGACGCGGTGATCGAGCGCGCCGCCGCGTCACCGCGCATTCAGCGCAGGGCGGAGCGGGAAGTCAGCCTGGAAGCGCAGGTCACCCTGCTACGTCACCGGGTCGACCAACTTGAACTGCGGTTGGCCGCGCTGGAACGGAAGTGACCGGCGCGAGCAGCACCAGGTCATCGGCGCCGTGTCATCGGCGCCATGTCATCGACCCCGAACGGTGCCACCGTCGCCGGACCCGCCCGTCTCCCTTTGTCGCCGCAGGTGACTGTGCCCAGGTGCATCGCGTACGTACACGGTCGGTTCGGCGGCGAGGCCGGCCGGGCTGCCCGGGACGGGGAGGGCAGCGCGGACGCGGTCGCCCCGGCGAAATTCGGCTGAAGCGGTGTGTGGGCGTGGAACACGGCGGCGTTGAGCACGGCGGCGTCGAAGCCCAGCGGGACTCGGCCCCATAACCTCGCAGCCGTCGCCTGAACCTGCCGAGTTCCGTCTATGGACCGTTGGGACTCAGCCACCGCCCTTTGGGGACTCAGCCACCGCTCTTTCGACGGAACGACCGCTGACTCGCGGCCGGGCCGTGCGCGCCGTGGATCTTCGACGTGTCGGTGTTCGCAGCGACGTCGGCGGCGTCCGCCTGCTTACCCCGCTTGCGCTCCAGGGCCTCCCGGAACTTGCGCTTCAAGTCGTACTGACCGTCGTCGTCGGGCGAGAGGGCACGGCTCTCGCCGTCAACCGGCTCCGAGCCCTCGGGCAATGCAGACTCTGCGGCCATGGTGACCTCCTGGGACTGGGCAGTGGAAAGCACAGCTTGTCATGGCGAGCACCGCTCGAGGCACCACCTCTGAAGCTCCCCGTCCCGGCTCCGTTCTCCGACAGGGCCGGAAAACCCGGGCGCGGCGGGCTGCCGTGGCATGTGATGATCCTGCCGGTGCGCGCCGGGGCTGTCGGCGCGTCAGTCGCGTGATCACACCCTTGGGGGTAGCAATGAGACTGTTCGCTGCTGGACGCCCGTTACGCCTGAGATCCGGCGCCGCCGTGGCGGTGGCGGTCGGCCTGTTGACTGCCGGCCTTGCCGCGCCCGCGTTCGCTGACGACGACCCGCCGCAGACCGACCAGTTGTCGATCGACGAGCCGTACGAGCAGACGCTGCCGCTCGGCATCGACGGCGGTCAGCCGCAGTCCCGCCCCCTCGGCGTCGGCATCTACCACGACAACGCGAACTTCACGGTGACCGACGGCAGGCTCACCATCGACGTCTCCGGCCTCGCGGGGGTCGCCGAGGTCACCTGGCCTGACAACTGCACGCCGAGCGGCACGAGTGCGGTGTGCGACGTTCCCGTGGTGCCCGTGATCGATGGGGATTACGAGAACCAGGTGTTCCTGACGGTGCGCGCGGCCGACGGCGCCGCAGTCGGCGCACAGGGCAGGATCACCTACGAGGCGACGGCCACCGGCGGCCCCGACGGCACGCTCACCGCGCCGCACGAGAGCTCCGAAACCACGCTCACCGTCGGCACCGGGCCCGACCTCACCATCGATCCCATCGCCGACATCGAGGGCGGTCAGCCCGGCGACGAGCGGACGATCCCGTTGAAGATCACCAACAACGGCAACGAGAGCGCGAACGGGTTCACCGTCAAGCTGTACGCCTCGTACGGCCTGACGGATCTGACCCGGTACGACACCTGCACCTACACCGTGACGGACGGCAACGACTACCCACCGTCGAGCATGGCGATCTGCACGTTCGACCGGGTGCTGGCGCCGGGCGACTCCTTCGAGCTGCCCGAGCCGCTGACGGTGCGACTCGCCCCGCGCGCGCTGAACGAGCGGCTCGACATCGACGTCGAGCCGGGCGACGGCGCCCAGGACATCGACTCCGGGAACGACTACGTGGCCCTCCAGATCGGCGCGGAGAACACCGCGGACTTCTCCGTGACCGGTGACTCCATCTCCGGTGCGGCGGGCGAGACTGCCACGGCCGAGCTCACGTTCAAGAACAACGGCCCGGCCTGGTTCGCACACCTCGGCTCCGGTGACCCGGTCGCCGAGGTCCGGCTGATCGTGCCCGAGGGCACCAAGGTCACCGGCGTGCCGTCCGGCTGCTACCCGCGCACCCTCGCCGGCGGCTACTACCCGAAGCAGACGGGCGCCCCGCGCTACGACTGCGACCTGCGGTACTGGGTGCTGGAGGACACACAGCGCACGTTCGCGTTCTCCGTGCGCGTCGACACCGTGGTGCCCGGTGCGACCGGCGCCGTGAGCATCCACCCCTCGTTCGGCGAGTTCGGCCAGCCCCCCTTCGACTTCGACCCGGACCTCACGAACAACACGGCGGTCCTGACCGTCAACTGACCGGCCCGGGGTTCGGAGCAGCCGTTCGATCAGCTGCTCCGAACCCCGCGCCGAGTATCTTTCAGCGGATCAGATCAGGGATCGGTCTGTTCCAGTTCGACCACCTTCACTTCGGTGACGCTCGTGCAAGTCCTGAGTGCGGCGATCAGCTCTGACGGCACGTGAGTCATCCCATCGACTCAGCACGGGAAGAAGAGGCCATGTTCGACCACGTCGCCGGACTACGCCCCGAGGAGGCCGCACGCTGGGTCACGCTGGTCGAGCAGTCCCGACCGGTCCTCGAAAATGACGGGATGGAGGCTGTCCAGGCCTTGCTGGCCGAGCGCGGCGTGAGCATCATCCAGGCGATCGCCCTCACCCGGGCTCTGCTGGGGACAGCGGAGACTCCGCTTCAAGTGGCCATCGACATCGTGACCACAAGTACGGTTCGGCAGTAACCGGCCTCTCGGCACCGGCGGTCCATCGGATCGAAGCGAGCGCCGCGAGCGCGTCCCCTTGCACGTTCTTCCGGATCGCGGGCACCTGATTGCGGGTAACTGGACTCGGGAGACATCACCCACTCACACCACCTGCACTGCAACTGAGCTCCAGCACCCGCTGCGGTGAGGCGCCTCACCGCTTCCGTTGCATCCTCGAACCATGTCCGGTCGACGACCGTCGTCGGGGCGACTTCAAGGAGCTGATTGCCTCGCCATGCGCTCAGCCCGGTTACCGACCGAACCGCTTGGACAAGGTCGATTCCCAGATCGCCGCCAGAGGACAGCAGCAGTCCCCGACACGCGGAACCTGTCCCGCATCGCCGCCGTGCCCGCCCTCCATGTGCTGTCCCTCGCCGCCCCGACCTCCGCGAGGACACCTGCCCCCCCATCACGGACGTGGTGATGTCGAGAACACCGTGCCGGCTCCGTCCCAGGGGCACGAGCGGCCACGACGGGCCGCATGACACGGGGGGAAAGATGATCTACCACAGTTGACGCAGCCGAAGTGAACGTCACCGAAGGCCCCCACCGCGGTCCAGCCCCGAGTGAAGCGCAGCCGCCCGCTCGCCTGCGCTCCCACGGCGCCGAACCCGTGGGCGAGGTGGCGTAGTACGGAGACATCTGCCGGTACTGCTACGTCCGCGGCCCCGACCGCATCATCATCGGGCCGGTGGAGAGGCTCAACTGCATTTCATCACCAGTCAGCACGATCCCTACCAGGCCTCCGCTCCAGAAAGGACCGTCCGTCATGGCTGTCGCCGATGACCTTGACCACGCCACCGACTCGCAATGGGACTGGGTCGCCGAGCAGACTCGTACGTATCTGGCCTCGGGTGGCACCGAGGGACACGAGTCGAACGGCGTCTACACGCTCGTGCTCGCCACGACCGGACGCAGGAGCGGCATTCCGCGCCGCACGTGCCTGATCTACGGCACCGCAGGCGAGGACTTCGTCGTCGTCGCCTCCAAGGGTGGTGCCGACGAGGATCCGGCGTGGTTCAAGAACCTCCGGGCGGACCCGAGTGTCGGGGTGCAGGTCGGCGGCCGTCGGTTCACCGCTCGCGCCCGGGTCGCGACCCCGGCCGAGCGTGAATCCCTCTGGCTCCAGATGGCGCGCATCTTCCCGCTGTACGACGAGTACGCACGGAAGACCGACCGCGAAATCCCGATCGTCCTGCTCACCCCGCAGGACTGAACCTGATCATGATGGAGGCGGAGCTGCCGCGCCGGCCGGTGCTGTCGGTGTAGTCCCGGCTGGAGTAGCCGGGGACCTGGCCGTCGCAAGATGCCGAAGACGTGGCCCGCCAGGGAAGCCGCCTACGCGTCCTGCTGGTTCACGACTCCGAGGGACGTCAACCCCTCGCCCGCGCACAGGCGGTCGGAGGTGCCGCCCACCTCGGTCTGGAGCAGCTGGTACGCGGCGCCGTGGCGGTACCCCCAGTGCATCGCCGCGCGCCACAGGGCCCGGCCGTACCCGAGGCCGCGGTGCGCCGGGAGGACGCCGAAGTACTGCGGGAGCAGGCGGGGGCCTCCCGCCGCCGCTCCCACTCCCCCGGTGCGCGATGCCTTCCCCACGGCCAGGAGCTCCGGTGCCGCCTGTACGCCAGGCAGCAATTCCCTGGATATGGATGAGGATCTGTCGTAGGGGATGCCCGAGCGCGGTGGTGAGGGAGGCCAGTTCCTTGTCGGTCAGCCGTCCCCGGTCGGGATACAAGACCTCGATCCTGAATCGCGCGAACCCCATCGGCCAGTCGTACACCAGCTCGTTGAGCGACGTTTCGACACCACAACAGGGAACCAACCCCAGCGGCGTCGCGAAGCCCTCGTCGTAGCGTTCCGAGACGGCCGCCACCCACCATCTTGTGGTGAGCTGCGAAACGCACTGTGGGCAGGAGATCCTTTCCAGGTTGGTACCACAGTCGACCACCTCGACGCTGTCGTGCCACTCGGCTTCCAGACCACGGCATGCGTCGTCGTCGGGAAGCATCCCGGAGCGCAGCGCGTCGGGATCCGCCGACCAGAGCCGGTGGGTCGCTCTCTTCCCCGGGGCGGGCGCCGGGCAGGCGGCGATCGCTGGCCCGCCTGCTCGCGAGGCGTGTCAGTACTGCTCGGCGACTTGCTCGGCGATCGAGAACTCGGCGCCGCACTCACCGCACGTTCCCTCACCGAACAGGTAGGTGAGGGCGAGCGCGACCGTGTCGACACCGGCCTCGCCGGCCGCGTCGTACAGCACGCGCGCTGGGCCCGACAAGTCGTCCGGCTCGGCTGCGCGAAGCGGCGAGCCATCCGGATCGCCGGGCTCCCAGTCGCCGACGGCGGAGAAGTATCCGGCCTCGCAGAGGGAGACGAACACCCCCCTCTCGCATGCGGGGCAGAACACCGCGATCGTCCCGTCGACCAAGCCCTCCAGGGCCGAGGACCAGACGGGAACAGCGTCAAGCGCCATAACGGTCTGCAGCAGATAGACGTAGGAGGCGGGCTCCGCGGGGCGGCGGATCCGGGCGTGGGCCAGAGTCCGCAGTCGCTCGATCAGGGTGTCGTGCCGATCGAGGGTCTCCTCATCGGCAGCAGCGGCGATCGCTCCGGCCAGGAGCAGTGCGTTGTCGCCGTCCTTGTCCGTCTCGCCTCCCAGATCGGCAAGGAGAGCGAGGGCAGCAAAGCTCGCCGAGTAGACACTCCCCTGATGGCACAGCCGTGACCACAGGTCGTTCCAGGCCTCGTCGTTGGGCTCGGTGCCAAGCCGTTCGAACAGCTTCGGAATGTCCTCGGCGGTGCCGTACGCGTGTTTCAACTGCGACCAATCCGTCATGGGGTCATCCAACCAAGCCGTCCATTCGCCGGCCGGCAGCAGGGCGGGCTGCCGTCGGCATCGACAGGGGGAACCGGGCGAGCAGGTCTGGCCGACGCCAGAGCGGGGGAATTCAAGGCTCTGTCCGCAGTTTCGTGATGCTGCTGGTCAGTGGTGTCGCTCTCCTGGCGGGCCCGCTGCGACGGATTGAGCCCGTGCCGGGGCAGATCGTGTTTCTGAACTCTGGAACTCGCGAGTGCATCCCGTCCGCAGGTGATGCGTCGGGTAAGCCATGGGGCGAAATCCGCGGGGTCGGCTGAGGTGCGGGGCGCGTGTGCGGCTGTCGGCAAGGTTGATCACAGCGGGCGGTGGTCCGGAGCGACGTGGTGTGGGGGGGCAGAGTCGGCCGCGGCGCGAACAGTTCACCGAGGGCGACGCCCGGCCGCTGGGCAGCGCAGCCGGATCGCCCCTCGGGTGTCCAGGCTGTGCAGCACAATGAACCCTTCTCGGAAACGCCTCGTGACAGATTGTGATCAACTTTCATGCGGTACGGCCGTGTTCGAGTTGGAGCAGGACAAGGGCGGCTCGGGCGATCCGGGTGATCGCCTTGGGGTCGAGGCTGACCCGGCGCAGGGCCTTGAAGGTGACCTTGAGCAGGGCGTTGGCGCGCTCGGCCACGCCGTGGATGACGCGGATGGCGACGTTGAACGTGCGCTGATCTTCGATGAGTTCGCCGCCCTTGGGCTTCTTGACGGGATGGCGGAGGCCGTCGGCAGCGTTCTCGTAGCCGGGGTCGGCCAGGGTGGGGATGCCCAGGGTGGCGGCGAGCCGGTTCAGGGCGTCGACCAGGCCGTGGGCACGGGCGCAGGCAGTGTCGTGTTCACGGCCCGGCCGGACCGGGGAGACCCACAGCGGCCAGCCGTCCGGAGCGGCGATGACCTGCACGTTCCCGCCATGTTGCTTGTGCTTGCCGGACCACCAGAGGTCAGCTTTGTTGGGCCGGAGGCGGCCGCGCGGTCGGTGCGGATCACGGTGCCGTCGAGGTTGAGGTGGGTGTACCCGGCGGCCGCCGCCCCACTGCTCGCCACTTGGAGCCTCACCACAGGAGGTGCCCCGCTCACAGGTCTCGTGCTGGTCAGCATCAGCCTCCTCGGCGCGCTGATGTGCCGGCCCCTGAAGATGGCCCTGCACCGGCCGGGGGCATCGCGCCGGTCTGCGCCGAACGGCCCGACGACAGAGATACGTTGTGACTGATCTGACGCAGTCGCATCCCGGGCAGGGCGAGTTCGAGCACCGTGAGGCGGTAACACTTCGCGTGAGCGCGAGGCATCGGAGACGGCCCTGAATACCCTGGGTGCTCGACGAGTGACAAGTGTCGGCGATCAAGCAGGGGATCATGAGCAGCGAACGCACCTACGAGCCACCAGAACTTCCCGAGGACAGACCCGGCAGCGACCAACCCGCATCACCCGCTGCCGAGTTGTCGGACATCGTGCTCATCGTCGCGACGATGACAGCAACGCCGTTCCTGCAGGCGATCTCCACCTACTTCGGGAACGCTCTGGCCAAGGGGATGGGCTCGGGGACGCGTGAAATCATGCACCGGTTCATTCATCGACAGGCGCGAGCGAGTCTCGACGATCCTGCCGACGTCGTGGATCTCATCCACCTGCGTACCGAGGACGGGTGGCTGGTCGAGATGAAGGTAGCCGTCGAACCCGAGGCGCTTGCTCAGCTTCCAGAGCTGTGCGCCGCGGATGCACCGCTCACCGAGTCCGATCGGCGCCCCGGCACGACCGCGACGATCCGCTGGGACCACGACGGCTACTGGATCGCCGCGACGGTACGTGAAGACGGATACCGTGTCGCCTTCACGTGGGATCCGGAGGCGAAGCAATGGCGCGAGCGTACCTACCGCCGCCCTATTCCCGTCGCATAGGAGGCGATCTGAGCGGTTGCGTCTCTCGGGACGGCGCCGCGGACTCGTCAGCCGAAGCCTTGGGCTCACCTGGACGGGCAAAAGGGCGCCGACGTGCCCGACCCCGTAGGACGGCGCCGCCTTCGTCCGCCCGCGGCGGCCGGGCGGCCTGCTGTTCGGCGCGGGCGCGGGTGGCGGCCAGACGGTAGGAGTCGGTGCCGGCTTCGATGATGTTGGGCGGTGGGTCTGCGGCACGAACGCCTGCGGCGGCCCCCGACCCTCCTCCACCCGGATCTCCGGACGCCGCACGGCGATGTAGGCGCCGTCCATCGAGTAGGTCACGCCCCGGGCGTCGTGCTCGTCGATCGGCCGGTCGAAGACCCGCTTGACGGTGTGCCGCTGCTTGCGCGGCGCGTCCAGGTCATCCCGCAGGATCTGGTCGATCGTCGCCTTGAACGGATCCAGGCGCGAGATCCGGGGTGGATTCTGCTTGCGAGGCGCCGGCCACACCGACTCCAGCTCCATCGCGACCGTCCTGCGGCCCACCCCGTACTTGGCCGACAAAGCCCTGCTGGACAGCCCTTCGAACCGAGCGCCATGGCGGATCGCCGCGTACAACTCGACCCCCTAAAGCGGCACTTGAGCCACCCAGGGCTAGCTGATGCACTCCGAGATACTCCCACCGCAAGGCCCCCCGGTGGAGTCAAAACTCACCGACATCAACTGTCGCCGACAGCACTTGAGTCAGAACCCAACAACATCTGGCCTCAACTCTCACCTACAAACCCACTCGGCCGACCTCTGGCCTCGACTGGGCGCAATGATCAACATCGTCATGTGCAGCCCTGCTCCCCGGGGAGGGGCGGCCCGCCGACAGCCACTGTGCCGAGTACCAGGAGCGTGAGCCGATCCGCCGTCCGCAGCATGCCGCCCCACCACGTGCCTTACGCGGTGGTAGGTCAGGCGTGTGCGTCGGCGTCGGCGTCCTGCGTGGCGGCCGCGAACGCCTCGGGGCCCTGCTCCACCGCCGCCGGGTCCATCCACATGACCTGCCAGCCGTGGCCGTCGAGGTCGAAGAAGCTGCGCGAGTACATGAAGCCGTAGTCCTCGGCGCCATCCGCCTCGGAGCCGCCCGCCGCGAGTGCTGCGGCGCTGACCGTGTCGACCTCATCCCGGGACGACACGCTGAAGCAGTACAGCGCCAGCGTGTGCGTGGCGGGATCGGCCATCGGCAGTTTCGTGAACTGCGCGAACTTCTCACGGCTGAGCAGCATGACGAAGGCCTGCTCGCCGACCAGCATGCAGGCGGCGGTCTCGTCCGTGAAGTTCGGGTGGAAACTGAACCCGAGTTCAGCGAAGAACGCCTTGCTGCGTTCGAGGTCCGCTACGGGGATGTTCACGAACAGCATGCGGCCGGGGTGCGCGGGATTCGTCATGGTGGGTCTCCAGTCGGCGTCTCGGTGGCGTACGTCGTGGTAGACCGGCGCTGCCGGCGGAACTCATCGGTGGATCTTCGCCGGCTGCCCAGCAGGTGCCGGAGGAGTTCGCGCAATCCGTCGTGGAATGGGCCGCCGGAGCGGCGCAGCGCGGGCCGGCGGCCGGGAACACCACGGTCGGTGGATTCACGGCTCGCCCGCGAGGGCGGATCTTCAGGGTGGGCGAACCGGTGAACTCGCCATCCCCGCCATCCCTGCCATGCGCACCCCGCCGTACGTGGCGACCAACCGCTCGGCCGGTTCGGTGTACCGACTGGGCCCCTCGATCAGCAACTCGCTCCCGAAGTGCAGTACGAACCAGCCGCCGACCAGGATCAGTCCGACATGGACGAGTGTCCAGCGCACCGATGAGTCGTACAGCTCGTTCCACCGGTGGTGCACGCTCTCCTGCCAGGCCCACACCTCGCCCTGCGCGTCGGCAACGACGGCCTCCGAGCTGTGCCGCTCACTCCAGTCCGGCCAGATCTCGAACGCCGGTTCCGAAGCCCGTCGAGATACATGTTCAGCATGTGCCCGAACATTCCCTGCCGCTCGGCTGTTTTGGTGACGGCGGCGGTCCGCACAGGCGGACAGTGCTCGACACCGTGTTCGGCGATACACGCCGACACGACCCGTTCCTGGTGCTCGCGGTGGTACGCCGGCGCGATGCGGCCCACGCCCACACCCGCGCGGACCAACCCGAACGCGATGCCGGCGATACACCGTGAACTGCCGTCGCCTCGCCGGCGCATTCCCCCAGTAGATCAGCGTCAGGCGGAACCGCCGGCACGAGTGCCCATGACGTTCAAGCGGGCCCGAAGCCAGTAATTGCCAGCCGGAGCTGTCCAGGAGCCCTGTCGCGGCGTGGGAGCGGGGGCGCCAGGACGCGTGGCGGTGAACTGCGGGCCAGGTGTGGCTCGACCCGGAGCCGAGCGGTCGGCTGCGTGTCATCGCGCCCGCACCGGCCTGCGTCCGAGCAGGTCCGGACGGCGTCGACGCGTTCTTCGACGGTCGCGCGGAGGGATGGTTGCTCCGTCCGGGTGTCTCGGTCACACGATCGGCCGCCCGTTGACTGCTCCGGGCGTGGACGCCGCCCCTCGTCCGGCAAGGATGGCGCGTGACTGACGGCATGGCGTGAGCGGACCGCGCGCATCGAGAGACGGACGACCTGTGAGCATCCTCGACGAACCCCAACCCCACGGTGCCAAGGCAGCTGAGGACTCGTACGAGAACGAACTACCGGTCAGGCGTAGGCAGCCCGGCAACATCGTGGTGAAGTGGCTGACGACCACCGACCACAAGACCATCGGCACGCTGTATCTGACCACGTCGTTCGCGTTCTTCCTGATCGGTGGCGTCATGGCGCTCCTCATGCGCGCCGAGCTCGCCCGGCCGGGCATCCAGATCATGTCGAACGAGCAGTACAACCAGGCGTTCACGATGCACGGCACGGTCATGCTGCTGATGTTCGCGACGCCGCTGTTCGCCGGCTTCACGAACTGGATCATGCCGCTCCAGATCGGCGCGCCGGACGTCGCCTTCCCGCGGCTGAACATGTTCGCCTACTGGCTCTACCTGTTCGGCTCGCTGATCGCCGTCGCCGGTTTCCTCACCCCGCAGGGCGCGGCCGACTTCGGCTGGTTCGCCTACTCCCCGCTGTCGGACGCGATCCGCAGCCCGGGTCTCGGCGCCGACATGTGGATCATGGGTCTGGCCTTCTCCGGCTTCGGCACCATCCTCGGCTCGGTCAACTTCATCACCACGATCATCTGCATGCGCGCGCCCGGCATGACGATGTTCCGGATGCCGATCTTCACCTGGAACGTCCTGCTGACCGGTGTCCTGGTCCTGCTGGCCTTCCCGGTCCTGGCGGCCGCGCTGTTCGCCCTGGAGGCGGACCGCAAGTTCGGCGCCCATGTCTTCGACGCGGCCAACGGCGGGCCCCTGCTGTGGCAGCACCTCTTCTGGTTCTTCGGCCATCCAGAGGTCTACATCATCGCCCTGCCGTTCTTCGGGATCGTCACCGAGATCATCCCGGTCTTCTCCCGCAAGCCGGTCTTCGGCTACATGGGTCTGGTCGCCGCGACCATCTCGATCGCCGGTCTGTCCGTGACGGTGTGGGCGCACCACATGTACGTCACCGGCGGGGTGCTGCTGCCGTTCTTCTCCTTCATGACGTTCCTCATCGCCGTGCCGACGGGCGTGAAGTTCTTCAACTGGATCGGAACGATGTGGAAGGGCTCACTGTCCTTCGAGACACCGATGCTGTGGGCGACGGGCTTCCTCGTCACGTTCCTCTTCGGTGGTCTGACCGGCGTCATCCTGGCCTCGCCGCCGATGGACTTCCATGTGTCCGACTCGTACTTCGTGGTGGCGCACTTCCACTACGTCGTCTTCGGCACGGTCGTCTTCGCGATGTTCGCCGGTTTCCACTTCTGGTGGCCGAAGTTCACCGGCAAGATGCTCGACGAGCGCCTCGGCAAGATCACCTTCTGGACGCTGTTCGTCGGCTTCCACGGCACCTTCCTCGTCCAGCACTGGCTGGGCGCCGAGGGCATGCCGCGCCGGTACGCCGACTACCTGGCCGTCGACGGCTTCACCGCCCTGAACACGATCTCGACGATCAGCTCGTTCGTCCTGGGCCTGTCGATGCTGCCGTTCTTCTACAACGTGTGGAAGACCGCCAGGTACGGCAAGCCGGTCGGCGTCGACGACCCGTGGGGCTACGGCCGCTCCCTGGAGTGGGCCACCTCCTGCCCGCCGCCGCGCCACAACTTCCTCACCCTGCCGCGGATCCGCAGTGAATCCCCGGCGTTCGACCTGCACCACCCCGATATCGCGATCGCCGAGGCCGAGGCCCACGGCGTCCGCGCTTGACCGGCCGAGGCACCCGGTGAACGGCCTGCCGAAGCGGAGAGCCGCAAGCGAACTAGGCAACACGGTGGAGGGATACCTGCTGTGGCAGGCCCAGATCTCGGAAGCGGAGCAGCGTGCGCGAGAGTTCGTCCGGCCGATGGAGTGGCTGACGACGTCGCAGCGCACGGAGATCGAAGGCCACTACGCTGCCGACCGGCTGCGACGCGCCCGACGGGACCTCGAGCGCATCGCCGCCCGAAGCCTGGCGCTGCGTGCCGAGTACGAACACCGCTACCGGCAACTGCGGCTCCGCTGTCTGGGCCTGACCCTCACGGTCTGCGCGGTTGTCACCATGGTGGCCACCCTGCTGTCGGTGCTCTGACCGGATCCCCGTGACCGGCTCGGTGCCCGTGGCTGATCTCGGCTTCTTCGATCCGGGGGCTCCTGCGCCGGGGTCCCTCTGCTGTGCGGACCTCTTGCCCCACGGCCCCGTGGGCCAGGACTCGTTGTGGCCTCCTGGCCCGGTGCCGCGCCACCGTGCACGCGTTGTCAGGCCGTCGGGATCTGGCGCGCCTCGGTCGGATTTTCGGTCGGGGTCTCGGCTGCCGATGAAGTGACCATTTCGGAGGGTCCGGTCCCGCGGTCGGTGAAGCCTGCGAGGAGGGCGAGGGCGAGGCCGGCGGCGGCGAGGGTCGCGCCGACCAGGGCGGGCGAGGCCCAGCCCCACCCGGCCGAGATGGCCAGGCCGCCGAGCCAGGCGCCGCCGGCGTTGGCCAGGTTGAAGGCGGAGTGGTTGGAGGCCGCCGCCATCGTCGGGGCGTTCTTCGCCTTGGCCATGAGCAGCATCTGCACGGGTGTGGTGACGAGGGCGCCCATCGCGCCCATGAAGGCGAGTGTCACCAGGGCGGGAACGGTGCTGTGGACCGTGAAGTAGAACGTCACGAGCGACGCGCCGAGCAGGGCCAGTCCCCCGTACAGAGTCGGGCGCAGGGCGCGGTCGGTCAGCGGGCCCGCGATGAGCGTGCCCAGCGTCATTCCGGTGCCGTAGAGGGCGAGGACCCAGGTGGTCGAGGAGTCGGAGAGGCCCGTCAGGTGGGTCAGGATCGGCACCAGGTAGCTGTAGACGGCGAAGAAGCCGCCGAATCCCACGACGGCGGTGGCCAGACCGAGGGCGACCTGTCTGTTGCCCATGGCGCGCAGTTCGTGCCGGATGCCGGCCTGGTTGCTGCGGGGCTGATGGGGGACGAAGGCGGCCAGCGCGGCCAGCGCGACGAGGCCGATGACGGCGACGGCGCAGTAGGCGTAGCGCCAGCCCAGCTGCTGTCCGAGAGCCGTGCCGGCCGGGACGCCGATGATGTTGGCGATGGTGAGTCCGAGGAACATCCTGGACACGGCCCGCCCGGCTCGTTCGGGGGCGACCAGCCGGGAGGCCACGACGGCGCCCACGCCGAACAGTGCTCCGTGGGGCAGGCCCGCCAGGAAGCGTGCGGCGAACAGCAGGCCGAAGCCGGGTGCGAGGGCGGACGCGACGTTGCCGATCACGAACAGGGCGGACAGCAGGAGCAGGAGTCGTTTGTGGGCGATGCGCGCGCCGACGCCCGTCAGGAGCGGGGCCCCGACGACGACACCGAGCGCGTAGGCGGAGACGATGTTGCCGGCGTGCGGCACGGACACGCCGACCCCGTCGGCGATCTGGGGCAGCAGCCCCATCGTGGCGAACTCGGTCGTACCGATACCGAACGCGACGAGGGCAAGGGCCAGCAGGGCCAGAGGCATGGAGCGGAAGTACCTTTCGCGGGCGGCGGTCCGGATCGTGGCGGAGCAGGCGGGACCACGAGATGTCCTGCTCCTGTGGCCATTCGCGCCGGCCACCGTTGCCCGGTACGCCCCCCAAGGCAGGGAAGGCCCACAAGCAGTGCAGCGGTGGCACATGCCCACGCATTCCAAGATCGGCCAACAGGAATTATGGCCTCCGTCACACCGGCTCCGGGGGTGGGTCATACGGTGCCGGTCATGCGGTGCCGGTCACGCTCCGGGAGCGTGCAGGGACGGTCTGCGGGCGGTGGCGTCCGTGGTGCAGGTCGGCCGGGTGATCTCGCGGCAGCGGAGGCGCGGGGGTCGATCTTCTCCCCGCGCTGCGCCTGGGCGAGCAGGTCACCTGCAGCCGGTTGCCCGTGCTGAGCACTCACGCGCACGGCAACGACGTGTCAGACCGCTCCCCGGTGGTGCTCCACCTCAGCGCCAGTCAAGGCCCACACCGCCCTGTAGTAGACGCGCAGCCTGCTCACACCCGTCAATGTCCGTTGCCAGGAGGCGACTTGCCGGGGCCGGGACGAAGGGTGCGGTCGTGAAGGGGCGGTCGCCTGCGCGGCGAAAGGCTCTGCGGGGCTTCAGCCGGACGATCGTCCCCGCAGGCAATAGGTGAGGCCCGGGGACACTGTCCCCTTCCCCCTTCACGACCACGTCCTGCACAACACAGCCGACCGGGCCGGCATTCCCGCCCCCTTCACCGACCGGGCGGGCTCCCGTCCCGGTTCGGGGGATGCACGAAACGGGAGCCCTGCAGTCGTCTTCCCTGCCGGGCGGGCGTACGGATGCGTCAGGCGCTGCGCGACCTGCGCGACGGGCGGCGCGGTCTTGCGCGTTCGGTGCGGGTGGCGGCGTCCGGTGTGCCGGTGGCAAGGGGCGCCCTGCGGCAGTCGTCTCTCACACGGTGCGCTCCATGCAGAACAGCCGGTCCCGGGTCTCCCATGACTCGGCGACGGTGAAGCCGAGCCGTTCGTACAGGGCGATGGCATCCGTCCGCCATTCCCATACCGACAGCCGTACCGTACCGACGCCATTCCCCGCGGCGTGCGCGAGCGCGGCGCCGATCAGGGCGGACGCGATGCCGCGGCCGCGGAACGCCGGGTCCGTCCAGAGTCTTTTGATCTCTGAGCGTCCGTCGGCGGGGGCGGTCAGCACCACGCAGCCCACTGCTGTGTCGCCGCTCAGCGCGATCAGCACGGTGTCGTCGGCGAACGCGGCCCGCGGGTCGCGGATTTCTGTCCGGTAGCGGTCCGGCAGCGCGTCCACATCGACGACCGCGGCGCCCTTCTCGGCCTGCGTCCGCAGGTGGTAGGCCGCCAGCAGCTCGGCCGGCCGGGTCGATGCAGGGCCCTGACCTGGCCAGCGGACGATGACAACCTCGGGTTGATCGGTCATTGCGCCAGCATCACACGAGCGGTACCCGTGCCTCAGGAGGGGGGTGCGGCTAGGACTTGTCCGGTCGATCATGTGACTACTTCCTTGTCCGGGTCGTTGATGTAGACATGGGCCGGGGTGATCTGACGGATGCCGAGTGGGAACGGCTGCGGCCGTTCCTGCCGGTAAGCAACAGGCGTTGTGGCAGGTGGCGGGACCATCGGCAGGTGATCGACGGCATTCTGCACCGGGTTCGGACAGGCGTGCAGTGGCGTGACCTGCCCGAAAGGTTCGGGCCGTGGAAGACCGTCTATGAACGCCACCGACTGTGGTCGGGTGACGGGACATGGGAGCGCCTGCTCCAGAAGGTCCAGGCCGCAGCTGACGCGGCGGGTGAGATCGACTGGGACATCTCGGTCGACTCCACCATCGTGCGGGCTCATCAGCACGCGGCCGGCGCCCGCACCGACCCGCCGCCGGCCCCCGCTTCAAAGGGGGACGGAGTCCCAGAACACCAGGGCGAAACGCCGTGGCAGAGCCTCGTCGCCCGCTTGGTGGAGGTGGTGCTGGAGATGAGGGCCTGGGCCGCTCGCGCGGCGGGTTCACCACCAAACTCCACCTGAGCGCCGACGGCCGATGCCGCCCGCTCTCGCTGGTCGTCACACCAGGCCAGCGAGCGGACTGCACCCAGTTCAAGTCGGTCCTGGAGAAGATTCACGTCCCGAAGCCGGGGCCGGGAAGGCCCCGCAAGAAGCCGGACAGCGTCGCAGCCGACAAGGCCTACAGCAACAGGCCCTGCCGCCAGTACCTGCAAAGCCGCGGCATCCGGCACACCATCCCCGAGAAAGCCGACAGTCAGGCCGCCCGTCTGCGCAAAGGCTCACGCGGCGGACGGCCGCCGGCCTTCGACGAAGAGCGCTACAAGAAACGCAACACCATCGAACGGGCCATCAACCGCCTCAAGCAGCACCGGGCCGTCGCCACCCGGTACGACAAGCGCCGCTACGTCTACCTCGGCACCTCAACCGCCGCAGCCCTCACCATCTGGCTCCGCACATGATCGACCGGACAAGTCCTAGTTCTCGAGGCCCCAGCTGTGGATCCGCCTGGGGTGGATGCGGATCACCTCCTCGCTGAAGTGCGGACCCAGCTCGTGCGGGCCGGTGAGGAGTTCGGCCTCTCCTCGGATGTCCACGCCGCGCACGGTCCAGGGCCGCAGGCTCACGACGTCGTCCACGACGAGTGCGGCCTTCGGGTTCTTGCGGAGATTGCGCCACTTCTTCGTCTGCCCCATGGCGAACCCGCCGATCAGGATCGTGCCGTCTTCCTGCAGGAAGAACCCCACGGGATTGGCCTGCGGCTGCCCCGACGGGTCGACCGTCGCGAGGCGCCCCAGCCGCTGCGACATCAGGTACGCGCGCTCGGTCGCGCTGAATTCGGTCATGGCAGCAGCCAAACATGTTTCCGGCCGCGCGCACATCGGGTCACCGACCTAGGTCCGGGGGCTGAGCCGAGTCCCAACCCCTTCGACATCGGCATCTGCATCGACCTCGAAGACGGAGGAGGAGGCCAGGGCGGGGCCGGGGCCGGGGCGGGGGCCGAAAAGGCTCTGACGCGTGTTTCGCCGGTCGCCGATGGTGGGCCGGACGTTCGGGCGGGAGGGCGCGAACCGCCATGCCGGCGGGCGCTGCCGCGCGGTGAGGGAGTTGTGCATGATTGTCGTGTCGGCCGCTTCCGGGGCTTTCGGACGGCTGGTCGTCGACCGGCTGCCGGCCCGGTACCCCGCCGACCGTGTCGTGGGCGCGGTGCGTCATCCCGGCGGGGCCGCGGATCGCGACGCTCGCCGATGCGCCGGCGACGGTGCGCACGGCGTCCGAGGGAGCCGGCCGGCTGTTGCTGATCTCCTCCCCGGAGCTGGATTCCGCCTGCGGCGCCGGCCAGCACCCGGCAAGAGCCATCAGAAACGACCTAGCGGGTTGAGTCGGGAGTGCGCTGCGAGGCGGCCAGGACCCAGGCGGCGAAGGCTTCGACGCCGTCCACGACTGCCTCGAAGCGCGGGGAGTGGAAGACGTCGAACGCGTGCTGCCCGCCGGGCAGTTCGGCGTAGACGACGGGGCTGCCGGAGGTGCGGCGCAGCTGGTCGACGAAGTTCCGGGCGCCCTCGACGGTCGCCAGCGCGTCCTTGGTGCCGTGGGCGATGAGGAACGGCGGCGCACCGGGGTGGATGTATCCCTGTGGTTGGAGCGGGGGCGGCGGCTCGTCCGGAGGATCGCCGAAGTAGTGGCCGTAGTAGCCGTAGAGGCAGATCGCCGCGGTGACCGAGGTGTCGGTCGACTCGAATCCGGGCTGGAACTTCGGGTCGTTCGGCGTGAGCGCGCACAGGGACGCCAGGTTGGAGCCGGCGGAGCTGCCCGCCACGAACAGCCTCGACGGATCGGCGCCGTACTCGGGGGCGTGCTCGCGGACCCAGGCGATGACCTTCTTGGCGTCGATCTGGTGGCCGGGGAAAGTGGTCTGGGGCCGCAGCCGGTAGTTGGCGCTGATGCACACCCACCCCTGGCCGGCGAGCTGGTAGAGCAGGGGCCGGGCCTCGCGGTTCTTCGCTCCGCCGGTGTAGCCGCCGCCGTGGAAGTAGATCAGGACCGGCCCGTTCTGCGGTGCGTCGCGGCGGCGGTAGATGTCGAGCAGATTCCGGCGCCCGGCGTCCCCGTAGCGGATGTTGGGGATCCGCTGCACGTCACGCCGCCGCATCGGGCCCGGCAGCAGCAGGATGCGGGCCCAGGGCCGATGGCGGCGCAGCGGTACGCGCACACGATCCCGCCAGCCGGCCCCGAGGCCCTGCTCAAGAGCGCGCCCGACCACCTGATCTGTGCGCAGGCCCCGCCAGGCGGAGACAGCGAGGCCGACGGCGGCGACGGCGGCCACCACGGCCGTCACCCTGGCGCCCGCCGAATTCAGATCGCCTTGGGCGGCGGCCAGTGCCGTGGAGGCCACCAAGACGTAGATGCCCACGAACGGCACCTCGTTGAGGCCCAGGCCGAACCAGAAACTCAGGGTCGCCAGTGGCCGGGGCCGGCGTGGCGCGACAACGGCGAAGAAAGTGCACCAGGTGAAGAGCGCGGTCGTCGCCAGGTATCCCATCGGCATGTCCATGAACGTATCACCGTCAACTCTGGTAAATCTCCTGGGACTTGTCCGCTCAGACCCGCCGCCGCAGGTCACTCGTTCGTGAAGATCCAACGAACCCGTTTCAACATCAGCGCACACACGCGTTCTCGGCAAGGTCCGCACCGACCCGAAGTGGGCTTCCTGACCGAGGACGGCCATCTCGGCCGCGCCTACGACTTCAGACACCAAGCCGGACGGCGAGGGTCGGCCCGTGCCGCTCGCCTCCGCGTCATGGCTGCTCCGCGTTCGCGGCTGCCGTACGGTCTCCAGGCTGCGGCCTCGACTGAGCGGGGAGGGGAAGCCGGCGGTCCGGTGCGTCGGCGGTGTAGGCGTCGGCGTCGAAATGGCTCAGGCTGCGTACGAGTTGCCCGGTTGACCACGGCCAGGCGAAGGTGTTGTGCCCGGTGGAGGTGAAGTAGTAGCTGGTGCAGCCGCCCGTGTTGTAGACCGTGCTCTCGAGCGCCTCCTGCACGGCGTCGTTGTGCGCGGCCTGTGCGGCCGGCCTGACGTTCAGGGCGCGATGGCCGCCTCGGTCGAGGTGGGCCAGGGCGGCGACCAGGTACGTCAGTTGTGCTTCCAGAATGGTGATCGCGGACGTGGAGCCGCCGAGCAGGTTGGGTCCCAGCAGCAGGAAGAGGTTGGGGAAGCCGCTCACGGTGGTGCCCAGGTACGCCTGCGGTTCGTCGCCCCATGCTTCGTCGAGTGTCTGACCGTTCATGCCGTACAGAGTCTTGGCCAGCGGCAGCTCGCCGACGCGGAAGCCCGTTGCCTCGATGAGCACGTCGGTGTGGACGGTGGTGCCGTCTGCGCCGACGACCTCGTTGCCGCGTACGGCGCTCACGGCGGTCGGACGCAGACGCACGTGCGGCTGGGACAGGGCCGGGTAGAAGGTGCTCGACGTCAGCAGGCGCTTGCAGCCCAGCCGGTAGTCAGGCGTCAGGTGCCGCCGCAGCTGCCGGTCACGGACGGCGAGGCGCAGGTGTGCGCGGGCCCCCGCCTCGAGGAGACGGGCGGCCTGCGGGTGACGGAAGGCATAGCCGAAGCCCTCCTGCAGGGCGTACTGACCGGCGCGCAGGACACCGCGAGCGCCTGGGACGCCGTCCACAAGCCGGTTGAAGGCGGCGGGTAACGGCAGATCGGGCTTGGGCAGCACCCACTGGGGTGTGCGCTGGACGAGGTTGACGGTCGCGGCCCGGGCTTCGATGGCCGGGACGATCTGGACGGCGGAGGCGCCGCCGCCCACGACGGTCACCCGCCGCCCGGTCAGGTCGACGCTGTGATCCCACCGGGCGCTGTGGAACACGGGACCGTCGAAGTCCTCGATGCCGGGCACCTCAAGGCGGCGCGGGACGTGCCACGGGCCCGTGGCCAGGACCAGTACCGCCGCGCTGTAGGGCCCGTCGCTGGTCTCCAGCAGCCAGCGGCCGGCCGGCCCGTCCCATCGTGCCCCCAGCACCTCGACGCCGCAGCGCAGCACGTCACCGAGCCGGAACCGCTCGGCCGTCGCCCGCAGATAGGCGAGGATCTCCTGCTGTCCGGCGAAGACCCTGCTCCAGGCGGCATCCGGCGTGAAGGAGTAGCTGTAGAGCGTTGAGGGCACATCACAGGCGCAGCCCGGGTACGTGTTCTCCCTCCAGGTGCCGCCGAGATGTGTCCCCTTCTCCAGCACGAGGACGTCGTCACATCCTGCCTCGCGAAGCCGGACGGCGGCCCCGATCCCGGAGAACCCCGCTCCGACGACGACGGCCCGCACGTCCCTCACGATCCGCTCACTCTGCGCCGGAATCACAGCAACGCTCCAGCCGTGCGGCCTGCGCACAGGCCATCGCCCGCGCGGAGCCCCCGCGGGGCCGTCGGGCGGGCCGGCCCCAGCAGCCGGGCCCGTCGGGCAACGGTCCGAGCGGCAGCGCGGGGCAGAGGAACCATCGGGGCCGAACCCCGCTCGCATGGTGTGATCACGCACCGACAACGACCCTGACGCCCGCGGCGTCACCCCCCTGTCGCCGGGCTTGGGCTACGGAGCCGTCGCTCGGGTGACCGCGGTCGCGCCTCGGGGAGGTTTCGACTGCGGCCACCCGGACGCTGGAATGAGGGGAGCACTCCACACTCACCAGCGCATCGTCCGGCTTCCCCGCGGTGCCGACCGCGTTCTGCTGCGTACGGGTGGTCATCTCCGTCGCGAAGACCGATCGTGACGACGCTCTTCTCGATGGCCGCGGACCGCAGTAGAGCCGTCAGGCCGACCGAGGGAACGTGCAGGACCAGGCATGGAAGGCGAGCTGAGGTCGGGGCACTGCCGGACTTCGGCTGCAAGGGGTGCAGGCCTGCCGGTCGGATGGACAGGGGCTCGGCGGCATGCGGAAGGGGCCCGGCAATGCCGGGCCCCTTCCTTTCGTAGCGGGGACAGGATTTGAACCTGCGACCTCTGGGTTATGAGCCCAGCGAGCTACCGAGCTGCTCCACCCCGCGTCGGTAATGCCACCCTACACGTGATCCACGGGGCGCTGCGTCGGGCGGCTCCCGGTAGCCGTTGCCGGAGACTTTGGAGGAGCGCGCGAAAACGTCCGGTGCGCCGCCGTCCTGGGCGATGAACCCGAGGTCGATGGCCGCGAAGAGTTACGCCCCGCGGGCGCGGGTGTGGCGATGGTCACGAGAGGGGGGCTGTCCCACGGGCGGTTCCGGGGCGGCCAGAGGCTCTCAGCCCGCGTGGATGCCGCCTTCGGTGCGGGAGGCGTCCTCGGTCGCCGCCACGTCCTGCGTGCCGATGACGCGCAGCAGCTCGAGCTGAGCGGCGCCCTCGGTACCGGGCGGGGCCGTGAACCGCAGGAGGCGCCGGCGGCCGTCCTCGCTGAACAGACGGTGGCAGTCAAGCTCGATGGCGCCCAGCGTGGGGTGCACGATGCGTTTGTGATCGGTGCGGCGCAGGCCTACGTCGGGGTGTCCCACAGGCCAACGAACGCGCTCCGCCGCCGGGCGGCCGTCATTCCGACGACTTCGGTGTCGCGGCTCCGGCGGGCGGCGACTGCCTGCAGGTCGGCGACGAGGACCCGTGAGTGGTGTGCACGGTCCTCGGGCGGGAGATCGCGCGGGCAGCCGGATCGGTGAACCACCGTACGCGAAGCCGGTCGTGGAGCCACGGTGTTCCGGCCCCCGGCCGAGGAGTGCCACGGCCAGCTCGTTCTGGACGAGGGTCTCGCGCAGGTCGGTGAGTCGTCACCACCGACCCCGTGCTCAGCATCAAGTCCCGTACCCGGCACCGGGGTTCCACCCGTGCGAACCCGCCCTCCATCTGCCCGCATTCGGCCTGCCACGACACCGAACGGCTCCTACCGGCGGGTAGGATCTCCGCTGTCACCTGCGGCGAGTCCCACCGACCAGATCAATCGCGCTCTACGGCTGGACTGTCAGGTCACGCCGATACCAAGTGCCCGGCTTACTACCGAGGTCGGCCGGGCCGGCCGGGGCGGCCGGGACGAAGCCGGCCTTGGTCAGCACCTTCTGGGAGGCGACGTTCTCGCGCGAGGTGCCCGCCCGCAGTGTGCGCAGCCCGTGCCGCCCGGCCGCCAGCCGACACAGCTCCCGGACGGTCGCGGTCGCCACGCCGCGGCCGGCGACGTGCTGCGCGACCCGGTAGCCGAGCTCGGCGGTGCCGTCCTTCAAGTCGTACAGGTTGAACCGGCCCAGAACCGAGCCATCCTCGCCGACGAGCACGTAGAAGGCGCAGATGCCCGCCTCCTGCTCAGCCAGCAAGGCGCTGAACCGGTCGGTGAACTGGTCGTAGAACTCGTCGCCGCGGTCGGAGACCGAGGCCGCGAAGTAGGCGCGGTTCGCCAGCTCGAAGGCCAGGACCGCCGGGGCATGGCCGGCATGCAGCCGTTTCAACTCGGGCACCGCCCGACCCTACCCAGATGGCGCGCCGAGGCCACCCGAGATTCCGCCCAGCACGGACAGACCCCAAGATCGCGGCATATGACGATCTGCCACTGGATTACCAGGTGTCCGGCCACGGGGCCAACGAAAAGGGAGAACGGATGTCGGTCGACCTCGTCGGCTTCCTCGGCGTAGTACTGGTCGCGTATGTGGTCCCCGGCCCGGACTTCCTCGTGGTGGTGAGAGCCGCCACCGAGCATCCCGCCAAAGGGCGCGCCGCGGCCCTGGGCGCCCAGACCGGACTGTGCGTGCACATGCTCGCCGCCGCGGTCGGACTGTCGCTGATCGCCGCCCGCTCACCCGCGGTCTACGACACCATCAAGCCGCTGGGCGCGGCCTACCTCGTCCACCTGGGAGTCCGCGCCCTGCGGGCCGCGCGACGGGCCGCCCGTGAGCGGGCCGCCGGGCGAGAGGCAGCCGGGGGCCCGGCGGGCGGCGCCGGCCCGCGAACTCCGGCGGAGGACGGACCGACCAACGGCCGGTGGCGGTCCGGCTTCACCCAGGGCTTCCTCACCAATGTGCTGAACCCCAAGGCGGCGCTGTACTTCCTCAGCATCCTGCCGCAGTTCGTCGACGGCGGCGGCTCGGCATCGCGGCAGATCTTCTTCCTGGGCACCCTGGACATCATCATCGGTGTCGCCTACTGGTTCGCCCTGGTCGCCGTGGCCGCGCGGCTACGGGCGTTCCTCGCCCGCCCGAAGGTCCGCCACCGCTGGGAGCTGACGACCGGCTGGCTGTTCATCACCATCGGCATCGGCGTCGCCGCGGCAGCCTGAAAGCACTGCTCCGGGATGCGGACGGGGCGGGTTTCAGGTGGCGGTGCCGGGGGCCGGGGCCTGGCCGACGCGGTAGATCCGGTTGCGCAGTTCCGTCTCCGCCCAGTCCAGGTCGGCTCGTAGGTCGAGCCACACCTGGTCCTTGCGCCTGCCGGGCTGGTCGAGTCTGACGGCGACCCAGGAGAACACGCCCTGGAGGATCTCCCGTCTGCGTCCTGGGCTGGTCACGGAGAGCGCGAAGGACAGGGCGAGGCCGGCCCGGGTGACGATCATGTTGCTCTCGTCGTCCGGTTGGGGGCGGCCTCCGGTGAGGTAGCGCGGCACGTCGAGCACCTTCATCCACTCCAGGACCGCTCCAGGGACCTGTTCGTCCAGGATCCCCGCGATGGAGTCGCGCACGGCAACGCCCGGCTGTCCACCGAGCCAGCCCAGCCAGTGCTCGGAATCCGTGAGCTTGGCAAAGTCGTCCTTGGGCGGGCCGTAGTTCGGATTCTCCACGAACTCGCCGGTCAGCTTCCCGTCCTCGCCGACCCGCCAGACACCCTGGACGGCTTCCCCCGGGACGTATCCGTCGGGGTCACCGATGAGGTCAGGGTCGATCACCGCGACCGACCCGCCCGGGTTCGCGGCCGCCTCCGCGACCAGCTCGGGCGGAGGCGACTGCAGGATGCGACGCCGCTCGGCC
Organism: Streptomyces sp. NBC_00080; assembly: GCF_045041255.1. Lineage (NCBI taxonomy): Bacteria > Bacillati > Actinomycetota > Actinomycetes > Kitasatosporales > Streptomycetaceae > Streptomyces > Streptomyces sp. NBC_00080. The sequence goes on from NZ_CP108235.1 coordinate 403,804, forward strand.
GATATGTCCCCCACGTGAGCACCCCTTCGACTGGTTCGTACGAGGCAGTCGGCACCGCCCCGCCCGAGGCATGTTTCCATGAGCGCCGCCGCCCGAAGCCTCAGGGGCTGGATCGAAGGCGGCTCTCGCGGTCGAGGCCGGGCGCCGCCCGGGAGCCCGCCGGAAGGCCGGTGCCGCCCTGCGGGCGTGGCCTGCTTGACCTGCCCGGCCGCCGCCTGCAAAGTCGGGATGCGGCACCGCAGCACCACCGCCTCACTCTGCCGACCGGTCCGCCCCTCCCCAGGTGGCAGGCGGCCCTGACACCCGGGAGCGGCTGTTCCGATGGTCCTCGACCTGGTTGTGATCGGTACGGCCATCAGCCTGGGGCCTTTGCACAACAGCGCCTTCATCCTGCTGCTCTCGTCACGGCGTGGCGTTCGCCAGGGTCTGGCGTTCCTGTTGTCGTGGCTGGCCAACCTGGTGGTGGTGATCGCCTGTGTGGTGCTGCTGACCGGCGGTCAGCCACCGGCCAGTCACAGCGCGCCCTCGACTGCCGCGATCGCTGTGAAGCTCGCGATCGGCCTGGCACTGGTGCTGTACGGCGCATACCGGCACCGCCGGCCGCCCCGCCCGCACGGCCCGCCACGCTGGACCGCCCGGATCGACAACGCCTCCCCGGTCACGGCAGCCGGCCTGGCATGGCTGTTGCAGCCCTGGGCACTGGTCGGCGCCGGCGCCGCGACCGCCGTCGACGCAAACCTCTCCACCGTCACCGACTGGCTCGCACTGACCGGCTACTGCCTGCTGGCCACACTCAGCCTGATCGTCATGGAGTTGTACGTGGTCTGGGCACCCGCGATCGCGAACGCCCGGTTGAACGCCCTGCGGACCTGGCTGGAGCAGCACCAGGAGCAGCTGATCGTCACGCTCTCCCTGCTCCTCGGCCTGGGGCTGACGGCCCGGAGCATCGCCGAGCTCGTCGCCTGACACGCCCTCCACAGGCGTCCCGAGAGGGCCACCGAGGACGAGGAGCCAAAGCCGCGCCGTTCTCACCCGGACCGTCGACCGGCCAGTGCCACGGGTCGGTTCCAGCAACCGGTGGTTATGAACAGCTCGCTGTGTGCCGTCTGCGTCATTGAAGCGGACAGCGCCGGAGGCCCGTCGTGGACACTCGGTGCGGTCGTGTCGTCGACGCAGGACGGAGAGCTGTGCGAGTGCAGCGGGTGCGGGTTCCGGACTCGGATCGGGCGTCGTACACCATCATCGACAGCAGTGGCCTGCCCGTCGAGTGGGCCGGCCAACGCGACGCCGACTTCCGGCGCCCGGGCCTGGAGGACCTCGCGGAGCTCTTCGCTGGTTGCGGCGCTCGCGTCCGGCGCGTCTGCCCGGCGTGTACCGGCTGCCGGGTACGCCGCCGGCAGTCGGGAACACCACGCTCGTACCCAACTCCAGCAGGTGGCCGACATGGCCCTGCAGAGCTGGCCACCCGCCTGACGTATCACTGCTCGTCGAGGGATGACTGCCGGGCAAGAAACTCCTCGAACGCCGCCTTCTGCTTCGGATCCATGAAGCCTTGGCGGACAGAGCGGGCCTGTTCCTGGAGCCAGTGCGCCTCGCCGGGGTCCAGTAGCTCGGCGACCACCACGCCTCCGCGAGCGACCGCCGTGCGTCCCCCTGCGCGACGACGAAAGAGCGTGAAGGCGCCGAATTCCCTTGGGTGGGCCAGTTCCGGCTTCTCCGCCTCAGCCCGGTTCTCGTCCTCGGCGGCACCCGGCGGGTAGGTGGTGGGGGCCCAGTGCTCCCAGAGGGCCAGCGTGGCCGCGGGCACCAGCACGGCGCACTCCGCCTCTTCGACTCCCTCCCACAGGAACGTGACGGTGACGGGCTCGCCGACCGCCTCGGCCAGCCCGAGCACCCTCTCCATCTCGTCGTTGACCGGGTAGCCCACCACTACGTCCAGCTGAATGCCCATGGCGCCTGAGGCTACTGGCCGCGTCTGACACGCCGACACGATGTGGACCGGAGCCGCAGTCAGCTCAAAGCGCGCGCGAAGACGTTGCGGTTGGCGGTCACCCAGTCCCACTCACGCCCGGAGCAGGCCCACCTGAAGGCCGACCTGGCTGTGGCGGGCTGCCGGACGGTGTCGCCGACACGGACGACGCCCTGAGTGATCCGCCCTCCGGACAGCGGCACTTCGGCCTTTGCGATGTCCATGGTTCGGCGGGGTGCGGTCACTCGCTCGCCCGGTAGTTCATGAACCAGTGGGTGTCGAAGTAGTGAGCCATCGTGAACGGGTGGTGCGGGTCGAGGAGGATGCGGCACACGAACTCCGCGGCCGAGCAGCCGAAGGGCACGACCTTGCCGTCGAAGGTCTGGACGGCGACGTGCCAGCGGTCGGGATCGCCGTCGTCCATCCGCCAGCAGTACAGGTCCTCGTGCTCGGTGCCCGCCCAGACGAGCAGGCCGTCCTCCTTGAGGTCGGTCCAGGGCTCCTGGTTCAGGGCGAGGTATGCGTCGAAGGCGCCCTCACCGAACGTCTGCACCATGCGTTTGTAGTCGCCGGGAAGACGCGTGCCCAGGCGCGCCTCGGTCTGCCCCCAGTCGACGTCCGGCCGTCGAGGGGGCAGCGTCCAGCCGGTGATGCCGATGAGCCGCTCGACCCAGTCCTCGTCCCCGCTTCCGGACATCCCCACGAGTGCCTCCGCCCGGGGCGCCTGCGTCCGCCGCGGCGCGGTCACCAGCACCGGCCGGACGACCCCTTCCGCGTCCCGCGCGGTCCCGGCGCCGATCCACTGATCCCCGTACGCCCATGCCCGTAGCGTCACGCCTCGGCCTTCGAGAAGGCCGAGGAGAACCGCGCCGCAGGAATCGTCCACGGTCGGGTCCGTGAAGCCCTCCAGGACGAGGGTGCGTGGGGCCCCGTGACGGTCGGCCAGCGACTCGACGAGGGTGTGCGGGTCGATGTCGGGAGGCAGGTACAGAGACCCGCTCGGGGCGGTGAGCCGATTCAGCAGGTCGTTGAGCATCAATTGGGTGAGCACCATGACGGACAGTGAAGCGCGCGGCACTGACAACGGGCGCACCGGGCCTGGCTCACCGCCGCCTCGGCCCGCTCCGACCTCTCGCCGGCCCCACCCGCCGCCGGCCCGCAGCGGTGACGGACCGGTCCCACCCGGTTCCACCCGAATTCCGCCTGGTCCCACCCGGTTCCACCGGTCAGGAAGGCCGGCGGATTTCGTTGCCGGGCGACGTGTGGGCGAACCAGGTGCGCGTCTCGTCCGCGGTCAGGACGCGGGTCAGTTCGGCCGAGCCGGGAAGATGCGGGAAGAACCGGTCGGCGTTCCAACTGCGCTGGTACATCGGTTCGTCGAGCACGAGCAGGCGGCGTCCCTCCACCACGGGGATGTCGTCGGGCAGCCCCTCGTTCCAGATCCGCTCTCCGTTCGGCGCGAGGAGTTCGAAGGCTCCGGTCGCGATGGTCGGGGTGCGTCCCTGGGCGGGCTCGGGGTCCGTGGCCAGGCGGACGCTCTCCGCCGAAGGGGCCGTGCCGGGTAGGTGGCCGCCGCCGACGAGGACGTGGGCAAGCAGCGTGTGCAACTGGAAGTTGTCCCCGATGCCGCCGATGCGTATCTCGAAACCGGTGCCCGTGGGCCTGTGCAGCACCACAAGGGGCTCTTCCAGAACCGCCAGCGCGTAGGCCAGGCACTTGAGGTCGTGCCGCTCCAGGGCCGCCAGGTCACGGCAGGCGGGGAGGATCGCCGAGGCGTGCCTGCGGCGCACCTCGGCGCTGCGGCACAGCACGGCCAGCGCGGGCGGCTGCCACTCCTCGATCGAGCACCAGGCCAGCGCCAGCCGCGTGGCCTCGTACGCGTCGCCGCCGAGGCGGGTCGTCAGTGCGTCGTCGATGATCTTCTCGTCCGGCTCCGGCAGTTCGTCCTCGGCCGCGCCGGTGGCGGTCCAGCGGCGGGCGAACTCCATGGCGTCGAGCAGGTCCTGCCGGACACCGCCGAGGATCGGCTCGGCGCAGGCCACCGGATCGGCCCCGCGCTCGACGCAGAAGCCGGCCGCCATCGCCAGCATCGGCCGCGGGCCGGTGGGCGGGAAGGCGGGGAGCAGCGCGGCCAACCGGGGCCCTGCCAGGCGGCATTCGGCGTCCGACGCCGACTGCACGCCGTGCATCATGGCGGTGAAGGCAGGCCCGGTGCGGTCGCCGTCGCGCGCGGCCACCGCTCCCTCCAGCTCGGTCACGATGGCGGCGAAGCTCGTAGCTTCCCGCTTCCTCTTGAAGATCACCAGCACACCTTAGGCCCGAGGTCGGCGCGGCGTCATCGGGCCAGGCCTCCACCGGTGGGAAGGAGCTGTTCCGGCCGTGCGCCGGCCCCTGCGGTCAGTGGTCCCCGACGGACCGGGCGGCTCGTCAGGAGACCGTCGTAGGGGTGTCCCGCAGGGTGACGCTGGCGTGGCTCTCCTGGAAGCTCTGGTCGGAGACGAGCGTGAGGCGGGCCGTGGACCGGAACTCCGGCAGGGTGGCGGAACCGCAGGAGACCATCGTGGTCCTGAGTTTGGCGACGGTCAGGGCGAGCCCTTCGTCGAGGTCGCCCGCGTAGGGGACGTAGCCGTCCACGCCTTCCTCGAAGACCAGCCCCTGGCCGCCCTGACCGTAGCGCTGCCAGTTACGGGCACGGTTCGAGCCCTCACCCCAGTACTCCTTCACGAAGCCGTCGCGGGTGGGCAGTTTCGCGCCGGCCGCTTGGTCGAAGCGCGCGAAGTAGCGCCCCATCATGACGAAGTCGGCCCCCATCGCCAGCGCCAGGGCCACGTGGTAGTCGTGGACGAGACCGCCGTCGGAGCAGATCGGTACATGCTCGCCGGTGCGCTCGCGGAAGGCGTCTCGGGCCCTCGCGACGTCCAGCACGGCGCTGGCCTGACCGCGGCCGATGCCCTTCTGGTCGCGAGTGATGCAGATGGAACCGCCGCCCACACCGACCTTGACGAAGTCCGCCCCCGCCTCGGCGAGGAAGGTGAAAGCCTCGCCGTCGACCACGTTGCCGCCGCCGACCGGGATCTCGGGATAGTGCTTCTTCACCCAGGTCAGGGCCTGTGCCTGCCAGTCGCTGTAGCCGTCTGACGAGTCGAAGCACAACGCGTCCGCGCCCGCCTCCACCAGGGCCGGGATGCGCTCCTGGTAGTCGTGCGTGTTGACGCCCGCGCCCACGCGCAGGCGCTTGGCGGCGTCCACGACCTGGTTCGGGAACCGCTTGTTGTCGGTGTAGTCGGACCGGAACACCAGGTACTGCAGGTTGCCCTCGCCGTCCAGCACGGGGAGGCAGTCCAGCCGTTCGTCCCACAGCCTGGCGTTGGCCTCGGTAAGCGTGGCGTCGGGCCCGGCGTGGGGCAGGTCGCCGATGGCGGTCATCCGCTCACTGACCGGCTCGGCCAGGTCGTGGCGTTGCGGATGGAAATCGCGGGAGGTCACCAGGCCGAGCAGGCGTCCGGTGGCGGTCCCGTCGTGGGTGACCGCGGCGGTGCTGTGACCTGTGCGGCGCATCACGTCGACCAGAAGACCCAGGCTGTCGTCGGGCCGCACATTCGTATCGCTGGTGACGAATCCGGCCTTGAAGTTCTTCACCTGACGGACCGCCGCGACCTGGTCCTGGATCGACTGGTTGTGGTGCAGGAAACTCAGACCGCCGTTGCGAGCGAGCGCGATCGCGAGTTCCGGTGTGCTGACGGCCTGCATGATCGCGGACGTGAACGGGGCGTGCAGCTCGATCGCCGACTGCTCGCCCACGACGTGCCGCACGAGGGCCGTGCGCAGCTCGACCGTCGCGGGCGAGCAGTCGGTTCGGGTCCGGTTGGGCAGGAGCAGAAACTCGTTGAACGTCCGTGAGACCTCGGCGATGATCTGTGCCACTCGTTCCTCCTGGCCCGTCGGCCGGGCCCGACTGCCCCGCCGTGAAGATCGTCCCCGTGTTCCAGGGCCCGGGCAGGCAGGGGTCGGCAAGGCAGCCGTGGAGGTGCCACGGACCGCGGCAGAGCCCTGACCGGCCCGTGGATCGAACGGGTGCGGTCGTGACCTGGCACCCTATCGATCGGCCGGCCGCAGCACGAATCGTGTCCGAGCCGTACAGGACACCGCTCCACTTCGCCCGGGTGAGTGCCGCCGAGACCTGGCCGTGGCCGCGGCGGTCACAGCGCGGACGACGGTCGGGCTCACTGGCGAGGGTTTCCATGGCCGTCAACCCTGACGATCGTCAGGGGCCGTCGTTGCCGTTCGGCTCGGGTTCCTGGCTGTCCCCGCTTCTACGTTCGGGCCCCATGGAACAGGAACCACGAGAGAAGATCAGAGCTGGTCGGCTGCTTGCTGTCACGGGCATCCTGGGTGTGGGGGCGGGAGCGGTCGTCCGGCTTTCCCCGGGTGGGCTGGGCGAAGCCGGTCCCGTCCAGGTCACCGGAGGAGCGTCGGCGTCCGCGTACCGGTCGGTGACCCGCACGGTGGCGGATGGGCCGTCGTGGCTGGGCTCGCTGCTGGAAGTGGCCACCGAGGGCACTCTGGTGGCTCTCGCCGTGATGCTGGCCTGGACGTGGTGGACAGCAGTCCGTCACACAGACCTGCGAGGGGTCGTCGAGCCCGTGTTGACCGGTCTCGGCATCGTCGCGGCCTACGCGGTGAGCGAAGCGGTGAAGCTGGTGGTGGACGAGGAGCGACCTTGCCGCGCACTGCGCACGGGAGCCGACCTCGTCGTGGAGTGCCCCGGCGCGGGAGACTGGTCCTTCCCCAGCAACCACGCCACCCTCGCCGCCGGAATGGCCGTCGGTCTGGCCGTGCTTCGGCCGCGCCTTGCCGCAGTCACGCTGCCGTTGGCCGGGGCCGCCGCGCTGCTGCGCGTGTCGACAGGGGTCCATTATCCGCACGATGTGCTCGCCGGCGCCATCCTCGGTGGCACGGTGGTGGTGGCCGTACTGCTCACGTTCTCGCCGCCGGCTCAGCGGGCGGTATCACGGCTGGGAGGGCGGCGGAACGATCCCGGCCTCGTGAGCGACGACCGCCGCAGCGGCCCGGTTGTCCACGCCGAGCCTCGCCAGGATGGAACTCACATGGGCCTTCACCGTCCCCTCCACCACATGCAACCGCCGGGCGATCTGCCCGTTGGACAACCCCCCGCCGAGGAAGGCCAGTACCTCCCGTTCCCGGGTGGTCAGGGAGTCGACTCGGGCGCGGGCCGCGGAGCGCCGACCGGCCAGAGCGCCCGCGCCGGTGGCGGCGAGGTGCGCGACGACCCGGGCCGCGACCTTCGGTGACAGGTAGGCGGCGCCGCCGGCCACCGCCCGGACCCCCGTGATCAGTTCCTCGGGTTCGCCCGACTTGATCAGGAAGCCGGCCGCGCCACCACCGAGTGCCCGCAGGATGTAGTCGTCCTCACCGAACGTCGTCAGCATGACGACGCCCGTGCCGGGCGCGGTGCTGCGGATCTCCGCTGCCGCGTCGATACCGTTCATCCCCGGCATACGGATGTCCAGCACCACCACCGCGGGGCGGTGACGCCGAACCGATTCCACGGCCTCGCGCCCGTCACAGGCCTCGGCGACGACCTCGATACCCGGATCCGAGGCGAGAACGGCGCGTACTCCCGCCCGGATCATCGGCTCGTCGTCGGCGATCAGCACCCGGATCATCGGGCCCTCACGGGGTGAGCGTGTCCCGGGACACCAGGATGCCGTCCCGGAAGCAGAGCCGGTACGCGTCGCCGGACCGGTCGTCGAACCGGTCGGCCGTTATCGCGTAGTACTCGCACGTCGTGCCGTCTCCTGTCGGCTCGGGCGTCAGCGGTCGGTGGTTCGTCTGCCGGTCCGGCAGGAAACGCTCCACCTCGGAACGATCTTGCCCCACTCGCAGGCGGGCGAAGTCATCAGGTTCCAGGACCGCTCGGGACGCCGACAGCATCTCCCACCCCAGGAGCGCCCCGCTCAGCGCCGCTCCGGTCACCAGGGGCACCATGACCGCAGCCACCAGGGCCCGGCCGACGCCGCGCCGGGCACGGCGATGTTCTGGCGGCAACGCGTCACCTGCCCGGGAGGCCGCGGGCGCGAGGAGCCGTGACGACGGTGCCGAAGGCGCGTGCGGGATGCGTGCGGTGACCGCGAAGCCCCCGTCGCGCGGACCATGATCGAACGAACCGCCGGCCAACCGCACGCGTTCTTCGAGACCGATGAGGCCATGCCCCCCACTCCGGGGCCGGGGCGGCAGGTTGACCGCGGACGGGGGCGGGCCGTTCTCCACGAGGACTTCCGACGCCGTTGCCGCATGCGTCACTTGGACGGTCGCCGTCGCGCCGGGCGCGTGCTTGACCACATTGGTCAGCGCTTCCTGCACGACCCGATGAACCGCCCGCTCGACCACCGGTGGCAGGTCGTCGGCCTTGCCGTCGGCCCGGAACTCCACGGCGAGCCCGGCCGCCGATGCCTGCGCGATCAGGCCCGCGAGTCCGGCGCCGTCAGGGTCCGTCGGCGCCTCACCGAACTCCTCGCGCAGAACACCGATCACCTCGCCGAGGCGCTCCACCGCGGCCGCCGCCTTGGCCCTGATGTCACCTGCGGCCCTTCGGTGATGCTCCGCGAGGTCCGGCGCGAGCTTCAGGGCGCCGGCCGACAGGGCGATCAGGCTGAGGTCGTGGCCCAGTACGTCATGCATGTCCTGCGCGATACGCGCCCGCTCGCGCAGCCTGGCCTGCTCGGCGACCAGCTCCTGCTCGCGTTGCAGTTGCCCGGCGCGCTCCCAACCGGCCTGGACGAGTTGCTGATAGTGGCACCAGAAGCGGCCCGCGAACCAGGGCAGCATCGTGGCGACCACTACGACCGCCACAAACCGGCCGGCCAACGGCAGCCAGGCGGGCACGACGGACAGGGCCACCACGCCGGCCGAGAGAAGCCCGAGCAGAGCGAGCGCGGTCGGCGCCGTCCGTCCAGGCCGTCGTCCGGCCGATAACGCGGCGACGACAGTCGGGACGACCCACCAGAGGGTCACCATGCTCAGCCCGGCGGCCGTCAGCGCGCCGGCCGTCAGAAGACCCCCTGGATCGAGAGCCCGCAGGCGATCAGCCGTCCCGGCCGCAGTCGTAGTCTGAGTCGTAGTCGCAGTTCCGCTGTTGATCACCATGCTGTCCACGGAAGCGACGGTACGGACATCGGGAGCCGTCCGACACTGCCGAAAGTCCCGTCTGCGCCGGTGGCCGACGCCCCAAAGACCGCTGGTGCAGACGGCCTTCGGCCATCCCGTCGGCTTGTCGTACGAGGGCCTCAGGAGTCGATCCCGGACCGGTCTACCCGCCCTCGACGTGCGATTCCTCCGGGTGGCTGCGTTGGGCCGGTGTCACGGTGCGGGATTCCCGGGCGTCGGAGCGCGGTTCCTCGTCGGCCAGCGGTCGCAGGCATTCGATGAGGTAGTCGCCTGTGTCGGGGTCGAGGGTCACGCCGTGGGTCTCGCTGCGGAATCCGGGAAAACGGCGGTCGAAGGATTCGAGGGCGGAGAGGTAACGCAGCAGCGGGCCGTCGGGTGCGCCAACGTTCTCGCCGGGCATCAGGACGGGAATGCCGGGCGGCGTGACGGTGATCATGGCGGCGGCCACCTGGCCCGGCGCCTCCGTCAACCGTACGCGGTGGGTACCGCCACGGATCAGGCGCTGATAACACAGCTGTGGTGGAGTGACCGGTTCCGGCAACTGCTGGAAGGCGGCGTCCAGCAGTTCGACGAGACGGACAGAGCGCAGGTGGTCGTGCATGTCCTGGCACAGTTCGCGCAGAGTTCGGCCGGCGTATCGCCCGGGATGCTCGGCGACCAGTGCGGGCAGGGCCCGGTCGAGGGAGGCGTCCTGGTCGTAGAGGGCCTTGAAGTCCATCAGGGCGTCGAGGAGGGTGCCCCACTTGCCCTTGGTGATGCCCATGGAGAACAGGACGAGCGTCGTATAGCTGTCCGTCTTCTCCACGACGATGTGACGGGTGGCCAGATACGCGGTGAGCACGCGTGCCGGGATGCCCCACTCGCCGGTCGTACCGGTCGCGTCGATGCCCGGGCAGGTCAGGGTGACTTTGATCGGGTCGAGCATGCAGTAGCCGTCGGCCAGCCCCGGGAAACCGTGCCAGGCGGCTCCGGGTTCGAGGTGCCAGCAGGCCGGCTCCGTGCGCAGGAGGTCGGCCGGAGCCTCCTCGAACGGCACCCGGGTGCCGGTGCCCGGTTCGGTGACCGTCTCGGGTTGCCATACGCCGAAGAACCATGGGGGTCGGTCGCCGGCCTCCTCGATACGGCGCCCGATGCGGACCATCTCCTGGCGGAACCGGACCGCCTCGGTCACGGCCTCGTCGATCAGCCAACGGCCCTGCGGCCCGTCCATCATCGCCGTCGCCACGTCGAGCGAGGCGATCATCGGATAGAGCGGGGAGGTGGTGCCGTGCATCATCAGCGCCTCGTTGAACCGGTCGTGCCCGACGGGCGCCCTGGGGGCGGGCTTGACGTGGATCATGGCGCTCTGCGAGAGCGCGGCCAGCAGTTTGTGGGTGGACTGGGTGGCGAAAACCGTCGGCCGGTCCGGACCGGGGAAGGTGACCTCGTCCACCGACATCCCGTACCGGCCCGCGTAGAGCGGGTGGAAGCGGGCGTACGCGAACCATGCCTCGTCGAAGTGCAGCCGGGGCGTGCTCGTGGCGAGCGCCTGTGCCGCCGCCGGGGCGTCGTAGCACAGGCCGTCGTACGTGGAGTTGGTGAAGACGGCGTACTGGGGGTGGGGCGAGACCGCGTCCCGGGTCAGCGGGTTCGCGGCGATCCGGGCCGCGACGGAGTCCGCCGCGAGTTCCGCCGGCGGCAACGGCCCCGCCAGGCCATAACCGTTGCGGGTGGGGATCAGGTAGACGGGACGGGCGCCTGAGACGACCAGCCCGTGCAGCACCGACTTGTGGCAGTTGCGGTCCACCAGCGCGATCTCGTCGCGGGTGACGCTGAAGTGGCCGACCACGCGGTTGCAGGTGGAATCGCCGTGCAGCACGAAGTACGTGAGGCCGGCGCCGAAGACCCGGGCGGCGTTGCGCTCCGCCTCGCCGATCGGGCCGGTGTGCTCGAACAGCGAGCCGAGCTCCCCCACGGAGATCGACAGGTCACTGCGCAACAGGCGTTCGCCGAAGTAGTCGTGGAAGGCCCGGCCCGCGGGCGACTTCAGCAACGCGACACCGCCGGAGTGGGCCGGGGTGTGCCAGGAGTACTCGTGCGCGTCGTCGAAGCGGCGCAGCGCCCGGAAGAACGGCGGCAGAACGGCCTCCTGGTAGGTGCGCGCGGCGGTGGTGATCCGGCCCGCGATGAACCCGGGCGTGTCCTCCAGCGGCCACACGTAGCCGACGACCGACTCCGACACCCACAGCGGCAGGTCCCGTACGCCGTCGTCGGTCATGACCAGGAAGACCGGAAGATCCTGGAAACGGCGCCCGATGGAGCGCAGCACGGCGGCGCCGCCCGGCTCGCCGTCCGCGCTCCCTCCGCCCGGTAGGTCCCAGGCGACGAGTGCCGCGGTCAGCCCCGCCTCCGTCCGCAGCACCGCCTCGGCGTCCGCGACACCTGCCGCCCACCGGAGGTCGAATCCCCGCGACGCGATGGCCTCACCGATGCGCACCAACTGCTCGGCGCCGGCGCCCTCGTCCCGTGGACGTTCCCGTACCGCGACCAAGATCCTGCTGTCCGCCATGAGACCCCTTCCGGCGGCCAGTGCCGCGTTCCGGGTCAGTTTCCGAGCGGGCCGGCCGAGCCCGCAGCCGCACAGCCGTAAACCGCCCGCAGGACGGAACCGGTGGGCTCGAGCTTTACCCTCCGGCCGTGGATCGCTCCGGTGCGTGCGGCTGAGGAGGATTGCCCGGCCAGTAAGCGCTATCTAAGCTGACGGGCGTGGATCAAGAAGGCGGCGTCGAGAACTCCTATTTCGACTACTGTCCCTGGGACTTCGTACCCAGGGCCTCCTCCGCGCAGCGAGCGGCTCAGGCCGCGCACCAGGAGACGTTGGCCGAAGCCGGGGCGAGTCTCGGGCCCCGATGTTTCGTCTCCCCGGCCGCCGCCGTGTTCGCCGATGTCCTGTGTCTGGGCGCCGATTCCTACATCGCGGGATACGCCTGTGTCACGGGTGAGGTGCGGGCCGGGCGGGACTGCTCCGTCAACCCGTATGCGACGGTGCGGGGGCGCGTGACGCTCGGGGACGGGGTGCGTATCGGCGCGCACGCTTCCCTGCTCGGCTTCAACCACGGTTTCGCGCCGGACCGGCCCGTGCACCGGCAGCCGCTGACGAGCGAGGGTGTCGTCATCGGGGATGACGTGTGGATCGGCTCGCATGTCGTCGTCCTGGACGGGGTGACGATCGGCGACCACTGTGTGGTGGGGGCGGGGGCCGTCGTCACCAAGGATCTGGCGCCGTGGACGATCGCCGCCGGCAACCCGGCCCGCCCGCTGCGTGACCGCCGCGGGCCCGGCGGACCGGGGGCAGTCCCGCCGGAAGCCGGCCTGGGCGCTGCCGTGGCCGAGTTCGCCGAGCGGGTCCGGGCGCAGACCGCGGATGTCCTGGCCCGTTGCTGGAACGACGACACCGGCCGCTACAGCGACCGACCGGGCGTTTCGCCGACGGTGCGGGCGCACTGTGACGCTGTGGAGATCGCCGATCTGCTGCTGGGCGCGCCCCCCGGGCAGATGGCCGCGGCCGAGCACGCCGAGCGGCTGCGTGTACTGCAGGATCCGGTGAGCGGGTTGGTGCCCGAACTCGCTCCCGGAGGCGGGCCCGGAGCGCTTCCCGCGCCGGCCCGCGACGGGTGGATCGAGGACGGCGCGGCCGAGTACCACGTGCTGTCGGTGGGCTGTGCGCTGGAGTTGCTGGGCTCCCGGTTCGCTCACCCGGTGCATGTCGTGGCCCGCATGACGGCCCGTCAGCTGGTGGCCCGGCTGGAGGCGTTGCCATGGCGGACTCAGGCGTGGTCGGCGGGCGCGTGGGTGGACTGCTGGGCGACCGGCGCATATCGCAATCGCGAGTCGCGGGGTGCGGCGTGCGGCGAACCGGGCGCGCTGGAGGCGCTGTTCGGCTGGCTGGCGACTCGGGTCGATCCGTGGACGGGAATGTGGGGTGCGGCACCGTCGCCGGCCGACGGCCGACTCCAACTGGTCAACGGCTACTACCGGCTGGCCCGTGGCTCGTTCGCCCAGTTCGGGCTTCCTGTGCCGTACGCGGAGCGGGTGGTGGACACCGTGCTGGCTCATGCGCGCGATCCTCGCTGGTTCGCGGCGGGCCGTCAGAACGCGTGCAATGTCCTGGACGTGGCACATCCGTTGTGGCTTGCGGGACGCCAGAGCCGTCATCGAGAGGATGAGGTGCGGGCATGGGCCGAGGAGCAGTTGGTGCAGGCGCTGGGGCACTGGCGTGACGGGGCGGGTTTCGGCTTCGGTCCGGCGGGAGAGGGCGGCTCGGGTCCCGGCCGGGAGCCGGGGCTGCAAGGCACCGAAATGTGGTTGGCCATCATCTGGCTGCTGGCCGATCTGGTGGGGGTGGCGGATCGGCTGGGATACCGGCCGCGGGGTGTGCACCGCCCCGAGCCGGCCCGCTCCCCCATGTTCATGAGGTCCCACCACGGTCTGTCGTGAGGGTCGGTTTCCCGCGTGCGCGCTGTAAGGGCGGCCACGGTGTTCGCCTGAACGTCACGCCGGGCGATACCGGCCTCGGCACGTACCGCGCGACGCGCTCTGAAAGGGTCGGTTCCCACAGGCGCCGGCCAGTGGCAGCCAGGAGTCAGCGCGTGACGTGGAACTCGTTTCCGCCGGCGTCGGGGAACTCGCCGGGTTCCCCGTCGCGTCGGGTGACCTCCAGGCGCAACCTGTTCCGCCCCGTCTTCGGCGCCGCGGGAGGCCCCATGACCAGCGAGACCGTGCTGGTGGGCTCCCGGCGCAGCCGGACGCCCCAGTGGTGGGACTCGACCGCGCGCCAGTCCGCCCGGGACTCCCAGAAGGCCCTCTGGGCGTAGCGGTCCTCCTCGGCGACATCGAGGCAGATCGCGACGAGGCCGGAGTCGGCGAGCACTCCGGGGTGACCGGGACGCAGCACGCAGAACTCGTTGCCCTCCGGATCGGCCAGGACGTCCCACGGGACATCACCCTGTCCGATGTCGACCCGCGTCGCACCGAGGGCGATCAGGCGTGCCACCTCGACCTCCCGGTCCGGGCCCCCGGCCAGGTCGAGGTGGAGTCGGTTCTTCTGCGCCGCTTTCGGCTTCGCGGTCGGCACGAACCGCAGCTGTATGCCGCCGGTCCGGCCCTGCGTCGCGTCCCGCCAGAAGTCGTCCATACGCCCGACATCCAGCGCGTCGATCACGATCCCGGTCAGCATCCCGCTCCCCCAAGCCGTCGAAAACCCGTCGCGGCTCATTGTCGCCGTCGCTCTCGGCGTCGACGCCGGGGCCCCGGGTCGGAACCGCCGACCGGTCCCACCGGGTCACCGGGTGACCAGGGAGCTGTCGGTCGCTCGTCGGCCGCCCTGCGTGCGGTCAGCCGGCCGTGCACTGCGGGGCCGGTGTGCCCGCAGTGCCGTTCGCGGTGAAGCCGAACGAGGTGGTGGCGCCGGGGAGCAGGGAGCCGTTGAAGACCGCGTTGCGCACGGTGGCCCGGTCCTGAGCGGTGGTCAGCAAACCGTTCCACAGGCTGGTGACCGTCGAGCCCGCCGGGTCCCAGGCCACCGACCAGCCCGTCAGCGCGGCAGAGCCGGTGTTCTTGACCGTGACCTCCGCCTGGTAGCCGCCCTGCCAGGAGGAAACGGTGCGGAACTGCGCGGTGCACGCGCCCTGCGTCGGGGTCGGTGTGGGCTCCGGGTCGGGGTCCGGATCCGTGGCGTCGTACGTCAGCCCGTACCCGTACGGGAAGAGCGCGGCCTTGCCGTCGCCCTCGTTGATCGGCTGCTGCGAGGCGCTCTTCATCCAGGTCACCGGCAGCTTGCCGGTGGGCGCGTAATCCCCGAACAGGACGTCGGAGACTCCGGCGCCCTCGGTGCCGGGCAGCCAGGAGGCGAGAAGCGCCTTCCAGACGGGCAACTGGGCGGAGATGTCGAGCGGCCGACCGGAGACCAGCACCACCACGACCGGCACCCCGCTCGCCTTCAGCCGGGCGAGGGTCTGCAGATCCTCCTGGTCCAGCCCCATGCCGTTCGGCCGGTCGCCCTTGCCTTCGGCGTACGGTGTCTCGCCGACGACGGCGACAGCGGCGCCGTAGCTCGCGTCGATGCCGTTGCCATAGCGGTCGTAGGTGACCCGGGACGCGTCGGTGACGGCGGCGCGGATGCCCCGCAGGACGGTGGTGCCTTCGGTGACGGGGCCGCTGCCGCCCTGCCAGCCCACGGTCCAGCCCCCGCTCTGGTTGCCGATGTCGTCCGCGGATTTACCGGCGACGAAGAGCTTCGCGGACTTGGCCAGCGGCAGGATCCCGCCGTCGTTCTTCACCAGCACCTGGGACTCGCGTACCGCCTGCCGGGCCAGGTCGCGGTGCGCGGCCGAGCCGACCGTGGCGGTGTACGACCGGTCGGTGAACGGCCTTTCGAAGAGGCCGAGTTGGAACTTCTTCGTCAGGACGCGGCGGTTGGCGTCGTCGATCCGGGACTGCGCGACGCGGCCCCCGGTGACCTCACCGCGCAGCAGGGTGAGGAACTTCTTGTAGTCGTGCGGGACCATCACCATGTCGACGCCCGCGTTGACGGCCGTGCTGATCTCGGCGCCGGTGAAGCCGCTCTGCCCGTCCAGCTGGTCGACGGCTGCCCAGTCGGAGACGACGAACCCGGTGAATCCCAGCTCCCCCTTGAGGACATCGGCCACCAGATACCTGTTCGCGTGGGACCTGACGCCGTTCCAGCTGCTGTACGACAGCATCACCGACCCCACGCCGCGGCGCACGGCCTCCTTGAACGGCGGCAGGTGGATCGCCCGCAGCTCGGCCTCGGACACCTCGGTGTTGCCCTGGTCCACGCCGCCGGTGGTGCCGCCGTCGCCGAGGTAGTGCTTGGCGGTGGCGAGCACCGAGGCGGGGCCGGCCCCCAGGGTGCCGCCCTGGAGTCCGGTGACGAAGGTCGTCATGGCGGAGGGCAGTTCCGCTGTCTCGCCGTACGACTCGTACGTACGGCCCCAGCGGTCGTTGCGGGCCACGCACAGGCAGGGGGCGAAGTCCCAGTCGATGCCGGTGCCGGACACCTCCTCGGCGACCGCGCGTCCGACGCGCTGGACGAGGGCGGGGTCACGGGTGGCGCCCAGTCCGATGTTGTGCGGGAAGAGGGTGGCACCGCGCACCGCGTTGTGGCCGTGCACGGCGTCGATCCCGTAGATCATCGGAATGCCGAGCGGGGTGGTCAGAGCGGTGCGCTGGATGCTGTCGTAGGTGTCGGCCCAGGTCTGCGCGTTGTTGGGACTGACCGTGGAGTCGCCTCCGGACAGCACGGACCCGATGCGGTAGGTGGCGAGGTCGGACTGCGGGACGAGGGCGTCCTTCTCGATCTGCGTCATCTGGCCGAGCTTGTCGTCCAGCGTCATACGTGACATCAGGTCGTCGACGCGGTCGGCGACCGGTAAGGAGGCGTCCTGGTAGGGAAGGCCGGCGGCGGACGCTCGGGGTGCGGGTTCCGGGACGGCGGCGGCCGGTCCGATGAGGGTCAGGGCGGCGACGCACAGGGCCAGAGCGGCCGTCGCCGGACCGCGACAGTCGGTCAGAAGGCGCATGGGTGGGGCCTTTCCGGTGGGGGCCGGGAGGGTGGGGGCGGCGCGGTGCGTGGGCCGGGGCCCGCCCGCCCCACGGCGAGGGCCGGTGGGCGGGCGGGTCCCGGAATGAACGGAGGTGTCAGGCGGTGGTGCAGGAGGTGCCGTTGAGGCTGAAGCCCGAGGGCTTGGTGAAGGAGCCGCCGTAGCTGCCCTGGAAGCCGAAGGACACCTGACCGCCGGGCGCGATCTGCGCGTTGTAGGCCAGGCTGCTTGCCGTGACCGCTCCGGACGACGGGGAGACGCCGGCGCTCCAGCTGCTGGTGATCTGCTGTCCGGCGGGCAGGGTGAAACCGAGCTTCCAGCCGTTGACCGGCGAGGTGGCGGTGTTGGTGACGGTGACGTCGGCGGTGAAACCGCCCTGCCAGACGTTCGTCGCGTAGGCCACCTTGCAGGCGGTGGAGCCGCCGGGGGTACCGGGGTCACCGGAGCCGCCGCCGGTGTTGACCGTGGAGGAGAACGAGGTCACGGCGAGGCCGGCGCCGTTCTGCCAGGGCTCGAAGCCGGCCTGGACGCTGGTCAGGTACCAGTTGTTCTGGGCCAGTCCGCGGGAGACGGCCTGCCGGGCGAAGTCCATGACGTCGAAGTTCCAGCTGCTGATCGCCGAGGGTGCGACGAAGGACAGCACGTCGTTGGAGCCGTTGTTGCCGGACCACACCTGCCACTGGCGCCCGGCCACGGTGGCCGTGCCGACCGCGGAGCCCACGGGCTGGACGGATCCGACCCTGTCGAACCAGATCATGATCTCGGTCCGGTTGACGCCGTCGGTGCGGGGCGTGGGGTCGAGCCAGATGTCGTAGGCGGCGTCGTACGCCGCGTTGCCGACGTAGCTGTAGGAGATGCTGGTGGGCGCGCTGGAGATGGTGCCGAGCTGGGCGGGAAGGTTGGTTCCTGGCGAGCAGTTGGTGTAGTGGCAGCCGTTGTAGACGGACGGGTAGGACTTCGGGGCGCCGTTCGTGGGGACCGAGCCGTCGGCCTGGGTGATCCGGAATCCCGAGTCGCTCACGCTGATGCACTGTGTCTCGCTGGTGCCCCAGCGGTTGTTCTGGACGACGTAGCGGCCCTGGATCGTGGTCGACCCGAACTGCTCACAGATGGTGGTGTCGGCCTGCGCCGCCGAAGCGGTGGTCAGCAGCGCGGCCAGCGAGACGAGCGAGGTGAGCAGGGCGCCGAACAGGCCACGCGCCCTGCGGGCATGGTGCGTTGACGGTCGCATGCGGATCCTCTCCGAAGGGAGTGGGGGAAGTAGGTGCGGGGAGCGCTCCCACGACTACGACAATGGGAGCGCTCCCATTCCCTCGGTTCGGCAGGGACTCTAGGGAGGCTCCATGTTCCTGACAAGACTGTGGGCAGGAACCCGTCGAATGTCTTCGAGGAGGCCTGGCCGGAGTTTTCGAGGATGCCAGGTCGGAGGGGGCGTGCGGTCTGCCGTCACGCGCCTGTTGGGAGCGCTCCCGAGGTTCCCGCGGTCGGGGGCGTCCCACTGGACGGGTGTTTCCGGATCGACCGGCCGTGGTCAGGACGACCGTCCGGCCGTGGGCAGGACGACCGGCTCGCGATGGTCAGGTCAGGACGACCGGCCGGGGACGGTCAGGACACGACCGAGTGGCGGCGGTCAGGACGACTCGCGGACCACCAGTTCCGTGCGGAGGATGACGTGGCGCCAGGCGACGGCGGGCTCGTCCATCTCCTCCAGGAGCAACCGGATCATGGCCCGACCGATCTCCTCCAGCGGCTGACGGACCGTGGTCAACCGCGGCTCGGTCTGCTCGGCCAGCGGAAAGTCGTCGAAACCGATCACGGCGACGTCCTCCGGCACACGCCGTCCCGCCGCGCGCAGCGCCTCCAGAGCACCCACCGCCGTGGTGTCGGACGCGGCGAGGACCCCGTCGATCTCCGGATGCCGTTCGAGGAGTTCGGCCATGGCACGGCGCCCACTCTCCTGCGTGAAGTCGCTCTCGGCGACCCAGGACCGCCCGCCCCCCTGGCCCGCCGCGGCCATGGCCTCCCGATAGCCGCGCAATCGGCACTGGGCGACGTACATGTCGAGCGGCCCGGTAATGGTGGCGATCTCCCTACGGCCCCGTTTCAGCAGGTGGGCGACAGCGCTGCGGGCACCGCCGACGTTGTCCGCGTCGACGTAGCTGACGTGCTCGTCGCCCGAACGGCGTCCCAGCATCACCGTCGGCAACCGCGCCTCGGCGAGCATGTCCGGCAGCGGGTCCCCGGCATGCACGGACACCAGCAGCGCCCCGTCGACCCGGCCGCCCCGCGCGTACTCCAGGAAACGCTGCCGCTCCGCATCAGAACGGACCAGGGTCAGCAGCAACTGCATCCCGGTGTCCGCCAGCGCATCCCCCAGCGAGCGGACGATCTCGGAGAAGAACGGCTCCGCGAACTGCCTCCAGTCCGGCTCCGTCAGGACCAGCGCCACGGCATCGGCCCGTCGCCCTGCCAGAGACCGCGCGGCGAGATTGGGCACGTACCCGAGTTCCTCGACAGCACGCTGCACAGCCCGGCGCGTCGACGCCTTCACTCCGGCCGCGTTGTTGATGACGCGAGACACCGTGCCCCGCCCCACCCCCGCGCGGACGGCCACCTCCTCCAGCGTCGGCCCCCCAGGACGTCGCCTGCCCATGACCACCTCCCCCACGAGATCACCAAATCCTACGGCCCGACCCAATCCGGGACACAGACTTCCCGGCGGCACGGCCGAACCACGGGCAACCGGACGCCGCGAGGCGTGGCGGACCACGGAAGGAGCGGGGATCCGTGTACGCCCCGCTCGGTGTCCGGGAGGCGCCGGCGGCGGCGCGGGGCGGGTCAGCGGCCGGACGGCCGCCAACGGCGTGGTCGAGGGGGGCGCGGCTGGTGCCGTTCCGCGCGAGTGGGTTGGGCAGCACCTACGAGGGGGCGAGAGAGAGCCCCTGGCACGTCGGCCTCGGGTCGGCCTCGGCCTCGATACCGGTAGTACGCCGGCATCGCGCTCCGGCCAGGGGGCAGAGCCGACCGGTGGGCTTGGCGCTCGACTTCGTCGTTCAAGGCCTGGCCACACTGCTCGGGGATCAAGCGCGTGGAACGGGCGACCCGCCGGGGCCGGTCCTGCCGATCCTTCGGCAGGACCGGCCCCGGCGGGTCCACTCATCCGACTACGACAGGGGCGGGAAGGCGTTCTGCATCAGCTGCTGGAACTGGGCGGAGAACCAGTGCCCGGCCAGCGGCGAGTTCGACAGAGCGCCGGTGGGGTTGTTGCCGTTACGGGCGTTGCCGCCGTAGGTGGGGTCGCACATCCGGTCGAAGCCCTTGCCCTCGTCGTTGGAGACGGCCGAGCTGGACCCGTCCGACTCCCCCGGGGGCTTCACCCACACATAGGCGTCGATTCCGGCCGCCGGGGCCGCGGTGGGCCGTTCGCCGATTCCGGCGCCGCTCTGGTTGCACCAGTTGCCGGCGTGGATGCGCCGGTCTGTGCGGCTGCTGTCGACATAGCCGTCCACGGAGGTCTGCGTACCCGGACCGGCGGGCCGGGCCGCGCCGCCCCAGCCGTTGCGGGAGGTGTCGATCAGCATGCCGATGCCGGACTTGAAGCCGGCCGCGACCAGCTTGTCACGCAGCGCCTGGGCGTAGGACTGCTCGTCCGCGTACTGGTTCCAGTCCAGCCACTTGGACTGGCGCACCGTCTGCCCGTTGACGCTGTCGGTGACCTTGAGGTACGGCTCCTTCACGGGGCTGTAGTTGGCGGTGTTGACGATGAAGCCGGCCACGTCGTCCACGCTCGCGCCGTTGGTGGTGGCGACCTTGGCGAACTCCTGCGCGGCCGGACCGAGGTTGCTGTCCCAGCCGAGCCAGCCGTGGTGGGCGGCGTCGATGTAGTTGTAGACGTTCGGGACGGCGCCGAGCTTGTCCAGGGCGTAGCTGACGCCCTTCTCGTAGTTGCCGTTGCCCTTCATGGTCACGCAGGCATCGGTGCTGGTGTTGGTGCCGCCGGCGTTGGTGACCAGGTTGGGCAGTGAGTCGGGCTCGATGACGGTGGCGATCCGGAGACCCGCGTACTTCGCCTCGGAGAGGATCGAGGCGATCGGGTCGATGTACTGGGACTTGTACTTGTCGAGGTCGTTCGGGCCGAGTTCGCCGTTGGAGGCGAGGGCGGCACAGTCGCGGCCGGGCAGGTCGTAGATGACCAGCTGGACGACGAGCTCGCCGGCGCCCTTCTGCTTCAGTGCCTCGTCCAGATGGGCGCGCAGTCCCATGCCGCCGCTCACGCCGTTGATGGCGGCGATCCGGTCGAGCCAGACGGCGGTGGGCTGGTTGGCGATGCGGCTGCCCCCCGGTTCGGCGGCGGCCTTCGCCGACCACTCCGGGTTGACGTACGCCTTGGCGCCGACGTACGGGTTCTCGACCCGGCTGCCGTTGCCGCCGCCGTTGTCACCGCCGCCGCCGCCATCGCCATCGCCATCGCCATCGCCGCCACCGCTGCCGCCGTCGACGTTGCAGGTGACGCCGTCGAGCGTGAACGTGCCGGGTATGGCATTGGTACCGCTGTAGGAGGCGTTGAAGCCGAAGCTCACGGAACCGCCGTTGGCCAGCGCGCCGTTGTAGCTCTCGTTGGCGGCGGTGACGGCTGTGCCGCTCTGGCTGATCTTCGCGCTCCAGCCGTTGGTCACCTGCTGGTTGCCGGCATACGCCCACTTCACCGACCAACTCGACTTCGCGGCGGCGTTGTTGGTGATGGTCACGGCGGCGGTGAAGCCGGTGTCCCAGTGGCTCTGCACCTTGTAGTCGACGGTGCAGGGGGTGGCCGTCACCGCAGCACCGGCCGATTGGATGCTGAGGGCGGTTCCGGACGCCCCGGCGACCAGCGCCAGGGCAGCGAGCAGCGATGTTCGAGTGCGACTCATCTGTGGTGGTTTCCTTTGTTTTCCGTGGGGATTACGGGTTGACGGCGCGCGTGTGGTCGCGCGGTCCGTTGCCGTACGTGGGGGGTGTCCCGTCGTACGCGGAGGTCGGCGCGCCGTTCGGAGGAGTGGTCGGGGGCGGACCGGTCAGGGGAGCCGGCGCCGCGTCGATGTCCCAGGCCGTCCCGTCGCACGTGGCGTCCCGCCGTAGTCGGCGACGGTCGATGCGGGGTGAGTGGCCGGCCCGGGCGGTAGGCGATCAGGTACGGATGCTCGAGCCGGAACCGCGCCCGCCGCCCCACCCTCGTCGGCGGCGGTCACGGTGGCGCCGGACTCTGAGCACCGGGCGTCCCAGCCCCGGGTGACCTCCTGGTCGCCCGGCAGGCCGAAGTACAGCTCCCAAATGCCCGGTGGCGCCTGGCTGTTGCGATCCTCAACCACGGAGCTCCGGCGACCGGTGTCCGACCGGCCGGGGTCCGAACACTCCACCGTGCAGGCCGCAGGCGCTCCCTCGGCCGCCACTGCGGGCACGGCCACCAAGCCGAAAAGGCCCGACGTGGCCGGCGACGGTACGTCTGCTGAACATGGGGGGTGTCGCATGAGCGACTCCTCGCAGCTTGGCGCGCCGTGACAGGCGCGTCGACTGAATGGAACCGCTCCCACTGGTGGGAAGGAACATAGCGGCAACTCGCCTCAATGCCCAGTCCCACGTCAGGAGTTGAACTCCACGACACCCGCAAACCACTTCGGGCGTTCAAACACCTTGACCGCCCACAGGATCGCCCCCATTAATGGGAGCGCTCCCACTGGTTCAGAACTGACTTCTCCCCGCGCCGTACGCCGCAAGGAGGAACCAGCACATGGATCCACCCCCCGGGTGTCGCGCCGACCCGACTACCAGAACGCGTCAAGCCCCGGCTCCGACAAGGGACTTCACGTCGCCGTCACCGACTACAGCAACGACCGCAAGAACGACCCGGCCTGATCGCCCCGGCCGTGGGCTCGCACGCGGAGCTCCTCGAACAGTCCCCGCCCGTGCTCCGCGCGCGCGGTCCTGACACCTGACGTCGGGACCAACCTGCCGGGCGGCCCCACCAACACACGGGGCCGCCCGGTCCTCCCCCACGTTTCCCGACACCGACGAGGTGGCGAGACGGGGAGCGGTGGGGCGGCACATCAAGGCGCAACCCTTCAGTTGCACCTTGGGAGTCGATGTGCAACCCTGGAGTTGCATTAGACGGTGACGACGAAGGAGTCCCTCATGAGCGAGGACCGGATCGAACGCGAAACCCTGATCGCAGCACCCCTGGAGCGGGTCTGGTCGCTGGTGGCCCAGCCCGGTTTCTGGGTGGCCGACAAGGCGAGCCTGCCCGGCACCGTGGCCAGGGAGGGCGAGTCGATGGTGGCGAAGAACCCCGAGCACGGCGACTTCCCGGTGCGTGTGGAGAAGGTCGAGCCGCCTACCTACCTGTCGTATCGCTGGACCAGCGCCTTCCCCGGGGAGGAACTGCGCGAGGACAACAGCACCCTCGTGGAGTTCACGTTGAGCCAGGAGGGCGACCAGACCCGACTCCGCGTCGTCGAGAGCGGGTTCGCGGCACTGGCGGGTTCCGAGGAGCTGCGCAGTCAGAACCTCAAGGACCACAGCGCGGGCTGGCCTCTGGAGCTCGACGCGCTCAAGGCACGTGCCGAACAGTCGGCCACGTGACGGAGGAACGTTCCGGAGCCGCCGAGGCCGTCGACAGCGTCCTCGGCGCGTTGGCCGACCCGACGCGACGCCAACTGCTCGACCTTCTCGCCGCACAGGGCGAGGCCACTGCCACGACCCTCGCCGAACGACTGCCCGTCTCGCGGCAGGCAGTGGTCAAACACCTCGCCGTCCTGGACGCCGCCGGGCTGGTTTCCGGCGGCCGGGTCGGACGCGAGGTGCGCTACGCGGTGCGTCCCGCGGCACTGGACACGACGGCCCGGTGGATGGCCTCCCTCGCGGCCGACTGGGACCGGCGGTTGGCGAACATCAAACGCGTCGCCGAGGCGGCGGAACGCGATCCGGGTTCGGCACACCCCGACTGAACGGCTCGATGCTGCGACCGTCCCCACGGCGCGCCTGGGTTCAGGGCGGGACGGGTCCCTGCGGGTCACGCGATCCTTCCGGTCTTCCTGGGCCCGTTCTCGGGATTTGCCTCGGCGAACGGAATCCGGTCAGGGGTGCCGCGAGCCCGGGCGTCACGGCGTTGCGCCCGCGTCGAGAACCCGCCCCCGGTCTAGGCTCGGCCCGTGGGGCAGCCTGAGCAGCGCGCCGAGGGCGCGGGACCGTTCACCACCCGGCTCACCTGGCGCCTTCCCGGCGGCGGCACCGCGGTGTGGGATTCACGGCTCGCGCGGCGGCGCGGACTGCTCGCCCTCCGTCCTCCGGGCGCGGCGACCGCTCGGCACGCCCATGCGGACGCGGTGGGTATCGCCAGGCTGCGCAGACTCAACGCCGTCTCGGCGGTCGCGTTCGTCATCGGCGGGGCACTTTTCGCGACCGGCGCCGGCTTTGCGCAGTTCGGCTCCGGCAATGCCACGCAGTGCGCCTCGATCTACTTCGCGGGCGGCCTCTTCTTCAACACCGGAGGCTACGTCTCACTGCTCCAGGTGATCAACGCACCTCGCCATGTCGTCGGCGGCGAAGGTCCGCTGGTCACCCACCCCTGGCGGTGGTGGAGCTACGAGCCGATGCGAGTGGACTGGCTGAGCGCCTTCGTCCTCTTCGCGGGCACACTCGTCTTCGCCGTCGACCTGCTGGACTCCTTCCTCCAGGGCCTGAACGTCCACCAGGTCAACCGGCTGATCTGGGCGCCCGACGTGATCGGCTGCCTGCTCTTCCTGGTCTCCGGGCATCTGGGCTTCGTCGAGATCTGCCACGGACGGCCTTGCGTGCGCCCGCGGAGTCTCGGCTGGTGGATCGTCGCCGTGAACCAACTCGGCTCCGTCCTGTTCATGGTCTCGGCGCTCGCCGCCTACACCCGCCCCGCCACGGGCAGCCTGGTCAACGCCGACATCGCCAACGGCGGCACCCTCGCCGGTGCCCTGTGCTTCTCCGTCGCCGGACTCCTGCAACTTCGCGAACACCCGTAGTGCTCCACCCAGCGCATCTGCTCTGCCCGGTCGCGCCGAAGGGAGAGTGAGAGGCTCGCCCGGCGGTGGTCCGGGCGAGTCGGCAGAGGTGGCCTCACCCATTCCGGGAGGCGTCATGCACCGTCCGACCGACCCGACGAACGTTTGCCGCTCCGTGCGCGAGCCCGAAGTGCTGCGACGCACTCTGTCCATCCGGGTGCTCCTCAGCGCCGACGAGGCCGTTCAGCTGAGAGTCTGCTTCGTCCACGACCCCGCCGATCCGCTCGCCGTGCGCATGGAATTCCCCGGCTCACCCGACGAGATCGTGCCCTGGACATTCTCGCGAGATCTGCTGTACGCCGGTCTGCGCGTGCCGTCCGGTGAGGGCGACGTCCGGGTCTGGCCGCCCTGCCCCTGCCATGGCCTGGGCAGCGTCCGGATCCTGTTGCGGAGCAGCTTCGCCGCGGCGGTGCTCTTCGTGCCGGCCGACGAGCTTCGTGACTGGCTGGAGGATACCTTCGCGTCGGTGCCTGCGGGGCAGGAATCCGCCCGCATGAGCTGGGAGGGGCCCCTGGAGCGTCTGCTGCGTCCCGGGTGATCGCGGTGCGGTCGACAAGCCGACACGGCGACCCGGGCATATCGTGCATCCGTGGGCCGTCCGACCACGGAAACAGACAATGACGGGACCCGTCAGCGCCACCGGTTCAGCGAGCGAAGAGAGGCAATCGTGGTCGAAGTCGAGCGTGTCCTGACCGTCCGCCATGCGTTGGGCGAGGTCGTGCGGTACCTCGCGGACTTCTCGCACGCCGAGATGTGGGATCCGGGCACGGTCACCTGTGAACGGCTGGGCGACGGCACGGTGTCCGTGGGGGCGGAGTGGCGGAACGTGTCGGAGTTCCGCGGGCGTCGCACGGAGCTGCGGTACCGGCTCGTCCGGTGGGAGCCGGACCGCCTCACCTTCGTGGGGCGGAACAAGACGGCCACCTCCACCGACGACATGCGCTTCGAGGAACACGCGGGAGTCACCCGGCTGACCTATCGGGCACATGTCGACTTCCACGGCCTGGCTCGACTGGCCGGTCCCCTCCTGCAGCGCGAGTTCGAACGGCTCGGCGACCAGGTGGCCGAGCGTCTGCCGCAGGCGGTCGACCACGCACTGGGCACTCCGCCCTCGCAAGGCGACCGGCAACTCTGAGCCACGTCCGCCACCCGGCCGGCGAGCGGCTGGAAGGGCGGCGACCTGCTCGCGAGTCCGCCGGGGCGGGCCGCCCGTCCTGAGCTGGGCCGCCGCCTCCGCCGGACCTCGGCATCGCGGCCCACCCGAGCTGCGCTCGGGCCGCAGCCAGGCGGAACACGATTCAGATGAGTTCGGGCTGCGGTTCCGGTTGCCGGGCCGGTGCGGTCTTCGGTTCCCACAGCGCGGTGGTCCGTACGTAGCCGTAGATCACCGAGGTCATCGCCAGCAGGAGAAGCGGTCCGGACACCCACGGATGCTCCGCCATCCGCAGCGGCAGGTAGCGGTATGACACCAGGAGCGCAACGAAGACCGTGGCACCGTAGGCCACCAGCTGGATTCCCGATCTGTCCCAGCCGCGGTCGAGCGAGCGCAGACCTGCCTCGATCGTGACCGCGAACACCACGCCGGCGATGAGATCCACTCCGTAGTGGTAGCCGAATCCCAGCGTTGCGGCGAGTGTGGCCACCAGCCAGAACGTGCCCGCGAATCGCAGGAATCGCGGGCCCTTCCGGGAATGGATGAAGATCGTGGTGGCCCACGCCGTGTGCAGGCTGGGCATGCAGTTGCGTGGGGTGATCTCGTCGAACGGCATGTGGCGCGGGTCGGCGATCGGCGACGGAGTCACCGGCCACAGGTCGGCCACCGCCCACTGCTCGCTGGGCGGCGTGTGCGCCCACAGGCTGACCGATGCCCAGTGCTCGGCGCCGGTGCCGTAGGCGAAGACCGGTCCGACGACCGGGAAGATCATGTAGATGGCCGGCCCGAGGAGGCCGATCACCAAAAAGGTGCGCACCAGATGGTGCCCCGGGAAGCGACGCTCGACCGCGACGTTGCGCAGTTGGTACAGCGCGACGACGACCGCGGCCACCGCGAGCTGGCCGTAGACGATGTCGAGGAAGTTGAAGCCGATCGAGCCGGTGGCGGTGATGATCCGGCCTGCCAGCCACGACGGTTCGCCCAGCGCGTGGTCGGCGGTCGCCACGTACTGGTCGAGCACCATGGGGCGGGTCTTCGAGGTGATGATCAGCCAGATGTCGCCGGTCTTTCGGCCGGCCACCAGCAGCAGGCCCAGCCCGACGCCCTTCAGCAGCAGGGCGCGTTCCTGGCCGGTGCGGCGCGTGACCGCGATGACCGCACAGCCCAGCATCACCCACAACGCGCCGTTGCCGAAGGGGTGGCCTTCGGGCACCTTGGCGTCGACCGCCCGCCGGACCAGGAAGAAGACGACGTCGATGCCGATCGCGGCACCGGTCGCGATGAACCGTTGCCGCCAGGTGAGAACCACCATCATCAACGCCAGGCTGGCGTACAGCAGGAAACCCGATTTGGGAGGAAATATCAGCTCCCCCACCTGATTGCTGATCGGCCCCGGCAGGCCGCAGCGACGCGCCGCGACTTCCAGCGCCATGAGGAATACGAGGGCGACCACACCCACCGCGGTCCACAGGATCGCCCGGGGATGACGCCCCACGGAACGGGCAGTTCTACCTTTTATTCGCGAAAATGCCCGCAATGCTATGTATATCAATTACTTAACCAATTTGCTCGATTTTGACTGACCACGTTTACTCAGCACGCCGAATGGCGCGCTTTCCTGGCGAAGGACGGGCATGGGGGGCGTTCGTCGCGAGTTCGAACATGTTAACGGAGTGGTGCGGGTGGGTTACGGCGAAATGTGCACCGGCAAAGCTGGGCCACAGGTAGGGAGAGTGACGTGCCGGAGCTTTCCCATCGCCTGCCGCCGCTTCGGCCGACGTGACGCCCTGTGCGGGACCCCCGGAGGGCGCTCTCGCGTTCAGTCGGTGGAGCGGGAGTGCACGCTGACGGCGTAGCCGCCGTCCGGGACGTACGGGTCGCCGTCCCAGGTGGCGAAGCGCTGCCGCAGGGTCAGTCCGGCCTGCGTGCACCAGTGATCGAACTCCGTCAGTGTCACTGTCGGTTCCGGCAGCGGCAGGTGTTCCGCGTCCAGGCCCATGCCGGTGACCAGCAGTCCGCCGACGCGCAGTCCGGCGGCCAGCTGCCGGATCACGGCCGGTCCGGTACCGGGGGCCAGCAAGGGGATGACGTTTCCGGCGGCGAGCGCCAGGTCGAAGCCGGGTTCCAGACCGAGAGCGTCCAGGCGGGTCAGGTCACCGTGGAGCCATTCCAGGTCGGGGGCGGTGCGGCGCGCGACGGCGAGCATGGAGCGGTCGAGGTCCACGCCCGTGCAGAGGTGGCCCAGCGTGGCGAGTCGGATCGCGATCCGCCCGGTGCCACAGCCGGCGTCGAGTACCCGCCCGGCAGGTTTCAGCAGCGCGTCGCAGAAGGTGGCCTCGCCGTGGATGTCGTGGCCCGATTCCGCGAGCCGCGCGAACCGCAGGGCGTACTCCTCGCCGGCCTGTCCGCCTGTCAGTTCCGCCCAGCGGTCGCGTTGGCTGCTCATGGTCCGCGTTCCTCCCGGTGATCAGGGGCGAGGACCGATGCCATCGCGCGCTTTTCCTATCGTAGGTACGGACCTCGCGGCCGCTCAGGAATGCGGAGCGTCCGCCCTGCTGCCACCCGGATCCGTGACCGGCTCGACGCCCGTGATCACCGGGCTCGGTGACCGGGTCTACGCCGGTGACCTCCAGCCCCCTGTCCAAGGCTGCCCACCCGCCACGCAGCCTTGGTCAGGTCGAGTCGGCCTGGGACGGGGACGGGGCCGGGACCGCTTCCCCCGCGGGTCCTGGAACGCCTCCGGTGGAAGTGCGCGCCTTCCGCCACGGCAGGAGGATCGCGCTCGCCAGACACAGCACACCGGCGATGAGCAGCGTGCCGCGCACGCCCGCCGCATCGGCGAGGAGGCCGCCGGCGATCATGAAGACTGCCTGGCACGTCTTCGAGCTGACCGACCAGGAGACGCCGACGCGGGACATGAACGCGTCCTGTGTGGCCTCCATGCGGTAGGTGGTGAAGGACGGGTTGAAGACGCCGGCGGCGAAGAGCAGGCAGAAGTCGACGGCCACGATGATGAACACTCCGAGGGCACCGGCGGGCGCCAGCGGCAGCAGGATCGTCCAGACTGTCCGTGCGACACCGGACAGCAGCAGGGTCCGGCGCTGCCCGAACCGGCGGGTCAGCGGCGGGGCCAGGCGTGAACCCAGCACTCCGCCCAGACACGGCAGCCCCAGAGCGAGGCCGTACTGCCACGGCGCGAGGCCGAGGTCACGCAGCATCAGGACGGCCATCAGCGGCGACGTCATCATGATGGAGCCGCCGAAGAGCAGAGAGTTGTAGAACAGCGGGCGCAGTCCCGGATGCCGCAGGAGGTACTGCCAGCCGGCGACGATGTCGTGGCCCGGCCGCGCGGTGGCGCAGGGTGTCGGTGGCGCGGGTTCGGGCCGCCTGATGCGGCGGACACCAACGGCGGATCCGAGGAAGGACGCGGCGTCGACCGCCATCGTGGCGGTGGGGCCCAGGACACCGACCAGGAGCCCGCCGACCGGCGGCCCGGCGCTGACGCTGATCCAGTTGGTGGTCTCGAACAGGCTGTTGGCCCGGAGACGGTGCTCGGGCAGGACCAGGGCCTTGAGGTGTGCGCCGCTCGCCGCGTCGAACGCGACGGACGCTGCCGTCTGGAGGATGCCCACGACACACAGCTGAGCGAAGGTGAGCACACCGAGAGCCGCGGCGACGGGCACGCTCACCAGCACCGCACAGCGGGCCAGATCTGCGGTGATCATGACGGGCCGCTTGTACCGGTGCTCGATACGGACACCGAGCGGCAGGGCGATCGCCGCACTGGCCACGGCGGACAGAGCGGTGAGCAGGGAGACCTGGAACGCCGAGGAATGCAGCACCAGGAGGGCGACCAGCGGTAGTGCCCCCATCGCGACGGCGCTGCCCGCGGCACTGACCCCGTAGGCACCCCACAACCGCCGGAAGTCCTCCCCGAGTGGGATCTGCCGCCCCAATGAACCCTCCCCCGTGTGAAGGACTCAGCGTAGTGACCCCGACCGCCCCGCCACGCCCGGCCGACGACGCCCGGGGAAGCAGACCCGGAGGCTGCCCGGGGGGTTGTCGGCCGTCAAGGGGCCTGGACCGGGGGCATGTCGGAGAGCAGGCGGGTGAACTCCAGGGCGGGGAACAGCTCTGCGGCCAGACGCAGCAGCCGCAGGGGCTGGGGCGCCAGGCCGGTCACTGCCGTCTGCCGGGGCGGGCCGTCCTGCAGGCGCCGGTCCGTGAGCAGGTGGAGGCCGGCGATGTCCATGAAGGGGGTGTCGTGGAGATCCCAGGTCACCACGTTCACGTTCGGCGGCAACGCCGCGGCGGCAGCGCGCAGTGCGGGCAGGGTGTCGTAGTCGATCGCTCCGTGCGGAGCGATCCGGGCGGCGGTGCCGACGATCATCGTGGTGATGTGCATCTTGGGCGAGCCCCCTTTCGGGGGGTGGTGAGCCCAAAGGCGAGGCGCCCCGACGGGAGGCGGCCGGCGATGGCGGGAGGTGGATGCCCGTGAAGGGGGCGATGTCCAGGACCCGGAGGTCGGCATCCGGGGGCCGGCCAGTCTCGTGTCCGCTCATCGTCGCACGGCGAAGGCCGCAGGGGCCATGGTCGTCCGCCGAAGCCTCGGCACGCATCGCGCGGTACCGGGCCGGAGCGGCCGCTATGTCAGACCGCGGACGGCGGTGTCGCTGCCAGGGGGTCGAGCAGGGTGATGCGGGCCGTGATGCGTTTGCCGACCGGCCTCTGCTCGATGAAGAGGCCCTCGGTGACGGCCTTGACGATCTCCAGGCCGTGCTGGCCGATTCTGTCGGGATCGGCGGGTCGGGCCGCGGGAACGACGGGGTCGCTGTCCCACACGACGACGTCGACGGCGCGGGTGGTGATGCGCAGTTCCATCAGAACGGGCCCGGGGGCGTATTTGCGGGCGTTGGTGACCAGCTCGCTGACCACCAGCTGGGTCAGGTCCTTGACCCGCGCGGATACGGTCAGGTCGTGGTCGGCGCCGGCTTGATCGAGGAAGGCGGCGGCGTGGTGCCGGGCGTCGGCGATACAGCCGTCGCCTCCGCCCAGTGCGTGGCCGACGCGCATCAGATGTTCATCCGGCGCCGTACAACCGTCACCATCGGCATGGGATCCCACTGGCCTCGCCCTCATTCCCCGTTTTACGCGCGCTACCCCCGATTCCGTCATACATGTCAGAGGCATGTTGTTCGGCACGGCCGCCCGAGTGTATTTGGCCCGGGCGGTGGGGCAGAATCCTCCGTGCACGCCGTGAATCGGGGCAGGGCCGAGCACAGTCGAGGAGACGGTGACCGACATCGAACAAGCGGGCCGGCCAGGCAGGCTCTCCGTCGAGCATCGCATGGTGGACGGCGTCCGTGTCGTGACGGTTCAGGGCGAGATCGACCACGACGTCAAGAACGTCCTCGATCATGCCCTGCTGATCGGGGTCGGCGCGGCGCAGCCGTCGCGCATCGTGGTGGACCTCAGCGGCGTGACCTTCATGGACTCCAGCGGTATCAACGTCTTCGTCGCCGCCCACCGGGCGGTCAGCGCCACCGAGGGGTGGCTGCGTATCGCCGCCGCTCAGGAACCCGTGCTGCACGTCCTGCGACTGGTCGGCATCGACGCCCTCATTCCCTGTCACCCGACCATCGAGCAGGCCCTGAACAACTAGAAGACCCTTCGCCTAGAAGACTCTTCGCCGTCCGTGGCCGGCGAAGAGCCGAGAGGCTGTCTTTTCCCCCCCGCTGCCGAGTCGCCCTCACCTCCACGCTCACACTCGTTCCGCGACGATCCGGCGGCCGAGAAGGCAGTGAACAGGCCGCGGCCGAGGCCGGATTCACCACGGCGCCGATCTGACCCGGCCGGTGCGGGAGCTGCGGTGAGCGGTCGAGGAGCGGGGATCCGTCGCGCTTCAGGTGGCACCGTGGCCGTGGGAGCTGCCTCCGACCGACCGGCCGTACCACCGTTGCGCGCGGCCTGCGGGGAACCGGGCGTGCCCTTCTGTCCGATGCTCACCGCGTGTTGGCTCCGCAGGCGCCAAGTACGGGCCGCCAGGGGCTAGTCTTCGGATACGACGGGTGACCCACGAGGAGCGAAGACATGATCGGTCGTCAGAGCGCGCGTTGACGCTGTGGGCCGTGATCGGCCTGTCATCGCGTGCTGCCCCCCATGGTGCGGCACAGCGAGCCTTTCCCGCCTGAACCGTGAGTGCGCCTGACGTGCGCCAGGTGGCGGACCTCGTCGTCGGTAGTCCAAGGGGCCCCTGTGCCGTCCTCCTCCTCTTCCTCTTCATCCTCGGTGTCCGATTCCGGGCGGCCTGTTCCGTCGGGTTTGTGGCGGGACGGCGACTTCCGCAGGCTCTGGGTGGGTCAGACGGTCTCCCAACTCGGCGAACACGCAAGTCTGGTGGTTCTGCCGCTCTTCGCCGTCCTGACGCTCGAAGCCGGTGCCGGCGAGCTGGGCGTCCTGCGCGCGGTGGGGCAGGTTCCGATCCTGTTGCTCTCGCTCTTCGTCGGCGCGTGGGTGGACAGGTGGCGGACCCGCACGGTGATGGTGCTCACGGATGTCGGACGGACTCTGGCTCTGGGCGCCGCCGCCATGGCCGGCCTCCTCGATGGGCTCGGTCTGTCGGGACTGCTTGTGGTTGCCTTCGTCGTCGGCGGCCTGTCCGTGTTCTTCGACGTGGCCTACCAGGTGTCTGTCGTACGGCTGGTGACGCCTGATCAGTTGGTGCGGGGCAACAGCGCGCTCGAGGGCAGCCGGTCCGCGGCGCAGATCGGCGGTCCCGCCCTCGGTGGCGCACTGGTGTCACTGCTGTCGGCGCCGATCGCTGCCGCCTCCGGTGCGCTGTTCTTCGCGCTGTCGTTCCTGTCGATCCGGCGGATCCGTCGGATCGAGTCGGTCCCGGAGCACTCGGATCGTCCCCCTCCTGTAGGGCGGCGGATCCATGAGGGCCTCCGTTTCGTCGTCGGCGAGGCCTCGTTGCGAACCGTGTGCCTCGCCTCGGCCGCCTTCCAGTTCTCCTTCGCCGCCACGATGACCGTCTATCTGCTCTTCCTGCCAAGGGAGTTGCACCTGTCGGGCACCGCCGTCGGCCTGGCGATCGCCGCCATGGGGCCCGGCGCGCTCCTGGGCTCTGTGCTGGCCGCCCGCCTGCCCAGCCGGTTCGGCCATGGCGTGGTGCTCATGTCCGCGGCGGCTCTCGGCGACGGCGCGTTTCTGTGTGTGCCCGCCCTGCACGGCTCCGCCGCCGTGACGCTTCCCGTGCTCCTGGCGGTCAACTTCGTGTTCGGCGCGGGCGGTCAGTTGGTGAACGTCACGGTCATGGCCGTCCGGCAGGCCGTCACTCCGGACGGGATGCAGGGCCGCGCGGCCGCGACGATCACGTTTGTGGGCATGGGGCTGACCCCGCTCGGCTCTCTGCTCGGCGGATTTCTCGCAGCGGAGTGGGGGTTGCGCACCAGCCTCCTGGCGACGGCCGCGGGCATGATGTCGTCCCCGGTGCTGATGGCTCTGTCCCCGCTGGCTCGTCTGGGACGGGAGCTTCCTGCCCCCGGAGGTGCCCGCGGTCGCGTCGAAGGCGGCCGTCCTCCGTTCAACATGCGGATTCCCAAAGGGAAATGAGCAACGGATCCGTCCTGCTATGGTGCGCCGATGTCATCGATCAAGCAGTTCCAGGTCACCTTCGACTGCGCGGAACCCGAGCGTGTCGCTCGCTTTTGGTGCGAGGTGCTGGGGTACGTGGTCCCGCCGCCCCCACAGGGGTTCGCGACTTGGGATGATTTCGACCGCTCCCTGCCTCCGGAGGAGCAGGGAGCGTGGTTCGCCTGCGTTGATCCCTCAGGTGTGGGGCCGCGACTGTACTTCCAGCGCGTTCCGGAGGGCAGGGTCGTCAAGAATCGGGTGCACCTCGACGTACGGGTCGGCACCGGACTCGTGGGTGCGGAACGCCTGGCCACGCTGGAGGCCGAATGCGCACGACTGGTCGCGCTCGGCGCGGTACGCGTGCAACTGCTGCTTGCCGATGACAAGAACGAGTCCTGCATCGCGATGCAGGACATCGAAGGCAACGAGTTCTGTCTCGACTGAGCGTCCCGCGGGACAGTAGGGCGGGGAGCCTTCGCGCTGGGCCTCCCGCGAGGGAATCGCGACGTCCGACGCATCCCTGCCTGATCGCATCACGGCCACCCCGCGCGCCTCGGCGGCCTCCATGGTTCACGCGCCGCCGCCGACGTTCATCCGCTCCCGTCGGGGGGAAGTTCCTGCTCGGCCCAGATGATCTTGCCGTCGGCGGTCTGGCGGGTGCCCCAGGCCTGGGTGAGCTGGGCGACCAGGAGCAGCCCGCGGCCTCCCTCGTCGAAGGTGCGAGCCCGACGCAAGTGGGGGGCGGTGCTGCTGCCGTCGGAGACTTCGCAGACAAGGGTGCGGTCGTGAATCAGTCTGAGCTGGATGGGGGGCCGGGCGTGCCGGATGGCGTTGGTGACCAGTTCGGTGACGACCAGTTCGGTGACGAACGCGGCCTCGTCCAGGCCCCACTCGGACAGTTGGCGGGAGGCGTTCTTCCGCGCATCGGCCACCATGGCGGGGTCGGGCGGTACCTGCCAGGTGGCCACGTGGGAGGCGTCGAGGGCGTGGGTGCGGGCGACGAGCAGTGCGACGTCGTCGGAAGGGTGGTCCGTGAGCATGGTCCGCAGCAGGGCGTCGCAGGTCCCTTCCAGATCCTCGGTCGGCCCGCGCAGCACTTCGCTCAGCGCGTCGATGCCCTCGTCGATGTCGCGACCGCGGGCCTCGATGAGCCCGTTCGTGTAGAGGACGAGCAGGCTGCCCTCCGCCAACTCCAGTTCGGTCGACTCGAAGGGCAGGCCGCCCAGGCCCAGCGGAGGGCCCGCCGGGACGTCCAGGAACTCGACCCCGCCGCCCGGCGTCACGAGGGCGGGCACGGGGTGGCCCGCGCGGGCGATGGTGCAGTGCCGGGAGACGGGATCGTAGACGGCGTACAGACAGGTGGCCCCGATGTCACCGGCGGTCACGGCCGCGCTGTCGGCCCCGGCGGCGAGACGGTTGACCAGGTCGTCGAGGTGGGTCAGCAGCTCGTCGGGCGGCAGGTCGACGTCGGCGAGCGTGCGTACGGCGGTGCGGAGCCGTCCCATGGTGGCCGAAGCCTGGATGCCGTGGCCGACGACGTCTCCGACGACGAGCGCCACCCGGGCGCCGGACAGCGGGATGACGTCGAACCAGTCTCCGCCGACTCCGGCCCGGCTGCCGGCGGGCAGATAGCGGGAGGCGACGTCCAGGGCTGCCTGCTCGGGGAGTCCCTGGGGCAGCAGGCTGCTCTGCAGCGTGAGGGAGATGGAACGCTCCCGGGCGTAGCGGCGGGCGTTGTCGATACAGACGGCGGCACGGGCGGTGATCTCCTCCCCCAGCAGCAGATCGTCCTGTTCGAAGAGCTTGGGCTGCCGGTGACGGGAGAACGTGGCCACCCCCAGGGTGAGCCCACGGGCCCGCATCGGCACCGCGAGCACCGAGTGGAATCCGAATCTCCGCATGCGTTCGGCGCGCTGCGGGGTGTGCCGCGCCACCTCGTCCAAGGCTTCGGGTGTCACGTGCTCGATGAGCGGCCGGCCCGCGGCCAGGCACTCGGCGGCGGTCGACCCGGCCGGATACGCGGCAACCGCCCCGAGCCGCACCACGGCTTCGGGACAGCCGTCCAGGACGGACTGGCAGGCCACCCGGCGCAGCATCACCGGGCCGTGCGGCGGCCCCTGCGGGGGATCATCACCGCCCTCGATCGCCGGCAGGAGATCGACGGTGACGAAGTCCGCGAACCACGGGACGGCGACGTCGGCCAGTTCCTGAGCCGTACGCGCCAGGTCCAGGGTGCTGCCGATGCGCACGCTGGCGTCGTTCACCAGGACCAACCGCCGCTGCGCCACATGCTGTTCCGTCACGTCGTGTGCCGTGAGCAGAACCCCCTCCATCCGTCCCTCGGCGTCCCGCACGGGGGCGAAGGACATCGACCACACGCTCTGGCGCTCCTGGCCGACGAGGTGCAGAGCGGCCGCGATCTCCTGCCGCCGACCGGTCTCCAGGACCCGTCTCATACCCGCTTCGGTCCGTTCGCTCTCCGGATCGCGGACGAGCTCCGTCACCCGCAGTCCGCGCATCGCCTCCTCGGACAGGCCCATCACACGCTCCATGTCCGCGTTCGCCCGGCGCAGCCGCAGTCCGGTGTCGTACAGGGCCATGGTGCAGGGGGCCTGGGTGAAACTCCGCCGGACGAACGCGTCGTCCTCGGGCAGCGGCGCCGGGCGGTTCACCGGTGACACCAGGAGCCATCCGCCGCCGTCGCTCTCCCGGCGGTGAGCCAGCAGACCGACCGTGAGCGGACGGCCGTCACGGTGCAGCAGCGTCACCGTCCCGCTCCATCTGCGCAGGCCCGTCACGGACCGTGGCAGCTCGGTGGGAGCCGGGTCCGGGAGAAGCGCGGCCACGCTCCGGCCGGTGATCTCGGCGGCCCGGTAGCCGAGCAGTCGTCGTGCCCCCTCGTTCCAGGCAGTGACGATGCCGTGCCCGTCCACGATGACACTCGCCGTGGACGCCTCGTCGAAGATCTCCCGCGACGAAGCGCCGCGGCCCTCGTCCCCGGCGGACGCGGTTCCGGTCATGACTTCATCTCGCCTCCCGCACACCTGGGGGCCGTCCGCCGGAATCGATCCGGGCCCAGGTGCGCCACACCCGCATTTATCACGACACTAGACAACAACAGTGACAGATGCCCGTGAATCGGTCTTCGCGGCAGGACGGCAACACCGACCCCGGACGGAGGGCGGCATCCATGGCTGTCATCGGCGATGAGACGTGGCCGGCTCCGGCCGGGTGGGCCGGGAAGATCTACAGCGGGGGCTGGCGCGACCCCGAGGGCGGTACACGACAGGTGATCGAACCGGCCACGGGGCGAACGCTTGCCGAAGTAGGCGTGGCAAGCCCCGCGGACGTCGCGCAGGCCGGTGCGAGGGCAGCGCACGCGGCCGGGGACTGGGCCGCGGCGACTCCTTCCCGACGGATCGAGATCCTGCTGCGCGTCTGCGCCGCCCTGCGGGAGCACAGTGCGACGGTCCGCGACTGGATCGTCCGCGAATCGGCCGGCGTCCCCGCCAAGGGTGACTACGAGATCGCCGCCGCCCTCGCCCAGCTGACGCACGCCGTCGCACTCGCGTCCCTGCCCCAGGGTGAGGTGCTGACACCGCAGATCTCCGGCGGCGGGAGTCTGGCGTGGCGGGTGCCGCTGGGGGTCGTCGGCGTGATCACCCCCTGGAACGCTCCTCTGCTCTTCGCGATGCGCGCGCTGGCGCCCGCCCTCGCACTGGGCAATGCCGTACTGCTCAAGCCCGACCCGCTCACGCCCGTGTCCGGGGGCCTTCTCGTAGCACAGATGTTCGAGGAGGCGGGGCTGCCGGACGGGGTGCTGCACGTCCTTCCCGGAGGCGTCGAGACGGGGCAGGCGGTCGCGGCCGATCCCCACATCGCCATGGTCTCCTTCACCGGCTCCACCGAGGCCGGCCGTGCGGTGGCCCGCGTGGCGGGCGAAGGACTGAAGCGGGTCTCCCTCGAACTCGGCGGCAAGAACTCGATCATCGTGCTCGAGGACGCGGACGTCGAGGCTGCCGCCACGGCCGGAGCCGCCAGCTCATTCGGCTACCAGGGTCAGGCCTGCGTCGCCGCCGGTCGCCATCTCGTCCACGCCGACCTGGTCGAGGCCTACACCGACGCACTGGTCGGGCACGCGAAGGCCATGCGCCTCGGCGACCCCCGCACGGAGGGCGTCACGATCGGTCCCGTCATCAGCGAACGGCAGGCGGCACGGATCGAGCGCATCGTCGACGAGAGTCTGGCCGCCGGGGCACGGCTGCTCACCGGCGGCCGACGTGACGGGCTCTTCTACCCGCCCACCGTCCTGGACCGCGTGAAACGCACCGCGCCGGCCTTCACGGAGGAAATCTTCGGGCCCGTGGCCCCGGTCGTCCCCTTCCACAGCGAGGCAGAAGCGATCGAACTCGCCAATGACACCGCCTACGGCCTGACGGCCGCCGTGCACTCCCACTCCGTACCCCGAGCGACCGCCGTCGCCGAGCAACTGCGCACCGGCATGGCCCATATCAACGACGTCACCGCCAAGGACGCCGCGAACGCCCCCTTCGGGGGCATGGGCATCTCCGGAAACGGCTCCCGCATCGGCGGCACCGCCAGCCTCGAACTGTTCACCCAGTGGCGCTGGATGACCATGCCCGGACGGACCTGATCCACTGCTGGACGGATGCCGCGCCCGAGGGCCGGGCGAGCCACCGGAACGCGCGGTGGCGCAAAGCATTCGTAGGTGGTCACCGATCGATGGATCAAGTCCCAAAGCTTGAACACAAATTACACACACCCTCTCTTCATACCGGCCCGGATGGTCTAGATTGACCGTGCTTCAGCTGTTCGGACATGAGGCGACCCGTAATCATCTATAGGTCCGACGCTACGTAGAGCCAGCAGTCGCGTCCCCGGCGCCCGACGTCGGGGTGATCGATTCGTAGAGCCCGAGAGGGCATCGGGTGCGGGGAGCACCCGAGGTTTCGACAGGTTTGCGCGCACCTCGATAGTCCAGCAGGACATGCAAGTCCACTGCCGCCAGGGCGGGTTGTTCACGTACCTCTGAAACAGCCGGAACGTCGTGCGCGGAGGCGGGGGCCGTTCGGAGGGGAGGAACAGCGCGGGAGGCGGGGGCCTCCCGGGGGAGCAACAGTGCGGGAGGCGGGGGCCTCCCGAGGGGAGGGACAGTACGGGGGGGCGGGGGCCTCCCGGGGGGAGGAACAGTGTTAGGCGAACACGTCGAACCACTGGGGACCTTGGGGGGTTCTGTGCGGCAAGGGGGATTAGTCAGCCCGTTTCCGTCGACGGACGGGCGTCTGCCGAACGGCATGATCAGACAGCCCGCGACCGACTGGGAGCAGCGCTACCGCCGTTCCGTGATCACCAGTGACACCGTGGCCACCGCCTTCGTGGTGGCGGCGATCGGCAACTTCTTCGGGGCCCGGGACGCGGCCAACTGGCACGAGAAATGGGGGATCCTCGCCTTCGGCACCGAGCTGCTGGTGCTGGGGGCGCTCGCGGTGAGCCGGTCGTGGGCGCCGGCCGTACTCGGCCAGGGCGCCGAGGAATTCCGCCGGCTCGGCCGCTCGCTGTTCACGGCGACCGTCGTACTGGCCCTCGGCGGGATCGCTCTCACCTCGCGCAACATCAAGCTCTGGATCTTCGTCGCGATCCCCGCGATCGCGCTCGTCACCATGACCGCGCGGTATCTGCTGCGCCTCTGGCTGCACAAACAGCGCAAGGAAGGCCAGTGCCTGCGACCGGTGCTCGCCGCCGGCAGCCCGGCCACCGTGCGCGACCTGATCACCCGGACCCGCAAGTTCCCGCATCTCGGCTGGCGGGTGGACGGGGTGTGCACGACGGACGGTCTCGGGCCCGACGGTGACGAACTGGACGGAGTGCCGGTCGTCGGCCGACTGGCGGACGTCGCGGGCCACGTCCAGCGCGACGGCTACCGCGTCGTCGCGGTCACCCCGGACCCGCACTGGACACCGGACCGGCTGCAACGGCTGGCCTGGAACCTCGAAGGCAGCGACGCCGAAATGGTCGTGGCCCCGGTGCTGATGGAGGTGGCCGGCCCGCGGCTGCACATCGACGCGGTGCTCGGGATCCCGCTGCTGCGGGTCAGCATGCCGACCTTCACCGGGGGCCGCCGGGCGGTGAAAGGAGTCGTCGACCGGATAGGCGCAACGATTCTGCTGATGCTGTTCGCGCCGCTCATGGTGTTCGTCGGGCTGCTCGTGCTGCTGGACAGCCGGGGTGGGGCGCTCTACCGCCAGCGCAGGGTCGGCAAGGACGGCCGCGAGTTCACCATTCTCAAGTTCCGCACCATGGTCGTCGGAGCCGACGGGGCACGTGCCGAGCTGGCCGGGCTCAACGAGGGTGCCGGCCTGCTGTTCAAGCTCCGCCGGGATCCGCGGGTGACCCGGGTGGGAGCAGTGCTGCGCCGGTACTCGATCGACGAGCTCCCGCAGCTTTTCAACGTGCTCACCGGATCGATGTCGCTCGTCGGTCCGCGGCCTCCGTTGCCGGAGGAGTCCGCCGCGTACGGCCCGGACATCCGGCGGCGGCTGCTGGTCAAGCCCGGACTCACCGGCCTGTGGCAGATCAGCGGACGCAGCGACCTGTCGTGGGAGGAGGCGGTCCGGCTGGACCTGCGGTACGTGGAGGACTGGTCGCTCGCCCTGGACACGGTGATCTTGTGGAAGACGCTGCGTGCGGTGCTCTACGGGCAGGGGGCCTACTGATGCGCGGGAGTCTGCAAATGGACGGTCCCGCCGGCGCGGGGACCGCAGGCCGCAAGGGCCTGCCTGGGGGGAGGAACGGGACATGAGGGTCAGCGTTTTCGGGCTCGGCTACGTGGGCTGCGTGTCGGCCGCGTGCTTGGCCAGCATGGGCCACGAGGTCATCGGGGTGGACGTGAACCAGGTGAAGGTCGACCTGGTCAACGACGGCAACGCCCCGGTCGTCGAGGAGCGGATCGGCGAGCTCATCGCCGACGTCGTGCGGACCGGGGCATTACGCGCCACCGACGACGTCCGCGAGGCGGTCATGGGCAGCGAGATATCGCTGGTCTGCGTGGGCACCCCTTCGGAGCCCAACGGCAGCCTGTGCACCACGTACTTGGAGCGGGTCACCGAGCAGATCGGCGCCGCGCTGGCCGAGCGGGGCGGGCGGCACACCGTCGTGTTCCGCAGCACCATGCTCCCGGGCACCTGCCTGAACCTGCTGGTCCCGATCCTGGAGAAGTACGTCGGCGGCACGGCCGGGGTGGACATCGGGGTCGCGGTCAACCCGGAGTTCCTGCGCGAGGGTACGAGCGTGCGGGACTTCTTCGACCCGCCCAAGACCGTCATCGGCGAGCTCGACCCGGCAAGCGGCGACGCGGTGCTGGCGCTGTACGACGGCTTGCCCGGCGAGGTGTTCCGGGTGCCGGTCCCGACGGCCGAGGCGATCAAGTACGCGGACAACGCGTTCCACGGCCTCAAGATCGGCTTCGCGAACGAACTGGGCGCGGTGTACCGGGCGCTCGGAGTGGACTCGCACCAGGTCATGGACGTGTTCCTGGCCGACCGCAAACTGAACATCAGCCCCGCCTACCTGCGGCCCGGCTTCGCCTTCGGTGGCTCCTGCCTGCCCAAGGACCTGCGCAGCCTGGTCCACGCGGCACAGCGCGCCGACGTCTCGGTGCCCATCCTCTCCCACGTCCTGCCCTCCAACTCCGACCACCTGCAGCGCGCGGTGGAGCTGGTCGAGCGCACCGGCAAGCGCCGGGCGGGCCTGTTCGGGCTGTCCTTCAAACCCGGCACCGACGACCTCCGCGAGAGCCCGCTCGTCGAACTGGCGGAGAGACTCTTCGGCAAGGGGTACGACCTGAAGATCTACGACGCCAACGTGAGCCTCTCCCGGCTGCTCGGCGCGAACCGCGAGTACATCGAGACCCGGCTGCCGCACCTCGCGCAACTGCTCGCGGATTCCGTCGAGGAGGTGCTCGAGCACGCCGAGGTGTGCCTGGTCGGGACCAGGGATCCGGCCGTACTGGCGGCGCTGCCCCATGGCGACGGCACGGTGATCGTCGACCTCATCCACCTTCCCGACGCCGATGCGCGCCGGGCCGAACCGGGGTACGTGGGCCTTGCTTGGTGACAGATCGTTCGGTGACAGAGCCGACGACGAACGGCCGGACCGGCGCGCGCTGATCCTGGTGGAGAACCTGTCGGTGCCGTTCGACCGACGGGTGTGGCAGGAGTGCACGACGCTGCGCGACGCGGGCTGGAAGGTGCACGTCATCTGTCCCCAGGGGAGCAAGCGGGACACGGAGCCGGAGGCGGAGATCGACGGAGTGCGGATCCATCGCTACCCGTTGCGCGCGGCCACCGGAGGACCGGCCGGCTACCTGCGGGAGTACGGATCGGCGTTGTGGCACACGGTCCGGCTGGCCCGGAAGGTCGGCCCGGTCGACGTGGTCCACGCCTGCAATCCGCCCGACCTGCTGTTCCTGCCGGCGCTGTGGCTGAAGCGAAGCGGAGCGCGGTTCGTCTTCGACCAGCACGACCTGGTCCCCGAGCTGTACCTCTCCCGTTTCGACCGCGGCGAAGACCTGCTCTACCGCGCCGTGTGCGCGCTGGAACGGCTGACCTACCGGGCCGCGGACATCGTGCTCGCCACGAACGAGAGCTACCGGGACGTCGCGGTGCGCCGTGGCGGCCGACGGCCGGCGGACGTGTTCGTGGTGCGCAGCGCGCCGCAGATCGACCGGTTCCAACCGGTGCCGCCGGAGCCCGAGTTGAAGCGCGGCAAGCCTCATCTGCTGTGCTATCTGGGCGTCATGGGCCCGCAGGACGGCGTCGACTACGCGCTGCGGGCCCTTGCGAAGCTGCGCGACGAGGTCGGACGGACGGACTGGCATGCGGTGTTCGTCGGTGCGGGCGACGCCTTCGACGCGATGGTGGAGCTCTCCAGGCAGCTCGGGCTCTCCGAGCAGGTGGAGTTCACCGGGCGCATTCCGGACGCGGACCTGGTGCGCTACCTGTCCACCGCGGACGTGTGCCTCTCCCCCGACCCGCGCAATCCGCTCAACGACGTGTCGACCATGAACAAGGTCCTGGAGTACATGGCGATGGGCCGACCGATCGTCTCGTTCGACCTCCGGGAGGCGCGGGTCTCGGCCGGTGACGCCGCCGTCTACGCACCCGCGAACGACGAGGCCGAGTTCGCCAAGCTCATCACGCTGCTGCTGGACGATCCGGAGATGCGGGATCGGATGGGCAAGATCGGCCAGGAGCGGATCAGCGGGCCGCTGTCCTGGCGGAACTCGCAGCGATCACTGCTGGCCGCCTACGCCGCCGCCTGCCGTGACCACGCCCCGCTGTCGGCGGGCGAACCGCACCGGGCATGGAAGAGGCCGCGCCGTTGAGCGATGACACCATACGCCTGGTCACGATCGGGCGGATCATCCGTCGGCGCCGACGGCTTCTCGCCCTCCTCGTCGTGGTGGGCGCGCTCGTCGGCTACGGCACCTCTTTGCTGTTTCCGCCGCGATACACGACGTCGGCGTCGGTACTGCTGCCGGGGGCGTGGGAGGAACGCGAGCTGGTGACCCAGGCGGAGATCGCGACCAGTTCGGTCGTGGTCGACCGCGTGGCCGCCACGCTCGACTGGACCGGGGTCAGCGGCAGCGAGCTGCGGGACCGGGTGAGCGCCAAGGCCGCCGACGGGAACATCATCAAGATCTCGGGCACGGCCGACACCCCCGAGCGCGCACAGCGGCTCTCCGACCAGGTGGCCCAGCAGTTCGTCACGTTCGCCGCGCAGATCACGGGCGACAGCACCGACCCCGAAGCGGCTGCGCCCGAGGCACTGCGGCAGATGGTGGTGCAGACCAGCCGCCGCATCACCGAGCTGGCCGACGAGGCCGGTCCGGGGCAGACCGTGGAGAGCGTGCAGACCCGCACCGAGCTCTCGAAGCTGCGCACCGCGTTGCAGGAAGCCATCAACAAGCTGGACCAGACCGATCCGGCGGCCACCCAGGCCAACATGGTCGTCATGGGGCCGGCCGCCCGGCCGGCCGGCGAGGCACCGCCGACGAGGATCCAGCTCATCGTCGCCGGGGCGCTGCTGTTCTTCCTGCTCGCGGTCATCGGTCATCTCACCGCCGCA
Organism: Streptomyces sp. NBC_00080; assembly: GCF_045041255.1. Classification (NCBI taxonomy): domain Bacteria; kingdom Bacillati; phylum Actinomycetota; class Actinomycetes; order Kitasatosporales; family Streptomycetaceae; genus Streptomyces; species Streptomyces sp. NBC_00080. Next base: position 447,562 of record NZ_CP108235.1, read on the forward strand.
CGGATGAGTCGCCGGCTGCGCACCGAACCGGAGATCGCCGCCGCGCTGGGCTCGACGCTGCTGGGTACCGTCGACGTCCCCGGTGAACGGCCCGCGCACCGGCCGGAGAGCCGAGGCTCGCGGGCCCGGATCCGCCGGCTGCTGGGCATCGACGTCCGGTGGGACGTACCCGCCCCGCGGACGTCCGGCGACGAGGCCAGCAGGCAGATCCGCTACCGGCGGGTGTGCGCCCGCGTCCGGGACCGACTGCCCGCCCCCCGGCGGCTGCTGGTCATCGTCCCGGACGGCGACGAGATCGCCCGCCTGGCCGCCGGGCAGCTCGTCGCCGAGGCCGGGAGCGATCCGCTGCTGCGGGTGGTGGAGGTCTCGGTGTCCCAGCCGATGGTGCCGGACCACGACAACGAGTCCGGCGCCCTGGTCGTGCTCAGCGCGGGCAGCTGGACCGCGGGGGAGCTCGCCGGCATCGCCGACGCGTGTGCGGACGCCAAGCACGAGGTCGTCGGGATCATCCTCGCCGGCACGGTCTGGGCGCCTCCGAAGCGCTCTGCCGGCCAACCCCGCCATGCCGCCACACCGGCCCTCGCGGCCGGCGATGCCGCGACAGGAGGTTCACAGTGACAACGCATACGACTTCTGACCCGTCGGCCGCCGCTCCGCTGCTGGACCTGCAGGCGCTGGTGGTGTCGGTGCGCAGGCGGCGCCGCTTCTGGTGCTCCCTGGCGCTGCTGGGGCTGCTCGTCGGCGTGGCGGTGGCGGTCCTGATGCCGCCGCCGCCGACCGCGGTGACCAAGGTGCTGGTCGCGCATCAGGAGGACCAGCCGAACGACCCCGGAACGCTGATCCGCACCGACGTCGCGCTGCTGCAGACCACGCGGATCGCCGATATGGCCCTGCGGTCCCTCGAGTCCCCGGAGAAACCGGAGGACTTCATGAAGGACTACGGGGGTATCGGCTTGACCAACAACCTGCTGCAGATCGATGTGACAGGTGACAGCGACGCGGAAGCGGTGGCCCGCGCCAAGGCGCTGGCCGATGCGTTCGTCTCGGACCACGTGAGGCGGATCCAGCAGGCCGCGAACGCCGAGGCCAAGGCCCTGCTCGACCAGCGTGACCGGATACGGGACGAACTCGCCCAGGTCAACAAGGAGATCGGCGAGGCATCACCGGACAGCGGGCCGAAGGCGGCCGCGAACCTGGAGTCGCTCTTCGCCCGCCGGGCCGAACTCACCTCACGGATCTCCGATTTCGACCAGCGCGCCGCGGAGGCGCGCATCGGCACCCCTCAGCTCATCGCCGGCACACAGATCGTGGACGCCCCTCGCGCGGTGCGGCACTCCCTGCCCAGGAGCGCTGCCACCAACGGCGCGGTCGGGCTCGTCCTCGGACTCGCCCTCGGGCTCGCGGTGGCCGCGGTCCGCACCGTGGTGGCGGACCGCCCGGTGCTGCGCCGGGACGTCGCGGCGAACCTCGGCGCCTCGGTCATCGCGGAACTGCCCTACCGGTCGGCCAAGTTGTGGCGGCGCCGACGGATCCGGGCGGCACGCGAACGGCTGACCACGTCCCTCGCCCGCACCGTGCGCGGTTCCGCGGAACCGGTGTCGCTGCTGGAACTGGGCTGTGCGCGCAGTACGAGCGCGCTCGCCCTGGACCTCGCCGGGGCTCTGGCGGCGGAGGGGCCCGTGGTCGTCGTCGACGGTTCGCCCGGCCTGCGGCTCGCAGGCCGCCGCCCGAAACCGGGAGACCCGACCGTGGTCGGCGGCGAGCGGGCCGCGACCGTGTCGCCTCAGGAGCGCCGGCTCGGCGTCGGCTCGGTGGCGCCGGGCACGGCGTGGACCGACCTCCAGTACCTCGGCACCCGGACCGTGCTCGTCGTGCGTGCCGGGCACGGCAGCGCCGCATGGCTCCACACCGTGGCGCGGCAGCTCGCCGACCAGCGCATTGCGGTGATCGGTGTGGTGCTGATCGACCCCGATCCGCGTGACCGGACCGACGGCACGCTGTGGGACGGGCCGCACACCGCGCCGCGCGGCCAGAACGAACTGCCGGCCCGACACAACGGTGGGGGTGCCTCCCACGCCGTTCAGGCAGTGGGGGAGGGCCCTCGGCGGACCGAACGACAACCGATGTGGGCGGCACGCGTCCCGGACAGCGACCAGGAGGCGCGCTAGACATGTGCGGCATCGCAGGAACCTACCGATGGCCGGACGGGAAGATCGTGACCGACCGGCTCACCGAAACCCTCGCCCATCGCGGTCCGGACGGGGCCGGCCGGTACGGCCACCCCCTCGGTGATGGCGAAGTGCACCTCGGACACCGCCGGCTGGCCATCATCGACCTGTCCGAGACCGGCGCCCAGCCGATGGTCTCGGGCGGCCTCGTCCTGACGTACAACGGCGAGCTGTACAACGCTCCCGAGCTGAGGGCCGAGCTGGCAGCCGCCGGGGTGCGCTTCCGTGGTACCTCCGACACCGAGGTGCTGCTGGAGGCCTGGCGGCGCTGGGGCACGGACTGCCTGCCCCGGCTGCGCGGCATGTTCGCGTTCGGGATCTTCGACGAGCGAACCGGTGAGCTGGTGCTCGCCCGCGACCAGCTCGGCATCAAGCCGCTGTTCCTGCTCCGCCGCGGCGAGGGCCTGATGTTCGCCTCCGAGCTGAAGGCGCTCGCCGCCGCGACCGGCGGGTCGCTGGAGGTGGACCACGCTGCGCTGGTGGCCTCGCTGTTGTACTACTGGGTGCCGGACTCGCGGTGCGCGTACCGCGAAGCGGAGAAGCTGCCGCCGGGGAGCTGGCTCCGGTGCCGGCCTGACGGCCGGGTGGAGCGTGGCCGGTTCTGGCAGCTGAAGGACGTCGCCGCCGAGGGGCAGGAGCGGGCCCGCAGCGGCGAACAGCCGGATCTGGCTGCCGTCGTCGAGGAGTCGACGCGCCGCCACCTGCTCTCCGACGTGCCCGTGGCGACCTTCCTCTCCGGCGGGCTGGACTCCAGCTACCTGACCGCGCTCGCGGCCCGCGACCGACCCGGGATCTCCGCCTACACGATCGGGTTCCGTGCCGAGGACGCCAGGTTCGAGGCGATGCCGGACGACCTGCGCTATGCCCGGCAGGTGGCCGAGCGGTTCGGTGTCGACCTGCACGAGATCGAGATCGCCCCGAACGTGCTCGACCTGCTGCCGCAGATGACGTACGCCCTGGACGAACCGATCGGCGACCCCGCCGCGATCAACACGTTCCTCATCTGCTCGGCCGCCCGGGAGGCCGGGGTCAAGGTGATGCTCTCGGGGATGGGGGCCGACGAACTGTTCGCCGGGTACCGCAAGCACCTGGCCAACCTGCTCGCGCTGCGCTACCAGCGCGTCCCGCGGCCCCTGCGGCGCGGCCTGTCCCGGGCCGTGGACCGGCTGCCGGTCGCCACGGCCCGCCGGGGGTACCGGTCGGTGCGCTTCGCGAAGCGGTTCCTCTCCTTCGCCGATCTGCCGGAGGAGACCGCGTTCCGGCGCAGCTACACCATGTACGACCAGGACGAGCTGCTCGCCCTGGTCGATCCCGACCTGGCCGGGACGGTCGACGACGTGCTGACCGAGCATGCGGACACCTACCAGGACAACGAGCTCGACGACTTCGTCAACCGCATGTGCCTGGGCGACGCCCGGATGTTCCTGCCGGGTCTGAACCTCGCCTACACCGACCGGTCGAGCATGGCCGCCTCGACCGAGGTGCGGGTGCCGTACGTGGACGTAGAGGTGGTCAAGGCGGCGTTCGCCTTCCCCGGCGATCGCAAGATCGTCGGACGGCAGGGCAAGGCCGTCCTCAAGGAGGCGGCCGCCTCGGTCCTGCCCCGGGAGATCGTGTACCGGCCCAAGGGCCTGTTCAGTGCCCCGCTGCGCGCCTGGATGAGCCGGGATCTGGCGCCGCTGGTGCGCGAGGTGGTGAACGACGGCGTGCTCGTCGGTTCCGGGCTCCTGCGCCGCGACGCGCTGGCGCGCATGGTCGCCGAGGACGCCGCCGGGCAGCGGGACTTCTCCAAGCATCTGTGGCACGTGCTGACCCTCGAGTACTGGTACCGCGACGCGACCTCACGGGCCGGCCAGAACTCTCACTGACGGCGTAGAGACAGTAGAGACAGAGGACTTCGGGTGAAACAGGTTGTTCAGAACTACAAAAGCGGCGAGCTGGCGGTGCTCGACGTGCCGGTGCCGGGATGCAAGCCGGGCGGGGTGCTGGTCCGCAGCGCCTACTCGCTGATATCCACCGGGACCGAGCTCATGAAGGTGTCCGAGGCCGGCATGTCGATGCTCGGCAAGGCCCGCTCCCGGCCTGACCAGGTCGCCAAGGTGGTGCAGAGCGTGGCCACCAACGGGGTGCCCGCCACCTACCGCAAGGTGATGGGCAAGCTGGACTCCTACACGCCGCTGGGCTACTCGCTGTGCGGGGTGGTCGAGCAGGTCGGCAGCGGGATCGACGATGTGAAGGTCGGCGACCTCGTGGCCTGCGCCGGCAACGAGCACGCGTTGCACGCCGAGCTGAACTGGGTCCCGAAGAACCTCTACGCCCCGGTGCCGGACGGCCTCGCGCCGCGGCACGCGGCCTTCGGCACCGTCGGGTCGATCGCGATGCAGGGTGTCCGCCGCGGCGAGCCGCAACTCGGCGAGGTGGCGCTGGTCATCGGCCTCGGGCTGATCGGGCAGCTGGTGGTGCAGTTGCTGGCCGCCTCGGGAGTCCGCGTCGTCGGGGTCGACCCCGACCCGGTGCGCTGCGAGCTCGCCGAGCGCCTGGGGGCCGCGGCCTGCGGGGATCCCGCGTCCGCGGCCGTGGAGGCCGCCGTCGCCGAACTCACCGGCGGGCACGGCGTGGATCAGGTGTACCTGGCCGCCGGCGGCGGCAGCAACCAGCCCGTCGAGCTGGCCGCCCGGCTCTGCCGGGACCGCGGCCGGGTCGTCGACATCGGCAAGTGCCGCCTGGACCTGCCGTGGAACGCGTACTACGAGAAGGAACTCGACGTCCGGTTCTCGCGCAGTTACGGCCCCGGGCGCTACGACCCGGAGTACGAGCTCGAGGGGCGGGACTACCCGATCGGCTATGTGCGCTGGACCGAGCGCCGCAACCTGGCGTGCTTCCTCGATCTCGTGGCCCGCGGCAGCGTCGACGTGGAGCCCCTGGTCTCCCACGTCGCCGACTTCGACGACGCCGTCGAGACGTACCAGAGCCTGAAGGACGGCGATCTGAAGGCCGTGGCCGTGCTGTTCCGGTACCCCGAGCAGAAGGAGGAGGCGGGGCGGGCGGAGGCCCCCGCGGTGACGGTGCCCGCGGTGCCGCGCGGCGGCAGGGCCTCCGCCCCGGTCCGAGCCGCCAAGGCGCCGGTGCGGCTGGCGTTCGTCGGGGCGGGGAACTACGCGACGTCGATGCTGCTGCCGCACCTGGCACAGCGTGAGGGCGTCGCGTTGTCGACCGTCGTCACCACGACGGCGCTGTCCGCGGCCAACGCGCAGCGAAAGTTCGGCTTCGCCGAGGCGACCACCGATCTCGACGCCGTGCTCGGCGACAAGTCCATCGACGCGGTGTTCGTGGTCACCCGGCACAGCTCGCACGCCGAACTGACCCGCATGGCACTGCTGGCCGGCAAGGCGGTGTTCGTCGAGAAGCCCCTGGCCCTCACCGAGGACGAGCTGGCCGGTGTGCTCGCGGCGGTGGAGGAGTCCGGCAACGACCGGCTGCAGGTGGGCTTCAACCGGCGGTTCTCGCCGCTGTTGCGGGAGGCCGGCAAGCGGTTCGGCACCCGGACCGGCCCGGCGAGCCTTCGCTACCTGGTCAATGCGGGCCGGCTGCAGCACGGCAGCTGGTACCTCCAACAGGGCACCGAGGGCTCGCGGTTCGCCGGTGAGGGCGGACACTTCATCGACACGGCGAGCTGGCTGCTCCAGGCCGACCCGGTCTCGGTGTACGCGGTCGCCGCCTCCGGCAACGAGGACCTGCAGGTCGTGCTGCGCTACCCGGACGGGTCCACCGCCACCATCAGCTACGTCACCACCGGCTCCCCCGGCTTCCCCAAGGAGACGCTGGACCTGGTCGCGGACGGCAAGGTGCTGCGACTCGACGACTTCGTCCGTGCCGCCGTCTACGACAGCAGCCGCAAGCGGTGGGTCAGCTCGCGGCTGCCCAAGGCCCGGGACAAGGGCCAGAACGCCGAGCTGGCCGCGTTCGTCAAGGCCGTGCGGACCGGCGGGCCGATGCCGGTCCCGCTGGAGTCGCTGGTCGCCACCACGGCGGCCACCCTCGCCGTGCAGGCCGGCCTGGCCGGCGGCGCGCCGGTGACGTTGGCGAGAGCGCGATGACCGTGAACTCGGGGAGTCCGGGCTGGTACCTGCGGCGGCTGTCCCGGATGGGACCGCGGGAGGTCGGCGGCCGGGCGGGCGACGCGGTGCGCAGGCGCCGGTGGCGGTCGGCGCGGCCGGACGGTCCGAGCGTCACCGGCGCCCGGTTCACCGCGCTACTGCCCGCGGGGACGATCGGCGCTGTGCCATCGGACGCCGCGAAACGTCTCGTCGCCGAGGCGGACCGGCTGCTGGCCGGGCACGCCGAGTACTTCGGGGTGGACCGCGACGACCTGGCCGACCCGGACTGGTGGTACGACCCGAAGACCGGACGCCGGGCCCCGTGGGGCTACGCCTTCGACGTGCCGTACCGGAACGAGGACGCGGTCGGGGACATCAAGCAGATCTGGGAGCTGTCCCGGCATCAGTACCTCACGGTGCTCGCCGCCGCCTACGCGGTCACCGGCAACGAGCGGTACGCCGAGCGGGTGGCCGAGCACCTGCGGTCGTGGTGGGCGGGCAACGCGCCGCTGCGCGGGGTGCACTGGACGAGCGGCATCGAGCTGGGGATCCGGCTGCTGTCCTGGGTGTGGATCCGCCGGCTGCTCGACGGCTGGCCGGGGGCGGCCGCTCTGTTCGAGGACAACCCGGTGGCACTGCGCCAGATCTGGCACCACCAGCGCTGGCTGGCCGCCTTTCCCAGCCGGGGGTCTTCGGCGAACAACCACGTCGTCGCCGAGGCCGCAGGGCAGTTCGCCGCGGCCTGCGCGTTCGGGTGGTTCCCCTCCTCGGCGCGTTGGCGAGCCGACTCGTTGCGGTCGCTGGAGGTGCAGCTGCGCAACAACACCTTCGACTCCGGCCTCAACCGCGAGCTGGCCACCGAGTACCACGGACTGGTGCTGGAGCTCGGCCTGGCCGCGGTGGCCGAGGCGGATGCCGCCGGTGTGCCGGTGCCCGCGTCGATCCGGCAGGTACTGCTGCGGATGACCGACGCGCTCGCGGCGGTCGTGGACAACCGGTTACGGCCGCCGCGCCAGGGGGACGCGGACGACGGGCACGGTCTGGTCGTGGACGGCGAGGGCACCGACCGCTGGGCCTCGCTGCTGGCCACCGGGGACGCCGTGTTCGGTCGGCTCGCCTGGTGGCCGGCGGTGACCGGCACCGATGTGCGCACCCCGCTGCTGGCCGCGCTCATCCGGCCGTACGCGGAGAACGGAACCGCTCCGGACGTGTCCCGCCCGGAAAGCCGGCCGGCTCATTTCGCCGACGCGGGCATGACCATCCTGCGTGGTCCGGGCGAGATCTGGTGCCGCTGCGACGGTGGTCCGCACGGCTTCCTGTCCATCGCCGCGCATGCCCACGCGGACGCGCTGTCGGTGGAGGTCCGGCACGACGGGGTCGACGTGCTCGCCGACCCGGGGACGTACTGCTACCACGGGCAGCCCGAGTGGCGGCAGTACTTCCGCTCGACCCTCGGCCACAACACCCTGCAACTGGACGGCGGTGACCAGTCCGTCTCCGGCGGCCCGTTCCTGTGGACCCGGCATGCCCGCAGCCGCGTCCTGGCCGTGGACACCTCCGGCACCTCCCCTACCTCCGACACCTCCGACACCTCCGACAGGGGGACGGTCCGCTGGTGCGCCGAGCACGACGGTTACCAGCGCTCCGTACACCGCCGCCGGGTGGAACTGACGGCCGCGAGCCAGGAGTTGAGGGTGGTCGACGAGGTGCGCGGCCCGCGCCGCGCCGTGCGGCTGGCGTTCCACCTCGGCCCGGCGATCGCCGCGGACCTGGTGGGGAACCGGGCCCAGCTCACCTGGATCCGGGACGGCGAGGACCGCTCCGCGGCGCTCGACCTGCCCGGGCAGCTGAGCTGGCGGGCGCATCGCGGCGAGAGCGACCCGCCGCTGGGCTGGTACTCCCCCGGCTTCGGGCGCAAGGAACCCACCACCACGCTGGTCGGCACCGGCTTCGCCGACGGCGCGGCGGGGTTCACCACCGTGCTCAGGTTCCGCGGCTAGGGGGGCGGGTGGGGATCAAGAGGCGGCACTGGGCGTTGGCGGCGGCACCGCTGGCGCTGGCCCTGTTGGCGGCCACCGGCTGTGAGAGCACGTCGGGCGCGCGGCCGAAGCCGACCTCGGCGCCGGCCACGTCCGTGGCCCGGGTGTGTGCCGAGCCCGCGGCCGGGCCGACGAAGGCGCCGGCGGGCGCGGTCACGGTCGACCCCGCGGTGGCCGGTGACCTGGCTGCGAAGACCAAGAGCAGCCCCCCGAACACCACGTTCTGGCTGCGACCGGGCACGCACAGGCTCGGGCCGGACCGCTACGCCCAGGTCATCCCCAAGAAGGGGGACAGCTACCTCGGCGCGCCGGGCGCGGTGCTCGACGGCCGCAAGACCAACCAGTACGCGTTCGGCGGCACCGCTCCCGACGTCACCATCCGCTACCTGACCGTGCAGGGTTTCGTCGCGCCGCACGACGAGGGCGTGGTCAACCACGACTCGGCCGACGGGTGGGTGATCGAGCACGCGACGATCCAGAACAACTCCGGTGCCGGGCTGATGGCCGGTGCCCGCCAGCGGGTCGGCGCCAGCTGCCTGCGCAACAACGGTCAGTACGGCATGAACGCGTACAAGGCCTCCGGGCGTATCAGCGGCCTGGTGGTCGAGGGCAACGAGATCGTGGGCAACAACAGGGACGACTGGGAGCGGCGGCGGCCGGGCTGCGGCTGTACCGGAGGCGTCAAGTTCTGGGCCGTCGACGGCGCCGACATACGCGGCAACTGGGTGCACGACAACCGCGGAGCCGGGTTGTGGGCGGACACCAATAACAACGACTTCCGCATCGAGGACAACCTGATCGAGGCCAACGACGGCGCCGCGCTGATCTACGAGACCAGCTACAACGCGGTCATCAGGAAGAACACGATCCGGCGGAACAACTGGGTCGAGGGCCGCAGGTACGCCGACCGGGGCGACAACTTCCCGTTCGCGACCATCTACCTGTCGGAGTCCGGCGGCGAACCACGGATCCGAGCGCGCACGGACAAGATCGACATCTACCGGAACGTGCTGGAGAACAACTGGTCCGGGATCACCCTGTGGGAAAACGCCGACCGGTTCTGCAACAGCCCCGCCAACACCTCCTCCGGTGACTGCACGTTGCTGGTGAAGAGCACCGACCGCTGCGCACAGCCGGCGATCGCCGCCGCACCGCTCTACGCCGACTGCCGGTGGAAGACCCAGCGGGTGGTCATCCACGGCAACCGCTTCGTGCTGGACAAGTCCGTCTTGGACTGCACGGTGAAGTGCGACCGCATGGCGGTCCTGGCCAACTACGGCACCTATCCGGACTGGTCGCCGTACCAGGGCGAGCGGGTGGCCGAGGCGATCACCCGCGAGCAGCACAACCGCTGGCACGACAACGTCTACCTCGGGCCATGGAAATTCGTCGCCCACGACCCGAGCCGGATACTCGACTCGGTGCAGTGGCAGGGCACGCCGTACCAGCAGGACACGGGCAGCACCTTCCGCGCGCGGGACGGTGGTTGAGATGAGCCCGGACCACACGGACCACACGGACCACACGTCGAAGATCGTCGGGACTGTCTGGGGGCTGCTGATCCTCAACACGCTCGGCTCCGCCGGGGCGAAGACCATCGTCCCGCTGCCGCGCTCGCTCATCCAGATGGTCACCATGGGCGCGCTCGTCGCCGCGTTCGCACTGGCGCTCGCGGTCAATCTCCGGCTGCGCATCCGGGCCAGCGCCTTCGGGTTCCTGCTCACCCTGCTGCTGGTACCGAGCGTGATCTCCAGCGCGGACCTCGAGTCCGGGTTCGGCGCGCTGTTCCGCTGCGCCCGGCTGGCTCTCTTCGTCGGCACGCTGTGGCTGCTCAGCCGCTGGTGGGACGGCGGCCTGACGTTCGTCCGGCACCACATCAGGATGTACTTCGTGGTCCTCGGGTCGGTGGCCGCCGGTGCGATCATCTCACCGGGCGCCGCCATGCCCGAGCTGTACGGCGGGCGGCTGGTGGGCGCGTTGTGGCCGCTCACCCCGCCGCAGATCGGACAGTACGCGGCGGTGATCATCGGGCTCGGCGTGCTGCTCGTTCTGGGCCGCCGGACCGACAGGACCAGCGCGGCCGTGGTCATCGTGCCGGCACTCGTCCTGCTCGCGCTGACCCACACCCGGACGGCCACGCTCGGCCTGCTCATCGGCTTGGCGTTGGCGATCGCCTCGCTCGTCCTGACCAGCGCCGCCGCCCGCCGGTTCTTCGCCTGGGCGGTGCTGTGCGCCGCCGTGGCCGCGGTGGGGTTCGGCTCCGCGCTGCAGGCGTGGTTCCTGCGCGGTCAGAGCCAGGAGAACTTCACCAGCCTCACCGGCCGGGCCAAGGTCTGGCACGCCCTGCTGGCGGCACCCCGCTCGACCTCGGAGTACCTGTTCGGCGAGGGCCTGGGCGACAAGTCGTTCGGCGGGCTGCCGATCGACAACAGCTGGCTGGCCGTCTACCACGAGCAGGGCATGACCGGCGTCGCCCTGGTGGCGGCGATCATCATCGTGCTGGGCGGCGTCGCGTTGCTCCAGCCACCGTCGCTGTCGAGGGCCTGCGCGATCTTTCTGATCAGCTACTGCGCGATCGCGTCGTACACCGAGGCCGGGCTGGGCGACGCCTCGCCGTATCTGCTGCATCTGGCCGTGGCCGCCTCGCTGCTGGCGGCGCCTGCCGCGGCCGCTCCCCTCACGGCGCCCGAAGTCCCCGGACGACGCATCCCGCGAGGGGCCCGAAGATCGGAGGTGACCTGAGCATGCACGTCCTCGTGGTGCACAACCGCTACGCCTCGGCGCAGCCGAGCGGGGAGAACAAGGTCGTCGACCAGGAGGTGGCGCTGCTGCGAGGGGCCGGCCACCGGGTCGATATGTTCGAGCGGCGCAGCGACGACATCGCCGCCCGGTCCCTGCTGGGAAAGGCCGCGATACCGCTCCTCGTGCCGTGGAACCCGGCGGTCCGCGCGGAGCTCGCCGCCCGGCTTCGCACCGAACGGCCGGACGTGGTGCACGTCCACAACGTCTTTCCGCTCCTGTCGCCGGCGGTGCTGGCCGCCTGCGCCGACGCGGGCGTGCCCGCCGTCGCCACGCTGCACAACTACACCCAGGTCTGCCCGCCCGGCACGCTGCAGCGGGACGGCCGGCCGTGCACCGAGTGCGTCGGGTCGTCGCCGCTGCCCGCCGTCCGGCACGGCTGCTACCGCGGCTCCCGGCTGGCGACGGTGCCGCTCGCGGTCAGCCTGTCCGTCAACCGGCGGCGGTGGTGGTCCGGTGTGGAGCGGTTCTTCTGCATCTCCGCGGCACAACGCGACGTCCTCGTGCGGTCCGGTCTGCCGGCCGAGCGGCTGGCGGTGAAGCACAACTTCGTGCCCGACCCGGACGCCCGCCGGTCGGACACCGGCGAGCATCTGCTCTATCTCGGCCGGCTCGCGGAGGCCAAGGGCGTGCGGCTGCTCATGGCCGCGTGGGACGAGATCGCCGCCGGCGGCGGTGTGGGCGTCCCGCTCGTGATCGCCGGAACGGGGCCACTGGAGACAGAGGTGGCCGCATGGGCGGCGGACCGGGACGACGTGCGGTACGTCGGCCTCTATGACGCGGCGGAGTGCCAGAAGGCCATCGCGCGCTCGGTCGCCGTGGTGGCGCCCTCCACCTGGCTGGAGGCGTTCGGCCTGGTGGTCGTGGAGGCGATGGCGGCGGGGGTCCCGGTCGTCGCCGCCGGTCACGGCGCCTTCGTCGAACTCGTCGAGGACGGGGTGACCGGACTGTTGCACCGGCCGGGCGAGTCCGCGTCGCTCGCGTCCTGCATACGCCGGATCGCGGCCGGACAGGACCGCAACCGGGAGATGGGCCAGGCGGCCCGGCGCCGTTACGAGCAGGGGTTCAGCCCAGCCGTCGGCCTCGAGCGCCTGGTGGAGGGGTACCGCTCCGCGATCGCGGGTCGGTCCGGCGGCGGGGACAGCCCGCCGCCGACAGGGGAAAAGATCACTGGCTCGCGGTGGGGTCACCCGCGCGAGCGGGATGGGGGCAGTAGATGACACGATGCCGACTCTGCGGCTCGGCGGCGCTGGAGAGCGTCGTCGATCTCGGGGCGACTCCGCCGTGCGAGAGCTTTCTCGCCGCGGACCAACTGGACCGGCCGGAGCCGACGTACCCGCTGCACCTGCGGGTCTGCACCGACTGCTGGCTCGCGCAGATACCTCCGCTCATCACGCCGGAGGAGACCTTCACGCAGTACGCGTACTTCTCCTCCTACTCGACCTCCTGGGTGGAGCACGCGCGCACGTTCGTCACCGACACCCTGCGGCGGCTGGGTCTGGGCACCGACGCCTTCGTGGTCGAGGTCGCGAGCAACGACGGGTACCTGCTGAGGCATGTGGTGGACCGCGGGATCCGCTGCCTCGGCATCGAGCCCTCGGTGAACGTCGGGGCGGCGGCGCGGGACGCCGGTGTGCCCACGCGCACGGACTTCCTGGACCCGGCCACCGGCGCCGACGTCCGCGCCGAACACGGCCCGGCGGACCTGGTCGTGGCCAACAACGTGTACGCGCACATCCCCGACGTCGTCGGGTTCACCCAGGGGCTGCGCGCCCTGGTCGCCGACGACGGCTGGGTCTCCATCGAGGTGCAGCACCTGCTGACCCTGATCGAGGAGAACCAGTACGACACGATCTACCACGAGCACTTCCAGTACTACACGGTCGCGTCCGCGGCCCGGGCGCTGGCGAGCGGCGGACTCACGCTCGTGGACGTCGAGCTGCTGCCCACGCACGGCGGCTCCATCCGGCTGTGGGCCCGGCCGGCCGAGGTGGCCGGCGAGCCGACCGGGCGGGTGGCCGACGTGCTGGCCCGGGAGAAGGCCGCCGGGCTGCAGGAGCTGTCCGGGTACACCGAGTTCTCCGCTCGGGTGGCCAAGGTGCGCCGGGATCTGCTGCGGTTCCTCATCGAGGCGGCCGAGCGCGGCGAGACGGTCGTCGGCTACGGCGCCCCGGGCAAGGGCAACACCCTGCTCAACCACTGCGGCATCCGGCCCGACCTGCTCCCGTACACGGTCGACCGCAACCCCTACAAGCACGGCAGGTTCACCCCGGGCACCCGCATCCCGATCCTGTCGCCCGAGCAGATAGCCGCCGACGAACCGGACTACGTCCTCGTCCTGCCGTGGAACCTGCGGGCCGAGCTGGTCGAGCAGTTGTCCTTCGTGCACGACTGGGGCGGCCGACTGGTCTTTCCCATACCGGAACTGAGCATTGTCGAGGTCAAGGCATGAAGGTCGTTCTCTTCTGCGGCGGCTACGGGATGCGGATGCGCAACGGTGCCTCCGACGACGTGCCCAAGCCGATGGCGATGGTCGGCCCGCGACCGCTGATCTGGCATGTCATGCGCTACTACGCGCACTTCGGGCACACGGAGTTCATCCTGTGCCTCGGGTACGGGGCTCACCACATCAAGAACTTCTTCCTCAACTACGAGGAGACGACGTCCAACGACTTCGTGCTGCGCAAGGGGCAGACCGAGTTGCTGTCCACCGACATCGCCTCCTGGACGATCACGTTCGCGCAGACCGGCATCGAGTCGCCGATCGGCGAGCGGCTGCGCCGGGTGCGGCACCACCTGGACGGCGACGAGATGTTCCTCGCCAACTACGCCGACGTGCTCACCGATGCCCCGCTGCCGGAGATGATCGACCGGTTCGCCCGGCGCGACGCCGGTGCGTCGATGATGGTGGTGCCGCCGCAGTCCTCGTTCCACTGCGTGGACCTGGGCGAGGACGGCCTGGTGGGGGGCATCACCGCGGTGAGCGAACTGCCGCTGTGGGAGAACGGCGGCTACTTCGTGCTCCGCCAGGAGATTTTCGACCACATCCCGGAGAACGGGGACCTGGTCGCCGACGGATGCGGCCAACTGGCCAAGCGCGGGCGGCTGGTGGCGCACCAGCACCGCGGCTTCTGGAAGCCGACCGACACCGTGAAGGAGCGGGCCGCGCTCGACGACGCCTACGCCCGGGGCGACCGGCCGTGGGCCGTGTGGGAACGCGACGGCGCGGGGGCGAGCGCGACCGGCGGCTCCGGAGCGAGGGCGTGATCCGGCTCGGGGCCGGGCGCCTGGACCGGATCGTCGCGGTGGGCGCGCACTGCGACGACATCGCCATCGGCGCCGGCGGCACGCTGCTGACGCTGTGCCTCGCGCACCCGGGTGTCCGGGTCGACGCGTTGGTGCTCTCCGGCGGTGGCGGTGAGCGCGAGCTGGAGGAGCAGGCCGCGCTCACCGCCTTCTGTCCGGGCGCCGACCTGCGGCTGACGGTGCACAAGCTGCCGGACGGCCGGCTGCCCGCGCGCTGGGAGGAGGCCAAGGCGGCGGTCGAGGAACTGCGCGGGCAGACCGAGCCGGATCTCGTGCTGGCCCCGCGCACCGATGACGCGCACCAGGACCACCGCGGTCTGGCGAAGTTGATACCGACCGCGTTCCGTGACCACCTCGTGCTCGGCTACGAGATCGTCAAGTGGGACGGCGATCTCGGCCGTCCGACGGCGTACCAGCCGCTGTCGCCGGAGATCGCCGAACAGAAGGTGCGGCTGCTGCAGGAGCACTACCCCTCGCAGCGGCACCGGCCCTGGTACGACCGGGAGGCCTTCCTCGGTCTGGCCCGGATCCGCGGTATCGAATGCCACGCGCGCTACGCCGAGGCGTTCACCGTCAACAAACTCACTCTCGACCTGGGGGAATGAACCTTGCGTGTACTGCTGACCGGACATCAGGGCTACCTGGGCACCGTGATGGCCCCGGTCCTCGCGGCCGCCGGGCACGAGGTCGTCGGTCTCGACGCCGGCCTGTTCGCCGACTGTGTCCTCGGCCCGCCGCCCGCGGACCCGCAGGGGCATCGGGTGGACCTGCGCGACGTCACGGCCGAGCACGTGGCCGGGGTGGACGCCGTGATCCACCTGGCCGCGCTGTCCAACGACCCGCTGGGATCGCTGGCGCCGGACCTCACCTACGACATCAACCACCACGCCTCCGTACGGCTGGCCCGGCTGGCCCGCGAGGCCGGCGTGCGGCGCTTCCTCTACGCGTCGACCTGCTCCGTCTACGGCGCCGCCGGCGGCAGCGACCTGGTGACCGAGGACGCCCCGCTGCGCCCGGTGACGCCGTACGCGGAGTCCAAGGTGCGGGTGGAGGACGACCTGCACGCGCTCTCCGACGGCGACTTCAGCCCGGTGTTCATGCGCAACGCCACCGCCTTCGGCTACTCGCCCCGGCTGCGCGCCGACATCGTCCTCAACAACCTGGTGGGCCACGCGCTTCTGTCCGGCGAGGTCCTGGTGCTCTCCGACGGCACCCCCTGGCGCCCGCTGGTGCACGCCGCCGACATCGCGCGCGCCTTCACGGCCGCACTGACCGCGCCGCGCGAGGCGGTGCACGACCGGGCGTTCAACATCGGCAGCGAGATCAACAACGTCACGGTCGCCGAGATCGCCGACCAGGTCGCCGAGGCGGTGTCCGGCGCGAAGGTGGTGATCACCGGCGAGAACGGTGCCGATCCGCGCTCGTACCGGGTGGACTTCTCCCGGTTCCGCGCCGCGGTGCCCGGCTTCGACTGCGAGTGGACGGTGAAGCAGGGCGCGCTCGAACTCGCCGACGCCTACCGGGAACACGGGCTGACCCGGGAGGACTTCGAGCAGCGCTTCACCCGGCTCGCCGTGCTGCGGGCCGCGTCCGACGCCGGCGCCGTCGACGACACCCTGCGGTGGCGCCGATGACCGCGGCCGGCGAGCAGATGTACGCGCTGGTGGAGCGGCTGTACCCGCTGTGCCGGAGCATCACGGGCGACGGTGTGCGCGCCACCCTGGAGATCGTCGACGAGTACGTCCCGCTGCAGGTGCACGAGGTGCCGACCGGGACTCAGGTGCTCGACTGGACGGTGCCGCAGGAGTGGAACATCCGCGACGCCTACGTCGCCGACGCCACCGGCCACCGGGTCGTCGACTTCGCCGCGTCCAGCCTGCACGTGCTCGGCTACAGCGTGCCGGTGTCGGCGACCATGCCGCTGGCCGAACTGCGTGGACATCTGCACACCCTGCCCGACCACCCGGGTTGGGTGCCGTACCGCACCAGCTACTACAAGCCGGAATGGGGGTTCTGCCTGGCCCAGGAGACCTTGGACGCGCTGCCGGACGGCGACTACGAGGTGCGCATCGACTCCACCCTCGCGGACGGCCACCTCACGTACGCCGAGCACGTGGTCCCCGGGCAGGTCCCCGACGAGGTGATCGTCTCCAGCCACGTCTGCCACCCGTCGCTGGCCAACGACAACCTGGCCGGCATCGCGGTGGCGGCCTTCCTGGCCCGGGCGCTGGCCGAGCAGACGCCGTACTACACCTACCGGTTCGTCTTCGCGCCCGGCACCATCGGGGCGATCACCTGGCTCGCCCGCAACGCCGAGCGGGTGGAGCGGGTCAAGCACGGTCTGGTGCTGGCCTGCGCCGGCGACCCGGGCCGGCTGACGTACAAGCAGAGCAGGCGCGGCGACGCGGAGATCGACCGGGTGATGCGACACGTACTGCCCGCCTCCGAACGCCCGCACCACATCACCGAGTTCACGCCGTACGGCTACGACGAGCGGCAGTACTGCTCCCCCGGGTTCGATCTCGGCGTGGGCTCCCTCAGCCGGACCCCGTACGCCGGCTATCCCGAGTACCACACCTCGGCGGACAACCTGGACCTCGTCTCCCCGGAGGCGATGGCGGACACGCTCGCCCTGTGCCGCGAGGCCTTCGCCGTCCTCGACCGCAACCGGCGGTACGTCAATCTCAGCCCCTACGGCGAGCCGCAGTTGGGCCGACGCGGGTTGTACGACGCGCTCGGCGGCCGCAGCGACACCCAGCAGGCCCAGATGGCCATGCTCTGGGTGCTCAACCTCTCCGACGGCGAGCACAGTCTGCTGGACGTCGCCGAGCGGTCCGGGCTGCCGTTCGGCGCCGTCGCCGCCGCGGCCGACGCCCTGCACGGCGCCGGGCTGATCAAGGCATGACGCCGATGACCACCGAGGGGGAGAAACCGACGGCACCGGCCGGATCCGCCAGGCGGGCCCTCGCCGGTCGGCTGTCCTGGGGACTGGCCGACCAGGCGGCCTCCAGCGTGAGCAACTTCGCCGTGGGCATCTACGTGGCCCGCTCACTGGGGGTGACCGCGTTCGGCGTGTTCAGCCTCGCCTGGGTGACGTACGGCGTGGTGCTCAACGTCTCCCGCGGGCTGGCCACCGATCCGCTCGTGGTCCGCTTCAGCGGCGTGCCGGACGGGTCCTGGCGCGGAGCGACGGCCCGGTCGACGGGAACCGCACTCGGCGTCGGTACGGCCATCGGCGCGGTGTGTCTGGTGGCCGGGCTCGGCCTCGGCGGCCGCCTGGGGCCCGCGTTCGCCGCTCTTGGTGCCATGTTGCCGGGGCTGCTGCTCCAGGACGCCTGGCGGTTCTCGTTCTTCGCCGCCGGCGCCGGGCGGAAGGCGTTCGTCAACGACGTCGTGTGGGGTGTCGCGCTCGTCCCGGCCCTGGTGGTGGCGGCCCGTGTGGGCAGCGTGGCCGCTTTCGTGCTCGCCTGGGGGGCGTCCGCCACGGTGGCGGCGGGGTACGGCTGCGTCCAGTCCGGCATCCGGCCCCGGACGTCCGGGGCGCGCGGGTGGCTGCGCGAGCAGCGCGATCTCGGCTACCGCTACCTGGTCGAGAACGTCAGCCTCAGTGGCGCGAGCCAGCTGCGGGCGTACGGGCTCGGCGCGATCGTCGGGGTCGGCGCGGTGGGTGCGGTGCGGGGCGCCGAGCTCCTGCTCGGTCCGTTCCTGGCGGTACTCATGGGGCTTTCGCTGGTCACCGTCCCGGAGGCGGCACGAGTGCTGCGGCAGGCCCCGCATCAACTGGGCAGATTCTGCCTCCTCCTCGGCGGAGGGCAGGCCGCGGGCGCGCTGATGTGGGGCGCGGCGCTGCTGCTGATGCCCGGCCGGCTCGGCGAGTTGGTGCTCGGCGGTGTCTGGCACTCCGCCTCGGAGCTCATCGTGCCGATCACCCTCGGCGTCGCGGGCGCGGGCCTCGGCACCGGCGCCGCGGCGGGGCTGCGCGCGCTCGGCGCGGCCCGGCGCAGCCTGCGCTGCCAGCTGTTCGCCTCCGCCTGCTATGTCGGCGGTGGGCTCGGCGGGGCGGCCGCCGCCGGCACGGTCGGTTCGGCCTGGGGCGTCGCCGCCGCGACCGTCAGCGGCTCTGCCGTGTGGTGGCTGCAACTGCGGTCAGCCCTTCGCGAGCGCCACCGCGATCCCATTCCCGAAGTGAGGACCTCATGACCGACCGACCCAGGCTGAGCATCGGCCTGCCCGTGTACAACGGCGAGGAGTACCTGGCCGAGTCGCTCGACGCCCTGCTCGGCCAGACCTACGAGGACTTCGAGCTGGTCGTCTCCGACAACGCCTCGACCGACGGGACGCAGGAGATCTGCCGCAAGTACGCCGCGCGGGACTCGCGCATCCGGTACCTCCGGCTGCCCCGGAACATCGGCGCCACGCCGAACCACAACCATGTGCTCGCCGAGTCCCGCGGCGAACTGTTCAAGTGGGCCTCGCACGACGACCTGTACGGCCGCGACCTGCTGCGGCTCTGCGTCCAGGCACTGGACGAGCGTCCGGACATGATCCTCGCGCACACCGGCCAGGCGGTCATCGACGGCGACGGCCGGGTGACGGTCCCCTACGAGTACGGGCTCGCCACCGACTCTGCGCACGCGCCGGAGCGCTTCCGCAGTCTGTTGTTCGAGCCGGGTGGCGACGACTTCTACGGGGTGATGCGGGCCGACGTGCTGCGCCGGGTGAAACCGATGGACAGTTACCACCACGCGGACCGCACGTACGTCGCCGAGATCACTCTGCACGGGCCCTTCCACCAGGTGCCGGAGCTGTTGTACTTCCGCCGCGACCACCCCACCCGGGCCGAGCGTGCGAACCCTTCCAAGCGCTCCCGGTGCGTCAACCTGGACCCGCGCCGGGCGGGACCGCTGCACCCGACGCCCCGGCTGCTCGCCGAGTACGTCTGGGGCTTCGCCTCGGCGATCCGGCGGGCGCCGTTGTCCCCGGCCGACCGGCGCGCCTGCTATCGCCACCTGGCGGCTTGGATGACCAGCCGGGTCCGGCCGGGCGCCGGTGAGCGGATCGAGGACCGCGCCCCGGTCGATCCGGCCCTGCTCACGGTCTCCGTCGACGCGCTCGTCGCCGGCCGTGAGGGGAGGCGGACATGACGGCCGCGGACGGGACCCCGGTGCGCGTGGGGGTGTTCGGCCTGCTCGGCTCCGGCAACCTCGGTAACGACGGATCGCTCGAAGCCGTGCTCGGGTACCTTCGGGCCGCGCACCCGGAGGCGGTCGTGGACGCGCTGTGCGGCGGACCCGAGGCCGTGACGACCCGGTTCGGGATCCCCGCGACGCGGCTGCACTGGTACCGCGGGGAGTACCGCACCGCGTCGCGTGCGGGCGCGATCGCGGCGAAGGGTCTGGGCAAGTTCGTCGACGTCTTCCGCACCGCTGCCTGGGTGCGCCGGCACGACGTGGTGATCGTGCCGGGCATGGGCGTCCTGGAGGCGACACTGCCGCTGCGGCCCTGGGGCTTCCCGTACTCGCTGTTCCTGCTCTGTGCGAGTGGCCGGCTGCTGCGCACGAGGGTGGCGCTGGTCGGCGTCGGCGCCGCGACGATCGGCGACCGGCCGACCCGGGCTCTGGTGCGCTGGTCGGCGCGGCTGGCCGCGTACCGGTCGTACCGGGACGCGCAGTCCCGCGACGCGATGCGGGCGATGGGCGTGGACACCGCGCGCGACGAGGTCCACCCGGACCTCGCGTTCGCCCTGCCGACGCCGCGGGCGAGCGTGCCCTCGGACCCGTCGGCCCCGCCGGGCCCGGTCTGCCTCGGCGTCATGGACTTCCACGGCGGCAACGACGACCGCGCCCGGGCCGATGAGATATACCGGCGCTACCTCGACGGGACGGTCCGGTTCGTCCGCACGCTGGTCGAGGAGGGCAGGGCGGTCCGGCTGCTCACCGGTGACGAGTGCGACGCGTCGGTGGTCGCCGCGATCCTCGACGCGGTGGACTCCGCGCTGGTCAGCGCTGCCGAGCCGTCCTCACTGGCCGACCTGATGAAGGAGATGGCGGCTGCCGACAGCGTGGTGGCGATCCGCTACCACAACCTGATCTGCGCGCTGAAGACCGGTACGCCGGTGCTCGCTCTGTGCTATGCGGCGAAGAGCGACGCGCTCATGACGGAGATGGGCCTCGGCGCGTACTGCCACCCGGCGCGCGAGGTCGACGCCGACCGGCTGCTCGAGCAGTTCCGCGCGCTGGAGAAGCGTTCGGCGGAGCTGCGGCGGACCCTCACCGAGCGGAACCTGGCCGTCTCCCGGCAACTCGACCGCCAGTTCGACTCCTTGACCGCGGCCCTGTTCCCCACGGCCGACCCCTCCCCCACCCCACGGAAGGCGTCATGAAGGCGACCGAAGTCCCGGAGATATCCGGCGCGTACCTTTTCGAGCCGACGCCGTACGCCGACGAGCGCGGCTTCTTCTGCCGCACCTTCGACGCCGACGTCGTCCGCTCGGTGGGCCTCGACCCGAACGCCTTCGTCCAGGACAGCCTGTCCCGCTCGGTCCGGGGCGTACTGCGCGGTCTGCACCTGCGCTCCGGCGCCGGCGAGGCCAAGCTGGTGCGGTGCTCGTACGGGAGGATCTTCGACGTCGTCGTGGACCTGCGGCCGGACTCGCCGACGTACCGCAACCGGGCCTGGTTCGAGCTGTCCGGCGATACGCAGGTGACCCTTTACATCCCGGCGGGGTGCGCGCACGGCTTCCAGGCGCTGACCGAGACCACCGACACCTCGTACCGGATCGACCGCCCGCACGATCCGGCCGAGGACGTGACGATCGCCTTCGACGACCCGGAGCTCGCCATTCCCTGGCCGCTGCCGGCCACTTCGATGTCCCAGCGGGACCGGGAGGCACCGAGCCTCGCCGAGGTCCTGAAGCACAGAGAAACGTAAAGAAAGATGAGGTCGGCGTGGACACCCAACACACCGCAGAGCTTCTCCTGCCCCGGTCGCTGACGGCGAACGAGCGGCTGCACGCCCTGATCCCGGGGGGCGCGCACACCTACGCCAAGGGCGACGACCAGTACCCCGAGAACCTGGCCCCGGTCATCAGCCACGGCCGCGGCGCCCACGTGTGGGACATCGACGGCAACCGCTACATCGAGTACGGCTCAGGCCTGCGGTCGGTCAGTCTCGGCCACGCCCACCCACGCGTCATCGAGGCGGTGCGACGCGAACTCGACCGCGGCAGCAACTTCGTCCGGCCGTCCATCATGGAGGTCGAAGCCGCGGAGCGCTTCCTGGCCACGGTGCCGACCGCCGAGATGGTGAAGTTCGCGAAGAACGGCTCCGACGCCACCACCGCCGCGGTGCGCCTCGCCCGCGCCGCCACCGGGCGCCCGCGGGTGGCCCTCTGCGCCGACCATCCGTTCTTCTCCGTCGACGACTGGTTCATCGGCACCACGCCGATGTCCGCCGGTATTCCGGCGGCGACCACCGAGCTCACGGTGGCGTTCCCTTACGGGGACCTGGCCGCCACGGAGGAACTGCTCACCCGGTACCAGGACGAGGTCGCCTGTCTGATCCTCGAACCGGCCACCCACACCGAGCCGCCGCCCGGGTACCTCGCCGGACTGCGCGAGCTGGCCGACCGGCACGGCTGCGTACTGATCTTCGACGAGATGATCACCGGCTTCCGCTGGTCCGAGGCGGGCGCCCAGGGCCTGTACGGCGTCGTCCCCGACCTCTCCACGTTCGGCAAGGCGCTGGGCAACGGATTCGCCGTCTCCGCGCTGGCCGGGCGCCGCGATCTGATGGAGCTCGGCGGACTGCGCCACTCCGGCGACCGGGTGTTCCTCCTGTCCACCACCCACGGTGCCGAAACGCACTCCCTGGCAGCCGCCATGGCCGTGCAGACCACCTACGTCGAGGAGGGCGTCACCGCGCGGCTGCACGCCCTCGGCGAGCGGCTGGCCGCCGGTGTCCGCGACGTCGCGGCCGGCATGGGAGTGGGCGAGCACATCGTCGTCCGGGGCCGGCCGAGCAACCTGGTCTTCGCCACCCTCGACGAGCACGGGCAGCCGTCGCAGCAGTACCGCACCCTGTTCCTGCGCCGGCTCCTCGCGGGCGGGGTGCTGGCCCCGTCGTTCGTGGTGAGCAGCGCGCTCGACGAAGCCGACATCGATCGCACCGTCGACGTGGTGGCCCAGGCATGTGCGGTGTACCGGAAGGCGCTGGACGCCGCCGACCCCGCTCCCTGGCTGGCGGGACGACCGGTGAAACCCGTATTCCGCCGCTTGGCGTGACGTGACGTGACGTCAGCGGCGCTCCCGCCGACCGGCGTCGGCCATGCGGTCGACAGTCCGGTCGGCCGGCCCGTCGCCCAGCCGGTCGGCCGTCCGGTCGACCAGCCACGCGGTCGTCGGCACCACCGCCAGCGCGGTGCACCATCCCCCTAGGACGTCGGTCGGGTAGTGCGCGCCCAGGGCGACCTGCGCCCAGCCCATGGCGGCGCCGGCGACCAGCGCCGCGGCCAGCACGAGCACCGTGCCGGCCGTCCTGCCGAGGTCGAGCCGGCCGGTCGTGAGCAGCGCCATCACGAGGGCGAGCGCGGTGAGGAACGCGGTGTGCCCGCTGGGGTAGGACAGGTTGCCTTCGCCGTGGATGGTGCGTCCCACCAGGGACTTGAGCAGCGTCGCCGTCACCACGGCCGTGCCGACGCCGGCAACGACGAGCACCGCTGCGCGAGGTCGCCGAAGCAGCAGGCAGCCCGTCACGGCGGCCACGACCAGCATCGCCGCTCCGGCGGGCTCTCCCAGGAAGTCCGTGGCCAGAGCGACGTGCCGCCACGGCGGCCGCACGCTGTCCGCCGTCGGCCGGATGATCCACGTGTCCACCCTGCCGGGCTCGCCGTGGCCGGCGTACCGGACCCCGAGGGCGACGACCACCAGCGCGGCGAGGGCCC
This sequence comes from Streptomyces sp. NBC_00080, assembly GCF_045041255.1. Classification (NCBI taxonomy): domain Bacteria; kingdom Bacillati; phylum Actinomycetota; class Actinomycetes; order Kitasatosporales; family Streptomycetaceae; genus Streptomyces; species Streptomyces sp. NBC_00080. The sequence continues at coordinate 470,972 of NZ_CP108235.1, forward strand.
CGATCAGCCCGAGCCACCCGCGCAGCGCCGGAGGCAGCACCGCGGGCGCCGCACGGCCGGTCACCCGGCCACCTCGTCCGGTCGACCTGCGTCGGCTTCCTGATTCCCCTGCGCCAGGCCCTCGTCGCGGCCGCCACCGCCCGAGCCGACGCGTGCGTGCGCCACCCGCCGCACGCCGTCGCTGTCCATCCGGCAGATGCGATGCACCGCGCCCTCCCGTCGGGGCGGACCCCGTGCCGCCCGCCGCTATCGCGATGCCCCGTCCCCGAGCCCTGCCCGCTGCCGTCCGCCCACTCGGCCGGATCGTCGGATGTACGGGCCGCGCACTGCTGGACCGAGCTCGTCGGTCTGTCCGTCGCCTGGTCAAGGGCATCGGATTCCGTCACTTCTCGTCACCTTAACCAACAATGTGGTCGCGACGGCCCGACATGAACATCTACGTCACGTCCATGACACCACCGGAGAGGGAAGGTCGGTTCGAAATTTCGTTGGCCATTCGGAAACTGACGACCTCTCGAACGTCAGGGAGGCGATCGAGGATGTCAACCTCATCGTCGAACCCCCTCAACGATCTGGCCATACAGACACGCGGAAGGTGGCGCATCTGCACCATCCGGGCAATTGACCAGCGGTGACACCGCATCAGAAGTTCCGAATGTTTCGAGAATTCTGACGATTCATGCGCGAGGTATTGACGGGATTCCCCGGCCTCCTATCATCCAGAATGCTCGACAAGCCGATCCTCGTTCGAAATCTCGTATACAGAGCGGCCGCTCGCGCGCACCAGCAGGGCACCTCCGGGCAACTCCCACCCTCAACGGCTGGGCCACAGAAGGAGAACGCCACCCGTGCAGATGTCATGGACTCATCACATCCTGTCCCGTCGCCGCGCACTGACGACCGCCACCGGCCTGACCGTCGGTGCCCTGCTTCCTCCCGCAGCGGCGCACGGAACCGGCTCCGCCCAGGGGCCGGCCCTCGCGACCGCGGCGGCCTTCACGAACCCGGTGATCTGGCAGGACTTCGCGGACATCGACGTCATCCGCGTCGGCGACACCTTCTACGCCTCGGCCTCGACCATGCACTACTCGCCGGGCGCGCCCGTCCTGCGGTCGTACGACCTGGTCGACTGGGAGATCGCCGGTCACTCGGTGCCCGTGCTCGACTTCGGCGCCAAGTACGACCTGAACGGTGCCCGCGGCTACGTACGGGGCATCTGGGCTTCGTCGCTGGCCTACCGGCCGAGCAACAGGACGTTCTACTGGATCGGCCAGATCGACTTCGCCAGGACGTACGTCTACACGGCGACCGCCGCCGAGGGGCCGTGGAGCCGGCTCACGACGATCAGCACGCCGTACTACGACGCGGGGCTGCTCGTCGACGGTGACGACACCCTGTACGTGGCGTACGGGAACACCACGATCAGCGTGGCCCAGTTGTCGCCCGACGGCCGCAACCAGGTCCGCACGCAGCAGGTGTTCACCGCTCCGTCGAGCGTCGGCACCCTTGAGGGCTCCCGCTTCTACAAGATCAACGGGCAGTACTACATCTTCCTGACCCGCCCCGCGAACGGCCAGTACATCCTCAAATCGTCGAGCGGCCCCTTCGGTCCCTACACGCTGCGGCAGGTCCTCCTCGACCTGCCCGGGCCGATCGCCGGCGGTGGGGTCCCCCACCAGGGCGGGCTGGTGCAGACGCAGGGCGGCGCCTGGTACTACCTGGCGTTCGTCGACGCGTACCCCGGTGGCCGGATGCCCGCCCTGGCGCCGGTCACCTGGACCGCGGACGGCTGGCCGGTCGTGCAACTCGTCAACGGCGCGTGGGGTACCTCGTATCCCGGCCCGATCGTGCCGCCTCCGCCCCGCCAGGTCACGCCCATGACCGGCGTCGACACCTTCGACGGCACGGTCCTCAAGCCGAGATGGGAGTGGAACCACAACCCGGACAACACCAGATGGTCGGTGAACAACGGGCTGACCCTGCGGACCGCGACCGTCACCGACGACCTCTACCGGGCCCGCAACACCCTCACGCACCGCATCCAGGGCCCCACCTCCACCGCCACGGTCCAGCTCGACCACTCCGGGATGCGCAACGGCGACCGGGCCGGACTCGCCCTGCTGCGTGACTCCTCCGCGTGGATCGGCGTCAAGCGCGACGCCGCCGGGACGCGGGTGTCCATGGTCAACGGGCTGACCATGGACACCGACTGGAACACCACCGGCACCGGCACCGAGGCCGCGAGCGCGGCCGTCTCGGGCAGCCGCGTCTGGCTGCGCGCGAGCGCGGACATCCGTCCCGGCACCGGACGCCTCGGCACCTTCTCCTACAGCACCGACGGCACCACCTTCACCCGCCTCGGACCGGCCTTCTCCCTCGGCAACGACTGGCGGTTCTTCATGGGCTACCGATTCGCCCTCTTCCACCACGCCACCCAGGTACTCGGCGGCGCGGTCCGCTTCACACGGTTCGAGCTGACCACGCCCTGACGAGGTCCACCGATCGCACCACGCAACCCCCCACCACCCCACGAGGAGAACCATGAATCCGTTGAAACGGCTCGGTTGTCGCCGGGCCTCGGTCCTGGGCCTGCTGGCCGCGACCGTCCTGGCGACACCCGGGACCGCGACCGGCGCGCCCGACGCGCCCGAGGCCGTTCGGGCCTCCACCCTGGGCGCCCAGGCGGCCCAGTCCGGACGGTACTTCGGAACCGCCGTGGCCGCGGGACGGCTCGGCGACGGAACGTACACCGGCATCCTGGACCGTGAGTTCAACTCGGTCACACCCGAGAACGAGATGAAGTGGGACACGATCGAGCCGTCCCGCGGCTCGTTCAACTTCGGCCCTGGGGACCAGATCGTCAACCGCGCGACGTCCCACGGTCAGCGCATGCGCGGCCACACCCTGGTGTGGCACTCCCAACTGCCCGGCTGGGTGAGCTCGATCAGGGACGCGGGCACCCTGCGCGGCGTGATGAACAACCACATCACCACCGTGATGACTCACTACAAGGGCCGGATCCACTCCTGGGACGTGGTCAACGAGGCCTTCGCCGACGGCTCCAGCGGCGGGCTGCGCAGCTCGGTCTTCCGGGACGTGCTGGGCGACGGCTTCCTGGAGCAGGCGTTCCGCACGGCCCGTGCGGCCGACCCGGCGGCCAAGCTCTGCTACAACGACTACAACATCGAGGACTGGAACGCCGCCAAGACCCAGGGCGTCTACCGCATGGTGCGCGACTTCAAGGCACGCGGCGTGCCCATCGACTGCGTCGGCCTCCAGGCCCACTTCGGCGCCGGCGGTCCCCCCGGCAGCTTCCAGACGACGCTGTCGAGCTTCGCCGCCCTCGGCGTGGACGTCCAGATCACCGAACTGGACATCGCGCAGGCGTCACCGACCGCGTACGCGAACACGGTCAGGGCCTGTATGAACGTCACGCGCTGCACCGGCATCACGGTCTGGGGCATCCGCGACAGCGACTCCTGGCGCAGCGGGGAGAACCCGTTGCTGTTCGACCGCAACGGCAACAAGAAGCCGGCGTACAACTCGGCGCTGACGACCCTGGGCGGCACGCCCGCCACCACCACGCGCGGTACCCCTGACACGCGAGCCCTGCCCGGCAGTTACTCGTGGAGCTCCAGCGGTCAGCTGATCGCGCCCAAGTCGGACTCGACCCACAACATCGCCGGCATCAAGGACCCGACGGTCGTCCACTACAACGGCAAGTACCACGTGTTCGCCAGTACCGCGAGCTCCTCCGGCTACAACCTGGTCTACCTGAACTTCGGGGACTGGTCGCAGGCCGGCTCGGCCACCCATCACTACCTCGACCGCACCGCGATCGGCACCGGATACCGTGCCGCGCCACAGGTGTTCTACAACGCGCCGCAGCGCCTGTGGTACCTCGTCTACCAGACCGGCAACGCGTCGTACTCCACCAACCCCGACATCAGCAACCCCGACGGGTGGAGCGCCCCGCGCAACTTCTACTCGTCGATGCCGGACATCATCCGCCAGAACATCGGCAACGGCTACTGGGTCGACATGTGGGTGATCTGCGACAGCGCCAACTGCTACCTGTTCTCCTCCGACGACAACGGACACCTGTACCGCTCGCAGACGACCGTCGGCCAGTTCCCGAACGGCTTCACGAACACGGTCATCGCACTGCAGGACTCGAAGAACGCGTTGTTCGAAGCGAGCAACGTGTACAAGGTGCAAGGCAGCAGCCAGTATCTGCTCCTCGTCGAGGCCATCGGTTCCGACGGACGGCGCTACTTCCGTTCCTGGACCGCCGCCGGTCTCGCCGGCTCCTGGACGCAGCTCGCCGCGTCCGAGGGCAATCCCTTCGCCCGGGCGAACAACGTCAGTTTCCCCGCGGGCGCCTGGACCCGGGACATCAGCCACGGCGAGATGATCCGCGCGGGCTACGACCAGACACTCACCATTCCGGCCTGCCGGCTCCAGTACCTCTACCAGGGCCTGAATCCCAACGCCGGCGGTGACTACAACCTCCTCCCCTGGCGGCTCGGCCTCCTGACCCAGACCAACTCGACCTGCTGACCGACCGAACCGTGGGGAGCGCACCCGAGGGAGCGTTCCCCACGCCCACCGCCGGCCGTGATCCTGGAAGTCGGCCACAGCCGGCGTCCCGGGGGGCCGAGCGCACGACGACAGCAGAGGGACGGACTCCATAGGTGATCCGGCCGTAACTCATGGCCTCCGCCCTGTACTTGGCGGCACCGTTCGGCACAGCGGCGCCACAGGTGGCGGGGCACGGGTGCGGCAGCCGTGACAGCCAGGCCGGCGAGGGCGTTCGACTCCGCCTGTACACAGACGAGGACGGTGTCACCGATGCGGGTGACGACGACGGGGGCCGGGCCTTGTCCCCGGCCGGAGGCCGTCACCCGGTCGTGGAGTACACGCAAGGTCGCGGCGGCGGCGGCGCGGATCCGCGGAGGTGGTGCGGATCCGCTCGGCGACCCGCACCGCGTCGTCGGCGAGCCGTTCGCCGAGCAGAGCCGGGCGCTGTCAATCCCACGGGGTGCAACTTGAGGGTGCGCTGCGAAAGCTGTGAGTCCGAGTGACACCGCTTGTTTCGGTTGTTGAACGCCAACAGCATGAGGCGACCCCACCGCAGGCGGGACGGACGTCGAGCCGTGCACCTGAGACGTCCACTCCGCCATTCCGTCAGGGAGCCCCTGTGAGCCCGAGAGACGTCCCCCTCCCCCACCCCGACCACGACACCGAGGGCATCGGCCGCCGCGGTTTCCTCGGGAGCGCTGTCGGCGCCGCGGTCGGCGCCACGTTGCTGGGCGGTCTGACGGCCGAGCCGGCGTCGGCCGCCTCCCACGTCGCCGCCGATCGTCCGGTACGTACCCGCTCCGGCCTGGTGACCGGTGTCCCGGCCGCCCTGGACGGAATCACCGTCTACAAGGGCATCCCCTACGCGGCCTCGACCGCCGGCGCGAACCGCTGGCGCGCGCCGCGGCCCGCGCCGTCCTGGAAGGGCGTACGCGCCGCCGATGCCTGGGGCGCCGCCTGCCCCCAGCCGGTCACCGGCATCGCAGCCGACAAGGTGCCGCCGCTGAGCGAGGACTGTCTGAACCTCAACATCTGGACGGGCGCGATCGGTTCGAGTGAGCGCCGCCCGGTGTTCGTATGGATCTACGGCGGCCGCAACTCCGCCATGTGGGCCTCACAGCCGGTCTACGACGGCGCCAACCTCGCAGCCAAGGGCGCGGTCGTCGTCACCTACAACCACCGCGTCGGCGCCTTCGGCAACCTCGCCCACCCCGAGCTGAGCGCGGAGGGTGGACACGGCGGCTCCGGCAACTGGGGCGTGCTGGACACGGTCGCGGCACTGAAATGGATCCGGAGCAACATCGCCGCGTTCGGCGGCGACCCGGACCGGGTGACCATCGCCGGCTGGTCGCACGGCTCGTCGTTCGTCAACATCCTGATGATCTCGCGGCTGGCCCGGGGCCTGTACCACCGCGCGCTGCTCGCGGCCGGCGTGCAGTACACCAAGGACCCGGCGCTCGGCCGGGTGGCGGGCGGCTACGACACGCTGGCGGTGGCCGAGGCCAACGGAACCGCGTTTGCCGACTACATGGGAGCGTCCTCGGCGGCGGACCTGCGAGCGCTGACCGCCGACGAGATCGTGACGAAGGTGTACGCGCCCGGCGCGCCGGCCACCGGCACCGATTTCGGCAACGTCCTGGACGGCTATGTCCTGCCGACCACCTACACCGCCGCCATGGAGTCCGGAGCCGAGGCGGACGTGCCGGTCCTGACCGGCAACAACAAGGACGAGAACGGCGCCTCACCGACCCTCGCGATGACCGTCGCCCAGTACCACGCGTACGCGGACACCACCTTCGGCGACCGGGCGGCGGAGTTCCTGGCGCTCTACCCGGCGAGCACCGACACCGAGGCTGCCGCGCAGTACAACAACTACGCACGGGACGAGGAACGCGTCTCGACCTACCTGTGGGGCACCCAGTTCCGCAACGCCGCCGGGAACCGCAGCCCGATCTACAACTACTGGTGGACCCGCGTCCCTCCGGGCTCCGACACCACCAACCCGATCGAGCCCGCGAACGGCGCGGGGGCCTACCACGGTGCGGAGAAGTACTACCTCTTCGGCAACCTCTACGGCACCGACCGCCCCTGGACCGACGCGGACCACGTGATCGCGGACACCACATCCTCGTACGTCGCGAACTTCGTGGCCACCGGCAACCCCAACGGCCCTTCCCTGCCCGCCTGGCCCGCCCTGCGCACGACGAAGCCGCTCTCCATGGAACTCGGCGACCACTTCGAGACTCTCCCGGCGGCCGACAGCGACGCCAAGTACGCCTTCCTGAAGGACTATCTGAAGTCCCGTACGACGTCCTATTGATCCTGCTGGGTCACAAGGTCAGCGGCGGCCGCGTGCCTCTGCGCGTGCGTTGGTGAGGACGGGGTCGCCGCCGTCCGGCCGCTCGGCGGCGCGCCATGACGGGCTCCTGATGGGCTTCTGCCTTGTCGGGTCGCCCTGCGTGCCCCGTTCCGCAGAATCTCCCTGCCGCCCTGGCACATCCGTGTCTCACGAGGGCAGGCATCGTCTCCGGCATCCCCCGGCCAGTCGGGTCCACACGCGACGCAGGCAAGCCACGCCAGTTATATATTCATGAATGTGAACAAGGATCACGTACGCATCTGTTGACATGCCCAGAGCGGGACTCCTAGCGTCGCCGCAGCAAGCGCTTGCCGCCACCCGTGCGCCGCCACCTCCAGGAGACGACCCATGCGCCTGAAACCCAGCACTCTGTCCACCGGTCTCTCCGGACTCCTGGCCGGCCTCCTCGTCCTGTCCTCGGGTGCCGGTGCGCACGCCGGTCCGGCACAGCGTGCCGTCGAGAGAGGCAGTCGTCTGCAGGCGACCGACCTCTACGTGTCAACCAGCGGCAGTGACAGCGGCCCCGGGACGCTCGCAGCCCCGTTGAAGACGATCCAGCGCGCGGTGGACCTGGCGCAGGCAGGGGCCACGATCCGGATACGGGGCGGAACGTACGCACCGGGCACGAGCATCCAGCTGCTGAAGAGCGGCACGGCAAGCCAGCCCATCACTCTGCGCAACTACGACAGCGAGCGCGTGGTCATCGACGGCGAGAACATGCCGTACACGCCGGGCGCGGTGGGCTCGACCATCCCCCGTCCCGAGCGCGGCGCAGTCCATATCGAGGGGGAGTACTGGCGGCTGGCGGGCCTGGAAATCATCCACGGCCCCTACGGCGTGTTCGGCGTGGACACCAGCTCCAACGTCTTCGAGCGCCTGGTCACCCGCGACAACTACGAGTCCGGGTTCCATCTCCAAGGGTCCTCCAGCAACAACCAGATCCTGAACCTGGACAGTTACGGCAACCGCGACCCGCGCAAGAACGGCGAGAGTGCCGACGGCCTGGCCGTCAAGGAAGGTTCCGGCAGCGGCAACGTGGTGCGCGGCGCCCGACTGTGGAACAACGCCGACGACGGCCTGGACCTCTGGATGTTCGACAACTCGCCGATCCTCGTCGAGAACACCCTCGCCTGGGGCAATGGCTTCAACCGGTGGAACCTGCCGGACTACCAGGGCGACGGCAACGGCTTCAAGATGGGCGGCAACGGCGTGGCCGCCAACCACACCGTGCGCAACAGCATGGCCTGGGACAACTCCGCCGGCGGCTTCGTCGACAACAGCAACCCGGGCGCGATGAAGATCGACCACTGCACCGCGTGGCGCAACACGAAGACCGGGTTCGACTTCGACCGTTCCTCCAGCACGCTCACGAAGAACCTCGCGACCGACAACGGCACCAACGCCTCGCTGGGCTCGGCCTCCACCGGCAGCGGCAACTCGTGGAACCTCGGCGGCAGCTGGTCGTTGGCCGGCACCGACGCGAGCACGATCACCGGCCCCAGGACAGCCGTCGGCGCCATCCCGTCCTCCACCTTCCTGCGTCCCAGCAACGGCGCTGACGTCGGCGCACGGTTCTGAGCGGCACGCCCGGACGGCTTCAGGTTGCCCGGAGGGATCCGGGCGGCGGGGCGGCACCCGGGCGGGCGCCAGGGCGATGGCGGCCGGCAGCATCGTGATCAGCGGATCGGGGAGCTGGGCCGTCACTCGTGCGTACAGGGGGACGGCGCCTTCGGCGCCCACTTCGTCGGGACCGTAGCGAGTCAGGCGACGCGCTCCATCCCCGTGGCTGAGGCCGGTGTCGCCGGCGTCCGGTAACGGAGCGGTGCCGGGCTCGCGGGATGAGGTGAGTTCTCCGTTGGACTCCGGTTCACTCTTCGGCCCAGTCCCGGCTCAGCCGTGCCGGGACTCCGGCACGGTGATCACCGGGCACTCCGCCCGGTGCAGCAGACCATGAACCACCGACCCCAGCCTCATCCCGGAGTACCCCCCGCGCCCGCGTCTGCCGACGACGACCACAAGGGCGCCGCCCGAAGCGAGCGCCAGTTCCTCCACCGGATGGCCGCGCAGTACCTCACGGGTGATCTCCACATCCGGGTACCTGTCCGCCCATCCCGCTACTGTCTCGGACAGGATCCGGTGGCGTTCCTCAAGCCCCACCGCTTCGTCGCCGAAAGACACCACCGGCCGCCGCCACACCCACACGGCGCGCAGGGCAGCGCCATGCAGCGCGGCCTCTTCCACGGCGAACTCCACGGCGATCCTGGAGGATTCGCTGCCGTCGACGCCCACGACGAGATGGGGATGCCGCTCCCCCGCGTGCTCCGGCTCCCTGACCACGACGACCGGGCAGGCCGCTTGGGCACTGACCGGAACGGCCACCGACCCCGCGCTGAAGAGCTCCTCCGGTCGACTGAGCCGACGGGAACCGACGACGACCATCCTGGCCTGCGCCGCCTTCTGGCAGAGCGTCACCGAGGGCATGCCGTCGAGCAGTTCCGTCGCCAGGGGCACTTCCGAATGCAGCGTCCGTACCGTGGCGACTGCCTCGGCAAGGGCGCCTTCGCCCTCGACCTGGAGCATCGTGCGACGCCAGGGTGCGTCGATGTGCTGCCCGCCGGGCAAGGGCGGTACCGCCACGACCAGACGGAGGGGCAACCTCCTGCGAACAGCCTCGTCGACCGCCCAGGCGAGCGCCGGAACGGACTGCCGGCGCGGATCGATCCCGACGATCACCTCATTGCCTACAGCGGTGTTCTTCATGGCTCCTCCTGCCGCCTCGTGCCGTCGTGGGTAACGGGCTGCGACGAGTGGGCTCGGCATCGCTGCAAATGCCCTCGGCCATGTCCCTTCCGGTAACGCTGGACGGGCCGCACCGTTCACGCTGTCATCGCGGCCACACGAGAGCCAGGGCCAGGAAGCCGTTGTGCAGGGGACCGAAGGGTCTGCATGTGGCCTGTCCCAAGCCATTCTCTCCCTGGACGGGCTCGCCCGCCGTCCCACGCGGCCGGGCCGGCGGAGCCCGGCGTTCTCGCCAGCGGGCGGGCGGCGGAACAGCCGGAGTGCCGGTGGTCGCGCCGACGTCCAGGACGAACTCGGTGCCCGTCGAGCAGGTGCCCGCCGAGCAGGTGGCCTCGGCGACGATGAACACGCCATGCGGGCAACCTCGTCCCACTCCCCGTAGCGCGGGTTGCCGAACGACTCCAGGTGCAGCACGGCGCAGGCCCGGTCGGCCGCCATCGTGGCGGCGCGCCGACTCGTCCGCGGCCTCCAGGCTGGAATCCGATCCATCGACCCCCACGATCAGCGGGCGCTCCATCGTCCCACCGCCCTTCCTCCCAGCCACTGTGAGAGTCCCCTGCGCATAGCGTCGCACCGGCCTGGACCCACCGCGACACGCGCTTCGGCTCTCGGGGTGCTTCCGCCCGGGTTGCGCCACGCCGGTTTGCGGCGATGGTGGAGTCATGCGGCTGGGAGCGGGACGCCGCTGGGTCCCACCCCCCGCCATGGCTTTCGCATCGGCCGCATGATGAGACGTCCGTGACCGGACAGGAGCCCGTCTCCACTTCGAGGTCGCGGAGAAGGGACGTTCATCGTGGTTGCGAGGACCGGCATTTTCGGCGCCCTGACCAAGGAGCATCGCGAGCAGCTCATGTCGCTCGCTCGTGAGGTGTCGTTCGCGGCAGGCGAGCGCATCTTCGACGAGGGCGGCAAGGCCGACCGCTTCTGGATCATCCACACAGGCATGGTCGCTCTCGACCTTCAGGTGCCCGGGAGGCGGCCGGTGGTCGTCGAGAGCCTCGGCGCCGGAAGGCTGCTGGGCTGGTCCTGGCTGGTCCCTCCCCATATCTGGCATCTGGGGGCCGAGGCCGCGAGCCCTGTGCGTGCCTACGAGTTCGACGCGGCGCCCGTGCGGGAGATGTGCGCCCAGGACCCGGGACTGGACCATGAACTGTGCACCTATGTCTCCGGCGTGCTCGCGCGCCGGCTCAGGTCCGCCCGGGTGCGACTGCTCGACCTGTACGCGCCCCGTGGTGCGGGCGAGGTTCCCTGACGAAGCGAGACGAGGTGCTTCGAAGTGCCGCAGACTCCGCACATCGTGAGCGATGTGATGACCCAGACGGTCGTGGCCGTCGGACGCGACGCGCCCTTCAAGGAGATCGTGCGGACCATGGAGCAGTGGAGCGTCAGCGCCATGCCGGTCCTGGAGGGCGAGGGTCGCGTGATCGGTGTGGTCTCCGAGGCCGACCTGCTGCCCAAGGAGGAGTTCCGTGACAGCGACCCGAGCCTCGTCGAGCAACGCCGACGGCTGTCCGACGTCGCCAAGGCCGGGGCGTCGACGGCCGGGGAGCTCATGAGCACCCCCGCCGTCACGGTCCACCCCGGTGCCACCTTGGCCCAAGCCGCGAGGATCATGGCCGTCCGGCACGTCAAACGTCTGCCCGTGGTCGACGACATCGGCATGCTCCAGGGCATCGTCAGCCGTGCCGACCTGCTGAAGGTCTTCCTTCGGTCGGACGAGGACATCGAGGAGGAGGTCCGCCGCACCGTGGTGTCCTACCTCTTCCCGGCCCTCAGCCACGCCATCCACGTGAACGTGCACGAGGGAGTCGTCACCCTCCGCGGACACATCCGCGACACCTCGCTCATCTCGGTCGCGGTGCGCCTCGTGCGCGCGGTGGAGGGCGTCGTGGACGTCGAGCCCCAACTCACCGGCGAGTCCGCCACTCCATCTGGACCGGGGGGCGCGCGATAACGGTCAGCGCGGTGCGGCCCGACCACAAGGGTGGACGGGTGCCTGCGTCGGCGCTGGTCACGACGTGGTCGGGCACGGTTCTCACCCGCCTCTCGACCGGAGTAGCACTGAGCCCATCCGGGCCCCACCTGGTCATATCTGCGGAACGACCGCGATCGGACACGGCGCGTGATGCAGCACCGCATGGTTGACCAGGCCCAGCTGCAGACCGACACGCCCATGCCGTCTGCGGGCTCCGACGACGAGCAGATCAGCAGCCGACGCGGCATTCAGGAGCGCCTGTCGTGCCGGGCCCTCGACCACCTCGCTGCTCACCGGCACGTCCGGATACCGCTGTTCCGGGCCACTCAAGGCGTCGGCGAGCACCTGGGCGGGCGGGCGATCGAGGGCTTGGAGAGCGTAGCCGGACAGTCCCGGAGGCCCGGGATTCCCTACCGGGACACTCCAGGTGTGCACCGCCAGGAGCCGGCAGCCCCGCACGTGGGCCTCGCGGAACGCGAAGTCCACGGCCCTACCGCTGCCCTCCCCGTCCTCGACTCCGACAACGACGCACCCGAACCGGCCGTGCCGGTGCTCCACACCGCCGCGCACGACGACGACCGGGCAGTCGGCACGGGCCGCCACAGCCAGGCTGACCGATCCCAGAAGCAGCCCGGCGAGACCTCCGAGCCCTCTGGACCCGAGTACCAGAGCGAGGGCGTCGCGTCCTTCGCCGACCAGCGCGGACGCCGCGTCCTCGGACAGCACCTCACTCGACAGCCGTACAGCAGGAGCGCTCTTGGCGGCTCGCTCCGAGGCTGCGGCGACCAGGTCCGACGCGTCATGGCCCGCTGCCGCCGCGTGCAGGAGACGGAGCGGCACCTCGTGCCGAGCTGCCTCGTCCGCCGCCCAGTCCACCGCCTCAAGGCTCGCCTCGGACCCGTCGATACCGACCACCAGGGGCACCGCCATTGCTTCCGCCTCCTCCTCATGCCGGACTGCACGTCCGTCCGTCCGTTCGCCGCCGTTCCGGGACCACATGCGCCGCGAGGAGATCCGAGGTACTCCTCAAGGGAGAAGCGCCGTGGTCAACACGCCGGCACAGATGCTCACGCGCCGCGCCGACTACGTCCCACAGCCGGCCCGCACGGCCGAAGACTCACCGAGACCGCAGCAGTGCGGACAGCGGCCACACTCACCGTCCTCTCCAGCTTCGTACGAGACGGAGGCAATCGCCATGGAACGAGTCCTCACCGTGGGCCTCGACGGCTCACCCGAGAGCCTCGCCGCTGCCCACTGGGCCGCCGACGAAGCCCAGCGGCGCAGACTCACCCTGCGCCTGCTGCACGCGTGGCCACTACTGGCGCCGGAACCGACCGCCGTTGCCTCGGAAGTCGACCAGAACTACTGGGCGAAGCGGCTCGTGCACAACGCCCGGACGGAACTCCAGGCGCGCCATCCGGGCCTCACCGTCGTCAGCAGCCTGGTCGCCGACGACGCGCAGGACGCACTGATCCAAGCGGCGTCCGAGTCGGAGATGCTCGTGCTCGGCTCGCGCGGCCTGACCACGGTGGAGAGCTACTTCCTCGGTGACATCAGCATGTCCGTCGTGGCAAGCGCCGAGCGGCCCGTGGTCCTCGTACGCGCCGACAGGCGTGCAGAAGTGCCCTCGACGCCTGAGTCAGGTGCGGCAGGCGAAGTCGTGGTGGGGCTGAAACTGCACGGCCCGTGCGACGACCTGCTCGAATTCGCATTCACCACCGCAGCAGCTCGGGGCGTGCCCCTCCGCGCCGTCCACGGCCGCGCCATCCCGATCCACGCGTACGCCCCGTGGGGCGTGGACCACACCGTGACCCAGGAGATCATCCAGGACGTGCAGAAGCACCTGAGCCAGGCCCTCCGCCCCTGGCGCGAGAAGTTTCCGGGCGTGGCCGTGACGGACGGCATCCGCCTCGAAAGCCCCGCCAGGGTCGTCGTAGCGGCCGCCGAGGGCGCCGAACTCCTGATCGTGGGCCGGCGCAGCCACCACGCCCCGGCACCACGCCTGGGCTCCGTGGCCCAGGCCGCCGTCCACCACGCGCGCTGCCCAGTCGCCGTCATCCCTCATGAGTGAGCCGAGCCACTACAGGACGCCGGTGGTGTCGGACCGCTGGCGTCACGGACGCGCTGCTGCCGTCCGTTGGCTGGGCTTTGCCCGATTCGACGCCGCAGTCGTCGGCGTCCGGCCGCAGCAATTCGGGTCGGTAGTGGAACTGTGTCGTATTCAGTTGTGCGGAACCACCGCGACCGAGCACGGCGCGTGATGCACCACCGCGTGCGCGACCGCTCCGAGACGATGAGGGCCAACGGTTCGCCGACGTCCCACGATGATCAGGTCCGCGCCCTGGGACTCATCGACGAGGACTTCATCGGCGTGTCCCAAGACGATCGCGGTGTCGACCTGCACCTCTGGGAACTTCTCGGCCCATCCCTCAAGCGCTCGTTCCAGCGCCGGGAGCGCGTGCTCCTCCAGCCGCACCCTCTCCTCGGGGCTCACCGGCACGAAATGGTGAAGCGGGAAGACCGGCGGAGCCGCCGCGCCGACGATGCGGAGGCCGGCCCCGGCTGCCTGTGCCGCGCGGAAGGCGAAGTCAACCAAGTCGTCGGCCCGATGCTCCGTATCGAGGCCCAGCACCATGATCGGGGCATGGACGGGCTCCCTCACACGGCCCTCGTCGGCCTCCTGAGGCTGCCGAACGATGATCACCGGCCCGTCCGAATGAGCAGCCAGGTGCAGCCCCAGGCCCCCGGGAACAAAGCCTCCCGAACTCCTGAGAGGTCGCGAACCGAGTACCAGCATTTCGGCACCGGCCGCCTCACGGAGAAGCACCTTGCGCGGATCCCCCTCCAGCTGGACCTCCAGGATGTCCAGCTCGCTGTGGACCATGTCCCGATGAGCCTCTTCAGAGATCAGCCAGGACTCCCCTTCCCGCGGCGCGGCGGTCGAGACCCGTGTCGCCTCCCCGGAGGGACGGTCCGCACTCACATGAACCAAGGACAGCGGCAGATTGCGGTACAAAGCCTGCCGCGCCGCCCAGTCCGCCGCCGCCAGGCCGGCCGGCGAACCATCGATCGCTGCTACGACGCGCCGATTCATGTGGTCTTCCCCTTTCGATGGGGGTGTCATCGGAGCCGGCTGCGTTCCGCACGTCGCAAGCCGCCTCCCCCTACGGACGACGTCGTCGCGATGCCGACGCTCCCGTACCAGCCTCCCTGCCCCGCCCCCAGGACGCCAGCGCCGACCGGATCCGTCGGACGGGCGGAGCGCTGCCGACGATCCCGCAGCGAGACCGCCGCTGCCGTCCACCAGGGAAGTGCACCAGCAGCTCAAGAGCCGGGCGCCCCCTTGCCCAACTGCAATCAGTGACCGCTCCGGTGACCTGCCGGTGCTGCCCGCCGCGGCCCTGGCCGTGGTCACGGCGGCCACCAAGCTTGCAGCCACCGCGACCCGGCGGCACCCGGAATCCGTCACGAACCGCCCTGCGGTCATGGCCGCTCCCTGGCTCGTACGACGGCGACGGGGCAGTGGGCGTGGTGCAGCAGTGCCTGGCTGACCGAGCCGAGGAGCAGGCCCGTGAAGCCGCCATGGCCGCGGGCCCCGACCACGACGAGCTGCGCGTCGCGGGTCGCCTCGATCAGGGCCGGGCGCACACGGGAACGCATCAGACGCCGCTCCACGGCGAGCCGGGGATGACTCTCCTGCCACGGGGCCAAAGCCTCGTCCAGCAACTGCTGCTCCTCCTCCTGGCGGAGCAGCTCGACGTCCACCACCGCGTTCAGCGGATCACCGGGGACCCCATGGGCCCGCTCGCTGCGGATGTTCCAGACGTGCAGCGCCACCAGGTCCGCGCCGCGCAGCGACGCCTCCGCGAAGGCGAACCCGACGGCTGCCTCGCCCGCCGGTGAGCCGTCGACCGCCAGCAGTACGGGACCGCTCGGGTCGGGCCGACCGCGCACCACCAGCACCGTGCAGCGGCCGTGCGCGGCCAGATGCACGGCGGTGGAACCGAGCAGCAGGCTGCCGAACGCGCTCAGGCCCCGGCTGCCGACCACGACGAGCGAGGCGGTCCGCGACTCGATCTCCAGCACCATCAACGGCTCGCCGACGGCCACCTCTCGCACCACACCCACCTGGGGCACGGCTCTGCGGGCTCGCTCCTCAGCCTCGATCAGCGTGCCGTCCACCAGTTCCCGTACCCCCGCCATCGCCGGATTCCACGGGGGTCCGCCGGGCGGCAGATGCATCGACGGCCACCCGAAGGCGTGCACCAGCCGCAGTCCCACGCCTCGCATCCCGGCCTCACCCGCCGCGACCTGCACCGCGTCGAAGCTTGACGGCGAGCCGTCCACTCCCACGACGACCGGGTCCATCACGGCACCTCCACAACCCGACGCAGACCGATCCGGCCTGCCGCCGACCGCCCCCTCTCCCTCCTTCCAGGCTCCACCAGGCTGCGACGCCCCGCATCAGGTGGCCGCACATCGCGCCGTCGGCCGCCACGGCCACTCGCCCTGGCACCGCAAAGCCACGAACCGCCGGATCAGCCCCCGCGAGGCCGTGCCGTGGCGGCTCCCGACGACTGGGGTCACGCTGGAAGGAACAGTGAAGGAACTGCGGCACGGGAAAGCGCTGGAGGTGGCATGAGCGGTGCGCACGGGCGTGAGCCGATCGTGGTGGGTGTCGACCCCGATCCCTCGAAGCGGCTGGCACTCGCCTGGGCCGCCGACGAGGCGGAACGCCGTCGCCTGCCGGTGCGCCTCGTCCACGCCCAGGGTGTGCCGACGGGCGGATACCGGTCGGGCGAGGTACTGCCGTCCTGGGAGGAGTGGAACCGGACGCTGCACGAAGCGGGCGGCGAGGTACTCAAGGGGGCGGTCGCCTTCGTCGAGTCCCGGCAGCCGACGGTGGACGTGTCGACGGTGCTGGCGGAAGGAGAGCCGGCGTGGGTTCTGCGGGAGGAGGCACGGAACGCCTCGCTGGTCGTGGTGGGTTCCTGGCATCTGAGCACCCGGCGCGAGATGTTCACCTCCGCCTCCGTGGCGCTGCCTGTCTCGGCCCACGCTCCCTGCCCGGTCGTCGTCGTGCCGGAGCCGGAGCACATCACCCAGGAGCCCGCGTACTTCGTCGTCGGCGTGGACGGCAGTCCGCACGCGGCAGCGGCGGTGGACCTGGCGTTCGAGGAGGCGGCCCTGCGCGGAGCGGCCCTGAGGGCCCTGTACGCGTGGCATCCGCCGCTCCTCGGTGTCCTGGACGAGGACGCCGCTGTGCGGGAGTGCCGCCGGGTGCTGTCCGAGACGGTCGCGGGCCGGACCGCGAGGTATCCGGGAGTGGAGCTGCACCACGAGGTCGTCCTCGGCCACCCGGTGCGGGTCCTGACGGAAGCCTCGGAACACGCGCTGGGCCTGGTCGTGGGAACCCGCGGGCACGGAGGTTTCACGGGCATGCTGCTGGGCTCGGTGAGCCAGGGAGTACTGCACCACGCCCATTGCCCCGTCATCACGGTCCCCGTGTGAGGCGGCGATCGGCCCGGTTCCCTGCCCCATACGGCCCTGGTGGTGTCGGCCGCCCCGTCCCACGATGAGAGGGCGCCGCCGATCGGGCGCGCCACGACGGCGGAACGGCCGCCGCACCGACTGGAGTCCGTGATGGAAGCCTCACGCAAGGCCCTCCGCGCGATCCGACCGGCTCCGCCGGAACCGAGGGCCTCGGCGCCGTACGGGTTCGGATGATGCGTACCGGTACGGACCCGCTGGTACCGGGCGGGGGGACAGACGCGGCGGTCGACGCCACGTCCGGTTCCGGTCCGCGTCCTCCGGTACGGGAACTCGCCGCCGGTGAGGTGTTCACCGATCTGGGCACCTCACGGCGCGGCTTGTCGGCGGATCGGGCACGGGCGGGGCTGGAGCGGTACGGGGCCAACGAGATGCCGCGTACGAGGCGCCGCCCCGTGTGGCGGCAGCTGGGGGCGCAGTTCACGGACCTCTTCGCGGTCGTACTGATGGTCGCATCGGGGATCACTTTCCTGGCCTACTGGCTGGAAGAGCCGCGTGACGTGGGCACTCTTCAGCTCGCGGTGGCGATCCTGGGCGTCGTGGTGCTGAACGCCGCCATCGGTTTCGCGCAGGAGTACTCGGCCGAGCGGACGGCCCAGGCGCTGGAGGCGATGGTGCCCCACGCCTGTCGGGTGCTGCGCGACGGCAGGCGGCTGGAGGTGCCCGCCCGGGACCTGGTGCCGGGCGACGTGGTGGTGCTGGAGGCCGGGGACGCCGTGCCGGCGGACTGCCGGGTGGTCGAGGCGCACGAGCTGACGGTGAACAACGCGCCGTTGACCGGCGAGAGCAACGCCGTGGGCCGTACGGCCGACCCGGTGGCGGCCGGGCCGCCGCTGGAAGCCCGCAACTGCGTGTTCATGGGAACCGACGTCGTCGCCGGATCCGGACGGGCCGTGGTCTACGCCACCGGTGTGACGACCGAGTTCGGGCGGATCTACCGGCTGGCCGCGGCGGCCCCGCAGCAGAAGACCCCGCTCCAGCACCAGGTGGCCTCCATGGCGCGCCGGGTGGCCGGGGTGGCTCTGGCGATCGGCGCCCTGATGTTCGCCGTGCGGCTGCCCACCGGGGAGTCCCTGGTGCCCGCGTTCGTGTTCGCGCTGGGGGTGATGGTGGCGATGGTGCCGGAAGGGCTGCCCGCCACCCTCTCGGTGTCCCTGGCGATCGGCGTACGGCGGATGGCGCGCCGCCGTGCTCTGATCAAGAAACTGCTGGCGGTGGAGGCGCTCGGGTCGACGACCGTGGTGTGCACCGACAAGACCGGAACACTCACACAGGCCGAGATGACCGTCACCCGGGTGTGGGCGGGGGGTGCGGCGCACGCGGTGACCGGGGTGGGGTACGCCCCGGGCGGGGAGGTCGCCGACGCGGCGCCGGTGCGCGAGCTGCTCCGGGTGGCGGCCCTGTGCTGCAACGCCCGTCTGATCCCGCCCGAGGACGCGCAGCACTGGCGGGTGCTCGGTGACACCACGGAGGGCGCGCTGGTCGTCGTCGCGGTCAAGGCCGGTCTCGACCCGGGCGCGGAGGAGTCGGTTGCTCCGCGCGTGACCGAGTTCCCCTTCGACTCGGACCGCAAGCTGATGACCACGGTGCACAAGAACGGCGCGGGCTACCAGGCGTGTGTCAAGGGGGCGCCGGCGGAGCTGCTGGCGCGCTGCACCGACGTGGAGTGGGAGGAATACCGCGGGCCACTGACCGAGGAGGAACGAGCGACGGCACTCGCGGCGAGCGACGAGCTGGCCTCGCAGGCGCTGCGGGTGCTGGCCGTCGCGCGGCGGGAGCTGGACCGGTCCCGTCCCGCGCAGGACGAGGCGGAGTCGGGGCTCACGTTCCTGGGGCTGGTCGGCATGCTGGACCCGCCGCGTCCGGAGGTCGCCGAGGCGGTCGCCGCCTGCCGCGGGGCGGGAATCCGCATCGTCATGGTCACCGGCGATCACCCGCTCACCGGAGAGGCCGTCGCGCGGCGGGTGGGGATCGTACGGGGGCCGGAGCCCGTCGTGGTGACGGGCGCCCGGCTCGACGCCATGGACGAGGAGGCTCTCGACGCACTGATCGCCGAACCGTCCGAGCTGCTGCTGTGCCGGGTCAGCCCGGAGCACAAGATGCGGGTGGTCACCGCCTTCCAGCGGCGAGGTGAGGTGGTGGCGGTCACCGGGGACGGCGCGAACGACGCCCCCGCGCTCAAACACGCCGACATCGGCGTGGCGATGGGGGCGTCGGGCACCGACGTGGCCCGTGAGGCGGCCTCGATGGTGCTCCTCGACGACTCGTTCGCCTCGATCGCGGTGGCGGTGCGGCTCGGCCGGGCGGTCTACCAGAACATCCGCAAGTTTCTCGTCTACCTCTTCAGCCACAACATCGGAGAGCTGGTCCCGATCCTGGCGGCGACCTTCGCCGGCTTCCCTCTGGTGCCCATCAGCGCGGTGCAGATCCTGGCGATCGACCTGGGCTCCGACGTACTGCCCGCCCTGGCCCTGGGCGCCGAGCCGCCCGAGCCCGACGTGATGGAGCGCCCGCCGCGCCCCCGCCGGGAACGGCTGTTCTCGGCCGCCGTCGTGGGGCGGATCCTGTTCCTCGGCGGCATCCAGGCGCTGTGCGTCACCGCCGTCTTCTTCTGGCACGTCAGGTCCTCGGGCATCCCGTTCGACGACTTCACCAAGGACACGCCCGTCTACCGTGAGGCGATCACCATGGTCCAGGCCGGGATCGTGCTCAGCCAGTTCTTCAACGCGCTCGCGGTACGCACCGACCGGCAGAGCATTCTGAAGGTGGGGCTGCTGTCCAATCCGGCCCTGCTGGCGGCCGGCGGCTTCGGCATCGCCCTCATGGCCGCCATCAGCTATGTGCCGCTGCTGCAGGCCGTCTTCAACACCGCCGCGCTCGACGCCGCCGACTGGGCGGTCCTGGCCGGGCTCGGGACCCTGCCCCTGATCGCGGACGAGGTCCGCAAGTGGTGGCTGCGCCGCCGCGCCGACCACCGGAAGGGAGCGCAACAGTGAAGGTGATCGTCGTCGGCTGCGGACGGGTGGGCTCCACCCTCGCCGGTCTGCTCGCCTCCGAAGGGCACGACGTGCAGGTCGTCGACCGGCGTCCCAAGGCGGCCCGGCGGCTGCCCGACAGCCCCCGCATCCGCTTCCACGAGGGCAACGGCTACAGCCGCGCCGTGCTCGAGGCCGCCGGTATCGAGCACGCGGACGCCTTCGTCGCCGTCACCTCCGGGGACAACAGCAACATCGTCAGCGCGCGCACGGCGAAGGAGACCTACCGGGTACCGAACGTCCTCGCCCGCATCTACGACCCCCGACGCGCCGACATCTACCGCGAACTCGGCATCCCCACCATCACCAGCGTCCGCTGGACGGTCCACCGGATCCACCAGATGCTGCTGCACCGCCACCTCTCCCCCGAAATCAGCTTCGGCAACGGCGAGACCCTGCTCTACCGCTCCGAACTGCCGGTCTATCTGACCGGGCGGCCGCTGACCGAGTTCGAGGTCGACGGCGAGATCCGGGTCGTCGAGGTCACCCGCGCCGGCCGCTCCCTGATCCCCGCGCACAGCACGCCCGCGCTGGTAGGCGACCTGGTCACCTTCGCCGTCGCCGCGACCGCGCTGGGCAGGCTGCGCGGCTTTCTCGACAAGGAGCTGGGGACGTGAACGTGATCATCGCCGGTGCCGGACGCCTCGGCACCCAGATCGCCCAGGTGCTCGCCGCCGCCCACAACGAGGTCACTCTGATCGACGTCGACGACGACCGCGTCGCCGAACTGGAGGGGCGCGTCCCGGTGCGGCTCATCGCCGGGGACGCGTGCGAACCCACCCTGCTGGAACACGCCGGCGCTCTCACCGCCGACCTCCTCATCGCCACCACCGGGGACGACGAGGACAACCTCGTCATCAGCCTGCTCGCCAAACGGCAGTTCTCGGTGTCCCGGGTGGCCGCCCGGATCAACGACGCCGACAACGCCTGGCTGTTCGACGAGCGCTGGGGAGTCGACGTCGCCGTCCCCGCCGCCACCCCGCTGATCTCCCTCATCGAGGAGGCCACCGGGGCCACCGACACGGTCGCCCTCCTGCGGCTCAGCAAAGCCGGCGTCGACGTCATCGAAACGGCCATCACACCGCAGTCCAGGACGGCGGGCCGTGCCCTGGGCGACGTCCCGTTGCCCGAGGGGACGGTCGTCGCCACCATCGTCCGCGACGGACAACCGACCGTGCCGGATCCGGCGGTGCGGCTCCGCCCCGGCGACGAACTCCTCCTCGTCTCGCACACCGCGACCGAGCAGGAGATCCACGCGGCGTTCCAGTGAACGGTCACCGCTCGGGGCTCCGAGCCGCCCAGCGCCGCCGGACGCCGTCCTCGTGCTCGGCCTGCTCCAGGGCGAGGTCGGCCCGGTCGAGTGCCTCCCGCAGGCGGGGAATCCAGTGGCGCCGCAGGGCACGGACCCTGTGCCGGGTGCGGATGACCTCGGCGCCCAGCAGTTCGGCGGCGGCATGAGCGGCGGCGTACTCGACGCCGGCGCGCAGGGCACGGCCGTAAGCCGCTTCGGCGTGCACGAGGGCGGTGTTCGTGGGAGCGGCGGTGGTGGGTGATCGGGCGGGTACGGACACAGCGGCCGCCGCGGGGTGGCGTACCCCCATGGAGGTGGTCCAGCGCAGGGTGACCTCGGCGGGACCGATACCCTCGGCGGCCGCGTCAAGGGCCTGTTCCCCGCCCAGGAAGAGCCCCCTCAGCAGCCAGTCCTCGGCCTCGGACAGCAGGTCCCGCCAGGCACCGGCTGCTGACCTCTCCGCGCTCAGCAGCCGCTCGTGCTCGGCACGCAGGATACGGAGCTTCTGCTCCAGCAGGTCGGCGCCGCGTTCGGCGACATCGAGGCTGTGCCGCAGCCGCAGCCGTCCCGCCCGACCGAGCGGTGTACGGCCGGCGCCGGTCATCGGGACACCTCCGTGTCCGGGATGTCCTTCGCCCCGTGGGCGTCGAGGAGCCCGGTGGGGAGCATGGAGAGCTGGCTGCGGGGCAGCGTGAGCAAGGCCCGCCAGCCGCGTTCGAGCGAGGCATCGAGGCTGCGGGACTCGTCACTGCGCTGGTCGGCGAAGTCCCTCAGGAACGCCTCCTCGAAGTCGAGGTACCGCCGGTCGGTGGAACTCAGCGCCGCATGGCCGACCAGGTCCGCGAGGTCACGGACCTGCCGGGCTCGGGCCAGGGCGGCCAGCAGCTGGGCGGCGACGTCGAGGTGGTCGTCACGGGTACGACCCGGACCGGCGCCCTTGCGCATCAGCCGGGAGAGGGACGACAGGGCGTCCAACGGCGGGTACACGCCCCGCGCGTGCGTCTCCGGCGACAACACGATCTGGCCCTCCGTGATGTAGCCGGTCAGGTCGGGCACGGGATGGGTGATGTCACCGGCGGGCATGGTGAGCACCGGCAGCACGGTGACCGAGCCCGGTCGCCCGCGAATGCGTCCGCAGCGCTCGTACAGGGAGGCCAGGTCGCTGTAGAGGTAGCCGGGGTAGGCGCGGCGGGCGGGGATCTCCCCGCGGGCGGCGGAGACCTCGCGCAGGGCTTCGGCGTACGTCGTCATGTCGGTCATCACGACCAGGACGTGCCGTCCCTCGGTGAAGGCGAGGTGCTCGGCGACGGTGAGCGCGATGCGAGGGGTGAGGATCCGTTCGATCACCGGGTCGTCGGCGGTGTTCAGCAGCAGGACCAGTTCCCCGGCGGCGGAGCGTTCCTCCAGGACGTCGCGTACGAAGGAGGCGTCGGCGTGGGTCAGCCCCATGCCCGCGAAGACGACGCTGAACGCCTCTCCGCCGACGGTGGCCTGCGCGGCGATCTGGGCGGCCAGTTCCAGATGCGGCAGCCCGGCCACCGAGAACACCGGCAGTTTCTGCCCCCGTACCAGTGTGGTCAGGGCGTCGACGGCCCCGACACCGGTGAGCACGGGTTCGGACGGCGGCTCACGTCGTACCGGGTTGACGGGGGCGCCGCCCACCTCCGCCTGGTGGGAGCCGAATATCGGTGGCCCGTCGTCGACGGGGGCCCCGCGGCCGTTGCAGACGCGACCGAGCCAGTCCGTCCCGACCGGGACGCGCAGGGGGCTGCCCGTGAAGACCGCGCGAACGCCCTGCGGGTCCATGCCCGCGGTGCCCTCCAGCACCTGGACGACCGCCAGGCCGCGGTCGGCGTCCAGCACCACGCCGTGGCGCCGTTCGCCCGAGGCGAGGGTGATGTGCGCGTACTCGTCCCAGCCGACCCCGGAGACCCCCTCGACGACCGCGAGCGGCCCCCGGAGTTCACGCACCGCCGTGTACTCGATCCCGCCGGACAGGCTCATGACCGCACTTCTCCCAGCCTCGCGAGCATGGCGTCACGCCGCGCCGCCACCCCGGTGGCGTCGTGCGGCCCCGTGTCCTCCCGGGCACGCAGCAGCGGGCCGAAGTCGACCTCCTCGACCGACGCCGCCGGAACACCGGAGTCCACCAGCTCCCGGCAGCGGTCGACGACCGCCAGGACGGCATCGGCCAGTGCGGCCGTCTTCTCCGGCCCGCAGTACGCGTCATGCTCCGACAGCGCGCTCTGCTGCAGCACGCCCTCCCGCACCAGCCTGCCCGCGAGCACGCTGATCCGCTCCCGCGCCGGAAGGGCGGCGATCCCGATCAGGTCCACCAGGTCGGCCAGTCGGTCGGCCTCCGCCAGTGCCGCACCCACCCGGTCGCGGTGCCGGGACCACGCCGGGTCCCCGGCCGCCCGGTGTCCGGCGGCCAGCACGGGGACGTCCCGGGAGAAGGACCCAGCCCAGGAGACCGCCGGGTAGTGACGGGCGTAGGCGAGGTCGCGGTCCAGGGTCCACAGGCAGCGGACGAAGCGTTCGGTGTGGGCCGTGACCGGTTCGGTCATGTCCCCGCCCGGCGGGGACACCGCGCCGATCACGGTCACCGAGCCCCGGTCACCGCCGAGCGTGGTCACGGCGGCGGCCCGCTCGTAGAAGGCCGCGATGGCCGAGGCCAGTCCGGCCGGATAGCCCTCCTCGGCGGGCAGCGCGCCGGTACGGGAGGCGAACTCGCGCAGCGCCTCGGCCCATCGGGAGGTCGAGTCGGCGATGACCACCACGTCCAGGCCCATGTCACGGAAGTACTCGGCGACCGTCACCCCTGTGTGAACACTGGCCTCGCGCGCCATCATCGGCATGTTGGAGGTGTTCGCGATCGTCACCGTGCGGTCGGCCAGGCGTCCGCCGGTGCGCGGGTCCTCGAGCTCCGACAACTCGGTGATGACGTCGGCCATCTCGTTGCCGCGCTCTCCGCAACCGACGTAGACGATGACGTCAGCGTCGCACCACTTGGCGATCTGCTGGAGCAGCACCGTCTTGCCGGTGCCGAAGCCACCGGGCACCGCGACCGTGCTGCCCCGGGCCACGGGAAAGAGGAGGTCGACCACTCGCTGACCGGTGTTGAGGGCCTCGTGGGTGTCGACGCGCTCCCGCACGGGGCGGGGCCTGCGCACCGGCCACAGGGCGCCCAGCCCCACTTGGGCACCGCCCACCACGGCCACCACGGCGTCCTGCGAGCGGCTCCCGGGACCGGCGATCTCCGTCACGATGCCCCCGCGGCCGGGTGGCACCAGTACCTTCACCCGCACCGGCCCCGCGTCGTGGATCTCCCCGAGTGCCTGGCCCTCGGCCAGGTCCTCGCCCTCCGCTGCCAGAGGGGAGAAGAACCAGGTGCGTTCCTCGGCCTCGGTCCGCCGTGTGTCCGGGAGCAGCCAGTCGCCGGCGCCGGACAGCGGGCGGAGCAGCCCGTCGAAGATGCCGCCGAGCAGCTCCGGACCGAGCCGTACCGACAGCGGCCGACCCTGAGCGAGCGCCGTCTGTCCTGGAGCGAGACCGCCGGTGTACTCGTACGCCTGGACGGTGACGACGTCACCGCTGATGGCCACGACCTCGCCGGGCAGTCCGGCAGGGCCGATCGAGACCAGGTCGTACATCGCGGTGCCGCCCGCGTACTCCATCTCGACCAGCGGTCCGGTGACGCGCAGGATCCTGGAGACCGGCTGCCGGGCGACAGGCGGGCGGTCCGTCCCGGTGGACGTCGTCACGGCTCCCACAGGCTGCGCACCTCCGCTCCCATGCTGTCCAGCGCGCGATCGGCCAACGCGGTCAGCGACAGGTCGACCCGCCTGCCCGGTACCTGGGCCACCACTCCCCCGTCGGCGTGCTCGGTCACCTCGGCACCGGGGTCGAGGAGCACCCGGGCGCGCTGCTCCAGCCGCTCCCGGAGAGACGCGTAGCCGTCGGCCCGGCGCAGGTCCCGGACCCGTTCGACGGCCTTGCGGCGCAGGTCCTCGTACGGCTTCCGCCGAGCGGAGAGCGTGCGGGACCTGGCCTCCCTCCGGGCCCTGACCAGTAGGTCACGGGCCGCGATCGCGCCGTCGGCCTCGCCCTGCCGCCGGGCGTCGTCGAGGATCGCGTGGGCCTCGGCCCGGGCCTGATCGAGCCGGGCGGCGGCCTCCCGCTCGGCGCGGGCCACAAGCGCGTCCGCATCGGCGTGAGCGGCTCGCAGCAGCCCTGCCCGGACCGGGTCGAGCGCGTCCGTCGTCTGATCGGGAGCCGGGGACATCATGGCGGCATCACGGTGGTGAGTCTGCGGCTGCCCGCAGGCAACCCGGGGTCCCGCTCCAGGGCCTCGGCCGCTGCAGGGGTGAGGATCACCATGTCGACGCCGTCCGGCAGGCTCCGCCAGCCCCGGCGCACGGCCTCGGGGTCGTCGGCGACGAGGACGATGGCTCCGGCCAGGGCGAGACCGGCCACACGGGCCCGCTCTCCGAGGGCGGCGACGCGTCCCATGCTCATGCCTTCCCGATGAGGATGACCGCGACGACCAGCCCGTAGATGGCGATGCCCTCGGCCAGGCCGACGATGACCATGGCCCGGCCGAACAGTTCGGGCCGTTCGCTGAGCGCCGCGAGGGCTGCCGCTCCGGTGTAGGCGACGGCGATGCCCGCGCCGATGGTGGAGGCGGCCACCGCGATCGCGGCTCCGATCAGAGCGGCGGAGCCGGAGCCCGAGTCCTGGGCCGCCGCGGTCGCGGCTTCGGCGGATCCGCCGCCGAACGCCAGGGTCAGCACCACGGTGGCGGCCACCAGGAGCACGGCGTCGGCGGCGACCATCCACCACAGGGCCGTCCGGCCCGAGCGCCGCAGCACCAGGCGTGCGGCGACGAATCCCGCCGCGATGACAGGCAGGGCCAAGAACCAGGTGATCACGAGTACTCCTCCCTCGCCGGGCCGAGCCGGGCAGCCTCCCCCGCTGCGGGCGGCCCGATGTCGGCGGCCGGGTCCGGGACGTGCTCGACGGGCAGATGCCAGGGTCTGAAGGGACGTCCCTCTCCCTCGAAGAGCCGGGAGAAGAGTTCGTAGTACTCCAGGCGCAGAGCCTGGACGCCGGCCACCAGTGCCTCCAGCACGAACGCCAGGGCGTTGCCCGCGAGGAACACCAGCAGCGCGGCGGCGACCCCCACCGGGCCCCGGTCCGCCAGGGCCTTCGTGCCGTCCCAGACGATCGCGCCGAGCGCCGCATGGGTCAGCCCGAAGGCCGCGAGTCGCGCGAAGGACACGACATTGGAGCCGATCCGGACCATGGCGTCGAGGAGCTGGATGCCGGTCTGTACGGCTCCGCCCGGGCCGCCCGCCGTGGTCGCGTACAGCCCCGCCCCGGCCAGGGCCAGGCCGCCGACGGCGATCGCGGCCCCCACGGCGGCGAACGCCGGCTCGCCGAGCCACACACATCCGGCGACGGCGGCGAGACCGAGGTAGAGCGCGGCCCCGGCGACACCGGTCGTCGAGTACACGGCCGCAGCCGGTCCGCCCTCCCGCCACCGGTTCACGATGCCCACGGCATAGGCGAAGGCCAGCAGCACGGCGCCGAGCACGACGGCGGCGGCCAGCAGCCGCATGGGCTCCTCCAACGGTGCCAGCCACAGCACGGGCAGCACGCCGGTCGGGCCGAAGAACTCGCCGTACGCCACCCCCGCCAGGGTGGCGGCCAGTCCGGCCCCGGCGACGAACGGCCACAGCGGGCGCAGCGGCGCCAGTCGGCGCGGCCGGCCGGTACGCAGCACAAGGGCGAGGGCGACGAGGAGCAGCCCGTGCCCGGCATCGCCGAACATCACGCCGAACATCACCGCGTACACGATCCCGGCCGGCAGGGTGGGATCGAGGTCGGCGTAGGGCACAGTGCCGTACGTACTGACGAGCGGTGTGAAGGAGCGCCGCACGGTTCTCCCCGGGTGCCCCGGGGTTGCGGCGTCCGCTCCGCTCAGCAAGGTCGGCGGATCGACGCCGCGCGGGGTCCTCAACACCACCAGCGCGCCCCCGGCGCCGGCGATGCGCGCCGCCGTGGCACCCACCTCCGCCTCGGGGCACCAGCCGGCCAGTGCGGCGGCCTCGCCTTGCCGGACCGCGCTGCCAAGGCGCTCCTCCAGCTGCGCCTCACCCGCCAACAGATCCGTTCGGCCCTCGCGCTCCAGGGCGTCCAGGTCGGGGAGAGCCTCGCTGAGAACCGCCGGCCCCGGCTCGGTGCGCAGCCGCCGCAGTCGCGTCGCCACGCGCCTTCGGGCTTCCGGCCCACCGTCCCCGGCCAGGTCGATCTCCACGCGGCCCGCTTCGGCGATGCGGACCAGGCTCTCCCGCAACGCCTTCTCGGGGGCCACGACGGCCACCCTGCGCATCCTGACCGGAACCGCCGGCTCAGCCCGGGGCATCGAGCACCCCCCCGAGCCAGTCCCCTGGGCCTCCGCCGCGGGCGGCCAGCTCCAGCGCGCCACGGATCCGCCAGGCGTCGACCGACAGCAGCGCCACGGCCCCCACGACCGGCTGGGGGCCGAAACGGGCCCGGCGCAGTAGTTCACGGCCGTCTCGCTCGACCGCGTCCCACCAGCGTGCCTCCGCCCGCCACAGGTCCGCCGCCTCCTCGACGTCGGTCAGCAGCCATCGGGCGTCGGCCGGCAGTACCTGCCGGAATTCGGCGTACGACCTCGCGCCCACCGCTCGCGGGCCGAGCAGGCGTGCCGCCCGGTGGACGGAGACGTCGGGCATCCGGCGGCCGACGACGAAGACCTCGCGGCCGAAGAGCAGGGCGAGCCGGGCCGCCGCCCAGCGTGCCGCGTCCGGAACGGCGGTGGCGAGCCGCACCGCGGCCGAGACCCGCATACCGGTGGCGATCGCGGCCGGCGAGTCACCCCCGGGGTCACCCCAGGCGGAGGCCGCCAGCGCGGTACGCAGCTCCGACGGCGAACGGGTGCGGGCGACCCGCGTCCAGGCGATCGCCAGCGCACCCAGGCGGTAGGGCGGGGGGTGGAGGCGTCCGGTGCCCGGCTGCCGCGGGTCGGCAGCGAGTGCGCTCACATGGTGTTCGGTGTTGGCGATCTCGAATCCCGCGGCCAGTGCCCGGACGGCGTCCGTGCCGCCGGCCGGTTGCCAGCCGGCGAGGACCCGGAGATGCCACAGAAGTGTCGCCGAGACCGCACGCTGGGCTTCGGCCGGCGTGACGCCCGGAGTGACGTCGCGTCGGTACGGGGTGGCCGCCAAGTAGCGCAGGGCGTCGTCGAGTTCGCGGGACGCCGCCACCTGCCCGGCGCCCTCGACGCCCAGGCACCTGGTCCGCAGAGCCCGTGCCCGGGTCACACCCGCCACCCGACCGGCCCCCATCAGGAACCACCTCCCCGTGGCCTCCCCGGGTCCTGAGCCCGGTGACCTTCCCCCGGCGGCACGGTCGACGCCTCGTCCGTCGCGAGGTCCTCCAGCACCAGGGCGAGCACCCGGTCGACCAGCGCGGGTGTCCGGCTCCTGGCACGGCCACGTACGGCGACCGCGTCGCGTTCCGCCTCGGCGAGCAGTGCCGCGGCCTCGCCATCGGCCGCACTCAGCACCTGCTCGGCGGTGCGCGCCCGTACCTGCCGGGCCTCCTCGTGCGCCGCGGCCACGATTGCCTCGGCCTGCCCTTCGGCTTCGCTGCGGCGCGATGCGGCGGCCGCGTCGGCCCGTTCGCGTATGTTCCGGGCCTCCGCCTCCGTCTGTTCGAGCAGGGCCAGGGGCGGTGTGAGTTCCGCACGGAGTTCGGCGGAACGGTCCGCGGGCACACCACCCGGTGCGGCGCGGCCGGGGGACGCCACCGGCCGGAACCGCGTCAGAAAGTCCCGGAATCCCGTCACACGCACTCCTCCAGGTGGGCCGAGGCCCCTCTTTCCCAGTCTCCCCGGTGGACGGTGGCCTGTCGCGTCGCGCTTGCCCGCCTGTCCCCCGGCGGGGCTGTTCGGCCCAGAGGCCGCACCGGCCGATCGATGCGAAACTGAGCCCATAGGTGAACGGCGTCCCCAGGAGGCAGCCGTGAGCGACTTCGAGCGCACCTCGGCGGAGAAGGAAGCCCGCCGCACCATGCCCGGCCGCCCCTGGACACCCGGGGAGAAACCGCGCCAGGACGCGCTGCGGCGCTACCTCGGGGCCATCGCCGGCGCCGCGTCGGCGAGGAGCACCGAGGAGTCCGAGCGCCCGCACGGCGGGGAGGATGCCGAGCCGCCCCCCACCGCCGCACCCGGGCCGCCCGTCCCGGAACCGGCCGTACTCCGCGTGCGGGACGTGATGCGGGTGCCGGCGGCCTCCGTGGCTGGTGACATGCCGTTCCTGGACGTGGCTCACACGCTGGCCCGTGAGCAGGTGAGCGCCCTGCCTGTGGTCGACTCGGACGACCACGTGGTCGGTGTCGTCTCGGAGTCGGATCTGCTGGCCAAGGCTGCCGTGATGGCGGAGCCGCGTCGGCACGGAGCTGTCGGCAGGCTGTGGCAGCACCGCCTGTACGACAAGAGCCACGGCGACACGGCCGCCACGTTGATGACCTTCCCGCCCGTCACCGTCCACCCGGAGCAGCGGGTGGCCGACGCGGCGTGGACCGCCGCGCACGGCCGTTTGAAGCGCCTCCCCGTGACCGACCATCACGGTCGGCTCGTCGGTGTGGTGAGCCGACACGATCTGCTGCGTGCCCTGGTCCGCGACGACGCCGAGATCCTCGCCGAGGTCGAGTCACTGGTCGGCCGGCACCTGCTGGACCCGCGCGCTGTCGAAGTCACCGTGGAGAACGGCGTGGTGACGGTGTCGGGGAAAGTGGACGAAGGACTCGTCCCCGAACTGCTGGCCCCGGTGCGGGACATCGATGACGTGGTGGGTGTCATCGACAACACCGAAGCGGTTTGAGCCGTTCACGTCCGCGGCACATCAGCCCGTGCGGGCGACGAGAAAGTCGGCACTGCCGGACAGCGTGGTCAGCCGGGGTGTGTCCTCGTCCTCGATGCGGACACCGGACCGTTCGCTGAGCACCTCCACGAAACTCAGGAAGTCCAGGGAGTCCATCTCCAGCGCGTCACGGAACGCGTCGTCGGGCCCCAGTGCGGCGACGTCGGCGTCCGGGACGACCCGGGAGATCGATTCCTTCACCATTTGCAGCGCGTCGGTTCGGTTGATGTTCACAGCTGCTCCGGGTTCTGCAGGAGATGGGTCACCGCAGTGAGGTAGCGGGCGCCGACAGCGCCGTCCGTCGCTCGGTGGTCGGCCGAGAGGGTCGCAGTGACCACGGGCCGCACGCCCAGCATGCCTTCGACGGCGCACGGCCGGTCGACCACCCGCCCGAAACCGACGAGGGCCACCTGCGGCGGGTAGATCACTCCGAACACGGTCTCCACTCCCTGATCTCCGAGGTTGGTGACCGTGATCGTGGCGTCCGACACCTCGGAGCCGCGCAGTCTGCCCGTACGGGCCCGGGTGACCACGTCCTTCAGGGCCGTCATCAGCTGCGGCAGTGGCAGGGTGTCGGCGTGGTGCAGTGCGGGGGCGACGAGCCCTCCGCCGCGCAGCGAGACGGCCACGCCGAGGTGGACGCCTTCGCCGGCCGTGAAGTGGTCGTCGGTCCAGGAACCGTTGAGCTCGGGGACATCCCGGGCCGCCCGAGCCGCCGCCTTGAGCAGCAGGGCAGCGGGGAGCAGCCGTTCACCGATCGGGCTGCGCCGGTTGTGCTCGTGCAGCCAGTCCATCGCGGCGGCCATGTCCACGGTCGTGGACAGGTAGTAGTGGGGAATGTCCCGGTTGGCGCGGCTCATCAGACCGGCGATCGCCCGGCGCCTGGCGGTTCCCCGGTCTCCCGAGAGACGCTCGGCGGACGGACGTACCGTGGGGGCGCCGACATGCGCGGACGGGGCCTCGGTCGCAGGCCCCGGGGCCGCCTGGCGTACGTCCGCGGCACGGACGGCCGAGTCCTTGCCCGTCCCCCTCACCGTGGCCAGATCGACGCCCCTCTCGGCCGCCAGTCTCCGGGCGAGAGGGGTTACCCGCAGGCGCAGTTGCCGGGCGGCCGCCGCTTCCTCGACGTCGGTTCGGGTGACGCGTCCTCCCGGTCCGGAACCGAGCAGTGTCTCCAGGCCTACGCCGCTCTGCTCCGCCAGATGCCGGACCAGGGGGCCTGCCTCGGTGTGGACGCCCTGTCGAGCGGTGGTCGGTACCGGGGCCTGGGCCGTGGCGGGTTCGGGAGGCGGGGACGGGGGCTTGGCAGGCTCGCCCTTCTTCGGTGCGCGACGGGCCGCTCGTCGCTTCTCCGCCTTCTCGGGTTTCTTGGCCGACGCCCCGATCAGCGCGAGCGGTGTGCCCACCGGCACCGTCGCGCCGGGCTCGACGAGCAGCTCGGCCATGGTTCCGGTCTCGAAGCACTCCACCTCGATGGTCGACTTCGCGGTCTCGACGACCGCGACGGGATCGCCCTTGTGGACGGGGTCGCCGGGTCCCACCAGCCACTCCAGAAGCGTTCCCTCGTCCATGTCGGCGCCGAGGGACGGCATGGTGAACTCGGCCATGGTCAGTCCACCGCCCGGTGGGCGGCCGCGACGATGTCGGGGGTCTGCGGCAGGGCGGCCTCCTCCATCTGACGGGCGTACGGCATGGGCACCTCCGCGCTGCACACCCGCTCGACGGGCGCGTCCAGTTCATAGAACGACTCCTCCGCGATACGGGCGGACACCTCGGCGGCGAAGCTTCCCGTCCGCCATGCCTCGTCGACGACCACCGCACGGTGGGTACGGGCCACGGAAGCGGCGACGGTCCGGGCGTCGAAGGGCCGGAGCGTACGCAGGTCGATCACTTCGGCGCTGATGCCGGCGGCGGCCAACTCGTCCGCCGCCGCAAGGGTCTTGGGCAGCGAACCTCCGTACGTGATCAGCGAGATGTCGGTGCCGGGCCTGCGGACCGCGGCGTGGTCCAGGTCGACGGGCGCGGTGACCGGGAGGAGTTCGCCGGAGACGCTGTAGAGACTTCCGTGCTCGAAGATCAGGACCGGGTCGGGGTCCGCGAGCGCCGGGGCCAGCATGTGGCGTGCGTCCTCGAGAGTGGCGGGGGCGAGGACCCGGATGCCGGGGATGTGCGCGTACCAGCCCTCGAGGCTGTGCGAGTGCTGGGCCCCGAGCTGCCGTCCGGCGCCTGTCGTCATGCGGATGACCAGGGGCACGGCCAGTTGGCCGCCCGACATGTGCAGCAGGGTGGCGGCGTTGTTGAGGATCTGGTCGAGGGCGAGCAGGCTGAAGTTGACGGTCATGATCTCGACGATCGGCCGCAGCCCGGCCAGGGCGGCGCCGATGCCGGCGCCCACGAACGCGGACTCCGACAGCGGGGTGTCGCGGACGCGTGCCGGACCGAACTCCTCCAGCAGGCCGAGGCTGACGCCGAAGCCTCCGCCGTAGCGGCCCACGTCCTCGCCCATCAGGAAGACGCGGTCGTCGGCGTGCAGGGCGTCCCGCAGCGCCTCGCGCAGCGCTTCCCGGTAGGTCGTCTTCGCCGCCTGCGGCGGCTCGCCGTCGTCCATGGTCAGCTCGCCTCCGCCGAAGCGCTGGTGACGTGGTGCAGGAGATGCTCCACCGGTTCTTCGGGCGCCTGCTCGGCCGCCTCCACGGCGTGGTCGACCTCGGCGGCGACCCGGCGCTCGATCCCGGCGAGCGTCTCGTCGACCGGGTCGCCGTCCTTGCGCATGCGGTCGACGAGCCGGGTGATCGGGTCCCGCTCCTTCCACCGCTCGACCTCCGCCTTGTCGCGGTACCGGTCCGGGTCGTACATGGAATGGGCGCGGAACCGGTAGGTGCGCAGTTCGAGGAAGTGCGGCCCGGCACCGGACCTGACGGCCCCGGCGGCCCGTCGTGCGGTCTGTTCCACGGCCTCGACGTCCATGCCGTCGACGGCCCACGCGACCATCCCGTACGAAGCGGCCCGCATGGCCAGGTCGGTCTGCGCCTCGTGCCGCGCCAGGGCCGTGCCCATGGCGTAGAGGTTGTTCTCGCAGATGAGCAGCAGGGGAAGTCTCCACAGGGCCGCGAGGTTCGCCGTTTCGTGGAACTCTCCTTCGGCAAAGGCTCCGTCACCGAAGAAGCAGCAGGTGACACGGTCCTGCCCGCGCATGCGGTCGGCGAGGGCGAGGCCGGCGGCCAGTGGGAGTCCACCGGCGACGATCGCGTTGCCGCCGTAGAAGCGCCGGCTCGCGTCGAACAGGTGCATGGAGCCGCCCCGGCCGCCGCTGCACCCGGTCGCCTTGCCGTACATCTCGGCCATGATGGCCTCGGCCGTGATCCCGCGGGCCAGGGCGTGGCCGTGCTCGCGGTAGGTGGCGACGACCGCGTCCTCGGACGTGAGTGCCTCGTTGACGCCGACGGCCACGGCCTCCTCGCCGATGTACAGGTGGACGAAACCGCGGATCTTCGTCGCGCTGTACAGCTCGACGCACCGCTCCTCGAAGCGCCGGATGCGCAGCATGGCCTCCAGCAGGTCCGTCCGGTGCCCGTCGGCCGAACGGACGGAGGGAGATCCGGCGGCCGTCCTCCGCCTGGTCTTCGCGGCCTTCTTGCCGGTCTTCCGGGGTGCCGGGGCCTTGCGTGCGCCGGTGGGGTGGGCCGGGCTCATGAGGATCCCTCCAGGGTGGACACGTCACCCGTGGGCAGGCCGAGTTCGCGTGCGCGCAGCAGCCGGCGCATCACCTTCCCGCTCCGGGTCTTGGGCAGGTTCTGTTCGAACGCGATCTCCCTCGGTGCGACGGCGGGCCCCAGCTTGCGGCGACCGAAGGCCAGCAGCTCCCGCTCCAGATCCGGAGTCGGCGGGACCCCGGGGCGCAGCGACACGAACGCCTTGACGACGTTCCCGGCGACCGGGTCCGGCCGTCCGATCGCACCGGCCTCGGCCACCGACGGGTGCTCCATCAGCGCGCTCTCCACCTCGAACGGACCGATCAGATGGCCCGCCGACTTGATGACGTCGTCGGCACGCCCCACGAACCAGTACCAGCCGTCCGCGTCCCGGCGCACCAGGTCACCGGTCAGATACCAGCCGTCCGCGAACGCGGCGTCGTAGCGATCCTTGTCGTGGAGATAGCCGCGGAACATCGACGGCCAGCCCGGCCGGAGCGCCAACTCGCCCTCGACCTCCGCCCTGCGCACCTCTGTGACCCGGCCGTCGGTGACCAGGGCCCGGCCGTCCTCACCCTGCTCCAGCACGGTCGCCTCGACACCGGGCATCGGCCGCCCCATCGAGCCGGGCCGTATCTCACAGGCGGCGAAGTTCGCGATCATGATGCAGCCGGTCTCCGTCTGCCACCAGTTGTCGTGCACCGGCAGGCCCAGCACATCCCGCCCCCACAGGACTGCCTCCGGGTTGAGGGGCTCGCCGACGGAGGCGATGAAGCGCAGGGCCGACAGGTCGTAGGAGCGCGGCAGGTCGTACGGGCCCTGGCGTGGTGTGGCGCGCATGAGCATGCGCAGGGCCGTGGGGGCGGTGTACCAGACGCTGACCCGCTGTTCGCCGAGGATCCGGTACCAGCGCCGGGCGTCGTAGTCCCCCTCGTCGACGACCACTGTCACGCCGTGGACGAGCGGGGCGATGATCCCGTACGACATGCCGGTGACCCAGCCGGGATCGGCGGTGCACCAGTACACGTCGTCGGGGTGCAGGTCGAGAGCGTACGCGGCCGTGGCGTA
Source organism: Streptomyces sp. NBC_00080 (assembly GCF_045041255.1). Lineage (NCBI taxonomy): Bacteria > Bacillati > Actinomycetota > Actinomycetes > Kitasatosporales > Streptomycetaceae > Streptomyces > Streptomyces sp. NBC_00080. The sequence goes on from NZ_CP108235.1 coordinate 506,273, forward strand.
GTGGGCGACGACGGCCTCGTGGACGTGGACCGCGCCCTTGGGGGTGCCCGTGGTACCGCTGGTGAAGTGCAGCAGGGCCATGTCCTCGGGCGAGGTCGGCGGGATGGTGAAGGTGTCCGGGGCGGTGGCCATCACGTCGTCGAAGGAGACGGTGCCCGGCAGTTCCGCGGTGCCGGGCCCGACGATCAGGACGTGTTCCAGTCCGGGAACCGAGGGCCGCCGTTCGGCGACCTTGCGCCGGTACAGGGCCGCGGTGGTGACCAGAACACGGGCGTCGCCGAGCCGTAGCCGCTGCTCGACCGGGTCGGGGCCGAATGCCGAGAAGAGCGGGCACAGCACGCTGGTGTTCTTCAGCGTGCCCAGCACCGTGGTGTACAGCTCGGGGCAGCGGCCGAGCAGGGTGAACACCCGGTCGCCACGGCCGACGCCGAGGGACCACAAAACGTTCGCGAAGCGCGCCGTACGTCGGGCCAGTTCCGCGTACGTGACGGTGGAGACCGAGTCGTCGCGGGCGACGCATCGCAGGGCTGCCCTGTCCGCGTGGGCGGACGCCGCGTGCAGGTCGACCGCCTCGTGGGCCATGTTGAGTCCCCCGCCGGGCAACCCGGCCAGCTCGGTGCGCGCTTGTGCCCAGGCGAAGTCCGAGCAGGCTCGGTCGTAGTCGGCGAGACGAGGTGGGACGACCGATGTGGTGTCCTTGCGGATGGTTTCCCAGTGCATCGGTTCTCCTCCCGGCACTGCGTCCGATGGACCGGCCGGCCCGTTCGGGCTCCTGCTCCGGGCTTCTCTCACTCCCGGTGCAGCGCGACCTTGAGGGCCCCTGTGGTGGCGCCCTGGGAGAACACCTCGTAGGCGTGCGCCATCCGGTCGAGGCCGAAGGTGTGGGTGACCAGCTGGGAGACGGGCAGGCGTCCGAATCTCAGCAGCTCCAGCAGCCACGGTGTGGAGGAGGTGTCCACCTGGCCCGTGCTGATGGTCATGTTCTTCCGCCACAGGGACTCGAGGTGGAGCGTGACCGGTCTGCCGTGCGTCCCGACGTTGGCGATGTGCCCTCCCGCCCGGACGGCCCGGGTGCACAGGGCGAAGCCGTCCGGGTCGCCCGATGCCTCGATGGCGACGTCGGCGCCCGGTCCCTCGGACAGCTCGGCGATCATCTTCCCCGGCAGTTCGGCGGCATCGGCCCCCACGCCGGCGGCGGCTGCCAGCCGGGCGTGGGAGAGATCCACCACGATGATCCGGCGGGGTGAGTAGAGCCGCGCGACGGCGACCGTGGCGAGACCCACGGGTCCCGCGCCCACCACGACGACCACGTCCCCCGGGCCGACGTGTCCGTTCCGCACCCCGACCTCGTAGGCGGTGGGGAGCACCTCGGCGAGCAGGAGAGCCTCGTCGAGCGGGACCGCGGGGGGCCGTCGGAGGGTGGAGTGGTCCGCGAAGGGGACTCGCACGAACTCGGCCTGGGTTCCGTTGATCCGGTTTCCCAGGAGCCACCCACCGCCCCCGCTGCACTGCCCACGCCTGGTGTCCCGACACGCCTGGCAGCGACCGCAGGCCGAGACGGACGACACGATCACCTGGTGGCCGGGGCGCAGGCCCCGGACACCGGGGCCGACGTCCATGACCTCGCCCACGGCCTCGTGGCCGAGGATCGTCCCCGGCTTCACCTCGGGCAGGTCTCCTCGCAGGATGTGCAGGTCAGTGCCGCAGACGGAGGTGGCGTCGACCCGTACGACGGCGTCGGTCGCCTCCTCGATCGTGGGGGCCAGGACGGTGTCCCAGGAGATGTGGCCCGGGCTGTGGTAGACGAGCGCTCGCACTGGTGGTCACTCCCTCGCTCCCCCACCTCCACGGTCACCCCGGCGGCACACCCCGGCAACACGGACCGCCGCGCCGTCGTGCGACCGCCCTCGGTCCGGCTCCATGTACGTATCCGCCTCCATGTATGCAGGGGCGGCGGAAAAGCTGGTGGACACCTGGGGGATCCGGCGATACGGGCCCGGTCGATCCTTGACGACGCGGGTCTGCCGGACGTGCGGAGCCGTTCGGTCCCGTGCGGCCGCCCGTCGCGCGTGGCACGTTGGATACAGCACCATTCTGAGGAGAGGGCGGACGTCATGCGAGCTCACCTCGGCGACCAACTCGTCATCGAACGCACGACGACCGGCGCCGCCAAGCGCGACGGCGAGATCGTCGGACTCCATCACGAGGACGGAACGCCGCCTTACGACGTGCGCTGGTCGGACACGGACGAAGTGACGCTCGTGTTCCCCGGGCCCGACGCACACATCCGCCATCTCGAACACGGACAACCCGAGAGCCCCCACGCCCCCTCCGGCCCGGACACGGCCGTCACCGAGGCCAGGTCGCCCGAGGCACCCGGCCGCGGTGACATCGGCCGACGCGTGGCCCTCGAACGCCGGAGACAGAACCTCAGCCGAGAGGAGACGGCCCGCCGCGCCGGCATGGCCTCCGGCTATCTGGATTACCTGGAGGAGCGGCCTGCCGACCCGAGTATGGCGACCCTCATCAGGCTGGCCGACGCGCTGGGCACCACCGTCACCGCGCTGCGCGGAGGAGGACTTGATCTGCCACCCGGCCACGGACGGGCACTACTGCATCCTCAGCTGCGGAACATCGGCCCGGAGGAATGCCGCACCTTGCTCTCCACCCACGGCGTGGGGCGCATCGCGGTGTCGGCGCCCGACGGCCGCCCGGCGGTCGTGCCGGTCAACTACGACGTCATCGATGACGCGATCGTCTTCCGGACGGCGCCGAACCTCACACCCGCGGCAGCCGTCGGAACCGAGGTCGCCTTCGAGGTCGATCACATGGACGAGGCCCTGAGCCAGGGCTGGAGCGTCCTCGCCGTCGGCCCCGCGAGCGTCGTGACGGAGCCCGACGCCGTGCGCAGGCTCACCGAACACGCTCACACCACGCCATGGCCGGGCGGTGAACGCGAGATGTGGGTGTCGATCCGGCCCGCACACCTCACGGGCCGCCGCATCACGCCGGCCGATGGATGACAGGCGGTCGCGGGCCACTGAAGAGCGCTCCGTGTCATGGCATCTGTGGGAAGTACCGGACCTGGTTCAGGAAGTTGAGGCACGCAGCATCACCGACCGCGGCAGCGACCAGGACCTGGCCCGGTGGACGCGTATCGACGCCCCGTCCGGCCACCCGGGAGGGCCTCGCCGGCTCCTTCGTGACCCGGCAACCCTGGGAGCGGTCATGTGCTCCTCGGCGGTCACCGCCCCCTCCTCGGCGAGCTCGGACAGACGCTGATCCGGGGCGTGGCGCGCCGGACGGCCACCGCCGGGAAGGTCATCGCACCCCTCACGATGTGCGCGGTCTCAGGCATGTGCCAGGTGCTTGAGGAGCGCCCGGTGGTTGGTCGGGCCTTACGTCTCCAGCGTCTTCGCGACCCGACGCACCGCAACCCGGCGACGGCCACGCGGTCCGAGCGCCCGCCCGAATGTCGCGGCGGCGCGCGGGCGGTGCGACGGTATTCACAGGGGGTCTGTCAGCAACGGGACGGAAGGCGGTGGCCCCGATGGAACTCCCGCTGGTCGTGGGCGTCGACGGATCGGACTCCAGTCTGCTGGCGGTCGACTGGGCGGTGGACGAAGCGGCCCGCCACGGCCTGCCGGTGCGGCTCGTCCATGCCTCCCTCTGGGAGCGTTACGAAAGAGTCCGGCCTTCCTTCAGCACCGATCGCCCCGCCGGAGAGGTCATGGCGCAGAACATCGTCGCCGCCTGCGCGGAACGCGCCCGGCTTCGCCACCCCGAGGTGAAGGTGTCGGGCGAGGTCGTGGCCGCCGATGCGGTGTCCACCCTGCTGCGAGCCGGATCCGAGGCGTTCGCCCTGGTCACGGGCGCCCGGGGGCGCGGCCAGGTCACCGGACTGCTGCTGGGGTCGGTCAGCCTCACGGTGGCGGCTCGCGCCATGTGCCCGGTCATCGTCGTCCGAGGCGAGGAGCGCAACCTTCGGGGGGCCCGTGGCCGGGTCGTGGTGGGAGTGGGCGACGCGACCGGCGGCACGGGTGCCGTGCGGTTCGCCGCGCGCGAGGCCGAGGCGCGGGGCTGCGCCCTTTCCGCCGTGCGGGCCTGGCTCAGTCCGGTTCACGAGCCGGGCGCCCCTCCCGCAGAGTCCGTCCCGGGGGACCCCCGGCTCGCGGCGGACGCCGCCGTGGCGCCCGAGGAGCAAGTCTCGGCCACCCTCGACGACGCACTGCGCGAGGTCGTACGGGAGCACCCCGAGGTCGATGTCAGCCGCCGCGCGGTCGAGGGCCCCGCCCACCGTGTCCTGCTGGAGGCATCGGCCGACGCCGACCTGATCGTCGTCGGCGCTCTGCGCCGGCACGGGCACTTCGGTCTGCAACTCGGCAGCGTCGCCCACGCCCTGCTGCACCACTCCGCGTGCCCGGTCGCCGTCGTCCCGCATCGGGTCTGAGGTTCGCCGTACAGGTCCGCTCCCACGGCTCACAACCGAGGAGGGCGGCGGATGACGAAGTGGACCTGGGAGTGGAAGGGATACGACTGTAGATCAGCGTGCCCGACTCGGCGGAGTCAACGATCCGCGTGACGCCGGCGGACCGGACCGTGACCGTGGCGCCCGGGGAGACCTGCACGCTCGTTCCGAAGGCGGATGATCCGAGCGAATGAGCGTGGCGTACCCGCATCCGCGCCGTCACGCGCCGCACACGGCCTAGGCTCCAGGGCGGATTTCCGTTTCATGCCAAAGAGCCGTGGGAGACGCGGATGAAGTGGTTGGTCTCGATGGCCGGTGCCGGGCTCGTCATGGTCACCTTGCGGGATCTGTTCCACACGCTCTGGCACCCCACACGCCACGGTGGCCTGAGCCGCCTCGTGATGACAGCACTGTGGCGCCTCGCCCGGCGCTTCCGTGCGCCCGGCCGCGTGGTCGGGCTCGTCGGGCCGCTGGCCATGGTCACGGTCGTGAGCATGTGGGCCGTCACCGTCGTACTCGGCTGGGCGATCGTCTACTGGCCCCACATGCCCGGGGCATTCACCTTCTCCCCCGGCTCCCAGGCAGCACAGCAGCCGGCACTGCTCGACTCCGTGTACCTGTCGCTCGTCACGGTGGCCACCCTGGGGCTGGGTGACATCGCGCCCGACGAGGGCTGGCTCCGTCTGGTCTCACCGCTCGAAGCCCTCATCGGTTTCGCTCTCCTGACGGCCACCGTCTCCTGGGTGCTGGAGATCTATCCCGCGCTGACCCGCAGGAGGGTGCTGGCCGTCCGGCTGGCTCTACTGCGCGACGCGGATCCGACGACCCGGCAACTCGACAACACGTCGGGGGCAATTCTGCTGGACAGCCTGGCCACCGACGTCGCACGCGTCCGCATCGACTTCACCCAGTACGCCGAGGCCTACTACTTCCACGACGGGGAGGACCACTCGTCGCTGGCGGCCATGGTCGGCTACGCCGCCGTGCTCACCCAGCGCGGGCAGGCGGCGGAACGGCCGGAGGTGCGACTGTCCGGCGCGCTGCTCGCCGGCGCGCTGAAGGATCTCGCCGCCATCCTCGACCAGCGCTTCCTCCACACGGGCGGCCCGCCGACGGAAGTGTTCGCCGCATACGCCGCCGACCACGGTCGCGACGGCGCTCAGCCGTGAACGAGCAGGGATGGCACTCTGAAAGACGGGGTTCCGTCCTCGAGGGGCGGCCAGTCACAAAGGGACGGGAGCGGTCATGGCACCCAGCACGCGGAGCCGTCCGGGCACACCTCAGCGACGGCCGTGAACCGCCGTGGAGACAGCCGGCGGCCCGCTGCCGAGGCAAGCGGACGCTCGGAGGCGACTCCCTCGACGGGAATGTCGTCGGAGGAGGCCGCAAGGCGTCTGACGCTCCATGGGCCCAACGAAATCTCCTCGGAACCGCGGACCCCGGTGTGGCGGCGGGTGCTGCAGCAACTGCGTGACCCGCTCATCCTCGTCCTGCTCGTGGCGGCCGCCCTGACGGTCGCCACCGGCGATCTCTCCGACGCCTCCGTCATCCTGCTCGTGATCACCGTGAACACCGTGGTCGGAGTCGTGCAGGAGGTGCGGGCGGAAGAGGCGGTACTGGCCCTGTCCGCCATGAGCGCCCCGGCCGCCAGGGTGGTGCGGGACGGTGAGGAACTCTCCGTCCCGGCAGCCGAGGTGGTTCCGGGCGACCTGGTCCTGGTGGCCGAGGGGGACATCGTCCCTGCGGACGGAGAGGTGCTCGCCGCGACGCTGCTGCTGGCGGACGAGTCGTCGCTGACAGGTGAGTCCGCTCCGGTGGAGAAGGCTCTCGACAGTGGCGGGACGAAGGGGGTGGTGTCGGCGGGGACGGTCATCGTTCGGGGCCGCGGACGGGTCCTCGTGACCGCCACCGGTGCCGACAGCGCCCTCGGCCGGATCGCCGCTCTCATGGGCGCCGCGCCCGGTCTCACCCCGTTGCAGCACCGGTTGGCGAACTTCGGCCGTACTCTCGCGATGGTCACCGTCGCCCTGTGCGCGGCCGTGCTCGCCCTCGGGCTGGTGCGCGGACAGCCCGTGGAGCTGATGATCGTGGCGGCGATCAGTCTTGCCGTCGCTGCCGTTCCGGAGTCCCTCCCGGCCGTGGTGACGCTCGCTCTCGCTCTGGGAGCGCGGCGCATGGCGGACCGGCACGCGATCGTCCGCAGACTGCCCGCGGTGGAGACGCTGGGCTCGGTGACCGTGATCGCCACCGACAAGACCGGCACCCTGACCGAGGGCCGGATGGCGGCCGAGTACCTGTGGACGACGTCCGTCGGCGAGGCGACCGTCATGGGGACCGGCTACGCGCCCGAGGGCCGGGCCGTACGCGGCGGCGAGACCATGACTTCGGGCGAGGCTCCCGACCTGGCGGCGTTGCTGCGGGCCGCGATGCTCTGCAATGACGCGGCGCTGCAGCCCCCTTCGGACCACTCCCCGGAATGGAGCGCGCTGGGCGATCCCACCGAGGCCGCCCTGCTGGTGGCGGGCGCCCGACTCGGGCTGGACCGGCCGGCACTGGACCGCGAGCTACCGCGCGTGGAGGAGATCCCGTTCGACAGCGACCGCAAACGCATGACCACCGTGCACCGTCGGCCGGAGGGCGGAGTGCGGGTCGTGTGCAAGGGAGCGCCGGAATCCGTGCTCCGGCCGCGCATTCTGTCCGACGATCCCGAGGCGGTCGCCCGAGCGGCAGAACGGGCGGAGACACTGGCCCGCCACGGGTACCGCGTGCTCGCCGTCGCTGCGGCCGATCACGAGGACACGGCACCACAACCCCCGGCCTGGGAATCCGGCCTGTCACTCCTCGGCCTCGTCGGCATCCTGGACCCGCCCCGCAACGCATCGGAACCGACCATCACCGCCTGCAAACGGGCCGGCATCATCCCCGTACTGATCACCGGTGACCACCCGATGACCGCACGGGCGGTGGCCGATCGCCTCGGCATCGCCACCCGGGACGAGCAGGTCACCACAGGGGACCGGATCCGGGAGGGCACCGCGGGCGACCTGACGGATGTACGGGTCTACGCCCGCACCACTCCCGAGCAGAAGCTGGACATCGTCCAGGCGTGGCGCGAGGCCGGGCACGTGGTGGCGATGACGGGTGACGGCGTCAACGACGGACCGGCGTTGCGTCAGGCCGACATCGGTGTCGCCATGGGGCGGCGCGGCACCGAGGTGGCACGCCAGGCGGCCGACCTGGTGCTGGCCGACGACAACCCGGCCACGATCGTGGCCGCCGTCGAGGAGGGACGCCGGGTCTACGCGAACGTACGCCGGTTCCTGCTCTACGCACTCGCCGGTGGCACGGCGGAGATCCTGGTCATGCTCCTCGGCCCCTTCCTGGGGATGCCGCTGCCGCTCCTGCCCGCACAGATCCTGTGGATCAACCTGCTCACACACGGCCTGCCCGGCGTCGCCCTCGGCGCGGAGCCCGTCGCCCCGGACACGATGCGCCACCCGCCTCGACCGCCCGCGGAGAGCGTGCTGGGCGCCGGCCTGTGGCCGCGGATCCTGTTCATGGGCGCCTTCATCGCCACGGTGACGCTCGCGGCCGGCATCTGGGCACGGGAGACCGGACGCCCCTGGCAGTCCATGATTTTCCTGGTGCTCGGGGCGACCCAGCTCGGCGTGGCACTCGGCTCCCGGGCACGCCCGGGCAGCCTGGCCAACCCGTTCCTGCTGATCGCGGTAGGAACGGCACTGAGTCTCCAGGCAGCCGGCGTCTACTTGCCGCCCCTCCAGGACCTGCTGGGTACGGAGCCTCTGTCTCCCACCGATCTGGTGATCGCCTGTGCCCTGTCCGGCCTCGGCCATGTCGTCATGCGGCTCCAGACACGGCTGAGACCGGAACGCCCGCCGCGCGGGAGCCCACCGGCAGCCCGGGACGTCATCGAGCGCACCGCCACGCGGTGACGTGAGCGCCTGTTCCCCGGCATGCGCAGGAGAGGTGAGCAGCCGACACTGGTCTTGAGGACGAGACCGGCCGGGGCGGGTCACACTCCACGAGTTCCTCCCGCGCCGACAACGACGCCGGAAGGACACGACCATGACGACTGCCCAGGAGATCATGCACGCCGGTGCCACCTGCGTACAGGAGAGCGAAACACTTCAGGACGCGGCGCGCAGGATGAAGGAACTGGACGTGGGTGCCCTGCCGATCTGCGGGGAGGACGACCGGCTCCACGGGATCATCACCGACCGCGACATCGTGGTGAAGTGTCTCGCCAGGGGCAAGGACCCCCGGACCATGACCGCCGGCCAGCTGGAACAGGGCAAACCGATCACGATCGACGCCAAGGCCGATGCCTACCAGGTCCTGCACACCATGGAGGAGCACAGGATCCGTCGGCTGCCGGTGACCGACAATCATCGCCTCGTCGGCATGATCAGCGAGGCGGACCTCGCGCGCCACCTGCCCGAGGACCAGGTGGGCCACTTCGTCGAGGTCGTCTGCGCGACCTCCTGACCGACCTGTCGTTCCCCGGCGAATCTTCGTCGACCATTGGTTCAGGAGGTCGTGATGGGACGTCTCGACGAGCAAGTGGCGATCGTCACCGGTGGAGCAAGAGGGATCGGCGCCGCCGTGGCACGTCTGTTCGCCATGGAAGGCGCGGCGGTGATGGTCGCCGATGTCCTCGACACCGAAGGAGCGCAACTGGCGGCCGAGCTGGACGGCCCCGCCCGGTATGCGCACCTGGACGTCAGCGCCGAGCACGGCTGGCAGCCGGTGCTGGCGGAGGCGGAGCGGGAACTCGGCCCGGTCTCGGTGCTGGTCAACAACGCCGGCATCCTCGACTGGGGAACCATCGAGGAACAGTCCCTCGAGTCCTTCCGCCGCGTCATCGACGTCAACCTTCAGGGCGCCTGGCTGGGCATGCGTACCGCTGCCCCTTACCTGCGTCGGGCGGGTGGAGGCGTGATCGTGAACATCTCCTCACTCGCCGGCCTCACCGGCTACGCGGGCATCGGCGCCTATGTGGCCAGCAAATGGGCACTGCGCGGCCTGACCAAGACCGCGGCACTGGAACTGGCCCCCGACGGGACCCGGGTCTGCTCGGTCCATCCCGGTGCGGTGCGCACCCCGATGACAGCCGACTTCGACGACTCCTTCACGGCCGCACAGCCCCTCCCGCGGTTCGGAGAACCCGAGGAGGTCGCCCGCATGGTGCTCTTCATCGCCGCCGACGCCACCTACTCCACCGGCACGGAGTTCATCCTGGACGGCGGCGTCACCGCCGGCCCACCGACCGCTCTGACGCCCGACCACTGATGGGGCTGCGGCACCAGGTCGCCGACCTGTCCGTCTCTCACCAACGCGACAGCAGCCAGGCCGAACTGAACGCGACAGCTCGTCCACCGGTGTGCCGTGGAAAGGGGGCCGGTGGCGTACAGGTGCTGGGCGTCGTGGCCCGCCGTGGCCGGAAGTCGCCGGCGTCGACACAAACGGCACCCTGCAGGCAGCGGCTGTCCAGGCCCTGGCAGCAGCCCGCTTCGGGAGGAGGCCCCTCATGAGTGAACAAAGCCCCCTCGACCCTGGCGAGGCGTGGCGGGCAGTGGCCGCATGCATTCTCAACACCCTCCCACTGCTCGCGCGGCACCGAGTCCGTCTGTCGAAGGTACGGCTAGGAATGAGGCTGTGCTTCTCCGACGGCACCTCGGCCCGGGTGTACCGGGAGACCCGCATGGGCAGCGGCTTGGCGAAGGACCCCTGCACGCTCGTGGTCGAATTCCGGCTGCGCCTGGTCCGCGGGCCGGCGCACGCCCTGTTCCGCACGGAGAGCCTGCTGAACACCCCCCTGTTCGTCGGGTTCCCCGGGTTCACCTCGAAGCTGTGGCTGGCCCACGACGAGTGCGACCGTTACCGCGGTGTGTACGAGTGGGATGGCCAGGAGCGCGCCGAACACTATGCGCGTTCCCTGTGGCGGGTTCTGGCGCTGGTCGGCGTGCCGGGCTCGATCCGCTATGCAGTCCTGCCCGGGCTGCGCCGCGACGCGGTCATCGCAGATGCCGGGCCGGCCGAGGGCCTGGCGCCGGACGACACCGCGGCATGGTGGCGCATCAAGGGCACGGCATGAACCATGGCAGCCACGACAGCGGTGGACGTCCTTGTGGTCGGGGCGGGTCCGACCGGCCTCACCCTGGCACTGCAGGCCCATGACCACGGAGCGCGGGTCCGGATCATCGAGCGGCGTCCCGGCGCGTTCCGGCCCTCCCGCGCGCTCATCCTGCACCCACGCACCCTGGAGGTCCTGCGCCCGCTCGGCGTCACGGACGCCCTGCTGGAGCTGGCGGACACCGCACCGACGGTCGGGCTTCATCTCGGCTCCCGCGTCGTCGAAGCCAGTCTCGCCGACCTCGCCCTGCCCGACACCGCGTTCCCGCATCTGTCACTGATACGGCAGACGAACGTCGAGAGCGTGCTGACCCAGGCGCTCGCCGACCGCGGGGTGGCGGTGGAACGGGGCACCGAACTGGTCACCGCCCGCGATGACAAGCACAGCGTGTGGGCCCTGCTCCGCTCGCAGCAGGGTGCGGAGGAGATCCGCTGCCCCTTCGTCGTCGGCTGTGACGGCCCGGCCAGTACCGTGCGGGTCTGTGCCGGCATCGGGTGGCACGGCAGGCCCTACAACGAAGAGGTGATCCTCGCCGACCTCGATCTCAGCGGCGAATCCGGCTGTTCCGGTGCCCAAGTATTCGCGGGGCGACAAGGACTGCTGTTCCTCTTCCCGCTCGGAGAGCAGGCCGCCTGGCGACTGCTGGCCACACGGGCGTCCGCCGGCGGGTCCCAACTGGAATTCGGCCAGCCCGGACCCGCCGTCCCGTGTGCCGATCTGCAACAACTTCTGAGCGACGCCGGGCTCAACGCCCGGATCGAGCGCCTCGCGTGGTCCGCGCGGGTGCCCCTGCAGTGCAGCCTCGCCACACGGTTCCGCCGCGGGCGGCTCTTCCTCGCGGGGGACGCGGCGCACAACTATTCACCGGCCACCGGCCAGGGCATGAACGCCGGCGTCCAGGACGCGGTGAATCTCGGCTGGAAGCTCGGCTTTGCGGCGAACCGCTCCGGAGGCGAGGCCGCGGGCGGGCTCGGTGCCGAAGCACTGCTCGACTCCTACGACACGGAGCGCCGACCGGCCGCCCACCGACGGCTGGTCCTCACGCACACGGTGTTCTGGGCAGAGGCATCGACCGGCCGGATCCCCTCCTGGCTGCGCGCGGTGGCCGCTCCGCGCACGGCCCCGGCCGTGCCGATCCTCCTGGCCCGGCGGCGGCTGGTCGCCGAAGGCATCCGCTTCATCTCCCAACTGCGGGTGAACTACAGGCACAGCGCCCTGTCGGTGGAGGGAAGATCGCGCCTGCGTGGCGCACCTCGCCCGGGAGACCGCCTTCCGGACGCGACCGTCAGCGTCGGAGGGCCTCCACAACGGTTGCACGGGCTGCTCGCCGGTCCGGGTGTGCACGTGCTGCTGCAGCGCGACGCCACCCCGCCGCCGGACGCGGTGCTCGGTCCCCAAGTCACCGTCCTCCGGCTGATGAACAGCCCCGGCCGCGGTCTCATCGCGGTCCGCCCGGACGGGCATGTCGGCTTCCGGTGCGGGACCGCCGACGTGGCCGGGCTGAGCAGCTGGCTCTCGCTGATCGGCGCGGCGGCATCGCCGTCAAGCCCGTCATGACCGCGGCGCGAAAGAGTCCGAGGCTACGACGTGTTGGCCCTGCCCTTCGAACCGCACTCCCAGTGGCAGGACGCGTGGCTTGATCACGTACTCACCGCTGTGTCGACCGCACGGGCGGGGTGGGCGCGTCGAGCGGGAGCGGTTCGTCGCAGCGCGGGGCTGCGCCCGGCCTCGGTCGGCGTCGGGTCACCACTGGGCGACGAGCGGCGTGTCCGGTCCGTGCTGCCGCCAGCCTTCGGTGAGGCGGACGAGACGGGTGGGGGCGGCGATGCCGCGCACGGTTGCGATCTTGCCGCCTGTGATGTCGAACGTCACGGCGCCGATGACCTGGTCGCCGATCACGAAGAGGATGGCGGGGGCGCCGTTGACGAGCGCGTGGTGGATGGCGGGCGTGCCGCCGGCCAGCCGCCGTTTCGCGGGTGTGGTGTTGAAGCCGGCCCGTGCGATGGCGGCGATCCGCTGCGGAGTGTCGTACTGCAGCAGCGTCTTGGCCGGGCCGGCGTGGTTGGCGTCGGAGATCGCGGTCGCGTCATCGGTGAGCAGCGCCACCAGCCGTTCGGTGCGGCCCGAGGAGGCAGCGTCGAGGAACTCCTCGACGATCCTGCGGGCGGATGCCGAGTCGACCTCGCGGCCGCGGCGCGCGGCGGTGATGCGGTGCCGGGCCCGGTGGAGGTGCTGCTGGCTTGCGGACTCGGTGATGTCGAGGATCTCGGCGATCTCGGCGTGACTGTAGGAGAACGCTTCGCGCAGGACGTAGACGGCCCGCTCAAGGGGTGACAGGCGCTCCATGAGGGTCAGCACGGCCAGGGAGACCGATTCGCGCTGCTCGAAGGTGTCGGCTGGGCCGAGCATCGGGTCGCCGTCCAGGAGCGGTTCGGGCAGCCAGGCGCCGGCAGTGCGTTCGCGGCGGGCTTGTGCCGAGCGGAGCCGGTCGAGGCACAGGTTGGTGACGACCTTGGCCAGCCATGCTTCCGGCACCTTGATCCGCTGCCGGTCGGCGGCCTGCCAGTGCAGGAACGCGTCCTGCACGGCGTCTTCGGCATCGCCGGCGGAGCCCAGCAGTCGGTACGCCAGCGAGGCCATCCGGTTCCGGCCGGCCTCGAACCGACCGGTGTCGAAGCGATCAGTGGCGGTGCTGTCCACGTGGACCTCCCTGGTCAGGCGGCTACGCGACCGTCTTCTCGGCTGACGCGTCCGGTACGGCGGCCAGGTGGCGCTTGCGCTTGGGCACGCCGAAGGTCGGGTGCGACGTGGTCCACAGTGACATCTTGAGGATGCCCGCCTTGATCCGCGCGGCCTTCCGGCCGCCCACATACTTCGGCTTTGCTTGCGCTTCGTCGTCGACCCTCTGCAGAATCCCGTCCCGCCGCCCGAGGCTGATGTGGTTGCCCAGGTACTCCAGCTTGGTGTTCGGGATCTTGCGGCCGGTCAGGCGCCCCGCGATCGCGGCCGTGGCCTGCATGCCGGTGTAGCCGGCCGAAGCGCAGGACATCGGCAGCGGCCGACCATTGTCGCCGATGGCGTAGGCGCTGTCGCCGGCGGCGTAGACGTTCGGGTGCGAGGCCGACCGCATGGTGCGATCGACGACGATCCGACCGTTCTCGGTGACCTCCAACCCGCTGGTGGCGGCGATGGGGTTGACCGCGAACCCGACCGTCCACACGGTTGCGTCGGACGCCAGCGCAGTGCCGTCGGCACACAGCACCCGCGCCGCTTGCACAGCTTCGACGGTGGTGTGCTCCAGTACGGTGATGCCCAGCCGGTCGCAGGCGCGGCGCAGGTGGCTGCGGGCTCCAGCGGAGAGCGGGGCACCCAGCTCGCCGCGGGCGACCAGCGCCACCGACAGGCCGGGACGGGATTCGGCGATCTCGGTGGCGGTCTCGATGCCGGTCAACCCGTCGCCGACGACCAGCACGCTCCCGCGTTCGTCCCGCCTGCTCAGGCTGTCCAGGCGCTCGCGCAGGCGCAGCGCCGCCGGACGGCTGGTGACGTCGAAGGCGTGCTCGGCCACGCCGGGGACGCCGCGGTCGGCGGCGTGGCTGCCGAGCGCGTAAAGGAGCGTGTCGTAGCCGAGTTCGCCGCCGCCGTCGGCGTCGGCCACGGCGACGACCTGGCGCTCGGGGTCGACGGCGGTGACACGGGCCAGGCGCAGCCGTATCCCCGTGCCGGCGAAGACGTCGGCGAGCTGTGGAGCCTCGATCTCCTGGCCGGCCGCGAGCTGGTGCAACCGCAGCCGCTGGACGAAGTCCGGCTCGGCGTTGACGACGGTGATCTCAGTTTCCGCCGGGGACAGCCGACGGGCCAGAGTCCCGGCCACGTAGGCCCCGGCATAGCCGGCGCCGAGGACGACGATGCGGTGCTTCATGTGCTGCTCCTGTCGGTTCGCTTGCTCTCGGTGAGTTGAGCGGAACTGCGCCCCGATTACTGACAGGAACCGCGTGTGGCATGGGTCACATCGCGACGGTGACCACCTTGCGCCGCGAGTCATGGACAGGAGTCCGGCGCCCCACAGCGGACGATCCACAAGCCGACTCTGCGCGCCCTCGCCTACGCCCATGCCTTCCGCCCCGACCATCTCGAGGCCCTGACGGACTCGGTCGACCGCGACGAGGCGGCAACCCTGCGCGGGCGCTGGGAGGAGCACGGCATCGAGGTGCCACTGAAGATCATCGATTCCCCCTACCGCGGGGTGACCCGCCCGGTCGTCGGCTACGTACGCTGCATCCGCCGCGAGAGCCCCCGCGACGTGTCGGCATCTTCATTCCCGAACATGTCGTCGGCCACTGGTGGGAGGTGGGAGAACCTCCTCCACAACCAGTCCGCCCTCTGGCTCAAGAGCCGCCTGCTGTTCACCCCCGGCGTGAGGGTCACCAGCGTCCCCTGGCAGCCGACCTCCTCCGCCCGCGACGACCACCCGGTCGGCCCGACCCCCGGTTCCGTCCGCCGAGGCGAACCCCCGAACTCGACCGGACGTCCGGAGCGCCCTCCGGGATCCCGGCGCTCGTAGCCGGCCCCGCCCAGGCAGAGACCGACACTTCGGTGCTCGGTGGACCGGCCGTCGCTCGCCGAGGCGGTGAAGTGGCTGCGGTTGATGGTGATCAGCTCGTCGAGCGTGTCCATGGCGGGTCGACAGCACGGTTGATCGCCGTCTCCACAGCCGCGACCCGGTCGGCGAGCAGGCCGAGGGCGGCGACGGCTCGGCCGAGCGCAGTGAGATGGGGGTCCCCCCGGCCGAAGGTGGGGAGAGGGTCGTTCTCCGGGCCTCCGAGCGTTCGGGCGTGGACGTACGCGGCCTTCAGCTCGGCCCAGCGCACAGCCTGTTCGGGCGACAGCGTGTCGCGCAGATCGCCCAGTTTCAGCAGGTTGGCCTCGGCGCCGGCCGTGAGGGTCTGGGCCTCGACCCGGTAGTGGTCGTCGATCAACGCGGCCAGCTCGGTGTCGTTCATGACCGGCTGGACGCGTTGGGCGATCTTGTTCATGTTGCGGTAGGAGCCCTGGAGCTGGAAGGGCGGTTCGGTGCGGGTGGCGTCGGACTGGCCGGCGGAGGCGATGTAGGCGGCGTTCACCGCCAGAACCGTCTCGCGGGCCGCGAGCAGGTGCCGCAGTACTGCCAGGATCCGCTCCAGCTCGGCCAGGCCGTACGGGTGGGCCGGCCGGTCGGCGCGGGCGCTCGCGTCGCCCTCGGCCAGGCGGATGAGCAGGTCGAGGTCCGCGCGGTCCCGGCCGGCGAGCGGGGCGAGGACCGGGTTGGCGGTCAGCGAGTTCTCGATGAAGCTGAGTGCGAAGGCGTCCTGTTTGCCGGTCAGGACGTCGCCGAGGTTCCATACGTCGGCGCGGTTGGCGAGCATGTCGGGGAGGCGGAAGCGGCTGCCGGACTCGGTGTAGGGGTTGCCGGCCATGCAGACGGCGAAGCGCTTGCCGCGCAGGTCGTAGGTGCACGGCTCGCCGTCCCGTACGCCCTCGATGCGGCGGGTGGAATCACACAGCGGAATGAACTTCTGCAGCAGTTCGGGCGAGGTGTGCTGGATGTCGTCCAGGTACAGCAGCGTGTTGTTGCCCGCGGCCAACGCGAAGTTGATCTTCTCGACCTCCTGGCGGGCCGTCGCGTTCGCAGCCTCGGCCGGGTCGAGGGAGGTCACCGCACGGCCGAGCGCCGGTCCGTTGACCTTGACCAGGAACAGGCCGAGGCGGTCGGCGACGTACTCCATGAGGGTCGTCTTGCCGTAGCCGGGCGGGGAGATGAGCAGGAGGAGGCCGCTGGTGTCGGTGCGCTTGGACTCGCCCGTGCTGCCGATCTGCTTGGCGAGGCTGTCTCCGATCAGCGGCAGGTACACCTCGTCGATCAGCTTGCCGCGCACGAACGCGGACATCACCGTCGGCCGGTACTCGTCCAGGCGGAGGCGGGTGCGTTCGGCGGCCACCAACGCCGTACGGCGCCGCTGGTAGGCGCGGTGGGCGGGGACGTCTTGGGTGCGGAACTCCTCGGTCCGGGCCAGGAATTCGTCGACGCGGATCGTGAGGCTACGGCCGCTGATGCGCGGATGGGTGCCCAGCAGCCCCTCAACGCACCGGGTCAGTGGCGCGTCGGACTCGTAGCGGGGCAGGTCCGGGCAGAGCTCGGCGGCAACCGCCTCGGCCAGGTCGCCAGGGGTGGCATCCGTGCCGCTCGTGGTCGTGTACGACGTCAGCCACGCCTCCACCAGCTGCCTGCGTGCGGCCGGGTCGGGGAGGACGGAGAGATCGTCGTCGTATGCCTGCGTGCCCACCGTACGGCGGAACTTGTCGAGCAGCGTGCGGGTGCCGGCGCTGATGACGAAGCCGTCGGGGCCGCTCGTCAGCTCCTCGAAGAGGTAGGCCGCCGCCGCGCGTGTGCCGATCGCCTCCGCCAGTTCGGCCCGCAGGTCGTCGATGGCGGGAGCGGGCCCGAACGTGTCCCGGGCGCGCGCCAGCGACACCGCCCGCCGGGTCCAGCTCTCGCGCTCCTCGGCCGTCGTGCCGTGCGCCCAGAAGAGATGGGCGGCGGCGCGTGCGGCGGGCTCGTGGCGGAGCACACCGGCGCCCTCGTGCAGCGGCACAAGTGCAGCGAGGATCGCGGTCGCGTCGTGGTCGTGGACGCCGCGCTGGTAGCCCTCGTCGTATGCCGCCTCCGCCGCCTGCCGGACGACGGCGGACAGGTCGGGCTCCGCGAGCGCTGCGGGGCCGTGTTGGTCCAGCAGACGGGCGGCGAGGTACTCGGCACGGTAGACCTCGGGCGACTCGGACGGCAGCGGTCGGTCCCAGTAGGGCCGGGTGGCGGCGAAGTCGGGGTCCGTGACCGGCGAGCGGTAGTCGGTGCCGGTGAGCGCGAAGGCGAGGGTGTCGCCGTGCGGGACGAGGGTGAGTTCGAGAGGCTGGGTGTTGACGGCGAAGTGGTGGCTGCCCAGGCGGAGGGTGCGGCCGTCATCGGTGTACAGGTCGGTGCGGTCGCGCAGGGTGCGCAAAGCCTCTTGGCGAGCGGCCTTCAGGCGCCCGTCCAGTTCCTCTGCTCTGACCCGGTCGCCGAGTTCGCGCAGCTCGGCGGCGAGGCGGCGGACCTTGACGGCCATCGGGTCGGAGGTGAAGTACGTGGCGATCGCGTCCGCATCGGCGAGCGTGCCGGCGCGGCGGGCGACCGTCTGCAGGACGCGCCTCGCCGAGTCGGCCAGGCGCTCGGCGCGGCGGGCGCGGGCGTCGGCGAGGGTCTGCTTGCGGGCGGAGAACGCCTCGTGGACCTCGTCGCGCTTGTCCGCCAGCTCGCTGAGAAAGTCGTCGGACTCGGCAAACTCCGAGAACTGCGCCTCCAGGTTCTCCACCCGCACGAGCACGCGGGCGAGCTGCTCGTCGCACCCCTCGGGGCTGTCGGCAGCCGCGAGCGCACCGATGACGGCCTGGCCGAGCAACGCGAGCTCGGCGGCGAACTCGGCCCGCCCCTCACGGTCGAGGAGATCGCGGCGGCGGCCGTCGAGGGTGGCGCGGGCGCGGTTGACGCCGCCGAGGACCTCGGCGATGCGCTCCAGGATGGACGTGCGGACCGTGGCGTCGCCGATGTCCAGCCCGGCGACGACGTCGGTCACCGTGCGCAGGCCGTCGGCGAGGTCGTCGAGACGGGCGGCGACGGGCGCGGCTTCGGCGACGGTGGCGATCGCCTCCGCGTCGGCGACGAGCTGCTCGATCTCGGCCCGGTGGCCGGCGAAAGCATCCGCACGGGCGAGGTGGGCGACGGCCCGCTGCCCGAAGGCCGCCAGGTCAGCCTCGACGTCGGCGGCGAGGCCGTCGATGCGGGCGGTGTCCGCGTACCGCATGTCTTTGAGGGTGAGCACATGGCCCTGGGCGTGCCGCAGTTCGGTCAGGCCGGTCACCCAGGCGGCGGCGCTGCGCGGGGTCTCGCCGCGCAGGCGTCGTACGACCGCCGCTACCCGTGCGGCGGCTTCGGCCAGCGCGTCGGCGGCCTGGCGGGTGAGGGCCTTGACGGTCTCGAACTCGGCCAGGACCTGCTCAGTGGTCGTCCGCACCTGGGCGAGCGGCTCGTGCAGGTCGCCGAGTTCGGGCTCGCCCAGCCAGTGATGGAAGTCGGTGGCTCGGACACAGGCGGCGGCCAGTGCCTCGTACACCTCGCTCGTCGGGGTGGTCTCGGTGACGGCGCGCGTGATGGAGAGGCAGTCGGAGATGCCGCGCACGAGATCGGCGTTGCCGACACGGGCGAGCGGGCCGGCGCCCACCGGCCGGGCGGCGGCATGGGTGTCGGAGACGAACGGGGAGTTCCAGAGCTGGACGGGGTGGACGCGCTGCGGTTCGTCGCTGTCGGCGCGCAGGACCACCAGCGCGCCGTCGTCGAAGAGGGCCCAGCCGTGGCAGGACAGCGGGCTGGCGACCTCCTTGCGGATCATGTTGTAGGGCAGCAGCAGACTGCGGCCTTCCACACGCGCGTGGAAGGCGAAGAGAACGTCCTCGCCGTTGGGCGAGCGGACCATCCGCTCGAACTCCAGTCCCTCGGTGTCGAGCCCGTCGAACGTCTTGTACCTGCCTGTGGCCAGGCAGTATCCGCCGGGAAAGACGATGCCCTGGTCCTCGGGCAACCGACGGCACGCCCGGCCGATGCCATCGAGGCGGACGACGCTCTTCGTGAGCGTGTTGAAGACCAGGTAGCGGTGGACGTCCTCCTTGTAGGGGAGGATGTCCACCACGATGAGAGCGCCCACGCGCGCGTAGGCGATGTCTGCGTCAGCGAGGGACTGCAGCGGCTCGGCGACCGGCTCGGCGTAAATCCCCTCGCCTGTCTCGGTGTTGTCCTCGACCTTGACGGTCAAGGTGCCGCCCACGGTCTCGACGAAGACCTCGCCCTCGATGGAGACGTGTGGGTGGCGGCCGAGGACGTGGTGCTCGCGGGTCGTCCACGTCCATGCGAAGTCGTGGGAAGGCGGGAAGACGTGGTCGCGTTCGCCACGCGCGTCCAGAAAGGACGCAAGGCCGTCGTCGGACAGGGTCCAGCGCAGCACGCGGATGTCGCCGGCCTTCTCGCCGGTCTGGAAGACGGCCAGCAACTTGTCGTCGGTACGACGGAGTTGCAGGAGATGGGCCTGCCGGTAGTAGCGGTAGAGGGCAGCGAACTCCCGGACGAAGGCGGGGTCGTCGAGCAGGCCCGGCACTGCGTCCTCGGGCAGCCGGTTCAGGGCGCGGTCGTACAGCGCGAAGACGTCGCCCACCGTCGTCTCCGGCTTGAGCCCGAGGAAGACGTTGTGGCCGAAGAGCAGCGTGCCGCCGACGGAGACGATGTCACGGGGCACGCAGGTGTGCTCGGTGCGCAGCCGCTCGGTGCTCGTCAGCTCCAGCCGGGTGGAGCCGAACTCCTCGGTCCGCCGGGCGTTGAGCGCCTCGGCGCGGCGGGCGAGCTCGGCGGCCTGCGCGGTGAGCCGGTCGTGCAGCACCTCGTACGTGCCGGTGTCCAGACCGGTGGTCCCGGTGGTCATGGGCTCCCTCTCGGATGTCGGAGAAACGTGGTCCGGAGCTGCCGTCCCCTGTGCGGCAGCTCCGGACCACGGGCCGGGGGTCGGGCCGTGGCGGCGGGTCGGATCCTGGCATGCCCGTCAGGACCCGGCGACGGTCAGGTCCTGACGGTGCCGTTGACAGCGGTCAGCGACGTGTCGGCGAGGCCCAGCTCGCCGGCCTTGTCCAGGAGCTGCTGGAACTGTCCGACGTTGTCCCCGCCGTTCTTCATGAGCTTCATGAGCAGGGCGGAGACGGTCAGGTTCTGCACGTCGGCCGTGGAGACCGAGCCGAGGATGCGGCTGAGATCGTCGGTGAAGCCGGAGGTGCCGTCCAGCCAGGGTTTCGCGAGCGCCTGAGCCGTTGCGGAGTGCTGGACGAAGCCGTCGACGCCCTTGCCGAGCGCGATCGAGGACACCAGCCGGTCGAAGAAGACCGAGTCCCCGCCGACGATGTTGATGTCGGCGTTCTCCAGGCCGGTGGCAAGCACCGTGGCCTGTGCCTCGGCGACCTGGCGCTGCACGTCCAGCCCCGCGAGGCGGATGTCCTTCTCGGCCTCCAGGCGCAGCCGGTACTCCTCGTGGCCGCGGGAGGCGTCGTCCAGGGCTGCCATCGCGGCCGCCTTCTCTGTGAGACCGGCGGCCTCGGCCTTCAGCTTCCCGCTGATGCCCTCGGCCTCAGCCAGGGCCCTGGCCCGCGCACCGTCGGCTTCGGCACGCAGCCTGGCCTGGGTCGCCTCCGCCTCCGCGCGGCCGGCCTTCTCGATGACCTCGGCCTCCTTGTCGCGCACCTGGACGGCCGCGAGGCCCTCGGCGGCGGTCTCGGCCTGGATGCCCTCGGCAAGGCGCAGCTTGGCCTGTGCGTCGAGGTCGGCGCTCTTCAACCGGGCCTCGGCCAGCGTGAGTTCCTCGGCAGCGCGGTGGACGGCGGCCTGCTCGGCGGCCTCGGCGGCCTTGATGTCCTTGACCAGCTTCTCCTGCGCCTCGGCCTCGGCGGCGATGATCACGGTCTGCCGACCGCGCTCGGCCTCCTCCACGGCCCGCAGCTTCTTGATGGCCTCTTCCTGCTCTGCGACCGTACGGTCCACGGCGACCCGCTCGCGGATGACCTCGGCGATCTCCCGCTTCTCCGCCTCGACCTCCTTGGATGCGGCGATCTGCGTCAGCTGCGTCTCCCGCTCCCGCGCGATGACCTCGAGCTGCCGGTCCTTCTCGATGCGCTCGTTCTCGACGGCGATGACCCGCTCGCGATTCTTCGCCGCGACGGCGACCTCACGGGCCTGGTTCTCCCGCTGGATGCCGAGCTGCTCCTCGGTCTTGAGGAACGCGCCCTGGGCACGCAGCCGCTCCTCCTCCATGACCCGTGCCGTCTCGGCTTCCTCGCGGGCCCGTACGGCGTCGATCTCCCGCTTCTGCTTGATCTCGGCGTCGGCCTGACGGCGTTCCAGCTCCAGGATGGCCTCGCGGGCGTCGACGTTCTGCCGGGTGATCTCCTTCTCCTCGGTACGCTGGGCCTCGTTGGTGCGCACGTGCTCGACTGCCGTCAGCTCGGTGATCTTCCGGATGCCCTGGGCGTCGAGGACGTTGGCCGGGTCAAGCTGGGTCAGCGGCGTCTGCT
Source organism: Streptomyces sp. NBC_00080 (assembly GCF_045041255.1). Classification (NCBI taxonomy): domain Bacteria; kingdom Bacillati; phylum Actinomycetota; class Actinomycetes; order Kitasatosporales; family Streptomycetaceae; genus Streptomyces; species Streptomyces sp. NBC_00080. The sequence goes on from NZ_CP108235.1 coordinate 528,070, forward strand.
CCAGGTAGTCGATCGCCGCGTCCTCCAGGTGGTAGCCGTTGAGGTCGACGCCGATGACCTCGATGATCCGGTACCGCAGCTCCTCGCGCTTGGTGTAGAGGTCGGTGAAGTCCAGCTGTTTGCCGACGGTCTTCAGCGCCTCGGAGAACTTCGCGTGGAACAGTTCCTGCAGCGTCTTCTGGTCGCTGGCCCGCGCGGTGCCGACGGCCTGGGCGACCTTGACGACGTCCTCGACGGTCTTGTTGACCTTCACGAAGAACGAGATCCGGATGTCGGCACGGATGTTGTCCCGGCAGATCAGCCCGTCCTTGCCGGCCCGGGTGATCTCGATGGCCTTCACCGAGATGTCCATCACCTCGGCCTTGTGCAGCACCGGCAGGACCACCTGACCGGTGAAGGTCACGTCGACCTTCCGCAGCTTGGAGACGATCAGCGCCTTGCCCTGCTCCACCTTGCGGAACAGCTGGGAGACGACAAGTACGACGAGCAGGCAGACGGCGACGAGCACGCCGATGCCCACGATCATGGCAGTCATGGCATACGTCCTTGAGGCGTAAGGGAGTTGAGCGTGAGGAAGAGAGGCCGGATGTGAGATCCGGCGGCGTCGGGGCTCAGGCGGCGCGGTCCCGCGGCCGGACGGCGTCACGGGACGCGCCACCATAGGGATCGCGGCTCCCGTCAGCTCGTAGCCCGGTGCCGTCGCCCGTGCGAGTCTCGCAGAGCACGGACAGCGCGGGTTCATCCGGGAAGAGGCGGTGCAGCGGCCGCACGATCAGGCAGGTCGTGGCCCAGGCAACCAGCAGAGCTCCCACGGGCACGACCATGCGCAGCAGCGCGGTGACGGGGCCGGGAGGCGCGCACACGGCAACCACAACCGCCGCGCCGACACTCAAGGACCAGGCGAGCACCGTCAGGACGGAGAAGGCGACCGCCACGGGCACCCCGCCCATGCGGCACGCTCGAAGATCCACGTCCCTGTCGAAACTGTCGACGCCTGCGACACCCACGGCGGTCAGGAGCCAGAAGCAGAGAACCACGACGAGCGCAGCGGTCAGCAGGATCGTGGGCAGGCCCGTGGCCGCTGCGAGAAATGTCCGCATCTCCTGATCCCCCTCTCCGCCCGCGGTGTGCATCAGTCGTCTCCGACGGCACACGGTCGTTCCGGGCCTCGATGCCGGGCACCTGCCGGTGTCCGGCATCGAAACCATCCGCCGTGCTCCCCGCGAGCCATGCTGCACGATCCGATCCCGCCCGCGCATTGCCGGTTCCCGGCAGTGTTCATTAGGGTCTGCATGCCGGTGGCCGCTAAGAAGCCGTCACCGGCGCGTCAAGAATCAGGGGGACGACGTGACACAGCGGGAACTTCCCGACCGCTTTCTGGACGGTTACGTCGAGATCCTGGCCGAGGTATCGGCCACCGGGCGACACCTCACCCGGAACGAGATCTCCTCCCGCCGCGCCCTGGGCGAGCAGGCCGCCGAGGCCGGCCACGGGCTGCGCGCCCTCGTCAGCGCCCATCTGAGCGCTGCCCGCTCGGCCTGGCCGGTTACGCCCGGCTCCGCCGACGGAGCGCTGGTCGCAGTACAGCAGGTGATCGACGCCTTTGCCGAAGGCTACGAACGCGCCCAGCTTGTCGCCGTGCGTCAGGAAGAGGCCGCCCGCCGGGAGTTCATCGACGATCTCCTCTACGGCCGCAGCGACCTGGGCCGCCTCGCCGAGCGCGCCGAACGCTTCGGACTGCGCTTCTCACACGCGCACGCGGTCGCCGTCGCGCAGGGACCCGCCGCCTACGACGAGGGCGACCCGGTGCCCCAGCAGGTGGAGCGGGCTCTCATCTCCCGCTTCGGCGACCGCAGCATCCTGCTCACCACCAAGGACGGCCGCCTGCTGTGCGTCGCCCCCGGCCACCAGGACGAGGTCCTCGCCCACTTCGCCAAGCAGGCGCACGCCGCCACCGACGGCGGCCAGGTCGCCATCGGCCGCCCCCAACCCGGCCCCGGAGGCGTGGTCCAGTCCTACGAGGAAGCGCTCAACGCCCTCGAACTCGCCGAGCGCCTCGACCTCGACGACCCCGTCCTACGCGCCGCCGACCTGCTGGTCTACCCCGTCCTCACCCGCGACCGCCAAGCCATGGCCGACCTCGTCGCCGACACACTCGGCCCGCTCACCACGGCCCGCGGCGGCGCCCAGCCCCTCCTGGACACCCTCACCGCGTACTTCGACTCCGGCTGCGTGGCCGCCGAGGCCGCCCGCCGCCTCACCCTCAGCGTGCGCGCGCTGACCTACCGCCTGGAACGCATCCACAAACTCACCGGCGCCAATCCCGCCGACCCGGCCCACCGCTACATGCTCCAGACGGCCGTGATCGGCGCCCGGCTTCTCGACTGGCCGGCCAAAGACGTCTGACACCGCCCGACCCGATCCGCGAGCTGCCGCGCGAGGCTTCAACAGGATGGCCGAGAGCCATACTTGCCCATGCGGGGACCATCCCGTGACAGCACGTTACGGGAGAGGCAGTCATCCGGTGAACAGCGACAACCACGGAGTGGAAAAGGCCGAGGTACGGCTCAAGTGGGACCCGAGTCCCTGGAATCAGCCACCTCATCATCTCGACATCATCGCCGCGACCTACTCGGCGGACGCCCCCTACGGGCGGCCGGTCTACGTCGTCCACTTCGACAGCCGCTCTCCGGACGGCACCATCAACATGAGTCGGCACAGCCGGACCGGACAGGGCTTCGGCTACGTCGAAGCGATGACCCTGGAGCTCGATCGCCTCGCTTCCTCCTTCGCACGGGTGGTGGTGGGTGTGGCGATCCACCAGAACAGCGGCCCCAAGACCTTCGGTGACATATCGAACGCCGGAGTGCTGGTTGTCGAGGGGTACAGGGAGCTACTGAAAGACGACATGGCACAGCTCTCGGGACACACCGCCGCGACGGTCGCGGAGTTCACCAGGGACGCCGCCGGAACGTGGGAGTTCCACGAGATGGTCCGAGGGTTCGACAGCGACCCCGTGATCTTCACCGCCGAGATGGGCAGCACCCCACAGCCCTGACCTAGCAGCAGCGCAGTCGTCGGCGGCTTCGGCTCCGGTATCTCGGTGGGCGCCGCTCACGCCAAAGGCACCTCGGTGACCAGCCTTCTGTTCGATGACACGCTCGCGGAGTGCGACCGCTGGGCGACGGCGCCGGACCGACCACCCGTCCAAGGACCGCCTGAACGGCATGACCGTGCAGGAGCTCTCGATCACGCGTCGGCCAGGGGAAGCGTCACTTCGAAGCGGCAGCCGCCGGGGACGTTGCGTACGGCGGCCCGGCCCCGGTGAGCCTCCACGATGCCTCGGACGATGGCCAGGCCGAGGCCCGCACCGGCGGGAGGAGTGCGGGCATGAGTACCGCGCCAGCCGGTGTCGAAGACACGCGGCAGGTCCTCCTCCGGGATGCCGCCGCATCCGTCGGTGACGGACAGGACGACTCCGTCGGAGAAGCGCTCGGCGGCGACCGCGACCGTACCGTCGGAGGGTGTCCGGCGGATCGCGTTGACCAGCAGATTGCCCAGCACTCGGCTCATCTCCTTGCCGTCCACCTCGACCGGCAGCGGCTCGACGTGGTCGCCGATCAGCCACACCCCGTACTCGCGGGCGAGGGCGTCCGCTCCCGCGAGGGCGTCGCCCACAAGGTCGTACACCGACACTCGGGAGGGGGAGAGGGCGAGCGCGCCTGCGTGGATGCGGGAGAGCTCGAAGAGGTCCCCCACCATGCCGTTGAGGCGTTCGACCTCCGTGCGCATCTGGCGGAGGTAGCGGTGGGGATCGGCGGCCACGCCGTCCTCCAGGGCCTCGGACATGGCGCGCAGACCGGCGAGGGGAGTGCGCAGGTCGTGCGAGATCCAGGCGACCAACTCACGTCTCGATGCCTCGAGGGCGCGCTCGCGATCTCGGGATTCGGCAAGCTTCGCACTGGTGGCGGCCAACTCCTGGCTGAGTGCGTCGAGTTCGGCGGTCGCCGGGCCGTTCGGCGCCGAGAAGTGGCCGCCGTCGCCGAAAGAACGGGCGGCGGCGGTGAGCGCCTGGCTGCGGGCGACGACCCAGCGGCCGAGCAGCAGCGCGGTGGCCAGGGAGACGACCGCCGCCATCGCGACAACCATGGTGACGACGGTCAGGTCGTGCGTGGACAGGAACATCGCCCGTGCCACGGCCAGCGTCCCCGCGAGCATGGCGGTCACGGCCACGGCGGCGACCACGGCGAGGGACGCGGTCAGCGACCGTCTCCGGATCAGCCACAGCACACCCGCCCCGAGCAGCCCGGCCAGGGTGGCGCCGAGGAAGGCGAAGAGGGCGATGAGGAGGATGTCGCGCATGGTCAGACCGCCTCCTCACCTGGCGTGGCATCGAAGCGGTAGCCCACTCCCCACACCGTCTGGATCAGTCGTGGCCGGGCCGGGTCGTCTTCCACTTTGCCTCGCAGCCGGCGGACGTGGACGGTGACGGTGGACAGGTCCCCGAAGTCCCAGCCCCACACCTCACGCATCAGCTCTTCACGGCTGTAGGCGCGGCCGTGGTTGCGCAGGAGGAAGGCGAGGAGGTCGAACTCGCGGAGTGTGAGGCTGAGCTCGGTGCCGTTCTTGGTGGCGCGGCGGGCTGCCGGGTCGACCTTGAAGCCTGCCGCGTGCACGGGGTGAGCCGCGACGGCGGGCCGGGTCCGGCGCAGGACCGATTCGACCCGCAGGACCAGCTCACGGGGGCTGAAGGGCTTCGTGACGTAGTCGTCGGCGCCCACTTCCAGGCCCAGGATCCGGTCGCCCTCGTCGCCCCGGGCGGTGAGCATGATGACGGGCACGGGCCCGCGGGTACGTATCCGGCGGCACACTTCCAGGCCGTCCATGCCGGGCAGCATCAGGTCGAGCACCACCAGGTCCGGCCGGTGCGCGGCGGCCCGCGCGAGCGCGGAGTGCCCATCCCCGGCTACGTCCACCTGGTACCCGGCGCGGTCGAGATAGCCGGAGACGACCTCGGAGACGGTGGGGTCGTCGTCCACGACGAGGACGCGGGTCGTACCTCCCTGCCCACGTGGAGCATGTACGGAGTCCGGGGATTCGTGCGGCTGCTGCATGCCCCCCAGCTTCCCACCGACCTCCTCGCCGTGCGGCAGGGCCGCCCCGACGTCTGCGTTTCGTAAGACCTTGACATCCGACTCGTTTTTGCGAATGCGGCCGTTCTCGCGACCATCGCTCCGGTGGTACGGCGTCGCCGTGTACCTCGCCGGTTGGTGGCGACCGCTGTCGTCGCGGGCGCGCGAGAAGCGCACGTCCCCTCAGTCGGTGACATGTTCCGCCGTTCCCCTTGTCAGCGCCACAGCACTCTGATCCCGCGGGTTCCGAGACGGTCATCTGTCCAGTTCCGGCCCGGGTGACCGCGCCGATTTCGCCCCCTCCTCGAGCCCCATCTCATGGTCACCATCCCGTCAGCAGCAGGTGGTTGAGGAGCAGGGCGAGGGCGGCCTGTGCGGTGAGCCAGGCGCGGGGCCGGGTCAGAAACGCGCAGGCCGGGAGCAGCCACATCGCGAACGGCAGCCAGATGCGTTCTGTTTCCGCTTTGCTCATGCCGGAGATGTCGGCGGCCGAGAGCGCGAGCAGGGCGGCGAGGACGAGCAGGGCGAGGCGAGGTTCGGCTGCGGAGCGGCGCAGGCACCCACGAACGCCCTGGCGGACGGGAGCCGCACCGGCTCGTCGCAGCCCGGCCACCGTTGCCGGGCCCACGACGAGTGCCGTGCACGCGAGGTTGGCCCACACCCAGTAGCCGTACGGGCGGATACCGCCGGCCCCTTGGTAGTAGCGGGTGACCAGCAGGTGGTACGCCTCCCACCAGTTGAAGCCCGCGTACGTGAACACGGCCGGGACGACGACGAATCCGGCGAGCACGTAGGGCAGGGGGCGGAGGCGTCGGGCACCGAGCAGCAGGACGCCGGCGGCTATCACCGCGAACAGTGTCAACCCGTACGAGAGATACAGGGTGAGGCCGAAGAGGAGCCCGGAGGCGAGACCTGTCGACCGGGGCCGGTGTCCCGTGACGGCGAGGGCGAGGAACGCGACGGCCCAGGCGGCGACCGCCGCGAAGTACCCGTCCGCGGAGGTGCCCATCCACACGGCGGCCGGGGCCAGGACCAGGAAGGGCGCGGCACGGCGGGCGAGCGCCTCCCCGGACAGCGCTCGTACGGTGATGAGGACCGCCGACGCCGCAGTCGCCCCGGCGGCGACGCACCAGACGCCCGCCCAGGCCCCGCCGCCCAGCCCGATCCGGTCGAGGAGGACGAAGGTGAGGGTGGCGGCGGGGGGATGTCCGGCGACGTGCGCGGGCCAGGCGTCGGGTGAGTGGATCAGGATGTGGTGGGTGAAGTCCCGCAGGGCTGCGGGAATGTCGTGGAAGCGGTTGACGGGGTCGATGACCTGGAGGTACTCGTACTTGGTCGTCAGGCGCCGGGCGATGCCGCGCTGCCATCCGTCGACCAGGGCGAGCGAGAACGTCCATGCCATGGCGGTGCCCCAGGCAGTGCACAGCAGCGCGCGCCAGGGCAGCCGGGCGGCGAGGAGCGGCCCGTACACGACCACGGCGAGGGCCACCATGATCGCGGCGGGGGTACCGGGGCCGACGTGCGGCTCCCAATGGCCGTACAGCGGCGGCCAGCTGACATGAAGGTTCCCGTAACGGTGTTCCAGGACTGTGCCGATCACAGCCGCCGTCGTGACGAGCAGCGCTGCGGCAAGAGCCGCGGACAGGTCGCGGAGAAGATCGCGGTTCACACCGGCACGCTAGGCCGGGGACAGCCGGATGAGACTCCGGTGATCCTGGACGTCAGCATTTCGTCATGGGTTGCGGGCCCCGTCCGCGGGCGGTCCCGGCCTACGGACGAGACGTGCGCGACCATTGACTCCCCACCTCCCCCGGTTTCTGGCGCAGCCCTCTGCGCAGCCCCTGGCTCACCTCCGTGGTCGGCGACTTCGGATCCTTCCGAAACGCGGATCTCGAGAAAGGAGCGGAGCACCGAAGTGCCGCCGGCCGGAGTCCGGTTGTGTGCGTGAGCGACCCGCGCCTCCGATACTCGACCGGCTCTGCCGGACGCGAGGTCACCGGGACACCGGACCCAGCGACCCGACGCGCAAACGCTGCCCGTCTCCCGAGGCACTGGGTGAAGTCGTCGAAGCGCACGAGCCCCGGCTCACATGGGATCCCGGCTTCTTCCAGCGCCGAGCGGAGGATGCCGAGGCGGCGCGGCCTCGTGCTGGGCGGGGCGAGTTCGGGCGCGATTCATTTCTTACATGCCCATGACGTGCAACGTGAACAGCGGCCAAACGCCGACCACTCAGGTGAGGCTGGGGGCGTCCGGGCGGCGAGTGATGCGTATCGCCGCCGGACCAGGAACCACGCTGTGAAATCGGGAGTTCTCATGCGAGCAGACCACAGGCGCGGCCGAAGCCGCCGCAACGCCGTCATGGCCGTCACGGCGCTCCTGGCAGGGGGCGGTGGCCTCGTAGCCGTGAACTACGCCGCCAACGCGTCCGACGTCACCGCCACCACTCCTACGACGCGGTCAGCCCAGACGATCAGCTGTCCGGACGTGAAGGGCAAGCTGCCGGCCGTCCCCCAGCAGGCACAGGCCGAGGTGGACAGGAACCTTCAGCTGCTGGACCGACAGATCGCGGAGGCCAACCAGCGACTGGTCGACACCCGTGGGCAAGGGGGCCCGAACTTTGTGCAGAACGCGATCCTCGGCCCTCTGACGGACAAGAGGAAGGCGACCGTCGACCGGATCGCCATCGCCATCGGGCGGACGGCCGCCAAACCCACAGGGCTGGACGCTCTCGCCGTCTGCAACCTCGGCCTCGACGCACCCGGGACGCAGACATCCGGGGCAGGGTCCACGAGCCAGAGCCCCGGCGGCGCCCAGGACGACGGGAGCAACACCGGACAACAGGGAAACGGCGCCGGTGCCGCAGGACAGAGCAACGACGGGCCCACCGCGGCCGACTTCGTGGACATCACCAAGGTGGCCCCGAACGTGCCCAAGGTCCGCAGGCAAGCCGGCGCCTCGACCGGAGCCTTCACCTCCCGATGCGGAGTCAACAAGCAGGGACAGCACAACTCGGACAACGACATCGTGGCTCCCGGTGTCAGCAACGGCGCCCACCACGTCCACGACTACGTGGGCAACCGGAAGGTGGACTTCAACTCGACCAACGAGTCCCTGAGCGCCGAGGGCACCTCCTGCACCAACGGCGACCAGTCCGCGTACTACTGGCCCGTCCTGCGGGACACCACCCGTCAGGGCCCCGACGCCAACGCCCTCGGCGGTGGCGCCGAGGGCAACCGGGGAGCCATCCTGGTGCCCGCGACCGTCACAATCACCTACCAGGGCAGCCCCACCGGCAAGGTCGTGGCGATGCCCCGCTTCCTGCGGATCATCACGGGGGACGCCAAGGCGTTCACCAACGGCACCAAGAACGCCAACGCCCACTGGAGCTGCACCGGTTTCGAGAGCAAGGTCCAGCTCACCGACAAGTACCCCATCTGTCCCGGCGGCAGCAAGGTGGTGCGCAGCTTCGCCTTCCAGAGTTGCTGGGACGGCAGGAACATCGACAGCGCCGACCATCGCAGCCACGTCGCCTTCGCCGACGCCAACCGCAACTGTGCAAGGGGCTTCAAGGCCATTCCGCAGCTGACGATGCGGCTCACCTACAAGACCCCCGCGGCACCGAACTTCGCCGTCGACGGCTTCCAGGGACAGCAGCACAACGCCATCACCGACCACAACGACTTCATCAACGTGATGAACGAGCGACTCATGAGCCAGGCGGTCTCCTGCATCAACTCAGGGCGCCGCTGCGGCTGAACCGACCGACCGGGCCGCCACCGGTCCTCCGCTCCGGCCTCGCCGCAGGATCGGCGAGGCCGGTGTCGCGTTCGAGGGGAGTCACCCCGGCGGGCCCTTTCCAGGGTTGCATGGCACCACGCAAGATCTTACGAAGCCCTTACGCAGCCGTCTCGAGTGACGTAACGCGCCTACGATCGCAGCGTGTTGACCATCCGAAACATCACCCTCGCTACTGTCGCGCCCCTTGTGCTGGCTGCGGCGGGCGCCGCGCACCCGCATGGCCTGTCCAGGGCGACGGCCACGGACTGGACACAGTTGCACATCGCACTGCTGCCGATCTTTCCGCTGCTTACGCTCGGCCTCCTCGTCCCCCTGTGGCACCGCCCCCGAGCAGACCTCGCGGGCTTCGCCACGGTGGTGGCCTGGGCGAGTGCGTTCACATACGCGGCCTTCTACACCGGTCTCGACGCAGTGGCCGGTATCGCGGCGGGAACCGCGGTCGAGCACGCTGCCGGGACAGCGAACATAGAGCCGATCAAGCACCCCCTCTACGACACGGGTGAGTCGCTCGGGCACGTCGGGGCCTACGCCCTCATCGCCGCTGTCGTGGCCACAGCCGTCGCGCTCTTCCCGAAACACGGCGCGCGAGTCGTTCCCGGCACGGTGGTTCTCCTGGCGGCCGGCTGGTCCTTCACAGACAGCCACATCTTCTGGCCCCGCGGCGTATGGACAATGCTGGGCTTCGCGCTGGGCTTCGCGCTGCTCGCCGCCGGGACCAGAAGGAGCAATACCGTTCCGCGGCGCGCCTGAGCGGGACGGGACTTCCTCCCCACCCCGTCGCCCTCTGAGCTGCCCGGCTGGTCTGCTCCGCCCGCCGGGAATCGCATCATCAGCACGTCACAATCCCTCGGGCAAAACGCAGCGTCGGTCGCCGGCAGGGAACTCGACGATGACTTCAGCGGTATCCACCGCCCGTCGGAGCACTCGAGGCCCGGTTCAGCGGTGCCGAGACCGTCCCGGACGCTTTGGTGGCGCGCAACGGCGGCCATGGGGTAATCAACTTGCCTTTACCGCCATCATCAGGGAAGAAGGACTTGAAGCGAGGGCATCCCGGGGCTGAAGCCACAGCCATCATCTGCCCGGCAAGGGGCCTCAGTGACCCGTCATGTGTCACGTTGCCGCGCATCGATCAAGATCCGGACCATTCCCGGGCCGGCGATCATGCCAAAACCCCAACGGGCGGTATTCGCGCTGGTCAGCGATCCGCTGGCTCTGTACCAGCAGCAGACGAAGAACCTGCTGGTGCGCTACTCGCCGACGAAGCCGAGCTTCTTTCAGGCGGGTCAGGTGTCAGGTGTCAGGTGTCAGGTGTCAGGTGCACGATAACGGTTTACCGGCCTGGGCCTTCACCCGGAAGGGGCCTATCACCCGGCCTGGTCATGGCCGGGCCGGGCTGTGCTCCGGTGCTGCTCCTGCGCCCACGCCTCCACAGCGAGCTCGGACCGACCGTCGCCGTCACGTCGGCTCCTGCGGCGGTCGTCGCATACCGGCGGGCGACGCCCCCTCCTCTCCCCCAGCATGGTGAGCACGGCCCCACCGGCCTCGGCATTCCTCGCGGCCGGTACTCACGCGCGATCCGCTGGTGGGCGAAGCGACCCCCGGTGTTATTCAATGAGGTGTGCGGTCAGGGATCTCGGGGCCCCGTCGCACGGGTCCGAGTACAGCCCCGGCGCTGTGCCGGGGATTGCCGAGAGAGCCGCATGGACTCCACGCCGTCGCCCTCGTCCTCATCGCCGTTCGACCTGGTCAGCAGCGCCCTGGGGCGCTACGGTTCGCGCGGCGGCGCCGCAGCGGCCGCCGGTCCTGACAACGCGCAGGACGAGCGCACCACCGGCCGACGCGTGGCCGACAGCCCGGCAGCCGACCCTCACGATCAGATTCTCGGCGTGGTGAACCTGGACAGGGACCTGAGGATCACCCACTGCAACCTGGACGCCGCCGTGTTCGCGGGTCTGGACGCCGTGGCCGGGCGCCCTTTCGCCGATCTCCTGCCTCCCGGGGACGTACCGACGGTCACCCGGCGATTGCGGCAGGTCCTGGAGGTCGGTGAGGCACATGTCGCCCGGATCCAGCGCCTGCGGCGCGCCGACGGGTCGGAGCTGGTGGTCTCGCTGAGCATCCTGCCCGCCGCGGCGCCTCAGGAGGGTCTGACCGTCTCCCTGATCGCCATGGCCAGGAGGCTGCACCTGTACGCCGCCGAGACCGCGATCGGCACCTCGCTGGACATCGGCGAGACCGCGCAGTCGCTGGCGGAGTCCCTGCTGGCCTGGGGAGACGTGGCCGCCGTCGACCTCGACTTCGCCGTGTGGACGGGCGAGGGAGTCACCGAGCAGGCGCAGGGACGCATCCGGCTGCGGCGGGCAGCCCTGGTGCCGGACCGGGCGTGGCCCGAGGGCTACGTGACTCCGGGCGGCGATCTGCCGAGCGACGCCAGTCGCCTGCTGGCGCAGGCGGTGCTGCGCGACGATGCTCCGCAGGCCATCGTCATACCCGATCGGAAGGCGGTCGAGCGGCTGCTCGGCAGTCCGCGGGTGATCCGTGCCCTGGTGCCCGGTGACCGGTCGGCGAGTGTGGCGTGCATGCCACTGGTCCTGGACAGCGCGCCGCCCGTCGTCCTGGGCGTCGCGGAGGTCTGGCGCCGGGCGGACCACCCCTTCCGCGACGGCGAGTTGTTCGACCTCCAGGAACTGGTGGCCAGGACCGCCCATCACGTCGACCTGGCCCGTCAGCACCAGCGCGAGCACACGCAGGTGCTGGCGTTGCAGCGCCGGCTGCTGCCCCGGACCGGCGGCCACACCGTGGAGATCGCGAGCATCTACCAGCCCGCCACCCCCGACAGCGCGGGCGTCGGCGGCGACTGGGTGAACAGCTTTCCGCTGCCCGACGGCCGTACCGCGCTGGTGGTCGGTGACGTCGTCGGGCACGGCCTCGGAGCCGCGGCGACCATGGGGCAGCTGAGCATGGAGGCCCGCGCGCTGCTGTCCGCGGGGCTGGCACCGGACGAGGTACTCGAACACCTGGACGAGACCGTGACGCTGCTGGACGACGCGGAGTCCGGGCTGACGGCCGGATACAGCGCCCTCGGCTCCACCTGCTGCATCGCCCTCTACGATCCGGTCAGCCACCACGTGACGCTCGCCAGTGCCGGCCATCTCCCGCCGGTCATGGTGCTTCCCGACGGGCACGCGGGCCCGCTCGCGGTCCGCCCTCACCCCGGCCTGGGCGCCGAGTTCGCACTGCGGGAGCCGTTCGACGTGCACACGTTCGCCGCGCCCCCGGGTTCCCTGCTCGCCCTCTACACCGACGGCCTGGTGGAGGATCCGGCGCTGTCGATCGACGAGGGCATCGACCGGCTGGCGGACACCGTGGCCACGGTGCACCCCTGGGACACCCTCCAGCAGGCAGCACGGCACGTCGTCTCCACGCTGGCGCCGGTGCGGCAGCGCGACGATGTGACCCTGCTGCTCGCGCGCATGATCGGCTACCGCAAGGGGGACACCGCGACCTGGCGGCTGCCCGCCCGCGCAGACGCGCCCGCCCGCGCCCGCGCGCACGTCTCCGCGCTGCTGCGGCAATGGGACAGCAGGAGCGACACCCGGGACGACGTGACGCTGCTGGTCAGCGAGCTGGTCACGAACGCGGTGCGCTTCGCCGCAGGTCCCATCACGGTGCGACTGATCAGGGCGGGTCAGGGCCTGCTGTGCGAGGTGGGCGACACCGGCAACGGCAGGCCACGTCTGGGCCGGGGCGATCTCCTCGGCGACGCCGGGCGTGGCCTGCACATCGTGCACCGGCTCACCACGCGGTGGGGGGTGCGGTGGACGGACACCGGCAAGGTGGTCTGGGCGGAAGTCGCAAGGTGACGCGGCTGCGGGTGCGGGGCACAGCCCGGGTACGCGAGCGCGGCACGGGCTCGCCCTACAGCCACTCACCTTCCAGGGCGGTGGCGGTGAGGCCCGGTGCCGCCGCGTACAGGACGGCTCGACTGCCCGACTTCTGCCCGGCGTCGTGCGCCCGCCGCAGGATGTCGAAGACGGCGGCGCCTCCGCGGTTGCCGCTGGTGTAGCTGTCCCGGCTGTAGTCCAGCAGTCCCGACGGCCAGGTGTCGGGCATCGTCTGCTCCATGTACTCCAGCACCCGGGTCCCGCCGGGGTGCGCGAGCAGCACGTCGGGGTGCCAGGAGTCGGGGTCGTCCTGGTAGCGGACGCGCAGCCACTCCCACATCGCGGTGACCGTCTCCTGTACGGCGCGCGGCCCGCGCCGGTCCATCACGAAGTGGGTGCCGTCCGCCCGCGTGTCCAGACGGTGCAGGTCCTGGGTGCCGGGCAGGGTGTGGTGCCAGGCGGCGTCCAGCCGCAGCACCGACTGGCTCCTCGGACGGCCCGTGACCACCGCGGCGACCGCGGTGTCCGCGAACAGCAACCGGACGATCAGGGACTCGATGGTGTCGTCCGCGGGCTGGTAGGTCGTGCTCAGGGCCTCCGCGATCACGACCAGGACCACCCGGTCGGGGTCCGCGGCCACGAGATCCGCCGCCAGGGCCAGGGAACGGGTCCCCGCGACACAGGCCCACTGCGTGGCCGGCAGCAGCATCACGTCGTTGCGGAGCTCGAGCTTGTTGGCCAGGGCGATGTCCAGACCCGGCAGTGCGGGGGTGGTGGAGTGACTGGTGATCAGGCAGTCGATGTCCGAGGCGTCCAGCCCGGCGATCTGCAGGGCACCGCGTGCCGCACGCTCCCCGTAGGACTGCACGGCCTCCCAGGCCGGCCCGGTGCGCTCCTGAACGGTCTGCGGCGCGGGTATCGCTTCGAGGGCGGCGATCACACGGTCCACGTCCTGCCGGCTGAACCCGTCGCGCGCCAGCGCCTCTTGGGCGGGCCCGGTGCCGACGTCCCGCAGGCCGCTGCCGTTGCCGGGCGCGACGGCGGTCTCCAGCGGCAGCATCCACCCGCGGGTCTCGATGCCCGTACTGGCCGCGATGCCGTCGATCCGCGGCGCCCACGCCGCGTGCGGATGCCGGTCGCGCACCTCCGCCACGATCTGGCTGGTCTCCACGGCGTGCTCGCCGTGTATCACGGCAGGGGGACAGAGGTAAGCGGCCATGATGGGCACCTTTCCAAGGGAACGAGGAGAAACGTCACGAGGGGCTGCGCCACGGGCCACTTTGGAACTTCGCGCCCATGCCGATGGGCTCCCTTTCGGGAGTCGCTGTCGCCATCGAGCATGGATGCCAAATGGACATTTCCGCTGTGATTCAGACAACTTGGGCGGCTTTTGATGGCGTGATACGGCACACACCGCTCAAACAGGAGCCCTCGGCGCCGTTCTCCTTGTCTCGCCTGAGCCACCGTCAGTCAGGGAGGCCGGCAGCCGGAGGCCGGTCGGACTTCGGATGTCGCCACGCGTCCGGGGCAGGCGGGTGCCCTGCTCCTGCCGCCGGTCGCCCCGTGGGTGGCTCCTGCTGCACCGGTGCGATCCGTCGATCCGCCGTGGCTGCGCTGTCCGGGGTGATCGGGCGGTATGGCCGTGGTGATCGCTCCCCCGATGGTGAAGCGTTCACGCGGGCCGCCGGCCATTGGTTCGGTGGTCCGGCAGTCTGAAGCCCTTCCGCCACAACGCGGCCGGCTCAACCATCGGACCGTCAACTTCCTTTCCTCTGAATCGACTTGCCGGATTGTGTAAACCGAGCCGGGGTACGCGGACGGGCGAATCCGCACGGAAGGAGCCGACAACCGTGGAACGTGTCAACGCCTTTCTGGGCAAACACCTGTGGCTGCAGTTCGTGCTGTCGATCCTGTGCGCCGGCACCCTGGTCATGCTTCTGTACCCGGGGCGCTCGGCACTCTCGGTCCTGCTGCGCACCGCCTTCGTCTCCATCGGTGGCATCGTCGTCGTGCTCGTCGTGCGCCGCCGGGAGAGGCGGGCGGCCGGCGGTGGCACGGACAGCCTCGTCTCGCTGGACGCGAAGCTGCGCAAGGGTGAGGTGCCCGTCGACCCGGCCGAACGCGAGGCCATGCGCGCATTGGTCGCACAGCGTCTGCACCGCACCCGTCACCGCGTGGCGGCCCTGGTGTTCCTCGCGGTCCTCTTCTGCACCGTGACGACCCTGGTGGCCCTCACCTCGGGTCCCCGGCAGACGATCGGCTTCGCCCTGCTCACCGTGGTCTTCCTCGCCTGGAGTGTCGGCAACGGCAACCTCCAGCATCGGCGTCTGCGCGCCATGCAGGCGTCCCTCGACGGCGAGGACGTCCCGGCTCACGCTCACCACACCGCACACCGCCGAGGAGGCGACGCATGACACCGCGGGAGGCGCCCGGCCGGTCCGGACTCGGCGATCTGGAGCCCGGCACCGGGCAACGTGCTCAGCTGTGCATCCTGGCCCTCGAATCACCGGCCCGGCTCGTGCGCGGCCGCCGTCAAAGGCTCTGCCTGTTCCTGCCGGAGGTCCGGGGACGCGGGTACGCCGCCGAGGCGTGCGCGGCGGCGCTCGGCTTGTTCGCCGACCCGCTTCCCGGCGAGCCGGTGGTGCTCTGCACCCGGACCGCCAACGACCGCTCGATGCGCCTCGCCGCGAAGCCGGGGTTCACCGAGGTGCAACGGTTCGGGTAGTGGGGCGCCGAGCAGTGGTTCGGCATGTGGTCCTCGGTAGCACCACCCGGTTGAGCACCCCGCCGCTCTCGTGCCCGTCCATGACGGCCACCGTGACGGTCCCGGGCGCCGGCGCTCTCGACGCCCGCCGGGTTCTGTGACGCCCGCCGGGTTCAGGCGACGACGCGGGAGCGCCCGGCGGGCGTGGGAGGCACTCCGAGGCGTTCGAGCAGCAGTCCTTCACGGGTGGACCAGGGGCAGATCTCGACGTTCTTGACCCCGCAGGCTTCCATGAGGGCCTGTGCGATCAGGGCTCCGGCCAGGGACTGCTCGGCGCGGTGCCGGGAGATGCCCGGCAGCTCGGCACGACGGGACGGTCCCGCGGCGGCCAGCAGGGAGACCGAAGTGCGCAGTTGAGGCAGCGCCAGCCTCCGTCGGGCTCGCGGTGTCTTGCTCCGGGCGGCGGCGAGCCGGGCGAGTTGTTCGAAGGTTTTGGAGCAGGCCAGCACTCGCCCGCCCGGCTCGGCCTGCGGCAGGCCGGGGACACTTTCCAGGGACCGGCGGAGGTGCTGCCGGATCTCGGCCAGGCGGCGCGGGGACGGCGCGGCGCCACCGGGAAGCCAGTCCCGGGTGATCCTGCGGGCACCCAGCGGCAGCGAGTGGACGACGCCCGGCTGCTCTCCGGTGCCGGAGGCGATCTCCACGGTGCCGCCCCCGATGTCGAGGACCAGCAGCTGTCCGGCCGTCGGGCCTGCCCAGCGGCGGGCGGCCACGTAGGCCAGCCGCGCCTCCTCCTCGCCGGCCAGTACGCGCAGCCGGGTACCCGTGGTCCGTGCCACCCGCGCGATGATCTCGTCGCAGTTGGGCGCGTCCCGGATGACGGAGGTCGCGAACGCGAACACGTCCTGTCCGCGCAGCCGCGGGTCGGCGTCGACGGCCTCGGCCACGGCCCGCTCGACGCTCTTCACCCCGGCCTTGTCCAGCCGCCCCTTGCGGTCGAGGGTCTCGTGCAGGCTCAGGCGCACCTTGCGGGAGAACACCGGCTCCAGCTCCGCGCCCGGACGCCCCCGCACCACCGTCAGCAGAGCACTGTGGCACCCGACGTCGAGCACACTCGCCTGCCGCATCCCATCGCCTCCTTCTGGCCCCGCGCCCGGCCGGACCGGCCTTCTCCGATCCTCCGACAGCCCCTTCGCCGCCGCGACGGGAATTCCGGCCCACCGCGTAAGCATATCGTCACCACCCGTGCACCCTCTGCCCCAGGCTTTCGGCGACTACCGGGCCCGGTCCGGACGGCTCCTCGCCGGGCTCGCGCCCACCGCCCCGAGGACCGCCGGGGTGAGCGTGCGGATTGACGTCCGGGCACCGCGGATCCGAGTCACCGCGCACAGCTCCGGCTCCGGCTCCGGCTCCAGCTCCGGCTCCGGCTCCGGCTCCGGCTCCGGCTCGCCGAATTCCGCATTCGGTGGAACCAACCGACGGTCGCCGCCACTTCACCGCGCCCGTGCGACGGCCTCGGCATGCTTATTGGTTTGCCACCGGCCGGTCCGGCCGGATAGGAAGCTTGCATGCTCAGAGGCAACAAGGTCGGGCTCAGGGCCCGGCACGAGGACGACATCCCGATCCTTCGGACCGAGCTCTACGACGACGTGGTCAACTCCTCGCGGGCCGAAGGCGGGCCGTGGCGGCCGATCACGCCCGGCTCGAAGGATCCGCGGCTCGTGGTGGACGACCAGGAACAGGGAAACGTCAGGTTCTCCGTGGTGGAGCTGGAGGGCGACACCCTGGTCGGTACCGCGACGCTGTGGGGCATCGACAACCACAACCGGACCGCGCACATCGGCCTCGGACTGCTGCCGTCCGCCCGCGGCAAGGGCTACGGCACCGATGTGGTCGCGGTGCTGTGCCACTACGGTTTCGTCGTGCGTAGCCTGCAGCGGCTGCAGATCGAGACGCTGTCGGACAACGCCGCGATGCTGCGCTCGGCCGAGCGCAACGGCTTCGTCCGCGAGGGCGTGCTGCGCTCCTCGGCCTGGGTGATGGGCGAGTTCCTGGACGAGGTGCTGCTCGGGCTGCTCGTCCAGGAATGGAAGCAGGACGTGAAGGTCTAGATCGCCGTCCGACCGTCAAGTGCGGGCCGCGGCGCGGCGCGAGACGGCCCGAGGCATGACTGCCGCCGACGACCGACCGAGACGGAGATCTTGTGAGTCCGAGTCCGCGCGAGGTGTTTCTCCGGCTTGTTCACGGGGTCGCCGACGGAGACTTCGACGAGCTGCCCGACCTGTACGGCGAGGTCACCGATGTCCGGCACCCGATGGCGACACCGGAGTCCGAGCCGTTGACGAGTCGGCGTGCGCTCCAGGAGCACTTCACCGTGCCGCCGGAAGTTCGGAAGTCCTTGCCGAAGAGGCGGGTCGTCGGCGTCCTCGTTCACGAGACCGCCGATCCTGAAGTGATCGTCGCCGAGTTCGCCTACGAGTTCACGTTGCCGGACGACTCCATGACCAAGGTGCCCTGCGTCTTCGTCATGCGCGTCCGGGACGGTCGGATCATCGAGTCACGCGATTACATCGACCCGATCCGTACGTACACGGCACGCGGGGACCTCGACCGCCTCATCGCGTCGTTGCGGCCGCCCGGAGAGCAGGTCTGAGGTTGGCTGACGGGCCTGCGCGGGACGGCTCCCGTCCCGGCTCGGGGGGTCACGGGACGGGAGCGCGTCACCTGGTTCTTCCTCGCGTCACGGCCGTACGGATGCACGGGTGTGGAAGTGGTGCCCGCGAGTGCGTCAGGCCGTCGAGGGGTTGAGTCGTACGGGGAGTTCGAAGAGGTCGTTCTGGGTCAGCACCGGCTTGTTGCGCAGGGCCGACGGGGCCACCGCCAGGTCCAGCCCGGGGAAGCGGGCGTACAGCGCGGGCAGCGCCACGCCCGCCTCCAGACGGGACAGGGCTGCGCCGGGGCAGACGTGCGGGCCGTGGCCGAACGATATGTGCCGGGTGCGGGTCTCGCGGGTGATGTCGAAGTCACCGGCCGAGGGACCGTGCGCCTCTTCGTCGCGGCCTATCGCGCCGTAGGAGACGATGAGCGCGTCGCCCGCCGGGATGACCCGGTCGCCGACCGGCACGTCCTCGGTCGCGAACCGGATCAGCACGTGCGACGTCGGCGTCGACCAGCGGAGGGTCTCCTCGATCACCGCGGACCAGTCCGCCGCGCCCGACAGGACCAGCGCCCGCTGGTCGGGGTGGGCGGAGAGGTTGACGACGGCGCTGACGATCAGGGAGATGGTGGTCTCGTGACCCGCGGCGACCATGAGCTGGAGGGTGGAGACGATCTCCTCGTCGGTGAGCCGGTCACCGTCCTCCGCTGCCAGGACGAGCGCGCTGGTCAGGTCGTCACCGGGCTCGGCACGCTTGGCGGCGACGGTCTCGGCCATGATCCCGCCCAGTTCGACGAGGGTGGCGACGACCTCCGCGGGCGGGGTCTGGGTGGAGAAGAACTTCTCGAACAGCGCCTTCAGCCGCGGCAGCCGGCTCGCCTCGATGCCCATGAGGTCGGCGACGACGTACGTCGGCAGCGGGTAGGCGAACTCCGCCTTGAGGTCGACGACTTCGGCGTCGGTGGGCAGCTGGTCCAGCAGTCGTCCGGTGAGTTCCGTGATCCGCTCCCGCATCGCCTCCACCCGGCGCGGGGTGAGGGCCTGGGCGACGAGGCCGCGCATCCTGCGATGGTCGGCGCCGTCCACGGTCAGCATGGAGCGGCCGGGGTTGGCCAGGCCGATCAGAGGCCAGTCGGGCGGGATCTCACCGCGCTGCCAGGCACCCCACACGTTGATGTCCTTGACCAGCCGGGGGTCCGTCAGCAGCGCCTTGGCCTCGGCGTGCCGGGTGACCGCCCACACCGGGACCCCGCCGGGCAGTTCGACCGCGGCCAGCGGTCCCGCCGCCCGCAGCTTGGCGCTCTCCCCGTCCAGGTCGGTGACGAACGGATCCAGGGGAATCCGCAGCTCTTCGGTTCCGGACGTCATGATCAGTTGCCTCCCAGGGCAGGGGTGGGTGTGAAGCGCACGGGCAGTTCCGTCAGCCCGCGCAGCCAGGGCGAGGGGCGGCGGGTCAGGGACTCGGCCGGAACGTCGAGATCGATGTCGGGCAGCCGGTCCAGGACGACCTCGATCGCCGTCCGGGCGATGACCTCGGCGACCTCCTGGGCCGGGAACGGGCAGCGGTGCTCGCCGTGGCCGAAGGAGAAGTGGGCGTTGTTGCCGCCGGTGAGTTCGTTGCCGACGGGACGCACCTGGGGGTCGGAGTTGGCTGCCTGGAGACCGAGGAGGAGCAGGTCTCCGGCCCGGATGTGCTGGCCGCCGAGGTGGGTGTCCCGCGACGCCCAGCGGCCGGCGACGTTCTGGGTGGGCGTGTCCTCCCAGAGCACCTCGTTCATCGCCTCCGCGACGCTGTTGCGGCCACCGAAGAGAGAGGCGGCGAAACGATCGTCGGTGAGCATCAGCCGCAGCGAGTTGCCGATCCAGTCGGCGGTGGGCTGGTGTCCGGCCGCCATCATCACCATCAGGTCCTGGGCGATCTCCTCGTCGGTGAAGCCACCGGGGTCGGCCAGCATGCGCGAGACGACGTCGTCGGCCGGCGCGGCCCGGCGGGCGGCGAGCAACTCGCCCATGGAGGAGGCCAGATGGCTCTGTCCGGCGAGAGCGCGCTCCCGGCCGTCGATCATGTCGTTGAGCGCGGTGACCAGGGCCGGGCCGTCCTCGTCGGAGAAGCCGTACAGCCGCGCCAGCACGCGCACGGGCAGCAGCATGGCGTACTGGCCGACGAGATCGGCCGTTCCCTCGGCGCACAGGGCGTCGATCAGCTCGTCGGCGAACCGCTCGGCGTGGCGACGCAGCCGGGTCGGGTCGCTCGCTTCCAGCGCGTTGCTGATCATGGCGGCCCGCTCGCGGTGCCGCTCACCGACCGTGTAGAGGATCGACGGCTGCTTGCGGCCGATCATCGGCAGCAGGGGCCAGTCGCCGGGGATCGTGTCCCACTGGTTCCACAACTCCGAGTCGCGGCTGAACAGGACGGGGTCGCCCGTGACCTGGTGCAGTTCGCGGTAGCCGAGGACGAGCCAGGCCGGGACTCCGCCGTCCAGCAGGACGGGGGTGACGGCGCCGTGCTGTGCGCGCATCTCCCGGTACAGCCGGGCGGGTTCGGTCTGGAAACGCGAACCGCTGAGCGGAACGGCGTCGGTGCTCACACGAACTCCCGTGGTGAAGCGGCGGCGTGGGCCCTCTGCCCGGCGTACCGGCTCTGGATGTGCTGGACGAGCGTGATGAGGACCTGCTTGCTCGACTCCCGGGTACGGGCGTCGCAGTCGATCACCGGCACCTGCGGATCGAGGTCGAGGGCCTCGCGGACGTCGCTGTGCGCGTGGCGGGCGCCGCCGAAGTCGTTGCAGGCCACGATGAACGGCGTGCCGTGGCGTTCCAGACGGTCGATGGCGTACCAGGAGTCGTCGATGCGCCGCGTGTCGACCAGGACGACCGCGCCGAGCGTGCCGGAGAACAGCCGGTCCCACAGGAACCAGAAGCGTTCCTGGCCGGGCGCGCCGAAGAGGTACAGCACGTTGCGCTCGTCGAGGGTGATCCGGCCGAAGTCGAAGGCCACGGTGGTCGCGGTCTTCCCGCGGACCTCGCTGATGTCGTCGACGGCCTCGCCGGCCCTCGTCATCGTCTCCTCGGTGTTGAGGGGACGGATCTCGCTGACCGAACGGACCATGGTCGTCTTTCCGACGCCGAAGCCGCCCACGACGACGATCTTCAGACCGTTGTCGGCGGTGGCACCCAGGGGGGTGCGCACGTCAGAGGTTGCGGAGTCCAACGAGCACCTGCTCCAAGACGTCGGGATCGGGAACGGCGGAGTTGCGGGGGTGGCGGGCGCTGACCCGGCCGGCGGCGAGCAGGTCGGACAGCAGGATCTTGGTGATGCTCACGGGAAGGCCCAGTTCGGCGGCGACCTCCACCACGGCGGTGGGCGCCTGCGTCAGCCTGAGGACCGCCGCGTGCTCCGACTGCATGCCGACGGTGGGGTCGCTCTCGGCCACCACCAGCGTCACCAGGTCGAAGGGACTGTCGGGCCCCGAGCGGCTGCGTCCCCCGGTGAGGGTGTAGAGCCGGTCGGGGGCGTCGTCCCTGCCTGGGCGCCTCACGCCGTGCGAGGCGGGGCCGTCAGGTGCTCGCCGAGCTGTTCCACCAGCTCGCTCATGTTGTGGCCGACGAGTCCGGGTTCGGCCTCCTCGGTGGTGACCACGGCGAGATGCGCGCCTTCACCGGCCTCCACGATGAACAGCGTTCCGCCGTAGAACTCGGTCATCGAGGAACGCACGCCTCCGCTGCCGTCGCCGAACTCGACCGAGGCGCCGTGCGAGAGCGACTGGATGCCGGCGGCGATGGCGGCGAGCTGGTCGGCCTGGTCGACCGTCAGTTCCGGGGTACGGCACAGCTTCAGCCCGTCGCGGGAGAGCACGAGGGCGTGCCGGGCCCCCGGGGTGCGCTCGAGAAGTCCTTCTATGAGCCAGGTGAGCTTCTCGTCGGCGGTCGTCGTGCCGGTCATGAGGTGGTGTCGCCTTCCGGGTGCGAGGGGGTGGGACTGCCGGGCGCCGTCTCGGTCTGCGGGGACGGCGTGGTGTGCGAGTCGTCGGGGGCGGCCGGCAGCGGGTGCCCGCCCGTGCGCTCCGCCGGGCCGGCGGCGCGCACCGCCTGACGGAAGGCGCCGAAGCGGTTGGCGCGGACGCGGATGTCCTCGGGAGGATCCGTGCGGCGCTCGGCGGTCCGGGCGGCGGCGCGTGCGCTCTCGGCGGCGGAGAGGGTGCGGCCGCGCCGGCGCTTGGGCAGTCCGTCGCCGGTTCGCGGGGCGTCGGCGCCGGTCTCCTGCGGCGGGGCCTGATCCGGGGGCGTGGCGGCTTCGGCGGGAGCGGGCGCGCCGAGGCGCGGCTGCGGGGCACGCGTCGGGGTGCTGCGCGCGGGCGGATCCGCCGGACGTCGTACGGGGGACGGCGCCACGGTGAGGATGTCCTGGGGAATGAGCATGAGCACGCCGGTGCCGCCCCGCGCGGAGGGCCGGAAGGACACCTTCATGCCGTGCTTGCGCGAGAGGCGTCCCACGACGGCGAGGCCGAGCCGGGTGCCGGTGAGGCCGCCGAGTCCGCCCGCGTCGCCGGAGACGGCCTGTTCCGCGCGGCGCAGCTGGACGTCGCTCATGACGAGCCCGCTGTCCTCCACCGAGACGATGGCGCCGGCCGGCACTTCCTCGACGTAGACGTGCACCTCGGCGTTGGGAGGCGAGAAGTTGGCGGCGTTGTCCAGCACTTCGGCGAGCGCGTGCATCACGCCCTCGGCCGCGTGTCCGGCCACCGCGGTGTCGCTGACGGAGTGCAGGCGGATGCGCTGGTAACCGCTGATCCGGCCCATGGCGCCGCGCAGAACGGACTCCATGGAGATGGGGCGCGCCCAACGGCGTCCCGAACGCGCGCCGGTGAGGACGGCGACGGAGTCGGCGAGACGGCCGGCCTGGGCGGTGCGGTGGTCCAGGTGCAGCAGGTCGGCGAGGACGTCCTCGTCGCTGTGTCGTTCCTCCATGGCGCGCAGGTCTGCCAGGGTGCCGGTGGCCAGTGCCTGCATCCTCGCCGCGGCGTTGGCGGTCGAGGCGATCGCGGTGTCGCGGTCGCCGAGGGCGCGGTCGAGTTGCCCGGAGAGCCTGCGCACCTCGGCCGCGAGCCGGGCCCGTTCGGCCTCGGCCTCCTGGGCGCGCACGGCGCGTTCCCTGGTGAACTCCTCGGCGAGCCGGGCTCGTTCGTGTGCGGTGGCGTCGGTGTGCCGTTGGTGTTCGCGGCGCCATCGTTCCGCCTGGAGGTCGCGCTCCTGGGCGACCCGCTCGGCCTCGGCGGTCGCCGTCCGCAGCGCGGCACGTACGGAGCGCGCGGCGCGGCGCGCGTGTACGGCGGCGGTGACGGCCACACACAGCAGAACCGCTGCGATGGCGCCGCCGCAGCCCACGAGCGCCTGTGCCGACTCGGGTACGGACGTGACGGCCCATACGACGGCAAGGGCGGAAAGGGCAGCGGTCAGCAGGGGTAGGGGCAGCAGCGAACGGACGGTGGATCGGTCGCCGGAAGGGGCGGGCGCGGTCATCGCTCAGGTCCTCGGGTGGCCGCTCGGGAACGCGACCCTTGTGTTGTCCTAAGGGGCAGATAGTGCACAGAAGTCTGTAGTCGGTGATCAACCGGGCGTCACTATACGAGAGTTTCGATCACCCCGAACAGTGTTCGACCAGCACAGTTCGCAAACTCGCCATCAAGTGGTGCCGGATGTCGGCGCGGGACGACCCGACTCGACGGCCTCCTCCCCCGGCTGACCAGAGGTTCTTTGTGCGGGCTGTGCGAATTGTGCGGCCGGTGGCCGAACCGGAATCCACGCCGGCAGCGTTGACGACAGAGCGCCTGCCCGGTGCCCCCGCGGCTCCGGGAAGGACACGGTCCGGTCCCGTACGCGAGGTGTACGCGCCGTGCGAACACCGTCGGCACTCGGGCCTGTTGGCGCAGGTCCGACAGGAGAACGCTCACAACCAACGGAGTTCGCCCTCGGTTCGGGCGTCCGCACCTCAGACGTCTGCGGCTCGGGCGTTCGCAGCTCGGGCGTTCGCAGCTCGGGTGTCCTCGGCTGGGTGTTCTCCCGCGGCGCGTGCCCGACCCGCGTGTCCCCCCTCGCCGAGTGGGCATACGCAGCCGAGGCCGTCGGCGTCGGCCGGAGTGGCGAGCCGATCGCCCTGCCGCCAGGCTGGCGGTGACGGCAGAGATACCGGCACGCAGGACGGACAGACGCACAAAGGGACTGGTTCGACATGCAGATCGATCTGACGGGACGCACCGCCCTGGTGACGGGCTCGACGCAGGGCATCGGCGCGGCGATCGCCGCCGGGCTCGCGCGCTCCGGCGCCCGGGTAGGGGTGAACGGCCGGGACGAGCAGCGGGTCGCGGAGGGCGTGGCGCGCCTGGCGGCCGAGGTGCCTGGGGCCTCCTTTGCGCCCGTGGCCGCCGACGTGGCGAGCGAGGAGGGCGCACAGCGCGTCCTGGAGGCGCTGCCGGAGGTGGACATCCTCGTCAACAACCTCGGCATCTTCGGCTCCGCCGACCCCCTGAAGATCAGCGACGAGGAGTGGCGGCGCTACTTCGAGGTGAACGTGCTGGCCGCCGTACGGCTGACCCGGCTGTACCTTCCGGGCATGACGGAGCGCGGCTGGGGCCGGATCCAGTACATCGCCAGCGACTCGGCGGTCGTCATCCCGGCCGAGATGATCCACTACGGCATGTCCAAGACCGCGCTCCTCGCCGTCGGCCGCGGCTTCGCGAAGCAGGCGGCGGGCACGGGGGTGACGGTCAACTCGGTCATCGCCGGACCCACCCACACCGGCGGGATCGAGGACTTCGTCTACGAACTCGTCGACCGCGACCTGCCCTGGGACGAGGCCCAGCGCGAATTCATGCGGAAGCACCGGCCGCAGTCCCTCCTGCAACGGCTGATCGAGCCCGCGGAGATCGCCCACATGGTCGTCTACCTCAGCTCCGACCAGGCTTCGGCCACGACGGGCGGGGCCCTGCGGGTCGACGGCGGATACGTCGACTCGATCCTGCCCTGACGACGCGGGCCCGGCGGTCGCGCACGTCGCCGGGAAAGGCAGTGCGGCTCTCCCTCGGACCGGCCTCGGTCGTCGTGCGTGACTCAGACGTGCAGGACGGGCCGGTAGACGAGTTCCTGGGTGTGGCCGTCGAGCGTCCGGTGTTCGATCAGCTCGAGGTCGAAGTCGGCCGCACCCTGGAAGATCGGGTCCAGCCCGGTCTGACCGGTGATCACGGGGAAGAGTGTCACCTGGACGCGGTCGACCAGCCCGGCGGCCATCAGCGCCCGGTTCATCGACAGGCTGCCGTGCGAGCGCAACGGCACCTCGGACTCCTCCTTGAGCCGGGTGACGACGTCGACGGCGTCGCCGCTCAGGACGTTCGCATCCGGCCAGTCGAGGGGTCCTTCCAGCGTGTTCGACACCACCGTCGCCGGAAGGTTCCTCATCCGAGTGACCCATGGGTCACGCACCTCGGACTCCTCGGTGCTCGCAGCCAGCATCCGGGCGAACGCCCGGTAGGTGTTGGCCCCGAAGACCATCCGCTGCTCCTCGGCGTACAGGTCGAGTCGGTGGTCGAGAAGCTCGGGGCCCTGCTTGCCCCAGTAGCCGGTCCAGTCGCCACTGGCGGCGCCGAAGCCGTCGAGGCTGGAGAAGACGTCAAAGGTGTAGGTGGCGGTCATGATGTTCTCCTCGGTCGAGTGCGGTTGATCGCGTCTTGGAAGTGCAGACTGACGACCGCTACGAGACTCATCGCCCGGTCAGTGGTCTCGCATCGCCACCACGGCCGTCACATCCACAGCACGCCGTCGTCCTCGTGCTCGCGCACGCGGAACGCGATCATCCGGCGCAGCAGGTCGCCCGGCACGGGCTCGCCGTACGGGAGCTTGACCGAGCCCTTGCCGGTGGCGAAGTCGGCGAGGTCCGCGTCGAACGCCTCGCGGGTGCCGGGGTTGAACACGACGTTCGCGTGCTTCGCATGACCGCTGACCACGAACAGGATCGTCCCGGCCGGGTGAACCCACGCGGGACGGCCCCACTTGATCGCCTCGCTCGCCGCGGGGACCACTTCGAGACCCAGCGCCCGTGCCTGCTCAAACACCCTGCGGCCCTGCCCCGCGAAGCCCTCGATGTACTCATCGATCGCCTGCGGCTGTCCCATGGCGTCAGTGTGGCACTGCCCACCCTTCGCCACCCCTCAGTCGTTCGCTGTCGGGCCGGTCCGGACGACGGCCTGGTCGCCGTGAGGGCCGAAGAGGTGCAGGATTTCGACCGCCTCGGCGCCGGCGGGGCCGAACCAGTGGGGTTCGCCGGTGTCGAACTCGGCCACCTCGCCCGGCCGGAGAGTGATCTCGCGCTCCCCCAGGATGAGGCGGAGCCGGCCGGCGAGCACGTAGAGCCATTCGTAGCCGGAGTGGGTGACCAGCCGCGGTTCGCGGTGCGAGAGCACCTGCTTGAAGACCTGGACCCGGCCCGGATACTGCGTCAGCGGGACGAGGACGCTTCCGCGCTCCCGGCTTCGAGGCTTCAGATGAACCCGCGGATCACCGGTGGCCGGAGCCGTCACCAGCTGGTCCAGTGCGACGCGGTGGGCGCGGGCGAGCGGGATGAGGAGATCGAGCGTCGGGCGCCGTCGGCCCGACTCCAGGCGCGACAGCGTGCTCACGGAGATTCCGGTGTCCTTCGACAGGGTTTCGAGGGTGATGCCGCGGTCGCGCCGCAGGGCGCGCAGCCGGGGTCCGATGCTGTCGAGGAGTTCCGCGAGGTCGGCGTCCATGCGGCCATTTTGCAGTCCTCGCAAAATTCCTGGGCCCGGACCCTCCCCCGGTCCGAGCCTGGCGGCAGCCGATCCCGTTGAAGGGGGACCTCCCGTGCCCAAGACATCCCTGGCCGCTCCGCCCTCCCCGCCCTCTCCGCTCAGCGCGCGCAGGCGCTGGACGGTACTGGCCGTCTGCGCGCTCAGCATGTTCCTGGTGGGTGTGGACACCACCATCGTCAACGTGGGCCTGCCCGAGATCGGGCACGGCCTCGACGTGGGCACCCGCGGTCTGGAGTGGGTCGTCAACGCCTACACCGTGGTCCTGGCCGGCCTCCTCATCGTCTCCGGCGCCCTCGCGGACCGCTTCGGACGCCGCCGCGTCTTCCAGTGCGGACTGCTCGTCTTCGGCCTGGCCTCCCTCGCCTGCGCCCTCGCCCCGTCCGTCGGCGTGCTGGTTGCCGCCCGGGCCGTTCAGGGGGTCGGGGCCTCCATGCTGAGCCCGGTGGCCCTGGCGATCGTGGTGAACGCGATGCCCGACCCGCGGGAGCGCGCCCGGGCGATCGGCGTGTGGGCGTCGGTCTTCGGGCTCAGCATGGCGGCGGGCCCGGTCACCGGCGGGGGGCTCATCGCCGCGTTCGGCTGGCGTTCGGTGTTCTGGATCAACGCGCCGTTGGTCGTCGTCGCCCTCGTCCTGGTCGCCGCGTTCGTGCCGGAGTCCCGCGCACAGCGCGCCCGGCGCGTCGACCTGCCCGGCCAGGTGCTCCTCACCGTGGTGCTCGGCCTCTTCGTCGGCGCCCTCATAGAAGGGCCCGGCATCGGCTGGGCATCGCCGGTGGCGCTCACCGGCTACGCGCTCATCGCGGCGGCGACGGCAGGGTTCGTCCTGGTCGAGCTGCGCCGTCGTGAACCCTTGATGGACCTCGGTCTCTTCCGCCGACCGCCGTTCGCCACGGCGGTGCTCGGCGCCATGGCGGTGTTCGTCGCGCTGAACGTGAGCCTGCTGCTCAACACCCTCTACCTTCAGCACACCCGAGGCTGGACACCGCTCGCGAGCGGCGCCGCGACCCTGCCCATGGCACTCGGGGCGACCCTGTGCGCGCCCTGGTCCGGAGTCCTGGTCGGGCGCCTCGGACCGCGGCGTCCGCTGATCCTCGCGGGCACCTTCCTCACGGTCGGCGGTCTGTGCCTGACGAATCTGGGCCAGCACACGAGCGTGCCGCTGATCCTCCTCGCCCATCTGCTGATCGGCGTCGGGTTCGGCTTCGCCAACGCCCCCCTCACCAACACGGCGGTCGGCGGTCTGCCGCTCTCCCGGGCCGGCGTGGCGGGGGCGATAACCTCCACCGCGCGCCAGGTCGGCGCGGCGGTCGGTATCGCCCTCGCCGGGGGCCTGGTCGCGGGCGCCGGCCCCACAGGCCTCGCCGCCGCGTCGCGTCCAGGATGGCTGCTCGTGGCGGCCTGCGGACTGTTCCTCTTCGTCGTGGCCCGCGCCTCGCAGCCCGCCACCGTCCACACCCGCCAGCCCGGGCAGGAACGACCGCCGCGTGCACGCACAAGCCGCTGGGCCGCAAGGGTCAGGCGCTGGTGAGGGAGAGCTTCACCGCGAACCCGAGGAACAGCACGCCGGCCGCCGAGGTGGCCCCCGCCGTCAGCCGCTTGCGGCGCCGGAAGGCGCCGGCCAGCCGGGTGCCGCCGAAGATCAGGGCGCTGAGATACAGCACACTGGCGAGCTGAGCCAACACGCCGAGGACAACGAAGGAGAGCGCCGGGTAGGCGTACTCCGGGTCGACGAACTGCACGAAGAAGGCGACGAAGAACAGGATCGCCTTGGGGTTGAACAGGCTGACCACCAGTGCCCGCCGGAAGGGCCGTTCGACGGAGACGGCGGCGGGGCCGTCCTCGGCGAGCACCCGCTCACGGCGCGTCCGCCACATCCCCCACGCGGCCCGCAGCATCCCGACGGCCAGCCAGGTCAGATAGCCGGCGCCCGCGTACCTCACGATCCCGAAGAGCACGGCATTGGCCTGGAGCAGCGAGGCCACCCCGGCCGCGGAGAGAGTCATCAGCACGGTGTCCCCGCACCACACGCCGACCGAGGCCGTGTACCCGGCCCGTACCCCGCGCCGCGCGGCGACGGACAGGACGTACAGAGAGTTGGGCCCTGGAAGGAGGACTATCAGGACGAGTCCTGCCAGGTAGGTGGGAAGGTCGACGACTCCGAACATGTGCAGCAGTGTCGCACGTGAGTACGACACCCGGCAGGGGTGCCCACGTCTCCAAAACAGCCGGCAACACCCCAGGTCAACAGCCACCCCGCGCATCCGGACGCCAAGGACGGCGGCCGCCGCGCCGACGGCCTGGAAGTCGAACTCAACAACATCGACTACTTCGACGTGTCCTTCTAGGGCTCTCCGACCGATCATGTCGCTCGCTATGGTTCCGACGTGTCGAAGACCAGCGTGAGCAACGAGACCGACGGCTTGCTCTGCCGCTGGGTGGAGCCTTGGGGCACAGTCCACTGGATGCGGCCCGGTGAGGTGTGCACAGTCGTGACCGAGGAGGAGCCGGAGGAGTCTCGTTCAACGTGACTGTCCACGGTCAGGGCGGCACGGTGTGGGTGAACCCGGCCGACCGGGACTCAGTTCGCAGGCAGTCCACCAGCGCATGTCCCGGCTACCGCGCCCAGCTCACCCGCCACGGTGACGGCGGCGTGCTGCGGCGGTCCCGGCGCGGCACCGACCGGACGCCGTGATGTCACCTGTGCGGATGTCCGCTCCACCTCGCACACCGCCTCGGAGGCTGAACCGGGTCCTGCTCATCGCTCCACCGTCGGACGGGACGCGTGGTCTCCTGCGCCGGTCCGCTCCGTGGTGCTCTTCCGCCGTCTTCGGGTCGTCACCCGAAGGCCACCTCTCCTCGGAGGCCGACCCTCGCGACCCCGGCGTCAGAGCACCACGGCTGATGCTGCCTCCAGCCTTCCGCCGGTCAGTCGCCGCTGACCGTTCGAGCCTCTTTGCGGGCGTTTCGGTTGCTCAGGCGAAGATCAGCCGGCGGGCTTGCCGAACCACCGGGAGAGGTGGTCGTCCAGGTCCTGCTGATCGTCGCCGATCCAGGCGACGTGGCCGTCGGGGCGAAGCAGGACGCACGGAGCATCCAGTACCGCAGTGGGATCCGCGAGGTGATCGACCCGGTCCGACCAGCCGCCGACGGTCAGGCGTTCGGTGCGGTCCAGCAGCAGGCCGCGGCCACGGTGCAGCAGACCGTAGAGGTTGCCCTGTTTCACGTCGATGTCGCGCAGGCGGCGGCCGAGCAGGTCGGGGCCTGCGCCGAAGTCGTAGCGGATGCCGATCGCGGCGATCTTCTCGATGAGGTAGCGGTTCACCTCGTCGAAGTCCATCAGTTCGGTGAGCAGCCTGCGCACGGCCTGCGGGCCCGGTTCGGTGGAGTGGAGTTCCATCTGGGCGCGGGTGTTGTCCAGCACCTCCGCGGCGACCGGATGGCGTTCGGCCTGGTAGGTGTCCAGCAGTGTTTTCGGCGCCCAGCCGCGAATCTGTGCGGCCAGTTTCCAGCCGAGGTTGAATGCGTCCTGAATGCCCAGGTTGAGGCCCTGTCCGCCGGTGGGTGGATGGATGTGGGCCGCATCGCCGGCCAGCAGCACCCGCCCGACCCGGTAGCGTTCGGCCAGCCGGGTGGCGTCCCCGAAGCGGGACAACCAGCGCGGGGAGTGCACACCGAAATCGGTTCCGGCGATGGCGCGCAGCTGTTGTCTGAAATCCTCGAGGGTGGGCGGTTCCGCGCGATCGCTGACTCCGGCGGCGGGGACCACGACGCTATAGGCACCTTCGCCGAAGGGCCTGAGCCGGAATCGCTTGTCGGTCTTGCCGATTTCGGTCACCTTGGCGGCGATCTCCTCCTGCGGCACACCCACTTCCATCTCGCCCATCAGCGTCTCGGTTCGCGAGGGTTCACCGGGGAAGCCGACGCCGAGCAGTTTGCGCACCGTACTGCGCCCGCCGTCACAGCCGACGAGATAGCGCGAACGCAGCTGTTCGCCGTCGGCCAGCTCGACGGTCACGCCCTCGTCGTCCTGCTCGAAACCGGCCACCGCACCACCGCGCCGGACCAGAGCACCCAGTTGCATCGCATGTTCTTCGAGCAGGCGAACGATGACCGGCTGCGGGATGCCGAGCAGATAGGCGTGCGTGGAATCAAGGCCCTGGGGCGCCGGTTTGTTGATGGCGGCGAAGAAGCCGCCGGCCGGACGCCGTCTTCCGTGTTCGCGCATGCGGTCCAGCAGTCCGCGCATTGCCATCAGTTCGAGACTGCGCATGTGCAGACCGACGATGCGGACGAACGACACGGGCTCGGTTTCCTTCTCCAGAACGAGTACCCGCACATCGTGCAGCCGTAGTTCGGCGGCCAGCATCGCGCCGGTCGGCCCGCACCCGGCAATGATCACGTCGAACACGAGGGGCCCGCGATCGGCGCCCGAGGCCGGTGACCGGAGAACGCCGGGGACGTCGCCCACGGTGAAGTCGCGCTCGACCGTGCCGTTCGACGACGGCTCGGCGGTGAACTGCGGAGAATCCATAGGTGTTGCCTTTCGGGAGTGCCTTGTTGTCGAGGCGCTCCCGGCGACACCTACGTCAGTCGCCGGCCGTGACGGGAAGGGGGAGCACCCACGTCGATACAGCGTTCATGGGTCTCACCTCCTTGGGCGGTGTCGCGGTCAACCGCAAGATACAAGTCCGGGCATCACCCGGTCCACCGCTTTCCCGGCCACGTGATCACGGCTCCGAACGGGCCTGTGCGGTTGCGGGGCGGAGAGGGCGCGGGGAGCGGGGGCTGTCACCGGAGGGAGTCGCTTCGAGCCGGTTCCTGCCGCTGCTGCCGCTGCTCGGACTGCTCGTTCCAAAGGCCGGCGAGCTCACCGAGCGCGCTGTTGAGGCGGCCGAGTTCCCACAGCAGGTAGCTGCTTGCTCCGGCGAACGGTATCCACTCGGCCCAATGGAAAATGAGAACAACCGGCATGTACAGCAGGCCGACCAGGACCAGGAATCTGACGAGGATCTCAGCCGCGTACGTCTGCGTGCGTTCGACGCCGACATGCCCTCCGCGGCCGTGGATCCATTGCAGGCGTGATCTCATGGCTCCCCCTCGGACTCCGAGTGCGTATCATGCCGTCCGCCGCTCGGTCAGTGCCAGTCTGCGATGAGGGCAGGTCGGACGCGCGCTGCCGAGCACAGGCGACCCGGTTGCCCGCACAGCGGCGGCGGGTGCTCCCGCACCTCGGCGTGCCGGACTGAGCGCCTTCCCGCTACGCGTCGGTTCCGGTCACGGCCGTCCGCAACCGCGATCGGCCGTAGAGGTGGTCCGTGTCGGGCGGAAGACGGCCCGCACCAGGACGCTGCCCGACGTGCTCGCGTCCACGCGTGCCTTGCACTTGTCGCCCTCCGTGCGGGACAGGCCCGCCAGTGACCGACGGCGAACCGGCCGTCGACTGAACACGACCACAGCCGAAGGGAGATGCGCGCCCGGGCCGCGTCCAGGGCCGCGTTCCCGAACCGCGTCGCGGGTCATCTCCCGGAACGCGGCGCACTCCGCCCGCGGATGCCCGTTCCGCAGGGCGGGCGGGGCGGGCAGGACAGGCGGCGCACCCGCGGTCGGATACGGCCAACCTTGCTGGTTAGCGCCGTATTGCCGCTTCGTAAAGCCACACGTGGTGATGCCCTTTCCGATCACCTTCCAGAGGCGGCCGGTTGACCGATTTTCGGACATCGATCTCCGCAGTGGTGACAGCATCCGGACGCCCTGAAACGATCTGTCCGCAGTCGAGCGGTACCCGCCTCGCTCCCCACCGCAGGCCGACGGCCTCCGGTCTCCCCCGTTCCCTCCGTACTTTCCCCGTTTCCCGCCGCTGTCCGCCGACAGCCGGCGAAAGGAGCTGCCCGCATGACCAAATCACCCCTGGGAGTTCGCCGTTCGTCCGCGCTCCCGCGCACGGCACGAAAGCGCGGCAGGCTGGCGACCGCGCTCGCCGCCGGTATGGCGGTGCTCGCGATCACCGCTCCGACAGCCCAGTCGGCTTCGGCCCTGGACGACGGCTCAGGATCACCGGCCACCCGGCGCATCGACGCCGAGCCCAGACCCGGGGCGCGCGGCGTGACACTGTCCCGAGCGCAGCGCGACCGACTGCTCGACCGCGCCGCCGAGTCCGCTCACGAAACGGCCCGCGGCCTCCGTATGGGCGCCAAGGAAGCGCTCGTTGCCGAGGACGTCGCGAAGGACGCCGACGGCACCGTGCACACGCGCTACTCCCGCACCTACGCAGGACTCCCGGTGATCGGCGCCGACGTGATCGTCCACGAGCGCGCGGGCGAGCAGACCGTCACACGCACGACACCCCCGGCTCTCTCGGTGCCCACGACCAGGGCCGTGGTCTCCTCGGCCGCGGCGAAGAAGGCCGCATCGGCGGCAGCCGACGAACAGGGCTCCCTCGCTTCCGAGCGTGCGGCTTCGGCGCGGCAGGTCGTCTGGGCGGTGGACGACTCCCCCCGACTCGCATGGGACAACGTTGTCACAGGGCTGCGTGAGGATCAGACACCGAGCCGCGTCCATGTGATCACCGATGCCGTGACCGGCGCCCGCCTCGCCTCCTACGACGACATCCAGGCCGGCGAGGGCCACAGCCAGTACAGCGGCACCGTCCCGCTGGCGTCGCTGCGCGACGCGGACTTCTTCCGGCTCGCCGATCTCCAGCGCGGCAACCACCGCACCTACGACGTCACCGGCGGCGTCCGCACACTGGTGACGGACGCCGACGACGTGTGGGGCGACGGCAGTCCGGCCACGGCGCAGACGGCAGCGGTCGACGCCGCCTACGGAGCCCAGCGGACCTGGGACTTCTACCACGACCGGTTCGGCCGCAACGGCATAGCCGACGACGGTGTCGGCGCCGTCTCCAACGTCCACTACGGCACCAAGTACGCCAACGCGTTCTGGGACGACCTGTGCTTCTGCATGACCTACGGCGACGGCCTGGACGGCCGGCGCCCGCTGACCGAACTGGACATCGCCGCACACGAGATGACCCACGGCGTCACCTCCGCCACGGCCGGCCTGATCTACACCGGTGAATCCGGCGGGCTCAACGAGGCCACCAGCGACATCATGGGCACCGCGGTGGAGTTCTTCGCCGGCAACGCCCAGGACACACCCGACTTCCTGCTCGGGGAGCTCGCGGACGTCCGCGGCACCGGCAAGCCACTGCGCTACATGGACCAGCCCTCCAAGGACGCCTCCGCGAAGGGAACGTCACAGGACTACTGGACCGCCGGGACGAAGAAGCTGGACCCGCACTTCAGCTCCGGGCCGGCCAACCACTTCTTCTACCTGCTGGCCGAGGGCAGCGGCCGCACGACCATCAACGGAGTGGCCTACGACAGCCCCACCTACGACGGCAGGCCCGTCGCCGCCCTGGGCCTGGCGAACGCCACCAACGTCTGGTATCGGGCACTGACCCGCTACATGACCAGCACCACCGACTACGCCGGCGCCCGCACCGCCACCCTGCAGGCGGCCGCCGACCTGTTCGGCACCACCAGCGACGCCTACGAGGCGGTCGGCAACGCGTGGGCGGCGGTCAACGTCGGTCCCCGCTACGTCAACCACATCGCGGCCGACGCCCCCTCCACCCGCGACGCGGCCGTCGGCCAGCCGGTCGGCCGGCAGATCACCGCCACCTCCACCCGGCCCGGCGCGCTCACCTACGCGGCCACCGGACTGCCCGACGGCGTGACCCTCGGGGCGGCCGACGGCCGTATCACCGGCACGCCCACCCGCGCCGGCACCTTCGCGGTCACGGTCACCGTCACCAACTCCGCGGCGGAGAAGCTCGACCTGCCCTACACCTGGACCGTCCTGGCCTCCGGTGGCGACCACTTCGTCAACCCCGACCGCTACGACATCCCCAACTGGCGGACGATCGAGTCACCGCTGCGCGTCACCGGCCGCACCGGCGCCGCTCCCCCGGACCTCAAGGTCACCGTCGACCTGGTCCACGACTTCATCGGAGGCCAGATCATCGAACTCGTCGCCGAGAACGGCACCGCGATCCTGGTCAAGGACTTCGTCTGGGACACCGGCACGGAACTGCACGCCACGTTCACGATCGACGCCTCCGCGCTGCCCGCGGACGGCGTGTGGAAGCTGCGCGTCACCGACAACACCCCGGGGATCTTCACCGTCGACCCGGGCTACCTGGACCGCTGGAGCATGACCTTCTGACCCTGCGTCTCCGCCAGGGTGTTTCCGGGGCAGGCCCGCACAGAACCGGGCCTGCCCGGCCACCCGACACAGGCCAGTAGCCCACCCGTCACGTGACTCCGACGGGTGGGCCGGTCGTGTCCGGCTCCGGGGCGGCGGCCGGACGACTCGGAGCGGGGCCAGGACTGCGGGGCGGGGAGGTTGACCGCGGGCCGGCGGTGGGGTCAGCGGGCGAGGGAGACGGCGAAGGGTTTGAAGCCGTGTCGGCGCAGGATGTGGGGCACGACCAGGATCATGGCCTCGGTGGCGCGGGCTGTGGTGATGTCCCCGAGGTCCTCGATCCACACGGGCTGCCAGTCCAGGTCGCCGAGGAGGCCGCCGACCGTCTTCTTGGCGAGCTCGTCGTTGCCCGAGACGTAGACGGTCGGCGGGGTGGCCAGGACCTCCGGGGCGGTCATGACCATGAACAGCATGGTGTTGAGCGTCGTGACCACCTGGGTGTCGGGGAGGGCGGCCTGGAGTTGTTCGGCGAGGCTGCTGCCCGGGTAGCACAGGTCGCCGGGCGGTCCGCCGGCGTCGCGGGTGGCGTTGGAGACGTCGACGAGGATCTTTCCGGCGAGTTCGCCGCGCAGGTCGGCCAGACGGTCCAGGGCGCTGTCGCCGGGCGTCGCGTTGATCACGATGTCAGCGGTGCGGGCCGCGGTGCGCTGGTCGGAGCAGGAGATGTCGGGGTGGACGTCTTCGGTGGGCGCTGCCGACCGCGCCATCGGGTTCCGGCGGCCGAGGATGACGTCGTGTCCGGCCGAGGCGAGCCCGCCGGCGAGGTTGGCGCCGACGCGACCGGCGCCCAGGATGCCGATGCTGGTCATGAGGTGATGCTCCTTGCGGTGTCGGGCGGGAGGAGAGGAAGCAGGTCGCTTCGCGGTCAGACGATCGGCGACAGCACCTCGCGGGCAGCGGTGTGGAGGCCGGGAGCGGCGGCCAGGAAGTCCCGGCCGGCCGTGCTCCAGGGCTCGCCCGCCAGGTCGGTGACGGTGCCTCCGGCCTCGGAGACCAGCAGGGCACCGGCGACCAGGCCGGAGCGGACATCGGAGAACTGCCAGAACACGTCCATGCGTCCGGCGGCTACGTGGATGAGCTGCATCGTGGCGGGAACGGACACGCGCACCACGAGCGCGTCGGTGAGCATGGCGTTGACCGACTCGCCGATCCGCCGGAAGGTGTGCTTGTCCTCGCCGGGCTTGGCCTGACCGGTGCCGACGAGCGCGGCACCCAGGTCGGTCTTGGCGGACACCTTCAGCGGCCGGTCGTTGAGGCGAGCACCGCCGCCGGCGACAGCGGTGTAGGTGTCGCCGGTCAGCGGCAGATGGATGACGGTGAGTACCGGCCGGTTGTCGCTGACCAGGGTGGCGGTGGTGACACCGGGAAGGGCGGGCGGTGGTGACACCTGAAGGAAGGTGAGGGGGCCGGGCAACCCTGCCCCCGCCTCATGAGTCACACACGCGCAACCTGATTCTCCTTGGTCCGGAAAGGGCCCCACCTTCTGTGATGACTCGTACCCGGCTGACCGCGCTCGCCGCGACGGCCGCCCTCGCCGCCACCGGCGACCTGATGATCGCCGCCCCGGCCTCCGCGGCCGTCACCTGCGCCTCTCCCGTCTGGAAAGCGCAGTACTTCGGCAACTCCACCTTCAGCGGCACGCCGAAGCTGACCGCCTGCGACTCCGCCGTCAACGAGAACTACGGGTACGGCGACCCGACCGGCGTCACGCTGCCCAAGGACAACTTCTCCGTCCGCTGGTCCCTCACCCGTGACTTCGGCTCCGGCGGCCCGTTCCGGCTCTCCGCCGCCACGCAGGACGGCATGCGTGTCTACGTCGACGGCGTGCAAAAGATCAACCTGTGGAAGAACGTCTCCACCACCGCCCGCAAGACCGTCGACCTGACCGTCCCGGCCGGCAAGCACACGCTGCGCGTGGACTACGTCGCCTGGACCGGCCTCGCCCACGCCACGTTCACGTACGCCCCGCGCACGGAGGCCGCCGTCGACACGGTCAAGCCGCTCGCCCCGACCGGTCTGACCGCCGCGTACAACCGGGACACCGCGAAGACCACCCTGCGCTGGGCCGCGAACAAGGAGATGGATCTCGCCGGTTACCGCGTCTACCGCCGGCTGGGCACCGCCCAGTGGGTGAGGGTCGGCGGCTCGTCGCCGCTCGCCTCCCCGTCCTTCGTGGACGCGACGCCCGCCACGGGCCAGACCTTCCTGTACGAGGTCCGCGCCGTCGACAAGGCGGGCCGCGAGTCCGTCGGCAGCCTCGACGCCACCGCGGTGACCGTGGACCGCACGGGCCCGGCGGCGCCGACCGCTCTCACGGTCACCGGCGACGCGTGGTGGGCGACCCTCGCCTGGCAGGGGCCCGCCGACGCCGCGACGTACGAGGTGTACGCGGCCTCCGCGGCCACCGGCCCGTTCGAGCTGCTGGGCACGACGACCACGACGTCGTACCGCACCGACGCTCCCGTGAACACCGC
Organism: Streptomyces sp. NBC_00080; assembly: GCF_045041255.1. NCBI lineage: Bacteria > Bacillati > Actinomycetota > Actinomycetes > Kitasatosporales > Streptomycetaceae > Streptomyces > Streptomyces sp. NBC_00080. Next base: position 565,805 of record NZ_CP108235.1, read on the forward strand.
CCGCTTCTACCGGGTCCGCGCTCTCGACGCGCTCGGCAACCCGTCGGCGTACGCCGCCGTCACCGGCGACGGCGTCGACCGTACGCCGCCGAAGTCCCCGACCTCCCTCGGCTCCGTCGTCCGCGTCGGCTACACCGACGTGTACTGGAAGCAGCCCGACGGCTTCTACGAGGACTTCGACAACGGCGGGACCTACCGCGTCTACCGCTCGCCCGGCAAGACCCTCGACCCGGCCGCGCTCACCCGCGTGACCTGCGCCGAGGAGAGCGACGAGACCAGTACCGGTGGCCTCTGCCACGACCTGGACATGCCCGCGGGCACGTACGTGACGTACGCGGTCGCGGCGGTGGACCCGGCCGGCAACGAGTCGGCGCTGTCCGCTCCGCTCGTCGTCCGCACCGGCGATCGCGTCGCACCCGGGCCGGTCACCGGCGTGACGGCCACCCCGCGCGCCGACGGCGTCCTCATGAGCTGGGCGGCCTCGACCGAGGACGACGTCGAGCGCTACGTGGTCTGGACCGGCGTCCGGCAGGGCGACGGCACGGTCAAGTGGCTCAGCTCCACCTCCTGCCGGGAGGGCACGAGCGACCCGCTCGCGGTCCTCTGCGGCGACCTGCCGGACGGCGAGACGTACGTGTACGCGGTCGTCGCCAGGGACCTCTGGGGCAACGCCCTGCCCCCGAGCGACCCGAAGGTCACGGTCGTCCAGGCCACCGAGCTGGATGTCCGGCCGTCCGTGACGGTCACCGGGGACTGGGACCTCGGCAGCCTGGGCCACGGCACCGTGATCGGCGGACCCGACGAGGACGGGCCGTCCATCAGCTGGCGGTGCGACAGGACGGCCGAGTGCGACACCGTCGCGGGCTACCGGGTCAGCAGGTGGAACGCGGCCACGCAGGCGTACGAACCGCTGCACGCCGGACTCCTGCCGGCGCAGACCCGCGCCTACACGGACACCACGGCCGCCCGGGGGACCACGCACTTCTACACGCTGGAAGCGGTGCGCGCCGACGGCGGTGTCGCGGGCACGTATGTGTGGAACTGCGTCTTCCAGGACCGCGTCTAGCCGGTCGGAACGGTTCGTGGCACTTCGTAGCGTGGGGGCCCTGCTGTTCCCCTGAACGTCGCGGTCTGCCTCGCGGGGGTCGGAGGCGTCAGGCCGGGTGGAGTTTCCCTTCCCGCACCGGTCGGACGCCACCTACCGGCACGGATGCCGCCTTCTTCGGCACGCCTGCCTCTCGGCGGCTTCGTCCGGCCTTCGGCCGTGGCCGTGCGAACGGCGTGTGGACGGGGCTCCAGGTCGGCACGCGCTCGTGACCAGGGCGCGGCCGACCGCCCCGAGAACCCGGAACGAAGGAGCCTGGACCATGAGCAGCGAGAACGGGGCCGTCAAGGAGATCGTCGTCGTCATCGGCCCCGGCAGCATCGGTCCGGCCATCGCCCGCCGGGTCGGCATCGGCCGCACGCTACTGCCGGCCCATGACGAGAAGGCCTCGCAGGCAGAAACACGGACCGCGCCGCGCTCGGTGGCGACGAACCGGTGACACGTTGGCGGCCGCCGCTCCCGCCCCCCTGGGGGGCGACGCGGCCACGGACCTGGCTGCCGAAGACGGTGTCCGGGCCGGGTCAGGACGGCTTGCCCGTCCCCCGCGGCGGCCGCCAGGCCCGGCTGGAGACGGCGGGCGGCGTCCAGGTGGCGCGGACCGCCGCGCTTCTCCTGGCCTTCGCCGCGAGCGACAACGCTCGGGCGTCCCGGTCCAGTCGACGCAGGGCCGCGCCGTTCCGCTACCGCGGCACCGCCCTCCGTCTGCGCGCCTTGGCCAGTTCCCTCAGATACGCCTGAGCGTCCACCTGGATGGTGTGCCGGGTCGAGGCGACGTAACGCCGGGCCGTCCGGGCGCGGTACGTGCGGATCTCGTCGAGCATCTCCTCGCGTTCGGGCAGCGCGCAACGACCCTCCAGGAGGTCGGCGACCCAGTGCGACTGGGCCTCCGCGAGCGGCATGATCGCACCGAGCGGCTGGACCAGACCGATGAAGTACAGCCCGGGTCGATCAGGCGCGGCAACCCGGCGGTAGAGCCCCGGATCGTTGTCCCCGGAGCCGATCAGCTCGTCCTTGAGGAAGGGGAACGCGATGTCGTAGCCCGTGCAGTAGATGATCGTGTCGATCTCCTCGACGCTTCCGTCGTCGAAGAACACATGGTCGGCGTCGGCCTTGCGCGGCGCGGGTTTCACGGTGATGTCGCCGTGGCTGAGCCGGGACAGCAGGTCGTCGGAGATCGTCGGATGGGCGGCCAGAACGCGGTGGGCGGGGGTGGGCAGCCCGTAGTCCGCCAGTCGGCCACGACTCAGTCGCAGCAGGAGTTGCAGCCCGCGGTCCTGAACGGCGAGGGGCGCCTTGGCCAGCCAGGAGTGGGTCAGATGGTCGGTGGGCGTGCCGAACAGGTGCTTGGGCAGGATGTGCGCGCCGCGGCGCATGGCGAGGAACGTCCGCCGGGAGACACGCGAGGTCTCCACGGCGATGTCGCAGGCCGAGTTGCCGATGCCCAGTACGAGGACTCGCCGGTCGGCGAACGGCTCGGGTACGCGGTAGTCGTGCGAGTGGATCTGGGTGCCTTCGAAATCGGTGGCCCCCGCGATGCCGGGTCGCGGCCAACGCGGCTTCCAGTGATGGCCGTTGGCGACGAGTACGGCGTCGTACGTACCGGTCTCGTGGTCGTTCGTGCCACGGGGGCGCGAGGTCACCGCCCACGTGTCCCCGGCCGGGGCGACCTCGACCACCTCGGTGCGGAACCTGATCGACGGGCGCAGCCCGAAGTGGTCCACGAACGCGTCGAAGTAGCGCGCTATGTGGGCGTGGCCCGGATAGACCGGGTACTCGTCCGACATGGGAAAACTGGCGTATTCCATGATCTGGCGGGACGTGTTGATGTGGAGCGAGCGATACGCCGACGACCGCCCGTTGTCGTTCAGGTAGCGCCAGTTGCCGCCCACGTCCGATCCCAGCTCGAAGCAGTCGTAGGCGATGCCCCGTTCGGCGAGAACCTGACAGGCGGCGATCCCGGACGAACCGGCCCCGATCACACACACCTTCTGCATGCCGACCTCCTTGTGACCAGCCGGTCATATCACTGGCCGTCCACAGGCTGGACGGCCCGGCACGCCCTGTCAATGGGTGCGCGTATGCCCTCAACAGCCATGCCTGTCAGAGTCGTTGACATCGATGACCGGGGCCTCCACCATGACCGGGCGGTCACATGACCGCCCGGTCACACGGAGGAGTGTCCATGCCCACGCCCACCTGGACCCGGCTCTCGCCGGCCCGCCGCGAGCGTGTACTGGTCGCGGCGATGGACGAGTTCGGCACCCACGGCTACTCCACGGGCAGCCTGAACGTCATCGCCCGCGAGGCCGGGGTCGCCAAGGGCTCGCTGTTCCAGTACTTCTCGGGCAAGCTCGATCTCTTCACCTACGTCGCCGAACAGACCTCGCTCCGGATCTACGCGCACATGCAGCCGTGGCTCGACGGCTACGACGGGACCTCGGACTTCTCCGCCCATCTCGTCGACGCGCTGGAGGCCTGGCTCGACTACTTCGCCGGGCAGCCGCTCGAGCGCGGGGTGACCGCGGCCACCAACATGGAGATGAACCCCGCCGTACGGGACGCGGTCCGGGTGCCCGTGAACGCCATATACCTGGCCGGTCTCCGCCCCCTCCTGGAACGGGCCGTCGCCGCCGGCAGCCTGCGCAAGGACGCCGACCTGGACGCGCTGCTGTCGCTGCTGCTCGTGCTCCTTCCCCACCTCGCGCTGCTCCCGCACGTCCCCGGACTCGACAGCCCCCTTCCGCTCACGGCGGTCCACCCCCAGGTGCGGCGCGAGAACCTCGAACGTCTCGTCACCCCGCTGCTGGCCGACTTCAGAGGGAGAGACGACGCATGAACGCCTTCGACTACGACGTACTCGTCGTCGGGTCGGGGTTCGGCGGCAGCGTCAGCGCGCTGCGCCTCACCGAGAAGAACTACCGGGTCGGCGTCCTGGAAGCCGGCCGGCGCTTCGCCGACACCGACTTCCCGCGAACGTCCTGGCACGTGCGGAACTACCTGTTCGCGCCCCGCCTAGGATGCACGGGCATCCTCCGTGCGTCCCTGCTCGGCGACATCCTCGTGCTGAGCGGCGCCGGTGTCGGCGGCGGATCCCTCGGCTATGCCAACACGCTCTACGAACCACCGGCGGCCTTCTACGAGGGCTCGCACTGGGCGTCCCTCACCGACTGGCGCCGCGAACTGGCCCCGTTCTTCGCACAGGCCCGTCGCATGCTCGGCGTCACACCCAACCCGGTGTTCACCGAAGCCGACCTGCTGCTGAAGGACACCGCACGCGAGCTCGGCTGCGACGACACCTTCCGCCCCACTCCGGTCGCAGTCCACTTCGGTCCGACCGACGTCACCCCCGGCGCGGCGGTGCCCGACCCGTACTTCGGCGGCGCCGGACCCGCGCGCAACGCCTGCGTCAACTGCGGTGCCTGCATGACCGGTTGTCGGCACAACGCGAAGAACACCCTGCCCAAGAACTACCTCGGCCTGGCCGAACGGGCGGGCGCGCGAGTCATGGAGCGCCGCACCGTCACCGGTGTCACTCGCGCCGGTGACGGCTGGGCCGTCACCTCGGTCCGCACCGGGGCCGTCCCGCGCAGGCGGCGGCAGACGCTCACGGCACGCCACGTGATCTTCGCGGCCGGCGCGCTGGGCACCCAGCGTCTGCTGCACACCCTCAAGGACGACGGCTCACTCGCCGGCATCTCACCCCGGCTCGGACGGCTGACCCGGACCAACTCGGAGGCCATCCTCGGAGTCCGCGCCCGGGCACGCGACGCGGACTACTCCCGCGGCGTGGCCATCACCTCCTCCGTCCGGCTGGACGACACCACCCATGTGGAGCCGGTCCGCTACGGCCGCGGCAGCAACCTGCTCGGACTGCTCGGAGCGATGCTCGTCGACCCGGTGCCGGGACGGTCCCGCCTCCTCGTGGGACTCGCCGTCATGGCACGCAACGCCCGCCGTCTTCCCGCGCTCCACAACCCTCGCCGCTGGTCGCAGCAGTCCGTGGTTCTGCTGGTCATGCAGTCGGTCGACAACTCGGTGACCACCTGTCTGCGGCGCACCCGAACCGGCCGGCGCCGCCTCAGCAGCCGGCCCGGCGAAGGCGCACCCAACCCGACCTGGATCCCCGCGGGACACCGAGCCGCCCGCACGGCCGCCGACCGGATCGGCGGTCAGGCCTGCGGCACCTGGGCAGACCTCTTCGACATCCCCACCACCGGTCACCTGATCGGCGGGTGCACCGTCGGCGACAGCGCCGGCACCGGCGTCATCGACCCCTACCATCGCCTTCACGGCTATCCAGGACTGCATGTCATCGACGGCTCCACGATCTCCGCCAACCTCGGCGTCAACCCTTCGCTGACCATCACCGCCTTCGCCGAGCGGGCGACCGCCCTGTGGCCCAACAAGGGAGAGTCCGACCCCCGCCCCGGCCTGGGCCTCCCGTACCGCCCGGTCACACCCGTCCCACCGCGCCGGCCGGCCGTCCCGGCCACCGCCCCGGGTGCCTGGCGCCTCCACCCTCCCCACGGAACGGACGCGGAATGACTGACTACCCGGATGAGCCCTGGCACCTGGCAGGTCAGATGTACCTGTCTCTCTGGCCGGTGCCGCGCGCGGAACTTCCCCCCGCCGCGCCCGGCACCCGCCACCTCACCGTCGGCGGCCGTGGCCTGGTCGGCGCGGCCTGGGTCGTCTACGAGAACGACAGCGTCCTGCACTACAACGAACTGCTGCGGGCGGTCCTGGTGCGCGACGGAGCGCGGCCCCGCGTGTGCATCACCGACATCTGGGTCGACAGCGAGACCTCCCTGGCCGGCGGTCGCGCGCTGTGGGGCATCCCCAAGGAGATGGCGATCTTCGAGGTCCAGCGGTCGGACGGCATGTCGTGCGCCGCCAAGACGGGCCGGGGCACGCTCGCGGCCGGCCGGTTCACCGAGCGGGGAGGTCTGCCCGGCCGCTGGCCGCTGGCCTTCAGGCTGGCACAGACACTGGACGGCCGGATCAAGACCAGCCGGGTCCGCGGCAGCGCCGCCCTGCGCCTGGCGCGTGCCGAGTGGAAGGCACCGGCCGACAGCCGACTCGGCGCGCTCGGCCGCCGTGCCCCCTTGGTCAGCCTGACGCTGCGCGACTTCACCCTGCGCTTCGGCGGCTGAGCGTTCCCGCGAACGGTGGCGGCGGTCGAGTTCCGCCGCGGCCACCGGCTCCAGAGCTCGGCCCCGTTCAGCCAGGTGAAGTCCTCCCGATCCACCGCTCGGGCCTCACGGGCGTGCCCGCGGCGGCGAGGACCTCCGACCCGTGGTCGGAGCACGCCCGGACAGCACGGAGACGTACCACCAGAAATCACTGTTTCCTCCCTCAGAAAAGGTGATCTCGTGTTCCGTACACTCCTGCGGTCCATGACCGCGCTGCTGCTGACCGCAGCAGCCGCCTTCACCCTCGCACCGGCCGCGCAGGCGTCGCAGGCGTCGGCCTCGGTGCGCGCGGCGGACCCCTCCACCACCGGGTCGTTCCCTGTCGCCTACACCGATCTCACGGTCGCGGCCTCGGGCCGCTCGTACAGCGCACGCGTCTGGTACCCCGGCACGACGGCCGGGGCGAACGCGCCGGTCGCCTCCGGAGCCCACCCCGGCCTCGCCTTCGGGCACGGCTTCTTCCAGGCGATCACCCAGTACGAGAGCCTGCTCAAGCACTACGCCTCCTGGGGAGTCATCACGGTCGCACCCAAGTCCCAGGGCGGCCTGTTCCCCAGCCATTCGGCGTTCGCCGACGACCTGAACGCGGCACTCACCTGGCTCACCGCCCAGAACAGCACCACCGGCTCACGGTTCGCCGGCGCGGTCAGCACCAGCCGACTCGCCGTCTCGGGGCACTCAATGGGCGGGGGCGCGGCACTGGTCGCCGCAAGCAGGAACCCGGCCGTGAGGTCGGTCTCCACTCTCGCGGCGGCGGAGACCAACCCCTCCGCCGTCGGTGCTTCCAGCGCGCTGGGCATCCCCGTCCAGTACGTCGGCGGTAGCGCCGACAGCATCGCCGGTGTCGCCGACAACCAGCAGAGGATGTACGACGCCAAGCCGGCCGCCACCCAACTGCGCGTCATCACCGGTGGGTTCCACTGCGGCTTCGAGGACAGCTCGGGCTTCGGCTGCGACAGCGGAACCATCACCCGGACCGCTCAGCTCAAACTGACCTACGGCGTCACGACCGCCTGGCTCCTCTACACACTCGGCCTCGACTCCTCCCTGTACGACCAGGTGTGGGGCGCCGCGGCCCAGAGCCTGGCCGGTGTCGTGTACACCGCCAAGCCCTGAGCACGTCGTCGTGCGGGCGGCCACGGAAGGCGTCGTGGCTGCCCGCACGGCGACGAACCACGTGCCGGTATCCCGCCCCGGCAACGTGATAGCGGTGCGACCGGGCCCAACCAAGGGTGATCACAGAGTGGCGGATCCAGTTGCCACCCATATCGTCCCGATAAGATCGGAATTGTGATCAGGCCAGTGCAGCTCAGGCGCCGCCACCGTCCCTACGGCGGCCAGCGGCAGGCCGTACTGCTGTCACCGGTGCTCGTCACCGTCGTCATCGCCGCTCTGGCCTTCTCCACTCCGAGAGAGATCGCCTTCAGCCGCCTCCTGCCCGCGGCACCCGCCCTCGCAGCCGCGCTGTGGCCCGTGCTCCCGACCGTCCTGCTGGGGACGTTCTGCCTACTGCTCATGATCGGCATCAGCTTCGTCTACTCCGATCTGGGGACTCCGTACACGGTTGCCGCGATCGCTGCGGTCACCTTGGCGGCCGCCTATGCGAGCCACCTCCGACTCCAGCGCGAGGAGACGCTCTTCCAGGTCCGGCTCGTCGCCGACGCGGCCCAGAAGGTGCTGCTCCGCCCCCTGCCGCACCTCATCCAGGGCATCGAGATCGAATCCCTGTACCGGGCGGCCCAGGAGCAGGCCCGGATCGGTGGCGACTTCTACGAGGTGGCCGACACACCGTACGGAGTCCGCCTGCTCATCGGCGACGTACGCGGCAAGGGCCTGTCGGCGGTGGGGGCGGCCGCGGCAGTGATCAACTGTTTCCGGGAGAACGCGTACGACCAGCCCGACCTGAAGGGACTGGTCCGCCGCCTGCAGATCACCATGACCCGCTACAGCGCCGCGATCCCCGCCGACGATCAGCAGGAGCACTTCGCCACCGCCCTGATCACCGAGATCCCCTACGGCAGCGGGCACGTCAAGGTCCTCAACTGCGGGCACCCTCCACCGGTGTTCGTGCAGAACGGCGAAATCCACGTACTCGAGCCCACCCGCCCCTCCACACCCCTCAATCTCGCGGCGCTCCTCGGAGACCACTACCACGTGGACACCGTCGCCTTCGTCCCGGGCGATCAGATGCTGCTCTACACCGACGGCGTGACGGAAACCCGCGACCGCAGCGGCACGTTCTTCCCGCTGCCGGACTGGATGAGCCGGCACCGCGCGGCCCCGCCCCGTGAGCTGCTGACCGAGCTCCACAGGGACTTGCTCCGCTACGCCGGCGGAAGGCTCGACGACGACATCGCGGCCCTCGCCGTGCGCTGCCGGCACATCTCGGCTCAGGAGCACTCGGGTCCCTCTTCCCACGGATCTTCCCCGGAGCGGGAATGACGCGAGATCGACCGCTGCCTCGTACGAAGTGGCGGTCCACTTATCCGATCGCATGAACGAATATCGCCGGGCACAATCAGCGGATGCCGATCAACGCGGAGCAACTGCTCTCCGCCCTCGCACCGCTGCCGTTCCCCGCGCGCCTGACTCTGACGGCGCGGACCGCACGCAGCCTCGCGGACCACGGGACGCTCGCCCCGCTCCTGACCGAGTTGGACGGGCGCGGGCCGTACGAGCGCCGGCTCGCGGCGTTGGCGGCGCTCGTCGGACGGGACGCGGGGTTCCTCGCGGAGCGGCTGGCCGACCCGGACCCGGTCGTCGCCGGCTATGCGCGGCGCGCCGCACGTGACCTGCCCGTACCGGACCGGGCGGTGGAGGCGGCGTACGACGACGCGCCGGCCGTGCTGCGGCAGCGGCTGGCCCGGCTGCTCGCCGCGGGAGGCCGTACCGCGCTCGCCGAACGGCTGGTGGCGCGGCTGCGCGTGGAATGGGGCGACGTCGAGGCCGCGCGGCTGCTGCCGGCCTGCACTCCCTCTTTCGTGGCGCGGGAGTTGCCGGGGCTGGCACACGCCGTCGACGGCTGGACGCGGCTCGCGGGCCGGCACCCCGACCCCGTGCTGGACCACGCCGAGCAGACCCTGGCCGACCGGGCGGGCGGCCCGCAGCGGGACGACTGGTGGCGTCTGCACGCCACCACGGTCGCGGCACTCGCGCCGCTGCGCCCCGAGCGGGTGATGGGCCTGCTGGAACGGCACGGTCCCGGCAGTCTGCCGCCCGCGCTGAACAGCGGACTCGGCCCCCTCGTGACCGCCGACGCCCAACGCGTGATCCGCTGGATCACCTCCCCCGACCGCCGGGAACAGCGCCATGAGCCGATACCGCCGCCCGGAGTGCTGCACAGGCTCGTGCGGGCCGAACCCGCGGCGCTGACCGCGCTGGGCCGTCACTGGCTGAACCGCGGCGACCACTTCAGGGCCCTGGTGAAGGCCATCGCGCCCGGCCGACGCCCCGCGTTCGTGGACGCGGTCGCCGACGCGGGGACGCAGCGGAACGCGGCGCTCAGTGTCCTCGGCCTGCTGCCGCGCGAGCGCCGCTGGGCGGAAGTCCGGCGTGCGGCGGCCGAGTTCGACGGCACCGGCTACTGGTGGGACGACCTGGACACCCTCGCCCACGGCCCGATCGACGAGGCACGTCCCGCGCTGCTCGCGGCGATCGGACGGTCCGACGCCGACGACCGGGCCGCCGCCTGGCCGCTGTTCGTGGCCTGCGCCGCCCGGGACGGCAGCCGGGAGGCGATCACCGAGCTGCTGACCACGGCGGGCCGCCGTCTGCGCAACGAGCGGGACCCGGTACGCGCCGCGGCGCTCGGCGCGCTCGCCGGGACGCACCCGCGGCTCTTCGGCGCCGACGACGTCCCCCTGCTGGACGTGATCGCCGCCGGCGTACTCGAGGCCCGGGACAGTTCCGCCGGGACCTTGACGGCACTGCGCACCCTCGCCGTACGTCTGCTCGTCGAGCACGCCACGGACGAGGCGTCGGAGCTGCGGCACTGGGCGCTGCGCACCCTGGAGCGCATCACGAGCCGGGTCGGCGTACCCGACTTCGGCCCCCTGCACCGCGTCCTGCGGCGGGGCCAGGAGCACCAGGTGTTCGAGGCCCTGCGCCCCTGGCTCGACGCCGGGGCCGGACGCGCCGACTTCCGGCTGCTGCTGGGCCTGGCCGCCGCACTGGGGCCACGCGCCCGGCGGCTGCCCGAGCTCCAGGAGAGGCTGGTCACGGCCCTGGAACGCGGCGACGACGAGACCTTTCGGGTGGCGGCCGAACTGTGGCTGGCCGCGCCGGCGACCCGCGGCGAACGGGTCGCCAGGATCGTCGCGCTCGAACCGTCGTCGGTCGTCCTCCCGCCCGTACGGCGGGTACTGAGCCGACGGCGCACGGATCTGCTGGACTCCCTGCTCGACGCGTCCGCGCCCTACGGGCGCTTCCTGGTGGACGGGGCCCGGCGCCCGCTGCCGGACCTCGGCGACAGCGACCGCTGGCTGCCCCGCCAGCAGCGGGCGGCGGTGCTGCTGGCCGGAGAGGCGATCGCGGACGATTCTCTTCCGCTCGACGAGCGGGCCGCCCTCATCCGGGCCGCGGCCCCGGTGCCCGAGTTCGGGCGGGCGCTGGCACTCGCGCACAAGGACGACCCGGAGGTCGTCGTCGCCGAGGCCGCGCTCGGCGCCCTGCCCTGGACCGATCGGCCCCACGACACCCTGCCCGCGCTCCTGGAGCAGGCGGGCAGCGACCGGGCCCGGGTGGCCGTGTACGCGGCGTCCCGCGCCGCCCGCTTCACCGCTCCCTCCGAACTCGCCCTCGCCCTGGGCGCGTTGCTCACCGGGGAGCGGCCCGCGAAGGTGACCTCCCGCAAGGAGGCCGTACGGCTCGCCGCGTGCTTCCTACCGCCCCGGCGGGCAGTTTCCCTGCTGGCGGGCACCTTCCAGGCTCCCGACCGCCACCCCGACGTGCGGGCCGCCGTCGTCCGCGCACTGCCGCCGCTGCTCGGCGAGCCGGCAGCCTGGCACCTGCTCGACGACGTCGCGCGCGACGACGCCCGACCCGTGCACGAAGCACTTCTGGCCGTCACCCCCTGGGAGTTGGCCGAGACGCACCGCCGCGCCTACGCCGCGGTGGTCGTCGCGGCGTACGACACGTCGCTCGCGCTCACGGAGGGTTTCGGGGGCGGCTATGCCGTGCTGCGCGCCATGGGGGTGTGGTGCCGCTACTCGACCGACCTGGCCGTCCGTATCACTCGTACCGTCTGCGACCTCGGCGAGCGTACGCACTGGCAGTTCGCGGGGTGGGTGATGCGCGATCTGGCCGTGTCCGAGCTGCCGCACCCCGTGGGCGGGGCCGCGCCGGGCAGCATGTTCCACGGCGCGGTGGCCGAGTTGCTGGCCGCGATGCACACCGACGAGGGCGGCTGTGACGCGCTGGAGGGCCGGGACCTGCCGGCGCTGCAGCGGCTCCGGAACCTGACGTCGTTCGGCTACGTCGACGGAGTGCGAGCCGAGTTGCTCGAAGCGGTCGCGGAACAGCTGGCGTCGGAACCTCTACTGGTCGCCGAACGCGCGCACCTGCTGGGCCAGTTGGTCGATCGCACCGTGGAGCCGTCCGCGCTGCTCGAACGACTGCAATACCTCGCGGACGCTCTTGAGGGCGCCGGTACGACCGTCGCGACCCACACGTCCGACCGGCTGCGGCCGTCCTCGGCGTATCGCGCTGTTCCGCAGCGTGCCGAGGCCCTGCTGGCCGCGGCCGACCGGTTCGCCCGCGACGGCGGCACCGCGACGGGCCTGCTGGCGGTCGGCCTCGCGAAGGGCACGGGCGGCCCGCTCGACTGGCCCGAGGAGTGGCGATCGCTGCTGCGCCTGCTGCGCGGACACCAGAACGCCGACGTACGCCACGAGGCGTACAGAACCATGACAGAGAATGAATGACCCCGTGCTGCCCGGCGCCTGGAACTCCCGCTCGTCCGTCGAGTCCTCAGGTGAGCGCCATCCGGTGTGTCGGCCTGGGCGAGCGTGAGGAGGTGGCCTGCCGGCGTCCTCAACCCGGAGGCGTCGCCTCGATGACGACCTCTCCGCCCAGGTCGCGGACCTCGACATGTGCGCCTTCCTCCCACCTGAAGACCCCGGTGACTCCGTCGGTCACCGCACTCACGTGAGTGGTCATCGACGGAGAAGCGTCAGGTTCGGGGGCCATACCCAAGCAGCGCGTACCGACGAGGTCGAGTGCACCAAGAGTGCCCGGATAGAGGCCGACGGCGCAGCTCGCTGTACGGCCCGGAACCCGTGGGGCAGACTGCCGGCATGGGGGATGTGCTCAGCGGTGGCCCGGACCGACCGCCCTGGAGACCGCCGCGTCGGCTGATCGCGGCAGCCTCGGCGACGGCCCTGTCCGCTGCCCTCGTGGTGGGCATCGTGACCATGGGCGGGTCGGACGAGCAGGCCCCCGCAACGCCCTTGGACTCGTCGTCGGCATCGGCTTCCGGAAGTGCCTTTCCTGACGGCCCGGACACGACCGTCAGGGCGGGGCAGACCCCTGGCATGGTGATCACAGGGCTGCCACTGCCTCAGGGTGCCACGCTGATCAAGCGTGACCGCACGGCGAACGCAGGACCGTCGACGGTGGTGCTACGACGCTCGGACGGGTCCCTGGGGCGGCACGGCGCGGTGGTCACGTTCCCTGTACCGGCGCCGGCGAAGGGGCGCCCGGTCCAGGTCGGCAACGTCTCGGGAAGGAGTCTCGAACACGGGATCACCTGGCCGGTCGGGGACGCCTACGCACGGATCCGAGGAGATCTGCCGCAGTCCGAACTGGTCGCTGTCGCTGCGGCCACTCGCGTCGTCTCGGGCCGCCCGGTCGTCGAACCGCCGCCCGCACTGTCGGTGACGGCCACCGGCAGCTCACGCCCGCTCTATGTGCACGAGGCCCGGTACGGCTCAGCCGAGACCGGGGAGGCCGACGAGCTGTCAGGAGGCCTGACCTTCACCGGCGCCGCCCGGTGCGGCGGCCTCGAGGACCAGTTGTACGGCGGCCGTGTCCGGACGGCAGGGACCGTGCACGGCAAGCCCGCCGTCATCACCTCCGCGTTGGGTGGCAATGGCGCGCTGGCCTGGGAGCCGGTGCCCGGTGTTGTGGCGTACGTCGGCTACAGCGGGGCGCAACTCGACGAAGGTGCCGTCGCCGCCCTGCACCGCCTGGCCGCGCGGACGCGTCTGCTGAGTCCCGGGCAATGGCAGGCCACCAGCCCCACGACGAGCGATCAGATCAACGACTTCGACCCCTTCGACTGATGCCCTCGCACCGATGCCTCCAGGGGCCTGTCTCGCTCGTCCACATGGCCGCGCGGCCGGTGCGCCCGGTGACCGTCCGGGGCCGCCGAAGGCCTCAGGTCTTGTCGGCGACCTCGACGACGTTGTCGGCGCCGGACGCTTCGTCCTGGGCCATGCCGAGGAAGCGCCGGATCGCTTCGACCGGCATGTCGAGCCCCTCGGACGCGGACTGCTCGTCGCCGAACACCTGCACTGCCTCGGTGACGGCCAAGGCCAGTTCGACCTCTGCCTTGCGGACCTTGGTCTCGGCCTTGTCCACGGTGTCCACCACCGCCAGCTGACGGCGCTGCTTCTCCTGAAGTCTCTGCTTGCGGGAGAGGTTCTTGTCAAAGCTCTGCACAGACATGACCAAGATCATAAACAGTCGCGCGCGTGCCCACGAAATCGGCGACTCTGCTCGCGTCCGGTCGACTACGGCACTGGCAGCGGAGGTTGACGGGCAGTCAGCTAAGGGTCGCACCGATCACCAACCCGCGTGCACCGCCGACCCGGTCCGAGGCGGACTGGTGACCACCCCGGCTGGTCCTACCCGTCCAGCCGGGGCTTGCCGAAGGGGAGGTCTAAGGGGCGTGGTCCAGACCATCGAGCCCACCGTCGTCAGCCAGGCGGAGGCCAAGCTCCTCGGGGTACCCCATCTGTCTCCCGCGCTCCTGTTCGAGCGCCTCACCAGAGACACCGGCGGCCGGCCCGTCGAGTACGTCCACTCCGTCTACCGGGGAGATCGCTACCGCATCGTCTCCCGCCTCACCCTGGGTCCCGCGGCCACCCGTGAGTCCACCGCGGCGGCGGGACACCTCCCGGGCATCCCGCCGGGTGCATTCGCCCACCAGGACTCCGTCGCCCTGACCACCCAGGGCGACATCCAACCCGCCCGCTGACGCTCACCCCCTCGATCCGGCGAACGGCCACCCGGCCTCAAGCGGTCCGGCCCGAGCGACCCACCCAGCGACGGCGCCGCGACCACCACCGTCGGCCGGACCGGCTGTCCGCGATGCGCTCGCGGAGGTACGTGTGCGGCAGCCCGGCCGTCCGGGAGGCGAGTTCCTCCGACGCCGACAGACAGGAGCCGTCGCTGCCTCTCGGTTCACGTTCCCTTTCCACGTACGGCGGGGGCGGGGCGTCCTGCGACTGTCGACACCTTCGACCACGGACCGCGCACGGATGGTGGACGGCGCGTCACCGGGGTTCCCGCACCCACGGTGATGGGAAGGCCGAGAAAACGAAAAATGCCCCATTTGTGCGCTTAGTCCATGATCGCCCTATGCTGTTGTCCGGGAGAGCTCGAGCAGTCGACGTGCCGGCTCAGCGCCGGCGGGAAGCGGGCTTCCATGGCTGAGCGATTCAAAAGGTTGGGGTTGGTCGGCGAAATGTCGGCCGAGTTCGTGGGCACGATGATTCTCATTCTCTTCGGCTGTGGCGTGGTGGCCCAGGTGGTCGCCGGTGGAGCGCTCACGACGCCGCCGGGAGGACTCGGAAACCACGACAGCATCGCCTGGGCCTGGGGCCTCGGCGTCACCCTGGGCGTCTACGTCGCGGCGCGACTGAGCGGCGCCCATCTCAATCCGGCGGTGACGGTCGCCCTGGCCACGTTCAAGGGCTTCCCGTGGAGCAAGGTGGCGCCCTACGCGCTGGCCCAGACCGCCGGCGCCTTCGTGGCGGCCCTCATCGTGCGGTGGAACTACACCGAGGCACTGGCGAAGGCCGACCCCGGGCACACCATCAAGACACAGGGTGTGTTCTCCACGCTCCCCGCCAACGGCAATCCGAACCTGCCGGTCCACGAGTGGGGCGCGTTCCGTGACCAGGTCATCGGCACCGCCATCCTGCTCCTGCTGATCCTGGCGGTCACGGACCTGCTGAACACGCCGCCGGGTGCCAATCTGGCCCCCTTCATCGTCGGTCTGATCGTCGTGGCCATCGGTATGGCGTGGGGCACCAACGCGGGTTACGCGATCAACCCGGCACGTGACTTCGGGCCCCGATTGGCGAGCTTCATCACGGGCTACGGCACAGCATGGCGAGATCAGTACGGGAATCTCTACTTCTGGGTGCCGATCGTCGGTCCCCTGATCGGCGGCCTGCTCGGCGCCGGCATCTACAAGGTCTTCGTCGGCCGGTTCCTGCCGACGGCGGAGCCCGAGCCTCCCGGCCGAGTTCCGTCCCCCGAGGAATGACACCCACAGCAGAGGCGGCAACCCATGGCTGACTTCGTCGGCGCGGTGGACCAAGGCACCACCAGCACCCGATTCATGATCTTCGACCACTCCGGCAACGAGGTGGCGAAGCACCAGCTGGAGCACGCCCAGATCCTTCCGCGCTCGGGGTGGGTCGAGCACGACCCGGTGGAGATCTGGGAGCGCACCAACTCGGTGATGCAGAACGCGCTGCGACACGGCAACCTCTCCCCCGAGGATCTCGCCGCGATCGGCATCACCAACCAGCGGGAGACCACCGTGGTGTGGGACCCGCGCAACGGACGTCCCTACTACAACGCCATCGTCTGGCAGGACACCCGCACCGACTCCATCGCGGCGGCCCTGGAACGCTCGGGCCAGGGCGACGTCATCCGCCGCAAGGCGGGGCTGCCGCCGGCGACCTACTTCTCCGGCGGCAAGATCCAGTGGATTCTGGAGAACGTCGACGGCGTCCGCCAAGCGGCGGAACAGGGTCACGCCCTCTTCGGCAACACGGACGCCTGGGTGCTGTGGAACCTGACCGGCGGCCCCGACGGCGGGGTCCACGCTACCGACGTGACCAACGCCAGCCGCACCATGCTGATGGACCTGGAGACCCTCGACTGGGACGACGAGCTGCTGGGCTTCTTCGGCATCCCCCGGCAGATGCTGCCCACCATCAACCCGTCCTCCCACCGCGAGGCGTTCGGCGTGACCCGCTCCTCCCGGCCGCTGCGCGCCGCCATCCCCATCACCGGGGTGCTCGGCGACCAGCAGGCGGCCACGGTGGGACAGGTCTGCTACGCGCCGGGCGAGGCCAAGAACACCTACGGCACGGGCAACTTCCTGGTCCTCAACACCGGTACGGAGCTGGTCCGTTCGCAGCACGGTCTGCTGACCACCGTGGCGTACCAGTTCGGCGACAGCCCGGCGATCTACGCCCTGGAGGGCTCCATCGCCGTCACCGGGTCGGCGGTGCAGTGGCTGCGCGACCAGATGAAGATCATCAACAATGCGGCGGAGAGCGAGACGCTGGCGCGAACCGTCGAGGACAACGGCGGGATGTACTTCGTTCCCGCCTTCTCGGGCCTGTTCGCTCCGTACTGGCGCTCCGACGCCCGCGGCGCGATCGTCGGTCTGGCCCGCTACAACGACAACGGCCACCTGGCCCGGGCGACCCTGGAGTCCATCTGCTACCAGAGCCGCGACGTGGTCGAGGCCATGGAGCAGGACTCCGGAGTCCACCTCGACGTGCTCAAGGTCGACGGCGGCGTCACGGCCAACGACCTGTGCATGCAGATCCAGGCCGACGTCCTCGGCGTACCGGTCAGCCGTCCGGTCGTCGCCGAGACCACCGCGCTCGGCGCCGCCTATGCGGCGGGTCTGGCCACCGGCTTCTGGCGCGACACCGACGAGCTGCGCACGCACTGGCAGGAGTCCAAGCGCTGGGAGCCCCAGTGGTCCGAAGACCAGCGCGCGGAAGGGTACGCGGGCTGGAAGAAGGCGGTGGAACGCACGCTCGACTGGGCCAAGGTCGAGTAGCCCCGGTGAAGACGGTGGAAGGGGCGGGCCCGAGGGTCCGCCCCTCTCACCGCCTGCTGCCTGGTCAGGCCTCGGCGCAGGCGGCGGCTGTCCCGAGGAAGGTCGTCAGACGAAGGCAGGGCGTGCGCAAGGCAGGTTTCCTCTCTGAGGAGGCGGAGTCCTGGTACGCCGAGGCGGACGTCCTGTTGCAGCGCGTGGGGGCACACCATGCCCAGGGCCTGCGCACGCTGGGACTGACCACCATCCGGCTCGCCCAGGACCGTACGGCCGAGATCGAACCGGTGATGCGCGCCGTGTACGAATCCGTCGGTGCCCCGGTCGGGGTGGCACTCGCGCTCGTCCTGGCCCGCCTCGACAGGCTCGACGAGGCGCAGGCCGTGAGCTTCCCCGCGGAACCCGTCACCGACCACCTCTACGGCATGGAACTCGACTTCCGCTCCCAGCTCGCCGTCCTCCAGCACGACCAGGAGACCGCGGCCGCGCTGGTCGAGCACCTGTTGCCCCTCCGGCACCAGCTGGCCGGGGCGGCCGGCGCGGTCTACGCGACCCGTCCCCTCGCCCACGCCCTCGCCGACCTGTACCGGCTTCTCGACGAGCAAGGATCCGCGGCCGCGAACTACGTACTGGCCGAACGCACGGCCCTCGCGTGGGGCTCACCCCATCTCGCCGGGAGTGCCCGCCGAGCCGCCGCGGAGCTGTCCGCGGCACACGCACGGCGGCGGACCCTCGCGACATAGGTCGCCCCGACCATGCCGCACCTGCCGCACCTGCCGCACCTGCCGCAGCGCGAACGGGCCTTGATCGGAATCGGCGATGCATCCGGATCCAGCGCGGGTCTCAACGTCCTGTTCGCCCACGCCGACCGCATCGAACTCATCGCCGGCCCGCTGCTCGAACGGGTCCTGTCGGTGTCCGGCCTCACCCGTCTCGTCACGGTCCGGTACCCGCGGCCGGACGGCCCCGCCGGCGCGTGAGGGCGGCTGCGGGGCGTGAGGGCGGCCGACGTGAGCGGCACCGGACTTCGGCTCAGCCGATGCCCGCCAGCCGCAGCAGCAACGGCTTGACCTCCGTGGCGGCGAGAGAGCCGGCCACCTCACCGGGGCGTGAACACAGCAGGACGGGCCCCTCCTCGGCACGCTGCGGCAGCCGGCCGTGGCTGCCGCGCACCGGGGAGGGATCCAGCGGGACCACCGCCAGCCGGTACCGCATGCCGAGCTTCTTGCGGGCCAGCGCACCCGCCGCCTTGACCTTCACGTACGGGTCCAGGGGATCCATGAACAGCTCGGCCGGGTCGTAGCCGGGTTTGCGGTGGATCTCCACCAGCTGCGCGAAGTCGGGCGCGCGGGCGTCGTCGAGCCAGTAGTAGTACGTGAACCAGGCGTCCGGCTCCGCCACGGCGACGAGTTCACCGGAGCGCGGATGGTCGAGACCGTGCTTCTTCTTGCCCTCGTCGCCGAGGAGTTCACCGACCCCCGGCAGTTCCTCCAGCACCTCCCGCACACGGGGCAGGTCCTCGGGACGGCGCACATAGACATGCGCGAGCTGGTGATCGGCGACCGCGAAGGCACGCGACGTCATCGGGTCGAGGTACTCCATGCCGTCCTGGGTGTGCACCTCGAGCAGACCCGCGCGGCGCAGGGCACGGTTGATGTCGACGGGCCTGCTCACCTCGCTGATCCCGTACTCGGACAGCACGACGACCGTACGGCCCGCCGCCGCCGCCTCCTCCAGCAGCGGTGCCAGTTCGGTGTCGAGGTCGGTGGCGGCCTTCAGCGAGCGCGGGTCGCGGGGGCCGAAGCGCTGCAGGTCGTAGTCCAGGTGAGGCACGTAGCACAGGGTCAGGTCGGGACGCCGGGTGCGGTTGAGGTGCCGGGCCGCGCCGATGATCCAGGCGCTGGACGGCAGGCCTGCGCCGGGTCCCCAGAAGTGGAAGAGGGGGAAGGTGCCGAGTTTCTCGGTGAGTTCGTCGTGCAGGGCCGGGGGCCGGGTGTAGCAGTCGGGTTCCTTGCGGCCGTCGGCGTAGTAGATCGGACGGGGGGTGACGGTGTAGTCGGTGTCGGCGCCCATCGCGTACCACCAGCAGATGTTGGCGACCGTGTAACCGGGGTACGCCCGCCGGGCGGCGTCCCACAGCTTGTCACCGGCCACCAGACCGTTGTGCTGACGCCACAGCAGGACATCGCCGAGCTCACGGAAGTACCAGCCGTTGCCGACGATGCCGTGCTCCGCGGGAAGCGTCCCGGTGAGGAAGGTGGACTGCGCGGCACAGGTGACAGCCGGCAGCACCGTGCCCAGCTCGGCCTGCGAACCGCGGCCGGCCAGCGCCTTGAGATGGGGCATGTGGTCCAGGAGCGCGGGGGTCAGGCCCACCACATCCAGGACGAGCAGGGGGGTGGGGCTGGTGGTCACTGCTGCTCCTTGAGTCCGAGGTCGGCCAGCAGGTCGGCCGCGAGGCGGAGTTCGGCGGCGATGCCGTCGGCGAGGGCGGCGTCGGTGGTGGGGCGGGAGCGGGCGGGCAGGGCCTGCCAGGTGTAGGTCTCGACCTCCAGGTGGCGGGTGCGCGGGTGCGGGCCGCCGAGCAGGACGCTCAGGGTGTCGCGCAGCACGTCCAGGGTGGAGGTCAGCGGTGGGGCGGGGGGTGCGTGCAGCGGGACGTGGAAGTGGGCGCGCCAGGGCACGGTGTCCGGCAGCGCGCCCTCGGTCAGCGCCTGGCCCAGATCGTCGGTGCCGTGCAGGGTCCCGAAGACGCGGGCCCGGGTCTGGTGCAGGAAGCGCGGTTCGTCGAAGGCCGCGAGCGCCGCGCGTACGGCCGGGTCGCTGGGGTCGTCGGCGTGCAGGGCCGCGGACAGCTGGGTCTTGAACACCGTGATGCCGGCCCGGTCCAGGGCGGCCAGCGCGCCGACGGGCTCCTCGAAGCCGGTGGCGAGGTGGCAGGTGTCCAGGCACAGGCCGATGCGGTGGGCGGGCAGCGCAGCGAGCGGGGCGAGCGCGTCGGCGGTCGACTCCACCACGCAGCCCGGTTCCGGTTCCAGGGCGATACGGATCTGGCGTCCGGTGGCTTCGTACAGGTCGTCCAGGCGGCCGGCGAGTTCGTTCAGCGCGCTGTGGGCGCGGTGCGCGGCGCTTTCGTCGTAGGCGGTGCGCCAGGCCAGCGGGAGGGTGGAGATGGTGCCCTCGGTGATGTCGTCGGGCAGCAGGGCGGCCAGCAGCCGGGCCAGGTCGGTGGTGTACGCGAGCCGCTCCGGGTCGCTCCAGTCGGGCCGGTAGACGCGGTACTTGACCTCTTCGGCGCCGAAGCCCTCGTAGGGGAAACCGTTGAGGGTGACCACTTCCAGGCCGCGCCGGTCGAGTTCGGTGCGCAGCCTGCCCGGTGCGGCCGGGTCCGCGGTGAGGGCGTGGACCGCGTCGCGGGCCAACCACAGTCCTACGCCCAGCCGTTCGACGCCCAGCCGGCGGCGGACCGGTTCGCAGTGGGCGCCGAGCTGGGCGATGACACCGTCGAGGGTTTCGGCGGGGTGGACGTTGGTGCAGTAGGCGAGATGGACGGTCGAGCCGTCGGGGTGGCTGAAGCGCACGGTTCACTCTCCGCCGCGGAGCAGGGAGTTGCCCTCGTGCAGGGCCGCGGGTGCGGCGGGCTCGAGGACGAGGCGGCCGCTGAGCCCGTAGAAGGCGACGGGGTTGCGCCACAGCACCTGGTCCACGTCGTCCTCGCCGAAGCCCGCGGCGAGCATCGCGTCGGCGACCATACGGGTCTTCAGCGTGTCGCTGTTGCCCCAGTCCGCGGCGGAGTTGACCAGCACCCGGTCGAGTCCGTACTCGTCGAGGACGGCGACCATACGGTGCTCGTCCATCTTGGTGTCCGGGTAGACGGAGAAGCCCAGCCAGGCGCCGGAGTCCTTGGCCTCCTTCACGGTCGTCTCGTTGAGGTGGTCGAGCAGGACCCGCTCGGCAGGCAGCCGGGACTCGGCCACGGCGTCCAGGGTGCGGCGCAGTCCGGCGAGCTTGTCGCGGTGCGGGGTGTGCACCAGAGCGGGCAGGCCGTGCTCGGCGGCGAGTTCGAGCTGGGCGGCGAGGGCGGTGTCCTCGGCGGGGGTCATCGAGTCGTAGCCGATCTCCCCGACCGCCACGACGCCGTCCTTGACGAGGTAGCGCGGCAGCTCCTCCAGGACGGGCAGGCAGCGCGGGTCGTTGGCCTCCTTGGGGTTGAGGGCGATGGTGCAGTGGTGCGCGATGCCGTACTGGGCGGCGCGAAAGGGCTCGAAGCCCAGCAGCGCGTCGAAGTAGTCGAGGAAGCTCTCCGGCGAGGTCCGCGGCTGGCCGAGCCAGAAGGAGGGTTCGACCACGGCACGCACCCCGGCTTCGTGCATCGCCCGGTAGTCGTCCGTGGTGCGCGAGGTCATGTGGATGTGCGGGTCGAAGATGCGCATCAGGCTTCCTTGGCGGCGAGGGCGAAAGCGAGGACGTGGTGCAGGTCGTCGGGGACGGGCCGGGCGGCGGCGGTGCGCTCCGCGGCGAAGTCGGCGAGCATGCGGGCGAGTTCGCCGTCACCGCGGGCGCGGTCGGTGAGCCCGGCCACGGCGGCCAGCGGTACCTGGGTGAACAGGCACTTCAGTACGGCGTGCCGCCAGGCGTGGGCGGGCAGGTGGGCGGCGGCATAGGGGCCGACGGCCGCCGCCACGAGCCGGGTGTCGTTGGCGCGCAGCGCGTCCTCGACCAGCGCCACACCCTGAGCGGGTGTGAGGGGCAGGTGCGGCAGGGCGAGCAGGACGGCGCGGCGTTCGGCGCCGCTGCCGTGGTCGTAGAGGCGGGCCACGGCGGCCGCGCTCGGGCGGGCGGTGCGCAGCAGCAGCACCCGGGCCGCCTCCGCCGCCTCCGGGCCGGCACACACCCGGCCGGCCGCGGCGAACCGCAGCTCCCACGCGGGTACGCTCCGACGCGACGTGGCATCCCGCGCGGGAGGCTCGGGGGCCGGGCTGTCGGGAGACGCGGTATCCCTCGCGGGAGGCTCGGCAGGGTCCTGGTCGGGGGGCGCGGCGGCGCGTGCGTCGGCGAGCGCGGCATCGAGCCAGGCGGCGGCCTCGGAGCCGAGGCGGGCGGACAGTTCCTCTCGGATGACCGACATGCGGGTTTCCTTACGCGGACGACGGCGGGGAGACGGTGGGGAGCGCGGCGGAAGCGGGACCGGGCACAGCGCCAGCGCCCGCGGCCGCGGCGAGACGCGCGGCGGACGGCGGCGCGGCGGGCGTGCCGGGCACTACGGCGGACATGCCGGGCACTACGGCAGACACGCCGGGCGGCGCGGCGGAGGCGCCGAGGGTCGCGGCAGACGTGCCGGGCGGTGCGGCGGAGACGCTGGGAGCTGCGGCGGACGTTCGGCCAACAACAGCTCGGTCGGGCGGAGTTGGAGCGACGTCAGCGAGTGCCGGGGTGGCTCTGCCGGCGGGGGGCGCGGCGGGCGTCGGGCTGGTGGGGGCCGGGCCAGCGGGCGTCGGGCCGATGGGGGCCGGGCCGGCGGCGGCCAGGCCTGTGGACGTCGGGCCGGCGGCGGGGGGTTGGTGCTTGAGGGTGGTGAGTTGGGTGCGGAGGAACGCCATGGAGGAGCGCGCGAGTTCGGGGCCGGCGTGGGAGTGGCGGGGCAGTTCGACCACCGTCAGCCCCTGGTATCCGGTGGCGTCCAGCGCGGCCAGGACGGGCGGGAAGTCGATCTCGCCGTCGCCGAAGGGGAGGTGTTCGTGGACGCCACGGCGCATGTCCTCGATCTGCACGTGCCGCAGCCAGGGTCCCGCCGCGGTGACACAGTCCGCCGGCGGCAGCGGCTCCAGGCACTGGCAGTGGCCGATGTCGAGCGTGAGACCGAGCAGCGGATGGTCGTCGAGCTGCCCGCGCAGCCGGTGGAAGCCGGCGAGTGTCTCCAGCAGGTGACCGGGCTCCGGTTCGATCGCCAGCGGAACCCCCACCTGCGCCGCGGCGTCCAGGACCGGGGTCAGGGAAGCCCCGAGCAGTTCCCATGCCGCATCCTCGCCCGTGCCCGCGGGACGGACACCGCTGAAACAGTGCACCGCGTGAGCGCCGAGGTCCGCGGCGACCCGCACGGCGGTGACCAGTAGCGCACTCCGCGCCGCCCGCCCCTCGGGCTCCGCGTCCAGCAGGGTGGGACCGTGCTTGCGGCGTGGGTCGAGGACGTAGCGGGCGCCGGTCTCCACCGTGACGGACAGACCGAGCGTGTCGAGCCGGTCGGCGACCCGCGCGACGCGCCCGGCCAGGCCGGGGCCCACCGGGTCGAGGTGCATGTGATCCAACGTCAGCCCGACGCCGTCGTAGCCGAGTTCGGCCAGTACATCCAGTGCGTCATCGAGCCGCAGATCGCTCAGGCCGTTCGTGCCGTAGCCCAGACGGACACTCATGTGGGGCTCACCTTCCCGGCCAGCCGACGTGCCACAGGCACGAGCCCGGCAAGCAGCGCGGCGGAGACGGGCGCGCCGGAGCGGGCCGCGAGAGCCGCCTGGAGCGGGATCAGCGCACGGATACCGCCGCCCACGGCCCGTTGGGTCAACGCCGGCGACGGATTGAGCACGGCGTGCACCAAGGGCCGTCCAGCCGTGACCACATAGCCACCGGCCAGCACGGCCCGGCCGAGCCCGCCCGGCCCGCCCGGTGTACCTGGTGCACCGGGCACGCCGAGGGCGCCGGCGGGCCCGCTCCGGCGCCACCGGGCGGCCGGGCCGGACCGCCCATCGGTGCCGACCAGGGCGCCGAGGACGGCCGTCACACCGAGTGCGGCGAGCGGGCCGCCCCACGCGCCGCCCCGCGTCTCGGCCCGCGAGACGGTGGTGAGCGCGTAGGTGTGCGCGCCGAGCGCGGCAGCGGGCAGCAGCGCTCGGCGCACCGCCCCGGCGGTACCACCAGCCGACGGGCCCGCCCCGGCCCCCGCCGGGGCAGCCACCGTGGCGCCCGCGGAGGGGCCGGCCGGGGGGTGCCCGGCTGACGGGCCGGCGGTGGCCACGGCGCCCATGAGCAGGTCCAGGCCGCGGGCCGCGGCCATCGCCGCCGGGCCCGCGGCGGTGTGCTTCAGCCCCAGGTCGTAGGCCCACACGGTGCCCGCGAGAGCCGTCGCGCACCATGCGGCGGGCCGGCCCGCGGCGAAACCCAGACCCAGGCCCGCGCCCGTCAGCACGGCGGCCGCCGCCAGCGCCTGCCCGGGGGCGATCCGGCCCGAGGGAACAGGCCGGTGAGGGCGCTCGGCGGCGTCCTCGTCCCGGTCGGCCCAGTCGTTGAGCGCCATCCCCGCCTCGTACAGGCACAGCGAGGCTCCGACGGCCAGAGCGGTGGCGGCACCCGGGCGCCGGCCGCTCGCCGCGGCCCCCGCCAGCACGTCCCCGGGAACGGTGAACAGCGCCGAGACGCGCAGCAGTTCGGCCCAGTCACGGAGCTCGCTCACCGGCCGCCCGCCAGCCGCTCGGCGAAGGCGACCAGGGCGTCGTACTGCTCGGCCAGCGCCGCGGAGCCGCCGTCGGGATCCTTGAAGTAGAAACCCAGCTCCGCGAGACCGCCGGTGATCCCCACCTCCTGCGCGCGGGCGGTCAGCCGGGCCAGGTCGAGCACGAGCGGTGCGGCCAGCGCCGAGTCGCAGCCCTGCCAGATCGTCTGGAGCACCATCCGCGAGCCGAGGAACCCCTCGAAGGCCACATGGTCCCAGGCCGTCTTCCACTCGCCCAGGGCGGGCACCTCGTCGATGTGCACCTCCCCCTCGGGCAGCGCGCCCAGGTTGTCCTCGAGGACGCGGTTCTTGCCGGCGTTCTTCGCCGCGGCCGCCGCCGGATCGGCCAGCGCCGCCCCGTCTCCGCCGCCCAGCAGATTGGTCCCCGACCAGGCCCGCACGCCCAGGGCGCGCTGGCGGAACATCGGCGCCAGCACCGCCCGCAGCAGGGTCTGCCCGGTCTTGCCGTCGCGGCCCGCCCACGGCACGCCCGCCCGCTGGCGCAACTCCTCCAGCGCCGGATGGCCCACTCCCGTCGAGGGGGTGAAATTCACGTACGCGCAACCCGCCCGCAGCGCCGCCGCGGCGTACAGCGAACTCGCCGGCAACCGCCCGTCCGCCACCGGGACCGGCTCGGTGGAAGCGACGTTGACCACCACCGTGCGCGCCAGGCCCCGGCGTCGGGTGAAACTCTCGATGTCCGCGGCGAACGCCGCTGTCAGCTCCTCGTCACTGCGGCCGTCACCCGCCGCCGGTCCTCCCGGACGGATCTCCTCGTCGGCCGCGGCGAGTTCACCACGCACCGCCCGCACCAGCCCGTACGGCAGCACGCCCTGCTCCCCCAGCACCTCGGCACGCTTGACCAACGGCCAGTCCACCGTGTCATGCCCGCCGAACACCAGCGACGACAACGCGGGCAGCCCCGCGGCGGCGAGCTCCTCGGTCTCGGTGACCAGACCTGTCGCCGGATACAACCCCGCCACCAGCCCGGCACACCCCGCGACCACCGTCGTGGCGACCGACCCGCGCGCCCCGACCAACCAGACACCCGTACCCGTAACCCCACCGCCGACAGCAGTGGCACCAGCAGCGGGCGACTCGGCGAACTCAGACACGACAACCTCCCGAAACTACGTCAGCGATGACAAACGAAAACCACCCGGGACACAGACCACGCAGCACTCTCGGCACGCCGCCGCGCAAAAGGGACGACCGGGAGCCGCAGAATGAGTTCACGAGCAGGTGAGACGGTCGGCAGGACTGTGACGCCAGGCGATCAAGTAACCCGGGCACCTGTCCGACCAGAGACGACCTGCACCTCCTGACAGCCATTCGGAAACGCAATCATTTCCGGCGGCGACATCACTGACGGACTCCACGCCGCCCTCCGTGCCGGAATACGTGGCATTTCCCGGCATGCTAGTCCGCGTGCCTTACGGAATGCAGGGCCCGGCCCGCTCACCCCGGTCCTTCGTGGACCAATTCTCCAGGAGAATTCAAGTCCGCCCGGCAGGCTGCCGACGGACGGGTGACGCCTGAACCCGTGGCGGCCGGACGCGACGGCAGCGGCCCGGAGGGCGAGTGTTTTCCCGCCTCGGACAGACCGGACGGGAAGCCGACCCTGCCCGTAGCCGGGCCGCGGCAGCCCCGTGAGGAGGAGGGTCCGCACCACGACGGACGGCCGGACTCCCATTCCGCCGCCACGGCCGGAAACGGGCGACAGCGTCAGCCCGCCGGCCGACCCACGTCCGCACACATCGCCAGCTCGCACAGGCCGCGCCGGGCGTCCGACGGGTTCCCTTTCACCGCCCGCACTGGAATACCGCTGGAGAACCACTCGGCGCCGCCTCGCGCTCCCCTCCACGAAACCTTCAGGCCCCCTCGCGGCCGACCCTCGAACACTCCGCGACAACCCCCACCGAAGACACTATCGAAAGCCACACCACCGCTTCGAACCGACCGCCACGCAACACGCAAACGGTACGGAGGAACAATGGACATAAAAGTTCTGGGTGCACTCGACGCCGAAATCAACGGAAAAGACATCGTCCCCACCGCAGGCAAACCCCGCCAGATCCTCGCCCTCCTCGCCCTCCGGCCCGGCCAGGTCGTCCCCGTCCCCACCCTCATGGAGGAACTCTGGGACACCGACCTCCCCGACAGCTCCCTCACCACCCTCCAGACCTACATCCTCCAGCTGCGCCGCATGCTCGGCCGAGCCCTCCTCAGCACCGGCACCAACTCCCCGGGCACCACGGAGGCCGACACGCCCACCCCGACCGCCAAGGACATCCTCGCCACCCGCTACGGCGGCTACCTCCTGCAGATCCCCCCCGACACCGTCGACGCCCACCGCTACGAACAACTCGCCGCCCAGGGCCACAGAGCCTTCGAGAACGGTCAGGACAGCGACGCCGCACGCCTGCTCGACCAAGCTCTCGGCCTCTGGCAGGAACAAGCACTCGTCGACGTGCCGCACGGCCCCGTCCTGCGCATCGAGACCATGCGCCTGCACCAGAGCCGCCTCGTCACCCAGGAACGCCGCATCGATGCCGAACTCCGCCTCGGCCACCACAGCGAACTCACCGCCGAACTCACCCACCTCACCGCCCGCCACCCCCAGCACGAGGGCCTCCACTCGCAGGCCATGCTCGCCCTCTACCGCTCCGGCAGACAGGCCGCCGCCCTCGACACCTACCGCCGCCTGCGCCAGCGCCTCATCGACGAACTCGGCGTCGAACCCTCACCCCAGCTCCAGCGCATGCACCAGGCCATCCTCACCGTCGACCCCCGCCTCGACGTCATCGCCGACCCCCACCACACCCCCACCTACGACCTCTACACCACCTGACACCAGGCCGGCGAGACCCCACCGGACACACCCGCATCCGGGTCCCGGTCACGGCATGGAACGCAGCTGCGGGTGCTGCGTCGTGATCCCGGAAGGCTGGAGCAGCGGCGGAGGTTCGGGGCCGGGATCCTCGGCGACGACGACGCCCGCGGCCGAGGGGTCGAATCCGGCCGGCCAGCGTGTGCGCTCGCTGGCCAACGCGCCGGTGAGTCGGGCCTGGTGCAGGTCGGCCGTGCTCAGGTCGGAGCCACGCAGGTCGGCCAGGCGCAGGTCGGCGCGGCGGAAGACAGCGCCCCCCGCATCGGCCTTGCGCACGTTCGCCTCGCGCAGGTCGGCCTCGGTGAAGTCCGCGTCACGCAGGTCCGTCTGGACGAGCCGTGCGCCCTTCAGGTCGGCCAGCGCACAGCGGGCCCGGCGCAGGATCGCCGTCTTGAGGTCGGCGTGCCTCAGGTTGACTGCGACGAGGGACGCCTGGGTGAGGTTGGCGTGGTAGAGACCCGCCGCCTCCATGCAGGATCGGTCGAGGTTGACCTCGTGCAGCCACAGCCCGTCGCAGTCCGCCCGGCGCAGGTCCGTGACACTCAGGTTGATCCAGGACTGCTCCCGGGGTTGCAGCAGCAGCACTCCGAGCCCGGTCAGCGCCACCTGGGCGTCGGGGGCCCGGACCTCCAGCGGCACGACGTCGTTGATGGGGACGTCCGTCGCCGGAGCCTCCGGCCCGACGGGCGGCCAGGGCAGGTGTGTACGCAGGTAGGCGGCCTGGATGGAGATGACGGCCTCGCGGTCGCGGGCGGAGTGCTCCGCGATCCGCCACAGCGCGTGGAGTCCGCCGATACGCGTCTCCAGCTTGTCACTGCCGAGTTGATCGACGGCCGTGCTGAACCGGTCGGTGACATAGCCCTCCTGGGTGGCGCGCAAGCCGTCCTGGCTGACGCGCAGTTGCCGCCAGGTGGCGTACGCGCCGAACAGCACGACCAGACCGCCGACGGCCTGGAGCAGGGTCGTGCGGACGTCGTTCACCGCTGTCAGCCGGTCCTGCGCGGGGACCCTCGCCCCGGCGAGGTCGTGGTCGACCACCACACCCGGCAGGAGGACGAGCACCGCGCCCAGTACCGCCAGCCCCACCGCCCCGGCCAGCACAGCCCCGGTCACACGATGCCTGGCCGGCCTGGCGGGCCACGTCCTGCGCCCACGGTCCGGCTCCCCCGTCTCCATGGGCATGGAAGCGTAGGCGCGGCCCGGAAAACGATCAAGAGGCGCCGAGCGGGTGCATCGGATCCGGTGCCCGCCCCGCGGGGTGAACGGCGGATCCGTTCCGTAGGTGTGCAGGGCATCGGACTCTCCGGCGCGCGGTCGATACGATCACGGGATGACTACCGACGCGCGCTTCGAGCAAGCCGAACTCCTCTACGAACGTGCCGTGTTCGGCGGCGACAGCAGTGCGCTGGCGTCCGCGGACCGGAGTCTCGACGAGGTCGAGGCGGACCTCGCGCTGGCCCGCGGCCGGGTGATCCACGCCCGCTTCCTGGAAGAGCGGGTGGAGGCCGCGCGGGAGCTCGAACTCTTCGAGCGGGCGGCGGAGCTGTACGGGCGGCTCGGTGACGTGCGGGGCGAGGGCGAGGCGCTGTTCTGGGTGGGCACCTTCCACCAGGTGGTCCGCGACGACACCGAGACCGCCGTGCCCGCCTTCGAACGAGCCCTCGACCTCGCCACCCGGGCCGGCGACCGGCTGACGATGTCCTACGCGTTGCGGCACCTCGGCTTCGCCGACCACATGGCCGGCCGCCTGGACGAGGCTCGTGCGCACTTCGAGGAGTCCACCCGCCTGCGCCGGGAGCTGGGCTTCCTGCCGGGGGTGGCGGCGAACCTGATCGGACTGGCCCATCTGGCCGCCCAGCAGAACCGGCGCGAGGACGCGGGGGCGCTGCTCGACGAAGCGACGGAGTTGGCCGAGGGCACCGACTCCCACGGCGTACTGCGCTGGGTGGCGGGAGCTCGCGAGGAACTCGGCTTGCCGCGAGCTGCCCGCTGACGGTGCGACGCAGAGCGGTGTCGCGTGACCCGCTCGACCCCGTCGGAGCGGCGTACGCGCACCAGGGGCGTCCAGACCGAACGCGGCAAGTCGCCCGATCGACAATCGAGTTGACAGTCATCCGCTGAAATCACGGCACGAAGGGTGTTGGCCGACTCGTTCGGGCGTCTATCATCCCTGCTTGCCGAAGAGTCGACCAATGTTCGACATAACGAACACCTGACCATCTGTGCGGGTGAGCCGTCCGCACCGGAACCGGAGTCCGCGTCTGCGCCGGGGCGCGCCGCACAGCGGTGCGTCCCTACCCCGACACCTTCACCGACACCGACCGAGCCGCTACGTCAAGCCCAGCAGGGAGCGCTGATCCGGCATGTCCTGGCTCCATCACCTACGCAGCGGTGAGCATCGGGCGGTTCGAACCGGCGACACCCTGATCACGACCCGGACTCACCGGACCCGGGAGAGTCCGGGGACCCGGGAGAGTCCGGGGACCCGGGAGAGTCCGGGCGCTCGGGCGCGAACCGGCTAGGACCTGCCCGGCGACCATATGGCCACCCCCGCGCCCGGGTTCGAGAACCTCCGCCCCACGCGTCGATAGGGAGCCGCACTCCGACAAGGCGCCGGTCCGCGCGCACCCCGCCCCGGGGGTTCTCACGCCGCGTCGCGCACCGCTGCCCCGCGCTCAGCGGCCTCGGTTGCCGCGGGGCACCCGAGCCGCCCCGACCCCACCTCACCACCCGGCGGCACGCAGCACCGACCTTCCCCCCATCCCCGCTCCTCCGATCAAGGAACAGGTGGAACGATGTCCTCCTCACTCAGCAGACGGCGCCTCCTGCAGGCGGCCGGAGTCACGCTCGCCGCCTCCGCGGCCGGCCCTCTCGTCGGCGCCTCTCCCGCCCGGGCGGCCGTCCCTCCCGCCCGTGCCGACATCGGGGTCTCCGCGTACTCCTTCGACTTCGGCCAGGTGCGGCTGACCGCGAGCCGGTGGCTGGACAACCAGAACCGCACAGCCGCCTACCTGCGGTTCGTGGACGTGGACCGGCTGCTCTACACCTTCCGCGCCAACCACAAGCTCTCCACCGCCAGCGCCGCCGCCAACGGCGGCTGGGACGCGCCCGACTTCCCCTTCCGCAGCCACGTCCAGGGACACTTCCTCACCGCCTGGGCGCAGTTGTACGCCGTCACCGGGGACTCGGTCGCCCGCAGCAAGGCGGTCTCCATGGTGGCGGAGCTGGCCAAGTGCCAGGCCAACAACAGCGCCGCCGGATTCACCACCGGCTACCTCTCCGGCTATCCCGAGTCCGACTTCACCGCCCTCGAACAGGGCACCCTGAGCAACGGAAACGTGCCGTACTACACGATCCACAAGACGCTCGCCGGGCTGCTGGACGTGTGGCGCCTGATCGGCAGCACGCAGGCCCGGGACGTCCTGCTGGCTCTGGCGGGCTGGGTCGACACGCGCACCGCCCGGCTCACCGGGACGCAGATGCAGGCGATGCTGGGCGTGGAGTTCGGCGGCATGAACGACGTACTGTGCGACCTCTACCAGCAGACGGGCGACGCCCGGTGGCTCACCGCCGCCCAACGCTTCGACCACGCCGCCGTGTTCGACCCGCTGGCCGCCAACCTGGACCGGCTGAACGGGCTGCACGCCAACACCCAGGTCCCCAAGTGGATCGGCGCCCTGCGCGAGTACAAGGCCACCGGCACCACCCGGTACCGGGACATCGCCACCAACGCGTGGAACATCGCCGTCGGCACCCACACCTACGCCATCGGCGGCAACAGCCAGGCGGAGCACTTCCGGGCACCGAACGCGATCGCCACCTACCTGAAACAGGACACCTGCGAGAGCTGCAACACGTACAACATGCTCAAGCTCACCCGCGACCTGTACGCAGTGACCCCGGACCGGGCCGCGCTGTTCGACTTCTACGAGCAGGCCTGGCTGAACCACATGATCGGCCAGCAGAACCCGGCGGACGCCCACGGCCACGTCACCTATTTCACCCCGCTCAACCCGGGCGGCCGGCGCGGGGTGGGCCCGGCCTGGGGCGGCGGCACCTGGAGCACCGACTACGGCACCTTCTGGTGCTGCCAGGGCACCGGCCTGGAAATGCACACCCGCCTGATGGACTCCATCTACTTCCGCAACGACACCACGCTCACCGTGAACCTGTTCGTGCCGTCGGTGCTCACCTGGTCCCAGCGCGGCATCACCGTCACCCAGACCACCTCGTACCCCACCGGCGACACGACCACGCTGACCGTCACCGGCAGCGCCGCCGGAACGTGGTCGATGCGCATCCGCATTCCCGGCTGGACCACCGGAGCCACGGTCAGCGTCAACGGCGTGGCGCAGAACGTCGCCACCACCCCCGGCACCTACGCCACCCTGACCCGCGCCTGGACGTCCGGCGACACCGTCACCGTCCGCCTGCCCATGCGGGTCGTCCTGCGGCCCGCCCCCGACAACGCGAACACCGCCGCGGTCACCTACGGGCCGGTCGTGCTGGCCGGCAACTACGGGGACAGCGCGCTCAGCACACTCCCGCTGCTCAACACCGCCAGCATCACGCGCACCAGCAGCACATCGCTCGCCTTCACCGCGACCGCGGGCGGCTCCGCCGTCGACCTGGGCCCGTTCCACGACGCGCACGGCTTCAACTACACCGTCTACTGGAACACCGCCGGCACCGCCTCGGTACACCTCGTCAACGCGGGCAGCAACCTGGTGCTGGGCGTCCAGAACATGTCCACCGCCGACGGCGGCCTCGCCCTCCAGTGGACCGACAGCGGCACCGCCGACCACGACTGGGAGATGATCGCCGACGGGACGGCCGTCCGCTTCCGCAACGTCAACAGCGGCAAGGTCCTCGGTGTGCTGAACATGTCCACCGCGGACAACGCGAGCGTGCTCCAGTGGACGGACAACGGCACCGCTGACCATCAGTGGACGCTGCTCGGCCAGGGCGACGGCACCTACAAGATCCGCAATGTGCACAGCGGCAAACTGCTCGCCATCGCGGGCAACTCCACCGCCGTCGGAGCCTTCGCGGTCCAGGCCCCCGACGACGGCAGCGCCGACAACCGGTGGCGCATCGTGAGCGCCTGACCGACGGACGCGGGTTCCGCGTGGCTGTCCGGCACCGGCCCGGACAGCCACAGACCAACGGCCACGGTGAGCACCGACCCCTCCCCTGATCCCGACGCCCTTGCCCTGTTGCCCTGTTGGCCTCATGGTTCTGGTACCGACCCGCAAGGCCGAACACACGGGAGTCGCCCTGACCCTGCCCCTGGTGGGCCGACGAGCCGGCCCGTGCCGCAGGTCGCAGGTGCGACGTGGGCCCGAGCGGAAGACCGTCCCACCCGTGCCGTCTCTCACCCCCCAAGGACGCCCTCTGTGAAGGTCCACCACCTCAACTGCGGCACCATGCGTCCACCCGGCGGTCAGCTCGTCTGCCACGTCCTGCTGATCGAGACCGCGAACGGCCTGGTGCTCGTCGACTCCGGCTACGGCCTCGGTGACATCGCCGACCCCAAGCGGCGCGTCGGGCCGCCGCGGCACCTCGTGCGGCCGCTGTTCGACCCCGCCGAGACGGCCGTCCGGCAGGTGGAGAGACTCGGGTTCCGCCGGGACGACGTCCGCCATGTCGTGGTCACCCACTGCGACGCCGACCACATCGGCGGCCTCTCCGACTTCCCCGACGCCCGGGTCCACCTGACGGCGGACGAGGCGCGCGGCGCCGTCCACGCCCCCTCCTGGCGTGAGCGGATCCGCTATCAGCGGTTGCAGTGGGCGCACGGCCCGAACCTCGTGGAGCACCGCCCCGACGGCGACAGGTGGCGCGGATTCGCCGCGGCCCGGGAACTCGACATGATCGCTCCCGGCATCGTCCTGATCGCCCTGCCGGGCCACACCCGCGGCCACGCCGCCGTGGCGGTCGACGCCGGTCCGCGCTGGCTCCTGCACGCCGGTGACGCCTTCTACCACCACGGCACCCTGGACGGCCGGTCCCCGATTCCGGCGTCCCTGCGCGGGATGGAGGCCGTCATTGCGTACGACGGGAAGCAGGTCCGCGACAACCATGCCCGGCTGGCCGAGCTGTACGGGCAGGGCGCCCCCGACCTCACGATCGTCAACGCCCACGACCCCGTCCTGTACGAGAAGGCGCGAGCAGGCGCGTAGCGAGGAGAGGGCGGCGGGACCTCGCGTGCTCCGTCGCGGACGTCCTGTCCCTCCACCGCACGTCCTGCCCCTCCACCGCGCGGCCGACGCCGTCGAACGGCCGCGGAGGAAGGGTGACCCCATCCGGCTGGTGCCCCGCCCCTCGACAGACTGTCTGCGCTCCCCCGGACCGCGGTGCGGCGAGA
Organism: Streptomyces sp. NBC_00080; assembly: GCF_045041255.1. Classification (NCBI taxonomy): domain Bacteria; kingdom Bacillati; phylum Actinomycetota; class Actinomycetes; order Kitasatosporales; family Streptomycetaceae; genus Streptomyces; species Streptomyces sp. NBC_00080. The sequence goes on from NZ_CP108235.1 coordinate 599,871, forward strand.
CTTGGGGCGACTCGCCGTACCTCCTCACCCCGGCCGGCAGCCACCGCGGCCGGCCCGCAGCGGACCCACCCGCCAGTCCCAGACACGACGGAGAACCATGACCGCCGACGACACGACCCCCGACACCGGCCCGCACGTACACGCCGCCACGCTCCTGCGCCGCCCCAAGCTGTGGCTGGTGCCCACGATCCTCACGGGACTGCTCGCCCTGCTGCTGTCGCTGCTGTACATGGGCGGCATCGTCAGCCCGCAGCGCGATCTGCACGACCTGCCGATCGCACTCGTCAACAGCGACACCGGCCGGCCGCCGCAGGGGCAGAGGCAGAACCTCGGCACCCAGGTGGCAGCGGCCATCGTCTCGGACACCTCGAACGACACGGCCGACTGGCGGCGGCTGACCCGGGCCCAGGCTCAGGACGAGCTGGACTCGGGCAAGGTCTACGGCGCGCTGGTCATCCCCGCGGACTTCACCGACTCCGTCACCGCGCTCGCCGGGACGAACGCGACCGCGCGACCCACGATGACCGTGCTGACCAACCCCGCCAAGGGCAGTCTCGGCTCCTCCCTCGCCAGCAAGATCACGACCACGGCGGCCCAGCAGGCCTCCCGGACCATCGGCAAACAGCTGACCGCCGCCGCCTCGGGAGCGGACTCCACCACCGAACTGCTGCTCGCCGACCCGGTGAACCTCGTCACCCAGGTCGGCCACCCCCTGGGCGACAACAGCGGCCTCGGCCTGAGCGCCTTCTACTACACCCTGCTGCTCGTACTGGCCGGCTTCATGGGCGGCAACGTCATCAGCAACGGTGTGGACACCGCCCTCGGATACGCGGACAACGAGATCGGCCCCTGGCACACCCGGCTGCCCACGGTGCCGATCAACCGCACCCAGACGCTGCTGCTGAAGATGGCCATGACGGCCGGCATCACGGTCCTCAGCGTCTCCCTCGTCCTGCTCGCCTGCGTCAGCGTCCTCGGCATGGACGCCACCCACATCCCCCTGCTGTGGATCTACTCCTACTGCGCGGCCCTCGCGGTCGGCCTCGGCGTCCAGGCCATCAACGCGGCCTTCGGCGGGATCGGCCAGCTGGTGTCCATGTTCGTTTTCATCGTGCTCGGCCTGCCCTCGTCCGGCGCCACGGTTCCGCTCCAGGCCGTCCCCGAGTTCTACCGCTTCCTGTCCCACTTCGAGCCCATGCGCCAGCTCAGCGACGGGGTCCGCGCCATCCTCTACTTCGACGCGCGCGGCGACGCCGGACTCGCCCGCGCCTGGACCATGATCGGGGTCGGTGCGGCCATCGGTCTCCTCTTCGGCTTCGCGATGACCACGTACTACGACCGCAAGGGCCACAAGCGCCTCACCCCGCAGCCCGCTTGAGCGATCGACTCAGGTGCTCAGGAGCCGCGCCGGGCGGCTGGAACTCATGCCGAATCCCGCACATGGTGGACAGGAGACCGATATGACCGAGACGGCGTTGGCCGAGGTGATGGCCGAGCTGGCCGGGCTCGAGGACGCGAAGACCCGCGCGGTGAACGAGAAGCACGGGGACGATCACGGAGTGAACCTCGGCAAGCTGCGCGCGCTCGCGAAGCGGCTGAAGACACATCAGGAACTCGCGGTCCTGCTGTGGCAGACGGACGACACCGCGGCGAGGCTGCTGGCGATCCTGATCTGCCGCCCCAAGGCGTTCGGGCGTGACGAGTCGGACGCCATGCTGCGCGAGGCGCGCACGCCCAAGGTGCACGACTGGCTCGTGAACTACGTGGTGAAGAAGAGCCCGTACTCCGAGGACCTGCGCGTGGTCTGGTCCGCCGATCCGGATCCGGTGGTCGCGAGCGCCGGCTGGGCGCTGACCACCGAACGCGTGGCGAAGAAGCCCGACGGCCTCGACCTCGCAGGACTGCTCGACGTCATCGAGGCGCAGATGAAGGACGCCCCGGACCGGCTTCAGTGGGCGATGAACCACTGCCTGGCTCAGATCGGCATCGAACACGCCGAGCTCCGCGGCCGTGCCGTCGACATCGGTGAGCGCCTGGAGGTGCTCAAGGACTACCCGACGCCTCCGGGCTGCACCTCCCCGTTCGCGCCCGTCTGGATCAACGAGATGGTGCGCCGGCAGCACAAGGGATAGGACGCTCCGGTGACGCGCGCGTGGACTCCGGCCCGTGGAGACACCGTGCGGCACGTGCCCCCCTCACCGTCTGCACCGCCCCCGGCTTGTCCGGGGCGCAGCAAGTCGTCATAGGTCGGGCAGCTGAGCCGAACAACATGCTCGAGGCATGTATGACGAGACGGGGGGTACTGGGGACGCGTGAATGGAGCATGAGGGCGGCACCAGAGGGCTCCCATGGCGGCGGTGACGGCTGTACCGGACCGGGCGAGCACCTGATCCGCGCCGGCTACACCCTCGGCGGAGACGACGGCTGCATCGCCAACGCCCGCCGGCAGGCCCTCGCCTTCCTCGGCCAGGCCGAAGCCGCCTACCCCCTGTCGGTGCCCGCCCGCGCACGGAACCTGACCCAGCTGGTCGTCAGCGAGCTGGTCACCAACGCCTGCAAGTACGCCCCCGGACCGGTCATGGTGGAACTGGGCATCAACATCCACACGGTGGACGTCGTCGTGTGGGACAGCGACCCCTTCATGCCCGCGGCCCGGACCACCGATCCCGACCGGATCGGCCAGCACGGCCTGGAGATCGTCCAGGCCGTCAGCCAGACCCTGCTCATCGAGCAGCAGCCTGTCGGCAAACGCATCACTGCCCGCATCACCCTGTTCGACCCGCCCACCACCGAGAAGCCGGGCGATCTGTAACGTCCAGAGACTGACAAGACCGACCGATCAGGAGGGGCAGCGGCTGCAGCAGATCGTGCGCCGGGGCAGCACCGGTTCCGGCCCCGGGTCCGGGGATCTCACTTCGCCACGAGACGGCGCACCGTGACACTGCTGGGCCGGGCCCGTCATCAAAGGCTTCCTCACCGCACAGCAGTCCGCCGCCACAAGCCGAGCCCAGCAATCCCTGGCACTCTGACCCACCTGGCAGGAGAAGGGCCGGGCCAAGCCGGACACATCTACAAGGGACTGTTCACGCGACGGAGGCTCGATCCTGGCCCGGCCCTAGAGGGCCACGACGCCCGGCGTGAACCAAGTCCTCACCGGCCGACCCTGCTTCCACGTCCCTCGTGACGCACGGCAGCAGGTGGAGTGTCGATGCGGGCGCTCCCCCGCCATGCCGTCACGGGCACAGACGTCACGGACCGGTGTGGCCCCGGAGGGTGGGAGAGGTCAGCCGCTGACGTCGACGCCGAAGCCGCGTGCCAGGTCGGCCAGTTGGTGGTCGTATCCCTGGCCGGTCGCGCGGACGCGCCATCGGGGGCCACGCCGGTAGATCTCGGCGAGCAGCAGCGTTCGTTCGGTGGTCGCGGCGTCCAGGGTGGCTTGGGCCACGACGCGCGCGCCGTTGTCCTGGGCGACGGTGATCTCGATGGCTCCGGCCTGGGCGAACGTCGCGGATCCGTCGATGGCGGAGGCGATGACGATTTTACGGACCGCGTCGGGAAGGGTGGTCAGGTCCACGGTGACGGCTTGTTCGCTGGGGCCTTCGGTGGTCAGGCGCACGGTCGCGTCGGGTGTTTGGGGTGCTCCGTAGAAGACGAAGTCCTCGTCGCAGGAGACTTGTTCGTCCTCGTCGAGAGCGAAGGCGACCACGTCGATCTCGCAGCCGCTCTGATGGCCCCAGGACGCAGTCACCGTCCACGCTCCGGCGCCGTCGTGTGCAGGCGGAAGGTCGAGGACGCCACCGCGGGGAAGGACCAGGGCGCCGGCCGGCTCGGCCGTCACCTCTGCGGCGGTACCCGATGGCTGCGCGAGCGTGGCGAGCCAGTCGGCGTCGTGGATGGGCAGTTGGCGTGCCGTGATGTGGGGCATACGGCGGTCCCCGGCCCCATCGGCCAGAAGGACCACGTCCGTGACGCCGGCGGACAGATTGACGGCGGCGGCTCCGCCCAGCTCCGCGATGCGGGCGCGCTGCGCCGACGCGTGGTCGTGAGGGCCGCCCAGCACCAGGATCCGCCGCCCGGACAGCGGTGCGGCGGAAGCCGGTTGGCCGGTACGTCGCTGAGCAGGCAGCGGGGACGCCGGCGCTGCGGGGTTCGCGTGGCCGGTACCGGGCCGCACGCCGGTGAGCAGCCCGAGGAAGGCTTCTTCGGTGATCACGGGCACATCTGCGCTGCGTGCCGCACGGCACTTGGCGCTGTCGGAATCGGACTCGTCGGTGACCAGCACGCTGGTATGGCGGCTGACCGAGCTCATCACATTCAGTCCTGCCGCGACGGAACGCGCGATGAGTTCCTCCCGTGCGGTACGGGTGTCACCGGTGAAGGCGACCTTCATGCCCTGCACCAGCGGGGCGCCGGGGGCGAGGCGGCCGGGGTTGCGGTGCGCGCAGCGGGTCTTGGGCACCCGGGGCGGATACCCCGACCCCTGCTTGGGCGGGCACGCCACCAGCGGCAGGGATAGGCCCAACTCCCCCGCTGCGGACAGGGAGCCGCGCAGGATACCGACGAGCACCCGGGCATCGTCCAACGCGTCGTGCGCCCGCTGCTGCGGCACTCCGTAGTGGGCGGCCAGCGAGGCCAGCTTCAGGTCGCCGGTGGGCGGCGCGACGCGCCGGTTCAGCGCGAGCGTGCACATCCGCTGCGAGACCGGCAGCCACGAACGGGCCAGGGCGAACTCGCGGGCCAGGAACTCGTAGTCGAACTGGGCGTTGTGCGCCACCATCACCCGCCCGGCCAGCAGTGTCCCGATACGTTCGGCGACCTCCTCGAACACCGGCGCGCCACGCAGCCGCTCCGCCGTGAGGCCGTGGATGTGCACCGGCCCGGGATCGCAGCCCGGATCAAGCAGCGTGGAGAACTCCTCCACCAGCTCCCCCGCGGGATCCAGCGTCAGCACCGCCACCGACAACACCCGGTGCTCATACGGTTTCAGGCCCGATGTCTCCACGTCCACGACCGCCCACCCGGCAGCCCCGGACACGGCGTTGAACACATCGTCGGAAACCGGCACCCCATTCATGCCGGTCAGCATCCCCTGTCTCGCCCTGTCGCTCAAATCCCCGGCCACGGCCCCTTCTCATCCGTGTCGGCTCGCACCGCTCAGGTCCTGCAGCTGCAGGGGCCACGTGAACCGGGCAGGTCCCCGGAGCCCCTCGCACCGGTCACGGATGGCAAGGCCCGACGGGTGGTGGAAGCATGGAGGTGGTGCTATACGCCCCTCCGCGCTCTCGCGAGGAGGGATGGTCATGGCCAAGCGTCTGGTCGTCTGCCGCGACGGAACATGAGCTGACCGAATCTCACCGTCGAACCGGCGGCGGACGGCGCCTGCGAGGCGACGGCCGCCGAGCTGACGTCCGACGGCACGCAGGACCTGGTGGTGGCGAGCAGCGGCAGCGAGCAGGTGGACGTCTTCATCTGCTCCTGCGGCCGGGCGTCCACCCGTACCCGCGCCTCCGCCCGTCCCATACCCGCCGGAGCGCGGAGTTCGTGCGGACAGCGGGCTCTGCTCAGCGGTCGGCCCCGGCGACCGAATGCGATGGGCGGTCGTCGGCCGTGCCCGGCCCGGGCGGGCGCGGGCGGGCGCGGGCGCGCAAGCTTCGCCCGTCGTTCACCGGCCGTCCGACTCCCCGCAGGCGTCGTGTTCGGCCTGCTCAGGGACCATCATGCCGCCTTGCCCATGACAACTTCGGGATGGAACTTCGTGACTGCATCGATCGCCCGCCGTCGGCGCCGTGGTCTTACCCGTTTCCTCGTCGCCGGGCCGCTGCTGACCGTCGGCGCCCTGACCGGCGTCCCGGCCGCCCACGCGGCTGCCGCCGACGACATCCGCGTCAACGAGGTCGTGACCACCGGCGACGTCAACGACTCGATCGAGCTCTACAACAAGGGCACCGCCACGATCGACGTCTCGGGCTGGATCCTCAAGGACGACGACAACAGCTCCAAGTACAAGATTGCCTCCGGAACCACGCTGGCACCGGGGGCGTACCGGGCGTTCGACGTGCACGGCAAGTTCGGTCTGGGCTCCGACGACGAGGCCCGCCTGTACCTCGCCGACGGCACCACCCTGGTCGACAGCTTCGCCTGGAGCGAGCACTCCGCCCCCTCCTGGTCACGCTGCCCCGACGGGACCGGTGCCTTCGGGGAGGCGGCCCTGACCCTCGGAGCCCCCAACGACTGCGGGACCGGCGCCGGGGGTACGACCCCGGTGGCGTGGCCCGGCGGCAGCACCGTGGCGACGGCGGACGCCTCCGACGTGTTCGGTGAGGACCTCAGTGGCCTGTACCAGGAGGGCAGCGTGCTGTGGGGCGCGCAGAACAGCGGCAAGCTGTGGCGCCTGGTCCGTGACGGCTCCGGCGGCTGGACCCCGGACACGAGCGGTGGCTGGTCCGCCGGCAAGGCCCTGCGCTTCCCCGGCGGTTCGGGAAGCCCCGACAGCGAGGGCGTCACCCTCACCGGCTCCGGTTCCGCCGGCGGGGCGTTCGTCGCGAGCGAGCGCAACGGCGATGCCTCCGGCACCAGCCGCCTGTCGGTGCTGAAGTACGACGTCGCCGTCGGCGGCTCCACCCTGACCTCCAGCAGGGAATGGAACCTCACCTCCGACCTGCCCTCGACCGGCTCCAACCTCGGCTTCGAAGGGATCACCTGGATTCCCGACACCTATCTGAGCGGCGCCGGCTTCAAGGACGCCACCACCGGCTCGGTCTACGACCCGGCCCGCTACGGCGCCCACAGCGGCGGCGTGTTCTTCGTCGGTGTCGAGGGCACCGGCACGATCTACGGCTATGTCCTCGCCGATTCCGGCTCCTACACCCGCGTCGCCTCTCTCAGCAGCGGCATGTCCGGGGTGATGGAGCTCCAGTGGGAGCCGCAGGCCGCTCGTCTGTGGGCCGTCTGCGACGACACCTGCGACGGCCGGCACCGCACCCTGAAGGTCGACGCCTCCGGCACGTTCACCACCAGCGCGGTCTACGACCGTCCCAGCGGCATGCCCGACTACAACAACGAGGGCTTCGCGCCGGCCGGCTCCGACGAGTGCGTCGCCGGCTCCAAGCCCGTCTACTGGTCCGACGACTCCAACGACGGCGGACACGCGCTGCGCAAGGGCAACATCACCTGCTGAACCTGCTGCAGCCCGGAACTGTGGTGACGACGGGCGCGGCCGGGCGGACCGGTTCGGTGGTGCGAACCGGTCCGCCCGGCGGAGCACGAACGTCTGGTGCTCGTCGATCGGTATCGGCCTCGACGGCCGATCAAAGGCCGGTCGACGGCCCGGGGGGTGCGGAGGTGGGAGGGTCGTAGGACCCCTGAACTGTTCAGGATGCGTGTCCGATCCCATGAGGAGTCGTCGATGGCCGTTCGTCGTGTCATGCCCGTCATCCAGTCGGAGGCGGTCCAGGAGAGCCGGGAGTTCTACGGCCTCCTGGGCTTCGAGGAAGTCATGAACCTGGGCTGGATCATGACGCTTGCCTCGCCCTCCACTCCGGCGGCGCAGGTCAGCTTCATGAGCAGCGACAAAGCCGCCCCGGTCACCCCCGACATGAGCATCGAGGTCGACGACGTCGACGCGGCCTACGCGCTGATGCGGGACAGCGGCGCGGAGATCGTTCACCCTCTGCAGGACGAGGAGTGGGGCGTACGACGCTTCTTCGTTCGCGACCCCAACGGCCGCGTGGTCAACGTGCTGCGCCACCTCTGAGGCTTCCCGCACCACGCGCGCACCCGACGGGCCCGGCACGCTCGTCGGTCGCCTCGTTCCCGACGATCAGGTGCTGAAAATTTTCTGCGGAAGTTCGGACGCGGTGGCACCTCTCGCGTGTTTTCCCCCTCTGTTCAGCTAGCCGGACTCACCGTGACCCGTGAGCTCTCGGCGACACAGCAGCCCAGGGGGAAGGACACCATGACAACTCCACACCGCATACCGAGACGCTTCGGGCGACTCGGCGTCCTCGGAGCCGCGTTGACGGCACTCGTGGTCGCCGGGACGGGGACGGCGACTCGGGCGACCGCCGGACCGGACACACCCGGAACCCCGCCCGTGCCGTCACTCACCTGGAGCGACTGCCAGGGCGGCTTCGAGTGCGCGAACGCCGACGTGCCGCTCGACTACCGCGAGCCGCAGGGCAGGACCATCACCCTCGCGGTGGTCCGGAAGAAGGCCGCGGACGGCACGAAGCGCAAGGGCACGCTCTTCATGCAGCCGGGCGGGCCCGGCAACTCCGGCGTGGACTTCGTGCGCAACAACTACGCGGACCTGCCCGCCGCGCTCCGCGACTCGTTCGACGTCTTCGGCTACGACGTGCGTGGTGTCGGCCGCAGTTCGGCGCTGACCTGCTTCGACGACGCGCGGTACACCCAGGCGGTCACACAGGCGAAGGGCGTGCCCGGGCCGGACGCCTACGGGCCGGCGCTGAGTCAGGCCGCCGAGTTCGACCAGGCCTGTGAGGACAACGCGGGCGAGCTGCTGCCGTACATCGGCACCGAGTACGTCGCCCGGGACATCGACCTGCTGCGTCAGGCGCTGGGCGAGCAGCAACTCACCTACTACGGACGTTCGTTCGGGTCGTACATCGGGACCGTGTACGCGGCCATGTTCCCCAAGCGGGTGCGGGCACTGACGCTCGACGGCGCCTACGACCCGGTCCACTACGCGAACCGCCCGTACGCCTACGACCGGCCGCAGTACCTGGCGCTGGACGGCGCGATGGGCCGTTTCCTCGACTGGTGCGCCGCCGATCAGGCGACCTGCGGGTTCGGCGACGGCGACCCGCGCGGGGCGTTCGAGAAGTTGAAGGCCGATCTGGACGCCGATCCCGTACCGACCGCGAACGGCGGCCGGGCCAACGGCTACACGCTGGTCTACCGGCTGATGTTCAACATCAACGAGGGCAAGGTCATCTGGCCCTCGTTCGGTGAGGCGCTGCGCAAGGCCCAACTGCGGGACAACACCTCCTTCTTGCTGCGGCCGCCGTCCCCGGCGAGCTTCGACTTCCTCGGCCCGAACGTGGCCGTCGAGTGCGTCGACCGGGACTATCCGCGCGACCTGCGTCGCCTGAAGCGGAACGTCACGGCGAACGCGAAGGACGCGCCGCTGCTCGGCCCCGCGATGGCGTACGGTCCGCCGACGTACGACCACCAGCACGCCACCGCCTGCGTCCAGTGGCCCGGCGAGCGGGTCAGCCGCTACGACGGCTCCTACCGGGCCAAGGGCTCTGCACCGATCCTGGTCCTCGGCACCACCGGCGACCCGGACACCCCGTACCAGGACGCGGTGGCGCTGTCGCGGCAGCTCGACAACGCCTCGCTTGTGACGTTCGAGGCGGAGGGGCACACCGCGTTCGGGCGGAGCGCCTGCGCGACGGACGCGGTCATCGCCTACCTGGTCGACCTGAAGGTCCCGGCCAAGGGCAAGACCTGCGCGGACGAGACCCAGCCGCCTTCTTCGACGCCGACGGTGGCCCCGCCCGGCACCACGCTGAAGGAACTCCGCAACGGCGTCGACGAGCGCGTCGAACGCATCGGCGCCGTGCGCTGACGGTTCCGACACCGACCCCGAGGCGCCGGCCCTTCTCGGCCGGCGCCTCGGGGTCGAGCGACCGGGGCGGAACGCCGTACAGCCGCCACGCGACATACGGCGCTGCCGGGTTCGCAGAGTTGTGCAGAGATCGGAGTCGGCAACGGAACGTAGGTGTCCTGGGCCGCTGGACGACACCGGCCGAAGCCGGTGGCGGGATTCGAACCCGCGTTTCCCGCTTGACAGGCGAAGTATCCGGTGCCTGCGCACCTGCACAGAACGACCCTACCGAGCCGCCGCGGCGCGAGCATCGGAGTTTCCGGTCCACCTCGGAGCAGGGCCTTCGGACGATCGCCGGCTTCCGTCGGCGCGCCGTCATGGCCAAGGGACCACCGGCCCGTAAAGGCGTCCCGCGGGCCCGGCGCGAGGAGCAGATCCTCGCCGCCGCGACGCAGGAGTTCGGGCGCAACGGTTACGAGGGCACCTCCCTCGCCGCCGTCGCGTCCCGCGTCGGTGTCACCAAGACGCTGCTGCACCAGTACTTCGGCGCCAAGCACGACCTGTATCTCGCCTGCCTCGTCCCGGCCGCCGACCGGATCCTGTCGGCCGTCCGGACCGCCATGCACGACCCGGCGAGCGAGGACGGGGCGAGGGAGGACACGGCCAGGCACGACACGGCGAGAGAGGCCCCGGAGAGGGAGAGCCCTGCCGGGGTGGAATCCACCGGGAAGTTTGCCGCCGCGCGGGAGACCGTCACCGGCTCGGCCCCGGCGGCAGCACCGTCCACACCGCTCCGGGTCATGCACGACGTCTTCACCGCTCTCGGAGGACGGCGGGAGGCGTGGTTCGTCCTCTATGACACCTCGGTCCCCGCGGACAGCGAGGCGGCCCGCCGTGCGCGGCGATACCGTGCCGCCATCGACGAGTGCGCGGCCATGGGCACCGCCGGTGTACTCCTGGCGGCCGAGTCCTTCGACGCCCTGGACGCCGACGTTCTCAGCCATGCCTGGCGGGGGCTGGCCACCGCCCTGATCCGCTGGTCGATCAACCATCCCGAGGAGTCGGCGGACGCCATGACGGAGCGCTGCGCCCGCCTGTTCTCCGCCGCGCGTGACGTGCTCGGCCCGTAGGCCCCGGTTGCCTCGCCGGGCAGGGCCGCGGCGACCGTGGCGCGCGCCGCGTCCGTGCACCCCGGGCGATCCGGGGCAGTAGCTCCGGTATGCGCCGGAGGATCGATGCGGCTCAGAATGCACTCAGGACACAGCGGGGCGAACAGGGTGCCGGACGACGGCGCAGGGGTACCAGGGGCACCACGGGGCACCTCCACCGCGTGGCCAGGTGTTCTCGGACGCGGCCCGGCGAGAGGAGACCCTGTGACGGCGTCGGCGAGGAACGGAAGTCCGTTCGCTCAGGAGAGTGGTTCCGAGCAGGACCCGAACCGGTGGCGGGCCCTGTGGGTCACCCTGGTGGCCGGTTTCATGAGCCTGCTGGACGTGACGATCGTGGCGGTCGCCCTGCCCACCGTCCAGCGCGAACTGCACGCTTCCGCCGCCCAGGTGCAATGGGTGGTCTCCGGGTATGCCCTCACGTTCGCCCTCGCCCTGGTCACCGCGGGCCGCCTCGGTGACGCCCTCGACCGACGCCGCATCTTCCTGCTGGCCCTGAGCAGCTTCGTGGTCTTCAGCGCGGCCTGCGGCGCCGCCCCCGACATCACCTGGCTGGTGGTGGCCCGCCTCGCCCAGGGGCTGGCGGCCGGCTTCATGGCTCCGCAGAACTCCGCGCTCATCCAGCAGATGTTCCGCGGCGCCGAGCGCGGACGGGCCTTCGGATTCTTCGGCGCCACCGTCGGCATCTCCTCCGCCGTCGGCCCGCTCACCGGCGGCGCCATCCTCGCGCTGGCCTCCGGCTCCGAGGGCTGGCGCTGGATCTTCTACGTCAACGTCCCCATCGGCGTTCTCGCCGTCCTGCTCGGCCGCCGACTGCTGCCCCGCACCCAGCCGTCCGGCCGGGGGCACGTGGACGTGCCCGGCGTCCTGCTCCTCGGACTCGGCGTCCTCGCGCTCATGTATCCGCTGGTCCAGGCGGACTCCGGCGGGCTGGGGCGCCTGTGGTGGCTGTTCCCCCTCGGCGCCGCACTGCTCGGCCTCTTCGTGCGGTGGCAGCGCCGTCTCGTCGCCCGGGACGCCCAGCCGCTGCTCGATCCCCGTCTGTTCAGCACCGTGCGCGGCTACGCCGTCGGTGCCGGGGTCGGCACGCTGTACTTCATCGGCTTCAGCGGGGTCTGGCTGGTCTTCGCCCTCTTCTACCAGGGCGGGCTCGGCTTCTCGCCGTTGCGGTCCGGCCTCGCCGTGACACCCTTCGCCATCGGATCGGCGAGCGCGGCCGTCATCGCCGGCAGACTGGTGGACCGGTTCGGCCGGCTGCTCACCGTGTGCGGCCTCGCGGGCGTGATCACCGGCCTGGGCGGTGCCGCGCTGCTGCTCCGCTTCGCACCCCTCGATATCGCCCCCTGGGCAGCCGCCCCGCTGCTCTTCCTCGGCGGCATCGGCGGCGGCTTCGTGGTCTCGCCGAACATCACCATGACCCTGCGGGAGGTGCCGGTGCGGATGGCGGGCGCGGCGGGCGGCGCCCTCCAGACCGGTCAACGCCTCGGCGCCGCCGTGGGCACCGCGGCCCTGCCCGGCCTGTACTACCTGGCGCTCGGTGAGGGCGACGACTACCGCGGCGCCCTCACCGTCGCGCTGGTCGCCGCCCTGACGGGGATGGGAGCGTCGCTGGCCCTCGCGACCGTCGACTGGCGGCGCGACCGGCAGACGCGGCGGCCGCACGAGAAGTGTCCGGACGAGGTCGCCCATGATCCCCTGCACTCCCGCCAGTCCTGATCTGCGCGCCACACCGACGGGCCCGGGGCAAGGGCAGGGGCAGGGGCAGCAGGACGGCGCCCTGTCGACGGCGAGGCGACGGGAACGACCGACCGACCGGAACCGGCCGAACCGGCCGAACCGGCCGGAACCTACCGACCGGCCGAACCGGCCGAACCGGCACACCGTCGGCTGCGGACGGCGGGCCTGTCGTCGGCAAGGGGGCGGCGTGCCCGCGACGGCGGGCACGGTCGGGGCAGGGCCCGGCGATGGCCCGCCCGGTCCGGACAAGGGAGCCGGGGTGCCCCACCGCGATGCCGGGGCGCCCATCGTCGGCGACAGCCGCGCCGGCGTCCGCGAGCGGGGTAACCACCTGGCACCCGCCTCTTCACGGGGCCGCTTCCTCGCCGAGCCTGCCTCAGGGGTCGAAGTGGGTGGCGATGCCGAACCTCCTGCGCAGGAGCCCCATGTCGTGCAGGTCGCGTCCGGTCGGCTCGTAGCCCTGGTGGAAGTAGACCTGTTGGTCGGCGGAGAGGCACGGGACCGTGCTCGCGCCGATGACGCCGGTCACGAAACAGGAGGCCGGGTAGAGGAACGGCCGGTCGGGGTCGAAGGACGCCTGGGTGGCGGAGCCGTCAGCCGCGAACACCAGCGGGTGGAGGTCGATCTCCCGTCCGGCGGCATCCGTGACGACGGACCGCACGGGCCGCCGGTCCAGGGTCTCGGCGAATCCGGCCGCCGCCAGGGCGGCCACCACGTCGCGCTCCTGTTCCAGGCGGTGCATCAGGTCCAGGTCCCGGTGGTCGCGGGTCTGCTCCCCCATCAGGGCGTCGATGCCCCAGCCGCCTCCGATCCAGGCGTCGGCGCCCGCGCGCCTCAGCAGCGCCAGCACGGACAGCACGTCCTCGGGCGTCATCATCGCTCCAGCGGCTCCGCTCCCCCACGGCGCCGCTCCCCCGCGGCGCCGGGCCGGCGGCGGGAAGGCCCCGTCCCCGGCCCCGGCCCGGCGACGGTCTGCGGGTCGCTCACGCGCGCAGCCAGATCGCGGTGTCGCCCGGCAGACGGCCCGCGGCATCCAGGGGGCCGCTGGCGAGCAGGACGTGATCATGCTCGGGAAGGGTGGCCGGGGCTGCCGTCAGGTTGACCACGCAGACCAGGCCGGGCGCCCGGCGGAACGCGAGGACCCCGGCGGGGGCGGGCAACCACTCCAGCGGGCCGTCGCCGAAGCCCGCCTCGGTACGGCGCAGCCGCAGCGCGGTGCGGTAGAGGACCAGCATCGAGCCGGGGTCGGCGGCCTGGAGGTCGGCCGCGTACGCCGACCAGCCCGCGGGTTGCGGCAGCCAGGGTTCGGCACGCGAACCGAAGCCCGCGTACGGGGCGTCGGCGGTCCACGGCAGCGGGACCCGGCAGCCGTCACGGCCCGGGTCGGCACCGGCGGAGCGGAAGTGCATCGGGTCCTGGATGCGCTCGCGTGGGATGTCCGCCTCGGGCAGGCCGAGTTCCTCGCCCTGGTAGAGGTAGACGGAGCCGGGCAGGGCGAGGGCGAGGAGGGCGGCGGCGCGGGCCCGGCGGGTGCCGAGCGCCAGGTCGGTGGGAGTGCCGTACTCCTTGGTCGCGAAGTCGAATCCGGTGTCCGCACGGCCGTAGCGGGTGACCGTGCGGGTCACGTCGTGGTTGCACAGCACCCAGGTGGCGGGCGCGCCGACCGGGGCGTGCTCGGCCAGGGTGTCGTCGATGGCCGCGCGCAGCCGGCCCGCGTCCCAGGGGCAGGCCAGGAAGTTGAAGTTGAACGCGGTGTGCAGCTCGTCGGGGCGCAGGTAGCGGGCGAAGCGCTCCGCGTCCGGCAGCCAGACCTCGCCGACGAAGACACCGTCGTAGGCGTCGGCGACGCTCCGCCAGGAGCGGTAGATCTCGTGCAGTTCGTCGCGGTCGATGTACGGGTGGGGGTCCCGGCCCTCGACGAAGTCCGGCAGGTCGGGGTCCTTGGCGGGCAGGGCGGCCGAGTCGATGCGGACGCCGGCCACACCCCGCTCGAACCAGAAGCGCAGGACGTCCTCGTGCTCCTCGCGGACCGCCGGGTGGGCCCAGTTGAGGTCGGGCTGCTGGGGGGTGAACAGGTGCAGGTACCACTCGCCGTCCTCGACCCGGGTCCAGGTCCGGCCGGCGAACTGCGACGGCCAGTCGTTGGGCGGCAGTTCGCCGTGCTCGCCGCGTCCGGGGCGGAAGTGGAACAGCTTGCGCTCGGGGCTGCCGGGTCCGGCGGCAAGCGCGGCCCGGAACCACGGGTGCCGGTCGGAGACGTGGTTGGGGACGATGTCGACGATGGTGCGGATGCCGAGGCCCCGGGCCTCCCCGATCAGCTTCTCGGCCTCGTCGAGGGTGCCGAAGGCGGGGTCGATGGTGCGGTAGTCGGCGACGTCGTAGCCGCCGTCGGCGAGCGGGGAGAGGTACCAGGGGGTGAACCAGATGGCGTCGACGCCCAGTTCGGCGAGATAGGGCAGTCTCGCCCGTACGCCCGCCAGGTCCCCGGTGCCGTCGCCGTCGCCGTCGGCGAAACTGCGGGGATACACCTGGTAGATGGCAGCGCCACGCCACCAGTCGTCCGAGGGGGCGGGGGTCCTGTCGGGGTGCGGGGCTGCCACGTGACGGTCCTTTCGGGGCAGGGGTGGTTCTCCGCCGCCGCCCCGGACAGCGGGGCGTCGCATACGGGGCGGCGGCGGAGGATCGGAAGGGGTGCCGACGGGCCGGGCGGGCGCGGCACCCGCGGTCGGCGGGAAGAGCGGGGGAACGCCGGTGCCGGTCGATCAGGTCGGATTCAGCCCTTGAGGCCGCCCGCGGTCAGTCCGCTCATGATGTTGCGCTGGAAGAGAAGGAACAGCAGCAGGGTCGGCAGGGACGCGATGGTGAGGGCGGCGATCAGGACGTTCTCGGGCACGCTGGTGGCGAGCGAGTAGATGCCGACGGCGAGGGTCTGGCCGGTGGGGTCGGGCAGCACCAGCATCGGCCAGAGGAAGTCCTTCCAGACACCGACGACCGCGAAGATCGACACCACGCCGAGGATGGGCCGGGAGATCGGCAGGACGACCGACCACAGGACGCGCAGCGGACCCGCGCCGTCCATGGAGGCCGCGTCCAGGAGTTCCTTGGGGATGGAGTCGAAGAACCGCTTCAGCAGGAAGATGTTGAAGGCGTTGGTCACCGAGGGCAGCCAGATCGCCCAGGGCGAGTTGAGCAGGTTGCGCTCGACGATCGGCATGTCCAGCACCGTGAGGTACTGCGGGACGACGAGGACGGTCGCCGGGATCATCAGGGTGACGAGCATCAGCCCGAGGATCGCCTTGCCCAGGACGGGCCGCAGCTTGGACAGGGAGTAGGCGGCGGCGACGTCCAGCACCAGCTGGAAGACGAGCGCGCCGAACGCGTAGTACAGGGTGTTCAGGAGCAGGCGGGCGAGGTCCATCACCTCCCAGGCCCGCTGGTAGTTCTCCGGGTGGACGGAGCCGGGCACCCAGGTCGGGGGTGTCTGGACGGCTTCCTGGGTGGTCTTGAGCCCGCCGGACACCATCCAGTACAGCGGGCCGAGGAAGGCCAGCGTGAACAGGACGACGACGAGCGCGAAGCACAGCCAGTACAGCAGCCTGCCGCGCGGACGGGCGAGGGCGGCGGGCGAGATGAGCGTGCGTGTGGACATGTCCGTGTCTCCCCCGGTCCTACTCTTCCGTGGCGCGGTTGAGCCTGGCGTACACGGCCGAGAAGACGGCCAGCGTGACGAGCAGGATCAGGCCGAGCGCCGCCGCGGCACCGTAGTTGTTGAAGTTGAAGGCGTACTGGTAGATCAGGTAGACGACGGTCGTGGTGGACCCCTCGGGTCCGGCGCCGCCGGTCAGCAGGAAGGGCTCGATGAAGACCTGCATGGTGGCGATGATCTGCATGAGCAGCATCAGCGCCAGGATCAGTCGGGTCTGCGGGATCGTCACGTGCCACACCTTGCGCAGCAGGCCGGCCCCGTCGAGTTCGGCGGCCTCGTACAGTTCGCCCGGGACGCTCTGGAGCGCGGCCAGGTAGATGAGGGTCGCGCCGCCCATGTTCATCCAGGTGGAGGCGACGACGACGGAGAGCATCGCGGTGTCGGGGTCCTGGAGCCACTGCCGGGCGGGTACGCCGAAGACGTCCAGCACCTCGTTGAACATGCCGTACCCGGGGTCGTACAGGTACTTGAAGAGCAGAACCGAGGCGGTGGGCGGCAGCATGACGGGCAGGTAGACCAGGAGCCGCAGATAGCCCTGGCCGTGCCGGAACTCGTTGATGACGAGGGCCGTGATGAAGGGGACGGCGAAGCCCAGGACGAGTGCCAGGGCCGTGAACCAGAGGGTGTTGCGCCAGGCCTGGCCGAAGGCGGGGTCGTTCCAGATGGTGACGAAGTTGTCCCAGCCGGTCCAGCTGACCCGGCCGTCCTCGGTCTTCTGGAAGGCCAGCAGGAACTCACGGACGATCGGGTACCAGGAGAAGAAGGCGAAGCAGAGCACCGCGCCGATGAGGAATCCGTGGGCGGTGACATTGCGGCGCAGGGCCTTGCCGAGGCCTCCGGCCGGGGGCCGGACGGTGCCGGCACGCGACCGGCGGGGACGGCGTTCCTTGGCCGCCGGGTCCTGGGTGAGGGTGGGGGCCGACATGGGTGCTCCTCGGTCGGACTGCGGTGTCGCCGGACGGGACGGTCCGGATGCGTGACGGGGGCGGACGGGCGCCGGGCCCGCCGGTGGGGACGGGTCGGCGGCGCGCTCGCGAGCCGGGCGGTGGGAGACCGCCCGGCCCCGCGGGGGTCACTGGTTGGCGAGGACCTGGTTCACCTGGGTCTCCGCGGTCGACAGGAGCTTGTCGATGTCGGCGTCCTTGTTGGTGAGGATGCCGGACATCACGTTGTCGAGGACCTTGTAGATCTCCTGCGCCTTCGGCGGCTCGGCCTTGCCCGGGACCGGGTTGTCCATGAAGGCCTTGAAGTTCTGCACCGGCATGGTGGCGAACTGCCGACGGGCGGCGTCGTCCTTGGTCTTGCTGTCGTTCAGCCACAGGTTGGGCTGCGGGAGTCCGACGGGGAGGCTGTCGGCCTTGGTGCGCTCCCAGTCGTACTGCCCCTTGCCGACGGTGGTGAACTTGAAGTTGAGCCAGGCGATCGCGGCCTTGACCTTGTCGGGCGAGATGCCCTTCTTGATCATGTAGTTGTTGCCGCCGGCGAGGGTGTTCTTGCCGCCGGGGATCGGGCCCATGCCGAAGTTCTCGTACTTGGCGCCGAGTTGCTGGACCATGTAGGTCACGTCGTCGGGCGCGGCGAGGAACATGCCGAGCTTGTCGGTGGCGATCTGCTTCTGCAGGTCGCCCCACTTCAGCAGCTGGGTCTTGCCCATGGCGTCGTCCTCCCAGCGCATCGCGTGGAGGTTCTGGGCGACCTGCTTGCCGATCGCGTCGTTGAACGCGGCCTTCGTGCCGGAGGCGTCGACGACCTCACCGCCGAGGCTGTACATCTGCGCGGTGAAGTGCCACCCGCCGGTGTTGCCGGCGCTGTACTCGCCGAAGCCGGCCACGCCGCCGCCGAGCCCGGCGATCTTCTTCGCCGCCGCCCGGACGTCCTCCCAGGTGGCGGGCGGGGTGTCGGGGTCGAGGCCGGCCTGCTCGAAGAGCGCGCGGTTGATGAGCAGGCCCATCCGGTAGTTGCTGGTGGGCAGGCCGTAGAGCTTGCCGTCCTTCTTGAGCGAGCCGAGTACGTCCGGGTCGATGTCCTTCAGCAGCGGCACGGTCCTGTCGTTGACATAGGCGCTGATGTCCTGGGCGCCGTCGTTGTCGAGGACCTGGTCGAGGTCGGTGAAGTAGGTGTAGAACACGTCCGGTTGGGACTTCGCCTTGAGCATCGCGGTGAACCGCGGCGGCTCCAGGCACTGGCCCGGGGTGGAGCGGCCCTGCACGGTGACGTCGGGGTAGGTCTTGTTGAACTCCTTGACGTCCTCGTTCCACTCCTTGAGCTCGGCCTTCTTGGCCGCCGGCGGCATGCAGTCGATGGTGATGGTCACCTTGGTCTTGGGGTCCAGCGGCGCGGCGGGGTTGGCGTTCGCGCTGTTCCCGTCGCCGTTGTCGCCGTCGTCGCTGCTGCTCGTGCCGCAGGCGGCGAGCGCCGTCAGTGTGAGAGCGGAGACGAGGGTGACCGCGCCGGCGCGGCGGGTGCGGCGGAACCGAGCTCTTCTCATGGGTGGTCCCCTTCGGGCATGAACGTGGAAGGCGCCCCCTCATCAGTACGAGGTGGGGCGCCGCACACTCAATCACCGCCAACAAGACTGCGCAATATCTCGCGCTGATTTCGTAATTGCTTGACAGAGCAACGCAGATGGAGCGGCTGACACCCGGTGATTCCCCACAAGTCGGTGTCGACTACGGAACATTGCGTACCGCTTCCCGGACGGGCCCCGTCGGACCGGCGAGGACATGACGCGGCCGGCCCACGAGGGTCCGTGGGCCGGCCGATGACGTGACGGGCGGTGTGCGCGAGGAGCGGGGTACGGGAGGGGGCCGAACGGGACGGATTCCGTCAGTCGCGCGGCGCCTGGGCCGTGGAGCCGCGTACGACCAGCTCGGGCTCGAACAGCAGCTCACCGGGCGGCACTTCGCCGCCCTGGATCTGGGTGCACAGCAGCTCCACGGCGGCGCGCCCCATGGCCTCGATGGGCTGGCGCACGGTGGACAGCGGGGGTTCCGTGCAGTTCATGAAGGCGGAGTCGTCGAAGCCGACGACGGACACCTGCTCAGGCACCGCGAGACCGCGCCGCCGGGCGGCCCTGATGGCGCCGAGGGCCAGCGGGTCGCTGGCGCAGATGATGCCGGTGACCCCGCGGTCCAGCAGGCGCGAAGTGGCCGCCTGACCGCCTTCCAGGGAGAACATCGAGCGCGCCACCCGGTCGTCGGGGAGCGGGGAGCCGGCCGCCTCGGCCGCGGCCTGGGCGGCGGCGAGCTTGCGCCGGGAGGGGATGTGGTCGCGGGGCCCGAGGACGACCCCGATGCGCTCGTGGCCCAGCAGGGAGAGGTGGCGCCAGGCCTGTTCCACCGCGACGGCGTCGTCGCAGGAGACACAGGGGAAGTCCAGCTCCGCTATGGGCGCGTTGATCAGGACCACCGGGATCTGCCGCTCGGCGAGCTGCCGGTAGTGGTCGTGCGGGGCGTCGGCCTGCGCGAACAGCCCTCCGGCGAAGACCACGCCGGAGACGTGCTGCTGAAGGAGGAGATCGACGTAGTCCGCCTCGGAGACGCCGCCCTTGGTCTGGGTGCACAGCACGGGTGTCAGCCCCTGCTGGGCCAGTGCGCCGCCGATCACCTCGGCGAACAGCGGGAAGATCGGGTTCTGCAGCTCCGGCAGGACGAGTCCCACCAGGCGGGCGCGTTCGCCGCGCAGTTGGGTGGGGCGCTCGTAGCCGAGCACATCCAGTGCCGTCAGCACCGACTGACGGGTGGTCTCGGATACCCCCGGCTTGCCGTTGAGCACCCGGCTGACCGTGGCTTCGCTGACCCCTACCTTCTTGGCAACCTGAGCAAGTCGTCGCGTCATGGGCGCAAGGCTAGCGCAAGCCGCGCAAACGGCTTGCGCCAACCAGGGCCACCATGTTCATTTCCCGTCAGGATCCATGACTCTCTTGCGGACCGACGTTCAGGGATTGATGTTGATCTTGAAGGTGGAGGTGGTGTTCCGGATGTCCACGGCGTTGCCGTTCAGGCGCAGCCCGTTGAAGGTGACCTCGCCGACCGCCGGACCCTGATCGGCCTCGGGCAGCTCGTTGGCCCACAGTCCGAAGCCGGATCTGGCGTCGAAGGCGTCACCGCTCTTGCGGGCGCCGGTGATCGAGATGTCGGTGAGGACGGTGTCCTTGATCGGGTTCACCGGCCGGCCGCCGACGTACTGCGTCTGGAACATGATGCCGGAGTAGGTCGGGTCGATGATGTCGACGTCGTTGACGCGGATGCCCTGGAACACCTTGGACGCGGAGAACAGCCAGATGCCGGGGAAGGTCTGGGCCCCCCAGAAGTGCCCGCCGGAGCGGACCACGGAGACGTTCTCCACCGTCGTCGGATCGGTGCCGAAGCCGTTCATCGGATAGCCGAAGTCCAGCGAGCTGATGGTGATGCCGGAGTAGACCAGGGTGTCGGCGATGTGGATGTTGCGGAAGGTGTTGTCGTAGCCGCCGTACACGGCGATGCCCGCGGCCCGCCAGGTCAGCAGCGAGGTCAGGTTCTCGTAGAGGTTGTCCTTCATGTCGGCGCCGCCCGCGTCGATCGCCGAGAACAGCGCGAAGCTGTCGTCGCCGGAGGAGCGGGACTCGTTGTTGACGACGTGGTTGTCCGTCGACCCGTTGGTCATGTTGACGCCGTCGGCGAAGGTGTCGCGGATGCGCGCGTTGCTGACCGTCATCCGGTCGGTGTTGGCGCCCCAGTACAGACAGACCATGTGCTCGGTCCAGGTGTTGTCGATGACGATGTCCGACACGTTGGCGAAGTCGAACACCTTGCCCGGCCCGTCGATGCGCGAGGTGTAGTTGCCGAAGTAGGCGAAGCCGCGGAACGCGGAGCCCTTGGCGCTCGCCTCGGCCCGGAAGCCGACGTCGGTGTTCTCCTGGCCGGCCGGGGCGTGGAACTGGGTGTACCAGGGTCCGGCGCCGACCACCTGCACGGCCTTGCCGTACACCTGGAACTTGGACGAGGTCTGGTAGGCGCCCGGCGGCAGATAGACACCGGTGAGCTTGCCGGTGGTGTCCATACGGACCCGGTCGAGGGCGTTCTGCACGTCCTGGTGGGTGAAACCGGCCGGGACGGCGTACGCCGCCGGGTCGGGGTTGGCGACGGGCGCGGCCTGCTCCAGGCTGACGAAGTCGATCGCGTAGCGCGAGGTGTTGGCGGCGTCCTTCTGGAGCCGGATCTTCGCACCGGCCGGGACGGTCTCGCCCAGCATCAGGTGCGCCTCGTCGTAGATGTGGCGCGGGGCTCCCGCGGACGGCGCGTTGCCGGGCGAGGCCTCGGCGCCGTACAGCCAGGCGTACCGCGAGGTGAGCGGCAGCGCCTTGCGCAGAGTGCCGTTGACGTAGACGTTCAAGGTGGCGTCGGTGCCGCCGCCGCCCGCGGCATCGGGAATGGAGAAGCGGGTCACCAGGGTGTTGGTGGCTGCCCGGGTGGTGAACTCCACGTACTGGCCGGTGCCGTCGAGGGTGACGGCCTTGCGTCCTGACGCCTCGCCCGCGAGGTCGCCGACGGTGCGGTTGGGCCCGACGGTGGTGGCGCCGCCGCCCGTGGCGCCGTCCTCGGCCTCGTACATGTCGTACGGCATGTTGGCGCCGCGTCCGACGAAGAGGGACTGCTCGACGGTGTTGTTCTCCCGCTTCACGGGGAGTTCGTTGCCGTCGGCCGCGACCGTGGCGCGCACCGTGTAGGTGCCGTTGGCGGCGGTCCAGGTGCCGAGGGTGACCGGTGCGGTGGTGGCACCGGCGGCGATCGCCCCGTCGTGAGAGCCGGTCACGGTGCGAACGGTCGCCCCCTTGGAGTCGACCAGGGCGAGGGTGAGGGCATGGGCGCCGCTCGCCGAGGCGACGGTGCCCTGGTTGCGCACGGCGACCCGGAAGGTGACCGTGTCGCCCGCGGCCGGGCCGGACGGGGACGTGGTGACCACCGGGACCAGGTCGGAGCTGCTGACCGGGCGCACGGTGAGCGCGGTGGGCGCCGTGTAGGTGTTGTCGGTCTCGTTCTGCTCGATCACCGTGCCGCCGTCGTCCGCGACGGCGCTGAGCTGGTAGGTCCCCGTCTCGCGGGCGCCGATCGAGGCGCTGACGGTGGTCTGTGCGCCGGCGGCCAGGGCGCCCACGGGGGCGGTGGCGACCTTGGTGCCGTTCAGCCGCAGCGCGAGGCTGCTCGCGGGCGCGGCGGTCTCGCCGCTGTTGCGGACGGTGGCGGACAGGGTGATGGTGTCCGACTCGACGGGCGAGGCCGGTGAGGCGGTCAGCGAGGTGACCTGCAGATCGGGGTTGGGTGCGGCGGTGCCGATCACCTGGAACTCGGCGATCTGCCCTGCCGGGGCACCGGAGTTGGCGGTGAACCGCAACTGGACATCCGCGACGCGGGCGGCGACCGGGATGGTCACCGTGTTGCCGCTCGCCGGGCTGAAGGCGTACTCCTTGGCGGCGACCAGCGAGGTGAAGCCGCTCGCGGACTGCTCACGCCCGAGCACCTGGACGGTCTGGGTGCGCGGGCCCCAGGAGCTGTCCGGGTCGAGGCGCAGGACCAGTGAGGTGACGTCGGCGTCGGCGCCGAGCTGCACGGTCAGTGTGGCGGGGTGGCCGGAGCCCTCCCAATAGGTGCTGGTGGAGTTGTCGTTGGCGTTCTCGGCCACGAAGGAGTGCACGGTCGAGGAGGCGGTGATGGGCCTGCCGACCGCGAGGTTGGAGCCGGGGCCGGAAGTGCCGGTCCGTGTGACGGAGTTGCTGTCGCCGGAGACGTTCCCGGCGGCGTCCTTCGCCCGCACGACGTAGGACACGGTCACGGTGGCGGGGCGGTTGTCGGTGTACGTGGTGGCGTTGCCCGCGACGGTGGTCAGCAGGGTGTTGTTGCCGTACACCTCGTAACCGGTGACGGCGGTGTTGTCGGTGGAGGCGTTCCAGGTCAGCCGGATCTGCCCGGCGGCAGGCTCGGTGAAGGCCAGGTTCGCCGGAGCGGTGGGCGCCTGGGTGTCACCCGTCGCGCCGCGGCGGGTGACGGTGTTGCTGTTGCCGGAGACGTTCCCGGCGGCGTCCTTGGCGCGCACGAAGTAGGCGACCGTGACGCTCGCGGGGCGGGTGTCGGTGTACGTGGTGGCGTTGCCGGCGACCGAGGTCAGCAGTTCGTTGTCGGCGTAGACGTCGTAGCCGGTGACGGCGGTGTTGTCGGTGGAGGCGTTCCAGGTCAGCCGGATCTGCCCGGTGGCAGGCTCGGTGAAGGCCAGGTTCGCCGGAGCGGTGGGCGCCTGGGTGTCGCCGGTCGCCGGGCCGTAGACCTCCAGCGCGGACAGCTGGGCGGCCGGCTGACCGGTGTTGGCGGTGACCAGGACCTGGACGTACCGCGTGGTGGCCGTGTCGAAGGTGATCGTCACCGTGTTCCCGTCGGCCGGGGCGAACTGGTACGCCCTCGACGCCGTCAGGTCGGTGAAGTCGGTCCCGTTGGCGCTGCTCTGGATCTTCAGGCTCTGGGTGCGGGCGCCCCAGCCGTCGGGCAGCTTGAGCACCACCCGGTCGACGCCGAGGGAGGAGCCGAGGTCGGCCCGGATCCATTGCGGGAGTTCGTTGTTGCGGCTCTCCCAGTAGCTGGCCTTGTTGCCGTCCGCGGCGTTGGACGGCACGTAGGTCTCGGTGTGGCTGCTCGCGGTGAGGGTGCGGCCGCGGGCGAGGTCGGTGGAGGACTCGCCCGCCGCGTGCACCTCGAGTTCCGAGAGCTGGGCGGCCTGCCAGCCGGTGTTGGCGGTGATCTCGATCCGTACGTAGCGGGTCTGCCCGGCCGGGAAGGCCACCGTGACGGTGTTGGCCGCGCCGGGGCTGAAGGTGTAGGCGGCGGACGCCTTCAGGGTGGTGAAGCCGGTGCCGTCGGCGCTGCCCTGCACGGACAGCGTCTGGCCGCGGGTCTCCCAGGACGCGGGCAGCTTCAGCACGACCTCGTCGACCCGGGCGGTGGAGCCCAGGTCGGTCTGGACCCATTGCGGCAGGTCGCCGCCCGCGCTCTGCCAGTAGGAGCTCTGGTCGCCGTCGGTGATGTTGCGGGCGGCGTACTCGGTGTGTGCGCTGGCGGCCGCGGTGGGCCGTCCGGCAGCGAGGTTGGGGCCGTCGGCCGCCGAGGCGTCGGTCAGTGACGACGCGCCCAGCATCAGCAGGCTGGTCGTGAGGACGGCGGCCATGGCCCGCCATCCCCTGCGCTTCGGTCTCATCTCTCCCCGATCTCCGTCCCGTCCGCCGTGGCGCGGAGGGACGCGGTTGCTGGATGGGTCGGCTCGACGGTGCACCGGACACGCCTCAATGTGCGGGACAGGGCACCGCTTTTGCGTGAATCGCTCAGAGAGTTGCAGACCGCTAGGGGTTCGTCCACCGTCGGGACAGCGGTGGATCCGACCGCTCATCCCCTGACGACCTGCCCATGGGCCGGGATCAGCGACTTTCGTGCGGGCTTTCACGATGACGCAAGCGGATCCGCAAGCAACGCAAGCCGCTTGCGTGGCCAACTCCCGCTACTGCCGGGACCGTTGACAAAGCGGAGACACGCTAGAAACCTGTGGGCGTACTTTCCGCAAAGAATCGACCGTTCAACTCAATTTGCGTGCACGGCCGGCGTTTCCCACCTCGGGTCGGCCCCTCGGGGCTGCTCCCGCACTCGTCTCCCCGCACCTCCCGCACCTCCCGCGTCTCCCCGCACCTCCAGGGCCGACCCGCCGTGCCCTCCCCCGTGTTCACCGACCGAACAGAGGACCCCATGAGTTGGAGACCACCGGGCCGTCGGCCCGTGACCGGCGCGGTCGTCGCCGGGCTCCTGTCGACCGGCCTGCTTCCGCTGGCCTTCGCCTCCCCCGCCCAGGCGGCTCCCGCCGCGGCCGACGTCAACCTCGCCCTCGGCCGCCCCGCCACGGCGGGCGGAGCGCACGCCGAGTACCCCGCCCGCAACCTCACCGACGGTGTCCAGGCCTCCTACTGGGAGGGCCCGGCGGGGTCCTTCCCGCAATGGGCACAGGTCGACCTCGGCGCGGCCCGGGAGGTGGACCGGGTGGTGCTCAAACTCCCGACCGGCTGGGGCAGCCGCAACGAGACCCTGTCGCTGCAGGGCAGCAGCGACGGCTCCGGCTTCAGTACTCTCGCGACCTCTGCGGTCCGGGTGTTCGACCCGGACCGGGCCAACACGGTGTCCGTCGCCCTGGCCTCCCCCGCGGACGTGCGGTACGTCCGCGTCGACGTCTCCGGCAACACCGGCTGGAACGCCGCGCAACTCTCCGAGCTGGAGGTGTACGGCGAGGACGGCGGCACGGACCCGGGCGACCCGCCACCCGCCGGCACCAACCTGGCCCGCAACAAGCCGGTCGAGGCCACCTCCACCGCACAGACCTATGTCGCCGCCAACGCCACCGACGACTCCGTCTCCACCTACTGGGAGGCGGCCGGTCACCCCTCGGATCTCACCGTCGCGCTGGGGGCCGACGCCGACGTGACCGGCGTGGTGGTCAAGCTCAACCCGGACCCGGTATGGGCGGCCCGCACCCAGACCATCCAGGTCCTCGGCCGGCAGCAGTCCGCGAGCGGCTTCACCTCGCTGGCAGCCGCGAAGTCGTACTCCTTCAGCCCGGCGAGCGGCAACACGGTGACCGTCCCGGTCAGCGGCCGCTGGTCCGACGTACGGCTGCACTTCACCGCCAACTCCGGTGCGCCCGGCGGGCAGGTCGCCGAGTTCCAGGTCGTGGGCACCGCCGCCCCCGCGCCCGACCTGACGGTCACCACGCTCGACTGGACGCCGGCCGCGCCCAGCGAGCGGGAGCCGGTCACCGTCAAGGCCGCCGTGCGCAACGCGGGCACCGCGCGCTCCGCCGCCACCACCGTCGACGTCAGCGTGGAGGGCACGATCGCCGGCAGCGCCGCCGTCCCGGCGCTGGACCCGGGCGCCTCGGCGACCGTGGACGTCGCCACCGGTACCCGAGCGGCGGGCAGTTACGGCGTGTCGGCCGTCGTCGACCCCCGGAACACCGTTCCGGAGCTGGACGACAGCAACAACAGCCGTACGTCCGCGAACAGACTGGTCGTCACCCAGGCACCCGGCCCCGACCTGGAGGTGGCCTCGATCACCACCAGCCCGGCCAACCCGGCCGTCGGCCAGGCCGTCTCCTTCGCCGTCGCCCTGCACAACCGCGGGATCAGCGCCGCTCCGGCCGGCTCGGTGACCCGGGTCCGGGTCGGCTCGACCACCCTCGACGGCACCACCGGCCAGGTGGCCCCCGACGCCACGGTGAACGTGGCGATCAGCGGGACCTGGACAGCCACCGCGGGCGGGGCGACCCTCACCGCGACCGCCGACGCCACCGGGGTCGTCGCCGAGACGAACGAGAACAACAACGTCCTCACCAAGTCCCTGGTGGTCGGCCGCGGCGCCGCCGTGCCCTACACCGAGTACGAGGCGGAGGACGGGCGGTACACCGGCACCCTCCTCACCGCCGACGCCCAACGGACCTTCGGGCACACCAACTTCGCCACCGAGTCCTCCGGCCGCAGCTCGGTCCGGCTCACCTCGACCGGCCAGTACGTGGAATTCACCTCCACGAACGCGGCCAACTCCCTCGTGGTGCGCAACTCCGTCCCGGACTCCGCGTCCGGCGGCGGCGCGGACGCCACCGTCAGCCTGTACGCGGACGGCGCCTTCGTGCAGAAGCTGTCCCTGTCGTCCAAGCACAGCTGGCTGTACGGCACCACCGACGACCCCGAGGGACTGACCAACCGGCCGGGCGGCGACGCGCGGCGCCTGTTCGACGAGTCACACGCGCTGCTGTCGAAGAGCTATCCGGCGGGCACCGTGTTCCGCCTCCAGCGCGACGCGGGCGACTCGGCCGCCTTCCAGGTGATCGACCTGGTCGACCTGGAGCAGGTGGCCCCCGCCGCGTCCAAGCCGGCCGCCTGCACCTCGATCACGGAGTACGGCGCCGTACCCAACGACGGCCTCGACGACACCGACGCCATCCAGCGGGCGGTCACCGCCGACCAGAACGGCCAGATCTCCTGCGTGTGGATCCCGGCCGGGCAGTGGCGTCAGGAGCAGAAGATCCTCACCGACGACCCGCTGAACCGGGGGCAGTTCAACCAGGTGGGCATCCGGGACGTCACCATCCGCGGCGCGGGCATGTGGCACTCCCAGCTGTACACGCTGACCCCGCCGCAGGAGGCGGGCGGCATCAACCACCCGCACGAGGGCAACTTCGGCTTCGACATCGACTCCAACACCCAGATCTCCGACATCGCCATCTTCGGCTCGGGCACCATCCGCGGCGGCGACGGCAACGCCGAGGGCGGCGTCGGTCTCAACGGCCGCTTCGGCAAGGGCACGAAGATCACCAACGTGTGGATCGAGCACGCCAACGTCGGTGTCTGGGCAGGCCGCGACTACTCCAACATCCCCGAGCTGTGGGGCCCCGGCGACGGCCTGGAGTTCTCCGGGGTACGCATCCGCGACACCTACGCCGACGGCATCAACTTCGCCAACGGCACCCGCAACTCGACCGTCTACAACTCCTCCTTCCGCAACACCGGCGACGACGCGCTCGCCGTGTGGGCCAGCAAGTACGTGAAGGACACCTCGGTGGACGTCGGCCACGACAACCACTTCCGCAACAACACGATCCAGCTGCCCTGGCGGGCCAACGGCATCGCGGTGTACGGCGGTTACGGCAACACCATCGAGAACAACATCGTCTCCGACACCATGAACTACCCGGGCATCATGCTGGCCACCGACCACGACCCGCTGCCCTTCACCGGTGAGACCCTGATCGCGGGCAACGCCCTGTACCGCGCGGGCGGCGCGTTCTGGAACGAGGACCAGGAGTTCGGCGCGATCACCCTGTTCGCTCAGGGCCAGGACATCCCGGGCGTCACCATCCGGGACACCGAGATCCACGACTCGACGTACGACGGCATCCAGTTCAAGACGGGTGGCGGCGCGATGCCGGGCGTGAAGATCACGAACGTGCGCATCGACAGGTCCGACAACGGCTCCGGCATCCTCGCGATGAGTGGCGCCCGCGGCAGCGCCACCCTGTCCGGTGTGACGATCACCGGCTCGGCCCAGGGGGACGTACTCATCGAACCGGGCTCGCAGTTCACGATCACCGGCACCCCGAACGGGGCGACGGGACGACGCGACGCCTACTGAGCACGACCGGTGGGCCCCCCGAGAGCGGGGCCCACCGCTCCCTCGCCGTACCGCTCCCACGCCGTACCGCTACGCCCCCGCTCCGCGGATCGCCCGCTCGAACGCGAGCGCCGTTCGACCTCGTCCGGTCGCACCCCGTCCGGTCGCACCCCGTCTAGTCGGGGACCCTGTCGGCCGTGACCAGCAAGTACTCCCAGTCCATGGCCCCGTCCGCGAGGTGCCGGGCGGCCAGCTCCACGAGCGCCGTGTCGAGGGCGGTCACCTTGTCGGGGTCGTCGGCGATGGCGGCGTAGACGGCGAGGGTCGGGCCGTAGCAGCGCTTGAAGAACTCCCGGAAGTCCTCCGGGCCGGAGAACGTGTCGATGCGCAGCACCTGACGACGGGCGTCGACGCCGGTCACACGGTCGCCGAGCAGAGAACGCACGTGGCCCTCGTCACCCCACAACGGCGGCGGCTGCGCTCCGGGCGGTGGCGGGGGCGCGTACGGGCGCATGGCGGCGAACATCTGCCCGATGAAGCCTTCCGGAGTCCAGTTGACGAGGCCGATCTTCCCTCCGGGTCGACAGACGCGGACCAGTTCGTCGGCGGCCCGCTGGTGGTGCGGAGCGAACATGACGCCGACGCAGGACACCACGGTGTCGAAGTCCGCGTCCGCGAACGGCAGTTCCTCGGCGTCGCCCTCGCGCCACTCCAGCTTGGCACCCCGCTCCGCGGCGAGCCGGCGACCGGCCTCCAGCAGTTCCGGGGTCAGGTCCACCGCCACCACGTCGGCCCCGGCGAGGGCGGCGGGGATGGCGGCGTTCCCCGAACCGGCCGCGATGTCGAGCATCCGGGTCCCCGGCTGCACGCCGCTCTCGCGCACCAGCTCCGATCCCAGGTCCGGGATGACGTCCGAGGCCACGAGGGGATAGTCACCCAGTGCCCACATGGCTCGGTGCTTCGCCTTCAGGGCCCGGTCGGCCCGGGTCGCCTCACTCGCCTCGGACATGACGGATCCCTCCGCTGCGGCACCGTTCACCTTCGGTTCCGGGCGGGGGCCACCGCCTCGGACCGCCGCGCCCGAGCCTCGCCGACTCCGGCGCCTTCTCACGACTGTCTCACGGTTCGACCCGCCCCGCCCCGCCCCGCCTGCGGACGGGACTGCCGCACCGCATTATCGCCGTGCGGCGGCCGTGCGGCGCTGCGGTGCGCAGGCCCGACCGACCCGGCCGAGGCTAAGGACGGGGCCCGGTCACCGTGGCCAGCCTGGTCCTGATGGCGTCGGCCTCGGGCATGCCTAGTTCGACGTAGAGGGTGAGCGCACGCTCGTAGCGGCACTGGGCGGGGGCGGTGTCGCCGAGCGCGTGATGGGCCGCGCCGAGTCCGCCGAGGGCGCGGGCCTGCTGGCCCGGGCTGCCGATGTCCTCGGCGATGGCGAGGGCGTCGGTGTGGTGGACGAGGGCCTCGGCGGGCCGGCCGGCGGCGCAGACGGCCTCGCCGAGCCCGTTGAGCGCCCTGGCCTCGCCGTCCCGGTCGCCGTTCTGGCAGTAGAGGGTGAGCGCCTGCCGCTGGCATTCGGCGGCCTGCGCGTGCTGGTCCCGCCGCGAGTGGACGACACCGAGGCTGTGCAGCGCCCCGGCCTCGCCGTACCGGTCACCGACTTCGCGGAACAGGGCGAGGGCCTGCTCCTGGCGCCGCGCGGCCGACCCCAGCCGGCCGAGTCGCGTCTCGACCGTGCCGAGGTCGTTGAGCGCATGGGCTTCCAGGTAGGGGTTGCCGGCCAGCCGGAGCAGGGTCAGGGCCTGCTGGAGATGGTCGGCGGCCTGTCCGTAGCGGCCCAACTGTCCCTCGACGGAGGCCAGGTCCTTGAGGGCGATCGCTTCGCCCCACCGGTCGTCGACGCTCCGGTACAGCGACAGTGCCTGTTCCAGGTAGGCGACGGCGGGCAGGAAGCGGCCCACCCGTTCCTCGAGGAGGCCGAGGTTGACCAGGGCACGGGCCTGGCCGGTCGGGTCACTGGCGTGCCGGAACAACGTCAGCGCCTCCTGAAGGTGCTGACGTGCCGGTTCGTGTCGGGCCAGTTGCCAGTAGGCGGTGCCGAGGCCGAGCAGCGCCCGGGCCTCGCTCACCGGGTCGGCGATCAGGCGAGCGGCGTCCCGGGCGTGGCCGTGCATCGTGAGCCCGTCGGTGTGATGGCCGCTGATGAGGTAGCGGTACAGGGTGAGGGAGAGCCGGATGGCGTGGGTGGGCCGGCCGCGGGCGGCGGTGTGGGCGGACACCGCCGTCAGACACGTCCGCTCGGTGTTCAGCCAGGCGCGCGCGGCGTCGGGATCGGACAGGTCGGGCACGGGCGTGGCGGGTTCGGGAGCGGCGGGCCGTAAGTGGGCCTCTGCCGGGTGGAGGCAGTTCATGGCGGCGGCCGCGGTCGCGAGGTAGTGGTCGAAGAGCCGGTCGAGCGCCGCCTCGCGGACCTGCGGCGCGTCCTCGGCCGTGGCGAGGCGGGTGGCGTAGGCGCGCAGCAGGTCGTGCATGCCGTACCGGGCGGCTTCCATGGGCTGGACCAGATGGGCTCGGGCGAGGGCGTCGAGGGCACGGCGGGCGTCCGCCAGGCTGCTGCCGGTCAGCGCGGCGGCGGCGTGGGCGTCGAGGTCGGGGCCCGGGTGCAGGCCGAGCAGCCGGAAGGTGCGCGCCACGTCCGCCGGGAGGTGCCGCAGCGACCAGGAGAACACGACGGCGACGGCGGCGCGGGGGTCGCCGTCCGCGTCGAGCAGGTCCAGCCGCCGCTGCTGGTCGGCGAGTTCGGTGACGAGGTCGGAGAGCGGGGTGGCGGGGCGGGCGGCGGCGAGTTCCGCGGCGACCCGCAGTGCCAGCGGCAGTCGGGCGCACTGCGCGGCGAGGGCGTCCACGGCGTCGGGTTCGGCCTCGGCGCGGGGCCCGACGAGCCGCCGCAGCAGGGTGCGGGCGACGGCGGCGGGCAGCAGGTCGAGGTCGAGGCGGTGGGCGCCCTCGCGTGCGACCAGCCCGGCGAGGCTGTCGCGGCTGGTGACCAGGACCGCGCAGGAGCCCGTGCCGGGCAGCAGCGGGCGGACCTGCTCGACGGTGGCGGCGTTGTCGAGAACGATCAGCATGCGCCGCCCCGCGACCTCGGTGCGGTAGCGCGCCGCGCGGTCGTCCGCCTCCAGTGGGATGTCCTGTCCGGACACCCCGAGCGCGGTCAGGAACCGGCCCAGCGCGTCGAGGGCGGTCATGGGCCGCTCGGGGTCGTAGCCGCGCAGGTTCACGTACAACTGGCCGTCCGGGAAGCGGTCCCGGGCCCGGTGCGCCCAGTGGACCGCCAGGGCCGTCTTGCCCACGCCCGCCGTCCCGGACACCGCCGAGACCACCACCGCCGTCGGCCGTTCCGCTGCCGCGACCAGGACCTTCTCCAGCCGCGCCAGTTCCTCCTCGCGACCGGTGAACCCCGCCGCCTCCATGGGCAGTTGTGCGGGCACGGGGCCGACGCTCCCGACGCCGGTGCCCGTGGCCGTACTCGTGCCGGTGCCGGTGCCGGTGCCGGTGCCGGTGCCGGTGCCGGTGCCTGTGCCTGTGCCTGTGTCGGGCGGTGTGCGACGGGCGGTCGGTGCGGCCGCCCGGCCGCTCAGGATCGCCGCGTGTTCCCGCCGCGCCTCGGCTCCCGGAGCGGTTCCCAGTTCGTCGGCCAGCCGCTTTTGCAGGGCGGCGTAGCAGGCGAGCGCCTCCGGGGCGCGCCCGGCGGCGTGCAGCCCCCGCATCAACGCCACGGCGAGCGGCTCGGTCAGCGGGTGCTCGGCGACCAGGACCGACAGCGTGTCGACCACCACGACGTGGCCGCCCACGCGGAGTTCGGCGTCCGCCCAGGCCAGGACGGCGTCGAGGCGCTGATGCAGCCAGCTCTCCCGGGTGCGTGCCGCCCAGTCGCCGGGCAGTCCGGCCAGTGGCTCGCCCTGCCACAGGCCCATCGCCTCCCGCAGGGTCGACACCCGTACCGCATCGGAGCGGTCGGTCCGCCGGGCCCGCTCGACCAGGCTCCGGAAACGGTGCACGTCGACCAGGTCCCTGGGCACGTCGAGCCGGTAGCCTCCCGAGCCGCGCAGCAACGACGGTGCGGTGGGCGGGACTTCGGCGCCGCCGGTGAGGTGCGGGGCCGTCTCCACAAGGACACGGCGGACCCGGGCGATGTGGGCGTAGAGCGTGGCGCGCACCTGTGCGGGCGGGTCCTCGCCCCAGACCCGGTCGATCAGCGTCTCGGCCGCCACCCAGCGGCCCGCGTCAACCAGCAGCGCCGCCAGGACCGTACGCCGTTTGGCGGGGCCCAGATCCACAGGGCGGCCCGCCGCCCATAACTCCACAGGCCCCAGCAGCCGAAATCCCGTCACGCCGTCTCCCCGCCCCACCCTGCGCGCATCGCCCATCCCCACCAGGCGTCACCCAACCATCCGGCCACCTGCGAGGCAAGGTTTGCGCAAGGTTGTCGACCACCTCCCCGGTGCACCGTGTTCCTGGCAACCAACCCGCCTCACCACAGGCGGACTTGAGTCCCGCGGGCGGGCCACCGGCTGATGGAGGAACACTGAGAACGAAGCGGATTCCGGACTGTCCGTCCGGAGGACCGTGCGGCCACCTCGGCGTCAACGGCTCGGGCGACCCCGGCGACCACACGAATCTCCTCGTGCTCTCCCGGGGCTGGTACGACGGTTCCCCGGCGAACACCGTGCACCGGCACGACGTCGCCTCGAACAACTGGTGCGTGTGAACCCATCCACGGCGCGAAGGACACTCCTCACGGTGCTCCTTGCGCTCACCGCGGACGGGCTGCTCCCACGGGGGTGAGCAGCCCGTCCGCGGCCCCGCGGCACTCGACGAGCGTCCCCTGTCGGGCGCCACCGCGGCCGGCCGCACCCCACGTGGTGTGTGGGGACGGCGGCGGACGGAGCGCTGCGCGAGGTCTGGACACTCCCCTGTGAGCGTGCTGTCATACCGCTGTCACAGAATTTCCAACGTTGAAAAGGCCGCTTGACCGAGCGTCCCGACACCGGTGTGCAGTTGTCCTCCGCGGGCTCCCGGCCAGGAGCCCGCACTCCCGCCGGGCGTGGTCACGGCCTCTGTACGAGGAAGGGTTCGATGACACGACACGCCACCCGCCCCAGAGCCAGAGTGTGGGCGCTGCTCGCAGCGGCGGCCCTGATCCTGCCCCCGAGCGGGCTGCTTCCCACCGCGGCCGCCGCGGAGCCGTCGAGCAGCGCGTCGGCTCCCGCCGCCGAACAGGCCGCCGTCGAGACGCACGGCCTGAAGGGCGAGTACTTCAGCATGTCGGCGCCCGGCGCCCGGGACTTCGACCGGCTCGGCGGCACCCTGCTCGACCCGCAGATCAACTTCTCCGGACTGACCGGTACCTTCGAGGAGTTGACCGGGCGGACCGAGCACACCACCGCACGCTGGACGGGCCGTATCGAGGCGCCGGCCACCGGTGACTACACCTTCTACGCCATCGGTGACAACGGCTTCCGGCTCTACATCGACGATCGGCCCGTCATCGACCACTGGGTGGGCGACTGGGACCGGGAGCAGACCGGCGCCGCCGTCCGGCTGACCGCCGGCGAGCAGCACGACTTCCGTCTGGAACTGTTCCAGGACACCGGTGGCGCCAACATGTACCTGCGCTGGTCGACACCGACGATGTCCAAGCAGATCGTGCCGATGTCCGCGTTCACCCCACCGGCCGACTTCGAGGTGTACCCGGTCGAGATGTCGGTCGCCGAGAACGGACGGCGGCTGCGCGCCCGGTTCGAAGGCCGGGTGGGCGGTCTCCAGGGCGTCAAGGACCATCTGAAGGTCGAGGCCGACACGACCGCCATGCCGATCAGAGCGGTGACGGCCGTCCCCGGCGACCCCACCTCCCTGGACGTCGACCTCACGGAGCCGATCCAGCGCAGCCAACTGGTCAGGGCCTTCTACGACGGTGAGGGCGGGCTGACGGCCGGAGGCGAGAGCGTGCCGAAGGTCATCCGCTACGCCGACAACGCCTCCTCCCATCGGCTCACCACCGAGTGGGGCGACGACCTCGACAAGAAGCACCCGCTGCCGGAGTACCCGCGCCCCCAGCAGGTGCGGTCCCGGTGGAAGAACCTCAACGGGCCCTGGCAGTTCGGCGCGGCCGAGGCCGGAGAGGAGCCGGTCTTCGGCAAGAAGCTCGACGAGACGATCATCGTGCCGTTCCCGGTCGAGTCGCAGTTGTCCGGTCTCGAGCGGCACGAGGACCACATGTTCTACCGCAGGCTCGTCGACGTGCCCAAGAGCTGGAAGGTGGGCGGGAACGGCCGGGCCGACCGGCTGAAGCTCAACTTCGGCGCCGTCGACTACCAGGCCCGCGTCTATGTCAACGGCACGAAGGTCGCCGAACACACCGGCGGCTACAACGCCTTCAGCGCCGACATCACCGACGCGCTCAAGGGCACCGGCCCGCAGGAGATCGTCGTCGCCGTCACCGACACCGGAGGCGCCGACCAGCCCATGGGCAAGCAGTCCACGAACCCGGGCGGCATCTTCTACACCCAGACGTCCGGCATCTGGCAGACCGTCTGGATGGAGCCCGTCGCGTCCGCCGCGATCGACGGCATCGTCACGACGCCCGACATCGACACCGGCACCCTCGCGGTGACGGTGAACTCCGAGGACGCCTCCCCCGCCGCCCGGGTCGAGGCCGTCGCCCGCGACACCCGCGGGAAGGTCGTCGGCAAGGTCACCGGACCGGCGGGCGGCGCACTGCGCCTGCCGGTGGCGAAGCAGCATCTGTGGAGCCCGGACGACCCCTACCTCTACGACCTCGACGTCACGCTCACCGACGGCAGGTCCACCGACAGGGTCGGCAGCTACTTCGGCATGCGCGAGGTCGGCATCGAGAAGGTGGGCGGCTTCGACAAGCTCGTCCTCAACGGCAAGCCGATCTTCTCCCTCGCCACCCTCGACCAGGGGTTCTGGCCCGACGGCCTCTACACCGCGCCCAGCGACGAAGCCCTGGCCTTCGACCTCGAGGCACACAAGAAGCTCGGCTTCAACGCCGTCCGCAAGCACATCAAGGTCGAGCCGCAGCGCTGGTTCTACCACGCGGACCGGCTCGGCCTGCTGGTCTGGCAGGACTTCGTCTCCGGGAACCTCACCAACGCCACCGGCCAGAAGGCGTTCGTCGACCAGGGCAAGGAGATCGTGCGCCAGCACCACAACTCGCCCTCGGTCATCGGCTGGATCGTGTTCAACGAGGGCTGGGGCGAGTGGAACCGCGAGGAGACCGGCCGCATCACCGAGTCCGTCCAGGCGGCCGACCCGTCCCGCGTCGTCAACGCCCACAGCGGCGTCAACTGCTGCAACTCCAAGGGGGATTCGGGCAAGGGCGACATCATCGACCACCACGACTACAACAACACCGACCCCGCCTTCCCCGACGACGGCCGGGCGGCCATGGACGGTGAGCACGGCGGCTTCGTCCTGCGCACGCCGGGCCACATGTGGCCGGGCGCCCCGACGGTGATCTACAGCGGTGTCAACACCAAGGAGGAGCTGACCCGCAAGTACGTCGAGAACACCCGGCAGTTCTATGTCGAGCAGGCCGGCGCCGAACTGTCGGGTTCGGTGTACACGCAGATCACCGACCTGGAGAACGAGCTGAACGGCCTGTACACATACGACCGCCGCGAGACAAAGGTCGATCCCGACCAGGTGCGGAAGATCAACCGAGAGGTGATCGCCGCCGGTGCCGCCGCGGGCCGCGCGGGGCCGCTGAAGGGCGGCGGGCACTGGAGCCTCGACGAGGGCACCGGCACCCTCGCCAAGGACGAGGGCCCGAACGCCAGGCCTCTCACCCTCCACGGCGGTGCCTCCTGGACCCCCGGCATCAGCGGCAGCGCCCTGGAGTTCGACGGTCTGAAGCAGTACGCCGAGACCGCGGGACCGGTGCTCGACACCAGCGGCAGCTACTCGGTGGCCGCCTGGGTCCGGCTCGACGCGATCCCCGGCAACTACGCCACCGCGGTCAGTCAGGACTCCCGCGCCACGGCCAACTCCTTCTACCTCCAGTACGGCCACGGCACCTTCGCCTTCAGCACGCCCGGCGAGCACCGCGCCCAGGTGGCCGTCGCCGCGGAGACGGGCCGCTGGTACCACCTGGTCGGCGTGCGGGACGCCACGAGCAACCAGATCCGGCTGTACGTCGACGGAAGGCTCGCGGCGACGACCACCGGCGGCACCGCTCTTCCGAGCACCGGTCCGCTGACCGTGGGGCGCGCCCACTGGGACGGCGCCAACGTCGACTTCTGGAACGGCGCGGTCGACGAGGTCCACGCCGTCGACCGGGCACTGACCACCGAGGAGGTGAGCACCCTCCACGCGCAGGAGAAGCCCTGAGGCACCGTGTTCGGCAGACGGTGGCGGCCTTGTCCCTCACGGGGCGAGGCCGCGCTCCTGCTCGGGCCCGACCTCGACCGGCCGATGCTCCGGCCGGAACCGGTACACCAGCCGCATGCAGCAGTCCACGTACGTGCGCACCGGTAACGGCCCCTGGATGCGGGGCACCAGGGGAAGCTCCTTCACCATTTCCTTGTCGGCCCAGGGAGACGTGGCCGACGACGGCGACGGCCAGAAGCTGCTCGGCATCTGGATCCGCCGGTCGTGGACGTTCCCGTCACGCTGAGGCTCAGCCGGGCCCGAGGCGCACGAGATCGGTCCCGGTGGCCGGGGAAAGGTCTCCCCCGGCCCACCGGGACCGCTGCCGTCGGCGGCTGTGCCGGGGTCACGGCGCCCAGGGCACCTCCACGGACCACGTCGTGTCCTCGGCGAACAGGGCGGGGTTGTCCCAGGTGTGCGTACCGCCCGGCGTGGCCAGCCACAACTCGGCGTTGTAGTGCCGCAGATACTGCTCCGGGAAGTGGTACGCGGACAGCCGCACGGCGCCGTTCGCGCCGCGGACGGGGCAGAAGGTGGCGTCGGCGCGGAACAGGTCCGTGCTGCCGGACTCCTTGTAGACGCGGTACTCGCGGTGACGCAGATACTGGCCGGGGTAGTTGCGCGACTCGAAGCTGTAGCAGCCGCTGTCGGCCAGTCCGGAAACGATCTTCCAGGTGGCGTCGTTCTTCAGCAACGCGTCGCTGCCGGCGGTGACGACCTCCGTGAAGCCCGCGCCGTCCCTGTGGCGCAGGTACCGGTCGGTGTGGCCGGGGGTCGTCACCCGCAGCGACCTGTACTGGCCGGCGGGCAGGGTGACCGGGGTGGTCGAGGCCTGGGACGCGTCGATGAGCGCGCGGTTGGCGGCCCTGACCCTGGCCTCGTCGACCTTGACCACCTGACGGTCGTAGGTGAGCAGGCCGTTGGCCTCGTTCTCGACGTCGGTGATCTCGGTGTAGACCGACGCCGACAGGCCGCGCGGCATGCGCACTTCGCGGATCGCGTCCAGCAGACCGACGAACCGGTTGTTCAGGTGCGCGAGGTCGGGCTGGTCCTCGTAGCTGAAGCCGCCGCCGGGGTACCACTCGTGTCCGGCGACCTTGAACCCGAGCCCGCCGAACTCGCCGAGCACGGCGGCGCGGGTCGCGCTGGGCACGGTGGTGCCGGGGCCGACGTAGACGTGGTGGTCCACGACGTCGCCGTTGCCGCCGTCGACCGAGCCGCAGCAGTTGACGCCGCTCATGTTGTTCACCAGGCGCGTCGGGTCGTACGCCTTGACCTTGGCGGCGATGCGGGCCTGGTCGTACTGGCCCCAGCCCTCGTTCTGGTCGACCCACATCACCAGGGACGGGGAGCTGCGATGCTGGTCGATGACACGGTCGTACTCGGCCTCCCACTGGGCGCGCGCAGCCGTGTCGGGGGTGCGCAGGTCCATGGCCGGCATGTCCTGCCAGACCAGCAGGCCGAGCCGGTCGGCCCAGTAGAACCAGCGCTGCGGTTCGACCTTGATGTGCTTGCGGACCATGTTGAAGCCCAGGTCCTTGTGCTTCTGCAGGTCGTACCTCAGGGCCGCGTCGGTGGGTGCGGTGTAGATGCCGTCCGGCCAGTAACCCTGGTCCAGGGTGCCGGTCTGGAAGACGAACTTCCCGTTCAGGAGCGGGCGTTGCATGCCGCCCACACCGGCCAGGCCGATGGTGCGCATGCCGGTGTAGCTGCCGACGGAGTCGACGGTCGCGGTGCCGGAGAGCAGGTCGGCCCTGACGTCGTAGAGGAACGGGTCGTCAGGGCTCCACAGGTGCGGGTTCGGGACGGGCACGGTGAACTCGGTACCGACGGCGCCGGTGGCCGTGCCCACGGTCGTGCCGCCGGCGGAGACCGTGACGCGGGCCTGGTGACCGCTGGTACCGGTGCCCCGGACGGTCACCTTGAGGCGGCTGTTCGCCGGATCCGGGACCAGGTCGAGGCGGCCTACGTACGCGGGCGCGGTCGGCTCCAGCCACACCGTCTGCCAGAGCCCGGACGCGGCGGTGTAGAAGATGCCGCCCCCGGCGTGCGGGGCGACGTCGTTGATGCGCTGCTTGCCGACGGCCTGGGAGCCGGTCTGGGTGGGGTCCCAGACGGAGACGACGAGGGTGTTGGTGCCGCCGTTCAGCAGATCGGTGATGTCGTAGGAGAAGGCGTCGTAGCCGCCGCTGTGGACGGCCCCGGCCTGGCGGCCGTTGACCCGGACGGTGGTGCGCCAGTCAGCGGCGCCGAAGTTGAGCTGGACGCGTCGGCCGTTCCAGTTCGTCGGGACGGTGAAGCCGCGCTTGTACCAGAGCTTGTCGTTCTGGGTGATCTTGCGCTGGATGCCGGAGAGCGCGGACTCGGCGACGAACGGGACCCGGATCTGTTCGGTGAACGAGGCGGGCTGGCCGGCGTCCGCCGAGGTGACCGCGAAGTCCCAGATGCCGTTGAGGTTGGCCCAGTCCGGGCGGGTCAGCTGCGGGCGTGGATATTCGGGGAGGGGGGTGTCGGTGGGGACCTGGTTCGTCCACGGGGTGGTCATGGGCGACGGCTTGGGCGTCCACGCCTGTGCGGCGGCGGCCGCGGGGGCGGTGGCGGTCAGTGCCGTGCCGCCGACCAGGATGAGCGCGGCGAGCGCGGTGGTGGCCCACCGCGCTCGTCGTCCCGTCCAGGCCGACAGCCTTCGGCCTGCGGGTACTCGACGCATCGTGCCTCCTTGACTCGTGGGGTGGGGAGACGTGCGCGTGCAGAAGGCGGCCGGGGAAGGTCCGGCCGGCCGGCACCGGACTCGGTGGCGGGGCGGGGCTCCGCCGCCGTCCGGGGCCGGTCCGGGGCCTGTCACATGAGTTGTCGGCGGCGGCCCAGCCAGGTCTGGGCGACGACGACCACCGCCAGGAAGGCGCCGCTGACGACCTGCTGGTAGGAGGAGTCGAGCGAGCCGATCTGGTTGATGACGTTCTGGATCACCTTCAGCAGCAGCACCCCGACGAGCGAGCCGCTGACGTAGCCGAGCCCACCGGTCAGCAGGGTGCCGCCGATGACGACGGCGGAGATGGCCTCCAGTTCCATGCCGCTGCCCAGGATGGTGACGCCGGAGGCGAGCCAGGCGGCGTTGAGGGCGCCCGCCAGTCCGGCGAGCAGTCCCGACAGGGCGTAGACGAGGATCTTGGTGCGGGCCACCGGGGCACCCATCAGGGCGGCGGCGTCCTCGTTGCCGCCGACCGCGTAGACGTGCTGCCCGAACCGGGTCCGGCGCAGGACGACGGCTCCGGCGACGAACAGGGCCAGCGTGATCCACACCGGGTTGGCGAGGCCGAGGGTGCTGCCCTGGCCGAGCTCGGCGAGAAGGGAGCTCTTGCCGACGAGGTAGGTGTCGGCGCCCTCGTCGGTGAGCGCCAGCATCAGTCCACGCGCGCCGAGCATGGCCGCGAGCGTGACGATGAAGGGCGCGAGACGGGAGCGGGCGACCAGCAGGCCGTTGACGACGCCGATCAGCCCGCAGACGGCGAGCGGCAGCAGCAGGGCCACCAGGGTGCCGTGGCGCGACCCCCAGGCGGCCAGCACGCCGCCGAGGGCGAACAGGGAGCCGACGGACAGGTCGATCCCGCCGGTGATGATGACGAAGGTCATGCCGAGCGCGACGATCGCCAGGAAGGCCGAACTGGTCGCCATGTTGCTGATGTTGTCGCCGGTGGCGAAGGAGTCGAAGGAGAACGACGCCACCAGGGAGACGATCAGCAGGACGGCCAGTGCGCCGTGCTGCTGGACCAGGGCGCTCAGCCGTTCGGAGCGTGCGGAACCCAGCGGGTGGGCGTCCTGCGGCGGTTCGATACCGGCAGTGGTCACGGGTACGTCCGTGTTCGTGGTGGTCAACGCTTCCCCCGTCCGCGCGCCGCGTAGACCGCGGCGACGATCACGATGGCCTGGGCGATCTGGGTCCAGGAGGGCGGCAGATCGTGCTTGATGAGGGTGGCGGTGAGGAGCTGGATGAGGACGGCTCCCGCCACGGTGCCGCCGATGTTGACCCGGCCGCCGGTCAGCGGGGTCCCGCCGACGACGACCGCGGTGATCGCGGACAGCTCCATCAGGTTGCCCAGCGAGGTGGGGTCGCTGGCCTGGAGGCGGGCGGTGGCCAGCACGCCCGCGACCGCCGCGAGGAGCGCGCAGACGACGTACACGATGGTCAGCACGCGTCGCACGGGCAGGCCGGCGAGCTGGGCGGCGGGCCGGCTGTCGCCGATGGCGAGGAGCTGGCGTCCGAAGGTGGTGCGGCGCACGACGAAGGCCACCAGCAGCGCCAGGGCCGCGGCGATGAGGATCAGATACGGGATGCCGAGGACGTCGCCGGAGCCCAGGGAGGCCAGCGAGGGGTTGCGCAGGTCCTTGAGCTGCGGCAGCAGCACGAGGGCGAGTCCGCGACCGCCGACCATGAGCGCCAGCGTGGCGACGATCGGCTGCACCCCGACGAACGCGACCAGCGCGCCGTTGGCCAGCCCGACCCCCGCGGCGAACAGCGCGACCACCAGCAGCGCGGGCAGCAGCCCGTAGCCGAGGTAGAGGGCGGTCACGGAGGCCGCCAGTGCCATCACGGCGCCCACCGACAGGTCGACGCCCTCGGTGCCGATGACCAGGGCCATGCCGAGGGCGACGATGATGACGGGGGCGACCTGGACGGCCTGGGTGCGGAAGTTCTCCGTGGTCAGGAAGTGCGGGGTGATGACGGTGTTGACGACGAGCAGCGCCGCCACACCGGCGTAGACGCCGTAGGTCTGGAGCCACTGTACGAGGCGGGTCCTGTCCAACGGGGCGGTGCGCAGGGCGGCTTCAGCCATCGACGGCCGCCTCCTTGCCCGCGTCCCGCGCGGGGCCGTCGTTACCGGCGATGGTCCGCATGAGCTTGTCCTCCGTGACGTCGTCGCCGGTCAGCTCGCCGACGACGGCGCCGTCCTTCAGTACGACCACGCGGTCGGACCCTTCGATGAGTTCCTCCAGGTCGGAGGAGATGAGCAGGACGCCCAGGCCGTCGGCGGCCAGTTCGTCGACCAGTTTCTGCACCTCGGCCTTGGCGCCGACGTCGATCCCGCGGGTGGGCTCGTCGAGCAGCAGAACCTTGGGGTTCATCGCGAGCCACCGGGCGAGCAGCACCTTCTGCTGGTTGCCGCCGGACAGTTCGCCCACCTTCTGGTGCGGTGAGGAGGCCTTGATGCGCAGCCGTTCGATGAAGGTGTCGACGACGCTGTCGACACGGGCCTCGGAGACCAGGCCGAAGCGGGAGAGCCGGGGCAGCGCGGCCAGCGCGATGTTCTCCCGCACCGACAGGCCGGGGACGATGCCCTCGCTCTTGCGGTCCTCGGGCAGCAGGCTGATCCCGGCGCGGATGGCCGCCGGGGTCGAGCCGGCGCGCAGCGGCACGCCGGCCACCGTGACGCCGCCCGCGCGTGCGGGCAGGGCGCCGGCGATGGTCTTCGCGGTCTCGGTGCGTCCGGAGCCGAGCAGTCCGCCGAGGCCGACCACCTCGCCGGGACGGATGCTGAGGGAGACGCCGTGCAGCTTGTGCGGCACCGTCAGGTCCGAGGCGGTGAGCACCGGTTCGGCGTCGGCGGTGCCGTGCTCGCCGGTGAATTTGGTGAGGCCCTCCTCGCGGACCTCCCCCAGGTCCCGGCCGAGCATCGTCGACACCAGGGAGAGGCGGTCGAGGTCGGCGAGCCGGCCGCGGTGCACCCGCCGGCCGTCGCGCAGCACGGTGACGGTGCTGCACACGGCGTACAGCTCGTCCAGGCGGTGGCTGACGTAGACGACCGCGATGCCCGCGTCCCGCAGGCCCCGGATCACCGAGAACAGGGTCTCGACCTCACGCGGTTCGAGGGAGGACGTCGGTTCGTCCATGACGACGACGCGCGCCTCGGTGGCGACCGCCCTGGCCAGGGCGACCATCTGCTGGGCGCCGACCCCGAGGGTGCGCAGCGGCCTGCGGACGTCCACCCGCACCCCGTAGGTGCTCAGGGTCCGTTCGGCCTCGCGGTTCATGCGGCCCGTGTCCAGCACGCCGAACCGGTTGCGCGGCTCGCGGCC
This sequence comes from Streptomyces sp. NBC_00080, assembly GCF_045041255.1. Lineage (NCBI taxonomy): Bacteria > Bacillati > Actinomycetota > Actinomycetes > Kitasatosporales > Streptomycetaceae > Streptomyces > Streptomyces sp. NBC_00080. The sequence continues at coordinate 642,744 of NZ_CP108235.1, forward strand.
GAGGAACAGGTTGCGGGCCACGCTGAGCAGCGGGATCAGGTTGACCTCTTGGTAGATGGTCGAGATCCCGGCCTTCTGGGCCTCCAGCGGTGTGGCGAAGGAGACCTTGCGGCCCTGGAAGACGATCTCGCCCGCGTCGGGCCGGTACACGCCGGTGAGGAGCTTGATGAGGGTCGACTTGCCGGCGCCGTTCTCGCCGATCAGGGCGTGGACCTCACCGGCGTGCAGGGTCAGGTCCACGTCGTCCAGGGCCCGGACGCCGGGGAAGGTCTTGCTCAGTCCGCGGACGGCGAGCACTTCGGCGGGGGGTGCCACCTGTGCCTCCAGGATGCGATGCGGTGCGGTGTTGAGCGATGCGGTGTTGAGCGATGCGGTGCGGTGAGGTGCAAGAAGCGAAGGGGAGCGGGAGGGGCCCGCAGTGGGCGGTGCGTGCCCCTGAGGAGTGATCAGTAGGCCTTGCCGATGCCCGACTTGGCGTTGTCCGGGGTGTAGGCGCCGTCCTCGATGACGATGTCCTGCGCGACGCTCTCACCCTTGGTGAAGGTGTCCAGCGTCTGGAAGGCCAGCGGCCCGAAGCGCGGGTTGGACTCGACGACACCGCTGATCCAGCCGTCCACGATGCCCTGGACGGCGTTGCGGGTGCCGTCCACGGTGACGATCTCGACGTCGCCCGCCTTCTTGCCGGCGCCCTTGAGCGCGGCCACCGCGCCCAGACCCATCTCGTCGTTCTCGGCGTAGATCCCCTTGATGCCGGGCTTCGACTGGATGAGCTGCTCGGTGACCTGCTGGCCCTTCTCCCGGGCGAAGTCGCCGGTCTGTTCGAAGATCACCTTCAGGTCCGGCGCCTTCTCGGCGATCCGGTCCTTGAAGCCCTTGGTGCGCTCGGTGGTGACGTTGTTGCCCGCCGAGCCGAGGAGGATCGCGAGCTCGCCCTTGCCGCCGGTCGCCTCGATCATCTGGTCGGCGGCGCGCCGGCCCTGCTCGACGAAGTCGGAGGCGATGAACGAGACGTAGTCCTTGCAGGCCGTGGCGTTGATCTTGCGGTCGATCGTGACGATGGGGACCTTCTTGGCCGCGGCGGCCTGGAGTACCGGGTCCCAGCCGTCGGAGTTGAGCGGGGCGATGACCAGCAGGTCGGCGCCCTTCGCCAACAGGTCCTGGACGTCGCTGATCTGCTTGGAGAACTGCGACTGGGCGTTGGCCGTCAGCAGCTTGACGCCCCGCTTCTTCGCCTCGTCCTTGATGGACTGCGTCTCGGCGATGCGGAACGGGTTGGCCTCCTTCTCCGACTGGGAGAAGCCGACGGTGGCGTTCTTGAGGTCGAGCTTCGCACCGCCGTACGCGTCGACGGTGCAGGTCTTGCCGCCCGGCGCGGGCGAGGCGACCTTCTGTGCGGCGTCGGCGGCGGCCGAGGACTTGGTGTCGCTCGACGTGTCGTCCTCCGACTTCGCGCAGGAGGTGGCGGTCAACGCCACCGCCGCGGCCAGGGAGACGACCACGGGACGGGCGAGAAGACGACGGCGGTGAGTGGTGCGCTGCATGGTGACCCCGATCCGGGCGACGCGGAAAGAACACTGGGGAGGTGGTGAACGAGCAGAGGTCGAGCAAGGTCGAGCAAGGTCGTGCCGTAGCCGAGCAGTAGCCGTGCCGAGAAAAGTGCTTCTCCCCTGGCGGGAAAGGTCGTTCGACCCGCCGCACAGAGGTTTTTACATCGTTGGAAGGGTGCTGTAAACCCCCTGTGCGCGCACTGTGCGGGGCTCGCCGCGAGCGAGTCGGCCGACACCGCCCGCCTCTGCGCTCTCATCTGCGACGGAGGGGAGCGCGTCACGGCCGGGGAATTCAGCTGCCTCCGCGGCCCGTTCGGCGACCGGCACGCTCGCGCGGACGCGCCGCCCGGGACCGCACCACTCACGACCACACCTGCAAAGAGCAATGCACTTTCAGCACAGTGGGGTTGACGACGGCACTCGACTGCGGACGTCAGGAGATGCGTGACGGACAGGTCAACACGTCCGGCTCGGCGCGCACTTGACCGGAGCAGCGGGACGGCCGGCGCGTCACGCAGCCCTGCGAAGGTTCGGGCGGAAGGCGATGCGCACGCGCACCGCCCCGGGGGTCACCCGCGTCCGCCGCCGTTCGCCGCCGCCCGGCCCAGGGTGCTCTCGCGCTCCACGAGGCGATGGTCCGCCCGGACACGGCGCGGCTCGGGCATCTCGTTGCCGCCGAGCCGTGCCAGCACCGACTCGACCGCGAGGCGGCCGATGGCCTCCTTGTCCGGCGACACGGAGGTGAGGGTCACCGCGCCGAAGCGGCCCTCGACCACGTCGTCGAAGCCGACGACGGCGATGTCCTCGGGGACGCGCAGTCCCCGTTCGTGCAGGACACGCATAGCGCCGATGGCCATCGGATCGTTGTAGGCGAAAACCGCGTCGGGTCGCCGTCCGGATTCCAGGATGCGGTTCATGGCGGCCGCTCCGTCCGCGTGACCCCACCCGTCGGTGGCGGCGACGAGCCCGTCGTCGGCCGGGAGGCCGGCCGCGGTCAGTTCCTCGCGCCAGCCGCGCACCCGCAGTTGCGCCGGCTCACTGCGACCGCGCCGGGCGCCGATGAAGGCCACCTCCCGCCGCCCGAGCCCGTTCAGATGCCGGACGGCCGCGCGGGCGGCGGCGACGTTGTCGATGGCGATGTGGTCGTACGGCAGGTCGTAGTCGCGTTCGCCGAGCAGCACCAGCGGTACGTTCTCCGCCCGGTCGCGCAGGTCCTCGGTCTCCAGCTCGATCGGGCTGAGGATGAGGCCGTCGATGACCCGCGCCCGGAAACCCTGGCTGACCAGGATCTCCTGCTCGCGGTGCCCTCCGGTGTGGTCGAGCAGCACGATGTAGTCGTGTGCGGCGGCGGCGTCGATGACGGCGGCCGCCAGTTCGGCGAAGTAGGGGTTGCCGAGTTCGGGCAGGGCGAGCGCGATGATGCCCGTACGCCCTTTGCGCAGGTGCCGGGCGGCCAGGTTGGGCCGGTAGCCGAGCACGTCGATGGACCGCTGGACGCGCTCGCGCATGGCGGGCGTGACGTGCTGGTAGTTGTTCACCACGTTGGAGACGGTCTTGATGGAGACCCCCGCGTGCGCGGCGACGTCCTTGAGGCTGACCCGCACGGCATTCCCTTTCGCAGCGTCCCGACGAGATGATGGCCGGTGCGGCTACGGGGTCGTCACCGTGGGCGAGCGCCGAGCCCCCATACTGGACTTTTACAACGTTATACAGGCGTCCTCGCCACACTGACAAGGCGGGTGACGGACGGCCGTCGCACGGGGTGTGAGCGCCCGTCCGGCGGGCCGGCCCGCAGAATCCGGGGCCGCGACGCAACCGGAAGAAGTGCCGTCCGTGAACGGGTCGGGAGAAGTGTCGTCCGTGAACGGGCCACCGGTCTACGGCCGAGACGGCAACGGGCGCCGCCGAAGGCTGCCGGTCAGCCCGTCGACGTCCGCGACTGTTGCGGTGATCCGGCCGACGTCCGCGACTGTTGCGGTGATCCGGCCGCACGGCCGACGCGCCGAGCACCGGCCCCTCGACTACAGTTTCCCCTGAGACGTGCTCCCACGGTCGCCCTTCGCCGCTGACCTGGCCCGTCCACCGCGCGCGTTCCCCTGCTGAGCGCGGCACGGTTTCGACAACCCCATTCGAGCATCGAACCCGCCCACTGCGGAGTTCCGTTGCGGCACGAGAGGGAAAAGTCATGCCCTTTGCTTCCGCCAAGGACGGCACCAGCATCTTCTTCAAGGACTGGGGCTCGGGACAACCGGTCGTGTTCTCCCACGGCTGGCCGCTCACCGCCGACGCCTGGGATCCGCAACTGAAGCTGATGGCGGACAACGGATTCCGGGCCATCGCCCACGACCGGAGAGGCGGCGGCCGCTCAGGACAGAGCTGGGACGGCAACAATCTCGACACCTACGCCGACGATCTCGCCGCGGTCATCGAAGAACTCGACCTGCGCGACGTCATTCTCGTCGGTCACTCCACCGGCGGCGGTGAAGTGACCCGCTACATCGGGCGACACGGTTCGAGCCGTGTCGCCAAGGCCGTCCTGGTGGGCGCCATCCCTCCTCTGATGCTGAAGACGGACGCGAATCCGGAGGGGCTGCCGATCGAGGTCTTCGACGAGATCCGTGCGGGCGTGGCAACGGACCGCTCCCAGTTCTACAAGGACCTCAGCGCGCCCTTCTACGGCGCCAACCGCGACGATTCGACCGTCACCCAGGGAACGCGAGACGAGTTCTGGCTGTGGGGAATGACGGTGGGCATCAAGGGCGCGTACGACTGCATCAAGGCGTTCTCCGAGACGGACCTCACCGAGGACCTCAAGAAGATCGACGTCCCGACACTGATCGTGCACGGGGACGACGACCAGATCGTTCCCATCGTCGCTTCCGGCGACAAGAGCTCGAAGCTGGTCAAGGACGCGGTGTACAAGGTGTATTCCGGTGCGCCCCACGGACTGGCCATGGTTCCGAAGTACGCCGAGAAGTTCGACCAGGACCTCCTCGAATTCGCACGCGGCTGAGCTATGGAACCAGGACGGGCACGGCCAGATCACGGTCGAAGACGGCCATGGTCAGACCCGGGCCGTTGTAGTCGTCGACGATCTTCACCTCGAAGCCGAGACTGCGGTGGAACGCGATCGAGCCGGTGTTCGCGACCGACGTGATCGCCTTCAGCCGCCGGGCGCCATGGCGGTGCGCCGCTTCGGCGAACGCCGCGTAGAGACGGCGCCCGAGACCCGTACCACGGGCGTCGTCCCGCGTGGCGATCAGATGCACGTACCCGGTGCCTTCCGGCGTCACGAACCCGAAGACGTACCCACGGATTCCGTCCTCGGCCCGGGCGACCAGGCAGGTGGCACCGAACTCCTGCACCAGCGCCAGAAGGTGCAGCGATCGAAGGTCGCGTTCGCCCCAGTAACGGGCGTGATCGGTCAGGACCTGGTGAAAGTCGGCCACGCCGGCCGGTGCGATCTGTGTGCCCATGGCGACGATCATGGCAGGCGTCTCGGCCGCCACAGGCGAAGGTCCGCCCGGAGCAGTGAGTCGGGCTGCTCGCTCAACGTCTGGGCCGCTGGAAGTGGGCGTAGGGCGGGTACGGCTTGAAGCAGACCAACACCTCCACGGGGTGCCCGCCACCGGGTTCCTGGACCAGCGTCGGGAGGGCCGTCATCAGGGCCGAGTGGCCTTGGGTGACGCCCTTCTGGCGCGGACCCCAACCCGCCGCGTGGGCAAGGGAGGTAGCGGTCTCGGCGAACACCTCGCGGTTGCCGAACAGGAAGAACGTGCGGGCGTGGGTGGCGTGCCGCAACTCGTCCCGGAAATCGGCCCGGGTCCCGCGCTCACGCCATCCGGCGGCGTCCCTGGCCGTGCGTTCCTCGTCGGTGCCGACGGTCAGCGGAGTGCCGTTCACCAGCCTGCGGCGCAGCTCGGGCCACTTGCTGGGACGCAGACCGAGCTTGTCGTGGACCAGGACGAGATCGACCGGCGTGCCGAAGCCCTCGTCGGGCCGAAGGCTGTCGCGCAGCGGCACATGGACGATCGTGTGCCGGGAGTACGCGGCGAAGGAGAACAGACCCGCGAGCCGGTTCAGCCCGTCATGGTCGCCCAGCAACAGGCCGATGGGCTCGGGGGCACTGAGCGACGTGTGGCGAAGGGGGTTCCTCGGCTGGACGACCCGGTGCTCGTGCGGCCCGGTCCGGGGCCTGAACTGTTGCAGCCTCAGCCGCATACGGAGTACCTCATCGCCTCAGGATCGCGGGCGGTGCGGCTTCCCGGCAACGGAGATTCCGCCCCGGCAGGATCACCGGGAGCGCCGCGCCGGTCGAGGCGAGGCAGGTCGAGCGGGTCGGTGGCGAGCCGGGGTGTCGTCCCGCCTCTGCGGCCGTCCCGGAGTCCCCGGAGGCCGGCCGGCCCCTGCGGGCCGGTCCCGCCGCCGGGTACGACGGCACCCTTCGCCTCGCCGAGTCCGGCACGTACGTCCGCACCGCCCCCGTCTTCCGCACGGACGCCCCGCAGCACCGCTGGCTCGCGTGCACGGTCTTCGTGGGCCTCGCCCGGGAGGAGGACGGCCACCTCGTGATCCGCTGTTGCACGGTGGACTGAACGACGCCGGTCCGCGGGCGGCGGAACCGGGCGACGGGACGGCGCCTGCCGCCGAGTGCGGAGGCCGAGGGGCGGACGGCAGGCGTGCCCTCGGGCCGAGCCCGACCGCGGACGCGACGGTGACCGCCCCTGCGGGAAGCCACCCGACCGGCTGCCGACCAGCACGAAGGGCTCCACGATCCGGGATGCCCGGCCGCCCCCGCACGCCGGTGATTTCGCCGATTGCTCCCCGGCTCGGCGCCACGACGCTGGTCAGGTCCAGCCACCCGCATCCTCGTCAGGAGGGCTCCATGCGTCGTCATGCCCCGCGCCGGATCCTCGGTGTTCTCGCGACCGCCACCCTCGCGTTCACCCTGTTCTCCGCAGCGCCGACGGCAGGCGCCACCCCCACGGCCGCCGCGTCGGTCGCCTCCACCACCCGGTCGGCCGACGCGGCCGCCCAGCCGTTGTCGACGAGCACACCGGTCGTCTTCGTCCACGGCTACACCGGCAGCGCGTCCAACTGGACCACCGCCATGAGCGTCTTCCGGCTCAACGGCTGGTCCAGCTCCAACCTGTTCGCCTACGAGTACAACTCCTACGGCAACAACATCACCAACGCCCAGGGGCTCGCGACCTTCGTCAACACCGTGAAGGCGCGGACCGGTGCGAGCAAGGTCGCCATCGTCAACCACTCGATGGGCGGCCTCGTCAGTCAGTACTACCTGAAGGTCCTGGGCGGCAACACCAGCGTCAGCCACCTCGCCTCGATCGCCGGCGCGAACCACGGAACCACCTACGCCGGCGCCTGCCTCATCTACACGACCTGTCAACAGATGTACCCGGGCTCGTCGTTCATCGCCCAGATCACCGCGGGCGACGAAACGCCGGGCACCACCCGGTACGCCACCTGGTACTCGGCGTGCGACGGCATCATCATCCCGTACACCAGCACCCGACTGGACGGCGCGACGAACAACAACGTGCTCTGCCAGACCCACATCGGCTACCTGACGGACACGGTCGTGCTCGGTCAGATCGCCGACTTCGTCGCCTCCTGACCCACCGCGCGAGCAGCCCCGGCGGTGACCGGCGCTCAGTGCGACCACGCCCCGTTCCCGGCAGCCCGACCGCCGGGAACGGGGCGCACGGCAGGGGACGGTCACCCGGTCGGCGTCCCTCCGTGTCGACGACCTGGCCGACCTCGACTGACCCTGCGCAGGCAGGGCAAGGCCGGCCCCGACCCGGCCCTGGCCGGCCGGCTGTGGGACGCGACCGCCGACCTCGTCGGGTCGGTCGCCCGCCGAGCCACCCGGAACAGCCGCGTCAGGCGGCTCCTGCCTGGGCTTTGCGGGCCAGCAGGTGAACCTCCTGGAACTGCCGCCGGTCGGTGGGCTGCGGCTCGCGGACCGTCCGGGCCACCTCGGCCAACCCGGACTCGCGCAGCAGCGCGGCGAGGTGATCGGGCCACCACCGATAGGCCGGCGCGACAGTGTGGTCGAAGACCTGCGTCGGGTGCGACGGACCATCGGTGGCCGAGAAGCCGACCAGAAGGTGGCCGCCGGGTGCCAGCACGCGATGGAACTCCGCCAGGATGACGGGGAGTTCCTGTGGCGGAGTGTGGATGATGGACCACCGTGCGAGCACGCCGCCCAGGACCCTGTCGGCGATGTCCAACGCGGCCATCGAGCCCACGTCGAACCGCAGACGCGGATAGGCCTGCCGAGCCAACTCGATCATCGCGGGAGAGGTGTCGACACCGAACGCCGACAGGCCCAACTCGTCCAGATGGGCGGTGACATGACCGGGCCCGCACCCCAGGTCCGCGGCCTGACCGCCGTCCCCACCAGTACGGACGACCTCGGCGAAGACACCCAGCATCGCGCGGTCCAGGGGACTGTCACGCAGCGAGTCGCGGAACATCCGCGCATAGGTGGGGGCGACAGCGTCGTATCCCTGGCGGGTGACACTGAGGGCACTGTGTTCGACCATGCACGCGACAGTAGTTCCTGACCGCGGGGCCGGCCGGGAGAATCACGATCTCGGCAGCGGCGCCCGATGGGCGGACCGCACGCCGCTACCGCTCACCTTCAGGCAGGACGCTTGAACCTGGCGGCGTCGCCCAGGTCCTCGCCGACAGTCACCGCAGGCGCGCGCCGCGTCTAACCGGCGTCCAGCGGTCGTTCGAAGAACGTTTCCAGGACGACGGTCGCCTGGGTGCCGCTGACCCCGTCGATCGCGTACAGGCGGCGCAGGACGTCCTGGAGTCGTTCCGTGCTCGCCGTGCGCACCTTCACCAGTACCGACGCGCTGCCCGCGATGACGTGGGCCTCCTGGATCTCCGGTACGCCGGCGAAGTCCTCGGCGCGGTCGCCCATCCAGGCCGTCGAGTCGACGAGCACGAAGGCGAGGACCCCGCGGTCGAGGGCCGCGGGGTCCACGTCGACCGTGGTGGCCCTGATGACCCCGTGCTCCCGCAGCCTGCGCACTCGCTCGTGGGCGGCGCCCGCCGACAGGCCGACCCCCTTGCCCAACTCGGCATAGGACCGCGTCGCGTCCTTCTGAAGCAGCGCGATCAAGCCACGGTCGATGTCATCTATCGGCTTCATGGTCTGACCATATCCTGTTCGGCGATCTACGTGTTACGTTGAATCAGATCCTGATCAGTGAAGGCGAAGGGACGCCGATGCCCGCCGATGGCCTGTACGAGATCCTGGACGACCGCTTCCGTACCGGACGCTGCACGAACGGCGACGGCAGGCTGGAGGTGCTGTACGACGACTGCCGTTGGGCGGAGGGTCCGCTGTACCTGCCCGCCTGGCGCCAGTTGATCTGGAGCGACATCCCGAACGACCGCATCCTGCGCTGGGACGAGGCCACCGGGACGGTCGGCGTCTTCCGCCACCCGGCCGGACACAGCAACGGCAACACCCTCGACCGGCAGGGCCGCCTGGTCAGCTGCGAGCAGGGCAACCGCCGGGTCACCCGTACCGAGCCGGACGGCACGGTGACGGTCCTGGCCGAGCGTTTCGAGGGCAAGCGGCTCAACAGTCCCAACGACTCCGTCGTGCGCTCCGACGGCACTCTGTGGTTCTCCGACCCGGACTTCGGCATCACCAGCGACTACGAGGGTCATCGCGCCGAGTCCGAGATCGGCGCCTGCAACGTCTACCGGGTCGACCCGGCGACGGGCGCGGTGCACCTCGCCGCCGACGGCTTCGACGGACCCAACGGCGTCATCCTGTCACCGGACGAGAAGCGGCTGTACGTCTCCGACTCGCGGAGCGCCCGTATCCACGCCTTCGACGTCCACGCCGACGGCACACTCTCCGGACGGGAGGTCTTCGCCGAAGCACGAGCGGGCGTCCACTTCGACAACATCCGCCTGGACGACCAGGGCCGCCTGTGGGCCGCCGCCCTGGAGGACGGCGTGCACTGCTACGACCCCGACGGCACCCTCATCGGACGGCTCCGGGTGCCGGAACCGGTCTCCAACATCACCTTCGGCGGACCGAAGAACAACCGCCTGTTCATCACCGCCACCAACTCGCTGTACTCGCTGGTGATGTCGGTGACGGGAGCGCCCCGCGTCTAGGCCGCGTGTCCGACGGCGGGCCGGGGCACTCCGCCGCGCGCGCCCCGGCGCCGGACGGTCGCGGCTGTCCGACCCTGATCCACCGACTACTGAAACCGCGGTACGCGTCCGGTCGCCGGCTCATGCTCCGGTAGGACGTTGCGCCTCCGGCCGGACGGGTCACCGGCGCCGGGGCGGCGAGAACCACGACGGGGCTCTCACAGGCGGAACAGCTCTGCCGCGTTGTCGTGGCAGACCGCCCGCAGCCACTCGTCCCCGAGGCCCAGCCGCTCCAGCGCGTGGAGCTGGTGCACGTACGGATAGGGGATGTTGGGGAAGTCGGAGCCGAGCAGGACACGGTCGCCGAGTCCGGCCAGCCGGGGCAGGGCCCTGCCGGGGAACGGCATCAGCTCCTCGGCGAAGTCGGTGAACGTCATCGTCGTGTCCAGCCGGACTTCCCCGTACCGTTCGGCGAGGCCGAGGAACTCCTCGTACTCGGGCATCCCCAGGTGCGCGACGACCAGTCGCAGCCGGGGGTGCCGCGCCAGCACCCGGGCGATCGGCTCGGGTCCCGTGTGCTTGCCGGGTGCGGGCCCCGAGCCGCAGTGGATCACGACGGGGATTCCGGCCTCGGCCAGCAACCCCCATGTCGGATCGAGGAGTTCGTCGGCCGGGTCGTACGCCCCCACCTGTACATGCGCCTTGAGGACGCGCGCGCCCGCCTCGACGGCCTCCCGCACGTAGGTCTCGACGCCCGGCTCGGGGTAGAGGGTGGCGGTGTGCAGACAGTCGGGCGTGCGGCGGGCGAAGTCGGCCGCCCAGTCGTTCAGCCACCGGGCCATGCCCGGCTTGTGCGGGTAGAGCATCGCGGTGAAGGCCCGTACGCCGAACTCCCTCAGCAGGGACGTCCGTTCGCTCTCCTCGTTCCGGTAGGTGATCGGCCACTCGAGCCCGCCGGTCTGTGGTCCGAGCGCGTCGAAGTAGTCCCAGACCTTGTGCAGGACCCGCTCGGGCATGAAGTGCGTGTGGACGTCGACGAGGCCGGGAAGGCCGAGGCGGCCCCAGAAAGCGCGCACCTCCTCGGCCTCCTGTCCCACAGGGGTGGCTTCGGCGGTACCACCGGGGTCGACGGGTTCCGTGCGGTGATCATCCATGGCGCCCACGATCGACCCGGGTGAGGCGGCGGGTCCACTCCTTCGCGCGGGGAATCCGTGAGGGATCCGTCACCCGGCCCCGCGGCGGTGTGGCCGGGGCGGGCCGGGCCGTCGGCGTGCGGGGGCGGCGACGGGCCGACGGGCCGTCCGCCGCGCTGCGGGCGGCGCCCGGCCCTCGGCCGCTGCCGCAGCGAGCCGGTGCCGCTGTCAGGGCCTGTCCGGCCTCACCCTCCTGTCGACGCCGTTCACCCGGACGGTGATGTCCTTCCGGTTCCGCGCCCGGTCGGCCACGATCTTGTAGGACGTCACCTTTCCCTTCCGCCACTCACAGCTGACCTCGTAGCCGCCCCGGGCACGGAGCCCGGTGAAGGATCCCTGGGCCTTCCAGCCGTCCGGCAGGGCGGGCAGCAGGTCGATCACTCCGTCGTGGCTCTGCAGGAGCATCTCCGCCACGGCGCCCGAGATGCCGAAGTTGCCGTCCATCTGGAAGGGCGGGTGGTTGCAGAACAGGTTGGGCAGCGTGTTGTAGGTCAGCAGTCCGCGCAGCATGACCTGGGCGCGCCGACCGTCGCGGAGGCGGGCGAACAGGGCCGCCCGCCAGGGCCAGGTCCATGAGCGGCGGCTGTCGCCCGAGACCGTCGCGGCCGTGAACGGGACGCCTTCCTTCTCGCCGCACCGCGCCTTGAGGGAGACGAGGGCGGCGGCGGCGAGGTCGGGCGTCTGCGGGGTGATCTGGCGGCCCGGGTAGACCGCGAAGAGGTGCGAGGTGTGGCGGTGGATGTCGTCGGGGCTGTCGATGTCCTCCTGCCACTCCTGGAGCTGGCCCCACCGGCCGATCCTGTTCGGCGCGAGGCGCGCCTGCAGGTCCGCGACCTTGGCCCGGTACGCGGGATCCGCCTTGAGTGCCGCCTCGCAGTCGAGGTAGTTCTGGAACAGGTCCCAGATGATCTGCTGGTCGTACATGACGCCGTCCTCGCGCGGCCCGTGCTCCGGGGACCAGCCGTTCGGTGCGACGAGGAGTCCGTCCTCGCGCTCCTTGAGATGGTCCTCCCAGAACTCGCAGATCTCCTTGATCATCGGGTAGGCGACGGTACGGAGATAGGTCGGGTCCTGGGTGAACGCCCAGTGCTCGTAGAGGTGCTGGGCGTACCAGGCGCTCGCGACGGTGTTCCACTCCCACGAGTTGCCGCCGAAGATGCTCTGGCTGGTGCGGGCGGTCCAGCCGCGGGTGTCCTGGCCGAAGGCGTTGCGGGTCGCCACCCGGCTCGGCACCGCCACCTGCTCGATGAAGCCGACGAGCGCCTCGTGACACTCCGACAGGTTCGTCGTCTCGGCTCCCCAGTAGTTCATCTGGACATTGATGTTGGTGTGGTAGTCGGAGGCCCAGGCCGGCTGGTTCTGGTCGTTCCACAGGCCTTGGAGGTTGGCGGGCAGGCCGTTCGGCCGGGAGGAGCTGATCAGCAGGTACCGGCCGTAGTCGAACATCGTCTGTTCGAGTGTCGGGTCCTCCCCGCCCGCCGCGTAACGCGCCAGCCGGGCGTCGGTGGGGAGCGCGACGACGGCGGCCGGGGAGGTGCCCCAGGCGACCGAGACACGGTTCATGAGGGCCCGCGTCTCGGCGATGTGCCGGGCGCGCAGCTTGTCGTAGGGCCGGGCGGACGCCTTGGCGAGCGCCCTGGCGATGATCGGTTCCGGAGCGGCTCCGCGCCACCCGGCGGCGGCGTCGAGCCGGTAGTCGGTGCGGGCGTCGAGGAACAGGGTCAGGGTCGTGCAGCCGCTGAACCTCAGCACCGCTCCGTCGGCGCTGAGGTCGCCGTCGGGGTGTACCGCCTGGACGGTGCAGGCGTGCTTGAGTCCGTTGCCCATGACACCGCTGAAGGCGATCCGCCCGGCGTCGGCGTCGACGGTCGTCGGGGCCTGGTCCTGCGCGGACGTCAGCGAGATCGCCCCGGAGAGTCCGTCGGCGCCGTCCGACGTGTACCGGAAGACCATGACGTCCGCGGACCGGTCGGCGAAGGCCTCGCGCAGGACGCGCTGTCCCGGCGCGCCGAAGCGGGTGACATGGAGGCCTTCGACGAAGTCGAGGGTGCGCCGGTAGTCGACGACGGTGCGCTGGGCGCGGGTGTCGAAGCCCTTGCCCGCCAGCGCGATCTCCGCGATCTGGCAGCCGGTGGAGGACGCGCCGGGAGTCAGGGTGAGCCGGTAGACGCGGTAGGCCGTGCTGTTGGTGAAGGAGAAGGTCCGGCTCTCGCCGCGGCCGGCGAAGGGCGCCCCCGGGTTCCGCGTGTCGAGCGTCGTCCAGGTGGTCCCGTCCAGCGACGCCTCGAGCGTCCACTGCCGGGGGTCGTCGCGCGGGCGGTCGGGGGCCGCCGTCAGCGTGTACGAGGTGACGACGGCCGGGCGGGGCAGGTCGGCCTGCCAGCTGACGGCGGGTGCGGCGCCGTCGACCCGCCAGACGGTGGCCGGATCGCGGTCCACCGAACGCGAGATGTCCGTGCCCCGGGCCCCGGGCCGGGCGGATCCCTGCGAGTGCCCGCTCGGCGACGACAGGTAGAGCGAGGTGTCCCCGCCGAGGTCCACGCCGTCCAGGCCGATCTCGCTCACCTGGAAGTGACTGACGCCCGCCTTGGGGACGAAGTCGAACCGGTAGAAGCGGTAGGCCGCGCTGTGGGCACTGGTGAATTCCCTGGTCTGGAAGCGGCTCTCGAAGGGCGCCTCCAGGGTGCGGCTGTCCAACGTGGTCCAGGTGGCGCCGTCCGCGGAACCGGAGAACGTCCACTCCTGCGGGTCGCGCTGCGGCACGTCGTTGGCGCTCGTCAGCCGGTAGGAGGCGACCACGACGGGTTCGGGGAGTTCGACCTGCCACCGCACCTTCGCACCGGGCCCCTCGATGCACCACTTGGTGCTCGATTCGCCGTCGTACGTCTTGTCGACGCCCTCCGAGGGGGAGGAAGTGTACGGTCCTCCCGGTGCCGTGACCGTGGGCTTCGGACGGGAGGCGAAGGTGACGACGAGGTCGCCGAAGTCGCGGTAGGAGCCGAAGCCGGTCATGCCGGTGTCGAAATCGCTGTCCGGTCTGCCGGCGAGCGCGTTGTCGTAGTTGTTGACCCCGCCCCACAGGCTCTGCTCGTTGAACTGGATGCGCTCCTCGTGGGGATCGGCGAAGAGCATGGCGCCGAGCCGGCCGTTGCCGATCGGCAGGGCCTGCGACTGCCAGTCCGCGGCGGGGACGGAGTACGTCAGCGCCTTGCGCGACAGGGCCGGCCACTGGATGGCCGCCGACGCGTGGGCCCCGGCCGCGACGGCCTGTCCGGCAGGCGTGGCGCCCGTCAGCTGAGTGGCCAGTGGCGCGACGGCGAGAGCACCGCCGAACTTCAGGATGCTTCGTCTCAGCGGTTGGGATTCATTGATCACAGCAAGATCTCCCGGCCCATTCATCGGCTCTTTCACGGAGGGAGGAGCGGCCACATCGACATCTGCCGAGGGCTTTTTCATCGTCAGCCATCTTCACGGGAAGATAGATCGGATGTCTAGAGGTGTGACTAGCCGTCGACTGACGACCCGTCCGCCTCGACCCAGCTCGCCGCGAGCCAGTGCTCGACGGCGGCCACATGGACCGTCGCGGCGGAGACGGCCAACAGTGCGTCACGTGCCCTGAGCGCGCGGAGGATCTCCTCGTGTTCCGCGTGCGCGCGCTCCACGGCGCGCTGTGTCCGGCTGCCCCGCACGATGCGGACCCGCTGGGTACGGGTGGACAGGACACGCAACAGCATGGACAGCACGGGGTTGCCGACGGCTTCGACGATGCGCAGGTGGAACGCGATGTCGTGGGCGACGAACTCGTCCACCGTGGCGGCCGCCCGGGACCGTTCGAGGATGACGCCGAGTTCTTCGAGGTCCTCGGAGGTCAGCACGGTGGCGGCCAGCCCGGTCGCCGGCGGTTCCAGCAGTCTGCGCACCTGGAGCAGTTGAAGGGCGGTCCGCCCGTGCGAGACGTCGGCGGCGAAGGACATCGTCTCGAGCAGAAGGTGCGGCTCCAGGCTGGAGACATAGGTGCCGTCGCCCTGCCGGGTGACCAGGATGCGCATGGCGGTCAGCGCACGGACCGCCTCGCGCAGCGAGCTTCGGGACAGACCGAGCTGACCGGCGAGAGCATCCTCCTTGGGCAGTCGGGAGCCTGGCGCGAGCTCGCCCGCGACGATCATCGCCTTGATCTTCTCCATCGCCTCGTCCGTCAGTGCCACGAGGAGCGCCTCTCTGTCCCGAAGGAACACGGCGGGACTCCACGCGGCCCGGCAACGAGCCCGCGCGATGCCCCGAATACCGCGTCTACTCCTGCTTCTCGCCGGAGGCGAAGCGGGAGATGATCAGCGCGACGATGATGATCGCGCCGTTGAGGAACTGGTTCCACAGCGGCGGTACGCCCGCCAGCGTCATCACGTTGACGACCAGCTGGAGGGTCAGCACGCCGGTGAGCGCGCCGAACACCGAGCCCTTGCCGCCGTTGAGGCTGACGCCGCCGATGACGGTCGCGGCGAAGACCTGGAAGATCCAGCCGCTGCCCTGGGTGGCCGAGATGGAACCGTAGTGGCCGCTGTAGAGGATGCCGGCGAACGCGGCCAGCAGGCTGCCGATGATCAGGACGACCCACACGATCCGGTCGACCCGGATACCGGCGGTGCGGGCGGCTTCCGCGTTGCCGCCGATCGCGTAGAGCGCCCGCCCGTGCCGCAGCCAGGCCAGCGCGCAGCCGCCGGCGGCGAACAGCACCGCGCAGATCCAGATGGCGGCCGGGACGCCCAGCCAGGAAGCCTTGCCCAGGTAGGTGAAGGAGGGCGGCAGATCCACGATGGACTGGCCTTCGGACAGGGCCACTTGGAGTCCGCGCAGCATGGTCAGCCCGCCGAGCGTGACGATGAACCCGTTGAGGCGCAGCTTGAGGATGAGGAAGCCGTTGAGGGCGCCGATCGCCACACCCACCAGGAGACAGAGCGGGATCGCCGTCCACTGCGGAAGGAGCCCCAGGCCGTTGAACCGGCCGCCGCTGGTGGGCAGGACCAGCCAGACGGCGATGACGGGCGCCACCCCGATCGTGGACTCCAGGGACAGGTCCATCCGGCCGACGATCAGGATCAGCGCCGTGGCCAGGACCAGCAGGCTCAGCTCGGTGGACTGCTGGGCCACGCCGATGAGGTTGTCGGAGGTGAGGAAGGCCGGGGAGACGATGAACCCGATCAGGCCGAGGACCAGGATGGCCGGGACCAGGGACAGTTCACGGAAGCGGCCGAGATCGAGTCCGCGCCGGGTGCCCTTGGCGGTCGTCTGCCCCACGCTCGCTGCGGGGTCGGTGACATCGGTGGTGGCGGACATGACTACCTTCCGTGCTCTTCGGTCTCGGCTGCTGCGGGGGTACCGGCGACGCCCTCCATGGCGGCGACCATCTGTTCGTCCTTCCAGCCGCGGTCGAACTCCGCGACCACGCGTCCGTGGAACATGACCACGACCCGGTCGCACGCCCTGAGGTCGTCCAGTTCGTCGGAGACGATCAGCGCGGCCTTCCCTGTTTCGGCGACCCCACGGATCCTGGCGAGCAGGAACTCCTTGGACTTGACGTCCACTCCGTTGGTGGGCCGGATGGCGACCAGGACATGAGGGTCGGTGGCCAGGGCCCGGGCCACGACGACCTTCTGCTGGTTGCCGCCGGAGAGCGCGGAGACCGCGGTGCCCGCACCCGGCGTCTTGATGTCGAGATCGCGGATCATGCGCTGGGCGAAGATCCTGGTGCGGGCCGGCAGGACGATACCGAACGGGCCGAGCTGGTCGGTGACGGTGAGGGTCGCGTTCTCCGCGACGCTGCGATCGTGGACGAGACCCTGGACGTGCCGGTCCTCCGGCACCAGGCCGACGCCCGCGGTGAGGGACGCCGGGACACTGCCGGTACGGACGGTCCGGCCGTCGACCGAGATCCTGCCTCCCTCGGCGCGGTGCAGTCCGGCGACGGCCTCCCCCACCTGGACGTTGCCGCTGGCCGTCGCGCCCGCGAGGCCGACCACCTCACCGGTGCGGACGGAGAGCGACAGGTCTCGGCAGGTGCCGGTCAGGGTCAGCCGGTCGACGTCGAGGAGTACCTTGGCGCCGGCCGGGGAGACCGTCCTCGCCTCGTCGGCACCCGTCGTCGTGGCGGACTCACCGGTCATGGCCTCGACCAGCTCGTGCTTGCCGAGTCCGGCCACCGCCGCGGTGCGGATGTGGGCCGCGTCGCGGTAGACGGTGACCGTGGTGCACAGGTCGTAGACCTCTTGCAGGTGGTGGGAGATGAAGAGGAAGGCGACACCCTGCCGTTGGAGGTCACGGAGCTTGTCGAAGAGCCGGTCGATTCCGCGGGCGTCCAGCTTGGCGGTCGGCTCGTCCAGGATGATGAACCGGGCGCCGAAGGACAGGGCCCGGGCGATCTCGACGAACTGCCGCTGCTCCACGGTGAGATGGCGGGCCCGGACCGCGGGGTCGACGTCCACTCCGTACTCGCCGAGGAGCTGCTCTGCGCGCCCGCGCAGCTCCTTCCAGCGGATGGGGCGCAACGCGGCGTCGCTCTGCCGGTTGAGGAAGAGGTTCTCGGCGACGGTCAGATCCCCGATGATCGTGGACCGCTGGTAGACGCAGGCCACCCGGGACCGCCAGGCGTCGATGTCGCCGAAGGCGGGCGCCGGTTCGCCGCAGAAGCGCAGGGTGCCGGTGTCGGGCTGCTGAAGTCCGGTGAGGAGGGACACGAGCGTCGACTTGCCCGCGCCGTTGCGTCCGACCAGGGCGTGCGACTCGCCCTCGGCGATGCTGATGCGGGCGTCGCGCAGCGCGACGGTGGCGCCGTACCGTTTGCTGATTCCGGTCGCCTCGGCCACCGGGGCGCGGCTCACGGTGCCGGTCGCCGGGGCGGTCGCGGAGTCCGCCATGGTGAATACCGTCCTTCTGGTCCGGATGCGGGGGTACGAGCGGGGACGGAGGCGGAGGGACGGGGTGCGCCGGCCCCTCCGCGTGCCTGCCGTCGGGGCCGGTCGCTAGCCGACGTTGTTGCCCCACAGGGTCTTGTCCTCGACGTTGTCCTTGGTCACCAGCGGCGCGGGCAGCTGGTCCTCGAGACCGTTCGGGATCTCGATGATCGTGGAGTCGTGGTCGGTCTTCCCCGCCTTGAAGGTCTTGCCGTCGGCCGCCGCCCGGGCGTAGTACAGCGCGTACTTGGCGTAGAGGTCGGCGGGCTGGGAGACGGTCGCGTCGATCTGGCCCTTGCGGATCGCGTCGAACTCCTGCGGGATGCCGTCGTTGGAGATGATCGAGATGTGCCCCTTCTGGCCGGCCGGCTTGAGCAGGCCCTTCTGCTCCAGCAGGGCCAGGGTCGGCTGCAGGAACACACCGCCCGCCTGCATGTAGATGCCGTTCAGGTCGGGGTGCTGGGCGAGCAGGCTCTGGAGCTTGGCCGAGGCCACGTCGCCCTTCCAGTCGGTGGGCAGCTCGAACACCTTGATCTTCGGGAACTTCTCCTTCATGCAGGCGGCGAAGGCCTCGGAGCGGTCGCGCCCGTTGATGGAGTCGAGGGCGCCCTGGAGTTCGGCGACCTTGCCCGTGCCGCCGAGCTGCTTGCCGAGGAACTCGCAGGCCTTGGTGCCGTACGCCTTGTTGTCGGCGCGTACGACCATGTAGACGTCACCCTTGTCGGGGCGGGTGTCGACACTGACCACGGGGATCTTCTTCGAGGCGAGCGTGTCGAGCGTGGAGGCGATCGCACCGGTGTCCTGAGGAGCCATGACGATCGCCTTGGCGCCCGTGTTCTGGAACACCTGCACATTGGCTACCAGCTTGGTGACGTCGTTCTGCGAGTTGCTCAGCGGCAACGCGTTGACGCCGTCGGCCTTGACGTCCTTCTTCACGTAGTCGGCGTAGGAGTTCCAGAAGTCCGAGTCGGAGCGCGGCAGGTCGATGCCGACGGCGGGCTTGTCCGCGCCGCCCGCCGCACCCGAGCCGGTGCTCTCGCGGTTGCATGCGGTGACGAGGGCGAGCGTCACGAGGACGGTTCCGGCGGCTGCGGCGGCGGAACGGGTGCGAGCGAGCTTCATGGCCGTGTGTTTCTCCTTTGCCAGGGCAGGGCGGTGCGCGGCGGCGGCAGAGGCGTCCGCGCCCGGTGGGCGGGACGGGAACTCGAACCGTGAAGGTGGCCGCTGCCGAAGGCATGCGCGGACCGTGCCGGCGGGGATGGGATGAGGGTGAAGAGGGGGCCGAGAAAGCGGTACTGAACAGCCGAGAGAGCCAGCGAAGCTGATTCCTCCGATGTATCCGGGACGACGTGGACGTTACGACGGCGTTGCCGACGTTGACAAGAGTCCGTTCCCCAACGATTTCCACGGCGGCGCCCCGCACACGGCCACCAGTCCGACCGGCAACCTTGATCGCACCTGGCCGGTCGGGCCTGACCTGGGCTTCTCCTTCGCCGTCCGCTCGGGACGCGGCAGGCTCCGGAGTTCACGGTGCGGCATGCTCCCGCTCTCGGAAAGGACGCCCGGGAGGGCCGGCACCGCCGACGCCACCACGACGGGCGCCCGGAGCGCCTCGGCGGTGGGGACCGTCGCCGCCGATCGGAAGAGGCCGTCGCCCGTCGCTCGACGCACTCGGCGGACATTCGTCCGATGGGCCACGCCGGGTTCGCGGGGCTTCCCCGACGAATACGGACAAGTCTCTGGAGTCTCCGGCGAGAACCACCGCACCCGGCCGGATACATCCGAGGACTCCATTGCCCAGACGCTGGTGAGCCTTTACAGTCACGGAGTCGTCATTCCTCCGATGAATGCTGGTCGAGTCCAGACCGTGCGCGTGATCCGGCCGGTGACCTGCGCGAAGAGGCCTGTCCTGCTCGCCCGGCGGCTCTTCACGGCACGGGAGCGCACTCGCGGACGAAGCACCCATGACAAGGGAGTTGCTCAGTGAAACTGCTACGCGTCGGCCCCCCGGGAGAGGAGCGGCCCGCGGTCCGCGTCGACGACGACCGGCTGCTGGACCTGCGCTCGGTGACCCCCGAGATCGACGGCGCCTTCCTCTCCTCCGGCGGTGTCGACCGGGCGCGCGCGGCGGTCGAGGCCGGCGCTCTGCCGGAGCTCGACGCCGAAGGCCTGCGCGTCGGCGCGCCCGTCGCCCGGCCGGGAAAGATCGTCTGCGTCGGTCTGAACTACCGCGACCACGCCGCCGAGACCGGGGCCGCGATCCCGGCCCGTCCGGTGGTCTTCATGAAGGACCCGGGCACCGTCGTCGGCCCCCGTGACGAGGTGCTGGTCCCGCGCGGCTCCCGGAAGACCGACTGGGAGGTCGAACTCGCGGTCGTCATCGGACGGCGTGCCCGCTATCTGTCGGGCCCCGAGGAGGCGCCGGGGGTGATCGCGGGATACGCGGTCAGCCACGACGTCTCCGAGCGGGAGTTCCAGCTCGAGTACTCGCCTCAATGGGACCTCGGCAAGTCCTGCGAAACGTTCAACCCGCTGGGCCCGTGGCTGGTCACCGCCGACGAGGTCACCGACCCGCAGGACCTGGGACTCCGGCTGACCGTCAACGGCGTCAAGCGCCAGCACGGCCACACCCGCGACATGATCTTCCCGGTCCACCACCTCGTGTCGTACCTGAGCCGGTACATGGTGCTGGAGCCGGGTGACGTGATCAACACGGGTACGCCCGCGGGTGTGGCCCTCGGCCTGCCCGGCACTCCCTACCTCCGTCCCGGCGACACCGTCGAGCTCGAGATCGACGGGCTCGGCGGCCAGCGGCAGACCTTCGGCCAAGCGTGAAAGGCACCCCCTTGTCTGGAACTCCCGCCCGGATCATCTCGGTCGACACGCACGACATCCGCTTCCCCACCTCCCGGGACCTGGACGGCTCCGACGCGATGAACCCGGACCCCGACTACTCGGCCGCCTATGTGGTGCTGCGCACCGACGCCGGCGACGGGCTCGAAGGGCACGGCTTCACGTTCACGATCGGGCGCGGCAACGACGTCCAGGTCGCGGCGATCGGCGCCCTGCGCCCGCATCTCCTGGGCCGTTCCGTCGAGGAGCTGTGCGCCGATCCGGGATCGCTCAACCGTGATCTGATCGGCGACAGCCAACTGCGCTGGCTCGGCCCGGAGAAGGGCGTCATGCATATGGCGATCGGGGCGGTGGTGAACGCGGTGTGGGACCTCACCGCCAAGCGGGCCGGGCAGCCGCTGTGGCGTCTGCTCGCCCACGCCGACCCCGAATGGCTGGTCTCCCAGGTCGACTTCCGCTACATCGCCGACGCCCTCACCCCCGAGGATGCCCTGGCCCTGCTGCGGGACGGACGGGCCGGGCTCGCCGGGCGCGAGGCGGCCCTGCTGGAGCGCGGCTATCCCGGGTACACCACCTCGCCGGGCTGGCTCGGATACTCCGACGAGAAGCTCACCCGACTCGCCAAGGAAGCGGTCGCCGACGGCTTCACCCAGATCAAGCTCAAGGTCGGCGCCGACCTGGCGGACGACATCCGGCGGCTGCGCACCGCCCGCGCCGCCGTCGGTGACGGCATCCGTATCGCCATCGACGCCAACCAGCGCTGGAACGTCGGCGAGGGGATCGAGTGGGTCCGGGCCCTCGGGGAGTTCGACCCGTACTGGATCGAGGAACCCACCAGTCCGGACGACATCCTCGGCCACGCGGCCGTACGCGAGGGCGTCGCGCCCGTGAAGGTCGCCACCGGTGAGCACGTCCAGAACCGCATCGTCTTCAAACAACTGCTCCAGGCCGGCGCCCTCGATGTCCTCCAGATCGACGCCGCTCGCGTCGGCGGCGTCAACGAGAACCTGGCGATCCTGCTGCTGGCCGCGAAGTTCGGGGTGCCGGTGTGCCCGCACGCCGGCGGTGTGGGGTTGTGCGAGCTGGTGCAGCACCTGTCGATGTTCGACTACCTGGCCCTGTCCGGCACCACCGAGAACCGGGTCATCGAGTACGTCGACCACCTCCACGAACACTTCGTCACACCGGTGGTGATCCGCGACGGCCACTACACCGCGCCGCTGTCCCCCGGCTTCTCCGCCGCGATGCACCCCGGGTCCCTCGCCGAGTACCGCTACCCCGACGGCGCCTTCTGGGCCGCCGACCTCGCCGAAGGGGACACGACCTCATGACCGGCCTCTCGGGTCTCAGGGCTCTCGTGACCGGTGGCGCGTCCGGCATCGGACCGAGAGGTCGTTCGGCGCAGGCGCCGCCGGCATCGGCGGCGAAGCGGCCCGAGTCGGGGACGCGGTGGCGGTCGGTGGAGCGGTACGACGCGGTGGCGCGGTACCGGTCGGTGGAGCGGCACGCGTCGGGGATGCGGTACCGGTCGGCGCGGTGAGTACGGCGAGGCAGCCCACGACCAGGGCGATGCCGGTCCAGCCGAGCGGGGGCAGGCGTTCACCGACGACCAGTACGGCGAGTACGGCCGCGACGGCGGGTTCCAGCAGCGAGAGCGTGGTCGCGGTGCTCGCCGGGACGTGTGCCAGGCCCCAGCCGAACAGGACGTAGCCGGTGAACATGGGGACCAGGGCCATGTAGGTGCCGACGGCCGCGTTGGACCAGGAGCCGAGCAGCGGGGCGCCGGTGGTCAGCAGCACGGGCAGCAGCAGCAGGCCGCCCAGCCCGAAGACGGCACCCATGGCCGCGCCGGAGGTGACCCCGCGGCTGATCAGGCGATGGGCCGCCCAGGAGTACAGGGCGTAGGTGAAGCCGGCCACCAGGCCCAGCCCCACGCCGAGCACGGTCGCCCGCACCGAGCGGGCGCCGGGTCCGGAGTGCGCCTGGGCCGCCTCGGCCATGCACAGCAGAACGGTTCCCGACAGACCCAGAGCGGCGCTCGTCATCCAACGGCGCGTCAGACGGCGTTTGTCCACGACGCGTTCGATCAGGGCCGACGCGAGAGGGGCCGAGCCGATCGACACCACGGTGCCGGCGGCGACCCCGGCCAGGTGCATGGAGGTGTAGAACGCCGGCGGATAGGCGCCCACCGCCAGCGCGCCGAGCACGACCACTGCGCGCCGCGCGCGCAGCGCGGACGTCTCCCGTGCGATACGAGGGGCGGCGAGGAGGGCCTGGAGGAGTCCGCCCAGGCCCATGGCCGCGGCCCCGATCGCGAGGGGTCCCACGGCTGGCGCGAAGGTCGCGGCGGTACCCGTGGTGCCCCACAGCACCGACGCCACGAGCACGCACAGCGAGCCCGCGCCCACCGAGCCGACCGCGGGTCCGGCGGACCGCGTCACAGCCGGTCCAGCAGGTTCGCCGCCATGGTCCGCGCATGCTGCAGCCGCGTGCCCGCGCCCTCCAGGCCGGCCCGTGCCGTCGCGCCCTCCAGCAGGAACGACAGATGCTCCGCCAACTCACCGGCCTCCTCGGGCCGGTCGGGCAGGAGTTCCCCGAGATGCCCGCAGAGCAGGGACTCGACCTCCTCCTTGTGCCGACGCACCACGTCCCGTCCCTCGTGCCCGGCGGGCAGTTCGGCAGCCGCGTTCAGCAGCCCACACCCCCGAAAGCCGTGCTCGTAGGCGAAGGCGGCGTGATCGGCGTAGGCGTCGAAGACGGCCAGCACGCCGCCGTGACCGTCCCGGACCCCTTCGAGCCGCCGCCGGTACAGGCCCAGCCACTCCTCGTGCCGCGCATCGAGGTAGGCCATCACCAGGTCGGCCTTCGAGGAGAAGTTGTTGTACAGACTCATCTTCGCCACACCCGCCTCGGCGGTGATCCTGTCGATCCCCGTCGCCGACACGCCGTCCGCGTAGAAGCGGCGCCCGGCGGCGGCGAGCAACCGTGCGCGCGCCTTGCCGGGCGCCTTGCCGGGTCGCGGCGCGGCGGTGGGGGTGTCACTCATTCCGTTCCCTCCCAGATTCTAGGTAGGTCAGTCTACCTAGAACTGCTCGCGCGGCGCCTGTTGCCGGACCGATCCCGGCGGCGGTGCGTGATCAAGGTTCACGGGGCAACCGGACAGGGAGCGATCGCGCGACAAGGGAGCGTCAACGTCATGGGAACCACCGTCCACGTCCCCCAGACCCGGGACATGATCGGGGAGGAACTCTCCGGAGACGAGGCGTTCACCGCGCTGCGCCACTACGGAGGGCTGCGGCTGCTGACCGACTCCTTCGCCCGGTTCCGTTACGCGGACGGCTTCACCAACGCGCGGGCGCTCGCCTTCCAGGTGGTGCTGGGCCTGGTGCCGTGCACCGTGGCGCTGGTGGGGCTTGCCACCTCGGTGCACACGGAGGGCGTGGGCCGGATCATCGAGCTCACCCTCGGCCGGATCGTGCCGGGAGCCAGCGCCGGCATCGTCGAGGACGCCTTCGACGGGACGCGGCGCAGCGCCCACGGCGACGTGTGGAGCACGCTCGCCCTCTGGCTCGGGCTGGCCTTCGCCCTGCTGAACCTCGCCTCGGCCATGGGACAGATCGAGCGGGGCGCCAACCGGATCTACGGCATCGAGCGCGACCGCCCCTTCCCGCGCAAGTACGGCCGGGCGCTGATCCTGGCGCTGTCGGCCGGTCTGCCCCTGGGACTGGGGTTCGTCGTGCTCGTGGCCGGCGAGGCCGTCGGCGACGCGATCGCGGACACCGCGGGGTGGGAGGGCGGTGGGCCGCACTGGTGGGGTGTGCTCGACATCCCCGTGGGACTCGCGCTGGCCTGGGTGGCCTCCGCGGTGATCTTCCGGTGGTCGCCCCGTCGGATGCAGCCGGGGTACACCTGGCTGGCCTTCGGCTCCGCCGTCCATCTCCTGCTGTGGATCGCGGCCACATGGCTGCTCGCCCTGTACGTCGAGAAGAGCGGTGCCTTCGGCGCCCTGTACGGGCCGCTCACCGCGTTCATCGCCCTGCTGCTCTGGGCCAACCTCACGGCCGTCGCGCTCTTCCTCGGTATCGCGTTCGCCGCGCAGCTCGAAGCGGCCCGGGCCGGCGTCGAATCGGCCGTGCGGCCGGACCCCGGCCCGGGGGTGTGACGCGCCGCTTCACGCCCTCCGCCAGGCCGCCCGTCGCCCGACCGCCGTCGCCCCACTACGCGCGTACGACCGCCGTCTCACCGACCGCCGGCCGCCGCGGTCACCGTCGCGGGATCCACACCCGTCAGTTCGACGATGCGGTGCGGCGGCACGCCGGCGGCCAGTGCCCGCCCGATCAGCTCGTCCCTGCCGTCGGCACAGTCGCGATAGGCGAGCAGTTCCTCCTCGACCCGGGGGTGCGCCGCCGGCGCCATCCGGTGCCGTACACGGCTCAGTTCCTCCTCGCTCAGCGGGACCGGCAGCCGTTCCGCTCCCTCGGGAACGGCCGTCCTCTCCTCCGGCGGCACGAGTCGCAGACGGGGGGACGTCGCCGTGCTTCCCTGTGCGTTCAGCCACGCGCGGACCGCCGTGGTGTCCATGCAGGCGAGGTCACCGACGGCGGCCGGAGCCACCCCGAGCGGCACGTCGGCGTCGTCCAGCAGAAACAGGTAGGCCTCGTCGGTCATGCTCGGCTCCTTTTCGACGGGAGACTTGCCGGCCGCCACGGTGAGGGGCCGATCGACGTCCCTCTACCCCACCGCACCCGGATTACCGTCGGCACTCTCGTCGACGTCGCCGTCCCGTCGCCCCCACCCGTCAGGGGCCGGAGCCCCGGTCCACCGCACGGCGCACCACCAGGCTCTCCACCCCGTACGACAACTCGGTGGCGGTGTCGTCCGGAGGCGGGTGGTAACGGCCCGCGCACACCGAGAGGTTGACGATGAGATAGGCGTGCCAGGAGGACCCGACACCCCGTCCGTCGGCGAAGATCCGCTCCCCGTTCAGCGACCAGACCACGCTGCGCCTGCCGAAGGTCACGCTCAGATCGATGACACCACCGGGACTGACGGCTTCGTCACGCACGTAACTGTGGCCCTCGCGTACGTGGTTGCTCAGCTCCAGAAGGTCGGGGTTGTCCGGGTGGTACTCGAACACGTCCACCTCGTTGCCTCCGTCCCGCCAGGTCCAGATCGCCGGCCAGGAACCCTGCCCGGTGGGCAGGCGCACCCTGGTGTCGAGGCGGTCTCCGGTGCGGACCATGAAGCCCTCCGCACTCTCCTCGGTGGTCAACAGGCCGGCGTCCCACAGGCCGTCGGCTCTGCGCGTGGCGCGGAACGTGCCGTTGCGGGAGTACGAGGGGTCGGCCGTGAGGTGGTCCAGTTTGTTGTCGCCGGGATTGGTGGGGCCGCCGTCGGGATAGGCCCAGGAACGGCCCGCAACCCACTGACGGTCGGAGGAGAAATCAGCGGTGAAGACGACTGCGCTCACCCGAGGGCTCCCTCTGTCGCCGGATACGGCATCACATGCCGGATTTCTCCCCAGCGCGGCCTCGGCCATGCGATGCCCGAATTCACCCGACCCGCGATTCACCCGTTCGGCGTAGCGCACGCGCGGGGCGCTGACCGTGCGGCGTGCGTATTGCGCGCGCCCACTCCACCGTTGGCCCGCATGCGCTTGTTCGGCGAGGGGCGCACGCTGTTCCCATGGGCCTTGCGCACCCCGTCGTGATCTACCCGCCCGCCGCGGACGGCGGGCGACGGGTGCGTGCCGGTGACCATTTCCTGGGGATGGCGTACGGCCTGCTGGACGTCGCCGAGTTCCTCCGCGAGACCGGGTTGACCGATGCCGACGAGGCCTACGTCGAGGCGTCCCCACTGATCGAGTGGCGAGGCGGCGGCCCGAAAACCTGGGAGCACGGCCCGGACCGCCGATAACGCGTCCACGGTCTCGTCACGGTCGGCGGCCTGCTGCTGCTTCCCCGCCATCAGGAGCGGCCGCCCTTCTTCACGCGGCGGACCTTGCCCTCCAATGGACCGCCTCTCGTGGGACCGAGGACATCCCCCACGGTGCGGTGCGTGTCCATGGCTCGCCGCGCGGCTTCCGCATGTGCGGCCGAGGCGTGTGCGCATGACATCGGAGACGCGAACGCGGGTACCCGCACCTGCGGAGGTAGCTGATGTTCGAGCCAAGCGATATCCGTGAGTGGCGCGGTCACGACGTGGTGGACCCGCAGGGCCACAAGATCGGCATCCTGGAGTCGGTCTATGTGGACACCGGGACCGACCTGCCCAGCTTCGCCACGGTGACGGTCGGGCTTCCCACCCGTCGCCGTCTGGTGTTCGTGCCGCTCCTCGGCGCGACGGTCGGTCCGGGCTACCTGAAGGTCGCCCACGACAAGAACGCGGTGAAGAAGGCCCCGTCGATCGACCTCGACGGCGAACTGCCTGCCCCGGAGGAACCGAAGATCTTCGCGCACTACGAACTGGACTACGCGCCGGGCGCCGGCGGCGAGCGTCGCCTCGCCCGTCGCTGACACGTCGAGGCCGCCGGGAGAGCAAATGAGCCTGTTTCTGTTTCTGATCCTCGTGGCCCTCGTCCTGGGCATCATCGGATTCGCGGTCCACGGGCTGTTCTACCTGCTGATCATCGGCGCCTTGGTCCTTCTCGCCGATCTCTTGTACGCCGGGGTGCGGTTCCGCCGCGGCGGAAGGAAACACCGTATTGCCCGTTGACCGGCTTTTCCCCGGACGGGGAAAAGCCGCCGACGACGCCATCGGTCCATCAGCGCGGCACGATCGCCGCCTCGGCCGCCGTCTTGATACGGGAACCGAAACCGGGGGCGTCCTTGCGCGCGGCGGCGAGCGCCAGGCCGACGAGGAGCTTGCCCACCCCGTGGCCTTCGAGAACGTTGAAGATACGGACCCGGGTTCCGCCGCCGGGCAGCGGCTCCAGGTCGTAACCGCCTTCACGTACCGTCACGGTGTTCTTCGAGGCCTCGGCCCACCGGATCTTCACGGGCGCTTCGAGAGCCGTGATGCGGAACTCTCTGGCGGTCTTCATCCCGGCGTCCTTGACCGTGCTCCGGAAGACGGTACCCACCGTGGTCGGGGCATCAGGAATCCGCTCGATCTTGAGCACACGGGGACTGAACTGCGGATCGTTGCGCCCGTCGGCGAGGTAGGCGAAGACCTCCTCGACAGCCCGATCGACCTCCACCGTCGCTTCGAACTGTCCTGACATGAGCACTCCCCATCGGTCGAGTCGCACGCGCGCGAAGGCCATGCCGTACCGCACGTCACTTCGCAGCGGTACCGCGACCCCATAGGACCATCGAACACCCCGCGCGGCAATCGGCAATTCTCCGCCAGGCGGGCACGGCGGAGAGCGCAGACACCCTTTTGAGAGCCGGGCAGGCGTCCGGAGAAACGCCCCGAGCACGCGGTGAGCGGGCCCGGGGCGTTCTGCCGCGGAGGCAGCTTCGTTACACCGCGGCGATGCCCTCCATGCCGGATTCGGCGAAGGCGGGCAGACCGGTGACCGTCGTGACCTTGGTGAGTGCGCCGTTGCGGCCGACCCTGAAGCCGTCCACGGTGCCCGAGGTGGCGTTCTGGACGTAGACGAACTTGTCCTCGGCCACGGCGATGTCGATGACGCCCTGGGACTTGCCCGACGGAGCGGTGGCGATGCCGGCCTCATTGGTCAGGGCGAGTCGGCCGTGCGGGCCCGTCCGGTAGCCGGTGACCGTCGAGTTGCCGGTGTTGCCCCCGTAGAAGAAGTCGCCCGCCCGCTCCAGCCAGCACAACGTGTCCTGCCCGTTGGGCAGGGACTCCTGCACGACGTCCAACGCACCGTCGCGCCGCACGCGGTAGGTGGTGACGGTCGATGTGGCGGCCTCTGCGACCAGCATGCGTCCGGCCTTGTCGAAGGTGACGGCGAACGGCACCATGCCCGCGGACCCGGTCACCACCGGTTGCGCCGCCGGGCGGCCGTCACGGCCCACGGGGAAGACCTCTATGGTGTTCGCCGACTTGGTCGTGACGACCAGGTTCCGGCCGTCCGGCGTGAACGCGACCTGGCCCGGCGAGCTGCTGAACAACGGCACGCTCTCGTTCTCGAGCCCCAGGCCGCGGTGGGATCCGCTCAGCGGCTTCAGCCCCTTGGAAGTGATCCTGTAGCCCTGGATACTTCCGGCGCCACCCGCGTTCAGCACGTACGCCAGGTCGCCCGAGACCGCGATGCCCGCGGGGAACCGGCCTCGCGCGGAGACGGTCTGGCGATCCGTCAGCTTCTGGCCGTGCACCGCGAAGGATGTCAGCGTGCCGCTGCCCGCGTTGACCGCCAGCAGCCGGCCGGAACGCGGGTCGTAGACAAGACTCCCCTGCGAGGCAAGGGAGTCGGTGGGCGCGTCGACCTGGTCCCCGCCCAATCCTCCGGTCGCGTACTCCCCCGCGGCGGTCAGCTTGCCGTCATCGCCTCGGCGGAAGACATGGATCGTGTTGCCCGCGAGCTCGTTGCCCTGGACGAAGACGGCGTGGTCGGCCTTCGGCGCGGTGCCGGCCGGTGAAACCTGGCCTGCGGAGGCGACGTTGACCGTCGCGACCACGGCAGCGACAGCCACCGCGCCACCGCCGAAGACGGTCATCCTCTTCCGAAGCTTCGACCTGCGTTTGTTGTGCCTGCTCACGTGCGGCTCCTCGAATCCGGGGGTTGCGTGACCAGAGTTGCCGAAGTGACAGCAGTGCTGAAGGTGTCCGAGGCGCACGTCAGAGTCCCGTAAGAACCGCGCCCTGACAGTTCGGGCCGCCGGGGGCCCGTCGGCAGCACGCCGCAACGCAGGACCGGGCCCGCCGCGTGTGCGGCGGGCCCGGTCTTCGTGGCCGAGGCGGGATTTGAACCCGCGACCTCTGGGTTATGAGCCCAGCGAGCTGCCTACCTGCTCCACCCGGCGACCTTCACTGTAGGACGCCGAGGCCGTGGCGGGCCAAGGATTTATCGGGCCCTGCCACGGCGGACGCCGGGACAGGCGGAAGGCCCGAGACCTCGGCCCGCAGCCCTCGGACGTCGGTCCTCAGGCGTCGGTCCTCAGGCGTCGGTCCTCAGGCGTTGGCGTGGCGACGCGTGGCGGTCCTTCGTGGGGCGGCGTGGTGCACGGACCTGCCCTCACCGGCCGTCTGCTGACGCCACAGCCACAGCGAAGTCACGGACAGGAGACCGGCGAAGACCACCAGGAAGAGCACCGACACCCACATCTGCCGACTCCCGGGATCGTCCCATCCCGTCCAGACAGCCGATGCGGCCCACAAGGCCGCACCGCCCGCGTAGACAGGGCGGATGCGCCGCAGCTGCCGGACGGCACGCACGGATTCGACGTGATCAGTTTTCTGTGCCATGTGGGCCCAGGTACCCCGATCCGCGCTCTTCATCAGTGTTCTGCCGGCGACGCCCCGTTGTGCAGGACGACGAAGAGTCCCCGCGCGCGCGTGCCGTCCGGGAGTGCCCAGGAGCCGGCGACATGGCCGACCGTCTGCGCAGGCGGCGACGGCTGGTCGTCCGGGGCAGGGCGCAGGACCCGGTGCAGGCGGAGTGTCGTGCCCGGCGGTGCGGGCAGCTCGGTGCCCTGTGGGTCGTCCGCGGCGCCGGTCATGGAGTCGGTGGGGGTGGCACCGTCACCGGTACAGGAACGGGTGACCTCCCGGTCGGGGACATCGCTGGTGTTCTGGTCCTGGGCCTGGACCCGGCCCTCGACGAGCGCCGCCAACTGGGCGACCAGCACCGGGTCGTGGCAGCCGTCGTAGGCCCAGCGCCGCCCCAGCACCCCATGCTCCATGATGCCGACGAGGGCGTGTTCCGCCCCTTCGAGCGGGGCCCCGCGATAGGTCAACGGCACCAGATAGGTGACCGGACGGCTGCCGGAGGTATCGGTGACCACGAGGAACTCGATCCCGACCTCGCCCTCGGGGTCGTCCAGCCGGAAGCCCCCGGCCTTGGCCAGTTCTGGTGCGCCCGTGCCGCCCGCATACCACGGCCGGGTGGGCAGCCAGGAGGTGAGCAGTTCCAATTTGGTCGGCTTGAGGACAGTGCGGTGGATGACGGCCATGCCGAGGTTCCTTTTTCGTGGGGCGGATGTGCCGGGACAGGTCAGGCGGACCGGTCCTCGTCTGTGGGTGCGTTCCAGGCCGCCAGGGGCGTTCCCGCTGCGGCCGTCACCTGAAGCACCTCGCACCCCATGCGCGCAGCGGCGGCGAAGGAACGCTGCCGGACCCGTTCGCCGTCTTCGGGCGGAAAGGCGAGCCGGATCCGGTGGGGGCGGTCGCGTCGCAGGTGAGATGCCAGTCGGTGTCGACGTGCCGCCGACCCGTCCGGCGAGGAACTCGGCCGCGCCCCTGTGATGCGTCTCGTGCCGGCCCTCGCTGCTCCACACCACGACCGGCCACTCGTCGGGAGCCCGACCGGTGAGCCGGCACAACCGGTCGGCGTCCATCGTCGTGCCCCGGATGCCGTTGTGCCTGCTCGTGCCGAACGGCGTGCGGAGGTGGAGGAAGCCGCAGAACTCCCCCAGCCGTAGGTCTCCACGAGCCGTCGGTAGTCGGCGGGCCGCCGACTGCCGATCCTGTCCCGCACGGCGGCCCGGTCCCCGGAAGCGTCCACCGGCTCGGCCGGTCTCAGCCCCGGACCGGTCCGACCGGCGCGGTGATCTCGCGCTTGAGGATCTTGCCGCTGGGGCCGGTCGGCAGGGTGTCCACGAGCCACACCTCACGCGGGTACTTGTATGCCGCCACCCGGCTCTTGACGAACTCCCTCAGCTCGTCGGGGGTGGCATGGGCGCCCGGGCGCAGGACGACCGCGGCTGCGATCTCCTCGCCCAGGTGGGTGTGCGGCACGCCCACCACGGCGGCCAGGGCGACGGCCGGGTGCTCGTGCAGGACCTCCTCCATCTCCCGCGGATAGACGTTGTAGCCGCCACGGATGATCATGTCCTTCTTGCGGTCCACGATGTACAGGTAGCCGTCCTCGTCCTGCCGCGCGAGGTCGCCGGAGCGCAGCCAGCCGTCCGGCATGGCGGTAGCGGTCTCCTCGGGGCGGTTCCAGTAGCCCTTCATCACGTTCGGGCCGCGCACGGCCAGTTCGCCCACCTCACCCGGGGCGACGTCCTGACCCTTGTCGTCGAGCAGCCGCACCTGCACATCACGGATCGGCGTGCCGATGGAGCCGGCCTTGCGCGGCCGGTCGGGGTGGTTGAAAGTGACCACCGGGCTGGTCTCGGACATGCCGAAGCCCTCCAGCACCGCGCAGCCGAAGCGCCGCTCGAAGCCGTGCAGGACCTCCACCGGCAGCGAGGCCCCGCCGGATATGCACATCCGCAGCGTCGACACGTCCACCTCGGACGGGTGCTGGAGCAGCGCCGCGTACATCGTGGGAACGCCCTCGAAGACCGTGGCCCGGTCGCGGGCGACGGCGTCCAGCACGGTCTGCGGTTCGAAGCGGGGGATCAGCGTCAGGGAGGCGCCGGCGCGGACGGCCACGCTCATCGTGCAGATCTGGCCGAAGATGTGGAACAGCGGCAGACAGCCCACCACCACGTCCTGAGGTGTCATGCGCTGGACGTGGACCGTGTTGACCTCGGTGTTGTGCCGCAGCCCGCCGTGCGTGAGCGTGGCGCCCTTGGGGCGACCGGTGGTGCCGGAGGTGTACAGAAGCACGGCCACGTCGTCGACGCCGGTCTCGGCCACCTCGGTCAGCGGCTCGTGCGCGGCCAGCAGCGCGCCGAAGGCCGCGGGTTCGACGGCCAGGTGCCGCACACCGGCGGCGGCCGCGCCCTGCGCGCCCTCCCCCGGCGCCTGGTGCCATTCGAACAGCAGCACCGCCCCGGAGTCGTCGAGGTGGTACTCGGTCTCCCGCGTCTTCAGCAGCGGGTTCATCGGTACGACGATCCCCCCGGCGCGGAGCACCCCGTAGTACAGGACGACGAACTCGGGAACGTTGGGCAGCATCAGCGCGACCCGGTCCCCCGGCCGCACGCCCTCGGCCCGCAGCAGCGCGGCGGCGCGGGCACTGCGCTCGTCCAGTTCCGCGTAGCAGGTGACCTGCTCGCCCAGGCGCAGCGCGGGGCGTCCCGGCTGCCGCTGTGCCGTCTCCACCAGGAACTGCGCCAGATTGGCCATGACCCGCCTCCACGAACGTCACCGTTGAAATCCGCTGTTCACCTGCGCGACATCGTGCTGCCACGCACGGCGGCGGACTATGGACGGCAGGACAGCGCCTCCCCTCCCGGATTGGTTCGGGGAACAAAACGATGGCGTTAAGCTGCGGGAATGGATATCTCGGGCGTGGCGGCGGCGCTTCATTCCAGACTTCCGGAACTGGGTGAGCGGATCGCGCAGCGTATCCGCTCGGACGTCGACGCCTACGACGAGGAGTCGCTGATCCCCTTCGACTCGCTGCGCCGCTCGTGCACCGCCAACGCGGACCTGGTCCTGAGCCACCTCGGTCACGCGGATGCCCCGGACCCGAGCCCGGCCCGCGAGACCGGCCGGGTGCGTGCCGAACAGGGCGTGCCGCTGGCGGACACCCTGCACGCGTACCGGGTCGGCTTCGAACTGCTGTGGACGGAGATCCTCCTGGAGTCGCGGACACATCCCGAGGTCTCCGACGACCAGTTGGTGTCCCAGTCCGCGGAGATCTGGGCGTTGTTCGGGCTGTATGCGGAGGCGGTGGCGGCGGCCTACCGGGAGACCTCCGCGGAGTTGACCTCGCAGCGGCACGCCCGGCGCTCGGCACTGGTGGAGGCCCTGTTCACCGGTGTCATCGCCGACCGGACCACGCTGTGGGAGGCCGCCCGTGAGCTGGGCCTGCCCGAGCACGGCCCCTACGCGGTGGTCGCGGCGGCGGCCGGCGCTCCCGGCCAGGAGCCGCTGGCGGGCATCGAAGCCGAGCTGCGTCAGGCCCAACTCGCTTCGGCCTGGCGGCTGTTGCCCGACCATCAGATCGGGGTGATCGCCCTGCCCACGCCGACGGCGGAGAGCGCCTGTCTGCGCGTCCTGCGTCGCGCCCGGGCCCGCGTGGGGGTCAGCCCGTGCTTCCCCTCCCTGCGGGACACTCCGCAGGCGCTGCACTTCGCTCGCCTGGCCCTGGCCGGGCTGCGGGGCACCGGTCCCGGCGTCGCGCGGTTCGACGACAACCCGCTCGCCATGGTGGTGGCCGCGGCTCCGGCGGAGGCGGCTCATCTCGTGGGAGTGGTTCTCCAGCCCCTGGTCGACCTGCCGGTCGCGGAACGTGCTCGTCTGTTGGAGACCCTGGAGCACTGGTTCGCCGCCGCCGGCTCGGCCACCGAAGCGGCCCGGGGCCTCTTCGTCCACCCCAACACCGTGCGTTACCGACTGCGCCGTGTCGAGGAGTTGACGGGCCGTTCCCTTTCCGATCCGCGCGCGGTGGCCGACATCGGTGCGGCACTCCTGGCCGTTCGCAACGCCGGCGTCGGCGCGGGCGAGCAGCCGCCGCCCGCATCGGACTGACACGGCCGCGCACGGACGAGCGTGGCACCACGTGGTCCTCGACGGCGTGATCGACCCGCACCGCTACGGCTTCCGGCTGCGCGCGCCATCCGCTGCTGGCCCCTTCACCCACGACATCGCTCCCGCGCCTTCTGATACCGGCCCCGGGAGCGCCCACCACCGTCCGCGACGACCTCCCCGCGCGCTGCTCGTCACTCCACCGACGACCCCCGTAGGACCTGTGCCGGTGACACGTGACGCACCGTGCGTGGCCCGGTCCCCGCCTGGTCACCGTCACGTCACCTGCGCGGCCGCCGGGCCCACCGGCACGGCGGGGAGCCCCGTGGAGGGAGGTGAGACCGCCTCTCCGACCAGGCTTGCAGCCCTCCGCCACGGCTGATTGCGCCGTCCACGATCGGGGAACGCGTCGGCTCCGGGAGACACGGTTTCCAGGCCCCGTCGCGATCTCCCTTCTATCGTGGAACGGCACAGTGACGCTCGGCACCGAGACAGGCGGCAGGACATGCGGAAACCACTGATCGACTATGTGGCGGTCTTCCGAGCCCTGCCCGGCATGGTGGCCCTCCTCACCCCGGAACTGATCTACGCCGACGCCAACGACGACTTCCTGCGGCTGGCCGGGCGCACCCGCGAGCAGCTGCTCGGCCGCTACATCTTCGACGTCTTCCCGGAGAACCCGAACGACCCGGCGGCAGCCGGCATGCGCGAGACCCGGGAGTCGATGCTGCGGGTGGTCGCCACCGGCGAGCGCGACACGATGGCCCTGCTGCGCTACGACATCGAGGATCCCCGTCGGCCCGGTGTGTGGCGCGAGCACTACTGGAGCCCGGTGAACGCGCCCGTCCACGGCCCCGACGGGCAGGTGGCACTCGTCGTGCACCGGGTCGAGGAGGTCACCGAGCTCATCCACGCGCGCGGGGGCCCGAACGGCGGGGCCCGAGCCCGTGTGCTGGAGGCCGAGCTGTACACCCGGGCCCGCGAGCTGCAGGAGGTCAACGAACGGCTCCGCCAGGCGCACGCCCATGAGCGGGAGGTCGCTCTGGCCCTCCAGGCGGCGATGCTGCCCGCGCCCGGCCCGACCGGGCCGCACGCCGCTGCCGTGCGCTACCGGCCCGCGATCGGCGCACTGAACGTGTGCGGCGACTGGTACGACCTGGTCGACCTGCCCGGCGACAACCTCGCGGTCGCCGTCGGCGACGTCGTCGGGCACGGCCTCGCGGCGGCCTGCACCATGGGGCAGCTGCGCAGCGCCCTGAGCGCCGCCTGCCGGGTGGCCGACGGCCCCGCCCAGGCCCTGGAGGCCCTCGGCCTGTACGCCCGCTTCGTCGAGGGTGCCGAGGCGACCACCGTCGTGACGACCTTCATCGACTGGGACAGCCACACCATCACCTACAGCTGCGCCGGCCACCCGCCGCCCGCCCTCGTGCACGGGGACGGGACCGTCACCTTTCTCGACCGGGCCACCGATCCCCCGCTCGCCGCCCGCCCGGAACACCTCCCCCGCCCCCAGGCACACGCCGGCTTCACCGAGGGCGCCACCCTCGTCCTGTACACCGACGGCCTGATCGAGCGCCGCGACGAGGACATCTACACGGGCCTGGGCCGGCTGGCCGCCTCCCTCACCCATCACAGACACTCGGCCCCCGAACCCCTGGCCGACGCCCTCCTCGCCGACCTCCTCCCCACCACCGGCACCACCGACGACGCGGCCCTGATCGTCCTGCGTCTGTGACCGCCGGGGACCGGCGGCGCCCACGGCCCCGTTCCCTGCCGTCAGTCGGCGGGACCCGTTGGGTCGGGTCCGGAGTGGGTCTCGGGGATGTCGGGCCGGGCGGTGTGGTCGGGGTGGCCGCGGGTGCGGCGGGCTTCCTTCAGCTCCGCCTCGTAGAGGTGGTCGCGTCCTTCGGCGAGCTGGTGCACCGCCTCGTGCTCCAGGTCCTTGAACACCCGGTAGTACGTCCCGTCGTAGGCCTCGACGATCTGGAAGGTCCAGTGTCCGGGGATGACGTTGCGCCCCAGGATCTCCGTCTCCACGCGTTCGGCCCAGGTCGCGTGGCCCGCCCTGCGCAGCAGTTCGACCGTGCGGTCCAGTTCCAGGTCCGCGGTGCCGGTGAGCTGGTGGAACGAGTAGAGGTGCCCACGGGCCCGTTCGACCGTCTCCAGCGCCTTGGACAGGGAGCCGAGCGCTTCCACCGTGTCGTCGCCGACGCCCGGGGGACGCCGGTGCTCGTGGTCCGGACCGTGGAGGTCAGCCATCTCGCCACTTCCTTCGCCAGGGACTCCCGACCTGTCCGGTCCAGCACAGCACGGCACGGGCGACGGCACCGTCCGTGCCGTCCGGATGCACCATCGCCGAACCCGATCGGGCCGTTCTCAGCGCACGATGTCGACGAGGTGGGGCACCACCCGCGTGAGCCGCACCACGGCCCAGAGGATGAGCAGTGCGCCGATCGCCTCGGGCAGCAGCCACCAGCCGGTACGGATGCTCTCGTCGAACAGCGCCACGCCCAGCAGGAGGCTCACCGCCGCGTCACCGATGGTCAGCGCGGGCTGTGAAGCGGCCAGGGGGCCGGCTTGCAGGGCGTTCTCCAGCAGCAGGAGGGCCAGGACCCCGGTGAGCGCGAATCCGTAGGTCTGCCAGGCGGTGAGGAACGCCGGCAGTCCCGCGTCGGCGAGGCGTCCCGTGGCCGACTTCAGCAGGGCGGCGGTCAGGGCGTTGCCGACCGCCGCGGCCGAGGCCAGCGCCGCGGCGCGCAGCAACGGCGAGGAGGCGGAGCGCGCGAGGAGGACCGCCGCGGCCATCGCGCCCAGAGTGAGCGTCAGGACCGGGATCCAGCGCGCCATGGAGGCCTGGTCCCGGCTGCCGGAAGGGGCTGCCGACGCCAGGAGCACGGCGAGTCCGGCCACCACTGTCCCGACCGCCCACCAGCCCTCGGCCGACAGCCGGCGGTGCATGAGCGGCACCGCCAACAGCAGTGCGAAGGGGAGTTCGAGGATGAACAGGGGCTGGACCAGCGCCATGGGGCCGTTGATGAGGGCGAGCGCCTGGAACACGGCGGCGCCCACGACGCCCGCGATGCCGATCGACCAGGCGGGCCGCCGCGCGAGGGCGAGCAGCAGCCGTACTCCGCCGCCCCGGTCCACCGTGGAGGCGGCCTTGCGCTGGAACGCCGTGCCCACCGCGTTGCTGACGGCGCCGAGGACGGCGAAGACGACGGCGAGCACCATCATGACTCCGGTGCGGGCGGATTCCACTCGAGCAGCGGGACCGCCGCATCGTCCTGGGGACGGCCGGCCACGGCGTGCCGGCGGCCGAGTGCCTCGGTGCAGCGGGCCACCGGCGTGGACAGCTCCAGCGTGCGGTGGGCGGGGTCGGCGAGGAAGCCCATGACCTGCTTGTCGTTCACCTCGGCCGTCACGTCGTCACCACCTGGTGGGCTGCTCGCCGCCGGACGCACCCGTTGACCGGATGCACCGGAAGGGACCGGAAGGGACCGGTCGCTTTGGCCGCAGTCTCACATCCGGGGGCGTGATCCGCAGGTCGGCGAAGGGCGCCGCCCGCCGGTGGGGCCGGCGGCGCCCGTCCCGTCGTCGGCTACTTCCTGCGGCGGCGCAGCAGCAGGTAGGCGAGGGTCAGCGCCGCGGCGGCGCCGACGAGGGCGCCGCGGTGGTCGCGCACCTGTCGGGGTGCCTTGTCCTGCCACAGCTGCTCGGCCTGCCCGGCCTTGGCCCTGACCTGGACGGCGGCCGCGGCGGCCGTGTCCTTGACCGGCGCCGGGACCTTCTCCTCCAGCAGGTGGGCCGCCCCGGCCGCCTTCGTCCTGGCCTGCTCGGACAGCTGTGCAGCCGTGGTGCCGGCCTGTTCCTTCAACGCGGTCGCCTTCTCCTGGGCGCGGGCCTTGACGTCGGTCTTCGCGGCCAGCGCCTCGACGGTCTCGCCGAGTTCGTGGCGGGTCTGCTCGACCTGTCGGCGCAGTTCCTCGGGGCTGTCGGCGGTGGGCTCGTCGTGGGGTGGCTGGGTCATCGTCGTGCACTCTCCTTGATCTCCGACACATCGGCTTTGACGCTGTCGACGGTCCGCTCGGGCATCGGTGGGGCGGCCGCGCCGACCTGCTTCTTGCCGGTCAGCGCCAGCACTGCGGTGATCACCGCCAGTACGGCCGTGACGATCAGGGCCGCGGCCCACACCGGGAGCGGCACCGCGATCGCGGCGATCGCGGTGGCGACCAGCGCCTGAAGGGTGAGGAAGCCGAAGAGTCCGGCCCCGCCGAACAGACCACCGCCCTTGCCGTAGCGTTTGCCCTTCTCGACCATCTCCGCCCGTGCGAGCTGCATTTCGCCGCGCACCAGCTCGGTCAGCTGCTGCGAAGCGCGTTGCACCAGGTCGCCGACCGGCTCACCGCCGTCGGCGGCCCGCGCGCCGCGTTCACCGTCCGTGCCGTACCGTCCCGCTTCAGCCATCGCCTTCACCCCTTCCTCTCGGTGCCGCACCGGGTACCCGATGACCGGCGGGAAAGACATCCCCACAGCGGAAGAACGGGACGGGTCGGTCCTACGCCCGCGTCTCCCCCGCGCCGACCGTGTCGGGAAGGGGCACCAGGTCGCTGGTGCAGAATCCGCAGCGGCGCGCCTGGGCGGGCACGGGGTTGAGGCACTCGGGGCAGTCCCGCTTGTCCGCCTGGATGTCCTGGTGCGGGGCGAAACGTTCGTGCAGCTTGTTGATCGGCAGCACGACGAGGAAGTACAGGACGCAGGCGATCAGCAGAAACCCGATGCCCGCGTTCACGAAGCTGCCGTACGGGAAGACCGTCCCGCCGAGGGTGAAGGTCCTGCGGCTGTAGTCGCCCGTCGCGCCGGTCGCGAAGCCCACGATCGGGGTCAGGAACGCTTTCACGAAGCCGTTGACGAGTGCGGTGAAGGCCGCGCCGATCACGATGCCCACGGCCAGGTCGACCACGTTCCCGCGCAGTATGAAACTGCGGAACCCTCCCAGCAGATCCCTCACGGTCCCCTCCGATTCCTCTCGGCCTCGCCCGGCCGTTCGCCGCTTCGTCCGGCCGCGGGGTTCGCGGCGGTCGGAGTGCGTCTTGCCGCGTCGACGCCGGTCACACCACGCCCGGCGGCCCGCGGTTCTGGGCGGCTCCACCCGGATGGCCGCCCGTCTCGCGCGACGGCGCCGGTCGTTGCCTAGCGTCGAAGCGACGGCCCCCGGCCGGGAGGAGACACCCATGCCCCATCGCACCGTCGTCGCGGGCATAGCCGCGACGATCATGACTTTCGCTCCGCTGTCCGGAGTCGCCCACGCCCAGGACCTCGACTGCCGCGACTTCACCTTCCAGGAGGACGCCCAGGCCGAGTTCGACCGGGACATCAGCGACCCCAACCGCCTCGACGAGGACCGGGGAACGAACGACGGCATCGCCTGCGAGGTCCTCCCTCACCGGCCGCTGCCCACCCTCGTACCCGCCACGAGCATTCCCGCGCCGGTCCCGACCGGCTCCGCCCCGGTGACGATCAGCCCCGCGGCACTGCCCAGCCTCGGTGTGCGCGGCGGCGTCGGCGGCGCCGTGACCACGGGACCGTCCGGCCGCGACATCGGCATCGGCGCCGGCCTGGCGGCGGCGGGCCTGCTGGCCGGAGCCGCTGGCGTGAGGCGGCGCCGACGCCGCGTCTGACCGGCCCCGGCCAGGGCCGCGCCACAAGCGCCGTGCGGGCACCTCGTGCGGACGGACCCGCACCGCGCTTCAGGAGCCCGTGTCGCCGGGGTGCCGTCCGGGGCCCTCGGTCCGGTTGGTCAGTGGAGTCGGCGACAGGACGGTGTCCTCTTCGCCCGGCTCCAGGAGGGTGGCCGCGGCCCCGACGACCAGGGGGTCCGGGCTGCCGACCGCTTCGGCGTCCTTGGCCGCGTAGTCGATGCGGTGCAGCAGACTGCGCATCGCTTCGAGGCGGCCCCGGCGCTTGTCGTTGCTCTTGACGACCGTCCAGGGGGCGTGCGCGGTGTCGGTGACGCGGAACATCTCGACCTTGGCGGTGGTGTACTCGTCCCAGCGGTCGAGGGAGGCGAGGTCGGTGGGTGAGAGCTTCCACTGGCGTACCGGGTCGACCTGCCGGATCGCGAACCGCGTCCGCTGCTCGGTCCGGGAGACGGAGAACCAGAACTTCACGAGGATGACGCCGTCCTCGACGAGCATCTCCTCGAAGAGCGGGCACTGCTTGAGGAACAGTGCGTACTCCTGCTGCGTGCAGAAGCCCATCACCCGTTCCACGCCCGCCCGGTTGTACCAGGAGCGGTCGAAGAAGACGACCTCACCCGGCCCGGGAAGATGGTCGACGTACCGCTGGAAGTACCACTGGCCCTTCTCCCGTTCCGTGGGCTTGCCCAGTGCCACGATCTTCGCGCCACGGGGATTGAGGCGTTCGGTGAATCGCTGGATGGTGCCGCCCTTGCCCGCCGCGTCCCGCCCCTCGCAGACCACGACCAGACGGGCGCCGGTGTCATTGACCCAGCGCTGGAGCTTGAGCATCTCGATCTGGAGGACGCGCTTGGTGCGCTCGTACTGGCGGCGGCTCACCTTGCGGTCGTAGGGGTGGTTCTCCCGCCACGTCGTGATCGGCTGACGCGCGCCGTCGAGCAGCACCGGCTGTTCCGGTCTGCGGTCGTCCACCGTCAGCCCGTCGAGCAACCGGGCCTCTACCTCTTCACGATCCATCGGTTCCGCGCCTCCTCGAAATGCGTCGCTCACGTCTGCCGCTGGGTTCCTTACCGATGGCCACCCCAAACGCGTTGACCTGCCGGAAAGCCGTTCGGTCCGGCCCGGCCCGGGAACTCCGACGGGTTCGACCGGACCCCGACGACTCAGGGTTCACCCCATCGGTGCGCGCCGGGTGCGCGGCCCTCCGGGCCATGAGAGCGTGACACGTCAAATGTCGTTTTTCATACATTTTCGGGTATATATCGGATGACTGTCATCCCATGAGTGAGACCGACCCCCTCCAGCGGCCGGCCCAGAAGATCACCGACGGCCTCCTGGGCGACGGCGGGGCGCCGGGTGTGCTGGTCGGTGACATCGGTACGGCCGCCCTGGAACAGCTCGTCCCCCTGACGGGCGGGCACCGCGCGCGGGACAGGCGCACCGCGGCCTGAGCAGTCCGGTCGGGGCGACAGCCGTCGATCGGCGCGCCGCCCCGGCCGCATGGTGGAAACGCTTCCCGCATACGGGGGTTGGACCGTGCAGACCTTTCTGCCGTACCCGGACTTCACCGCGTCGGCCGCCGCCCTGGACCCTCGCCGGCTGGGCAAGCAGCGGGTCGAGGCGCTCCAGGTGCTGCGGGGTCTGACGGTTCCCGGCTACGGATGGCGCCACCATCCGGCGGTGCGCATGTGGACCGGGTACGAGGAGGCGCTGGTGCGCTACGGCCTCGAGGTCTGCGGTCTGTGGACCGCGACCGGACGCGCGGACACCTGCGCCGCCTCGCTGGTGACCGGCTTCGGGAGACGGCCGGCCGCCATCCGCACCCAGGAGCGGCTCGCCGGGGCGGGGGAACTGCCGCCGTGGCTCGGCGATCCCGCGTTCCACCGCAGCCACCGGTCGGCGCTCGTGCGCAAGGATCCCGAGTTCTACGCGGCGCTGTTCCCCGGCGTGCCCGACGACCTTCCGTACGTCTGGCCGACGTCCGACCGGACCGCGCCCCGCGTCGGGTGACCCCCTCGCCACGGCCCGTCGTCAGGTGCAGTCGAGCTCCGTGAGGTCCACCGCGTCGGCCATCGCCTGCATCCCCTTGTCGTTGGGGTGGAGATGGTCTCCCCCGTCGAAGAAGGGCAGGATCCGCTCGGAGTCGTAGGGGCTGCGCAGGATGCGGTCGAAGTCGGTGACGGCGTCGAACTCCGCGCCGCTCCGGAGGAACGCGTTGACCTCCTGGCGTACGGACTCGGCGGCCGGGTCCCACTCCGACCAGCCTTCGAAGGGGGCCACGGTGGCGCCGACGACGCACTTCCCGGCCGCGTGCGCACGGCGGACGATCTCCCGGTATCCGGCGATCATGTCCTGGGCGGTCACCCCGGTGTGCGCCTTGATGTCGTTGACGCCCTCGAAGAGGAACACGGTGCGCACTCCCGGCTGCGACAGCACGTCGCGCTGGAGTCGGTTCAGCGCGCTCTGGCCGGCTCCGTCCGCCAGAACCTTGTTGCCGGAGATCCCTTCGTTGGCCACGCCCTTGACCTGGGTGTCCGCCCGCTGGAGTCGGCGGGCGAGGTAGTCGGGCCAGCGGCGGTCGAGGTCGACGGTGGACTGCCAGCCGTCCGTGATGGAGTCGCCGAGCGCGACCACCGCACCCGTCGACGCGTTCGCGCGGACGGACACGGAGTCGAGGTAGAACCAGGAGCCGGTCGTCCCGCTCCAGCGGTCGCCGCTCTCCTGCGCGGTGTGGTCGCCCTGGGTGAGGTACGAGGTCTGCAGGGCCATTCCGTGACCGCTCGCCGGGCCCCCCGCGTCCGGCGAGTGCAGGCTGACCACCAGGTCGGTGGCGGCCGGGAGCCGGCCGGGCAGCGCGTCGCTCAGCGCGGTGCCGCCGGCGGGGATCGTGACGGAGTGCGCGCCGCCGAAGCTCAGCCGCCGGTTGCTGCCCCGGACCAGGGTCGCGCCCTCCAGCTGGACTCCCGCGTAGACGCTGTCGAAGGTCACCGGCCGGTCGCCGAAGGCATTCGTGAGCCGGATCCTCAGGTCGGCGCCGCCGACGCTGGTGCGGACGACGAGCCGGTAGCCACGATCGGCGACGCCCTCCCCCAGCCGGTCCGCGGACGCCGCCCAGGTGACGACGTCGTGGCCGGTCTCCGCCGCGCGGGCGACCGCCGGGAAGGCCTGCGGCAGGGCGGCGGCGAGCAGGAAGGTGAGGACGGCGAGGAGGACGCGGACCGGCGTGCGGCGGGCCGTCATCGGGTGAAGCCCTTCAGCGTGACGGACCGCCCCGGCCGCAGGTCCACCGTCCGGGACGCCCCCCGGTACGTCACCGTCGTGGTCCGGCCGCCGATGCTGCGCACCCGTACCGAGGTGGGCGTGCCCTCGCGCCACCGCAGATCGACGACGAACCCGCCGCGCGCGGGCAGGCCGGTGACATGCCCGGAGGCGGCCCAGGCGGCGGGGAGGGCGGGCAGGAGTTCGAGGTGCCCGGGGCGGGAGTACAGGAGCATCTCCGTCATCGCCGCCGGGGTGCCGAAGTTGGCGTCGATCTGGAAGATGCCCCGGCCCTGTTCGACCTCGTAGATGTCGAACAGGTTGAAGGCGGTGCCGTTGCCACCGCCGGTCGACGGGCGCAGGTTGGTCATGACCAGCTCGTACGCCTTCTCCGCGTGCTTGAGGCGGGCCCAGCACAGGGCGCGCCAGGCGTTCGCCCAGCCGAAGCTGTCCATGCCGCGCGCGGTGAGGAGGGCGGTGGCTCCGTCGACGGTCTCCCGGGGGGTGGAGCCGTCGGGGCGGATGCGGTCGCCGGGGAACAGGCCGACGAGCGGCGAGAGGTGCCGGTGGGTTCCCTCGCCGAGGTTGTCGGGTGACATCCACTCCTCGAGCCACCCGGTCTTCGGGCTCACCTGCGGCAGGTACAGCCGTTCACGCAGGGCGGCGACGGTGTCCGCGTAGGCGGCGTCCTTGCCCAGTTCCCCGGCCGCGGTCCGGTAGTGGCCGAACAGCTCCCACACCAGCTCCTGGGCGTAGGTGATGCCCCGGGCGTCCAGCGGGCCGTGCTCGGGGGACCAGTCGCTGTCGGCGACGAGGACCTTCCGCTCGCTGCCGGGCAGGGTCGTGGGCAGCAGCCGCGCCTCCCAGAACTCGCAGGCGCCCTTGAGCAGCGGGTAGATCTTCTCCAGGTGGGTGCGGGAGCCGGTGAACTCGTAGTGCTCCCAGAGGGTGTTGGCGAGC
Source organism: Streptomyces sp. NBC_00080 (assembly GCF_045041255.1). NCBI lineage: Bacteria > Bacillati > Actinomycetota > Actinomycetes > Kitasatosporales > Streptomycetaceae > Streptomyces > Streptomyces sp. NBC_00080. The sequence continues at coordinate 686,834 of NZ_CP108235.1, forward strand.
CAGGCGTTGCCCGCGGGATGCCACCACCAGCCCATCCCGCCGTGCGGGTTGGTGGAGATCGCGACGGTCCAGCCGGCGTTCTTTCCGGTGGAGTTGCGGTAGCGGTTGCGCGGGTCGTTGAACAGGGACCGGGTGAGGGCGGTCCAGGAGGGCAGCTGGGCGAGGCAGTAGTCGGTGAGGGCGTCGAAGCACGGGGACAGGCCCGTGCGGTCGGCCATCCAGTAGTTCATCTGGAGGTTGATGTCGGTGTGGTAATCGCCCATCCAGTCCGGGTCGTTGCCGTCGAGCCACAGCCCTTGGAGGTTGAGGGGGAGGCTGCCTCGGGATCCGGAGATCATCAGGTAGCGGCCGAACTGGAGGTACGCGGCTTCGAGTTCGGGATCCGGGGTCCTGTCGCGGGCGCGTGCGATGAGGCGTTCCCAGGTGTCGAGCGCGCGCTGTCCGGGGGTCGACGTGCCGAGCGAGAGGTCGAGTCGGCCGTAGAGGGCACGGTAGTCGGCGACATGGGTGCGCAGCAGCGTGCCGGCCGGGTGGGCGGCGGCCGCGCGGACCTTCGTACGGGCCAGCTTCTCGGGGTCGAGGGACGGGTCGCGGTACCTGGCGCGGGCGTCGGGGGCGTAGTTGGTGCCGCCGCTGACGACCACCGTGAGGTCGCTGCAGCCGGAGAAGTCGATCCGGGCTCCGTTCACCCGGACCCGGCCGCCGGTTCCGTGCGCCGTGACGGCCGCGCCGTAGCGCAGACCGCCGGGGAAGGACGCGCCGAAGGACTCCGCTCCGCCGCCCGTCTCGCCGTGCATGCCCTCCAGGGTCACGGACCCGGTGTACCGGCCGCCGCCGCTCTGGGTGAAGTGCAGGACGATCACGTCGTCCGGGCGGCTGGCGAAGATATGCCGCCGGTACGTCACCCCGGCGCGGACGTAGGTCGTCGTGAGCAGGGCCTGGGAGAGGTCGAGGCTGCGGCGGTAGCCGTTGACGGCGGACAGGTCGTGGTCGGGGAGGTCCACGGTGAGCCGGGCGAGCAGGGTGAAGGAGCCGAAGTCGGCCCGTCCGTAGGGGAATTGGCCGTCGTCGTCCAGTTCGTCGTTGAGGCCGCCGGTCCACAGGGTGGCGTCGGTGATCAGCAGGAGTTCCCGGCCGGGGTCGTTGCCCGCGAGCGCCCCGAGGCGGCCGTTGCCGACCGGCAGGCCCTGTTCGATCATGGAGTGGTCGTCGGCGGGGGCCTGCCACCAGAGCAGGTGCCGGGAGTCCTCGGTGGGCCGCGGCGCGTCGAGGGGGCGCCGGGGCGCGGCGGAAGCGGTGAAGGCGGGCAGGCCGGCCAGGGCCGCGGCGGTGAGACCGGCGGCGATGAGGGTGCGTCTGTCGGGGTCCGTCGGGCGGGGGGTCATGGCGGCTCCGGAGGTCGGCGGGGGCCCGGGTGCGGTACCGGACCCCCGGGTGTTGTCAGGAGGTCTTCGGTACGTCGATCCGGTCGATGTCCGGCGCGTAGCCCGAACCGCTGTCGAAGGTGATCGTGTTGACGCCCGCCTTCAGCGTCACCGGCACATGGACGCGGGCGACGGTCCCCCAGTCGCCGGTGGCGGGGAACGTGTGGCGGGTGGCGCCGCCGCCGTTGGCGGAGACCGCGGCGGTCCGTGCGTCGCCGCTGAGGTAGGTGACCTCGATCTGGTAGGTGCCCGTCCTGTCGACGACGACGTCGGTGAAGGTCAGTTTGCCGCCGAGGTAGAGGTTGCCGACCTTGCGGTCGCCGGAGCAGGCGGAGCAGTCGGCGACGGAGGCGCTGCCGCCGAGGGTGTTGGCCGGGGCCTCGGCCTCGTGGCCGGTGCGTTCGAGTGCGCTGCCGCGCGGGGTGACGGTGAACAGGCGGGAGCCGTGGGCGGGCAGTGCCTGGGTGATCCGGTTCTTGTAGGTGCCGAGGTTCTCGTGGTTCCACAGGTCACGGACGGCCGCCTTGCCGGTGAAGCCGAGCGTCGTCCAGTCGGCGCTGACCGAGGCCGGCGCGTCGGCCAGGTTGAACAGGGCGACGGTGTAGGTGCCGTCGGGGTTCTCGGCCGCCCACACGCGCTGGGGGTCGGACGTGGTGACCGGGTGCGCGGGTGGCGCGGCGCCCTGGTTGACGGCGATGACCTCGCGGTTGGTCAGCAGGGACAGGCCGTAGGGGTCCAGGCGGGTGAGGTCGTCGCCGGTGTAGAGCGGCGACTTGGCGATGGCCCACAAGGTGGCGTACGTCTGCCGTTCGGCCTTGGTCAGGCCGTCCATCGCGCCGTTGCCGACGTCGAGCGAGTCGAGGTCGTTCCAGCCTCCGGGGCCGGCGTGGCGGGTCCAGGCCGGGAGGTCGTCGAACCGGTCGTCGACGGAGTTCTCCCAGGAGACCAGGGTGTTGCAGTAGCACTCGACGTCGGTGTCGATGCGCCAGCCGTCGGAGTACTTCTTCCAGTCGGCGGCGTGTCCGATGTCGAGGGACCAGGACACCTCGAGGTGGATCGGGCGTCCGGTGGCCGCGATCGCCTTCTGCCAGGCGGCAACGTCGGCAACGTTGTCGTAGTTCTCGCCGCTCTTGAAGGAGCCGGGGCCCACGCCGTCCAGCTTGAGGAAGTCGTAGCCCCAGTCGGCGAACATCCGCGCCTGGGAGTCGATGTACTTCTGCGCGCAGGGGTCGGAGAAGTCGATCTTGTAGGCGCTGTCCCAGCCGTTGGTGGTGCGCAGGTCGTCGTGGACGATGTCGGCCGTGGTGCAGCCTTCGGCGTTCCAGATCGGGGCCTTGCCGTCGGCGTACGCCTCCTTCTCCAGGCCGACGGGGAGGTAGATCCCCGCCTTGAGGCCCTTGGCGTGCACGTGGTCGGCGACGGCTTTCATGCCCCGGGGGAAGCGCTGCGGGTCGGCCTTCTGGCGGGCGTACCGGTCGAACTGCGGCTTCCAGGCCTTGTCGCGCCACCAGCCGGCGTCGATGTTGACGTACTCGTAGCCGTACTTCCTGAGTTTCGCGGCCAGGGCGTCGGTCTGCTTCAGGACGTTGGCCTCGGCGAGGTAGCTGTAGTCGCCGTCGGGGTTGAGTCCGGGGTACTTGGAGGACTGCATGCTCCAACTCGACCAGCCCATGTACGGCTTGGCGGCCGGCCCCGGTGCGGGTGCGGTGCTGTCGGCGTGGGCGGCGGGGGCGACGGTGGCGGTGCCCACGGCGAGGGCGAGGACGACGGCGGCTCTCAGGGCGCGCGCGGGCAGGACGAAGTGCGAGGGTGACCGCATGGGTCTGACCTCCTGGGTGGGGTTCGGCGGAACGGCTCCGGGGCGGCCCGGTGGTGACCCGCGCCGATGGCGGGCCGCCGACGAACTGCGCCGGAGCGTGCGGGAACGCTGCTCGTACGGTCAGTTCGGTTCGGTGATGAAGGACTGGATGGCGGTCGCCGCGGCGCCGCGCGCCCACTCCTCGAAGGGCAGCGGGCGGGTCTGCAGGTCGCACCGCGCGGCCGAGCCGAAGGCGGCCGCGGCGAAGGCGCCGCGGATCTGCTCGGCGAACAGGTCGTAGGCGGCCAGGCCCTCGCCGGAGATGACGACGCGCTCCGGACCGAGCAGATTGGCCACGGTGGCGATGCCGCGGCCGATCGCCTCCCCCGCCCGTGAGTACGCCTCGCGGGCGTGCGCGTCGCCCCGGCGGGCGAGGTCGACGGCCTGGGCGGTGTCGGCGACCTCGACGCCGGTCCGTTCGCGGATCCGGGCGAGGATCGCCGGGTCCGCGGCGATCGCCTCGACGCAGCCGCGGTTGCCGCAGTGGCAGAGCGGCCCGTCGGGGTCGACGGTGACATGGCCGATCTCGCCGGCCACGCCGTGCGCTCCGGCGACCACGCGGCCGTGGACCACCAGCCCGCAGCCGACGCCCGCGCCGACGGTCACCACGGCGAAGTTCGACAGGCCCACGCCGGCGCCGAACCACTGCTCGGCGACGGTGAGGGCCCGTACGTCGTTGTCGACGGTGACCGGCAGGCCGGTGACGGCGCAGGCCAGTTCGGCGAGCGGTACGTCGCGCCACTCCAGGAACGGCGAGTAGCGCACCACGCCCTCCGTGCGGTCCACGTCGCCGGAGACGGCGATTCCCAGCCCCATGACGCGTACGCCGTAGCCGTCCGCCTCGGTCAGCAACTCCCGCACCATCTCGGCGGTCGACGCCAGCACCGCCTTGACGGCACGGTCGGTCAGCGGCACGCGGCGGGCGAGCAGGATCCGGCAGCGCAGGTCCGTGAGAACCCCGAAGATCGCGTCTGCGGTGAGCTTGAGCCCGAGGAACAGGGCGCGGCCCCCGTCGACCCGCACCAGGTTCGCGGGGCGGCCGAGCGCCGAGCGGGCCTCCGTGTCCGCGTCCTCCACCAGGTATCCCGACGCGAACAGCGGCCGGACCGCCTTCGTGACGGCCGCCGCCGACAGACCGGCCCGCCGGGCCAGTTCCAGGCGGGTGAGCGGGCCCTGGGACAGGACGGTGGTGAAGACCTGTGAAGCGGCCGGTGTTCCGGCGGGGAACGTCTCGGCGGGGTGCGCGGCGAAGGACGAGGGCATGGCCCGGAACCTAGGGCCCTTATTTTCCGCTGTCAATGAAAGAAGCAGGAATCAGCTGAAGCTCCGCTGTGAGCCCTGAGCACCTTTCAAAAGACCTACGGTGACGAGGTATTGACGTGTGATCGAAGCTGATGCTCCCCTGGACGCACCGGGCGGTGTCAGCGCCGTGTCCGCAGACGGGCCAGCAGGCCGCGCGCCTGGGCCCGACGGCGCGGATCGGCCGCCGCACGCCGTGCCTGCTCCATCGTGCGCCGCCCCTGCGGGCTCCTGGCGAACGCCTTGATGCGCTGAATGACGCTCATCCTTGTCCTCCCCTTGTGTGTCGGCCTGCCTGCCGGCGGGCCGTCTCTTCCGGTCGTCGGCTACCCCCGAACACGCCGATCAGGCCCTCGGGCGGGACGTTCGGGTCGGTCCGACGAACGCGCCGCACCCCCGTGGTCGGCCGTCCGCTCACGCCGCGCGCCCCCTGGCCACCGTCGTCCGCACAGGCGCGGCCGCGGGGCGGGCGCCCGCGGCCTGGGTGCGGGCGGCACGGACCCGGTAGGTGGTCTTCCTCGGGTCCGTGACGGGCTCGCCCACCGTGATCCGGCCGGCCGCGTACAGCTCGTCGCACTCGGTGGCCGACAGCGCGACATAACAGCCTCCCCGGCCGCCGTCCGCGTCCAGCGGCCGCCAGTAGCCGTACACCCGGCGTCCGCCGGCGTGCTCGGTGACGAACACGGGCGTCCGGGGATCGGAGACGATGCGCAGCACGTCGGCCCCGGTGCGGCCCGGCGACACGCCGGGGCGGGACGGGTGGGCCGGCCGCCCGTTCCGGACCGCACCGCCGTCGTCCGTGCGGGCCGGTCGCGGTGCCGGAGCGGGTACCGGACGGGTCACCGGACGTGCCTTCTCCTCGCGGCCGAGCGGGAGCGGACCACGCTGACGCGGCACGCCGGCCGCCCTGCCGACCGTGCCCGCCGACCCGGACACCTCCGCGCTCCGACGCTGCCAGGGGTAAGCGTCGGAACGTACGTCGAGGAGCTGCGGCTGGAGGGCGGTGGGCGGCATGTTCGGTGACCTTTCCTCGGCGGGGACATGAGACCGACTACCCGGCTGAGCCGAAGTTGATCTCATGTGGGGCATCCTTCATGACGGCACTGACAACGGGCGGGTTCATCGGCGCCGCGGCATGCGCCTCCAGCGGTTGACCTTCGGCGATACGGGCACTCGGCGAGCCACTTGTCAGCGACTGCGGGAGGTGCACGGTGGCGGTACGGCATCGGCTGGTCAAGGCGAGTCCGCAGACGGTGTGGGACGTCCTCGCCGACGGCGACCGCTACGCGGAGTGGGTGGTGGGCACGTCGTCGACCCACGAGATGACGGGCGAATGGCCACGCGTGGACGCGAAGATCGCCTACGAGATCCGGGTGGGGCCCGTCACCCTGAGCAACGAGACGATCGTACGGCGCTGCCGTGAGCCGGACGTGCTGGAGCTGGAGGCGCGGGCGGGCGTGCTGGGCACGGCGCGGATCGCGTTCGAGCTGCGGCCGTGGGGCCGCCACTGTCTGGTCGTCCTGGACGAACATCCGCTGCAGGGCGTCGGCGGACTGCTGCACAACGCCGGCGTCGAGGTGGTGACCCAGATCCGCCACCGTGCCCTGCTCGGCCGGCTGGCCAAGGTGTGCGAGGCCGACGCCCGCGGCGCAGCCCCCGACGGCGCCCGCAGGACGCCCGCCGCTGCGCGACCGCACGCCGAAGGAGGCGCCGATGCCTGACGCCGTGGTGATCGGGGCCGGACCCAACGGGCTCGTGGCGGCGAACCTGCTGGCGGACGCGGGCTGGAGCGTGGAGGTCCTCGAGGAGCAGCCGGAACCCGGCGGCGCGGTACGGCACGACCGGTCGGTCGACCCCGAGTTCGTCAGTGACCTGTTCAGCTCGTTCTACCCGCTGGCCGTCGCCTCACCGGTCCTGTCCGGGCTGCGGCTGCACGAACACGGTCTGCGCTGGAACCATGCGCCCAGTGTCGTGGCCCATCCCCTCATCGACGGCGACTGCGCGGTCCTCGACCGCAGGGTCGATGTCACCGCCCGTTCCCTCGACGCCTTCCACGCCGGGGACGGAGCCGCCTGGCGTCGCCTCCACGAGGTGTGGGAACAGCTCCGCCCGGACATCCTCGACGCGCTGTTCACCCCGTTCCCGCCGGTGCGGGCGACGGCCCGGCTGGCGGTCCGGCTGCGCGCCGCGGGCGGCCTGCGGATGGCCAGGACGCTGGCCCTGCCGGTGCGGCGGCTGGGCGAGGAGGAGTTCGGGGGCGAGGGCGGCCGGCTGCTCCTGGCCGGCAACGCCCTGCACGCCGATCTGGCTCCCGAGGCGGCGGGCAGCGGCGGGTTCGGCTGGCTGATGGCCATGCTCGGCCAGTCCTACGGCTTTCCCGTGCCGGCCGGCGGCTCCGGCGCCCTCACCGAGGCCCTGGTCCGGCGGCTGCGCGCCCGTGGCGGCGTGCTGCGCTGCGGGCAGCGGGTGGGCCGGATCGAGGTCCGGGACGGACGGGCCGTGGGGGTGCGCACCACCGACGGGGATCGGGTCGCCGGGGACCGCGCGGTGCTGGCCGACGTCTCCGTCCCCGCGCTGTACGGCGTGCTTGTGGAACCGGAGCACCTGCCCTCCCAGCTGCTGGCCGACCTGGAGCGTTTCCAGTGGGACTTCGCGACCTTCAAGGTCGACTGGGCGCTGAACGGGCCGGTGCCCTGGCAGGCGGAGGCGGCGCGTCGTGCCGGGACCGTGCACCTGGCCGACGGCCTGCACGAGCTCACCCGGTTCGCGGCCCAGATCGCCATGCGCCAGGTTCCGGACCGCCCCTTCGCGCTGTTCGGCCAGATGACGACCTCGGACCCGGGTCGCTCCCCCGCCGGGACCGAGTCGGCCTGGGCCTACACCCATGTGCCCCAGCAGGTCGAGGGCGACGCCGGCGGCGAGGGGCTCACGGGTGCCTGGGACGCGAGCGAGCAGGAGCTGATGGCCGACCGGGTCGAACAACAGGTCGAGCGGTTCGCTCCCGGTTTCCGGTCCCTGATCCGCGCCCGCCGCATCCTTGCCCCGCCCACGCTCCAGTCCCTCGACGCCAATCTGCACGGTGGTGCGATCAACGGCGGCACGACCGCGCTGCACCAGCAGCTCCTCTTTCGGCCCCTGCCCGGCAGCGGGCGCCCGGAGACGCCGGTGCGCGGGCTGTTCCTGGCCTCCGCCGGCGCCCATCCCGGTGGTGGGGTCCACGGCGCGCCGGGTGCCAACGCCGCCCGTGCCGCGCTGCGCCGGCACCGCCCGCCCGGCGGGACGTTCGTACAGCGGGCGCTCGCCCGCCGGGACCGCACCGGCGCGAGGAGGCCGGCTGCCGGCTGACCGGCAGCACTCCCGCCGAACGACCGAGAGCCCGACGAACGGAGCACGCCGTGCACGACAGTCCCCTCGAAGACCGCACCGCCGTGGTCACGGGAGCCGCCCGCGGGGTGGGAGCGGCGCTGGCTCGGGAGCTCGCACGGCGCGGAGCGCGCCTGGCGCTGATCGGCCACGAGGGGGAGGCGCTGCGGTCCGTGGCCGCGTCGCTGCCCACTCCCGCGCTGGCCGTCGAGGCCGACGTCACCGACGGCGAGGCGCTGGAGCGGGCGGCCGGGGTCGTCCGCTCGCGGCTGGGGCCGCCCTCGGTGGTCGTCGCGAACGCGGGGATCGCGGAGGGCGGCCCGTTCGCCTCGGCGGACATGTCCTCCTGGCGGCGGGTGATCGACGTCAACGTCACGGGCAGCGCCCTGACGGCACACGCCTTCCTGCCGGACCTGGTGGAGTCGGCGGGCTACTACCTCCAGATCGCTTCGCTGGCCTCGATCGGGGCCGCTCCCCTGATGAGCGCCTACTGCGCCTCGAAGGCCGGCGTGGAGGCCTTCGCGCACGCGCTGCGGGCCGAGACGGCCCACCATGGCGTGGCGGTCGGCATCGCCTATCTGAACTGGACGGACACCGACATGATCCGGGACGCCGACCGGCATGCGGTGCTCCGTGAGCTGCGGGCCGGCATGCCGCCGCCCGCCCGACGCGTCTACCCGCCGGAGTTCGTGGCGAGGCGTCTCGCCACGGCCGTGGAACGGCGGCGCACCGCCGTCTACGTCCCGGCCGCGCTGCGCCTCGTCCAGGTGACACGGGCCGCGCTGCCGGCCCTGGTCCTGCGCCGCTCCCGCCGCGCGCTGCCCCGCCTGGAGGCCTCGGAACCGCTGCGTCCCACCGGACCGCTCGGCGCCGGCGGCCGGGCCGACGAAGCGGCCGCGGCACAACGGCGACACGCGCCGAACGAGCCGTGAGCGCCGGGGCCTACGACTGCTCCCTTGCCTCGCGGGCCCATTTCTCGACGACGGGCACACACGTCTCGGCGAAGTGCCCGTAGTCCTCGGGGGTGTTGTAGACATGGGCGGACAGCCGTAGGTAACCGAGTCCGTCGAAGCTGGTGAACGCGGCCTCCACGCCCAGTTCGGCGGTCGCACGGTCGCGCAGGGCGTCCGCCGCGACCCGACTCGTGCCCAGGCCCTCGGGCAGGCGGACCAGCCGCATTCCGGGGACGGTCATGCCGACGTCGACGGGGTCGGCCGGGTTCCCGGTCCGGGCGAAGGCCTCCGCGACGACACGGGCGCCGTGGTCCGCCAGTTCGTCCATGTACCGGCGGGCCGTGTCCCAGCCCCAGGTGTCGTCGATGAAGTCCAGTGCGGTGGGCGCGGCCAGGAAGCCGGTGGCGTCGAGCGTGCCCTGGTGGTCGAAGCGGTCCGGGAAGGGTTCGGCCGCGCCCCATGAGTCGATCAGCGGGTGCAGGTCCGCCCGGAGCGGGCCGTGGGCGACGAGCGCCGCCGTGCCGCGCGGGGCACAGCCCCATTTGTGGAGGTTGCCGACCCAGGCGTCACAGACCAGGCCGTCCAGCGGCGCGGCCAGCAGACCGGGGGCGTGCGCGCCGTCGACGAGCAGGGTGATCCCGCGCCGCGCGGCTTCGGTCCCGACGCGTCCGACCGGCATCAGCCGGGCCGTCGCCGAGGTGATCTGGTCCAGGACGATCAGGGCGACGCCGTCGTCCACCTGCGCCATCACCGCTCGGTACGCCTGCTCGGCATCGGCCGCCAGGGGCACCCGGGCCGTGCGTACGCCGGTCCCCCAGCGACGGGCCAGCCGCTCCGCGCCCATGGTGACGGCGCCGTAGCCGTGGTCGGTGACCACGATGTCCCCGCCGGGCCGGGCGGCCAGGGCGGCGTAGACGACGCTGGCCCCGGCGCTGGCGTTCGGCACGAGCGCCAGGTCCTTCGCGTCGGTCCGCAGCCGGCCGGCCACGGCCGCGCGGGCCGCGGCGATCCGGCCGGGCAGCGACGGGAACCACGCGACCGGGGCGCGTTCCATCTCCGCCCGCAGGGCATTCTGCCGCTTCTGCGCCACCCGCGGGACGGCGCCGAACGAACCGTGGTTGAGATGCCGCAGGTCGGGGTCGAGCGTCCAGGCCGCCAGCGCGGGCCGCCCGTCGGGCAGCGCCAACGGTCGGGGCACGGCGACGATTTCGCCCTCCTTCACGGATCTCCTCGGATCGTCCCTGGTGGCTCGGACCGTCAGACCCTCAGCCGAAGAACGACCGCTGCGCGGGCAGACCGGGGGTGAAGGAGGACGGGGCGCTCATGACCCGGTCCAGGTCTCGCTTGATGCGTTCGGCCTCGCCTTTCACCTGAGCGGGCACGTCGCCGCGTTCGATGATGAGGCGGTGGTAGATCGGGGTGTCGTCGAAGACGGGGATCACCGAGGGGGCTCTGCTTTCGTGGACGGTCGGGCAGGCCGACACGGCAGGACTTGCTTCGGACACGGCCGACGATCCGACGGAGCGAACCGGCGCTTTTGTGACGTCTCCTGACGGTTCGACAGCGGAACCGACCGTGGTGACGTCATCGTATTGTCCCCGATGGCCCGGGTGCGGGTGACCATGGGGGCCCCAAAACGGTCGCGATGGACTGCGCGGAGGTGCCCCGGACGGGCCCCGGCCACCCTCGGTACGACCCCTCGCCGACGGCGTGCGCTCCGCCCGCGGTCACCACGGCAGGGGGCCGTCCGCCGCGCAGGCCTCGCCGGCGAGACCCTCGACGACCGGCTCCGGTCGCAGGAGTTGGGCGACGATCGCGGCGGTGGCACGGTGCCAGTCGGCGCACCGCCGGAGCATGGCGTGGTCACCGCGGCGGACGAGGACGATGCCCGCCTGCGCCGCCGCCCGCCGTGCCCGTCGGACGTACTCGGCGGACTCCCCCGGATCGGTCACCCGGTCACGGTCTCCGTGCAGGACGACGATCCGCTTCCCGCCGAGATGGTCGACGGGTTCGCCGGGCGGGCACCACGGCGCCAGCGCGAGGACACCGCGTACCGCGGGGTCGGCCGCCGCCCGCAGGGCCGCCCGGCCACCCATCGAGTGGCCCACCAGGGTCACGGGCACCTCGCCGACCGTCCGGCGCAGTTCGTCGAGCGCCCGTACGGTGTCGTGCACGGGATCGGCGGTCGCGTTCCAGCCCCGGTAGCGGTAGCGCACCTCGCCGACCAGCACGTCCTGACGGTCCGTCGCGGCCACCGCCGCCCGCAGGACGGGACGCATGCGCAGGGCGGCCAGGTGCCAGCCCCGCGATACCTCCCGGCTGTGTTCCCGGCCGCCGTGCAGAACCACGACCGCGGCGCCCGGCGTCCCGGCCGGCCGCTGCCGCACCAGCAACGCGGACGAGCTCCCCACGCCCCGTCCTCCGTCTCCGCCCGCTTCCCGGACCGCCTTCCCGCCTTCTTCCCCGCCTTCTTCCCCGACCGCTCCTGCTCCCGCTCCTTCGCGCACTGCCCGCCGCCTCTCTCGCCGCACATCCGGATCTTCTCGACGGTCACCGGTTCAGTCCGCCACGAACTCCGGCTCCCACGGCCTCGGGCCCACCGCGTCCTGCCAACGCCCGAGGTCCTCGCCGTCCACGCACACGATGCCGCATCGGCTCGCGTACTCGACGGCGGGCGCGGTGAAGTCGCCGGTGGTGACGACCGCCGCGACCTCGGCCCCGTGCACGGCGAAACACGTCCCGCCGAAGCGCTGCATGTCCTGGGAACCGACACGGTTGGTATCGCTGTAGCGCTTGCACTGGATGACGAGCACACGTCCGTCCGCTGTCCTCGCCACGACATCGGCGCCCAGATCACCGGCCCCGCCGACGACCTCCACCTCGGTGCAGCCGTCGCGCCGGCAGAGCTCGGCTATCGCCTGCTCGAACTCGTAGGGATCCAGCTCCTCGAAACCGATCTCCTCGGTGGCGTCCGGCGCGGTGTCGAGAGGCTGCTCGGAGATCCCGCCGAGGGGCCGGCCGAGCGGGATCGTCGGTTCCACGCCGAGTCCCCCACCGACGAACTCCGTCCGAGACACGGCCGGTTCCGAGGCAACGACCGGCGGCGCGGTCTCGAGAGCCTCGACCACCGTCTCCGTGGCTTCCTCCAGGGACCTCGCGGCACGGCGCGCGAGCCTCGCCGCCGAGAACCTGCTCCGTCCGCGACGACCCGCGACGACACCGGCGGCACCGACGAGTACGAGCGAGACCGCCCAGCCCGGACGGCGCTCCGCCGCTGCCGTGGCGGTACGGGCGACCGTCCCCAGCAAGGTCAGCAGAATGGCGAGCAGCACGAAGTACACGGCCGTGGAGCGGAGTTCGAACCGACGCGGACTGCGCGCGGGCTGCGGAACGTGCGGCGGTACGGCCATGGCGGTGCGTCCTCCCGGGTACGTCAACGAAGATCATCGAGCGTGTGCCCGGGTCGGCGCGGTTCTATCGGGAGACGGGAGCACGCGCGCGTGGGGCCGGACACACCGTCCGTCGCTGCGGGGGGGAATATCCGTTCGCGGCTTCTCACCGTGCGCGGCTAGCGTGCACCGGCGTGGACATCGAAGATCCCAAAGAGCTGGTCCGGCGCGGGTATGACGCGCTCTCCCTCCGCTACGACCGGACGTACGGCGGCGAGACGAAGTACGGGCCATGGATCCGCGCACTGTCCGGTCGGGTCCCGGCAGGCGGCACGGTGCTGGATCTCGGCTGCGGAAGCGGGATCCCCGTCGCTCGCGACCTGGCGGCCGCCGGGCACCGTGTCACGGGCGTCGACATCAGTGAGGTGCAGATCCGCAGGGCTCGGGAGCGTGTGCCGCAGGCCGAGTTCGTCCATGCCGACGCCACGGCGGTGGACTTCGGGCCGGCCTCCTTCGACGCGGTCGTCACGTTGTACGCGCTGATCCACATTCCGCTCGACGAACAGCTTCCGCTGCTCCGGAAGGTCGCCGGATGGCTGCGACCGGGCGGTTGGTTCCTGGGCACCACCGGGCATCGGGCCTGGACCGGTGTCGATGAGGACTGGCTGGGCGGCGGGACCCCCATGTGGTGGAGCCACGCGGACGTCGCGACGAATCGGCGCTGGATCACCCAGGCCGGTCTCGTCGTGGAGCAGGAGGAGTTCGTACCCGAGGGCGAGAACGGTCACGCGCTGTTCTGGGCGCGCCGCCGCTGATTCAGGCCTGGGTGAAGGCGGACAGCGGGAGTTCGGCGGAGTCGCTCAGTTCGGCCCAGACCGTCTTGCCGCGGCGGGCGTGGCGGGTTCCCCAGCGCTCGGCGAGCTGGGCGACCAGGAGCAGGCCTCGGCCGCCTTCGTCGAAGACACGGGCCCGGCGCAGGTGAGGGGTGGTGCTGCTGCCGTCGGAGACCTCGCACAGCAGGGTGCGGTCGTGGATCAGGCGCAGCCGGATGGGGGGTCGGCCGTAGCAGATGGCGTTGGTGACCAGTTCGCTGACGACCAGTTCGGCGGTGAAGCCGAGTTCCTCCAGACCCCAGTCGCTCAGCTGCCGGGAGACGTCCGAGCGGGCTCGGGAGACGGCCGCGGGTTCGGCGGCCAGGTCCCAGGTGGCGACCTGGCCGGCGCCCAGCGCGTGGGTGCGGGCCAGGAGCAGGGCGACGTCGTCGTCCGGCCGGGTCGGCAGCAGGGTCTCGATGACGTGGTCGCAGACCTCCTCCAGTGAGGGAGCCGGCCGGACGAGGGCCTGGCGCAGCCTGGCGAGACCGGCGTCGACGTCGTGGTCGCGGGACTCGACCAGGCCGTCGGTGTACAGGGCGAGGAGGCTGCCTTCGGGGAGTTCGAACTCCGCCGCCTCGAACGGCACGCCGCCCAGGCCGAGTGGCGGGCCCGGCGGCAGATCCAGGATCTCGGCCGTTCCGTCCGGGGTCACCAGCGCGGGCGGCACATGTCCCGCGCGGGCCAGGGTGAAGCGTCGGGAGACCGGGTCGTAGACGGCGTACAAACAGGTGGCGCCCAGGTCTCCGGCGGCTTCGCCGTCCACGTCGTCGGAGGTCTCGCCGGACAGACGCAGCACGATGTCGTCGAGGTGCGTGAGGAGTTCGTCGGGCGGCAGGTCGATGTCGGCGAGGGTGCGTACGGCGGTCCGCAGACGGCCCATGGTGGCGGCGGCGTGGATGCCGTGGCCGACCACGTCGCCCACCACGAGGGCGACCCGGGCGCCGGACAGCGGGATGACGTCGTACCAGTCGCCGCCGACGCCGACCCGGTCGCCCGCGGGAAGGTAGCGGTAGGCGACCTCGACCGCGGACTGCCGCGGCGCACCACGCGGGAGCAGACTGCGCTGGAGGGTGAGGGCGGTGGCGCGGGCGTAGCTGTAGCGGCGGGCGTTGTCGACGGCCACGGCCGCCCGGGCGGCGATCTCCTGGGCGAGGAGCAGGTCCTCGTCGTCGTAGAGGTCCGGGTTGCGGTGCCGGGAGAACCGGGCGACACCCAGTGTGACGCCGCGGGCACGCAGCGGCACCACCAGGGTGGAGTGGATGCGCGGGGCGCCGGCCGCGTCGCCGTGGTGCTTGGCGGGCCGGCCGGTGATCAGGGCGTGAGCCTCGGGCGACCCGTCCGGGCAGGTGTGCAGCTCCTGCGTCACGGCGCCCGGTTCCGGACCGTCGTCGCCCACCGGTGCCCGCGCGGTCCGGCGCAGCACGAGGGGGCCTTCGGTCGAGAATTCGTGGGCGTGCAGCGCGGCGTCGAGCAGGTCGACGGTGACGAGGTCGGCGAAGCGCTCGACGGCGTAATCGGCCAGTTCCTGCGTGGTGCGGGCGATGTCCAGGGTGGTACCGATGCGCACGCCCGCCTCGTTCACCATCGACAGCCGCCATTGCAGCCGGCGGTCCCGCTCCTCCTGGAAGGCGGCGACGCCCTGCTCCGAGGTGCGGTCCACGTACGCGGCCGCCGTCGCGATGACGTGCCGTGCGGCCGCGCTGGTCAGCTCGACGTCGTCGGTGAACCGGGGCATCTCCGCGAGCAGCCGGTCGAGGACGATGGTCTGCGCCAGCCGGAATGCCCGCAGCATCGTGCCGAGCGGGATGCCGTGCCGGGCCAGTCGGCGCGAACGGTCCAGGTCGGCCGGTGGCGGTTCGATCAGTGTCGCCTCGATGGCGTGTTCGAGGCCGAACAGTCCGGCGGCGATGTGGTCGGCGACGTTCTCCGCCACCATCCGCGCGATGCCGGGGTCGTCCCACAGCTCGGGCAGCTCCCGCCGCAGGCCACGCTCCACCTCGGCGATCAGCTCGTCCGCTCGCGAACCGAGCTCGCGTACGACACGGGACGCGAGACCGGCAGCCGTCAGGTCCACAAGGACGACGTTACGCCGTACGGGCGCGTAGGCCTCGTCGGGAGGCCGGCCACCCGGGCGCCGCTCCTACCGTGGCGGTCACTCCGGACGACGACGTGAGCGCCCTCGCCGAGGGGGAGAAGGCGCCCGAGGGACACCGTCTCCCGGCCCGGACGCCGGTGCCGTCCGGGCCGGGAGGGCGCGGCCGACCGTAAGGGTCACTCGTCGGGGATGTCCGCACCGCTGAGGGCCGGGACGGTCTTCTCGCGACGAGCACGATCATCGAGCCACCCTCACAGCCCTGTTGAGGGCTGTGGCCCGTCGTAGGATTTCCCGCTGGTGGTCGAGACAGCCTGGGGGATACGTGGAGAGACCGGACGACCGCATCGCATCCGTCCTGCGCTTCGCCTCGGAACTCGTCGCCTGGGTGGCCACCCCGTGGGCCCTGGCCCAGTACTCGTGGCTGTACGCCGTCCTGGCCGTGGTGGTACTGATCGGCCTGCCGACCGTCTTCGCGACTCCGGGGGACAAGAAACAGGTGATCATCCCGGTATCGGGTACGGTCACCATCCTGCTCGTCCTGCTCCAGCTCGCCGCCGCCGCGATCGCCGCATGGTGGGTGTGGCCCACCGGTGCGGCAGTTCTCGTGTCTCTCCTGGTGGCCATCACCCTCGTCACGGAACGCGAACGGTGGCGGTGGCTGCTTTCCAGGGACCGGCGCAGCGACTGAGCCGCGGTACGGCCCGCGGGAGCCGGAGACCGGCGGCCGGTCGTGAGCCGGGCGGTACGGCTAGCGCCCGGCCCCGGGCATCCGGACGACCGCCAATCCGCCGTCCAGGTCCACCGTCGTCCGGTTCGCAGGCGCGCCGTCCTCCTCGTCGTCCCGCATCACCAGAGCCGACTGGCGCTCCTTGAGTTCGTTCTGCTTCCCGGGTGAGAAGCTCGCGTGGAGTTGCTCGAAGCCGGTCGCCGATATCTGGCCCTGCCGGGCGCTGTTGCGCCAGGGCAGCAGCCCGGCCCGCCCCGTGCGGAGAACCAGCTGGTCGGCGAAGGCCACGACGGTCAGCAGGATGACCAGCCCGGGCAGGGTCATGAACACGGCTAATCCCATGTCCCCATTATCCGAGCCCGGGCGCGGCGTGGACAGGCGGCCGCCTCGGCGGGTTCCCGGCACCGGTGACCCGGGGGCGGTGCCCGGGATCGGTGACCCGGGCCGTCCAGGGCCGGCCGGGCGGTTACGGCTTGCGTCCCACGCCGCAATAGGCGTCGACGGCGGCGAAGTTGGCTGAATCATCGGGGTTCGCGCGCCACTTCGTGACCTGGACGATCCCCGGTTCCACCAGCTCCAGCCCGTCGAAGAAGCCGCCGATCTCCTCGACGGCGCGGACGTGGTAGGGCACGGCGCCGCTCGCGTTGTACGCCTCCGACGCGGCGATCATGCCCGCGCTGGTGGCCGTGCTGTCGCTGATCACCAGATGACTCCCCGAGGGGAGACCGGCCATGAGCCGCCCGACCAGGTCGCGCGCCTGCGCGTAGTCGCCGACGTGGCCCAGCGTGTTGAGGATCATCAGGGCGACCGGCCGGGAGAGGTCCAGCGTTCCCGCGGCGGCTTCCAGCACGGCTTCCGGGTCGTACAGGTCCGCGTCCAGATAGGCGGTCCTGCCTTCCGGCGTACTCGTCAGCAGGGCGTGCGCATGGGCCAGGACCACGGGGTCGTTGTCGACGTACACGATCCTGGCGTCGGGGGCCACGCTCTGCGCCACCTGGTGGGTGTTGTCGGCGGTGGGCAGACCGGTGCCCACGTCCAGGAACTGGCGGATGCCCCGCTCCTGGGCGAGGTGCCGCACCGCGCGTCCCAGGAAGTGCCGGCTGGCGACCGCCACGTCGACGAGGCCGGGGAAGATCTCCTTGATGTGGTCGCCGATCTCCCGGTCGACCTCGTAGTTGTCCTTGCCGCCGACGAAATAGTTCCAGAACCGGGCCGAGTGCGGCTTGGACGTGTCGATCCGGCCGGGTGTTCCGGCGGTCGCGGTGGTCTGGGAAGTCGGGTCCGACACGGCAAAGCCTCCTGCACGGCTGCGTAGTTGATCAGGGCACCAACGTAGGCGAACTTTCTTTCCGGGCAGGGGAGTTGAGAGCGCTTGCTGTCACCTGCCGTGTCGTTTCGGCCATTCCGCAGCTCCGTGCGGCGAGTCGGCTCCGGTAAGCGGTTTCCCGAGGGTGGTCCACGATGGCGGACGGTGACCGACGGCCGCGGCAGCGCGGCGCGGGTTCGTCATGAGCCGTGCGAGCACCCGCCGGCGGGCGGGTGGTTCAGCCGGCGCTGTAGCCGAGTTGGCGCCTCATGTACGGCGTCATGAGGGTCTTGGCCTTCGCCGGCACCGAGGCGCGACCGCCCAGTACGGCGCTCTCGCCGCCCGGCACGGGCAGCACGGTCAGCCCGTCGGCGGGGCCGAAGGGCACGATGAGCGGGGTGCGCCGGACCGGCCGGTAGAGGCGGGGTTCCTTGCGGTGCCGGCCGGAACTCCTCAGGTGGACACGGATGTTGTGCGCGGCGAGATCGGCCTGGGCCAGCGCGGCGGGAGTGATCTTGAGTTCGGTGGCGTCGTTCACGTCGCCGACCGCGAACACGTCCGGGCGCCCCTCGACCCTGAGCCGCCGGTCGACCTTGATGTGCCCGGCCGCGTTCAGCCAGTCGCCGTGTCCGGCCAGTCGCAGCCAGAGGGTGTTGGGTGTGGTGCCCGTGGCCCAGAAGGAGAGGTCCGCGTCGATGATGTTGCCGCGCGCGTCGCGATAGGTGCCGAAGTCGTTTCCCGGCGACATGAACGAGTCGAGGCGCACCTCCACCTCGTGGGACTCCAGCCAGGCCAGCGCCCGGCGCCCGGCCCGCCTGCTGCCGGCGGAGTTCAGCAGCGCCGCCCCCGCGTGGGCGAGCGTGACCCGGGCGTCCGGCCGGGCCAGGCGTATCTCGGCGCTGAGCTCGACACCGGAGGGCCCGCCGCCGACGACGAGAACGTGTTCGGCGGCGGCGATCCTGCGCTGGTGGCCCGCGAAGGACTTGATCGTCTCCTCGGTGGTGGTGCCGGTGAAGCGGGCCGGCTCGGGGTAGTCGGCGCCGGTGGCGATCACGAGGACGTCGTAGGCAAGCCGCTCGCCCGTCGCCAGGACGACCTGCCGTTCGTCGGTGTCGACGCGGACCGCCTTGCCCACGACGATCCGGCCGTCGCGCAGCAGCCGGTCGTACGGGATGAAGGGGGTGACCGACCACTCCGGGCGCACGCCGGCGCGGAGCGAGGCGATGCGGTGGAAGAACACCTCTTTGCGGTCCACCAGGGTGACCCGGGCCGTCGTGTCCAGTCGCTTCGCCAGCCGGACGCCCGCGTAGCCTCCGCCGATCACCACTATGTCGCCGTCGCGCACGCGCGTCTCCTGAGCATGGGGGAAGCGAGCGGCCGCGCCGTGGGGGCTTCCTCGACCACTCGAACTGCCGACGAGCGTAGCGCTTGAACTTTTAAGTTCACGTGGAGGCGTGTGCAGCTGTGTGTACGTTCGGTGAAGCCGTGCAGCCGTGAAGTCATGCGGTGGTTCAGGTGCGCGCGGGGTTCAGGTGGCCCGCGGCCAGGCGCGCAGCAGCGCGGCGATCCTTGCGGCGGTGCAGGACGGATCCCGCAGCAGGTCACGCAGGGCCACCGCGTCCTCGCGGGTGGGCTTGACCGGTATCCCGGAGGCGTCCAGATACATCACGCCCGTCGCCGCGGCGACGGCCATGTTGGACCGCTCGAGCCAGCGGCAGCGGCCGAGGACGTGCACCAGGGCGGCGGCGCGGGCGTAGGGCCCGTCGTAGACGGGCTGCTCGAGCAGTTCGGCGCGGTGGCAGGCGACCGCCGCCACCGGTACCCCGTAGTCCTCGGGGGTGGGGTCGGCCGCGCCCGCGATCTCGGCGACCTGGAGGATCCAGGGGACGTCGATATGGAGTTCCATCAGGCGGCGTGCGCTCCCGGGACGCGCCGGTCGGCGTCCTCGGCCTCGTCGAAGACGGCCTGGTGCTCGTCCAGGAAGCGCCGTGCCGCGTCCAGGCCGCGCTGCCGCAGCCCGTCGGCGTCCTCGCGGACCAGGGCGGCGATGTACTCGCCGAGCGGCAGGCCACGGTCCTTGGCCCGGGCCTTGGCCAGTTCCGCGATCTCGTCGTCGACGCGGGCACCCAACTGTGTCTTCGCCATACGCAGACGGTAACAGCTGTTACCAGCCCGCGGCAGCCCCCTTCTTCAGCGGCGCGGGTTCGCCGCGCCCGCGGCCGCGACGACACGGTCCCGCTCGGACCGTGCGAAGAGGCCCTCCGCCAGCCAGACGTCGGCCAGGGCACGCACCGCGTCCACGAAACGGGCGGCGGTCGCGAACGGCGCCTGCTGCCAGAGGACGTCGAGGAAGGTCAGGCCGTCCCCACGGGCGCGGTTCGCCACCCCCGAGTCGGTGGTGCCGAAGACGACGACCGGCTCGGTGCGCCTGAAGTAGGCGTGGTAGGCGGCGTCGTCGGCGAGGTGGAACGGGGCCAGGGTCAGGCCGTGCGTGGTGAAGTGCTGCGGGCGTCCCTCGGGCCGGACCGAGTCGGCCAGATCGCCCCGGAGGGTGAAGTCTCGGTAGAAGGAGAACTGCCGGAGCGTTGTTTCCCGGCTCCGCGCGACCAGCAGGACCGGCCCGTGGAACAGCGACTGGACGGCGGGATCGTCCGGCGCCCTCTCGACGCGCAGGCGGTAGGGGGCCGAGAACGTGACCCGGTCGCCGCGCCGCCAGTTCCTGCTCAGGGTGAGGTAGCTGCCGGGCACGGCCCGAGCCGGTTGCGGGACACCGTTGACCGCGACGGTGAAGCCCGCCGTCGCCCAGGACGGCACCCGCAGCTTCAGGTCGAGTGCGCCGCCGCCCTCACGGAACGTCAGGGTGCGGACGCCCTCGGCCGGGTAGGTGCTCGTCTGCTCGATGACCAGCCCCCGCTCCGGAAGGCGCAGGGTGGAGGCGAGGTGGAGGTTGACGTAGACCGCGTCGCCGTCGGCGGAGCGGAAGTAGACCGAGTCCTGGTACTTGGTGTGGTTCTCCATACCGGTGCCGCCGCAGCAGGTGCCGGTG
Source organism: Streptomyces sp. NBC_00080 (assembly GCF_045041255.1). Lineage (NCBI taxonomy): Bacteria > Bacillati > Actinomycetota > Actinomycetes > Kitasatosporales > Streptomycetaceae > Streptomyces > Streptomyces sp. NBC_00080. The sequence continues at coordinate 707,169 of NZ_CP108235.1, forward strand.
TTGCCGTACTCGCGCACCGCCCCCGGTCCCATGCCGACGAAGTAGGTGACCTCGGGACTGTCCGTGCCGGGGGCGTCCCGGCGGGAGGCGAGGATGTGGTTGGTCAGGCCCCGCTCGTAGTGGTCCATGTAGGCGGGGTCCGGTTCGTGGAAGAACAACTGCCTGCTCAGCTTGAGCATGTTGTACGTCGCGCAGGTCTCGGCGTTGTTGTCGCCCAGGGTGGCCGCGACGGCGTTCCGGGCCCGGAACATCTCGCCTTGGCCCGTGCCGCCCAGGCTGTACGTCCGGGGGCCCGCCACCATGTGCCAGAAGTTGCGGGCGGCGGCCGCGTACTTCTCGTCCCCCGTGTGGTCGAAGAGCCGCACATAGCCGGTGAACTGGGGAATGTGCTGGTTCGCGTGCCGGCCCTCCAGGATGTCCCGGTCGCCGGCGCAGGCGTCCAGCAGCGCGGTGTTGTCGAAGCAGCGGGCGGCGGCGAGGTGCTCGGCCCGGCCGGTGTGGGCGTGAAGGTCCGCCATCACCTCGTTCATCCCGCCGTACTCACCGGCGATGTAGATCGACCACATGCGCTCCAGCTGCGCCTTCGGCAGCCGGCCCAGCCTGCTGTGCACCCAGTCGCCCATCTTCGAGGCGATGGCGAGGGCCTGTGCGTTCCCGGCCAGGGTGTACGCGTCGAGGAGACCGCGCATGATCTTGTGGCAGGTGTAGTAGGGCGCCCAGATGGTGGGGTAGGTCGTGTAGCTCTCCAGCAGGATGAACTGCGTCTCCGGGTACGCCGCCAGGTAGCCGGGGTGGCTCGGTCTCGGCGAGCCGTGTTCGGCCAGGGCCTGCTGGCATTCGCCGAGCGCCGCCACCAGCTGGTCGAGCTTGGCCTTCAGGGCCGCCTCGCGCGTGTCGGCGTACGCCTGGGAGACGAGGGTGAGGAAGTGGCCGCCGTAGTGGCCCCGCAGATTGCCGTCGGCGGTCTCCCAGCCGCCCGGCGGCCGGGCCCCTCGGGTGTCGAGCCCGGCGTTGGCCCGGAAGACGGCCAGGATGCGGTCGGCGGGGTAGGTCCTCGCGTAGTCGAGCATCAGATCGCGCTTGCGACGGAAGACACCGTCGCCGAGGGTCACCTGGTCCAGCGGGAAGGGATGCACCACCCAGGCCGCCGGGACGGCTGCCGGGGCAGCGGCGGACGGGACATGTGCCGGAGTCCCGGCGAGCGGCGCGGAGACGGTGGCGGTGGCAGTGGCAGTGGACGTGGTGCGGGCTGCCGCCGGGGTCGCGTGCAGCAGCGGGACGGCGGCCGCGGTCCCCGCGGCCAGTCTCAACAGATGTCGGCGAGTGGGGGGTTGGGACATGCTGGGCTCCGTTTGTGTGTGTGGGGGGCGGGACGCAAGCGCCTGGCGGTGGAAGGTGTCGGTGGGCAGGGGGCGCGCGTGGCGGTGGAACGTGTCGGGGGGCCGGACACGCGGGGTGGAACGTGCGGGGCGGGCGTCGCTCGGCCGCATGCGCACTGCCGGTCGCCGGCCGGTGCACGACTACTCCCCGGGGGACGCGGTCGGCGGTTCCGTCGTGGTCGGCAGCCATACGCGCATCGTCGAGGGGCCTCGGCGCGCCCAGGAGTGGTAGGGCACCAGGACGATGCCGGCGCGCTCGGCAGCGGGGGCAGGGGTCCGGCCGATCGGCTGGTAGGGCCAGGTGGCGTCGTGCGGTTCGTCGTGCGGGGCGACGAGTGCACCGGGCGCCAGGACCGTGTCGTCCGGCCCGTCCTGCGGCGCGGCGGACGGGTCCACTCGTACGGCGTCGACCTCGTGCCCGTCCGGCAGGTCCACGGACTCGGCGCAGTACACCAGCGGACCGCGCTGGACGGCGGCGGTGCCGCGCACCGCGTCGATGCGCGGGTCGGGCGTGATCCAGCGCGGGATCACGGGCAGTTCGAGCCGTACCTCGTCGCCGGGCCGGAACAGCCGGGTGACCGTGGCCGTACCGGGTGCCACGGCTCGGCGCGCGCCGTCCGGGCCGACCAGCCGGGCGGGGGCACCCTGCGTCCACGCGGGGACGCGCAGCGACAGCGTCCAGGGGCGGTCCGGCGACCGGTCGATGCGCACGCTCACGTTCCCGCCGTTGGGGTAGTCGGTACGGACACGCAGCGCGACGCCATGGCCACCCGCGAGGGAGGTGGCGATCTCGGCGTCGGCGTACTGGTGCAGCTGGATGCCGTGGTCGTCCGCCGTCGCCAGGTAGCCGGGCAGCAGCGCCAGGGTCCGGGACACGTTGGTCGGGCAGCAGGACACGGCGAACCAGGGGGCGCGCAGGCTCGATTCGGCACGTGGGCTGTCGGCGTCCGGCGACGGCACGGTGCCGCGGCGGCGCCGGTGCAGGGTGTTGGCGTAGAAGAAGGCGCGTCCGTCGTCGGACGGGGAGGTCGCGACCACGTTGAACAGGGTCCGCTCCGCAAGGTCGGCGTAGCGCGGCTCGCCGGTGGCGAGGAGCAGCCGCCAGCTGAGCATCACGGAGGCCACCCCGGCGCAGGTCTCCGAGTAGGCGCGGTCCGGCGGCAGCACGAAGTCGTCGCCGAAGGACTCGTCCCGGTGGTGCGAGCCCATGCCGCCGGTCAGGTAGGTACGCCGGGCCACCCCCGTCTCCCACTGCCGTACGACCGCGTCGAGCAGGGCGTCGTCCCCGGTCTCCACCGCCACGTCGACGACGCCGGCCGCGAGATAGAGGGCGCGGACGGCGTGGCCGCGCAGCGCCGTGGCCTGTCGGACGGGCAGGTCGTCCTGGTAGTAGACGCGACCGAACTCGGGGTCGGCGAGGGTGCCGTACCCGCGGCGCTCGACGAAGAGCGCGGCCTGGTCGAGGTAGCGCTGCTCCCCCGTCGCCCTGGCCAGTTCGACCAGGGCCGTCTCGATCTCCGGGTGCCCGCAGACGCCCTCGATGCCGCCCGGCCCGAAGGTGGCGCACACGTGGTCGGCGGCCCGCCGGGCGATCTTCGCCAGCTCGCCCTCGCCGCGGGCCCGGGTCTGGGCGACGCCCGCCTGGATCAGGTGCCCGTAGCAGTACAGCTCATGGCCCCATTCGAGGTCGCTGTAGCGGGGCTGCTGACCGGGGCGGCCGAAGGCGGTGTTGAGGTAGCCGTCCGCTTCCTGGGCGGGGGCGATGGCCTCGGTGAGCGCGGCGATCCGTGTGTCGAGCGAACCGCCGGGAGACTGTCCGGCCTGCCAGGCCATGGCTTCGAGCAGTTTGTAGACGTCGGAATCGGCGAACTCCCGGCCCCGCCGGTCCCGGTGGATCCTGCCCTCCACGGCGGCCCGGAAGTTGCCGATCCAGCCGACGCGTTCCATCCAGTCCCGGCAGTGGTCGAGTGTGGCGGTCGCGTTGGTCCGCCGGCGTCGGGACCAGAAGCCCCCGGTGATCCGGACCTCGTCGAGGCCGAGCGGCCGCAGCCGTCCCCGGCTCGGCGCCACCGGCACAAAGGATGAGCGCACCGTGTTCTCCCTCACCAGTTCATGCCTCCGGTTCGTCCCTTCGGTGGGTCCGTCAGGTGGTCGCGCGGGTCGGGCAGCGTGTCAGCCCTTGAGCGCGCCCGACATGAAGCCCCGTACGTAGTGCCGTTGCAGCAGCAGGAAGAGGAGCAGGCAGGGCACGGCGAGCACCACCACCCCGGCTTCGGTGGCGCCGTAGTCGACGGCACCCATGCTCTGCTGGCGCAGGTTCGCGACGGCCAGCGGCAGCGGCGCCTTCTCGCTGTCCGAGATGAGGATCAGCGGTGCGATGAAGTCGTTCCAGGCCGCGAGGAAGGCGAACAGCCCCACCGTGATCAGCCCCGGCCGCACCGCGGGAAGGAGCACCCGGCGCAGCGCGCCCGCGGTTCCGCAGCCGTCGACCAGGGCCGACTCCTCCAGTTCGCGCGGCACGGCCTCGAAGGAGATCCGCATCATGAAGGTGGCGAACGGCAGTTGGAACATGGCCAGCACCAGGCTCAGCCCGAGCAGCGAGTTCTGCAGGTGGAGCCTGCCGAGCAGCACGTAGAGCGGGATGAGGAGCGTGGCGTACGGGACCATGAGGATGGCCAGGGTCAGCAGGAACAACAGGTTCTTGCCGGGGAAGTCGAAGCGGGCGAAGGCGTAGCCGCCGAGCAGGGAGACGCCGAGGGTCAGCGTGACGGTGAGCGCGGAGACAATGGTGCTGTTGCCGAGGTATCGCCACAGGCCGGCGTCGTAGTCGAGCAGCGTGCGGTAGTTGCCGAGGCCGTAACCGGTCTCCTGCGCGGTGCCGGGCTGTCCGTCGACCGAGGCCCAGGCGTTCCACAGCAGCGGGAAGAGGAAGATGACGGCCAGTCCTGCGGCGACGACGTAGTAGGGCGTCCGGCCGAGGGCCCTGGTGAGCACCGAAGTCTCCTGTCTCGAGCGGGTCATGACTCGTCGGCGCGGTGAAGGCCGCGGAACTGCAGGGCGTTGAGCAGGAGCAGCGCGGCCAGCACGACGATCGACAGGGCCGCGGCGGTGCCGAGGTTCAGCCGCTGGAACGCCTCGCGGTAGATCAACTGCACGACGGTGACGGTGCTGTTGTCGGGTCCGCCCTTGGTGAGGACGAAGAACTGGTCGAAGGCGAGCAGTGATCCGGTGACGCAGAGCAGCAGGGAGAGGGCGAGCGAGGGACGCAGCAGCGGCAGCGTGATGGCACGGAAGATCTGGCCGCGGCTCGCGCCGTCCATCCGGGCCGCCTCGTACACCTCGTGGGGGATGCGCTGGAGACCGACGAGCAGGATCAGCATGTAGAAACCGGCGAACTTCCAGACGACGAGGAACACCGTCGACAGAAGGGCCGAGGTCGGCGTGCCGAGGAAGGAGACCGGGTCGTCGACGAGGCCGAGCCGCTCCAGGAAGCGGCTGAGCGGCCCGGTGGTGGGGCTGTAGAGGCCCCAGAAGAGCAGCGAGGCCGAGGCGAGTCCGAGGGCACCGGGCAGGAAGTACACCGTACGGAAGAAGCCGGCGCCGGGACGGGACTCCTGCACCAGCAGGGCGAGGAGCAGCGCCAGGCCGAGCAGGACGACCGTGACGATCCCCGTGTAGAGGAGGGTGAAGCGCACAGCCGGCCAGAACAGGGGGCTGTCGGTGACGTCGGTGTAGTTCTCCGGGGCGTTGCCGCCCCGGTCTCCGGCGAGCAGCGGCCAGTCGCTGAGCGACATCTGGCCGACGAGGAGGAGGGGCAGCAGGAAGAAGACGGTGACGAACACGGCCGTGGGGGCCGCGTAGCCGAGGCCCTGGATCGTGCGGGAGTGCCGGCGGGGCACGGCGGTACGCGGTCGGCGGGCCGGGCGACGCACCACGGGCCGGTCCGCGGTGGTCGTCCGGTCGGGCGCCTTGACCTGCATGGCTCTCCTCTGCCGGGTGACGTGGGAGGGGTCGTGCCGGGGTTCGGAGCGTGCGGTGCGTGCGGTGCCGTGCCGTTCAGTCGGCCAGTGAGGCGGTGACCGCCTCGTTGTCCTGGTCGACGGACGTTCCGTCGCCGAAGACGGCGTCGCGCATCAGGGACAGCCAGGGCCCGTTGGGGTCGTTGAAGGTCTGGCCGAACTTCAGGGCGTACGGGGTGCGGCCGTTCGCCACGAGCTTGTTGATGGCGACGAGGCGCGGGTCCGCGGCGGAGTACTTGTTGGAGGCGAGGTCGGTGCGGGCCACGACGTCCTTGTGTGCGGCGACCACGTCGACCTGCGCTTCGTCGCCCAGTGACCAGGCGAGGAAGTTCCAGGCCTGGTCGGCCGACCCGCTGGTGGCGGAGATGCCGATGGCGTCACCGCCGACGAAGGTGGAGCTGCCGCCGTCGGGTCCGGGGATGGGTGCGACACCGAGGTCCAGGTTCTTGGGCATCAGGCCCAGCGTGGTCGACGGCATGGGCATGACGCCGACCTTTCCCTTCGGGAAGACGCCGGTCCAGGTGGTGCCGGTCTCGTCGCGTGCGCCGGGGGCGACGATGTCGTCCTTCACCCAGCCCCGGTAGGTGTCGTAGACCTTCTTCGCGGTCGCGGAGTCGAGGTTCGCCTCGGTTCCTTCCTTGTTCAGGACCTCCTCTCCCCCGGCCCAGATGGACGGCCACCAGGTGAAGACACCGCAGCCACCGCAGTTGCCGCCGAAGAAGGTGCCGTCCACGCCGCCGCCCAGCGCGTCGACGGCCCGCGCCTGCCGGTCCCACTCGCTCAGCGTGGTGGGCGGTTCGGCCGGGTCGAGCTTCGCCTTGCGGTAGAGATCCTTGTTGTAGAAGAGCACCGACAGGTCGAGGGTGTGCGGCACGACGTACTTCTTGCCCTCGTGGGTGCCCGCCTTGATGTGCGAGCGGGCCAGGTCGGCGGCGAAGGGCAGGGCGTCGACGCGCTCGGTGAGGTCGGCGAAGAGGCCGCTGGTGGTGTAGTTCGGCACGAACACCACGTCGGAGGCGAAGAGGTCGGGGAGGTCCCGGGAGCCGGCCGCCGCGCCGACCTTGGCCTGGTAGTCGTCGGTGGGGACGACGGTGAGCTTGATCTTGTTCTTGTGGGCCGCGTTGTACGCCTCGACCAGCGCCTCGCTCTGCGGGCGGGTGGCCGCACGCGTCCACATCGTCAGTGTGGTGCCGTCGTCGACGCCCTTGGCGTCCGCTGCCCCGCCCCCTCCCCCGCCGTCCGAGGCGCCGTCCCCCGACCCGCAGGCCGTGACCAGGCTCGCCGCGGCGAGGAGCGCGACGACGCCGGTGGTGAGCCGGCGGACGGGTCCACGTGGTCCGGTCGTGCTCCCCATGACGATCCCCCTTGGACGGGTTCTGCGACGGAAAGAAGCCGAAAAGGCTTTCTGAAATCTAGAACCCGGCTCACGACCCGTCAATCCCCTTGCAGGGAGCGGTTGTACGGGCCGCCTACCCGGGTGGTGCCGAAAGCTGTGAAAGCCTCCTGCGGGCACCCCGGCCGAAACATCTCGCGTACGGTTTACGCACGCGCCGCGAGACAGGAGAACCTCCATGACACCGGCCGTCGGCCCCTCTCGTTCGCAGCCCGCCACGCTCAGCGATGTCGCCCGGCTGGCCGGAGTGTCCATCGCCACCGCGTCCAAGGCCCTCAACGGCCGCACCCAGGTGCGCGCGGAGACACGGCAGCGGGTGATCGAAGCGGCCGAACGACTGGCCTTCCGGCCGAACCAACTGGCCCGCGGGCTGCTCGTCGGACGGTCGGGCACGGTCGGACTGCTGACCAGCGACCTGGAGGGCCGGTTCAGCATCCCGATCCTCATGGGTGCCGAGGACGCCTTCGGGGCCGGCGAGGTCGCGGTGTTCCTGTGCGACGCCCGTGGTGACGCGATCCGCGAGCAGCACCATGTCCGCGCGCTGCTGGGACGCCGCGTCGACGGTCTCATCGTGGTGGGCAGCCGGACCGACCCCCGGCCCTCCTTGGGGCGTGAGCTGCCCGTGCCCGTCGTCTACGCCTACGCGCCGTCGGACGATCCGGCCGATCTGTCCATCGTGCCCGACAGCGTCGACGCCGGCCGGATCGCGGTCGAGCACCTGCTGGCCTGCGGCCGCACCCGGATCGCGCACATCACCGGAGACCCCGGGTACCTCGCGGCGCAGGAGCGGGCCGAGGGCGCCCGGGCCGCGCTGGCCGACGCCGGTCTCGCCCCGGTCGGCGAACCGCGGTTCGGGGCGTGGTCGGAGGGCTGGGGGCGGGCGGCCACCGCGCTGCTGCTCGACCGGCATCCGGATCTCGACGCCGTGCTGTGCGGCAGCGACCAGATCGCCCGTGGCGTCATGGACGTCCTGCGCGAGCGGGGCCATCGGGTGCCGGAGGACGTGGCGGTCATGGGTTTCGACAACTGGCAGGTTCTGACCGCCGCCTCGCGGCCGCCGCTGACCAGCGTCGACATGAACCTGGAGCAGGTCGGCCGCGCGGCGGCGCACGCCCTGTTCGACGCGATCGGCGGGGTGCGGCGCTCGGGCGTGGAGACCGTCCGCTGCCGCGTGGTGATCAGGGGGTCGACAGCACCCCTGTCCTGAACCTCCCGCCGCCCCGATCTCCCGGGCCTCACCCCGCCCCGACCTCCTGCAACCCCTCCGCCTGCGTTCCCGGTCCGATCCGGTCCGCAGCGACCTCTCTTGACACGCCATCAGGTCGCTCCTACGTTGCGAAAACCTTTTAGGTCAGTTTCCGTTCCGCACGTCAGGCACATGCCATTGCCCGCTCGCCGTCACCCTGACAGGGAGCACCTCATGAAGCGCCTGCTCGTCGCACTCGTGCTCATCCTCTGTTCCGTCTGTTCCGTGACCCCGGCCGCCGCCGCGCAGACGATCGGGTTCCCCTCCTTCAGCGGGCCCGCGATCCCGGCTCCGCCCGTCGCCTACGCACCGGGCGACATGATGCGGAGCATCTACGACGCGGAGAGTTCGGGAACCGATTTCTGGATGGACCGTCTGCTGGCCCGCACCGGCGACGACCCGGCCGGGCCCTGGCTGATGAGCCGGGGCCGGGCGGTCTTCATGAAGACCCACAACCCGGCGGTCCTGGGCTTCGGCGGTCATGTCGCCTACTGGGAGAGCGTCAACGACAACAACGCCTACACCGTCGCGATCAGCCCGGGCACCTTCACCGAACAGGTCGCCCAGCGCCGGCAGGTGCCGAGCCACTGGAAGAGCGTGCACACCAGCGGCTCGATCACCGTCACCCAGACCAAGTTCCTCACCGAGAACAACGTCGCCGTGACCAACCTGTCGATCAGGAACAACGGCACCGGCTCCACCACCCTCCAGTTACGGGCGACTTCACCGATCGCCACCACGGGTACCGGCAGCGAGCTGACCGGGCAGGTGAACGCCTACAACAACCTCACCACCATCCGGCCGCGACTCACCGGCGACGGTTTCAGCGTGTCCGGCGGCGGCCTGAACCGGTCCGTGACCGTCGGCGCCGGAGCCACGGTGACCGCCAAGGTGGTGATGGGCTTCGTCACCGACGAGATTCCCGAGTCGCTCACCGAGTACCACGCCTACGCGGGCTACTCCGACACCACCGCCTTCGCCACCCACGTCAAGGCGTACAACCTGTGGTGGGCGCAGAACGTGCCCTACATCGACGTGCCCGAGCCCGCGATCAAGAAGAACGTCTACTACCGCTGGTGGCTGATGCGCTTCAACAACCTCGACGCCGACATCCCCGGGCAGACCTTCCAGTTCCCGACCTCGACCGAAGGCGTCCTGGGCTACAACAACGCGATCGCGCTCACCCAGCCCATGCACATCGACGACCTCAAGTACCTGCGCAACCCGGCCTACGCCTACGGGGACTGGCTCAGCGCCGGCCAGACCTCCAAGGGCGGCCGCTTCCTGGACAACCCCGGTGACCCGGAGAACTGGTCCAACAGCTACACCCAGTACATCGCCGAGGCGGCCTGGAAGAGCTACCAGATCCACGGCGGGCAACCGGCGATCGCCGGCAACCTCGCGCGCTACGCGGAGGGAGACGTCAAGGGACAGCTCTCCTACTACGACCACGACAACAACAAGCTCATCGAGTACGACTGGGGCGCTCTGACGGGCAACGACGCCGACGCCGTCTCCTTCCACTGGAAGCCCGGGAACATGGACCGCGCCGAGTCCGCCTACCAGTACAGCGGCGCGCTCGCCGCCGCCCAGGCCTACGAGGCGGTCGGCAACACGGCCAAGGCCACCGAGATGCGCACCCTCGCGACACAGATCAAGGACGCCATCGTCAACGTCCTGTGGAACCCGAACCGGCAGCTGTTCGAACACCGGCTCAAGTCGACGAACGAGTGGGTGCCCTGGAAGGAGATCAACAACTACTACCCGTTCGCGGTCGGAGCGGTCCCCGACACCGCCACGTACAAGCAGGCCCTGCGCCTGTACGACGACCCGGCCCAGTACCCTGTCTTCCCCTTCTACACGGCCAACCAGGTGGACAAGAAGGCGGCGGCCGACGCCGGGAACCCCGGCTCCAACAACTTCTCCACCATCAACTCGACCGTGCAGTTCCGGCTCTACTCCTCCGTGCTGCGCAACTACCCCAACTCCTGGATGAACGCGACCGACTACAAGAAGCTGCTCTACTGGAACACCTGGGCGCAGTACATCGGCGGCAACACCCAGTGGCCGGACGCGAACGAGTTCTGGGCCGACTGGAACGGCACCGGGATCGACTACCGGTCCTGGATCCACCACAACATCCTGGGCAGCAGCAACTGGACGGTGATCGAGGACGTCGCCGGGCTGCGGCCGCGCAACGACGCGAAGGTCGAGCTGTCCCCGATCGACATCGGCTGGAGCCACTTCACCGTCGACAACCTCCGTTACCGGGGCGCCGACCTGACCGTCGTCTGGGACGACCCGGCCGACGGCGTGGTGCGCTACCCCGGCGTCCCCGAGGGCTACTCGATCTTCATCAACGGCAGCCGGGCCGCGACGGTCGGTTCGCTGGTGCCCTTCACCTGGGACCCCGCCACCGGGAACGTGACCACGAGCGGCACGGTCACCCACCACACGGCCGTCGCGGGACTCAAGGCCCCGAACCAGGTCGTGCAGAACAGCCCCCGGATGGTCGACATGCTCGCCAAGGCGGGCGTCGACCTGACCGCCGACCTCACCAACCTCGCCGCCGGGGCGACCGTGTCCGCCTCCGCCACCGGATCCGGCAGCAGCACCGCCGGCGCGATCGACGGCTACCCCACCAACGAGCCCTTCTGGGGCGCCGGGGGGTCCGCCAACAGCCAGGACTGGTACGAGCTGAACTTCGGCACCGCCCGCACGCTCGACGAGTTGCGGCTGTACTTCAAGGACAGCCGCCCGGCCAGTACGACCTACCGGGCGCCGTCCGCGTACACCGTCCAGTACCACGACGGCAGTTCATGGGTGAACGCGCCCGGCCAGACCAGGAGCCCGGCGGTACCACGCGGCAACTACAACCTCGTACGGTTCCCGGCGATCACCGCCCAACGCGTACGGGTCCTGGCCACCAACGCCTCCGGCGCCAAGACGGGACTCACCGAGGTCAAGGTGTACCACCGGGGCGGTGTGCAGCCACCGGCCAACCTGGCGACGTCCGCGACACCGTCCGCGTCGTACACCTCCCCCTGGGAGGCCGTCACCGCCGTCAACGACGGCATCGACCCGCCGTCGTCCAACGACACGGCGAACCCTCGCTGGGGGACCTGGCCGGAGACCGGCCAGCAGTGGGCGGAACTGACCTGGCCGTCGGCCAGGACCCTGAACAGGGCGGAGGTGTACTTCTTCGACGACGACCAGGGCATCGACATGCCGGCCGCGTGGAAGCTCCAGTACTGGAACGGCAGCGCCTACGTCGACCTGCCCGGAACCGGCGGCTACCCGCTGGCCGAGAACCAGTACAACACCGTCGCCTTCACCGCCACGAGCACCACCCGGCTGCGGGTGCTGCTCACCGGCAACGGCACCAACTCCGTCGGCCTCCTCGAAGCAAAGGTGTACGGACCGTGACCCGTTCCAGATGCCTGGCCGCGCTCATCGCCCTGCTGACCCTGGCGGTCGCCTTCCTCGTGGCGCCGCCCGCCTCCGCCGCCGTCGCGTTCACCTCGACGGGGGTGAACCAGAACGGCGGCAACTGCCTCGACCTACCAAGCAGTTCGACGACCAGCGGGACACAACTGCGCGCCTTCGCCTGCGACTCCGGCGCGAACCAGAACTTCGCCCACACCCTGGTCTCCGGGACGAGCGACACGTACACGATCACCACCGGGTCCGGCCGGTGCGTCGACGTCCACGGGGCGTCCACGGCGGACAACGCGGCGATCGTCCAGTGGCCCTGCCACGGCGGGACGAATCAGCGGTGGCGGCTCGTCCCGGTGTCGGTCGGCGGCACCGACAAGACCTTCAACCTGGTCTCCGTGAGCTCGGGCAAGTGCGTCACGCCCAGCGGCGGGTCCTCGGCGTCCGGCACCGTTCTGGTGCAGCTGCCGTGCGCCGCCGCGAACGGCAGGGTGTGGCGACTGCCCGGCTTCACCGGCGGCGGCACCGGTCCGCACACGTTCACCAACCCCCTGTCCCAGCACGGCCCCGACCCCTGGCTCACGTACTACGACGGCTCCTACTACCTCGCCACGACCACCTGGAACTCGACGGTCACCATGCGCAGGGCGAGCACCCTGGCCGGGCTCGCCACCGCCACCGAACAGGTGATCTTCAACCTCACCCGGCCCAACGGGGCGGGCACGATGTGGGCGCCGGAGTTCCATCTGCTCGACGGCCCGAACGGCAGGCGGTGGTACTTCTACTACACGGCCGGCCGCGAGCCCTACGACCTCGGCACCCAGCGCATCCACGTGCTCGAGAGCGCGGGCCTCGACCCGATGGGGCCGTACAGCTTCAAGGCCGACCTGCTCGACCCGACCCAGGACAACACCTGGGAACTGGATCCGGGGATCCTGCAACTCAACGGTCGGCTCTACCTGTTGGGCACCTTCTACAACGGCTCGCAGCCGATGTTCATCCGGCCGCTGTCGAACCCGTGGACCGCGAGCGGCACCCGCCGTGTGCTGTCCACGCCGACCTACGGCTGGGAGACGGTGGGCGGCGCGGTCAACGAGGGCGCCGAGGTGCTCCAGCGGGACGGCAGGACGTACATCGTCTACTCCGCCAGCCACTGCTCCACGCCCGACTACAAGCTCGGGATGCTCACCTACGACGGCGGTGACCCGCTCAGCTCCTCGTCGTGGGTCAAGTCGCCGAACCCGGTCTTCCAGCGGTCCGACGCAAGCGGCGTCTACGGTCCCGGCCACAACGGCTTCTTCAAGTCGCCCGACGGGACCGAGGACTGGATCGTCTACCACGCCAACAACTCCACGGGCGGCGGCTGCGACATGAACCGGACGACCAGGGCGCAGAAGTTCACCTGGAACACCGACGGCACGCCGAACTTCGGCACCCCGGTGGCCCTCGGCGTCACCCTCACCGCCCCCTCGGGCGAGTAGCCGGACCCGTCATCCGTCGGCGCGGTGGGCGGGAAGCGTCACGGCTCACACCGCCTGGTCCCCCAACAGCTGATCCGCAAGGGCCGGTTGGGGGATCGAGGTGGCGGCGACGGCCGGCTTGCGGATCAGCAGCAGCGCCGCGTCGTCGTGCAGTCGTCCGCCGACGTGCTCCAGCAGTTCGTCGTGGATCGCGCCGACCGTGCGCGTCGGATCGTCGCAGAGGTGGTGCTCGAGACCCTCGACGAGCGGGTAGAACTCCCGGTCGCGGTCCCGGGCCTCGATGACCCCGTCCGTGTAGAGCAGCAGTTGGTCACCGTCGGCGAAGGGGAGCACCTGCAGACTCGGGGTCTGGTCGGTCAGGCCGCGCAGCCCGAGGGGCGGGGCGGGCTGCGTGGGCTCCACCGCCACGACGCTTCGGCGGGCGCCGACCAGCAGCGGTGGCGCGTGTCCGCAGTTCACCATCTCCAGCTCGCCGGATCGCGGGTATCCGGCGACCACGGCGGTGACGAAGTCGTCGGTACCGAGGTTGCGGGCGAGGCTCCGCTCGATCCTGTCGACGACGGCGAGGAGATCGGGTTCGTCGTAGGCGGCCTCCCGGAAGACACCGAGGACGAGCGCGGCGGTCCCCACGGCGGGCAGTCCCTTGCCCCGCACATCACCGACGATCATCCTTACGCCGTAAGGGGTGGGGACCAGCGCGTAGAGATCGCCGCCGATCCGGGCCTCCGCGGCCGCGGCGCTGTAACGGACGGCGACCTCGAACGGACCGACGGTCGCCGGTACCGGCCTGAGCAGCGCGTGCTGGGCTGCCTCCGCGACCGACCGGACGTCCGCGAGTACCCGCTCACGGCGCCCGCGCAGCGCGCTGGCCAGGCCACTCGCCAGGGTGACGGCCACCAGGGCGGCCAGTACGGCGGCCACCTCGCGGCCGGGAGCACCGGCCCGGGCGCCGAGCGTCGCGCCGACCACGGCGGCGAGCAGGCCGACGCAGAGGACACCGCGCGGCCCGTTGGTCGTGGCGGCCAGCGCGGGCCCTGCCGACAGCATGGGCAGCCAGATCATCCCCGCGTCACCGAAGAGGCCGACGAGCATGATGACCAGGAGGACCAGGACCGGCAGCAGGGGCCCTGCCACCCGGTGTCTGAACGAATTCAACAGCCGTGTCGGGCAGTGATCGCCGCCGTGGTTGCGCTCATGACCCATGCTTCGTCCGTAATCCTCGTCTGTGTGGGCGCCGGGGAACTTCGGAAATGTCCGTTTCATCTAGGAAACGGGTTCGACCCGACTCCTCACAAGGATCAGATTTTCAGATAGTGAACGATCATCTGGTGAGCGAAAGACCCCTGGTCACGCGGCTCGCGGTCGGGAGCAGCCGGGCCCGCACCTGTTCGAGTCTTGACAGCCGGTCGACCGGCAGCGAGACGCCGAGCGAGCCGAGGGTGTCACCGCTGTAGACGGGCACCGCGACACAGACCGTGCCGAGGGCGTACTCCTCCAGGTCCGTGACGGCCGGGGCCACGGGCGAGGAGTCCAGTTGCCGGAGCAGCTCGGGGGCGCTGGTGATGGTCCTGGGCGTGAGATCGGCGAGGTGGTGGCGGGAGAGGTACTCCCTGCGGGCCTCCTCGTCCAGTTCCCGCAGCACCGACTTGCCGAGCGCGGTGGCGTGTCCCGCGTCCTCGAAACCGACCCACAGGTCCACCCGGGGTGCCCTGGGACCGTCGACGATCTCGGCCACGCGGATCTCGCCCTCCTCGTAGAAGGTGAGGTAGGCGGCGGTGGCGAGCTCGTCCCGCAGTGCGGCGAGGGCGGGCCGGACCCTGCTCAGCAGCGCCTGACCGCGGCCCGCCGTGTGCAGCGTCTGGAGCCGGTCCCCCAGGATGAACCCGCCGTCCGGGAGTTTGCGCAGGTAGCCGTCGTTCACGAGGGTCCGCAGCAGGTGGTAGGCGGTGGCCAGGGGCAGCGCCGTCTCGCGCGCCAGCTGTTTCGCCGGCGCGCCGTTCTCGTGCGCGCTCGCCGCCTCCAGCAAGCGGAAGGCCCGCTGCACGGAGGTGATGAGCGTGGGGCCGTCCTGCGCACCCATAGGACCAGCCTGCGCCAGACACCCGGCTCGGGCAAGGCGCGCGGGGCCCCTGCTAGGGCATCCCGCCGGGGGCCGCGGCCGTGCCCAGCAGGGCCGACAGCTGCGGGGAGTACGTGGCGTGCAGGACGAGTGCCGCGCTGCCCACCACCGCCGCGTCCGTGCCGAGCCAGGAGGCCTCGACGTCGACGACCCGGACGTGCCGGGACAACGGCCGGCTGGCCAGCGCGGCGGCGACGACCTCGACGTAGCGCGACTCGACGTGCTGGATGCCGTGGCCGCCGAGGACGATCAGGTCCACGTCGATGAAGTTCGCGATGTCGACCGCGACCGAGGCGACGTGTTCCGCGGTCTCGTCGATGACCGCCGCCGCGACCGGGTCGCCGGCCGCCGCGGCCACCCCGATGGCGGCGTGGTCGACCGCCTCGGGACGCTCGGCGAACACCCGCGCCAGCGCACTGTCCGGATGCGGTTCCGCGGCGAGTCTGCGGTGCACCTCGGCGACGATCGCCGTGGGGTTCACGAGCCGCTCGAGGCAGCCCCGGTTGCCGCAGTAGCACTCCGGCCCTTCGGGCAGCACCGAGGAGTGCCCGAACTCGCCCGCGTTGAGCGAACCGCCGCGGTACACCTGGTGGTTGAGGATGAGCCCGCCGCCGACGCCGGTGCCGAAGAAGAAGTAGGCGAAGTCCGCCACACCCCTGCCCTTGCCCGACCAGCGTTCGCCGACCGCGGCGGCGGTGGCGTCGTTGTCGAGGGTCACCGGCAGACCGGTCGCCTCGCTCAGCATGTGCTGCACCGGGACCCGCGTCCAGCGGGCCAGCTGGGGCGCTCCGACGATCGTGCCCGCCTCCAGGTCGATCGGCCCGGGAGTGGCGAGGCCGAGGCCGAGGACCTTGCCGCGGTCGACGCCCGTCTCGGCCAGCACGTCGGCGACCAGTTCCGCCATGTCCTCGACGACCTGGGCCGGGTCGGTGCGGGGATCCGTGGGGCGCTTCTTGACGACCAGTGGCCGGCCGAGCAGGTCGACCACGGTGCAGCTGAGCTCCACGGGATCGAAGTGGAGGCCGACCGCGCTGCCCGCCTCTGCGTTGATGCGCAGGGTCGTGCGGGGCTTCCCGCCGCTGGACACTCTGCTCGCGCCGTCCTCCCGCACGATGCCCTCGTCGAGCAGACGCCGCACGATGCCCGAGACCGTCTGCGGGGTGAGGCCCGTGTGCTGGGCGATCTCGACCCGGCTGATGCCGTCGGCGAGCTGGATCTGGTCCAGGACGACGGCCCGGTTGTATCGCCCGACCTTGGGAAGGTTCGTTCCTGCCTGCCGCACGCACGGTCCTCTCTCGTTTACCCCTACAACCTATCCCTCGCAGCCCATTGACTTAGTAAAACAAATGGATTTAGTGTCCGGCACACGAAATCTCGGACACGAAGGCACAGGGCAGTGCCATCGGAGGCAAGTTGATGTCCATGCAATGCCGCAGGCCCGAAGGCTCGGGTGCGCCGACGCGCGTTCCCGGCGGTGGGGAGCACCACTCATGACGCCCACCGCCCCGACCCTGCTGGAGATGCGGTCGATCACCAAGACCTTCCCCGGCGTCACCGCGCTCGCCGACGTCAGCCTCGTCGTGCGGGAGGGCGAGATCCACGCGATCTGCGGCGAGAACGGCGCCGGCAAGTCCACCCTCATGAAGGTCCTCAGCGGGGTGCATCCGCACGGCAGCTACACCGGCGACATCGTCTACCGCGGCGAGCAGGTCCGGTTCCACGACATCCGGGCCAGCGAGCAGGCCGGCATCGTGATCATCCACCAGGAACTGGCCCTGGTGCCCGGTATGTCGATCACCGAGAACCTCTTCCTCGGGAACGAACCGCGCCGCCGCGGCGCGATCGACTGGAAGACGGCCCAACGCCGCGCCCTGGAGCTGATGGCGCGGGTGGGACTCCGGGAGGACCCCGACACCCTGATCAAGGACATCGGTGTCGGCAAGCAGCAACTCGTGGAGATCGCCAAGGCGTTCGCGAAGGACGTGAAGCTGCTGATCCTCGACGAGCCGACCGCGGCCCTCAACGAGCACGACTCGCAGCACCTGCTCGACCTGCTGCGCGGCTTCCGCGAGCGGGGCATCACCTCGATCATCATCTCGCACAAGCTGAACGAGATCGAGGCGGTCGCCGACACCATCACGATCCTGCGCGACGGCCGCACCATCGAGAGCCTCGACGTGCAGGCCGACGGGGTCAACGAGGACCGCATCGTGCGGGGCATGGTCGGCCGGGAGCTCGACAGCCGATTCCCCGACCGCACGCCCGACATCGGCGAGATCTTCTTCGAGGTCCGCGACTGGACGGTACGCCACCCCAGTTCGGACGATCGGATGGTGTGCAAGGGCTCGACGTTCCACGTCCGCCGCGGGGAGATCGTCGGCTTCGCGGGACTCATGGGCGCGGGCCGCACCGAACTCGCGATGAGCCTCTTCGGCCGGTCCTACGGCACCTGGCTGTCGGGGCGGGTCTTCAAGGACGGCGAGGAAGTCCGGCTGAAGACCGTGTCGGACGCCATCCGGCACGGACTGGCCTACGTCAGCGAGGACCGCAAGTCGATCGGCCTCAACCTGCTGGACGACATCAAGACCTCGATGGTGGCCGCGAAGCTGTCGAAGATCGCCCGGCGGCGCGTCATCGACCCGGTGCGCGAACACCGGATCGCCGAGGAGTACCGCCAGAGCCTGCGGATCAAGACCCCCAGCGTCGACGAGGGTGTCGTCAAGCTCTCCGGCGGCAACCAGCAGAAGGTCGTGCTGGCGAAGTGGATGTTCACCGACCCCGACCTGCTGATCCTCGACGAACCGACCCGCGGCATCGACGTGGGCGCCAAGTTCGAGATCTACGGGATCATCCAGCGGCTCGTCGCCCAGGGCAAGGGGGTCGTCGTCATCTCCTCCGAGCTGCCCGAGCTGATCGGCCTGTGCGACCGCATCTACACGGTGTTCGAGGGCACCATCACCGGCGATGTGGCGCGTGGCGACGCCGATCCGGAACTCCTGATGAAGCAGATGACCGCTACCAAGAAGAGCCCCACTCCATGAGCCGTATAACCGACCTTCAGAAGAACCTCTTCGGAGGAACGACCTCCAACGCCCGCCAGTTCGGCATGATCTCCACCCTGGTGGCGATCGTCCTGCTGTTCCAGATCTGGACCGACGGCCTGACGCTCACGTCCGGCAACCTCATCGCGGTCGTCAGCCAGTACTCCTACATCCTGATCCTGGCCATCGGCATGCTGATGGTGATCGTGGCCGGGCACATCGACCTGTCGGTCGGCTCGGTCGCCGCGTTCACCGGCATCGTCGTCGCCAAGGCGATGCAGGAGTACGACCTGCCGTGGCCCCTCGGCATCGCGCTCGGCCTGCTCGTGGGTGCCGCGATCGGTGCCTGGCAGGGCTTCTGGGTGGCCTACATCGGCGTGCCGGCCTTCATCGTGACCCTCGCCGGGATGCTGCTGTTCCGCGGCGGCAACCAGTACATCGGCAACGCCGACACGGTTCCGGTGCCCGAGGGCTTCCGCAAGATCGGCGCGGGCTTCCTGCCCGAGGTCGGGCCGGACACCGGGTACAACAACCTGACGCTGCTCCTCGGCGTGGCCGCCTGCGCGGGCGTGCTGTGGCGCGAGTGGCAGGCACGCCGGACCCGTCGCGAGATGAAGGCCGACCTGGCACCGCTGTGGGTCACGGGCATCCGCCTGGCCGTCATGTTCGGCGTGATCGTCTTCGCGACGCTCCGCTTCGCCGGCGGCCGGATCGGCACCAGCCTGCCGATCTCCGGCATCATCCTGATCGTTCTGGTCCTCGCGTACTCGCACTACACCCGCAACACCATAGGCGGCCGGCACATCTACGCCGTCGGCGGCAACGCGCGCGCCGCGGAACTGTCCGGTGTGAAGCTCAAGCGGGTCAACTTCCTCGTCATGATGAACATGTCGGTGCTGGCCGCGCTGGCCGGCATGATCTTCGTCGCCCGTTCCTCGGCCTCCGGACCGCAGGACGGTCTGAGCTGGGAACTGGACGCCATCGCGGCCGTGTTCATCGGCGGCGCGGCGGTCTCCGGCGGCCTGGGCACCGTCAGCGGCTCGATCGTCGGCGGCCTGGTCATGGCACTGCTCAACAACGGCCTCCAACTGGAGGGCGTCGGATCCGACATGGTCCAGATCATCAAGGGCCTGGTCCTGCTGCTCGCCGTCGCCTTCGACGTCTACAACAAGAGCCAGGGACGCTTCTCGGTCATCGGCGCACTGACACGCCCGTTCCGGCGGGACGACCCGGCGGCACCGGCTCCACCGGCGGCCCCGAACTCCGACGTCGACAAGGCCGGGATCGCGGGCTGACCGCAGAGCCCGCGCCTCCTCCCCCGCCGCGCTCGACGGCACACCGCACTCCCGCAATCAGCACACCGTACGAAGGGGCCAACTCCACCATGCGCACACTCGTCATCAGAAGCATCGCCGCCGTCGGCGCCGCCGCCCTGCTCACCCTGGGCACGGCCTGCTCCAACGAACGCGAGGGCTCCACCGGCAGCGACAGCGCCGACGGCAAGGGCTTCGCGAAGGACTCGCTGATCGGCGTCGCCCTGCCCGCCAAGACCTCGGAGAACTGGGTGCTCGCCGGCGACCTGTTCACCGACGGCCTGAAGGACTCCGGCTTCAAGGCCGACGTCCAGTACGCGGGCGCCTCGACGACCGTCGCCGACCAGCAGGCCCAGATCTCCTCCATGGTCACCAAGGGCGCGAAGGTCATCGTCATCGGCGCGACCGACGCCTCGCAGCTCGCGACCCAGGTGAAGCAGGCCAAGGACGAGGGCGCCACCGTCATCGCCTACGACCGGCTCATCACGAACACGCCCGACGTCGACTACTACATCGCCTTCGACAACTTCAAGGTCGGCCAGCTCCAGGGGCGGGCCCTGGTCGACGGCATGAAGGCGAAGAAGCCGAAGGGTCCCTGGACGATCGAGCTGTTCTCCGGCTCGCCGGACGACAACAACTCCAAGGTCTTCTTCGACGGTGCGATGGAGGTGCTGAAGCCCTTGATCGACAAGGGCGACATCGTTGTCGGCTCGGGGCAGACCGACATCAAGCAGACCGCGACCCAGGGCTGGAAGGCCGAGAACGCCCAGCAGCGCATGGACTCGCTGCTGACCTCGGCCTACGGCGGCAAGAAGACCCTCGACGGCGTCCTGTCCCCCAACGACACCCTCGCCCGCGCGATCCTCACCTCGGTCAAGGGCGCCGGCAAGCCGGTTCCGGTCGTCACCGGTCAGGACTCCGAGGTCGAGTCGGTGAAGTCGATCATGGCCGGTGAGCAGTACTCGACCATCAACAAGGACACCCGCAAGCTCGTCGCGGAGACCGTCAACATGGTCAAGGCCCTCCAGAAGGGCGACAAGCCGACCATCAACGACACCAAGTCCTACGACAACGGCAAGAAGGTCGTCCCGTCCTTCCTCCTGCCGCCGGTCATCGTGACCAAGGAGAACGCGGCCGAGGCCTACGCGAACGACCCCAAGCTGGCAGCGCTCACCAAGTAGTACGGAGTAGCACCGACCACCGCCTTCGCCCGCCCCGAAAGACTCCCCGGGGCGGGCGAAGGCGGTCATGCTCCAGGGACCGGGCCGCGGCAGGTGGTGACTCCCACCTCGCTCGCGGCGGCCAGGTAGGCGAGCACCAGGGGCCGTCTGTCGTCCCGGGCGGCGGCCACGGCCAGCCGGGACGGGGAGATGCCCCGGACCGGCACGGCGATCACCTTGTCCCGGACGACCAGCGGAGCGTTCCCGGTGGCCAGCAGCGCGATCCCCTGACCGCCGGACACCGCCTCGTGGGTCTCCTCGGCGCTGGCCACCACCCCGCCGATCCGCGGCGGGCGCCCTTCCCTGGCGTCGAGGGCGAGCCAGTAGTCGCGCAACGGGCCGGCCTCAGCGGGAAGGGCGAGGAAGGGCTCCTCCACCAGGTCGGCGAAGTCCACCTGCCCCTCGGGGTCGGAGGCGGCCCGCGCCGCCAAGGGGTGCCCCTCCGGCAGCGCCACCAGGCGGGGCTCGCGGGACACCACCGCATACCGGTAACGGTCCTCGTCCGGCAGCGGCAGCCAGACGAAGGCGACGTCGCTGGATCCGTCCGCCAACCCGGCACTGGGATCGGCCCAGTTGACCTGACGCAGGACCGGCCGCGCCTGCGGACAGCGGGAGACGAGGCGGGTCCGCAGGGCGGGCAGCAGGCCACGGCCCGGGCTGGTGGACATGCCGATCACCAGAGTGCTCCGCTCGGCGGTCTCCGCCTCCCGCACAGCCGCCTCCGCGGCATGCCAGGCGGCCAGCACCTCGTGGGCGTGCGGCAGCAGGGCCTCCCCCACCGCGGTCAACCGCACCGTCCGCCGGTCCCGTTCGAACAGGACCACGCCCAGCTGCTTCTCCAGCATCCGTATCTGTTTGCTCAGCGCGGGCTGGGAGACGAACAGCCGCTCGGCGGCGCGGGTGAAGCTCAACTCCTCGGCCACCGCGGTGAAGTAGCGCAGATCGCGTCCGTGGATGTCCATAACCCATGGCTATCACAAGGGGTCTTGGACGCCGCCCCGGTGTCCGGCGAAGGATGGGAGGCGTCGGACGGGGAGCCCCGAACGGCAGCCGACGAGGGAGACGAAGATGAGCGAGAAGGCCAAGGTCTGGCTGGTCACCGGCGCGAGCAGCGGTTTCGGGCGGGCCATCGCGCAGGCCGCGGTCGCCGCGGGTGACACGGTGATCGGCACGGCCCGCCGGATCGAGGCGCTGGACGACCTGGTCGCTGCGCACCCGGACCGCGCGGAGGCGATCAGCATGGACGTCACCGACGGCGAGCGCGTCGACGCGGTGGCCGCCGACGTCCTGGCCCGTTACGGCAGGGTGGACGTGGTGGTGAACAGCGCCGGCCGCACCCAGGTCGGGGCGTTCGAGGAGACCACCGACCGGGAGCTGCGCGACCTGTTCGAGCTGCACGTGTTCGGCCCGGCGCGGCTGACCCGGGCACTGCTGCCGCAGATGAGGGAGCGGGGCAGTGGATCGGTCGTGAACATCAGCAGCTTCGGCGGTCAGCTGTCCTTCGCCGGGTTCTCCGCGTACAGCGCGACCAAGGCGGCGCTGGAGCAGCTGTCGGAGGGCCTGGCCGACGAGGTGGCGCCGTTCGGCATCAAGGTGCTGATCGTGGAGCCCGGCGCGTTCCGTACCAACCTGTTCGGCAAGGGTGCGGCGTACTTCTCCGAGGAGAACCCGGCGTACGCGGAGAAGGTCGGCGCGACCCGGCAGTTGGTGGAGGGCGGCAACGGCGATCAGCCCGGCGACCCGGCGAAGGCCGCGGCGGCGATCCTGCTGGCTCTGGACGCCGAGAACACCCCCCTGCGCCTCGCCCTCGGCGGTGACGCGGTCGACTTCCTGATCGGGCACCTGGACTCCGTACGGGCCGAGCTCACCGAGTGGGAGAAGGTCTCCCGGGGCACGGACTTCGACACGGAGTGAAGGCGCGACCGGCGGGCCCGGCGGCACGCCGTGCGGACCGGATCTTCTTGCCGTGGGGGCATACGCTGTTGCTCATGACGCAAGAATCCGGTGAGCTGGAGAGCCTGGTACGCAAACGCATCCGCGCGCTGCGTTTGGCGCAGGGCTGGTCCCTGGAAGAGCTGGCGGCCCGCGCCCAGGTCAGCCAGTCCACGCTCAGCCGCATCGAGAACGGCAGGCGCCGCCTGGCCCTGGACCAGCTCGTGACCCTCGCCCGCGCCCTGGAGACCTCCCTCGACCAACTGGTCGAGACCGCCGCGGACGACGTCGTCTCCAACCCGATCGTCGACGCGGCCCACGGGATGCGCTGGCTCGTCAAGGCGGAACCCGGCGTGACCGTCGTGCGTCAGCGCATGACGGACCCGCCGCCCGACAACCCCTCGCGCATGCGCGCCCACCCGGGCCGCGAATGGCTCGTCGTCCTCTCCGGCACCGCGATCCTGCTGCTGGGCAACCGGCGCTTCCGGATCGAGACCAACCAGGCGGCGGAGTTCCCCACGATGCTCCCGCACGCCATCGGCGCCGAGGGCGGGCCGTGCGAGCTCCTGGGCATCTTCGACCGCGACGCCCGCCGCGGCCACCAGCGCGGCGAGGACGCCGGAAAGGCGAAACGCCCGTCACCGTGACCGGCCTTTTGCGTGTCACGCAATCCAGCGGGCCATCGCCTTGCGCATTCCGCAACGGGCGCCGCATCCCGCCGTCGGCCCGCTTAGCGTGAGCGCATGAACCACCCCTCCCCGCACACGACGCACCCCGCCGCACACCGTCCTCACGAGCAGGAGCGTGTGAACGAACACGACCATGAGGCAGGCGACCAGTCGGAGATCCTCGACCTGGACGCGGAAGTGCTCGCCGAACACATCGCGTCCATCACCGCCTGGCTGCCCGTCGGGAGCGGCCCCTCCCGCATCGTGGACCTGGGCTGCGGGACCGGAGCCGGCACCCTCGCTCTGCTCGAACGCTTTCCCGAGGCCGAGGTGACGGCCGTCGACGTCTCGGACGCCCACCTGGACCGCCTGCGGGAGAAGGCCGTCGCGGCCGGGGCGGCCGACCGCGTGCGCCTCGTGCGGGCCGACCTCGACGCGACGGCATGGCCCGAACTCGGCGCGCCGGAACTGGTCTGGGCATCGGCCTCCCTGCACCACATGGCCGACCCCGACCGCGCCCTGCGCCAGGTCCACGACCTGCTGGCACCGGGCGGACTGTTCGCCGTCGTCGAGCTGGCCGGCTTCCCCCGGTTCCTGCCCGAGAGCGCCCCGCAGGACGCTCCCGGTCTCGAGGAGCGCTGTCATGCCGCACTCGACCGCCGGCACGCCGAGCACCTCTCCCACCGCGGCGCCGACTGGGGAACCGGGCTGGCGAAGGCCGGCTTCACCGTCGAGGGCGAACGCACCGTCACCGTCGACATCGGCCCGACGCACACCGACGCGGTCGGCCGCTATGCCCTCAGCAGTCTGCGCCGCATGCGGGCCGGCGTCGCCTCCGTCCTGACGGCCGAGGACCTGACGGCTTTCGACCGGCTGCTCGACACCGACGGCCCGCACGGCATCGTGCACCACCCCGACCTCGGCGTGCGCACCGAACGAACGGTGTGGGCCGCACGCCGCACCTGACGGCCCGTGGGCAGGTCACCTCACGGGTAGTTCACCAGGTTGGCCACATTGGTGGTGGAGTTGGACGGTCCGCCCCGGTCGTTGATGACGTGCCGGATGGTTCCGGTGCCGCCGAGCGAGACCGTCACCATGTTCTGGAAGCGCACGTTCGGATCGGCCGGCACCTCGAAGGCGTGCTCGGCGGTGACGCCCGGGTTCACATTGAAGTAGCAGTAGCTGCCGAGCCCGTAGGCCTGATGGCTGGTGACGGAGTTCGCGACCTTGTAGGCGGCGTAGCCCTGGGTGGTGCCGTTCATCCAGGCGGCCTGGTTGGGCGGGTCGTAGGGCATCTCGTTCTGGTAGAAGTACGTCCGGCCGCCGTTGCCGTTCCAGAGGGTCTGGTGCTTCTGGTAGTGCTCGACGAACAGGCCGTACATGGTGACGTCGTCGCCGTTGACGACGAGTCCGGTGTCCGCCGTGTTGGTGTTCCAGCCGATGCCGGTGCCGTGGTCACCGCGCCAGATCCACATGTGGTCGCCGATGACGTCGTCGCTGTTGACGACGAGGCTGGTGGTCGCCTTGCCCACGGCGGCCCCGCCGACCCGGAAGTAGACGTCGTGCAGGGAGGTGGGGTTCGCGGTGTGGTCGGCGGCGGCGCCGGCCGGGCCGATCTCCATGAGGGTCTGCGAGTTGGTGGTGCCGGCGTCGAAGAGGACGCCTGCGACCTTCACCCCGTCGACGTCGGCGACGGTCATGGCGGTGACGCCGTTGTCCGGGACGAAGGTGGCGAGGCCGAGACCGAGCACGACGGTGTTGGGGCGGGTCACCCGCAGGGTCTCGTTCAGGTGGTAGACACCGGGGGTGACCAGCAGGTTCTTGCCCTCGGCGAGGGCGGTGTTGATCTGTGCGGCGGTCGCGCCCGGCTTGACGACGAAGAACTGGTCGATGCCGAGCGAGCTGCCGGCGGCGGTCCCGCTCGCCCAGGTGGTGGCCGAGGAGTTGGCCCGCAGGGACGGGACGAACACCTGGTAGGCGCCGGCCGCGTCCACGTACAGGAAGGGCTTCTCGCGCACGGTGGGAGTCTGATTGACCGTGGTGTAGGGCGGGTTGGGGAAGCTGTTGCCGGGCACGCCCTGGCTGCCGACGAAGACCATGTTCCAGTTGGAGCCGGTCCAGCTGCCGAGTTGGGAGTTACGGGTCAGCCACTGCTGCTGGGTGCCGGACCGCACCTGGCCGTCGATCTTGCTGTCGGCCATGAAACCGCCGCTGGACCAACCGCCGTCGCTCAGCTCCAGGTTGCCGCGGACGTGCATACGGCGGTAGCCGGACGCCTGGGAGACCGCCCACCGGTCGGTACCGCCGGTCGGGTTGACCGACAGGTTCTCCGCGCCGCGCCAGAAATTCTGGGTGGCGTTCTGCGGCGGGAACCAGTCGGCCTCCACATGCACGGCGCCGTTGATCGTGACCGAGTCGGGCGACTGACCGAGCCCCAGTACCTGGGTGTAGAAGCCGACGTTGACGTCGTTGCTGTACGTGCCGGGCTTGAACATGACCGCGTAGCGCTGGGAGCCGAACTGGTTCGTCTCCTGCTGCCGGAAGATCGAGTTCAGCCGGCTCTGGATCGTGGACGACGGCATCGACGGGTCGAAGAGGACGACGTTGGGGCCGAGGTCGACGTCACCCGGGGCGGTGCTCACCGGCGCGACCTGGAAGCGCTGGGCGGCCGTGCCGTTGCAGGTGTACTGCACCAGTTGGACGCTGTCGGCCGTCGAGGCGGACGGGACGTCGAGGCACTTGCCGCTGTTGCGGTTGACGAAGTGGTAGGCGCCGCCGCCCTCGTCGACGGCCTGCCACTGCTGGTTGGCGCCGCCGCCGTACGTCCACAGGTGCACGGCCGCGTTGTCGGCGGTGGACACGTCGCTCACGTCCACGACCTGCTGGGCGTCGTCGCGGTTGCCGATCCGCACGAAGCCGTCGGTGGTCGCGGTGAAACTCCACTGCTGGGCGGTGCTGTTGTTGCACGCGTACTGCTGCACGGCGGTGCCGTTCACGGATGCGGCCGCCCGGGCGTCCAGGCATTTGCCGCTGCCGGAGTTCACCACGGTGGACCAGCCGGTGGGCAGAGCGGCGGCCGCGTCGGCCGCGGCCCGGGCGGGCTGGACGCCGGTGAAGAGCGAGACCGCCGTGGCCGCGGCCACGGAAGCCGCGACCCAGGGGCCGGCGAGGGATGGTCGGGGGATGCGGAGCACGTCTTCTCCTGTGCCGCCGGGACGGCGTGAGTGGGGATCGGGGAAAGGCAGGGACGGGACGGCGGGGCGCGGGCGGGTCAGCCGGCGTACTGCGCGAAGACCCGGGTGAAGTCCCAGGGCTGCTGGGCGATGCCCGAGCAGGTGTCGGCGCCGCCGCCGGTGCAGGGCCGGTCGCGGTTGACCGACCAGAAGGTCAGCCGGGCCAGGTGGCGCTGCTGGGCGTACGCCAGGATGGTGCGGAAGTCGGCGACGGTCACCGTCTCGCCGTTGTCGGTGACGCCGTTCATCGAGGAGATGCCGGTGCGCCGGTAGGCCTGGTCGTCCGAGTAGCCGTAGGCGTTCTTCACCGCGGTCTTGAGTCCCTCGGCGGCCCGGACGGTGAGCTGGCCCATGTTCTGGCCCGCGCCGCCGAAGTTGAACGGCATGATCGTCCAGCTGTCGACGGTGAGTCCGGAGGCGGCGGCCCTGCCGATCAGGCTGCTGTCGGGGCCGTTCTGTCCGGTGCCGAAGGTGATGTACACCTTGATGCCGGGGTTGTTGGCCTTGATGGTCTTCAGCGCGTCGACGGTGCGCTGCTGCACGGTCGGGCTGTCGTAGGCCGCCGCCTCGATGTCGATGTCGATCGCCTTGAGCCCGTAGGCGTTGATGACCTTCTGGTACGCGGCGGCCAGTTCGCCCGCGCTGCCGCAGGAGCTCTCCAGCTTGTTGCCGCTCCAGCCGCCGAAGGACGGGATCACGTCACCGCCGGCCCCCCGGACGGTGGTGACGGTCTGCTGGTCGACTCCGCCGGTCAGCGGGCGGCTGCCGTCCCACTGCGGGTTGCAGTAGCCGTTGCTGAGGACGAAGGCGAGCGTGAACCACTTGACGCCGGTCGCGCTCATCACGGTGGTGGGACTGGGCGGGCTGCCCCACCCGTTGTAGAGGTACGGCGCGACGGCCATGGCTCCCGGGCCGGGCGCCGGCTCTCCGCCGCCGGGCGCCGTCCACTTCTGGTTGGCCGATCCGGTGCAGGACCAGATCTGGAGCCGGGTGCCGTTGGCGGAGCTGTTGCCGGTCGCGTCCAGGCACTTGTTCGCCTGCGGGTTGACGATGTCGCGGGCGGCGGTGACGGTCCACCGCTGGGCCGCGCTGCCGTTGCAGTCCCACAGCTGGGTCCGGGTCCCGTCGGCGGTACCGCCCGAGGTCACGTCCAGGCACTTGCCGAGCGCACGGATCGTGCCGTCTTCGCTCACCGTCCACTGCTGGGCCGCGCTGCCGTTGCAGTCGTACAGCTGCACGGCCGTGCCGTTGGCCGTGGCGGCACCCGCGATGTCGACGCACTTGCCGCCGATCCCGGTGATCTGCCCGGCGGCCGCCGCGGCACCGCTCGCCGGTGTGCCGTTCAGGCCGGTGAGCAGGGCGGCCACGGCCGCCGCGCCCAGCGCGCCGCGTACCGCTCGCCGGTGCGGGAACCTCCGGGTCATCGGGTCACCGTCCACTTCTGCTGAGAGGCACCGGTACAGGTCCAGATCTGGAGCCGGGTGCCGTTGGCGGAGCTGCCGCCCGCGGCGTCCAGGCACTTGTTCGCCTGCGGGTTGACGATGTCGCGGGCGGCGGGGACGGCCCATTGCTGGGCCGCGGAGCCGTTGCAGTCCCAGAGCTGGACGGGCGTGCCGTCCGCGGTGCCGCCGGAGGCGACGTCCAGGCACTTGCCGAGCGCACGGATCGTGCCGTCGGCGCCCACGGACCACTGCTGGGCGGCGGTGCCGTTGCAGTCGTACAGCTGCACGGCCGTGCCGTTGGCGCTGTTGGCCCCGGCCACGTCCACGCACTTGCCGGCGAGGCCCGTGATGGGGCCGCTGCCGCCCGGCTGGGCGGTGTCGGTGCTCACCCGGACGTAGTCGACCAGGAGTTGCTGGGGGAAGACCGTGCTGCCGTCGGGGTCTCCGGGCCAGTAGCCGCCGACCGCGAGATTGAGGATCAGGAAGAAGGGCTTGTCGAAGACCCACTGCCGTCCGCCGAGGTCGGCCGGGGTGCGCCGCTGGTAGACGGTGCCGTCGACGGACCAGGTGATCGCGTTCGGGCTCCAGTCGACGGCGAAGGTGTGATAGGCGTCGGCGAAGGCCTGTCCGCCGGGCAGGGTGTACCCGGCGCCGATGCCACCGGAGCCGGAGTATCCCGGGCCGTGCAGGGTGCCGTGGACGGTGGCCGGCTCGAAGCCCACGTTCTCCATGACGTCGATCTCGCCCGAGGCGGGCCAGCCGACCTGGCCGATGTCGTTGCCGAGCATCCAGAACGCGGGCCACATGCCCTGCCCGCGCGGGACCTTCATCCGGGCCTCGACCCGGCCGTACGTCGTGGTGAACCGGCCGGCCGTGTTCAGCCGGGCGGAGGTGTACTCACACCGGCCGTACCAGCACGGGTAGTTGCCCGGGTTCTCCCGGCGTGCGGTGATCACCAGATGGCCCTGGCCGTCCAGAGCGGCGTTGCGGTTGCCCGCGGTGTAGTACTGCCGCTCGTGGTTGTTGACGTTGTCACCGGTCTCGATCTGCCATCGGGAGCCGTCCACGGCAGAACCGGCGGGCCCGTCGAACTCCTCGGAGAACGTGACGGCGGCCGCCCGGGGTGCCGCGACAGCGCGTGCGGAAGAGTCCTCCGCGGATGGAGACACGCCCAGCGCCGGTCCGGTGGACAGCGACGCGAAGGCGAGGAGCGAGGCCAGCGACAACAGCAGGCGCCGGGGCAGGCGCGGAGAGGTCATGGCTCTCCCTTCCTGGCACATGACGGACCGTCACGACATGGTCATGACATCCGCGGGCGCGGCCGGACGGCTCACCGCTGACCGCGCCGAATGGGTGGGGGGATACGAACCGGCCCCGACAGGGGCTTAGTTCACTACGTGATTTAAGAAGTGAGCAATAACCCTGTCAAGAGTTTGGTCTGGACCAGATTCGCGGGGCCCGGATTCGCGGGGGCCCGGCTCCGGAGGCCCGGATTCGGGAGAGGGGTCTCCGGAGCCGGATGTCACGGAGGGGGCGGTCCGCCGCCCGGCGGTCACGGGAGGGCAGGATGGGGACCATGAGCGTAGTCAAGATCAACGTACTGACCGTCCCGGCGGAACAGCGGGAGACCCTCGAGAAGCGGTTCGCCGCGCGAGCCCACGCCGTCGAGAACTCGGACGGCTTCGAGTGGTTCGAACTGCTCCGCCCGGTCGAGGGCACCGACACCTACCTCGTCTACACGCGCTGGCGTGACGAGGCGTCGTTCCAGGCCTGGCTCGAGGGGCCGATGAAGGCCGCACACCGGGGCGACACGGAGGGGGAACGGCCCAAGCCCGCGGCATCGGGCTCCACCCTCTGGTCCTTCGAGGTGGCGCAACAGGCGGCACCCAAGGGCGAGTAGCCACTCCCATGGCGGATGGCCGCGGCGTCCACCCGCCGCCGGCCACCGCCGCCCTTCACCGGCGACGGACGGCCATGCCGGTCGGCGTCGGGGCGCACCGCTCCGTCGCGACCTTCCGGGCTCCTCAGGACGTCAGGCCGCTCGGCGTCAGAGCGGGCTCGGGGAAGGTGACGCCGGTCAGCTCCTCGGACACGGTCCACAGCCGCAGGGCGGCGGCCGGGTCACTGGCCGCCGGGGAGCGGCCGACCAGGGTCGGGGCGCCGCGCATCTCGAAGAGGCCGTCGGGGCCTACGTAGCTCGCGCCGGGCAGGTCCCGGACGGCGGCGTACAGGGTGGGCAGCGCGCCGGCCCGGCCGTCCTGGGCGACCAGCCGGTTGCCCAGCCGCATGAAGAGGCGCCGCGGCAAGCTCGCGTCGTGCCCCTGCAGGTTGGTGGCGGCCCAGCCGGGGTGTGCGGCCAGCGCGCGTACGGGCGACCCCGCCTCGCCGAGCCGTCGCTGGAGCTCCAGGGTGAAGAGCAGATTGGCGAGCTTGGACTGGCTGTAGGCCGCCATCGGGGCGTACTCGCCGGTCAGGTCGAGGTTGTCGAAGCGGATGCGGGGGCTGCCCGGCATCCTGTGCGCGCCGGACGACAGGACGACCACGCGGTCGGTGATGTGCGGCAGCAGCAGGTTGGTCAGGGCGAAGTGGCCCAGGTGGTTGGTGCCGAACTGCGTCTCGAAGCCGTCCCTGGTGCGGCCCTCGGCGACGTTCATGACGCCGGCGTTGTTGATGAGCAGGTCCAGGTCGCCGCGCCAGCCGGCGGCGAACTCGCGTACGGAGGAGAGGTCGGCCAGGTCCAGCCGGCGCACCTCCACGCTGCCCGGCACGGCCGCGGCCGCCGCCTCGCCGCGCCGAGGGTCCCGCACCGCCAGGACCACGTGGGCGCCCGCACGGGCCAGTGCCTCGGCGGTGGCGAGGCCGAGCCCGCTGTTGGCGCCGGTCACCACGGCGGTGCGGCCGGTCTGGTCGGGGATGTCGGTGGTGTTCCAGGGCTGGGTGGTCTTCATGTCCTTTGCCATGAGCCCAATGTATGCGGCGATCACAATGTTGGCAACGATAACAATGTGGGCGCTGCTCACGCCCGGCTAGGCTGAGGGCATGAAAAGCCGCCCCTACCACCACGGAGACCTCCCCGCGGAGCTGCTCGCACGCGCCGAGCAGACCTTGCGCGAGAGGGGATCGGGAGCACTGTCACTGCGGGAACTGGCCCGGGACATCGGGGTGAGCCCCGCCGCGCCCAGCCGCCACTTCAGGACCAAGCAGGCATTGCTGGACGCCTTGGCGCTGACCGGCTTCGAGCGGCTGGCCGCCGTCATCTCGGCCGCCCAGGAAGGCGTGGGCGAGTCGTTCGCGGAACGGCTGGATGCCGCGGCGCGCGCCTATGTCGGTTTCGCCGTGACCAACTCCGCGCTGCTCGACCTGATGTTCTCGGCCAAGCACAGCCCGCAGGCGTCGGAGGCACTGGGCGCGACGGCCCATCTGTGGTCCGAGCAGCTGCTCGAACTGATCCGCGACGGGCAGCGCCGGGGCGAGGTGCGGCAGGGCGAGCTGGAGCGCGTCGCTCTGCCGATCTTCGCGGCGCTGCACGGCTATGCCGGGCTCAGGGTGAGCGGGCTGCTGCCACCGGAGGTCACCGAGCCGGGCCTGGACGACGTGATCGCGTCCGCCCTGCG
Source organism: Streptomyces sp. NBC_00080 (assembly GCF_045041255.1). Lineage (NCBI taxonomy): Bacteria > Bacillati > Actinomycetota > Actinomycetes > Kitasatosporales > Streptomycetaceae > Streptomyces > Streptomyces sp. NBC_00080. The sequence goes on from NZ_CP108235.1 coordinate 738,704, forward strand.
CGGGTGCGAGCCGGAGTAGGGCGGGGACGGCGGGCCGTCGGCCGTGAGGGCGCTCAGACGACCGGCTCGGCGATGCCCAGGAGGTTTCCCTCGCTGTCTCGGAACCAGGCCGCGCGCTCTCCCCGTGCGCCCTTGCTCGGATAGTTCCCGTCGATCTCGGCGATGCCGTCCTTCATGCCGAACCCGGGTACGTCGACCTCTTCGAACACCACGCCCCGCCGCTTGAGCTCCGCCACGACCGCGTCGAGGTCGTCGACCTCCCACCCCATCTGGGTGAAGGTGCCGGGCGCGGCTCCCGTCGACGCGAACAGGGCGAACTCCGTCCCTCCGCATCGGTACAGGAGCCCGCCGGGCCGTTCGTCGACGGGTTCCAGCCCGAGCCGCTCGGCGTAGAAACGCCGCGCCCGGTCCAGGTCCTGGGTGGGAAGCCTGGTCGCCACACGTCCCCGGGCCAGAATGTTCCTGTCGTCCGCGTTCATGCCTCCACTGTCACGCAAACCCGCGCCGAACGGAGGGCGGCCCCGGCCTCATGACGGCCGTCCGCCGAACTGCCAGTCGTGGACTTCGACGTCCGCATACCGGTCCGGGGCCAGGACGGCGCGCGCCGAGTCCGCATCCGGGGCCCTGAGCAGCACCGCGGTACCCACCCGGGTGGCCCCGTCGTCGGACAGCAGCGGCCCGTACGCGATCAGCTCGTCGCGGTCGGGCGGCGCGACGAGGCCGTCGTCCGTGCCCGGGCCGAGGCCGAGCACCAGGTACCGGCTGCCACCGCTGCGCCCACCGGGAAAGTCCCACATGGTGCGCCCCAGCGTGTTGCGCCACCGGCGCAGCAGCACGTCCCGGTAGGCACCGGCCTGGTAGTTGGGCTCGTCGAAGGCGAACGCCCGGGCGGCGGCGGCATCCGGGAGATCGACGATGTGCACGCTGCCGGTGGGTGTGTCGCCGTCGAAGGTCGGACCCCGGGCGATCATCTGCGCCGCGTACCCGTCCATGTAGGACCAGTGCTTCTCGAGCAGCTCGTCGCGCAGGGCGGCGGAGGCGGGCCGGTCACGGTGGTAGCAGAAGAACTCCATACCTCTCATTGTCTGTGCAGGAGAAGTCGTCCGTGTCGAACACGTCCGCGAACGACTCGTCGATCCGCCCGAGTGACGTGCCGCTCCGCCCGAAAGCGCGGGGTTCGACCAGCATCTGACGCCCGCGTGGAGGCGTGCGAATGCGGACGGGCTCCGGACGGGCGAGGCTGGCGGCATGGGCTCCGTGATGCCCGTGGACTCGTATCCGCCCCACGAGGACGGCGGACGGCGGCTCGACGAGTCCGGTTACGGTAAGGGAGACGATCATGACTGTCCGTACCTACGTATCGACCACCGTGCGAAACGACCGGGTCGACGAGGTTCTCCACGCGCTGGAGGAAATGGATCCCGACGCGATCGTGTCGTCCGTCAACCGCCCGGATGCCCCCGACGTCCCCGCCGAGGTCTCGGTGTCACTGGCCGGCGATGTCCGTGAGGCGGTGAAGAACCACCTCGACGTGATCCCCGACGTGGAGTGCGAGATCGACGTGCGGGACACCGAGACCCTGTGAGCCGGACCGGCGGACAGGAAGAATCAGCGAGTACCACGCGTTGTGTGCCCGTCGGCCGGAGGCCGGCCGGAGCCTGCGGCCACGGCAGCGCGAGCACGTCCGCGGCTTCCCCGACGCCCGATCTCGTCGGGTTGCCGGGCTTCGGAGGGCTGAACCGCTTTCGGCGGTTCCGACCGGGCCGCCCGGCGCCCGCTTCCCGTGGCTCGGTGGGCCTGCGGTGACACCCTCTCACCCGCGCGAAGTCGCCTGGTCGGCCCCGAACGGTCGGACCGCCGCCATGGCCTGGCAACCGGTGCGGCAACTGGGCTTCGAGCCTCGCGATTTGACGCGCCATCATATAGTTGCGACGGCACGCGGTGCTCCCCCTGTCTCCCGCCGCGCGGCCGGCCCCCACCGAAAGGCACGACCCTGCGGAACCAACCGCGCAGCGGCACCGACGACGTCGTTGCCGTCCTGCCCTCGCCCCGTCGGTCGGTGTTCTCCCCCGCCGCCGACGTCATCGGCTCGGAACTCGATCTTCTGATGACCGGCAGCCATGTCGTGCACGCGCTGACCCCCGAATTCTGCGACGCGGCCTCCGTCTACCTGCTGGAGCGGTGGCGCGTCGAGGAGAACGCGCACGTCGGCGTGGACGCGCCCACGATCGAGGCACGCCGGATGGCACTGCGGGTCGGGCCGGGCGCGCGCGAGGACTGGGAGGGCATGCTGCCGGTCGGCGAGGTGGTCGCCTTCCCCCGGGACACGCCGTACGCCCGCGCGCTCGCCGCCGGGCACGCGCAGGTGCTCGACGCGGTGGACCCGCACACGTCCGAGCGGCTCATCGCCGCCGGGGACGGCGAGGCCCGCGTCCGCGACCTCCTGAGGGTGGCGGCCTTCCTCGTGGTGCCGCTGCGCCTTCGGGACCGGGCGATCGGCTTCGTCACCTGCACCAGGGGACCGGGCCGTGCGCCGTTCGGCCCGGCGGACGTGGCCGCCGTGGAGGCACTGGCCGCGCGGGCCGCCGTGGCCCTCGACAACGCGCGCCGCTACGAGCGCGAGCGCCGGACCTCCCTGGCGATCCGCAACAGCCTGCCGCCCGGCACGGCGCAGGAGTTCGGCGGCTGCCGCACCGCGCACGCCTGTCTGCCCGCCGGGCAGGGCAACCTCGTCGGCGGTGACTGGTCCGACGTGCTGAAGCGGCCGGGTGACCGGGTCAGTCTGATCGTCGGGGATGCCATGGGACACGGTCCCGAGTCCGCCGTCGCGATGATCCAGCTGCGCACCGCCGTCCGTACCCTGGCGTCGCTCGACATCCCCGCGGCCGACCTCATAGGACGGCTCGACACCCTCGCCGGCGACTCCCCCGGCGTGTCCTTCGCGACCTGCATATACGCCGAGTGGGATGCCCGGCGGGGCACCTGCACCCTGGTCGGGGCGGGCCACCCTCCCCCGTTGCTGCGCGGCCCGGACGGCCGCACGGCGCCGGTCACGCTGACCGGGGCGGGTCTGCCCCTCGGGCTCGGGGCGGGCAGCTACGAGGAGACCGTGCTGAGCGTGCCGGATCCGGCCCTGCTGGTGCTCTACAGCGACGGTCTGGTCGAGTCCCGCGACGCCGACATCGACCAGGAGATCACCCGCCTCGCGCGCACCGTGGACGCGGCGGCCGCCGTCGAGCCCGTGGACGGCGACGGGCAGGACGCGCTGCCGTCCCTGTGCCGTCGGCTCCTGCACGCCCCTGTCGGCACGGCCGGAGCCGACGACCGCACCCTGCTGCTGGCCGAACTGACCCCGGCCGGGTGCTGAGCCGCCGAGCTCGGCCGGCGCGTGCCGGGTTCCCGGGGCCGCTCAGGCCGTCATGGTCGCCCAGACCGCGTTGCCGCCGGTGAGCCTCGACCGGTCGACTCCCCAGGTCTCGGCGAGCTGCTCCACGAGGAAGAGGCCGCGGCCGCCCTCGTCGTCCGGTCCGGGCTCACAGCGGGGCAGACCCCGTCCCGTGCGGTCGTGATCGTGCACCTCCAGGCGCAGCCGCCCGTGCGTGACGAGGCCTACACCGCACAGGAACCGGGTGCCGAGCGTGTGCCGAACGGCATTGGTGGCCAGCTCGGACACGAGCAGGACGGTGTCCGCGCACAGCTCGCCCGGCAGCCGCCAGGCGGTCAGCCGCGCGCTCATGGCACGGCGGGCCACCGAGACGCTGGAGCGGTGTGCCGGGAGTTCGATCCAGTGGGTCCGGTCGGGGCTCCAGGTGTCCAAGGACCGGGGTGAGGACGTCGTGTGGGGGGACACGGTGGTCGCCTTCCGTGGGGGCGGCAGCAGCCAGAGCGGGGAATGGTGAGCAACGGGCTCAAGAGGAAGGGGTGTTCCGCACGGGCCCGATACCGCGACCGTCCGAGCGAACCAACTCCTCTGGGGGTGGCAGGGGTTGGCTGGGGAACGCTCGGGTTCGGCAGCACGCTTCACACAAGTAACTATGCTCGCAACGAAGTTCAAGCTGCAACCGCATGTCCCTGACGGGCTGGACCTCCTCGCCCCCCGGCATCACGGTCGGGCACCGCCGGCGCCCGGACACCACCGTCGAGGCCACGGACGCCGAGGTCAGCCTCTGGACCCGCGCGGGCTGACCGATGTCAGCGGCAGGCTGCGGTTGTCGTAGGTCCGTCAGCGGCCGGGCGGACTCCCGGGTGCTGTAGGGGAGGGTGGACAGCAGGGGCCACTGCGCAAAGCTGGACGAGGAGAACCAGCCCGTCTGGTACTGCTCCGACCCGGCCGAGAACGGCCACAAGGTCCGCAAGCAGCCCAAGAAGGCGCGCACAGCGCAGGACGAGGAGCAAGCGGCGGAGAAGGCGGCCGAGCGGGCGCGGGTGGCGGCCTGCAACCGGGCGTGGAAGGCGGCGGCCGGGCCCCGTCAGCAGTTCGTGGAGCGTCTGGTGCGCAGCAAGAGCCTGCCCGAGGACGCCCGGCTCTTCGCCCAGCGGGTGCTGATGGAGCTGCCTGAGTTCTACGGCAAGTGGGCGAGCAAGCGGGACACCACCGACGTGGCGCGGTACCTGGGGGCCAAGGAGGGCGCGGACACCAAGGCGTCGGAACTGGCCGCCGCCCTGCCGAAGGCCCGGCTCGCGAACATCCTGTTCGCCCAAGTCGCCGCTGCTTACGAGGCCGACATCCGCGACCCGAAGACCTACGACATGGCGCGGTACCGCCCCGCCTACCTCTGGGAAGCTCCCAGCCCGCGCCAGACCGCCTACCTGCTGCTCCTGGAAGCGCTCGGACAGGCCGACAACGGCAGCTACGCCCTCTCCGAGGTCGAGAACCAGGCCGTCACCCAGCACCGGCCCCAGACGCCGGACGCCGCATAACCCCTCACGCGCCCCGGCCGGGGCTGCCATGCCCGGGCTCCTCCCCCACCCGAACGAGACCGACGCCACCGGGAGTTCGTCATGTCCTCATCCCACCCCACCGAACCCGAGCCGACCACGAACCAGCGATACCAATCACTCACCCTCGACCTGCTGCGCCAGCTCGTCCGCACGGACTGGGCCAGCCTCCCCGGCAACACGCTGGTCGTCCTTTCCAGCGACACCGAGGGCAACCGCTACTCACCCTTCAGCACCTACAGCCGTGGCCGGTACGCCCCGATCCACGACCTGACCGGCGACGTGTACCCGCTGGAAAGCGAGCTGGCCAAAGACGCGGAACTGCGTGAGCTGTTCCCCGAGATCCCCGACAACACCGTCGCCGCGCTCGTCCTCTACCCGCTCGGCTGACCACCCGCACCGCCCGGCGGGTGCCGCTCGCCTGCCGGGTCCCCGGCCCCGACGCCCGGCGCCGAGGCCCCGGGCGGCTCAGCGCCCGGTCACCTCCGCAACACGAGAGGAATACAACGCATGCTCACCACGACCGAGATCCGCGATCACATCCGCGACCTGACGGACGTCAAGTCCCTGGTCGCCGTACAGGAGGCAGCCACCACACGGCTGCTCGAGCTGGATGCGGCAAGGCGACCTGTCGTCACGCCCAGACGGCCTGCGGAGATCGGCACGTCCTCCCCCACGATGGCGACACCGTACGGCTTCTGCTTCCCTGACAAGGAGTTCTGCGCCGAAGCCAACAGCACGGCCGTCTTCCACCCGATGACCAGCCCTGACGACGACGGCCTGCCCTGCATCGAGGTCGGCGGCGTGATGGTCTTCGCCTACCTGGACGCCGACGTACAGGCCGTGCGGGTGACGGTGGATCTCGACACCACCGCCACGCAGCTCCTGCGCAGCGACTCGACGGTCTCGCTGCGCGTCGAGGTCGGGGACGCCACGGTGTTCAGCACTAGCGCCGAGCCGGTGCCGGCGAGAGCGTGGTCACGACGGCTGCGCAGGGTGGTCCGCCGAATGCACTGAAGGAACGGGGTTGACGCCACCGGAGATGCACCATTACCCCGTTTGGAGGCGCTCCATGTCCATGCCCACCGCCCACGTGTTCGGCACCGTCGCCAGCAACGTCGAAATCCGCTTCACCGAGTCCGGCCTCGCCGTCTGCCAGTTCCGCCTCACCGAAGTCCCCCGCAAGTGGGACCCTTCCCAACAGAGGCGGCTGGCCAGCCCCCTGATCCCCTACGTATGTACCGCCTGGGACGACCTTGCCCGCAACGCCACCGAGTCCCTCGTCAACGGATCAGCAGTCCTCATCCATGGCCGCATCACCGAGATCAAGGACAACACGATCCGCCTCAGCATCGACGACCTCGGACTCAGCCTGCGCAATCGCATCGCCTACACCGAAGCAGGCCTCCCCGGCCCGGCCGCCGCCGCTCCCGTCAACCGGCCTCCCACCGAACAGGACGCAGCCAAACGGGCCACCAGCCGACCAGGCAACCCGCCCAGCTGGTGGGAGGAACGACAGTCCTCCGGCTGGTCCGAACCCGTTTCCTCAACTGCCGCCGACGCTTCTCCCCTTCGCGTCGGCAACTGAGCGCCTCCCTTCCCCTTCACCTCGCCCACCAGGCGCAGCACCGGCTCGCCTGCCGGTGCTGCGCCGTGTTCGAAAGGACGCCATGTCCGACCGTGCCGCCCTCGCCGCACTCTCCGCCCACTTCACCCCCGACCAGGTTGCCGCTGACCTGGCCCGTTACTCCCCGGACGACGTGTGGCAGCAGCGTATCCGCCTCGACAACACCGGCCACCTCGCCCAGTACCGGCCGGACCGCGAACTCTCCAGCGCCCTCCTGTCGTGCCGGTTCGTCATCCCCTCGGACGCACATTGGCCCGCCGCCCTGGCCGACCTCGGTCCCGACTGCCCACCGGGGCTGTGGGTCCGCGGACACGACCGCCTGCCCGCGCTGACTGCCAGCACGGTCGTCGTGACCGGCAACCGCATGGCCAGCAGGGAGGCCACCGACCGCGCCAAGGCATTCGCCGCGGCCTTCGCCGAAGCCGGTCACACCGTCGCCGCAACCCTCGCCTACGGCGTCGACACCGCCGCCTACCAGGCCGCCGGGCTGGTAGGCGGGACAACGCTCGCCGTCCTGCCGCGCGGCCTGGACCGTGCCTACCCCCACCCCCACGCCCCGCTCCTGAACTCCGTCAGCGAGAACGGCGGTGCAGTGGTCAGCCTCTTCCCGCCGGGCACCGAAGCCAGCGGCATCCGTCTCAAGGCCAGTGCCGCCCTGCTCGCCGCCTTCTCCCGCACGGTGCTCCTCATCGAGGCCCTGGACCACACGGAGGCCCTGCGCACCGCCGAGGCCGCGATCGCCCTGAAGCGGCCCCTGCTCGCCGTCCCGGGCGACGGCGGCGTCCGCTCCGGAGGCAACGCCCGACTGCTCGCCGAACAGCTCGCCCTCCCCTGCCCCGACCCCGCGCGAGCGCTCGAACTGCTCTGACATCCCAGACCACCCGTGCCCGGACCTGCCTCGACCCGGGCACAGGCCCCGGAAGGAAGGGCGCGCCCTGCCCGCTCGCACCGTTTTACGCCGTGACGTTGCCCGGCCTCACCACCACGGACAACATCGACACCGTCATCAACTGGGGCCTGGGCACGGACTCCACCGCCTACCTCGCCAAGATGCTCACCGATCCCACGGCCTACGGAATCGACCTGGACCGCACGGTAGTCCTCTACATGGCCACCGGAAGTGAGTGGCCCGAAACCCGTCTCTTGGTCGAGGAATTCATGCTGCCGCTGCTGCGCGAGCACGGCGTGCGGTTCGTCCAGCTGGCGCGCAACGGCCGCCTCGCAGCAGACGGGATCACGGTCCTGGACGATTCCCGCAACACCGAACGCCTCCTCACCGCTCAGACCGCCATACGCTACGTCGCTGCGGCGTACCCGGAGCGGACGGCCCGACTACCCCGTTGACTGCCTGGCTGCTGAGGTGATCACCACGGCGGGCCGTCAACTGGTCTCGTAAGACAATCAGCCATCGAAGCGGTTCCAGTCGATAGGGAGGTCGGCCAGCGGGTCCAGGGCGCTTCGGTGGGTGGCGCCGGCCCAGGCATCGAATGCTTCCCCGTCCTCGCTGCTGACATGCACGACGAGGCCGGGGGCCACATAGAAGTGGGTGGGTGCCCAGGGCCAGAAGGGACGCAGGGGCACAAGGTGCAGCGCTTCGGTGAGTTGCTCGACCTGTGGTGCAGTGAGTTTGCGGGGCAGGGCGAGGTAGTCGGCGCCCATGGAGGCCTCGAAGAGGGAGAACTGGATCAGGAAGCCGCTGAGCGGTTCCTGTTCGGCGATCGGCTCCTCATCGAATTCACGGAACCAGACAGTCGGATCGGCTTCAGGTCCCTCAAGCGTCCACAAGAGTGACCAGAAGAAGCCTCCTTGGTTCTCAACGCCGAAGACGAGCATCTCCCCGAGATGGTCGGTGTGCAGGTCTGGCTCGGGCAGGATCCTGTTCTGGGTTCCGAGGGCACCCGGCCGCTGCTTCGCGAGCCGGTACAGCTGTCTCAGTCCACCGGGAAGGCGTGACGCGGAGTCGCTGGTAGGTGATTCGGTGGCGTCTGCGGTGGGGTACCAGCCGGTGACGAACTGCTCGAGAGCTGCCGCACGGTCACCGTTCACATTCCCCAGCCACTCCAAGCCCGGCAAGTGCTCAGGTGGAAGTGGTGGGCGCACTCGGTTGAGGAGTTCTCTGCTCAAGGGTGCTTCAAAGCGCAGTTCGCAGTCGGTGAGAACGCCATCGGAGGTGCCAGCCTGGCTCACTTGGGCGGTGCCCAGGTACAAAACTTCACCTCCGACGCGGACCGCGATGTGGATCGGCAACGAGCCTTCGTCCACACCCCAGGGCGCCCCCATGAGTCGCTCTGTGACCGGCGCCGGTGCGGGCCCGATCAAGCGGACCTCCTCAGCGTTCCACACACCGCTTTTGGCGGGTGCGTCACTCGCTTCCGCGATGATCACCATTCCGACCGGGCCTATGACGACACTGGCACCCCCCACCGTGAAGCGCCCGGGTACTACCGAGCCGCCGACGAGCACGGGTACGTGCTCCCGATCGAAGACCAGCGCTGGAATTGCGGCGGTCACTTGATCATTCATTCCCGCATCATCCTCAACCACGACCTGTCACCCTCAATGCCCCGCGTCGAACCCGCTTCCGACACCGCATCCAAGGCTGACAGGCGAGTGGGTTCGTCATCTCTCCGCTCCCGGAATCCGCGAACCCACGCGTTTCCTCCCGTACGGCGCAGAAGATCCGGCGCCAGGAGCAGGGCTGCCGGTACGCCTAGGAGCAGCTCGTCGCGCTCGGAGCTCGGCGGCCGCGGCCCGGCGTCGTTCCGGCTGTCTGGCTGCGCGAGGCCCAGGTCGCGGTAGACACCCGCAACGTCCGTAGCCGCGGCCCCCACCGCTGGCTGCATCTGCTCGGGCGCACCCGCCGCGAGCGCGAGGAGAACCGCCTGGGTCCGCCCGCTCAACAGACCCATCCCAAGCAGCCCGACCCCGAGCCCGTCCCCTCCTGAACCCGCTGTGCCGAAGCTCCTCCCCGTGCTGGCACACCGCACGCCCATCTCTCTCCCCCACCACCACAGAGCCTTGGAGCCGTCACGCCCACGCGCTTCGCCCACCGCCATTCCCACGCACCGGACCTGGCTTCGTACGACCTGCTCGCCCCGCAGCTGTCCGGCGGGAAGAACTCCGCGGTCATGAACTGCGTGTTCATGGAAGCCGCACGCAATGCCGACGTCGCCGACCGGGTGATCTCCTACCACTCAAGTCTCGGAGTGTTGGAGTGGCCGGCCGTGGTCTTCGACGGCGTCCGCTACCCGGGAGTGTCCGAACTCGCCGCGCTGCAGAGCGCAGCGTTCGGGATCCCAGCCGACCGACACGTCGAGGTCACCCGCACGCTTCCCGCCCCTGACGGCACGCGGATGCCACACAGCCTGCTCACCGAGATAGCCGCCTAGGGCCGCTTCCCCCGCATGGGCAGCCCCTACTGCCGCAAGGCCGCCAAAGAGAGCGTCGTCTCCGCCGCCTGGACACCGGTGGTCACCCGGCTGAAACGCGAGCTCGGCCGCCCGGTGCGGATCTTGAAGGTCATGGGCCTGCGCAGCGACAAAGGACCCGACCGCGCAAGAAGCGGCCCGCCTTCCGCAACGTCCAGACCAACAGTGCCCGCTTCGTCGACGAATGGCTGCCCGTCAAGGACTGGTCCACCGCCGACGTCAAGGCATGGCACCTCACCGCGCCCGTGCCCTACTGCTGGACATACGACTCCATGCCCGGCACCGGCGACTGGGCAGGCGCATCCCGCTGCTCCTGCTCCCTGTGTGTCTACGCATCACGCCGTGACACTCTGCTCTCCACCGGGCGACGGCCGCGGCTGGCAGACCTGTACGCCGAGGTCGAGCAGGTTGGAGGCGACAGCTTCCGCGCCGACTGGCGCATCAGCGACCTCATCCGGCACGCGAGGACCTGCGGGGCGCCCGACCCGGGTGTCGTGTGTGCCGACACCGGACCCGAGTTCGCCGAACTCCAGGCGCAAGGACCCCGACCTGGCCCGCAAACGCGGGCGGGCGGTGACTGCGCCGCCCAACCCTAGAAGGCCCTTCCTCCGAAGTTGTACCAGCCCGGTCTCGCCGTCCAGGCCGCAGACACTCATCAATTTGATGAGGCTCGAACCATCCAAAGAGGTGCCTTGGGCGGGCCGCAGACCCAACGTGCCGGTCCCACCACACGAGTCTTCTAACGCCTCTGACGCCCCAGTTCGATCAACTTCGAAGGGCATACTGGCCGTGATGACTACGTCCACTCAGCGGCTGCTCGACCTTGCCGCGGCTGCGGCAGCCAGTCACGACGAGGACTTTGTGCTGCTGCTCCTCATCGAGGCAAGCGGATTGTAAGAGCAGGGTTTTCACGATGCGCTGAGAACCGTGACGGCGCGTGTCGCCGGGATGTCGCCCGAGGTCCTGGTGACAGCCGTACACGCGGCCGGCCTGCCGTGTGACGAGTCGCAGGATCGCGCCGAGCTGGTTTCACTGCTCGCTCTCACCGAGTGGGAGATGACTCCCGCGGCTCTGGCCTACTCCGAGATGGCCGAGGACGCCGCCCGTCGCGGCGTGCGCCTGATCCCCGAGCCCTGACGCTCATTGTCTGCTGTCCAGGAAAACCCGGACGGCGGGCTGGACCAGCCTCCAAATCTTCTGCCATTATCTGAGTAGCGAGCCGGGCAGGCCGGCATCCTTTTCGACTGGACGGACGGTCCCGCCATGACCTCGCGACGTACGCCTCGCCTGGCTGACGCTGCCGAGATCGCGGCCGACCAGAACCTGACCTCTGCACAGGTCACAAACCTCTACAACAAGCGCTCCGAGAACGGGTTCCCGGAGATCGCCGGCATGCGCCGGCGCGCCCGCCTGTGGGACCACGACGAGGTCACCAAGTGGTTTGCCCAGCGGACGCTGGCGAGGATCACCGACCACACGCCCCCCTCGCGGGACCCCGAGGACCTCCTGAACGCCGCAGACGCCTCGAGGTTTCTGGGTTACAAGAACGTCAGCCAGGTCAACAACTTCCTCCGTGACCATCCCGGGTACTTCCCCGACCCGGACCTCGTCGAGGAGTTGGGCACCCCTGAGCGCCCGTATCGTCGGAAGCTGTGGCGGGCGCAAACTCTTCTTGACTGGCAGGCGAGCCGGCCCGGCAGCGGCCGGCATCTCGGTTCCGACCGGGGGGCGCCGGCGCTGCCTGACGTTCCTGTCGACGGTGATCCCGACGAGCTTCTCGGGGCGTCCCAGGCCGCGGCGCTGCTCGGATACAAGAGCGTCGGCTCCTTCTCCAGCAGCCTTGCCCAGGGCTATCTCCCCCTGCTGAAGACACCCGACGCCCTAACGGAGCAGCGTGGGCGCCGGCGCTGGACGCGCAGGCGGATCCTTGAGCAGGCCGACGAGCGCAGGCGCAGAAGGTAGGACCCCGGCGGTGCGGCTCTGTCCCACCGCCCCTTGAACGCGGCTCCCGGTCACGGGCGTTGGTCCCTTGCGGGCCGGGTGCCGCAACGATGGCCGGCATGCGGGGTTCGCCACCTCGCCCCGCGGCAGCCACGGCTGCTGCGGACCGGCCATCGCCAACTTTCACCGGCACCTTCCCGTGGTCGGGTCCGCGGATGGCCGCCGTGCCGGCGCAGTCCGATGTCGTTTCGGATTCGTGACCGTGGTCGGGCCTTCGTGGTCGCAGGCTTGGTCGGGCCGGGCGGCTTTGCTCCTCAGGGTCAGGTCACGGAGGGCGTTCCCAGCGAACGCTGGTCGGCCCGCACCGCTCCGTGACGACATGGCCACCGGCGTCGGCCTGGACTGCGCAGCAAGATACGCGGAGCAGGTTCGTGCAGAGGCGGCCATGCCGTGTGGTGCGCCTCGAAAGGATCTTTAATGACCGCCGGTACACCGACCGCTCGGATCTCGGCAGGCACCGGGCCGCCCGAACCTCTGAAGCACCAGGCGTTGGCCGCTCTCGCTCAGCATCGCATCGCCACGACCGAACAGCTGCGCCTCATGCTGCGCCCGGGCAGCTCACGTCAAGTGGTATTCCGTGTGCTGGCCAAACTGCGCGCCGCGGGCCTCGTCGACTCCACGGCCTTGCCGAACACGAGCCGTGACCGTACCCGCGCCTGGTACCTCACCTCGGAAGGTTCCCGCCTCACCCGGGATCTGCCCGTTCTCCGAGGACGGCCGCCGTACCCCATCACCTCAGCCACCGCGGCGTCCTTGAAGACGCACCACACACTCGCCGCCGTACGTGCCCATCTGGCGTTTGCCGCCGACGCCCGCCGGCTCGGCCACGAACACGGCCCCTGGGACTGGACCCCCGAAGTATCCCACTCCATCGGCGAGGGCGACCGACTCGTGGCCGACGCCGTCATGCACTACACCGTCGTCGACGGCGAACACCGGCGGAAACTGCGCGCGTTCGTGGAAGTCGATCGCACCACCATGAGCAGCGAGCGCCTCGCCGTGAAGCTGATCGAGTACGCCCGGCTGTTCCAGTACGAAGCCCAGCCCGTCGGCCGCCGCAGACCAGCCTCCACGGGCCCGGCCTGGCTCCGCTGGTATCCGGTCTTCCCCCGCGTACTCTTCATCCTCACCGGAGCCTCCCGGGCCAGACTGGGAGACAGGACCAGAGACCTCCAGGCGATGGTCGCTCAACACCCGCTCGTCGCAGCCCTCTCCCGCGAGGTACAGCTCGGGGCCACAGTCCTGGAAGACCTCGAGCACCACGGTCCCAGTGGGCCAGTGTGGGTACCGCTCACTGGGGGCGAGCCGCGCCCGTGGACCGCCCTGTGACCTCCTCGCGCAAGCAATCGGCGACAGTCTCGACCCACGCCGACGTCTGTGACCGGCTGGCCCCACCCGCACTGGCGCAGTGCCGGATGGCCAGCACCGAGCAGGCCCATCGGACCACCACCCCCGGAGTGCCGATCGAGCAGACCAGGCGGCGGCTGGCCAAACTCCGTGCCGAGGGCCGGGTCGACCGCATCACCCTGCCGCAGCCGAGACGCAGCCGGCACTGCCGCTGCGTGGGCGGCATGGCCCGCCGCGGCTCCCAGCTCCCCACGGTCAGGGATGGCGGAGCAGCATTGTTCGCGACCAGCCAGGACACCGTTGGTTCAACGAACCAACCCTGACGGCCCAGACACTGCGAGGACGACCTGCGCAGACGACAGTCACTGCATGACGGTGACCGGAAGGTGCCGGGGATCACTGGTGCATCCGTAGAATTGCAGGGTGTAGCCCCGACTCACCGTCACCTGCGTGGGGTTGACGTTGCCCGGGTACGGGGGCGCATCGGCCTCAGGCTCGTCGCCTGCAGGCCGCCAGCTGCCGCTCTCTCCGTCCCACTCGCCGCTGGGGACGGTAAGCAACGGCGACGTCGGAGCCTGGCAAGTCGGACACCGGCGTTCATCCTCCTCGTCAGGCTCCCTGAATGTGAACGGGGCGGCCCAACCGCCGACCTTCCAGCCAGGCGCACCTGATAGATCACCCCGATAGCTGAGCCCTATCTCGTCCTCCCACCGGTAAAGGCGCCTCCACAGTTCCTCCTCCAGCTCGTCAGCAGAGGGATACTCGCGGACCTGTTCAGGATGCACCACGCACGGTGTGGGGATCAGGTCGTCATTACCGATGTACGCCGGCTCCGGCGCGGCAACCAGGATGTCCGTCACATCGGCGGCTCGACGCCACCGCACCTGGACAGCTTCCGAGCATCCCTCGATCGCGTCGTCGAACGGACACCACAGCACCTGCAGCAGGTCAGCGTCTTGCGGGCATGTCATATCAGGAACATCTCGCGCGTACAGCTGCGCCACAGGCATCAGGGGATGTGGGCCGGTGGGCAGCAGTTGGGGGGCGTGGCCGGCGTGGATCCGCTCCACGCCGGCCCTCTCCTCCTGGGTAAGTAGCGCATCTCCGGGCTTCTGGCGCCGCCATGCCCTCGTAAGTATCCGCCGCAGGGTGCGCACCTCTTCTGGCGTGTTGAGCCGACGGGCGTAGTGCTCCTGCGAGCACGTCGCCCACGCCTCGCCGGCCGGCCAGAGCAGCGGACCTCCCACCGAACTCTCGTGCACGGTGGGAGAACCGGCTCGGGGGTGCAGCCGGGTAGCAGTACGGGCCATCCCCACGAGCTCCGGAAAGGCCGACGTCACATCAAACGGGCGTGGCGGTGTAGTGCGGGTCATGCTTCCCCTCCAGCGAACGGCAACCCGTATCAAAGCAGGGGGCACTGACAGTTCGGAGACCGACAAGGACCACGTTCTATTCGGTGAGGCGGATGAGCTGTTCGTAGCAGCAGACAGCTTTGACGAGGCCGAGGAAGGCCAGGTAGTTGAGACGATGGCGTTCGTAGCCAGAGCGCGGGCGGCAGCCGCTGACCCGCAGGACTCGGATACAGTCCAGGCCCGGGATCACTGGGGCGCGCCGCGTCCAGTGGCCCGGCATCTTCCTTCGCGGCAGCCTGAAACACCTCGAACCTCGCCGGAGCGCCGCTGGAACTTCTCCCGGTACAGCGCAAAGTAATCGAGGTGCACCGGCCGGATCCGGCGTCCGTGACGCTGCCCGTTTGTGTCGCAGCCGGCTCGTGCGCTCGGACGTACAGCGGTGCCGCGCCAGGGCGGTACCGCACCGTGTACGTGCGCGAGTTGCCGACGATGACGCGGACGAGAACGCGGGCGGATGTGGATGCCGGCGCCGGTGACTGGGCCTGGCACTGTCCGGGGTGACGGTGGCGCTGGTGGGCGCCGGCTGGGCGCTCGCGCTCAACGCGGCATCGTTCGTCCTCAGCGTGGCGCTGACGGCGCGGCTGCGGGTGTCCGTGCGGCCGATCGTCGGGGTGGACCGATTTCGGGAGGGGCGGCGGGAGTTCGCCTCCCGGCAGTGGCTGTGGGTCGTGGTAGCGCAGTACTCGGTCGTAGTCGCGGCCCTCAACGCCAACGTCGGAGTGCTCGGGCCGCTGACGTCCGGGCAGCACTTCGGCGGGGCGCGGGCCTGGTCGGTCATCGTGGGCGCGCAGGCGGTGGGCACCATCGCGGGAGCGGGGCTTGCCGCCCATGTGCGGGTGGACCGCTCAGGAGGTCAAACTTTCGGCGAAGGGGCCAGACGGCGAGTCGGTGGGATTGACCGTGGATCTCCTCAATGATGCCTTCGACGGCCCGCGGGCTGGCGTCCCGGCCGTGGTCTGGGAGGTCGTGGGCTCTCGCCGCGACCTCCGCGCACGCGCAACACACCTCCAGCCGCCCCGATCCCCCGGCCGCACGCCCACCCACCCGCCCCTTCCCGCCTCTCTTCTTTTCTGTTCCTGGACCGGAGTGTTGGGGTGCGCTGAGGGGGAGGCCGACCACGCTGAGAATGTCGTGGTGACCTGCGGATACGCGGGCGCGCAGGCCGCAGGTCACGTGCCGCTGTGGGAGGGGTTGTCGGCGGGGATACCGGCCCGGTCAGGGGCAGTGCTTTTCGCACCCCAGCCAGCACCGGCCGGGCCCGGGGGGCCGTTGCGCTGCACTCGGCCGGCAAGGGCGCACACTTTCCCCGAGGCGGCTCACCGGTCGTGCTCCGGCTCAGTCGCTTGTGTATCTCCAGTGCGTCGTCGCACTGTATGAACCCTTGATCCCCTCGATGGTGTTGGAGTGCCGTTGCTCGCGGAACGCATGCTGATCAAGCTTGCGGCGAGTAGCAGAGCGCCCCCGATGTAGAAGGGGGCGCGAAGCCCGAAGGAGTCGGCTTCAAGACCCGTGAGGGCAGCGCCGAGCGTGATTCCGCCGCCGATGACCATCTGGTAGGCCATGCCGACGCGCCCCAGTAAGTGAGCAGGGACGAGTGCCTGGCGGAGGGACACTGCGGTCACATTCCATGCCAGGTTCGCCGCTCCGTACGCGGCGATGCACGTGCCGGCGATGAGGCCCGAGGGGGCCGCGCCGGCAGCCACTGCGGTGCCTGCCGTGACTCCAGCCGCCAGCCGCAGAACTCTAGGGGTTCCGTAGCGGGCGCTCAGGCGAGGGGTCGCCAGCGCCCCCGCTACGCCTCCGATCGCGAAGGAGGCGACCAACAGGGCAAATCCGAGACTGGTCAGGCCCAGGGTCTGCCGGGCGTAGAGCACCAGAATGGCGATGAGGCCCCCACCTACGAAGTTGGTGATCCCGGACGTCAGGCAGAGGCGACGGAGCAACGGCTGCTGCCAGAGCCAGCGCACTCCCTGAGTCGTGTCGTCGAGCAACGTCCTCCAAGGGTTTGGTGTGGTTTGCGGCCGTGGACGGAAGTCGCCGCTCAGCGTCAGGGCCAGTACGGCAGCGGCCGCGAACGACACCGCATCGACGGCGAAGGGAAGCGTGGCGCAGACCCCGAAGAGCAACGCGCCGAGCGGGGTGCCGAGGAGGGTGTCGGTGATGAGAGAACCGGACTGCAGACGGGCGTTGGCGCGCGTCAGGTCCGGGGAGGCAACCAGCGTCGGCACGACGCCTGACCAGGCTCCGTTGTAGAGGGTCTGTCCGAGCCCGAGAAGGAAACCGGTGCCGGCCAGCAGAAGCACCGTCATCGCGTGCACTGCCACCGCGACGGCGAGCACCCCGACGATCACGGCTCGGACAGCGTCGACGACCCACAGGATGCGGCGGCGGTCGAAGCGGTCCGCTATGGCGCCCGAGAGGAGGCCGAACAGCAGCAGGGGCAGCTGTTCGGCCACATAGACGAAGGCGACCTGGCGAGGATCGGAGGTGAGCTGAGCCGCGAGCAGCGGCAGAGCGACGAAGCGCATCCCGTCGCCGAGGCTGGAGACGGTCACCGAGGCCCAGACGCGCTGGAAATCCGGCCCGAGCTTCGTGCGCGTGCTGCCTCTGGATAAAAACATGAACTAGACTCTGGTTCGGGTTTTGGGAAGGTGTCAAGGAGTTCGATGGCCGAGATGCACGAGCCGCAGCAGCAACGCAGCCGAGAGAAAGTCGCCCGCATCCTCGAGGCGACAGCTTCTCTGCTGGAGACGACCTCCTACGACGATCTGGGCACCAAGCTGATCGCGGCCGAGGCCGGAGTGTCGGTCGGCGTGCTGTACCGGTACTTCGCTGACAAAGAGGCGATCGTCGCCTCACTGGTGCGCAGTTGGCTTCAGCTGGATGTGCAGATCGCCGAACGCATCACAGCCGAGCCGCTGCCCGAACGCTCGCAGGACCTGCTGGAGAAGCTGATCACCGCCTACGCCGACCGCTTCCGCAAAGAGCCCGGCTACCGTCGGATCTGGTACCACGGACCGCGCATCGCGTCACTGCGAGCCGACACCCAGCAGACCGATCGGGAGATCGCTGACCGGGTTCACCGGGCCCTCGTCCGCGGGTATGCGATGCCGGACACCGACGAATCACGTCGACGGGGCCGGCTCGCTGTCGAGGTCGCAAGTAACCTCCTCGACCTCGCCTTCCGCGACGACCCCATGGGGGACACGGAGACTCTTGCCGACGCAGCACTCATGATGGATCGCTACCTCTTCGCCCCACCCACCAGCCCGAGTTGAGGCGAGCCACTGCAACGACGGTTTGTCACCGGAGCAACGTGAGCGGGCCATCTGGCTGGCCGAAGTGCTCGCGTAGGGTGGCATTTTCCGCTTCGAGTTCGGAGTTGCGGGCTGAGGACCGCGCCCGCATGGCTGATCCTGACTACGGGTGGGCAGGCAACGGGACGGGCAGCACCGAACACCCGCCGTTCTGGCGCAAGGACTCGCAGATGTCGTCAACCCACACTGGGGCTTCCTGGTCGACAGGATCACCAAGTACTTGACGGCGGGCGGTTGCATCACCCGCCAGGGACAGCGAACGGTGCCTTCTCGGGCGCCGCGTCCCTATCGTTGCGCCATGACGGACGAACAGTTGCCCGCGCAGGTCTTCCCGAACCATTTTCCCGAGGCGGTGGACTCCCGGCCCGGGGTGCCGCAGGACCGCTGCCACTGCTTCAGCCAGGTCCGGGTGAGTCCGCCCGGCGCGGCGACGTCCTTCCACGCCGAGATCCAGGACACCAGTGCATCGGGCTGGCTCCGGCTGCTGGAGCTGATCGAAGAGGCGGCGGCCGACGGGCGGGAGGAATTCCGCCCACTGGCGGAGCTGAGCCCTGAGGAGCGGCGGCAGATCGTGACGCTTCCGGCGTCGATCGGGCGGCTGACGGCGGTGCGGACCCTTGTGCTGTACGGAAGCAACCTGGTTCGGATACCTCCGGAGATCGGCGGCATGACAAGCCTGGAGGAGTTCAGCCCCTACACGTCGCGACGGCTGCACTGGTTCCCGTACGAAATCACGCGGTGCGCTCGGCTGGTGAACAGCACGGTGAGCACACGCTCGATCTACGGCAACTACAAGTACCGGTCGCCGTTCCCGCGGCTCCTCCCGCCCGGCGATACGGTCCTGGACCTCGAGGGCCTGGCTCCCGGCCGCTGGGGCGCCACCTCGGCCCGCACCTGCAGTGTCTGCGCCGGGCCCGTCCTGGCAACGGGCCCGCGCCAGGCGTGGCTCTCCCAGGTGGTGGCGACCGATGTTCTGCCGCTCCTGGTCAATGCCTGCTCCCCAGCGTGCCTCGAGACTCTGCCACCCGGGGCGAAGGGCTACATCCCCACACCTCATCGGGGCGGCGCGATCGAACAGCCTTCGCCTCGGTGACCGTCAGGCGAGGTCGCTGCCGGGGTGTCGAGCAGGGGGATGCGGGCGGTGATGCGTTTGCCGACCGGCTGCTGCTCGACGACGAGATTCTGGGCGACCGCTTTGACGATCTCCAGGCCGTGCTGGCCGACCCCCGCCGTTCCCGCGGCCCGGGCCGCGGGAACGGCGGGGGTCGCTGTCCCACACGATCACGTCCACGGCGTATCCGTTACCTTCACGGCCCGCCACGTCCCATGGAGCGGCGCGGTATACGAACCCGAATTTTGTTGACGTTGCAAGCGCTGTGAGCTTGCGTGGGGTCAGGACGCCGACTCCGTTGCGTGGAACGCCGGAGGAAGAACGAGGTGCTCACATGCACGTATCCCATCTGGCTGTCTCCCAGCACACCACTGCATCCGGAGTGCACGTCCTGACACTGAGCGGAGAGATCGACTACAGCAGCGTGGCATTCGCCGGCTGGGCATTCGACAGCGGCGCAGGCGACCGATGTGCACCCCGCACGGTCATCGACTTCGAACACGTCACCTTCATGGACTGCAGCGGCGTCTCCTTCCTTGTCCATGCTCACCGCGCCGCGCAGGAGCACGACGGCTGGATCCGCCTGGCCAACGTTGCCCCGCCCGTGCAGCGGCTCCTGCACTTGGTCGGACTGGCCGACCTCCTGCCGACGTATGCCACGATCGAGGCCCGCCTTCCCCTCCTGAAGAGGTTCTGTGCGGATCGAATTGCTTGCTCCTCAGGTCTTTCTTCGGGATCAGGCCGTGGAGCGGCAGCGAGCGCGGAGCCGGTGGGCGCCCTTGATGCCGTAGCCGACAGACATGAGCACGAAGCCGGGAGCAGCAATCCAGAGCCAGGATTGCGCCACCACAGCGCTCAGAAACGCCCCGCCATAGACGGTGCGCAGCAGGCGAATGCGCAATCGTTCGTGGTCTGCGCAATGCCCCGACCACAGGCCGGACCACAAGGTCTCGAACCCCGAGCGTGGGACGCTGGTCCATCAAATGGTGCTCGTTCTGCGACCACCGCGAAGCATCATGGAGGGATGCGGATTCTCGAGGTGCTTCAGCGGGACGGTTGGGCTTGGCCGACCAGTCCTCCACCCACCGTTCCCCCTGCCGGACCGCCGTCGTTTCATTGCCCGCAGTGCAAGCGGACGGCACCCGACGGGCATACGGTCTGCGGCTCGTGCGGCTTCCGTTTGGTCGAGGAGGACAGGTGAAGCCTGCCGAAATCCTCACTTGGGACCAGCCAGGCGCTGGCCGGCTGCGCCTCCCTAATCGTCCTGGCCACGACAGCAGCCCTGCTCTCACCACAGGTACGTACACCGCTGCTGATACGGCTGACGGACCAACACCCGAACCGCAGGCTGCGGAACATCCAGTAGGCGAAGAGAGTGCAGTCTCAGACGCGGGACCAGCGGCCGACGTGAAGCGCCGAAATCAGTAGTCCGGGATGGTCACTGTCGTGACGGTGCTCAGCGGGTTAGCCCGCGGCGGAACCTCGAGCTCGGGCGGACCTGCCACCTTCGAACCCGTGCGCGTGCCTCAGACGCGGCCGACGTGGCCACGCGGTGGCCCACTTCCTGCGGGAGGTGACCGTGCTCGCCGTACCCATGACCGATCTCCTCGAGCCCAGACCCGCTGCAACCGTGCGGCGCCCCGCACGAGACCCGGAGCACCGGGTCGGCTGGATGGAACAGCTGGTGCCGTAGACGGGTGCGCAGCAGGCGACTGCGCAGTCGTTCGTGGTCTGTGCAACGCCCCGACCACAGGCCCGACCACCGCAGGTCACCGCGTTGCGCAGACGCCCGGACCCAGATGCCCCGCCACCACCCCGCCAACTGGGCAAGAGGACCGGCTGAGCACGGCTGCCGTCGTGCCATACCCCATGGGCGTCACGCGCACCGGGCTCTGCGCGGCTGTTTCTGATTCCATGATCAGTCGTTATCCAGGTCGTGGATGATCGCGGTGACAACGCTGTTTGCAGCTTTACTGGACGCCTACTGGCTAGACTCCGAGCCCGATGTGAAGCGCGGTGCCGTGGAGTGCGAACGCGTCACTAGTCTGCGGCCGTGAGCGGTGGGCGCCCCATACGGGACCCGGAGCGCCCGGGTCCGCTGGATGGCACCACTGACGCCGTAGACGGGTGCGCAGCAGGCGAGTGCGCACCCGGGTTGGTCTGTGCAATGCCCCCGACCACAGGCCCGACCACGGTGGTCCGGGACCCCGATTACAAGCCCGACCACCGCAGGTCAGCGCGTTGCGCAACCATTGCGCAGACACCCTTACCCAGGCACCCCGGCCACCGCCCCGCCTACTACGCAGGAGAGCCGGCTGAGCACGGCCGGCCCTGCGCAAACGGCGACCGGGAATTGCGCAGCCACCCGGTTGCAATCGCGCTATCGGCTGCGCAGGCGGTCGGTCGGCTGCGCACGACCGCCGCCTGGTTCCCGTCCTGCGCCCGGCCGACCGGGTACGGATGGGTATGGCGTGAACTCCCGTAGCTGCTTGGGAAGTTGGCAGGCATATGCGTAGCCTTGCGGTTGCACACGTGCACCACACCCGTGTCATGACGGAGAGGGAACGTGACCAGACAATCCACCACCGGACCGTTAGCCATCGGAGCACTTCGCACCCGCACCCGTCTCACCGCTCTGGCAGCCGTCCTCTGCGCTACGGCGACAGTGGCCGTGGTCGGGTGCAGCAGCGGAGACGACACCACCGCCACGGAGTCCACCGCTCCCACCCTCACGGCGTCGGCCGCGCCCGTGTCGACAGCGTCGGCGGACCCGGAAGCCGAGGCGAAGGCGACCGCGTTGACGGTCTACCGGGGCTTCTGGCAGGAGATGCAGGCGCTCTACGCCGACCGCAACGGCACCACCAAGGGCCTGGAGCAATACGCGGCGTCCGAGACGTTATCGAAGGCTGAGAGCGATGCGCAGCGCGCGCACGCGCAGGGCCGGATCTACCTGGGGAAGGTCACCTTCTCGGATGCGGTGGCACCAAGACCGAGTTGGACAGCACGACGCCGAGGGTGAGCGGCCGTCCTCAGCGCGGGACCCACCGCCCTCGCCGACGGGCCCGGCAGCGGGGTGGACTGCGGTGACTACATCTGCGAGGTGGAGGCCGACGACCCTGGCCAGGCCGGCAACACCACCCGGGGCCATGCGGGCAGTGAGCCGCAGGGCGGCAGCGGGAGCGGCACCGGCAGCAATCCGTGGACGTGTGTGTACGAGCTGCTTGCACCGCAGCCCCCGGCGGCTTCTCTGGACTGGGAAGGCCACACACCCGGCGACGGCGCGGTCTACGAGCAGACCTGCCACTACCTCGACAGCCTCAACACCGTGGTGCGCAATCAGTGGCTCGCCAACCCGCCGCCCGCAGCGGCTGCAGTTGACCCGGCCGTTCTGGCGCAGCGGGCTGTCGACTCCATGAAGCTGGCCGGACCCGACATCGCCAGTCCCCGCGCCGCGGGGAAGTATCTGGTGGGGATGCCGATGTGGGTGTGGGTCAACCAGAGCGCCACGACCTATGGGCCGAACACGGCGAGCGCGTCGGCAGGCGGCGTGACGGTCACGGCGACCGCGAAGGTCTCGAAGATCGTGTGGGCGATGGGCGACGGCGCTGTCGTGACGTGTGCCGGACCCGGCACGCCGTACACCGCAGCAGCGGGCAAGTCGGACTCTCCTACGTGCGGGCACACCTACACCCGGGCCTCCGCCGACCAGGCGGGAGGCCGCTACCGTGTCACGGCGACGTCGACCTGGACGATCGACTGGCAGGTGACCACGGGGGGCGGGGCACAGGCCGGGCAGCTCACCCAAACCCGGCAGACCCAGCTCCTGATCCCTCTCGCGGAACTCCAAGTTCTTAACTGACTCCCGGGGGCTGAGTCCCGGTCTTCGGTGCTCGTCGTCAGGCCGCACGCTGATCCGTCAGAGGGAATCGAGTTCGGGGAAACTCCGCAGCACAGCCTCGTTTTCCCCCTGCGCGGTGTCCTAGGTTCGAGGCCGGTGAGTGCCGTCATCGCCCTCACCGGCCTCCACTTGGTCCGGGAAGGGTGACGGCTCCACGGACCGCTCGGGCGCAATCGTTGCGGAGCTGATGCCCGAGAGCCAAGCACATCCCACGACGGGGTTCGGGGACGTCGGGCTCCGGCTCATTCGGGTCGGCACGACAGGATTGCGCCGCTGATGCGGCCACCACAGCCTCGCCGTACTCACACCAGACCGCCCCGTCCTCGCTGAAGGTGATGACGGCCCGTTGTCCTGGAAGGACAGGCCTTCCAGGACAACGGGGCACTGAGGGTCAGCCGAAGTTGTAGACGGTGACGGTCACGGATCCGCCTTCGGCGCTGATGGTGTACGTGCCGGGGCCCGTGTAGGGCACGCAGCCGTCGGCGAGGATGTCGTCGTCGTTGATACCGGTGTCGTCCTCTCCCACGAAGGCGCACACCTCAGTGACGGGGTGGGGGACGTACCGGTGCTCGGCGCCGCCGAACAGCGGATAGCGCGGCAGGGTGGGGGTGTTGATGTCTCGGTCCGGGTGCTCCCACAAGGCGGTCTGCTGGCCCCACGGCGCCCTCACGACGACTTCACCATAGGGCTCGGGCAGGTCGTTGTCGTCGCTCTCCCGCGGGTTGGAGAACGCGATCGAGTACGTGATGGGCCCTACATCCGCCCGGGCCTGAGCCTGGGCCGCGCCGACACTCGCTCCGCCGGCCAGCAGCAGGACCGTTGAGGCAACGACCGCCAGGCGCCCCGCACATTTGGAAAGCATCCCAATCCCCTCTCACTCCAAGTAGTCGAATGACTACGACGAGTACGCTAGGGGTTGAGTCAGGCCGCTTCGCCAGGCCACTGGGCAAACCCCCCGGAGGGATGGGACCGCAGCCCACCCCGATGGCCGTTCGCGCGGGCGCACACGCGCGTGAACTCCCACCCCGCCCCACTCCACGCACTCCAAGATTCACAAACAGCCATGGCACAAGGTCCGACGGCTGTCAGTCGCGCGCGCCCGGGCATCGACAAGGCAGGTACTGCGGCACCCGCGCGCCCCGCGCGCCATTCCCGTCAGCCGGTCAGGCGGCAGGTCTGCCAGCTGCGTCCGTCGCGGACCAGCGCCCCACGCTCCTCCAGGTTGACCAGGTGATAGGCCACCGACGCCGGGCTGCGCAGCCCGTGCTCCCGCGCCAGCTGCCGCACTGACAGCGCCTCGCCGCGGTCCCGGATGGAGTGGCGGATCGCGCGCAGGATCTCCTCCTCCCGCACGGTGGGGAGGAGGAATACCGCGCCGGAGACACCGACCGGGGGCACTGTGACGATTAGCAGGCCGGCGGCCAGCCCTCCCGCCAGTGTCCAGTCCATGTTGCCCCCGCTGGTCGATCGCCCGGCCAGTATCTGTGTCCCGGCCGGTGGTGGGGGCGTCCTGCGACGAGATGTTCATGAGCAGCAGGCGCAGTCAGACCTAGGTCGGGCGCAGCAGGCTTTGTCCTGCAGACGTCGCGTCCTTCCCTGATGGCGAGGGCGGCGACCGGGTCGGCCCAGGACCAGCCGAGGGGGCACTGAGGAGCAGGCTGACCAGGAGCACGGCCGAGGGATAGGTGCACAGCGGGGTCTGCTTTGAGCCGGCTGAGGCGGAGCTGAGTTCGCCCCTGTCTGAGACTCAACGGCCTAACCCTGGCAGGCAGCTCGGCTGCGACGTCGTCGGCAGCAACCAGCCCCTCGCTCACGCAGCAGTCCACTTCAAGCCGAACTGGGCGCCCCGGCAGGGTTCGTGTCGGTCCGGCTGATGGTCAGTGATGGGCGTGGACGACGGCGTGGCCCTTGCCGCGGCCGATCATCCACTTGTTGACCGGGGTAGTGATTAGGAAGGCGATCGCGAAGCCTCCGAGCAGGGCGGACCAGAACAGCCCGTCGGACAGTTGGGCCTCCATAGCGCCCGGGACAAGGGCGATGATCCCGTTGTCGACCAGTTCCATCACGGCGATCGAGACGGTGTCGGCGGCCAGCGCCACCTTGATGGCGGCTTTGAGGTCCAGGCCGGCCCGGCGTACCGCGAAGAGGGTGAAGGAGTAGCCGAAGACGAACGCGAGCACGATCGCCAGGATCATGGTGGGCACGTTGCCCCACATGAGGGCGGTGCCGATGACCATGCCGAGGATCTCGCCGATGGCGCATCCGGTGAGGCAGTGCAGGGTTGCCTTGACGGCGGTTTCCCAGGAGGCCCCAGCATGCGTGTTCTGCTCTGCGTGGCCGTGGTGACCTTCGTGGGCGGCGTGGTCGTGCACGCTGCCGGCGGGGTGAGCGCTGTGGTCCATGACCTTCCCCAATCCTGTCGAGTGTGGCTCGTTCTCGGAGCCGCACAGCGATTAACTGTATACCCCCCTGGGGTATTCCAGCGAGGCGGGCCTGACGGCCGCAGCTGTGCGAGGCTGACCTCCGCGCAGGCGTCTTGTGTGGGTGCGCAGGGCATTGGGTGACCTTGAGCATGGCTTTCGGTTCAAAACACCTGCGGCAAGCGCCTGGTCTGCGGTGTTAGGGAGAGAGCGGAAGCAGGTCAGCTCCCGCTCTCCGCAGTGTGCGCCTGCGCCTCAGTGCACGTGCGGCCCGCCGCTCATCTGCGGCTTGCCACGCGGTACGAGGGTCAGGGCCGCTGCGGCGCTTCCCGCCGCTGCGATGGCACAGACCGTGAAGGCGTCCGTGAATCCGCCGACGAAGCCGGAGTCGATGCCTGAGGCGGCAACCGTGGAGACGACCGCGACGCCGATCGAGCCGCCCACTTCATGGAACGTGTTGACGACCCCCGAGGCGAGGCCAGCCTCGTGCTGGTCCACCATGCCCAGTGCCGTGGTGGTGGCGGTGACGAAGACCGCGCCGAGGCCGAAGCAGGCCACGACGAAGCCGGGCATCAGGCCCGCGTACACGCTGCCTTCGGTGGACAGCCGAGCCAGCGGCATAGATCCGAGGGCGGCGATTGTCATACCGGTCATGGCGACGGCGCGGCTGCCGATCCTGCCGACGAGGCGGGAGGCGATGTGGGCGCCGAGGCCGGTGGCCACGGCTGCGGGAAGGAACACCAGGCCGGTCTTCAGGGGGCTGAAGCCGCGGAGGTGCTGAAGGTAGACCGAGCCGAGGAAGAAGTACGCGATCAGCAGGGCGGTGGCGATGAGCATCAGGAATGCACCCGCCAGGACCGGGCGCCGGGTGAACATCCGCAGGTCCATGAGCGGGGCCGGGCCGACCCGCTCGACCACGGCGAAAGCGGCGTACAGGGCGGCGGCGGCGGCCAGCGGTGCGAGTGTGGCCGTGCCGCTCCAGCCCGCGTCGCCGGCCTCGACCAGGCCGTAGATGAGCGAGGCGGTGCCCGCGGTGACGAGCAGTGCGCCCGGTACGTCGAGCCGGGCCGGTTGCGGGGCACGGGCGGGGATGAGTGCCGGCACAGTCGCCAGGAGGGCGAGTCCAATGGGGACGTTGACATAGAAGACCCATTGCCAGCCGGGGCCGTCGGTCAGCGCTCCGCCGATCAGGACGCCTGCCGCCGCGCCCGAACCGCCGAGCGCGGCCCACACGCCGAGCGCCTTGTTGCGTTCTGCGCCGTGGAAGGTGGTGGTGACGATCGACAGTGCCGCGGGTGAGAGGAGGGCGGCTCCGACACCTTGGGCGATCCGTCCGCCCAGGAGCATCGCCGCGTTTGCGGCGAGTCCGGTGACCAGGGAGGCGGCAGTGAAGACGGCGAGTCCGGCGAGGAGGGTGCGGCGGGCGCCGAGGGCGTCGGCGAGGCGGCCGCCGAGCAGCATCAGTCCGCCGAAGCACAAGGTGTACGCCGTGACCACCCACGTCAGTGTTTCCCGGTTGAGGCGGAGGTCGGCGGCCATGTCGGGCAGCGCGACGTTCACCACGGTGACGTCCAGGATCAGCATGAATTGTGCGGCGCAGATGAGCGCCAGCGCCGCCCAGCGGCGGCGGTCGGCCGCAGGGTGATGGCGTTGTTCCGGCGCGTGGTGCGTGTGGCTTGCGGAGTGGGTCATGGCGCGTCCTTGTCGCGAGGGCGGAAGAGGTACGGAAATGGGTGGAGACGAGAGCGGCGGCGTGGCCGAGCCCGGTGGCGTCGACCGTGGCGCCTTGGCCGGGGCCAGGCCGCCGGCGAAACACCTCCGAGGGCGCCGCCGAAGGCCTACTCGTCAGGCAGGCAGGTGACGTTCGGCTCGCGGCGGCGACCGTGCCCATCTAAGGCAGGCTCACGCTGAGGGCGGCCGAGGTGCGCAACACCTCACGGTGGCCGGTGGAGCCCTTGGGGCAGGTTGAGACGGTGTTAGGTCGCGGCTGCCGGACCTCCTGTCCAACGGGGTAGGGAGACGGGTGAGCCCTCGAAACTGAACTGTACGGCTCAGTACACATGAACTCAACTGTTCAGTTCAGTCAATTGCTAGGATCGGCCCATGAGCGTGGACAGCGTCAAACAGCCCCCCAGCGGACCCCGCGCGGAACTGAAGCGGCAGGCCATCGTCCGGGCGGCCCGTGAGCTGTTCCTGCGGGACGGCTTCGGTGTCGGCATGGACGCCATCGCCGCCGAGGCGGGCGTGTCCAAGGTGACCGTCTACAACCACTTCGGCAGCAAGGAAGCGCTGTTCACCGCGGTCATCACGAGCGCACTCGACGAACCCCTCGGCCACGCCTCCTCGGCCGCGCTCGAAGGGCTGCCGGAAGCGGAGGACCTGCGCTCCGCCCTGATCGACGCCGCCCGCACCTGGGTGCACGCGGTCAGCACCAACCAGGATGTCGCCGCCCTGCGTAACCTGGTCGCCGCCGAGCAGCACCGCTTTCCCGAGCTCGGCAGGGCCTGGAACGGCCACGGGCCGGAGGGTCACCATCCGGCCGCGGCCGACGCCCTGCGCACACTCGCGGACCAGGGCCGGCTGGTCATCCCCGACCTGGAGACCGCGATCATCCAGCTCTACGCGCTACTGGTCTTCCCCCACATGGTCTTCAGCACCTACGGCACCCACATCGAGGACAGCCTCACGGACCGCCTCATCGTCAGCGGGGTGGACATGTTCCTCGGGCACTACGGTCCGGGGCGGAATCGCTGAGGCCGGCCCCGGACCGGGAACCGCAGGTTCAGGACCCGTAGGCCACGAGCGCCATCATCCCGGCCTCGCCGTGGTAGGCGTTGTGGCAGTGCAGCATCCACTGGCCGGGGTTGTCCGCGTCGAAGACGACGGACACCTTCTTCTTGGGCAGCACGATGGTGGTGTCCTTGCGCGGACCGGTACCGCCGAGCTGGTAGGTGTGGCCGTGCAGGTGCATCGGGTGCCACATGTCCGTGGTGTTGACGAAGTCGAGCCGGACGCGCTGGCCCTCTTCGACCAGCAGCGGGTTCGCGGTCGGATCCGCCATGCCGTACCGCTTGCCGTTGATGGCCCAGTCGTACTTGGCCATGCTGCCGGTCAGTTCGACGCGGTGGACCCGGTCGGCCTTCCTCGCCTCCAGCCGTGCCTCGCCGGCCGCGCGCAACTGCGCGGCGGTCACGATCCGGCCGCCCAGTTCGGCCGGTCGTACGGTCGGCTTCGGCGCGCTTCCCGTTCCGGTGCGCATCAGGGCCATGCCGGTGGCGTCCTTGCCCTCGGCGAGCGCAACGAGCGGGAAGACGCCGTCGCCGAGGGTGACCAGGACGTCGTACCGCTCGCCCATGCCGATCAGCAGTGCGTCGACCTGCTGGTGCTCCACGGGAAAGCCGTCGGTGTGGGTGATGGTCAGCTTGTGGCCGGCGAGCGCCACCCGGTAGGCGGTGTCGCCGCCCGCGTTGATGATCCGCAGGCGGACACGCTTGCCCGGCCTGCCGGCATAGACGGCCGGGTCGGTCGGCACCCGTCCATTGACCAGGTGGTACGGGTACTTCACGTCCCCCGCGTCGCCGCCGAGCAACTGGCTGGTGGCGCCCATGAGCATGAACTTCATCGGCATGCCGTCGCCGGAGGACGCAGACGGCGACGCCGTCGTCTCGTCCATGCCGGAGCCGCTCATTTCCATCCCGCCCATGTCCCCCATGTCGTGGCCGGATGAGCCGGCCGAACCGGAGGGAGTCGAGGCGTCGCCGGAACCGCCCATGTCCATGCCGCCCATGCCCTGCCTGAGTTCGGCGAAGGCTTCGTCGGGCGTGCCGGTGACACCGTCGAGCCAGTCGTCGAGGACGACGACCCATTCGTCGTCGTAGGACAGCTGCTCCCTGGGGTCCTCGACGATCAGCGGCGCGTACAGGCCGCGGTCGAGCTGGGCACCCACGTGCGGGTGGAAGAAGTACGTGCCGGGCGCGTCGGCGATGAAGCGGTACGTGAAGGTGGACCCGGCTCGCACCGCCGTCTGGGTGAGCGGCGGTACGCCGTCCATGTCGCTGCGCAGGGCGATGCCGTGCCAGTGGAGGGAGGTCGTGGTCTGGCCGGGCAGCTGGTTGGACAGTTCGGCGGCGAGGGTGTCGCCGGCCGAGATACGGATCTCCTTGCCGGGGGCCCGGCCGCTGAAGGCCCAGGACTTCGCCATGATGCCGCCGCCCAGGTCGAGCATGCCGGGAGCGGCAGTCAGGTTGAGACGGTGCACCCTGCCCGTGCTGGTCCGCTTCTTCTCCGTGCGGGCGACCTGGGAACCGG
Organism: Streptomyces sp. NBC_00080; assembly: GCF_045041255.1. Taxonomy (NCBI): domain Bacteria; kingdom Bacillati; phylum Actinomycetota; class Actinomycetes; order Kitasatosporales; family Streptomycetaceae; genus Streptomyces; species Streptomyces sp. NBC_00080. Next base: position 768,511 of record NZ_CP108235.1, read on the forward strand.
AGGGGCTCAGAAGCGAGGGGCTACTGAAGGTGTCGTTGCTGCAGGCGGCGAGCAGGCCGGTACCGGCCGCGCCCAGTCCGGCGAGCAGGACGGAGCGACGGTTGATGCTGTTCACGAAAAGGTCCTCTTCTCGATGCGCATGAGGCGGTCGGGGGTGGTCCGGGCACGGCTCGCCGACGTCCTGGGACGCGGGAAGCCGTGGGACGCGGCCTATATGCGCAGTTGAGACAGGAGAGACAGATCGGGTGGCGCACGATTCACAGAGCGTGCGGTGCCCACGCCCGTGATCGCCGCGATCAGGGGCGTGACGGGCGGGGCTGCCGACTCGGGCGGCGCGGTGATCTGTACGCCATTGATGCCGGCAGCCATGCAGAGCTGCATGGCCATGGAAGGGCAGGAGGCGCCGTCGAAACCGTGCACGGCAACGCCCGCTGCCGACGAGCCCGTGTGGAGGTGGGCGGCAGAGGCTGAGACAGGTCCCGACATGACATGCGGTGCAGTCGGCATCGCGGTGACCGGCGAGTCGGACAGCCCGTGGTGGAGCAATACGGCGATGACGGCGCACAGCGTGACCAGCACACCGCGGACCCAGCGGGCGGTACCGCCGGTCTGTGGCCCAGGCAACTCTCGTACCGTCATCAGCAGCGTCCGTACTCACATCGCGGACCGCCCATTATACCCCGTACGGGTATAGGAGTAGATCAGCGAAACCGGGAAGCGGGTCCGCCGGACGACGGTGTCGCTTACGAACTGGCCGAGTGCGGACCGTGGGCGGAGTGGTGCCCTGGGGGGTGCAGCGGCTGTGCGCTGCCGTCGGCATGCCGGGGAGTCCCCGCATCATCGGCAGCGCCGGGCCGCACCCCGGCCAGGGTGACCGTGACCAGGCGGCGCACCGCAGCCTCGGAGGACAGGTCACCGGCCGCGGCCAGGGCATGCAGGCAGTAAGTCGCGAGTTCACCGGGCGGAATGTCGTCGCGGACATCGCCAGCCCACGCGCAGCCGGGCGGTACCTGGTCGGGATGCCGATGTGGATGTGGGTCAACCAGAGCCCGACCACCTACGGGCCCAACACCGCGAGCGCATCGGCAGGCGGCGTCACGGTCACCGCGACCGCGAAAGTCTCCAAGATCGTATGGGCGATGGGCGACGGCGCTGCCGTGACGTGTGCCGGACCCGGCACGCCGTACACCGCGGCGGCCGGCAAGTCGGATTCTCCTACGTGCGGGCACACCTACAGCCGGACCTCCGCCGACCAGGCCGGAGGCCGCTACCGGGTCACCGCGACGTCGACCTGGACCATCGACTGGCAGGTCACCACAGGGGGCGGTGGACAGGCCGGCCAGCTCACCGAAACCCGCCAGACCCAGCTCCTGATCCCTCTCGCGGAACTCCAGGTCCTCAACTGACCACCGGCAGCGGAGCAGCCCCGGCGCGCTGTCGCCTGGATCAAAGTCGCGGCCGGTATCCATCGCTAGGTGCAATGTTGGTTGAGGCCGAATCCCCGCGGGGCTACGCAGCCGTTCGGCTGATGGCTTTCGGTGGCGCGTGCCAAAGTGGTCGTCGCCGGACGCCCGGCTGCTCCCCCTCTCAGTGGGGATGGGCCGCACAACTAAAACGTCGCATCCTGCTCCCGGCCTCTGGCCGGGATGGCCCAACGTAGGGCGTCAGCGGTTACTGCTCCCCGCGTGAGCAAGGATACGAAAGCTCCACCTGGTCAAGGGTGGGGCTTCGCACTTCTACGGACGGGCCGCCTGGCTTTATGCACGAGTAGTGCCGTCCGTTGTTCACGGGTTTGGGAGGCACTCAGATCCACGGTCGGGTGATGATCACGAGTTGCGACAGCACTGGGGTACTTGTCAGGGCAGCATCGGGATGCTCTTGCTGCAAGGTGCTGGTCATGCCGCGATGTTGCGGTATACGACCGCCTGGTCGACAAGTTCGTCTGAGGTGGGCGGACTCTCAAGAGTCGAGTGCCGCCTGCTGCGCCCACGCACCCTTGCGGTCCAGCTCACGTGCGCGGATCCACCGCCCGCGCACCTGAGTGCCGTCCGCGAGCGTCACTCCAATGGTCATGGCAACGGGGCGGGCCTTTCCGCGCAGTTCCTGCCGATCCAAAAGGTCCTCGGTCTCGAAGCGGAGTCCTCCGAACGCTGGCAACGCATAGTCGAGGTCGGCGTCAGGCTCGGTCAGTTCAGCCGGCTCGTCGGTGACGCGGGCGAACTCACCTCGGAGCGTCCGCCAGTTGACCGTGTACCGGCAGTAGAGGTGGACGCCAGTAATCGTGGTGTCGGTCTGGCTGCGGTTGATGACGTGCACTCGAAAGAGGTTGCGGACCTGGTCGGGTGAGGCGACACGCCTCCTCTCGATGATGTTGTACGTCACGAGAACACGGACCCGCGGCCGGGTGCGCCGGTAGTTCAGTACGGAGACCAGCATGTTGGCCCCCGTGAACAGGGCGCTCACAGAGGCCACGATGATGGCGACGACAGACACCTGCATGAACGGATTCTGCGGCGTGAGCCTGGCGGACTGCCCCCGATTTGAGCTGAAATTGCGGATCCGCTCAGCTGTCGCCGGGGTGGATCCGGAGCAACCTGCACCCGGGCAGCAGGGTCCCCGATGCCCCTATCCAAGCTGAAATCTTTCAGGACAGATCGTCGATGAGCCCGAAGCCCTCCGGGAACTCCTCCAGGAACTCACGGCGAGCGGGGTTGGTCTCGGCAGCTGCCATCTCCCCGAGCAGGGCGATCAGCTCCTGCTGCTGATCATTTGGCAGCGTGCTGATCACGTGGGCGACGCCCTCCATCACCTTGACCGCATCGTCCTGGTCCATCTGCTCGTCTTCACTGCCGTCGATGAACCACAGGACATCGACCAAAGCCTCGGCCAAGGCGTGACTCAGGGACGGGTACGAGGACGTCACGAGGGCCTCCCAGCGGATCAACGGCAGAGTCCGGCCATCCCACCACACACCACTGACATCACTATCCGTGAGCCTCCGCAGAAAGTGGACCAGAGCCTGAGATTCAGCAGCAGTTGAGCGTTTGCCTGCCGGGGATTGTTCACGAGAAGTAGCAGCGGTGCTGTGTCGCCCAACCGGGCAGGCCGATCGGCGTCCGTGGAACCGGACGGGCGAGGTTGCGCAGCTAAGTCGGCCCCGGTGCAGGATGCGCACCACCTTCACGAACCGGCAGACACTCGACTCACCAGACCCAGGTGAGTGTCGAAGCACCTCGCCGTCCCGGCCGCACCAGTTCTCGGCGCCCCCACCAGCAGGTCACCGACTCCCCTATCCGTCACAGCACACGGATTCAAGATCTCGCGCGGCCAGGAAGCTACCAGCTCGCAGCCATCGAATACGCCTGCCCAGAAGGCGAAAGTGCTGCCCACCGAGCGGGGTTGCGCAGCTAACCACCGCCCCCACCACCATGCCTGCCACACCCGCTGCCGCATCCGATGCTGTCCCCCGCCCCCGCCACCACCACAAGCGGTGACACACCCATGCCCTGCTCACCGCACCCCGCCAGGAGCCGACCATGAACACCCCGACACTGCCCAGCCTTCTCTCCGGCCTCGCCGCCGGAAGCTCGGCCCTCACAGACGCCCCGTGGTGGATCATGATTCCGCTCCTGCTCCCCGCCTTCCCTGCCCTGGCCTCGAGCATCGCCACCCTCGCCACCGCCTACTCCGACAACCGTGCCGCCGCCATGCGGCTGCGACACGAAGACCGCTTCCTCGATGACCCGGACCGCCACCGGGCGGGCCTGGACCACATCGCCCGCATGCGCCAGACCATTGCCCTCCCTCCGCCCCCGGACCCCGCGGCACCCACACACCAGCCGGCCGAACCACCAGTCCCTCCCCCGTGACGTCTGTCTCTGACAGAGGATCTCGACCGTTTGTCAGGTGAGTTTGACCAGTGCTCGGTTCCTGTCACCCGATCTCGGCCAGCGGCCAACGCTCGGTGAGGGACGGTGGGATCAGTGGTTGCGGAATGGTTCCCAGGGGTCGGGTAGGGGAGCGCTGGGGTCCTCGCCTTCGGTGGACAGGCCGACGTAGGCACGGAGGGCGGGGTAGGTGCCGGGGAGGCCGTACTGGGTGAACTGCTCGTGAAGGTCTGAGCCGAACGGCACGGGCTGGAAGTCCTCGGCGGTCAGCAGCTCGGCCAGGACCTTCAGCAGCTTCTGGCGTCCAGGGGAGAGCTCGGTGAACACCGTTGTGGTGTCCGTGGGTTCGAACAGTGCTTCCAGCAGGTTCTCGGCGCGGACTGCCAACGCGCGGGGCACGACTCCGGTCTTCTCGAGATGGGGCAGGGCGCGGACGATCTCCAGGAGAACCCCGTCCGGGTCCTCGGTGGCGCCCATCAGGTGCAGCAGGCTTCGGACGGTGTAGCTGTGCAGGTCGCCAGCATGGTGGGCGGTGGCGGACTCGAGGGCCGGCCCGGCGCCGAAGGCCGCCAGCTCGGCGGCGATGCGCTCCGCCGGCGGCAGGCCGGGCGCGGCAGCCGGGTGCGCGACCAGCAAGCGGGTCAGGGCGGTGGCGGCGGCCCAGCGCGGCAAGGGGTGCTCGTGGTCGAGGTGGTGCCGGACCCGGCCGTCCGAGTCGTGGTCGGCGAGCAGCCCGACCGCGACGAGGATCGTGGCGACGCAGACTGGGTCCCGCTCGGTGTCGAGGCAGGCCAGCAACGGGAGCAGGATGGCGTCGGCCTCCTCGGGGAACCAGCCGAGGAGGTACGCGGTCTTGGTGCGGATCTCCGGGTCCCGGTCGCCGAGCAGTTCGAGCAGGACGGGAAGCTGGGCGCGGACCGCGTCATAGGAGCGCAGTGCACCCTCGCGGGCATCGACGGGGTGCCCGGCCGCACAATACGCCCGCCCCTCGCGCAAGTTCTTCAGCCGCTCCTCGTCGGTCTCGGCGGCGATCTGCTCGTCGTACCAGCGCAGATTTTCTTCGGGACTGACGGCTGCGGCGCGCCACGCGGCGGTGTCGATGCCGAGCGGGAGGTTGTACTCGTCGTGCCAATCAATAGCCAGACGGGTCAGCAGCAGCAGCGCGTCGGCCCGGGCACCGGCCGGCCCTGCGACAGCGATTCGGGCGAGGAACGGCACGGCATACGGAGAGGCCGAGTACCGCGTGCCCTGGTGGAAGATGTTGCTGAACAGGCTGCGGAAGGCGTTCTCCCGGGCCTCCTGGTCCGGCCCGCACACCGTCCGGAGCTGGCCGGGCACGTTCTCGGCGCTGCCGTAGGCGTGCCCTAGGGCTGCCCAGTCGATGTCGTCCAGCCCTGCCAAGAGATCGTCGGATCGTTTCATGATCCGTATGCTCGCAGGGACCGCTGACACCGATCCCGCAGACGAGCTGTCTCCTTGAGCCCAGCGGCCAAACTCACCTGTCAATCGGTCAAGATCGCCTGTCAAAGGACAACGTCCTCCCTGATGGAAACGGCAGGCGCGTACACCTAGAATCAAATATGTGTTCGATGGCCTGCCGGAGGACCTGCCCCGTCGCTACGGGTGTGGCACACCCTCTGGCTGGGCCGCATCGATGCGAAGATCGCCGCCGTGCAGCAGCGGCAGGCAGAAGCCGAGCAGGGCCGGCGCCGCCGTCCCGAGCCGCCGCAATGGACGGTCGAGCTCGGCATCGGCGCCGGCCGCCCACCGGTCCAGGTCCATGCCGGTGACTGTCATATGGCGGGCAAGCGACGCCGCCCGGTGGGGCGTGACGAAGCACGCCGCCTCCTCGCCGGCGGCCTGCGGCCCTGCACCCACTGCCGCCCCGACACCAGCTCGACATCCCCGGCTTGCCCCGCGGCACCACCCCGGCCCTCCCCCACCGTCCCCTGCCGCAAGGACACCAGCGCCATGAGCACTCCCCCGCCCCCGCCTCCCATTGCAGACCCTGACCCGTCCGCGTTCGTCTGCCTGGGCAGCCAGGTCGGCCCCTGCGCCACCTGCCAACGCAAGACCCACAAGTACGGCCACGGCGGCAACCCCCTCTGCCAGTGGTGCATGGCACCCGTCCTGGAAGGCTGGGGACCGACCGCCCGCCACACCAGCACCCGCGCCTGACCGACCAGCATCCGCAGCCACCCCCTGTGTCCGGCCGTTCGTGGTGACGCCCGAACGGGATGGCCGTCCGGTGGAAGGGATCCTCGGTGACGTGGCACCTGCCCCAGCCGATGCTGACCGCCCCGACCGCCGACCCCGCCTTGCCACCTGGGTGGGCGGCTGAGCAGAAGTGGGACGGCTACCGCGCCCAGATCGCCCGCTACGCCGACGACCGCGTGCTCCTGCGCTCCCGCCGCGGCACCGACATGACCCCCTCGTTCCCCGAGATCCAGACGGCGGCCGCACAACTGCCCGGCGACACCGGCCTGGACGGGGAACTGGTGACGTGGGAGGAGGGCCGGCTCGCTTTCGAGCGGCTCCAGCAGCGACTGCCCCGACGGGAAAGTGCCGCGGTGGCGGCCGCGACGCGATGGCCCGTCCACGACCGCCCCCGACACCGCCCGCGAATGGCTGGACTGGACAGCCGCCGGCATGGAAGGACTGTGCTTCAAACGGCCCACCGAGCCCTACCGGCCCACCGCCAGGACCTGGCGCAAGTACAAAGTCCGTGCCACCCACGACGCCATCGTCGGCGCCGTCACCGGCCCGCTCAGCGCACCCTCGTCACTCCTGCTCGGGCGCTACGACACCACCGGCCAGCTGAACTACATCGGCCGCACCACCACCCTGCCCCAGACCACCGCCCGCACCCTCGCCGGACACCTCACCCCAGCGGTTGGGCACCCGTGGGAGGGCTGGACGTTCTCCGCCGGCTGGGGCAGCCGGGAGATGCTGAATGTCACGCTGGTGGAGCCTGGGCTGGTGGTGGAAGTCAGCGCCGACGTCGCCCGGCGGCGCGGATCCCGATAGCGGGGCCGCCGTGCTCGGAGGAGCAGGCGCAGAGGACCGACCCACGCCACCCGCGACGGGAATCCGGTCAGCGTCTGAACTCCCCTGCGTCTAGCAAACGATGGTATGCGATATGAGCTGTTCGGATGCGGACGGGCGATGCGAGAGATAGCTTCTTGGTCCGGTCGGACGAGGCATGACGATGCATGTATGGGGGCGTTGTGGCGGCGGTGGAGTCAGCGGTCGGTCACCTGTGCGCGCAGGTGGTGCACAAGGTGCCACAGGTGAGCGAGCAGCCCGATGATGAGGCGCAGCCCAACGTTTGGGCGATCTGACCCGTGACCGGGGATACCTATAACGGTCCGACGCCTCTACAACTGGGCAACCAGAACATCCAGACCAATTACTACCAGGGCCGGCCGCGGCCACTGGCGTCATGGCCGCATCAGGTCGGGGTGATGCCGTCGCGGGCGGATTGCTTCCAGGACCGTGCCGAGGCAGCACGATTGCGACAGGTATTGGCGGGCAGGGGCACGGCAGCGTTCGGCGAAGCCGCGCACGTGCTGACTGGCGGGGTACTAGCCGGTCTTGGCGGGGTCGGCAAGACACAACTGGCTGCGGCCTACGCCCGCACCGCCTGGTCGGCGGGCGAGGTGGACCTTCTGGTGTGGCTCACTGCGAACACCCGCAGCGCGGCCGTGGACGTCTACGCGCAGGCGGCAGTCGAGGTGCTGGGCGTCGATGCCGAGGATCGCGACAAAGCCGCGAAGGCGTTCCTGGCGTGGTTGGAACCCAAAGCCGAGGCCGCGCCTTGCCGTTGGCTGGTGGTTCTGGACGACGTGCAGAGCCTGAACGACCTGACCGGTTTGTGGCCGCCGCCCAGCTCTCAAGGGCGGACCTTGGCCACCACCCGCCGCCGCGATGCCGCCCTGACCGGCCAGGGCCGACGCCGTATCGACGTCGGCGAGTTCACCTCCGCCGAAGCCGCCGGCTACATCACCGCCGCGCTGGCCGCCCACGACCGTACCGAACCAGCCTCCGACGTCGCCGGGCTCGCCGCGGATCTGGGCCGCCTGCCACTGGCTCTCTCCCAAGCCGCCGCCTACCTGATCGACGCGGGCCAGAGCTGCGCCGCCTACCGCACGATGCTGACTGACCGCGCCGCCCTGACACTGGCTGAGCTGACCCCTGATGTCCTCCCGGACGGCCAGGAGCACACCATGGCCGCCGCCTGGTCTCTCTCCGTTGAGTACGCCGACCAACTACGCCCGGTAGGCCTGGCCCGCCCCATGCTCCAACTTGCCGCATTCCTCGACCCCAACGGCATCCCGACGAGTGTCCTCACCAGCCCACCCGCCATAGCCCACCTTGCCGCCCACCGCGCAAATACCCCCGCCGATGACGTTCCACCGCTGTCCCCGCACGACGCCAACGGCGCCGTGCAAGCCCTGCATCGCCTCAGCCTCCTGAACGCACCTGACCCCGCCAGCGCGCGCGGCAGGCCGTCCGGGCTGGTGCGCGTCCATCAGATCGTGCAGCGTGTCACCCGCGACGACCTCACCCCAGCCCAGTACGGCCAGACTGCTCGCGCTGCCGCAGACGCCCTGATTTCCGCATGGCCCCAGCCTGAACGCGACACCGTTCTCGCCCAGGCGCTGCGGGCATGCAGCACCGCACTTGCCGCCTGCGCGGAAGCCCCCCTCCATCACCCGGACGCCCACCCGGTTCTGTCCCGGACCGGCTACAGCCTGGGCGAATCCGGCCAGGTGTCTACTGCGGTCGAGTACTTCCGGCACCTGGCAGCCACCACCCGACACCACCTCGGTCCTGATCACCCCGATACCCTCGTCACACGCACCGACCTCGCCCGCTGGCAGGGGGCAGCCGGGGACGCAGTTGGTGCCGCCGCAGCGACCGCCGACTTACTGGACGACATACGGGGGGCCTTGGGCCCCGACCACCCTGACACCCTGGCCACCCTCAGCAATCTCGCGCACTGGCGGGGAGAGGCGGGTGACGCGGCCGGCGCCGCGTCAGCGGCTGCCGACTTGCTGGGCCATGTACTGCGGGTCCTGGGCCCCGACCATCCCCACACCCTCGCTGCCCGCAACAACCTCGCATACCGGCGGGGAGAGGCGGGGGACGCAGCCGGCGCCGCGTCAACGACCGCTGAACTGCTGAACCACGTGGTGCGGATCCTGGGCCCCGACCACCCCCACACCCTCCTCACGCGCAGCAACCTCGCCCTCTGGCGGGGGAATTCGGGGGATGCGGCCGGTGCTGTCGCGGCCTACGCGGACCTACTGACCGACCAGGAAAGGGTGCTGGGTCCCGAACACCCCGACACCCTCACTACCCGCCACAACCTGGCCGCGTGGCGGGGGGAGGCAGGTGATGCGGCCGGCGCCGCGGCGGCCTACGCGGAACTGCTGACCGACCGGGAACGGGTGCTGGGCCCCGAACACCCCGACACCCTCATCACCCGCGGCAACCTCGCAGTCTGGCAGGAAGTACTCGAAGAGCGTTCTGGTGCAGCGGATCGAACCTCGAGAGGTTCCTGAGCGCCTCACGCTCGCCGCAACCACAAGTTCCTGCGTGAGCTGAGCTGGGGCTTCCCGGAGCCAGAGGACTCCCCTCTCAAGACACCCCCCCGCCGACGCGGTGCTCAGCACTGCCGCAAGGCCGACGCCACACCTCCGCGGGCGCGGAGCGGACGAACAAGTTCACCACCATGATCCTCCGGCTCAGTGACGAGGTGATCCGCGCGAGCATGGCACCTCCCTCACCCAGTCGAGGAAGCGGCCCAAGGCCGAGGCATAACGCCTGACACGGTGGCTACGTCTACACGACAGGTCAGGCAATGCTCCGCCTGTGACCGGCCTGCGGGTGTGCGCGGCCGGGCCACCGTCAAGCAACTGATGCAGGAGGGACGGCATTTCATCGGGTTCCTCCTGTAGTGAAGGCGGCGCGGTGGTCCTGCGCCCAGGTGGCGTACGTACGTGCCGGGCGGCCCAGCAGCCGCCGTACGGTGTCGGTGGTGGGCCCGGCTTCGCGGGCGTAGTCGGCCAGCGAGCCGAGCAGCCGGTCGGGCATCTCGTCGGGCAGGCCGGCGGCGAGCATGCCGCGGCGGATCTCGTCCGGTGCGGCCTCGACGAAGGACAGTGACCGGTCGAGCGCCGCGCCGAGCGCGGCGACCTTCTCCGGCTGGCTCAGCGATCCGCTTCGACACCGAGATCCGCCGGATCGTCTGCACGACCAACGCCATCGAGTCCGTCAACGCCAGGATCCGTCGGGCGGTCAAAGCCCGCGGTCACCTCCCCAACGAGCAGGCCGCGTTGAAGTGCGTCTACATAGCGATCATGTCGCTCGATCCCACCGGAAAGGGCCAGGCTCGCTGGACCATGCGCTGGAAGACCGCACTGAACGCGTTCGACATCACCTTCGACGGCCGCCTCTCAGCAGCCCGTCAGTAACCCTCAACAACCCCAGTTACACCGCTCGTTTGACAGACCCTGGTCAGGGCGGGGGTCCAGTCCGTGTCGATCGCCTGCTGCGCCGCGGCGAGGGTGATCTGGCCGGCGCAGACCGCGGTGCAGGCTGCGATCACGATGCAGGCCCCGGCTCCCGCCGCCATGGTCAGGCTCTGGTCGTAGCTTCACCGCAGGCGCGTCGGCCTACTCCTCATCACCGCCGCCGCACTCAGCGTCGGCCAGGCAACACCCTGCGGGACGTGGTGCCCTGTCAGTGCCGTCCCTTACGCTCCGTTCTTGATCAAGTAGTTCAGAGGGAGAGGGGACGCGGAGGGGCGGAAACGCATGGAGCGACGGGCCCGTATCAGCGTGATCTGGCGGCCACGTTCCGACAGGCCCAGGAAGACGAACTGGCCCGGGACAGCCACGGTTTCGAGGGCCGGTCCGTCGAGGAACTGTGGCGCGCCCCGGAGTGGCAGGAGTACATCTTCACGGGTGGCACGGAATCCGTCCTGGACTTCCCTCTCATGATCGAGGCCGCGGACACCGACGACGGTCCGTTCATGCGACCGCTGACGGAGGATGAGGTGCGTGCGTGGGCTCCTGACTGCCGACCCACGTACGAGGAGTGGGATGCCGCTCTCGATGTGGAGCGGTTGGACTTCCCAGGCCGCGCAGGGGAACTGCACGGTGCTTTACCGCGACGGCAGGCCTGCGCTTATCGGCTACTGGGGAGTGACCGCCGACTAGGGGAGCGGGTAACACTTTGTGGGGTGCTCCAGAGGGCAGTGAGCCCTGCTGCGCCACTCGCGGAGCTGCCTGACCCGTTGACCGGTCGGCCACGGCGCATTCAGGCCAGCTTGGGCGGCTCGTGCCGTTCCTCGTACCAGGCGGGAGCGTTCTTCTTGAACTTGCGATGCGGTGGCGTCATCACGCGGCCGCCGGTCTGTGCGCCCATGCCCTGGTAGCCGGCGTCCGCGAGGATCTCCATGAACGGGCCGTCGGCCAGGAGCTGGGCCAGTCCGAGCTGTCGGGCCTGGGTGATGTCGGCGCAACTGCCCGGCCGGACCGGGCTGCAGAACAGCACGTGCCCCTCGGCGTCGGTGAGGACCATGGTCTTCACAGCGTTCTGCTTGGTCTTGCCGGAGACAAACTTGTCCCGGTCCTTGCGACCTGCGACCGGGCGTCGAACGTGGATCTCCGTGCCGTCGATGATCCCGGTCTGGCCACCGGCCCTCCGGTACTCGATGACCTCGGCGAGGGTGCGCAGCCGGACGTCCGGGGCGACGGTGCAGCCCCGTTGCGCGAGCAGCGGCCGTATCTCGCCACAGCTCTTCGTGCTCGGCTGGCTGTGCGAGGCACTGGTCGCGGTCGACGCCCACATCGGACCAACCACTTTGCCTGAAGACTCACCCTCCGTAAGGGGTACCGGCCATACCGGCCAATGCCCCGCACCAGGTGCGGCGGTTCCCTTCCACGGTGCGCAGACACTCCCAGCAGGCGGAGTCAGCCGGCTTCCTGACAGCGCGCTACAGCTGTCGTGAGCCGTCAGCCGCCTGTGCTGATCAGTCCCGGGTTCTCCCACCGGAGGGTGCAAGATGAAGTGTCCGGGTACCCGCCCAGCACCAGATGGTCAACGTGGGACGGCAGCGGAAAAGCGTCCAGTGATGCACGAGGCTCCTTACCTGTCAGCGATCCGCTGGCCACCATCTTGTTGTCTGCGCTGAGATACCAGCCGAGATTGCTGCTGCGGTCGTTGCACTTGCTCCGCACCAGTGCACCCTGGATGGATTTCAGACCGTCGTTCTTGCGGCCTCCGCCAGGGCTCATCGCGACGTCGTTAGTGGTGGAGGCAACGTGGTCGTTGAACGACCACGTCCACGTCACCTGTCCCTTTGCCGTGGTCACGACTGGTCGCTGCCCGGAAACCACTAACAGGTCTTGTTGGTGTGGTGTTCGATCTCCCGACGTGGCGATCACCAGGCCCACAGTGCCAGCGCATGCCATGACCAGGAGGATCACCGCTGTTGCTCTGCCTCGGGTTGTGCGCAGGAAGGCGAAACCGGGTCGGCGCAGGTGCTTCCACCAGGGTTCTCGGGTGAAGTAGTTGTTCATCAAGTTCCAGCTGCCAGCCTGGACAGCAGTCGTCCCGTTGAAGGAACTGCCGAGCACCTCAGACGACGGCATGGACCCGCTGGGGCGGGGCGCGGAGAAGGCGACCAGAGCCTCGGTGAGGACAGCGCGCATACCCGGCCCCACGCAGTCCAACGCGTCGAGAAATCGCGTCTCCCACGCAATCTCCTCGCGAGCGCGCCGGGCTCCACCGCTCTCCGCATGCAGCAAGGCTTCAGCCGTCGCATCAAGCCGGCGTGTCACGCTACGAACCAGACGGTCTTCATCGCCGGCAAGCAGTTCCGTCACACTCTTGCACGCTGTAGCCCACCTTTCGGTGCCCACTGACGCCACCAGCGCAACAGCGGCCAGCCGTGCAGCCCCTTCCGGTCCCACAGCCATGTCTGCTTCCCCTCCAGGTGCCCTTGCCCGCACGCTAACTGCCCAAGAGCCCCCTTGGCGGCGGCAATAGAGATCTGGAGGTGTCTGCGCTTGCGCACTCGCCCCTGCGCCTTCCCGCCAGTCACGCCAACGGCACGCTCCGGTCAGCACGGACCACGGTTGTGTTCTGTTCACGCTCCAGCTGCCGCAGTTCGCCAGCCCGCACCACGAACCTGGCGGGAGGAGCACCGCCCTGCACTCGGCGGCCGACGTGGACCTCGCGGTCGCCCTCTTCCTGCGGGAGGTGACGGTGCTGGCCGCGTCGATGACGTCCTGCTCTGACCGGGTCCCGCCGCGGCTGTACGGCGCCCCGTACGGGGCCCCGGGCGCCGAGTCAGCCGGATGGATCAGCCGGTGCCGTAGACGGCGCACAGCAGACGATGGTGCACCGCTTCATGGTCTGTTCAATGCCCCCGACCACAGGCCCGACCACCGCAGGTCACAGCGTTGCGCAGACATTGCGGACGCCGGGGCGACCGCAGGCGATTCGGTCAACGACGCCCAGAACCGGGACGAGCACCCCGGCTCGGGCCGGGAGCGGCTGCGCTGGGCGGACCTGGCCAAATGCATCGGCGATCTGGTCGTGCCGCAGGGCCTGTACCCCTGCTTTCGCTGCTTCCCCTCGATGAAGGGGTCGGACATCCAGCCGGGCTCCATCGAAGGGCCGGCCGAGGACAGTCTCGACCGGCCGACATGGGACCAGCTGATCCGGTTCCTCACCATGCACAGCCCCCAGGGGGCGGACACCGCCTGCCTGGCGTATTACAACCCGATCATCACGCGGGACTTCGAAAAGGGGCACGTCCGCTCCGGCCGCCTGGGCGACGCCCAGTCCCTCTTCGACCACCCGGACATCCTGTACACCCCGTCCAACCTGTGGGCTGCGGACCGCTCCTGGGCCATCTGCACCGACCACGACCTCTGGGCACCGAAGGCTGCGGCCCCCGCCCGCTTGTTGAAGCGCTGCTCGCGGACCTGGAGATCGAAGCCATCCGCCTGCCCTGGAGCAGCTGGTGACGTGCCGGGCGCCGCGACACGGTGAACCATTCCGGTCACGGCGCTGGCCACCCCGGCCACTCCCGAGTTCCCGAGGGAGTGGCCCGCTCGGGACCCTGAGTGCCGGCGCGCGTGCGGCCGTCGTGTTCCGCGGGCAAAGTGCCGGTATGCGGCGCGTCCCACGGGTTTGTCAGGCGTCGGCGAGGAGGGGGTCATACGGAGTGTTCGTGCGACGGCCTGCCATGAAGGAAAGGAAGTCGCCCACGAAGGCGCTGCGGCCGTAGGTGCCGTCGGTGGTGGTGAGGTCGCGGTGGAAGGCGGTGCGGAAGAGCGCCCGGTGCTCGTCCGCGTCGATGGTCCCGCTGCCGTCCTTGTCGGTGGCGTCGAAGAGCACCTCGGCGACGCGGATGAGGGCGGGCCCGGCGAGGGAGGGTACGGCGGCGGCGTATTCGTCGGCGCTGACGCGGCCGTCGCCGTCCGTGTCGAGGGTGGCCTGGAGTTCGCGCCACCAGGCGGCGAAGGCGTCGTAGAGGCGGGTCTCCTCGGGTTCGTCCAGGTCGAGGCGGGTGGCCAGTTCGCGGGCCATGGCGGCGAGGTCAGGCCAGTCAAGGTGGCCGTCGCCGGTCTGGTCCAGCACCTGGCGGAAGAACTCCTCCGCCGAGCGCCGGCCCTCTCCCGTGAGCCGTGAGGCGGCCGGGACCGGGGCGGGGCCGGTCTCATCGCTCAGTGGTGTGAGGAGGCGGAGCAGGGCCGAGGCCCGCTTCATGCGGGCACGCAGCGCAGCCACGGTCCGGGCGCGGGGGTCGTCGCTGTCGGGTGAGAGGGAGAGGGTCTCGATGATGGTTTCGGCGTCGATCCAGCCCTCGGGCAGGAATCGGGTGAGCCCGGCGGCCAGGTAGGCGCCCTGCATGAGGGTCGGCGCGCCAGGCATCTCGGGCAGGCCGGCCCTGCGCCGGTAGGGCTCGGGGAGCGAGGCGACGGTGATCGCGCCGAGAAGCGGACCGACGACGGCCCGGCCCGCCGCCCACAGTGTCGGCGCGCCGGCGAGCAGCGCGGGGGCGGGCAGGTGGTCGAAGAGCCGGTAGAGGATGACGCGGGCCGCCTCGGTGTTCTCCAGCTCCTCCTCGACGACCCTGTCGAAGTACCGCCAGAAGTCGGCCAGGTCGTCGGGGAGTTCTCCGGCGTCACCGTCGAGCGCGGCGAGGTACGCGCGGTACTCGGCGTACATGCGCTCCATGGTGTCCTGGTCGAGCGGCTGGCCGCTCAGTCGGCACATGGTGACAGCGCTCTCGAAGAGGGTGGCGACCACCCAGGCGCGGGTCGCGCGGTCCATGGCGTCGTAGGTGCGGCCGCGGGCGTCGGAGCCGCTCATGCGGGCGTGCAGCCTGTTGAGGCGGGCGGCCTCCCGTTCGCGTACCGCCGGATCGTCGTCGAACATGCGCCGCATGCTGAGGAAGGTGTTGCGCAGCCGGCGCCAGGGGTGGGCGACGAAGGTGGAGTTGTCGGCGAGGGCGGCACCGATCTGCGGGTGGGCGGCCTCCAGCACGGTGGCGCGGATCATGGCCAGCGCCCAGCGCGGGTCGTCGAAGAAGGCGCGGAACTGCGACTCCGGCCCGAACAGAGGTACTTCGTCGGCCGTTGTGGTGGTTCCAGTCGTCATGACGGGTCTCCGTTCGTCTGGGGCGGCACGCCGCCGAAGCGGCGGTCACGGCGCCGGTAGGTGTGCAGGCAGGCGAGGAAGTCCGGGGCCCGGAAGTCCGGCCAGAGCGCCTCGGGGAAGACCCACTCGGCGTAGGCGACCTGCCAGAGCATGAAGTTCGAGATGCGCTGTTCGCCGGAGGTGCGGATGACGAGGTCCACGTCGGGGGTGTCGGGGAACGGCAGGTGGTCCGCGAAGAGCCGCTCGGTCACCTCCTCGGCGGGCGTCCCGCTTCGGATCAGCGACCTGGCGGCGTCCACGATGTCCCGGCGTCCGCCGTGGTCGAAGGCGACGGTCAGCGTCATCCCCCGGCTGTCGGCGGTCAGCGTCGCCAGATCCTCGAAATCCTGAGCCAGCTCACGGGGGATGCGCGGGTCCGCAGCCCCGAGGAAGCGGCAGCGGATGCCGCGGGCGAGCAGCAGTGGCGCGTGCTTGCGCACAACCCGGCGGACCAGGCGCATCAGGTAGTCGACCTCGGAACCAGGACGGTTCCAGTTCTCGGTGGAGAAGGCGTACAGGCTGAGCCACTCGACGCCGGCCGCCCGGGCGGCCTCGATGATGTCGATGACGGTGGTCTCCGCTGCCCGATGGCCCGCCGTCCGGGGAAGCGAGCGCCGCTGAGCCCAACGGCCGTTGCCGTCCATCACGCAGGCCACGTGCCGCGGCACCGCACGCACCGGCCCGTCGACTCGCCACTGCTCGTCGCTGTCCTGTCGCCCGCTTGGCCGGTCCCCCGTCGCCGCGCCTGCGCGCTGGACGCCCTGGTCCCTCACACCCAGCCCCGTCTCACCCGCAGCGGCACGGTCGGCCCTACCGCGCTCGCTCACGCCCACCCCGTATCGCCCGTACGCCCCACCGGAGCGTCCCTCTCCAGGAGTCTGGCGTGAATGGAGGGGTCCTGACCGGCCGAACGAGGGCCCGTCACCCCTGACTCATCTGCACGATTTCCTTCGGTATCGGCTCCCGGTCCCGGAATCGTCTGCGCGGACGACAGCCCGGAGTTCACCGCCCTGCAGGAACAGGCCCGGCAGACGCTCAGGAAAGGCTCCTCAAGGAACCCGAGACGGCCCGACACAACAGCCGTCGGGGTGGGCGGGCGGGCCGCCGGGGTGATGGGCGAGGATGGAGAACACCGGCCGCCCGCCGGGTCGCAGCGCGCTCGCCGCTGCGGGCAGCAGCTCGCACGGCTCGGTGAAGTCGGATGTACCTCCCGCGCGGCCGAGGACCCGAAAGTCGCACGCCTGTGTGGCAATTGGACCCTATGATCACTTCGCCTCAGCCTCTGCTGCGGTGACGCACACCTCTGAGACAGGCCACAGGCGATGACGAGTACCGCGCGTAAGGCTCAACGAGTCCTTGCCCGCTCCGCGCAGGCGGCGATAGCGGCGGCCGCCGTGGCGGACGTGTTCCGCGCGGCGGCAGTCCGGGCTCACCACCTGCACCCCACGGGTGTCTCCCAGCACAAGTCGGGCTTGAGTTCCAGGGTCTTCCTCTATCTGATGACTCTCGCAATCGTGCTGTTCCTCATGTGGCTTGCCCGTTCCCGGCGCGACGCTCAGGAACTGTCCCCCGCGGCCTCAGTCCCGAGTCGGGGCTGGACGATCGGTGCGTGGTTCATACCGGTGGTCAACCTCTTTGTCCCTCGTCGGTTCGTCCTCGACATCGGGCGCGCGAGCTCCGCGTCGTGGGAGGAGAAGCGAGAGTCGACATTGGTGAATCTGTGGTGGGCCGCCTGGACCACGCACGCGCTGGTGCTCGTGATGGCGGGCCGGACAGCCCCGGGATCTTTGGCCGTCCTCGTGGTGGCGGAGGCGCTCATGATCGCTGCGGCCGTGCTGATGGGCCTCGTCATCGAGCGCATCACGGTGCTGCAGAGCACCGCGTTCGCTGCCGCCGTTCCCGTCGCGCCTCGGGCCCGGACATGAGGCATTTCGAGAACGGCAAAGCCCTGTCTGCCCTCCTGGAACCGTCGCCCTACGGCCAGTAGCCCGAGGTAGGGGCGCCATGCCTCCGCCCGGTCCTTCAGCATGCCTGCGGCAACGCGACGCCCCTGCACCCTTACGGGCGTGGGGGCCTTTTCACTGATCAGAGGGCCGCCGTGTTCGCGTCGGCGCGCCCAGCAGCTTCGGCCATGCGGGGCTGTCGGCGTCCTACCGCAACCTCCCCCTCACCTGCGCCGGAAACCCGCAAACCTCGCGGTGCGGGGCCCGTACAGCAGCACGATACGTCTCGTCGCCTATTCCGGAGCCGCCGATGTCGTGCAGTCCGCTGCCCCTCGATGTACAGCCGGTTGCCGAGCTCTACTCACAACTCTCCGGAGCGCTGGCCGGCTTCGCGCTCGCGGCCGTGTTCATCGTCGTGACCCACTTTCTCGGCGAGGCCGCGCCGACCGGTCGCCGGGAAGAAGCGCTCGGCCAAGCCCTTCCCACGCTGCTCGCGGCCCTCCTCGGGCTTGTCCTCAGCTCGCTCACCTACTGCGTCGTCGCAGCCGACGGAGAGGACCGCGGCCGGGCGCTGTTCGAGCACGTCGTGGCCGGCGTCGGTTTCTCCGTCGCCGGAGCACTGCTCATCTTCGCCGCCGTCCTGCTCATCGAGGGTGTGCTGCCCTACGACCCCATCCACTACGCACGGCGCCTGCTCGGCCAGTGCGTGCCTCTTCCGGTGTTCGCGCTCCTTTGCGACGCCGTGTACGCCTACGGCAAGGCGTACTACGGCGGGCGGTCCCCCCTCTGGCTGGGCGTCCTGATCGTCCTGCTGCTGTTCTTAGTGCTCGCCGTGTCGGTCTTCGGCTATGCGGCGTACGGCCGCCCCGGCCTGGACGGGATCCGGGTGACCGGTGGCGGGGCCGCCCGGACAATCGCGGTGAGTGGACTGTCGATCGTGACCGTGTGCCTGCTGAGCGTCGTGACGACGATGAGCCTCGCCGGCACGGGCTGCTCCGTACCGGTCGGTGCCGTGGTCGCCGTCCTGCTCTGCGGATTCTTCGCAGCCCTCGGCCTGTGCGTCTGGCTCTTCGTTACCCGCCCGGCCCGCCCCACAGCCCCGGTCCCGGCTCCCACGCGGGCACCCGTCGCCTAGGAGCTGTCCGGCCGATCATGCGACTGTCGCCCGATCTGCTCGTTGTCCAGATATGGGGCGGGGAGAACGCGGTGATCTGTCGGACGCGGAGTGGGAGCGGCTACAGCCGTTCCTGCCGGTGAGCAACGGCCGGTGCGGACAATGGCGCGATCACCGGCAGGTGATCGACGGAATTCTGCACCGGGTGCGGACCGGGGTGCACTGGCGCGATCTGCCGGAGCGGTTCGGACCGTGGAAGACGGTCTACGAACGCCATCGTCTGTGGTCGGCGGACGGCACCTGGGAACGGTTGCTGCAGCAGGTCCAAGCCGCGGCAGACGCGGTGGGCGAGATCGACTGGGACGTCTCGGTGGACTCCACCATCGTGCGCGCGCACCAGCACGCGGCTGGCGCCAGGACGAACCCGCCGCCGGGACCTGCCGCGTCAAAGGGGGACGAGGAGCCAGAACATCAGGACGAGCCGCCGTGGCAGAGCCTCCTCGGCCGCCTGGTGGAGGTGGTGAGCGAGGGCCACTTGCACCGGTGACCAGATCCGCCAATTGAGATGACTTCTTAGTGAGCGTTTGATACGCCTTTTGGGCGGTTCATAGAGATTTTCAGCGACCATGCGCAAGCGCCGAACCAAGCGATCCGCCGGAAATACGGCTTCTGCGGCAATCAGCAGACCAGTTATGCGCCGGGTTCCTTACCAAAGCTCCTGTCTCATTTAGAAACCTACCGGTTCACCCGAGATGGAGGACGCACGCCCCGGTGCACCCAACGCCCCCGCACACGCCCTGCTCAGCCCGGCCGCGACCGCATACCCAGACATCATGCAGCCCTCACGGCCCTACCCCAGCGACCTGTCCGACGCCCGCTGGGAACTCATCCGCCCCACCCTCGAAGCCTGGCGCCAGGCCCGCAACGGCATCCGCAAACCCACCCACGACCTGCGCGCCCTGATGAACGCCATCCTCTACGTCGACCGCACCGGCATCCCCTGGCGCTACCTGCCCCATGACTTCCCGCCCCACCAGACCGTCTACGGCTACTTCGCCCACTGGGAGACCGACGGCATCTTCGACCAGCTCACCGGGCTGTTACGCGGCAAAGTCCGCCAGGCCGAAGGCCGCACCAGCGAGCCCAGCGCCTGCCTGATCGACAGCCAGAGCGTCAAAACCTCCGCCACCGTCCCCCTGACCAGCCAAGGCATCGACCCCGCCAAGAAAATCATCGGACGCAAGCGGCACATCGTCACCGACACACTCGGCCTCCTGCTGGCCGTCGCCGTCACCGCCGCCAGCGTCCACGACTCCGCCGCCGGCACCCAGCTCCTGACCAAAATCCGCGAACGCCACCCCACCATCACCAAAGCCTGGGCCGACAACGGCTACAAGACCAAAGCCGTCGAACACGCCGCCCACCTCGGCATCGACCTCGAAATCGTCCAACGCGACCCCACCACCCGCGGCTTCCACGTCCAACCCCGCCGCTGGGTCATCGAACGCACCCTCGGCTGGCTCATGCACCACCGCCGCCTGGCCCGCGACTACGAAACCCACCCACACCGATCAGCAGCCATGATCCAACTCGCCGCCATCAACCTCATGACCCGCCGCCTCACCCACGAAGCCACCCACAACTGGCGCGACAGCTAAGCGAAACGAAACAGACATCAGAAAATCAAACGCTCACTTAGACCGTGTCCTATGTGGTGAGGCGTCGTTGACCTCGGTATGGGGCGGGGTACGTGGAGTTGGATTGTTCCGGACGGGCTGTGGGAGATCGCCAAGCCGCTGATCCCTCCGTCGAGGGTGCGGCCGCAGGGCGGCGGAACACAGGACACGCCTGATGAGACGCTGTTCGCGGCCATCGTCTACGTCCTGGTCAGCGGCTGTGCCTGGCGTCAACTGCCGCCGTGTTTCGGCATATCGAAGTCGACCGCCCACCGCCGGTTCCTGATCTGGTCGAGAGCCGGCGTCTGGGGGCGGCTGCACGAAGCCGTGCTGCACCGGCTCGACGACGCCGGCCTCGTCGACGTCACCTGCGTCGTCCTGGATACCGCCCACGTCCGGGCTAAAAAGGGGGCGAACACAGGTCCGAGTCCCGTGGACCGGGGCAAGCCGGGTTCCAAGATGCACGTCCTGTCGGACGCGAACGGACTGCCCCTCCTCGTCGGCGTCTCGGCCGGCAACACCCACGACAGCGAAGGGCTGAAGCCCATGGTGGCGGGTCACCAAACGAGACACGACCCCCACCGCGGCCGCCACTTCAAGCCCCAGCGCCTCCACGCGGACAAAGCCTACGACCGCGCCGATCTGCGGAAATGGTTACGTGGCAAACGCATCGGAGTACGGATCGCGCGCAAAGGCATCGAGTCCAGCGAACGATTGGGCCGCCGCCGCTGGGTCATCGAGCGGACGATGTCCTGGCTGTCCGGCTACCGACGCCTGAGCCCTCGCTACGAACGCGATCCCCGCAACTACCTGGCCTTTCTCGGACTGGCAGCCGCCCTGTGCTGCTACAAACGACTCGTCCGCCTCACCACATAGGACACGGTCTTACTGGCTCTAACAAAAGTTGTTGATCATGTGACTGTTGGCTTGTCCGCTCGTTGGTCTGGTCGTGGGGAAACGCCAGTCGCGACCGTGGATCGTGTCGGATGAACTCTGGTCGCTCATCGAGCCGTTGCTGCCCGAGCCGGGCCCGAAGCTGGTCGAGGGCAGACCTCGGGTGCCGGACCGTCAGGCCCTGTGCGGAATCCTCTTCGTCCTGCACACCGGGATCCAGTGGGAGTACCTGCCCCAGGAGCTGGGCTTTGGCTCGGGGATGACCTGCTGGCGGCGCCTGGCGGCCTGGAACGAGGCCGGCGTCTGGGATCGGCTGCACGTGCTGCTGTTGGAGAAGCTGCGGTCGAAGGACCAGCTGGACTGGTCGAGGGCGGTGATCGACTCCTCGCACGTTCGCGCGGCCCGGCGGGGCCCAAAAGCGGACCCAGCCCGGTCGACCGCGCACGTCCGGGCAGCAAGCACCACCTCATCGTCGACGGACAGGGCATCCCGCTCGCGGTGTCGCTGACCGGCGGGAACCGCAATGACGTCACCCAACTCGAGCCTCTGCTGGACAAGATCCCGGCCGTCGCGGGCCGGGCCGGCAGACCGCGCCGACGGCCCGACGCGCTGCTGGCCGACCGCGGTTACGACCACGACAAGTACCGTCGCCTGCTCTGGCAGCGGGGGATCCGCCCCGTGATCGCGAAGCGAGGCGAGCCGCACGGCACTGGCCTGGGCGTTTTCCGCTATGTCGTCGAGCGCACGATCGCCTGGCTCCACGGCTTTCGCCGCCTGCGCATCCGCTGGGAACGACGCGACGACATCCACGAAGCGTTCCTCGGACTCGCCGTCTGCCTGATCACCCATCGCCACGTCCAGCGGCTTTGTTAGGGACAGTTAGTCCGGAAAAGTGCTTCTGGAAGCGCAGGACGTCTCGGGCGATCAGTGTGACGGCCGGGGTTTCAGGCAGCGGGGCGTCTGTGGGGATACCGGGTGCCGGCTCGAGGGTCTCGGCGGCGGGGACGGTGAATCCGTGGCGTGCGGCCCGGCCGAGCAGCCAGTTGACTTGCTGGTCGGCGGTGCGGTGCGCGACGCGGAAGCCGCGCTGACGTGTGGTCTCTCCTATGAGAGGCTCCAGCATTGCTGCGGCCAGCCGGTCCGCACCGGCAGCGTCCACGCCGGTGCCGCCTCCTGCCGCAATGTCGGAACTCCCTCATAGATGATCATGAATGTGCGTGCTGGTCGTGCGGGACGACAGGGCAGGCAACGGCACCGGTCCGCATCCGGCACGGAACGTGGCAGCGGCCAGCAGGCAACGGGGCTCACAGCCGGGCGCCTTCAGGCGCCCGATGCCGCACGGCCGCCGCGGCGCAGCTCAAGCCGCGACAGCTTTGTCAGAGCAGCTTTGCGGCGGGGTCGACTCTGAAGTCGCGATCCCACCTGGTGCGAATCCGGGACTGTTCGTCCGGCCGTTGCAGGTCGTCCCAGTACCGCAGTGCGTGTTGCACTGCGTCGTAGTCCATGCCGATGCGTGCGCGCCGCAGGAGGGACACGAGCCCGCGCAGGTGCTGGGCCAGTTCGGGCGTCCGTGATTGGTGTGGGCGATGACGCGGAAGTGGGCGACGCCAGCGCCCCGCTTGAGGTCGTACTCGGGGTGGCATTCGAGAAGATGACGGTGCGTATGCCTGCGCCTCCATCGTCCGGTGGTGGAGGGTGATGCAGGAAGATCGCCACCCGAACGGAGATCCTCGTGCCCAGAGGCATAACCATCGGCGCAACCCGCTACCCCACCAAAGGAAGCCGTCCGGAACGTCTGCCGCAGCATCGTCCAGCGATACGGCATCGGTGGTGACGTCACCGGCCCCGACGACGATGCGTTCCTCAGGAAGTCTGGCGCACATTCGCCAGCGCCATCCTGGCCACACCGCTGGGGCTACCCCCACCAGAGGACCGAGCACCTCAGCGCACCTGTACTGATTTTCCTTCAGGGTGTCTCTTGAGCCGGTACGCTCCCGCTCCTGGGGAAAGAGACATCTGCGGCATGACCAGGGCCTTTCACCAGGAGCACTCCCGATGCTGGTCTGGCAAGTACCCCGGTGACGTCGAAACTCGTGGACATCACCCGTCCGTGGTTCCGGGTGACTCCCAAACTCGTGAACAACTGACGTCAGGACTCGGGTTCTGGCACGACTTCCGTGAAGCGCGCACGTTGAGTGACGGCCGCCGCTCCAAACAGGTTTCGGGAAGTTGCCCGAAAACGACCGGGGCCCATCTTGGTGGGGTCGACAGTGCGGCGTCGTGGAAGAGACATCGCCTCCCGTGGAGGGCCTGCTGTTACCGTCCATCGCCGACGTGTCGGTTCAGTCGCTGGATGTGAGCCACGAGGCGATACGCGTCAACGTCAACAGTACGTCGGCCGGGGCGGCATGCCCGGACTGTGGAAGCGAGTCGACCCGGGTGCACAGCTCTTACCTGCGGTTTCCTGCGGACGTGCCGAGCGGGGGACGTCTGGTGGTCCTGCAACTGCGAGTTCGGCGGTTCTTCTGTCCGCAGTCTTCGTGTGCTCGGCAGACGTTCGCTGAGCAGTTACCCGGGCTGACCCGGCGGTACAGCAGGTGGACGGAGCGGTTGCGGTCGCCCCTCGCCGCGGTGGGGCTCGCCCTCGCCGGCCGGACCGGCGCCCGGATGGCACGGGCCTTCGGGGTGTCCATCAGCCGCAGCGCACTCTTACGGCTGCTCGCTACCTTGCCCGAACCCGAAGCCCCGGCCCCGCGGGTAGTCGGTGTCGATGAGTACGCCACTCGTAAGGGACGGGTCTACGGCACGGTGCTCGTCGACGTCGAGACCCGCCGGCCGGTGGATCTGCTGCCTGACCGAGAGGCGTCCAGCCTGGCCGCATGGCTGGCGAAGCGACCCGGGATCGAGATCGTCTGCCGGGACCGCGCGCCGTTCTTCGCGGAAGGCGCCACAGCCGGGGCACCACAGGCGACGCAGGTCGCCGACCGCTGGCATTTGTGGCACAACCTCGGGGAGGCCGCTGAGCGAGCGGTCGCCCGCCACCGCCAGTGCCTTCGTATCCTGGTCCCCGATCGCGAGGTGAAGGCCGAACCACCGGCGCCGCCCGAGGAGAAGGCGGACTCTCCATGGCGGAGCGAGCGGTTCGCCAACCGAATCCGGGCCAGGCACGCCACAGTCCACGCGCTGCTGGAAGCCGGCCACAGCCGCCGTTCCATCGGGCGCCAGCTGAACATGACCCACCGCACCCTCAAGAGCCTCGCCGACGCTGCGAAGCCGGAAGACCTCTTTCGCGGCCAGTGGCAGCACAACAGGACCTCCGTCCTCGACGAGTACAAGCCCTACCTGGACGAACGCTGGGACGAGGGCTACCGAGATCGAACAGCTCCGGCTCAAGGCCGTCCTGGCCAACTGCCCTGAACTCGATGCCCTGACCGGTCACGTTCGATCCTTCGCCCAGATGCTCACCGAGCGCCAGGGCGAACGACTCCCGCAATGGCTCCACGCCGTCCGCCAGGACGACCTTCCCGGCCTCCACACTCTCGCGGCCGGCATCGACCGAGACGGCGACGCGGTCATCGCGGGCCTTACCCTGCCCTGGAGCTCCGGCGTCGTCGAAGGACACGTCAACCGGATCAAGATGCTCAAGCGCCAGATGTTCGGCCGCGCCGGCTTCGCCCTCCTCCGCAAGCGCGTCCTGCTGGCGGAGTAGAGCTTCCCTGGCCCGCCAACGGCAGAGATCATGGTCGGTATGAATAGCCGGTCCGAGCAGGACACAACTGACGACAGCAACGTTCCTCGGCCGAAGTGGGCCGAGGAGATAGACCTTCAGACTGTTGACGCTGCTGGCCTGGTGCGTCACGTCACCATCTGCCTCAGTGATCCCTCCACCGCTCTCATCGCGCTCCTCGATGCTCACTCACGCGTAGAGTTCAGCGGGACCGACTATCTCGACTGCCTTTCCCAGGCCCGGCAACAGCTCGAACGTGACGGTCGCCTCCTCTGCTGCCAAGGAGCCCGCCCCAACGTCCACCCTTCCGGACAACTGCGACAGTTCACCAACGGCCGACAGGCATACGTCCGACACTCGGAACGGCAGAGCGAGGGCTCTGAGATAGTCGACATCTTCGCCCCCGCAGCCCCCGAAGACGTCGTGAATCTCGACGACCAGCGAGCAGCAATAATCAGCTCCTGGAACGCCCGGCACCCGGGAAACCAGATCTGACCTTCTCACAGCCGCAGTCACTCCGCGTGAGCCCATCACACAACTCGTGCCAGAGCCAGGACTCGTGATTAAAGCCAGCGGTAGCAGATGAGGGTGCGGGGGCCGGGCTGGTGAAGGCGAGCAGGCGTTCGGCCTTGCGTTCGTCGCGGCGGTGGAGTCGGCGGTAGCCGGCGAGCCAGGCCATGGTCGTTCTATGGTCCAGCGGTGGCGTCCAAGCCGCTGCGAGGACTCGATTCCCCTGCGGGCGATGCGGTGGCGGATGCCGCGCTGGCGCACCTTCTGGTGCTGCCGTACATCGTCGCCCGGGCCGCGGCCGGTACTCGGCACCTCGGTGCAGGGTGACTGCCGACGGCCCGCCACGGTGGTCATGGACGGAGCGCAGGCCCGGTCAAAACACGTCGGTGGTCCACAGGAGGTGCATATCCCATGCGATGTCCAGGGATTCCTTCGCTCCCTGATACCACGCACGTTGCGCGGTGTCGTCCGGCACGGTGTGAAGGGCCGCGAGCACATCGGCCGGCATCCATGCTCCACCCCAGTGGCCCAGCCAGGTCCCAGGCATCTCGGCGGGTTCCGGGGTCCGCGGTATGGCGTAGCCCTCGCTCCGGAGAATCTCCAGAGCGGTATCCCGTTGATTCCTCATCAGATGCTGCGGGGAGAAGATCCCGTAGGCATCCAGACTGATTCTGCTCCCGTTCAGGTAGGCCTCCCATGCCGCCTCCGCCGTGGGCTGATCGCGCCAATCGACCACGGGGATCTCCACGGAGGGCCGCTCCGCCCACGGGCCGCCGGTACTCGCGCGCACCTCCTGCGGTGCGGATCCCACCACGACGAATGCGAGCTCGTGGCACGGGACAGGGAGCTCGATGCTCTGTCCCGTCCCGCTGTCCCAGCTGGTCGTCATTCCCGCCGCGATCCGGACGATGTACTCGCCATCGTCAAGCCCCTCTTGCGCGTCGAACAGAGCGCCCTCGCGTATCTCGGCCGGCACGCCGTCCCAGTTGAAGAACCTCCGGATCGGAGGGCCCCCCGTCGCAGAAACGATCTCGAAGTCGTAGTTGCCCGGGCTGCCCAGGTCGCGGCCGAGTGCGTAGGACGAAACCCGACAGGCAATACCGTATTCCACCACGTACGTCTTCCGGGCCAGACCGCAGGTGATGAACTTGCGACCCTCAGACGTAGGAACTCTCACCTCCAAGCGCGTCTGCATCAGGTGCAGGCCGTCCTGAGACACCGTCTCCACCCAGTCGGTGTGGATCCTCCCGTTGGTCATGCTGCTCTCCCTGCCGTTCGGTGCGAGTGGATTCGATGCCCGGCCGCGGGCAGGGCCCGATGCCGCCCGGCCCGGAGGTGGGCGATCACGGCGTGCCGGACGTCGGTCTCCGGGGTGAGGGACAACGCGACGGTGGCCTTGCCGCTGCTCAAGGCACATCTACGGGCTCGTAGAGCACGTCGGTTCTGAGTATTGTTTTCGTACCCTCAAGAAGCGGGGCCGAGTCGTGAAGCGTCCGATGCCAGAAGAGGAGCGCATCGCCCGGTTCGGGGTGGTGGGCACTCAATATTTCCTTAGGCTTCGCGAGCCGCGGCCAGTCAGAGAAGTCACGTTGCGCAAAGGGAAGATCGTTCTGTTTATCGGCGATGAACCGCGTTTCTCCGCCCACGGCCTCATAAGACAGGTAGACGACGACCGTCAGGAGCGTGCGCCTTCCGTCGGGGGCGAAATAGGGCGAATCGTAGTGCGGGACAATGAATCCGCCGCGTTCGTACGTGATGAAGCGCATACGCGGATTGACGGCCACCGGCCTCCAGGGCCTTCCGTCCGAATCCGTCGGATCGTCCGATCCCACTTCAAGCGATAGAAGCGTCCGCAGCCTGCGGTAAAATTCTGCCGCCAGGGATGTGGATTCGGCCGTGGCGCGGAGATGAGCGACCGGATCTCCCACTGCATAGTTGGCGGCAATGCCGTCTCGGCCCACCGGGGCAAAGCACTGGGCGGCCAGTTCGGTCGCGAATGTCTCCACTTCGGCCGGAGTGAGGAAATGGCGAATCACCTTGGCGTTGGCCTTTGGTATCTCCGATTCGATCGGGGTCCATGAGTCATCGGCAGATATTCGGCTCAACGCTTCTTCGGAGAGCTCAAAGGGATTTACCGGCATTTCGAACATGATCACTTCTCCGTGCTGAGGCCGTCGTCGATCCCAACGTGGCCGTGGGCCCCACAGCCCGGAACGGCCGCGGGCAGCGCATTGAGGTGGACGGCGGGACCGCGGGCCACGTACTTGTGCGCTTCGAGTCCGTGGAGGGACTCGAAGCCCCTGGAGTCAATGCCTGCAGGAAGCGGGGACCACTGTGCGATTATCGTCACGATGACGATATTAGGTCGGGGTGAGCCCACAAAGCAAGCAAGACGTACCCAACGCGGCGGAGAGGGGCCGGGAGACGGGGCGGGGACCGGCTCAGGGGACTACCGAGGCGAGGTAGTCCCACGCGGCGCTGGGCTGCTCCGCACCGCAGCGGCTGACGTCATCGAGGGCGTCGACCTTGCCGGGCACCGACCGGGTGCGAGCCGCTCACGCACTCGGTCGGTGATGCCGCTGATGCTCGCTTTCCATACCGTGCGCTCGTACTCGGCCTGCGCGTACTGCAGAGCCTTCAGCTGGCTGCCGCTGCTTTGCCCCGCCACCGCCAGCACCACCACGGCCCGCTCGTCGTACCAGGCCAGATCCGCGGCAACGGTTCGCAGCTCGGCCGCCATGTCCCGGCCTGCGGGCAGCAGGTAGTAGTCCCACCGGTCCACCTTCGCCGGCGGCTCGCCCACCGGCACGATGTCGATCAAGCCGTGCGCGTACAAAAGCCCCAAGGCATCGTCCAGTGCCTCCCACGCACCGAACCGCCAGCGCACCATCGGATAGCGAGAGATCTCCGGCTCATCGCCCTTCAGAAGGGCATCGGCTCGCTCCAGCGCCCAGGCGGCGTCATCGAGTTTCCCTGCTTCGACCTGGTTGAGCAGCTCATCGGCCAGGTAGTCGGGATTACGCAGCCAAAGTCCAACGCCTGCAGCCGCTTCTGCCCCCGGACTACCGCGACTGCTCCCTGCCTCTCCTCCTCCGCCTGGTCGCTGCCGCACGGCGCACCGCAGCGATCCAGCAGGAAGAGCAGCCGCACCGCATCCTGTACGCGCGACGCCCGACGCACCCCGGAATCCGCCACCCGATCTTTCCCCTCCCCAGCCCCCCCGCTGGACAAGCAAGATCCCACAAGTAGCACAGGATGGACGCTCTGCGTAACTACTTGAGCACCGAACCGCCCTACCGGGCGGCTCTGGCGCACGACACCGGACGATGACGGCACCCAGCCGACCGCACCGCATCCACCGGACATCGACGTGGCGCAGGTACTGGTGTTCGGCGAGGCATACAGGCGCGCCTCGTCACGAGTCCGGTCGAGCCGTAATCGACTCCCCCACGCTCTTTGGTGCATGCGCGGGTAAAGCCGGCAGCCACGAAGCCCGCGCAGGGCGCGCATCGTGCTTCCTCGGGGATGCGGCCGACGTGCTCCAGCGACTTGGCGCCTACCTCTGGCTGATAACCAGCAAGCCCGGGGCGCTGCCCGAGCAGCCCCGCTAGCGTCCCGATCATGACTAATCGCCATCACAACTGCTTCGACCTGGACCAACTGCTTCGTCTCATCGGCATCCTTGGCTCCCCCACCGAGAGAGACTTCTGGGCCAGTTGGCGCACCGACATGGACGGCTACGGCTACAACAAGATCAAGGCCGGCATCGAAGCACTCGGCAAGTCCATCGAGGCGCCCGAGACGCACAACCACTGGGCCCACGACTTCGCCGACTACGTCCTCATGCTATTCGCCACTGACTCTCCAGAGAAGGAAGCCAAGCTGACGGACACGATCGGCCGGGCCATCACCTCCGGAGACACGCAGACCGTCGGCACCCAGTTCCTCGCCGACCTCCGCAGCACAGCGTGGCGTGTATGGCGGGACCACCACAGCGCCGACGCGGCCACCACGATCCAGCAGTGGAAGGATGCCCCGTACGCACACGAGACGGAGAAATGGCGGAATCTCAGGGAGAACTAAGCGGCTACGTCGAAGTCAAGAGTTGATCCTTCTCGTCACCCGGACCCTGGCAGGATGTGCCAGGCGGGGCGCAGCGAACCCCGCGGGGAGGAACAAGGGCATGCTGAGAGCCGGAACGACCTGCGCCGAGGCGATCGATTTCCTGGATAACGATCTCGTGGCCGGAACCCTCAACGACGTCTCCAACCGCATCCCGCACATGATGAAGACGGGCGCGGACGCCAAGGCCGAAATGCAAGCCGTGCGCAAGCGGTACGACGAGTGGACATGGCAGACCGCCGAGGAGATCAACCGGCGGTTCAGCGACCGAGAGATCGCCGGCCAGTTGCGTGCTGGCCGCTACCGGGCGATCCTCACCGCACCGCTGGACGAGGCCCGGCTGATGATGTACGTGGAAATCGCCGAGCTCCGGGACTACTTCAGAACCCTGGCCAACCGGGTGCGTGCCATGCAGGAGCGGTACGGGCGCGCCGGTGCCGTCCGGTACGCGGTGCTGGACACGAACACCACGCTGCACTTCATGCGGTTGGACAAGGTCCCCTGGCAGAAGGTGTTCGGGAAGGGCACGGCGGTCGTGGTGCCGCACGTCGTGGTCGACGAGATCGACACCAAGAGCTACCAGACGGGGGACAAGAAGATCTCCAGGCGGGCGCGCGGCGTGTTCCGGCTGCTGGAGTCGATCCTGGAAGCGGGGCCCGAGGGAGGGACCGCGGACGACGGCGCACTCCTGCTCATCGCGGCCGATGAGCCTGGGCACTCCCGACTTTCCGTGCCGGACGACGAGTTGGTGGCCTCGGCGCTGCGTCTGCGACAGGCCGTCGCTCCCGTGGAAGTGGTCGTCGTCAGCCGCGACATCGGCGTGCGGACACGCGCCGCCACATGGGGGCTGCCGGCACGGCCCCTGCCCGACACGTACCTGATCGAGGGTGGCGAACTTCGCCGGCAGGAACTGGAACAGGCAGCCGCCGACCTCGTGCCGGGCGGGGGCGTACAGCAGCAGCCCGAACCGAAGGATTCCGCCGCATCCTCCCCACGGCCGACGGCACGTCAGGCAGGCAACGGCTCGTGAACGAACAGGACGGACAGGACGGGCAGGACGGGCAGGGTCGCCAGGAGCGTGCGGACGCGGTGGACCGCCAGATGGCCGCACGCCTGCTGCCCGACGCCGTCGTGCGAGCGCTGGGCCGCTGGTGGGAGGTGAATGCGTCGGCTTACCCGGACGGGACACCCGGCACACACTCCGTCCGATACACGCCCGGCCGATGGGCGCAGATCACACCGTGGCCGGAGGCACTGGCTCCCGCCTCCGCAGGCGGTGACGCTGCGGTCAGCCGGGCGGAGGTGGCCTCGGCCGTCACCGACGCGCTGCGGCGGGAGGCGTTCAGGGAAGCACTGGTCGCGACGTATGTGTGGGGCAAGGGAAAGCGCGGCACTCCCGGCGGCAGCGGCCCGGCCACCCTGCACAAGATCCTGGCCTTCGACGGCCTGGACTCGGCACTGGCCACCGCGGTCACCGCACTGCGCGAGCACGGTGCACCACAGGCGTACGCCGCGCTCCAGGGGCAGGTTCCCGGGCTCGGGCCAGCCTTCTTCACCAAGTTCCTCTACTTCACCGGCATCGCGCTGCCGCCCGTCCACGGCGTGCGGCCGCTCATCCTCGATCGGGTGCTGTCCAGACGCCTGAGGTGGATGGCCGCCGCGGTCGGCCGCGAGAGCGGCCACGATGTGGACGGCTCGGTCGCCGCCTGGGTCTGGTCGAACGGGAACTGGTCGCCCCACCGCTACCAGGTCTACCTCTCCTTCATGCACGCCGCCGCCAACCAGCTGGCTGCAGATGAGGGTTGGCCATCCGGCGCATCACCTGACCTGCTCGAATGCGCATTGTTCAACGCTGCTTGGGAGGCATCCGGCTGACGTGCCACAGTTCCTGCCAGTACGACCTGGGGTGAGGTACAACGTGGCGCGCGGCTTCGTGTATCTGCACCGGATGCCGGGACTGCCCGTCGACAGCGCTGCAGGGTGGCGGTCGCATCCTCGGGCTCGGCGCCGGCCGCTCGCGGCTGTGGTAACCCCGGGAAGCCACGGGGCTGTCCGGGGGGCGCTGTGGCGATCACAGCAGCAGCCCGCCTGCCGCCTGCCGGCGGCCGGGCCGTCGGGCGCACGGACGGCTGCGCGATGGTGCCGAGGCTGCAAAGCCGGGACCGGTGGCCCGGTGCCGGTCCCCCAGTCGGTGGGTGAGGTCCGGCCTAAGGGGAAGGCGCGGCATCGTACGAAGGCGGGGAGGGATGCGGTCCTTTCTCGGGCACGCATGGGGGCCGATGGGGTACACCGGCATCCACCGTTCCTCTACCGGTGGTAGAGGAACGCGGTAGAGTCGGGTTATGGCGGACGAGACGAGCATCAAGGTGAGCGCGGCGGCGCGGGACCGGCTGGCGCAGCTGGCCGCCGAGCACGGCACGACGATCCGGAACCTGGTGGAGGAGCTGGCGCAGGACACGCCGACCAGGGCCGAGTACGCCGAGCGGGCCGAGCTGGCCCGCGCGGAGCTCTCCTCCGCGCTGGGGCAGGCGCCCAGCGCGGAGGCCGAGGCGAAGGCCCGCGCGCTGCTGGAGCGCCTGGCCGGGGCGCAGCACGGCTCGCAGACGGCCGCGTAGTGGCGGCGATCTCGGTCGTTCTGGACCACACGACCGCCACGGCGCTGTATGACCCGAAGGATCCGTTCAACGAGGCGGTCGCCGCGTTCTACGTGCAGGCGTCCGGCGGGCTCGGGGATCTGTCCGCGCCGGTGCTGTCGCTGACGGCCGGTGACGCGGAGCGGCCCGGGCTGCTGAGCTACATCAAGGGGCTGCGGTTCATCCGGATCGAGGCGTTCGACGCCGACGCCGCGGTCACCGCCACCGGGCTGCTGCGGTTCGGGCACTCCTGGGCCGCCGTCCACGCCATCCACGCTTCCCGGCCCTCGGCCGCCCATCCGGCCGGGCGGTTTCTGCTCACGCTGACGCCCAAGGCGTACGCGGGCACCGGCGTGCAGGCCGTCCACCCCGGCCAGTAACCGCCCACGTCCTCCCCCCTTCGGGTTCCTCCCCCGCGTTGTGACCCGAGGCCCGGGCGGGGGCCTCTACCGTGGGGCGGGTGCCGAAGTCACGCCGCCGCAAGCCCGCTTCCCGGCGTCCGCCGCATCGGCGGCGGCCGGCGCTGACCCCCGTCCGTCCGGCCGGCCGGGGGATCCGCGCCGAGCCGACCTCTCGCCGGTCGCGCGTGCGCAGGCTTTTGTCGGCGAGCTCATCAAGGCCGGGGACCCGTCCGATCCCCTGTTGGTGACGGCTGTGCCCGCCTGGTTCCTGGCCCTGCTGACCGCTGGGCAGGTCCCTGCCGAGCGGTGCGCGGACGACTGTGTGATCCTCGCGCACGCCTACGCCCAGCTGGGTCTCGCCTCCCAGGTGAGGGCTGCGGAACTGACCGTGGCCGATCGTGCCACCGGGCTGGGGCAGGTCTTCGGCACCCGACAGCCGTGCTGGCGCGACGGCCTACTGGACGGACACACCGTGCTCTGGCTGCCGGACGCGGGCCACCTGGTCGACACCACCGCCGGGCAGTACCCTCCCGTCGCTGCCCTGCACCCGGGCCCGGTCGTCACCCGGCTCGCCTGCGACCCCGCGGACGACCGGAGGGACGGGTACGGACACGACGCCTTCACTGTGACCATCGAAGTCGCCTCCGCAGACCTGCACTACACGCTCGCGCCGCTCGCGGCGAGCAGCACGGTACTCGACCACCCGGTGATGACGCACGAGGCGGCCGGCCACCGGCGCCGGGGCGGCAACGTGGCCGCCCTCACCGTGTCCCTGCTCGCCGACCACCTTCCTTCTGGACGCTCCCGGGACATTCCGCACCCGCGGGTAGCAGCCCTTGTGGACGCAGTCCGCTCATTGCCCCGGCATCAAACCCCCGACGGCGACTGGCGTTTTGAGGTCACCGGCACCGACGGCACGCCGGTGGCACGTTCGCTGGCCGAGGTCCCCGTGCCGGACGGCACCCCCTGCGGCCGCTGCCTGGCCCTGACCCCGGGCGCTCCCTACCGTGCCGGGCCGCTGCACACACGCCCGCCGCCCTTCACCCACCAGCGGCGCAAGGAGCACCGGGCAAAACAAGACCCGTCACTACAACCCACCTTGCTCCCGAGGACGGAGGGACCTGGAGCCGATAGACCGTTGGGGATCACATACGGTCCCAGCAGGCTCCGGTCCACGGTGAACCGGCGACGCTACATACGAGTCCCTTCCAGTACCGAGGCTGGTAGCCGAGCACCCGCTCCTCGCGGTCGGCGCCCACCATCGCCACCCGGTGCACGATCATCCAGCGAGCGGCGCAGGGACCCAGGCGCCCGGTGCGGGAAAACCCGTCGCGCACCCGCTCGGTAGAGGCGGAATATCCTCAGGTATGCGGACATCCCTCTCTCCTTACCCCGTTCCGGAGACCGAGTACTTCGAGCGGGTCCTACGTCACGACCCGAACTCGCTGACGCAGTTGATCGCGGCCACCAGCGCCAGTCTCCCGCCCGTCCGCGACCTGACCGCCCAGGGCCTCAGCCTGTACGTGCCGTGGGCCCTGCTCGACGCGGCCTGGGTCTCTCTGGCTCGGGGCCGGGACGGCCGCCCCGGCGCGACCAGCTCGGACCTCCGTCAGGTCCTCGACCTGTACCTGGCTCTAGACGACCCGGTCACCCAGGAACCGGCAGGCATGAAGCGCTGGGAGGGGTATCTACAGCGGACCATCCACCCCACCAGGGCCCGTGGCAGGAGGACGCCTACGCACAGCTGAGCCGCTCCATGGCTCTGCTGGATCAGACCCCCTACCCAGACGATGCGGACGACCCGCTGGAGGCGATCCTCCCGGGTTGGGACCACGACCTGCTCGGCTGCTCCCTGGCGGACTATCTCGGCATCGTCCACCTCGTCTGGGCCTGCGCCACCACCCACCCCAATCCGCGCCGCCGCGGCCGGTTCGCCCTGGACTGGTACCCCGCCGCGGAGTACGACCAGCTCGACGGGCTCCGCTCCCCCGCTCAGGTCAGGGCGGTGCTGAACCGGCACTTCGTCACCACCAAGAACAAGCTCCGCGCAGCCTTCCCCGACGACAACGACCCGCTCCTGCGCCGCTACACCCACAACCCGCTCCGGTCCCGCCCGCTGGTCGGCGGTGTCCCGGGCGGCTACCTTGTCCCGGTGCCGGCCGCTGTACTGGGCAAGGCGACCCCTCTCGGCCTCTACTACACCGGGGGCGACAACAAATCGGAGTGGGGCAAGGCGTTCACCAACGACGTCGGCAGACTCTTCGAGCGTTACGTCGGCCGCCAGCTCGACTTGCTGCCCGACGCCGAGGTCCACCCCGAGATCCTGGTCAAACTCTCCAAGAAGGACAAGAAGAAGACGATCGACTTCTTCGTCGTCTTCCCCGACCTGGTCCTGCTGGTCGAGGTGAAGTCGACCCGCCCGGGCGAGCAACTGCGGCTCGGCGGGCCGGACTTCACCACCCTCCTCGCCAAACAGTTCACGAAGGCGTTCGAGCAGATCAACCGGTCGGTGAACCTTCTGCGCTCCGGCAAGCACCCGGAGCTTGCCGACATCCCGGCCGACCGCCGGATGATCGGGATGGTGGTGACCGCAGAGCCGTTTCACCAGATCAACACCCCCGCGCACCGCGTGGCCATGCCCGACACCGACATCCCCGTGATGGTCACCTCCATCGCCGAGCTGGAGGACGCGGTCACCATCACCAGCACCAGCCTGGCCAAGCTCCTCTGCGCGGCCGATGACGCCGGTGTCGCGGACCTGCGCCAGCTGTTCCCCGAGTACGAGTTCCTGGAGCACAACGCCGTCCTGGAGCAGGGCTGGTCCGCAATCCCGTTCGCCCGGCCGCGAGCCCAGGACGCCGCTACCGCCGAGCCCGGCAACGGCCCCGAGCACCGAGCACCGAGCACCGAGCACCGAGCACCGAGCACCGAGCACCGAGCACCGAGCATGATCGGTCTCAGCGCCGAACGGATGTCCAGAAAGCGTTTCGACCGAACCACTTCCTGGACGCGGTGCCAAGGTGTTGAAGTCCGTCCCGAGAACGGTTCGACCGAACCGTTTCCGAAGTCGCACCTGCCTCACTTGCCTGACGTCGAGGCATCCGGTCTGACCTGCGCGCAGCGCCCTCTGACCCTAGATAACAGCAGGCCGGCTGCGCACTGTGAACCAGCACACCGCACGGCGGTGACGGAACACGAAAGGTCTCTCCGGCACAGTGGCTGACGGCTGCGCCCAGCGGGACATCACCGACCGCCGACACCCGAGTCCTCCCGCACACCAGGCGGGTGCCGGCGTTCTCCTGGACGACCTTGTCGGTCGAGAGCGGGGGGCCCTGCAGGTGTACGGCACGCCTCGCCGCCCGCTTACCGACAGGTGAATGACCACCGGGGCCGTTCGCCTGGTGGCGGTAGTCGCGCCACCAGGCGAGCCGGTGAGCGGACTCATGGGTAAAGACCGGCTGCCGGGCCAGACGGCCCCGGGCCCGTACGCCCGAGGCTCAGCGACCCGCTCCGTGCGCAGGGCCGTCAGTGCGGGGCAGGACAGCACGGCCGGGTGGGATGCGGGCGCTTCCCGGCGGGCCTGCTGCTGTCTGTTCAGCCGGTCCGGGGCCAGTCAGCGGTACGGTCGGGTCCCGCTGGTCGCTGGTGCGCATCACGGGCGGTCTCCAGCAGGTCGCGCCAGGAGGTCACGGTCGGCCGCCGCCGCAGAAGACTGCGCCTCTCCCGTTCTGTCATGCCTCCCCAGATGCCGTGCTCGATCCGGTTGTCGAGGGCGTGAGCCAGGCATTCCGTGCGCACGGGACAGCCGCCGCAGACAGCTTTCGCCCTGTTCTGGGCAGCGCCCTCGACGAAGAGCTCGTCGGGGTCGGCCGTGCGGCACTTCGCCCGCGTATCCCAGTCGTCCTCGCTCCAGTTCATGCCGGTGGGCCCCTCCCCTGTGTCGCTCCCCCTCCCGCGCACATGGGGGATGCGCCGACCGTACGCCACGCGCATAGGAGGGGAGACATCGCGCGGGCCGGACAACTCCTGCAAGTGATTTGCCTGTTGACGGGAGAGGAGGGGAACGGTCCGCTGCCCGTGCGGTACACAGCGTCTCGGGTGGTTGTCAGTGCCGGGTGGGACCATCGCCTGCGTGGGCATCGCGGGCGGGAGCAGTCGTGGCGGTTGAGTGGGAGCGGATCGGACAACCGGGATTCGACCGGATCGTCGAGGCCGTGGTGCACCGCGTGTACGACGCGGCCGCGCGGGTGGAGGCGGTCAACGGACGCGGCGGGGACAACGGGATCGACATCAAGGTCACCCTGGGTTCCCGGGTACGGGTGTTCCAGCTGAAGTACTACCCGGACGGTTTCCCGACCACGTCGCACAAGGGGCGGCGGGGGTCGATCAGGGAGTCGTTCGCGCGGGCCATGAGGGGTGCGCCGCAGGAGTGGGTGCTGGTGGTGCCATGTGTGCTGACGCCGGCGGAGCGGGCGTTCGTGCTGTCGCTGGCGGACGGGCTGGCAGTCGAAGTGGAGGTGTGGGACCGGACGAAGCTGGACGATCTGCTGGCGGTGCACGCAGACCTGGAGGCGTCGTTCACCCGCGACCAGCTGTTCGAAGCGGCGAAGGTGTACGGGCAAGAGCGGGCGCTGCTCATGGGCGGTGTGGACGATGTGAGCGCCCGGGTGCGGGCGCTGGGCGGTCAGGCCGACGGTCTGGACGACCACTGGACCATCGATTCCGCGCGGCAGGGCGACACGGTGGTGCACACGCTGCGGGGCAAGCATCCGCGGGCCCATGAGGTCTCGCCCGTCGTGTTCACGCTGACCGGGATCGGGCCCCTGGCGCCGGAGCAGTCCGAGGCGGTGCGGCGCAGCCTGGGGTACGGGATGGACGAGAAGGTGGTGCTGCCGCGCGGGGCGGTGGAGAAGGTGACGGTCACCGGGCCGGAGTTCCTGGGCCGGGAGCTGGAGAATGCCGAGGTGCGGTGGGGTCCGGCGGAAGCGGGCCCGCTCGCCGGGGTGGAGGCCGACCTGGTGTTCCTGGACGGCGATCAGATCACCGCCTCCTACCCCGGCACGCTGAAGCACCTGGGGCTCGGCAGCGTCGGCCGGTCGGTGCGGATGGAGCTGGCGGGCGGCCGGCTTCAGCTGCTGATGCCGCAGAATCCGCAGGCCGCGCCGTCGTTGACGTTCTCGTTCTCGCTGGAGGGGCTGGAGCCGGCGGCCGCCCTGCGGGCGCTGCGCCTGCACCGGCGCATCGCGGCCGGCGGGACCTTCGAGGTGCGTACGGGCGCGGGCGCCGTCGGCGGCGGTGAGATCCCGCCCTCGCCCGAGGCCGAGTACCGCCACTTCGCACAGCTGCAGCTGTTCCTCGAGGATCTGGAGGTGGTGCAGCGCCACAGCGAGCAGTACTTCCCCGTCCCCGACGAACTCACCCACGAAGAGCGGATCGCCCTGCGCGTCGCGCGTCTCCTCGCCGACGGGCACTGCGTGATCTGCCCCTTCCTGCCGGAAGTGCGTCTCACCCTCAACGGCCGGGACACCCCCGCCACGCGCGCCCTGCTCGCTGGCGAGGTGCAGCCCCTGCACCTGCCGTGCGGGGCGTTCCCCGTGCAGATCGCCGGGCGGCACCTGGAACTCGGCCCAGTGTTCGTCTCCCACCCGGAGGCCGCCGTCGCAGCGGACAGCCGCGGCCCGGCTCTGGCCGCGCTCACCGCCGGAAGCGGTGACGGCGTCGAGGTCGGTGTGCGGCCCGTCGGCGGCGGGCGGTTCCGGCTGGTGCTGCAAAACTCCCCGAGCGCCTCCGGGACGACTCCCGTGCCGCTGGGACTGCCCGGCTACCGTGAACCACACTGACCCGTACGGCAGGGCGTGTGCCTCCTGCGCCCGCCCGCCGCGCTCCAGCCCCCGACGGGCCGCCGCCCGCCGGCCCCGCCCTGGCAGGCGGCGGCGCGGGATGGCTCCGGGTCCCTCTGCTGTGGCGTTTCTCCAGGTGAAATCCTGCACCCGCCCGGGTGACGCGCTCTTCCCCGTCCTGCTGCTCCAGAGGGGCTGGCCGCTACAACCCGGGGTGTGATCAAGAATCTGCCCCGCGTCGCCGCCGTGCTCGCCCTCTCCCTGCTGCCCATCACCGCCCCGGCCACCGCTGCAACGACTGCCCAGCCATCACTTCCTGCCGCGGGTCGGACCACCGTGACCGCGGCACCCGCGGCACCCGCGGCCGCGCAGGATGTGCCGCTGTTCCAGGCCCTGGAGTGGATCGGAGAGGCTCCCGAGAGCCGGGACGGCTACAGCCGGGACCTGTTCAAGCACTGGAACAAGGGCCTCAACCCCACAGACGGGTGCTCGACACCCGCAAGGAAGTCAGCCTGTCCGAGGCCAAGCTCGCCCCGGAGACCGGGGCGCGGTGCGCGCTGTCGGGCGGGCGCTGGTTCTCGGAGTACGACCAGGTGTGGGTGACCGCGGCGTCCTCACTCGATGTCGACCACATGGTGCCGCTGGCCGAGGCCGGGGACTCCGGGGCGTCGGCGTGGACGGCCGCCCGGCGCGAGGCGTATGCGAACGATCAGGGGCCCCGGCGTCGCTGATCGCGGCAACCCTCTCGGGCAGCTCCAACCGCTCCAAGAGCGACAAGGACCCCGCGGACTGGCTGCCCGTCGAGGGCTACCGGTGTGAGTACAGCGGGGCGTGGGTGGCGACCAAGCTGCGCTGGCAGTTGCCCGCGGACCCGGCCGAACACGACGCCCTGACCCACCTCGCAGAGGCCTGCCCAGACGCCACCGTCACCTACGAGCAGGTACCGGAGTGACCGTGGCCGGCACATGACGCCGGGCGGCGTGCCCGCCCTTGGAGAGGGTGGGCACGCCGCCCGGGGTGTCAG
Source organism: Streptomyces sp. NBC_00080 (assembly GCF_045041255.1). Taxonomy (NCBI): domain Bacteria; kingdom Bacillati; phylum Actinomycetota; class Actinomycetes; order Kitasatosporales; family Streptomycetaceae; genus Streptomyces; species Streptomyces sp. NBC_00080. Next base: position 808,006 of record NZ_CP108235.1, read on the forward strand.
GTCTGCCGAGCCGCCGCACGGCATCCACCCTCAGGAGGGCGGGTGGGTCAGTGGTGGCCGCCGCGGCGGTGGCCCCAGGACTCGTCGTCGACGAAGCGGCCGTGGTCGTTGCGCAGGGTCGCGGTGTCGTGGTCGTTGTTCCACACATACGCGCGGCGGTCCTGGTAGAGGTCGGCGCGGGTGTCACGCCCCTCGCCGGTGTGGATACGCACCGTGGCACGGCCCGCCAGACGGTAGTGGTCGAAGGTGTACGTGTGACCGGACTCGTCCCTCAGGGTCCGGCCGTCCAGGTTGACCGCGTAGCGGGTGGTGTTCGTCAGTTCCACCCACTCCTTGTTCAGCGACCGGTTGGACCGGTTGTCGCGTCCCGGGGAGTCGTACTGGACGTCCGAGATCTCCACCTGCGGGTGGTGCGGGCGGGCATGATCGGCTGCGGTCGCCGGCAGCGCCGCCACCGAGACCAGAGCGCCGGCGGCGAGGGCTGCGGCGGCCAGACGGCGGGCAGTGACAGAAGCGATCTTTCACAAGAATTCATAGGTAGTCTTCTCATTTATGACCGCTGCCCGGACGACAGCCACAGGCTGCCCACGATGAGCCGTGGGGCCCGGTCAGCTCCGATCCGGTGCTCCACGGAGCCGGCCGAGGATCGGGGCGAGCCGCTGCGTCGACGAACATCGCGCCCCGGAGGTCCAAGGTCCAGATCTACGGCTCACAGCCCGACAGCACCTCGTCGCCCGGAAGCTGGCCCGCAAACTCGCCGCCGCCCCGATTCACTGCTGGGCGACAAGGGCTACGACTCCAACCCACACCGGGAGGAGCTGCGCAAGCGCCGGATCCTGCCGGTCACCCGCAGGGGCGCCCTGAACATCAAGGGCCTGGGAGAACTCCGCTACGTCGTGGAGCAGACCTTCGCCCTGCTCCACCAGTTCAAACGCCTCGCCGTCCGATGGGAACGCCGAACCGAACTCCACGACGCCTTTGTCTCATTGGCCTGCGGCCTCATCCGCTGAAGGCGACTGAAGAAGCACCCGATCATGACCGTGTCACAAGCCCTTGTCTACAACTCACGCCACTCCCCCAGAGAGCCGGTCGCCCACGTCTGTGTGAAGTCGTGCACCAGGTCCCACGCCCGATCGATATCCAGGACAAAGTCGCCCGTGAACACGGCGAGGTCGTCCACGATCGGGACTTCGACCTCGGCACCCGAGGGCACGGTGCCGTCTCCTACGAGCAGAGAAATCCGCTCGGTGCCACTCATCAGATGGACAACAGCGTGATCATCCCGGAAGGCCAGGAGCAGCACCGGGAACTCTGTCCGGCGGCCGAACCTCGACATACCCCTGCCCACGGGAACGCGGGTCGTTGAAGCGGTCTGACAGATCCTTCACCTCTGAACGTCTCTCAACCGGATGGAACAGTCCCGATTCCGGCGACGTCGCAGCCCACACCACACTCATCCAGCCCCTTTCCCCGCACAGGTCATCGCCCACGATCCAGGGTCACGCTCCACCACGACACGAGTACTGGGACTGGTTCGCATGATCATGTTACGAGCTCTTAGGGAAAGTTACGCCGCGCCCGGACAAGAAAGCATCTTGCCACTACGACTCCATCACCCCAACAGATTCGTAGGTCGGATCACCTTCAACTATCGGAGCTTCCAACTCCCCCCGAATTGCAGCCCACAGGAATTCAGTGAACGACATATCAAATTGAATCCACTGACCCATGTCAATAACCACTGACCAATACATCACACCGCCTCGCGGAGGACGCAAGAAGACATAGTTTCCAGATATCGAACGAGCGACGGGAACCAGACCTCCAGGCGCTGGATATACGGAGTACGGATACTTATCGGGAGCAGAATCACGCAACTCCGAATAGGCGGCCTCCGCTTGCCCCCAAAGCACCTCGAGTCGTAGTCCGCGACCATCCCCGGCCGCTCTGGGATGAAATACGTACAACTGATCATTTATGCAGCCGGGACCGTAAGCAGTCACGAACTGCTTGTAATCATCCGGGAGTGCCAAACCGGAGCGCTGCTCAACGAGTTGCCAGTCATATTCCACCTCGCCTCCAACATGAGGCTGACCAAGAAGATCACGGAACCGAGAGATTTCCACCACTGGACCTTTCACTGCAAGAGTAGCCGCCCGCAGCTCGATTATGGATCACACAGTTCAGGCGATAACCGTCATCCCCCACCGCACGCATCTTTATCTCGTTAGGTATTGCGGGATTCGTCCCCCCATATACGGGAATGACCGCCAAAGCAATACTCTGCCCCTCTTTCATTGCGTTCGCAATCTCGTCTTCCAAACCCCTCATATGCGGGGAATTAGCTGGAGTCTGATAGCCGGCCACGAAGTTTCGCAGAGTATCGTTAGCGCCACCCATCTGGTTGCCGATCAAGTGTAGCGCAGCACGATTATCAATCGGCAGGTCGTAGAACCCGGCAGGCTTCCACTTCGGATCCAACCGCCAGGGGCGAAGATCATACGAGTCCATATAGGCAACTGCACCAGTAGCCCTGCAGTCATCCGGATTCGACCCAAAGCGAGTCATTGGAGCGTAATAGAAGGATGGATCTGTGGACGGCAGGTCTCTGGAGCAGGAACTACGGGTGCGCCGGGCGCTGTGGTCTGCTCCAGAAGCCCCGTAGCCAAGGTCAGGGTCAACGTCCAACTCGGGGAAAAAGTCCTGAAGTTCATCAAGACTAAGCCCGTCCTCTGGCGTGTACGTCTCGGCCGTGCTATTCGCCAAACTCAGGAAGTCGGCTTCCTGCACCTCCACCGCCAAGTCTAGGGACTGCCTCAGAATGCTTGACGTGTCCACCTTCATTTTCGGTACGGATCGCTTGGGTGCCGTCTTGGGGCGCGGACCCTTGTTGGGGTTTTGCGGCGGGCGTGGCGTCCGGGGAGCCGTAGTGCCCTTGCCTTGGTTCGCTGTGGGGGTTGAACGCCTGGGAGCGGTGGGCTTTCCGTTCACCGGCCGCCCGCTGGCTTTCCCCTTGACGGGGCCCTTCGGCGGCCGACCGTTGGTCGAACGGGTGGGGCCGCGGTTGGAGCCGAGGTTCATCTCTCTCTGCATTTTGCGGGCTTGTGCGCGGCTCGCGGTTCCTCTCCCCGTGCTACTGCTGCTGGCGCGGCTACGCGAGGATGAGGAGCGGCGGGTGGTGAAACGGCTGCTGCCGCGGAAGCCCATGGTTCCCGTGGAGCCCACTCCGCTTCCGATATCGCGTTGCCGTATGTGTCCCGTGGGGTCGGTCCCGTTCAGCGGTCCGCCGTTGACATAGCCGTACCGGTTGGCTTCTCCGGAGGGTTCCGGGTCCAGCTGCCATGTGTCCCGCGATCCGAAGGACCCCGTCCCCGGCTGATACCAGCGGGCGGCCATGTTGACGTCCCCGCTCGCCGGGTCGGTCCAGCCGGACTGGTAGCCGACTGCGGGGGTGGTGCCGCTGGTTGCCGTCTCCTTGCCGAAGGGGTCGTAGGAGGTCGAGCCGCTGACCGATTTGCCGTCCGTGGTCAGGCCGGCGACCAGGTCGGTGTGCTGGTCGGTCAGGGCCCACTGGTCGGTGGTACCGGTGGAGAGGGAGAGAAGGGTGCCGTCCGGGGCCCGGTTGTAGTCGGTCGTGCCGTCGCTGGCGAGGTTGTTGGAGCCTCCGTCGTAGGTGAAGGTCGTCGAGCCTCGGGTCTGGACGCGGTCCATAGAGTCGTATGCGTACGTTGCGCCGCCGTCGGTGATCTTGCGTTCGAAGGCGTCGAAGGTCAGGGAACGGGCCGTACCACCACCAGTGCTGGTCGAGGACAGGGTGCCGCGTGCGGTGTACGTGTAGGTCGTCGTGCCGTCCGTCAGCTGGCGGTTGCGGGCGTCGAAGGTCGCCGTCGTCGTGCCTGCTTTGGTGCGGTTGCCCGCCGCGTCCCACTCGTACGACGTGGTTGCCGTGGCGTCCTTCGTCCAGGACGTCATGCGGTTCGCGTAGTCGTAGGTATAGGTGTTGCTGCCCGCGCCAGCCGTGCCCGTGGTCTTCTTCGACGCCACATTGTCGTCCAGGTCATAGCCGTACGTCGTGGAGGCCACGCTCGTCGTACCGTCCGCCGACGTGACGGCGTCGGTGTTCAGGCGGCCCAGCTCGTCGTAGCCGTAAGTGCGCTTGGCGGTGACTGTGTACGGCGCTGTGCCCGTCTGGCTGGTGGCGTACTGCTCCAGGCTGGGGCGGCCTGCCGCGTCGAAGTCGTACAGGACGTTGTTGCCGGTGATCGAGTCCTGGACGGTGTCGATGCGGCCGGCGGCGTCGTAGGTGTAGCCGGTGGTGCCTGCCGTGGTGGTGCGTTGCGTCATGCTGCCGTCGGCGTTGTAGGCGTACGCGGAGGTGCCGCCCGGGCCTGCGGCGGTGAGCAGCGCGCCCCGGTCGTTGTAGGTGTAGGTGTTGCGGGTCAGGCCGTCTGCGGTGCCGATCGAGGTCAGGCGGCCGGCCAGGTCGTAGCCGAGGGTGCGGGTCGCTGTCGTTGCCTCCGCGCCCGTGCCTGTCTCTCTCGTCAGGCGGCCGAGGCCGTCATAGGTGCGCTCACGCTTCACTCCGCCCGGCAGGAGCTCGGTTACCGGCTGGCCGGCCTTGTCGTAGACGGTTGTCCACGTGCGGTCGGCGGTGTTCGGGTGGGCGGTCGTGGACGGCTCGATGGTCGATTCGGGCAGGCCCAGACTGTTGAAGGTGTAGACGGTCTTGTTGCCGCGTCCGTCCGTCAGCCGGGTGAGGTTGCCTGCGGCGTCGTAGCCGAGTGTCGTCGTGATCGATGTGGTGGCGGTGACCGGTTCGGTCTGGGTCGTTGTGCGGCCCAGTGCGTCGTACACGTATGTCGCTCGGGCTTTGCTCCCGGCGGGGATCGCCGCCGTACGGTTGCCTTCGGCGTCGTACTCGGCGGCCGCCGTGCGCAGGGCGGTCGTGCCGGTGCCGTAGTCGGTGCTGGCCGTGATGTCGCCGAGGGCGTCGTAGGCCGTGGTCGTGCGGCGGTTGGTCGCGTCCGTGGTCTCCGTCTGGCGGCCCAGGCCGTCGTAGTCGAACTTGGTGATGCCGACCGGGTCGGTCAGCGATTTCGGCTCGCCGGCCGCGTTGTAGGTGCTCGTCGTGGTGATGCCCGCCGGTGTGGTCGACGCGGTCTGGTTGCCGGCGTCGTTCCAGGTGTAGCGGCTGACCAGGTTGGCGCTGGTCGGGTAGCGCTCGACGGTGGTTGCCGTCAGCTGTCGGCCCAGTTCGTCGTAGGTGGCTTCGGTGCGTGCGCCCATCGGGTCGGTGACCGAGAGCTGGAGGCCGGTGGGGGTCCAGGTGGTGCGGGTGACTCCGCCGCCGTCCGCGCTCTCGGGGTTGAGCAGGTCTGAGTCGGTTTCTGCCGCGACAGCTGCGGCGGCGTCGGCGGCCGGGTCTGTCTGGGCGGTCAGCTGCCCGAGCTGGTCGTAGGCGTAGCGCGTGACGCGGCCCAGGGGGTCCGTCGCTGTCTGCGGCTGGCCGAGCGCCGTGTAGGTGGTACGCGCGGTCGCCGTCAGGGCGGTCGTGGCGCCGGGCGGGGTGTAGTCGGGCAGGGTGACGGCGGTGGTGCGGCCGAGGCGGTCGACCTCGGTGCGGGTCACCTTGCCGCGGGCGCCCCGTGCGGCGGTGGCCTCACCGAAGGTGTTGTATCCGGTGAGCGTGGTCGGCTTTGCCGTGGTGGCTGCCGCGCCGTTCTCCTCGGCCTGGACGGCGGGAGCGGTCTGCTGCACCGGGCGGCCCAGCGCGTCGTAGCGGTAGGTGGTGGTGTACGCGACCGGGTCGGCTCCGGTGACGTTGCCGCGCGGGCTGACCGACGTCAAAGGCAAGCCGCGGTCGTCGTAGGTACCGGTGGTGATGTGGGTGGTGGTGCCGTCGGTGACGGTCTGCTTGGTGACGTTGCCCGCCGGGTCGTACTCGGAGGTCGTGGTGAGCTTCTTGGTGGCGGAGATCGTCTGGGTCTGTTCCTTGATGCGGTCGTCGCTGTCGTAGGTGTAGGTGGCGGTGCGGTTCAGGCCGGAGGGGTCGAGCACACTGGTCTGGGTGCGGCCCAGGGCGTCGACAGTGAAGGTCTGGGTGGTCGTGCCGGCGCCGGTGACCTGCTTGGTGAGGTTGCCCGCCGGGTCGTAGGTATCGGACTCCAGCACGATGTCGTGGCGGGTGCCGTCAGTCTGGGTGACCTGCTTGGCGGTGGTCGTGGCCGCGAGGCCGTCGTCGTAGTAGGTGTAGGCGGTCGTGGCGCCCATCGCGTCCGTGGTGGACGCCAGGCGGCCGGCCGGATCGTAGGCGTTGGAGACCAGGGTCAAGTCTCTGGTGGTACCGGACGGATCGCCTGTCCAGTCGTCCAGGACCGTGGTGGCGTGCTGGTCGCCGGCCGTGTAGGTGTACATGACGTGGGTGCCCGCCGGGTCGGTCATGCCGACGGTCCGGCCCAGTTCGTCGTGCTCGTACTGGGTGGCGTTCTGCTCGGCGTCCGTGGCGCTGTCGTTGAGACCGTGGGCGTCGTAGTGGTAGGTGACAGCACGTTCCGGGTCGCCGCCGGTGGTGTCCTTCGTCGACTCCGACAGCAGGTTGCCGTCCTCGTCGAAGGAGCGGCTGATCACTGCCGTGTGAGTGGCCTGGGTGATCTCGTTCTGTACGCCGGCGCCGGTCTCGGTGACGATGTGCGAGGCCGCGTCGTAGGTGTAAGTGGTACTCACGCCAGCCGGGAAGGTGTCAGAGACCTGCTTCTCGGCGGTCTTCCTGCCGAAGCCGTCGTAGGTATACGACGTCACCAGCCCTGAGGGCGAGATGACTTCGGCCAGGTCTCCGTTCGTGTAGTAGCGGTACGACGTCTTCGCACCGCCCGGTGTCGTCTGGGTCAGCACCAGCCCGGCCGGGACCGTGCCTCCGCCGACCGCAGTCTCGGTGCCCGCGGTGTAGGTCGTCGTCGCGGCCGAGGAGTCGGGGCGGGTCACCGTGGTGGGCAGGCCGAGGGTGCTGTAGGCGTACTGGGTGCGGTAGCGGGTGTCCTTGTAGTCGGTCGAGCGCTGGTCGCTGAGGGTCAGCGGTTTGTCGTTGCGCGGGTCGAGCGGGTCGCTGGCGTTGAGGTAGTAGGAGGAGAAGCTCGTCCAGCACGAGTCTGCGTCCCGGCAGGTCGTGCTCGAGACGACGTTGCCGCGCGCGTCGTGGCCGGTGACGGTGGCGTGGCCGTTGGGGTCGGTGACGGTGTGGAGGTTGCCGGCCGTGTCATAGGCGTAGGAGGTGAGCGCGCCGGTGGCGTCTTTCGCCGCGAGCACGCGCTGGCCGCGCAGGGCGTCGTAGCTGGTGGTGCTGGTGTGCTGCTGCGGGTCGGTGACCTTGACGGTGGAGGTCAGGCCGGAGTCTGCGGCTTCGGCCTGGGCGCGGTAGTGGGCGGAGACCTGATCAGCGGTCAGGGTGCCCCGGTAGAGAGCGGCTTCGTCGAGCTGGCCGTTGAAGTAGTAGGTGGCGGCGGGCAGGTCCATCCAGCCGCCGTTGGCGTAGCCGCCGCCGAGGTAGGCGTAGGTGCGGCTCTGGTCGGCGACCGCGCCGTCGATGGAGCCGAGTTTGACGCCGTCGAGGTAGAGGCTCTGGGTGGTGCTGGCCGAGGTCAGGACGACGTGGTGCCACGCGCCGTCGGTGACTGCGCTGGGCGAGGTGACGGGCGCAGGGAACACTCCACCGGTCAGATAGAACCTGCCGCGCAGTTTGCCCGCTCCATCGATGTTCAGCACCGGGAGGGCTGAGGTGGGTGTCTGACCAGCGGCCGCGTTCTGGAAGGCGAGCAGGACGCCCGAGGCGGTGGTGGTGCGGAACCACAGCTCTGCGGACATGTCCGCGGTGCCCGCCAGGGTCGACGCGGGCAGTTGCACGGTGCCGCCGCCGCTGAGTTTCACAGCGCGGTCGTCGCCGGCTCCGAACACGCCGCTCTGGTCGAGCTGCGAGGTGGCGCCGGTGTCCGGGCGGAAGGTGGCGTTCATGCCGGGGCCGCCGACCTCGCTGCCCAGGGCGGTGCCTTCGTCTTCGCCGAGGCGCCAGTAGGCGGCCGGGGCATCGGCGAGCGCGACGCCGTCGTACTGGTCGCCGCGCCCGGCGACCAGGCTGCGGCGGGCCTGGATGTGCTGGTTGGGGGCGTCCGTCTGACCCGCTGCCACGGGGACGTACTTCCACACGCCCGCGGTCTGGGTGAAGGTCACCAGCGGCTTGTCGTAGAAGGCGACTTCGTCGATCTGGCCGGTGAAGTTGCGGTAGCCCGAGGCCTGGCCGTCCCAGCCGCTCGAGGAGTAGCCGCCGCCGACGAAGACGTGGGCGTAGCGGTCGGCTGGTACGCCGGTGGCCGTGGTGGTCTGGAGGGCGCCGTCCACGAACAGGGCCTGCATGCCGGCGTTGCCGGTGAGCAGGACGTGGTGCCAGGTGCCGTCGGTGAGTGTTTCCTTCGACAGCAGGCTGGTTCCGGTGCCCGAGAGACGGCCGCGGAGTTTGCCTGCGGAGTCGATCAGCAGCATGGGCCGCCAGCCGGCCGGGGTGTCGCCGAGGTCGGCGTCCTGGTTGCTGACCAGGACGCCGGGGCCGGCTGTCTTGAACCACAGCTCGAGCGACATGGCGGTGCTGGTGCCCAGCGACTCCGCCGGCATCTCGACCGCGCCGTCGCCGGTGAAGCTCGCCGCGGTGTCGTCGCCGTCGGCGAAGATGCCCGCGCTGCCGAGGTGTGTCCCGTCCAGGTAGCTGCCGGCCAGGTCCTCGCCCAGGGGGCTGGCGGCTTCGGCGCCGCCGCGCTCGCCCAGGCGCCAGTAGCCGGTCGGGGTGCTGCGCTGGATGGTGTCCGCGTAGGTGGAGGAGGAAGTCGAGTAGGTGGGCGCGGAGACCCTCCAGGTGCCGCCGTTGTCGTCGGTGTGCTCGGTGAGGCGGCCGCTGACGGTGTCGTAGGTCGCGGTGGCGTGCTGTCGGCCCGACGGCAGCGTGACCTTGGTCAGCTGGCCGACGGAGGTGCGTGCGGCGTAGTGCTCGGCGATGGTGGCGGGGTCCAGGGTGTGGTCGTAGAAGGCGACTTCGTCCATCTGGCCCGTGAACGGGTACCAGGCGGCGGCCATGTCCATCCAGCCGCCGTTGGCGTAGCCGGCGCCGACGAAGGCGTACTCGCGGGACTGTTCGGCGATGACGCCGCTGATCGAGCCGAGTTTCACGCCGTCCAGGTAGAGGCTCTGGGTGTTGGCGGCGGCCGTCAGCACCGCGTGGTGCCACGCGCCGTCGGTGACCGCCTGCGGGGAGGTGATGGGGACCGCGGACGCGCCGCCGGAGAGGTAGAAGCGTCCTCGCAGCTTGCCCGCACCGTCGACGTTGAGCACGGGCAGCGCGGTGGTGGGCTTCTCCCCCACATCGGCGTTCTGGAAGCTGACGAGCACACCGGCCGCCGTGGTGGTCTTGAACCACACCTCGATGGTCGGGAAGGCGGACGTCTTCAGCGTGTCCGCCGGCAGTTCGACGACCGAGTCGACGCCGTCGAAGCCCGCGGAGGTGTCCGCCGTGCCCCCGATCGCCGAGCTCGCGCCGAGCAGGGTGTCGCGGTGCACCGCGTCGTTCAGGCCGGTGCGCGAGACGGCCTCGCTGGCGGCCACGGAGCCTTCGGCCTCGCCGAGCCGCCAGTAGGAGGTGGGGGACGAGTCCAGCACGCCGCTGCGGTAGACCGAGCCGGTGGTGTACTCGTACATCGTGCACTTGGTCGTCGACGTCGGCGGGCACACCTTGGTGAGCTGGTCGCCGGTGTAGGTGTACGACCAGGCAAGTCCTGGTGTGTTGGCGTCGATGGCGCTGGTGGTGACGGTGCTGACGTGCTGGCCGGTCCAGCCGAACGACAGGGAGCGGCCCGACAGGTCGTCCGTCACCTTCTTCACCGGGCCGCCGGTGGCGCTCTCGTGGGTGATGCTCTGGCTGCGGCCCGCGACGTCGCTGATCTTGGTGAGGACACCGTCGGCCAGGAAGCGGTAGGTGGCGCCGGAGCGTTCCCGCAGGATCCAGTCCGTGGACTGGCGGGCCAGGGTGAGTGAGCCGCCGGAGGGGCCGGTGTAGGTGCCGTCGGCGTTCTTGCCGAACCTGGCCTGCGAGCCGTCGGACAGGGTGATGAGGACCGACGCGGTGGCCGGTTCCTCGCGCAGCTGCATGTCCCAGCGAGTGGACCAGCCGGTGCCGAACGCTCCGCCGCTGCGCGGGTCGAGGGAGTTGTAGGTGCGGGTCAGCGACAGTTCGGGACCCACTGTGGTCAGCGCGGCGTCGGTCGCGGCCGTGACGTAGTTACCGTCACGGGTGCCGATCTCCTTGCCTTCGTCGGCGCCGCCGAGATGGCTGGTCACGGCAGGCTGCGGGACCTGCGTGGTCAGCAGCGCGGCGCCGGGGCGGGTGGAGGTGGCGGAGCCGTCGTAGGCGTATCCGTACCAGGCGTATGTCTTGTCCCAGGACAGCCAGCCGGACGGCACCGCCCACTGCTGGCCGTCGCCGCGCGTGCCGGTCTTGCAGTTCTTGCGCAGGTCGCTGCCCTCGACCTCGCAGACCTCGAAGGAGTACTGCAGGGCCGCCTTCGGATAGCGGTCCGCGTCGGTGGCCTTGGCCCACAGGGTCGGGGTGAGGGTGTTCACGGTGATGCCGCTGCCGGGCGATTCCGCCGTGAGCTGCGGTGGGATGTTCACCGCGGAGAGCCTGACCGCCGCTCCCGGTACGCCGGCGGCGGTGAAGCGGCTGACGCCGACTTCCTCCATGGTCCACTGGACGGTGTAGGTGGCGGGTGTCAGCGGGGCGACCTTCGCGTCCAGGGTGATGGACTCGCCGGGCGAGATGGCCTGCGGCATCGCCGTCCAGCGGATCTTCGTGCTGTCGGTGATCTCCTTGCCCGCCGCGTCGAACAGGTTGTAGCGCAGCTTGTAGTTGCCGTTCGCGGGCCAGGTCGCCTGTCCCTGGTTGGTGACGGTGACCTTCTCGACGCCCTCGGTGGTGGCGGTGACCGGGGCGGTGAAGTCGCCGAGCGAGTAGGCGGCGCCGTACTTGGTCCAGGTGACGTCCAGGCTCGGCTTGCCGCCCGGGTAGTCGTCGGAGCCGAACTGCTTCCAGCTCTTGGAGTCGGTGGCCGACGCCTTCACGGCCAGGCCGTAGTTCTTCTTGCGGGCGTGCGTCCAGTCGTCGACCAGCTTGCGGCCGGCGGCGCCGAGCTTGATGGTCTCCCAGGCGGCACCGCAGGACCATGTCTCCGTGCCCGAGGGCCGCCAGCCGTGCGCGAAGCTCTTCGACGCAAGCGAGGCACCCGTCGAGGGCCCAGGCCACTTCGACGTCGTGGACTCGGCCCAGTTCGAGGTGATCGGGTGCACGGTCACCGGCCGGGCGGTGCACGACTGCGACCAGGTGTTGTACAGCGCGAGGTTGGCACTGACCACCCAGGCGTTCTTCAGGGTCGTCTCGAGCCCCGCGAAGCGCAGGAACGCCGACGCCTTGTGACTGCCGGCGTCGTAGGTGCCCACCTTCAGGACCGTGTCCGAGGCGAAGTTGGTGGTGTACGGGTACTCCACGTACGTGCCCGAGGTGGCGGCCACACTCTGCACCGACGGGTCGACACGTACGGGGAAGACCCGCTCGGGCGCGGACAGCCAGCCCTTGTCGAGCTTGACGACCAGGATCTGTCGACCGTCCTCCACAGTCAGGCTGTAGGTGACGCCGGAGGAGATCACGCCCTCGTTGGAGTCGGGGGCGAGGTTCGAGTCCTGCATCCAGCCGGCGGGGGTCCAGGCGCGGACGGCGCCCTCGGCGTCGACGAACACCACGTTGCCGTGGGCGTCGAGCTGCGCGGTAAGGCCCTCTAGCTCCAGGGGGAAGCGCCACTCGGCGGGCGCGGCAGCGTCCTTGAGGACCAGGGTCTCCTTGACCGAGTCGCTGCCCGCGATGAACTCCACGTCCGCGTTGGGACGCGCGTTCTCGTAGGTGAGGGTGCTGTCCTCGGCCTGCCCCGCCACAGGGTGGGCGTCGTCCACGCCGTAGCCGACGGAGACCCCCTCGTCGACCTGCATCCGCACCACCGGGTCGGCGTCGGCCGTTCCGGCGAACTCGATCTGCGCCTCGGTCGACCCGGTCTCCCAGCCCTCCTCGCCCGCGCTCATCGTGCTGGGTCCTGATGACTCCTGGGGTACGAGAGTGGTGTCGATGGGCTTCCAGCTGCCGTCCTTGGCAAGGAAGTTGACGGGCTCGGTGTAGAAGCGGGTGGTGTACGTGCCGTCCGGGTTGAAATAGGTGCGCTCTCGCTCTGAACGCTCCCCCACCACCTCTTTGCTGCGCTTGGCGTCGAAGCCCTGCGAAGTGACAGCTCCTGGCGCCTCGACCTCGACGGCCGGTCCGGGCTGGGGTATCCGGGCGGTGCTGGGCAGACGCGTGACGCCGGCGGCCTGCTCGGCCGGGAGTTCGCCCCGCCCGTGGAGTGCCCCGTCGCGCCCGCCTTTCGCGGAGGCGTCCGTCGCCTGCGCGGAGGCGGTGTGGCCCCGTCCCGCAGCGGAACCCCAGCGCTGGTCAGGAGCTTCCCCGGAACCGACACCCGCGGACTGACCTACAGCGAAAGCTACTTGCTCCGTCCCGGCCAACACCGCCAGGACGAAGACAACAGCAAGAACCAGCGGACGTGCCGGACGCACGGAATCCCCCCACCCAAAAGATCACGAGTGGGCAATTCCTAAAGGATCTCCAAACAAATCACAAGACATCCACAAGGTTTCACAAGGTCAAGTGAGCATGATCACGCCACATTGCACGCAAAACACGCTGGTCAGAGAGCTGCGGTGCCATCATCCGACTCGACGCTCCCTGCGGGACAGGACACAGCCGGTGAGGGGGCCGGTCACCGCGATGACGCCACTGAAGCATCATCTTGATCGGGCACGCGAGGGGCCTCTGGGCCTTGAACTGACAGCTGGACGAATCAACTTGCCGTTTACCTCGGCGTGCGGGTTGGCTGTGATTGAAGGGGACTTGCTGGTCTACGAGTTGTCGGGGCAGTCAGCTGCGATCCAGGTCGCGACGAGGTCACGGCAGACGACGGTGAGTGAACCGTTCCAGAACGCGATCTCGTGACTGCAACCGTTCTGGTGGGGCAGGACCTCGTCGAGGATTACCGTCCCGACGGTCGACCAGTCATTGGCCTCGATGCTTCCGCCATCAAAGCTGGAGACACCTATGTAGCGGATGACCAGGTCTTCGTCGTGCTTCCAGCAGTTGTGCCGGAACTGGATCTCCATCTGCCGGTCATCAGCTCCGACACCGCGGATGTGCTGGACCTCCAGATCCTTCACACACCGCTTGCCGGAGAAGTCGTAGTGCTCTGGCGCAGCGGCGAATCCCCGGGCCCCGGCCGGCAGATCGTCAGCCAGCGACGGCAGGTGCTCCAGGTATCGAGCAGGGGAAAGGACGTCTGGCAGGTTGCCGACCTGTGCATCCAGATTGAAGTATTCCATCGTCCTTCGTTCCCGCTCGTGGCTCTGTTGGCCGACGAATCGTCGCACGTTTTCCGTGCTGTCGACCCGCAGATTCACGCTTGCGACACATGCCTGCAAGGCCGCCGTCCGTCCCACGTGGGACGGACGGCGGCCTTGCAGGATGCGGTCACACGGTGGGGCACCGCTACGGTGCCTCGCCGCCGGGACACGTCAGTTCACGCACCGCTTCCCGCACTTGGTGATGCCGTCGCTCTCGGCACAGGCACCTGCGGGGAAGCAGCGGTCGAGCGCCCTTTCTGCGATGGCGTGTGAGCACACCGCGTCCGAGCGGCGATCCGGTCAGCCCGCCCAGCGGGAGTCGAGCGCGATGGTCTGGAGGCGGTCGAGCGTGAGCGGGGGCTTCGGCCTCGTCACCGGGCCGCCCTCGGCGTAGGAGTTCACTTCCTGGACGATGACCCGGCGGCCGTCGGGGTGGAGGGTGTCGACCAGCCACACCACGGCGGAGCCGCCCTTCTCCGATGCCCGCTTGGCCCGCTTCACCTGGGTGCCGTCGGCCAGGGTCAGGGCCTGGCACGCGATGTACTCGCCCTCGCAGCCCATGAGCCCGTCCATGACGTCGCCCATGTCGTGCTGGGCGTTCACCCCGATCATGCTCTTTCCGCGGCCGTCGTCCCAGACCAGGGCGGCGTAGCCTTCCTGGCTCTGCTCGTCGGAGATCTTCGCGCCCTTGGGCAGCAGGGACTTCAGCACCCGGACCATCTGGCGGCCGGACAGCGGCGCGCCCGAGTCGGACAGCGCGGTGGACGGGGCAGAAGCGCTGACCGGAGCGTCGGCGGTTTGCGGAGCGGCGGAGGCCTGCGCCGCCGCACCGAGCCCGAGGGCCAGGACGAGGCCGGCGGCGACGGCCACGCGGCGGGCCGGACGACGGCGTGCGGGAGTGTTCCTGTTCATGTGGTGGCTTCCTTCTCAGGTTCAGAGCGCAGGTGTTTCCTGCGTCGTGGGGCGGCGGGTGGTGCGAGGCGCCGCACGCCGCCCGGGCACAGGGGTGTCCCGGTGCACAAGCGCAGGGAGGTGGTCGTCGTGCTGCCGGCGGGACGGTCGTGCCGCCTCGGCCGATGCGACATCCACAGATTCCTGGACGCCGCGGACCCCTGGCAACAGCTGCCCCCGTATCCGGGACAGCGGGACCGTCCCACCTGCGTTGACCTGCGCGAACAGGGAGGCCTGGGATGCCGTTCCGGGACGCGGGGACGACCCGCGCCGTGCCGGCCGGCCATCGGATGCGGCCGATGTCGCCCGTCAGCCGCCGGTTTCCGCCTCGCCGTCGGCGGCGGTGGTCATGGGGACCCAGCCGGCGGGGCCGCGGTACCAGTAGTGGGGCAGCCTCTTGATGCTGGTGGTCCGGAACGGGCGGCCGTGGTCGTCGATGCGCACCGTGCCGCTGCGGCCCTGCGAGGACCATTCGAGGTCGAGGTACCAGTCGCAGGTGCAGGACTCGGTGCCCGCCTGAGACCAGCAGGACCTCCGGCTCCTGCAGGGACACCCGGTAAAGGCCAGCAGCTCGTCCGCATCGTCGGTGATCCTCGCGAAACGGCCTTCGGGAACTTGGCACCGTAGGTGCGGGCGAACGCACTGTGCCCGTTACGTCACTTGACCGCCCCTTGCCCTCACGATCTGTCCGTATGTGGCATCACGATCGGCTCCATGCCCCCGGCGGGCTGACAGCAAGGGCGAAGCTCCGTCCGGATCGGAGGATGTGCTCCAGCGTGAGCGCTTCCGTCACCCGCTTGGCAGAGGAGCTGAAGGTGCCCGAGGTCTGGATCGGCTCGCGCCCGCCTACCCGTACACCAACAAACCCCCTCCAAGCGTCATGGCTACTGCGCGGGGCCTTGTGAAGTAGACGCAACGCCTCCGAAGAGTGCACGCATTGCCAACGCGGCAGCACGGCACTTGGGCATCCTTGATCAAGCGCCGGCTCGGAAATCGGGGCCGCGCTGTCAGCCCAGTTTGTCCATGGCCTGCGAACTCGTTCCTGACGCGGCTATCGACCAGACACGGAGGAAATCCATGAATCTGCGGCGCAAGTCAGCGGTGACACTTTCCACGCTTGCCCTGGCATTTGCCGGCATAGCGACAACGGCTACCCCTGCGGCGGCTATTGGAGGGTGCCCTTCTGGAAAGCTCTGCCTGTATGAGGGCACGAACTTCACATCTCTCACCTTCACCAGCGCCAGCACCAAGCTCTGCTTCGACCTGGCGTCCTTCGGCAACGGGTTCCAGAACGGTGTCCGTTCGTACGTCAACAATCTTCCGGTGAAGGCCGAGGTGTTCCACCGAATCAACAGCAGCACCATCGTGCTGGACGGAACCATCAGCCCCGGTGGATCCAGCTCCAATACCGGCAGCACGACTTTCGGGGCTAGTGGCGTCGTATGCACGGGTGGAGCGCGATAGACAGGAGCTGCCACCTCCCACGAACCCGGCTCCAACACGTGGCGTGGGCAGCCCTTCCTCACCACGCTGCGCCCCGAGGACGACCTGTGCCCGGCTTCGGTGCCGGGCATCGTTCGCTTCGTCGAGGAAATCCTCAGCGAGGACGGCCAGGATGTCGCGGACATCCAGGAGCAGCTGGAGACCGCCGCCCTGAGCCGGGCCGACGAGGCGCACGGTGCACCGGGTGCGCAGTCGGCGCGCACCACACCGGCCGATGCCTTGCGGCGCATTCATCCGATGTGGCGCACCAGGTCCGGCTGGTGCGCCACATCGTGCGCACTACCCGCACTGCAGTCGCGCATGGTGCGCACAGGTTCCGGCCTCGCGCCTCTATCACACACCCCCTTGTCCGTGACCTGACCGGCGGCTGGGACAGGGGCTGACAAGGGGAGATATGCGCCCTCGCACCTGGTCAAGGGTCGGCTAGGCGCCAGCGCGCATGTACGCACCGGTTGTCGCGTATCGTGCAGCGTCCTCGGCGCCGAAGACGGACAGGCCGGTGCTCTTGGGGAAGTACTGGCGCAGCAAGCCATTCGTGTTCTCGTTCTAACCGCGTTGCCAGGGGCTGGCGGGCTCGCAGAAGTAGATGGAAACGTCTACGTCCTGACGTGCTCGGACAGTGCCTGCGACCGGTGCTGCTGGGGTGAGAGCCCGTAGGCGCTGCGGAAGGCGCGGGCGAAGTCGGAAGCGCGGGGGAAGCACCAGTAGGCGGCGATGGCGTGGATCGGCCGGTTACGCAAGGCCGGGTTGGCCAGGTCGCGGTGGGCGCCCTCCAGCCGCCGGTTGCGGATCCAGGTGGCGACGGGTTCTCCAGGCGACTGCTGAAAGATCCGGTGCAGATAACTGAGAGAGATGTGGTGCGCGGCGGCGATCGCCGACGGTGTCAGTTCCAGGTCGCGCAGGTTTTTCCAGATGAATGCCTGGACACGTTCGGCCGTGACCCGCCGGTGAGTCTCGGGCGGCAGCGTGGGCTCCGCGTTCACCAGGGAGGCGAACCATGCGGACACAAGATCGAGTAGTACCGTACCAAGGCGGGGCGCGTCGCACGGCTGGAGGATTTCGGCCTGTCGGCCAACGTTGATGAGGAACTCCGTCAGTATCGCGCCGACGCCCTCCTGGCCTGGCAGCCTCCTGCCCAGCAATGGCTGGATTCGGTGCGGCGGCATGGGCAGTGACGCCTTGGGGAAATCCATCCCGATCCCCTTGACCGCACGACGCTGCGGATCGTCCGTGGCTCGCAGGTCATATGGTTGGGAGCTGTCGACGACGTGCAGGTCCATCGAGCCGAACACGTCACTCCGAGCGGCATGTTCGAGAGCCAGCCCTCCATCGAGCAACAGTGTGAGGTGATACCGCTCGGGGTCGGACTGGCGGATCATCTTCGGGCTTCGCCGGTAGTCTGCCGGCAAGGCGGACATCGGCATAACCGCCACCGGGCCCATATCCATGAGATGGGCCGTCGCCCAGAAGTCGGAGGCGTGGATGCTGGTCGCGTCGCTCGGGCGTGTCGGGTCGATCAGTTCACGCCAGACGTCGAACCGGTCTTCGGCAGGCAGATCCTCGCTCCGAAACACGGTCCCGATCATTGGGTTCCCCCCGGATGGCCTCTGACGCTCGATCTCGTCCACATCCTTGCACGCAGAGATCATTTCGGTCCGGGGAAGTTCCGGCAGTGGCCCCGGGATGTTCACGATGTCGTTCGTAGTTGGATCCACCGCGGGAGGGCACGAAACATTCTTGGCTAAGGGTGGGCCTGGAGTTCTTGATCGCGCTGTGCGAGCTCCGTCATCGCGGGGTGGGATGCAACGACGAGCGCGGCTCACGAGTGTCAGGTCGACGGCCGTAACTGCCGACGCTCCCACGGCCACCATCAGGCCTGCCGGCAACCAGCGTCGGGACTGCGGATTGCCGAACGCCGGCCAGAGACGTCATGCAGTCCCTTTCTTATCCGGCGCTCAAGCCGACCCCACCGACCGAGGACCCGAGAACCGGGACCGGAACAACAAAATCAGGAGCATCACGATGTGGAAGCGGACCCGTGCGGCAGCAGCCGTATCGCTCGTTCTGTTCGTCGGGGGCTCGCCGGCGCTCACCTCGTCGGCTTCGGCGGCCTCGTCGACCTTTGACTACGAGGTGACGCGCAATGCGGCGGCGTATCGGGACATACCGGGGACCGACGTGGTATTCACCGCGGCGGCAGGAGAGAGGTCCTATCTGTGGTCGCGGAACCTTTCGGTGGTGAGCGTGTCGAACCTGGGCAGCGGGGACAATGTCGGAACCACCGCGGCGGTGCGGTGCCGCCACTCCGACGGCACGGCACTTCCTGCCGACTCGGAGGCCGGGGCGTACTGGGCGGCGAACATGGTGCCCCCCGGAGAGAACTCAGCGGCTCCCGCTCTGCGCTGGGTGTTCACCGCGCCCAGTGCGGGGACGTACAACTGCCGTCTGTCGGTCACCAGTTACTCGACGATCATCCAGAACGGGCGCAGCGTGACGATGCGGGTTCCCGCTGGTGTCGAACTGGCTCGGGGCACGTACGCGTCGACGGCGCGCTGGACGCTGCCGGCCGCCGACACCACGGTGATCGCGCGGGGGGTTACGCAGACCACCCTCGGATACACCTACACGCCCGGCAGCGGCGACGACGTCACGGTGGTGCAGGACGCGGCGTTGACCACCTGCGCCCCCGGCTCCACGATCTGCGGCGGCGGCTCGACCGCCTACAGCGGAACGCAGGCCGAGACGTGGATCGAGGCCCAGCCGCAGAACCCGGACGGAAGCAGGTGCGGCGGCCCGATCGTCGGCCCGGTGGCAAGGTGGAACATCTCCACCGCCAAGCATCACCAGACAGCCGCGAACACCCTTCACCTCGACAAGGCCCAGTTGGGCGGCTGCACCCAGACGCGCGTGTCCCTCAAGGTAAGGAACGTGGACGGCAACCCGGTCAACCTGCACGCCGGGTACGCCCCGGGACAGATCGCCGCGACCCACGGTCTTGCCTTCACGAACTGACCATTGTGCTGTCAGCGGTGCATGCCCGACCGCTGATGTACCCGGCTGGACCACTTCACTCCTCTCCACACCTGATGCGGACGACCCACGTGTGACGGTTCTTCGGTACGACTCTCCGAAGCAGCGGCGTCCGGCGTCCTGCAGCCGCCTGCGCTGCTTGCGCAGCTCCTGCTTCTTCTCCGCGCCGCTTCTCCTTGTGCCGGCCGAGGAACTGGCCTTGTGGCTGCGTTGCGTTCCTTCACGATCGTCCTGCGCATCGGCTATCGCTGCCAGGGACTGGGAGGGGGCGTGCGGGAGCGCGGGAGGGTCCACGTACTGCTTCGTCGTCAGTGCGGAAACTTCGATCACATCGACTCTGCCCCCGACGATTCTGAGCCCGGCCGCCGCACCGTCGACTGCCCGGCGCGTCGGATCCCCCGGCGCGCAACACCGGTGAGCGCGCCCCGAGCACCGGCAGAGGCCGCCCGGCGCCACCGAAGGCGAGCCTACTCATCGACACCGCTCTCGGAGTCCTCGTCGTGGCAGGCAGGCGGCAGTTCGGGGTCCTTCACCTGGTCGTACGGCTTCTCGATGCCGCCCGCGGCGGCAGGCCCGGCGCCCGCACCGTCGCTGTCGTACGACTCAGGCAGCGTCGATGGCCGTACCGCCACGACCAACAACCAGGGCTCGGCGGTCGGTGAGGGTTTCACGCTCACCGAGTCCTACATTGAACGCTCCTACGGCTCCTGTGACGACGATGGTCACACCGACATGTTCGACCGCTGCTGGAAGTACGACAATGCGAGCCTTGTTCTGAACGGCAAGGCAAGCCGACCGGTCAAGGACGACGGCAGCGGCCAGTGGCGACTGGAGGACGATGACGCCTCGAAGGTGACTCGGTCCTCGGGCGCGGACAACGGGGACGACAACGGTGAGTACTGGACTGTCACAACGGGCGACGGCACCAGGTACGTGTTCGGCCTGGACAAACTTGCGGGCGCGGACGCGCGGATGCGGCCAGCGTGAAGCAGCCGACGAGCATGAACGGCGCCTGGACGCACAGGGGCGAGGTGAGGGGGAGCCCACCCTGACCGCCTCCTGACATCTGCCCGGGCCTGACTTCCACCGGCAGGCAACAACGAGCTTACGACTCAAGGTCGGCTACATCACGAAGACCTCCAAGTCTGCTGGGCGCGCGAAAGCTCGAGGTTGGACACCAGCCGGACAGCTCGTCTCGTGAAAGCGCGAGGTCAGTGGGACAGCTTCAGGTCGGCCCACTGCAGATTCATGGCCTGCCAGGTCGACGCGTTCACCGGCTTGATCACCACTGTTCGGCTGCCCGCGCCGGAGACCGTGACCGTGCCCTGGACGGTGGTGTAGTCACCCCAGCCGGAGGTTCGTGGCACCGGCACCGTGGTGCTGCCCGCCCCGGTGTCGAGCGTGAAGGCGGTGGCTCCGGAACCGGCCGAGACCCGTGCTCGTACGACATAGGTGCCCGCGGCCGGGAACGTGACGGTCCAGGAGGCGGTGGCGCTCGGGCTGGTCCAGTAGCCGATGTCGGGCGGGTCGTTCTCCAGTTTGATCGCGCTGCCGGTGAGCGTGGCGGTGGCGGCCGTGAGGGAGAGCGCACCGTCGGCACCCGGGGTGAGGGTGATGCCGCGGACGTTCACCGACTGCCAGGTGATGGACTTGTCCGGGCGCAGACTGACGGTGCGGTAGCCGGATTCCGGGACGGTGATGGTGGTGGTGACCGTGGTGTAGGTCGACCAGGAACCGGTGCTGGGGACCACGATCGCGGCGGAGCCGATGCCCGCGTCCAGGACGAACCGGGAGGCGGCGGTCGCGGCCACGGTGGCGGTCACCGTGTAGGTGCCGGGGGCGTCGAAACGTACCCGCCAGGTGGCGTTGTCGCTTGAGCTGGCCCAGTAGCCGATGTTCGCCGGGCTGTTCTCCAGCTTCATACCGCCATTGTCGAGGGCGGCCAGGGCCGGGGTCAGCGAGAGGGATTTGTCACTGCCCGGCAGGACGGGCGTCTGGACCGGCACCGTGAGCGAGGAGGTCGGCTTCGCCGCGATGCCGCCGCAGTTGACCTCGCTGGCCACGGCGATGCTGCCGCCGACCGTGTTCACGGCCACCAGACGCACATATCGGGCGCTCACCGCGCCGAACCGGGCCTGCTTGACGGTCTTGTCCCCCGCCCAGGTGCCGGACGTGGCCCGGGTGAAGGTGCTGCCGTCGGTGCTGGTGTGGATCTCGTACGAGGTGATGTCGCCGGTGGTGACGTACGCCCCGGCGCTGTCCTTGTCCTCCCGGGGCAGGTATTCGAGGGTGTCGAGGTGGGCGAAGGTGGCGCCCAGGTCGAGGGTGAGGGACTGGGGCAGCGAACCCGTGGTCTGCCACAGGGACTGGAAGTTGGTGCCCTTGGGGTGGTCGATCAGACCGTCCACGGCGTTGGCTGCGGTGCCGCTGGTGGCGGTGACGGCCGCCGGGGTGACCGCGTGCAGGAGGACGTCCTTCTGCGCGGGCAGCGCCGGCCGGGAGGTGTTCGGGGCCCACGCCGCACCCACCTCGGCGAGGCGGTTCACGATGTTGGTGTCCAGCAACCCGTCCGGGTTCGGCGGGCAGTTGAGGATGAAGGTGCAGTGGATCGGCTCCAACACCTTCAGATGGCTGTCGACGATGCTGCTCACCGACAGTGGTGTCGCGGTCGGCGTCGAGGGATGCCAGAACCAGCCGCCGGTGATGGTCTGTCCCTGGCAGCTGGCGTAGGTGTTGCCGGCCGGAGCTTTGACACCGAGCGGCTCCTCGTAGAAGAGGATGTCCTGCTCCCAGGGCTCGCTGTGGCCGTTGATGTCGACGATGAGGATGTTCGGCTGCATCGCCTTGATGTGCTCGCGGATCTCCCCGTACGGGATCTGCCGGTGCCCCGCCTGCCAGGCCCAGCCGTCGAAGACGATGACCGGGATAGTGCCGTAGGTGCCGTCGAGCAGTTCGGTGAGCTGGGCCTTGATGAAGTCGATGTCGGCCCGGGAGACGGAGCCGGAGGAGATTCCCTGGTTGCGGTCCCAGATGGAGAAGTACATCCACGGCTCCACACCCGCGGCCCGGAAGGCGTCGACGTACTTGCGCACCACGTCCTGCTTGTAGGAGCTGTTCACGACGTTGTAGCTCGTCTGCTTCGTGGGCCACAGGCAGAAGCCGTCATGGTGCTTGGTGGTGAGGATTGCGTAGGTCATCTTCGCCGACTTCGCCGCCGCGGCCCACTGACCGCAGTCGAGCTTGGTCGGGTTGAAGGACAACGGGTCCCGGCCGGGCGACACCCACTCGGCATCGTGGTAGGTACCCATGTTGTAGTGGATGAACATGCCGAACCGCATGTCCACGAACTTCTGCTGCAGCGTCTGAAGGTTCCCCGCCGTCGCCGCCGCGGCGGTCCCGGCGGTCAGGAGCGAACCCCCGAGACCGCCCGCCGCGGCCGTCCCGCCGACCGCCGCCATGCCCTTCAGTAAGTCCCTGCGCCGAAGGTTCCTCGCGCCTTGCTCGTCCACGGCTCCTGCCTTCCTGAGTGCCCGACAGCCGACTCACAGAGTGAATGAACAGGTCAACACACCCCTCAAAGATCGGAGGACTGTGAGACCCAAAGCGTCGCGATGCGGCCCAAGTGGCCCACTTTTGAGGTTCACTGCTCAAATTATCGAGGGCGGCCCGACGAAAGATAGGATGTTAACCGTGAGGCGTCAACAGAACGGACCGCAATAGTCACTGAGCGCCACTCCCGGACGCATCTGCCCTCGATCTCGGTCGGCATCCTCGTGACAGATGGCGAGTTCGAGGCCCTGGAAGCCTTCGCCGGGCCATGCCTGAGCGGGCCGCAACGCTTGGTCGTGCACCGGCCTGGTGACCGAGGTTCGGCCAACTGGGGCGCGTGCCGCGTTCGTCGACCGGCGCGGCGCGGGCAGGGATACGGCGTCGCCCGCTCGCAGGGGCGGGGGCTCCCCCGCCCCTGCGCGGCCTTCATGAGGGTGGCGCCGCGCCTGCGTGCGGCGCGATTCGGCCAGCTACTCATCTGCCGTGCGCCGAGCCATAGTTACCGGTGCGTAGAGTAGGACGGTTGCCTGAAGGTCATTTTGAGAAGGGATCATGGAGTGCGTCGGTTGCTTGGCGTGGCGGTGGTGTTGGCGGGGATGGCTCTCGCCTTCTGGTTGGTCCTGGGGCCTTCGTCCGACTGGGAGGGTGCCGCGAAGTTCCTGCACTTCGCCCTCCTGCTGTCCTGCTTCCTGGTGATCGGCGGCGGGGTGCGGCTGGTCTTCCCCGACAAGTCCGCGGACGAGGTGGCGGAGAGCGCGGGGTGAGCAGCGCTCTGTGCGGGCGGGTCGCGTGCGGACGGCTCACCGCGGTCCGATGTCCGGAGCAGTACGTACGCCGAACTCGCGGCGCAGGGCGGACAGCGCGGCAAGGTGTCCCGACATGCCGTGGACGCTCGGTCCGGGCGGCGTTGACGCCGCGCACAGGTACACGCCGTGCAGCGGTGTGCGGTACGGATCGAAGCGGGGTACGGGACGCATGAGGGACTGCCAGAGGGTCATGGCTCCCCCGCCGATGTCTCCCCCCACGTAATTCGGGTTGTACGCCTCGTACTTGGCGCCGCTGATCCCCCGCCGGTGGATGACCGTGTCGGTGAATCCCGGCGCATAGCGCTCGATGCACGCCGTGACCGTCGCGGCCGGGTCGACGGCGTCACCGTTGGGGACGTGGGCATAGGCCCATACGGGACGCCGTCCGGCTCTGGCGCGGCCGGGGTCGGCCGCGGCCGGGTCGACCAGCAGGACGAACGGCTCCTCGGGCCGGATGCCGGCCGCCGCCGCTGTCTCGGCCCGGTACATCTCTGCCTGGGTCCCGCCCAGGTGGACGGTGGCGGCCTGTCCTACGGCGGGATTGGCCCAGGGGATCGGCTCGGAGACGAGAAAGTCGACCTTCGCCGCCGCGGGCCCGTACCGGAACCGGGCGAGGGCTCGCCGGTAGCGGAGGGGCAGCCGATCGGCGGCGATCCGGGCGAACGCCTTGGGGCTCACGTCGAGCAGCACCGTCTTGGCTCGGGGGAGCTCCTCGAGACGGGTCACATGATGGTTGGTGTGGAAGGTTCCGCCGCAGGCGACGATGTCGGCGGCGAGCGCGTCGGCGATGCGGGCGCTTCCGCTCTCGGGCACCGGCCAGCCGCCGGCGTGCGCGAGGTGTCCGAGAAGCACGGCGACCGCGCCCGAGGCCAGGGACGGCAGCCTGCCCACCGCGTGGGCCGCCACGCCGGTGAGGAGGGAGCGGGCCTCTTCGGTGCTGAAGTGGCGGGGCGCCAACGCGGTGCCGTGCACCAGCATGCGGGAAGCCAGCAGCGCGGGGACCGAGAGGCTGCGGGGAAGGCTTCGTTGTCCGGAGAGGATGAAGTCGACCAGCTCTTGGGAATGTTCGAGCAGCGGCTGCATGAGGCGGCGCCAGCGTTCGCCGTCCGGGCCGAGGTGCTCGCAGGTCGCCTCCAGGTCCCGGTAGGCGAGGCCGGCGCGGCCGTCTTTGAGAGGGTGGGCGTAGCTGACGGGCGTGGACAGCATCGTCACCCCCCGGGACGCCAGGTCGAACCGGCGGAAGAAGGGGGACGCCACGGCCATGGGGTGAACTGCGGAACACAGGTCGTGTTCGATCTCGGGGTCGAAGAGCGACTCCGTCCGCAGCCCGCCGCCGATGGTTTCCCGGGCCTCGTACAGTGCGACTTTGAGTCCTGCGCGGCCGAGAGTGACCGCTGCCGCCAGGCCGTTGGGCCCGGTTCCCACCACGATCGCATCTGGTTCCATACGTCCTCCGTGAGCGTTCAGGGCCGGAACGGTACCATTTCACCGTTCAACGGATTTACGTCAATCGCTGACCGATTGCAGCCTCCAGGGAACCGAATAGCGCGCGAACCAATCAGGGGCGAAGGCGCGCGAACACAGCGCTGTGATGATCACCACATGATCACTCCTTGAGATGGCCTTGATGATCTCCATAAGATCATCAGGAATCACGGCGGGCATGAGGGCTCACTTGCAGATGCAAGCGGGCATACGGGGCGCACGTCGCGAACATTCTCCGTCTCCGTCGGAAAACCTGGTCAGCTCACGGGGGCGAGCGGCCGGGAATGTCTGACCAACATTTCCGGCACGCCGTCGTCTTCCCCGGACGACCAGAAAAAAGAGGGGAAACAATGAAGAAGAAGAATGCCGCAGTCGTCTTCGGCGTGGCCGTCGCGGGCACGCTCCTGACGGTGTCGATGCAGGGTTCGGCCCAGGCTTCCACGCCGCAGCAGGCTGACGTGAGCCTGAGCACCCAGGCCGCAAGCGAGGGCGCTCCGGTGGCCCCGCGCGCCGCCGCCGGCGCGCGGGCTGCCGCGGCGGCCGGCCGGGCCGCCGCTCGCGCCACCGTGCACGCACGGGCCGCCGCCGGCTCCGTCGCGCACCAGGCGTCCGAGGTGGCCAACAACTTCAGCCTGTTCAGCGCGCCTGCAAAGGTGTCCGTCGACGGCGCCTCTGCCGCGGCAACCGCTTTCGACAGGTGATCGCGCGCCATCGGCGCATCCAGAGGGCGGCACTGCTGGCTGGTGCCGCCCTCCTGGGCGCCCATTTCTTTCTTGCGGCGTTCTCCCAGGCGCCGCTCAGCCCCGCCAAAATCAGGCTTCATGGGCTCATCAGCGGCTACCTGGAGCCGTATTTCACACAGAACTGGAGTCTCTTCGCTCCGAATCCGACAAAGGACGACGAGGGCATAATAGCTCGCGCAAAGTGTTCCGGCGGTTCTGTCACAGATTTCTACGACGTGACCGGACCTCTGATCAAGGAGACCCAGGAAGACCGATTCTTCCCCTCCCGCACAGTACGCCTCGTAAGTAACGGGATAAACCAGCTGAACGATTCTGACGACCTGCTGCTGCGACTCCGTCAGAAAGAGGAAGAGAAGAATACCGAGGACTCGCCGGCGAAAGACGGAAAGCGTGATCACGTCATTCCTCTGACTCCGTACGAAAAGAGTCAGCACGAAGACGCCGAGCGATCGCTGTCCCGTTTCTCGCTGACCCGGATGCACGACGTCTGCCCCGACGGCACAGAACCGACCGCTGTCCAGGTACGCATGTACATCAAGACGTTGCCTCCCTGGTCGCAGCGGAAGAACTCCGAGGCGAAGAGCAAAGTGGACCTCTACGACTTGCCGTGGAAGAAGGCGGTGGACCTTCGATGAGGATCAAGGAAGCGATCGACGCCGCCGCCAGTCGCCCCATCGCCGCGCTGGGCGTGTCGGGGACCCGCGCGCTGCTGGGCTTCGTCGGCCTCATGTACTACGTGAGCCACTACAGCGACCGGAGCTACCTCTTCGGCCCGGGAGCCGACTCGGTCCTGCCCCACCACCTCTTCGTCGAAGAGATCAAAGAGAAGGGCAGCTTCAGCCTCTACGCGTGGACCACCTCCCACGCCTGGTTCGAGGTGGTCTTCCACCTCGGGCTGTTCGCCGCTGTGGCCGTCACCTTCGGCGTGGGGGGCCGGTTGGTCCTCGCGGCGCACGGAGTGCTGCTGTGGTCGCTCTACGAGCGGCAGTCGGCATTCCTGGACGGCGGGGACAACCTCGCTCAACTCGTCATCCCGATGCTGCTGCTGACCGACTGCTACCGGCACTTCTCCTTCTCGAGCGGACTCGCCCAGCGCGTCACGAGACGACTCCCCGAAGGCCTGCGCTGCCTCCGCGTCCCCCTGCATAATCTCGGCGTGGCTGCGATCGCCGTGCAGCTGTGCCTCGTGTACGTGGTGAGCGGCCTGTACAAGGTGCAGGGAGAGGTGTGGCAGGACGGCACTGCGCTCTTCTACATCATGCGCGTTCCCGAGTTCGAGCTGCCGGGGTGGTCCAGCCTGGTCTACGACAACGACGTCCTCGTCTTCCTCGGCACCTACAGCACCACCTTGTTCCTCGTGTACTTCCCGATGGGGATCCTGGTGGCGAGGCTGCGCCCGTGGACGGCGGCGGCATCCATCGCCTTCCACGTGTCCATCGGCGTGTTCATGGGACTCACCGCGTTCGCCCTGACGATGATCGCCTGCGACCTGATCTTCCTCTCGTCGGCCCTGGCCCGTGCACGCCGGACGGCACGCGGCATCACAGCACGCTGGACGCCGAAACAGCCCGGAGGCGTCCGGACCGTCACCGAGGGGGGCGCGCCGGACAGCGACCGCACAGTCGATGCCCCCGTTCCCCAGACAGCGAACTGACAGCCATGCGCACCGTCCCCACCTGCATCCTCGGCAGCGCCGACGAGAATCCGATTGTCACCGGCGCACACGACCCCGACAAATACGTGGAGGTCGGGTCCTTCACCAAGGTCATCACCGGAACCATCCTCCAACAACTGGCCGGACAAGGGGTGCTGACGCCTGACGACCCCGTCGAGCGATGGCTCGGCGCCCCGCCCGGAACCGGGATCACCCTGCGTCATCTGGCGGAGCACACCTCAGGTCTGCCCCGGCTTCCCCCTGGCACGTCCCGCCGCGACCCGTACCGGACGTTCACCGACGACCGGCTGCGCGAGCTGCTCGCCGGCCTCGACCTGCTCGCCGTCGCCCCCGCGGGACAACGCCAGGAGTACTCCAACCTCGGCTACGCCGTGCTCGGCGCGGCGCTGGCGGCGGCGAGCGGGCAGGAGTACGAGGAACTCGTCGCCGGACTCGTGTTGTCACCCCTCGGCCTGCCGCCGCACGCCATGAGCGCCACACCGCCGCAGCACAGCCGGCTGCTGCCGACCAGGTGGTTCGGCCGCACGGTGAAACCGTGGACCATGACCGGCGCAGTCCTGCCCGCCGGCGGCCTGTGGGCGACTCCCCGCACGCTGGCACGCGTGCTGACGGCTCTCGTGCTCGATCGTTCACTTGGAGACCCGGGGCTCGGATGGCAACGCACGGGGCCGCTGCCCGTGGTCTGGCACAACGGAGCGACAGGCACGGCATCCGTCTTCGCCGGCGCCGTCCCGGACGGGCGCTGGACCGTGGTACACCGTCTGAGCGGTGACTCCGACGTGACGGATCACGCCGGCCTGGACTACCTGCGCACAGCACAGGCGCAGCCGAAGGAGTGAAGCCGCCTTCGGCCGCAGGGGCAGGCCGAGACCCGGGCCGCTGCAACAGGCGAGCACGACGGCACACCGTGGGTGGCGGTCGAGCACTGTCTGTTCCATCCGCAAGATGGCGGTCGGCCGACCGACCGCGGTGGGGTGGACGGTCACGAGACCCTCCCCGTGCGGGATCACGACTCCGCGCCGGTCCCGTGACCGGGTGAACGGAACGACAGCGGCGCACGGCAGCGATCCGGCCCTGCGCCGCTGGTCCGACACCTCGGAAGCGGTGATCCGTTCGATGGGCAAGGGTCAAGGCCCCCGCCTCGGTGATCCGCTCGCCCGAGTAGGTGATCTCCGACGCGTTCGACCAGGCCGAGGCCCGTGACCCGAAACATCTGCGGCCGTGGGTCGTGCCGGTCGACGGCCCCCGCCACCAGCCCGACCTGGTCAGTGCCGAGACCGGCCGCGGCGACGCCCGGTCCACGTCCGATCAACTCCGCCACGACACAGCGCTGGAAAACGGCTGGCCGATCGCCACCGGCGCGCGAGGGCGCCTGCCGCCACCTGATCGCCGACCGCCTCGACATCACCGGCGTCCGATGTGCGCGGGCGAGCGCCGAGGAAGGGGCTGTGGGCGTGCGTGTGGACAGGCCGGCGGTCCGCGTCCGTCGCGAGGGCGATACGGACGAACCGATCCAGCCCGAACCGTTCGGGGCCGGCGATCTCGTGCGCTCCGCCCAGGGGCCGGGACACCGCGATGTGCGCGAGGTACATCGCCACATCCGTCAGGGACACCGGCTGCACGCGCAGCGGCGGCACCCGGACGGCGCCGTCCTCGGTGGCCGTGTCCGCGATGGCCTCGGCGGCCTCGAACAACTGGGTGCTGCGCAGGATGGAGTATGGGATGCCGGAGCGTTCGATCATGGCCTCCCGGGCGCGCAGCGCGGTGAAGGCAGCGTCATCGCGGACCCGGTCCACGCCGACCGCGGAGAGGCACACGTGGTGCCGCACCCCGGCGGCGATCGCGGCGCGCAGGAGGCCGTCGGCACGGCCGTTCTGCGTGGGGAACGTGCCGGTGGCGGAGTGCGGTTGATGGACGAGGTCGATCACCACCGCACAGCCGTGCAGGGCGTCGGCGACCTCCTCCGGGGTGAGTGCGTCGAACCCGGCGGGTGCCGAGACGATGCCCACCTCGTGTCCGTGGTCCCTGACCCACAAGGCGGTCTCGACGCCCATGAGTCCTCCGTCGTCGAACACCACGACCTTCATCGTGCATCAACCTCCTCAACGCCTGGTCGGTCGAGGGGTTTGACCGGTCCGGCGCCCGATGTGTGACACGGGGGGACGGGATGTACCACCGATCGGCTTCGCTGTCCGAGGCGGTGTCAGACGAGTTCAGGCCGCCGTCCACGGTGACGACCTGGCCGGTGGCGTGCCGTCCCGCGGGGTCGGTCATCCGCAGGACCCAGTGGGCGATCTCTTCTGTGCCCGCGATGCGGTGGGTGGGGATGCGGTCGCGTTCGTGGGCGTACATGTCGTCGGCGGCCTCGGGGGTGAGTCCGGCGTGCAGCATGACTCGGTGCGGGTGGGGCCGGGGGCGACGGCGTTGACGCGGACTCCCTCCTCCGCCAATTCCAGCGCCCAGCTGCGGGTCAGCTGTTCGACGGCGGCCTTGGTGGCCGCGTTGCGTCCCCACCGCCGTACGGCGGTCCTGATCACCTCGGCTTCAGCGAAGGCGACTGCCGTGGCCCGGCCGATGCCGGAACCGGCTCCGGTCACGACGGGCACGCGGCCCGCGAAGGTCACGGCGGAAAGGTCTGCGGACATCACCTGTGCCGCCGGACCGGCCGACAGGCGGGCGCGAAGCCGGTCGTTTCCACGAGAGTACTGTTCGAACCGACCGAAAATGTGAACGGGTGTACGTGCCAGGGTCGTTGGGACGTAGGTTGTGCCTCGACTGCCCACGCCTCGGCCGAAAGACGGACGCCCCTCATGACCGACCATGTGACCACGCCCGGTTCAGCGGCACCTCAGAAGATCGACACCTCGGTGCCGCACTCGGCCCGTATCTGGAACTACTGGCTGGGCGGGAAGGACAACTACCCCGTCGACGAGCAGGCCGGTGACGCCTACACCGCCGTGTTCCCCGGCATCGTCACCATCGCGCGCAGCAGCCGCGCGTTCCTGCGCCGCAACATCACGTACCTGGTCTCCGAGGCCGGCATACGGCAGTTCCTGGACGTCGGCACCGGTCTGCCGACCGCCGAGAACACCCACGAGGTCGCCCAGCGTCTCGCCCCCGAGGCGCGGATCGTCTACGTCGACAACGACCCGCTGGTCCTGGCCCACGCCCGCGCCCTGCTCTACTCCACCGCGGAGGGCGCGACCTCCTATGTCGACGCCAACGTGCTGGACCCGGAGCGCATCCTGGCGAGCGCCGCGCAGACGCTGGACTTCAGCCGCCCCACCGCGCTCATCCTCAGCAACATCCTGGGGCACGTCGCCGACCACGACCAGGCCCGCTCCATCGTCACCAGCCTGATGGCGGCACTGCCGTCCGGCAGCTACCTCTCCATCAACGACGGTTCGCGGGGCATCGACCCGGTCTTCGAAGAGGCCCAGGACGCCTACAACGAAAGCGGCGCCGTCCCGTACAACCTGCGCTCCGTCGACGAGATCACGGCATACTTCGACGGCCTGGAACTCCTGGAACCCGGAGTCGTCCCGGTCCCCCTCTGGCGCCCGGAGTCCACCTCCCCCGCGCCGGACGTCATCGGCGAACACGGCGGCCTCGCCCGCAAGCCGTAGCATCCACGCCGCCGCCCTCCGCACCGGACGGGCGGCCGGAGGACGTCGTCGCTCCCGCCCCACCGGCCGCCAGGGCTGTCCCGGCGGGAGCGGCACGTCCGGGTTACCGGTGACTACAGCGGAACGTACGCGAGGTCGCACTCGATGCGTCGCCGCTGCCGGGCCGACACCAGCCAGGGGTGGCCGAAGTTCTCGCGCTTCCCGCAACCGGCCCTGGCGGCGACGGGCGTCGGCCAGCCGGCCCAGGGAGTCGATCGGTTCGACCGAAGGAGCACCTGTGACCGTTCAGGACACGTCGGCGGAACTCGAAGCCTTCGTCCACGACTGGCAGGAGTGGCATCACCGGCAGGAGGCACGGCTCGCCGACCCGCACGGGTTCCTGGCGATCACCGGCCTGCACTGGCTGAGTGATCGGCCGGAACGCTTCCCGGACGCGCCGGGGACGTGGTCCACCGGCGCCGACGGGATCGTCGTGGTCCTCGACGAGGGCGAGGAACTGGTCGTCGGCGGAACCGCCGTCCGGGGCGAGCACCGCTTCGGAGTGATCCCGGAGCGCGGCGGTGTCGACGCCGTGTGGGGCGACGCCGTCATCGAGGTGGCCAAGCGCGGCGGGCAGGACATCATCCGCCCCCGGCATCCGGACACACCGCTGCGCACCGGCTTCACCGGCACTCCGGCCTACGCCCCGCACCCCCGCTGGGTGGTGACCGGCCGTTACACGGCGTTCGACGAGCCCAGGCCGACGACCGTGGGCGCGGCGGTCGAGGGCCTTGAGCATGTGTACGACGCGCCGGGACGGGTCGAGTTCGAGCTGGACGGGCGTCCGCTCGCACTGACCGCGTTCCCCGGGCACGGCCCGGGAAGTCTGCTCGTACTGTTCACCGACGCGACCTCCGGGGTCACCACCTACGCGGCCAACCGGGCCCTCGCGCTCGACGCGCCCGCCGCCGACGGCACGGTCGTTCTGGACTTCAACCGGGCGGCGAACCTGCCGTGCGCCTACACCGATCTGGCCACCTGCCCGCTGCCGCCCGCGGAGAACCGGCTGCCCGTGCCGGTCGCGGCCGGGGAGAAGATCCCCCGCGAGCGGGGCGGGTCCTGACCACCGAGCACAGCGCACCGATGGGCCGACCCCGACCCTGAGGACTGGCACCGTATGAGCATCCCCTCCCTCACCTCGTCGGCCTTTCTCACTCCGGGTAACTTCGCCGACGACGATCCCTGCACCGGCCTGGCGGAGACGCTTCAGCTGTTCGAGTACGGCGAGCGGATCGGCTTCGACGGGGCCTGGGTCCGGCAGCGGCATCTCGAACACGGGTTCCATCGGGGCGACTACGAGCAGATCCTGCACGACGTCCGGCATGTGATCGCGCCGGAGCTCGGCCGGCGCCCCGCCGGTGCGGCCACTCCGGCCGCACCGCCGCTCGCACCGCCCCCGTCGCACCGCCGGTCGCCGCCCGGGGCGGCGCCGGTCGATGAGCTGGTCCGGGCAGGAACGGCCCGGTCAGAGCAGCCGTCGGATGTCACCGCGGACCCGGTAGAAGCCGCCGGCCGCCGTGTGCAGGGCGTCCACGACGTACCGTGCCCCGGGCTCGCGTATCTCGCGCGGGAACTGGACGTTCCAGGACGTGTCGTAGCCGTCGGACACCACGTGCACCCGGACCCGGCCCGATTCCTGGACGCACTCGACGACGATCGACCCGCTGGGCGCCTGGGCCACGGTGGCCACCGTGGACGCGGCCGTGGCGGGGACGTACGTCGGCAGGGCCGCGGCGAGCTTGACGTCCCGCGCCACGGGCACCGTGCCCTGCTCGGCCGCGGTGATGGCCGCCTCGCTCGCGTCCACGCACACCAGCGAGCCGTCCGTGGTCACCAGGTACAGCCGTTCGTCCCGGTACTGCATCGACAGCGCCGATCCGCCGCCCGTGCCGAGCTTCCACAGGCGCGTGCCGTCCCGGTCGAAGCAGTAGACGGAGGACGACGCGTCACCGGCGAAGACGAAGCGCCCGTTGGGCGAGGTGGCGCAGGAGTACACCGCGCTGTCGCAGCCGTACGTGGCCTCGACGGCGCCGGTGGCCTTCGACAGTCGCTGCACCACCTTGTGCGCGGTCCCCGCGTACACGGCGTGCTCCTCCTGCCAGCCGAACAGGACGCCGCCGCGGGTGGGGGTGTGCCAGAGTTCGCCGCCGCCGTCGGGCGCGTAGGCGGTGACGCCCCGGTGGTGACCGTGGTAGACGGCCCGGTCGTCCGCGCGGACCATCCAGGCGTGCTCGCCCTGGCTGCGGCGGGCCCACTGGTGTTCGTCCTCGTGGTCGATGACGGTGAGCCGGCCGTCGCGGTCCGAGACGTTCAGCAGGCCCTCGTGGATGTCCAGCCAGAAGATGTCGACGTCCGCGGCGATGTCGTACGCCGCGAACGGCAGCTTGGAGGACAGGTCGTAGACCTTGCCGTCGTCGCAGCCCGCGTAGATCCAGAAGTCGTCGGCGACCAGGCACTTCACGCCGTCCGGCAGGCTGAAGCGGGCCAGGACGCCACCCTCGTGGTCCAGGGTGTAGACATCACCGGACTGGTTGCCGACCCAGCAGCGGTCGTCGTCCACGTGGATGCCGAACGCCGAGGAACCGGTGCGGAACCGCCACAGCACCGGGGCCACGGCGCGCGCGGTGGACGGCGCCGAGGTCACCTGCCGACGGGTCACCGAACGTGGGGGACGCTGGCCCGCGACGGCCGGGGCGTACCCCTTGCGGACCTTCTCCCCCACCTTCCGCGCGGCGGCGGCCCGGGCCTTCTCGGCGGTCGGGAACGTCGTCGTCTGCAGTTGCCCGGTGGCGCCGATCCGCCCGTACCGGACCGTCACCACCACGCCGTCGACGGCCACTTCGTAGAACTTGTGCGCGCCGCCGCCGTCCTGCGACAGCTCCAGATACGTGGTCGACACGGTGCTGGACCCGGTAGCCATGACAAAACCCTCCCCAGGGTGGACCCGCGGCCGTTCCGGCGAGTCCCACTCCCCGAAATGTAGGCGCAGGCACTGACAATCAAGAGATCGTGGCGAACGACGATGGCACACCGGGGCCCCGCCCGCCGGGGAGGGGCCGACCCGGCCCGGCACGGCGCAAGCGCCGTCAGCTGTTCGTGTTCTTCGTGTTCTTCGTGTGCTCCGTGTTTTCCGTGCGCTCGGCGCTCACCTTCTTCGTGCGTTCTGTGCCCTCCGTACGCTGCGTGCGCTCCGTCTCCTGGATGTCCTTCGGCGGTCGGCCCGGTGGGACCTCGCCTGCCGTGAGGTGTTCCAGGACCTCGACCAGTTCCTGGCAGGCGCGTTCCACGGAGCGTCTGGTGTGGTGCTGTTCGGTGATCACGGCGGAGAGCAGCAGGGCGGTCAGGGCCATCGTGCCGTTGAAGGCCTGGAGCTTGACCATGACCTCGATGCGGCTCAGCCGTTCGAAGGGCCCGACGCTGTCCGTCGCGGCGACGGTGGCCATGACCGAGGTGAAGAGGGCGCACAGCATGCTGCCGGCGAGCTGGAAGCGCAGGGCCGCCCAGATCAGCAGGGGATAGACGAGGAAGAGCAGGCTGACCCGGCTGTGGGTGGCCAGGGGGACGAGGGCGCAGGCGATGAGCGCGAGTCCTACGGCCTCTTTCCAGCGGGACAGCCGCAGGGGCCGGGTGACCGTGTACAGCACGAGCAGGATCGGTGTGACGAGCAGAACGCCCATCGCGTCGCCGACCCACCAGGCCAGCCAGACCGGCCAGAAGCTGTGCGCGGCGAGCTTGTCGGTGAGGACGAGGAGCCCGACGCCGATGGTCGAGCTCAGCAGGGTCGCGGTGAGGGCGCCGAGGAAGACCAGCGCGAGGCCGTCCCGTAACCGGATGAGGTCGTTGCGGAAGCCCACCTTGCGCAGCATGAGGTACGCGCGGACGGGGGCGGCGGTGTTGCCGATCAGGTTGCCGATCACCACGGGCCGTAACGAGGTCAGGGACATGATGACGAAGAGGGCGCCGAGGGCGATGCCCGGCCAGGCGCGGATCCCGAGAAGCAGCAGACAGGCGACCGCCACCCCCGTGGGCGGCCAGATGGGGGTGAAGACCGCGCCCTCCACGACGAGCTCCCGCATGAGCCCCAGCCGCCCGGCCGCGTAGTAGCCGAGGGCCACGGCCAGTGTCTGCACGGCGAAGACGGCTGCTCGACGCAGATCCGGGGTACCCACCACAGCAGCCATCAGACACCTGCGCGACGCTGTCGGCGAGGCGAGACGCGCGGCGTCCGCCCTATGGCTGAACCAGGGGGACGTCCGGCGCCGTCAGCCCGTCGTGTCCGACCACGAGCACGGCCGCGTCGTCCTCGTGTCCCACGCGCTCGGCGCCCTTGATCACCGCGGCGGCGAGGGAGTCCGCCGCCATGCCCGCGACGGCGGCGATGCCGGCGAGCCGTACGACCTGGTCGAGGCCCTCGTCGACGTTGAGGGTCGGCCCCTCCACCACGCCGTCCGTGAGCAGGACGAACACGCCGCCCTTGGTTAGCCGGTAGCGGGTGACCGGGTAGTCCATGCCCTCCTGGACCCCCAGGGGCGGCCCGCACTCGTCCTCGGCGACGCCGGACTTGCCGTCCGCCGTCGCCCACACGCAGGGGATGTGCCCGGCCCTGGCGCTCTCCAGGACCCCGGTGGCGGGGTCGAGCCGCATGAAGGTGCAGGTGGCGAAGAGGTCGCTGCCGAGGGAGAGGAGCAGGTCGTTGGTCCGGGCCAGGAGCTCGCCGGGCTCGCCGGTCACGGAGGCGAGGGCACGCAGACCGACCCGCACCTGGCCCATGAACGCGGTCGCCTCTATGTTGTGGCCCTGGACGTCGCCGATGGACAGGCCGATGCGCCCGTCCGGCATCGCGAAGGCGTCGTACCAGTCGCCGCCCACGTTGAGGCCGTAGCAGGCGGGCGCGTACTGCACGGCCAGCCGGAAGCCGGGCGCCGCGGGCAGGTCCCTGGGCAGCATGCCGCGCTGGAGGGCGAGGGCCAGCTCGACGCGGGAGCGTTGCAGTTCCGCGCGCTCGCGCGCCTGGGCGGTCAGCGAACCGAGTCTGGCCAGCAGCTCGTCGCCCTCGTCCGTGGGGCGCTTGCGGGACATTGATCACTCCGGCGGGACGGCAGCTCGTCGGGAGGGCAGCCCCATCGGGCAAACCTCACATTTTACCTTTAGAGGATGATACCGGCCCCGAGGCGCGGCCCGACCGGGTAGACGTCGCACACCTCTTCGACGGCCTCCCCGGAACCCCCGGGCCGGGTGAGATCTTCCCGCGCGGACGGCGAATCCCGCGCCCGCCCCGTCCTTCCTCCGCCCCGTCGCCTCCGTCTCCCCGGCCAGGGCGCGGCGGAACGGATCACCGCCCTTGCGGGCCGCCTGTGGGCCCACGCCGGGCCGCCCCACGGGCGGCACCGGCGCGGTCCTGCCGGCTCACACGCTGAGAGCCGCCCGTACGATCTGCTCGGCGCCTGTTCCGCCTTCGCCCGAGGAGGTCACCCGGCCCGCCTCCAGCACGTAGTAGCGCTGGGCGGCCCGCATGGCGAAGCCCACGTGCTGTTCGACGAGGAGGACGGAGAGTCCGCCGCGCCGGGCGAGGGCCAGGATCGTCTCCTCGATCTCGGCGACGACGGACGGCTGGATGCCCTCGGTCGGCTCGTCGAGCAGGAGCAGCCTCGGCCGGGTGACCAGGGCGCGGGCGATGGCCAGCTGCTGGCGCTGGCCACCGGAGAGCAGACCGGCCCGGCGGCCGGACAGCTCGCGCAGCACGGGGAACAGATCCAGCGCCTCGGCGATCGCCTCCTTCCCGCCCCCGCCGCCCGGCCGGCCCGGCGCGACCCTCGGGCGGCCGTCCGCGACCAGCTGGAGGTTCTCGGCGGTGGTGAGGTGCGGGAAGGACTGCTGGCCCTGCGGGACGTAGGCCATACCGCGGGCGACCCGCTGGTGCGGGGCGAGACGGGTGATGTCCTCGCCGTCGAGCAGGACGGCCCCGCCGGCCGGCCTGATCAGGCCCATGGCGGCCCGCAGCAGGGTGCTCTTGCCGGCCCCGTTGTGCCCGAGCACGGCCGCGACGCCGTCCTCGGGAACGGCGACGGTCACCCCGTGCAGCACGGTGGTGCGGTCGTAGCCCGCCCGGACGGTGTTGATCTCCAGCATGGTTCAGGCCTCCTCGGCCACGGACGCGGCAGCGGGGGCGGGTGTGGGCGCGGGCCCGGGAGTGGGCTCGGGTTCGGCGGCGCGCCCGAGGTAGACCTCCTGGACCTTGGCGTCGGCCTGGACCTCGGCGACGGAGCCCTCACTGAGCACCTTGCCGGCGTGCAGGACGCTGACGCTGCGGGCATAGGCACGCATGAAGTCCATGTCGTGCTCGATGACGACGACCGTGCGGTCCTCGCTCACCCGCCGCAACAACTCGCCGGTGGCCTCGCGTTCGTCGTGGCTCATGCCGGCGACGGGCTCGTCCAGCAGGAGCAGCCGTACGTCCTGGACGAGCAGCATGCCGATCTCCAGCCACTGTTTCTGCCCATGGGCCAGCACCCCGGCGGGGCGGTCGCGCAGGTGGCTCAGGCCGATGGTCTCCAGGGCCCTGGAGACCGGTTCGGGCACGTCCTTGCGGCGCCGCAGCATGGTCCGGACCCCGCGGCCGGCGCCGGCGGCGATGTCCAGGTTCTGCACGACGGTCAGTTCCTCGAAGACCGTCGCCGTCTGGAACGTACGGCCGATCCCCAGCCGGGCGATCTTGTGTACGGGCTTGCCCAGCAGGTCCTGGTCGCCGAAGCGGACCGATCCGGTCGCCTTGACCAGCCCGGTGACCGCGTCCACGAGGGTGGTCTTGCCCGCGCCGTTCGGGCCGATGAGGAAGCGCAGGTCGCCGGGGCGGATGTCCAGGTCGACGCCGTCGACGGCGGTGAACCCGTCGAACGTCACCCGCAGGTCGCGCACGGTCAGTGCCTCGCCGCTCATGCTGTGACTCCAGTCGGAGGGGTACGGGTACGGCGCCGCCGCAGGACGATGCCGAGGGAGGCGAGGCCGCCGGGCAGGAAGCCGACCGCCAGGACGAAGAGCAGGCCCTGGAGGTACGTCCAGGCCCCGGGGAAGGCGTCGGAGAGCGTGCTCTGCGCCCAGGCGACGGCGATCGCGCCGAGCACCGCGCCCACCAGCGAGGCGCGGCCGCCGACCGCGGCGCCGATGACGAAGCCGATGGACGGCACGATCCCGATCAGCGCCGGCGAGATGATCCCCACCGCCGGGACGAAAAGAGCCCCGGCCAGGCCCGCCATGCCGGCGGCGACGACGTACGCGACGAGTTTGACGTTGGCCGGGTTGTAGCCGAGGAAGCGGACCCGCTCCTCGGAGTCGCGCACGGCGACGAGGAGTTCGCCGTAGCGGCTGACGAACAGCTGGCGGGCGACCGCCATCAGCAGGAGCAGCACGGCGGCGATGACGAAGTACACCATCCGCTGGTTGACGGGGTCGTCCAGCGAGTAGCCGAAGAAGCCCTGGATGTCGGTGAGTCCGTTGGTGCCGCCGGTGGTGGCCTGTTGGCCGATCAGCCAGATGGACAGGGCCGCAGCGAGGGCCTGGCTGAGAATCGCGAAGTAGGCGCCCTTGACCCGGCGTCGGAAGACGAAGAAGCCGAGCGGTGCGGCGACCGCCATGGGCAGCAGTACCGTCATGGCGAGCGCGAAGCCCGGGTCGGCGAACGGCTTCCACCACCAGGGCAGGGCGTCGCCGGTGCCGTACAGCTGCATGAAGTCGGGCAGTGTCTCGCCGGTCGCGGCGGCGTCGGCGAGCTTGAGGTGCATGGCCATGGCGTAGCCGCCGAGGCCGAAGAAGACGCCCTGGCCTAGCACCATGAGCCCGCCCCTGCCCCAGGCGAGGCTCACTCCCACGGCCACGATCGCGTAGCACAGGTACTTGGCGAGGAGTGAGAGGCGGAAGTCGGAGAGGGCGAGCGGGGCCACCCCGAGCAGGAGGACGGCGCCCAGGACGAAGGCGCCGGGGACGCGCAGGCGTGCCGACAGCGGGGCGGGCGGGGTCTCGGTGATCGTCGTCATGCCAGGCTCCGGGTGCGCAGTGTGTACAGGCCCTGGGGTCGCCACTGAAGGAAGGCGACGATCGCCACGAGCACGATGACCTTGGCGACGCTGACCGTCGTCGAGTACTCGAGGACCGACTGGAGCACGCCGAGCGCGAAGGCGGTGATGACGCTCCCCTTGAGCTGCCCGATGCCGCCCACGACGACGACCAGGAAGGCGTCGACGATGTAGTTGGTGCCCATCGTCGGGCCGATCGGGCCGACCAGGGTGAGCGCGACGCCGGCCACGCCCGCGAGGCCCGAGCCGATGAAGAAGGTCACGCGGTCGACCCGGCCGGTGGCGATGCCGGACACCTCGGCGAGGTCGCGGTTCTGCACGACGGCCCGGATCCGGCGGCCGAGCGGGGTGAGCCGCAGGACGATCGTGAGGGCGAGGACGCTGAGCAGGGCCAGGCCGAGGATGAACAGGCGGCTGCTGGCGAAGGTGATGCCGCCGCCCATCGAGATGTTGCCGGTGAGCAGGTCCGGGGCGTGGGTCTGCACGTTGGGGGCGCCGAAGACGTCCCGGGCGAGCTGCTGGAGCATCAGGGAGACGCCCCAGGTGACCAGCAGGGTGTCCAGCGGGCGGGTGTAGAGGCGCCGGATGAGCAGCCACTCCAGCAGCGCGCCCATGGCGCCGGCCACCAGGAAGGCCACCGGCAGGGCGACGAGCAGCGAGACGCCCGCGCCGCTGATGGACTTCTGCAGGACGTACGTGGTGTAGGCGCCGGTCATGATGAACTCGCCGTGCGCCATGTTGATCACGCCCATCTGACCGAAGGTCAGGGTCAGGCCGAGCGCGATGAGCAGGAGGACGGCGCCGATGCTGATGCCGGTGAAGGACTGGTTGAGGATGACCGTCATGAAGCGGCTCCTGGTCGGGGACGGGGGTGCGGGCGGGCCATGGGCGTGCCCCGGCCCCCGGACGGGGCCGGGTCCCACCGCGGGAGCGGGGAGCGGGCCGGTATCAGGACCAGGCCGAGGCGCAGGACGAGGCCGAGGCGCAGGGCCGGACCGGGATCAGGACAGGCCGGAGGCCCAGTCGTAACCCTTGAGGTACGGGTCCGGCTTGATCGGGCCGCCCGAGTTCCAGACCTCCGTGATCAGGCCGTCCGCGCCGACCCTGCCGATCCGGGCCGTCTTGTAGACGTGCTGGCTCGCGCCGTCGACCGTCACCTTGCCCTCGGGAGCGTCGAAGGTGATGCCGTCCGAGGCCGCCTTGACCTTGGCGACGTCGAAGGAACCGGCCTTCTCCACCATCGCCTTCCACAGGTACACGGAGATGTAGGCGGCCTCCATCGGGTCACTCGTCGGCTTGTCCTTGCCGTATTCGGCCTGATAGGCCGCCACGAACTCGGTGTTGGCCGTGCCGGGTGTCGTCTCGTAGTAGTTCCACGCGGTCAGCTGGTCCTGGAGGTACTGGGTACCGATGCTCTTCACCTCTTCCTCGGCGATGGAGACCGACAGCACCGGCATGCTCTTCGCGGTCAGCCCGGAGGACTTGTACTCCTTGAAGAAGGCCACGTTGCTGTCGCCGTTGAGGGTGTTGAACACGGCGTCCGCGCCGGAGTCCTTGACCTTGTTGACGATGGTGCCGAATTCCGTGGAACCGAGCGGCGCGTAGTCCTCGCCGACCACCGTCATTCCCTTGGCCTTCGCATAAGCCTTGATGATCTTGTTGGCGGTGCGCGGGAACACATAGTCGCTGCCGACCAGGTAGAGCTTGGTCAGGCCCTGCTTCTTGAGATAGTCGAGGGCCGGGACGATCTGCTGGTTGGTGGTCGCGCCGATGTAGAAGATGTACGGCGACTCCTCCAGGCCCTCGTACTGCACCGGGTAGAACAGCGGCGACCTGTACCGTTCGAAGACCGGTTTGACGGCCTTGCGGCTGGCCGAGGTCCAGCAGCCGAAGGTGGCCGCGACCTTGTCGTCCTTGATCAGGGCCTCGGCCTTCTCCGCGAAGGTGGGCCAGTCGGAGGCGCCGTCCTGACTGACGGCCTTGAGCTTCTTGCCGAGCACGCCACCGGCGGCGTTGATCTCCTTGATGGCGAGCAACAGGGCGTTGTGGACGGTGACTTCACTGATGGCCATGGTGCCCGACAGGGAGTTCAGCAGACCGACCTTGACCGTGCTGCCGGAGGTGTCGGCGGAGGCGCCGGCCGCGTCCGTCGAGGAGCCTTCACCCGTCTTGGCGCCACAGGCGCTGAGGGCGGCCGAGGCGCCGACCGCCGAGATACCGGCCAACAGGCCGCGCCTGCTGATGCTGAGCCCGGACATACAAAACCTCCATGCCCCGAAGGGCGGTGCGAAGGGAGCGGAAGGACTCTGGGGGAAAGGGGATCCAACGCGCTTCGGTAGCCGCGGCGTTGGCGCACAGCCTGCGAGGAAACTGTTTCCGCCGCGTTTCCGCGGAATTGATGAACAGTTTCTGGTGGAAGCAATAAAGCAGGCATTGATACTTCCTGGGAAAAGGACCTTTTGCGGTAGGCTCCTGCCCGACCCCGCACGGGGAACCAGGGCTTCGAGCGGAGGAGTGCGATGGCGAGGCGGCCTCACGAACTGCTCCGTCTGCTGACCCGGGCCGAGCGTCTCGCCACACGCCGACTCCAGTCCGTGCTGGAGGAGTTCGACTGCTCGGTGGAAGCGTGGTGGGTGCTGGACCTGCTCTCGGACGGGCAGGGACACCACATGACGGCCCTCGCCGACCACGCCGTCATGCCCGCGCCGAGCGCGACCAAGCTGATCGACCAACTCGTCGACCAGAACCTGGTGTTCCGCAGGGTCGATCCCGCCGACCGGCGTCGCGTCCTGGCCTGCCTCACCCCGCGGGGCATGGAACGCCGGCAGCAACTGGTCCGCGCGGTGCGGGCCGACCGGGCGGGGTGGGAGCCGCTGCTCGGGGAGGAGCGGGGTGAACGGCTGGAAGTCCTGCTGGACCGCCTGGCGGAGGTGCTCGAGGACGGAACCGGCGCTACGACAGCTCGTGCGGAGCGCGCAGCTGAGCGAGGACGTTGAAGTCGAGACCGTCCGCCTGTGCCAGATAGATGCGCTGGCGCACGTGCCGGCCCTCCAGGCCGATCAGGCCCCTCGGACCCTCGTACGAAACGGTGTCGGCCGCGGCCCCGATGGCGGTGACGTCCAGGGTGCGGGCCCGTTCGATGAGTGCGGCGAGCAGCAGCACGCCCTCGTAGCAGGACTCGCCGAGACTGCCCGGGGTAGGGGCCGCCACCCCGAATCGGTCGGCGTACCGGCCGTGGAAGTCCATGGTGTTCTGGTCGGCGAGCGAGGCGAAGAAGCCGGCCGTGCTGTAGAGGTCGACGGTGGCCTCGGGGCCGCTGCCCAGCAGCATGTTCTCGTCCATCAGCGTGCTCAGCCTGAGACAGCGCTGGTCGAGCCCGGCGGCGGCGAAGGACCGGTTGAAGCGGACCGCGTCACTGCCGACCAGCAGCATCAGTACGGCGTCGGCGTCGGCCCGCTCGATCCGGCCCAGCACGTCGTGGAAGTCGTCGGCGCCCAGCGGGAGATACGCCTCGCCGCAGACCCGGCCGCGGGAGTCGCGTGCGTAGCGGCGGGCGGCCCGGGCGGTGTGCCGGGGCCAGACGTAGTTGTTGCCGACGACGAACCAACGGCGCACGCCCCGGGCCTCGGTGAGCAGCCGCATGGCGGGCAGCAGCTGCCCGGCGGGGGTCTCGCTGGTCAGGTAGACGCCGTCGGTGCGCTCGCCGCCCTCGTACAGCGCGGTGTAGACGTACGGCACCCGGTGCGCGATACGCGGGGCCATGGCCTGCCGCACGGAGGAGATGTGCCAGCCCGTGACCCCCTGCACCGCCCCGGTGGCCACCAGGGCCTCCACGTCCTCCGCGACCTGGCGCGGCTCGGCGCCCCCGTCGACCTCGATGAGCCGCAGCTCCTTGCCGAGCACTCCGCCCGTCTTGTTGATCTCCTCCGCGGCCAGCCGGGCGCAGGTCTCGCAGGTGGGTCCGAACACCCCGGCGGGACCCTGCATCGGGTACACGAGCGCGATGTTCAGGGTCGAGTCGTCGACCGTGAACCACTCGTGGGCGTGGAGACGGACGGGCCGGTGCATGGCCCCATGATTGCCGCACCGCTCCCGCGGCCCAAGCGGCGGCCGGGATCGAGACCCATTCGTACATATGCGGGCCGGGCCCGGACGCAGGTCACCGCTCGGCGGGCTCGGCCTCCCGGTCCAGGTCCAGCGGCTCGGCCGCGCAGGTGATGCGCACGACGCCGTCGGCATGCCGTTCCGTGTCGCCCCGTACGCCGAACACGTCACACAGGAGGTCCGGGGTCAGGACCTTGAGGACGGGACCCGCCACCACCGCGCCCTCGTGCAGCTGTCCATGGTCGCGGCGGAGTGCCGCAGTCCTCGCACGGCACGCTCGTGGAAGGGCCGGGCATCCCCGGACGGCGACCGGTGCGGCGAGCACGAAGCACAGCCACTGCCCGTTGCGGAACTGCGGGACGGGCGCCATCGACAGGGCGAGCACGGGGAGCGCGAGCAGGGCGGTGACGACCAGCCGGTGCCGCTCCTGCCGGGTGTCCTCGGACGCGTCACCGCCGTCGGACGCGTCGCCGCCGTCCGTGGGCTGCCCGCTCCTGGGCGGCTCGGGCAGGGCGGCCGTGTCGGCGGCCCCGCCCTCCGTAAGGCCGCGCCCAGGCCGGACAGGGAGGAATTCCGGGATACGTCCATCAGCCGCGTCTCCAGCTGACGTCGTACGACGTCTCCGGGATCGCGCCGTACCGCTTCAGTAGTCGGAGCGGCCGCCGACCGGGTTCCGGGGCAGTGGTGTGGCGCGCGTCACATGGGCGGTCGTCCGGCCCGGGCGGCTCAGCCGCCCAGCGCGGCGTCGACCACGTCCTTGGCCTCCTCCTGGACCCGGCGGAGGTGGTCGGGGCCGAGGAAGGACTCGGCGTAGATCTTGTAGACGTCCTCGGTGCCCGAGGGACGGGCCGCGAACCAGGCGTTGGCGGTGGTCACCTTGATACCTCCGATGGACGCGCCGTTGCCCGGGGCCTCGGTGAGCACGCCGGTGACCGGCTCCCCGGCCAGGGTGTCGGCGGAGACCTGCGCGGGCGAGAGCTTGCCGAGCAGCGCCTTCTCCTCCCGGGTGGCCGGGGCGTCGATGCGCGCGTAGGCGGGCGAGCCGAAGCGGTCCGTCAGGTCGGCGTAGTGCTCGGACGGGGTCTTCCCGGTGACCGCCGTGATCTCGGAGGCCAGCAGCGCCAGGATGACGCCGTCCTTGTCCGTGGTCCAGACGGAGCCGTCGCGGCGCAGGAAGGAGGCGCCGGCCGACTCCTCCCCGCCGAAGCCGAGCGAGCCGTCGACCAGCCCGTCCACGAACCACTTGAAGCCGACGGGCACCTCGACGAGGCGGCGCCCGAGGTCGGCTGCGACCCGGTCGATCATCGAGGACGACACGAGCGTCTTGCCGATCCCCGCGTCGGCCGGCCACTGCCCACGGTGCGCGTAGAGGTAGGCGATGGCGGCGGCCAGGTAGTGATTGGGGTTCATCAGTCCGGCGTCCGGCGTGACGATGCCGTGCCGGTCCGCGTCGGCGTCGTTGC
This sequence comes from Streptomyces sp. NBC_00080, assembly GCF_045041255.1. Classification (NCBI taxonomy): domain Bacteria; kingdom Bacillati; phylum Actinomycetota; class Actinomycetes; order Kitasatosporales; family Streptomycetaceae; genus Streptomyces; species Streptomyces sp. NBC_00080. The sequence goes on from NZ_CP108235.1 coordinate 852,570, forward strand.
CGGTCGCGATCTGGAAGCGGTCGCGCTGCTCGATCAGCGAGGCCATCGCGTACGGCGACGAGCAGTCCATGCGGATCTTGCCGTCCCAGTCGAGCGTCATGAAACGCCAGGTCGGATCGGTGAGCGGGTTGACGACGGTCAGGTCGAGCCGGTGCTGTTCGGCGATCCGGCCCCAGTACGCGACGGACGCCCCGCCCAGCGGATCGGCTCCGATGCGGACACCGGCGGCGCGGATCGCGTCCAGGTCGAGGACGCTCGGGAGGTCGGCGACATAGGTGCCGAGGAAGTCGTAGCGGCCGGTCGTGGGCGCGGCGAGGGCGCGGGCGTAGGGGACGCGCCGTACGTCCTTCAGGCCGGACGTGATGATCTCGTTGGCCCGGTCCTGGATCCAGGAGGTGGCGTCGGAGCCGGCGGGGCCACCGCTGGGCGGGTTGTACTTGAAGCCGCCGTCGGCGGGCGGGTTGTGCGACGGGGTGACGACGACGCCGTCGGCCAGGGCGGCGGTGCGGCCGCGGTTGTGGGTGAGGATCGCGTGGGAGACGGCGGGTGTCGGCGTGTAGCCGTCAGCGCTGTCGACGAGCACCGTCACTTCGTTGGCCGCGAACACCTCCAGGGCGGTGACCCGGGCGGGCTCGGACAGGGCGTGACTGTCGGCACCGAGGAACAGGGGGCCGTCGGTGCCCTGGGCGGTCCGGTACTCGCAGATGGCCTGGCTGGTCGCGGCGATGTGGTCCTCGTTGAACGCCGTGTTCAGCGACGATCCCCGGTGCCCCGAGGTGCCGAACGCCACGCGCTGCCCCGGATCGGCCGGGTCGGGGTGCAGCGCGTAGTACGCCGTGACCAGCCGGGCGACGTCGACGAGATCCTCGGGGCCGGCCTTCGTGCCCGCTCGCTCGTGCTGCATGTGCCCGCTCCTCCGCATCGGTCGATCAAGGCTTACGCCTTCCATCTTCCCTTGTGGGGGCGGCTGTCCGCGAGTACGGGTCGATTGGCGCCCGGAGCGCTCAGCGCCGGCGGCCGCGCACCGACCAGCCGCTGCCTATGCCCGCGACGTGCAGGGCGAGCACGGTCAGGCCCAGGAGCATGAGGTTGGTCGAGGTGAAGGTGTCGTTGGTGGAGATCTCCGCCGCGTTGATGAGAAAGGCGATGAAGAACAGCACTGCCGAGATGATGGCGAGCAAGGGGTCCGTCCCTTCGGGGTGTCGGCCGGTTCGGGGTCGGCCGGTTCGGTGGTGTCGCTCGTACGGTGTCGTTGCTCTTTCCAGGTCGCTGCTCAGCGAATGCCCCCGACCGGGCCGTGAACACCACGCATTCGGCCCTGGGGGACGGAGTGCCAGGGCGGGCGGAGTCGGAGGCCTTCGGCCGTCGGACGGTTCGGGGCGCGCCGCTCCGACGCCACGTCGTGCGGCGTTGGGCGTCAGCCGAGCTCGGGCAGCGGACGCCGGGCGACCTCACGGGCGTCCTGCGGCGGGAGACCCAGCATGCGCAGCAGCATCTCGGCCAGGTTCGAGGCCGCCTCGTCCGCGTCGAGGTCCGGGCGGGCGAACCGCAGCTCCAACAGTGCCAGCAGGGAGCCGCCCAGGGCGGTCAGGGCGACGGTGGGGTCGCCGACGGTGAAACGGCCGGAGGCGATGCCGACCTCGAGGTCACGCACGGCACGCGGGGCCAGTCCGGTGTCGGAGTGGATGTGGCCGAGTCCGCGATGGCGCAGGACCTGCATCAGCTCGGGCCGGGCGTCGGCCAGATGCGCGCTGAGGCGGAAGCCCGCCGCGACGAGTTCCGCCGGGTCGTCGATGCCCTGGAGATGCTCGTCGAAGGCCTGGCCGAGTTCTTCGAGGGCGTCCTTGACCGCCGCGTCGAACAGATCCGTCTTCGATTCGAAGTGGTTGTAGAACGAACCGAAGCCGACATCGGCGCGCTCGGCGATGGCCTGGATGCTCGCGCTGGTGTCCCCGGTCTCGGCGAGGATCTGCCGGGCCGCGCGGACGAGGGCCTGACGGGTCTCGGCGCGGCGCCGTTCGAAGCGGTTGAGGGGCGGGGCTGACGTCGACATGGACGTGAGTCTACCCACCGGGTGGGCCAGGTCACAGTTCTGATGAATCACTCAGCTCACACCTGAGGAAATCATCACTCAACGTCGGGCGACTCTTGACGATCGAAATGTCAAAGATGATGATTTCCTCATTACGGCACCGTTGCTTGGAGGACACCATGTCCGGAACTCACGTCAACGCGGCCGGCGTCACCGACGTCGGGACGGCCCACCAGGACCTCCACAGCGACCGGGGCGCCCTGCGCGGCGAACATCCCGGGCGCTCCCGGAACCCCGTCGTCAAGGTCGCCGACCTGGCCTGGCTGGAGTTCGAGAAGCCCGACCTGGACCGGGCCGAGGTCTTCGCCCGCGACTTCGGATTCGGCATCGCCGCCCGCACCGAGCGCGAGCTGTGGCTGCGCGGCACCTTCGCGGGCACGCCGTGCACGGTGATCCGCAAGGGACGCGCCAGCCGCTTCATCGGCCCGGCGTTCCGCGCCGCCGAGCGGGCCGACCTGGACCGGCTGGCCCGCGCCACCGGCTCGGACGTACGGGATCTACGGGACGCTCGGGACGCGGACGTGCCCGGGGGCGGCAAGGTCGTCGAGCTGCTCGATCCCTCGGGCTTCCCGGTCCGGGTCGTGCACTGCGGCGAGCAGTTGCCGGCGCTGCCCGAACAGCGGCCGCTGTTCCTCAACTCCGGCACGGACCACCGTCGCCGGAACCTCGCGCAGCGACCGCCGCGTGAACCGTCCCGTATCCAGCGCCTCGGCCATCTGGTACTGGAGACACGGGTGTTCGCCCGCGCCCTGGACTGGTACCTGGACACCCTCGGGATGATCGTGTCCGACTTCCTGTTCCTGGACGGGCAGCGCGACCGCGGTCCGACGATGGCCTTCATCCGCTGCGACCAGGGCAGTCTCGCCGTCGACCACCACACCCTCGCGATGCACCTGGGGCCGGGCAACGGCTATGTCCACTCCGCCTACCAGGTGACCGACCTCGACTCCATCGCCGCAGGCGGCGAGTACCTCAATGAACGTGGCTACAAGCGCAGTTGGGGAATCGGCCGGCACATTCAGGGCAGCCAGCTCTTCGACTACTGGCGAGACCCCGACCGCTTCATGCTGGAGCACTTCGCCGACGGCGACCTCTTCTCCTGCGATCTCGATCCCGGCTGGGCGCCCATGTCCACGAGCGGCCTCGCCCAGTGGGGACCGCCGGCCACCCGGGACTTCCTCGGCGCAAGTCCCTCCCCCGCCCGGATCCGCGATGTGTTCCGGGCCCTGCGCGGCGACAACGAGATGGACCCCGCACGCCTCCTGGGCCTGCTCAAGGCCGCGAACTCCTGACCCCTCCGTCCCTTCCCCCCCTCGCCCCCTCACAAAGGCAACGACATGAGCACCAACGTCCTGCGCACCGCCGACGGCTGGTGGGTGGTGCGCGACACGCGCGCCGTCCGTATCCACACCGAAGCGGTCACCACCGCCGGACTGCTGGCCGACCGGGCCGCCGTCGGGGAAGCCGCCGTCTCGGGCGGGACGGGCACGCCCGTGGCCGACCTGGTCGCGCTCTCGCCCGTCACCACCCCCTGCCGGGTGGTCGCCCAGATGGTCAACTACCGTAGTCACGCCCGTGACTCGGGATTCACCGGCGACATCCCGCCCGCCTTCTTCCGCAAGGCGTCCGGCTCGGTGAGCGGCCCGCACGACGACATCGTCCGCCCGTCCCATGTCCGGTTCCTGGACTACGAGATCGAACTCGGCCTGGTCCTGGGGGCGCCGCTGCCGGTAGGTACGGTCGTCGCGGAAGGGGACCTGCCCGCCTACGTCGCCGGACTCGTGATCACGAACGACGTCAGCGCGCGTGACGTGCAGCTGACGAAGACACAGTTCTACGAGAGCAAGTCGTACCCGACCTTCACCCCGGCCGGCCCGTACCTCTCCCTCCTGGAGCCGGAGGACTTCGCGCACCTTCTCGACCTGCGGCTGAAGCTGTCCGTCAACGGCGAGCCGCGCCAGGACCGCACCCTGGCCGACATGATCGTCCGCCCCGCGCAGGCACTGACCCTGCTGGCGCGCTTCCAGGCGCTCGAACCCGGTGACCTGCTGCTCACCGGCACACCCGGCGGCACCGCCCTCAAGGCACCGCCCAAGGCGGTCGAGAAGATCGGCGCGCTGTTGCCGCCGACGGTGAAGTGGAAGGCCTTCTTCAGGAGCCAGGCCCGCAACCCGCGCTACCTCGGCCGGGGCGACCTGATCACCGCGACGATCGCCACGCCGGACGGCCGGATCGACCTCGGTGAGCAGCGCACCGCCGTCACCGACGTGAGCACCGCCGTCACCGACGCGAAATGACCGACGCGACCCGAGACCCGAAGTGAGCCGCACATGACCGTAGACCAGGACGCCGGACCACGGGACACCGCGCCCCGGCCGGGACACGTACCCGTGGTGATCGTCGGAGCCGGGCCCGTGGGCGTGACCGCCGCCCTGCTGCTGGCCCGGCGTGGCGTGAGGACCGTCGTCCTCGAACGCCACCTGGACGTCTATCCCCTGCCCCGCGCCGTCGCCACCGACGACGAGGTGCGCCGCATCCTCCAGGCCGCTGGTGTACAGGAGGAGTTCGCCGCGATCGCCCGCCCCGCGCGCGGGCTGCGACTGCTGGACGCCCGGCACCGGGTGATGGCCGAGTTCCCGCGCGCCGCACAGGGCGCCCACGGCTTCCCGCAGACCAGCATGTTCGACCAGCCGGAACTGGAACGGCTGCTGCGCGACGCCCTCGCCCGCGCGCCGGAGTGCGAACTGCGCGGCGGAGCGGAGGTCGTCGGCGTCGACCAGGACGGCGACGGGCCGGACGGCCAGGGGGCGGGCGGCGAGGGGCCGGTCCGCGTGGCCTACCGCGACGAGACGGGCGAACACCTGCTGTGGGCGGACGCCGTCCTCGGCTGCGACGGCGCGGGCAGCCTCATCCGCGACGCCGTCGGCGCCGTCTGGGAGGACCTGCGCTTCGAGGAACGCTGGACGGTCGTCGACGTGCGCACCAGCCTGCCGGTCCGCTGCTGGGAAGGCGTCGAGCAGATCTGTGACCCACGGCGGCCGGCGACGTTCATGCGCATCGGCGAGGACCGCTACCGCTGGGAGTTCAGGCTGCGGGACGACTGCGAACTCGGTCACGAGCGGCTGCGGGACCTCGTCTCCCCGTGGGTGGACCTCGCGCCCGGAACCGACTTCACGGTGCTGCGGCAGGCGCGGTACACCTTCCGGGCGCGCATCGCCGACCGCTGGCGCCGGGGCCGGGTCTTCCTCCTCGGTGACGCCGCGCACCTCACTCCGCCGTTCATCGGGCAGGGGCTCTGCGCGGGTCTGCGCGACGCCCACAACCTGACGTGGAAGCTGGCCCGCGTCCTCCGACAGGGCGCGGACGAGCGGCTGTTGGAGACGTATGAGAGCGAACGCAGGCCGCACGCCCGCCATATGATCCGGCTCGCGGTCGCGATGGGCTGGGCCATGACCGGTGGCCAGGACGGCGCCGCCGCCGTCCGCCGCGGCGTCCTGAGCGCGGCGGTGCGCATCCCCGGCCTGTCCACGGCGGCCGCGCGTGACCTCGGTCCGGTTCTCGGCGCGGGGCCGCTCGTGCGCCGTCGCGCCCGCTGGGGCGGCCGTGGTCTCGTGGGCGGCTTCTGCCCGCAGCCATGGGTGACCGTCGACGGCCGGCGTGTACGTCTCGACGAGTTGCTCGGCGACTCCTTCGCCCTGCTGACCGCCGTACCGCCGGCGCCCTCGCTGCGGGCGGTCGCGGACGGCCTCGGTGCCCGGACCGTCCCGGTGGCCGGGCTCGGCGACGACGGCCGGCTCACCGCCTGGCTGCGCGAGGGAAGGGCGGACGCCGTGCTGCTGCGTCCCGACCGCGTCGTCATGGACGTCGTGCCGTCCGGCGCCGGCGAACTCACCGGCACGGCCGACTGGGCGTCCCTGCTGCACACCACCCGAAGCCCCCTGCCTCGACGGTCGGTCGGGGAAATCCTGTCGCGGAGCACCACGCGATGAACACGCCCTGCCCGGACCCCTTCTTCACGCCCGATCCGCAGGCCGCCGCCGGCCGCGTCGTGGACTTCGCCCACTGGGCCGCCCGGCACCGGGGGGGGCGGCCGTGGACTCGGACTGCACCTTCCTGCACCTCTGGTCGGCCACCGACCTGGAGGGGTTCTGGAGCGCGGTGTGGGAGTACTTCGACGTCGACGCGGACACCCCGTACGAGCGGGTGCTGGAGGAGGAACGGATGCCCGGCGCCGTCTGGTTCCCCGGCGCCACCCTCGACTACGCCCACCACGCCCTGCGCGACCTCGGGGACGACGACACGGCGATCGTCGCGCTCGACGGGACCGGCGCCGGGTACGAGGTGACCGGGGGAACGGCTGCGCGCCCAGGTCGCCTCCGTCGCCGCCACCCTGCGCGACCTGGGTGTCGGCAAGGGCGACCGGGTCGTCGGCCATCTGCCCAACACCCCGCACGCGATCATCGCGTTCCTCTGGGCGCGGTCTGGTCGGTGTGCGGACAGGACTACGCACCCAGGGCGGCGGCGGACCGGTTCGCCCAGCTCGAACCCACCGTCCTGATCGCGGCGGACGGCTACCTCTTCGACGGTGCCACCCATGACCGTCGTGACGCCGTCCTCGAACTGGCCACCGCGCTGCCGACGTCGAAGGCCACGCTGCTGGTCGGCCATTTCGGCCTGCCCTTGGCCCTCGCACCCCATGGCCTGGATTATTGCCCGCGAGTGTGCAAATATCGAGGCATCCTCCCCGGCCGACCGGAGGTCCGACATGACCGACCCAGACGTCGCGGGCGGTGGACGCCGCCGGACACGGCTCACCCGGGCCCGCATCCTCGAAGCGGCGAGGCGGGAACTCGGCCGTGATCCCGACAGCAGCCTCGAGGACATCGCCGAGGCCGCCGGCGTGGTGCGCCGCACCGTCTACGACCACTTCGGCGGCCGGGCGGCCCTGGTGGAGGGGCTCGCCTCGGACGCGACGGAGGCTCTCGGACGCGCGCTGACGGCCATGCCGGTCCCCGGTCCCGACGCCGTCACCGAGATGGCACGCTTCGTCCTTGCCCTGTGGCCCGTAGGTGATCGCTGTCGCACGCTGCTGCGGCTGGCGCCCCAGGACCTGGGGGCGGAGCGCGTGAACGAGATCCTCGGCCCGGCCCGCGAGATGGCGACGGCCATCATCGAGCGCGGGCAGCGACAGGGCGTCTTCCACTCCAGCGTCCCGCCCGACCCGCTGGGCCGGGCCCTCGAAGGGCTGACGCTGGCGCTCCTGGAATGCGTGAACGCCGGGGCCTGGAGCGACGACGGCACCCGAACCGCCACGGCGGCCCTGATCGCGGTGGGGGCGGACGGCGACCTCGCCGCCGCACGGGTCCGCAGGCTCGCCCGCCCCGAGCGGCTCAGCGCGTAGTTCGTGTCTGACCATTCGCGCCCGGTGGGGATGGCCGGACGCGCCCTATCGCCCCCGCCGCCCGCGCACCAGCAGATAGAGGAAGTACGGCGTGCCGATCACCGCCGTCATCAGGCCGGCGCCCAGCTGGGCGGGGGCGATGACCGTACGGCCCAGCAGGTCGGCCGTGCAGACGAGCGCGGCGCCGAGGAGGACCGCGACCGGCACCACCCGTACGTGCCGTCGGCCCACGAGGGCACGCGCCGCGTGCGGTGCCACCAGGCCCACGAAGCCGATGGTGCCGGCCGAGGCGACGGCCGTCGCGCTGAGCAGGACGCTCACCACCAGGAACCCGAGCCTGGCCCGGGACAGTCGCAGGCCGAGCAGCCTGGGCGTGTCCGCGTCCAGCGAGACGAGGTCCAGCTCGCCGCGCCGGGCGACCGCGATGACGAGGCCCAACGTCAGCACGAGCGCGACGGGCAGCACGTCCGGCATGGTCCGGCCGTACGTCGAACCGGACAGCCAGGTCAGCGCCTTCGTCGCGTTGAACGGGTCGGTGAGCACGATGAGCAGGCTGATCAGTGCCGTCGTGCCGGCGGCCGTGCCGATGCCGACGAGGACCAGCCGGTTCTGCTGGTAGCCGCCCCGGGCGGCGAGCCCGAAGACGACGACAGAGGTCACCGCGGCGCCCGCGAACGCGGCACCCGCCACGCCCCAGGTCCCGGCGACGGGCACGGTGGTGACCAGGAGCACGGCACCCAGCGCGGCTCCGCCGGACACACCCAGGACGCCCGGCTCCGCGAGCGGGTTGCGGGTCACGGCCTGCACCAGCGTGCCGGCCAGGGCGAGCGCCGCGCCCGCGCACAGCGCCGCGAGGACGCGGGGCACCCGGGTGTCGAGGACGAAGGACACCGCCCGGCCCGCCCGCCCCTGCACCCAGTTCGCGACATCGCCGAGCAGCAGCTTGCTGTCGCCGAGCAGGACGCCGGCGATCGTCACGCCGACGACCACGACGACGAGTACGGCCAGCGTGGTCAGGAACGCCGCCCGGCTGGGGATGCGCAACCGGTCCGGCGCGTCCGCCCCGGCCGTGTCCCGCAGCCGCAGGGCCATCACCACCAGGAAGACGGCACCGACCAGGCTGGTGACGACACCGGTGGGCACGGCGACCGCCGTGTCCGCGGGCACGAGGGCCCGCAACAGCACGTCCGCCCCGAGGACCAGGCCCGCGCCGACCAGGCCGGCCACGGGCAGCGTCGTCCGGGTCCGGACGAACCCCCGGTACCGGCGGGCAAGCGGTCGCACCAGGGCCGGGGCGCACAGTCCGACGAAGCCGACGGGCCCGGCGAGGGTGACGGCCGCCGCGGACAGCAGGGTCGCCAGGACGACCACCGTCACACGGGTGGCGCGGACCGGGACGCCCAGCCCGCGGGCCGCGTCGTCACCCAGGGCCAGCACGTCGACCCGACGGGCGGTCAGCAGCAGGCCGACGAGCCCGACCAGGACGACGGGCAGCATCTGGAGGACGCCGTCGAAGCCGTTCTGGCTGATGCTGCCCTGGTTCCACTGGTAGAGGCCCTCGGTCTCCTGGGGGAACAGCAGGAGCAGGCCTTCGGTCACGGAGGTCAGCCCCAGCGCCAGCGCGGTGCCGGCGAGGACCAGTCGTACGGTGCCCGTGCCGAGGCCGGACAGGGCGAGCACGACGGTCGCGGCGAGGAGTCCGCCGACGAAGGCGACCCCGGAGGAGGCGATCATCGGCAGCGAGACGCCGGTGACGCCGACCAGCCCGAGCGCCAGGTACGAACCGGCGTTCACCGCGAGGGTGTCGGGAGCGGCGAGCACGTTGCGGCTGACGGCCTGGAGCACGGCGCCGGCCGCGCCGAGGATGACGCCGACCATGAGGCCGGCGGTCGTCCGCGGCAGCCGGGAGGCGATCACGACGGAGGCGTCGGCCGGATCGGACCGCCCGGTCAGGGCCTTGAACACCTCGGCCGGTCCGACGGCGGCGGTGCCCTGGGTGATGTCGACGACGGCGAGGGCCGCGACCAGGAGGACGAGCGCGACCGTCACCGCGGCCGCGCCCGTCCGGGACGCGGCGGCCGGTGGACGGAGCGCGGGGGGCGTTGCGGTGACGGCCATGGCCGGCGCTACTTCGTCAGCGCGCCGACGACGGCGTCGATGTACGCCTCCATCGACTCGGGACCGCCGAACATCCAGATGCCGTCGGGCAGTCGGTGCACCTCGCCGGCCTTCACGAACGGCAGGGACGTCCACACGGCGTTCTTCGCCAGCGCACCGGTGAAGGGCGTGCTGCTCGCGTCGTCGTCGTTGGCTATGTAGGCGAACCGGGTGTCCTTCGGCAGGGCCGTGAGACCTTCGACGTCGGTGGTGCCGAGGCCGTAGGCCGCGTCCCCCTTGACCGTCCAGGCGTTCTTCAGGCCGACCGCCTCGTTGACGGCCCCGATGAGCGAACCGCTGGTGTAGGGGCGCAGGGAGACCTGGTTGGAGGCGACGTAGCCGTCGGCGAAGGCGTACTGCGCACCGGCGAGACCGGCGGAGGCGAGGGCCTTCTTGCCCTCGGCGACCTTGGCCTCGAAGGCCGTACGGGCCGTCTCGGCCTTGGCGGTGGTGCCGGTGGCCTTGGCGATGAGGTCGAGGTTCTCCAGCATCTGCCCGATCTGGTCGGTGGAGTCGGCGGACGTCACCTCCAGCACCGGGGCGACCTTGCGCAGTTGCTTCACCGCGGCGGGGGTCAGATCGGTGGTGGCCACGATGAGGTCGGGCGCGAGCGAGGCGATGGTGTCCATGCTCGGCTCGCCGCGCGTGCCGATGTCCTTCGGCTCGTTCTTCAGCGGGACGGCGGTGTCCCAGGTCTTGTAGCCCTTGACGTCGGCGACGCCGACCGGGTCCACGCCGAGCGTGACGAGGCTCTCGACGACGTTCCACTCGGTGGCGACGACCTTGTCGGCCGGGCCGTCGAGCTTGATCTTCGCGCCGGTGGCGTCGGTGAGGCTGATGGTCTGGGAGGGCTTCTCGGAGCTGTCGGCGGCAGGCTCGGTGGTGCCGCACGCGGCGAGGGTGAGCGCGGCGGCGGCGGTGGCCGCGGTGAGGAGGAGGCGTCTCATGAGGTGGTGCCGAGCCTTTCGGTTCGAGTGTGTCGAGTGTGGTGGCGGCCGATCGGGCGGGTGCGCAGTCGACCGGTCAGGGGGTCGGTGTCGACGTCGATCCGGATGCCGTAGACGGCGGTCAGGCGTTCCGGGGTGAGGACGTCCTCGGGCGGGCCGTCGGCGACGATCCGGCCCGCTTCGAGCAGCGTGATCCGGTCCGCGACGGCCGCCGCCTGGTCGAGGTCGTGCAGCACGACGCCGACGGCGATCCCGTGGTCGTCCGCCAGGTCGCGGATGAGGTCGAGGAGTTCGATCTGGTAGCGCAGGTCGAGATAGGTCGTCGGCTCGTCCAGCAGCAGCACGCCGGTCTCCTGCGCGAGGCAGCCGGCCAGCCGGACCCGCTGCAGTTGCCCGCCGGACAGGTGGTCGGCGCCCCGCTCGGCGAGGTCCGTGACACCGGTCAGCGCGAGGGCCCGGTCGACCGCGGCCGACGCGTCCGGGTCGGGCCGGCCGAAGCGGCCCCGGTACGGGTAGCGGCCGAACTCGACGAGGTCCCGCACCGTCAGCCCGCTGGGCGTGGGGCGACCCTGGGTCAGCAGGGCGACGTGCCGCGCGAACTCACGGGCGGTCAGGGTGAGGCCGTCGGTGTCGGCATCGATCCTGAGCGTGGCGTGGCGGGCCGGCTGCAGACGGGCGATGGTCCGCAGGAGCGTCGACTTGCCGCTGCCGTTGGGACCGACCAGCACGGTCACCTCGCCGGGCCGGAGCGCGACCGAGGCGCCGTGCACGACGTCGACGCCGTCGTACGACACGGTCACACCCGTGGCCGACAGTTCATGACCGCGGAGCCGCGGGGCGGCTGCTGCTTCTTCACCAGATCTCACGCAGCGAAGGTTAGCCTAACCTAAATTCAAGTCGATCAGGGGTGCCCGCACCCCGCTCTGCCGGTCCGCCACGACGCCGGATTCCATACGCCCGAGCGGCGCAGCGACGCCGGGCAGTGCAGATAGACCTCGTCGATCTCCAGGACCAGGGCGAGCTCGGGCCGCCGGCCGTCGAGCGTCATGGCGTCGAAGAACGGGGCGTCGGTGAGGATGCGGGCCCGGCCGTTGACGCACAGGACCTCCTTGCCGCCGGGGATCAGGTACAGCAGGCCGGCGTGCGGGTTGTCGAGGATGTTGTGGAAGCTGTCCCCCCGACGGTCAGGGCATCGGCGAGGAGCGCGCGGAGGGCCCCTTCGGTGACCGGGCGGGGATTGGCGTAGGGCTGCTGCTCACGTCCCGGCTTCCGGGGCCAGGACGATGTCGAAACCGGCGTGGGTGAAGGGCACGGTCACCGCGAAGCGCTCGGCCGCGCGCTCGTCGTGCGACTCCGCGAAGTCGGTGATGAGGCCTTGCTTGACGGCGAAGACGGCGTCGGAGTCGAGGTAGGGGCCGTCGGCCACGAAGGTGTGGGTGGTGACCGGCCGATGGCCCTCGGCACGCGCGATGAAGTGGACATGGGCGGGCCGGAAGGGGTGTCTGCCGGTGGCGCGCAGCAGGGTGCCCACCGGCCCGTCCGTGGGGATCGGGTAGGGGGACGGGACGACGGTGCGGAACCAGAAGCGGCCCTCGTCGTCGGTGCGGAACAGCCCGCGTCCGTTGCCCGGCGGCTGGACGTCCGGCTGCTGCACGTCGTAGAAGCCCTCCTCGTCGCACTGCCAGACGTCGAGTTCGGCGCCCGGCAGCGGGGTGCCGTCGGTGGCGAACACCCGGCCGGAGACCACACAGGGGCGGCCGGTGCCGAGAAGGTCGATGCTGTCGCCGAGGTCCCTGCGGGGCGACTCGGTCATGTGGAAGGGGCCGAGGACGGTGCTCTCCGTTCCCTCCTGCGCTCCGCCCAGCGTCTCGACGAGCATGGAGACGCCCAGGACGTCGGAGAGCAGGACGAACTCCTGCCGGGTGTCGTCGCACTTCTGGCCGACGGCGGTGAGGAAGTCGATCGCCGCCTCCCACTCCCCCGGGGTGGGCCCGACGTCCCGTACGAAGGCGTGGAGGTGACGGGTCAGGCTCTTCAGCACCTCCCGCAGCCGGGGGTCCTCGGTGCTGCGGAAGCTGTCCACGACCGCTTCGGTGGCGATCTCGACGGTGAAGTCCATGGTCGTTCCTAGCGGTTCGGGGCTTCCTGGCCGGCGGTCTGGTCCTCGGACCAGTCTCCACCGGCGCGGGAAACGCCGGCGGGGAAACACCTACACGGGAAACACCGGCGAGGAGCGCCGGCGTCCCTCTCGGGACGCCGGCTCCGCGGCTAAACGGCCCGCTCCCGTTCCGTCAGCCAGGTCCGGGTCGGGCGGCACACCAGCCTGCCGTCCACGGCCCTGCACCATGTCTGGTAGCCATGGGAGTACAGGCGCTTGCCCAGCCAGTCGTAGGCGTCGCCGTCCGGGCGGGCCGACGGGGTCCGGGCCACGAAGTTCGCGGCGTCGTCGATGCTGCCCGTGCCGTCGTAGCGGGCGACCTTGGGGTACGGGTACACGGGACGGGTGCGCGTCACGGTGCCGTTCGTGCTGTTGGACGCGACGATCCGGCCGGGCGTGGTGGCGCTCTCCACCCAGGCCATCACCGGGGTGAGGACGTCGAAGCTGTTCGGCCCGTCACCGCCCCCGCAGTGGGCGACACCCGGGAACAGGTACAGCTTGGCGAACCGGTCGGCCGTCCTCGCCCCCATCGTGTCGCGCAGGGCGTCGTAGTAGGCCAGCGTCCCCTGCGGTGAGATGTGCTGGTCGCTCCAGCCGTGCCAGAGGAGCAGCTTGCCGCCGCTCTTCTCGAAGGCGCCGAGGTCGGGGTCCATGGCCGCCAGATGGCTGGAGGACTGGACGGTCTTCCAGAACGACTCGACGGTGAAGTCGAGGTCCGAGAGCCGGAACTCCGGGTCGGGGGCGTTCGGGTACGCCAGATAGCGGGCGAAGGACGTCACGAAGTTCTCGCTCGCCACCGTCTCGCCCTGCGCCTTCGGCACGAACAGCGTCCACTCCGGTTCGGAGCCCCACTCGTGGGAGATGGCCGGCTCCAGCCTGCGGCCCCGCGCGTCGGTGGCGCCGTCGTGCAGCCGCTGGACCACCGCGGCCTGCGCCGCCGTCAGGCATGTCGACGGGTCCTGGCCGGACGCGCACACCAGCGTCCTCGGGTCGAAGTCGCAGCGCCGCGGGTCGTCGAGCAGCCCGTCCGTCAGTCCGTCCAGCGCGTCGCAGGCCGCCAGCACGGCCCGGTGGATCAGGGGCAGTCTGTCGGCGAGGAGGATGTAATCGCCGTTCGCGTCCCTGTTCGTCAGCACGTTCCAGGCGTGGTGGAAGGTGTTCTGGACGACCATGTTGTTCGCGGGCGCGCCGGCGGCGATGCCGTCGAAGTCGCCCGGGTAGCGCTGCGCCTCCATGAGCGCCTCACGGCCGCCGTCGGAACAGCCGGTGAAGTACGAGTAGGCGGGGCGCTTGCCGTAGAACCTCGCGATGACCGCCTTGGCCACCTGGGACGTGACGTGCACGCCGCGGTAGGCGAAGTCGATCTGTGCCTGCGGGTTGTCCAGCGCCCATGAGCCGTCGTTTTGGCCCTGGTGGCCCATGTCGGTCGTGGCGCTCGCGACCGTGCCGTCCTGGACGACCGGACAGGTCGTCGCCTGGCCGTAGTTGATGGCGGCGCTTCCGCACAGACCACCGCAGCCGGTCTGGACGTAGCGCTGCGTCCAGCCGTTGACCGGCAGGCGCATGACAATGGTGTTCGCGGGGGCGATGGTTCCCCGCACCTCGCAGTAGGGGGCCGCGCCGGTCGTCACGACGGTCGCCGAGGAGATCGTGACCGGCGCGTCGGTGACGCCGTCCAGGTCGAGGCCGGTCACGTCGGCGCAGTCCATCACGGGCCGCACCGCGGGCAGATCCGCCAGGCCGTCGGCCGTGACGGCACGGTGCGGCGGCTGCGCGCCGCTCGCGCTCGTGACCGGCACCAGGACGGCGGCGAGCATGGCCACCACGGCCACCCGGGCGGCGACAGCGGCCGGTCTCCTTCGACCGCGGACGAAGGACCAACGCATGGGGTTCCCCTCTCGGTGCGGGCGCGCCATGGGCGACGGCGCCACCGAGCGGTCAGCGTGGCCCACACCGGAGAGATCGTCAACAATTTCGACAACAATTATTCGCCAACGCCGTTCCGGCCGGGACTGCGAGGCGCACGGGGTCACGATGTGCCCGAAATATCGCAAGAGGGGATAATTCAGTGAGCACGGTGGCGCTCGACCGGCGTCCTCCACCGATCAAGAACAGGCAGGTCGGACCATGTCGAAGAAACCACGTTCGTCCGAGCCGCCGCACGGCAAGGGGCCGAGCCGGCACGAGGGCGCCGGGCAGCACGGCTGGTCGCCCGATGTGGACGAGACACGTCAGGAGGACAACCCGAGCGCCCACCGCTCCTTCCACCCCGCCGAGCACGCCGCCCCGAAGGGCCGTGGCCGGACCAGGTCCGCGCAGGAGACGAAGTCCGTTCCGGGTGACACGGTCAAGAGTCACGGCGGACGCGGCGAGGAGTACGCCGACGCGGACGAGAAGGGCCGACGGGACACCGGTCCCAAGGGCCGCTCCCAGCGCCCCAGCGGCACCAGGGACGCGTCCGCCACCACCGGCGTGGACCCGCAGGACCCGCCCTCCGGACACCGATCGCGCTGACGACCCGCCCGGGGGGCGTGGAAGGCCGGATCCTGCCCGCCCCCCGCGGCAGCATCACGGCTCCTCCACGCCCCCGCGATCGCGGAGCGGATCCCTACGGCGTGCGGGACTTCGCGGGATACGTGTCAGCAGATGCGCGGCAACTGCTCGCCGATCGGCAGATCGACCACCCGTGTTCCGCCCAGCCCGGTCCTGGCCACGACCATCCCCGGATGCTCCTCGACGGCCTCACCGATGACCACGGACTCCGTGCCCAGCGGATGGGCCCGCATCGCCTCGAGGACGGCGTCGGCGTGCTCGCGCGGGACGAAGGCCACCAGCTTGCCCTCGTTGGCGATGTACATGGGGTCCAGGCCCAGGATGGCGCAGGCGTTGGCCACGGCCGACGGGACCGGGACGGCTCGTTCCCGGATCACCACCCCCGCGCCGGAGGCCGTCGCGATCTCGTTGAGCGCGGCCGCCAGACCGCCTCGGGTGGGATCGCGCAGCACGTGCAGCTCCGGGGTGACGGCCAGCATGGCGTCGACCAGGCCGCCGAGCGCCGCACAGTCGCTCTTGATCTCGACCCCGAACTCCAGGCCCTCGCGCACGCTCATGACCGCCACCCCGTGGACGCCGATGGCACCACTGACGATCACCACGTCACCGGGGACGACCCGCTGCGGCCGCAGGTCCACGCCCGCGGGGACGAGACCGATACCCGCGGTGTTGAGGTAGATCCCGTCGCCGTGTCCGGCCTCCACCACCTTGGTGTCCCCGGTGGCCACCTCCACCCCGGCGGTACGCGCGGCCGCGCCCAGCGCCTCGGACACCCGCCGGACCACGTCCAGCTCCACGCCCTCCTCCAGGATGAATCCGCAGGAGAGGTAGGCGGCACGGGCGCCGCTCATGGCGAGGTCGTTGACGGTGCCGTTGACCGCCAGGTCGCCGATGCTGCCGCCGGGGAAGAACAGCGGCCGCACCACGTAGGAGTCGGTGGAGAACGCCAGCCTGGCCCCGCCCACGGTCAGGACGGCGGAGTCGCCCAGCTGGGCGAGCACCTCGCCCCCGAACGCGGGCGCGAAGATCTGCTGGACCAGTTCGGCGGAGAGCACTCCCCCGCCACCGTGGCCCATGACGACCCGGGGCCGGTCACGCACCGGCGCCGGACAGGTCCAGCCCTCGACGTCGAGGACGCGGGCGGGGCCGGGCGCGGGCCGATCGGTGATGTCAGACAACGGGGGTCGCCTCCCGGGCCTTGACGGCGGGCATGTCCAGCCGCCGGTAGAGGTAGTACGCGGCGCAGGCACCCTCGCTGGAGACCATGGTGGCGCCCAGGGGGGTGCGGGGGGTGCACAGGGTGCCGAAGGCCTCGCACTCGTGCGGCTTGAGCAGCCCCTGCAGGACCTCGCCGCTGCGGCACTCGGCCGGCTCCTCCGTCCGGATCCCCTCGACCGCGAAACGGTGCTCGGCGTCGTGGTCGCGGTACTTCGACGACAGCCGCCAGCCGCTGTCGGGGATCACGCCGATTCCGCGCCAGGCCCGGTCGGTGACCTCGAAGACGTCCTCCAGCATGGCCCGGGCGGCCGCATTGCCCTCCGGGCGGACGGCACGGGCGTAGGCGTTGTCGACGGTGTGCTCGCCGCGTTCCAGCTGACGGACGGCCCGGCGCACGCCTTCGAGGATGTCCAGCGGCTCGAAGCCCGTCACGACGATCGGGACGCGGAAGCGCTCCGCCAGTTCCGGATACTCCCCCACACCCATCACGCTGCACACGTGCCCGGCCGCGAGGAAGCCCTGCACCCGGCAGCTCGGCGAGGACATGATCGCTTCGATGGCCGGCGGTACCCGGACATGGGACACCAGCATGCTGAAGTTCAGGATGCCCAGCTTCCGGGCCTGGTGGACCGTCATGGCGTTGGGAGGAGCCGTCGTCTCGAAGCCGATGCCGAAGAACACCACCTCGCGGTCCGGGTTCTGCCGGGCGATCCGCAGCGCGTCGAGCGGCGAGTAGACGACTCGCACGTCGCCGCCCTCCCCGCGCACCTGGAACAGGTCCCGTCCGGTGCCCGGCACCCGCAGCATGTCCCCGAAGGAACAGAAGATCACCTCCGGCCGGGAGGCGATCTCCAGCGCCTTGTCGATGACCTCCAGCGGGGTCACGCACACCGGACAGCCCGGACCGTGGATCAACTCCAGCTGATCAGGCAGAAGTTGGTCGATGCCGTGCCGGATGATGCTGTGCGTCTGGCCGCCGCAGACCTCCATCAGCGCCCACGGCCTCGTCACCGTGGCATGGATGTCGTCGAGCAGCCGACGGGCCAGCTCCGGATCCTGGAACTCTTCGATGTACTTCACTGGTTGTGCACCCCTTCCACCGGGTCCGCGCCCGCCTCCGCCGCCGCCATCTCCCAGGCGTCGCCGAACTCCTCCTGCAGCATGCCGAGTTCGGCGAAGAGTTCGAGCGTCTGCCGCGCCGACTCCTCGTCCAGCCGCTGAAGGGCGAAGCCGACGTGGACGATGGCGTACTCGCCGACCTGGAGATCGGGCAGATACTCCAGGCACACCTCCTTGACCACACCGCCGAAGTCGACGGTGGCCATCCGGGTGCCGTCCCGGTCCTCGATGTCCAGCACTCTGCCGGGTACCGCCAGGCACATGAGCCTCTCCTCGCTGTGGATCACGCGTTACTCAGTCGGTGGGAGTCGTCCGGGCGGCCACCATCAGCTGGCCCAGGGCCAGACCGCCGTCGCCCGGCGGCACCAGCCGGTGCCGAAGGACCGTGAAGCCGTCCTCGCGCAGGGCCGCGGAACAGGCCGAGGAGAGCAGCGTGTTGGCGAACACGCCCCCCGTCAGGGCGACCGTGTCCAGGCCGTGCCGCTCTCGGGCCCGTACGCAGATCCGGTGCACCAGGCCGGTCACCGCCCGGTGGAAGCGGGCCGCGACCAGCGCGGGCCCGACGCCGGCCCGCAGGTCGGAGACGATCGCGGCGAGGACGGGCGCCGGGTCGGCCTGTACCGCGTCACCCTCCTCGCGGGCATGCCCGGGCGCCCGGAGATCGAAGGTGTAGGCGGCCCGGTCGCCGGTGGGCGCGCCGAGCGCCGCTCCCTCCAGCTCCACGGCGGCCTGCGCCTCGTAACCCGCGCGGTGGCACACACCGGTCAGAGAGGACACGGCGTCGAAGAGCCGCCCCATGCTGGAGGTGGGGGCACAGTGCAGGCCGATCTCCAACTGCCTTTCCAGCAGACGCAGTTCGTCGGACGGACAGACGGCCGTGCAGGCGAGGTCGTCCGCCCGGTCGATGCCGGCCGCCCACAGATGGGCCAGCGCCATGCGGTACGGCCTGCGTACCGTGGCGTCGCCACCGGGCAGCGGGACGTACGCGAGGTGTCCGAACCGGCTGAAGCCGTCGTAGTCCGCGAGCAGGAACTCGCCGCCCCAGACGGCTCCGTCGTCGCCGTGGCCCGTGCCGTCGAAGGCGACGCCGATCACCGGCCGGGTGCCGTCCAGCCCGTGCTCGGCCATCGCGGCGGCGACGTGCGCGTGATGGTGCTGGACGCGCACGACGGGTCGCGCCGCCGCCTGGCGGTCGGCCCACCGGGCGGAGCGGTAGCCGGGATGCCGGTCGGCCACCAGGGTGCCGGGCCGCACACCGGTGATGGACTCCAGTTGCGCCACCGCGCCCTCGAAGGCCCGCTGGGTGGCGAGGTCGTCCATGTCGCCGATGTGCGCGGACAGCCAGGCTCGCCGGCCCGCCCCCAGGCAGAAGGCGTTCTTCAGGTCGCCGCCGACGGCGAGGGCGGGACGGACGGGCAGCGGGAGGGCGACCGGCAGCGGGGCGTAGCCGCGGGAGCGGCGGATCACCAGCGGCTCCCCGTCGCAGACGCGGACCACCGAGTCGTCGCAGGGGACGTGGATCGGCCGGTCGTGCGTGAGCCAGGCGTCGGCCAGCGGTGCGAGCCGCTCCAGCGCCTCGGTGTCGTCGGTGACGATCGGCTCGCCGGACACGTTGCCGCTGGTCATGACCAGCAGCCGGGGGCCGTCCGGGTCGTCGGGCAGGCCGAGCAGGAGATGGTGCAGGGGCGTGTACGGCAGCATCACGCCGAGGTCGGGGCTGCCGGGCGCGACGGACTCGGCGGGTCGCGGGGCTCCCGTCGCGTACACGGGGTCTCGGCGCCGACGCAGCAGCACGACGGGCCGTACACCGCCCTCGAGCAGCTCTCTCTCCTCGGGGGACAGCCGGACGAGGTGCTCGACGTCGGCCGTGCGCCGGGCCATGACGGCGAACGGCTTGTCCCCCCGTGCCTTGCGGCGGCGCAGACGGGCGACGGCCTCCTCGTTCGTGGCGTCACAGGCCAGGTGATAGCCGCCCAGTCCCTTGACGGCGAGGACGGCGCCGTCCGACAGCAGTGCGCGCGCCTCGGTGACCGGGTCCGTCCCCGGGAGGCCGTCGGACGGCGGGACCAGCAGCCGCAGCCGCGGTCCGCAGGCCGGGCAGGCGACCGGCTGCGCGTGGAAACGGCGGTCGGCCGGATCCGCGTACTCCCGGGCGCAGTCGGGGCACATGGCGAAGCCGGCCATGGTGGTGTGGGCGCGGTCGTACGGCACGCCGGTGACGATCGTGAAACGCGGGCCGCAGTGCGTGCAGTTGACGAACGGGTGGCGGTACCGCCGGTCCGCCGGGTCGGCCAGCTCGGCGAGGCAGTCGGCGCAGGTGGCGGTGTCCGGGGAGACCAGGGTGCGGGCCGGTCCGCCGGTCCGCGAGGTGAGGATGGTGAACGCGGTGCCGCCGACCGGCGGCATCTCGCGGTGGTGGACGGACTCGACGCGGGCCAGCGGGGGCGCCTGAGCGGCGATCCGGTCGCAGAACCGGGCCACGGCCGAGGCGGTGCCCTCGACCTCCACGACGACGCCCTCCGGGGTGTTGGTCACGTGTCCGGCCAGGGCGAGTTCGGTGGCGAGGCCGTACAGGTAGGGCCGGAAGCCCACGCCCTGCACCACTCCCCGGACGGTGACCCGGCGGCGCAGCGGCGGGTCACCGGCGACCACGGCCGACGGCCTCGACGGAGCGCTCACGAGGGGGTGGGTGCCAGGTCGCCGGCGTCGGTCTCGTCGGCGTGGGTGTGGCTGTGCGGGTGGGGGTGCGCGTGGCCGTGCCGGAGGTCCGGCCGGCCGGCCATCACCGGTGTGTGCGGGGGCGCGCCCTGCGCGGCGGCGAGCGCCCGGTCGAGCAGCGCGCCCACGCCCTTCCCGCGGCGTGCCGAGGTCAGCACCACCTCGACGCCCGGGTTGACCTGTTGCACGTTCGCGCGGAAGGCGATCTCGTCGAACTCCGCGGCCTCCGCGAGGTCGATCTTGGTGACGACGACCAGGTGGGCGAGGCCGAACGCGGTGGGGTACTTGAGCGGCTTGTCCTCGCCCTCCGTCACCGAGGCGAGGACGACCCTCAGGGTCTCCCCCAGGTCGTAGCCGGCGGGGCAGACGAGGTTGCCGACGTTCTCCACGAACAGCAGCCGGGTGCCGTCGGGCAGCCACCCGTCCAGGTGCCCGGCGAGCATGCCCGCCTCCAGGTGGCACAGTCCGTCGGTGAGCACCTGCTTGACCGGGGCGCCCGACCGTGCGAGCCGGATCGCGTCGTTCTCGGTGGCGAGATCGGCGGTCAGCGCCGCGACCGGCACGGCCCGCTCCCGTGCCCGCAGCAGTTCGCTCTCCAGCAGGGCGGTCTTGCCGCTGCCCGGACTGGACAGCAGGTTGACGACCGTGGTGCCGTGGGCCGCGAGGCGGGTGCGCAGCGTGTGGGCGCTCGCGTCGTTCTTCGCAAGCACGGCCTGGCGCAGGTCGACGACACGACACATGGTTCAGCACTCCTCGGAGATCGGTTCGCGGGTGGGCGTGGGGTCGCCGGTCTCCCACTGCACGGCGGCGATCCGCAGTTCCCGGCCCGCGAGCAGATCGGTGGTCGTCCCGTCGCACGCGGGGCAGGTCAGCCGGGGTGGCATGCCGACGGCCCACTCGTGGGCGCAGGGTGTGCAGCGGGCCCGCCCCGGTACCGTCTCGGTGACCAGTTCGGCGCCTTCCAGCAGGGTTCCGGCGCAGACCAGTTCGAAGCAGAAGGCGAGCGAATCGGGTACGACGCCGGCCAGTTCGCCGACCTGGAGCCGTACCGATCGCACCGCGGTGACATCACCGGCGCGCTCGGCGGCCTCTGCCACCTGGTCGACGACGGCCAGCGCGACGGACATCTCGTGCATGGGTCTCCGTCCTTGTCGAGGCTGCCTGCGGTCGGCCTTCATTAGAGGCGCGCGCACCGGGGCCGCACGGCCCGGCACGCCGTCGCCGGCCACCGGGTACGCCGTTCGACGCAACCGTGCGGCGCACCGGCGGCGGCCGTGCTTCACATCCGTCGGATGCGCAGGTAGCGCCGCACGTCGGGAAACATTTCGGCGCCGATGGCGACCAGGGCCGCGAGGGCCGCTCCGCCGATGATCATCTTCTTCATCCCGTCTCTCCTCATGTCGAGATCCCGTCGGCCGTGGCCCGCGGCGCGGACTCTCCCGGCTCCCCGTTCCGCAGCAGCTCTTCGATCAGCCGGACGGCCTCCGGTACGGCGTCGGACACCGGCGGGCTGAGACCGATGCCCTCGTCCACCGTGGCCGGTTCGCATCCGACGACCAGGACGCGCCGCGGCGGCTCGCCGCCGGTCCCGGCGCACAGGGTGCCCAGCAGTGCCAGGACGGAGTCGGGGGTCATCCGGTGACCGTCCAGGGCGGGCGTGCCGGGCGGTGGGCCTGCGCCGCCGACGTCGTGTTCGATCACGTACAGCGTGCCGGGGGCTTCGCCGCGCGCGGTGGCGTCCACCAGGACGAGGGTGTCGTAGCCGTCCAGGAGCTGGTAGGCGAGGTGCACCCCGCGCACTCCGATGTCCACGATCTCGACGTGTCCGGGCAGGTCGCGCTCGGCGAGCCGGCGGGCGGTCTCGACACCGAAGCCGTCGTCCGTGAGGAAGATGTTGCCGATGCCCGCCACGAGCGTCCTCGGGGCTGCCGGTGCGGGGAGGTTCATGCGTCGTCCTCCGCCAGGGTGACCTCGTCGGGCTGGAAGTACAGGAACCGGCCCTGCTCGCGGCGGATGTCGGCGCCCGGGTCACCGTCGACCGTGACCGCCAGGTGCACGCCGCCGTCGACGTCGTGCAGCACCGCCTCGACCGTCGCGGTGCGGCCGCGCAGGAAGATGTCCTGCGCGTCGGTGCGCCGCAGGCCCGGGCGCAGCTCGACGCGGCTGCCCTTGCCCACCGGCCGGCCGTCCACCAGCACGTGGTCCTTCGCCGGGTCGAAGCCCTCCTCGCTCGCGGGGTCCCACCAGGGGGTGTCCGGGCGCTGCACCCCGTGCTCGTCGGGAAAGCCGACCTCCGCGGCGACGGGGGCCGGGCCGGTCGCCGCACGCAGACTGCGCACCGCCCCGTGCAGCCGCTCCAGGACCTCGGCCGGCATGGAGTCCGCCAGCTCGATCACGGCGGCCGCCCGCTCGTCGGTGCCTCGGGCCTCGCGTTTCTCCTCGTCGGTGAGGGCCGCGGTGCGCAGCGCGAGGATCTCGTCGATCTCGGTGGCGTCGTAGAGCGCGCCGGGGCTCTCCGGTGCGATGGCCGGATGGTCCTCCAGGATGATCGGCGAGGACAGTACGAGGTCGGCGGTGCCGGTCTCGCCGGCGAGCACGGGCCAGGTGTGCAGGTTGCGGCAGGCGGCGACCGCGCCCTTCGCCCACTCGGGGGGATCCGTCATGGACAGGAACGATCCGGCGCTGAGGGCCATGAGGAGGTGGGTGGCCACCAGGGAGTGCGGCAGTGCCGCGTCCCGGCCGGCGTCGCGGGCCTCGGACGGCGTCCAGTCACTGGTGTTCTCGACGACGGCGGTCAGCCGCAGGACACGGTAGGGGCCGTCGAGCTCGCGGGCGGACAGCCGGATCGTCCCGTTGATCTCCTCGCACCGCCGCAGGAGCCGGCCGACGGTGCGGCCCTCCGCGTCCAGGACGGGTTCGGTGTCCTCCCGGGCGGGGCGCCGGAACGGATGGGTGACGCCGTCGCCGAGGAGTTCGTCCACCGGGGCGACCACCTCGACCCGCTCCTCGCCGCCCTCGTCCCAGGGCACCAGCACCCGGTCGTCGAGGCGGAGTTCGGCGACCGTCTCGAAGCCGCCGTCCGGGCGTACCCGCTGCACGGTGCGCCGTCGGGCGTGCAGGAAGCGCACCTCGACGGAGAGGGTCGCGCCCGCCTTCGGCTCCATCAGGCATTCGGTGTGCTGGAAGTCGTGCTCCTCGCACTCGGCGCCCCAGCCGGGCGGCACCAGCACCCCGAACTGCCAGCGCAGCCGGTTCTTGGCCGCCGAGGCGCGGTACGGGTAGAGCACATAGCCCTCGAAGAGGACGGCGTCGGCCACCTGCCGGGCGAGGGCGAACCGCTCCTCCGTCTCGGAGGCGAACGCGGTCACGGTCACGGGTCCGTCCTTCCGGTGGTGCCGGTGAGCGCGCGCAGCGGGTCGCGCCGGGGCGGGTCGGCGCCGCCGCTGTCGTCGAGCAGGGCCTTGAGGGTGGCCTCCCAGGAGGGCAGCGCGTGCCGTGAGCGGTAGGCGAGGAGGACGTCCATGGTGTCGCGCGGCAGCCGGATCCAGCCGCATCCGGGGAAGTGCTGCTCGACCATCTCCCGCCAGGTCGCGACCGGCATCCGGAACACCGCCTCCCGGTCCCACGGCACCGGCTCGACCCGGAAGCCGCCTTCGCCGATGAACGCCGTACCGGAGAACAGCATCAGCAGCGGGACCTCTCCGGCGGTGAGGGCGTCCAGGTAGCGGGTCGCCGCGATGTCCATGTCGTAGGTGCACGGGACGACGAGGTCGGTTTCGGTCTCTCCGGTGAAGCCGGGGACCATGAGCGAGATCTGCGCGAACTGCACCGGCTGGAGCGTGCTGCCCCAGCGCGAGCGCTCGCCGAAGAGATCCGCCAGCCCGTCGGCCTCGGCGGACTCGTAGCCGCGGCGGGCGGGTTCGATGCGGATCTGGCAGCGCAGCGCGAGAGCGTGCACGCGCGCGCCGTCCGCGGCGGTGACGCGCAGCCGGAAGACGAGGGTGGGTCCGGCGGCGTAGCGGTCGGCGCGGACGCCGGTGCAGGCGAAGGAGAACTCCGTCATGGCCTCGGCTCCTCGTCCACCGGCCGGGCGCGTCGCGCGACGTCCGCGAAGAACGCGTCCAGTGCCGCCCGGGCCTCGGCCCCGCCGTCGAAGCCCTGCCACAACAGGCGCATGCGGCCCACCAGTTCGTAACAGATGTCGATCGGTACGAGGTGGAGCTCGAAGCGGCCCTGGGTGCGGCGCAGCAGCAGCGCCTCCACGTCGGGTTCGAGCAGTCCGGCGAGGCGGCTGCCGCCGAGGACCGCCGTCCAGGTGTCCGGTTCGAGTTCGCTCTCGGTGGCTCCGGCCGGGCTCGGATACAGGGCGACCAGCCGGTCGAGCGCCGCGTTGCGGAAGAGGAAGGCGACGCCGACCGGGATCTGCAACGCCTCCCACGCGCTCTCGTCGAGACGATGCCCGGGGTCGGTGAGATAGCGGGCCGGGACCGTGCGGAAGCGGCCCGCGCCTGCGCCCTGCTGCTGCATCAACAGGGCGCAGGCGGCACAGGCGCAGACGAGGGCACGTTTCTCGGTGTCGACCAGATGGCGGTGGTCCGTCTCGACCGGCACGGCGCACAGCTCGCACCGTTCGGGCCGCGGAGTTCGCTCGGTGAGGAACCTGCGCAGGCCAGGGGTGCGCGTCGCCGGGGACGCCGTCATCGGGCGCCCGTCGGTGCCGTGCCGATCTGGAGGAGCGTGGGCCCCGCGGGCGCGGTCTGTACGTCGACCGCGCCGACCTCCGGTGCGAAGCAGGCGAGGGCCGCGCGCGCGGCCTCCCGGGCGCTCTCGCCGGACCCGCATCCGCAGCCGCCGGCCTCCCGGGCCCGCAGGGTCAGGGCACCGCTCTCCTCGTCGAAGTCCACGACGTCCAGGGGGTGTTCGCGGACGCTGTCGAGGGCCCGGGCGATGCGGGTGTCGCGGTCCTCGGGGTGCAGGTCGTGCAGGACGAGCAGGCCGGCGACGAGTTCGTCGCCGAGCAGGCCCGCCACCGGGTCGCCCGGAGCGGTGGACAGCAGGTGGAGTACGCGGGCCAGACCGGCGCCGTAGAAGTCCATGAGGGAACGGACGAGTTCCTCGGCCGCCTCGACGGCGGCCGGGTCGCCGCTCGCGGCCAGTCGGTCCAGCACCTCCTCGACCCGGCGTCCGGTCTGTTCCGCGTCGACGGGTCGCGCCGCCGTGGGCGCGCTCATCCGCCCAGTCCGCTCAGGCCGGTGGGCACGTGCATGGACTTCACCGTCTTGCCGCCCCCGACGTACATGTGGACGCCGCAGGGCAGACAGGGGTCGAAGCTGCGGACGGCGCGCATGATGTCGATGCCCTTGAAGTTCTCCGGGGTGTTCTCCTCGAAGATGGGGGTGTTCTGCACGGCGTCCTCGTACGGTCCTGGCGTGCCGAAGGTGTCCCTGGTGCTGGCGTTCCACGGGGTGGGCGGGTACGGGTGGTAGTTGGCGATCTTGCCGTCGCGGATCACCATGTGGTGGGAGAGGACGCCGCGGACCGCCTCGGTGAAGCCGACGCCGAGCCCCTCGTCCGGGACCTCGAACTTCTCCCAGGTCTGGGTGCGTCCGGCACGGACCTCCTCGAGGCCCTTCTCCGCGCAGTGCAGGGCGACCGCGGCGGCGTACGCCTGGAAGTAGGTGCGCGCGCGGTTGCGCTCCAGGGCGTTGGACCACTTCGGGATCTTCCACTCGAAGCTGGTCTCCGGCTTGGTCATGGTGCGCGGCAGGTTGATGACCACGCTGTGGCCGGTGGCCTTGACGTACCCGATGTCGACGAGCCCGGACAGCGCCGTGGACCACAGGCGGGCGATGGGGCCGCCGCCGGTGTCCAGGGCGAGGTGGTCCTTGCCGTCGAACCAGCGCGGGGACATGACCCAGCTGTACTTGTCGTCGAAGTTCCGCTTCTGCGGGGCGGGGATGGTGTGCTGGTTCCACGGGTGGCGCGGGTCCACGGGGTTGCCGAGCGGGTCGTGGGTGACAAACTGCTCCTGGCCCTGCCAGTCCTCGTAGTACGAGCTGCCCAGCAGGATGCGGATGCCGAGGTTGATGTCGGTGAGGTCGTTGGTGACGAGCTTGCCGTCCACGACGACACCGGGCGTGACGAACATCCGTCGGCCCCAGTCGGACATGTTGGCGTAGGTGAAGTCGCAGTACTCGGGGTCGTTGAGCGCGCCCCAGCAGCCGAGCAGGACCCGGCGGCGGCCCACTTCCTCGTAGCCCGGCAGCGCTTCGTAGAAGAAGTCGAACAGGTCGTCGTGCAGCGGCACGACGCGCTTCATGAATTCGACGTACCGCATGAGGCGGCTGAGGTAGTCCGTGAAGAGCTGTACGGAGGCGATGGTGCCGACGCCGCCCGGGTAGAGCGTGGAGGGGTGCACATGGCGGCCCTCCATCAGGCAGAACATCTCGCGCGTGTAGCGGCTGACCTGGAGGGCCTCGCGGTAGAACTCGCCTTCGAGGGGGTTCAGCGAGCGCATGATGTCGGCGATGGTGCGGTAGCCGTGCTCGGCCGCGTGCGGGGCCTCGGTGCGTTCGGCGAGTTCGAGGACGCCGGGGTTGGTCTCCTTGACCATCTTCTCGCAGTAGTCGACCCCCACCAGGTTCTCCTGGAAGATGTTGTGGTCGAACATGTACTCCGCGGACTCGCCGAGGTTGATGATCCACTCACCGAGGTGCGGGGGCTTCACGCCGTACGCCATGTTCTGCGCGTACACCGAACAGGTGGCGTGGTTGTCGCCGCAGATTCCGCAGATGCGGCTGGTGATGAAGTGGGCGTCGCGGGGGTCCTTGCCGCGCATGAAGACGCTGTAGCCGCGGAAGACCGACGAGGTGCTGTAGCACTCCGCGACCCGCTTCTGCTTGAAGTCGATCTTCGTGTGGATGCCGAGGGAGCCCACGATCCGGGTGATCGGGTCCCAGGCCATCTCCACCAGGCCGCTGCCGTCGCCGGCCGCCTTCGTCCTTGCCATCGTCTTTGCCGTGCCCTTCGTTGCGCGGGGTTCGGTTGGGGGGTGCGCGAAGCAGAAGCGGGTCACTCGCGGTGGGGCGTCACCAGGGAGGCCGGTAGCCGGTGGTGATCTTCTCTCCGGTGCGGCGCCACTTGGGCTCCTTGTCCACCGTCTTCGCCGTGATCGAGCGCAGCTTGCGGACCACGGCTCCGTAGGCGCCGCTGGCCGTGCTGGAGAGCTTGGCTCCGGGCGGCTCGTCCATGAACGGCATGAACTTGTCGGGGAAGCCGGGCATGGTGCAGGCGATGCAGATGCCGCCGACGTTCGGACAGCCGCCGATGCCGTTCATCCACCCGCGCTTGGGCACGTTGCACTTGACGACCGGACCCCAACAGCCCAGCTTGACCAGGCACTTCGGCGAGTCGTACGACAGGGCGAACTCACCCTGCTCGTAGTAGCCCGCGCGGTCGCAGCCCTCGTGGACGGTGGCCCCGAACAGCCAGGTGGGACGGAGCTTGTCGTCCAGCGGGATCATCGGGGCGGCGCCGGTCGCCTGGTAGAGCAGGTACGTGAGCGTCTCGGAGAAGTTGTCGGGCTGGATCGGACAGCCGGGGACGCACACGATGGGGATGCCGGCCTGGGACTTCCAGTCCCAGCCGAGATAGTCCGGCAGGCCCATGGCGCCGGTCGGGTTGCCGGCCATGGCGTGGATGCCACCGTAGGTGGCGCAGGTGCCGATGGCGACGACCGCCAGCGCCTTGGGGGCGAGCCGGTCGATCCACTCGCTGGTGGTGATCGGCTGGCCGGTCTCCGGGTTGTCGCCGAAGCCGCACCAGTAGCCCTCGGGCTTGATCGCCTCATTGGGGATGGAGCCCTCGACGACCAGCACGAACGGGTCGATCTCGCCCCGCTCCCCCTTGAAGAACCACTCGATGAACGTGTCCGCGCCGCCGACCGGTCCGCACTCGAAGTCGATCAGCGGCCAGTGGACGGCGATCTTCGGCAGCCCCGGCAGCGCGCCGAGCACGATCTCCTCGATGCTGGGCTGCATGGCCGCCGTCAACGCGACCGAGTCGCCGTCGCAGCTCAGCCCTGCGTTGATCCAGAGAATGTGGATCGTGGGTGTCTCGTCGGCGGGCGCAGCGCCGACCGTCTTCGTCGTCGCCTCAGTCATGGGACCGCCTCCTGGGGAGGTGAGGAATGAAAGCCCCGTTTCGGGACTTTCCGCGTTCATCGGATTCTTGGTATCAGCCGATGGGCGGCGACGGGATGTCATGGGGGGCCGTTCCGGTGAATTCGGCGGCAGACGGGCCCGGATCGGTTTGAGAAGCGGCGAGGTGCGCCGGGGTGCCCGCGGGGCGTTCCTTGTGGACGAACGCCCTGCGCAGCGCGTGGTACGGGGCGTCCGGGTCGTCGAAGGTCATCCGCATCCGGGCGAGCTCCCGCTCCCGGTACGCGGCCAGGGGGGTCTCGCTCTCCCGGCGCTCCAGCTCCGTCTTCTTCGCGGCGATCCGGGTCCCCGTCGCCGGCAGGGCGGCCAGGTGCGCGGCCAGGCGGCCGACCTCCCCCGCGAAGGCTCCCGGGCCGGCGTCCACCACCCGGTCGACGAGCCCGAGGCCCTGCGCGCTCTCTGCGCTCACCGGCAGCGCCTCCCGCACGAGGCGTTCGGCCACCGCCGGGCCCACCCTGCGGGGCAGGGTGTACGTCCAGTACTCCGAGCCGTACAGGCCCATCAGCCGGTAGTGCGGGTTCAGCACGGCACCCGAGCGGCACCACACCTCGTCCGCCGCCAGGGCGAGCATCACCCCGCCCGCCGCCGCGTTGCCCGCGACCGCCGCGACCACCAGCCGGTCGGTCGTCGTCAGGACCGCCTCGACCAGGTCGTCGATGGCGTTGATGTTCGCCCAGGACTCGGCGGCGGGGTCGTCGGCGGCCTCGATGACGTTGAGGTGGATCCCGTTGGAGAAGAAGTCCCGCTCGCCGCCCAGCACCAGCACCGACGTGGGCCGCGCGCACGCCTCCCGGTAGGCGTCCAGCAGCCGGCGGCACTGCTCGGTGCTCATGGCGCCGCCGGGGAAGGAGAACGACAGGAAGCCGACGTCGCCGCTCTCCCGGTAGCGGATGTCCGTCCAGGTGGCCTCCGGCACCTCGGGCAGGGGCGGCAGCCGGTCACCGAGGGCCGCGACCGCGGGCAGCTTGTACGTCGGCGGCTGCCCGGGGAGCCGCCTGGCCCGCAGCTCCGGGATCCACACGGCGCCGTCCCCGGTGGCCCGGCAGACCGCTCCGGCGCGGGTCGCCAGCAGCTCGCCCGGGCGGCCGCGCAACACGCTCTCGGGGTGCCCGCCGTGCAGGTACCACTCGCCGCCGAGCAGCGTGTCCAGCACACCGGGCTGCGAGTCCGCCGCCCTCAGCTTGCGCAGGACGGTCCCGGTCGTGTCCTCGGCCCAGTCGATCCGCCGCACACTCTGGTCCAGGTACGGACGCGGACGCCGGCGGGCGTCGGCCACGGGGACCGTGTCCTGCTCGCACGGCACATGGGTGCCTCCCGCAAAGCGCTCCACCGCCAGCAGGACGGCCTCGAGCGCGGCGTCGGCGATCTCACCCCGGTACAGCTCGCTCTTGGACACCCGGGGCAGCCGACAGGGCACACAGGCCCACACATCACCGGCGTCCATCTCGCCGTCGGCCTGGAGGACGGTGACACCCCACTCGTCGATGTCCTCGTGGATCGCCCAGTCCAGGGAGGACGGTCCACGGTCGCCCACGGGTCCCGGGTGGACGACGAGACACGCGTGGGCCGCCCACACCTCCTCGGGGATCGCCGCCTTCAGCATCGGCGCCACGATCAGCTGCGGCGCGTGCCGTCGCACCGCGTCCGGCAGCGAGCCGCCCGGCAGGGCGAGTTCCACCGCCACCCGGTGGCCGCGGTCGCGCAGCTCGGCGTGGACGCGCTGGGTGAGGCTGTTGAACGCGCTGGCTAGGAGCAGGATGTGCACGGCTGCCTCCGGGCGGGACGAACGGCAGGCAGAAATGGCCGCCGCCGCGATCCTCGGCCCGGGCGGCCCGCCGCCCCCGACGACAGGCGCTCGAATCATCCGAAATCATCCGAAAGCGGGCACGCGTCCGCCGTCCGGTCTCCCCCACCGGCCCGCAGCTCACCCCGGCCCTCATCCGACCCGGGTCGGCCGCCGGAGGGGATCAGCGTCGTCGCAGGCCGCTGGTGATGCGTTCCCACGGGGAGCGGGTGGCTCCGAAATGGGTCTCGTGCGCCCAGATGTGGGTGCACGACCGGCACTGGAGGTGGAGCAGGCTGCCGGCGTTGGAGAGCAGGTAGCGCCAGTGCTCGGAGCAGGTGCGCCCCTGCTCGCAGGTGGCGCAGCCGCGACGGTCGTCGCAGTTGGGGCAGGCCACCCAGGCCCGGCGCCCGATGTCGGCCTGGGGGTCAAGCGGCAGCATGTCCACCCCCTCGGCGCGGCAGCACGCCGGCCGCGACCAGCTCGTCGTACATGCGCTGCTGCTCGGCGTCGAGGCCGGAGTACAGCAGCTCGTACGCCGCCTCCTCGTCGCGCAGGGCGGTGACGGGGTCCCACTCGGGGCCGAGCGCGTCCAGGACATGGGCACGCCGGAGCATTTCGTGGGCGGTCAGGTCGATGGTCAGGTCGGCCGAGGGGTGGGCGCCGGGCCGGTCCGCGGTGGGCCGGCCCGCCGCGCCGGATTCGTCCGGCTCGTCAGGAAGGGCGCGATCTTGGGGGGACATGTGACCGAACGTAGGTAACCCTTCCTCGCCCGGACAAGAGCAGGTGGGAGAAGTCACAGCGGTCCGGGTCCGACCCACCCCCTGCGGCGGGGCGGAACGAAACGGCCGTGTTCAGGTCATGACATCGCCACCGGTGCCGTCCGCGGACCTGGTGACCGCGACGCTGATCGCCGGCGCCGTCGTGTGGTCGCGCGCCCGCGCTGATCACGGTGCTCCCCCGACCCCCGGCGCGCCCCGGCCGCGCGCCGACCCGTGCTCGCCGACGCGCCTCGCGCCTGCCGAAGGAGCTCGTGCGGCCAGGAGAGGCCGAGGTCACAGGGGGGGAGCGGTCAAGGTCACAGCCGCGCCCTCTGCTGTCGCTCGGCCCGTCTGGCCTAGCATCCGAACATGACGGTCCTGCCCGACGACGGGCTTTCGCTGGCCGCCGAGTTCCCTGACGCGACCCATGAGCAGTGGCAACGCCTCGTGGCGGGTGTGCTGCGCAAGTCGGGCAGGGACGTCTCGGACGCGGCAGCCGAGGAGGCCCTGTCCACCGCGCTGGAGGACGGGCTTCACCTCCGGCCCCTGTACAGCGCGCACGACGCCGCACCCGACCCCGGCCTGCCCGGTTTCGCGCCGTTCGTCCGCGGCGGCCGGGCGGAGGGGAACTCCGTCGGCGGCTGGGACGTGCGACAGCAGCACACGGCCGACGGCGCGGTCCTCGCCGATCTGGAGAACGGCGTCACGTCGCTGTGGCTGGTCCTCGGCGACGGCGGCATTCCGGTCTCCTCGCTCGGCCGGCTCCTCGACGGCGTGTATCTCGACCTGGCACCCGTCGTCCTGGACGCCGGAAGTGACGTCGAGTCCGCCGCACAGGAGTTGCTGCGGCTGTACGAGGAGCGGGGCGTCGCCAGGGATGCGGCGCGCGGCAACCTCGGTGCCGACCCGCTGGGCCACGAGGCCCGTACCGGCCGGGAATACGACTTCGCGCCCGTGGCCGGTCTCGCGCGCCGGTGCGCCGCGGAGTATCCGGGGCTGCGGGCGTTGACCGTGGACGCGCTGCCCTATCACGAGGCCGGCGGTTCGGCCGCGCAGGAGCTGGGCTGTTCGATGGCGACCGCGGTGGCGTATCTGCGGGAGCTGACCGAGGCGGGCCTGCCGGTGGAACACGCCTGCGCCCAGCTGGAGTTCCGGTACGCGGCCACCGCCGACCAGTTCCTGACCGTGGCCAAGCTGCGGGCCGCGCGCCGGCTGTGGGCGCGGGTCACCGAGGTCTGCGGGTCCGCGGTCGGACAGGTGCAGCACGCCGTGACCTCGCCGGTGATGATGGCCCGGCGCGACCCCTGGGTGAACATGCTGCGCACCACCGTCGCCACGCTGGCGGCCGGGGTGGGCGGCGCCGACGCGGTGACCGTGCTGCCCTTCGACCACGCGCTCGGCCTGCCGGACGCCTTCGCGCGGCGCATCGCCCGCAACACGTCCACGATCCTCATCGAGGAGTCGTACCTGTCCCGGGTCGTCGACCCGGCCGGCGGCTCCTGGTACGTGGAGCGGCTCACCGACGAACTCGCCCGTGCGGGCTGGGAGTTCTTCCAGGAGATCGAGCGGACGGGCGGCCAGGCGGCCGGGCTGCGCTCGGGCCGGATCGGCCATGACCTGGCGGACACCTGGGAGGCCCGCAGCGCGAAGCTGGCCAAGCGGCGCGAGCCCGTCACCGGTGTCAGCGAGTTCCCGGACCTCGGCGAGCGCCCGGTGGAGCGGACGCCCGCGCCCGCGCCCCGCTCCGGCGGGCTGCCCCGGGTGCGGCGCGACGAATCGTTCGAGAGGCTGCGCGCCCGGTCCGACGCCCACCTGGCGGCGACCGGATCCCGCCCGCGGGTCTATCTGGCCACCCTCGGCCCCGCCGCCGCGCACACCGCTCGCGTCGGCTTCGCCGCGAACCTGTTCCAGGCCGGCGGCATCGAGCCCGTCACGGAAGGCTCCTTCGCCGACAGCGGCGCCACCGAGGCCGTCCTCTGCTCCAGCGACGCGCTGTACGAGGACCAGGCGGCGACCCTGGCCCAGGAGCTCAAGGACGCGGGTGCCTCGCACGTGTTCCTGGCGGGCCGCCCGGGGCAGTACCCGGGAGTCGACGCGTACGTCTTCGCGGGCTGCGACGCCGTCGCCGTGCTCTCCGCCGCCCTCGACCGCATGGGAGTGTCCTGATGGGAATCCCCGACTTCTCCGGGATCGAACTGGGGACCCCGGCCGCCGACGGCGGCGCCGACGAGTGGCGCACGGCCGTCAAGCAGGCCACCGGCGGTGACGAGCCGCTGTGGGAGACGCCGGAGGGCATCGCGGTCAAGCCGCTGTACACGGGCCGTGACCTGGAGGGCCTGGACTTCCTGGGCACCTACCCGGGCGTCGCCCCCTATCTGCGCGGCCCGTACCCGACGATGTACGTCAACCAGCCCTGGACGATCCGCCAGTACGCCGGCTTCTCCACCGCCGAGGAGTCCAACGCCTTCTACCGGCGCAACCTGGCGGCGGGCCAGAAGGGCCTGTCGGTCGCCTTCGACCTGCCCACCCACCGCGGCTACGACAGCGACCACCCGCGCGTGACCGGCGACGTCGGCATGGCAGGCGTGGCCATCGACTCCATCCTCGACATGCGCCGGCTCTTCGACGGCATCCCGCTGGACAAGATGACCGTGTCGATGACGATGAACGGCGCCGTGCTGCCGGTCCTCGCCCTCTACATCGTGGCCGCCGAGGAACAGGGTGTGCCGGCGGAGAAGCTGGCCGGGACCATCCAGAACGACATCCTCAAAGAGTTCATGGTCCGCAACACCTACATCTACCCGCCGAAGCCGTCGATGCGGATCATCTCCGACATCTTCGCCTACACCTCGCAGCGGATGCCCCGCTACAACTCCATCTCGATCTCCGGCTATCACATCCAGGAGGCGGGTGCGACCGCCGACCTGGAGCTGGCGTACACGCTCGCGGACGGCGTGGAGTACATCCGGGCGGGCCGTGAAGTGGGCCTGGACGTGGACGCGTTCGCGCCCCGGCTGTCGTTCTTCTGGGCGATCGGCATGAACTTCTTCATGGAGATCGCCAAGCTGCGCGCGGCCCGCCTGCTGTGGGCGAAGCTGGTGAAGCAGTTCGACCCGCAGAACCCCAAGTCGCTTTCCCTGCGCACCCATTCGCAGACCTCCGGCTGGTCGCTGACCGCGCAGGACGTGTTCAACAACGTGACGCGTACGGCCGTGGAGGCCATGGCCGCGACGCAGGGCCACACGCAGTCGCTGCACACCAACGCCCTGGACGAGGCGCTCGCGCTGCCCACCGACTTCTCCGCCCGCATCGCCCGCAACACCCAGCTGCTGATCCAGCAGGAGTCCGGCACGACCCGGGTGATCGACCCGTGGGGCGGCAGCGCGTACGTCGAGAAGCTGACGTACGACCTCGCCCGCCGGGCCTGGCAGCACATCCAGGAGGTGGAGCAGGCGGGCGGCATGGCCCAGGCCATCGACGCCGGCATCCCCAAGCTGCGGGTGGAGGAGGCGGCGGCCCGCACCCAGGCCCGCATCGACTCCGGACGCCAGCCCGTCATCGGCGTCAACAAGTACCGCGTCGAGACCGACGAACAGATCGACGTGCTGAAGGTCGACAACTCCTCGGTGCGCACCCAGCAGATCGCCAAGCTGCGGCGCCTGCGCGCCGAACGCGACGAGAGCGCCTGCCAGGCCTCGCTGGACGCGCTCACCCGCGCCGCCGGCGGCGAGGGCAACCTGCTGGAGCTGGCGGTGAACGCGGCCCGCGCGATGGCCACCGTCGGGGAGATCTCCGACGCCCTGGAGAAGGTCTACGGACGGCACGCGAGCCAGATCCGTACCATCTCCGGCGTGTACCGCAACGAAGCCGGGGAGTCACCGTCCGTGGAACGCACCCGCACCCTGGTGGACGCCTTCGAGGAGGCCGAGGGCCGCCGTCCGCGCATCCTGGTCGCCAAGATGGGCCAGGACGGCCACGACCGCGGCCAGAAGGTGATCGCCACCGCCTTCGCCGACCTCGGCTTCGACGTCGACGTCGGCCCGCTGTTCCAGACCCCGGGCGAGGTGGCCCGCCAGGCCGTCGAGGCGGACGTGCACATCGTCGGCGTCTCGTCACTGGCCGCCGGACACCTCACCCTCGTGCCGGCGCTGCGCGAGCAACTCGCCGAGGAGGGACGCGAGGACATCATGATCGTGGTCGGCGGAGTGATCCCGCCGCAGGACGTGCCGACGCTCCTGGAGATGGGCGCGGCGGCCGTCTTCCCGCCCGGGACGGTGATCCCGGACGCGGCGTACGACCTGGTCGAACGGCTGTCGGCCGGCCTCGGGCACGACCTCTGAGCCCCATGGCCATCGACCTCGACACGTATGTGAAGGGTGTACTCGACGGCAAGCGGGCCCTGGTGGCCCGCGCGATCACGCTCGTCGAGTCCACCCGGCCCGATCACCGCGCGCTGGCCCAGGGGTTGCTGACCGAGCTGCTTCCCCACAGCGGCAAGGCGCGGCGGATCGGCGTCAGCGGGGTGCCGGGCGTGGGCAAGTCGACGTTCATCGACGCCTTCGGCACCATGCTGACCGGACTGGGCCACCGGGTCGCGGTCCTTGCCGTGGACCCGTCCTCCAGCCGGACCGGCGGCTCGATCCTCGGCGACAAGACACGGATGGAACGCCTGGCCGTCGACCCGGCGGCCTTCGTCCGTCCCTCCCCGACCTCGGGCACGCTGGGCGGGGTGGCCAAGGCGACGCGCGAGTCGATCGTGGTCATGGAGGCCGCCGGCTACGACGTCGTCCTGGTGGAGACCGTCGGCGTCGGCCAGTCGGAGACCGCGGTCGCCAACATGGTCGACTCCTTCCTGCTGCTCACCCTCGCCCGCACCGGCGACCAGCTCCAGGGCATCAAGAAGGGCGTCCTGGAACTGGCCGACGTCATCGCCGTCAACAAGGCGGACGGCCCGCACGAACGCGACGCCCGCGCCGCGGCCCGTGAACTGGCGGGCGCCCTGCGGCTGATGCACGGCAGGGACGCCGCCTGGACCCCGCCGGTCCTCAGTTGCAGCGCCCGCGAGGCGGCCGGCCTGGACAGCGTCTGGGAGCGCCTCGAACAGCACCGCACCCTGCTCGACTCCACCGGCCGGCTCGCCGCCAAGCGCCGCGAGCAGCAGGTCGACTGGACCTGGTCCATGGTCCGCGACGAACTCCTCGGCCGCCTGCACGCCGCCCCGGCGGTACGGTCCCTGGCACCCGACCTCGAACAACAGGTCAGGGACGGCGAGTTGACGGCCACACTGGCCGCGGAGCGCATCCTGAAGGTGTTCGGCGGAGAGAAGACCTGAGCAACTGCCCGCGCACGTTCGCGTGGGTCTGCCGCTCCGGTGCCGCACTGCTGCGGGCCGGCGCGCGGCGGGCCGGTTCAGCCGCGGGCGGTCGCCGCCGGTCGATATTCCGTTGGAGCAGGTCGTTTCCGCGCTCCTATAGTGGCGGCCATGCGCGCCTCCTACCCCCGAACCCCACATGTGCCCTGGTCACCGGGCTTTTCCGCGGACGATGTGCGGGCCGGTGGGCTGGGCGGGTTCGTCGGGCGGGAGGTCGTCGTCACCGAGAAGCTCGACGGGGAGAACACCACGCTGTACGCGGACGGGCTGCATGCCCGCTCGCTGGATTCCGCGCACCATCCGTCGCGAGCGTGGGTCAAGGCCCTGCAGGGGCGGGTGGGTGCGCGGATACCCGCGGGGTGGCGGGTCTGCGGAGAGAACCTGTACGCGCGGCACTCGATCCCGTACGACGACCTGGACAGCTACTTCTACGGGTTCTCCGTGTGGGACGAGCGTGACCGGTGCCTGGGCTGGGACGAGACCGTGCGGTTCCTGCGCGGGCTGGGCGTGCCGGCGCCGCCGGTGCTGTGGCGGGGGACGTTCGACGAGCGGGCGCTGCGGCGGCTGCGGGTGGAGACCGGGCGGCAGGAGGGTTACGTCGTACGCACCGCCGAGGGCTTCGCGCGGGAGGACTTCGCCGGGCGGGTGGCCAAGTGGGTGCGGCCCGGGCACGTCACGACGGGGACGCACTGGATGCACGCGGCGGTCGTCGCCAACGGGCTCGGACCCGCGGCCGCCCTGTGGGCCGTGCGGTCCGGGGCGGCGCCGGACGCGGAGGCGCTGCGCCGGATCGTGGGCGTGGCGGACGGCGACGCGGAAGCCGCCGCCGAGGTGGGTGCGCGGCTGGACGCGCTGGGGCGGAGCGGCGACGCGCGGCTCGCGGGGGTGCTCGCCGCGCTGCTGCACCGCACGCGACGGCCGTGGCTGATGAGCCACGCCGCCGAGTCTCTGGGCGTGCCGCTCGCGAGGCGGGTCGCCGACCTGGTGGGACTGCACGCCGCCGTGCACCGGCCGTACCCGGACGCCGAGCGCCGGGCCGGACTCGTGCGGATGTCGTTCGCCGCCGACCTGGGGGTGCTGCACGCCGTGGCGGGGGCGGTCGCGCAGGACGAGCAGGCGCGGGAGCAGGCGCAGTGGTCGGCTCTGCACGCCGAGGAGGCCGGGCTGCTCGGCGAGAGGCCGCTCGGGCCGCTGCGGTCCGGGCTGCGCCGGGCACTGGCCGGGGAAGCGATCGGCGGAGCGGCCGGGGACCGGTGCTGGGCGGAGGCACGGGAGCTGTACGCGCGGGGGCGGATCTCCACGGTGGAGGAGGCCGTCGCGGCGACGTGGCGGTGGCGGGGCGGGGACTTTCCGCGGCTGGTGCACCTCGTGGGGCCGTCGGGCAGCGGCAAGAGCGCCTTCGCGGCGCGGCTGACGGACGTTTCGGCGCGCGTCGAACTGGACGGACTGCGGGCGGCGCGCGGTTCGCGGGCGGACCAGAAGGCCAACGGGGAGGTGCTGCGGGAGGGACTGGAGCGGCTGGACGGAGCGCTCGGCGCCGGTGGCACGGTGGTGTGGGACGCCACGTCACTCAACGCGCACCAGCGGTCCCTGGTGCACGCCGTGGCACATCGCCGGGACGCGCTGGTCACCCACGCCGTGGTACTCGCCGACGAGGACGAGCTGCTGCGCCGCAACGCCACGCGCGCCCATCCGGTGCCGGCGGACGTGCTCGCGGGCCAACTGCGCCGGTTCGTGCCGCCGTATCCCGGTCAGGCGCACCGCACCTGGTACGTGGGCGCGGACGGGACCGTGCAGGACCGCGACGGCACACTCGACGACGGCACACTGGACGGGGAGGACGTCTGATGCGTACCAGCGAGGAGATCTATCACCGCGTGCGCTGGGACCCCCGCTTCGACCCCGCGCGGTTCGTGCTCGGCATCAACCAGCGCGGCGCGGCGCCCAAACGGGTGCCGCTGCCGACGTTCGTGCCGGGTGGCGAGATCCCGTGGCACCGCGTGCTGTTCGTGGAGGCGGACGGCGAGCTCGTGTGGGACCGCGCCACGGGCGTGGACCGCGTCGACGCGTCCGGCGCAGGCCGGGTGCGCGAGGCGCGGCGGCTGCGGGCGCCCTTCTTCACCGCACGGCCGCCGCACGCGTGGGACGCGTCCGCCGGCCGTTGGATGCCCGCGGCGTCCGGCCAGGGGGAGACGGGGCGGGACCGGGTACGGGTGCTGACCTGGAACACCCTGTGGGACCGCTACGACAGCGACCGCATCGACACCGCCCTGCGCCGCCCGCTGCTGCTGGAGGCGCTCGAACGCGCCGACGCGGACGTCATCGCCCTCCAGGAGGTCGAGGCGGGGCTGCTGGCCATGCTGCTGGACGCCGCGTGGGTCCGGGCCCACTACACCGTCGGCGCCGACCCCTACGGGAAGGAGGTCGACGACTGCGGTCTCCTCCTGCTCAGCCGGCTGCCGGTGCGGGAGGCGGCCCTGCATGTCCTCGGCCACCACAAGGCCGTCACCGCCGTCGTCGTGGACACGGTGTCCGGACCGCTGACCGTGGCCGCCACCCATCTGACGAGCGACCACTCCGAGGACGGGCCGACCCGGCGTGGCGCGGAGCTGACCCGGCTCGCCGAGGGGCTGGCCGGGGTGGCGGGTGGCCTGGTCCTGGTCGGCGACTTCAACGACGGAGGCCCCGGCCCGGCGCGCACGCTCGGCATGCGCGACGCCTGGACCGAGGCGCACGGGCCGCACGATCACACGCCCACCTTCGATCCCGGCGTCAATCCGCTCGCCGCGGTCTCGTCCCTGTCGGGCCGTGTCTCGCGTCTCGACCGCGTCCTCGTCCGCCCCGGCGACGGTCCGCGCGTCACCGGGGCGGCGCTGCTGGGCGACGCGCCCACCCCGTCGGGGCTGTACGTCTCCGACCACTACGGCGTCGCCGCCGACCTGCATTGCGGTGCCGACGCGCCCGTCGACGTGCTCGACGTCGCGCCGACACCCCGTACGGCACTGGCGTGGGTCCCTCCGCGCGCACTGTGGCCTGCGCTCCAGGACGTGCGCCGCGACCACGACGTGCAGATCCGGCGCTGGCCGCCACACGTCAACGTGCTGTTCGGGTTCGTCCCCGAGTCGGACTTCGAACGCGCGGCTCCGCTGCTGGCCACGGCGGCCGCGCAGGTCGCGCCGTTCACGGCACGCCTGGAGGGACTGCACACCTTCGGCCACCGGGACGGCGCCACGGTCTGGCTGGACCCCGCGGCCGAGGACGACACGCCGTGGGCGGAGCTGTGGCAGGCACTCGTGCGGCGCTTCCCGCGCTGCCGTGGACGCCACGACGGCTTCACCCCGCACCTGAGCCTCGGCCGGACCGCCGACCCGCGGGCCGTCGCCGTCGACTGCGCGGCCCGTCTCTCCCCGATGACCGCGCCGATCGGCGAACTGGTCCTGATGTCCCGGCGGGGCGAGGAACCGATGCGGCCGCGGGCCACGGTCGCCCTCGGCACCGGCGAGGTGCGGTGGCTTCCCGAGCCTGCCCTCGGCAGGCCCGACCGCGGGTGGGAGGAGTGGGCCGCGCCCGCCGCCGACGCGGCCGTCCGGCCCGCCCCGGACAACGCGGTGGCCGAGCAGGTCGTGCGGCGCCTGACGGACGCGCTCGGCGAGGGCGCCGTCCGTCTCGCGGGGTCGCGGCGCATGGGCTGCGCGCTCGCCGGATCCGATGTCGACGTCGTCGTGGGGCTGCCCGGCGCCGTGGACCTCGCGGCCGTGCGGGAGCGGGTCACGGCGGCGCTGCCGGGCGTCGAGCGGATGCGCGAGGTCGTCGGCGCGCGTGTGCCGGGTCTGCGGTTCCACTTCGACGGGCTCGACGTGGATCTGGTCGTCGTGGCAACGGGGTCGATACCGGCGAAGGACGCGCCCGCCCGGCGGTCCGAACTGGGGGAAGAGGCGGCGATCGCGCTCAGCTCGGTCTCCGACGCGGAGGCTGTCCTGACGGCCGTGGGCGTCCACCGACGGCACCAGTTCGTGGTTCTGGCACGGGGAGTGAAGGCGTGGGCGCGGGCGCGCGGCCTGGACGGGGCACCGTTCGGCGGCCTGCCCGGAGTGGCCTGGGCGGTGCTTGCGGCTCTCACGGTCCGTCGGTCCCCGGACCACGTGGACTCCGACGATCTGCTGCGACGGTTCTTCGGCACCTGGGCCGCGTGGGACTGGCGGGAGCCCGTCGGTCTCGCCCCGGAGGATCACGGGACCGGCGCGGCCGTGACCGTGCTGACGCCCAGCGCCCCCGTGCGCTCCTGCACCGAACAGGTCGGCCCGCACGGCCGGGACCTGCTGACCCAGGAGCTCTACCGGGCCTGGGAGACAGTGGAGAGCGCGGCCGAGTCCGGCACGGATCCCTGGCCCGAGCTGCTCTGCCCGCCGCCGCTGCACCGACAGCACGCGGCATGGGCCGTCGTGACGGTCCCGCGTCGGCAGGAGGAAGCCTTCGACGAGCTCAACGGGCGCGTACGCGGACGTATGCGCGCGCTCCTCAGAGCGTTGCGGGAGGCGGGGGTGCAGGACGCGCACGCCTGGCCGCAGCCCCTGGCCCCCGCGCCCACATCCACCGAGGGAGCCGAGAGCGTGCGCTACGCCATCGGGCTGGGGCACACACCGCTCGACGCGGAACGGCTCGCGGGCATCGCCGGCCGATGGGGCACCGGCCTGCCGGGCGTCCGGGTGACACGGGTCGAGGGCGGGGCGATCCCCACCGTGCGCTGACATACGAGGACCGCCGACGTGCCTGGTCCTGCCCCGTCCACGCAGGGCCGCGCCCTGCGCAGCGCCCGCCGCGCGACAGATCCTCCGACGCCCAGCAGGAGGTCGAAGGCGGCGGCAGCCGGGCGGGACATCGTCAAAGCCTGCTGGTGAAAGGCGTATTGACCCAGCCGTGATAGGCGTCCACGTCGACATTGCTGCCGCACACGACGGTGGCCACATGCCGGCCGGCGAAACGGTCACGGTTTTCGAGGATCGCCGCGATGCCGAGCGCGGCAGACGGTTCGACGACGAGTCCCGCGTGGTCCAGGAGCATCCTCATACCGGCGACGATCGATGCCTCCTCGACCAGGACGGCGTCGTCGGCGACCAGGAGCAGGTCGTCCAGGACGGCCGGGATGGGGCGTCGGCCGGCCACACCGTCGGCGATGGTGTCGGTCGAGTCGGTGGTGACGACGCTCCCTCGGTGCCACGAGTGTGTCATCGCCGGTGCGCCCAGCGGCTGGACGCAGACCACTTCGACCTCGGGCGCCAAGGCCTTCACCACATGCCCCACCCCGGTGGCCAGCGCCCCGCCGCCGAGAGCGATCAGGACCGTGTCGAACGCCCGCGCCCTGTGCACCAGTTCCAGGCCGATGGTCGCCGCGCCCTCGCAGGTTTCGATGTCCAGACTGTCCTCGACCAGCCGGATGCCCTCGTGCCGCGCGACCGCCGCCGCCCGCTCGCGGGCCATCTCGAAGTCGCCGTCCACCAGCTCAAGACCGGCCTCCAGCGCGCGGATGCGATCGAGCTTGGCCGGGGACGCGAAGCGGGATGCCACGACGGTGACCTCGAGCCCCCGGGAGCGGCCGGACCAGGCGAGGGCTTGGCCGAGGTTGCCCGCGCTGGCGCACACCACGGCTCGGGGGCCGTGGTCGGCGAGCAGGCTCGCGACGACCTCGGTGCCGCGTGCCTTGAAGCTGCGGACGGGGTTCGCCGTTTCGAGCTTGATGCTCACGGCGCACCCGAGCCGGGGCTCCAGCGCCTCGCAGCGGTACAGCGGAGTGTCGAGGAACACCGGGTCGATCACCCGGCGAGCCGCCCGGATACGAGCGGTGTCGAGGCGTGTCTCCTGCACGACATGGCAGCGTAGTGCCGTCCACCCTGCTCCATCGAGCAATTGTCCATTCCCGCGGGTCGGTTGAGTCGTTCCGGCCGTGTGAACCTCTGATCGCTCTCGACGACGTGGCCGGGCACGAATCGCGGCTCCGGCACGACAAGGGCGACGCGGGCGACGACGTCGGGTGCGTACAGGGATCGCCGATGTGCCCGGGTGGACCCGGCCCGGTGGACACGTGAAGAGAACCATCTCCTCCGCTTGTCCGTACTATCTCTCCATCAGTGCTCTGCACAGGGCTTCGCAGTGATGTGCCCGGCAGGCATCGACCCGCCCCAAGGGCGGGCCCGGCAGGTCCCTCGACTGCCGCCTCACACCGGGGAAAGGTTGTGCGCTTCATGTCCGAGAACGCCTCCACCACCGAACTCACCTCGCAGTACACCGCTCAGGTGACCGCCGACCTGGAACGCAACACCAAGGAGCAGGAACGTGTCGGCGTGGAAATCGCCGCCCTGCAAGAGCAGTTGGCATCCCTCCAGCGGGATCACACGGTGCTCGTCAACATCCAGCAGGCCATCGACGCGGTTCCGGTGCCCGACACGACGGCATCGCCGTCCGGCAACGTCCCGGTGCCCGCCCCGCGCAAGAAGGCCGCCCCGTCCGGCACGGGCAAGCGGACCCGGCCGAGCAAGAAGACCCAGCCGAGCGGGAAGACCGCCGCCCAGCCCGCCCGGACGGCGGGCAAGACGGCGGGGAAGTCGGCCGAGAAGTCGGTCGGGAAGCCGAGCACGGGCAAGGCCGAAGCCGCGCAGACGGCGCAGACGACCCTCGTGGACCTGGTCCGCCGCCACCTCACCGAGCAGAGCGAACCCCGCTCGGCAGCGGAGATCGCCACCGCCCTCGGCCAGGCCCACCCTGAACGCGCCATCAAGACGACCGTCATCCGCACCACCCTCGAAGGCCTCGTCGCCAAGACCCGGGCACAGCGCTCCAG
The DNA here is from genome assembly GCF_045041255.1 of Streptomyces sp. NBC_00080. Classification (NCBI taxonomy): domain Bacteria; kingdom Bacillati; phylum Actinomycetota; class Actinomycetes; order Kitasatosporales; family Streptomycetaceae; genus Streptomyces; species Streptomyces sp. NBC_00080. Next base: position 895,902 of record NZ_CP108235.1, read on the forward strand.
GCAGGGCTCGTCCGTCTTCTACACCGCCGCCGACTCGTCCCGGTCCGCCGCGACCGCCCCGGCCGAGGAACAGCCCGCGCCGGCCGACGCGTGACACTTTCCGTTCCCTGTCTGCGGGTCAGCCCGAAGGCCCGGAGGGAAGGCACCTGAGGCCCGTCGTTCGACGCGCCCTCCTCGCCTGACAGATCGGCTGACGGCTGCCGAAGGGGCCGTGCGGAGCCCCCTCGGGAAGGTCTGTGGTGACGAAGCCGTCGAGCGAGACCGAGATGTCGGCGATGATACGAGTCATACTTCCGGTCAAGCGCCGCCTCCCCATCATTTCTACAGTGCTGTAGATTCGATTCGGGCGCAACCGCGCATGACATCCCGATCGGTCCCGACCGGTCTCGACCCGTCTCAACCAGGAGGAAGACAGTGGGAGTTTCCCTGTCCAAGGGTGGCAACGTATCCCTGAGCAAGGAGGCGCCGGGCCTGACCGCGGTCCTGGTCGGCCTGGGCTGGGACGTGCGGACGACCACGGGCACCGACTACGACCTCGACGCCTCCGCCCTGCTCCTGGACGCGTCCGGCAAGGTCCTGTCCGACCAGCACTTCGTCTTCTACAACAACCTGAAGAGCCCCGACGGTTCGGTCGAGCACACCGGCGACAACCTCACCGGTGAGGGCGAGGGCGACGACGAGTCGGTCAAGGTGAACCTCGCCGCCGTGCCCGCCGAGATCGACAAGATCGTCTTCCCGGTCTCCATCCACGACGCCGAGAACCGTGGCCAGAGCTTCGGTCAGGTCCGTAACGCGTTCATCCGTGTCGTCAACCAGGCGGGCGGCCAGGAGATCGCACGGTACGACCTCAGCGAGGACGCCTCCACCGAGACCGCGATGGTCTTCGGCGAGCTGTACCGCAACGGCGCGGAGTGGAAGTTCCGTGCCGTCGGCCAGGGTTACGCCTCCGGGTTGGCCGGGATCGCCGCCGACTTCGGCGTCAACGTCTGACCGGGGCGGCTTCCTCATGTTCGGACTGAGCGAATTCGCCATCCTCCTCGTCGTCGTCATTGCCGTCCTCGCCGCCAGGAAGCTGCCCGAACTGGCCCGTTCGGCCGGAAAGTCGGCGCGCATCCTGAAGGCGGAGGCGCGGGTGGCGAAGGTGGAGCAGTCCCCCGACGGGGAGCGCCGCCACCCCGACTGATCCGTGGCGGCCGGTGGGCACGGCCTCGGGCCGGTGTCCTCCCTGAGATGTAGGCGCCAGAAGTACGAGGGGCCGGAAGAGGGACGTCCGGCAGGACGTCCCTCGGACGGGGCTCGGTGAGAATGAGCCGGTGATGAACGTCGACGCGGCCGGCCGGATACGCGAGGCCGGGGCCGCGCTGGTGCGTCCGGTCGCGCCGCTGCCCAGGCCGACCCGGCGCAACCTCCTCTTCGACGCGCTGCTCGCTCTGCTCCTCGCCGTAACCGCAACCGTCTCGAGACGACCGTCAAGAAACATGTCTCCCGCATCCTGGCGAAGCTCCGACTGCGCGACCGCGTCCAGGCGGTGATTGTCGCCTACCGGACGGGACTGGTCAGCCCCTCAGGACAGTGACAGGACAGTGAAGCGCTTCGACCGATAGTGCCCAACGTGACTTCACAGGGAAGGATTTGAGTGTCGAGCACCGGCACACAGGACACGCACGACGGGCGGCAGACCGCCAGGAGGCTGCGGGCGATCAGTGACGAGCTGTCGGACCGCTTCCACGAGCGGGCCGACGTCGTGCGGCCGCTGGTGGTGAGATCGCACATGTGGCGTTCACCGATGAGATCTTGAAGTGCTCCACCGCGGCGCTGAACGAGACGCTGGGCTACCTCAACGAGCGGATCCACCACCGATAGAGCGGCGGCGAGCCGATCCGCGGCCCCCTGATCGGGGCCATCACGGCGAGCGACGAAGGGCCCGACCGACGGGGAGGATTCGGCCGCGATCTACAACCGGCTGCTGGTGCGGATCGAGGTCGGGTACCTGGCGGACCCCTCGAACTTCGCCGCTCTGGTGCGCTCCGCCGTCGGCCACCCGGAGGCACCGACGCGGACCACCGTCGAGCCGACCGCGTTGCAGCACGCCGTGGCCGAAGCCGTCCCGGGCGTGGACGTCCCCGACGTGATCGTGGACGTGGTGTGCGCGCTGCGGGCCGCTCTGCCCCGCAAGGAGCTCATCGCCTCCGACCGCGGCGCCGACGCTCTCGTCGGCGACGTCGTCGGACACGCCGTCCAGGCCGCCTCCCGGTGGCGCGAACCACGCACGCGCCGGGCAGGCCGGTAGTGGGGCGACGGCCGCCCGGGCGGCGCGCAGGCGGCCGTTCGTCCGCCACGCCGGTTCGGTCACCAGGGCCCGGTCACCAGTAGTGGCGTCGTCCGGCGACGGCGTGCCCCAGCGCACCGAGGATCCACAGGGCCGCTCCGAGGACCACCAGGATGATGCCGATGGTCCACAGAACACCTATACCGGCGACGAGGCCTATGACGAGCAGAACGACACCCAGGATGATCATGACGTGCCCCTTGGGGAGTGGTGGCTGCTCCCCCGCGAGCAGCGGATCTTCATACGAGCGAGGGCCGGGCCCGGGGGGCGTGGCTCACCTCACCCGGTTGTCGTCGGGTTCGGATTCCTCCTCTTCGTCGGGGAGGCGGACGTCACCGACGGCGATGTTCACCTCGACGACCTCCAGGCCCGTCATCCGCTCCAGGGCCCCGATGACGTTGGAACGCACGTCACCGGCCACGTCGATGATGGAGACTCCGTACTCGACGACGACGTCCAGGTCTACGGCGGCCTGACGCTCACCGACCTCGACCTTCACCCCTCGCGTGACGCCTCCGCTTCCGCCGGGGGCCCGGTCCCGCATGGCACCCATGGCACGGGCCATGCCACCGCCGAGGTGGTGAACGCCCGGCACCTCACGCGCGGCCATGCCCGCGATCTTGGCGACCACGCCGTCGGCGACACTGGTCTTCCCCCGGGTTTCGGCCGGCGCTCCGGCTCCGGTGCGGCCCTTCAACGTGCTCACGCCCGCATCGGGCCGACCCGTCGAGATGGTGCTGGTGGCGGTGTTCTCTGCCATGGCGATCGCCTCGGCTCTTGTCTGGTGTGTAGTGCCGTGCTCCGAGTACCCGCTTCTCCCGAGCCGGGAACGGGCTCTGTCCTTCTCGCGGCCGGTTTCCCCGCCGGGTCTTCTTGTCGGCACCGCGAAGCCACGGTGGCAGGTGTGGCGCCCCCCGGCCCTGGGCGGCGCTCCACACTGCTCGGTCCCTCGTAGTCGCCGCCGCCGGACGAGCAGGGAGAGCCCGGACGTAACCCAGTACGAGGTCTCGCGCAGCCTCGACCCGTTCCCTACGGTGTCATGCCCCTGAGCTCATGGTGAGCAGGGTTGTTCCATGGGGCCTCGGGCGTCTCCGCAGGACGGCACCGGCCGGGACGCCGTACACGGAGTGCGTGGACACCTCGCACTCCCTGGACGAGGCAGGGCCCGGCGGAGTCACCCGGGAGGCGTGGGCCAAGGCGTGCGCCTTGGCGCTGCCGGACCAGGCCCGCCACTGCGGGCGTGACTTCGTCGGCCTCCTGTTCTCCGCCGTCGACAAGATCCATGTCTTCCGCTTCCCGGCCGGCCGACCCGTCGGCACCGACCGGATCCTCGACTTCGCGGAGACCTTCCTCGGCGGCGGCATCAGCTACCAGCGGCGGCTCAGCACGGCCGGCGAACTGCTGGGGGAGGAGTTCGACGACACTGCCCGCCCCGTCGGGGACGCGGGCTTCGCCGACAGCACGGCTTCGGCGGCAGCGGGTTTCGGCGTGCCCGTTGAGTATCCGTACTCAGGCGCTCTCCTCCCCCGCGGCACGACACTGAGGCTCCGATCGCCCTTACCGGAGGTTCCCTCGTGTTCAGCCGTGCCGTCATCGCCCTGACACCGTTCTTCGGGCGGCTCACCGTCACCAGTGAGATCAAGCTGCGCCTGCCCGCGGGGACCCTCTTCGTGGCCAACCACGACTCCATGGCCGACCCCGCCGTCGTCATGACCGCGCTGCGGCAGCTCGAGCTCGAGCCGGTGGTCATGGCGACCGCGGGACTGTGGCGCATACCGCTGCTCGGCAGAGCGCTGAGCCGTGACGGTCACATCCCGGTCCACCGGCGTACGGCGCACGCGGCGCTGGCTCTCGACGCCGCCGCCGAGGCACTGGCCGGCGGCCGGCACGTGCTCCTCTACGGCGAGGGCCGGCTGCCGCGCCGCAGGGACGCGGCGGCCACCGCGCCCGAGCCGTTCCGTACCGGGCTCGCCCGTCTGGCACAGGCGACCGGCGCGCTGGTGGTGCCGGTGGGTCACGCGGGCGCCCGGCGGATCGCTTCGGGGTCGGCCGCGAAGCAGCTGGCGGGCACACTGACGGCGCCCGTCCGGCGTCCGCACTGCCATGTCCACCTGGGGGCGCCGATGCGGCTGCCCGCGGAGACGGAGCGCGGCACGGCGGCCGCCCGACTCGCCGTCACCACGGCCTGGCGGACGGCGGCCCGCGCCGTGGGCGAACACCCGAGGTAACCACCGCGAACCCGCGAGACGGCATCGGCGGCCCCTGCGAGACAGCCACCGCCAAGGCACCCGCAGCAGCTGCCGCCCGTACCTGAGGCAGCCGGCGCCGGGACCCGAAGCAGCCGCACGCGTACCCCCGCAGCGCCGCCCCACGGCACCCGCTTCGGACGCGGCTGTCAGCGCTCCGCGGGCGGTGGCGCCGTGCTCTGCCGCAGCACCAGCCGCGTCGGTACGAGCGTCGTTCCGTGTTCCGCACCGTCCGGACGCATCTTGCGCAGCACGGCCTGGACGCAGAGCCGGCCGACCTCGGCGAAGTCCTGGTGCAGGGTGGTGAGCGGGGGCAGGAAGGAGCCGGCCTCGGGGATGTCGTCGAAACCGATGACGCTGACGTCCTCGGGCACCCGGCGCCCGGCTTCGTGCAGGGCGCGCAGCAGGCCGAGGGCCATCTGGTCGTTGGCCGCGAAGACGGCGGTGCATTCCTCGCGGGCGGCCAGCTCACGGCCGGCCAGGTAGCCGGACTCCGCCGACCAGTCGCCCCTGACCAGGGGCGGCGCCGGGCGGTCCGCCTCGGTGAGGGCCGCCCGCCAGGCGTCGGCGCGGCGCTGCGCTGCGAACGAGTCCTCGGGGCCGCCCAGGTGCCAGACGGTGCGATGGCCGAGTTCGAGGAGGTGTTGGACGGCGGTCCTGGTGCCGCCGGCCTGGTCGGTGTCCACGACGGTGTAGTGGTCGCCGGCATCGGAGTCCACGACCACGACCTGGACGTGCGGCGGGAGTTTCACGGTGGCCGCGTCCAGCAGGTGGACCTCCATGATGACGATCACCGCGTCGACGGCCAGTTCCTCCAGCCGGGAGAACGCGCCGCGCACCTCGTCGGTGGTGGGGACGGCCACCGGGAGCAGTGTCACGGCGTAGCCCTCGGCGGCCGCCGAGGTCGCGATCGCCTCCAGGGTGCGCACGTTGCCGGTCGTGGACAGCGTGAACGTGATGACGCCGATCGTGCGGAACTCACCGCGCTTGAGGGCGCGGGCGGCGCTGTTGGGGCGGTAGCCGAGCTCCTTCATGGCCTCGAGGACCTGCTGCCGGGTCTCCTCGTTCACACCCGCGTAACCGTTGGAGACCCGCGAGACGGTCTGCGAGGACACGCCGGCGAGCCGTGCGACGTCCGCCATGGAGGCGGTGGCCCGGGCGCGTCCCGGCACTTGGGCCGGTGTTCTTTCAGCCATGTCCACTCGGTGTGCCCACCTCTCTGTCGGCGCAGGTGCCACGGTCTCCCCGGAGGACCCTTGACCATCGTTATCGGGGCAGTGTAGACATGCCGCCATCAGATGTTTACGTAAACATAACAGCTTGCCGAGCCTCTTGCGTGGCTGATGTTTACGTAAACATCATGGTGGCGGTGGGGCGTTCGGAAATCTCCGCGCAACACCGCCCCGGTTCCAGGACTGGACGAGCGAGGAACGACATGACGACGCTGCAACCGCCGGTGGCCGCCGAGCCGCGGCCGGCACCTCCTCCGGCGAAAGGGGACCGCCGTTCCTGGACGGGGTGGGGTTTCATCGGTCCCTTCGTGGCCGTTTTCGCCCTGGTCTTCCTGGCCCCGATCATCTACTCGATCTACCTGAGCCTCTTCCGGGACCAGCTGATCGGCGGCAACCAGTTCGTCGGGCTGGACAACTACACGCGGGCCCTGCAGGACGACGCGTTCTGGTCGGCAGTCGGCCGGGTGGCACTCTTCCTGGCGATCCAGGTGCCGATCATGCTGGGCATCGCCCTGCTGGTGGCGCTGGCACTGGACAGTGGCCGGCTCTACGGCAAAAGCTTCTTCCGGATCACGATCTTCCTGCCGTACGCCGTGCCCGCCGTGGTCGCCACCCTGATGTGGGGCTTCATGTACGGCACCAAGTACGGCCTGGTGGGCGACATCAACTCCGCGTTCGGTGTCACCCTGCCCGACCTGCTCTCCCCCAGCTGGGTGCTCGCCTCCATCGGCAACATCGTGACCTGGGAGTTCGTCGGGTACAACATGCTGATCTTCTACTCGGCGCTGCGGGTCGTCCCGACCTCGCTGTACGAGGCGGCGGAGATCGACGGCGCCGGCCAGTGGCGGATCATCAGCTCGATCAAGCTGCCCGCGATCCGGGGCGCGCTCGTCATCGCGACGATCTTCTCGATCATCGGCAGCTTCCAGCTCTTCAACGAGCCGAGCATCCTGCGTCCGCTGGCACTGAACGCCATCACCACGGACTACACGCCGAACTTCTACACGTACTCGCTGTCCTTCAACGGCCAGCAGCACAACTACTCCGCGACGGTGGCCATCATCATGGGCGTCATCACGATGATCGTCGCCTACGTCGTCCAGCTGCGCGGCATGCGCAAGGGAGCGTGACCCGTGAGCACCTCTGTCACCGCCTCCCCCGTGAAGAACACCGCCCCGAGGCTGCGAACCCCCCATAAGAAGCACACCCCGGGCAAGCCCAAGCGCAATGTGCTGCTGACGGTGCTGATGGCCCTGATGGCCCTCTACACCGTGGTGCCGCTGATCTGGCTGGTCATCAACGCCACGAAGACCCAGTCGGGCCTGGCCGACTCCAACGGCCTGTGGTTCGCGCACGACTTCGCCCTGTGGGACAACATCCGGACCACCTTCACCTACCACGACGGCATCTTCGGCCGCTGGCTGCTGAACACCCTGCTGTACGTGGTGCTCGGTGCGGGCGGCGCGACCTTGCTGGCCGTGCTGGGCGGGTACGCACTGGCGAAGTTCCAGTTCCCCGGCAAGCGTGCGATCTTCGCCGTGGTGATCGGTGCGGTCGCCGTGCCGGCCACGGCCCTGGCCGTGCCGACCTTCCTGATGTTCAGCAAGATGGGGCTGACCGACACCCCGTGGGCGGTGATCATCCCGTCGCTCGTGTCGCCGTTCGGTCTCTATCTGATGTGGGTGTTCGCCGCGGAGGCGATCCCGACCGAGCTGCTGGAGGCGGCCCGGATGGACGGGGCGAGCGAGGTGCGGACCTTCTTCCAGGTCGCGCTGCCGCTGCTGGCCCCCGGGATCGTGACCGTGCTGCTGTTCACCACGGTCGCCACCTGGAACAACTACTTCCTCCCGCTGATCATGCTGAAGGACCCGGACTGGTACCCGCTGACGCTGGGTCTGAGCGCCTGGAGCTCCCAGGCCCAGACCATCGGCGGTGACGTGATCTTCAACCTGGTGATCACCGGGTCCCTGCTGACGATCCTTCCCCTGATCGCCGCCTTCCTGTTCCTCCAGAAGTACTGGCAGTCCGGCCTCGCCGCCGGAAGTGTCAAGGAGTGACGTGGGCTGCGCCCCCAAGCCCCACATGTGAGCACCACCGGCACCACCCCCACCCTCACCTGTCCCACCCACGAAGAAGTGGAAGCAGCCCCATGCGCAGAACAACGAGCCGCATCGTGCGCGGCATCGCCCTCGTCTCCACCCTCGCCCTGGGCGTCACCGCCTGCGGCGGTTCGGACGACGACTCCGACACGAAGGCCGTCTCCGCCGGCGACATCCAGGCCGCCCTGGACAAGGGCGGCGACATCACGGTCTGGGCCTGGGAGCCCACCCTGAAGACCGTGGCCGCCGACTTCCAGAAGAAGTACCCGAAGGTCAAGATCAACCTGGTCGGGGAGCGCTCCGGCGACAAGCACTACACCGCGCTGTCCAACGCGATCTCGGCCGGCAAGGGCGTCCCGGACGTCGCCCAGGTCGAGTACTTCGCGCTCGGCCAGTACTCCCTGACCAAGGGCCTGACCGACCTGGCACCCTACGGCGCCGCCAAGCTCGCCTCGAAGTACACGCCCGGCCCGTGGAACGCGGTCAGCGACGGCGACAAGGTCTACGGCCTGCCGATGGACTCGGGCCCGATGGCGCTGTTCTACAACAAGACGGTCTTCGACAAGTACAAGATCGCCGTCCCGACCACCTGGGACGAGTACCTGGACGCGGCCCGCAAGCTCCACAAGGCCGACCCGAAGGCCTACATCGCCAACGACCTCGGCGACCCGGGCTTCACCACCTCCCTGCTGTGGCAGGCCGGTTCGCGCCCCTACAAGGTCGACGGCACCAAGGTCGCCGTCAACTTCGACGACGCGGGCGCCAAGAAGTTCGAGACGGTCTGGCAGAAGCTGATCGACGAGAAGCTGCTCGCCCCGGTCAACGGCTGGACCGACGACTGGTACAAGGGCCTGGGCGACGGCACCATCGCCACCCTGGCCACCGGCGCCTGGATGCCCGCCAACTTCACCACCGGCGTCCCGAACGCCAAGGGCCAGTGGCGCGCGGCGGCGATGCCGGCCTGGACCAAGGGCGACAAGGCGAGCGCGGAGAACGGCGGCAGCTCGCTGGCCGTCCCGGCGCTGGCCAAGAACAAGGAACTCGCCTACGCCTTCGCCGAGTACGCCGACGCCGGTGACGGTGTCGCCACCCGGGTCAGCGAGGGTGCCTTCCCCGCCACCAAGGCGGAGCTGGAGTCGGCCTCGTTCCAGAGCAAGAAGTTCGACTACTTCGGCGGCCAGGAAGCCAACAAGATCTTCGCCGACTCCGCCGCGAACGTGGCGAGCGACTGGTCGTACCTCCCGTTCCAGCCGTATGCCAACTCGATCTTCAACGACACCGTCGGCAAGGCGTACGTCTCCGGCACCAAGCTGGCGGACGGTCTGAAGGCCTGGCAGGACGCCTCGATCAAGTACGGCGAGGAGCAGGGCTTCACCGTCGAGAAGTAGTCGTCGGCGGGCAGCCGACGGACATTCGACACGCACTCGACAAGCAGTCGAGAAGCACAAAACGCCGGGCGGCGCGGCACCCGGGCCGCGCCGCCCCCGTGCACCACCTTCGGAAGGACCGCCATGATCTCCACCCTCCAGTCCCGCATGCTGCGCGGGGCGGACGGTGACCCCGCTCCGCGTCTGGCGTACGGCGCCGACTACAACCCCGAGCAGTGGCCGCGGGACGTGTGGGAGGAGGACGTGCGGCTGATGCGGGAGGCCGGCGTCACCGTCGTCTCCGTGGGGATCTTCTCCTGGGCCCGGATCCAGCCGGGTCCGGACACCTGGGACTTCGGCTGGCTCGACGAGATCATGGACCTGCTGCACGCGGGCGGGATCGGCGTCGACCTGGCCACCGCCACCGCCTCCCCGCCGCCCTGGCTCACCACCGCCCACCCGGAGATCCTGCCGGTCACGGCGAACGGCGAGACGCTCTGGCCGGGCGCCCGCCAGCACTGGCGGCCCACCTCTCCCGTCTTCCGTGAGTACGCCCTGCGCCTGGTCGGGAAGATCGCCGACCGCTACCGGGACCACCCGGCGCTCGTCGCCTGGCACGTCTCCAACGAGCTGGGCTGCCACAACGTCTACGACTACTCGGACGACGCGGCCCGCGCCTTCCGGGTCTGGCTGCATGCCCGCTACGGCTCGCTCGACGCCCTCAACCACGCCTGGGGCACCGCCTTCTGGTCGCAGCGCTACAGCGACTGGGAGCAGATCCTGCCGCCCCGGCTGGCCGCCTCGCACCCCAACCCGACGCAGCAGCTGGACTTCAAGCGGTTCTCCTCGGACGCCCTGAAGGACCACCTCGTCGCGGAGCGGGAGATCCTGCGGGAGATCACGCCGGAGGTCCCGGTCACCACGAACTTCATGGTGATGGGCAACACCAAGGGCATGAACTACCCGGACTGGGCGAGCGAGATCGACTTCGTCTCCAACGACCACTACGTCCACCCCGGCCCGCAGGACCGCGACGAGCTGTCCTTCTCGGCGAACCTCACCAGCGGCATCGCGGCCGGCCGGCCCTGGTTCCTGATGGAGCACTCCACCAGCGCCGTCAACTGGCAGCCCGTGAACGTGGCGAAGCGGCCCGGCGACCTGGCCCGTGACTCGCTGCTGCACGTGGCGCACGGCGCGGACGCGGTGTGCTTCTTCCAGTGGCGGCAGTCGGCGGCCGGCGCCGAGAAGTACCACTCGGCGATGGTCCCGCACGCCGGCGAGGACAGCGACCTGTTCCGCGCGGTGGCCGCCCTCGGCGCCACGCTGAAGGCCCTTGCCCCGGTGGCGGGTTCGGAGCGGGAGTCGGCGGCCGTCGGCATCCTCTACGACTGGGAGTCGTGGTGGGCCAGTGAGCAGGACTCCCACCCCACCGCCCTGCTGGACTACCGGCAGGAGGCGCTCGACTGGTACTCGGCGCTGCTCGCCCTCGGTGTCCGTGCCGACCTCGTCACCACCCGCGCCGACCTCTCCCGGCACCAGGTGCTGATCGCGCCCGTGCTGCACATGGTGCCGGCCGGACTGGCCAAGGAACTGACCTGCTACGCCGAGCGGGGCGGCCACCTCGTCACCACGTACTTCTCCGGGGTCGTCGACGAGAACGACCACGTCTGGCTCGGCGGATACCCGGGCGCCCTGCGCGACCTGCTCGGCATCCGCATCGAGGAGTTCGGCCCGCTGCTCACCGGGGAGTCCGTGGAACTGGACGACGCCACCTCGGGCAGCCTGTGGACCGACCGGATCACCGTCACCGACGGCGACACCGAGGTGCTGGCGCGCTACCGCACCGGTGTGCACGCCGGACGCCCCGCGATCACCCGGCGCCCGACCGGCGACGGTTCGGCCTCGTACGTCTCCACCCGGCTCGGTGTCGACGGGCTGACCTCACTGCTGCCCAGGCTGCTGGAGCCGGCCGGGGTCGGCAGTGAACTCCCGGCGGACGTAAGGGGATCGGTCGAGCTGACCGTCCGGCGCGGCGCCGAGGAACGGTTCCTCTTCCTGGTCAACCGGACCGACGACACGGTGCCGGTTACCGGGATGGACGGAGAGGTCCTGGTCGGCACCGGCGGCACGGAGGGCGCCCTCGTCCTCGGACCGCGGGAGGTCGCCGTACTGCGCCGGCCCTGCGACTGACGCCCACACCCGCACACCCAAAACCCCCACGACTCCTCGGCACGGCACGCGGCCGCGCCGAGGGCCATCCCCTCCTGTCCACGCGGCAGGAGGGGCCCACCACAGCGACCGCACCGCAGTTGGGAGCACAGATGGCACGCCGTACCCGCAGCAGACGGAACCTCGGGGCCGCCGCACTCACCGCGCTGGCCACCGGGGCCGCCCTCCTCAGCGTCCCCGTGCAGGCACACGCCGAGGCCGCCGTCACCGTGACGCCGGATCCGTCGTACCAGCAGCAGAAGTTCGAGGGCTGGGGCACCAGCCTGGTCTGGTTCGCCAACGCCACCGGGGACTATCCCCCGGCGATCCGCGAGAAGCTGGCCAAGTTGCTCTTCGGCGACGACGGCCTCGCGCTGAACATCGCCCGGTACAACATCGGCGGCGGCAACGCCCCGGACGTCACGGACTATCTGCGGGCCGGCGGTGCCGTCGAGGGCTGGTGGAAGGCACCCGAGGGCACCACCCGCGAGGACACCGACTGGTGGAGCGCGGACGACCCGGCGGACTGGAACAAGGACGCCGACGCCACCCAGCGCTGGTGGGTGGACCGCATCAAGAAGGACATCACCCACTGGGAGACGTTCAGCAACTCCCCTCCGTGGTTCATGACCGAGAGCGGGTACGTGTCCGGCGGCTTCAACGCCAACACCGACCAGCTCAAGGCCGACTCCGTCGACGACTTCGCCGCCTACGTGGCGGGCGCGACCAAGCGGCTGGAGAAGGCCGAGGGCATCAAGGTCGACACCGTCGACCCGTTCAACGAGCCCAACACCGGCTACTGGGGCACCCGTCTTGACGCGAACGGCCAGCCCGTGGGCGGCCGCCAGGAGGGCGCCCACATCGGCCCCGAGCTCCAGCAGAAGGTGCTCGCCGCGCTGGCGCCCGCGCTGAAGAAGGCGAAGACGAAGGCGCAGATATCGGCGATGGACGAGACCAACCCGTCCATCTTCGCGACGAACTGGAACGCCTACTCGCAGGCCTCCAAGGACCTCGTCGACCAGATGAACGTCCACACCTACGGCACCGGGCAGCGCACCACCGTGCGTGATCTCGCCAAGGCCGCCGACAAGCCGCTGTGGATGAGCGAGGTCGAGGGCGACTGGGGCGACGGACAGAGCTTCACGGACATGCGTCCGGGCCTCGGGCTCGCCCAGCAGATGGTGAACGACCTGCGTGAACTGGAGCCCACCGCCTGGGTGTTCTGGCAGCCGGTCGAGGACTACGACAACATGAAGCCGGGCGGCGAGTCCGCGAAGGGCGGCAACTGGGGCTCCATCCAGCTTCCGTTCAGCTGCACCAGCACGGACACCCTCCAGTCCTGCCCGATCTACACCAACACCAAGTTCGACACGGCCAGGAACTTCACGCACTTCATCAAGCCCGGCGACAAGCTGATCAAGGTGGACGACACCTCCAGCGCCGCCGCCGTGACCAAGGACGGCAAGGGCGCCTCGGTCGTCCACGTCAACAGCACCACCGAGGCCCGCACGGTCACCATCGACCTGTCCAAGTTCCGCACCGTCAAGAACAGCGCGACCGTCACGCCCACGGTGACCAGCGCCGACGGCAAGCTCAAGCAGCAGGCCCCGGTCAAGGTCGTCGACGGCAAGGCGACGTACACCGTGCCGGCCCAGTCCGTGACGTCCTTCGCCGTCAAGGGTGTCTCCGGCGTCGCGAAGAACGCGGGTCTGTTCAGCAAGGGCCACTCCTACACGCTGACCGGCGTGCAGAGCGGCAAGGCGGTGACCGTCGGGGCCAACGGCACGAACCTGGTCATCGGCTCGGCCGACGGCAGCACCGCGCAGCAGTGGCAGCTGGACGCCCGGTACGGCAGGACGGGCGCCCGCCAGCACTACGTCTTCGCCAACCCGGCCGAGGGCGAGCGCCTCGCCGTCCGCGACAACGTGCCGGTGGTCGAACCCGACACCGGCGAGCGTGACCCGGCCACCGAGTGGATCATGTCGACCACCGGCGACGGGACATGGACCCTGGTCAACGTGGCCACCGGACGCCTCCTCGAGGTCGGCGGCCAGGCGACCAACGAGGGCGCGGCCGTCACGACCTGGCAGGCCAACTCCGGTTCCAACCAGCGCTGGAGGGTCACGGACGTGACCCCCTAGCCCCTGTCAGACCACGCCCTGCGGGTCCGTCGTCCCCGCCCGTGTCTTCACCCGTGCCTCCGCCCGCGTCGCGATCGTCGTGATGCGGGCGGAGTGCTGTGCGGGAGCGGGTGCCGGGATCCGTTCCAGGACCCCGCCCGCGAAGACGTCGTACAGCGGCAGCGTCTCCAGGTGGACGTAGCCGATGTGGCAGTCGCAGACGGCGAGCGGACAGGGGCGGGGGCGCAGGGCGGCACGATACGAGCCGTCGTAGAGGTTGCCGAGTTCGGCGCGGACGAAGTGGCAGCGCCGGACGGTCCCCTCGCCGTCGACCGAGATCACCGAGTCGCCGGTGCGGCAGGGCAGGCCGGCGCTGGTGTGCGGATGGCGGCTGTACGGGAAGAGCGGGTCGAGGGCGGTCCACATGTCGGCCTCGGCGTCCTCGTAGGTGTGGCCCTCGGCGGCGTTGATCCACAGATAGACGTGCGCGGGCAGGTCGGCGCGCAGCCGGCGGGCCGCGTCGAGGTGCTCGGGCAGACCGACCACGCCGACGCTGAAGCGGATGCCCCGCTCCGCCAGTTCGCGGCACTTGCCGAGGAAGCGGTCGTAGGGCGTCTGGCCCGGGTGGTAGGTGCACCACAGGGCCAGCGTGTCGGGGTCGGCCTCGGCGAGCCAGTCGGTGCGGCAGCTGAGGTTGGTCTGGACGGCGACCCGGCGGATGTGCGGGAGGTGGGAGAGGTCGGCGAGGGTGCGCCGGTACCAGGAGCGGACCAGTCCCTCGCCCCACGGGGTGAACAGGAGCGAGAGCCGGTCGTCGGTGCGGGCCGCGGCCCACTGCGCGAACCGTTCGAGGGCGGCCCGGTCGGCGCGCAGTTGCTCCGTGCTGTCGCGCCGCTTGGCGAACGGGCAGTAGGGGCAGTCGTAGTCGCAGGAGGCGAGCGGGCCGCGGTAGAGCAGGGTCAGGTCCATGGCGGCCGGGTCACTTCCGCTCGTACGCGGTCATGGCGGCCCGCACGGCCGGGGAGAACAGCTCGGGACCGATGGCGTCGGAGTGCGCGAGGCCTTCGGGGGTGAGCCTGAGGGTCGTCGGGTCCGTGTCGGTCAGCCAGCCGCGGTCGGCGAAGCGTTCGAGTTCGGGACCGAAGTCGTCGGCGGGCGCGACGCCGAAGCGGGCCCGGTAGTCGTCGAGGCGCAGGCCCTCGGCCTGGAGGAGCGACTGGAGCAGGTGCCGGCGGCGCGCCTCCCGGGGGTTCATGGGGTGACCGACCTCGGCGTGGGCGAAGTCGGAGACGTCGGCGGCGACGTAGTCGTCGATGATGCCCCGGATCTGGTGCATGCCGACGGCGTAGTCGAAGGAGTAGTGCAGACCGGCCGTGTAGGAGCGGGCTCCGCAGCCGAGGCCGATCATCCCGTCGGTCTGGCAGGCGTAGTCGTCCGCGCCCTGCGGCGGGGCGTCGGTACGGCGGAACATGCGCATGGAGTGCTGGGTGTAGCCGTGCGCGAGGAGGTGGTCGCGGCCTGCGCGGTACAGCCGCAGCCGCTGCTCGTCCCAGGCCGGGTCGGGGCCCGCGGCCCCGCCGGGACCGCGGCGGTCGAGGCCGGTCAGGGGACGGACGTAGAGCGGGTAGAGGTAGAGCTCCTCGGGCCGCCAGGCCAGGGCCGCGTCCAGGGAGTGCCGCCAGGTCTGCTCGGTCTGGCCGTCGATGCCGTAGATCAGGTCGATGTTGAGGACCGGGATGTCGGTGTCGCGGACGCGGGCGAGCGCCGCCTCGACCTCGGCGCGGCGCTGCGGGCGTACGGCGGCCCTGGCCTCGGAGTCGACGAAGCTCTGCACGCCCAGGCTCAGTCGGGTGGTGCCCCGGCCGGCCAGGACGGCGAGGCGGTCGGCGGTGGCCGTGGCGGGCGAGGCCTCGACCGACAGCGGGACCGCGCGGAGGTCGGCGCCCATGCGGTGCTCGGCGATGTCGCAGAGCCGGTCCAGCTCAGCGGCGGTGAGGAAGGTGGGGGTGCCGCCGCCGAAGGCCGCCGTGGCGAAGCGGACGTCGTCCGTCTCCCCCAGCGCCTCCCGTACGGCCCTCGCCTGCCGTTCCAGGGCGTCGAGGTAGGCGCCGGTCAGTCCGTCGGGGGCGCCGATGCGGGTGAAGAGGTTGCAGAAGCCGCAGCGGACCTCGCAGAACGGTATGTGCAGGTAGAGGGAGAGCGTGTCCTTGGGCTCGGCCGCCCAGAGAGCTTTGAGGGACGGGCGGTCGGGGAGCTCCCGGTAGGCCGTCTTGTGCGGGTAGGCGTAGACGTAGTGCTGGTACGGGCCGGTGCGGGTGGCCGGCTCGGCGGTGGTCATCGGCCGGCCTCCGTCGGACGGGGTGCGGGGTCGAGGAAGAAGTGGGCGTACGGCACGGTCCACACGGACTCGTGGCCGAGGCGGTGCCCGGTGTAGCCGTCGTCGCCGTAGGCGGTGCCGTGGTCGGAGCAGACGATCGCGAAGCAGCGGCGCCTGCTGCTCACGGCGGCGAACAGCCGCCCGATGTGCCGGTCCACGTACTCCAGCGCGGCGGCGTGCGTCTCCCGGCTGTCGCCGCTCTCGCGGGTCGCGCCGGGCAGATGGAACCAGTTCGGCTGGTGCAGGGCGGACACGTTGACGAAGAGGAACAGCCGCTGCTCGTGCGGCAGTCCGCGTACGACGGCTTCGGCGCGGGCGACCTGGTTCTCGAAGGACTCGGGTGAGGTGACGCCGAACTCCGGTGCCCAGTGTGCCTCGTGGAACAGGCCGGGCAGCACCGAGCCCAGCGGGCCCTGCTGGTTGAAGAAGCCCACTCCCCCGATGCACACGGTGTGGTAGCCGTCCCCGGCGAGGCCCGAGACGAGGTCGGGGGTGTCGTAGACGTAGGTTCCGCCCGCGGTGGTCTCGCTGCCCGCGAAGCTCGCCGCGAACAGGCGCGGATGCGGTCCGGGGGCGGCCGGGGTCGGCAGGAAGCCCGCGAAGATCGCCTGGTGGGAGGCGTAGGTGAAGCTGCCCGGCGCGTGCCGCTTCTCCCAGCGGCCACCGGGGAGGTGGCGGGCCAGGTGGGGAATGCGGCCCGCGGCGGCCAGCTCGGCGGCGACGTCGTGGCGGAGGGTGTCGAGGGTGACGAGCAGCAGGTCGTGGCTGCCCACCACCTCGTTCATGTCGGGCACTTCGTCGATGTCGGGCTCAGGCATGCGGTGTTCCTGTTCTGTACCGGGCGAGATCACCCAGGACGGCGGCCACCTGGGCGGCATGGGTGTCGAGGCCCTCCGCACCGCTGCCGGGCAGGCCGGTGAGCCGGGGCAGCAGGTCGCCGAAGGCGTTGACCTCGCCGACCGCGGCCCTGCGCCAGCCCACGGCCGGCAGCAGGTCGACACCGACGCACAGGGTGCGCGGGAAGCAGGCCGCGGCCTGCTCGCACACGCCCAGCAGGTCGGTCCAGCGGGCACCCGCCGCCTCGACGTTCTCCCGGACGGCGTCCAGGTCGCCTCGCCGGCCGCCGAGATGGAGGTTGGTCATCGGCGAGCGGCTGGTGCGCACCACCGCGTGGGTGGCGCGACCGGCCACGACGACGACCCTGAGGTCGGCGGCCCGGCCGTCCTGGGATGCCTTCGGCAGCCAGCGCTCGAGGTGCAGTCCGTCCGGGGCGAGCGCGTCGACGATGGCCGCGATGTCCTGCTCGCGTTCGTAGCGGCGCACCCTGAGGGAGTTGTACAGGCCGCCGTCGGCGGCGAGTTCCACGGAGGTGGTGGCCCTGATCCGGCCGCCGCCGCCCGACTCGACGGCGAGGACGCCCGAGGCGGACGATCCGTGCGCGGGTTTCACGAAGAGCCGGGCCATCCGGTGCTCGCGCATCGCCGCGCGCACGTCGTCCCAGCCGCGCACCGGCGCGCCCTGCGGGCCCGAGGTGGGTGAGGCGGGCACCGGGACTCCCGCCGCGTCCAGGACGGCGTGGCAGAGCCGCTTGTCGAACAGCACCGCCAGCTCGTCCGGGTCGTCGAGGCGGACGCCGCCGCGCAGGCTGCGTACCGCGGTGGTGAAGCGGGCGTACCAGCGGCCCGAGCCCTCGACCCGCGTCGGATCGGTGGCACCGCGCAGCAGCCGGTCGACCTCGGAGTTCTCACCGGGTGAGTCCAGGCGGACGATCTCCTCGGCGGCGAAGTCGGCGCCGCCGTCGCTCAGTACGTCCGCCCACGGCACGACACGCGGGGTCGGCAGGCCGGCCGCGCGTACCGCGTCCTCGAAGAGGGCGACCCGACGGTTCTCCGGGTTGCCGACCACCGCCAGGCGCGGCTCGGGCGAGCGCGCCGTGCGGAACCGGTCGAGGGAGGAGGGACGGTGGCCCACGGGTGGTGTGCTCACTCCCCGACGGCGACGTAGCGCCACGTCGTGCCGTCGTCGTCCGCGTCCTCCTCGGCGTCGTCGCGGTCGAGGTCCACCTCGACGCCCGCGGTCTCCACGGTCCTCCGCACGCGCTCCTGGAGGGGCCCGCTCAGGTAGTGGTGGTGCAGGTCGAGCTTCTTGAGGTGGGTGAGCGGCTGGCCGCCGAGCAGGGCGGCCGCGCCCTCGTCGGTCAGCACGCCCATGGAGAGGTCCAGCACCTCCAGACGGGCCACCACGGGCGCGGACGCGACGGCCGCGGCCACGGCGTCCTGGATCTCGCTGTTGCGCAGGGCGAGGTGACGCAGGCTCGGCAGCCGGGCGCCGGACAGGATCGGCTCCAGGTCGGCGACCTCGCTGTCGCCGCCGTACTCGGGGGTGCCGAGCCACAGGTCGAGGTGGACCAGCGCGGGCAGGTCGCTGCCGCCGACCCCGCGCACGACCTCCGCGGGCAGCCCGCCCGTCTCGATCACGAGCCTGCGCAGCGCGCGGTGGCTCACGGCGGGGAAACGCAGCCCGGACCCGCCGCGCACGCCGAACTCCTCCAGCGCGGGGTACGCGGCCAGGACCGGGGTGACATCGGTCTGGTTGATCCAGGAGATCTCGCACTCCTCCCCCACCATGTCGCCGAGGAACACCGCCCGCAGCGCGGGGAACCGGTCCCGGGCGGCCACCAGTGCCTCGATGACGTCGGAGGGGTCCGTGTCGTAGGCCTCCTGCCAGGCGCCGACGATCAGGGCTCTCACGCGGGTGGTGTCGACGGCGGAACAGAAGCGCGCGAACGCCTTGGTCCAGTCCTCGTCGGCGTCGTAGACGTCGCTGGTGACGCGCCAGGCGAAGGCCTCCGGGTCGGGCAGGTCGTCCGTCCTGCCGCCGGGGCCCGGGAAGGTGTGGGCGGGCAGCCGGTACAGCGCGTGCAGGTGGTCGGTGACGGTCATGCGGCTGCTCCCGGGAGAAAAAGATGCGCGGTCCGTGATGTGTCCGCAGTTCTACCAACAGGCACTGACAACACCCCGCGCCGGGGCCTCGGTTCAGAACATCGGCTCGGGCCTCGGTCCGGGGGCGTTGTCAGTGCTGGTCCGTACCGTCTTCGTCATGAGGCCGGTGCGCGCAGCGTCCGGCGGAGAGGGGAGAGCCATGTACCGGCAGGGAGACGTGCTGATCGTGCCCGTCGCGCAGGAGGCGTTGCCGCCGCACGTGGCGGTCGCACCGAAGGAGCGGCGGGACGGCCGGGGCCGGCTCGTGCTGGCGCTGGGCGAGGTCACCGGGCACGCCCACGCGGTGGTGGGCCCGGGCGATCTGGTGCGCGAGCCCGGGCCGCTCGGTCCGCTGCTGCTGCACCTTCCGCAGGGCGGCCGGGTGGTCCATGAGGAGCATGCGGCGATCGCGTTGCCGAGGGGCTGGTTCCGGGTGATCCGGCAGCGGGAGTACGTGCCCGGATCCGTGCGGATCGTCGCGGACTGAGGACGGACTGAAGAGCGGTGACCGAGGTGACGGAGGGGCGGATGACGACGACGGAGACGGCCGGGGCGGTGCCCGGGGCGGGAGCGGAGCCGGTGGTGGAGGGTACGTCCTTCGACGACGTCCGTCGCTGGCGGGCGTGTGCCGCTGCGGCCGTGCCCGCCGACCGCGCGGCCGCCGAGGCCGGCGTGCGCCGGGCCTACCGGCAGGCCGGGCTGCCGGAGCCGGAGCGCGTGGTGTGGGCCGCTTCACCGCGGGCGGCGGTCACGCTGGTCCGGGAGTCGGCGGACAAGGGCCCCAGTGTGCGTGAGGCGGTCCGCAGTGCTCCCTGGGCGGGTGAACGGCAGCGGCTGCACACGCGGTTGGGCGCGGCGGGCTGGGCGGCGCACTGGGCCGCGACCGGCGGGCTCCTGTGGGACACGACGCAGGCGCTCGTCGACCGGATCCGCGCCGGGGTGCTGGAGGAACTGGCCGGCGGGGACACGGGGAAGGAGGCCGCGGAGGTCCGGCTGGTGCTGCTGGACGCCGTGCTCGGTCAGCACGACGCGCCGTGGCTCGCCGCGTTCCCGACGGACCGGGGTCCGCTCGAGGGGCTGGCCGCGGTGAGTCGCCACGCCGGCTGGTGGTGGCCGTTCGCGCGGGTGGCGGTGGTGTGCGAGCGTCCCGTCGCCCTGCACCGCGACGAGGCGGGCCGGCTCGACCACGGGGACGGCCCGGCACTGGCGTACCCCGACGGCTTCGCCCTGTACGCCTGGCGCGGCATGCCGGTCCCGGCCCGGTTCCTCGCCGAACTGCCGGCGCTCACCCCGGACCGGATCCGGTCCGAGGAGAACGCCGAACTGCGCCGGGTCATGCTGGAGTACTACGGCTACGACCGCTATCTGGCGGACTCCGGAGCGCGTCACGTCCACCGCGACGAGACGGGCACCCTGTGGCGGATCGACCTCCCGGACGACGAGCCCGTCGTCATGGTGGAGGTCCTCAACTCCACACCGGAGCCGGACGGGACGCGACGCACCTACTGGCTGCGGGTACCGCCGGCGACCCGCACGGCGCGGGAGGGCGTCGCCTGGACCTTCCAGCTGACGGCGCAGACGTACGCGCCCGAACGGGAGACGTGAGCCGGAGAGCCTGTCGTGGCCCGGAGGCTGCGCGGCGGGGCCTCAGCCTTCGGCGACGCGGGCCAGTACGTCGGTGATCTGGGCGTGGACCGCGTCCCGGGCGACGGCGGGAAGGGCGCCCAGGTCGGTGCCCGCCAGGGCGTGCCGGACCTGTTCGGGGTCCGGGTCGTACGGCGTGCACTCGCTGAACACCTCGTAGCCGTCGCGTACGGCCACCCGCAGATCACGGGGGCTGTCGCCGTCGGCGTGCACCGCGGCGGCGACGACGAGGGGCGGCGGGCCGCCCGCCTCGCCCTCCAGTTTGCGGTAGCCGCTGACCAGGGGTGCGCGCCAGCGCAGGGCGAGCAGTACGTGACGCTTGGCCAGCAGCTCGGTCAGATCGGTGTCGTAGACGCTGTCGGATTCCAGGACGGTGGCCCGGGCGTCGAGGACCAGGGCTGCCGGGAGCAGACAGCGCAGGGTGCTGCCGACGATGTTGCCGCCGACCGTGGCGGCCCGGCGCACCGCCCCGGTGCCCACGCCGGAGGCCGCCCGGTGCAGCGCCTCGGGCACGGTCGCGTCGACGCGGTTCAGCAGCACGGCCCCGCCGAGTTCCTCGGGGCCGACCGTGCCGGCCTCCGGCACGTTGCGCAGCGACACGGCCTGCTCGGGGAAGCCGTCCCGCTGCCAGCCGGCCCACACGAGCGTGGCACCTCCTACCGGTACCGCTCCCTCGGCCAGACACCGCTGGGCTTCGGATATGGAGGAGGGAAGACGCAACTGCACGACAACCGACCTGCCTTCCCTGGAGGTTCGTGGCGAGTGCACGGTGTCATCGTGTGTCCCCGTGTCCACCCGCCCGCATGATCAATGGCAGAACGGATTCTGCCCAGGCGCACGGGGGCGCATACAGGGCTCATGGCTGCACCTTGCACAACGTGAAATTGCGTTGCGGCCGGCTCCCCTCCCCCGGACCCTGTCGCCATGCCCTACGTCCTGCGTCCCGCCGCCCTCGCCGACGCGCCTGCCGTCACCGGTCTCCTCAACGAGATCGACCTCATCGAGATCGGCCGGCCCGAGACGGACCTGCACACCGTCGAGGCCGATCTGAAGCATCCCGGGACGGATCCGGAGCGGGACTCCTGGCTCGCCTTCGACGGGGACCGGCTGGTCGGCTACGGGCTGCTGTGGGACGAGTCGGGCGGCGAACGCGTCGACGTCGACCACTACGTCCTGCCCGACCGGCAGGAGGCGGGCCGGCTCGTCCTGGCGGCGATGGAGAGCCGGGCGCTGGAGAAGGCGCGGGAGAACGGCGCCGGGCGGGCCGTGGTGCATCTGCATCTCAACGCGGCACCCACACTCGACACCGGGCTGCTCCGCGCCCGCGGCTGGTCGGTCGTACGGCGGTATCACGTGCTGCGCCGCCCCCTGGACCGGGCCGGGGACCGGCCGCCGGCGCTCCCCGCCGGGGTCCGGCTGCGGTCCTGCGCCACCGAGGCGGACCGGGTCCGTGTCCACGCGCTCTACCAGTCCGCCTTCGCGGAGCACTTCGACTTCCAGCCGCGCGGCTACGAGCAGTGGCTGCACGACGTGGACGCGGCGGGGCTCGACTGGTCGCTCGTGTGGATCGCCGGCACGGACGAGTCCGGGGACGCCGGGTTTCTGCTGGCCCGCGACGACCGCGAGGCGATGGGCTGGATCCGCAGCATCGGCGTGCTGCGCGAGGCCCGCGGAGGCGGGCTGGCCGGGCTGCTGCTGCGGCACGCCTTCGCGGCCTTCGCCGCCCGGGGCCGGGACACCGTCGGGCTCGGTGTGGACACCTCCAACGCGACCGGCGCGCCCGGGCTGTACGCGCGCCACGGCATGGTCCTGCACTACGCCGTGGACACCTGGGAGGCCGTCCTGCGGTGACCGTGCGCGCCCGGTCCGCACACGGCTGGCCTCTTCGGGGCGGGACCGTTGAACTGCCGCTCGGCACCGGCTTCCTCGTCTCGCCGAGCCTGCTGACGACCAACCATCACGTCCTCACCGACGCGGACGCCTCCCGGCAGTGCTTCGTGGAGTTCGACGCCCAGGTCACCGTCGACAACACACCTCAGACGCCGACCCGGCCGGGGCTCGACCCCGACGCCTTCTTCGCGGCGGACGAACGGCTCGACTTCGCGCTGGTGTTCGTCGCGGCCTGACCGACCTCGCCGTCATCAACGCCCGCGACCGGGCCCACAGCATCGTGGAGTACCTCTCCCACACCGAGGTCGCCCGGTCGGTCGGCAGCCGCCTCGCGCTCTGAACCGGGCGTCGCGCCCGCCCTCGTGAGGTGACGTCAGCCGTTCAGCGCCAGCCAGGGCCGGGGGTCGCTGTAATAGCCGTCGTAGATCACCTCGAAGTGCAGATGGGGGCCGGTGGACAGGCCGGTGGAGCCGACCCGCCCCAACGGTGTCCCGGTCTGCACGGCCTGCCCCACGGTGACGTCGATGGCGGACAGGTGGCTGTACGTGGTCTGGAGCCGTTTGCCCTCGATCGCGCCGTGGTCGACGACGATCCGGTTGCCGTAGGCCGTGGTCATGGCCGCGAAGACGACCGTGCCCGCGCGGGCGGCGGAGACCTGGGCGCCCTGGGGTGCGCCGAAGTCCACGCCGGTGTGGAGCTTGGTGACGCCGGTGAGGGGGTGCTGACGGGAGCCGTAGGGCGAGGTGATGGTGAGGGTGGTGACGGGCGGTGCCAGGATCGCGTCGGCCAGGACGCCACCGGCGCTCGCGTCCTCCCGGTCGAAGGCCTCGTACTTCGCGAACAGGGCCTTGACCTCGCCGAGGTAGGTCTGCGCCGAGGCGGGGACGCCGCCCGCCTTCGTGACGGCGTCCGTGCCGACCGCGTAGGCGGCGAGGGTGAGGTCGACGAGGTCTCCGTTGACGGTGCCGTCGGTTCTGAGGTCGGTGACCTGCCGGGCCAGGGAGCAGTCCTGGCGGCCGAGCGCCATGATGGCGTCGGCCGGATCGCTCGGTGAGGAGCGGCCGTTGCCGTCGTCGTCCTTGCCCCAGGTCTTCCAGTCGGCGGCGGTGAAGGCGGCGATGCCCTGCGGGCCGGAGGCGGTGGCGCCGGCGTTGCTCCAGCCGGTGAGCTGGTCGATCTGCGCGGCGAGGGCGGACGGGGTGACGACCGTGCAGGCGTCGGCGGACTTGCGCAGCCAGGGGCCGTAGCTCGCGTCGACACCGCCGGGGGCGGCATCCTGCGCGGTGCTGTCCCCGGGGCTCCAGTCGTCGGGGAGCCCACCGGTCAGGGCCAGGAACCCGGCGACCGTGGTGAGGGTGACCAGGCCCGGCAGGACCAGGAGGGTGAAGGGGCCCGGGCCGCGCCGACGGGGGCGTGGGGCGGGCGCTTCGGGGACCGGCGTCACCGGGGCGCAGGTGTCCCGGGCGGGGGCCTCCGGGGCTGCGACGGTCTCGTACGCAGGGGTCTCGACGGCGGGCTCGTCGCTCACGCGGCGGACTCCGGACGCCGGGTCAACGGCCGCTGCGGCACAGTGCAGTTGTTCACGGACGGACGTTAGCGGGTGACCCGGCGCGCGTCACGGGACGCAGGGGCAGACCTGCTGCCCCTGCGGGCAGCGACCCCCGGGGGACCGCCGGTGGTCGGGCCGGGAGGACGCGGACGACCCGGACGACCGGTACGTGGCCGCGGGCGAGTGACCGTCCGCGGCCCGTGACCTCATCCCACCTCGACCAGCAGGTCGCCGCCTTCCACCTGCTGGATCCGGTTGATGGCCAGCCGCGACACCGTGCCGGCATTCGGGGCCGTGATCGTGGCCTCCATCTTCATCGCCTCGATGGTGGCGACGGTCGCGCCGGCCTCCACCTCGTCGCCCTCGGCGACCGCGAGGGTGACCACGCCCGCGAACGGCGCGGCGACATGCCCGGGGTTGGCGCGGTCGGCCTTCTCGGTCACCGGTACGTCGGAGGCCGCCGCCTTGTCCCGCACCTGGATGGGCCGCAGTTGGCCGTTCAGGGAGGACATGACCGTGCGCAGGCCGCGCTCGTCGGCCTCACCGACGGCCTGGAGCTCGATCAGCAGCCGGACGCCCGGCTCGAGGTCGACGGCGTACTCCTTGCTCGGGCGCAGGCCGTAGAAGAAGTCCTTGCTGTCGAGCACGCTGGTGTCGCCGTAGGCCTGGCGGTGGCTCTCGAAGTCGCGGGTCGGGCCGGGGAAGAGCAGCCGGTTGAGGGTGGTGCGGCGGCTCTTCTCCAGGCCCTCGCGGTCCTCGGTGGTCAGTTCCTGGACGGGCTTGGCCTCGGCGCGGCCCCGCAGCGCCTTGCTGCGGAACGGCTCGGGCCAGCCGCCGGGCGGGGTGCCGAGTTCGCCGCGCAGGAAGCCGATGACGGAGTCGGGGATGTCGTAGCGGTCGGGCGACTCCTCGAAGTCCTCCGGGGACACTCCGGCACCGACCAGGTGCAGGGCGAGGTCGCCGACCACCTTGGAGGACGGGGTGACCTTCACCAGGTGGCCGAGGATGCGGTCGGCTGCGGCGTACATCGCCTCGATGTCCTCGAAGCGGTCGCCGAGGCCGAGCGCGACAGCCTGGGTGCGCAGGTTGGAGAGCTGCCCGCCGGGGATCTCGTGGTGGTAGACGCGTCCGGTCGGGGAGGCCAGGCCGGCCTCGAAGGGGGCGTAGATCTTGCGGACGCCCTCCCAGTACGGCTCCAGGTCGCCGACGGCCTGGAGATCGAGGCCGGTGGGCCGCTCGGAGTGGTCGGTCGCGGCGACGATCGCGGACAGCGAGGGCTGCGAGGTCGTGCCCGCCATGGAGGCCACGGCGCCGTCGACGGCGTCCGCGCCGGCCTGGATCGCGGCCAGGTACGTGGCGAGCTGACCGCCTGCGGTGTCGTGGGTGTGCAGGTGCACCGGCAGGTCGAACTCACGGCGCAGCGCCGAGACGAGCTTCGCGGCGGCCGGGGCGCGCAGCAGGCCCGCCATGTCCTTGACGGCCAGCACGTGGGCGCCCGCCTCGACGATCTGCTCGGCCAGGCGGAGGTAGTAGTCGAGGGTGTAGAGCCGCTCGTTCGGGTCGGACAGGTCGGAGGTGTAGCAGAGGGCGACCTCGGCGACGGCCGTTCCCGTCTCCCGTACGGCGTCGATGGCGGGCCGCATCTGGCCGACGTCGTTGAGCGCGTCGAAGATGCGGAAGATGTCGATGCCGGTGGCGGCGGCCTCCTGCACGAAGGCGTCGGTCACCTCGGTCGGGTAGGGCGTGTAGCCGACGGTGTTGCGGCCGCGCAGCAGCATCTGGAGGCAGATGTTGGGGACGGCCTCGCGCAGGGCCGCCAGCCGCTCCCACGGGTCCTCGGCGAGGAAGCGCAGGGCGACGTCGTAGGTGGCGCCGCCCCAGCACTCCAGCGACAGCAGCTGGGGCAGGGTCCGGGCGACCAGCGGGGCCGAGGCGAGGAGGTCCTTGGTGCGGACGCGGGTGGCCAGCAGGGACTGGTGGGCGTCGCGGAAGGTGGTGTCGGTGACGCCGATGGTCGGCGACTCGCGCAGTTGGCGGGCGAAGCCCTCGGGGCCGAGCCGGACCAGGCGCTGGCGGGAGCCCGCGGGCGGCTCGGTGTCGGGTGCCGGCGGCAGCTTGGTGACCGGGTCGATCAGCTCGGGCCGCTCACCGTGCGGCTTGTTCACCGTGACGTCGGCGAGGTAGGTCAGCAGCTTGGTACCGCGGTCGGCCGAGGAGCGTGCGGTGAGCAGGTGCGGGCGCTCTTCGATGAACGACGTCGTGACGCGTCCGCCCTGGAAGTCCGGGTCGTCCAGGACGGCCTGGAGGAACGGGATGTTGGTGGACACACCCCGGATCCGGAACTCGGCGACGGCACGCCGGGCCCGCTTGATCGCGGTCTCGAAGTCCCGTCCCCGGCAGGTCAGTTTGACCAGCATCGAGTCGAAGTGCGCGCTGATCTCCGTACCCGCGTGGGTGGTACCGCCGTCGAGGCGGATGCCGGATCCGCCGGGCGAGCGGTAGGCGCTGATGCGGCCGGTGTCGGGGCGGAAGCCGTTGGCGGGGTCCTCGGTGGTGATCCGGCACTGGAGGGCGGCGCCGTGCAGGGTCACGGTCTCCTGGGACAGGCCGAGGTCGGCCAGGGTCTCGCCGGCGGCGATGCGCAGCTGGGCCTGGACGAGGTCGACGTCGGTGACCTCCTCGGTCACCGTGTGCTCGACCTGGATGCGCGGGTTCATCTCGATGAAGACGTGGCTGCCCGCGGGGTCGAGGAGGAACTCGACGGTACCGGCGTTGCGGTAGCCGATCTGCCGGGCGAAGCGCACCGCGTCGGCGCAGATGCGGTCGCGCAGCTCCGGGGCGAGGTTGGGTGCGGGGGCCAGCTCGATCACCTTCTGGTGCCGGCGCTGGACCGAGCAGTCGCGCTCGAAGAGGTGGATGACGTTGCCCTCGCCGTCGGCGAGGATCTGCACCTCGATGTGGCGCGGGTCGACGACGGCCTTCTCCAGGAAGACGGTCGGATCGCCGAAGGCGGACGCGGCCTCGCGGGAGGCCGCCTCGATGGACTCGCGCAGCACGGCCGGATCCTCGACGCGGCGCATACCCCGTCCGCCGCCTCCGGCGACGGCCTTGACGAACAGGGGGAAGCCGATCTCCTCGGCGGCCCGGACCAGTTCGTCGATGTCGTTGGAGGGCGCGGAGGAGCCGAGCACGGGCACGCCCGCGGCGCGGGCCGCCGCGACGGCGCTCGCCTTGTTCCCGGTCAGTTCGAGGGTGCGCGCGTCGGGGCCGACGAACGTGATGCCCGCCTCCTCGCAGGCACGCGCGAGTTCGGGGTTCTCGGAGAGGAACCCGTAGCCCGGGTAGACGGCGTCGGCGCCCGCCCGGCGCGCGGCGCCGACGATCTCCTCGACGGAGAGATAGGCGCGCACCGGGTGCCCTTGTTCGCCGATCTCGTAGGCCTCGTCGGCCTTCTGCCGGTGGAGTGAGTTGCGGTCCTCGTGCGGGAAGACCGCGACCGTACGCGCGCCCAGCTCATAGCCGGCGCGGAACGCACGGATCGCGATCTCACCACGGTTGGCGACCAGCACCTTGCGGAACATCCGGGACCCCTTCAGCCTGGCGGTGACGAGGACCATCGTGTCGGTGCCTGACCTGGTTGGCCATGTGAGTCGGGCCACTCGGCGCATGTCTCGCTCGATCGGACCGTGCCCGACTACATTTGACGGCGTTCGACTGCGTTCGACGCCCGGTCAGGTCGCGGTCGCCGCGGCCGCGGCACGTGCCGCCTGGCGCCCGGAGAACAGACAGCCGCCGAGGAACGTGCCCTCGAGGGAGCGGTAGCCGTGGATCCCGCCGCCGCCGAAGCCGGCGACCTCTCCGGCCGCGTACAGACCGGGCACGGGGTTCCCGGCGGCGTTCAGGACCCGGCCGGAGAGGTCGGTCTGAAGACCGCCGAGGGTCTTGCGGGTGAGGACGTTGAGACGTACGGCGATCAGCGGGCCCGCGCTCGAGTCGAGGATCCGGTGGATGGCGGCCGTGCGGCTGAGTGAGTCCCCGGTGTAGTTCAGGGCGTTGCGGATGCCCATGACCTGGACGTCCTTGGTGTACGCGTTGTCGATCTCCCGGTCCCGGGCCTCGATCTGACGCTTGAGGTCGGCGAGGTCGATGAGCGAGGTGCCGGTCAGTTTGTTCATGCCGGCGACGAGGTCGGTGAGCGTCGAGGCGACGACGAAGTCCTCGCCCTTGTTCTTGAACTTCTCGATCGGCTCCGGGGTCTGCCAGATCCGGGACAGCAGCTGCCAGACGTTCTTGTCGGTGAGGTCGGGGTTCTGTTCGGAGCCGGAGAGCGCGAACTCCTTGGCGATGATCTTCTGGGTGGTGACGAACCAGGAGTAGTCGTAGCCCGAGTCGGTGATGGTCTTGAGGGTGTGCAGGGTGTCGTAGCCCGGGATGTCGGGCGTGTTGAACCGCTTGCCCGTGGCGTCGAACCACATCGAGGACGGGCCGGGGAGGATGCGGATGCCGTGGCCGGGCCAGATCGGGTCGTAGTTGCGCAGGCCCTCGGTGTAGTGCCACATGCGGTCGGGGTTGACGATGCGCCCGCCCGCCTTCTCCGTGATGCCCAGCATGCGGCCGTCGACGTGCGCGGGAACGCCCGTGACCATGAACTTCGGCGGGGTGCCCATCCGGGCGGGCCAGTTCTGCCGGACCAGGTCGTGGTTGGCGCCGATGCCGCCGGAGGTGACGACGACGACCGGGGCGCGCAGCTCGAAGTCGCCGACGACGGTGCGGGAGCTGGGCTTGCCGCGGGCCACGCCGCTGGGCTCCAGGACGGCCCCGCGGACACCCGTGACGACTCCCCCGGTGGTGACGATCTCGTCCACGCGGTGCCGGAACCTGAAGGTCACCTTGTTGTCGGCGACCGCGGCCCGCACCTTCTTCTCGAACGGCTCGACGACCGCCGGTCCGGTGCCCCAGGTGACGTGGAAGCGGGGCACCGAGTTGCCGTGCCCGGTCGCGAGACCGCCGCCGCGCTCCGCCCAGCCGACGATCGGGAACCACTGCACGCCGAGTCCGGAGAGCCAGGACCGCTTCTCGCCGGACGCGAACTCGACGTAGGCCTTGGCCCACTGGTACGCCCAGTGGTCCTGGCCCTTGGGGTCGTCGACGCCCCGGTCGAAGCCCGCCGTGCCCTGCCAGTCCTGCCAGGCCAGGTCGTAGGTGTCCTTGACGCCCATCAGGCGCTGTTCGTCGGAGTTGACGAAGAACAGTCCGCCGAAGGACCAGAACGCCTGGCCGCCGATGCTCGCCTCGGGTTCCTGGTCGAGGAGGAGCACCTTGCGCCCGGCCGCGGCGAGTTCGGCGGTGGCGACGAGTCCTGCCAGCCCGTGGCCGACGACGATCGCGTCGGCGTCCTGTGAGGCGGCGTACGCGGGGAGGGCCTGCGCGGCGAGGGTCGCGCCCGCGAGGACTCCGCCCGCCACGGCCAGGGCGTGGCGGCGGGTGATTCCGTCGGCTTCGGGGGTGTCCATGAGCGGCCCTCCTGGAGGCTTCGCGGGGGCGGTTCCTGGACCGTGCTCGGGTGGTCCCTGGTCGGTCCTGGGTGGCGTGACCGAGGGGTGTTCTTGCGACAGCCGCACTGTTACCGTCGGTAGCCCAACAGGAAACCAGGTCGTCACACGGCTCCGGTAGTGCGCGGGCGTCAACGTGAGCACCGCTCGCTTGTGGCTCGGCGACAGCGTCCGGGCGGAGGGGGGACCATGACCGTCGTCCACGGACCGGAGCCGGTCGCCAGGGTCCTGCGGGACATGGCCTCGGACGTCGATGTGTGCGTCGAGCTCGTGCACGCCGCCCGCAGCCGCTCCCCCGAACTGTCCCGGCTGACCGAGGAGGCGACCCGGTCCCATGTGACGGCGATGCTCCGCGCGGCCGACCCCTGGTTCACCGCCCCGGGGCGGACCGGGCCGGTGGACGATCAGGACTTCACCGCCGCCCTCCTGCTGGGCGCCGACCGTGCCGTGCAGGGCGTGCCGATGACGGTCGTCCTGCGGGGTGTGCAGGCGGCGCTGGGCCGCGCGGCGGAGATCGTCGTGGACCGGAGCCGTTCGGTGGGGGTCTCGGACCGGGCGCTGCTGTCGGTCGTCCTGCGGCTCCAGGAGTACGGCGCGGCGATGGAACGACAGGTGATCCACGGCTACCGCGCCGCCGAGCACGAGTCGCCACGCGCGCTGGGCGCCGTCCGCACCCGGTTGCTGCACCAGGCCCTGGTCGGCGAAGCCCCGCCTGGACAGGAGGAGTTGGCGCGCGCCGGGGTCCGGGCTGACGCCGCCGGGCACTACCACTGCCTGGTCGCCGCCCCCGTGCCCGCGCGGGCGGTGCGCTCGCCGCACGCGGTGACCGTGCCGCTCGACGGCCGCGCGGCCGGACTGTGCCCGCGGCCGCCGGAGGCCGACGAGGTGGACCCCGAGGCCCTCGTGGTGGTCGCGCCCGCCGCTCCCCTGCCGGAGCTGCCCGCGCTGTACCGGCTGTGCGTGCGCGCCGTGGATCTCGGCCGGCAGCACGGGCTGCACGGGCTGTTCGACGTCACGGACTTCGCCGCCCGGATCGCGCTGGCCGAGCAGCCCTCCCTGGGCACCCTGCTGAGCCGACGGCTGCTCGGCTCCCTCGACCCGGCGGACGCCTTCCACCATCAACTCGCCCTCACCGCACTGGCGTTCCTGGACAACGGACGCCGGCTCGACCAGACCGCGGCGGCGCTGTTCACCCACCCCAACACCGTCCGCTACCGGCTCGGCCGACTGAGGCAGATCACCTCCACGTCCCTCGCGGACGGTGACGGCCCGCTGGCCGCCCTGCACTGGTGGTGGGCCCTCACCGCATGGCTGGAGTCGTCAACACCTCGTTGAACAGAGGGCCTTGCGAGCCACCCCGCCATGTTCGACCTGTCGGACATTGTTCGAGAACTCTTGACGCGGCCGTGTACACCGTTTGACACTCTCGCAACATCACGTCACACGGTTGAAACGGCGGTCCCCCCATGACGCACAGACATCGACCCGGCGACCGTGCGAGACGGGGGGCGGGGCGACTGGCCGCACTCACCGCGGTGTCCCTGCTCGTCGGCCTCGTCGGGGCCGCGGCCCCCGTCCAGGCCGACGAGGCCGCCGGCATCACCGACGGTCTGGCCCTCTGGTACAAGCTCGACGCCACGTCCGGCACCACGGTCACCGACGCCTCCGGCCACGGCCGCGACGGCACGGTGGCCGGCACCGCCGGCTGGTCGTCCACCGGCCAGGGCCTCGCCTTCAACGGCTCCGACACCTACGTCAAGGTGCCGAACGACGTGCTGAAGGGCATGGACGCGATCAGCGTCGCCATGGACGTGCGGATCGACGCCGCCCAGTCCACGCCGTACTTCCTGTACGGCTTCGGCAACTCCAGCGGCAGCAACGGCAACGGCTACCTGTTCACCACGGGCAACTCCCTGCGCACCTCGATCGCCACCGGCAACTGGTCGACGGAGCAGACCACCAAGCCCGCCGACGCCCACAACCTGACCCGCTCGGTGTGGAAGCACCTCACCTACACGCAGTCCGGCACCACCGGTGTGCTGTACGAGGACGGCGTCGAGGTCGCCCGCAACACGTCGGTCACCATCACCCCCGGCGCCATCGGCTCCGGCGTCACCACCGCCAACTACCTCGGCAAGTCGGTGTACTCGGGCGACAAGCTCTTCAAGGGCGACATCCGCGACTTCCGGGTGTACGACCACGCGCTGCCCGCCTCCGACGTGGAGCAGCTCGCCCTCCCCGTGGCCACGCAGGGCGTCGCCGACGACAAGGCCGCACTGAGCCTCGGGGACACCGGTGCCGTCGTCGCCGACCTGGACCTGCCGAAGACCGGTACCGCCGGCGGCGCCACCATCAGCTGGGCCAGCGACGACACCGTCCTGGTGTCGGACGCCGGCAAGGTGACCCGTCCCGCCGCGGGCGAGCCGGACGGCCACGCCACGCTCACCGCCACCCTCAGGAAGGGGACGGTCACCGCGACCAAGTCGTTCGACGTCACGGTCCTCGCCGCGTTCGACGACGCGACCGCCGCCCGGCAGGCCGCCGACGCCCTCACGGTCCACAACCTCGACGACGTACGCGGCAACCTCAGCCTCCCGGCGACCGGTTCCTACGGCACGGACGTCAGCTGGGCCTCCGCGCGAGCGGACGTCGTCTCGGCCGACGGCGTGGTCCACCGTCCGGCGCACGGCACCGGCGCCACCACTGTCGACCTGACCGCGACCGTCACCAAGGGCGAGGCGAAGGCGACCCGCGTGTTCACCGCGAAGGTCCCCGAACTCCCTGTGAAGGAAGCCCTCAAGGGCTACATGTTCAGCTACTTCACCGGCGAGGGCACGTCCGACGGCGAGCAGCTCTACGCCGCGCTCAGCAAGGGCAACGACCCGCTGAAGTGGCGGGAGCTGAACGACGAGCGGCCGGTCCTGACCTCCACCCTCGGTGAGCAGGGCCTGCGCGACCCGTTCATCATCCGCTCCCCCGAGGGCGACAAGTTCTACCAGATCGCCACGGATCTCAGGATCTACGGCAACGGCGACTGGGACGCCGCCCAGCGCACCGGCAGCAAGTCCGTCATGGTCTGGGAGTCCACCGACCTCGTCCACTGGACGGACCAGCGCCTGGTGAAGGTCTCCCCCGACAGCGCCGGCAACACCTGGGCGCCCGAGGCGTACTACGACGCCGGCCTCGGCGAGTACGTGGTCTTCTGGGCGTCGAAGCTGTACGACAACGCGGCGCACTCCGGCGACACGTACAACCGGATGATGTACGCCACGACCCGCGACTTCTACACCTTCAGCGAGCCCAAGGTGTGGATCGACCGCGGCTACTCGGTCATCGACTCCACGGTGATCCAGCACGACGGCACGTACTTCCGCCTGTCGAAGGACGAGCGCAACAACAGCTCGTCCACCCCCAACAGCAAGTTCATCTTCGAGGAGAAGAGCGACTCGCTGCTGAACCTCTCCTGGGACGCGGTCGCCGAAGGCATCGGCAAGGGCGCGATGAACGCGGCCGAGGGACCGCTGGTGTTCAAGTCCAACACCGAGGAGAAGTGGTACGCCTTCCTCGACGAGTTCGGCGGCCGCGGCTACCTCCCGTTCGAGACCACGGACCTCGCCTCCGGCGTCTGGACCCCGTCCACCGGCTACGACCTGCCGGCCAAGCCCCGGCACGGCACCGTCCTGCCGGTCACCCAGGCCGAGTACGACCGGCTGCTGCGCGCCTACCAGCCCGACCAGCTGGTCGAGAGCGTCGAGGACGTGTCGGTGAAGACACGGATCGGCCAGGCCCCGGTACTGCCCGCGACCGTGATCGCCACCTACGCCGACGGTGTCGCCCGCCCGGTGGCGGTGGCCTGGGACGACGTCCCGGCCTCGGCGTACGCACAGGCCGGCACCTTCACGGTGACCGGAAGTCTGCCCGACGGCGCCGCGCTTCCCGTCCGGGCCCGGGTGACGGTCTCCGAGGAGGGCGCCGACGTGCCCGCCGACCTGCTGCTGCACTACGGCTTCGACGAGACGTCCGGCAACATCGCCGTCGACTCCAGCGGCCACGGCAACCACGGCACCTACGTCCGCACGCCCGAGTTCGCCACCGGCGTGGACGGCGGCTCGTTCAAGATGTCCGGCGACTCCGCGACCTCCCCGTACGTCAAGATCCCGAACGGCGTACTGAAGGGCGCCGACAGCGTCACCGTGTCCACGTACGCCAAGTGGAAGGGCGGATCGTCCTTCCAGTGGCTGTTCGGGCTCGGCCCCGACAGCGACAAGTACCTGTTCGCCACCCCCTCCAACGGCGGCTCCAGCCTGTACTCGGCCATCACGAAGGCCACTTGGTCGGCGGAGTCGAAGCTGACGGCCGGCTCGCAGCTCACCCCCGGCGAGTGGCGGCACGTCACGGTCACCCTCGACGGCGCCACCGGCACGATGGTCCTCTACGTCGACGGCGTCGAGGCGGCCCGCACGACGACCACCGTCAGACCGTCCGAGCTGTACGACTCCGCCAAGGACTTCAGCGGCTACATCGGCAGGTCGCTGTACTCGGCCGACCCGTACTTCGGCGGCGAGGTCGACGACTTCCGCGTCTACGACCGGGCCCTGTCGGCCGCGGAGGTCATGGAACTCAGCGGCAACACCGCGGGCATCGCCAGGGCGACGCACCCCGCGCTGAAGGTCGACGCCCTCCTCGACAACGCGCACAGCAAGGTCACGCTGCCGCTGAAGGAAGGCACCGACCTCACCGCGCTGGCGCCGGAGTTCACCCTCGCCCACGGCGCGGCGATCAGCCCCGCCTCGGGCAGCGTGCACGACTTCAGCAAGCCGGTGACGTACGAAGTGACCGGCTCGGACGGCACGAAGCGCACCTGGACCGTGTCGGCGCTGGTCATGAAGAGCCCGGTGCTGCCGGGCCTCAACGCCGACCCGAACATCGTGCGCTTCGGTGACACCTTCTACATGTACCCGACGACCGACGGCTTCGAGGGCTGGAGCGGTACGCAGTTCAAGGCGTACTCGTCGACCGACCTGGTGCACTGGACGGACCACGGGGTCATCCTCGACCTGGGGCCGGACGTGAGCTGGGCGGACAGCAGGGCCTGGGCGCCGGCGATCGCCGAGAAGAACGGAAAGTACTACTTCTACTTCTGCGCCGACGCCAACATAGGTGTCGCCGTCTCCGACTCGCCCACCGGCCCGTTCACCGACGCCCTGGGCAAGCCGCTGCTCAAGGCCGGCGAGTACAGCGGCCAGATGATCGACCCGGCGGTCTTCACGGACGACGACGGCCGGTCGTACCTCTACTGGGGCAACGGCCACGCCTACGTCGTGCCGCTCGGCGACGACATGGTCTCCTTCGACGCCTCGAAGATCACCGACATCACCCCGAGCGGCTACAACGAGGGCAGCTTCGTCGTCAAGCGCAAGGGCACCTACTACTTCATGTGGTCGGAGAACGACACCCGGGACGAGAACTACCGCGTCGCCTACGCCACCGGCCCCTCTCCCACCGGCCCGTGGACCAAGCGCGGCGTGATCCTGGAGAAGGACCTCGCCCTCGGCATCAAGGGCACCGGCCACCACTCGGTCGTCCAGGTGCCGGGAACGGACGACTGGTACATCGCCTACCACCGCTTCGCCATCCCCGGCGGAGACGGCACCCACCGCGAAACCACCGTCGACAAGCTGGAGTTCGACGCGGCCGGCCTGATCGAGAAGGTCGTGCCCACCCTCACGAGCATCGACCCGGTCACCGTCGTCCACGCCGGTCCGGACGCCCAGGGCGTCGAGGGCGCCGCGATCGCCCTGACCGGCACGGTCTCCGGAGCGGGCGGCGCGCGATGGACCGTCGAGAAGGGCGCGCCCTGCACGGTCGAGGACCCCGCCGCCGCCCGCACCACGGTCACCTGCACCGACAACGGCACCTACACCGTCACCCTGACCGGCGGCCGCAGCACCGACGCGGCCGTGGTGACCGTGACGAACGCGGCCCCCGCCATCACGTCCGCCACCGGTCCCTCGGGCCCGGTGCCGGCCGGCCGCGGTACGGCCGTCACCGTCCGGTTCGGCGACCCGGGCACCGGTGACACCCACACCTGCGTCGTCGACTGGAAGGACGGCGGCAAACCGGCCACCGGCACGGTCACCTCGTCCGGCTGCCGTGCCGAGCACACCTACACCTCGGCGGGCATCCGCCGTCCGGTGGTCACCGTCACCGACGACGACGGCGCCTCGGCGGCCACGACGCTCCCCGAGCTGATCGTGTACGACCGGGCCGCCGGACCGGTGGTGGGCGCGGGCACCGTCGACTCCAAGGTCGGACCGAAGCTGACCGGCCGGGCGTTCTTCTCGCTCACCGCCGGCTATCTGCCGGGGGCCGGCGCCCCGGCCGGAGGGGTCACCTTCGACTTCAGGCCGGCCCGCCTGAAGTTCCGCTCCTCCGGCCTCGACTGGCTCGTCGTCTCCGGCTCCACGGCCGTCCTCCAGGGCTCTGGCACGGTCGACGGCAAGAGCGGCTACGCCTTCCGCCTCACGACGACGGACAGCCCGGACACCTTCGCCATCAAGATCTGGAAGAAGTCCGGCGGGGAGGTGGTCCACAGCAGTGGCACTCCGGCAAAGGTCAACGGCGTCATCACGGTCGGCTACCGGCACCGGTAGCACGGACGCCTGGCCCTCGATCCGGCCGGGCGGTTAGGGTCATGGGCCCCCTGTCCTCGACAGGGGGCCCGATCATGACCTGGGGGGATCCGACGCATGCCGACACCCGAGCAGATCTGGGAGGACGCCGATCTCGCCACCCGGCGCCTGGCCGGAGTCGCCCTGAACCCCTCGGCTCCGCAGGACCTCCTGCTGCAGCTGCTGGCGAAGGCGCCGCTCGCCGTACGGATGGTGCTGTGCCGGGACCGGGTACTGCCCGAGGCGGTCGTCGACGCCGTCATCGAACATCCCGACCACCGCACCCGAAGCTTCTTCGCCCGCAATCCGCACGTCGCCCCGGCGCAGCGGGTGCGGCTGGTGGACGATCCGCACTGGTTCGTTCGCGCCCATCTCGCCGAGGCCCCACGGGTGACTGCCCCCGCCGAGCCCCGGCCGCTGCCCGACGACATCGTCGTCCACATGATGAACACCTACGATCCGGAGCACTTGGGGGGCACCTTCTACCTCCAGTTCTCCCTCGCGCTGCGCCGCTCCATGGCCACGCATCCGGACGCGAAGGTCCGCGCCTGGGGAGTCGGCATGTGGGGATGGCAGGACGCGAAGACGCGGGCCGCGCTGCTGGCGGACCCCGACGACGAGGTGCGCAGGCGGGCGCAGGACCGGCTGCGCCACGAGGATCCGGTGTGGGTGGAGAGCGTGTTGCCCGACCGGTCCTGCCACGGCCGCACCGGCGCACTGCTCCACGACGCTCTCAGCAGGGCCGTCGTGGACAGCGTGCTCACCGCTCCGGTCGGCCCCCAGGACCGACAGATGATCGCGGACAACCCCGGTCTCCCGCCCGACGTCGTGGCCTTGCTGGCCGCCGATCCCGACCAGGAGGTCCGGTGGCGCATCGCGCGCCGCACGGACCTCGGCCCGGTCGAACGCCGCACGCTGGTCTGCGATCCCGAACCCGACGTACGCCGGATGATCGCCCGCCACCGCGACCTCGACCACGACGAGCTCCGTGCCCTCGCGGCCGATCCCGACCCGAAGGTCCGGCTGTCCGTGTCCCTCCACCCCGCGTGGACCGAGGAGGAACGAGCCGCGATCGACTACGAGGTCCCCCTGGACGAGCCGTTCTGCTTCTACCCCGAGCCGCTGTTCCCCCGGGACCCCGAGGCCGTCCGCCGGGACGCGCTCTCCGGTCACCCGATGCTGCGCCGAAGGGCGGCGCGCGAGCACACCCTGCCGCCCGACCTCGTGGCCCGGCTGGCGTCCGACGACGACCTCGGCGTCCGCGTCCTGCTGGCCCAGAACCAACCGGACGTCCCGGCGGCCCTCCTGCTGCGCAGCTTCCTGCAGTACACCGGGCCCGAGCGCGCCCACCTCGTCACCCGGCCCAACTTCCCCACGCACGGGCTCGCCGCCCACGCCGGCGACGAGGACCCCGCCGTCCGGGCCCTCGCCGCCCGCGACCCCGGGACCCCGCCGACCACCGTGGCACGCCTCACCCGGGACCCCGAAACCGCCGTCCGGGCGGCGTTCGCCCGCCATGCGAACCTGCCGTCCTCCCTGCTGGCGCAGCTCCTCGACGACGAGGAGCTCGCCCACCACGCCGCCGCCAACCCGGCCCTCGCCGAGGGCACGCTGCGCGCCCTGGTGAGGGATCTGCCGGTCAGCTGACGGCCTGGAGCGCCTCCAACGCCCGCGCGGTCTGCGGATACCGGGCGAGCAGGGCCGCTCCGGACGGCCCGGCATCGGGGCTCTCCCACGTCCCGTCGCAGCCCAGCAGGGCCGCCAGCGCGTCGCAGGTCGCCGGATGCGCGGCGAGGAGCGGCAGGCCGCCCGCGGTGCTCGCCGCCGACTCCACCGCCATACGTGGCGGTCCCTGCGGGAGGCGCCACGACGGCACCCAGGCGTCCAGCTCGGTGAGCCGGGCGGGGAAGAGCCGGCCCGCCTCGCGGATCAGCAGCGGGGCATGTTCGGCGCCACCGGCCCGCAGGGTGCCGATGAGGGTCGGCAGCCAGGGCAGCAGCACCGAGTCCGGGAGCCGGGCGAACGCGTTCGACACGGCCTCGACGACGAAATCGGCCAGGCCCGGCACCGGTTCCAGCGCGTGCACGAACCCGCTGAGGTAGCGCGGATAGGCCGGCACCACCAGTGGGTTGCCGAGCAGCTCCGCGCAGCGCTCCCGCAGGACCGTCCTCGGCAGGGTGCCCAGGTGGGTCTGGGCCGCCCACAGCAGGGCGGTGCGGGACGGTTCGGTCGGGTGGGACTGGGCGAGGGCGAGTTCGAGCTGGGTGCGGTCGCAGCCCAGGGACAGGGCCAGGCCCTCCATGCCGAACAGGAAGCCCAGCATCGCCGCGACCTGGCGGACGGTCGCGTCGTCGTCGGTGAACGCCGTCGGCAGCAGGGTGCAGTAGTGCGCGTAGCCCGTCTTGACGAAGGACTCGATCCAGGGCGGGAGCACCGGCTCGGCGGTCCGGTAGTGGGCCAGCAGCCGGCGCACACGGCGCAGCACCTCCGGCGCGCCGTCGACGCTGCGCTCGCTCGCCAGGACCTCCAGGGCCCGGGTGCCGAGCTCGTCGGCGAGACGGCGGCTGCGCAGGTAGAGCGTGGCGTCCTCGACGGCCTCCAGGACCTGCGCCGCCGTCGCCCGGGGGGCGTACGCGGCGCGCCGCAGCCGCTGTTCGAGAACCTGCTCGATGCTGACGCCCTCGTAGCCCAGCTCGATGAGGGCGCGCTGGTGGGTGCCCAGGGCCAGGTCCCAGGACTCCTGGATGGGGTGTTCGCCGAGGCGGCGTTCGCCCATGATGGGCCGGGCCGCGCCCTGCGGCAGCAGCCGGCGCAGCATCCACAGCAGGTCGGAGCAGCGCGCCAGTTCCGGCCGCGAGGCGATGTCCAGCAGCGCGCGCTGCACTCCGCGCTGCTGGAGTTTCAGGTCCAGCGGTGCGAGCCGGTCGTGCACGTCACGGGCCAGCGGCGGCAGCGCGTCGTAGCCGACCTGGCCGACGCGGTCGCCGCCCATCATGATCTCGACCAGCCGGCCCACGTCCCGCCGGCCCGGTACGGCGTCCTTCTCGATGCAGGTGACGGCCGCGTCCTGGAAGTCGTACGGCGTCGGCTTGGCGCGGTCGCGCATCCCGGCCAGCAGGATCGACGTCTCGAAGACGGCGATGGCGTCGGCGGTGGAGGCGAGGTAGCCGTTACGACGAGCGGCGCGCACGATCTCCACGGACCAGCCGAGCAGCTCGGCCTCGTCGAGGGCGTCGAGGGCGGGCGGCCGCTGGAGGAAACCCGTGAGTTGGTCGGCGGCCGGGCCGGCCGGAACGGGGGCCGACGCGGGGGCCGCGGGGGCGAGGGCCTTCCTCGGCCTCGTGCTCTTCCCGGTGCCTGCCTGGCCCTCCAGCCGGAACGGCCGGACACCGGTGCGCCTGACGTTCTTCGCCCATTCCGTCGCGGCGATGGACACCGAACCCGCGGCCAGTCCGAACTGCGCTTCGATCGCGCCGTGGCTGGACGGGATCAGACCGTGCCGCCACTCGGTGCCGCTCGGCGGGCTGATGGTGAAGGTGTCGCTGCCGTGCACACCGAACTCCGCGACACGGCTGGCCGCGTGGAAGGCGCCACAGACGTAGAGGCAGTCGGCCGGGTCGGTGCCGGTGGCCGCGAGATGCTCGCGCATCCGCGTCCACATGTACCGCTCGCGGTCCTCGTCCACCCGTACCTTGTGGGGGTCGCCGGGGGCGAGGCGCCGGAAGAGGCTGCCGATGAGCAGCATCACCTGGCGGTAGGTGTCGTG
Source organism: Streptomyces sp. NBC_00080 (assembly GCF_045041255.1). Taxonomy (NCBI): domain Bacteria; kingdom Bacillati; phylum Actinomycetota; class Actinomycetes; order Kitasatosporales; family Streptomycetaceae; genus Streptomyces; species Streptomyces sp. NBC_00080. Next base: position 935,933 of record NZ_CP108235.1, read on the forward strand.
GTCGCTGTCACCGAGGGGCAGTTCGACGTACTGGTGCCACCACTCCGACCAGTGCCGTACCCGGCCGTGGCGGAGCAGCTGCTCCTCCAGCTCGGCGAAGCGCGGGCGCAGGTCGCCGATCTCCACACCGACCGCGTCGCCGTGCAGGGCGGTCTGCTCCGCCGCCTCCGGCGCGTCGGGATCGCCGTCGCTGTCGCCTTCGCCGCCGGGTCCGGTCTCCCACTGGAAGACATGGTCCGAGGAGCGGTCGACGAGGACGAGTTCGACGCCCGGGGTGTCGAGCGCGTAGGCGATGGCCTGGTACTCGGCAGAGGCCTCGGTGACCGGGGCGACCACCGAGAGCGGCGCCCAGTCGGCGGGAAAGCCCTCGATCTCGCTCGCGAAGGACTGGACGGCCACCGGCAGACGGCAGTTGCGCAGTTCGGTGAGGAGAGGTGCCATGTCCTCGCACAGCTCGAGGTAGATCGTCCTCGGCTGCTTCTCGCGCAGCCGGCGGGCCATCGCGATGGCCGAGGCCGGTGAGTGGTGGCAGACGGGGAAGATCTCCAGGGGTTCGCTCACCGCGCGTTCGACGTCGTCGACGATGCCCCGCAGGATGCCCTCAAGGGCCGCCGGGCCGTCGGCGAACGTCGAGGCGGCGTCCTGGAGTTGGGTGCGCAGGGCGGTGAACGTGCCCTCGGGGGTCGCGGTCACGAGAGGGTCGCGATCGCGTCGCGGCCGCCCTCGAGGAACTCCGGCCAGGAGCCCCCTTCCTCCTTGCTGCGCGGTTCGACGACGCCGTGCAGGTACTTGTTGAGGATGGCGAGGTCCTCCGGCGCGCGCCGGGCCAGGGAACCGACGAGGGAGGAGGCGAGGGTGTGGGCGGTGAGGGCGCGCTCGCCGAAGAAGTTGCTGTGCAGGATGGCGTCCTCGAGGACACCGATCTGCTCGGCCGTGGACAGGGCGGACTCCAGCTTCTCGTCGTCGCTGCCGGCGGCTGCCGACGAGGCCCGCAGGTCGGCGAAGCTGCGCAGCAGCACGTCCAGCAGGGTCGGCGGGACGTCGAGTTCGATCCGGTGGCGGCGCAGCAGTTCCTCGGTGCGGAACCGGACGATCTCCGCCTCGCTCTTCTTGTTCGTCACCACCGGGATCCGCACGAAGTTGAAGCGACGCTTGAGGGCCGAGGAGAGGTCGTTGACGCCCCGGTCCCGGCTGTTCGCGGTGGCGATGACCGAGAAGCCGGGCTTGGCGAACACGATGTTGTCGCTGTCCTGGTCGCTGCCCAGCTCCGGGACCGAGATGTACTTCTCGGAGAGGATGGAGATCAGCGCGTCCTGGACGTCGCTGGTGGAGCGGGTGAGCTCCTCGAAGCGGCCGATGGCGCCGGTCTCCATCGCGGTCATGATGGGCGAGGGGATCATCGACTCGCGTGACTGGCCCTTGGCGATGACCATCGAGACGTTCCACGAGTACTTGATGTGGTCCTCGGTGGTGCCCGCGGTGCCCTGCACGACCAGCGTGGAGTTGCGGGAGATCGCGGCGGACAGCAGTTCGGCCAGCCAGCTCTTTCCGGTCCCGGGGTCTCCGATGAGGAGCAGGCCCCGGTCCGAGGCGAGGGTGACGATGGAGCGCTCGACGAAGCCGCGGTCGCCGAACCACTTCGGGGCGATCTCCCGGTCGAGGCCGTCGGCGCGCTCGGAGCCCAGGACGAACAGGCGGACCATCTTCGGGGACAACCGCCAGGAGAACGGTTTGGGGTTGTCGTCGATCGACTCCAGCCAGTCGAGTTCCTCGGCGTACTTGAGCTCGGCGGGGGCGCGCAGCAGGTCGGTCATCGAGGGCCTTTCCAACAGGTACGTGTGTCGAGGAACGGGTGGGTCGGGTGAGGAACGTCAGGTGAGGAACGTCTTGAGTTCGTGGACGAGCTTGTCGATGTGGCCGGAGATCACCGGTGTGCCGAGGGTCTTGAACCGCTCCCGGAACCAGGGGTTGACCTCCTGCCGGCCGGAGCTGGTCACCGAGCCGACGGGGATGAACTTCACGCCGGAGCGGTGGACTTCCTCGATGCCTTCGAACAGCGGCTGGGAGCGGTCGAACTCGTAGAAGTCGGAGATCCAGACCAGCACGGTGTTCTTGGGCTCGGCGATCTTCGGCCGGGCCATGGCCATGGCGACGGGGCCGTCGTTGCCGCCGCCCAGCTTGGTCCGCAGCAGCACCTCGAACGGTTCGTTCACCCAGGGGGTGAGGTCGATGGCGCGGGTGTCGTACGCGATGAGGTGCACGTCCACCTTGGGCAGTCCGGCGAAGATCGACGCCAGGATGGTGCAGTTGACCATGGAGTCGACCATCGAGCCCGACTGGTCCACGACCACGACGAGCCGCTGCGGGGTCGTCCTGCGGGCGGTGTGGCGGTAGTAGAGGCGGTCGACGTAGAGGCGTTCCTCTTCGGGGCTGTAGTTGGTGAGGTTCTTCCAGATCGTGCGGTCGAGGTCGAGGTTGCGATACACCCGCTTGGGCGGGACCGAGCGGTCGAGCGCGCCGGCCGTGGTCTTCTCCACCTGGGTGCGCAGCACTTCGGCGACCTCGTCGACGAAGCGGCGGATCAGCGACTTGGCGTTGGCGAGGGCGACCCCGGAGAGGTTGCCCTTGTCGCGCAGCAACTGCTCGATCAGCGACATGCTCGGGGTGAGCCGCGCGGCGAGCGCGGGGTCGGCGAGCACCTCACGCAGATGCATGCGCCGGACGAGATCCGCTTCGATGGCGCCGAGCTCCGGGCCGAGACCGGGGACGAGTCCGCCGGTGTCCGGTGTCGTGCCGCGACCGCCGCGCAACTCCCCCGGCCGGCTGCCGAGGGCGCGCTCCAGCCAGCCGGCGTCGCTCTGCCAGCGGGACAGCTGTCCGGCGCTGACGGCTCCCGAGCCGGTGGAGAAGACGTTCAGGAGCACCTTGGACACGAGGGCCGCGCGCCGCACCTCCGCCGCACGGTCACGCGCGTCCTCGTCGGCCGTCGCCTCGGTGTCGGGGGCCGGGTCGATGTCGAGGGCCGGGTCGGCGTCGGCGTCGGCGTCGGCGTCGGGGACCATCAACCCGTCGAATTCCGCGACCAGTTCGGGGTGGCGCTGGACGATCGAGTCGACGGAGGTCTGCGGGTCCAGGAGCGCGGGCGGCAGCCCGATGTCCTCGACGACGGCGAGGCTCACCGATTCCAGGCCGGCCTGCTCCTCGGGGTCGAAGAGGCGGGCCAGCAGCCGCCAGTAGAGGACCTGACGGCGGTTGTCGTCGGGAACGGCTTCCGGCATGGGGTCGCTCATTTCCGCAGCAGCCTTCCCGCTCGCTCACGCAGGACGGTCACGGCGTCGGTGGCGGCCTTCTCGGCCCGGACGCCGGCCTTGTCGGTGGTGCCGCCGGCCCAGGCGCCCGCATGCAGGGCGACTGCCTTCCTGCGCACCGTGGTCTCCACGGCGAGGGGCTGGAGGCGGAAGCCGCCGCCGTCCCAACGCAGCAGGCCCACGCAGGCGCGGGAGGCCGCGACGGCCTCGGGCGTGAGGGGGCTCGCGGTCGGGATGCGGTCGGTGTCGACGGGGAGCGCGTGTCCGGCGACGGTGAAGGTGAGTGTGTCGTCCTCCTGGCCGCTGTCGTAGCCCTCCAGGAACACGGGCTCGGCGATGCGCGCGGGGTGGCGGTCCAGGGGTGCGGTGGGCAGGGCCGTGGCGGCCGGCAGGACGACCCGCGCGGTGGCGAGGGCGTCGGCGGGCTCGCCCGCGCGGGCCCGGGCGTCGTCCCAGATGAGGTCGCCCTCGTCGGTGAGGGGCATGGCGTCGAGGTCCATGGCCCGACCTTCGCCGAGGGCGGTGAGCAGCGACAGGTGTGGCCGCAGCAGCTGCCAGACGCCCGCCGCGACGACGGTGTCCGGCTTGGGAACCGAGACGCTCGCACGGACCAGCCGGGGTGCGGTGCCGTCGGCGGGTTCGAACACCGCGTGGACCTGGGCCTGCGCGGCGGTGGCGTGTTCGTGCAGGTCGAGGCCGAGCGGCAGCAGCCGGCCGGTGGCGGCCGTGACGGCGGGCCGGTCGGCGGCGCCGGGCATGGTCAGCAGCAGCGCGCGGGACCACAGGTCGCCCCAGCGGCGCGCGGGGATCCTGGCCAGGGCCGATCCGGGGCAGGAGGCGGCGAGTTCGGCGGCGAATCCGTCGAGCAAGGTGGCCAGGCGTCGCAGGCCGGGGTCGGGCAGCATCGCGGAGACGACGGGCGCGGCTCCGCCGGCCAGCTCGTGATCGATGCCCCGCCAGCCGGTACGGGCCAGATCCGACAGCCAGGTGCGGGCGGCCGCCAGCAGGTTCACCGTCGGTCGTGCGGCGGGGGCTTCGGTGGTCCGCTCCTCCCGCCTGCGGCCGGTCACCTCGTCGATGCCGACCGTGAGGGCGTCGTGCACGGCGCCGAACAGGGCAGTGCGGGCGGCGGCGAGGGTGACGAAGTGGTCCTCGCTCGCGGCTCCGGCCGCGGCTTTCCCGGCGGCCTCGGCGACCCGGGCGGCCAGTGGGCTGCCGGAGACGGCGCGGGCGAGCACGGCGAGGTCGTCCACCTGTTCGGGCCGGGGGCGCAGCAGGCCGGCGACCAGGGTCCGGTCGAAGGCCTCGACCGCGGCCAGGACCTCGCCGAGTCCCTCGACGGGTGCGGTGAGCAGGTCCGCGCGCTCCCCCGCGGCCGTGCCGTGCCCGCTGCGGGGTGCCTGCGGGGCGTCCGTCGCCCGGGTCGGCGGGAACCACTGGAGCTCCGGGAGCGGGGCGGTGACCGCGGGCAGCTCCAGGTAGGCCAGGTGACGCAGGAACCGGCTGAAGACGGGTGCGGCGGCCGACTTGCCGTCCGCCTGCGGTGGGCGGGTGCCGGTCATGGCGGCGGTGAGGGCGGCGGCGTCGGGCTCCGCACCCGTGGGCTCGATACGCAGGTAGCGGGCGACGCGGTCGGCGCCGTACTGGAGCACGGCCTCGGTGACCAGCGCACGGATGTGGTTGCAGAACGAGCCCCGCGCGCCGCCGCAGGGACGGTTGTTGTTGGTGCTGCACGCGAAGGCGTAGGTGCCGGCGGCCACCGACGAGACGTACACCCGCTCGATGTCCGAGCCGCTGGAGACGACGCCCTGGAGGCGTCCGTCGGCCAGTTCGACGAAGGGGACCTTGGCGAGCTTGCGGGGCCGTGCGGGTGGCACCACCCGGGCCGTACTCGAATTCTCCCAGTCGGACAACGCACCAGCTCCTTTGCGGCACAGGGCTCCGCACGCCGAATCGGCGCAGCACAGGGGGGTTGTCGCGCCGGATTCGGTGCGACACCAACGAACTTACCGGCGACCACTGACAACGCCGTCCCCGTCGCGGACGGGCGGGATCGACGCCGTGCGTGGCCGGGGCGGGACGGCGTGTGTGACCGCGGCGGGACGCCCGTCCGTATGCCGGTCGGCGTGGCCCCGGACGTCCCGCGCTCTTCTAGAATTCCGATGATCATGCCCGGGGGCGACGGCGGGGCATGTCGGTGTGGATGGGTACGAAGGGGCGGGGTTGAGCGGGGAGCAGGCGGCGTTCGGAGCGCTGCTGCGGGAGTTTCGGCTGGCCGCGTCGCAGACCATCGAGGGCCTGGCGGAGGCGTCGGGCGTGAGTGTGCGGGGCATCGGGGACCTGGAGCGCGGGCGGCGGGCGGCTCCGCAGCGGCGGACGGTCGCCGCGCTCGCGGACGGTCTGGGCCTGGCCGAGGCGCCTCGCGAGCGGCTGCTCACGGCCGCGCGGGCCGGGCGCGACGGAGGCTACCGCCCGGTGGGGGTGCGGGCGTTCCCGCGCGGCGTCGACGACTTCGTCGGCCGGGAGGGGGAACTGGCGCGGCTGGCGGCGCTCGCGGAGCGCGAAGCCGTCGCCCAGCCGGTGGTGGTGGCGGTGTCCGGCCCGCCGGGCACGGGCAAGACGACGCTGGCGCTGCACGCGGCCCGCGGTCTCGCCGACCGGTTCCCGCACGGGCAGTTGGTCCTGGACCTGCGCGGCACGGACGACGATCCGCCCGGTCCCGCCGAACTGGTGCTGCGGGTGCTGAAGGCCCTTCAGGTGTCCGACCGGGAACTCTCCCAGGCCGGGCCGCAGGGCCACCCGGAGCTGTACCGGCAGCTGTTGGCGGAGCGGCGCTGTCTGCTGGTCCTGGACGACGCGCGCGACGAGGGCCAGGTGCGTCCGCTGCTGCCGGCCGCGGGAGCCGGCATGGTGGTGGTGACGAGCCGTCGCATGCTGACCGGGCTGGACAGTGTGCACCGGCTGCCGCTCGGTGAACTGGACCCCGGGGCGGCCGCCGAGCTTTTGACCTCCCTCGTCGGAGCCGATCGGGCGGACGCCGATCCGGCCGCCCTGCGTGCGGTCGCCGAGCGCTGCGGACACCTGCCGCTCGCTCTGCGGGTGGCGGGCAACTGGCTGGCCACCCGCACCGGTTGGAGCATTCGCCGGCTGGCGGACCGTCTCGCCGTCGAGGAGCGGCGGCTGGACGCGCTGGCCGCCGGGGACGTACGGGTGGCCGCCGCCTTCGACCTGTCCTACCGCCAGCTGACTCCCGCGGCCGCCCGGCTGTTCCGGCGGCTCGCCCTGGTCCCCGGCCAGGACACGGCGGCACCCGGCGCCGCCCGGCTCACGGGTTCGCCGGTGTTCGACGCCGAGGACACTTTGGAGGAGCTGGTCGAGGCCGGGCTGCTGGGAACGGACGGGGACCGCTACCGCCTGCACGACCTGCTGCGGCTGTACGCCCGCACCCGTCTGGAGGCCGAGGAGAGCGGGCGGGAGGCGGACCGGGCGCGCACGGGGCTCTTCCGCTGGCTGCTGGAGACCGCGGTCGTCGCGGGCCGCTGGTTCGAGCCGGGCCACGGCGCTCCGCCGCCCGCCTGGCGGGGAACGGTCGACCTGTCGACCGCGGGCCGGGCCCGCGCCTGGCTTCAGGCGGAGGGCGACAGCTGGCTGGCCGCTCTGCGCGCGGCCGAGGCCGCCGGTGAGCACGCGACCGTGGTGGAGGTGGCCGAGGCCCTGCACTGGTTCTCCGACCAGTGGATCTTCTGGGGACACTGGCCCGAGGTCTTCGGCACGGCCGCCCGCTGCGCGCGGGCCCTGGGCGATCCGACGCTGGAAGCCACCCAGCTCAATTACCACGCCTGGGCGCTCCTCGTGTGCGAGCGCCGCCACCAGGACAGTCTGCTGCGCTCCGCCGAGGCCCTCGCCGCCGCGCAACGGGCGGACGACGCGGGCCAGCAGGCCTGGGCCCACATGTACCAGGGCTGGGCCCTTCAGCAGATCGACGACCTCGGTCCCGCCGCGGACCACATGCAGCGCGCCGCCCACCTGTTCGAAACCGTCGGTGACCTGCACGGTGGTCTCCAGGCCCGGCACGGGCGTGCCATCGTCCTGGCGAAACAGGGCCTGACCGAGGAGGCGCACGCGTTCTACCGGGACACGCTCGCCTTTCTGGAGCAGGTCAGCGACCGGCTGGAACCGCACATCGCCGACTTCACCCGGGTCGGGCTGCACGCGGGCCTGGGCAGCAGCTTCGGCGTGCTGGAGCGCTGGCCGGAGGCGGTGGACCACCTGACCACCGCCGTCGCGATCTGCCGGGCGAGCGGCAACACCGCCCTGGAGAGCCGTCAGCTGGTCCACCTCGGCAACGCGCTGCTGTCCGCCGGACGTCCGGCGGAGGCGCGCGCGGCCTTCGCGCGCTGTGTCTCCCTGGGTGCCCATGCCGACCCGCGACCGGTCGCCGAGGCCCGCGGGCTCCTCGCCCGTCTCGACGCGCCCTGAACCAGCGCCCCGCGCCCCGTCCCCGGTCCGCCGCGACACGGGGACGGGGGGCGGGAGCGACGCACGCCGTCGACGGGCGAGGCGCTCGCCGTGCCGCCCATCCTGCTGCCGCGGGCTCCCCCGTGTCTTGTCCCGGAGCGCACCACGCTGTTCTCTCAGCGCACAGAGGATCTCCGGGTGGACAACGGTCGGCCGTTCCGTGTCCACGCGGTCCGCGATTCTGCCTGCTTCCTGCCTGGAGCCCGCCGAGCGGCGCTGATTGGCTGATGACGGCGAGGAGAACGGGCCGCCGTCCGCCCGCTCTCCGCCGCTTTCGCACAGGTGGAGAGGAGAGCCAGGTGGCCCTGGTGCTGACGACTGCTTCGGTTCCCGACGCGGAGCGGCTCGCCCACTGGCGGGACGCGCTCGGCAGAGCGCTGGCGCCGGTGGCCGTCACCGCGCGGCACGAGGGCCCGTTCGAGGGCCGGGTCTCCACCCAACGGCTCGGGTACCTGCGCATCGCCACGATCGAGGCCGACGCGCAGCGCCTGACCCGCACCCCGGCGCACCTCACCGGCACGGACCCGGCCGTCGCGTGCGTGGCGGTCGGGGTGCAGACGGCGGGTACGGCGACCCTGATCCAGGACGGCCGGCGGGCCTTCGTGGGCGAGGGCGACCTCATGGTCTGCGACACGGGCCGGCCGTACGCCCTGGACTTCCCGGGGCGCTTCACGGCCCATGTCGTCCACCTGCCGCGGCGGGCGCTCGGCCTGCCGGAGGAGGACCTGCGCCGGGTCACCGGGACCGCGATCGCCGGGACGACCGGCTTCGGCGCCCTGCTGGTGAACTTCCTGACCTCGTTGACCGCCTCGGTCCCACCCTGTGCCCCGGCCGTCGCCACCAGGCTGGCCACGGGTGTCGTGGACCTCTTCGCCACCCTGGTCGAGGAGCGGACCCAGGACGACGCGACACCGGACGGGAACCCGGGGGACCACCTCGTGCTGCGGGTTCGCGACCACATCGACCGCCACCTCGGCGATCCGGACCTCTCTCCGGGGACCGTCGCGGCGGCGCACCACATCTCCGTGCGCTATCTGCACCGGCTGTTCGAGGGCGAGGGCATCACGGTCGCCCGGCTGATCCAGCGGCGCCGTCTGGAGCGCTGCGCCCGCGAGCTGCACCGGCCCGACGCGACGGCTCCCACGGTGTCGGCGGTCGCCCAGCGCTGGGGCTTCGCCAACCCGGCCCACTTCAGCCGGGTCTTCCGCGCGGCCTACGGACGCTCCCCACGCGAGTGGCGGGGGGCGCGGGACGAGCTGCTCCCGACCGGCTGAGGGGCCGCCCTCGCGCGCGGTCGGGAACGGCTCACCTCACCTCGGGGCACGGGTTCGGCCGGTCGTCCACGTGTACAGCAGCGCCGTCCCGGCGACCGTGGCCGCCGCCGTACCGATGGCGCACAGGCCGCCGCGGGAGCGCCAGGACAGCACCGAGCCGGTCGAGTGGGCGGACAGCACCGACGTCGCGCTCAGCCAGGAACCCGCGGAGGCGAAGGACACGGCTGAGCCCACCGACCCCAGGGACAGGAAACTGCCGACCGAGGCGATGGACAGAGAGCTGCCCACGGAGCCGATGGAGAGGAACGAGTCGACGGAGCCGATCGACAGCGCCGAGTTCTTCGACCACAGCGAACGCCAGGAACCGTCGGCGCCGTCCCCCTTGGCCACGGCTCGCGTCACGTCCCGCGTCGAGGTCTTCGTCCCGGATCTCGTACTGGATCTGGTCATGCTTCGACTATAGGAGCGGACGGGTCAGGAGGGCGGCAGCTCCGGCCAGTCGCGGTAGGCGATACGGGCCCGGTCGTGGATCTCGCCGACGGTTCCCCACTCGTTGCGGCCCAGCCGGGCCAGGGGCCGCAGGAGCCGGATGTCGGGGTGTCCGTCGACGACGACGTCCTCGCGCACGGCGGCGTGCACGACCTCGCCGAGGACCAGGGTGGAGTTGCCGATGCCGAGCGTGGAGTGCAGCCGGCACTCCAGAGCCACCGGGGAGGCCGCCACGCGAGGCGGCTTCACCCGCAGCGAGGGCTCCCGCTCGATGCCCACCGCGTCGAACTCGCCCTCGTGCGCGGGAAAGTCGGTGCCGGTGGCGTTGATCTGGTCGAAGAGCGGCTCGGACGCGAAGTTGACCACGAACTCGCCGGTGGCCTCGACGTTGCGCAACGAGTCCTTGCGTCCGACGGAGGTGAACTGGACGATCGGCGGGTCGGTGCAGGCGACGGTGAAGAAGGAGTGCGGGGCGAGGTTGGCCGTGGTGCCGTCCGCCGCCAGGGTCGACACCCAGGCGATCGGCCGGGGTACGACGACGGCGGTGAGCAACCGGTAGAAGGCTCCCGCGCCCAGGGACCCGGGATCGAAGTCGATACGCATGTCGATCAGTATCCCGCGCCGAGCCGCGGACTCGGCCGGTGCGTGTCTGCCGCCAGTGGTGCCTGGAGAGGTCGATGCGGAGGCCACCGCCCGTGCGAGGTGGACGAGCGTCCGCGTCGGCGTCGTGCCGACGGTGGCCTCCCGGGATCACCTGTCGACGGAGTACGGATGTGCGCCGGTTCCGGCCAGGCCGTCGCCGTCGGCGACCAGGTACTCGTCACGGATAGGGCGGCCGGCGAACCAGGACTCCAGGATCTCGCGGGTGCCCGCCAACCGGCCGCTGCGCAGCGCGCGGTCGACGGCGTCCCGGTAGGCGAAAGCAGCTGCCCCTGCTCCTGGCACGTGCGCTGCTCCAGGAGGGTGCCGTCGGCAGCGGGGCGGACAGGTGGTTGACGAGTCCGGCGCTGAAGATCGCGTCCACGGTCCCGGTGGACAGCGGCAGGCGGCAGGCGTCGGCGAGCAACAGCGCCGCGACGTCCCTGCGGCCGTACCGGGCGGCGGCAGGGAGCATCGCCGCGGTGACGTCCGACCCGAGGACCACCCCCTGGACATCCCCACCCTGGCGCACGGCGCTCTCCCCGCCGACACCGCCGCGCTGCGGGTACCGGCCGACCACAACCGTGTCACCCCGCTGGATTCGATGGGGCCGCAACCGTGCGCCGGCATCTACGCACAGGTGCTGCGACCGGGGCTGATCCGGCTCGGCGACCCGGTCCGCCGGGCCTGACACACGAGGTCACCGCGGCGGAGCCCGGAGGGGAGGGCGCTCGCGACCCCTGGTGCAGGTCGCCGTCCGGCCGAGAGCGCCGACGCCCTCGAACGGACCACGGAGCAACCGCCCGGACCGCGAGCGACGGCCTCGAACACCTACTCCCCCGCATCGCCACTCCGGCGGCTGATGCGGGGGCGCTTCGCCATGCCTACGGGCAGGTCTCGTCGAACTTGACGGCGGTGAACGCGACAGGCTGTCCGCTCAACGACGCACCCGCGGACGGGGTCTGCGTGCATACCTTCCAGTTCGACTCGACCAGCACCCAACGATCGTCCGGAAGGGCGTCCTGCACGGTGATGGACGTACCGGAGTCGAGCGCGGCACGAGCCGCCTTCACCGACTTGCCGGCGAAGTCCGGCATCTTGCCGCCTTCCGCGGCCAAGGGCTTTGCGTCCTTCGCCGGGCAGACCTCCGCCAGCTTCACCGCACCGAAGTCCAACTTCGTCTCAGTGGACTTGGAGGCGCCGGCCTTCACATTCTGGCTGCACACCTTCCAGTTCCGGTCGAAGGCCTGCATCCGGTCCCGGCCGAGCGCGTCATGCGAGGTGAGCCCGTAGAAGCCGACCTCCTGCGCTTTGTCCTGGGCGGACTGAAGGCCCATCCCGACGAAGTTGGGGACGGTCGCCTTCTTGTCCTCGTCGGTCACGGACTTGTTGTCACTCGTCTGCTTTCCGTCCTCGTCCTTGACCGTCTCGGCCGCGGCGGTCTTCGTGACGGTGACGGTGGGCTGCGGCTCGGCCCGGCTGCCGGCGCCGGCCTTTTCCTGGGCGCTGTTGCCGGAGGACCCGATGCCGACTCCGACGAAGAAGATGAGCAGCGCCGCCGGGATGACGATCCGTTTCCGCGCCCACCCCGGCCTGCCGCCCGGCTGCCCGGCCGCCGGTCCGACGAACTGTGGCTGGGCAGGCGGCGGCTGGTTGTACGACATGTGTCCCCCATAGATCAATTGGTGCGAGATGACCGTAAGGGGTGAGATGGCCCGTCAAGGCGTCCGCGAGGAGGAAGTGATGTAACCGTGACGGAAGTGTGAACATTAAACGACCAATGGTTCGCCTGGAGGCCGACAGCATGAACGACCCGAGCGAGGACCCTCGTTTCCTGCAAGACCCCTATCCCGCCTACGCGGCCATGCGGTCCGCGTGCCCAGTGCAAGCCGTGTCCACCGGCTCAAGTGGACACAGCGGCTACCTGGTCACCGGCTATGCAGAGGCCCGGCAGGCGCTCGGCGACCCACGGCTCTCCAAGAACACAGCCGCTTTCTTTGCCGACAAGGAATCGCGACGCCGCCTGCACCCCGCGGTGGCGCACCACATGCTGGCCAGCGATCCACCACAGCACACCCGCCTGCGCAAGCTGGTGACCAAGACGTTCACGACGGGCGCCGTCGCCGAACTGCGCCCGTTCATCGCCAGGGTGACCGAGACGCTGCTCGACCGGTGGCCCGTCGGCAAGCAGGTCGACTTCGTCGCCGACCTGGCGGTGCCCCTCCCGGTCATCGTGATCTGCGAGCTGCTGGGTGTACCGGAAGCCGACCGGGCCGAGGTCCAACACTGGTCGGGCGAGCTGTTCGCTGCCGGAAGGCCCGACCGTATCGACGCAGCGTCGCACGCCGTGGCCGAGTACATGACCGACCTCGTCGCCGCCAAGCGCCTGCGGCCAGGTGGTGCGCTGCTCGACCGCCTCATCGCGACCCGCGACGGCACCGACCGATTGAGCGAGCGGGAGTTGGTCTCCCTGTCCGTGCTGCTGCTCGTCGCCGGGCACGAGACCACCACCAACTTCCTCGGCAACGCCGCCCTGGCCCTGCTCCGGCACCCTGCCGAACTGGAACGCCTGCGCGGCAACCCGGAGGACGTCCCAGCCGTGCTGGACGAGTTGCTTCGCTTCGACTCGCCGGTCGGCACGGCCACCTTCCGGTACACCACGGAGGCCGTCACGCTCGGCGGCAACGAGATCCCGGCCGGCGTCCCTGTGCTGATCGCTCTTGGCGCGGCAAACCGCGATCCGGAGCGGTTCCCGTCACCGGACCGGCTCGACCTGGATCGGGACGCCGTCGGCCACCTGGCCTTCGGCCACGGCATCCACCGCTGCGTCGGCGCACCCCTGGCCAAGGCCGAGGCCGACATCGCCTTGCGCGCAACTCTGGCCCGCTTCCCTGAACTCCGGCTTGCCGTCCCGCCGGATCAACTCGACTGGCGCCACACCCGCCTGGTACGCGGACCGACCTCGCTTCCGGTCCTCACCCAGGGCTCGTCCGGCGGATCACGGGCCGAGCCAGGGCCGGACCGAGGCGAGGGCCGGCCCGTGCCCTAATCGTGTTGACCGCCCCCGGCAGGCAGTGCTGGAGTCGGCAGGTGGACAGCATCCCCGCCAACCGGCGGCTCTGGGACCGGATCAGCAGCGCCTACCAGCACGATCACGACCCGCAAATCGGCGCCGCACCCCGGCTGTGGGGCATGTACTCCATCCCCGACGCGCACCTGCACGCCCTGGGCGACGTCACCGGCAAGCGCGTCCTCGAACTCGGCTGCGGCGCCGGCCAGTGGTCCAGAGCGCTCGCCGCCGAGGGCGCCACCGTAGTCGGGCTCGACCTGTCCGAAGCCCAACTCGCCGCAGCGGCCCGCGCGATGGGAACGGCCCGCTACCCGCTGGTGCAAGGCGCCGCCGAACAACTCCCCTTCGCCGCCGAGAGCTTCGACCTGGTGTTCTGCGACTTCGGCGGGCTCAGCTGGGCGCCCCCGCACCTGGCCGTCCCGCAGGCCGCACGCGTCCTGGGCCGAGGCGGGCGACTGGTGTTCAACGTCGCCAGCCCATGGTTCGAAGCTTGCTACGACGAAGCCGCCAGCCGCGTGACCACGACGCTGCAGCAGGACTACTTCGGGCTGAACACCATCGCCGAAGACGACGGCGCGACCAGCTATCAGCTCACCTACGGCGGCTGGGTCAAGGTCCTGCGCGGCGCGGGTCTCATCATCGACGACCTGATCGAGCCGCGGCCCGCACTCGGAACACCCAACGGCTACAACGAAACCGACCCACCCGACTGGGCACACCGCTGGCCGGCGGAACTGCTCTGGGTGACCCACAAACCGTAAGTTCCGCCGCGCCGAGACGTGAAGGCATCCCCTCCGGGCAGGCCTGGGGCTCGTCCGGCGGATCACGGGCGGAGCCAGAGCCGGATCGAGGCGAGGGTGACGGTCCCGTGCGTTTGCAGATCGTCCTGTCGAAGCCGGCGGGCCGTCCACCCCTGCTGCCGCGTCTCTTGCGGTGGGCCCGCTGTTCTCGAGGCTCGGGAATGGTGTGCTTGATCTGGCGACGTCGCAGACAGCGGCGGTTGCGCCGGGAGGAATACGCCTTATCGCCGCCCAGGTGGGCGGTGGTACCGGGCGTGCTTCTTTCCCGGCACCCGCAGAGGTCTCCTGCCCACCGTCACCCGTCACCCGTCACCCGTCACCCGCGGGGAGCCGTACCGTGAAGGTGGTCGAGGCGGGGGCGCTTTCGAGGGTGACGCTGCCCCCGTGGGCCTCCGCCACGGCCGCCACGATCGACAGGCCGAGGCCGGTGCCGGTGCCGCTCTGGACGCCCTCCGTGCGACGGCGGTCCCCGTGGGTGAAGCGTTCGAAGACCCTGGGCTGGACGTCCATGGCGACGCCGGGGCCGTCGTCGTGCACCGTCAGCACCGCCGTGGGCTCCTCGGACTCCTCGGACTCCAGCGAGATGGTGATCGCGGTGCCGACGGGTGTGTGCAGGCGTGCGTTGGCCAGCAGATTGGCCAGCACCTGATGGAGCCGGTGAGCGTCCCCCGTCACTGTCACCGGCTCCTCGGACAGCTCCAGCGTCCAGCGGTGTCCGGGGCCGGCGGCCTGCGCGTCCGTCACCGCGTCCAGGACCAGACGGGTCAGGTCGACGGGCAGGCGCTCCAAGGGGCGGCCCGCGTCGAGGCGGGCAAGGAGCAGCAGGTCGTCGACCATCTCGCCCATGCGGGCCGCTTCGGCCTCGATGCGTTCCAGGGCCCTCGCCACCTTCTGCGGTACCGGGCCGGGGTGCAGCAGCGCCAGCTCCGCGTGACCGCGGATCGACGCCACGGGCGTGCGCAGCTCGTGGCTGGCGTCGGCGGCGAAACTACGCAGCCGCTCTTCGCTCGCGTGCCGCTTGGTCAGCGCTTCCTCGACGTGGCCCAGCATCGTGTTGAACGCGTCGGCGACCCGCCCGACCTCGCTGCGCGGGTCGGCCTCGGGCGCGCGCGGCCACAGACCCACCTCGCCGCTGGAGAGCGGTAGCCGGCTGACCTTCGTGGCGGTCGCGGCCACCCTGCTGAGCGGTCGCAGCGACCAGCGCACCCACATCGCTCCCGCGAAGCCGGCCACGGCGAGCGCGGCGCCGAAGACGACCGCGGCGACCAGTTCCAGCCGGTGGACGGTTGCCTCGACAGGCTCTGTGGGCAGCCCGGTGACCAGGACGTCGCCGTCCCTGCCCTGGACCGCCATCACCCGGTAGTCGTCCAGCGCGGAGAGGTCGATCGTGTGCCCTGCGCCGTCGGCCGGCACCGCGGCGAGCGTTCGCCTGTCCGCGGCCGCCAGTGGGACGTTCTGTGCGCCCGCGCCCGTGCTGGAACCCACCACCGCGGCGTTGGTGACCGTGTCGCCGACGAGCCGGGCTCCGAAGGTGCCGACTGTCTGACGACGGGTGTCGCCATCGTCGCCATCGTGGTCCGAGGGCCGGGTCCCGCCGTGCTCGAGGCTCGCCGGGAACCGTTCACCCGTCTCGCGCAGCTGCTGGTCGAGGCGGCCGGTGAGGAAGCCGTTCAGCTCCACCACCGCCGCGACCCCGACGGCCGCGCAGCTGACCGCGAGCAGCACGACGAGGCCGGCGGTGAGCCGCGCCCGCAGCGTGTACGGCCGCGGCAGCCGGGTCGGCCACCGCCCGGCCCCGCGCCGGAGCGGACCGCGTGCGAGGCGCTCTCGCAGCCCCGCCCTCACCGGGCCACCGGCTTGAGCACGTATCCGGCGCCCCGCACCGTGTGGATCATGGGCGCGCGTCCCGCGTCCACCTTCTTGCGCAGGTAGGAGATGTACAGCTCGACGACATGGGCCTGCCCGCCGAAGTCGTAGGACCACACACGGTCGAGGATCTGTGCCTTGCTGAGGACGCGTCGCGGATTGCGCATGAGGAAGCGGAGCAGTTCGAACTCCGTCGGAGACAGTTCGACGAGTTCGCCACCGCGGGTGACCTCGCGCGCCTCCTCGTCCATGATCAGGTCCCCGACGGTCAGCCGCGGCCCGTCCTCCGACTGGCGGGCCATGCCGGCCCGGCGCAGCAGTCCCCGCAGGCGGGCGACGACCTCCTCCAGGCTGAACGGTTTCGTCACGTAGTCGTCGCCGCCCGCCGTGATGCCCGCGATGCGGTCCTCGACCGCGTCTCTGGCGGTCAGGAAGAGCACACACACGTCGGGGCGTACGGCCCGCAGCGAGCGCAGCACTGCGAAGCCATCGGTGTCCGGGAGCATGATGTCGAGGACGATGGCGTCGGGCAGCAGCTCGCGCGCCTCGGCGACGGCGGAGACGCCGTCGCCCGCCGTACGTACCTGCCAGCCGTCGTAGCGCAGGGCGCCGGAGAGAACCTCGGCGAGGTCGGGGTCGTCGTCGACGACGAGGACCCGGAGGGGGGCGCCGTCGGTCCGGGTCAGCGCGGGGCGGCCGGAGCCGCGGGGGCGGGAAGTGTTCATCTCGGTTACCAGGATGCGGTCTCGCCGCGTCATGAGCTGCCTTCCCGACCTCTGAGTTCGCTCTGAGTCTGCCGTGCCTCCGGCCGGGGCCCATCGCCTGGACGGCCCTCCCCACCTGCGGCTGGGCCGCGTCATCCCTTCGGTCACTGAGAGCGGGCTCAGAGGTTGCGTCGGCACAGTGTCGTCCCTGACGGCCGATGAACGGGGTCGTCAGGACAGCCGAAGGGACATGCGGATGACGACGGCCCACGCGCGACAGAGGGTGGCCCCGGCGCCTCCCGTACCACGGCGCTCCCCCGTCGGCCCGGTGCTCGCCGTCCTGTGGGGAGGAGCTGCCGCCGTCGTCGCCCTGTGGTGGCACGACACGGAGTCGGTCGTGGGCGTCGCGGGCCGGCTGACGGGGGCCGGGCGGATCGCGGGACTGCTGTGCGGCTACGCCTGCGCCGTCCTCGTCGCCCTGATGGCCCGCGTCCCGCTCCTGGAGCGGCGGATCGGGGCGGACCGGGTCACGCGCTGGCACGCGATGGCGGGCCGCTACACGATCTGTCTGCTGGTCGCGCATGTCGCGCTGATCCTGCTCGGGTACGCCGCCCAGGACGGTTCCTCGATCGTGGACGAGACGCTCACCGTGGTCCTGGACTACCCCGAGATGCTCAAGGCCACCGCCGGCACCGTCATCCTGTTCGCGGTCGGGATCGTCTCGGCCCGCGCGGTACGCCGCCGGGTCAGCCACGAGTTCTG
The DNA here is from genome assembly GCF_045041255.1 of Streptomyces sp. NBC_00080. Taxonomy (NCBI): domain Bacteria; kingdom Bacillati; phylum Actinomycetota; class Actinomycetes; order Kitasatosporales; family Streptomycetaceae; genus Streptomyces; species Streptomyces sp. NBC_00080. The sequence continues at coordinate 953,363 of NZ_CP108235.1, forward strand.
GTTCTACACGCACCTGCTGACGTACGCGGCGGTCTTCCTCGCCTTCGGCCACCAGCTCGCCCTGGGGTCCGACCTCGTCGGCAGCGGGCCCGTTCAGGCCGCCTGGTACGCGTTGTACCTGGGCGTCGCGGCTCTGGTGGTGTGGTTCCGGATCCTTACTCCGGTACGGCTGAACCTGCGGCACCGGCTGCGGGTGGACTCGGTGCACCGGGAGGCGCCGGGCGTGTACTCCGTCGTCGTCCGCGGCCGACGGCTGGACGAGATGGGTGCGCGCCCGGGACAGTTCCTGCGCTGGCGGTTCCTCACCGAGGGCATGCGCTGGACCTCCACGCCGTACTCCCTGTCGGCGCCGCCGCGCCCGGACCGGCTGCGCATCACCGTCAAGGCGCTGGGCGACCACAGTGCCGCCGTCGGCCTGCTGCGGCCGGGCACCCGCGTGTGGGCGGAGGGGCCGTACGGGGCGCTGACCGCGGACCGGCGGAGCGCGCACAAGTCCCTGCTGATCGCGGGCGGCGTCGGCGTCACCCCGCTGCGGGCCCTGTTCGAGACGCTGCCCGGCGACGTCACCCTCCTCTACCGCGCCCGCACCGCCGAGGACCTCGCCCTGGGCGCCGAGCTGGAGACCGTCGCGCGGTGGCGCGGGGCGAAGGTGCACTACGCGCTCAACGGTCCGCACGGCCGGCGCCCCGACCTCACGGCCCAGAGCCTGCGAGCGGTCGTACCCGACCTGGCCGTCCACGACGTGTACCTGTGCGGCCCGCACGGATTCGCGCAGGACCTGTACGAGGCACTGCGCGCCGCCGGGGTCCCGGACAGCCGTATCCACCACGAGTCCTTCGAGCTGTGAGGCCGTCTTGCACACGTTGAAGAAGAACCGCCCGCTGCGCCGCATCGTGCTGGCGAGCGCCGCGACCGTCTCCGGGATGGTCCTGCTGCTTTCGCTGAAGCCGCACACGACGCCGGCCGTCGCCGGGTTGTCGTCCTCCCCCGCGCCCTCCAGCAGCTCCAGCGCGTCGAGCGGGACAACCGGGTCGGACGGGTCGAGCGGATCCGCCGCCACGGGAACCCAGTCCCTCACCGGGGACTCCGTCCAGACCCGCTGGGGCCCCGTCCAGGTCCGCGTCACGCTGAAGGGCGGAAAGCTCACCGACGTCACCGCGGTCACCTACCCCCAGGAGAACCCGAGGGACCAGCAGATCAACGCATATGCCATCCCGCAGCTGACCCGAGAGGCGCTCACGGCCCAGAGCGCCGACATCGACACCGTCTCGGGAGCCACGTACACCAGTGACGGCTACCGCCGGTCGCTCCAGTCGGCCCTGGACTCCGCGAGCGGCTGACGCCTGCCCCGGCCCGACGGCCCCATGGCCCTACGCCTTCCGCGCCGGCACCCGCCACATCAGCGTGGCACCGGTCTGACGATCGCGGCGGCGGACGATGTCGTCCAGCGTTCTGCGCCAACGCCTCGTGGAACTCACCCAGGCAGGCCTCGTCGCGCAACAGGACGACAGCGGCTACACCCTCACCGCCCTCGGCGAGGACGCGTACCGCGTACTGGCGGCCCAGCGTTTCAGTCACGGTTGTGCCGCCTCGTCCGGTCAGACCGAGGGAGCCTCCGACCTGACCTTGGCCACCGCCGCGGCCACCTGCTCCTGTACGGCGTCCGCGGGCGGTTCCCCCAGTACGGCGGCGACCAGGTCGCGGGCGAGGTGGTACAGCTTGGTGTTGGTGTTCTGGGAGGCCAGGACCAGGACCCGCCAGGACTCCTCGACGCCCAGTCCGAAGGACGCCATGAGGATGCCGCGGGCCAGGTCGATCACCGGACGGGTCTGCATGGCGCGCCGCAGCTGGACGACCTCGATGCGCAGGTCCTCCACCAGGACACCGGCGTCCGGGGCGCTGTCGTCCGGGGCGCGCTCGTCCGGGGCTGCGGCCTGCGCGTCACCACGGCCCGGCGCGCCCTCGCGGGCCCGGTCGCCGGCCCCGGTGGAACTGCGGGCATGGGGGCCGGCGGCGTCGAACAGCATCCGGGTGCCGGTGAGAGTCAGCAGCCGGTCCACGGCGGGGCCGACCGTGAGCAGGGCGACCGTCTTCCCCTGTTTCAGGCTCTGCTCGTGCAGGTCGATCAGCACGTTCAGTGCGGAGCAGTCGCAGAAATCGACGCCGCCGAGTTCCAGATCGACCCCGCCCACCGCGGCACCGAGCGCCGCACGCAGGGTGTGTGCCAGCTGCTCGGCCGAGTCGAGGTCGAGTTCGCCCCGTACCGTTACGACGACACGGTCGCCGTCGGGACGGACACCGATCCGGGGCGCGGGACCCCGGCGAACGGGACGCGCACCGGTCACCTCCGCGCCGGTGCAGGCGTCGCCGCCTCCGGCGTTCACACCACGAGCTGGTTCCGACATGACCGCCTCCCCGGTCAGTCCACTGGTCATCTCCAGATTCACCCGCCGCCCGTCACACGTCAACAGATACACGAAATAAAGTTCCGGCCTTTGTATACGTGAATACTAAGCCGTACAATTGCCCCATGGATGGAGTGCCCGAGTCACACAACGGATGGACGTTCCTCACCAACCACGCCCGCGTGTTGGCGGCCATCGCCGACAACCACAGCGCCCGCATCCGGGATCTCGCCGCACACTGCCGCCTGACCGAACGGGCGGTCCAGAAAATCATCGCGGACCTGGAACAGGACGGCTATCTGTCCCACACGAGAGAAGGGCGGGGCAACACCTACCGGGTCGAGCCCGGCAAGGTGCTGCGTCACCCCGCCGAGGCGGGGCTGAGCGTGGCGGCCCTGCTCTCCCTGCTGGCCCAGGACGACGCGGGCCGCATCCTGCACCCGGAGACCGAGGCGGCCGACCCCCGTTCGTGACCGGTCCGCGACGGTCCGTGCAGCGAGCAAACCTCCTGACGGCCACGAGAGACGAAGGTCACGAATACGTATCGGACATTTGGCGCTTCAATCTTCACGCCAGCCACACAAGTTGGCTAAGTTGACGCCCAGGCCGTACGACTGCCCGTCAGGGCAGGGGGCTTGGGGGCACCTGGCAACAAGGGTCGCCCGGATTCCGCCGCCGAACGGCAGGCGGAGGACGGAAGGAGTACGTCTTCCATGGCGACGGATCGCAGCCCGCGCTCCCCAGGCAGCAACACCGATGAGCCGAGTCGGGCGGAGATCCAGGAGCGGGTCAGCTCGCTCTACGACCGGGCCGAGAGCGACACCGGCAGTTACAACATCACGCGCGCCCAGTCGAGCAGGACCCGCGGGAGGGTCACGTCGGTCGCCAACAGCGGGCGCGGGTCGACGGATCCGTCGCTCGAAGCGGTGGCCAAGCAATGGTTCGACGTGGCCCGCGGCAGGGTCGGGCCGGTCACGCCCGCCGTACTGCCGGCCGACCGCCGGCCCGCCCCTCCGGCCCGGGCCGCACGCCCGGCGAGCGCTCCGGAGCGGCCCGCCGACAGCTCCGCCGTGCGGGAGTTGGAGGCCGCCACCCGACGCGTCCCGGAACTGACCGCGCGCGCCGTCACCGCCCTCCCCGCGGCACCCGAGCCGCGCCAGGAACCCAGGGCCCTGCTGCCCGCCGTCCCCACCCAGGCCGCCGCCCCCGCCCAGACCGGCTCCCCCGCCGCCGCTCCCACGGACCGGCAGGCCTCGCTCAAGAACACCAAGGAGCAGATCGGGCGGAAGCTCGCCACGGCCCGGGAGGTGCTGGCGCGAGGTCTAGCCCAGACCGTGCCGGCCCTGCCCGCGCCGACCGCCCCCGCCCTGCCCGCGTCCGCGCCGGCCGCCTCTTCCCAGGCCACGTCCGTCCTGCCCACGATCGGTACGCAGCCGTCCGAGGCGCAGCCGGTGCAGCAGCCCTGGGACACCGCGGAGCAGCAGGCGTTCCGCGCCGAGATCACCGCCGCATGGGCGGGACGGCCGCCCGCCGCCACCCCCGGCACGGCGTCACCGACCGGCGGGGACGGACTTCTCCCGACCGGCGAACTCGGCTTCGCCGCAACGGCGTCGAGCTTCATGACACCCGAAACCGCCTTCTCCGCGCCCGCGCCCGCGCCCGCGCCGGACTACCTGTCCTCGGAACTCGGCGTCACCACACCGCCGTTCGGCTATCCGCTGTCCGAACTCGACGTTCCCGCAACGGAATCCGGCTTCATGACGTCCGGCGTCGTCGCCCCGGTCGCGCCCGCGCCCGGCTATCCGACGTCCGAACTCGGCTTCACCACGCCGACGTCGGGCTACGCGACGTCCGAACTTCCCCTCTCCGTACCGGCGTCCGGCTTCGCGACGGCCGGTCCGGTGCCCTCCGCGCCCATGCCGAGCTACCAGGCCCCCGCGGCGGACGTACTGACCGCCGGTGCCGGTTATCCGGCCTCGGCCGGTGTCGCGGCTCCCGCCGCCCCGCTCCCCGACGCCCTCCCTGCGGCCGTCGCCCCCACCGATGTCACGGTCAGCACCACCGGGACGGCCTACCTGGGGAAGGCGGACAAGGCCCTCGCCTTCGCCCGCGCCCAGATCGGCCGACCGTGCCTGTGGGGGGCGACGGGACCCGAGTCCTACGACTGCTCCAGCCTCACACAGGCCGCGTGGCGGGCCGCCGGGGTGACGCTGCCGCGCTCCGCCATCGACCAGGCGAAGGCCTTCACCCGGATCAGCCTGGCCGAACTCCGCCCGGGCGACCTCGTCTTCTTCTTCGACGACCTCAGCCACACCGGCCTGTGCACGGGCAACGGCATGATGATCCACGCTCCGGGTCCGGGCAGGTTCATCCGCGAGGAGGCGATCCTGCCGTTCGGGGAGGGCGCCCTGCGCGGCGCCGTCCGACCCGCCTGAGGTCCGGCGAGCCCTGCCGGGCGAGAGGGGCACACGCCCGGTGGTGTCCGACTGCCGGTGCGTGCGTGGCCGGTAATGGGGCATCGCGGGAGCGGTCGGCGCGGCGACACTGGCGTCCGGTGCGGCGAATGGGGGCCCGATGGGGGACGCACGGGAGAGTGTGCGCAAGGTCGAGCGGGAGCACGAGCCCGGCCGGGCGGGCTGCCCGGTGCGACGTGGCACGGACGGAACGTGGGAGGTCCGTGGGTACGCGGCCGCCCGTGAGGTGCTGCGCGCCACTGACACGGTGCAGGCCGGACTCGGCATCGAGACCGTGGAGAAGCTGCCGGCGCGTATCCGCCGTCCCGTGCTCTACCAGGACGGTCCCGGGCACCGCGAACAGCGGCGGCAGACCGCCCGGTTCTTCACCCCGCGGCGCGTGGACGAGCACTACCGCGAGCTGATGACGCGGGTGGCCGAGGAGCAGACGGCGGCGCTCCGGGCCGCCGGTACGGCACAGCTGTCCGATCTGAGCTTCACCATGGCGATCGAGGTGGTGAGCGACATCATCGGGCTCACCCACAGCCGCCCGGGACTCAAGTCCAGGCTGGAGCGCTTCTTCCCCGAGGAGTTCGGGCAGCCGGAGCTGACCAGCCTCCGGGGTCTCTACTGGCTGCTGCGCCAGAACACGAACTGGCTGCGCATCCATCTCGCCGACGTCCGCCCGGCGATCCGCGCGCACCGTAAGCGGAAGCGTGACGACCTGATCTCCCATCTGCTGGCGGAGGGATGCTCGGGCGCGGAGATCCTCGGTGAGTGCCTGACGTACGCGGCGGCGGGAATGGTCACCACCCGTGAGTTCATCTGCGTGGCCGCCTGGCACCTGTTCGACGACCCGGAGCTGCTCGCCCGGTACCGCGCGGCCGAGGAGCCGGAGCGGCTGGATCTGCTCCGGGAGATCCTTCGGCTCGAACCGGCCGTGGGGCGCCTGGCCCGCCGGGCCACCGCGCCGATGCGGGTCGGTGACGCGTCGATCGGCGCCGGTGAGCTGCTCACCGTCTTCGTCGACGAGGCCAACGCGGACCCGGACGTCGTGGGCCGCGACCCGGACCTGTTGCGGCCGGGCCGGCTGCGGGACCTGGGGCCGGGGCCGGCGGGGCTCGCCTTCGGCGACGGCGCCCACCGCTGTCCGGGCGCCGCGGTCGCCGTCCTGGAGGCGGACGTCCTGCTCAGCCGGCTCTTCGCACTGGACGGCCTGCGGATGGCCGGCCGGCCGCGGGTGTCGTTCAAGGACGAGATCGGCGGCTACGAGATCCGGGAACTGACGGTGACCGTGCCGAGGTCGGCGAAGTGAGCCGCCCCGCCCTCAGCGCATCGCGGAGTTCGGGCGCGCCTGAGCCCGCCTGGCGTTGTTGTAGGCGCGCAGGAGGTGTTTCGAGACGGCGCACGGCGACATGTCGAAGTGGCACTGACGGCAGGTGCGTACGTGCTCCTCATAGGCGGTACGGGACTCTTGCAGAGCGTCCTCAAGCGAGGGCATGGGGGGTCCTCCGAACGAAGCGACGGTTACCCGGGGGCTTGGCTACTCACCAGTAGGCCCGCGTCAAGAGGATTGGACCATGTTACTTACGGTAGTGGAAAATGCGATTCCGGCCGTTTCCCGGAACGCGAGGTCCTGACCGGTGCACCATGGCGGCGCGGGACTCACACACCACCACGAAGGGAACCGGCTTGGTCGGCGAGGACGGCGGGCAGCGTGCGGCGCGGGTGTTCGACGCGCTGGGGCCCGTGTACGAGAAGGCGTTCGCGCACTCGGAGGCGCACCGCAGATCCCTGGAGTGGCTGCTGGGGCGGCTCGCCCCGGGCGGTCGGGTGCTGGATGTCGGCAGCGGCACGGGGCGGCCGACGGCCGAGACCCTCGCCGGGGCGGGCCACCACGTGCTCGGCGTCGACGTCTCCCCCGTCATGGTGGAGCTGGCCGCCCGGCAGGTGCCCGAGGCTGAGTTCCGGTGCCTCGACGCACGTGAACTTCCTCTGGAAGAAAGCTCGTTGGACGCGGTCTGCGTGTACTTCTCGCTGCTTCAGCTGGACCGGGCGCAGCAGTCCGAGCTGATCGGGCGGCTGGCCCGGGCGCTCCGGCCGGGAGGCAGTCTCGCGCTCGCCACCGTTCCGGTGGACGTGGCGGGCGTCGACGCCGTGTTCATGGGGCAGCCCGTGCGGGTGACCAGCTTCGCCGGCGAGGCTCTCGTCGACGTGGTCACCGGGGCCGGCCTGACCGTGCTGGCCGAGGAGAACGTGCTGTTCACCCCCGACCATCCCGAGGCCGTGCCGGAGCCCCACCTCTTCCTCCACTGCGGCAGGGAGTAGGCCCGTTCGGGCCGCCCGGCTCTCTCAGGCGTCCTTACGGGCGGTGAGCGCCAGGACCAGCGCCGCCGAGCCCGTGCCCAGCAGCGCTCCGGCCACGACGTCGCCCGGGTAGTGCACGCCGGTATGGACCCGCGAGTAGCCCACAGCGCAGGCGAGCAGCCCCAGCGGCACCGCGGAGACCGGCAGGGTCGGGCCGACCGCGGCGGCGAAGGCGACGGCCGAGGCGGTGTGCCCGGACGGGAAGGACGCGGACTGCGGCATCGGCACGTGCCGCCCCGGGAACGGCGAGTCCTCGGCGCGGTGCGGTCGCGGCCGGCGTACGAGCTTCTTGCCGAGCAGGTTGGCGGTGGCCGAGGCGACCCCGATCGCCGCGACCCCGAGCACGGCGGCACGGCGCGGGCGGCGGCCGCACAGGGCGAGCCCGGCGGCGACCCCGAAGGACAGCTTGGAGTGGTCGGCGGCCGCGGACAGCCGGCGCAGCGCGCTGTCCAGGGTGGGCGTCCTGGTCACGGTGACCGTCTCGTACAGGGCCTGGTCCATGGTCGCGAGGTCACGGACCAGATGCGAGGTCGGGAGCTTCGGCAGGCGGTCAGACATCGTAGGCCTCCTTGATCGTACGAGAGTCGGTATGGCCGAGCGCCAGACGGACGATGCGCCGCCAGTCGACCGTGGGGGGCGCGTAGGCCGCGCCGGGGCGGTGCCGGGGCACCCGGACCCGCAGCACGGAGGGCCGTACCGTGCACACGACGGGGGTGGCCAGTTCGAGCGCCTCGCCGTCGACGGCCACCGCGATGCGCTCACGGTCCGCGTCGACGACGACGCGCCGGGACGTCACCGAGGTGATGCTGCCCGCGCGCTCGCCGAGCAGCGCGAGTTCGGCGGCCTGGGCCGCGCCCTCCACCCGGACGCCGATCACCCCGAGCAGTCCGGCGTCCAGCCGGGGCCGGCGTCCACCGCCGAGCGGGTCGGCGCGGGCGTAGGCGTTGTTGCTGACGAGCAGGGCCTGCGGCGCGTGCACATGGGTGTCGTCCGTCTGGACGTCCAGGGTCGGGCCGGCCTCGCCCTGGAGCAGGTCGGGCAGATGGTCGAGTGCGGTGGCGGCCTTGGCGTCACGGTAGTCGGGGCTCTGCACTATCTCCGCGTACGCCCCGAAGGAGACGGTGTTGACGAAGGCCCTCCCGCCGACGTCGCCGAGGTCCACGCGGAGTTCGACGCCGTTGGTGAGGGCGTCGAGGCTGCGGGTGGGGTCGGTGCGGTCGAGGCCGAGGTCCATGGCGAAGTGGTTGCGGGTGCCGGCGGCGATCACCAGGAAGGGCACGTCGTGTTCGGCGGCGACGGCCGCGACCAGTGCCTGGGTGCCGTCACCACCCGCGACACCGAGCAGGTCGGCGCCCTCGGCGACGGCCTGCCGGGCCTCCGCCTCCGGATCGGTGTAGGTGTCGTCGGTGCCGAGCACGACCACCCGGGCACCGAGCGCCTCGGCGCGCTCGACGAGACCGTGCTTGACGACCTTGCCGCCGCCCGAGCGCACGTTCATGATCAGGACCGGCCGGCGCGGCGGCGGGGTCTTCCGGCCGTGCATGCCCTTGGGACGACGCACGCTGCGCAGCGAGGCCCGCGCCGAGCCCAGGGCTCCGGCCCACAGCGCGAGTGCCCCCACCGCCACCGGCCACAGACCGGACAGGGCGTACAGCACCACGACGCCCACCGGCGCGGTGACGGCCACCAGCCCGCCGAGCAGCCGGGCACCGCCCCGGTGCGCCAGCATCCACCACACGCCCGCCCCCGCCAGCGCGAGGAGGACGAACCCGATGAACAGGACCAACCAGCCGCCGGATCCCGCGCCCGCCATCACCACCGCGACACAGGCGGCGACCAGCACCAGGGCGAGCCGCGCCCAGCCCCGCGCGCGGGCGACGGCATCCCGCTGCGCCGGGCCGATGTGCGGCAGCGACCACTTCTTCCCACGTGTCTCGTTCATCGTGCGCCCGCCATGCTCCGAGGCCCCCTCTTGTGCGTCGACCGCGCCGACGATCTCGATCAATTGTCCATGGCGCAGCACCCGGATGTGACCGAGGTCCCGGTACCGGCGTCCGTGTCGGTGCCCTCGCCCTTGCCGTGGCCCGTGTCGGTGTCGGTGTCGAGACGGCAGAAGCAGGACGCCCGGACGGGTACGTCGGCCAGGGCGGTGGCGAACTTCAGCTGCTGGGCCACGATCCGCGCCTCGGCCTCCTTGCCCAGCCGGACCAGACACTCGTGGTAGCCGTGCAGGGACCACACGTTGCCGGGGTGCTGGGACGGGCGGGGCAGGGTGTCGTCCAGTCCGAGGTCGGCGCGGTAGACCGCCTCGGCCTCCTCGATCCGCCCCTGCTCCAGCAGCAGGGCGCCGTACGCGTGCCGGGTGGGCTGCATCCAGCCCCAGGGCTCGTCGTAGGGAAGGCGGTCGTCCAGGTCGACGGACCGTTCCAGGGCGGCGAAGGCGAGGTCGTGGTTACCCCTGCGGTACTCCAGTTCACCGTCGAGCATGGCGGACGCGATCGCGAGGATGTCCCGGCAGGTGTTGTTGAACAGCATCCGGGTCTCGGGCACCCGGTCGGCCGCCGAGCGGAACAGGACGCGCTCGGCCTCGGCTTCGGGCACCCGGCCGGTGGCGGAGAACGCCACACCGCGGGCGTAGTGGCGCAGCGCGGTGGTCACGCTGTGCAGGACCGGGTCGGCGGGCGGCGGCACGTCGAGGATGTCCTGCCACCGGCCGAAGCGGATCAGCACATGGAACCGCATGCCGCGGAACGCCTCCAGCCAGTCGGCCATGGGAGGGCTCGGCACGCGCAGCAGCTCCTCCGGGATGGAGGCCTCCAGGCGTTCCGCCGTCTCCAGCGCGGTCCGGTACCGGCCCAGGAACATCGCGCCGTAGATCTTGAAGTGGTAGTCGTGCGAGCGGTACAGCGTGTAGAAGTTCATCGCGCCGGAGCGCTTCCGGTACTTCTCGTCGGCGGTGATCGCGGCGGCGTTGTCGGTGACGACGCGCCGGTAGTCGCCGCACAGCACGTCGAGGTGCGAGGGCATGTGCTGGAGGTGTCCGGCGTCGGGGACCAGGCCGCGCAACCGGTCGGCGACCTGGAGGGCGGCCTCGGGAGTGGGTGACATCTCCATGAGGTGGACGTAGAAGTGCAGGACTCCCGGATGTGCGGCCGCGGCCCCGTCGGCCAGGGCGCGGTCGAGCACCGCCTTCGCCTCCGGTGTGCGGGCACCTTCGGCGGGCCGGCCCGTGCGCACGTCCCACAGCTGCCAGGGCGTGAGGTTCATCAGGGCGTCGGCGTACAGGGCGGCGACGTCGAGGTCGTCGGGGGCCAGTTCGTGGACGGCCCGCATGGCGTCGGCGTAGGGCTCGTTCCACACCGAGCAGTCCTCGGCGGGGCGGGTCTGCGGATAGCGGGCGCGCAGCGCGCCGATCAGGGCCCGTTCGACGGGGGTGGCGGCCTCGGCCTTCCGGTGGGCGAGTTCGACGGCTTCGTGCGTACGGGCGACGGTCCGCGCGAGGTCCTGATCGTCGAAGAAATCCCACGGTTTGTTGTAGTTGGGGCCGAGCGCGTAGGCGATGCCCCAGTGGGCCATGGCGCAGTCGGGGTCGGCACGGACCGCGGCCTCGAAACAGGCGACGGCTTCCTCGTGGTGAAAGGCGTACGACCAGACCAGTCCGCGGTCGAACCACAGTTGGGCCTCGGCGGACGAGGTCGTCACCGACCGGCCGTGGGTGCCGAGGTCGTAGTAGTCCCCGGACGTCGTGTGCTCCATGCGTCTCCCGTCGTCGCGCGCTTCGAACGACGTATACCGTGCGGTCCGGCGCGGCGGCGATGGCGCGTGTGCGGGAGCACCCGTACGGGGGCCGGGGACCGACGGGTCGCACCGAGGGCCCGTCGGCAGTCCGACGGGCCCTCGGTGGAGTGACTCTGACTCAGTGCTGCATCTCAGTACTTACGGCGTGCGTTCCGGAACAGAACGCCGAAGCCGGCGATCACCAGCAGCCCTCCGGCGGCCGCGGGCCAGAGATTGGCCCCGGTCTCGGCGAGACCGCCCTGCACCGCCTGGGGTTCGGTCCCGTCCGGCACGGTGGTGTCGGCGCCCGTGCCGGCCGGGGTCTGCGACTGCTCGGGCGTGGCCGCGGGGGCGGCGGTCGCCGGGGAGCCGATCTCGCCTCCCGAGCCGGCGGCGGGCGCCGAGGTGGCCGCCTTGGCCGACGGCTTCGCGTAGACGCGGGGGTCGGCGGTCGCGGAGGCGCCACCGGCACCGTTGTCACCCGCGTCGGGCTCGGTGGTCGCGGGCTGCTCGGGAGCCTGCGACGGCTCCTGCGTGCCCTCGCCGGAACCGTTGCCGTTGTCGGCGCCACCGCCGTTGTCGGCACCGCCACCGTTGTCGCCACCGTTGTCGGCACCGCCACCGTTGTCGCCGCCGTTGTCGGCACCGCCACCGTTGTCGCCGCCACCGCCGTTGTCGCCACCGTTGTCGCCGCCGCCGGTGCCGGCGCCGCAGGTGCGGCCCTCGTTGATGCAGTCGACCATCTCGCCCATCAGGTCCTCGTCGAAGACGTTGATGAAGTCACCGTGGTCGGTCACCGGCTTGTGCAGCTGCTCCGGGAAGGAGTCCACCGCGAACAACGGAGTCGTCTTGCCGCCGTCCTGGAGGCTCGGCGCGTCGACGTCGTACACGATGCGCTGCACCAGCTGCGGAACGGCCTTGAAGCCGTTCGGGCAGGTGCCGTCGGCGGCGGCGAAGGCCACGTGGGTGCGGTGGTTGGCGCTGTCGATGTTGCTGCCGTCCCAGCAGCTCTGGAATCGGAAGGAGCGCACCACGTCGCTGCCGGACGGGCAGATCGGGTACTTGTCCTTCAGCTGCCGGTCCTCGAAGCCGGTGCAGCTCCAGGACGCGTTGGCGTTGGCCGTGCCGTTGACGAAGGCCTTGGCGTCGCCGGTGATGACCCGGAGCAGCCGGGGCATGGCGGTGACCTTCTCACGCGGGTTGCCGACGAAGGTCAGGGTGACCTCCTTGGGCGTGACGATCTCGCCGGCGTTGCCCTCGATGCCACCGCCGGGCTTCTGCGCGTCCTGCTCCTGGTTGCCGTTCTGCAGACGCAGCACGGGCCAGTAGTAGGTGGACTTGTCGCCCTGGTCGACACAGCTCGTGTCGGCGTTCGCCAGGTCGTCGTCGGACGCGAAGGCGTCGTTGGACTGGTTGCCGACGTAGTCGTGGAAGTGGTGGGCGCCGTTGGTGACGCCCGGGGCGACGATCACGTTGTCGGAGTTGAACACGCCGTTCGCGTTCACTCCGCAGCTGGTGGCGAAGGTGCCGCGGGAGGGGCCGGAGCTGGGATCCGGGGTCTGCTGCGTCGGCTGGACGGCGTTGATGTCGGCGTAGTCCGCGGCGACGGGGCCGTTTCCGGCCTGACCGCCGTTGCCCTGCTGACCCTGGTCGCCCTGCTGGTCTCCGCCGCCGTTCTGGTCTCCGTCGCCGTTCTGGTCGTCGCCCGCCTGGTCGCCGTTCTGGTTCTCGTCGCCGTTGCCGTCGGCGCCTTCGTCGGCCTGGTCGTCGTTGGCGCGCAGGGTGCAGGCGGCGAGGTCCTCCAGGCCCTCGGGACGGTCACCGGCCCGGTCGATGGAGTCCGCGATGCGCTGGATCGTCGCGCCGCGCTTCTCCTTCAACGGGTCCATGACCGCGTTGTCGGCGAACTCCGCGTCCTGCCGCACCGATTCCGCCGACTCCTGGAGCCTGCGGTAGGCCTCGGCGATCTGCTCGTCCAGCAGGGCGAGTTCGCGGGCGACCTCGGGCGAGGCCTGCTCCGGGACGTCGGTCAGCTTGCTGCCGACGTCCGGGCAGTCGATGGTGACGGCGCTGTTGCCGCCCTGTCCCGAGCCGTCGGAACCGTCTTCGGTGGCCGATGCGTAGACGTTCACCCCCATCAGTCCACCGCCGCCGATGATGAGCGCCAGCGCCGCAAAAGTCGCTCGTCGCCCGCCCGTCTGGCGTCTGCGCCTGTTCTGTACCAAGGAGTGCTCCTACACGTCGTCGGCGGCCTTGGGCATGAGATCCCCCGGCCCTATACGCAGACGGACACAGGAGCGTTCAACCGCACCACGAATTCATAGCAAGATCTCAGGCGGGCGCCGTGTCCTGCGTGTTCGTGGCGTCCTGCCGTCGCAGGCGCCCGCGCTCGTGCAGCAGTCCGAGGACGACGGCGGCGGCCACCGCGATGAGGTGTTCGCGGCCGGCGAGGTTGGGCTTGGCGATCGACTCGAGCACCATCGAACCGCCGGTGAGGAGGAACACGACGGGCGCGTGGCGGACGACCGAGAGATAGGTGAACAGCCCGACGACCGCCGCGGACGGGCCGGTGTCGAGGACCTGCCCGACCTCGGGCGGCAGGCCCAGGCCCCACCATCCCGGCCCCATCGCCATCATGACCCGCACGGTGAGGGTGCCGGCCAGGGTGGCCGCGTAGGCGATCAGCAGGGTCCTGCGGCGGCCGAGGGCGAGTTCGGCCAGGGCGAAGGCGAGGAACAGCTGGGTGATGCCGGCCCACACCGGCAGATCGAGGGCCGGGACGTACAGGGAGACCGGCGTGCGCAGCAGGGCGAGCCACAGCGGCAGGTCGCCCTGGACCCCACCCAGGATCCGCACCGCCGTCCCGCCCGTGGGGTGCTGGGCGATGGCGTGGAAGAAGATCACGCCCGCGCAGGCGACGAACGCCAGCAGGAGGGCGCCGGGCCCGCGTCGGCGCAGCTGCCGCAGGGGGTCGACGACGATGCCGTACCACTCGCCCCGCAGCGTCCGGCCGACGAAGCCCGCGATGCGGGCGAGCGCACCACCGAGCGGCCCGCCTTCCGAACGGCCGGCGCGCGGCCCACCCTCGGCACGGCCGGCGCGCGGCTCGTCCCCGGCACGGCTTTCGCGAGGCCGCTCCACGTCCGGACGCAGGATGCTCAAGGTCTCCCCCAAACACTCGTCGCATGATGTCTCATACGATTCACGCCCTGAAGGACGCACGGGAGGCCCGCGAGGATCACTCCCGCAGAAACCGTCTACCTCACATTTCCACCGGGCTTCGGCCGGGGGCGCGGCCGGGGAGGTCCGGGGGAGATTCGAGTGGGAGATGTGGGGCCGACAGGCACCGGCACGCTCGATGACACCCGGTCACTTCTCCGTGACTCAAGTGGGTTAATGTCACTGCTGTGGAACGCACTGACCAGCGGAACATGACCCCGGCCAGGTTACGTCGCACAGCGGGCCCGACCGGCCCCGGCGACCCCGGCCCCCACCCGCCCCGGACGACCGCCGCGTGAACCGCTCGTCGCCCGTCGAGGCCCGCCCCATCGCCCTGCCCGCCGCCGAACCCGGCGCCGAACCCGCACCGACCCTGCTCGCCGACGGTCTGCTCACCGAACGACTCGCCCTGGCCGCACCGGAGAACACCAGGGTCGTGGTCGCCGACTACGAGATCCCGCCGGGCCATTCGCTGCCCTGGCACTACCACGAGGGCCGGGTCGTCGCCGTGGTGACGGCGGGCGTCCTGACCCGGACCCTGGCGGACGGAACCGAGTGCGTGACGCCCACCGGCGGATGCATCGTCGAACCGGTGGGTCCGCAGGGCGTGCACATGGCGGAGAACCGGGAGCCGGAGCCGCTGCGCATCTGCGCCCTCTTCTTCCTGCCGCAGGACCGCCCGCTGTCTACGCGCGCAGACCCGCCCGACCGGTTCGTCCACCGCTGACGCGGGGCGTGCGCGTCCGGGTCAGAGCTGCGGCCGGGGGCCCGTCTCCTGGACCGGGAACGACTGCTCGGCACCCGGCAGGGTGGGCCTGGGCAGGGTGGCGACCTCCTCCTTCGCCTTCAGCAGCTGCTCCGCCGTGTCGTCGGGCAGCGCCGGCGCGAGCGGGCTGGTGGACGCGAAACGGAAGGCTGAGGTGAGGTCCCCGAAGGCGCTGCGCCGCCAATCGCTGATGTTGGGCTCCATGACCCCTGTGAGTCTCTCCAGGAACCGCAGGGTCGAGGTGTGGTCGAAGGGCTCCGAGGCCACCCAGCCGCCCACGGTCCAGGGCGAGACGACGATGGCGGGGACCCGGAAGCCACCTCCGATCGGCAGCCCGCCGACGAACTCGCCGGACGTGCCGACGGGCGGGGTCGGCGGGGGCACATGGTCGAACAGGCCGTCGTTCTCGTCGTAGTTGAGGATGAAGGCGGTCTTGCGCCAGACCTCGGGGTTGTCCGCGATGGCCTCGATCTTCGAGGCGACGAAGGCGGCGCCGGCCGCGGGCAGGTAGTCGGGGTGCTCCGACTGGTGCCCCGGCGGCACCAGCCAGGACACGGTCGGCAGCCGGTCGGCCCGGGCGTCGGCCTCGAAGGTGCCCTCCGGCTGCGGCCGGACGCCCCGCTCGTACAGCTCGGAGCCCGGTCGCGCGTTTCTGAACGTGTCGAACTGCTCCAGCAGGTTGCAGCCGTAGTCGTCCTCCTGCTGGTACACCTTCCAGTCGACCCCGGCCGCCTGGAGCCGTTCCGCGTAGGTCTTCCAGCTGAACGGCGTCGGGGCGGAGTTGCGGACGACGGGCCCGCCCAGGGCGCCCTCGGGGTCGATGGTGCCGGTCATCCACATCAGGCGGTTCGGCCAGGTCGGGCCGAGGACCGAGCAGAAGTAGTGGTCGCAGACGGTGAAGGTCTCGGCGAGGGCGAACTGGAACGGGATGTCCTCGCGGGTGTGGTAGCCCATGACGTACGGGGCGTTGGCGCCGTCGGCCGTGCGGTGGGCCGACATCCAGCGGTCCATCCGGCCGCCGTTCCACGCCTCGTGCTGCACCGACCAGGCGTGGCTCGTGGACGGGATGGCCTGGGCGCTGGAGGTGTGGGTGTCGAGGTGGAAGGGCAGCAGGTAGCCCGCGGGGTTCTCGGCGTCGGGCTGATAGAAGACGGAACGCCCGGTGTCGAGGGTGAGCGCGTCGGGGTCGGCGAAGCCGCGCACGCCGGACAGGGTGCCGAAGTAGTGGTCGAAGGAGCGGTTCTCCTGCATCAGCAGGACGACGTGTTCGACGTCGGCGAGTGAGCCACGGCGGGATGGTCCGGCCGCGACGGCCTTCTGCACGCTCGGCGGGAGGAGGGAGAGCGCCGCGGCGGCGCCCAGTACGCCCGCGGTCGAGCCCAGGAGTCTGCGACGGGTCAACTCGGCCATGTGTGAAGTGCCCCTTGCTGAGCGGAGGAAGCGGAGGAAGACGCAGAAGCGGAAGAACCCGGGAGGCGAAGGGAACGGGGAACGCGGGGATCGGAGAAGGGCGGCGCCCGCGCCCCCGCGCGAGACGGGCGACCGCTCGCTCTCCGCCTCCGCATCCGACTCCGTCCGGGCCACGAAGCGGAGATCGCGGCTGCTGCGCGCCGAACGGACTGCCTGTCAGGCCGCTTGCGGAGCAGGGCCGTTCAGGTCCACAGCTCACAGCTGTCGCGTACGCGCGCGCCCATGTTGCGCTCCATCATCAGCAGCGCCGCGTCCGCGAGATCGGCGTGGATGTGGGCGACCGCGTCCCGGGGGACGGTCACGTCGAAGTGGCGGATGTGGGCGTCGAGGGCCGAGTACAGGACGCACTGCTCGGTGACCTGTCCGCACAGGACGAGGTGGTCGATGCCCTCCTGCTGGAGCAGGTAGGACAGCGGGGTCTCGAAGAAGATCGAGTGCCGTGCCTTGACGACGAAGAGCGAGTCCGCGTCGGGTACCAGCGGCTCGACGAGTCCGGCGTGCGGGCCGGAGAGCGCTTCGTCGAGGAGTTCACCGTGGTGGGAACGCCACTGGCCGAAGTTGTCGTTGACGTAGACGACGGGTTCGCCGGCGCGGCGGGCCCGGTGGAGGAGACCGGCGGCCACCGGGACCACCTTGCGGGCCGACGGCAGGAGCAGGTCGGCGTCCGGGTGGTCGTAGGTGTTGATCATGTCGATGACGATCAGCGCGGTCTTGCTCATGGCTGTATGGATTCCCAGCGGAGCGTGAATATGACGGCACGTCACTCGTCCGCGCGACGTCCGCGTGAGAGAGCGGCCGGGTCCCCTTTCCGGGGTCCCGGCCGCTCTGCCGTCTCGGGTCGGCGCCGTTCAGCCCTGCCGGGCCGGCGCCGGCCTCATCGCGCCTCTCGGAAGGAGACGTGCCGTCCGGCGACGGGGTCGTACTTGCGCAGGACCAGCCGGTCGGCGTCGTTGCGACGGTTCTTGCGCGTCACGTAGGTGACACCGGTGCCGGCCGTGGACCTGAGGGTGATGACGGGACGCGCCGTACTGCGGGCCATGGGGAACTCCTCTCACACCGACTCGCACCTGCTGATCGGTGCATGTCAGTCACGCGTTACAACAGGGGGCGGAGCCGGGACATTCCCCGGCCGCGTACGCTCCCGCGGCGAATCTCGGTGGCGGGGGCCACGACCCCCTCGGTTACAGTGCTCCGCCGGTGTCGCGCCGGCGCCGAGAGGAGACACAGCAGTGCGCTTTGGGGCGGGGACCATGGGGAACGTGGGACGGGGGCTGGCGCTGGCGGCCCTGTTGACGGGGCTGACGACGGGATGCGCGGCCGAGGAGGCCGAACCGGACGGCGCGTCGGGGGCGACGGGGGCGTCGGCGAAGACGACCGCGAAGGTCGCGCAGCGCGGCGGGTCGATCGGCGCCTCCGGGTCCGCCTGCGAACTTCCCGTCACCTTCGACATCGCCGAGTTCTGGAAGGCCGAGGCCGTCGACGCCGAGGAGGCGACCGGCGCCACCGGCGACCTGGCCGACCTCGCCGACGCCTTCCTGCGCCAGGGTCCGGTCACCATGGCCTGCGAGGTCGACGCCAAACCCGCGGGGAAGATCGGGTTCCTGCGGGTGTGGACGGGTGAGCCGGGCGACACCGACGCGCGTGCCGTGCTGGAGGACTTCGTGGCCGCCGAGCGGGGGGCGAGCGGGGCGCGGTACAGCACGGTGAAGGCGGGCGACATCACCGGCACCGAGGTCGAGTACGTCACCACGAGCGAACTCCTCGAGGAGACGAAGAAGGAGCACGCGCTCGCCGTCACCACGCCCGAGGGCCCCGTCGTCCTGCATCTGGGCGGCATGGACACCGCTGAGCACGAAGCGATGCTCCCGGCGTACGAACTGGCCAAGAGCACCCTGCACACCACCGCCGGCTGACCGCCCCGCACCCGACCCGGCCCGCTCACCGGGGCCCGCGACCACCATGCCCGTGCGCGCCCCGGTGAGCGGTCCGCCGACGCGGAGCCCGGCGAGGCCGGTCGGCCGCCCGGGCCGGGGCGTCGGTCAGGGGGCGAGCAGCGCTCGCATGCGCTCGGCGGCGCGGACCGCGGAGTCGCCGCAGCACGTGTTGAACAGCACGTGCACCCGCTCCGCCCGCCGGGCGAGCGCGTGCACCCTCGGCACCCATTCGCCGAGCTCGCCGTCGGTGTACTCGTGCCGGAAGCGGTCCTCCTTGCTGCCGCTGCCCCAGGCCGGGCTGCGGCCGTGCAGGCGGACGACCGCCAGCCGCGAGCAGGTGACGGGCGTGACGGGCGGCACGGCGGACGGCAGGGACTGCTCCATGTCGACGGCGACGGTGGCGAAGCCGTACGACCGCAGCAGATCGGCCGTCGTGTGCTGCCGTTCGCCCCGCCACCAGTCCGGGTGCCGGAACTCGACACAGACCGGCCACCCGGCGGTGCGCTCGGCGCACTGGGCGAGGAACGCGTGGGCCCGCGCGCCGGGACGGAACCACGGCGGGAACTGGAAGAGGACGGCGCCCAGCCGCCCCGCGTCACGCAACGGCCGGATGCCGTCCGTGAACCTGCGCCACACCTCGTCCAGGGCCTTCGGGCCACGGACGTCGGCGGGCAGACCCGGCGGCAGCACGGCCGACCGGGTGGGATGCCCGGTCAGCAGGGAGAAGGCCTTCACGTCGAACACGAAGCCGTCGGGGGTGCGCTCCGTCCACAGTCGGGCGTTGCGCTCGCCGGGCAGCGCGTAGTAGGTCGCGTCGACCTCGACGACCGGGAAGCGTTCGGCGTAGTGGCGCAACCGTCCCTCCGCGTCGCGCCGCCCGGCCGGATACCAGCCGCTGGAGACCAGTGCCCGGTCCGTCCAGGAGCAGGCGCCCACCAGAATCTCGCTCATGGCGTGCCGGTTACCCCGCCCGGAACCGTTCTCCCCGAGGTCGCGCAGATGCACATCCGGCCAGGTGTGGCGCATTCTTACTGTGTCGCCCAAGCGGCGGCGCACGGACGAGGTAGGGCCGAATGACTGGGAGCGCCGGAAACGAGCGGAAGCCGTCCGGGCCACCGCCCGCGCTGCTGACCGGGGCCGTGGCGGACGCGCTGCGGGCGACGGGCGGTCACACCGGTGGCGTGTACCTGTGCTCGACCACGTCCCGGCTGCTGCGCCTCGCGGTCCTCGCGGGGCTGCCCGGTCCGCTGTTCCGCCCCTGGTGGCGGGTGCACATGGACCGGCCGTTCCCGGTGGCCGACGTGTACCGGACGGGCGTACCGGTGGTGCTGGCCAACGCCACCGAGATGATGCGCCAATACGCGCAGCTCGCGGCGGGCCTGCCCTTCCAGTTCGGTTCGCTCTACGTGCCCGTCGTCGCGGAGGGGCGGTCCTTCGGGGTGCTGGCCGTTCTGCGCCCGGCGGCGGCCGACGCGGCGGAGATGCAGGCGGAGCGGGAGCGGCTGACGGCGGTGGCGGACGACCTGGGAGCGGCCCTGCTGCGGTTCGGGGCGGACGACGGTGACGTCACCTGGGACGAGGAGCCGCTGTGCGTACGGCCGCCAGCCGCGGGACCGGCCCCGGGGCGCGTCGGGCGGTTCTCCTGGGACCCGGCGACCGACGTCGTCACACTCGACGAACAGGCACGCACCCTGCTCGGTCTGCCCCCGGACGAGTTCCCGGGCACGCTGGAGGCCCTGGCCCGGGTCGTCGACCCGACGGACGCCCACCGACTGCCGGGCCTGCTGCACCGGACGGCCCGGGGGCGGCCGCCGCCGCTGCCGCTCCAGGTGCGCACCACCGAGGGCGGACTGCGGCTCCTCGAACTGTGGGATGCGACGGGCATGGCGACCGACCCGGGCGATGCCACCGCCGCGTCCTCCGCCCTGCCCCGCCCCATCGCCGGCGTCCTCCTCGATCCGGGCCCGGGCGCCCTGGCCGACGGAGCCGCCGACCTCCTCCCGGAGGGGGTGTTCTGTCTCGACCGGCTGGGGCTCGTCGTCTACGCCAACGCGCGGGCCGGGCACCTCCTGGGCGTGCCGCGGGACGAGCTGGTCGGCCGGTCGCTGTGGGAGGCCGTGCCGTGGCTGAACCAGCCCACGGTCGAGGAGCATCTGCGCGGCGCCCTGCTGTCGCCGGAGCCCGCGCACTTCCATGTGCGGCTTCCCGTCCCGACCGACCCCTCCTGCGTCCCGCGGCCGTACGAGGGGGACTGGCTGAGCATGTCCCTGTACCCGGGCGCGGATCTCGTCACCTGCAAGGCGGTCCCTGCGAACCGCGTGCCGAACGACACGGCCGCCGAGCCCCCGGCGACGGACGCCCCGGCGTCCGGCACCGCCGCCTCGACCACCCCGCTCTACCGGCCCATCGTCCTGGCCATCGCGCTGTCGGAGGCCGTGACCGCCCGCCAGGTGTCGGCGGTGGTGATGCAGGAGCTGCTGCCCGCGTTCGGCGGCCGTCGGCTGGCCATCTACCTCCTCCAGGAGCGGCATCTGTACCTCGCGTGGGAGTCCGGTTTCCCCGAAGGCTTCCTGGCCCCCTTCGAAGGGGTGGGCCTCGACACCCGGCTGCCCGGTGTGGAGACCCTCACCACGGGCCGGCCGCTCTTCTTCGACTCGATGCAGCAGCTGGCGGACGCCTATCCGGGCATCGACCTGGACGCGTCGGAGGGCGCGCGCGCCTTCCTCCCGCTGATCGCCTCGGGCCGCCCGGTCGGCTCGTGCATCCTCGGCTTCGACCGCTCACGCAGCTTCAGCTCCGAGGAACGCACGGTGCTGACCGCGCTCGCCGGGCTGATCGCCCACGCGATGGAGAAGGCACAGCGCTACGACACCGAGGCCGCCCTCGCCCGAGGGCTCCAGCAGGCCCTGCTCCCCCGGCGGCTGTCGCAGCACGCGCGCGTGGAGACCGCGGGACGCTATCTGCCGGGCACCGAGGGCATGGACGTGGGCGGCGACTGGTACGACGTCGTGGAGGCCGGGGACGGGCTGGCCCTGGTCATCGGGGACGTGCAGGGGCACGGCGTGCAGGCGGCGGCCACCATGGGACAGCTGCGCAGTGCGGTGCGGGCGTTCGCGCTGGGCGACCGGCCGCCCGAGGAGGTCATGGGCGGCACGAACCACCTCCTCATCGACCTGGACCCCGGCCAGTTCGCCAGCTGCTGCTACGTCCGGCTCGACCCGGCCACCGGTCTGGCCCGGGCGGTCCGCGCCGGGCACCTGCCACCGCTGCTGCGCCACCCCGACGGCCGAACCGAGGTCGTGGAACTGCCCGGCGGCGTGGTGCTCGGGGTGGACCCGCGCGCCCACTACCCGGTGACGGAGCTGTGGCTGGAGCCGGGCGCGATCCTCGCCCTCTACACGGACGGGCTGGTCGAGCGGCCCGGCCACGACATCGACGACGGCATCACGGATCTGCGCCGGGCCCTGGCCGGGGCAGGGTTCAGGCGCCCTCCCGCCGGGACCGGCGCCGCCGGGCCCGCGGCCGAGGCTCGTACCGGCCGTTCCCTCGCGGACGTCGCCGACCTGCTCACCGCGACGGCCCGGCAGGCCGCGGATCGGGCGGACGACATCGCGCTGCTGCTGGCCACCCGGCGGGCGACCGAAGTCACTCACGGCAAACGTGCGGGACACGGCCAGTGACCGAGCGTGACGGCTCTCGCCTCGCGCGGCCCGGCAGTGTAGACATGGCACATGGTCCGACTCCTGGGGCGCTCGGATGCCCGGCCGGCCCGTCGTCCCCGGGGCCCGCGGGTCCGGCGTACGCCTGAGTCCGCACTGGGCGGGCGCAGTCTCGCCGCGCAGGTGTTCGTCCTCCAAGTGGTCATCGTGCTGCTGCTGGTCGTGGCCGCCGTGGTGGCGCTGCTGCTCCAGGTGCGTCACGACACTACCCAGGAGGCCCGTAACCGCTCCGTCGCGGTCGCGCAGACCTTCGCCAACTCGCCGGGCATCGTCGAGGCGTTGAACGCCCCCGACCCGACAGCCGTGCTGCAGCCCAAGGCCGAGGCCGCCCGCGAGGCGTCCGACATGGACTTCCTCGTCGTCATGAACACCGAGGGCATCCGCTACACGCATCCCAAGCCGGACCGCATCGGCAAGAAGTTCGTCGGGAACATCCAGCCGGCGCTGGACGGCGGGATCGTGGTCGAGGAGGTCAACGGGACCATCGGCCGGCTGGTCCAGGCGGTGGTACCGGTGAAGACGGCCGACGGGACGGTGGTCGGACTTGTGTCGTCCGGGATCACCACCGCGCACGTCGGCGGCAACGCCGACCGGCAGCTGCCGCTCGTCCTCGGCAGCGCCGCGGTCGCCCTCGCGCTGGCCACGGCGAGCACGGCGCTGGTCAGCCGCCGTCTACTGCGCCAGACCCACGGCCTGGGCCCGCGCGAGATGACCCGGATGTACGAGCACCACGACGCCGTCCTGCACTCCGTTCGGGAAGGGGTGATCATCGTCGGCGGCGAGGGCGACCTGCTGCTCGCCAACGACGAGGCGCAACGCCTGCTCGACCTGCCCCCGGACGCCGAACGGCGCCAGGTCCTCGATCTGGGACTCGACCGGGACACCGCCGAACTGCTCGCCTCCGGGCGGATGGTCACCGACGAGGTGCACCTGGTCGGGGAGCGGCTGCTGGCGATCAACCAGCGGCCCACCGACCTGGCGGGCGGACCGGCGGGCAGCGTCGCCACCCTGCGCGATTCCACGGAGCTGCGCGCCCTGTCGGGCCGGGCGGAGGCGACCCGCGAGCGCCTGGACATGCTGTACGCGGCCGGGGTGGGCATCGGGACCAGCCTGGACGTCACCAGGACCGCCGAGGAGCTGACGGAGCTGGCCGTGCCGCGGTTCGCGGACTTCGCGTCCGTGGATCTGTTCGACGCCGTCCTTCAGGGCGAGGAGCCGGGGGCCCGGGGCACGCTGCGCCGCACGGCGGTCAGCGCGATCCGCAAGGGCGCGCCGCTGTACGCGGTGGGCGAGCGGATCCGGTTCGTGGACTCCGCCCCGCAGGCCCACAGTCTCGGCGAGGCGCGGGCGGTCCTGGAGGCCCGTCTCGCCGAGGCTCCGGGCTGGCGCGCCCAGGACTTCGAACGGACCGAGCAGGTCGTGGAGTTCGGCATCCACTCGCTGATCACCGTGCCCGTGCGGGCGGGGTCCCTGATCCTGGGCGTGGTCAGTTTCTGGCGTTCGGAACGGCCCGATCCGTTCGACCCGGACGAGGTGGTGCTCGCGGAGGAGCTGGTGGCGCGGGCCGCGATCTCCATCGACAACGCGCGCCGGTTCACCCGCGAGCACGGCATGGCGGTCACCCTCCAGCGCAGCCTGCTGCCGCGCACCCTGCCGGAACAGAACGCCCTGGACATCGCCTACCGCTACCTGCCGGCGCAGGCGGGTGTGGGCGGCGACTGGTTCGACGTGCTGCCCCTGTCCGGGGCCCGGGTCGCCCTCGTCGTCGGTGACGTGGTGGGCCACGGGCTGCACGCGGCGGCCACCATGGGCCGGCTGCGTACCGCGGTGCACAACTTCTCCGCCCTGGATCTGGCCCCGGAGGAACTCCTCGGTCTGCTGGACGAGCTGGTGGCCCGGATCGACCAGGACGAGACGGACGACGACACCGACGCGGCCGTCTCCGGGGCGACCTGTCTGTACGCCATCTACGACCCGGTCTCCCGGCGCTGCACGATCGCCCGGGCCGGCCATCCGCCGCCGGCGCTGGTGCACCCCGACGGCCGGGTCGAGTACCTCGAGGTGCCCGCCGGACTGCCGCTCGGACTGGGCGGGCTGCCGTTCGAGACGGTCGAGCTGGAGCTGGCCGAGGGCAGCTCGCTGGTGCTGTACACCGACGGGCTGGTGGAGGACCGGGAACGGGACATCGACACCGGTCTGGAGCTGCTGCGCACCGCCCTGGAGCGGAGCTCCGCCGGCCCGCCGGAGGGGACCTGCCAGGCCGTCCTGGACGCCCTGCTGCCGCCCCGCCCCAACGACGACATCGCGCTGATCGTCGCGCGGACCCGGGCGCTGGGCGCCGACCGGGTAGCCGAGTGGGACGTGCCGGTGGACCCGGCGGCGGTCGGCGAGGTGCGGGCGGCCGTGGTGCGGCAGCTGGCGCGCTGGGACCTGGAGGACCTGTCCTTCACGACGGAACTGATCCTGAGCGAGCTGGTCACCAACGCGATCCGCTACGGCAGCGCCCCGGTGCGCGTCCGGCTGCTGCGCGACCGCACCCTGATCTGCGAGGTCGCCGACAGCAGCAGTACCTCACCGCATCTGCGGTACGCGGCCATGACCGACGAGGGGGGCCGCGGTCTGTTCCTCGTGTCGCAGCTCACCGACCGCTGGGGCACCCGTTACACCGCCAAGGGCAAGGTCATCTGGGCCGAACAGCCGCTGCCGTGAGGCGAGTCGGCCGCCGCTCCACTCATAAATGATGCTTATGAGTCCATAGACCGGACCCGTGTACCGGGTAAGGTTTGCCTTAGTTTAGGCTTCCCCCGAGTCGATCTGTCGCCACTCGAAGGGAACCTGATCATGCCCCGCCCCCTGCGGGTAGCCATTGTCGGAGCCGGCCCCGCCGGGATCTACGCCGCCGACGCGCTGCTCAAGTCCGATGTGGCCGCCGACCCGGGTGTCTCCGTCGACCTCTTCGAGCGCATGCCGGCCCCGTTCGGTCTGATCCGCTACGGCGTCGCCCCGGACCACCCCCGCATCAAGGGCATCGTCAACGCCCTGCACCAGGTCCTCGACAAGCCGCAGGTCCGCCTCTTCGGCAACGTCGACTACCCCACCGACATCAGCCTGGACGACCTGCGCGCCTTCTACGACGCGGTGGTGTTCTCGACCGGCGCGACGGCCGACCGCGACATGTCGATCCCCGGCATCGAGCTCGACGGCTCCTACGGCGCCGCGGACTTCGTCTCCTGGTACGACGGCCACCCGGACGTGCCGCGCACCTGGCCCCTGGAGGCCGAGAAGGTCGCGGTCCTGGGAGTCGGCAACGTCGCCCTCGACGTGGCCCGCGTCCTGGCCAAGACGGCGGACGAACTGCTGCCGACGGAGATCCCGGCCAATGTCCACGAGGGTCTGAAGGCCAACAAGGCACTGGAGATCCACGTCTTCGGCCGCCGTGGCCCGGCGCAGGCGAAGTTCTCCCCGATGGAGCTGCGCGAGCTCGACCACTCTCCCACCATCGAGGTCATCGTCGACCCCGAGGACATCGACTACGACGACGGCTCGATCGCCACGCGGCGCGGCAACAAGCAGGCCGACATGGTCGCCAAGACGCTGGAGAACTGGGCGATCCGCGACGTCGGCGACCGCCCGCACAAGCTGTTCCTGCACTTCTTCGAGTCGCCGGCCGAGATCCTCGGCGAGGACGGCAAGGTCGTCGGTCTGCGCACCGAGCGCACCGCCCTCGACGGCACCGGCAACGTCAAGGGCACCGGCGAGTTCAAGGACTGGGACGTCACGGCGGTCTACCGCGCCGTCGGCTACCTCTCCGACAAGCTCCCCAAGCTGCCCTGGGACCTCGACTCGGGCACGGTCCCGGACGAGGGCGGCCGCGTCATAGAGGAGTCCGGCGAGCACCTGCAGTCGACGTACGTCACCGGCTGGATCCGCCGCGGCCCTGTCGGCCTCATCGGCCACACCAAGGGCGACGCCAACGAGACGGTGTCGAACCTGCTGGACGACCACGCGAACGGCCGTCTGCACACGCCCGCCTCGCCCGAGCCGGAGGCCGTGGAGACGTTCCTCGCCGAGCGCGACGTCCGCTTCACCACCTGGGAGGGCTGGTACAAGCTGGATGCCGCCGAGAAGGCGCTGGGTGAGCCGCAGGGCCGCGAGCGCGTGAAGATCGTCGAGCGTGAGGACATGCTGCGGGAGAGCGGCGCGTAGTCCCGGACGCGGGTTCGGCCGACCGTGGCCGCCGTGTCGGGCCACTCCGGCCACGGTCGACCGAACCCCAACTCACCCACGTTTCAGGGTGGTTGACGAAATCCTGTTGGGCCGCGCGATCGACGCCTGTTAGCGTCCCGGGGTGTTCACCCTCCACGAGCCCCCCCTCTTCACCCGGCTGCGCGACGCGCGCCGGGTGCTGATCGCCGGTGCGGGCGGCGGTTT
The DNA here is from genome assembly GCF_045041255.1 of Streptomyces sp. NBC_00080. NCBI lineage: Bacteria > Bacillati > Actinomycetota > Actinomycetes > Kitasatosporales > Streptomycetaceae > Streptomyces > Streptomyces sp. NBC_00080. The sequence continues at coordinate 979,904 of NZ_CP108235.1, forward strand.
CGACGTGTACGCGGGCCTTCCGCTGGCGCTCGCCCTGCGCTCGGCGGGCAAGGAGGTCCAGCTGGCCAACCTCTCCTTCGCCGACCTGTACGGGCTGCCCTCCGAGGTCTGGCTCCAGCCGGACGTCGCGGCCATCCGCCCCGACATCCCCACCCGTGGCGACTACTTCCCCGAGCGCACCCTGGCCCGCTGGCTCGACCGGCACGACCTCCCGGCCACGGTGTACGCCTTCCCGCGCACCGGGGTGGAACCCCTGCGAGCCGCCTACCGGGCGCTCCTCGACCACCTGGGCGGGGTGGACGCCGTCGTCCTGGTGGACGGCGGAACCGACATCCTGATGCGCGGCGACGAGCACGGACTGGGCACGCCCGAGGAGGACATGGCCAGCCTCGCCGCCGTACAGAGCCTCGACGACGTCCCCCACCGACTGGTGGCCTGTCTCGGCTTCGGCGTGGACGCCCATCACGGGGTGAACCACTCCCTCGTCCTGGAGAACCTGGCCGCGCTGGACCGCGAGGGTGCCTACCTCGGCGCGTTCTCCCTGTCGCACCGGAGCCCCGAGGGGGCCCTCTACCTGGACGCCGTGGCCGACGCCCAGGCCTGCACCCCGGGCCACCCGAGCATCGTCAACGGATCCGTCGCCGCCGCCGTGCGCGGTGCCTTCGGCAACGTGCGGTTCACCGAGCGGACCAAGGACAGCGAACTGTTCGTCAATCCGCTCATGGCTCTGTACTTCTGCGTCGACGCGCCCGGCCTGGCCCGTCACAACCTCTACCTCGACCGCCTCGCCGACACCGTCCTGATGCGGCAGATCAGCTCCCGCATCGAGGAGTTCCGCGACGAACTCCCCCTGCTGCGCCAGCCGCGCGCCTTCCCGCACTGAGGCACGGCCGCGCGGGTGGCGATGCGGTGCGTCGGTCGTCAGCGGGCCGCGAGGTCGCGGCCGCCGACGACCGCCAGAGCCGCGGTGAGCAACAGCAGGGCCGCCGCCTGGACCGCAAAGCCGACGACCAGCACCGCCGGCAGCGGGACGGACACGTCGAGCCAGGTGTACACGGCGGCCAGCCGCAGCAGCAGGACCAGCAGCCCGAGCACGGCCAGGGCGAGAGCGCCCTCCCCGCCCGCCGGCCGGGCGCCGCGGATCCGCCACCCCAGCCAGCCGAGCGCGCCCCCGACGAAGCAGGTGGTCGGCGCCCAGACGGAGTCGGCGGCGGCGGGCAGCAGCACGACCGAGGCACCCATGACGACACAGCTGCCCAGGTACGCGAGCCCGGCCGTCCCGGCGGGCAGCACGGCCGCGGGCGCGTCACGGTGGTGGGCGGCGCACAGGGCCAGCGCGGGCAGCCAGGCAAAGGCCGCGGCGGCGGTGGCGTAGGCGGGCTCCGGCGGGGGGAAGCCGGTCACCAGCGGGGCGAGGAACGGCCAGAGGGTGGGCAGCGCGGCAAGCAGCACACTGATCCGCGCGAGGCGTCGGCGGCCGCGCAGGAGGGCGAAGAAGCCCACGGTCCACAGCAGCGGCAGCAGCCAGGCGGCGACGGCCGCGGTCGCCACGACGGCGCCCTGGCCCGTGAACCCCGACCCGAACATGTCCCACCGGTCGGCTCCGCCGGTCGACACCCAGGTCAGTTCCAGCACCCGGTCGACGACCGCGGCAGCCGCCTGGAGCAGCACGGCGAAGAGCGCGAAGAGGCGGACGCCCGAGCCGAGCAGGGCGTAGCGGCGCGGTGCGCCTGCGGTGCCCAGCCGGGTGCGCACGGCGAGGGCGGCGATGCTCGCCACCTCACCGAAGGTGGGCCGGCTCTGGTCCTGGGTGTCGCGGTCGGTGTCCCACAGGTAGACCTCGACCATCTCCTCCTCGCGTTCCCTGCGGTAGTACGCGGGCAGCAGGCGCAGGGCGGTGCGGTAGCGCCCTTCGAGCAGGGTGGGCGTGCCGGGCGTCATACCGGTCGTCATGCCAGGCCTCCGGCGAGTCCGGGCCCGATGGCGGGCGGGGCGACGGTTCCGGGGGCGCGGCGGCCCTCGGCGATGCGGCGCCTGGCCGCACCGGCTCCGGCCACCATACGGTCGGCCTCCGCGACGAGGGCGTCGACCCCCTCGTCGGTGACGCGGTAGTAGCGCCTGAGCCGGCCCTGCCGGACCTCCTCGCGGTCCAGCGCGATGAGCCCGTCGGCGGTGAGCCGGTCGAGCACGCCGTACAGCGTGCCGACCCTCAACCGCACCTCGCCGTCGGAGAGTTCCTCTATCTCGCGCAGGATGCCGTAGCCGTGCCGGGGCTGGTCGGCGAGGGCCGTCAGCACGAAGAAGGCGGCCTGGGTCATGCTCCTCGATGCCATAGGACTGAATATATCGGGAGCCGATATATCCTGCACGGCGAAACACACCGAGTCGCGCACAGGACTCGGCAGGACACCGTTCCCGGCGAGGCGTTCAATGGTCTGCATGGGTGTTCGGCAGACGACGACTCGCCACCGGGCGAAGGCCCCGGCCGCCTTGGCGGTGGCCGCGCTCCTGCTCGTCCCCGGTGTCCTCGCCGCCGCTCCCCCGCCCCAGCCGCCTGCGCAGCTGACGGCGGCGGAGGTCAACGCGGCCGTGGGGAAGCTCGACGGGATCGTGCGGGACGGGATGGAACGGACGGGCGTGCCCGGGGTCGCGGTCGCCGTCGTGTACAAGGACCGGGTCGCGTACCTGAAGGGCTTCGGTGTCCGCCACGAAGGCCGGTCCGCCCGGATCGACCCCGACACGGTGTTCGAGCTGGCGTCACTGTCCAAGCCGCTGGCGTCGACCGTCGTCGCCGGAGCGGTGGGCGAGGGCGACGAGAAGATCGGCTGGGACGACCCCGTGGACGCCCATCTGCCCGGCTTCGCCCTCAAGGACCCGTGGGTGACGCGGAACGTCACGGTGGCCGATCTGTTCGCCCACCGCAGCGGCCTGCCCGACCACTCGGGCGATCTGCTGGAGGACCTCGGCTACGACCGCGACTACATCCTCAGCCATCTCCGGTACGAGCCCCTGGCCCCGTTCCGCGCCTCCTACGCCTACACCAACTACGGCCCGACGGCGGCCGGTCAGGCGGTCGCGAACGCCGAGGGCACGACCTGGGAGAAGCTCTCCGAGGACACCCTGTACAAGCCCGCCGGGATGGACTCCACCAGCTCCCTCTTCGCCGACTACGAGGCCGCGAAGAACCGGGCCGACCTGCATGTGAAGGCCCCCGACGGCACCTGGCGGGCCCAGTACGTGCGCGACGCCGACGCCCAGTCCCCGGCGGGCGGCGCCAGTTCCTCCGCCCGGGACATGTCCCGCTGGCTGCGCCTCCAGCTGGCGAACGGCAAGCTCGACGGCGAGCAGATCATCCCGGCCGAACAGCTGGAGCGCACCCACCTCCCCGCGATCGTCTCCAACCCCCCGCAGACGCCGGCCGGCCGCACGGGTTTCTACGGCCTCGGCTGGAACGTCGGCTACGACGACCTGGGCCGCCTGCGCCTGAGCCACTCGGGCGCCTTCGCCCTCGGCGCGAACACCAACGTCACCATGCTTCCCGCGGAGCAACTGGGCATCGTGGTCCTCACCAACGGCAAGCCGCTCGGGCTTCCCGACGCCATCGCGGAGACCTTCTTCGACACCGCCGAGCACGGGAAGGCCACGGCCGACTGGCTCGACCTGATCGGGAAGGTCTACGCACAGCAGGAACAGGCGGAGGTCTCGCCCACCGACTACTCCACCCCGCCCGCCGACGCGGCCGCCGCCCGCCCCGACGCCGCCTACACGGGGACGTACGCCAACAGCTTCTACGGTCCGCTGACCGTCTCCGCGTCCGGCGGCGAACTGACCATGCGGCTGGGCCCGAAGCCGACGACGTTCCGGCTGACCCACTACGACGGGGACACGTTCAGCTTCCGGACGGTCGGCGAGAACGCCGTCGGACTGTCCGGCGTCACCTTCCAAGGCGACCGCGACGGCAAGGCGACCCGGGTGACCGTGGAGGCGTTCGACGAGACCGGCCTGGGCACCTTCACCCGCGAATAGCGCGAGCGCGCGAACCGGCGGCCGGGAGTCAGCCGTCGTCGCGCGGGTGGGTCTCGATCACCCGGGCCCGCACATCGGCCCTGAGGTAGGCGCTGCCGTAGTCGTCGGACAGATAGACGCTCATCGTCGGCCCGGTGTCGAAGACGGAGGAGCCCGGGTTGATCACCAGGTAACGGCTCGTCGGCTCGGCGACGCCCAGGACCTCGGTGGCCCTGGCGAGCAACGCGGGCACGGCGTCCCAGTCGTAGACGTCCAGGTCGACGGGGATCGCGCCGGTCATGACGGTGCCGCCCGGCCCGTCCTTCACCGCCACGTCGCCGCCCCGGTACATGTACCGGTCGTAGAGCTTCGGACGACCGGCGACGGGGGCGTCGGCGATGGCGTACTCCCCGTACACCACGAGGCTGGTGACCTTCGTCCCGCCCATGGTGGCGGTCAGCTTCGCCACGGCCGTTCTGAGGCCCTTCCCGCTGAGCAGGTCGACCTTCTCCGCGGCGGCGACCCCGCCGGACGAGCCGCCGGAGGACCCGCCGGAGGACGTCTGCCGGGCGCTCTGCGACACGGACGGCTTCGGCGTGGCCGCACCGCCGGTGTCGCCGTCGTCGGTGTTCGGGAGCAGCGTCCACACCAGCACACCCGTCAGTGCCGTGCCGAGGACGGCTCCGGTGATGGCCTTGCCACGGGTCCGGCGTCCTCGGGTCGGAGCGGTGGTGTGCGGCGGGGCGGGGGTGACGCCTGCGGGCGCGGGCGGGGCGAGCGGGTAGGAGGTCGGCGGGGCGTGCGGGACCGACGTCGGCGCCGGCTGCGACGGACCGGGCGCGTCCCCGGTCACGGCCGCGAGCATCCGGTCGACCTCCGCCGCGTCGGGGCGGGCCTGCGGGTCGCGCACGAGCAGAGCCTTGAGGACACCGGTCAGCGGGCCGGCCCGGCGCGGTTCGGGCACGTCCTCGCCGAGCACGGCGGCCAGCGTGGCGAGCGTGCTCGCCCTGCGCAGCGGATGGTGGCCCTCCACGGCGACGTACAGCAGCATCCCCAGCGACCAGAGGTCGGCGGCGGGGCCGCCCTCCTTGCCGCTGACCCGTTCCGGCGCCATGAAGTCGGGCGAGCCGATGACGGCGCCGGTGGCGGTGAGACCGGCGGACTCGCGGACGGCGGCGATACCGAAGTCGGTGAGCACGGGTCGCCCGTCGGGGCGGAGCAGAACGTTGGCGGGCTTCACATCGCGGTGCTCGATGCCGACGGCGTGCGCGGCGCGCAGCGCGGACAGCACCTCGCGGCCCAGGCGCGCGGCCTCGGCCGGCGTCAGCACGCCCCGGTCGAGCCGGTCCTGGAGGGAACCGCCCTCGACCAGTTCCATCACGATCCACGGATACGTGCTCTCGCCACCGTCGACGATGTGGTGGATCGTCACGACGTTGGGGTGGTGGACGCGGGCCAGCGCGCGGGCCTCGCGCAGGACGCGCTCACGCAGTGTCCGGGCGCCCTCGGGGTCGTACTCGGCGAGATCCGGGTCCGGGGGCCGCACCTCCTTCACGGCCACGTCCCGACGCAGCGCCAGGTCGTGGGCCCGCCACACCAGGCCCATGCCTCCGCCGCCGAGTCGCCCGACCAGTTCGAAACGGCCGTCGACGACGCGTCTGTGGGGTTCCGCTGTGCTCATGGAGGGAGCTTAGGGGTACGGACCGACAGGCGGTGCGTCGGCCGGAAGGGCACAGCGCGAATGGCCCGCGGGAGTCCCGGGCATGCTGTGAGCGAGGTCACTTCCGCCGGGCCGTGCGGGACCACTCCCGGACCGCTCCCCCATTCGCTCGTCGCCCTCCCCCACGAAGGACATGTGCTTTGGCTCTTATGTACCCTGACGCCCCATCGGCCCGCCGTCCGGGCCGCTGCTGGACGATCCGTGTGGTCGGGCACCGGGACCGCACCGCGTCGGTCACCTGCTCCTCGCCGTGCGTGATGCCGCCGCGCTCCCGGGACATCGCGGCTCTGCGCCGCTTCGCGGTGGCCCACGCGGCCGCGCACGCCAGAGCGGCGGCGGTGCACCCCGACGCCGCCTGCTGGTGCCGTCGCCAGCGGTGCGCGCTGCACGAGGGCACCCGGGTCGCCTGCGCGGGCTCCGTCGTCCTCGTCCTGCGGCACGACCCGGCGGTCGGCCAGGTGTGGACCCTCAGCGAAGTCTGCGCCGCCTGCGCCCCGTTGCTGCCCCACGCGCGCGTACTGACCCGTGCGGCGCCACCCCCGCCCCGCGTTCCGGCCCCGGACCCGGCACCGGTCACGGGGACAGGCACGGAGACCGGCCGGGAAGCGGGCACAGGACCGGCGCCCTCCGGGCCGACGACGCCGACCGTGGGGCCACCGCGTCTCGTCCCCGGCGGGTTCAGCGCCCCCTCGTCGGGAGCGGGTGCGGGCCCGGAACGGGGTGGCGACCGACGGCGCGGGGTCGGCGGACGCCGCGGCCGGGCCACCGGGTCGTAGGCACTCCCGACGGAGTCCGTCGGTTTCCGCCGGTTTCCGCCGGAGTCCGTCAGGGCTCGTATCGGGACTGCGGCGGGATGCGTATGGGCAGAGCGCCGAGGATCCGGCCGCGGAACTGCGGAGCCGGTGACTCGCCGCCATGGACGACGGGCCCGTCGTCCATGGACCGCGCCGCCAGCAGCTCGGCGATGCGCGCCCCGCCGCGCCGCCCCTCCAGGTGCAGACGGCCGACGTTGGCCCGGTCGTCGGCGAGCAACGTCAGGACGGCCGACGGCCCGGCCGCGTACGTCGCGAGGTAGCCCCCGGCCCCGCGCACCAGCAGCTCGCGGAACTCGCCGCGGTCGGCGAGGTCGACCATCCGGCGCCCCACGCCGAGCGCCGCCGCGGTGAGCGCGGCCAGCCCTTCCGGCTGCACGTCCGGCATGTCCTCGGCGAGGACGAGACCGTCGGCACCGGCCGCCAACGCCCCCGTCAGCTCAGGTATCCGGGTACGCAGCCGGTGCAGTTCGTTCAGAACCTCGGTCTCGACGGCCATGACCGTTGCCCCTTCGGCGCGTTGTCGGCTGACGCGGATCAAGTGCGGTGCGGCGCGCGGTGGTTCAGCTACTCCTGAGGCTACGGAAGGGAACGACCGGAAGCGATGGCTCCGGCATTTTCATTTGGAACATGCCAGGCGGCCGGGATCCGTCGCCGGACCCGCCGCCGGGCCCAGGCGCCCTACCTGCGTTTTTGCGGTTCAGAAGCCTCTCCACCCGGCAAGGAGTCGTATGTGTGGGCAGGCTTCGCCTGGCTTTTCAGGACTCGTGCCGGCCAAGGGTGTCCCGCGAGAGGGGCTGCCCGCTGCCCCGCAGGTCCTCGCCCGCGGAACGGCGCGGCTCGGACGGGGGCCGACCGGCCCTACCCCCGCGCGACGGCCACGGGGACCATGGACCGATGTTGCACAACGACTCCACGCGCGCACTCGACCGGCAGGAGTGCCTACGCCTGCTGGCCAGGGCACCGGTCGGCAGGGTGGTGTACACCCGGCAGGCACTGCCCGCCGTCCTCCCGGTCAACTTCGCCCTCGACTCCGACGCCTCTGTCCTGCTGTACACCTCGGCCGGATCCGACCTTGTCCGCGCCATCGCCGGCGTCGTGGTCGCCTTCGAGGCGGACGAGTACCACCCGGCCGACCGGTCGGGGTGGAGTGTCGTCGTCACCGGCCGGGCCACGGTGGTGACGGATCCTGCCGAGCAGCAGCGGCTGTCGCAGACCGGCCCTCACTCCTGGATGCCCGTGCAGGACGGGGTCTTCGTACGGATCGAGTCGGAGATCGTCACCGGACGCGACCTCAGGGGAACAACAGCCACGCAGTGAGGCGCGGCGCGCATCGGCCCGCCGGACGGCGCTTCCGGGCCCCACGGACCGGGGTGGAGTCGCCGGCGTGAGGTCAGTGCGCCGTGACCGGCCCATGCGCACCAGGCGTAGGGCCTCACTCGCCGGGCGGCCGAGGGGGCGAGTGGACTGCGGCCATCCGACCTCGATCGCGGGATCGGCGAAGCCCGGAGCGGCGAATCCGTGGGGAAGGGGCCGACCGGCCCATGCGGCAGCCGCATGCCAGGCGGAGAGTGGAAGGAGGAACACACACGACATCAGGAGGCGGGAGTCCATGTGGCACCGAATGGTGAGCGACCTCATGACCGCGCCGGTCGTCCGAGTGCGCCGGGACACCGGCTTCAAGGAGATCGCCAAACTGCTTGCCGAGTACGACATCACCGCCGTACCGGTCGTGGACGACGACGAACATCCGGTGGGCGTGGTCTCCGAGGCGGATCTGCTGCGCAAGGAAGCCTCTCACCTGGACCCGGCCGGCCTGTCGCCCTCTCCGCACCTTGCACCCACATCGAGGACGAAGGCCGAGGCTGCGACGGCCGAGGGGCTGATGAACAGCCCTGTCGTGACCGCCAGGCCCGGGTGGACCGCAGTGGAAGCCGCCCAGGTGATGGAACGCAACCACGTCAAGCGGCTGCCCGTGGTCGACGAGACAGGCACGCTGGTCGGCGTGATCAGCCGCGCCGACCTGCTCAGCGTCTTCCTGCGCGGGGACAGCGCGATCCGGGAGGAGATCACCGGGGAGGTGCTCCTGCGCACTCTCGGAATCACCCCCGACGGGATCGACGTGCGCGTCGTCGACGGACGGGTCGCGCTGAAGGGCACGGTCGAGCGCAAGTCGCTCGTCCCGGTCGTCGTCCGTCTGTGCCAGGGCGTGGACGGGGTGGTCGACGTCTCCGCCGACCTGCGCCACCGGGTCGACGACATTCAGGCGGAACCGGAGCCCGGAGCTTCTCGCCGTGCCGGACTTGCCACGTGAGCGCGGTCGGCTGCGTCGGCTCCCCGGGGACTGCACCGACCTGGCACGAGCGCTACCCGCGTGCCTTGTTCGACTTCAACCTGGGCGTGCTGCGCTGAAGCCGGCGGGTCACCTACTACTCCTACGGCTGCCGCCACCACGGCTGCGATCAGAAGCTCCCCGTCGATCAGAAGCTCCCCGTCGGCCTTGTCATCGGCCTTGTCATCGGGTTTCCTCCTCCGCACGGATCACCGCGACGGGGCAGTCGGCGTGCCGCAGGGTCGCTCGGCTGATCCGGGTCCGGGACGCGGCCGTCCAGCCGACACAACCGTTCATGCCGACCACGACGAGCTGCGCGCGGGCGCTCGCCTCGACGACCGCCCGCCGGATGCCGCCCCGGACACGAGGACGGCGCACGACGATGTCCGGGTTGCTCCTTCGCAGCGTGGACAGGGTGGCCGCGAACCCGTTCCGGGGCTTCCCTGTCCGCGTGTCCCACCCGTTGAGCACCACCAGGTCCGTGCCGCGGGCGGACGCCTCGGCGAAGGCGAACTCGGCCGCCGCTCGGCCGCCCCTCCCGTGATCGCCGACCAGTACGACCGGACCGGCCGGGTCCGGTCTGCCCCGCACCATCAGTACCGGGGACCGTCCGTGGGCGGCCAACCGCACGGCGAGGGAGCCGCGTCGGCTGCCTGCGGCCCGGCTCGGCGGCCGGCTGCCGACGACGGTGAGCGACGCCCGGCGGGACTCTGTCTCCAGCACCGTCATGGGTTCACCCATGAGGACCGTGCGCGTGACGCTCAGCCCGGGAGCGGCGCCACGGGCCCGGCGCTCTGCCTCCGTCAGCGCGCTGTTCACCGAGCCGTGCACCCGGGACCCGCCCGGATCCCATGGCGGCACGCCCGGCGGCACACGGGTCGCCGACCACTCGAAGGCGTGTGTCAGCTGCAGTTCCACCCCCAGACGGTCCGCCTCGCGTGCGGCGGCCTCCACCGCGGCCATGCTCGTCGCCGAGCCGTCCACTCCCACCAGTACGGGGCCGCTCATGACGGCTCCCCCCTTCCCTTCACATGCTTCTGAGGACCGGGGAACCCTGCTCCCCGGCTCGGAGACGGACGGCCGCGTGCCGTCGGCCTCGCGGTCGGCGCCGCGAGGCCGACGGAACCCTGCCCGGCTTCCTGACCCCACGTTCTCCTGGCACGGGGTACGCCGACAGGGGCCGACCGGCTCCCCGCGGCGCACCGTCCGGCCCTTGTCCCCGCCGGCCGGGGGTCCGGACGATGGAGGGACCGGAGGAAACAGCAAGCGTCAGCCGATCCGTCGGGCGCCTGCCGCGTCGAGCACAGGAGGTGCCCCATGACCGGACCCGTCGTAGTGGGACTCGACGGTTCTCCCGGGAGCGTGACTGCCGCATGGTGGGCCGCCGACCAGGCCGCTCGAAGGAACCTGCCCCTGGTTCTCCTCCACTCGTGGACCGATCGACCGCTGACCGTGCCCTTCCCGCAGGAGGTCCGAAGCAGCCAGCGGCACGGGCGGGATGTGCTCCAGCGCATGGAGACCGAGCTGCTGCATCGGTACGGCGATCTGAGATTGACGACGGAACTGGTGTCGGACACGGCCGCTCACACCCTCGTCGAACACAGCGAAAGCGCGTCCTTGCTGGTGCTCGGGTCTCGCGGCCTCGGTTCGATGGCGGGTTTTCTGCTCGGTTCCATCAGCCTGCATGTGCTGGGCCTCACACAGTGCCCGGCTGTCACCGTCAGAGCGGGTGATCCCTCCGTCGAAGCCGAAGCCGGCCGGAGCAACCCGGCGACGGACCGCGACGAGGTCGTGGTCGGCGTGCAGAACCCGGGACCGACGAGCGACCCGCTGCTGGAGGTCGGTTTCACCGCCGCGAAGTCGTACGGCATCGGGGTAAGGGTCGTGCGTGCCGTGCCTCGTTCCGCCCCGCACCTGACCTCTGTCGGCGGCGAGGACGGCCACCGCGACTCGACGGAGGACTCGGCACTCACCACCACGTTGGCGCGGTGGCGCGAGACGCTCCCCGACGTCCCCGTCGTGCAGCAGGTCGTCACCGGATCGGCTGCCCATGCGCTCCTGTCGGCCACCCCGCACAGCCGGCTCACGGTGGTGGGCCGCCACAGTCATCCGTCCCACCTGACGTGGAAGCTCGGGCCTGTCGCCCACGCGGTGCTGCACCACGCTCCGGGCCCCGTCGCCGTCGTGCCGCATGACTGAGGGCGCCTGTGACGGGGAGCGCTGCCTCCTGCTCTGCGCCGTCAGTCGTGCGCGACCAGCACGACCGGCCGGCTCACGTGGTGGATCAGCGCGTGGGCGACCGGCCCGGTGTGCGGGCCGATCGCGGTACGCCGCTTCCGGCGGCCGACCACCAGCAGCCCGCCCCCACCCGCGGCGCGCACGAGGACGTGGGCCGCGCGCCCTTCGTGCAGGTTCTCCCGGACGACCACGTCGGGGTACTTCGCGCACCACGGGCCGAGCATCTCCGCGAGCTCGCGCTCGGCCTCCGCCCTGGCCCGGGTGTTCTCCTCGACCCCCGGGACGCCCCTGGCGCGCGGCACGCGCCAGGCGTGGACGGCGCGCAGTGGGGCCTGCCGGAGTTCAGCCGCGCGGAAGGCGAAGTCCAGGACATCGTCGCAGGGCCCGTCGGTGTCGACGGCGACCACGACATCCCGGTAGGGGGTATGCGTCGATGCCTTCCCCGAGCCGTCGGGGTGGCGTTCGTCCGTCGCCGTCTCACCTCCACGCACCAGGACGACGGGCCGGTCCACGTGAGCCACGGTCGACATGGCCACCGATCCCGACATGAACCCGCCGACGCTGCCCGTCCCCTGGCTACCGATGACCAGCAGCTCCGCGTTCGCCGCCTCGGCGAGGAGTGCGGGGCCGGGCTGCCTGCGCACCTGCTCGGCGGCGATGTACAACCGCGGATAGCGATCGTTCAGTTGTTCGACAGCCGTGTGCAGCAAGCGGCGGGCACGGTACTGCGGGGCGCGGATCTCGGGCAGGTCGGCATCGGTGACGTCGTCGGGCAGTCCCTCCCAGGCGTGCACCAGCCGGAGCGGCAGCCCTCTCAGCAGGGCTTCCCTGGCCGCCCAGTCGGCAGCGGCGAGGCTCTGTCGCGAGCCGTCCAGACCGACCACCACCGGCCTCGCCATGACCGTCACCTCCTTCGTCCGGCTGGGCCGAGGCCCGGTCTCCGACGCACCCCGGCCGCTCAGCGCGGTCCCGGATGTGCCTACATATGGGGGACGACCGCCACGGGGCAGCCGACGTGATGGATCGCGGCGTGGGTGACGGGTCCGGTGCGCGGGCCGACGGGCCGTTCGTCGAGGCGGTGCCCCACGACCAGGAGACCCGCTCCGGTCGAGGCCCGGACGAGCACGGTCGTGGGCTTGTCCTCCACCACCGTCTCCAGGACCTCCACGTCGGGGTACTTCCGGCGCCACGGCTGGAGCACGGCCTTGAGGAAGCCCAGCCACTCCTCGCCCCGCCGGGGTTCGTCCACCAGGCCGATGTCACCTGCGCCGAGCCCGAGCGGGCCGGGCGCGTGCCAGGCGTGCACGGTCCGCAGGCGCGCGTGCCGGAGACGGGCCGCCTCGAAGGCGAACTCGACGACCTCGTCGCAGGCATCGGCGAGATCGACGGCCAGCACCACGTCCCGGTATCCGGTGTCGGTCGAGGTGTCGCCGTCGTCCGTCGGCACGTGTTCGTCCGACGCCTCCTCTCCGGCCCGGACGAGGACGACGGGGCGGGTGGCCTTCGCGACCACGCCGAGCGCTACGGAACCCACGAGGAATCCGGTGAAGCCGCTCAGGCCGCGTGAGCCCAGGACGATCATGTCGGCCTGGTCCGCGGCCTTCGACAGGGCGGCGGTGGCCGGACCCTCCATCTGCTCGTCGGAGAGGCGGACGTCCGGGCACTCGACACGGACCCGCTCCTCCGCCTGCCGCAGGGCACGCCGGGCCAGGTGCCGTTGAGCGGCGCCCGCCGTCTCGTGCTCCTGACGGGGGTGCCAGTCCCGGACATGCACCAGGTGCAGCCATCGGTCACGTCGCCGGGCCTCGCGGGCCGCCCACGCGGCGGCGGCCAGGCTCTCGGCGGATCCGTCCACTCCGGCGACAACGGGAAGAAGCATCTCGGCACCTCCAGCGACAGCACTCTCATCCGCTTCCAGCGTCGTACCGAACCCGGAGCGGGGTCAGGGGCCGGCAGGTCCTCTCACAGGGCCGTCCGGCCCCTTCGGCCCGGGAGCGACAGCCGGCACCGGGAGCGACAGCCGGCACGTCTCCCCCGGCTGCACGCGGACCGTCCGGTCCGGCAGCCGGATGTCGATCGGTGCACGGTCGGACGGCGGCACGGCCACCTCCAGCAGGCCGCTCTCCAGTCGCAGCCGGACGCCCCAGTGCCCCTGGTAGTGAAGGGAGAACCCGTAGGAAGAGAGTTCCGGCAGCGGTACGGGGTCGAGCCACAGCGCGCCCGCGCGGGTCTCCAGTCCGGGCAGTCCGCGTTGGACGAGGTCGAGGGAGCCGGCCATGGCGCCGAGGTGGATGCCTTCTCCCGTGGTACCGCCCTGCAGGTCGGCGACGTCACCGAGCAGGGCTTCCTGGCAGTACGTCCATGCCTCCGCCCGCCGGGACCGGGCCAGGACCCAGCCATGGACCAGGCCGCTGAGAGTGGAACCGTGGCTGGTGCGGTGCAGGTAGTGGTCGACGGTGCGCTGCCAGCCGTCGTCGTCGAGGTGATAGCCCAACCTGCCGAAGAGGGAGCTGAGTTCGGCCGGCGAGAAGAGATAGCCGAGCATCAGGACGTCGGCCTGTTTGGACGCCCGGTACCGGTTGACGGTGTCGCCCTCCGCCTCGAGGATCCGGTCCAGCCGCCGGATGTCGCCGTACCGCTGCCGGTAGGCCTCCCAGTCGAGCTCGGCGAGGCTGCCGTAGCCCTCGAACTGGCTGATGACACCGTCATGGAAGGGCACATGGAGTGTGCGTGAGACGTCCTCCCACTGTTCGAGCTCGCCGTCGTCCAGGCCGGTGCGCTCGGCGAGTTCGCGCCGCCGGGGCTCCGGCAGGGCCCCCAGCACCTCCAGGGTGCGGGTGAGTACCCATGCCGCGGTGACGTTCGTGTACGTGTTGTCGTCGAGGCCGGGTTCCCTCGCGCCGGGATACCCGTCGTGGTACTCGTCGGGGCCCATCACGCCTAGGATGCGGTGCCGGCCCAACTCCTCGTCCCAGGTCGCCGAGTCCGCCCAGAAACGGGCGATCTGCAGCAGCATCTCGGCGCCCTTGGTGTGCAGGAACTCGGCGTCGCCGCTGGCCTCGCAGTACTGCCACACGTTGTACGCCACGGCGGAGCCGACATGCCGCTGGAGCCGGGAGTGGTCGGGCAGCCAGCGTCCCGAGCGGGGGTTGAGGTGCAGCTCCTGTGTCTCCTCGCGCCCGTCGCTGCCGCTCTGCCACGGGTACAGGGCTCCGCGCCGGCCGGCCGCGCGGGCGGCGGCACAGGCCTGGTCGAGGCGACGATGACGGTAGCGGAGCAGGGCGCGGGACACCTCCGGGAAGTGCAGGTTGAGGTACGGCAGCACGAACAGCTCGTCCCAGAAGACATGGCCGCGGTACGCCTCGCCGTGCAGGCCGCGGGCCGGGACGCCGACGTCGAGGTCCGCCGTGTGCGGGGAGAGGGTCTGCAGTACGTGGAACAGGTGCAGCCGCAGGACGCGGCCCGCCTCGCCGGGGACGTCCAGCTCGGCCCTCCGCCACAGCTGGTCCCAGGCCGTCAGGTGTGCTTCGAGCAACTCGTCGAAGGCGGGTGCCGCGCCCACCCGTTGGATCGCGGCGTCCAGCGGGTCACTGATCGCGGGGTCCCGGGAGGTGTGCAGAGCGACGGTCTTGACGACGGTGACCGTACGGCCCGGCAGCAGACTCAGGCGCACTCGCTGACCGGCGCGCGGTCCCTCGTGCCGGTCGGTGACGACGGGCACGTCGGCGGTCAGCCGGGCCGCCATGCCGATCCGGACGTCGGAGGTGCGGGTCCGGCAGCGCAACCACACGGTGTCCGGCGCGGCGGTACCCGTGTGCACGTGGGTCAGGTGGTGGCCGTCCAGTTCCCGGTAGCGCGGTACCCCCGCGTTGGCGACTCCGCCGTCCAGAGCCGCCTCGACCTCGAGGTCTCCGGAGAAGCCCTCGGCCCTGAAGTCGGTGCGCAGACAGGCCAGATGGGGGTCTGCCATGTGTACGAGACGTTGCTGCCGGACGGTGAGCGATCGGCCCTCGCCGAGCGTGTACCGCGTGCTGCGCTCCAGCAGTCCGGAGTCCAGATGCAGCACCTGCCGGTGGTGGAGGACCTCGGCCGTGTCGGGGCTGAGCCACTGCTGCCCGGAGAGGCGGTACCTCAGGGGCAGCCAGTTCGGGAGGTTGACCATGTCCTCGTTCGCCACCCGGCATCCCGCGACGTCCGTGGTGAGCCGGTCGTAGCAGCCGGCGACGTAGGTGCCGGGGTAGTGCACGTCGTCCGCCGTGCACTCCGGCAACGCCCCGCGGGTGGCGAAGTACCCGTTGCCCAGTGTGCACAGCGACTCCCGCAGGCGTTCGTCCGCCGGGTCGTAGCCTTCGTACTCCCAGGTCCGGCCCGTCATCGTCCTGCTCCCTCGACGAGCAACTCCAGGAGATCGTTCACGACGACGTCCGCGCCGTGGCGCAGGAGTCGCCTTCGGGTGTCCGGACCGTCGGCGCGGTCCACACCGACGACCAGGGCGAATCCGCCGCGACGGCCCCCTTCGACGCCTGCCAGGGCGTCCTCCACGACCGCGGCGCGAGCAGGCGGAACACCGAGTCGACGGGCCGCTTCCAGGAACAGGTCGGGCCTCGGCTTGCCCGCCAGCCCCAGGCGAGCCGCCTCACCGCCGTCGACCAGGGCGTCGAAGAGGTCCAGCACGCCCGCTCCGGTGAGCAGTTCGCGGGCGTGCCGTGACGCGGAGGCCGCGGCGACGGGCACCTCGGCGTCACGCAGCGCGCGCACCAGCCGTACCGTCCCGGGATACGCGTCGACACCGTGCTCGCGGAGCCGCTCGGTGAACAGCCGCTCCTTGTCCCCGGCCACCGCGTGCACGGACGCCTCGGTCGGATCGAGACCTCGCGACACCAGGAACGCGGTGGCGCCGTCGAGCCGGGACCTGCCGTCCACGTACCGCAGGTAGTCTTCGCCGGCGTCGAAGGGACGCCGCTGAGCGAGGTCGTCGGGCGGGTGCTCGGTCAGGAAGGTGTCGAAGGCGGTCTTCCAGGCGGCCGCGTGCACCTTCGCCGAATCGGTGATCACTCCGTCCGTGTCGAGGACGACCGCCTCGATGTCCCGCAGCACGGGTGCAAGTACCTCATGGGACCGAGCGGCCATCATCACTCCCCCTGTGCGCGGTCGGACAGGCGTGGACCAGGACAACACTCACACTGTCTGCGGGACGATCGCCACCGGACAGTCCGCGTGGTGGAGCAGGGTGTGCGCCACCCGTCCGATCTGGAGCCCGAGGTGACCGCGCCTGCGCCGGGCTCCGACGATCACGAGGTCGGCGGCGGCCGAGCGGCGCACCAGGACGCTGTGGGCGGGGCCCTCGGCCGTGACCCGCCGCACCCGGACAGCGGAGTGATCGGTTACGCCGTCCCGCAGCAGCGCGTCCAGCAGGGCCGAGGCCCGCTCCTCGTGCCGGCGCACCGGTTCCTCCGCGAGCGCGGGATCGTCGGCACTCTCGTGCGCGGGGCAGCGCCAGGCGCGGACGACGTCGAGGCCGCAGTCGCGTGCCTCGGCCTCCCGGAAGGCGAAGCGAGCGGCTTCGGCACAGGTGACGGGTTCTCCCGCACCCAACAGGACCCGCCCGTGCGAGCCGGCAAGACCGGGCTTGTCGCCTCTGACCACGATCACCGGGCAGTGCGCGCGGGCCGCCACGGCCAGGCCGACCGAGCCGAGGAGCAGTCCCTTCAGCTCACCACGGCCGCGCGATCCCGTCACCACGGCGAAGGCGTCGTTCGCCTCCCGCAGGAGAGCGTCCGCCGCGTCGTCGGCGACGACGTCCGCGGTGACCTTCACCTGGGGATCGCGCAGCTCGGCGCGCTCGGCCGCGGCGGCCACGAGGTTCTCCGCGACCACGCGCTCGGACGGGCGGTCGAGGCCGCCGGAGGGGACAAACCTCTCGTAACGTTCCCAGCGGGACGCGTGCACCAGCCTGAGCGGGAGGCCGTGTCGAGCAGCCTCGTCCACCGCCCAGTCCACCGCGAGCAGGCTCGCGCCCGATCCGTCGACGCCCACGACCAGGGGGAGTGTCATCATCCCCACCGCCTTCCGTCGGACGGCCCCAAGGGCGCTCGGGGCCATGCCCCCACCGTCTCACCGGTCGGCTGTTCCTACGAGGGGCGGTTCGGCCCCCGATGGGGCCGTTCGGCCCATGCCGTCGCAGGAAGAGCGCCCGCTGATCGCGGGAACGCCGAACGCGTGGGCCGGGCCGAATGGGCCATTCGGCCCGCGCGTGGCCCACTCAACCTCTTTGGTCCGTCGGTCCCTCGCAGGAAGCTGAACTCGACTCCCCGGAAGGGGTGTTCGTGATCGGGCCCATCCAGGACAGGGAGGCGCAGCGATGAAGCCCACGAGAACAGCCGCTCTCATGGTCGACGAAGTCGTCACCGCGCGGTACGGCACACCGTTCAAGGAAGTGGTACGCCTGCTCGAGGAGCACGGCATCAGCGGGCTTCCGGTGGTCGACGACGACGACAAGGTCATCGGTGTGGTCTCCGAGACCGATCTCATGCTGCGTCAGGCCCGAGAACCACGCGTCTCCGGCGGCCGGACGCGCCGTCTGCGTCTGTTCGGCGGCAGTGCCCGACGGGCCGCCGCCAAGAGCCGGGCAAGGACGGCCGGCGGAGTGATGTCCACGCCCCCCGTCACCGTGCGTGCCGACGCCACCGTCATCGAGGCCGCCCGGTTGATGGCGGACCACCGCATCGAACGGCTTCCGGTGGTGGACGAGGAGAACCGGCTCATCGGCATCGTCACGCGCCGGGACCTGCTCCAGGTATTCCTGCGCACCGACGACGAGATCCGGCGGGACGTACAGCAGGAGGTCTTCGTCAACACGCTCTGGCTGGCCCCGCACACGGTCGAGGCGACCGTGCTGGACGGCGTGGTCACGCTCACCGGCCGGCTGGAACGACGCAGCGAGATCCCCGTCGCGGTGGGCATGACACGACGGCTGGACGGTGTCGTGGATGTCGTCGATCACCTTTCCTACCGGATCGACGACAAGCGCCTTCAGCCTGCCGGACCGGGGATGCGGGGCGTCGCCGACGACTGGCTGCGCAAGCTCTGAACCCGCGCTCCGGCGCCCTCGGTCGTATCTCGGATTCTCAGCGGAGAGAAAGGACAACAGCCATGATCCCCATCGTTCTGATCGTCGCCGCCGTACTGGGCGCCTGCCTGGTCTTCGGCTACAGCTCGTTCGTCGTCGGCTTCTCCCTGATGGTCGTCGGCGTTCTGGGGCTCATCGCCTTCCTGGCGACGCCGGGCGCGGTCCTGCGCCCCGGTGAGCTGGAGTTCGTCGAGGAGCGGCACTACTTCGGCGAGCACGACGACCACCGGGAGTTCCGGAAGTGATCGTCGCCGGATGTCGGCCCTCCTCCCACGACGTCGCTCCGCCGCTGCTGCGGGGCGGCGTTCGTGGGCTCCCTCCATGAATCCGGACCTGGAACTGATCTCCCGCGCCCTGTCCTGTGCGACAGCGGAGGCCACCACCGTTCCCGAACCGGGCATGGTGACTTCACGGCAGATCGCGCGACTCGTGCCGCACGACGGATACATGCTGAGAGGAGTCGACCCTCTCAACGGAGCCGCGTGTCTCCTGGCAGAAGAACACGGTTACGGAGCCGCCTTCTGCCGCGCACCGGAAACCGAGGAGCTCCTCGGCCACGACCGGGGAGCGATCGGCGTTCAGCAGTGCGTCGACATACGATGGTCGCTTGGCTGCTCCAGATGCGTCCTGTGCGGCGGCGTCCGCTGCGTTCGGCTACGCAGCAGGCGGACAGCCAGGGCGTCGAAGGTCGCCGCGAGCACGAACGTCACGCCCGTCGCCAGCACGAACAGGAGCGCGAACCGCTCCCAGAACTCCGGCGTGAGACTCGTACCCACTGTCATCACCCTCCCTGATCGGTGTGTTCTCTCTGAGTCCAGCCAACCGCGAAGGAGGCGAGGGCGCATGAGCCGACCGGTCCGCGCAGAGGTCCGCAAGGTACCTGCACGCAAGCCCGTATGGGCCCGTCGGCCGGTTCACGACCGGATGAGTGCCCCGGATGCGCCCACGCCGCGGCCGATCGGGGCCGATCGGCCCTGGTGGCCGGGCGGTCCTCCGTGGTGTGGTGGAGACGACGGGAGGGGCGCGACACAGACGCGGAGAAGCGATCGACGGCGGTCGTGCACCGCGCAATCAGGATCCGCGAGAAGCGGGTGACGCCCTTCCCGTCCTGTGTTCGCGGCGCCTTCTGGACCTGGCGCGGACATCCGGCGCCGGAAACCGAGTGCGCCGGAGACCGGGTCCGCCGGAAACCGGGTCCGCCGATGGTCCTGAACACCGAACAGCAGCCGGATCGTCCCAGCGGTCGGCGTGCGCGACGTGAGCGAGGCACGGACGACGCCGAGCCCGGGCAGGCGGCCACGCGCGAGGACGCGGGGCGCAGCCGCGGCTCGGCCCGCGTCTCCCGACCTCGTCCGACCCTTCGAGGAGGAGACCATGAACAGCAGCCCGCACGTCGTGAGCGACGTGATGACACGCGCCGTCATCGCCGTCGGCCGCGACGCGTTGTTCAAGGACATCGTCCAGCTCATGGAGCGTTGGAAGGTCAGCGCCCTCCCCGTGCTCGAGGGCGAGGGCCGGGTGATCGGCGTCGTCTCGGAGGCGGATCTGCTGCCGAAGGAAGAGTTCCGGGACAGCGATCCGGACCGGTTCACCCAGCAGCGGAGGCTGTCCGACCTGGCCAAGGCCGGCGCGGTGACTGCCGAGGAACTGATGAGCAGCCCGGCGATCACCGTGCACGGCACCACCACTCTGGCCGAGGCGGCCCGCATCATGGCCCGGCGCGGCGTCAAGCGGCTGCCGGTGATCGACGACGAGGGCATGCTCCAGGGCGTCGTCAGCCGCTCGGATCTGCTCAAGGTGTTCCTGCGCGACGACGAGGAGCTCACCGAGGAGGTGCGCCATGAGGTCGTCGACCGTCTGTTCCCGCTGTCCGCCGACCACATCCGGGTCGAGGTGGCCGAGGGCGTCGTCACCCTCACGGGATGGGTGGAGGGCCCGCGGTTGGTACCGGTGGCCGAACGCCTGGCGCGGGCCGTCGAGGGCGTCGTCGACGTCCGCTGCCACCTCTCCGCACGCCTCGGAGCGGAGTGACCTGCTGTGACGTACCTCGACGAGCGATCGGCGCCCTACGGCGTCGCGCCGCAGCGGTGTGTGGGACGGACGCCTAACCTTCCTGCACCGGTGCCCGCCACATCAGCGAGGTGCCACCGCCGGAGGGTTTCGCCAGTTCGAGGCGACCGCCCAGTTGCTCGGCCCGCTCCGCCATGTTCCGCAGTCCGCTGCGGCGGCCCTCGGGCGGAATGCCGACGCCGTTGTCCGTGATCGACAACCGCACCTCGCGCCCGTCGGTCGTGAGGACCACCTCGGCCCGGTCGGCACGGGCGTGACGCGCGATGTTGGTCAGAGCCTCGGAGAGGACGGCCACGACGTGATCGGCGACCTCCTTCGGCACATCGGTGTCCAGCAGGCCTTCCATCCGCACACTGGGGGCGAAGGCCAGGACCGGCGCCGCCTCCCCCACGACCCGCATCGCGCGGGCCCGTAGTCCGGTGCCGTCGGCTCCCTCGCGGGTGCGTAGGCCGAAGATCGTCGAGCGGATGATCTTGATGGTCTCGTCGAGGTCGTCGACAGCCCGCGCCACGCGCTCGGAAGCCTCGGGATGTTCGATGAAGCGGCCCGCGCTCTGCAGCGTCATGCCGGTGGCGAAGAGCCGCTGGATCGCGAGGTCGTGCAGGTCGCGTGCGATGCGGTCGCGGTCCGTGAGCACGGCGATCCGCTCGGCGTCCTGACGGCGCTCCGCCAGCTCCATCGCGACGGCGGCCTGCGCGGCGAATACCCGCAAGGTCTCGGTCTCCGTCGCAGTGAACACCGGCCGGCCGGCTTCCCGCGCCAGCAGCACCACACCACGCGCACCCGCGTCGCCGGTACCGATGGGCATGGCCACGGCGGGGCCCAGCCCCCCGAAGCGCGGAGGCTCCAGGGAGATCCGCTCGTCGTGGGCGACGTCCTCGCTGGTGACCGGAGCCGCTCCGGAGAAGGCAAGTCCCATCAGGCTCCTGTCCATCGACAGGACGAGGCCCCGGTGCGCGTCGGCGTCCAGTCCGACGGCGATCTCGACGCCGAGCGACCCGGTGTCCTCCAGGGGCAGGGCGACCGCCGCCAGCGCCGCCTCGGTGATCTCGCCCGCCCGTTCGGCGATCAGGCGAAGGACCTCGGTGCGCCCACCACCCGCCATCAGGCTGTGGGTGATCTCGGCGTTCGCCCGAAGCCAGCGCTCGCGCAACCGGGACTCGGCGTACAGCCGGGCGTTGTCGATGGCGACGCCGGCCGCGACGGCCAGGGTGAGCGTGACGGAGATGTCCTCCTCGTCGAACTGCCCACCGCCGCGCTTCTCGGTCAGGTACAGGTTGCCGAACACCTGGTCGCGGACCCGGATCGGGACGCCGAGGAAGGTGTTCATCGGCGGGTGGTCGGGCGGGAAGCCGTACGAGGCCGGGTGCTCGGAGATCTTCGCGAGCCGGAGGGGCTCCGGGTGGCGGATCAGCTCTCCGAGGATGCCGTGCCCCTCGGGGTAGGGGCCGATCGCGTCGATCTGCTCCTCGGCGACCCCGATGGTGTGGAAGGCCGACAGCCGCTTGCCGTCAGGACCGATCACGCCCAGCGCGGCGTACTCCGCGTCGACGAGCGCCGCAGCCGCTTCGACAATGCTGTGGAGGGCCTGCTCGAGGTCCAGCTCCCGGCCGACCGAGAGCACGGCCTCCAGCAGGCTGTGCACCCGGTCCCGAGTGCCTCGCGCGGCGTCCAGCCGGGCCTGCAACTCCTCCAGCAGCTCGTCCAGCCTGAGCTGAGGCAGCCGTACACGGGCTTCCTCGGGGCTTCCCACCTGTGTTCCTCCAAGTCCGCTCACCGAACGGACACCCACTGGTCCGACCATGTGCCACGGTAACGGTCGCCGGTCCGGGGCGTAAGCGGAACCGGCCGAGTCGCCATGCCCGTCGGTGTGCCCGCCACAGGCCGGACCCGGTGCGTGCAAAGGGGGGCCGGTCGGCCCACCGGACGGGACGGACAGCACCTGTCCCCGGCGCCGCCGTCGCCGGACGCTGGAGTCGTACCGAGTCCGCGGACACAGCGAGGAGACCGGCGTCATGGTCCGTTACGTGTACGAGTTCACAGACGGCGGCCGTGACATGGCCGACCTGCTCGGTGGCAAGGGGGCCAACCTGGCCGAGATGACCCGGCTGGGCCTGCCGGTCCCGTCGGGCTTCACCGTGACCACCGAGGCGTGTCGGGCCTTCCTGGCGAACGGCGCGGAACCGGAGGGCATGCTGGAGGAGGTGTCCCGGCACCTGTCCGTCCTGGAGAAGTCCGCCGGGCGCCTGCTGGGCCAGCGTGACGATCCGCTGCTGGTGTCCGTCCGGTCCGGAGCGCGGTTCTCCATGCCCGGCATGATGGAGACCGTCCTGGACATCGGCCTCAACGACGAATCCGTCCTCGGACTGGCCAAGGCGTCCGGCAGCGACCGCTTCGCCTGGGACTCCTACCGCCGACTCGTTCAGATGTTCGGCAGCACGGTCATGGGGGTCGACTCGGCCCTGTTCGACGAGGCCATGACCCTGCTCAAGGAGACCCGCGAAGCCCCTGACGACCTGCACCTCGACGCGAACGACCTCGCCTGGCTCGTCGAGACGTACAAGCGGCTGATCCACGACGAGACGGGACAGGAGTTCCCCCAGTCCCCCGCCGAGCAACTGCGCCTGGCGATCCTCGCGGTCTTCCGTTCCTGGAACGGCGAACGGGCCCGGCTGTACCGCAGGCGCGAGCACATCCCCGACGACCTGGGCACCGCCGTCACCGTACAGCGCATGGTGTACGGCAACCGGGGCACCGACTCCGGCAGCGGCGTCGCCTTCACCCGCGACCCCGCCACCGGGCGGCCCGGCCTCTACGGCGACTACCTCTCCAACGCCCAGGGCGAGGACGTCGTCGCCGGCATCCGCAACACCGTGCCGCTGGCCGATCTCGAGCGGCTGGACGCGGACTCGTACCGACGGCTGCTCGACCACATGGGGACCCTGGAGCGCCACTACCGCGACCTCTGCGACATCGAGTTCACGATCGAGCGCGGCACGCTGTGGATGCTCCAGACCCGGGTCGGCAAGCGGACCGCAGAGGCCGCGTTCGCCATCGCCGCCGAGTTGGTGGACGAAGGGCAGATCACGCCGGAGGAAGCACTGGCCCGGGTCGGCGGGGACGGCCTCGCCCGGCTGATGTTCCCCCGCTTCGACACCGCCGTCACCGGCGAGGCGCTCGCCCACGGGCTTCCGGCCTCCCCGGGTGCGGCGGTCGGCGCGGCGGTGTTCGACTCCGCCGAGGCCGTACGGCGTGCCGCGGCCGGCGAGAAGGTGGTGCTCGTCCGCCAGGAGACCACCCCGGACGACCTGCCCGGCATGGTGGCCGCCGAAGCCGTGCTGACCAGCCGGGGCGGCAAGACGAGCCACGCGGCCGTCGTCGCCCGCGGCATGGGCAAGGTGTGCGTCTGCGGCGCGGAGGAACTCACCGTGCACACCGAGGCCCGGCGGTTCACCACCCCCGACGGCACCGTCGTCGAGCAGGGCACGGTCATCTCGGTGGACGGCTCCGTCGGCGCCGTGTACGCGGGTGAAGTCCCGCTGGTCGCCTCCGCCGCCATGCGCTACCTGGAGACCGGCGAAGAGTCCGACCGCGTGGTGGCCGGGGTGGCCCGCGCCCTCCAGCACGCCGACTCCGTACGGCGGCTGGAGGTCCGGGCGAACGCCGACACCCCCGAGGACGCGGCCCGCGCCCGCCGCTTCGGCGCGCAGGGCATCGGTCTGTGCCGTACCGAGCACATGTTCCTCGGCGAGCGGCGCAAGCTGGTCGAGCGGATGATCCTCGCCCGCACCGACGCCGAACGCGACCGGGCGCTGAACGCTCTTCTCCCACTTCAGCGGCAGGACTTCGCCGGCATCCTGGAGGCCATGGACGGTCTGCCCGTGACCATCCGCCTGCTCGACCCGCCGCTGCACGAGTTCCTCCCCGACCACACCGGACTCGCCGTACGGATCGCCGCAGCCGAGGCCCGTGGCGGGCAACCGGACCCGCATGACGTCGAGTTGCTCGACGCGGTGAACCGCATGCACGAGGAGAACCCGATGCTCGGTCTGCGGGGCGTGCGGCTGGGCCTGGTGGTGCCCGGACTGGTCGCCATGCAGGTACGGGCGATCGCCGAGGCGGTCGTGGCACGAATGAGGGCAGGGGGCTCCCCCGAGGCCGAGATCATGGTGCCGCTGGTCGGCGCGGTCGAGGAACTCCGGCTCGCCCGCGAGGAGGTGGAGCGGGTGCTCGCCGAGGTCACCGCCGAGACGGGCGTGCCCCTGCACTGCCCCGTCGGCACCATGATCGAACTTCCCCGGGCGGCGCTCACCGCGGGCCGGATCGCCGAGGAGGCCGAGTTCTTCTCCTTCGGCACGAACGACCTGACGCAGACCACGTGGGGCTTCTCCCGCGACGACGTCGAGGCCGCGTTCTTCTCCGCCTACCTCGACAAGGGCATCTTCGCCACCTCCCCCTTCGAGACCCTCGACCGCGAAGGAGTGGGCCGACTCATCCGGATCGCGGTCGACGAGGGCCGCGCCGCACGCCCCGACCTGAAGATCGGCGTCTGCGGCGAACACGGCGGCGACCCCGAGTCCGTGCACTTCTTCCATGCGGCGGGCCTGGACTACGTCTCCTGCTCCCCGTTCCGTGTCCCGGTGGCGCGGCTGGAGGCCGGCCGGGCCGCCCTGCCCGTGACGGAAGGGAGCGACAGCCGCTGACGTGCCCGGGGGCGTTCGGCCCCAGGAGGTGGGGCCATCACCGCCGTCAGCCGCATGGACGATCCATCGCACCGGGTGAACAGGAGCGGCACCGATCCCCCGCGGTGTCGCTCCGCCCGTCTCCGCGCGCGGCAGTCCGGGAACGTGCGCCCGCCAGGCCGGGACGAAGCGACATGGTGGTGCTGGAGGCCGGGACGCGGTGCCGGCGGACTGCCGGGTGGTCGAGGCGCACGAGCCGACAGCGAACAACGCTCCGTCGACCGGCGAGAGCAACGCCGTGGTCCGTACGGCCGACCCGGTGGCCGCCGCCTCATCGCTGGAAGCTCGCAACTGCGTGCTCAGGGGAACCGATGTCGTCGCCGGCCGCGGTGCGGGACGATCTCGGGCGGCTCCTCTAGCCCGGCTCCATGTAGGGGCGGCGGAAGACCGGTGCCTGATCCGTGCCCCATGGCCTTGCGGCAGCGAGCGCCCGGGAGACCGCGGACTCCAGAGCCCCGCCGGTGTCGACCGCGACGGCTTCCGGCCACGGCGGTTCGTCCGCCGCCATGGCGGCGGCGATGCCGACGTCGGCGTCGGACGGGCCGGAAGCACGCGTGCTCAGCCGTGCCGCTGACACGTCGGCCGGAACATCGCAGTGCAGAGCGACCAGGTCGGCGCTGGTGCGCTCGGCCATGCGGTGCGCCGCCGCGCGCTGCTCGGCGTCGGACCAGGTGGCGTCCAGTACGACCGACTCACCGGACGACAGCAGCGCGGCCGCGCGGTCGAGCAGGGCGGCGTAGGTCCTGGCCGTCCATTCGGGTGTGTACAGTCCCTCGCCGTAGCCGGCCGCCGCGGACTGCTCCGGGGCGATGCCGGCCAGCTCCTTGCGCATGCGGTCGCTGCTGAGCAGGGTGACTCCCAGCCGGTCGGCCAGGGCACCGGAGAGGGTGGACTTCCCGCTCCCGGGCAGTCCACCCACGACCGTCACGCAGACCGCCGAGGTACGCAGATGGCGCAAGGTCGTCGCGACCAGCCGTTGTGATGCCGCTTCCATGCCGGGCGTCCCCTGACGGGCCTGGATCAGGGAGACCTTGGCGCGGACGAACGCGCGGTAGGCGACGTAGTGATGCCACAGGGACGGCGGCGCCGGATCGCCGGAGTACTCGCTGTAACGGGCGAGGAAGTACGCCGCTTCCTCCGGGGCGCCGAGCTGTTCCAGGTCCATGGCGAGGAAGGCGGCGTCGTCGAGGCCGTCGACGTAGCGGAGGCGGTCGTCGAACTCCAGGCAGTCCAGGACACGGGGACCGTCGTCGAGGCAGAAGACGTCCTCGGCCAGAAGGTCGCCGTGGCCGTCGACCACCCGCCGCTGCTGGATGCGGGAGTCGAACAGCGGCTCGCGGCCTGCGAGATACCGGCGCACCAGCCGCTCGGCCTCGGGCACACCGTCGGGCACGGAGCCTTCGCCGGTCAGCGCGCGGACCTGGGCGAAGCTCGCCTCCCACCTGGATGACAGAGCGTCCCGCGTGCCCTGTTCGTCCACGTCCCGGCCGCGGGGCGCCTCCGCGTGCCACACGGCCAGGCGCCGGGCGACGGCCCGGAGGCTGTCGTCGACGTCGGCGCCTCCTCGTACCAGCCGGGACAGACGCCGGTCCGCCGGCATGCGCCGCATCACCACGAGCGGTTCCGGGGCGTCGGCTCCAGGACCGGTCACTTCGCCCAGGCCCAGATACACGTCCGGAGCGAAGCGGCGGTTGAGTGCGACCTCGCGTTCGCACGCCGCGAGGCGTGCCGTCCGCGTGCTGTAGTCGAGGAATCCCAGGTTCACCGGCTTCTTGACCTTGTAGGCACGGCCACCGGCGAAGAAAACGATCGCGGTGTGGGTCTCGCACACCTGCGCGCGCCACGGCTCCGTCCCGGTGTGGCCGGGTTCAGTCATGGGGGACGACGGCGACGGGGCAGCGGCCGTGATGGAGGGCGGCGTGCGCGACGGAACCCAGGTGGGGTGCCACACCGTGTCGGTGCGCGCGCCGGCCGACGACCAGCAGCGCGGCGCCGTGGGCAGCCTGCACGACGGCCTTGGCGGGGCTCTCCAGACGGATGCTGTGGGCCACGTCCACCTGCGGGTACTTCTCGCGCCAGGGCCGGAGCGCGTTGTTCAACTCCTTCTGTGCGTTCCGCGTCACCTCGTCGGTGACGTCGTGGTCGACGCCCCAGGGCATGCGCGCGTGGAGCGGCACGCTTCGGCCGTGTACGGCCAGGAGGGGAACGTCCCTGGCGGCGGCGCTGTGGAACGCGAAGTCGAGCAGGTCGTCGCTGGAACCGTGCAGTTGCAACGCGACGACCACGCGATGTGCGGGTGCGGGGTGTGCTCCGTCCTGCGCGCTCTCCGCGCGGACGAGGACGACCGGCCGCTCGGCCCGCGCCACGACAGGCATGCTGACGTCGCCCATGAAATAGCTCTGGACTGTGTCCATCCCTCGAGACCCCAGCACGAGCATCTCGGACTCCGACGCCGCGTGGAGCAAAGCCTCCTGGGCGTCTTCGGCAACCAGGCTCCCGATGACGGACAGACCCGGGTGGTGCGCCTGCAATTCCGCCTGCGCGGTGTGGACGAGACGCTTCGCCCAGTAGTTCTGGTCGACTTCGGCGGGGGCGCCGGCCGGTTGCGGGGCCAGCAGCGGCCACGCGTGCAGCAGGCGCAAGGTGAGCTTGCGCTTCTCGGCCTCGTCTGCCGCCCATCTGGCGGCGGCAAGGCTCTCGGGTGAGCCGTCAAGGCCCACGGTGACAACTGGTTGCATGGCGGCGGCCTCCGTCTCGTACGAAGCTGGATGTGCCGGTGAATGACGATGAACGAGTCCGATGGCGTGTCGTCCGGGCTGATGTCGCCGGCATGCCGGGCGTGCTGCGTTCCTTCTTCGAGAGAACCCCATTCCCTCCCCGGGCGCATGTGGACCCGAGGAGGAGGGATGCTGAAAGTGCCGTTACGACCGCGTCCGCCGGAGACCGGCTCCGGGCCGGAAGTCGGTCACTCAGGGACCTTCGGCCCTGTGCCGGAGGCCCGTGCCGCCCGACGGTGGGAACAGGGGGCGACGAACCAGCTGCCTGCTGGAGGCCGAGTCATGAGCGCACAGGGACCGCCGTACGCATCCGGTCCGCCCTCGCCGCGCGACGCACACGCGCCGAAGGGCGCGAACCCGCTGAAGCGCAGGTCGGACACGTTCGAACGCCAGCTCCGTCGCGTCCTGATGATCATCCTCGTCCTCGGGCTGCCGACCGCCGCGATCAGCGCGGGTCTGACGGCCTACGAGGCATCGATGAGCACCGTGCGGGTCCAGCGGGCGGAGCGGCACGAGGTCACCGCCCGACTGACTGCGAGCGTCAAGAGCGGCGACGACCGGGCGAAACGAGCGGCGCAGGTCCGCTGGACCGACGGCAAGGGTGTCGCGCGCACGGGAGCTGCCCTCGTGAGGCCGGGAACGCCCGAGGGCGCGGCCGTGCGGGTGTGGGTGAACCGTGACGGAACCATCGTCGCTCCGCCGATGAGCACACTGGCCGCGACCACTTCTGGTTGGTTCGTGGGCGTTGTGGCGGCCTTCGGCGTGGCCGTCGGGACCTACGGGGCATGGGCGGGAACGCGCCTGGTGCTGGACCGGGGCAGGTACGCGCGGTGGGACGCCGAGTGGGACCTGGTGGAGCCGCGATGGTCCGGACGCTTCCACCCGTGACAGGCGGTACACGGGCCGGGGAACACAGGACGGAGGCCGAGGAGGTGCCCAGATGTCGGATGCGACGACCACCGATCTGTACGAAGTGACGATGGTCATGTCCTACCTGCAAGAGGGAATGACGGGCCCGGCGACATTCAGCCTGTTCGTCCGTGACCTCCCTCCTGGGCGTGGCTTCCTGATCGCGGCCGGGCTGGAGTCGGTCCTGGACTACTTGTCCGGCTTCCGTGTGGGCCCGGAGGACGTCGACGCCTTCGCCTCCGCTCTGCACCGGCCGCCACGAGATCTTCAGCCACTGCTCGGAACGGAGTTCACCGGCCGCGTGCGGGCGGTCCCGGAGGGGCGGGTCGTACTCGCGGGAGAACCCCTGCTCGAGGTGACGGCACCACTTCCGCAGGCGCAGTTGGTCGAGACGTACGTACTGAATCAGCTGAGTCATCAGACGGCGGTCGCTTCGAAGGCCGCGCGGTGTGTGCTCGCGGCGGCGGGACGTCCGGTCGTGGACTTCTCCCTGCGGCGCACGCACGGTCCCCAGGCCGGGTTCCAGGCCGCACGCCTGGGCGCGCTGGTCGGCTTCGCCGGGACGAGCAACGTGGCGGCGGCCACGGCTCTCGGTGTTCCCGCCGTCGGCACGATGGCGCACTCCTTCGTGGAGGCGTTCTCCTGCGAGGAGGACGCCTTCCGGGCCTTCGCGAGGTCTCATCCCGGGCCGGTGACCCTCCTGGTGGACACCTACGACACCGAAGGGGGCGTCCTGGTCGCGGCACGCGTCCTGCGGGACCTGGACCGCGGGCCAGGTTGCGCCGTACGGCTGGACAGCGGCGACCTCGGGAGCCTGGCGGTACGGGCGCGAGCCATCCTCGACGGGGCGGGTCTGACAGACGTGCGGATCGTCGCCAGCGGCGGTCTCGACGAGTACGCCCTGGACGACCTGGTCCGCTCCGGGGCGCCCATCGACACCTTCGCCGTCGGCACCCGGGTCGGGGTGTCGGCCGACGCACCCTATCTGGACTCCGCGTACAAGCTGGTGGAGTACGACGGCAGGCCGGTGATGAAGCTGTCGTCGGCCAAGGTGACGGCACCCGGCCCCAAGCAGGTGTTCCGCCGCCCCGGGTGCGCCGACGTGATCTGCCTCGCCGGCGAGCAGCCTCCCGAGGGGGCTCTTCCGTTGCTGGAGACGGTGATGCGCGAAGGGCGGCGCACCGGCGGGCCACCCACGCTCGCCGAGAGCCGGGCCGGATGCTGCGCGGACCTGGACGGGCTGCCGTCGGCGGCGCGCCGGATCCGAGCACCCGTCGCGCCCCGCCCAGTTGCCTCGCGGGCGCTCGGTGAACTCACCGCCCGCGTCCGGCACCACATCGAGGAGCAGCTGTCGGCAGCCCCGACGCCTTCCCCGATCCCGGAACGAACCGTGCCCGGACCACATCGGACCGGCACGCGATGAGGAGGTAAGCGATGCCGCACACGTCGGAATGGAAGGTCCGTATCCATCTCTTCGAGGACGACGAGGGAACGACGAAAGCACATCTGGTCCTGGACACCGGCACCACCGCGCTGACCAGCCGCGGTGCCGCGCACTGCCACCCGACGGACGCGAACGTGCCGGAGATCGGCGACGAGCTGGCGGTGGGCCGGGCCATGAACGAGCTCGCCCAGCAGCTGCTGAAGGCCGCCGAGCGCGACATCCAGGGCATGGGTACATCCCGACCGAGCGATCGCAAGGTCGCCGGATGGCCCACGTGACGCCAAGAAGGGATCACCCATGACACGTCCCGCACGCCGGCCCCGCCGAACTCCGACACCGGGCACATCAGCGCGGGACTGAAGATCGAGGACTCACCAGAAGGGGTCCCGACCATCACGAGGAGAGGGCGGCCAGCATGCGAGCGCACCTCGGCGACCAGCTCGTCATAGAGAGCACGACGACGGGCGCCACCAGACGCGAAGGTGAGATCGTCGGGCTCCACCACGAGGACGGAACACCTCCCTACGACGTCCGCTGGTCGGACACCGACGAGGTGACGCTCGTGTTCCCCGGGGCCGACGCGCACGTCCACCCGGTCGAGCACGTCCGACATGAGACCGCCGGCGAGTCCGCTCGGCCGATGGCGGACGAGGCGCGGGCCGCATCCGCGGGCAACCCCGGCGACATCGGCCGGCGCGTGGCCGTGGAGCGCGGGAGACAGAGGCTCAGCCGGGAGGAGACGGCCCGCCGCGCCCGCATGGCCCCCGGCTACCTCGCCTACCTGGAGGAGCAGCCCTCCGACCCGAGCGTGGGGGCCCTCATCCGGCTCGCCGACGCACTGGGCACCACCGTCGCCGCTCTGCGCGGAGGGGGAATCGATCTTCCGTCGGGCCGGGGCCAAGCCGTGCCGCACCCGCAGCTGCGAGACCTCGGCCCGGACGAATGCCGTGGACTGCTCTCCACGCACGGCGTGGGGCGCCTCGCGGTGTCGGCGCCCGACGGACGGCCGGCGGTCGTCCCGGTCAATTACGAGGTCGTCGACGACACGGTCGTCTTCCGGACCGCACCCGACTCGTTGCCCGCAGCCGCCGTCGGAACCGAGGTCGCCTTCGAGGTCGACCAGGTGGACGAGGCCCTGAGCCAGGGCTGGAGCGTGCTCGCCGTCGGCCCAGCCGGCGTCATCACGGATCCCGACACCGTGCGCAGGCTCACCGAGCGTGCCCACACCACGCCCTGGCCGGGCGGTGAACGCGAGATGTGGGTGTCGATCCGGCCGACGAGTGTCACCGGCCGCAGGATCACGGCCGCCGATCGGTAGCCGGCCACCGGTGGGTGTGCTCGTCCCGGCACGCCGCCGACTCACGAGGGAGGCTCCAGTGAGCCGACAAGTCCTGTCCGAGGATCAGGTGACGGCCCTGGTCCACGACGCCGCTGCCGCCCCCTCGATGCACAACGCCCAGCCCTGGCGCTTCCGCTATCTCCGGCGGGACCGCACCTTCGAGCTGCGTGCCGACTTCGAGCGCGCCATGCCGCACTCCGACCCCGACACCCGCGGCCTGCACCTCGGCTGCGGCGCCGCCCTGATGAATCTGAGGGTCGCCCTGGTCCACGAGGGCCTGCACCCGGATGCCGCGCTGCTGCCCGACCTCGCTGAGCGTGGCCTCCTGGCGACCGTGCGGGTGGCCGGTCCCGCAAGCGGCGAGGGAGGTCTCGGCGCGCTCTGGGCCGCGATCCACCAGCGCCACAGCAGCCGTTACCCGTTCGACGAGAGGGAGATCCCCGAGGCCGTGCGTGACGTCCTGGCCGAGGCAGCCCGCGTGGAGGGAGCGGAGCTGACGTTCCCCACCTCATGGCGCCTGTGGGAGGTGCTGGAACTGGTACAGGAAGCCGAAGCCCGCAACCTCACCGACCCGGGAAGCGACCAGGATCTGGCCCGGTGGACCCGTATCGACGCCCCGTCGACGGGCACGGCCGACGACGGAGTCCCGCACTACGCCTTCGGGCCGCGCAAGCGCGGGGGCCGGGCTCCCATGCGCGACTTCGCGGGTTCCCGGCAGGTGGCGGGACGTGAGGCAGCCGATTTCGAACAGGCACCTCGGTTGGCACTCGTCAGCACGGTCGACGACCGCCCGGAGGACTGGCTCCGCGCCGGCCAGGCCATGGAACGCGTCCTGTTGCTGGCCACCCTCCACGGCCTGTCCGGTTCCCTCGCGACCCAGCCCCTCGAATGGACGGACCTGCGCTGGCCGCTGCGCGACCCGTTGACCGGTACGGGCTACACACAGATCGTGCTTCGTCTGGGCTACGGCCCCAAGGGTCCCGGCACACCGCGCCGCCCGGTGTCCCAGGTACTCGACATCCAGCCCTGACCGAACCTGACCGAGGCCTTCGCCGACCGGCCGGGGTTCGGCGTCCACCGCCCCCTCCACGGCCCGGACCTGGTGCTCTGCGAAGGCCGCCGGATCCGGGAGCCGGTCCGTATGTCGCGGCGGTTCACGGGCGGTGCGACGGTATTCCGAGGGATCCTCTCAGCAGCCGGACGGGATAGGCGGTGGCGGCGATGGAACTGCGCTCTTCACCGCAGCAGGGGCGGTCACGTGTACGGCGTTGATCCTGGACGGCGGTGTCCCGGCCCGCCCACCGGCCGTGCTGACTGTCGAACCATCGGCAGGGCCGTGTGCCACGGCAGAACGCGCTCCCCTCGCGCGGCCGGAGGCCCCCGGTGGCAGGGCCCGAGGCGGGTCGCAGACCCGGTCGCCGTCGCTCATGCTGGAGGAAGAGCCGCCTGTACGCGAAAGCGTCCCGCGCCGCACACCGAGAGGCCAGGGCTGTCCCACCCGCCTGACCTCACCGCGGACCGGTATGGGAGGAAGCCATGAGGGTAGGAGTGCTGACCGGCGGCGGGGACTGTCCCGGCCTCAACGCCGTGATCCGCAGCGTCGTCCGCAAAGGCGTCCAGGAGTACGGCTTCGATTTCGTCGGACTGCGTGACGGCTGGCTCGGTGCGCTCCAGGACAAGGTCGTACCGCTGGACATCTCCACCGTGCGGGGGATCCTTCCACGCGGAGGAACCATTCTCGGTTCCTCCCGCACCAATCCGTTCAAGCACGAGGACGGGGTGCGTCGCATCCAGAACACCCTGGCCGCCCACCAGGTCGACGCGCTCGTCGTGATCGGCGGCGAGGACACTCTCGGTGCCGCCTCCGAGCTGAGCCGTCAGGGCATCAATCTGGTCGGCGTGCCGAAAACGATCGACAACGACGTGTCCGGCACCGACTACACCTTCGGCTTCGACACGGCGGTCAACATCGCGACCGAGGCCATCGACCGTCTCCACACCACCGCCGAGTCGCACATGCGCACCCTGGTGGTAGAGGTGATGGGACGGCATTCCGGATGGATCGCGCTCCACGCCGGTGTCGCGGGCGGCGCCAATGTGATCCTCATCCCGGAGCAGCCGTTCGACGTCGATGAGGTCTGTGCGTGGGTGCAGAGCCGATTCAAGTTCAACTACGCGCCGATCGTCGTGGCCGCCGAGGGCGCGGTTCCCAAAGAGGGACAGATGATCCTCAAGGACCGGTCGCTGGACGAATACGGTCATGTGCGGCTGTCCGGTGTCGGCGAGTGGCTGGCCAAGGAGATCTCACGACGCACCGGCACGGATGCCCGCACGACGGTACTCGGTCATGTCCAGCGCGGCGGCACACCCAGCGCCTTCGACCGGTGGCTGGCGACCCGCTTCGGGCTGCACGCGGTGGACGCCGTCAAAGAAGGGGACTTCGGCACCATGGTGGCGTTGCGCGGTACCCGGATCATCCGTATCCCGCTCTCCGAGACCAGGGCGACGACCAAGCGGGTGGATCCGTCGCTGTACGACGAGTTCGAGGTGTTCTTCGGCTGACCTCCGCGCAGTCGACCGGCGTGCGGTACGACCGCCACCGGGCAGCGGATGTGGTGCGGTACGGCGTGAGTGACCGGCCCGCGTCGCACCTCGGCCGTCCGGCGACCGGTGCGGTGGCCCACCACCAGCGGGTCCGCTCCCCGAGACGGGTTCACCGGCAAGGGCCGTTCGGCCTCGGTGCGGGGCCGAACGGCCCTGCCGAGCGTCCGCGCCGCCCGCCATGGTGGACTGGGAACACGCGACGAAGCCGAACGGGTCGTGATGCCTCCGGGCTCCCGCTCACGGTTCGCACGCGACACGCATCCGGTGGGTCCGTCGATGCACAACAGACCGGCACGTGGCCTCCCGGTACACAGGAGAGGCGGAGCGATGACCGACATCCAGGGCCTGCTGGGCGACGAGGCCAAGGACCTGCTGACCCACACCGCCCACGGGATTCCCAGGGAAGACCTCGTACTGCCCGGTCATGACTTCGTCGACCGGGTCGTGGCTGCCACCGACCGCTCGCCGCGGGTGCTGCGCAACCTCCAGTCCCTCTTCGGCCACGGCCGTCTGGCCGGTACCGGGTACGTGTCCGTACTGCCGGTCGACCAGGGCATCGAGCACTCAGCGGCATCGGCGTTCGCCGCGAACCCCCGCTACCTGGACCCCAAGAACATCGTCGAGCTCGCCGTCGAGGGAGGCTGCAACGCGGTCGCCAGCACGCTCGGGGTGCTCGGAGCCGTATCCCGGTGGTACGCGCACAAGCTCCCCTTCATCGTGAAGCTGAATCACAACGAGCTGCTGACCTACCCGAACCACTACGACCAGATCATGTTCGGCAATGTCGAGCAGTGCTTCGATCTCGGGGCCGCCGGCGTCGGCGCCACCGTCTACTTCGGTTCGGAACAGTCGGACCGTCAGCTGCAGGAAGCCAGCGTGGCCTTCGCCCGGGCTCATGAACTGGGCATGTTCACCGTGCTGTGGTGCTATCTGCGCAACTCGGCCTTCAAGCAGGACGGCGTGGACTACTCGGTGTCGGCCGATCTCACCGGCCAGGCCAATCACCTCGGCGTGACCATCGAGGCAGACATCGTCAAGCAGAAGCAGCCGGAGAACAACGGCGGCTACCGCGCACTCGGCTTCGGCCGCACCGATCAGCGCCTGTACGGCACCCTCAGCACCGACCACCCCATCGATCTCACCCGCTGGCAGGTGGCCAATTGCTACATGGGCCGTGTCGGCCTGATCAACAGCGGCGGCGCCTCGGCCGGCCAGGGGGACCTCGCACAGGCCGTACGGACCGCGGTGATCAACAAACGGGCCGGCGGCACCGGCCTCATCACCGGCCGCAAGGCCTTCCAGCGGCCCACCGGCGAGGGCATCGAGCTTCTCCACGCCGTCCAGGACGTCTACCTCGACGAGAGCATCACCGTCGCATGAGCGAAGTCCGGGGGAAAATGGGCGACCTCACAGTCGGTGAGGCGCCGGGCCCGGCCCTGAGTGCTCAGGAGCCGAGGTCCACTCCGTACAACGTGTGTCCGCCGACGAGTTCACGCCCCCGGACCAGCTCCGGGTCGATGCGGACGAAGACCTCCCGCGGCGCGGGCACCCAGGACCGCGGCCCCGCGCTCAGGAGCCGCGTGTGCTCGGCCGGGTCGGTGATCAAGGTGGCGGTGCCGGTGACCACGACGCTCCAGCCGGAGTGAGCGGCGGCGTCGACCGCGTCGGCCTCGAAGGCGACCACCGCCCCGTCGATCGCACCCACCAACTCCGAAGTCGCGGAAGTGCGCAGCAGGATCGCGTCGTCGCCGTCCAGACAGAAGTTGACGGGCAGCACCGCGGGCAGCGCCTGCCGGGTGTGGACGATGCGCCCCACGGGGACCGTGCCCAGCAGGCGTACGCACTCCTGCCGGTCGAGTTCGCGGAATCCGTCGTTGGCGTACATCTGCCTTCTCTTCTCTCGCACCTGATGACGCGCACCCGATGGGGGGCGCGCCGCAGCGTCCATGGTCGGACCGTGCGGCACGCCGTGACCAGGGGCCATCCGTCCCGGGCCTCCCTGAGAAGGACCCGGTTCAGACCGTGATCCGGCGTCCGGTGACGGAGTAGGGATCGATCCGCACCCACATGTCGCGCCGGCCGCCGGCCCATGGTGTGCTGTGCGCCCGTGCCGTGAGGCGGTTCGCTTCGTAGACGTCCGTCACCAGGCGCGCGTGTCCCCGCACCAGTACGCTCCAGCCCTGGCTGAACGCCTCGTCGATGCGGTCGATCTCGAAGGCCACGGAACAGCCGACCGCCAGCGCCGGCGTCGCACCGCGTACGGTCCTGAAGACGATCGTGCCGTCGATGACGCCGTAGTTGACGGGGACGATCACCGGCCCGGATGCCGTGGGCACCGCGAGCCTTCCCACACCGTGGGTCGAGAGCAGGTCACCGCACTCGGTCCTGCTCAGCTCGGTGAATCGAGGATCATGCCCGGCCTGTCCGGGTCCGGGGGGCAGCTCGGCGTCGCCTCCGGTGAGCGCCGAGAGCGTGGTCTCCAGAGCAGCCGCCAGCTTGAGCAGTGCGGCTCGGCTCGGGGCGGCGTCGGAATGCTGCTCCAGGTGACGCAGATAGCCGGGGTCCATGTCCGCTCGGGCGGCCGTCTCCTCGTGTGTCAGTCCGAGTTGGAGTCGGCGTGCGGCGAGTCGGCGACCCAGGTCACCCGAAGGGAGCCGCTCCGTCGCACTCGCGTGTGTCTGTTCGGCCATGGCTCGTCACGTCCTCTCGTCAAGCCGCCGGGACGGCGACTTCCTCGTGCGACTGTTCGCCGAGCACCACCTTGAGCGCGCCGGTGTCGGCGGCCCGGGCGAAGACGTCGTACGCCTCCTCCATGCGGTCCAGCGGGAAGGTGTGGGTGACCAGCTGTGCGGTGGGCAGTCGGCCGGCGGCGGCCATGCGCAGCAGGGTCGGGGTGGAGTGCGTGTCCACCAGGCCCGTGGTGATCGTGACGTTCTTGATCCACAGGTCTTCCAGGTGGAGCGTGACGGGCTTGCCGTGGACTCCGACGTTGGCCACGTGGCCGCCGGGGCGCACCATCCGCGTGCAGAGCTCGAAGCTCTCCGGCACGCCGACCGCCTCGATGACGACGTCGGCGCCGAGCCCGTCGGTGAGGTCGGCGATCAGCTGCTCGGGGTCCTCACGCGCGTCGGCCACGGCGTCGGCGCCGAGCCGCCGGGCCGCTTCCAGCCGGGACGGGGCCAGGTCGACGGCGACGATCCGCTCGGGCGCGAACAGTCGCGCCGTGGTGATCGCCGCGAGGCCGATGGGGCCCGCTCCGACGACGGCGACGGTGTCGCCCGGGCGTACGTGGCCGTTCAGGACGCCCACCTCGTACGACGTCGGGAAGATGTCCGCCAGCAGGACGGCGTCCTTGCTCTGCACCGCGCTGGGCAGGGCGTGCACGGACAGGTCGGCGTAGGGGACGCGGACGTACTCGGCCTGGGTGCCGTCGATCAGGTGGCCGAGGATCCAGCCCCCGCCGCCCCGGCACTGGCCGTAGGCGCTCTCGCGGCAGAAGCGGCAGCGCCCGCAGGCACTGATGCAGGAGACCAGCACACGGTCGCCCGGACGGACGGTCCGGACGTCGCCGCCGACCTCCACGATCTCGCCGACGGCCTCATGCCCCAGGACCGTGCCCGGGCGTACCTCGGGGACGTCGCCTTTGAGGATGTGCAGGTCCGTGCCGCAGATGGTGACGGCGTCGACCCGCACGATGGCGTCGGTGGGCTCCTTGACGGCGGGGTCCGGGACCTCCTGCCAGGCGGACTGCCCGGGACCGTGGAAGACAAAGCCTTTCATGACCTTCCTCACCCTCGTCGGTCTGGTGCGGAGCCGGGAGGAGCGGTGGTGGTCGCCGCCCTCTGCGGACCCGGCGTCGACTTGAGCGCCGGGATCGCCCCGCGGGTCCAGCCTGTCCGGTGCCGAGGTGCGACGCATGGGCCGTCCGGCCCCCATGGCCTGCCGAACGGGTCCACCAGCGGTCGGCGGCCCGCAGGATCGGCGCAGTCCTGTCGGCCCCACGCGACAGGGACCGAACGGCCCTTCCTCCCACCCTGTCGGACGACTTTGCTGATCCCATGGCCGAAAACCACACGAGGCCAGCGCCGTACCAAGCGGATCGCCGTGCCGCAGGCGCGACCGTCGTGACACTGCACGGTGAGATAGACCTCCTGGTCGTACAGCCGCTCAGGACGCGCCTGGACGCGCTCACTGCCGGCCCGCACCCCGATCTGGTGATCGACCTGCGTGACGTGTCCTTCATCGACTGCGTCGGGCTCAGCGTCCTGTGCCGAACGCGCAACCGCGTCAGAGCGCGACGGGGTCGGCTGCGGCTGATCGCCGACAAGTCCTCCTTCCTCCGGATACTTCGATCCACCGGGCTGTCCGGCGTCTTCGACATTCGGCCGGAGATGCCG
Source organism: Streptomyces sp. NBC_00080 (assembly GCF_045041255.1). Classification (NCBI taxonomy): domain Bacteria; kingdom Bacillati; phylum Actinomycetota; class Actinomycetes; order Kitasatosporales; family Streptomycetaceae; genus Streptomyces; species Streptomyces sp. NBC_00080. Next base: position 1,018,422 of record NZ_CP108235.1, read on the forward strand.
GATTCCTCGGATGCCCTCGTGCCGCTGCCGGGCTGAAGGCCTCCGTCTGCCGGCGCGTCGGGGCCGGACGGCCCCATGCGGCCCCGGTTCGGCCCATCCCTCGGCACGAACCCCGCTGTCACCTTCGAAGGAGTCACCATGACGACGAAGAGGCGGAGGCGCGGACCCATGCACGGCAGCGCGTACGCGAGGAAGCGGCTGTGGCGCTGGCGGAACAGCCCGCTGCGGCGGCGCGACGACATCGTCGAGGCCTGGATCGTGCTCGCCGTCTGGACGGCCGTCATCGGGGGCGGCACCGTCGCAGGCCTGACGACGGCCCGGGCCGCGAACGAGGTGTTCACGGAACAGAGGGCCGAACGGCACGCGGTCCGAGCCGTGCTCCTGACCGACGTTCCTCGAACGATGACCGCGACGGTGCGCTCGGCCGATCGCACGACGGCGTCCGTGCGCTGGACGTCGCCCGACGGCGTCTCCCGGACCGGCAGGACTTCGGTGAGTACCGGTCACGAGGCCGGAGCCGAGGTCACGGTCTGGCAGGACGGCCAGGGCCACCTGGTCTCCGAGCCGACCGATCCCGCGACGGCCGCCATCGAGGCGGGCCTGCTCGGCGCCGCGGCGGCCCTCGCTCTCACCGGACTGGCGTGCGGAGCGGGCGCGGCCGCACGGCGGCCGCTCGACCGGCGGCGCATCGATGCGTGGGGCCGGGAGTGGGACCTGGACGGACCCCGATGGAACCACAGGACCAACTGACGAGCTCGTGGTGGGCCGCGCACAAGGCACGGAACGGGACAGCATCACTCACGTGCTGTTACGGGGAGCGACCTGTCCCGTTGCCGTGGTGCCGACGCGGCCGCCGACGTGAAGCACGCTCCTACGCCCGCGTCAGCTCGCGGGCCACGCCCGCTGCCCACGTCTCGATCGCGTCGAAGTTCCGGAAGTCGCCGCCCTTGCCGGAGCGGAGGATCATCCCGGCCACACGCCCCTTCGCGCCTTCCTCGAGGCAGCCACCGAAGGTGACGTGCTCCCGGACGGACAGGCGTGTCATCGCCCGCCTCACACCGCGCACGGGCGGGATGTCCCGTTCCGATGCCGATGCGTCCAGCGGGCCACTGCTGAAGAACCAGACCGGTCGCTCCGCGAGGAGATGGCGGTGGCGGCGGACGAAGCGGCGCGCGTCCTTCTGCCAGCGCCCGGCGTACAGCCCGCCGCCGACCACCACGGCGTCGTACGACGCCACGCTCGTCACGGCGCCTGCCGGCAGTGCGTCGACCGTCAGCCCGTCCTTGCGCAGTACCTCGGCGACCGCTTCGGCGATCTGCGCTGTCGACCCGTTCGTGGATCCGTAGGTGACCAGCACGGTGTCGGTCATGGCGATGCGCCTCCTCTCACAGCCGGCGCGGCCGGTCGTCGGCCGCGCCGTGCGGCGCCTGCGCTTCGGCACGCAGGGCCGCGTCGTCCAGTCGGTAGGTGAGGTGGTCGACCACGTCGACGACGCCGACCGTGCGTCGGGTCATGGCGAGGGCGATCTCCGTCTCGGTCTTGCGCTCCATGTGTCCCGTGAGAGTGACGACGCCGGCGGTGACGGTGACGTCGACGCTTCTGAGCGGCATCCACAGCGCGCGTGTCAGTACCTCCTCGATCACCTCGTCCCGGATCTCCGCGTCCGGCCGCAGGAAACCCCGGAGCAAGTCGCGCCGGGTGACGATGCCGACGAGCCGCCCCTGCTCGTCCACGACGGGAAGTCTCTCCACCCGACGCCGGGTCATGGTCCGGGCTGCCTCGGCGATGGTGTCGTCGGCGTGGACGGTGACGGGCGGTTCGGTCATGAGCCGGCCGGCTGTGCGGGCGTTCGCCTTCGCGGCCCGCCGCCTGGCGCCGGGCATCAGCACGCGGAACGCGGTGCGGCGCTGTGGCTCGTAGGGGTCGGGTGCGGCCGCCTGGTGCAGCATCAGGTCCGTTTCGGACAGGACGCCGATGACTTTGTCCTGCTCGTCCACCACCGGCAGTCCGCTGATCCGGTGGTCCGCGAGCCGGCGCGCCACCTCCTTGAACGGTGTGGCGTACTCGGCGCGGACGACATCCGTGGTCATCACGGAGCCGACCTTGTCGTGCCTCATGGCCGTTTCCTCCTCAGCGCAGTCGGCGCAGGTAGGGGTCCTGGGGGCGGCGCGGCAGAAGTCGCACTCGCGCGTCGAGCACGGTGACACCGCCGGGCGCCGCCAGAACGGGGTTGAAGTCGACCTCGGCGAGCTGCGGGAGGTCGGAGGCCATCCGGGACAACCGCTGGAGCAGTTGTTCCAGCTCCTCCAGGTCGACGGGGGCGCTTCCGTCCGCGCCCAGCAGCAGCGGGGCGCAGCGTGGCGCGGTGATCAGTTCGTGCACGTCGCGGTCGGTGAGCGGGGCGAGGCGGGCCGCGTGATCGGCGAGCACCTCCGTCGCGGTACCGCCGAGCCCGAACAGGACGAGCGGGCCGAAGACCTCGTCCTGGACGACGCCCGCGAACAGCTCGGTGCCGCGTGCGGCGAGCGGCTGCAGGACCACTCCGGTCATCAGTCCGTCGAAGCGGTTCGCCAGGTCACGGAAGGCCGCTCGCACCTGGGAGTCGCCGCGCAGGTCGAGGTGGACGGCGTGCTGTGCGCTCTTGTGGACGAGTCCGGGCCACTGGGCCTTCATGACCACCCGGCCGTCGAGTCCGGGCAGCCGCTCGGCGGCCAGGACGGCCTCGTCCTCGGTCTCGGCCCAGGCCCAGGGGATCTGCGGAATGCAGTAGCAGGCGAGCAGGTCGGCGCAGGCGCGGGGGTCGAGCCAGCCGCCGTCGGGTGTCAGCGCGAGGTACTCCTCGACCACCGTTCGGGCCCGCACGGTCTCGACGTCGTCGAGGACCGGGACCACACCGGCGGGCCTGGCCAGCCAGGCGGCCCGGTCGGCGGCGCGGGCGAGGGCACGGGCCGCGGCCTGCGGTTCGGCGTAGGAGGGGATCGTGCCGCCGTCGGCGGCGGGCAGCAGTCTGATGGACCGGTCCTGCTCCAGGCGTACGGCGACCACGGGCATCGCCCGCCGGCCGGGAGCGGCGGTGACGGCCCGCACCAGGTCGTCACCGGTGGCCACCGCGACCGCCGTCGGGACGAGGGCCACGACGACGGCGTCGATACCGGTGCACCGGGTCAGACGGTCGACGCATTCGGTCAACTGCTGCTCGGACACGGCGGCGGTGGCGTCGACGGGGTTGCCGATGGCGGCGCCGTCCGGCAGCACGCCGAGCAGTTCCTCGACCATGGCGGGGGTGAACGGGGGAAGGGCCAGCCCCGCCTCCACGCAGGCGTCGGCGGCCAGCACTCCCGCGCCGCCCGCGTTGGTGACGATCGCGACGCGGGTGCCTTCCGGCAGCGGCTGGGAGTGCAGCAGGGCCGCGGTTTCGAGGAGCTCGCCGACCGAGCGGGTCGCGGTGATGCCCGCCTGGGTGAACAGCGCTCCGCGGGTCATGGTGCGGGTGGCGGCGGCAGCGGTGTGCGAGGCGGCCGCGCGGCGCCCCGCGTCCGTGCGTCCGGTGTCGACGGTGAGCACCGGGACGCGACGCGTGACGCGGCGGGCGGTCCGGGAGAAGGCGCGCGGGTTGCCGAAGGACTCCAGGTGCAGCAGGGCGAGGTCGGTGCGGCCGTCGCTCTCCCACCACTGCAGCAGATCGTTGCCGCTGACGTCGTACTTGTCGCCGAGCGAGACGAAGGACGAGACTCCGATGCCCAGCCGGGAGAGCCCGTCGAGCAGGGCGATGCCGACGCCTCCGGACTGCACGGCGACACCGGCCGTCCCGGGTCGGGGGTGTTCGGCGGCGAAGGTGGCGTCGAGGTTCAGCTCGGGGTCCGTGTTGGCGACGCCGAGGCAGTTGGGTCCGACGAGCCGCATGCCGTAGGTGCGGCAGGCGTCCAGCAGGGACCGCGCCTGGGTGTGGTCGAGTCCGGCGGTGACGACGACGAGCGCACGCACCCCGGCCCGGCCGCACTCGTCGGCGACGGCCGGGACCGCGCCGGCCGGCACGGCCACGATCACGAGGTCGGGAGTCTTGGGCAGGGCCGCGACGGACGGGTGGGACGGCACACCGAGCACCGAGGTGACGCGGGGGTTCACGGCGAAGAGCCGCCGGGTGAAGCCGCCCTGGTGCAGATGGTGGAGGATCGCCCGGCCCACCGACCCCGGCGTGCGTCCGGCACCGACGACGGCGACGGCGTCCGGGCGCAGCAACGGCAGGAGGCTGGCCACGTCGGCGGCGCGGCCCCTGGCCTCGACGGCAGACAGGTAGGTGTCGTCCTGGTCGAGGTGGACGGTGCAGCGCACCTCCGGTCCCTCGAAGCGGCGGGAGGTGCGCAGGCCGAGGTCGGCGAAGAGACGGAGCACCTCGTGGTTCTCGCTCAGCGCGTCGGCCGTGAAGGTGGTGATGCCCTCCGCGTGCGCCGCCGAGACCAGGTGCTCGACGAGCAGGGTGCCCACGCCCCGGTGGTGCAGACCGTCGGCAACGGCGATGGAGACCTCCGCGTCGTCCTTCTCCCCGGCGGTGTCGTACTCGGCGAGGCCGATCACCCGACCGTCCGCCTCGGCCAGCAGGGCCCGGTAGCCCGGACGGGTCGGGGCGCTGGCCCGGTCCGCGGCCATGGCGGCCGACCGTCGGCTCGCCGAGAAGAACCGCAGGCGGAGGTTGTCCGCCGACATCTCCTCGTAGAACCCCTGCACCTGGTCGTGGTCACTCGGCCGCACGGGCCGTATGCACACGGTGGTGCCGTCGGCGAGCAGGGCGTGGACCGTGGGCCGGTCGATCAGGTCGTCCGTCATCGCAGGTCTCCTCCATGCCTCTCGACACTTCGATCGTCCGGCAGACCGGAGGGCGGCCCCATGGGCTGTCCGGGGCGGAACGGGGGGCCGATCGGCCCCCCGTTCCGCTGATGGTCCCGGGGCGGTCGGCGTCGTCGGGCCGGGTCAGGCCGTCCAGGTCCAGTCGGCGACCTCGGGCAGGTCGGTGCCGTGCTCCCGGATCCAGGCCTGGTGACGGGTGCGGGCGTCGGCCATCCGCTGGCGTACCGCGGCGGCCCGCACGGCGAGGCCGGGGACCCGGTCGATGACGTCCATGACGAGGCGGTAGCGGTCGAGGTCGTTGCGGACGACCATGTCGAACGGCGTGGTCGTCGTGCCGGACTCCTTGTAGCCGCGCACGTGAAGGTTCTTGTGCCCGGTGCGGCGGTAGGCGAGGCGGTGGATCAGCCACGGGTACCCGTGGTAGGCGAAGATCACCGGCCTGTCGGTGGTGAACAGTCCGTCGTACTCGAAGTCGCTCATCCCGTGCGGGTGTTCCTCGCGCGGGAGGAGCCGGGTCATGTCGACGACGTTGACCACGCGCACGGCCAGGTCGGGCAGATGCCGGCGGAGCAGTTGCGCGGCGGCCAGCACCTCCAGGGTGGGCACGTCGCCCGCGCAGGCGAGGACCACGTCGGGTTCGCGGGTGCCGTTCTCGGTGCCCGCCCACTCCCAGATGCCGGCCCCGCGGGCGCAGTGGGCCCGGGCGGCGTCCAGGGAGAGCCAGTCGAAGCAGGGCTGCTTGCCCGCCACGATGACGTTGACATAGTCGCGGCTGCGCAGGGCGTGCTCCGCGACCGACAGGAGCGTGTTGGCGTCCGGCGGGAGGTAGACGCGGACGACCTCGGGACTCTTGTTGAGGACGTGGTCGACGAAGCCGGGGTCCTGGTGCGAGAAGCCGTTGTGGTCCTGGCGCCAGACGTGCGAGGTGAGCAGGTAGTTGAGGGAGGCGATGGGCGCGCGCCAGGACAACTCCCTCGACGTCTTGAGCCACTTGATGTGCTGGTTGACCATCGAGTCGACGATGTGCACGAACGCCTCGTAGCAGGAGAACAGGCCGTGCCGGCCGGTCAGCAGATAGCCCTCCAGCCAGCCCTGGCAGGTGTGTTCGGAGAGGATCTCCATCACCCGGCCGTGGTGCTCGAGGTGCTCGTCGACCGGCAGGTGTTCGGCCTGCCACGCCTTTCCGCTGACGTCGAAGACGGCCTGAAGCCGGTTGGACGCGGTCTCGTCCGGGCCGACGAGGCGGAAGTCCCGTCGCTCGCCGGTGTCCTTCATCACCCGGGCGAGGAGGTCGCCGAGAACGCGGGTCGGTTCGTGCAGGGTGGTGCCCGGCTTGTCGACGGGTACGGCGAAGTCGTCGAGCGGTGGGACGGGCAGGTCGCGCACGAGCAGGCCGCCGTTGGCGTGCGGGGTGGCGCCGAGCCGCTGGGCGCCGTCCGGGACACAGGCGAGGACGTCGGCAGTGGGACGGCCGTCGGGTCCGAAGAGTTCCCGGGGCCGGTACGAGCGCAGCCACGCCTCCAGCTGCCGCAGGTGCTCCGGATTCTCACGGACGCCGGACAGGGGCACCTGGTGGGCGCGCCAGGTGCCCTCGACGGGTTCGCCGTCCACCTCGGCCGGTCCTGTCCAGCCCTTCGGGGTGCGCAGCACGATCATGGGCCAGTGCACGCGCTCGGTGACACCGTCCTCGCGGGCGGTGCGCTGCATGACGGCGATGCGGTCGAGTGCGTCGTCCATCGCCGCGGCCATGGCCCGGTGGACCTTGGCGGGGTCGTCGCCGGTGACGTGGATCGGGTCGTGGCCGTAGCCGCGCAGCAGCTCGTCGAGTTCGGCCTCCGGGATCCGGGAGAGCACCGTCGGGTTGGCGATCTTGTAGCCGTTGAGGTGCAGGATCGGCAGGACAGCTCCGTCGTGGAGGGGGTCGAGGAACTTGTTGGAGTGCCAGGCGGCGGCCAGCGGCCCGGTCTCCGCCTCGCCGTCGCCGATCACGCAGGCCACGAGGAGATCCGGATTGTCGAAGGCGGCGCCGTAGGCGTGGGCCAGCGAGTAGCCGAGCTCGCCGCCCTCGTGGATCGAACCGGGCGTCTCCGGGGCGACGTGACTGGGCACGCCACCGGGGAACGAGAACTGCCGGAACAGCCGGGCCATGCCGTCCTCGTCGCGCGTCACGTCCGGATACGTCTCGGTGTAGCTGCCCTCCAGCCAGGAGTTGGCGAGGACCGAGGGACCGCCGTGGCCCGGACCCCAGACGCACAGCGCGTCGAGCCCGCGGGCCTTGATCACCCGGTTGAGGTGCGTGTGGACGAGGTTCAGGCCTGGCGACGTCCCCCAGTGCCCGAGCAGCCGCGGCTTGATGTGCTCGGGTCGCAGCGGCTCCCGCAGCAGCGGGTTCGCCATCAGGTAGATCTGTCCCGCGGCCAGGTAGTTGGCGGCGCGCCAGTGTGCGTCCAGGGTGCGCAGCTCTTCGTCGGTGGGTGCGGTGGCGTCCTGGTGCCGGACGGTGGACATGGTGACTCCGAAGGCGTCGAGTGGTCGGTCGGGTCGTTGGGCGCTCACGCCTGCTCGGGCACGATCGCGACAGGGCAGGCGGCGTGGTGCAGGACTCCGTGGGCGACACGCCCGAGCTGGAGCCCGAGGTGCCCGGGGTTGCGCCGGGCACCGACCACCAGCAGGCCGGCGTCGCGCGAGGCGTCGAGCAGGACTCTGCGGGCGGGTCCCTCGACGGTGCGTCGGTGCAGTTCGACGTCCGTCGGGGCGTCCTTCAGGGCCTCTTCCAGAGCTTCGGCGGCGTGTTCCTCGTGCAGTCGCGCCGGCTCGCCGGCGAGGAGAGGGTGGTCCACGCTCTCGTGTGCGGGGCACCGCCACGCGCGCACGGCGTCCAGGGGTGCGGCGCGCAGCCTCGCCTCCTGGAAGGCGAAGCCCGTCGCCGCGGAGTCCTTCCCCGCCTCCCCCACGCCGAGCACGACGCGCCCTCGCGACCCCGCGCCCACCCGGTTGTCGTGGCTGCCGCGCAGCACGATCACCGGGCAGTCCGCGTGTGCGGCCACGGTGAGGCTGACGGACCCGAGCAGCATCTCGACGAGGCCGCTGCGGCCCCGGGTGCCGAGCACCAGCGCGGAGGCATTGCGCCCTTCCCGCACCAGCGCGTATTCCGGCTCCTCGGGCAGCACGTCCGCGGAGACCTTCAGGCCCGGTCGACGGCGGAGGGCACGCCGCGCGGCGGCTCCCACGATGTCGTCCGCCCTCACCTCCTCCGACGGCTTGCCGACGTCCGAAGCGAGTGCGCTGCCCTCATAGCGCTCCCAGAGGGAGGCGTACACCACCTTCAGCGGCACCGCGCGCAGAACTGCTTCGTCGGCCGCCCAGTCGACGGCGCGCAGGCTCGGCTCGGAGCCGTCCACACCGACGACCAGGGGCAGTCCCACCGTGTTCACCGCTGCGCTCCGAGGTCGAAGACGATGCGTGCCTTGACCTGGCCGCGCAGTACCTCGTCGATGGACTCGTTCACCGAGGCCAGAGGTCGGGTCTCGTAGATGACCTTCGTGCGGCCGGCCGCGTGCAGCTGGAAGACCTCGGCGAGGTCCTGCCGGGTGCCGACGATCGAGCCGATCACCGAGGTGCCGTTGAGAACGGTGTCGAAGATGGGCACGCGGACCGTGCCGTGCGCGGGCAGGGCCACCATGACCAGCTTGCCGCCGCGCCGCAGCCCGGAGTTGACGGCTTCGAAGGCCGCGTCGTTCACCGCGAGCGCGATGGCGGTGTGGGCGCCGCCGTGCCGCTTGAGCGCCTCGCCGACGTTCTCCTTGCGGGCGTCGATGACGATGTCCGCGCCTAGTTCCGCGGCCAGCCGGAGCTTCTCGTCGGTGACGTCGATCGCGGCGACCGTGGCGCCCGCGATCTTCGCGTACTGCACGGCCAGATGGCCGAGCCCGCCGATCCCGGAGATCGCGACGAGCTGGGCGGGCCTGACGTCGGCGACCTTCAGCGCCTTGTACGTCGTCACGCCCGCACAGGTCAGCGGGGCGGCTTCCAGGGCGCTGATCCCGTCGGGCACGGGCTGGGCGAAGTCGGCCCAGGCGAGCATCTTCTCGGCGTAGCCGCCGTCGCAGCCGTAGCCGGTGTTGATCTGCTGCTCGCACAGGGTCTCCCAGCCGGACAGGCAGTGCTCGCACCGCCCGCAGGCCCTGCCGAGCCAGGGCACGGCGACGCGCTGCCCGAGTGCGAGATGGGTGACGCCTTCGCCGAGCGCCTCCACCAGACCGACACCCTCGTGCCCGGGAACGAACGGCGGGTTCGGCTTGACCGGCCAGTCGCCGTGGGCCGCGTGGATGTCGGTGTGGCACAGCCCGGACGCCTCCACCCGGACGCGGACCTGGCCGGGGCCGGGCTCCGGATCGGGTCGCTCCTCGATGACCAGTGGCTCACCGAACGCGCGTACGACCGCTGCCTTCATGGTCTCTTCTCCTCAGGTCCTCAGGGTGGTCAGCTGTGCGGGACGACGGCGACGGGGGCGGTGGAGTGGTGCAGGGCCGCGTGGGTGACGTGCCCGATGTGGGCGCCGAAGGAGCTGCGGCGGATGCGCCGGCCCACGACGACCAGAGATGCGTGACGGGAGGCCTCCACGACGTGGATCGCGGGGCTGCCGTAGCGGGACTGCTCGACGACCTCCACGTCCGGGAACTTCTTCCGCCAGGGGGCCACGGCCTCGGCCAGCGCCTCGGCATCTGTCAGGGCCAGTGCCTCGTGCAGTGCGGGGTTGGCCGGTGTGCCGTACGCGTAGTAGGGCGGCGGGTTCCAGCCGTGGACGACCCTCAGGGACGTCGCGCGGCGCCTGGCGGCGTCGAAGGCGAACTCGATCAGCGTCTCGTCCGGGTGCCCGATGTCGAGTCCGAGCACCACCGGCCGGAACGGGGTCGCGGCGGACGGAACGCCCGCCGGGTCCGGCTCGTGCTCGTCGGCGGCCTGCTCCAGTGCCCGCACCAGCACCACGGGGCGGTCCGTGTGGGCGATGACGGACATGCCGACCGAGCCGACCATGAACCCGCCGATCCCGCCGAAACCACGAGAGCCCAGGACGAGCAGTTCGGCGCTCTTCGCCGCCTCGGCCAGCGCGTGACCCGGGTAGCCGGAGAGCTGCTCCCTGATCACCTCGACTCCGGGGTGCCGCAGGCTGATGCCCTCGGCGGCCTCCCGGGGGATCCGCTCGGTCCAGTGCTGCTGGGTCTCCGCACCGAGGAGCGGCGCCTGGGCCATGGGCTCCGGCACCGGTTCCCAGACGTGGACGATCTTCAGGGGCAGGTCGCGCAGCCGAGCTTCGCGAGCCGCCCATTCGGCGGCTGCCCGGCTCTCCTGCGAGCCGTCGAGACCTACGGTGATGGTGCGGAGCATGATCTCCACCTCCTGGGGCGAGGGATCCGATTCCAGCGTCGTCTTAGGGGGGTTCGTTGTGCAGGGGCCACTGGTCCCGGATCGGGACCGGACGGCCCGGGAAAGGGCTCGGCGCGGTGGGCCGGATGACGGGCCCACCGCGCCGCCGGTGTTCAGCGCAGCCAGCCGTGGTCGCGCACCATCGGCAGCCGGGCCCAGAGCCGACCCGCGCCGAGGGTGTCGCCGGCCGCTGTGGCGGCCAGGACGATCAGGGCGACGGCGTAGATCAGGTGGTAGTCGGCGAACGGGTTCGTCGACATGCTCAGCGAGCCGTCCGAGATGTGCCGCGCGGGCGGCCACTCGGCGACCCACATCAGGATCATCATCGCGGTCCCGGCGACGGCGGCGATCCGCAGCGCGACACCGAGGACAAGCGCGAGGCCGATCCCGAGCAGACCGAGCATGAACAGCCAGTTCGCCCACGGGTCGCCGGCCCAGGAGTGGAAGGTGGACTCCATCGGCCCGACGGCGACGGAGCCGAGGAAGCCCTTCGTCGGCGATCCGCCGTCGATCCAGCCCTTGCCGGACGGAGTCGCGTAGCCGAGGCCGAAGGTCTTGTCGAGGAAGGCCCACAGGAAGACGAACCCGGTGAGCAGGCGCAGGGAGGCGAGGGCGTAGGCCGGCACGGTGTGCGTGACGGTGTCCGGCGACACGGCCGACTCGGCGGACTCGGATGCGGTGGCGGCCCGGTTCCCGCGCAGTGACGGCAGGTGGAAGCCGGTGCTCCGGTGCGGGTGCTCGTGCACGGACATGGTGGGTTTCCCTTCGAAGGCGGTCGGGTCGTTGTCTGACGTGACTCACTCTGGTCCTGTGCACCGGACGGCGCCGGATGCCGAAGGTCCGCGACCATGGGGCTGAACGGCCCTGTTTCGAGAGGCTGTTGGGCATCGACACGGCACGCCCCGACACACGGAGTGCGCCGGGGCCCAGGGCACCTCTCCTCGACGAACCGTGCCGCGAACTCGCCCGGCACGAAGTCGTGTTCGCCCTCACCCGTGTGAAGCAGCGCCTGCGGGACGACTTGGACGCACACGGCCTGCCTGACGGAGCCAGCGGGCGAGGACTCGATCTTCCCTGCCCACTGCCGTGGACGCGTACCGGAGGTGGTGCGGCGAGCGGCGGACGCCCGGCCCGAGGTCAGTCGTGCGGCACCACAGCGACCGGTGCGCAGGCGTGTTGCAGCACGGCGTGTGTCACCGGGCCGACGTGGCCACCGACCGCCGCGCGGCGCTTCTTGCGGCCGACGACGACGAGCGCCGCGTCCCGCGAGGCGTGCACGAGATGACGGCCGGCGCCACCGATCACGGCCTGCTCATGCACTTTGACCCCGGGGAACCTGTCCTTCCACGGTCGCAGGACGTCGCTCAGCCCGTTCCGTGTTTCCTCGGCCAGCTCTTCGTTGAGTCCCGCGTCCACGGCGGCGGCGTAGCCGTAGACGGCGGCCGGGTTCCAGCCATGGACCACGCGCAGGCCGGCCGCGCGCTGCTGAGCGGCCCTGAAGGCGAACTCGATGACGGCATCGCTCGGCTCTTCCAGGTCCAGCCCCAGCACCACGTCACGGTACGGAGTGGTGGTCACCCCGGCGCCCGCGGCGTCCGGCAGGTGCTCGTCCGCTGCGTGCTCAGTGGCCCGAACGAGGACGACGGGTCGTACGGTACGCGCCACGACGGCCTGTGCCACGGAGCCGACCAGGAACCCGGCGACGGTACCCAGGCCCCGGGACCCCAGGACCAGCAGATCGCTGTCCTCGGCGGCGGCGAGCAGTGCGGGGACGGCCTGGTCTCCGGTGAGCCGGCTGGTGATCAGCAGACCGGGGTGGCGCCGCGCGAGCCGGGACTCGGCCTTGCGCAGCAGATCCGCGGCCCACTCGTGCTGCCCCTCGATCGCGCCGAGCGACGGAACACCACCGAACGGCGCGTAGGGAGGGGGCGGGTCCTCGGCATGAACGAGGTGCAGGAGCGCATCGCGTTGTACCGCTTCCCGAGCCGCCCAGTCTGCGGCGGCGAGACTTGCGGGCGAGCCGTCGAGACCGACGGTGATGGTGGGCATGTGCGAACCTCCTTGGGGGATGCACCGTAAGTCTCCGAGCCCCGTGATCCGAGGCAGAAGAGGCCGGAGGGTCCCTCCTGAGGGCCGACCGGCCCACGAGAGGGGCGAACGCCCCGCGTCCACAGGGTGGCGGCGGGATCGCGCGGACAGGCGGGTGTCGGCTCACACCGCCCGCACCCCGTGCTCGCGGAACTGTGCACGGACCCGCTGGACGAGGTCCCGGTCGGGCGTCGGGGTGTCCTTGAGCGGGAAGGGGATCCCGAGGGCCTCGTACTTGTGGCTGCCGAGCTTGTGGAAGGGCAGGACGTCGACCCGGTCGACGTTGCCCAGCCCGGCCAGGAACGCGCCCAGGCCGTCGACGGCGGTCTCGTCGTCGGTCCAGCCGGGGACCAGGACGTAACGGATCCACACGGGGACGCCGAGCCGGTCCAGGCGGGTGGCGAAGTTGAGGGTGGGGGCCAGCTCGCCGCCGGTGAGCTTGCGATACGTACCGATGTCGAAGGACTTGATGTCCAGGAGCACCAGGTCGGTGTCCGCGAGGAGCGTGTCGTCGGCACGGACGCCGAGGAAGCCGGAGGTGTCGAGGGCGGTGTGCAGCCCGAGTTCCTTGCAGCGATGGAGCACGGCAGCGGTGAAGGCGGACTGGAGAAGGGGCTCGCCACCGGTGAGAGTGACTCCGCCGCCTGCCGTCGTGACGAAGGCCCGGTACTTCTCGATCTCGGCCATCACCTCCTCCACCGTGGTCTCCCGGCCGTCGCGCATGTGCCAGGTGTCGGGGTTGGCGCAGTACAGGCAGCGCAACGAGCAGCCGCTGACGAAGAGCACGAACCGGGTCCCGGGACCGTCCACGCCGGTGGAGAGGTCCCAGGAGTGGATCCGGCCCTTGATCATCGTGCTCACAGCGAACCGTGGAAGGTGCGGCTGATCACGTCGAGCTGCTGTTCACGGGTCAGCCGGACGAAGTTGACGGCGTATCCGGAGACCCGGACCGTCAGCTCCGGATACTTCTCCGGGTGCTCCATGGCGTCCTCCAGGGTCGCCCGGTCCAGGACGTTGACGTTCATGTGGAAGCCGCCGGAGGACATGTACGCGTCCAGGATCCCGGCCAGGTGATCCGCGCGCTCGTCCGGGTCGTGACCCAGGCCTTCCGGAGTGATCGTCGTGGTCAGCGAGATCCCGTCCCGCGCCTGTTCGTACGGCAGCTTGGCGACGGAGAGGGCGGAGGCGGCCACGCCGTGGCGGTCGCGCCCGTTCATCGGGTTGGCGCCGGGCGCGAAGGGCGCGCCGGCCCGCCGGCCGTCGGGCGTGTTGCCGGTGTGCTTGCCGTAGACGACGTTCGAGGTGATGGTCAGTACCGACTGGGTGTGTTCGGCGTCCCGGTAGGTGGGGTGCTTGCGGACCTTGGCCATGAAGGACTCCACGAGGCCGACGGCGATGCTGTCGGCGCGGTCGTCGTTGTTGCCGTAGGCCGGGAACTCCCCCTCGGTGCGGAAATCGACGGCGAGGCGGGTGGCGTCGCGGAACACCTTCACCCGCGCGTGCTTGACGGCGGACAGGCTGTCGGCGGCGACCGAGAGCCCGGCGATCCCGCAGGCCATGAACCGGTGCACCGGATGATCGTGCAGGGCCATCTCGATGCGCTCGTAGGCGTACTTGTCGTGCATGAAGTGGATGACGTTGAGGGTGTTGACGTATGTCTCCGCCAGCCAGTCCAGGACGCGGTCGTACGCCGCCGACAGCTCGGCGAAGTCCAGGTACTCACCCGTCAGCGCAGGTGCCTCGGGGGCGACCTGTTCGCCGGTCATCTCGTCCCGGCCGCCGTTGACGGCGTACAGCAGTGCCTTGGCGAGGTTGACCCGCGCCCCGAAGAACTGCATCTGCTTGCCGACGGCCATCGCCGAGACACAGCAGGCGATCGCGGTGTCGTCGCCCGTGCGCGGGCGCATGAGGTCGTCGGACTCGTACTGGATCGCACTGGTGTCGATGGAGACCTGGGCGCAGAACTTCTTGAAGCCGGCGGGGAGTCGCGGCGACCACAGCACGGTCAGATTGGGCTCGGGGGCCGGACCGAGGTTGTACAGGGTCTGAAGGAAGCGAAATGAGGTGCGGGTGACCAGCGTGCGGCCGTCGTCGCCGATGCCGCCGATGGACTCCGTCACCCAGGTGGGGTCGCCGGAGAACAGCGCGTCGTACTCGGGGGTGCGCAGGAACCGCACGATCCGCAGCTTGATCACGAAGTCGTCGATCAGTTCCTGGGCACGCGTCTCGTCGATGAGCCCCGCGACCAGGTCCCGCTGGAGGTAGACGTCCAGGAAGGTGGAGGTGCGGCCCAGCGACATCGCGGCGCCGTTCTGCTCCTTCACCGCGGCCAGGAAGCCGAGGTAGAGCCATTGCACGGCCTCGTGGGCGGTGGCGGCGGGACGGGAGACGTCGCAGCCGTAGGTGGCCGCCATCTCAGCCAGTTCCCTCAACGCCCTGATCTGCTCGGTGAGTTCCTCGCGATCGCGGATGACGTCCGCGGTGGAGGGCTGCGTGTCCAGCAGGGCCTTCTCGGCCTGCTTGGCCTCGATCAGCCGGTCGGTGCCGTACAGGGCGACCCGCCGGTAGTCGCCGATGATCCGGCCACGGCCGTAGGCGTCCGGCAGTCCGGTGATGATGCCCACCTTGCGTGCGGTGCGCATTTCGGGAGTGTAGGCGTCGAAGACTCCGTCGTTGTGGGTCTTGCGGTAGGTGCCGAAGACCCGGGTGACGAAGGGATCTGCCTGGTAGCCGTACGCCTTCAGCCCGTTCTCGACCATCCGCAGGCCGCCGTTGGGCATGATGGCCCGCCGCAGCGGGGCATCGGTCTGGAGGCCGACGATCAGCTCGCGGTCACGGTCGATGAAGCCCGGCCGGTGCGAGGTGATCGTGGACGGATTGGCCGGGTCGACATCGAGGATGCCCCGGCGCCGCTCCTCGGGAAACAGGGAGCTCACCTTCTCCCACACCGCGCGCGTGCGCTCGGTGTGGCCGACCAGGAAGGCCGCGTCACCCTCGTACGGCGTGTAGTTCGCCTGGATGAAGTCGCGGACGTCGATCCGCTCGCGCCAGCCCGCGCCGGCGAAGTCCCGCCACGCCTGCGGCGTCCGGGGTCCAGCCGTCACCGTTACCGTCATCGCCGGTCTCTCCTCGGTTCGCACGGTTGCTCCTTCTGTACTGCCGATCCTTCTCGTCGGCCCCGGCCGCCGGGAGGGTCCGTCGGCACACCAGCGGGCGGCCACCGGCCCCTCACACCCGGGCCGATCGGCCCTTCGTCTCAGCCCGCTGTCATCTCGGGGCGGACGAGCGTGCCCGATCGGCCGTGGACGATCTCGTACGCCGCGTCCAGGGCGCCGATCGCGGCCAGTCCCCCCGTGCGTTCCACGAACCGGGCGCACGCCTCGGCCTTGGGGCCCATCGAGCCTTCGGGAAGGCCCCTTCGCCGCAGTTCGGCGGGGGTGGCGTCGAGTACGGGCCGCTGGGCCGGTGTGCCGTAGTCCTCGTACACGCAGGGGACGTCGGTGAGGACGAGCAGGAAGTCGCCCTTGAGGTCCTCGGCGAGCAGCGCGGCCGTGAGGTCCTTGTCCACGACGGCCTCGACCCCGGTCAGCGCCCCGGTGACCTTGTCGGCGGTGACGGGAACGCCTCCCCCGCCGGCGCAGATCACCAGAGCGCCGGCGTTCAGCAGTTCGTGGACCGTGTCGGTCTCCAGGATCCGTTCCGGTACCGGGGAGGGCACCACGCGGCGCCAGCCGCCGGTGTCCCGGGCGATGTGCCAGCCCCGCTTGCGTGCCAGGGACCGAGCCACCTCCCGGGAGTAGGTCTGTCCCACGAATTTCGTGGGTCGTGCGAAGGCCGGATCGTCGGCCCGTACGAGGGTGTGGGTGACGAGCGTGGCGATCCGGCGGCCGGGCAGGGCGTCGTGCAGGGTGCAGGCCAGCAGGGAGCCGATCATCCCCTGGGTCTGGGCGCCGAGCAGGTGCAGCGGATAGGGGGCGCTGAGGGCGGGGTCGGACGCGCTTTCCATGGCGAGCAGGCCGATCTGGGGGCCGTTGCCGTGGGTGAGGACGACCTCGTGCTCGTGTGCCAGAGCCGCCAGGGCGGTGGCCACCCGGTCGATGTTCGCCTGCTGGACGGCGGCGTCGGGGCGCTCGCCGCGGTGGAGCAGGGCGTTGCCGCCGAGGGCGACGACGATACGCATGGCTTCAGCCCTCCAGGGTGGCCACAAGCACGGCCTTGATGGTGTGCAGCCGGTTCTCGGCCTGGTCGAAGACGATCGACGCGGGCGAGGAGAAGACGTCGTCGGTGACTTCGAGTCCGTCCAGGCCGTAGGCGTCGAAGAGGTCCTGCCCGAGGCGGGTACGGCGGTCGTGCAGGGCCGGCAGGCAGTGCATGAACTTCACGTCCGGGTTGCCGGTGGCGGCCAGCGTCTTGTCGTTGACCTGGTACGGCAGCAGCAGTTTGATCCGCTCCCGCCAGGTCTCGGCGGGCTCGCCCATGGAGACCCAGACGTCGGTGTGCAGGAAGTCGGCGCCGCGAACGGCCGTCTCGACGTCCTCGGTGAGGGTGATCCGGGCGCCGCTGCGCTCGGCGAGTTCTCGGCACCTGGTCACCAGCGCCGGGTCCGGCCAGAGGCGGGCGGGCGCGGCGATCCGTACGTCCATGCCGAGCAGGGCGCCCATGGACAGCAGGGAGTTGCCCATGTTGTTGCGGGCGTCGCCGAGGTAGCAGTAGCCGATGTCAGGCACCGGTTTGAGGCTGTGTTCGCGCATGGTGAGGACGTCGCACAGGCTCTGGGTGGGGTGCGCGGTGTCGGTCAGGCCGTTGTAGACCGGGACCCCGGAGTGGGCGGCCAACTCGGTGACCAGCGAGTGGGCCGAGCCCCGGTACTCGATGGCGTCGAACATACGACCGAGCACACGGGCGGTGTCGGCGATGGACTCCTTGACTCCGACATGGGTGTCGCCGGGGCCCAGGTAGGTAGTGGCGACGCCCTGATCGGCGGCGGCGACCTC
Organism: Streptomyces sp. NBC_00080; assembly: GCF_045041255.1. Lineage (NCBI taxonomy): Bacteria > Bacillati > Actinomycetota > Actinomycetes > Kitasatosporales > Streptomycetaceae > Streptomyces > Streptomyces sp. NBC_00080. The sequence continues at coordinate 1,035,776 of NZ_CP108235.1, forward strand.
GAAGGCACAGCGGGTGCGGGTGGAGGTCTTCTCGAAGATCAGCGCAAGGTGCCTGCCGGTGAGCCGGGGCCGCTCGGTACCGGCACGCCTGGCCGCCTTGAGGTCGGCTGCGAGGTCGAGGAGATGGTGGATCTCGCGGGCGGTGAAGTCGAGTTCGCTCAGACAGGAGCGGCCTCGGAGGTCGACGGTCATGGTGGAATCCCTCCCTGGGGCGGTCGGTCGCGGGTCAGGCGACCGGGTCGCGCTCGATGGGGCAGCTCATGCAGCGCGGGCCACCGCGTCCGCGGCCGAGTTCGGCGCCGGCGATCGTGACGATCTCGATGCCCTGCTTGCGCAGATAGGTGTTGGTGGTGACGTTGCGCTCGTAGCCGACGATCACGCCGGGAGCGAGGGCGAGGAAGTTGCTGCCGTCGTCCCACTGCTCGCGCTCGGCGTTGCGGATGTCCTGCGGGGCGGAGAACATCCGGACCTTGTCGAGGTCGAGTGCCTCGGCGAGTGCGGTGGCGAGGTCCGAGTTCGGCGCGACCTCGAAGCCGCACTCCCGCGTGTCGCTCGGGGTGAGCGTCCAGGAGCGCAGCGAGTCGGCGAGGCCCGGATGGACGACGAAGGTGTCGCGGTCGACCATCGTCAGCACGGTGTCGAGGTGCATGTACGCCCGTGTGGCGGGGAGTTGGACGGCGACCAGCCGGTTTGCCGTGCCGTCGGCGAAAAGCCGGGCGGCGAGGTTCTCCACGGCCTGGGCGGTGGTCCGCTCTCCCATGCCGACCATGACCGCCCCGCCCCCGAGGACGTGGACGTCACCGCCTTCCAGCGTGCCCACGGGGCCGTCGAGAAGCGGTACGGGCACCGCGTCGGCGAACATCGGGTGGAACCGGTAGATGGCTTCGGCGTGCAGGCTCTCGCGACGGCGGGCGGGCTTGGCCATGGGATTGACCGAGAGCCGGTCGTAGACCCAGCAGGAGTTGTCGCGCGGGAAGAGGTGGTTGGGCAGCGGGGCGAGCGCGAAGTCCTCGGCATCGAGCGCGTTCCAGACCAGGCTGTGCGGGCTGGCCAGCGGCAGATCGCTCTTGAGCAGCCCGCCGATGAGGTGTCCGGCGAGGGTGTCGCCGTCGAGTGCGGCGCACAACTCGCGGACCGGGTCGATCAGGGCCGGTCCGACGGTGGCGGGGGTGATCACTCGGTCCAGCAGCCAGTCGCGGGCCTCGGGAAGGTCGAGGGTCCGGGCGAGCAGGTCGGCGAAGTAGTGGACCTTCGTTCCGTGGTCGCGCAGCACCTGGGCGAAGGCGTCGTGCTCCTCGCGGGCTCGCTTGGCCCACAGGATGTCGTCGAAGAGGAGAGCGTCGACATTGCGCGGGGTCAGTCGGGACAGTTCGATGCCGGGGCGGTGCAGGATCACCTGGCGCAGCGGGCCGGCCTCGGAGTCGACGTGGAACGTGTTCATGGCGTGGGTTCCTCTGTCGGGAGGTGGGGTGGTCATTCCTGGTGAGGGTGATCACTCCTGGTGAGGCTGGACGTTGCGCTTGCGCGGGGAACCGGTGCCGCTGCCGCGCGGGCGCGCCCGGGGCGGTGTCGGCGTCTCCGGCGCCTGCTCCTCCCGGGGAACGCGGGCGGCGGGAATCGGCAGGTCGGTACCGCCGTAGACGCCCTCGCCCCGCTTCAGCCAGACGTAGACCGGAACTCCGAGCAGCAGCACGAACAGCCCGTAGTAGACGGTCTGGTAGCCGCTGCCCTGGATCGACCAGTAGGAGAAGACGAGTGCCAGACCGGCGACGGTGACATCGCGGGCCAGGCGCCGGGGGCCGATGCTCTCCCGGCCGCGCACCAGGAGCCAGTACAGCTGGGCGGCGGCGGAGAACAGGTACGGGATCACGGCGGTCAGCACGCTCAGCAGCACGATCTTCGTGAAGACGTCCTCGAAGCGCGAGTAGCTGAACACCGTGATCAACGAGGCCAGCACGGTCGAGGCGACGATTCCGAACGCCGGGACACCGCTCTGCCCGCGAAGCTTGGCGAAGGAGCCGGGAAAGAGACCGTCGCGGGCTGCGGCGTACGGCATCTCGGCGCACAGCATGGTCCAGCCGTTCAGGGCGCCGATGCCGGAGATGACGGCGGCGACAGCCACGACGTCCCCGGCCCAGGTACCGCCGAAGATGTTGTTCGCGGAGTCGGTGAACGGCGCGGTGGTGGCGCCGAGCTCGCCGTGCGAGACGGTGCCGAACACGGCGAGGGTGCCGAGGATGTAGAGGACGGCGCACAGGAGGGTGCCGTACACGGTGGCGCGGGACACGTTCCGCTCCGGATCGCGCACCCGGCCGGCGACCACGGAGGCGGCCTCCAGGCCGAGGTAGCTGAACAGGGCGATGGCGGCCGCTGCCGAGATCGCGCCGACGGCGGACCGACCGCCGGCGTTGAAGGTCCCGAAGTTGTCCGGGTCGATGAACAGCAGCCCGACGGTGGCCATGAAGACGAGCGGGACGAACTTCAGCACGGTCGTGACCACCTGGAACGCGCCCATGTTGCGGACGCCGGTGAGGTTGATCGCGGCCGCGGTCCAGAGTCCGCCGAGGGCGAGCCCCATGGAGACCCACGTCTTGTGGCCCGTGTTGACGAACACCTCGACGTAACCGACCCATGCCACGGCGATGGCCGCGTTCCCGGCCCAGGCGGTGATCCAGTACGACCACGCGTTGAGGAATCCGGCGAACTCCCCGAACGCCTCGCGGGCGTAGACGTACGGCCCGCCGCTCGCCGGCGCCCTCTTCGACAGGGCTCCGAAGGTCAGTGCCAGCGCCAGCGCGCCCAGCGTCACGACGACGAACGCCACCAGGGAGATCGGTCCGTACGGTGCCAGGGCGGAAGGCAGGGCGAAGATCCCCGTGCCGATGATGGTGCCGATCACGAGCGAGGACGCGGCGGGCAGGCCGAGTGACGGTCTCGGCGCCGCTCGCTCCCCTGTCCTGGTGGTCCTGGGCATGGCTGTGCTCCTTGTGCGGTTCGATGCGGATGGGTCGATCCGTGAACGATCTTTCTGCGCCGTGCCGGGCGCAGGCAGCGGCCACACGGCCCGAGGCGGTGCCGAGAGTCCCGGGCCGCGAGGGCCGACCGGCCCGGGGTGCCCCGAAGGTCCCGGCCGAGGGACCGGGTGGCCCCTGCCCTGCTCAGGGGCTTGTCGCACACGCTGGCCGTGGAACGTCGTACAGCCCTCGCGGAGGCACGCCATGAGCCCTTCCCCCACCCCCACCATGCTTCGCTCCCTGACCGCAGAACACCGCGAGCGGTTGATGCGGTTCGCCCGGGAGGTGTCCATTCCCCAGGGAACCCGCCTGTTCGAGGAGGGATCGCGCGCCGATCGGTTCTGGATCATCCGCACCGGCAGGATCGACCTCGACATGCGCGTCCCCGGCCGACGCCCCGCCGTGATCGAGAACCTCGGCCACAACGAACTGGTCGGCTGGTCCTGGCTCTTCCCGCCGCACGCGTGGCACCTGGGCGCCGAGGCGACGACACCGGTCAGGGCCTACGAGTTCGACGGCGCGGCGGTCCGTTCCCTGTGCCAGGACGACGCCGACCTGGGCCGGGACGTCTCCCAGTGGGTCGGGCAGGTCCTTGCCCACCGGCTCCGTTCGGCCAGGACGCATCTGCTGGACCTGTACGCCCCGTACGGCGCAGGCAGCTCCGTCTGACCCCGCCGGCTCCCGGACGAAGAACGAAGGAGTGACCATGCACGGCACCCCGCACATCGTCAGCGATGTCATGACCCACACGGTCGCCGCGGTCGGCCGCGGGGCGGCCTTCAAGGAGATCGTCCAGCTGATGCAGGAGTGGAAGATCAGCGCCCTGCCCGTGATCGAGGGCGAGGGCCGGGTCGTCGGCGTGGTCTCCGAGGCGGATCTGCTGCCCAAGGAGGAGTTCCGCGACGGCGATCCCGACCGCTGTACGCAGCTGCGGCGTCTGAAGGACCTGGAGAAGGCGGGTGCGCTCACCGCCGAGCAGCTGATGACATCCCCTGCCCTCAGCGTCCACGCGGACGCCACCCTCGCGCAGGCGGCTCGCACCATGGCGCGCGCGAAGGTCAAGCGGCTGCCCGTGGTCGACGCCCTGGGCATGCTCGAGGGCGTCGTCAGCCGCGCCGACCTGCTCAAGGTCTTCCTGCGCGACGACGAGGAGATCGGCGAGGAGGTACGGCGCGAGGTCGTGTCCTACCTCTTCCCCTCACCGAAGTCGGTCGTGCTCGTGAGCGTGCGGGACGGGGTCGTACAGCTCACCGGCCGCGTCCGGGACACCGCACTGGTGCCGGTGGCAGCGCGTCTGGCCCGTGCCGTCGAGGGCGTGGTGGACGTGGAATTCGACCTCGCTCCCCACGGAGGGCCGCCCGAGCCGGAGGAAGCCGCCGCGCCGCGGTGACGCTCACCGGCGGAGTTCACCGATCGCGCCCATCCGGGCGCGATCGGTGGCTCGCCGTCCCCCTTCGTGCACCACCGCGAGCAGGCGCCTCATGACTGCCACCGTGATCAGGCGACCTGACCGCGCCCGAGAGCGACACCCCCGCTGATCGGAGTGCCCGCGGCCCGCAAGGAACGGGCTGCCGTCGGTGCGGGCCTCGCCCGCCACCAGACGCGGGGGACCGCGCCACGCCCCGCCGAGAAACCCGTCGTGCCGAGGTCACGCGAGGTCGAGGACCTCCCCCACCGCGCGCCGAGGCGTGGCCGGCCCGCGCGGGCCGTAGCCGAGTCGCAGCACCATCTGTACCTGGCCTGTGCCCTCTCCGGGGTCTCGGGCCAGCAGGCGCAGGTCGCGGGTCTCCAGCGCGTGAGAGGTCAGGGAGGTGGCCAGGTCGGCCAGGGTGGCCTCCAGCAGGACGCGTTCCAGTGCCTGCCCCGCGCGCAGCCAGTCGTCGGAGCCGTCGCCGGGGGTGCTGAGCAGGGCCAGGTGCGGGGTGTGTTCGAAGGTGGTGGTGCCACGGTCGGCCACGCGCCGACGGCCGGCGAAGTCCCGTACGGGAGCCTTGCCGTCCCACTTGCGGGGACCGAAGGCGTACTCCGGGACGCCGTCGACGGCGATGTCCGCTTCCGGCCCGAGCCGCGTCCAGCGCACCAGGTCCTCGTCGGAGCCGGGGTCCATGACGTCGCGGCTCTCGGCGTCGCGGACGAGGTCGAGAACGGTCTCGGTGTGCCAGGGGCCGGGGAACAACAGCTCGGCGCCTTCGCGTGCCGCGGCCTCGCACAGGGTGGCCTGCACTTCTTCCGGGACGGCCTTGTCCGCGAACGGGTGGCGGCTCGTGTGCCGTTGCTGGATCCCCGGGTGCAGCCGCACCAGGTCGTCGTCCCGAAGACGCCCGACAGGATCGAGCAGACGTACGGCCGCAAGCAGCGTCGGGTCCTGCGGATCGGGCGACAGTGCTGTCTCCGCGACGAGGTCCGCATGCGCGGCGGCGACGCGGAGGTTGAACAGCGCCGCCCCGCAGCCGATGTGCAACGCCCGGTTGCCGGGGTCCGAGCGGGGCATGGCCCGCTCGAGATCCGCGTACAACAGCATGAGGCGTTCACCGGTCACGAAGCGGAACCGCCACGGCTGCGCGTTGTGCATGGACGGCGCCGCCGTGGCCTCGGCCACCAGCTTCGCCACCGTCTTGTCGTCGAGTCGGGATGCCATGGCATCCTCCTCACACGCTCGGGATACGCGGCGAGTCCCGCCCGTCGGTCGTGACGGGCGGGGCGCCGCACACGCGGGCTTCTTCGAAGCGGTGTGCGTTCCCGCCGGCCGACGCCGGGCGCGAACGCGCAGCTCTGTCCAGGTGTGCCCTACCTCCATTCACCACGTCCGAACACAGGACGCAAGGCCAGGTCGCCCCTGGCCCCCGCATGTCCGGAAAGGTCATCGCGTGCGACCAGGCTCGTCAGCTCTGCGAAAGCCGGGCCGCGACGTACTCCGTGAGGTCCAGCAGCCGGTTGGTGTAACCCCACTCGTTGTCGTACCAGCCGAAGATCTTGACCAGGTCACCGTGTGCCTGGGTCAGCGGGGCGTCCAGGACGCACGAGGCGGGATCGCCCACGACGTCCCGGGAGACGATCGGGGCGTCTGACACCCGCAGGATGCCCTTGAGCGGTCCGTCGGCGGCCTCACGGAAGGCGGCAGTGACCTCGTCCGTGGTCACGGGCCGCTCCAGGACCACGCTCAGGTCGGTCAGCGAGCCGTCCTCGACCGGCACCCGCACGGCGATGCCGTCCAGGGTCCCGGCCAGCTCCGGCAGCACCAGACCGACGGCACGCGCGGCCCCCGTGCTGGTGGGGATCATGTTGACGGCGGCGCTGCGGCCACGGCGCAGGTCCTTGTGCGGGCCGTCCAGGACCACCTGGTCGTTGGTATAGCCGTGGATGGTGGTCATCAGGCCCTTGACCAGGCCGAAGTGCTCGTCGAGGACCTTCACCATGGGCGCCACGCAGTTGGTGGTGCAGGAGGCGTTGGAGACCACGTGGTGCCGCTCCGGGTCGTACGTGCCTTCGTTGACACCCATCACCACGGTGGCGTCGACGTCCTTGCCCGGCACCGACAGCAGCACCTTGCGGGCGCCGGCCTTCAGGTGCAGCCCTGCCTGCTCGCGGGTGCGGAATCGACCGGTGGACTCGATGACGACATCGACCCCGGAGTCACCCCAGGCCAGAGCTGCCGGATCGCGCTCGGCGGTCACGACGATCCGGTGCCCGTCGACCGTGAGCGAGCTGTCGTCGTGCTCGACCACGCGGTGCAGCCGGCCGTACGTGGAGTCGAACTCCAGCAGATGGGCCAGCGCCGCCGGCGAGGTGAGGTCGTTGACCGCGACGACCTCGACCGGTGTGCCGGCCGAGGTCTCCGCGCGCTCCAGCACACAGCGCAGGTAGTTGCGTCCGATGCGGCCGAAGCCGTTGATGCCGACGCGCACGCTCATGTCCGTCATCCTCCCGATGAGTGCCGTCCGGTGATGTCCGGGTGCGCTGCCAGCCTGACGGCCCGGAAAGGGATCCGGCTTGGGCCGCACGGGGCTGGGAGGAGGGCCGTTCGGCCCGGTGGGCCTGGCGTGCGGGCGGGCTCAACGGCCTTGCTGCCTGAGCCGGTCCTGGGCCTGGGTGGCGATGACTGCCGCCTGGATGCGGCGCTCCACACCGAGTTTGGCCAACAGCCGTGAGATGTGGTTCTTGACCGTCTTCTCCGCGAGGTAGAGCCGCTGACCGATCTGCCGGTTGGTGAGTCCTTCACCGATGAGGGCCAGGATCTCCCGCTCCCGGTCCGTCAGGCCCGGGAGGGCGTCGGGCTCCGGCTCCGGCTCCGGGCCCTGGCGCAGGCGGGCCATCAGCCTGGCGGTGGCGCTGGGGTCGAGCAGGGACTGGCCGGCGGCCACGGTACGGACGGCCGAAACCAGGTCCGATCCCTGGATCTGCTTCAGGACGTATCCGGAGGCGCCGGCCATGATGGAGTCGAGCAGCGCCTCCTCGTCGTCGAACGAGGTCAGCATCAGACAGGCCAGCTCCGGCATGCGCGACCGCAGCTCCCGGCAGACGGTCACACCGTCGCCGTCCGGCAGGCGGACGTCGAGCACCGCCACCTGCGGGCGCAGCGCGGGGACACGCACCAGCGCCTGTTCCACGGTGCCCGCCTCACCGACCACGTCGATGTCCGGCTCGTCGTTCAGCAGGTCGCGCACCCCGCGGCGTACCACCTCGTGGTCGTCCAGCAGGAAGACCTGGATCGGATCGTCGGGTCCGGGCCGCTTGCCGTCCGCCATCGAATGCTCCTCGTTCTGCGCCGTCTCGTACCTGCGCCGGAAGACGCCCACCGCGTGCCCCGGTCCCTGCCTACCGTAGATCGTGCGCGTTCCAGGGCCGAAGGGCCAGGGCCGGTCGGCCCTACACTGCTGCGGACCGTCGAACTCCGGTGTCGAGCAAGGCCCTCGCCGCGTTCCTCGGACCACCCTTCGGCGGCGGGAGATCGTCGACGAGCCCCCTTTCCTGCGCGGCCCTGCGCCCGATCGCGCGCATCCCGAAGCGGCGGATTGCGCAGGTGACAGGGCCGGATTCCTGGAGTCGGGGCATTCGGTCCCGGCTTCGGGACGGTTGGCCCCTGCCCCGGCGGCTCGTCGTGCCGGACGCTGAATTCGTACCGGGGGCCGGTTCCCCGGGACGGTCCGTAGGGACATCGACGGCCGACGGCCGACACAGCCCGTGCGCTCCGGCCCCGGTGCGTTCACGGACGACCTGCCGCGCAGGGCTTCCGGCCTGTGGGCGCCCGGGCACAACACCGTCCGCCTCGCTTGTCCCGCGGACGGTCGAGGGAAGGAGTGGCGTGATGACCCGCATCGTCGGCGAGGTGATGACCAGCGAGGTCGTCGAAGCGCGCCGGGAGACACTCTTCAAGGACGTGGCACGCCTGCTGGACCGGCACCGAATCAGCGGCGTGCCCGTGGTGGACGACGACGACAAGGTCCTCGGGGTCGTCTCCGAGACCGACCTGATCCGCCATCAGGCGGCTCGGCCCCCTCACGGCCGCGTCCGGCGTGGCCGCAAGTCCGCCCGCGGCTCCACCCCTGACGCGGCGGCTGCGGCCCGGGCCACGACCGCCGGCGAGCTGATGTCGACGCCCGCTGTCACCGTGCACCCCGAACAGCGCGTCGCGGACGCCGCACGCATCATGGAACGCCGCCACGTGGACCGGCTTCCCGTGGTGGACGAGGAAGACCGGCTGATCGGCATCGCCACCCGACGGGACCTGCTGCGCGTCTTCCTGCGCACGGACGAGGAGATCGGCCGGGAAGTGCTCGAGGACGTGCTGACGCGGGCCATGTGCGTGCCGCCCCACACGGTGGACGTCTCGGTCAAAGACGGCATGGTCACCTTGCAGGGTCGGCTGGAGCAGCGCAGCGGCATCCCCCTGGCCATCCAGCTGACGTGGCGGGTGGACGGAGTGGTGGGCGTCGTGAACAACCTCACGTCCCGCGTCGACGACACCCGTCCGCCCGAGCGGCACACGGGCGGGATCGCGCACCCCTGGCCGCTCTGACAAGCGGCTCGCACCGCGCAGCGTTCCACGGGGAGTAAGGGCCACTCGGCCCGCGCACTCGGGGCCGGTCAGGCACCCGCCGGGAACCGGGAGGACCTGCTCGGGGCAGCGCTGCCGACGAGACGCTGCTGACGGAGCGGCACCGGTCACCCACGGCGCCGCTCTCGTACGGGCCGCCGGACAGTGCGGCCTCACCACTCGACGACGGAGGCACACCCATGACCCGCCACGACGACCGCACCGCGACCAGGGCCACCGCCGAGGCGCCGTCGGACACCGTCATCGCCGTTGACCAGCTCGTCGCCAACGGCCTCAAGGCCTTGGCCGACTACGAGGCCCTGGACCAGGAGCAGGTCGACCACATCGTCAAGAAGGCGTCGGTCGCCGCTCTGGACCAGCACACCGCGCTGGCCCGCCTCGCGGTGGAGGAGACCGGACGGGGCGTCTTCGAGGACAAGGCGGCCAAGAACATGTTCGCCTGCGAGCACGTCACCCACAGCATGGCTCCCATGAAGACCGTGGGCGTCATCGCCCGCGACGACATCGAGGACATGGTCGAGGTGGCGGAACCGGTGGGCGTGGTGTGCGCGGTCACTCCCGTCACCAACCCGACCTCCACCACGATCTTCAAGGCGCTGATGGCGCTGAAGACCCGCAACCCCGTCGTTTTCGCCTTCCATCCCTCCGCCCAGCGCTGCAGCGCGCAGGCGGCCCGCGTCGTGCGCGACGCCGCCCTCGCGGCGGGAGCTCCCGAGCACTGCATCCAGTGGATCGAGGCTCCGTCCGTCGAGGCGACCGGCACTCTGATGCGCCACCCGGGCGTCTCGCTGATACTCGCCACGGGCGGCAACGCCATGGTCAGGGCGGCCTACTCGGCGGGTAAGCCCGCCCTGGGGGTCGGCGCCGGCAACGTCCCCGCGTACGTCCACAAGAGCGCCAGGCTGCGCCGCGCCGTCAACGACCTGGTGCTGTCCAAGTCCTTCGACAACGGCATGATCTGCGCCTCCGAGCAGGCCGTCATCCTGGACGACGAGATCTACGACCCGGCGCTCGCCGAGTTCCGCACGCTGCACGCCCACCTGGCGACGGCCGAGGAGAAGGCGAAGCTGGAGACCTTCCTGTTCCCTGCGGGCACCGCGGGTGCGGGCTGTGAGCCCAAGGTCAACGCCGCCGCCGTGGGCCGGAGTCCCGAGTGGATCGCGGAGCGCGCGGGTTTCCGGGTGCCCGCCGGCACCTCGCTCATCCTGGTCGAGACGGACCGGGTCGGCCCGGAGGAGCCGCTGACCCGGGAGAAGCTCTGCCCGGTGCTCGCCGTGCTGCGCGCCCGTTCGGAACGGCAGGGCTTCGACCTGGCCGCGGACATGGTCGCCTTCCACGGCCAGGGCCACAGCGCCGTCATCCACACCGAGGACCGCGCGCTGGCGGAGGCGTACGGGAAGCGGATGAAGACCGTGCGGATCATCGTGAACGCGCCGTCCTCGCAGGGCGCGATCGGCGGCATCTACAACGGCCTGCTGCCGTCGCTGACACTGGGCTGCGGCTCCTGGGGCAGCACGTCGGTGTCCAACAACGTGTCCGCCGCGCAACTGTTGAACGTCAAGCGGGTCGGCACCCGCCGCAACAACCTGCAGTGGTTCAAGGTGCCGCCGAAGATCTACTTCGAGCCGCAGGCGATCCGGTACCTGGCGTCCATGCCGGACGTGCACCGGGTCACGGTCGTCACCGACGCGACGATGACCCGCCTCGGCTTCGTCGACCGCGTCACGCGTGTGCTCCAGCGGCGCCACGAGGCGGTGACCGTCCAGATCATCGACAACGTCGAGCCCGAGCCGAGCATCGACTCCGTGCAGCGCGGCGCCCGGCTGATGCGTGACTTCCGACCGGACACGATCATCGCGCTGGGCGGCGGCTCGCCGATGGACGCGGCCAAGGTGATGTGGTTGCTGTACGAGCAGCCGGACATCGATTTCGCGGACATGCGGCAGAAGTTCTCCGACATCCGCAAGCGGGCCTTCCGCTTCCCCGTCCTCGGTCGTCTGGCCCGTCTCGTGTGCGTGCCCACCACTTCCGGTACCGGCGCCGAGGTCACCCCCTTCGCCGTCATCTCCGACCCGGCGACCGGCAAGAAGTACCCGCTCGCCGATTACGCGCTCACGCCGAGCGTGGCCATCGTCGACCCGCTGCTCACCACCGGGCTGCCCCCGGCGCTGGCGGCGGACAGCGGCTTCGACGCCCTCACCCACGCCATCGAGGCGTACGTGTCCGTCTACGCCAACGACTTCACCGACGGCCTCGCCCTGCACGCGATTCGGCTGATCTTCGGCCACATCGAGGCCGCCGTGAACGACCGGACGGACAGCCCGCAGGCGCGCGAGAGGATGCACAACGCCGGCACCATCGCGGGCATGGCCTTCGGGAACGCCTTCCTCGGCATCGTCCACGCCATGTCCCACACCCTCGGCGCCACGTTCCACATCGCGCACGGCAGGACCAACGCCGTCCTGCTCCCCCTCGTCATCCGCTACAACGGCACCGTTCCGACCAAGCTCACGGGCTGGCCCAAGTACGAGAGCTACCGCGCTCCCGAACGCTTCCAGGACATCGCCCGCACCCTGGGCCTGCCGGCCGGCACCCCGGCCGAGGGCGTCGAATCCCTTGCCCGCGCCGTGGAGCGTCTGCGCGACGCCGTGGGCATCGAACCGTCGTTCCAGTCCCTCGGCATCGACGAGAGGACCTTCCTCGACGCATTGCCCCAACAGGCCATGAACGCCTACGAAGACCAGTGCGCGCCCGCCAACCCGCGGATGCCCATGCTCGACGACATGCAGGGGATCATGCGAGCCGCCTTCTACGGGCCGACAGGCACACCCGACCAGTAGGTCCGGCGGTGCCTGCCACGCGAGATGCCGTGCCGTTCCGCCGTGCCGGGAGCCCGGGGACAAGTCCGTTCGGCCGTGCCCAGCTCCCGGCACGGCGCCCTCGCAGCTCGTCCGCCGGTCCCCCGCCTCCGCCTCGCAGTCCCTGCGGAGGCAGATAGGGGGGCCGACACGATGATCCCGGTCGGTCCCGGCATCTCGGGAGGGCGTCCGCCATGGCCGCCGCGCCCCTCATCTCGCGCATGACCGCGCTCCGCAGGACAGCGCCCCTCTTGACCGCCCCTCCCGGGAACCGGCCCTGAGGAACCGGTCGAGCACGGCGGGGCAGCCGAACCTCACAGCGTCCCCCTTCCGCCGCACCCCGCGATCACGCCCCGTGCCGCCCGCGAGTCCTCACGCGGGCGGCACGGGGCGACGGGTGTCCTGTCGCGGCTCGCGGGCCGCGAGGCCGCCGACACATCTTGGTCGGTGCGTCGCGTGCCCGACGCGAACGTCGGACACGCGACGTGTCCCGGAGACGGGAACGCACCATGGAGGCGGGCGGCCGGACAGTCGGACGACACGCTCACGTCGTCGGCACCAGCACCACGGGACAGTGGGAGTTGTGCAGCAGGACGTGCGCGACCGGGCCCAGCTGGAGGCCGAAGCGACCCGCACGGCGGCGCGCGCCGATGACCACGACACCGGCCTCCCGCGTACCGGCCAGCAGGGCCTGTGCCGGACCGGTGCGCACCGTGCGGCTGTCGACCTCGATCGTGGGGTGCGCCTCCCGCAGCCGAGCGATGCCGAACCGCGGAACAGCCTCCTCCGCGCGGCTCTGCCTCGCCTGACGCTCCTGGCCGGGGCTCGTCGCGGCCACCAGCGACGGCAATTCGGGTGCGGTGTGGCGGTGTGTCGAGGAATGCAGGACGCGCAGCCTCACGCCGCGCCGCGCCGCCTCCTCGAACGCGTACACGGCAGCCGCTTCGGCGTCACTCTCCAGTCCGAGCAGCACTTCACGCCCCTCGTCGCAGGGGTGATCCCCTCCGACGACCAACAGCGGGCCTCGCACGTGCGCGGCCAGGCGCCGGCTCACCGAGCGTGCCAGCACGCCGACGACACCGCCGAACCCCCGGGCGCCCACGACGGTGAGGTCCGCTTCCTCGCTCTCCTTCGTCAGCGCCGGCACGACGCCGCCCTCCACGGCCTTGGTCTCCACCAGGAGACCGGGCCTGCGCTCACGGACGCGCGAGGCAGCCGACGACAGCACCGGCCCCGCCTCGTCACGGTCGGCCACGGCGTAGACGATGCGTAACGCGCAGCCACGGCGCACCGCTTCCCCGACGGCCCAGTCCAGGGCCCGCACGGCGACCAGTGAACCGTCGACTCCGACGGTCACATGACGGACAGTCATTGTCCTGCTCCCTTCTCTCTACGTGCGCTGGTGTTCGCTCTCTCGGGAGGATGTTCGTCGTTCGCGGACGCATCGGGCAGAAGCCTTCGGGGCCCGGCGACCCGCCGTGCGGCCCCTTCTCGCCGAGGCCGCACGGCCCCCGCGCTCGGCCGCCTCAGAAGCGGCTCCATCAGGTCAGCGGCTCATCAGCACGTCATCGAGCACCACCGTGCGTGGGTCGCGCCTCGGGCTCGCGGCGCCCTCGGGGCCGTAGCCGAGGCGGATGAGCATCTGCACATGACCGGTCCGCCCGGTCGTGGGGCTCAAGGAGTTCCGCAGGTCCGGCCACTCCAGTGCCTGGTGGAACAGAGAGGCGCGCAGACCGTGTGCCGTGGCGAGAAGCCACACATGCTGGAGCGCCTGTCCCGCTCGCAGCCAGTCGGCACGGCGGTCGTGTTCGGTGATCAGCACGGCGATGGTGGGTTCGACCTCGAACGGTCGAGTGACCAGCTTCTCCGTGTGCCGCTGCGCGGTGAAGTCCCGCAGGGGCACATGTTCGCGCGCGTCCTGCGGGCCCAACACTGCCTGCGGCAGACCCACATCGGGTGTCGGCGGCAGGTCTGCGTGCACCCATCGGCCGCTCTCCGTGGCACGGTCGGTGTCGGCGCGGTTGCGGCGTTCGGCTTCGGTGGTCAGGCGAAGCAGCCGTGTCGTCGCGAAGGTGTCGGGAAACCAGAGCCGCGCGCCTTCCGCACGGGCGGCCTCACCGAGCTCGTTGCGCAGACACGCCGGCAGCGGCCGATCCGAGAACGGAAGTCGGCTGCTGTGTCGGCGCCAGATCGCCTCGTACAGATCGGCCCGGTGCTCCGTCGGACGACCGGGTGCGGCACCTGCCAGGCGGACGATCGCGAGCAGTCCGGGATCCTCCGGGCTCGGCAACAGACGGCCGACCGGAGCGCAACCGGAATGGGCGATCGCGATCCTGAGATTCAGGAGGCACGCACCCACCGAAAGGTGCAGGGCGCGACCTGTCGGATCCGCATGTCGCAGGCCACGCTCCGGGGCGGCGCGGACCTGGAACGTGGCGGACTCGGTGTCCAGGCCGAAACGCCATGGCTGGGTGTTGTGGATCGACGGTGCGGCGACCGCGGCCGTCACACAGGTCTCGGGATTCATGGCGTCCAGGCGGGTGTTGTGCATGATGCCCTCCTCACGCGTGGGCGTAGGACGGGGGTTCTGTCCCACCAGCGTGTGCGCCCGGCCACGGCCCCGTCAGAGGCCGTTGGTCCCGGCGTCGGGCCCGAAGAGGCCACACCCGACGCAGCGATCGGGGGCACCGCGACATCGCCGCAGCTCTCCTCCTCCGATCGCCTCGGTCATGGGCCGAACGAACCGGCCTCCTCTGCGAATCGGCGCCGGCCGGCCCTCATGTGCTGCCCCCTCGGCCCATCCCGCGGATCGCTCCCGACTGTCACTTTCGTGGTGTCACGACGAGGAGGAGGGGCGGGCCGATGAAGGGCATCACGCGTACACGGAAGAGGCTCTGGCGGTGGCGAGGCAATCCGCTGCGCCGGCGCGACGACGTCGTCGAGGCCTGGATCGTGCTTGCCGTATGGGTGGTGGCCGCGGTGGGCGGCACCGTGGTCGGCCTGGTGACGGTCCACGCATCCGATGAGATGTTCGCCCGCCAGCGCGCCGAACGCTCCTCGGTACACGCCACGCTCCTCACCGACGTACCGCGAGAGGTGTCGGGGATCGGGACGACCGGCGGACAGACCGCGGCGCGCGTCCGCTGGACGGGCCCTGACGGCTCCGTCCACACCGACGAGACCTTGGTGGAGGACGGTCTGAAGGCCGGAACCGAGGTCGTCGTCTGGACAGACGGCCGAGGAGAGATCACCGCCGAGCCGCCGAGTCCCACGGAGGCAGCCATCGAAGGCGGCGTCCTGGCCGCCGCGGCGGCGCTCGCCCTCACGGGCATGGCCTTCGGCGCCGGAGCCGTCGCGCGGTGGAGGCTCGACCGGCGGCGCATCGCTCAATGGGGCAGCGAGTGGGACCTGGTCGGCCCTGAGTGGGGTCACAAGACCGGTTGATGCGCGCTCGGCTGCCGGGACGCCCGGGAGGGCGGTTCGTCATCGGCCGGACGGCCCCTCCTGTGCCCCAACAGGATCCCGGTCCCGTCTCCCGGGTGGGAGCTCCCGGAGCTGCCGCCGTCCACCGGCTGCCGGCGCGAGAGGCGAACCCCGCCCGGCGTGAGTCCGAGGCAAGGACGGGCCCGGTCGGTGACGGTCCACCGGCCGGGCCTTCGTCTGCCCTTCGGCTGCCCTTCGGCTGCCCTTCGGCTGCCCTCTGCCCTCTGCCCTCGAACGGCCGGCCGGGCCCGCCGCATGGGCCATACGGACCCAGCCGGTGACCATCGGCCCACTGACCGCCGTCGCGGCACGGACGAGAGTGGCCGTGCGGTTCCCGATCAGCTGGACAGAACAAGGAGTTGTGCGGTGGCCAAGGCGTATCTGGTGGGCAGCGGCATCGCCGCGCTCGCCGCGGCGACGTTCCTCGTCCGCGACGGCGGTTTCGACGGATCCGACATCCACCTCTACGAGGAGCAGCGGAGCATCGGCGGGAGCCTGGACGCGGGTGGCACGGCGCAGACCGGTTACACGATGCGCGGCGGGCGGATGTTCGAGGCCGAGTTCCGCTGCACGTACGACCTGCTGTCCGGCATCCCCTCCCTCGACGACCCCTCGGTGTCGGTGACCCAGGAGACCCTGGCCGGGCACGAGGACTTCGCCTGGGACGACATCAGCCGTCTCGTCGACGGAGAGGGAAAGATCGTCGACGTCCGCTCGATGGGGTTCTCCGAGCGGGACCGGATAGACCTGGTCAGGTGTCTGGCGACCCCTGAAGGACACTTGGACGGCAAGCGGATCACCGACTGCTTCGGCGAACACTTCTTCACCACGAACTTCTGGTTCATGTGGTGCACCACGTTCGCCTTCCAGCCCTGGCACAGCGCGATCGAGTTCCGCCGCTACCTCAGGCGTTTCGTCCACCTCTTCCCCGAGTTCGCCTCCATGTCAGGCATCCAGCGGACCCGTTACAACCAGTACGACTCCATCGTGCTGCCGCTGACGACCTGGCTGCGCGAGCGCGGCGTCACCTTCCACACCGGCTGCAGTGTCACCGACCTCGGGTTCACACCCGGTCCTCGGAGTGGCACCGTGCAGACCGTCCACCTCACCCGTGGCGGCCACGACGAGAAGATCACCGTCGCTCCCGAGGACCTGGTCCTGGTCACCAACGGCTCCATGACCGATGCCTCCAGCCTCGGCTCACACAGCGCGGCGCCCCGACCGGCGCCCCATCGCTCCGACGCCTGGCTGCTGTGGCACCGGCTTGCCCGGGGGCGTGAGGACTTCGGCAACCCCGCCGCCTTCGACAAGCACGTCAAGGAGTCCCGCTGGGAGTCGTTCACCGTCACGACCGAGGATCCCGCTTTCCTCCAGGCGTTGGAGGAGTTCACGGGCCGGGACACGGGCAAGGCCGGCTTGATGACGTTCACCGATTCCAACTGGCTGCTCACCATCGTCGCCCAGCGCCAGCCCGTCTACCGCGACCAGCCCGACGGGGTCTCGGTCTGGTGGGGTTACGGCCTCTTCCCCGGCCGCGCGGGCAACCACACGCCCAAACCGATGACGATGTGCTCCGGCCGGGAGATCCTGGAAGAAGTGTTGCGCCACCTGCGGTTCGACGAGGCACTCACGGCCCGCGTCCTGGCCACCTCCACCGTCGTGCCCTGCGTGATGCCGTACATCACCAGCCAGTTCCTGGCCCGTCGGCGCGACGACCGTCCCAAGGTCGTTCCCGAGGTATCGGTCAACCTCGCCTTCATCGGACAGTTCGCCGAGGTGCCCGACGACGTCGTCTTCACCGTCGAGTACTCCGTACGCACCGCCTGGACGGCGGTGTCCCGACTCCTCGGCCTCGAAAAACAACCACCCGCGGTCTACAAGGGCCACCACGATCCCCACGTCCTCGCCGGAGCTCTGGAGACCATGCACCGCCGGTAGCCAGGAGCGCGGTCCGACCGCCACCGGACGGTGAGCTGCTCGACCGGCTGACGAAGTCGAGGCGGGGATTCCGGGTCCGGTGGCGGCCACCTGGTCGCCGGACGTGCACCGGCAGGCCGCAGGACGACGGCAGCGCCCTTCAGCGCCCGTCTCGGCGACCGCGCAGGGCGGCGAGCGCGGCGTAGAGCTCGGCCGCGCGGGGGCGGTTGTGAGGCAGCTTGCCCAGGGCGACGGCCATGCCGCACGTATGGGTGACCGCGGAGAAGACAAGCCCGCCCGCGATGCCCGCCGACAGGACCTGGAAGGCCGGATGCACGAGCAGGCCGAGGACGAGGCCCAGGAGCACCACGACACCGGCCGTGAAACGGACCTGGCGTTCCATGCTCCAGCCGGCCCGCGTGCCACGGGCGGCCGTGTGTGCAGGTCGTGCCCCTCGGCGGCCCAGGCACCGGTACCTCCGGCCAGGGTGGCGGCGGGAATGCCCCGCTCGGCCGGCAGCTTGCAGGTGCTCTCCGAGCGGACGCCGGAGGCCCACACGACCAGGACGTCGCCGCGTTCGGCGGCGTGCCGTATCTCCGGCAGCGTGCGCGGGACGAGGTCGAGGCGGATGTTCAGGGCGCCGGGCAAGTGGCCGGAGGCGTACTCGGCGGGCGGGCGGACGTCGATGACGGTGAGCTCGTGGAGCCGGGTGCGCGCCTGATCGGCACCGAGGGCGACGGGCGTGGGAGAACCGGTCATGGCAGGTGTGATCCTTGGTGGTCGGGATTCCTGATGGGCGACGCCGTCCCGAACCGGGACATACCATACCCCTAGGGGTATGTGATTCGAAGGAGTGATCGTGGAGCTGGAGCTTGCGGGTGCTGACCTGAAGGCCGTGCTGAACCGGCTGCGCCGAGCGCAGGGTCAGATCGCCGGTGTGATCCGGATGATCGAGGAGGGGCGCGATTGCGAGGACGTCGTCACGCAGTTGGCGGCTGCCTCCCGGGCCCTCGACCGGGCCGGTTTCGCGATCATCGCGACGGGCTTGCAGCAGTGTGTGGCGGACATCGAGTCCGACCGGAAGAACGGCGAGGACAGCACCCAGATGCGTGCCCGTCTGGAAAAGCTGTTCCTCTCCCTCGCGTAGGGCTCAGCCCGGATCGGCGGGCTTCGGCGGCTCACAGCACCGCGTCGACCAGCATGGACGCGGCCACGGCCAGGAGCACCAGGGCGAAAGTCCGCCGCAGCGCGTGCTCGGAGACCTTCGCGGCCAGCCGTTTCCCGTCCCAAGCGCCGAGGATCGCGGCCCCGACGAACGGCCCGACGACCGCCCACTCCAGGCCGTCGACCGTGCCGGCGCGCGCTGTCAGCGCGGCCAGGGAGTTGACGGTGATGACCAGCAGGCCGGTGCCCACCGCGTCGCCCATCCGCATCCCGACCACGCTCACCGGTGCCGGTACGGCGAGGAAGCCCCCACCGACGCCGAGGACGCCGGTGACGGCGCCGAGCCCGGCCCCCGCAGCCGCGGCCCGGCCCGGCCCGGCCCGGACGCGACGTCACCGCGGCGTCCGGTGTCACGCGCGGCCGGAGCACAAGGAGTGCGGCTCCGCCCGCGACCAGGGCGAAGGCCGCCGTCAGCAGTGCCTCGGGGACACGGCCGGCGAGCGCGCCGCCCAGCATCGCGGGGCCGATCCCCGCCGCTGCGAACAGCAGCCCCGTCCGCCGGCGGACGTGCCCGTCCCGGGCATGCGCCGACAGGGCGGTGGCCGAGGTGACCGTGACGATGACCAGGCTCGCGGTCGTGGCCGGGGTTTCGGCAGCACCCCCGCGGTACTCGCCGCCGAATCGGGCCACGCCCCATGGGCTGACTGTCGGCAGCACCGGGACTCGGGCAGCTGGCCACCGGCACCGTTCGGAACTCACACCGCGCAGGCTTGGCGGGCAGTCATGGGCGGATCGTCAGGTGCTCGAACGATTGCCGATGTGCGCGTCGCGTGAGGCGCTGCCCGCCGTCAGTGAGGCGGGTGAGACGGGTGGGCATCGGGGTCGACGCCCTCGGCCTGAGCCGCGTCGGCGAGCGCCGCGGCGGCGGCCTGTTCGGCCTGAGCCTTGTCGTTGGCGGCCTGGGCGACCATGTCGTCCGCGGGCTTCTCGCGGGTGGCCGGCGACGGAGGCAGCACCTCGGTGAAGGCGCGGGACACACCCTGGAGTGCGGAGGTGATCTCGCTGGGGATCACCCAGAAATTGTTCCCCGAGCCCTGCGCGAGTTGCGGCAGCGTCTGAAGGTACTGGTAGGCCAGCAGCTTGGGGTCGGGGTCGTTGCGATGCACGGCCTGGAACACCTCGTCGATGGCCCGGGACTGGCCCTCGGCCTGGAGGATCGCGGCGGTACGGTTACCCTCCGCGCGCAGGACGGCCGCCTGTTTGTCGCCTTCGGCGGTGAGGATCTGTGACTGACGCTGCCCCTCGGCCCCGAGAATCGCAGCGCGCTTGTCCCGCTCGGCCCGCATCTGCTTCTGCATCGCGTCCTTGATGGACTGCGGAGGATCGATGGCCTTGATCTCCACCCGGTTGACCCTCAACCCCCACTTTCCGGTGGCCTCGTCCAACACGCCACGCAGCTGACTGTTGATGGTGTCCCGCGAGGTCAGCGTCTTTTCCAGGTCCATGGATCCCACGACGTTGCGCAAGGTGGTGACGGTGAGCTGCTCGACCGCCTGAAGGAAATTGGCGATCTCGTAGAAAGCCGCACGCGGGTCCGTGACCTGGAAATACAGAACGGTGTCGATCTCGACAACAAGATTGTCCTCGGTGATGACCGGTTGCGGTTTGAAGGAAACGACCTGCTCGCGCAGATCGATCACCGGGTGAACGCGGTCGATGTACGGGATCACGAGGCTGAGACCGGGATTCAGGGTCCGGTGGTAGCGGCCGAGCCGCTCGACGTTGCGAGCGCGTGCCTGGGGCACGATACGGACCGCCCGCACCACGGTGAAAACCACGATCAGCGCGACGAGCAGGCCGGCAATCAGGAACGCCGAGGTTTCCATGGCTTCAGTCCCGGGGGTAGACAATCGCGGTGGCGCCGCTGATCTCCATGACATCGACGGTCTTTCCAGGAGGAATCACCAGCGTCTCGTCATAGGCGCGGGCCGTCCACTCCTCACCGTCGATGCGGACCCTGCCGCCCAGGGCCGTCACCTCGGAGACGACATAGGCACCCTTGCCGATCAGCGCGTCCACGCCGAACCTCTCCGCTTGGGGCTGGAGGACGTGGCGCAGCGCAATGGGGCGCACGAACAGCACGGTGACCGTGGCGACGACGGTGAACACCAGGAATTGCCAGGGCAGTGGCAGCCCGAATGCGGCCGACCCCGCCGTGACCAGCGCGGCCACGCTCAGCATTCCGAGCGCAGCGGTCAGGGTGAAGATCTCCGCCGCAGCCAACACGGCTGCGATGATCAACCAGATCAGCCATGGATCCATTGCGTGCCTCTTCTGACCGGTGCGGGCGCGAAAGCGCCTGCCCCTATCCATTGGACCCCGCCGCGGACGGCCGCGATACCCCTGGGGAAAGGAAACCCCGTCCGGCTCCGGACGCACCGACCGCTCACGGGCCTTCGGTGCGCGGGCCTTACCCGCTTCCGCCTGCCGTCCGTGAGCGGCGAGCCACCGCCGTCAGACTCGGGTGAGCTCGGCGGCGCCGAACGACACGTCGAAACGGTCGCACCAGATGCTCACGCTGCCATAGTCCGACGGATTCACCTCGGTGGGCAGGTCGTAGTTCTGACTTCCTTTGTTGCCCTTCAGTTTGCCGAGGCTGACATGTTTCCCGTCGTCGAACACACGCCACCCGGCCCTCCCGTGCTTCACCGGCGCGTCGGTCAGCAGGACCCGCAGGTCCGGCCCGTTGCTGGTGTCGAGGTTCTCCAGCCGGACGACAAAGGAGCCGTCGGCCAGCCGTACGAGCTTCACCGTGCCCGATGTCGCGTGCTCGTGGCTGATCAGCTCACCACTGGCCAGCGTCTGCGGCCCGGTGGCCGGGGAGGACGGCGCGGAGGGCTCGCCCGAGGGCGCCGCGGCGGGCGGCGCGGAGGTCTCGCCCGAGGGCGCCGCGGCAGGCGGCGCGGAGGTCTCCGTGCCCCCTGGCAGGGCCTCCTGGACGGTCTGGTCCTGCCACAGCTTCCAGGGCTGGAACCAGTACAGCCCGAAGCCGACCCCACCGACCGCCGCCACCAGCACCGCGATGACCAACGGCCCGGTCAATGCCTTTCGCACGCGCCCCATCCCCCTCGTCCTCCCGAGACTTCTTTCCTGCCCTCCCATTCAACGGACACCGGCGGACATCCCGCACCCCGCAGCTGATGACGGAATCCTTACGTCGTGCCGTCGACCACAGGGTCGGGAACAGGAGGCGGCCGGTTCTGCTCAGCGGTGCTCGGGGTCGTCCGCACACCGTCCTCCGGGCCGCTCAAGAGGAGCCAGGGCCGCCGGCGCCCCGTGCCCCCGTCCACGGGCCGAAGGTCGGCAACGCGGGACGCGGTCGGAAGGCGAGCGGGTGTTCCGTGCCGGGACGCGTCGGCGCGCGGCCCCACGAGCAGTGGGCACCGCCCCTGCCGACGGTGCCGGCCAATGCCGTGATCACGGCATCAGCAGCCGTGGCCGCGCAGGTCCGCCTGACCGTCCTGCGTGCCCGCGAGCCGGACGCGGGCACATGAGAAAGGGGCGTGGGGGCGGCAGGCGGAAAGGAGCCTTGCCGGGGCAAAGTCGGGCGGGTCGGCCTCCGCGGCGGCTGTATCGCTCGTATCGCACGTACCCTTGATGCTGACCACGGTGTCCATGATGGGCGCCAAACCCTTGGAGGCAACACCACGTGCTGATCGCTCAGCGTCCGTCCCTGACCGAAGAGGTCGTCGACGAGTTCCGTTCCCGGTTCGTGATCGAGCCGCTGGAGCCGGGCTTCGGTTACACCCTCGGAAACTCCCTGCGCCGGACGCTTCTGTCCTCGATCCCGGGTGCGGCGGTCACGTCCATCCGTATCGACGGCGTGCTGCACGAGTTCACCACCGTGCCGGGCGTCAAGGAGGACGTCACCGACCTGATCCTCAACATCAAGCAGCTGGTCGTCTCCTCGGAGCACGACGAGCCGGTCGTGATGTACCTGCGCAAGCAGGGCCCGGGTCTGGTCACCGCCGCCGACATCGCGCCCCCGGCCGGTGTCGAGGTGCACAACCCCGACCTCGTCCTCGCCACGCTCAACGGCAAGGGCAAGCTGGAGATGGAGCTGACCGTCGAGCGCGGTCGCGGTTACGTCTCCGCGGTGCAGAACAAGCAGCTCGGTCAGGAGATCGGGCGCGTCCCGGTCGACTCGATCTACTCGCCGGTTCTCAAGGTCACGTACAAGGTCGAGGCCACGCGTGTCGAGCAGCGCACCGACTTCGACAAGCTGATCGTCGACGTCGAGACCAAGCAGGCGATGCGTCCCCGTGACGCCATGGCCTCCGCCGGTAAGACGCTGGTCGAGCTGTTCGGTCTCGCCCGCGAGCTGAACATCGACGCCGAGGGCATCGACATGGGCCCGTCCCCGGTGGACGCCGCTCTCGCCGCCGACCTGGTCATGCCGATCGAGGAGCTCGAGCTCACCGTCCGGTCGTACAACTGCCTCAAGCGTGAGGGCGTCCATTCCGTGGGTGAGCTCGTCGCCCGCTCCGAGGCCGACCTCCTGGACATCCGCAACTTCGGTGCGAAGTCCATCGACGAGGTCAAGGCGAAGCTGGCCGGCATGGGCCTGGGCCTCAAGGACAGCCCGCCCGGATTCGACCCGACCGCCGCCGCCATCGGTGCGGACGACGACGCCGACGCGGGATTCGTGGAGACCGAGCAGTACTGAACGCTGCGCCGCGCCGGTCATGGACACCCTTCACGGCCGGCGAAGGCAGTCGGCGACGCCACTGCGCAGCCGAGGCCCGCACCGTGGCCGGAGCACAAGCCACCGCCGACGCCGCAGCCGGCCGGTACGGGACGGGCAGCCTGTGACAGGGCAGCCCGGCGCCGCAGCGGCCGGTACGGGCCGGGCGGCCTGTGCCAGGGCAGGCTGCGGCGTCGGGAAGACGATCTCGGTTCTCCCTGCCCGCCTGGCTCTTTCCCGCTTGTCTCTCGCACGATTCCGGCCAATAACTTGAGCCCGTTGCCGTAGGTCCGGCGATATCCGGGGAGTTGGATTCCGGATACCGCACGGGCCCACGCACTTCCGTCGGGGTCTTCTCCTCGGGTGGGGTGCGCGGCGTAAGGCGCGTCGACGCCGGGAGTCGCGTTCGCCACCGGGAAGGCTGCCCATGCCGTCGGCGGCGGGCGTGGGGGGCGTGTCCGGCATTCATGGCGAGGCGTGGCGGCACGTGGTGTGGCCGAGGCCGGTCCACGGGGTCCCGTCCCGTTCCCCCCGCAGTTCAGATGCCGTTCCCCACACGGAGTGGCGAATTCCGGCTTATGTCCGGCGTGATCGACGACGATCCACAAGGGGCTCCCCCGCCCGGAAGATTCATTCGGCGCCGCGGATGCCAAAGCGAAGCGGGAATCCCGGGCGCCGTGCCGCCGCCGCCCGAATTCGCTACCCCGACGCGGTGATCGCGGACGTCGGGCGCGCCGAGAGACACTCGTCCCGATGCCGCCGGACGGGGCCCTGGCGCGCCCCACGCCGCTCGCGTGAAATCGAACCGGCCCTCGTTCGGGCGTCCTTGTCCTTCACATCGGCTCCTGGTTAAGCTCCCGAGCGTTTCAATTCCTGCACCTTTTCTGCACACCTTTGTCAACTGTGGCGCTATTTCGCATGCGATCTCGCATGTGACTTCGAGAGTGACGGCAGAACGGGGAGGGCTGCGCATGGGATCTTCCGTCCCCGAAACAGGGGCCTCGCGCGTCCGGGCCGTTTCGACTCCGGCGGACCTGATCAACGACACCGAGCCTGCCGAGGACACCGGACCCCCCACCCGCGACGTCCGGCTCTTCTGGTGCGCGAACGCCGCCGACTCCCTGGGCAGCCAGGCGTCCGGGGTCGTCCTGCCGCTGCTGCTCCTCGGGCTCGGCTACTCGCCGGCGGTGGTGGGGCTGGTCGCGGGGGTGTCAACGGCGACCGGGCTGATGCTCGGCCCGCTCGTCGCCGTACCCGCCGACCGTGGCGCGCGCAAGCGGGTGATGTTCTGGTCGGCGGTGGTCTCGGCGCTCGCGATGGGCTCCGTGGCCGTGGTCCTGGCCGTCGCGGAAGGACGGCCTTCACTGGTCCATCTGCTCGCCGCCGTACTTGTGGAACGTACCGCCACCGCCTGCTACGAGGCGGCGGCCCGCGGCACGGTAGCCCTGATCTCCACGCCCGGGAACCTCCCCCGCGTGGTGGCCGGGCTGGAGGCGGGTGACCGGGGCGCCCTGGTCGCGGGACCCGCTCTGGGCGGCATGCTGTACCAGGTCTCGCGCGCGCTGCCCTTCGTGTTGGACGCGGTCTCGTACGCCGTCACGGCCGCGTGCGTCCGGGCCATGCGCTCGCACCTGCGGGCCGACCGGACCGACAGCGCGGACGCGGTGGACATGACAAACCGGGCCGACGCGTCGGACCGGTCCGACGGCGCGTCGGAGTCGGCCGGGAGCGCGGCCCAGGACGCTTGCGTTCCGCGGCCCGTGCCACGACCCGTGCCTCGCTCCGCACCCGGCACATGGTCCGCTCTGGCCGCCGAGGCGAGCGCCGGAGTCCGGCTCGTCCGCACGACGCCCCTGCTGCGGCTGGTACTTGTATGGACCACCACCGTCAACGGCGTACTGGCCGCGCTGTACTACGACGCCGTCTTCACCTTGCAGGAGAGCGGCCACGGCGGCACGTCCATGGGGCTGGTCCTGGCGCTGTCCGGCGCCGCCGGACTCGCCGGTTCGCTCGCCGCGCCCCGGCTGGTGCGCGGACTGAGCCCCGTACGGGCGGTTGTGACGGTGTCCTGGCTCATGGTCCCGCTCGCCGCCGCGCTCGCGACGGCCGGGGGACCGTGGGCGTACGGGGCGCTGTTCGGCGGGTTGTGCCTGATCATGCCGCCGGCCACCGTGATCCTCCAGGCCCGGGCCATTCAGGGAACGCCGCCCGAACTCCAGGCCCGCGCCGGCTCCGTCCTCGCCACCGCCGCCGGCGGAGCCGCAGCCACGGCGCCCGCGCTCGCCGGGTTCCTGACGGCTCACGCGGGGGCCGCCGGGCCCGCGCTCGTCTCCGCCGGGGTACTGGTCCTGCTCGCTCTGCACACGACCCTCCGCGCGGGACGCACCCTGGCGTCGGGCGCACCGCCGAAGGGCACACCGGCGGAAGACGTTCGGGCGAGGGGGCGAGACGCATGACCGGATCCCGCTACCAGGTCTACCTCGCCGCCCTGCCCGAGGTCTGCGCCGCCGATCCGGCACTGATGGCGTTCACCGCGGACGCGAAAGGCCGGTGCGAGGTGTTCGCCTGGAACGCCGAAACCAGGCGCGCCCGCCAGGTCACCGACCGGCCGCGGGGCACCCTGCACGGAACGATCGACCGGGACGCGAACGTGTGGTGGTTCGACGAGGACGCGCACGGCGAGGGTCACTGGCGGTTCCAGCCCTTCCACGGCGGCCCCGACCTCCCCGGGCTGACCGGCGTGCCCCCGGGCACCCCGCGCGGCCTGGCCGTGAGTGACGACGGGATCGTCGCCATAGGTCTGGGGGACGGCCGGACGACCACCGTCCACCTGGGCCGGCGTGGCGCTTCGGCCCGCGAGGTGACGCGCGTCGAACGGCACGCCACGCTGTCCGGGATCACCGCCGCGGCCGGCCTGCTCGCGATCAGCGGACCCGCCGGCTCCGCGCACGCCGTGACCGTCCTGACCGCGGACGGCACACCGCGCGCGGTGCTCTCCGGCTCCGGGGAACACGGCAGACTCTGGTCGCTCGGCTTCGCGCCCACCGCCGAACGCGACGAACTGCTGCTGGTGCGCGAGGACGACGACCGCTATCTGCTGGCCAGTTGGCGCCCGGACACGGGGATCCGTACGTACGCGTGGTGCGCGTTCGACAGTGAGATCACCGCCCGCTGGTACCCGGACGAGAACGAGGGCCGTACCGTCCTGATCCGCGAGGACCGCCACGGCCGCAGCACCCTGCACCGGGCCCGCCTGGACTCCGGCACCCTCACGCGCGTGCCGACGCCGCCCGGCAGTCTGCTGGACGCCGCGCCGCGGGCCGGTGGCGATGTGCACTACCTGTGGACGGACACGGCGCATCCGCCGCGCATGTACTCCACGGCCGGTACCGCGCTGCCTGCCCTCGGCACCGTGCCGGGGCGCGTACCCGGCGACCACCGCGACCTGTGGACGCCGACCCCGGACGGCCCCGTGCACTCGTGGCTCAGCCTTCCCGAAGGCCACGGCCTGCCACAGGGTCCCGAAGGCCCGCAGGACGAAACCTCCGAGGGCCGGGCGACCAGGGAGCGGGGCGCGCCGCCGCCCGTCGTCTTCCTCGTACACGGCGGTCCCGCCGACCACGACCGTGATGCCTACGACGGTGTCGTGCACTCGCTCGTGGCCTCGGGCTTCGCCGTGGCACGCGTCAACTACCGGGGCTCCACCGGCTACGGCCCCCGCTGGCGCCGGGCCTTCGGCGCGGGCGTGGGGCTCACGCAGGTCGAGGACCTGGTGGCGGTGCGCGCCGATCTGATCGGGCGCGGGCTGGCACGGCCGGACGCCGTCGGGCTGTGGGGCACATCGTGGGGCGGCTACCTCACGCTGCTGGCCCTCGGCACCCGTCCCGGGCTGTGGCAGGCGGGCGTCGCCGTCAAGCCCGTCGCCGACGGCGTCGCCGCCTACCGCACCACCACGTCCGCGCTGCGCACCCTGGACGAGCGCCTGTACGGAGGCACTCCCGACGACGTGCCCGAGGCGTACGCCCGCAGCTCGCCGATCCAGTACGCCTCGCGCGTGCGGGCACCGCTGCTGGTCGTGGCCGCCACCCGGGACGCCAAGTGCCCGCCCGGCCAGGTGCGCGGCTACCTCGCCGCGCTGCGCGCCGCCGGAGCCCGCCACGAGTCGATGTGGCTCGACAGCGGGCACGACGGCTACGAGGGCGGCGACCACGTCGCCGTACTGCGCCGCGCCGTGGTCTTCCTCGACCGCGAGCTGCGCGGCACGCACGGCCCGCACCACGCCCCCAAGACGCCCCCCGCCATCCGGAGGGGGGATTCCGGCCGCGTCGGTACCGCGGCGGCGGCCGGGACGGACAGCGCCGAACACACCGAGAGGAGAACCGTCCATGCAGAAGGACATCATCCACAACGACCCGCTCGAGGGTGACGAGGAGAACCGGAAGCCGAGCGTCGGCGTCACGATCACCATCCCGTTCCGCAACGCGGAGGACGCGGAAGAGGACTGATCCTCGCCGGCCGGCCCGGCGGCAACCGATGCCGGGCCGGCCGGTCGGCCCGGCACCCAGGGGCGCGCGGCAGAGGGGTCGTCCGTCCCGACGGGGTCGGGTGCGTCCCCGCGACGACCCCGGTCGGTTGCCCGAAGTGCCCCGCCTCCCCTGTCTGCCGTCTTCCCCGTTCCCCGTCTCCCGGCCGTCCCACGAGGAGCTGACATTGCGCGTACTGCTGGTCAACATGCCCTGGTCTCCCATCGACCTTCCGTCTCTGGCCCTGGGAATCCTCAAGCGGAGTGTGGACGAGCACGTGCCGGACGGCAGTGCCGAAGTCCTGCACGCCAACCTCGAGTTCACCGACTGGATCACCCGGCGTATGGAGTTCACCGCCGAGGACTACGAGTACTACGCGCTGGCCTCCTACTTCATGGGCTGCGGCGACTGGGTCTTCTCCTCCGCGCTCTACGACGACCCCGACTGGCGGGACGACGAGTTCACCGCCGCGATGAAGGGGAAGCTCGGCGCGTCCCGGATGCGGATGACCCGCGAACTGCACCGGCTGGTACCGGAGTTCGTGGCGGACATCGCCCGGCGGATCGTCGACGCGGCACCCGATGTCGTGGGCTTCACCTCCACCTTCCAGCAGAACACCGCCGCGCTCGCGGCCGCCCGCCGGGTCAAGCAGCTCGCGCCGCACATCGTGACCGTCATCGGCGGCGCCAACTGCGACGGCGAGCAGGGCGCGACGGTCCACCGCAACTTCCCGTTCACGGACTACGTGATCCGGGGCGAGGGCGAAGCCGCGTTTCCGCAGCTCCTGTCCGCGCTCGGTGAGGAACACCCGGACCTCTCCACCGTAGCCGGGCTGTGCCATCGCGGTCCGGACGGTGCGAGCACCGCCAACTCGATGGCGACCAGCCCGCTGCCGCCCGCGACCATCCTGCCGCCCGACTACAGCGGCTACTTCGAACGCCTCGGCGCCTCCGTGGCCCGCAACTGGGTCGAGCCCAAGCTCGTCGTCGAGGGCGCCAGAGGCTGCTGGTGGGGTGAGAAGCACCACTGCACGTTCTGCGGACTCAACGGATCCTTCATGCAGTTCCGCAGCAAGAGCCCGGACACCTTCTACGACGAGATCATGGATCTCGCCCGCCGCCACCGTGTGCTGGACATGTACGTGGTCGACAACATCCTCGACATGGGCTACCTCTCCACCGTCCTGCCCCGGATCATCGAGAGCGGCTACGACCTGCGGCTGCACATCGAGATCAAGGCCAACATGCGCCGCGCCCACCTCCGTACGCTCTCCGACGCGGGCCTGATCTACGTGCAGCCGGGCATCGAGAGCCTGAACAGCCGCGTACTGGATCTGATGGACAAGGGCGTCAGCGGCTGCCAGAACGTACGCATGCTCCGCGACGGCGCCGAGACCGGCCTGTCGGTGTCCTGGAACTATCTGCACGGCTTCCCGGGAGAGAGCGCGGACGACTACGACCCGGTCATCGCTCAGATACCTGCGCTGGAACACCTCAACCCGCCGGTCGACCTCTCGGCCCGTATCGCCATCGAACGGTTCAGCCCCTACTTCAACCGGCCCGAGCTGGGCTTCTCCGGCTTGCGCCCGGAGGCGCACTACCGCTTCACCTACGACCTGCCGGAGGAGGAGCTCTACGGACTCGCCTACGTCTTCGAGGCGCCGGAGCGGGGCATCGGCAAGCCCACCGTCACCGCGCTCAACGCCGCGCTCGGCGCCTGGCGCAAGCACCACGCCGACGCGCGTCTCACGCAGGCCGACCTGGGGGACCGCATCGTCCTGGTCAGCAGGCGCCGGGCCTTCGAGTGGCGGGCGATGGAGCTGACCGACCCGTACGAGATCGCCGCGTTCCGGCTGCTGGACCAGCCGCACACGCCGTCGGCCCTCACCCGCAAGGCCGCGGGCCGGGTGCCGGGCGGGGCGCTCCAGGAGGACGAGGTGCAGAAGTTGCTCGACCGCTGGGTGGGGCTCGGGCTGGTCTTCACCGACAACGGGCAGTACGTGCACATCGCACCCTCGGCGGTGAACGAGGACCTGCTGCGGCTGGACTTCATGCGGCACCGGCACGCGGCGCCCGTACCGGCCACCACGCCGGCCGAGCCGCACATGAGCGGAGTCTGACCTGTCTTTTCTCTTCCCTCCCTCTTTCCTCAGCCCTCGCCCGAGCGCCGTCCCACCGCCGTCCGACCGTGCAGGCGCACCAGGAGGTCAGTCCGATGAGTCGCAGCTCCACCCTCACCCCGTCCGCCGCCGTCTGGCGTGACTACGACCCCGTCGCCTGCGCGCTGCCGGGGATGTTCCTCGGCGACATCGCGCTCACCGGTCCCGTCGCCGAGGAGTGCGACCGGCTGTGGAAACTGGGCGCGCGCCGCGTCCGGCTGTCCGACGTCGTGGATCTCGCGGACACGGGAACGCCGGACGCGGCGGCCCGTGCGGTACGGACCCTCAGTATGGTCAGGGACCTCACCGCACGCGCGGTGCTCGTCGAGTGGGACCTGCGGCCGGATCCGGACGGGGGCACGACGGCCACCGAGGACGTCAGCCGCCTCCTGAGCCACCTCCAGCCACCGCAGCGGATCGAGGGGGTGGACCCGGCAAGGGCGGAGGACGCGCTGCGGACCTGGCGCAACGGGCATTACCTGGGCAAGTGCCTCTGGCGGCGGGGGCCGGGCTTCGTCCAGATCCGCGACCGCCGCTGGGGAGATCTCCGGCGTTTCACGGTGGACGAGCCGCACTACCAGGAAGCGATAGAACGCCTGGCATACGGTGCTCCCGCGTCGGCGGTGCCGTCGGACGCGCTCGCCGACCTCCGCGAGGAGCGACTCGTGCTGGCGGTCGGCGGCGTGGAGTGGTGGCTGCCGTACCGCGTCAACCGCTGGATACAGGAGGCGATGACGATCTGAGGCGGGGGTGTTCCCGCGCGACCCTCGCCCCGGGGTGAGCCGGGACGCGGGGTGACGATCGGTGGGGTGCGGGTGAGGGTGCCGGTCAGCCGAGCGGGTCGGTTGTTTCGCGCAGGGTGGCCAGGGCAGGGGCGTACATCCGGGCCTTGATGGTGCCGAGGGTGTCGCCGGCCTTGGTCACCTGCGTCCGGGCGATCTCGATGGCGGTGGAGCGCACGGCGTCCTCGGTGACCGCCTGG
Source organism: Streptomyces sp. NBC_00080 (assembly GCF_045041255.1). Lineage (NCBI taxonomy): Bacteria > Bacillati > Actinomycetota > Actinomycetes > Kitasatosporales > Streptomycetaceae > Streptomyces > Streptomyces sp. NBC_00080. Next base: position 1,066,674 of record NZ_CP108235.1, read on the forward strand.
TCGACGATGCCGGCCGCTGCGGCATCGTCGCCGCCGTAGCGGCGGGCGGTGAGCATGGCCTCGTGCGCGGTCTGCGGCGCCAGCCGGGACTGGATCAGGGCGGCCATGCCGGGGGTGAAGGGGATGTTGATGTCCGCTTCGGGCAGGCACCAGTATCCGCGGTCGGCGCGCATCACACGGAAGTCGTGGGCGAGGGAGAACATCGCGCCGGCGGCGAAGGTGTGCCCCTGCAGCGCGGCCACCGTGACGACGGGCAGCGACAGCAGCCGCGCGAACAGCTCGTGGACGGAGACGACGTAGTCCTGATGCTGGTCGGCGTGGGCGAACAGCCAGTCCAGGTCGAGCCCGTTGGAGTAGAACTTGCCGGTGGCGGCGGTGACCAGGGCCCGGGGGCCTTCCGCCTTCTCCACCTCGTCGAGCGCGGCACCGACGGCGGTGAGCCAGTCGGGGTGGAAGCGGTTCTCCCCGTCCCCGAGGTCGAGGACGAAGACGATGTCGTGACGGTCGAGCGAGGGCATGGCGACTCCTTCGAACTGAACTGACTGGAGCGTGTGGTTGCGGGCTACGGCCGGGGCTGCCCGGGTTCGGCGCCGGGGCGGTCGCGCAAGGTGTGCAGGAGCAGGTCGTGGATCTCGGCGGCGGCCGCCTCGATCGGGGCGGTGCTGCGCTCGGCCCGGCACATGATCACCGCGCCTTCGACGGCGGCGATGACGAAGGCGCCCAGCCGACGGCTGCGTTCCTCGGGCAGGCCGTGGCGGACGAACAGGGCCGCGAGAGCCTCCTGCCAGCGGCCGAAGACGGCGGCTGCCGAGACGACGAGCTGGGGTGCGTCGTCGTTGGTCTCGACGGCCACCGCCACGATCGGGCAGCCGGCCCGAAAGCCGCTCTCCACGAGCCGGTCGCGCCACAGTGCGAAGAACGCGTCGACGGCCTCCACCGGATCATCCGCCTGCATGGCGGCGTCGATCATTCCCGCGATGAAGTCCCCCGCCAGTGCCACCGCCTCGTCGATGAGCTGAGTCCGCCCGCCGGGAAAGTGGTGATACACCGAGCCTCGGGGAGCTCCGCTGTGGGCGAGCACACGGTCGATGCTGGTCGCGCTTGCCCCGTACTCACGCAGCAGCGCAGCAGCACTGAGGATCATCCGGTCACGGCTGTCGCTCTTGCGCGGACTCACTTGCCTCACCCCTCCCGGCGACGAGATGGCCCGCCGAACGAGCTACCTGTCGGTAACTTATGGGGTATGGCATAGAACATGCAAGAGGACAGGAGACGGAGCTGTCGGCGGCCCGCATCCGCTCGCCCCGTGGGCCGGGGATCAGGGGCAGGCGCCGGCGGTCGGCGACTCAACGGGGGTCGGCGACTCAGCAGTGACCCGCACGCCACCCCCACCCACCTCAGTCGCCCTCCCTCGACCGCCCAGGCCCGCGTCGGCCTGCCGCCTCCTGCTCCAGGTCGCGGACCAGCTCGATGGCCCGGCCCAGGGTGGCGAGTCGGGCGTCGAGCGTCTCGCCGGCCGGATAGAAGCGAACGGTGTCGACACCGGCGGCGCGCCATACGCGCAGCCGCTCGCGCACCATGTCCTCGGTTCCGATGAGCGTGGTCGCCAGCACCATCTCGTCGGTGACCAGGCCGGCGGCGCCGTCCCGGTCGCCGGCCTGCCAGCGGGTCCGGACCTCGGCCGCCACCTCGGCCCATCCCTGGCGGCTGTAGGCGTTGTTGTAGAAGTTCGTGGTCGAGGAGCCCATGCCGCCGAGACTGAAGGCCAGTTCCTTCTTGCGTCCGGACACCATCGCGCGCAACGCGTCCTCGTCCTCGGCGAAGGCGACCTCGGCGCCCTGGCAGATGTCGAGGTCGGAGCGGGTGCGCCCGGCGGCGGCCAGACCCTGGTCCAGATGGTCGAAGTACGCCTCTTTGGCGCCCTCGGGCACGAAACTGGTGCCCAGCCAGCCGTCGGCGACCTCACCGGTCAGGTGCAGCATCTTCGGTGAGAGGGTCGCAAGGTAGACGGGGATGTCGTACTCGGCGCGCATCGACAGCCGCATGGGTTTCGTGTCGCCGGGCAGCGGGATCCGGAACTCCCGGCCGGAGTAGGAGACCTTCTCGCCCGACACGGCTCGGCGCACGATCTCGACGGTCTCGCGCATCCGTGACAGAGGTCGGGCGAAGGGCACGCCGTGCAGCCCTTCGATCACCTGCGGTCCGGAGGGACCCAGTCCGAGGAGGAAGCGCCCTCGGGAGATCTGCGACAGCGTGATCGCGGCGCGGGCGATGGCCATCGGCGTCCGGGTGCCGAGCTGGATGATTCCCGATCCGAGCAGCATGCGCTCGGTCTTCGCGGCGAGGTAGCCCAACGGGGAGGGCGCCTCCGAGCCCCAGGCCTCCGCCACCCAACAGATGTCCAGACCGAGCTTCTCGGCCTCGGTGACGTAGTCGACGATCTCGCGCCAGTCGGCACCGGAGGCCTCGATCGTGGTGGAGGTGCGCATCAGAGGCCCGCCTCGCCCGAGGTCCGGGCGCTCTCGGCCAGCTTCTTGATCTCTTCCAGGGTGACGGTCATGTTGGCCTCGAACTCCCGCATACGCACGAAGACGATCTTCTGCTCCTTCTCCGGCATGCGATCGATGGCGAAGGACAGGCCCGAGCGGCCCGGCCCCATCTGCATCCATTGCGTCAGCAGAGTGCCGCCGTCCCGCGGCTCCAGGGTGAACCGCCAGACGGCGGTGGGGTGTTCTGGATCCTCGACCGCCCACGCGAGCACTCTCGACGGCTCGTACTCGACGATGTGGGAGGTGGTCGCCCACTCCCCCAGTGCCTCGTGCTTGCTCCGGCCGATGAACCGGGCCCCCGGCGCGGGACCGCTGCGGCCGTCCAGCCATTCCACCGACCGCAGCTCCGCGCTGAAACGCGGCATCAGCTCGATGTCGGACACCAGCGTCCATACCCGTGTCGGCGAAGCGGCGATCCAGGTGTGCACCTCGACCGTCGGCCTGTCCGCGTAGCGCGCGCCAGTCCACTCCATGATCCTGCGGCCTCCCTGCCCGTCCGAGAACCTCTTACCAGGTCTGACCAGTAAAGTTGCGTAGATAGACTCACTTGTCAAGGGCGGACGCGCGCCCTCCGGGACGCTGGGTCAGTCCGCGAAACGCTCGCGTACATCCGGCCGCTCGGCCAGATGCGGTGGATAACCGGGGCCCATCAGGGGGCGGGTGTTGTCGGCGGTCATCGGCTCGCCGCAGGCGGCACACACCACCTCGGCATGGGTCTCCTGCCCGCACACCTCGTGCCGCATGGCCACCGGCGGACCCGCTTCACCGGCCAGCCAGCGGTCTCCCCACCGGTTCATCACCAGCAGCACACCGTAGAAGTCGCGCCCCTTCTCGGTCAGCACGTAGTCGTACCGCAGCGGCTCCGTCTGGTACGGCCGCTTCTCCAACAGCCCTTCCTCCACCAGTCGGCGGAGCCGGTCCGTCAGCGTGTTGCGGGCGATCCCCAGCGACTCCTGGAACGCGTCGAACCGCCGGATCCCGTAGAACGCCTCACGGAGCACCAACGGCGTCCACCAGTCCCCGAGCAGGTCCATGGTCCGCGCGATCGAGCAGGGCCACTGCGCAAAGGATGTCCGCCTCATGACAGCCAGCATAGGTTCGTCCGGTCGTGAGACCCAGCAGGTCCAGCGAACGACCGGGTGCGGGGACGCTCTGACCGCGCAGGCGTGAGGACGCGGGTGGTCAGGGGGTCTCTGACATCATGGGCCCCGGATGCGTGACCACCGGGAGGCGCCATGGCGCGGGAAACAGGACGAGGCGGGACTTCCGCCGCGCCGCGCAGCATGGACGTGGCCCGGCTGGCAGGCGTCTCGCAGAAGACGGTGTCGAGGGTCTTCAACAACGAGGCCTACGTCTCCGCGGAGGTACGCGGACGCGTGCTCGCAGCCGCCGCGGAACTCGGCTACCGGCGCAACAACGCGGCTCGCGCCCTGGCCTCGGGCCGGACACGTTCCATCGGCGTGGTGACGCTGGGTACCGCCCTGTACGGACCCGCGTCGTTGCTGATGGGCGTCGAGCGAGCCGTCCGGGACACGGGATACGCGCTCCGTGTGGTCAACACCGTGGAAGGCGACCCGACGGGCATCGCCGGAGCCGTGGACTCGCTCCTGGACCAGGGCGTGGACGGCATCGTCATCTCCGAGCCGATCGACGAGAGCGGGAACGGGGACGCGGACGGGTCGGAGGTCTCCGTCCAGGTCGACGTGCCGGTCCTCGTCTGCGGCGCGCCACCGCCGTTCGCCGCGCCCAAGGTGCTGGCTGCCGGGGTCGGCGCCGACCGGTTGGCGCGCACGGTCACGGAGCACCTGCTCGGCCTGGGACATCTCACCGTCCATCATCTCGCCGGTCCACAGCGGTGGTACGCCGCCCGGGACCGGCTCGCCGGATGGCGGGCGGCGCTGGCGGCCCAGGACCGGCGCGAGCCGCCACCGGCCGAGGGCGACTGGTCGGCCGCCTCCGGCTACGCCGCGGGCCGTGAACTGGCCCGTGACCCCGACGTGACGGCGGTCTTCGCAGCCAACGACGACATGGCCATCGGCCTGATCCGCGCGCTGACGGAGGCCGGCCGACGCGTTCCGGACGACGTGAGCGTCGTGGGTTTCGACGACATCCCGGTCGCCGCCTATGTAACCCCTCCCCTGACGACGGTGCGCCAGCCGTTCGACGCGGTGGCCCAGGACGGCATCAAACGTCTCGTGCACGCCATCGAGAACCCGCGAGCCGACCCCTTGGCGGCGAGTGAACCACCGGTCGACCTCATCGTCCGCGCCTCGACCGCGCCTCCGCCTGCGGGCCGTGGCACGTTCGCCCACCACTGAGGGGCGTCGGCCGGCCCGGGCGGCAAGGGTCGGAGCCGGCCCGCGCAGGTGAGGGCCGGTGTCGTCATGACGGGGTTCCTTCCGTGCTCGGCCGCGTGTGCCGCGCTCCGGCGGACGCTTCCGCGCGGAGGCGGCGCAGCCGGTGCATGACCTCGTTGGCGCCCCGGCCGAAGTAGTCGTGCAGGAGCCGGTATTCGGCGTACAGGCGGTCGTAGGCCGCGGCGCGTTCGGGGTCCGGCAGGTAGGCCTCGCGGTGGACCGTGCCCATGGCGTGGGCCGCGGCCCGGATGTCGGGGTGGGCTCCGGCGGCGACCGCGGCATGCATCGCCGCGCCGAGTGCGGGGCCCTGGGCGGCGCCGATGACGCCGAGCGGGCGGCGGGTGACGTCGGCGTAGATCTGCATCAGCAGCGGGTTCTTGGTCAGGCCTCCGGCGATGACGAGTTCCGCCACCGGCACGTCGGATGCCTCGAAGGCCTCGATGATGGTACGGGTGCCGAAGGCCGTGGCCTCCAGCAGCGCGCGGTAGATGTCCTCGGGCCGGGTGGAGAGGGTCAGTCCGACCAGCACGCCGCTGAGGTCGTGATCGACCAGGACGGAGCGGTTGCCGCTGTGCCAGTCCAGGGCGACGAGGCCGTGCTCGCCGACCTGCTGAACGGCGGCGAGGGCGGTGAGGTGTTCGTGCGGGTCGCGGCCCAGGGCCGCGGCCTCTTCGGCGTACGACGCGGGAAGGCCGCTGCGCACGAACCAGGCGAAGATGTCGCCGACGCCGCTCTGTCCGGCCTCGTATCCCCACAGGCCCGGCAGGATGCCGCCGTCCACGACCCCGCACATGCCGGGTACCGTGGCCTGCCGGTCGGAGCTCATCACGTGGCAGGTCGAGGTGCCCATGATGACGACCATCTGTCCCGGATCCACGGCTCCCGCCGCGGGCGCCGTCACATGGGCGTCGACATGGCCCACGCACACGGTGATGCCCTCGGGCAGCCCCGTCCAGGCCGCCGCCTCGGCCGTCAACGTCCCGGCCGGTGAGCCCAGTTCGCCGATCGGCTGGTCCAGCTTGTCGGTCACGAAGCCGGCGAAGTCCGGGTTGAGCGCCGCGAGGTAGTCGCGGGAAGGGTAGGCGCCGTCCTGGAACTGGCCCTTGTAGCCGGCGCTGCAGGCGTTGCGGACGTAGGTGCCGCACAGCCTCCAGACGATCCAGTCCGCGGCCTCCACCCACCGCTCGGTCCGGCGGTAGACCTCCGGATCCTCCTCCAGCACCTGGAGCGCCTTGGCGAACTCCCACTCCGAGGAGATCTTGCCGCCGTACCGGGCCGGCCACTTCTCCTTCCGCTCGGCGGCGAGTGTGTTGATGCGGTCGGCGTGGCTCTGTGCGGCGTGGTGGCGCCACAGCTTCGGGTAGGCGTGCGGGCGGCTGACGAGGTCGGGGAGTTCGCACAGGGGTGTGGCGTCGGCGAGGACCGGCAGGAACGTGCAGGCGGTGAAGTCCGTGCCGACAGCGGTCACCTGCTCCGGTCGCACTCCGGCACGGGACAGCGCCTGCGGTACGGCGTGGCGCAGGACGTCGATGTAGTCCGACGGAACCTGCAGGGCCCAGTCCGGCGGCAGCGTCGTGCCGTCGGGGAGCTGCCGGTCCAGGACCGCGTGGGCGTAGGGATGCTCCGCGGTCCCCAGCTCCGCTCCGTCCCGGACGCGGACCACCACGGCCCGCCCGGACAAGGTGCCGAAGTCGACTCCGACGACACAGGATTCGAGGTGTGCACGGTCATCTCGCTCGGTGTTCACAACCAGCCATCCTGGTTGATGAGGAGATCGGGCGGGCGGACCGTGCGGACCTGGCGTTCGAGGTGTCGGCCGATGTGTCGGCCGATGTGTCGGCCGATGTCCGGTCGTACCAAGAAAGGCGCGGGGTCCGGCAACGCGTGCCGGACCCCGGATTCCAGGTGTCTACCGGACGAGTTCCCAGTCCTGTGAACCGTCCGTGACCGCGGTCTGCAGGGTCAGCTGCGCTCCGGCGGTCGCACCGGTCAGATACAGACCGGTGTTCTTGACGGACTGGAGCTTGTAGAACCCGTCGGCTGTCTTGACGAGGTTCCAGCTGCCCGTGTCGCTGTTGTCGACCCACTGGCCGATCTTCTGGCCGGCCGTGGCGTTGCCGGTCCAGATGGCCGCCGCGCGGCCGCCCGACTTGTTCAGCAGGCTCACGCCCCCGTTCGGCTCGGTCGTCAGATGCCAGTACTGAGTGTCCGCGTTGCCCGCCGAGCCCGGGACCTCGAGCCGGACGTCGGGCACGTCCGCGTTGCCGATGTCCGCGTCGTTGGACTTGTTCCCGGTGCCGATCACCTGGTCGGTCCTTCGGTTCACCAGTTGGTGGTAGGGGCCGTCCGAGTGACCGAGGTCGACTTCGGCGTAGGCGATCGTGGAGGTGCCCTGGTTGTTGAGGATCGCGATGCGGCCGGTGCCGTCGACGTACTGGAGGTTGCGGCTGTAGCCGGCCGGTGAGGTCGTCCGGTACTCCTTCCACGTGCTGTCGCTGCGTCCGCTGTCGTTGACCCAGACGTTGCCGCTGCCGGCCGCGTTGTAGACCAGGCGCCCGCCGGGAAGCCGGATGAGGACCGGGCTGCCGCCGGCCGCCAGGGTGTGGGAGCCTGCGTCGAGCGGCAGCGCGTTGACGCCCGTGCCGGTGGCGGATCCGGTGTAGAACTTCAGCGGGTCGTCGGCGAGCACGTACCTGGTGTTGGCTCCTCCGCCCCAGTACTCGAAGGTCAGCAGCCATTTGCCGTCGGTCGTGCGGACGACGTTCGCCATCCCCGGCCGCCCGCCGCCGATCTCCGTCTTGCCGCCGCCCATGTTCTGGGTCAGTCCCGCGACGTCGACCACGGGCGCGCTCCACGCCGGGCTGCGACCGTCCCAGGTCTTGTGCGCGAGGATCTGGCCCTGCGAGTCCGTGGCGGTGTCGTTGGCGGTGTCGAGGGTCGGGACACCCGTGGTCGCGTTGAAGCCGGTGTAGTCGTTCTCGTCGGAGTAGTAGCAGACGAGCCGACCCTTGTAGACCATCAGGTAAGGCTCCCAGATGGGGTCCACCTGGTGGTCGGTGTTCGCGTCGGCGATGTTCTGGCCGACCGCGCCGGCGCTGCCGCCCTGCCAGCCACCGGTCGCGACGACGTTCTCGACCTTCCACGTCGCGCCTTCGTCGGTGCTGGAGTACAGGGCGATCGCCAGATTCTCGCGGTCGCCGTCGTTGGTCGGCGTCCAGCTCGGGTCGGCCGCCTTGTGCTCCTTGTAGTAGTGGTCGTCGCCCGACACGACGCTCGCGAGCAGCAGCGTGCCCTGCTTCAGGTTCCCGACGTCCTGCGGAAGGACGTACAGGTAGGGGTTGGTCCAGTTGCTGGTGTACTTCGCGTACCGGGGGTCGCTGGAGAGATACGCCGGAGCCTTGACCTCCGACAGGGGCTGCCACGTCGTTCCGCGGTCGTCGCTCTTGTAGACCGGAAGGGTCTGCCTGTCGGCGCTCCCCGTCGCCGTGACGACCGTGGACTTCTCGAACGACGCGAGAAGACGTCCGCTCGGCAGCTCGGCGGACTTCGGGTAGACCGCGCAGTTGGCCCGGCCCTTCAGACACGGCTCGCTGCCGAGCTGGTACATGATCCCGCCCGTCGGGTCGTACGCCTGCGCGGTGACCATGGGTATCGCGAGGATCGCGGATGTGGCGGTGAAGACACCGAAAGCTCGTCCAAGCCTTCTTCGTGGCACTGGCCCTCCTCAGGGGATGGATCAGGAACGGTGGGCTGCTGCGGGGGCCGGCGCGTTGTCGGCGTCGGTGGAGACGAGCACGCGTACGTCCCAGGGGCCGAGGTCCAGCGCCGAGCCCGAGAGGACCGGAGTGCCCGTCAGGGCATCGGAGAGGTCCGCCGGGGCGGGGACGCTCACGGGCTCCCAGCTCCAGTTGTGGACGATGTGCACACGGCGCCCGTCGGTCGACGTGCCCGTGGTCGCGGTGACGCGGGCGGGCAGGTCGCGCCACCCGCTGCCGGCGGCCGGGGCCAGCCACTCGGCCAGCGTCCGGGCGAGGTCGCGGCCCGGCACGGTGCCGACGCAGGTGACGCGTCCCCCGCCGTGGCGCCGTGTGGTGACGGCGGGCCAGCGGCCGTGGTGCGGGTGCTCGTACTGGGCGAGGACGTCGGCGTCGACGACCGTGAGGCCCTCGATCCACCGCGTCGCCGTGGCGTTCTCGGGGACGTCGAGCGGCCCACCGGGCACGGCGCGGACCGCGATGTCACGCGTGAGGTTGCTGAACTCCTCGTACCGGACGCCGGCGGCAGGGACGAGACGTCCGGGTGTCGGCTCGTGGCGGGCCCGGGCCTCGTGGTCGGCGTACGCGGTACGCGGGCCGAGGACCAGGTGGCCGCCTGCCCGGGCGTAGGCCTCCAGCCAGTCGAGCGTGCCGTCGTCGACGACGTACAGGGCGGGGGCGACGAGGACGGGGTGGCGCTGTACCGCCTCCTCGGGCGTCATTCCCCTCTGCTCGCCGCGTGGGTCGTGCAGTTGGCGGGCGTGGACGATGCGCACCTGACGGCCGGCGTCGAACGCGCCGCGGTAGAAGGGGTCGAAGAACCGGTGGTAGGCGGTGGCGTCCGGTTCACCCTCGGCGGTCGCGAGCGGCGGGTACTTCTGCATCAGCCACTTGCTCGGCACCGAGTAGACCATCGTGATGTCGGCGTCCGGCTCAAGGCCGGCGACGAGCGGGCCCGCCGTCTCGAACTCCGCGCCGAGACGGGCGATTTCGGCATACGTACGGCCGGGCCGCCCGCTGTGCGGGAGGACGCCGCCCCAGTAGGTCTCCGCGCCGAAGCGCAGGGTCTGCCACTGCCAGTACTCGATCATGCGGGCGCCGCGGCCGACGAGGGCCCAGGCGGCCTGGCGCCACTGGCCGTCGTAGCCGGGCCGGTTGTCCCACGGAAAACCGATGCTCTGGGCGTTGGTCTCGGTGACCAGGAACGGCTCCTGGCGGGAGGAGAACATCCAGTCGGCGGTCTGGTACATCGACCAGACGCCGGTGCTCTTCCACTTCTGCTCGTGGTCGTCGGGCGTGGGGTCGGGCAGGAGCAGGCCGTCCTGCATGTCGTAGTACGGGTTGCCGGAGGCGATGTCGAGGCGGTCCGTCAGCTCGTCGTCCTCCACCCCTTGGCGGGTGTAGGAGATGCAGGTGGTGACGAAGTGCTCGGGGTGGGCGTACTCGCGGACGATGTCGGCCTGCCAACCGATGAACTCGGTGACCTGCCGGGCCTGGAACTCCCGCCAGGCGACGTCGTACTGGGGCTGTTCGTTGCCGTCCGGCGTCCACAGGTCGGCCCAGGTCGACAGCCGGTGCGACCAGTAGACCAGGCCCCATTCGCGGTTCAGGGTCTCGACGTCCCCGTACTTCTCCCGCAGGTGGTCCACGAAGCGCTGGAAGACACCGCGGTTGTGGAAGAGGTGCAGGCCCGGCTCGTTGTCCACCTGCCAGCCGATCACCGCCGGGTGGTCGGCGTACCGGGCAACCACTTTGCGGATCACCCGCTCGGCGTGGAACCGGAAGGCGGGGTGGGTGAAGTCGGCCTCCTGCCGGGCGCCCCAGCCGATGCGCTCACCGGTGCGCCGCTCGCCGGTGATCTCCGGGTACTGGCGGGCGAGCCACGGCGGTGCGGCGTACGTCGGGGTGCCGATGATGACGGAGATGCCACGCTCGTGGGCGCCGTCGAGGACGGGCTGCAGCCAGTCGAGGTCGAACCGGCCGTTCTCCGGTTCCCAGGTCGACCAGACCGACTCGCCCACCCGGATGACGGTGAAGTGCGCCTCGGCCATCAGGTCCAGGTCGCTCTTGAGCCGTTCGTCGGGCTGCACATGGGGGTCGTAGGCGGGCGTGTACTCGTGGTAGTAAGCGGCGCCGAAGAGGACGCGGGCAGGCAGAGCCGCCATGAAGGGGAACCTCCGAGGAAACGGGAGTGGAACGAGGACGGGGCGGGCGGCTACTGCTTGACGCCGCCGGCGGCCAGGCCGCTCTGCCAGTACCGCTGGAGCATCAGGAACGCCACGACGAGCGGGATGATCGAGATCAGGGAGCCGGTCACGACCAGCGCGAGCATGTCGCTGCTGGAGCCCGCTCCGCCGTTCTGCGCCTGGGCGGCCCAGGAGGAGAGCCCGACCGTGATCGGGTACAGGTCCGGGTCGTTGAGCATGATCAGCGGTAGGAAGTAGTTGTTCCAGGTCGCCACCAGCGTGAACAGCAGGACCGTCACCAGGCCCGGGCCGAGCAGCCGGAGAACGATCCGGAAGAAGATCCGCGGCTCGCCGGCCCCGTCGATGCGGGCGGCCTCCAGGATGCTGTCGGGCACGGCGTCCTCGGCGTAGACCCGCATCAGATAGAGACCGAACGGGTTGACGAGGGAGGGCAGGATGACCGCCCAGGGGGTGTTGACCAGGCCCGCCTTCGCGAAGAGCAGGTAGGTGGGGATCGCCAGCGCGGTGGCCGGGACCATGACGGCGCCCACGACGAGGTTGAAGGCGGCTCGGTCGCCGCGGAAGCGGAACTTGGCGAACCCGTACCCGCCCGCCGCCGCGAGCAGGGCGGCTCCGAAGGCGCTGACACCCGCGTACACGGCCGTGTTGAGCAGCCAGCGCGCGAAGACCCCGTTGTCCTGGGCGAAGGTCTCCCGCACGTTCGTCAGCAGCTGCGGGGCGTGCGAGAACCACAGGCCGAAGCTGTTGAACAGGTCCTGGGTGCTCTTGGTCGAGGCGATCAGCAGCCACAGCAGCGGCAGGAGGAAGTAGGCGAGGGCGGCCAGCATCGCGATGGTCAGCGGGGTGCTGCGGCGGGCCGACGGGGAGCGGCGCCGCTTCGCGGGTGTCGCGGCAGCCGGGTCCGCCGACGATGCGGCGGCCGCCGTCGGAGCGGTGGTCGTCACGAGGTCCTCCTGCGGTTCGCGGTGAGCAGGACGGCGTACGAGACGATCACGATGACGAGGCCGAGCAGGAAGGACACCGTGGCCGCGTAGTTGACCTGCTGGCCGGTGAAGGCGAGCGTGTAGGCGTAGAGATTGGCGGTGTAGGAGCTGCTGATCACGTCCGGGGCGACCTTCATCAGCAGGTTCGGCTCGTTGAACAGCTGGAAGCTGCCGATCACCGAGAACAGCAGGGTGAGCATCAACGCCGACCTGAGGGCGGGCAGTTTGATGGACCGGGCGATCCGCCAGGCGCCGGCCCCGTCCACGGCCGCCGCCTCGTACAGCTCGGTGGGAACAGTGCGCAGGGCTGCGTACAGGATGATCATGTTGTAGCCGACGAACTCCCAGGTCACGATGTTCGCCAGGCTGCCGAGCATCCAGCCGTCGCTGAGGAAGTCCGGAGCGGGCAGGCCGAGTTCGCGGCTGAGCTGGGCGAAGGGCCCGAAGTCCGGCCCGTAGAGATAGCCCCACATGAGTGCGGCGACCACGCTCGGGACGGCGTACGGGACGAAGATGCCCAGCCGGATCACCCGGGACAGCCGCAACAGACCGCTGTCGAGGGCCAGCGCGAACGCCAACGCCAACGCCAACATCACGGGGACCTGGATCACGAAGAACAACGCGACGCGCCCGACCCCGTGGATGAGCTGGGGGTCCTCCAGGGCCCGGACGTAGTTGTCGAGTCCGACGAACGCCGTTCCGCCGACCAGGCGTTCCTGGAAGAGGCTCAGGTAGGCGGCGTAGCCGAGCGGCGCGAGGAAGAGCAGGAGGAACAGGGCCATGAAGGGAGCGACGAACAGTGGCCCTGCCGACCGGCGGCGGAGCATGCCGCCGCCCCGGGGGCGGGTGGGCCCGTCTCGGCGCCGACCCTTGGGGGAGGCCGCGGGCGTGGCAGTCATCATCGAACCTTTCCGAGGGAGGGGACGGCGTGTGCGGGTGGGCCCCGTGCGGGCCCGACGCGCGGGCCCGACGTGCCGTCAGGACGTGTGGACCGTGAAGCCCTGGGTCTTGGCGTACGTGGTGAGCCGCGACTGCCAGGTGCCGAGCGCGCGCACGGTGTCGGTCTTGTCGGCGAGGGACTTGCCGACGGTCTCCGTCCAGTCCGTCGCCGCCTGGTCGAGGAACGGCGGCCACTGGAACGTCGTGTTGACCGTGGTGCCGATGTCGGCGAAGACCTGGTTGACCTTCTGGCCGCCGTAGAACGGGGACTCCTGGCCGACGAAGGACCCGTCCGCGAGCAGCGCCTTGGTCGCGGGGAAGAAGAACTGTTCGGTGGCGAACATCTTGGTGCTGGCCACGTCGGTGTTGAGGAACTGCGCGAACACCGCCGCCGCGATCGGGTTCTTGGTCGCCCGGATGACCGCGGTCGTCGAACCGCCCCAGTTGCCCGAGCTGGGCTTGGCGGCGTCCCACTGCGGCAGCGGGGCCGCCCGCCACTTGCCGGCGGTGGACTTGGCCGACCCGGAGAGGAAGACCGGCCCCCAGGCGGCGGTGAGCCAGGTGGCGTACTTGCCCTTGTTGAGCCCGGCGTACCAGGAGTCGGTGAAGTCCGGCTCGACCCCGATGACGCCCTCCTTCGCGAGGGTCCCCCAGTACGCGCCGAGCATCTTGGAGACGTCGTCGTCGACGCTGACGGTGATGTCGCTCCTGCCGGACATCACGTACGGCTTCGCGTTCGCCTGCCAGAGCAGTCCGTGCCAGGCCGCCGCCTGGTTCGCGGCGAGGTTGGTCAGGTAGACGTCCGGGTCGGCCTTGTGCAGCTTGCGGGCCGCCGCGGCGAACTCGTCCCAGGTACCCGGCACTTCGATGCCGTGCCGGTCGAAGATGTCCTGCCGGTACAGCATGCCCATCGGGCCGGTGTCCTGGGGGATCGCCCAGACCTCGCCCTTGCTGCCGCTGACCTGGCTCCAGGTCCAGTCGACGAACCGGTCCTTCAGCGCGGACGCCCCGTACGGTCGCAGGTCCAGCAGGCTGTTGGTGATCGTGAAGGTGGGGATGGCCTGGTACTCGATCTGCACCATGTCCGGTGCGCCGCTGCCTGCCTTCAGAGCCGTACGGAGCTTCGTGTACTGGGGGGTTCCCTGGCCGGCGTTGACCACCTTGATCTTGACGGCCGGGTACTTCGCCTCGAAGAGCGCGACCTCCTTGTCGATGTTCGGGACCCAGGTCCAGAACGTCAGCTCGGTCGGCGTCTTCATCGCCTTGTCGATGTCGGCCTGGCCGACCGGCTCGGCGGAGGTGCCGCCGCTCGTGTCGTCTCCGCCGCCGCAGGCGGACAGCGCGGTCGCCAGCGTCAGGGCCCCGGTCGCGGCGAGGAAGCCACGACGGTTGAGGTGGGCCGAGGAGGGGGCTGTGAAAAATCTGGACATGGTGGACTCCGCAGGGGTGCCTAGGGGATCCGCGCGCTGGGCGGCGGCGTGCTGAAGGGATGCCATGAGGTGGGGTCGGGCGTGAGGGGCGGGGCCCGGCGGGGCGAGTGCGTTGCTCACGGAACCGGGGCCGAGTACGTCACGCTCCCCGGCCGGAGGGGCCCGGTGGTTGTGAGGGCGTGAGACGGGGGCGGAGGCCTGGGCGGTGATCGGCTCATGAGGGGCGCCCGGGCCGCGGCGCTGGGGAGGGAGTGCGTGGTGCGACGACCAGGTAAGGACAGTCGGCTCGCGCACTGACAGGCGGGTGTCGAAGCGGGTGTCGAAACAGGTGGCGTGGTGGAGGGACTGCTGGTGGACGGAGTACGGGTGGACGGACTACGGGTGACGGAACTCCCCTCGTGCCAGGTGACGGGGTTGACGGGGACTCAGGCCGTGGTGCGCCGGGATTCCGGGGTCGTCCGGTTCGGCGGGGGTGCGGTCGACGCCCGGACGACGAGGTCGACCGGCGGGTCCTGCTCCGGGATCGGGGCCGCGTCCGGATTCTCGATGGCGTGCACGAGCCGTTTGAGGCCGTCCTGCGCCGTCGCCTCGAACGGCTGTCGCACCGTCGTCAGAGGAGGAGACACGTAGGCGGCGACCGGAACATCGTCGAGTCCGACGACACTGATGTCCTCCGGTATGCGCCGGCCGGCTTCGAGCAGCGCGCGGATCAGACCGATGGCCATGTCGTCGTTGGCGACGAAGACGGCCGTCACGCTGTCGTCGTCGGCCAGCCGGCGACCGGCCGCGTATCCGGAGGCGGCCGACCAGTCGCCCGCGATGACAGGCGGTTCGCGTCTGCCGTGCGCGGCCAGCGTCGCCCGCCATCCTTCGAGGCGGTCCCTGGCGGCGAACCAGCGTCGGGGACCGGCGAGGTGGTGGACGGTCGGGTGTCCCAGTTCGAGCAGGTACTCCGTGGCGGCCCGCGCCTGCTCGTGGGAGACGAGGCCCGCGGTCACCACCCGGGAGGCGGCGAACGGCGGCGGTGCGCCGAGGACCAGGACCGGCACGTCGACGCGGACGGACAGGTCCGCACCGTTGTCCTCGTCGATCGGCTCGGAGATGACGATGCCGTCCACGCCCTGATCGAGGAGCGAGTCGACGGCGCCTGCGACACCCGAGGCATCGCCCTCCATCGTGTTGACCACGCGGAGCGCGTAACCGGTGTCCCGGACGGTGCGCTCGACGCCCATGAGCAGTGACGCGGGACCGTACAGCGCCGTTCCGAGCGTCACCACCCCGATGGACCGGGTCCGCCCGGAGGCCAGCGCACGGGCGGCGTGATTCAGCCGGTATCCGAGTTCTTCGGCGGCTTCCAGGACACGTCGGCGCACGCCGTCGGAGACGTACTGCTCACCGTTCATGACCCGGGACACCGTCTTCTGCGAGACGCCCGCCAGCTGCGCCACGTCAAGGCTGCGTGGCGCGGTGCCGGTGCTGCGGCCTGCCAGTCGTGCCATGGGTGTCTCCCGGTCTCGGGCAGCCGGCGGCTTGGCCTGTTCTCGTCTGACTGCGCTGCCATGACTGCGCAGACATATCTACGCACTGGGGCGGGACACGTCAAGAGTTCGCGCAAGATCTCCGCCGTCGAGGCGCGCTGTCGGAGCGGCGCCCGGCCGACGCGCCCCCGGCTGTCTCACTGCCCGAACCACGACTGCCGCGTCACCGCCGCGCAGTCACCGCCACCGAGTCACCGCCGCCGATCCAAGAGGTGTGGCGAACGTGCCGATAGCGCCGACGAGACCGGTTGCTAGCATCCGGCAGCGTGAACGACAGCGTGTATGTGGGCAACGCAGGCAAGGATGCGCCACTGGACAAGGGCTGGCTTCTCGGCCATTTCAAGGATGTCGGCGATCCGCGTCACAGCGACGCCGTGGAGATCAAATGGGGCGTCCACCCCCGCGGTGACGAGCGTTCGGAGTGGGTGCGGGGCGAGGAACGCACAGCGCTCCTGGTCCTTGTCAGCGGCCGCTTCCGCGTCGAACTGCCCGGCCGCAGCGTACTTCTGCAGGAGCAGGGTGATTACGTCGTGTGGGGGCGCGGAGTCGACCACTCGTGGTTCGCCGAGGAGGAGTCGGTAGTACTGACGGTCCGCTGGCCGTCCGTGGCCGGCTACGCGGTGGCCGAGAACGGCCGGGAACGCGCCCGAGGAAGCTGAGCACGCGAGAACGGTCCGCCCTCGAAGTCGGCGCGGTCGAGGTCGGCGCGCGAGGCGCTATCGAGCTCAGGGAAGACGTCGGGCGTCGGCCGGGTGACAGGCCCACCGCACAGGGACTGACCGACTGCCGCCCGGCATACGGTGGTACTTGTAGCCGAGACGGTTCCGCACGCCGAACACCCCGCCCCTCGATGCCACGAAGGAGTGCGCGATGGGAACGTACGAGGACGTCTTCCGCTCCAGTGCCGAAGACCCGGAGAGGTTCTGGCTGAAGGCGGCGGAGGCCATCGACTGGGAGGTCTCTCCGCATCGCGCCCTGGACTCCTCGGGCGCACCCTTCTACCGCTGGTTTCCCGAGGGACGGCTCAACGTCTGTTTCAACGCGGTCGACCGGCACGTCGAAGCCGGCCGCGGCGAACAGCCCGCGCTCATCTACGACTCCCCCGTGACCGACACCCGGCGCACCTACACCTACGCGCAGCTGAGGGACGAGGTGGCGGCCTTCGCCGGGGCACTCGCCCAGCTCGGCGTGGGGCACGGCGACCGAGTCGTCATCTACATGCCGATGGTCCCCGAGGCCGCGATCGCGATGTTGGCCTGCGCACGCATCGGCGCGGTCCACTCGGTCGTCTTCGGCGGCTTCGCCGCACGCGAACTCGCCCTCCGTATCGATGACGCGGCCCCCAAGGTGGTCGTCTCCGCGTCCTGCGGCATCGAGGGCAAGCGCGTCATCGCGTACCAGCCCCTGCTCGACCGGGCGATCGAACTCGCCGCCCACAAGCCGGAGAAGAGGGTGATCCTGCAACGCCCCCAGGAACCGGCGGAGTTGGGGCCAGACGATCTCGACTGGGCCGACCTGGTGGCCGCCGCACCTCCGGCCGACTGCACTCCCGTGCCCGCCACCGACCCCCTCTACATCCTCTACACCTCCGGAACGACCGGAAGGCCCAAGGGAGTCGTGCGTGACTGCGGCGGCTACGCGGTCGCCCTGTGCTGGTCGATGGAAGCCGTCTACGACGTGGGCCCGGGCGAGACGATGTTCACCGGCTCCGATGTCGGCTGGGTCGTCGGGCACTCGTACATCGTCTACGCGCCCCTGCTGGCCGGTGCCACGACGATCCTGTACGAAGGCAAGCCGGTCGGCACCCCGGACGCGGGCCAGTTCTGGCGTATCGCCGACGAGTACCGCGTCAAGACCATGTTCACCGCGCCCACCGCCTTCCGGGCCATCCGCAAGGAGGACCCGACGGGAGCCCTCACCGAGGACCACGACCTCTCCCACCTGCGCTACCTCTTCCTCGCCGGCGAGCGCCTCGACCCGGAGACCTATCACTGGGCGAGCGCCCTGCTGGGCGTTCCGGTGATCGACCACTGGTGGCAGACGGAGACCGGCTGGCCCATCGTCGCCAACCCCGTCGGCATCGAGGTCGCCCCTCTCAAGCCCGGCTCCCCCACCCGTCCGCTGCCGGGCTGGGACGTCCGCGTCCTCGACCCTTCGGGCGAGCCGGTGCCCCCGGGCGTCGACGGCGCGATCGTCGTGAAGCTCCCCCTGCCGCCCGGCGCGCTCCCCACCCTCTGGAACGACGACGACCGCTACATCGCCTCCTACCTCTCCGCCCACGACGGCTACTACCTCACCGGCGACAGCGGCCACATCGACGACGACGGCTACGTCTTCGTCATGGGCCGCACCGACGACGTCATCAACGTCGCCGGGCACCGGCTGTCCACCGGCAGCATGGAAGAGGCCCTGGCCTCCCACCCCGACGTCGCCGAATGCGCCGTCATCGGCGTCGCCGACGCACTGAAGGGACAGGTGCCGCGCGGCCTCGTCGTCCTGAAGGCCGGCACCGACCGCGAACCTGGCGAGGTCGAGGCCGAACTCGTCCGGCTCGTACGCGACCGCATCGGCGCCGTCGCCTCCCTCAAGGACGTCGCGGTCGTGGCCGCCCTGCCCAAGACCCGCTCGGGAAAGATCCTGCGCAAGACGATGCGTGGCATCGCGGACGGCCGGGACGAGCCCATCCCCTCCACGGTGGACGACGCCGGCGTCATCGACGCTCTGCGCCCCGTCCTCCGTCGTGCCGGTCACACTCCGTGAACGGTTGCCCGACGTAGCCCGAACCACCGGGTGGGCCGTGGCCCCTGCACGGGGGCACGGCCCGCCCACCGATGCCCTGCGTCCGCTCGGTGGCAGTTGCCGGCGCCCCTGCGCCTACTCGCCCTCTTGCTCCTCGTGGCTTCTTCGCGCTTCCTCGTGGTTCTTCGCGCTTCCTCGTGGTTCCTCGCGCCCAAGCGACATAGTATTATATTCATAATATGAATGATCCGGGCGCCGTCAGCTCGACCGACACGGTTCCCAGCGGGTGCGTCATCAGGCTCGGAAGCACGAGAGCCAGGTACCTCCCGGACGGCCACGCCCGGCCCGCGTCCGTCCCCGCCCCCTTGCGATACACCACCCATCACCTGAGGAATCCCCCATGCTCAACGCCCTGTGGAACCCGACCGTCGTCGGGGAGATCCCCCTGGCCCACCGGCTGGCCATGGCCCCCCTGACCCGCAGCCGGGCCACCCCGGAAGGCGTCCCGACCGAGCTGAACGCCGAGTACTACGCCCAGCGCGCCTCGCACGCGCTCATCATCACCGAGGGCACCCAGCCCTCCGCCGACGGCCAGGGTTACCCCGTGACCCCTGGCATCTACACCGAGGAGCACATCGCGGGCTGGCGCAAGGTCACCGACGCCGTACACGGCGCCGACGGGCGCATCGTCATCCAGCTGATGCACGCCGGACGCATCGCCCACCCGGACAGCACGCCCCACGGGCGCCAGCCGGTCGCTCCCTCCGCGATCAAGCCGACGGGGCTGACGTTCACCCCGTCCGGGCTCCAGGAGATGCCGGTGCCACGCGAGCTGACCACCGAGGAGGTCGCCGCTACGGTCGACGACTTCCGCCGCGCCGCAGCGGCCGCCATCGCGGCCGGCGCCGACGGCGTGGAGATCCACGGGGCCAACGGCTACCTGGTCAACCAGTTCCTCTTCCCCAGCACCAACCAGCGGTCCGACCGGTACGGGGGCTCCCTCGACAACCGCATCCGTTTCGCGGTCGAGGTCGCCACGGCCGTGGCCGACGAGATCGGCGCCGGCCGCACGGGCATCCGCGTCTCTCCCGGCAACCCCTTCCAGATCAACGACCTCGTCGAGAGCGACCCCCAGGAGCTCTACCCGCACCTTCTGCGCGCCCTCGCCCCCCTCGACCTCGCCTACCTGCACATCGGCCACGGCAACGACGAGGAACTCCTCTTCACCCTCCGCAAGTTGTGGCCCACCACACTGATCCTCAACCGGGCCGGCGCCGACATCGCCACCCGCGCCAAGGACATCGAGGACGGTCTGGCCGACGTCGTCACCGTCGGCACCATGGCTCTCGCCAACCCCGACCTGGTCGAGCGCGTACGCTCCGGCGCGCCCCTGAACACTCCCGACCCCGCCACCTTCTACGGCGGCGGCGCGGCCGGCTACACCGACTACCCCACCCAGGCCGCCTGACGAAGGACAGCCCGGCGCCCGAGGGAACCACCGGCCCCGGGCGCCACAACGCTCGAAGATCATCCGGCGTTCGTAATATTACGTGCGTCAGGTCATGGCCTATTCTTGGGCGCGAGGCAACGGCCTTACGGAGCGAACGGAGGAAGCCCGTGGTGCGCTACGCCAAGGAGCACAAGCAGGTGACGCGGCAACGCATCATCGAGAAGGCCGGTCACCGTTTCAAGCAGGACGGGATCGACGGGTCGGGCGTCTCCACGCTGATGTCGGACGCGGGGCTCACCAACGGAGCCTTCTACGCCCACTTCGCCTCCAAGGACGACCTCGTCGCCCATGTCGTGGCCGCCGAACTGCGCACGCAGGTCGAGAGGTACGGCACCCTGCGGCCCGGGCGCCAGGGACTCGAGGACTTTGTCCGCGAGTACCTGTCTCCTGAGCATCGGGACCACCCCGGCCTCGGATGCCCTTCCGCCGCCCTGCTCGACGAGATCAGCCGGTGCGAGGACGGGACCAAGCAGGCCTACACCGAGGGCGCGCGGGACATCGTGGAAGAGATCGCCGCCCGTCTGACACCCGAGGACCCGAAGTCCGCTCGCGGCACGGCCATCGGACTCTTCACCATGCTGGTGGGGACGTTGCAACTGTCACGCGCCCTCTCCGACCGGAAGTTCGCCGACGAGGTCCTGGAGCAGGGAATCGAGAACGCTCTCGCGTTCATGCGGTGAGACTGTCAGTGAGCCGTGGCGGCCGCTCCGAGCAGTGCGCCGGCCGCCGCCCCCCCCTGGCCGATCGGGAGTTCAGATGCGTCTGCGCAAGCGAGCCGTTGCCGTCGTGTTCGTGGTCGCCGCAGCCTTCACCACCCTCGCCCCCCAGGCCATGGCCGCCCCCATGCCCTGGGAGACCGGCGAGACCCCCACAACCACGACCCGCCACGCCACCGTCGACGCGATCGGCGGCAGCAGCACGATCACCCTGATGTGCGGCAACCCTTGCTACCGGTAGGTGCCCGCTCGGTGGCCTGATGCGATGTCACCAACCGCCGAGAGAGGTGCGCGACGCCCGAAGTCACGCACATCAGCTGTACCCGTGAGCGTGCGACTTCCGGTTTCACGCTGCGACGACGTCACTACTCGGCCTCCGGTCCACGTCGTGCGGTCGCGTAGACAGGGTGACTGTTGATCTTCGCCTCGGTTCCCCTCGTCAGGCCCCTTGGAATCGATCTTCTAGGCTGGCGTGGTGACTGATGAGCAGGAGCGGGTGCGGCCGTCGGGAGTGTGGGCCACGGCGGTGGGGGTGGCCAGGGTGCGGGCGCTGGAGACCGAGCGGGAGAACGCGCTGTTCCGCGACCCACTGGCACGGGCCTTCGCCACCGCCGGCGGCCTGTGGCCCTCCTCGCCGCCGCTGCCCGATGACGAGGCCGCGCGACGCCGCCGACTGGCCGTGTCGTTCTCCATCGTCATCAGGACGAAGTTCCTCGACGACGTGCTGCAGCAGGCCTCCGTGTCCGGGGTCCGGCAGGTCGTGGTGCTCGGAGCCGGCATGGACAGCCGGGCCTTCCGGATGGACTGGCCCGAGGGCACCCGACTGTTCGAGGTCGACACCGCCGCGCCACTGGACTTCAAGGCTTCGGTACTGCGCCAGGAACAGGCCGTCGCACGCTGCGAGCGGATCACCGTCGCGGTGGATCTGCGTGAGGACTGGCCAGGCGCGCTGGCCGCCGCGGGGCACGACCCGGCCGTGCCGACCGCGTGGATCGCCGAAGGACTGCTGATCCATCTGGCCGAGGATGCGGTGGAACTGCTGCTGGCCCGGATCAGCACGCAGTCGGCGGCAGGCAGTCGGATGGGGCTGACCTTGGGCTCGCGCGGCGTGATCGAACGCTTCGGCGCGGGCGCCGCGCCGGGATCGGCGGCGTCCATGTGGGTCTCGGAGATGCCCGACGACCCGGTGGACTGGCTGGCCGGGCACGGCTGGGAGGCCGACAGCCACACCCTGCGCGAGCGCGCTGCCGCCTACGGCCGCCCGATCAGCACCCCGCCGCAGCGCGAGGAGCGGCCCGGCGGACTGATCTCGGCGGTCCGCCGGTAGAGCGCCTCCCCTGAGGAATGAAGCAGGTTCCTTCGCGGCCGACCGATCATGCGCGCACCGACCGCCCACGACCACTGAAGTTCGCCCGAGAAGCGCCTGGTTGGAGGGTGGTGTGGTCGGGAGGCCGACATGTCCATCGGCTTGCGCCCTCACCCTGCTCCGGGCGGTCTGCTCCCGTGGGCCGAATCGCTGTCGGGCGACGTCATCTTGTGGACGACGACCGGTGCCGTTCCGGACGACTGGCCCGTCACGGTAGCTTCCCGAAACGGTGGTTGGTGGCATTACACGGGCGGCGCCGTTCAGTTCGTTGCGGACTGGGCCGGCGGCGGGCTGGACCCCTGGGGGCTTCCCCCGTTGGGATGCGAAGTCCGCGTCCGTGGTGGGGCCGACAGCGGCCACCTCGCCCCGGCGGCCGGTCCGGGAGCTGCTGCTCCATCCGCGTCCACGGTCAACGGCGCCCAGGCCAACGACAACGCATGAGGCGAACGAGCACCGGCCAGGAGGCAGCCAGTGCCCCGCAGTCGGATCAGCTCAGAGACGCGAGTGTGAAGTGCCGTACCTGAAGTGGTGCGGCAAGGTACTCGTCCTCGCCCGGCAGAACCACGGGCTCGTCACGCCAGTGTTCGCCGGCGTAAGCGACCAGATCCTGCTCACTGCGCCAGCGACTGACGTACAGCAGCGCATCAGGCGGCGCGAGCAGTACCTCGTGGTCGACCAGCCCGGGGTAGCGGCCGGGGAACTCGCGTACCGCAGAGACGATCATGTCGCGGAATGCCTCGAACCGTTCAGGACGTACGCGTGCCTCACTCACCCTGATGATCACGGTCGTCAGGGTGTCACGCATGCGGAGCGGGCGCCAGCGAGTCTGCGTCCGGCATGGGGCACCGCACCATCGACGGTATCGCCGCCCTCCTGACACCCGACGATCCGCTCTCGGCCCGCCCCAGAGCCCTCAGCGCCTACGCCATGACGGCCGGAACGCCGCAGCTCTCCCCAGCCCTCGCCGACCAGCGGCTCGCCGACACGGCGGCCCCGATGACCACGAGCCCGCTTGCGACCCGACGGCTCACCATTTAACATTACGAACGTAATCCAATAAGGGTCGGCACTCGAACCCGGGATGCACATCACCCCCCCTTCCGCCGGTGGACTCACCCCCGACCGTCGGCGGACGAGATATGGAGACGACCATGAGGGCCTTCACGGTGGAGCGCTACGGCGACAAGGCCGGTGTACGCGCGGGCGAGGTACCGGATCCGGAGGTGGGTGCGGACGACGTGCTGGTCCGGATCCGGGCCGCGAGCATCAACCCGCTCGATCGCATGATCCGCGACGGCGAGATGAAGACGATCCTGCCGTACCGGGTCCCGTTCGTCCTGGGCAACGACCTGGCCGGCGTCGTGATCGAGGTGGGCTCGGCGGTCACAGATTTCGCGGTGGGCGACGAGGTCTTCGCACGGCCCGACAAGGACCGGATCGGCACCTTCGCCGAACTCATCGCGGTGCACCGGGACGACGTGGCGATCAAACCGGCCACACTGACCATGGAGGAGGCGGCCTCCCTTCCCCTCGTCGCCCTCACCTCGTGGCAGGTGCTGGTCGAACGGGCACACATCCAGCCCGGCCAGAAGGTCCTCGTCCATGCGGGCTCCGGCGGCCTGGGCACCATCGCCATCCAGCTGGCGAAGCAGCTGGGCGCGCACGTGGCGACCACCACGAGCACGGCCAACGTGGACCTGGTGAAGCGTCTGGGCGCGGACGTCGTCGTCGACTACAAGAAGCAGGCGTTCGAGACGGTGCTGCACGACTATGACGTCGTCCTGGACTCGCTGGGCGGCGAGACGCTCGAGAAGTCACTGGACGTGCTCAAGCCCGGCGGGCAGGTCATCAGTGTCGCGGGCCCGCCCGACGCGGCTCTCGGCAGAGAGCTGGGAGCGAATCCGGTCGTCCGGCTGGTGATGTCCGCGCTGAGTTTCCGGATCCGACGCCGCGCCCGGCGCCGCAACGTGTCGTACTCGTTCCTGTTCATGAAGGCCGACGGGGACCAGTTGCGCAAGCTCACCCCTCTCATCGAGGCCGGCACGATCCGGCCCGTCGTCGACACCGTGTTCCCGTTCGAGTCCACCCGAGAGGCGCTGGAGTACGTCGAGGCGGGGCGCGCGAAGGCCGGCAAGGTCGTCGTCAGGATGCCGTGAGGGAGCAGTCCCGCCGACGGGTCGCAGCCGTCCGCGAACGCCGGAACGACAGCGCACGCACAAGCGCACGTGGCAACGAAGAGAGCCCTGGAATCCGCACCGGAAGGACCTCGACAGGGACCTCGCCATGAACGTCCGGCGGAATCCGCCGTCCCCCTCGACGTCGTCGCACCGGGACGCGCCCGTCGGCTCCACTACTCGGCGGTACGCGGCGGTACGCTCGAATCGTCACGCGCCGTCCCCACGGCCGATCGCCCTCGACCGGAGGCGTGGCAAGAAGTCGCTTCCCGATGCGTAATATTCTCTTGATGAACTCAGGCATTACGCCCAGGGGCGGGCCGATCACGATACGCCGGGCCGTGGCGCGGGATGCCAAACGGCTCACGCGGCTCGTGCGTGGCTCACGCGCCTACCAAGGTCGGTACGCGCCCATGGTCGCGGACTACCGGGTGGGTCCGGACTACATCGAGACCCACCGCGTCTTCGTGGCCCACGCCGCCGACGAGCACCACGGCCCTGCCCTCGGGTTCTACTCGCTCGTCCTCGCCCCACCGGAGCTCGACCTGCTGTTCGTGGCCGACAGCGCACAGGGACGTGGCATCGGGCGGCTGCTCGTGGCACACATGAAGTCCGAGGCCCGCGCCGCCGAACTCGATCGCGTCCTGGTGGTGTCGCATCCTCCTGCCGAGGGCTTCTACCGCGGCGAGGGTGCGGTGCGCATCGGAACCGCGGCCGCGAACCCTCCGGCCGTGGCATGGGACCGTCCCGAGTTCGAGTTCCGCATTCCACCCGATGTGACGACGGCACGCGGCAGCGCAGTCGAGTGAGGTGACGACTCCGCCGGCTCAGCCGACCGGCACCGGACTCCGCGAGCCGCTGAGGCCGAGCAGCCGGGGCTTGATGTGCTCGGGGTTCAGGGGCTCGGTCAGCGGCGGGTTGGCCAGCAGACAGATCGGTCCGGCGGCCGGATGGTTGGCGGTCCGCCAGTGCGCGTCCGGGGTGCGCGGCCCTTCGTCTGTCAGTACGGTGGCGTCCTGGTGTTCGACCGTGGACATGGTGGGGCGCCGGAAGTCGTCGGCGTTGGATCAACGGGCGGTGGAGGCGGCATGGCCGGCAAGAACGCGGCGCAGCTGCCGCGCAAGGCGTACGAGAAGGAACTGCTGCGACTGCAGACGGAGTTGGTGAAGCTCCAGGAGTGGGTGCGGGCCACCGGCACCCGGCTGGTGGTGGTCTTCGAGGGGCGGGACGCGGCGGGCAAGGGCGGGACGATCAAGCGGGTCGCCGAGCACCTCAACCCACGGGTGGCCCGCATCGCGGCGCTCCCGAAGCCGACCGAGCGCGAACGCACCCAGTGGTACTTCCAGCGGTATGCGGAGCATCTGCCGGCGGCCGGGGAGATCGTGCTGTTCGACCGGTCCTGGTACAACCGTGCCGGGGTCGAGCACGTGATGGGTTTCTGCACGAAGGAGGAGCACCAGCTCTTCCTCCGCCAGTGTCCGATCTTCGAACGCATGCTGGTCGAGGCCGGGGTCCTGCTGCGCAAGTACTGGTTCTCGGTGAGCGACACCGAGCAGCAGGAGCGCTTCCGGCGCCGGCTGGAGGACCCGCTGCGGCGGTGGAAGCTCTCGCCGATGGACCTGGAGTCGATCACTCACTGGGAGGCCTACTCCCGTGCCAAGGACGAGATGCTGGTGCACACCGACATCTCCGAGGCGCCCTGGTACGTCGTCGAGAGCGACGACAAGCGCCGGGCACGGCTGAACATGATCGCCCATCTGCTGTCGTCCGTGCCGTACCGCGAGGTGCCGCCGCCGGTGCTGGAGCTCCCGGAGCGACCGCCGTCCACCGGCTACCAGCGCCCGCCGCGGGATCTCCAGACCTACGTCCCCGACCACGCGGCGAGCCTCTGAGCGGCCGGGCATCGCACTCGCCGCCGCTCGGGTACGACCGTGACGGTACAGACCGAGTGCCCTCGTAGCGCTCGTGGGGGAAGCGGAGGCAGGCGTACGCCGGCCGCCGCCGAGGACTCACCCGACGGTGGAGTGGTGCAGGACGGCGTACGTGACGTGCCCGACGTGGGCGCGACCGAGCCGACCCAGGAACTAGCCGATCCCGCCGAGGCCGCGCGCCCCGGACGTGCAGTTCGGCGCTCTTCGCCGCCTCGGCCGGTGCGTCACCGGGGTGACCGGAGGCCTGCTCCGACGCAGGGGCCGGCAGTCCCGGATCGGGGCCGCACGGCCCACGGCACGACTCGGCGCGGCGGGCCGGTTGACGGGCCCACCGCGCCATCGGTGTTGAGCGCAGCCAGCTGTGGTCGCGGACGAAGGGCAGCTCGGCCCAGCCCCGACCCGCGCCCAGGGTGTCGCCGGCGGCAGCTGCGGCCGGGGCGATCAGGGCGACGGCGTAGATCAGGTGGTGGTCGGCCACCGGGTTCGGCGACATGCTCGGGAGGCCGTCCGAGATGTGCCGGGCGGGCGGCCGCTCGGCGGCCCGTATCAGGGCCATCACGTGTCCGGTGGATCATGAGGGCAGACGACGGAAGGCGGCACATGTCCAAGGCCTCGGGCAGACAGGCCCCGCAGTGGCGCCGCCTGGTGCCCGGTCTCGTCGCGCTCCTCGGCTACCGGCGCGCGTGGCTCACGGGCGATCTGCTCGCCGGGGTGACCGTGGCGGCCTATCTGGTGCCGCAGGTCATGGCCTACGCGGGGGTGGCCGGGCTGCCGCCGGTCGCCGGTCTGTGGGCGATCCTCCCGGCCCTGGGGCTGTACGCGGTGTTCGGTTCCTCGCGGCTGCTGTCGGTCGGCCCCGAGTCCACGACCGCCCTCATGACGGCCGCCGTGGTCGCGCCGCTCGCCGCCGGGGACGCGGCGCGTTACGCGTCGCTGGCGGCGGCGCTCGCCGTCACGGTCGGGCTGCTCTGCCTGGTCGCCCGGGCGGTGCGGCTGGGCTTCCTCGCGGACCTGCTGTCCCGCCCCGTTCTGATCGGCTATCTCGCGGGCGTGGCGCTCATCATGATGGTGGACCAGCTGTCCAAGCTCACCGGCGTGCGGACGACGGGCGCGGAGTTCTTTCCCCAGGTGTGGTCCTTCCTCGTCCACCTGCCCGACGCGGACCCGGCGACCGTCGTCTTCTCCGCCGCCGTCCTCGTGTTCCTCTTCGTGACGGCCCGTTACGCCCGTGCCGTGCCCGGCCCGCTGGTCGCCTTCGTCCTCGGGACCGCCGCGGTCGTGGTCTTCGACCTCGACGGGCGGTACGGGATCAAGGTGATCGGCGAGGTTCCGGGCGGTCTGCCGAGCCCTGCCGTCCCGGACCTGAGCGAGCTGCCCCATCTCGTGCTGCCGGCGCTCGGGGTGCTGCTGGTCGCCTACACCGACTTCATCCTCACCGCACGGGCGTTCGCCGACCACGACGACGAAGGCCCCGGGCTCGACGCCGACCAGGAGTTCCTCGCCCTGGGGGCGGCCAATCTGGGCGCCGGGGCACTGCACGGCTTCCCGGTGAGCAGCAGCGCCAGCCGCACCGCCCTCGCGTCCTCGGCGGGCGCCCGCAGCCAGGCGTACTCGCTGGTGGCGGGAGCGGTGGTGCTCGCCGTGCTGCTCTTCCTGAGCCCGCTGCTGGCGCGGACTCCCTCCGCGGTGCTCGGCGCGCTCGTCGTCTACGCGGCGGTCCGCATGATCGACCTCGCCGGCTTCCGGCGGCTCGCCTCCTTCCGCCGCCGGGAACTGCTCCTGGCGCTCGGCTGTCTCGCGGGGGTGCTCGCCCTCGACATCCTGTACGGGGTGATCGTGGCCGTCGGCCTGTCGGTGGCCGAGCTGCTGACCCGGGTGGCGCGTCCGCACGACGCCGTCGAGGGTCTGGTCCCCGGTGTGGCCGGCATGCACGACGTCGACGACTACCCGCAGGCCCGGACGATCCCCGGTCTGCTGGTCTACCGCTACGACTCGCCCCTGTTCTTCGCCAACGCGGAGGACTTCCGGCGCCGGGCCCTGGCCGCCGTCGACGGACAGACCGACCCCGTCCGCTGGTTCGTCCTCAACACCGAGGCCAATGTCGAGGTCGACATCACCGCCCTCGACGCGGTCGACGCACTGCGCCGCGAACTGACCCACCGCGGCATCCTGTTCGCCCTCGCGCGGGTGAAGCAGGATCTGCTGGACGACCTGGAGGCGTACGGCCTCGCTGACACGCTCGGAGCGGACCGGATATTTCCCACGCTCCCGACCGCCGTGGCCGCGTACCAGGCGTGGCTCGACCGTCAGTAGCCCGAGAACTCCGCTTCGGTGCCCCCCTCAACTGAGCGCCGTCTGCGCCGCGAAGCCGTCGAGCAGGGAGAAGGTGCGCGCAGGCTGTTCAAGATGGGGCAGGTGGCCCGCTTCCGGCACGACCTCGAAGCGGGCGTTGCCGAACGACGCGGCGTACTCCTTGCCGTATGCCGGGGTCGCGATGCGGTCGCTCTCGCCCCACAGGACGAGGGTGGGGGTGGTGACGGCCGCGAGGCGGGGGCGGAGGGTGGGGTCGCTCATGGCGGGGCCGCCGGAGAAGACGCGCAGGGCCGCCATGTTGCCCTGGAAGACGGCGAGTCGCTCGGCCGGCACGGTCGCCGGGTCGACGTAGAAGCGCTCGGAGTCGTGGTAGGCGTACTCGGCGACGCCGCGCGCGTCGAGGCTGAAGAAGTCCCGGATCGGTTCGCCCTCGACCTCGATGCCGACCGAGTTCATGAGCACGACCCCGCTGATCAGGCCCTGCGTGTCGGCCGTGGCCAGCTCGGCGGCGATCCAGCCGCCGAGCGAGGAGCCGATGACCAGGACGTCGGACAGGTGGCGCTCGCGGAGGAGGCGGAGGTAGGCGGCGGCGAGGTCGGCCACGTGGGTGAAGTGATCGGGCCGGGGGGTGCCGTTCCAGCCCGGGTGGGTGGGCAGCACGGTGTGGGCCGTCGCGGCGAAGTGCTCGGCGATCGAGGCGATGGTGGCGGGGCCACCGCCGCCGTGCAGGACGAGGACGGGGCGGCCGGTGGTGGGGCCGGATTCGGTGAGCGTCAGTTCCGGAGTCATGACCAGGACTGTAACTAAGGATGTTTATATAAGCAAGTTTAGTCAGGGTGCTAGCCTGAGGAGCATGTCCGTCGAACCACAGATCCTCGGAAGGGCCGTGAAGGCCGTCCAGTACCGCCAGCACCGAGCGCTCGACAGCCGCCTCGCGTCCGTCGGCAGCACGCTCGCGCAGTGGGACGCGCTACGGGCGATCGGCCGCACGCCGGGCTCCAGCGCACGGGAGCTGGCGGCGGCGACGTTCCAGAGCGAGCAGGCGTTCGGCACGCTGGCCGGACGCCTGGTGACGCAGGGGCTGGTGGACCGGCGCCCCGGGCACGGCCGCCGTTTCGAGCACCACCTCACCCCCGACGGGGAGCGGGTACTGGAGGCGGGCCACGAGGTGGCGAACTCGGTGCTCACGGAGTGCTTCGAGGGTCTGACAGAGCCGGAACGAGAGGCACTGCTGGGTCTGCTGCGGAAGATCGAGGAGCACTGAGATCTCACCGTCCAAGCGGGGAAACGCCGCCTGAACGAGGCCGGGTCCAGCGTCCGGTGACCGGCCGGGCGCACGCCACGAGGGCGCTGCCCCTCCCGGGCACCGGAAAGGTCAGTTCTCCGTTCCCGCCGCCCAGAGCACGGTGTCTCCGGACGTGATCACGACGTTCCCGTCGGCCTGGAACACGAGGACCGCTCCTGCGTGGCCATTGGTCCGTGAGGCCCACACGGGCTGCCCGCCGCTGTTGTAGACGACCAGGTTGCCGTCCGCCTGGAAGCGGGCGGTGTTGCCCTCGCCGCTGGTCATCGCGGCCCAACGCGCCTTGCGATCCCGGTCGTAGATCACGAGGTTGCCGTCCTGCTGGATGATCAGACTCCTTGCCCCGGTCCCCACGGACTCTCCGGTGGCCAGCCCGAACGGGGCCTGTACGACCTTGGGCGCCGCGTCCTCTCCCTGCGGCTCCCGGCCTTCCTGGGACTCCTGGGGCTGCTGAGGCTGTTCTGTCGAGGCGGACGGCGTCTCCCCCGCCGTCGACGAGGCGGTCGAGCCGGACGGTCGGCCCTGCACGGACGGGGAGGAGTCGGCCGAGGAACGCTGCGTACCGAAGTGGACGGCGGCCACCACGGCCACCACGACCGCGACCGCCGCGAGGGCCGCGGTCAGCAGCCAGGCGGGCCGAAGCCGCCGACGGGGCTCCGCCGGAGCGGCGAGCACGGTGTCGGCCCTCGCCGTCGTCGGGGCTGATTCCTGACCGGCGGAGACCGCCGTGGCGTGCTGCGCGAGGTCGACCAGGGTGTGCGCCGCGTGCTCGACCTCGGTCAGTTCACCGGCGAGAACCGTGGGACATTCGTCGGGCCAACGCCCGGTCCTGCCGCCCCTCTCCTCCAGCCAAGCGCCCAGCCGGGCCGCCGTCGGACGCTCGGCCGGGTCCTTCGCCAGACACGCGGCGAGCGGCGGCACCAGCTCCGGGGGGACGCCTGCGAGGTCGGCCTC
Organism: Streptomyces sp. NBC_00080; assembly: GCF_045041255.1. Lineage (NCBI taxonomy): Bacteria > Bacillati > Actinomycetota > Actinomycetes > Kitasatosporales > Streptomycetaceae > Streptomyces > Streptomyces sp. NBC_00080. The sequence continues at coordinate 1,097,438 of NZ_CP108235.1, forward strand.
CTCGTGGACCACTCGGTACATCAGGGTGGCCGCGGGGATCTGCTCCCCCGCGCGCGAGAAGGGGCCGCGTCCGGTCGCGGCGTACACCAGCGTCGCGGCCAGCGAGAACACGTCGGCGGGTTCGGCGGCGACGCTGCCGATGGCCTGGTCCGGTGCGAGAAAGCCGGGGGAGCCCACGGAGACGCCGAGGCGGGTGTGGCGGCTGTCGTCGGCGGCCCGTGCGACACCGAAGTCGATCAGCCGTGGACGGTCGCGTGCCAACAGGACGTTCCCGGGCTTGACGTCCCGGTGCGCGAGGCCGGCCTGATGCACGGCCTGCAGGGCGCCGCACAGTTCGGCGGCGAGGGCGAGCAACGCGGCCTGCGGCAGCGGACCGTGGGCCGTGACCCATTCGGCGAGCGACGGCGCGGGCACATACTCGGTGGCCAGCCACTGCGGGCGTTGGCCCGGGGCGCTGTAGTCCACGACGGTCACGGTCCACGGCGAGCGGACGCGGTCACTGTTGCGTATCTCGCGGGCGAACCGCTCCTCGAACCCCGGCTCGGAGCTGAGATCGTCGCGGATCGTCTTCAGCGCGAGCAGCCGGCCCGAACCCGTACGGGACAGGAACACCTGCCCCATGCCGCCCGCACCGAGCCGGCCGAGCAACGGATAGCCGCCTATGGATGTCGGGTCCGAAGGCTGAAGGTTGTTCATGACGACTGTTCCCCGGAAGTGTGCGTCAGCGCTCGAACCACGCGCTGGGCCTTGGCTTGCGTGCTGGTGAGCAGGGTGGTCCGCGCCCGCAAGTATGCCGGACGGGTCCACCCTTCGTGCTTCTCTCCAACTCACCGACGTCGAGCAGAAGTTGTGCCCGGCCGGGGGACTTTCCGGAACCGTCCGCCCTGACCGCGAAGACCGATGGACATCATGAAACCGGCAGATATCCGCACGACAACGGGAGGTTGCCCGACCTCCCCCGCCCGGTCCCGGGCACCGGATTGCGGGTACCACCGGCTCGGAGGGACGTCCGCGCACCACGCGCGCCCCGCCCGGCTCCCGCCCTTGTGCCCCGAAGCTTCCCCGCTCCTGCCCTTACGGACCCGGACTTCATCCCTAGGGCCTCCTCGGACTTCCCCCAGACACGAAGTGGCGGCAGGGAGAGGTGACGAGGCGCCGGCGACTGCGCTTCCAGCGCCTCGGGCACGGGGATGCGCTTCCCCCGGCCATCCGCGGCATGAGCAACAGGAGCAGGTACGGCATCAGGTGGCGGTCGGGCTGCCGGCCGTTCCCGAAGGCCGCTCCGGCATCGGCGGCCAGATCGATGACCCGCCGTGGGGAAGGCCCGGAACTCGCCGACCCGCGTTACGCCTGCGGGCAGGACGTCCTGCCCGCCTTACGTCCTGCCCGCCGAGGCCCTGGAGCAGAGGTCCGGGGCCTCGGCGCGGTGGTTCAGCCCTGCGTGCGGGCCGGAAGCCGCCATCCCGGGCGCGGGAAGTGGCAGGTGTAGCCCTCGGGGTAACGCTCCAGGTAGTCCTGGTGCTCGGGCTCGGCCTCCCAGAAGGGACCGACCGGCTCGACCTCGGTGACGGCCTTGCCCGGCCACAGTCCGGAGGCGTCCACGTCCGCGATGGTGTCCTCGGCGATCCGCTTCTGCTCGTCGTCCACGTAGTAGATCGCCGAGCGGTAGCTGAGGCCGATGTCGTTGCCCTGGCGGTTCTTGGTGCTCGGGTCGTGGATCTGGAAGAAGAACTCCAGGAGCGTGCGGAAGTCGGTCTTCTCGGGGTCGAAGAGGATCTCGATGGCCTCCGCGTGGGTGCCGTGGTTGCGGTACGTCGCGTTCGGTACGTCACCCCCGGTGTATCCGACCCGGGTCGCCGTCACGCCCGGGAGCCTGCGGATCAAGTCCTGCATCCCCCAGAAGCATCCGCCCGCCAGCACGGCCCTCTGCGTCTGCGCTGCCATCTCAGCACCTTCCGTATCTCTCGTCCCGGCCATGCGAACCGCTCGCTCGCACACCGTCGACGTACCAGCCTCTGTGGATACAACAGCACGTGAGTGGCCTGAACAATTCCGCGCCCGCGCAGTCGGCCGGAGGGCGTCATCGAATCGAGGTACACATCGAATCGATGCGATCGGCGAGACGACGACCCCATGCTGGAACTGGCCATCCTGGGATTCCTCGCCGAAGGCCCTCTGCCGGGCCATGATGTGCGCCGCAAGGTCTCCCAGCTGATCGGCTCCACGCGACCCGTCAGCGACGGCAGCCTCTATCCGGCGATCAACCGGCTGGCCAGGGCGGGACTCCTGGATCGTCAGGCGGACCCCCGGGCCGGCGCCGCCCGCTTCGTCCTCAGTCTGACCGAGGCCGGTCACGCCGGCATGCTGGAGCGCCTGCGTACACCGGCAGACCACGAGATCACCGACTTCACCCGAAGCGGCAGGCCGCCCGCGAGCCGGCCGCGTCGGCCGCGGCCGGCGCCCTCACCGTGGACGTCGGCGGCCGCTTCGCGCTGGCGGACATCGCGGAGGCGCACGACCGGGTGGACGCGGGTGGACGCGGCCGGGTGCTGGTCACCGTCCCCGGCTGCCCCCGGCCCTGGATCCAGGTCCGGCAGTGCCGGCGCGACCGGCATTGACCGCACCGCTCTCCGGACCTATGCCGTGCGTCCCAGGCGGAAGCGGGGATGCGGCTCGGCGCGGCCGGTGGCGAGGTCGGCGGCCATCGCGCCGATGAGCGGGGCGAATTTCGCGCCGTGTCCGGAGCACGGGGAGACGATGACGAAGGGCCCGTGGCGGTCCAGGACGAAGTCCTCGTCCGGGGTGGTGGTGTACAAGCAGGTCGCCTCGGCGACCGGGTCGGGCTCGAGGCCCGGGAGGCGGTCGCGGACGAAGCCGCTCACGCGCGTCCGCGACGACGGGTCGACGACCCCGCTGCGGGTGCGGGCGGTGGCCGGGGTGCCGCGGTCGTGCTCGGCGACCTTGACCGCCGGGAGCGGGCCCCCGTCACTTCCGGACGGCAGGCCGTAGAGGTGCAGCGCGCCGTCCCAGATCAGGGTCGGCCACCTGACGGACGGGTCCCGCTGCCGGAAGTGGAAGACCTGCTGCTGGGTCACCGCCAACGGCGGCAGGTTGACGGGCAGTTCGAGCTCGGGCAGCCAGGCGCCGGCCGCGATCACCACCGTGTCGGCGACGATCTCGCGGCCGTCGTCGGTGTGCAGACGCACCTTCTCGCTCCCCCGGACGTCGATGCCGGTGACGCGGGTGCCGATGACCGCCCGCGCTCCGTGTTCGATCGCCCGCCGGACGCAGGTCCCGACGGTCTCGTCGGCGTCGACCACGCCCGCGTCCGGATGGTGGAGCACCGGCCCGGTGATGCGGATGTACGGCCAGCGCTCCGCGGCGGCTTCCGCGCCCAGGAGTTCGTGGGGCACTCCGGCCGCGCCGAGGAGGTCGGCGAGCGCCTTCGGGTCGTGGTCCTCGCCCATGTCGAGCCCACCGGTCGTGCGCAGCAAGGAGGTCGACCCGTCGTCCTCCAGCTCCCGCCACTGCTCCTGGGCCTGTCCGGTCAGCCGTACGTAGAAGGGGTCGGCGTACACCCGCCGGAAGATCCGTGAGCTGCCGTGCGAACTTCCGTGCCGATGGCCGATGTCGTACGCCTCGACGAGCGTGACCTCATGGCCTCGGCGGGCCAGTTGCCAGGCGGTGGCCGCGCCCATGAGTCCGGCACCGACGACGGCGATCACAGTCCCTCCCCGGGGATCCGGTCGGTGCCCGCGAAGGGAACGCGGGCCATGACAGCAGACTCGATCGTACGGGCGACCAGGTCCTCGGGTTCCCGGGAACGCTCGCGAAGCCGAACCGCCCCGTGAGGAACACCAGGACCACCGACGCGGCGGGATGGGCGGCCGGCAGCCCGAACGCGCTGAGCGTGACGGTGAGACCGGCCAGAGAAGCGATCAGGGTGAGGTCGCGCTGCCCTGTACGGACGGCCGGTCGGAGGTTCATGCCGCCATCTTCGCGCGGCGCTCGCAGTGCTGATCCGGCGTCGGTTGGCGAACGCGCTCGTGAACGCGAGAAGGGCCCCGGGGTGGTTCCGTGGGCCCTCTCGTCGCAACGTCGTGCCGGTCGGGTCAGTGTGGGGCGGCCACCGGTGTGCCCGCGGTCACCGTGGCGGGCTTGGGGTGCAGCAGCCGTTCGGCCAGTTCGCCGAAGACGAGGCCGAAGCCTGCCCAGAGCGTGACCTGCATGGCGAGGGCGGACAGGCGGAACCGCCACAGCAGGGCGGCCGGGAAGTCGCTCGGCACCTCGTTGACGGCCGGCAGGAACTCGTAGGCGAGCCCGATGACGAGCACGAAGCCGAGGACGGCCGCGACGGTGGCGTTCCAGGTGCCCAGCCTCGGTGCGAGCCGCTTGCCCAGGATCACCGCGGCGACCGCGAGCAGCACGCCGAGCACCATCATCAGGAAGTACAGGGTGGTGCGCTTGCCGATGGTGTCGGGGTCGCCGACCGCGGGCGGGTTCGCCGGGTACTTCAGGAACGGCACGACGTACACGGCGAGCAGAGCGGCCCCCGACAGCAGAAGTGCCGTCGCCCGGGGGCTGAAGCGGCCGACCCGGCCGAGGGCGAAGCAGAAGGCGAGGGCGGCGATCCCGCCGAAGGCCACCCCGTAGATCAGCACGCCGGTGGCGAGGCCGGCGGTGGACTGGAGGCTGCGGGAGACGAGTTCCACCTCGTGGTGCTCGTGGCCCGCGGCGTGCGACTCCTCGAAACCGATCGCGCTGTCGACGTTCGGCTCACCGAGGAAGTAGGCGACGATCAGGGCGAGCACGCCGGCACCGAGGCCGGCGAGCATGCCCCGCACGAGGAGGTTTCTTACCGTTGCGGAGTTCATGAGTGTGCTGGGGTTCCCCTCGGGATCAGTGGCAGGGGAAACCGAGCAGGTGGCGGGCGTCGTGCACCCACTCGTGAACGTCCTCGCCGGAGACGACGGCTGTCGCGCCCTGCTCCGCGCCGACGAAGTACAGCAGGACCAGCATCAGGACGCCGAAGAAGACCGCCCACGGGGCGATGTCCTTCAACGGCAACTTGGCGGGTACGACGGGCGTGGTGGTAGTCGGCTGGGCGACATGCTGCGCCATGGCAGGACCTCCTCTGGGAGTTCGCGTCCCATCTCGGTGGTGCACATGACGACGGCCACGGGTCTGACTCGCGGTGTGTGCCCCTTCGGGGTACACCGTCCACAGTGGCGCGACCGTGCCGGGTTCTCACCGGCTTCCGTCTCGCCGTCGTCGATATCAGAGCGACGGTACCGCGTGCCGGGCCCCTGGCCAATACCGCCCCACCTGGCGTGATTCCACTCTCCACGGCCAGGTGGCCCGGATCACCATGCCGGTCCCGCTCAGCGGAGCCCCTCCGCGGTGGTGTCGGGTCGGGCGAGCCCGAGTTCGCGCTCGCCGAGCGGGGTGAAGAAGCGCTCGACGTCGGCCGCGGTGACCTCGGCGAGGGTGGCCGGCGACCAACGCGGGTCCCGGTCCTTGTCGATGACCTGGGCGCGGATGCCCTCGACCAGGTCGGGCGTGGTCAGGGCGGCGCAGGAGACGCGGTACTCCTGGTCCAGCACCCGTTCCAGGGAGCCGAGTCGCCGGGCACGGCGCAGGGCGGCCAGGGTGACCTTGAGCGAGGTGGGCGACCTGGTCAGGAGGGTCTCCGCGGCCTCCTTCGCCGCCGGGTCGCCGTGGGCGAACAGCCGTCGGACGATCTCCTCGACGGTGTCGGCCGCGTAACAGGTGTCGATCCACGCCCGGTGTCCGGCCAACTCTCCTGCCGGCAAGGGCTGTACATGACGGTCCAGGGCCTCCCGTACGGGCAGTTCGGCGAGGTCGTCGGCCAACTGCCGGAGGGAGGCGGACGGCACGCAGTGGTCGGCGAGCCCGCACGACACCGCGTCCCCGGCACCGATCTGGGCGCCCGTCAGGGCGAGATGGGTGCCCAGTTCGCCCGGGGCGCGAGCGAGCAGGTGGGTGCCGCCGACGTCCGGCACGAAGCCGATGCCGGTCTCGGGCATCGCGATCCTCGACCGCTCGGTGACGATCCGGACGCTGCCGTGCGCGGAGACGCCGACACCGCCTCCCATCACGATGCCGTCCATCAGGGCGACGTAGGGCTTGGGGTAGCGGGCGATGCGGGCGTTGAGGTGGTACTCGTCGCGCCAGAAGGCGGCTGAGGCGGTGCCGTCGTCGTCGCGGGCGTCGTCGTGGACGGCACGGATGTCGCCGCCCGCGCACAGGCCGCGCTCCCCCGCGCCGGAGACGACGACGGTCTCGACGGCCGGGTCGCGCTCCCATGCCGTCAGCGCGGCGTCGATGCGGCGCACCATCGCATGGTTCAGGGCGTTGATGGCCCTCGGTCGGTTGAGCGTGATGTGGGCGGCTCGGCCGGCGGTGTGCAGCAGGACGGGCACCTCGATGTCGTTCATCGGGATTCCTCCGTCAGGCCGCGGGCCACGATGACGTGCATGATCTCGTTGCTTCCTTCCAGGATCCGCTGGACGCACAGGTCATGGACGATCTTCCCCACTCCGTGGTCGATGCGGAAGCGCCGGCCCTGCCGCCGAAACCGGCCGCCTACAAGCGCGTTCGGCTTCCGACCCGGCCGGTCCGGGCGGGCCGACCTGCCCCGGTGGGGACGATCGACCAGGTGAGCGGCGTGGAGGCGGCCGTTCCGGTCCCCGGCCGGCAAGCCGACGGCGGCACGGCGGCCGTGCCGGTCGGCGCGCGCGACCCGGGTGGAGGGGGGAGCGGTGGCGCGTGAACTGGTGCTCGGCGTCGACGCGGCCGCAGTCGCGATCCGTCGCCTGGCAGTCTGATCGCCGGCCTGCCGGACCGCCCGCGTGGGTCAGCGGACGCCGTTCGTTCTCGGGCCGCCGCAGCATGCTGCGCCTGCCCGCGCGGCACGCGGATCGCGTCGCAGGTGCCGGGATCCCGTCGACGGCAGGGAAGCCCGCGGGACGACGGACAGGGCTCGCCCCGACGCGGATGGAGAGCGGGCCCTGTCCACCGGCTCCGATTCTCGGGTCCAGGAGGCCGGCGGGCCCATGGGTGCGGGGGTGCCGGCCGTGGTGAACGGCGCACACCCCGTACGAGTGGCGCACACCCCCCGCCCGGACCACCGGCCCGTGGACCGGATCCGGACGCGTGACCTGTGCCGCGCCGGGGAAGGCACACCCCGGCGGGGCGCCCACCGGTGTCCACGCCGCCGACCCGCTTGATCGCACACCCCCCGCGGCGGGCGATACTGGCCTTCGCACGTCGTCGCCACGTCGTCACCGCACTCACGAATGGACTCACCACATCTCCGCGACCGTTCCGCCCACGACGCCCTCCACGGTGTGGCAGACCCGTGGCCGTCACACCGGCCCCACCGCTCCGGACGTCCTGCGCAAGCACCTTCAGGCACTCAAGGACGCCGAGACCGTCCAGGACTTCATGGAGCTGCCGGACGCCGACACCCCCGAGGGGGAGACGGCCTTCGAAGCCCGGTGGCTGGTCGCGGAGGAGGTGACCGTCCGTGCCCGGCTCAGGCTCGCCGAGTGGTCGGGCCAGGGCCAGGAATGGACGCTGACGGCGGAGGCGGAGCGGCCGTGGGACCAGCGGTGGCCCTCGCCCGCCGGGATGTTCTGGTCCTGGGAGGCGGACACCCCCTGGGGCAACGAGACCGTCACCGGTGAGCGTTTCCTCGTCGCGAACCCGCTTCCGGCCGACGACAAGGAGCTGCGGCGCGTGCTCCGGGGCGCCCTGCGGGACACCTGGGCCGTCCACCTCGTCGTGCACGAGGCCATGACACCCGACGAGCTGGGCCGGCGGTCGCTGGTCCCGCTGCTGCCGCCCGGCCTGCACCACCGGGTCGTCGAGCACCGCGCGGCCCCGCACCAGCTGCGCACCGTGAACTGGGCGCTCAAGGAGGCCCGGGTGGAGGTGCCGCGCGGCGGGGCGCTGGTGCTGCCGGGGATCCCCGCCCCGGCCGACTACGACGCCGCCGACCACTCGGTGCGCAGTGTGTTCCTGGACGGCACGCATCCCACCGAGCTGCTGGACGCGGTACGGCGCTACGCGGCGCTGCCCAGGCCGCTGCCGGAGGACGCCGACGCCGCGCTCACCGCCCTGCGGGAGGAGTGGCAGTTGCTCACCCCGGAGGAGGAGCTCGCGCGCGAACGCAAGCTCGTGGTGATGTACAAGGAGGCGCTGGCGGCGATGACGGAGTCCCGGGACCTGTACCGGGAGGCCGCCGAGCACGCCCATGAGGCGCTGGCCGCGTACCGGGAGGCGGCGGCCGAGGCCGGGGAACCGCGGCAGGCGCCGGCCAGGAAGAGCGGCTCGCCGTTCCAGCAGCTGGGCCGGACCCTTGAGCGGTTCAAGGAGACGACCAAGGGCCTGCGCCCGGTGGCGTCCGCCGCTCCCGCGGCTCGGGTGGAGTCACCGGAACAGGACCGCACCGGTGGCACCGGGAGCATGACCGGTGCCACCGGCGGCGACGAAACCGAGGTCACCGACCGGTAGGGGTCGGGGGGCGGCAGGTAGGTCGGTAGGCGCCGGTGGGCGCCCTGCGGGCGCTCGTGTCCGTCCGCGCATGAATTACCTCGTACCGGGACGTGTCACACGCCCCTGTCTGGATACGCGGTCCCCACGGCACCACGGACCGCACCGGAAGGGACCCGCACATGGGCAGTGAGCACGGCCCCCGGTCGTCGCCGCACCGATCCGACACGACGCTGCGCGTCAACGGCAAGCCGCACACCCTCACCGTCGACCACCGGCGCGTGCTGCTGGACCTGCTGCGGGAGGATCTTGACCTCACCGGAGCGAAGAAGGGCTGCGACCACGGTCAGTGCGGCGCGTGTACCGTCCTCGTCGACGGTCGGCGCGTCAACAGCTGTCTGCTGCTCGCCGTCACCCTGGAGGGCAGCGACATCACGACCGTCGAGGGCCTGTCCGGCGACGGCGAGGATCCGCATCCGCTCCAGCAGGCCTTCCTGGAGCGCGACGCCTTCCAGTGCGGGTACTGCACGCCCGGACAGATCTGCTCGGCGGTGGGCGCGCTCGCCGAGGCGGAGTCGGGCCATCCCTCGCACGTCACGGATCCGGCGGCGCCCTCCGGACGACCGGTCGCGCTGGACCGGGACGAGATCCGCGAGCGGCTCAGCGGCAATCTCTGCCGCTGCGGCGCGTACCCGCGCATCGTCGACGCCGTCGAGGACGTGAGCGGGGCGGGCAGCACATGACCGGGCAGCACATGACGGGGCCGACGGCCCAAGGGCACGACCGGGGCAACCAGAGGACGTGATCCGGTGGAAACCTTCGCCTACGTACGGGCCGGCAGTCTCGCGGAGGCCGCCGAAGCCTTCGCCACGCACCCGGGCGCACGCTATCTGGGCGGCGGCACCAACCTCGTCGACCTGATGAAGCTCGGCGTGGAACGGCCGACCGCCCTCGTCGACGTCACCCGGCTGCCGCTGGACGAGGTGACGGAGCTGCCGGACGGGTCGCTGCGGATCGGCGCCCTGGTGCGCAACAGCGACCTCGCGGCGCACCCACGCGTGCGTGACCGCTACCCCGTGCTCTCCCAGGCTGTGCTCGCGGGCGCCTCGGGCCAGCTGCGCAACGCCGCCACCACCGGCGGGAACCTGCTCCAGCGCACCCGCTGCCCGTACTTCCAGGACGTCTCCAAACCGTGCAACAAACGGGAGCCGGGCAGCGGCTGCGCCGCCCGGGACGGCGTGCACCGCGACCACGCGGTGTTCGGGTACTCCGAGCACTGCATCGCCACCCACCCGTCGGACATGGCGGTGGCCCTGGCCGCGCTGGACGCCGAGGTCGAGCTGTACGGCACGGCGGGTGTGCGCCGGGTGGCGGCGGCCGAGTTCCACCGGCTGCCCGGGGAGGAACCGGAGCGGGACACCGTCATCGAACCCGGCGAGCTCGTCACCGCCGTCCTGCTGCCCGCCACCACGGCCGGGCTGCCCTCCGCCTACCGCAAGGCGCGCGACCGGACCTCGTACGCCTTCGCGCTGGCCTCCGTCGCCGTGGTCCTGGAGGTCGCCGACGGTGTCGTCGCGCAGGTGGGGATCGCCTTCGGGGCGTTGGCCCATCGCCCGTGGCGGGCCCGGCGGGCCGAGGAGGCACTGCTGGGCGCGGCCCCCACCCGGGCGGCCTTCGAACGCGCCGCCGAGCTGGAACTCTCCGAAGCCCGGCCGCTGCGCGACAACGCGTACAAGGTACCGCTGGCCCGCAACCTCGCCATCGACGTCCTGACCCGACTCGTACCGCACGACCCCGGACCGGACGGGCCGCCACCGCACGAGCCCGGATCGCGGGAGGAGGACTCATGACCGCCGTGGGCGCTCCCGCCGAGCGCAGGGAGGGCCGGGAGAAGGTCACCGGAACCGCCCGCTACGCCGCCGAACAGCCCCTTCCCGGGCGGCTGTTCGCCCGTCCGGTCCCAGCGGCGATCGTGTGCGGCCGGGTGACCGACATCGACGACACGGCGGCGCTGGCGCTGCCCGGTGTCGTCACCGTGCTCACCCACCGCAACGCGCCCCGCCTCGCCTCCGCGGACGACGCCACCCTCGCCGTGCTCCAGGACCCCGAGGTACCGAACCGGGGCTGGTTCGTCGCCCTGGTGGTGGCCGACAGCCCGGAGGCGGCCCGGGCCGGCGCCGCCGCCGTGCGGGTCACCTGTGTCGAGGAGAAGCACGACGTCACGCTCACCGCGACGCACCCGCAGGCGTACGTCCCCGAGAAGATCAACGGGATGTTTCCGGGCGTACGCGAACTGGGCGACCCCGACGGCGCGTTCGCCGACGCGGACGTGCGGGTCGACGTCGGCTACCGGGTGCCGCCCCTGCACAACCACGCCATGGAGCCGCACGCCAGCACCGCGCACTGGGACGGCGAACGGCTCACCGTGCACACCTCCAGCCAGGGCACCACGGTCGTACGCACCGTGCTCGGCGCGATGTTCGGGCTGGCGGACGAGCGGATCACGGTCGTCGCCGAGCATGTCGGCGGTGGCTTCGGCTCCAAGGGCACGCCCCGGCCGGACGTGGTGCTCGCCGCGATGGCAACCTGGCACACCGGACGACCGGTCACCGTGGTCCTCCCCCGCCGGATGCTGCCCACCTCCGTCGGCCACCGGGCGTCCACCCTGCACCGGCTGCGCCTGGGCGCGGACTCCGACGGCCGGCTGACGTCGCTCGTGCACGAGGTGACCACCTACACGTCGCGGATCAAGGAGTTCGTCGAGTACGCGGGCATGCCGGCCCGCATCATGTACGCCGCCCCGAACCTGCGCAGCCGGCATCACGTGGTCCGGCTCGACGTGCCGACGCCGTCCTGGATGCGGGCCCCCGGTGAGGCACCGGGCATGTACGCCCTGGAGTCGGCGCTGGACGAGCTCGCCGAGGCCCTCGGGATGGATCCGGTCGAGGTGCGGGTGCGCAACGAGCCGGACGCCGAACCGGACAGCGGCAAACCGTTCAGCAGTCGGCACCTCGTCGAGTGCCTGCGGGAGGGCGCCCGCCGGTTCGGGTGGTCCGACCGGGACCCCCGTCCCCGCACGCGTTCCGCCGGCCCGCTGCTGCTCGGGACGGGCGTGGCCGCCGCCACGTACCCGGTACAGGTGTATCCGTCGAAGGCGGCGGCGCGTGCCCTGCCGGACGGGTCCTTCCTCGTCGAGGTGAACGCCGCGGACATCGGCACCGGCGCCCGTACGGTCCTGGCGCAGGCCGCGGCGGACGCCCTGCAGGCACCCCTGGAGCGGGTGCGGATCCGGGTGGGCAGCAGTGATCTGCCGCCGGCCCCGCTGGCGGGCGGTTCCTCGGGTACCGCCTCCTGGGGCTGGGCGGTGCACGAGGCCTGCACACGACTCGCCGCACAGCTGGCGGAACATCAGGGTCCGCTCCCCGAGCGGGGGTTGGAGGCGCGCGCCGACACCAAGGGGGCGGCCGACGCCGAAAGTCCCTTCGCTCGGCACGCGTTCGGGGCGCACTTCGCGGAGGTCTCCGTGGACACGGTGACCGGAGAGGTGCGGGTGCGCCGGCTGCTCGGGGTGTACGCGGCGGGACGCGTCCTCAACCCCCGTACCGCGCGCTCCCAGTTCGTCGGCGGGATGACCATGGGCCTGGGCATGGCGCTGACCGAGGGAAGCACCCTGGACCCCGCCTTCGGCGACTTCACGGAGTCGGATCTCGCGGCCTATCACGTGCCCGCGCACGCCGACGTCCCGGACATCGAGGCGCACTGGATCGACGAGGACGATCCGCATCTCAACCCGCTGGGCGGCAAGGGGATCGGAGAGATCGGCATCGTGGGCACGGCGGCCGCCCTCGGCAACGCCGTGCACCACGCCACGGGCGTCCGCTTCCGCGAACTGCCCCTGACCCCCGACCGGGTGCTGACGGGCCTGCTGGATACCCCTCAGCACCCGGTACCGGCCGGCTAGCCGCCGCTGAGCGGGCGCCGGTCCGGGGTGCTCGGCGCCACGCTCCTCCGCCGCCCACCCAGCAGGCTCAGGAGGAGTGCGAGGAGCGCCGTCAGCGCGGCGGCCGCGGCCGTCGGGGCGGCGAGCCAGGCCGGCGCGAGGGTCGCCTCCGTGATCCCGGCCGATTCCGTCATCTCGAAGCGCGGGGCGAGCAGTTGGGCGCCGGCCAGCGCCGCCGGCACCAGTACGGCCACCATGAGCAGTGCCGGCGTGGGCCCGCGGACCAGCAGCAGGGCCAGCAGCAGGCAGATCCCGGCCGACGCGAGGGCGGCCGCCAGGACGGCCACGGGGGCATCGTCATGGTGCACGGGGATGTACGCGGCGGCGCACAGGGCCAGTGCCACGGCGGTGGCCCACGCCGACCACGGCACGACCGCCGCCGACCGGTCCGGTGGCGCTTGAGGTGCCTGCGCCTGGGCCCGAAGCGGTCGTGCGGGCCGGGGTTCGCCGTCGGCGGGGGACGGCGCGGGTGGTCCCTCCCCCTGCGGGACGGACGGCGGCGCCGCGAGCCCCGCCCGCTCCCGCGCGAGCCGTTCGACGAGTTCCACGACCTCCTCGACCGGCCGGTGGGTGGCCGCGGTGCGGACCGCCTCCTCGCCGCACCGCGGCTCCAGGGGCTCGCGGTACAGCAGCGCCATGAGCCGGGTGACCTCCTCCACGGAGCGGCTCTCGGCCGCGGCGCGGATCATGTGGCCGGCGTGCTCCGCGTGGTGCGGCGGCCGGGACAGCACGGTCACCAGCAGGGGTACGTCCTCCAGGGGCCGGTCGGTGCCGACCACGCGCAGTACACCGGCGGCCGCGTCCTCGCCCCCCTCGCACCGTTCGAGCAGGGTGATGAGCCGGGCGACGTCCTCCAGGGGCCGGTTGGCCGCGGCTGCGTGGAGAAGACCGTCGACGGGGTCGGGGTACGCGGGTCCGGCCTCGCTCGGCGGGCCGGCGTCGGGCCCGTACGCGGGAGCGGTCGGGGGGACCGGGGGCAGTGCGGTGGTGGCGGAAGGGTCGGGGAGGGGTGGGACGGAACGGTCCGTGAGGGACCGTGTGGAGCGGGTGATCATGCTGAGCTCTCTCTGGAGGGTGCGGTCGCCCCTGCATCCCCGAGATGCGACGCGCGACGTGACGCTGCCCATTACACGGGCCGCCCGGCACGCTCCGCCACTCGGACGCGGCAGGCGTGTGAGCCGCGTCCGATGCGGTAATCCCGCCGGAAACGGGAATCCGGAAACCGAAAGCGGGGAAATCGAGTAAGTGCAGACGCCGCGCGACGGACCATATGGGAGGGCCCGTGGATGCGCCAACCACGCTCGTCGTCGTCGCGGTGCTGGCCGCCGCGGCGCTGTTCGCCGTGGCCGCCGCCGTGCTCGTGCGTCTGGTCCGCGCCCGCCGGGGCCTGAGACGAGCGGGGCTTCCCACCGGGCCGCGCTGGGTGTTCTGGGGGGCGGTCCTGTACTTCGTGCTTCCCACCGACGTACTGCCGGACCCCGTCTATCTCGACGACATCGGTGTCCTCCTGCTGGCTCTGCGTTCCCTGCGCCGTACCCCCGGTGACACCGCACGCCTCCCCGACTGACCGTCCGGGAAGAGGTTTTCACCCCCGCTCGACCCGATCTCCCCTGCTCCGCGCCCTGTTCGGTGCCCGACCGCGCGATGATCACGGAGAGTAAGGAAACCAACCACCCGTTCGATTCGTATAAGTGACTGAAGGACGCACCTATCCAGCACCACGCAGCGGGCCCGAGTGACGTCGCACAGCGGCACCGCTTGATCGAAGCAGTACCGACGAGGGAGAGACGATGCAACCGTTCACGCTCAACTACGCACGCCCAGCGGCCGAGTTGGAGTTCACCACTCCGTACGCCTATGACCCCGGAATGCAGTTGAACGTCACTCTCGACGGCCGGATCGCCGCTCGTGACCACGCCCTCCTGAGAGAACTCGGGACAACGACCTCGACGGCGGGCTCCAAGACCCACTTCGACGACTGAACACGGACCGACGAAAATGACCGTGCTCATCCTTACCTGTGAAGAAGACGTCACGGCGGACATGGTGGTCGTGCACCTGAACGCCGCGGGCGTCCCCGTCGTCCGGCTGGACCCGGCCGACCTGACCCACTCCGTCGCGCTCTCCGGCGAGTACGTGCACGGTGCCTTCCGGGGCCATCTGTCGTCCGCCGGACGGCTGGTGAGCCTCGACGGGCTGCGATCGGTGTGGGTCCGGCGGCCCGGCGAGGCGGCGGCCCGGGCGGCCCAGCCGTCCGCGTGGCTCACGGAGGAGGCCTCACAGGCGCTGTACGGCATGCTCCGCGGTACCGGGGCACGCTGGATGAACCACCCGGACGCGTCCCGGCGCGCCCGGTACAAGCCCTGGCAGCTGCGACTCGCGCAGCTCAGCGGGCTGCCCGTGCCGGCCACGATCGTCACGACGTTCCCGCAGGCGGCGCGCGCGTTCGCGGACCGCTACCCGGACCTGGTGGTCAAGCCGGTGTCCGGCGCACATCCGCAGGACCCGCCCCGGGCGGTGCCCACCACCCGGGTCCCGCCGGGCGCGGACTTCGCCGCCGTCGCCTACGGACCGACGCTGCTCCAGCGCCGGGTGGCCAAGCGGGCCGACATACGGCTGACCGCGGTCGGCGACCGCATCCTGGCCGCCCGCAAGGAGACGGCCCCCGGCGGCGACCCCGACGTGGTGGACGTGCGCTACTCGCCCTCCACCACACCGTGGCGTCCCGCCGACGTCCCACCGCGCCTCGCCGAGGCCGTGCGCAGGTATCTGCGGGAGGCGGAACTGGCCTACGGAGCCTTCGACTTCGCGGAGGACGCCGACGGGACGTGGTGGTTCCTGGAGTGCAACCAGTCCGGCCAGTTCGGCTTCGTGGAGGTGGACACCGGGCAGCCGATCGCCCGCACCATCGCGGAGTGGCTGGCCGACGCGCCCCCGGAGCGCGATGCCCGGCAGCCCGACCGGTGCGGCTCCACCGCCTCGTGAGACGTCCGGGCGCGGCGGGCACCGCTGGGGCGCACCGCCGCGCCGGGTCCGCTCGGTGCCGCCCTCAGACGGCCAGGGACAGCCCGCTCTCCGGGTCACGCGCCGGCACCGCCGCCGCGGCCTCGAGCAGGGCGTCCGCCGCGGCGACCGCCTCCCGGACGTCGGGCGTGTCCATCAGCACGCACAAGGTGTACGTCACGTCCTGTAGTTCACGAGCCGTCTGCGGCCTGTCCCACTCCGCCTGAGCGATCCTCAGCGTCGCGTACCGGGTCAGCAACGTCCTGGCGACCTTCGGGTCCGGAACGATCACGAGCGCCCCTCTCTCCTGTTTGCGCTGCGTGTGCCCGGACCTGGGCGAATCATGCACGGCGGGCGGGAATGTCACCCGCCGGGGTCATGATCCGGCCACCTGCGCTCACGCGACCTGCCCGCTGTGCAGCTCCGTGTAGGCGCCGCCCCGGTGCAGCAGCTCGTCGTGCGTGCCGGTCTCCAGGATCCGCCCCTCCCCCATCACCACGATCCGGTCCGCGCCGCGCACGGTGGACAGCCGGTGCGCCACCACGAACGTGGTGCGGCCGCGCAGCAGCCGGGCGAGGGCCTGCTGGACCAGCGCCTCGGACCGCGTGTCCAGCGCGGACGTCGCCTCGTCCAGGACCAGCACCTTCGGGTCCCGGATCAGGGCGCGGGCGATGGCCAGCCGCTGCTTCTGCCCGCCCGACAGCCGGGCCCCGCGCTCCCCGACGAGGGTGTGCAGGCCCTCCGGAAGCCGTTCGACGAACTCCAGCGCGTTGGCGTCGCGCAGGGCGGCGCGGACCGTCTCCTCGTCGGCCTCGTCCTCCATGCCGTAGGCGACGTTCTCGCGGATCGTGCCGTCGAACAGGATCGACTCCTGGGGCACCACCGACACGAACCGTCGGTAGGTGCGCAGGTCCAGGCTGTTCATGTCGGTTCCGTCGAGCAGCACCCGGCCCGAGGTCGGCCGGATGAAGCCGATGACGAGGCTGAGCACCGTGGACTTGCCCGCGCCGGAGGCTCCCACCAGCGCGACCGTCTCCCCTGGGGTCACGGAGAGGGTGAAGTCGCGCACCGCCGCGCTGCCGTTGTCGTAGGAGTAGCCGACGTCCTCGAAGGTCACGGAGCCGTGCAGTGCGGTGAGTTCGGACTTGCCCTCGTTGTCCTCCAGTTCGGGTGCCTGGAGGACCTCGCCGACCGAACGCACCGACTCCAGGCCCTTGGTGATGACCGGGGCCAGGCCGGTCAGGGTGGTGGTGGAGTTGGTGAGGGTGGTCAGGAAGGCGCTCAGCATCACGACGTCGCCCGCGCTGACGCCCCAGACGCCGTAGTACGAGATGAGCGCGGCGCCGGTGAGGACGAGCACCCCGATGACGTTGAGCAGCACCCAGGCCAGTGAGCCGAAGCGGCCGTTGAGCAGGTCGAGTCGCATCCCGGAGGTGAGCAGCCGGCTCAGGGTGCCGTCCATGCGGCGCAGCGCCTTGCCCTCCAGCCCGTGGGCGCGGGTGACCGGGATCAGGCGGGTCATCTCGGTGACGCGCGAGGACAGGGTCTCCACCTCGTGCCGGAAGTCCTCGTTGTGGGTGCGCAGCCGGGCCCTGAGGCGGTCCACGAGCACGGCGGCGACCGGCACGACGACGAGGAAGACGGGCACGAACTCGGGGGTGCGCACGGCGATGATGACGAGGCCGCCGGTGAGCACGGTCAGCGCGCCGAGCCCCTGCTCGGCGGTCTGCTGCACCATCTGCTCCACGGTCTCCACGTCCCGCACCACCTTGGCCTGGAGCACGCCGGCGCTGACCCGGGAGTGGTAGCCGATGGACAGCTGCTGCATACGGGTGCACAGCGCGGACCGCAGCGTGGTGCCCATGCGGCGGACGCTGCCGTAGAGCAGCCGCACGTAGAGGAGGTGCAGGGGGAAGTTGACCAGCAGGATGAACAGGATGACGCCGGTGCTCGTCCAGAGTCTGCCGATCGGCTGGTGCTGGACGACGGTGTCGATGATGGACGCGGTGATCAGCGGCAGCAGCCAGATCGGGCTGTGCTTGACGGTGAACACACCGGCTGCGGCGGCGAGGCTGCGCCGGTCGGCGCGCAGGAGGTAGGCGAGGGTGCGGATCGGGTGCTCGCCCCGGTACCGGTGGTCGAGCGGTCTTTCGTACGACGACGCCATGGACGGCGGTCCTCCCGGTGGTCGTGTCAGAGGGCGGCGTCCAGCTCGGCGAGTTCGGCGGCGGTGAGGACGAGGTCCGTCGCGGCGAGGGAGTCGAGGATCGTCTCGGGGCGGCTCGCGCCGGGAATGGGCACCACGACCGGTGACAGGGCGAGCATCCAGGCCAGGCACACCCGTTGCGGGCTGACCCCGTGGGCCTCGGCCACATGGGCGAACGGGGCGTAGGAGGAGCCCAGTTCGCGGGCCCGGGAGATGCCGCCGAGCGGGCTCCACGGCAGGAACGCGATGCCGAGTTCGTCGCACAGGCGCAGTTCGGGCTCGCTGGAGCGGAAGGCCGGGGAGAACTGGTTCTGTACGGCGACCAGGCGCCCGCCGAGGATGTCGTTCGCCTGCCTGATCTGCTCGGGGTTCGCGTTGGAGATGCCGGCGGCGCGGATCTTGCCCTCGTCCAGCAGCTCCTGTACCGCGCCGACGGACTCTTCGTAGGGGATCCGCGGGTCGGGGCGGTGGAACTGGTACAGGCCGATGGCGTCCACGCCGAGCCGGCGCAGCGACGCCTCGCAGGCCGCCCTGAGGTGTGCGGGGCTGCCGTCCAGGGTCCAGCTGCCGTCGCCGGGGCGCAGATGGCCGCCCTTGGTGGCGACCAGGACGTCCCGGCCTCGGTCGTGGCCGGCGAGGGCCTTGGCGATCAGGGTCTCGTTGTGGCCGACCTCGTCGGCGTGGAGGTGGTAGGCGTCCGCGGTGTCGATCAGGGTGACACCTGCGTCGAGTGCGGCGTGGATCGTGGCGAGGGACCGGGCCTCGTCCGGTCGTCCTTCGATCGACATGGGCATGGCGCCGAGGCCGATCGCGCTGATGTCCAGGTCACCGATACGGCGGGTCTGCATGGGCTCGCGACCTCTTTCGGATGCGGGCGGGCAGGGCGAAGTCCGGTGCACCGGGAGGTGATCGCGGTGCACCGGACATCCTCCAGCCTGGCCCCGCCGTCACCCGCGGGTCCAATGGAGATAAGCGAACGCATTCAGCAGCACGGCCGCTGAATCACGGGAGTGCGGGTCAGGAGCGGCTCGCCAGGTACTCCGTCACGCCCGGTGCCTCGTGCGCGTCCTCCACATTCACCAGGCCGCCGACCGCCTTCGCGTCGGGCTTGAGCACATAGGTCGACAGGGCGGCGGGGCGGGACACGTCGGAGAAGTCCTGCGGGGATCCGAGTCCGGTGTCGACGCTCTTCTGCCCGCGGTGCGCCTTCACCACGTCCTCCCGGGCGAGGCTGCCGGCCGCGCAGGCCTTCTTGAGGTCGGCGCCCAGCAGTTGGGCGGCGTTGTAACCGGACAGCACCCCGGAGTCCACCGGGGAGGCCGGGTACTTCTTCCCGTACGCGGTCACCATCTTCTGGACACCGGGCAGGTCCGAGCTGACGGCGGGCGCCGCACTGACCACGTTCAGCAGGCCCAGCAGGGCCGGCGCCGCCGGCGTCTTCAACAACTGGGGCGCGTAGCCGGGCGCGCTGCTGACGACGGGCACCTTCAGTCCGCGGGAGGCGGCGACCCCGACCAGGGAGGCGGTCTGGGCCGGGCCCGCGCTGATCAGGACGGCCTTCACGCCCGCCTTGCTCAGCGCCGACACCTGAGCGGTCAGATCCGTGTCCGTCGCCTTGATCTTCTGCGGGACGATCTTCAGCCCGGCCTTCTCGGCCGCCCAGGTCGAACCCTCCAGGGCGTTCGCGCCGTAGTCGCCCTCGAAGTAGACGTGCCCGATGGAGTCACCCTTGGCGAGGCCCTTGGTGCGGGTGAGGAAGTCGACGGCCGTGATCATGTCGACGTCGTAGGTGGTGCCCATGACCTGGACGGAGTCCTTGCCCAGCAGGGAAGCCGCCCAGGCCTGCGGGAAGGTGAGCAGGTGGTCGCGCTCGATGTCGTCGAGGAGGGCGGCGACGACGGGGGATCCGATCACCTGCGGCAGCGCGACCACGTCCGGGGAGATGTCGGCGTAGGCGGTGACCGCCTTCTGCACGTCGTAGCCGTGGTCCTTGACGACGATCTCGACCTTGCGGTCGCAGATGCCGCCGGCGGCGTTGGTCTCGTCGGCCCACAGCTGCTGGGCCTGGACGATGCTCTTGCCGAGGGTGGCGTAGGGGCCGGTCAGGTCGGTGAGGGCGCCGAGCTTGATGGTCTTCGCGGTCACGCCCGGGCCGGACTTGACGCCGTCGGCGCTGTCGGAGCCGCTGTCGCCGTCCGCCTTGGAGCTGCAGCCGGTGGCCGCGACGAGCAGGGCCGCGAGCGCGGCGGCGAGGAAGGTTCCGGGGACGCGGTGTCTGTGGTGCGTGCGGTTCACGGGGTGGGCTCCTTGGTTCGGACGGCGGAGGCGGATGGACGGGTGGCGGGCGCCGGGGCCGGGGCGGCGGGGCGCAGACGGGTGCGGACCCGGCGGGTGATGCCGGTCAGTCCGTCGGGGGCGTACAGCAGGACCAGGACGATCGCCGCGCCGTAGAGGTAGCGGGCCGCCTCGGTCGGGCCCACCCCGCCGTCGGTGGTGCCGGGGGCGGTCACCAGGGGCAGCTGATCGGCGTAACGGGTCATCAGCAGGGGCAGCGCGGTGACGAAGACGGCGCCCGCGGCGGCCCCGGCCACCGAGCCGAGGCCGCCGATCACGATCATCGCCAGGTAGTCGACCGAGAGGGCCAGGCCGAAGTAGTCGGGGACGACCCGCCGGAAGGCCAACGCGAGCAGCACCCCCGCCAGGCCCGCGTACATCGACGACACGACGAAGGCCGACGCGCGATGGCGGGCGACGTCGACGCCCATCACCGCGGCCGCCGTCTCGCTGTCGCGCAGGGCGGCGAGGGCGCGCCCCGGGCGTCCGCGCAGGAGACCGCGCGCGGTCCACCAGGTGCCGGCCAGCAGGGCGAGACCGAGGAACCACAGGCGTTCCTCGGCGCCGAACGGCACGCCGAGGACGACGAGACCGTCACCGTCGTCGCCGAAGGAGAACCCGCCGAGGCTCAGCGGGGGCACGGAGCGGCCGTTGAACCCGCCGGTGACGGAGTCGGCGGTGAGCAGCACGTGGTGGCCCAGGAAGACCAGGGCGAGCGTGGCGACGCCCAGGTAGATGCCGCGCACCCGGCCGGCCACGGGACTGAACAGTCCGCCCGCCGCCCCGGCGAGCAGCACGGCGAGAAGGGCGGCGAGCCCGGTCGGCAGTCCGGGGCCGGGTTCTCCGGCCAGCCAGGTGTAGCCGTAGGCGCCCACCGCGAGGAAGAAGGCGTGCCCCAGGGAGAGCTGGCCGGCGGTGCCGGTGAGCAGGCCGAGGCCGACGGCGCCGATGGCGGCGGCCATCGAGAACAGGCCGATACGCAGCCAGAAGGCGTCAAGGTAGAAGGGCGGCGCGCACAGCAGGAGGGCGGCCAGGAGCACGACGGCGCCCTTGGGGATCCGCTCAGACACGAGCCGCTCCCCTCGCGCCGAACAGTCCGGTGGGCCGCACCAGCAGGACGGCCACCATGACGGCGTACGGGGCGACGTCGCCGAACCCCTCGCCCAGCACGTGCAGTTCGGACTGGTAGCCGGCCGCCAGGGCCTCGGTCAGGCCGATCAGCAGGCTGCCGGCCAGGGCGCCCGGTGGGGAGGTCAGGCCGCCGAGGATCGCGGCCGGGAAGGCCTTGAGGGCGATCTGACCGGTGGTCCGTTCCAGCCCGGGGGCGGGGAACGCGGCGAGGAAGACGGCGGCCAGCGCGGCCAGGGCGCCGGCCAGGCACCAGGCGAGCATCCGCACCCGGCTCAGCCGTACGCCCATCAGGGCGGCCGCCTCCGTGTCCTCCGCGGCGGCCCGCAGGGACAGGCCCCAGGACGTGTAGCGGAACAGGGCGAAGACCGCGCCGATGGCGAGCGCGGAGACGGCGATCGCCGCGAGCCGGCTGTCCGCGACGGTCACGGACCCCAGGCGGGTCACCGAATCGCCCCACGGGTCGCCGAGGGTCAGCAGGTCACCGCCGATGCGCCGGGAGAGGTCGGTGAGCAGCACGATGTCCACGCCGATGGTGACGATGGTCTGGACATGGGCGGCCTTGGGGTCGGGGTCGCCGCGCTGGAGCAGCAGCCGGTCGAGGGCTCCGGCGAGCGCCGCGGTGGCCAGGACGGACACCGCGAGGGCGCCGGCGAAACCGAGGTCGTCGTGCAGGACGGCGACGAGGTAGCCGCCGAACAGGAGCAGCGATCCGTGGGCGAAGTTGAGCACCCCCGACGCCTTGAAGATCACGACGAAGCCGAGCGCGACCAGGGCGTAGACCGCGCCGAGCGCGAGCCCGGTGAGGATGCTGTCGAGGAAGGCGGTCATACGGAGTCCCCTTCGGAGTCGGTTACCTCTTCGAGGGCGGTGCCCTGTGCGGTGGTGTCCTGCGCGGCGGAGTCCTCGCCGGGGGTGTCCTCGCCGGGGGTGTCCTCGCCGGGGGTGCCGAGGTAGGCGCGCAGCACTTCGGGATGGCGGCGGACCTCGTCGGGCGTGCCGTGGGCGATGCACCGGCCGAAGTCGAGCACCGTGACCTCGTCGGCCAGTCGCATCACGAGGCCCATGTCGTGCTCCACCAGCAGGACGGACAGGCCGAGTTCCGCGCGGACGGTGTGGATCACCTCGGCCGTCCGGGCGCGTTCGGCGCCGTTCATGCCGGCCACGGGCTCGTCGAGCAGCAGGACGCGCGGCTCGAGACAGAGGGCCCGGGCGAGCTCCACGCGCTTGCGGTCGCCGTACGACAGCAGGGCGACGGGCGTCTCGAAGCGGGCCGCCAGTCCGGTGAGTTCGGCGATCTCCCGGGCCCGGGCGAGGTGGGCGCGCTGTTCGCGCACCGCCCGGGGCAGACGCAGCGCGGTCGCGGCGAAGCCCGCGTGGGAGAGGACGTGCCGGCCGAGCATGAGGTTGTCGGCGACGGTGCCCTCGGTGGTGACGATGTTCTGGAAGGTACGGGCCACGCCGAGGGCGGCGATCCGGTGGGGCGCGAGTCCGGTGAGTGTCACGTCGCCGAGCCGGACCTGTCCGGACACCGGGCGGTACAGGCCCGACAGCACGTTGAAGCAGGTGGACTTCCCGGCGCCGTTGGGGCCGATCAGGGCGTGCACGGATCCCGGGGCGACGGTGAACGACACCGTGTCCAGCGCCGTCAGACCGGCGAAGCGCACGGTCACGTCCTGGACCCGGAGTTCGGGAGGCGCTGCCGCGAGACGGCCGGGAACGGCGGCGATGGTGGGGCGCAGGCTCACGCGGCCCCCTGGTCGCCGGCGTCGTCACCGAGGTAGAGACGCCGTACCGCGTCCGTGCTCGCGAGGTCGTCGGCCGGGCCGGACAGCCGGACCTCGCCCACTTCCAGGACGTAGGCGTGGTCGGCGAGGGACAGCGCCATGCCGGCGTTCTGTTCGACCAGCAGGACGGCCGTGCCCTGGGCGTTGATCTCCCGGATCACCTCGGCGATCCGGAACACCATGCGAGGGGCCAGGCCGAGAGAGGGCTCGTCGAGCAGGAGCAGCCGTGGTGCGGCCATCAGCGCCCGCCCGATGGCCAGCATCTGCTGCTCTCCCCCGGACAGCAGACCGGCCGCCTGCCGACCGCGCTCGGCGAGCACCGGGAACAGCGTGTACACGCGGTCGCGGGCCTCCCGGACCTGTTCGGGTGCCCGTCGGCCGAGGCCGAGGCCGCCGGTGCGCAGGTTCTCCTCCACGGTCAGGCCGGCGAAGACCCGGCGGCCCTCCGGGACCTGGACGACGCCGGCCCGCACCGCCGCCACCGGGTCACGGCCGTCCAGGACCGTGTCTCCGTAGCGGACGAGGCCGGCCGTGACGGTGCCGCGGTGCAGGCGCAGGGTGCCCGACACCGCCCGCAACAGCGTGGACTTGCCGGCGCCGTTGGCGCCCAGCAGCGCCACGACCGCGCCGTGCGGGACGGTCAGGGACACGGAGCGCAGGGCTGACAAGGCCCGCCCGTACGTCACGTCGAGACCCTCGACGTGCAGCGCGGGCCGCTCCTGCGGGGGTACTCCGGGCATCGCGGCTCCTCGGGTCCGTGCCGGCGGGCACGGAGTTTCGGGGGAAGGGGAGCTCACGACAGCACGCCGGAGGAGGGCCGGTACAGGCGCGGACGCGGGGTCGCTGCGCCACCCCAACGGGAGGTCGGCGGGGTTGTGCGGCTGCCCAGGCGAACGGACCGCGGACAACCGCCCAGAGGCAGGACGCGAGTGGCCAGAGGGCGGGCCGGGGTCTCTGGGAAGGATGAGAGGCGGACGCCCGGGCGGCGGGCCGGAGCTTCGGGAGAGACGGGACGCGGACGCCCCCGGCGGCGTGCCGGGGCATCCGGGAGAGCCGGAACGCCGACGCCCCGGAGACGGGCCGCAGGCACCCCGCGCGAGCTGCGACGCGGATGCCCGGCAGACCGGCCACAGGTACCCCGGGAGCGGTGAGGTGGGGGGACTCAGGGAACGGGGCCGGAGTTCAGGTGTGCGTGTGCGGGCCCGGGGCATCAGCGGGTGCGCAAGCCCCGTGCCGTCAGGGCGAGGCTGATCTCCACCAGGTCGGCCGGCCGGGACAGGGAACGGCCCGTCAACTGCTCGTAGCGGCGCAGTCGGTTGAGGACGGTGTTGCGGTGGCAGTACAGCCGCTCCCCCGCCCGCTGGGCGGAGCCGTCGCAGGCCAGCCAGGTGGCCAGGGTGTCGAGCAGGACGGCCTCGTCGGCGGGTTCCAGACCGCTCAGCGGGCCGAGCACCCGCTCGACCAGCGCCGCACCCAGGTCGGGGGTCGAGACCACCAGTGCGGCCGGGAGGTGCTCGGTCAGCCGGATCGTGCCGCCGGTCCGCGGGCACATGTCGAGCGCGATGTCCGCGAGGCGGCGGGCGTCCCCGACCGCGGCCAGCCCCGACACCGCCGTGCTCACCCCGGTCCGTGCGCTGCCGGAGGCCGGCGGGACGGCCGACGTCGGCCCCGGGGAGCCGACGTCCCGACTCCCGCTCCCGACCTCGCTTCCGCCCTCGATCCCGCTCTCGTTCTCGCCCAGGAGGACGATGCCGTAGTCCGCCTCCACCCCCGTGTGCCAGTACACGCGCCTGCCCCGGCCGTGGGCGGCCCGCGCGCCGGCGGCGTCGGAAGGACAGCCGGCCGTCACCGCCACGACGACGTACCGGCCCTCTTCGGGGAGGTCCAGCGCCTGGGCGGTCTCCGGCAGGTCCGCGATCCGGCTGGCGCCGTCGAGCAGGGCGTCGGCCAGCACCCGCAGCCGGTTCTCGCGCCGCCAGGCGAGCTGCCGCTCGACCTGCCGGTAGGCGTCCGCGACGAGGGTGCAGTGCTCGTCGACGAAGTTCCACACGTCGGCGGCGATGTGCACGAGCAGCCGCACGTCCTCGGGAGCCGTGCGGCAGGTCTCCTCGATGAGGCCCTGCCACACCAGGGACCCGCCCAGCCGGAACGCGTGCAGCAGGGCGTCCAGCGGCAGGCCCTGCTCCGCGCGGGTGGCGCCGATCTTCCACGAGCAACGGCGGGCCGCGTCCCGGCTGCCGCGCGGGTCGATCAGCGAGGCCACGCTGTGCCGCAGCGAGCGGTGCACCTCCTGCCAGATGGCGGCGGGATCGCTCGTCACGGCAGCCCGGTAGGCGGGCTCCTGGTCCTGGAGCGCGGCCACCAGCCGGTCGGTGAGATCGGGCAGGTCCGCCAGCAGCACCCGGGCGGCACGGTGCAGGACCCGGAGGGCGTCGGCGTCGATCAGCGACCGGACGTGCTGGGGATGCGGCCGGGGGCCGGGGGCCGCCGGTGCGCCGGCCGCGGGGCGGAAGACGGTCCGTGACCGTAGGGCCTGATGCATCGCGGTCCTCCCCCGGGGCAGTGTCCAGCCGTCCGACTCGTCCTGCCACGAAGGATGGCATACCGTCCGGTCGGTCCCTAGGGGTGTGCACCATTGTTTTCTCTCCGGTCAACCCTCCTGTCCGGCCTTCTCGACCATGCGCACCAGTTCGACGCGGGAGCGGACGCCCAGCGCCGCGAAGACCTTTCGCAGGTGGTAGTCGACGGTTCGGGTGCTGACCGAGAGGGTCAGCGCCACCTCCCGGTTGGTGGCGCCCTCGGCGACGCACCGGGCGATCCGCAGTTGCTGTGGTGTCAGTCCGTCCAGCCCCAGGCCCGGTCCCGTCGCTCTCACACCGCCTCCCGGTGCCACGCCACCCGCCCGCAGTTCGGCGCGGGCCTGGTCCGCCCAGGCGCGCGCGCCGCAGCGTTCGAACCCGACCAGGGCGGCGCCGAGACGATCGCGGGCCTCGCTCAGCCGGCGGCGCCTGCGCAGCCACTTGCCGTGCAGCAGTTCGGTGCGGGCACGTTCGAAGTCGCCGCCGGCGGCCACGTCGTGCAGGTCCAGCGCGCGGCGGAACAGGGCGTCGGGCCGGTCGGCCGGAGCCAGCAGCGCACGGCAACGCGTCAGTTGGGCGGGGGCCTGCGGGTCGGCGCCGAATCCGGCCCACCGGGCGAACTCCTCGACGACCTCGGCGACGCCGTCGTCGGCCCGTCCGGTCGAGGCGGCGGCCTCCACGAAGCAGGGCACGGCGAGCATCCACACCGCGAAGTGCCCCCTGCGCGGCCCCGGGCGCACGAGGGGACCGAGCCGGTCCGCGGCCTCCCGGGGGCGCCCGCGGGCGAGGTCGGCGCGGGCCGCCGCCCACTCCGCCAGCGTCGCGGCCTGGACCAGGCCGTGTCCGCGAGCGGTGGCCAGCGCGGTGTCCACATGGGCGGCGACCTCCTCCGGAGCGCCCTCGATCGACGCGGCGAGGGCGAGCACCGCGTGGTGGTGGGCGGCCGTGTTGCGCTGCCCCGTGCGGTGCGCGGCCCGCAGCCCCTCCTCCGCGTGGGTCCTTGCCAGCGTGTGCCGTCCGGCGCGCAGCTCGGCGTAGGCGAGGTACTCCCGGGCCCGCGCGAGGGCCGCGGCGGTCCCGGGGGTACGGGCGGCGGCCAGGGCCCGCGCCCCGGCGCGGCGGGCGGCCGCCAGGTCGCCCAGCAACAGGGCGGCTGCGGCCGCGCGCAACGCCGTGTCCGGCTCGTCGGCGCCGGCCGCGTCACCCGCAGCCTCCGCGTCCACCACCAGCCGCCGCAGAGGCCCCGCCGCCTGCGCGAACTGCCCTTCGAGCAGGGCCCGGAGGCCGGTGCGATAGCCACCCAGCACGGCACTGCTGCCTGCCCGGACCGGCACACCGTTGTACACCGGATCGTCCGGAGGCGCAGACCGGACCACCGAAAGGTCCCGGGACGGCCGGACGCCGGCCAGTGGACCGGTGCCCGGGCCACCGTCCTCGCCATCCAGCAGGCACGGCCTGCCCGCCGCATCGCCCAGCCGCCCCGACCGGTCCGCCGGCCGCTCCCCGAACTGCCGGGGGCCGGGCCACGCGCCGGGATCCGGGAGGCCGTTCTCACCGTCGAGCAGTACGTGCGGGCGCCCCGAGGCGGTATCCGGGGCGTCGGCGCCGGTGCTCAGCAGGTGCAGGCAGCCCTGGGCGTCGCCTGCCGCCCAGGCGGCGTCCACTGCGGCCAGGAGGGCCGATTGGGCTTGCCGTGGGGACGACTCGGTGAGCAGGCGGGCCGCCAGGAGCAGGGACGCTCGGGCCTCGTCGACCGGGCCGTCGTACAGGACCGTGGTACCGCGGACCAGTTCGACCCGGCCGCGCAGTGCCGTGGGCGCCGCGCTGTCCCGGGCCCTGTCGAGCAACCGCAGGGCCCGGTGCGTGCGGCCCCCGAGCAGGGCCTGCTCGGCCGCGGCCGTGTACCACTCCGCGCGCCGCGTGCCGTCCTCGGCCAGTGCGGCGGCGTGGGCGTACGCCGCGCACCGCAGGCTCCGGGGATGCCTCCGGTCGCCGGCCGCCACGGCCAGTTCGGTCGCCGTCCCGCGACGGGGCACCGTGGCGGACCGGGCCCGGTGCAGCAGGGCGCGCAGCCTTGCGGCACCCACCTCCTCCAGCGCCCGGGCCAGCGCGCGGTGCGCGGCACGGCGCCGTTCGGGCCGCGCCCCCGCGTACACCGCGCGGCGCAGCAGATCGCTGTGGAACCCGACCTCGCCGTCGGCCAGGACGAGCACGTCGGGAAGCGGATCGGACGGAAGGACGGACTCCGTGCCGGGACGCGTCCCCCGCAGGTGCTCCGCTGCCCGCCGGGCGAGTGCCAGGCCGATCCGGGAGTCCTCCGTGTCGTCCGCGTCCCGTACGGCCGCCGCGACCGTCAGCAGCAGGTCCTCCTGCGCGGACGTGAACCCGGTCAGGAAGCCGCCGGCCAGGCCGGTCAGGAGCTCGGCGTCGGCCGGCGGGCCCGGCAGCCTGCGGTGACCGCGGATCTGGGCGGGCGACAGCCGCCGGACCATGGCCAGCAGCAGGGCCGGACTGCCCTCGGCCGCGTCGACCAGATCGTCGCGCACGGCCCGGTCGAGGGCCCCGCCCGTCGCCTCGTCCAGGAGCGCGGCCGCCTCCACCGGGGAGAGCGGGTCGACACGGACCACCGGCAGCGCGGCGAACTCCCGGTCGACCGGGCGGTGTCCCGACACACTCAGCAGCACGCCCACCCGGCCGTTCCCGCGCAACTGCTCGGCGGCGCGCCCCACCGCGGCCCTGGTGGGGGCGTCCCACAGATGGGCGTCGTCGACGCACAGCAGCATCGGCCGGCCGGCGGAGGCGGCCCGCAAGGCGTCGAGGAGCGCAGCGCAGGGCTGCCCCGTGGCGGACCACGGGCCCACCGGTGCGCCGAGGACGCGCAGCAGCGCGCGCAGCCCCCCTAGGGGTACGGCCGACGTCACCCGGTCGGCCCGGACATCGACCACGGACGCGGCCGGGCACGAGCGGGCGACGCGGGCCAGGAACGCCGTGCGGCCGCAACCGGGTTCACCGGTCACCACCCGCACACCGCCGTCGGCGGCGGTCGTCTGTCCGGTCATTCCCGTGACGTTACGTACGGGTAACGGGCGGTGGAAGCCGTGCGACCGCGCGGGCGATGACGCCGACGCGGGCCGTTCGGGGCCTGTCACCAGTGGGTTCGTGTGCGATGGGCCCGGCACACCTTGTGCCGGGTCCCAACGGCCGCCGCCGCGCCGCGTGCACGGGCACAGCGACGGCGACGGCGACG
Organism: Streptomyces sp. NBC_00080; assembly: GCF_045041255.1. Classification (NCBI taxonomy): domain Bacteria; kingdom Bacillati; phylum Actinomycetota; class Actinomycetes; order Kitasatosporales; family Streptomycetaceae; genus Streptomyces; species Streptomyces sp. NBC_00080. The sequence continues at coordinate 1,126,239 of NZ_CP108235.1, forward strand.
GCGGCAGCGGCAGCGGCAGCGACCCCGTTCTCCTCACCCTGACTCAGGAGGTGTGCGGGCAGTTGCCCCGGTACTCGTCGATCGTCGTGCTCGGCCGCGGGAGCGGGCACAGGAACTGCTCGTAGCGCGTGTCGTTGTCGACGAAGCGCTTCAGCCACGAGATGCCGTACTTCGCGATCGTCGTGTTCGACGAGTTCGGGGTGAAGTGGGTGGCGTTGTTCAGCTCCAGATAGGCGCGGTCCAGGGAGGACGGCAGGCTGGAGTAGAACGGCTCGGCGTGACTGGCGACGGGGGCGACCGTGTCGCCGTCGGCGCCGACGATCAGCGTGGGGGTGCCGACCTCGGGCCAGGACTTGTCGAGGTTCCACGGCGTGAGCGGGATCGCGGCCTGGAGCGAGGGCCGTGCCTTGGCGGCCTCCAGGCTGCCGCCGCCGCCCATCGAGTGGCCCATGACGCCGAGCCGGCTGCTGTCGACGCGGGTACGCACGGAGCTGACCTGCGTGAGGTGGTCCAGGGCGGCGAGCAGCTGACGGCCGCGGGAGTCGGGCTGGTCCAGCGTGGTGAGGGTGTCGATGGTGAAGACGACGAAGCCCTGGGACGCCAGCCGCGGGCCCAGCCAGGCGATGGAGGACTGGGTGGCGGTGTAGCCGGGCGAGACGGCGATCGCGCCGAAGGTGCCGTCGCTGGTACTGGTCGGGTAGTAGATCGTGCCGCCGCCGAAGCCGGTCACGGCGAGCGAGGAGACGGTGGTCTGCGAGACCGCGTAGGGGCCGCGTGCCGCCTCGATGCTCGCGGTGGTCGGCGCCGGGCCCCGCTCGTAGGGGTTGTCCGCCGCCTGCGCGCCGGGGCCGCTGAGCGTGGTGAGGCCGACGACGGCGGCGACCGCCGTCGCGAGCCGGGCGAGCTGTCCGGACCTGCGGTGGGGGAAACCGGTGGAGGCGCGATGGGCCGCACCGGTGCGCATGTGATCCTGCACGAGGAGTCGTCCTCTCGGTCGGGCGGGCCGCGGGGGACGCCGCCGCTGGGTTGGCGTTGCCACTGTCGGGGCGGGACCGGTGCGTGGGGATCAGCGATGTCACCGGTCTCGTGGCTCTCCAGCGGAGGAGACCGGGGAGACGGCGCCCCGGCGCGGCCCGCGTCGCCGGCCGGGACGCCTATCGTCGGCGGGGAGCACACGGGGTGCGTCGTAGGGACGAGGGCGGGAGCGTCGGACGATGAACGAGGAGGCTCCGGCCCTGCGAGAGGCCGCCGCGACGCTGCGGTCCCTGCTGGCCTTCGAGGACGGCAACGCGGTGCGGCTGCTGTACGCACCCGCCGCGCCCGACACCGTCGTCCGGCGGATCGCCGTCGGCCTGGACGACCTCGACGACCTCGACGATCCCGTAGGCCACGGCGACCTCGACCTGCCGCACGGCCTCGACGAGCCGGACGACCTCAGGCGGGATCAGGGACCGGGGCCTCGTCCTGGATCGGCGTCCGGACCGGGACCGGAGCCGGGTCCAGATCCAGGTCCGGGACATCCGGCGACCGCCGGCGTTCTGCTGCTGGCCGTGGGCGCCGCCCCGGACGCCCGTACCGTGCGCGAGGCCGCGCGGCGGGGTGCCTGTGCCGTCGTGCTGGGCGACACCGGCGAGGAGGTCACGGACCAGGAGGTCACCGGTGCGGGGATCACCGGTCCGGTGGAGGCGGCCCGGGAGACCGGCGTCGCCCTGCTCGCCCGTGCCGAGGGCACCGGCTGGGCCGAGGCCGCCGCGCTGTTGCGCTCGGCGCTCTCCTACGTCCGGGCCGGTCGGGCCGACGACGCCGGGGCGCTCCGGGGCCCGGAGACGGCGCCCTCCCTCGCGGTCCTGGCGGCGCGCGTCGCGGCGGACGTGAAGGGGTCGATCACCATCGAGGACACCCGGTTGCGGGTCCTGGCCCACTCCGCCACCGGCCCCGGCGCCGACCCCCTGCGCCGGACCGTCATCCTCGGCGGCCGGGTGCCCGACTGGCGGGTCGCCGAGCTGCGGCGCAGCGGTCTGCTGCGCGCCCTGTGGACCTCCGAGGACGTCATCCACCGGCCCGCCGACGGCGACAACCCGGAGCGGCTGGTCGTCGCCGTGCGCAGCGGGCGGGAGGTTCTCGGCTCGATCTGGGCCGCCGCGGACGGTGCCGCCCTGGCCCCGGACGCCGCCCGCCATCTGCGTACGGCCGCGGGGCTCGCCGCTCCGCTGCTGGTGCGCGAGCGGCTGAGCGAGAGCGGTACGGCCCACCGCCGGGAGGCCGCGCTGCGCGGTCTGCTGCACGGTCTCGGGGACCGGCGTACGCACGCCTGGTCGCTGGGGTTGTCCCCGGACGCGCCGTGCGCGGTGGTGGTGGCCGAACGACGGCCGGGCGCGCGGGCCGACGACCGGGCCCTGGACGTCCTCGCCCTGGAGATCTCCGCGCACCGGCCCGGCACCGGGATCCTGCGGGGCGGCGACCGCCTGGCGCTGTTCCTCACCGGGGATGCCGTCGCGGCGGACCATGCGGGGGCCGTGCTCGGCGTCGTGCGCGAACTGGACGCGGTCGTCTCGTCGTTGCCGGGTGCGCCGGCGGTGTGGCTGGGTGTCGGCCCGGTCGTCACCCCGGAGCGGGCCGACCTGTCGTACGGGCGGGCCGGGCTCGTCGTCCGGGCGTTGCGGGAGCGGGAGGCCAGGGCATCGGCCGCCGGGCGGCCCCGGCCCCCGCGGTTTGCCGACGCGGCCGGTGCGGGCGCGGCGCTGGAGGTGCTGCGGATCCTGGACGCGGCGCGTCCGGTGTGGGAGTCCGGCAGCGGGCCGGTCCACGACCTGATCCGCGCGGACCTCGCGGCGGGGGGCGAGCTGGTACGGACCCTGGCGGCCTACTTCGACGCCGGGGGCGACGTCCCCGAGGCGGCGCGACGCCTGGTCGTGCACGCCAACACGCTCCGTTACCGGCTGGGCCGGGTCCGGGAGCGGTACGGCGTGGACCTCGACGATCCCGACACCCGGCTGCTGCTGACCCTCGCGGCCCGGCTGGTCCCGCCCGAGGAGTCCTGAGCGCCCGAGTGTCGGATGCCGTCCGTCCGATGACACAAAGGTTCCGCTTGTCTTTGGCCCGCTCCCCAAAGACGTGCGGGCGGCACGGGAGGAATCTGGAAGTGTCACCCGACCGCGTGACACCCTTCCTCGCCCGAAGGAGACGAGCACGTGCTGCTCCCCACCGAGAACCAGCGGACCGGCCCGCCAGCCGACCAGCAGACCGACCAGCCGACCGACGACTCTCCCGTCGCCCTCGCCGTCCGGCAGGCCGTCATGGACGGGCTGCTCGGCGAGGACCGGCCGCTGGCCGGGTTCGTCGACGTGCGGGGCGTGCGCGACAGCGTCGCCGGCCTGCACGAGGCGTTCACGCGGGTGCCGGACGTCCTGCACACCTTCGCCGCCAAGGCCTGTTCCCTGGTACCCGTGCTGCGGCTGCTCGCCGACGCCGGCATGGGCTGCGAGGTGGCGAGCCCCGGCGAGCTGCGACTGGCGCTGGACGCGGGGTTCGCCCCGGCGCGCATCGTGCTGGACTCGCCGGCGAAGACCCGCCGGGAGATCCGGGAGGCCCTCGCCCTGGGCGTCGCGCTCAACGCGGACAACCTCGACGAGCTGGACCGGATCGACGCGCTGCGCCCCGAGGACTGCGCGTCGGTGCTCGGAGTGCGGGTGAACCCGCAGGTCGGGGGCGGGTCGATCGGTGCGATGAGCACGGCGACCGCGCACTCCAAGTTCGGGGTGGCCCTGCGTGATCCGGGGGCCCGCACCCGCGTCGTGGAGGCCTTCGCGCGGCGGCCGTGGCTGACCCGGCTGCACGCGCACGTGGGCTCGCAGGGCTGCCCCCTGCCGCTGATCGCGGAGGGGCTCGCGCAGACGCACCGGCTCGCCGAGGAGATCAACGCGTACGTCGGCCGCCGTCAGGTGACCAGCCTCGACCTGGGCGGCGGGCTGCCGGTGAACTTCGCCGACGACACGGTCACGCCCACCTACGCGGAATACGTGGCCGCGCTCACCGCCGCCGAGCCCGCGCTGCTGGACGGCCGCTATCAGGTGGTCACCGAGTTCGGCCGCTCCCTGATCGCGAAGAACGGCTTCACGGTGGCCCTGGTCGAGTACGTCAAGGACGCCGGTGGACGCCGGGTCGCGCTCACCCACGCCGGCGGGCAGGTCGCCACCCGCACCGTCTTCATGCCGGACGACTGGCCTGTGCGGGTGTCCGCGTACGGTCCGGACGGCGCGCCCAAGCGCACGCCGCTCGTCCGGCAGGACGTCGCCGGACCGCTCTGCTTCGCCGGGGACGTCGTGGCGCACGACCGGCCGCTGCCCGCCCTCTCCGAGGGGGACCTGGTGGTGCTGCACGACACGGGCGGGTACTACTTCTCTGCGCACTGGTCGTACAACAGCCTGCCGAGGCCCGCCGTGTACGGCTATCGGCTCGCGGACGGCGGGGTCACGTTCGCCACCATCCGGTCCGCGCAGACGGTGCGGGAGATCTCCGCGGAGAGCGGGCTGGCCCAGGCGGACGCCCTGTTGACGGGCTTCCCCGCGCCTCCTCGCACCTGATGCGCGCACGGCAGGCATCAACGGCCCGATTCTGAGCACCCGGCACGGCGTCGCCTGCCGAGGAGAGAACCGTGCTCTGGGTCGCCGTGCTGCTGCTGCCGCTGCTGTCCGTCCTGATCGCCGTCATGGACCGGGTCGAGGAACGCCTGCTCGCACCGGTCCGGGACAAGCGACGCCATGCCGGGCGCAGGCGGCATCTGCGGCTGGTCCGGGGCACCTCCGCAGCCGCTCCGGTGGCGGACGACTCCCGTCCGGCTCAGGCCCGGGCGGCCTGACGGCCGGGAGCACCGCCCGGGGGTGTCCCGCGCGACGGCGGTGTGCGAGGCTCGCGGTCGGAGTCGGCGTCCCGGCGGGACGTCACCCGTCACCACCCGTCACGTCGGTCGGCATCAGGGAGAGTCAGCGGTATGCGCATCGGTCTGCTCGGCACCGGCCCCTGGGCACAGATGGTCCACGCCCCCGTCCTCCAAGCGCACGAAGCGCTCGACTTCGTCGGTGTCTGGGGCCGTCGCCCGGAGGCGGCGAAGGAACTCGCCGACCGGCACGGGACATCTGCCTACGACGACGTGGACGCCCTGCTCACGGACGTGGACGCGGTGGCCGTCGCCCTGCCGCCGGACGTCCAGGCGGAGCTCGCGGTGCGGGCCGCCGGGGCCGGCTGTCATCTCCTGCTCGACAAGCCCGTCGCCACGACGGTGCCGGGAGCGCGGGCCGTGGTCCGGGCCGTGCGGGAGGCCGGCGTCGCCTCGGTCGTCTTCTTCACCACCCGGTTCGTGCCCGAGGCGGGTGCCTGGATCGCCGAACAGGCGGAGACCGGGGGATGGTTCACGGGACACGCCGAGTGGCTGGGCGACGTGTTCCACGGTACGGGCGACCACCCCTTCGCCACGCCCTGGCGCGGTGAGAAGGGTGCCCTGTGGGACGTGGGTCCACACGCGCTGTCCGTGCTGCTGCCGGTCCTGGGCGACGTCCGCCGGGTGACGGCCGCGGCCCGTGGTCCCCGGGACACCGTCCACGTGGTCCTGGACCATGCGGACGGCGCCTCCGGCACGCTGACGCTCAGTCTGACGGCCCCGCCCGCGGCGACGGGCTCGGGCGTGGAGCTGCGCGGCACCGCCGGGGTGACGCGGCTCCCCCAGGGCGGCGGCGACGCCGCCGACGCCCTCACCCGGGCCGCCGACGAACTGCTCGTGTCGGCCCGGGACGGCCGCCCCCACGCCTGCGACGCCGCGTTCGGCCTGCGCGTCACGGAGATCCTGGCCGACGTCGAGGCCCTGCTGGAGGACGGAGCGCACTGACGCACCGCCCTCCCCGGGCCTTCGGGCCGTCACCCGGTCTCGAAGTTCACCCGCTCCCGCACGATCGGATAGCCGGCCTTGGCGAAGTGCGCCGCCATCGGGAAGTTCCCCTGGTCGGTGGCGGCGGCGATGAACTCGGCACCCCGCTCGACGAGATAGTGGGTGCACTCGGCGAGCAGGTCGTAGGCGTAGCCGTGACCCCGGTGTTCCGGCAGCACGCCGATGAAGCCGACGCAGGGTCCTGAGGGGTTGTGGGCCGGGATGTGGATGCCGGCCGGTTCTCCCCTCGGGGTGCGGGCCACCTGCCACCACTCGCGCGGCGACGGGCACCAGCGGAAGAAGTCGATCTCCTCCTGGGCGGCCCGGTCGAGGCCGCCTTCCCCGATGGCCTTGCGGGCGTGGGCGTCGAGGGTGTCGGAGTGGATGCGGCGCAGCGCGTCGAAGAACACGGCGTCGTCCGGTTCGGGGGCGAAGCTCAGGCGGCCGGGACGGTCGGGCAGTCCGCACTCCGGGGTCCAGCGGTACACGAAGCGTTCCACCAGCGGGGTGTGGCCGGCCGCGCGGGCGGCGCGGTGCCGGGCCTCGGCGGCGGCCCGCATGGCGGGGTCGTCGCGCCAGCCGCCGGGCATGACGAGTTCCAGGCCGACCTGCCAGGGGGCTGTGCGCAGGAGTTCGGCCGCGGCCTCCTCCTCGCCGTCGGCGAAGTCGAACCACTCCACCACGAGCGGTTCGGTGTCCTCGGGTCCGCCCCACCAGACGGCGCGGGCGACGACCCGGCCGTCCCGCAGGGCGACGCGCTTCCAGTCGGGCCGGTAGGTGATCCTGCCGAAGGCGTCGGCGGCGCGCAGCGGGTCGGGCAGGGTGTCGAACAGATGGACGTCGCTCTCGTCGAGAGCGCGGATGACCAGATCGGTCACGGATTCCTCCGGGTCGCGTACGGCGTGGTGCGCTCCCGGGGCGTCGGACGACGGTCAGACGCGGCACGCCGGGGTCACGGAGCGGGAGCGCGGGATGAATGCGGTTCGCATGGCGCTCGCCTCCTTCCGTGGGTGTCCGGGCGTGCGATCACACGTTAGGGGGCCGCTCTCGATCGCGTCCACGGGTTTTTCGGCGTGCGCCCGTCGCGGCCACGGTGGAGCGTGGGGGTGTGGGACGACTCGACGGGGACCGCCGGGGCTGGCTGCGCGGCGCGCCGCCCCCTCGCTGGGTACGGGCGTTGCCGCTTCTCCTGATCGCGGGCGTCTGCGTCGCCACCCTGACCAGCCCCGAGCCGCTGGACATCGGGTTCATGCTGGGCGCGATCCCGCCGCTGGCGGTGCTGTCGTACGGTCCGGCGGCGACCGCGCTGCTCGGCGTGGCCGTGGTCGTGATGCTCAATCTGCCCGCGTTCCAGCTCGACCAGCCGGGCCAGACCGATGTGCTGACGGTGTGCTTCGTCGCGGTGCTGAGCGTGTTCGTGGCGTTCGTCCGCCGCCGCCGGGACGCCCAGCTGGACACCGAGCGCACGATCGCCGAGGCCGCGCAGAACGCCCTTGTGCCGCCGGTCCCCGAGCGGGTGGGTCCGGTGCGCTGCGCGGGTCTGTACCGGGCGGCCCAGCGCGGGACGCTGGTCGGCGGTGACTTCTTCGACGTCCGGGCGAGCGACCACGGGGTGCGGGCGGTGCTCGGCGACGTCCAGGGGCACGGACTGGCGGCCGTGGCGACGGTGGCCTCGCTCCTGGGAGCGTTCCGGGAGGCGGTGCTCGACCAGCCGGACCTGGCGCGGGTCGCCGCCCGGCTGGACCGGCGGCTGACGGTGGACTCGGCGCGGGTGACGCACGCCGAGCTGTTCGCGACGGCGGTCCTGCTGGAGTTCACGCCGGACGCGGACACCGTGAGCGTGGTCGTCTGCGGGCATCCCCCGCCGGTGCTGCTGCGCGAGGGCACGGCCACGGAGCTGGACGTCGTCCCGTGGACGCCGCTGGGGCTCGGTCTCCCCGAGGGCGCCCCGCTCACCGCCCGCGTACTGCCCCTGCGCCCCGGCGACCGCCTCTTCCTGGCCTCCGACGGCGTCTCGGAGGCCAGGGACGCCGCCGGAGTCTTCTACCCCCTGCTCGACCGCCTGCCCGCCCTCGCCGCCGGCGCAGACCCGGCGACGACGGCGGAACGGGTGTGGACGGACGTCCTGCGCCACTGCCCCGCCGTCCGCGACGACGTCACGATGCTCGTTCTCGAGCCGGCGGGTCGAACGGCCCACCGGGCGGACCGCTGAGGGTCTCCGCGTCGCCCTCGGCGTCGATGTGCGGCAGGATCCGGTCCAGCCAGTGCGGGGTCCACCAGGCGCGCGCGCCCAGCAGGGTCATGACGGCGGGCACCATGAGCAGCCTTACCACGGTGGCGTCGATCAGCACGCTGACGGCAAGGCCGAGGCCCAGCATCTTGACGACGATGTTGTCGCTGATGATGAACGCCGAGAACACGCTCACCATGATCAGGGCCGCGCAGGTGATGACCCGGGCGGTGATCTCCAGTGCGTGGGCGACGGAGTCCTTGGCATCGCCGGTGCGCAGCCAGGCCTCGTGCACCCGGGACAGCAGGAAGATCTCGTAGTCCATGCTGAGGCCGAAGATGATCGCGAACATCATCATCGGCACATAGCTCTCGATGGGCACGTCGCCGTGCACGCCCAGCGCGGGCCCGCCCCAGCCCCACTGGAAGACGGCGACGACGACGCCGTACGAGGCGGTGATCGACAGGACGTTGAGGACGGCGGCCTTGACCGCGACGAGGAGCCCGCGGAACACGGCGAGGATGATCAGGAAGGCGAGGAGGACGACCACGCCGATGATCAGGGGCAGCCGGCTGGCGACGATGTCCCGGAAGTCGACCTGGGCGGCCGTGGTGCCGGTGACGTAGCCCTTGGCGTCGTAGCCGGAGACCGCGTCGGGGAGGGTGTCGTCGACGAGCCGGTTCGTCAGTTCGGTGGTGCTCGCGTCCTGCGGGGCCTGCTTGGAGTAGACGGTCGCGAGCAGCACGTCGCCGTCGCTGGTGGGGGTCAGCGGGGTGACCGTGACGGCGCCGGGCACCGCGCCCAGCGTCTTCTGCGCCTGGGCGGAGAGGTCGGAGCGCTTGTCGGACGGGACGGACGTCTGGTCGATGACGACGGTGAGGGGTCCGTTGGAGCCGGGCCCGAAGGCGTCGGTCATCAGGTCGTAGGCCCGCCGGTCGGTGAAGGAGGTCGGGTCGGCGCCGTCGCCGATGTGGCCGAGCTGGATGGAGAAGACCGGGATCGCGAGGATCGCGATGACGGCCACCCCGGCGCCGAGGTACTGCCAGGGCCTGCGCTCGACGCGTTTGGCGTAGCGGTGCCAGGTGCCGTGCGGGGTGGCGCCCGGTTCGGCGTCGGTCTCGGCGACCGGCTTGCGGACGTGGTAGCGGTCGATGTGTCTGCCGATGAGCCCGAGGAGGGCCGGCACGAGGGTGAGGGCGCCGACGACGGCGGAGACGACGGTGACGGCGGCGGCGAGTCCGAGTTTGCCGATGAAGGACACCCCGGACGCGTACAGGCCGAAGAGCGCGATGATCACGGTGGTGCCGGACACGAGCACGGCGCGGCCGCTGGTGGCGTTGGCGTGTCCGGCGGCCTCGGCGGGATCTGCGCCGTCCATCAGGTTCTGCCGGTGCCGGGTGGTCAGGAAGAGGGCGTAGTCGATGCCGACGCCCAGCCCGATCATGGTGGCGAGGGTCGGCGAGACGGTGGCGAAGGTGAAGGCGGCGGCCAGCAGCCCGAGACAGGCGAGTCCGCCGACCACGCTGATCAGGGCGGTGACCAGGGGCAGTCCGGCCGCGATGACGCTGCCGAAGCCGACGAGCAGGACGACGATGGCGACCGCGAAGCCGATCAGCTCGCTGATCCGGTCGTTCGCGGCGGGCCGGGCGAGCTCGCCGAGCGAACCGCCGTACTCGACGTCGGCGCCGGCCGCCCGCAGCGGCTGGACGGCCTTGTCGACGCCGTTCAGATAGTCGTCGCCGAGGGTGGAGGGCTGCACGTCGAAGCGGACGGTGACATAGGCGGTCTTGCCGTCGCTCGACACCGGGCCGACCTTCGACGACGTCACGGAGAGCGGGTTCTGCGCCGAGAGCACATGGGGGAGCTTCTGGAGGTCGCCGACGGCCGTGGACAACTGTGAGCTCAGGGTGCTCACGGGCTGGTCGTCGTGCAGGACGATCTGGCTGCTGTAGCCGCCGGCCTGCGGGTCGTGCTCCTTGAGCACGTCCTGGCCGTCCGTGGACTGCACGCCCGGCAGTTGAAAATTGTCCTCGTAGGTCCCACCGACGGAGCGGCCGACCACCTGGAGGGCGACGACGCCCACGAGCCACGCGATGATGACGATCAGGAAGTGACGGGCGCACCAGGCGCCGAGCCTGCGCAGTCCCCCGCGGTGCGGGTTCCCGGCGTTGGTGGGTGCCATGGAGCCCATTAGACGCCCGGTGGATCTTCCCGGCATCTCGGGCCGGAGCTGATCGGGATTGCAGGGTGCGGCTCCAGGATGAATGGTGTTAGTGGACCCGATGACCGCACCGGGCCGAAGCCTCCCTTCGGACGCGAGGAGCAGACATCATGCCGACGTCACAGCCAGGCGGCTCCCGGCCCTCCCCGGAGCGCGCCACCCCGGACAACCTGCTCCACACGCGTACCGGAACGGAGGTGTCGCCGGAGGACATGGTCCTCGCCACCGGCCGGGACATCACCCCGCGCAGTCTCGAGTGGGCACGGCGCAAGCTCGCCGAGGAGGGACCCAGCGCGATCGAGAAGCTGCTGCCCTAGTAATCCGGGGCAATCGGGGCCCGCCCTTTCGCGGCGGGCCCTACGGCTGCCAGACTCCGGAGCGTGCCCGACTTCGACATGCTCGTCCTCGGATCAGGTCCCGGCGGTCAGAAGGCCGCCATCGCCGCGGCCAAACTGGGCCGCCGGGTCGCCGTCGTAGACCGCCCCGACATGGTCGGCGGGGTCTCCCTCCACACCGGCACCATTCCCTCCAAGACGCTGCGCGAGGCGGTGCTGTATCTCACCGGTCTGACCCAGCGGGACCTGTACGGACAGAGCTACCGCCTCAAGGAGAACATCACCGTCGCCGACCTGACCGCCCGTACCGAGCATGTGGTCGGGCGTGAGATCGATGTCATCCGCAGTCAGTTGTCCCGCAACCACGTCGCCCTGTTCGCCGGCACCGGGCGGTTCGTCGACGCCCACACCGTGGCGCTGCGCGAGATCACCGGGCAGGAGCGGCTGATCAGCGCCGAGCACATCGTGATCGCCACCGGGACGCGCCCGGCCCGGCCGGACAGCGTGGAGTTCGACGGGCGGACCATCCTCGACTCCGACAACGTGCTGACGATCGAGCGGGTTCCGCAGTCCATGGTGATCGTCGGCGCCGGTGTGATCGGCATGGAGTACGCGTCCATGTTCGCCGCGCTCGGCAGCAAGGTCACGGTGGTGGAGAAGCGGGCCGGGATGCTCGACATGTGCGACGTCGAGGTCATCGAGTCGCTCAAGTACCACCTGCGGGACCTGGCGGTGACCTTCCGGTTCGGGGAGACCGTCGCCGCCGTGGAACGGCATGCGCGGGGTGCGCTGACCGTGCTGGAGAGCGGCAAGAAGATCCCCGCGGACGCGGTGATGTACTCGGCGGGCCGACAGGGCCTGACCGACGAACTGGATCTGGACAAGGCCGGGTTGGCGGCCGACCGACGCGGCCGGATCGAGGTCGACGAGCACTACCGCACGCCGGTCCCGCACATCTACGCGGTGGGCGATGTCATCGGCTTCCCGGCCCTCGCGGCGACGGCGATGGAGCAGGGCCGGGCGGCCGCCTACCACGCGTGCGGCGAGCCCGTCGGGCAGATGCACCACCTCCAGCCGATCGGCATCTACACGATCCCGGAGATCAGCTTCGTGGGGCGGACGGAGGACCAGCTCACCGAGGACAGCGTGCCGTTCGAGGTGGGTATAGCCCGCTACCGCGAACTGGCCCGCGGGCAGATCATCGGCGACGCCCACGGCATGCTGAAGCTGCTGGTCTCGCCCGGGGACCGGACGCTGCTCGGGGTGCACTGCTTCGGCACCGGAGCGACCGAGCTGATCCACATCGGGCAGTCGGTGATGGGCTGCGGCGGGACCGTCGACTACCTGGTCGACGCGGTGTTCAACTATCCGACGCTGGCGGAGTCGTACAAGGTCGCCGCCCTCGACGCCACCAACCGGCTGCGGCAGTTGGACCGCATCGGCGACTGACGGCGCGCGGGCGACTGACGGGCGCGCGGGGGGCCGCTCACTCCTCCACGATGTGGACGGCGGCTTCCTCGGCGCCCGCGGCCCCGCCGTCGATGCCCACGTCCTGGGCGATCTCCTCCTTGACGGCGTCGGGGTGGGCGCCCTCGTCGGGGGCGACCAGCCGGCCGGCGCGCCGGTCACCGGCCTCGGCGTCGACGGGTTCGCCCTCGCCGTCGGGGAGGTCGCCGACGCCGTCGCCGGCCGGTTCCGAGACGTCCGGGACCTCCTGGGCGAGGCGCTGGTCGAGGTTCTCGCCCTCGTGCTGTTCGGCCGCGGTGGTGCCGTACTTGGTCACGCCGAGCGGCTTCTCGGGCGGGGAGTAGCCCTCGTCGAGGGTGTCGTCGTAGGTGCGTTCGCCGATGGCGTCCTGAAGGTCGAGCGGGGCGGCGTCCTGCTGTTCCTCGTTCGTTCCGGTGGGCTGGTAGACGTCGTCGCCCATCGCCTCTGACTCCGTACCCATGGGTTGCTCCTTCGCCGTCGGGGACTGTGGTCTCCCCGTCCGCGTTTCCCGTGCGGGCCACTCCAATCGCGGCACATGCCACCTGCAAGGGCGGCCCCGGACATTACTTATCCGTCAATCTTGAAAGCTCAATCGTTAGGGCTATAGTCACTCGCACACTCGGTGTGACCGTCCGCCGACGCAGTGCTGGCACGGTACCCCTCCGCGCTTTCTCCGCCGACGTTTCCCGAGGTCACCCCTCTCGACGCGCGGCGGCGCTCCATCCCTCACCCCCCATACGCCGCCGGGTCCTCCCCGCTCGGGCGGCGTGCACGACGGAAAGCAGCGCAACCATGAGCAACAGCACCGGAAGAGGCCTCCAGGCGAATGTCCTGGGCACCTTCGACACGGTGGTGATGGCGGTCGCCGGCAGCGCGCCGGCCTACTCCATCGCCGCCACCACGGCGGTCCTGGCCGGCGCCGTGGGCCTGGCCGGACCGGCGGCGCTGCTGTACTGCGCGATACCGATGCTGGGCATCGCGCTGGCCTTCAGCCGACTCAGCCGGATCGACGTCAACGCGGGCGCCAGCTACTCCTGGGTGGGGCGCACGCTGCACCCCTTCCTGGGCTTCATCAGCGGCTGGGCGCTGGTGATCTCGGCGACCATCTTCATGGTGGCGGGATCGCTGCCGGCCGGGTCGATGACGCTGGCCCTTTTCGACGAGGGCCTCGCCGACAACACGGCACTGTCGACCGTCGTCGGCGCCGCCTGGTTCCTGGTGATGCTGGCGGTGGTGCTGGGCGGGGCCCGGCTCACCGTGCGCGCACAGTTGATCATGTCGGGTGTGGAGCTGGCGATCCTGGCGGTGTTCGCGGTGCTCGCCGTCTTCCACGCGGACAACTCGCTGCCGTTCGACTGGTCATGGCTCGGATTCAGCCACTTCGACGGGGTGTCCGGCTTCGCCTCGGGGGCGCTGGTCGCGGCCTTCTACTACTGGGGCTGGGACGTGACCAGCAACCTCAGCGAGGAGACCCGCGACAGTCGCCGCACGACGGGCCTGGCGGGGCTGATCGGGGTGGGCATCGTCTTTCTCCTCTTCGAGGTCTTCACCATCGCGGTCAACGTCATCCTCAGCTCGCAGCAGATCGAGAAGAACGGCGCCAACGTGCTGGCGGCGCTGGGCGAGGAGGTGTGGCCGGGCTGGGGCGGCAAGGTGCTGGTCGTGGCCGTGCTGCTGTCCACCGTCGCCACCCTGGAGACGACCCTGATCCAGGTGACGCGCTCGCTGTTCGCGATGGGCCGGGACCGTACGATGCCGTCCGCGCTGGGCCGGGTGCACCGCACCTGGAACACGCCCTGGGTGGCGATCGCGGTGGTGGGCGGGGTGGCGCTGGTGCTGTTCGTCGCCTCCAACGCGCTGGGCTCGGTGGGCGACATCCTCGCCGACGCCATCTCGGCGATCGGGCTCCAGATCGCCGTCTACTACGGGCTGGCGGGCCTGGCGGCGGTCGTCGCGTACCGCAAGACGCTGCTGAAGTCCCCTGCCGACTTCCTCCTCGGCGGGCTGTGGCCGCTGTTCGGCGCCGCGTTCATGTTCTGGATCTTCGTGGAGTCGCTCGGTGAGCTGGCCCCCGCGGCGGTCGTCATCGGCATCGGCGGGCTCGCCGTGGGACTGGTGCCGATGCTCTGGTACTGGCGGCAGGGCAGCGACTACTACCGGCCCGCCCGGCTGGACGCCTCGCGCACCGTCGAGGCCGACTACGTGCCGGTGGGTCGCCCGGCGACGCGCGCCGCCGGCCACGAGGGCCTCTCCACCGACTTCTGAGAGGGGCCCCGATGGCGCGCGACCGCTTCGCTCCCGATTTCGACCCCGACTGCGGGGACGCTCCCCTCTCCTCCACCCGGCACGACATCGTCATCGGCCGCTGGCAGGGCCTGCGGGACCTGCTGCGCGCCACCGGCCCCGCCTGGCTCGCCCGCGGCCACCGGGTGCGGCTGCTGGCGCAGGCCTGCGCGGGCAGTTCGACGGTGGAGACCTGGCTGGCCGCCGAGCCGCACAGCGCCGACGCGCTGGTGCTGCGGGCGGCCACGGAGACGGCCCGGGCGTTCAACCTGGCGATCACCGCGGGCCGCGGTGTGCCGATCGACCAGACCCGGGTCGACGCCGCGGTGCTGTCGTGCCTGTCCGCCGCCGAGGCGTACCTGGACGACCCGACGCCGTGGACCTCGCTGATCTCGGTCGCCCGTCTCTATCCGGCCGGGGTGCGCCGGCAGGAACTGGCCCGCTGGTGGGACGAGTTGCACCAGCGGGATCCGTACAGCATGGAGGGCCACCTCCAGGTGCTGCACTACTACTCCGCACGCTGGCACGGCTCGCACGGGCTGATGTACGACTTCGCCCGTGACGCGGCCGGCGCGGCCCCGCCGGGCTGTCCGCTGCCGGTGCTGGTGCAGTACGCACGCGTCGAGGAGTTCCGCCACACCCTCGACACCGCGCAGGACCGCTCCACCGCGGTGGGGCTCGGCCAGCACTGGAACAACGACGGGGCCGTCAGCGACGTCCGGCGCACCTGGGAACGCTGGATCATGGGCCGCAAGGACGACACCGTCGCCCCGGGCGAGCTGCGCGACTTCAACTACCTTGCCCACGCGGCGTGTTCGGCGGGCACTGCGGACGTGGCGACGCCGCTGCTGCGGATCCTCGGCCACCGGGCGACCCGCACGCCCTGGTCGTACACCGGCGACCCGCTCCAGCAGATCGCCAGACGGCGCAAGGAGTGGGGCGTACGCGACTGAGACCGGAGACCGGGCGGCGGGTTCGCGGCCCTCGGTGGCCGCGGTGGTCCCGGCCCGTCCCGGTCGGTCATCGCACTACTGACGGAGCGTCAACAAGGCTTGCGCAAAGGCGACAGCGGCACCATCCGGGCCCAGCCGAACTGGCACAAGCCCGGCCAGGGATGGTACTTCCGGACGATTCACAACACTTCTGGATGCAACGCCACGGACACGAGGCACCCCCGGAACATTCCCGAGGGCACGGACGTGTGGGTGAGGGCCTGCGGCAGCATGAGCGACGGATACGTCAACACCGGCGACGGCGTGCTCAGCGCCGGTCACGACTGCGACTTCACCCAGAGCGGCCAGCACGGCAAGGCCTGAGGTGCCGGTGAGCCTGCCCGGCGGGACAGGCTCACCGCAATGAGTGGCCGGAACCCGAGTGAAGAGTCCGTTCGCGCGAGGGCCCGTTACCCGCGCGGGCCCGATCGGCTCACGGCGTCGTCGCCTACGGGCGCGGCTGGGTGGCGTGGGGGCCGTCGGGCCTGTTGCGGCGTTGCTCGACCATCTCGTGGCTGAGTCGCTCCGTCTCCGCCTCCGGCAGCCGCTCGAAGCCCTCCTCGGTGACGACCGAGACGATCGGGAAGATGCGGCGGCCGATGTCGGGGCCGCCGGTCGCGGAGTCGTCGTCGGCCGCGTCGTACAGCGCCTGGAGTGCGGCCAGCGCCGCCTCGCGCCGGGACATGCCGGCGCGGTACAGCTTCTTCAACGCCCCGCGGGCGTACGGCGATCCGGAGCCCTCGGCGTGGAAGGGCGCCTTCTCGTACAGGCCGCCCGCCACGTCGAAGCTGAAGATGCGGCTCCTGGCGCCCGGGGCGGCCGCCGTGTCGTAGCCCGCGAGGAGCGGGACGACGGCGAGGCCCTGCATGGCCTGGCCGAGGTTCTGCCGGATCATCGTGGCCAGTCTGCGTGCCTTCGCGCCGAGGGTCATCGCGGCGCCCTCGACCTTCTCGAAGTGCGTGAGCTCGACCTGGTACAGCTTGACCATGTCCACGGCGAGTCCGACGGTGCCGGCGAAGGCGACGGCGGTGTGGTCGTCCGCCGGGTACACCTTCTCCAGGTCGCGCTGCGCGATGAGGTTGCCCATCGTGGCCCGGCGGTCGCCGGCGATCAGCACACCGTCGCGGTAGACGAGGGCCAGCACGGTCGTACCGTGCGGGAAGCTGTCCGGGGCGGCGCGGAAGCCGTCGGCGAACGGACTGCGCGTCGCCAGCAGTTCGGGGCGGTGCGCCGCCAGGAAGTCACTGAAGGACGAGCCGCCCGCCGTGAAGAACTCGTCCGCGAGCCGCCCGTCGTGCCCACTCTCCGCCATGCCACTCCCCCTCGCCGCCCGCGACTCCCCACTACCTACCAGCACCCGGCGGCCGGGAAACACGACCCCGGACGCCGGCCCGGTGCTCAGCGGGTGTTCGGCCCCCGGTGCGGCGGCTGCCGGGGCGTCGGCCGGTCCGGCACCGGCGTTACGGCGCGGACGACGGGGCCGTCGCCGTTCACCAGCACGGGAGTGCCGTGGTGCCGGATCGTCAGGGGGGAGCCTGACAGCAGGGTGTACGTGGCCTTGTCCGGGCCGATCTCCACCCTCAGTCGGCGGCCGAGGAGTTGGACGCTGAAGGCGAGCCGGCTGAACCGCTCCGGCAGCCGGGGGGCGAATCGCAGGCCCTCGCGGTCACCGCGCAGCCCGCCGAAGCCCGCGACCAGGGCCATCCAGGTGCCCGCCAGGGACGCGATGTGCAGCCCGTCGCGGGTGTTGTGCTCCAGGTCGGCCAGGTCCATCAGCGCGGCCTCGGTCGTGTAGTCGTAGGCCAGTCCCAGATGGCCGGCCTGCGCGGCGATCACCGCCTGGCAGCAGGCCGAGAGGGAGGAGTCGCGGACGGTCAGCGGCTCGTAGTAGGCGAAGTTGCGGGCGATCTGCTCCTCGTCGAAGTGGTCCGCGCAGGTGTACATCGCCAGGACCAGGTCGGCCTGCTTGACGACCTGTTTGCGGTAGAGGTCGAAGTAGGGGAAGTTGAGCAGCAGGGGGTACTGGTCGGGGCGGGTGCCGGCGAAGTCCCACTGCTGGTAGCGGGTGAAGCCCGCGTGCTGTTCGTGCACGCCGAGTTCGTGGTTGTAGGGCACGTGCACCGCTTCGGCCGCGTCCCGCCAGGCCGCGCTCTCCTCCTCGTCCACGCCGAGCCGGGCGGCCTCGCCCGGGTGCCGGGCCACGACGTCCGCGGCGGCGAAGAGGTTCGCCCGGGCCATGAGGTTGGTGTAGGTGTTGTCGTCGGCGACCGCGCTGTACTCGTCGGGTCCGGTGACACCGTCGATGTGGAAGGTGCCGTGCGCGTCGTGGTGGCCGAGCGAGCGCCACAGCCGCGCGGTCTCCACCAGCAGCTCGACACCGGTGGCCGCTTCGAAGTCCGTGTCCCCGGTCGCCGTGACGTACCGGACCACGGCGTCGGCGATGTCGGCGTTGACGTGGAAGGCGGCGGTCCCGGCCGGCCAGTACGCCGAGCCCTCCGAGCCCTCGATCGTCCGCCAGGGGAACGCGGCGCCGCGCAGGCCGAGTTGGCTGGCCCGTTCGCGGGCGGCGGGCAGGGTGTTCTGCCGCCAGCGCAGGGCCTCGGTGACGGCGCCGGGAGCGGTGTAGGTGAGCAGGGGCAGCACGAAGGTCTCGGTGTCCCAGAAGGCATGGCCGTCGTAGCCGGATCCGGTCAGTCCCTTGGCGGGGATGGCGCGTTGTTCGGCGCGGGCACCGGCCTGGAGCACATGGAAGAGGGCGAAGCGGACGGCCTGCTGGATCTCCTCGTCGCCGTCGACCTCGACGTCCGCGCGGGACCAGAAGTCGTCGAGGTAGGTGCGCTGGTCGTCGAGGAGGCCCGCCCAGCCGCTGTGCCCGGCCGCCGCGAGGGCCGCCTCCACCTGGTCGCTCATCGCGGGCCGGGAGCGGGCGCCGGACCAGCCGTGCGCGACGATCTTCTCCACCCGCAGCCGCTCACCGGGCTCCAGCACGGAGGTGACGGTGAGCCGGGCGACGTCGACGTTGCTCTCGCTGTCGACGGTGGTCCGCTCGGGGCCGGTGACCTCGTGGTCGGCGGCCACGGCCACCCGCAGTCCGCTGCGCTTCGTGCGGTGGACGAGCCGCAGCCGGCGGCCGACGGCCACGTCCTCCTCCGGCTCCAGCGGTGACTTCAGGGCACGGGCCGCGCGCGGGTCGCCGTTCGGGTCGGGCAGGCTCTCGTTGGTGACCAGCTCGGACTGGATCACCACCCGGGAGCTGCTGCCGACGGCCTCCACCTCGTAGGCGACGGCGGCCACCGCCCGCTGGGTGAGCGAGACCAGCCGGGTCGAGCGCACGCGGACCGTGGATCCGGCGGGCGAGGTCCACTCGCAGGTCCGCTCCAGGACGCCCCGGCGCAGGTCGAGCACCCGCTCGTGCGTGACGAGCCGCCCGTAACGCAGGTCGAACGGCTCGTCGTCGACCAGCAGCCGCAGGATCTTGCCGTTGGTGACGTTGATGACGGTCTGCCCGGACTCCGGGTAGCCGTACCCGGCCTCGGCGTAGGGCAGCGGGTGCAGTTCGTGGACGCCGTTGAGGTAGGCGCCGGGCAGGCCGTGCGGCTCGCCCTCGTCCAGGTTGCCGCGCCAGCCGACGTGGCCGTTGGAGAGCGCGAAGACGGACTCGCTCTGCGCCAGGACGTCGAGGTCGAGCCGCGTCTCGCGCACGTACCAGGGCTCGACGGTGTAGGACCGGTCCTTGATCACTCCCGCCCTCCCCCGTCGACGCCGCCCTGGAGGCCGCCGAGGTCCGCGAGGTCCTTCACCACGATGTCGGCGCCGTGCGTGTACAGCGCGTCGCCCTGCCCCACCCGGTCGACGCCGACGACGTACCCGAAGTTCCCGGCGCGGCCCGCGTCCATCCCGGCCAGCGCGTCCTCGAAGACGGCCGCCCGCGCCGGCTCGACGCCGAGGTCGCAGGCGGCCGCCAGGAAGGTGTCGGGGCGCGGCTTGCCCGGCAGCTTCCGCTCGGCCGCCACGACGCCGTCGATCCGTACCTCGAAGAGGTGCTCGGCGTCGATCGAGCGCAGCACGTCGCGGGTGTTGGCGCTGGAGGAGACGATCGCCGTCCGCAGGCCACGCGCGCGTGCCGCCGCTATGTAGCGCAGGGTGCCGTCGTACGGCCGGACGCCCTGGGTGCGGATCTTCTCCAGGAGCAGCTCGTTCTTGCGGTTGCCCAGCCCGTGGACGCTCTGCGCGTCGGGCGGGTCACCGGGTTCGCCCTCGGGCAGTTCGATGCCGCGGGAGGCGAGGAAGGTGCGGACGCCGTCGGCGCGGGGGCGTCCGTCGACGTACTCGTCGTAGTCGCGGGCCTCGTCGAACGGCCGGAAGTCCTTGCCTCCGCTCGCGTACAGGAACGCGTCGAAGGTCTCCTTCCAGGCGGCCGCGTGCACCGCGGCCGTTCGGGTGACGACCCCGTCGAGGTCGAAGAGGCAGGCCTGGATCGTTTCGGGGAGACCGAGCGTCGACGTCATACGGCCCTGGTTCCCCCACATCGGGCCCCTCACCGGTGTGTTGCGCGCCACATCCGGTCAGTCGTGCGGGAAGGAGTGGTGCTCGTGGGCGATGAGCCAGCGGCCGTGCTCCTTGCGCAGGCCGAAGGTGAGCCGCAGCCGCAGGCTCGGACACTCGGCGAGTTCCTCGGGCGTGCCGCAGCGCAGCAGGGCGTGGGCGTAGGCGACGTCGTGGCCTGCGGTGACGTCGAGGGTGTCGATGTCGAAACGGGCGCCCTGGGCCTGCCAGACGAAGAAGGGCGGCCAGGTCGCCCGGTAGGCGGCCAGGCCCCGGATGCCCTCGTGGGGCGCGGGTACGTCGTACATCACCAGGTCCTCGGCGTGCTGGTCGAGGACGGTGTCGAGGTCGCCCCGGTGGACGGCCTCGGCCCAGCGGGTGATCAGGGTGCGGATCTGCAGCTCGTCGTCGGACACGGTCGTCCTCCTTTCCTTGCGGCCTTGCGGGTCACCTTCCAGGAGACTGCGACACTCTGCTGTGTGCTTACTTTCGACGATCTGCTCGTACGTGCCCGTGCCCTCGCCGGGGACGGCCGCAGACGCGCGCTCCTCGGTATCGCGGGCGGTCCGGGCGCGGGCAAGACGACGCTCGCCGAGCGTCTGGTGCGGGAGCTGAACGGCACCGGCGATCCCTGGGTCGCGCACGTCCCGATGGACGGCTTCCATCTCGCCGACGTGGAACTGGACCGCCTCGGCCGACGGCACCGCAAGGGGGCGCCCGACACCTTCGACGCGGCCGGTTACGCGGCCCTGCTGCGGCGGCTGCGGGAGGAGACGGACGGCGAGGACCTGGTCTACGCGCCGGGCTTCGAGCGGGAGCTGGAGCAGCCGGTCGCGGGGGCCGTGCCGGTGCCGCCGACGGCCCGGTTGATCGTCACGGAGGGCAACTACCTGCTCGTCGGCTCGGATGCGTGGACGCGGGTGCGGGCCGCCCTGGACGAGGTGTGGTTCTGCGAGACGGACGAGGACGAGCGGGTCCGCCGGCTGATCGCCCGGCACGAGGAGTTCGGCAAGGGCCACGAGGAGGCGGTGGCCTGGGTGCTGCGGAGCGACCAGCGCAACGCCGAGCTGGTGGCGGCGACGAGGGACCGGGCCGATCTGGTCGTGCCCCTGCCCGTCCGGCCCCGGCCCGCCGGGGGCGTTGTCGGTGCCACGCGTTAGCTTCGGTCCCATGACCGACGGAATCGTGTGGCTGGTGGATCTGGACGGCTGGATGTCCAGCGTCGTGTTCGCGCGCGGGATCTCCCCCGAGGAGCTGGCCCACCGCATGGGAGCCGAGCCGGACGGGGCCACGGAGCCGATCACCGACGCCGAGGTGTGGCAGCTCGGGATCACGCAGTGGCGGCCGGCCGAGGACGGGGACGGCGTGGTCCGGGTGGGCAGATCCGGGGACTGGTCGTTCGCCCTGGAGTACGGGGACTCGACCGGCGGGGACCTGCTCGCGGAGATATCGCGCGACGGCGTGGAGGTCGTGCGGTACGTGCCGCCCCAGGAACACCCGCCCGCCGACTTCCACTACGCGCGCGACGGCGTGTTCGTGTCCGGCTACGGGCTGCGGGAGGAGGTGTGGCGCTGGGGCGCCGAGCCGGATCTGCTGCTGCCCGAGCTGGTCGCGGCGGGCATCCTGTCCTCCGACGGAAACACCTTTCTCCCGCCGGAGGACGAGGACTACCGGACGGGCTACCGTCACAGCCTCGGCGTCGTGGAGCGGCGGTTCGGACTGTCCCTGTCCCCCGCGTTCCTGCGGGACGCCCGGCTGCCCGCGTACGCGGTGCGCGGCACCCCGCGGATGACCCTCAGCCCCTGACGGCGGCGCGCAGCGTCAGCGTCGGCTCGGCGTGCGCGTCGTCGGGGCCGAGAACGGCGGTGAAGGCGTCCGTCCGCACGGTCAGGCCCTCCTCGGCCCACTCGACCGCGACCGTGAGCGGCTCCTCGGTGCCGTGGCGCACCGCGAACACGTGCAGGTCGTCCGGCGCGTCCGGGAGCGGTCCCGCCTCCAGCGCCGTCGAGCTGACCAGGTGGCGCCAGCCCTCGTCGGGGTTGCCGTAACCGCGCGGGTCGGCGGCGAGCGCGAAGGCGGCCTGCTGCTGGGTGAGTTCGGTGCGCGCGTCGAAGTGCTCCGCGCCCTCGGCTTCGGGGTGCGTGAGGCGCAGGCCGCCCGGTGAGGAGACGGCTCCGTGCGCGGTGCGCCGGACCCGGTCACCGTCGTCCTCGGCGTAGGGCAGGCCGGCCAAGAGGTACGGCGTCCCGTCGAGGCGCTCCACGGCCACCGTCGTCCACAGGGTGGTGCCGTCGGTGACGTACAGGGAGCGCACGCTGCGCAGGACGTGGTCGCGGCCGACGACCGGCTTGGTGACCAGCTTGGCCCTCAGGCCGTCGGCGCGGGCGTCGCGGACCCGGACCTCGCCCATCGGCCGGCACAGCAGGAAGCCGTCGGTGACGGGGCCGAAGCCGTGCTGGCGGTTGACGGCGGCGGGCAGGTAGTAGGTACCGGCCGCCTCGACGACCGCGGGGGTCATCCGGTCGTCGAAGGCCACCGAGACCGTGCCGGCGCGCAGTTGGTGCCGTGCGGGCCCGGTGGACGGTTCGCGGTGCCAGCGCGTGGTGTCCTGGATCTGCCAGACCAGCATCCACGCGAAGTGGCCGTCGACGCCGCCGTCCGCCTTGACGGCGTGCCGTGCCCAGCGGCTGTCGCCCCGGTAGCGGCCCAGGTCGGCGCCGATCCGGGCGCCGAAGTAGCGCAGGCCGAGGACGGACTCGAAGGCCGAGTGCTGCTCGCTGTAGCGGGGGCCACCGTTGTCGAAGCCGCCGCCGGTGAGGCGGGCGTCGAGGTAGCGGGCGAGCGCCTCGCCGTCCTCCGCGAAGACCTCCTCGCCGCTGACCCGGTGGGCCTGGGCGAGGAAGGAGAGGGAGATCGGGCCGTAGTTGTTGTCGTAGGCGCCGCCGTGCTCGGGGGGCAGCAGGGCGCCCCGGTCGCGGACCCGGTGGGCGCGGATCTCGTCGGAGTACAGCGCGAGGGCCCGAGCGCGGACCGGCTCGCCGTCCTCCGGCGCGAGGTGGCGGGCCAGCATCAGGCCGCCGACCACGCAGCCGATGGCCTGGTTGCCCGCTTCCTGCGGGTTGAAGAAGGTCGCCTCGGTCAGCCAGCTCCAGTAGCCGCGCGCCACCTCCAGCAGCTCGGCGCGCCGCTCGTCCGGCACCAGGCCGTCGGCGGTGTCGAGCACGTTCACGGCCTGGAGCAGCGCCCACACCGTGCTCGGCCAGTCGCCGACGGGGTGCGCGCCGGCCGCCAGGGTGTAGCGGGCGTACGGGAGTCCGGAGCCGCGCACCCTCAGGTTGGGGTAGCCCGGGTTGTCGTCCCGGTAGACCCGTTCGCGCAGGTGGAAGGTGAGGCTGCGGTGCACCGCGTCCGGGAGCCGCGGATCCTTGGTGCGCTGCCAGGCCAGGGCCAGCAGGGAGGTGATGCCGAGCGAGGTGTCGCCGATGTCGTCGACGCAGTCGGGGTGCTCCAGGTTGCCCTGCGGGGTCAGGCGGCGCAGCGCCTGTTCGGTGACGTCGGTGAGGACGGCGTCGTACGCCTGCGGGGTGTCGGGCAGGTCGTGCAGCGGGCCGCGCTGGTGGGGGAGGTACGCGGGAGGGGACGTAAGGTCCACGGGGATCAGCCCTTCATGCCTGAGATGGCCACGGCGTGGGTCGTCGGAGTCACACGACAGGTGCGGGCCGGCGGGCGCGCAGTGCGAGGGTCAGCGTGTGCGGGCCGAGTCCACCGATGTGGACGCGGTTCCCGGTCGTCGCATCGGTGCCGCCCACCACGGTCCAGTCCTGACCCGGGTCGTACCGCAGTACGTCACTCCGCTCCGGCCCGGCAAGCGGTTCGCCTGCCTCGACGTCGGCCTCGACCCGGATCTCGTCGTGGCCGACCCGGTAGGTCATCGGCCCGGTCGTCAGGCACCAGCGCCCGTCGCCGATCGGTAGGGCGCCCTCCGGCACGCCACCCGGCCGGAAGGTCAGTTCGAGGGCCCAGGGCACCCGTGGTCCGCTGATGTCGATCCGCAGGTCCGCACCGTCCTCCCGCAGGTCCACCTCGACACGGGTCGTGTGGGAGACCTCGTCCCGAGGCCGGTCCGGGAAGGCCATCGCGGCCGAGAAGCGTCCGTCGTCCGCCAGCCGGTAGGCGCCGTCGTCCCGTCGCCGGTCCGGCGGCAGCGGCTGGTAGTAGGCGGCCGTGAGGGTTTCGGAGAGCCGGTAGCGGTGGTCGGCGAGCTGGTGCATCTCGGCGGCGCGGAACGGGCCCAGGTCGAAGAATCCCCGTGAGAGCCGGACCGCGTCGAGGACGGCGTCGCCCGCGAACAGGCGCAGGAAGGTGGGGTTGCAGGCGAGGCCCGAGCGGATGCGCCGGTGCGCGGGCACGTCGGAGCCGCCGTACACCACCGTGTGTGCGGTGGCCGAGGCGCGTGCGGCGAGACGGGCGGTGGTGAGGTACCGGTCTCGGGGCACTCTCTCCACGGCCGGTGCGGGCAGGACGCGGCACAGGTCCGGGGTGAGGAGGGTCTGGGCGAGCAGGTCGGGGTCGTCGATACCGCCGGCGGCCGCCAGCCGTGCCGCCCGGCCGAAGTCGCCCCGGCCGGTGCGGATCGCGAGCAGCCGGTAGTGCGGCAGGTAGGGCGCCAGCGGGAACGGGTGGTTCTGGTCCTGCCGTCGCGAATGGACGGTCTCCACCGTGCCGTCCGGCCTGATGAGGTCCAAGGTGGTGGCGAGATTGCGTTCGACGGCGTCCAGCAGGTCGGCGCGGCCGAGCACATCGGCCAGCAGGAGCAGCGACGGGTTGGACACGTGGGCCGCGTAGTTGGCGCTGCGTTCCGAGTACAGGCCCTCCGCGTCGATGTCGACGCCCTCGGCGAGCCACTCCTCGGCGCGGTCGAGCAGCCGGTCGTCCGGGAACGACCGATGCAGCCGGGCCAGTGCCGCCGACAGCTCCCAACGGTGGTTCGGGGTGTGCACCCCGCCGGTCAGGAGGGCGCCGGAGGCGGCGCCGGCGATCTCGGCGAGCGCGGCCGTGACGTCGTGCAGTTCCGGCCCCGCGCCGGCGGCGAGGACGTACGCGTCGCACACGTCGTTGACGGTGAACGCGGAGTCCGGGGGTGACTGCACGTTGTCGCCGCCGGCGAAGAGGCCGGTGGGTGTCTGCGCGGCCCGCAGGGCGCGGAGGTGGGTCGTCGCGGCGGTGACGGCCTGCTTGCTGCCCTGGAGTGCCGAGTCGGTGGAACGGTACGCCGCGACCAGAGTCTTGACCCGGCGGGCGAGAACCCGGTGGGTCACACCGGCGGGTTCCTCGCCGGGGCCGGCCGCCAGCGGGGCGGCCAGCCGGTCGGCGGCGCCGGCCACCGCGCGGACGAACTCGTGGTCGAGCGGGGTGGGCAAGGTCAGTCCTTCAGTCCGGCGTTGATGTCGGCGTTCATGACGTACTTCTGGAACACCAGGAAGACGACGATCAGCGGGATCATGGAGATGACCGACCCGCCGAGCAGCACCGACCAGTTGATGTTCTGCGCCCCTACGAGGCTCTGGATGCCGATCTGCACGGTGAACTTCTCGGGGTCGTTCAGCATGAGCAACGGCCAGATGTAGTCGTTCCACCGCCACTGGAACGACAGGATGGCGAGCGTCAGCATGATGGGCCGGGAGAGCGGCACCATGATCCGCAGGAAGATCGACAGCTCCTTGGCGCCGTCGATGCGGGCGGCCTCGATGAGCTCGTCGGGGACCGTCAGGAAGAACTGGCGGAACATGAAGCACCCGGTCGCGGTGAGCAGGGCCGGGAGGATGATGCCGGCGAGCGAGTTGTAGAAGCCCAGGTCGCGGACCACCAGAAACAGCGGGGCGAGCATGACCTCGGCAGGGAGCATCGTGGTGGCCAGGATGCAGAGGAAGAAGGCCTTGAGCCATCTGTTGTCGTACTTGGCCAGCGCGTACCCGGTGCAGCAGCTGACACCCACCGTGAGGATCGTCGCGATCACACAGACGAGGGTCGTGTTGATGAAGTACTGGGCGAAGTTGGCGCTTGCCCACGCTTCCTTGTAACCCGACACGGTGGGGTTCTGCGGGAGCACCGTCAGCGGGAGGGAGAACAGGTCTCCCGCCGGTTTGAAGGAGCTGAGGACGAACCACAGCACCGGGATCCCGTAGAGGCCCGCCAGGACCCACAGCAGAGTCGTCGGGGCAATCGCGCGCCGAAGCCCGCCGGTCGCCGACCCGCGGGACCTCTTCTTGGAGACGGCCCGTACGGAGTCGGCGTCGGACTTGCGCGGCATGTCTGTGGTTGTCATCGGTTCTCCACCCGCCGGTTGACCATCATCTGGATGATCGCGACGCCCATCAGGATGAGCATGAGCACGAACGACGCGGCGCTCGCGTAGCCGATCTGGCCTGCCTTGAACCCCGTCTGGTAGATGTACTGGACCAGCAGGTTGTTCGACGTTCCGGGTCCGCCGCTGTTGAGGGAGGCGAACACCGCGTATTCCTTCATCGCGTGGATCGTGTTGAGCAGGATGACGATGAAGGAGGTGGGCGCGATACTCGGCAGCGTGATGCTGATGAACTGGCGCCACGGACCGGCGCCGTCGAGCGCCGCCGCCTCGTAGTACGACGTCGGTACGTTCTTGATCGCCGCGATGAACAGCAGCATCGAGAAGCCCGTCCAGGCCCAGGCGGCCGCCACCACGACCACGATCAGTGACAGGTCCGCGTTCGACTGCCACGGAACGGCGCTTCCGCCGAGCTTCTCGATGAGGTAGTTGACCAGTCCGAAGTTCTCACCGAACAGCCATCGCCACAGGACGCCCACGATGATGGGCGACAGCAGCCACGGGATGAAGAAGAAGAGCCGGGCGACCGACGCGCCCTTGGCGTGCTTGCTCACCAGCACGTTGGCGATGAGCAGCGACAGCACGAAGTTCAGCGGAACGAAGAGCACGGTGTACAGCAGCGTGCGGGTCGTCGCGTCGTAGAAGGTCGAGTCCCCGAGCAGCTTCTGGTAGTTGTCCAGTCCGACGAACTGGAACGACCCCACGCCCGTGTAGTTCGTGAAGGAGTAAACGAGCCCGATCACCGCCGGCCAGACGAAGAACAGCGCGAAGAGCACGACATTGGCCGCGATGAGGACGAGCGGCGCAAGGGTGTACTTACTACGGCTCCTGGGCGGGCTCACGGACACGTCCGAGGCTCGTTTTGTCATCTTCCTGACTCCGTGCTGGTGGATGGGATTGCGGTGGGCTCACATGGGCCCGGCATCACGCGGACGTCCAGGTCCGGGCGGCGGTGGCTCGCACCGCCGCCCGGACGGGCCTACTTCACGCCGCCGACCTGCTGGTTGTAGCCGGCCACGATGTTCTCCAGGGCCTTGTCGGCCGACTGCTCACCGTTGATCGCCTTGCCGATCTCCGCCTTGGTCGGGTCGTCGGTGAGGCTCTTGCCGTTCAGCGCCCAGTTCGTCTGCGCGACGTTGAAGTAGCCGGAGATGGGGGCGTAGAGCGGAATCGACTCGTTGTAGAGCTTGAACGCCGCCTGCGCCGCCTCGGACTTGAAGGGGTACGTCGGGTTCAGGCCGCTCTCGACCGGCAGGAACCCGGACGCCTCGCACAGCGCCTTGTAGTGCTCGGGCTCGTACAGCCACGAGATGAACTTGTTCGCGGCGGTGGCCGCGTCGCCGTTGTTGTTGAAGCCCACGACCATGCCGCCGCTGTTGACGTCGCTGGCCTGCACCGGCTCGGCGGGGGTCGGGACGCTCGCCCACTCGAACTTCGTGACGCTCTCCGCGAAGGAGGCGACCTGCCACACACCGGACCAGTAGGCGACGACGTCACCACTCTGGAACATGGCCGACGGGTCGGCGCCGCTGGTCCACACCGACTTCGGCATGGTCTTGTCGTCGTTCCAGCCGACGAAGGTGTTCACGGCCTTCTTGGTCGCCTCGTCCGCCGAGAACTTGCCGGAGGAGTCGGCGTGCATGTACTGCCCGCCCATCTCGTACACCATGGCGCGGAGTCTGGACGGCGACTGGTCGAACGTCAGGGAGTACTTGGCCTTGGTCTTCTCCCGGACCTCGTTCGCCGCCTTGATGAACTCGGTCCAGGTCCAGGTCTTGGAGGGCGAGGTCGGGTAGGAGACGCCGGCCTTGTCGAAGAGCGACTTGTTGATGAACATGCCGGACGCGGTGACGTCCGAGGGGATGGACAGCACCTTCCCGGACGAGTCCTTGGCGACGAAGTTGGCGTTGATCTTGTTGGTCTTGTTGTTGGCGATGGAGCTGAGGTCGAGCAGCTTGTTCGACCAGATCGGGTCGATCTTCGGCACCGCCGCCACGTCGGGCAGGGAGCTCGCCTGCGCGGCGTTGCGCAGCTTCGCGTCGTAGCCGTCGTACGGGATGTTGACGAGCTTGACGTTGACGCCGGTTTCCTTCTTGTACGCCGCCACCGACGCCTTCCAGCCCGCGTCCTGCCCCGGAACCGTGGAGATCCAGAACGTCAGCGACTTGGAGGTCCCGCCCGAGTCGGATCCCGACCCGCAGGCGGAGAGAAGCAGGGCACCTGCCGCGGCCCCGGCAGCGAGGGGAACCAGGCGGCGTATGCCGCCGCGGCCGAGTCGGCGGGAGCGCCGCACACCCACAGTGGTCATCTTCGATCCCTTTTTTTCGTCGTAGGGGACGGAGCACGGCGCCGACCGAAGCGGCACGGGTGCATTTTGCAGGAAGGTTGCTTTCCGGTGGCGTCGGCCTCGCCCGGCCGCGTCGCCTCTACGGGTGGGATCCCCGGCCATGAGGGCCGTCGTCGCACAAGCACGCCCTCGTGCGGCTGCCGTACTTCACGTACGGGCGGGATGCTCAACCCAAGCCGGCGTCCCGACCGACTTAGAAAGCGCTTGTCCGGACATTGGCAGACTGAGTCGCGGGCCGTCAATCCTTGGCCCGCGCGGCCTCGGTCACGGTTTGGACTCCCCGGGCGACCGCGAGCCGCGCGGCACCCGCGACGGTGCCGGTGTCCCCGACCGTGCTGCTGACCACCTCGGTGGGCCAGCTCAGCCGCCCCAGCTCGGCCCGCACACCCGGCAGGAGCTGCGGATCGGCGCCCGTACTGCCCCCCAGCACGATCAGGCCCGGGTCCAGCACGGCGGTCACGGCGGCGGCCAGCCGGCCCACGTCCGCGGCATGACGGCCGACGACCTCGAGGGCCGGGGCCCGGCCCTCCCCGGCGAGGGCGAAGAGCCGCTCGGTGGTGCGCGGACAGGGGCCGTCGGTGCCCTGCCAGGCCGCCGCGGCCCGGCGCAGCAGGGAACGTGCCCCGATGTACTCCTCCAGGGCCTCCTGGCGCGGTTCACGGCCGTCGTCCCAGGGATAGGGCAGCCGGGCCAGCTCTCCGGCGGCACCGTTCGAGCCGCGCAGCACCGAGCCGCCGACGACGATGCCGAGGCCGATGCCCACGCCGATCCGCAGATATCCGAAGGTGTGCCGGCCGCGCGCGGCCCCCTCGTGCAGCTCCGCGAGCGCGGCGCAGTTGACGTTGTTCTCCAGGTGGACGGGCACGCCCGGCGGCAGCGCGACGGCCATGGCGTCGAAGACCGGACCCGCCTTGGCGGTCGCCGGGCGCATACCGCTGCCCTGCCGGTCCCGCGCGGCCACGTCACCGACGGCGACGACGATGCTGCGCAGCGGAAGGCCTGCGGGCAGCGCGGTGAGCGCCTCGCGTACGGCGTCGGCGGCGTCCGTCCGGGAGGCGGTCGCCTCGGCGAGCAGGGAGCCGTCCAGGGCGCAGCTGCGGACCCGGGTGAGGGCGGGGCCGAGGTCGACGGCCAGCACGGCCCCGGCGGCCGGCCCGAGGCAGTACACGGCCGCGGAACGCCCGGTGCCGCCGGAGGAGGTCCCGGAGTGCGTGGCGAGCCGGGCGCTCTCCAGCTCCGCCACGGCGGCCGACACCGTCGGCTTGGACAGGCCCGCCAGGCTCGCGAGCTGCGGCCGGGTCGCGCTGCCCGCCTGGGCCAGCACGGCGAACACCGCACTCGCGCTCTCCGTCAGGCGGGGGGCTTCCGCCACGTCGAGTTCCACAGTTTCCCCCACACGGGTACAGGGCCGCGCGCCCGGACCGGTCGTCCCGGCGGGCTGCGGCGATGGGATGCTCCGACGTCGCGCGTTCCCGTCCCGCGGCGGCCCGACGGGAGCCTGGACGGTCGAGTGCGCGATTGCTCTTGACGCACTGTACTTCGTTAGTTAACTTCCTAACGAACTTCACGGTACTCGCCTGCCGTGCTCGTCAGAAGCCCGTCCCGGGGCTTCCCTAGTTCACCGATCCGCAATCCCTCAGACACGGTTCGCCCGCCGTCGCAGCTCGACGCAGCAACGACGAAAGAGGATCCGTGCAGGACTCTCCACCTTCGGCCGCCCTCGTGGTCGGCGTCGACGTGGGCGGCACCAAAACCCATCTCCGCGCCCTCACGGGCGACGCCGTCGTGACCGACCACGTCCGCGCCAGCGCCGGCTGGCGGCCGCACGACGCGGCCGCCGCCGCACGTTGGCTCACCCGCCTCGTCCGCGAGACGCTGCCCGGGGGCATGCGCCCGGCCGCCGTCGCCGTGGGCGCGCACGCCTGCGAGACACCCCGCCAGTGCGCGGAGATCCGCGATGCCCTTCAGCTCTCCCTCGGTGTGCCCGCGCGCGTGGTGGGCGACGCCGAACTGCTCGTACCCGCCGCCGGACTCGACAAGGGCGTCGGCCTCGTGGCCGGCACCGGCTCGGTGGCGGTGGGCCGGCTCCCGGGCGGCGACCCCGTCCAGGTCGGCGGCTGGGGCGCGGTCCTCGGCGACGAGGGCGGCGCCGCCGGTCTGGTCCGCGAGGCGGCCCGGGCCGTATGGGCGGCCCACGACCGCGGCGAGGAACCCGGAGCCCTGGCCCGGGGCCTTCTCGCCGCTTTCGGCGTACCCGAGGTCCCGGCGCTCGGCGCGGCCCTGGAGGGCGCCTCGGACGTCTCCGCCGAGTGGGGACGGCGCGCGCCCGCCGTCTTCGCGGCGGCGGCCGACGGCTCCGCGCTCGCCCGCTCCGTGATCGCCGACGCCGGTACGGCGCTCGCCGCGCTCGTCGCCCGCCTGGCCGCACGCGGCGTCGCGGTCGACGACGTGGTCGTGGCGGGCGGCACGGTGCTCGGCCAGCCGGCGCTCTACGAGGCGTTCGCCGCCGCGCTCGCCGACGTGGTGCCGGGGGCGCGGCCGCAGCCGCTCACCGTGCCGCCGGTCGAGGGCGCGGTGGCGTTGGCGCGTGCCCTCCTGTGAGGCGCGGTCCGCTCGTTCACCCGCAGGACACGCACCGGTCGCCGGGTCATCGCGGAAGCGACACGACTCGGCCGTAGATCTTCGCTCGTACGCGCCTTCCGGCTCACACGTCGTCACCAGACAGACGGGCCGCACCCGATCGCACGTGCCCCGCACGTATCCCCGCACGGATCGCCACAGGTATCCCGCACGTCCTCCCCGGCCACACGGCCGAAGAACTCGAGAGAGGCACACTCATGCCGTCACCCGCCGGGCAGTCCACCCCCTCGGCCGTGAACAGAAGGCGCTTCCTGAAGGTCTCCTTCGGTGGCTCGGCCGCCCTGGTGGCCGCCCCGACGCTCGTCTCCTGGCTGGGCGCCGCCGACGCGAAGGCCGCCGCCGGCCCGCTGCCGTTCGTCGACGACTACAAGACGAACATCACGACGAACCTCACGCCCGAGACCAACGCCGTGGTGCGGATCCTGGGCGGATTCGCCCAGGTGTGGAAGACGGGCGCCGCCTGGAACACCGGCACCCCGCTGCGCCCGGAGATACTGCGCGCCAACATGCGCTACTGCATCGCGATCACCCGTTCCCGCACGGAGGCCGCGGGCCGGCAGGCGTTCGTCTACGACCGTCAGCACCAGAGCTACGCGATGATCGCCGGACTCGGTCCCCTGACGGATCTTTACAAGACCGGCGCCCAGGCCGTCACGTCGATCACCAGCGCGCCGGACACCACTCCCGCCACCACGATCAGTGACGCCGTGCCCGCCGACGCGCCCGCCGGCTCCGCCATCGGCGCCGGCTCCTACACCTCCGACCTCGGTCAGGTCGCCAAGCTCGTCGACACCGTGCGCGGCCCGTTCGCCTCCGGCAACCCGGGCAAGTACGCCTTCCAGTACCCGCGTCCGTGGCGCATGAACGAGAACAGCGAGGTCGTCGACACCGGGAAGACCGATGCCCTCGGCTTCCCGGTGTACGACTCGAAGGTGGTCGTCGTCCCGCAGCTGCTGCGTCAGCGCGGTACCTCCGCGGCCGACGACGGCGGCTTCCCCAGCGGCCACACCAACGCCTTCCACCTGGCGTCGCTGGCGTTCGCTTACGCGGTGCCCGAGCGGTTCCAGGAACTGGTGACCCGCGCCCTCGAACTCAGCCACACCCGGATCGTCTCCGGCATGCACTCCACGGTGGACGTCCTCGGCGGCCGCATCATGGCCACCGCCCTCGCCGCCGCCGCGCTCGCCGACCCGGCCAACGCCGCCCTCAAGGCGGCCGCCCGCGCCCAGGCCCTGGCCTACTTCACCGAGAAGACCGGCACCACGGCCGACACCCTGCCCGCCTACGCCCACTCCGACCCCTCGGACGCGTACGCCGACCGGGAGGCCAACGCACGGGCCAACGGGCCCCGCCTGACCTATGTCCTCGAGCGCCAGGGCCGCAGGACACCCCTCACCGTGCCCAAGGGCGCCGAGGTGCTGCTGGAGACCCGGCTGCCGTATCTGACGGCCGCCCAGCGCCGCGAGGTGCTGCGCACGACCGCGCTGCCCTCCGGGTACGTCATGCTGGACGGCTTCGAGCAGTGGGGCCGGCTGAACCTGTTCGCCGCGGCGGACGGGTACGGCGCCTTCGACTCCGACGTCACGGTCACCCTGGACGCGTCGAAGGGCGGTTTCGACGCTGCCGACGTCTGGCGCCACGACATCGAGGGCGAGGGCGGTCTCACCAAGCGCGGCTCGGGCACGCTCACGCTGACCGGGCACAACCGCTACCACGGCGGCACCGTGCTGGCGGAAGGCGTGCTCGTCGCCGGGCACGCCAATGCTCTCGGCCAGGGCGATGTGCGGCTGACCGGCGGCACGCTGCGCGCGGACGCCCCGGTTCGGGTGCGCGGCGCGTGGGCCCAGGAGTCCGGCGCGGTGCTGGACCTGACCCTGCGCGGGCACCACGGGCCCGTCCTCACGGTGTCCGGGCGGGTCCGGCTGGACCGGGGCGCCGTGCTGTCGCTGCGCCTGGACGCCGACCGGCCGCCGGCCGCGGGGACGACGGTCCCGGTGATCGACGCCTCCGCGCTGCGCGGTCAGTTCGACCGTGTCGAGCTGAACTCCGACCACCTGCGCGCCGTACCCGTGTACACGGCGGACGGTCTGTCGGTACGACTCCTGAAGCGGTAACACCCTTCGCGGCGGGAGCCGGTGCGCAGCGAGCCCCCGAGGCGGCTGCGCACCGGCCCCGGCCGCCGCCCGGCCGGTGTCACCGCACGGCGGACGATGGCGACCCCACCGCATCCGGTCCCGGAGACCACCCCCGACGCGGAGCCGGCGCGGCCCCCGCGGTCGGCCCGCCGGCGTCTGCTCGTCCCGGTCCTGGTGGCCGTCCTGCTGACCCAGACGGCCGTCGCGATGGTCACCACGGCGGTACGGCGGACCCCGACCATCGACGAGCCGGTGTACGTCGCCGCGGCGGCCGGCTGCCTCCACGAACACCGGGTGCGGCTCAACCCGGAGCACCCGCCCCTCGGCAAGCTCGTCGTCGCCGTCGGACGGTGCGCCGACGGTGAGCACCCGCGGTGGTGGGGGCGCTGACGGTGTTCGTCGCCGTCAGCTCGGTGCGGACGTACCCCTACCACCTGCCGTACTGCAACGAGGCGTTCGGCGGACCGGCCAGGACGCCTCTGCGGCTGCACGACTCCGACGTGGACCGGGGCCACGACCTCGGACGGCCGGCGGACCGGCTGCACGGCCGCTACCGGGGGAAGCGGGTGTGGCTCGTGTACGAGGGCAGCGGGGTGCCCGCCTACTACGGCATCGAGGCCCCTCCGACCCGAGGCGGGTGGCGCCGGGGCAGGCGCACGGGCTGCTGGTCGTGTCGGACTCCGCGGTCGCCGAGGCCAGGGACGGGCCGGCCGTGCTGCTGCGCTCCAGCCGGCCGGTCGACGAGGTCGGCGACTCGATCACGCTGTACCGGCGGTAATCCACGATCACCGGGTGCGTCAGGGGCGTCTTCACGCACCCTGTCGGGCGCGGTGGCTGAAGTATGTTGAGCCCGTGGAAGACAAAGGAGGCGCACCGGTGCCATCGCCGCAACAGGCACGCGCACAGGCATCCGCGATCACCTCGGGCAGAACCGGTCCGGAGACGGAGGTGTCCCCGACCTCCCGGCTCAGGGCGCTCTTCGACGGACCCCATCTGTCTCCGGGGCAACGGCGCATCGCCCAGTATCTGATCGAGCACATCACCGAGGCGGCGTTCCTGTCGATCACCGACCTCGCGGACCGCGTCGGGGTCAGCCAGCCCTCGGTGACCCGGTTCGCCGCGGCGGTCGGCTTCAGCGGGTATCCCGCGCTGCGGGAGAGGCTCCAGTCGATCGCGCTGGGCGCCCTGGCCGGGGGTCCGGCGGCGGCCGAGGTGAACCGGAGCAACGAGCTTCAGGCGGCGGTCGAGGCGGAGATCGAGAACCTGGAGAACCTGCGGCGCGACTTCGCCGACCCGGACCGCGTCATCGACGTGGGCCGCAAGCTGTCGCAGTCGACGCCGCTGACCGTCCTGGGGCTGCGGATCTCCGTCTCGCTCGCCGAGTACTTCGCCTACGCCGCCCGCCGGGTCCATCCGGACGTGCGGCTGGTGACCCGGGGCGGCAGCGTCGCCTACGACGCGCTCCTGCAGTCCCGGGAGGCGGGCGGAACCTGGGTGCTTGCGTTCTCGATGCCGAGGCACGCGCAGGAGACGCTGACCGCCGTACGGGTCGCGCGCAGCGCCGGTCTCAAGGTCGCGCTGATCACCGACCTGGCGCTGGGGCCGGTGGCCGACGAGGCCGACGCCACCTTCGCCACCGGCACCGGATCCCGTCTGGTCTTCGACTCCTACGCGGCTCCCGGCGTGATGGCCGCCGCGCTGCTCCAGGCCATGACGGACGCGGGCCCCGAACGCACCCAGGCGCGGCTCGAGGAGTACGAGCAGATCGCCGAGCAGCACCAGTTCTTCCTGCGTGAGTGACCGGCCTCCCGAAGGCCACCCCCCTCCCCCGGCAATACGCAGAGGGATCATTGCGGGCATTTCGCGCATGAATGTTTTCATACGTCTTGCAAAGCAGTCGGCATATATAAATACTGCTCACGGCCGCATCCGCCCGCCAAGGGCTCATGTACGGGCACCCGAAGCCGCCGTCCCCTACCCGCGTCGGCGCCCAGGGTGTTCGGGGCATCGCTTGCGCGAGCGCCCGTGGTGGCCCCGGTCTTCCCCTGGGCCGGGGCCACCCCCAACCGTCGGACCACCGTCACGACGCCAACACCGGAAGCGATGATCATGACCCTGACGACGACGCGCATCAGCTCGGACTGGCCGTGCCAGGTCAAGACTCCCGGCAGCTACGACTGGGAGCGCTCGGCGGCCAAGTGGCTGCGCGAGCTGGTGCCCGCGCGCTACGCGAGCTACCCGGCGCTGCTGCGCCACCCGGTACTGCTCGCCCGTCATGCGCAGATCCAGGTCCAGAACGAGGTCCGGGTGGCCCGCACCGCTCTGCAGACCGCCCGCGCCGACCTGCCCCGGCTGGGCCTGCCCGAGTCCGTCATCGAGCACACGATCAAGATGTACGCGGCCGAGGTCATGCAGTTGCAGCACATCGCCCGCAGCGTCCGAGCGGTCACCCAGGCCCTGGTCGAGCAGACCTCCGGACGCTGACCGGGAAGATCCGTTCGCCTCCCCCGGACGGGCATCACGCCTGGCGGGAGCGTTGCCGCAAGACCCCGATCGAAGTCACCCGGATGTGCCATGCTCAAGGCGTGACGAGCGAACCCGCCCTGCCCGCACAGTCAGGCGACGTGCCCGACGTGGCGGCACTGACCCGGGTCGTGGCGCGCCAGCGCGCGGAGCTGGACCGGCTGCAGGATCTGGCGGCCACCGCGGCGGTGCTGGAACGCGCCAAGGGCGCGGTGATGGCGCAGCTCGGCTGCTCGCCGGACGCCGCGCAGGAGGAGCTTCAGCAGCGGGCCAAGGCCAGGGAGCGGACGCTGCTCGAGGAGTGCTGGATCAGCCTCGGCGCGCTCTGCGCCCAGCCGCACGGCGCCGCCGAGCCGACTCCGGCCGAACCCCCCGCGGTGAGGACCACGCCCGGGCCCGCCCCCGACGAGATCGACGCCGCGGCCCTCGGCCGCCTGAGCCGGGCCCTCGTCCGGGTCTGCACCCCGCACGATCTCGCCCGATGCCTGCTGGACCGGCTCGCCGTGGACGTGGGCGCCGGCGCCGTGATGATCTTCGCTCGGCGGCCGAGCGACGGACTGGAGCTCATCGGGCACGCCGGCATCGACAGGACGCTGGCCGAACAGTGGAGCCGGGTGCCGCCGGTCGGCGGGATCGCCGCGCTGGACGCCCTCACCGCCGGGCAGGCCCGCTGGCTGGAGAACCTCCGGGAGGACGGCGAGCGGTACCGGCTGATCGGGAACCCGCCCGAGCGGTGGCCGTCCCGGGCCTGGCTGCCGGTGAAGACCGGCGAGTCGGCCGACGTCGTGCTCGGGATCCTGCGCCACCGCGAGGGCGCCTTCCCGCCCCCGGTGCGCGAACACCTGCTGGCCGTCGCCCGGTTGTGCGCCGGTCCGCTGCACACGTTCGGCACCCGGCCGGACCCCGTCGGCGAGGCCGCGGACGCCGTGCAGACGGTGCTCGACCGGCTGCCCGTCGCGGCCGTGCTCCTCGCCCCGCTGCGCTCCGCGTCGGGGGACGTCGAGGACTTCCGCATCGATGCCGCGACCAGCGTGACGTCCGACGCCGTGGGCCGCAGCGGGCGCGAGCTGGTCGGCCTGCGCTTCCTGGAGTGCTGGCCGGAGGTCGCCCGCGATCCGCTGTGGGAGGGTTGCCTCCAGGTGCTGGCCGACGAACGGCCCTACGAGAGCGAGCCGTTCGCCCGGCAGCAGATGGTGTCCGGGGTCAGCGAGCTGGCCACCTACTCGGCGCGGGTGAGGGGGTTGGGCGACGGGCTGGTCGTCAGCTGGGTCCGGCACGATCCCTCCGACCGGCAGGAGCAGCGGCTGGCGGACGTGCAGCGGCTGGGCAACCTCGGCTGGGTCACCTGGAACCTGGACACGGGCGAGGGGAACTGGTCCTCCCAGGTCTTCAGCATCTTCGAGCGCGACGCCGCACTGGGGATCGTCCCGCTCTCCGGGCTGCCGCGCCTCGCCTCCCCCGAGGACCTGCCGACGCTCGCCCGCGCCGTCGGCGAGCTGGTGCGGCACGGCCGGCCGTGCGATCTGCCGTTCCGGATCCTCACCCGGACCGGCGTCCGGCATCTGCGGGTGGTCGCCGAGGCCGTCTCGGACGCCCACGGCACGCCCGTCGAGGTGCACGGCTTCGTGCAGGACCTCACCGCGCAGCGCAGCGCCGAACTCGCCCTCGTCGCGAGCGAGCGGGCCATGCTCACCCAGCACGGGGTGCTCGAGGCCGAGCGCCTGGTGGCCGCCCGCCTGCAGGACGCGCTGCTGCCCCTGCCGAAGGAGCCCGTCCGGCTGGCCGGGCTGCGCGTGGACATCGCCTACCTGCCCGCGCAGTCGGGCCTCAGCGTCGGCGGCGACTGGTTCAGCGCCATCGAACTGCCCGACGGCGACGCCCTGTTCGTGGTGGGTGACGTGGCCGGGCACGGCATGGGCGCCGTGGCCTCGATGGCCCTGCTGCGGTTCACCGCCAAAGGCATGGTGATCACGGGTTCGACGCTGACCGGAGCCCTCAACCGCCTCAACGCCCTGCTGCTGCACTCCCGCGACCCGCACGGCTCGGCCACCATGATGCTGGCCCGCTACAGCCCGCGCGCACGACGGCTGGAGTGGGCGCAGGCCGGCCACCCGCCGCCGTTGCTGGTGCGCGCCGGTGAGGCGCACTACCTGGAGCGTCCCTTCGGGATGCTGCTCGGCGCGACCGACGCGCCCCGCTACGAGGCGGCGGAGGTCCGCCTGGAGCCCGGCGACCAGATCCTGCTTTACACCGACGGTCTGGTGGAACGGCCCACGGAGAGCATCGACCGCGGCCTGGAGCGACTGGCCAGGGCCGCCGCACCCCGGCCCGGCGCCGCACCCGCCTCGCTGGACCAGTTGCTCGGCGCGACGCTGGAACCCGAGGGACGGGACGACGTGTGCGTGCTCGACATCCGGGTGCCGGCGGACGCCGAGCGGTAGGACGGCTCAGTCGTCGCGGTGCCGCCAGTACCACAGCGCCCCGACGACGACGGCCAGCAGGAACACGACGGGCAGCACCAGACCCGGGATGCGGGACACGTTCATGCGGACGGCTTTCGGCTCGACGGGCCGGGGTGCCGAACGCGCGCCGACCCGCCGTCCATGGTGACACGCGGCACACGGCCCGGCCGTGGCCTGTTCCCGAGGCTTTACCCGGTCATCCGCCGGCCGAGGCGGTTCGGGACTCCAGATCGCGGCGGGTGTCGTCGCCGTAGACGCCGCTCTCGTCGCCGCGGATGCCGTACCAGAGCTGGAACCGCGCCACGGCCTCGGTGAGAACGGTGCCGTAACGGCCGTCGGTGGGGCCGTTGGCGTACACGTCCGGGATACGCAGCAGGCGCTGCTGGAGGTCGGCCACCTCGTCGCCGCTGTCCCCTTCCCGCAGGGTGCCGGCCCCGTCCGGGTCGGCGGACTCGGCCGCGGTGGCGGCCGGGGCGGGCGTGGCGGCCGTCGGCGGAGGTGTCTGCGCGGCGGCCTCGCCGCCCCGGCCCGGCAGCAGCAGCAGCGCGCAGGCGAAGCCGACGAGGGCCGCCGCGCACACGCCGACCGTGATGGCGCCGCGTCGCACACCCGCGCCGGACCCGGTGCGGGTGCGGGCCCGCGCACCCTCCGTCGCCGGCACGGCCCGTGATCCGCTCCGCTCCCGCGCCGCACTCCTGCGGCCGCCGGGGCCGTCGCCGCCGGGCAGGGGCCGGGGGCCGCCGTGCTCACTCGCCCAGTCCCGGCCTCCGCGTGGCGTCGGCGTGGTCAGCCGCGTGGCCGTGGCCGTGGTCGCCGTCCGGAGGTGGTCCAGTGGCGGGAGCTCCTCCGTCTTTGCGTCGTCCCCGGCCGCCTCGGGCCGCAGCGGTATGGCTTCGTAGGCGTCCGGGTCCTGGGTCAGTTCGGCCATCTCGCGGAACAGCTCCGCGAGGGCATCGGTGTTGCGCGGTCGCAGGACCCGGATGGGTTCCAGGACCGGGCGTTCGTGCGGCTTTCCGGGTTCGTCCGGTGTCGGCACGCTCGTCTCCCTCCCGTGGGTCCCCCAGGAGAGATACGGGCGGACGGGCGGACGGGTTCAGCCCGCGAGGAAACGGTGCAGGGAACGCTTCGTCGCGGCGACGAAGGAGTCCTGTCCGGCCTCGTCCAGGGCGTCGAGGGAGAGGTACGGGTTGAGGTCCTCCAGCTCGACCAGCAGCAGCTCGCCGTCCGGGGCGCGGCAGGCGTCGACGCGCTGGATGCCGTGCGCGAGGCCGTTCCAGTCGATGAAGCGCCGGGCGAACTCCAGGTCCCGCACGGTGGGGCGGTAGGGCTCCAGCTGCCAGCGGCGGTCGGGACGGGGAGCGTACAGGGCGTACTGGAAGTCGTGGTCGATGTAGGTGAAGGACACCTCGTAGGCGAAGTCGACGCACGGCTGGACCAGCACCGAGCCGTCGGCCAGGGCGGGGAGCGCGTCGGGCGGGAGGATCCGCAGGCCTATGGAGTCGGCGCCGAGCTTGGGCTTGACGACGTACCGCTCGGCCTCGGGCAGCCGGTGCAGGTCCTCGGGGCGGTCGACGGTGGGGATGACGGGCCGGCCCGCGGCGCTCAGATCGAGGAGGTACTGCTTGCCGGCCATGTCGGCGCGGCCGGTGAGCGGGTTGTAGACGCGTACGCCGTCGTGGAGCGCGCGCTCCCGGAAGGCTTCGTACTCCTTCCGATAGCCCAGGACCGGGCCGCTGTTGCGGACGACGACGCCGTCGAAGGAATGCATCAGGGCGGCCGCGTCCAGCGGGTGGCACAGAGCCAGGTCGAACTCCGCGCGCAGCCGGGAGGTGAGGAAGACGTCCTCGTCGCAGTAGCGGCGCCCGCGCGCCTGGTAGGCGAGATCCGTGACGTAGAGGAGACGGGGGCGGGCGGCGGACATGCGGTCTCCTGATGACGGTCGAACGGTGCGGAAAGGTTACGTCAGAGCGCGTGCGGGCGGTCCGGCGCGGGACCGCCGCGGCAGGAGGGACGGCCGCGGCCCCCGGGACTCTCGAGGGACGGTGGGCGCGCGGGTCGTACGATGACAGGACCGTCGTTTTTCTCCCGAAGGGCTCGTCGACTCCCGTGACCACCGCAACACTGCTCGACGGCAAGGCCGCCGCGGCCGACATCAAGAACGAACTCGCCCTCCGCGTCCAGGCGTTGAAGGAGCGGGGCATCCATCCGGGGCTGGGCACGATCCTCGTCGGCGACGACGCGGGCAGCCGTTCCTACGTCGGCGGCAAGCACCGCGACTGCGCGCAGGTCGGCATCGCCTCGATCCGCGTGGAACTCCCCGCCGACGCCTCCCAGGCCGACGTCGAGGCCGCCGTGCTGCGACTCAACGCCGATCCGGCCTGCACCGGCTTCATCGTGCAGCTCCCGCTCCCGGCCCATATCGACACCCATGCCGTGCTGGAGCTGATCGACCCGGTCAAGGACGCCGACGGACTCCACCCGACCAACCTCGGCCGGCTGGTGCTGGGGATCCCGGCCCCGCTGCCCTGCACCCCGCGCGGCATCATCGACCTGCTGCGGCGCAACCGGGTGGAGATCACGGGCCAGCAGTTCTGCGTCATCGGCTGCGGTGTCACGGTGGGCAGGCCACTGGGCCTGATGCTGACCCGCAGCACCGAGCACGCCACCGTGACCCTGTGCCACGAGGCCACCCAGGACACGGCCGCGCACGCCCGGGAGGCGGACGTGGTGGTGGCCGCGGCCGGAGTGGCGCACCTGGTCAGGCCCGACTGGATCAAGCCGGGCGCGACGGTGCTGTCCGTCGGTCTGACGCGCACGGTCGAGGGCATCCTCGGCGACGTCCACCCCGACGTGAGCGGTGTCGCCGGGTCCTTCTCGCCGCCGGTCGGCGGGGTCGGGCCGATGACGCGGGCGATGCTGCTGACCAACGTGGTCGAGGCCGCCGAGCGGATGTGACGCCCGCGCCCGGCGCCGGGCACTCGGTTCCCCGACGGAGGGAACTGAGTGCCATCGGTGCCGATCAGGTGTTACGTTCGCGTCCATGAGCGCCACTCACAAGGCGGAGGCCAAACCGCCCATGCGGGACGCCCTGGTCGCGGCGGCCTTCCGGCTGTTCCTGGAGCGGGGCTACGAGCAGACCACCGTCGACGACATCGTCGCCCTGGCGGGCGTCGGCCGGCGGTCCTTCTTCCGCTACTTCCCCTCCAAGGAGGACGTGGTCTTCCCCGACCACGAGCGGTGCCTCGCCGACATGACGGCCTTCCTCGCCGCGAGCGGCAAGGAGCACGAACCGGTGCGCCGCGTCTGTGACGCCGCCCGGCTCGTCCTGCTGATGTACGCCGAGAACCCTTCCTTCTCCGTCCAGCGCTACCGGCTCACCAAGCAGGTCCCCGGGCTCCGGGCGTACGAACTGTCGGTCGTCTGGCGTTACGAGCGCGCCCTCGCCGAGTACCTCCGGGGCCGCTTCACCGGCCGGCCCGACGGCACCCTGCACGCCGACGTGATCGCGGCCGCCGTGGTCGCCGCGCACAACAACGCCCTGCGCTCCTGGCTGCGTTCGGCCGGACAGGGCGACGCGAGCACGACCGTGGACCACGCGCTGGGGTATGTGCAGTCGGCGTTCGGCGCACCCCCGACCGCCTCGGCCTCCTCGACATCCACGGCAACGACCGCAACGACGGCAACGACGGCAACGACGGCAACGACGGCAACGACGGCAACGACGGCAACGACGGCAACAACGGCGGGCCCTGCGTTCCCCTCGCTCCCGATGCCGCCCACCGGCGACATGCCGGACGACGTCGTCGTGGTGGTCTCCCGGCGCGGGGCACCGCTGTGGCGTGTGGTGCAGGAGATCGAGACGACCCTCGGACGGGACTGAACCCCCTCCGCACCCCCTCCGCACCCTCGCCGAACCCCCGCCGAACCCCCTCAATATTGTGGGTACGCAGTGCCTTTACGAGTGGCACTGAGTGCCATACTCTGTGGGCGTGCACGGTGGCACGGCTGACCGGGCACGTGCGTGCACGGGTCGGCCGGGCACGTGGATTCCGGCCGAGTGCAGGGAGTTGACCCGCGTGTACCACTACTCAGGAAACGCCGTTC
The DNA here is from genome assembly GCF_045041255.1 of Streptomyces sp. NBC_00080. Taxonomy (NCBI): domain Bacteria; kingdom Bacillati; phylum Actinomycetota; class Actinomycetes; order Kitasatosporales; family Streptomycetaceae; genus Streptomyces; species Streptomyces sp. NBC_00080. Next base: position 1,168,828 of record NZ_CP108235.1, read on the forward strand.
AGCAGGCCGCCGGCTCCGCGGCGGGCGTCCTCGACCGCGCGAGCACCGACGGCGACACGATCCTCTTCCAGCGCTGCACCTGGTGCGGCACCGCCATGTACCACCGGCTGCTGTGCCCGGTGTGTCAGGGCAGCGACCTGCGCACGGAGCGCAGCGAGGGCGCCGGCACCGTCCGCCACGCCACCGTGGTGAACCGCAACACCCCCGCCGCCCGCAATGTGTCCCTGGTCGAGATGGCCGAGGGGTTCGTCGTACGCGGCCGGGTCATGGGCCCGCTCATCGGCATCCACAGCGGCGACCGCGTCCGGCTGTCCACCGTGAAGGACCCGGTACGCGGCGAACCGGTCTTCCAGCTCCTCGACGAGCCGTACCGGGCCTGGCACTAGTAGGGCTTGGTCAGCTTCACTCGTGGGTGGCGTGTCCGCTGGTCCGTGAGGGTCGTTGAGGTGGTGTGACACCTGAGGAGATGGCCGGGGTCCGGGAGGACCTGGAGGCGTTCGCGGCGGAGTTGTTCGACGGGTTCTTCCGTGCGGATCAGCGGCGGTGGGGGCAGGCGTATGTGCGCGGATTGCTTTTGGACGGGCGGCGCAAGTCGGTGGAGCCGATGGCGGCCCGACTGGGTGAGGACGGTAACCGTCAGGCGCTGGCGCACTTCATCACCTCCAGCCCGTGGGATCCGGCGCATGTGCGGGCCCGGCTGGCCTGGCGGATGCACGAGGCGATCGGGGCGGAGGCATTGATCGTCGACGACACCGGCTTCTTGAAGGACGGGGACGCCTCGGCGTGTGTGTCGCGGCAGTACACCGGCACCGCGGGCAAGGTCACCAAATGCCAGGTGGGGGTGTCGCTGCACCTGGCCCGGGATCATGCCTCGGCGGCGGTGAACTGGCGGCTGTTCATGCCCGCGTCCTGGGATCCGGTCTCTGCGGAAGCGGATGCGGACAAGGTCGCCCGCCGCAGTCGCTGCGGCATCCCCGACCGGGTGGGCCACGTCGAGAAGTGGCAGCTGGCCCTGGACATGATCGACGAGACCCGCTCGTGGGGCATCGACATCCCCCTGGTCGTCGCGGACGCCGGATACGGGGACGCCGCCGCCTTCCGCCACGGTCTGGAAGAACGCGACCTGCCCTATGCGGTGGGCATTTCCTCCCGCCACACCGCCCATCCGGCCGACGCCCGGCCGGTCCAGCCCGCCTATGCGGGCACCGGCCGGCCACCGCGAATGCAGTATCCCGAGCCTGCACAGACCGTGAAAGACCTGGTCGTCGCGGCCGGGAGGACGGCCGCGAGGCCGGTGTCCTGGCGAGAAGGCTCCCGCCCGGGCAGAGGAATCAGCGGCGTCAAACGCATGCACTCGCGGTTCGTGGCTCTGCGCATCCGCCCGGCCGGACGCGGCGTCCGCCAGGCCGCCGACGGTCCTGAACTGCCCGAACGCTGGCTGCTGGCCGAATGGCCGGCCACCGAACCCGAACCCGTGCAGTTCTGGCTCTCCAGCCTGCCCTCCGGCATGCCGCTGGCGACCCTGGTCCGGCTGGTCAAGCTCCGCTGGCGCATCGAACACGACTACCGCGAGATGAAACAGGCCCTGGGCCTGGCCCACTTCGAAGGCCGCACCTGGGGCGGCTGGCACCACCACGTCACCCTCGTCTCGGCCGCCCACGCCTTCTGCACCCTGCAACGACTGGCACGAGACCCAAAAGACGCGGCGCAGGTCTGAGCCTCTACCAAGTCGTCCGAGAACTCCAGACACTTCTCGCCGCCTGGGCTGGCGCCTGCCCCACCTGCCACCGCGACATACCCACACCGATACGGACCTGACCAAGCCCTACTAGGTCGTGTCCGCAAAGTGGTTGGTGCGTTGGTCTGTTCGTGGTGCGTCGTCATGAGCTGACTGATCAGGCCTGGGCAGTGATCGAGCCGTTGCTGGCTCCGTCTCGCATGGGGCGGCCGGTGCGGGACCGTCGTCAGGTCCTCAACGGCATCCTGTGGAAGCTGTCCACCGGGGCGGCCTGGCGTGATCTGCCGGAACGCTACGGGCCGTGGAAGACGGTCTACGAACGCTTCCGCCGCTGGTCGGCCGACGGCACCTGGGACCGCCTGCTGGCTCACGTCCAGCAGCACTCCGACGCGATCGGAGCCGTGGACTGGTCGATCGTGTGCGTCGACTCCACTACCGTGCGGGCCCACCAGCATGCGGCCGGGGCGCGAAAAGGGGGCTCTGGCCGGGCGAGGCGATCGGCCGGTCCCGTGGCGGGCTGACCACGAAGATCCACCTTGCCTGCGACGGGCAGGGCCGCCCGCTGGCCTTCACGATCACCGCCGGGAACGTCAATGACTGCACCCAGTTCGAGCCGGTCCTGGCCCGCATCCGCATCCAGCGGTGCGGACCCGGCCGGCCCCGCACCCGCCCCGTCCAGGTGGCCGCGGACAAGGGCTACTCGTCCCTGAAGATCCGCAGCTACCTGCGCAGACGAGGCATCCGGGCCGTGATCCCCGAACGCATCGACCAGATCAACGGCCGCGTCCGCCGAGGCGAAAGCCTCTGCCGCCTCGACCGGGCGGCCTACCGCCGCCGCAACGTCGTCGAACGCTGCTTCAACAAGCTCAAGCACAACAAAGCCCTCGCCACCCGCTACGACAAACGCGCCCGCCACTACCAAGCCCTGGTCACCATCGCCTGCCTACGACTCTGGCTCCCCTGACATTGCGGACACGACCTAGAGCCTTCGCGTCACCGGGCCGAGTCCGGACAGCGGGTCCCCGCTGTCCGGATCTTTGCGCTCCGCCGACCTGATTCCCGGTCACAGGCAACCCACAGAGGTGCTTTCGCTTCCTTCGGGGCGCGAGGGGCTCCCGATACGGACGGGGCCCCCGCGCTCCGAGTGTTGAGGAGTGGACCTTGATCCGTGCCCGGCGAATAGGTGTCACCGCCGTGGCCGCGCTCGCGGCCCTGGCGGGAACACCGGGACTGGCACAAGCCCGACAGCCTTCCGAGACGAGACCGACGACCACGACCACCGACAGCGCGCTGCCGCAGGGATGGCAGGTCGGCGGGGAGGGCACCGCGCGTGCGCTGGTCTGGCGGTCGCCCACGCCCGTGCCCCTCGGCGACGCCCGCGTGGAGTTCCGCTCGGGCGACCGACTGCTCGGCGTACCGAAGACGGAGAGGGACGGCCGCACGTTCCGGCTCTCCCTCGCCGACGCGGGGGACGCCCCCTTGAAGGACCTGCGGGTCCTGGCCGGCGGGCGCCGTCTGGACGCCGCCGACAACTCCGCCCCGGCCGACAACTCCGGCCCGGGTGAACGGCGTTCCCTCACCGCCGATCAGCCCCCGGCCCAGGCCCCTGCTCCGGCTCCGGCTCCGGCGAACTCCGTCGACCCCGGCAGGCCGGGCGCGTACCGCACGGTCAGCGGCGAGTACGACCTCGCCCCGGTGAAGTTGCCGGGCTTCGCCCGACCGGTGGAGATGAAAGCCGTCGTGGTGGCCCCGAAGGGAGCCACCGGCAAACGGCCCCTCGCACTGTTCCTGCACGGCCGGCACACCACCTGCTACCAGCCGGGCAGCGACGACTTCGACATCTCCTGGCCCTGCCCGGCCGGCATGAAGTCGATCCCGAGCTACCGGGGCTACCTCGAGGACCAGAAGCTCCTCGCCTCGCAGGGCTACGTCACCGTGTCGATCTCCGCGAACGGCATCAACGGCCAGGACGGCGAGGCCGAGGACGGCGGTGCGCAGGCGCGTTCCTCGCTGGTGCGCCGGCACCTCGCCACGTGGGCCGACTGGGCCGCGCATCCGGACCACGCCCCGGCGTCGGTGCCCGACGCGACGAAGGCCGACCTCTCCCGTGTCCTGCTGGTCGGCCACTCGCGCGGCGGCGAGGGCGTCAACCGTGCCGCCCTGGACAGCCTGTACCCGCCGCCCGCCGCGCAGGACGGCTACCGGGGCCCGGTCCGCTGGAAGATCCGCGGGACCGTTCTCGTCGGACCGACGATCTTCGGCCAGAATCCGGTCGCGGACGTCCCCTCCGCGACCATCCTGCCCGGCTGCGACGGCGACGTCGCCGATCTCGAGGGCGAGACGTACCTCGACGGGACGCGCGGCATCAGCAACGGCAAGGCCCTGCACAGCGCGGTCTACATGGTCGGCGCCAACCACAACTTCTTCAACACCGAGTGGACGCCGGGCAAGGCCGTGGCGCCCTCCTTCGACGACTTCTGGGAGGACCCGGACGCGCAGCAGCCCGACCCGGTCTGTTCCACCGGTGCCCCCACCCGGCTGACCGCCGACCAGCAGCACCGGGCCGGCGCGACCTACATCGCCGCCGCGGCCCGACTCTTCGTCGCCGGTGACGACCGGGTGCGCCCGCTGCTCGACGGCACCGGGAAGCGTGCGCCCTCCGCCGACCCGGCCCGCGTCCTGACGCACGCGGTCGGCGCCCGCCGCACGGGCGGCTTCGTGCCCGACGGCGGCGTCGAGGTGACCGGCGGCCGGGTGTGCTGGGCGGACCCCGACCCGGCCAGGTCATGTCTGGGCGCGGACGCCACGGGGATGTCCCCGCACTTCGGCTGGTGGGATCTGGAGAAGGACTCCGGCAAGAGCGCGGTCGCGCTGAAGTGGTCCGCGCCGGGCACACCGACGACCATCCGTTCCCTCGCTCCGGTCTCCCTCTCCGGTGCCGAGAGCCTGGCGCTGCGGGTCTTCGTGCCGCCGAACACCACCGGCACCGAGCTGGACGTGTCCGTCACCGACGCGGCCGGCCGCCGCGCCGCGCTCGGCCGGGTCACGGTCGACGGCCTGCCGGGCTCCGACCGGACCGCCTCGTACTGGGCCCGCGAGCTGCGTGTCCCGCTGACCGCCGCCACTCGCGCCGGGCTCGATCTCGGGCACGTCAAGTCCCTTGCGCTGACTCCGCGTTCGGGATCCGGGCAGGCGTGGTTCATGGACGCCTGGGGCTGGGCCCCCGGCACACCGGCGGTCAGGGCGGCGGCGCTGCCGCGGGTCGACATCGGCCGCATCACGGCCAAGGAGGGCGACTCCGGCACCCGCACCTATCACGTCCCGGTCCAGGTGTCCGGGCACGGCAGCGGCCGGGTCCGCTTCTATGTCGTCGACCCGGAGACCCTCGAGGCCGCGGAGAAGGTGGTCACGGTCCGGCCGGGCAGCACGCCGATCGACGTGCCGATCGAGGTGAAGGGCGACACCCGCTTCGCCTACGACGTGACACAGGACCTTCTCGTGAAGGCCGTTCGCGGCGCGGTCGTCGGCTCCTACCGGGGCGGGGTCACGGTGCAGAACGACGACCCGGCACCGAAGGTGACCCTGGCTCCGGTCGCCGACCGGGTGACCGAGGGCGAGTCGCTGAGCTGGCGGATCACGCTCTCCGAGACCGCCGACGTGGACTTCTGGCAGCCGGTCCGGGTACTGCCGGCCACCGAGGGCGCCGAGCTGTCCACCAAGGACGTGGACCCGCAGTGGCTGCTCGACTACTCCGGTGACGTGCCCGACCCGGAGCGTCCGCTGTCGGACGCGAACCTGTGGGTCTGGCTGAACGTCCCGGCCGGGACCACCGAGGTCGACTTCACCGTACCCACGGTGAAGGACCAGGTGGCCGAGCCGGCCGAGTCGATGCGTCTCGCGCTGACCGACGACAGCGCCGAGCCGCTGCCGGACCGGCCGGCGCTGACGGGAACGGTCGTGGACGCGCCGTAGGACGCACGCTGCCCGAAGGTGGGCCCGGACCACACGGTCCGGGCCCCCTTTCTCCGTTTCCGTGCTCACAGCGTGACGCGGATCCCGACGGTTCCGTCCAGCCCCCTGCGCAGTCGGCTGCCGAGCAGGGTGAGGCGGCCCACGACGCCGTACTTGCGGGCGAGCAGGGTGCGATAGCGGGCGGTGGTCCGCGCGTCGCAGATCTCGGCGGTGGCCGGGATCTGCTCGCCGGTGGGGTTGCCGCGGGCGTCACAGGGACCCACGAGGACATCGCCGCGGGCCCGGATCCGCTTCACCTTCCAGGCGTCCGCGACCGACCAGACCCCGAGCGTGTCCCCGTCCCGCACCACCCATACGGGTGTGGCGACCCCGGTGCCGTTCTTGCGATAGCTGGTGATCAGCAGGTACTTGCCCGCTGCCAGCCGGTCGAGTGCGTTCTCAGCCATTCCCGAAGTCTAGGCATCCGTACGCCTCACCACCTCGGCAGCATCGGCTCGTAGTCCGGCCGGACCCGCCGCATGTACCCGGTGTCGTCGCGCTGTCGCACACCCGAGTCGAGGTAGCGGCGGTGCAGCCGGTCGAGGACGTCGGTGTCCAGCTCGACCCCGAGCCCCGGGCCGGTCGGTACCTCCACCGCGCCGTCCGACAGCTCCAGCGCCCCCGGGACGATCACGTCGTCGGCGCTGTTCCACGGGTAGTGCGTGTCGCAGGAGTGGTCGAGGTTCGGGATGGCCGCGGCGAGGTGGGTCATCGCGGCGAGGCTGATGCCCAGGTGCGAGTTGGAGTGCATGGACAGCGCGATCCCGAACGCCTCGCAGACGGCGGCCAGTTCGCGGGTGCGGCGCAGTCCGCCCCAGTAGTGGTGGTCGGTGAGGAGTACCTGGATCGCGTTCTGCTCGACGGCCGGCCTGAGGTGTTCCCAGGCGATGACACACATGTTGGTGGCGAGCGGCAGCGGCGAGTCCCGCGCGACCGCCGCCATGCCCTCGATGGTTCCGGTCGGGTCCTCCAGGTACTCCAGGACGCCGTCGAGTTGCCGGGCGACATACTTCGAGGTCTCCACCGACCACGCCGCGTTGGGGTCCAGGCGAAGCGGCCGGCCGGGGAACGCCTCCGCCAGCGCCCTGATCGCGGCGATCTCCTCGTCCGGCGGGAAGACTCCCCCCTTGAGCTTGAACGAATCGAAGCCGTACCGCTGCTGCATCAGCCGGGCCTGCTCGACGATCCCGGCCGGGTCGAGTGCCTCGGGCCAGTCGTCGCCGATGGCGGGGCGGCCGTCGAGCGCGGGGTGTTCGGCCCACTTGTAGAAGAGGTAGGCGGCGAAGGGCACGGAGTCGCGCACCCGGCCGCCGAGCAGGTCGGAGACCGGGCGGCCGAGCAGCTTGCCCTGGGCGTCCAGGCAGGCGACCTCGACGGCCGAGGTGGTCCAGCCGCGCTCGTGCGAGCTGGGCACGCCCGGCAGCAGGGCGGCGTCGATCGCGGCGGCGACGGCGGTCGTGTCGAAGACGTCCATGCCGACGACCGTCCTGGCCGCGACCATCAGTCGTTCGAGGCGCGCCGTACCGCCGGGCGACTCGCCGAGGCCCACCGTGCCGTCCTCCAGGACGAGTCGCAGGATCACCCGGAGCGCGAGCGGTTCGTGGACGCCGCCCGAGTTCAGCAGCGGCGGGTCGGAGAAGGCGATGGGTGTGACGACGAGTTCGCGGATGCGTGTGGCAGGGGTGGTCATACGGCGACGGCCTCCAGTCCCCGGTCGATGAGCTCGGCCAGCCGGGCGACATGCTCCGGCGTGGGGTCGAGCAGGGGTGCCCGTACGCCCCCTACGTCCAGGCCCCGGATCGTCACCCCGGCCTTGACCAGGGCCACGGCGTATCCCGGGACCTCGTCGCGCAGTTCGACGAGCGGGCCGTAGAACTCGTCGAGGAGATGGGCGACGAGGGTGTCGTCCCCTTGCGACAGGGCCCGGTGGAAGGCGAGCGCGATCTCGGGGGCGAAGGCGAAGACGGCAGAGGAGTAGAGGCCGACGCCGATTCCCCGGTAGGCGGGAGCGGTCGTCTCGGCGGTGGGCAGGCCGTTGAAGAACAGGAAGTCCTCGGTGCCGGGAACGGCCCGCACCGCCCGGACGATGCGCTGCATGTGCTCGATGTCGCCGATGCCGTCCTTCAGGCCGATGACCTTGGGCAGGGCGGCGATCTCCGCGGCGGTGGCGCCGGTGAGGCGGGCGGTGCCGCGCTGGTAGAAGACCACGGGGAGGTCGGTGGCGGCGGTGACCTCCTCGACGTAGCGGACCAGGCCCTGTGCGGGCGCGGTCACCAGGTAGGGCGGCAGCAGCAGGATGCCGTCGGCGCCGGCCCGGGCCACGCGTACGGCGTGGTCGCGGGCGACGGGGACCGGCCCGCCGGCGGCCGCCAGGACGGGAACGCGTCCGGCGGTCGTCTCGACGGCGACCCGGGTGGCGCGTTCGAGCTCGTCCGGGTCGAGTGCGTGGAACTCACCCGTCCCGCAGGCGACGAACACGCCGCCCGCGCCGGCCGCGACACCGGCCTCGATGTGCCGGCCGAGCCGTTCCTCGTCCAGCGAGCCGTCCGCGGCGAACGGCGTGACCGGGAAGAACAGGACTCCTTGGAACTTCATGTCTCCCTCGTAACTGCGTGGTGGGCGTGGGGGGGGTTGTGCCGGGGTGTCAGCCCTTGGTGGCGCCGGCCGCGATGCCGGTCACCAACGAGCGCTGCAGGAGCAGGTAGACGATCAGGCTGGGGACGAGGGCGATGACGGCCCCGGCGAGGACCACTCCGGACCCGACCTCGGGGTCGGTGCGCAGAATGGACAGGGCGACGGTGACCGTGTAGTCGGTGGGGTCCTTGGAGGCGATCAGCGGCAACAGGTACTGGTCCCAGATCATCACGAAGCCGAGGACACCGGCGACGCCGAGCGCGGGCTTGCACAGCGGCAGGACGATCTGCCACAGCATGCGGAACTCGCCGACGCCGTCGAGCCGGGCGGCCTCCTCTATCTCGGTGGGGATGTCCTTCATGAACTCGGTCAGGAGCATCACGGAGAAGCCCCAGGCGCCGAGCGGCAGGATCACGCCCCACGCGGTGCCCTTCAGGTCCAGCCCGACGACCGGGACATGACCGAGGACCAGGGACAGCGGGATCGCGATGACCTCCTCGGGGAGCATCATCGTCAGCATGAACAGGGTGAGGATCAGGGCCTGGCCGCGGAAGCGGTGCCGGGCCAGCGCGTAGGCGGCCAGCACGGACACGGTGAGCTGGAGCAGCAGCGCGCCGCCCGCGATGACGAGCGAGTTGGTGAAGTAGTCCCAGATGCCCCGCTCCCCCGCCACCTGGAAGTTCTGCCAGGTGCTGTCGTGCGGGAGGAAGGAGAGGGAGGATCCGCTGGCGTGGGTGGTGAAGGCGCCGGAGACGACGGTCAGGAACGGCGCCGCGAAGACGCCGATCGCGATCGCGCAGAGCAGGATCCGCAGGCACCGTGCGACGCCCGGCCGGTCGCTCCAGCCGAGGGCGGTGTCGAAGCGGGCGGGGGTGGCCCGGGCCGCCCTGGCGGACTTCCTTGTCGTGGCCGTCGGCGCGGGTGTCCGGACGGGGTCGATGGCGGGTGCGCTCATCGCACGTCTCCCCTCTTGCGGAAGTGATTGACCGTGACGGTGAGCAGCAGGGTCACGCAGAGCAGCACGACGGAGGCCGCGGAGGCGCCGCCGATGTCGTTGCGGGTGAAGCCGAGGGTGTAGGCCCGGGTCATCCACACCTCGGTGGAGCCGGCCGGGCCGCCACCGGTGAGGACGTAGACCTCGGTGAAGACGCGCAGGCCGCGGATGGCGGCGAGGGTGAGGACGATGCCGAGGGCGGGGCGGATCGCGGGGAGGGTGACGTACCGCAGGCGCTGCCACAGTGACACGCCGTCCATCGCGGCGGCCTCGTACAGCGTCCGGTCCACCCCGGCCAGTCCGGCGAGGATGATCACCATGTTGTAGGGGGCGAGCATCCAGACGCTCATCACCATGGTGGCCCACAGGGCGGTGTCCGGGTTGTCGAGGAACTGGGTCGGTCCGAGGCCGAGGAGGCCGAGTCCCTGGTTGATGATGCCGTCGGAGGTCGGGTAGTACAGCAGCCGCCACATCTCGCCGACGACGGCGGTGGCGGTGACGACCGGCAGGAACACGGCCGTGCGGATGATCTTCAGGGAGCGGGCCTGGCCCTCCAGCAGCAGTGCGAGCGCGAAGCCGACGGCGATGGCGCCGAGGGACTGTCCGAGGCCGAGGAGGAGGGTGTGCCCGATGGCTTCCTGGAAGCGGTGGTCGGTGAGGACGCGGGTGTAGTTGTCCAGGCCCACCCACCGGTCGCCCAGGAAGGGCCGCACCTCGAAGAAGCTGAGCCAGACGCCCTTGCCCATGGGCAGGAACTTGAAGACGAGGGCGAGCAGCAGGCCGGGGGCGAGGAACACCCAAGGCAAAACGTTTCGCTTGCTGAATGCGCTGCGGACCCGGGAGCCGCGCACGGGGGCTGTCGTGGCTGTCATTTCAGCAGGTCCTGGTCCTTGAGGTCGCCGGCGAGGGTGTCGTCGAGTTCTTTCAGGCCGGCGCGGACGTCGCTGCCGCAGTACGTGAAGATCGCGTTGAGGGCGTCCGCGGTGTCCTGCTTGATGGGGGCGAAGTCCGGCGCGTTGGGGAACTGCACGGAGGCGTCCTCGTAGGCCTTCTGGACGACGCCCCAGCGGGGGTCGTTGCGCACGGTCGCCGCGTCGAGGGTGGAGTTGACGGGGATCCGGACGACGGGCTGGTTCTTGCCGGTCATCGCGAGGCGCTGTCCCTCGGGCGAGACGAGGAAGGCGGCGAGGGCCCGTTCCTGCTCGGTCTTGCCGGTCCTGGCGCCGAAGTAGATGTTCTCGCCGTCCGCGAGGACGTCGTTGCCGGCCGGACCGGCCGGGGCCTGCACCACCTCGAACTTGTCCTTGCCGAGGGCCTGGTCGAAGGTGGCGATGTTGTAGGGGCCGGTGAGGTACATACCGGCGTTGCCGTCCTGGAAGTTGGTGGCGTTGCCGGTGATGGCGGTGAGGGCGCCCGGCTGGATGACAGCGTTGTCAGACGTGCAGAAGAGGTTCTTCTTCAGCCAGGAGACGGAGCGTACGGCGGCGGCCGAGTCGACAACCGGCCGGTAGCCGCCGTCCTTCGTGGCCTCGATGATGCGGGCGCCGCCCTGCCACAGGAAACTGGCGCCCCACCAGGCGGCGTAGCCGTTCTGGGCGCTGCCCGGGACGACCATCCCGTAGGTGTTCTTCCTGCCGTCCCCGTCGGGGTCGTCGTCGGCGAAGGCCTTGGCGAGGGTGAGCATGTCCTGCCAGGTCCGCGGCTGCGGCAGGCCCAGCTTCTCCCGCCAGTCCTTGCGGATCATCAGGGTCATGGCCTGACGGGAGTAGGGGATCCCGTAGTGCGAGCCGTCGACGCCGACGGTGGAGGACCAGGTCTTGGCGTCGATCCGGTCACCGCCGGCGATGTCGGCCGGGTCGATCCGCTGGAGCAGGCCCTGGCTCTGGTAACTGCCCATCAGCGCCGTGTCGTTGATCATGACGTCCGGCAGGTCCTTGGTGGACGCGCGGCTCTGGAGCTGCTGGTCGAAGTTGATGACCGGCTGATAGTCGATCTTGATGCCGGTCTTCTCGGTGAAGGCGGCGAACACCCGCTCGTACGTGGCCGCGGGATCCGGGTTGCTCCGGGTCCAGACCTCCAGGGTGTTCGGGTCACCGCTCCCGGCGCCGTCCGCACCGGAGCCGCAGGCGGCCGATCCGAACAGCAGTCCCGCGAGGGCAAGCGTGGTGGCCGGGCGGCGACTTCGTCGGCGATCCCCCATGGGCACACTCCGTTCATATTCATGAACTCGCTTCACGAATCTAAATTGAGGCGCCCAAGCTACGAACGGTTTCAGCCGTATGTCAAGACATGGCTGTGACATTGCGAGCCCGTGACGCGGGGGCTGTGGGGCGACCGTCACACGCCTCGCGCGGAACACGGCCGCCCCACCGGAGGAGCTCCGGCGGGGCGGCCGTCCGACGGGAAGACCTGCGGCTCAGCGAAGGGCGGCCGCCATCCGCCGTACACCCTCGGTGAGGATCTCCGGCGAGGTGGCGATGTTCAGCCGGACATGCCCGGCCCCGCCCGTGCCGAAGTCGAGCCCGCGGCTGAGGGCGACCCGCCCCCGCTCCAGGAAGACCGCGGACGGATCGTCCCCGAGGCCCAGCGCCCGGCAGTCGAGCCAGGCGAGATAGGTGGCGTCCCCCGGCCGGTACCCGACGCCGGGCAGCTGCTCGGCCAGCAGTGCGGTGAGCAGGCGCCGGTTGTCGTCGAGGCCTGCCAGCAGGGCGTCCAGCCACGCCGTGCCCTCGAGCAGGGCCGCGGTGTGCGCCAGCACACCGACGTGGCTCGGTCCGTGGGACACCTCCTCGGGAAGCAGGGCCAGGTCGGCCGCCGCCTCGGGGCCCGCGACGGCCAGGGCCGCCTTGAGCCCGGCCAGATTCCACCCCTTGGAGGCCGACATCAGCGACAGGCCGCGCTCCGCGCCGGGGACGGCGAGGTAGGGGACGAAGTCGACCCCCGGGGCGGTCAGCGGCGCGTGGATCTCGTCGGCGACCACCCGCACGCCGTACCGCCCGGCGAGCGCGGCCACGGCGGCCAGTTCCCGCGCGGTGTGCACGGTCCCGGTCGGGTTGTGCGGGCTGCACAGCAGGTGCGCGGCGCGGCCGCCGCCGGCGACGGCGCGCCGGTAGGCGTCCTCCAGTACGGCGAGGTCGAGCCGGCCGTCCGCGCCGAGGGGCGCCTCGGCGATCCGCCGGTCCATGTGCGCGACGAACTGGAAGAACGGCGGGTACACCGGCGGGTTGACGATCACCGGATCGCCGGGCCCCGTCACCAGCTTCAGCATCTCGACGACGCCCAGCATCACATCGGGCACGATCGCCGTCCGCTCGACCGCCAGACCGTCCCAGGCCCACCGCTTCGCGGCGAACAGGGCCAGCGCCTCGGCGTAGGCCGTGCCCGCCGGATAGCCGGTGTCACCGAGCGCCAGGGCCCGCGTCACCGCGCCGACGACCGGCTCGGCGAGGGGCACGTCCATCTCCGCGACCCACAGCGGAAGGACGTCCGCCGGATGGGTACGCCACTTCATGCTCGTACGACATCGGAGCCGGTCGAGCGTGAGGGCCTGTAAAGGGTTCGGTTCACCGGGCGTCTCGTGCGGGATGCTGGTCATGGGGCACAAGATAGGGGGCTGTGGTGTGACCTGGGATCACCTGAACGGGACAGCTGTGGCGGACGCCGGCGGCATTCCGGAGATCGCCTGTGACGAGTCGGGTTCGGACGGCGAGAACCTCACCGGCGGGAACACGGACGTGTTCGCCCATGCGAGTGTGCTGCTGTCCGCAGATTCCGCCGCCGCACATGTACAGGAGATCCGGAACCGGATCCGTTCGCCCGCCGAGGAGTACAAGGCGAACCATCTGCTCCGGGAGAAACACCGGGCGGTGCTGGAATGGCTGCTCTCGGCATCGGGGCCGCTGTACGGGCACGCCCACGTACACCTCGTCGAGAAGTCCTTCTTCGTCGTGGACCGCGCCGCCGACCTGCTGCTCGGTGACCCCGGGGCGGCCGTCCCGCTGTTCCGGCACGGGCGGCGGACTTTCACCGAGGCGGAATGGAGACAATTCCTGGAGGCGGCCAACCAATTGCTGTGGGTGCGCCACGAGGACGCGTCGGACACGCCCGTCGGACATTTCTTCCGCACCCTCGAAGAACTGCGGCAGCGGTATCCGGGGACGGCGGTGGCCGAGACGCTCTCACGGCTCGCGGCGGAACGCTCCCGCGCGCTCGCCTATCGGGCCGGAATTCAGGACGGCCCGTTCGTGCTGACCCCGGCCCTCAATCCCCTGCTGCCCTCGATCCTGCACACGGCCGCCCATTGGAGCGCCGGCGGCCGCCCGGTCCGGCTCGCGCACGACCGGCAGAACATGCTCACCCCGGAGCGGATCGCCTGGATCGAGGGCGCGGCCCGGGTGCGGGGCATCCGCCTGGCCGGGCTCCGGCTCGTCGTCTCGCGGCTCGACGCGCGGGTGCAGCTCGCCGACTTCCTGGCCGGCATCGCCCGCCGGATCGCCTCCGACGAACTCAACGGCCGCGGCGACCCGGCGCTGACCGCGCTGTTGCGCCCCTACACCGGCGCGGCCGCCGTGTGGGGCGACGAGCGGAGCTGGGCGCGGCTCGGGCCCGCGGCGGAATCGGGAGGATGCTCCGCGCCGCTCAACTCGCCCGTCTAGATTGCTGGTTGTCACTTCCCGCTCCCCTTCTTCCGGACAGGAGCCTGCCCGTGACCGAGAACGCGCCGACCGTCGAAGCGGCCGCCCAGTCGCCGTACCTCCGTATCGACACCTCCCGGCCGCACACCGCCCGCATCTGGAACTACTGGCTCGGCGGCAGGGACAACTACGAGGTCGACCGGGCCACCGGGGACCGGATCAGGGAGTTACATCCGGGCATCGGCGCATACGCCCGCGCCGACCGGCTCTTCCTGGGCCGTGCCGTGCGGCACCTGGTGACCGAGGCCGGTGTCCGGCAGTTCCTCGACATCGGGACCGGGCTGCCCACCGCGGACAACACGCACGAGGTCGCGCAGCGTCTCGCCCCGGATTCCCGGATCGTCTACGTCGACAACGACCCGCTGGTCCTGGCACACGCCCGCGCCCTGCTCACCAGCACGCCCGAGGGACGCACCGACTATCTCGACGAGGACCTGCGCAACGTCGACGCGCTCCTCGAACACGCCGCGAAAACGCTGGACTTCGACGCGCCCGTCGCCCTGATGCTGCTCGGCGTGGTCATCTTCGTCGGCGACGACGAGGACCCGTACGGCCTGGTGCGGCGCCTGCTCGACCGGCTGCCCGCGGGCAGTCATCTGGTGCTCTCGCACACCGTCACCAGCCCGGCGATGCCCGATGTGGACGGGGCCGTCGCGTTCTGGAACGAGCACGGCACGCCGAAGCTGACCCAGCGCGCCCCGAAGGACGTGGGCCGCTTCTTCGACGGTCTGGAGCTGCTGGAGCCGGGCGTGGTGTCCTGCTCGCGCTGGCGTCCGCAGGACATCGCGGGCGGGGCCGAACCGGACGAGGTCGCGATGTTCGGCGGGGTGGCACGCAAACCATGAGGTGATCACCTCCGCGCTGAACGCTGCGGGGTCCACGCACGTATGGAGGTGAGGGCACTCAACGACCGGAGCGCCCCGCGGTGTTGAGGCCGTGCGTTCGGGGTTTCGGGAGCCATGACATGAGGCATGTACGACGACGGACCGTCCGGCGAGTGACACGGCTGGCGGCCGTCGGCGGACTCCTCCTGGGAGGGGCCATGGTCACGCAGGCGGCCATGGCGAGCGAGCCGGGCGGCACGGCCGCGGCGCCGCGCAGTGCGGCGGAGTCCGTCGTCACGAATCCGGGGGCGACCCTCGTCAAGAAGCTCGGCACCTCGCGCACGGCGGGCACCTGGCTCGGCGCCGACGGGCGCCCGGTCGTCGCCGTCACCGACGAGGAGACGGCCGACACGGTCCGGGCGGCGGGCGCCGAGGCCAAGGTCGTCCCGCACAGCATGAACGAGCTCAAGTCGGCCACGGCCACCTTGCGTTCGGCGCCCAAGGTGCCCGGCACCGCCTGGGTGATGGACTACCGGACGAACCAGGTCGTCGTGCAGGCCGACAGCACCGTGTCGGCCGACGACTGGTCACGGCTGACGCAGACGGCCACCGGCATCGGCAGCTTCGTCCGCATGGAGCGCACCACCGGCGAGTTCACCACCCGGATCAACGGCGCCCAGCCGATCCTGTCGACCGGCGGACGCTGTTCGGCCGGCTTCAACGTGACCAACGGGACGAACGACTTCATCCTCACCGCCGGGCACTGCGGGCCCACCGGCTCCACCTGGTTCGCGGACAACCAGGCCAAGCAGCAGGTGGGCCGGACGGTGAACTCCAACTTCCCCGGTGGCGACTTCTCCCTGGTGCAGTACGCGAGCGGCAAGGCCGGCGCGGGCGCCGACGTGGTGGCCATCGGCAACGGCAACGGGGTGCGGATCACGGGCACCGGCGACGCGGCCGTCGGCCAGCGGGTCTTCCGCAGCGGCAGCACCAGCGGGTTGCGTGACGGCGAGGTCACCGGTCTGGACGCGACGGTGAACTACCCGGAGGGCACGGTCAGCGGGCTCATCGAGACGAGCGTGTGCGCCGAACCGGGCGACAGCGGTGGTCCGATGTTCTCCGACGGCATCGCCCTCGGTGTCACCTCGGGCGGCAGCGGCGACTGCACCACCGGCGGGACGACGTTCTTCCAGCCGGTGACCAGGGCGCTGGCACAGCTCGGCGTACAGCTGATCGTGGCCGCCCCCTCCGACAACGCCGGGGCGTCCACGTCGTCCGCCGATCCCGCGCCCTCGGCCTCCTCCACCCAGGCGGGGCTCTCCCCGGGCGCGGCATCGCCGGGTACGACCACTCCCGTGACGGAGAGCGGGGTCAGCGAGACCCTGGCAGCCCGGCTGACCGACCCCAGGAACATCGGCCCCGGTCTGCTGGTCATCGCGGGCAGTATGGTCGCGCTCGTCGCGACCCGGTACTTCCGCGCCGAGCAGGACCGCAAGGCCTACCAGCGGTACTACTCGGCGACATGGGGGTGACGGCTGGGGGGTGCCCGGTGCGGGGCGCCGCTGTCGGGCGGCCCCGCGGCCGGGTGGTTGTCAGGCCGCTTCGACGGAGGACGGAGCGGCGGCCCACTCCAGGACGAGCCGCTGGTATTCCGCACGCTGCTCGACGCTCAGTGTCCCGCCCGACCGGAGCCACAGGGCCCGGATCTCCTCGTTGACCTCTGCGGCCGATCGCTCGGAGAGGGATTCAACAGTGGTGGACATGGCGTGAAGCTTACGGCTTCGGAAGTGAAGACCACGTGAGTCATCACGAACGAACCGGACATAACGGACGTGTTACTGATCACGTCCATCTGTCAACCCCCAGCGCACCGTTCACCCCTCCGCGGCGCCGAGGACCAGCACCTGAATGGCCAGCACGGCGGCGCCGCGCGCCCAGTCATGGAAGTCCGACACCTTGGTCTCCAGGGCCACCGGGGCGGCCAGCGGATGCCGGTGGGCACGGACGGCCGCCTCCACCGTCGCCCCGCCGACGTCCATCAGACCGACCCCCTCACCGGCGAGCAGGATCTTCTGCGGCATGACGAAGTGGGCGATCTGCGCGATCAGGGTGCCCAGCGCGCGGGCCGCCTCGTCGACGACCCGGGCGGCCATCGGCTCCCCGGCCGCGGCCAGGGCGAGGATCTCCTCGTACGTGTGCTCACGGCCGGTGGCGGCCTGGACCTGGTAACGGATGCTGGGGATGGTCAGCAGCGAGACGGCACTGCCGCGTTCCCCGTCGGGGGTGAGCGGGCCGCCGGGGTCGATGATGATGTGCCGACCGAAGCCGCCGTCCTCCTCGACGCAGGGCACCCGCCTGCCCGAGAGGACCAGGCCGTAGCCGAAGCCCGCGCCGATGGTGAGGACCACGAACCGGTCGAGTCCGCGCCCCGCGCCGAACCAGGTCTCGGCCTCCACCAGGGCGGCGACGTCGTTCTCCAGGACCACGGGCAGTCCGGTGCGCTCCTCGACCAGTGCGGCCAGCGGGATGTCCCGCCACCCCAGGAAGGGCGACTCCCCGACCGTCGCGCGGTCCTCGACGCGCCCGCCCACCCCGATGCCGATCCCGGCGAGGCCGGGATGCGCACGGGCCAGTTCGTCGGTCATCTCACCCAGCAGCGCGACGACACCTTCGGGGTCGTGCGTGCGGAGCGGGCGGTCGTGACGGGCGACGATGTCGCTGCGCAGGGTGGTGACGACGCCGTACACCATGTCACCGGTGATCTTGAAGCCGATGAAGGAGCGGGACTGGGCGACCACGTCGAGCGGCTGTGAGGGGCGCCCCTGCCGTGTCTCCTCCGCGACGCCCCCGTCGGGCACCTCGACCAGCAGTCCCGACTCGATCAGCGGTTTGGTCAGCCGGGTGAGGCTACCGGCGGAGAGGTTGAGCCGCCGCGCGAGGTCGGAGCGCGAGAGCGGGCCGTGGACGAGCACCTCGATGGCGACCGAGCGCTCCCCCGGGCTCAGCGGCAGCCAGCTGGCGGTACCTGTGGTCATGAGGGTCAGACTCCCACACGATCGCTGATTTCTTTTGCCTTGGAAGTATCTAGGTCAGCATACGGGCCGTACAGCCTCCACAAAAGATGTTCCCCGACCTCTTGACGGCTGGATTCTTTCGCCACAAAAGTAAGTGCCGAGGACGAGCCGCCGCGGACAAGGGAGTCTCACGATGACCATCGCCTCCAGCAGCCCACCGTCGCGCCTGCCACCGGGCGGCGCCGGGTTTGCGACCAAGTCGAGGACGGACCGGCGGCCGGGGACGGGCGAGAGCCGGGGTGACGGGCGGCTCGCCGCCGTGTTCATCGCGCCGGCCCTGCTGGGATTCGTCGTCTTCCTGCTCTGGCCGACGCTGCGCGGCATCTACCTGAGCTTCACCCGCTTCAACCTGCTCACGCCGGCGGAATGGGTGGGCTTCGACAACTACGTGCGCATGGCGCACGACCCGATCTTCTGGAGCTCCCTCAGGGTCACGGTCGTCTACGTGGTCGTCAACATCGGGGTACAGACGGTCTCGGCGCTCGCGATCGCCGTACTGCTCCAGCGGCTGACGCAGTCGGCGCTGCTGCGCGGGATCGTGCTCACGCCGTATCTGATGTCGAACGTCGTCGCCGGCATCGTCTGGCTCTGGATCCTCGACACCCAGCTCGGCGTCGGCAACGAGATCGTCGCGGCGCTCGGTCTCGACCGCATCCCCTTCCTGGCGGACGAGACCTGGGCGATCCCCACCATCGCCCTGATCAATGTGTGGCGGCACGTCGGCTACACCGCGCTGCTGCTGTTCGCCGGCCTCCAGGCCATCCCGAACGACATGTACGAGGCGGCGAAGGTGGACGGCGCGAGCGAGTGGCGGATGTTCTGGCGGATCACGATGCCGCTGTTGCGTCCGGTCCTCGCGGTCGTGCTGATCATGACGGTGATCGGTTCGTTCCAGGTGTTCGACACCGTCGCCGTGACCACCAGGGGCGGCCCGGCGGACGCCACCAACGTGCTCCAGTACTACATCTACGGCGCCGCCTTCGGCCGCTTCCAGTTCGGTTACGCCTCCGCGATGTCGGTGGCCCTGCTCGTCGTGCTCAGCGCGATCACCTTCGTCCAGTACCGGCTCACCCGAGCCGGTCAGACCGACCTCGGCTGAGCGGAAGGAGTCGACATGACCGCTGTGACCGTCCCGACGGCACCGGCACCACAGGCGACACCCGTACGGCCCGTCAGGCGCCGGCCCACCCCCGGGCGGATCGTGGCCTGGGTGGTGCTGGCCGTGATCGTGCTCGTCACCCTGTTGCCGTTCTACTGGATCCTGCGCACCGCGCTGTCCACCAACTCCGGACTCGCCGCGAGCCCGGGCGATCCCCTGCCGGTCGATCCGACGGCGGGCGGCTTCGAACGAGCGCTCGGCCTGCAGTCCACCAAGGAGGCGATCGCCCAGGGCGGGGCGGGCGGCGGGCTGAGGTTCTGGCGGTATCTGCTCAACTCGGTGGTCGTCTCGACCCTCGTCACCGTCTGCCAGATCTTCTTCTCCGCGATGGCCGCGTACGCCTTCGCCCGCCTTCGCTGGCGCGGCCGGGACAAGGTGTTCGCCCTGTTCCTCGCCGGTCTGATGGTGCCGACCATCTTCACCCTGCTGCCGAACTTCGTGCTCATCAAGGAACTCGGCCTGGTGGACTCCCTGTTGGGGATCGCCCTGCCGACGATGTTCATGACGCCGTTCGCGGTGTTCTTCCTGCGCCAGTTCTTCATGAACGTTCCGCGAGAGGTCGAGGAAGCGGCACTGCTGGACGGCGCGGGGAAGGTACGGATCTTCTTCCGGGTGCTGCTGCCGATGGCGTCCACGCCGGTACTGACCCTGGCCGTGCTGACGTACATCACCTCCTGGAACGACTACTTCTGGCCGTTGATGGTGTCCTACAGCGACGGCTCACGGGTGCTCACCGTGGCGCTGGCCGTCTTCCGGGCACAGACCCCGCAGACCGGCACCGACTGGTCGGGCCTGATGGCGGCGACGCTGATCGCGGCCCTGCCCATGCTCGTGCTCTTCGGGTTCTTCGCCCGCCGCATCGTCAGCACCATCAGCTTCACCGGGATCAAGTAATGGAGACGGACATGCGGATACGGATGCGTACGCTCACCGCACTGGCCGGGGTGCTCGGGCTGTCCCTGGTGAGCGGCTGCGCCCAGGGGGGCGCCGGGTCGTCGGCGGACACGGTGACGTACTGGCTGTGGGACGCCAACCAGCAGCCCGCCTACGAGGCCTGCGCGAAGGACTTCGAGAAGCAGAACCCCGGACTCACCGTGAAGATCACCCAGTTGGGCTGGGACGACTACTGGACCAAGCTCACCGCGAGCTTCATCGCGGGCACCGAGCCGGACGTGTTCACCGACCACATCCAGAAGTTCGGCCAGTTCGCGGACCTGAAGGTGCTGGAACCGCTCGACGACCTGGGCATCGACGACGCCGACTACCAGCCGGGGCTCGGCGCCAACTGGATGGGCCAGGACGGCCGGCGCTACGGCGCCCCGAAGGACTGGGACACCGTCGCCCTCTTCTACAACCGCGAGCTGGCGAAGGCCGCGGGCCTCACCGCCGCGCAGCTGAACGGTCTTTCCTGGAACCCCGAGGACGGCGGCACCTTCGAGAAGGCCATCGCACACCTCACCGTCGACACCAAGGGCAGGCGGGGCGACGAGCCCGGCTTCGACAAGAACCACGTCAAGGTGTACGGCCTCGCCACCAACGGCGGCGGGGACGGCGACGGCCAGACCCAGTGGAGCACCTTCACCGCCTCCGCCGGCTGGACCTACACGGACCAGAAGCGGTGGGGCACGAAGTACCGGTACGACAGCAAGACCTTCCAGTCGGTCGTCGAGTGGTACTTCGGCCTGGCGAAGAAGGGCTACATGGTGCCCTTCACGGACTACAACTCCCAGTCCAACCAGGCCAACACGCAAGTGGCCGCGGGCAAGGCGGCCGCCGCCTTCGACGGCGCGTGGATGATCTCTTCGTACGACGGTTTCAAGGGCCTGGACATCGGCACCGCCGTCACGCCCGCCGGCCCGTCCGGCAAGCGCGCCACGATGATGAACGGACTCGCCGACTCGATCACCAGGAACGCCCGCAACAAGGCGGGGGCGAAGAAGTGGGTCGCCTACCTGGCGTCGGACGAGTGCCAGCGGACGGTGGGGAGTTACGGGATCGTCTTCCCGGCGACGCCCGACGGCACGAAGGCCGCGGTGGCGGCGTACGAGAAGAAGGGCATCGACGTCGGCGCGTTCACCGAACCGGTCGCCGACAAGAAGGACTTCACCACCTTCTCGTATCCGATCACCAACTACGCGGCCGACGTGTACGCGCTGATGCACCCCGCCATGCAGGACATATTCGGCAACGGCGGCTCCGTGAGCGGTCTCGACCGGACCAACAGCCAGATCAACCTCATTCTCGACCAGTGAAGGGCACAGCCACCCATGACGTTCTCCCTCGGCATCGTCGGTGCCGGACAGTTCTCGGGCCAGTTCGCCACGCTGTTCCTGGCCCACCCCGGCGTCGGTGACGTGTACGTCACCGATCTGCTGCCCGAGCGCGCCGAGCGGCTCGCCGCCGACGTGGGCCTGACCGGGACGTTCCCCAGTTACGAGGCGATGCTGGCGTCCGAGGCGGTCGACGCGGTCGCCGTCTTCACCCAGCGCTGGACGCACGGCCCGCTGGTTCTCCAGGGTCTGGAGGCGGGCAAGCACGTGTACTCCGCCGTCCCCATGGCGATCACCACCGAGGAGATCGCGGCGATCATCGACGCCGTCAGGGCGACCGGGCTGACGTACATGATGGGTGAGACCAGCCAGTACAACCCGGCGACCGTGCACGCCCGCAACCAGATCGCGGAGGGCGCCTTCGGGCGGATCTTCTACGCCGAGGGCGACTACGTCCACGACATGGACCTCGGCTTCTACGAGGCCTACCGGTACAGCGGCGGCGAGAACTGGAAGGAGACCGCCAGCTATCCCCCGCTGCTCTACCCGACGCACTCGGTGGGCGGCGTCCTGGGCGCCTGGGGGACGCACGCGGTGAGCGTGTCGGCGATCGGTGTCGTCGACGGACGGGGGGACGGTGTCTTCGACAAGGAGGTCAGCCGGTTCGGCAACGACTTCTCCAACGCCACCGCGCTGTTCGAGGTGGCGGGCGGTGGTTCGTTCCGCACCAACGAGTTCCGGCGGGTGGGGTACCCGTCCCACATCCGCGAGTCCCGTTTCCGCTTCTTCGGTACCGAGGCGAGCATGGAGCAGCTGGCGACGGTGGCGCTGTGGCAGGACAAGAACGGGGTGAAGGACATCAGCGAACTGCTCGAACCCAAGCCCACCCTGTCCCCCGACGACCCGTCGCTCCAGCACATCGCGCCCGAGCTGCGGGCCGCCTTCACCTCGGGTTCGGCGCCGGTGCACGACCGTGCGCGACTGCCGCGGGAGTTCGACGAACTGCACAACGGGCACGAGGGCAGCCACCACTTCCTGGTGGACGACTTCGTGACCGCGGTCGGCACCCGTACGCTGCCGTCCGTGAACGCCTGGGTCGCGGCCCGCTACACCCTGCCGGGCATCATCGCGCACGAGTCCGCGCGGCAGGGCGGGGCCAGGCTGGAGATCCCGGACTTCGGGGACGCGCCCGGGGCGTGACGCCCGGGACGGCCGGGCGCCCGCGCCACGTCAGCGATCTGGGTGGACTCAGGTGCCCGGCTTGCGGCCGTACACGAAGACGTCGTCGCCGTTCTTCAGCAGCGACCAGTACTTCTTGGCGGTCGTGGTGGTCATGTTGACGCAGCCGTGGGAACCCGGCGGGTTCCACATGCTGAGACCGACCGAGTGGAAGGCCTGGCCGCCGTCGAAGAACTGGCTGTAGGGCATCGGCACGTTGTAGATGGTCGACACGTGGTCGATGTTCCGCCAGTAGATCTTCTTCAGACCGGTGCGGGTCTCGTACCCGTTGCGGCCGGTACGGACCGGGACGGGCCCGTAGACGAGCTTGCTGCCGTCCTGGATCCAGCTGATCTGGAGGGTGAGGTTGACGCAGGCGATGCGGCCCTTGTTGGTCGGGCACTTGCCGGCCTTGTTGGGCTTGTTGCCGACCGCCTTCTGCTTGTTCATGAGGTCCATCACGCCCCAGGTGACGGGCCCGGCGTAGCCGATGTTCGGGGTGATGCCGTGCTTGGTCTGGAAGGCCCGGATGGCCTTGCAGTCGGTGGTCGACTGCTTGCCGTCGACGGGCCGGCCGAGGAACTTCTCGACCTGCTTCTGGTACGGCCCGGCCGTCGTCGTACAGCTGGCGGCCTGCGCCGGCCCGGCGCCCAGCGCCAGCGTCAACGGCGCGACCAGGCCCGTGAGCCCGAGCACGACGGCCCCTCGTCTGCGTATGTCCCCCATGGCTGCCCTCTCCCTGGCACATCAGTGGCGATCTCACCCTCCTAGACAGCTCTCCGGGGGCATCGGTTGTAGTCCGGTCCGGGCTGTGACGAAACAGTGAACTTCGCGTCAGTTCGCCGGACGGCGAAGTGCGGGCCCGGGATCACGACGAGGCCGCGGGCGGCGGCCCGGGTCGCGAGGTCGGCGGCCCGGGTGGCCGTCCGCAGGTGCAGCCACAGGGTCAGTCCGCCGTGCGGGAGTTCGTAGGTCCATCCGGTGCCGTCGAGGCGATGTGCGAGATGGTCGCGCTGGGCGCGCAGCCGTGCCCTGCGGTCGGCGAGAACGTCGGCGAAGCCGCTGTCGTCGGCCAGCAGCTGGCAGGCGATGAGCTGTTCCAGGGGTGGCGGGGACAGCAAGGCCTGCAGGGGGTTGGCGCACAGGCTCCCCACGAGGTCGGCGGTCGTGCGGATCCAGCCGATGCGCAGGCCGCTCCACACGGTCTTGGCGGCCGAGCCGATCTGGATCACGCCGGGTCCGGCCAGGTGCGGCTCGGTGCCGGGCGGGGCGGCAGTCTGCCGTCGACCACCGCCTCGCGCACGGCGTCGGCGAGGGAGCGGGCCAGCGGTCCGGGGCGCTCGCGCCAGGCGCCGAGGGCGGCGGCGAAACCATCGTGCATCGGTCCAGTTTCCCTCAGGTGGACCGGTCGCCGCCGGGCGCCCCCGTCCTAGGCTCGCCGTATGCATCGCACTCTCGCCGGCGATCTCTCCCGGCTTCCCGACCTCCTCCAGTCCGCCCGTGACTTCGCCGTAGGTGAGGTGACCGGCCTGGCGGAGCGGCCGGTGGTCCGCCTCGACCGGGCGCCCGGCCGGGTGGCCCTGCCCGACGAGGGGACCGGGGCCGAGGGCGCTCTCGCCCGGTTCGCCGAACACTGGGCGCCCGGGTTCTCCGGCTCGGCCGGGCCGCGCTACCTCGGCTTCGTCACGGGCGGGGCGACGCCCGCGTCGGTCGCCGGGGACTGGCTGACCGGCGCGTACGACCAGAACGTCTCCGGGGCGGGCGGCTCGTGGGCGGCGGCGCTGGAGCGGGAGACGGTGGCCTGGCTGGGTGAGCTGTTCGGGCTGGGCGAGGCGCACGGCGGAGCGTTCGTGACGGGCGCGACGGTCTCCAACACCGTCGGGCTCGCCATCGCCCGTGAGTGGCTGGGCGAGCGGCTGGGGGTGGACGTGTCGCGTGAGGGCGTGGCCGCGCTGGGGCCGGTGGAGGTGCTCTCGGGCAGCCCGCACTCCAGTGTCGCCAAGGCGCTCTCGGTGCTGGGCATCGGCCGGGACCGGCTGCGGCAGGTGCCCGTGCTCGACGGCCGGGAGGCCGTCGACATCGAGGCGCTCGAGACGGCGCTGGCCGCGCTGGACGGGCGGCCGGCGGTCGTCGTGGCCAACGCGGGCACCGTCAACACCGTCGACTTCGACGATCTGCGGGCGATCGCGGCCCTGAAGGAGCGGTACGACTTCTGGTTGCACGTGGACGCGGCGTTCGGCGGTTTCGCCGCGCTCTCCCCCGCGCACGCGCACCTCGTGGACGGGCTCGACGCGGCCGACTCGGTCTGTGTGGACCTGCACAAGTGGCTCAACGTGCCGTACGACGCGGCCGTGCAGTTCACCCGGCGCCGCGACCTCCAGGTGCGGGTCTTCCACAACGCCTCGCCGTATCTCGGGCTGCCCACCGGCGGGCCCGACTTCGTCCATCTCACACCGGAGAACTCGCGGCGGCTGCGGGCGCTGCCTGCCTGGTTCTCGCTGGTGGCCTACGGGCGGGCCGGGCACCGCGAGATCGTCGAGCGGAGCGTGGACCTCGCCGCCCGGCTCGGTGCGGGGGTCGCCGCGCTGGACGGGCTGCGGCTGCTTGCCCCGGTGCGGCTGAACGTCGTCTGCTTCACTCTCTCCGACGACCCGACGCAGGAGCGGGTCGGCGCGCTCGCGGACGCCGTGGCCGCGTCCGGGGAGGCGTTCCTGACGCCGACGGTGTACGGCGGGGTGCCGGCGCTGCGGGCGGCGTTCAGCAACTGGCGTACGTCGCCGGCGGATGGGGAGCGGGTGCTGAAGGCTCTCAGCGCGGCACTTTCCGGCTGATCGTCACTGTGCCCCGCTGGTACGGAAGTTCGCGGCGGGCGCGGACCGGGGAGAGGAAGACGGGCAGGAAGTTCACCGCCAGCAGCGCGCCGCCCACCCAGAGGGTGGCCCGCACTCCGGCCAGTTCGCCGATGAGGCCGGAGACGGCGGCGCCCACGGCCAGCGCCCCGGTCAGGAGGAAGCGGAAGGTGGCGTTCATCCGGCCCAGGAGCGCGTCCGGGGTCATCCGCTGGCGCAGGCTCACGCCGAGGACGTTGTCCACGCCGGTCTTGAGCAGGGTCAACACCCAGGCCGCCCCCGCGATCCACAGCCAGGGCCCCCTGCCGACCAGGGGTACGAGCAGGGCCGCGGGTGCCAGGGCCAGCCCGGTGAGGCCGAGTGCCCGGCCGTGTCCGAGGCGTGCCGCCAGCGGGCGGGCGCACCACGCACCGAGCAGCAGCCCGAGCCCGCCCGCTCCCCAGAACAGACCCAACGCGCCTGCGGAGAGGCCTGGTTCACGGACGAACAGGATCGGCAGCATGGTGGTGACGATCTGCGAGCCGAAGTTGCTGAGGGCGGCGGTGAGCGCGAGCGCCCGCAGCTCCCGGTCGCCGAGGACGTGTCGTACGCCCTCCGCGATCTGGGCGCCCAGCCGGCTCTCGGGCGCCGGGCGCGGCGGTTCGTCGCCCGGCCGCAGCGCGCAGAGCTGGAGCGCGGAGACGAGGTAGGCGCCGGCCGCGCAGAGCACGGCCACGGGTGCGGTGAGCAGTTGGACGAGTCCGCCGCCCGCGCCGCGTCCCGCGATGTTGCCCGCGGCCTGGAGGCTCACGACGGCCGTGTTGGCCTGCACCAGGGCGGCGCGGTCGACCAGCCGGGGCAGCACGCTCTGCGAGCCGACGTCGAAGAACACGGTCGCGCACCCGTTGAGCAGGACCACCGCGTACAACTGGGCGAGGGTGAGCGTGCCGGACCACCAGGCGACGGGCACGGAGGAGAACAGCACCGCCCGGCCCAGGTCCGCGCCGATCAGGATGCGGCCGTGCCGCATCCGGTCCACCCAGACCCCGGCCGGCAGCCCGATGAACAGGAACGCGACCGTGCTCAGCGCGGCCAGGGCACCGACCTGTCCGGGACGCGCGTCGAGCGCGGTCACCGCGACGAGCGGTACGGCGACGTAACTCACGTTCGTGCCGAGTTGGCTCAGCGCGGTGGCCGAGAACAGGACGCGGAAGTCGCGGACGCGCCAGGGTGAGGCGGTCGGCTCGGTGGGGGTGTGCACGGTTGCACGCTGCCCGACGTTCTCCGGGCGGACAAGTGAAAAGATCTGCACAGGCGGTTAAGCGCCCCTACCACGTCAACAGGACGGAGACCGTGCGGAGATGTCCGCTTTCCTCCAGCAACTCCCCGCTCTCATAGGTGTCGTGGTCGGTGCCCTCGGCTCGTATCTGGCGATCGTGCGCAGCGACGGGGCCAGGTTCCAACGCGAGACGGCGGCCCGGTGGGAGGAGCGGCGGCTGAGCGTGTACGGCGACTACGCGCGGGCGCTGAAGAAGTCGGTGAACCTGACGTACCGCGTCGCCTCCCACCTCGGCAACGACCCGCACCCGCACCCCCTGTCCCCCGCGCAGGCCGAGCCGCTGCTCGCGGAGGCCACCGACGGACGCGACCCGGCCGGAGAGGCGCTGATCATGCTGGGCAGCCGGGAGGTGGTGGATCGGGCGCGGGTGTGGGTGACCACGGTGATGGACATGGAACGGTTCATGCGCGAGGGGACGCACGACCCGCAGGCCTGGCAGGCGCTGCTGGAGCGGCAGCGGGCCGGCCGGGAGGGCTACTACGCAGCCGTACGCGAGGATCTCGCCCTGCCGCCGGGGCACCCGGCGCGCTGGGCGACCGCTCCGCTCTCCGACGCCTGAGTGCTCAGCGGTAGCCGGTGGTGTCCGCCGCCTTCCCGGGGTCCTGCACCTCGACCATGTAGCGCCAGGCGTCCGGGCGGCTGCCGTCGAGGTCGGTGAAGCCGTACACCGGGGCGAGACCCCCGCTGGACAGGGACCGCCCGTTGAAGCGGGCCACGTCGGGGTCGGCGGCCAGGGCGGCGACCGCCCGGCCGACGTAGCGGGGTGTCTCCGAGATGGCGAAGTGGGGGACGCGGTCCAGGGCGTCCCGCCAGTTGTCCTCGCGTACACCGAAGGTTTCGAGCATCAGCTCCGAGCGCAGCCAGCCGGGGGTGAGCGCGAGGGCGGTGGCGCCGCGCGGCCCGAGTTCGTGGCCGAGGGCGAAGGCCATGCGCAGGACGGATGTCTTGGCGAGGTCGTAGAAGAAGTTCACTCGATAGGTGTCGCGGTTGTACTCGGCGGTGCCGTCGGTCATCTCGACGACCAGTCCGCCGGGCCGGCGCAGCAGCAGCGGCAGCGCGTGGTGGCTGGTGATCGCGTGGGTCTCGACGGCGAGCCGGAGCAGCCGGAGCCCGTTGTCCAGGTCGTGCTCCCAGAGCGGGGTGTCCCAGGCGAAGAGGTGCTCGGCGCCCCAGATGTCGTTGACGAGGACGTCGAGGCGGTCCTGCTCGTCCGCGACCCGGTCGACGAGGGCGCGGACCTGGGCCGCGTCGAGGTGGTCGGTGGGCACGGCGATGCCGTGGCCGCCCGCCTCGGTGACCAGGTCGGCGGTGTCCTCGATCGTCTCGGGGCGGTCGCTCTCGGAGCGCCGGGCGCGGGTGGTGCGTCCCGTCACGTAGACGGTGGCACCGGCCGCCCCCAGTTCCACGGCGATGCCGCGTCCCGCACCCCGTGTCGCCCCGGCGACCAGGGCGACCTTGCCTTCCAGCGGACCGGACATGTCCGACCTCCTGCGTGTTCCGTCGGTGT
This sequence comes from Streptomyces sp. NBC_00080, assembly GCF_045041255.1. NCBI lineage: Bacteria > Bacillati > Actinomycetota > Actinomycetes > Kitasatosporales > Streptomycetaceae > Streptomyces > Streptomyces sp. NBC_00080. Next base: position 1,197,118 of record NZ_CP108235.1, read on the forward strand.
CGCCATCGAGGATCGATGGCGTGAACGAGGATCGCGCGGAAGCCGGACATCTCCTGTCGGCTTTTCCCCGCCGGGTCACCCGATCGGGCGCGGGCCGCGGTCGCTCTCAGTGCCCGCGGGCGATCCACTCCTCCAGATGGGGGGCCTCCGCGCCGATGGTCGTCGTGTCGCCGTGACCGGTCAGCACCTTCGTCTCGGGCGGCAGGGCGAGCAGCCGGTCCTTGATGGAGGTGATGATCGTCGGGAAGTGGGAGTAGGAGCGACCGGTGGCGCCCGGTCCGCCCTGGAAGAGGGTGTCGCCGGTGAAGAGCACCCCGAGGCCGGGGTCGTGGAGGCAGACCGCGCCGGGCGCGTGCCCGGGGGTGTGCAGGACCGTGAGGTCGGCGCCGGCGGCCTCGATGACCTGTCCGTCGGCCAGGTGGGCGTCGGGCTCGCGGTCCGGGTGGGTGAGCTTCCACAGCGGCAGGTCGTCGGGGTGCAGCCAGATCGTGGCGCCGGTCGCGTCGGCGAGGGCGGGCGCGGCGTCGATGTGGTCGTTGTGGGCGTGGGTGCACACGATGGCCGTCAGCCGGCGGTCGCCCACGGCGGCCAGGATGGCGTCGGCGTCGTGCGCGGCGTCGATGACGATCGCCTCGTGGTCGTCGCCGACGATCCACACGTTGTTGTCGACGTCCCAGGTGCCGCCGTCGAGGCTGAACTGGCCCGAGGTGACGAGGCGTTCGATGCGCGCGGCCATCACAGCACCACCACCGAGCGAAGGACGTCTCCGTGGTGCATCCGCTCGAACGCCTGCTCCACCTCGTCGAGTCGGATGGTCTCGGTCACGAACGCCCCGAGATCCAGGCGGCCTTGGAGATGCAGGTCGATCAGCATCGGGAAGTCACGGGAGGGCAGACAGTCGCCGTACCAGGAGGACTTCAGTGCCCCGCCGCGCCCGAAGACGTCCAGCAGGGGCAGCTCGAGCTTCATCTCCGGCGTCGGCACGCCGACCAGGACGACCGTGCCGGCCAGGTCACGGCCGTAGAAGGCCTGCTTGTAGGTCTCCGGACGGCCGACGGCCTCGATCACCACGTCCGCGCCGAAGCCGCCGGTCAGCTCGCGGATCGCCTCGACGGGGTCGGTCTCCTTGGAGTTGACCGTGTGCGTGGCGCCCATCTTGCGGGCTGTCTCGAGTTTGCGGTCGTCGATGTCGACGGCGATGATCTTCGCCGCGCCGGCCAGGTTCGACCCGGCGATCGCCGCGTCGCCGACACCGCCGCAGCCGATCACCGCGACCGTGTCGCCGCGGCCCACGTTGCCGGTGTTGATCGCCGCACCGATACCGGCCATCACCCCGCAGCCCAGGAGCCCCGCCACCGCCGCCGACACCGACGCGTCGACCTTCGTGCACTGCCCGGCCGCCACCAGGGTCTTCTCCGCGAACGCCCCGATGCCCAGCGCCGGGGACAGCTCGGTGCCGTCGGTCAGGGTCATCCGCTGCTTGGCGTTGTGGGTGTCGAAGCAGTACCAGGGCCTGCCGCGCAGGCACGCCCGGCACTGCCCGCACACCGCACGCCAGTTCAGGATGACGAAGTCGCCGGGAGCGACGTCGGTGACGCCCTCGCCGACCGACTCCACGACACCCGCCGCCTCATGACCGAGCAGGAAGGGGAACTCGTCGTTGATCCCGCCCTGCTTGTAGTGCAGGTCGGTATGGCAGACCCCGCAGGCCTGTACCTGCACCACGGCCTCGCCGGGGCCGGGGTCGGGGATCACGATCGTCTCCACCCGTACCGGCTCGTTCTTCCCCGGCGCGATCACTGCGCGCACTTCCTGCGGCATGGTGCTGCCCCTTTCGTCGGCGGTCGTCCGTCCCGCTGCCGACCCTACGCGTGACTGATCGGTAAGGGCACGGACGGCAGGGCCGACGCCCGCCCTGAACACGCCCTTCCCGGCCGCACCGCGCCGCGGCCCACGTAGCCTGAGGCCTGCGACCCGACCTCCCGAGGAGCCCCGTGACCATCGCAGAGACCGCCGGCGACCGGCCCCCGTGGCGGCTGTTGCTCGACTACGTACGGCCACACCGCCGGTCCCTGCTGGCGGGTGCGGTGCTGTCCCTCGTCACCGGCGCCACCGGGCTGCTTCTGCCCCTGGTGGCACGGAAGTTGATCGACGACCTGGGCCAGGACCGTTCGATATCCGGTGCGTTGCTCGCACTGACGGCACTGGTCGTCGCCAACTCGGCGGTGGGCGCGCTGGGTTCGTTCGTGTTGCGGCGCACCGCGGAGTCGGTGGTGCTCGGCGCGCGGCGGGCACTCTCCTCGTATCTGCTGCGGCTGCGGATCACCGCCGTGGACCGGAGCGAGCCCGGCGATCTCATGGCCCGGATCACCTCCGACACGACGCTGCTGCGCGAGGTGACCACCGACTCGCTGGTGGGCCTCGGCACCGGCGGGCTCACGCTGGCCGCCACGGTCGTGATGATGGGCCTGGTGGACCCGGTACTGCTGGGGGTCACGCTGGCCGTGATCGTCTGTGCGGGGACGGTCCTGGGCGTGATCGTGCCGCGGATCAACCGGGCGAGCCGCCGGGCGCAGGACGCCGTCGGCGTGATGGGCGCCTCGCTGGAGCGGGTGCTCGGCGCGCTGCGCACGGTGAAGGCGTCGGGCGCCGAGCACCGCGAGGAGGAGACGCTGCACGCGACGGCCGAGGAGTCCTGGCGGCAGAGCGTGCGGGCCGCCAAGTGGTCGGCGGCCGCGGGCAACACGGCAGGACTGGCGATGCAGACGGCCTTCATCACCGTCCTCGCGGTGGGCGGCGCGCGGGTCGCGACGGGCGCCATCGAGATCGGCACGCTGGTGGCATTCCTGCTGTACGTCTTCTATCTCATGTCGCCGATCCAGCAGGTCGTCGGCGCGTTCACCCAGTACCAGACGGGTTCGGCGGCCCTGAGCCGCATCCAGGAGGCCCTGCGGCTGCCCGCCGAGCCGGCGTCCCGGCCCGAGCCGCTGCCCTCGCCCGCCGCCGAACCGGCCTCGCTGGGCTTCGCCGACGTCCGGTTCCGGTACGCCGACGACCTGCCCTACGTCCACCACGGGGTGACGTTCACCGTGCCGCCCCGCGGCATGACCGCGTTCGTCGGCCCTTCGGGCGCGGGCAAGACCACGGTGTTCTCGCTCATCGAGCGGTTCTACGACCCGGAGTCCGGCACGATCGCCCTCGACGGGCGCGACCTCGCGGACTGGGACCTGTCCCGGCTGCGCTCCTCCATCGGCTATGTCGAGCAGGACGCCCCCGTGCTGTCGGGCTCGCTGCGCGACAACCTGCTGCTGGGGAATCCGACGGCGGACGACGACGCCGTGCGGGGCGTGCTGAAGACGACCCGGCTGGAGGGTCTGGTCGAACGGCTGCCGCAGGGGCTGGACACCCTGGTCGGGCATCGCGGGACGAAGCTGTCCGGCGGCGAGCGGCAGCGGGTGGCCATCGCCCGCGCGCTGCTGCGCCGCCCGAGGCTCCTCCTCCTGGACGAGGCGACCTCGCAGTTGGACGCGGTGAACGAGGCGGCGCTGCGCGACACCGTCGCCGATGTCGCCCGGACGACCACCGTCCTCGTCGTCGCGCACCGGTTGTCGACGGTCACCATGGCCGACCGGATCGTCGTCATGGACGCGGGCCGGGTCCGCGCGGTGGGAACGCACCGTGAGCTGGTGGCGGGCGACCCGCTCTACGCGGAGCTGGCGGCCACGCAGTTCCTGGCGACGATCGAGTGAGCGGGCCCGGACGCGCGTGGGGGCCGCCCGGTCGTCCGGACGGCCCCCACGGAGCGAGGTGCGCCGCTCAGCCGACAGCGGGCAGCAGCCCGGTGACGGGCGCGACGAGGTCGGTGACCTGGTGCAGCTCGTTCAGCTGCTCGAGCTGGCTGACCTTGTTGAGTTCGCCCAGCTGCCTGGAGACCGGCGGGAGGTCGGCCCGGTACTCCGCGGGAATCTGGCTCGTGGCGAGCGAGTCCAGCGCGGTCATCGGGTTGATCCGGCCGGCGGCCGGAGCTTCGGCCGCGTTCGCCATGGGCGCCGCGAGGCCCGTGACCCCGGCGGCGAGAGCGGCGATTGCGGCGATGCGTCGAGTGGAGATCATGCCTACAGCAACGCCACCGGTGCCCTGGTGGACACGGGTGGGGGGCGGCGCTCACCCGACAGGCGGAGGTCAGCGGCTGCGCTTGCCGAGCCCGGCCTGCCGGAGGAGCCTCGAAGGTGAGGGTCGGGCGGCCCGACCTCCCCTCGGCCGCGGCCCTCGGAGGAGGTCACCATGGGCACCGCGGCAGGCTCCGCCTTCGACACCGAGACCCTGCGCAGGGGCGTGGAGGGCAACACCGCGACGGCTTTGCTGTCGCTCTACGCCGACGACGCGGAGATACGCGTCATCGACCACAACTCCCAGCCCAGCCAACCCAAAGTGCTGCACGGCCGGGACGAGATCGGCCGGATGCTGGAGGACGTCTACAGCCGGGACATGACCCACAAGCTCGAGGAGTGCATCGTCCAGGGCGACCGTGCCGCATTCAGCGAGTCGTGTCGGTACTCGGACGGCATGCGCGTCCTCGCCGAGTCGATGATCACGCTGCGGGACGGCAAGATCGTCGAGCAGACCATGATCCAGGCATGGGACGAGTAGGCAGGAAGACCACAGGGGTCCAGGTCACCTCCAGGCTGACCTGGACCTTCTCGGTGCGGGCGGTACGGGGGCGGTCGCGTCCCGCCCGGTCTGCGCTGTCGGTACCGGTCTCCGCAGCGGGTCGGCGCCTGTCCGTGGCTCTGCTGCGGACGGCGCTGCGAGCCGTGCCGTCCCGTCCACGCCGTCCGACACCGCCCGCTGTTCGCACGCGGTACGGCCGGCGCCGGTGACGCCGTACCCGCACGAGCCGCCCGTCGCCGCTCTCCCGGGCCCGGGCGGTCGGTCCGCGCCGCCCGCCGCAGCGGAGTCGGCCTCGACGACCGCCGCCCGCCGCGCTGCAGCAGGCCTCAAGCCCGTGCGGAGGCGCTCCCCCTGGCGGCCTCGGTGTCCTCGGCGGCGATTCGCCCGAGGCGCCGGATCACCGCGCTCAGCCTCGCCAGTGCCACCGCCGTGCCGGCGCAGACGGGAACGGCGGGCCAGTACGCGAGGACGTTCCCGAAGGCCGCGCAGACGAGAAGCGCGAGCAGCGCCGTCATGCCGACGGTGGCCCCGAGCGCGCACGGCCCGAAGCGGTCGTCGCGGCTCGCCCGGACCCGGCCCGTCCTGGCCGCCAGGAAGGCGGTGGCGGACACGGCGAGCGAGATCAGATACGACGTCGTCAGCGGGGTGAGCACGATCAGCGTCACGTCCAGCGTCCCGAAGTGCCAGCCGGGCCAGACGTCCTGGCCGTCGATCTCCACGACCCGGCCGTGCCACAGACCGAGCACGACCCGCTTGCCCTCCCAGAGGTCGTGCCCGACCTGGTCCGCGACCTTGTCGACCCTCTTCTGCCCTGCGCCCAGGGCGAGTCGCACGGTGTACTCGGTGTGGGTGAAGTACGTGCCGCTGCCGCCGGCCTGGCCGCCGCCCGAGTACCCGGACACCGTGTGCGAGGTCAGCTCCGTCACGCTCGCCGCGGCGGTGTCCAGGGATCCGTCCGACCGGGCGTGCGCCACGGCCGTCTCCTGGTAGGTGCGTCCGGCGAGCAGCAGGATCAGGACGGCCATGACGAGGCGGAACACCGCGCGCCGGACGCGCCCGCCCCCGCTCCCGCGCCCGCTCCCGCTCCCGGTCGGCTCGGCCTCGCTGGTGTCCGACATGGTCCCCCCCCTGGTCCCGCACGTCGACTGGTCCGGCATGTCGACAGACACGGGAAACGCCCGGCCGGTTCCCCGACACCGGTGCTCGGACGCCTCTGCCCGGGGACCGGTGCCCCGACCCGCGGGTCGGGGCACCGGTCCGCAGGGTCAGGTCAGGGTCCACTTCTGGTTGTCGGCGGTGCCGCAGGTCCAGAGCACGATCGGGGTGCGGTTGGCCGTACCCGCCCCGTTGGCGTCGAGGCACAGTCCCGCGTTGACGTTGGTGATCGTGCCGTCGCTGTTGACGTTCCACTTCTGGTTGTTCTGGCCGTTGCAGTCCCAGATGACGACCTTGGTGCCGTTGGTGGTACCGAGGTTGTAGGCGTCCAGGCACTTGTTCCCGTACACCACGAGTTCCTTGCGGGAGGTGTACGTCCAGGCCTGGTTGGAGCCGCCGTTGCAGTCCCACAGTTCGGCCTGGGCGCCGTTGGTGATCGTGCTGTTGTACAGGTCCAGGCAGCGGCCGGACTGCTTGCCGACGACGAGGGTGCCGTTCGCGCCGGCGAGGGGCTTGACCGTGATGTCGGCGAGGGTCGGGGCGCCCGTGAAGGCGAGCGTGTTGGACGAGCCCTTCGACAGGGCCACCTGGAGGGAGACGGTGCCCTGCGCGGAGCCCGTCGGCGGGAAGGAGACCGTCGTCGCGGTCTGGCCGTTGACCTTCAGCGTCGCGGTACGCGCGGTGGAGGCCGTGTTGGTGTAGGCGACGTCGACGACCTTCAGGCCGGTGCTCCCGGCGACCACACCGGAGAAGCTCGACGTGCCGGTGTAGGTGCTGCCCGACGCCTCGGTGCCGCCGGTGACGGTGAGCATGACGGAGCCGCCCGCCGGGACGCTCGCCGTGTAGCTCGTGGCGTACGAGCCGACGTCGGCGCGGGCCCACAGGTCACGGACGGTGGCGGAGGCGTTGGTCAGACCCAGGTCGGACCAGCGGACGGTGATGTTCTGGGCGGCGGAGGTGCGGTTGAGCAGGACGACGGCACGCTTGCCGCTGCCGGCGAGGACCTTGCCGTAGACCTGCGCCCCGGAGGTGTCCTCGGCGACCTTGACGCCCTGGAGGCCGCGCGCGTCCTGGTCGACGGCGATGACCTCGGGGTTCTTGAGGATGTTGGCCGTCTCCGTGGTCATCGTGGTCAGGTCGTTGCCGGCGAGGAGCGGGGCGCCGGAGACCGCCCACAGGTTCATGTGGGTGCGGTTCTGGGCGGCGGTGAAGCCGGTCATGCCGACCATCAGCATGTCCGGGTCGTTGTAGTACCCGGTGTGCTGGGAGGTGGGGTGCAGGCCCTGGTCGAAGTTGGACAGCAGGTTCGTCATCGACGGGTTGTTGCCGTAGTAGATGATGTCGGTGCTGGTCCGGAACATCGGGGCGAGGCCGGGGGCCCAGTTCCAGGTGTTCTGGTAGCCCCAGTTGCAGATGGAGAGGGTGAGCGGGCGGCCGGTGGCGGCCGTCGCCTTCGTGACGGCGCCGCTGATCGCGGTGTACGCCGTCGCCGCGTCGAGGCCCTCGGCGTCACCGCCGCACCAGTCGACCTTCACGAAGTCGAAGCCCCACTGCGAGAACCGGAGCATGTCCTGGTCGTAGTGGCCCTCGCTGCCGCTGCCCGGGGCGGCGGGCCGGCCGGTCGGGTAGTAGTAGCCGCAGCCGTCCTTGCCGGCGTCCGTGTAGATGCCGGCCTTGAGGCCCTTGCTGTGGATGTAGTCGGCGATGGCGCTCATGCCGCCGGGCCACTCGGACTCGTCGACGGTGATGTCGCCCCCGCTGTCGCGGGTGCCCTGCCACCAGCCCTCGTCGATGTTGATGTACTTGTATCCGGCCGCCGGCAGTCCCGCGGCGACGAACGCGTCGACCTGCTGCTTGATGACGTTGTAGTCGATCTTCGCGGCGAAGCTGTTCCAGGAGGCCCAGCCCATCGGGGCGGTGGGCACGGCGATCTGCCGCGAGGTCGCGGCCTGGGCCGGGCCGGCTTGGGCGAACACCAGGGCGGCGGTCACCGTCAGCAGCAGGGCGAGCACCCGGGAGGCGGCGGATCTCCAGCGCCGGACCGGGTGCGCGGGGGGTGGGGGAAACATACGGGCGGCTCCAAGCTTCGATATATCGAACAAGGGTCGGCAAACCGAACGCGTTGCGCGCCGAAAGTAGAGCCGCCGGAGAGTGAAGTCAACGGCTGCGACAGAAGTGATGTGACCGCTCTCAACGACGAAGTGGCCACATTCGCAGGGTCGTTCACCCCGGACCGCGCCCCCCGCCCCCATACTGTCCGTCGTGCGAGTGGCGATCATGACAGCGGGCTCCCGGGGTGACGTGGCCCCCTTCACGGGACTGGGCCATGCTCTGGTGCGGGCGGGACACGAGGTCACCCTGGTCACCCACGCGCGGTTCGCGCCGTTGGTGGCCGGTTCGGGGGTGGGCTTCCACGCGCTGCCGGTGGATCCGCGGGCGGAGCTGGAGTCCGAGCGGGGCCGGGGGCTGCACCGCAGCACCACCGGTACGGGCAAGCTGCTGCGGGTGGCCCGGATGGCGCGGTCACTGGTGGGGCGGATGACCGACGACCTCCTGACCGCCGCGTACGCGAGCGACGTCCTGCTGCTGTCCGCCTCGGTGGCGCCACTGGGGCACACGATCGCCGCGGGACTGTCCCTGCCGAGCCTCGGCCTCTACCTCCAACCCGTCGCCCCCACCAGGGAGTTCGCGCCACCGATGCTGGGCGGCGGCTCATGGGGAGCGGTCGGCAACCGGCTCGCCGGGCACGGAGTCGGGGTGGCCGTCGAGCAGATCTTCGCGCCGGTTCTACCGGCGGTACGGGCCCGGCTGGGGCTGCCCGCCGTACGCCGTCCCGGCACCGGTCTGCGCGGCCGGGCCCGGCACGGCTGGCCGGTCCTGCACGGTTTCAGCCCGCTGGTGGTGCCCCGGCCCCGCGACTGGCGGGCGGAGCTGGACGTCACCGGGTACTGGTGGCCGTACGACCGGGAGACCCGACTCCCGCCCGCTCTGCGGGAGTTCCTCGACGCCGGGCCGCCGCCGGTCTTCGTCGGGCTGGGCAGCGCGACCGTGCCCGACCCGCGCCGGCTGAGCGCCGAGATCGTCCGGGCGCTGCGGCGAGCGGGGCTGCGCGGGGTGATCCAGCGCGGCTGGGCGGGCCTCGCGGCCGACGGCGACGACATGCTGACCGTCGACGACGTCCCGCACGCGCTGCTCTTCCCGGAGACGGCCGCGGTGGTCCACCACTGCGGGGCGGGGACGACGGCGGCGGGCGTACGGGCCGGGGTCCCCGCCGTACCGGTGCCGATCCAGTTCGACGAGACCTTCTGGGCCGACCGCCTGGTCGACCTCGGCGTGGCACCGCACGCGGTGCCCCTGCGCCGGCTGACGGCACAGACCCTGACCGCCGCGCTCCTGCGGGTCACCCGGGAGCCTGAATTCGCTCGGTGCGCAGGGGAGTTGGGCGTGCGGGTACGCGAGGAGGACGGAACGGCACGGGTGGTGGATGTGGTGGGCCGGCTGGGAGAGGGGTGACCGGCCGACTCAGTCGGCGTAGTGCGGGCAGGACCTGCGCGCGGTCTCGACGATCTCCGGCAGGTCGGGAGCAGGCACACGCGGCAGCCCCCACGCCGCCCTGGTGTCGTCGAGGAGCCGACGGGCGCTGTGCGGCGAGAGGGAGAGTTCCCCCCGCACGACCGCCAGCCGCTCGAGACTTCCGTCCGGTCTGTGCACGTGCGCCTGCGTACGGCGACGCTCGAACCCCGGTGCCGCGAACACGTCGAGGAGGGTGACGCAGAAGTAGGCGTAGGCGGCGGCCTCCTCCAGACGCTCCAGGGCGTCGGCGGGCAGGTCTGCCCGCAGTTCGCCACCGCCGGGACCGTCCGCCCACCGCGCGAACCGGCCGATGTGCCCTCGCATCCTGTCGAGTTCGCACAGGCAGTCGGCGTGCAGGAATTCCGCCAGCCGTCTGGTCGCCCCGAAGACCACATCCGTACTCCGGGTGGGGAGGGCGCCCTCCCTCACCCCGGCCCTGAAGGCGTCGACCGTCTCCCGCATCGCGCGGGTGACGAGCCAGGCGGCGATGTTCCGCAACTCGACCTCGCCCCTGCTCTCGCGCAGTGACACCATCTCGCGGGAGTACCGGATCAGGTCCCGCGGCACACCGCCGGACAGAGCGTGGGCGAGCGCCACGAACGGCTCAGAGACACCGGCGGCACGCTGGCCCAGTATCCGCTTCGACTCCTCCAACGAGCACGGCCGCACATGGACGACGTCGTCGAACGTGCTGTCCGCGACATCGCGTCCGGGCAGTCCCCGCCGGACGAAAGCCGCCCCCACGTCCTCCGACACCGAGATGAGGAAGTGCACGCCGGTGACGCCCAGGATGGCCTTGATCTCTCCGAGGAACTCCAGTGCCTTGGCGGTGGATCCGAGACGGTCGATCTCGTCGATGGTGACCACCAGGCGCCGTTCCTGCGGCCGGAGTTCCGCGGCCACCTCGGCCAGGGTGCGCCTCAGCTGCTGGACGAGCTCGGGCAGGGTGAGGGGGGACGCGGTGAACGAGGTGCCGTAGGTGGAACCCAGGCTGAGCAGCCCGCCTGCCGGGGCCCCGCTCGCGCCGTACGTCACGCTCTGGACCGTCTGGAGCCGGTAGAGGTGGTCCCGGCACCGTCTGGCCAGGGTCGGCTCCCGCTTTCCGCGCCTCCACCGGGACGCCCTGATCATGACGGCGCCCAGGAAGATCAGGGCCACTCGTTGCGACAGATCCCATCCGAAGGCCGCGTGCCTCGTCCGGTCGTCGACGAACACCACTCCCAACCCGAGGACGAAGACCAGGGCCGCGACCCGCGCGGTGGTCCCGCGCACGTATTCCCAGAAAGGCGTGACCACCAGCCAGACGGCGATGGCGGCGAGCACCCCCACGACCGCCATCGTGGGGTAGTAGACGGCCGGTTCGTCGTGGCGCCAGTCCTCGAACCAGGCGATCACCGGCCTCGGCGACCACACGGTCACCAGCCCCAGCACCATCAGCACCCGGCCGACCGGAGCGAGAAGGACCTGGCGCCCGACGCCGGTGAAGCCGCTGAACCGCCACTTCCTGACGTACTTCCAGACCAGAAGGCCGAGGACGACGGCAGACAGCGCCTGCCACGGCCGCCTGCCCTCCAGGACGGCCACCAGGCCATCCCGCAGCCGCTCCGCCGTGTCGTCGCCGGCTCGCACGACCGCTCCGAAGTGGTGCTCCACGAAGTCACGCGCGGCGGAGAAGACACCCACCAGGAACAGCCCGAGTGCCAGCAGGCCCACGAGGAGGCTTCGGGTGAGCGCCCGTACGGCCGCGCCGAGCCTGCGCAGCCCGGTGCGCAGCGGGCTGAGGCGGCGGAACTCGGGAAAGCCGTACCCGTGGTCCGTCAAGTAGGTCTCACACAGGACGACGAAGAGCGAGGTGAGGAACTCCAGAGGCGCGTAGGAGGCGGGTGCCTGCACGGAGACCTTCAGGTCGTGCGTGTCGCCGTACGTGGCGAGCAGGGTCGACTTCCCGGAGCCGCGTGGTCCGCACACGGCGATGGTCCCGTCGACCAGGGCGTCGAGCTTCTGACGGATCTCCGCCATGGCCTGGTTGTCGACCACATACCGTTGGTCACGGTGGTCTCTGATGCCCTCGTACTCCGTGGCGACGAGCAGACAGTCGGGATCCTCACCGAGGAGTTCCGAGACCACGTTCTGCACCACCGAGGGCATGACGTCCCGCGCGGCGACATGTGTGAGTTCGGCGGTCCGGTTCCGTACCGCCCGAACCCGCACGACCCTCGCCGTCAGCGCGAAGACGAAGACGAGGAACGCCCGTACCCGGCCGCGTGACTCCGGTCGCCACAGGGCCCCGCCGATGGCGGTCAGTGCGACGCCGAGCCCGGCGGGCCACCAGCCGCTCCCGGTCGCCCACAGAACGACCGGGGCCGTCGAGGACAGGGCGGCCACGGCCAACGGCACGTCCCAGGTCAGGCGGGGCAGCAGCGGCGCGATGCGGTCCTCGGCCTCGTCCAGCCTGTCGCGCGCGACCTCGTAGCGCAGCACGGCCTGCTGGTACAGAGGCGCCCGCCGCACCCGGGCGACGTTCTCCCGCAGACGCATCGCCCGTAGGACGTCCGTCCGGAACGCGCCGGGGCGCCGGTCCAGACGGATCGCCACCTGAGCACTCGAGACGGTCGAGGGTTCGTCGGCCGAGCCGGGAGCCTTCAGGCTCATCTCCAGAGCCCGTGCGTAGGCCGCCCGCTCCCCCTCGTCGTCCAGACCGGCCTCGAGCAGTTCCCGGTCCTCGTCATCCTGCAACTCGCCAAGCCCCCCGTCGTCCCCGATGCCGTTCAGGATGGCTGCCGCTCCCACCCCGGCGGCCGCAGGATTCCCAGCAGTTGGCGCACCAGTTCGTCGACCACCTCGTCCAGGGTCGCGTCCACCCACCCGGCGCTCCAGTCGTGGAGGAGGCCGTTGACACTGCCGATGAAGGCGGTCGCCGCGAGGCGGTAGTCGCGGGGGGCCGCCTCGCCACGGGCGGCGGCCGCCGAGGCCTCGGCGCAGATGAGGTCGACCCAGCGGGCGCGGCGGGCCAGTCGCTGTTCCTCCAGCCGGGTGCTGACCCCGACGATCTCCACGAAGGTGATCCGGATGCGGCGCGGGTCGGAGGTCACGTCGGCCGCGTAGGCGCGGAACAGCGCCGTGACCCGCTCCAGGAGCGGCAGGTCCTGGGCGGCGGCGAAGGCGGCGAGGACCGCCTCCTCGGCCCAGTCGTTCACCTGGAGGTGCAGCGCGGCCAGGACGTCCTCCAGGGTGCGGAACTCCTCGTAGAACTGGCGGGTCGACAGACCTGCCGTCTCGCTGAGTGACGCGACCGTGGTGCCGCGGTAGCCGGGAACGTCCCCGAACAGCTGCAACGCCGCCGCCAGAAATCTCCCGCGCCGCTCGGCCTGCCGCTGCTCTGCGGTCTTGCCGCCGTAACGGCCGGTCGGCGCCCTGAGCCTGCCCGCCACTGACCCTCCCTCGTCGCTCCGTGCTCCCCCGCCGCCAATTTTGTCGTGTACGGAGTCTTGTGGCGAAGGCCCCCCCTTCCTTACTTTCCAGTAAGTAAAGTCTGAATGCCTCCGTGTTCAGATTGGGCGGCCCTGTTCCGCCCTGCCCCCACACCTGCGCCCCCAGAGGAGAGAGCAGCCATGCCTGCCTTCAGATCCAGGCACCTTTGCTCCGTAGCCGCCGCCCTCGTGCTGACCGTCACCGCCCCTGCCACCGCCGCCACCGCCGTCTCCGACGCCCCGACCGCCGCCGCGCTGCGCGAGGTGCTCTTCGTCGGCAACAACTGGGAGGGCACCGCGGACGTCATCAAGTCCAGTGGTGACTTCGCCAAGGTCGGCCGGATCAACGTGATCCCCGACAAGAGCGCCCGGATGGCGGAGATCAACGCCGACCCGATCAAGTGGATCTACTTCCAGGCCATCCGCAACGGTGTCGGCGAGGGCCACGACCAGTTCGTCGACGACATGTACACCACGCCGGACGGCGCCTCGGTGGTCGTCTCCCGGCCCAGCTTCGCCGACGTCGTCTCCATCGACCTGGCCACCGGGAACATCAACTGGCGCTTCCCGGTGTCCGGTTACCGCTCCGACCACATGGCCGTCTCGCCCGACGGCACCCGGGTCGCGGTCTCCGCGTCGATCTCGAACACCGTGCACGTCCTGGACATCGGCACCGGCAGGCAGCTGGGCTCGTTCAAGACCGGCGACAAGCCGCACGAGAACATCTTCACCAAGGACGGCAAGTACATCTACAACATGTCGATCGGCGACGTGAACACCTCGCAGGACGCCCCGTGGCAGGACTTCACCAAGGGCGACCGGCGCATCACCGTCGTCGACGCGACCACGTACCAGCAGGTCAGGGTCATCGACATGCGGCAGCGACTGGACGCGATCGGCCTCAAGGACTACTCGGACGCGGTGCGTCCGGCGGTCTTCTCACCGGACGAGTCCAAGCTGTACTTCCAGGTCTCGTTCTTCAACGGCTTCTTCGAGTACGACCTCGCCACGGACCGCATCACCCGGACGAAGACCCTGCCGAAGAACCCGGCGACCAGCGACGACCGCACCACCTTCGTCAACGACTCGCGCCACCACGGCATCTCGATGAGCCCCGACGGCAGCAAGCTGTGCGTGGCGGGCACGATGGACGACTACGCGACGGTCGTCGACCGCGCGACCCTCCAGGAGGGCCCCCTGGTCACCGCCTCCAAGCCCTACTGGGCCACGGTCAGCGGCGACGGCAGGAGCTGTGTCATCTCCGAGAGCGGCGCCGACCAGGTCACGGCGATCGACTTCGCCACCGGGCAGAAGGTCGTGTCGGTGCCGGTGGGCGACCATCCGCAGCGGGTCCGGATCGGCCATGTCGCGGCGAACTGGAGCGGAACAAACGCCGGCTGACGGCTTCTCAGACAGCAGGGGTGGGTGGCGGTGACCGCCACCCACCCCTGCTGTCGTGCTGTCGTGCCCGGTGGGGCTATCCCACCTTCTGGGTCACCCACGCCGACAGCTCCGTACGGGCGGCGGCCAGCAGGCTCGCGGAAGGTGCGGTCGCCCCGTTGGCGACCAGGGCGTAGTGCACGGTGCCCGAGTCCGGGGCGCTGAGCAGCAGGCGCCGGCTGCCCGTGCCGCCCGGTTCGGCGGCCGCGGCGATCTTCGTGGTCGTCGTGTACGCGGGCGGGGCGTACACCGTGCCGAGGTCGGACACGACGGTCGTCGTGGCGGTCGGGAAGGAGGCCGGCAGGTGCAGTTCGGTGGGTGCCGTGCCGCCGTTCGAACGCCACACCAGCAGCCCGTACTGGCCGGAGCCGACGAGCTGTTTCGTGTTGGGCAGGGAGCTGGGGACCGGATTCCAGGTGAGGGTGGTGGAGCCGTCGCGGGAGCGGTCCTCGTAGGTGAAGGCGACCGTGGTGCCGGAGGTGGCGCTCGGGTAGATCCGGTCGAGCAGCCGGGCGTCCTGACGGAGGGTCGCCGTGCCGCTGTCGTCCAGGCGTACGGCCGACATGTCCTCGTCGTTCCAGGCGTCACCGGTCGTGAGCACCTTGTCGGCGTTGCCGTTCATCAGCTCGTGGTGACGGCCGCTGTAGATGTCCCACTGCCACTGCGAACCGGACAGGACAGGACCCGAGGTCGCCGGGGTGGTCCACCAACCGGCGCCCTTCACCCGGGAGTCGAGTGCCTGGTACATCGCCTTCACGACGGTCGGCGCCTTGCCGGCGGTCGTGCCGTTCAGAGGGTGGCCGAACTCGCTGACGATCGCCGTCGTCCCGGCCGCCGACGCCCGGTCGCGGACCGTGCCGAAGTCGGTCACGTACTGGCCGTCCTCCGCGTTGCCCCACATCAGGACCCCGGAGATGGCCTTCTGGTCGTAGAAGTGGGTGTTGAAGACATAGCGGGAGCCGAGCGTGCCCGCGTCGAGGAGACCGCCCTCCTCCTTGCTGACGTTGCCGTTCCAGAAGAGGTTCGGTTCGACGAAGGCCGGCTTGTCGGTCCAGCCGGCCGCGTCCATCCGGGCCCGGAACTTCACGTAGAAGGGCCACAGCAGGTCGCGTTCCCAGGTGCGGCTGTTCTGGCCGGAGTCGTAGGTGCCGGCGTAGGGCTCGTTGTAGGGGTCGAAGCCCAGGACGCCGTTGAACTGCTCGGTGGTGAGGTTCGCCTTGACGTACGCCATGGTCTTCTGGGCGGTGGCCAGGAAGAAGTCCTGGAGACCGTGATTGTTGTGCCAGAAGTCGTACTGGGCGGCCTTCACCGCGCCGTTCTGGGTGATGTTCTGGCCCCAGAGGAAGCAGATGCCGCAGGACTCGGCGGGGTAGCCGCCGAGTGCGACCGCCCACGCGGGGGCGCCGTCTCCGGTGTACCAGCTGCCCGAGTTGAACAGGTAGCGGGAGTAGAGGTCCTGGTGGAAGTCGGGGTAGACCCGGATGCCCGCGTCCAGGAAGGCACCCATCTGTGCGGTGGCGGCGGCCAGGTAGGTGGTGTCGACCTGACCGCGCACCGGTTCGGCGTAGGCCCAGGAGAGCAGGAAGCGGACGGAGTTGCCGCCGCCGAGGGCGCGCAGGGCCGCGGCGGACTTCCTGGCGTCGGCGACGGAGGCGAAGGGCAGGCCCTTGTTCTCCGCGAGCTTGGTCTCGCCGGAGACGTTGTATCCGCGCAGTACGACCTCGCGGCCGTTCGCGTCGAGGAAGCGGCCGCCCGACACGGTGAGCGCCGTGCCGTCGAAGGAGAGGGAGTCGGGGAGCGTGGCCGCGCCGGCGGTCGGGGAGCCCGCCACCGTCAGGAAGCCACAGAGTCCGCAGAGGACCACCAGAACAGCGAGCAGACGTGCCCGGATATTCGGCATGTCCACTACAGTCCGGTGATTTCCGGACACCGTCAATACCTTCTGACCCGCGAGTAAGTTCATTCCCTGTCAACCCAGTTGGCAACCCGGCTCCGTCGGTTCACCAGGTGTCCCGCGCGGTGCGGACCGGCGGGCGGCACAGCGGCGGATTACCGTTCAGGGAAACGGCCGATTCGGCCGTCGCGGCCGGAAGGAAACCGATCGTGCGCGAGATTCTCCCGGTGCTGAACGGGTGGTACGCGGCCGGTGCGCCGTTCGGGCTCGCCACCGTGGTCGCCGTCAGCCGCAGCACGCCGCGCGATCCGGGCGCGGCGATGGCGGTGGGGCCGGACGACGAGGTCGTGGGCAGCGTGTCCGGGGGCTGCGTGGAGGGCGCGGTGTTCGAGCTGGCCCGGGAGGTAGTGGCCGACGGGGCGGCCCGTCTCGAGACCTTCGACTACAGCGACGAGGACGCCTTCGCCGTGGGGCTGACCTGCGGCGGCGAGATCACGCTGCTCGTCCGCCCCGTCACGCCCGGCCTCGACCCGTCGTTCGGCGCCGTCGCGGAGTCGGTCGCCGCGGGCGAGCCGGTGACGGTGGCCACGGTGACCGACGGCCCCGCACCACGCGGGGCCACCCTCGCCGTCTGGCCGGACCGGACCTGCGGCACGCTGGGCACGGAAGGGCTGGACGCCGCCGTCACGGCCGACGCGCGCGGCGAGCTCTCCCTCGGCCTCACCGGCGTCCGGCACTACGGGCCGCGCGGCCAGCGGCGGGAGGACGCCGTCCCGGTGTTCCTGCACTCCTTCGCGCCGCCGCCGCGCATGCTGGTGTTCGGCGCGATCGACTACGCGGCCGCCGTGGCCCGGATCGGCGACTTCCTCGGCTACCGGGTCACGGTGTGCGACGCCCGGCCGGTCTTCGCCACCCCGAAGCGTTTCCCTCCGGGCGTCGAGGTGGTCGTGGAGTGGCCGCACCGGTATCTGCGCGACACGGACACCGACGGCCGCACGGCCGTCTGCGTGCTGACCCACGACCCGAAGTTCGACGTGCCGCTGCTGGAGGTGGCGCTGCGCCGGCCGGCCGCGTACATCGGGGCGATGGGCAGCCGCCGCACCCACGACGAACGCCGGGCGCGACTCGTCGAGGCCGGCCTCACGGACACCGAGCTGGCCCGGCTGCGCTCACCGGTCGGGCTGGATCTGGGGGCCCGTACACCCGAGGAGGTGGCGGTGTCGGTGGCCGCCGAGATCGTCGCGCTGCGCTGGGGCGGCAGCGGGGCTCCGCTGACCGCGACGGCCGGGGCGATCCACCGCGCGAGGTGACGTGAGGTGAGCCGGCCGCCCTTCGCTCCGGTTTTCCACGAGGAGGTGTGAAGCGCGCGCGGACGGGGTACGCGCCCATAACGGACAGGCATGCATGTCCTCTGTCCTTCGTCTCGCGAAGGAAGGAGGCCCGTTGAATCAACGCACACTCGCAAGTTCCGGGCCGCCCCCGACCCTCTCGGCCGGGCGCGGCCCGGTTCTGTGTCATCGGCGCGGTGGCAGCCGGTGCAGGACGAGGTCCGTGAGCCGTCCGTCGGCCGCGGTGGCGGTCAGGTAGGTGCAGTGCGGC
The DNA here is from genome assembly GCF_045041255.1 of Streptomyces sp. NBC_00080. Taxonomy (NCBI): domain Bacteria; kingdom Bacillati; phylum Actinomycetota; class Actinomycetes; order Kitasatosporales; family Streptomycetaceae; genus Streptomyces; species Streptomyces sp. NBC_00080. The sequence continues at coordinate 1,214,920 of NZ_CP108235.1, forward strand.
TGACGCCGCCGGTCGGTAGGGGAACCCGGGTTGAGCAGCCGCGGCCCGCCGGGGGCGGTGGTGTCCCACGGGATGTGGCTGTGGCCGAAGACCAGCACGTCCAGGTCGGGGAAGCGGGCGGCGCAGCGGGCCTCGCGGCCCTGGGCGGGACCCGTCTCGTGGACGACCCCGAAGCGCAGTCCGCCCAGTTCGGCGAAGGCGACCTCGGGCAGCCGGGCGCGCAGCTCGGGCCCGTCGTTGTTGCCGTACACGCCGACGACCCGGCGGCTGCGGCGCTCCAGCAGGTCGAGGGTGTCCGTGTCGACCCAGTCCCCGGCGTGGATCACCACGTCCGCGTGCGGCAGCTCGTCGAGCAGCGGGGCGGGCAGCGCCCTGGCGCGCTTGGGGAGGTGGGTGTCGGACATCATCAGCAGGCGCACGGCGCCAGACTACAAAATCCCCGACTCGGACCAATCCGGACAGGTGGGGCGTCGGCGCCGGGGTTAGCATCGGGCCACGCGCACCCTCCGTCCCGCGCACGGCAGAGCGATCCAGCAAGGGGGCCAGGAGCCCGATGCCGGTCAAGGTCAGCGTCATCGTCCCCGTCTACAACCCCGGTCCCTACATCGAGGACTGTCTCGCCTCGCTGCTGAGGCAGTCGCTCCCGCCGGACGAGTACGAGGTGATCTTCGTCGACGACGGCTCCACCGACGCCACCCCCGCGCTCCTCGACGCGGCCGCCGCCGAGGACTCCCGGATCCGGGTCGTCCACCAGGAGAACTCCGGCTGGGCGGGCAAGCCCCGCAACGTCGGCATCGACGTCTCCCGGGGCGAGTACGTGATGTTCGTCGACAACGACGACCACCTCGGCGACGAGGCCCTGGAGCGGATGTACGCCTACGGGGTGGCGAACGACGCCGACGTCGTCGTCGGCAAGATGGCCGGCAAGGGACGCGGGGTGCCGGTGGAGCTGTTCCGCGTCAACCGCCCGCACGCCACCGTCGACAACGCGCCGCTGATCGACAGCCTCACCCCGCACAAGATGCTCCGCCGTGACTTCCTGGACCGCACCGGCCTGCGCTTTCCCGAGGGGCGGCGGCGCCTGGAGGACCATGTCTTCGTCACCGAGGCCTATCTGCGCGCGGACAACGTCTCGGTGCTGAGCGACTACGTCTGCTACTACCACGTCCGACGCGACGACGCCGCGAACGCGGGCTTCCAGCGGTTCGACCCGGTGGGGTACTTCAAGAACCTCCGGGAGGCCCTCGATGTCGTCGAGCGGTACACCGAGCCGGGTCCGCTGCGCGACAAGCTGTTCCGGCGGTGGCTGCGCGTGGAGATGGTCGAGCGGCTGCGCGGCAAGCGCTTCCTCGGCCTGCCCGAGGACTACCGCAGGGAGCTGTTCGAGGAGATCCACTCCGTCGTCGTCGAGCGGTTCGGGCCGGGGGTGGCGGCACCGCTCCAGCCCACCCAGCGGGTCGTCGCCGCGCTGGCCGCCGACGGACGCTACGACGACGTCGTCGCCTTCGCGGAGTGGGAGGCGGGCGTCGGGCTCGCCGTCGACCCGGAGGACGTCACCTGGCAGGGCGGCGTGCTGCGGATCGCCTTCGCCGCCGAGCTGACGCACGACGGCGGGCCGATGACCTTCCCGTCCGCCGGGGGCTCCCCGCAGTGGCCGCCACGGGACGTGGCCGGGGCGGTCCGGTGGCTGGGCACGGACACCGTGGGCCGGTTCGACCGGGCCACGCCCGACCTGCTGCTGCGCGAGCGGGCCAGCTCGGCGCAGTACTTCCAGCCGGTGGACGTGGTCCGGGAGACGGTCCCGGCCGGCGACGGCAGCCAGGTGCGGCTCGTCCTGCGGGCGACCGCCACCATCGATCCCGCCACCGCGCTCAGCGGCGGGCCGGCGGGCGAGGGGTTGTGGGACGTGTTCGTGCGCGTCGGCCTGGGCGGCTGGACGAAGGAGCTGCGGCTGGGCCCGGCGCCCCGCCACGGCCGTCCCGTCCCGCCCGCCGGGGTGGTCGCGGGGCGCGTGGTGCTGCCGTACTGGACCGACCGGTACGCGAGCCTGGCGCTGGACGTCGGGCACGCGGGCAGGCGGCTGGGCCTGGGCCGCGTGGCGGCCGAGGACGTCGCCGTCGCGGACGACCGCCTCCACGTGGTCCTGCCGCTGCACGTGCCCGAGGCCGCCGATGTGCTGCTGCGGCTGACGGGAGCGAAGTCCGGCGGCTCGCGCGAGGTCTTCGGGACGCTCTCGCCGGGCGGCCGCCTCTCGGCCGTCCTGCCGGTCGGTGATCTGCTGGGCAGGACCTGGCTGACGACGGTCTGCCTCACCCCGGACGCGGAGGGGGCGCGCTTCCACCCGCTGCCCTTCGCCCTGCACGTCGCGTCGGACGGCGTCCTCGTGGTGCCGGCGCCCCAGCCCGCGGGTGTGCGACGGCTGGCCCGCAGGGTGCGACGGGCGCTGTACCGGGCACTCCAGAGCATCACTCCCCGGAGGAAGTGACGACATGCGGCCACTGGACATCGAGGGCGCCTGGGTGCTGGAGCCCAAGGTCTTCCCGGACGGGCGGGGCAGCTTCCACGAGTGGTACCGGACGCCGGAGTTCCGGGAGGCCACCGGGTACGACCTGGGGATCGCCCAGGCCAACTGCTCCGTCTCCCGCCGGGGTGTGCTGCGCGGGGTGCATTTCTCGGACGTGCCGCCGGGGCAGGCCAAGTACGTCACCTGTGTCCGCGGGGCGGTGCTCGACGTGGTGGTCGACCTGCGGGTGGGCTCCCCCCGGTTCGGACGGTGGGAGGCGGTCCGGCTGGACGACGACACCCGGCACGCGGTGTTCCTCGCCGAGGGCCTCGGCCATGCCTTCCTGGCCCTCACCGACGAGGCCACCGTGGTCTACCTCTGCTCGACCGGATACGCGCCCGAGCACGAGCACGGGGTGCACCCGCTCGACCCGGCCCTGGGCATCGACTGGCCGCGGGGCGTGGAGCCGGTGCTGTCGCCGAAGGACGCGCAGGCGCCGTCGCTGGCCCGGGCGGCGGCGTCGGGGCTGTTGCCGTCGTACGCCTCCTGCCGGGACCGTTACCGGGAACTGAGGGTCAGCGGCTGACGGTCACCCGCTCCAGCGCTCCGCGCAGCGGTTCCCAGCCCCGGGAGCGGTCGAGACCACGGTTGCGGGCCCGTACGAGGGGCTTCCAGAAACCCGCCCGCAGCAGGGACTCGGGCCGCACCGCACGCACCCGTTCCAGGACCGCCTCGGGGACCTTCTGCGGGTCGGGGACGTCGAACTCGGCGATGATCTCGTGGTACTTCTCGCGCAGCACCGGGTTGCGGGGGTCGGCGCCGAAGACGACGAGCTGTCCGGTCGGCTGGGTGTCGACGGGGACGGCCACCAGGTCGGGGCGGTAGCGGGACAGGATCTCGATGAGCTTGTAGACGTCACCGGTCCAGGCGGTGGTGTGCCGGTCGCGGGCGGCCTCGTCGACACCACGGGGCAGCATGTCGTCGAGGACGATCACGCTCGACCAGTCGGAGTGCCGCTCGACGTTGATGAAGTCCCGCAGCGCGTACTCGAACAGGTGCATGCCGTCGATGAAGGACAGGTCGAGGGTGGTGCGGCGCCAGTGACCGGCAGGGTGGCGGCCCCGGGCGAGGTTGCGCAGCGGGTGGCGGCCGCCCTTGAGGTGGGCGAGGGGGTTGCGGCGCGCGAAGAAGTCGTCGCTGGTGGCCTTCACCAGGTGGACGTCGCAGCGGATCTCCGAGGTCACCTTGAAGGCGGGGTCCACCGCGATGCTGGGCACCCGGGACAGCCGCAGGCTGCGGCCGTCGTTGACGCCGATCTCCAGGTAGTTGCGGTTGGCGGTGGCCTTGTGCAGTTCCCGCAGGAACTCATGGCGTTTCACGAAGGGACTCCTTGAGGGACACCGTGTCGAAGGACGCCTTGCGGATGACGGGAAGTGCCTGCGCCAGGGCGGTGCGCCAGTCCCGTGGCGGCGACAGACCCACCTCCCGCCACCGGCCGTGCGCGAGGACGCTGTAGGCCGGCCGGGGCGCGGGCCGGGGAAAGGCGTCGCCGGTGGTGGGGCGCACCCGGTCCGGGTCGGCGCCGAGCGCGCGGAACACCTCGCGGGCCAGGTCGTACCAGGTGGCCTCGCCGGCCGCGGTGGCGTGGAAGACGCCCGTCGCGCCGCGGCCGGCCTTCGGCCCCAGATCGGCGATACGGGCGGCGACGTCCGCGCTCCAGGTGGGCTGGCCGCGCTGGTCGTCGACGACGTCGACGGTGTCGCGGCGGGCCTCCAGTTCCAGCATGGTGCGGACGAAACTGCGGCCGTGGACGCCGTAGAGCCAGGCGGTGCGCACGATCACGCCGGCGTCGGGGAGAACGGCGCGGACGGCCCGCTCGCCGGCCAGCTTCGTGCGGCCGTAGGCGGTGCGGGGGGACGGGGGACCGTCCTCGCGGTAGGGGGCGCGGGCCGCGCCGTCGAATACGTAGTCGGTGGAGACATGGACCAGCCGGGCGCCGTGCGCGGCGCAGGCGGCGGCCAGCAGCCGGGGCCCCTCGCCGTTGACCAGCAGCGCGCGGGCCTCGTCGGTCTCGGCGTCGTCGACGGCCGTGTAGGCCGCGCAGTTGACCACCAGGTCGGGCCGGTGCGCGGCGAACGCCCGGGCCACGGAACGGGGCCGGGTGATGTCCAGGCCGGTGCGGTCGAGGCCGGTCACGTCCTCGCCGCGCCGGGCCAGTTCCTCCACCGTGTCCCGGCCGAGCATTCCGCCCGCGCCGGTGACCAGCCACCTCATGGCAGCCGCGCGGTGCGTTTGAGGGGTTCCCACCAGTCGCGGTGGTCCCGGTACCAGGCGACGGTCTCGGCGAGACCGGTGGCGAAGTCGTGGCGGGGCCGGTAGCCGAGCTCGGTGCGGGCCTTCGTCCAGTCGACGCAGTAGCGCAGGTCGTGGCCCTTGCGGTCCTCGACGTGCCGGACCCGGTCCCAGTCGGCCCCGCAGGCGTCGAGGAGCAGACCGGTGAGCTCGCGGTTGCTCAGCTGGGTGCCGCCGCCGATGTTGTGGACCTCGCCGGGGCGGCCCACGGTACGGACGAGGTCGACGGCCTCGCAGTGGTCCTCGACGTGCAGCCAGTCGCGGACGTTGCGTCCGTCGCCGTAGAGGGGGACCTGCTCACCGTCCAGGAGGTTCGTGACGAAGAGCGGGATCAGCTTCTCGGGGAACTGGTACGGGCCGTAGTTGTTGGAGCAGCGGGTGACGCGGACGTCGAGGCCGTGGGTGCGGTGGTAGGAGAGGGCGATCAGGTCGGAGGAGGCCTTCGAGGCGGCGTACGGGGAGTTGGGGCGCACCGGGTGGTCCTCGGTCCAGGCGCCGGTCTCGATGGAGCCGTACACCTCGTCGGTGGAGACGTGCACGAAGGGACCGACGCCGTGCCGCAGGGCCGCGTCCAGCAGCGTCTGGGTGCCGAGGACGTTGGTGCGGACGAAGGCGCCCGCGCCGTCGATGGACCGGTCGACGTGGGACTCGGCGGCGAAGTGGACGACCTGGTCGGCGGCGGCCGTCAGCTTGTCGACGAGGTCGGCGTCGCAGATGTCGCCGTGCTCGAACTCCAGCCGGGGATGCCCGGCCGGCAGGTTGGTGCGGCTGCCGGCGTAGGTGAGCTTGTCCAGGACCGTGACGCGCACATCGGGGTCGCGGGCCAGCAGGCCGCGCACGTACGTGGAGCCGATGAATCCGGCGGCCCCGGTGACGAGGAGGTTCATGTGTGGATCTGTACCTTGCTGTGGTCGCCGAGAACCAGCCGGTGGGCGCTGGACACACCGGCCGCCGGGGTGACCTCGACATGCCGGCCGATCAGGGAGTTCTCGATGCGGCCCACCCCGTCGATGGAGGAGTCGCGCAGCACGATGGAGAACTCCAGCTCGCTGTCGGTGATCCGGCAGTTCTCGCCGACGGAGGTGAAGGGGCCGATGTAGGAGTCGCGGACCTCGCTGCCCGCGCCGAGGACGACGGGCCCGACCACGCGTGAGTTCACCACCCGGGCGCCGGTCTCCACGACGACCCGGCCGACCGTCTCGGAGGCCTCGTCGACGTCGCCGTCGATCCGGCGCTCGACGCCCTCCAGCACGGTCCGGTTGACCTCCAGCATGTCGACGACGTTCCCGGTGTCCTTCCAGTAACCCTTGATGATCGTGGACCGCACCCGGGCGCCGGTGTCGATGAGCCGCTGGACGGCGTCGGTGATCTCCAGCTCGCCGCGCCGGGACGGACCGATGGCGCGTACGGCGTCGTGGATCGCGGGGGTGAAGAGGTAGACGCCGACCAGGGCGAGGTCGCTCTTGGGGTGCGCGGGCTTCTCCTCCAGGCCGACGACCTGTCCCGCGGGGTCGAGTTCGGCGACGCCGAAGGCGCGGGGGTCGGGGACCCGGGTGAGCAGGATCTGGGCGTCGGGCCGGGTCCTGCGGAACTCGTCGACGAGGTCGGTGATGCCGCCGACGATGAAGTTGTCGCCGAGGTACATCACGAAGTCGTCATCGCCGAGGAAGTCACGGCCGACGATCACCGCGTGGGCGAGGCCGAGGGGCCTGTCCTGCGGGATGTAGGTGATGTCGAGGCCGAACCGGGAGCCGTCGCCGACGGCCTCCCGGATCTCCTGCGCGGTGTCACCGACGATCACGCCGACCTCGGTGACACCCGCGGCGGCGATGGACTCCAGGCCGTAGAACAGCACGGCCTTGTTGGCGACCGGTACGAGCTGCTTGGCGGAGGTGTGGGTGATCGGTCGAAGGCGTGTCCCGGCGCCGCCGGACAGCACGAGAGCCTTCATCAGCCTCACTCCAGCCCCGGCCGCCCGGCGGCAACCGATTCATTCGCTCACGCCGACCGTCTGCCGGTCAGTCCTCACCCCTGACAATGTTCCATTCCGGGCCGGACTGCATCCCGGCGACCGCCCCGGGGACGGCCACGGCCGCCAGACAGGTGCGCGGCGCGGCGGCCGCGCGGCGCAGCCGACGGGCCCTGGCCCAGCCGGTCTCGGCCCGGCGGGTCGCCGGCTTCTCCTGAACGTACGCGGTCACGACGGTTCATCACCCTTCTCGGCCCCCGGGCTCTCGCCCGGGGGCCCTTCTCGATCATGAGGCTCTCGCCCCGGGTCAGGGGGCACCCTGGCCGCCGCTGCCGAACGAGCCGCCGGAACCGCCGTCCCAGCGGGGGCGGCGCTGGTCGGCGCTGTCCCGGCTGCCGGTGGGCCGCAGCTCGTGCGGGGTGAGGCGTTCGCTCTCGTCCGTCGCCCGCGGCATCTCGTTGGGCTCGCGGGCCCGGCGCGTCTCGTGGGCCGGGCCGGAGCCGGGCCTACGGGGCTGTTCGTGCGGCTTGGGAGGCGCGGGCTCGCGGGCCCGGACCTTGATACCGAGCCGGAAGGCCCAGATCAGACCGCCGACGAGCACGATCCCGACGACGATGAAGACGACGGTGGCCAGCACGGACTTTCCGGATGCCGCAAGGACGGCGGAGGCGAAGGTGTCCATGGGCGGCGGGTACCCCGTTCGTGCTGCGCGACACGCGGCGCGCTGCGGCTCAGTGGTCCAGCGCCAGTTCGCTCCACACCTGCTTGCCGCCGCTGACCGGTACCGTCCCCCAGGCGTCGGACATGGCCTCGACGAGGAGGATGCCGCGGCCGCCGGTGGCCTCCCAGCCCAGACTCGTCGGCTTGACGGGGGTGCGGGGCGAGGCGTCGGTGACGGCGACGCGCAGCCGGTGGCCGATCAGGACGAGGTCGAGGCGGACCCGGCCGTCGGTGTGCACCAGGGCGTTGGTCACCAGTTCGGAGACGACGAGCAGGGCGGTGTCCATGGCCTCGGCGGGCACGCCCCAGGTGCGCAGGGTGCGCCGGGTGAAGCGGCGGGCCTGCCGGGCCGCCTCGGGCACCCGCCACACCGTCCAGCCCTCGCGCAGGGGTTTGACGGCCATGCCGTCGTAGCGCATGAGGAGCAGGGCGACGTCGTCGCCGCGGTGGGCGTTGCCGAGCAGGGCGTCGGCGACGAGACCCAGGTGGGCGGGGTCGGACACGGCCAGTTCGTGGGCGAGGCGGTCCAGGCCGGTGTCGATGTCCAGGTCGGCGGACTCCACGAGGCCGTCCGTGGTGAGGGCGATGACGGTGCCGGGCAGCAGGCGCAGCGGGGTCATCGGGAACTCGGCCCGGGTCACCACGCCGAGGGGCGGGCCGCCGTCCGTCTCGGCGATGTCGGTCGATCCGTCCGGGTACCGCAGGACGGGTGGCGGATGTCCGGCCCGTACGCACCAGGCGGTGCCCTCCTCCATGTCGACGTCGACATAGCAGCAGGTGACGAAGAGGTCGGTCTCCAGCTCCATCAGGAGCCGGTTGGAGTGGGAGACCACCACGTCAGGCGGGTGCCCCTCGGCCGCGTAGGCGCGCAGCGCCGTGCGCATCTGGCCCATGAGGGTGGCGGCGCCCGCGCTGTGTCCCTGGACGTCACCGATGACGAGGGCCACGTGGTGGTCGGACAGCGGGATCACGTCGTACCAGTCGCCGCCCACCTCGAGGCCCGCGGTGGCCGGCAGATAGCGGGCGACGGCGACGGCGCCGGGGAGTTCCGGCAGGCGGCGCGGGAGCAGCTGGCGCTGGAGCATGCCGACGAGTTCGTGTTCGGCGTCGAAGGCGCGGGCGCGGGTCAGGGCCTGGCCCGCGAGGCCGGCGGAGGCGGTGAGCAGGGCGCGTTCGTCGGGGCCGAAGTCGTGCGGCTCGTCCCAGCCGATCAGACACGCGCCGGCCATCCGTCCCCCGGCGGACAGCGGCAGGACGGCGAGGCCGCCGGGGCCTACCTCGGCGAGGGCCGGTTCCAGGGCGGTGCCGGCGGGCCAGATCCGGGCGCGGCCCTCACGCAGGGCGGCGGCGAGGGTGGGCATGGCGCGCACGGGCGCGTCGGGCCACTCGGCGCGCCACTCCAGCTGCCACAGCTCCGGCCAGGACTCGGGTTCGGGCGGGTCGAGGACGGTGACCACGAGCCGGTCGTTCTCCAGTTCGGCGAGCGCGATCCGGTCGGCCCGCAGCGGCTTGCGCAGCGCGGCGACGACGGCCCGGCCGACGTCGCTGACGGTGCCCGCGGTGGCGAGCGCGGCGGCCAGCCGCTGGACGCGGGCGACGTCGGTGACCTCGCCGCGCAGGGTGGAGGCGTCCGTGACGGTGCCGACGAGCCGGGCCGGCCTGCCGTCGCCGGGCAGCAGCCGGCCGCGCAGCCTGAGCCACCTCGGCGGCCCGGTGGGCTGGAGGACGCGGAACTCCAGCTCGCGCTCGCCGATCGACATGTGACCGGCCTCGACGACGGACATCAGCGAGGGCAGGTCCTCGGGGACGGTGAGCCCGAGCAGCGTCTCCACCCGGCCGTCGAAACGGTCCCGGCTCAGCCCGAACAGTTCCAGGAGCGCGTCGCCGACCTCGACCCGGCCGGTGTCCATGGCCAGGCTGAAGGCGTGGGGACGCAGTTCCTCGTCCTCGGCGGGAACGGCGGGTGCGGGCAGGGCGACGGCTTCGGCGACGAGCTCCAGGCAGGCACGTTCTTCGGCCCCGAAGCCGCCGGGGCGCTCGCTCACCGCGAGCAGGCAGCCGCCCGTGCCGCCGGGCACGGGCAGGACGGCCAGGTGGACGTCGCGGGCGGGCATCCGGCGCGCCTCCGCGCGGTCGGCGAGCTCCGCCGGGCCCAGCCACAGCGGCCGGCCGGCGCGGTGGGCGTCGGCGGCCGGCGAGTGGCCGTCGAGCGGGTAGCTCTCGCGCAGTCCGTACAGCGTCCTCGGCACGCCGGCCGAATCGACCAGCCGGAGCGGGTCGCCGTCCCCGCCGGGTGTGTAGACCGCGGCGAGGGCCGCGCCCGCGAAGACGAGTGCCTGTTCGAGCGTGCGCCTCACCCGTTCGGGCGAGACGGGATCGGCTGTGATCGTTTTCAGCGCGATTTCGGCACGCAGGGGCCCCGTTCTGCGCTCCGCGGCACCCTCATCGACCACGTCCGCCATTACAGCGCCAAAGGTGCGCCCGCGCAGCCCCTGCGGCCGTTTCATGCAGGCGATCCGGGGTACGGGCGCCGGCCGTGCTCGAAACGGACCGAACATGTCTTTACGCGTGCGTTCCGCACAGGGATCTCGTGACAGGCGTGACTGTCCACGGCCCTCGTCCGCTTGCGAGTCTCTTGCCCTGGCCACGGAAAGGGCCGCGGAAGGGGACGCATGGACAAGCGGTACGAGGTGTACGCGCTGGCGGACGCGCACTTCTACGAGACACCCGACCGGCTGACCGGCGACGGTCCCGCTCCGCAGTTCGACACGGCATGCCGCCCGGTCCCCGAGGGCTGGGCCTCGGCGCGGACCGGCGACTGGCTGACCCTGACGCCGCTCGACGCGGACGGCTCCCCGGCACCGGGCCCCGCCCAAGGCTGGAAGATCCACGCCTCGGCCACCCGGGCGAACGCGGAGCGGATCGCGGCGATCGTGTGGGACTACTGCGTCCCGCGCCGCGTCCCGTTCAAGTTCGTGCCCGGCCCGCACCTGCTGCATCTGCGCAACACCAAGTACGCGGGCCGCGACACCAGCGGCAAGTTCGTCACCGTCTACCCGTCCGACGAGGAGCAGCTGCACACGGTGCTGCGCGAGCTGGGCGCGCTGCTGGAGGGCTTCGAGGGCCCGTACATCCTGACCGACCTGCGCTGGTCCGACGGCCCGCTCTACGTCCGCTACGGGGCGTTCGCCCGCAGTTACGTCGTCGACGACCGGGGCTCGCTGGTGCCGGCGGTGCGCGACGGCGCGGGAACCCTGGTCCCGGACCGGCGGGCGCCCTCCTTCCAGGTGCCGGAGTGGGTGACGCTGCCCCCGTTCCTGGAGCCGCATCTGGCGGCCCGCAACACGACGACCGTGGGCGAACTGCCCTACCGCATCGAGAAGGCGCTGCACTTCTCCAACGGCGGCGGGGTCTACGCGGGCACCGACACCCGGGACGGGCGCAAGGTGGTCCTCAAGGAGGGCCGGCCGCACGCGGGGCTGGCCTCGGACGGGGCCGACGCGATCACCCGGCTGGAGCGGGAGAAGCGGGCGCTGGAGGCGGTGGCCGGGACCGGCGTGGTGCCCGAGGTGCGGGACTGGTTCACCCTCGGCGACCACCGCTTCCTGGTCATGGACCTCGTCGAGGGGCGTCCGCTCAACTCCTTCTTCGCGGAGCGGCACCCGCTGCTCTCCCCCGACCCCGATCCGCGGGCCGTCGCCGCGTACACGGCGTGGGCGGTACGGATCCACGGGGCGGTGGAGCGTGCGGTGCGCAAGGTGCACGCGCGCGGGATCGTCTTCAACGACCTGCACGTCTTCAACATCATGGTCGCGCCGGACGAGGAGTCCGTGTACCTGATCGACTTCGAGGCGGCGGCCCCCGCCGGGGAGAACGGCCGCCAGGTCGTGGCGCACCCCGGCTTCTTCGCGCCGCCCGACCGGCGGGGCGCCGACGTCGACCGGTACGCGCTGGCCTGCCTGCGGCTGGCGCTGTTCCTGCCCGTCACCACGCTGTTCGTGGTGGACCGGGGCAAGGCGGCCCATCTGGCCGAGGTGATCGCCGAGCAGTTCCCGGACGTACCCGGGGAGTTCCTGGACGGGGCGGTCGCGGAGATCACCCGCGACGTCCGCGCGGACGGACCCGCGCCGGACGGCGGCGGGTCCGGCGCACCGGTGCGGGCCGCCGCCCGGGTGCCGTCGGCGCCGGCCTTCAGGGTGGAGCCCGGTGACTGGCCGCACAGCCGTGACTCGATGGTCAAGGCGATCCTCGCGTCGGCGACTCCGGAACGCGACGACCGGCTCTTCCCCGGGGACGTCGCGCAGTTCTCCGACGGCGGCGGTCTCGGGCTGGCGCACGGCGCGGCCGGCGTGCTGTACGCGTTGGCGGCGACCGGCGCCGAACGCCACGACGACGGCGAGCGCTGGCTCCTCGACCACACCGCCCCCGCCCCGACGGGCACCCCGCTCGGCCTGTACGACGGCCTCGCGGGCGTCGCCCACGTGCTGGACCTGCTGGGTCACCGGCAGCGGGCACTGGACCTGGTCGACGGCATCCTGCGCGAGCGGTGGCAGAACCTCTCCTCGGACCTGCACGGCGGGCTGGCCGGACTGGGGCTCGTCCTCGGCGACCTGGCACGCAGGACGGGTGAGCCGGGGCTTCGCGAGCGGGCCGCCGAGGCCGCGGACATCGTCGTGACGCGACTCGCCGAACCCGTGCCGGACACACCCCGGCGGCGTCGGGCCGGGCTGCTGCGGGGCGCGAGCGGACCCGCGCTGTTCCTGCTCAGGCAGTACGAGCAGACCGGCGAGCGCCGGTTGCTGGAGGCGGCCGGCATCGCCCTGCGCCGGGACCTGGCGGTATGCAGCGAGCGCGAGGGCGGTGCGCTGGAGGTCGACGAGGGGTGGCGGACCCTGCCGTATCTCGGGGACGGGAGCGTGGGGGTGGGAGCCGTGCTCGACGACCACGCGGCCCATACCGGGGACGCCACGGGGGAGTTCGACCGCGCCCGCGCCGGCATCCTCACCGCGGCCACCTCGCGCTTCTACGCGCAGCCCGGCCTGTTCCAGGGCCGCGCCGGGATGATCCTGCATCTCGCCCGCACCAGCACGCCCGGCGCCACCCGGAGCAGGCTCGACGAGCAGATCGCCGCGCTGGGCTGGTTCGCGATGCCCTACCAGGGCCAACTCGCCTTCCCCGGGCATCAGATGATGCGGCTCTCCATGGACCTCGGCACCGGAACTGCGGGCTGTCTGCTGGCCCTCGCCGCCGCCCTCGACCCGGACGGCACGGGCGCCACCGCGCACCTGCCGTTCCTCCCGCCGCCGCACCGGCGGCCCTCATGACGCGGCTCCGCGCAACCGACGGAGTCGTGACGCAACCCGTCCCCACGGGACGTGACATCCCACCGATGAACCGATGAGAGGACACACCATGGCCCTGCTCGACCTTCAGACGATGGAATCCGACGAGCACACCAGCGGCGGCGGCAACAGCACCGTGAGCCTGCTGTCCTGCATCAGCGCGGCCAGCGTTCTGCTCTGTCTCTGACACCCGCGGCGCGCACGACACGCTGACGGCTCCGGGCGGTCCGCTCCCCAGGGAGGGGCCGCCCGGGTCCCGTTTTCCCCTTGTCCCTACCTCCGAGGAAGCGCGGGAGCAGGATGCCGATGGACCGGACGACCGGTGAGCTGCTCGGCGCGGCCACCCGGCACAGCGGAGCCCGCTGCGTGGTCCTGGCTCTGGTGAGCGTGGCGGCGACCGGCGCCCAACTGCTGCTGCCCGCGGCCCTCGGCCGGGCCCTGGACCTCCTGCTCACCCACTCCCCCGCGACCCGCTGGGTGCTGTGCTGCGCGGCCCTCGCCCTGCTGCTCACCCTGCTCGACGCCTGCGAGACCGTCCTCCGCGGCACACTCGACGCCCGGACCACCGCCTTCCTGCGCCGCCGGGTCACCGGCCACGTCCTGGCCGTGGGCCCGCGCGCCACGGCCCGTTTCGGCGCCGGGGACCTCGTCGCGCGGGTCGTCGGCAGCGCCGCCCAGGCCGGTACGGCGCCCGGCGCCCGCGCCGCTCTGCTGGCCGCGCCGGCCGGCCCGGTCGGCGCCGTGGCGGCGCTGGCCCTCATCGACCCGTGGCTCGCGGTCGTCTTCCTGACCGGTGCGCCGGTCCTGACCCTTGTGCTGCGGTCCCTCGCCCGGAGCACCTCGGCGTGCGTGGCGGACTACCAACGGGCGCAGGGGCGGATCGCGGACGCGCTCACGGAGGCGGTCGGCGGGGCCCGCACGATCCGCGCGGCGGGCACCGCGGACCGGGACGCCGCACGGATCCTGCGGCCGCTGCCCGAACTGTCCCGGGCGGGCCGGCGCATGTGGCGGGTGCAGGGCCGGGCCGCCGCGCAGGCGACCGCGGTGGCGCCCCTGCTGCACCTCGCGGTCGTCGCCGTCGCGGGCCTGCTGCTCACCCGGCACCGGCTGTCGCCGGGCGACGTCCTCGCCGCGTCGCGCTACGCGGTGCTCGCCACCGGCGTCGGCGTGCTGGTCGGACAGCTCTCCGGCCTGGTCAGGTCCCGCACGGCGGCCGCCCGCCTCGGCGAGGTCCTGACCGAACCGGCTCCCCCCTACGGCGACCGCCGCCTGCCACGAGGCGGCCCGGGCCGGCTCGAACTGCGCGGCGTGACCGCCCGCCGCGGTGACCGTACGGTGCTGGACGGCGTCGACCTGGTGGTACCGGGCGGAACGACCCTGGCCCTGGTGGGCCGCTCGGGCGCCGGCAAGTCACTCCTGGCCGCGCTGGCGGGCAGGCTCACCGACCCCGACGCCGGCGAGGTCCTGCTGGACGGCGTGCCGCTGCCCGCGCTCCCCCGGGCCGAACTGCGGGCCGCGATCGCCCAGGCCTTCGACCGCCCGGCCCTGCTGGGCACGACGATCGAGGACACCGTCTCCCTCGGCCTCGCCACACCGGCCCGGGTCCGGGAGGCCGCCCGCTCGGCCTGCGCCGACGACTTCGTCCGCCGCCTGCCCGACGGCTGGTCCACGCCCTGCGCGGACGCCCCGCACTCCGGCGGCGAGGCCCAACGTCTCGGCCTGGCCCGCGCGTTCGCCCACGGCGGCCGGCTCCTCATCCTCGACGACGCCCTCTCCAGCCTCGACACGATCACCGAACGCCAGGTCACCCGGTCCGTGTTCGGCCGCACCACGACCGCCACCCGCCTCGTGGTCGCCCACCGCGCCTCCACGGCCGCCCGCGCCGACACGGTGGCCTGGCTGGACGGGGGCCGGGTGCGGGCGGTGGGGACGCACGAACAGCTGTGGCGCACGGCGGGGTACCGGGCCGTGTTCGGGACGGCGGAGGAAGTCGGCGCCGGTGCGCGGGCGGGTACGGCGGCGGGCGGGCGGACGGGTACGCGGACGGAGGCCGAGTCCGGCCCGGAGGCACGGCGATGAGCCGGGCGGCCGGCGCGGACGGGTTGGGGGCGAGGGGACTCCGCTTTCTGCTGGAGCGTCGGCGGGCCCTGGGCCGGCTGATGGGCTGGTCGGTGCTGGAGACCGGGCAGACGTTCCTGCTCGGCTACGCCCTGGCGCGGGCCTTGGACGACGGGTTCCTGGCCGGGCGTGCCGAGGCGGGGCTGCGGTGGCTCGCGGTGGCCGGGCTCGGGGTGCTCGTGGGCGCGTACGGGACCGGGCGGGTGTACGGGGCGGTCGCCGCGCTGGTGGAACCGCTGCGGGACCGGCTGGTCACCCGGGTGGTGCGGCAGGGCGTGCGGGAGGCGGACGGTGGGGCGCTGTCCGGGCTCACCCAGCAGGTGGAGATCGCGCGGGACAGCTTCGCGGGCCTGGTGATGGTCTCGCGCTCGTTCGTGTTCACGTCCGCCGGGGCTCTGGTCGGTCTGTGCGCGCTCGCGCCGCAGCTCCTGCTGGTCGTCGCAGCGCCGCTCGCCGCCGGCGTGGGCCTGTTCGCGGTGACCCTGCGTCCGCTGGCGCGACGGCAGGAGGCGTTCCTCGCGGCCGACGAGGCTCTGGCGGGGCACCTGGGCGTCGTCTGCCCGGGGCTCAGGGACGTCACGGCGGCCGGCGCGGAGGACCGGATCGCCCTGGACACCGGCGCACTCGTCGACACCGAGCTGCACGCGGCCCGCGCCCTGGCCCACTGGGGCGTGGCCCGGGTGGCGTGCCTGGCGCTCGGCGGCCAGCTGCCACTGGTCCTGCTGCTGGCCGGCGCCCCCTGGCTCCTTGACCACGGCGTGACCCCCGGCGCCCTCGTCGGCGCCCTCGCCTATGTCACCCAGTCCCTGCTCCCGGCCCTGACCGCCCTGGTCCACGGCCTGGGCACGAGCGGCTCCCGCCTGACGGTCGTCCTTCGGCGACTGGCACCACGCGGCGAGGCACCGGTACTCCCGGCCGACCACGAGGACCGGACGGCGACCCGGCACCAACGGCCGCACGGCCCCCACCGGCCGCCCGCCGCTCGGCGACCGGCAGGCACCGACCCGGCTCTGCCCCGGAGCCGGCCCCGCGAAGCGCCGGACCACTCGTTCGCCGGCCACCGCCCGCGGACCGGACACACCCCGTCCACCGACGGTCCCCGGCCGAGCGCGGCCCCACAGGCCCCTCCCCTTCGGCCCGCCCCTCAGGTGGCCCCGCCGGTGGTACCGCCGAGCCCCGCACCCCCCGCGCTCTCGCTGACCTCCCTCACCTTCGCCTACGGTCCCGCCTCCGCGCCAGTCGTCGACGGCCTCACGCTCACCCTGCCCGTCGGGGCGCATCTGGCCGTCGTGGGTCCGAGCGGGGTCGGGAAGTCCACGTTGACCGGGCTGGTCGCCGGGCTGCTGAAGCCGGTGCGGGGGGAGATACGGATCTGCGGCCGGCCGGTGCCGGGCGGTGACGCGTCCGCTCGGCGCGTGCTCATCCCGCAGGAGGCGTACGTGTTCAGCGACACCCTCGCCGCGAACCTCACACATCTGCGGCCCGGCCCCGTGCCCGAGGCGGAACTGCTCGCGGCGGCCGAGGCGGTCGGCCTGACCCCACTGCTCGACGCGCTGGGCGGACCTGCGGAGAGGGTGGATCCGGCGGCGCTGTCGGCCGGCGAACGCCAGTTGATCGCCCTCACCCGCGCCTACCTGTCGCCCGCCCCGCTCGCCCTCCTCGACGAGGCGACCAGCCACCTGGACCAGGAGGCGGAGGCCCGGGCCGAGCGCGCCTTCGCCGCCCGGCCGGGCGGCACCCTGGTCGTCGTCGCCCACCGCATCAGCTCGGCCAGGCGCGCCGGCCGGGTGCTGGTCATGGACGGGCCGCGGACCACGTACGGGACCCACGACGAGGTGGTGCGACGCTCGCCCCTGTACCGCGATCTCGTCGGCGGCTGGGAGGACGGAGTGGCCGTAGCCGAGGAAGGAGGGAAAGCGGGGGGCGGCTCAAAGCCAGCCCTGCCCCTGGGAGATACGGATGGCGTCGACCCGGTTGCGGGCGCCGGTCTTGCGGGTGATCGCCGCCATGTAGTTGCGCACCGTCCCGTGGGACAGGTGCAGGTTCCCGGCGATCTCCGCGATGGAGGCGCCCTCGGCAGCGAGGGTTAACACGCTCAGCTCCCGCCGGGTCAGCGGCATCTCGGCGGCCTTGAGGAAGCCGAAGCCCAGCGAATCATTGACGAAACGTTCCCCCTGGGCGACCTGCCGGATGCCGCGCAGCAACTGCTCCGGCGTGCCCGCCTTGTCGACATAGCCGAGTGCCCCCGCCTCCAGGGCCCGTTTCAGCAGGCCGGGCCGGTTCGCACTGGCGAGGACCAGCAAGCGGGGCGGCACCGGACCGCCGCCCCGCTGGCATAAGTCCCCCAGGGGTGGGAGGCCGTAGGCGTCGGAGCAGTCGAGATCCGCCGCGCACACGTCCGGGCGCACCGCCCCGACGCGGCCGGCCGCGCTGCGCCAGGGAACGTCCTCCACCCGGAGATCGGGTTCCCGGGCCAGCCACTGTGCGAGGACCGATCTGACCAGACACGCGTCGTGCACCAGTAGTACGCGGATCACTGCCGCCCCTTCAGCTCTCGCCGTACGCCGGTTCCATGGTGTTGTTCGTGGTGTTGTCCGTGGTGTTGAACGCGTGCCCATTCTTCGGCTCCGGGACCCTTTCTCGGCGCGAAGATCCGGCCATCGGGATGCGCGGGGGCGCACGCGGGGCGCCCGTACGCCGTCGCGCGCTTCGACCGAGGGGGCATGAGGGTGGTCCGACGGGGTACGGGGTCAGCCCTCGGCGGGCGCGTCGCTCGCCGTGCGCGCCGGTCCCCCAGGGGGCAGATTTGGACCCTGAAGGCTCGCGCGGCGCCGGGCGAGGAGGTGGTCGCCGTGTCGGACGGGCAGATGTCGTCCGGTCAGGCACCTGCGACCGAATGGGCGCCGGTCGGCCAACCGCTGCTCTCACTGGCGCTGACGTCGATGATGGACGCCGTCGGTGCGCACTCGGGTGCCGTGTACCTGCGTCCGGGCGACGAGCCGCTGCTGGAGATGGCGGTGATGGCGGGGCTGCCCCGGTCCTTCGCGGCACCCTGGGAGCGGGTGGGGCTGAGCGCGCCGATCCCGGTCTCCGAGGCGGTGCGCGAGCGGCGGCTGGTGTGGGTGGGCGGGGTGGAGGACATGGCCCGCCGCTATCCGCGGATCGCCGTCGTGCTGCCCTATCCCTTCGCGCTGGCCGCGCTGCCGGTGCTGACCGCGACCCGGGTGTACGGCGCGGTCTTCGTCACCTGGCCCGGCTCGCACCCGCCGGAGCTCTCCGACCGGGAGCGCCGGGAGCTGACGGCGGCCTGTGAGCGGCTCGCGCTGCGGCTGGAACGCGCCGCGTCGAGGAACCGTTCGGTGCGGGCCGAGACCGATCTGCTGGGCGTGGGCCCGCTGGGCGCCGTGGCCGACTCGCTCGGCACGATCGAGGCGGCACGGATGGTGTCGCGGCTGCCGTACGGAATGTGCTCGCTCGACGTGAGCGGACGGGTCGGGTTCGCGAACGAGGCGGCCTCCGAACTGCTCGGCGTCCCGGTGGGCGGCCTGCTCGGTTCGCAGCTGTGGGCGACGGTTCCCTGGTTGAACGATCCCCTGTACGAGGAGCGCTACCGGGCCGCGCTGCTCAGCCAGGAGGCCACCTCGTTCGTGGCGCTGCGCCCGCCCTCGCAGTGGCTGTCGTTCCGGCTGTATCCGAGTACCACCGGGATCAGCGTGCGGATCAGCCGGGCCCGCGCGGTGTCGGAGATGAGCCCGACCGGTCCCCGCTCGGAGGACGCGCCGACCCGGCTGGTGTCGATGTCGCAGGCGCTGAGCATGGCCGGGGCGCTCACCGAGACGGTGAGCGTGCAGGACGTGGTGGGGCTGGTGGCCGACGAGATCGCGCCGGCGGTGGGCAGTCAGGCGCTGGCGCTGCTCGGCGCGCGGGCCGGGCGGCTGCACGTGCTCGGGCACCACGGGTACCCCGACCCGCGTGTCGTGGAGCGGTTCGACCGGACGCCGCTGTCCTCCCCGACGCCGGGTGCGCACGCGGCCACCACCGGCGTCCCGGCGTTCTTCGACTCCCGGCAGGACCTGGAGCGGCTGTACCCGGCCCGGCACTCCACACCCGACGGGTTCGCCGCCTGGGCCTTCCTGCCGTTGATCGCCTCCGGCCGCCCGGTGGGCGCCTGTGTGTTGGCCTACGCCGAACCGCACCCGTTCTCCACGCACGAACGGGCGGTGCTGACCAGCCTCGCCGGGCTGATCGCACAGGCACTGGACCGCGCCCTGCTCTACGACGTCAAACACCAGCTGGCGCACGGGCTCCAGGCGGCGCTGCTGCCGCACTCGCTGCCGTCGCTGCCCGGGATCGAGGCGACCGCCCGCTATCTGCCCGCCACCCGGGGCATGGAGATCGGCGGGGACTTCTACGACCTGGTGCCCTCGCACCCGCACGCGGCGGCCGTGATCGGGGACGTGCAGGGGCACAACGTGACCGCGGCCGGGCTGATGGGGCAGATCCGTACCGCCGTCCGCGCGTACACGACGGTGGGGCAGGAGCCGGCGGAGGTCATGCGCAGCACCAACCGGCTACTGATCGACTTCGGCTCCGACCTGTTCGCGAGCTGTCTCTACCTGCGGCTGGATCCTGCCCGGGGGCGGGCCGTCATGGCCCGGGCGGGGCATCCCCCGCCGCTGCTGCGCCGGGCGGACGGCCGGGTGCGTGTTCTCGACCTCGCGGGCGGTCCGCTGCTGGGCATCGACGCCTCGGCGACCTATCCGACGACAGAGGTCGAGCTGACCGACGGCTGTGTCCTCGCCCTCTACACCGACGGGCTCATCGAGACGCCGGGGGTGGACATCGAGGACGCGGTCGCCGACCTGGGGCGGCGGCTCGGCGAGGCCGGGGACCGTCCGCTGACGGAGCTGGCCGACGAGCTGGTGGGTCCCTACGCGGCGGCGGACGAGCGGCGGGACGACGTGGCCCTGCTGTTGCTGCGGGCGCGGGATGACGCGTGAGCACCGTCGCCGGGCGCAGACAGGAACGGTCCGACCCCCGCCGGAGGGTCGGACCGTTCAGCTGATGCCGGATCAGTGCGACTCGGTCACACCCGAGCCGTCCGCCGCGCCGTCGTTCTGGTCGTGGCCGCCTGCGTTCTCGTCCGCGCCGCCGTCGGCGTTCTCGTCCGCGCCACCGACGATGGCCTCGCCGGTCTGGTCGTCGATGCCGTCACCGTTCTCGTCCACCGCACCGGCACCGGCCTCTTCGCCGCCGCCCACGATGGCCTCGCCGGTCTGGTCGTCGATGCCGTCACCGTTCTCGTCCACCGCACCGGCACCGGCTTCCTCGCCGCCGCCCACGATGGCCTCGCCGGTCTGGTCGTCGATGCCGTCACCGTTCTCGTCCACGGCGCCCGCGCCGGCTTCCTCGCCGCCGACCGCGTCACCGGCGCCGACGCCGCCGTCGCCGAGGGTCGCGCCGACCGCCTCGAGCGCGGTGGTCACCGGCTGGAAGAAGGTCTCGCCACCGACGGTGCAGTCGCCGCTGCCACCCGAGGTCAGGCCGATCGCCTGGCCTTCCTGGGTGAAGAGCGAGCCGCCGCTGTCGCCGGGCTCGGCGCAGACGTCCGTCTGGATGAGGCCCGTGACGGTGCCCTCGGGGTAGTTCACGGTGGCGTCGAGGGCGAGGACCTGACCGTCGTTGAGACCGGTGGTGCTGCCCATCCGGAAGACCTGCGTGCCGACCGTCGCCTCGGCGGCCTCGGTGATCGCGAGGGTCTGGTCGCCGAGGTTGACCTCGCTCGCGGCAACGGTGGCGGCGTCGTCGTACTTCACGAGCGCGAAGTCGCCGTCCCCGGGGAAGGTCGCCTGGTCGACGGTCGCGATCGGCTCGCCGTCCTCGGAGTCGGACCACTTCTCGGCCGCGACCCCGCAGTGACCGGCCGTCAGGAAGGCCGGGGAGCCGTCGCCGGCCGTCACGTTGAAGCCGAGGGAACAGCGTGCCCCGCCGCCGAATATCGCGTCGCCTCCGGCGACCTTCGTGGTGAAGGTGCCGGCCGACTTCTGGATCGTCGCCATGCCCGTGCCGAGGGTCTTGACGGTCGACTCGATCTGGTCCCACTTGGTGCCGGTGACCGTGGAGTCGGCGGTGACGAGGATCTTGTTCGTCTTGGGGTCGACGGCCCAGGCGGTGCCCGGGATGGTCGCTTCCTTCTTCAGCGTCTTCGCGGCCGCCTCGAGTTCGGCGGTGCTGTTGTCGACCTGGCGGATCTTGGCGCCCGCCTTCTTGGCCTGCACGATGACCTGGTTCTCGTCGCCGTCGATGTCGATGTCATCGCCCTCGACGCTGATGACGTTGACGACGAGCTGCTTGCCCTCGCTGTCGTAGTACGAGCCGGCGAAGGCGTCACCGAGCAGCTTCTCGAGCTGTGCGGCGAGGTCCGAGGCGTCGCCCGCCTTGAGCGTCTTCACCGTGGCGGCGTTGTCGGAACCGCCGTCCTGGGAGGCGTTGGCCTGGGGAAGCAGGATGGCTGCCGCTCCGAGCGCAGCCACACCGCCTGCGGCGATGATGGCCTTGCGCTTCGTAACTCGCTTGTGACTCAAAAAACTCGACCTCCTGGGGGACGGGGTCTGGCTGCCGGGGTTCGGCAGCTCCGTACAGCGGCGCCTGGTTGGCCATGAGTACGCAGGGGTCGAGGGGTGCGTTCAATCGCGTTTGCCAACTTCCTTTGCTCAACCGTGAATCGGCCATGACCGGAGTCCGACCTCGCGACCTCGGGAACAAACGCCCATATGGCGATGACGACCGCCGAAGCCGACAAGATCCTTTCGGCCTGCTCCAGCGCTCCGGGGGCTCGCTCCGGGCCTGTTCGCCGAAGTTGTCCACGACTCCCGCCGGTTCGGTGTATTCCCTGGTCAGGGGCGTCGGCACGGAAGGACGGAGGACTGCCGGGGGAGCTGTCGGCGGCGGCCACGGACAGGACGGCCGCGCTCGCCGCCCCGGCCGTCCGCGAGACCCCGGACGAAGGAAGACGGCATGGCGGCCGACTTCGTTCCGGTGAGCGGTGCCCGATTCGGATGTCCTGAACCGAGCGGTACCGATGAAGCCCGCCCACCGAAAGCGGTTGCGGATCTGTGCGTCAGCTATGCGCCCCGTCGGCCGACCCCCGACGGACCGACACGCCTCGGAGTCGAGTGGTGACTTCGTGTTCATATCCGCGGGCCGAATCCCCGCTTCAGAGAATCTGCACATCGAATGCCCAAGCGGGTCACCGCGAGCAGGGGTTCTGCACAACTGCCCGGCGCCCGCCACGCCTTTGGTACGGGAGTGTCGGATTCGCCGCGAGACCGCCGGACGCTCATCCGAGCAGATCCCGCCCATGGTGTGAAGAA
The DNA here is from genome assembly GCF_045041255.1 of Streptomyces sp. NBC_00080. NCBI lineage: Bacteria > Bacillati > Actinomycetota > Actinomycetes > Kitasatosporales > Streptomycetaceae > Streptomyces > Streptomyces sp. NBC_00080. The sequence continues at coordinate 1,237,297 of NZ_CP108235.1, forward strand.
GTCGCCTACAAGCAGTGGGCGCGCCTGCACCGTTTCACGCTCCCGTGACACAAGTTCCCAGGTGAACGCGGTGATTGATTGGCTGCGCCGGCCGCGGACCTGCTTTGATCCAACGCACCGCAGGGTCATCGCGGCCTCCCGGAGACGGGGTGCCCGGTGCCCGTGCTCGCGGCCGTCATCTGTCCCCAGAGGGGGCCGCTCCCCCCTTATGAGATATCCATGTGAAGGGAAGTTCCACCATGAACTCCACCCCCCAGGTTGAGACCGTCGAGATCTCCGACGCCGAGCTGGACAACGTCTCCGGCGGTCTGTCCCTGAACGCCGTCGGCACCGTCACCGGCCTGGTGGACGGCATCGCCCCGGTCTCCGGCCTGGTCAACACGGCCGTCGGCACCGTCGAGGGTGTCACCGGCCTGAACACGGCCCCGGTCACCAACCTGGTCGCCGGTCTCTGATCGCACCTTTCGTGACCCCTTTGAGTCCCGGAGCCGTCACCCGGCTCCGGGGCTCATCGGCGCCCTGAAACTCCCTAGGTAGGCCCGTGCAGTTCCGCCAACAGGCCCTCGCCAAGCTCCAGTCGCCGGAGGAACTCGACCTGCCGGTGCGTTTCGCGCGCCCCCAGGGCTGGCTGGTGCTGTCCGTGACCGTGGCCGTCATGGCGGCCGCCTCCGTGTGGGCGGTGACCGGTTCGGTCGCCTCCACGGTGAGCGCGCCCGCCGTCCTCACCCACGGCGAGGGCAGCTACATCCTGCAGAGCCCGGCCGCCGGCCAGGTCACCGCGGTCCTGGCCAAGGAGGGCGAGCGGCTGGCCGCCGGCTCGCCCGTGCTGAAGGTGCGTACGGCGCAGGGCGACGCCGTGGTGCGGACGGTCGCCGCGGGCCGGATCACCGCACTCGCCGCCACCATCGGTCAGATCATCTCCACCGGCGCGAACGTCGCCGCCGTCGAGAAGGTCGCCGACGCCGACGACCCGCTGTACGCCACGGTGTACGTCCCCGCGGAGAACGCCGCCTCCATCCCCTCCGGCGCGGCCGTCGACCTGACCGTGCAGACCGTGCCCTCGCAGGAGTACGGCGTGCTGCGCGGTCATGTGAAGTCGGTGGACCGCGCGGCCCAGTCGGCGCAGGCGATCGCCGCGTTCCTCGGCGACAGCCAACTGGGCGAGCAGTTCACCGAGGACGGCCGCCCGGTGGCGGTCCTGGTCCGCCTGGACAGGTCCTCGGCGACGAAGAGCGGCTACCGGTGGTCGTCCGCGGACGGGCCGCCGTTCGCCCTCACCTCCATGACCATGGCCACGGGTTCGATCCGGCTGGCCGACCAGCGTCCCGTCGATTGGCTGCTCCCGTGACCACCACCGAGCAGCCGCGGACCCGGCGGCGTGCCGCACCGCCCCGACGCACGGTTCCCAAGAGCCGGACGAAGACCGTCCGCACGCCCACCGTGCTCCAGATGGAGGCGGTGGAGTGCGGGGCGGCCTCGCTCGCCATGGTCCTCGGGCACTACGGCCGGCACATCCCGCTGGAGGAGCTGCGCATCGCCTGCGGTGTCTCCCGTGACGGCTCGCGGGCGAGCAACCTGCTGAAGGCGGCCCGCAGTTACGGCCTCACGGCCAAGGGCATGCAGATGGACCTGGCGGCCCTCGCCGGAGTCAGGTCGCCCGCGATCCTCTTCTGGGAGTTCAACCACTACGTCGTCTACGAGGGCCTCGGCCGTCGCTTCGGCCGCCGGGGCGTGTACATCAACGACCCAGGCAAGGGCCGGCGTTTCGTGCCGATCGAGGACTTCGACGGCAGCTTCACCGGCGTCGTGCTGGTGCTGGAGCCGGGCGAGGACTTCGAACGGGGCGGACGCAGACCGGGTGTGCTGGGCGCGATGCCGGCCCGGCTGCGGGGCACCGCGGGCACCCTGCCGGCAGCCGTGCTGGCGAGCCTGCTGCTGGTCCTGGTGGGCGCGGCCGTGCCGGCGCTCAGCCGGACCTACATCGACATGTTCCTGATCGGACGGCAGACCTCGCTGCTGGGCGTGCTGTTCGTCTCGATGGGCACCTGTGTGGCCCTCACGGTGGCTCTGACCTGGCTCCAGCAGGCCAACCTGCACCACGGCCGGATCATCTCCTCGACCCTCTCCAGCGCCCGCTTCCTGCGCCATCTGCTGCGACTGCCGGTCACCTTCTTCTCCCAGCGCAGTCCGGCCGACCTGGTCCAGCGGTTGCAGTCGAACGACGCGGTCGCCGAGACACTGGCCCGCGACCTCGCGTCGGCGGGCGTGGACGCGATCGTCGTCGTCCTGTACGCCGTCCTCCTCTACACCTACGACCCTCAGCTGACGGCCGTCGGGATCGGCGTGGCGCTGCTGAACATCGTCGCCATGCGGATCGTCATCCGGATGCGCGCGACCCGGACGGCGAAACTGCGCGCGGACAACGCGCGGCTCACCAACACGGCTTACACCGGGCTTCAGTTGATCGAGACGATGAAGGCGACCGGCGGCGAGGACGGGTACTTCCGCAAGTGGGCCGGGCAGCACGCCACCACGCTGGAGGAGCAGCAGCGGCTCGGGGTGCCGAGCGCCTGGCTGGGCGTGGTCGCGCCGACGCTCGCGACGCTCAACAGCGCGCTGATCCTGTGGATCGGCGGTATGCGGGCGATCGAGGGCCATATCTCGGTGGGTCTGCTGGTCGCCTTCCAGGCTCTGGTCACCCGTTTCACCGCCCCGCTGACCCGCCTCAACGGGGTCGCGGGCCGCATCCAGGACTTCGCGGCGGACGTGGCCCGGCTGAAGGACGTGGAGAACTTCCGCGCCGACCCGCTCTACGACCGACGCGCCGGCGGGGACTCCACGCGCCGGCTGCACGGTCATGTCGAGCTGGAGAACATCACCTTCGGTTACAGCCCGCTGGACAAGCCGCTGCTGACCGGCTTCGACCTGACCGTCGGACCGGGACAGCAGGTGGCTCTGGTCGGTGGTTCGGGAAGCGGCAAGTCGACGGTGTCCCGGCTGATCTCGGGTCTGTACGCGCCCTGGGAGGGCGTGATCCGGGTCGACGGGCAGCGCCTGGAGGACATTCCGCGCGGGGCGCTCGCCTCCTCGGTGTCCTTCGTCGACCAGGAGGTGTTCCTCTTCGAGGGCTCGGTGCGGGACAACGTGGCGCTGTGGGACCCGTCGATCCCGGACGACGCCGTCGTCGACGCGCTCCGGGACGCGGCGCTCTACGACACGGTCGTCCGACGGCCCGGCGGCATCCACGGCAAGGTCGAGCAGGACGGCCGCAACTTCTCCGGCGGTCAGCGCCAGCGCCTGGAGATCGCGCGGGCGTTGGTGCGCCGACCCAGCATCCTGGTGCTGGACGAGGTGACCAGCGCGCTGGACGCGGAGACGGAGCAGGTGGTGATGGACAACCTGCGCCGGCGCGGCTGCGCGTGCGTGGTGATCGCCCACCGGCTCAGCACGGTGCGCGACAGCGACGAGATCGTCGTACTCCAGCACGGCACGGTCGTGGAGCGCGGGCGGCACGAGGAACTGGTGGCGCGCGGCGGCTCGTACGCGGCGCTGGTCAGGGAGCGATGAGATGACTGCCGTGTCCGAAGGCGACGTCGTGCTCGCCGCGCTGGGGCAGCTGGGCGCGCGGATCGACTGCGCGGGCTTCAGCCGGCTCGACCTGGAAGGGCCGCAGGTGCTGTGGCTGGTCGCGTCGGGCGCCCTGGACCTGTTCGCGGTGGACGCCGAACAGCAGGGCCACTGGCACCACTTGGGGCGGCTGGAGGCGGGCTCGCTGCTGCTCGGTCCGGTCACCGGACCCCACCACACGCTCGTCGCACGCCCGTTGCGCGACTGCGTCGTGCACCGCATCGGGCTGCGGGAGCTGTACCAGCCCGCGAACACCCAGACCTGGTCCTATGACGAGTACGGCAACCCCCAGTACGTGCCGCCGACTTCGAGCCCCCTGGAGTACGCGCTCGCCCTCGGTGTGGGCCGCGGTCTGTCGATCCTCTTCCAGGCGCCGATGGCCACCGAAGGGGCCGCCGGAGTTGGGGGTGCCCCCGTGCGAGCGAATTCGAGCATGGGGGAGGACGACGACGTGTTCTGGATGCAGGTGCCGCCGGGCAGCGTGCAGTACGGCTCGTTGTACGGCGCGGAGGCGACCGCCGACCTGCTGATGGACCCTGCGGTGTGGCAGAGCATGGTCGACCAGCAGTTCCGGCTGCTGACCACGCTCGACCGCTGGATCGAGCAGCTCGAGCACACTCACGAGACCCGCACGGCCGCCGGGATCAAGGCCGGCGAGGCGGTGCGCGCCCAGGCCGACCGGACTCTGCTCGCGTCGATCGGCAAGAGCGGCCGGGGCGACAGGAACGGCAGGGGCACGGACAAGCGCGCCACGGCCGCCGACACCGACGCCACCTACGCGGCGTGCGGGCTCGTCGCCCGGGCCGCCGGGATCACCCTGGCCGAACCCTCGCAGATGGGCGCCGACAGCGACCGGCTGGACCCGGTGGAGCGGGTCGCTCTGGCCTCGCGGGTGCGCGCGCGGGCCGTACGTCTGGACGGCCACTGGTGGCGGGACGACGTGGGGCCGCTGGTCGGGCACCGGGCCCTGTCCGGGGCGCCGGTCGCGCTGCTGTGGCGGCGCGGCGGCTATGTCGCCGTGCACCCGGCGACCGGGCGGGAGACCCCGGTCGAGAAGGCAAACGCGGAGGAGTTCGAGCCGCGTGCGGTCATGTTCTACCGCCCGCTGCCGGAACAGGGCCTCGGCCCCCTCGGGCTGCTGCGCTTCAGCATGCGGGGCACGGCGGGGGACCTGACGAACCTGCTGCTGAGCGGGCTGGTGACGGTGGTGATCGGGGCGCTGGTGCCGATCGCGACCGGCAAGGTGCTCGGCGAGTACGTGCCGAAGGCCCAGCAGGGGCTGATCGTGCAGGTGTGTCTGGCGGTGATGGTCAGCGGCGTGGTGGCGGCGGCGTTCATGCTGCTGCAGAACCTGACCATGCTGCGGCTGGAGGGCCGGATCGAGGCGACGCTCCAGCCGGCGGTGTGGGACCGGCTGCTCAGGCTGCCGACGAAGTTCTTCGCCGAGCGTTCGACGGGCGAGCTGGCGAGTGCCGCGATGGGCATCAGCGCGATCCGCCGGCTGCTGGCGGGACTCGGTCCCTCGGTCGCGCAGTCCGTCACCATCGGTGCGATGAACCTGGGGCTGCTGCTCTGGTACAGCGTGCCGATGGCCCTCGCCGCGATCGGCATGCTGGTCGTCATCGCCTCCGTGTTCCTGGCGCTCGGGCTGTGGCAGGTGCGCTGGCAGCGACGGCTCGTGGTGCTCTCCAACAAGCTCAACAACCAGGCTTTCCAGACCCTGCGCGGACTGCCGAAGCTGCGGGTGGCGGCCGCCGAGAACTACGCGTACGCGGCCTGGGCGGCACAGTTCGCGCGCAGCCGGGAGCTCCAGCAGCGCCTCGGCCGGATCAAGAACCTCAACACGGTGCTGGGTTCGGTGTATCTGCCGCTGTGTTCCCTGCTGATGTTCATGCTGCTGGCCGGTCCGGCGCGGGGTGCGCTGTCGGCGGCGGACTTCCTCACCTTCAACACGTCGATGACGATGCTGCTCACCTCGGTGACCTCGTTGACCGGCGCGTTCGTCTCGGCGGTGGCCGCGCTGCCGCTGTTCGAGGAGATCCGGCCGGTGCTGGAGGCGACGCCGGAGGTCCGCACGGCGAACACCCGCCCCGGCCCGCTGACCGGCGCGCTGGAGGCCCGCCGGCTGTCCTTCCGCTACTCCGACGACGGTCCCCTCGTCCTCGACGACGTCTCCTTCGAGGTGCGGCCGGGCGAGTTCGTGGCGATCGTCGGCCCGAGCGGCTGCGGGAAGTCGACGCTGCTCCGGCTGCTCATCGGCTTCGACAAGCCGGTCTCGGGCAGTGTGCTGTACGACGGCCAGGACCTGGCGGCCCTCGACCAGTCGGCGGTTCGCCGGCAGTGCGGGGTGGTGCTCCAGCACGCCCAGCCGTTCACCGGCTCCCTGCTGGACGTCATCTGCGGCACCGAGGCCTACACGCCGGAGGAGGCGATGGCGGCCGCCGAGCTGGCCGGCCTCGCCGAGGACATCAAGCGCATGCCGATGGGACTGCACACGATCGTCTCGGGCAGCGGGTCGGTCTCGGGCGGCCAGCGTCAGCGCCTGATGATCGCCCAGGCGCTGATCCGCCGGCCGCGCATCCTGTTCTTCGACGAGGCGACCAGCGCCCTCGACAACGAGACCCAGCGCACGGTCATCGAGAGCACCCGCAAGCTCAACGCCACCCGGGTCGTCATCGCGCACCGCCTGTCGACGGTGATGGACGCCGACCGGGTCGTGGTGATGGAGAACGGCAAGGTCGCCCAGCAGGGCCCGCCCGCCCAGCTTCTCGCGGACACCGGCGGAAGGCTGCACGAGTTGGTGCGGCGGCAGCTGGCCTGAGGCCCCGGACCCACCCACCCACACACCGGCCCCGCCCCCGACGCGGCCGCCACTAGCGAAACTTTGCCGTTTCGCAGAAACTGGTCTAGCCTCCAGGTGTACGAAACAGTTTCGTTTACGTGGCCTTTGCCCTCACGTCCCTGGAGTGGTTCCCCATGTCTCCGAAGACCTTGACGGACGGCACCCGCACGGGCGCCGACCAGGGGCCGTCCGCAGCGTCCGCCAAGAAGTGGTGGATCCTCGCGGTCGTCGCCCTGGCCCAGTTGATGGTGGTGCTGGACGCCACCATCGTGAACATCGCCCTGCCCTCGGCCCAGGCCGACCTCGGTTTCTCCGACGGCAACCGGCAATGGATCGTCACCGCGTACGCGCTGGCGTTCGCCTCCCTGTTGCTGCTAGGCGGCCGGATAGCCGACCTCTTCGGCCGTAAGACGGCCTTCCTGATCGGGGTCGTCGGCTTCGCCGCCGTCTCCGCCCTCGGCGGTGCCGCGACCAACTTCGAGATGCTGGTCACCGCCCGCGCGCTCCAGGGCGCCTTCGGCGCGCTCCTCGCTCCCGCCGCGCTCTCGCTGCTCAACACCACGTTCACCGACGCCAAGGAACGCGCCAAGGCGTTCAGCGTCTACGGCGCCATCGCCGGCGCGGGCGGCGCGGTGGGCCTGCTCCTCGGCGGCATCCTGACCGACGCGCTCGACTGGCGCTGGACGCTGTACGTCAACGTGGCCATCGCCGTCGTCGCCTTCGCGGGCGGCTGGCTGCTGCTGTCCAACCACCGTGACGCCGAGAACTCCAAGCTGGACGTGCCGGGTACGGTCCTGGTCGCCGCCGGTCTGTTCTCCCTGGTGTACGGCTTCTCCAACGCGGAGACCCACGACTGGGACTCGCCGCAGACCTGGGGCTTCCTGCTCGCGGGCGGGGCGCTGCTCGCGGCCTTCACCTGGTGGCAGACCCGGGCCGCGCACCCGCTGCTGCCGCTGCGCATCCTCCTCGACCGCAACCGGGCGGCCTCCTTCCTGGCCGTGCTGATCTCCGGCGCCGGCATGTTCGGCGTGTTCCTCTTCCTCACCTACTACCTCCAGCTGAACCTGGGCTTCAGCCCGACGAAGACGGGTGTGGCGTTCCTGCCGATGGTGGGGGCGCTCATGGTGGCGGCGCAGATCGGCACCACGGCCCTGGTGCCGCGCCTGGGCCCGAAGGCGGTCATCCCGCTGGGCTTCGCGATCGCCGCGGTGGGCATGGCCTGGCTGACCGGGATCGGCGTCGGCTCCCACTACCTGAGCGCGGTGCTGCCGCAGTTGGTCATCACCGGTATCGGCCTCGGTCTGGTCATGCCGCCCGCCATGCAGATGGCCACCGGCGGGGTCGCCGCCGAGGACGCGGGCGTGGCCTCCGCCACGGTCAACGCCATGCAGCAGGTGGGCGGTTCGATCGGCACGGCCCTGCTGAACACCCTGGCCGCGAGCGCCGCCGCCGACTACCTGGTCGGAAAGAACCCGGCGAACCAGCTGGTCCAGGCGCAGGCGACCATCGAGAGCTACACCACCGCCTTCTGGTGGTCGGCCGTCTTCTTCGCCGCGGGCGCGGTCATCGCGTTCCTGCTCTTCCGCCGCGGGGTGCCGCAGCAGGACGCGGACGCGGCACCGGTGGTCCACATGTGACGGGCCCGCCACCCGCCGCGCCGGGGAGAGGGGCCGCCGTCCGCGAGGGACGGCGGCTCCTCTGTGTCGTGCCCGCAAGGGCGGGCGCCCGCAGGTTTAGCCCTGGGTACTCGCGGTCCATGAGAATCAGCGTGCTCGACGTGGGCTCGAACACCGTGCGGCTGGTGGTGGCGGACGCGGCGGGCGGGGTCCCTCTGCCGGTCCACACGGCCAAGTGGCGGTTGCGGCTGGCCGAGCAGGTCGCGCCCGGTGACCCCATCCCGGAGGAGGCCGTGGAACGCCTCGTCCGAGCGGTCGCCGCGGCGGCCCGGACCGCGGACCGCTGGGGTGCGGCCGGCCCGCTCGCCTTCGCGACCGCCGTCGTGCGCGCGGCCCCCAACCGGCGCGAGGTCCTGCGCGCGGTCCGGTCCCGGACCGGCGTGGCGCTGTGCACCCTGCCGGGGGAGGTGGAGGCCGAGCTGACGTTCCTCGGGGCCCGCCGCTGGATGGGCTGGCGCTGCGGCCCGCTCGCCCTGCTGGACATCGGCGGCGGCTCTTTCGAAGTGGCCTTCGGCCGGGGCCGGTTGCCGGACTTCGTGGCCTCACTCCCCCTGGGGGCGGGCCGGCTCACCCACGACTTCTTCGCGGACCACGACCCGCCCTCCCCCGAAGCCCTCCGTGCGGCGCGGCGCAGGATCCGCCACCAGCTCAGGGACGTGGCGGCCCGGGTCCGCTGGGAGGGTCCGCGTACGGCGGTGGCCACCTCCCGCACCTTCCAGCAGCTCGGCCGGCTGTGCGGGGCCGCCCCCGGACGGCACGGCCCCTTCATGGACCGCACCCTGCGCCGCGGCGACCTGCGCGAAGCCATCGCCACCCTGGCCGCCCTGCCCGCCGCCGAACGCGCCCGGCTGCCCGGGATCTCCGCGCCGCGCGCCGCGCAGAGCCTGGCCGGCGCGGTGATCGGGCACACCGCGATGAAGCTCACCGGACTGACCTCGGTCACCGTATGCCCGTGGGCGATCCGCGAGGGCGTCATGCTGCGGCACATGGAGGACGGCCCGGCCTGGTGGGCCGAGGCCGGCCGGCTCACCGACAACGAGGAGGAGGCACCCCTGGAGCCGGTACCCCTGCGCCTCACCCAACACGTCCCCTCCCCTGCCCGGACACCGTCCGGAACCGCCTCGCGGCGCCCACCGGAAGAACCCGCCACGGACCGAGCACGCTGACCCCACGCCGCCCCCTGGCGCGAGCCCCAGCCAAGGGACCGCAGGGCCGCCGGATACGGAGTGTCGCCGGGCCGCAGGGCCGCCGGGTGCGGAGTTACGGAGTGTCGCTCCACGTCGTGTGGGCCCCGGCGGGTGGTCCGGCCTCCGTGGGGTACCCGGCGCGCATGGCACACGACCCCCATGGACCACAGCTGCCGGCCGCCCGGGGCCCGGTGTCCGCGGCCGTCCGCGGATATCTGGCGGGCTCGGACGCGCTTCCGGCGGCGGAGACGGTGGCGCTCGCGTCCGCGTACGGCGACGACCTCCAGCTGGCCCTGTACCTCTGCTACGAGCTGCACTACCGGGGATTCGCGGGGGTGGCCCCGGACCGGGAGTGGGATCCCGGTCTGCTGCGGGTGCGGGCCGCGCTGGAGCACCGCTTTCTGACCGCCCTGCGCGAGGACACACCGGTCCACGACTCCGTGGAGGACGCGCTCGCGGAGCTTCTCGTCGAGCCCGTCGAGGGCTCGGGCGTCAGTCATTTCCTCGCGGCCGAGGGCGAGTTGTGGCAGCTTCGCGAGTACGCGGCCCAGCGGTCCCTCTACCACCTCAAGGAGGCGGACCCGCACGCGTGGGTGCTGCCGAGGCTGTGGGGCCGGGCCAAGGCGGCGATGGCGGCGGTGGAGTTCGACGAGTGGGGCGGCGGCCGCCCCGACCGCGTCCACGCACGGCTGTTCGCGGACCTGATGACGGACCTGGGCCTGGACACCACCTACGGCCGCTATCTGGACGCCGCGTGCGCCGAGACGCTGGCCACGGTCAACCTGATGTCGCTCTTCGGCCTGCACCGGGCCCTCAGGGGCGCCCTCGTGGGCCACTTCGCGGCGGTCGAGATCACCTCCTCGCCCGGTTCCCGGCGGCTCGCGCAGGCGATGCGCCGCGCGGACGCCGGGCCCGCCGCCGTGCACTTCTACGACGAGCACGTCGAGGCCGACGCCGTGCACGAGCAGGTGGTACGCCATGACGTCATCGGCGGTCTGCTGGACGAGGAACCGCACCTGGCCCCCGACATCACCTTCGGCCTCGGGGCCACCGGGCACCTGGAGGACCGCCTCGCCGCCCGCCTGCTCAGCGCCTGGCGCTCGGGAGAGTCCTCCCTGCGTACCCCACTCCCCGATCAGGAAAAAGCCCATATTTCCTGATTGTCTGGGTACTTGGTCGGCGTGAACCCTCTCGTACTCCCGGGCGTGTACGCCCCTCAGGAGGACACCGCCCTGCTGGCCGGGGCACTGTCCGAAGAACCGCTGCTCCCGGGCTCCGACGTCCTCGACGTGGGCACCGGCACCGGCGCGCTGGCGCTGGAGGCCGCACGGCGCGGCACGCGGGTCACCGCGGTCGACGTGTCCTGGCGCGCGGTCTACTCCGCCCGCCTCAACGCCTGGCGGGAACGGCTCCCGGTGCGCGTGCACCGCGGCAACCTCTTCGCCCCGGTGTACGGCCAGTCCTTCGACCTGATCCTGACCAACCCGCCGTACGTGCCCGCGCCGGCCGGCCACCGCGGGGGCCGCGGGACGGCCCGGGCCTGGGACGGCGGCGGTGACGGCAGGCTCCTGCTCGACCGGATCTGCCTCGAGGCGCCCCCGCTGTTGCGGCCCGGTGGCGTGCTGCTGATGGTCCACTCCGCGCTCAGCGATCCCGCGAGCACCCTGACGGTCCTGCGCGCGTCCGGCCTCAAGGCGTCCGTGACGCGACGCCGCCGCATTCCCTTCGGCCCCGTCCTGCGCGAGCGCAGGGACTGGCTGCGGGAGCGGGGTCTGCTGTCCGCCGACGACGAGAACGAGGAACTGGTGGTCGTCCGTGCCGAACTCCCCAGCTGACAGGCCCTGTCGGATCACCGTCCAGCGCCGGGGCCCCCTGCTCGTCGAGGGACCGGTCGAGGTGGAACTGGAGGACGGCACCACGGTCGCCTCCGACCGCTTCCGGGTCGCCCTGTGCACCTGCCGGCGCAGCCGCCGCTATCCCTGGTGCGACACCAGCCACCGGGACCGGTCCTAGGTCGTGTCCGCAAAGTGGTTGGTGCGTTGGTCTGTTCGTGGTGCGTCGTCATGAGCTGACTGATCAGGCCTGGGCAGTGATCGAGCCGTTGCTGGCTCCGTCTCGCATGGGGCGGCCGGTGCGGGACCGTCGTCAGGTCCTCAACGGCATCCTGTGGAAGCTGTCCACCGGGGCGGCCTGGCGTGATCTGCCGGAACGCTACGGGCCGTGGAAGACGGTCTACGAACGCTTCCGCCGCTGGTCGGCCGACGGCACCTGGGACCGCCTGCTGGCTCACGTCCAGCAGCACTCCGACGCGATCGGAGCCGTGGACTGGTCGATCGTGTGCGTCGACTCCACTACCGTGCGGGCCCACCAGCATGCGGCCGGGGCGCGAAAAGGGGGCTCTGGCCGGGCGAGGCGATCGGCCGGTCCCGTGGCGGGCTGACCACGAAGATCCACCTTGCCTGCGACGGGCAGGGCCGCCCGCTGGCCTTCACGATCACCGCCGGGAACGTCAATGACTGCACCCAGTTCGAGCCGGTCCTGGCCCGCATCCGCATCCAGCGGTGCGGACCCGGCCGGCCCCGCACCCGCCCCGTCCAGGTGGCCGCGGACAAGGGCTACTCGTCCCTGAAGATCCGCAGCTACCTGCGCAGACGAGGCATCCGGGCCGTGATCCCCGAACGCATCGACCAGATCAACGGCCGCGTCCGCCGAGGCGAAAGCCTCTGCCGCCTCGACCGGGCGGCCTACCGCCGCCGCAACGTCGTCGAACGCTGCTTCAACAAGCTCAAGCACAACAAAGCCCTCGCCACCCGCTACGACAAACGCGCCCGCCACTACCAAGCCCTGGTCACCATCGCCTGCCTACGACTCTGGCTCCCCTGACATTGCGGACACGACCTAGGGATTGCCGGGCACCCTCCCGCGGGTCCTTCGCGAAAACGGGTGCACCGGAGGCCGGCGGACAGCCCCACACTGTCCTCCGGCCTCCGGGTACGGAATCACGCTGCTCCCGTGTCAGGGGCTCGCACTCCCCACCTCACGAGCCTCTCTCGGCGTCCACGGGGACCACGCGATCCCGGTCTCAGAACGCGAAGAGGCTGCTCCCGGCAGCGTTCTTCACGCACTCGTTGGAGAAGGCGCGCTCGAAGGAGACGCGCTTGCCCTGCCATACGCCGTCGACGGTGACGACCACCGGGTCGTACTGCCTCGTGCAGACGGCGTCGCCCGGGCCCGCGAGGGCGTCCAGATCGCCGCCGGCGGCGCGCAGTTCGGCGCAGGCGCGAGCGGCGGCGGGATGGGTGCCGGAGGGCGTCGGGGCGCAGTTCAGGGTGACGGCCCGGGCCGCGTTGACGGTGGCGGCGGTCTCTCCGTGGCCCACGGTCAGCACGAAGGCCGACGGGGCGTACAGGGAGGTCGGCGCTGCGGCCGGGGCGGCGAGCGCGGATCCGGTGAGGGATCCGCAGACGGTGGCGGCCGTGAGGCCGAGGGTCGCTGCCCAGCGCGCGGTGTTCCGCATTGTGTGCATCCTTCCGCTCGATTCGGGGGTGTGCCGGTCCGGCTCGGTCGGTGTCGAACGCGGCGAGCGCGAGTCTGCCGAGTCCACCGCCGAATCTCACATCGACCCCATGGGTTTCAGTAACCTTGCGTATTGAATCAGTGGCGAGAAGTAACGGAATTCGAACGTTCCAACGCCGAAAGCAAGCGCTTCATGATCCCTTCGGTCGACTCGATGACCGGTTTCCATAGCTTCGTTAATCGGCCTGAAACATTCCGCCTCCGCCTCCGGATCCCTCCGCGGATCCCCCCGCACACCCCTCCGTTCCGCTCTCGGCGGACTTCTTCTCGACCACTTGTGTTCATGTACCTGCGGAGTAATGGTAATTACATGATTACGAACGAGCAGAAAGAGAAGCTGAGGGGCTGGTTCGCCGGCCGTCTGCCGGACGGCCTCTTCGAGGAACCCGCCGAGGTGACGGTCGACCGCGAGGAGATCACCGTGCTCGGCCGCATCCCCGCGCCCCGGCTGGCCGAGGACGTCTCGGCCGCCGAGCGGGAGGCGGCGGTCACCGCCCGGATCCAGGAGTTCCGGGAGCGCACCCGGGAGACCCGGATCGCCGTGGCCCGCGACGCCGAACACCGGTTCCGCCGGAAGGTGTCCTGGGGTGTGGTGTGCGACGGGGAGCGCGCCCTGTTCACCCACGTGGCCGCGCCCGTCATGACCCGGCTGCGGCAGCCCGAACGTCAGGTCCTCGACACCCTGATCGCCGCGGGCGTGGCCCGCAGCCGCAGCGACGCGCTCGCCTGGTGCGTCCGGCTGGTCCAGCGCCACACCGACGACTGGCTCGCCGAGCTGCGCGACTCCCTCGAACACGTCCAGCGGGTGCGGGCCCAGGGACCGGACGCGGACCCCGACTCCGCCTCCGACCCCGATTCCGGCCCCGGTCACGGAGAGGTGGCGGATTCGTCCACTCCCGACGCGGAAGAAGGATGATTCACCCTCTGGTCGGGGTCTTGCCCACGCCGTACGTTCGGCAGACCCCGATCAGTGACGGCATCCGCCCGCGTCGCCCACCCCGCGACCGGGCGGCCGTTCACCGTGCCGCGCCACCCCGCGCTCCACCGTCGACCGCCTGTTGCTGGAGCTCCCTTGACCCCGCCGTCCCCCGAACCCGCGCCGTCCGCCGCTCCCCCGTCACTCACCGAGGTCGAGTCCCACGGTGTGGACCGCATCCCCGACGCCGAGCGCACCGCGACCCCCCTCGACCTGTTCCGGCTCGCCTTCGGCGGCGCGAACACCTTCTCCACCTGCGTGCTCGGCGCCTTCCCGATCCTCTTCGGCCTGTCCTTCTGGCAGGGCCTCGCCGCCACCCTCCTCGGGGTCTTCGTGGGCGCGCTGATCCTGTGCCCGATGGCGGTGTTCGGCCCGGTCAACGGCACCAACAACGCGGTCTCCTCCTCCGCGCACCTCGGAGTGCACGGCCGTGTGGTCGGCTCGTTCCTCTCCCTGCTGACGGCGATCGCGTTCTTCTCCATCTCGGTGTGGAGCTCCGGCGACGCCTTGGTCGGCGGCGCCCACCGCCTCTTCGGCCTCTCCCGCGGCGACCTGACGTACGCCGTCGCCTACGCGGTGTTCGCCGGGCTGGTGCTCGCGGTGTGCGTGTACGGCTTCCGGTTCATGCTGTTCGTCAACAAGGTCGCGGTCGCCTCGGCCACGGTGCTGTTCCTCCTCGGCGCGATCGCCTTCGCCGACGACTTCGACGCGTCGTACGCGGGCGTCTTCACGGACTCCGCGAACGCGGCCACCGACGCGCTGTTCTGGCCGTCGTTCATCGGCGCGGCGCTGATCGTGCTGTCCAACCCGGTGTCGTTCGGGGCGTTCCTCGGCGACTGGTCCCGCTACATCCCGGCCACCACCCCGCGCCGCAGGGTGGTCGGCGCCGCGTTCCTGTCGCAGATCGCGACCCTGCTGCCGTTCGTCTTCGGCCTGGCGACCGCGAGCATCATCGCGTCGAAGGCCCCGGATTACGTCGACCCGGCCGCCCCCGACTTCGTGGGCGGGCTGCTGGCGATCTCACCGTCCTGGTTCTTCCTGCCGGTGTGTCTGCTCGCCCTGATCGGCGGGATGTCCACGGGCACGACCTCGCTCTACGGCACCGGTCTGGACTTCTCGTCGGTGTTCCCGCGGCTGTCGCGGGTGCAGGCGACCGTGCTGGTCGGTCTGCTGTCGATCGTGTTCATCTTCGTCGGCCGGTTCGGTCTGGACCTGGTGCAGTCCATCTCGACGTTCGCCACGATGATCATCACCTGTACGACGCCGTGGATGGTCGTGATGATGCTGGGCTTCTTCACCCGGCGCGGCTGGTACGACCCCGAAGCCCTCCAGGTCTTCAACCGCCGTCAGCGCGGCGGGCGTTACTGGTTCACGCACGGCTGGAACTGGCGGGGCACGACCGCCTGGTGGGTATCGGCGCTGCTCGGTGTGCTGTTCACGAACATCCCGGGCCAGTTCGTGGGCCCGCTGGGTGATCTGGCGAACGGCATCGACATCGGCCTGCCGCTGTCCCTGGCCGTCGCCGCCGTGCTCTACCTGGCGTTGCTGCGGCTGTTCCCCGAACCCCGGGCGGTGTACGGGCCCGAGGGGCCGCGGCTGGCCAGGACAGTGGAGGTGGCGGTGCCGCCGATCACCGGTCCGGGCGCGGACGCCGGCGAACCCGCCGCCGTACCGTCCGGGTCGGCCGTCGACTGAACCGCCGGACCGGCGCGACCGACCCGCCGGTATGGTCGCCCTGCGACGGCGACGACGCCGGACCGCGGGACGGCGAGAGGCGGGACGTACGGATGGCGAAGCACTGGGCGGACTTCCAGTACGAGATCTATCTCAACGGGATGACGGGCGCGGTCCCCCGGCTGCCCACCGACCTGACCCGGCTCGAGGAGCTCACCGAACGGCGCCTCGGGCCGGGGCCGGTCGGCTATGTGGCGGGCAGCGCGGGGGACGGCAGCACGGCGCGGGCGAACCGTGCGGCCCTGGAGCGTCGCCGGATCGTGCCGCGCATGCTGCGGGACGTGCACGAGCGGGACCTGTCGGTCGAGGTGCTGGGCCGTGCCCTGCCCGCGCCGCTGGCCCTCGCGCCCGTCGGCGTGCTGTCGATCATGCATCCCGAGGCCGAATCCGCGGCGGCCCGGGCGGCGGCGGCGCAGGGGGTGCCGTTCGTCCTGTCGTCGGCGTCCAGCACGCCGATCGAGCAGGTGGCCGAGGCGATGGGGGACGCCGAGCGCTGGTTCCAGCTGTACTGGTCCAAGGACCGCGAGGTGACCCGCAGCTTCCTGCGGCGGGCGCGGACGAGCGGGTTCACGGTGCTCGTCGTCACCCTGGACACCCCGCTGCTGGCGTGGCGGCCCCGCGACCTCGACCAGGCCTATCTGCCGTTCCTGCACGGGGTGGGCACCGCCAACTACTTCACCGACCCGGCCTTCCTGGCAGGCCTGGCCAAGCCGGTGCACGAGGACCCGAACGCGGCCGTGCTGCACTTCGTGAGTCTGTTCGCGGACCCCGGCAAGACCTGGCCGGACCTGGCGTTCCTGCGGGAGAACTGGGACGGGCCGATCGTCCTCAAGGGCGTGCTGCACCCCGACGACGCCCGGCTGGCCGCCGACGCCGGAATGGACGGCGTGGTGGTCTCCAACCACGGGGGCCGCCAGGTCGCCGGTTCGGTCGCGGCCGCCGACGCGCTGCCCCGGGTGGCGCGGGCGGTCGGCGACCGGCTGACGGTGCTGTTCGACAGCGGGGTGCGCACCGGCGACGACGTCTTCAAAGCACTGGCCCTCGGCGCGCGGGCGGTACTCCTCGGCCGTCCCTACGTCTACGGCCTCGGCCTGGACGGACAGCCGGGCGTCGAGCACGTGATCCGCTGCCTGCTCGCCGAGTTGGACCTCACCCTGGCACTGTCCGGCCACGCCGGGCCCGGGACCGTGGGCCCGGCGGACCTCGTCGAGGACGCCGGGTGACGACAGGCGGGTGACGCGGTCGGGTGACGGCGGTCGGGTAGCCGCGGCCACCGGTCACCGGCGTGCCCGCGGGCCGGCCGGGGTGCGTGTGCCTCGTGCCTCAGGCGGTGCCGTCCGCCAGGTCGACCGGCTGGGCCGACGCGGGCGCGTCCGTGCCGGTGACCGCGAGCGAACCGGGCGTGGCGGAGGCGGCGTCGGTGAGCCAGCGCTGGCCGGTGGAGTGGTCGCGGACCTTCACGACCACGTCCGCGCCCGGCTCCTCACCGGCCGGTGCGAGGGCGAGCGCGTCGTCCCATCGGGGCAGCAACTCGCCCTGCACGGTGAGGTCGTAGCGGACGTCGTCCCCCCGGGCGTCGGTCTCGTCCACGCACGCGCCGAGGATGACCACCCCGGCGTCCGCGTGCGAGTCCACGCACAGGCCGGGCCCGGCGACGCTGCGCAACTGCCCGTCGTCGTCGTACGACCACTGCTGGGTCGCGTCGGAGGAGCAGTCCGCGAGTTCGACGGAGGCGCCCGCCCTCGCCTCGCCCCGGACGTCCAGGCAGAGGTCGGCGGCGGCGTTGCGCAGCCTGGTCTGCCGGGGCGCGGTGGGCAGTTGGGCGGTGTCCGGGGCGGTCGGCGAGGCGGTGGCGGCCTGCGAGTCGATGCCGGGGACGCTGCCGCTGGTGGAGGCGGCCGGGTCGGCGCCGCCGTCGTCGGACCACATGCCGGAGGCGAGCAGGGTGGTCAGCAGACCCGCCGAGGCCAGGCCGACACCGGTGAACAGAGCGCGCGGCGAACGGCTCTCCCCCGACGACCGCCGGCGGGGCGAGGGGATGCGCGAGAACAGGTTGCCGCCCCTGCCGCGGGTGCCTCGGCCGCCACGGCCGCCGTGCCGTGCGGAGCCCTTGAGCCGCACGGTCTGCTGCTTGGCGCGGCCCGGGCGGGTGTCGTGGTAGCGGCGGGCGCCCCAGCCGAGCACCGCCTCGGCGAGCAGCACACCGAGGCCGCTCTCGAAGTGGCCGAGCTGTTCGGCGGCGGCACGGCAGTAGCGGCACTCGTCCAGGTGCTTGCGCACGTCCGGCAGGAGGTCGCCGCCGCGGCGGATCGGGACGTCCAGAAGCCTGTTGTAGAAGCGGCAGTCCTTGCTGGGCGCGAGTTCCCGGTGGGCGCGGACGACTCCCTCACGCAGTTTGTCCCGGGCCTGCTCCAGGACCGCGGTCACGGTGTCGGTGTCCATACCGAGCAGACCGGCGGCGACGGTGACCTCCTCGGCCTCGACCTCCACATGCCACAGGACGCACCGGGCGACCGCGGGAAGGCCCTGGAACGAGCGTTCCGCCAGCACCCGGTTCTCCGGGATCATGGACTTCGCGGTCCGCATTCCCCGGGCGCCGGCCGGCTTGCGCAGCACCGGCAGCACGCCGGACAGCTCCTCGTCCGCGGACCACAGCCGGGCCATGTCCCGCACGGTCACCAGCAGTCGGGGCCGCAGCGCGGTCCCCGGCTCGCCCAGCTTCAGCCGGTCGAGGACCTGGTGGAAGGCGCCCGCGGTGACCATGGAGGCGACGCTCCCGGAGGAGGCGAGGCAGATGACCGCGTACTCGTGCACCGGCCGCCAGTGCCGGGCGATCAGCAGAGCGGTGGACTGGGCGACCTCGCTGTCCGCGCCGCCGCGTATACCCGCGGCGAGTGACTCGTCGGATTCTCCGGGACCCCCGCCCGGCGGAGGGTAGGGAGGACGAGGAGGCTGAGGGGTGGGCACTGAGCGCATTCCTTTGGTACGTACCTGTCCGGTGCGGCAGGGAGCGTGAATTCGCCTCCGCCGACGAACGCGGGGGGTTTGGTCATGACCCCCCGCACGGGCGGTTCACCTTTGCACAACTGAGTCGCGCACAACAAGGCGACGGCTGAAGCTGCGCCTTGTTGATAGAAAGTCGATAGGCGGGGCCGGCCCACACCGGGCATCGCGCCTTTCCGCGGCCTCTGCCGACCCGGCCGGAATTCGCCCCTGCGCCCCGTGTGAAACACGCGCACGCGGCAGGGCGCCGCGCACTCTCCCGGCGCACCGGCCCGCGGTAGTTGGCTGGAACCGGCCACTTCCTCGGAGGCCCCGCGCAGGACGGCGGCTCTCCTGCGCGAAACGGCCGCCGGCCTTGTTCCTCCCGCCCTCGGCCGGCGGCCCTGAACGCTTTGCGCTTTGCCTATATCTGCCAGGACCGCAGCCGGTCCGCCGCGCCGTAGACGTCCGTCTTGCCGTCCAGCAGATCGCGGGCGAGGTCGACGAGCGCGCCGTACGGCGGATCGATACCGACCCCACTGGTGAACATGTACGCCACCGCCGTCGCGCAGGCGAAGCGGGCGTTGGCCGAGGGCAGGGGCTTGAGCACGGTGAGGGTGTGCAGCAGCGCGGCGGCCCGCCAGGCGGGGTCGGAGTCCACACCGAGTTTGGGCGGATCGACCCGGTGCCGGGCGACGGCGGCGACCAGTGCCGAGAAGTCGTTGACGGTGGGCTGCTCCGGCAGAACCTCTTCGTGGCGCTGGAGCAGCCAGGGCACGTCGATGTGGATGACGGAGGTCATCGGTCAGGCGACCCGCCCCTCGCCCCGCACGGAGCGTTCGTCCTCGGGGAAGGCGGCGGCGAACTCGTCCGCGTGCGAGGCGAAGAACCTGCGGAAGGCCTCCGCGCCCTCCTGGAGCGCCCGGTGCCGCGCGATGTCGGCGGCGGCCGCCTCCCGCACGAGTGCCTTCATCGACGTACCGCGTTCCTTGGCGATCTGCCGCAGGTCCTCCAGCTCGCGATCGCTGAATTCCACATTGAGGGCTGGCATGCCCTTCACGGTACCGCGCGGGTACTTACTCGTAAATATCCCCAGGTCAAACTGATGACCGCGCGGTACCGGAAGGTGTTCGACCCTGCACACTGTCGATCAGGCAGGGCCTATTGCCGATCCCTTTGCCGATCCGGTTGCCGATCCCCTCCTATCCCTGGTCCGCCACGAAGGAGGCCAGTCGGGCCAGCGCCGCGTTCCAGTTGATCGCGGTCTCGTTCGTGGACCAGGACTGGATGTCGTCGATGTAGCAGAACTGGCCCACGCAGCCCTGGAGCTTGCCCTGCGCGTAGGGGTCCTGAATGCTCGAGTTCGCGCCGCCCGCCAGGGTCCCCCGCGGCGGGTCCGGCAGGTTCGGGTCCAGCTGGCGCGCGTACCAGCGGCTGTGCTGGTGGTGGGAGTTCACCTCGCCGTAGCCCGTGACGTACGACACGTTGAGCGCGTTGCGCCCGAGCACGTAGTCCATGCTCTGGACGGCCCCCGCCCGGTACTTCGAGGCGCCGGTGAGGTCGTAGGCCGTGGCGATGACCACGGCGTTGTTGAGGACCTGGTGGCTGGAACCCCAGTCGTAGCGGTTGCCGTCGGGGGCGTAGGGCATGCCGTACGGCTGTCCGGCCAGCGTGGCGAGATACGTGTCGGCACCCCGCACGACCGATGCGCGGACCTTGTCGCGGCCGGGCAGCCGGTTCGGGACGGTCGCCAGGTCGAGCCGGCCGGCGGCGGCCGTGCGGGACCAGTCGAAGCCGTTGGCGACGAAGATGTCGGCCGTGTGCACCGGGGAGTTCACCACCTGGTCGGCGAACTGCTTCTCCCCCGTGCTGAGGTACAGCTCGGCGGCCGCCCAGTAGAACTCGTCGGTCGCGTCGTCGTCGTTGTAGGCGCCGCCGCCGATGCCGTCGTTCGGGTCGGCGTACACGTCCGGATGCGCGAGGGCCGCCGCGAAGGCCTTGCGCGCGGCCGTCAGTGCCTTCGCCGCGAAGGCCTTGTCGTAGGGCCGGTACAGGCGGGCCGCCTGGGCGGCCGTGGCGGCCAGGTTGAGGGTCGCGGTGGTGGTCGGCGGGTGCAGTTCGCGCTTCTGCGGATCGTCGCCCGGCAGCAGCGGCAGGCCGGTCCACTGCTCGTCGTGGATCTTGTGGTGGGCCATGCCGGCGAGCGGCTGCCCGTCCGGCACCTGCATCTTCAGCAGGAAGTCGAGCTCCCAGCGGGCCTCGTCGAGGATGTCCGGCACCTTGTTGCCGCTCTCCGGGAGGGCGAGCGTCCCGTCGCCGAGAGCGGCCGGGTCGCCGGTGCGGGCGAGCCGGGAACGTTCGTAGGTGCTCAGCAGCTCCCAGGTGGCGATGCCGCCGTTGACGACGTACTTGCCGTGGTCGCCTGCGTCGTACCAGCCGCCGGTGACGTCGAGGGTGTAGTCGCACACCCCGGGCTGACACGGGACCGCGGAGTCGCCCTGGTTGGGGGCCGCGTTCACATGACCGGCCGCCCTGCCGTACCCGGGCCGCAGGTCGTCCCGTATCGCGATGCCGCTGCGCTGCGTGTAGTAGTACTTCACCGCGTCCAGCCGCAGCCGGTCGTAGTCGGCCGTGCCGATGTCGAAGGGGCGACTGGTCTCGCCGTCGGCGACCAGCGTGAAGCCCGTCCCGCGCGTGCGGTAGCCGCCGAAGTCGATGGAGTGGACGTTCTGTCCGGAGGAGACGTCGAGTCCGCGCGGCACGCTCCAGCCGTGCGCGACCGTCACCCCGGAGCCGTTCTTGAGCTGCCAGGGCAGCTTCGCGCCGGCGTCGGTGACCAGGGTGGCGTTCTTCGGTCCGGCCGGGAGATAGGCGACCTGGTTGACGCGCACGCGTGGCCCGGTGTCCGGCTGGTACACCTCCGGCGGCACCCCGCCCAGCAGCGACACGTCGTCCAGGCAGAACCGCCAGGGATCGGCGCTCCCGCCGACCTGGAAGGCGACCTGCCCCTGGGTGCTGTCGACCGGCGAGGTGAACGTGTACGTGTAGGCGTCTCCCGACTCGTTCAGCACCGGGGTCGCCTCGTACCAGGTGTCGTACGGGGAGACACCGAGGCCCACGATCGCCCGCGCCACATGCCCCTCGGGCACCCCGGAGGCGCTGAAGGAGAAGCGGTACGACGACCCCTTCACCAGGGTGATCGCGTCCTGACCGATGGCGGAGTCCCAGCGGTTGACGGTGCCGCCCGGCACGTCCGCGCACAGCCGGCCGTCGCTGAGACCGGCGGTGACGTTGCTGGTCCACCACGGGTCGGCGGAGGTGCCGAAGCCGCCGTTCCTGACCTGTTCGACCTCCTCGGCACCGGCCCGCTGCGCGGGCAGCGCGGTGAGCGCCGCGCCCAGCAGGGCCGCGAGGGACAGCAGGGTGGTTCTGCGTCGTTTCACGTCCGGGCTCCTCGATGAGGTGCGGGACGCTCCGTGCGGGATGCGGGTGCCATCTCGTGGGAGCGCTCCCAGAGCAGGGTCGCAGGACATGTTTGTTGGAGTCATGACACTGCGTCAACGGTCCGGACGAGATGGCTTCGAGGTCGTTGTCAGTGGTGCGTCCTAATGTGGACCGTCCGAGCACCGATCACCCATGACGAGGAACCGGAGTTCTCCATGACCACCCTGCCCGACCGGCCGAACACCGCCCTGCTCGTGATCGACGTCCAGAAGGGCCTGGTGGCGGGCGCGCCCCGGCGCGACGAGGTGATCGCGAACATCCGCACCCTGGTCGACGCGGCCCGCGCGCAGGACGTGCCGGTCGTCTGGGTACAGCACTCCGACGACGACCTCGAACGGGGCAGCGGGAACTGGGAGTACGTCGAGGAACTGGTCCGCCTCGACGCCGAGCCGCTCGTCCACAAGACCTACCAGGACTCCTTCGAGGCCACCGAGCTGGAGTCGGTGCTCGCGGAGCGCGGGGTGGGCCGGGTCGTCGTCACCGGGGCGCAGACCGACGCGTGCATCCGCTCGACGCTGCACGGCGCCTTCGTACGGGGATACGACGTGACGCTGGTCGGCGACGCGCACACGACGGAGGACCTGAGCAAGTACGGCGCTCCGGCGCCGGAGCAGGTGATGGCCCACACCAACCTGTACTGGTCGTGGCAGAGCGCACCCGGGCGTGCCGCGGGGACGGTGGACACGGCGAAGGTGACCTTCGAGGCGACCGACGCGTGCTGAGGCGTCTCGGGCGCGGGGTGACCGGGCGGCGGCAGCGCAGGGCCGCCGCCGCCCGGAACGGGCCGGACCGGTCCGGGCGGTCCGGGCGGTCAGGATTCCAGCTTGGTGATGCGGACCGCTCCTTCGGGCGTGCCGGGTGCGCTGCTGGTCAGGGTCAGCCGCAGTCCGGAGCCGCGGACCGGGTCGAAGGTGAGAGCCGTCGGCGCGTCCGAGGCGGTGGCCCAGTCGACGGTCACCCCGGTGACCGGCGCATAGCGCTCGCCGTCCCAGACCTCCGCCTCGACCGTCGCGGGCAGGCTGTGCGTGGCGTCGACGGTGAAGGACACCTCCACCCGGTCGAAGTCCCGGGTGCGCCCGTAGTCCACCGAGACCCAGTCCCGCGGCCTGGCACCGTCGAACGCGGGCAGCAGGGCGGTGGCCGACTTGGCGAAGGCGTTGGACCAGCCGGTGGCGGGGTCGCCGTCCAGCATGGCGGCGGGCAGGGTGTCCGGGCGGCCGGAGTAACTGGCGTCCGCGTAGGGGTGGTTCACCGGCGCCGGCAGGTCGGGAGTGAAGGCGGCGGGCGGAGTGGTCGCCTTCGCCCGGGCGGGCGTGGTGCGCACGATGGCGGTGCCCTTGCGCAGCCCCTCCACGCGGGCGGTCACCCTCAGGGCGCCGGCCCCGGTGCCGGAGCGCACGATGGCGAGGGCCTTGCCGTGGAAGGCGGTGCGTGTGCCGGCCTGATAGCGCTCGGCGCTCTCCTGCCGCCCGTTGTCGAGACCGGCGAGAGAGCCGCCGCCGACCTCGAAGGAGATGAGGTGTTCGGCGTCGGGCACCACGGTCCCGTGCGCGTCGACCACCTCGGCGGTGACGAAGACCAGTGACCGCCCGTCCGCGGGAAGGGACGTGCGGTCCGGGGTGAGGCGTACGGCATGCGGGGCGCCGGCCGTGCGCAGCACGTCGGTGGCGACCGTCCTGCCGCCCCGGCGGGCCACCGCCTTCAGCTCGCCCGGCCGGTAGGGCACCCGCCAGGTCAGATGCAGCTTGCCCGCGCTGCCGTTCGGGCTGGTGTAACTGCCGGGATAGGGGCCGGTGGTGAAGGTCTTGTCGTCGCCGGTGGCCTCGGTGGTCTCCAGGTAGGCGCGGCCGTCGAGGGTCTTCTTGGTGTCGAACTTCCTTACGCCCAGAGACCTTCCGTTGAGATACAACTCCACGGTGTCGACGTTGGAATAGGCCCACACCTCGACCGTGTCGCCCGCCTCGTGGTTCCAGGTCGTCGGCAGCAGATGGACCATCGGCTCGTCGACCCACTGGCTCCGGAAGAGGTGGTACATGTCCTTCGGGAACCCGGCCGTGTCGACCGCGCCGAAGAAGGACGCCTTCACCGGGAAGACGTTGTACGGGGTGGGTTCACCGATGTAGTCGATGCCGGACCACAGGAACTGACCCGTGAACCACTTCCGGTCGCGGTCCTTCTTGTGGCCGTACTCGCCGCTCATCGTCCAGGAGGCGAGGTTGTTGTCGTAGGAGGAGGTCGCCCGCCTGCCGGGGGTGTGGTTCTCGCCGGTGTTGAGGTGCTCGGGTTCCTGGTAGGTGCCGCGGGTCGAGGTCTCCGAGGACGACTCGGACTCGAAGAGGAAGAGGTGCGGGTAGGCCGTGTGCAGGGCGTCCACCGACTTGGCGGTGTTGTAGTTCAGGCCGAGGCCGTCCAGCTTGGCGAGCATCAGGTCGGCGGCGGAGCCCTTGGCGGGCGGGGTGCGGTACTTGTCCGAGCCGATGATGAGCGGGCGGGTGTCGTCCGCGGCCCTGATCGCGGTGATGATCCGGTCCGCCATGGCGAGACCGGCGGTGGAGGTGGAGTCGGTGATCTCGTTGCCGATGGACCACAGCAGGACGGCGGGCGAGTTGCGGGCCGCGAGCACCATCTCGGTGGCGTCCCGCTCGCACCACTCGTCGAAGAACCGCCCGTAGTCGTACCGCGTCTTGCCGGTCTTCCAGCAGTCGAAGGCCTCCACCAGCATCACGATGCCCAGCTCCTCGCAGATCCGGATCATCTCCGGGGACGGCGGGTTGTGGGAGGTGCGGAAGGCGTTGACGCCCATGGACTTCATGATCGTCATCTGTCTGCGGACGGCGTCGACGCTGATCGCGGCGCCGAGCGCGCCGAGGTCGTGGTGCAGGTCGACGCCCTTGATCTTGGCGTGGCTGCCGTTGAGGTGGAAGCCCTCGTCCGGGTCGAAGCGGAAGGTGCGGATGCCGAACGGGGTGCGGTAGGTGTCGGTGACCCGGCCGGCGACCCGCAGCTCGGTCTCCAGGGTGTAGCGGCGCGGGGTCTCGAAGTCCCATCGCTGCGGGTCGGTCACGGTGAGTTCCTGGGTCTGCGTGGCCCGGTCGGCGACGGTGACCGTGGAGGACGTGCGGGCGACGGTGCGGCCGTTGGGGGCGAGGACGCGGGAGACGACCTCGACGTCCGCGCCCGCGCCGGACGCGTTCGCCACGGTGGTCGCGACCCGGACGACGGCCCGTTCGTCGGTGACCTCGGGGGTGGTGACGTATGTGCCCCAGCGGTCCACGTGCACCGGTTCGGTGACGACCAGGCGGGCCTCGCGGTAGATGCCGCTGCCGGAGTACCAGCGGCTGCTCGGGAGCCGGTTCTGCACCTTGACCGCGATCACGTTCTCGGTGGTGCCGTCGGTGTGCAGCAGGTCGGTGAGGTCGAAGGCGAAACCGGTGTAGCCGTAGGGGTGGTGGCCGACCTCGGTGCCGTTGCAGTAGACGTACGAGTCCATGTAGACGCCGTCGAACTCGACCGAGATCCGCCGGCCCGCGTGGCCGGGCGGCAGTGTGAAGGCGAGGCGGTACCAGCCCAGGCCGCCGGGGAAGAAGCCGGTGCCGCTGGTCGTGCCGTTCTGTGTGGTGGGCGTCTGCTCGATGCTCCAGTCGTGCGGGACCGCCACCGCGCGCCAGGTCGAGTCGTCGTAGCCGGGGGCGGCGGCGTCCGCGTACTGCCCGGTCGGGTCGGTGATCCCGCCCGGGTTGGCCAGCGCGAAGCGCCAGCCGTCACGCAGCGCGACCGTGTGGCGG
The DNA here is from genome assembly GCF_045041255.1 of Streptomyces sp. NBC_00080. NCBI lineage: Bacteria > Bacillati > Actinomycetota > Actinomycetes > Kitasatosporales > Streptomycetaceae > Streptomyces > Streptomyces sp. NBC_00080. The sequence continues at coordinate 1,263,186 of NZ_CP108235.1, forward strand.
CCGGATGCGCGCACGGCGTCCGCGGCGGCCTGCGCCGCCGGTGTGCCGAGGAGCGCTCCGGCGGCCGGTGCGGCCGCGGACGCGAGAAGGACCGATCTGCGAGTGACCGTCATGGTCGGCTCTCCCTCATCAGGAACCAGAAGTACTCACAACTGATCGTTAACAAACAGAATCTGACGACGGGCCGCTCCCGCCCGTCAAGGGGCCCGACGCGCCCGCCCGCTGCGGCGGCGGACCGGGGCGCCCTCACCCGGGGATCGCACGGGATCGGCCGGTTTTGGCCCTTGACCCCGGCGGGAACTCGCTGTTCAGCCGAGCCCTGGGGGTTCCCGTCCGCCGGGGAGCGGGACACACTAGGCTGGAACGGAAGTGACGTACCTGTTCACTGTGAGTGTCCGCGATGGAGTGCCGAGATGAGCCCGGAGTACCCGTTCGACGAGGCCGCGACGGCCCGGGCGGTCGTCGACGACTCGGGCGCGCTGATCGGGTGGAACGAGGGCGCACGGGCCCTCCTGGGCTGGACCCCGGCCGACGTCCTGGGCCGACCAGCCACCGAACTGCTGACCGATGGGACACCCGACTTCACCGGTACCCGCTGGGACGGAACGGTCACTTTGCGCCATCGCGACGGCCGCCCGGTCCGGGTGTGGCTGCTCGCCCACCGTCTCCCCGCCCGGGCCGACGACCCGGGACAGTGGCTCGTCGTCACCCCGCTCGCCGGGGACGGCACCGACCCGTCGGACGCTCTCCTCGCCGCGGCGGGCCTCGTCCAGTCCCCCTGCGCCGTGGCCGTCTACGACGAACGCCTGCGACTGCGCCGGCTCAACGACGCGATGCGCGAGGTCATCGGACTGCCCGAGGAACGGGTCCGGGGGCTCAGGCTCGCCGAGATCGGCGGCGGACCGCAGAGCACGGAGCTCGAAGAGCACATGCTGCAGGTGCTCACCAGCGGCCGGCCGCAGGACGTGCAGACGTACATCCGCACCGGCGGCGAATCGCGGGCCCACGCCTGGCTGGCCCGGATGGCGCCGGTCGTCGACGCCGACGGCAGGGTCCGGGGCGTGTGCCTGTCCGCCCACGACTTCACCGAGAACTACCTCGCACGCGAGCGGCTCCAGCTGGTCAACGAGGCCAGCGTGCGCATCGGCAGCACCCTCGACGTCATCCGGACGGCTCAGGAGCTGGCGGAGGTCTGCGTGCCCGCGCTCGCCGACTTCGTCAGCGTCGACCTGCTCGACCCGCAGGACGGCGGGGAGCCGCCGAGCCGGTTCAGCCCGCCGGTGGGGCTGCGGCGTGCCGCGCACCACTCGGTGAACGCCGGCAGCCCGGAGGCGGTGGCCAAGCCCGGCGAGGTACAGCAGTACCCGACCGGGTCGCCGCAGGCCGACTCGCTGGTCGCGGGACACACCATCATCGGCTCCCTGGCGGGGGGCGGTCTGGACGCCTGGCTCGCCTGGGACCCGGCGCGCGGCGCCCGGGTGCGCGAGCTCGGCATCCACTCCACGATGTCCGTGCCGATCCAGGCGCGCGGCATGACGCTCGGCGTCGCCGTCCTCACCCGGTTCCGCCGGCCGGACCCGTTCACCCCTGACGACGTGCTGCTGGCCGAGGAGATCACGGCCCGGGCAGCCGTCTGCATCGACAACGCCCGCCGGTTCTCCCGCGAGCGCGAGACGGCCCTCGCCCTCCAGCGCAGCCTGCTGCCGCGCTCCCTGCCCCGCACCGCCGCCGTCGACGCCGCCTCCCGTTATCTGCCCGCCGCCCGCGCCGGTGTCGGCGGCGACTGGTTCGACGTGATCCCGCTGTCCGGGATGCGTGTCGCCATGGTCGTCGGGGACGTCCTCGGGCACGGCATCCAGGCCTCGGCCACCATGGGAAGGCTGCGCACCGCCGTGCGCACCCTCGCCGACATCGACCTCGCGCCCGACGAGCTGCTCACTCACCTGGACGACCTGGTCGTCCGGCTGTCGGAGGAGGCCGGCGGCGACGGCGACCCCGGCGAAGTCGGCGCCAGCTGTCTGTACGCGGTGTACGACCCCGTGTCGCGACGCTGCACGCTGGCCCGGGCCGGGCACCCCCCGCCCGTGGTGCTGCGGCCCGACGGCCCGGCCCGCCGGGTCGAGCTGCCGGCCGGTCCCGCGCTGGGCCTGGGCGGGCTGCCCTTCGAGTCGGCCGAGCTGGAGCTCGCCGAGGGCAGCGTGCTCGCCTTCTACACCGACGGCCTGATCGAGTCCCGCGAGCGGGAGGCGGACTCCGCTCTCCGGCTGCTGAGCGACACGCTGGCGGCGTACTCGGACTCCCTGGACGAGACCTGCGACCGGATACTGCACGCCCTGCTCCCGCCCGGCGGCACCGCCGACGACGTGGCCCTGCTGCTCGCGCGCACCCGGGGCCTGCCCGCCTCCCAGGTCGCGACCTGGGACATCCCCGCCGACCCCTCGCTGGTCGCGCCGATCCGAAAACAAGCGGTCGACCAGCTCTCCCGCTGGGAACTGAGCGAGGCCTCCTTCACCACCGAGCTGGTGGTGAGCGAACTGGTCACCAACGCCATCCGCTACGGCGCCCACCCCATCCGGCTCCGGCTGATCCATGACGCGGCCACGCTGATCTGCGAGGTGTCCGACACCAGCCACACCGCCCCGCACCTGCGCCGGGCGAAGACCTGGGACGAGGGCGGCCGCGGTCTGCTGCTGGTCGCCCAGCTCACCCAGCGCTGGGGCAGCCGGCACACCCCCGAGGGCAAGACGATCTGGGCGGAGCTGAGCCTGCTCGACGAGGAGTGAGGCGGCCTCCCGGGCGCTTGGCCGGCGCTTTACCCCCGCGTGTTTTCATGGACGGACACCCGGACCAGTCAGATGGGCGGGCACCACCGCACCCCGCTCCCGGAGACACACATCAACTCCCCGCTCGCCGAAACGCTGTCCGTCGTCCTGCTCGCCGCCGCCCTGGGATGGGCGGTGCTGCGCCCCGCCGGGCGGTCCGAGGCGCTGGTCGCCGTCCCCGCCGCCGCCCTGGTGATCGCCCTGGGGGCGGTCTCGCCGGAGCACGCGCTGGCGGAGGCCGAGCGGCTCGGACCGGTCGTCGGCTTCCTCGCGGCGGTGCTGGTGCTGGCGCACCTGTGCGACGTCGAGGGCCTCTTCACGGCGTGCGGGGCGTGGATGGCCCGGAAGTCGGCGGGCAGCCCCCGACGCCTGCTGGTCGCGGTGTTCGTGCTGGCCTCGGTGATCACCGCCGTGCTCAGTCTGGACGCGACCGTGGTGCTGCTGACGCCGGTGGTGTTCGCCACCGCCGCCCGGATGGGCGTGCGCGCCAGGCCGCACGTGTACGCCTGCGCGCATCTGTCGAACACCGCTTCGCTGCTGCTGCCGGTCTCCAACCTCACCAACCTGCTGGCGTTCGAGGCGAGCGGGCTGAGCTTCACCCGGTTCGCCGCGCTGATGGCCCTGCCCTGGGTGGTCGCGATCAGTGCCGAGTACGTGGTCTTCCGGCGCTTCTTCGCCGGCGACCTGCCGGCCGCCGAACCCGCCGCCGACGACGGCCCGGCGCCAGCGCTGCCGCTGTTCGCGCTGGTCACGGTCGCCTGCACGCTCGTCGGGTTCGTGGTGGCGTCCGCCGTGGGGATCGAGCCGGCCTGGGCCGCGTTCGCCGGCGCCCTGGTCATGGCCGGACGTGCGCTGGTGCGGCGGCGGGCGACACCGGTCGCCGTGGTGCGGGCCGCCGCGCCGGGGTTCCTGGCGTTCGTGCTGGCCCTCGGCATCGTGGTGCGCGCGGTCGTCGACAACGGACTCGCCGACGCGCTGCGGCACGTCCTGCCGGACGGCTCGGGCCTGCTCGCCCTGCTCGCGGTCGCCGTGCTGGCCGCCGTCCTGGCCAACCTGATCAACAACCTGCCCGCGGTGCTGGTCCTGGTGCCACTCGCCGCCCCGGCCGGGACCGGGGCGGTGCTGGCGGTGCTGCTCGGGGTGAACATCGGCCCGAACCTCACCTACGCCGGATCGCTGGCGACGCTGCTGTGGCGGCGCGTGGTGCAGGCGCGTGCGGAGCGTGTCGGGCTCGGGGAGTTCACCCGGCTGGGTCTGCTCACGGTGCCGGCCGCGCTGGTCCCGGCCGTCGTGGCGCTGTGGGCCTCGCTCCAGGTGATCGGCGTCTGACCGCCCGGGTCAGTTGCGCCCGCCGCCGAACCCGGAGCCCGAGCCGTATCCCCCGGAGCCGCCGCCGTACCCGGAGCCGCCGTAGCCGTACCCCGAGCCACCGGACGAGCCCGACTGGCCGCCCCAGGAACAGTAGTCATAGGTGTAGTACGAGCAGGACGTGGTGGTGGAGCCCGAGGAGGAGCCCGTCGGGCTCGTGGTGGTCGGGGTGGCGGACGGCGTGGGCGCCGGGGGCTTCGCGGCCTTGGGCGTCGGGGTCGGCGCGGGAGTGCCCGAGGAGGTGCTGTCGGCGCCCCAGTTGACGAACTGCATCTGCGGGTCGGGCTGCGAGGTGTCGATCACCCAGCGCTGGGCCGCGCTGTCCACCCGGTTCTTCAGGACGAGGGCGCCCGATCCGTCGGTGGCGGCGGGTGCCAGCGCGAGGTTCTGGCCCGAGCGCGGGACGAGCGTGCCCTGGAGCGTGAAGTCGTACCGGACGTTCTTGGGGTCGGGCTGGGAGGCTCCCGCGCACGGGGCCAGCCGCACCGAGAAGCCCAGGCGGGAGTCGAGACACAGATCGGCGTCGGCGGCGCTGCGCACCAGCCCGTCCGGTTCGTACGACCACTGCTGGCCGGCCACCGAGGAGCAGGCGGCGAGTTCGGTCTCGGCGCCGCTGACGGCCTTGGTGCCGACGATGCCTATGCACAGCCCGGAGGCCACGTTGTGCAGCCGGCCGCGCAGGGTGCCCTGGGCGTCCTCACCGACGTCGACCCAGGACGGGTCGGAGGTGGCCGTGTCCGTCCCGGGGGCCGGCGTCTTCGCCGACTCGCTGCCGGCGCCGGGCGCGGCTCCGTCCCCGGAGCCGATGGCGGCCCACACTCCGAGCGGCAGCACGACCAGCCCGCTCACGGTCAGCACGGCGGCGGCGAGATTGCGGCGGCGGGCGCGACGGGCCGCCTTCTGGGCCGAACGGCTCCCACCGGGGCGGGAGTCTGCGCCGGATCCGGCCCCGGTGCGCGCGGCGGCACCGACCCGCGATCCGATGCGGGTGATCGCCCCGGCACGCAGCCGGGTGCGGGGGTTCGGTTCTGCGTCGGTACCGGCCGCCGCGGGGGCGGCGGTCCCGTCGGTGAAGGCCTCGCCCGAGTAGCTCCGGGGCCGCTCCGCGGGGGTCTCGCCGGATTCGCCGTCGCCGGCCATCCTGACCTCGACATAGGCCGCGGCGGCCCAGCCCAGGATGCCCTCGGCCAGGGCGGCGCCGAGCAGACCCTCGAACTGCCGGAGCTGGTCGGCGGTGTGCAGGCAGTGCCGGCAGCGCTCCAGGTGGCCGCGCAGATCGGGGTCGAGGTCGGCACCGCCGCGGCGGCAGGTGACGTCCAGCAGCCGGTCGTAGCGGTGGCACTCGTCGTCGGTGGCGAGTTCGCGGTGCACCTGGAGGCACTCCTCGCGCAACCGCTCGCGGGCCCGGCGCAGTTCGACCCGGGCACCCTCCTCCTCGAGCCCCAGCAGTCCGGCCGGTACCGCCAAGGGCTCGGCCTCGACCTCGATGTGCCAGAGCAGGCAGCGCGCGGACTGGGGCAGCCGCTGGAACGCCCGGGACAGGATGCGCCGGTTCAGCGGCGGCAGCAGCCGGGCGGCGGCGCGGTCGCCGTCCTCGCCCTCGGAGCGCAGTGCCGGGTGCAGCAGGTCACGGCGGCCGTCGGCGTCCCATTCACCGGCGATGCGGCGCACGGTCACCAGCAGATGGGGGCGCCAGGCGGCGGTCGGCCCGTTCTGGCGCAGGCTCTCACCGAAGAGCCGGGTGAAGGCGGCCGTGGTGAGCATGCCCGCCGCGCGCTCGCCGTCGGTGCACAGCCGTGCGTAGGCGAAAGCGGCCGCCCAGTGGCGGTCCAGCAGCTCACCGACGGGATGCAGTGCGGGTGACGCCCCCGTCCACTTCTTCAGCTCGGAGCTCAGCTGTTCGTCCGTCGCGTCGAAGCGGCGCGCCGAAGGGGAATTCGACAGGCCTGCGTCATTCACGGTCTGCATTCCTTCCGGGGGCATGCGGCATAAAGTCCATACCATCGGGTATGCGATCCCGCCCACGAAGCGGGATCGACTCGCACAGGGTTCGGCACCTCTGACGTCCGCGGGGGGGGTACCGCTCTTTTGAAGCGTGGGGGGTGTGAACGGGAGGTGTCTCGCGCGCACCGGGGAAATCGTTGTCCGAGCGCCGACAGGGCTCACCTTTGCACAGCCGGACCAGGCGGAACAAGGGATCTCGCGGTTTCGAGACTTGCGGGTGAGCCGAATAATTTTGACGAAACGTCAACCGCGTAACCGCTGTGGGGTGGTCACGGTATCGGTGTCCCTTTTGGCGCCCCTTTCGACGTGCCTTTCAGGACGGTAATTGCCGGCCGCATTCCGTCCCGGTACGCGCCCGGCGGAGTGCCGTGGCGGGCACGGAAGACGCGGCTGAAGTGGAACGCGCTCGCGAAGCCCGAGGCCGACGCCACGCGTTCCACGGACAGGTCGGTGCCCTCCAGCAGCCGGGCGGCGTGGCTCAGCCGGGTCTCGAGCAAGGCCCGCATCGGGGACCGGCCGACCTGCTCCGTGAAGAGATGGGCGAAGCGCGAGGGCGACAACGCGACCTCCGCGGCGAGCGAGCGGACGGTGTGCGGGGCGCCGGGATCCGCCACCATCCGCGCCTGTGCCCGGCGCACCCGGTCGTCGAGGCCGGGCGGGGAGGCGGGAGCCAGGGCCGAGGCGGCCGCCAGCAGGAGGGCCTCCTCCAGCCCGCACAGGGCGAGTTCGCGGGCCGCGGAGCCCTGGGCCACCACGATCCCCAGGTCACCGGACGGCAGTTCGGCACCGGTCCACCGGGCGTCCGCGTGCAGGCGTCGCCAGGCTCCCGCCATCCGGTCGTGCAACGCGGCCGGGACGGGGCCGACGGCGTACAGACCGTCCGGGCCGTCGCCGGTGGCGTAGGGGCGGAGCCAGGGTGTCCAGGAGGGCCGTGCCTGGCAGTGCGCCCACCAGAACCGCCAGTGCCGGGCGCCGGGTTCGACGGCATAGGTGTGCGGAACGCCCGGCGCGAGCACCACCAGGTCTCCGGCGCGGGCCCGTACCTCGCTCCCGCCCTGCCGAAGCCGGCCACGTCCACCCGTCGTCCAGGTGAACAGCCAACTGTCCGACCCCTGGGGCCGGTCGACGCCGTACCCGGCGTCCTCGTCGAAGTGACCGACCACCACCAGGCCGGGCGGCGGGGACGGATCCGCGGGCCCGGCAGTCCTGGGCAGGTCGTCAGCACGCATGGGCATCCTCCCGGGGGGTGCGTCGGCCTAGCGTGGCGGTCGAGACCAGTGGACCGAGGAGGGCAAGTATGACCGTCACGGACACCGGCGCCGCCGGGGCACCCGTCCTGACCCGCGCGGGGCTGCGGCAGTACCGGGAGGACGGCTTCACCGTCGTACGCGGGTTGTTCGGGTACGACGAGGTCGAGCGGCTGTGTGCCGAGTTCACGGAGTTGCACGCGGCCGGGCGGCCGGTGCCCGGGCACTTCGAACCGCGCCCCGGCACCACCGACCCGCTGTACGCGTACCCGAGGGTGATGCACCCGCACGAGATCAGCTCCCTCGCCCGGCAGGTGCTGCTGGACGCGCGGTTGCGGAACGTGCTGGAGGACCTGCTCGGTGAGGAGGTGCTGGCCGCGCAGAGCATGTTCTATTTCAAGCCCCCGGGCGCCCGGGGGCAGGCGCTGCACCAGGACAACTTCTATCTGCGGGTCGAGCCGGGCACGTGTGTGGCGGCCTGGCTGGCCTGTGACGTGATCGACCGGGACAACGGCGGGCTGGAGGTCGTGCCCGGCACCCACCGGATGGGGCTGTTCTGCCCCGAGGAGGCGGACGCGGAGGTGTCGTTCGCGCGCGAGTACGTGCCGCCGCCGCCCGGGCTCGCCGCCGTGCCGGTCGACATGGCGCCGGGTGACGTGCTGTTCTTCAACGGCAGCCTGGTGCACGGGTCGGGGCCCAACGCCAGCGGGGACCGGTTCCGGCGGTCGTTCATCGGGCACTATGCGGGGCAGTCGGCGGAGCGCATCGGGCAGTACTACCGGACGGTGTCGATGGGTGGTGAGCGAGTGCCACTGGCGGTCAGCGAGGGGGCGGGGCCCTGCGGTACCGAGTTCGCACCGCAAGGCCCGCATTAGCGCTCCGCTCGCCGGGCGGCTCTTCGGCTGTCGGTGCGCGGGGGTTGGTCGCGCGGTTCCCCGCGCCCTGACCGGGCGCTTTCAGTGGCCGGCGATCGGGTGGGGCCGGTAGGGCTCCTCCAGTTCCGCCAACTCCTTTTCGGTCAGGGCCAGTTCGGTGGCGGCCACCGCGTCCTCGAGGTGGTGGGGCTGCGCGGCTCCGACGATCGGGGCGGTCACCGTGGGCTGGTGGAGGAGCCAGGCGAGGGCGACCCTGGCGCGGGGGACGCCCCGGTCGGCCGCGATGCGGGTGACCGCCTCGACGGTGCTGCGGTCGCCCTCCAGGTAGAGGGAGCCGCCGAAGCCGTCCGTGGAGCTGCGGCCGGTCTCGGTGCCCCAGTCACGGGTGAGGCGGCCGCGGGCCAGCGGGCTCCACGGCAGTACGCCGACGCCCTGGTCCGCGCAGAGCGGCAGCATCTCGCGCTCCTCCTCGCGGTAGAGGAGGTTGTAGTGGTTCTGCATCGACACGAACCTGGTCCAGCCGTGCCGCTCGGCGGTGTACTGCATCTTGGAGAACTGCCAGGCGTACATCGAACTCGCCCCGATGTAACGGACCTTGCCCGCCTTCACCAGGTCGTGCAGCGCCTCCATCGTCTCCTCGACCGGGGTGAACGGGTCGAAGCGGTGGATCTGGTACAGGTCGACGTAGTCGGTGCCCAGGCGGCGCAGACTGTGGTCGATCTCGGACAGGATCGCCTTGCGGGAGAGTCCGGCGCCGTTGGGTCCGGGCCGCATCCGGCCGTTCACCTTCGTCGCGAGCACGATCTCCTCGCGGCGGGCGAAGTCGCGCAGGGCCCTGCCGACGATCTCCTCGCTGGTGCCGTCGGAGTAGACGTTCGCGGTGTCGAAGAAGGTGACACCCGCGTCCAGGGCCTGCCTGATGAGCGGGCGCGACGCCGCCTCGTCGAGGGTCCACTCGTGCGCGCCCCGGTCGGGGAGTCCGTAGGTCATGCAGCCCAGACAGATCCTGGACACGTCCAGACCCGTCGAACCGAGCTTCACGTACTGCATCGCGGCCGCTCCTGACATCGGTGGAGGTACAGAAGTGGAGCGTACGACGGCCCGGCGGGCCACCGTGTGACTCATTCGATCAGGTCCAGCGCCCGCTCCCAGTCGAACTCCTCGCCCCGGTCACGGTCGTAGGGGTACCCGAACCGGACACCCATGCCGCGCAGCCGTATCAGACTCTCCTGGTAGGCGGGGTGGCTCGCGAGGGTCTCGTTCACACAGGGCAGGACCCCGAGCGGGACGCCCAGCCCGGACACCTCGCACAGGGTGCCCAGGGCGAGGGTGTCGGCGATGCCCGCCGCCCATTTGTTGATGGTGTTGAAGGTGGCCGGGGCGACGACGACCGCGTCGGGATCGGGGAAGGGCCGCGGGTCGCCGGGGCGCCGCCAGGCGGAGCGGATCGGGCGCCCGGTCTGTGCCTCGACGGCGGCGGTGTCGAAGAAGCCGTTCATGGCGTGGGGCGTCGCGATGACGCCCACCTGCCACTCCCGTTCCTGGGCGGCGGAGATCAGCCTGCCGATGTCCGCGGCGATGCCGGCGGCGCAGACGACGACATGGAGAAAGGGTGGCGGTTCGTCCTGTGCGGTCACCCGCGCACCCTACTGAAGCGGGAAGGACAGCCCTCGTTCGGCCTCGGGGCGCGGCCCGTGGATACGGCGGTCCGCCTCCTCGATCGGCACGTCGTCGATGCTCGCCTCCCGGCGGGTCATCAGCCCGCGCTCGTCGAACTCCCACAGTTCGTTGCCGTAGCTGCGCCAGCACTGTCCGGTCGCGTCACGCGACTCGTACTGGAAGCGGACGGCGATGCGATGGCCGTCGTGGGCCCAGAGGTCCTTGCGGAGCGCGTACTCGTGCTCGCGGGCCCACTTGGCGGTGAGGAACTCGACGATCGCGGCACGTCCGGTGAGGAAGGTGTCGCGGTTGCGCCAGACCGAGTCCTCGGAGTAGGCGAGGGCGACCTTGTGCGGGTCACGGGTGTTCCAGGCGTCCTCGGCGGCCTGCACCTTGCGGGCCGCGGTCTCCCGGGTGAAGGGCGGCAGGGGTGGTCGGGCGTCCGACATGGCGTCTCCTGAGTTCCCGAACTGTAGAGAACGATCGTTCTCCGGCTTGGCTGCTAACGTAGAGAACGCACGTTCTCCCGTCAAGGAACCAGCAACGCGAGGAGCGGTGGTCGCCCGTGGACAGCGCAACGGCCCGTGAGCAGGCGCTCGACGCCGCGGAGAAGCTGTTCTACGGGCGCGGCGTGCAGGCCGTCGGGATGGACGACCTCCGGGGCGCCTCGGGGGTGTCGCTCAAGCGCCTCTACCAGCTGTTCCCGGCCAAGGAGCAGTTGGTGGAGGCCTACCTGGAGCGGCGCGACGTGCGCTGGCGCGGGCTGCTCGCGGAGGCCGTCGCACGGCGGGAGGACCCCCGGGAGCGGATCCTGGCCGTGTTCGACTGGCTGGCGGAGTGGTTCGGCGAGCCGGACTTCCGCGGCTGCGCGTGGATCAACGCGTACGGCGAGCTGGGCGCGACCTCGGAGCGGGTGGCACGCCAAGTACGGTCCCACAAAAGGGCGTTCCGCGAGTATCTCGGCGGGCTCGTGGCCGACGCGGGGCTGCCCGACGCGCTCACCGGGCCGCTGTTCCTGCTGTCGGAGGGCGCGATGGTGACCGCCGGGATCAGCGGGGGCGCAGCCCCGGCGGCCGAGGCACGCGAGGCGGCGCGGCTGCTGCTGGGCAGCACGCGGTCCGCGGGTCGGGCCGGGGCCGGCTGACCACCGGCCCGGCAGCCGAGGAAGGACACGTCGGGGCAGAGCGGCCCGGCTTCCCTGGCGAACGCGCGCTCCCGGGCGTCATCCCCCACGAGGACACCTCCCTCGGCCGACGAGGCAGGTGTCCTCCCACCCGTCGTGCCGACGCCGCCCCGGCGAAGATCTACCGGCCGTCCTTGGCGCCCCGGTGCACGAGGGCGTCGTCCGTGAACCGTTCCGGGAACGCCTCGCGCAGGGCCGCCGCGGCCCGCTCCGCGTCGGCCGCACCCGGGCCCGGGCCTCATCCGGCCGACTCGGACACCTTGATCGCGCCGACCGGGCAGGCCCGCGCGGCCTCCCGGACCATCGGGTCACCGCCGCCGCCCTCCCGGCCGGGCAGCAGGGCGCTGAAGCCGTCGTCGTCCTGGGTGAAGACGCCCGGGGCGGCCAGCGCGCACTGGCCGGCGCCGATACAGACGTCCGTGTCGATGTGAATGTCCGTCACGGGCGCACCTCCTCCGGCACCCGGCTGCGCAGCAGCCGTCGCGACTGCTCCTCGAAGAACTCGTGGTCGGCGTACGGGACGCCGAGCAGTTCACAGATCACCGTGGACGGCACGGGCAGCGCGAAGGCGCTCACGAGTTCCGCGGGCGGCCCCTGCGCGAGCATGGCGTCGATGCGCTAGTCGACGATCCGCCGGATGGCCGGGCGCAGGGCGGTGGCGCGTTTGAGGGTGAAGTTCGCGATCAGCAGGCGGCGCTGGACGTGGTGCTCGGGGTCGTCGACGTTGAGCAGGGCCGTCCGGCGGTCGCGCAGCGCCTTGAAGCGGGGTGAGGTCGCCGGGTAGCCGGGGCGGGTGCGGTCGGTCGACAGGCGGGGGTCGGCGAGCAGGTCGCGGGCCGCCTCGTGCCCGGTGACCAGCCAGGCGACCCGGCCGTCGTAGAGGGTGACGCGGGCCAGCGGACGGGAGTCCCGCAGGGCGTCGTAGGCGGCGGGCGGCTGATAGGGGCAGGTGCGGTCCTGCGGGAAGGCGACAGGCGCCGGCCCGCGCCTCACATCCGTCGGGCCCGTGGTGTCCGTCGCATCCGTGGTGTCGGTCGTGTCCGTCATGGGTGACCTCGCAGACGAAGAGTGCGTCGTGCCGATCTTCATTAGATGCCCCGGGCACCTATAGGACGACGCGCAGTTCGGCCAGATCGCCCAATGGGGCGATTCCGCCGGAACCATTCGCTCCGAAGCGCCGCTCCCGGGGCGGCGGCGGGAAAATCGATTGCCGCCGCCCCGCCTCCACCCGCAGGATCCGGCCATGTCCACTTTCGACGCCCTCCTGCCGCTGACGCCCGCCACCGCCCTTCCGGCATGCGGCCGACAGCAGCAGCCCGGCCGTCACCGGAGGCCCGACACCGCGCGCCCGTGACGGCCGCGCTCGTCGCGGGCCTGGTCGCGGGCTACGGCATCGCCGTACCCGTCGGCGCGGTCGCGACCTACCTCGTCTCCCTCACCGCCCGCACCTCCCTGCGCACCGGCGTGTGCGCCGCCCTCGGCGTCGCCCTCGCCGACGGCCTCTACGCCCTGGTCGCCACGGTCGGGGGCGCCACCGTCGGCGCCGTACTGCGACCGGTACTGACGCCGCTGCGCTGGGCTTCCGCGCTGGTCCTGCTGGCGCTGGCGGCACGCGGCGCGGTGGCGGCCCTGCGCCAGTACCGCGCCCGGCGGCTCAGCACCCGGTCCGCGCCCCCGCCGCCGAGCCCGGCCCGGGCCTGTCTGAGCCTGTTCGGCATCACCCTCCTCAACCCGACGACCGTCATCTACTTCGCCGCCCTGGTTCTCGGTACCGGCACCACCGCATCCGTACGGCCCCTGGAGCAGGGCGTGTTCGTACTGGCGGCCTTTCTCGCGTCGGCGAGCTGGCAGGTGTCGCTCGCCGGCGGCGGCGCGCTGCTGGGCCGCGTGCTGACCGGGCACCGGGGGCGGCTGGTGACGGCGCTCGTGTCGAGCGCGGTGATGACGGTGCTGGCCGTGCGCATGATGACCTAGGAGGCCCAGGGGCGGATGAATCTCGCGGTCACCGGTGTTGAATCGGGGTGCGAGTCGGACGTACGTGGCGCGAACGACGCGGCACGATGACGAAGGGGACGGATGCCATGCCTCTCGAAGGCGAGTACGAAGCCAGCCCGACGCAGTGGGTGCGCGAGCAGGTGGAGCAGTACGAGCGCTCCGGCGGCACCGAGGGGACGACGCTGCGGGACACGGGCCTGCCCGTCATCCTGCTGACGACCCGGGGCGCGAAGAGCGGGAAGCTCCGCAAGACGCCGCTGATGCGGGTCGAGCACGACGGCCGGTACGCCCTGGTCGCCTCGCAGGGCGGGGCGCCCAAGCACCCGGTCTGGTACCACAACCTCAAGGCCGACACCCAGGTGGAGCTCCAGGACGGCCCGCTGAAGCAGGACATGACGGCCCGTGAGGTCACCGGTACGGAGAAGGCCGAGTGGTGGGAACGCGCCGTCGCCGCGTTTCCGGCGTACGCGGACTACCAGAAGAAGACCGAGCGGGAGATCCCGGTGTTCGTCGTGGAGCCCGCCGCCGGCAGCTGAGCCGGCCTCCGTCCGGGCGCGGAAGGTGTCCCTCCGGGCGCCCTTCGAGCGACTCTCGAGGACTCCTCGACGAGGTCGTAGAAAAAATCTGTCTCGGAAAACGCATGACGGTGCTCCCACCGGGCACCCGACTGTCAGGCCCCGCCGCGTTCCCCCGTCGCGGCGGGGCTTTCCCCTGCCTCGCGCGCGCCGCGGTCGGTCACATCGAGGAAGATCTGGTCCGCCTCGGGCACCGTCGCCGCGATCGAACGCTTGATGCGCACGGCGACCTCCTCGACCCGCTCGCTGTCCAGGCCCGGCATGAGGTCGACGCGGGCCGCCACCAGCGCCGCGTCGAGGCCCATCTTCATCGTGAACAGCGCTTCCACGCTGTCGATCTCGGGCTGGGCGTCGAGCAGCGCGCGGATCCGCGCCCCGGTCTCCGGGTCGGCGGCCTCGCCGATGAGCTGGTCGCGGGCCTCCCGCCCCAGCCGGTAGGCGACGTAGACGAGCAGCGCGCCGATCGCGAGCGAGGCGGAGGCCTCCCACACGACCTGCCCGGTCACCATGTGCAGGACCATGCCGATCGCGGCCAGGGTGACGCCGAGCACGGCGGTGCCGTCCTCGGCGACGACCGTGCGCAGGGCCGGGTCGCGCAGGCCCGCGAGTCCGCCGCCCTGCTTGCGCACCTGGTGCAGGGCCCGCAGCAGTGAGGCGCCCTCGGCGAGGAAGGCGACGCCGAGCACGACCAAGCCGGCCACATAGCCGCTGAGCTCTTCGTCGACGCCGGACCGCAGGGCCTCGACGCCCTGGAAGAAGGAGAAGCAGCCGCCCATGACGAAGATCCCCACGGCGGCCAGCAGCGACCAGAAGAAGCGTTCCTTGCCGTAGCCGAAGGGGTGCCGTGCGTCGGCCGGGCGTCGGCTGCGGCGCAGTGCGGCGAGGAGGAAGACCTCGTTCAGACTGTCGGCCACGGAGTGCGCGGCCTCCGACAGCAGCGCGGGCGAGCCCGCGAACAGACCGCCCACGGCCTTGGCCACGGCGATCACCAGATTGGCGACGAGCGCGACGAGGACGGTGACGCGGGTCCTGCGGTCGGCGTTCGACGACCTGGCGCGGTCTCCTCTCCCTCGCGCCTTCTCCTCTGCCGCCCTTCCGGCGTTCGTTTCGGCGTTCGTTTCGGCGGTCGTTTCGGCGGTCGTTTCGGCGGTCCGTTCGGCGGTCCGTGCGGTCCGGCGCTCTGAAGATGTCCCTGTCACCTTCGCCGACTGCCCAGGCAGGTGGGGCTCATACCGTGCCGTCGGCGGAAATCGGGGAACGCGTTCAGCAGGACATGCACGGGCACAGGACATGCACGAGAGCACGGAAAGCCAGCGGGAGGAACCATGAGCGGCGGGGGCGACGGCAACAGCGCGTACGGCCACAAGGCGTTCCGGCGGTCCAAGAGTCACTTCACCGACCGGATCACCGCGGACGGCCGGGACGGCTGGCCCGTGACGGCGGGCCGTTACCGTCTGGTGGTCAGCCGTGCCTGCCCGTGGGCGAGCCGGGCGGTGATCTCCCGGCGCCTCCTCGGCCTGGAGGACGCCCTGCCCATGGCGATCGCCGACCCCATCCAGGACGACCGCAGCTGGCGCTTCACCCTCGACCCGGACGGCCGCGACCCCGTCCTCGGCATCCGTTATCTCAGCGAGGCCTACGACCGCCGGGAGCGCGACCACGGCGGCGGCGTCAGCGTGCCGGCGATCGTGGACGTGCCCAGCGGTGAACTGGTGACGAACGACTACCAGCAGCTCACCCTGGACCTCGCCACCGAGTGGACGGCGCTGCACCGTCCGGGTGCCCCCGACCTCTACCCCGACGGGCTGCGCGACGAGATCGACACGGTCATGGCCGACGTGTACGAGGACGTCAACAACGGGGTGTACCGGGCGGGTTTCGCCAGTGAGCAGGACGAGTACGAGCAGGCGTGCGCGGGAGTGTTCCGGCGGCTGGAGCTGCTGGCGTCCCGGCTGGCCCGGCAGCGCTACCTGGTGGGGGACACGATCACCGAGGCGGACATCCGGCTGTTCACCACACTGGTGCGTTTCGACGCCGTCTATCACGGCCACTTCAAGTGCAACCGCTGGAAACTGACGGAGAATCCGGTCCTGTGGGCGTACGTCCGGGATCTCTTCCAGACGCCCGGCTTCGGCGACACCGTCGACTTCGATCACATCAAGCGGCACTACTACCGGGTGCACACCGGCATCAACCCGACCCGGATCGTCCCCCTGGGCCCGGATCTGGCCGACTGGCACGCCTCCCATCACCGCGAGGAACTCGGCGGCCGTCCGTTCGGCACCGGGACGCCGCCCGATCCGGTCCGCGTCGACGAGGAGGTCCCGGCGCGGGGACGACCCTGAGACCCCTATCCACGCAACACCGGAAGAAGGAGTGAGACACACGTGGCCAAGAAGAGGAAACTCCCCCTTGTCTACAAGCCCGTCGGTTTCGTGCTCGGCTGGGCGAGCGGCGCCCTGGCGGGAGCCGCGTTCCGCAAGGCGTGGAAGGCGATTCGACACGAGGACGACGCACCGGACGCTCTCGACCGGGACCGCGGCTGGGGCGAGATCCTGCTGGCCGCGGCGGTCCAGGGCGCGATCTTCGCGGCGGTCCGCAGCGCCGCCGACCGCACCGGCGCCAAGGCGATCGAACGGTCCACGGGCGTGTGGCCGGCCCAGGACAAGGGCGGCCGGGACTGAGGGGCCCTACCGCGGCCCGGCCCTCTCCGGCATCGTCCGGATGAGGGCCGGGCCGCTCCCGTACCCGGCTTCAGCCCTGCTTCGGTGCCGTGGGGGGCGCGAGGCGGATGGTGAAGGAGTGGCCGGACGGGTCGGAGTAGCCGCGCTCCTCGTGCGGGCCGGGGGCACCCTTGGTCTCCAGGGGGCGGCCCCCCAGGCCCACGACCCTGCGTTCCACCTCGTCGAGGTCGTCGACGAGGAAGTCCAGGTGGGCCTGAAAGGAGTTCTCGGGGCGGGGCCAGCTCGGCGGGGTCGCGTTGACGTCGCGCCGGAAGGCCAGCCGGGTCCCGTCGGCGCCCCTGATCTCCACGCGGTTGGCGGACGCGACGATCTCCTCGGCGTCCAGCAGCCCCTTGTAGAACTCGGCGAGCTTCTCGGGCTCGGCACAGTCGAGCACCACAACGCCCGCTTTCACCAATGCCATGTCGTCGTCTCCTCCGCGAGATCCGGCCCGGGGCGGGCGAATCCCGCCCCCCGGACCTTGCGGATACCCCGGTTTCAGTCGGCCACCAGCCAGGTCCCGTCCCGCATCAGCTCCCGCCCCTGGATCTCGTTGGCCGCCCGCCAGGCCTGGATCCGGCCGGGGAGGACCCGGAAGTACAGGTAGGGCGCGGCCAGTTCGCGCGGGTCGAAGCCGGTCTTGCCCGCGAAGATCTCGGCGTCCTCCTCCGGCAGTTCGAGCGGCGGCACGGCCACGGCGGTGCCCTCGATCATCACGACGTCCTGGGTCGGGCCGACGGCGATGCGCGCGACACCGGTGGCCAGCAGGTTGCGGCCGGTGGGGCTGGTGGCGGGCGTGGCGAAGAGCAGGGTCGCGCCGTCCCAGACGAAGGAGAGGGGGACCAGGTAGGGGGCCGAGCCGCCTTCGGCGGCCGTGGCGACCCACGCGTCGACGTCGTGTTCCAGCCGGTGGAGGGTGTCGAGCTTGCGCTGCTTCGCGGGGCGTGCGGGTGCTGGCGTCATGCTTTCAGTCTGGCCGCCGCCGCCCGTTTCGCATCAAGAGCCCCACGCCGGGAGGTCGCGATTCCCACCGACGACCGGACTTCCTGGACAGGTGTCCCGTTATAGTGGACACCTGTCCAAGAAACTGAGGGAGACCATGGAGATCCTGGCGAACGTTCTGGTCGTTCTGGTGGCCGCACTGCATCTCTACATCCTGGTGATGGAGATGTTCCTGTGGCAGAGGAAGCCGGGGATGTCGTTCCACGGCCTGGACGCCGAGATGGCGAAGCGGACCGCCCCGATGGCCGCCAACCAGGGGCTCTACAACGGTTTCCTCGCGGCGGGCCTGGTGTGGGGGCTGATCGCGGCCGACCCGACCGGCTTCCGGGCGCAGGTGTTCTTCCTGTCCTGTGTGATCGTGGCCGGCGTGTACGGCGCGGCCACGGCGAACCGCCGGATCCTGGTCGCCCAGGCCCTGCCCGGTGCGCTCGCCCTGGCCGCCGTCCTGATCGCGCAGTGACCCGCGGCGAGCCCGAGGACCCGCGCGCGGCCCGCACCCGGGCGCGGCTGCGTTCCGCGTTGCTGGCGGAATGCGCCGAGCGGCCGCTGGAGGAGGTCGGCGTCGCCGCGCTGGTGCGGCGGGCGGGGGTCGGCCGGGCCACCTTCTACGTGCACTATCCCGACCTGGAGGCGCTCGCGGTCGACGCCTGCGCGGACGTCGTACGCGAGGCCGTGGAGGCGCTGCACGCCTGGCAGGGCCGACCCGACCCGGTACGGGCGCCGGCCGCGCTGCCGGAGTTCTTCGGCTCCCTGACGCCGCACGCCGCGCTGTACCGCACCCTGCTCGCGCCGGGGGGCGGCGGCCCGCTCGGCCGCGTGCTGCACCGGGACCTGCGGGCCTACAGCCTGCGGGAACGAGAGCGGGCGGGTGCGGCCGACGCACCCCTGGTCGCCTCGGCCGTCGCCGCGACCTTCGCGGGGGTGCTGGCGGACTGGCTGCACGGCGACCTCGAGGGCACGCCCGGTGAGATCGCCGACCAGGTGTGGCAGTTGCTGGTCGCGCTGCACGCCAGCCGCTGACCGACGGTCAGCGGCACGCCACCGCGTCCTTCGCCAGGGGCCAGGCCTCGACGCCGTCGGAGGTGCGGACGTACGCCGTCGAGGCGTCGTCCGTCAGCCACAACCGCCAGTCGCCGTAGCGGTACCCGGTGTCGTGGGCGTCGGCCGGCAGGGCGGCGTCGCCGTCGTACGGCGAGGTCAGCAGGTCCACCTCGATCACGCCGTCGGGGTCGCGGACGTACTGCCGGTGGTCCTCTCCCCGGCCCATCCCCAGGAAGTGCGCCGTCTGCCAGTCGCAGTGCTCGGCACCGGGGTAGCTGCTCAGGGTCGTGGTCGCGACCCGCCCACCGTGCCGGTCGGTCCAGATCTCCTCGTCGCCGGAGTCGGTGACGCTCGCGGGAAGTTCGGCCGGATCGCAGGAGGCGTTGGTCTCCGGACCCCAGCCCGGCCTCTCCTTCTGGTCCCGGGCGACGACCACCGCGACCTTCGTCCGCCCGGTCACGTCGTAGGAGAACAGCACCCGGTCCGCCTCCTCGCGCTCCACCCGGAAGCCGGAGTGCGGACCCGTCGGCTCGAACATGTCGAAGTAGAGCCGCAGCCCCTCCTGCGGCGTGTCACCGCCGTCGTCCTCGCTCCAGCCGTCCGGCCCGCCGCCCGAGGAGATCTCCCCGTCGCACTCCAGCGCCCGGCCCGCGGCGCCGGACGCGGTGCGCAAGGCCTCCGGCGTACTCTCGTCCAGCTCCTTCGTGGCGATGTCCAGCGGACCGGCGTACGGCGTCGCCGGCGGCGTCCCCTCGACGACCACGTCCGTCTCGTCGCCCGCACCGCATCCCACGGCCGCCAGTACCACCAGCAGCCCTGACGCCACGAACCGTGTGCGCATACCCGCCCCCCCCGTCTCGTCCCTCGGCCGCCCGTTCGCGCCCGCTCCTGTGACGCGGCAGCGATCCGGAACGTTCAGCGGGCCGTCTGGAACGTCCTGCGGTACGCCTGGGGGGAGACGCCGATGGCCGCGTGCAGGTGCTGGCGCAGTGAGGCGCCGGTGGCGAAGCCGACCCGGCCGGCGATCTGGTCGACGGAGAGGTCACTGGCCTCCAGCAGGTGCCGGGCGTGCACCACGCGCTGCTGGATCAGCCAGCGGCCGGGGCTGATGCCCACCTCGTCGTGGAAACGACGGGCGAAGGTGCGCGGGCTCATCCGGGCGTGGGCGGCGAGGTCGGCGAGGGCGAGGGGCTGGTCCAGGCGCCCCATGGCCCAGGCGCGGGTGGCCGCCGTGCTCGCTGCGCCGGTCTCGGGAACGGGCTGTTCGATGTACTGCGCCTGGCCGCCGTCGCGGAACGGCGGGACCACGCAGCGGCGGGCCACCTTGTTGGCGAGTTCGCTGCCGTGGTCCTTGCGGACGAGGTGCAGACAGACGTCGACCCCGGAGGCGGCGCCCGCCGAGGTCAGCACGCGGTCGTCGTCGACGAAGAGGACGTCCGGGTCGAGGTCGACCTGCGGGTACATCCGGCCGAACGCCTCGGCGACCTGCCAGTGGGTGGTGGCCCGGCGGCCGTCCAGGAGGCCGGCGGCGGCGAGGACGAAGGCGGCGGTGCAGATGGAGACGATGCGCGCCTCGGGACGGATCCGGGCGAGCGCCTCGGCGACGCCGTCCGGCAGTTCGGCGCTGACCCGGTCGGACGCCACCGGGGCGACGACGACCGTGTCGGCCGTGGCCAGCGCCTCGGGGCCGTGCTGCACGCCGACCGTGAAATCGGCGTTGGTCTGGACAGGACCACCGTCGACCGAGCAGGTCAGGATCTCGTAGTGGCCGTCGGCCGCGCCGAGGATCCGGCTGGGGATGCCGAGTTCGAAGGGGTAGACGCCGTCGAGGGCGAGGACGACCACCCGGTGCTTGCGTTGCTGTGCCTGCATGGCACGATCCTATCGAAGCTTGACAATCTTGCCATTTCCCGGTCGGGCGCGGCCCGGCAGGCTGGTCCACCATGAGCACTGTGAACACCATGCGCGTCATCGACCAGCACGTCCTCGGCGGTCCCGAGGTCCTGACGGAGAGGGAAGTGGAGCGGCCCGCGCCGCGTCCGAACGAGGTACTGGTCCGGGTGCGCGCCGCCGGCGTCAACCCGACCGACTGGAAGCACCGCGCGACGGGCGGGTTCCTGGGCGAGCCGCCCTTCGTCCTGGGCTGGGACCTCTCCGGGACCGTGGAGGCGGTCGGCATCGGCGTGGCGGCCTTCGCCCCCGGCGACGAGGTCTTCGGCATGCTGCCGTACCCCTACGGCCACGGCTCGCACGCCGAGTACGCCATCGCCCCGGTCCGCGCCCTCTGGCACAAGCCGGCCGGGATCGACCACGTCCAGGCGGCCGCGCTGCCGCTGGTCTCGCTGACCGCCTGGCAGGCGCTGGTCGAGAACGCCGGCCTCGAGGCCGGACAGCGGGTCCTGATCCACGCGGCCGCGGGCGGTGTGGGCCATGTCGCCGTGCAGATCGCCAAGGCGCGCGGCGCGTATGTGATCGGTACGGCCAGCGCGGGCAAGCACGACTTCCTGCGGGAGCTCGGCGTCGACGAGGTGATCGACTACCGGGAGAACGACGTCACCGAAGCCGTCAAGGACGTCGACGTGGTCCTGGACACGCTGGGCGGGGACACCTCCGTGCGGTCCCTGCGCGTGCTGCGGCCGGGCGGGACCGTGGTGTCGATCCTGCCGGTGGGGTCGAACGAGTTCTACGAGGAGGCGGAGCGGCTCGGCGTCCGGGCGGTGCGGATGCTCGTGGACGCCGACCGGGCCGGGATGCGGACGATCGCCGAACTGGTCGAGGCGGGGAAGCTGCGCGCCACGATCGCGGGGACGTTCGCGCTGGCCGATGCCGCCGAGGCACACACACTCGGCGACACCGGCCGGACCACCGGCAAGCTGGTCCTGACGGTCGACTGACGAGCCGTCAGAACAGCAGCACGGGCTTGATGGTCCTGCCCGCGGTCATGTCCCGCACCGCCTGGTCGATGTCCGCGAACGGATAGGTGCCGATCAGGCGGTCCAGCGGGAGCCGCCCTTCCTTGACCAGCTCGACCAGGGCCGGGATGAAGGACTGCGTCTCACTGTCGCCGAGGGTGAGCCCGACGACCCGCTTGCCGCCCAGCAGCCCGTTGACGTCGAGGGCGACCTCGCTGCCGAAGGGCGGTGCGCCCACGACGACGAGGGTGCCGCGGGCGGCGAGCGTGTCGACGCCCTGGCGCAGCACGGCCGTGCTGCCCGTGGTCTCCACGATGCCGTCGGCGCCCCGCCCGCCGGTGATCTCGGTGACCGCCTCGACCGGCGTGACCGCGCTCGCGTCGACGGTGTGCGTGGCGCCCAGCTCCTTGGCCAGTTGGAGGCGTTCGGCGACCCGGTCGACCGCGATGATCGTGGTGGCCGGGGTGAGGGCGGCCGCCATGACCGCCGACAGGCCGACGGCGCCCGCGCCGAGGACGACGATCGTGCTGCCGGTCGCCGGCTTCAGAACGTTCCAGACGGCGCCGACGCCGGTCTGGACCCCGCAGCCCAGCGGGGCGATCGACGCCAGGGGTACCCCGGGGTCGACCTTGACGAGGCTGCGCT
The DNA here is from genome assembly GCF_045041255.1 of Streptomyces sp. NBC_00080. Classification (NCBI taxonomy): domain Bacteria; kingdom Bacillati; phylum Actinomycetota; class Actinomycetes; order Kitasatosporales; family Streptomycetaceae; genus Streptomyces; species Streptomyces sp. NBC_00080. Next base: position 1,285,237 of record NZ_CP108235.1, read on the forward strand.
CGTCGACCAGGGCCCGCTCGGCGAAGGAGGACTGGCCGAAGAAGTGGCCGCCGAGGGGCTCGCCGTCCCGGCTGATGGTGCTGGTGCCGTCGGCTCGGCGGCCGCCGATGAGGTTCAGCGGCAGCCAGGTGGCGCAGTAGGCGGGATGGCCACCGTGGCAGTTGCGGCAGTCGCCGCAGGAGGTGAAGGACAGCACGACATGGTCGCCGGGCGCCACCCCGGTGACGGCCGAGCCGACCGACTCCACGACGCCCGCACCCTCGTGGCCGAGGACTCCGGGCAGCGGGAAGGGCAGACCGCCGCTCGCCACGCCGAGGTCGGTGTGACAGAGTCCGGCCGCCACCAGACGGACGACCGCCTCGTGCGGGGCGGGGTCGTCGAGGACGACCTCGGACAGGGTGAAGGGGGCTCCGCCGGACTCGACGACGGCGGCGCGTGTGGTGATGGACATCGGTTGAACTCCCTCTGTTTCGCGGCGCGTTCAGTCGAGCGAGACGACGACGGACTTGACCTTGGTGTAGGCGCTGAGCGCCTCGGGGCCGTACTCCCGGCCGAACCCGGAGTCCTTGACGCCGCCGAAGGGGACGGCCGGGTCGAGCATCGCCCAGTCGTTCACCCAGACGATGCCGGCCTGGAGGCGGTCGGCGACGCGGTGCGCGCGGGCCAGGCTGCCGGTCTGGACGCCCGAAGCCAGGCCGTACGGCGTGGAGTTGGCCAGTGCGACGGCCTCGTCCTCGTCGTCGAAGGGCTGGACGGTGAGGACCGGGCCGAAGATCTCCTCCTGGACGACACGGGAGTCGTTCGCGAGGTCGGCGATCACGGTGGGCTTGTAGTAGTAGCCGCCGTCGAGGTCGAGCCGCTCGCCGCCGCAGACGATGCGGGCACCCTCCTTGCGGGCCAGTTCGACGTACTCCTCGACCTTGCGCAGGTGCTTCTCCCCGGCCATCGGGCCGACGACGGTCTCCACCTTCCGCGGGTCGCCGACCGGCACTCCGGGCACCGCCTCGGCGAGGATGTTCAGCAGGGTGCGGTAGACGGGGCGGGCCACCAGCAGCCGCGGGCCGCCCATGCAGAACTGCCCGGTGTTGAAGACGAAGCCCTTGATGACGGCGCCGACGGCCTTCTCCAGGTCGGCGTCCTCGAAGACGATGTGCGCGGCGTTGCCGCCGAGTTCCATGGTGACGGGCTTGAGGTTCTCGCCGGCGACGCTCGCGGCGTGCCGGCCGATCGCGGTGGAGCCGGTGAAGGCGATCTTGTCCACGCCGGGATGCCGCAGCAGCGCCTCACCGGCGACCGGACCGGCACCGGTGACGACGTTGACGACCCCGTCCGGGACGCCGGCCCGCTGGAACAGTCCCGCCATGTACAGGGCGCTGAGCGGGGTCTCGTCGGCGGGCTTGTGAACGACCGTGTTGCCGGCGGCCAGCGCCGGGGCGATCTTCGAACCGGCCAGGATCAACGGGAAGTTGAACGGGGTGATCGCGGCGACCACACCGAGCGGGCCGCGCCTGGTGTAGGCGAGGGCGTTCATCGGGGTGTCGCGGGTCGCGCCGTCCAGGGAGAAGGCGAGGGAGGCGAAGTACTCGTAGTCGTTGGCCGCGTTCGTGACGTCGACCGCGTGCGCCAGGGTGATCGGCTTGCCGACGTCCAGGCTCTCCAGCCGGGCGATCTCGCCGGCCTCCGCGCGGATCAGCTCCGCCACCCGGAGCAGGACGCGGCCGCGCTCCCGGCCACTCAGGCCGGACCACTGCCCGGCGTCGAAGGCCGCCCGCGCGGCCTTTACGGCGGCGTCGACATCGACGGCGCCCGCCTCCGCGACGGTGGTGACGACCGTGCCCCGGGACGGGTCGACCACCTCGGTCCGCGCTCCGTCCGCGGCCTCGCGCCACTGTCCCCCGATGAACAGTCGACCGGGGTCGATCTCGAAGGTGGTCATCACCACTCCTCAGCATCGTCGCCAAGATTTCAACAAACAGGATTCCTGTTGGTCCGCAGTCTCATTACAGACAGGTTTCCTGTCAATGGTCTACGCTCGGCACCATGGCCGGCACCCAGACAACCAAGGCAGCGTCCGCACCTCAGCCCCACCGGACACCCCCGTCCCTGCTCTACATGGTGAAGCAGGTGGAGCTGGTCGTGCGATCCCACCTGGACGAGCTGGTCAAGCCGTCGGGGATCACGGCCCTGCAGTACACGGCGCTCACCGTGCTGGAACGGCACGACGGCCTGTCCGCCGCCCAGCTGGCCCGGGACTCCTTCGTGACCGCCCAGTCCATCGCCGATCTGGTGCGCTCCCTGGAGACGCGCGGCCTCATCCGCCGCGAACGCAATCCGCGCAACCGGCGCGAGCTGCTGATCCTGCTCACCACGCAGGGGCGCGAGCTGCTCGACCGGCACGCCGGGCCGGTGCGGGAGCTGGAGGAGCGCATGGTGCGGGAGCTCACCGCACACCAGACGGAGCAGTTGCGCACAGCGCTCTCCAAGGCCTGGCACGCCCTGTCGTAGCGCTCGGCGCACCCCTTCGCTCACGGCGCGAAAAAACTCCGACAGAGTCGGTTGCATTTCGAAGACATATGTCAATCGAACATGCTGGAATTCACTCGATCGGGGGTAACTTGCTGGGGCGGGGAACTGCTGTCTGCTCCCCGGCCGTTGGAGGCTCCCGACCGGTGGAGCGGGTTGGAGGCGATGTCGTCGTGCTGGAGAAACCCGCAGCGGACACCCCGCATCTGCGCGTCCGCGAGGACCGGGGGTACACGGTGCTGGAGTTCCGCGGCGAGATCGACATCGTCGCGGCGACCGAGATCACCCCGCATCTCGACGACGCGACCGGCGGCCCGGCGCCCCGGATCGTGATCGACCTGAGCCGGATCGAGTTCTTCGACTGCTCCGGGCTGCGCCTGCTGTACCGGGCCCGCCGCCGCGTCCTCGACCACGGCGGGCATCTGCACCTCGTCTGCACCCATCGGCTCACCCTGCGGATCCTGCGGGCCACGGGGCTGTACCGGCTGCTGCCGCCCGCCACGACGCTGGACGCGGCCCTGGAACAGCCCGAGGCCACCTCCGGCACGTTATGACGGCGCTCGAAGCGCTCCTCCCGCTCCTGCAATCCCCCCGATCCCGGCCCCGGGCTACTGGCGCGCCGCGTCGAACAGGGCGCTGACGGACTCACCGTTGTGAATACGGCGCACCGCCTCCGCGAGGGCGGGCGCGATGGACAGGATCCGCAGCTTCTCGGTGTGCTCCTCGGCGGGCACCGGCACGGTGTTGGTGCACACGATCTCCAGCACGTCGCTCTGCTCGCTGAGCCGCTTGAGGGCACCGGCCGCGAACAGGCCGTGCGTGCACGCCACCCGTATCGACCTCGGTTCCAACTCCCTCAGCCGGTCCAGCAGTTCCAGGACCGTGCTGCCCTTGGCGATCTCGTCGTCGAGGACGATCACGTCCCGCCCGGCCACCTCGCCGATCACGGCGCTGATACTGACCCGGTCGTCGGCGTACCGCTGTTTGGCGCCGGCCGCCACCTGGGCGCCGATCATCCGCGCGAAGGCGGCGGCCTCCTTGGCGTTGCCGAGGTCGGGCGAGACCACGGTGGTGCGGGTGAGGTCGTAGCGACGGAAGTGGGCCGCCAGCTCCCGGTGGGCGTGCAGGTGGTCCACGGGCATCGAGAAGAAGCCGTGCACCTGGGGCGAGTGCAGGGTCATGGTGAGGACCCGGTGGACGCCCGCCGCCGCCATCAGGTCCGCGACCAGGCGTCCCCCCAGGGAGATGCGGGGCGCGTCCTTCTTGTCGGAGCGGGCGTAGGAGTAGTGCGGCATGACGACGGTGATCCGGCCCGCCGACGCCCCACGGGCCGCGTCGCACATCAGCAGCAGCTCGACGAGGTGCTCCTGCACGGGCCGGACCAGGGGCTGGACCAGGAAGACGTCCCGTTCCCGGCAGTTCGCCTGGAGCTGGACCTCCAGGCAGTCGTTGGCGAACCTGCTGAGTCGGGTGGGGCTCAGGGGCACGCCGAGGTGGGCACAGACCTCGGCGGCCAGCTCGGGGTGGGCACTGCCGCTGAACACGGAGATGTCTCGCACGATCGGCTCCTCGCTGATCATGTCCGGCTGGGGCGGGAGCTCTCATGCTACGGACCGGGTCCGTTTTGCCCACCCTCAGGAGTGCGTGGGAGTCCCGTCCGGTCACTCGACGTCACTCGCGGCCCCTCGGCCCCCGGGGAAACGGGTCGTCGCCTGCCGCGGAGCCCCGCACCGCTCCGCGCGGCCAACCGGGTGGAACCGCCGGAACCGCGCCGGTCGCGGCGGCGCACGTCGTCGGCCCGGGGGCCGGGCCGACGGGGCGGGGCCCTCCCCCGGCGTCCCGGGGTGACCTCGCGGCACGTACGGGCACGCACCGGCACGCTCACCTGAGGGGCAGGCCATCCGTGCCCTCACTGTCACAGGTTGTCAACAGCGCGGTCTGACAGGGGATTTGACGGGCATCCGGACAGGAGGAAGGAGGGCCGTCGCATGACGACTGACACCAAGCCCGAGAAGCCCACCACACGCCTCCCCCGGCGCATGCCCGGCTGGGCCAAGGTGCTCACCGCCGTCGTGGTCGTACTCGTCGTGATGTTCGCCGGGATCCGGCTGAGCCTGCTGCCGGGACTGCGCGACTTCTTCGGCACCGAGACCCACGACCGCTCGGGCCCCGCCCTGCTGGAATCCATCCAGGACATGAGCCGCTACGACGCCGCCTCCGGGAACTTCCAGGTCGTCGTCGACCTGGAGAAGGACGCCAAATATCTCCCCGACGCGATCCGCGGCACCCGCACCCTGTACGTCGGGGCGGGCACCGTGGACGCCTACGTCGACCTCGGCAAGGTCGGCGACAAGGACGTGACGGTCGACGACGACCGCACCTCGGCCACGCTCCGGCTGCCCCACGCCCTGCTCGGCACACCGGCGCTCGACCCCGACCGCTCCTACGCGGTCTCCAAGCAGCGCGGGCTGTTCGACCGTCTCGGTGACCTCTTCTCGGACAACCCGAGCGGTGAGCAGGCCGTGCAGAAGCTGGCCGTCAAGCACATCGGCGAGGCGGCGAAGGAGAGCGAGCTGATCGCGCGCGCCGAGACCAACACCACCGACATGCTCCAGGGGCTGCTGCGCTCCCTCGGCTTCACGGAGGTGAAGGTGACGTACCACGCCTGACCGGCCACCCGCGGTGCCCGTCCCGGCGCGTCAGCCGCCGACCACGCCCGGCAGAGCCGGCGCGCGGCCCAGCGGGGCACCGGTCCAGGTCCAGTGTGACGGAGGGGAGGGCGCCTCCCGAACCGGTCTCGTTCACGGCGTTCGCCACGACGTGGGCGGGACCGGGGCCGGGCGTGATGCCCGGCCCCGGTCTCGGGCGCGCGTACAGCGGCCGATGCTCATGGGCATCGCGTGGACGCTGAGCGAGCCGGCCACCCCGAAGTCGACGCCGACCACGGCGAGGCGGAACCGCATCCCTCGGCCGTTCGCGGGTAATCGCCATATCACGCAGGGAAGTTGCCAACTGGAGGACCGAATGGCCCGTGCAGCTCTACGTCCGCTTGCCGTGTTCCGCCCACGCGCCACCAGGACGGAGGAGCCCGCCCCGCCGAAGAACGGGGCCGGGAAGTCGGCTCCGAAGCGCGGTTTCCCCTTCTGGACGCGCTCGAAATCCGGCTCGAAGTCGGTTCCGAAGGCCGGCCCCAAGCCCAGCTCGAAGTCAGGCTCGAAGCCCGGTTCGAAGGCGGGCTCGTCGAAGAAGGCGGCACGCGCCGAGCGTCGGCCGTTGCCGCTCCCGCTCCGGCTGCTGGCGATGCTGTTCGCCTTCGCGTTCATGGTGGCGTTCGCCGTCGTGCTCGCCCGGCTGACCCTGGAGCCGTCACCCGCCTCCGCCGCACTGGTGCACTCCAACCTGCGTCCGGGCGACTCCCTGCGTGCCTACCTCGACCAGCCCGAGCTCCGCGACGCGGTGAAGCAGATCGGCGGGAACATACTGCTCGGCGTGCCCTTCGGCGTCCTGGTGCCGGTGGTCGCGCCTCGGGCACGCGGGCTGCTGCGGGTGCTGCTGCTGACCGCGACCGTCATGCTGATGGTGGAGTTCGCCCAGGGCGCGGTGGTGAACGGCCGCGCCTTCGACATCGACGACGTCATCCTCAACACCACGGGCGCCCTGATCGGTTACCTGCTCGTGGGCCGCCGGATGAGCCGTGCCGTGCACGCACGGGAACGGCACCTGCGTCGGGGCGCCCGAGAGGGGGCCTGACCGCCGTCAGCGCGGCGTCCAGGTGTACCGGTCCCCGCCCACCCATCGCACGACGTCGGGGTCGTCGAGGTCGTGAACCGTGATTCCGTAGGCGGCGGCGATCTCGAGGACGTCGGTCACGTCCCTCGCCTCGCCGACCACCTCGGAGTCGATTTCCACGATGCGGAACGGCGACAGGCCCGGCTGGACCCCGAGCACCATGATCCGCGGCTGGGAGATACGGAGGCTCGCGATTTCGGTCATGACATAGAGGATAAAACGGAACCAGGTCATGCGAATCATCCGATTTCCTGGTGCGCGCGGCGCGCGGGTGGGGAACTCTGGAGCCAGGAGGTGGCGATGGATCCCGTCGAAGCTCTGGACCGGATCGCCTTCCTGCTGGAACGGTCCCTGGCGCCGACCTATCGCGTGAAGGCCTTCCGCACGGCGGCCCGGGTCCTGTCGCGGCTCCCTGCGGAGGAGGTCCGCGAGCGGGCCGGGGCCGGGACCCTGGAGTCGCTGAAGGGCGTGGGTCCGAAGACCGCCCAGGTGGCACGCGAGGCGCTCGCCGGGGAGACGCCGTCCTATCTGCGCGCGCTGGAGGACGAGGCGGGCAAGCCGCTCACGGACGGCGCCGGCGAACGACTGCGGGAGCTGCTGCGCGGGGACTGCCATCTGCACTCCGACTGGTCGGACGGCGGCAGCCCCGTCGACGAGATGGGCCGGGCCGCGGCCGCGCTCGGCCACGAGTGGGCCGTGCTGACCGACCACTCACCCCGGCTGACGGTGGCCCGCGGGCTCTCGCCCGAGCGGCTGCGCCGGCAGTTGGAGGTGGTCGAGGAGCTCAACGCCACCTGGGCGCCGTTCCGGCTGCTGACCGGTATCGAGTGCGACATCCTCGACGACGGGTCGCTGGACCAGGAGCCGGAGCTGCTGGAGCGGCTCGACGTCGTGGTCGTGTCCGTGCACTCCAAGCTGCGCATGGAGTCCCGCGCGATGACGCGTCGCATGGTGAACGCCGTGCGCGACCCGCACGCCGACATCCTCGGCCACTGCACCGGGCGGCTGGTGACCGGGCGGGGACGGCCGGAGTCGGAGTTCGACGCGCACGCGGTGTTCGCCGCGTGCGCGGAGTCCGGTACGGCCGTCGAGATCAACAGCCGGCCCGAGCGGCTCGACCCGCCACGCCGGCTGCTGCGCCGGGCCGTGGGGGCGGGCGTGCTGTTCTCGGTCGACACCGACGCGCACGCGCCCGGCCAGCTGGACTGGCAGATCCTGGGCTGTGCGCGGGCCGAGGAGTGCGAGGTGCCGGAAGAGCGCATCGTGAACGCCTGGCCGCTGGAGGACCTGCTGGCCTGGACGCGGGAGGGGCGGGTACCGGCGGGCGTGACGGGTGCCTGAGGTGGTACCCGGGGGGCTCGAGAGAAAGGACCCGTGATGACACGCGCCGCCGTGTTCGACGTCGACGGCACCCTGGTCGACACCAACCACCTGCACGTCACCACCTGGTGGGAGGCCTTCCGGCAGGCGGGCCACCGGGTCCCGATGCACGCGGTGCACCGGGCGGTCGGGCTGGGCTCCGACGATCTCATCGCCCACCTGCTCGGCGACGACCGGGACCAGGACGAGGACGCCGGGATCAGTGCCGCCCACAAGGCCCTCTACGGACAGTACTTCGACCGGCTGCCGGCGCTGCGGGACGCCGGTCCGCTGCTGCGCAGGCTGCACGACGACGGCTGGACGGTCGTCCTCGCCACCTCCGCGAGCGGGGCCGAACTGTCCGCTCTGCGGCGCGCCATCGACGCCGACGAGGTCATCGCCGCGACGGCGAGCGCGGACGACGTCGAGGAGGGCAAGCCGGCTCCGGAACCCGTGCAACACGCGCTGGAGCTGGCCGGGGCGCCCGCCGGAACGGCGGTGTTCGTCGGGGACACCGTGTGGGACATGCGGGCCGGCCGCCGGGCCGGGGTGCGCTGCGTGGGCGTCCTGTGCGGCGGCATCCCCCGCGCCGACCTGCTGGAGGCGGGCGCGGAGGCGGTGTACGCCGATCCCGCTGAGCTCCTGGCATCCCTGAAGGACAGCCCGCTGGCCTGAGGGACGGTGATCCGCGCGGGCTCCCCGGGGCGGGTGACGCGCATCACCGCGCGTGGCCCCGGACCCGGGAACACCCATAGGAAGTTCTCCGTTGAACCATTCGTGGGTGTGGATGGGACAGTGTCCCCGGGCCTCACCTTTTGCCCGCAGGGACGATCGTTCGGCTGAAGCCCTGTGGAGCCTTTCGCCGACAGGCGACCGCTGTCTGCACCCACACGCAGACCGCCCCGACCGTGATTCCCCCGTCCGGTCGGGGCTTTCCTCTGTCCACACGGACCGGACCCCCGCGGCTCCGCCGCCCGCGCATCCGAGCGCCCGAGTTCGAGTGTTCGACGTCGAGGCTCGACGTCGAGGGCTCGTCCTCGGGCGCTTGACTTCGAGTGCACTTCAATCCGTAGCGTTCCGGACATGAGCGACACCGCACAGCACAAGATCGGCTCGGGCTTCGGCGCCACGAGCACCGCCGACGACGTCCTGCGGGGCATCGACCTGACCGGGCAGCTGGCCGTCGTCACCGGCGGATACTCCGGCCTCGGGCTGGAGAGCACGCGCGCGCTGGCCAAGGCCGGCGCCCGGGTCGTCGTGCCCGCGCGCCGCCCGGACACCGCCCGCGAGAACCTCGCCGGCCTCGCCGGGGTCGAGACGGACACCCTCGACCTCGGCGACCTGGAGAGCGTGCGCGCCTTCGCCGACCGGTTCCTCGCGTCCGGCCGGACCATCGACCTCGTCATCGACAGCGCCGGGATCATGGCCTGCCCGGAGACCCGTGTGGGCCCCGGCTGGGAGGCCCAGTTCGCCACGAACCACCTCGGCCACTTCGCCCTCGTCAACCGGCTCTGGCCGGCGATCGAGCCCGGCGGCGCCCGGATCGTCTCGGTGTCCTCTCGCGGCCACCACTTCTCGGGGATGCGCTGGGACGACGTCCACTGGCGCGACGGTTACGACAAGTGGGAGGCCTACGGGCAGGCCAAGACCGCGAACGTGCTGTTCGCCGGCCACCTCGACCGGCTGGCCCGGGACCGGGGCGTCCGCGCGTTCTCCCTCCACCCCGGTGGCATCATCACACCGCTCCAGCGGCATCTGCCGAAGCAGGAGATGGTGGACCGCGGCTGGATCGACGAGGACGGCAACGTGCTCGACGTCGAGGGCTTCAAGACCCCGGAGCAGGGCGCGGCCACCCAGGTGTGGGCGGCCACCTCGCCGCAGCTGGCCGATAGGGGCGGCGTCTACCTGGAGGACTGCGACATCGCCGAGCCCGCCCCTGCGGACGGCGAGCGGGTCGGCGTCAAGGACTGGGCGACGGACCCCGAGCAGGCGGCCCGGCTGTGGGAGCTGTCGGCGCGGCTGACCGGTGTGAACGCGTTCGCGTAGCGGGACACCGGGTCAGCCGCACGGCGGCCGGTCAGCGCGACGGGCCCGGAGGTGTCGTGGGTGTCGTGGACGACGAGCACGGCTCCACATCCCTGCCGGCTCCTCAGTCGGCCGGCTCTTCGGGCACGGGCCGGTCGGTCTGACCGCTGCCCGCGCGGGGCGCGTCCTGCCGGCCGGTACCCGCCTCGTCGGTGTCGGGAACGTCGGAGGCGTCCTCCCCGGACCCGTCGGACTGCCCGGGCGGGGCGGGCGGCTCGGGGTCGCCGATGTCCCAGGGGTCCTCTCCCCCGTCGGCCTGCTGGTCCGGCGGGTCGCGCGGTATCGGCGTGCCGTTCTCGCCGGGGCCTTCGGGGCGCTGTGCGGCCACGACGTCCTCCCTTCACCGTCGCGCCGCGCCGGGCGCGGGCGACTTTCCCGGGCGGCGATCGTCCGGGCGAGGAGGCGAGTACCTCCACGGTGATCAGCGAAACGTGGCGGCGCGGCCGGGTGCACGGAGGCGGGGGCGGACGTCCGGCCCACCGGTCGAGGCGGTGGCGACACGGCCTCGACGCGAGGCGCGGCCACCGCCGGCCGCCACGAACCGGCGCGGGACGGCCGGCGCCGACGCAAGGCCCGGTCGGCACGAGCTCATCGTGGGGCGCGTTCCTCCAGGACCGTGCGCCAGGCGGGGGCCGGACCGGCGGGGGCGGGTTCGGGGCGTCGGCCGCCCCGGGCGAAGAAGTCGGCGAGCGGGAGGATCGCCGCGCCTACGGTGACCGCGTCGGGGCCGAGCCGCCCGAGCTCCACGGTGACCTTCTGCGCGGGATGACGCAGCGCGTACGCGGTCGCGTGGCGGCGTACGGCGGGCAGGAAGCGGGCGCCGAGCTGGAGTCCGGCCCAGCCGCCGATGAGGATGCGCTCGGGCTGGAAGAGGTTGATCAGGTCGGAGAGACCGGCGCCGAGGTACTCGGCCGTCTCCTCCAGCACCTCGAGCGCCACGGGGTCGGGTGCCTCCGCGCTCCCGAGGGGGTAGGCGGCGCTGAGCATCGCGGTCAGCGCGCTCTCCTCGTCCGCGCCCTCCGGCGGCCGGCCCCCCTGTTCCCGCCAGCGTTCCAGCAGCGCCTCGGCGCCCGCGTACGCCTCCAGACAGCCGAGGGCGCCGCACCGGCAGCGGCGGCCCCGCACCCGTACGGTCAGATGCCCCCACTCGACGGCCCGGCCGTGCTCCACCTCGGGCGTGACGAGACAGGCGCCGACACCCGAGCCGAAGAGGACGACGACCGCGTTGTGCGCACCGCGTCCGCCGCCGAACCACATCTCGGCCTGGCCGAGGGTCTTGGCTCCGTTGTCGATGAAGTACGGCACGCTCTCGGGGAGGAGGGCGCCCTCGCGCAGCAGCGCCTCCAGCGGGACGGCGTCCCAGCCGATCGTCTGGCCGTGCACGACGGCGCCCCGCTCCGGGGTGTGCTCGATGATGCCCGGGACGCCGATGCCGACCCCGAGCAGTTGCTCCGGACCGATGCCGGCGGCGCTCAGCACCTCGGCGACGCCGTCCCGGATGTGCCCGACGATCCCGTCGACCTCGTACCGCCGCTGCTCCAACGGCCTTTCCACCCGCGCGAGTTCGGTGAGGGTGAGGTCGAACAGCTCGATCCGCACCCGGGTCTCGCCGACGTCCACGCCGATCATGTGCCCGCTGGCGGGGACGACGCGCAGCAGGATGCGCGGGCGGCCGCCGTCGGAGTCGACGCTGCCGGCCTCCTCGACCAGTCCGTCGGCGACCAGGTCGGCGACGACATTGCTCACCGAGCCGGAGCTCAGGCCGGTGGTCGGGCCGAGTTCGAAGCGGCTGAGGGGCCCGTCGAAGTAGAGCCGTTGCAGCACAGCCGTACGGTTGGCCCGCCTCAGGTCGCGTACCGTGCGCCCGTTCCGCCCCGTCATGTCGCTCCCCTTCGCCCCCTGCCCGACCTGCAACATACCCCTGTGGGCGGCCTCACGCGACATTCCTCCAACCCTTAGTTCACGATGTGAGCTAAGAGACGCCCGCGGACTCGATCTCGTCCAGTGCCGCGAGGAGCTCCGGCGCGACCGTCTCGCGCAGCCAGTGGTCGTGATCCGTGCCGTACGCCCGCGGGACCGTCTCGATGAGCATGATCAGGTAGAGGTAGGCGCGGTACAGGGCGAGCCGCAGCCGCTCGGACCTGTCGAACACGGCGTGCCCTCCGGCCCCGCGATACCCCTCCAGGAACGGCTCGTCCTTCCGGATGTCCCCGAGCAGGGCCGCCGAGACGAAGTCCGCGAGGGGATCGCCCCAGAACATGCGCTCGCCGTCGATGAGGCCCCCGATCCGGGGTGTCGCGCCGACCCGGTCGACCAGGATGTTGCCCGGCCACAGGTCGAAGTGGACGAGACGGGCGACGGTCACCTCGTCCAGGGCGTCGTACGCGGCCCGCGCGGCGGCGGCCACCTCGTCGGCGGGACGGGGCAGCCAGGCGCCGTAGCTGCGGGCGTCGGCGAGGAGGGCGTCGAACATCCCCGTGAACGCCGTGCGCCAGTCGGGGGCGAGCGGGCCGAAGGCGCCGGAAGGGTAGCCGAAGCCCGGCCCGGTCACCCGGTGCAGCCGGGCCATCCGGCTCCCCAACTCCCTGCGCAGATCCGCCCGTTCGGTGGGACCGAGTGATTCACTCCAGGGGTCGCCCGGGCACACCGTCATCAGCAGCCACTGCCCGTCGAGGGCCACCACCCGTGGCGCGGGCACATCGGCCAGGGCCGCCCCGCGGCAGAACTCCGCCTCCGCGGACAGCAGTCCGGTCTCGTGGCTCAGGCCCGGTGCCGTGGGCGCCACCTTCAGTACGTAGTGGCCGCCGTCCGTCAGACGGAGCTCCTCGACGGTGTTGTACGTGCCGCCGCCGAGCGGCCCCACATGGGCCAGCCGGTCGGGCGGGATGCCCGCCGTCGCCAGGACGCTCAGGGCACGCTCCCAGGAATCCGCCACCCCGCCCGCTCCTTCCTCCCGGTCACCCGGCCGCGCAGACGTCCTCCACCTGACGGCCGTCCGCGATCAGCCCGTCGAGCCACGCCCCGGCGGCCGTGTCACCGGCGCCGGGCGTGCGGTCCCGGTACAGCGTACGGAACGCCCCCGGACGCCCCGGCGCCATCCGTGAACCGCCGCCGCACACGTACGCGCGGGCACCGGCGGCCGGCAGCGGCCACACCGCGTCGGACTCGGCGGCGATGCGGTGCTGGACGAACGTCTCCCCGTTCTCCGGAGCCGCGCCGAGGGCCGGGCGCGGCGAGACCGCTCCGGCGCCCTCGGCGGCGCGCGGCTCCGCCCGCGTGCAGGCAACGGCGACAACTGCCCTTCGTCGGACGGACGTACGGCACTCCGGCCTGGTCCACCCGGTGGCCGGGGCCGTGCCGCCGGACTGCATGTTCGTGCAGCGGAAAAGGCACGTGCGGAGTTGCCCGAGGTGCCTTGCGACGGTTATTAGGCTGGGCCGATGACCTTCACCCCGACCGTGCGGTCCATCGCCCTGGACGAGACCTCGGACCCTGCGCTGCGCCCGCTGCCGGGGGAGGTGGCGGCGCTCCTGGACGAGGTCGGTTCGCCGCCCCGGCTGGTCGCTCATCTGCGGGCCGTCCACGACGTCGCGGGCCGGCTCGTCGAATGGGTCGGACGGCACTGCCCGGCGCTGGCCGTGGACCGGGAGGCGGTGCTGTTCGGCGCGGCCACGCACGACATAGGCAAGACGCTGCACCCCGACGAGCTGTCCGGCCCCGGCGCCCGGCACGAGGCGGCCGGACGGGAGCTGCTGCTGGCCCACGGGGTGCGCCCCGGGGCGGCGCGGTTCGCCGGGACGCACGCCTCCTGGGGGACGCCGGGCGTGACCGTGGAGGATCTGCTGGTGAGCCTGGCCGACAAGGTGTGGAAGAACAAGCGGGTGGCCGACCTGGAGGACCTGGTGGTGGCCGAGCTGTCGCGAGCGGGCGGGCGGCCGGTGTGGCAGGAGTTCCTGGACCTCGACGAGTTCCTCACCGCGCTCGGTGAGGGCGCGGACCAGCGGCTGGCCTGGCAGGCGGCGCATCCCGTCCATGGGTGAGCGGGCCGGGCGGGACGCCGTGGTGTGACGCAACCGCGCGCTGCTGCTCTTCGACCGGGTGCGATGCCGCTCGCGTGGGCGATGTGTACGGCGCCGTGCTGCACGCCGGTCGAGGCGCGGATCCTCGCGCTGCTCGCGGGCGGCGCCACGACGGCCCCGCCGCCCGCGAGGCCGGTCCCGCCCGGGACGGCGTGACCCATCACCTGCGGCGCCTGTCCACGCGCCGGGGCGCGGCCAACCGTGGGGAAGGTCGCCCGCGCCCGTGCGCGGGGAGTTCCGACGGCAGGGGCGTGGCCGCCCTCGCCGGCCGGCGAGGCGTCGGCGGGACCGCCCGCCGCCGACGCGGTCCCGTCAGTTCGCGCGCGGGGACCAGCGGGGGTCGCGGCCGAGGAAGGCCAGCAGCGTCGCCGACCGGTCGTGGCCGTCCGGGGTCTCGCGCGCCGGAGCGAAGACCTGGTACGAGTCGCGCAGGTGGTCCACGAGGTGTTCCGCCGCCGGCCCGATCCCTTCGGCCGTCCCGGCCGGCAGGGGGCGGTCCTGGCCGGTGGCCACGGCGATGTCCCAGGCGTGCACGGCCGCGTCCATCGCGGCGGCGCCGATGGCGAGGGGCAGCGGCAGCGGGCCCAGCGGCGTCGGCACCTGCCCGGTGTCCGCGGGCAGACCGGCGTACGCCCCGGCCACCGCGTCCAGCACCTTCGCCAGCTCGGCCGCCGGATCGCCGTCGAGCGCGTCGGCCGGGTGGAAGGGGTCGCTGTCGGGCCGCCCTCCGGTGAGTGCGAGGCCGTAGCCCTGCTGGTCGATGCGGGCGTGGTTGAGCACCTGGCGTACCGTCCACGCCTCGCACGGGGTCGCAGCTCCCCACTGCTCGTCGCCGACCGCCGCGACCACCTCCCGCAGGTAGGCGTGCGCCCTGGTGAGGAGCTCGATGTCCGACGCGCCCGCCCCGTCGGCCCGGTCGGCCGTGGCCGCTTCCCGCGACCCGGCTGCCTTGTCCGCCATGGAGCTTCCCCCTCCGTCGTGCGTATCCGGTTGCCATCCCCGGCTGATGAGATCAATCTAGGCTCACTTGCGGACAGTGACGGTCCTCAATGCGGCCGATCGAGGCAGCCGGTCGCCCCTCGCGTGCCGCGAGGTGGTGAAGAAACGTTCGAGGCCGTGAGGGAAGGGGAACTGGACTGTCGATGCAAGAAGAAGTACGTGAGCGAGCGGCACCGCTCGTGCGATTGGTACAGCGCCACCGGGAACCCGTCGTCGTCCAGGCAGTGCGGTCCGCCACCGCGGCGACGATCGCCTATGTCATCGCGCTGCGCCTGAGCCCCGAGGCGCTGCCCCTCACCGCGCCGCTGACCGCGCTGCTCGTCGTCCAGGTCACCCTGTACGCGACGCTCACCAACGGCATCCGCCGGGTGAACGCCGTCGTCGCCGGCGTGCTCGTGGCCATCGCCTTCAGCCTCCTGGTGGGTCTGACCTGGTGGAGTCTCGCGCTGCTGATCGTGTCCTCGCTGGCGGTGGGGCATCTGGTGCGGGTCGACGAGTACGTCCCCGAAGTGGCGATCAGCGCCATGCTGGTGCTGGGCGTGACCACCGTCGGGGACACGGCGTGGGCGCGCGTGGTGGAGACGCTGATCGGCGCGTTCGTCGGGCTCGGCTGCAATCTGCTGCTGCCGCCTCCGGTGTGGGTGGAGGAGGCGGGCGAGTCGATCGAGGGGCTGGCCCGCCGGCTGCGCCAGCTGATGCTGCGCATCGGCGAGGAGGCCTCCGGCCGTACCCCGGTGGAGCAGGCGGCCGCCCGGCTGCACGAGGCGCGCCGCCTGGACCACGACATCGTCCAGGTGGACGCGGCCCTGCGGCAGGCCGAGGACAGCCTGCGGTTCAATCCACGCGTGCGTGAGGGGCTGCTGCACCGGGTGGTGCTGCGCACCGGTCTGGACACGCTGGAGATCTGCACGGTCGTCCTGCGGGTGCTCGCCCGGACCCTCACCGATCTCGCCAAGGAGCGCGAGCCGCAGCCGCTGTTCCCGGACGGGACCGGCGAGGTCGTGGAGCGGCTGCTGTCCGAGGTCGCCGACGCGGTGGTCAGTTTCGCGGTGCTGGTGACGACGAGCGTCAGCCTCAACGCGGACGCCGCCGAGGAGCGGCTCACCGCCGAGCTGCGGCAGGCTGCGGCCACCCGCGACAAGCTCGCCCAGCTGCTGCTGGAGCAGCTCCAGCACGACGCGCGCCAGTGGCAGCTGCACGGCGCGGTGCTGACCGAGGCCACCCGCATCATCGACGAGCTCGACACCGAGCACCGCTCCCGCCGCCTCCTGGAGGAGCTGGACCGCAACAGCCGTGAGCAGCGTGAGCGGATGCCCCGGCTGAACCGGCTGCGCGAGCGCCTGGGCGTGCAGGACCAGCTGTGGCGGAGCCGTACGGGGTTCGGCCGGCGTTCTTCCTGAGTCGGCCCCGCCTCGCCGTTCGCGCCGGCCGTCCGCCGCGCCGAAGGGTCCGCTTTTGCGTTCGACGGCCCGGCCGGGTCAAGGTGGCTGTCACGGCGGAGGCGTACGACGACCTGAGGTGCGGGCATGGGCAGTGGGACGGAAGCGGCGCGCCGGGGTTCCCCCGGCGCCGGGCCAGGCCGAGAGCTCGGCGGAGGCCGGAGCAGGCGCGGCTTCGTCGGGATGCTCGGCGGCGCGGCCGCCGCGTCGGCCCTCGCCGGGTGCGGCAGTGGCGGCGACGGTGGCCCGGCGAAGAGCCAGGACTCACCGCAGGCCGCACCGCCGGGGCAGCCGCCGGCGTCGGCGTCCGCCGCCCCGGATCCCTCGCGGAGTTCCGCCGGCCCCCGCCCGCTCTACCTGGGCACCTACACCTCGGCCGAGGGCGGCGGGAAGGGCATCGGCATCGCCTCGTACGACCCCGCCTCGGGGCGGATCACCGGACGGGGCACGATCACGGGTGTCCCGGACCCGTCGTATCTCGCGGTGCACCCGGACGGCGGAACGCTGTACGCGGTGAACGAACGTGAGCGGGGCGCGGTGACCGCCGTGCGGCTGTCCGACGGGAAGGTGCTGGGCGGCCGGCCTACGGGCGGGGCGCACACCTGCCACCTGTCGGTCCATCCGGGCGGGCGGTGGCTGCTGAGCGCGGACTACGGCTCGGGCAGCGTGGCCGTGCACCCGATCGCCGCCTCGGGGGCGATCGGCGAGCGCACCGACCGGGTGAAGCACAGCCGTCCGGCACCCCGGTCGGGCCAACAGGGGCCGCACGCACACCAGTTCATCACGGCTCCGGACGGCGGCCACGTCCTCGCCGTCGACTTCGGCACGGACACGGTGTACAGCTACCGCCTGGACGAGCAGGCCGGGACGCTCACGGAGGTCGCGCAGGCACACACCCGGGCGGGCGCCGGTCCACGGCACCTCACGTTCCATCCCGGCGGCCGGTACGCCTATCTCGCCGACGAGGCGGACGACTCGGTCGCGGTCTGCGCGTACGAGCCGTCGAGCGGCCGGCTGACGATCGGGAGGCCGCAGTCCACGGGCGCGAAGGCGGACACCAACTATCCGGCGCAGCTGGTGGTCACGCCGGACGGCGGGTACGCCTTCCTCGCCAACCGCGGCGACAACACGCTCGCCCGTTACGCGGTGGAGGCGGACGGGGCCCGGCTGCGGCTGCTCGGCACGGTGCCGGTGGAAGGCGACTTCCCCCGGCAGATCGCCCTCTCCCCCGACGGCGGCCTGCTGTTCGCCGCCAACCAGCGCTCCGGCACGGTCAGCGTCTTCCGGGTGGACGGCACCGACGGTGGACTACGGCTCGCGGGCGAGCCGTTCGCATCACCCGTCGCCGTCTGTGCGCTGCCGCTGTAGGGCTCGGGGGCAGGCGGCGGCCGCCGCCTGGGTGAGCAGGACGTGCATGCGCTCGGTGAGCCGGCCGACGTCGTCGGCGGGCGCGTGGAAGGGCAGGCGTACGTCGCCGTGGGCGCGGGCGCGCTCGATGCGCAGCGTCAGTCCGTGCCGGTCGACGGCGAGCGGCTGGACCCGGACGGCGCCGTGCAGGCAGTCCCGCCGGACGAGCCGGGTGAGGCGCTCCACGGCGTCGGGGTGGGCGTCGGCGAGATGCGTGAGCAGGTGCGCCTCGGCGGTGGCGAGCGGGTCGGGCTCGGCGTCGGCGAACTCCTCGAGGTCGACGACGACCGCACCGGTGGGCTCTTTCAGTACGGCACGGGTGGCGTGGAAGGCGAGGTGGCCGTCCTCGGGGGTGAACCAGCCGGCCAGCCAGAGCCGAGCGCGGATACGGTCGCGGACCGGGACGGGCGCCACGTCCGCGAACTCCAGCACGGCGGACGGCTCGCCGCGGGGCGCGCAGATCGCGGCCGTCAGCAGAGCGCTGTCCTCGGGCACGTGCAGGATCACCCTGCCGTCCTCGTCGACGGTGTGCGCACCGACGAACTCCTCGCGCCCGCCGTCCGCGGTCACCGCACAGGACCATGAGGCCGCGAGTACCGAACGGGCCCGCTCGGCAGCGGCAGGCACGGCCGCCCAGCTTTGGCTGTCACCCATCCCAAATCCTCCTTAGGTAAGCCTTGCCTAACCTATCGGAGATCCGGGGGTTCGCCAACCATGACCGCACCTTGTTCGACCGGGACACCGGCCGCCCGACCTCGGCAACGAAGGCTCAGACCCGCCGGCAGGTGATCACGCCGGGCCTGCGATGACCCCCAGCAGCGCCCGCGCGCACAACTCCCCCACCTGCCCCCGTGACAGGTCCGACCCCCGCAGCCACTCCAGGCAGACCGCCGTCGTGAACGCCAGCCAGCCGCGCACCGCCAGTCGTACGTCGGGGCGCTCCTCGAAGACCGGCCCGAACTCCGGGTCGGCACCGAGCGCCGCCAGGATCTGCCGCTCCTGTGCCGCGAGCGCCTGCCGGTAGACCCGGCGCACGGCCTGGTCACCGGAGGCGTCGGCGCGGTGGAAGGCCCGGTAGCCGTGGGCGTGGGCCGCCACGTACGCCAGGTAGGTGTCGAGGCCGGACGCCAGCTGTTCGCGCACCGGGACACCGGGAACCGCCGCCGTCATGCGCAGCATCCGCCGGCTCTCGCGCTCCACGACCGCCGCGAAGAAGTCCCGCTTGGTGGGGAAGTAGTGGTACAGCAGCCCCCGGGAGACCCCGGCGATCTCGGCGACCTGCTCGATCCACACGTCGTCGTACGGGCTCTCGGAGAACAGCCGCGCGCCGACCGACAGGAGCTGCTCCCTGCGCTCCTCGGTGCTGAGTCGGCGCCGGGTGCGCTCCCCCTGGTTCGCGGCCATCCCCGCACCTTACTTGACGCCGGTTCAACAGCGGCAGCAGACTGAGCCCGCTATTGAACCCACGTACAACATGCTCAACCTGCCGCTGCATCAAGGGAGATCGCGTCATGGCGGAGACGACGGGGACGACGGGTGGACCGGCCACGACAGGGACGACGGGGCCCGCGGCGGGGGACGTCCTGCCGAAGGGGTTCCGCAGCGCGGAGCTCGGCTGGCCCGAACTGGAGCGCATACCGCATCCGCCGCGCCGGCTCCCCCTGCTCGGCGATGTGCTGGGCGCGAGCCGGCGCACGCCCCTCCAGGACTCCCTGCGGTACGCCGGGCAGCTGGGGCCGATCTTCCGCCGCAAGGCGTTCAACCGGGAGTTCGTGTTCGTCTGGGGCGCCGGCCTGGCCGCGGACATGGCCGACGAGACGCGGTTCGCCAAGCATGTGGGGCTGGGCATCGCCAATCTGCGGCCCGTCGTCGGGGACGCCCTGTTCACGGCGTACAACCACGAACCCAACTGGCAGCTGGCCCACGACGTCCTGGCTCCGGGGTTCAGCCGGGAGGCGATGGCGGCCTACCACCCGATGATGCTGGACGTGGCGGAGCGGCTCACCGGCCACTGGGACCGCGAGCTGGCCGCGGGCCGGGCGGTGGACGTACCCGGCGACATGACCAAACTGACCCTGGAGACGATCGCCCGCACCGGCTTCGGGCACGACTTCGCGTCCTTCGAGCGCGCCCGGCCGCACCCCTTCGTGACGGCGATGGTGGGCACCCTCACCTACGCGCAGCGCCTCAACACCGTGCCCTCCCCGGCCCTGCTGCGCCGGGCCACGCGCCGCAACGAGGCCGACATCGCCTACCTGAACCGCACGGTCGACGAGCTGGTGCGGGCGCGCCGCGACGGCGGTGGCGGGGACGGCGACCTGCTCGACCGGATGCTCGACACCGCCCACCCGGAGACGGGCGAACGGCTGTCGGCGCAGAACGTGCGCCGTCAGGTCGTCACCTTCCTGGTCGCCGGCCACGAGACCACCTCGGGCGCGCTCTCCTTCGCCCTGCACTATCTGTCCCGCCACCCCGAGATCGCGGCCCGCGCCCGCGCCGAGGTGGACCGGGTGTGGGGGGACGCCGCCGTGCCGGGGTACGAGCAGGTCGCGAAGCTGCGATACGTCCGCCGGGTCCTCGACGAGGCGCTACGGCTGTGGCCGACGGCGCCCGCGTTCGCGCGCGAGGCCCGGGCGGACACCGTGCTGGGCGGGGAGCACCCGATGCGGCGGGGCGGCTGGGCGCTGATCCTGACGGCCATGCTGCACCGGGACCCCGAGGCCTGGGGGCCGGACGCCGACCGGTTCGACCCGGACCGCTTCGACGCGGCGGCCGTACGCGCGCGTGCCCCGCACACCTTCAAGCCCTTCGGCACCGGGGCGCGGGCCTGCATCGGACGGCAGTTCGCGCTGCACGAGGCCACACTGGTGCTCGGGCTGCTGCTGCGCCGCTACGAGCTGCGGCCCGACCCGGCATACCGGCTGCGGGTCACGGAGCGGCTGACGCTGATGCCGGACGGGCTGCGGATGTACCTGGACCGACGCACTCCGACACCGGCACCGACGCCGAGGCCGTCCGGCGGGACGGTCGGCGAGGCGCGCGCGGCGACGGCGTCCTCAGAGCCCCGCTGTCCAGTGCACGGGGCGGGTGACTGACGCCGGCAGCCTGGTGCCCGTGCTCCCCCGGGCCGCGTTCAGCTGCGGCTGGGTCAGGAAGAAGGCGTCGGTCAGGTCGGCGTCGGCGAGGCCGGTGTCGCGCAGGTCCGCGCCGATCAGATCCGCTCCGCGCAGATCCGCGCCGGTGAGATCGGCGGCGATCAGACAGGCACCGCGCAGGTTCGCGCCCCGCAGGTCGGCGCCCCGCAGACGGGCACCCATCAGGTCGGCGCCCCGGCGCTCCTTCTTGCGCCCGCGGATACCCGCCCGGGCCAGTTCACTGGTCTTCAGCAGCAGCACGTTGACGTCCTGACGGTGCGCCGGGACGTCGAGGGCGAGCAGCTTCTTCGGGGACAGCCGGGTGAGTTCCTCGGTCTTCGCCAGGGTCCGGCGCAGCTCGCCGTGGATCGGGCGGGCGGCGGGCAGACCGAGCGCCTCGGTGAGGTACCAGAGGAGTTCGTGGAGCTGCCGGACGACCGGGAACACCTCGGACATCCGGCGGGCGTCCTCGGGCGCGGCCGTACGCCGGTCCCGGCCGCCGAAGGTGAGCTGCGAGACCTTCTGCCCGGCGCCGAAGCAGTCATAGACCGTACAGCCGGTGAAGCCGCTCTGCCGCAGTCGCGCGTGGATCCCGCAGCGATGGTCCTCGCCGAGGTTGGGGCAGTCCCTGCCCGCGGGCTTGTCGATCGCGAAGTCCGCGGAGCGGGCGAAGGGCAGGGCCACGCAGCACAGGCCGAAACAGTTCTCGCAGTCGCCGCGCAGTCCGCTCCGGTCCACCGTCTTGTCTTGCATGCCGTCCAGCCTACGCATGCGATACGGGCCGACCTGCCCGGTTACCGGCCGAACAGCTCGAACGCCACCGCCGGGCGGCCGCCGAACCGTTCGCCCACCGACTTCGCCACCCCGGTCAGGAAGCCCCGTACATAGCTCTCCGGCTCCTCGTCGGTCAGCGCCTCGATATAGGCGCGGTGTTCGAGCAGCGAGCCCACCGCCCGCTCGAGTCCCGCCGACGCGTCCACGGCGTGGGTGGGCGTCGCGGAGCCGGCCACCGCGACCCAGCGCACGCCGTTCCAGGGCTCCAGGCCCTGTTCGAGAAGCTCCGGGAAGATCCAGCGGTTCCCCGCGTCACCGGCCGCGTCCAGGGTGGCGCGGCCGACCGCGACATGGTCGGGGGTGTTCCAGGCGGCCCCGCCCCAGGTGTCACGGTGATTCAGGGTGATCACCAGTTCGGGGCGGTGCCGGCGGATCGCGGCGGCGATGTCGCGGCGCAGGGCGGGACCGTACTCGACGACGCCGTCCCGGTGGTCCAGGAACTCGACCGTCGACACACCCACCACGGCGGCACTGGCCCGCTGCTCCCGCTCGCGCAGCGGACCGCACTCGGCGGGCGCGAGGGTGTCGATGCCCGCCTCGCCCCGCGTCGCCAGCACATAGGCGACCTCGCGGCCGGCGTCGGTCCAGGCGGCGACCGCCGCGGAGCACCCGTACTCCAGATCGTCCGGGTGCGCCACCACGGCGAGGGCCCGCCGCCAGTCCTCGGGCATGGGCTGGAGCTGGGTGATCGTCGGCTCGGTCATGCCCGCAGACTAACCGGTGACGAAGGGGTCACGCCTCGTCACGGGCGAGGGCGAGCAGCCGGTCCAGGACGCGGGGTCCGCCGGCCCGGACGCCGTCGTGCTCGAACTCGTCGGTGACCCAGGTGCGCAGGCCGCGGATGGCGCGGGCGGTGCGCAGCGAGTGAGCGGTGTCGACGTACAGGTCGTCGTGGTAGATCGCCGCCGCGACCGGCACCTCGTTGGCGGCGAGGCGCGCGGGGTCGTACAGCGGTGGCCAGTCGGTGCGGGCGGCGAGGAGCTCGGCGGTCTCGCGCAGCGGGCGCAGCGCGGGGTCGATGTCGAACATCCAGGGGTGGACCGTCTCGCCGGTGAGCAGCAGCGGTCCGTCGCCGGTGAGCGCCTTCGCCGCGTCGAACTGCGGGAACTCGGCGCGCACCCGGTCGGCGGCCCAGGCGGTGGGGCGGCCGTCCTGGCCGTAGATCGCCTCGTGGACCAGGGCGTAGAGAGGGTGTCCGGCGTAGGAGAGCTGGCTCTGCATCTCCTCCTGGAAGGCGTCGGAGAGCGCCGGGCCGTGCGGGGTGGGGACGAATGCCTCTTCGAGGAGGTGGTGCAGGCGGTGGCTGCCCTCGCCGCCGCCGAGGAGGATGCCGAGCGTCTGGAAGGCCTCGACGGTGAGGCGGTAGCCGTTCGGGAGGGTCACCTCGTGGTGGAGGAGGTGGTCGGCGATCCGGCGGACGCGGTCGACGTCCTGCGGGTAGCGGGCGTAGTGCGCGGCGACCTTGCGCTCCATGCGCGGGTAGGCGGCGCGGTACACGTCGTCGGCGTGCGCGTCGAGAGCGGGCAGACCGCCGGTGATCAGGGCGGCGGCGAGGCCCTCGGGCGCGAGGGAGAGGTAGGCGACCGTGCAGAAGCCGCCGAAGCTCTGGCCGAGCACGGTCCAGGGGGCGCCGCCGGTGACCTCGCGGCGGATCAGCTCACAGTCGCGGACGATGGAGTCTGCGCGGAAGTGCGCCAGGTAGTCGGCCTGTTCGGCCGGGCCGCCGCGCAGCGGGAGCGTCTGGCGGTTGGCCGGGGTGGAGTGGCCGGTGCCCCGCTGGTCGAGGAGGAGGACGCGGTACTCCTTCAGCGCCCGCCCGAGCCAGGCCGGCCTGCCGACGAACCGGTTGGCGCCGAAGCCGGGGCCGCCCTGGAGGTAGAGCAGCCAGGGCAGGTCCTGATCCGCCTTCTCGCTCGCGACGACCTCGCGGGCGTAGAGCCCGATCGTCTCCCCGCCCGGGTCGGCGTGGTCGAGGGGGACGGTGAAGCGACGGTCGGTGAGGACGACGCCGGGCTGGCGGTAGCTGACGGACAACGGAGGCTCCCGGGACGATCGGTGTAAGGGCCGCGTCCCAGTTCAGCACATGTCCGGGCGGTGCAGGAGCCCGGGGGATCATGAACAGCTACTGAACGGGCACTCAGCACGGTTACTGAACCGTCGCTCAGCGCGCCGACAGGCTGGACCTGCGCACCACCAGCTCCGGCTGGAGCACCACCCGCCGGTGTTCGTGCCGGCCGGTGCCCGCGCCTCCTGCTCCTCCCGCCCCTCCCGCTCCTCCTTCCTCGGTCTCCTCCAGCAGCATCTCGGCGGCCAGCGCGCCCATGGTGACGGCGGGCTGCCGGACCGAGGTGAGGGGGACGGCCGCGGCGGCCGCGAACTCGATGTCGTCGTAGCCGACGATGGCCAGCTCCTCCGGCACCTTCACCCCCGCCGAGTACATCGCCTGGAGCACGCCGAGGGCGAGCAGGTCGTTGGCGCAGAACACGGCGGTCGGGCGGCGGTCGCCGAGGCCCAGCAGGCGGGCGCCCGCGTCCCGCCCGGCGGCCACGTCGAGCCGTTCGGTGGGCAGCTCACGCAGGCACTCCGGGCCGAGGCCCGCCTCGGCGAGCGCGTTCAGGGCTCCGGTACGGCGGTCGCGGACCTGGGTGAAACCGGGCGGGCCGCTGACGTAGGCGATCGAGCGGTGCCCGGCGTCGACCAGATGCCGTACGGCGAGCGCGCCGCCCGCCACGTCGTCCACCGAGACCGAGCACTCGGTGGTGCCCTCGGAGACGCGGTCCACGAGGACGAAGGGGATGCCGTGCCGGCGGAAAGAGGCGATGTTGCGGCCGGTCGCGTCGGCCGGGGTGAGCAGCACGCCCCGCACCCGCTGCTCCGCGAAGAGCGACAGGTACTCGGCCTCCTCGCCGGCGCTCTCGGCGCTGTTGCAGACCATCACACCGAGCCCGGCGTCGCGGGCGGCCCGCTCGGCGCCGCGGGCGACGTCCACGAAGAAGGGGTTGCCCATGTCGAGGACGAGCAGCCCCATGATCCGGCTGCGTCCCGCGCGCAGCTGCCGGGCGGACTCGCTGCGCACGTAGCCGAGCCGGTCTATCGCCGACAGCACGCGCGCCCGGGTCTCGGTGGCGACGGTGTCCGGGCGGTTGATGACGTTCGACACCGTGCCGACGGAGACTCCGGCGGCACGGGCGACGTCCTTGATTCCCACCGGCTGGGCCATCAGGCGGGGACCTCCAGGTGAACGGGATACGGCGGGACGGCCTTCACATTACCGTCACCCCGCCGCACCCCTGTCCGAGTACGGATACGGGTCGGATTCGGGTCATGCGGGCAGTGCGAAGTCGACGACGTGGAGCGCCGAGGGGGTCGTCCCGCTCGACTTCTCCTGATACATGAACGACAGCACGTTGTCGGCCTTGACGCGCAGTTCGTCGATCACGACCTCGCCGAAGGCGTTGAGGCCGCTGCCGTCGAAGAGCACGGTCCAGTCCGTGTAGCCGGAGGCCTTGGAAGCACCGGCGATCCGGCCGAAGGGGAAGATCGCGTACGCGTTGTCGTACTTGTCCAGGACCAGCTTGGTGCGCTGGCTGGAGCCGAGGACGACGGGTATCTCCGTCTTCTGCCAGCTCCCGGAGGAGTTCTTGCGCAGATGGAAGGCGCGGCCGTTGGCGGTGCGGTCGCTGACGTAGTTGGTGGTGCACTGGCCGAAGCGGCCGGGGACGTAGCTGATGATCGCGTGCGGAAGGCCGGTGGAGCCGGTGGCCTGGCTCTCCTGGTTCATCAGGGAGTGGTCCGGGTTGAGCGCGTCCACGACGAGTCCGGCGTCCGTGACGGCGACCTTGTCGGAGCCGCCCGTGGTGCCGACGACGGTGCCCGCGTTGTTCAGCCAGGTGCGGCCGCGGTCGGTGGAGTAGACGTAGCCGGTGTCGTGGTTGGTGATGCCGCCGCTGGAGCACATCACGGCGCCGTTCTGCTCGCGCCAGGTGAAGAAGGAGTGCAGCCGGCCGTTGACGTCGTAGTCCATGCCGTGCAGGTACATGTTGCGGACGGTCGAGGAGCCGTGCTCGCTGGTGTAGGTGCCGGTCGAGCTGGACCACTCGCCGAGGTTCGTCCAGGTCGAACCGTCGTACTCGGCGAGGGCGTTGCGGCCGTTGCCGGAGATGCCGACCCGGTAGCTGAGCTGGAGTTTGCCCTCGGGGGTGGCGATGAACTGCGGGTAGGTGAACTGGGTGGTGAGCGCGAGGCCGTCCAGGGTGGTCTGGACGGCGCCGAAGACGGACGACGTCCAGGAGGTGGCCGCCGGGTTGTCCAGGAGTCCGGCAGCCGACTTCACGTAGAAGAAGCCGTCGCTGTGGGAGTCCATGTTGAGGTGCAGACGGCCGTCGACCTTCGAGACGCCCATGGAGATGACGTTGTGCGAGTCGCTGGCCTTGAGCTGGTGCGAGAGGGTGACGGTGGACCAGGTGGTGCCACCGAGGACGCGACGGGCGACGACCGCGTTCTTGGTCGAGGTGTACCAGGCGGCGTACTGGTAGCCCTTGTAGGTCAACAGGCCGTTCTTCTGGAACGAGTTGTTGTTGACCAGGCCGTCGTAGGACACGAAGAACACGGCCGTGGCATCGAGTTGGGTGGTGGCCTTCCTGGTGACCGAGGGGCCGGGGTCGGCGGCGCGGGCGGTGCCGGCGGCGAGGACGGGGGACGCCGCGGCACTGAGGAGAGCGCCGGCCAGCAGGGTGCGTCGTCTCATCTCGGGGGACTCCATCGTCTGCGAGAGCGGGAAGCAGGGGGAACGGCGAGGAACAGCCGGGGAGGGCCGGGAACAGCGGGGAGGGGACGGGGGTGTCAGGCGAGGTGGAACACTTCGGTGAGGGGCTTCATCGCCTCGTCGGGCCGGGCTCCGTCGAGCGACTCGAAGAACGGGGCCATCTCCGCCTGCCAACGGGCGTTGACGTCGGCGGCCTCCATGCCGGCCTGGGCGGCGGCGAAGTCCTCGGTCTCCAGATAGCCGACGAGCAGGCCGTCGTCTCTCAGGAACAGGGAGTAGTTGTGCCAGCCGGTGGCCGAGAGAGCTTCGAGCATCTCCGGCCACACGGCGGCATGGCGTTCGCGGTACTCGGCGAGCCGGTCCTGTCGGACCTTGAGCAGGAAACAGACGCGCTGCATGAAGTACCGCTCCTCCGTGGGGGGTTGAGGTGTCCGGCGACTAGAAGTTGAACTGGTCGATGTTCTTGGCGTCGAACACGGTCGGCTTGCCGAGGCTGATCACGCCGCCCTTGCCGATGGTGTACGTGGTGCCGCCGGCCTTGAAGGTCTCCCCCTCCGCGCCGGTGATCTGGCCCGAGACCAGCGCCACCGCCGTCTGGGCGGCCAGCGCGCCGAGCTTCGAGGGGTCCCACAGCTCGAAGGCGTCGACGGTGCCGTTCTTGACGTAGGTGCGCATGTCGTTCGGGGTACCGAGGCCGGTCAGCTTGACCTTGCCCTTGTACTTGGAGCCCGACAGGTACTGGGCGGCCGCCTTGATGCCGACGGTGGTCGGGGAGATGATCCCCTTCAGGTTCGGGTACTCCTGGAGCAGGCCCTGGGTCTGCTGGAAGGACTTCTGGGCGTCGTCGTCGCCGTACGCGACCTTGACGAGCTTGATGTCCTTGTACTTGGCGTCCTTCAGCTCGTCCTTCATGAAGTCGATCCAGGTGTTCTGGTTCGTCGCGGTCTGCGCGGCGGACAGAATCGCGATCTCGCCCTTGTAGCCGATCTGTTCGGCGAGCAGCTGCACCTCGGTACGGCCCAGGTCCTCGGCGGACGCCTGCGAGACGAAGGCGTTGCGGCACTCGGGGTTGGTGTCCGAGTCGTAGGTGACGACCTTGATCTTGTTGCTCATGGCCTGCTTGAGCGCGGTGCACAGGGCGCCCGGGTCCTGGGCGGACACGGCAATCGCGTCGACCTGCTGCTGGGTCAGCGTGTTGACGTAGGAGACCTGACCGGAGGTGTCGGTGCCGCTGTTGGTGCCGACCTCCTTGTAGCTGGAGCCCAGCTCCTTCAGAGCCGCCTCGCCGCCCTTGTCGGAGCTGGTGAAGTAGGGATTGTTGACCTGCTTGGGCAGGAAGCCGACGGTCAGGCCCTTCTTGGTGGCCGCGTTCGGGTCGGCCTTGCCGGCCGAGGCGGCGGCGCCGGTGCTCTCGTTCTTCACGTCCTCCTTGGTCGTGCCGCCGCAGGCGGTGGCGGCGAGCGCGAGGGAGGAGACGGCGGCGAGGGCCGCACAGGCACGACGGAGGGATGACTTGCGCATCACGGGGTTCCTTTACGAGGTGTGCGAGGCGGAGTTAAGCCGTCGGAGTCGGGGCCGTGGCTCTACGGCCCGCCCGTGCGACGGAGATCTGCCGTGCGACCCGGGGGCCGAGCACGGAGACGACGAGCAGGACGCCGGTGACGACGATCTGCGACTGTGCGGAGACGTCCTGGAGGCTCATCACGTTCTGCGCGGCGCCGAGCAGGAAGACTCCCGCGATCGCGCCGCCGAGCGTGCCCTTGCCGCCGTCGAAGTCGATTCCGCCGAGCAGGACGGCCGCGATGACGGAGAGTTCCAGGCCGGTGGCGTTGTCGTAGCGGGCGCTGGCGTAGTGCAGGGCCCAGAAGATGCCGGTGAGGGAGGCCAGCAGGCCGGTCACCGTGAACAGGATCAGCTTGTGCCGCCTGACCCGGATGCCGGCGAACCGGGCGGCCTCCTCGCTGGCGCCGATCGCGAACAGCGAGCGGCCGAACGGAGTGGCGTGCAGGACGACCACGGCGATCGCGAGCAGGACGACGAAGGGCAGGAGGGCCTGCGGGAGGAAGGTGTCCCCCAGCCGGCCGGCCGCGAAGTCCAGGTACTGGGTGGGGAAGTCGGTGACCGCGTCGGAGCCGAGCACGATCTGCGCGATGCCCCGGTAGGCGGCCATGGTACCGATGGTGACGGCGAGCGACGGGAGCCCGAGGCGGGTCACGAGCAGGCCGTTGACCAGCCCGCACACCACACCGAGCAGCAGGCAGATCGGGATGATCGCCTCGATCGTGAGGCCCTGGTTCCACAGGGCTCCCATCACCGCGCCGGACAGCCCGGCGGTGGAGGCGACGGACAGGTCGATCTCGCCGGAGACGACCAGCAGGGTCATCGGCAGCGCGATGAGCGCGATGGGCAGGGTGTTGCCGATCAGGAACGACAGGTTGAGGGCGTTGCCGAAGCCGTCCACGAAGGAGAACGAGAACAGCAGCAGGACGATCAGGAGGGCGCCGACGACCGTGTCCCAGCGGACGGCGCGGGTGAGCGACTCAGGCATGGCCGGCGTCTCCCTTCTTGACGGTGGTCTTCTCGGGGGCGGTGGTGGTCCTGGCCGCGGCCGACTTCTTCTTCAGCGCGGACGCCACCCGCAGGGCGACGACCCGGTCGACCGCGATGGCCAGCAGGAGCAGCACGCCGTTGATGGCGAGCACCCAGACCGAGCTGACGCCGAGCGCGGGCAGGACGCTGTTGATGGAGGTGAGCAGCAGCGCGCCGAGGGCCGCGCCGTAGACGCTGCCGGAGCCGCCGGTGAACACGACGCCGCCGACCACGACCGCGCTGACGACGGTGAGTTCGTAGCCGTTGCCGGTCCCGGAGTCGACGTTGCCGAACCGGGCCAGGTACATCGCTCCCGCGAGGCCGGCGAGGCCGCCGCAGAAGGTGTACGCGGCGAGGATCCGCTTGCGGACCGGGATGCCGGCGAGCCGGGCGGCCTCCGGGTTGGAGCCGAGCGCGTACAGCTCGCGGCCGCTGCCGAAGTGCTTGAGGTAGTACGCGGTGGCGATGAGGACGGCGAGCGCGATGAGCGCCAGCCACGGCACCGCGGACAGACCGCCGGAGCCGAAGTCCACGAAGGAGTCGGGCAGGTCGGCGGCGGTGATCTGGCGGGAGCCGACCCAGATGGAGTCGATACCGCGGATGATGTAGAGCGTGCCGAGGGTGACGACCAGGGCGGGCACCTGACCGAGGCTGACCAGCAGGCCGTTGAGGAGCCCGAAGCCGATGCCCAGCAGGATCGCCAGCACGATCGCGATCACCGGGTTGCCGCCGCCCTGCAGATACGTACCGGCGGCGAAGGCGCTGATGCCCAGGGTGGAGCCGACCGACAGATCGACGTTGCGGGTGATGACGACCAGGGACTGGCCGGTGGCGACCAGCACCAGGATGGTCGCGTTCAGCAGCAGGTCCTTGATGCCCTGCTCGGACAGGAACTCGCTGTTTCCGGCCTGGGTGACGGCGATCATCACCAGGAAGACGACCAGGATGGCGAGTTCGCGCATCTTGAAGACGCGGTCGACCAGCCGGGTGCCGCTGGACTTCGGCACCTCGGCGACGGGGGCCTCGTGGGAGGTGGTCACCGTCATGCGGCTGCCCTCCCGGTGGCTGCGGCCATCACGGTTTCCTCGGTGGCTTCGGTGCGGGGGATCTCGGCGGCGAGCCGGCCCTCGTGCATCACCAGCACGCGGTCGGCCATGCCGAGGATCTCGGGCAGGTCGGAGGAGATCATCAGGACGGCGACCCCGTCGGCGGCCAACTCGCTGAGCAGCCGGTGCACTTCGGCCTTGGTGCCGACGTCGATGCCACGGGTCGGCTCGTCGACGATGAGCACCTTGGGGCCGGTGGCCAGCCACTTGGCGAGGACGACCTTCTGCTGGTTCCCGCCGGACAGTGTGTTGACGGTGTCGGCGATCCGGGCGTACTTCACCTGGAGCTTGACCGCCCAGTCGAGGGAGCGGCTGCGCTCGGCGCCGCGGTCCATCAGGCCGGCCTTCACGGTCGTGCGCAGGCCGGTCAGGCCGATGTTGCGCTCGATGGACATGTCCATCACGAGGCCCTGGGCCCGCCGGTCCTCGGGGACCAGCGCGAGGCCGGCCGCCATCGCGGTGGAGGGGGCGCCGTTGGTCAGCGTGCGGCCGTCCACGGCGACCTCCCCGGCGTCCCAGCGGTCGATGCCGAAGACCGCCCGGGCGACCTCCGTACGGCCGGCGCCGACGAGTCCGGCGAGGCCGACGATCTCGCCGCGCCTGACCTCGAAGGAGACGTCGGTGAAGACACCCTCGCGGGTCAGCCGACGGACGCTGAGGGCGACCTCGCCCGGCGTCACGTCCTGCTTGGGGTAGAGCTCGTCGAGGTCGCGGCCGACCATCCGGCGGACCAGGTCGTCCTCGGTCATGTCCGCCAGCGGCTCGCTGGCGATCCAGGCTCCGTCGCGCAGGGTGGTCACCCGCTGGCAGATCTCGAAGATCTCCTCCAGCCGGTGCGAGATGAACAGCACCGCCGCGCCCTGCTCGCGCAGGGTGCGCACGACGCCGAACAGCCGGGCGACCTCGCTGCCGGTGAGAGCGGCGGTCGGCTCGTCCATGATCAGGACCCGGGCGTCGAAGGAGAGCGCCTTGGCGATCTCGACGATCTGCTGGTCCGCGATGGACAGGCCGCGCGCCGGACGGTCGGGGTCGAGCTCGACGCCGAGGCGCCGCATCAGGGCGGCGGTGGCCGCGTGGGTGGCCTTGTGGTCGATGCGGCCGAGGGCCCGCCGGGGCTGACGGCCCATGAAGATGTTCTCGGCGATCGACAGGTCGGGGAAGAGCGTGGGCTCCTGGTAGATCACGGCGATGCCGGCGTCGCGGGCGTCGCCGGGACCGTGGAAGGTGACGGGCTCACCGTCGAGCAGCACCCGGCCCGCGTCGGGTCGGTGCACTCCCGCGAGGGCCTTGATGAGCGTGGACTTGCCCGCGCCGTTCTCGCCGGCGAGGGCGTGCACCTCGCCGGGGAACAGCTCCAGGGAGACGCCCCGCAGGGCGCGAACGGCACCGAAGGACTTGGTTACGTCCTTCAACGCCAGCACCGGGGCCGGTCCCGCGTCGGACGGGTAGGTCATGGATGGCTCCTCGACGACGCCCGGGACGTGCCCTCACGGCGTCGTGAAAGGTTTCAACTGGATTGCCGGGACGTTAGGCATCCGGGCCATGTCACGTCAATGGGTACGTCTCGAAAAGTTTTCGATAGCCGAAGGTCACGCGGCGGTCACGGAGAACGAAGCAGGCCGGAGGGCTTGACACTCTTCCCGCAGCCTCATAGCTTCCCGTTCTGAATCGTTTCATCCGGGAGTTGTTCCGGACCGATGTCACAGGAGCCCGAAGTGACCGACCTCGCCGCGGTGAAGGCCGCGCTGAAGACCCAGGCCGTCGAGACGCCGTCGTGGGCGTACGGGAACTCAGGCACCCGTTTCAAGGTGTTCGCCCAGGAGGGCGTCCCGCGCACCCCGCAGGAGAAGCTGGACGACGCGGCGCAGGTGCATCGCTTCACCGGCGCCGCCCCGACCGTGGCCCTGCACATCCCGTGGGACAAGGTGGAGGACTACTCCGCACTTGCGAAACATGCCGAGGATCGCGGGGTGAAGCTGGGGGCGATCAACTCCAACACCTTCCAGGACGACGCCTACAAGCTGGGCAGCATCTGCCACCCGGACGCGGCGGTGCGGCGCAAGGCTCTCGATCATCTGCTCGAATGCGTCGACATCATGGACGCGACCGGCTCCGCCGATCTGAAGCTGTGGTTCGCCGACGGCACGAACTATCCCGGCCAGGACGACCTCCGGGAGCGGCAGGACCGGCTCGCCGAGGGCCTCTCCGCGGTGTACGAGCGGCTCGGGGACGGGCAGCGGATGCTGCTGGAGTACAAGTTCTTCGAGCCCGCCTTCTACTCCACGGACGTACCGGACTGGGGCACGGCGTACGCGCACTGCCTGAAGCTCGGGCCGAAGGCACAGGTCGTGGTGGACACCGGGCACCACGCGCCCGGCACCAACATCGAGTTCATCGTCGCCACCCTGCTGCGCGAGGGGAAGCTCGGCGGGTTCGACTTCAACTCGCGGTTCTACGCGGACGACGACCTCATGGTGGGCGCCGCCGACCCGTTCCAGCTGTTCCGGATCATGTACGAGGTCGTGCGCGGCGGCGGGTTCACGTCCGATGTGGCGTTCATGCTCGACCAGTGCCACAACATCGAGGCGAAGATCCCGGCGATCATCCGGTCCGTGATGAACGTGCAGGAGGCCACCGCGAAGGCGCTGCTGGTCGACCGGTCGGCGCTGGCCGCCGCGCAGGCGTCCGGCGACGTGCTGGAGGCGAACGCGGTGGTGATGGACGCGTACAACACGGACGTGCGTCCGCTGCTGCGGGAGGTGCGGGAGGAGACGGGGCTGGACCCCGACCCCATGGCCGCGTACCGGGCGTCCGGTTACGCCGAGAAGATCGTCGCCTCGCGGGTCGGTGGGGAGCAGGCCGGCTGGGGGGCGTGAGCGTCTGCCGAGTTCCGACGGTTCGCGGACTGCGGGCCTGATGTGGCCGGCCGCGCAGTTCCCCGCGCCCCTCGGGGGCGCTCCCCTCACCCGTGTCCAAGAAGTTAGGAAATGACAGTCATGGCATCGCACCCCGAAGCCGCCGCCCTCCTCGGTCGGTCCCATCGGCTCGGCGCCGATCCCCGTAACACCAACTACGCCGGCGGCAACACCTCCGCCAAGGGCACCGACACCGACCCCGTGACCGGCGGGGACGTCGAGCTGATGTGGGTGAAGGGGTCCGGTGGGGACCTGGGCACCCTGACCGGGGCCGGGCTCGCCGTGCTGCGGTTGGACCGGCTGCGGGGGCTCGTCGACGTCTACCCGGGCGTCGAGCGCGAGGACGAGATGGTCGCCGCGTTCGACTACTGCCTGCACGGCAAGGGCGGGGCGGCGCCCTCGATCGACACCGCCATGCACGGCCTCGTCGACGCCGCACACGTCGATCACCTGCACCCCGACTCCGGGATCGCGCTGGCCTGCGCCGCCGACGGCGAGAAGCTGACGGCCGAGTGCTTCGGCGACACCGTCGCGTGGGTGCCCTGGCGACGGCCCGGCTTCCAGCTGGGGCTGGACATCGCCGCCATCAAGGCGGCGAACCCGCAGGCGATCGGTGTCGTCCTCGGCGGGCACGGGATCACCGCCTGGGGCGACACCTCCGAGGAGTGCGAGCGCAACTCGCTGCACATCATCCGGACCGCCGAGGCCTTCCTCGCGGAGAAGGGGAAGGCCGATCCGTTCGGGCCGGTGCTCGACGGCTTCGCGGCGCTGCCCGAGGACGAGCGCCGGGAGCGGGCCGCCGCGCTCGCGCCCTACGTGCGGGCCATCGCCTCCCAGGACCGCCCCCAGGTCGGGCACTTCACCGACTCCGACGCCGTACTCGACTTCGTGGCCCGGGCCGAGCACCCGCGGCTCGCCGCTCTCGGCACCTCCTGCCCCGACCACTTCCTGCGGACCAAGGTGCGGCCGCTGGTCCTGGACCTGCCGCCCACCGTCACGGTGGAGGACGCGATCGCGCGGCTCAAGGAGCTGCACGCCGGGTACCGCGAGGAGTACGCCGCCTACTACCGACGGCACGCCGACGCCGACTCGCCCGCCATGCGCGGCGCCGACCCGGCGATCGTGCTGGTCCCGGGGGTGGGCATGTTCTCCTTCGGCAAGGACAAGCAGACCGCGCGCGTGGCCGGCGAGTTCTACGTCAACGCGATCAACGTGATGCGTGGCGCGGAGGCGGTGTCCTCGTACGCGCCGATCGAGGAGTCGGAGAAGTTCCGCATCGAGTACTGGGCCCTGGAGGAGGCCAAGCTCCAGCGGATGCCCGCGCCGAAGCCGCTGGCCACCCGGGTGGCCCTGGTCACGGGAGCCGGCAGCGGGATCGGCAAGGCCATCGCGCACCGGCTGGCGGCCGAGGGCGCGTGTGTCGTGATCGCCGACCTCGACGCCGGGAACGCGGCCGCCGTGGCGGAAGAGCTCGGCGGGCCCGACAAGGCGGTCGCCGTCACCGTGGACGTGACCTCCGAGGAGCAGATCGCCGGTGCCTTCCGGGACGCCGTGCTCGCCTTCGGCGGCGTCGACCTCGTCGTCAACAACGCCGGGATCTCCATCTCCAAGCCGCTGCTGGAGACGTCGGCACGCGACTGGGACCTCCAGCACGACATCATGGCGCGCGGGTCCTTCCTCGTCTCGCGCGAGGCGGCGCGGGTGATGATCGCCCAGGAGCTGGGCGGCGACATCGTCTACATCGCGTCGAAGAACGCCGTCTTCGCCGGCCCGAACAACATCGCCTACTCCGCCACCAAGGCCGACCAGGCCCACCAGGTGCGCCTGCTGGCCGCCGAGCTGGGCGAGCACGGCATCCGCGTCAACGGCGTCAACCCGGACGGCGTGGTGCGCGGGTCGGGCATCTTCGCGGGCGGCTGGGGCGCGCAGCGGGCCGCGACCTACGGCATCGACGAGGAGAAGCTCGGCGAGTTCTACGCCCAGCGGACCATCCTCAAGCGTGAGGTGCTGCCGGACCACGTCGCGAACGCGGTGTTCGCGCTCACCGGCGGCGAACTCACCCACACCACCGGACTGCACGTCCCCGTCGACGCGGGTGTGGCGGCCGCGTTCCTCCGGTGACGGCCGTGCGGTCGTACGCGGCGGTCGACCTCGGCGCGTCCAGCGGGCGCGTCATGGTCGGCCGGGTGGGCCCGGACTCGCTGGAGCTGGCGGAGGCGCACCGCTTCCCCAACCGGCCGGTCCGGGTCCCCGAGGGACTGCGCTGGGATGTGCTGTCCCTCTACGCGGGAGTTCTCCAGGGCCTGCGGGCGGCCGGCCAGGTGGACTCGGTCGGCATCGACAGCTGGGCCGTGGACTACGGCCTGCTCGACGCCGACGGGACCCTGCTCGGCAACCCGGTGCACTACCGGGACGCCCGTACCGAGGGAGTCGCCGAGAAGGTGTGGGCGACCGTGCCCCCGGCCGAGCTCTACGCGGCCACCGGCCTCCAGTACGCGCCCTTCAACACCCTCTACCAGCTGGCGGCGGCGAGCGGGACCCGGCAACTGGCCCACGCCCGCCGTCTGTTGCTCATCCCCGACCTGCTGGCGTACTGGCTGACGGGTGAGCAGGGCACCGAGCTCACCAACGCCTCCACCACCCAGCTGATCGATCCCGCGACCGGCGACTGGTCGTACGACGTCGCCGACCGGCTCGGTATCGACCTGGAGCTGTTCGCGCCGCTGCGGCGGCCCGGCGACCCCGCGGGGCTGCTGCGGGCGGAAGTGCTTCAGGAGACGGGGCTGACCGGGCCGGTGCCGGTGACCACGGTCGGCTCGCACGACACCGCCTCCGCCGTGGCCGCGGTCCCGGCGACCGGGGAACGGTTCGCCTACATCTGCACCGGCACCTGGTCGCTGGCCGGCCTGGAGCTGACGGAGCCCGTGCTCACCGAGGAGAGCCGGACCGCCAACTTCACCAACGAGCTCGGGCTGGACGGCACGGTCCGCTACCTGCGCAACATCATGGGACTGTGGCTCCTCCAGGAGTGCCAGCGCGCCTGGGGCGACCCGGACCTGGGCGGACTCCTGCGGGAAGCGGCCGCCGTGCCCGCGCTGCGCTCGGTCGTGGACGCCGGGGACGCCGCCTTCCTGGCGCCCGGGCGGATGCCGGAGCGGATCGCCGAGGCGTGCCGCGCGACCGGGCAGCCGGTGCCCGGCACGCCCGCGGAGATCACGCGGTGCATCCTCGACTCGCTCGCCCTGGCCCACCGGCGGGCCGTCGACGAGGCGCAGCGGCTCGCCGACCATCCCGTGGACGTCGTGCACGTCGTCGGGGGCGGCACGCGTAACGCGCTGCTGTGCCAGCTCACCGCCGACGCCTGCGGGCTGCCGGTGGTGGCCGGTCCGACGGAGGCCGCGGCCCTCGGCAACGTGCTCGTCCAGGCACGGGTGCACGGACTGGTCGGCGACCGCGCCGACATGCGCCGGCTGCTCGCCCGTACGCAGCCCCTGACCCGCTACGAGCCGCAGGGCGACGCCGAGCGGTGGCGCGAGGCGGAGGCCCGGCTCGCCACGCGGTGAGCCGGGGCCTCCCCCGGGGCCCCTGCACAGGGCTACTCTGCACTCATCCGATGACCTACCCGCAAGGAGCCGCGATGCGTGTCGCACTGTTCCTGACCTGTGTCAACGACACGCTCTATCCCGAGACCGGCCGCGCCGTCGTAAAACTCCTGACCAGGCTGGGCGTCGAGGTCGACTTCCCGATGGCCCAGACCTGCTGCGGCCAGGCCCACTACAACACCGGCTACCGCCATGAGGCCGAGCCGCTCGCCCGGCACTTCTCCGATGTCTTCGGGGAGTACGAGGCGATCGTGACGCCCTCCGGGTCGTGCGGGGCGATGGTGCGGGAGCTGTATCCGCGGATGGGCGAGCGGGCCCGGGCCGAGGGGCGCGGGGACACCCTGGCCGCCACCCTGGCGCCGGTGGTCCCGAAGACGTACGAGCTCACCGAGTTCCTGGTGGACGTGCTCGGGGTGACGGACGTCGGCGCCTACTACCCGCACACGGTGACCTATCACCCGACCTGTCACGGGCTACGGGGACTGGGTCTCGGGGAGCGGCCCCGGCGGCTGCTCCAGGCCGTCAGGGGACTGGAGCTGGTGGAGCTGCCGGGGGCCGACGAGTGCTGCGGCTTCGGCGGGACCTTCGCGCTGAAGAACGCCGACGTCTCGGCGGCGATGGGCGCCGACAAGGTGCGCAACGCCGAGTCGACGGGCGCCGAGGTGCTGTGCGCGGCGGACAACTCCTGCCTGATGCACATCGGCGGGACCATGACCCGGCTGGAGACCGGCATGCGGCCCGTGCACATCGCGGAGATCCTGGCGAGCACGGAGGGGGAACCGGCCGTATGAGCGGAACGTTCGTGGGAATGCCGGCCTTCCCGAAGGCCGCGCACGAGGCGGTCGGCAACCGGACCCTGCGCGCCAATCTGCGGCACGCCACCCACACCATCCGGGCCAAACGGGCGAACGCCGTGGCCGAGGTGTCCGACTGGGCGGAGCTGCGGGAGGCGGGCAAGCGGATCAAGGACCACACGCTGCGTCATCTCGACCGGTATCTGGTGCAGTTGGAGGAGTCGGTGACGGCGGCGGGCGGCATCGTCCACTGGGCCGCCGACGCGGACGAGGCCAACCGGATCGTGGCCGACCTGGTCAAGGAGACCGGCGAGTCGGAGGTCGTCAAGGTCAAGTCCATGGCCACGCAGGAGATCGGGCTCAACGAGGCGCTGGAGGCGGAGGGCATCCGCGCCTACGAGACCGACCTCGCCGAGCTGATCGTGCAGTTGGGCAAGGACCGGCCGTCGCACATCCTGGTCCCCGCGATCCACCGCAACCGGGGTGAGATCCGGGACATCTTCACCCGTGAGATGAGCGAGTGGGGCCGCCCCGCGCCCGAGGGCCTGACCGACACCCCCGCCGAACTCGCCGACGCGGCCCGTCTGCACCTGCGCGAGAAGTTCCTGCGCGCCAAGGTCGGCGTCTCCGGCGCCAACTTCATGGTCGCCGAGACCGGCACCCTGGTGGTCGTCGAGTCCGAGGGCAACGGGCGGATGTGCCTGACCCTCCCCGAGACGCTGATCTCCGTCGTCGGCATCGAGAAGATCGTGCCGACCTGGCGGGACCTGGAGGTCTTCCTGCAGACGCTCCCCCGTTCCTCGACGGCCGAGCGCATGAACCCGTACACGTCGACCTGGACGGGCACGACGGACGGCGACGGCCCCCGCACCTTCCATCTGGTGCTGCTGGACAACGGCCGCACCGACACGCTCGCCGACGAGGTCGGCCGGCAGGCGCTGCGCTGCATCCGCTGCTCCGCGTGTCTGAACGTGTGCCCGGTGTACGAGCGGGCCGGCGGCCACGCCTACGGCTCGGTGTACCCCGGCCCGATCGGCGCGATCCTCAGTCCCCAGCTCCGGGGCACCGGGAGCGAGATCGACGCCTCACTGCCGTACGCCTCGTCGCTGTGCGGGGCCTGCTACGAGGTGTGCCCGGTGGCCATCGACATCCCGGAGGTACTGGTGCACCTGCGGGAACGGGTCGTCCAGGGCGGGCCGGTGACGCGGGAGGGCAACAAGGTGGTGCTGAAGCCGGCCAAGGGCCATGCCGCCGAGCGGGCCGCGATGCGGGCGGCGCGCTGGGCGTTCGGCCGGCCCGGCGCCCTGCGCGCCGGGCAGCGGGTGGCGTCCCGGACACGTCGGCTGCATCCTCGTACGCTGCCCGGCCCCGGCAAGGCGTGGAGCGCTACGCGGGATCTGCCGCCGGTGCCCGCGGAGCCGTTCCGCGACTGGTGGCAGCGTACGAACGGCGGGACCAGCGAGGGGACGGCGAAGTGAGCAGCAGGGAGCGGATTCTGGGCCGGGTGCGGCGCGCGCTGGCCGATGTGCCGCAGGACGACCCTTCGTACGGGGAAGCCGTCGCGCGCGACTATCTGCGCGAGCACGGCGCCCGGTCCACCGAGGAGACGGTCGAGCTGCTGGCGGAGAACCTGGCGGACTACCGGGCCGTCGTGCACCGGTGTGGCGCGGCCGAACTCCCGTCCGTGCTGGCCCGGTTGCTCGCGGAGCGGAAGGCGGCGACCGTGCTCGTGCCGCCCGGGCTCGACGAGGCGTGGCTGGCGGAGGCGGACACCGCCCGGGTGGCGGACCGGGCGGAGAGCGACGCGCACGAACTCGACCGGGTGGACAGCGTGGTCACGGCGTGCGCGGTGGCGGTCGCCGAGACCGGGACGATCGTGCTGGACGGCGGTCCCGACCAGGGGCGGCGCCGTATCACCCTGGTCCCGGACCACCACATCTGTGTGGTGCGCGTCCCCGGGCAGGTGGTGTCGTCCGTGCCGCAGGCTCTCGAACGGCTCGATCCGGCGCGCCCGTTGACGTGGATCTCCGGTCCTTCGGCGACCAGTGACATCGAGCTGGACCGGGTGGAAGGGGTGCACGGCCCGCGCACCCTGGAGGTGATCCTGGTCGGCTGAACGCTCCCGAGTGCCCGGCCCGGAGATCGCGAGGATCCCCGGGTCGGCTCATGCTCTGCGGTCGTACCCCTCCCGGGCCTGCGCCACCTTGGGCAGGTTCCCGGTGGCCCAGTCCGCGAGGTGGGCGAAGAGCGGGGCCAGGCTGAGGCCGAGTTCGCTGATCTCGTACTCGACGCGCGGCGGCACCTCCGGGTGGTAGGTGCGCACCACCAGGCCGTCGCGCTCCAACTGGCGCAGTCGCTGGGTCAGCACCTTGGGCGTGATGTTCGTGATCGCGCGTTCCAGCTCGCCGAACCGCTGACGGCCCCGCGCGTGCAGCGTCCACAGGATCGGTGTGGTCCAGCGGCTGAAGACGATGTCCACCACGGGGGCGATGGGGCAGGCGAGTTCGGGATCGTTCGGGTCACCGGTCATGCGTACCCCTCGGGGAAGTCACTTTCCTCTGGGTACCTACTATACCGGCGGTGTTAGCGTCGTTCCGAAACGTCAACAACCCATTCCGAACAAGGAGTTACCCATGATCGTGGTGACGGGGGCGACCGGGAACGTCGGCCGGGAACTGGTGCGTTCGCTGGCGGCTGCGGGCGAGCGGGTGACCGCCACGTCCCGGCACATCTCGGCGAGCGAAGTCCCGGACGCCGTACGGACGGTGCGGTCGGACCTCACCGACGCGGAGAGCCTGCGGCCGGTGCTCGAAGGGGCCGAGGCGCTGTTCCTCCAGAACGGCGGCGCCGGCCTCCACCTGCTCAGGCCGCGGGACCTCCTCGACGTGGCCAAGTCCGCCGGGGTCGGCCGGGTGGTCCTGCTGTCCTCCCAAGGGGTGGCGACCCGGCCGGAGTCGGAGTCGCACGGCGCCCTGGCGGGCGCGATCGAGGACGCCGTCCGGGAGTCCGGCCTGGAGTGGACGATCCTGCGGCCGGGCGGCTTCCATTCCAACGCCTACGCCTGGGCGGAGCCGGTCCGTACCCACCGCACCGTCGCGGCCCCCTTCGGCGACGTCGCGCTGCCCACCGTCGACCCGGCCGACATCGCCGAGGTCGCCGCGGTGGCCCTGCGGCAGGACGGACACCACGGCCGGGTCCACGAGTTGACCGGGCCCGCCCCCACGACTCCCCGCGGGCGGGCGGAGGCCATCGGCAGGGCGATCGGGGAGCCGGTCCGGTTCGTCGAGCAGACGCGGGAGGAGGCGCGCGAGCAGATGCTGGCGTTCATGCCGGAACCGGTCGTCGAGACCACCCTGTCCATCCTCGGCGAACCGACGCCCGCCGAACGGCTCGTCAGCCCGGACGTGGAACGCGTCCTGGGCCGCGCGCCGCACACCTTCGAGGACTGGGCACGGCGCAACGCGGCCGCGTTCCGGTGAACTCAGCAGTAGGTCATCGGGCAGCCGTGCCGTAGCGAATACCGGGCCGCGCGCAGATAGAGCGCCGTGTAGAAGGCCGTGGCCAGGTCGTCGGCCCAGGGGCCCG
Source organism: Streptomyces sp. NBC_00080 (assembly GCF_045041255.1). Classification (NCBI taxonomy): domain Bacteria; kingdom Bacillati; phylum Actinomycetota; class Actinomycetes; order Kitasatosporales; family Streptomycetaceae; genus Streptomyces; species Streptomyces sp. NBC_00080. The sequence goes on from NZ_CP108235.1 coordinate 1,326,241, forward strand.
GCCGGGTGGCGGCGGCCCTCTCCGCCTCGCCTTCAAGGAACCAGAAGGTCAGTTCGAGGTTGCCGAAGGTCGCCGGCATCAGGTCCAGCGGCAGGCCGAGGGCCGCGGCGAGCCGCTCGGCGAGCGCGAGGACGTGCGGCGCTCCGACGACCAGGGTCTCGTCCGTGTACGCGGAGCCGACGGGCAGCAGGACGCCGTCGTCCAGCGCGAACGGCACCAGCACCGTCCAGTCGAGGAGGGTGTGCCGCTCCTCGGGGGTCAGCCGCGCCCGGCACAGCCCGTCGAAGCCGTCCATGGAGGGGCTGACCTTCTCCTCGAACCAGCCCGGCGCCTCCCGCACCGCCTTTCGCGGCTCGTACGGGGGCAGCCCGCGCCGCCCCAACTCCGTGTTCAGCGCGGCCGCGACGTCCCCGTACCCGTCCTCGCCGGGCTCCGACCAGTCCTGCGCGGTGACGCTCACCAGATACACACCCATGATCGCAACGTACCGCCCGCCACCGACAACACCTCCGGCCGCTGATGACACGGGGGTGAACAAGCGCTTAGATAGGTGATCGACCACTCGCCGAGACCGCGACCGATCCGCACGGAGGCCCCGTTGTTCACGTCCGTCGACGATGTCTGCGCCCGGCTCGCCGAGAGCGGCTACCTGGCCTCCCCCGCCGTCGCCACGACCGTCTTCCTCGCCGACCGGCTCGGCAAGCCACTGCTCGTGGAGGGCCCGGCCGGCGTCGGCAAGACGGAACTCGCCAAGGCCGTGGCCCGGGTGGCGGGGGCGCGGCTGGTGCGGCTCCAGTGCTACGAGGGCGTCGACGAGTCCCGGGCGCTGTACGAGTGGAACCACGCCAAGCAGCTGCTGCGTATCAGCGCGGGCCGGGACGAGACCTGGGACGAGACCCGCACGGACATCTTCAGCGAGGAGTTCCTTCTCCCCCGGCCGCTGCTGACCGCCATCCGCGGCGACGAGCCGACCGTCCTGCTGATCGACGAGACCGACAAGGCCGACGTCGAGGTGGAGGGACTGCTCCTCGAAGTGCTCAGCGACTTCCAGGTGACCGTCCCGGAACTCGGCACGATCACCGCCACGCGCCGCCCGTTCGTGGTGCTCACCTCCAACGCGAGCCGTGAGCTGTCGGAGGCGCTGCGCCGCCGCTGTCTGTTCCTCCACATCGACTTCCCGGAGGAGGAGCTGGAGCGGCGGATCGTCCGGCTGAAGGTGCCGGGCGTCGAAGCGGCGCTGGCCGAGTCGGTGGTCCGGGTGATCGGCGCGCTGCGCGCGATGGACCTGCGCAAGGCGCCCTCCGTCGCCGAGACCATCGACTGGGCGCGCACCCTGCTCGCGCTCGGCGCCACCACCCTCGACGAGAGCGTCGTACGCGACAGCCTGGGCGTGATCCTCAAGCACCAGGACGACATCCTCAAGGCCGGTGCGAAGCTCGACCTGGACGCCGTGTGAGCGCCGAGGTCGCCGACCGCCTGGTCGGCTTCGTCGCCGCGCTGCGCGCGCACGGTCTGCGCGTCGGCACCGGCGAGTCGGTGGACGCCGCCGAGGCCGCGGCGGCACTGGGCTTCGCGGACCGCGGACTGCTGCGCGAGGGGCTGGCCGCGACGCTGCTGCACTCGACGGACCAGCGGCGGGTGTTCGACACCGTCTTCGACCTGTACTTCCCGCGCGGCGTCGGCCCGCCCCAGGGCGAGCCCGGCGACCGTGACGATCTGCGTGACCGGCTGGCCGCCGCACTCGCCGCCGACGACGAGACGATGCTGGCGCGGTTGGCGATCGAGGCCGTCGACGGGCTGGGCGGGTACGGGAGTTCACCGGGCGCTGACGGCTGGTCGTCGCACCAGACGCTGGAACGCCTGCGTCCGCAGACGCTGTTGGCGCGGGTACGGGACGACGTCCGGGCCCGGGGCGGTGACGTCGGGTTCACCGACCGGCTCCTCGAGGACGAGATCCGGCGCCGCATCGAGGCCTTCCGCGCACTGGTGGCCGGGGAGGCGCGGCGCCGGGTGGCGGAGCGGCGGGGGCGGGACGAGATCGCCCGGCGGGCTGTGGCGCCGACCGCCGACCGGGTCGACTTCCTGTACGCGGGCAAGGACCGGCTGGCCGAACTGCGGCGGACGGTACAGCCGTTGGCCCGCAGGTTGGCGACGCGTATGGCCGCGCGGCGCCGCCGGGCCGCCCGGGGCACCATCGACCTGCGGCGGACCCTGCGCGGCTCGCTCTCGACGGGCGGGGTGCCGATGCGGCCCGTGCTGCGCCGGCGGCGTCCGGCCCGCCCCGAACTGGTGCTGCTGTGCGATGTGTCGGGGTCGGTGTCCGGCTTCTCCGACTTCACGATGCTGCTGGTACAGGCGCTGCACGACCAGTTCGGCAAGGTGCGGGTGTTCGCCTTCGTCAACCGGATCGACGAGGTGACCGGCCTCCTCGAACACGGCGCGGCCGACCCGGAGGGCCTCGGCGCCCGCATCCGGGCGGAGGCGAACCTGACGGGATATCACGGCAGCAGCGACTACGGCGTGGCTCTGGGCGAGTTCACCGAGCGGTACGGTGCGGCGGTCGGCCCGCGCACCACGGTGTTCGTGCTCGGCGACGCGCGCACGAACATGAGCGACCCGAACCTGCCGGCGATCCGGCGGATCGCCGAACAGGCCCGTCACGCCCACTGGTTGAACCCGGAGCCCCGTTCCCTGTGGGGCACGGGCGACTCGGCCGCCCCCGAGTACGCCGGGTCGATCGCGATGCACGAGTGCCGAAACGCCCACCAACTCGGCGCCCTGGTGAGCAGGCTCCTCCCGGTCTAGCCGTATCCGGCGCCGTCCTACTGCGCCTTCGCGTAGTCCTTGGCCATCGCCCCGGCGAAGTCGTACACCACGCACTGTTCGTCGCCCACGACCCACGCGTCATGGCCGGGCGACACCACGAAGACGTCGCCCGGGCCCAGTTCGCTCTCGCCGCCCTCGTCCATGGTGATGTGCATACGCCCCTGGACCACGTACCCGTTGTGGTGGATCTGGCAGGTGTCGGTGCCCGCCAGCGACGCGAGCGACTCGGACCAGCGCCATCCTGGTTCGAAGGTCGCTACCGCGAAATCGAGCCCCGTCAAATGGACGGCCTCCAGATGCCCCCGGGGGAAATCACGCCGCTCGTCCGGCTTATCGAGCGCCTTCACTTCCATCATGACGCTTCTCCTTCCGGCCGCGCCTCACCACGGCCGGGGCCGGTCCCCCGGCGGCCCTGGGCGTCGCCGGTCGGGGGCCGAGCCCCACCCCTCCATCCTCCGCCCGTCGGGCGGGGGGCGCCAATCGGTGGTAGCGGGCCCTCAGACGCCGCCGCACAGCTCGGCGAAGCGGCCGGTGTCGATGTTGCCGCCGGAGACGATCACGCCGACGCGCCGGGGCAGGGTGCCGGCCCGCCCGGCGAGGAGGGCGGCGAGCGGGGTGGCGCCGCTCGGCTCCACGACGATCTTCAGGCGTTCGAAGGCGAACCGCATGGCCGCGCGGATCTCGTCGTCGGAGACCAGGGCGATCTCGTCCACGAGCCGCTGGTTCACGGAGAAGGTCAGCTCCCCCGGTGTGTGCAGGGCCTGGCCGTCGGCGATGGTGCGCGGCACCGGGATCTCGACGCGTCGGCCCGCCTCCAGCGAGCGTTTGGTGTCGTCACCGGCCTCCGGTTCCACACCGACGATCCGGGTGCCCGGCCGCAGCCCCTTGACCGCGGTCGCGCTGCCGGCGATCAGTCCGCCGCCCCCGACCGGCACCAGCAGGGCGTCCAGTTCACCCGCCTCCTCCAGGAGTTCCAGGGCGGCGGTGCCCTGGCCCGCCATGACGTGCGGGTGCTCGTAGGGCGGGATGAGTGCCAGTCCCCGGTCGGCGGCCAGCGCGTCGGCGATGGCCACCCGGTCTTCGGTGTAGCGGTCGTAGGTCACGATCTCGGCGCCGTAGCCCTCCGTCGCGGCCCGCTTGGAGCCGGGCGCGTCCTCGGGCATGACGATCACCGCGGTGGTGCCGAGTTCCCGCGCGGCCAGCGCGACGGCCTGGGCGTGGTTGCCCGAGGAGTACGCGGCGATGCCCCGGGCGAGTTGCTCGGGGGCCAGCCGGGAGGCCGCGTTGTAGGCGCCGCGGAACTTGAACGCGCCGACGCGCTGGAAGTTCTCGCACTTCAGCAGGACCTCGGCGCCGACCAGCGCGTCCAGGGTGCGGGAGCGGAGCACGGGCGTACGGTGCGCGACGCCCTTGAGCCGGGCGGCCGCGTCGCGCACGTCGTCCAGGGTGATCGTCGGGGGTGTGGTCGTCACGGGTGTGCTCCCTCGGGGTTGTCGTCGTCGGCGCCTGCGGTGCCGGTGCCTGCGGTGCCGTCGACTCCGGTCCCGTCCGTGGCCCTGGCCTGGGAGAGGTAGCTGTAGGCGGACGCGCGGGAGATGCCGAGGCGGGCGGCGACCTGCTCGATCGCGCGGCGCACGGCGAACACGCCGCGTTCGTCCAGGCTGCGGAACAGCGTCAGGCGCCGCGACCGGTCGAGGCCTGCCCAGGTCTGCCCCTGGCGCCGCAGCCGGTCGTCGAGGAGGGCGTCGACGACGGAGTCGATGTCGTCGCCGAACGTGGTCACGGGCGCCTCGGCCCGGCCGCCCGCCGCCCCCGCGAGCGCCGCCAGCAGCCCCTGCACCCGGTCCACCTCGGTGACGTCCACGTTGACGCACAGCGCGCCGAACACCGCGCCCGTGGAGTCGCGCAGCACCATCGTGGACGACTTCACCAGCCGTCCGGCGCCGGTGCGGGTGACGTAGTTCAGCTCGTCGACGGCGTCGTCGCCGCGGGCGAGGACCCGCATGCCGATCTCGCTCATCGCCCCGCCGACCGTCCGCCCCGTCACCGATCCGGCGACGGCGACGACGGACCGCTCCGGCCGCCGGTAGTCGTGCAGCACCACCTCGCACACCGGACCGAACGTGGCCGCGATCCCGTCGACGACGGGGGTGAGCGCACGCAGGATCACGTCCTGCTCGGACTCCCGGGATTCCATGAGTGAAATTAGACCACACGTCCAGCTTCTGGACCATCAGTCCAGATCAGGACGCTCGCGTCGACACCTTCAGGGGAACCGTCGATCAAGGGGGTGGTTCGCCAATTACCGGTTCCCTAGGATGTGTTGTCGACCGCGCCCGTCCGTGGTGCGGCGGCGTTCTGGGGGAAGAGATGCAGCCTGGCAACCAGCTGTCCACGTCGATCGATGCGGCCGTCCCCACAGCCGCACGCATGTACGACCACTACCTGGGCGGCAAGGACAACTACGCGGCCGACCGGGCGGCCTGCGAGGAGCTCGACAAGGTCGTCCCGAGCACACGCGCCCTCGCGCTGAACAACCGGCGCTTCCTCCAACGGGTCGTGAGGACCCTGACGCAGGAGTTCGGGATCCGGCAGTTCCTGGACCACGGCTCCGGCCTGCCCACCCAGGACAACGTGCACCAGGTCGCCCAGCGCGTCGACCCGACCGCGCACGTCGTCTACGTCGACAACGACCCCATGGTGCTCGTGCACGGCCGGGCCCTGCTGGAGCAGGACGAGCGCACCACCGTCATCCACGCCGACCTGCGGGAGACCGAGGCGATCTTCACGCACGAGGACACCCGACGGCTGATCGACTTCTCGCAGCCGGTGGCCGTGCTGTTCAACTCGGTCTTCCACTGCATCCCCGACAGCGACACCGACGGCCCGCAGGCGGTGGTCCGCCGGGTGACCGAACGCCTCGCGCCCGGCAGCTTCCTGGTGATGTGCCAGCTGGTCAGCGAGGATCCTGAGGTCAGGGCGTTCGTCACCGACTTCATGGACAAGGCCACGCAGGGCCACTGGGGCCGGGTCCGTCAGGAGAAGGACCTCGCCGCGCTCTTCGAGGGCACGGAGATCCTCGACCCGGGACTGGTGGAGGTCTCCACCTGGCGGCCCGACACCGAGGTCGCTCCCCGCCAACTCACGCAGGAGTGGATCGAGTTCGGCGGAGTGGGCCGCCTGGGCTGAGCCGGCTCACCTCACGGAGCGGCGGCGTATCGCCGCTCCGCCGTCTCCTTCAGCAGCGCCATCGAGGCACGCGGATCGAGGGCCTCGTCCGCGAGCCGGTCCAGCGCGACCCGGTACTCCTCCGTCTCGTCCCGGTCCTCCAGGAAGGTCGCGCTCCTGATCTGCTCCAGGTACACGACGTCGGGCAGATCGACGCCACCGAACCGCAGATAGGTGACCGGTATGGCCGGCGCGGAGGCATGCGTGACGTCCAACGGGACGACCTGGACCGTGACATGGGGCAGCCCGGCCAGCTCCACGAGGTGGGTGAGCTGCTCGCGCATCACGTCCTGGCCGCCCAGCACCCGCAGCAGCACCGACTCGTCGAGGACCGCCCACACCCGCGGGGCGTCCGGTCTGCGCAGCAGTTCGGTGCGCCGCGTCCGCAGCTCCACCCGGCGCTCGACCTCCCGGGAGGTCGCCGAAGGCAGCCCGCGCTCGACGACGGCACGTGCGTACGCGGGGGTCTGCAACAGGCCCGGCACGTACTGGATCTCGAAGGTGCGGATCGCGGTGGCCGCTTCCTGAAGGCCGACCAGCCGGTCGAACCACTCGGGCATGAGCCGCTTGTCGTAGCGCTGCCACCAGCCCGGCTCGCCCGCCTGCCGCAGCAACCGGAGCAGCACGGAGGCTTCGTGCTCGTCGGTCTCGTACAGGGACAGCAGCGCACGGACGTCCGCCTCGACGGGTGGCCTGCGGCCCTTGCCCGCCTCGATGCGCGACAGCTTCGCCGGACTGAACCCGACGGCCTTCGCGGCCTGGTCCTGGGAGAGTCCCGCGTCCTCCCGGATACCCGCCAACTGGACACCGACCAGCATTTTCAGCAAGGTCGGGGCGGGCTCGGCCCGGTTCAGATACGGTTCGAGGCGGGACACTCGAGGCGACTCGACAGACATCCTGACTCCCCGTGGACCGGCAGACGACAGACCGCAGTATCGCATCCGAAGGCCTCCGACCGCACGCGGCAGGGGAATTGAGTCTCCACACCATCCCCTCGGACCCTCGGACCAGCTGCCCGGCCAGGGGCCGGAACCGCATGCCGGCCCTCGCGTCAGACGAGGTGGTCGAACTCCCCGTCCTTCGCCCCGGCCACGAACGCGGCCACCTCGGCCGGTGTGTAGACCAGCGCCGGACCGTCGGGATCACGGGAGTTGCGCACCGCGACGCCTCCCCCGACCAGGGCCGCGACCTCCACACAGTTGCCCTCGGCGTTGCTGTGACTGCTCTTGATCCAGCGGACGCCCAGCGAACTCGCCCGCACTCCGTTCGACACTGACGACACTGCACTCTCCTCGCTTCGTACGCGCAATTTCTCGTGAAATTGCACGAGGACCTCGTCAGCGTGGATAATAGCCATGCCGTCAACCGCACTTCCAACCAGACGTCCTGACGCCGCTTCAGGGAGATGCCCGTGTCATCACCTGCGCAGTTCCGGAGCCACGAGTCCGTCTCCGTCCGCGAATCCCCCAGAACCGCCGCCCTGTACCTCGCGGGCAGCCGGGAGGGATTCGCCCAGGCACGGGAGTTCACCCAGCGCACCCTCGACTGCTGGTCCCTGGAGCGCTGCACCGACGACGCGGTCACCGTCGTCACGGAACTGGCCGCCAACGCCGTCCTGCACGCGCTCCCGCACACCTCGACGGACGAGTTCCACGTACGGCTCCGGCTCACCCTTCGCCGCGCGCACCTGGTGTGCGCGGTCACGGATCCGAGCGACAGCCTGCCCGTCCACTCGCGCACCGCGGACGACCTCCTGGAACACGGCCGCGGCCTGCGCATCATCGAGGCCCTCTCCGAACACTGGGGCTGGACCAGGCGTCCTCCCGTGGGCAAGACCGTCTGGGCGATGCTGCCGACCCACTCCCGTACCGACCCCTACCCGATTCTTGACACCTGACATGACTGCGACGAAGAGACCCGCACCGCTCAAGGACCTGGGACACGTGCCGTGGCCCGAGATCAAGGACTCCACCGGCTCCGCGGCGGGCATCCCCTTCCTGCTCACCACGCTCGCCCGCGGCGACGCCGAGAGCGCCGGCACGGCGCTCGGCCAACTACGCCGCCGGATCTGCCAGTTCGGCTTCGTGGTCGACGAGGCGACGGCGGCCACCGTGCCCTTCCTCTGGGAACTGGTCCGGCTCCCCCAGGTCACCTGCCGCGCGGAGATCCTGGGCCTGCTGAAGAGCATCGCCGACGCCCGCCAGTGGGAGACCACCGCCGCCGCCTACCCCAAGCTGCTGCACCACCCCGCCAACTACGTGGCCTGGGAACGCGCGGCCCGGCACGCCGTCCACGCCCAGCGCGACGTCCTGCGTCAACTGCTCGCCGAGCGGGACACCGACCTCGTGCGGGCCACCACGGAGCTCGCCGCGACCCTGGCCGACTGAAGCCGCCGCCGGGAGCCACGCCCCGGCCCGCGCCGCCCGTTCTGCACACCGCCGCACGCGACCGCTAGGTTGACCGCATGAGCAACCTTGACCGCGCGCCCGTACCGAGTCTGTGCGGCGGCCGTGGATTCGTCGTAGCCGAACCCGTCCGCGAACTGCTGAGCCCCCGGCAGGTGAAGCTCGGCGGGTCGACCGAGGTGCGCCGGCTGCTGCCGAACCTCGGACGGCGCATGATCGGCGCTTGGGCGTTCGTCGACCATTACGGCCCCGACGACATCGCCGACGAGCCCGGCATGCAGGTCCCGCCGCATCCGCACATGGGACTGCAGACCGTCAGCTGGCTGCACGAGGGCGAGGTGCTGCACCGCGACTCGACCGGCAGCCTCCAGACCATCCGGCCCAGGGAACTCGGGCTGATGACCTCGGGGCGGGCGATCAGCCACTCCGAGGAGAGCCCGCGGTCGCACGCCCGCTACCTGCACGGCGCCCAGCTGTGGGTGGCGCTGCCGGACGCCCACCGGCACACCGACCCCCGCTTCGAGCACCACGCCGACCTGCCCACGGTCACCGCGCCCGGCCTCAGCGCCACCGTGCTCCTCGGCGCCCTCGACGGCGTCGCCTCCCCCGGCACCACGTACACCCCCCTCGTCGGCGCCGACCTGGCACTCGCCCGGGGCGCCGACGTCCGGCTGCCGCTGGACCCCGACTTCGAGTACGGCGTGCTGTCGATGTCCGGCGAGGCACACGTGGACGGGGTGCCCGTACTGCCGGGCTCGATGCTCTACCTCGGCTGCGGCCGCACCGAACTGTCCCTGCGGGCCGAGTCCGACGCGGGCCTGATGCTCCTCGGCGGCGAGCCGTTCGAGGAGGAGCTCGTCATGTGGTGGAACTTCGTCGGCCGCTCCCAGGAGGAGATCGCCCAGGCCCGCGAGGACTGGACGACGGGCACCCGCTTCGGCGAGGTGAAGGGCTACGACGGCGCACCACTGCGCGCCCCGGAACTGCCGCCGACACCGCTGAAGCCACGCGGAAGGGTGCGCTGACCCGGGGAACGTCGGGCTGCCGGGCCACATCGATGACCAGCACCCCGTCATCGTCCGTGAACGCCTGCCACGTCACGCCGTCCCGGTCGATCACGGCATCGAACTCCACGGCCATGGCGTTCCCTCAGACAGTTCCCCAGCGCGACTCACCACGCCCCGCCGTGCCCCGCCGACGCACCGCGCGTCGGCGGGGCACACGGCTCGCGCCTCCGCTGGAACGCCGCGATGACCTCCCTGAGGGCTTCCCTGGACTCACCCAGCCTTTTCCAAGCTGAAGCTGCAGGTCACGGGGGGGCGTGGGACGGGGCGGGATGCTCGGGCTGGTCGTGTCCTCGATCGACAACATGTGACGGTTCGCCAGCGGGAGAATTGCGCTGACACCGGGATCGTGCTGCTCTTTCGTGTGTCCTACCAGGCTGTGGCCGGTCCCGCGACGACCCAGCCGACGTCGGTGGGCCTGACCCAGAAGCCCAATGCCACCTCGATCATCTTTGCGCGGTAGGTGATCTCAACGTTGACATGGCTCCCGGTGTGGCCCCGGTGGAAGTCCGCGAGATCGAGTTCGCCGAGCCAGGACAGGTCCTGCTCCCACTCGTCGGCGGCAGGGCTGCCGCTCGCCTCGTCCCCATCGGCGCTCGCTTCGACGGAACCGGTCCACAGCGACTTGAGCACCTGCCGGACCGGGTAGTGATCGATGACGTGTTCGGCCTCGGGGATCCTCCCGGCTCGGAGCAGGCTGAAGTATCGGCGAACGACCACTTCGGCGTCGGTCTTGGCAGGGCGCTCCGTCCAGATTTTCAGCGCGAGAGGCCAGCTGACCGCCGACCAGCTCGGCCGGATCCGACTCGATCCCGCAGAGCACGACATGTGGGCCGTCCACGACCTCGCGACCTGGCAGGAGCTGATGGCGCCGCGCGCCTTCGCCCGCCTCGACGCCATCGAACGAGCCCGGCGCGACGAGGGCCCCCGCCTACCTGATCACGCACACCTGATCCACAACGCCCCCACCCAGGGGCCACCGTGCCCGCCGAGGACACCAACACCCGCTCCGGCAGCCTGAACCGCTCGGCCGCGACCGCGGTGTTCGGTGGCTGGCCGGGCAATTTCGCCTTGGGGACCGCATTCTGACGGGTATTCATTATGTCAGGTACATGGCGAACGGGGATTGTAGGGCATACCATCGCAACGCCCCGGAGGGCGGTCGACGGTGCGTCCGGCCCCCGCCGGACGACCCCTACCGCTCCTTCGCGTACCCGGCCCCGCCGGGGCCGGATTCCCCCCACGGATGAAGGAGCAGCAATGCCCCTCGGCACTTGGTTCAAGGCAGGCACTTCCGCCGCAGCGCTCGTCCTCGCCATGGCGGGCGCCGCGACCGCCGCCCCCGCTCCCGCTCCCGCTCCCGCGGGTGAATCGTCCGCCGCTCGGGCGGCAGCGGTGACCCTTCGCTACGACGACAGTCGCGCCGGAGGCTGGGAAGCCGCGATCGCGGCCGGAGTCGCCTCATGGAACGCGAACGTGAGCAACGTCCATCTGGTGGAAGCGGCGCCCGGCACCGTGGCCGAGATCGTGATCGTCGCGACCACGGGCTGGCCGCAGGCCACGCTCGGCCCCGTTCGTCCGGGCCGTCAGGTCCGCGTCGAGCTCGGCAGCCAGGCCGTGGATCAGGGCTACGACAAGACCCGGATCGCCGCTCACGAACTGGGTCACAGTCTCGGCCTGCCGGACACCAAGCCCGGCCCCTGCTCACAGCTGATGTCGGGATCGAGCGCCGGCACGGCCTGCACCAACGCCACACCGAACGCCACCGAGCGCTCCCGCGTACAGTCCGCCTACGCAGGCGGAATCGCCGCGCTCGTGCCCGCTGACGGCCGGATCCTCATCGACGCGCCCTGACCACACGGCCATCAAGCGGACGTGCCTCCCGGGGGTCTCGACGAGATCCCCGGGGCGTAGTCCCCCACACCGTCGCGCGGTTCGCGGAAACGTCGGTAGTGATGAGGCCCGCCGGTGCGCTCTTGCCCGGCTCCGGGAGCTTGATGTCCACGGCACGCCCACGGGTCTTGAACTTCGCCCACGCCGACCAGTCCGTCTCGTACAGGCTGCCGTCGTAGGCGGAGGTGCGAAAGGCGTAGGTGGTGTTCGCCTTCAGGTCGCCGTAGTGCAGGGTGACCTTCGCGGTACCGCCGGAGGTGACGAAGCTGGACACCACGACACCGTAGGACACCCGAGGACACCCTCCACCGCGAAGCCGCAGAGGAAGCCCAACTCACCCTCACCCGAACCGGTACGACTGGGCTGGTGCTGGACGAGACCGGCGAGGTCTACGGCGGAGTGGGGCCCAACGCCCGGCTCCGCCTGGCCGTGCGGCTCACCGACATCGGCCGGCGGCCGTCGACCCCGCCACCGGCCACCCCTTCGCCCGCCTGCTCCCCACCCCCGCCCAGGCAGCCGGCCTTCTGAGAAGGGGCCCGCCAGGAGCGCGGCGAGCCTCGCCGCCGGAACAGCCCGGCAACAGGGTGTGCCCATGATCACCTCGAGGGGGCGGTAGTGCTGCCCTCGGGGTGATCACCGGGTATCAGCGGCGGGTTTCGACCTTCAGGTCGCCGTGGGTCACCGCGCGCATCCTGTCACTTGCGAGCATGTCGTGCGGGAAGCCGAGTCCGATCGCGCTGGACTCATCGAGGCGGGCCAGTTGGGAGGCCGTGAAGTCGACCTCCAGAGCGCCCAAATTGTCCTCCAACTGCGCGAGAGTGCGGGCGCCGATGAGCGATGCCGTCACATCCGCGTTCTGCAGGGTCCAGGCCATCCCGACCTGGGCGGCTGTGCGGCCCAGCTCGGTGGCGACCTCCTTCACGACATCAGCGATGTCCAAGTTGCGTTCGGTGAGCCCGCCGTTGGCGATGTTGAAATTCTTACGGGTGCCGTCGTCGACCGCGGCGTTCGTCGCGGTCAGGTCGTCACGGCTGTACTTACCGGTGAGCACCCCGCCGGCCAGTGGCGAATACGGCACTACGCCCAACCCCATCTCGCGTGCCATGGGGATCAGATCACGTTCCCCGGTACGCTCGATCAGGTTGTACTCGATCTGCAGGGCGACCAGCGGCGACCAGCCGCGCAGGTCGGCGATCGCCTGCATACGCGACACCTGCCAGGCCGGGGCGTTGGAGATCGCCACGTACAAGACCTTGCCCTGCCGGACCAGATCGTCCATGCCGCGCAGGATCTCTTCGACCGGTGTCGTGAAATCCCACACGTGCAGGTAGAGCAGATCGATGTAGTCCGTATTCAACTGACGCAGACTGGCTTCCACCGACGCGAGCAGGCTCTTGCGGTGAGGGCCCCCGGAATTCGGGTCGCCGGGCCGGCGCAGCGTGGTGTATTTCGTTGCCAGCACCAGGCTTTCGCGATTGTCGCGGGTGAATTCGCCCAGCAGGCGCTCGGAACTGCCATTGGTATAGGTATTGGCAGTGTCGATGAAGTTACCGCCGCGCTCGACATAGAGGTCGAACAGCTTACGCGCCTCGTCCTGCTCGGCGCCCCAGCCCCACTCGGTGCCGAAGGTCGCCGCGCCCAGCGCCAGCGGTGAGACCCGCAGCCCGGAGCGGCCCAGCAGCCGGTAGGTGTCGAGGGTGAGCGACATCGTGTCCTCCTGTGCTTGTGATCCGCTATCGGGAACAAGTCTGTGACCGCCGCGAGCCAGGGATAAGGGAAAGAAGTTCCTGGGAACACCAGTCCTACCCTGGCGGTTGGATCGAACATGATGACCCGCACCGTGGACACGACACAGGAGCTGGCCGCGTTCCTGCGGACCCGGCGCGAACGCCTGGACCCGCGCGATTTCAACCTGCCGTCGCGTCAGCAGGCCCGGCGAACCCCGGGACTGCGCCGCGAAGAAGTCGCCGAACTGGCCGGAGTCAGCATCGACTACATCGTGCGGCTGGAACAGGCCCGCGGGCTGCGGCCCTCAGCGAACGTGGTGGAGGCGCTGTCCCGGGCTCTGCGCCTGGCCCCCGACGAACGCGCCTACCTCTTCAACCTGACTCAGCAGCGCCCCCGAGACGCTGACGAGCCCGCCATCACTGCAGCGCCGCCGCTGGCTCGGCTGGTCGCCGACCTGTCGCCGCTGCCGGCCATGCTCATGAACCACCGCTACGACATCCTGGCCTGGAACGGCGAAATGGCGAGGCTTCTGCTGGATTTCGACAGCCTGCCGCCGTCGCAGCGCAATGCGATGTGGCTGTGCCTGCTACACCCGGAAATACGCGAGTTCTATGTCGACCGCAAACGCGTCGTGCGGGAGGGAATCGCTCACCTGCGCGCAGCGTGGGCCGCGCACCCGGAGGACCAGGCGTTGACCGACCTCATCACCGAGTGCACCACCCATAGCGAGGAATTCGCGCGATTGTGGGCCGAGCGAGACATCAAGGTCAACGGCCGCGGACACAAGGTGATGCGGCATCCGGGCGCCGGTGTGATCGCCGTGCACTTCGAAGTACTTATGCCACTCCAAGATCCGGACCAGCGGTTGATGATCTGCCGTGCAGCGGACGATGAGAGCCAGTCGGCATTGGACCGGTTGTGCGCACGGTGACGTCGAACCGTCCATTCGTACCTGACTCCAACCGTCGCTCCGGCACAATCGAACCGTCTTTCCGACGTGTTTCGGAATCCATCGGTGAGATCCGGGCCGAAAGCATGCCGGGATGACAGACCTGCCGCGCCGGGCCGTCCCGTCCCGCCTCTCCCGGCTGGGATCCCCGTGCCCCGCATCGCCGCCGTGCTCGCCCTCACTGTGCTGCCCCTCGCCGCCCCGGCCTCCCAAGCGTTGACCCAGCCGTCATCTCCTGCCGCAGGCCCGGACACGATGGTGTCAGCGCCCGCGGCCACGCAGGGTGGACGGACGCCTGTTGCGGGAAGGGCCGGCAACGCCTGAGGAGGTCGACGCGCCCCTTCCCCGCTCCTCGGACCGTGGCCCTGGATGCAGAGGCGTCAGGTGAGCCGGTCCACGTCCTGAGCTCGGTCGCGAATCGCCGGCTTGGGCCGATGCAAGGTTTCGTGTGACTCCCCGCTGGAGCTCGCCCCAGCCCTCCCAGTCCAGGAGCCTCAGCGGCGCCGTGACGTTCGCCCAGGTGGCGGGCTGCGCCTACTGCGGTGACGGATGCGAGGTTGTACGTACAGACCACGGTTCCTGGTCCACGCCCACTCCGTCCGCGCCGGCGCTGGACGCGCAGGCGGATCCTCGAGCAGGCCGACGAGCAGGCACAGAAAGTAGGGCCCCGGCGGTGCGGCCCTGGCCCACCGCCCCCTTGAGCGCGGCTCCCGGTTTATGGGGTGTTGGTCCCGGGGCACGGGTGCAGCGACGACGTCGGCGACATAGGCGGCCCGGGAGACATCCTGCGGATGACGCTCGCTCGCGCCGTGCCCGCGCTGATCGACCGCGCCGACCCGATACCGGGCAATCAGCCGCGAGGCCACCACCTCCCACTCGCCCGCATGACGGCCAAGCCGTGCAGCAGCACGACCGGCTCCCCCGGCCCGCCCCGGTCCCGGCAGACAAGCCGAACCCCGTCGCGCACCACCACACGCTCGGACCACACCACGACCGCCCCCATGAATCGTCTCGCCCCGATCACGCCCCGACAGCCACGAGCCGCGCTCAAGGCCGCCCTTCTCGAAGGCGCGCCGCCATGAAACACCGGCCACGTCCGCGGCGACGGTGCCCTGCGACCGCAGCGGGGCAACTGCCACTGTCAGACCCAGGTGACAGCATCACCGAAGTGAACGCCATGAGGCGTCCTCAACTCACCTCCGTAGCCCACGAAGAGGAGCATTCCCCTTGCGACTGCATCGCGTAGCGCCCGGCATTGCCGCGGGCATCCTCGCCCCGGCCCTGCTCGCCACCCCGTCCTTCGCCGCCACGGCGGCACCGACCGCGGTGACGGTGCCCGCGGTGTCCTCGTCCGCGGACGAGCCGGACGCCGACGACCTGAGGGTGGCCATAGCCCGGATCCTCGCCGACCCGGACAGCGGCCGGCGTGTGACACGAGAAGCCAACGCCCTCCTGGACGCCAACGACCCCGAGGCGATGCGCGCCTGGCTGGAGACCGGCTACCGGATCGCCCAGGCCGAGGACGACCGCGTCGCCATCACGCGCCTGCTCGCCGACCCCGACAGCGGCCGACGCGTCATCGCCGAGGTCAACGCCCTCCTGGACGCCAACGACTCCGACGCGATCCGCGCCTGGCTGGAGACCGGCTACCGGATCGCCCAGGCCGAGGACGACCGCGTCGCCATCGCCCGCATCCTCGCCGACCCGTCCATCAGCCCGGCCCTGCGCGCGGCAGCCAACGCCGCCCTCGACGACAACACACCCGAAGCACTGCGCCACTTCCTGGAAGTCGGCAGGTACCAGGTCGCCTGACCGGCACGGCGCCGCACCACAGCGCGTCGCCCGGGTGGCACCCCCTGCCGCACGCCCGGTCGCCGGAACGCCGAGAATCCGGGCGGGGCCGCCCTGCACCTCTGTGTGCCGGCGGCCACGCCCGGCAGGCCCTGTGCCGGCTCGGCGCCCTCCGCAGAGCTCTGTGGTCTCGCCGCCCGGTGCGGCATGGACCACTGACACCTCCGACAGCAGAAAGCACATTCGTCGATGACCACACAACTCCTGGGCACCGAGCGCAGCGGTCCACAGACCGCTTCCGTCGTGACCGACCTGCCGTTCAAGCCTCAGCTCGTCAAAGCGGTGTTCAGGGACGTGACCTCGTTGCACGTCTCCCGGCCGGCCGCGTGGGCCGCCGCGTCGGTGACGCGGACCGTGCTGACGGAGATCATCGACGGCGCGAGAAGCGCGGCGGCCGAGGAGGCCAGGACGAGGCTGACTCCCAAGGACCTCATCTCGGCGATCGACCGGAACGTCGAGGTGGAGGTGGGATCGGCGTGGTACCTGCACAGCCCGACCTTCCACGGCCTGATGGGCGAGGTGCGCAACGCCGATGGTGCGCTCGTGTCTCTTCGTGAGCGCCGCGGGGCGCGTACACCGAGTGGTGTGGCTGGCGCCCACCGGTTCGAGGCCGGGGTGAGGAGGCTGCTGGGGCGCCGGGGGGTGCGGGCCGTGCCGGCGATGGTCCGCGACCTGGACGGAATCGCGAGCGTGTTCCTGACGGCCCTGGCCCGGGACGCGGCCAAGGTCGTCCGCGAGGGCGGGGTCAAGCGCTTCGGGACGGTCAGTCTGGTGCTGCCGGGCGAGCCGGCCCCGGCCCCGCTGCTCAAGGACCCCCTCCTCGCCCTGTCCACCCGCCGCGGGGACGGGCGGACTGTTGGCGGGGACGACGTCCTGGCCGCCGTCACGATGCAGCTGTTCGGCGATCTCAGACAACGCGCCATCACCGAGGCAGCCGAGATGACACGGAACACGTCGGCCAACTGATCGGGCCCGCCCCTGCGCTCTGCCCACTGCGCACGGTTCCCACGTGTGCGCGGCTCCCGGAATCTGCCGCCGCATTCGGCTCCGGTCGGCTCGCGAGAACGGGCTCGTCGCATGGGCGCGGACCGTCGGCCGCAGGCACCCCGCGGGGAAGACCTCCCCCAGGTGCCCCGCAACCGCCCGGCCGACTGCGCAGGAGGGCCGGCTGAGCACGGCCGCCGCCCACCGCCCCAGTCCTGCGCAATCGGCGACCGGGCCGATTGCGCAGCCACCTGGCTGCAATGCCCTATCGGCTGCGCAGGCGGTCGATCGGCTACGCAGGACGGAGACGGCTGCGCCGCTGACCATGCGCAAGGCCCCGACGATCGAAGCCCTCAAGCAGGCGGCCCCGGTACCCGTCTTCGACGACTTCCCCGCGGACCGCTGCTGTCAGGTGTGGTCGCCGGAGATGCACCTGTTGGACGGACCGGACGGCAAGCGCGGTTACATCTACTACTCCGCCGGCACCGGCGACATCGGGTCCCAGCGCGTCCACGTCCTGGAGAGCGCCGGCACCGACCCCATGGGCCCTTACACCTACAAGGGCAGGTCTTCGGCGCCAACGACTGGTGGGGCATCGGCCCATGCGAAGGTCAGGGCACTGGTCGAACAAGCCACAGCCACCCCCAAATCCTGGCGCCTCCTGCGCAGGCTCCGTTGCTCGACAACCGGATCACGAGCCTCGTCCAAGCCGTCCTCACCCTCCACCTGGCCAGCTCAGACTGAGGATGGAAAAGGCTCACCGTCTGCCTGATCACCCACCCGCCACGCCCAAAGGCTCTCTCAGGGGCGGTAAGGACATTCCGTGATCAGAGGGCTCGCTGCGGCGCCGGCGGTCCCCACAGCGCCCTCTGGCGCCGGGAAGGCGCAACAAAGAGAATGTGGCGGCAGCGTGCAGCCGACGGGTGGGACCACACGCTCTCGGGTCTGGGGGGCAGCATGTCGATCGAAGACTTCTTTCTGGGCCGGGGCGACGACAGCGTCATCCGCAGGACACTGTTCACCGACCGGGTGGTGGAAAGGCAGGCCATACTGCGCCGCATCCGGGAGACCGTGGAGCGGCCCGCGACCACGCAGTACGACTTCGGCCGACCCGCCGTCAACGTGACCGCGGTCAGCGGCCAGGGCGGAATCGGCAAAACCGCGTTGCTTCAGAAGGTGGCTGCGGAATTCACTGGCGACGAGCAAGCCAACGTCCAGAAGATTGTGGCTTCCGTCGACTTCGGCGACTACTCCCGGCACAACTTCGAAGTCGTCCTCATGCAGATCCGCGCCTCCCTGGCCGGACTGTCCGACACGTGGAGCGCCTTTGACATCGCCTTCGCGCACTACTGGTCGAGGAAGCACCCGGGCGTTCCGCTGGTCAGGTTCATCTCCCAGGCCAACTTCCTGGGCGAGGAGCAGCGAACCGTCCTGAGCGATCAAGTCGCTGCCACTGTGGACGGGGTGCTCGGCGGTACGGGCCTGGTGTCCTCCGTCTACAAACTGACGGGTCTGCTGCGCACCCGGATCCAGGAGTCACGGACCATCAAGAAGTTGCGCGAGAACTGCCCGCCGTTCGGAGTCATCGTCGACGAGACGGATCCGGACAAGGTCATCGGGTATCTGCCCGCGTTGCTCAACTACGACCTGGGCCGCGTCGCGGAGCGCCGCAGGGTCCAAGTCCTCTGCCTGCTCGACACCCTGGAGAACGTGCAGCGGGCAGGGGCCGAGCGCGGCTCGCTGGAGGACCTGGTTTGCCGCCTGGTGTACCTCACACCTGGCATCGCCTACGTCGTCGCCAGCCGCACGGCGCTGACCTGGCACGACGATCGAAGTGCGGTACGACTCACCTACGGCGGAGCCGACCGATGGCCCGATCTGCCCCCCGGTCGTCCCGGACAGCTCCGGATCGGCGGACTGGACGCTCAGTCTGCGGACGAGCTGCTCAGCAACTCGCTCGAATTCGCGGGACGGCCCGCTATGCCGGCCGAGGTAAGGGAACGCGTCATCCACGGTTCCAACGGCCTTCCCCTGCACCTGGAGTTGTCAATCAGCTGGTACCGCAACTTGTTGGCACAAGGAGCGGCTCCATCTGCCGCGCTGGTCGCCGAGACGTTCCCGGAGCTCGTCCTGCGCGTCGTCCGTGACCTGTCCCCCCAGGAGCGTGACCTGTTGCGGGGCGCGGCCTTGCTGAGGGCGTTCAGCTCCGAACTGCTCGCCGAGATCCTGCCCGCGGTGCGCACAATCCACGTGCAAACCTTCCTGCATCGCTCGTTCGTGACTCGCACTCCCAATTCCTGGATGCCGTTCTCCCTTCACGAGAATCTGCGGCAAGCCGTCATCAGGCACGACCATCTGACGGACGATGCATGGGTGGGCGAGGAATGGCGTACGAATGCGGAGCGCGCCTCCGACTGGGTCATTCGCCAGGCGCTCCCCGACCCACACACCCCTTGGGACCCGAACCAGGAGCAATTACGACGCATGGTCGCGGCGGTACTGCTGATCGGGAATTCAGCGTTGGAGCACGGCCACACGCCGGCTCGCTTCGGAGAACTCGCCTTCACGGTGGCCGAGTTCGGCTATTCCAGGGTCTTTGAATCCATGCCGACACCGACGGCCGCCGCCTCCCCTACGCCGCTGGGCCGACTGCTGTCAGCATCCCGTGCCCTGGCCAACACCACGTACAACGAGTCGGCCCGGTACGCGGCGCTGCGGGAATGCACCACCTTCGGCAATGACCCGTACGACCATTATGTGGCCGCGCAGTTCGCACGCGCAGCAGAGGTATCCGGCGACTATCCTGGAGCGGAACACGCTTACCGAAGCCTTGGCAACGCAAACCCGCAACTCGCCTACTACGGCGCGCTGGGCCTGGCGGGAAACGCCCTGCGCAACGGCCGACTGGCAACGGCGCTGGCCCTCGTACCCAGCGAGGCGGGCAACGGTCACCAGCGTTGCGCCAGATTCGACCTGTTGGGACACATTCACCTTCAGGGCGGCGACCACCGCGTGGCCGCCGACTGGTTCGGTCGCGCACTTACCGAGGCGCAGACGGTCGGAGCACCCGTTTGGGTGGCGCGCGGCATGCGGCATCAGGCCATCGCACACGCGTGGTACGACGCCGACCGGGCACTGGCGACGCTTCCCGACGCACGCGAGATGAACGAGAGTCTGGACGAGCGGATCGGCGTGGCGCAGTGCGATCTGGCCTCTGCGACGGCCTGGGCCTGGAAGGGTGAATGGGGCCGGGCGCGCAGCGCGTTGCGGGATTGCTGGAGCCACGGCATCAACCCCATCGCAATCGGCCACACAGGCATGATCGAGGTCCTTTTCGCCCAGGCTCGCGGTGACGTCCAAGCGGTGACCGAGGCCGTGGACGCCATCCTTTCGGCACAACCACACGCATCCGAGCGCCGCCACACCTGGCTCGCGGTTTCCGCCCTCTGGGCGGACCGGCGTGACCTCGCCGACTTCGATGCCGTCGAATGGTACGACTCGGCGACAGCGGCACGAGCTCGCTGGTCAGGGATCTCAGAGCGTATGAGGGCCACCTGGCGCGGCTCACTCCAATGACGCGAGGTGACGCATCATCAGTTGCCCTAACGCGTCCTCGGCATACGCGTCCAGCAGCCGTTTCGCGATCTCCCACCGCTTCCCGACGGCTTCCGTCGCCGACTCGTCTGCCCCGGAGGCCACGACCGTGCGGCGCATCGCGCGACGCAGTTCATCGACCGAGACCTCCCACCATCGGTGCCCGGTGAAGTACGGCCATTCCTCAGCAGCCCGGCCGAGGACGGGTGTGAGTGTTCCATCGACCAGGACACTGTTGCCGTCGTTCATGAACTCCAGGTTGCCGCCCCAGCGCGGGCCAATCGTCGGCAGGCCACTGAGCATGGACTCGATGAACGGCCGCCCCCACCCCTCTCCTCTGGACGGCAGCACGAAGGCGTCGGCGCGACCGTAGAGGGCAGCCAGTTCAGCATGGGACATTTCGTCGGTTCGTACGCTGATGTTGGCCGGCACGGATTCGCCCATATCGGCGAAGAAGCGGGCCAGTTCACGGTGTGGACCCTCGGGGTCCGCCAGGTCGAACGGCCTCGCCTTGATCACGAGACGGACGTCGAGGTCGTCTCCGAACTCTTGGGCGAAGGACCGGACCAGAATGTCCCAGCCCTTCCTCAAGTGCCACCGCATTACGCTGAGGAACATGTAAGGCGCACGGCCGGTCGCAATGGGACGCTCCAGGTTTGCCAGTAGTTGGGAGGACCAGACGGGAAGCGGGCACGGTACCGTCACCAACTTCGCATGGGGGATCCCCGCGTCGGCATAGGTCTGTACGTTAAAATCGGTCGGTACCCAAATCTGGTCGTATCCCTTTGCCGCGTCGACCCACTCCCTCGGCACGGCGTCCGTCTCGAACATGCTGCGCCAAATATGCGGCCCGCGGCCGGGCAGGGGATTCGCGGTCCAATACCGGTGATAGACACGCGCGGCGTCCCGAAGAAGCGAACCCCCGCCACCGGAAATATCCCTCACGAGGGGGATACGGGCGAACGTCCGAGGGTGCGGGATGCTCGTGGCGCGCACGTCACCCCCAGCCTTCCGGAGGGCGGCGATCAAACCGCGACCCTCCTCGGCGAATCCCTCGGTGTCCTCGAGCGGTCCGTACCAATCGATAGGAGGACGGCGCATGGATTCTCCTGTTCACGGATTCCGATGATGGTCCCTGCCGTCCCTGCCCCAGGAGTTCAGCCCTCCGCTCGCATCGTGTCACTGAAGAGGCGGAGCCACAGCGAGTGCTCCGCTGTCCGGTCGAGTGTGACGGCCCTGGGCTGTTCCTCGAGTGTCCTGTAGAGGGTGGGAATCCACCAGGCACCCGAGTCGAGTTGCGTCCGCAGCAGATGACTCACCGCCTGCTCGGCCATCACTCGGTGCTCAGAATGCCCTCCGACCCGGTACAGCAGCGCCATGCCCCAGCCGATCTTCCCCGTGTAGTGGTGACGGAGGATCGCGTCGGTCCGGGCCATGCACTGCTCGGCGTATCGGAACGCACCGGTCAGGCAGGCACGTACACCGCCCTGCTCATACGCGGCGGCCAGAAACGTCAAGCCGAGGCCGAGCGCATAATAGAGCGGATCTGCCTGTTGCTCGGCGAATCCGACTACGAAGAGCCTCGCGTCCTCCTCAGGGAACGATGTGACCAGATCCCCATTCCCATCGCGCACGAGAAAGAAGCCTTGGGATTGATCCGGTTGATCAGCGATAAGCCGTAGCGTGAATTCCACCGCCCCGGCAACGGCCTGTTCGTCTCCCACAATGAGGCCGACGAGTCCGGTCAGCGCCGTGGATCTCAGGTCGTAGAAATTCGCCGAATCAGGGCCTATCCGGGATCTCACTCCGCCTGTCGCCGGGTCCTGCAGGTCACGACACCGGCTGTAGATGCCGTGCGACTCCCGAAGCATTCCGATCTTCTGCGCGCCCCACGCCAACCAGAGGTCCTCATACAGGTCACACTGACGACTTGCGGCTGCCGCGTCCTGCGGGTCCCGCGCATGCCAGTCGGGCCCGACGTATCTCTCGGTGATCCAGGAGAGCGAAGCACGCGCTTCGTCCAGAAATCCGGCAGCTGCCAGAGCCATGGGTGTCTTGTAATGCGGGAGCAATGCCGGAATTCCGTAGCCGCCCTCTTCCGTGAGATTTCCGCGTAACCATTGAACGCCGGCATCCGATGCCTTCCGGGCCTGATCGGGGTAAACGCTCATGGCCATGCATATCCCCCCACGGTCGCGAATGTCTGCTCACCGACAGCCAATTCTATAGGGGTTCGGTAGCGCCGTCCGAGGGAAGTGTGGGGGAGCGACCCACCCTGGGAAATTTGGCTCGATCCGACGGGCACCCTGCCTCACCGCGACTCGACGTGCCGTATCGAGGCCGCAGCCAGGTGGCGTTGGCCGGCTTTCCACTCCTCGACGTACTCCTCGAACCGAGTCGTCCCGCTACTTCCGAAGGCGCTCCGTCTTCGTCTGATACTGCGGCGGCGCCTTCTTCTCGTCGGAGACCTCCAACAATCGCTCGATGGCCCTGTCCTGGGTCGCGAAGCTGGACTCCTCCGTCGGCTCCACTGCCGCCGGCCCGCACCGGATCCTGTAAAGGCGGGCGCACTTCCACCGGCAGACCAGGCTGCCGGGCCGAAGCGGTCGAGGCCGTCTCGTCATCGGTACCGCAACGAGAATCTCAGTGGGCGAGGGTGCTCGTAAGCCGCCACTCGGACGCTCGACGGCCCACTGCCGCGCCTTCCTGACACCGGAGACGGCAGGCGTCCGCCCGGACGAGGCCTCGCAGCGCTCCACGCGTCGGCTGCCGCCTCTCCCGGCCGCAAGTTCGTCGCCGCAGGCCGGTCCCGGGCCGTCGGCCTGCGCCTGCCGGTCCTGGGCCGCCGGCAAGTCGGCCGCGGCCCTGGATCGCGCCGGTGACCTCCGGTGACGCGGGACGAAGGGCGGTCACCCGGTGGGAAGGCGGCCGGTGATCTATCGTGAGTCGGGAGTGCCGAGACGCGTACGCATCGGTCGTCGTCGCGGCGATGAGTCCGCCGGCGCCCACCGGTCTACCTCCCCACCGAGTCGATCCCACCGGGAGACCAGACATGGGCCTCATCCACATCGAACTGTTCGCGACCCTCGACCTCGTCGGGCAGGCGCCCGGCGGTCCCGAGGAGGACCCGGCGGGGTTCCCGTTCGGCGGCTGGCAGGCGCCCCTGCTGGACGAGGTCGCCGGGGCGCAGGTCATGGCCGCTTACGAGGGGACGGACGCCCTCCTGCTCGGCCGGCGGACGTACGACATCTTCGCCGCCTACTGGCCGCACCAGGAGGGCGGCGAGGACAACGAGATCGCCACGCTCTTCAACAGGGTCCCGAAGTACGTGGCCTCCCGGGGCAGGCCCGACCTCGCGTGGGCCGGGTCGACCCAGCTCGGGCCGGATCTGGCCGGCGCGGTGCGCGAGATCCGGGACAGGCACGAGCACGTGAAGGTCGTCGGGAGCCTGAACCTCGTGCAGACCCTCCTGCGCGAGCAGCTATTCGACCGTCTCGACCTCTGGGTGCACCCGATCGTGCTCGGCGTCGGGAAGAAGGTGTTCGACGGTGGCGCGGTGCCCACGAACGTCACCCTCCTCGAACCGCCGGCAGCGGGCCCGAAGGGCACCGTGTACCTGCGCTACGGGCTCGCCGAAGGCACACCCGGGACGGGCGACATGAGCGCACCCGATCGCGGCGCGGGGCGCGGCGACTGAGCGCGTCCCGCGGCCGGGCGGGCCCGGGTCGTCGGCGAGGCGGAGTCCGCTACGAGATGGCCCGGAGTCGTCCGTGGGACCGTTGGCGGAGTTGTTCGACGGCCTGCACCGTCGCGTCGTCCGCGGGAAGGAAGACGACGAGTTCGAGGAGTGGTCCCGGCGGCAGGTCCGGCCGACTCGGCGCCACAGTCGGGGTGTTGTGGCAGTATCGGCTGGCATGTCGCCGTTGGCCGTGTGGGCGCCCATGCCCGTTCGTCGTCTGTTCGTCGTGCTGCTCGTGCTGCTCTCGGCGGCCGGCGCCGGTGTGCGTGAGGCCGGCGCGGCAGCCGGGCCGGGGGTGCCCAGTGCAGCGGCGACGCCCGATCGCGCGCGCTACGACGTGACTCTGCGCTCCGACGCCGACGGCGGCCACTGGACCGGCCGGCAGCGGGTGTCGTTCCGTAACGCGTCCGACCGGCCGCTGCGTGAGGTGTACCTGCGGCTGTGGGGCAACGGCGAGGACACGTGCGGCACACCCGGCGCGCCCTCCCCCGTCGTCGTGTCGAACGTGGCGGGAGGCACCCCGGGGCGTCCCGCCGTGGAGTGCACGGCCCTGCGCATCGCCCTGCCGAAGCCGCTCGCGCGCGGCGCGCGGACGGCCGTCGCCTTCGATGTCTCCGTCACGGTGCCCGAGCGCAATGCCCGCTTCGGCCGTGAAGGCGCCTACCGCTTTCTCGGCAACGCGTTGCCGGTGCTCGCCGTCCACGACACGAAGGGGTGGCACCTCGACCCGTACGTGGCGCTCGGTGAGAGTTTCTACGCCCTGACGAGCGACTTCCGCGTCCGTCTCGACCACCCGTCGGCCCTGAAGGTGCCCACGACCGGTCACACCCGCACCCTCCCCGGCGGACCCGGCCGTACGGTCACCCTCGGTGTCGCGGACCGGGTGCGGGACTTCGCGTGGGCCGCGGGCCCGTTCCGCACGGCGGCGCAGACCACACCCGGGGGCGTGCGCGTGAAGTCGTACTGGGCGGCCGACACCCCCACCGCGGGAGTGCGCCTCACCCGCGCGGACGCCGTCGCCGCGATCGACCGGTTCGGCCGGGAGTTCGGCCGCTATCCGTACGGCGAGATCGACCTCGTGATGACCCCCGGGTTCGGCGGCGGCATGGAGTACCCCGGCCTCGTCCTCCTCGGTACCACCGAGGAGGGCGGCGCCGTCGTCCACGAACTGGCGCACCAGTGGTGGTACGGCATCGTCGGCAACGACGAGTACACCTCACCGTGGCTGGACGAGAGCTTCGCCCAGTACGCCAACGCCCGTTTCTACGGCTGGGAGACCGACGACTGCTGGTCCGACGTCTACTGGCCCGACGACGACGCCGAGCTGACCGCCTCCATGGCCTACTGGTCGCAACACCGCGGCACGTACCACCTCGTCTACACGGCCGGGCCCTGCGCCCTGGCCGACCTGGAACGCGTCCTCGGCGCCGACACCATGGCCCGGCTCCTGGAGCAGTACGCCCGGGACCACTGGTACGGCGTCTCCACCACCGCCGACTTCAAGAAGGCCGCCCAGTCCGTGACGGACGAGGACCTGCGCCCCTTCTGGGAGATCCACCGCATCCGGTGACGGTACAACGACCGCCGGGCAGAGGTGTCTTGCCACCGCGCCCGGTGCGGGTGGCGCCGGTGCGGGGCGGGTCAGCGGGGACCGTCGAGGGCGATCCGGGCGGTGATGCGTTTGCCGACCGGTTCCTGCTCGACGAAGAGGTCTTCCGTCACGGCCTTGACGATCTCCAGGCCGTGCTGGCCGATCCGGCCGGGATCGCTCGCCCGGGCTGTGGGCACCGTGGGGTCGCTGTCCCACACGACGACTTCCACCGCGTGGGCCGTGAGGCGCAGTTCCATCAGCACGGGGCCGGGGGCGTACTTGCGGGCGTTGGTGACCAGCTCGCTCACCACCAGCTGCGTCAGGTCGCGCGCGCGGGCGGGATCGGGCAGGCGATGGTGGTCATGGGCCTGGTCGAGGAAGTCGACGGCATGGTGGCGGGCGTCCGCGATGCTGCCGTCGTCCGCGCCCAGGGAGTAGCCGACGCGCATCAGGTGGCCGTCCAGCCCGGTAGAGCCGTCGCCTCCGGCGTGGGATTCCACGTGTCCTCGCCCTCACTCCCCCGGTCACGTGCGCCGGTACCCGCGATCGCGCCATGCATGCCACGGGATGCCGCTCGGCACAGCCGCCCGGGTGCGTCCCGCCGCGGTGGTGGGGCAGAATCCTCCGCGCACGCCCTCACCCGGGGCCAGCCTAAACGCAGTCGAGGAGACGGTGACCGACATCGGGAAAGCGGACCGGCCGAAGAGCCTGTCCGTCGAACAGCGCGTGGTCGACGGCGTCCGTGTCGTGACCATGCGGGGCGAGATCGACCACGACGTCAAGGACGTCCTCGGTGAAGCCCTGCTCGGCGCGGACGGAGCGGTGCCGCCCCCGCGGATCGTGGCAGACCTCGGTGGCGTGACCTTCATGGACTCCAGGGGCATCAACGTCGTCCTCGCCGCCCACCGGCAGGTGAGCGGCGCGCAGGGCTGGTTGCGCATCGCCGCGGCGCAGGAGCCCGTCCTGCAGGTCCTGCGACTGGTCGGCGTCGACGCCCTCCTCTCCTGTCACACCACCACCGAGCAGGCCCTGAACCCCTGAGGCCGATGTGCTCCGACCCGAGGTGCTCCGGCCTTGACCTCAAGTGCGGTCGAGGGCCGACGCTTCGGCTATGACCACTACGACCACGCAGACGGATCACATCGAGATCAGCATGCTCGTCAGCCGATTCTTCCGAGCGCTGGACGAGCGGAAGTTCGAGGGCGACTGGGCCCGTGACTATGTCACCGACGACGTCCGGACGACGACCCCGATCGGCGCGGCCGACGGCGCCGAAGCGATGGCACACGCCAGGGAGGCACTCGAGAGGTACGCCCGCACCCAGCACATCGCCTCCGACGTCCTGGTCGACGTCGAACCGGCCTCGGGGAGGGCCACGGCGTCCTGGAACGCGTTGATGACGCACGTTCACCACGACACCACTCTTCGGCAGCGCGGCGAGGACGCCGACCCTCTCTTCACGGTGGGCGGCTACTGGGAGGCCGAACTGCGGCGCGAGCGCGAGGGCTGGCGCATCAGCCGCATGTCCGTCCAGGCGTTGTGGACCACAGGTCGGCCGCCCGAGCCGGCCCCGGAGATCCGGCCGGCTCCGGTTGTGTGACGCGTCGCCGCGATCGGCCCGTGGTGCGCGCGGCTACTGCTCCGTGGGCGTGGACCCGGGCCGGAAGGCATCAGCGAGGACCGCGTACCTGGTGGCGGTCTCCAGGTGCTCGTCATTGCGGCGACGCAGGTGTTCGTACGAGGCGAGCCAGTACCGGGCCTGACGCAGACAGTGGGCCCTGACCTGCTCGTCGTTCATGCCGTGGATCTCGAGCCCGGCCAACGGCGGGACGATGTGCGCCGGTTCGGGCTGCCCGGCCGGCTCGGATTCGGGACTGCGGTTCCAGGGACGGTCCTTGGACATGGTCATCCTCGCTGCGTGGACGGGCGGGAAGCGCGAGTGCGGCGTTTCCCGCCCTCGGCGCGTTCCAGCATGCCGAACGCGTGCTCCACCTCACCATCCGAATGGCCGAGGTGATCCACCACGCCGGAGGACCGCCCCGTAGGCTGGCCGGTGCCGTTGGTTCGCCCCGTCCGCCAGGCGGGATGCGTCGCATCCTGGCCGGCGACATCTCCCGCCCCGAACCGATGACCGTGCGCTGGACGACGTACGCCCGGTCCCTCACCGACCGCCCGGTCAAGGGCATGCTCACCGGCCCCGTCACCATGCTGGCCTGGTCCTTCGTCCGCGACGACCAGCCCCTCGGCGACACCGCCCGCCAGGTCGCCCTCGCCCTGCGCGACGAGGTCGACGACCTGGAGGCGGCCGGGACCTCGGTGATCCAGGTGGACGAACCCGCGCTGCGCGAGACCCTGCCGCTGCGGGCCGTCGACCGCCCGGCCTACCTGGCCTGGGCCACGGAGGCGTTCCGGCTCAGCACCGGCGGAGCGCGTCCGGACACGCAGATCCACACCCACATGTGCTACGCCGAGTTCGGCGACGTCGTCCAGGCCATCGACGACCTCGACGCCGACGTCATCAGCCTCGAAGCCCCCCGCTCGCACATGCAGGTGGCCCGCGAACTCGCCGCGCACGGCTACCCGCGTGAGGCCGGGCCGGGTGTCTACGACATCCACTCCCCCCGCGTCCCGAGCGCCGAGGAGGCCGCCGAGCTGCTCCGTACCGGGCTCAGGGCCATTCCCGCCGAGCGTCTCTGGGTCAACCCCGACTGCGGCCTGAAGACCCGCGGCTGGCCCGAGACCCGGGCCTCGCTGGTGAACCTGGTCGCCGCCGCCCGCGCCGTGCGTGAGCAACTCTCCGCGTCCTGACGGCAGGCCGAGCCGCCGAGCGGCCGGGGGAGGAAGCAGTCGCCGTCCTCCCCCGGCCCCCGGCCCTCGGCATCCGCATCCGCATCGGCATCGGCATCGGCATCGGCATCGGCATCGGCATCGGCATCGGAGACAGCATCGGCGGGGCGAAAGCCCTCGAACGGCGAGGAACGGACGGCTTGTTCACACGGCGCTCGGTATCCCCAGCACGAGAACGGACAGCGCGGTATCGATTCGCGACCTCCTCGCACGAGGTGGCCGGTCCTGCTCGTTCGAATTAATGCCGCCCCGCAGCGCGGCGGCCGAAGCCGGACTCTGGACCGCGATCCGGGGGCCGCCGTCATCGAACTCGGGCGCGCGCGGCGGGGCCGACTACATCCGCACCCACGATGTCGCCGCCCTCCGCGACGCGCTCACCGTTTTCGAAGCCCTGGAACCGGCCAAGGAGGGTGGGTGGTGACGTAGGGAAGGAGAGTACGGGCTGTTCGGAGCCTTGCAGGGTAGGTGGGGTGGAAGCGGTTTTGCGGAAGGTCGCCGCCCGGAGGGACCGGCCGGCGCACGCAGAACGGAGGAAGCGATGTCCGAGTTCCGCCCGTCCTCGGCCGGCCGTGTCGTCGTGGGGGTGAGCGGCTCACTGGGCAGTCTCACCGCCCTGGTCCGGGCCGCCGACGAGGCGCGGCGCCGGGGAGCCGAGCTCTGGCCGGTGCTGGCCTGGGAGCCGCCGGGCGGGGAGCTCGCCGCCCGCAGGACGACGGCCGCGGCCGTTCTGGTCGAGGACTGGGAACGGCTGGCGCGTGAGCGGCTGCGCGGTGCCCTGCGTGAGGTGTTCGACGGTGACGGCCACGGGTTGCGTACACGCCCCCTCATCGCGCGCGGCACCCCGGGTCCGGCGCTGGTCGGTACCGCCGACCGGGAGGGCGACCTCCTCGTGGTCGGCGCCGGACGGCGTGGCCTGCTGCACCGTGCGCTGTGGCCGTCCACCAGCCGCTACTGCCTCGCCCGTGCCGGATGCCCGGTCCTGGCGGTGCCGCCGTCACCTCTCGAGGCCACCCTCGCGGCTGCGCGGCGCCGGAACGCGTGGCGGCTGCGACTGGACACCAGGCATGTGGCGAGGGAGTTCGACACCGTGCCGCCCGACGCCTGAGGCGACGGATTCGGTGAGCGCCTCCCTCATGAAGGCCGCCGTTACTGCTCGTTGACGGCGCGGACGGCCGCGGGCACGGCTGCCTGGGTCTGTTCCGGCCGGGTGGCCAGGGACCTCAGCGTCTCGAAGGCGGCCGCCGTCGGGCCGGCCGGTTCGGCCTGGTAGACCACCAGTTGCTGGTGCGGGGCCCCGTTGACGGTGAAAGCCGCGAATTCGATGAACAGGTCCCCGACCTGGGGGTGTTTGAGCTGCTTGCATTCCTGGGACTTGCTCTTGACCTCGTGCAGCCGCCAGATCGCGGCGAACTCGTGGCTCTGTGCGGACAGTTCCGCCACGACTTCGGCGATACGGGCCGACGCGGGGTCGTGGCCGTGGGCGGCCCTGATCTCGGCGACACAGGAGTGGGCGGCTCGCTCCCATTCCTGGTAGAAATCGCGTCCTGCCGGGTCGACGAACACCATCCGGGCGAGGTTGTCGAACCGGTCGAACCCGCTGTGCAGCGCCGTGGCGAGGGAGTTGGCCGCCATGATGTCGAGGGCCGGGCCGACGACGAAGGCCGGAGTGTGCTCCCATCCGTCCATCAGCCGCAGCAGCTGCCCGCTGACGTCCGTCTCGCCCCGGTCGCGCGGGCGTTGCGAGGCGGTGAGACAGAGGCGGTTGAGATGGTCGGTGGCTTCCGCGTCCAGTTTCAGCGCCTGCGCCACGGCATCGAGGACCTGTGGCGACGGGCTGTTCTCGCGCCCCTGTTCCAGCCTGATGTAGTAGTCGGAGCTGACGCCGGCGAGCAGCGCGACTTCCTCTCTGCGCAGTCCCGGCACCCTGCGTCGCCCGTATGCCGGAAGACCGACGTCGTGTGGCTTCAAGGCTTCTCGGCGGGCTCTGAGGAAGTCACCCAAAGGCGTCCCATTGGTCACACGCAAAGACTAGACGGCTTGCTGCCCAGCCTCGGGGCGTGGGGTTCGCGACGGCCCCCGCGCGGAGCGTGGCCGTCGCGGATCTCAAGATGGGCGCATGAACACTCTGCGCAAGCCCCGGCTGTTGGTCGGAACCGCCGCGGGACTCGGCACCCTGCTCCTCGCCGCGACCGTGCACGGCCTGCCCTTCGGCGACGACAACGGGCCTGCCTCGACCGAGGTGGCCATCCGGGTCGACCAGGTCGGCTATGTACGAGGCGAGGCGAAGCAGGCCTACGTCATTGGGCCCTCGGCGGCCCTCGCCGGAGCGCGCTTCAAGGTCGTCGACGCCGAGAACGACGTCGTCACGGCGGGGCGGCTCGGTGCCTCCACCGGCCGCTGGAACGCCAAGTACCCGTCGGTGCGTACCGTCGACCTCACCACGCTCGACACCCCCGGCACCTACCGCATCGTCCTGACCGGCACCGCGGCCGGCCGCTCGCCCGCATTCCGGATCGCCGGTGCCCGCGAGCTGATGACCCCGCTCGTCCGGGACAACGTCCGCTTCCTGCAGGCACAGCGCGACGGATCCGACGTGCTTCCCGGCGCCCTGCGGCGCGGCCCTTCGCATCTGGCCGACCAGGACGCGACCGTCTACGCCGACCCGGACTACGACGAGGAGGGGGACGAGCTGCTCGACGAGCAGCTGACCCCGACCGGCGACCGGGTCGATGTCTCGGGCGGCTGGTTCGACGCGGGGGACTTCCTCAAGTTCACCGGCACCACCTCCTACTCGGTCGCCGAACTCCTGCTGGCCCAGCGCGGCTTGCCGGGCCTGACCGAGCTGTCCGCCGAGGCCTCGCACGGGCTGGCCTGGCTGGACAGGATGTGGGACGAGGAGAGCGAGACCCTCTACGCACAGGTCGGCATCGGCGCGGGCAACGACGCCGTACTGACGGACCACGACGTGTGGCGGCTGCCGGAGGCCGACGACCGACTCGACGCGTCCCCCGGCGACCCGGACTACACGATCAAGCACCGGCCGGTCTTCCGCGCGGCCGCACCGGGCGAGCCGATCAGCCCCAACCTGGCGGGACGGGTGGCCGCGGCCTTCGCCCTCGCCGCACAGCGCGCCGCCGCCACGGAGCCGGAGGAGGCGCAGGACTGGCTGGACAAGGCGGCCGCCGTCTACGACCTGGCCGACACCGGCCACGAGCCCGACGAGCAGCTCGTCACCGCATTCCCGGGCGCCTTCTATCCCGAGGACTCATGGCAGGACGACATGGAGTTCGGCGGCGCGGAGCTGGCCCTGGCGGCACGGGAACTCGGGGACGACCGGGAGGGCGACTGGGCCGATGCCGCCGCCGGATGGGCCGGGGACTATCTCGACTCCGACGTCAAGGGCACTCTCAACGTCGCGGACGTCAGCGCCCTGGCCCACGTCGACCTGGCCACGGTCCTGGACGGCACCCGGACGAACGGCATCGGGGCCGAGGAGCTGTACGCGGACCTGCGCCGCCAGTTGGACGACGGTGTCGCCCGCGCCGGGCACGACCCGTTCGGCGCCGGCGCCGTCTACGACGACTTCGACGCCGTACCGCACACCTTCGGGCTGGTGGCCACCGCCCGCCTGTACGCCAAGGCCACCGGGGACACCCGCTACGCGGCCTTCGCCGGCCGGCAGCGAGGCTGGGCCCTCGGTGCCAACGCCTGGGGAACCAGCTTCGTGATCGGTGCCGGTGAGGTCTACCCGCACTGCCCGGAACACCAGCTCGCCAACCTCCGGGGCAGCCGTGACGGAACGGGCGCCATTCTGCGGGGCGCCGTGGTCAACGGCCCCAACGCCGCGGCGCGGCTCAGGGAGTTGAACGGCTTCCCGACCATGAAGAAGTGCACGGCCGCCCCGCCGACCGGCGCCTGGACCGACTTCGACGGGAAGGGCGCACGGTACGTCGACGACGTGGGCGCCTGGCAGACGGTGGAGCCCGCACTGGACTTCACCACGACGGCGCTCCTGGCCTTCGCCCTGACCGCACAGGGCGGCAGCGAACAACCGAGCCTCTGAGACTCCTCAAGTCGCTTGGCACGCACGGATCATGGCCGTCAGGCTGTCGCCCATGACAGGAATCACGGGACTGAGCAAGAAGAACAACTTCGTGCTGGCGATCCGGGACGCGGACCTGATCGCGGGGGCTCTGCGGCGGGCGCTGGCCGAGGCCTCGCCGCAGGAGCGCCCGGGCCTGGAACGCGCCGCCGCACTCGTCGAGTCCACCGCCGCCGCCACCGAAACCCAGCTGCGTGCCCGCTGGGTCCGCTCCCGGCTGGCCGCCGTCGGTTTCACGGGCGACATCGCCTCGGTCGCGGCGGTGAAGGCGCTGCGCCAGGCCGAACGGAAGCTGAGCCTGCTGGCGGCGGTGCAACTGCAGAGGGAGGCAGTGGCAGACGCAGCGGCCCATCCGGAGTGAACCGGGGGTGATCCGGGTGATCCGGCACGCCGCGATCGACCACCGTCACGGCCACTCCTGTCTCTCCTCAGACGGCCGGGGTGTTCAGCACGTACTCGCGCGAGGCGTGCACCTCGCCGCGCAGGGCGGCCAGGTCGACGTCGAGAACGTGTCCGTCCCACTTGCGGGGCTCGCCGTTGACGAGGACGGCGCTGATGTTGCGGGCGTCGGAGCCCAGCACGATCGTGCCGATCGGGTCGTTGAGCGGCATGTTGTTGAGGTCCTCGGCCTGGATGACCAGCAGGTCGGCCTTCTTGCCGGGGGTGAGGGAGCCGGTGACGGCGGCCAGGCCGTTGGTACGGGCACCCTGGAGGGTGGCGAAGTCGAGGACGTCGTGGGTGGTGATGCGGGAGGGCTGCCGGTCGGTGCCGTGAGCGGCGTTGACGGCCCGCATCCGCTGGATGGCGTGCAGGGCCCGCATCTGCGTGAACATGTCGCTGGCGAGGGCGACTTCGACGTCGATGCTCAGTCCGGGGCGGATGCCGACGGACAGGGCCTCGTCGACGGCGGGGACGGCGGTCTCCAGGCCGATCTGCGCGTCGGAGGTCGGGGCGAGGGCCACGGTGGTGCCGGTCTCCCCCATCGCCTTCCACGCCTCGGGAGTCAGTCCGGTGGAGTGGATGAGGGTGACGGCGGGGCCGAGAACACCGTCCTCGGCCCACCGCAGGACCGCCTCGGAGGAGGACGTGCCGAAGACGGCGTCCACGCTCACTCCGATTCCCAATTCGGCGGCGGCACGGGAGAGTTCGGGGCCGTAGGCGAGCGCCGGTCCGGCGATCTCGTCGGTGGCCAGGGCCGCCAGGCGCAGCGTGAGCAACTGGTCGTCGCTGCTGAAGTACCGGTCCTTGAGGCGGGTCAGGTCGCCGGGCCACTGCCGGTCCCACTGCCCGAAGTGCGGGCCCATGGAGGCGTGCACACCGCGGATTCCGGTGTCCAGGAGGGCCTCGACGGCGGCGTCGGAGTGCTCGCGGGTGCGGGAGTTGTGGGAGAAGTCGAGCATGGTCGTGATGCCGCTGTCGATCGCGGTCAGGGCGGCCAACCGGGTGCCGATGTACATGTCCTCGGGCCGGTAGACCGTGGCGTAGCCGGCCAGGGTGGCCATGACGTAGCCGCCGAGGTCGTCGACGTCCGGCATGATCCTGCGCAGCTGGGCCTCCCAGGCGTGCCGGTGGGTGTCGACGAAGCCGGGGGCGAGGAGTGTGCCGGTGGCGTCGACGACCACGGCGTCGCCCGCGGCGAGATCGCGTCCGACGGCGGTGATCGTGTCGCCCTCGACGAGCAGGTCACCGCCGTCGACGACACCGAGGTCGGGGTCCATGGTGACGACGGTCGCGCCCGTGAACAGGATGCGCCGCCGGTCGGCCGGCCTGCGCCGGAGCTCTTCGAGCACGGCGGCGCTGGTGGTGTCGTGCACGTTCATGAGAGGTCTTCCTTCCGTACGGCGGAGTCGGCCCAGGTGGCCGCCCGACCAACAGGTTCGTGGCGCGGGGGAACCGGAACCAGGCCGCACTGTCCCTGGGTGTCGGACACCCAGGGTTCGTCCCGTCGCGTACGACGGAGGGGCCTGGGGAGGCCCCGGACGACGCCCTGACGGCGCCCGCGCCGTCGCCGTACCCCCGGGAAGGCCCCGTCGCCCGCGATGCTGGGTGTGCGGCACCCAGGAAGCTGTCACCTGGGGAGACGGCGGCCTGGTTGGCATCGGCAGCCGGGGTGATCGTGGAGCCGTGACCAGCAACGACACGCCCCGCGACCCGCACCTGTACGTCGGGATGTGGGTGACCGCGGACGGCTTCATCCGCCAGGAACGGCTGCCGAACGGCCGCTACGACGAGGCCCGCGGCAACCGCCGCAGCGCCTACACCGGCAGCTACACCGTCACCGGCAGCCACATCGACTACGCCGACGACACCGGCTTCACCGCCACCGGCGACGTCCGCGACGGCGTTCTCTTCCACGAGCACCTGGTCCTCCACCGCGAGGACGAAGCGCACACCCGGCAGCGAGCCTGACGACCACGGGCCGGGCCACGGCTCCGCGCCGACCGAATCCGAGCAGATTAAGTAGCCATGGACATAGTAGCCATGTACTCTATTGTGCATGAGTGAGCGCAAGGGTCCCGAAGGGGCGACGCCCGGTTTTCTGGTGTGGCGGCTGTCGACGAAGTGGCGCGTGGCCGTGGACCGGGCGGTGGCCCCGCTCGGTCTGACCCACGCCCAGTACTCGCTGGTCGCCTCGCTCTACGGCATGCAGCGCGCCGGGGAACGGCCCAGCCAGCGCCGGCTCGCCGACCACACCGGCCTCGAGCCGCTCTACGTCTCCAAGCTGGCGCGCGCCCTGGAGTCCGCCGGCCTCGTCGAGCGCACCCGGGATCCCCGCGACCCGCGCGCCGTACAGCTCGCTCTGACCGAGCGGGGCCAGGACGTGACACAGCGGGCCGTCAGGGTGGTCCAGGGGCTGCTGGAACAGCTGCTGGAACCGCTCGGCGGCCTGAAGAGCCCGCGAACGCGCGCGTTCACCGGCGAACTGGCCCTTCTGCTCGACGTACCGCTCGACCTCACCGACGAGAGAACGCAGGAGTGACGATGACCGACACCGCACCGCCCGTCGGCGGCCGCACCATAGGGCTGGCCCACTACGCGGGCCGCGCCGTCCTGGAGCGCGTCCTGGCACGGCACGGCGCCACCTTCCAGCAGCAGATCACCCTGCGGGCGGCCGTCACCGCCGCCGGACCGCTGGCACGCGGCGCGCTCGTCGAGCAGGTGACCGGCGCACTCAAGACCGAAGCGGCGGACGCACACGCCACCGTCGACGGGCTGCTCGCCGCAGGGCTGCTGGCGGCCGACGGCCTTCTGATCCGGCCCACGGACGCCGGGCGCGAACTGTTCGCCGTCGTCGGCGCCGAGACGGGCGAGATCTCGGCCCGGATCTATGCCGGGATCCCTCCGGAGGATCTGGCGACCACCGGCCGCGTCCTGGCCCGCGTCACCGAGCGGGCCGAGGCGGAGCTGGCGGAGCTGACACGCGCGGCCCGGTAGCGCAGTGCACCCCCTCCGGGTAGTGGAATATTCAATCACCACGCCCGGTTGTCGGCCTCGAAGGAGGCACGAGTGGACACCACATACGAGACGACCGACAACACCGCCTACTACGCCCACGGAACGCCGGCCGAGCGGTGGGAGCGGGCGCGGCTGTTCTTCGCCGCGAAGGAATACGCCGCCGCCGCGCGGGTGCTGGCCGGGCTGGTCGAGGAGGTGCCGGAGCAGACCGGACCGCGGCTGCTGCTGGCCCGTTCCTACTACCACTCGGCCCAACTTCTCCGCGCCGAGACCCAGTTGCGGCTGATCGTCGAGCGGGACCCGGTGGAGCAGTACGCCCGGCTGATGCTGGGCCGGACCCTGGAGCGCCAGGGGCGGCACGCCGAGGCGGGACCGCACCTGCGGCTCGCCTCGGCGCTGGCCGGGGAGTTCCCCGAAACCTGAGCCCGCAACAGCGAGCGGCCCGGCGGTGGCTTCCACCGCCGGGCCGCCGCCGTGCACGGGCCCGCTCAGACAGCCGCCCGCCGCCCCCGCCGGTGCGCGATCTCGCCGAGGACGACGTCCACGACCAGGAAGGCGACGAGCGGGATGCCGAGGAGCGGCACGAAGTAGGCGATCACGGCGACCGTCGCCATCAGCGGGACGAGGACGTACGGCGGGACCTGCGCCCAGGCACCGCGCGGGACGGGCCGGCCGAAGGCGGACCCGCGGCCGCGCTGCCACCACATGCGGTAGCCCCACACGATCAACAGGATCAGGGACCCCGCGAGAGCCATCAGCGCGAGCTGGTTGGCCAGACCGAACAGGACGCCGGTGTGCAGGTCGATGCCCCAGCGGGTCAGCTTGGCGAGCAGCGGGTGGTCGTCGAACCGCAGCACGTCGGTGACCTCGCCGGTGGCCGGGTCGATCGCCACCGCGTCCTGCTTCTCGGGCCAGCTGCGCTGCACCTGCTTGACCACGAACGCGGAGGAGGCGTCCGCGGGCGGGACGATCTCGACCGGGTCGCCCAGCCCCTCGGCCCGCGCCGCGGCCAGAACCCTGTCGAGGCCGACGCCGTGCTCGGCGTCCCCGCCCGCGCCGGAGGCCGTGTCGTGACCGGCGTGGTCGCCGCCGCTCGCGGCCGCCGAGACCGACGGGGTCGCCTGGCCGAGCGAGGTGCGCAGGACGTCGATGTTGGCGCCCGCGTAGGTGGACCAGGTCAGTCCGGTCGCGGACAGGAAGATGAAGCCGGCGGCGGCCCACACGCCGACGGTGCCGTGCAGACCCAGCGTCCGGCGCCGTCCGGTGGTGCCGCGGACCTTGCGCAGGGCGCGCCGCCGGGAGAACCAGAGCACCAGACCGCCGCCCGCGATCACCCACAGCCAGCTGGCGGCGAGTTCGCTGTAGAGGCGGCCGTTCTCGCCGAGGTGCAGATCGCGGTGGAACTCGTCGATCCAGGTGCGCAACGGCAGCGCGCCGGTGGAGCCGTACTGCTCCAGCGCGCCGCGTACCTTGCCCGTGTACGGGTCGACGAACACGGCGAGGGTGTGGGTGGCATCGACGCCCTCGACGCCGGACAGCATCACCCGGGTCGTGGCGTCGTCCTCCGGCGAGGGGCGGACGGCCGAAACCGTACCCTCGGGGTAGGCCTTGCGGGCGGCGTCCACCTGCTCGGATATCGGCAGCGACGCGTCGCCGACCGGCACGGTCAACTCGTGGGAGTACACGAGCTTCTCGGCCTGGAACGCGGCGGCGTACAGGAACCCGGTGGCGGCGGCGACCAGCAGGAACGGCGCCACGAACACGCCGGCGTAGAAGTGCAGACGCAATATCAGCGGGCGCAGCGGGGCCCACGGGCCGCGGGACTTCGGCGCGGGGGCCCCGGCTTGCGGGGCCTCGTCCGATCCCCCGGCTCGAGCGGAGCCGGGGGTGGGGGAGGTCGAGGGAGCGGTGGACATCGTGGCGCTTCTCCGGGGGCAGGAGGAGTGGGTCGGGGACAGCGGCCCGGGGGACGCTTTTCAGCCGTGACGCACCAGTAGTCGGTGGCGGACGGCGCCGAGTTCCCGCCACTTCGAGTGACGCGCGTCACATGCCATGCGGCCGTGGCATGCTGGCCCGATGGCATCTCCCAGTCCTCGCGCACCCCTTGCCGATCGGATCGAGGAACTCCTCGCTCCCGGCGGCCCGTTGCCCATCGTCGCGGCCGGAGACCCGGTCCTGCGGACGGGCACGACGCGCTACGAGGGCCAGCTCGACCCCGCCCTGCTGGCCCGCTTCGTCGAGGCCCTGCGGGTCACCATGCACGCGGCGCCGGGCGTCGGCCTCGCCGCCCCGCAGGTCGGTGTGGAACTGCGGATCGCCGTCATCGAGGACCCGGCACCGGTGCCCGAGGAGGTGCGGCTGGCCCGCGGCCGGGTGCCGCAGCCGTTCCGGGTCCTGGTCAACCCCTCCTACGAGCCGGTCGGTTCGGCCCGTGCCGCCTTCTTCGAGGGCTGCCTGAGCGTGCCGGGCTACCAGGCGGTGGTGGCCCGGCACGCCGAGGTGCGGCTCACGGGCGCCGACGAGCACGGCCGGCCGCTGGACGAGGTGTTCGCCGGCTGGCCCGCCCGTATCGTCCAGCACGAGACGGACCACCTCGACGGCCTGCTCTACCTCGACCGGGCCGAACCGCGCTCCCTCGCGGCCAACGAGGCCGTGCTCGACCGCTGGACGCAGCCGACGGCGGACCTGGCCGCGAGGGCGCTGGGGTTCGAACTCCCCTGAGCGGCGGGCCCGTCGGCCGGGTGCGCTCAGTTGTCCCGGTAGGCCTCCAGCAGCCGCAGCCACACCTCGCTGAGCGTCGGGTAGGACGGGACGGCGTGCCACAGCCGGGCGAGCGGGACCTGCCCGGCGACCGCGATCGTCGCCGAGTGGATCAGCTCGCCGACACCGGGACCGACGAAGGTGACGCCGCGCAGGATCTCCCGCTCCAGGTCGACGACCATCCGGGCGCGGCCCTTGTAGCCCTCGGCGTACAGACCGGCTCCGGCCACGGACGACATGTCGACGTCGACGGCCCGTACCCGGTGTCCGGCCTGTTCCGCCTCGGCGAGCGAGAGGCCGACGGCGGCCGCCTCCGGGTCGGTGAAGACGACCTGGGGGACGGACTCGTGGTCGGCCGTGGCGGCGTGGGCGCTCCACGGGTCGCTCTCCGGCAGGTCGGTACCGGCCGCGCGGGCGGCGATGGCGGCGCCCGCGATCCGGGCCTGGTACTTGCCCTGGTGGGTGAGGAGGGCCCGGTGGTTGACGTCGCCCACCCCGTAGAGCCAGTCGGTGCCGGTGACGCGCAGACTGTCGTCGACGGTGAGCCAGGAGCCGGGCGCCAGGCCGACCGTGTCCAGGCCGATGTCCTCGGTGCGCGGGGCGCGGCCGACGGCGAAGAGGATCTCGTCGGCCTCGATGCGCTCGCCGGTGTCGGTGACGACCACGACGGTGCCGTCGGAGCGGGTCACCGACGCCACCGAGGTGCCCGTGCGCACGTCCGCGCCGGCCTCGGTGAGCGCCTCGGCGACCAGTTCGCCCGCGAACGGCTCCATCCGGTCGAGCAGGCCCTTGCCCCGCACGAGGAGCGTGACCTGTGAGCCGAGCGCCTGCCAGGCGGTGGCCATCTCGGTGGCGACGACTCCCCCGCCGACCACGACGAGCCGGCCGGGCGCCGACTGGGCGCTGGTCGCCTCCCGGCTCGTCCAGGGCCTGACCTCGGCGAGGCCCGGCAGGTCGGGCAGCGCCGCGCGGGTACCGGTGGCGACGACGACCGCGTGGCGGGCCGTGAGCACCTTGTCCCCCACCGTCACCGTGCGCGGGCCGGTCAGTCTCCCGTGGCCGCGGTAGAGGTCCGCGCCGATGCTCTTGATCCAGTCGACCTGGCCGTCGTCCGTCCAGTCGCCGGTGAACCAGTTGCGGCGGGCGAGGACCGCCGCCGCGTCCAGGGGGCCTTGCACCGCGTCGCGCAGGCCGGGCAGTCTGCGTGCGTCCGCGCGGGCGATCACCGGGCGCAGCAGGGCCTTGCTGGGCATGCAGGCCCAGTACGAGCACTCGCCGCCGACCAGTTCACTCTCCACGACCGCGGTGGTGAGGCCGGCCGCACGGGTGCGGTCGGCGACGTTCTCCCCCACGGGCCCGGCTCCGAGCACAACCACGTCGTACAGGTTGGTTTCCGTTTCCGTCATGGGGTCAGTCTGGTGGGTGGTGTGCGGGGTGGCCACACGGGTAGGGGCGCGGAATACGCGTCGGGCCGGCCGTGTTGTGGCGGACGGCTTCACCCCATGTCAGGAGACCCCTGGCAGGAAGCACCGGGAAGAGGAATCACGCCATGAGCAGCACCGTGGAGCTCACCAAGGAGAACTTCGACCAGACGGTCACCGACAACGACTTCGTCCTGATCGACTTCTGGGCGTCCTGGTGCGGCCCGTGCCGTCAGTTCGCCCCGGTCTACGACAAGGCCGCGCAGGAGAACCCGGACCTGGTGTTCGGCAAGGTGGACACCGAGGCGCAGCCGGAGCTGGCCGCGGCCTTCGGTATCCAGTCCATCCCGACGCTGATGATCGTGCGGGACCGGGTCGCCGTGTTCGCGCAGCCGGGCGCCCTGCCCGAGGCCGCCCTCACGGACGTCATCGGACAGGCGCGCGAGCTGGACATGGACGAGGTCCGCAAGTCGATCGAGGAAGAGCAGGCGAAGGCCGGGGCCGACGGCTCCCCGGCCGCTCAGGGCGAGTAGGCCCGGGAGTCCCCCGAATCCCGGGAACCCCGGGAACCCCGGGAACCCCTAGAAGGGGTACGGCGCCACGTCCGCGCGGACCGTCGTCCAGCGGACGTCGGTGAAGGCCTCGAGGTTGGCCTCGCCGCCGAAGCGGGCGCCGGTGCCGGAGGCGGCGACCCCGCCGAAGGGGGCGACGGCCTCGTCGTTCACCGTCTGGTCGTTGATGTGCACGATGCCGGTCGGGATCCGTTCGGCGAGGTCCAGACCGCGGGCGGCGTCCCGGGTGACGATGCCGAGCGAGAGGCCGTAGGAGCTGCGCGCGGCCAGGGCCGCCGCTTCGTCCGTGGTGCCGAAGGAGCGGACGGGGGCCACCGGGCCGAAGACCTCCTCCGCGTAGGCGGGGGTGTCCTCGTCGACGCCCGCGAGGACGGTCGGCCGGTAGAAGAGGTCCTCGTGCCTGCCGCCCGCGGCGAGCTTCGCGCCGGCCGCGGTGCTGGCCTCCACCAGGCCGTGCACCTTGGTGAGCTGGCCGCCGTCGATGAGCGGGCCGAGGTGGACCTGCGCGCGGTGCGGGTCGCCGACGGCGAGGGCGTCGGCCTTCGCCGCGAGGCGCTCCACGTACTCCTCGTAGAGGGAGGTGTGCACCAGGTGGCGGCCGGTGGTCATGCAGATCTGGCCCTGGTGGAAGAAGGAGCCCCAGGCCGCGGTGGAGATCACCGCGTCCAGGTCGGCGTCCTCCAGCACGATCAGGGCGGAGTTGCCGCCGAGCTCCAGGTGGGCCCGCTTGAGGTGGCGGCCGGCGGCCTCGCCGACCGCCCGGCCGGCCCCGGTGGATCCGGTGAAGGAGATCACCGGCACCTGCGGGTCGGCCACCAGGGCCGCGCCGGTTTCGGCGCCGCCCGGGAGGATGTGCAGGAGGTTCTCGGGAAGGCCCGCCTCCGCGAAGACCGCGGCCAGGGCCAGTCCGCCGCACACCGCCGTCCGCGGGTCCGGCTTGAGGACGACGGCG
Source organism: Streptomyces sp. NBC_00080 (assembly GCF_045041255.1). Taxonomy (NCBI): domain Bacteria; kingdom Bacillati; phylum Actinomycetota; class Actinomycetes; order Kitasatosporales; family Streptomycetaceae; genus Streptomyces; species Streptomyces sp. NBC_00080. Next base: position 1,368,203 of record NZ_CP108235.1, read on the forward strand.
TTGCCGAGCGCGAGGGCCGGCGCGACGGACCGGATCGACAGGATGAGCGGGGCGTTGAACGGGGAGATCACGCCCACGACTCCGACGGGCACCCGCCGGGTGTACGACAGCCGGGGCGCCTCGCTGGGCAGGACCTGTCCGGCCGGGCGGGAGGCGAGTGCGGCGGCCTCGTAGCACTCCTGGGCGGCGACATGCAGCTCGAAGTCGGCCTTGCCCGGGATGGATCCGGACTCGCGGACGATCCACTCGCGCAGTTCGTCGGCGTGGGCGGTGAACAGGTCACCGGCCTTGCGCAGCACACCGGCGCGCACGAAGTGGGGCAGCCGGGCCCACTCGGTCTGCGCGGCCCGGGCGGCCTCGGCGGCCGGACCGACGTCCACGGCGCCCGCCAGGTCGACGGTGCCCAGCGGGTCGCCGGTGGCGGGCTCGGTGACGGTGTACCGGGGGCCCGACAAGGTGCGGGACTGCCAGTTCTTGGGGTCGAGCAGCGGCATGAAGGCTCTCCGATCGGTGACCCGCGGGACTCGCGGCTCTCACGAGGTGAGGGGAAGTCCCGTGTAGTTGGCCGCCAGTTCGGCGGCGGCGTGGCGGGATGCGGTGATCCGGCGCAGCCGGGCGAGCTGCAGCCGATGGTCGAACGCATCTCCATCTGGTTGAGCGTGCAACATCCTAGTCATGTCGTCGGAAAAGCGGGTCGCCTGCCACACACGTCGCAGACAAAGATCCGAGTACCCGTCCAGCAGCCTCGTGGACCCGGTGTCGCGCAGTTCGGCGAAGGCCCGCGCGAGCAGCCGTACGTCCGATACGGCCAGGTTGAGCCCCTTGGCACCGGTCGGCGGGACGATGTGGGCCGCGTCCCCGGCGAGCAGGAGCCGGCCGTGGCGCATCGGCTCGTGGACGAGACTGCGCATCGGCGTCACGGACCTGCTGATGATCGGGCCGGGGCGCAGCGTCCAGTCGGCGTCGACGGCGAAGCGGGCGGCGAGTTCGTCCCAGATCCGGTCGTCGGGCCACTCCCGCAGTTCGGTTCCGTTGGGGACCTGGAGGTAGAGCCGGGAGATGCGCGGCGAACGCATGCTGTGCAGGGCGAAGCCGCGTTCGTGGCGTGCGTAGATCAATTCCGCGCAGGAGGGCGGCACTTCGGCGAGGACGCCGAGCCACGAGTAGGGGTAGTCGTGCGTGTACGTCCGGCCCGCGGTCGCCGGGAAGGCCTCGCGGGCGACGCCGTGCGAGCCGTCGCAGCCGACCACCCAGTCGCAGGAGAGGGTCTGTTCGCGGCCCTCGTACTGGAACCGCACGACGGGCGACCCGCTCAGCGGCTTCTCCACGGCCAGCGCCGCCGCCCCGAACAACAGGGGCGGACCGTCGGCGAGTTGAAGCGCGACGAGATCCTTCACGATCTCCGTCTGGGCGTAGATCGTGACCGTGCGGCCGCCGGTGAGCACGGGGAAGTCGAGATGGTGGCGTTCACGGTCGAAACGCAGCTCGATGCCGTGGTGCACCAGGCCCTCGGCGTCGAGCCGGTCGGCGGCGCCCGCCGCGCGCAGGGCGTCGACCGTGCCCTGCTCCAGCATTCCGGCACGCTGGCGCCGCTCCACGTACTGCCTGGCCCTGCTCTCCAGGACCACGCAGTCGACTCCCGCGCGGTGCAGCAGCCGGGCGAGCAGCAGTCCCGCGGGGCCGCCGCCGATGATGCCGACCGTCGCACGCATGGCACGCCTCCCCTGAGACCGTAGTTCAGCTGGAGTCGCGCTGCACCACGGTGGCTCCGAACGGTTCGTGCGCCTCGGGGGCGGCCGCGGGGCTGCGCACCGCCCGGTCGACCAGCGAGGCGAGATCGCGGCCGGACGGCAGCGCGATCCGCACGGTGCTGAGCCTGGGCCGCACCAGCCGGCCGAGCATCAGATCGTCGGCACCGATGACGGCGACGTCCTCGGGGACGCGCACACCCGCGTCCTGAAGGGCGCGCATCAGCAGCATCGCGTACTCGTCGTTGTGGGCGAAGACGGCATCGAGGCCGAGGGCGGGCCAGCGGGCGGCGAGGGCGGCCGCGGACTCCTCCGTGTAGGCCAGGGACAGCTCGGTGACGGTGGCGTCCGTGCCGTGCAGCGCCTCACGGGAGCCGGCCAGGCGGGGCGCGGAGAACATCTCCATGCCGCGCTCGGCCGGGACGACCACCCCGATCCGGCGGCGGCCACGGGCGTACAGGTGCGCGGCGGCGCTGCGGCCGACGTCGGCATGGTCCAGAAGCAGCGCGCGGGCGCCCTCGACCGCCTCGGGACCGAGGGTCACCACGGCCCGGGCGCCGGACCTCTTCAGTACGGCGACCCCCTCCGGGCCGACGCCGGGGCTCGGCACCAGGACGGCGACGGGCCGCAGTTCGGCCCAGGCCCGGGCCGCGTCGTCACCGCGCAGACCGGTGGCGCCGTACTGGACGACGGTGTAGTCGAGGCGGCTCAGCGCCCCCTGGAAGTCGTGCACGAACTGGGAGTAGAGGGGGCCGGCCGGGACGGGCAGGGTGGGCATCAGGACCATGCGGCTGTGGCCGGCCCGCAGGGTACGGGCGGCCGCGTGCGGCACGTACCCGAGTTCCTTGGCGGCCTCGTGCACGCGGCGGCGGGTGGGCTCGCTGATGCGTACGGCGCTGGCGTTGTTCAGGACGTAGGAGACGGTCGCGCGCGAGACGCCGGCCAGGCGGGCCACGTCGGCGCTCGTGGGCACGGGGCGCGGCACCGGCGACTTCGTCGGCGCGGGCGTGTTCTGTATCTGCACCATGACGTACGGCATCTTGGCAGAAGCTGTGAGCGACCTTCCGGGCGGGGGACACCGAAATCCGATGAGGCGTCAACGAACATGTTCGTGACGTACTTGTTCGCAACGAACATGTTCGGTACGGTGAAGACATGACAGCACGCCCCGACACCCCGCGCAGCCGCCGCGAACGCCCGGCCAAGCCCGCTCTGACCAGGGAGGGCATCGTGGCCGCCGCCCTCGCGGTGCTGCGCGCCGAAGGCCTGCGGAAGCTGACCATGCGGCGCCTGGCACAGGAGCTCGACACCGGCCCGGCCTCCCTGTACGTCTACGTCCGCAACACGGCGGAGCTGCACGCGGCCGTGCTCGACGAACTGCTGGGCACGGCCCTGCCCGCCCCGGCCGCGGGGAGCTGGCGCGAGCGGCTGGAGGGCGTGCTCGCCTCGTACACCGCGATGCTGTTCGCCTATCCCGACCTCGCCCGCTCCGCGATCACCGCCCGGCCCAGCGGCCCGCACTACCTCAACCTGATCGAGACCCTGCTGGCCCTGCTCGACGAGGGCGGGGTACCGCCCACGCAGGCCGCGTGGGGCGTCGACCTGCTGCTCCAGCACGCCACCGCGACGGCCGCCGAGCACACGGACGAGGCCTCCCCGCAGGACTGGGACGCCCTGGTGCACGCGGTGCGCGAGGCGTCGGAGCGGACCCATCCGCACATCGCCGGCCTCGCCGGACCGCTGCTCTCGGGATCGCCCGGATCCCGCCTCTCCTGGGGACTCCAGGCACTGATCAGCGGCATCGAGCGGACCGCCGTACCCGAATGACGACGACCACAGGAGGAACCGTGCACCACCCCATAGCCATCATCGGCGCCGGACTCGGCGGCCTCACCCTCGCCCGTGTACTGCACGTGCACGGCATCGAGGCGACCGTCCTCGACCTGGACGCCTCGCCCGGCGCCCGCACCCAGGGCGGCATGCTCGACATCCATCCGGACTCCGGCCAGGAGGCGCTGCGCGCCGCCGGACTGCACGAGAAGTTCCGCGCGCTCGTCCTGCCCGGCGGCCAGGCCACCCGGGTCCTCGACAAGGACGCGGTGGTCCGCTTCGAGGGGGCCGACGACGGGACCGGCGAGCGCCCCGAGGTCGACCGGGGCGCCCTGCGCGACCTGCTGCTGAACGCGTTGCCCGAGGGAACGGTCCACTGGGGCGCGAAGGTCACCGGCGCACGTCCGCTGGGCCACGGGAGGCACGAGGTGCGTCTCGAGGACGGCTCCGCCTTCACCACGGACCTGCTGGTCGGCGCCGACGGAGCCTGGTCACGGATCCGGCCGCTGCTCTCCGACGCCCGGCCCGCGTACACGGGCGTGTCGTTCGTCGAGACGGACCTGCTGGAGGCGGACGCACGCCATCCGGTGAGCGCCGGCGTGGTCGGCGGCGGGTTCCTCCTCGCGCTCGGCGCCGGCAAGGGCTTCCTCGCGCACCGCGAACCCGACGGGAGCCTGCACGTCTACACCGCCCTGCGGGTCGGCGAGGACTGGGCGGACCGCGTCGACTTCGGCGACGCCGAGGCGGCCAAGGGGCACGTCCTGGAGCACTTCGCGGACTGGGACAAGAGCCTGCGGGCACTGGTCGCCGACGCCGACGGACCACTGGTGCCGCGCCTGATCCACGCCCTGCCGGTCGGCCACCGCTGGGCCCGCATCCCCGGCGTCACCCTGCTCGGCGACGCCGCCCACCTGATGTCGCCGTTCGCGGGCGAGGGCGCCAACCTCGCGATGCTGGACGGCGCCGAACTGGGCCTGGCCCTGGCCGCGCACCCGGGCGAGCGCGAGGCCGCGCTGGCCGCCTACGAGGAGAAGCTGTTCCCGCGCGGCGAGGCTGCCGCGGCCGCCTCCGCCCACAGCAGCGTGGCCCTGTTCGCCGAGGACGCCCCGCGGGCCGTCGTCGACCTCTTCACCGCGGCGCCCTGACCGGCGCCCCGCTCGGCACCCCGCCGGCCACCCGGTCGACCAGTTCGCTCCAGCCCGCCTCCAGGCGCGCCGCCGGCATGCCGCACTGGCGGGTGAGGTGGTGGACGAGGACCGGGCTGAGGTAGCCCATCAGCGTGTGGGCCAGCAGTTCGGCGTCCGCGTCGGGCAGGGCCTGGCGCAGCAGCAGTACCAGGTGGCTGTGGTGGACACGGCGCGGCGGCACCGAGTACCGGCGGTCCGGTCCGGGCTCGGCCGCCAGCTGGAGGTCCAGTTCGTCCACGGCCCGCCTGAGCATGGCGACGCCGAACGCCCGCAGTCGCTCCACGGGCTCCGCGCCCGGTCCCAGCGGCGGGGGGCCGCTGAGGAAGGCGGCCTGGAAGTTGCGCTCCGAGTGGTCCAGGAGCGCGGTCAGCAGCCCGGTGCGGTCGCCGAAACGCCGGAACACCGTGCCCTTGCCCACGTTCGCCGCGCTCGCCACCGCCTCCATCGTGACCCCGGCCGCGCCGTGCTCGGCGATCAGCCGGGCGGCGGCGTCCAGCAGCCTGGCCCGGTTGCGGGCCGCGTCGGCGCGCAGACACGGCTCGTCCTCGGCCGACCCCAGGTGCAGCAGCTCGGGCTCGGTCAGGCTCTCCTCGGGCTCCGGACAGGGAGGCAGAACGGCGGACATGAACTCAGCGTAAAGCATCGGGAATGAAACTGGACCGCGGTCCGGTTAGGATGCTAGAACATTAAACGGACCCCGGTCCGTATTCGTAACGGCCATGTTTCAGCCTCTGGGAGTACCCATGTCTGTCCGCATCCTCGCGCTCGTCGGCAGCCTTCGCGCCGGTTCGACCAACCGCCAGCTCGCCGAGGCGGCCGTCAAGGTCGCTCCCGAGGGCGCCACCGTCGACCTCTTCGAGGGCCTGGCCGAGATTCCCTTCTACAACGAGGACCTCGACGTCGAGGGCGCCGTCCCGGCCGCCGCCGCCAAGCTGCGTGCGGCCGCCCAGGCCGCCGATGCCTTCCTGCTCTTCTCCCCCGAGTACAACGGCACCATCCCGGCCGTCCTGAAGAACGCCATCGACTGGCTGTCCCGCCCGTACGGCGCCGGCGCCTTCGGCGGCAAGCCCGTCGCCGTGGTCGGTACCGCGTTCGGCCAGTTCGGTGGCGTGTGGGCGCAGGACGAGGCCCGCAAGGCCGTGGGCATCGCCGGCGGCAAGGTCATCGAGGACCTCAAGCTCTCCATCCCGGGCTCGCTGACCCGCTTCGCCGAGACCCACCCGGTGGACGACGCCGAGGTCGCCGCCCAGCTGACCGAGGTCGTGGCCCGTCTGCACGGCCACGCGGGCGAGGTCGCGGCCGCCTGACCGACGGCAACCTGACACAGCAGGACGCGAGGACACAGGGGTCCGGAACTCTTTCCGGGCCCCTTTCCCCGTACGCGGCTCCCGCACCCCGCGCCCCCGGTCCGGTCAGTCCAGCTCGGCCAGCCGCACCACGGCCGGTGCCACGAAACGCTCGATCCAGCCGGCCGTCTCGCCCAGGCGCGGCGCGAGGATCACCGTGTCGATACCGAGCTTCGAGTAGCCGGTGAGGTCACGCAGAAGGCCGTCCAGATCACCCTCGTCGGCGGCGTCGCCGGAGTAGGTGATCGTCTTCAGGACGGTGTCGTAGTCGCGCCGCTCCGCCTCGCAGTGCCCGCGCAGGACGTCCAGCTTGTGCCGGACCTCCTCCGGGGTCGAGACGAACAGATTGCACGCGTCCGCGTACCGGGCGACCAGCCGCAGCGTCTTGCGCTCGCCTCCGCCGCCGATCAGGATCTCCGGGCGCGGCGAGCTGACCGGCGCGGGCACGCACAGGGTCTCGGCCAGCCGGTAGTGCTCGCCCTCGAACGGCCCGTTGTCCTCCGGGTCCCACATCCGCAGGCAGATGCGCAGGGTCTCCTCCAGCCGCTCGAACCGCTCCGCCGTCGACGGGAACGCCACCCCGAGCCCCTCGTGCTCACGGTCGTACCAGGCCGCCCCGATACCCAGCGAGGCCCGTCCGCCGGACAGCACGTCGAGCGTGGTGACGATCTTGGCGAGCAGTCCGGGATGCCGGTAGGTCACACCGGTGACCAGGGTGCCGAGTCTGACCGTGGAGGTGTGGGCCGCGAGGAACGCCAGCGTCGTGTAGGCCTCCAGCATCGGGGCCTCGGCGCCGCCGTTGAACTCCATCTGGAAGTAGTGGTCCATCACCGACAGCCGGCTCACCCCGGCCGCCTCAGCGGCGGCACCGGCCGCGGCCAGCTCGGCGCCCAGCGCGGGCGCGCCTCCCGCCTCGCCGAACCGATTGATGTGCACGCCCACACGCATGTCCGTCTCCGATCGTCCGGTCCCGCGGTCTTCTCGCCGTTCACCGGCCCCGGTGACGCTAGACCTTGAAGCGCTCTCGAAGTCAAGGGAGACCGGCCGGACCCGGCCCCCGCGTCTTCGTCCGGTCATCCGGTCGGCGAATCTCGTTCAAGCCGAAGACCGCCTGCCGTCGCGTCTGATAGGGCTGGGCAGATGCAGACCCTCTATCGACGACTGCTCGGCCTGATGCCCCGTATCGGTGTCCAGGTGACCGACCTCGGACCGGGGACGGCGGTGGTCTCGCGGCGCGGCGGCGCGTACCGGGTGACCCGCGCGGACAAGGACACCTGGGTGCTGCGGCGGACCCGGGACAAGGCCCGTTCCGAGGTCGCCGCGGGCGGCGCCGTGCGGCTGGGCGACACCGGCGCGCTGCTCCTGACGGAGACCCCGGACGGCCAGGACGAGCGCAGACTCCAGCTTGCGGCCGCCGAGTACCTCTGCACCCAGCACGTGGCCGCCATGCTGGAGCTCTACGGCGTGAACTGCGTCTTCGACGTCGGCGCCAACAACGGCCAGTACGCCAGGCGGCTGCGGAAACTCGGCTACACCGGCCGGATCGTGTCCTTCGAGCCCACCTCGGAGACGTTCGCCCGGCTCGAGAAGGCCGCGGCGGACGACCCCGACTGGCAGGTGTACCGGTGCGGACTGGGCCGCGAGGAGACGACGGCCGAGATCCATGTCGGCTGGAAGACGATGAACTCCCTGCTGCCGGCCAGCGACTACGGCAAGGGCCGCTACAGCAGGTTCGCGAAGTCCGACACCGAGGAGATCCGGGTCCGCCGACTGGACGAGGCCATGACCGAGGCACTGGACGGCCTCGCCGATCCGCGCCCCTACCTGAAGATGGACACCCAGGGCTACGACCTCGAGGTGTTCGCCGGTGCCGGCGAGCGGATCGCGGAGTTCGTGGGGATGCAGTCCGAGGTCGCGGTGCTGAAGCTGTACGAGGGCAGTCCCGGCATGGGCGAGGCCGTCGCGGTGTACGAGGCCGCCGGGTTCGGCATCACCGGCATGTACCCCGTGACGCGCGAGGCGACCACGGGGCGGGTGATCGAGTTCGACTGCGTGATGATGCGCGCGGACGCCGCGCCTACACCGTAGAGCCGTCCCGCGCCGTCCCCTCCGGCCGCCCCTCTCCCTCCTGTCGCTCTTGCTGCTCCTCTCGCTCTTGCTGCTCCTGTCGCTCCTGTCGGGCGGAGGCACGCAGGCTGGTGACGGTGGTGACCGCCAGGACGAGCACGATGAAGCCGAGCGAGAAGGGGATGCCGATCTCGGGCACGTGCACCCCGGACTCGTGCAGCGCGTGCAGCACCAGCTTGACGCCGATGAAACCGAGGATGACCGACAGGCCGTAGCCGAGGTGGACCAGCTTCCTCAGCAGGCCGCCGATCAGGAAGTACAGCTGCCTGAGCCCCATCAGCGCGAACGCGTTGGCGGTGAACACGATGTACGGGTCCTCGGTCAGCCCGTAGATGGCGGGGATCGAGTCGAGCGCGAACAGCACGTCGGTGGAACCGATCGCGAGCATCACGACCAGCATCGGGGTCATGACCCGCTTGCCGTTCTGTTCGATCCACAGCTTCGTCCCGTGATAGCGGTCGGCCACGCCGAACTGCTTCTCCACGGCCTTCAGCAGCTTGTTCTCCTCGAACTCCTCCTCGTGGCCGCCCTTCTTGGCATCCTGGATCAGTTTCCAGGCCGTCCAGATCAGGAAGGCGCCGAAGAGGTAGAACACCCAGGAGAACGTCGAGATGATCGCCGCGCCCGCCGCGATGAACAGCGCGCGCAGCACGAGGGCCATCAGCACGCCCACCATCAGCACCCGTTGCTGGTACTGCGAGGGCACCGCGAACTTGCCCATGATCAGGACGAACACGAACAGGTTGTCCACGCTCAGCGACTTCTCGGTGATGTAGCCCGCGAAGAACTCCCCCGTCGGCCTGCCGCCCCCGAAGAGGAACACGCCGAGGCCGAACAGACAGGCCAGGACGACCCAGACGACGGTCCAGGTCCCGGCCTCGCGGACCGAGACGTCATGCGGTTTACGGCCGATGAGGAAGTCGACGGCGACGAGCGCGCACAGCGCCCCGACGGTCAGCAGCCAGACGAAGAGCGAGACGTTCACCGGGGTCACTCCTGGTACCTGTGTGGGGGTGAAAATCGTTGTCGCCCGCGGCTGCTTCTTTCCACCCCACTCTGGTGAACAGAAGGTCATGAGCTGGCAAGCTGCGGTGCGGGGCAGGGCTGTCACCCGCCGTACGGCGGGCAGCTCCCGCCGTACGGCGGCGCCCCTGCGGGCGGCGGCCGCGCCGATCATGGGCCGCACGAGCCGCCGCGCAACCGCGCTCCGCGTGAGGAGAAGCCCATGACGTCCGCACCGCCGCCCTTCGACCCCGAACTCGGCGCCGCCCTGGAACTCATCCGGGAGATGATCCAGCCGGGGCTGACCGCCGAGGACATCGCAACCGTCCGCCAGGGGCCGGGTATCGCCCTGCTGGCCGAACTGGACCTGACGCTGGGCGGGGCCTTCGAGGTCGAGGACCGGACGGTGCCGGGACCCCGGGGCGCTCCCGGGATCTCGCTGCTGATCTGCCGGCCCACCGCACCGGCTCCGGCACGCCCGCGTCCGGTCGTCTATCACGTGCACGGCGGCGGCATGGTCCTCGGCAACAACCGGGTCGGCGTGGACGTGGCCCTGGACTGGGCGCGCGAACTCGACATGGTCGTGGTCTCCGTGGAGTACCGGCTGGCGCCCGAGCACCCGCACCCGGCGCCGGTCGAGGACGTGTACGCCGGTCTGCTGTGGACGGCGGAGCACGCCGCGGAACTGGGCGCGGACCCCGAGCGGATCGTGCTCGCCGGGGCCAGCGCGGGCGGCGGCCTCGGCGCCGCGCTCGCCCTGCTGCTGCGCGACCGCCAAGGGCCACGGCCGCTCGGCCAGTTGCTGATGTGCCCGATGCTCGACGACCGCAACGACACCCCTTCCAGCCACCAGATGGCGGGCCTCGGCGTCTGGGACCGCACGGCCAACGAGACCGGGTGGACGGCCCTGCTCGGCGAGCGGCGCGGCGGCCCGGACGTCTCCCCGTACGCGGCGCCCGCCCGGGCCGAGGACCTGTCCGGGCTGCCGCCGGCCTTTCTCGACGTGGGCTCCGCCGAGACGTTCCGGGACGAGGTGGTGGCCTACGCCTCCCGGATCTGGCAGGCCGGCGGGATCGCGGAGCTGCATGTCTGGCCGGGCGGTTTCCACGGCTTCGACGGCTTCGCGCCGCAGGCCGCGCTGTCCAGGTCGGCCCGCGCGGCCCACCTGGACTGGCTGCGACGGCTGCTCGCCGAGTGACGCGCACGGGCGGCGGGCCCGCACCCGGCCCGCCGCCTCGGCCTGGGCCCCGCCGCTCCGGCCCGCGCCCGGCCACACCCCGCGCCCGGCCACACCCCGCGGGCGGCCCAGCGGCGGGGCCGCTCGGCGGCGCTTGAACTCCGCGGGGCCGCGTTCGTCGCCGTGGTCCCGTCCGCGTGCAGGACCGGCCGGCGATGGGCTCCGCCCGCACCGGTGCGGCCCCCGGCGCCGTGTTCCGCCCTTTGCCGCGCTCCGGCATCCCGCCCCCACCGTCCGTCGGTCTTTCGCCACTGTGGCGCAGGGAGCTCGGAGCCGGACGTCGAGGCCGGTTCCGAGCGGAAGCGGTGGCCGCACCCCTCCTCGTCGGCGCTCGCGTGGCGCATCATGGCCGTATGAAAGAGCTGGCCGGGCGCCTGACCGCGCTGGACCCGGACGCCGGCGCCGCCGTGCGGGTCATCGCCTACTTCGACCGGCTGGCCGAGTCCCGGGCCGGGGTGGAGGCGCTGCTGCGCGGGGCCGCGGTGCTCGCCGGGGTGCCCGCGCGGCTCGTCGACGAGGACCGGCGGGTGCGGGTCCGGGTGGAGCCCGACGGCACGCGCCGGGACACGGAGCTGCCGCCGGACCCGGACTGGCCGTGCACGGCACTGACGCCCGACGGGCCGCCCGCGCTGTGGCTGGAACGCGCCGGTGCGATGCCCAGCGTCGTGGACGCCGTGATCCTGGAACGGGCGGCCGGCGCGGCCCGCGCCGTGCTCGACCGCACCCGGGGGCGGGCGCCGCTCGACGACCCCGCCCTGGTCGAGACGCTCCTCGACGCCACGGCCGCCGAACCGGCCCGGCTGCACGCGGCCCGCCACCTCGGCCTGGGCCCCGCGGCCCCGGCCCGCGCCCTGGCCACGCCCGGCGGCCGGCCCAGGGTGCTGCCCGCCGACGCCCGGGACGCCGTTCCGGCCGGCCGGGTGGGGGTCGGGCCCGCCGTGCCCGTGACAGACCTGCCGCGCTCCTGGGCCGAGGCCCGCACCGCGCTCCGCTTCACCGCGGACGGCACCGCGCAGGACCCGGGCCCCCGGGTCGTGTACGCCGACGAGCTGGGCGGCATCGCCCTGCTGGCCGACCTCGTCGCACCGGGGGCCGAACCCCCGGCGGACGTCCTCGCGGTCGAGGCGGCGGCCGCGGACGCACCCTGGCTGCTCACCACCCTGCACGCCGTCACCGCCACCGCGAGCCTGCGGTCGGCGGCGGCCGAGGCGAACGTCCATCACTCCACCCTCCAGGACCGGCTGGCCCACGCGGAGCATCTGCTGGGGTGGCCGGTGCGCACGCCCCAGGGCCGGCTGCGGCTGCACCTCGCGCTGACGATGCGGCGGCTGGCACGGCCGTGACGGCGCTCCCGCGCGGCCGCGCTCCTCGGGGAGGGGGCGTTCAGCCGATCGGTTGAACGGGGATTCCACCGCACGCGCGTCCTTCGCTCCGTCCGGACGACGCGGGCCGACCGCCGGGCGCAGCAGAATCGACCTCGGCCGTGGCGCCCGGTCCCCCACCCCCTCAGTGTTCGCAAGAGGTCTCCCCGCCATGCCCAGCTTCCCCAGCAGAAGACGCCTGCTCAGCACCGGTGCCGGTGCCGCCCTCGGCCTCGGCGCGCTCGGCGCCGCCGCCTCCCCGGCATCCGCCACCCCGGCATCGGCCGCTCCCGCGCGGGCCTCCGGCGCCGAGGAGAGCAGGTCCCTCGACGAGCTGTACCGGGCCGCGCTCGCGGAAGGCGGCGGCTCGTCGTCTACGCCGGCGGCGACACGCCAGGGCGCGCTGCGGCTGCTGTGCGTGCGGGCGGAGGCGGAGGGCGCGGCGGCCCGGGTGCGGTTCCTCTCGGCGGGCGAGCGCCGGCCGGTCCTGGACGGGCCCACGGCGGCGACCCTGTTCCGGGTGGCACAGAGCACACTGGCCAATGTCCGCGAACACGCGCGCGCGGTGAACGTCCTGGTCACGCTGCACGGGTACGCGGACCGGACGGAGCTCGAAGTGCGCGACGACGGCGCGGGGTTCGAGACCGGCCGGGTCGGCGTCCCGGCAAGGGCCGTCCGGGGGCTCGGCATCCCGGCCGCCCGGGCGCGGCTGCGGGAGTGCGGCGGGGATCTCGTCGTGGGCAGCGTGCCGGGGCGCGGCACGTGCGTCCGGGCGACGGTGCCGGCCCTGGCGAAGAGCCGCCCGGCGGCTCAGGTGGCCGCCCGGTGAGCGGTGCGTCGTTGCGTCTGCTGGTGGCGGACGACCACGCCGTCGTCAGGGCGGGGCTGCGCGCGCTGCTGGAGGGCGAGCCGGATCTCGAGGTGGTCGCCGAGGCGGGGTCCGGGGAGGACGCCGTACGGCTCGCGGCGCGGCTGCTGCCGGACCTGGTGCTGATGGACCTGCGGTTCGGCAGCGGCGCCGGCATCGACGGGATCGAGGCGGTGCGCAGGTTCGCGGCCGAGGCGCCGGGGATCCCGGTGGTGATGCTGACGAGCTATTCGGGCCGGGCCGACGTGGTGCGCGCGCTGGAGGCGGGTGCCCGGGGATATGTGCTGAAGGCGGGGCCACCGCAGGAGCTGTTCCGGGCGGTACGGGGTGCCGCGGCCGGTGCGCTCGGGCTGGCGTCGGAGGTGGTGGGCGAGCTGGTCGCCCAGAATCCGGCTCCGCAGGGGGAGTTGAGCGGGCGGGAGGTGGAGGTGGTGCGGCTGCTCGCGGAGGGGCTGAGCAACCGGGCGATCGCCGAGGCGCTGTTCCTGAGCGAGGCGACCGTCAAGACGCACCTGGTGCGGGTCTACCGCGAGCTGGGTGCGGACAACCGGGCGGCGGCGGTGTCGGAGGCGGTACGCAGGGGACTGCTGGATCTGGCGTAGCGCGGGGGCGGCACGCAGCGGAGGCGGCACGGAGGGGGCGACCTGCCGCGGTCGCCCCCTCCGGTGTCTCAGACCTTGGCCTGCTCGGGCTCGGCGCTCTGGCCGGTCGCGTCCTCGGCGGCCGCAGCGGCGCGGGCGGCGGGGATGACGGCGGCGATGGCCGCGGAGATCAGGGCGAGGGCGCCGCCGACCAGGAGCGCGGTGCGGAAGCCGTCCTCGGAGGCGAAGGTGTGGCCGCCCATGGTCGTGGTCATCTGGGAGAGGATCACGCCGATGACGGCGGAGCCGATCGAGGTGCCGAGCGAACGCATCAGGGTGTTGAAGCCGTTGGCGGCGGCGGTCTCGGTGAGCGGGACCGAGCTCATGATCAGGGCGGGCATGGCGCCGTAGGCGAGGCCCACACCACCGCTGGTGATGAGCGTGACCACCATGACGCCCCAGGCGGACCCCATCAGCGCCAGGGAGACGAAGTAGCCGGCGGCCAGCACCAGGGCACCGCAGACCAGGGTGAACTTCGGACCGCGGGCGTTGGTGAGCCTTCCGCCGAGCGGGGAGATCAGCATCATCATCAGGCCGCCGGGCGCCATCCACAGGCCGGCCGCGAGCATCGACTGGCCGAGGCCGTAGCCGGTGGCCTCCGGGAACTGGAGGAGCTGCGGCATCACCAGCATGCTCGCGTACATGCCGAAGCCGATGAAGACCGAGGCGAGGTTGGTGAGGAGCACCCGGGGACGGGCCGTGGTGCGCAGGTCGATCAGCGGGTCGGTGGTGCGCACCTCCCACACGCCCCAGCCGACGAGGGCCACGACGGCGGCGGCGAACAGACCGAGCGTGGTGCCCGAGGCCCAGCCCCAGTCGGCGCCCTTGGAGACAGCGAGCAGCAGCGAGACGAGGCCGACGCCGAGGCCGATCGCGCCGGGCAGGTCGAACCGCTGGCCCCTGGCGCCGGCCGGGACGTCCGGGACGAGCACGAAGATCAGGACGGCGACGACGGCGGCCAGGGCGGCGGAGCCCCAGAACAGCACGCGCCAGTTCGCGTACTGGGCGACCGCGGCGGCCAGCGGCAGGCCGACGGCCCCGCCGATGCCCATGGAGGCGCTGACCAGCGCGATGGAGCCGCTGAGCTTCTCGGCCGGTACGACGTCCCGCAGCAGCGCGATGCCGAGGGGCACCATGCCCATGCCCATGCCCTGGAGACCGCGCCCCACGATCATCGTCACGACGTCGGAGGCGAACGCGCACACCACCGAACCCACGATCAGCGGCACGGAACAGGCGAGCAGCATCCGGCGCTTGCCCAGCAGATCGCCGAGGCGGCCGACGACGGGCACGCACACGGCGGCCACCAGCAGGGTCACCGTGATTACCCAGGCCGCGTTCGAGGACGAGGTGTCCAGGATCTGCGGCAGCTCGGCGATGAGCGGGGTGACCAGCGTCTGCATGATCGCCGCGGTGGTGCCGGCGAAGGCCAGCGTGGCGATCACGGCACCTGGGCGGGCCGTGGGCTGGAGAGCGGGGGCGCCCATGGGGACTCCTCGACTTGGGATGTGCGGTGAAGGTCCGCGGGAAGGGTCTGCGCGCAGCACGCGAAGGATGTGCATCGTACATGTCGTGTGTATCAAGCACATGCTGTGGCCCGTGCACAGCGGTGTGCCAGGATGGTGCGGGCGCACGGAAGCAGGAGGTCGGGCACATGGACACGCCGACACACGAGGTCGAGTACGAGCAGATGCTGCTCAGCCGCCACACGTTCCTGAACCAGCGGGGCGGCCGCCGCAAGAACAGCCTCATGGAGCGCAGCGCCTACATCCTGCTCAGCCGGATCCGGGTCCAGGGGCCCATGTCGATCGGGGAACTCAGCGAGGCCTTCGGACTGGACGCCTCCACCCTGAACCGGCAGACCGCGGCGGCCATGCGGGCGGGGCTCATCGAGCGGATCCCCGACCCGGAGGGCGGGATGGCCCGCAAGTTCCGGCTCACCGACGAGGGCACGCGCCTGCTGGACTCGGAGCGCGAGGGGATCGTGGACATCCTGGACCAGGTGATGACCGACTGGCCGGACGAGGACATCGCCGCCTTCGCGGGCTATCTACGGCGCTTCAACTACGGCATCGAGGCGATCGGCGGCCGCCCCTGGCCACGCCCGTGACGGCGTGACCCTCCTGGCCGGATGACCTCGTCGCCGTCGCCGAGCCGGCCATGGCCGCAGGCGGCGGCGCTACGACGCGCCGGGCGCCGCGCTCGGGCCCGTGGAGCCCAGCTGCCGGATCGCCCCGCCGAGCACGGGCCGCAACCGCGTCAGCATCTTCGGCTGCGCGCTGACGACCCAGCGGGAACCCACGAGGTACTGGCCCCCGTAGATGCTCGCGGACTCGAGCCACGTCTCCTTGTACTGCTCCTCGGGGAAGGTGGTGATGAGGTAGTCGGATTCCTCGGTGTGGCAGACACCCTGGCGCAGCTCGGCCGCGTCGATGCGGATCTCGGCCGTGCAGCCGGTCAGTCCGGCGATCACCTCGACCTTCGCCGGTGCCACGACGCCCGCCGCGGGAGCGGCGGTGACCGCGGTCGGCGCGGGTGTGCCCTTCTCGGCGGTGGCCTCGCTCCCGGCGCCGCCGCACGCGGTGGCGAAGGAGAGCAGGGCCAGGCTGCCTGCCAGTGCGGCACCGCGCACGAGGCGGGCCGTGGACTGCTGAAGCACGTACAACTCCGTGGTCGGCGCTCTTCCCGTCACCTCCCGTGGACGCGCCTGCCGACGGGCCCGTGGACGGGCGTTCGGCAAGGGGTACGGGCGGACACCGGCGCCTGTTCAGCGACCACCAGGCTCCCCGCATGGCCTCCGCCGAAGACACTCACTGCCCGGAACCCTCTTCAGAGGACACGCAGGCCGACCCGCCGCCAAAAGGCAGCGATGGGAAGAAGGCCCTGCGTCGGCGCATCGCTGACGGATGGACTGGCCTTGGAGGCGCCGGCGAACCGGCCGTGATCGGCGGCGTGGCCGCTGCGGCGGTCGGAGCCATCGTCGCCGCCGCCCTCTCCGACGCCCGCGCGGCCGACCCCGACACCGACTGCGAGGCACGATCAGGCCGACCTCGAAGAACATCGGCACGCCGATGACGAAGGCGGCGCCCGCGACGAGCCACGGCAACTGTCGCGCGTTGGACCCTCGGCCTCCGGGTGCATCTCCCAGTGGTCGGCACGCCGGTCCCACTTCATGTAGTCGCGCACATCCCGCAACGCCGGCACCGGCCAGTGCACCGCCCGCCCCGAGGAGCCCTTGGCGATCGCATGCGGCAGCACCGTACGGGCGTTGACAATGCCCGACCCGGCAGACGGCATCTCCGGCAGCTCGAACACCGTCAGTGCCGACTGCGGCACAACCTCAGGCCCGTTTTGCCGGAACGGATTTGCCCGTACGAGGTCCTGCTCGATCGCCCACAGACACTGATCGACCGGGGACACCTCCCGGTCCCAAGTGCCGTCTTCAACACGCGGCCCCTGCTCGTCCCACCGACGCCGCCACTCGTACGCCGCACGGTCGTCCGCCGTCGCAACCCTCCAACTGCACTCGTCCCGCGCAAACCACAAGAACGGCTGCCCCTCCGGCACGCCCCGCTCGTCCGACCACCGATCGGGTCCGGCGAACGGCGAGCCGAACTCCCTTATGAACGAGGTCACTTCGCGTGGCCGTGCCAGTTCGCGACGAGTGAAGTGCACCCGCCATGCTGCGAATGCGCCTCATTGAATTCGGCGGGCAATCCCGGTCGCCCTGCCCATCAGCCATTCGAGCGGCCCTCGCCGGAAGAAGCGGGACCATACGGTGGCCAGGACGGTGACGGACGTGATGAAGCCGAGCAGGATGTACAGCGGCTGGACGGTCAGGGTCTCGGTGTCCAGGAGCCAGATGGCGACGATGTGGTAGACGTACGCCGTCAGCGACATCGTGCCGACCGCGATGACGGGCCCCGCCGGGCGGCGCAGCCGGGGGAGGGCGTCCATGGCGGCCAGGCACGCGGTGATCACGAGGATCGCCACACCGGTGGCGCCCACGATGGACAGGGTCGCCTCGCTGTGCGGGGCGGAGGCCAGCATCCCGGCGGGGGTGTCGCCGAAGATGCCGATGCTGTCCGGCGATACGGACGACATTGACGACATGCCCGCTCCTTCTTCGGCTTTCCGGACGGCCTCGGCGGCACCGGGCACGAGACGCACCGCCAGCCAGGAGCCGCCGTAGGCGGTGACGGCGAGGGCGACGCCGGTGAGGGCGAGGCGTATCCGGACAGCCTTGGCGGCGAGGTCGCAGCGGGCGACAGCCATGCCGGCGATGACGAACGGGACCCAGGTCAGGGCCGGATAGCCGCCGGTGAAGAACAGCGAGACGGGGCCGTCGGCCTGGCCGTAGGAGAGGAATACGCGGCCGCCGACCACCGGCTTCAGCGCGTACAGCAGCTGCGGACCCACCAGGGCCCAGCCCACCGCGATCAGCGCCAGCGGCTTGGTGCCCAGCCGGTACAGGGGGAGCACGAGCAGGAAGAACAGTCCGTAGAAGGCGAGGATCGGCACGACCGGGGTGCCGGTCAAGGTCAAGGCGGTGCCGAGGGCCATCAGGATCACGGCCCGGATGACGACCTTGGCGACGGCCTGGCGGCCGGCCAGCCCGGTCTTCGGTGTGCGGCGCCCCGTGATGAGGGCGACCGCGAAGCCGGCCAGGACGGCGAACAGAGCGGAGGAACGGCCTTGCGCCGGCTCCATCAGGAAGCCGATGACACCGTCCTGGCCCGGGGCGGGGCCGACATGGACCGCGTACATGCCGAAGACGGCGAGGCCGCGGGCCAGGTCCAGTCCGACCAGCCGGCCCGTGCCGTGCGTGCCCGGCACGGGCTCACCGCGCTCGTGGTCAGGGGATGGTGCATCGGCCGGCGGGGAGTCTGCGCGCTGTGTCATGGCTCTCAGGCTGGAAGCCGGGCGAGCCGCGGAGTATCCGGCAGAAGGCTGCCGTGCCCCTGCCGACTGGAGGGCGATACCCCGCCGGGTGGCTGGAGCTGCCACCCGAGACGCTGCAGGGACGCTCCGGGGCTTTAGGGTCGAGGCGGTATGAGCCGGGCGGTAGGGACGAAGGTGAGGCGGAGCGCACGTGAACCGGGTGGTGCGGGTAGTGGTGGTGGACGACGAGGCACTGGTCCGCTCGGGTTTCGGGCTCATTCTCGGCGCGTCCGAGGACATCGAGGTCGTCGCGACCGCGAGCGGCGGCGACGCCGTGGAGACCGTCCGCCGGGAGCGGCCCGACGTGGTGCTGTTGGACATCCGGATGCCGGACGTCGACGGACTCACCGTCCTGCGCGAACTGCGGACGATGCCGGATGCTCCGGTGGTGGCGATGCTGACCACGTTCGACGCCGACGAGTACATCCTGACCGCGCTGCACTCCGGAGCCGCCGGTTTCCTGCTCAAGGACACCGAACCGGAGCAACTCGCCCACCTGGTGCGCACTCTGGCCGCGGGCGGTGTGGTGCTGTCCCCCAAGGCCTCGCGGACCCTGCTGCACAGCCACTCCCGCGCCGAAGCCGCCGTCGACGAGGAAGCGGCCCGCGTCCGGCTGCTCACCGCCCGTGAGCGCGATGTCCTCGTCCTGGTGGCCGAGGGGTTGTCGAACGCCGACATCGGGGCGCGCATCCACCTGGGTGCCGGCACCGTGAAGGACCACGTCAGCGCGATCCTCACCAAGCTGCGGGTGACCAGCCGGGTGCAGGCCGCGCTGCTGGCGCAGCGGGCCGGGCTGCTCGATGAGCGCCCGCAGCCCAAAGCCACACGATGAGCCGGGGACGCGCTCTGTGGGAGCGGGGGCCCGCGCCGGTCGTCGACATCGTCCTGGTGGCGGTGGCGGCCGTGGACGTATGGCTGACCATGTGGGACCACACGCGCCTCGGCGTCGGGCTGGCCACGCTCGGCTGTGCCGCGTTGGGTTTCCGGCGCAGGTTCCCGCTCGGCGTCTTTCTGCTCACCCTGCCCATCGCACTGACGCAGCCGGTCGCCCTCGCCCCGCTGGTGGCGCTGTTCACCCTGGCCGAACGCTCCCGCAGCCGTCCTCTCCTCGCGGGATGCGTCGCCCTGACCGCCGTGGCGAGCAGCTTTCCGTGGCCCCTGGCCAGCTTCTCCGAGGTCGGCCGGACCATGACACTGATCGACTTCGTGTACAGCCTGGCCACCGCTGTCGCCCCGGTCCTTTTCGGGCAACTCCTCCAGGCGCACCGGGACTTGGCGCGGCGGCTGGCGGAGATCGAGGAGGCCAGGGAGCACGAGCGGGCCCTGCATGCCCAGGCCGTGCTCGCCCGCGAACGTGCCCAGCTGGCCCGTGAGATGCACGACGTGGTCTCCCACCAGGTCAGCCTGATCGCCGTCCAGGCCGGAGCCATGCAGGTCGCCGCCAAGGACCCGAACGCCAAAGAGGCCGCCCGTACGATCCGTTCGCTGAGCGTCACCACACTCGACGAACTGCGCACCATGGTCACGCTGCTGCGCGCCTCCGGCGGCCAGGCCACCGAGCTGACGCCTCAGCCCACCCTGGCCGACCTGCACAAGTTGGTGGAGTCAAGCGGCACTCACGCACAGCTGAAGGGCGACCTCCCGCCCATCGTGGGCACACCTGCCCAACGGGCTCTGTACCGCACGGTCCAGGAGGCGCTGACCAATGTCCGCAAGCACGCCCCCGGCGCCACGGCCTGCGTCGAGCTGTGGCAGGACGGCGACCACGTCGGCGTGACCGTCGCCAACACCCCGCCCACGCGCCCTTCTCTGTCCCTCCCGGGATCACAGCAGGGTTTGGTCGGCCTGCGGGAACGGGCTGACATCCTGCACGGAACACTGGAGGCGGGCCCGACCACGGAGGGCGGCTACCGGGTGCGGCTGCGGATTCCCCTCAGCGCGGACTGACCGACCAGGACTCTCGCCGGCCCAGTCCTGCGCGCTCGTCCGGCTCCCCGCCCTGACCGTGTTCGGTACCACGTCAGGACGGCAAAGATCCCGGCACCAGGCTGACAGCACCGGTTCACGCCTCACCCACGGGCGGACGACAGGAGCTTGACGAGGGGTCCTCGGCGGCCGTGACCCAACATGCACAACCCTGCGTGTGGTGGGTCATCGCGTGGGGGTCAGGAACTGGGTGGCCGCCAGCCGGGCGTACAGCTGGTCCTGGGCCGCAAGTTCCTCATGGGTGCCCACGGCCCGTACTCGTCCGGCGTCCATGACGACGATCCGGTCGGCGCCTGTCACCGTCGACAGGCGGTGGGCCACCACCAGCACGGTCGTCTCCCGTGCCACGTCCGCGACGACGTCCCGCAGCGCCAGCTCGTTGACGGCGTCGAGCTGCGAGGTCGCCTCGTCCAAAAGCAGCAGCCGGGGCCGCCGCAGCAGGGCGCGGGCGATGGCGACGCGCTGCCGCTCGCCGCCGGACAGCTTCGAGCCGCGGTGTCCGACCGGGGTGTCCAGGCCGTGGGGCAGGCGCTCGACGAGGGTGTCGAGCCTCGTCCGGGACAGGACGTCGCGGATGTCGTCGTCCGTCGCGCGGGGCGCGGCGAAGACCAGGTTCTCGCGCAGCGTGCCGGCCAGCACCGGAGCGTCCTGCTCCACGTACCCGATGGCGGACCGCAGCTCGGACAGGGACCAGTCCTGTACATCCTCGCCGTCGACCAGGACCCGGCCGCCGGTGGCCTCGTAGAACCGCTCGATGAGCGCGAAGACCGTCGACTTGCCCGCACCGGAGGGGCCCACGAAGGCCGTCATCCCGGTCCCCGGTACCTCGAAACTCACCTGCTGATGGATGTACGGCAGGCCCGGACGGTAGCGGAAGGACACGTCCTCGAAGCGGACCGACGCCGGACCCGACACCGTTGCCCGCTGCCGGGGCAGGGCGCCCGTCCGTCGGGCGGGCGGTTCCGTCGGCAGGCGTTCCACCTGCGCGATCCGGGAGATCGCGGCCGCTCCCTCCTGGTAGTGGGACATGGCGTCGACCAGCTTGGACACCGGTTCGATCAGGTAGAAGAGGTACAGCAGGAAGGCGATGAGGGTGGATACGGGGATCTCCCCGGACGCCACCCGCGCCCCGCCGACCGCGAGCACCGCGAGGAAGGCCAGCTGTACGGCGAGTTCGTCCGTCGAGCCTGCCACGGACTCCCACTTCGCGCTCTTCACGCCGTGCCGCCACGCCCGCCGTGCCGCCGCTTCCACCCGGGCGGTCTCCCGCTCCTCGGCACCGGACGCCTTCACCGTGCGAAACGCCCCGAAGGCCCGCTCCAACGCGACGGAGATCTCCCCGACCGCCTCCTGCGACCGCTCGGTGGCCTGCGCGATCCTCGGCATCACCAGCGCGGCGGCCCCGCCGACCAGCACGACCACACCGAGTGTCACCCCCAGCAGCACGACGTCCAGGAACGCCATCATCACGAACGCCGCCACGAAGGCCACCGCGCCGGTGGCCGCGGAGACGACCGCCTGGGTGCTGACCGCCCGCAGCAGCGTGGTGTCCGAGGTGACCCGCGACATCAGGTCACCCGGCGCGATCCGCTCCCACTCCGCGATCCGCAGCCGCAGCAACCGCCCCACAAGGGTGCGCCGCGCGGCCAGGACCACCGACTCCGCCGTCCGCTCCAGCACATACGCGCCGAACGCCTCGACCGCCGTGCCCAGCACCACCAGCACGGTGAGCCCGATCAGGATCCCGGCGACGGTCTCACCGGTCGCGAGCCGGTCCACCAGGGCTTTCGTGGCCAGCGGCTGCAGCAGTCCCCCGGCGGCCCCGGCCAGGGCGCACAGCAGGCCGAGAGCGACGGCCCACCGGTGCGGCCGGACATACGCGCACAGTGTCGTGAGCGTCTCTCGGGCGGACAGGGACCTGTCATCCGTCATCGGGGCGGATGCGGTGTTCACGAAATGCCTCTCTTTTGCAGTCCGCCGAGCACCGCATCAGCGGTCCGGCACATCAGGGGTGAGCCTGCGTCGGCTCAGTGGACGAATGCGGCCGCTCTCGCGGCGAGGTGCACCAACGCCTCGGATGCCTCAGGGCGCACGACGAACAGGGTGAAGGCGCCGGCCGCCAGCGTCATGCCGAGGAATTCCAGAAACTCGCCCCTGCCCGGGACGGCGTCACGGCGCGGTACATCGGCCGATGATCCGGGGAAGTCCTGGCGCTCCTTGTGTCGGGCACGGTGTGTCATACCTCCAGCCTGGAAGTCCGGCCGCCTCGCGCCCATCCGGCAACTGTCGGGTGCACCCCCGCCGAGTGGCTGGAAAAGTCCGCTGTCCGGTCACGTCGGACCGGTCGTGAGGAGACTCCGCCGGTCGGCAGGGTGGTACCCGCCGATCGGCGGGGCCGATACCGAAGCCTGCCGGATGGTCCGCCTCCTGACGTCCACGCGAGATTCTCCGTATGACAAAGTCGCAGCCGCTGCGGGAGACGTCAGCTCCGCAGCCCCGAACCTCCTCCCCCGAGTCCGCCGTGCCGGCCTCGCCCGGTCCTTCGACGGAACGCCTCGTCGGGGTGGATCTGGCCCGCGCGCTGGCGGTTTTCGGCATGTACGTCGTGCACATCGGCCCCCCGCTGTCGGCCACGGACGGCGTCGCCAACTGGATCCGGTACCTTGCGGACGGTCACTCGTCGGTCCTGTTCGCCACCCTCGCCGGGTTCTCCCTGATGCTGCTCTCCGGCCGACGTCAGCCGAAGACCGGCCTGGCCGGCCGGCAGGCGAAGGCCAGGATCGCGATCCGCGCCGTGGTTCTGCTGGCGCTGGGCACCGTGATGGCGATGGAATACGGCGGAGTGATCATCCTCGGCTTCTACGGGGTCTACTTCCTCCTGGCGCTGCCCCTGGTGCGACTGCGGGCCAGGACGCTCGCGGTCCTCGGCCTCGCCCTCGCGCTCGTCACACCACAGCTGTCCTTCGCCCTGAGCTCGCTGCTGACCGAGCCGGTCCAGCAGAGCATCAACGCCTACGACCCGCTCCACCGGCTCAGCGACGTGGGAGTGCTCGATCTGCTGTTCACCGGCTTCTACCCGACGATCACGTGGATATCGTTCGTGATCGCCGGTATGGCGCTGGCCCGCCTCGACCTGTCCCGGACCGCCGTCCAGTGGCGCCTGGCCGCGCTCGGCGCCGGCCTCACCGTGGCCGCGTACGGCATGTCCTTGCTGCTGGCCGGCAAGCACGCGTTGGACAGCTTGGCGGAAAGCGGAGGGTCGTCCGGTAGCTCCGGGTCGATGCCCTCCGACGGCGGGTCGTTCGAGCCCCAGGCATCGATGCTCTTGACAGCCGGGCCGCACAGCGGGACCACGTTCGACATCATCGGCAGCGTGGGAGTCGCGATCCTCGTGATCGTGGGCGCGACGGCGGTCATGGACCGCCTCCCGCGACTGCGCCGCCTGGCCAAACCGGTCGTCGCCGTGGGCACCATGTCCCTGACCGCCTACGTCGGCCACTTCGTCGTACAGTCCTGGCTGTCCGAGCTCGGGGTCGGGCCCGGCACCGAGCAGTCCTGGGTGCCGCTTCTCATGTTCGTCCTCGGGGCGATCGTGTTCGCCGCGATCTGGTCCCGCTTCTTCCGCCGCGGCCCCCTGGAGTACCTGCTCAACGCCGCCACCAAGCCGGCGAAGCACATCCGATGAACCCCAGCCGGGGTGGCTCGCCGCCGCGTCCCACCCCTGGCTTCGTAGGTGACGGTTGACGCCACCTTCAGGTCGGTTCTGACTCCGTGGTGCGAGCCGAGCGCGCGGTCAGAGCCGCTGCCGCTGCCGACGCGCATATCGTGTGCTTCCCGTTGCTCTTGGCCGGAGCGCGGGCTTCGACCAGGAGGACGTTGGCGTCGAGGATGGGCAGCAGCGGCCGCGACTGGCGCAGCAGCTCGCGCCGTACGCAGACCGGCCTCGTGGCCGGCTGACGTATGCGTACCGCTGGGTCGGGCCACACCCACCGCGTTCGTGCTACGACGTCACGGGCACTTCACCTGTTCCTCTTGCTGAAGAAGAAAATAGCGACTCCTACCAGCACGATAAATCCGACGGTGAACAAGAGCGCCGATTGCCCATCTCGCAGCAACGGCGGGGCAGAAAGAGACCACATCACCTCTGCCCCTTCTTTTTGCTGATCAGACTCACAGGCACACAGAGGGCTCCACCCGCAATGAGCAGCCATCCGAATGCGCCTGCCGGGCTCCCGGAGGAGATTGCCAGGAGAAGTGCACCGCAGACGAGAGCTAGCATGCCGAAGAGTAGGATCTGGCGCCCTCTTCCCGGTTGGATCATCTCATTCTCCCTGTTCGGAACCGCGGGTGCCGGAGCAAGACAACGCCTGCTCCGGCAAACACGATCGGTCCGTTCGTCAGCTCTTGTAGGTGGCACCGATGTAAGTGCCTGCGGCCGCGCCGATGGTCATGCAGTATGGGAGCGCCGGGACAGCACCCGGTCCGGTGAACGCCGCGGCTCCAGCTTCGCAGAGCCCCGTGATACCGATGTCCGCGATCATGGCTGCGGTGGCTTTCTCAGCCGCGCCCGTGCCGCCGGTGAATCCCTCGTAGAGGATGGTCGCGACGCCGAGTCCGTCCCCGATGCTTCCCAGGCTCAGCAATCCGTCGGGGTCGATGCGGTTGACGGGGTCGCCTTCGGCGTACAGGTACGGGTTCTGTTCCTGGCCCGAGGGGTCGGGCTGGGTGAAGCGGCCTATGTTGGCGTCGTAGTAGCGGGCCCGCAGGTGGTAGAGGCCGGTGGAGTCCTGGTAATTGCCGGCGAAGCGGTAGGGCTGGGCGACCGGTTCGGTGGACTGGGCCAGGACGCGGACGCCGCGGGGGCTGTAGGTGTAGGTGTCGACCTTGTTGCCGCCCTCGTCCGCCAGACCGATCACGCTGCCGATCGCGTCGGTGAGGTAGAAGTACGTCTTGTCCCCGGTCGTCATGGAGTTCAACGTGCCCCCGGGTTCCCGGTTGAAGCCCATGTCCACACCGGCGGTCGTCTTCGCGGACAGGCCCAGCGGACCGTTGTGGAAGAACGTGTCGCCGAGCTTGACGCGTTCACTCTGGTCGGTGGAGCCGTACTGGCCCACGTACGTCTTGCTGTCGACGGTGATCGACGTCATCTGCGAGTGGTCGGTCCAGGTCTCGCCGGTGCGGAGGTAGTCGTCGGTGGAGGCGGCGGCGGTCTCGTTGCCGATGGCGTCGTAGGACCAAGTGCCCGTGGAACTCGACTTGTTCGTCAGCTGCTGGGCGTCGTTGTAGGTGTAGGTGGTGCCGCGCGGGCAGCCGGGTTCGGTGCCCTGGGAGGTGAGGTTGCCGGCCAGGTCGTAGCAGTACTGCCAGGAGTCGGCGATCGCGCCCGCCTTCTCCTCCTTGGCGTAGGAGAAGCGGCCCGCCCCGTCGTAGCTGTACGTCCGCTTCAGCCCGGTGACGCTGTCGGTGCTGGTGCGGATCTTGCTGCCGTCGGTGGCGCTGTTGGTGCCGTATCCGTAGGTGTAGGCCAGGTTCACCAGGGTGCCCTGGTCCGAGGTGACCTTGATGGACTGCGGCCGGCTGGACTTGTCGACCTCGACCGTCTGGACCGTGCCGCCGGGGTACGTGGTCGTCCTGCGGACGTCGTTGTTGTTGTACGCGTACGAAGTGACCCGGCCCTGTGGGTCTTTGAGCTCCTTGAGCTTGTTGACCTCGTTCCACGTGTAGTCGACCGTGCCGGCCGGGTCCTGGTAGGAGTCGACGTTGCCGGCCGCCGTGTAGGTCAGCAGGGTCTGGGAGCCGTCCTGGAGGTGGCGGACCGTCTCGCGCTGCAGCGGGTCGAACTCGTAGGAGATGGTGCCGGTGTTGTCGGAGCGCTGCCTGAGGTTGCCGTCACCGTCGTACCAGTACTCGACCTTCACCGTGTTCGGTGAGGTGACGGTGCGGAGGCGGTCGCGGTTGTCATAGGTGTAGGTGACCGTGACACCACGGGCGTCGGTGACGGTCCTGGTGCGGCCCAGGTCGTCGTAGGTGTACGTCGTCTTTCCCAGTGGCGCCGGTGCCTTGGCCCATTCCAGGTTGCCCTTGGCGTCGTAGTGGAAGTCCGTCTCCACCGTCTTGGAGGAGGTCATCTTCGTCTTCTGCGCGCAGCGCTGGCCCTCGAAGCCGCCGCAGCCGGCGGTGGCGGGGTTGTAGTCGTAGGAGACGCTGCCGCCGCCGGTGCCGGTCTGCGCGACCGTCTTGGTGTTGCCGGCCGTGTCGTAGGTGAAGGCGGTCTTCTCACCGTCGGGGTTGGTGGAGTCCTTGGGTACGTCGCCGCCGGCGATGGTCTGCCAGTTGTTGACCGTCGCCCCACCG
This sequence comes from Streptomyces sp. NBC_00080, assembly GCF_045041255.1. NCBI lineage: Bacteria > Bacillati > Actinomycetota > Actinomycetes > Kitasatosporales > Streptomycetaceae > Streptomyces > Streptomyces sp. NBC_00080. The sequence continues at coordinate 1,394,831 of NZ_CP108235.1, forward strand.
GTTGGCAGGGTGGCGGTCTTGAGGTTGTTGCGGGTGTCGAAGCCGTAGTCGGTGACGTTGCCCGGGGTGGTGCCGGAGCCCATCGCGTCGGTGGCGGTGTCGATGTTGTGGTTGGCGTCGAACTTGGTGGACCGCTTGTGGCCGAGCGCGTCGGTCACCTCGGTGACCTGGCCGTCGCCATCGTGCGTGTACTTCGTGGCGTGCGTCTCCGGGTCGGTGGCGGTGGTCGTGCCGGCGGCGGTTGCGGAGTCACTGGTGTAGCTGTAGGTCCAGGTCGGACCGGTGTGGCCGTCACTGTTGAAGCCGGTGCCACGCAACATGGAGGTGACGCGGTTGGCGTCGTCGTAGGTGAAGACGGTCACCCGCCCCTCCACGGTGGTGATCTTGTCGATACGGCCCGAGGTGTCGTAGCGGAAGGTGACCGTCTTGCCCTCGGTGTCCGTGGTGGTGGCCAGGTTGCCGGTGCTGTCGAGGTTGAAGACGGCGGTGCGGCCGGTGTTGTCCTTGGCCTGCCACTGCGAGGCGTCCGTCTTCAGCAGGTCGATCCAACGCCCGGAGCGCGTCTCGGTCAGCTTGAAACCCTTGTGCTCGCCGCCCTCGTCGTGCTGGGTGACGGTGACCGTGCCTTTGTTGCGGTCGGTGACCTTCGTCAGCGTGCCGTTGGCGTCATAGGTTTCCGTCGCCCCTGACTTCCACTTCGTCAGCGTGTAGGTGCCGTCCGCGTTCTTCTTCAGGTCCTCGGAGTAGCCCTTAGGCGTGGTGAAGGAGCCGTCGCCGTTCTTGGCGAAGCGGACCGTGGCGCCGGAGGCGTCGTAGAAGAGCGCCTCGGTGGAGGACAGGGACAGGTAGCGCTCGTACTGCTGCCACCAGCGCTGCGAGACCTTCCCCCACGGCGCGTCCAGCGAGTTGTACGTCCGCGCCAGCGTCAGGCGCTGCCCCACCCCGGCGATGTCGAAGTCGGTGGCCGTCAGCATCAGGTTGCCGGTCGAGTAATCGACCTTCGCCGTCAGAGCATCGGTGATGGCGAAGCTGGTGTACCGGTGCCAGGGCACGTTGCCCTGCCCCTCCGGCACCAGCGACGCCGCCGAGGTGCCCGCCGCGCTGCTACGGGACTTGGCCTTCTCGGACGGTGCGCCCTTGGCGTGTTCGCGCTGCTCCCGCAGCCAGGGCGCGTACACCTCGTCGGTCGGATTCTGCGATGGCTCAGTCTTCACGGGCCGGTTCGGGCCGACTTTCACTGCCGGCACTTCGAAGTCGGGGCTGTCCGGGCCCCAGACCGAAGTGGGCTTGGTGTCGTCGGCGACCGCGGCGGCCGGCAGTGCCGACAGGGCCAGCGCCGCGGAGACCATCATCGCCGAGGCGGCGAGAGCGGCTGATCTTTCGCGGGCACGCCGAAAGGGCATGCCGAAGGCACGCGTGTACATGGAATTCCCCCACATGAAAGACGGCCCCGGCGACCCCAGTGGTCACCAGGTGCACACAAACTGACACAGGAATCGCACAAGAATCCGTGCGATTCCCACCGTTCGCCTCGCCATTCGGGCAGGAATCAGCCCCTCCCCTTCGAGTGCATGAAAGGTACAGAAGCTCGCATAGGACACGCAGAGAACACGGCTGGGCGGCAACCGCACGCCTCCCGCAGGCAGAACGCGGCCGAAAGCCTCCCCCTGAGACTGCACCGGCTCGAATCTCCGGACGTGGTGAAGTGCGGGTACGCAGGCCGCACCGACAACTGGCCGTCCATCCGACGTCGGTGGTGAGCGCCCCTCGGCCCGGGCCGGGGTTCCAGCCCACATCACCGTGCTCTTCCCGTTCCTCGACGAGAGCCGAATGGATGCGCTCGCCTGCTTCGCTCTCGCGGAGGTGCCGGGACGAGGCGGCCGGTTCGCCGAGATCGTGCCGCACCTGACCATCGCTCGAGGACAGGAAGATGCCGTCCTGGCGGGGATCGAGGCCGACCTCGTCGGCAACGCCTGAGGTCCGGCGCGGACCGGGGTCGTGTACGACGTCGCGTCTGGAGGTGGGTGGCTTGGCTCAGGCGATCGGCGTGGAGTGGGCGCGACGTTGCCGCTGGACCTCCGCATGGGACATCCGACGGCCAAGAGTTCGTAACGAGCCATTGACAGGAGCTCTGGCCATGGGCAATCTCATGGGCACGCGGTTGACTAAACGATTAACCAACCCGGTATCTACTACTTTGGGCAGGGGCAATGGCGCGCCGGATCGGGATCAAGGACGTGGCCGCGGCGGCTGGTGTGTCGACCGCGACTGTGTCGCACATTCTGAACGGCGTCGAGGGCAAGCGGGCCAGTGCGGAGACCCGGCAGCGCGTCCTGCGGGTCGCCGACGAACTCGGGTACGCGCCGAACGGCCTCGCAAGGGGGCTGAGGCTGAAGCGGTCGCAGACCATCGGCTTCGTCAGCGATGAGATCGCCACCACCCCCCATGCCAGCCGGACGATCCTGGGCGCCCAGGAGGCCGCCACAGCCGCGGGCCTGGTGCTGCTGCTGGTCAACACCAGCGGCGATGCCGAACTGGAGCGCACCAGCATCGAGATGCTGCTCCAGCGGCAGGTGGACGGCGTGCTGTACGCGGCGATGTACCACCGGAACGTGCGCGTGCCGGAGAGCCTGGGCTCGACGCCCACCGTGCTGCTGGACGCGCGCTCCGAGGACCCCGCCATCCCCTTCGTGGTGCCCGATGAGGTCCAGGGCGGATACACGGCGGTGCGTGAGCTGATCGACCACGGGCACCGCAGGATCGGCATGACCGTGCAGACCGTCGACGTTCCCGCCCGGCAGGGCCGCTTGGAGGGCTACCGCAAGGCGCTGGCCGAGGTCGGTGTCCCCTATGACCCGTCTTTGGTCGCCGCGGAGACGGCAGTGTCCTTCGGGACGACGGTCGGCGATGTGGACGCGGGCTACCGGGCTGCCCGGCGCCTGCTGACGGCGGAGCAGCGCCCCACGGCACTGTTCTGTTTCAACGACCGGATGGCCGCCGGTGCTTATCGCGCTGCCGCCGAGTTGGGACTGTCCATCCCCGGTGATCTGTCGGTCATCGGGTTCGACAACCAAGAGCTGGTCTGCGAGGCCGTCTACCCCGCGCTGAGCACGGTTCAGCTCCCGCACTACGAGATGGGGGCACGGGCTGTGGCCCAGCTGCTCACGCTCACCAAGACGCCGGGCCGGCCACCGGGCCCGGACATCCAGGAGATTCTGCTTTGCCCGCTGGTGGCGCGGGCATCGGTTGCTTCGCCGCCCCGACTCTGACCCCGGGACGGCGAAGCATTTCACACCATGACAGGCGACCGTCGCAACCGGTCGTCGGTCCTGTCAGTACTTGGAACACAGTGAGGGTACACACATGTCCCCTGAGATTTTCAACGAGGCGTCGAGCCGTCGCACCCTGCTGGTGCTGGACGCCGCCTCCGCCCCGCCGGTAGGCGCGGGCGGATTGGTCCGCGCCAGTTCGTCCCGCTCCTCCAGCGGCCCGGCCCCTCAGGCGCGAGGGCACTGAGCCTCGCGCTCCTCGCCGACCAGGTGTCGGCGCGTCACCAGGCCTCTCTCCCGCAGCTCGCCGCCGGCATCGCGCCGGACCTCGCTTCCGTTGGCATGTCACCGGGGGCCTGCCGCGTGTGCTGGTGAAGGTCACTTTCTTCGAATTCTGCGAAGGGATCGTGGCCGGTTTCGTCCGGTGACCGCCCTTCGCATGCCCTCTGTACTTACCGAAAGGCACGTGTGTGTCCACCGCGCCCCGTGATCTGTTCCGGCCCGTTGCGCACTTGCGCCCGCCCCACAACTGGATCAATGACCCCAATGGGCTCGTCTTCCATGACGGCCATTACCACGTCTTCCACCAGTACAACCCGTACGGGTCGACCCACGCGAACATGCACTGGGGCCACTTCCGCAGCCCCGACCTGCTGACCTGGGAGCCGCTGCCGATCGCCCTGTCCCCGACCCCGGGCGGCCTGGACGCCGACGGCTGTTTCTCCGGTAACGCCGTCTCCGATGGCGACCGGTTGGTCGCCTTCTACTCCGCGCACCGCGAGGACCGCTCGCCCCAGCACCAGCCCGTCACCTACGCCACCTCCCATGACGGCGGCCTGACCTTCCGCCCGCGCGGCGAACTGGTCGTCCCCGCTTGGCCCGAGAGCTGCACCATGTACCGCGACCCGTACGTCTGGCAGGACGGCGACGGCTGGCGGATGCTGGTCGGCGCCGCACTCGCGGACGGCCGTGGCGCGGCCCTGCTCTACGAGTCGCCCGACCTGGAGACCTGGACCTACCTGGGTCCCTTCGACGCCCGCGAGCAGGAGCCGGTCGGCGGCACCGACCTGCACACCGGCGAGGGCTGGGAATGTCCCCAGTACCTCCCGGCGCAGTCCGGACGGCCCGGTGCTCTTGTCTTCAGCGCCTGGAACGACGACGACAGCCCACGGTGCGTCACGGCTCTGGTCGGCGAGGAACACGGCGCCGTCTTCGAGGCCGGCGCGCCAGTCCTCGTGGACCACGGCCCTGACTGCTATGCACCCGCCCTGCTGCGTGCGCCCGGCGGCAGATGGCTGCTGTGGGGCTGGTCCGTGGAAGCCCGGGAGGAAGCCTGGGCGGTCGCGGACGGATGGGCCGGCGTGCTGACCCTGCCTCGCGAGATCTCGGTCGGCGGCGACGGAACGCTGCGCCAGCAGCCCGCCACCGAACTGCTCGACCTGCGCGGCGAGCACGCCGTCCACACCGAGGGCGTGACAGATGGCCCGGTGGACCTCGGCAGCGTGGGCCGCGCCTTCGACCTGACGGCCCGTCTGGAGCCGACCGGGAACGCCGGTCTGCGGCTGCTCACCACCCCGGACGGCTCGGAGTACCTCGACATCCGCCTCGACGCCGACACGGGCGAACTGGTCGTCGACCGCGACCACGCCTCGCTGGACACCCGGGCCCGCGGCGGCTCCTACCGGATGCCCTGTCTCACCAGCCGGCCGGTCGACCTGCGCGTGGTCGTCGACCACTCCATCGCCGAAGTCTTCCTGACCTCCACCGGCCAGGTCCTCACCCTGCGCTTCTACCCGACCGGGGACGGCCCGTGGCGGCTCCAGGCACGCAGCGCGCCCAACGCGCACCTCGGCTACGCGGTCGACGCCTGGGAGCTGCGGCCTCTCGTGATCAAGGAGGCGAGCGGCAACTCCGCCAAGCCCGAAGGACAGTCCGCATGAGCCCCCACCTCTCTCCGCACGCGCAGGCAGCCCTGCCCACGCCGTAGGGCCCGTTCCCACCCCAGTTCTCCACCCTCCACGCCCCATCCGCACCTCCCGCCCTGACCCGCACCACACACCGGAGGCACCCACCATGAACATCGGCAGTAGAAATTCCCGCCGGACGGCTTGTACGGCCCTGGCCCTCGTCCTTCCGCTGGCCGCGCTGGCCGCCTGCGGCGGGGGCAGTGGCACCGACACCTCCGCCGAGAAGGGCAGCGGCACGGGCACCATCACTGTCTGGGCCCACCAGGGTCAGCAGAGCGAGGCCGGCGCCGTGCAGAACGCGGTGAAGACCTTCAACTCCTCGCAGAAGAAGGTCAAGGTCAAGCTGACGCTGATCCCCGACAACGACTACACCAAGACCATCACCACGACCGACGCCTCCAAGCTGCCGGACGTGATGGAGTTCGACGGCCCCACCATGGCGAACTTCGTCTACAACCAGAAGCTCGCCGCGATCGACGACTACGTCTCCGCCAAGACCCTGGCCAACGCCACGGACGCCGTCAAGGCCGAGGGCGAGATCGACGGCAAGCACTACGGCCTGGGCATGTACGACTCCGGGCTCGGCATCTACGGCAACAAGAAGCTGCTGGACGCGGCCGGGGTGAAGTACCCCACCGGTGTGTCCGACGCCTGGACGGCGGCCGAGTTCACCGCGGCCGTCAAGAAGCTGGCCGCCAAGGACCCCGACGGCAAGAGCCTGGACCTTCAGGAGGGCGGCGGCTTCGCCAACGAGTGGGGCACCTACGGCTTCGGCCCGGTCGTCTGGTCGGCGGGCGGCTCGCTGCTGAAGAACGGCAAGGCCGAAGGCGCTCTCGACACCCCGGCCGTGGCCTCGGCGCTGAAGACCTTCCAGTCCTGGAAGAACTACGTCGACCCCAACACCGACTCGAACGCCTTCACCAAGGGCCGCGTCGCCCTCAGCTGGGTGGGCCACTGGATGTACCCCGCCTACAGCAAGGCCCTCGGTGACGACCTCGTCGTGCTGCCGCTGCCCGACTTCGGCAACGGCCCCAAGACCGGCCAGGGCTCCTGGGCCTGGGGCATCGGCGCCGACACCAAGAACGGAAAGGCCGCCGGCGCCTTCCTCGACTCCCTCATGAACGACACCAACGTCTCCGCGATGACCACGGCCAACGGTGCCCCTCCCGGCACCAAGTCCGTGCTCGCCGAGAGCCCGCTGTACAAGCAGGGCGGCCCGCTCCAGCTCTACGCCGACCAGCTGGCCAAGCCGTGTGGCGACAGTGACATCACGAAGTCCTGCGTGGCCGTGACCCGCCCGGTCACCGCCGGATACCCCACGGTCACCGCCAAGTTCAGCCAGGCGCTGAGCGACATCTACGGCGGCGCCGACCCGAAGACCGCTCTCGCCAAGGCCGCCCGCGCCATCGACCAGGACTACTCGGACAACGACGGTTACCAGCTGCCGTAACCGGCATCCAGCAGCCGGGAGGGCCGGGCGCACCCTGGCAGCACCCGCCCCTCCCGGCCGGGAAGAGGACCCCTACCGTGACCACCGTCAATCCCGCACCCGCCACGCCCGCCGGCAGGAAACCGACCTCACCACCGACATCCGCCAAGCCCAAACGGTCCGGGCGCAGAAACCGCGACTGGCTGCACGGGCTGCTGATGTCCGCACCCGCCCTCGTCGGCCTCATCACCTTCGTCGGCGCCCCCTTCGTCTACGCGGTCGTGCTCTCCTTCTACAACGTGCGCCTCGGCTCGCCGCTCCCGCCCCGCTTCTTCGGCCTGGAGCAGTACCGGCGCATCTTCACCGACCCCGACATGTCCGGCCCGTTCCTGCGGGCCCTGCTCAACAACCTGACCTTCGCCGTGGTCGTCGTACCCCTGCAGACCGGCCTGGCACTGGCCCTGGCGATCCTCCTCAACCGCAAACTCAAGGCCATCGGACTGTTCCGGTCCCTGTTCTTCCTGCCCGTCGTCTTCCCCATGGCCCTGGTCGCCGTCATCTGGCGGCTCATCCTCGCCCGCAGCGGCGACGGCCTGCTCAACTCCGCCCTGGACGCGGTGACTTTCGGCAACTGGGGCGCCTTCGACTGGCTCGGCGACGGGCTCACCGCCATGGCCTCGATCATCGTGCTGTCCGTCTGGCAGGGCGTCGGCTTCCAGATGGTCATCCTCCTCGCCGGACTCCAGCAGATCCCCGGCGAGCTCTACGAGGCCGCCCAGCTCGACCGTGCCTCCCGCCGGCAGCAGTTCCGCCACGTCACCCTGCCCGGCATCCGCGGCACCCTCGTCTTCGTGGCCCTGCTCACCTCGGTGTTCTCCTTCCGCGTCTTCGACCAGGTCTACGTCCTCGTCAAGGGCGGCGGACTCGACGAGGACGCCACCCGCACGGTGATGTACCAGGCCGTCACCACGGCCTTCGACCAGAACAACATCGGCCAGGCGTCCGCGATCACCGTCGTCTTCTTCCTGATCGTCGTCGCCCTGACCCTCACCCAGCGCCGCGTCGTCCGCGCGGGCAACGAGGACTGACCATGACCCGCTCACCCCTGCGCCACTTCCTCGACTACGCCGTCCTGAGCGTCCTGGCCTTCATCTTCGTCCTGCCCGTCCTCTACCTGTTCCTGGGCAGCTTCAAGCCCTCCGACGAAGTGCTGAACGGCCTGACCGGCTTCCTGCCCACCCACCTGTCGCTGGACAACTACACGGCCGTCCTGGACAGCTTCGACTCCGACGCCACCGGCTACTTCTGGCGGTTCATGGGCATCTCACTGCTCCTGTCCGCCGTCGTCGTGCTCGGCGGGCTGATCGTCAACTCCATGGCCGCCTACGGGCTCACCCGGCTGCGGTGGAAAGGCCAGAACACCGTCTTCACGCTCGTGCTGCTGCTGTTGCTCGTCCCGTTCGAAGCAGTGGCCGTCCCGCTGTTCTACATGTTCAACGACCAGCGCAACACCATCTACATCCAGGCCATCCCCTTCATCGCCCAAGCCTTCTCCATCTTCCAGTTCGCCACCTACTTCCGCGCGATCCCGCCCAGCATCGAGGAAGCCGCCCGCATCGACGGCGCCGGCCCCTGGCGCACCTTCTTCGCGATCGTCGTCCCGATGTCGAAGCCGGTGTACGCGTCGGTGGCGATCCTGACCTTCCTCGGCCAGTGGGGCTCCTTCCTCTGGCCCGTCCTGATGGTCTCCGACCCCTCAGTACGTCCCCTCCCGCTGCAGATGAGCGTCTTCCAGGGCCAGCAGCCCGTGGACTGGGGCCAGGTCCTCGCCTTCGGCGTCCTGCTGGTCCTGCCGGTACTGATCGTCTTCACGTTCTTCCAGCGGTGGTTCGTGCAGGGCGTGGCCAGCTCCGCCGTAAAGGGCTGAGCCCGCTTTACCGGTCGAGCCTTTCGGCGCGTCACTTCCGGTCCCGGAACCGGTTCCGGGACCGCTTCCGACACCGATTCCGCGAGGGCTCTGTGCGATCGGTCCTTCGGTGCGGGAGGGAAGTCTTCCGCCTCTGCTGGAAGGGAGGGGAGGTGGCATGGGAGTCACTGTCGCCGACGTGGCCTCGCGGGCCGGGTCGGCAGGACGCCGGTCTCCCGGGTGCTGAACGGCAAGGGCGAGCCCGTGCGCGGATCGCCCGAGGCCGCCCCCTCGCGCACCATTCCCACCAGCCTCGTGATCCGTGGCCCGACGTCACAGCCGAGCCCGCACCGACGCGACGGCGTCGCGATGCGCACCTGATGGCAGAGGCACCCGCCGTCGCCGATCAACCTCCTGCCCCCGTACGACTCATCCCTTGGAGAACACAGTGGGACAGCCGGTCCACTCTGCCGCGTACCTGGATCCGGAAGCGTCCGTGGAAGCGAGGATCGAAGACTTGCTGGCACGGATGACTATCCCGGAGAAGGTCGGGCAGTTGCTGACGCTCGACGCACAACACGGGGACCTGGCGGACATCGTGTCGGCCAAGCTGGCCGGATCGGTCCTGCACGTGTCGCCCGAGAGGATGCCGGATGCCATGGAACTGGCCCGGCGGACACGGCTCGGTATTCCGCTGCTGACGGCAGACGACGGCATCCACGGCCACTCGTTCTGGCCGGGCGCGACCATCTTCCCGACCCAGCTGGCCATGGCCTGCACCTGGGACCCCTCCTTGCTCCACCGTGTCGCCCGGGTGGCCGCGACCGAGATCGCGGCGACCGGAATCCAGTGGACGTTCTCGCCGGTGCTGTGCATCACCCGGGACCTGCGCTGGGGCCGGGTCAACGAGACGTTCGGCGAGGACCCGTTCCTGATCGGTGAACTCGGGGCGGCGATGGTGCGTGGCTACCAGGGCGAGGGCCTCAGCGATCCGACAGCCGTGCTGGCGTGCGCCAAGCACTTCGCGGGCTACTCCGAGACCCTGGGCGGGCGCGACGCGAGCGAAGCCGATCTCAGCCCGCGCAAGCTGCGCTCCTGGTTCCTGCCCCCCTTCGAAAAGGCGGCTCAGGCCGGCTGCAGCACTTTCATGCTGGGCTACCAGTCGATCGACGGCGTGCCCATCACCGCGCATCAGTGGCTGATCAACGACGTACTCAAGGGCGAGTGGGGCTTCACCGGCACCCTGGTGACCGACTGGGACAACGTCGGCCGGATGGTCTACGACCAGCGGACCTGCGCCGACCACGTCGAGGCGGCGGCGGTCGCCGTCAACGCCGGCAACGACCTCATCATGGCCACGCCGGCGTTCTTCGAGGGCGCGCAGGAGGCGGTCACCCGCGGCCTGATCGACGAGAAACAGATCGACGACGCCGTACGGCGGATTCTGCGGCTGAAGTTCGAACTTGGGCTGTTCGAGGACCCCCGCACCCCCGACCCCGAGCGGCAGGCGCAGGTGATCGGCTGCCGCGCGCACGCCGACCTCAACCTGGAAACCGCCCGACGCTCCCTGGTGCTGCTGCGCAACGACGGCACCCTGCCCCTCGACGGCGGGCTGACCGCCGACGGAACCGGCCGCGCCGCGAACCGGGGCACGCCGCGGACGATCGCGGTCATCGGCCCCAACGCCGACAGCCAGGAAGCCATGCTCGGCGACTGGGCGGGCGCATCCGGACAGGTCGGGTGGATGCCCGACGGGCATCCACGCGAGACGGTGGAGACGGTGCTCGACGGCCTGCGCGCCGTCGCACCCGCCGACTGGACCATCACCCACGCCCGCGGAGCCGACATCGAAAGCCCTGCGTCCATGGGCGATTGGTCGGTCGGGCCCGACGGCCAACCGCAGCCGCCCGTCTTCATCCCCGCCCCGGTCGACCAGGCACAGCTTCGGGAGGCGACCGCCGCCGCGGAGGCCGCCGACTACGCCGTCGTGGTCGTGGGAGACACCATCGCCCTCACCGGTGAGCTGCGCTCCACAGCCACGCTCGACCTCCAAGGAGGCCAGATCGCACTGCTGGACGCGGTCGCCGCCACCGGCACACCCACGATCGTCGTACTCGCCCAGTCCAAGCCGAGCACCCTGCCGGACTCGGCACTGAACGCGGCGGCACTCATCGAGGCGTTCAACCCGGGCATGCGCGGCGGCCGCGCCGTCGCCGAACTCCTCCTCGGACTCACCGAACCCAGCGGCCGGCTCCCGGTCTCCTTCGCACGCCACGTCGGACAGCAACCGGTCTTCTACAACCAGGTGCGAGGCCAGCACGGGAGCCGCTACGCGGACCTCACCCAGGACCCCCTGTTCGCGTTCGGCGAGGGCCTCACCTACACCACCGTCACCTACTCCGACCTTGTCGTACACGGCCCGGACGTCACGGCTGACGGCACTGTCGACGCCACGGTACGGCTCACCAACACCGGCAGCCGTCCGGCCCTGGAAACGGTCCAGGCATACGTCAGCGACCTGACCACCAGCGTGACCTGGACCGAGCAGGAGCTGAAGGGCTTCACCCAGATCGAGATCCTTCCCGGCGAAAGCCTGGAGGTCCACCTCAGCGTCCCTGCCTCGCACTGCTCACTCGTCACGGCCGACAACCGCCGCGTGGTCGAACCAGGTGAGTTCGCACTCCGCGTCGGCGCCAGCTCACGGCGGGAGCAACAGCTGAGCGCAGGATTCCGCATCCGGCCCTGAATCCCGCACACGGGCTCGAAGCCCAGCGCCCCGCCAACCCGAGGGCTGTGAAGACCGTGCGCACGTGGCGGGTCTGGTGGGCGAGGCGCTCTCGTACGAGGCGATGCGGGCACCGGTAGACCGGATGCGGCACAACCGGGGCCGGCGGCAGGCCGAGCAGGCGCGGCGCCCCGAGGAGGACCCGCTGAAATCCAGCCTCACCGTCCCCGGCAACTCCGATGCCGGGGACGGGCCGATGCTCGTACGGGGGTGGTTCAGTCGAGCCAGACGACATCCAGCACGGACAGGTCCCTGAGGGCTGGTCCGGCAGGGCCGGTGCGGCGTACGCCAGGCTGCACATGGCGGGCACAGCCCGGCGTCGTCCGGGCGGCCTCCGGCCGCGTCACGGGTTTCAGGTGCGCACCACGAAGTAGAGCCAGCCGCCCCATGTGCTCACGTTGCTGAGGTCCTTCGTGGAGCGCTCGTACTTGGGGCGGACGCGGAACTTCTGGTTGAGCGCGTTGGTGAGGCTGAGCTGCGCCTTCGCACTGCTCGCCGACGACAGGGCGTAGCAGCCCGACGTGGTGAGCGTGTGCCAGGCGGCGCTGTAGTACCGCTGGACCTCGAAACGCTCGCACTGGCCCGCTTTGTTGGGCGTGACGGTCGCGGTCACCGTGGGCTTCACCGTCTTGTGGAAGACGCGGTAGGTGATCCCGCTGTACGTGGTGCTCGTGTAGTAGCCGCCGAGCGCCGTCGCGATCTTCACGTAGCCGTTGACGGCGCGGGTGGCCGTCGCGGGGGCGTAGCGGTAGTCGCCCGCGAAGGACGCGGTGAAGGTGGTGTTGCGGGTGACCTTGTAGGTGGTCCTCAGGTTGCCGTAGGCGTCCACGGTGCCCGTCGTGACCAGGGTCTTCGCCCCGCCGTAGGGCGTGGCGTGGATCGACACCGTGCGGCCGTTGTAGGTGGTGCCCAGGTGTGCGGTGACGGTGGCCGTCGCGCCGTACGCGTACGAGGGCGCGCTGCTGGTGACGGTCAGGGCGGCCGCCGCGCGGGACACCTGGACGGTGGCGACCGCGGTGGCCGCCTTGTGGGAGGCGTCACCCGGGTAGGTGACCGTGTAGGTGTTGGCGCCGCCGATGTCGGGGGTGTTCTTCACCGTGATGGTGCCGTCGGCGGCCACCGGCGTGGTCCAGGTCACCGGGGTGCTGTGGGCGGCGTCCTTGCGGGAGACGGTGACCGTCCGGCCGGCGGCGTACGGGCCGTCACCGAGCTTGCCGCCGAAGGACAGGGCCGCCCCTCGGACGGCGGTCGCCGGGGCGCTCAGCGTCAGCGCCGGGGCGTACGGGGCGACCAGGAGGCTCATGCCGCTCTCGGACGGCTGGTGGGTGGCGTCCCCGGCGTATGTGAAGACGTACATGAACGAGCCGGCGACGCCCGGGGCGTCGGTGACGGTGAACCGGAGGGTGGTCGGGTCCACGGGTACGGATCCCAGCGGCACGGTCTGCTGGGTGCTCTCGTCGCGCCGGGCGACCTGGACCGTGGTGCCCGGCGGGAAGGTGCCCAGGCCCAGCTGGGCCATGAGGCGGCCGGTGAGGACGACCGAGCCGGGGTTCGCCGAGGTGATGTCGGTGCCCACGACATCGGTCGGCAGCTTCGCCACGTTCACGATCAGTGAGGCCGCCGCGGGGCGGTGGGTGGCGTCACCGGCGTACGCCACCTGGTAGGTGTACGGGCCCTCGTCCTGCCGGAGATCGGTGAACGTGAACGTGCCGTCCGCGCCGAGCGTGGTGTCGGGCAGGGCGGTGCCGTCGCGGGTGACCTTCAGCGCGGCGCCGGCCGGCAGGAGGCCGAGGGTGCTCAGCGAGCCACCGACCGTGTACCGCTCGGTCGGCACCGCGTACTGCGGGTGGCGCAGGGCGAGTTCGCTGTCCGTCAGCTTCGGGGCGCCCAGCACGTTCAGGCTGTAGGCACCCGAGGAGTCCTTGGTGACGGCGTAGAGGGTCGTGCCGTCGCCACCCCACTCCAGGCCGTCCGGGGCGACCGTGCCGGACGGCAGGGTGAGGTGGTTCTCGGCGAGGGTGTTCGTGGCGGCGTAGAGGTATACGCCGGAGGTGCCGGCGACGGCGACCGTGCCGTCGGTGTCGACGGCCAACGAGCCGGGCGCGGAACCGGAGCCGCCGGTGAAGTACCCGGCGGGGTCTGCGGCCGCGAGGTCCGTGCTGCGGTACGCCCGCAGGGCGAGCTGCTGCGGGGCGGCCAGCAGCACCCGCGTGCCGTCGCCGGTGACGGCGAGCCCGGTTGCCGTGCCGCCGTGGACCAGGGTGTCCGCCTTGACCGACGCCGTGCCCGAAGCGACGCCGAAGGTCGCCACGTGGCTGAGGTTGCCCTGCGGTTCCTCGGCCGCGAGCACATCGCCGCCGGTGGCGAGCAGGGGTGCGGACGTCCACTGCGACAGGGCGGGCTGCGGAATCGCTGCGGGCGCGGGCGCGGACGGGTCGACCGAGCCGATGCCGCCCTTGCCGTCGGCCGTGTAGCCGTACCAGACGCGGCCGCCCGCCACCGCGACGGAGACCGGGGAGCTGCCCGCGCCGGTGGACCAGCGGGCGGTCTCAATGAGCGTCGCGGTGTCGATCGCGGCGATCGCGCCGCCGTCCGCCAGTGCCGCGTACAGCGTGCCGCCGTCGGGCGACAGCGCCAGACCCGTGGCGCCCTGCTCCCCCGCAACGGTGGTGATCGGGGTGCCGGACAGATCGGTCACCACGATGCCGGTCGAGCCGGCGCCCTGGCTGACGAAGACGTGCCGGTGGGCGGGGTCGACCACCAGATGCGCGTAACCGGACAGCGGCAGCGCGGCCGTGCCGTCGGCGTACACCGCGGAGCCGGCCGGTCCGACGGTGGCGGCGGTCAGGCCGGCCACGAGCGAGAGGGTCGCGACCAGGGAGACCTGTCTGAGGCGCATGAGGCTCCTGTGAGAAAAAGTGAACAAGCAGCGGGACGATATCCCGCCGACCCGATACGCCCGGAAGCGGGGGCGCACTACGGGCGGGCAGTGCGCGGCGGCTTCCGCCGGGGCGCCGGTGCGGCGGTGGCTTCCGCCGAGCACCGACCCGCCGGGGCGCCGGTGCGGCGGTGGCTTCCGCCGAGCGCCGACCCGCCGGTACCACCCCCGGCCGGGCTCACGAACCCCGTGAGCTTCAGCGGACCGTGCCGAAGTCCTGCGTCCAGTGGTTGCCGGGCTGCGCCCCCACCGAGATCGCGTCCCGCAGATCCGGCATGCCCGGAAACGATCAGTGCGAATGCGGCATGATGCCCCCTCACCACACGTTCCAGGGGGGAACATGCGCAACCGCCACATCGCACACCTCACCACGGCCACCGCGATCACCGCACTCGCACTCACCGCGTGCAGCGTCGACACCGGCGACGACGCGAAAGCCGGCACGCCGAAGGCCACCGCGGCAAAGACATCGGCCACACCCGACACCAGCGCCGCCCTCGCGGACTCCGGCATCCCGTCCAAGCCGACCGGCGCCAGACGCCAGGCGCTCCTCGACGCGCTCACCCAGGCCTCGCCCGACGTCGTGAAGTACGAGGACAAGGCCATCGACGCCGCCCGCAACCAGTGCGGTGCCATCAACGGCGGCGCCCAGAAACTGGACTACCTCGCCTCGCAGCGCTTCACATACCAGGACGTCGTCACCAGCGAGGCCCAGGGCAAGAGGATCAACGAGGCTCTGGAGGAGACAGGGTTCTGTACGAGCTGACCCACCCACAGCCTGGCCCGACCGTTCCCGCGACGGCCGGGTCTTCGCGCGCCCGGAGGGAGGCGGCCATCCCCACTCCGCCCAGAGCCGAAGTCGGTGCACACCGCGCCGACCGCGTCCCCGTCCTGTGTACCCGTGGAAGTGGACGGCCGGCGCGAACAGGCCTGGGCATGGGCACCGCTGGAAGGGCCCATCGCCGAGACGGAGGACGGGATTGTGTGACCTGTGGGGGTGTCTCGGCCCCAGGGGGTCTCAGGCGGCGCAGCTCCCATGGACGAGACGTGACGGCGTCGCGGCCAGGTGCCGCCGCGGCCGCTCAGAGGTGGCCGTCCAGGAACTTCCGTACCTCGGCGATGGTCATGGGCCCGGTGCCGTGCGCCACGGCCTCTCCGTCCTTCAGCAGGACGTAGGACGGGGCTCCGGTGATCCCGTAGCGCTCGGTTGCGGCCGGGCAGCGCGTGATGTCGGTGCGGACGGCCGTCAGGCGGCCCGTGTAGTCCTCGGCGATGTCACCCACGACGAGGTCCATCACCCGGCAGGGCTCGATTGCCTTGGGCCATGTCCCGGTGAAGTACGCGAGGACCGGAACCTTGCTCATCCCGAGGATGAAATTGAACTCCGCGTCCTCACGGGGTCGGTGAACCCGCGTCGCCATGGAAGCTCCTGACCTCATGTTCCGTCATTCCATCCCCATCATCCCCCGCGCGGTGTGCCGGGCCGGCCCGGTCGGTCGTCCGGCTGGACGTGGTCGTGGACGGGTCGTAGTACGCGTCAGCCGGCCCGAAGACCGACCGCCAGCGTCAGTTCGAGGACCCGGTGTGGCGATCCGAGATCCGGAAACAGCTCCCGCAGCTGCGACATCCGGTACCGGACCGTCTGGGGATGGACGAACAACGCCGCCGCCACCTCGTCCCGCCTGCCCTGGTGCAGCAGCCACGCCCGCAACGTCTCCTCCAGCCGCCGTGCGGTCGCGACAGGCAAGGTCCGCAACGGTGCGAGGGCCCTGGCGCGCAGGTCCGCGAACGCTTCCACGTCGGCGCTCAGCACCAGCTCGGGCAGGTGGTCCTCGGTGTCGCGAATGTCCGAGGAGAGGGAGCGCGCGCGTACGGCTCGTGCGTACGAGGCGGACGCACGAGTCCATGGCCGGGCCGGGCCGACCACGGCGGTGCGGTCGGTCAGCTGCCGCAGGAGATGTGATCGGTCGGCATCGGGGACGAGCAGCACACCGGTGGCATCCGGCAGATCGTCGAGGACGAGGGTGCTCGGGTCGAGCGCGCGGTAGGCGGGCCGGGCCTGGTCGGCGGGCAGCAGGACCGCGGTCAGCGACGCCGGAGGCTGCCACCCGGCCCGTTGGGCAGAGGCCAGCAGCACGTCCGGGCTCGCGCCGGCGAGGAGGTCGCGGGCCAGGTGTTCCAGGTGGCGCTCGTGGGCCCTGCCCCGGGCGGCCAGTTCGTCGGCGTGGCCCGCGGCGCTCGCGGCGGAGAGCTCGTCGATGTAGGCGAAGGTCAGCTCGGCGAACTTGGCGACCTCGGCAGCGGGCAGACCTGCGGGTACGGCACCCGCTGCCAGGCATCGCCAGGCCACGCGGGCGCCGACGCGGTAGGCGCTGAGCAGGGCGTCCATCGAACGGCCGTCGCGCACCTCGCCGCGGCCCAGCTCGTAGGCTGCGTCACCGCCGTCGCCGCCCGTGGCGTTCCCGCTCGCGAGGTCCAGGTAGTGCCCCAGGGCGGTGCGGACGGCTCGGCGGATGGTGGCGCCCATGCGGCCCGAAAGGGCGTTGGCGTAGGGAGGGACCTCGTCGATGATCGCCTGGACGACCTCGTCGGCGGTGGTCTTCAGCGCGGCCCGAAGTGCGGTGACCGTCGGCTCGTCCAGGGCCAGTTCGGTGGCCCTGCGGAGCGCATGACTCATGTTTTGTTCCCTGCGAACAATTCAGCCGACCAGATTTACGTCCTGCGGTCAGGACTTTACGCCCTGAGGCGCAGCAAGCTGGAGTCATGACGAGTGCAGCCCTCCGCAGCAGGGCGTGGAAACTGCTGGAGATGGTCACGACGCCGCTGCTGCCGTCGGACTACCTCGACCTGGTCAGCCCGCTGCGTGCGGGCGCTGACCTGCGTGGGCGCATCGAGGCCGTGCACCCCGAGACGGATGACGCCGCGACTGTCGTGATCAGGCCTGGACGGGGCTGGCGCGGCCACACGGCCGGCCAGTACGTGCGGATCGGGGTCGACGTCGACGGGGTGCGCCTGTGGCGTGCCTACTCCATCACCTCGCCGACAAACCGCCAGGACGGCCGCGTCACGATCACCGTGAAGGCGATCCCGGACGGCAAGGTCAGCAACCACCTGGTCCGCAGGGCGAGACCGGGCACGCTGATCCAGCTCGACCAGGCGACCGGTGACTTCGTGCTGCCGCAGGCCAAGCCCGCCAAGGTGCTCTTCCTGACGGCCGGCAGCGGCATCACGCCCGTGATGGGCATGCTGCGCGACATCGAGTTCGACGACGTCGTCATGGTCCACTGCGCGCCACAGCCGCACGACGTGATCTTCCGCAACGATCTGCACGGCCTGGTCGCGGACAAGAAGCTGCGGCTGACCGAGGTGCACACCGACACGGACGGCATGCTCGACATCTCTCGTCTCGACGAACTCGTGCCCGACTGGGCCGAGCGCGAGACCTGGGCTTGCGGGCCCGCGGGCCTGCTCGACGCCGCCGAGGAGCACTGGAGCGAGCACGGCGTCCAGGAGCGCCTGCACACCGAACGCTTCCGCCCCGGCATCGTCGTCACCGGCGACGGCGGCGAGGTCACGTTCAGCGCCACCGGCAAGACCGTCGACGCGGACGGCGCCACGCCGTTGCTGGACGTCGGCGAGGAGGCCGGCGTGCTCATGCCCTCCGGGTGCCGCATGGGCATCTGCTTCGGCTGTGTCACGCCGCTCAAGGCGGGCGCCGTCCGCGACCTGCGCACCGGCGAGATCACCGAGGCCGAGCCGGGCGTCCTCATCCAGACCTGCGTGTCCGCCGCGGCGGGCCCCTGCGACATCGAACGGTAGGAGCACCTTGACCGCCATCGACCCCACCGCCCACCTGACCGCGGAGCAGATCGAGGAACTGGGCCGCGAGCTGGACGCGATCCGCGACGAGGTGATCGCCGGCCGCGGCGAGAAGGACGCCGCCTACATCCGCAAGGTCATCTCGGCGCAGCGCAAGCTCGAGCTGGCCAGCAGGGGCGTGCTGCTGTTCTCGATCTTCCCGCCCGCATGGCTGATCGGCACCGCCGGTCTGTCCGTGGCGAAGATCATGGACAACATGGAGATCGGCCACAACATCCTGCACGGCCAGTGGGACTGGATGCGGGACCCGAAGATCCACTCCACCACCTGGGACTGGGATCACGTCTCGCCGGCCGACCAGTGGAAGCACTCGCACAACGAGCTGCACCACACGTACACCAACGTGATCGGCAAGGACAACGACCTCGGCTACGGCATCATGCGCGTCGACGAGGACCAGAAGTGGCACCCGTTCCACCTCGGCCAGCCGCTGTGGAACTTCATCAACGCCTGCTTCTTCGAGTACGGCATCGCGGCGTACGACCTGGAGCTCGGCAAGAACCTGCACAAGCGCCGCCGCAAGAACCCGGAGTTCCGCGCGCGGGCCAGGGCCGTGGGCCGCAAGATCCGCAAGCAGGTGCTCAAGGACTACGTGATCCACCCGCTGCTGTCGGGCCCGTCGTTCCTCACCACGCTCGCCGCCACGTTCACCGCGAACCTGGTCCGCAACATCTGGACCCACTCGGTGATCATGTGCGGGCACTTCCCCGAGGGCGTGCAGGTCTTCGAGCGCCGGTCGATCAGGGGCGAGACGCGCGGCCAGTGGTATCTGCGCCAGATGATGGGCTCGGCGAACATCAGCGGCAGCAAGGCCATGCACTTCATGACCGGCAACCTGTCGCACCAGATCGAGCACCACCTGTTCCCGGACCTGCCGAGCAACCGGTACGCCGAGGTCGCGGTGAAGGTGCGCGCGCTGTTCGAGAAGTACGAGCTGGAGTACGTCACCGGCCCGCTGCCCAAGCAGGTGTTCTCCGCCTGGCACAAGGTCTTCCGGCTCTCGCTGCCGAACAAGAAGCCGAAGGTCAGGACGCCGGACCGCGAGCAGGAGCTGGTCGCGGCCTGATTCCCGGGATTGATTCAGATCTCTCGGCCGTACCGGCGGCACCGCCGGTTTCGGTGAGATCCGTCGCGGACGGCGGGCGACCGCGACGGCAGACCGTACGGCACGGGATCCGGGGCAGCCGGTGTCCGGCTGCGCTGCTGCCTGTGCGCGCGCCAGAAGCTCGGCACACAGCACCCGGCGAGGTGTTGTCGTGCGCTGACCTGCCATGGTCGGGCCGGTAGTCGGGTGCGTACGCGCACTCGGTGTGCCGACGGGCGGGCTGGGCGGAAGGCATGGGCCGTGACACGGACACTGCCGGAACCGATGCTCGCCGCCCCTGTGTCCGACCCCGCGCTGCTGTCGGGCTGGGCGGGTAGCCGGCGTGGGACGGGTGGCGGGCCCTGGACTCCGTCGACGCGGGCCTAGTAGTGCTGCACTCCCGGCGCGGCACGAGCCTGGCGGCTTCGTTCCCGGAGATCGAATCCGGGAACAGCCGGCGCCCTCGTACGCGCTCTCCCGGCCTGGCCCGCGCTGCGCGCCCGGGGAGATCGCTACGGGAGCGCGCATCCGCCGGTGGTCGCCGCAGTACGCGATGCCGGTGCGGTGGATGCTCCCAGTCCATGAGACCTGCCTGGGTCTGTGAGACGGATGGCGGATGTCCGTGCAGGGCATCCCGCCATCCGCCAGGACGGCCGGCACCTGTCGGGACCGGGTCCTGCGGGTCGTTCAGGCCGATGCGGATGCTGAGGGCCGGATTGATCAGGGCATGGTGAGCATGGACTCCACTTCCTGTCGGGCCCATCAGCATGCAGCGGGAGCCCGAGCCCGCTCAGAGATCCGTTGTGCCCGGGTGGTGTCGTCGCGATTCAGAGGCTGCGGAAGTCCTTCGCGTCCGGGTAGGTCACGTCGGTGCAGCCGCGCCGCTTGGTGATGTCGTCGACGTAGGCGCGGAACAGGGTGTTCAGTCGCCGGGAGCCGAGGATGTCGTCGTAGGTGTAGCTGGAACTGAGCGTGTGCAGGGCGGGCTTGCCGTCGCAGACGGAGGAGGCCCACCACGCTCCGTCGGCGTGTCCGGCCGTTCCCGCCTCGATGATCGCGTCCTGGCCGCCGAGGACCTCGGTGTCATCGGTGTCATAGAACGGCTCGAGTCCGCTGTCGTCACCGATCCAGTTCATCGGCTCGGAGGCGTCGCTGCGCCGCACCACCAGCGTGAACAGGCTCGTGGTCTTTCCGGGGCCGGGCACCTTGTAGACGGTGCAGGAACTGTGCAGTTCGCGGGTGTCGATCCGGTACTCGTCGTAGTCGCTGGCCTTCGCCCGGATCATGCCGCCCTGGAGGTCCATCACCGCGGCCCCCGACACGAGGCCGTCGCACGCCGCGCTGATGTCGCGCTCGCTGGAGGCGCGGTCGCGGAGGTCGTCGGCCGTCAGCCAGCCCGCGTACAGGCTCAGCCCGATCCCGCCCCACGCCGTCCACCGCCACAGCCCGATCAGTCCCGCGCGCACCGCAACTCCCCCGTTGTGAACCCGTCCGGCGCGATCCGTGCCGCGCCGGTCGACGAGCGTAGACGGCTGCCGACCGGCACGTTGAGGGAGGGCGGGAGACACGTTCCGCACAGAGCCGCGGGCGTGCGGGCGGCTCGTAATCTGGTCGGGTCTCATCGCCTGTGGGAGGGGAGTGTGCTCGTGCCGCCGTACGGGGATGGGGCTGCGGGCTGGGCTGCGCGTTGCCGTCGGCGGTGAGCGTCCTGGGCCGCCTCTGCCGTCCGGTGCGCGGCGGGCTGCGCCGGCTGAGCGTGCAGGAGGTGCGGGGCGGGGCCCGGATGGTGCTGTGCGCCACGCTGTCGTGGTACCTGGCGGTCGAGCTGGGCATCAACAGTGCCCCCATCGCCGCTGTGCTGCCCGCGGTGTTCACCTTGTCGGGGATCCCGCTGTGGGCCCCCCGGCTGGGGCTCTACCGTCTGGGCAGTGTCCTGCTGGGGGTGGGCATCGCCGCGGTCGCCCTGCGCTGGCTTCCCGTGTCCACGCTCTCCCTCGCCGTCGTGGTGAGCGCCGGATACCTCGCGAGTCTCCTGCTGCGTATCGACGGTGCTCCCAGCCAGCAGGTGCTCGTCAGCGCCGTGCTCGTCTTCGGTGTGCCCGTCTCCGGCTATCCGGAGCAGCGCGTTCTGGAGAACCTGGTGGGGATCGCGGTGGTCATCCTCCTGGGTCCCCTGCTGTGGCCTCCCGACCCCTTCCGTCTGCTGTCCGGCCGGCTCGACGCCTACCGCGGCCGGCTCGACCGCCTGCTGGTGGAGCTGGGCCGCCGTCCCGGCCGGGCCCCGCTTGGGCAGGGGGCGGTGCAGGGGTCGGTGCAGGCGGGGGACCTGTGGCAGCAGCCCCATGACCTCGCGCGGGATCTGGGCCGGGCCCGGCGGGCGCTGCGCTGGAGTGTGACGCACCGTCGTTCGGCCGCCGCGCTCGACGAGGTCGGACACCGCATCCGGCTGGCCGAACGCACCGCGGCTCCCTTGCACTGCCTCACCGCGCAGTTGCAGGCCGCGGGCGGGCCGGCGGCGGCCCGCCCCGGTGACGCTCATGTCTGCGAGGGCCTCGGCCCGTTGCTGGACGCCGTGCGGCACGCGCTGGTCCGCGCGCTGGCCGGCGCCGATCCCGCGGAACCGATCGCCCGGGCCCGGGTGATCGGCGAACAGGGCGGGCCTGCCGGGAGCGGGCGGCACGACGGTCTGCTTCGCGGCCTCCTGCTGCTGGTCCTCGACCGGCTCGACGACTACCGCGAAGCGCATTTCACCGGCCGGTGATCTGTCGGCGCACCGGCGGCGGTGCGCAGTCCGGGCGCCGGATGCCGGATGCCGGGCGGTGCGGCCCTGGCCCTGGCTTCGTTCGCCGGTCCGGCCCACCAGCCGGGGAGGCCGCCCTCCCCCCGTTGCGGCAGGCCGACTTGCATGGTTATGGCAGGCCGCCGTCTGCGCAGACCAGGCGGGCGACTTCGCGGAGTTTGACGTTGTTCTCCTGCGAGTAGCGGCGCAGCACGTCGAAGGCCTGTTCCTCGGTGATGTGGTGGCTGCCCATGAGGATGCCCATGGCCTCGCCGATGGCGTGCCGGGTGGCGATGGCCTGTTCCATCTGGGCGTGGGTGCGGGCGCTGGCGAGGGCGACCGCGGCGTGGGAGGCGAGCAGCCAGCCGGCCGTCTCGCCGGCCTCGGTGAAGGCGCCGGGCTTGCGGGAGTAGAGGTTCAGCGCCCCGAGGTTCTCGTCCTCGGTGAACAGCAGGAAGCCCATCATGCTGCCCACGCCGAGCGAGTGGGCCCTGGGGGCGTAGGCGGGCCAGCGCTGGTTCTCGCCGGTGAGGTCGGCGATGCGGAAGAGCCGTTCTCCGCGCGTGCTGCGGGCGGCGTCGAAGCAGGGTCCTTCGCCGAGCTGTTCCTGGAGGCGGTCGCTGTCGACGACGAGTTGGTCGGTGGGGGCGAGGGTCCGCACCTTCGCGGTGTGCCGTACGAGAATGCCGGCGGCGTCGCAGCCGTCGACCAGTTCGGTGGCCGATGCGGTGATCCGCTCCAGTGTGTCGTCGACCGAATCCTGCGCAAGCAGGTCACGCGCCATCGAGGCCATCTGCTGTGCGAACCGACCCCAGTCCACTCCGACTCCTGTCCGTCGCCTGCCTGGAGAAGCCTCCTACCCAGCCTTTCACGCAACCTGCACAGCGGTGCCTGTGGATGGCGCTCCATCTGACCGGAAGGCGACCTGCCCACGGTGCCGGAGGGGCACCCGGCACGGCAGGCCCGCGCGGCCCCCGTCCGGCGCGTAGCAGACGCCGCGGCGACGAGGGCGACCGGTGACGGTGTGTTCGCTACGGTGTCCGTTCATGACGGTCCTGGTCATCGGGGGCAGCGTGTGTGCTGTTCCTCGGACGCGCCGCGCCGGTCCCACCGTCCGGATCCGGTCAGGTGCCGTGGGGTGCGGGGCCCGGCGGGCGACTGCCGCTGACGGGGGCCGGGGGTCCGGGGGCGGGTGTGTCCGGGCCGGGGCACCGGCGGGATCCGGCCAGGCGGGCCGTTGTGCGGCATTCTGCGGGCGGCGGCCGCCGATATCGTTGTCGCGCTCCGTGGTGCGGGGACGGTACAGCGATCGGGGACTCATGCTCGAGGTGCGTCTACTCGGTCCGGTCGAGGTGTGGGAAGGGGGCCGGCGGGCGCCGCTCGGTGGGGTCAGGCCCCTGGCCGTGCTGTCCGCGCTGGTCGTCCATCTCGGCCAGGTGCTCTCCACCGAGCGGCTCGTGGACTTCGTCTGGGACGAACAGGTTCCCGCGACCGCCGGCGCGCTGGTCGCCACTCATGTCTCCGCGGTGCGTCGGGCGCTGGCCCGCGTCGGCGGGGCCGAGGTGATCCGGACCCGGGCGCCCGGCTACCTCGCCGAACTCGACCCCTCCCAGATCGACGCCCGCCGCTTCGAGCAACTGCTCGCGGCGGGCCGGGCGTCGGCCGCGCGCGGCCGCCCGGACGAGGCCGCCGAGCTGCTGGCCGCGGCGCTGGGGCTGTGGCGGGGCCAGGAGGCACTGGAGGGGCTCGGCCAGTCGTTCGCCCGGATCGAGGCGGCGCGGCTGGCGGAGCTGCGGCTGGTCGCCCAGGAGGAGCGCTTCGCGCTCGAGCTGGGGCTCGGACGCGCGGACCGGGCGATCGCGCCGCTGCTCGCGCACGTGGCCGCCCACCCGCTCAGGGAACGGCCGCGCGCCCTGCTGATGACCGCGCTGTTCCGTACGGGCAGGGTCTCCGATGCCCTGCGCACGTATCAGCAGGGGCGCGCGGTCCTGCGTGACGAACTGGGCATCGACGCCGGCCCGGAGCTGCGGGCGCTGCACCGGGCGGTGCTGACCGGCGACACCGCGGTGCTGGGCGCGGACCCGCCGTCGGCGGCGCCGGACGGCACCGGCACCGGGGCGGGTGCCGGGGAGGCGCGGGGGGCCGCGGGCACGGCGGCACCGGCCCCCGGGACGGGCGCGGGGGCAGGGGCGGGGGTGCGGGCGGGGGTGCGGGCGGGGCCCGCGCCGTCCCATGTCCCGCCCGACATCGCCGACTTCGTGGGCCGCACGGAGCAGATCGGGTGGGCCACCGCGCTGCTGAAGGGGGTCGGCGACGCCGGCCGTACCGCGCCGCCGATCGGTGTGATCTCCGGGCGCTCGGGGACCGGCAAGACGGCGCTGGCCGTGCATGTCGGTCACCGCACGGCCGGCCTCTTCCCCGACGGCCGCCTGTTCGTGGATCTGCGGGCCGCCGACACCGCGCCGCTCCAGCCGGCCGACGCGCTGGCCCGGCTGCTGCGCGCGATGGGCGCCGATCCCGAGATGCTGCCCGGCTCGGTCGAGGAGCTGACGGGGCTGTACCGCACGCACATCGGGCACCGGCGCATCCTGCTGATCCTCGACAACGCGGCCGGGGAGGCGCATGTACGGCCGCTGCTGCCGCCCGGTCCGGGCTCCGCGGTGCTCGTGACCAGCCGCCGACGGCTGGTGGCGCTGGAGGGGGCCGCCCATCTGGATCTGGCCGTGCCGGGCGGGGAGGAGGCGCTGGAGCTGCTGCGGCGTGTGGCGGGCGGGGACCGTACGGGGGCGGAGCCGGAGCGGGCGGCGGAGATCGTCTCGCTGTGCGGGCGGCTGCCGCTGGCCGTGCGGATCGCCGGGGCGCGGCTGGCGGCCCGCCCGCACTGGGCGCCGGGGCAGCTCGCGCGGCGGCTGCGCGACGAACGCCGCCGGCTCAACGAACTGCGGGCCGGGGACCTGGAGTTGCGCACCAGCCTGGAACTCGGTTACACCGACCTCGACTTGCAGGAGCGCCGGGCGCTGCGCCGGCTGGCGCTGCTCGACCTGCCCGACTTCGCGGGCTGGATCGCGGCTCCGTTGCTGGACATCGACGGCGAGGAGGCCGAGGAGGCGGTGGAGCGGCTGGTGGACTGTCACTTCGTCGACGTGATCGGCGTGGACGACACCGGCCGCAGCCGCTACCGCATTCACGACCTGGCCCGTGAGCACGCCCGCGAGCGCTGTCTGGTCGAGGAGAGCGCCGAGCAGCGCGAGGCGGCCGTGCTGCGGCTGGTGGCCTGCTGGCTGGGGCTGGCCAGGAAGGCGGCCGCCCGCGGGCCGGGCGGCGCGGCCAGGTACTTCCCCGAGCCGGCGGCCGTGCGTGCGCTGGGTGCGCAGATCGAGGAGGCGCTGCTGGAGCGGCCGGCGGCCTGGTTCGCCGCCGAACAGTCCTGTCTGCTGGCGGCGGTGGAGTACTGCGCCGACCACGGCATGGAGCGGCCGGCCCGGGATCTCGCCGGGGCGCTGATGGCGAGTTCGGCCGCGCTGTACAACCAGTTCGACGCCTGGTCGCGTTCGCATGCCGCGGCCATGGCGGCGGTGCGCCGCGGCGAGGACGGTGAGGGCGAGGCGTGGCTGCTCACCGGTCTGGGTCAACTGCGTTACGAACAAGATGAGTTCGAGGAGTCGTACGCCCGGTTCGGTGACGCGCTGCGCCTGTTCGAGGAGCGCGGGGGGCCTTCGCAGGGGGCGGCGACGGCGCTGGCGGGGATGGGCACGGCCCGGCGCGAGCAGGCCCGCTACGCCGAGGCGCTCGAGCTGCTCGGTGCGGCGCTCGAGCGGTTCGGGCCGGACGCCGACCGCGGTGCCCGGGCCCGCGTGCTGTACGGCATCGGGTACGTGCACCGGGAGCAGGGCCGCGGTGCGCAGGCACGGGAGGCCCTGGAGCGGGCGCTGGAGCTGTACCGGGCGGAGACGGACCGGCACGGCGAGGCGCTCACGCTGCGGTCGCTGGCCCTGTGTCACCGGGCGGAGGGGGCACGGGCGCAGGCCGGGCTGCTGCTGCACGAGGCGCTGCGGATCTTCGGTGGTCTCGGGGACACGTTCGGCGTGATGTACACCGAGCAGTCGCTGGCCAAGGTGGAGTTGCGGGAGGGCCGGCTGGAGGAGGCGGCCGACCGGCTGCGCCGATGCCTGGCGGTGGCGCGGGAGCGGCAGGACCGGTTCGGGGAGGCGCTGGTCCTGCGGACCCTGGGCGAATGGCATCTGGCGGCCGGTGATCCCGGCCGGGCCCGGGAGCCGCTGGAGCGGGCCCTGGCGGGCTGGGAGGCTCTGCGGCTGCCGCTGTGGCGGGCGCGTACGGTCTGGGATCTGGCCGAGGTGTGGGCGGCGGACGGTGACGGGGGCCGGGCACGGGCGGCCCGCTCGGAAGCGGTGGCGGTCTTCGCGGAGCTGGGGTGCCGCGAGGCGCGGGAGCGGGGCGGGGACGGAGGCGGGGGGTAGCGAGGCGGGGACGGAGGCGGGGGGTAGCGAGGCGGGAGCGCCTTGTGGAGGTCGTGGGGGCGTGGGCCCTGGCCGGCCGAGAAGCCCACCCTGTCGTTCGGACCGGTCGACCCCGGGGAAGCCCGGTGGGCTGCTTGCAGGCGACCTGCAGAGGATTTGCAGGGGGTGGGGTGACGCTGTTGCCGTGACAGACGACATCATCACGCTTTCGGACCCCAGGGTCGCCGCGGTCGTGGAGGACGAATGCGGGGAGCCGCTGGTCGACCTGCGCGGGTGCGGCTCGCTGTGGCTCGATCACCGGCAGGCCGACGAAGACGGCAGCTTCGCCCATCTGCGGTCGGGGGCGCTGGACCGGCTCGTGCGGGCGCAGCGCCTGTTGCCGGCCGGGGTGCGGTTCCTGGTGGTGGAGGGGTACCGGCCGCCGGGCCTGCAGCGGCGTTACTTCGAGGAGTACGCGGCGGCGTTGTGGCGGGAGCATCCGGACGCGGCACCGGAGCGGATACGGGAGCTGGCGAGTGCCTACATCTCCCCGCCGGAGGTCGCCCCGCACGTGAGCGGCGGTGCGGTCGATCTGACGCTGTGCAACCAGGACGGCCGAGAGCTGCCGCTGGGTACGGAGGTCAACGCGACCCCGCAGGAGAGCAGGGGCGCCTGTCGTACCGAGGCGGGCGACATCGGCGCCGAGGCGCGTGCGAACCGGGCGTTGATGGCCTGGGCTCTGACGGCGGCCGGTTTCGTCAACTATCCGACCGAGTGGTGGCACTGGTCGTACGGCGACCGGTACTGGGCCCTGCTGCGCGGGGC
Organism: Streptomyces sp. NBC_00080; assembly: GCF_045041255.1. NCBI lineage: Bacteria > Bacillati > Actinomycetota > Actinomycetes > Kitasatosporales > Streptomycetaceae > Streptomyces > Streptomyces sp. NBC_00080. Next base: position 1,422,149 of record NZ_CP108235.1, read on the forward strand.
GCCGGCCGCCCGCTACGGCCCTGCAACTGCGCCCCGCCCGGCGGTCTGACCGACGCTCCGACCGGGGGTCCGGCCGCCCGGGAGGGGGCCGCGTTCATCCGCCGGTCTCCGTGTCGCACCTCCACGGGGGTGGGGTGTGACACGGGGCCGTGCGCTCTGGCCGTCAATTGGCCGTCACCGGGGTGCCGGTGACCTCACGTCGACGAAGGAAGAGTTCCTTGAAGATCACCCGTACCCGCCGCCGGACGGGCGGCGCACTCCTGGGCGCCTGTGTCCTGGCCCTTTCCGCGTGGTGCTGCGTGCCGGCCCACGCCGCGCCTGACGCCTCCTGTTCGGTTCTCGCGCCGGGCGCCTCGGCCACCGCGCAGGCCGCCGTGGCCGCGGCCTGCGCGCAGACCGGCGTCTGGTACAGCTGGGGCGGCGGCCACGGGGCCACGCCGGGCGCCAGCTACGGCTACTACGACGGCTCGGACCCGGACAGCCTGCACGACAACGAGCGCATGGGCTTCGACTGCTCCGGCCTGATGCGGTACGCGTACTACCGGGCGACGGGCAAGGACCTGCTCAACGGCACGGCCGACGACCAGTTCCACACCTCGCAGGCCTCCGCCCGCATCTCCGCCGCCGAGGGCACCGGTCCGCTGCTGCCGGGCGATCTGATGTTCTGGGGCAGCGGGCACATCCACCACGTCGCCATGTACCTGGGCGCGGGGCAGATGGTCGAGGCGTACGAGTCGGGTACCCGTATCCGGGTCGCGCCGGTGCGCACCGGCGGCGACTACGCGGGAGCGGTCCGGGTCAACGGGTCCGGCACCCCCACTCCCCCGCCCGCGAACGGGGGTTCGACGTTCGAGACCTGGGGCACCGGCGTCCGTACCCGTGCGACGCCGAGTGTGCGCGCCGCGGTCGTGGACACCTTCGCCGGTCCCGCCCAGGTGTCGGTCCAGTGCCAGCAGCATGCGGAGTCCGTCTCCGCCGAGGGCTACACCAATGATGTCTGGTCCCGGCTGGCCGACGGCTCGTGGCTGACCAACATCTACATCAAGGGCCCGGCCTGGCTGCCCGGTGTCGCGGACTGCGCCGGCAGCAGCGCTCCGCCGCCGGCCGCCGGCAGCACGGCGCACCGGACGTGGGGCACCGGTGTGCGCACGCACAGCGAACCGAGCGTCAACGCCGCGGTGGTCGGATACTTCGCGCAGCCGACGACGATCAACGTGGTGTGCCAGGCCCATGCCCAGGAGGTGACGGCGGAGGGTTACACCAACGACGCCTGGTCCCGGCTGACCGACGGCTCGTGGCTGACCAACATCTACATCGAGGGTCCGGCCTGGCTGCCCGGTGTCCCCGCCTGCTGAACGGTGCGAGTGATCGGCTGCCTCGGCGTCGCCCGACGCGTCGTCGGCTGCCGCGGTGTCCGTCGCCGGGCGGCCGTACGGTCCGCGGGGCGCGGCGGGATCGGGTGCGGGTCGCCGGCCCGGCAGTAGGGTGAAAGGGTGACCGCTCTGCCGGACGACCGGCCGCCGCTGATCGGCGAAGAGGACCGTGACACGGCGGTACGGCGCCTGCGGGAGGCGTACGCCGAAGGCCACCTCTCGCACGAGGATCTGGACGAACGCCTGCACCGGGTGCTCACCGTCACCACGCACGGCGAGCTCGTGGCGGCGCTGGCCTCGCTGCCGGAGGAGAACGCGGGCACCACGTCCACGATCGCCGCGGCCGGCGGACGGATCAAGCGCAGCGGGGCATGGCGGGTACCGCGGTTCCTCAAGGTCGAGTCCGCTTTCGCGAGTGTGCGTCTGGACCTGTCGCGGGCGGTCGTCGAGCATCCGGTGGTCGACATCGAGCTGCGGCTCGGCACCGGCCGGGCGAAGATCACGGTGCCGCGCGACGCGATCGTCGAGTACGAGGAGCTGCACACCGGGTGGAAGGACACGCGGTACCGGGCGCCGCGCAGTCCCCGCGGGGGCGGTCCGAGGATCCGGATCTCCGGGGCCATGGGGTTCGGACGGCTGAAGATCCGTCACGCACGGCGTTGAAGATCCCCCACGCACGGCGTTGAGGTTGTGTCGGGCGCCAGGTCCGTGCCGGCACGACGGCCGTGCTGCCCTTACGGGGACGGGCGTCGGCCGGTGTCCGCCGCGGGGTCGGGCGTGGCGTGCACGGGCAGGAGCCGGGGGCGTTTCGCGGTGCGGGCGTCGCCGGAGGACCGGCCGCGCAGACGGCGTCCGAGCCAGGGGCCGAGGTGTGCGGACGCCCAGCGCAGTTCGGCTCCTACGGCCTGCCGGCGCGAGGGGACCCTCTGGGGCGGGAGAGGAAGTGTCCAGGCGTCGTCGCTTCCGGGCAGGTGGACGGCCTGGGCGAGGGCTGCGGCGATCCGTTCGTGGCCGAGGGCGCTTGCGTGCAGTCGGTCCGCGGTCCACAGCCGGGGGTCGGTGGTGACGGCGTGCCGGCCGGTTTCGGCGACCGTGACGCCGTGACGGGCGGCCGCGGCGCGGATGCGGGTGTTGAGGTCGGCCACGCGGGATCTGAGGGGCCGGGCAAGGGGCGCGATCTTCGCGATGTCGGGGAAGGTCAGTGTCACCACGTGGGTCCCGGCATCCGTGAGCGCGGCGAACATCTCTTCCAGGTGCCCGGCCACCTCCGCGGCGTCGTACCGCGGCCGGAGCAGGTCGTTGACCCCGGCGACGACGGTGGCCAGGTCGGGGCGCAGGGCCAGGGCAGGTCCCAGCTGTTCCGTGCGGACCTGGCCGGCGGTACGTCCGCGTACGGCCAGATTGGCGTATCGGAGGCCTGGGTCGAGGACTGCGAGGTGCTCGGCGAACCGGTCGGCGAAGCCGCGTAGGCCGACGGTGTCGTCGCCGTCGCCCAGTCCTTCGGTCTGGCTGTCGCCCAGGGCGACGTAGCGCAGGTACGCACCGCTCGGCATGAGTCGTCGTCCGCCTTTCCGCAGGACCGTTGCGATCCGCAGGCACCCGTCCCGGTGGCCGTTCTCGAAGGCGGAGCCGCGCAGTTGCCGGAGCCCCCCTTGCCTCGTCCGCCACCTCATCATAGTCAATAAAATGACTAATAACATCCTTGGCTTCAGGAGAGGCCGGGAGACCTCTGAACGCTTGCGCGCCGCTGCGGGGAAGTGTCGTGCCGCCGAGCCCGGAAAGACAGGAATTCGTTGATCCTGCATCGGTACAGCCCCCGCCTCCGGCGCCGCTCCCCGGCTGGCCCGCCCGGCATCGGCACGGCCGCCGGCGCGGCCGCCGCGGGAGGTTGTGCTGTCGCGGGACAGGCTGCCGGAGTGGGAGTTCGTCGCCGATCTCCCGGCCGTGTGCGGTCTGGACGAGGCGCGGCGCGGGCCCTGTCGGGAGCCGGCTGCGGTGTCCGCGACCCGGGTTTCCGTCCCGGCCCCGGCCCTTGCCCCTGTCGCTGCTGCGGCCGGGGGGCCCTGGTGGTTCCGGAAGCCCCGGCCGCGTCGCGCGTCCGGGGCCGACGTGCTCCCCGGCCGACAGCACCACCCACCCGGGCCGAGGACCTGTCTAAAGTACAGAGAGATCACCACCTGCGCGGGAGTTCCCATGACCGGTCCTCGTCGGACGCGCCCCGCCGACGCCCTCGAAGCCATCGAGCCCCCGGGCAACGCCGAGACGGTCGTCGGTGTGCTGTCGGTGACGGTCCTGGTGGAGGTGCTCGGCGTCCTGTCCGGATCCGAGGTGTGGCTCCTCGGGCTGCTGGTCTTCCTGCCGGGTACGGCGTCGGCGCTGTGCACCGTCCAGCAGACGAAGTTCGTCGCCGCCTGGACCACCCTGTTCGTCACCCTCACCCTGCTCGTACGGGCCGACGACAACGGCCGGTGGCTCGACCGGGCGCTGCTGGTGCTGCTCACCCTCGCCCTGGGAGCCGCCTCCGTCTACGCCTGCCACCGGCGCATCGCGCGCGAACGCGAGATGCTGCGGCTGCGCTCCACCGCCGCCGCGATGCAGCGGCACATCCTGCACCCCCTGCCCCTGCTCACGGACGACGTGCTGGTCAACGGCGTCTACGAACCCGTGCAGGAGGACCGGCTCGTCGGCGGCGACATCTACGACGTCGTGGCCTCGCCCTTCGGCACGCGCGTGCTGATCGGGGACGTGCAGGGCAAGGGGCTGGCCGCGGTGGGCGCCGCGTTCGCCGTCATCGGCGCCTTCCGTGAGGCGGCCCACCGGGAGCCCACGCTCACCGCGCTCGTCGACGCCCTGGACGCCGCGGTCGTCCGGCACAACTCCTACGCCGAACAGACCGGCGACGACGAGCGGTTCGTCACCGCCCTGATCATCGGCGTCGACGCGGGCGCGGAGGCGCAGTTCGTCAACTGCGGGCACATTCCGCCCCGGTTGGTGCACGACGGCGCCGTCACCACGCCGGCGGTGGACACCGGCGTCCCGCTCGGGCTCGCGGACCTGGCCGCCGAACCCACCACGGTCGGGTGGTTCGCGTTCCCGGCCGGTTCCACGCTGGTGCTGACCACCGACGGCCTCACCGAGACCCGCGCCCACGACGGCACCTTCTACCCGGTCGACGAGCGTCTGCTGCAGCACCTCGACCTCTCCCCCACCGAGCTGCCCCTGGCCCTGCACGAGGACGCCCGCGCGTACGCCGGGTACGACCACCGGCACGACGACGTCGCCGTGCTGACCGTCCGCCGGTCACCGCGTCACTGAACACGGCCGCCGGCCCGGCGGCCGGTCCGTCCCTGCCTCGTCCGCCCCCTGCCTCGTCCGCCCCCTGCCTCGTCCGGCCCCCGCCTCGTCCATCCCATGGCGCGCGCTCAGCTCGCGCACATGCTCCTCATGGTGAACGGAGAGAGGGTCGAGCCATGTCTGGCGTCCCCGGTACCCGTACAGGCACGGTTCGCGTGCTGATAGTCGACGACGAGCCCGAGCTCACCGAGCTGCTGTCGGCCGCCGTGACCGAGGCGGGGTGGCGGTCCTTCGCGGCGGCCGACGGACGCAGCGCGCTGCGCATCGCGCGCGACTGCGCCCCGCACGTCGTCGTCCTCGACGGCATGCTGCCCGACGTCGACGGGGTCGAGGTACTGCGCAGGCTGCGCAGCGAGAACACCCGGCTGCCCGTGCTGATGCTCACCGCACGGGATGCCCTGGAGCACCGCATCGACGGGCTGTCGGCCGGCGCGGACGACTATGTGACCAAGCCGTTCTCCCTGGAAGAGGTCGTGTTGCGGCTGCGCGGTCTGCTGCGCAGGTCCGGCCCCGGCGACAGCGCCGACCAGGGTCCCGTGCGGGTGCTGGGCGATCTCGTGCTGGCCGAGAGCACCCGCGAGGTGCGGCGCGGCGGAGTGCCGGTCCCGCTGACCACCAAGGAGTTCGACCTCCTCCGGTTCCTCATGAGCCACCCGCACCAGGTGCTCAGCAAGGCCCAGATCCTCGACCACGTCTGGAACGCCTCCTTCGACGGCGAGGGGAACCTGGTCGAGGTCTACATCTACGGACTGCGCGCCAAGATCGACAAAGGGCGGACGCCGATGATCCGTACCGTGCGCGGCGCGGGGTACGCGATCAGAGCCGCGGACGAAGGGGCATGACGGTCCTGTCGGGCCGGCGGCGCGGGGCGAGCCCGTCCGGCACCGGTCTGGGCCAGCGGTCCCTGCGGGTGCGCCTCGTGCTCTTCGTCTCCGTGACCCTGGTCGCCGTGTGCGCGGTCATGGCGCTCAGCACCGTCCTCGTCCAACGCGTCTATCTGCTCGGGGACCTGGACCAGCGTGTCACCGACGCCGCCGAGCGCAGCCAGGGCGGATTGCAGCGCCGTACGGGCGGTGCGACGGATCTGGGGTTCCTCAACGAACGCGGGCAGCCGGCCGGCACCCTGGCGGCCCGGTTCGCCGACGGGGAGATCATCGCCGCCGAGGTGGTGACCGAGGAGGGCCGTCAGCGGGTCCTCACCGCCGCTCAGCGTGCCGCCCTGCAGGGGATCACCGCGGACGGGTCGCTGCACACCCGCGACCTTCCCGGTCTCGGCACGTACCGGGTGACCGCGCTCGGCGGCGACGGGGTGCCCGTCCTGGCCGGGCTCCCGATGACCGACGTGCAGCGCGTGATCGACCGTCTCGTCGTCGTCGAGGCGGCGATCGCCGCCGTCGGACCGGCCACCGCGGCCTGCGCCTCCGCCGTCGTCATACGCCGGCAGCTGCGCCCGCTGGGCCGGGTCGCGGCCACCGCCGCCGAGGTCGCCCGGGTGCCGCTGGACCGGGGCGAGGTCGCCGTCCTCGCCCGTGTCGCCGCGCGGGACACCGACCCCGGCACCGAGGCCGGGCAGGTCGGCGTCGTGCTCAACCAGCTGATCGACCACGTGGAGTCCTCGCTCGCCGAACGTCGGCGCACCGAGGAACGCATGCGCCGGTTCCTCGCCGACGCCAGTCATGAACTGCGCACACCGCTCGCCTCGATCGCGGGGTACGCCGAGTACATGAACGGCGGCAACCGGACGATCGCGCCGGAGCTGGCCTGGCGTCGCGTCTGCGCCCAGTCGGCCCGGATGACCGGTCTGGTGGAGGATCTGCTGCTGCTCGCCCGCCTCGACGAGGGGCGGCCGCTCCGGCGGACCGAGGTGAACCTCGCGACGCTGGTGGCGGAGGCCGTCTGGGACGCGCAGGCCGCGGGAGGCGAGCACGACTGGCAGCTCGCGCTGCGCCTCGACGGGCCGGTGACGGTCGTCGCCGACCCGTCCCGGCTCCATCAAGTGGTGGCCAACCTGTTGGCCAACGCCCGTGTGCACACGCCGGCCGGCACCAAGGTCACCGTCGTCGTGGAGTCGCTGGAGACCGCCCGATGCGTGATTCGTGTACGGGACGACGGTCCGGGCATCCCGCCCGGCCTGCTCCCCTCGATCTTCGAGCGGTTCACCCGGGCCGACGGCTCCCGCTCCCGCATGCCCGGCGAAGGGGGCGGCACGGGCCTGGGCCTGGCCATCGCGGCGGCCCTCACGGAGGCACACGGCGGCCGGATCGACGTGGAGAGCGAACCGGGGCGAACCGAGTTCTCGGTGACGCTTCCGACGGCCGGCCGCTCCGCCGCCCCGTCCTCCCCGCAACTCTAAGGACCCTCACAGAACCGCAGTTCGGACCGGGTGCGCAGGCCCCGCGCGCACCGATTGCGACGGCCGCCCGGTCACCGCTTCAGGCCTGCCTCAGCCGGCTCCCCCAGAGTGATCACCCGGCGGCCGTCCAGCGGGGACGTGCCCCTGACGAAGGGAAGCAGCGACGATGACCGAGCTCGACTCCGGTGAACCGACGGCCCACGAGACCCAGTCCGAAGCCGGCCGCCGTGCTCACGCGAGCCGCCGCAACTTCATGCGCAAGGTCTTCTTCGCCAGCGGTGCCACGGCCGTCGCGACCATGGGCGGGGCCGGCGCCTGGGCGGCGCTGGCCGACGCCACCACCACCACCGCCGCCGCCGATCCGAGCGCGGTGCCGAGCGGCGCGCCCAGCGGGGGTCCGGGCGGCGGCGCCGGAGGCCCCGGCAACCAGTCGATCACCGAGGACTTCTTCGGCCTCACCACCGACGGCACGCGGGTCGACGACCTGTTCACGATCCACTCCACGGGCGTGAGGACCGCCCCGGTGGTCGCCGCCGCGAACGCCTTCCTGGCCGGGCTCAGCGACACCCAGAAGACCTCGACGCAGTTCACGGTCCGCTCGACCGAGTGGCGGCTGTGGAGCAACGTCGACTCCTACGCCCGCCAGGGCGTGTCCCTCGCCGACCTGAGCGACGACCAGAAGGCCCTGGGCACGGCTCTGTTGAAGTCGGCGCTCAGCGCCGACGGCCTGGAGACCACCGAGAAGATCCGGAAGATCAACCAGGCGGCCGGCGAGGCCATCGGCAACACCAACTCCTTCAACGAGGACGCCTACTACTGGACCGTGATGGGCACCCCGTCGGCGACCGAGCCCTGGGGCTTCCAGTTCGACGGCCACCACCTGGTCATCAACTACTTCGTCCTCGGCGACCAGGTCGTGATGAGCCCCTGCTTCTGGGGTTCGGAGCCGACCTCGATGGAGATCGACGGCGAGACGGTGACGGTCTGCCACGAGGAGGTCGTCGCCGGCCTCGCCTTCATCAACTCCCTGAGCGCGGCGCAGCAGGCGGTCGCCATCGAGTCTTCCACCAAGTCCAACGAGTCGATGAAGGCGGGCGCGTTCTGCGACAACGCGGTCCAGGAGTACACCGGCATCCGCGGCAACGCCCTGACCGCCGCCCAGAAGACCAAGCTCCTCGGCATCGTGCAGGCCTTCACCGGGCGGGCCAAGGCCGATGTGGCGAAGGTGACGCTGGCCGAGGTCCGCAAGCACGTCGACGACACCTACGTCACCTGGGCCGGCGGCACCGGCGACGACGACGCCTTCTACGTCCGCGTCCACAGCCCCGTCGTCTGGATCGAGGTCGACTGCCAGGCCCCGGGACCCCTCGCGGGCGCGTACGGCGCCAGCCAGGGCAGCGGCGCCACCCAGAAGCACGTCCACTCCGTCGTGCGTACCCCCAACGGCAACGACTACGGCAAGGAGCTCCTCAGGCAGCACTACCTGACGTCGCCGCACCACCGGTGAGGTCGTACCGGTGAGCCACCGGGCCGGGGCCCCGTCGTCCCGGCCCGGTCCACCGGCTCAGGCCCAGGCGGTCGCCGCCACGAAGGAGCTGTCCTGGCGGAACAGGTCGGTGCCGTCGGGTTGTTCCACCCGGAGCTGGTAGTTGTAGTGGCGCAGGTAGTAGCCGGGGTAGTTGTACGACTCGAAGCGGACCGAACCGCTCGCCGAGCCCGTCCGGGCGATGAAGGTGGCGTCCTTCGCGAAGGACGCCGTGCCGTCGTTGGCGTCGAAGCGGCCCCGGAAGGAGTAGTGGCGCAGGTAGTTTCCGGCGGCGTCGCGGAACGAGTAGGCGTTCGCGTCGGCGAGGCCCGCCACCACGGTGAAGGTGGACGCCTGCTTCTCGGCGGTGGTGCTGGAGCTGGTCACCACGGGCAGGTTGAGCAGCGCGGACTGCTCCTGCCAGTACCGGGTGGTGTAGTTGCCGGACCGGAAGGAGCGGGTGGCGTTCTTCGTGAGGGCGGGGCCACCGGTCACCGTCTCCTTGATGACCGTGAAGTGGCGTGCCGTACCGGAGATGCCGGGCAGCGCCTTGGGCGCGCTCCAGGTGGCGAACGAGTCGTAGCTGTCGCTGTAGTAGTAGTTGCCGTCGCCGTAGCCGTCGAAGAAGATCCGCCAGGCGCCGTTGTCGAGCTGGATGACGGACGGGCCCTCGCGGTAGCTGCCCCAGCCCGCCCAGTCGCCGGTCCTGGTGATCGTGTAGGGACCGGCCAGACTCGACGCCGTGCCGTACTCGATGTACTTCGCCGTCTCGTTCTTCGTGAACGCGTGGTAGGTCGAGCCGACCTTCACGATGTAGGTGTCGATGTGGTTCGGCCCGATGCCGGACAGGGCGACCGGTGAAGTCCAGGCGGTGAGCGCGGAGTTGGTGGCCTTCAGCAGATAAGGGGTGAAGATCCACTCGTCGCTGGTCACGGAGCAGGACACGATGACGTTGACGCTGCCGTCGCTGTCGACGAACCACTCCGGCGCCCAGGCGCGGGAGAGGTTGACGATCGGGACCGTGTAGTCGTACAGGAACGTCCAGTTGACCCGGTCGGAGCTGCGGGCGAAGCCGATGGTGGTGCTGGCGTCCTGCCAGGTGTGGGTCGTGTAGGTGACGTAGTAGTAGCCGTTGGTGTGCTTGAAGACGCTCGCGTCGCGGATGCGGTTGCTCGGCGGGGTGTAGGCGGAGGACTGCAGCAGCCGGAAGTCGGTGGCGTCGTCGGACTGGTACACGTTCACCGTTCCGTCGTTGCTGTTGAGGAACGGCACGATCGTGTAGCGGGTGGCCGAACCGGCGGCCGGTGCGGCGGCCAGGGCCGTGCCGAGCAGGCCGGGCGCCTCGCCGAGCACGAGTGCCGTGGCGGGCAGGACGGCCATCGCGCGCAGCAGGGCACGGCGGGACGGGGCGGGGGGACGGGGCGTCATGGCGGCTCTCCTACGGCTCAAGGCACGTCCAGCGGTTCGATATTCCGAACAAAGTTCGGAAAGTCGATCAGAAGGTAGGGGTGAGGCAGGAACACGTCAATCCTTTGCGCAGGAACGGACGATGCCTGTGGGACGTCTGTGGCGGGACGGCCGCCGCCCTTGTGGCGGACGGGCAAACCCCTTCCGCCCGCGTGCCGTTCCACCGCCGGGCCGCCAGACGTTACCGTGCGGTAGACATCGTCGTCCCGGAGGTGCCCGCATGACGCCCGACCGTGCCGCAGGCCTGACCGCCACCGCCCGCGCGCTGGCCGAGGGCGAGGTGTCCTCCCGCACGCTCGTCGAGCACACCCTCGCCCGGATCGAGGCGAGCCAGGGCACCCTCAACGCCTTCCGGATCGTCCGGGCCGAGGCCGCGCTCGCCGAAGCCGACGCGGCCGACCGGGAGTTGGCGGCCGGGGGCCGACGGCCGCTGCTCGGCGTCCCCGTCGCCGTCAAGGACGACATGGACGTGGCGGGCGAGCCGACCGCCTTCGGCTGCCAGGGCGTGCACGCCGCGGTCACCGAGGACGGCGAGGCGGTCCGCCGGCTGCGCGCGGCCGGGGCCGTGATCGTCGGGAAGACCAACACCTGCGAGCTGGGCCAGTGGCCGTTCACCGAGGGCCCGGCCTTCGGCGCGACCCGTAACCCGTGGAGCACCGAGCACACCCCGGGCGGCTCCTCCGGCGGTTCGGCGGCCGCGGTGGCGGCGGGTCTGGTGCCGGCCGCGCTCGGCTCGGACGGGGCCGGCTCGGTCCGCATCCCCGCCTCCTGGACCCATCTGGTCGGCATCAAGCCGCAGCGCGGCCGGGTCTCGACCTGGCCACGCGGCGAGTCCTTCCACGGCATCACGGTCAACGGCACGCTGGGCCGTACGGTCGCGGACGCGGCGCTGCTGCTCGACGCGGCGAGCGGCAACCACGCGCACGACCCGCACCGGCCGCCCGCCGTCGACGCCTCGGCGGCGGTGCGGTGCGACCCCGGCCGGCTGCGGATCGCGCTGTCGCTGAAGCCCCCGTTCACCGCCGTACCCGCCCGGCTGCGACCCGAGGTGCGCGCCCGCGTCCTCGAAGTCGCCGAGCGGCTGGCGGGCCTCGGGCACACCGTCGAGGAGGCCGATCCGCCGTACGGGCAGATCGGCCTCACCTTCGTGCCCAGGGCGACCGCGGGCATCGCCGAGCGGGTCGCCGAGGCCCCGTTCCCCGAGCTTCTCGACCGGCGCACCCGGGGCGCCGCCCGGCTGGGCCGGCTGCTGGGCGGGGTCCCGCTGCGGGCGGCCCGGCGGGCCGAGGCCGTGCTGCACCGCCGTATCGGCGGCTTCTTCGAGAAGTACGACGTGATCCTCGCGCCGACGACGGCCGCTCCGCCGCCCCGCATCGGGGCCATGCTGCACCTGAGCGGCTTCGCCACCGACCGCGCGATGATCGCCGCCTGCCCCTACGCCTGGCCGTGGAACGTGCTGGGCTGGCCCGGCGTCAACGTCCCCGCGGGCTTCGCGCCCGGCGGGCTGCCGGTCGGGGCACAGCTGCTCGGCCCGGCGAACAGCGAGCCGCTGCTGATCTCGCTCGCCGCCCAACTGGAGGCGGAGCTGCGCTGGCACGAGCACTGGCCGCGGGAAGCGGTCGCGGACTCGCCGGCCGGATGAGCGGGTTCCGCCCGTACCCTGTGACCATGGACGATGCGTCGATGGTCGGGCTCATGGGGCGGGTCACCGGGACGATCGGGCCCGGACTCGTCGGCGAGGTGATCGTCCGGGTGCGCGGCGGGGCCGAACACTTCCTCGCGCACCCGGCGGACGGCACGGGCCGCATCGAGTCCGGCACGGTGGTGATGGTGGTGGAGCACCTACCGCCCAGGACGGTCTACGTCACCCGGGCGTACGACAGTTGAGCCCGTCCCGGCGCAGGTGAGAGCGGTTCTGTACGTCTTCGGGAACGTAAGCGTCAAGATTGCAACAAGGATTCGCCGACGTCTTCAACCCTGACCCGGGCAGGCGCAGACTCCCTTCGTTCGGTGCCGAAAGGGCACCATCAAAAGGGGGCGTATGCCGATGGTTGTCGGCGTCGTTGCGGGGGTGGCGGTTGTCGCCGTCCTCGGTCTGATCGGTCTGTTCAAGATGATGTGGCGCGTCGCTGAACCCAACGAGGCACTCGTCATCTCCGGCTCCAACCACCGCACGGAGGGCCTCGAGGCGGGCATGGGTTTCCGCATCGTCACGGGGCGCGGGACGATGGTGATGCCCGGGGTGCAGGTGGTGCGCAAGCTGTCGCTCGACCTGAACGAGACCGAACTGCACGTGGACTGCGTGACGCACCAGGGCATCCCGCTCAAGGTGCGGGGCGTGGTCATCTTCAAGGTCGGCGACGACTTCGTGTCGATCGCCAACGCGGCCCGGCGTTTCCTCGACCAGCAGAAGCTGATGTCGGAGCGGGTGCACAACGTCTTCGCCGGTCATCTGCGGTCCATCGTGGGCGGGTTGACGGTCGAGGACATGATCCGCGACCGGGAGAAGCTCACCGGGCAGACCCGTGCCGCCTGCGGTACCGAGATGGAGAAACTGGGCCTGATCGTGGACTCGCTGCAGATCCACGAGATCGAGGACCCGACCGGCTACATCAAGAACATGGCGATGCCGCACGCGGCGGCCGTACAGCGGGACGCGCGGATCGCGCAGGCGGAGGCGAACCGTCTCGCCACGGAGGCGGAGCAGGCCTCGTTCGCCCGGATGGCGGAGGCCACCCGGGACAGCGAGATCCTCCAGGCCGGCTACCAGGCCGAGCGCGACAAGGCGGGCGCGCGGGCCCGTCAGGCGGGACCCCTCGCGGACGCGGCCTCCCGGCAGGAGGTCGTCGTCCAGGAGACACGGGTCGCCGAACTCGAGGCGCAGCGGCGCGAGCAGCAGCTCCAGGCGGACGTCCGCAAGCCCGCGGACGCGCAGGCCTACGAGAAGCGCACGCTGGCCGAGGCGGAGCGCGACGCGCGGATCTCGGCGGCGCAGGCCAAGGCGAAGGAGACGGAACTCGCGGCCGCCGCCGAGGCGACCCGGGTCAAGGCCGCCGCCGGCGCCGAGGCCGAGGCGACCAGGACCCGGGGCGAGGCCAGTGCGGCCGCCACCCGGGCCACCGGTGAGGCCGAGGCGGCCTCCGCGCAGGCCAGGGGTCTGGCTGCGGCCGAGGCGGCGAAGGCGCAGGGCCTCGCGGAGGCGGAGGCCATCAAGGCGCGGGCCGCCGCGCTGGCCGAGAACCAGGAGGCGGTCGTCGCCCAGCAACTCGCCGAGAACTGGCCGGAGATCGTGAAGGCGGGCGCGTCCGCCTTCGGCAACGTGGACAACATGGTGCTGCTCAACGGCGCCGACGGTATGGCGGACGTGTTCGCCAAGGCGCTCACCATGGGCGGGACGGGACTCGGTCTGGCCCGTCAGCTGCTCGCCTCGATGAACCAGAACGGGCATGCCGAGAACGGGACTTCGCCGCTCAACGGCGTAGCGAGCCCGCCTGCGCAGCGGGTGCCGGTCGAGGAGAAGTGACCCGCTGACAAACCTGGTCACGGGGGCAACCCTTAGGGTGCCCCCGTGACCGCGTTTACCGATGAAGACGTCCCGGGCCGCTCCGGCCCCTCCGCCACCACCGAGGCCGACCCCCGCGAGGTGGGCCGGGTGCGCACCGAGTACTCCCCCGCGTACGACGGCGACCCGGACCCCGGCGAGATCGTGTGGACCTGGGTGCCCTTCGAGGAGAACGACGGCCGGGGCAAGGACCGCCCGGTGCTCGTCGTCGCCCGGGAGGCGGGCGGGACCTTCCTCGCCGTACAGCTGTCGAGCAAGCGGCACGACGGCGACCGCGAGTGGGTGCCGATCGGCAGCGGGCCCTGGGACCGGTCCGGGCGGGACTCCTGGGTGGACGTCGACCGCGTCCTGCGTCTGTACGAGGACGGCATGCGCCGTGAGGCCTGTGCGCTGGACCGGATGCGGTTCAACCTGGTCCGGCACCGCCTGCACGAGCGCTACGGCTGGACCTGAGGGCTCTTCCGGCCGAACACCCGCTCGAAAGCGGCCAGCACCACGCTTCCCGGCGTCCGGTCCAGCACCCCGAACACCACATGCTCGAACGTCCGCTCGAACCGCCCACCGGGTCCGAGCAGCGCCCGGAACGCCCCCGCCACCTGCGCGGGGTCGTTGCGGAACACCCCGCAGCCCCACGCGCCCAGCACCAGGCGCCGGTAGCCGTGCGCGGCGGCCGTCTCCAGGACCCGCCCGGCACGGACGGCCAGCACGCCCGGCAACTCGGGCGCGCGCTCCGGGACGGTCCGCAGCACCACGCCCGCGTTCGGGGCGGCGGCCGTCAGAAAGCCGACGCCGTAGGGCTCGTCGAGCAGACGGCCCCGGTCGTCGCGGAAGACGGGCACGGCCGGTGAGTGGATGACACGGTTCGTGTAGAACGGGTCGCGGTGGGCGCGGTGGTGGTCGTAGAACTCCCGGGCCTCGAGCAGGCAGGTGTACAGCGCGGAGGCCCGGCACAGGGCCTCCTCCTGTGCCTGGGCCCCGTTGAGGTAACCGCCGCCGGGATTGCGGGCCGAGGCGAAGTTCAGCACGGCGACCGGACCGCCGCCGACCAGCCGGCGGGCCGCCTCCAGGCTGCTCTCGCCGGTGACCTCGACGAACATGTCGCCGAAGGATCGCGCCGCGGAGTCCACGGCCGGCCCCTCCGGCACCTCGACCGGTCCCGGTCCCGCCATCCGCGTCCCCGCCCGGGCGGCGTCGATCGCCGCCGAGAGGGACACCTCGCGCCCGTCGGACGCGCCGTAGCGACCCGCCGCGACGATCTCCTCCGTCTCCCGCGCGATGCCGCGCAGCCGCGCGCTCATGGCGCCACCCCCGTGGACTCCATGGCCGCGCGCCGCGCGGTCTCCCGCGCCCCGCCCGTCTCCCCCGTCGTGCTCATACACGCATCGTGAGCGATCCTGGACATCGCGTGCAACAGGGTTTTCCGGGCCGGGAAACGCCCCGCGGACCGGTCGGGAACGCCCGGAAAACAGCTCGAACTCGGTCCCGAATGTACGGTTGTGTACCCTTGTGCGGATCCGTTCGAGGGTTTTGGGTGGGACGAGCGATGCCTGTCCGGCCGCACCGAGGCCGGACCGGTGGCATGGTGGAATCTCAGGAGGATCCCGACATGTCCGACTCAGTCAGCGACTGTACCGACGAGACCCCGACCCGCAGCGCCCTCACCGAAGCCGAGGTGGAGGCCCTGGTCAGGGGCATCTGTTTCAAGACCGGACCACCCCGCACCGTCGGGGTCGAGGTGGAATGGCTCGTTCACGAGCTGCGCGAACCGCGGCTCCCCGTCACACCCGAACGGCTCGAAGCGGCCTACGCCGCACTGCGCACCCTGCCGTTGAGCTCACCGCTCACCGTCGAACCCGGCGGCCAGCTGGAACTGAGCTCGCCGCCCGCCGCCTCCCTGATGGAGTGCGTGGGCATCGTCTCCGCCGATCTGACCGCCGTCCGCGCGGTCCTGGCCGAGCAGGGTCTCGCCCTCTCCGGCCACGGCACGGACCCCTGGCGCACACCCCGCCGGTTCCTCCACGAGCCCCGTTACGACGCCATGGAGGCATGCCTCGACCGCACGGGCCCGGCCGGCCGCGCCATGATGTGCACCTCGGCCTCCGTGCAGGTCTGCCTGGACGCCGGGTACGAGGAGCCCGGCCCCCTGGGGCACGGACGGCGCTGGTCGCTGTCGCACACCCTGGGCGCCGTACTGGTGGCGGCCTTCGCCAACTCCCCGCTGCTCGGCGGCGCGCCCACCGGCTGGCGTTCCACCCGGCAGCTCCTGTGGACGGAGATCGGCGCCGGCCGCGCGGGCGGACCCCCTCTGGACGGCGATCCGCGCGCGGCCTGGGCCCGGCACGTACTGGACGCGCCGGTGATGTGCGTCCGACGCGACAGCGGGCCGTGGGAGGTGCCCGACCGGCTCACCTTCCGGCAGTGGACCCGGACGGGAGCACCGACCCGGGAGGACCTCGACTACCACCTCACGACGCTGTTCCCACCGGTCAGACCGCGCGGCCACCTGGAACTGCGCATGATCGACGCGCAGCCCGGCGACGACGGCTGGATCGTGCCGCTCGCCGTGACGACGGCGCTCTTCGACGACCCGGAGGCCGCCGAGAACGTCTATCGCGCGGTGAAGCCGCTGGCCGAGCGGGCCCAGCCGCTGCCGGCCCCGCACAATCCGCTGTGGATCGACGCGGCCCGGTACGGACTGACCGACCCGGAGCTGCACGAGGTCGCCGTCACCTGCTTCACCACGGCTCTGCGGGCGCTGCCCCGCCTCGGCGCCACCGAGGCGGTGACGGACGCCGTGTCGGACTACCTCGAGCGGTACGTCCTACAGGGCCGCACCCCCGCCGACGACCTGCTCGACCGCCTGCGCGGCACGGACACCCGCGCGTACGGGAAGGACCTCCGCACATGACCGACCCCGCCCTGGACACCGGGCAGGCGCTGGACGCCGTTCCCGACCTCGACGACGGCCCCGGCCCGGACGCGGAGACCCTCCGCACCCGGGTGCTGGCCTCCCTCACCACGGCCCGGGAGCGCACCACGCTCCTGACGAGCTGCGTCGAGGAGCCCGACCTCACCGCCCAGCACTCCCCCCTGATGTCCCCCCTGGTGTGGGACCTCGCGCACATCGGGAACCAGGAGGAGTTGTGGCTGCTGCGCACGGTGGCCGGCCGTGAGGCGATGCGCCCCGAGATCGACGGCCTGTACGACGCCTTCGAGCACTCGCGTGCCGAACGGCCCTCCCTGCCGCTGCTGCCGCCGGACGAGGCCCGCCGGTACGCCGCTGAGGTACGCGGCCGGGTGATGGACGTCCTGGAGTCCGCCGACTTCGGCGGCACCCGGCTGACGGAGGCAGGTTTCGCCTTCGGGATGATCGCGCAGCACGAACAGCAGCACGACGAGACCATGCTGATCACCCATCAGCTCCGGTCCGGCCCGCAGGCCCTCACCGCGCCCGATCCGGACCCGGTGCCGCTGTTCACCGGTCCGGCCGAAGTCCTCGTGCCCGGCGGCCCGTTCACCATGGGCACCTCCGGTGAGCCCTGGGCGCTGGACAACGAACGGCCGGCGCACCGGCGC
Source organism: Streptomyces sp. NBC_00080 (assembly GCF_045041255.1). Taxonomy (NCBI): domain Bacteria; kingdom Bacillati; phylum Actinomycetota; class Actinomycetes; order Kitasatosporales; family Streptomycetaceae; genus Streptomyces; species Streptomyces sp. NBC_00080. The sequence continues at coordinate 1,439,359 of NZ_CP108235.1, forward strand.
GAGGTGGCCCCCTTCCACATCGACACCACCCCGGTGACGAACGGCGCCTACCAGGCGTTCATCGAGGACGGCGGCTACGACGACGAGCGCTGGTGGACGAAGGAGGGCTGGGCGCACGTGCTCCGCAGCGGCATCCGCGCCCCGCTGTTCTGGCACCGGGACGGCGGGCAGTGGCTGCGCCGCCGCTTCGGGGTCACCGAGGTCGTACCGCCCGACGAGCCGGTGCTGCACGTGTGCTGGTACGAGGCCGACGCCTACGCCCGCTGGGCCGGACGCCGGCTGCCCACCGAGGCGGAGTGGGAGAAGGCGGCCCGCTTCGACCCGGCGACCGGCGGCTCGATGCGCTACCCGTGGGGCGACGCCGAACCCGCTCCCGAACACGCCAACCTGGGCCAGCGCCATCTGCGGCCGGCCCCGGCGGGCAGCTACCCGGCCGGTGCGTCGCCGCTCGGGGTACGGCAGTTGATCGGCGACGTGTGGGAGTGGACGTCCAGCGACTTCCTTCCCTACCCCGGCTTCCGCATGTTCCCGTACAAGGAGTACTCGGAGGTCTTCTTCGGCCCCGAGTACAAGGTGCTGCGCGGCGGTTCGTTCGCGGTGGACCCGGTGGCCTGCCGGGGCACGTTCCGCAACTGGGACTACCCGATCCGGCGGCAGATCTTCTCCGGGTTCCGCACGGCCCGCTCGGGGGCCGTCTGATGTGCCGTCACCTCGCGTACCTGGGGCACGGGGAGCCGCTCGGGCGGCTCCTCGTGGAGCCCGTGCACAGCCTGTACCGGCAGTCGTGGGCGCCCCGGCGGCAGCGCTACGGAACGGTCAACGCCGATGGTTTCGGGGTGGGTTGGTACGCGGAAGGGGATCCGGTGCCGGCCCGCTACCGTCGGGCCGGACCCATCTGGGCGGACCTGTCCTTCGCCGACCTGGCCCGGGTCGTCCGCAGCCGGGCGCTGCTGGCCGCCGTACGGGACGCGACGCTGGCCGGTGCCGACGCGGAGGCCGCGGCGGCACCGTACGCGGCCGGGACCTGGCTGTTCAGCCACAACGGGGCGGTCGCGGGCTGGCCGGGCTCACTGGCGTCGCTGACCGGTTCGCTGCCCGCCGCGGACCTGCTGTCGATGGAGGCGCGCAACGACTCCGCGTTCGTCTGGGCCCTGGTCCTCGCCCGGCTGCGCGCCGGCGACACGGGGAGCCAGGCGATGGCGGACACGGTGCTCGAGGTCGCCGCGGCGGCTCCCGGCTCCCGCCTCAACCTGCTCCTCACCGACGGGGAGTCCATCACCGCCACCGTCTGGGGCGACACCCTCTGGTACCTGGCGGAGCCCGGCCGGGGCACGGTCGTGGCCTCCGAACCGTACGACGACGATCCGCGCTGGCAGGAGGTCCCCGACCGCACCCTGCTCGCGGCGAGCCGCGCCGACGTCCTGCTCACCCCGCTCAAGGAACCGAGCACCGACACGGCATCCGCACCGACCGAGGAGACCGGCACGTGAGCCCGTTCCGCATCACCCGCACCCTCCCCGAGGACGCCACGGACGCCGCGCTGCGCGCCGATGTCCAGCGCGGCCTCACCGACGCCCCGAAGACGCTGCCGCCGAAGTGGTTCTACGACGCGCACGGCAGTGAGCTGTTCGAGCAGATCACCGAACTGCCCGAGTACTACCCGACGCGCGCCGAGCGCGAGATCCTCGTGGACCGGGCCGGCGAGATCGCCGCGGCCGCCGGTGCCCGCACGCTCGTCGAACTCGGCTCGGGCTCCTCGGAGAAGACCCGCTATCTGATCGACGCGCTGACCGGCCTGGACACCTATGTGCCCGTCGACGTCAGCGAGAGCGCCCTCACCCAGGCCGGGCAGGCCCTGATCGCCGAGCGGCCGGGACTGAACGTGCACGCCCTGATCGCCGACTTCACGGCGGCACTGGCACTGCCCGACACCCCGGGGCCCCGCCTGGTGGCCTTCCTCGGCGGCACGATCGGCAACCTGCTGCCGGCCGAGCGCGCGCTGTTCCTCGCCTCGGTGCGCGCGCTGCTCGCGCCGGGCGACGCGCTGCTGCTGGGCACCGACCTCGTCAAGGACGAGCGGGTGCTCGTGCGGGCGTACGACGACGCGGCCGGTGTGACGGCCGAGTTCAACAAGAACGTGCTGGCCGTGGTCAACCGTGAGCTGGGGGCCGACTTCGACCCCGCGGCCTTCGGCCACGTCGCCCTCTGGGACGCGGACAACGAGTGGATCGAGATGCGGCTGCGCTCGCGTACGGAGCAGACCGTGAAGGTTCCCGCGCTCGACCTGGCCGTCGACTTCGCGGCCGGCGAGGAACTGCGCACCGAGGTGTCGGCGAAGTTCAGGGAGGAGGGAGTGCGCACGGAACTTGCCGCCGCCGACCTGGAGTTGAGTCACTGGTGGACGGACGGCGCGGGCCGCTTCGCGCTGTCGCTGAGCACCGCCCGCTGAGCACCGCCCGCTGAGTCCCGCCCGCCGAGCACCCGCTGAACCCTGCCCGGTGGTGAGCACCGGGCAGGACGGCCGAGGCCGTCAGAAGGTCACCGTCAGCGCCTCCGTGATCCGGCGGGCGGCGCGGCGGGACTCGGTCGCCGGGTCGGCGCCGGTGAGCACCTTCGTCATGTAGTCCTTGATCGGGTTGTCCGCCTCGACGGCGGCCCACTCGGGTGTGCTGGGGGTCGCGCGGCCCTGCGCGGCCCCCGCCGCCATGGCCGCGACCCCCTCCTCGACGGCCACGGACTTCGCCAGCTTCGCCTTGTTCGGCACGTAGTTCATGGTGCGTGCCAGTTCGGTGTCCCACTCCGCGCCGGTCAGTGCGGCGACCACCGCGACGGCGCCCTGTCTGACGTCGGTGTTGCGCGGGACGACGAGGTCGGAGCCGCCGGTGAAGACCGCGCCGGGCCTGTCCGCGCTCTTGCCGGGCACCGGGAAGAAGCCCAACTCGCCGTCCAGGGCGGGATTCTGCTGCACCACCGCGCGGGCCAGTCCGGGCACGGCCACGATCTGCGCCACCTTGCCCGCGGCGAACACCCCCGCCTGGGGCGGGTGTTCCTCGTCCGCCGCCACGGGACCGCCGCCGAGGGACTGGAGCCGCCGGTAGAAGTCCATGCCGCGCAGGGCGGCCCGGGTGTCCAGGGCGCCCTCCCAGCGGCCGCCGTCCTCGGTGGCGAGGTCGCCGCCCTCGTCCCAGATGAACCCGGCGAGCGTGTACCAGTCCTGCCCGGCCAGGTAGATGCCCTGGTTCCCGTCCGCGTTCAGCTTCTCGGTGGCGGCCAGCCACTCGGCGCGGGTGCGGGGCGCAGCGGTGATGCCGGCCTGCTCGAAGAGGTCCTTGCGGTAGATCACGACCCGGTTGGCGGCGTACCAGGGGATGCCGTACTGGTGGAAGCGCTGCTGCCCCGGTTCGGCGAGGCCGGGCAGCCAGTCGTCCCGGCCCCATTTCGCGGCGGCCTCCAGGGTCAGGTCGAGCAGTCCGCGGCCGTCGACGTACTGCGGGACCTGGGTGTTGCCGACCTCGATGACGTCCGGCCCGTTCCCGTCGTCGGCCTCCAGCGCGGCCTCCACCTTGCCGCCGATCCCGGTCCACTCCTGGATACGGATGTCGAGGTCGAGATCGGGGTGGACGTGTTCGAAGTCCTCGGTGAACCGGTCCAGGAACTCCTGCGACGCACTGTCCTTCATCAGCCACACCGTGACCGTCCGGCGGTCGGGCCCCGTACCCGGCAGCACGCCACAGGCGGTCAGGAAGCAGGCGGACACGCAGAGGAGGGCGAGGAGGCGACGTCTCACGGGGGTCCTGTTCTGCCCGGCGGACAGGGCGAGAGGCCCGACGTGGGGGACGAGCGCGGCGCTCGTACGGGTGTCCCGGATTTTGGTATGGACCAATGCGGGGGGTCAAGAGGGACCGGGCGGAAGGGACCCGTCCGGTCCGACGCCTCGCGCTCCGCCGCAGCTTGGGGCACGGTGGAGTGACGCGTGACACACGTGACGAGGCCGTCACGGTCGAGAGGAGCACCCTGATGTCGAAGCACACCTACCGGGTCACGGAGATCGTCGGCACCTCACCGGACGGCGTCGACGACGCCATCCGCAACGGCATCACCCGCGCCTCGCAGACCTTGCGCAACCTGGACTGGTTCGAGGTGACGCAGGTGCGCGGCCAGATCGAGAACGGCGACATCGCGCACTGGCAGGTGGGCCTGAAGGTCGGCTTCCGCCTGGACGAGTCGGCCTGACGGCCCGGCACCCCTCCCGGGGGGCCGCGCTCTTCCCGTACGGCCGCACCTTCCGCACGACCGCGCCTCAGGTACGCCCCTCACCCTCCTGCGCCTGCTTCAGCGCGCCCGAAGGAGCCGTCCAACGTGCCAGGACGACGGCGAAACCGGCCCGTCGGGCATCGGCGCACACCAGTTCGTCGTCGTCCACCAGGACGCGCACCTCCCGGTCGCGGGCCAGTCGGCGCAGCACCTCCAGCTTGGTGCGCCGGGCGGGCCTGCGGTCGTCGTTGCGCCGCATATGGACGCGGCCCTCCGGCAGCCCCTGCGCGGCGAGCCACTCCAGCGTGTCGCGTCGGCAGCGCTCGGGCCGGCCGGTGAGGTAGACGACCTCGCACTCCTCGGCACGGGCCAGCACCATCGCGACACCCTCGGGGATCGGCGGATCCTGCGGCGCGGCCGCGAAGAACGCGTCCCAGTCTCGCGGGCTGCGCTCCAGGAACCGCTGCCGGTGGGCCGTGTCGGCGAGGGTGTTGTCCAGGTCGAAGACGGCGACGGGTCGCCTGCTGCTGTCGGTCACGCCGTCCACCCTAGACAGCCGGTCCCGGCCGACGCCTATTGCTCATGGGATCCATTTTCATATAGCTTCCTCGCAGCTCACCCGAGCCCACCGAGGAGGTTTCCCATGGCCGTTCCCAAGCGGAAGATGTCCCGCAGCAACACCCGGCACCGCCGCGCCCAGTGGAAGGCGAGCACGCCACAGCTCGTACCGGTCACCGTCGGCGGCGTCCGCCGTCTCGTGCCCCAGCACCTGGTGGCGGCGTACCGGCGCGGCCTGCTGCTCCCCGAGGACTGACCCGCGTCGACTCCCGCGGGGTCCCGCGCAGGGCATCACGCCGTGCGGGGAATCCAGCGGGCCCCGCGGTGTTGAACCCCGTATGAGCTCCGTGATCGCCTCGGCCCGCTTCTCCGTCCTCGACCGCTCGCGCACGCGCGAGGGCCACACCGGCGCCGAGGCGCTCCGGGACACGGTGCGGCTGGCACGGGAGGCGGAGGCGCTGGGCTACCACCGGTTCTGGGTCTCGGAGCACCACGGCGTGCCCGGGGTCGCCGGATCGGCGCCCACGGTGCTGGCCGCGGCCGTGGCCGGCGCGACGGACCGGATCCGGGTCGGCACCGGCGGGGTGATGCTGCCCAACCACCGGCCCCTGGTCGTGGCCGAGCAGTTCGGTGTCCTGGAGTCCCTGTTCCCGGGCCGCGTCGACATGGGCCTGGGACGCTCGGTGGGCTTCACCGACGGGGTGCGCAGGGCGCTGGGGCGGGACAAGGACGACGCGGACGACTTCGCGGGACAGCTCCGGGAACTGCTCGGCTGGTTCCTCGGCGGCTCGCCCACGGGGGTGCACGCCCGGCCCTCGGAAGGCCTGACCGTGGCGCCGTTCGTGCTGGCCATGGGCGAGGGCGCGGAGATCGCCGCCCGCGCGGGCCTGCCGATGGTGATCGGCGACCTCCGCGGCCGCGAGAAGATGCGGCGCGGCATCGACCGCTACCGGGCCCTCTTCCGGCCCTCCCCCTGGGCGTCGGAGCCCTATGTGGTCATCTCCGGCACGATCGCGGTGGCGGGGACGCCCGAGGAGGCACGACGGCTCCTGGTCCCGGAGGCCTGGTCGATGGCGTACTCCCGCACCCACGGCACCTTCCCGCCCCTGCCACCGGCCGAGGAGGCCGGGCTGCGCGCGATGACCGCGAAGGAGCGCGGCTTCTACGAGTCCGGGCTCACCGGCCATCTCGCGGGCACCGAGGAGCAGGTCGCGGACGCGCTGGAGACGGTGCTGAAGGAGACGGGGGCGCAGGAGGTCCTGGTCACCACCAGCACCTACGACCGGGCCGCGCTGCTGGACTCCTACCGGCGGCTCGCCGGGATCGTGCACGCGCAGCGGGGCGCCGGCTGACCACGGCCATCGCGCAGGTCACCGGGCGCGGCTCAGCGGACACCGCTCGCCCCGCGCGCATACGATTGCGGGGTTTGTCCCGCCCCGGCAGCGGCCGACCGCACAGCCGAAGACCCGTACGGAGTTCCCCCCCATGACGAGCCCGCCCGAGCCGCACGGCGCCGAGCCGTCCACGAAGGACGGGTACGTCCGGGTCCGCGGAGCCCGCGAGCACAACCTCCGGAGCGTGGACGTCGACGTCCCGCGCGACGTGGTGGCCGTGTTCACGGGGGTGTCCGGCTCCGGGAAGTCGTCGCTGGCGTTCGGGACGATCTACGCGGAGGCCCAGCGCCGCTACTTCGAGTCGGTCGCGCCGTACGCGCGGCGGCTGATCCACCAGGTCGGCGCGCCGAAGGTCGGTGAGATCACCGGACTGCCCCCGGCGGTCTCGCTCCAGCAGCGCCGCTCGACCCCCACCTCGCGCTCGTCGGTGGGCACCGTCACGAACCTGTCGAACTCGCTGCGGATGCTCTTCTCCCGGGCGGGCGACTATCCGCCGGGCGCGGAGCGCCTCGACTCGGACGCCTTCTCCCCCAACACGGCGGCCGGGGCCTGCCCCGAGTGCCACGGCCTCGGCGAGGTCCACCGCACCACCGAGGAGTCGCTGGTACCGGACCCGTCGCTGTCCGTCCGCGAGGGTGCGATCGCCGCCTGGCCGGGTGCCTGGCAGGGCAAGAACCTGCGGGACATCCTCGACACGCTCGGCCACGACGTCGACGTCCCGTGGCGCGAACTGCCCGCCGAGCAGCGGGAGTGGATCCTGTTCACGGACGAGCAGCCGGTGGTGACGGTCCACCCGGTGCGGGACGCGGACCGCATCCAACGCCCCTACCAGGGCACCTATATGAGCGCCCACCGCTATGTGATGAAGACCTTCGCGGACTCCAGGAGCCAGACCCTGCGGGCCAGGGCGGAACGCTTCCTGACGGCCGCTCCCTGCCCGGCGTGCGCCGGCGGCCGGCTACGGCCGGAATCGCTCGCCGTGACCTTCGCGGGCCGCACGATCGCGGAACTGGCCGCGCTGCCGCTGGCGGAACTCGCCCGGCTCCTCGAGGGGACGACCGAGACGGCCCGTGTCCTCACCGACGACCTCCGCACCCGTATCGCTCCCGTCCTCGAACTCGGACTCGGCTATCTCGGCCTGGACCGCGCCACCCCCACCCTGTCGGCGGGCGAGCTCCAGCGGCTGCGGATCGCGACCCAGCTGCGCTCCGGGCTGTTCGGCGTGGTGTACGTGCTCGACGAGCCGTCGGCGGGACTGCACCCGGCGGACACGGAGGCCCTGCTCACGGTGCTGGAGCGGCTGAAGGCGGCGGGCAACTCGGTGTTCGTGGTGGAACACCGGCTGGACGTGATGCGTGCCGCCGACTGGCTGGTGGACGTGGGCCCGCGGGCGGGCGAGCACGGCGGGCGGGTGCTGCACAGCGGCCCGGTGGCCGGCCTGGCCTCCGTCGCCGAGTCGGCGACGGCACGCTTCCTGTTCGGCCGCTCTCCGGCGCCCGCACGTGAAGTCCGCTCCGCCCGGGGCCGGTTGACGGTCGGACCGGTGACCCGGCACAACCTGCGCGGGGTGACCGCCGAGTTCGGGCTGGGCGTGTTCACGGCGGTGACCGGCGTCTCGGGCTCGGGAAAGTCGACGCTCGTCGGGGAGATCACGCAGGACCTGCCCGGCGTGGGCCGGCTGGTCGCGGTCGACCAGAAGCCGATCGGCCGCACCCCGCGCTCGAACCTGGCGACGTACACGGGCCTGTTCGACGTGGTCCGCAAGGTCTTCGCGGCGACGGACGCGGCCCGGGCCAGGAAGTACGGTGTCGGCCGGTTCTCCTTCAACGTGGCGGGAGGGCGCTGCGAGACCTGTCAGGGCGAGGGTTTCGTGAGCGTGGAACTCCTCTTCCTGCCCAGCACCTACGCGCCCTGTCCGGACTGCGGCGGCGCCCGCTACAACCCCGGGACACTCGAAGTGGCCTACCGGGACAGGAACATCGCGCAGGTACTGGACCTGACGGTGGAGTCGGCGGCGGACTTCTTCGCCGACGTCCCGGCCGTCTCGCGCAGTCTGGCCACCCTCCTCGACGTGGGCCTCGGCTATCTGCGCCTCGGCCAGCCGGCGACGGAACTCTCCGGCGGCGAGGCCCAACGCATCAAGCTGGCCGCCGAGTTGCAGCGCGGCCGCCGCGGCCGCACGCTCTACCTCCTCGACGAACCGACGGCCGGTCTCCACCCGGCCGACGTCGAGGTCCTCATGCGGCAGCTGCACGGCCTGGTCGACGCCGGGCACACCGTGGTCGTCGTCGAGCACGACATGTCCGTGGTGGCGGGCGCCGACCGGGTGATCGACCTCGGGCCCGGCGGCGGCGACGCGGGCGGGCGGATCGTCGCGACGGGGACGCCGCAGGAGGTGGCGGCGTCGGAGGAGAGCGCGACGGCGCCGTATCTGCGCCGGGTGCTGGGCACGCTCCGCTAGCCTCGCTGCTCCCGCCAGGCCCGGTGGTGGTCCACCAAGGTCTCCTCGATCGGACGGTAGGTGAGGCCCAGTTCCTCGGTGCTTCTGCGGTTGTCGACCCGGAAGCGGATGCCGAGGTGGTTACGGATGTACTCCTGGGAGAGGCCGAAGGCGGGGCCGAGGATCCGCACCGGCCAGTGCGGGAGGGCGGTCCGGGGCAGGCGCAGGTTTCCCGGGTGGTGCTTCAGCAGGGCTCTCGACATCTGGTGGAAGGAGGTCATCTCCTGCGCCGCGACGATGTAGCGGCCGTGCGCCGCGGGGTGTTCGGCCGCCGCTATGTGGGCCGCCGCGACATCGCGGACGTCGGCCGTGGTGAAGCTGAAGTCCGGGGCGCCGTAGAAGAAGTAGCCCTTGAAGAGCTCGTCCAGAAGGAACAGGCTGCCCGAGTCCGAGCCGGGGGTGAGGGAGGGGCCCAGGATCAGGCCGGGGTTGACGGAGACCATGCGCCAGCGGCTCTGGGCGGCCTCGGCCTCCCAGGCGGCCTGCTCGGCCACCGTCTTGGCGTAGTGGTACGGGTTGTTCTCCACGGTGCTGGTGGTGTTGAAGTACTTCTCCGACAGGGTCTGGTCGTCCATCTCCCGCACATCGGCGTAGTCGCCGAAGATCGCCCCGACCGTGGACGTGAGGACCAGCCGCTCGACGGTCTCGGTGCGCTCGATCGCCGCCACGACGTTGCGCGTGCCCGCCAGGGCCGGTTCCACCACGTCCCGCGGGCCGTCCTTGATCTTCTCCGGCATCAGGAAGGGCGAGGCCACGTGGAAGACCACCGTGCAGCCCTTCATGGCCTCGTCGAAGGAGCCCTCCGTCAGCAGGTCCGCCTCGAAGAGGTCGAGGCGGCCGGGATGAGCGTCCCCCAGCGCGCGCAGCGGCCGGCGCTTGGCCTCGTTCGCCGTCGCGCGCACGGTGGTGTGCACGTGGTAGCCGCGCTCCAGGAGCTGCTGTACGAGATGGGCGGCCACGAATCCGCTGCCCCCCGTCACGAGTACCGTCCGGCCGGCCGGGCTTCCGCTCACGCACGCTCCCCTCAGAGGTCGGGATGCGTCATGATCCCATCAAGGTCGGCCGACGACACCCGACTTGAACGCAATACGTCCGACGGCCCGCCCCACCGGGCCCGGTCGGCGGACTCGACGGAACCGACGGAATCGACGGACTTGGCGAACTCGGCCGGCTCGGCGACCCGGCCTTCGCCCTGGGCCGCGGGCCCCGCCCCCGCGGCACGTACCCGCTCCGGAAGCCTGACCGGGTGCCGGACCGGAACTCCGGCGCGTTCCCCGGTCCCCCGGAGCACCTCGCGCGCACCGCGGAGGCGGCGGCGCACCGGGCCGGGCACGGCGCCGGGCCGACCGGGCGGGGCCATGACCTGTCGTTCGGGCGGGCCGTCCAGCACCTGGGCGCCCGCGGCCGCGGCCAGCGCCCTGCGGTCGGGGTGGCTGCCCGGCGCGAGCACGGGCAGCACCTCGACCTCCGCCACCAGGCCCCGCGCCGACACCACCCGCCACAGGGAGGCGAGCAGCGGATCGTCGCCGACGAACGCGGCCACGGTGCTGGCCGCTCCCGCACGGTCCCGGTAGCGGATGCGTACGGGCTGCACCGGCACCCGGGCGTCCAGGGCGGCCTGGAACACCGCCCGCCGGAAGTGCCCATGGGCGCGGCCGCACCAGGTGCTCCCCTCCGGGAACACCGCCACCGCCCGCCCGGCGCGCAGGGCGTCGGCGATCCCGGCGACCGCGGCGGGCAGGGCCCGCAGCCGGTCGCGGTCGATGAACAGGACACCGCCGCGCGCGACCAGCGTGCCCGCCACCGGCCACCTGCGGATCTCGTCCTTGGCGAGCATCCCGGCCGGGCGGACGGCGGCCAGCAGCGGGATGTCCAGCCAGGAGATGTGGTTCGCGACCAGCAGCAGCCCGGTGCCGGTGGGCGCGGTCGCGCCGGTCACCCGGACCCGCACCCCCGCCGCCCGCACGACGGTCCGGCTCCAGTACCGCACCACGCGGGACGGGAACCGGCCGCCGACCGGCGCCAGCACCACCCCGACCAGGACCAGCACGACCACCGCCGTGAGTCGCAGCACGGCCCGGGGCACGGTCGTGCGGGTCGCCGTCGCCTCCACGCACGCCCGCGGGGTGCAGGGCGCGCTGGGCAGCCAGACGCTCATCAGGCCGGGACGAGGGAGAGGAAGTGCCGCAGGTAGCGCGGGTTGACCCGGCTCATCGGCAGCAGCACATACAGGTCGGCGACGCCGAAGTCGGGGTCGTGGGCGGGCTCCCCGCACACCCAGGCGCCGAGGCGGAGATAGCCGCGCAGCAGGGCCGGGAGTTCGGTGCGCGCTGCCGGGCCGGTGCCGTTGGGGGTCCAGGGCCGCAGCGGCCGTACCCGGTACTCCGGCGGGGCGAGGTGCTTGTCGCGCACCCGGTCCCAGGTCGCCGTCGCCAGCGTGCCGCCGTCGGCCAGCGGGATCGAGCAGCAGCCGGCCAGCCACTCGTGGCCGCGGTCCACCATGTAGCGGGCTATTCCGGCCCAGATGAGCCCGATGACGGCGCCGTCCCGGTGGTCGGGGTGCACGCACGAGCGGCCGACCTCGACCAGGCCGGCCCGGATCGCGTCGAGCGGTCCGAGGTCGAACTCGCCCTCGGAGTAGAGCCGTCCGGCGATCGCGGCCCGCTCGGGCGGCAGCAGCCGGTAGGTGCCGACCACCTCACCGGTGGCGTTGTCACGGATGAGCAGGTGATCGCAGTAGGCGTCGAAGGCGTCCGTGTCCAGACCCGGTTCCGGGCCGACGAGCCGGGCGCCCAGCTCCCCGGCGAACACCTGGTGGCGCAGCCGTTGCGCGGCCCGGACGTCGTCCTGGTCGCGAGCGAGCGAGACGAGATAGCCGGAACCGCCGGGCGGCACGGCGAGAGCGGGGGGTGCGACGGGCATGGCGGTCATGGAGGTCTCCTGCGCCGAGCGGAAGAAGCATGGGGACGGTGCACGGGGAATCTGCACCTGCTTTCTTCCGCGCCCGGCTGGCCTCGGCGTGACCTGCGCGGGGCCCGTGGATGTGCGGCTGCTGAATCCCGGGAGTCACCGCCCCCTCCCGTGCCCCGGATGCCTGGCGGGGCCGGGGATGAGCACCACTCCCGGCCCCGCCCGTCCGCACCTTGTCGGCGAACGTCCGACCCACGGTCCGCCCTACGGCGCTACCGCTTCGTGACTTTCCGAGCGGCCCGCAGCCACTCCTTGTTCATCCCGGTGATGGACACCAGCGGGATGCCCTTCGGGCAGGCGGTCGCGCACTCGCCCGCCAGCGTGCAGCCGCCGAACCCCTCCTCGTCCATCTGCGCCACCATGTCCAGCACCCGGGTCTCCCGCTCGGGCGCGCCCTGCGGCAGCACGTTGAGGTGGTTGACCTTGGCGGAGGTGAACAGCATCGCCGCGCCGTTCGGGCAGGCGGCGACGCACGCCCCGCAGCCGATGCACTCGGCGTGCTCGAAGGCGAAGTCGGCGTCGGGCTTGGGCACCGGCGTCGCGTGGGCCTCGGGGGCGGCGCCGGTCGGGGCGGTGACGTACCCGCCGGCCTGGATGATCCGGTCGAAGGCGCTCCGGTCGACCACCAGGTCCTTGACGACCGGGAAGGCGGCGGCCCGCCACGGCTCGACGTCGATCGTGTCGCCGTCCCGGAAGGACCGCATGTGCAGCTGACAGGTGGTGGTCCGTTCCGGGCCGTGCGCGTCGCCGTTGATGACGAGCGAGCACGCGCCGCAGATGCCCTCGCGGCAGTCGTGGTCGAAGGCGACCGGGTCGTCGCCGCGCAGGATGAGCTCTTCGTTGAGGGTGTCGAGCATCTCCAGGAAGGACATGTCGGGTGAGATGCCGTCCACCTCGTACGTGGACATGGCGCCGTCGGCGTCCGCGTTCTTCTGCCGCCAGACGCGCAGGTTGAGCCTCATGCGTAGCTCCGCTGGGTGGGGTGGACGTACTCGAAGACCAGGTCTTCCCGGTGCAGGGCCGGGGCCTCGCCCGTCCCGGTGAACTCCCAGGCGGCCGCGTACCCGAACTCCTCGTCCCGCCGGGCCGCCTCGCCGTCCGGGGTCTGCGACTCCTCACGGAAGTGGCCGCCGCAGGACTCGGCGCGGTGCAGCGCGTCGAGGCACATCAGCTCGGCGAGTTCCAGGTAGTCGACGACGCGGTTGGCCTTCTCCAGGGACTGGTTGAACTCCTCGCCGGTGCCGGGCACCTTGATGCGCCGCCAGAACTCCTCGCGGATCTGCGGGATGCGTTCGAGGGCCTTGCGCAGACCGGCGTCGGTGCGGGCCATGCCGCAGAACTCCCACATGAGTTCGCCGACCTCGCGGTGGAAGGAGTCCGGGGTGCGGTCGCCGTCGACCGAGAGCAGCAGGTTCAGGCGGTCCTGGGTCTCCGCCAGCACCTCCTGGACGACGGGGTGTGCGAGGGTCACCTCGCCCTGGTGCGGGTTGCGGGCGAGGTAGTCGTTGATGGTGGCCGGGAGCACGAAGTAGCCGTCGGCCAGCCCCTGCATCAGCGCGGAGGCGCCGAGGCGGTTGGCGCCGTGGTCGGAGAAGTTGGCCTCGCCGATCGCGAACAGGCCGGGGACGGTGGTCTGGAGGTCGTAGTCGACCCACAACCCGCCCATCGTGTAGTGCACCGCCGGGTAGATCCGCATCGGGACCTCGTACGGATCCTCGTCGGTGATCCGCTGGTACATGTCGAAGAGGTTGCCGTACTTGGCCTCGACGGCCTTGCGGCCCATGCGTGCGATGGCGTCGGCGAAGTCGAGGTACACGCCCTGTCCGCCGGGGCCGACGCCCTTGCCCTCGTCGCAGACGTTCTTGGCGGCGCGGGAGGCGATGTCCCGCGGGACCAGGTTGCCGAAGGAGGGGTAGATGCGCTCCAGGTAGTAGTCGCGCTCCTCCTCGGGGATGCGGTTCGGCGGACGGTCGTCGCCCTTGGCCTTCGGCACCCAGATCCGGCCGTCGTTGCGCAGCGACTCGCTCATCAGCGTCAGCTTGGACTGGTGGTCGCCGGTGCGCGGGATGCAGGTCGGGTGGATCTGCGTGAAGCAGGGGTTGGCGAAGTACGCCCCTCGCCGGTGCGCCCGCCAGATCGCGGTGGCGTTGGAGTTCATGGCGTTGGTCGACAGGTAGAAGACGTTTCCGTAGCCGCCGCTCGCCAGCACGACGGCGTCCGCGAAGTAGGTGTCGATCCTCCCGGTGATCAGGTCCCGGGCCACGATCCCGCGCGCCCGCCCGTCCACGACGATCAGGTCGAGCATCTCGGTACGCGGGTGCATCTCGATGTTGCCGGCGGCGATCTGCCTGCTGAGGGCCTGGTAGGCGCCCAGCAGGAGCTGCTGGCCCGTCTGGCCGCGGGCGTAGAAGGTCCGCGACACCTGTACGCCGCCGAACGAACGCGTGTCGAGCAGCCCGCCGTACTCCCGCGCGAAGGGCACGCCCTGCGCCACGCACTGGTCGATGATCTCGACCGAGATCTGCGCGAGCCGGTGCACGTTGGACTCCCGGGCCCGGAAGTCGCCGCCCTTGACGGTGTCGTAGAACAGACGGTGGATGGAGTCGCCGTCGTTGCGGTAGTTCTTCGCCGCGTTGATGCCGCCCTGCGCGGCGATGGAGTGGGCGCGGCGCGGGGAGTCCTGGTAGCAGAACTGGACGACGTGGTAGCCCTGTTCGGCGAGGGTGGCGCCCGCCGAGCCGCCCGCGAGGCCGGTGCCCACGACGATGACCGTGTGCTTGCGCCGGTTGGCCGGGTTGACCAGCTTGGCCTCGAAGCGGCGCTTGTCCCAGCGCTCGGCGACGGGGCCGGAAGGGGCCTTGGTGTCGACGACCGGCTCACCGGTCCGGTAGTCCGCGTAGGCGGAGAAGTCGGTCATGTTCAGCTCACCACTCCGGTCATGACGCCCACGGGTACGGCGAGGAAGCCGGCCGTGAGCAGCAGCGCGAGGACGTCGGCGACGGTCTTGAGGGCGCGGTCGCGGGTGCGGCTGCCGACGCCGAGGGTCTGGGCGGCGCTCCAGAAGCCGTGCCGGACGTGCAGTCCGACGGCGAGCATCGCCACGATGTAGATGACGTTGCCGTACCAGGTGGAGAAGGTGTCCACGACGTTCTGGTACGGGTGGCCCTCCTGGAAGCCGCCGCTGTGCACGGTGCCGGTGGTCAGGTCGAGGATGTGCCACACGATGAACAGGGCCAGGATGATGCCGCCCCAGCGCATGGTGCGGGTGGCGTAGCTCGCCCGCGGCTTCTTGTGCACGTACCTGCTGGGCCGCGCCCTGATGTCGCGGCGGCTGAGCTGGTACGCGGAGACGGCGTGGGCGACCACCGCGACGACCAGCACGACGCGCACGAGCCAGAGCGTCCACTCGTAGTGCATGAACGGTTCGCCCACGGTGCGCAGCCAGTGGGCGTAGTGGTTGAACTCCTCCGCGCCGAAGAAGATCTTCAGATTGCCGATGACGTGGACGACCAGGTACAGCAGCATGATCATGCCGCTGACCGCCATCACCGTCTTCTTGCCGACGGAGGAGTCCCACACGGTGCGCGCCATGGACGGTCGTCGGTCCGTCCGCGTTACCAGAGCCATGGGTCAAGACGCTAGGGCCGGACCACCTCATCGGTCCAAGACATGGTCCGCCTCGATTCCATAGCCAGCACCTATCGCGGACGTAGGCTGGGGGCATGCAGTTCCAGCAGCTCCAGTACTTCGTGGCGGTCGCCGAGACCCGGCACTTCACCCGGGCCGCCGAGCTCGTGCATGTGGCGCAGCCCTCTCTCTCACAGCAGATCAAGGCGCTGGAACGGGAGTTGGGGGCGGATCTGTTCCTGCGGGCGCGCGGCAACATCACGCTCACCGACGCGGGCGAGGCACTGCTGCCGCTGGCGCGGCGGATCCTCGCGGACACGGAGACCGCCCGGTACGAGGTGCAGGAGCTGGTGCAGCTGCGCAGCGGGCGGGTGCGACTCGGGGCGACGCCGAGTCTGTGCACGGGTCTGCTGCCGGACGTGCTGCGCGCCTTCCACGACCGCTATCCGGGCATCCGGCTGCTGATCGAGGAGGGCGGCTCGCACGACCTCGTCCGGGAGCTGGCCCGCGGCGCCCTCGACCTCGCCCTGGTCGTCCTGCCCCTGCCGACCCCGTCCCCGGCCCTGACGACGGTGGAGCTGCTGCGCGAGGACCTGGTGGTGGTGTCCTCCCCGGAGGCCTCCCGGCCGGGGCACGGACGGCGGACCGTACGGATCGCCGACCTGGAGGGCGAGCGTCTGGTGATGTTCCGGCACGGCTACGACCTGCGGGAACTGACCGTGGCCGCATGCCGGGCCGAGGGGTTCGAGCCGGACTTCGCGGTGGAGGGCGGGGAGATGGACGCGGTGCTCGGGTTCGTCCGGGCCGGGCTGGGGGTGGCCGTCGTCCCCCGGATGGTGGCCGCCCGGTCGGGCCGGGGCCTACGGGTCACCCCACTCGCCCGCCCCGGCCTGCACCGCGCGATCGCCCTCGCACACCGCAGCGATGTGGCTCCGCCGAGGGCGGCCCGAGAACTCCAGCGCATGCTGCTGGAACGCTGACCAGCACCCGCGCCCGACCCCGCACCTGCGAGGCGGCGACCCTGGCGGTGTCAGCCGTGGGCGGCCGGCTTCAGGACCTCCTCGCACCACTGGCGGAAGCTCGTGGGCGCGGTGTCGGGGGTGCTGGGCTGGGTGGCGCCGTAGAAGCCCTGGGTGTTCTGGGCGTGCGTCATGTCGGCCACCCCCTGTGCCCAGGCCTCCGTGGCGCCGAAGCCCGTCAGCCTCGCCTTCAGGTCGGCGACGGTGATCTGCCAGACCCGTACGGGCCGCTCCAGCACCTCGGAGACGACCCGGGCCATGCCCTCGGGGCTGAGGGCGTCGGGGCCCACCAGCGGAACGTCGGCGTATCCGGTCCAGGAGTCGTCCAGGAGCAGCCGGGCCGCCTCGGCGGCGACGTCCCGGACGGCGCAGGTGCGCACCACGCGATCCCGCGCGAGCGCCTCCGACCACACACCCTCGGCGCGGATCGACGCCGTCTGGCGGAGCAGGTTCTCCATCAGCGACGGCGGACACAGCGCCCGGTAGTGCACGCCCGTGGCGGCGATCGCCTCGTCCATGGCCAGGGAAGCCGAGATCTGTCCCGCGTTCTCGGCGACGCCCCGGCCGAGGGTCGAGACGGCCACCACCCGCTCGACGCCCTGGCCCTCGACCAGCTCGCGCAGCGGATCGGTGAAGGCACGGAAGTGGCCCTCGACGCCGTCCGCCCCGGGCGTCGGCGGCACCAGCCAGAAGATCCGGTCGGCGCCCTCGCACGCCTCCTTCAGGACGGCGGGGTCGGCGTGGGACCCCTGGACGACCTCGACGCGTTCGCGGGTCTGCGGCGAGAGCCGGGCGGGGTCGCGGACGATCACCCGGACCGGTGACGCGGCGTCGCCGGCGTCGAGCACACGGGCCAGGACCTCGCGGCCGATCTGGCCGGTCGGAGTGGTGATGACGATCATGAACTGCTCCAGAGCTCGCGGCGGTCGGTATGCGTCGAGCCTGCTGCCCCGCGCGTCGGAACTGAAGGATCGATCGGCTCGCGGTTGTTACCCTCAGAGCAATACCGATCGGAGGGCCGCCCATGGAGTCCCGCCCGCTGCGCTACTTCGTCGCCGTCGCCGAGGAACTCAACTTCGCCCGCGCCGCCGACCGGCTGGGCATCTCGCCGCCGCCGCTGTCCCGCGCGATCCGACAGCTGGAGACGGAGCTGGGGGCGGTCCTGTTCGAGCGGACCACGCACAGCGTGTCGCTGACCCCGGCGGGCGAAGTCCTGCTGGTGGAGGCCCGGTTCGCGCTCGACGCGCTGGAGGCCGCGGGGCGACGGGCCCGGCGGGCCGCGGCCCCCGAGCCGAAGCTCGCGCTGGCGGTGAAGGCCGACGGGGACGCCGGGCTGCTGGAGGGGATCCTCGCCCGGTACGCGTCCGACCCCGCGGCGGTGCCGGTCGCCGTCCGGCTGTGCGCCTGGCACGAGCAGTCCCGGCTGTTGTGCCGGGGCGAGGCCGATGTGGCCCTGGTCTACGAGCCGTACGACCGCACCGGCCTGGACACGGAGGACCTGGCCGCCGAGCCGCGCGTCGCCGCCCTCGCCGTGAGCCATCCGCTCGCCGCCCGGGCCGCGTTGCGCCTCGCCGACCTGGGGCTGCGCCCGGACGAGGCGCACCGCCACATCGACGAGGTACGCGGCAGGGGCCAGGACCTCGCCCAGCTGCTCACGCTGGTGGGCCTCGGCGAGGTCGTCGCCCTGCTGCCCGCGTCCGTCGCCGACCGCTATCCCCGGCCGGGCGTGGTCTACCGCCCGGTCCTGGACGCGCCTCCTGCCGTCCTGGCCATCGCGTGGCCGCAGCAGTCCCGCTCACAGGCCGCGGCGGCGCTGGTGCGGGCCGCCGTCTCCGTGGCCGAGGAAGCCCGCGAACGCGAGCGCGAGGCGGGCTGACGCTACGCGGCCTCGGGCGGCACCGGGGTCCCCTGGTGGTAGTACATCCGCCAGCCCGTCTCCTCGCTGCGCTTGCGCCACAGTGAGCTGCGCCGGTCATGCCGGCCGTCGAAGTCCTTCTCGTAGGTGAGGTGGATCAGACCGGGCGCCAGGAGGACGCCCTCGATCGCCGACGGCCGGTAGCGAGGGCCGCTCTGCGAGCTGCCCGGGTGCTCGGGCAGCCAGGCCGGCATGTCCTCGTACGTGCAGCGGCGGCCCGAGGAGCCGACCTCGACGAACTCGGGGTCGAGCAGCCGCTCGAAGAGGGCCCGGGAGGCACGCACGGCGGGGTCCGTCAGGGCCAGCTCCCCGGCGATCGCCTCGCCCACGCCGCCGTCCACACCCTCGTCCACGCCGTCGTCCGCGTGGCAGTGCAGGCCGTCGTCCGCGGCGCGGTGGACGTCGTCGTCCTCGTGGGTCACCCGGCCGTCCTCGTGGGTGACCCCCGCACTCGCGCAACCGGGTTGTCCGCTCACCCCGTCGCGTCCACCAGGGCCAGCTCGTGGAGCCGGTCCGGCGGGCCCGGGCGGGCGTAGTACCAGCCCTGGGCCGTGTCGCAGCCCAGTATCCGCAGCTGCTCGGCCTGCGCGCCGGTCTCCACGCCCTCCACCGTGACCGCGAGGTTCAGGCTGTGGGCGAGCGAGACGATCCCCTCGACGATCTTGAGGTCGACGGGGTCCGCCGGGAACTGCTGCATGCCCTGGGTGAAGGAACGGTCCAGCTTGAGCACGCTCACCGGAAGCCGCCGCAGGTTGGCCAGGTTGGAATAGCCGGTGCCGAAGTCGTCCAGGGCGATGTCGACGCCCATCTCGGCGAGCCGGCGCAGCGGCTTGAGCAGGTCGTCGTCGGCGCCGATCAACGCCGACTCCGTCACCTCCAGGCACAGGGCCTCCGGTGCGACACCCGCGCGTTCCAGGATGTCGACGGTGTCCTGCACCAGACCGGGATGGGTGAGCTGGCACGGGGAGAGGTTGACGTTGATCCGCAGGGGATCCGTGTCGCCGCCCCGCTCCCGCCACTCGCCGGCCTGACGGACCGACTCCTCCAGGACCCAGCGGCCCAGCGGCACGATCAGCCCGGTGTGCTCGGCGAGCGGGATGAACCGGTCGGGGCCGAGCACCCCGTGCTGCGGATGCAGCCAGCGCACCAGGGCCTCCGCGCCGCGCACACTGCCGTCGCCGAGGTGGACGAGTGGCTGGTACTCGATGAAGAACTCGCCGCGGTCGAGGGCCGCCGGCAGCGCGGTGGTCAGGCCGTGGCGGGTGATCGCGCGGGCGTCGGCCTCCGGGTCGGCGAGCTCGAAGCGGTTGCCGCCCGCCGATTTGGCCCGGTACATGGTGATGTCGGCGCTGCGCAGCACCTCCGCCGCGCTGCGCTCCCCCGCAGGCCCCTCGACGATGCCGATGCTGCCGCGCACGGTCAGCTCCCGGCCGTCGATACGCACCGGCGCGATCAGGGCGTTCATGATGCGCGCGGCCAGGTCGTCGACCTCACGGCGGGTGTCGGGGCCGGTGGTCAGCGCCACGAACTCGTCGCCGCCGAGGCGCGCGACCATCTCGCCGGGCGCGGTGGCGCAGGACTGGAGCCGGTCGGCGACCTCGACCAGCAGCCGGTCGCCGGCCGCGTGCCCGAGACTGTCGTTGATGGTCTTGAAGCCGTCCAGGTCGAGGTAGCACAGACCGAAGCGCTGCCCCGCGCCGGCGCCGAGCGCCTTCTCCAGGCGTTCGAAGAACAGGGTGCGGTTGGGCAGCCCGGTGAGCGCGTCGTGGGTGGCCTCGTAGCGCAGCCGCAGATTGAGCAGCCGGCGCTCGGTGGTGTCCTCCATCAGGGCCAGCGAGTACTGCGGTGCGCCGTCCGCGTCACGCAGCAGGGAGACCGTCAGGTTGGTCCACAGGGCCGTTCCGTCGGGGCGGCTGAACGCCTTCTCGGTGTGGTAGTGCTCCCGTTCGCCGCGGACCAGCTCGTCGTACAGCTTCCAGGTCTGGGGCGCGTCCTCGGGATGCGTCAGGTCCTGGACCTTGCGGTCGCGCAGGGACTGCTCCGAACCGCCGAACATGCGCAGCAGTGCCCCGTTGACCTGGAGGACGTTGCCTTCCAGGTCGGCGATGCCGATTCCTATCGCGGCCCCCTCGAAGACCGCGCGGAAGCGGGCCTCGCTCGCGTGCAGCGCCTGCGCGACCACGCCCTGGGCCCGCAACGCGGCCTGGGCGATGGCCTCCTGTTCGGCGAGCGTGCGTTCGCGCAGCGCCTGCGCGTAGCCGGCCGCCATGGCGTGCTGGAGCCTGGCGGCGCGGGCCCGTAGATCCTCCTGGGGGCCGTCCTCGCCGCAGTAGAGCACCAGATAGGCGTCGACACAGTCGAGGGAGCGGCTGAGCGCCTCGGGGTCGGTGCAGTGCGCGTCGACGAGGGCGGCGCCGACCGCCTTGCCCGTGTCGGCGTCGAGGGCGCGCTCCAGCAGTGCGCCGCGCAACCGTCGTGCCAGCGGAAGGAGTTGCTCCTCCAGTTCGGACCGGGTCAGCGACGTCGAGGTCACCGGGAACACCGACCGGCTCCAGATCGTCGCGAACCGCCGCAGTCTGTCCTCCGGCCCGTCCGGCTCGGCGGTCACGCCGTACGCCCCACGCCGGCGAAACCGGAGAGGGCCCATGGGTCCTCGTCCTGAGGCGCCGTGTCCGGCCGCCAGTGCGGCATCGGCACCAGTCCGGGTTCCACCATGTCGTACCCCTCGAAGAACCGCGCGATCTCGTCACGCGAGCGCATGATCAGCGGGTTGCGGATGTCCTTGTACACGTCCACCGCGCCCCCGGCCCGCTCCGGTGACAGTGGGATTCCCTCGTACGAGGCATGGGTGAGCAGGAGCAGACTGCCGGGCGCGAGCGCCTCGGTGAGTTCGGCCACCGCCGCGAACGGGTCGTCCGCGTCCTCCACGAAGTGCAGTACGGCGACGAGCAGCAGCGCCACCGGCCGGTCCAGGTCGATCAGTTGCGCGACCTGCGGACTGTTCAGGATCTCCTGCGGCTTGCGCAGATCGGCGGCCACGACGTCGGCGTCGGCGTTGCCGGCCAGTACCGCCTCGCTGTGCGCGACGGCCACCGGATCGTGGTCGACGTAGACCACGCGGGCCCCGGGGCTCACCGCCTGGGCGACCTCGTGCACATTGCCGAAGGTGGGGATGCCGGAGCCGATGTCGAGGAACTGGGTGACGCCCTCGTCGGCCGCGTACCGCACGGCACGGCGCATGAACGCGCGGTTCGCCTGGCTGATCTTCGGAAGTCCCGGCAGGAACTCCATGGCCTTGCGGGCTGCTTCCCGGTCGACCTCGAAGTTGTGCGAGCCGCCCAGGTAGTGGTCGTAGATCCGCGAGACGCTGGGCACCGAGATGTCGATGCTCCGAGGGGCCCAGGCGGGTCGCTCCATCTATCTCTCCAAGGCGTAGGCGATCCGGTGTTCGAGCTGAGGCTACTGATCGCCCGCCAAAGGGGCGAGTAGAAACGGAAATTGACCGTCCGTTCCCGGTCACTGCCTGCGGCACGTGCCGATTCGACGCGCCCCGAAGGGCTACTTGTGGTGCCCGGCTCGTTCCGGAGCGTTCCGGAGCGGTCCGCGGGGCGGCGAAAGTCTACGCACAGGAAGCGGCGGCCGGACAAGCACGAGGGAGCGGCGGAACGCAAAGCACAACGGTCCGCCCCCTCCGTGCGGCGCGGAGGGGGCGGACCAACGGTCGTGCGCGATGGGGCAGCTGCGGGATCGGCCCTGGGGAGGCGATCTCTACTGCGCCGGCGCTCCGACCAGCTTTCCGTTCGGCGCGACGGCGTACCACGTACCGCCCACGCCCTGGCCGTTGATGTCGCCGGGCGACTTGTCACCGGAGAAGGTGTAGATCGGCGAGCAGTTGATCGTCTGCTGCTTGGTGCCGTCGGACCGGGTGAAGTTCATGTAGCCCTTCTCCTGGATGCCCTCGGTCTCGTTGAAGGCGACCGGCGCGACGGCCGGCCACTTCTCGAGGCAGGCACCGTTGCAGTTCGACACCGGCTCGGGCCAGGCCTTGTCCTTGAGGAAGCGGTAGACCGTCATGCCGTTCTTGTCGACGACGATCTCACCGAGGTTGGCGTCCTTGCGGACGGACAGCCCGGCCAGCTCGGTGCCGGACTCGGCGGACGAGCCGGACTTGGCCTTCTTGCCCTCGGGAGTGAGCGCGAACCACTTGTTGCCCACGCCCTGACCGGTGGTGTCACCGGCCTTGGCGTCCTTGGCGTAGTAGTAGGCGGGCCAGCCGGCAACGGTCAGCTGCTTGGTGCCGTCGGTGCGGGTGACCTCGCCCAGCAGCGACTTGTCGATGCCGTCGCCTGCGGCGATGTCATCGGCGGAGACCGGCGGCCAGGCGGTCGCGCAGTCGCCGTCACAGTTCGACTTCGGGGGTTCCGCGGTGTCCGCGTCGAAGCGGTAGAGAGTCTTGCCGGTGCCGTCGGTGAGGATCTTGCCGAGTTCGTCGTTCGCGGAGACGGCCAGCTCGGCCGCGCTGCCCTGCGCGGCGGCCCCTCCGGTCGCACTGGCGCTCGCACCGGAACCGACCCCACTGCCGACGCCGCTGCCCACGCCGACGCCCGCGATGCCACCGGCCGGGGCCGTGGCCCCGACGTTCTGGCTCGACGACGTGCCGCTCTCAGAACCGCACGCCGTCGTCAGCGCCAGCACGGCCACAGCACTCGCCGCAAGTGAGGCGCTCCGCCAGGTGGTCTTCATCGTCAACAACTCCCCGATCGTCACAAGGTGTTGCAGCGCCCTGCTGCGCCGCCGCACGGCACTGAGTACGCATGGTGACGGTCGTTGTGTTCAAACACGGCACAAAAAACTTTCCGGGACCTGTGACACCGGCCCCGGCGGACCCCTCCGGATCGCACAGGCGCACGGCGAGCCGGATGCGCGAACGTACCGTCCGGCAAACCCGTGGGCGTGAACTTCCCCCGTTCGGGGCAATCCCCACCGGGCGTGGGCGTGGGCAGGTACGGGACGCCGCATGATCTCCGTCGTGCATGGACCCGAACCGACCCGATCCGCCCTCGTCACCAGGACCCTGGCCCTGGTGACCGCGACCTGGATCCTCGCGGCCGCCCCGGCCGGGGTGGCCGCGGCCGACGCGTGCGCGTACGCCTCGACCGGCCCGGACGGCATCGAGGCGGTGGCGGTCGCGGGGAGTCACTCATGGCCGACTCCCCCGGTGTGCCCGGAACCGACGCCGAGCCCCACCCCGACCCCCACACCGCCGAAGCCGAAGCCACCGCCCAAGCCGACGCCGAGCCCCACCCCGACACCCACGCCGACCCCCACCCCGAAGCCGACGCCCCCGCCGCCACCGCCTCCCGAGCCCGGGCCGACGGCACCGAAGCCGCGGCCCAGGCCGATGGCGCCCGCGCCGCCCCGGCCCGCGGCCCCGCCCCCGCGGCAGGCACCCACACCCCCGCCGCCACCGGCTCCGGCCCCCGAGCCGACACCGACCGCCGAGCCGAAGCCCACGCCACGCCCGTCCGCGACCCCGGTGAGCTACCCGGCGTACCACGCCTCGCCGCGGCAGCGGCCCGTCCGCCGCGGCCAGTCGCCGGTCACCTACGTCCTGCTCATCACCGTGCCCGCGGTGATCGCCGTCGCCGCGCTGCGACCGCGCTAGCGCCGACCCTGGAGGCATCTCTTGCCGGAATGGCTTGTTCTCACCCTCGCGATGCTCGCCGCCTGCGCGGTGGTGGTCGTCATCACCCTCCTACGGCACCGCAGGGCGCCCGAGGACGAGGACCCCTCCGAGACCCCGGACGTCATCGAGTACATGACGATGTGGATCGGCGTGGTGTACGCCATCGTCCTGGGCCTGGCCATCGCCGGCGTCTGGGAGGCGCGCAGTGTGGCCCAGGACCACGTCCAGGCGGAGGCGCAGGCACTCCACGAGATCTCGGAGCGGGTACGCGTCTACCCGGCCGACGCCCGTGACCGCATTCGGGAGGATGTCAACGCCTATGTCGGACACGTCGTCACCACCGAGTGGAAGTCGATGGCCGACGACGGCGAGGTGACCGAGCGCGGCGACGAACTCCTCCAGCGGATCCGGGTGGACGTCACCGACTACGAGCCGACGTCCGACTTCCAGGCGCAGGCCTACCAGCCGCTGATCGACCAGATGGCCGCCGCGGACCAGGCACGCAACGCCCGTGCCGAGTCGACCGGGGCGACCATGCCGGGCGTGGTGTGGTTCGGACTGCTGACCGGGGCCGCCATCACCATCGGCATGGTCTTCGCGCTGCAGATCCGGCGCACCACCCGCGAACTGGTGCTGGCCGGGCTGTTCTCCGCGCTGATCGCCTTTCTGCTCTTCCTCATCTGGGACTTCGACGCGCCCTACAGCCGGGGCATCACCGCGTCGGCGGAACCGTTCCTCCATCTGTTCCCCGGCATCGAGGGCTGACGTCCGCTCACCTCACGCTCCCGCGACCGGGGAACGGCGGCAGAGGACGGCCGCCACGCCGTCGCCGTCCCCCGGTTGCCGCAACGGCGTCCCCTGGGCGGCCCACACGCTTGCCCCATTCGCGCGACTGCGATCGCGGGAGCGCACACATGTTCCTAGCGTTTCGGTCATCGAGGTGCATTTATTACGCAAGCGGAAAAGGTCCGCAGCTGCTCCTCGGGGACCGGAGGATCCACCATGCGCGCGATACGCGTCGCTTCGGCCGCACTGTTGGGCGTCACCGCCCTGACCTTCTCCGCACCGGCCGCCGTCGCGAGCGACGACGACAACCACTACGTCATGTCCAACGGCTACAGCGTGCTGCCCTCGACGATCGCGGCGGGCGGGCAGGTCACCGTTCAGGTGGACCGCAACGCCAGTGGCTGCCGGAGCTCCGTGACGGTCTCCTCGGGGGTCTTCGACGCGGTCGTCATCCCCCGGGGCTCGTCGTCCGCCGTGGTCACGGTCGACTGGGACGCCAGGGCGGGCGCCTCCTACCGGGTGACGTTCGCCTGCGGCGGCATCAGCGCCGTCAAGGAGTTGACGATCGCCGGCGGCCGTCCGGTCGATCCCACGGCGCCCTACCCGGTCCCGCGGGGTGTGCACGCCGGCGAGGGCGGCACCGTCGCCGGGTTCGACCTGAAGGAGATCGGGCTGGGCGCCGCGCTCATCGTGGGCTCGGTCGGTACCGCGTACTACTTCTCACGGCGCCGCGCCGCCGAGGACGGCGGCTGACGGCTCGCCCCCGACGGCTCCGCCGTGCGCAGGCCTTCGCCCCGGATCCCAGTGGGAACCGGGGCGAAGGCCTGCGTCACGTGCGACGTGCGATCCCCTCCGGAGCGGGCGTCAGACGCGGCGCTCCGCGCGGCGGCGCATCCAGAACAGGCCACCCCCGACCAGGGCCGCCGCGACGAGACCGCCGCCGATGGCCATGTCGGTCGGGGTGGCGCCGGTGGTGGTGCTGCCGCCGAGACCGCCGCGGACACCGCCGATGACGGTGAAGGCCGCCGGGCGGGTCAGGGTCCGGCCCGAGCAGTTGACGGTGATGTCGTAGGTGCCGGGCCGGGCGTTGTCGTTGATGGTCGCCGTCCCCTTGGCGGTGTGGTTGGCGCCGTTGATCGGCGTCAGGTTGGCCTGCGGGAACGCCGCCGAGGTCATGGTGCCGCCGCCGGGGCAGCCGTCGACGGTGACCGTCATCTGACCCCCGCGGGCGATGACGGCGGGCAGGGCCACGATGTTGCTCGGGTTGGCGCCCATGCCGTCGCGTGCGACGGCGGCCGGGGCGCTGACGCCGAGCGAGGCGACCGCGGCGGCCGAGACCACCGAGGCCGCCAGAAAACGAGTGATGCGCATGTGATCCTCCGCGGAAGGCGCCCCGGGGCCCGGCCCCGGCATGTCGGCGAGAAAGCACCTCCCGAAATGACCCTCAGATGCCGTGCACGCGCCCGCATTTCGGGAATGGTCCGTCCTGGTGAGAGGACACGCCGAGCGAAATGCACACAATCGGATATTGCCGCAGGTCACGGACCGTCAGAAAATTCCTTCCGTCGGCAACTCGGATGGCTCACCGAAAGGCATCGGACCACCCGTTCGCTGCTGCCCCGTCGCCGGTTCCCACCCGGGGACTTAGCGTTCTCGTATGCGCGAAGGGACGCGGTGACGGCCGCGTCGAAAGGGGATGGCGAATGTCTGCGTACGAGCTGTCCGAGGTGGCGGAAGAAGAGGAGCGGCGGCGGAAGCGCGCCCCGTGGGGCGTGATAGCGCTTGTACTGCTGACCGGTCTCGCGCTCATCCGGAACGGGTCGGGAGAGTTCGACATCGGCCCGCCGCAACCCGCCTCGGCGGCGGCCGCGGACGGCCGCACCGCCGGTGCCTTCGGCCGGACCCCGGCAGCGCTGCCGTACGCCGTGCCGGACCGGGTCCGGATCCCCGCCATCCGGGTGGACGCGCCGGTCACGTCGGTCGGCCTGGACGCGGACGGCTGGGTCGGCGCGCCGCCGCCGGAGGACCCGAATCTGGCCGGCTGGTTCACCGGTGGCGTCTCGCCCGGTGAAAAGGGGACCGCGGTCGTCGTCGGCCATGTCGACAACAAACTGGGCCCCGCCGTCTTCTACGGACTCGGGGCCCTGAAGAAGGGAAATCGCGTCGAGGTGTCGCGAGGGGACGGAAAGACGGCGGTCTTCGAGATCTACGGCATCGAGGTCTTCGAGAAGAACAACTTCCCCGGCGACCGTGTATACGCCTCCAAGGGCTCCCCCGAACTGCGGGTCATCACCTGCGGCGGCGGTTTCTCCAAGGCGAACGGATACGACGGGAACGTGGTCGCCTTCGCCCGCCTGGCCGAGGTCCGCTGAGCGGACACCGGCCGGGCGGGCGGGGAGCTCGCGTCAGGTGTACCGCCGGTGCGGGACGGTGATGTGATAGCCGGAGTCCAGCAACTGCGGCAGATAGCTGCGCAGGGCCCGCACGCTCTGCGAGCGGTCGCCCCCGGCGTCGTGCGAGAGCACCACGACGCCGGGGGCGGCGCCCTTCTCGACCCGTTGGACGATGGTGCCGGCGCCGGGGGCGGTCCAGTCGAGGGTGTCGACCGTCCAGGCGAGCGGCTCCATGCCCAGTTCGGCGCCGAGTTGGAAGGCGGCACGGTTCCAGGCGCCGTAGGGGGCGCGGAACCAGCGGGGCGGCTCCCCGTAGCCCTCCTCGATGACGTCGCTGGTGCGGGACATCTCGGAGCGGATCTGACGGCGGGTGAGGCCGGTCAGCAGGGGGTGGGACCAGGTGTGGTTGCCGACGACATGGCCCTCGTCGGCCATCCGCCCCAGCAGATCCTGGTTGTCGGCGGCCATCTCCCCGCACACGAAGAACATCGCGCGGACGTCGTAGTGGGCCAGGGTGTCGAGGATGCCGGGGGTGTACCGGGGGTCGGGTCCGTCGTCGAAGGTCAGCACCATGGTGCGGCCTCGGCCGGCCATCCTCAGCAGCGGTTCGTGGCGCACCGGGGTGCGGCCGGGGGCGGTGCGCGGGGGGCCGTAGCCGGTCAGGGGCTGGAGGCGGTAGGCGGAGGGTTTCAGCGGCAGGCTCTGTGCCGGGGCGCCCGCGGCGGGGGCGGCGGCCCGGACCGGCTTCCCGTCCTCGCCCCCCAGGAACACTCCGGCCGTGCCGACCGCTCCGACGGCGGCGGCGCCGGCGAGCAACGCCCGGCGGCGCGTGAACAACTGATCCTTCTTCATGCAGTCATCAGTCGCCCGGCGGGCCCCCGACCCACCACACCGACACCGGACCGGCGGCACGATTCCACCCGCCCGGCGCAGTCACGGTCGGTCCGAACAGTTGAAGGAGGCCGGGTCAGCGGTGTCGCACCAGCGGGAACGGCAGGGTCTCGCGGATCGTGAGACCGGTGAGGAACATGACCAGGCGGTCGACGCCGATGCCGAGGCCGCCGGTCGGGGGCATCGCGTACTCGAGGGCGTCGAGGAAGTCCTCGTCGAGTTCCATCGCCTCGGGGTCACCGCCGGCGGCGAGCAGGGACTGCTCGGTGAGGCGGCGGCGTTGTTCGACCGGGTCGGTCAACTCGGTGTAGGCGGTGCCGAGTTCGGTGCCGAAGGCGACGAGGTCCCAGCGTTCGGCGAGCCGTGGGTCGACGCGGTGCTGCCGGGTGAGCGGGGAGACGTCGGTGGGGAAGTCCTTGTAGAAGGTAGGGAGTTGGGTCCTCTCCTCGACCAGGCGTTCGTACATCTCCAGCACGACGTCGCCCCGGCCGTCGTCCGGTGTGTACGGGACTCCGGCACGGTCGCAGTGCCGGTACAGGACGGCCGGCGGGGTGTCGGCGTCGATCGGCTCGCCGAGCGCCTCGGAGATCGCGCCGTGGACCGTCCGGACCGGCCACCGGCCCGAGATGTCGTACTCCTGTCCGTCCTTGCGGGCGACCGGCGAGCCGAAGGCGGCCGTGGCCGCGCCCTGGATCAGCTCGCGGACCAGGTCGAGCATCACGTCGTAGTCGGCGTACGCCTGGTAGGCCTCCAGCATCGTGAACTCGGGGTTGTGCTTGTAGGAGACGCCCTCGTTGCGGAAGGTGCGGCCCATCTCGAAGACCTTCTCCAGGCCGCCGACGCACAGCCGCTTGAGGTACAGCTCGGGGGCGATGCGCAGATAGAGGTCGAGGTCGTAGGCGTTGATGTGGGTGGTGAAGGGGCGGGCGTTGGCGCCGCCGTGGATCTGCTGGAGCATCGGGGTCTCGACCTCGAGGTAGCCGCGCTCCAACAGGCCTTGGCGCAGTGCCTGTACGGCGTGCGAGCGGGCGCGGACGACATCGCGGGCGGCCGGGCTCGCGACCAGGTCGAGGTAGCGCATGCGGACCTTGGCCTCGGGATCGGTGAGGCCGCGCCGCTTGTCGGGCAGGGGCCGCAGGCACTTGGCGGTGAGTTGCCAGGAGGTGACGAAGACGGTGGGCTCGCCCTTGTCGCTCGTCCCGGCCGTGCCCGTGACGACGATGTGGTCGCCGAGGTCGGTGTCGGACCTGAAGGAACCGAGCGCCTCGCGGGTGAGGGCGAGCTGGTGGTCGGCCGACCAGTCGCGCAGCGTCACGAAGACGATGCCGCCGAAGTCGCGTACCCGCATGATCCGGCCGGCGACGGTGACCGTCTCCCCCGTACGGATCCCGGCGAGGGTGTGGGTGCGGAGCGGGACACCGACCGGGTAGGGGTCGACGCCCTCGGCGCGCAGCCGGTCGAGCTTGCGGTGCCGGACGCGGACCTGCTCGGGCAGGCCCGCGTCCGCACCGGTGTCCCCGGCCTCGTCCCCTCCGTCGAGGCCGAGCGCCGCCAGTGGCGGCAGGCCCTCGGTGGTGGCGGGGCGCGGCCCGCCCTTGGCGTTGCGGTTGCCCCAGAGCTTGCGCAGCGAGGGCACGGAGACGAAGCCCTCGGCGATACCGGAGGCGAGGCCCACCCGGGCGAGGGAGCCGGCGTCGGCGTAGCAGAGGAAGCGGGGATACCACTCGGGGTGGTATTTGGCGTTGGAGCGGTAGAGGGCCTCCAGCTGCCACCACTTGGAGAAGAACAGCAGCAGTCGGCGCCACAGCCGCAGCACCGGTCCGGCGCCGATACGGGCGCCCTCCTCGAAGGCCGACCGGAAGACGGCGAAGTTGAGGGAGATCCGGCGCACGCCGAGCTTCGGGGCGGCGGCGCACAGGTCGGCGATCATGAACTCCATGACGCCGTTGGGGGCGGAGCGGTCACGGCGCATGAGGTCGAGGGAGATGCCGTCGCGGCCCCAGGGGACGAAGGAGAGCAGCGCGAGGAGGCGGCCGTCGTCGTCCAGGGCCTCCACGAGGAGGCAGTCGCCGTCGGCGGGGTCGCCGAGACGGTCCAGGGCCATGGAGAAGCCGCGTTCGGTCTCGGTGTCGCGCCAGGCGTCGGCCCGGCCGACCACCTCCTCCATCTCCTGCTCGGTGAGGGCGCAGTGGCGGCGGACCCGGCAGGAGGCCCCGGTGCGGCGCACCCGGTTCACGGCCTGCCGGGTGACCCGCATCTCGCGGCCGCCGAGGTCGAAGGAGGCGACCGGCAGGATCGCCTCGTCGCCGAGTTGGAGGGCGCCGAGTCCGGCGCGGGCGAAGGCCTTGGCGCCGTCCTCGGAGGCGCCCATGACCGCGGGCGCCCAGGCGTGCAGGCGGGCGGCGTCCAGCCAGGCGGCGATGGCGTGCGGCCAGGCCTCGCGGTCGCCCACGGGGTCGCCGCTGGCGAGGCAGACACCCGCCTCGACGCGGTAGGTGACGGCGGCCTTGCCGCTGGGTGAGAAGACGACGGCCTTGTCGCGCCGGGTGGCGAAGTAGCCCAGGGAGTCCTGGTCGCCGTATGCCTTGAGCAGGGCCCGGATGCGGGCTTCCTCGTCGCCGTGCAGGGCCGCTTCCATCCGCTGGGAGCGGAAGAGGGTGGCGGCGGCGTTCAGGAGGGCGACGGCGCCGAAGAGGCCGAGGAGGAAGAACAGGGGGCGGGGCGGGCGGCCGTCGAAGGAGCGGGTGGAGACCAGGCCGCCCAGGACCCGGTTGGCGGCCCATCCGAAGCGCTGGCTCGCCGCCAGGGTGCCGGGGAACAGTTCCACCAGGCCCCAGCCCGCGAGGATCGCCAGGACCAGCCCGACGAGCAGCACGGCGAGCGCCCGCCGGACCGCCGCGCGGCGGGAGGCGGCGTAGAACTCGCCGCGGGCGACGACGAGGAGGAGCAGCGCGAGCGCGCACACCACCAGGGACGGGACGGACTGCCCGTACAGGCCGACGGCCACGCCGAGGATGTCGGTGAGGACGAGCAGGCCGAGGTAGACGACGACCAGCCACCAGGCGACCTTCTTGCGGGCGGCGGTGGCGGCGGCCAGCAGGAAGAGGAAGACGGCGTAGGCGAGGTTGGCGCTGACCGGGACGATCAGCAGGTCCAGGAAGCGGACGACCGGGCGCAGCAATTGGCGCAGCGGCGGGATCAGGGCCAGCAGGACGCAGAGCAGCCCGAGGGCGCCGAAGAAGGTCGCGAAGCCTTCGGGCACCCGGCCGAGGACACGCCCGGCGGGCCGCCGTGCCGGGCCCGGGGTGTCCGCGGCCGTGGCGGTCCGCACGGTGGCACTCATGTTCCGACTCTAGGAACACCCGGCCCGTAGCGCCCGTCGAGCGGCCCGCGCACCGGCCGGACCTGCGGCTTCCGATAGCCTCTGGCCGTGACGGAACAGCACTCGCAGCAGCCCGCGCACCAGTTCGAGCGGGGCACGGACGGACCGAAGGTCATCCTCGTCGGGGTGGACGGCTCCGACTCCTCCCTACGGGCCGCGGCCTACGCCGGCGGGCTGGCCCGTCGCCAGCACGCGCTGCTGGCCGTGGTGTACGTGCAGCCGGTGCTGGTGGCGGGCGCGGCGCTCGGGGTGCCGGTCGCCGAGACGACCGACGAGATCGCCGAGGACCTGGTCGCGCAGATCCGGGAGGCCACCGAGCGCACCCGGGGGATATTCGACGTGCGCTGGGAGTTCCACACCTTCCGCGGCGACCCCTACGGCGGACTGGTGAAGGCGGCGGACCGGCTCAAGGCGGACGCGGTGGTGGTGGGCGCCTCCGAACAGGCCGGCCACCGGATCGTGGGGTCCGTCGCGGTGCGGCTGGTGAAGGCGGGGCGGTGGCCGGTGACGGTGGTGCCTTAGCCCCCGGCCACCCCGTGAGGGCCTACGGCCGGCTCACTTCCCCATCACCAGCCCGTCCTTCGCCGCGCCCCGGCCGAGGACGACCGCCTTGATCCGGTCGCGTACCCCTTCGACGCCCGCGCCCTGGGCGAGGGCCTTGTCGAGGTCGACCACCCGGCCGGCGTCGATGTCGAACAGCTGCGGTACGAACTCGGCCTTGCGCACCTCCCAGCGGCCGCCGGGCCGGGCGGGCGGGGCGAAGCTGAAGCGGGCGACGGTGGACTGGTTGCCGCGTGCGTCCTGGACGCCCTGGTGGTTGAACATCTCGCCCGCGATCTGGTCGCCCATGCCGTAGACGACCCAGGTGCCGTTGACCTTCTCGTAGGCCTGCGGGACGTGGGCGTGCGTCCCGAGGATCAGGTCGATGTCGGGTCGGCCGCCCGTGCGGGAGGCGGTGAGGGTGCGGGCGAGGGTGAGCTGGCGGTCGTCCGGTGCGTCCTGCCATTCGGTACCCCAGTGCACGGAGACGACGACCACGTCGGCACCCGCCTTCCGGGCGGCCTTGGCGTCGGCGAGGATCCGGTTCTCTTCGAGGAGGCCGACGGTCCAGGGCTGTCCCGGCGGGACGGGGTGACCGTTGGTGTCGTAGGTGTAGGCGAGGTGGGCGACCTTCGCCGGGCCCGCGCGCAGCAGCGTGACCGAGTTGCCCTCGGCCTCGGTGCGGGCGGTGCCCGCGTGCCGTACGCCGGCGGCGTCGAGCGCGTCGAGGGTGCGCTGTACGCCGGCGGCGCCGTCGTCGAGGCTGTGGTTGGAGGCGGTGGAGCAGCCGTCGTAGCCGGTGGCGGCCAGGGCCCCGGCGATCTCCGGCGGGGACTTGAAGTCCGGGTAGCCGGTGTAGACGCCGTTCGCGCCGTACACGGTCTCCATGTGACACAGCGCCAGATCGGCGCCGGAGACGACGGGTTTGATGCCCGCGAGCATCGGGCGGAAGTCGTAGCCGGTGCCCCCGGCGTCGAAGCGGGCGCGGTCGATGACGGTGGTGTGCGGGAGGATGTCGCCGGAGGCGACGAGCGTGAAGCCGCGGGCGGGGGCCGGCGCCGGGCGGCCGGGCCGCTCGGCGGCCCGGTGGTCGTGGGCCTGGCAGGCGGCGGCCGAGGCGAGGAGGGCCGTCAGGGCCAGGGCCACCTGGTGTCTGCGGGCGATCACCGGTTCACCCCACTTCCCATGAATTGTCATATTTACCCATGTGTCAGTACTAATCCATGAGGGGCGGTGGTCCGCCCCGGCACTCCCTTCGTCCAGGGCCGATGCCCGCGATCGGCGTAGCCCGGACCGTTCGTCGAACCGTTCGTCGACGCGATCGACCGTCCGCCGCAGATCCTTGTGCGTGCACTGTCCCGAACCGGCGCACTGCGGTGCCATACGCCCATGACCGCCGGAACCACCCTCACCACCCGGAAGACGACCGCCGAGCACGAGCTCGCCGCACTCCAGCGCGAGCACGGCAGGCCGCTCTTCGCGCTGCTGCTGAGGCTGTGCGACGGCGACCGCCAGCGCGCCGAGGACCTCGTCCAGGAGACCCTGGTACGCGCCTGGCAGCATCCCGAGGCCCTGCGCGCCGACGCCTTCGACTCCGTACGGCCCTGGCTGCTCACCGTCGGCCGGCGGCTCGCGATCGACGCGCGGCGGGCCCGGCAGGCGCGACCCGCGGAGGTCGGGGACGCGGTGCTGGAGAACGCGTCACCCGTCTGCGCCGACCACGCCGAGCGGGCGGCCGCCGCCCTCGATGTGCGCGAGGCTGTGAAGACACTCACTCCGGAGCACCGTGAAGTCCTGGTGCTGGTGTATTTCCAGGGGGCCAGTGTGGCGGAGGCCGCCGAAGCCCTCGGAATTCCGCCCGGTACCGTGAAGTCCCGCGCGTACTACGCGCTGCGCGCCCTGCGCCGGGTGCTTCCGGGATACGCGGCCGACCTGCACTGAAACCCACGACTGGGTCAAGCCTCCGTAAAGCGCCTTGCCGAGGACCCCCTTTGAGTAATCGGGTGTCCTTATCCGTGTTCCGGATGGAGCCCGGTGACCGGGTCCCCAGCGTCCCGGCAACGGGCGAGCGCAAGCACCGGAGGAAGGCAGGAAGGGATGCTGCACAGAGGTCACCAGAGCACGGACGGCACCGGCGGCGGTGAACTCACCGTCCCCATGGCCTGGTTGTATGCCGAGTACATCGCCGACGAACTGCTGCGGACCGGCGATCTCATGCCGCCGACGTCCTTCGAGTTCCGCGCCGGGCGCGACGCCCTGGCGCTCACCATCTTCCTGTCCGACACCGACGGCGAACTGCCCGGCATCCGGGTCGTGACTCAGCTGGAGACCTGGCTTTCGCTCACGGCGTACGACCAGCCGTGGCAGGACTGGGTCGACGAACGTATGTCTCAACTGAAGGCCGAGGCAGCGAAGTCGGACGGACCGGCTCCCGACCTCGACCTGGCGGCCGCCGCCTGGCGCTGGCTGGAGGAGACGGAGCTGCTCGCTCCCGATCTCAACGCGGTTCCCGGCGGTGCGCCGGTGGTCGGCGAGGACGAGGGACCCAAGGTCTGGACACCCGCCTGGCAGCTCGGACTGCCCCTCGGCCACCTGGCGATTCATCTTTTTTAGATTCACACCAATCCGCGGGCCGGACCGCTCCGAACATCTGGGTCACGATTCGGTACGTGGCTTGAGTGATTCGGCGGCCGGGTGCGTACCGGTGGGAGCAAGGAGTAACCCCACTGGCACTCAAAGGCACGAGGTTTCGGCATGAGGTCCCTGGAAAGGCATCGCGACGTCGGCGCGTACGCGCTCGGCGTGCTGGACGAAGCGGAAGCCTTCCGCTTCGAGGACCACCTCATGGAGTGTCCTCAGTGTGCGGCGCAGGTCACCGAGTTCGGCCCCACCGCACGGCAGATGATGCTCTACCGGCGCGCCACCCCACGCGCCGTGCACCCCTTCGCCGGACCCGGCCCGCAGCTGCTGGACCGGCTGCTCGCCGAGGTGGCGACCCGCCACCGGGCCGTGCGCCGGCGGGTACTGTACGCCGTGGCCGCCTCGGTGGTGGTCGCCCTGGCCGGCCCCGTGATCGCGATGATGGCGGGCAGCGCGAGCGGCGAGGGCGAGAGCGCCGTACGGGTCGCCGCGACGGACGAGAAGTCCGGGGTGTGGGCGCAGGTCACCACCGAGAACGAGGCGTGGGGCAGCCATGTGGAGCTCGAGGTCAAGGACGGGGCGGGCCCCCGCTCCTGCCGGCTGATCGCCGTCGGCCTCGACGGCTCCGAGCAGACGGTCACCAGCTGGAACGTCCCCAAGCACGACGCCCGCCCCAACACCATGCAGGGCGCCGCGGCCTGGCACCCCGACGAGATCGCCCGCTACGAGCTGCGCACGTCGGCCGGGGAGCACCTGGTGACGCTCGAGGCCCACTGACGCCGACACGGAGTGAGTTCAGGTCACTTCGGTGTCGACGCGGGTCTCGGCGGGACAGGACGGGACGGGTTCGGGCCGGTACCGTCCGGCCGACCGGCCGGGGCTACTTCAGCAGCCGGGACATCCTCCGGTCCGCCAGCGGTTTGCCGCCCGTCTGGCAGGTGGGGCAGTACTGGAGCGAGGAATCGCTGAAGGACACCTCTCGGATGGTGTCGCCGCAGACCGGGCAGGGTTCGCCGGTGCGGCCGTGGACGCGCAGACCGCTCTTCTTCTCGGCCTTCAGACGGCCCGCCGCCAAACCCCGTGAGCGCTCCACCGCCTCCGCGAGCGTGCCGCGCAGGGCCTCGTAGAGGGTGTGGGTCTCCTCCGGCGTCAGGGTGGCCGCCAGCTTGAACGGGGACATCCTCGCCACGTGCAGGATCTCGTCGCTGTAGGCGTTGCCGATGCCAGCGATCAGGCTCTGGTCGCGCAGGGCGCCCTTCAACCGGCGTCGCTCACCGGCGAGGAGCGCGGCGAAGCGGGCCTCGTCGAAGGTGGCGGCGAGCGGGTCGGGGCCGAGCCGGGCGACGCCCGGGACCTGCTGCGGATCGGGAACGACGTACACCGCGAGCCGCTTCTGGGTGCCGGCCTCCGTCAGGTCGAAACCCGCCCCTGTCTCCAGGGCGACCCGCAGGGCCAGGGGGCCCTTGCCGGGGCGGGGCGGACCGTCCGGGAGCTTGTCCTTCCAGTGCAGCCAGCCCGCGCGGGCGAGGTGCGTGACGAAGTGCGGGCCGTCACCGGTCGCCAGGTCGAGGAACTTGCCGTGCCGGTGCACGGCGGTGACCTCACGGCCCTCCAGGGCGGTGACGGGCGGGTCGTACGTCTTCAGCACACTGATCGCGACGGGCAGCACGCGGACGATCTCGTGGCCGACGAGATGTTCGGTCAGGAAGTCCTTGAGCGCTTCGACCTCGGGGAGTTCCGGCATACGTCCAGAGTGCCATCCGGAACCGGAGCGCTCAGGTCCGTTCAGCCACCACGAACTCGCACCACACGCACTTGCCGCCGCCCCGCGCCTCCACGCCCCATGCGTCGGTCAGCAGGTCCACCAGCAGCAGGCCCCGCCCGGAGACCCCCGACTCGCCCGCCTCACGGCGGCGCGGGAGGGCGCTGGAGGAGTCCTCCACCTCGACGCGCAGCAGGGGGTCGGTGCCGGTGAGCACCCGCAGGGTGACGATCGCGGCGCCCTCGGTGTGCATGAGCGCGTTGGTGATCAGTTCGTCGGCGACCAGTTCGATCTCGTCGGAGCGGTCCCGGGCGCCCCAGGTGCGGACGGCCGCGCGGATCATGTGCCGGGCCTCGCTCAGGGCCTCCGGGTCACCGGAGGCCACATGCTGCTGGAGCCGGCTCCCGGCCTGGTGGCCGTCGGGACCGCGCCGGCGCAGCAGGAGCAGGGCCACGTCGTCGTCCCCGCCGCGTTCCTCGGCGACCTCGATGAGCTGGTCGGCCAGTTTCCGGACGTCAGCGGGGCCCGCGGTGATCAGCGCGGTGAGGGCCCGCATGCCGTCGTCGAGGTCCGTGCCGGGCTGCTCGACCAGCCCGTCGGTGCACAGCAGCAGGGTGTGGCCGGGGTCGAGCTCCACGGTGCCGACCGGGTACTCGAGGCTGCCGAACTCGGCGGACAGACCGAGCGGCAGCCCGCCGGGCACCGGGACGCGCCGGCAGGTCCCGTCGAGGCCGCGCAGCAGGGGGTCGATGTGCCCGGCACGGACCACCTGGACGACCCCGGTGGAGAGGTCGGCCTCCGCGTAC
The DNA here is from genome assembly GCF_045041255.1 of Streptomyces sp. NBC_00080. Taxonomy (NCBI): domain Bacteria; kingdom Bacillati; phylum Actinomycetota; class Actinomycetes; order Kitasatosporales; family Streptomycetaceae; genus Streptomyces; species Streptomyces sp. NBC_00080. The sequence goes on from NZ_CP108235.1 coordinate 1,476,482, forward strand.
AGACAGGTGGCGAAGCGGTCGGTGTCGAGCTCGTGCAGGAAGACCGAGGCACGGGCCATCACGGTGGCCGGGGTGTGGCCCTCTGCCGCGTAGGCCTTCAGGACGATGCGCAGCTGGCCCATGACGGCGGCGGCGTGCGTGTCGTGGCCCTGGACGTCGCCGATGACGGCGCCGACCCGGCCGCCGGGCAACGGGATCAGGTCGTACCAGTCGCCGCCGATGTCCCGGCCCAGGGAGCCGCCGATGGTGGCGGCGCGGTAGCGGACGGCGACGTCGGCGCCCGGCACGCTGGGGATGGTGCGCGGCAGCATGGCCTGCTGGAGGCCCTGCGCGATGTCCTTCTCCTGTTCGTAGAACATCGCGCGCTGAAGGCTCTGCGCGATGCTGCTGCCGAGGGCGACGAGTATGTTGCGGTCCTCCTGCGTGAAGCCCCGGCGGTCGCTGTAGAGCAGGCCCATCGCGCCGATCGGGCGGGCCTGCACGATGAGCGGCAGATAGGCCGCCGAGGTGATCTTCAGGTCGGTGAGGTGCGGCCACAGCACGGGGTAGCCGTCCGCGAACTCCTCCGGCGACTCGATGAAGCGCGGGGTGAGGGTGCGCACCACCTCGCTCATCGGATAGGGCTCGTCGAGGCGGGTGACCAGCGTGCCGGGCACGAAGCTGCCCTCCGGCCCCTCCGCGATCAGCCGGATCCGGCCGGCCTCGACCAGTCCCATGACGAGGCTGGTCGCACCCAGGTGGGTGAGGCCGTGGGTGTCCTTGAGGACGTCGATCACGTCGTGCACGGTGCGGGCGTGCGCCAGGGCCGCCGTGGTGAGCTGGACGACGTTGGTCTGCTCGCGGCGCGCGTCGTCGAGGGCGGCCTCGTCCCGGCGGGCGGCGAGGTCGCTGAGCTCGTCGGTCGCGTCCCGCACGATGCCCACGATGCGACGCGGCCGGCCGGTGCCGTCGCGCCGGATGTAGCCCTGGGTGTGGGTCCAGCGCAGGGTGCCGTCACGCAACCGCATACGGAAGTAGGCGCCGTAGTTCTCGCTGCCGTCCTTGATGGCCTGGGCGACCAGTTCGTCCAGGCGGATGCCCTCGGCCGACGGGACCCGGACGGCGAGGGTGGCGGGATCGCCGTCGTACTCGTCGGGGCGCAGGTCGAAGATCTCGTGGGCGCGGGCGTCCATGTGGAACTGCCCCGAGTCCAGGTCCCAGTCGAAACTGCCCATGCGGTTGAGCGCCAGGATCGGATCCGGGTGGGCGGGCCAGTAGTCCGGGAGGGACAGGGCGCTCGCTCCCCGTTCAACCATGGGGCCACCTTGCCAGGGTTTGTCCGATTCTTCGACCGGGGAACCGGGACCCGCCGGGACCACGGTCAGCCCATGACCACGTCGAGGGGGCTGCCGAAGATGCTGCCGGACTGCTCCTGCGCGCCGGACTCGTCGGGCCCGTCGGGGATCAGCCCGCCGCCGTCGGGCAGATCGGGGACTTCCGGGACGGTCTCGGGACCGATCTCACCGGGGTCGACACCGCGGTCGAGGTCGGAGCCGAGGTCTTCGCCGGAGCCGGGGTCCTCGTCGGGACCGGAGCCGGGTGCCGCGCCGGGGTCGGCGCCCGCGTCGGCGAGGGACGGACCGGAGCCCTGGTCGGCCGCCGAGGGGTCGGCGAAGAGGCCGGCGAAGGGGTCGCCGGAGACGACGCGTCCCTCGGCCGCCGGGACGACGCTGTCCGCGCCCGGCATCGTGATCTTCTCCCCCGCACCACCGCGTCCGGCGACGATGAGCGCCGCCGAGAGCGCGCAGGCGGTGAGGAGGGTGGCAGTGGGTAGTCGCACCACGTTCTCCCGCATCGTCTCGTGCATCGTCCCGATCCCTCACCAGGAGGTGATTCGCCCACTATTGTCTGCTTCACCCGCCAGGGTCACGCAACCGGAGGGCGCGACCACGCACAGTGACATGGTCCGACCGCAGAGAAGGAGCGCACGGCCGTGGACTGGTTCACCGCACCCGAGTACTGGCTGAGCCGCCTGGTCTTCCAGCGGGCCCTGGCCGCTGTCTACCTGGTCGCGTTCCTGACGGCCGCCCTCCAGTTCCGGGCACTGCTCGGCGAACGGGGGATGCTGCCGGTGCCCCGCTTCGTCGAGAGGGTGCCCTTCCGGCGGGCGCCGAGCCTGTTCCACTGGCGCTACTCCGACCGCCTGTTCGCGGGCTGCGCCTGGACGGGCTGCGCGGTCTCGGCGGCCCTGCTCGCCGGTCTGGACGCATCGCTGCCCCTCTGGGCGGCGATGTCACTGTGGCTGGTGCCGTGGGCGCTGTACCTCTCGATCGTCAACGTGGGCCAGACCTGGTACGGGTTCGGCTGGGAGTCCCTGCTGCTGGAGACCGGCTTCCTCGCCGTGTTCCTCGGCAACGACGAGGTGGCCCCGCCGGTCGTCGTGCTCTTCCTGATGCGCTGGATCCTGTTCCGGGTCGAGTTCGGCGCGGGCCTGATCAAGATGCGGGGCGACGCCTGCTGGCGGAAGCTGACGTGCCTCTACCACCACCACGAGACCCAGCCGATGCCCGGCCCGCTGAGCTGGTTCTTCCACCATCTGCCCCGACCGCTGCACCGCGTGGAGGCGGCGGCCAACCACTTCACCCAGCTCGTCGTGCCGTTCCTGCTGTTCGCCCCGCAGCCGATCGCGACGGCGGCCGGGTGCCTGATGATCCTGACCCAGCTGTGGCTGGTGCTGTCGGGCAACTTCGCCTGGCTGAACTGGATCACCGTCGTCCTGGCCGTGTCCGCGGTCGAACTGCCCACCGGCCACCGGTCGGCCCCCGCCAGCCCGCTCTGGTACGAGATCGTGGTCCTCGCCGTGGCCGCGCTGCTGCTGTTCCTCAGCTACCGCCCGGTGGTCAACATGCTCTCCCGCCGTCAGGTGATGAACCGCTCCTTCGATCCGCTGCACCTGGTCAACACCTACGGCGCGTTCGGCAGCGTGAGCCGGATCCGCTACGAGGTGGTGATCGAGGGCACGCTCGACGACGTGCCGCGCGAGGACTCCGACTGGCGGGAGTACGAGTTCAAGGGCAAGCCCGGCGATCCCCGGCACTGGCCACGTCAGTTCGCGCCGTACCATCTGCGGCTGGACTGGATGATGTGGTTCGCGGCGCTCTCCCCCGCCTATGCCGGGGCGTGGTTCACCGCCTTCGTGGAACGGCTGCTGGAGAACGACCGCGACACGCTGAGGCTGCTGCGCCGCTCCCCGTTCCCGCCGGACGAGCCCCCGCGCCACATCCGCGCCCGCCTCTTCCGCTACCGCTGCACCACATGGCGCGAGCTGCGGGAGACGGGCGCGTACTGGCATCGGAGTCACGTGCGGGAGTATCTGCCGCCGACGCGGCTGGCGGGGTCGGCTCAGAGGCCGTAGACCCGGACGGCGGTGGTCTCGAAGATCTCGGTGTGCGCGCCCGGGTCGATCAACCGCCGTGCGATGTCCACGACTTCACCGTAGGAAGCGGTGGGCGTGCACACCGGCCAGTCCGAGCCGAACATCAGCCGGGCGGGCCCGAAGGCTTCGAGCACCGTGTCCGCGTACGGGCGCAGGTCCTCGACGGTCCAGGACCCGGGGTCGGCCTCGGTGACCATGCCGGAGAGCTTGCAGACCGTGTTGGGCAGCGCCGCGAGGGCCCGGACGTCGGACGCCCAGGGCTCCAGCGCGCCGGAGGCGATCGGCGGCTTGCCCAGATGGTCGAGGACGAAGGTGAGTCCGGGCAGGGAGGCGGCCGCCTCGACACAGGCCGGGAGCTGGTGGGGCAGCACCACCAGGTCGTGGACGAGACCGGCGGCGGCGAGGGCGGTGAGCCCGCGCTGTACGTCCGCCCGCAGCAGCCACCGCGGGTCCGGCTCGCCCTGGACCTGGTGGCGGATGCCCTTGAGGTACCGGCCGCCGGGTAGTTCCCGCAGCCGGGCCAGTTCGTCGGCGACGTCCGCGCGGGTGAGGTCGGTCCAGCCGACGACACCCGAGATCAGGTCGTTCGCGGCCGCGAGGGCGAGGAACTCGGGGGTTTCCTCGGCTACGGTGACCGTCTGGACGAGGACCGTACGGTCCACTCCGGCCGCGCGCGCCTCCGGCGCCAGGTCGTCGACGGTGAAGTCCCGCCGGAGCGGGCCGCCTTCGGCGATCCAGTCCTGGTCCCGCACCGACAGGTCCCAGACGTGGTGGTGCGCGTCGACGGTCACGGCAGCTCCCAGACGACGGGCAGGCCGGCGCCCGCGCCCTCGTCGGAGTAGTCGTGCACCACGTCGAGCAGCTCGGCCATCCGTGCCTGCCACACCACGTTGACGGGAAGCTTCTCCAGCTCGGCGAGGAGGCGCGGGTAGTCCTCGCACTCCAGGACATGGAACAGATCGGTACCGCTGCGCCAGATCGTCCAGGAGGTGGCGCCGGCGCCGCGGATGGCGTCCGTCAGTTCCTTCGGCACCTCCCGGTGCGCGGCCTCGTACGCGGCGACGCGGTCCGCACGGACCCTGGTGTGCAGGGCGACCCTCATGACGGCTCCTCGGAAGGAAGCAGACGCGTGTCCCGCAGCTCCTGCCAGAAGGCGGCGGGGACCTGGGTCGTGAACTGTTCGGCGCAGTCCCGCACTTCGGCCGCCGAGCGGGTACCCACCAGGACGCTCGCCACGGCCGGGTGGGCGGCGCAGAACGCCAGGGCGGCGGCGCGCAGGGTGATGCCGTGCCGGTCGGCGGTCTCCTTCATCCGCAGGGCCCGGTCCAGCAGCCCGGCCGGCGCCTGGGCGTAGTCGAAGGTGGCGCCGGGCCGGGGGTCGGCCAGCAGACCGGAGTTGAAGGCGCCACCGACGACCACCGACACGCCGCGCTCGACGGCGGCGGGCAGCAGCTCGACGCCGGCCCGCTGGTCGAGCAGCGTGTACCGGCCCGCGCACAGCACCACGTCGACGTCCGTGTCCCGGACGAAGCGCGTGAGCATCTCCGCCTGGTTCATGCCGGCGCCGATCGCCCCGACGACGCCCTCCGCGCGCAGCTTCTCCAGCGCCGGATAGCCCTCCCGGAAGGCCTGTTCGGCGTGGTCGTCGGGGTCGTGCAGGTAGACGACGTCCACGCGGTCGAGGCCGAGCCGTTGCAGGCTGGCCTCCAGGGTGCGTCGTACGCCGTCGGCGCTGAAGTCCCATACGCGACGGTGCGTGGCGGGGACCGCGAAGCCGTCGGCCAGGTCGTCGCCGCCCCCGTCCGTGGCCTCCAGCCGGCGGCCCACCTTGGTCGAGACCGTGTACCGCGAGCGCGGGTGCTCGCGCAGGGCCGCGCCGAGGCGGCGTTCGGACAGGCCGAGACCGTAGTGCGGCGCCGTGTCGAAGTAGCGGATGCCCTGCTGCCAGGCGGCGGCCACCGCCTCGTGCGCCTGCTCCTCGCCGACCTCGGTGAAGAGGTTGCCGATGACGGCGGCGCCGAAGGCGAGCGGACTGACCGGGACGCCGCTGCGCCCGAGCGTGTTCACCGGCCCACCGGCCGCAGCCGCAGGCCCTGCATCCCGCCGTCGACGGCGAGGGAGGTGCCGGTGGTCGCGCCGGACAGGGGGCTCGCCAGATAGGCGATGGCGCCCGCGACCTCGTCGGCGCCGACCAGCCGGCCGCTGGGCTGGCGGGCCTCCAGGGCGGCGCGCTCGGCGGCCGGGTCGTCGGCCGCGTCGAGCAGCCGCCCGACCCACGGGGTGTCCGCGGTGCCGGGGTTGACGCAGTTGACGCGGATGCCCTCGCGTACGTGGTCGGCGGCCATGGCGAGGGTCAGCGAGTACACCGCGCCCTTGGTCGCGCTGTAGAGGGCGCGCTGCGGCAGACCGGCGGTGGCGGCGATGGAGCAGGTGTTGACGATCGCCGCATGCGAGGAACGCCTCAGGTGGGGCAGGACGGCGCGGGCCGCGCGGACCATGCCGAGGACGTTGACGTCGAGGACCCGGTGCCATTCGGCGTCGTCGTTGTCCTCGACGGTGCCCTGGGCGCCGACACCCGCGTTGTTGACCAGGATGTCCAGCCCCCCGAGGTCGGTGACGGCGGCCGCGACCGCCGCGCGCACGGAGGCGTCGTCGGTGACGTCGGCGGGATATCCGAGCAGGGGCTTCCGCACTCCCGACGGGTCCAGGTCGAGGACGGCGACCCGGGCGCCGCGCTCGGCCAGGAGCTCCGCGGTCGCCCGGCCGATGCCGGAGCCGCCCCCCGTCACCAGGGCCGTCAGCCCTTCGAAGTCGCTCACGCCGCCTTCTCCTTCCGGATCACGAGGTCGGCGGCCCGGAAGTCGCCGGCGGGTTGTGCCGCATATTTATCAGACCACTTCCGCTCACCGACACCCCCCGGGTAGCTTTTTGGCGAGTTGCATGCCCAAGTGGTCCGACCACATCGCTCGGGATCGCGGCGCATCGGCGACAGGAGAGGCCACGTGGAAGACACTCCGCGCAGCGGGACCGGCGTCCCGAAGGGCACGGTGACGCAGCGCGCCATCGAGCGGATCAAGGCGATGATCACCGACGGGTCGCTGGAGCCCGGCCAGCGGCTGCCGACCGAGCGCGATCTGGCGGTGGAGCTGGGCATCTCCCGCAGCTCGATGCGCGAGGCGATCCGGGCGCTCACGGTGCTGGGGGTGCTGGAGGCCCGGCACGGTTCCGGGATCTACGTCACCGCGCTGGAGGCGGGGGACCTGCTGGAGACGTTCGGGGTGGTGGCCGATCTGTCACGGGGCCCGCGTCTGGTCGAACTGCTCCAGGTACGCCGGATCCTGGAGTCCACGGCCACCGCACTGGCCGCGGCCCGCATCACCCCGGAACAGCTGGCCGTGGTGGAGGGGCACCTGGCGGCGATGAACGCGACGGACGACCCCGAGGAGATCCTCGCGCACGACCTGGAGTTCCACCGGGCGATCGCGGCGGCCGCCGGCAACGAGACGATGGCGGCGATCCTGGAGGGCCTGTCCTCACGCACCTTCCGGGCCCGCGTCTGGCGCGGCTACCGGGAGGAGGGCGCCTTCGCCCGGACCCGCCGCGAACACGCCGCGATCCACCGCGCGCTGGCCGCCCGTGACCCGGAGGCCGCCCGGGCGGCGGCGGCCGCCCACGTGGGCGAGGTGGAGGAGTGGCTCAGGGGGCAGGTGGGTCCCTGAGTCCCGGCCGCCTCTCGACGCGGGAGTCCCGGCGGGGCAGAGTTCTCCTACGTACTCGCCAGTAGTGCACGCACACCGAGGGAGCTGCCTGTGACCAGCTGGGTCGGCCGGACCGCCGTCGAGATCGCCGCCGCCGTCCGCGCGAAGGAGGTCACGCCCCGTGAGGTGGTGGCCGAGCATCTCGCGCGGATCGAGCGGCTGGACGGCCGGATCGGAGCGTTCCGCACGGTGCGGGCCCGAGCCGCCCTGGCCGAGGCCGACGAGCTGGCCGCCCGGGGCGACCTGACCGGACTGCCGCTGGCCGGGGTGCCGGTGGCGGTCAAGGACAACCTCGGGGTGCGGGGCGAGTCGACCCGGGTCGGCTCGGCCGCGACGCCGGACACGCCGGCCGACGCCGACCATGTGACGGTGGCCCGGCTGCGGGCGGCCGGCGCGGTGGTCGTCGGCCTGACCAACGTGCCGGAGCTGTGCGTCTTCGGCACCACGGAGGGCGTGCACGGCACCGCCCGCAACCCCTGGGACACCTCACGCACGGCGGGCGGCTCGTCGGGCGGCAGCGCGGCCGCGGTCGCCGCGGGCCTGGTACCGATCGCGCTCGGCAACGACGGCATGGGTTCGCTGCGCATCCCGGCGGCCAACTGCGGCCTGGTGACCATCAAGCCGGGCCACGGGGTGGTGCCGGCCGGGATCGGCGAGGGCGACTGGTTCGGGATGTCGGAGAACGGTCCGCTGGCGACGACGGTCGAGGACGCGCGGCTGATGCTGTCGGTCCTCGCGGACACCGACGCCGTGGCGGCCGGGGAACCCGGTGCGCTGAAGATCGCCGTCTCCGTGCGCAGCCCGCTGGCCGGGGTCACGGTGAGCAAGCCGTACACGGGCGCCGCGCGGGACGCGGCCGGGGTGCTGGTCCGGGCGGGACATCATGCGGAACGGGCCGAGCCGCCGTATCCGCTGTCGCTGGGCGTCACCTCGCTCGCGCACTGGACGGCGGGCACGGCGGTGGACGCCGCGAGCCTCGACCCGCGGCTGCTGACCCGGCGCACCCGGGTGCACGCGGCCGTCGGCCGGCGCTTCCTGTCCGGGGTGCGGGGCGGCTCGGCACGGGAGGCACTGCGCCGACGTCTCGAGCCGTTCTTCGCGGAGTACGACGTGCTGCTCACCCCGGCGCTGGCGCGACGCTCACCGAAGTCGGCGCCGTGGCACGAGCGGGGCTGGCTGCGCAATGTCCTGGTGAACACGAACTACTCGCCGCTGACGCCGCCGTGGAACCTGACCGGCTGGCCGGCCATGGCGCTCCCCTTCGGCACACTGCCGTCCGGTGCTCCCACCGCGGTGCAGCTGGTGAGCCTGCCCGGGCGGGAGGGCGAACTGCTGCGGCTGGCCGAGCAGTTGGAGAGCCTGCGTCCGTGGCGACGGACGGCTCCGCTCGACTGAGCGGAGAGAGCGGACCCGGCGTGGGCGTGCCTGGCGCACACCCAGGCCGGGCGACCGCGAGCGGTCAGTCCACGCTGGGCAGGATGTGGGGCTCGGCGAGGTCCTCCTCGTAGCCCGCCAGGCGGATGGGGGCGGAGCGGGCCCACACGTCGAGGCTGCCGATCTCGCCGGGCCGACGGCCGGCCCGCTCCGGACGTTCCTTGGGACGTTGCTCGCGATTCGTCTTCTCCGGTGTCACCGCGCACTCCTTATGTGTCGGGTCACCCTCGGGGCGTGCCGGCCAGTCTGCGGTCCGGCGCCTGACGCTCCCTCGGGCCTGGCTCAAGTCGGTCGAGGACGCGGTGGCGCCGGCAACTTCTTGGAGGGCGAGCCGTTGTGAAGCGGCCTGTCCCATGACGGACCGTGGGTGTGGGTGGCACTCCGTACTGCTGTCCGTCCGCTACACATTAACCAAATGAGCGGGTGGCCGCTCGATAGGGCTGAAAATTTGGGGTAACCATGGCAAGTCACCCGTATGTCACCGCAGGTGAATTGAACCTTTTTCCACCCTGATGCACCTTCTGGATTCACCCGTCCGGGCGATATTGCTGGGCGTGGCGGCCCAGGGAGGCCGCGCGTTCGCCCGCGCGTTCGTCACGCAGTTCAGGCGCCGTTCGTCCGGTCGCAAGCAGGCCATGGTCTGCTGGCGACCGGCAAGGGCGGTCTCGCGGAAGGACTGACGCATGGAGCTGCGCAGCGTCGAGGAGCTGATGGACCTGCTGTACGCCTGCCAGGGCGTGCGGGACACCCCGGACCGCGGCGCGCCCGGCGTCGACCTGCACGATCACGCGCTCCGGACGGCGGCACTGCTGCGCCGCGGTCGCCCCGCCGACAAGGAGCTCCAGCTCACCGGGCTCGTCCACCCCATCGGTCACCTCCTGTGCCCCACCGACGCCGGCGGCCGGCCGCAACGGGCCGCCCGGGCCGTACGCCCCCTGCTCGGCCCCCGGGTCTCCCGTCTCGTCCACCTGCACCCCTGGCACGGGCCCACCGCCGACGACGATCTGCTCAGCCTGCGCCAGGCCGACGAGGACAGCCGGGCGCCCGGGTTCGACGCGGGCGTCCTGGAGGACTGGCGCACCGTGCTGGAACTGGTGGCGGCACGGAACTCGCGTCTCGGGGCTGTCGACTGACGGGCCGTCATGAGACGGTACGCCGATGACGTCGTCGTACGGGTTGCGGGGCAGGGCCGCCGTCGTCACGGGGGCCACGCGCGGGATCGGCTGGGCGGTGGCACGGGCGCTCGCCGACGCCGGGGCGCGGGTGTGCGTCAGCGCGCGGGATCCGGACGGGGTGCGCCGCGCGGCCGGGGAACTGGACGGCGTCGGACTGGCCGGTGACGTCGGGGACCCCGGGCACCCCCGCAAGCTGACCGAGCTGTGCCTGGACACCTTCGGCCGGCTGGACGTGCTGGTCAACAACGCGGCGACCAACCAGCCCTACGGACCGCTCATGGACGCCGATCCCGGCGCCTGGCGGGAGGCTTTCACGGTGAACGTGGAGGCGCCGCTGCGGCTGGTGCAGTGCGCGTGGCGGGGCTGGATGCGCGAGCACGGCGGCGTGGTCGTCAACATCTGCACGGAGGGCGCGGGACACGTCGGCCCCGGCGTCGGCGCCTACGGCACCAGCAAGGCGGCCCTCCTCCACCTCACCCAGCAGCTCGCGGGCGAACTGGGCCCGGGAGTGCGGGTGAACTCCGTCTCCCCCGGCCTGGTACGCACCGAGATGGCACGGTTCGTATGGGAGCCGGGCGAGAAGGAGATGGCGGCGGCCTTGCCGCTGGGCCGGATCGGGGAACCGGAGGACGTGGCACGAGCGGCGGTCTGGCTGTGCTCCGACGAGGCGAAGTGGATCACCGGGGCGGACCTGCTGGTGGACGGCGGCACGAAGGTGCGCCGGGCACACATCCCCACCTGAGGGGCCAGGGGGCGCGGCCGGCCCGCACAGCCCGCCCCACCCCCGGCGTCACAGAACGGCCCTACCACTTGCCGGGGGCGTAGTCCTTCAGGAACACCCCGTACAGATCCTCACCCTGCTCGCCGCGCACGATCGGGTCGTAGACGCGGGCCGCGCCGTCGACCAGGTCGAGCGGGGCGTGGAAGCCCTCCTCGGCGAGACGCAGCTTGTCGTAGTGCGGGCGCTCGTCGGTGATCCAGCCGGTGTCGACCGAGGTCATGAGGATGCCGTCGGCCTGGAACATCTCCTGGCCGCTGGTCCGCGTCACCATGTTCATCGCGGCCTTGGCGGCGTTGGTGTTCGGGTGTCCCGCGCCCTTGTAGCCACGGCCGAAGACGCCCTCCATCGCCGAGACGTTGACGACGTACGCGCGGCCGCTGGCCGCCTTCCTGGCTGCGTCGGCCATGGCCGGGCGGAGCTTGCTGATCAGGATGAACGGCGCCGTGTAGTTGCACAGCTGGGTCTCGAGGAGTTCCACCGGGGAGATCTGCTCGATGGTCTGCACCCAGGTGTTGGTGTCGACGACGTCGGGGACCAGACCGCCCGCGTCGATGGCGGTGCCGTCGAGGTGCCGGGCGATGCTGGCGTTGCCCGCGACCAGCGCGAGGTCGGCGACCTGCTGAGCGTCGATGCCGGAGATTCCGGCGGGCAGTGCGGCCAGCCCGTCGACCGCGCCGGAGCCGAAGGCGCCGATGACATGGTGGGCGGGCAGCTCGCCGGCCGGCAGCGGCGCGCTCTCGCCGTCGACCAGGGCGGCGTACGCGGAGGGCAGCCGCCGGACGGTCTGCGTCGCGTTGTTGACGAGGATGTCGAGGGGGCCCGCCTCGGCGACCTGGTCGGCGAGGGCCACGGCCTGCGCCGGGTCGCGCAGGTCGATGCCGACGACCTCCAGACGGTGCATCCAGTCCCCCGAGTCGTCCATGGCCTTGAAGCGGCGGATGGCGTCCTTGGGGAAGCGGGTCGTGATCGTCGTGTGCGCGCCGTCCCGCAGCAGCCGCAGCGCGATGTACATGCCGATCTTGGCGCGGCCGCCGGTGAGCAGGGCGCGCTTGCCGGTGAGGTCGGCGCGCACGTCGCGCTTGTCGCGGTTCAGACGGGCGCACTCGGGACAGAGCTGGTGGTAGAAGTAGTCGACCTCGACGTACCGGGTCTTGCAGGTGTAGCAGGAGCGCGGGCGCTGGAGTATCCCGGCGATCCGGCCCTCCTCGGTGACCGAGGACGGCAGGATGCCCTCGGTCTCGTCGTCGATGCGCTGGGCGGAGCCGGTCGCGGTGGCCTCGGTGACCGCCTTGTCGTGGGCGGTCTTGGCGGCCCGGCGGTCCTGGCGGCGGCGCTGCTTCACGGTGCGGTAGACGCCGGCGGTGGCCCGGCGCACGGCGATCGCGTCGGGGTGGTCGACGTCCAGCTTGTCGAGCTCGTCCAGCACGGCGAGGCAGACGGCGAGCCGCTCCGGGTCGATGCCGGGCCCGTACACGACCTCGTCCACGACCTCCTCCGTGACCGCCGTCGAGCCGTCCTCTGTCACCGTCATCGCGCTGCCGCTTCCCTGATCACCCGTGCGGCGCTCCGACCGAGTCCGCCCTCGAAGGAGGAATTTTACGGAGCGCCGGGCCGCTCCTCCAAACCCGTTCCCGTCAAGAGCCGCAGGCCGTGATGAGCGTCTCCACCTCGGTGGTCAGGGCGCGGGCGAACCGGTCGAGGTCGGGGACCGCCTCGGCGTCGGCGACGAGCCCGTAGTGGATCCGGCCGCGGTAGGTGGAGACGGCGACCGCGAGGGCCTGGCCGCGGGCGAGCGGGGCGTACGGGAAGACCTCGGTCACCGGGTTCCCGCCGAGCTTCAGGCCGAAGCCGGGCAGGGGCACGCTGGTGACGAGGATGTCGAACCAGAGCCGGGCCGCGTGGCCGACCAGCGGGCCGCCGAGGCGGTGGCCGAGGGCCGGGACGTGGTCGGCGAGCAGGGCGACGGCGCCGGCGCCCCGGCCGGGGCCCGCGTCCTTGTTGCGGTCCATGGCGGCGCGGACCGTGGCGAGGCGGCGCAGCGGGTCCGGGTCGTCGACGGGAAGCCGCATCAGGTATCCGGAGAGCCGGTTGCCCTGGGGGTGGGCGGTGCGCGGGCGGCGCTTGGAGACGGGGATGAGCGCGCGCGGCACGACGCCCTCGCTGCCGTCGCCGCGTTCGTCGAGCCAGCGGCGCAGCGCTCCGGCGACGACCGCGATCAGCACGTCGTTGACGGTGCCGCCGGCGACCTTGCGGACCCGGTGCACGTCGTCGAGGTCGATGACGACGCCGGCGGTGCGGCGGGTGCCGGTGGACACGGCGGTGAGGGCGGGGGTGGGGCGCATGCCCAGGGTGTGCACGGCGACGGAGGCGCCGATGTCGAGGGCGCGGCCCACGTCGGAGACGGCTCCGCGCAGCAGGCCGGGCAGTCTGCGCACGTCGGGGAGGATCCCGCGGGCCGGTGCGGCGGGGCGGGGGCGGGGGGCGGGCAGATCCATGGGGTCCAGGACGGCCGCGGCCAGGGCCAGGGCGCGCAGTCCGTCGGCGAGCGCGTGGTGGAACTTGAAGAGCACGGCGAAGCGACCGCCGCCCTCGTCGGGCAGGACGTGGGCCTCCCAGGGCGGGCGGCCGCGCTCCAGGGGACGCTCCATGAGCCGCCCGGCCTCGGCCTGGAAGTCGGCGGTGGGCGCGTGCAGCGTGACGTGGTGCAGGGGATCGAAGTCGGGGTCCGCCTCCCGGGTCGCGCCGCCGAAGGCGAGCGACCGGCGCAGGTCGAACGGTTCCGAGCGGTCGAACGGCCGCCACAGGTCCCGGATCCGCATGCGCAGTCCGGGAACGGCGGCGGCACGGGCCGCGAGCAGGTCGGCGGCGTGGGCGCCCGCGGTGGGCGACTGCGCCGTGAAGACGCCGAGCGCTCCCAGGTGCATGGGGTGCTCGGCCGACTCGAGGTTCCAGAACGCCAGGTCGAGGGGGGCCAGCAGATCATCAGCAGTCAAGGGCTTGCCTCGCGTCGGCTCAGAGTGGAGGCCATCAGTCAAGCGCGCCCGAGCGATTACGGTCAAGTACGATCAAGCTACACACAGTTAACAGCGCATTAAGTTCAGGACACCTGCTGGCCCTTACCCAGGGCAATCACGCCGCCCTTCGACACCGTGTACAGCTCCGCGTCCCGCTCCGGGTTCACGCCGATGGTCGCACCCGGAGGGACCTCCACGTTCTTGTCGAGCACCGCCCCGCGCACGACCGCACCCCGTCCGATGTGCACGTTGTCGTGCAGGATCGAGCCCTGCACGACCGCTCCCGGGTCGACCACCACACCCGGCGACAGCACCGAGCGGGTGACCTGTCCGCGGATCAGACACCCCGAACTGATGATCGACTCACCGGCGATGCCGCCCGCGTTGAAACGCGCGGGGGACAGCTGGCCCGAGTGGGTGTAGATGGGCCAGCTGCGGTTGTACAGGTTGAAGGCGGGGCGCTCGGCGATCAGGTCCATATGGGCGTCGTAGTACGCGTCGAGCGTGCCGACGTCCCGCCAGTAGCCCTGGTCCCGGGTGGTCTCGCCGGGCACGTGGTTGTCGTGGAAGTCGTACAGCTGGGCCTCGCCGCGCTGGGTGAGCGCGGGCAGGATCGAGCCGCCCATGTCGTGGACGGAGCTCTCGTCCTCGGCGTCCCGCTGGAGCGCCTCTATGAGCGCCTTGGTGGTGAAGATGTAGTTGCCCATCGACGCGAACACGCTCTCCGGGTCGTCGGCGAGCCCCGGCGGGTCGGCCGGCTTCTCCAGGAAGCGTTCGACCGTCAGCCCGTCCGAGCCCGGGGTGATCACCCCGAAGGCGGAGGACTCGCCGCGCGGGACCCGGATCCCGGCCACGGTCACGCCCGCGCCGCTGTCGATGTGCTGGCTGAGCATCTGGCGCGGGTCCATGCGGTACACGTGGTCGGCGCCGAACACGGCCACGTACTCGGGCCGCTCGTCGTAGACGAGGTTCAGCGACTGGAGGATGGCGTCGGCGCTGCCGAGGTACCAGCGCGGGCCGAGCCGTTGCTGGGCCGGGACCGGCGTGACGTAGTTGCCGAGCAGGCTGGACATCCGCCAGGTGGTGGTGATGTGCCGGTCCAGCGAGTGCGACTTGTACTGCGTCAGTACACAGATGCGCAGGACGTCCGCGTTGACCAGGTTGGACAGCACGAAGTCGACGAGCCGGTACGTGCCGCCGAAGGTGACCGCTGGTTTGGCGCGGTCAGCCGTGAGAGGCATCAGGCGTTTGCCCTCACCACCCGCCAGCACGATTCCGAGCACCGATGGCCCACCACGACGCATGGCCGCTCCCCTCACCCTGGTTGAACCATGGTTGCCCCCGGCCGGGGGAACTAAGCCTGTTTGACGATCTCCTCGTACAGCCCGACCGTCCGCCGGGCCACCGCGTCCCAGCCGAACTCCCCCACCGCGCGCGCCCGCCCGGCCTCGCCCATCCGGCGGCCGGCCGCCGGGTCACCGAGAACCGCGTCCAGCGCCCGTGCGAGGCCCGCCTCGAACTCGTCGTCCACCTCCACGAGTGTCCCGGTCACCCCGTCCTCGACGACCTCCGGAATGCCGCCGACCCGGGAGGCCACGACGGGAGTGCCGCAGGCCATCGCCTCCAGATTGACGATGCCGAGCGGTTCGTACACCGAGGGACATACGAACACGGCTGCGTGCGTGAGGAGTTGGATCACCTCGGGACGCGGCAGCATCTTCGGGATCCAGTGCACGCCGTCACGGGCCCGGCTCAGCCCGGCGAAGAGATCGCGGAACTCCTGGTCGATCTCGGGGGTGTCGGGCGCTCCCGCGCACAGCACGACCTGCGCCGCGGGGTCGATGTCCCGGACCGCGCGCAGCAGATGGGGCACGCCCTTCTGCCGGGTGATGCGGCCGACGAACAGCACGAACGGGCGGTCCGGGTCGAGGCCGATCCGGGTGAGGGCGTCGGTGCCGTGATCGGGACGGTACAGGGCGGTGTCGATGCCGTTGTGGACGACGTGGACCCGGTCCGGGGCGAGCGTCGGATAGCAGGCGAGGATGTCCTCGCGCATCGCCTGGGAGACGGCGATCACCGCGTCGGCCGCCTCCACCGCGGTCCGCTCGGCCCAGCCCGACAGGGCGTAGCCGCCGCCGAGTTGCTCGGCCTTCCAGGGCCGCAGGGGCTCCAGCGAGTGCGCGGTCACCACGTGCGGGACGCCGTACAGCTCCTTGGCGAGGTGGCCGGCGAGGTTGGCGTACCAGGTGTGGGAGTGGACGAGCTCGCGGCCTTCGAGGGCGGCCGCCATGGCGAGGTCGACGGAGAAGGTGCGCAGCGCGTCGTTGGCGCCGTCCAGCGCTGACCAGGGGCGATGCCGCTGGACCCCCTCGGTGCGGCCCTCGCCCCAGCAGTGCACGTCGAGGTCGACCAGCCGCCGCAACTCACGGGCCAGGAACTCCACATGGACGCCCGCACCGCCGTACACGTCCGGGGGATACTCCCGGGTCAGCAGTCCCACTCGCACCCGGAACCCCCACATCTCACTCAGCGACCGGCTCCCTTCATGGTCACCCAGACGGGGCGCGTGGGGAAGAGCGCGGGGGTCGTGTGAAGCAACAGTCGCCGCAGACGCCCCCGCCGGGCACCCGGTAGTACAGGCAGCAGCTGCGGCGGCGGAACGCGGTGCCGGCCGATGTCCCGGTGTCGGTGAGGAGCGTCCCGGTGTCCGCGAGGAGGGGGTGGGTGAACAGCTCCGCGGTGAGGGCACGCGCGCGTGCGGCGACATCGGGGCGGCCGTGCGTGCGGGCCCACACATCCAGCTGCCGGGCGGCCCCGGCCAGCGCGGATCCGGAGTTGCCCCGCAGCAGGCCCGGCGCGACCGGATGGCGGGCGCGCAGCGCCGCGGAGAGGGGTTCGAGGTGCCCGTCGAGGACCGTCGCGGCCACGGTCGCCGCGTCCCCCGGCCGGTCCCGCACCTCGGTCAGCCACAGGTCGTCCGGGGCGGTGGCGTCCGGGTCCCAGCACAGCAGCCCCGGCGCGAGGTCGGGAGTGCTCCCGTACAGGACGGCGCAGCCCAGCGTCACCGACCAGAGGCGGGCCGCGAGGCCCTGCTGCGCCACCGAGGCCCCGATCCGGTCCTCGGGGGCGCGCAGCGCCCGGGTCACCTTGCGGACCCGGAAGGCCAGCGGATCCCCGTGGACGTGCGGTGCCGCGCTCCGGGAGGTCTCCCCGCAGGCCGGCTCCCCGTAGGCCCGGGCGAGGGTCGGCGGCGCCGCGGCCGGCTCTCCGGTGCCGCCCGGTCGGGTGCGCAGGGCGAAGAAGGGGCCGAGCGGGCGCAGCGCGGCGAGATCGGGGTCGAGGTCCACGAAGTGCAGTAGTACCAAGGCCGTCAGGGCCCGCGCTCAGGGGGATCCCTGGTCCGTCACCCGCCTGAGGGAGGACAGCGGGCCTTCAGTACTCCATCGGTAGTAGGACCCATTGGGTGCTCAGGGACGACGACGGGAACAGATCCACAGGGCATCGTGTTGGTTATGAGAGCCGACCGTTCGCCGCGCCGGGCCCCGCGCCCCCGCCTCACGCAGAGGATCAGCTGATGAGCGCCCTCGCGTTGTCCGTGGTCCTGTCGCTCGTCTCCGCTGTCGCGTACGCGGCAGGGGCGATCGTGCAGGAGCAGGTCGCGCTGTCCTCGCCCGACGAGGAGTATGCCCCGCTGCGCCGTCCGGGCTGGTGGGCGGCGGTGGCGTTGAACGGTCTCGGCGGAGTTCTCCACGTGGTGGCGCTCGCCTACGGTCCCCTCAGTCTGGTTCAGCCGCTGGGCGCGCTGACCATCGTGTTCGCGTTGCCCATGGCCGCCCTGTTCGTCGGCCGCAGGGCCGGGGCGACGGCCTGGCGTGGCGCGATCATGGCGACGGTCGGTCTCGCCGGTCTGCTGTCCCTGGTGGGGGCGGCGGACGCACAGTCGCTGAGCACCCCGCAGCGGGTCAGCGTGGCCGTGGTCACCGCGGCCGCGGTCGTGACCCTGATGGTGGCCGGGCGGGCCGCGCACCGGCACCCGGCGGTCCGCAGCATGCTGCTGGCGACCGCGTCGGGCATCGCGTTCGGCATGTCGTCGGTGTTCACCAAGACCGTCGCGGTCGACTGGACCGGTGGTGTCTCGACGGCCGACATCCCGTCCCTGGCCGTGATCGGCGTGCTCGCCACGGCCGGCATGCTGCTGTCCCAGGCCGCCTACCGGGGCGCGGGCCTCGCGGCCCCGCTGGCCACGCTGACGGTGGTCAACCCGGTGGTGGCGGCCGCGGTCGGCATCACGATGTTCGGCGAGACCTTCCGCTACGGCACCACGGGCACCGTGCTCGCCCTGGGCTGCGGTGTGGTGGCGGCGGGCGGACTCATCCTGCTCACGACGGAGCGTCTTCAGGGCGCTCGGCCCGAGACGGCGGCGGCTGCTCTACCGGACGCGCGGACCCCGGCGGACAGCGGCACGGCGGAGGTGTCGGCCACCGTCCCGGCGGACGGGAAGACCGGCGGTGCGACGGACGGGATCCGGTTCCCCGAGCAGTCGCGCGCACTGCGTCCGGAGGACGTGCGGTCGGCGGAAGCGGTACTGGGGGACCTGCGGCTCGCCGGAGCGTCGGCGGCCTTGGAGCAGGCACGGTCGGCGCAGGCGCGGGAGACGGACGCACGGGCGGCAGACGTACGGGCGGCAGACGCACTGAAGGAACGGCTCGTCCTGGCTCCGGCCACCGCCGACGGCGAGGACCGCTACGAGGAGGACCCGTCCGGCGGGGACGTGCCTCCGTCGTTCTACACCCCGCTGTACGGGGGTCTGTACGTCCCGATGCCGGTCGTGGGCCGGCATCGGGAGCGCGTCAAATCCTGACGCCGCCGGCCCGGAGATACGCCACCGGGTCGACGTCCGTCCCGAAACCGGGCCCGGTCCGCACCTCGAAGTGCAGATGCGGGCCCGTGCTGTTGCCGGTGGAGCCGGACCGGCCGATGCGCTGTCCGCCGCTCACCGACTGCCCGTCCCGTACGGAGATCGCCGACAGGTGGGCGTACTGCGAGTAGCGGCCGTCGCTGTGCCGGATGACCACCTGGTACCCGAAGGAACCGGCCCAGCCCGCGCTCACCACCTCGCCCGCCTTGACCGACTGCACGGAGGTGCCGGTGGGCACGGGGAAGTCGACGCCGGTGTGGTAGCCCTTCGACCAGGACGAACCCGTGGCGTGGTACGGCGTTCCGGTGGAGGCGCTGACGGGCGAGACGAGGGAATGGCCGGTCGTCGCCTTGTGGCCGGTGTCTTTCGTCTTGGTGCTCTTGGCCGGCTTGCTCTCCTTGGCGCCCGAGGAGGTCTTCGGCTTCTCCGTCCGGGGCCCGGTGCTGCTCGGGGCCTTGGTCGCGGCGGCCGCCCGGCCCTCCAGGCTGAGTCGCTGACCGGGCAGGATCAGGTCGGGGTCGCCGCCGATGGTCGTCCGGTTGGCGGCGTAGAGCCCCCGCCAGCCGCCCTTGACCTCCTCGGTGTCCGCGATGCCGGAGAGGGTGTCGCCGCGCACCACCGTGTACATCTGCGCGGTGCCCGCACGGGACTGAGGTGTGCTCTGCGGCCGTACGTCGTCCAGGGACGTCTTCGACGTCTTGGGAGCCGCCTTGGCGGACGGCTGGGACGACGCCGGCTTGGAGGACTTCGTCGTGGTGCCGTTCGGGTGGATGTCGGGGGTGTCGCCGCCCCGGCTCAGTCCGGCCCGCACCGAGCAGACGGGCCAGGCGCCGGGGCCCTGCCCGTCCAGCACCTTCTCGGCCACGGCGATCTGCTGGTCCTTGGTGGCCAGATCCGCACGGGGCGCGTACCGCGTACCGCCGTACGCCTCCCAGGTGGACTGGGTGAACTGGAGTCCGCCGTAGTAGCCGTTGCCGGTGTTGATGTTCCAGTCGTTGGTCGACTCGCACGCGGCGACCTTGTTCCAGGTGTCCACGTCGGCCGCTTGAGCTGCACCGGTGCCGATCAGCGGCAGCGCCATACCGGCGCCGCCCGCCGTGACGGTGAGCGAGGCCCGGTTGATCCTGTTCGGCTGATACCGGCGGTGCCGGCCGCGTACGGCCATGGAGATCCCCCTCGACATGCGTCAGGAGGGGCAAAAGTAAGGGCGGCGAACAGGCCATGACAAGGCGACAACCGGCCGCTCCGACGCGCGGGCGAACACCGGACGCCCCGGGCGGGAATCCGGCCGCGGAACCCGTCAAGATGGTCCAGGACGACACTGACCGAATGCACGGGCACACCCCTGGAGGATCCAACCGTATGAGCACTTCAGCTCAGATCGGCGTCACGGGACTCGCGGTCATGGGCCGCAATCTCGCCCGCAACTTCGCACGCAACGGCTACACGGTCGCGCTGCACAACCGCACGGCGGCACGGACGCACGCCCTGGTCGAGGAGTTCGGCCACGAGGGCGAGTTCGTCGCCACCGAGACCGCCAAGGAGTTCGTGGCGGCACTGGAGCGGCCCCGCCGCCTGGTGATCATGGTGAAGGCCGGTGAGCCGACCGACGCGGTGATCCGGGAGTTCGCCCCGCTGCTCGAACCCGGCGACATGATCATCGACGGCGGCAACGCGCACTTCGCCGACACCCGCCGCCGCGAGCGCGAACTGCGCGAGCAGGACATCCACTTCGTCGGCACGGGCATCTCCGGTGGCGAGGAGGGCGCGCTGCACGGCCCGAGCATCATGCCGGGCGGCTCGCCGCAGTCGTACGAGTCGCTGGGCCCGATGCTGGAGAAGATCTCGGCGAAGGCGGCGGACGGAACGCCCTGCGTCACGCACATCGGCCCGGACGGCGCCGGCCACTTCGTGAAGATGGTCCACAACGGCATCGAGTACGCCGACATGCAACTGATCGGCGAGGCCTACCAGTTGCTGCGTGATGTCGCCGGGTACGAGCCCGCGCAGATCGCGGACATCTTCCGCACCTGGAACACCGGCCGCCTCGACTCCTACCTGATCGAGATCACCGCCGAGGTGCTGTCCCACGTGGACACGGCGACGGGCCGGCCCTTCGTGGACGTGGTGGTCGACCAGGCGGAACAGAAGGGCACCGGTCGCTGGACGGTCCAGATCGCGCTCGACCTGGGTGTTCCGGTGTCGGGCATCGCGGAGGCCGTCTTCGCGCGGTCGCTGTCGGGGCACGCGAAGTTGCGCGAGGCCTCGCGCGGCCTGGCGGGACCGACCGCGTCCGCTTTGGGCAAGGCGGAGGCGCAGGCCTTCGCCGACCGGGTGGAGCAGGCGCTGTACGCCTCGAAGATCGTGTCGTACACGCAGGGCTTCCACGAGATCGCCGCGGGCAGCGAGGAGTACGGCTGGGACATCGATCTCGGCGCCGTCTCCTCGATCTGGCGCGGTGGCTGCATCATCCGCGCGGCATTCCTCGACCGGATCCGCGCCGCGTACGACAACCGGGCGGATCTGCCGAGCCTGCTGTCCGACGAGACCTTCGCCTCGGAGATCGCGGCGGCGCAGGACCCGTGGCGTGAGGTGCTGGTGTCCGCGACGCTCCAGGGCGTGCCGACGCCCGGGTTCGCGGCGGCGCTCGCCTACTACGACGCGTTGCGCGCGGAGCGGCTGCCGGCGGCGCTCACGCAGGGCCAGCGGGACTTCTTCGGGGCGCACACCTACCGGAGGGTGGACCGCGAAGGCGCGTTCCACACCCTGTGGGGAGGCGACCGGTCGGAGACGAAGGCGTAGACCTTCGAGGACGTCGGGACATCACGGTGGGCGGCGGTCCTGCGTCGCCCACCGTGGTCCCGTCAGGTGAGGGGCGGGCCGGGCTCCGGGCTCGGGACAGGTTCCGGACCCGGTGGGATCGGGGACGGCGAGGGACCCGGGGGCGGGCCGGGCCGCGGCGGCGGCGTCGGGTCCGGACCCGGCGGCGGCTCGGGAACGGGCACCGGGCTGGGGAACGGCTCCGGGGGGCCCGGGACCGGCCCCGGCGGCGGCCCCGGCTGGACGGGATCGGGCTCGACAGGGTCGGGGTGGACGGGGTCGGCGTACGGGTTCGTCATGGTGTCCTCCGGCCGGATGCGAGGCTTGGCTCTGGACTCATCCCCCGCGTACCCGGGGCGGCCGCGGCCACTCACCCGGGTGGGCTCACCCGGTCGGCCCCCGTCGGCGAGGCGCCGCGCACGTCGCCGGGATCAGAAACGGCCCGGGTGCGCGCGCAGCCAGTCCTTGGCCGCGCGCAGCAGCTCGGGGTCGGCGGCCGGAGCCTCGTCGGGGTGACGCTCGGCCCACTTCACGACGTACGGACAGAGCGGCGCCACGGGGATGCCCTCGCGCCCGGAGGCGGCGTACAGCTCACGCGCGAGCGACCCGGCGATGCCCTTGCCCTCGTGGGCCGGCTCGACGACGGTGTGCACCGGCACCAGGGCGGGCGCGGGCGACTCCAGTACGAAGTACTCGATGCGGCCCACGACTTCACCGCCGTCGCCGAGGGCCTCCAGGCGGCCCGCCGCCCGGTCGTCGCGGATCTCGATGTCGCTCATGGGCACTCCCGGTGCGATGCGTGCGAGGGCTGCTGCGGTCAGACCGACACCGCCTGCGGGCTGCGCTCCTGGTCGGAGCCCGGTACCGGCTCCGACGGGTCCGCTCCGAGGGCCACGATCCGGTTGTCACGGTCCACGTGCACGACCCGCGGCTCCAGGGCCCGCGCCTCGGCGTCGGTCACCTGAGCGTAACTGATGATGATCACCAGATCGCCGGGGTGCACGAGATGGGCGGCGGCCCCGTTGATACCGACGACACCCGAGCCGCGCTCGCCCTCGATGACGTACGTCTCGAGCCGCGCCCCGTTGGTGATGTCGACGATGTGGACGAGCTCCCCCGGCAGCAGATCGGCGGCGTCCAGCAGGTCGGCGTCGATGGTCACCGATCCCACGTAGTGCAGGTCGGCCTGGGTGACGGTGGCACGGTGGATCTTGGACTTGAAAACTGTACGAAGCATGAGGAAACTCCCGTTTTGTCTGCTCCCTGCCTGCTTCTTGCAGGTCAAGGGCAATATTCGGAGGCTACAACGTTTCGCACGTGTGGTCAGCCGTCGCTGGGTGTTTGAGGACTCACACTGACCCGCCGCTGACTTTTCCGACGGCGCGCCAGTCGCATGAGAGGGCGCCTGATCGCTTAAGAGCTCCGAAGAGCTCCGAACAGAAGTGGGAGTCCGGCGCGCGACGCCTGGCACGCACGCTCCGGCGCCTTGCTTCGCACGCACCGGACGCCGCGCGCTGATCGGACTCCCGGGAATGACGCGCTGGCGTTGTACCGCGCGAGGCCTCGTCCGTCAGCCTTCGCCGTGCTGCGTGGCCGTCTTCGAGTAGTTGTCGTGCCAGGCGGCCTTGGCGCCCGAGTCTCCGATCCGGTAGACGTCCACCACGGCGCCGACCGCGACGGCGACGGAAAGAATCGCGATCGCGCCCCGAACGAGTACCGGAAGAGACCGTGCGGCACCCGACGTGCCGTCCGCCGCGGGTGCCGAGCGGCGGGCCGTCCACCAGACGACGGCCGAGATCACGAAGAGGCCGAGAGCCCAAGGCAGCAGGCCGTCGCCGAGTTCGGCGTGCTTGCGCACCAGCGGGTCGCTGCCGACGTGCTGTTCCAGCCACTCACCCGCGTGGGTGGACACCGGCACGGTAGCCAGCGTCACGAGCGTGAGGACGGGCAGGATCAGACCGAGCCGCCGGGCCGCGCCGGGCCACACCGCGCACGCTATGAGTGCCAGAGCGCTCAGAGGCACGAGCACGATGACGAAGTGCACGAACAAGATGTGTGCGGGCAGTCCGTTGACGATCGTGAGACTCATACGGGCCTTCTCCATGGGGGGTTGGTCGGACGGAAAGCGCGGAATGGATCTTCGGAGGAACCCGCGCACCTTTTCACAGGGACTTCTCAGTTGCCTCTGAGTCCCGCCGGGACCACTGCCCCCTCGGGGCCCGGGCGGTCCGGATCAGGGAGCGAGTGAGAAGTAGCTCTCCTCCTCCTGGCTGAAGTGCAGGCGGAGCACGGAATGGAGCCCGTACAAGCAGGCCCGCAGGTCGTCGATCTGTTCCGGCCTCAGCCCGCCCGCCTCGTCCGCCATGCGCAGGTGCGTCGTGATGCGGCGGGACAGGCGCGCGATCTCGGTGTGGGCGCGGCTCATGGTTTCGGTCGTTTCCGGTCCGCCGAGTTGTCTGTTCAGCGCGGGGTAGAGCTGGTGCTCCTCCGCGAGTTCGTGGGGGAGCAGCCGGGTGGTGAGCAGGTGGTCGACGTGGCGCACGGCGGCCAGCGATCCCGGACCGTCCTGCGCGGAGAGCAGTCCGGCGGCTTCACGGATGGCGTCCAGTGCGTCCCTGAGGTCGTCGTGTTCGGCGGCGAAGCGGTGGATGAGGTGCTCGGCGTCCGGTTCGAGAGCGGTACGAGCGCCGCGAGCCGGCAGCAGCGCGCGCAGGGCGTTGAGGATGACAGCGACGTCGATGGCTTCCTGGAGAAGGGCTCCGACGGCGGGCGGCAGCCATCCCAGGAGGGCCGCGATCATGGCGACCAGCGACAGCGCCATCCCGCCCGCGGCGCTCTGGACCGCGATCCGGCGGGCCCTGACGGCGATCTCCATGGCGTCGGCGAGACGGTCCACCCGGTCGGTCGTGAGGATGATGTCGGCGGCTTCGGAGGTCGCGGTGGAGCCGCGGGCGCCCATGGCCACGCCGATGTCGGCGGCGGCCAGGGCGGGTGCGTCGTTGACGCCGTCACCGACCATGACGGTGACGGCCCGTGCGCGTTCGGCCCGTACCGCCGCCACTTTGTCGGCGGGAAGCTGACCGGCCCGGACATCGTCGAGGCCCAGCACCGCTCCCACCTCTCGGGCGGGCTCCGCGCGGTCGCCGGTGAGCATCAGCAGCCGGGTCAGCCCCGCCGACCGCAGCCGGCGGACGGTGCGGGGGGCGTCGTGGCGCAGCGGGTCCTGGAGCAGGACGGCTCCGGCGAGCACGTCGTCGACGGTGAGCCAGGCGATGGCGGCCCCGTCGAGAACGGCGCGGTTGTCCACGGCATGGGCCCAGTCGGGGAGTGCCGCCTGAGGGACGCCGGACCTGCCGACGGCGAGACGGAGACCCTCCACGGTGCCGGCGGGTCCGCGCCCGGGCTCCTCCGTGACATCGGCGGGCATGGACAGCGTGAGATTCCGGGTACGTGCCTCGCGGACGATCGCGTCGGCCAGCACGTGCGCCGAGACCTGGTCGAGCGAGGCGGCCAGCCGCAGCACCTCGGAAGGGGAGCGCCCGGGGGCGACGGCGACCGCCAGGACGCGCGGGCGGCCCGCGGTCAGGGTGCCGGTCTTGTCGATCACCAGGGTGCGTGCCCGGCCCAGTCGCTCCAGCGCCCCGCCGTCCCGGACGATGACACCGTGGCGGGCCGCCCTCGACAGGCCGGAGACGACGGCGACCGGCGCGGCCAGCAGCAGCGGGCAGGGGGTCGCCACGACGAGGACGGCGACCGCGCGTTCGGCGGATCCGCTCAGCAGCCAGGCGAGGCCGGCCATCCCCAGGGACAGGGGCAGGAACCACGCCGCGTACCGCTCGGCCAGTCGCACGGTCGGTGCCCGCTCCGCGCCCGCGTGCTGAGCCATCCGTACGATCTCCGCGTACGTGCTGTCCTGCGCTGTGGCGGTCGCCCGGAGTTCGAAGACACCGCCCGCGTTGACGACGCCACTGCGTACGGGCTCGTGCGTGCCGCGCTCGACCTGGGCGGACTCGCCGGTCAGCACGGACTCGTCGAGTTCCGCCGTACCGGCCAGGACGGTGCCGTCGACGGGGACCACGTCTCCGGGGCCGACCACGAGCACGTCGCCGACGACGACATCGGCGAGCGGGACCACGGCCACGTTCCGGCCGGTGCGGCGGCGGGCCGAGCGGGGTGCGTGCTCCAGCAGGGCCCGCAGGTCGTGGGAGGCCCGGCGCTCGGCCGCGGCGTCCAGCGCCCGGCCGGTCGCCAGCATCAACGCGATCAGCGCCCCCGCCAGGTACTCCCCCACCGCGAGGGTCCCGACCAGCGCCAGCACGGCGATCAGGTCGACGCCGGCCCTGCCCTTCCGCAACGCGGCCACGACCCAGGCCACGGCGGGAACGACGGCGAGGACCGTGCCGGCCGCCCAGCAGGCGTCGGCGACGCTCTGGCTCCCGGCCGCCCAGGCGATCCCTCCGCTGAGCAGGGCGACCGCGGTCGCGACCAGCAGCGCCGGTTCGAGCAGCCTGCGGACATCCCGGGCCCTCGGCTCCTGCCCGTCCCTGGTGTCTCTCCTGTTCGACACGGCAACGACCCTTCGGCTTCTTCTCCAGACACGTCGCTCCCCCGGGCGCAACAGCGTCTCCGGGTGTCCATGGAACCGCGCCTACCGCGCCGGACGGCAGGGCCGAACGGTCCACGCCATGACCCCACCGGCCGATCCGGGCAAGGCCGACAAAACCGTACGATGTCGGCGTGCTGGTTCTGGTGGTCGAGGACGACCCGGGTATCGCCGCCTCCCTGGTGCTGGGCCTGGAGCGGGCCGGGTACCAGGCACGCGGCGTGGGCACCGGGCGGGAAGCGCTGGCGGCGGTCCCGGAGCCCGATGTGGTGCTGCTCGACCTGGGGCTGCCCGACCTGGACGGCATCGAGGTCTGTCGGCGGATACGGAGCCGCTCCGACGCGGCGATCATCGTGGTGACGGCGCGCGGCGAGGAAGCCGACCGGGTCGCGGCCCTGGACGAGGGCGCCGACGACTATCTGGTCAAACCGTTCGGCCTGGCGGAGCTGCTGGCACGGATCCGGGCCGTGCTGCGTCGCGTCCAGCCGTCCGACTCCGAGTTGTTGCGGCACGGCCCTCTCGCGGTGGACCTGCGGACCCGCAAGGTGACCGTCGACAGCCACGAAGTCGCGCTCACACCGAAGGAGTTCGACATCCTGGAGTGCCTGGCCGCCGACCCGGGGCGGGTGGTCACCCGGCAGGAGGTCCTGGAGCGCGCCTGGGACGCCCACTGGTACGGCCCCACCAAGGTGCTGGACGTGCACATCGCGGCGCTGCGCCGCAAGCTCGGCGTACCCGGGCTGGTGGAGACCGTGTACGGCCGCGGATTCCGCCTCGGCGTACCCGAGCCGGGCCAGGACCCGAACTCAGGTGCGCGATGACCCGGCGTATCGCACTGACCTTCATGACGCTGATCGTCCTGCTGCTGGTGCTGGCGGTGGTGCCGCTGGGGCTGTCCATGACGCAGCGCGAGCAGACCTCCTTCCGGGACACGACCGAGGCGGCGAACCGGACGGTCGCCGCCACGGCCGAGGAGAACCTGTCGGACCATCGGTCTCCCGCCGCCATGCGTCGACTGCTGGAACAGGCTGAGCGCGCGGGGGACTGCGCCGCGGTCTTCGACGCGGCGGGACGCGTCGTGGCGGCCACCGATTGCCCCGGGCGCACAGGTGAGGGCGATGAGGACGATCAGGCCGCGGACAGCTGGGGCGACCTGACGCACCAGGTGATCGTCCACCCGGGAACAGTGTCGCGTGAGCGGGACGACCGGCTGGTCGTCGCGGAGCCGATCGGCGACACCGTGCATCCGGTCGGGGTCGCCGTGCTGTCCCGGTCGGCGGAGGGCATGCACGACCGGATCACCGCGATGTGGGGGTGGCTGGCGCTGATCGGCGTCGGCGCCCTGGTCGCGGGCGTCCTGCTGTCGGTGGCGCTGGCCCGCTGGGTCGGGCGCCCGCTGCGGGCGGTGGACGCCGCCGCGCTGCGGCTCGGCGAGGGCACGCTGGACGTACGGGCACCGGGCGGGCGGGGACCGCAGGAGGTGCGCAGACTCGCCTCGACGTTCAACACCATGGCGGCCCGCATGGAGACGCTGATCCACGGGCACCGGGCGGTCGTCGCCGACGTCTCGCACCAGCTGCGTACGCCGTTGACGGCGCTGCGGCTGCGGCTCGACCTGCTGGCGGCGGGCGCCGACGACTCCACGGCGGCGGAGTTCGCCGGAGCGCAGGAGGAGATCGCCCGGCTGTCCCGGCTGGTGGACGGGCTGCTGGCGGTGTCCCGGGCGGAGAACGCGGTGCCCAGGCCGGTCCCGGTCCGGGTGGACCAGGTGGTGGACGACCGGGTCGTCGCGTGGGAGCCGGTGGCCCGGGAGCGGCGGGTGTCGCTCACCGGGCGCTGCGGCGCCCGGCTGACGGCGTACCTGGGGGCGGGGGATCTGGAGCAGGTGATCGACAACCTGGTGGCCAATGCCCTGGACGCGGTGGGGGAAGGCACGGCGGTACGCATCGAGGGAGAGGCGGTGCGTGAACGGGTGCTGCTGCGCCTGGCGGACAACGGGCCCGGGATGAGTGAGGCGGCGCGCGAGGCGGCGTTCCGGAGGTTCGGCAATCCGGAGGCGTCCGGCAGCGGCCTGGGGCTGGCCATCGTGCACCGGCTGGTCACCGCCAACGGCGGCACCATACGACTGGAGGACACGGCCGGCGGCGGGCTGACCGTGGTGCTGGACCTTCCCGCGCTGCCGCCGCAGGGGCCGTCGCGCGGCCCGCGGGCGGGATCTTAACCTCTTGTGAAGAACTCCTGAACCGGTTCCCGACGGGCCGCGAGGCAGCCTGGTGAGTGGGACAACCGGCCTTCCTGGCGAGGAGTTCATCCATGCCTTTTCCTGAGCAGCCCGAAGATCCGGACCGATCCGTGAAGGACGCCGTCCGGCGCCGTGAACGAGGGCGGCGGCGGGTGAGCGCCACGACCCGCTGGGCGGCGGCCGCGGCCGCCGCGGGGACCGCCGTACTGGGCGCCGGTTACGCGCATGTGATCCCTGGCATCGCCCAGACCACCGCACCCGCCGGTCACGGCAGCGGCACGTCCACCGGCACGACCGGTGGACTGCAGCCCTCGGGGCAGGCGCCCACGCCGACCCCGCAAGCCCCGCAGACGCAGTCGGGTGCGTCGTGAACGCCACGCCGGCGGGTGCCGTCGGTCGCGACGGAAGCACCGCGGGCACCACGCTCCCGGCCGGAACGGCTCACCCCGCCACCGCTCGTCCGGCCCACGCCGAGCCCGCCACCGCGGTCTTCGCCGCGCTCGGTACCACGGCCGTGCTCCTCACCGCGGACCCGGCCCGCGCCGACGACGCACTGCTGATCCTGCGGGCCGAGCTGGCCGCCATCGACGCGGCGTGCAGCCGGTTCCGTCCTGACTCCGAGCTGTCCCGCGCCAACATCACCGCGTGCACCGGGCCGGTGCCGGTGAGCTCTCTGCTCGCCGAGGCCGTGGAGGCCGCCCTGCGCGCCGCCGAACTCACCGACGGGGCCGTCGACCCCACCGTGGGCCCGGCGGTCGTGGCCCTCGGCTACGACCGCACCTTCACCCAGGTGGCCGCACGGCGGCCCGAGGACACCGGGCCGACAACCGCGCCGCGCCCCGCCGCGGGCTGGCGAACCGTCCGCTGGGACCCTGCGCTGCGCCTCCTGCGCCTTCCCACCGGCACGACGCTGGACCTCGGCGCCACGGCCAAGGCCCTGGCCGCCGACCGGGCGGCCCACCGGGCGGCTGCGGCGGTGGGCTGCGGGGTCCTGGTCAACCTCGGCGGCGACCTCTCGGCGGCCGGCGAACCACCGCACGGCGGCTGGCGGGTCGCGATCGCCGACGACCACGCGGCCCCGGACGCCGGCGCCGGACACCCGGTCGTCTCGATCCGCGACGGCGGCCTCGCCACGTCCGGCACCACCGTGCGGACCTGGCGGCGCGGCGGCCGGACACTCCACCACATCGTCGACCCGGCCACCGGCGACATCCCGCCGCCCGTCTGGCACACCGTCAGCGTCGCCGCTGCCAGTTGCGTCGACGCCAACACCGCCACCACCGCCGCCCTGGTCCTCGGCGAACGCGCCCCCGACTGGCTGCGCGGCACCGGCCTTCCGGCCCGTCTCGTCCGCACCGACAAAAGCGTGCTGTACCTGGGGGCCTGGCCCGCCGACGGAGACGACCGATGAACGGCGCCGTCCTGCTCGCCTCGGGTCCGAGCCCGCTCTGGTACGCCACCCGGGCCGGCGGCACGGTCTCCCTGGTCCTGCTGACCGCAACGGTCGCGCTCGGCATCGCGGCGGCGGGACGGTACGCGCCGGTGCGCCTGGGCCGGTTCGAGGTGTCCGCGCTGCACCGCAACCTGTCGCTGCTCACCCTGGCCTTCCTTGCGCTGCACATCGTCACCGCCATCGCCGACAGCTACGCCCACCTCACCTGGCCGACGGCCTTCGTGCCGTTCATCGGCTCCTACCGTCCACTGTGGGTGGGCCTGGGCGCGGTGGCCCTCGACCTCCTGCTGGCGGTCGCTCTCACCAGCGCGGTCCGCGGGCGGCTGGGCCGGCGCCGCTGGAAGGCGGTGCACCGGCTGGCGTACGCGGCCTGGCCGGTTGCGCTCTTCCACGCGGCGGGTACCGGCACGGACACCCGTCTGAGTCCGCAACTGGCGCTGTACGCGGCCTGTCTGCTGACCGTCGTGGCCGCCGTGTGGTGGCGGCTGGTCCGGGCCGGGACGCAGGCGGCCCGGGTCCGCCGGTGGGCGACAGCGGCCCTGCTGCTGGTGCCCGCGACGCTGGTCGCCTTCCTGGCCGCGGGCCCGTTGCAGCCCGGCTGGGCACACCGCGCCGGCGGCACCTCGCCGACACCTGCGCCCGCCACCGCCCCCGCGGTCCCCCACCAGTCGCCGACGCCCCAGCAGCCCACCCAGGAAGACGAACACGAGGGAGACGACGGCGAATGAACCACGACACTGGGACCCTCCTCGCCGGAGAACATCCGGCGGCACCCCACGGCCCGTACGGCGAACGCCTGCTGTCCGGCTGGTACGACACCGGCCGGACCGCCGACCTCACGGAACACCTCGCCCGCTACGGCCCTCCCCCGCTGCTCCAGGCACGCAGCCGCGGGAGCGCCATGCCACTGGTGCGCGCCGTGGAGGAGGCCGGGCTCACCGGCCGCGGCGGTGGCGGCTTTCCCACCGGCCGCAAACTCCGCTCGGTCGCCGGGGCGAGCGGCCCGGCCGTGCTCGTGGCCAACGGGATGGAGAGCGAGCCGGCCAGCCACAAGGACGAGGTACTTCTCTCCTTCGCCCCGCACCTCGTTCTGGACGGCGCGGCGCTGGCCGCCGTCGCGGTCGGCGCGAACGCGGTGCATCTGTGTCTGCCCCGCACCCGGGCGGCGCAGGTGGACCAGCTCACCGCGGCGGTCGCCGAGCGGCGCCGTGCCGGGCTCGACCCGGTTCCGGTGCAGGTCCACGCGCTGCCTCATCACTTCGTCTCCAGTGAGGAGACGTCCCTGGTGAACTGGCTGAACGGCGGCGACGCCCGCCCCCGGTCGACCCCGCCCCGGCCCTTCGAGAAGGGCGTCGGAAAACGGCCCACCCTGATCGGCAACGTGGAGACCCTGGCCCACCTCGCACTGATCGCCCGCTACGGCCCCGCATGGTTCCGTGAGGGCGGAAGCACCGGGGCACCGGGCACCACGCTGGTCACGGTCTCGGGCGCCGTGCATCGGCCAGGGGTGTACGAGATCCCGGCGGGAAGCACGGTGACGGCGGCGTTGAACCGTGCGGGCGGCTCGCAGGGACGCCTCGGCGCCGTGCTGGCGGGCGGCTTCTTCGGCAGCTGGCTTCCGGTGCCGCTGAACACCACGGCTCCGGACCGTGGCGCGGGCGTGCTGGTGGCACTGCCCGAGGGCACCTGCGGGCTGGCCGAGACGGCAGCCGCGCTGGGCTACCTGGCAGCGCAGAGCGCCCGGCAGTGCGGGCCGTGCCGGTTCGGCCTGCCGTCCGTCGCCGAGGACTTCGCCGCCCTCGCCCGGGGCAGCGCCGACGCCCAGCTGCTGAACCGGCTGCACCAGCGTCTCGGACTGCTCCCGCGACGCGGCGCGTGCAGCCATCCCGACGGCGCGGCACGGCTGGCCGCCTCGGCGCTGCGGGTCTTCGCCGACGACGTCCACCGGCATGCGCACACCGGACCGTGCGGAGCCGCGTTCGCCCCCCTCGTCCTCCCGGTGCCCGACGCCCGCCTCCCGGAGGAAGGGGAATGGCGATGACCCGTACCCGGACCCACGTCCTCGCCGTCGATTTCGCCGCCTGTGACGGCCACGGACTCTGCGCCGAACTGCTGCCCGAGCTGGTCGGCTCGGACGAATGGGGCTACCCCGTGCTCCGGGACTCCACGGTCCCGCCGGACCTGCTGTCCCACGCCCGACGCGCGGTCGCCGCGTGCCCGGTGATGGCACTCCGCCTCAACCGCGTCCCCGCTCCCGCACCCGACCGGCCCCCGAGCCGCGCCTCACGGCCGGCGGGCGCTTGACGACGACCAGCAGTGACCGTGCGGCCCGACGCCTCCCCGCTGATCGAGCGGTTCCGCCCGGATTTCTGGGCAACGTTCTTCCCCGACAGCTCGCCGACGGCACCTGGCAGCCCGCCGACGAGACCGACCCCCGTATCGAGGCATGGCACACCGCCTACCGGTCCTTCGGCATCAACCCCCGCCGTATCCGGCCCAGCGTCGACGCCCTCGGCCGCCGACTCGCGAAGAAGGGCACCCTGCCGCGCATCAACCCGGCCGTCGACTCGTACAACGCCGTCTCCGTGCGGCACGCCCTGCCCGCGGGCGCCTTCGACCTCGACCACGCCACCGGGGACGTGGACCTCCGGTATGCCGACGGCACCGCGGAGTTCACCCCGCTCGGCGAACCCGGCACCACCGAGCGCCCCAAGGCCGGCGAGATCATCTACACCGACACCACCGACGTCCTCACCCGCCACTGGAGTCGACTGAACGGCGCGCGTCGGCCTTGGCCCTCTGCGCCGCTTCCCGCCCGGGCGTGCGGGGGCTCGTGGGCCGGCCGTGCGACGGACCGCCGTGCGCGGCCACTGGATCTGGTGCGCTCCGAGAACCCGCATGCGCGTTAGCGTGATCCTCTGCCGCATGGAGCGTCCATGTGCCGGGTCGGCCCGCACGAGGGTCTGCGACGGGGAGTGACGGAACTGCGATGAGTGAACTGACGAAGCCCGAGGTCGACGTCCCGGAGGGTGCTGCGCCTGCCGAGCTGACCATCCGGGACCTGGTCGTCGGGAACGGGGCCGAGGTGAAGCCGGGCACGGTGGTCAGGGTCCACTACGTCGGGGTGACCTTCGAGACCGGGAAGGAGTTCGACTCCTCCTGGGACCGTGACCAGCCGTTCAAGTTCGCCCTGGGCGGCGGCAGGGTCATCAAGGGCTGGGACCGGGGGTTGAGGGGGATGAAGGTCGGCGGTCGGCGCGAGATCGTCGTTCCCCCGCGTCTCGGCTACGGCAACCAGTCGCCCTCGCCGTTGATCCCGGCGGGCTCGACTCTGGTCTTCGTGGTGGACCTGCTCGACTCGTACTCCGGCACAGGCGGCTGGAGCAACGCCCGCTGACCCAGACCGTTCCTGTTCCGCGCCCTCGCCCTCGCCCAGCGGGATCATCAGCGGCCGGTTCCCAGCGGATCGGTCTGGACGTGCGTGGTCCGCCGTCCGCGCGCGCAGGCCTGCTGTGAGTGAGGCGACGATCTGATGCGTCGGAGAGGGGATCTCGGTGACGACGTCGAGGTCACGGCTGAAGCGTTGAACGGTGGTCCGGTGCCCTGGCGGTAGCGGCGGGCTCCGGCGCGCTCCCGCTCCCGGCGGCGGGCGGTGCGGTCGGCGGTTTTCGGACCTCGCTCACCGTCAGACAGGCGAGTTCGCTCCCGCGTACGCCACGAAGAAGGCCGGCGAGACCGGCAGGAAGAACCACCGACGGTGGGGAGCCACGTAGCGCGTCTCCGCCGCCGTGAGGGGTGTCGAACCGGCCTCGCCGGCCCGGCCGCAGTGCCGGACGGGTGCCCGGAACCGCGGCGCTCGCGTCTCAGCCGCTGCTCTCGGTGCCAGCGCTCGTCTCGCTGATCTCGACGTGCCGCGGCTTTGCGACGTCGGCCTTGGGGACCGTGATGCTGAGCACCCCGTCCCGCATCTCGGCCTTGACCTTGTGGGTGTCCAACTCTCCGGGCAGGCGCAAACGGTACTCGAAGGCTCCGACGCGGCGGGTGCTGCGGCGCAGGACGCCCTTGCGCTCCCGCTCTTTGATCTCTCCGGTGACCACGAGTTCGGGACCGTTGGCCTCGACGTCGATGTCCTTGCTCTTCACACCGGGGAGTTCGATCTCGATGTGGAACGCGTCCTCGGACTCCGACACGTCCGCGAGAGGCGTCCACGCGACCGCGGGTGTCGCGCCGACCGTCGACTCCAGCAGGCCGCTCATCTGGTTGAGCAGATCGTCGAACTCGACCAGGGGATTGAGAGGGGTGGGTGCCCAGACGGGCCTTTCCTGCAGACCGCCACCGCGGTGGCGCCGGACGGGCATGGCCATCGCCATCGCCTCCTTCTTCCTTCTCGTGATCTCATCGCCCGCCGTTCCTCATGCGAGCCATGCGGACACTTTGTGACGTAGGCGTGCGGGGACGTCCGAGCCGTCCGCGGCAGCGGACGTGCCCGTGGTGCCGGGTGCGGCCGAGTGCCCCAGGTGCCGGTGCACGAAGTGGATGGCCATCGCGCCCTCACCGGCCGCCGAGGCCACCCGCTTCACCGAGCCGCTACGGACGTCCCCTGCCGCGAAGACCCCGGGCAGGCTGGTCTCCAGGGTCATGCACGAGCGCCCGCGGCCGTGCCACACCTCGGGGTGGGCGCAGGCTTCCTGGGCCTCCGGACCGGTGAGGACGAAGCCGCGGGAGTCGAGGGCGATGATGCCGGCGAGCCACTCGGTGTGGGGGGCGGCGCCGGTGAAGACGAACAGGCCCTGTACCGCGAGCCGGCGGTGCCCGCCCGTGCGGTTGTCGACCACGTCGAGCTCCTCCAGCACCTCGTGGCCGATGACCTCGGTGACCTCGGTGTGCAGCATGACCTCCACCCGCGGATGGCGCTCGACCTGGTCGACCAGGTAGCGGGACATGTTGGCGTCAAGGCTGGGTCCTCGGACCAGCAGATGTACCTTCGGCGCGTACCCGGCGAGGAACAGCACCGCCTGGCCCGCCGAGTTGCCTCCGCCGACGACTGCCACCGGGTCGGTGCGGCACTGCTGGGCCTCGTAGACGGTCGCCGAGTAGTGGACGCTCGTTCCCTCCAGGCGTTCGATGCCGGGCACCTGGAGCCGGCGGTAGCGGGCACCCGTGGCCAGGACGACGGCACGGGCGGCGATCTCGCTGCCATCGGCGAACGTCACCACGTAGTGGTCCTCGTCCGTGAGATGGAGACCGGTCGCCTCCACCGGAATGCTGATCCTGGCACCGAACTTGTCGGCCTGGAGCACGGCGCGTTCGGTGAGTTCGGCGCCGGAGATGCCGGCGGGGAAACCGAGCAGATTCTCGATGCGGGACGACGTGCCGGCCTGGCCACCGGTGGCCATCGCCTCCACCACCGTGGTGCTCAGTCCCTCGGAGGCGGCGTACACCGCGGCAGCGAGGCCGGCGGGTCCGGAGCCGACGATGAGGACGTCGCCGTGACGGATTCCGGCGGGCAGTGACGGCAGGCCGATGAGCCGGGCCAGTTCCGCGTTGCTGGGGTTGCGCAACAGGGTGGTGTCCCGCCAGATGACGAGCGGTGTCTCCTCCGGGCCGACGCCGAAGCGGCGCAGCAACTCCTCGGCCTCCTCGTCGGTCTCCAGGTCGATCCAGCGGTGCGGCAGCCGGTTGCGGACGGCGAACTCGCGCAGCCGCCTGGTGTCGGGCGAGTAGCGCGAGCCGATGATGCGGAAGCCGGCGCCCTGTCCGACGAGCAGCGCGCGACGGCCCAGACAGGCGCGCAGCACGACGTCCCCGAGGGTGGAGTCCTGGGCCACCAGGTGGCGCAACTGGTCCAAGGAGACGACGAGGACCTCGCCCGGCTCCCTGGCGACAGCGGTGTAGAAGGCCACCTGTCCGTGCAGGAGCCCGAGTTCGCCGATGAAGCGACCGGGGCCGTGCACGCGCAGCACGTGCTCCTCGGGAGTGCCGTAGTCCTCGACGACGGCGACGGTACCGCTGAGGACGACGAAGAACGTCTCGCAGCGCTCCCCCTCCTGGATCAGCACGTCGTTCGAAGCCATGCTCCGGCGTTGCCCGTGCTCCGCCAGACGCGCCGTCTGGTCCTCCGTAAGGCGCGGATACGCGCCGTAGACGTCCGGGGTCTCCCGGAAGACGGCCTCGTCCGCTTCCTCCGGCACCGGTCCTGCGCCCGGCAACGACTGGTCGCCGGACATCAGACGAACGCCTCGTGTACGTAGCACCAGCGCCAGTCCTCGCCGGGCTCGAACGACTGCACGATCGGATGGGCGTCGGCAGCTGCGTGCCTACGCGCGTGCTTGTTCGGCGAGGAATCACAGCAGCCGACGTGCCCGCAGGTCAGGCAGAGCCTCAGGTGGACCCACGGGGAGCCGAGCAGCAGACACTCCTGACACCCTTCTGGGGTCAGCGGCTGGACCGGCCGGACAAGCGCGAGGTGGGGGTCTGCGTGCAGGGTCATCCGGATCACCCTTCCCGGGCCGTGATCGACTGTTCCACCCACTGGCGCAGAGCGGGGGCGGGCGCCGCCCCCGCCTGCCGGGCGACCGTCTCGCCCTGGTCGAGCACGAGCAGTGTCGGTACCGCCTGGACGTCGAAACGCTGCGACAGCCGCGGGTTCCTGTCGACGTCGACCTTGACGAGTTTGATGCGGCCGGCGAGATCGGTGGCGACCTTCTCCAGCGCGGGGCTCACCATGCGGCAGGGGCCGCACCAGGTGGCCCACAGGTCGACCACGACGGGGACGTCGGCCCGCTCGGCGACCTCGGTGAAGTCGGCGTCGCCCGCGTCCACCATCCACGGCAGGGGCTGCTTGCAGTGGCCGCACTTGGGGCGGCCCTCCGCGGCCACGGGCACCCGGTTGGTGCGCCCGCAGTTCGGACAACGGACGGTCGTCGCCTGCATCGTGCTCATGCCGCCCGCGCTCCCTTCATGTCCTCGGGCTGGTCGTAGGTGACCACCAGCTCTCCGTGCTCGGCATCGACGCGGACCGTCGCGCCGTCCTGGACGTCACCGCGCAGCAGGGCGCGTCCGACCAGCGTCTCGACCTCGTGGGAGATGTAGCGGCGCAGTGGCCGGGCCCCGTACACCGGGTCGTAGCCCTGATGGGCGATCACTTCCCGGGCAGCAGGGGTGAGTTCGACGGTGATGCGGCGTTCGGCGAGTCGCTGCCGCAGTTCGTCGAACTGCAGCTCCACGATCCGCTCGATCTGCCGCTCGCCGAGCGGTTTGAACAGCACGATGTCGTCGACGCGATTGAGGAACTCCGGGCGGAAGTGCCCGCGCAGCTCGCCCATCACCAGGGCGCGGGCGTCGGGCTTGATCTCACCTTCGGCGGTGGCGCCGTCGAGGAGGTGCTCGGAGCCGATGTTGGACGTCATGATGACCACGGTGTTGCGGAAGTCGACGGTGCGGCCCTGGGCATCGGTGATGCGACCGTCGTCGAGGATCTGCAGCAGGGTGTTGAAGACATCGGTGTGCGCCTTCTCGATCTCGTCGAACAGCACGACCGAGTACGGCTTGCGGCGTACGGCCTCGGTGAGCTGGCCGCCTTCCTCGTAGCCGACGTATCCGGGCGGTGCGCCCATGAGCCGGCTGACGGTGTGCCGCTCCTGGTACTCGCTCATGTCGAGGCGGACCATGTTCTCCTCGGAGTCGAACAGAGTCCGGGCGACGGTCTTGGCCAGCTCGGTCTTCCCGACGCCGGTGGGGCCGAGGAAGATGAACGAACCGATGGGGCGTCGAGGGTCGCGGATGCCGGAGCGGGCGCGGATGATGGCGTCGGTGACGAGTTTGACGGCTTCGTCCTGGCCGATGACGCGCTCGCGCAGGATCTCGTCGAGGCGCAGCAGTTTCTCGCGTTCGCCCTCCTGGAGGCGGGCGACGGGGATGCCGGTCCAGGCGGCGACGATCTCGGCGATCTCCTCCTCGGTGACGACCTCGCGCAGCAGCCGGTTCTCCCCTTGTTTGGCGGCCAGTTGCTCCTCCTCCGCGGCGAGTCGGCGCTCCAGCTCCTGGAGTCGGCCGTAGCGGAGTTCGGCGGCGCGGTTGAGGTCGTAGGCGCGTTCGGCCTCCTCCGCCTCGTGGCGGACCTGCTCCAGTTCCTGGCGCAGTTCCTGCACGCGGCGGATCGCCTGCCTTTCGGCCTCCCACTGGGCGCGTTTGGCGTCGGCCTCGCCGCGCAGGTCGGCCAGTTCCCTGCGCAGCTCCTCCAGGCGGGTCTTGCTGGCGGGATCGGTCTCCTTGGACAGGGCCGCGTCCTCGATCTCCAGGCGGGTCACCCGGCGGGTGATCTCGTCGAGTTCGGCGGGCATGGAGTCGATCTCCGTACGCAGCCGGGCACAGGCCTCGTCGACGAGGTCGATGGCCTTGTCGGGCAGGAAACGGTCGGTGATGTAGCGGTGGGAGAGCGTCGCCGCCGCGACCAGCGAGGTGTCCTGGATCTTCACGCCGTGGAAGACCTCCAGGCGTTCGCGCAGTCCGCGCAGGATGGAGATGGTGTCCTCCACGCTCGGCTCGTCGACCAGGACCTGCTGGAAGCGGCGTTCGAGGGCGGCGTCCTTCTCGATGTGCTTGCGGTACTCATCGAGGGTGGTGGCGCCGATCATGTGGAGTTCGCCGCGGGCGAGCATCGGCTTGAGCATGTTGCCCGCGTCCATGGCCCCTTCGGCGGCTCCCGCTCCGACGACCGTGTGCAACTCGTCGACGAAGAGCAGGATCCGTCCCTCGGCGGCCTTGACCTCGCTGAGCACGGCCTTGAGGCGTTCCTCGAACTCGCCGCGGTACTTGGCGCCGGCGACCAGGGAGCCCATGTCGAGGGCGAACACCGTCTTGTCGCGCAGGCCCTCGGGGACGTCGCCGCGAACGATGCGCTGGGCCAGGCCCTCGACGATGGCGGTCTTGCCGACGCCGGGGTCGCCGATGAGGACGGGGTTGTTCTTGGTCTTGCGGCTGAGGATCTGGGTGACACGGCGGATCTCCGCGTCCCGGCCGATGACCGGGTCCAACCGCCCGGACCGAGCCTCGAGGACCAGATCGCGGCCGTACTTCTCCAGAGCCTCGTAGGCCACTTCGGGGTTGGCGGAGGTGACGCGCTGGTTGCCGCGGACCTGGGTGAGCGCGCTCAGGAACGAGTCCCTGGTGATGCCGGCCTGTTTGAGCAGTCGCCCGGCGGCGGTCGAAGAACTCTCCTCAGCCAGGGCGAGCAGGAGGTGCTCCACGGACACGTACTCGTCCTTGAGGCGTTTGGCCTCCCGTTCGGCGGCGTCGAGCAGCCGGGAGAGGCGCTGGGTGACGAAGACCTGGCCGGGTGCCGCGCCGGGGCCTGTGACCTTCGGGCGGCGGGAGAGTTCCTCACGCACGGCAGCGCGCAGTTCCTTCGGCTCGGTGCCCGCCTGTTGCAGCAACCGCGGGATCAGACCGTCCTCCTGATCGAGAAGTGCGAGCAGCAGGTGTTCCCCGTCGACCTCGGTGTGCCCCATGCCGACGGCCGCGGTCTGGGCCTCCTGGAGGGCTTCCTGGGACTTCTGGGTGAGACGGTTCATGTCCATGGGGGTGTTTCACTCCTCGTGCCGCGGCCGCGCAGGGCGGCTTCGAGCAGGCTGATGCGGTCGAGCAGGTCGAGCACCAGGCCGATGGATGCGTAGTTGAGGCAGAGTCCGGTGCGCAGCCGCTGGATGCGGGCGAGGACCGCCGGGGCCGTGGGGTCGAACACCAGGCGCCCCGCGGCGTCGCGTTCGGCGTCGACCAGGCCGAGGGCGACGAACCGACGGATCAGATCGGGGTGGAGGCCCGAGCGAAGGGCCACGGCGGCCAGGGAAAGCCTGGGGACGGGCACGAGCGCGTACCGGGCAGCCGTCGAGGCGGTGAGGTCGGCGCCCGTCCGCACCGGACGGGCGCCCACGCCGGCCCGGCCGATGCCTGCCGCTCCCGCGGGTCGGTCGTTCATCACGTCCTCCTGGGGTCGAACGGGGAAGTGGCGGCGAGCTCCTCGAACAGTTCGCGCTCCCGGTCGCCGAGGGTGGGCGGCACCATGACGCGGAGTTCGGCGTACAGGTCGCCGTTCGCGCCCCGCGGGTTCGGCATGCCCTCGCCGCGCAGCCGCAGCCGCCGGCCACTGGACGAGCCCGCGGGCACCGTGACCTTGGCCGTGCCACCGCCGGGCGTGGGCACCGGCACGGTCGCACCCAGGGCCGCCTCCCAGGGGGTGACCGGGACCTGGACGTGCACGTCACGGCCGTCCAGCCGGAACCGGGGGTGGGGCTGGACACGCACCCGCAGGTACAGGTCGCCCGCGGCGGCGTCACCACTGCCCTGGCCACCCTCACCCGCCAGCCGGATGCGCTGCCCGTCGGTGACGCCCGGCGGCACGTCGACCTCGTACCGCCGCGGCTGCCCGGTGGGGCCGGCGAGCGTGACGGTGCGACGGCCGCCTCGGTACGCCTCCTCGACGGTGAGCGGCAGTTCCGCCTCCTGGTCCGCTCCGGGGACGCCTGCTCGGGCGGCACCGGCTCGGGCGGCACCGGCTCCGAACATGGAGCCGAGCAGGTCCTCGATGTCGATGCCCTCCGCGCCGAAGTCGTCGCCGAAGCCGGTGGCGTACCGGACACGGGGACCGCCACCGCCTGCGGTCCTCCGACCGCCGAAGCCTCCGCCCGCTCCCGCCGCGACCCGTTCGTCGAAGTCCTCCGGGATCTTGCGGAAATCCTCGCCGAAGCGGTCGTAGCGGGCTCGGGTCTTGGGATCGGACAGGACGCTGTATGCCTCGTTGAGGTCCTTGAAGCGCTCTTCCGCCCCGGGGTCCTTGTTGACGTCGGGGTGGTGCCTGCGGGCGAGTTTGCGATATGCCTGCTGGATCTCGTCCTGGCTCGCGGTCCGCGAGACGCCCAGCACCTCGTAGAAGTCCCGTGCCATGACCGGTCACTCCCGCTTCGCGACCGTCACGGCCGCGGGCCTGAGCTGTCGTTCGCCGTCCCCGTAGCCGGGGCGCAGCACCTCGACGACCGTGCCCGGTGGGGCGTCGGGGTCCTGGACGACACCGACCACCTCGTGCCGGGCCGGGTCGAAGGCGACGCCGGTCTCCGCATGCCGCGGGTAGCCGAGCAGTTCGAGGACGTTCACCGCCTGGTCGCGTACGGCCCGGATGCCCTCCACGACCGCGCCCGGATCGGCGCCCGCGTGGGTCAGGGCGAGTTCGAGGTTGTCGAGGACGGGCAGGAAGGCGGCCGCCGTGCGGGACCGCTCCACCGCCCGTTCGCGCTCCAGTTCCCTGGCGTGACGCTTGCGAAGGTTGTCGAGGTCGGCGAGTGCGCGCCGCCAGCGGTCCTCCAGTTCCTGGATCGCGGTCGTGTACTCGTCCTCGGCACGCGCGGGGCCGGCGGCGTCGGGTCCCGGTTCGCCGTTCGCCGCTTCGGACCGGGGCGGGCCCGGTTCGGGCAAATCCTCGCGCGGAGGGCGTCCGGCGCCTTCCGGGACCGGTACGACCGGATCCGACGCGGCCCGGTCGGGTCCCTGGGGGTAGATGGGCATGGCGCGCCTCAGCCCTTGTCGAACTCGGCATCGATGACATCATCGTCATCGCCACCGCCACTCGTGGGACCGCCGGCGGCGGCGTCCTGGCCGGGACCGTCGCCCGTGGCGCCTGCGCCCTGATGTGCCGTCAGCCCCGCGAGCACCTGCTGGAGTTCGGAGCTCAGAGGCCGCACGCGCTCCACGCCCGCCTCTTCCTTGACCGCCGCCCGGGCGTCGGACACGAGCATCTCGGCGCGTGCCTTCTCGTGCGCGGGCGCTGCGTCGCCCAGTTCCGCGAGACGCTTCTCGACCTGGTACGCGACGGCGTCGAGTTCGTTGCGGGCGTCGACGGCCTCGCGGAGTGCCCGGTCCTGGCCCCGGTTGCTTTCGGCCTCCTGGACCATGCGTTCGACCTCACCGCGGTCCAGGTTGGAGCTCTCGCTGATGGTGATGCCCTGTTCCTTGCCGGTGTCCCGGTCGCGGGCCTTGACGTTGAGGATGCCGTTGGCGTCGATGTCGAAGGTGACCTCGATCTGTGGTTCGCCCCGCGGCGCCGGCCGGATGTCGGTGAGCTGGAACCGGCCCAGCACCCGGTTGTCGGCGGCCCGCTCGCGCTCGCCCTGGAGGACCACCACATCGACGGCCGGCTGGTTGTCCTGGGCGGTGGAGAAGGTCTCGCTGCGGCGCACCGGGATGGTGGTGTTCCGCTCGATGATCTTCGTCATCACTCCGCCGCGCGTCTCCACGCCCAGCGACAAGGGGGTGACGTCGAGCAGCAGGACGTCCTTGACCTCGCCCTTGAGCACCCCGGCCTGGATCGCGGCGCCCAGGGCCACGACCTCGTCGGGGTTGACGCTCATGTTGGGGTCCTTGCCGCCGGTCAGCCGGCGGACCAGGGCCTGGACAGCGGGGATGCGGGTGGAACCGCCGACGAGGATGACCTCGTCGATGTCGCTGTCGCCGACCTTGGCGTCGGCCATCGCCTGCTGCACCGGTCCCAGGCAGCGCTCCACCAGGTCGCCGGTGATCTGCTCGAACGTGGATCGCATGATCGAGTCGGTGAGGTGCTTGGGGCCCGAGGCGTCGGCGGTGACGAACGGCAGGTTGACCTGCGTCTGCGTCACCGAACTGAGCTCGGTCTTGGCCTTCTCCGCCGCCTCGAACAGTCGTTGCAGCGCCTGCGGGTCCTTGCGCAGGTCGATGCCGTTCTCCTTCTGGAAGTCGTCCGCGAGGTGATCCACCAGACGCCGGTCGAAGTCGTCGCCCCCCAGGTGGCTGTCACCGGCGGTGGAGCGCACCTCCACCACGCCGTCGCCGACGTCGAGGATGCTCACGTCGAAGGTGCCGCCGCCCAGGTCGAAGACGAGGACGGTCTCGTGCTCCTTCTTGTCCATGCCGTACGCGAGGGCTGCCGCCGTCGGCTCGTTGATGATCCGCAGCACCTCCAGTCCGGCGATCCGTCCGGCGTCCTTAGTGGCGGTGCGCTGGGCGTCGTTGAAGTAGGCGGGCACCGTGATGACCGCCTCCGTGACCCGCTCCCCCAACTGCTTGGAGGCGTCGTCGGCGAGTTTGCGCAGCACCTGTGCGCTGATCTCCTCAGGCGCGTACAGCTTGTCGCGCACCTTGAAGCGGGCGGCCCCGCCGTCGCCCTCGACGACGTCGTACGCCACCGCCCTGGCCTCTTCGGAGATCTCGTCGAAGTGCCGGCCGATGAACCGTTTGGCCGAGTAGATGGTGCCCTTGGGGTTGAGGATCGCCTGGCGCCGGGCCAGCTGGCCCACCAGACGTTCCCCGGTGTCGGTGAAGGCCACCACGGACGGTGTCGTGCGGTTGCCCTCGCTGTTGGGCACGACGGACGGCTCGCCGCCCTCCCACACGGCGATCACCGAGTTGGTGGTGCCCAGGTCGATGCCCACTGCCTTGGCCATGGGGAACTCCTCCCGGTACGGCGCCTGCGCCGACTGTCCGGATCACGTTCGTTCAGGTACGGGTGGGACCTCCGCCGGTGGTCTGCAGCCCGCCGAGCAGCCGCACAGCCTCGTCGGCGACCTGCTCGTCCACGACGACCTCGTACCGGCTCGGCTGCATCGAGCGGATGGATGCGAAATCCCGGCGACCCCCCTGCAGGGTGTGCAGCAGCATGCCGAACAGCGCGCCGACGATCGCTCCGAAGATCAGCCCGTACAGGGCGACGAGCAGGGCGGAGACGACGGGGTCGAGCCAGTTCACAAGGCCGAACAGCCAGCCGATCAGGGCACCGGGAAGCGCACCGCTCGCCGCTCCCTGAAGGGCGGCCCTGCCGTAGTCCATCCGGCCGGTCACCTGCTCGACCAGGCGCAGGTCCTCGCCGATGATCGCCACCCTCTCCACGGGAAACTCGTGGTCGGAGAGGTGGTCAACGGCGCGTTCGGCTTCCCGGTACGTCTCGTACGAGGCAACCGGCCTGCGATGCTGCTCTGTCATCGCCCCGCCCTTCCTGCCGGTGCGCACGGAGGTTCTCGAACACCCCCAGAGTGGCGAGCCGAGTGGCTCCGCGCCTGCGCCTGGCGAGGCAGAAATACACGGGTCCGGTCGCCCCACGAGTACGAAAAGACAATCCGAACACCTCGGATGAGCCGGCCCCCCAGCGGGTACTCGGAGCACCGATCACCTCCCTACAGGCACGGGAGAACGGAGTGATCCCATGGCCGGCAGCCGGTCGCACAACCTGTACCGCCTGTACCGTCGCCGCTCCGACCGGGAGGGCAGCCTCCCGCGGGGCAACGGCGGGCGGCACCCCACGGCCACGCGGAGAGGGCCCCGCCCACCCGCTCCCACGCAAGCCGCCCATGCCCTGCACGACCTGATGGTTCTCTCCCGCGCCCTGTTCGACACCCCGGACGAAAGCGAGATCCTGCGCCTGGCCATGAACCACATAGCCGCCGCGGGGCCATACAGCGCCGAGGCCGGATACCTCAAGGTGGGCGGCGACCTGGTCCCCAGCCCGAGGAACAGGCGGACGCATGCCTCGGCCGTGGGCCGGAGGGTGCGGGAGCTGGCCGGGCAGGACGGCCCTGTGACCGTACCCGGCAGACCCTGGGGCCGGGCCCTGGGGCTACGCGGACTCGAGGGACTCCACGGCTATCTCGTGGTGACGTCCCGCTCCCGGCCCACCGCGGCCGAGCGATCCCTGCTCGCCACGATCATCCAGCACACCGCCGCTGCACTGTCAGTCGCCTTCGCACACCGCCGCCAACACGAGGACACGCTGGAACTGCACCGGCTGAGGGACGAAC
Source organism: Streptomyces sp. NBC_00080 (assembly GCF_045041255.1). Classification (NCBI taxonomy): domain Bacteria; kingdom Bacillati; phylum Actinomycetota; class Actinomycetes; order Kitasatosporales; family Streptomycetaceae; genus Streptomyces; species Streptomyces sp. NBC_00080. The sequence continues at coordinate 1,520,908 of NZ_CP108235.1, forward strand.
GCACAGCCCTCCAGGGGCAGCTGATCTCCGTCGTGGCTGAGCGGGGCTACCAGCGGGCCGCTCACGCGATCATGGCCGACGCCACTGCCTCGGGCGGCGGCGAGGAAGCCGTGACCCGCGCACTCCACGGGCTCACCGGGCTCCCCGCGCTGGTCGAGGACCGCTTCGGTCGGCTGAGGTCCTGGGCCGGCCCCGGCCGCCCCGACCCCTATCCGGAACCGGACCCCATGCGCCAGGACGAGATGCTGCACGCCGTCGCCCGGGAGGTCGGGCCGGTGCGGGTAAAGCATCGGCTGATCACCCTGGTCCGCCCGCACGGCGAGATCCTGGGCGTGCTGGCCCTGGTCGATGTCCGGGACGAGGCCGACGAGCACACCCTGCTCGCGCTGGAACACGCCGCCACGTCGCTCTCCCTGGAGCTGGCGCACCTGCGTAATCTGGCCGAACTGGAGCTGAGGCTGCACCGCGAGCTGGTCGACGAGCTCCTGGCGGGGACGGACGAGGCGAGCGCCTACGCCCGGTCCGAGGCAGTCGGGTACGACCTGCACCGCAGCCACTACGTCGTCGTGGTGCAGTGGTCGAACCGGACTGCGGACGATTCCTTCGCGCAGACCGTGGGCCGGGCGGCCTCTGCCGTGGGCATGCGCTCGCTGCTGACCCGGCGTTCCGACCACGTGGTCCTGGTCGCCGACGACAGGCCGCACACCCGCGCGCTGTACGAGGCCCTCGCCCGGGAGACCGGGACACGGTCCGGGGCGATCGGGGTGAGCGCTCCTTCCGACTCCCTGGACGACATTCCCCACCGCTACGAGGAGGCGCAGCGCGCCCTGGAAGTGCGCCGCCACTCCCGCGAGCGCTACGGCACGACGTTCTTCGACGACCTCGGCCCCTACCGCATTCTGGGACCTGGCCACGACTACCGGGAACTGGAGACGTTCGTCCGCGAGTGGCTCGGGCAGCTCATCGACTACGACTCCCGGCACCACGCGACCATGGTGGAGACCCTGTCCCGGTACTTCGACTGCGGCGGCAACTACGACGAGACCGCCGAATCCCTCGCGATCCACCGCAGCACGCTGCGCTATCGGCTCCAGCGCATCCGCGACATCAGCGGCAACGACCTCGCGAACGTCGAGGACCGGCTCAACCTCCAAGTGGCGACCCGGGTGTGGAAGATCATGCTGGGCGGACTCGGCTGATACCTCGCTGGAACGCTACAGCGCCGCAGTGGGTGGCCGGGCGGCGGAGGAGCATCTGCCCACCCTGTGGATGCCGGACGGCCGGCGGCGATCCGGTCGAGCGTCGTTGTGCCGGATCGCGGCGGTCATCGCGAGGATTCGTCGCATGACGCGGGCGACGACACGGCCGGGCGTGCGCCCTCGGTGCCGTTGGAGATCGAGCTGTCCCTTCCTCGGTAGGAGCGCTCCAGCCTCTGCCGGTCGGCATCCGCCGAGCGCGGCCGACAGGTCAGCCCAGCACCTCCTTTATCGGGGCGTCGGCGTCCACGTAGCGCACGAGCTTGCGGTTCGCGAATTCCACGAGGCCCGCGTCGCCGAGTTCGCGCCCGTAGCCGGAGCGCTTGATGCCACCGAAGGGCAGCTCCGGTCGGGACGCGGTCGGGTGGTTGATCCACACCATGCCCGCCTCCAGCCGGTCCGCGACCCCGCGAGCGCGTTCCGGGTCAGCGGCGAAGACCGCGCCTCCCAGGCCGTAGGGGGAGGTGTTGGCCAATGCCACGGCCTCGTCCTCGTCCTCGACCCGGTAGACCGCGGCGACGGGGCCGAAGAGCTCTTCCCGGTAGGCCCGCATGCCCGGTGTGACGTCGGTGAGGACGGTCGGCTCGACGAAGGCGCCCGGCAGGTTGGGCCGCCCGCCGCCCAGCACCGCCGTGGCTCCCTTGTCCACCGCGTCACGGACCTGCTCCATCAGGAGTTCGGCCGCGGCCTCGGAGGACAGCGGGCCGAGCGTCGTGGCGGGGTCGATCGGATCTCCCGGTTGCGCCTCGCTCATCCGGTCACGCAGCCCGGTGAGGAAGGCGTCGTAGACGTCGGCAAGGGCGATGAAGCGCTTGGCCGCCACGCAGCACTGCCCGGTGTTGCCCATCCGGCCGAGGAACGCGGCGTACACGGTGCGCTCGAGGTTGTGAGCGTCCAGCACGACGAAGGGATCACTGCCACCCAGCTCGAGGACGGACTTCTTGACATTGCGGCCGGCGATCTCGCCCAAGCTCACGCCCGCCCGCTCGCTTCCGGTCAGTGACGCTCCCCGCACACGCGAGTCATCGATGATCTTCCCGACGTCCCTGCCCCGCACGAAGAGATTGGTATAGACCCCGGCCGGTACACCCGCGTCCGTGAACAGCTGCTCGAGTGCCAGTGCGGACTGGGGGCAACTGCTCGCGTGCTTGAGCAGGATCGTGTTGCCCAGGACGAGGTTCGGACCCGCGAATCGGACCACCTGGTACAGCGGGAAGTTCCAGGGCATCACACCGAGAAGGACGCCGAGCGGCTCGTTCACCAGCACGGCCGTGCCCTCGGGCACCGGCAGAAATCGCTCTTCCAGCAGCTCCGGGCCGTGCTCGCCGTAGTAGGTGAGGATGTCGGACGCGAGGTCGACCTCTGCACGGCTCGAGTTGATCAGCTTGCCGACCTCAAGGGTCAGCAGCCGCGCCAATTCCTCCTTGCGCTCCCTCATGAGCCGGCCGGCGCGTTGCACGAAGGCCCCACGCTCGGCCGTCGACCGGGCACGCCAGTCCGGAAAGCTACGATGCGCCGCGTCGATCGCGCGCCCTACGTCCTCCGAGTTCAGCGCCGGGAACTCCCGAACCCTTTCACCGGTGTACGGATTGACCGTGGCGATGGGGCTTCCCTGGGCAGTGGCATGGGCGTCCATGGCGCCTCCCTGGAGTCGGGACTCCTCGGGTTTCCACACCAGGCCCCGCTCACACCTGCCGGTATCTCTGCCGTGGCTCGGCCTGACCTGGACCACGCTCGGGACTCCGGCCTTCTCCCAGGCCCTCGAATGCGCCGGGTGACCCCCGTCGGCACGCCGCCCGCGTCACATCGGCATCGCCCCGGACGCTGCGTTCACGCCGGGGACGCACGGGGCGGTGGGTGACGTCCGGGCCGCGGCCCGGTCGTCACAGGGCGATGACGTGCAGGTCGACCAGGTCCAGCAGCGCCCGTAGGGCCGAGCTGGGTCGCCGGGTCCACGACGTGCCGGGATGCATGCTCCAGCGGGGCACGGTGCCGTGGACGTCCCACCCGTGCAGGCCGGAGGTGCGGGCAACGGCGAACGCGGGCCGGAAGGCGATAGCCAAACCGTGCCGGACCAGTGCCGCCCCCCTGTCGAAGTCGGGCACTTCCAGTGCCACCCGGCGTACGACGCCCGCCGCCGCGAACGCCCGGTCGCCTACACGGCTGTCAGGGAGACGCGGACCCGGGCACTCGGTACGGGTGCGCGCATGACACGGATCCGCGGCAGACAGGAGGCACGAGATGTCTGCGGAATCGGCCAGAACCGTCGCACTCCCTTCCGGTGAGGAGATCGCGGCGCTCGGGCAGGGCACCTGGTACCTGGGCGAGAACCCGGCCCGGCGTGAACAGGAGATCGCCGCACTGCGGCTGGGCGTGGACCTGGGCATGACCGTCGTCGACACGGCGGAGATGTACGGCGACGGCGCAGCCGAGGAGCTCGTCGGGAAGGCCCTTCAGGGACGCCGGGAGGAGGTCTTCCTCGTCAGCAAGGTGCTGCCCGGCCACGCCGATCGGAAGGGCACCGTCGCCGCCTGCGAGGGCAGCCTGCGGCGGCTCCGTACGGAACGGCTGGACCTCTACCTGCTGCACTGGCGGGGCCGGTGGCCACTCGAGGAGACCCTTGCGGGATTCACCGACCTGATGCAGGCGGAGAAGATCCGTTACTGGGGCGTGAGCAATCTGGACGTCGCCGACATGGTCGAGCTGACCACCCTCCCCGGCGGCGGCGCCATGGCCGTCGACCAGGTGCTGTACAACCTCTCCCGGCGCGGCATCGAGTGGGATCTGCTCCCCTGGTGCCGCCAGGCCGGGGTGACGGTCATGGCCTACTCCCCGATCGAGCAGGGGCGGCTGCTGGAGGGCGAGGCCCTGGGCGCCGTGGCCCGGGCCCTCGGAGCCACGCCGGCCCAGGTGGCACTCGCCTGGGTGCTGGAACAGGGGGTGACCGCGATCCCGCGTTCCGGATCACCCGACCACGTTCGGGAGAACCGCGGAGCGGTGGACCTCCACCTGCCCACCGAAGCGCTCGACGCTCTCGCCGAGGCGTTCCCGCCGCCCAGCGGGCCCACGCCCCTGGAGACGCTCTGAAGGCGTTGGCACAATGGCGCGCCCCCGCTCGTCGTGCAACGCCGTGCATCCTCCTGCGGACGGACGGCCGCACGGCCGTCCGAGGGATGCCTGCGCACTTCATGCTGCTCTGCCAGGGGAAGAGGGGGTGCCCCTTTTCGGCCTGGGGTGCGGAGGCGCTCAGCCGGGGGGCTCTGCGAATCTCGACCGGGTAACAGCCGATGGCGGCGCGGGCGGAAGCGAACGACGCCGTCCGTTCCCGTGAGGAGGCGAGAGGCATGACCGTGATGGGTGTGTCGAAGTTCGAGAGGTTCTTCCGCGCTGCCGCAAGCCTCGACGTCGACAAGAACGACCTGAAGCGGTACGGCGACTTCGTCGACGCCAAGCTCTACGACCTCCTGGTCGTCGGCCAGGCGTCGGCCAAGGCCAACGGCAGGGATACCGTCGAACCGTGGGACATACCGATCACCAAGGGCCTCCAGGAGAGCATCCACCGGTTCCGGCGGCTCGACGAGGAGGTCGAGTTGAAGCCGATCCTGGAACAGCTCGCCACGCACCCTCCCCTGGACAGGACACCCACCCAGGAGGCTGAAGAGCGCTACCCCGAGATCATCGGCGGTCTCAGCGTCGCCCTCGCCGAGACGTTCAAAATCATGTATCCGGATGTCAAGAACCCGCAGACCGGTCACTGGGAGGGTGTGACCGCGGTGTTCGACCGGCTGCTGTAGCAGTCGCGCCCCGGTGCATGTCGCCGGACGGAACAGAGATGCCGGACGGGGAGCGGAAGGTGGAGACCGGGAACCTTCACCCCGCGCCGTCGTCAGGAGCGCGCAAGCCGGGCCGCGAGATAGGGCGCGGTGGCGCTGCGACGGGCCCTCGCCACCTTGGCGGGCGGGCCCGCCGCGACCACGCGCCCGCCCGCGTCGCCACCGCCCGGCCCGAGGTCGATGACCCAGTCGGCGGTGGCGATCGTGTCCAGGTCGTGCTCGACGAGGACGACCGTGTTGCCGGCGTCGACGAGCCGGTGCAGCTGTCGCAGCAGCAGCGCGATGTCCGAGGGGTGCAGCCCCGCCGTCGGCTCGTCGAGCAGGTAGAGCGCGTGCCCGCGGCGGGCTCGCTGCAGTTCGGTGGCGAGTTTGATGCGTTGCGCCTCACCACCGCTGAGTTCCGTCGCGGGCTGGCCCAGCCGCAGGTACCCGAGTCCCACCTCGCGCAACGTCTCCAGGCTGCGGGAGGCGGCCGGGACGGCGGACAGGAACTCGGCGGCGGCGTCGACGGACAGCGCCAGCACTTCCGCGATGTTCTTGCCGTGGTAGGTGACTTCCAGCGTTTCGGCGTTGTACCGGGCGCCCTCGCAGGTCGGGCACGGCGCGTAGGTGCCGGGCAGGAACAGCAGTTCGACCGCGACGAATCCTTCGCCCTGGCAGGTCTCGCACCGCCCTTCCGGCACGTTGAAGGAGAACCGCCCGGCCGAGTAGCCGCGCGCCCCGGCCTCGTCCGTCGCCGCGTACAGTTTGCGCACCGCGTCGAACATCCCCGTGTACGTGGCCAGGTTGGACCGGGGAGTTCGGCCGATGGGCCGTTGGTCGACCCGGACCAGCCGGTCGAACGACTCGACCCCCGACGCGTCCTGGACGTCGACCTCCAGCTGCGCCTCGTCGGGCTCCTCGGGTACGAGTCCGAGGTGGCCGCGGACGACCTCGGCGAGCACCTGCGTCACCAGCGTCGACTTTCCGGAACCGGAAACGCCCGTCACCGCCGTCAGTACGCAGAGCGGTACGTCGACGGACACGTCGTTCAGATTGTGGCGGGAGACGCCGCTCAGGTGCAGCCAGCCGTGCGGTGTGCGCGGGCGGTGATCGAGCGGCTGGGCGCGCCCGAACAGGTACCGGCTCGTGGCCGACTCCCCGACCCGCTCAAGACCGGCGACCGGGCCGCTGTACAGCACGCGTCCACCGCCCTCGCCCGCGCCGGGGCCGATGTCGACCACCCAGTCCGCCCGCCGTACGACGTCCATGTCGTGCTCCACGACGAACAGCGAGTTGCCGGCCGCCTTGAGGCGGTCCAGCACGTCCAGCAGCGGTTCCGCGTCGGCCGGGTGCAGGCCCGCGGAGGGTTCGTCGAGGACGTAGACGACGCCGAACAGCCCCGAGCGCAGCTGGGTGGCGATCCGCAGGCGCTGCGCCTCGCCGGGCGACAGGGTCGTCGAGCGGCGCCCGAGGCTGAGATATCCGAGGCCCAGGTCGAGCAGTACGTCGACCCGCGCGACCAGATCGCCGCAGATCCGGACCGCGACCTCGGTCGTCTCCCCGGATCGGGCGGTCGACGTGGTGGCGCCCGCCTCGGACCGCGCCGCGACGGGCCGCAGCAGCGCCACGACCTCGGCGAGCGGCATCGCGTTGATCTCGGCGATGGAACGTCCGGCGAAGGTCACGGCGAGCGCCTCGGGCCGCAGTCCGCTGCCGTGACACGCGGGGCAGGGCACACTCCTGACGAACCGGAGCGCCCGTTCGCGCATCCTCTCGCTCTTGGAGTCGGCGAGGACGTGCATGACGTGCTTGCGGGCGCTCCAGAACTTGCCCTGGTAGCCGTAGTCGACGCGGTCCTCCTCCGGCTCGATGTACACGGAGGGCTGCTCGTCCGTGTACAGCAGCCAGTCCCGGTTCTTCTTACTGAGCCTGCGCCAGGGTCGGTCGATGTCGATCCCCAGGCCGTTCACGACACTGCGCAGGTTGGCGCCCTGCCAGGCGCCCGGCCAGGCGGCGATCGCCCCCTCGCGGATGCTCAGCGAGGGGTCCGGGACGAGCAGGTCCTCGGCGACGTCGTGCACGACGCCCAGTCCGTGGCACTCCGGGCAGGCGCCGGCCGCGGTGTTGGGTGAGAACGACTCGGCTTCCAGCCGTGCGGCCCCGGGCGGATAGGTGCCGGCGCGGGAGTACAGCATGCGCAGCAGATTGGACAGCGTGGTGATGGTGCCGACCGTCGAGCGCGAGCTGGGCGACCCGCGTCGCTGCTGCAGGGCCACGGCCGGTGGCAGTCCGGTGATTTCCTGTACGTGCGGTGCGCCGACCTGCTGCAACAGCCTTCGGGCGTACGGTGCCACGGACTCGAAGTAGCGCCGCTGGGCCTCCGGGACATGCACGAAGAGGTCGGTCGCGTCCTTGTTCACCGTTCCTGATTACCTGATCGCGCCGGGAACCGCGCGACAGGCGCCGTCACCGGGCCCCGCCCCCACGAGCGTCGGGAGCCTCCCGGTCTCCATTTTTCGATACACGGCCTCAGGCGGCGCACACTCCGCTGTCGGCGGATGCCGACCAGGTGGCGCCGTTGCTGGACACCACCCGTCCCGGGGTTCTCGTCAAGCAGACCCTGCACAGGACGGAGGTCTGACCGTACCGCCCGCACCTGCTGGGAGGGGCCAGCGTGTCACGCGGCGTCGGCGATACGACGGGGGCATCCTGTGGGCACGGGCGATCGCGGGGGCAGCCGACGAGAAGGAGTCACGCGGATGTCGTCTCAGGGCGTTACGGTCGTGGCTCTCCTGGCGGATCCGGACGCGCCCACGGAGATCGCGCAGCGCATGGCCCGGACACTTCCTGCTCGGCTCGCCGACAAGTCTGGCCAGGGGCGACGGTTCGACGTCGAGGTGGTCAGTGAGCCCTTCACCGCGGGGACCGAGGACCCGCCCACCCTGATGCGCCGGATCATGGACCGTGGGAGTGCGCAGAACTGGGACATCGTCGTGGCCCTCACCGACCTTCCGCTGCACTCGCACGGGCGCAAGCTCGTGGTGGATCTGAGTCACGAACACGGCTTGGCACTGCTGTCTCTTCCTACGCTGGGGGGCTTGCGGCTGCAGACGAGGGCCCGGCGGGCCGTGGAAGAAGCCGTGCTCAGTCTGGCGGGTCCGCGGGCCACCGGGGTGGAGGGACCTCCCCGGAGTCAGCCGTTGCCGGCTCCCTTCGTCAGTCGTTTCGCGCCTATTCACCCGGGCCAGGTCGGTGCGGAGGAGACCGCTGATCTGCGGTACGTCGTCAGCGGGCCGCGCGGTTACGTGAGGGTGCTCGTCGGCATGGTCCGCGCCAACCGGCCGTGGCGCTTGGTGCCGGGACTGTCGAAAGCCCTGGCGGCCGCACTGGCCACAGGAGCCGTCGCCACCGTGAACTCCACCATCTGGAGCCTGGCCGAGTCCCTGAGCGCGCCGCGCCTCGTGATCGCCACGGTCGGGTCTGTCGTGCTCATGATCGGTTGGCTGATCGTGGACGCGAACCTGTGGCACCGAACGGCAGAGCGCTCGCCTGAGGCGAGGCAAAGGGCGAGGCTCTACAACACCTCGACGGTCATGACGGTGGGTATCGGGGTGGTCGTCTGCTACCTGGGTCTGATCGTCATCAACTTGGTGTGGGCCCTGTTCATCCTCAACGGCCAAGTGTTCGCCTCCACGACAGGAACCCCGCTCGACGCCGCGGAATACTGGACGTTGTCCTGGTTCGTCGCCTCGGTCGCCACGGTGGGCGGGGCGCTGGGATCAGGCTTGGAGAGCGACGAGGCGATCCGGGCGGCCGCCTACTCCAAGCGCGAACAGGAACGGCGCCACATGCTCCAGGACGACGGCGGCGACTAGCTGGTGACCCGCGCCGGAGATGCGTTGGTGGTCGGTGGTCGTCCGCGTACGAAGACTCCGCCGACCGATCGGTGCGTGCGTCCGCCGTCATGTTCCCGGGCCGTGTGGGAGGCTTCCTTGCCCGACGGCTGCCGCACCTCAACCAGGGCGACGCGCCCCGGCAGGGCGTTCCGGCTAGGCTCACAAGGGTGAGGTGGCTGCGGGCCTTCGGGGAGGTGGTGCGATCCGGGCTCACGATCGAGGAGACGCGGCTGGAGCCCCTGCTCGCGTTGCGCACGGCCGCTGGGGTGGCGATCGTCGTCGGGTCGGCGCTGTGGCTGGTCTCCCCTGCGTATGCCGCGTCCGCCGCCCTCGGCGCCTACTCCGCGGGTGGTGCCACCTTCCAACGCACCTGGCGTCCACGCAAGGTGATCGCGCTCGGCGCGGGCGCGGGTCTGGCGCTCAGCACCTTCGTGGGCTACCTGGCGGCGGGGCGACTCGTGACGTTCCTCCCGCTGCTGGCCGTATGGGCCTTTGCCGCGGGAATGGCGTGGGCCGTCGGATCCACCGCTGGGATCGTCGCAGCGACGACCGTGGGCAGCATGCTGGTGACCATCACCTTGCCCACGAGCGTCGGGCGAGCCCTGGAGCACGCCGGGGTCATCGCACTCGGGGGCGTGACGCAGGCCGTGCTGATCCTGCTGTTCCCGATCCGGCGTTGGGGAGCGCATCGTGACGCGCTCGCCGACGCCCTGGCCGCCGTGGCGGACTACGCTCGCCGGTTGCGGCACGACCCGACCGCCCCGTTCGACCCCGAGCCGTTGATGACGGCCCGGGACGCGGCCGCCGTGACGCCGTCACAGGCTCGCACCCGTCCCTCCGTCCTCCACGGCCCCCGGGGCCTCGCCGAGCGCATTCGGCCGGTCGTCGCCGCGCTCGCCGACCCGGACGTGGGCGCCCCGGCGGAGGGACCCGGGCGGGACCGCGCACGGGAGTTGCTCGACGCGGCCGCCGACGTCCTCGATGCGGCCGCCCGGTCGATCCGCCGCGGCACTCCCGCCGAGGTGCGGCCCGGGAGCACGGACGTCCTGCGCGTCGACGAGGCGCACGAGGTGCTGGAGGGACCCGCACGGCAGGCCGCCGAGCGGCTCGTGGAACTGCTCGGCGAGGCGTTGGAGATCGCCGGCTGCGGCGGCGCGCGCGGGAGGACGCCCACGCCGCCCGGCCCCGCGGGCACCCAGTTCCTCATGCGCCCGACGATGTTCCGGCTGGTCCCGGTCGTCGTCCGGGCGGTCCGCCGTGAGCTCCGGCGGGACTCGCCCGTGTTCCGGCACGCCGTCCGCGTGGCGGCGGTGGCCACGCTCGGCTACCTGATCGCCACCCGGCTCCCCCTGGGCCACGGCTACTGGGCGCCCATCGCCTCGGTGATGGTGATGCGGCCGGACTTCCACCGGACGTACGCGCGGGCGGTGGCCCGTCTCGCCGGGACCCTGGCGGGGGTCGCGCTTGCCACCGCGATGGTGCGGGCCCTGGGCCCGGACGCCCATGTGTTCGCCGCGCTGGCGGTGGTCTCGGCGGGCCTGTCGTACACGCTGATCCGTACCGGCTACGCCTACTCCCAGTGCTTCACTGCCGCGTACGTCGTCTTCCTGCTCGGCATGGGTGGCGAGGCATGGGAGCAGACGGTCCCGGAGCGCGTGGTGCTCACCCTGCTCGGCGGGGCCCTGGCAATGCTGGCGTACGTGGTGTTCCCCGCATGGGAGACGCCCAAGCTGGCGGGCCGGCTTGCGGACTGGCTCGCCGCCAACGGCCGCTACGCGGCCGCGGTGCTCCGCAACCACGCCGAACCGACCCGGGAGCATCACGCCGACCTGCGCAGGGCACTCCTGGCAAGCAGGGAGGCACGGGCCGCCTGGCAGGAGGCATACGACCAGGCAAGGCAGGAACCGGTCCGCCCCAGGGGCCTGACCGCGCGCGAGGCGCAGGAGGCGCAGGAGGCGCTCCAGGGGTTCGGCCGGGCGGCGATGCTCATGGAGAGCCACGTCCCGCGGGCCGACAGCCGTTCCGTCCCCGAGGCGGAGCGGTTCGCCGAGGCTCTGGAGGCGGACACCGCGCAGGCGGCAGTCGACGTGCGCGAGCACAGGAATCCGGACTGGGGGCGCGTCGAGGAAGCGCTGCACGCGTGGGAGGACGCCGCCACCGAGGACCGGAGTCCGGTGGTGCGGCGCGGGGCGGAACTGCAGAAGCGGGCCCTGGAGGACCTCGCGACAGCCGTGAGCCGCACACCCCTGGAACGGGACGTCGGCTCTGCTCGCGAGGACCAGCGGATGCGGGCTGCCGTGGCGGCGGAAGGCGACGGATCAGGCACCGCGCACCAGGGCGGGTGACGACTCCGGCGACGGGGAGCGCCGCGCCTCCTCGAGCGGCAAAGGACCCTCCCGGCCGCGTCGGGTGCCGCCCCACGTACGCCGCTGCCGCCAGGCTCGCCTCGGCACTCGACCCGCGGGACGTCGACCAGCGGTTGCCGTAGCCGACGTCCTCAGTGCTGCCGCCCGAGGCGTGGACGGGTCGGGCGGCAGCACCGCGGCAACCAGCCTCATGCGTCCGGACCACCGCGCTCGACGAGCCGGCTGTGCGCACGGCGTCGAGGGCGATCCTGCGCGTTGCGGCCGACCCGGCTGCCCGGTCATGGTGCCCGTGGCGGAGACGACCTGTCGTCGCCTCTCCCACGCCGTCGTCTGCCGGAACCGTCAGGATCCGGCGTCGACGCGTGAGACGAGGTCGGTGATGCGGGACCACATCTCCGGCGCAGGGTTCAGGGCCGGCGTCCCCCGACGCTGACGTAGGCGAACCCCTCCCCCTCGCGTGGCGCCCGGGTCCAGGACCGGGTGGTGAAGGTGTGGAGCCTGCCCTGGGTCAGCGCGAAGCGGGGCAGCGAAAGCCCGAGTTCGGTGTGCAGGGCCTCCAACACGCGCAGTTCGTTGTCCTGTTCGCCGTCCTCCGGGCGGAACAGCCTTGCGGGGTCCAGGGCCTCGGGAATCGCGCCGGAGCGCCGGATCTCCGCACCCCGAACGGTGAACGCGTAGAGCTCCTCGCCCTGTTCGGCCACGGACAGGTGGAACGCGGCCGGCCGGTCGCCCGGGGACGAGTGCCTCGGGTCGCGCCACACGACCACCGCGCGGCCGGACGCGGAGGCGGCCCGGGCGGGGGAGGAAAACAGCGTGCCGAGGTGGTGGGAGCAGCCGTCGAAGGCGAAGGCCCATGCTTCGGCGGTGCGGCCGACGGCCACCACGGCCCGGTCCTCCCAGAGTTCCACGCCCTCTCGTTCGTGGGGCCTGGGCGCGCGCCTGGACGCCTCGCGCGGATCCGCGGGCGCGCTCAGTTCGGCGCCCTCCTCTCCTATCAGTGCGGGCAGGCGGGCGGGGTCGATCCCCTCCACCCAGACACAGCGATAGCCTTCGGGCGACCGGCCGTTCGGCGCCGGCTCCGTCAGCCAGGCGAGGCCCGGCGGGTCGAGATCGGGCACCGGCTCGGGAGCGGGTCCCGCTTCCCCGTCCCGTGGCGTCGCAAGGATCTCGCGTCCACGCTCCGGGGTGATCAGCGCACCCAGGACCGGATCGGCGAGCAGGCCGATCGGGGCGACCAGCGAGGGCCCGGGCGCCTCCCACCGCGGGAGCGCGTCCCGCAGGGTCCGCCACGCGGCGTCGGTCGCCCCCCAGCGGGCCGCCTCCCGGGCCTCGGAGACGGCCCGGCCCCACGGGCCGGGCGGCGCGTAACGATGCGTGCCGTCCCGCACCGCGCCCAGTACGGCCTCGGCGGCCTCCCGGGGGACCCCGCGGGCGGTCACCATCCCGAGCCAGTGGTCGTCCCCGCCCAGCCGCCATTCGCCGCGGGCCGGCGTCATGGCCGCCACGGGAAGGATCTCGGGCAGGTAGCGCGGGTCGGCCACCAGGAAGCCGTAGTCCCGGGAGCTGCGCGGAGCCGACAGATGCCGGAGCTGGTTCAACAGGACGCCGCTGTGCGGCCGTCCGAAGGACAGCGCCTCCTCGACCAGGGGCAGGGCCTCCTCGTACCGTCCACGCAGGGCCAGCAGGCGGGCCTCCTCCACCTGGGCGTCCTGGGCGCGCGTGGTCGCGTTGACGAAGTCGGGTCGCTCCGCCCGGTCGGCGTGGAAGCCGCGGTACATGGCCTCCATGTACGCGCGGAACGACGGGTAGCGGTCCGGGAATTCACCGCTCCAGCCTTTGTGGACGTACAGCGCCCACTCTCCGTCCTGGTCGCTGTCGCCCGGGTCGAGCAGGGCGTACGACATGTCGGAGTCCGTCTCCAGCCGTAGGGCCCGTTGCCACATCCCGGCCAGCAGGACGTCCTCCTCGCGCGGGTGGTCGCCCAGATTCTCCTCGTACAGCGGGGTCATGTCGTACGGATCCTCGAACCAGCCGATGTCCGCGACACCGCCGAGCTGGTAGACCCCGGCCGTCTGTTCCACGTGCCACCCGTCGCTCGCGGCCAGGAACTCCCGGTACGAGGTCGGCAGCCGCCGCCCCAGCCGCTCCTCGGCCGCGGCGATCGCCGGCTCCTGCGCCCCGGGCCTGCCCAGGTGGAAGGCGCTCCGCCCGCCGTCGTCCTCGTCCTTCGCCTCCTCGTCCTCGTCCGCGCGCGGGACCCACTCCTCCTGCCAACGCCCCAGGAAATCCTGCCAGTTGAAAGACTCTCCGCTCATGGCCGGATAGTGCCATCCGGCACTGACAACGGCGCCCCGAAGCGCCCGGCCTTCCGTTCGCACAGGGACAGCGCACGGCCTGCGGCAGGCGCCGCGCAGCCCGGCGTCCGCCGCCCGAGGGTGCGGCCCGTGCCGGACGTGCCGGCGGAGGGAGGAGGTGCCGGCGCATCGAGACCTCGTACACCTCTCTCACCTGGGTACTTCCGGGACCGCCGGTGCCCGTCGGGGCAACTCGGCCTGCCCTGACGGCTCCTGACGGATGCCGTCCGCCCCCGTAGCGTCGAGCAGTGAGTATTTGGACTTCCCTCGAACCTTCCTCGGCCACGGTGGATCCCGGTGACAGCACGACCGTGCGGCTGCGACTGCGCAACACCGGTGACGTCGTCGACGAGTACCGCTTCGAGCCCGTCGGCGACCTCGCGCCCTGGACCACGGTGGAGCCTGCTTCCCTGCGGCTGTACCCGGGCACGACGGGGACGGTGGAGCTGACCTTCGCACCGCCGCGCACGCCCGACGCGACGGCCGGCCCGAACCCGTACGCGATTCGGATCACGCCGACCGAGCATCCGGAGTCGACGACCGTTCCCGAGGGGAATCTGACGATCTCGCCCTTCACGGAGATACGGGCCGAACTCGTCCCCCCGACGGTGAAGGGCCGTTTCCGGGGACGGCCGAAGCTGGCTGTCGACAACCTGGGCAACACGAAACTGACCGGGTCGCTGAGCGGCAGCGACAACGGTGACCAGCTGTCGTACGAGATCCACCCGAGCAACTTCCAGATCGAGCCCGGCCGTGCCGCGTTCGTCAAGGCCACGCTGAAGCCTCGGCAGATCATCTGGTTCGGGTCCAAGACGGAGCGGCCGTACACCCTCGCGGTGAAACGGTCGGGGGTGACGCCGCTCGCCGTCGAGGGCACCTATGTGCAGCGGAGTTTCCTGCCCGGCTGGCTCACCAGGCTGTCCGGGATCCTCCTGGCGCTCACGATCGCCTTCGTGATGCTGTGGATCGCCTACAAGCCCCAGGTCACCAGCACCGCCCGGGAGTTGCAGGAGGCCGCCGTCAGCACGCTGGCGCCCTCCCCTTCGGCTCCGCAGGCGCCGCCGTCGGCACCTGCCGTGTCGGCCCCGCCCGCCGCGGCGGACACACCTGCCGCGTCGGCCTCGGCACAGAACGGCGGAGGCGGCGGCGCGGCGTCTCCACCGGTCAAGAAGAAGACCCCGAGCGTGCTGCCGGCGTCCGCCATCATGCTGCGCAACCCGACCACCAAGATGTGCGCCGACCTCCCCGCCGGCGACGACGCCGACTCGGCGGGCCGGGTGGTACAGGCCACCTGCGACGAGAACACCGCCGGCAGCCAGCGGTGGAACCTGGAGGTGAAGTACCCGAAGCTGGGCCCCGGCGGTTCGGCTCTCTTCCAGATCCGCAACGTCGAGGACCAGCTGTGCGTGGATCTGCCGGACTACGGCGCCAAGCCCATCAGGTCGCCGATCCTGGAGTACGCCTGCGCCGGAACGACCGCCGACAACCAGCTGTGGTGGCTCGACAAACAGGACGACGGCAACTACTGGATCCGCAACTACGCCAGCAACAACGCCTGCCTGGACGTCGCCGGATACAGCACCGGCGGCAACGGAGAACACCTCACGCTCTTCACCTGCTCCAACACCGACGACCAGGAGTGGCAGATCATCCGTCCCTCGGATTCCTGAGACACCCCCTCCCCGGACCTGTCACCGTCGACGACGCCGAGCGGACAAGCGGCTCGGCGCGGGTGTGCGGGAGTCGATCCGGGGGAGAGGTGGAGGGACATGAGCACACCGTTCGCAGGGATGATGGCGGCATGGCCGAGGACACGGCCGCGCCGTGCACCACGCACACCCGCCCGCGCCGCAGTACCCGGACGCACCGGAGGTGCCATGTCCGCTGACCCGTACGCCGGCGGAGTACGCCGCGCCTTCCGGCCCCGGGTGCCCGCCGCCTGGTGGCCGGCGCTGCGGCGTACACCGGTGTCCCTGTGGAACGACGACATCACGGACTACGCGGCGGCACTGACGTACTACGCGATCCTCGCCGTGCTCCCCGCGATGATGGTCACCGTCCTCGCGTTCGGGCTGATCAGCCCGGACACGGCGGAGGAATTCGTCAGCCACGTCACGATGTACGCCCCGGCCGAGTCCGGCGCCGACCTGCACGCCGTGCTGTCCCGTGCGCTGGGCGCCGACCGGGGGGCGTGGCCGCTGCTGGTGGCCGGAGCGACGAGTGCGCTGTGGTCGGCCTCCAGCTATCTCGCCGTCTTCCGTCGCGCCCTGCACCACATGCACCGGACCGAGGACCGGCGCTCGCCCTGGCGCAAGGCGCCCCGCATCCTGCTGACCGCCCTCGCGCTGCTGGGACTGCTCCTCGCCGGTTCCCTCGTCCTGTTGCTCACCGGTCCGCTGGCCGAGGCGGCGGGCCGGGTCGTCGGCGTGGACGCCACCGCGACCTGGGCCTGGAGCGTGCTGCGCTGGCCGCTGTTGCTGTGCCTGGTCGCCCTCCTGGTCGTGGTCGTCTTCCACACCGGCCCGCCCCCGGCCCGCCTGCGCGGGCACAGTCTGCCCGGCGGCGTTCTGGCAGCCGCGCTGTGGCTCGTGGTCTCCGCGGGCTTCGCCTGGTACGCCTCGGGCCTGAGCGCGTACAGCAGGCTCTACGGCTCGCTCGCCGGCGTCGTCGTCTTCCTCGTCTGGCTGTGGTTGTCCAACCTCGCGCTGCTGACCGGGGCGCAGTTCGCCGCGGAACTCTCCGCGCCGCACGGTCAGGACCCGGGCAAGCCGTCACGCGTGCCGTAGCACCGCGCGGGCGGCGGGTGGGGGACGGAGCCGGGGCGAGGTGGTGGGCCCGGCAGTCGGCGCCCGGGTCACGTGATGGCATGGTGCCTGCGGAGTGCGGCAGTTGCCGACGGAGTCGTTGCGGGCGGCCGTGAACCCGGAGCGAGGCGGAGCAGCGTTCGGCCGCCGGGCACCACCGGTGTGGTGCCCGGCGGCCGACGTGCCGTCAGCCGGTGGGCATCAGGACGGTGTCGATGATGTACACGTGGGCGTTGGCAGTCCTGACGTTGCCGCAGACCACCTTGGCGGAGTCGTTGACGGTGTAGGACTCGCCCGAGCCCGAGGTGGTCACCTTCGACTTCTCCAGGGTGTCGAAGGAGCCGTTCTCCAGGTCCTTCGGGGTCAGCTTCTGGCCCACCACGTGGTAGGTGAGGATCTTCGTCAGCTGGGCCTTGTCGTTCAGGACCTTGTCCAGGGTGGCCTTGGGGATCTTGGCGAAGGCATCGTTGGTCGGGGCGAACACGGTGATGTTCTGGGCGTTGTTGAGGGTGTCGACCAGGCCCGCCTTCTTCACCGCGGTCACCAGCGTGGACAGGGCCGGGTTGTTGGACGCCGCGGTGGCCACCGGGTCCTGGGCCATCCCGTCGAAGGAGCCGGCCCCGCTCGTGGGCACCGACGAGCAGGCCGGACCGAACGGCTGGTCCGCGGTGGAGGCGCTGCCGGAGCCGCCCATGCCGTCGTCGGAGGAGGTCGCCGAGGCCGACGTCTTGCCGGCGGAGTCGGCGCCGGCGGAGTCGCTGCCGTCGTCCGAGCAGGCGCTCAGCGCCAGCGGCAGAACGGCGGCGGCGGCCACGGTCAGGGCGACACGGCGGATACGGGTGTTCATGGGGTTTCTCCTGTTGGTTGCCGCAGCGAGCGCTGCGTTCCTACGGGGGGGTGGGAGTGTGGTCGGGGGACAATGGCTCGGAGAGGGGCTCGGGGACGGTCAGGCGACGGTGACCACGACGGAGTGCCGGCCGCTGGCGCCGTCGGGCACCGTGCGGGCGCGTTCCGCGGTCTGCACCGCGCCGGTGCGGTCGGTGGCGCGGACGGTGAGGGTGTGGGCGCCCTTGGTGGCCTGCCAGGGGTAGGACCACTGGCGCCAGGTGTCTCGGGAGTCCTCGGCGGCGAGGTGGGCCTGGTGCCAGGGGCCGTCGTCGACGCGGATCTCGACCTTGTCGATGCCTCGGTGCTGGGCCCAGGCGACCCCGGCGACCATGACGGTGCCGGCCTCGGGGCGGGCGAACGGCTTGGGCGTGTCGATGCGGGACTGGGTCTTGACCGGCGCCCTGCGGGCCCACTTGCGGGTGACCCAGTAGGGGTCGTAGGCGTCGAACGTGGTGAGCTCGATGTCCTTGATCCACTTGCAGGCGGAGACGTAGCCGTAGAGGCCGGGCACCAGCATGCGGACCGGGAAGCCGTGCTCGAAGGGCAGCGGTTCGCCGTTCATCGCGACGGCGAGCAGCGCGTCGCGGCCGTCCATCACGTCCTCGACGGGACTGCCGAACGTCATCCCGTCCACCGACCGGGCGACCAGTTGGTCGGCGGGTCCTCCCGCAGAGGGAGGCTCGACCCCGCACTCGGCCAGCAGGTCGGCCAGGCGTACGCCGATCCACCGGGCGTTGCCCACGTACGGGCCGCCGACCTCGTTCGACACACAGGTGAGCGTGATGTCGCGCTCGATCAGGTCCCGCCGCAACAGATCGTCGAAGGACAACGTGAGCGGGCGGGCGACCCCTCGGCCGTGGATGCGCAGCCGCCAGGCGGTCGCATCGACCTTGGGCACCACCAGCGCGGTGTCCACCCGGTAGAAGTCCTGGTTGGGCGTCGTGAAGGAGCTGACCCCGGGGATCCGCACCTGTGCGCCTGCGGGCACCTCGGGGGCGGGCGAGTCCGGGGCGGGCAGTACGAGGTCCTTGCGGGAGGCGGCCGCGTCGCGGCCGCTCGACCCGACCAGGGCCCGGCCGAGCGCTCCGGCCCCGACGGACGCGGCCACGGCCGCGCTCGCCGCGAGCACGAACTCGCGGCGTTCCCGCTGCGGCCTCCGGAACGTGTCGCCTTCCGCGGCCCCGGGCCCGCTCGGCGCCGGTCCCCGGATCCGGAGGCGGCCGACAAGGAGGAACAGAAGGCCGGCTCCGACGACCGCACCCGCGGCGGAGGGCAGCGTGTCGGTGAGTCCCGTGCGATCCGGGCGGCTGATCGCCGCTGCCGCGCCCACGGCACCGAAGAGAAGCACTCCGGCGGACCCGGTCCGCCGATATCGCAGCGCGAGAACCCCCAGGGCGAGGGCGAACAGCGCGAGTACGACAAGGATTCCGAGCTGGAGAACGAGTTTGTCGTTGCTCCCGAAATTCCGGATCGCCCACGTTTTCACGGACGCGGGCGTGCGGTCGATCGCCGCACCTGCGACCACGACGACCGGACCGGCCTGCGGACGCACCCACCCCGACACCAGTTCCGCGACAGCGAGCGCGGCGAATCCCGCGATGACGCCGCTGAACGCACCGAGCGCCGGCCGCGTCCGGTCACCGGGATTGCGCTGTTTCTTCTCGCTGTTCGTCACGTGGGGAATCCGGGCCTGAACACGGGACGGATTGGTCGATCACCCGATCGGAGAATTTCTCTTCCTGGACCAATCCGCGTCCGGATCCGCAACGGACAGACCTTTATGGGGAAAAGCGCGGCGCGGCGGCCGAGCGGAGCCCCGTGCGACCTTCGTGCACCGGCCTGGAAAAGTTACCGACCGGTCGGTATCGTGCCCGGCATGACCACCGTCGCTCCGGACCCGCGCGCGGGCCGCCACTGCCACAGCACACTCAACTCGCTGCACGCGACGCACTACTTCTCCCCCGACGTGGGCCGGGAGCTGGGCGCGCTCGGCGTCACCCACCCGCGGGCCGTCAACTTCGCCGTGCGGGCGGCCGCGTTGGGGCCGGTGGGAGCCGGCGCGGTGACGGCGACCTTCTACAACTACAAGCACACACTCGTCGCCCGCCACGTGCCCGCGGTCTGGGAGTCGGCCACGCCCGAACAGGTCCTGGCCGCACGCACGCGCGCCGTCGACTCGACGCTGCGCCGCCAGCTGGGCGCGGACGTGGTCGCGTCCGCGGAGATGGCGGAGGCGGCACGGCTCGCCCTGCGCGCCACCGAGGCCTGCTCGCGCGGCGCCCGGCCCCTGTACTCGGCCCACGCCGACCTGCCGGTCCCCGAGGAGCCGCACCTGGCGTACTGGCACGCGGCCACGCTGCTGCGCGAGCACCGGGGCGACGGGCACCTCGCCGTGCTGATGGCCGCGGGACTCGACGGCCTGGAAGCCATGGTGACCCACACGGCTACCGGCAAGGGCATGTCTCCGAAGTGGGTGCTCGACACCCGCGGCTGGAGCCGGGAGGACTGGGACGCGGCGGCCGGCCGGCTGCGGGAGCGCGGCCTGCTGGAGAAGGACGGGGAGCTGACCGAGCAGGGCCGCGCGCTGCGCCAGGAGATCGAGCGGGAGACGGACCGGCTGGACCGCGCCCCGTACGCACACCTGGGCGCGGAGGGCGTGGCCCGGCTGACCGAGCTCGGCACGGGCTTCGTACGCACCGCGCTCGCCGCCGGCGCCTTCCCGGCGGATCTGCTGGCCAAGCGCTGACCTTCCGGACGGCGCCGAGGGGAGCGGGGGCCCTCGGCGCGCCGCGCCGGTACCCCCTCAGCGCACGGCCGCCTCCGTCATCCCCGGCTGGTCGAACTGCGTCCGGTGCAGCTCCGCGTACCGGCCGCCGGCCGCGAGGAGTTCGTCGTGGGTGCCGCGTTCCACGACCCGGCCGGACTCGACGACGAGGATCAGGTCGGCGGCGCGCACGGTCGACAGCCGGTGGGCGATGACGATCGCCGTACGGTCCGCGAGGGCCTCGGCGAGGGCTTCCTGGACGGCCGCCTCGGACGTGTTGTCGAGGTGCGCGGTGGCCTCGTCGAGGATGACGACGCGCTGGCGGGCCAGCAGCAGCCGGGCGATGGTCATGCGCTGGCGCTCACCGCCGGAGAGGCGGTAGCCGCGTTCCCCGACGACCGTGTCGAGGCCGTCGGGAAGGGAGCGGACGAGGTCGTCGAGGCGGGAGCGGCGCAGGGCGTCCCACAGTTCGTCCTCGGTGGCCCCGGGACGGGCCAGCAGCAGGTTCGCGCGGACGCTGTCGTGGAAGAGGTGGCCGTCCTGGGTGACCATGCCGAGGGTGGCCCGCAGGGAGCTCGCGCTCAGGTCACGGACGTCGACCCCGCCGATGCGGACGGCGCCCGCGTCGACGTCGTACAGGCGCGGCAGGAGCTGGGCGACGGTCGACTTGCCGGCGCCCGAGGAGCCGACGAGGGCGACGGTCTGCCCGGGAGCGGCGCGGAAGGAGACGCCGTGCAGGACCTCGGCGCCGCCGCGGGAGTCGAGGGCCGCGACCTCCTCCAGGGAGGCCAGGGAGACCTTGTCGGCGGACGGGTAGCCGAAGCGGACCTCGTCGAACTCGACGGAGACGGGGCCCGGCGGCACCTCGCGGGCGTCCGGCTTCTCCTCGATCAGCGGCTTCAGGTCGAGCACCTCGAAGACCCGCTCGAAGCTGACCAGCGCGCTCATCACCTCAACCCGGGCCCCGGCGAGGGAGGTCAGCGGGGCGTACAGACGGGTCAGGAGCAGGGCGAGGGCGACGACGGCGCCCGGTTCGAGGGTGCCGTTCAGCGCGAGATGGCCGCCGAGGCCGTAGACGAGGGCGAGGGCCAGGGCGGAGACGAGCGTCAAAGCGGTGATGAAGACCGACTGGGCGGTGGCCGTACGGACGCCGATGTCCCGGACGTGGGCGGCCCTGGCCGCGAACTCCGCCGACTCCTCCTCCGGTCGGCCGAACAGCTTGATCAGCGTGGCGCCGGGCGCGGAGAAGCGCTCGGTCATCCGGGTGCCCATCGCCGCGTTGAGCGTGGCCGCCTCGCGCTGCATGCCCGCCATCCGGCTGCCCATCCGCCGGGCCGGGAGCACGAAGACCGGCAGCAGCGCCAGCGCGAGCAGGGTGACCTGCCAGGACAGCGTGAGCATGACGGCAAGGGTGAGCACCAGGGTGACCAGGTTGGAGACCACGCCGGAGAGGGTGTTGCTGAAGGCGCGCTGGGCGCCGATCACGTCGTTGTTGAGTCGGGAGACGAGCGCTCCCGTACGGGTACGTGTGAAGAACGCGACCGGCATCCGCTGCACATGATCGAACACGGCCGTGCGCAGATCGAGGATGAGTCCCTCCCCCAGCGTCGCCGAAAGCCTCCTGCCCAGGATGCCGAGCGCCGCCTCCAGCACCGCGATGACCGCGATGAGCAGCGACAGCCGGACGACCGCGTCCGCGTCGCCGTGCGACACGATCGCGTCGACGACCCGTCCGGCGAGGACGGGGGTGGCGACGGCCAGCAGCGCGGTCAGCACCCCCAGCAGGACGAAAGTGGCGATCCGGCGGCGATGCGGGCGGGCGAATGCGCCGATGCGGCGCAATGTCACCCGGTCGAAGGGGCGGCGTTCCTGCCGGGCGTTCATGACGCTGTAAAGCTGCGTCCAGGCGGTGCTCTCCATGCTCATGGGAGTGACCGTAGGACCTCAAGCAACCTTGAGGTCAACCTTCTTGCCGCATCCCGTCGGACAGCGGACCAGGCACAGGATCAGACGAGGGACCCGATGACCGTACGTAATGTTCCGTCCCCGCTTCCGCAACCCGCCGTTGGCGCCGTGCCGAGAACCTCTCCGAGTGTGACAGTGGTTCCCGTTCCCCTTGTTCCCGTTCACCTCCCCCCAGCCAGGCCGGCCCGGCGCGTGCCGGTGCGTCAGGTCCTCTGTCTGCTTCCGCTCCTGCTCGTCACCGTGGTCGCGGTGCGGCACCGGTCCGTTCTCGTCGAGGGCTTCGCGCAGTTGCGGAGCGCGCAGTGGCCCTGGCTGCTGGCCGCACTCGGAGCGACCTGTCTGACGTGGGTGGCGGCGGCCGTCACCCGGCAGGGCGCGGTGGTGGAGCGGCTGCCCGGACGTCGGCTGCTGGCCGCGCAGTTCGCGGCCGGCGCGGCCAACCACCTGCTGCCGACAGGGCTGGGCGCGAGCGCGGTCAACCTGCGGTTCATGACCGTGTGCGGAGTGCCCCTGGCCCGCTCCTCCGCGGCCCTCGCGCTGTATCTGATGGCGGAGGGCGTGGCCCGGGTGGGCCTGCTGACCGTGCTGCTGCTCGTCTTCCCCGACGCGCTGCGGATCGGCTCCCTGCTGCCCGGCGGGGCGCTCGGCCCGCTGCTGGGCGTCCTCGGGGCGGCCGTGCTGGTGGTGGCGGGCGCGCTCGCCCTCGTGCGGCGGCTGCGGTCGGCGGTGTGCTCCTTCCTGCGCACCGCACTGGGCGAGGCGCGCTCGGTGCACTCCCGTCCGGCCCGGGCGCTGGCCCTGTGGGGCGGCTCGCTGGCGTTCCCGGTGCTCCAGGCGGCCGGTCTGGCCGCGGTGGGGCAGGCGTTGGGGCTGCCGGTGCCGGTGGCGCACATGGCGGTCGCGTACCTGGCGGCGACGGTGGCGGTCGCGCTGGTCCCGACGCCGGGCGGGATCGGTTCGGTGGAGGCGGCGCTGATCGTGGCACTGGTGGCGGCGGGCGGTCCGGTGGCCCTGGCCACCGCCGTGGTGCTCGGCTACCGGATCATCACGGTGTGGCTGCCGCTGGTGCCGGGGGCGCTGACGCTCGGTGTGCTGGTACGGATGAAGGTCATCTGAGGCACCCGCGAGGCCTGGGCCGCCTCACGCCCGGACGCTCACGTGGACGGGACCGTCCCCCGGGTCGACCCGGTGCGTCCAGCCGGCCGGCAGGCGCAGGGTGCGGTTCGGCAGGGCGGCCGTCCACAGCCGTTCCCTGTGCAGCACGCGCCCGTTCTGGGTGACGTGCAGGACGGGGCGGGTCAGTCGGGTCGCGGTGCGCAGGACGTAGGGGAGGCGGTCCGCCGGAGTGACGCGGTTCGGGGCGACCCAGCGCAGCGGCGGGTCCACGAGGAGCGGCACGGCGTCGGCGCGGTCTGCTCGCTCGGCTCGCTCGGCTCGCTCGGCGCCCGAAGGACGACCGGTGGCCGCGAGGTGGTCGAGGACGGCACCGGCGGCGTGGGTGCCCTCACGGACCGCGGTCGCCGCGCTCTCCACGGCGTGCAGCACGCTGCCGACGGCGAAGACACCGGGGCGTGAGGTGCGCAGGGCACCGTCGACGGCCGGGCCGCGGGTGCCGGGGTCCAGGATGAGCCCGCCGCGCCGGGCCAGTTCGTGCTCGGGGACGAAGTCGCCGGTGAACACGACGGTGTCGCAGGGCAGTACGGCCGTACGGCCGTGGCGGTGCCGCACCCGCACTCCCGACAGGCGGCCCTGGCCCAGCAGTTCGGCGACCGCGGTGCCGGTGAGGAGCGGAGTGCCATGGCGCAGCCGGGAGTCGGCGGCGCGGGCCGGGGTGGTCTGCGGGCCGGGGAGGTCGGTGAGCATCGCCACGACCGTGGCTCCGGCGGCCCGTACGGTGTCGGCGGCGGCGTACGAGACGTCCTCCGCGCCGACCACCACCGCGCGGGTACCGATCCGCTGCCCGTAGAGGTGTACGGCCTGCTGGAGTTCGCCGGTGGTGTAGACGCCGGCCGGGCGGGTGCCGGGCACCAGACGGGCCGCTCGGGGGCGTTCGCGGGCACCGGTGGCCAGGACGACCGCCCGTGCGGTGATCGTCCCGGGCCCTTCGGCTCCGAGGGTGTGCAGGGCGAGGGGGCCGGCCCAGTCCAGGGCCGTCACACCGGTGCGGACGGTCGCGCCCGCCTCTCGGGTCGCGGTGACCAGCAGCCGGGCGTACGCGGGGCCGGTGAGGGGATGCAGCAGGGTGCCGTAGCCGCCGTGCGCGCAGTGCCGCGGCGCTCCCCCGGCCCGTGTCTCCCGGTCCACGATCTCGACGCGGCCCGCTCCGGCGGCGGCGAGCCGGGCGGCGGTCGCGAGGCCCGCGGGGCCCGCGCCGACGACCAGGACGTCGACCCGGCGTGCTCCGGTCGTTTCCGGGTCGGTCATCTGCGCTCCGGTCGATTCCGGGCCGGTCATGTCCGCGCCTCCTCCAGCAGGGCCCGCACGGCCGCCCCGCAGTGGAAGCCCTGGCAGCGGCCCGCGCGGGCCCGGGTGCGGCGGCGCAGTCCGTCGAGGGTGCGCGGCGGGATCGTATCGGCGAGGGCGTCGCGGATCGCCCCCCGGGAGACGCGTTCGCAGTGGCAGACGAGGATGCCGTACTCGGGGCCGGTCCGCTGCCGGTTCATCCGGACCGGTCGCAGTTCGCGCACCGGTCCCGCGTCGAGGCCGGTCCCGGTCTCGAGCAGGCCCACGACGTGGGCGGCGATGGCGAGGGACGCGGTCAGACCGGTGGAGCGGATCCCGCCGACGGTGACACCGGCCCGACCGGGGTGGACGGTGATGCGGTAGTCGTCGTGCTCGGTGGCGGCGCGCAGTCCCGCGTAGACGGCGGTGACCTCCTCGTCGAGGAGGCCGGGCAGGATGCGGCCGCCCCGCGCGCGCAGTCCCGCGAGGCCGTCGGCCGTGGAATGCGTGGCCCGTTTGTCGTCCAGGTCCTCGGCGGTGGGGCCGAGCAGGACGTTGCCGTACACCGTGGGGGCGACCAGTACGCCCTTGCCCAGTGCCGTGGGCACGGGCAGCAGGATGTGGTGGACGAGATCGCGGGCGAACGTGTCGAAGACGACGAGCTGGCCGCGGCGCGGGGTGACGGTGAAGTCGTCGTGGCCGAGCAGCCGGTCGAGCGCGTCGGCGTGCAGACCGGCCGCGTTGACGAGGAAGCGGGCGCGCAGGGTGCCCCGGCCGGTGTCGATCAGATGCGTGTCGCCCTGCCGGTCCACCTGTCGGACAGGGGAGTCGAGGTGCAGGTCCACGCCGTGCCGCACGGCCTGGGTGGCGTACGCCAGCGGGGTCGTCCAGGGGCAGATGACGCTCTCGCCGGGCACGTGCAGGGCACCGAGCGCGCCGGGCCCCAAGTGTGGTTCGCGTGCGTACAGTTCGGCGGCCCCGATCAGACGCGCGTCCTGGTACTCGTTGCGCTCGGCCTTCTCCGCCAGGCGGGGCAGGGCGGCGAGCTGCTCCTCGTCCCAGGCCACGAGCAGCGCGCCGACCGGCTCGACGGGGATGCCCGACTCGGCGGCGTACGCGGCTAGCAGGGCGGCGCCCTCACGGACCAGGCGGGCCTCCAGCGAGCCGGGGACCGCGTCGAAACCGGTGTGCAGGATCGCGGTGTTGGCCTTGGACGTGCCCTGGCCGATGTCGTCCTGGGCCTCGACGAGGGCCACCTTCAGGCGGGGCCGGCGGGCCAGTTCGCGCGCGATGGCGCAGCCGACGACCCCGGCGCCGACGATCACCACGTCGTACGGCGCCGTGGGCAGCGGCCCGTCGGAGGTCACCGTCATACCGGCTCCCTCTCCAGCAACACAGCTACGGCTCCTCGGAATTCGCCCAGCCGCCGCGCCGCCTCCGCCGCCGGGATGCGCGGCTCGTACGCGGCCGAGGGCCTGCTGTCGGGCAGCGCGTCGGCGACGCTCAGACCGGGGGTGACGCCGAGGCGGGCCAGGGCGCCCGCGCCGAGGGCGGTCGCGTCGGGCAGCGGGGACACCTCGACGCGGCACTGTGCCAGGTCGGCCTGGGTCTGCATGAGCAGGGCCGAGCGGGTCAGGCCGCCGTCGACCCGCAGGGTGGACACGGGCGTGCCGAGGTCGGCCGCCGCGGCCTCGGCCAGCTCCACGATCTGTGCGGCCAGGCCCTCGCACAGGGCGCGCACCAGATGCCCAGGGGTGGTGTCCAGGCCGAGTCCGGTGAGGGAGCCTCGCAGGTCGCCGCGCCACCAGGGGGCGGCCAGTCCGGCGAGGGCGGGCACGAAGGTGACGCCGCCGCTGTCGGGCACGGTGGCGCCGACGGTGTCGAGGTCGGCGGCGCCCTGGATGACCCCGAGGCCGGTGAGCCAGCGCACGGCGGAGGCGGCGGTGTACACCTGGCCGTCGAGACAGTAGGCGGTACGTCCGCCGAGCCGCCAGGCGACGCAGCCGACCAGTCCGGAGGCGCTGCGGCGGGCCGTGTCGCCGGTCGGCGCCAGCAGGAACGCCCCTGTGCCGTAGGTGCATTTGGCGACGCCGGGGGTGGTGACGCGTTGGGCGAACAGGGCGGCCTGCTGGTCGACGGCGAGGCCGGTGAGCGGGATCTCCGGGCCGAACGCGCGGGTCGTGCCGACCGGTCGGGCGTTGTCGACGATGTCCGGGAGCCGTTCGCCGGACAGGCCGTAGAGGTCGAGGGCGCGCGGCGACCACCGCGAGCGGTCCAGGTCGAGCAGCTGGGTGCGGCCCGCGGTGGCGGCGTCGGTGACATAGGCGCCGGTCAGTCGGTGGACGAGCCAGGCGTCGCTGGTGGTGACGACCCCCTCGGTGGTGAGGTGACGTCGTATCCAGGCCATCTTGGGGGCGGCGAAGTACGGGTCCAGGGGCAGGCCGGTGAGGTGGCGCAACTCGTCTGCGTGCGGCTCCAGTTCGGCGCAGACGGAGGCGGCCCGGCGGTCCTGCCAGACAAGGGCGTCGGTGAGCGGACGGCCCGTGGCCGGGTCCCAGGCGAGGACGGTCTCGCCCTGGTTGGCGAGGCCGAGCGCCACGACGGGCTCGCGGGCCTCGGCCAGCGCGTGACGGCCGGCGGCGACGACCGAGTCGTACAGCGCGCCGGGGTCGACCTCGGCCAGCCCGCCGGGTGGGTAGCGGGGGTGCACGGCGGCGAACCCGGTGCCGATCACGCCTCGTTCGGGGCAGATCACCAGGGCCTTGGTGCCGGAGGTGCCCTGGTCGACGGCGAGTACCGGACCCGTCATCGTGCCCTCCCTCGGTGATCGGTCGGTGATCACGGGGCGCCAGCCTGCCGTCGGGCCACGGGTCCCGTCAAGAGGCCCCCGACCAGCGGCGACCCGACCCTCGTTCGCTGGCTGATGGCCAGTCAAATGAGTTGTGCAAAAGGAGAGTTGGATCGAGCGGGAAACGAGTGTGACGCGTTTGCGGCGCCTCTATAGTGACGGCCGACCGACGCGATCTCCTCATCCGCCGCTCCATCCGCCGCCCCGAGGAGGGCTGTTGTTACTCCACTCTGCCGTCGTGCCGGTACCACGCCCGCGGGCAGGTGGCTGATGACGAGAGACGGAGCACGGCCGGCCTACGACCCCGCCGGGCACGACGGCGAGCTGCGGGCCGCTCTCCAGGAGGTCCGCACCGGGCGCTGGCTGTCGATGCGCGTCCTTCTGGAGCGCACCACGGCGTGGTGCCAGTGGACGCGGCGCACCCAGGTGCTGGCCGCCGCGGCGGCCGGGACGGACGTGGTGCGGGCCTGGCTCGCCGAGGAGCCGCACAGTGTGCCCGCCACGGTGATGCAGGCCCGGGTCGCCGTCGAGCGGGCGCTGCGGGCGCATCGCGAGCGCCATCTGCGCACGCACGAACTGTGGATCGAGGCCTGGGACCTGAGCCAGTCGGCGGCCCGGTCGGCGCCGCCGGACCCGGTGCCGTGGGTGTGCCTGCTGGCGCTGGCCCAGCTGGACCGCAGACTGCTGTGGGCGGAGCACCGGGCGGCGCCGCCCGAGCCGAGCCTCCCGCCGGGCCCGTGGGGGCTGCTGGACGAGGCCGGCCGACGCGATCCGCACAACCGCGAGGCGCACCACCGCATGCTCCAGTTCCTGTACACGCAGGCGGGCTCCGGGCGGCTGGCCGGGGCGGCGGGCTTCGCGCACCGGGTCGCGGGCACCGCACCACCCGGTTCCGCGCTGCACGTCCTGCCGCTGTACGTGCGGGCCGAGCGCTACCGGCGCGGTGACGGGCGCGGCGCCGCCCTCGACCTGCACTGGGTGGCCGAGGACGCGACCCGGGAGGCACTGCGGGCGCGGGAGGGGTGGTTCGACCGCGCCGGTCCCGCCGAACGCTCGCCGCTCGACCTCAACCACCTGGCGCACGCCCTGTGGGGAGCGCTCCGCTTCGCCGACGCGGCCGAGGTGTTCGACGCGATCGGCCCGTACTGCACGCCGCTTCCCTGGGCGTACCGCGCCCCGGCCCCGGGGGATCACGCGGAGGCCGTGCAGGTGTTCCTCCAGGCCCGTACGCGCAGCCGGCCGCCGGCGCGGAGGCCCGGTTCCTGACACCGTCCGCGTCCCTCGCTCATCACCCTCCGCCCCTCCGCCCCTCCCCCTGCACTCCTCCCACTCCCTCCCCAGCTGCCCCGCGCTCCCCGTGGCCCGTCCTTCTCCGGAGGTTTGTCATGTCCAGCGTCTCCGATCCCTCGGATCTGCCCGGCTTACCCGCCACTCCCGCCGTACCCGCCACTCCCGTCGTACCCGGTCCCGACGAGGAGCAGCGGCTGCGCGAACTCGGCTACCGGCCGGTGCTGGCCCGCCGGATGGGGGGCTTCGGCAACTTCGCGATCAGCTTCTCCGTGATCTCGATCCTGTCCGGCTGTATGACCCTGTACGGCTTCGGCATGGGCGCGGGCGGCCCCGCGGTGATGCTCTGGGGCTGGGCGGGCGTCGGCCTGTTCGTGCTCTGCGTCGGGCTCGCGCTGGCCGAGGTCACCAGCGCCTATCCGACCTCCGGCGCCCTGTACTACATGGCCGACCGGCTCGGCGGCCGGCGCTGGGGCTGGTACACCGGCTGGCTGAACCTGCTCGGCCTGCTCGGCGCGATCGCCGGCATCGACTACGGCGCCGCGCTGTTCGTGGGCGCGTTCGCCCATCTCCGCTGGGGCTTCGAGCCGACGCCTGAGAAGACGATGCTGATCTTCGTGGCGATCCTGCTGCTGCACGCCGTGCTGAACCTGTTCGGGGTCCGCCTGGTCAGCGTCCTCAACTCCGTCTCCGTCTGGTGGCACCTGGCGGGTGTGGGGCTGATCGTCGGCGCGCTGTGGATCGTCCCGGACCACCACCGGTCGCCGTCGTTCGTGTTCACCGAGTTCGTGAACGACACCGGCTGGCACAACCCGGTCTACGTGGCCGCGATCGGGCTGCTGCTGGCCCAGTACACGTTCTCCGGCTACGACGCCTCCGCCCACCTCTCCGAGGAGACCTCCAACGCCTCGGTGGCGGCGGCCAAGGGCATCGTGCGCTCCATCTGGGTGTCGTGGCTCGCGGGCTTCGCGCTGCTGGCGGGGCTGACCTTCGCCGTCCAGGACTACGCCGCCACCCGCGCCACCGCCACCGGCGTGCCGCCCGCGCAGATCCTGCTCGACGGGCTGGGCACCGACGGCGCGAGCGCGCTGCTGGTCGTGGTGATCACCGCCCAGTTGTTCTGCGGGAACGCCGAGGTCGCCGCCGCCAGCCGGATGGTCTTCGCGTTCAGCCGGGACCGGGCGCTGCCCGGCTCGGATCTGTGGCGCAAGGTCAGCAGCCGTACCCAGACGCCGGTCGCCGCCGTGTGGCTGTCGGTGGCGGTCGCGGGTGTGCTCGCCCTGCCGTCCCTGTACTCGGCGACGGCGTACGGGGCGGTCACCGCCATCAACGTCATCGGCATCACGCCCGCGTACGCCATCCCGGTGCTGCTGCGGCTGCGCGCCGGGGACCGTTTCCGGCCGGGGCCGTGGCATCTGGGCCGCTGGAGCCGTCCGGTCGGGTGGGTCGCCGTGGTGTGGGTGGCCTGTGTGACGGTCCTGTTCTGCCTGCCCCAGTCGTCGCCGGTGACGGTGGACACGATGAACTACGCGTCCGTGGCGCTGGCCGTCGTACTGCTCCTCGCCACGGTGTGGTGGTTCGTGGCCCGCCGTTCGTACGGGACGCCCACCACGGCGGCCTACGGATCGGACCGCGAGCAGGCCGAACTGGCCGAGGGAATCGTCTGAGCTGCGGGATCCCGCCACCGCGACCGGATCCTCGGGTACGAACTCCCGTGCCGGATACGGCAGGATGAGCGGTCGCGCCCGCTGCGCTGACGGCGGGCGCGACCGCACATCCCGGAACCGAACAGGTGACATCGTGACGAGACTTCACATCCGGCCGTCGGCGACCCCCCGTGCCGCGGATCGACTTCCCGGAGGTGACCGGTGAACCGCGCCCTGACCCTGGACGACTCGGTCATCGCCGGAATCGCCCTGGCCACCGGCCTGTTGGCCGCCTTCCTGTCCCGCACGCTGCTGCGCTGGCTGGCGAAGCACGCCAAGCGCACGAGGTGGAGCGGCGACGACGTCGTCGTGGACGCGCTGCGCACGGTGGTGCCGTGGTCGATGATCGCCGGTGGCGCGGCGGCCGCGGCAGCGGTGCTGCCGCTGACGAAGGCCGTCCAGCACACCGTCAACCAGTGCCTGACGGTGCTGCTGATCTTCGTGGTGACCGTGTCGGCGGCGCGGGTCGTCGCCGGGCTCGTGCAGTCGGTGACCTCCTCGCGCTCCGGAGTCGCCGGGTCGGCCACGATCTTCGTGAACATCACCCGGATCCTGGTCCTGGCGATCGGTTTCCTGGTGGTGCTCCAGACTCTGGGCATCTCCATAGCCCCGCTGCTCACCGCCTTGGGCGTCGGCGGTCTGGCCGTCGCGCTGGCCCTCCAGGACACCCTCGCGAACCTGTTCGCGGGCATCCACATCCTGGCCTCCAAGACCGTCCAGCGCGGTGACTACATCAAGCTGAGCAGCGGCGAGGAGGGTTATGTCGAGGACATCAACTGGCGTCAGACGACCGTGCGCGCCCTCTCCAACAACCTCGTCGTCATCCCCAACGGGCAGCTCGCCAAGACGAACATGACCAACTACATGCGTCCCGAGCAGCAGTTGACGATCCTGGTGCAGGTGGGCGTGGCCTACGACAGTGACCTGGAGCAGGTGGAACGGGTGACCTCGGAGGTCATCGCGGAGGTCATGACGGGCGTCGACGGCGCCCTCCCGGACCACGAACCCGCCATCCGCTTCCACACGTTCGGCGACTCGCGGATCGGCTTCACGGTGATCCTGGGCGTCGGCGAGTTCAGCGACCAGTACCGGATCAAGCACGAGTTCATCAAGCGGCTGCACCGCCGCTACCGCGAGGAGGGCATCCGGATCCCGGCGCCGGCCCGCACGGTGGCGTTGCAGTCGGGCACGGTCGTCATCCCGCAGCAGCGGACCGGCGACGACTTCGTGCAGGGCGGGATGACCGCCCTGCACGACTGACGGCGGCCGAGGGCGTCGGCCGCCGGGTCAGAGCGTGGCCGAGTTCTCGTGCCAACGCGCGCCCGCCTGCCGGCGCGGGGCGGTGAGGGACGGCGTCACCGGGGAGACCGTCCAGTCCGGATGGCCGGGCATCCTCGGTGTCGTCGTGCCGTACAGCCAGTCCTGCAGAAAGCCCGACACGTCCTGCCCGCAGGTGTGCGAGGCGATGGCGATGTAGTCCTGCGTCGACGCCGAGGAGTTGCGGTGGCGGGCCAGGAAGGCCCGCTCGACCGCGTGGAAGGCGTCCTCGCCGATGAGCTGCCGCAGCGCGTACAGGACGAGGACGCCGCCCAGGTAGCGCTGGCTGTCGAAGAGGTTGGCCGCGTTCGGCGCGGCGACCGGGCCGGAGCTCTTGCGCCACTGGTCGCCGCGCGCGTAGGTGTCCTTCATCCGGGCCTCGAAGGTGGTCAGGCCCAGGGAGTCCGCCCAGCCCCGCTCGTAGCGGTAGAGCAGCCCGTAGAAGTCGGCGTGGCCCTCGTTGAGCCACAGGTCGGCCCAGGTGGCGGGGCTGACACTGTTGCCGAAGTAGGAGTGGACCAGCTCGTGCATCATGTGCGAGCCGATCTTCGGCTCCGCCTGGAGCAGATAGTTCGGCTTGTACAGGGTGAGGGTCTGCGTCTCCAGGCCCGTGAAGTCGAAGGCGCTCGGGTCGTCGGAGTTGCAGGGCAGCAGTCCGTACGTCTCGAACGGGTAGGCCCCCAGCCGTTCCTCGATCCACTCGACCAGGCCCGGGGTGAGCGCGAGGGCGGGCTCCAGGGCCTCGGCCCGCGCGGTCGGGACGACGTCGCGCAGCGGCAGTCCGTGCGGCCCCCGACGCTCCTTCACGACATAGTCGCCGACGGTGATCTGCACCAGCTCGGTGGCGATCGGCGAGCGGGAGCGGTAGGTGTACGCGGTCCGGTCGCCGGCCAGATCCTCGGTGCACACCGGCGAGCCGCTCGCGACGGCCCGCAGGGCGGACGGGACGGTGATGCGGAAGGTGAAGTCCGCCTTGTCCGACGGGTGGTCGTTGCAGGGGAAGACGGTGTGCGCCGAGTCCGGCTGGGGACAGATCGCGAACCCGTCCGCCGTCGGCACCCACGCGGTGTGCGCGAGCGCACGGCGCGGGTCCGCCGTGTACGTCACGCCCACGGTGACCCGGGCCCGGGCGGGCAGCGGCCGGGCCGGGGTGATCCGCAGTTTTTCGTCCACCTGTTCGAAGGTGGCCGTGCGGCCGTCGACGCGGACCGTGCGTATGTCCAGACCCAGAGCGTCCAGCGAAAGGCGGGTGAGGGCCCGGGTGGTGCGCAGTTCCAGGGTCGCCGAGGCGTCGACCAGGGCGGTCGAGGGGTCGTAGGAGAAGTCGAGGTGGTAGGCGTCGACGCGGTAGCCGTCGTTGCCGAGGGCCGGGAAGACAGGGTCGCCGAGGGTCTCGGGAGCCGTCTCGGGAACGGTCTCGGGGGCCGGGGCGTCATCGGCCCTCACGCCCGCGTACGCCGGGTTTCCCCCGGCCTGAACCGCCGTCGTGCCGATCAGTGCGGCCACCGGGGCCGTCACTCTGCTGCGATATCTCATGGTCCGCTTTCGCTCGGGCGGCCGGGTGGTCGGTCCGGCCGTCGGATGAGGTCGACGCTGTCACCTGCATGACCACGAGAACGGACGCTTCGGTTGCCCCGCCGGACCACCCGGACATCCCGGGGTGTGAGGAGACCCCTGTCGAGCCGACGCCGGTCACGAGATATCTTGATGTCGAGCAATGTTGCAGACGTGGAGCGGAGCACCCGGTGACTGACTCGACCATCATCTATACGCACACTGACGAGGCCCCGGCCCTGGCGACGTATTCCTTCCTGCCGGTGGTCCAGGCGTACGCCTCGCAGGCGGGTGTCGCCGTCCAGACGCGGGACATCTCGCTGGCCGGGCGGATCATCGCCGTGTTCCCGGAGTACCTGACCGAGGACCAGCGGATCCCGGACGCGCTGAGCGAGCTCGGTGAGCTGGCCAAGACGCCCGAGGCCAACATCATCAAGCTGCCGAACATCTCGGCGTCGATCCCGCAGCTCAAGGCCGCGGTCGCCGAGCTCCAGGCGCAGGGCTACGCGCTGCCGGCCTACCCGGACGACCCGAAGACCGACGAGGAGCGGGAGATCCAGGCCCGCTACGACAAGGTCAAGGGCTCCGCCGTGAACCCGGTCCTGCGCGAGGGCAACTCCGACCGCCGCGCCCCCGCGTCGGTCAAGAACTACGCGAAGACCCACCCGCACCGCATGGGCGCCTGGTCGCCGGAGTCCAAGACCAACGTCGCCACCATGGGCGTGGACGACTTCCGCTCCACCGAGAAGTCGGTCGTGATCTCCGAGGCCGGCTCCCTGAGGATCGAGCTGGTCGGCGACGACGGCTCCACCAAGGTGCTGCGCGAGTCGGTACCGGTCCTCGAGGGCGAGGTCGTCGACGCCTCCGTCCTGCACGTCGCGCCGCTGCGCGAGTTCCTCACCGCGCAGATCGCCCGGGCCAAGGCCGAGGGCGTGCTGTTCTCCGTGCACCTCAAGGCCACGATGATGAAGGTCTCCGACCCGATCATCTTCGGTCACGTGGTCCGCGCCTTCTTCCCGAAGACCTTCGCGCAGTACGGCCAGACGCTCGCCGCGGCCGGCCTGACCCCGAACGACGGTCTGGGCGGCATCTACAAGGGCCTGGAGTCCCTGCCGGAGGGCGCCGAGATCAAGGCCTCCTTCGACGCCGAGCTCGCCGAGGGCCCGGCGCTGGCCATGGTCGACTCCGACAAGGGCATCACCAACCTGCACGTCCCGTCCGACGTGATCGTCGACGCCTCGATGCCGGCCATGATCCGCACCTCCGGTCACATGTGGGGCCCGGACGGCCAGGAGGCCGACACCCTCGCGGTGCTGCCGGACTCCTCCTACTCCGGCGTCTACCAGGCCGTGCTCGACGACTGCCGCGCCCACGGCGCCTACGACCCGTCGACCATGGGCTCCGTCCCGAACGTCGGCCTCATGGCACAGAAGGCCGAGGAGTACGGCAGCCACGACAAGACCTTCGAGATCCCGACCACCGGCACGGTCCGCCTCGTCGACCGGGCCGGCAACGCGCTGATCGAGCAGACGGTCTCCGCGGGCGACATCTTCCGCGCCTGCCAGACCAAGGACGCGCCGATCAAGGACTGGGTGAAGCTGGCCGTCACCCGCGCCCGCGCCACCGGCAACCCGGCCGTGTTCTGGCTGGACGAGACCCGCGCCCACGACGCGAACCTGATCGCCAAGGTCAACGCGTACCTGCCGGAGCACGACACCGAGGGCCTGGACATCCGGATCCTCAACCCGGTCGAGGCGACCAAGCTGTCGGTGGAGCGCATCCGCCGCGGCGAGGACACCATCTCCGTCACCGGCAACGTGCTGCGCGACTACCTGACCGACCTCTTCCCGATCCTGGAGCTGGGCACCAGCGCCAAGATGCTGTCGGTGGTCCCGCTGATGGCGGGCGGCGGCCTGTTCGAGACGGGCGCCGGCGGCTCCGCGCCGAAGCACGTCCAGCAGCTGGTCAGGGAGAACTACCTGCGCTGGGACTCCCTGGGCGAGTTCTTCGCGCTCGTGCCCTCCTTCGAGCAGTACGCCGAGTTCACGGGCAACACCCGTGCCAAGGTCCTGGCCGACACGCTGGACCGCGCCACGGCGACCTTCCTGAACGAGGACAAGTCCCCGACCCGTCGCGTCGGCGGCATCGACAACCGCGGCAGCCACTTCTACCTGTCCCTGTACTGGGCGCAGGAGCTGGCCGCGCAGACCGACGACGCGGACCTGGCCAAGGCCTTCGCCCCGCTCGCCGAGACCCTCGCGGCGAGCGAGCAGACCATCGTCGACGAGCTGAACGCCGTCCAGGGCAAGCCCGCCGACATCGGTGGCTACTACCAGCCCGACCCGGCGAAGGCGGCGGCGTTCATGCGCCCGTCCGCCACCTGGAACGAGGCCCTGGCGTCCCTGAGCTGACGCACCGCAACACCACCTCCGCCCCGGCCGGGTCCCTCCCGGCCGGGGCGGCCGTGTGTCCGGCACCGCTCGAAAGCCCCTCGGCCACCGGTATTCGGTCGTCGGCCCTCGGGAAGCCGGCTTCCGTGACGGCGACGACTGCACGGGGCGCCCGGACGGGCCGATATGGCATCTTGATCACGCGCCACTCCCACCGTCCACGCCCCCGGAGCAGCCTCATGACCTCTGACGCACCGTCCTTCTCCTTCCTCCCCGGCGCCGCCGACTCGCCGGTGATCCTTCATGTGCCGCACTCGGCGCGGGAGATACCGGCCGGGGTGCGGGCGGGCATCGTGCTGGACGACGGGGCGCTGGAGCGGGAGCTGGACCACATCACCGACTCGCACACCGCGGAGATCGCCGAGGCGGCGGCGCGGCTGGCGGGAGTGACGCCCTGGCGGTTCGTGAACCGGCTGTCGCGGCTGGTCGTCGATCCGGAGCGGTTCCCGGACGAGCGCGAGGAGATGCGGGCCGTCGGCATGGGGGCCGTGTACACGCGGACCACGCACCGCGAGGTGCTGCGACCGCAGGAGACCGACCCCGAGCCGCTCGTCGCCCGCTACTTCCGGCCGTACGCGCGGGCGATGACCGACGCCGTCGCCGAGCGGCTGGCGGCCGTCGGACGGGCCGTGGTCGTCGATGTGCACTCCTACCCCACCGAGCCGCTGCCCTACGAGCTGCACGGCGAGGGACCGCGGCCGCCGGTCTGCCTCGGCACCGACGCCTTCCACACCCCGCCCGAGCTGCTCGCCGCCGCGCGCAAGGCGTTCGGGGAGACGGTCGGCGAAACCGGGCTCGACAGCCCGTTCGCCGGTGCCTACGTGCCCCTGGAGCACTACGGCAAGGAACCGCGGGTGAACGCGCTGATGGTGGAGATCCGGCGGGACACGTACATGACCGAGCCGGGCGGACCGGCCGGGCCGGGCCTCACCCGGCTCGCCTCGGCACTCGCGGCCCTCGTGGACACCCTGTCCGCCTGACGACTGCCGGGGCTGCGGCTCGCGGTCCCGGACGGCCGGGTGCCCCGCGGTGGAGGACCGTCGTCCGGGGGCCGCGGAGGCCGTCCGTCGTCATCGGTCTCAGGCTCGCAGCCACTCCGTCACGACGACCTCCGCGTCGGTCCGCAGCCGGAGGGCGAACGGGCCGCCGGGAGGCACGTCGCAGGCGAAGCGGCCCATGTCGTCGGCGGTGAGCGAGGCGCCCGCCCGGGGGCCGTGCAGGACCTCGATCGAGGCCGACTGGGGCGGCAGCAGCTGCCCCATCAGTCCCTCGTCGGTCACCTCCACGTCGACCGTCAGCCCGCCCGTGTGGAAGGTCAGCATCCGCGGCACGTCCACCGCTCCCCGCACCGGGATGGCGTCGACCAACGAGTCGAACGTCAGCTCGGCGATCCGCGCGTCCAGGTCGTGCAGCGCGTAGGCCTCGATGGCGGCCCGCCGCAGCTCGGCGGGGACCGGGTCCAGGATGGCGGCGGCCTGGCGGAGTTCCTCCTCCAGCCGGTCGTGGTCGAACTCCTCGTCGACGAAGGGGACTTCGCCGAAGATGTCGTCGGGCTCGTCGTCGTTCACGCCGTTCATACCGTTCATGCCGTTCACAGGGCTCCCCGTGCGTCGAGTCGGGCGCGCAGGCGGCGCAGACATCGCTGGCGCATCGGTCCGATGCTGCCGACGGCGATGCCCAGGGCGGCCGACACCTCCTGATAACTGGGCGGCGGCGAGGCGATCAGGACCCGCAGCAGCTGTCGGCAGCGCTCGCCGAGCGCCTCGAACTCCTGCCACAGGAACCGGACCCGCTCGCTCTGCGCGGCCGCCTCCTCCGAGTCGAGGACCGACTGCTCAGGAGTCAGATCCTCGCTGGCCCGGTCGAGCAGCAGCGGATCGTCGGTCGGCGTCAGCCGCCTCAAGCTCTTGATCACTTTCAGGCACTCGTTGCGCGCGGTGCTCGCGAGCCACGAACCGGCCTTGTGCGGCTCGCGGATCCGCCCGAGATGCTGGGCGAAGCGGAACCACACCGTCTGGTACACCTCGTGCCCGTCGGCGTCGGAGAGACGATGCGCGCGCACGACCGACCACACCAATGGGCTCAGCCCGTCCACCAGCGCCTTCCAGGCCGCCGTGTCACCGTCGACGGCGG
The DNA here is from genome assembly GCF_045041255.1 of Streptomyces sp. NBC_00080. NCBI lineage: Bacteria > Bacillati > Actinomycetota > Actinomycetes > Kitasatosporales > Streptomycetaceae > Streptomyces > Streptomyces sp. NBC_00080. The sequence goes on from NZ_CP108235.1 coordinate 1,558,753, forward strand.
ACTGGACGAGCGCGCCGACATCAGTACGGTCCACGGCCCCACCCCTCGTGTACGGCCTGTCATCGTACGCCGTGGCGGGGCACCTCTCGGACGTCATGCCGACCTCACGCCGGACCCACCGGGGCCGGCTGCCAGGTGGGCGGAAGCAGTGCCGGCACGTGCGCACCCCGCACCTCGGCGAACTCGGAACCGGTGGCGAGGAGTCGGCGGGCGGCGGCCCGAGGATCGGTCAGCCCGTGCGCGCTCATGTGGGCCGCGACGAGCCCGGCCACCAGCGGCGTCGCGAAGGAGGTGCCGCTCCAGGACGCCAGCCCCTCGAACATCACCTGGTCCGGCTTGCCCGGGGTGATCTGCTGCGCCTCGCTCAACACCCCGGTGTGGCGCGGGGAGCGGCAGGTGCAGGAGTAGCTGAAGCCGTAGCGGCAGGCCTCGTAGGTGGAGTGCTGGTAGACGTACGGGACGGGGCTGTCGAAGCCGGTGAGGGCACTGGTGAGCCGCTCGCCGGGGGCGTAGACCTTCACCCAGGGGCCGTGGTTGCTGAAGCAGGCGCCGAACTCGCCGTCGCCGCGCAGCGCGCCGACCGACAGCACCGCGTCGGCGTACTCGGGCAGCGAGGCGTAGGCGGCGGGCCAGAAGGGCGCGGCGCTGCCGTTGTTGCCGGCGGCCGCGACCAACAGAGTTCCCTGGGAACGGAGTTCCTCCATGAACGCGGCCACGCCGAGCAGGCCGTCGACCCGGCCGTTGGAGGTGCCCGCGGAGAGGCTGATGATGTCCGGCCAGCCGTCCTCGACGGCGTCGAAGAGCCGCTCGCCGAACTCGGACTCCAGGATCGCGCCGGCGTCGTTGAGGGTGCCCCGCACGGTGACGTCGGTGTCCGGCGCGACGGCCGCGACGAGCCCTGCGATGAACGTGCCGTGGCCGACGTACTGCTGCAGGATCCCGTCCTCGTCGGTCTCCCTGACCTGGGCGTCGCCCTCGGTGCGCGCCAGCAGCGGGTAGGAGCGGTAGTCGTGGGTCAGGCCGGTGTCGATCACGAGCACGCCGACGGCGCCGGAGCTCTCCGCACCGTCCGCGCCCTGCACGGCACGGGCCGCCGGTGCCGCGGCGGGGTTGGGCCGGGCGCTGCGCGGGGCGGGCACCGGTTCGTCGCCGGGGCAGGCGTTGACGGCGATCGACACCAGGTGGTTGCGACTGATCAGACGCCGGCCGGCCCGGCCCTCCGTCTCCCGCAACGCGCGCAGGGCACCGGCGACGGTGTGGTCGGCGCCCCGGCCGCCCTCGCCGGGGTCGCCCACCCGGATCCGGGTGATGCCGGAGCGGTTGGTCTCCGGGCCCGCCCGGCGCACATGGTCGGGGACCAGGCCCTCGGTGGCGGTGAAGTGCGAGCGGACGGCGTCCTCGACGGTCCGGGCCTCCTCGCCGTCGCGTGCGAGGACGACACCCTTCTCGTAGATGAACTCGGCGGAGTCGTCCGGTCCCATCGCCAACGGGACGTCGGGCAGCGCACGTTGGAGATGCTCGAACTGCTCGTGGAATCGCTGTGGTGCCATGGCGTGTCCTCCCCTACAGCCGGTGGTCGACAGCAAGACCCGCGGGACGGCCGTCTGATACAGGTGGTGCGACGGCAGATGAGGGTGGTGCGGTTGCGGCCGCGCGCCCCCTCACGATGCCGATTCCGTTGACACGACGTCCAATTGTTACTGGTTGATACGGTGCCGAACCGGTGTGGCGCGCTGGCCGGAGCACTACCATCCGTGGAGTGACAGCGGGAAACGACTCGGTTCTCGAACTGCTGCCGATGGTGTTCGCCGCCCCGGGCGACGCGTTGTCGCGGGCGGAAGGAGTGCTCGACACCGATCCGACGCCGTTGCACGCCTCGGTCGCCCACCAGGTGATCGGCATCTGGCAGCGGGACTGGGGCGACATGCGTCTGGCCCTGGACCATCTGCGGCGCGCCCGCGACCTCGCGGCGCGCGCGGACTCGGCCGAGCGGGAGGCGGACGTCCTCGGCACGCTCGGCGTGGCGCTGGTGCACGCGGGCCGCACCCGGCAGGGGCTCGCCGCCTTCGAGCGGGGGGTCGAGCGCGGGACCGGCCACACCCGCGCCCGCGTGATGTACCGGCGGGCCTACTCCCTGTGGGTCCTCGGCCACCATCGCGAGGCACTGGAGGACGTACGCCGGACGATCCCCGTGCTGCGTCAGGCCGACGACGTCATCTGGACGGCGCGCGCCCTCACCCTGCGCGCCACCGTGCACCTGGCCCTCGGGGCGGTGGAGCGGGCCGAGGCGGACTTCACGGCGGCCGAGGCGCTGTGGGACACCACCGGCCAGGAGCACGACAAGGCGGACGCGGTGGAGAGCCGGGGCCTCGCCGCCTTCCGTTCCGGGGACGTACCGGCCGCGCTGCGGCTCCTCGACGAGGCGGAGGAGCGGTACGCGAAGCTCGGCACGCCGACGTTCATGCTCAACATCCGGCGCTGCGAGGTCCTGATGGCCGCCGGTCTCGCCCCGGAGGCGCTGGCCGAGGCGGACGCGGCGATCGGAGTGCTGGACGGCATCGGCGGGCAGTCCACCCGCAAGGCGGAACTGCTGCTGACGGCCGCGAGAGCGGCGCGGCTGGCGGGCGATCCGGGAACGGCGATCGCCCGCGCGGCGGTGGCCGAGCGGCTCTTCGCGGGACAGCGGCGCACCTGGTGGGAGACGCACGCCCGGCTGGTGCTGATCGAGGCGCGGGTGGCCACCGGACGCGGTTCGGGGCGACTGGTCGCGGACGCCGCCAGACTCGCCGAACGGCTGGCCTCCTTCCAGGCGCCGGCGGCACCGCAGGCCTGGCTGCTGGCGGGCCGGATCGCGCTGGACCTGAACTGGACCACGGACGCCGAGCGGTACCTCCAGATCGCGGCCCGCAGCCGGCGCAGCGGGCCGCCGCTGGCACGGATGACGGGCTGGGCGGCGCAGGCGCTGTGGGCGCGGGCGACCGGCTCGGGCCGGGGCGTGCTGGAGGCCTGCCGGCGCGGACTCGACGTCCTCGACGACCACCGGACGACGCTGGGCGCCTCGGAGCTGCGGGCCCGGGCCACCGCGCAGGGCGCCGAGCTGGCCGCGCTGGCCCAGGAGGTCAGCCTGGAACGGGGCGGGCCGCGGCAGTTGCTGGTGTGGAGCGAGCGGTGGCGGGCCACGGCGCTGTCGACGCCGCCCACCCGGCCGCCGGCCGACCCTGCGCTGCTGAGCGGACTGACCGCGTTCCGGGTGATCGCCGCCCGCGCGGAGGCCGCCCGGATGGACGGCCGGCCGGTCCCGACGCTGGAACGTGAACAGCGGCGCCTGGAGCGGGAGATCCGCTCCCGGACCCTGCACATCCGCGGGGTCACGCCCTGGGGCGGCGACCGGTTCGGCGGGGACCGGTTCGACGCGGGCCGGCTGCTGGAGCGGCTCGGCGACGGGCGGCTGGTCGAACTGGCCGTACTGGACGGGCGGGTTCAGGTGCTGCTGTGCGGGGGCGGGCGGGTGCGCCGCTTCCCCGGAGGGCTGCTGGCCGAGGCGGAGCGGGAGGCCGAACACGTACAGGCCGGGCTGCGGCGGCTGGCCCATCCCGGCGCGGAGGCCCGGCTGCCGGTGGTGGAGGCGGCGGGGCGCAGGCTGGAGGAGCTGCTGCTCGGCGATGCGGCGAGGCACCTGGGCCCGGGTCCGCTGGTCGTGGTGCCGCCGGCCCGGCTGCACCGGGTGCCGTGGGCGCTGCTGCCGTCGCTGCGGGAGCGGGTGGTGAGTGTGTCGCCGTCGGCCAGCGGCTGGCTGCGCGCGCGGGCGACCGAACCGCCGCCGGGCGGCCGGCAGGTCCTCGTACGGGGGCCGGGGCTGGCGTCCTGCGGGGCCGAGGTGCCGGAGGTCGCCGGGCGGTACGGCAGGCCGATCGTGCTGGAGCAGGAGGACGCCCATGTGTCGCGGGTGCTCCAGGAGTTGGACGGGGCCGCGCTGGCGCACATCGCCGCGCACGGCACGTTCCGCGGCGACAGCCCGATGTTCTCGTCCCTGCGGATGGCGGACGGCCCGCTGATCGTCCACGACTTCGAGCGGCTCGCCCGCAGCCCGTACCGGATCATCCTCTCCAGCTGCGACACCGCCCGGCTCGCCTCGGTCGGCGCGGACGAACTCCTGGGCCTGGTCACGGCGTTGCTGCCGCTGGGCACGGCGGGTGTGCTGGCGAGCAGCGCACCCGTCAACGACGCGGCGGTCGTCCCGCTGATGCTGGCCCTGCACAAGGGCATCAGCGCGGGCCTCTCCCTGGCCGAGGCCCTGCGGGACGCCCGAGCCGCGCTGCCGGACGACGCGCTGCACCAGGCGACGGGATGGGCGTTCACGGCGTTCGGCGCGGCGTGAGGCGGCCCTGGGCCCGGCGCGTTCAGGCCGGCTGCTCCACCAGCCACGGCAGGGCGCCGCGGTCGCCCGCGCCGAGCCGGGTGTAGGCGCCGTAGAGGTGGTTGCCGACGGTGCGGACGGACAGGGTGAGGCGTTCGGCGATCTGCCGGTTGCTGAGGCCGGCCGCGGCGAGGGTGACGATCTGCCGTTGGCGTGCGGTGAGTTCGCCCAGGACGAGACCGGACAGGGCCGGGGTGCGGGCGCCCTGACAGCGCCGGGCCAGGGCGACGGCGCGCGTACGGGCGGTGCGGGCCGCACCGGCGTCCCGGTGGACGCGTACCGCCTGGGCGTACGCCTCGGCCGCGAAGAGAAGGAATCCGCGCTCCTCCAGCTCGGCGGCCACCAGGTCCAGCGCCGGTCCGTCACCGTCGGCCAGCGCCCGGGCGTGCCGGGCCAGGCAGCCGTCGGAGGGGAGAAGCCGGACCGCGTGCCGGGGGTCGCCGAGGCGTACGGCGTCGTAGGCGATGTAGGGGTCGCGAGCGTTGTAGGGGCCGCTGGCGTTGCAGGAGTCACTGGCGTTGCAGGGGTCGCTGACCTCGCCGGGGTCAGCGGTGCCGGTGCCGGGGGCGTCGGTCCCGGTCCCGGTCGCTGCCGTTTCGAGTGTCTTCAGGGCCGTGTCGAGGTCTCCGCGGGCGGCCGGTGGCCAGGCGGCGGTGCCGGGTTGTTCGGCGAGGAGCTCGATCGGTGCGCCCGTCGCGCCCGACTGGGCGGCGGCCAGAGCCAGTTCGGTGCGGCAGGCGCGGTCCTGCGGGGCGGCGGCCAGGCCCTCCCGCGCCCAGGCCGCCGCCTCGCGCAGTTCTCCCCGCAGCCGTGAGAACCGCGCGCGGACGGCGGCGTACCGCGCCGGTACCGGTTCCCCCTCGGCGACGACCCACTCCCCCACGGGCGTGGGCGTCGTCCGGACGTCGGCCCGCTCGATGCGGCGGGTCAGCTCGGCCGCCTCGGCGTCGAGGGCGGACGCGGTGGACCCTCGCCGGCCGGTGAGCCGCCTCGCGCGCAGCCGGCCGGCCTCGGCGCGCAGGACCGGGCCGTGCAGAGGGTGGGCCAGACGGACGGTCGTGTCGTCGCCGACGTCGAGGAGGCCGTCCGCCTCCAGGCGTTCGAGGATGCTCAGGTCCAGGGTGTCCGCCGCCGGCGGCAGCGGTTCGGCGAAGGCGAGCCGGTCGAGGATCTCGCGTTCGTCGGGGCAGGTGCGGGCGAGCACGGCGGCGGCGCGTTCCCGAAGGGCCGGGGTCACCGGGACGCGGCCGCGCCAGGTCCGCTCATCGGTGTCCGCGTCCCTGGTCAGCAGGCCCTGCTCGCGCAGCGCGTCCAGCAGATCACGCAGGAGGCGCAGATCGCCCTCGCACAGACGGTGCAGGCGGTTGGCGGCGAGGGGCTCCAGGGGGCCACCGGCGCCGGCGTCGAGGAGTGGGGCGGTGTCCTCGCGGGGCAGGGGCTCCAGGGCGAGGCGGGGCAGCAGTTCGCCGGTCCACAGGCGGGCGACCGCGCCGGGCGGGCGGGTCCCGTCCGTGACGAGGACCAGCAGCCGGGTACGGCCCTGGACGGCCAACTGGTGGAGCAGGGCCGCGGAGGCGTCGTCCAGCAGCTGCGCGTCGTCGACCAGCAATTGCCTTATACCGGACAGGAGTTGGACCGCCCTGTGCAGGGTGACGCCCTCGGGGAGCAGGTGGGCGAAGGCGGCGAACGGCAGGTCGCGGGTCCCGGGGGTGCCGGCCACCCGCGCGCAGTCGGTGCCGCGGATCGCCTCCATGGCCAGCCTGGTGCGACCGCAGCCCATCGGTCCGGTGATCACCATGCCGGGCCGGCCCACCGCCAACGAGCGGCGCACGAGAGCCAGTTCCTCGTCCCGGCCGGTGAACGGCCACGGCAGTCGCAGGGTCGTGTCCTGGGGTTCGAAGCTCGTCACATCATGAGGAGTCGGCATACTCACGCCTGATACAGGGTGACTTGAGTAGCCCCCGACTCAGGCCGGCCGCCGGTCCCGCACGGCAACCTGGAACCCATGACCGCCCGTTACTGCTCGCTCGCCCAGCAGTCGGCCCCCGCCTTCGCGCCGGGGCTGGCCGTCGAGCGGCTCGGCGCGCTGATGAGCGGGCGGCGGATGTGGGTCAACGGCACGGTGCTGCACTACTGCTTCCTCGACGGCGAGAGCGACGGGTCGGTCATCGCCCTGCCGGGCTCCGGGGGGACCCGCTGGGTGTCCTGGGTCGGCGGCGAGGACCAGCGGGAGGTCGTACGGGACTGCTTTCGCGAATGGCGGGAGCTGGGCATCGGGGTGTCCTTCGCCGAGGTGGCCGACCGCTCGGAGGCGGAGCTGCGCATCGGGTTCCAGCCGGGTGACGGCTCCTGGTCGGCGGTGGGCCGGGACGCGCTGTCGGCCGGTCTCAACGAGCGGACCATGAACTTCGGCTGGGACCTGACCGCGCCCGGGGAGCGCGCGACGGCCCTGCACGAGATCGGGCACGCGCTCGGGATGCAGCACGAGCACCAGAGCCCGTTCGCCGGCCTCCACTGGGACGACGAGGCCGTGTACGCCGATCTCGCGGGCCCGCCCAACCACTGGAGCCGGGACCGGACCTGGTTCAACATCCTGCGCAAGCTGGACCCGGCCGAGGTGAACGGGTCGGTGTGGGACTCGCAGTCCGTCATGGAGTATCCCTTCTCGGCGGGGCTGATCCTGGAACCGGAGCAGTTCCGCGGGGGTGTGCATCCGTCCGGCGGGCTGTCGCCGCTGGACAAGGAGTTCGTCCTCGGCTGGTATCCGCCGCCCGAGGGGGCGCGGCCGCCGGCGCTGGTGCCGTTCCGTTCGGTGCCGCTGTCGCTGGGGCCGGGCGAGCAGGTCGACTTCACCGTCGAGCCGCGCGGGACCCGCGAGTACACCTTCGCCACGTTCGGGGAGAGCGACTCCATGGTCGTGGTCTTCGAGGAGCGGGACGGGGAGCCCCGCTTCCTCGCGGGGCACGACGACGGAGGCACTCCGCACAACGCCACGATCAGGGTCCGGCTCGTCAGGGACCGCCGCTACTTCGTCCGCGTACGCCTGTACTCCGGCTGGGGTTCGGGCGAGACGGCGGTCATGTGCTGGTGAGCCGTGCGGTCACCCGCGAACCACAGTCCGGCGCCGGGGGAAGCGCCGGGGACGCGTCGCCTTCGGGGGAGGGGGACGCGTCCCCGGCCACACCGGGTCCGCCGTCCACGGGCGGACCCGCCCGGCGTGTTTCCATCGCGCGAACAGGCCGGCCGGGACGGGGACAGGAGCGTCCGGGCGGTGTGAGCATGACGGCATGCTTCCGGGAGATGATCGCGCGGCCCGGCGGGTACTGACGGTCTGCCTGGCGGCCGGGGCGACGACCCCGCCGGACCAGTCGGTCCTCGACATCGCCGTCCCCGCCCTGCGCCAGTCGTTGTCCGCCGGCGCGACGGACGTGCAGTGGATCGTCTCCGACTACTCATCGGCGTTCGGGCTCGCCCTGGTGCCGGGCGGAAGTCCGGGTGACGTACGCGGCCGCAGACATCTGTTCCTCGTCGGCCTCTCGACGTTCGTGATGGGTACAGGGTGGGCCGGCCGCCGCCGAAGCGCCGCGCCAGGTCCCGGGCGATGTCGGGGCCGTGACTGCTGACGATCCGCCCGGACCAGTCGTCGCTGAGCACGGGTGCGAGGGCGGGTCCGGTGTACCGGTGCGCGCGGCGGATGCGACGTCGAAGAGGGAGGTGCGGACCTCGTCCGCACGTGCCGGGTGCGGCCGCGTCCTCGGGACACCGCCGGTGCGGTTCGGCGCGGGGACGGGAAAGGCTCAGTCCTGGAACCTGATGGCGCTGCAGACGCGCTTCAGGTCGATGTGACGGCGGGAGGTGAGAAGGGGTGACGACCACGCCGTGCGGCCCGCTCGGCCGGTGGTCGGCTCCGGTCGCCCCATTGTTTCCCTACCCGTTCACTAGGATTCCCGGATCGAGTGTCGATCCGCCTCGAGCCTCCGTCAAGGGGGCGTCCACCAGGTGAGTACCGGCGCCACCCGGGGGAGGGTCACCGAGGCGGCGCAGAGCGGTTCGAGGGCGGCCGCGGCGTCACACGTACCGTGTACCGATGGGCACGCCCGGGGGCCGCCGTCGGGGTGGCCCGGCCGGGGGGCCGCGGGGCGGGCACCATGGGACACCGCCGCACTCGACGGTGCCCGTGGCGCTCTCGGGGCCCGGACGGGCCGTTTGGCCCACAGGGTGGTCGCGAAGCCCGCCTCGGCGATCCGGCGGGCCATCGGCGCTTCCCGGCCGTCCGCTCCGATGAACCCGACGCGTACGGGGAGCTTCCTCAACTCTCCTGCCGGGGGCGCCAGAACACGGCCAGCAGCCCGGCCGTCGCGACGACACCGACCCCGAGCACCACACCGGCGCCCGTCCATCCGGTCACCCCGATGTCCGCGGCCTCGTCCACCGCGTACTCCCCCGGCCCCCAGGCCCCGAGCGCCACCGCGAGGACGCCCAGGACGAGGACGTACTCGTAGCCCTCCTTGAACACGAAGAAGCCGTTGCGGCGGTGTGCGAGCAGGCCCGCCACCAGCATCACGGACAGCACCGCCGCGCAGGCCAGCGAGGTCAGGAAGCCCGCCAACAGCAGGACGCCCGCGCCGAGTTCGGTGAGGACACTGAGCCATGCCTGGAGTCTCGGGCGGGTCAGCCCGAGCCCGCCGAACCAGCCGGCGGTACCGGATATGCCGCCTCCGCCGCGCCAGTGGTTCCAGCCGTGCGCCAGCATCACCCCACCGAGCACGACCCGTACGAGCAGCAGTGCGGTGTCCGAAGCCTCACTCATCGCCATGTCCTCTTCTCCGTCGGCAGCGCCCGCACACCCGGCGCGCACTCCTCGACGAGGACGAGCACGTGCGGGCGGTGGGCGAGAGCGGTACGGCCGACGCCGGTGTCGTGACCCGCGCCCGCCTGCTCGTGGCGTACCACCCGTGGGGCTCCGGTGAACATGGAAGCGAGGTCCGGCAGCCTTCGCCTCCCGGCCGCCGGCCCCTCCCACTCTCCGATCCCCGTCAGGTGCGGGACTTGGCCACCGCGGCGAAGGCGTCGGCGGCGGTGAGGTCGAAGTCGCCGTGGTCGCTGCCGAGCCCCTGGGCGACGAGTGCGGCGGCGGCGCTGCCGAGGACGGCGGCGTCGCTCGGCGTACGGCCCAGGCTCACACCCCGCAGATAGCCGGCCGAGAACGCGTCGCCGCACCCGGTGGTGTCGACGACGTCGACCACGAAGGCGGGGACCGGTTCCGCGCCGTCCGCGGTCACCACGAGCGCGCCGTCGCCGCCGCGCGTGACGGCGACGACGCCCGCGCCGGCGCCGAGGAGTTTGCGCGCGCCCGTCAGCAGGTCGCTCTCGCCGGTGAAGCCGAGGACCTGGTCCTCGTTGGGCAGCAGATGGTCGATGTACGGCAGGGCCGCCTCGATCTGGTCGAAGCTGCCGAGGACACCGGGGGCGAGCAGGTCCACGGAGGTGACGACACCGTGTTCCCTGGCGTACGACAGGATGCGCGTGGCGACCTCGACGCCGATCAACTCCGGTCCGCCCAGGTGCAGATGGTCGGCCTCGGCGAGGGCGTCCCAGGGGACGTCGTCGAGGCCGTAGGTGATGTTGGCGCCGAGCAGGTGCAGCGAGGGGCGGTCTCCGTTGGGCCGGATCGGCAGCACGCTCGCGGAGGTGGCGGTGTCCGTGCGGCGGACGAGGAACTCGGTGTCGATGCCCGCCCGGTCCAGCAACCCCACCAGCAGGTCGCCGGTCGGGTCGGAGCCGATGGCGCCGGCGCTGCGCACCTGCGCGCCCAGCTTGGCGAGGGTGAGCGCGGTGCCGCCCGCGGTCCCGGCGGCGGTCATCCGGATGTCGTCGACCAGCGTCGCGCCCTGACCCTCGGGTATCTCCTGCACCGGCCGCACCAGCACGTCCAGGACATGCACGCCCATGGTGAAGATCTTCATCGGCTATCCCCCTTCATCGGCCTCGTCGCCATATCGGCTTCATCGGCTCTGTTCCTGCGCGGGTGGTACGGGGTGGGTGGTGCCGTAGTCGCGGGCGATCGCGGCCTCGATCACGGCGAGTTGCTGCTGCTCGTCGAGGAAGCGGGGGCGGCCCATGGCGGCCGCGCGCTGGTAGACACCGCAGGCCCATTCGAGCAGCAGCGCGTTCTCGACGGCCTTGTCGAGGGTCGTCCCGTGGGTGACGGCGCCGTGGTTCGCCAGCAGGGCGGCGCTTCGGCCGTCGAGCGCGGTGAGTACCGACTCGGCGAGTTCGGGGGTGCCGAACGTGGCGTAGGGAGCGACCCGCACCGTGCCGCCGAGAGCGAGCAACTGGTAATGGATACAGGGAAGTTCGTCGAGCACACAGGAGACCGCGGTGGCCATCGGGGCGTGGGTGTGGACGACCGCGCCGGTTCCGTAGCGGCGGTAGACCCCGAGGTGCAGCTCCAGTTCCGAGGTCGGCCGCAGACTTCCGGCCACCACCTCGCCGTCGAGGTCGACCACGGTCACCTGGTCCGGGGTGAGTTCGGCGAGGACCGCTCCGGTCGCGGTGACCGCGACCCGGTCCTCGACGCGTACGCTCACGTTGCCGGCCGTGCCGATGAGGAGGCCTTCGGCCCCCAGGCGCCGGCAGACGTCGGCGACGGCGGCCCGCTCCTGTCTCAGCGCCGAGCTTGAGGCGGTCATGGGCGCGAAGGTAGCGTAAACGTGAAACAAAGTCACGTTCATGTTTGGAGGCAGTCCTTGGTCCAGGCGACCGCGGGTCCGGGCGGTGGCGCTCCCCTGCGCCGCACGCCGCGGCAGGCGCGCAGCAAGGCCCGTCTGGCCCTGATGCTGGAGGCCGCCGAACGCATCCTGGTCGGCGACGGCGTCGAGGCGCTCACCACGACGCGGGTCGCGGCCGAGGCGAAGGTGTCGGTCGGCTCGCTGTACCAGTACCTCCCCGACCGTGACGCGATCATCGACGCCCTCGCCACGGGTTACTTCGCCCGCCTCGAAGACGTCATGGACGAGCTGGTCCGGACGGCGGCGCGGGAGCGGTGGGACGATCCCGTGGGCGTGCTCCTCGACACTTTCGCCCGCGTCTACCGCACCGAACACGGTTTCCGTGCCCTGTGGTTCGGCAGCGGGCTGACCGAGCGGACCCGGGCCGCGGACCGTGAGCACAAGCGGCGGATGGCCGACGGCGTCCGCCGGGTGCTGCTCGCGCTCGGCGTCGCCCCCGACGACGAGGCGCTCGGGCGGGCCTGCCACGCGGCGATCCTCGCCGCCGACGCCCTCGCCCAGGAGGCCTTCCGGCGCGCCCCGGAGGGCGACACCGACCTCCTCGACGAGGCGAAGGCGATGCTGCGCTGCTATCTCACCGAGGTCGTCGCGCGCTTCGAGCGGCGGTAGCCGAAAGTCCGTGGCCGACTCCGTCGACCGCCCGGTAGCGTCGGGGCCCGTAGCCGACCGCGCCCGCGGTCGCCGCACCCGGAGAGCGCATCCCATGACCAGGCGACACCCCCCGGCCACCACGACCCTGTGGCGTCCCACCGGACCCAGGGAGCTGGAGCTGGTCCGTGAGCTCGGCCGGCGGGCCTGGCCGCCCCGGCTGCCCGAGCAGCCGATCTTCTACCCGGTCCTCGACGAGGACTACGCCATCCGGATCGCCCGGGACTGGAACGTCAAGCACGACGGCGCCGGCTATGTCACCCGGTTCGAGGTCGACACCGCGTTCCTGCGCAGGTATCCGGTCCGGCAGGCGGGCGGCCGGACGATCCTCGAACTGTGGGTGCCGGCCGAGGAGCTGGACGAGTTCAACGCCCATATCGTGGGCGAGATCGAAGTGGTGCACGTGTTCTCGTGACGCCCGCTGCAAGGTTTCCGCAAGGTCCCGGCAGGCCTTCCGTCCAGCGGGCGGGGCAAACGCCCGGCAGACGGGGCCGAGCCGGTCCCGCACGGACGACGGGGGTCTTGATGTCGGCGTTGCGCAAGAGTACGGAGTCGTCGGTCGAGGAGCGTGAGTGGCTGACGCTCGTCGAACGCAAGCTGGTCCTGGTCGTGGTGCACACCCTGACCTACGGCAAGCGGCTGGTCGAGGTGCTGTCGCTGCTGGAGGCCGACTTCAGGGTGCAGGTGGTGTTCACGGCTCCGCCGCACGTCTTCGGCGACGAGGTCCCGCGTTTCCTCGAAGGGCTGGGAGGCGCGGTGCTGCCGTGGGACGAGGCGGTGCGGATGCGGTTCGACCTGGCTCTCGCCGCCGGTCCGCGGGGCGTCGAGAAGATCTCCGGGCCGGTGATCGCCATGTCGCACGGGGCCGGTTACCTCAAGCGGCTGGTCTCGGTGCGGCAGCCGGGGGTGGCGGGGCTGCGCAGACAGGATCTCGTCCCCGGCGGCCGGCTGCCCGCCGCCGTGGCGGTGCCCCACCACGCCGAACTGGCCGACCTGGAACGGCACTGCCCGGAGGTGCTCCCGCTCACCCATGTGGTCGGCGATCCGGTGCACGACCGGATCGCGGCGAGCCTGCCGCTGCGCGCCCGCTACCGCCGGGCCCTCGGCCTCGCGGACGGCGAGAAACTGGTGGTGGTCGTCTCGACCTGGGGCGCGCGCTCGTCCTTCGGCCGGTTCGACGCGCTGCTGCCCCGGCTGGCCGCCGAACTGCCCGCGGGACGGTTCCGGTCCGTCATCCTGGTCCATCCCAACGTGTGGTCGGGGCACGGTTCCTGGCAGGTCAGGGCCTGGCTGGCGCGCTGCGCCGAGCCGGGTGCCGCCCTCGTGCCCCCGGAGGCGGACTGGCGCAGCGTCCTGATCGCCGCGGACTGGATCATCGGCGACCACGGTTCGGTGACGCTGTACGGCACGCTCACGGGTGCGCCGATCCTGCTGGCCGGTTCACCGGACCGGGAGATCAACCCCGCCTCGCCCGCCGCCACGCTCGCCGTGACCGCGCCGGCGCTCTCGCCCGCCCACCCGCTCGTCGGCCAGCTCCAGTACACGGCGGCCGAGTACCGCCGGGAGGAGTACGCGGCGATCGCCTCGCGCATCACCTCGGAACCCGGCCGTTTCAACCGCAACATGCGGCGGCTCATGTACCGCCTGATGGGTCTGGGCCGGCCCGCCCACGAACCGGTGACGGTCCCGCTGCCCGAGCCGCCCCCGCTGGACACCTGGGCGCGCGGGCGGCGGGAGGTGCCGGCGTGATGCGCTTCGTCTCCGTACGGCTGCGGGTGTCGCCGCCGTGCCCCCGGGTTCCGCGGGGCGCCCCGGCGGCGGACCTGTCGCTCCGTGTCCGCTCGGCCGCGGGCGACCACGACGTGCTGGCCCGGGTCGGTCTCCTGGCGCCCGGGGACCCGCCCGGCACGGGCGGGCCGGCGGCCGGCGCGGACGAGCACGTCGCCGCGGAGGCCGGACCGTGCCCCGGGATCCGGTGGCCGGTCTGCGCCGATGTACTGCACGACAGGTCTCCGCGTCCGTACGCCGAGGCGGTGCGCCGACTGGGCGACCTCACGGCCGCCCATCCGGGATGCCGGCTGGCCGCGGCGCCGCTGACCGGGGGCGGCTGGGCGGTCGTGGACGGAACGAGCCGCACGGTCCTGCCGCTGGCGCACCGGGTTCCCCCGGACCAGCCCCTGCTGGCGTCGTGCCTGCACGCCTGGCTGGTGGCGGGGCACACCTTGCGGGACATCCACGACATCCGCGTGGTGCGCGGCGGGTGAGCACGTCGGCACCTACGTGCGCCGGAGCCGGCGGGCGTCCGCCGGGCTGGTGGTCTCGTACAGGGCGAGGGCGCGGGCGTGGAACTCCTCGCCGGCCGTGTCCTCGCCCCGTTCCCGTGCGGTGTCGCCGAGCATCTCCAGGGTGCGGGCCTGCCAGTGGACGGCTCCGGAGGCGGTGAACACCGCGAGCGCCTCCGTCATGTGGGCGATGCCCGTGGGGTGGTCGCCGGCGCGGGCGCGGGCCCGGCCGAGGAAGGCGAGGGCCCTGGCCGTGTCGTGCGGGTCGGCCGCCTCCACGAGTCCCTGCCGGGCCCGGGCGAAACAGGTGACGGCCCGCTCGGGGTCGTGTTCGGCGAGAGCGACCTCGCCGAGGGTGATCCGGGCGAGCGCCACCCCGCGCGGGTAGCCGCACTCCTCCCAGATCGCCACGGCGCGGTTCAGCCGTGACACGGCCTCGGCGAACCGCCCCGCCTCGAAGTGGCAGTTGCCGAGGCCGAGCAGCGCCTTTCCCTCGTCGCGGGGGTCCTCCCCGTCGCGTGCCGCGTACAGGGCGGCCGTGTACCACTCCACGGCCTCGTCCAGCCGGCGGGCGGCGCTCAGCCCGATGGCCCCGGAGTTGAGCATCTGACGTTCGGCCTCCCGGTGTCCGTCGCGGCGGGCGGCCTCCAGACCGATGCGGTGGGCCTCGATCCACAGGTCGTAGTGGCGCAGCCGCAGGAACAACGGCCACATGGCGTCGACGAGTTGCCAGGCCGTGGCGTTCCAGCCGCGCTCGACGGCCAGGCGGAGGATCGCCATGAGGTGGCCGCGTCGCTCGTGCAGCCAGCCGAGGGCGCCTCGGTCGTCGGTGAAGGGCGGGGGCAGCGGGAAGGGGTGCGCGTAGGTCCGGGGCAGGGTGAACTGGATCGGGGTGATGAGGCGTTGGGCCTCGGTCGCGGTCACCAGATGCCAGTCGGCGACGCGCCGCAGGGTGCGTTCCCGGTCCGCCTCGGTGTCGGCCAGGGCCGCGCGGTCGCGGGCGTGGAGGCGGACGAGGTCGTGGAAGCGGAGCGCGTCCGGGCCGACCTCCTCCAGCATGTTGGCCTCGACGAGTTCGTCCAGCCGGCGCTCCGCCCAGTCGAGGGGCTCCGCGCAGGCCGCGGCGGCCGTCCGGACGTCGAACTCGGGCAGGGGCAGCAGCCCGAGGGCCCGGTACATCCGGGCGGCCTCCGCTCCCAGCACCGCGTACGACGCGTCCAGGGCCTTGCGCACGGTCGCCTCCCCTTCGACTTCCAGCGCGGCCAGCCGGCCGACGTCGGGTGTGAGCGCGTCGGCCAGTGCGGCGACCGGCTGTCCGGGGCGGGCGGCGAGCCGGGCGGAGGCGAGACACACCGCGAGGGGCAGACCCGCGCAGAGGTCCACGACCTGGCGGACCGCGGGCAGTTCCCCGGCGACCGGGCGCTCGCCGACACCCCGCAGGAACAGCTCCACCCCGGCGGCGGGGCCCAGCGCCCGCAGCCGGTGGAACTCCGCTCCGTCCAGCCGCAGCCCGGTCAGCCGGTGCCTGCTGGTCACGACGACGAGGCTGCCGGGCCCGCCCGGCAACAACGGCCGGATCTGTGCCGCGGAGAAGGCGTTGTCCAGCACCACCGCGATACGCAGGTCCGCGGTGACGGACCGCCACAGGGACGCCTGTTCCGCCAGGTCGACGGGGACCGCCCAGGCGCCGAGCGCACGCAGGAACCGGCCGAGGATCTCGCCCGGATCCGCCGGTCCGGCCGCCGCGTGCCCGCGCAGATCGGCGTGCAACTGCCCGTCGGGGACGACTGATTCGTGCCGGCGCAGCCAGCGGGAGACCAGAGTGGTCTTCCCGATGCCGGCCGGACCGTTGACCACGATCAGCGGCTGCCGTGACCCCGCGTCCACATGCCGCGTGAGCAGCCTGTCCAGGGCTTCCAGTTCGTCCCGCCGGTCGGTGAAGTGCGCCGGTACCGGCAGCAGTTGGCGGGGCGTCGGTGGTGGCTGCGGCGGGGCGGTCCGGACCTGGATGCCGCCGTGGACGTCACGGGCCTGGACGGTCGGTCCGTAGAACCGGGCCGATCCACCGATGGTGTTGCTGCTCGCTCTCCCCTGGTCGTCCTCCCGCGCCGCACTCATACCGCTCGTCCCCCTCCGACCGGTTGCCCGCTACATCGATCAAGGTGGTCCTACCCCCGGCGGGCCCTCGACGATGCAGGCCACGGACGCCGGGGCTCCGGCAAGGAAGCGATTCGGCCAGCACACCGGCCCCTCTTGGAAGCCCCTGCCCTCCCTGTCATGCTCTTCGCTCCATGGCATGACCGTCCCCGGTGCCGTGGTCGTCGAACGGCCGGACCAGCGGGAGGCGCTGGTGGAAATCCAGGTACTGGGCCCGGTGGGTCTGCGCGCGAACGGCCGCCGGGTGGAGCTCGGTTCGGACAAGGAGCGGACCCTGCTGGGCCTGCTGGCCCTGGACGTGGGCCGGCCGGTCGCGCTGGGCGTGCTCATGGACCGGCTCTGGGACGGTGAACCGCCGCCGCACGCACGGGAGAGCGCGCACAGCTATGTCTCGCGGCTGCGCAGGCGGCTGCGGCTGGCCGACCCGTCGTCCGCGAGCGCGCCACGCATCGTCAGCCGGGCCCACACCTACACGCTGGAAGCGGCCCGCGAGGCCGTCGACTGGCACCGGTTCCAGCAGTTCGTGGCGCGGGCCGGGGCGGTCGCGGCGGACGGCGACGACGAGCGGACGGCCGCGCTCCTCGCCCGCGCGGAAGGCCTCTGGCGGGGCGAGGCACTGGCCGGGCTGCCCGGACTGTGGGCCGAGACCACCCGCCGGGCGCTGGCGGAGCGGCGGCTCGGCGCCGCCGTCTCCCGGATCGCCGCCTCCCTCCGGCTCGGCCGGTACACGGCGGTGACCGCCGAGCTGTCCGCCCTCGTCGACCGGTATCCGGGCGACGAGACGCTGGCGGGTCAGCTGATGCTGGCGTACTACGGCGGCGCCCGGTACACCGACGCGCTGCGGTTGCACCAGGAGACCCGCCGGATGCTGATGACCCAGTACGGCTCCCGCCCGGGCGCCGAGCTGGACCGCATCCATCGCGGGATCCTCGATCGGGTGCCGGCCGCCGATCTCGTCCGGGGCCGCCCGGCCGTGCCCCGCCCGGCCCGCCCGGTCGCGGCCCCGCCGCCTGCCCGCCCGCGTCCGCCGAGGAACCTGCCGCATCAGCCGCCCCTGATCGGCCGTCTCGCCGAACTGCGGGCCCTGAGCGCCGCGGTCGACGCGGCGGCGGAGCAGGGCCGGGTGATCAGCCTGGAGTCCGTCAGCACCGTCAGCGGCATGGCCGGGGTGGGCAAGACCAGCGTGGCCGTGCACGGCGCGCACCGGCTGGCCGAGCGGTTCCCCGACGCCCAGCTGTACGTGGACCTGCGTGGCCACTCCCCCGTCGGCGAACCACTGGGTCCCGGCGCGGCCCTGGCCACCCTGCTGCGTCTGCTCGGCGCGCCTGCGGAGACCATCCCGGTCGAGCTGGAGGGCCGTACCGCCCTGTGGCAGACCATGCTGGCCGAGCGACGGGCGGTGATCGTCCTGGACGACGCGGTGAGCGCCGACCAGATCCGCCCGCTGCTGCCGAGCGGCTCGCCCACCCTGACGATCATCACGAGCCGACGCCGGCTGGCGGGTCTGCCGCAGGCCCGCCACATCCCGCTCGACGTGCTGCCGACCGACGACGCCATCGCCCTGTTCCGCGCCTGCGCGGGCGAGGAACGCACCCTGGACATGCGGGAGATCACCACGATCGTTCGATTATGCGGCCATCTCCCGCTCGCGATCGAGCTGGTCGCGAGCCGCTTCCGCGCCCACCCGGCGTGGACGCTCGGCACGCTGGCCGACCGCCTGACCCGTACCGAAGGACGGCTGGGCGAGATCCGGGATGCCGAGCAGGAGTTGCTGCGGGCCTTCGACCTGACCTACCGGACCCTCACGCCGGAGCAGCGCGCCGCGTTCCGCAGGCTCGCTCTGCACTCCGGACCGGACTTCACGGTGGACTCGGCGGCCGCCTCGCTGGACCTGCGCCCGGCCGCCGCGGAGCGCGTGCTGGAGTCGCTGCTGGCCTGCCATCTGCTCCGCGAGCCGACCCCGGACCGCTACCGGTTCCACGATCTGCTGCGCGAGTACGGCCACTCCAGGTCCCTCGCCGACGACACCGACGCGGAGCGTGCCGACGTCCTGCGGCGCCTGACGGACTTCCACGTCGACGCCGCCGACCGCGCCGACCGTCTCGCGTACCCCCGCCGTACGAGGCCCGCGCCGGCGCGCGAGCGCGGCACCGGCGCAGCGCCGCCCGACTGGCCCGACGCCGGGGCCGCGCGGTCCTGGCTGGCCGCCGAGCGCGCGAACCTGCTGGCCACCGAGCGCCGGGCACGTGGCCAGGGCCGTCCCGGGGCGGCCGCCCGACTCGCCTATGCCATGGCCGGTTTCCTCGACGAGGAGTGCCACTGGGTCGACGCCGAGGCCGTCCTGGTGACCGCCGTCGAGCACTGGACCGGGACCGGCGAGCAGGCCGCGCTGTGCCGGGCCCTGCTGCATCTCAGTGCCGTCCACGCGCACACCGCGCGCTACCCGGAGGCGGCGGAGAGCGGCGACCGGGCTCTGCGGATCGCCCGTGCGACGGGGGACGAGGAGGCGGAGGCCGAGGTGCTGCGCACGCTCGGCACCCTGAACTGGCATGTGGGCGATCATCAGGCGGCGCTCGTCCTCTTCCAGAAGTCCTTCGCGATCACCGCGATGTCAGGAGATTCCCTGGACCGCGCGCGCCTGCACAACAACATGGCGGTCACCCTGCTCTTTCTCGGGGAGTACGACCGTGCGCTGGAACATTTCGAGAAGACGCTGAGTGGATTCACCGAGGCGGGCGATCACGCGGCGCTCGGAAAGACGCTCAACAACATCGGCGATCTGTATCTGCGTCGCGGAGACCTGGAATCCTCGCGCCGCTCGTTCGAGGAATCACTGACATTCCTCGAACATTCCGGTAACCGTTACGACCGCGCCACGGTGCGCGGCAGCCTGGCCGATGTCCTCACGGAATCGGGTGACATCGCCGCGGCTCTCCCCCTTTACCAGGAGACCCTCGCGGAATTCCGCGCGCTGGCCGACCGGAAGAGTCAGGCCGACACGCTGATCGGTCTGGGCGAGGCGTACCGGAAAGCGGGGGAACCCGAGAGGGCCGTGCGGCACTTCCTGGACGCCCTCGACATCGCCCGCCTGATCGGCGCCGCCCACCAGGAGATACAGGCCCTGCGCCACCTCGGTCAGGCGCATTTCGCAGCCGGGCGGCTCGACTCCGCGGGGCAGGATCTGGAGGCCGCCCTGTCACTGGCCGAGCGCACGCACGACGTCGACGAGAAAGCCCGGACGGAAAGCGTCCTGACGGACGTACGGCGGACGGTAGGCGGCGCCTCGACAGCGCATACCTTACCGGGACTCACGTTCGAACCAGGCGGTAATTAAACGCGCAACCAGTGAATATCATTCAATTTCACCAATCGCCTCACGATCAGATATGTTCCCCTCCGCAAGATCATTGTCAAACATGGAGGGATCTCGTTCACGTGAGCACAATGCGTCGACTGGCCGTCGTCACCGGTCTCGCCACTCTCGCTATTCTTGGCGTGACCGCGCCAAATGCCTCGGCGGCCGAGCCCACCTCGACGGCGGCGGTCGGCACGTACCGGTGCATCATGATGTGACCCGCTGAGGGTCGATCGGCGCACCGGGGGGTGGCAGCACACGCCGCCACCCCACCCATCGGACACGAGAGGGCGGTGCGGGGTGGAGCCGATATCGGTGGCGCTGTTGGCGGCTCTGGCAGGAGGAGCCGGCGGCGAGGCCGGCCGACAGGCCTGGGAGACGCTGAGCGAACTGGTCCGACGCCCGTTCCGGCGCGACGGCAGCGGTGACGGCAACAGTGACGGTGACAATGACGGCAACACCGGGGCCCCGGCGGCGGGTTCGGCGGAACCGGAACTGGTCCGGCTGGCAGCGCACCCGCACGACGCGGCACTGGCCCGCGCGCTGAGCACGGCACTGGCGGTGCGGGCGGCGGGGGACGCGGAGTTCCGGGCGGGTCTCGTGCGGTGGCACCAGCTGGCCGGCTCGTCGCACAACGGCGATGTGCACAACGAGATCAGCGGCGGCACGTTCAACGGCCCCGTTCTCCAGGGCCGCGACTTCTCCGGCCTCTCCTTCACGACCCCGGCGCCACCGCGCGTGGACCCCGGCACGGACACCCCGCCCACCGCCCCGCACTGACGACACCGCCGGCCGGACCGGCAGGTGTCAGGCCAGCCGCTCCGCGAGGTGGTCGCCGACGCGCAGGGCGTTGGCGATGGCGGTCAGCGAGGGGTTGACCGCCCCGATGCTCGGGAAGAAGCTCGTGTCGACGACGTAGAGGTTGTCCAGGTCGTGGGCCTTGCAGTGGACGTCGAGGGCGGAGCTGGCGGGGTCGTCGCCGAAGCGGACCGTGCCCGCCTGGTGCGCGGTGGCGCCGATGGGCATGCCCTTGTGCAGATAGATGCTGTGCGACAGGAGATGGTGTTCGTTCATGCCCAGGTGACCGAGCATGCCCTGGAGTTTGTGCCGCAGGCGGTTCAGTCCGGCGACGTTGTTCTTCTCGTCCAGGGCGAGGTGGATGCCGCCGTCCCGGTCCAGGGTGACGCGGTTGCCCGCGGCGGGCAGATCCTCTCCGCACAGCCAGAAGTCGACCGCGTGGTGGGCGAGTACCTCGAACGGCATGTCGGGGGCCACCGCCCCGGCCCAGCGGGGCGCTTCGCCGTGGATCTGCTCGGAGTCGGACTTGCCGAGCATCTGGATGCCGCCGAGGGGGTAGTCCCAGTCGTCGGATCCCAGGTACCAGTCGTGCAGCGCCAGGGTCTTCTGGAACCGGGTGTCGTTCGGTTCCCTGGACACGGCCATCAGGGCCAGGTTGTTGTGCCGCATGTAGTGCCGGCCCACCACGTCCGAGCTGTTGGCCAGTCCCCGCGGATGCCGGTCGTCGGCCGAACGCAGCAACAGGACGGCGGAGTTGACGGCGCCACAGGCGACCACCACGAGGTCGGAGCGGAACTCCACGGTGGCGGCGTCCGGGTCGCCCGGCTCCCCCACCGTGGCGACGACCGAGGTGACGCTCCGGCCGGTCGCGTCCGTCTCCAGCCGCCGCACGTTCGCGTGGGTGACCATCTCGACGTTGGGGTGTTCGAGAGCGGGGTCGACGCAGATGACCTGTGCGTCGGACTTGGCGCCGACCAGGCAGGGGAATCCGTCGACGCGGTCGCAGCGGATGCAGGCGCTGGTGTGGGTGGCCCGGCCCCGTTCGTCCTGGGTGAGGTTCACCCCGATCGGGAGGTGGAAGGGATGCAGTCCCTGCTTCTCCAGGTCGTGGCCGAGTTGCTGGATGCGCGGCTCGTGCTGGACCGGCGGATGGGCGTACTGGGCGCTGGTGGGGCCCTCGGTGGGGTCCTCGCCGTGCCGGCCGTGGACGAGATAGAGGTGTTCGGCCTGCGTGTAGTACGGCTCGAACTCCTCGTAGCTCAGGGGCCAGGCGGGCGACACGCCGTCGTGGTGGCGGAGTTCGCCGAAGTCCTCGGGGCGCAGCCGGAAGAGCGCGGCGCCGTAGAACTTGGTGTTGCCTCCCACGTAGTAGTTGACCTCGGGCGGGAACTCCTTCCCGTCCTTGTCGTACCAGAACTCCGGGGCACGGTACTTCCCCTTGACGAAGACCGCGGTGGAATCCCAGTTGTCCCGCTCACGGGGCAGATAGCCGCCGCGTTCGAGAAGGAGGATCCGCTTTCCGGTGGGTGCCAGCCGATGGGCGAGAGTGCCACCGCCCGCACCTGTACCGATGATGATGACGTCGTAGTACTGCGCGTCGGTCATGCCGGCCACCGTCCTCGGAGCATGCGCCGGTCCTGCCGAGTGAAGGGGCCGTCCGACCCGACCACCAACGTATCTCCGGGCGATGCTTCCGGCGAGTCGGGCCCGTCGGGTGAACCGAGGCGCCGGGCGGCGCCGCCGGCTCGTGCGCGTACGCGCGCCGATCGAGCCGTGTCACAGGACCGCGAGGGGATTGACGGGAGAGCCGGTGGCCTCGGGCAGCCGGAGCGGGGCGATGACGCAGAGGAACGACCAGCGGCCTTCACGCGCGCAGACCCGCGTGAGGTCCTCGAACCGCAGATAGTCCAGCAGGTGCAGTCCCATGGCGTGGATGCCCAGCACATGGACCGGGAACGCGACGCCCTGAACCGCGCTGGGCGCGCTGTCGTTGTTGCCGTCACCGCCGAGTACGGACACCTCCCGCTCGGCCAGGAACTCCATGGCCGTCGGATGGAGTCCGGCACGCGCGTCGGCCACGTCCCAGGGGCCGAGCTCCTCGCGGCGGCGGCGGTGTCCGACCCGTACGAGCAGGATGTCGCCGCGGCCGACCCGGACGCCCTGCCGTGCCTCGGCGGCGGCGAGGTCCTCGGCCCGCACCCGCGCTCCGGGTTCGAGCCAGGGGACGCCGTGCAGCCGGGGGATGTCGAGGAGGACCCCGCGTCCGACGATGCCGTCGCGGGCGAGGTCGACGGACAGGGCGCTCGCGCCGTCCGGTGACAGTACGTCCGCCGCCGGTACGCCGCCGTGCAGGGTGCCGTCGTAGACGACGTGGCACAGTGCGTCGAGGTGGCTGTTCACGTCGCTGTGCACGTTCATGGCGAAGCGGTCCCGGGCGAACTCCAGTCCCCTCGGGCCGGGTCCGCCGTCGGCCGGGGCGGTGAGCCGGTGTTCGGCCGGATCTGCGTCGTCAGGTCCGCTGCGGGTGTTCACAGGCGAGGCGAGCGACACCGTACGCCCCGACCGCACCTCGCGTACGGCGGCCAGCACGTGCTCCGCGGTGATCGTGTCCAGGGCGCCCCGGCGCCCGGCGCCGCCGGGAAACGTGTCGCGCAGGTGCCGGTACAGACGCCGGAAGTCGGCCTCGCTCAGCTCGCCGCTCGTCCGCATGCCCCCACCCTCCGGCAGGTTCCCGGCCCCCGCACGCCGAGTCGCCGGGTCCGGGGACCGCCGCGTCGTTGAGTGAGCGAACGCCGCACGCGCGGCCGGGCGGGCGCGTAGGAGCGGCGTGGGTGAGCGGTGTACCGAGGTGCGGCCGCCTCCGTCCGATGCTGCAATGAAGTCCGAAAACAGGGGGCCGCTGAACGCCGTGACCACCCAGGGGTGAAGCAGTGAGCGATGAATTCGTCGAAATGGGACCGATCGACTATGTCGTCGTCGAGTTCCCCGGGAACCGCATGACCGGCGAGGGCTTTCCCCTGCTGGTCGATCTGGTGGACCGCGGCCTCATCCGGATCCTCGATCTGCTCTTCGTCCGGAAGGAGGAGGACGGATCCGTGGTCGGGCTGGAGATCGCCGATCTCACCGGCGACGGGGTCCTGGACCTGGCCGTGTTCGAGGGCGCCTCCTCCGGCCTGCTGGGCCAGGACGACATCGAGGAGGCGGGCGGCGCTCTGGGAGCCGGCAACTCCGCGGCGATCCTGGTCTACGAGAACCTGTGGGCCGCGCCCTTCGCCACCGCCCTGCGCCGCGGCGGCGCACAGTTGGTCGCCTCCGGGCGGATCCCGGTACCGGCCGTCCTGGCCGCGCTGGACGAGACGGACGACCTGCGGCCGCCGAGGACGTAGAGACACCGTCGCCGTGACGGAAGACCAGGTATTCCTGGGCCTCGGCCTGATCATCGTGCTGGCCGTCGGCTCCCAGGTGCTGGCGAACCGTCTGCGCATCCCCGCGCTGATCGTTCTGCTGCCCGTCGGATTCACCGCGGGCGCCCTGACCGACGACGTCGACCCCGAGCGGCTGCTGGGCAGCACCTTCTCCCCGCTGGTCTCGCTGGCCGTCGCGGTGATCCTCTACGACGCCGGCCTCGGCCTGGACCTGAGGGGCTTGAGAGACCACACCCGCCGGGTCGTGGTGCGGCTGATCTGGTTCGGCGCGCTGGTCAGCGGCGTCTCGGCGGTGCTGGTGGCCATGCCGTTGCTCGGGATGTCGCAGGGCGCGGCCGTGATGCTCGGAGCGATCCTGGTGGTGTCCGGGCCGACGGTCGTCGGGCCACTGCTCGCCTTCGTCCGCCCCACGGAGCGCCTGCGGCGGATCCTCGTCTGGGAGGGGTCGCTGATCGATCCCGTGGGCGGCATCCTGGGCGCGCTGGTCTTCCACGCCGTCACGGCCGGCGGGCCCGGCGGCTTCGGCAGCCGGATCGGCGCCTTCGCCGTCAGCACGGCGGTGGGGGTGGCGGGGGGCATCGTCGGAGCGGCCGTACTGACCGTGGCGCTGCGCAGGCTCCGGCTCGGTGAGGTGCTCGCCACCACGGTGCAGCTCGCCGCGGTGGTCGGCGTGGCGGCCGCCTGCGACATCGTCCGGGACGACACCGGACTCATCGCCGCCGTCCTGATGGGGCTGGCGGTGGCGAATCTGTCCGGCGGGAGCGTCACGGCGCGGCGGCCGTTCTTCGAGACCCTCGTGGCTCTGGTCATCGGTCTGCTGTTCATCTCCATCTCGGCCACCGTCAGCCCCCAGTCCCTGCGGCATGTGGTGCTGCCGACGCTGGGGCTCGTGGCCGTCCTGGTGCTCGTGGCCCGCCCCCTGGCGGCGGCCGTGTCGGCCTGGGGAACCGATCTGACGGCCGGGGAACGGGGCTTCCTCGGGTGGATGGCGCCGCGCGGGATCGTGGCGGCCGCCACCGCCTCGACGTTCTCGGCCACGCTCGTGGACCAGGGCGTCGGGGGCGCGGCGAAGATCCTGTCGGCCACGTTCGTGGTGATCGTCGCCACCGTCACGCTGTACGGGCTGAGCGCGGCGGCGGTGGCCGGGCGGCTGGGCGTGGTGCGCTCGACGCGTTCCCGACCACTGCTCGTGGGCGGCGATCCATGGGTGGTGGATCTGGGGCGGGCCCTGCGGTCGGCGGGGCTGGAGGTGGTGATGTGGGCGGGGCGCGAGACGGAGCGGGACAGCATCAGGGCCGCCGGGATCGAACTCGCCCCGGGAGAACTGTTCGCCGCGGCCACGGGCGAGGGCGCCGAGCTCGAAGGCCTCACCGGGGTCCTGCTCCTCACCGTCGAGGACGACTTCAACGCGCTGGCGGCCACGCATCTCGCGGGCAGCGTCGAGGGCACGGTCCACCGGCTGCGGCCGCCCGCGGAAAGCCAGGGCGTCATCACTCCCTACGCGGGCGGCGAGGTGCTCTTCGATCCGGACCTGACCGGGCCCGAACTGGCACGTCGTCACGCCCGGGGCGCCCGGGTCGTGACGCATCGCTGCGACGGCATCCTGCCGGCCGGACACCGGATGCTGTTCCTGGTGCGCGGTGACGGCCGGCTTCTCCCCGTCACCCGGGCCGGCGGCCCGGCGCCGCGGCCGGGGGACCTCGCCGTACTCCTGAGCGCGTGACCCGTCAGCCGCCCGTGGACCGCCCGAAGGAGGCGACGGCGGCCCGCACCCGGGCGAGGGCGGCCGGCAGAGCTGCTGTGGCGTCCAGGGTCAGGCCCGGCTCGTCCGGTTCCAGTGGCTCCAGCGTCGCGAACTGCGAGTCGACCAGCCGGGCGGGCATGAAGTGACCGGTGCGCCGGGACACCCGGTCCCGTGCGGTGTCCCGGTCCAGGGCGAGGTAGAGACACCAGAGCCGGGCGCCCGCGGCCGCCCGGAGTTCGTCGCGGTACGCCCGCTTGAGGGCCGAGCAGGCGACGACCAGCCCCTCCCCGGCCTCGGCGGAGCGCCGGAGGCGGTCGGCGAGGGCCCGCAGCCAGGGGCCGCGATCGGCGTCGTCCAGGGCGTGGCCGGCGGTCATCTTGGCGATGTTGGCGGCGCTGTGGAAGCCGTCGCCCTCGACGAACGTCACTCCGAGCCCCTCGGCGACCGCCTTGCCGACGGTGGTCTTGCCGGAACCGGACACCCCGAGGACCAGCACGATCGGCGGTGCCTGCCCGGCCCCGCGCACCGACTCCCCGCCGCCGTTCACGGGCTCTCGGGCTCCCGTCCGACCGCCGTCCGCCGCAGGTCCGCCTCGGTGAGGGGCTGGAGGGTCCCGGCGGTGTCCAGCCGGTAGAGCAGGACGAGGGGCGGTCCGACGAGCACCACGGCGACGGCCGTGACCAGCAGCAGCCAGCGCAGTGTCGTCGTCGCGCCGGCCGCCTCGGACACGGTCAGCGAGGTGGGGATGAGATAGGGCCGCTGGGCCAGCCCCCACGCCACGACGACGAGGGCCACGCTGCCGACGGCCGTGATCCTCGCCCATCCCGTGGCGGTGCGGTACAGCAGCACGGCGGTGGCCAGCGCGCTGACGACGGCGACCAGGACGAGGGCGAGACCGATGCCGCTGGTCAGCCCGTCGTGGACGTAGCGCGCGTCATCACGGGTGACGACGAGGCCGACGCACGCCAGTACGGCGAGGACGGCGAGGCTGCACCAGGCCCGCAGACGGAAGTAGCCGACCAGGTCGGCGGCGTCGAAGCGGCGGGCGTCGGCGGTCAGGAAGACCGCCCCGAGGAAGGCGGTCGCGGCGACGGTCAGCAGGCCGGCGATCACGGAGGTCCCGTTGGACCACGCGTCGGCCGACGCCTCGGTGCCGGGAGCCACCCGGCCCGTGGCCAGCCCGCCGACCGCCGCGCCGAGGAAGAAGGGCGTCAGCAGCGAGGAGACGGCGAAGACCGCGCCGTAGACCCTGCGCCCGGCGATCCGTTGCGTGGGCTTGCGCAGGGCGAACCCGGCGCCGCGCAGGACGAGTCCGACGGCCGCCAGTGCCAGCGGCAGCCACATGGCCGTGAAGACCGTCTGGAACAGGACCGGGAAGCCCGTCCACATGATGACCAGGACGAAGATGAGCCAGACGTTGTTGGTCTCCCACACCGGCTCCATGGCGTGGTCGATGAGCCACCGGGGGCGCTTGCCCCGCCGGGTGCCCCCCGCGAGCAGGTCCCAGAATCCGGCGCCGTAGTCCGTGCCGCCGGCACACGCGTAGGCGGTCACCACGGCCAGCAGCACCCAGGCGACGGCGTCCTCGGTCATGTGCCGCCTCCGTCCTTTCCGCCGGTCGTGGACAACGGCCGGGGCCCGTAGGGGGTGTCGCCCTCCACGTCCCCGGGGGCGGCTGCCGTGGCGGCGCCCTCGTCGGCCAGCCGCCATCGTCTGCTCATCCTCAGCAGGACGGTCAGGAAGGCGCCGAACACGAGGACGTAGAGCACCACGACGAGGCCGAGCATCGTCCACAGGGTCGGGGCCCGGGTGTCCGTCACCGCCTCCGCGACCCGCATGTTCTGGTAGACGATCCAGGGCTGCCGACCCACCTCGGTGGTGATCCAGCCGCACTCCACGGTGAGCAGACAGGCGCCGCCGGCCAGTGCAGCGCACCGGAAGAACCACGGCGACCCGGGCAGGTCACGGCGGCGGAGCCGGCACCAGCCGTACCAGAGGGCGAGCAGGACGAGCAGGCTGCCGACGGTCACCATGATGTCGAACGCCCAGTGCGCGATCGTGGCCTGAGCGGCCGTCGGGCGGTCGCTCGCCGGGACCGAGGAAAGTCCCGTCACCTTGGTGTCCGGGCTGAAACCGGCCAGGATCGAATCCAGTTGGGGGATCCTGATCCCGCCGGAGATCGTCCCGTCGGCATGCAGCCGCCCGAACATGTACTCCGGCACGTGGGTGTCGGTCTTCCAGACGATCTCGGTGGCCGCGAACTTCACCGGCTGCTTGTGGAAGACGGACCGGGCGATCGAGTCCCCGAGCACGAACTGCACGGGGGTCAGGATCGCGGCGACGGTGAACGGCACGGTGAAGCCGAGCCGGTGGTAGCGGTCCCGGCGACCCCGCAGCCAGCCGACCGCGTACACCCCGGCGACGACGTAGCCGGCCGTCAGCACCACTCCGACCACGAAGTGCCAGTACTCCGGGCCGAACATCGGGGTGAAGATCGCCCTTCGTACGTCGACGTCCACGGGCTTGCCGGACGCGTCGAGCGAGAAGCCGCGCGGGGTGTTCATCCAGGAGTTCGCGGCCACGATGCCGAACGCCCCCATCAGGGCGGCCAGCGGCAGGGGAAGGCCGAGCCAGAAGTGCGTCCACGGCTTGAGCCGGCGCCAGCCGTACAGGTAGAGGGCGATGAGGATGGCCTCGAGGAAGAACGCCCAGGCCTCGACCCCGAAGCCGAGGCCGAAGACATCACCCCACCGGCCCATCATCCCCGGCCACAGCAGGCCGAGTTCGAAGGAGAGCACCGTGCCGGTGACGATCCCGATGGCGAACTGGACGGCCATGACCGCCGACCAGCGCCGCGCGAGCAGCAGGGCGACGGCGTCGCCCTTGCGCAGCCCGCGGTAGTGCATCAGGAGGGTGATGGCGGGCAGGGCCACGCCGAAGGGCACGAGCAGGATGTGGGAGCCCAGGGTGAAGGCCATCAGCTCCCGGGCCGGCAGCAGTTGTGCGGGGCCGTCCGCCAGCAGTTGGTCGATCGCGCTGTTCACATGGTCCTCGGTGGCTCGTCCGGGATGGCGGACACGCGGCGGGTCTCAGCCACCCGTGGCGAATCCGGGGAACAGCGTCATCCCGCCGTCGACGTAGATGGTGGTCCCCACCACGTAGTCGAGGAGGTCGGAGGCCAGAGCGGCCACCGCGTTCGCGATGTCGTCCGGGTCGCCGACGCGGTGGTAGGGGATGAGCCGGAGCAGTTCGGCCTCGGCCTCGGGGGTCTCCCAGGCACTGCGGTTGATCGGCGTGCGGATGGCTCCCGGAGCGACGGCGTTCACCCGGATCCGGTGCGGCGCGAGCTCCTGCGCGAGGGTCGCCATGAGCATCTGCACCCCGCCCTTGGACGACGCGTAGTTCACATGGCCCGCCCAGGGGATGATCTGGTGGACCGAACTCATGCAAACGATTTTCCCGGCGGACCGGGACACCTCCGGAACGACACCGCGCCGCATGAATTCCTTGGCCGCTTCACGTGCGCACAGGAACTGGCCGGTCAGATTCACGTCCAGTACCTTGCGCCACTGGTCGATGGTCATGTCGGTGAGGGCCGCGTCCCGCTGGAGGCCCGCATTGGCGACCATGACGTCGATGGTGCCGAACTCCTCGACCATTCGGGCGACCATGTCGACGACCTGGTCCTCCTGCGACACATCGGCCTCGTGCGCATAGGCGCGGACGCCGAAACCCTCGATCTCGCGAACCACTTCTTCCGCGGCTTCCCGCCCCGCCACGTAGTTCACGACCACATCGGCGCCCACTCGCCCCAGGCCGATCGCCGTGGCCTTTCCGATGCCGGAATTCGCGCCCGTCACCAGCGCTTTCTGCCCTTTGAGAAGCAGCGGGGCAAGGGGCTGGCGACCGTTGTTGCCGCTGGTTTCCACTCGTGTCTCCCTGTGCGTGCCGGCGCGGACATTCGACGGACGTTCAAAGGAATCCGCCCGACAACGAAAACACGTGGGGACCGGTGGGGCACGGCGGGACGTCTCCCGTCAGCCACGCGGGTGCCCGCCCACGCCGAACGGCCCGTTGCCCGCCGACCGGGCCGCGCGGGCGGCGCGGGCGGCGCGGGCGGCGCGGGCGGCGCGGGCGGCGCGGACGCTCGGACGGGCCGGCCGGACGGGACGATCGACAGGCTGGTCGTACGGGCTGGTCGGACCGGCTGGTCGACGGGCTGCTCGGAGGCCGCCAGGACCGGCTACTCGGTGCGGGCGTCCCGGCCCGTTCCGACGCACAGCGCCCAGATGACGAAGGCGTCCACGGCGATCAGCACGATGGCCCAGACGGGTTGGTACGGCAGCCACATGAAATTGGCGATCATCGACAGGCCCGCCAGGCCGACGCCGATGACGCGTGCCCACGCCGCGCCGCGGAACAGGGCGGCGCCCGCGAGCGCGACCAGAACGCCGAGGACGAGATGGATCCAGCCCCAACTCGTCAGATTGAAGTTGTAGGCGTAATCACGGGTGACGACAAAGACGTCGTCCTGGGCTATGGCGGCAATTCCCTGGAATATCGCCATCACCCCGCCGAAGATCATCATGACTCCGGCGAAGCCGGTCCAGCCGGACACCCACGCTCCGCCGCTGCTTGCCGTTCCGTGTCCGTGATGCATTCCGGTCGCGGCCATTTCTGGCTCCTCCCACTTACATCTCGCCACTGACAGGTGGCCGTTCGGTCGCCCGGATATCAGCTTGCCACGAGAAGCACAAACCGGCAGAACACCGGTATTCACGCAGTTCAGCGCAGGGGCCGAGGTGCGAGGGAAATCCGGCGGTGGTCCAATGGGGGTATCCGGCGCGCCGACCGTCGCGTGCCGGCCGGAGAAGTCGTCTCTTCCGCAGGTCTCCGGCGAGAAAGGAAACCGCCGTGCCAGGTCTCCTCCGCGGGGTCGCCCGCACAGCCGTCGTGGCCGGTACCGCGACCGCCGTGTCCAACCGCGTGTCACGCCGCCAGCAAGGGCGCTGGGCCCAGCAGGAGGATCAGCAGGCCGCGCCGCAGCCGGCGCCGGCCGCCGCTCCCCCGCCCGCCCAGCCTGCCGACATGAGCAGCAAGATCGACCAGCTGAAGCAGCTCGGGGAGCTCAAGGCCCAGGGTGTCCTCACCGACGCCGAGTTCGAGGAGCAGAAGCGCAGGATCCTCGAATCCTGATCCTGAGGCTGGTCCCGAGGCGAAAGGCTGTACCGGAACCGCTCCGGTACAGCCTCTGACCCACGACCTACGATGCCCTACGCATTCGTAGAGTCGGGACGACAGGATTTGAACCTGCGACCCCTTGACCCCCAGTCAAGTGCGCTACCAAGCTGCGCCACGTCCCGAGGCGTTGCCGCGGCGGTGAGCTGCGGGAACGCACAGGCAGAGCCTACCGTACGGGGGTGGGTGCGGGGGTCGGCGCCTGGTGGGCGACCGGCTCCGGCAGACGGCTCGCGCGGCGGACCGGGACCAGCAGGGCGGCGAGGGCGGCGCCCAGGCAGAGCACCGCGAGCAGGGTGAATCCATGGGTGTAGCCGGAGTCGTAGGGCAGGCCCGACGGCTGGAGGCGGCCGGTGACCAGGACGCTGGTGACGGCGGCCCCGATCGACCCCCCGATGGTGCGGATGTTGGCGTTCATGCCGGTGGCGGCGCCGGTCTGCCCGGCGGGCACACTGCCGACGATGAGGTTGGCCATCGAGGCGAAGGCCAGGCCGATACCGAGGCCGAACACGCCTGCCACGAAGGCGACCTGCCACCGCTCGTCGTGCCAGAGGGCGAGGAAGCCCAGGGCGAGGGCACCGAGTGCGGCGCCGGTCGTGAGCAGCGCCTTGGCGCCCACGCGGGGCTCGAGACGGCCGCTGAGCACACCGGAGACGAACATCGCGAGCAGCATCGGCAGCATGAGCAGCCCGGAGGCGGTGACGCTCGCGCCGAAGCCGTAGCCGGCCGTGCTCGGGGTCTGGACGAAGCCGGGCAGGAAGGACCAGATCGCGTACATGCCCGCGCCGAACAGCAGGGCGGCGAGGTTGGTGGTCCACACGGCCGGCAGTCGCATGATGCGCAGGTCGATCAGCGGGCTGCGGGAGCGGGCCTCGGTGAACAGCCACAGCGCGAACAGCGCCACGGCCACGGCGAACAGACCGATCACCCGGGCCGAACCCCAGCCCCAGCTGCCCGCCTGACTGAGCGGCAGCAGCAGGGCGACCAGCCAGCCGGACAGCAGCACGGCGCCGAGCCAGCTGACCTTGCCCTCCGCCCGGTCGGGCGACTCGGGCACATAGCGCAGGGCGATCAGGGTGGCGGCCGCGACGATGCCGACGGGGATCCAGAACAGCCAGCGGTAGTCGAGCGCGGAGACGATCGGTCCGGCCGCGACCATGCCGACGCCACCACCGGCGGCGATCACGGCGGACAGGTTGCTGATGCTGCCCGGCACCCGGGAGGGGGCGAACTCGTCCCTGATGATGCCGAAGGAGAGCGGGAACAGGGCGCCGCCGACGCCCTGGACGACCCGGGCGAGGATCAGGACGCCGATGTTCGGCGCGAGCGCGGCGAGCAGACAGCCGGCCAGGACGGCGAGCAGAACCCCGACGAGGGTGCGCTTCTTGCCGATCAGGTCGCCGACCCGGCCGAGGATCGGCGTGAAGACGGACGCGGACAGCAGATACGCGGTCATCACCCAGGTCGCGGTGGACTGCGAGGTGTGCAGCGCGTGCTGCACGGTCGGCAGGGCCGGCGCTATCAGCGACTGGAGCATGGAGAACACGCCGGCACCGGTCGCGAGGACCGCGAAGGTGAGGCGGGTGGACTTGCGGGGCATGACAAGCCTCTCGGAAGGACCCGGAAAGAGGAGAAGAGGCCTCGGACTGTTAAAGTGGAGGCACCCCTCCACTGTAGCGGAGGCATCCCTCCGTTTCAACCGAGTCCCGCCCAGGAGGCAGCAGTGCCGGATCAGCAGTTCCCCGTCAGCGAGATCGTCGCGGCCCAGCGCCCCGTCCGCAGGGACGCGGCCCGCAACTACGACGCGCTGCTGGCCGCCGCGCGCGAGGCGTTCGCCGAGCACGGCTCCGAGGCGTCCCTGGAGGACATCGCCCGGCGCGCCGGCGTCGGCATCGGCACGCTGTACCGGAACTTCCCGACCCGCCGGGCACTGTTCGAGAGCGTGTACGCGGACGAGGTCAACGCGCTGTGCCGGTCTGCCGTCGAGTTCGCCGGCCTGGAGCCGTGGGAGGCGCTCACCGCCTGGCTCGAGCGGTTCGCCGGTTACATGGTCACCAAGCGGGCGGTGCGCGAGGCACTGGAGGACGAGTCGGAGATCTTCCAGGCCTGCCGTGACTCGATGTACGCGGCGGGCGGCCCGCTGTTCGAGCGGGCCCAGCGGGCCGGGGCGGCCCGCGCGGACATGGACTTCGGCGATCTGCTGCGGATGGTCGCCGGGATCACCGCGACGGCCTTCGTGGACGACGCCCAGCGCGACCGCGTCCTGGCCATCGCCATGGACGGGGTGCGCGCCGGGCGCTGACCGGGCTGGACGGCGTGCGCGCCGGGCCCGACGGGAGGGTCAGCCGGACAGCGGGTACTGCGGGGCGAGCAGGTCCGCGATCCGCTCGGTGATCGTCTGGGCGGTGTTGCCCTCGGGGGCGTCCGGGCCCACCGTCGTGGACACCGCGATGGACAGCCGCTGGTGCGGCTCGTACGCCATCACCGCCGCGTAGCCGAAGAAGGACGGGTTCTGCACCACCCAGCCGTTCTTGACGACGACGCCGATGCCGAAGTGGAAGTCCTCGGTCATGGGCAGGCAGACCGTGGCGGGGCAGTTCGCGGTGGGGTGTCCGAGGCCGACCGTACCCGGGTCCAGCTGGGTGTCGAAGGAGCGCTTCGAGAGAAGTTCGCCCGAGCCGATGCCCTGCCCGGAGCGGGCCAGGTCACAGATGTCCTGGGTCAGGATGGCGCCCGGGGCGGTGGTCCAGGAGGGGTTGAAGTAGGTGGACTCCTCGTAGGTGCCGCGTTCGTCGTCGTAGGCGTGCAGCACGGGCGGCGGGATGAGCGCGTTGTCGTTGCTGCGGGTGTTGCGCAGCTTGAGGGGCTTCATGATGCGCTGCCGCAGGAGACGGTCGAGCGGGGTCTTGGAGATCTTCTCCAGGGCGCGGCCGAGGAGGACGAAGTTGGCGTGCGAGTAGCTCCAGTTGGTGCCCGGCCGGTACCACAGGGGATGGCTGAGGGAGATCCCGACAACCTCCTCGGGGGTCCAGTGCTGCCAGGGGTCGGCGTAGAGCTTCTTCAGGAACACCGGGTCGGTGACGTAGTCGTGCAGGCCCGAGGTCGAGTCGCCGAGCATCCGCAGGGTGATCTTGTCGCCGTGCGGCAGGTCGGGCAGCCAGCGGGAGACCGGGTCGTCGAGGCGTGCCTTGTGCTCCTGGACGAGCTGGAGCAGCACCGTGCCCATGAAGGCGATGCCGACCGAGCCGGTCCGGAAGTGCATCGCGGGCGTGGCGGGCACATCCGTGAGGGACTCGCCGTCCGCGCCGGTGACGAGCTCACGCCCGTCGACCGTGACCTTGACCAGGGCGGCCTTGAGACCGAGTTCCTTGCGGGCGGCGCGGACGAGGGCGAGTACCTCGCGCGCCTGGCCCCGCGGTTTCGGGGTGGCGGCGCAGGCCCGGTCCTGGTGATCGGGGACGGCGGTGGCGGCCGCGGCCGCCGTCTGGAGGGTGGAGGCGAGGAGAGCGGCGGCGCACAGCAGCGCCGTACGGGTACGCGTCATACGGGCACTATGGGCCGATTGTCACATCGGTCACGGGGTCAACACTCCGTGCGACGTCACCCCGGACCCGTACGGCCCTCGGCACACCTCCCGCGCCCCTGTCCGGTCGACCCGACCGGTCGAGACGCACAGGCCGGACCACCGCCGCCGTCCTGACCACCGACGCCGTCCTGACCACCGACGCCGTCGTAACCACCGACGCCTTCCGGGCCTGCCGTCCGGGTCGGCGGCAAGGCGGCGGCGCGAGCCCGCATGGCCCGGCCTGTGCGCGGCTTCGCCCGGGCGGCGACCGAGGCGGACCGGCACACGCCTCTCGGCCCCGGCCGGGCAGGGGGCGCCGCTGACCGCTGGTCGCCTGCCGAGGGCCAGTGGTTGCCGACTGCCGACTGCCGGCGAGACTCGTCGGCTGCCGGCAGGCCAAACGGTCGGCGCTGCTCGCGGAGACGACCGACGCCGAGGAGGCCCGCCGGCTCGGCCCGGTCGGCGGGGTGGTGGCCGGGGCCCGGGCGGACGCCCTCGTCGACGACCTCGCCGCGGAGCCACCCGTGCGCCGCACGCTCTTCACCGACGACCAGGACGCGGGCCGCGCCGGACGCCGCGATCGGTCACGCCATGGAGCGCCGGGCGTTGGGCCGGACGGTCGCGCCCTTCCGGAGGATGTCGTTCGAACTCGCCGACCTGGCTGCCGAGTCGTACCGGACAGACCCTGCTCGATCGTGTCGTCGCCGAACTCGCCTCGGGCCGGCTCTTCGGCACCCACACGGCGAAGGGAAGCCCTTCCGCACCGAGCTGCGCACCATCGGTGTCGACCGATGTCTTCAACTCTTCGGCAAACAGGGATACATGCTCCTGGAGTAGCCGATCGCCCGGCTGGACGCGGACACGCGCAGCACCCGCATCCACGCCGGGACGAGCGAGGTCATGCAGGCGGGGCATCGGGCACGGAGACAGGGAGGACGGTGAGGCATGGAGGACTTCTCCGGTCGGCCGGGGGTGGCGTTCGTCGCGGGAGGCACGGGCGGCATCGGCGCGGCGGTCGTACGGACGCTGGCGGCACGCGGCAGCGCGGTGGTGTTCACCTACCGGGCCCGGCGGGAGGCGGCGCAGGCCCTCGCCGACGAGACGAAGGGGCTCGCACCGCTCCCCCTGGACCTGACCGACGAGACGGCGACGGCCCGGGCGGTGACCGCGACCGCCGAGGCACACGACGGCATCCACACGCTGGTGTACGCCGCCGGTCCGCACGTCCCGATGCGGCATCTGAGCCGGGTGACGCCGGGCGAGTACCGTGCCCAACTCGACGCTGACGCGGGGGCGTTCTTCAATCTCGTCCATCCGGCGCTGCCCGTACTGCGCCGGAGCCGGGGCAGCATCGTCGCGGTCACCACCGTCGCCACCCGGCGCTTCCCGGTGCGCGACGGACTGTCCTCGGGGGCGAAGGGAGCGGTCGAGGCGGTCGCCCGCGCCCTGGCCGCCGAGGAGGGGCGCTACGGGGTCCGCGTCAACTGCGTCGCGCCCGGCATGCTCACCGACGGCATCGCCGGCCGGCTGATCGAGTCGGGCGAACTGGACGACGAAGCGCTCGCGGTCACCCGGCGGAACATCCCGCTGCGCCGGTTCGGGGAGGCGGCGGACATCGCGGAGGCGGTGTCCTTCCTCGCCTCGGACCGGGCCGGATTCATCACGGGCCAGGCCCTGGGGGTGGACGGTGGTTACAGCGTGTGAGGCGCCCGGCCTCGTGGAGAGGGCCGAGGGACGGGTGACCACGCAGTCAAGCCGGTCGACGACCTCCCGAAGACCGGCTCGACTCCGTAGTCGTTCCAGTCTTCGGGGCGGTCCGGTCGGCGTCAAGGCCCGTCTCACAGGTCGGCTCGGGCACCGTCGTCCGCACAAGCCTTTCCCGGTCACTCCAGGACCGACACACAGAATTTTCCCCGCCACCCGGCCGACGCCGGGAATGTGCGTGTCGATTCGGACAAGCGGTCCAGAGGAACTCATTTCCTGCGTTCGTTCATGTTTCTACAGTGTGAGTGGAGGGTGAACGAGGCCGGGCCCGAAAGGAATTCATCCGATTTCCTACACCCTGGCCCTCGGCCCATGGCTGACCGAATCATTGCGGCTGGATACCGCCCGATCGTTCGAACGTTGACCAGTGAGTAATAAGCGCACTACCTTTCAACGCGTTTCGAGCACGCGCTTTAGAACGGCGTTCCGCGGTGGACCCCTGCCCGCGGGAATCCGGTGAGCCGCCATTGCTGTCCCGAACCCCCCACCGTGCAGTCTCACCCTTGATTCGGAGAATCATGACGTCTGCTGTGCGTTCCGAGGACATGATCATCGGCATCACTCCTTTCGGCGAACCCGATGCCGGGCTCGCCCTGGCGATCGACCGGGCCGGCGGGCTCGGCGTACTCGACCTGGGATCCGGTGACCGAAGAACCCGCGAGGCCCTGTCCCGCCTGCGCCGCGCCTCCCCGGGCACCTTCGGGGTCCGGGTCGGCGCACACTGCCGGCTCACCCCTGCCGACCTGGAACCCGACGGCCCGCACACGGTGATCCTGACACCGGAGACCGACGGGGCGTCCTGGCCGATCGACACCCTCTCGGCCCGCTACCGCGTGCTGGTCGAGGTCACCGACCTGGCGGGCGCGCGGGACGCGTTACGCGCCGGGGCGCACGGCCTGATCGCCCGCGGCGCCGAGAGCGGTGGCCGAATCGGTGAACTGAGCACCTTCGTCCTGCTCCAGCAGCTCCTCGCCGCGCCCGAGGTCGCCGCCCCGGTGTGGGCGTGCGGCGGCATCGGCCCGCGCACGGCCGCCGCCGCGGTGGCCGGCGGTGCGGCAGGCGTCGTCCTGGACAGCCAGCTCGCGCTGCTCGCCGAGTCCGCGCTGCCCGAACCCGCCGCCGCGGCGCTGCGCACCCTGGACGGCTCGGAGACCGTCGTCCTCGCCGGACACCGGGTCCTGCTGCGGCGCGGCCCCGACGCCCCGCAGCTCCCGGAGGGCGCGGGAGCACAGGCGGTGGCGGCGCTGCTGGGCGCGCAGGATCCGCGCGAGCAGCTGCTCCCGGTGGGCCAGGACGGCTTCCTCGCCGCGCGGTTCGCCGAACGCTGGGGCGACGTGCGGCGGACCCTGCGGGCGGTGCGGGACGCGGTCCTGGACGCCGTACGCGACGACACGGCCGGACGGGCCCTGCGGGCCGGGTCACCGATGAGCCGGGCGCTCGGCACCCGGCTCCCCCTCGCCCAGGGGCCGATGACAAGGGTGAGCGACGGGGCCCCGTTCGCCGCGGCGGTGGCGGCCGACGGGGCACTGCCCTTCCTCGCCCTGGCGTTGGCGGACGGCGCGCGGACGCGGGCCATGCTCGCCGAGACCCGGGACGCGGTGGCCGGCCGACCCTGGGGCGTGGGCGTGCTCGGCTTCGCTCCGGAGGACCTGCGCGCAGCACAGCTGGAGGCCGTACGGGAGCTGCGGCCGACGCACGCGATCATCGCGGGCGGCCGGCCGTCCCAGGCACAGGCGCTGGAGCGGGACGGCATCCGGACCTTCCTGCACGTGCCGTCGCCGGGGCTGCTGCGGCAGTTCCTGGAGGCCGGGGCCCGCCGGTTCGTGTTCGAGGGCTCGGAGTGCGGCGGACACGTCGGACCGCGTGCGAGTTTCGCGCTCTGGGAGGCCCAACTGGCGGTCCTGGAGGACTGGTCGGAGGACCACCGGGCGGAGGACGTCGAGGTGTTCTTCGCGGGCGGTGTCCACGACGAACGGTCGGCGGCGATGGTCGCCGCGCTCGCCGCGCCACTGACCGCGCGCGGAGCGGCCGTCGGCGTGCTGATGGGCACCGCGTACCTGTTCACCGAAGAGGCCGTGTCCTGCGGCGCGATCCGGCCGCTCTTCCAACAGCAGGTCATGGCCGCCGAGCGCACCACGCTCCTGGAGTCGGCGCCGGGACACGCCACCCGGTGCGTGCCCAGCCCGTTCGCCGCCGGTTACCGCGACGAGGAGGCCCGGCTGCGGGCCGAGGGCGCCGGGGACCGACAGATCTGGGAGGCCCTGGAGC
Source organism: Streptomyces sp. NBC_00080 (assembly GCF_045041255.1). Taxonomy (NCBI): domain Bacteria; kingdom Bacillati; phylum Actinomycetota; class Actinomycetes; order Kitasatosporales; family Streptomycetaceae; genus Streptomyces; species Streptomyces sp. NBC_00080. The sequence continues at coordinate 1,597,205 of NZ_CP108235.1, forward strand.
GCCTCAACGTCGGCCGGCTGCGCCTCGCGAGCAAGGGCGTGACCCGGGACACCGACGGCTCCCTCACCCCCGTCGACGAGCAACGCCAGCTCGACGAGGGGATGTTCATGGCCGGGGCGGTGGCCGTGCTGCGCTCGGCGACCACCACGGTCTCCGCGCTGCACGAGTCGGTGACCACCGGCGCGACAGAGCATCTCACCGGGCGGGCAGCCGAGTTGGGCCGCGAGGAGACGTTCCGGGAGCCGGCCGTCCCGGCCCCGCTCGACATCGCCGTCGTCGGCATGGCGTGCATGTTCCCGCAGGCACCCGACCTGCCCACCTTCTGGGCGAACGTGGTCGGGGGTGTGGACGCGGTCGGCGAGGTACCGGCCGACCGCTGGGATCCGGCCGTCCACCACGGCGAGTCGACTCCCTCCAAGTGGGGCGGCTTCCTGCCCCGCATCCCCTTCGACCCCCTGCGGTACGGCATCCCGCCCGCCTCGCTCGGCAGCGTCGAGCCGGTGCAGTTGCTGTCCCTGGAGGCGGCCCGCCGCGCCCTGGAGGACGCCGGATACGGCGAAGGGGGGCGGGAGTTCGACCGCTCCCGCACCTCGGTGGTGTTCGGCGCGGAGGCGGGCAGCGACCTGTCGAACGCGGCCACCCTGAGGGCGGTCCTGCCCTCCTACTACGGCAACGTCCCGGCGGGCCTGGACGACCAGCTCCCGCAGCTCACCGAGGACTCCTTCCCCGGCATGCTCGCCAACGTCATCTCCGGGCGGATCGCCAACCGGCTCGACCTCGGCGGCGCCAACTACACCGTCGACGCCGCCTGCGCCTCCTCGCTGGCCGCGGTGGACGTCGCCTGCAAGGAACTCGTCGGCGGCACCTCCGACGTGGTTCTCTGCGGCGGCGCCGACCTGCACAACGGCATCAACGACTACGTCCTCTTCTCCTCCGTGCACGCCCTGTCCCCGACCGGCCGCTCCCGCGCCTTCGACGGTTCGGCGGACGGCATCGCCCTCGGCGAGGGCGTGGCCTGCGTCGTCCTGAAGCGGCTCGCGGACGCCGAACGCGACGGCGACCGGATCTACGGCCTGATCAAGGGCCTCGGCTCCTCCAGCGACGGCCGCTCGCTCGGACTCACGGCGCCCAGGCCCGAGGGCCAGCGCTCGGCCCTGGAACGCGCCTACCGCAACGCGGGCGTCTCCCCGGCCGAGGTCGGTCTCCTCGAGGCGCACGGCACCGGGACGGTGGTCGGCGACCGCACCGAACTGCGCATCCTCAGCGAGGTGTTCGGCGAGGCCGGGGCGCAACCGGGCGGCTGCGCGATCGGCTCGGTGAAGTCGCAGATCGGGCACACCAAGTGCGCCGCCGGACTCGCCGGGCTGATCAAGACACTGCTCGCCCTGCACACCGGCGTCCGGCCGCCCACACTGCACGTGAAGGACCCCAACGCGGCCTGGGACCGGGAGAGCAGCCCCTTCGCCTTCCACGCACAGGCGCGGCCCTGGGCGGCGCCGCCCGAGGAACGCCTCGCCGGGGTCAGCGCGTTCGGCTTCGGTGGCACCAACTTCCATGTGGTGCTCAGTGCCTACGCCGGCGGCGTGCCGCCGGTACGGGGCGCGGACGCCTGGCCCGCCGAACTGTTCGTCTTCCGTGGCCGGGACGCCGCCGCGGCCGGCCGGGCGGTGGACGAACTCCTCAGGGCCGCGGAGGCGGAGGGCCGGCCGTGGCGGCTGCGGGACCTGGCGCTCGGCGCCGCCCGGCGGTCGGACGCGAGCGGTGAACCGGCGCGGGTCGCGGTCGTGGCGACGGACGTGGACGACCTTGTCGGCAAGTTGCGACGGGTGTCGGCCGATCCGGCCGAGCACGACCCGGCACACGGCATCCACCGGGCCGGACCGGACGACCCCCAAGTCGACCCCGGGGACTCCAAGGTCGCCTTCCTCTTCCCCGGCCAGGGCAGCCAGCGCACCGGCATGCTCGCGGACCTGTTCGTCACCTTCCCCGAGCTGCGGCCCTACCTGGAACTCGGACGGGCCCACGCCGACACCCTGTATCCGCCGGCCGCCTTCGACGACGCGGAACGCGACCGTCAGCATGCCGCGCTGACCGACACACGGGTGGCACAGCCGGCGCTCGGTGTCGCCGGACTCGCCGCGCACGCCGTGCTCACCGCGGCCGGGGTGCGGCCGGACATGGCCGCCGGACACAGTTACGGCGAGCTGGTCGCCCTCTGCGCGGCCGGCGCGCTGAGCCCCGAGACACTGCTGGACCTGAGCGCGGAACGGGCGACGGCGATCCTCGAAGCCGCCGGGGCGGCCGGTTCTGCCGGGTCTGCCGGGTCTGCCGGGTCTGCCGGGTCTGCCGGGTCTGCCGGTGGCGATCCCGGCACCATGGCCGCCGTCGCGGCCGGTGCCGACAAGGTGGCGCGGGCCCTGGAGGCGGTGCGGGCGCCGGACTCCGTGGTCGTCGCCAACCGCAACTCGCCCGAGCAGACGGTGATCTCCGGCCCCTCGGACGCCGTCACCGACACCGTACGGCTGCTGCGCGAGGCCGGTGTCGGGGCCAAGCGGATCCCCGTGGCCTGCGCCTTCCACAGCCCCCTGGTCGCCGGTGCCGCCGGCCGCTTCGCCGAGGCACTCGCGGCCCGGCCGGTGCACGCGCCCGAGTTCCCGGTGTGGTCCAATCGCACGGCCGCGCCGTATCCCCCCGACGCCGACGGGGTACGGACCGAGCTCGCCGCGCAGATCGGCGCCCCGGTCGCCTTCGCCGAGCAGATCGAGGCGATGTACGCGGCGGGCGCGCGGATCTTCGTCGAAGCCGGACCCGGGTCGGTGCTGACGCGGCTGGTCGGGCAGATCCTCGGCGACCGTCCGCACCGCACGGTGGCCTGCGAGCCCCGCCCCGGCGGCGGTCTGCACGGCTGGCTCGACGCGCTGGCCCGGCTCGCCGTCGCGGGCCTGCCGGTACGCGCCGGGTGGCTGCTGCGCGGCCGGGACGCGATCGACGCGGTACGGACCCCCGTGCCGAAGCGGGCCGGCTGGACGGTCGACGGACAGCTGGTCCGTACCGCCGCCGGCGCCCTCCTTCCCGGTGCGCTCGCACCGGCCCGCCGAGTCGTGGAACCCCTCGAGAGGACCGTGGCGACTGTGACGACGAACCCCCCGCACGGCGGCCCGTCCGACCGGGATGCACTCGTCTCCGAATTCCTGCGCACCAGCCGGGAGATGATCGCCGCCCAACGGGACGTGCTGCTCACCTACTTCGGGGCCACCGCGGGCGCGCCGCCGGCGGCGCCCGTGGCCGCGGTGCCGCAGGTGATCCAGGCGGTTCCCCAACTCCCCACGGCACAACCGGCGGTGGCCGCGGCGACGGAACCGACCGGGGATTCCGCGCCGCCCCGGGCCACCGGGCCCGTCGATGTCCGGCAGGTCGTCCTGGAGATCATCAGCGAGCGCACCGGCTACCCCGTCGACATGATCGAGCCCGACCTCGACCTCGAGGCCGACCTCAGCATCGACTCCATCAAGCGGGCGGAGATCGCAGGCGAGTTGGCCCGACGTCTGGGTGCCGGGGCGGGCGCGGACCTCGCGTCGATGGACGACGACGAGCTGGAGGAGCTGGCGAAGGCGCGGACCGCCGCCGCGGTGACCGACTGGCTGACCGCCAGGCTGGGCGGACCGGCCGCGCCCGCGCCCACCGCCGAGCCCGACACGGCGGCGGCGGGAGCGGTGGCGGTACCGGGCACGGAGCCCGGAACGCCTGGGCAGGCCCCACCGGAGGTGAACGGCGAGCCGCCCCGCAGGCATGTGCTGCGGCCGGTCCTGCTCGACGTCGGCACCGACGCCTCGGCCGTCCCCTCCGCCGTCCCCTCCGGCGCGCTCTCCGGGACCCGTTGGATCCTCCTCGGGGAAGCCCCGCAGGCGGCGGCCCGGCTGGTGTCCCACGGCGCCGACGTCGCCGTACGGGCCCGGGACCACGTCCTGACCGAGGCGGACGGGCCGGTGGAGGGCGTGCTGTACCTCGGCGCCCTCGACGGCGCCGACGACGGCCCCGTCCTGCCGGACGCGTTCCCCGTCCTGAAGGCGGCCCTGGCACGCGGCCCGCGCTGGCTGCTGGCCGTGCGCACCGCCGACGGCGGGACACCCGACCCCCGCACCGCCGGGCTGCGCGGTCTGTTCCGGACGGTGGCACGTGAGTACCCGGAGCTGATCGCCCGGGTCGTCGACCTCTCCGACACCTCGCCGTCCGCCGTCGCGGACGCCGTGGTCGCGGAGGCCGTCGCGCCGGACCGTACCCCGGTCGTCCTGCGGACGGCGGCCGGACGGCACGGCTTCGAGCTGGTGGAGGCGCCGCTCGGCGCGCTCGGCAGCACGGGCGCAGGACCGGCCGGGGACGGAGCCGCCGAGGCGGCGGCGCTCGGACTGGACCGGGACTCGGTCGTCCTGCTCGCGGGCGGGGCGCGGGGCATCACCGCGCAGTTCGCCGCCGCGCTCGCCCGTGCCGCCCGCTGCCGTCTGGAGCTGCTCGGCCGGACCCCCGCGCCGGACGGCCCCGAAGCCGCGGACACCGCTGCCGCCCGCACCCCGGCCGAGCTGCGTGCCGCTCTGGCCGCGCGCGGCGGCAGCAAACCGACGGAGATCAACCGTGCCGCCGAACTCCTGCTGGCCCAGCGGGAGATCACCGCCACCCTCGCCGAACTCACGGCGCTCGGCGGCCGGGCCCGCTACCGTTCCGTCGACTTCCGCGAGCCCGGGGCGGTGCTCCAGGCGGTGAAGGAGATCCACGCCGAGCACGGCCGGCTGGACGGCGTGGTGCACGCGGCCGGGGTGATCGAGGACCGGCTCGTCGCGGAGAAGAGCGCCGAGTCCTTCCAGCGCGTCTACGGCACCAAGGCGACCGGCGCGGACGCCCTGCTCACCGCCCTGGAGGAACTCCCCGTCGCACCCGCGTTCACCGTGCTGTTCGGCTCGATCTCGGCCGTCCTCGGCAACCGGGGCCAGGTGGACTACGCGGCCGCCAACGACGCGCTGGAGACCCTCGGCGCGGCCTTCGCCGCCCGTACCGGGCACCGCGCGGTGACCGTGCACTGGGGGCCGTGGGCGCCCGCGGCCGGGCACGCCGGCATGGTGGGGGTGGAGCTGGCCCGGGAGTACGCCCGGCGCGGCATCCGGCTGATCGATCCCGAGGAGGGGACCGCGGCGCTGCTGCGGGAGCTGGCCTGGGGCGAGGAGTCCGCCACGGCCGTCGTCCACACCGCCTCGGGCTGGTGACGGCGGCCGTGACCGCGCCTCACCGGCCCGTCGCCATCGTCGGCATGGCGGTCCTGCTGCCGGGCGCCGCCGACCTGGACGCGTACTGGCGCAATCTGCGGGACGGCGTGGACGCGATCGGCGAGGTGCCCGAGGGGCGCTGGGACGCCGAGTACTACCGTCCCGGCACCGCCTCCGAACCGGCCGTCGCGGACCGGGTCTACGCGCGGCGGGGCGGGTTCGTGGACGGGCTGGCGGAGGTGGAGGTGACCCGGTTCGGGATCATGCCCCACTCGGTGGCCGGGACCGAGCCGGACCAGCTGATCGCCCTGCACGTGGCCTCGGCCGCCCTGGACGACGCGGGCGGCCCGGACCGGCTCCCCGACCGAGGGCGCGTCGGCGTCGTCCTCGGCCGGGGCGGCTATCTCGGTCCCGGCCTGGTCCGGCTCGACCAGCGGGTCCGCACGGCCGGTCAACTCGTGCGCACGCTCAATGAGTTGCTGCCCGACCTCACCTCCGACCAACTCGGCCGCGTACGGACGGCGTTCACCGAGCGGCTCGGTCCGGACAGTCCCGAGTCGGCGATCGGCCTGGTGCCCAATCTCGCCGCCTCCCGGATCGCCAACCGGCTGGACCTGCGCGGTCCGGCGTACACCGTGGACGCGGCCTGCGCGTCCTCGCTGGTCGCCGTGGACCAGGCGGTGGCCGAACTCGGCTCCGGGCGCTGCGACCTGATGCTCGCGGGAGGCGTCCACCACTGCCACGACATCACGCTGTGGAGCGTCTTCTCCCAGCTCCGCGCCCTCTCGCCCAGCCAGCGCAGCCGCCCCTTCCACCGGGACGCCGACGGCATCCTGATCGGCGAGGGGACGGGCGTCGTCGTCCTCAAGCGGCTGGCCGACGCCGAGCGCGACGGCGACCGGATCTACGCGGTGATCCGGGGCACCGGGGTGGCCAGTGACGGCCGGGCCGCGGGGCTGGTCAACCCCGATCCCGGCGGTCAGGCGCAGGCTGTCCGGCAGGCGTGGCGGGCCGCCGGGCTCGACCCGGCCGAGCCCGGTTCGATCGGTCTGCTGGAGGCGCACGGCACCGCGACCCCGGCGGGCGACGAGGCCGAACTGACCACCCTCGCCGCGGTGTTCGGCCCCGGCGAGGCTGAAGCGGTGCTGGGGTCGGTCAAGTCGATGATCGGGCACACCATGCCCGCCGCCGGGGTGGCCGGGCTCGTCAAGGCCGCGCTCGCCGTCCACCACGGCATGCTGCTCCCGACGCTGCACTGCGACGACCCGCACCCCGCCCTGGCCCGCACCCGGTTCCGCACCCTGGAGAAGGCGGCCGACTGGGAGCCCACCGAACGGCAGCCCGTGCGCCGGGCCGCCGTCAACGCGTTCGGGTTCGGCGGGATCAACGCGCACGTGGTGCTGGAGGAGGCGCCCGGGGTCCGCGGACCGCGCGCGACCGCCCCGCCCCGTCCGGCCCTGGCGGTCACCGAACCCGAGCGGGTCCTGCTGCTCGCCGCCGACTCCCCCGCGCGGCTCGCCGCCCTCCTGGACGCCGACGACGACACCGTACGGGCCGCCGGACTCGCCCCCTCCCATCCGCACCCGGACGCGGGAGCGGCCCGCCTCGGCATCGTCGACCCGACCGCGAAGCGGCTCGCCCTGGCCCGCCGCGCGGTCGGCAAGCAGCGCGCCTGGCACGGCCGCAGCGACGTCTGGTTCCGGCCCAGCCCCCTGCTGGGCGCCGAAGCGGGCGGACCCGCGTTCCTCTTCCCCGGCCTGGAGGGCGACTTCACCCCGCAGGTCGACGACGTGGCCGCCCACTTCGGGCTGCCCGTCCCGTCCGTCGGCGAGGGCCGGGCCGGTGACGTGGGCCGTCACGGCTTCGGTGTGGTCGCCGTCGGCCGGCTGCTCGACGCCGCGCTGCGCCGCACCGGGATCGTGCCGGCCGCGGTCGCCGGGCACAGCGTGGGCGAGTGGACGGCGATGGCGACGGCCGGGCTGTACTCCGGGGACGAGGTCGACGCGTTCATGGCGGACTTCGACCCCGACTCGGTGACGGTTCCGGGGCTGGCCTTCGGGGCGATCGGCGCGTCCGCCGAGCGGGTCCTGGCCGCCCTGCGGGACGAGGGCCCGGCCACCGCGGGACTGGTGCTCTCCCACGACAACGCGCCCGGCCAGTCGATGGTGTGCGGACCGGAAGCGGCGGTGGAGGAGTTCGTACGGGCCTTCCGCGCCCAGGGTGTCCTCAGCCAGGTGCTGCCGTTCCGGTCGGGCTTCCACACGCCGATGCTGGAACCGCATCTCGGACCGATCGAGGAGGCCGCCGACCGGTTCCGGCTGCATCCGGCGCACACACCCCTCTGGTCGGGGACGACCGCCGCGCCCTTCCCCGAGGACGAGGCGGGGATACGGTCCCTGTTCGTCCGCCATCTGCTGGAACCCGTCCGCTTCCGGCAGCTGACCGAGGCGCTGTACGCGGCCGGACACCGGGTGTACGTCCAGGTCGGCCCGGGTCAGCTCGGTTCCCTCGTCGGGGACACCCTGGGCGGCCGGGACCACCTGGTCGTCGCCGCCAACTCCCCCCACCGCACGGGCCTCGCCCAGCTCCGCAGGGTGGCCACCGCGCTGTGGACGGCCGGGGCGGCGGTGGCTCCCTCCCTCGGGCCCTGCCCGGCGCCCGTCGCCACCGCGCGGGCGGCACGGCCGCCGGTACGGCTGGACCTGGGCGGCGCCCTGGTGTCCCTCGCGCCGCAGCGGCTCACCGCGCTGCGGGCCGAGCTGCGCGCGCCGGTCCGTGCGGCGGACGCCGTCGGCCCGTCGCCGCTGGACGCCCTGGCCGAGGGTTCACCGATGGCCGCCGAACTGTCCGCCCTGCTCCACGAGACGGCGGACACGGCGGCCGCCCTCATGACCGCGAGGGCCGGCGCTCCCACGGCCGCACGGGGGACCGGCCCGTGGCACAGCGTCGTCCACGTCTCCCCCGACGCCATGCCCTACCTGCTGGACCACTGCTTCTTCCCGCAGCGGCCCGGCTGGCCCGAGGTCGCCGACCGGTGGCCGGTCGTCCCGGCGACGACGATCGTGCAGCACATCGTGGACGCGGCGGCGGACGCGGCGCGGGACTCGGCCCCCGGCACGGTGCCGGTCGCCGTGCACGGTGCGCGGTTCGAGGAATGGCTCACCGCCACCCCCGCCGTCGACGTGCCGGTCACCGTGACCCCCGAAGGTCCCGACCGGCTGGCCGTGTCCTTCGGCCCCCGGGCCCGCGCAACCGTCGAACTGGCCGCCGCCCACCCACCGCCGCCCGCCCCGTGGCCCGACGGCCCCGGCGCCGAGCGCGCCCCGGACCACACCGCCGCCCAGCTCTACGACGAGCGCTGGATGTTCCACGGCCCGGCGTTCCGGGGCGTCACCGGACTCGGCGCGATCGGCGACCGCCACGTACGCGGGGTGATCACCACCCCGTCCGCGCCCGGCGCCCTGCTGGACAACGTCGGCCAGCTCCTCGGCTACTGGATCATGGCGACCCGTAGCGAGCGGACCGTCGTGTTCCCGGTCGGAATGCGGGAGATGCGCTTCCACGGACCGCATCCGGCGCCGGGGACCGAGGTGGGGTGCCTGGTGCGGATCACCTCGCTCACCGACGCCTTCCTGGAGGCCGACGTCCAGCTGACGGTCGGGGGCACGGTGTGGGCGGAGGTGTACGGCTGGCAGGACCGCCGGTTCGACAACGACCCGAAGACGCGGCCCGTCGAGCGCTTCCCGGAGCACCACACGCTGTCCGAGACCCGTCCGGGCGGCTGGCAACTGCTGCACGAGCGGTGGCCGGACCTGGCGTCCCGTGAACTGATCATGCGCAACTCCCTGGGTGGAGCGGAGCGTTCGCAGTACGCGGAGCACGCGCCGCGCGGGCGCCGGCAGTGGCTGCTGGGCCGGATCGCGGTCAAGGACGCGGTACGGCAGTGGCTGTGGGACCAGGGCGAGGGCCCGGTCTTCCCGGCCGAGCTGCGGGTGCGCAACGACGAGGCCGGACGGCCGTACGTCACCGGCGTGCACGGACGCGTCCTGCCCGCGCTGGACGTCTCGCTGGCCCACTGCGCGGAGGCGGGCGTCGCGATCGTCCGGCCGCACACGCCGGGCCCCGGCCCGGGGATCGACATCGAGGAGGTCACCGACCGCACCCCGCAGACCCTCGCCGCCGCCCTCGGCGAGGACGAAATACGGCTGCTGCGCGCCCTGTCGGCCGGCTCCGGCAGCTCCGAAGCCCTGTGGTTCACCCGTTTCTGGGCGGCGAAGGAGGCCGTCGCCAAGGCGGAGGGCACCGGATTCGACGGCAGGCCGCGGGACTTCACGGTGCTCGACGCGACACCGGCCGGCGACCGGCTGACCGTCGCGGGCCGCCTCGGACGCGCCTACCCCGTGCACTGCGCACCGGCCGCCAACCCGCCCCGGCTGCCAGACCGTTCGTACGTGGTGGCCTGGACGACGGGACACCCGACCGCGAAGGAGTACGACGCCCGATGACACCCCCCACGCCCCGCAGCCCCGTCACCGCCGACGAGAGGTCCGTCCTGGCCGATCTCACCGCCATGCTCACGCAACTCCTGCAGGACGAGTACGGGCTCGACGACATCGAGATCGACCTGCAGACCACCTTCAACCGCGACCTGGAGCTGGAGAGCATCGACCTCGTCACCCTGGCCGGTCTGCTCCAGGAGCGGTACGGCGACCGGGTCAACTTCGCCGAGTTCCTGGCCGGCATGGAGTTCGACGAGATCATCGAACTGACCGTCGGACGGCTCGTCGAGTACGTCGTGACGAGCCTGAAGGCCGCGGAGGCGAGCTGAGCCATGGTGATGGTCGACACCGGCTCCGTCCGGTTGCACGTACAGCGGATCGGCCCCCGGCAGGGCCGGCCGGCCACCGCCACCGTGGTCCTGGTGCACGGCCTGCTGACCGACAGCCTGGCCAGCTACTACTTCACCGTCGCCCCGGCGTTCGCGGCCGCAGGCCTCGACGTCGTCATGTACGACCTGCGGGGCCACGGCCGCAGCGAGCGCCCCGCCGCGGGCTACACGCTCGACGACAACATCGACGACCTGGAGGCGCTGCTCGACCGGCTCGGGGTGACCGGCCCGGTGCACCTGGTCGGCAACTCCTACGGCGGCACGATCGCGTTCGGCTACGCGGCCCGTCACCCCGAGCGGGCGGCGAGTGTCAGCCTCGTCGAGTCCGAACCGGCCACCGCCGCCTGGGCGGTGAAGCTCGGCGGGATCCTGGACCGGGTCATGACCCAGCTCGCCCACCACGAGTCCGACGCGATCGCCTGGATCACCGCGAACCGCGGCCACAACACGGCCCGCCTGGCCAAGGGCGCGGCCCGGCTCGCGCGGGAGACCTCCCTCGGCCGGGACATCCCGGCCAGCCGGGTGCTGACGGACGAGCGGATGGCCGCGGTGCGCTGCCCGGTGCTCGGGCTGTACGGCGCCGACTCCGATCTGGCCGAACTGGCGCCCTGGCTCCGGGCGGTGCTGCCGGACTGCCGCACGGTGGTGATCCCGGGGCATGAGCACTCGGTCCTCGTGGAGGCCTCGGGGACGGTCGGCGGACACATCCTGTCCCTCGTCGACGAGGCCGGGCGGGTGGCGGCGGAGGCGACGGGGTGAGCCGGTTCCTCTTCGTCGTGCCGCCGTTGGTGGGTCACCTCAACCCGGCCGTCGGCGTCGCCGCCGAACTCACCGCACGGGGCCACCGGGTGGCGTGGGCCTGCGCCGATCCGGAGCTGGTCGGCCGGCTGGCGGGCCCCGCGGCCGGGGCGGTGTTCGCCTGCGGCGGGGCGCCGCCCGGAGAGCGGCCCGCCGACCTGCGCGGTCCGGAGGCGCTGAAGTTCCTGTGGGAGTGGTACCTGCTGCCGCTCGCGGAGGCGATGGCGCCGGGTGTACGGGCGGCCGTCGAGGCGTTCCGGCCGGACGTCGTCGTCGCCGACCAGCAGGCCTTCGCCGGCGCGCTGGTCGCGGAGCGGCTGGGCCTGCCGTGGGCGACCTCGGCGACCACCTCGGCCGAGTTCACGGATCCGCTGGCCGGGCTGCCCAAGGTCAGAGAGTGGCTCGACGGGCGTCTGGCCGCACTGCGGTCCGCGATCGGCGATCCGGCGGGCGATGCCGACCCCCGCTTCTCGCCGCATCTCGTCCTGGCCTTCAGCACACCGGAGTTGGCGGGCGACGCGCACGGGGGCGTGCGCTGGGTGGGCCCGTCGATCACGGCCCGGCCGTCCGTCGCCGACTTCCCCTGGGAGTGGCTCGACGGCGGCCGCGCCACCGTGCTGGTCACGCTCGGCACCGCGAACACCGACGTCGGCGGACGGTTCCTCGAAGTCTGCCGGGAGGTGCTGCGGGAGCGGGCCGACCGGGTGCAGGGCGTGATCGTCGACCCGGGCGGCACGCTGGAGCCGCGAGGCGACGACAAGGACCTGCTGATCCTGCCGTCGGTTCCCCAACTCGCCCTGCTGGCAAGGCTGGAGAGGGGATCCGGCGCGGTGGTCTGCCATGCCGGGCACAACAGCGTGTGCGAGGCCCTGTGGCACGGGGTCCCCCTGGTCGTGGCTCCGATCCGCGACGACCAGCCGGTCGTGGCCGGGCAGGTCACCGACGCGGGAGCCGGGGTGCGGGTGCGGTTCGGCCGGGTCAGCGCGCGGCAACTGGGCGCGGCGGTCGACTCCGTGCTGGACGAACCCGGACACCGTGCCGCCGCCGGCCGGATCCGTACGGCGTTCCGCGCCGCGGGCGGTCCGTCCGCCGCCGCGGCCCATCTCGAAGACCTGGCCCGGGAGTTCAGATGAGCGAAGACAGCAAGCCCGCCGAGCGGATCGCCGAGGCGCGTCCCGCCTACCGGGCGGACATCGCCGCCGGCCTGGACCGCTTCTTCGAGCCCCGCCGCACCGGCTGCCCGTGGTGCGGCTCGGCGGCGCTGACCACCCGGCTGCGCACCACCGACCTGCTCCAGCACAAGCCGGGCCGCTTCGTCCTGGACCGCTGCGAGGGCTGCGGGCACACCTTCCAGAACCCGCGGCTGAGCGCCGAGGGCCTGGAGTTCTACTACCGGGACTTCTACGACGGGCTGGGCGAGAAGAAGCTCGGGGACACCTTCGGGGGCCGGACGAAGATGTACCGGGGGCGGGCCGGGTCGATGCTGGCGCACGACCCCGCGCCGAAGACCTGGCTGGACGTCGGCACCGGGCACGGTCACTTCTGCGCGGCCGCCCGGGAGGTGCTGCCGGGGACGACGTTCGACGGGCTGGACTTCACCGACGGCGTCGAACTCGCCGAGCGGGAGGGCCGGGTGGAGCGCGGCTACCGGGGCGCGTTCCCCGAGCTGGCGCCCGAACTCGCCGCCCGCTACGACGTGGTGAGCATGTTCCACTACCTGGAGCACAGCACCGACCCCGACCGCGAACTGCGCGCCGCGCACCGGACGGTGCGCCCCGGCGGCCATCTCCTCATCGAGGTGCCGGACCCGGAGAGCCGCTACGCGCGGCTGCTGGGCCGCTGGTGGCTGCCCTGGCTCCAGCCGCAGCATCTGCACTTCGTGCCGGTGGCCAATCTGCGGGAGCGGCTCACGCGGCTCGGCTTCACGGTGGTGGCGGAGCAGCACGCCGAGCCGCACGACCCGGTCGACCTGCTGGCCGCCGTGTGGCTGGCGCTGGACCACGCGGCGCCGCGCGACGACGCGCCGTGGCTGCCCGGGCCGCCGGGCGCGCTGCGCCGCACGCTGCGCGGGGCGCTGCTGGTCGCCGGGATCCCGGCGCTGATCGTGGGCACCCTGCTCGACCGGTTCGCGGTGCGTCCGCTCGCGCACCGGCTCGGCGTGTCCAACGCGTACCGGATCGTGGCCCGGCGCGACTGACGGACCGGTGCGCGCGCGGGTCTCGCCGTGCTAGCTTCACCCCGTTCTCTTCAACAGGAATCCTGATGATCGACGGCACGGCTCGACGAACGGAACGCGCATGTCCCTCCTGGCCAGACCGGCGGTGGCCGCCCTCGCCGCCAAGACGATGCAGGGCCTCACCGGGCTGGCGAGCCGCCGTTCCGGTGGCTCCGGCTCCACCGCCGAGGGGCAGGCCCGTTTCCCGGAGCACCCCCGCGCGGTGCGGGAGCTGACGGTGCCGACCTCCGTCGCCCCGGCACAGGTCACGGTGTACGCGCCCCCGGCCGGGACGGCGGCGCCCGCGCCCGTCCACGTCAACTTCCACGGTGGCGGCTACGTCGTGTCGATGCCGGAGCTCGACGACGGGCTCTGCCGGTGGCTGGCCGCCGAGGCGGGGGTGTTCGTGGTCAACGTGAAGTACGTCGTCGCCCCGCAACACCCGTTCCCGGCCCCGCCGACGCAGGCCTTCGAGGTGGTGCGCTGGGTCGCCGAGCACGGCGCGGAGCACGGCTGGGACGGCGGGCGGCTCACCGTGGGCGGACAGAGCGCGGGCGGCGGACTCACGGCGGCCGTGGCCCGCCAGGCCCTGGAACAGGGCGGGCCCGCGATCGCCCTCCAGGTGCTGCACTACCCGCCGCTGGACCTCGCCACCAGCGCGAAGGACAAGAAGGCGGCGGTCGCCAAGCCCATGCTGCGGCCCTGGATGGCCGAGATCTTCGACACCTCGTACGTGCCGGATCCGCGCGAGCGCGCCCACCGGCTCGTCTCGCCCGCCCACGCCTCCGACACCGCCGACCTGACGGGCATCGCTCCGGCGCTGGTCATCACGGCCGAGTACGACCTGCTCAGGAACGAGGCGGTGCGGTACGCGGAGCGGCTGCGCGCGGCCGGTGCCCTCGTCGAGCACCATGACCTCGCCGGGGCCGACCACGGCTACGACACCAAGGACGACGAACGGGCCCGGACCACCTACGCACTGATCGCCCGTCATCTTCGACGGGCGACCGACGCAGGTGGTTCACAGGCCTCTTGAGGCCGCGAGGGGGCGGGAGGGCGCGTCCGCCGCACCGGACACCGCCCGGGTGGTCCGAAGGCGCCCTCCGCCGCACCGGCGTGCCCGGCCACCACCCCCTCCCCGGGTCGCCGCCCCGGGCAGCCACAGCCCCCTAGCCGGCGGCCTCCGGCAGGGCGACACCCAGCTTCTCGGCACGCTCGGTCAGGTCGCGCCACACCTTGGGCGCCACCGGGACGCCCTTCTCCCCGCGGTCGGCGGCCACGGCGGCACTGCGCTCGCCCGGGTAGAACACGCCCTGCGCGCCGTCCGCGGCCGGCAGGCCCTTGAGCGTGTCCAGCGTGGCGTCCACGGACTCGGCGAAGACGTCCGCGCCCCCGAAGGCGGCCGGGTCGACGGCGATGAGCAGGGCGTTCTGGCGGTGCTTGCGGCCGGCCGCGTCGTCCGAGTGGAACGACGCGAAGATCGGCGCCCCCACCAGCACACTGGTCAGCAGCTCGAAGGCGAGGGACATGCCGGATCCCTTCGCCCCGCCGAGCGGGAGCGGCATGACCGCCTTCTCCGGATCGGTGGTCGGGGTGCCGTCCTCGGTGGCGGCAGCGCCTTCCGGCAGCGGGGTGCCGCTCGCCTTCGCCTGCCGGATCCTGCCGAGCGCGACGGTGGCGGTGGCCATGTCCAGGAGCAGCGGTGCATGCGCCGACGAGGAGTCGGTGGGGACGGCGATGGCGAGCGGACTGGTGGCGACCGCCGCTCCCCTGACGCCGGTGTAGCCCATGTTCGGCATCCCGGCGACGAAGCCGATGCCGACCAGGCCCTGCTCGGCGATCTTCGACACGTAGTAGCCGATCGCGCCGGTGTGCACCGTGCGGCGTACGCCCACCGCGGCGATGCCGGTCGTCCGCGCCCTGGTCACGGCCTCGTCGGCCGCCGCACTGAGGGCCACCGGGCCGGGGGCGCGGTCGGCGTCCAGGACGGCCGCGGCCACGGTGGTGGACTCGACCGTGATCCGGGCGTCGGCGTTGGCGACGCCCTTCTCCAGCAGGTCCAGATAGGCGGGGACCCGGGCGATGCCGTGCGAGTCGACGCCGCGCAGCGCGGCCCAGACGAACACGTCGGCGGTGGTGCGGGCGTGTTCGGCGCTCAGACCGCCCTTCTCGAGGAGGGCCGCGGAGAAGGTGCGCAGGTCCTCTGCGGGCACCAGGATCTTCGTGGGTGGGGTGGACATGGTGGCGGTGCCTCCTGGTTCAGCGGGTGACGAGGACGTCGACGACGGCGGTGGTGCCCTCCGCCACGGCCTTGAGGGCGCGCTCGAGGGCGGGCCCCAGCGCCTGCGAGGTGTCGACGGTCTCGGTGTGCATGCCGAACGGCTCGGCGAACTGGGCCAGTCGGGGCAGGCGGTGCAGGTCGGTGCCGAGCCATTCACCGGTCTCGGCGGCCGCTCCGTCGGGATAGAACCTGCGGTGGTTGAGGTTCATCGACTTGTAGACGCGGTTGTTGAACACCACGATGAGCAGCGGGAGTTCGTACGCCTTGCTCGCGTCGTACGACGGGACGAGCGGGTTGTAGGCGAACGCGCCGTCGCCGATGGTGAGGACCACCGGCCGTTCCCCGGCGGCGAGTTTGACGCCGAGCGCGACCGCGATGCCCTGGCCGAGGCCGCCCTGCACATAGAAGTACGAGTCGGGGGCGGCCGTGCGCAGGTGCCGCTTGACGACGCGGCTGTGGGTGATGGTCTCGTCGACGACGATGCCGTCCGCGCCGTCGAGCAGCTCGCGCAGCGTGGCGGCGACCAGCACCGGGTCGACGCCCTCGGTCGGCCGCTGCGCCTTGGCCCTGGTCTCGGCGTCGGTGACGGCGGCCCGCTCGGCGGCGTGCCGCTCGTCCTGCGCGGTGCGCCGTACGGCGACGGCGGCCTCGTCGAGATCCTTCGCCCGCTTGGCGAGCTGGCGCAGCGTGTTGGCGACGTTGCCCTCCAAGTACGCGTCGGCGAAAAGGACTTGGTAGACGACGTGCGGACGCTGGGGCACCTCGTCGATGACGACGACCTGTGCCTTCGAGGGGCGGCGCGACGGCGGGTAGAACGGGGCACGGCAGTTGACGAGGAGGATGAGGTCCGCCTCGTCCATCCACGGGCCGATGTCGCTGCCGGCGTGCAGCGGGTGGGTGCGCGGGAAGTTGCCGCACACCGCGGAGTCCGGTTCGACGACCGGGATGTTCCAGGCCTCGGCGAAGGCGACGAGCGCCTCGAAGCCGCCCGCCTCCCGGCCGGCGGTCTCGGTGACGATGACCGGGTTCCTCGCCTCGCGGATCAGCCGGGCGACCGGGTCGACCTCCTCGGGCGAGCTGTGGGTGGAGCCCGGCGGCACGATGGGCTTGGCCTCGCGGCCGTCCCAGTCCTCCAGCAGGATCTCCAGCGGGACGTTCAGGTACGCCGGGCCGGCCGGGGCCCGCCAGGCCAGCTCGGCCGCCCGCGTGACCATGGTGGGCAGGGTGTGGACGCTGGCGGCCTCGGTGGACCACTTGGTGAACGGGGTCGCGACGCCGTGCGGGCCGCCCACGATGGACAGGTTCCGGTACCACTGGCCGCCCGGGTCCTGCCCGGGGCCGTCCCCGTAGGTGGTCGACTCCGAGGAGCTGACCACCATCGGGACACCGGCGAGCAGCGCCCCGTGGACGGCCATCGAGCCCTGGAGCAGGCCGGGGGCCGCGTGCAGCAGCACGCCTTGCGGCCGGCGGCTGACCAGGCCGTAGCCGGTGGCCATGCCCACGGCGACGGTCTCGTGGGTCAGGTCCAGGTACCGCGGGCAGGGCAGTCCGTCCCGGTGGCGCCGGGCGAGGGACTCCCATACCGGGGCCCACTCGGACCCGGACGAGCAGAACAGGTAGTCGGCGCCGACGGCGTTGAAGGCGGTGACGAGAGCGTCTCCGCCGTCGGCGTCCGGTGCGGTGGTGGTGTCGGTCATCTCGCGTGCTTCCTCAGCCCTCGATCGGCCAGTTCAGGACCTCGGAGATACCGCGGCCCATGATCCACTCCAGCTCCTCGGGCGTGAAGTCCCAGTGCTTGGTGAACTGCTCGATGGTGTCGGTGTAGGTGATGCCGTGGCCCAGCAGGCGGGTGATGTCGGTGCCGTAGAAGCAGCGCTGCGGGCCCATCTTGTCGACCATCTCGCGCACGTACTTCTGGATGTTGTTGTTCGGGAACGGCTGCGTCGAGTAGCCGGGCAGCGCGGACACCTTGACGTAGATGTTCGGGTGGGCCGCGAGGTCCGCGGTCTCCGCGACCCAGTATCCGATCGCGTCGTCGACGCAGCGCGCCATGATGCCCATGTGGTCGATGATGATCTTCAGCTCGGGGTGCTTGGCGGCGATCTCGCCGAGCTCACGCTTCCAGATCGGGGCGTGCACCATGGTGGGGATGCCGAGCTCCGCGGCGACGGGCCAGTACCAGTCGTTGGTGCCGTCGATCATCCAGTTGCGGTCCTGCGGCCGGTGGAAGGTGAGTCGCGTGCCCTTGATGTGCGGGTTCTGCGCGAAGTCCTTCAGCATGGCCTTGCCCTCTTCGGGCTTGTTCTGCGGGATGCGGGCCATGATGCCGAAGCGGTCCGGGTGCGCCTCACAGGCTTCCAGGGCGTAGTCGATGCGGTCGCCCTCCCAGGACGGCGGCAGGATCAGCGCGCGGTTCACGCCGGCCTCGTCCATCAGCTCGAGGGCCTCCTCGTAGGAGAAGGGGTCCTCGCGGTGGCCGTTGAGGCGGATCCGCTCCCGGGCGCCCGGGACCCAGGGGCGGTCCGGGGTCTCTTCCAGCCAGATGTGGATCTGCGTGTCGACGACGAACATGTCCCGTACTTCTTTCTCTCGGTAGGGCACGTGGTGAGGCGTTGCGGAGGGAACGCTAGGGGGCCGCAACGGCCTTGCGGAGCCTCTGGGAGCGCAAGCTGTTGTTGCGTGAAAGTGCGCTGTTCGCAGGGCACTTTCAGGTTGCGCAAGCGGTCGCCGAAAGCGGTTTCCGTGCCTGCTGCTCACCAGGCTTCTCGGCCGGTTGCGCAACAGGTTCCTCCGCCTGGTGCGGCGGCCTGTTGCGCAACCGGTTTCCCAGCCTGTTTCTCGGCCTGCGTCGGCGGCCCGTTGCGGAACCGGTTTCCCGGCCTGCTTCTCAGCCTGCGTCGGCGGCCTGTTTCTCAGCCTGCGTCGGCGGCCTGTTTCTCAGCTGTTGTCGGAAGCGCGGTCGAAAACGGCTTCGACGATGTGCTCGGCGATCGCCATGGAAGCGGTCGCGGCCGGCGAGGGCGCGTTGCGGACGGCGGTGACCCGGCCCACTCGATGGATACGGAAGTCGTCCACCAGGGTGCCGTCCCGGTCCAGGGCCTGGGCGCGCACACCCGCGCCACCGCGTACGACGTCCTGGACGCCGACCGCGGGAACGTACAGCTTGGCGTCCTTCATGAAGGACGCCGCCGAGAACGACCCGCGGTACTCCTTGACGCCGGTGCGCCAGTGTTGGGCCGCCATCTTCCAGACGCCGGGGTAGGCGGCGAGGCCGAGCAGGTCCCTCGGGGAGATCCGGGTGCGGGTGTACCCCTCCCTGGCCAGGGCCAGGACCGCGTTGGGACCGACCTCCACCGAGCCGTCGACGCGGGGCGTGAAGTGGACGCCGAGGAACGGGTAACGGGGGTCCGGCACCGGGTAGATCAGGCCCCGCACCAGGTCCGTCTTCTCCGGCCTGAGCAGCATGTACTCGCCCCGGAACGGGACGATCCGCGGCTCCCGCCGGTCCTGCGCGAGGCCGGCCACGGTGTCGGAGTGCAGGCCCGCGCACAGGATCAGCCGGTCCACCCGCTCGCGCCGCGGCCCTGAAGCCACCTCGATGCCGCCGGGCACCTCGGTGAGGGAGGTGACCGGGAAGCCCGTCCGCACCTCTCCCCCGGAGCCGGCCACGTCCTCGGCGAAGGCACGGGCGATCGCCGGGTAGTCGGTGATCGCGGTGCGCGGGGAGTACAGGGCCGCGACACCGCCGGCGTTCGGCTCGATCTCCCGGATCTCCTCGCGGGAGACCTTCCGCAGCTCGGGCACATGGTTGTTCCTGGCCCGGTCGTACAGGGCGTTCATCCGGCCGAGCTCGTCCTCGCGGACCGCCACGACCAGTTTGCCGATCTCGCGGTACGGCAGCTCGCGGTCCTCGCAGTACGCGCGGAGCAGGGCCACTCCCCGTACCGTCAGCTCGGCCTTGAGACTGCCGGGCGTGTAGTAGATGCCCGCGTGCACGACGCCCGAGTTGTGGCCGGTCTGGTGGAGCGCGACCTCCCGCTCCTTCTCGAAGACCACGACCCGGGTGCCGGGCCTGCTCAGGGCGATCTCGCGGGCCGTGGCCAGACCCACGATCCCGGCGCCGACGATGCCGATCGTCTCGTCCGCCATCGGCACCTCCTCTCTCTGTAGTCGCTGCTCACGATCGTCAGCCGCCGAAGTGCACGGCGACCGTCTTGACCCGCGTGGAGAAGCGCAGGACTTCCTCTCCCTGCTCCTTGTAGGCCGTGCCCGAGTCGTGGAACCCGCCGAAAGGCAGGTGGACGTCCCAGCCGGTGGTGGTGGTATTGACCGCGACCTGTCCGCACTCGGCCTCGTCGGCGAAGCGGTGGGCGCAGGCCAGGTCGCGGGTGAAGACGGCGGCGGCGAGGCCGAAGCCGGAGTCGTTGACCGCCTCGACGGCCGCGTCGAAGCCGTCGACCGCGCGCAGGACGAGGACCGGCCCGAAGACCTCCTCGCGCCAGATCGCCGTCTCCGGGGTGACGTCCGCGAGCACGGTCGGCTGCACGTGGCAGCCGTGGGCCCGCTCGCCGTCGGTGTCCGCGTGGCCGCCGGTGAGGACGGTGGCTCCCTGCTCGACCGCACCGGCCAGATGGGCGAGGACGCTGTCGCGCTGCCTGGGGCTGGACAGCGGGCACAGGGTGGTCGCCGGGTCGCTGCCCGGGCCGACCTTCAGCTCCTCGACCTCGGCGACCAGCAGCCGGGTGAACTCCTCGTACACCGGCCGCTCGACGACGACCCGGCTGGTGGCGGTGCAGCGCTGGCCCGCCTGCCCGAACGAAGCCGCCACGACGGCCTTCGCGGCGGCGGGCAGATCGGCGTCCTTCAGCACCACCGAGGCATTCTTGCCGCCCAACTCGCCCTGGAAACGCACGTTGCGGTCGGCGAGACGGCGACGGATGCGGTTCCCGACGGCATTGGAGCCGGTGAAGGTGATGCCGACGATCCGCGGGTCGTCGAGGAGAGCCTCCTCGATCTCCGCGGTCCGGCCGGTCACCACATTCAGCACCCCCGCGGGCAGGCCGGCGTCGTGCAGGGCGCGGGCGAAGTGCAGGCCGGAGACGGGCGTCTCGGTGGCCGGCTTGAACACGGCCGCGTTGCCGGTCGCGAGCAGCGGGGCGAGCTTGCGGGCGGGCGTGATCAGCGGGTCGTTCCAGGGGCTGATCACCAGGATCACGCCGATCGGCTCGCGCTGGGTGTGGGTGCGGTGGTTCGGCCGTACGTCGTGCAGGAGGGTGCCGTAGCCCTGGCGGGCGAGACCGGCGTAGTACTCCAGGAAGTCGGCGGACTTGAGGGTCTCGACGGTCGCCTCGGTCAGGGTCTTGCCGTTCTCCGCCGTCACGTCGGCGGCGATCTCCTCTACCCGTTCGCGGATCAGCCGGGCCGCGTCGGTGAAGATCCTGGCCCGCTCGAAGGGGCTGGTGCGCTTCCAGAGCGCAAACCCGCGCTCGGCGTGGTCGAAGGCACGGGTGACGTCCTTGGCCGTGAGGGCCGGAACACGGGCGACGGGGGTCCGGACGTCGGCGGGGTCGAGGACGTCGATCCATTCGGCGCTCGCCACCCACTCCCCGCCCACGAGGGTTTCCAGGGTACGCATCTCGGGTCACTTCCTTTGTCGGCCAGGGTGCGGACTGTGACAACACACCACGTCAGGGCGGTGCCGCCAGCTCTGTGGCAGCAGGCATTGATTGCGCCGCGCGCGGGTGGTCGCGGGTCCGATCCATGCTGGAATCGGCAGGCCGGAGGCCTGACAGCGGTCTCCGCCGACCCACCGAGGAGAACCGGACATGTCCTACGCCGTCGTCGCCCACTACCGCTGCGCCCCCGCCGACGAGGGCGCCGTGCGCGCCGCGCTCCTCCGGGTGCGCGAGCACACCCGTGCCGAGCCGGCGAACCAGGGGTACGAGGTGCACGCGGTCGAGGGGCAGCCCGGCGGGTTCCTGCTGTACGAGCGGTACGCCGACCGGGCCGGGTTCGAGGCGCACAAGGCGGCCGAGCACTTCCAGAAGCTGATCGTGGCCACCGTGTGGCCGCTGCTGACGGACCGGACGGTCACCTTCGCCGAGGCGCTGTAGGGCGAGGCGCTGCAGCGCGAGCCCCTGTACGGCCCGGGCCGGGCAACTCCCTTGGGTCGCCCGGCCCTTGTCCGCCGCTGTCAGAACTCGTTGCCCCACACGTAGCGGGCGACCGTCTCCACCAGCACGAGTTTCCTGCGCTGCTCCTCCGTGGTCAGCAGCGGCCGGCTCGCCACGTCGGCGAAGCCCCGGGACGGCGACACCGCCGCGTCCTCGAGGTCCTTGAACTCACCGGCGGCGTCGATGCGGGCCATCACCGTGTCGATGTCCTCGAGTGCGGGCACGGTCGCGTCGACCACGCCCAGGCAGACGTCCCGGTCCTCCGGCAGCGCCCTGACGAGGTCCAGCTCGGCGTCGGTGCCCTGGTCGAAGGGCAGGATCCAGCGGTCGGCCGGTACCGCGCCGTACAGCCGTTCGGCGCGCGCCCGGTCCACGGCCCCGGGGGCGGCGTAGCCGGGGGCGACCCCGATCCGTACGCCCTCGGGGCGCGTCTCCAGGCGTACGGCGAGGGCCTCGACGGCGAGAGCGTCCTCGAAGGACAGTGCGCCCGGGTCGGCCGGGTCCGTCGCCAACTGGCCCAGCAGGAGCGGGTTGTTGAGCTGGATCAGGCGTACGCCCCTGGCCACCAGCAGTTCGATCTCGGCCTGGACGATCTCCGCGAGGGCCTCGCCCAGTTCGCGTGCGGAGGACACCCCGAGGCCGGGGCGGTAGGTGGTCGCGGCGAGGTAGGCCGGGGAGGGCAGCGACACCTTCGGCGCGATCACCGTCAGCGCGGTGAGCCGGTCGGCCGCGTCGGCGAGCAGCGGGCCGTTCGCCTTGGGCAGGGACTCGGCGACCCAGCCGGCCAGTCCGTCCGCACCGACCTCGTCGGTACGGCGGAAACCGGTCACGGCGTCGAGGACGGCGCCGCGGAAGTCCTCGCGGGGGAAGTCGCCGTCGGTGACGACGGTCGAACGGAGCCGGCGCTGGAAGACGACCGCTTCCTCGACCGCCCTTCGTTCGGCGGCCGCCCGTGCCTGCGGGTCACCGTCCGCGCGGGCGGCGACCAGCTCGGTGGGACGCACCAGGCTGCCGTGGTGGTCGATGCGGTAGTTGAACGTGTCCGCCATGGGTCACGCGTCCTTTCCGGGCCCGGCCGGGCCGCCCGCGACGCCCCAGGCGGCGAACTCCAGCTCGTAGCCGAGGGAGGCGAGCACCTCGTCGGCGATGGTCTGGTCCTCGTCCGCGGTGCCGCCGGCGATACCGAGGCCGCCGATGATCTCGCCGTCCTTCTTGATGGTGACGCTGCCCTCGGCGGCCATGATCGGCATTGCCGCGCCCGGCAGTTGGGAGAGCTGGGCGAAGAAGACGGGCTGGCTCTCCTGCCACTTCTTCAGCATCGGGCCGGGCCGCTGCATGACGGCCGCGGTGTACGCCTTGGCGCGGGCGATGTCCGGGGTGAGGGGGCGGGCCCCGTCCGGGCGGCGGATGGCGACGGGGAAGCCGCCGGCGTCCACGACGGCGACGCTCACCGCCTTGCCCACGGCCCGGGCCCGCTGGGTGGCGGCCTCGATGATCTCCTCGGCGGCGGCCAGGGTCAGGCTGCTCATACGGCTTCCTTCGGTGCGATGAGGGTGCGGCGCAGACGGGCCACGGCCTCGTTGTAGGCCCGGGGCGTCTCCCAGTACATGGAGTGCGGGGCACCCGGGACGATCTCCAGGTGCGATCCGGCGAGCAGTTCGTGGGCGCGGGTCACGGTCTTGACGCTCAGCACGGCGTCCTTCTCGCCCGCGAGGAAGGCGACCTTGACGCCCGAGGCCTCGATCTCCTCCAGGGAGGGGCCGTTGGTGTCGAGGTTGCGCAGGTCCTGCATCCTGGCGACGTTGAAGGTGCCCATCTGCTGGAACAGGAAGGTGAGGTCGGCGCGGTCCCGCTGGAAGGGCTTGGTCAACAGCCTGTCGATGACCGGGAGTTTGACCGCCTCGGCGCGGTCGGCGGCGGCCAGCTCCTTGAGCTCCGGGTGGCTGATGCCACCGAGGGAGTGGCCGAGGACGACGCAGGAGACGCGTTCGGGGCGCAGCAGGCCGGCGCGCAGGGCGGCGACGGAGCCGATGGACTGGCCGACCAGCATGACGTCGGTCAGGTCCTCCTGGTCGAGGACGGCGACGACGTCACCGGGGAAGTCCTGGCCGTCGAACTCGGGCATGGACGAGTCGGATCCACCGAAGCCGCGCAGGTCGACGGTGACCACGGTGAACTCGTCGCGCAGCGCGGCGACCTGCTGCCACCAGGCGGCGTGGTGGCCGCCGCTGCCGTGCACGAACAGGATCGCCGGACCGCTGCCGTGGCGTTCGTAGTAGAGGGAGGTGCCGTCGGAGTCGGCGAGAGGCATGGGAGGGAACTCCTCAGCGTGGGCGGTCAGCGGGGGCGCTTGGCGTGGTACACGAGTTCGATCATGGTGTGGTCGGGGTCGTGGATGTAGCAGAACTTCGACTGGTTCTCGGGGCGCTCGATGGTCCGGGTGTGCCGGATGCCCAGCTCGTCGAGGTGGGCGAGGAAGTCGTCCCAGTCGTCGACCTCGACGGCGAAGTGATAGGGCGCCATGCGCTCCATCTCCTCGACGGGGGTGAAGTGGAGGTCGAAGTTGCCGCGGGTCATGAGGACGACCCGGGTGTTGGACTTCGGCATGATCCGCTTCATGCCGAAGACCTTCGTGTACCACTCGGCGGTGCGGTCGGAGTCGGTGGTGGGGAAGTTGACGTGGTGGATGTAGCGGGGTTCCGCGCTCATGACTGATGGTTCCCTTCGAGGTGAACGGGGTTGGACAGCACACCGATGCCGCTGATCTCGACCTCCACGGTGTCCCCGGGCTCGATCCCGCAGGTCGACTCGGCGCCCATCCACAGCACGTCCCCGGGCCGCATGGTGATGTGCCGGGTGATCTCGACGATGAAGTCGAAGGGGTCGAAGACCATGTCGCCGGTGGGGAACGAGGCCCGCTCCACGCCGTCGACCCGCAAAGTGGTCGTCTGTGCCAGGGCGTCGACGTCGGTCTCGATCCACGGCCCCATCGGCTTGAAGGTGTCACTGTTCTTGCTGCGCCAGAAGGTGCGGTCCTGGTGCTGCCAGGTGCGGGCGCTGACGTCGTTGCCGATGGTCCAGCCGAAGACCGCCGCGCGGGCCTCCTCGTAGGAGGCGTGCCGGATCGTGCGGCCGATGACGGCGACGAGTTCGGGCTCGGCCTCGAACCGCCCCTCGACCTCCGCGGGCTTCACGATCGGTGAACGGTGCCCGGTGAGCGCGCTGTTGGCGCGGTAGCCGACCTCCGGGCGGTCCGGCAGGACGGCGGCCGGATTGCCGAGCCTGGCCGCGTGCTCGATGTGCCGGGGGTAGTTCAGTCCGACCGCGTAGAACACGGGCGGGACGACGGGCGGCAGCCAGTGGGCCGTGTCGCGCCGGACGGTCCCGACGACTTCGGGATCCGGCCGACCGGCGTCGCCTTCCAGGGGGGAGCCGGACAGCAGCTCGACGTCCGTCTCCCCCACCCGGCCCCACCGCGCCCGTCCGTCGACCGAGAGTCGCGCGTACCTCATGGCGCCAGCTGGTGGTGGACGCGCTTGGTGACCAGGTAGGCGTCCAGTGCCTCGGGCCCGCCCTCCCGGCCGTATCCGCTGTCCTTGACGCCGCCGGAGGGCGCCTCGTGGACGGAGCCGCCGCAGTGGTTGAGGGAGAGGATCCCGGCCTCCAGCTCGGCGGACAGCTTCTCCGCGGTCGCGGCGGAGTCGGTGAAGCCGTAGGCGGCGAGGCCGTACGGCAGCGCGTTCGCGACGGCGAGGGCCTCGTCGAGGTCGCCGAACGGCACGATCGGCGCGATCGGCCCGAACGGCTCCTCGTGCAGCAGTTCCGCGTCCTCGGGTACGTCGGTCAGGACGGTCGGCGCGAAGAAGTATCCGGGCCGGTCGGGCCGCTCGCCGCCGGTGAGGACCTTGGCGCCGCGCGCGACGGCGTCGGCGATGAGCCGCTCCAGGGACCTCAGCCGGCGTTCGTTGGCCAGCGGGCCCATGGTGGTGCCGGGCTCGAGACCGTCACCGACGACCACCGCCTCGGCGGCCTTCACGAACTCGGCGGTGAACTCCGCCACGAGGCTCTCGTGGACGAGGAAGCGGCTCGGTGAGGTGCAGACCTGGCCGGCGTTGACGAACTTCGCCCGGGCGGCCTTGCGGGCGGCCCGCACCGGGTCGGCGTCCGCGCAGACGATCACCGGGGCATGGCCGCCGAGTTCCATGAGCGACGGCTTCATGACCTGGCCGGCCTGCGCGGCCAGCAGCCTTCCGACCGGCACCGAGCCGGTGAAGGCGACCAGCCGGACCAGCGGGGAGGCGATCAGGTGGGCGGAGACCTCGGCGGGTTCGCCGAAGACGAGGTTCAGCACGCCGGCCGGGAGCCCCGCGTCGGTGAAACAGCGCACCAGTTCCATGGCGGTCGCCGGGGTCTCCTCGGAGGCCTTGATGACGATCGAGCAGCCGGCGGCGAGCGCGGCGGAGATCTTGCGCATCGGGCCGCCCGCCGGGAAGTTCCACGGCACGAAGGCGGCGACCGGACCGATCGGCTCACGGCGGACGGTCAGTACCGTGCCGGGCTCGGCCGGGATGATCCGGCCGTAGGCGCGGCGGGCGTCGTCGGCGTGCCAGCGCAGGGTGCCGGCCACCCGGCGGGCCTCGCCGGTCGCCTCCGCGAGCGGCTTGCCCTGCTCCAGGGTCATGATCCGCCCGACCTCGGCGGCGCGCTCGGTGAGCAGGCCGGCGGCGGTGTGCAGGATGTCGGTGCGCTCGGCCACGGGCGTCGCGCGCCACACCTTGAAGCCGGCCGCGGCGGCTTCGAGCGCGCGGTTCAGGTCGGCGGGGTCGGCCAGGGGTACTTCCCCGATCACCTCCTCGGTGGCCGGGTTCACGATCGGGGCGGTACGTCCGGTGCCGCCCTGGCACCACTCGCCCGCGATGTGGAGGCGGACGGCGGGGTAGCCGTGGTCGGTGGTCATGGGTGGGTGCCCTCTCAGGCTGGAGAGTCGATGAGGCTGAAGCGGCTCAGGAGGCGGTGGTGGCGTCCTGGTCGCGGTTCGTGCGCAGCGCCCAGATGTGATGCGGCGGGGTGGTCTCGTGGACGCGGGTCTCGTAGGTGTCGTCGACGCGGTCCATGTCGGCGGCGTACTCGACGCGGCCCCCGCACGGGGCGTGCAGGAAGCGGAAGACGTTCGAGCCGACGGTGTGGCGGCCGAGCCGGCGGGCCTCCCGCCAGCCCTTCTCGATCATGTGGTTGCCGCCTTCGACGACGTCGTCGAAGCCGGGCACCTCGTAGGCGATGTGGTTGACGCCGATCCGGTCCGGGCGGTGGCACAGGAGCATGGTGTGCTGGTCGTCGTCGCCCGGGGCCTGCATGAAGACGCCCATCGGCTCCACGATGTCGGTCGGCCGGAAGCCGAGGACGTCGGTGTAGAAGGCGACGGCCTCGTCCTTGCCCGCCTTGGCGATGTTCAGCGCCACATGGCACATGCGCAGCGGGTACGCGCGCGTGAGCGGCTCCAGTGCGGTGTTCCACCGGTGGACGCCGCCCGTCACGTTGGCGGGACGCGCGGCGACGGTGACCGGCCTCGGCCGGGCGAGGGTGAGGCCCACGCCGAAGCCGCTGAGGTCGACGGTGTGGAAGACGCCGTCGGCGCTCTCGCGCACCGCGCGCCGGCGGCCGGCGGCCGCGGCCAGGCGGGTGAGTTCCTCCCGGGTGTCGACGCCCCAGACGACCTCGCGCAGGGTGGGTCCGTCCTCCACCGGCGGGGGCAGCAGGGGGCTCGGGGCGGTGTCGAGGTGAAGGGTCTGCCCGGTGCGGGTCTCGAACACGGCGTGTTCTTCGGTCCGCTCCACCAGGAACAGGCCGAAGTCCTCGAAGAACCGGACGCATTCGTCGAGGTCGTCGATGCCGTAGGTGACCGATTCGATTCTCTGGATTCCCATGGATTCCTCGTTTCCGGGTCGCCTGGTGAGCGTAGGTTTGGGGTGGCTGGGGCCTCAATGGCCCCGGCTCGACCAAATGCGCAACTCTTGGTTGCGCCTGCCGTCAGGGCTGCCGGATCGCGGGAATCGGGTTCTGCGAGAACCATTCGGAGAGAAAGTCCAGGAACACGCTGATCTTGCGCGGGGTGTCCTGTCCGGGGCCGTAGATGGCGTACAGCGGGCGGTCGGGTACGGCGAGTTCCGGCAGCAGCACCTTCAGGGCACCGGAGACGAGGTCGTCGTAGGCCGGGCGCTGCGGGAGCAGGGCGATGCCCCGGCCGTGCACGGCGGCCTTCTGGAGGGCCAGGTAGGAGTTGGACGAGAAGGCGATGTTGCGGATCTTGTGCAGGGTGCTGGCGTGGCCGTGGCCGATGCGCCAGACCGGGTCGTTGACGTGCACCAGGCAGTCGTGGCCCGCGATGTCGTTGGGATGCGCGAGACCGCCCTGGCGTTCGATGTAGTCCGCCGAGCCGCACAGCACGAACGGCAGGGAGGAGATCTTCTTCAGGCGGACGCTGGAATCGCGGAGGTCGCGGGTGTGGAAGGCGACGTCGAATCCGCTGTCCAGGAAATCGTAGGTGCGGTCGGACATGCCGCCGAGTTCGAAACGGACCTGAATCTTCGGATGGGCCGCGGAAAAGGCGGCGATCGCGTCACCCAGGTCCAGGCTGCCTATCCATTTCGGACAGATGATGCTGAGGGTGCCTTCGGCGCGGTCGTGCGAGTCGGCGAGTGCCGCGTCCTGGGCGTCGATCTCTTCGAGGATGCGGGCGGCGAATTCCGCGTACCTCAGCCCCGGCTCGGTGAGGCTCACCGAGCGGGCGGTGCGGTTGACCAGGCGGACCCCCACCTGACGTTCCAGCTCGGCCACGTGCCGTGACACCAGTGACCCGGAGGAGCCCAGTTTCTTGGCGGCTCCGTTGAAGCTTCCGGCCTGAGCGACAGTGACGAAACTGTGCATCAGCAGCAAGCGGTCCATGTTTCCTCCGATTGCGGCTCCCGCCCGCGGCGTCGAGAACGGGAGCATTCCTGCGGCTCGGGACAACCGGGCGCCGGCAGGCACCGCTTCCCGGTGGGGCCCTCACTTCGGGCAGTACTGGGGTGCCTCGCTCAGGTTGTCCTCGGTGACCAACAGAAGAGGAATGTTGGCAATCTTGTCAACCTTTTCCTTGCCGAGGAGCCCGACGGCGTTCTTCACGGCCGTCTCGCCGATCGTCTTCGCCGAGTTCGCGACGGTGGCCGAGAACTCGCCGCTCTTGACGGCGGTCAGGCCCTCGTCGGTCCCGTTCACGGTGACGATCTTGACGTCCTTCGCACCGGCGGCGTCGAACGCCTTGCGCACGGCGAAGGCCATCTCCTCGTTGGCGACGAACGCGTAGTCCAGGTCGGGATTGGCCTGGATCATGTTCTCCGCCACGTCCTGGGCCTTCGCGGGATTGAACATGCCCGGCTGGTTGGCGACGACTTTCGCCGTGGCCGGAAGGGCACCCTTGAAACCGCCCACCAGCAGGTCCGAGGCCGCGCCCGGGGCCCCGGCCACGATGCCGACCTGGACCGGCTTCGTGCCCGCGTCCTGGGCGATCCAGCCCGCGTCGAGGCTGCCGACCTTCTTGAGGTCGACGACGGCCGCGCCGAGGATGTCGTCGGCGTCGCTGGTGGACACCGAGGTCAGATAGATCGGTATGCCCGAGGCCTTCGCCTTGGCGATGTCGCCCTTGAGCGCGTCGACGTTGACCGTCTGCACGATCAGCGCGCTCACGTTGCGGGAGATCATGTCCTCGATGTTGGACAGCTCGGTCCCGGCGTTCTGGTGGGAGTTGGCCGTGTAGACCTTCGCTCCCGCGGTCTTCGCCTGGCCCTCGACGGCTTTCTGCAGACAGCTGTGGAAGTTGGTGTCGCCACCGTTGACGAAGCCGAGGGAGACGCTGTCGGTACTGGCACTGCCGCTGTCGCCGTTGCCGCAGCCGGTCAGTACCAGGGTGGAGCCGGTGACGGTGGCGAACAGTGCCCTGCGCGAACGGGCGGAGAGTCTCATGGGAAACGCCTTTCAGGACGAGGCATGAACGAGCGGGAAGGTCAGTGACGCGGCGAGCCCGAGCGGGCCTTGTGCATCTCGTTGGCGATGGCCGCGACGAGCAGCACGGCGCCGACGGAGACCGGCTGGTAGTTGCTGGAGAAGTCCAGGAGGTTCAGTGCGTTGGCCACCACGCCGAGCAGCACCAGGCCCAGAGCGGTGCCGATGACGGTGCCGTGTCCGCCGGCCAGCGAGGTGCCGCCGATGACCACCGCGGCGACCACGGCCAGCTGGAGCGAGAGGCCGGCGGTGCCGCCGGGGCTGGAGGAGCCGAGGCGGGACAGCAGCATCAGGCCGGCGAGTCCGGAGAGGGTGCCGGTGAGGCCGTACAGGGTGAGCTTGCGGGCGGTGACGTTGATGCCGCTGAGGCGGGCCACGTGCTCGTTGCCGCCGATGGCGAAGGCGTCCCGGCCGAACACCGTGAACCGCATGACGAGCGCCGTCGCGATCAGCACCAGGACGGCGACGATCAGCAGATACGGCACCCCGAGCACCTTGTCGTTGCCGAGGGCGAACATCCGGGTGCCGATGGAGATGGTGGAGCCGTCGTGGACCAGGAGCGCGACGCCGTCGAGCAGGGTGGCCGAGGCGAGCGTCACGACGAACGGCGCCACGTTGGTGAAGGTCACCACCAGCCCGTTGACGAGTCCGATGGCGGTGCCGAGCAGCAGCGCGACGACGACGGCGTACCCGGTGGGCTGGCCGTCGGCGAGCAGTTTCGCCGACACGGCGGCCGTGACGGCGACATTGCTGCCCATGGAGAAGTCCATGCCGCCCGCGGTCATCAACAGGGTGAGCCCCGCGGCGAGTACGGCGTTGACGCTGACCTGGCCGAGGATGTTGACGATGTTGCGGTCGGTGGCGAAGGTCTCGCTCTGCGCGGCGGTGAACACCACGACCAGGACGAGTACGGCGATCAGGCCGGCGTGCGGCAGATCGCGCACCTTGCCCACGGAGAGACGGGACTTGGGCGCCTCGGGCGGGTCGGACACGCCAGGGGCATCGGTAAGTGTCTTGACGCTCACTGCGGTTGTCCTCCGAGGGCCGTGGCGACGAGTTCGTCGCGGGTGATGGCGGTGATGTCGTGTTCGGCGACCGTGCGGCCGGCGCTCACGACGACGACGCGGTCGGCGAGCCGCATGACCTCCTCGGCGGAGGAGGAGGCGAGCAGTACGGCCACTCCCCGGCAGGCGAGGTCGTCGAGGAGGGTGTGGATGTCGGCCATGGCCGCGATGTCCACACCGTTGGTGGGGTCCTCCAGGAAGCACGCGGCCGGGGAGGTCTCCAGCCACTTGCCCAGCAGCACCTTCTGCTGGTTGCCGCCCGACAGCGCGCTGACCGGCGGGTTCCCGGCCAGCGTCCTGACTCCGTAGCTGTGGCGCAACGGGGCGGCCCGGCGGGCCAGTTGACCGCGCCGGTGCAGCCGGCGGCGCGCGAACCGGTCGTCGGCGAGCATCAGGTTCTCGTCCAGCGACATGCCCGGGACCAGGCCCAGCGAGCGGCGGTCGCCGGTGACGCAGCGCAGACCGCTGGCGAGCGAGGCCGGGACCCGGCCGAAGGGCACGGCCCGGCCGTCGACGCGCAGATCGCCGCTCTCCGGACGCTGCCGTCCGGACAGCAGGTCGAACAGCCGGGACTGGGCGTCCCCGGCGGGCCCGAGGACCGCGACGATCTCGCCCCTGCGCACCTCGACGGTGAAGTCCCGGATGGCCTGACCCTGGCTCAACCCCCGTACGGATAGGCCGACTTCGTCCTTCGGCGTGGGACGTTCGGGGCGGGTGGAGACGACGTCCCGGCCGACCATGGCGCGCACCAGTCCCGCGTCGTCCAACTCGGCGGCGGGCGCGCTCGTCACGACGGCCCCGTCCCGCAGCACCGTGAGGCGGTCCGCGACGGCCATGACCTCGTCGATGTAGTGCGAGATGTAGACGACGGCGACACCCTCGTCGCGCAGGGTGCGCACCAGGGCGCGGATCCGGTGGGCGTCCTTGGCGCTCAGACACGCCGTCGGCTCGTCCAGGATCAGCACGCGGCCACCGCGACGGACCTCGCGGGCCACCTCCACCATGGTCTGCTCGGCGACGGTGAGCGAACCGGCGGCCCGCTCCACGTCGATGGCGATGCCCAGGGCGGCGAGGGCCGTGCGGGCCTCCTCCCGGACCGCCTTCCACCGCACGGCGCGCCCCCGCGTGGGCAGGTCGCCGAGCAGGATGTTCTCGGCGACGCTCAGGCCCATCGCCAGTTCGCGGCGCTGCGGCACCGAGGAGATGCCCAGCCTGCGCGCCCTGCGCACACTCAGCCCGTGCTGCTCCTGCCCGTCGACCTCGATCGTGCCGGCGTCGGCCTGGTGGACGCCGGACAGCACCTGCACGAGGGTCGACTTGCCGGCGCCGTTCATGCCCATCAGGGCGTGCACCTCGCCGGGGTACAGGTCGAGGTCGACGCCTTTCAGCGCGGCCGCCCCGCCGAAGCTCTTGGTGACGCCCCGGGCGCGCAGTACGGCGGTCACGGCCGGTCGCCCTCGGGGGCCACACGTCCGTAGCCGCGGATGTCCGGGAAGGGGGGCTCCTTGTCGGCCTGAAGGTCCACCTGGAAGGTGTTCAGACACATGCCGAGCATGGTGAAGTTGCCGAGCGCGCCGATGGTGTCCACCAGGCCCTTGGAGCCGAAGTGCTCCAGTGCCGCCGCGAAGGTGGCGTCGGTGACGAAGTGATCGTCGAGGATCTCCCGGCAGAACCGGTAGAAGACCTGGTCGGCCTCGTTGTCGAAGACCGCCTCGCGCTTCTCGGCGATCGCCTGCACGGCGGCCGGCGGAATGCCGGCCTCGACGGCCTGGTGCACATGGGCGTTCCAGGAGTACTGGGCGTCCCAGTTGCGGGCGGCCATCAGCAGGGTCAACTCGCGCAGATGCTTGGGCAGCGAGCAGTCGAAGCGGGCGAACGCGCCGAGCGACTCGGCCCGTTCGCACATCTCCGGGCTGTGCAGCCAGACCCGGAAGGGACCGCGCACCGCGCCACGGCGGCCGGCGATCCGCGCGGCCAGCTCCTGCTGCCGCGCATCCATTTCCTCTTCGTCGAGAACGGGGAGCCTCATCCGGCCGATACCTGCCTTTTCTTTCCGGCGCATTACGTGCACGGGTCGTGAATCCGTGCGGTGCCAGGTGAAGGTACAGCCGTGTCCGAGAAGCTCACCCACCTCGGAGCGCAACGTAAAACTGCACGCCGGAGGCCCCCCATTCGCCGGGCGGCGACCTAACGTCGTCCGACATGACCACCATCATCAAGGCCGCGTCCGTCCCGCTGCTCGACCGCGGCGGCGCGGTCGTGACGACGCCGCTCGTCACCACCGCGTCGGCCAACGGGGAGAACCGGATCACCAGCGGGATGAGCGTCTACCCCGTCGGTTCCGGGGCCCCGCTGCACTCGCACAACTGCGACGAGCACGTGACGGTCCTCGAAGGCGAGGCGGAGGTGTGGGTGGACGGCGAGGTGACGAGGCTGGAGCGGTTCGACACCACGTACGTGCCGTCGCCGATCCCTCACCTGTTCCGCAACGTCGGCGACCGCCCGCTGCGGATCCTGTGGGTGTACTCCTCGGGCCATGTGACGCGCACGTTCACCGAGACCGGCCGGACGGTGGAACACCTGTCGGCGGAGGACCAGATGGGCTCCGACGACTGAGCACGGCGGGAGCGGGCGCGGCGTTCAGCGCACCGCCGCCGTCACCGCCTCCAGGACGACGGCGGCGACCAGCGCGGGCTGTTCCACCAGGGCGAAGTGCCCCGCGTCGGGCACCGCGACCGTCCGGACGTTCCGGCAGGCTTCCAGTCCCCGCCGCTCCGCGTCGGTCAGGCCGATCTCGTCGTGGTCCCCGCGCACCACCCAGGCCGGGACCCCGGCCTCGCACAGCCTCGGGACCAGCGACGGATACCGGTCCAGATAGGCGTAGTACTGCCGCACGATCCGGCGGCAGGCCGCCGGATCGTTGTCGCCCATCACCGCCGCCAGCGCCCGTGCGCGCGGCGGCAGTTCGTCCGCCATCTCCCGGGGCAGCCGTTTCAGCGTGCCCGCCCAGGCCGCGGTGCCGAGCCCGGGTACCCGCGCCACGGTGTTCAGCACGGACAGGGGCCTCGACTCGTCCCCCCGCGAGAAGGCAGGGGAGAGCAGCACCACGGGCCCCGTGAACAGACCCGCCGCGGCCATCTCGATCGCCACGTTCGCGCCCAGGCTGTGGCCCACGACCGTGTCGCAGCCGTTCTCGGCGGCGAAGTCCGCCATCAGCCGGGCGTAGTGCTCCAAGGACACGTCCTCGGGCGCCTCGGTACGGCCGAACCCCGGCAGGGTCGCCGCGATCGTCCCGAGGCCCGCGAGCGCAGGCTCGGCCATCAGATCCGCGTAGAACGCGGTCGTGCACAGCGCACCCGGAATCATCAGCACCCGGTGTGAGGTGTCGGCCGGACCCGCCTGTCGCACCTCCCAGCGCTCGCTCATACGTCGAGGATGACGCCCCGCGCGGCCGGGCGCACCCCGGGCGGACCGCCGTGGAACGCCGGACGCCGGCCCCGCACCCTGTGTGCGGCGGCCGGCGTCCGTCCTTGCCCCAGGCGGCGACGCCGCTGGTCAGTGGGCGCCGACCAGCTCCTGGTCGGCGCCTCGCGGTGCCTGCCGGGAGGTGCGCAGCGCGGCGATGCCGATGAAGACCATGGAGGACAGGCCGGCGATCGCGAACGCGGTGAAGCCCCAGTCGCCCTGGTTCGAGGCGAGCAGCTGGCCGCCCAGCCACGGGCCGAAGACGGCGCCGAAGCGGCCCATGCCGGAGGTCCAGCCGACGGCGGTGGCCCGGTTGTCCGCGTGGGAGCGGATGGAGACCGTCGCGTAGATCATCGTCTGGGCGCTGTTGAGGAAGACGCCGGTGAAGAAGACGACGATCATCGTCACGCTCATCGGCATGTGGACGCTGAGCAGGAACACGCCGGCGGCCGTCAGCGCGAACCAGACGGCGGAGATGCGCGGGGCGCCGAACCGGTCGGCGGCGCGCCCGGCGACCAGCATGCCCACGATGCCGCCGAGGTTGAAGACGACCACGAAGGACAGGGCGGAGCCGAGCTCGTAGCCCTCGGCACGCATCAGGGTGGGCAGCCAGGTGGCGACGCCGTAGACGAGGAGGAGACCGCCGAAGGAGGCCAGCCAGTACAGCAGGGTCTGGGTCCACTCGCCGCCGCGGAAGAGGTCCTTCAGCGCGTTCCAGCGGTCGGTCGCGCCCTGCTTGCCGGACTTGTCGGCGGGCAGTTCGACGTCGTAGCGGGTGGCCAGCTCGCGGGCCTCGTCGGTGCGGCCCTTGGCGACGAGGAAGCTCAGGGACTCGGGCAGCAGCTTGGCGAGCACCGGGGCGAAGAGCAGCGGGAGCACGCACACCCAGAACGCGGCGCGCCAGCCGACCGGGTCGATGAGCCACTTGGCGACATAGGCGGAGAGGATGCCGCCGGCGTGGTGGGCGGTCATCAGCAGGCCGATGATGATGGCGCCGCGGCCGCGCGGGGCGTAGTCGGAGACCATGCTGATCGCGGTGGGCAGCAGGCCGCCGAGGCCGACGCCCGCCAGGGTCCGGCCGAGACCGAAGACCTCGACGCTGCCCGCCATCGCGCACACGCCGGAGGCGAGCGAGAAGAGGATCACGCAGCCGACCATCAGCTTCTTGCGCCCGATCCGGTCGGCGACGGTGCCCGCCGTCAGGGCGCCGATCAGCATGCCGAAGGTGGCGTAGCTGCCGAGGTCACCGGCGGTGTCCGGGGTGAGGCCGAAGGTCTTCGTCTCCAGCAGGTGCGGCAGCACCGAGCCGTAGATGAACATGTCGAGGCCGTCGAAGAGCACGGCCAGCCAGCACAGACCGACGACCAGGAGGGCCAGTCTGCTGCCGCGGGCGGACAGCGCGGGGGAGGA
Source organism: Streptomyces sp. NBC_00080 (assembly GCF_045041255.1). Lineage (NCBI taxonomy): Bacteria > Bacillati > Actinomycetota > Actinomycetes > Kitasatosporales > Streptomycetaceae > Streptomyces > Streptomyces sp. NBC_00080. The sequence continues at coordinate 1,632,791 of NZ_CP108235.1, forward strand.
GGACATCGTTGTTTTCCTCTCGTCCAGGAGGCGTTCCCTGGAGGGGACAAGTGAAGAGGGCCGGCGCGGCTCGTGCGGCTGACCCGGTGTGCGCAAGACGCTAAGGATCGACCCGGATAGAGTCAACACTTTTGTCAACAATCTCATCGACAATCGGTTGATCCGCTGGTCCGACGCCCTGCGCACCCGAAAATCCCAACTCAGCTCACGGGCGGTGTGCCGTGCGTGTGGAACGACTCGATCGTCCGCAGACCCCAGGCCTGCCCCTTCTTGCGCTCTTCCTCGGTCCAGGTGACCAGCGGCCAGTCGGGGGCCAGGACGAGGCGCGTGAGCGGGTTGCACAGCTCGATGCGGTTGCCGCCGGGCTCGTAGACGTACAGGAAGAACGTCTGCTGGATGGCGTGCTTGTGCGGGCCCGTCTCGATGAACACGCCCGAGTCGATCGCGAGATCGGCGGCGCGCAGGATGTCCTCACGGGTGTCCGTCGCGAACGCGATGTGGTGCAGCCGCCCGGAACTGCCGGTCCAGTCCGAGGTGTAGACGACGTCGTACGACTTGTTCGTGTACGTCAGCCAGCGCGCCGCGACCTTCCCCGTGTCGAGCCTGATCTGCTCGGTGGGGCGGGCGCCCAGCAGGTTCTGCTGGAACTCGGAGTTGGCGAGCACGTCGGCGGCGAGGAAGTTGATGTGGTCCAGGCGCCGTACGCCCACGCCCCGGTTGGGCTTGGCCTGCGGCTGGTTCTTCAGGGCCGGCTTCAGCCCGTCGGGGGCCCGATAGTGCTCGCTCTCCCAGTACAGGGCGTGCTCGTGGCCGTCCGGGTCGGTGGTGACGTACAGCTTGCCGAGGCCGGGCTCGTCCTCGACCCAGTGGCCGGCGCCGCCCGCCGCCTCGACGGCCGCGACCCGGCGCTGCAGGGCCTCCTCGCTGGAGGTCCGCAGGGCCAGCCGGCCGAGGCCGGGCTGCTCGCGGGCGGTGAGCACCAAACTGTGGTGCTCGTAGTCGTCGAAGGTCCGCAGGTGGACCGTGTCGCCGTGCTGCCCGTTGACGGTGAGCCCCAGGTAGTCCGTGAAGAAACCGACGCTGGCGTCCAGGTCCGGGGTGAAGAGCTGGGCATGGCCGATGTGGGCGATGTCGCCGAGCGGCGGAGTCATCGTTGACCTCCAAGGGAGCGGGGGGAGAGGGGAGCCGTCTCGGCGGACCTGGGGAAGACGGTGCCGTCGAAGATCTTTCGGGCCGTGCGCACCACGGCGGTGCGACGGGTGCAGGGCAGACCGTCGGGGGTTGACCCGAGGCTACTTTCGATATCCAGGAATCCCGTGGGATGTTCTATGCGAATTCGGTCACTTCCGGCGTCGATCCTCGCCAGCTCCGACCCCACACTGCCTTCGATTCGCAGTCCGGCCGCGACGCTGGCCGCGCCGAGCACCCCTATCGAGGGGTGGCAGCGCACAGGAATGAAGGTACGGGTGGTGACCGCGCCGTCGCCTCGGGGCGCGGCGAGCAGCGTGAGCTTGGGCACGGTGGTGTCCGAGACGTCGCCGAGGCCCATCAGCCGGCCCGCCGCCAGACGGATCGTCCGCAGGCGGTCGGCGAGCGCGACGTCCTCCTCCAGATCCCTGGGCAGCTCGTAGCCGGTGACCTTGACGGAGGTGGCCTCGATGAGCACCGTCGGCATCCCGTTGTCCACGCAGGTCACCGCCACCCCGTCGATCTCGTCGCGGACGTTGCCGGTGGGCAGCAGCGTGCCGGTGCCCGGCGGGAACTCGATCACCACGGGCGCGGCCGTCCCCGGCACCCCGGAGATCTCGGCGGCGCCGGTGTAGTCCACGCGACCGCCCGGCGTCGGGAAGGTCGCCGTCGCGTGGTCGCCGGAGTTCACCATGCGGATACGGACGGCGGTCTCCTCCTCCCCCGCGGCGACCAGCCCGCGCTCCACGGCGAACGGGCCGACACCGGCGAGGATGTTGCCGCAGTTCTGACGGTCGCTCACCTCCGGCCGGTCCACGGCGACCTGGAGGAAGAGGTAGTCGACGTCGGCGTGCGGGTCGGCCGACGGCGACACCACGGCCACCTTGCTGGTGAGCGGGTGCGCGCCGCCCAGGCCGTCGATCTGGCGGGCGTCCGGACTGCCCATGACGCGCAGCAACAGCTCGTCGCGCAGGGCCGGTTCGGCGGGGAGATCGTCGGCGAGGAAGTACGCGCCCTTGGAGGTGCCGCCCCGCATCAGCAGGCAGGGCAGCTCCTCGGGCACGAAGGTCACGACGACTCCCCCGCATACGCGTCGTACGTCTTGTACACCACGCCGAGCCGCTTCAGGGTCTCCCTCAACCCGTAGCGGTCCAGGCCGAGTTCGCCGTCGAGGAAGGCGGCACGGGAGAGCGCCTCCTTGGCCTCGCGGGCCTCGGACGCCGCCACGGTGGCGCGGGCACGCTCGCGCGGGACGACCACCACGCCGTCGTCGTCGGCGAGGATCACGTCGCCCGGACGGATCACCTGGCCGTCGATCGCGATCGGTACGTTGACCGAGCCGCCGGTGGCCTTCACGGTGCCCTGCGAGGAGACGGCCCGCGACCAGGCCGCGAAGCCCATGTCCCGCAGCTCCTGGGTGTCGCGGATGCCCGCGTTGGTGATCACGCCGCGCACCCCGCGCCGCTGGAGCGCGGTCGCGAAGAGCTCGCCGAACATGCCGTCGGTGGACGGGGAGGTGGTGGTGACGACCAGGATGTCTCCCTCGCCGCACTGCTCGACGGCCGCGTGGATCATGAGGTTGTCGCCGGGCCAGCTGAGCACGGTCACGGCGGTGCCGGCGACCCGCACGCCCTGCTGGACGGGGCGGATCTCCGGGCTCAGCAGGCCGGTCCGGCCCAACGCCTCGCCGACCGTGGCCACGCCGAATCCGGCCAGCGCGTCGACGTCCTTCAGCTCCGCCTTCGGCGGGTCGGTGACGATCACGCCGCTCATGACAGCTCCTTGGCGATCTGCGGGTACGGACGCATGTACGCCTCGGCCATGGTCTTGTGCGCCAGGCCCAGGTTCGGTCCCGCGTTGCGCTTGAGCTGGACGCCCCGGCGCACGGCGAGGTCGGTGTAGTAGTCCCACAGGTGCTGCTGGGCGCCGAGGCACTCCATGGCCTTGCGCTTGCTGTCCCACACCTCGGTGATGTCGAGCAGCACCTCGGGCCTGAAGCCGCTCATCTCCGGCTGGTGCGGCTCGAAGTAGAAGACCGGCGGCGCGCCGATGATCTCGCCCTCGCCCGGGTAGCCGATGGCCTGGGCGAGGACCCTGGCCTCCAGCGCCATGCGGTTGGCGGCCGGGTGGTCGCCGTTGTACGGGTCCTCGGTGGGGTGGGTGAGCACCACGTCCGGCTGGGTGTCCCGGTAGACGGCGACGAGCCGGTCGGTCAGCTCGGCGGTGGCCACCAGCGGGTAGTCGCCGGCGTCGAAGAAGCGGACCTCGGCGCCCAGGGTGGCGGCGGCGCGCTCGGCCTCGTCCCGGCGTATCGCCTTGATCTCGTCGAGTTTCCTGCCCTCGCGCCACGCCTTGGCGGACTCACCGCGCTCGCCGAAGGTCAGGCACGCGATGGTGACCTTCTCCCCGCGGGAGGCGGCCAGGGCGATGGCACCGCCCGCCCGCCACACGAAGTCACCGGCGTGCGCGGTGACGACGAGGGTCGATCGTGGTGGGCTGGCGGGCGCGTTGGCCTGGGTCATTCTCAGATCTCCTTGGTGACAGGTGGGCGCCCGCCCCGCGCAGCCGTGATCAGTCGCGCAGCGCCTCGATCACGCTGGTGAGGTGGGCGCGGACGGCCGTCTCGGCCGCCTGGGGGTCCCTGGCCCGGATCGCTTCGATCATGGTCAGGTGCTCGTTCAGGGATTGCTGCGGCCTCCCCGGCCTGAGCGCCAACTGGAAACGATGGCGCACCAGTTGGGCGTTGAGCCGCTCCAGCAGCTCCTGCGCGGTCTGCTGGCCGGAGAACTCCCGGATGCGGACGTGCAGTTCGTGGTTCAGGTCGGAGTAGGTGACCGGCTCGCCGTCGGCGACGGCCTTGGTCATGGCCGTGCCGAGATCGGTCAGTTCGATCAACTGGTCGTCGCTGGCCGCGACGGCCGCCTTCGAAGCACAGAGCCCTTCGAGGACCATGCGGCACTCGGTGATGGCGACCGCTTCGTCCACGGTCACCACCCGCACCCGCGAGCCGCGGTTGCGGATCCGTTCGACGAGCCCCTGGGACTCCAGATCGATGAGCGCCGCGCGGATGCTGGCCCGCGTCACACCGAACTGCTCGGCGAGCTCGTTCTCCACCAGCCGCTGGGCCGGTGCCATCTCGCCGTGCAGGATCGCCTGCCGCAGCTGCGCGAGCGCATGCTGTTTGGCCTGCTCCCCGGTGCTCGGACGGGCTTCTTTCGGCATGGTTGCCCTCCCTGAGTGAGTGCCTGTCGAACCTAAATCTAGCGAAACAAGATTGTCAACAATTTTGTCCGCCGTATTGCGCGCGTGCCTCCGCCGCGCCATGTTCCCACTGGACGGGCCGGCGCAGGGCGGTGCGGGCTACTTGATCAACGCGTTCGCCACGACCACGATCACGCCGAGCAGCGCGTCGACCGCCCCGATCAGCACCGCGACGGGCCAACGGCGGCGCGCCCAGCGGGCGGTGACCAGGCCGAGGGCGAACAGCAGGGCGATGTTCAGGGTGAACGCGGCGTACTCCACCCCGCTCGCCGGCCACCAGCCCCAGCCGGCACCCGCGAGGATCAGGACGGTCGGCAGAACGGCGGCGACAAGGGGCCACTCCTCGGCGAGGGTGCGCAGTGCGTCCCCTCGGCGGTGCGCACCCCGCTCGGCGATGTAGTGGACGTAGCCGTGCGCGAGCGCCGAGGCGAACGCGGTCACCAGCAGCCAGACGGCGTCGTAGCGGCGGCTGCCGCGGGAGGTGTGCCCGTACTGGCTGAGCGCTGCGGCCATCGAACTCGCGAGCACCGCGCCGTAGACACCGCCGAAGAGGAGAGCCTCACGCGTGTCGTGCCGGTGCGGCTCGCGGACCGGCACGGTGTCGTCCGCCATGGGCACCACGATCACCCCGCCGCGCACGGGTCGCCAGTCGTGACGAAGTGTCCTCCCACCTGGGCCGACAGCCCACACAGTGTCCACGCCCGGCGGACGTACGGCCTCGCTAGGGTCGCCTCATGAGCACCGACAGCGGCCTCGCCGGCCCTCCGCCCCACAGTTTCGTCGTCCACATCCCCGACGCCGGCCTCGAGCCCGAGCCGCTCGATCCGGGGCAGATCGTCGCCGGGACACCCGAGGTGACCGGCAAGGTGGTCTGGGAGTCGGCGGACGGCCGGCAGGTCAGGGGGATCTGGCAGATCACCCCGGGCGTCGTCACCGACACCGAGGCGGACGAGCTGTTCGTGGTGATCAGCGGGTCGGCGACCATCGAGGTCGAGGGCGGCCCCACCCTGACGGTCGGTCCGGGCGACATGGCCGTGCTGCGCGAGGGCGACCGGACGACCTGGACGGTCCACGAGACGCTGCGGAAGGCCTACGCGATCACGCTGTGACCGCGGGTGGGCGCGCCGTCGTCCCCCGGACCTCCAGGACCGGCGGGGTCAGCTGCAACCGTCCCTCCCCGCCCGGCCGTTCGAGACGGTCGAGCAGACAGCGGGCGGCACGGCGGCCGACCTCGTGGCCGGCGCCGTCGACGGTCGTGAGCCACACATGGCGCAGCCGGGAGATGCTCGTGTTGTCGTAGCCGACCACGGACAGGTCGCGCGGCACGCGCAGGCCCAGTTCCTCGGCCGCCGACAGCACCCCCACCGCCGTCATGTCGTTGACGGCGAACACGGCCGTGGGCCGGTCGGCGCGGGCGAGCAGCCGTACCGTGGCCCGGTAGCCGCCCTCCTCGGTCATGTCCCCCGCCTCGACCAGCGCCGCACGGTCCGGCCCCGCCGCCCGCATGGTGGCCTCGAAGCCTCGCCGCCGCAGGTCGGCGACGGCACCGTAGCCCGCCAGGTGGGCGATGCGGCGGTGGCCGAGTCCGACGAGGTGCTCGGTGACCAGGCGGGCGCCGCGTTCGTCGTCGTTCGCCACCAGGTCCACCCCGGCCGGCACCGGCTCCCGGGCCGCCGCGACCACGACCGGCATCCGGGCGGCGACGGTCTCCAGGGCCGCCGGGTCGGGCAGCGTGCCGACCACGACCAGCCCGTCCGCTCCGAGGTCCAGGAAGGGCCCGGCCGGATCCTGGCCGACCCGCCGGTGCAGCCGTGCGTCGGCCAGCAGCATGTGCAGGCCGCTCGCGTGCAGCAGGGAGTTGAGGCCGTCCAGCAGGTCCACGTACCAGGGGTTGCGCAGATCGTGCAGCAGGACGCCGACCATGGGGTTCCCCCCGCCAGGGCGCGGCCGGGAGCCGGGCACGGTGCGCCGCTCACCGAGACTGCGGGCCGCCTCGTTGGGCCGGTAGCCCAGCTCGCGCACGGCCCGCAGGACGGCCTCCCGCTTCTCGGCACGCACCTGGTCGGAGCCGCGCAGCACCAGGGAGACCAGCGACTTGGACACCCCGGCCCGGTCGGCGACGTCACGGATGGTGGGTGGTCTCATGGTTGGACCGTTCCATGTGTCGTACGGGTTGTCAAAGGGCCTGGAGACCCTTGACACCCTGGCGAAACGGCCCGCAGGGTGGCCTGGTCAGTGGATGGAGCGGTCCAAGGAAGGGCTGTGGTGACTGTCATGGTGGATGCGCTGGGAGTGGCCGTCGTCGGGTTCGGCTGGATGGGCCGCGTGCACACCCAGGCGTACGCGCGCGTGCGGCACCACTACCCGCGGCTGGCGCTGCGGCCGGAGCTGGTGAGCGTCGCCGAGGAGGTGCCCGGCCGGGCCGACGAGGCAGCGGAGCAGTTCGGCTTCGCCTCCGCCACGCGGGACTGGCGCGAGGTGGCGGCCGACCCACGGGTACGGGCCGTCAGCATCACCGCGCCGAACTTCCTGCACCGCGAGATCGGTGTCGCGATGGCCGAAGCCGGCAAACACGTCTGGATCGAGAAGCCGGTGGGCCTGACTCCCCCGGACGCCCGGGCGGTGGCGGACGCGGTGGCCGAGGCGGGCGTGCAGGGCGCGGTCGGCTTCAACTACCGCAACGCGCCCGCCGTGGAAGCCGCCCGCGACCTGATCGCCTCCGGTGAGCTCGGCACGGTCACCCACGTCCGCCTCCGCCTCTTCAGCGACTACGCCGCCCACCCCGACGGCGCCCTGACCTGGCGGTACGAGCGGGAGCGGGGCGGCAGCGGAGTGCTGGGCGACCTGGCCTCGCACGGCGTCGACCTGGCCCGTTTCCTGCTCGGCGACATCACGTCCCTGACGGCCGACACGGCGGTCTTCGTGCCCGAGCGGGCGCGTCCGACGGGAGCGACGGCGGGCCACAGCCTGGCCGTCGGCGGCGAACTCGGCCCGGTCGAGAACGAGGACTACGTCAACTGCCTGCTCCGCTTCGCCTCCGGCGCCCGGGGCGTGCTGGAGGCCTGCCGGGTCTCGGTCGGCGAGCAGAACAACTACGGCTTCGACGTGCACGGCACCAAGGGCGCCGTGTTCTGGGACTTCCGGCGGATGAACGAGCTCGGCGTCAGCCGCGGCACCACGTACCAGGACCAGCCCGTCAGCACGGTGTACGTCGGCCCCGGCGACGGCGAGTTCGGCGCCTTCCAGCCGGGCGCGGCGAACGCCATGGGGTACGACGACCTCAAGGTGGTGGAGGCCTACCGCTTCCTGCGCTCGGTCGCCGAGGGCACCCCGTACGGGGCGACGCTCGCGGACGCGGTGCACAGCGCGACCGTGCTGGAGGCGATGACACGGTCCGCGGAGAGCGGCTCCTGGGTGGACGTGCACCCGTAGGGGTGGCGACAGGACCACCCCCGGTCCGGTTCTCAGGCCCAGGGACGGCGAGCCCCGGGAACGGCAGGCTTCAGGAGTCGGCGAACGCGGCCACTGACCCGCGGACGCCGGCACCGAATCCGCCACACCGAGAACTCGGGGGACCCTCATGTCCGAAGTCATCGCCCGCCGTCTGACCGGCCTCGCCGCCCTCGTCACCGCGGTCGCGCTCATCGTCCAGGTGCCGCTCTACTTCGTCTACGACGGCCCGCCGCCGGACGGCAACGTCCTGTCCCGGCTGCTCATCGGGATCGTCGCGCTGGCCTTTCTGGTCGTGTTCGTGACGGCGTTCCGCGAACTGGTCGGCCGGGTGAGTCCCGCCCACGCATGGGCCGGCTCCCTCGCCTTCGCCACGGGCCTCGTCTACGCCACGATCACCCTGGTCTCGATGGGCCTCGAGGCCGGCGCGGTCATCGCCGTCGACCACCCGATCGACCCGACCATCGACGTCAGCGGCACCTACATCCTCTACGGGGCGATCTCCAAGCTGATGCTGGCGCTCTTCCTGACCGCGCTGGGCCAGGCCGTCACCCGCGCCCGCCTGCTGCCGCGCTGGACCGGCCGCTCGGCCTACGTCCTGGCCGGGATCAACCTGGCCTTCGTGCCCTCCCTGTTCTTCGGCAACGACCCCACGTTCTTCTACGCGGCGAACGGCTGGGGCACGACCGCCCTGCTGGGGGCCGTCCTCAGCTACTGGCTGCTGGCCCTGGGCGTCTGCGCCTACCGCAGCGCGGCACGCGTCGCCCCGGTGGCCGGGACACCGGCGCCACGGCGCTGAGCGTGCACTGCGGCCAGCCCACCGCCCCGCCCCCGCCTGCGGCCGGCTTCAGCCGGCCGCAGGCGGGGGCGGCATGTTGTACGGGGTGACCACCTGGATCGCCGACGGCAGCGGGGGCCCGGCCGGCGGCAGCGCGCCGTGCGCCCGCATCACGGTGTGGCAGGCCTCGCGCACGTCGCGGCGCAGGTCGTGGTGGAGGACGGCGGACAGCCGGTGCCCGTGCAGCAGCCGGGTGTTGTCGTGGTCGAGGTCGTGCGCGACGAACACGTCGCAGTCCCGGCCGAGGTCGGCGAAGGCGCGCAGGGTGGCGTCGTTGCCACCGCCGATGGAGTAGACGGCACGGATGTCCCGGTCGCGTTCCAGCGCGGCCCGGACCAGCTCGTACTGCGTGGCGTCCAGCCCCTGCCCCTCGGCGATCTCGACCAGCGTGCGCTCGGGATCGCGGGCCCGCATCACGCTGCGGAAACCCATCTCGCGCTCCTCCTCGTTGCGGAAGAAACCGCTGCTCAGGCTGGTGAGCACATTGCCGGGGCGGTCACCGAGCCACTGGCCCATGAGGTAGGCGGCGGTGGCGCCGGCGGCCCGGTCGTCGATCCCGACGTAGGCGAGACGGGCGCTGGCCGGCAGATCCGTGACCAGGGTGACGACCGGGATCCCGGCGGCGACCAGCCGGCCGACGGCGGCGTTGGTCTCGGGCACGTCCGGCGCCTTGAGGACGACCCCCTGCGAGCCGCGCCGGGCTATCCGGTCGAGAATGGCGATCTGCTCCTGGACCGGTCCGGTCTCCCGGAAGTGGAAGCGGGAGCGCAGCACGGCCGGGTGCAGCGAGGGCAGTTCGGCCTCCAGAGCGGCCCGGACGGCGGTGGTGAACCGTTCCGGCGCCTGCATCACGATGTCGACCATGAAGGTGCGCCCGACGAGCCTGACCTGGGTGCGCTGCCGGTCCAGATCGGCGATGGCCCGCTGGACCTCCTGCACGGTGGACTCCCGCACCCCTCCCCTGCCGTTCAGCACCCGGTCGACGGTGGCCTCGCTCAGCCCCGCCTGACGTGCGATCTCCCGGATGGGGAAGGGGTGGCCCACGGAAAGCTCCTCCGGAATCTGTTTGAGGGGTTTTTGATGGCCGCCTGCTGGTTGTTCGACGGGTTTGTCATGACAAGAATGGCAGCACTGAGCCGCCATTGCCATCGAAGGGACGACGATGTCCTTCACCTCTGTGCGAGGTCAAGCCTGGCTGACCGAGCAGGACTGCGACCTCGACACCTTCCGCCCGCTCGTCGAACGCACCACCGACATCGCCGACTTCCCGCACGCCTCGGCGGTACAGGGGAACGTCCTCGTCTACGACAGCGAGCGGCTGCGCGCCCCCGGAACGGACCGCGCGGTCCGCGCCGAACTGGTGCGGGCCCTGAGCGACGGTCCCGGAGTCGTCGTCTTCCGTGACGCCTTCCCCGATCCGGCGGTCGTCGACCGGGCCACCGCCGTCTTCGACGCGCTCATCGCCGAGCAGCGCGCCTCGGGCGCGACCGCCGGGGACCACTTCGCGAGACCCGGCGCCAACGACCGCGTCTGGAACGCCCTGGAGAAGGCCGCCCTGCGTGACCCGGAGGCGTTCGCCGACTACTACGCCAACGACATCCTGGCGCTGGCGGCCCGGGCCTGGCTCGGCCCGGGCTACCAGATGACGTCCCAGGTCAACGTGGTCAACCCGGGCGGCCAGGCGCAGAGCGTGCACCGCGACTACCACCTCGGCTTCCTCTCCGACGCGCGGGCCGCCGCCTACCCTGCGCACGTCCACCGGCTCTCCCCCGTGCTCACCCTCCAGGGCGCCGTCGCGCACTGCGACATGCCCGTGGAGTCCGGGCCCACGCTGTACCTGCCGTACTCACAGACGTACGAGCCCGGCTACCTGGCGTGGCGCCGGCCCGAGTTCCAGGAGTACTTCGAGAAGAACCGGGTCCAACTGCCGCTGGCGAAGGGCGACGCCGCGTTCTTCAACCCGGCCGTCTTCCACGCCGCCGGCACCAACCGCACCACCGACGTACGCCGGATGGCCAACCTGCTCCAGGTGTCCTCGGCCCTCGGGCGCGCGATGGAGACCGTGGACCGGGAGGCCGTGGCGAACGCGGTCTACCCCGTGCTGCTGGAGCGCCGGGCGCGGGGCGTGGACGAGAAGTGGCTGGAGCGTGTCGTCGCCGCGAGCGCCGAGGGCTATCCCTTCCCCACCAACCTCGACAGCGACCCGCCCGTCGACGGCCTCGCCCCGCCCGCGCAGGCGGACCTCGTACGGCGGGCGCTGCACGAGGAGTGGACCCCGCGGGCACTCCGGGACGAGCTGCGGGCCCGCGCCCTGCGGCGCACGAGCTGAAAGGACCTCTCCTCCATGGGACTTCTCGACGACAAGGTCGTCCTCGTCAACGGCGGCAGCCAGGGTGTCGGCGCGGCCGTCGCCCGGGCCGCCGTCCGTGCGGGCGCTCTGGTCGCCGTCACCGGACGGCGACCGGAAGCGGGCGAGGCGCTGGTGGCGGAACTGACCGCCGCCGGCGGCAAAGCGCTCTTCGTCCGGGCCGACCTCTCCGACGCCGGACAGGCGAAGGGGGCGGTGGCCGAGACGGTGGCCTCCTACGGCCGCGTCGACTGCCTGGTGAACTCGGCGGGGCTGACCACCCGCGGCACGCTGCTCGACACCACCCCCGAACTGTTCGACCAGCACATCGCGATCAACCTGAAGGCGCCGTTCTTCGCCATGCAGGCGGCCGTCGCGGACATGCTGGCCCGCGAGGCGCCCGGCACGGTCGTCAACATCATCACCTCTTCGGCCCACGGCGGTCAGCCGTTTCTCGCGCCGTACGTCGCCGCGAAGGCCGGCCTGATCGGCCTGACCCGCAACGCGGCGCACGCGCACCGCTTTGACCGGGTCCGGATCAACGGCCTCAACATCGGCTGGACGGCCACCGAGGGCGAGGACGCGACGCAGAAGGCCTTCCACGGCGCCGGGGACGACTGGCGTGAGCAGGCCGCCGCACGACTGCCGATGGGCAAGCTGGGCCAGCCGGACGAGATCGCCGACTTCGTGGTGTTCCTGCTGTCCGAGCGGTCAGGCGTGGTCACCGGATCGGTGATCGACTGGGACCAGAACGTGCTCGGCGGGCTGGACTGAACATCTCGACCCCGCCCAGGCATCCGGAGCCCGCGTTCTGAGCCCGTCCGGCGATCGAGGACGAGCCCGAAGGGCGACGGGGCCCGGGGCAGAACCCCGGCAACAGACAGCAACCAAAACCACCAGGAAAGCAGCGGAGCGCATGCGCATCGGAATCCTCGGCCTCGGCCGCATCGGCGCCTTCCACGCCGAGACCCTCTCCGGACTCGACGCCGTCGGGTCGCTCGTCGTGGCCGACCCGTTCGCGGAGGCCGCCAAGAAGGCCGCCGAGCGCTTCGGCGCCGAGGTCGCGGACTCCCCCGAGGCCGTGCTGGCCGCCGGGGTGGACGGTGTCGTGGTCGCGGCGGCGACGGACGCCCACCCGGGCCTGATCCTGGCCGCCGTCGAGGCGGGCATCCCGGTCTTCTGCGAGAAGCCCGTCGCCAGGACCATGAGCGAGGGCGTCGAGGTCCTCGAGGCCGTCCGGGGCAGTGACGTCCCCATCCAGATCGGCTACAACCGCCGCTTCGACGCGGGCTTCGTCGCCGCGCGGGCGGCCGTGGCCTCGGGCGAGCTGGGCACACTGCACACGGTGCGCTCGACCACGCTCGACCCTGCCCCGCCGCCGGCCGCGTACGTCGCCGCCTCCGGGGGCATCTTCCGGGACTGTTCCGTGCACGACTTCGACATCATCCGCTGGGTCACCGGCCGTGAGGTGACGGAGGTGTACGCCGTCGGCGGCAACCGGGGCGCCGACTACATCAAGGCGGCGGGCGACGCCGACACCACCGGCGCGATCCTCACCCTCGACGACGGCACGATCGCGGTGGTCTCCAACTCCCGTCACAACGCCCGGGGTTACGACGTCCGCATGGAGATCCACGGCTTCACGGACTCGATCGCCGTCGGCCTGGAGGACAAGTTGCCGCTGCGTTCGGTGGAGCCCGGCGTGACCTTCCCGGCCGGTACCCCGCACGACTTCTTCATGGACCGCTTCACCGCCGCCTACCGCGCCGAACTCACCGCGTTCACCGAGGTCGTGGCCGGCACCCGTACCTCCCCGTGCACGATCGAGGACGCCCTGGAGGCGGGCTGGATCGCGGAGGCGTGCACGCTGTCCCTGCGCGAGCACCGGCCGGTGACGATCGCGGAGGTCCGCGCCTCCTGAGCGCGGCGCATTTGCGCCCGAGGGCGGCCGGGGAGAGGTCTTCCCCGGCCGCCCTCACCGGCTCACAGGCCGTAGCGGACCGCGAACTCGTCCGGGTCGTAGGCGTCCCGGGCAGGGTCACGCGGGGTGGCCGGCCGCTCCTCGACCATGTCCTGCGGGGGTACTCGCTCGGGCAGCGCGCCGAACCGGGCCCGGCGCCGGACCTCCGCGGTGCCGGCCTGCTCTTCCTCCTGCATCTCACCCTCCCCGTCCACGACTGCACACACCTGGTACCAGTCTGAACGTCCTCACCTCGCCGCTGGTTCCGCCGGCAGGTTGAAGACGTGGTCCGGGGAGATGATCGTGGTGATCGCGTCGCCGAACAGGGTGCTGGGCTCCTCGTTCTTGTAGTTGATGTCGGTGTTGAGCACGACAACGAGGGTCGTCCGGGCCGACGGCAGATAGATGGTCAGGGACTCGTAGCCGGGCAGCGAGCCGTTGTGGCCGATCCAGCCCTGCACGTTGAAGATGCCGAGCCCGTAGCCGGCGCCCGGAATGGGGGTCGGCGGGGTGATCAGGCGCTGCTTCTGGGTGGCGGGGCTGACCATCCGCTCACCGTCGGGCAGCACGCCCGTGGCCACGGTACGTGCCCAGATCCGCAGGTCCTCCAGCCGGGAGATCATCGCGCCGGCCGCCCAGCCCCAGGACGGGTTCCAGTCGGCGGAGTCCTCGACCTTCCCGGTCGCGGTCTGGTCGGTGTAGCCCTGGGAGTGCGGGGTCGGGAACTCGTTGCCGGTCGGGAACAGGGTGTGGTCCAGTCCGGCCGGGTCCAGGATGTGGTCCTGGACGTAGTCGTCGAGATGCGAACCGCTCATCTGCTCGACGACCAGGCCGAGCAGGATCAGGTTGGTGTTGCAGTAGTAGAACTTCTCACCCGGCGGGAACAGCACAGGATGCTTGAACGAGTAGTCGAGCAGCTGCTGCGGGGTGAACGGCCGCTGCGGGTCGGAGGTCAGCGCCTTGAAGAAGTCCTCGTCCGCCGAGTAGTTGAACAGTCCGCTGCGCATGCCGGCCAGCTGACGCAGGGTGATCTTGTCGCCGTTCGGTACGCCGTCGATGTACTCGCCGATGGTGTCGTCGAGGCCGATCTTCCCCTCGTCGACCAGCTGGAGGATCGCGGTGACGGTGAACGTCTTGGTCTCGCTGCCGATGCGCATGTAGAGCCCGGGGTCCATCGCCCGGCCGGTGCTCTTGTCGGCGACGCCGAAGGACTTCACGTACTCGCCCTTGCCGGGTGTCCAGATGCCGACGGACACGCCGGGGATGCTCGCCTGCTTCATGACCCGCTGTACGGCGTCGTCGACCTGCTGCTGTACGGCCGGGGTGAGTTCGACGACGCCGTCCCCGGACGAGGACGGCGAAGGCGGTTCGGTGCCGGTGGCGGCCGTGGGGGCCGAGGCCGGCACGGCCGTCGCCCCGCCCGCGGCCGGCACCACCAGCGCCCCCACCGCGGCGGCGACGACGATCCCCCTGCGCAGTCGGATGCACGAGTGTGTCATGGGCTCGCTCCCGTATGAGGAGGTTTCCGCCGCAGGCCACAGCCGCACCAGGGGGCACGGGCCGCATGCGGCCCATCACCACCACGATACGAGCGCGGGCGCGCCGCCGCCTGTCGGCGACGGCGCGACGCGCGTGGCGACCCGGTCCCGGGTCAGGCCCCGCACTGGCGCAGGAACTTCCGGGTGCGCGCCGCTACGGGCAGCGGCCGGTCCGGCTCGCACGGGTACCTGTCCTGCTCCATGATCGCCAACGGCTCTGCACCGGGCCGCCGGGCTGCCGGGCCGCAGCTCCGCGATCAGGATCGGCTCCGACTCCGACTCCGGTACACCGGCGGGCTGCGCCGTGTCACGGCGCTTTCTCCCCGGGACTCGCCACGGGCGCGGTCAGGTCCTTCTCCTCCGGGAGCTCCTCGACGTCGACGCCACGCACTTGGGCCAGCTCGTGTTTGAGTGCGGCGAGTTCGGTGCCGCCGGCCATGTGGTTGGTGAGTTCTTCGAGGCTGACCTGGTCGCGGGAGGCGGAGAGTTCCATGGTGCCCAGGCGCAGGACGCTGAAGTGGTCGCCGACCATGTAGGCGTGGTGGGGGTTGTGGGTGATGAAGATGACGCCGAGGCCGCGGTCGCGGGCGGCGGCGATGTACTTCAGCACCACGCCGGACTGTTTGACGCCGAGGGCGGCGGTGGGTTCGTCGAGGATGAGCACGCGGGCGCCGAAGTGGACGGCGCGGGCGATGGCGACGCACTGGCGCTGGCCACCGGACAGGGTGCCGATGGGCTGTTCGAGGTCGTCGAGGACGATGCCCATGTGGCGCAGTTCCTCGTCGGCGGTCTGCTTCATCTTCTCGATGTCGAGGCGTTGCAGGGGCCAGGGGCCCTTGGTGAGTTCGGAGCCGAGGAAGAAGTTGCGCCACACCGGCATCAGAGGCACGGTGGCGAGGTCCTGGTAGACGGTGGCGATGCCCTTGTCGAGAGCCTCGCGCGGGGTGGAGAACCGCACGGGGTGGCCGTCGACGAGGAACTCGCCCTCGGTGTGCTGGTGCAGCCCCGAGACGATCTTGATCAGCGTGGACTTGCCGGCGCCGTTGTCGCCGAGGACACAGGTCACCTGGCCGGGCCGGACGGCGAGATCGACCCCGTGCAGGGCACGGATGTTGCCGTAGGACTTGCCCGCGTTGCGCAGTTCTACGAGTGGACTGTCACCGCCCTCGGGGGCGGTGTCCGCGAGGATGGCGCCGTGCGTGCCGGTTCCGTCGGTGGTCATTGGGGTCACCTCCGGGTGGCCGTGCGCTGGACCCACAGATTGATGAGGACGGCGCCGAGGAGCATGACGCCGAGGAAGGCCTTGAACCAGTCGGGGTTCCAGCCCGCGTAGACGATGCCCTGCTGCACCATCCCGAACATGAAGGCGCCGAACACCGGGCCGATCGCCGACCCGGCGCCGCCGGTCAGCAGACAGCCGCCGATGACCGCCGCCGAGATGTAGATCAGTTCCTGCCCGACACCCTCGCCGGACTGCACGGTGTTGAACGTGAACAGCTGGTGCATCCCGACGAACCAGGCACCGAAACCGACCAGCATGAACAGCGAGATCTTCGTGAACGTCACGGGCACGCCGACCGCCCGCGCGCTCTCCTTGTTCCCGCCCACCGCGAAGATCCAGTTGCCGTACTTCGTCCGCAGCAGGACCCAGGTGGCGATGGCGGCGAAGACCAGCCAGTAGACGATGGTGATCTTGACCTGGACGCCGCCGACGTCGAAGGACGAGGCGAAGACCTTCTTCGCCTGACCGAAGCCGTCCATGTCACTGATGTCGTCGGTGGCCACGTTGGTGGTGACCAGCTTGGTCACCGCGAGGTTCACACCCTGCAGGATCAGGAACGTGCCCAGCGTGATCAGGAAGCTCGGCAGCCCGGTCTTCACGACCATCCAGCCGTTGAGGAAGCCGATCCCGAGGGACACCAGCAGGGCGACGACCACACCGACCCACACGTTCATGGTGAGTTGGTAGCTGAGCATGGACGCGGTGAGCGCCGAGGTGATGACGGCGACACCGGCCGACAGGTCGAACTCGCCGCCGATCATCAGCAGCGCCACCGGCAGCGCCATGATCCCGATCGTCGACGACTGATACAGGATGTTGGCCATCGAACTGCCGTCACGCACCGGCGGCGCCGCGATCAGGAAGAACACGTACACCGCGACCGCACCGAGGAACACCCCCACCTCGGGGCGGGCCAACAGCCGCAGGGCCAGAGGGCGTTGCTTGGTCCGGCCGTCGCTCTCCTTGCGGCCGGGGGCCGGCGGTGTGGTCACCGCCGGCTCGGCATGGTGGGTCATGCTCATCACCGGGTGCCCTTCGCGGCGAACGAGGCGACCGCGTCGACGTTGGTCTTGTCCACGAAGGCCGGACCGGTCAGCACCGGCTGCTCGCCGCCGCCCATGTAGTTGCCGTTGTTCTTGTAGAGCCACAGCGAGTCGATCGCCAGGTAGCCCTGGAGGTAGGGCTGCTGGTCGACGGCGAACTCGATCGTGCCCTTGTCGATGGCGCTCGTCAGGTCCTTGTTGAGGTCGAAGGTGGCGATCTTGGCCTTGCTGCCCGCGTCGGCCTTCGACTGCACCGCCGTCAGGGCGAACGGGGCGCCGAGGGTGACGACGTAGTCGATGGCCTTGTCCTGGCTCAGCTTGGCGGTGATCGTCGACTTCACGGACGGCATGTCGGTGCCGTTGACGTACAGGGTCTCCGTCGTGCCCGAGAACGTCTTCTTCACACCGGCACAGCGCTGGGTGAGGCCGATGTTGCCCTGTTCCTGGATGACACAGACGGCCTTCTTGGCGCCCTCGGAGTTGAGCCTGTTGCCGAGCGCCTCGCCGGCCACGGTCTCGTCCTGGCCGAAGAACTCCATCAGGCCGAGGTTCTTCCACTCGCTGACACCGGAGTTGAGACCGACCACGGGTATCTTCGCGGCCTTCGCCTTGGCTATGACGTCCTTCAGCGCGTCCGGCTTGGCGAGGGTGACCGCGATGCCGTCGACCTTCTGGTCGATCGCGTTCTGGATCAGGTTGGCCTGGTTCCCGGCGTTCGGGTCGGCGGAGTAGACCAGCTTGACGTTGTCCTTGGCGGCGGCCGCCTCGGCGCCCTTGCGGACGATGTCCCAGAAGGTGTCGCCGGGCGACTGGTGGGTCACCAGGGCGACCGTCATCTGCGGAGTGCTCGCCTTGCCCGCGGAAGCGCCGTCCGCGCTCTCCTCGGACTTCTTGCCCCCGGAACTGCTGGAGCAGCCTGCGAGGGTCAGGGCCACCGCCGCGGCCATGGCCACGACCGGGGCGATTCTGCTCGAGCGGGAGGGAGAAGAGCTGTCCATCTTTCCTGCACCTCACTGTGCGACGGAGAAAACGACGGGAAAAGGGGAGGCGATCGCGAAGATCCGGGGCCCGTTTCTACTCAGATTGGGGCCATGGGGCCGGGTCCGCGACTGTTCAGGTGTCTCGGACCCGGCGTGCGCTGCTGATGCCGGATCCAATCCCTTGCCGAGCTCACTGTCAATACTTTGTTAAGACATCATTTCACGAGCAGGTCCGAATGTAAGTACAAACCCTTGACAGTGCGGGCCCCCTGGACCTACACCTGGGGGACGCCAGGCCCACGATCACCGTGAGGAGCGTCGCACATGGCCGAGTCGGTCCAGCCACGGGACGTGATCACGATGGGTCGTACCGGGATCGATCTCTACCCCTTGCGACCGTACGTACCCCTCACACGCACGGAGACGTTCGAAAAGGACCGTGTCGCCCTCGCCCGGCGGGAGTTGGCCCGCCTCACATCCGGCCGCCCGGGCTGAGCCGGGCCGCCCGCACCCCCGCGCTCTTCCACCCGATCCCACCGACCCGAGGAGGTGCCCCGATGGCGAAGACCGGCGACCGATCCCGTGCCGTGCCAGGCTCCGCGCTCGACCTGCTGCATTTCGCCCTGGACCGCACCAGCCCCGTGCCGCTCTACTACCAGCTCGCCCAGCAGTTGGAGGCGGCGATCGAACAGGGAGCGCTCGCCCCGGGCAATCTCCTCGGCAACGAGATCGACCTGTCGACCCGCCTCGGCCTGTCCCGCCCGACGGTCCGCCAGGCCATCCAGTCCCTGGTCGACAAGGGACTCCTGGTGCGCCGACGGGGAGTCGGCACCCAGGTCGTGCACAGCCAGGTGAAACGGCCGCTGGAACTGAGCAGCCTCTACGACGACCTGGAGGCGGCCGGACAGGGACCCACCACGCACGTCGTCCGCAACGAGCACGTGCCGGCGCCCGCCGACGTGGCCGCCGCGCTCGGCGTCCCCGAGGGGAGCGAGGTCACCCTGCTGGAGCGGCTGCGCGCCACGCACGGACAGCCGGTGGCGTTCCTGTGCAACTACCTGCCCCCGGCCCTGCTGGACCTCGACACGGAACGCCTGGAGTCGACGGGCCTCTACCGGCTGCTGCGTTCGGCGGGCATCACCCTGCACAGCGCCCGCCAGACCATCGGCGCCCGCTCCGCCACCGCCGAGGAGGCCGAGCTGCTGGCCGAGAAAAAGGGGGCGGCCCTGCTGACCATGCAGCGCACGGCGTACGACGACACCGGCCGGCCGGTCGAGTACGGGACGCACATCTACCGCGCGTCCCGGTACGCGTTCGACTTCCAGCTGCTGGTCAGACCCTGAGGGCCGCCGAGGACACCCCGGGACCTACCTCGGGGCCATCCGCAGCGCGCCGTCCATGCGGATGGTCTCGCCGTTGAGGTAGTCGTGGTCGACGATCGCCAGGGCCAGCCGGGCGTACTCCTCGGGCCGGGCCAGGCGGCGCGGGAACGGCACGCCCTCGGCGAGCGAGGCGCGGAACTCCTCCGACACCGTCGCCAGCATCGGCGTCTCCACGATGCCCGGGGCGATGGTGCACACCCGGATCCCGTACTGCGCGAGGTCGCGGGCGGCGGGAAGGGTCAGGCCGACGACCCCGCCCTTGGAGGAGGCGTAGGCGGCCTGGCCGATCTGTCCGTCGTACGCGGCGATGGAGGCGGTGTTGACGATGACGCCCCGCTGGCCGTTCTCGTCGGCCTCGGTCGCGGCGATGGCCTCCGAGGCGAGCGCGAGCACGTTGAAGGTGCCGATCAGGTTGATCTGGATCACCTTGGCGTACAGGCCGAGGTCGTGGACGCCCCTCTTGCCGAGGATCCGCGCGGACGGCCCGATACCGGCGCAGTTGACGACCGTGCGCAGCGGGACACCGGAGCCCGCCGCGGTGGCGACGGCGGCGCCGACCTGCTCGGGGTCGGTGACGTCGGCGGGCACGTAGGTGACGCCGGGCACCTCGGGTGCCTTGTCGATGCCGTCCTTGAGGTCGAGGGCGAAGACCTGGGCGCCGCCCTCGGCGAGGGCCTTCGCGGTGGCCGCGCCGAGGCCGGACGCACCGCCGGTGACAAGGGCGGCGGTGTTCTCGAGCTGCATCATCACTCCTTGCCGAGGACGGTGAGGACACCGCCCTCGTCACGGTCCAGCGCACGGGAGATGATCATGCGCTGGATCTGGTTGGTTCCTTCGAAGATCTGCATGACCTTGGCCTCGCGCATGTAGCGCTCCACCGGGAAGTCACGGGTGTATCCGTACCCCCCGAGGACCTGCACGGCGTCCGTGGTCACCTTCATGGCGTTGTCCGTGGCCACGAGTTTGGCGATCGACGCCTCCCGTGTGAAGGGCAGGCCGAGATCCTTCAACCGGGCGGCGGACAGCGCGGTGGCCCGCGCCGACTCGATCGCGGCGCTCATGTCGGCGAGCACGAACGCCAGCCCCTGGTGCTCGATGATCGGCTTGCCGAAGGTCTCCCGCTCCCGCGCGTAGCGCACCGCGTGGTCGAGGGCCCCCTGGGCGAGGCCGGTGGCGACGGCCGAGATGCCCAGCCGTCCGCAGTCGAGGGAGGCGAGCGCGATCTTCAGCCCCTGCCCCTCCTGCCCGATCCGGCGCTCGACGGGCACCCGGACGTTCTCCAGCCGCATGGTCGCGGTCGCCGAGCCCGTCAGGCCCATCTTCCGCTCCGGCGGGTCGGCGCTCAGTCCCGGGGTGCCGGCCGGGATCAGGAAGCAGGAGATGCCGTGCGCCCGGTCGTCGGAGGTGCGGGCCATGACCGTGTAGAAGTCGGCGTAACCGCCGTGCGTGGTCCAGGCCTTGGTGCCGTTGAGCACGTAATGGTCGCCGTCGCGGACCGCGCGGGTGAGCATGGCCGCCGGGTCGGAGCCGGCGTGCGGCTCGGACAGGCAGTAGGCGCCGAGCAGCTCACCGCCCAGCATGTCCGGCAGCCACCTGCGCCGCTGTTCCTCGGTGCCGAAGCGGGCCAGCGGGAAGCAGGACAGGGCGTGCACGGAGATGCCCACGGCGACGCTCGACCAGACCGCGGCGACCTCCTCCAGCACCTGGAGGTAGACCTCGTAGGGCTGGTCCGCCCCGCCGTCCTCCTCGGCGAAGGGCAGCCCGAGCAGACCGCTGCGCCCGAGGGTGCGGAAGACGTCCCGGGGGAACGCCTCGTCCGCCTCCGCGTCGGCGACCCGGGGTGCGAGTTCCTTGGCGGCGAGGGTGCGCGTGAGCTGGATGAGCTCGACGGCTTCCTCGGTCGGCAGGGCACGAGTGGCAGGCATGGTGACCTCCACGTAGGAGTACCGGTGAGTACTGGAAGTGATACTGAAGTGCGTACGAACGTATCATTCACAGTACGGCAATGGGGCGCTGAGCGGCATCCGACCACGGCCGGAGAGTGTCCCCCTCGATCCGTTCCGGCCCGCTTCGGCCCGCTTCGGACGCTTCAGGAGGAGACGGCGTGCACGATGAGCGACGCGAGCTGTTCGTAGGCCTCCGCGTCGGTCAGCCCGGTGCGGGTCTTGAGTTCGCCCTGCTGGATCTGGCGCATGGTCGCGGCGGCGACCTCGCCGACGAACGCCGTGTGCACCTCACGGAAGGCGCCGTCCGAGACGCCCTCGGCGATCAGCCGGCGCACCCGCTCCGCGGCCATCCGCGTGTTGGCCTCGTACACCTCGCGGGCCGGCGGGAAGTCCGCCACGTCGTCGAGGAACCGGCGGGAGAGCGGGCGCAGCTGTTCGGCCACGGCGGTCAGGTACACGCGGACGCGGTCCGAGGGGTCGACGGTCTGCGCCACCCGCTTCTCGACCGCCTCGGTGGCCCCGCGGAAGTAGTGCTTGACCGCCTCCACGACCAGCCCCTGCTTGCTGCGGGCGAGCTGGTACAGGGTCGTCTTGGAGCAGCGCAGCCGCTCGGCGAGGTCGTCCAGGGTGAGGTCCGAGAACCCCTCCGCCGTCAGTAGCGCGACGAGGCGTTCCAGCAGGTCGGCCTGTCTGGCGGTACGGCGGTTGGACGGCATGATCTCAGCGTAGCCTCCCCCCTTGCTCCCGGGGGGACCGCCGCAGGGCGCCCCGGCCGGCGCCCGGCCGTCAGTGCGCGGCGTCCAGCCGGGAGCGCTGGTCCGCGGTCAGGTCCAGGTCGACGGCGGCCAGGTTCTCCTCCAGTTGCGCCACCGACGACGCCCCGGCCAGCGGGACGATCGGCAGTTCCCCGCCCAACTGCCAGGCCAGCACGACCTGGTTGAGGCTCGCGCCGGTCTCTCGGGCGACCTCGCGCAGCACGGCGAGCCGGGCCGGGGTGCCCGGGTGGTCGTAGTCCGGCGGCAGGGGCTTGTCCGGCCGTACGTAGGCGCCGGCGAGCAGCGGCGAGTAGGCGACCAGGGTGAGGCCGGGCTCGGCCCGCAGATAGCCGAGGAGTTCGGCGCCGGCGTGCCCGAGGCTGCCGTCCGGGAAGAGTTCGCCGGGGACGTCGCAGCGGGGGCGCAGATGGCTGTGCTGGTACTGGAGCACCTCGTAGCCGGGCAGTCCCGCCGCGGCGGCGAGGGCGCGGGCCCGCTCCACCCGCCACATGGCCTGGTTGCTCACCCCGAGCAGGCCGACCGTGCCCTCCGCGACGAGTTCCGCGAAGCCCTCGACGGTCTCGCGCTGCGGGACGGCGTGGTCGTCGATGTGGGCGTAGAGCAGGTCCAGCTTCTCCACGCCGAGCCTGTCCCGGCTGCGTTCGGCGGACTCCCGGATCACCTTCGCGGAAAGGCCCTCCGCGTTGTCCGTGTAGCTGGTGCCCGGCGCCAGCGGCCGGGCGCCGAGCTTGGTCGCGACGACGATCTCGTGGCCGACGCCCCGGCTGCGCCGCCACCGGCCGATCAGTTCCTCGCTCTGGCCGCCCTGGCCGCCGTCGACCCAGAAGGCGTAGTTGTCGGACGTGTCGACGAAGTTCCCGCCGGCCTCGACGTACCGGTCGAGAATCGCGAAGGACGTCTCCTCGTCCGTCACCGACCCGAACAGCATCGCCCCGAGCGCGAGCACACTGACCTCGCGCCGGGTGGCCGGGTCGGTGCCTATGGTGCGGTACTTCATGCTGGATCCTCCCGTTCGGCCGGTGTCCTCCGGCTCGAACGGGAGTCTTGCCCTTGAAGTGCGCTTGAGGGCAAGGGCTTTTACCGCGGCGGCGAAGGCGGCCGACGGGACCGGCGACGTGCCCGAACGCACCGAAGCCGCCTTCTCGATGACGAGAAAGCGGCTTCCGACCTGCCGTGAAGCTGGTCGGGACGACAGGATTTGAACCTGCGACCCCTTGACCCCCAGTCAAGTGCGCTACCAAGCTGCGCCACGTCCCGGTGCGCTTCACACGGTGTTCGCCGTGTGATCGCGCGAACAGCACTTTACCCCACACCGGGCGGTGCGCCGTAGAGGGCCCGGGCGCGGGACAATCGCCGTATGGACCGTTTGGACAGCACAGGAGGTACGAGCGGCGGCCGGCCCGCCGGTCCCCGGGACCGGGACGGCGAGGGGCGGGCGCGCAACGCCCGGCCGCGGGACGGGCTCGGCCGGCCCCTGCCGTACGGCACGCCCGGTGTGGAGCGGCAGCCCGAGGGCGTCGTCCGCGCCCCGGAGGCGACCGTCACCGAGGCGCAGGCCCTGCTGGACGCCGGGAAGCCCTTCCACGCCCACGAGGTCTTCGAGGACGCCTGGAAGGCGGGCCCGGAGTCGGAGCGGACCCTGTGGCGCGGGCTCGCGCAGCTCGCGGTGGGCCTGACGCACGCCGCCCGGGGCAACCTCGCGGGCGGGGCTCGGCTGCTGCGGCGCGGGGCCGGGGCGGTGCAGGAGTGGGCGGCGGGCGCGGGGCAGGACCGGCCGTACGGGATGGATCTCGCCGGTCTGGCCGGCTGGGCGCGGGAGCTGGCGGACACCGTCGAGCGGACCGGCGCCGCCGTGGACGCGAGGGCGCGGGCGCCCCGGCTGCGCTGACCCGGCCCGGTCACTGTCGGTGGCGTACGGCAGACTCGTGACGTGCGAAAGATTCATGTCATCGGTATCGGCGCGGGCGACCCCGACCAGCTGACCCTCCAAGCGGTCCGGGCGCTGCGCAGCACGGACGTGTTCTTCGTCCTGGACAAGGGCGAGGTGAAGAGTGACCTGACGCGGTTGCGCCACGACATGCTCGACACGCATCTGCCGGACGGCGCCTACCGGGTGGTCGAGGCCCGGGACCCGGAGCGGGACCGCCGGGCCGGCGGCGCCGCCTACTCCCCCGCCGTCGGCGACTGGCGCAGCGCCCGCGCCGGGATCTACGAGCGGCTGATCACCGAGGAACTCGGCGAGGACCAGAGCGGCGCGTTCCTGGTCTGGGGCGACCCGGCGCTCTACGACAGCACGCTGGCCATCCTCCAGGAGGTGCTGGCCCGGGGCGCGGTGACCTTCGAGTACGACGTCGTCCCCGGCATCAGCAGCGTCTCGGCGCTCGTCGCCCGGCACCGCACGGGCCTGAACCGGGTGGCGCGTCCGGTGCAGATCACGACGGGCCGGCGGCTCGCCGAGGGCTTCCCCGAGGGGGTGGACGACGTGGTGGTGATGCTGGACGCCCACCAGGCCTTCCGGTACTACGCCGAGGAGGACGTCGACATCTACTGGGGCGCCTACATAGGGACCCCGGACGAGATCCTCGTCTCCGGCCCGATCGCCGAGGCCGGCCCCCGCATCGAGCGGCTGCGCGCCGAGGCACGCGAACGCAAGGGCTGGATCATGGACACCTATCTGCTGCGCCGCAATCCGGGGCAGGAGTAACCTCCCGGATCGTCGGGTCGCTGGTGATGGGCGTCGGCCTGTATCTGATGTCCCGTATGGGTCCCGGCACGGGCGCGTGGCTGGAATCGCTGTACATGTTCGTGCTCGGCACCGGCCTGTCCATGCAGGTGCTCACGATCGCCGTGCAGAACACCGTCGAGTACGCCGACCTGGGCACCGCCACCTCCGGTGTCACCTTCTTCCGCACGCTCGGCAGCTCTTTCGGCACAGCCGTCTTCGGCACTGCTGGAGGCTTCCGTCGCGAAGATCATCGGCGGTACGGACGCGGACACCGCGCGCCGCATCGTCGAGAGCTCCGACACGCGCCTCGACATGGCCGGGGCCGCCTGGCCGGTGATGCAGGTCGAGCTGTTCAACCGGATGGTCGGGCACACGAGCCTGGGGCTCGTCGCCGCCCGTCGGCAGCTGCTGTCCGGGCCGTACGGCTAGCGCAGCAGGAGTTGGAGACCGCCCACCACGGTCGCCGCGATCACCAGTCGCTCGAAGAGCCGCTGGTCGATACGGGGCACGGCCCATTTGCCGAGCAGCGCGCCGGGGACGACGAACGCGACGAGTGCCGCGTCCAGGAGGAGGGATTCCCCGTCGATGAGTCCCAGGCTCGCGCTGAACGGCACCTTCGAGACGTTGACGATCAGGAAGAAGAAGGCGGAGGTGCCGAGGAAGCCGAGTTTGCGGAAGCCGGCCGAGAGCAGGTACATCGACATCACGGGCCCGCCGGCGTTGGCGACCATGGTGGTGAAGCCGCCGAGGACACCGTAGGAGCGGGCCTTGACGCGGCCGGACCGGGTGGCCACGGCGTCGGGTTCGCCGTCCGCGTCGGCCGTGCGGCGCCGCCACACCGTGACGCCCGCCATCAGCAGCAGGATCGCGCCGATCGAGGTGCGCACCGTCCCGTCGTCGGCCCACACCAGGAACACCGTCCCGAAGACCACGCCGGCCGCGACCGCCGGGAACAGCCGCCACAGGGTGGGCCAGTGGGCGTGCCGCCGGTAGGTGAGGACGGCGAGGACGTCGCCGGCGATCAGGATCGGCAGCAGGACGCCGGTGGAGGCGCGGGCGGGCAGGATCGCCGCGAAGATCGCGAGGCTGACCGTGTTGGCCCCGCTGACGGCCGTCTTGGAGAAGCCGACGAGCAGGGCCGCGAGGGCCAGCGCCGCGAACTCCCAGCCGGTGATGTGCCACAAGTTCATCGTGTTCATGCGGAGACCGATGCTACGCACACCTACCGGACGGCCCGAAGCCGTCTCGCCTGATGGCCGTTCCCGCCCCGCCGGCCTCTCTCCCGGCGGTCCCGGCCGACGGCGTCGGCGCCGCGCAGCGCGTCCCGGTGCCGCTCAGTGCCCGTCAGTGCCCGTCAGTGCCGCTCCACGAGTACCGCGCTGCCCTGTCCGACGCCCACGCACATCGTGGCCAGCCCGCGCCGCGCTCCCGTGCGGCGCATGCGGTGCAGGAGGGTGGTGAGGATGCGGGCCCCCGAGCAGCCGAGCGGGTGGCCGAGGGCGATCGCACCGCCGCTGGGGTTGACCCGGCCGGGGTCGATGCCGAGCTGGTCGACGCAGGCGAGCACCTGGGCGGCGAACGCCTCGTTGAACTCGGCCTCCTGGACGTCGTCGACGCTCCAGTCGGCCCGGGCCAGCACCTTGCGGGTGGCGGGGACCGGGCCGATGCCCATCACGTCGGGGTGGACGCCGGCGGAGGCGCCCGCGACATAGCGGCCCAGGGATTCCAGCCCCAGTTCGTTCAGTGCCTCCTCGCTGACGAGGAGCAGCCCGGCGGCGCCGTCGTTCATGGGTGAGGCGTTGCCCGCGGTGACCGAGCCGCCCTCCCGGAACACGGGCTTCAGTTTCGCGAGCTTCTCCGGCGAGGTGTCCTCGCGGATGCCCTCGTCGGCGTCGACGACCACGCCGTCCGGGCGCCGTACGGGCAGGAGTTCGTCGTCGAAGTGACCGTCCCCCCGGGCCAGCGCCGCCAGGCGGTGGCTGCGCAGGGCGAACGCGTCCTGGCGCTCGCGCGTGATGCCGTACCGGGTGGCGACCTCCTCGGCGGTCTCCCCCATGGCGAGCAGGCCGTGCAGCTCCTTCATGGCGGGGTTGACCAGGCGCCAGCCGAGCCGGGTGTCGACGGTCTCGACGCGGTGCGGGAGGGCCTCGTCGGGGCGGGCCAGCACGAACGGGGCGCGGCTCATCGACTCGGAGCCGCCGGCCAGCACGATGTCGGCCTCGCCCGCGGCGATCGTGCGGGCCGCGGTCGTGACGGCCTCGAGCCCGGAGGCGCACAGCCGGTTCACCGTGGCGCCGGGCACGGTCTCGGGGAGGCCGGCGAGCAGGGCGGCCATCCGGGCGACGTTGCGGTTGTCCTCGCCCGCCTGGTTGGCGGCGCCCCAGTAGACGTCGTCGATACGGGCCGGGTCGAGCGCGGGCACCTCGGCGACCAGGCCGCGGATGACGGTCGCGGCGAGGTCGTCGGGCCGTACGCAGGACAGGGCCCCGCGCAGTCGGCCGACGGGGGTGCGGCGGGCGGCCGCGAAGTGGACGGGGCGCACGTCAGGACTCCTTGATTAGCACTGCTAGTTTTTCGACTGTAGACCCCGGCCCGACCCCCTGGGAAGATCCCCGGAGGCCTTCGCCGACGCAGTTGGAGGAGCGATGACCGAACACGTCCTCACCGGGACCCGCGGCAGGATCGTCGTACACGAGTGGTCCCCTGCGCGGCCCCGCCGGATCGTCCTTGTGGTGCACGGCTACGGCGAGCACGCCGGACGCTACGGCGAGCTCGCCGATGTCCTGACGGCGCACGGCGCGGCCGTCTTCGCCCCCGACCACATGGGGCACGGAAGGTCGGCGGGCGAGCGCGTGGTGATCGAGGACTTCGAGGACGTGGTCACCGACGTGCACGCCGCGGCGCGGCTCGCCCGGGCCGCGCACCCGGACCTCCCCCTGATCGTGCTCGGTCACTCCATGGGCGGCCTGATCGCGGCCCGGTACGCCCAGCGGTACGGCGGCACACTCGCCGCGCTCGTGCTGTCCGGCCCGGTGATCGGCGGCTGGGAGCTTCCCGGCCGGCTGCTGGCGCACGAGCAGATCCCCGACCTCCCCGTCTCGCCCGCCGCCCTCTCCCGCGACCCCGCCGTGGGCGCGGCCTACGCGGCGGACGAACTGGTCTGGCACGGGCCGATGAAGCGGCCGACGCTGGAGGCGTTCGTCCGGACCCTGGAGACCGTGGCCGAGGGCGGCGACACCGGCCCGCTGCCCCTGCTGTGGCTGCACGGCGACGACGACCGGCTGGTCCCGCTGCCCGGCAGCTGGACCGGCGTCGAACGGCTGAGCGGCGGCGCGCTGACCGAGCGGATCTACCCGGGGGCCCGGCACGAGGTCTTCCACGAGACGAACCGCGCCGAGGTGTTCGCGGACGTGACGCGCTTCCTGGACGGTGTGCCCGCTTCCTGAGAAGGAACGGAGATGCCGCTGTTTGCGGTGGTGTGACCGGGGCACCCGCGCCGGCATGGAGTGGTTGCGCAGTGCCGCCTGTGTGGGCGAGGACCCTGAGCTGTTCTTCCCCGTGGGCACGAGCGGACCCGCCCTGCGCGACACCGCGGCGGCCAAACGCGTCTGCGCCCGCTGCACGGTGCGTGCCGAATGCCTGTCGTACGCGTTCGCGATCGGACGGACGTCGGGTGTGTGGGGCGGGACCGGGGAGGAGGAACGCGCGGAACTGCTCCGTACCGCCAGACACGACGCGACGACGAGGAGCACCGCATGACTGTCGTGAAGAGCCCCCTGCCCGAACCGGCCCGCCAGGTCACCTTCGACGCGTTGCAGACCACCCTCGTGGATCTTCTCGGCCTCTCCCTGATCGGGAAGCAGGCGCACTGGAACATCGTGGGGCCCCGGTTCCGCTCGATCCACCTCCAGCTCGACGAGGTGGTCTCGACGGCCCGTTCGTACGCCGACACGGTCGCGGAGCGCGCGGCGGCGCTGGGCCTGCCGCCCGACGGCCGCCCGGAGACGATCGCCTCGGCGTTCACCCTGCCCTCCCCCAAGGACGGCTGGCTGCGCGACGAGGACGTCGTCCAGGTGATCGCGGAGACGCTGGGGGCGGCCATCGCACGGCTGCGGGAGCGGATCACGACGACCGAGCAGGCGGATCCGGTCACCCAGGACCTGCTCATCGGCATCACCGCCGAGCTGGAGAAGCAGCGGTGGATGTTCGAGGCGGAGAACTGGCCGCGCGAGCACTGATCCACAGAAGGAGCGGAACACCCGTCATGACCGACGCACTCGAACTCGACGCGCTGTGGGAGGACTTCCACCGCGTGGTGAACATGACCTCGCAGGAGCTGGCCGCCTGGCTGCGGGTGCGGGACGCCGACGAGAACGCCGAGCCCCTGCCCGAGGAGGCGGGGACCCCCACCGGGCAGCATGTGCTGGCGATCCTCCAGAAGCGGCGCATCGACCTGACCGACGACGACGTCCGGGTGATGTACCGGGTCGTGGACACGGTCACCGCGCAGGCGGACCTGGAGGACGAGCCCGGGGCCGAGGACACCCGCGCACGCCACCGTCTGATGACGATCGGCCACGATCCGCTCAGGCCCTGATGCCCCGCGCGGGCCGCCCGCGCCTCAGCCGGTGAGCCGGGAGAGCGCCGCGGACACCAGCGTGCGCACTCCCGGCACCAGCACGGACAGGTCCGGCGCGAACAACGGGCTGTGGTTTCCCGGCACGCCCGCGAACTTCTCCCGCAGCTCCTCCCCCGGCGCCGCCTCCCACACGGGCGCCGGGGTGGAGCTCACGTACCAGTAGTCGTAGGGCACGCCCGCCGGGGCGAGCAGCGAGAAGTCCTCACTGCCCAGCGCCTGCCCGAAGTCGAACACCGTGTGCTCGCCGAAGAGTTCGCGGTGCACGGCGGCGATCTCGCCGTCCAGGGCCGCGTCGTTGACGGTGTTCGGGCAGCCGGCGTGGACCGTGACCTCGGGCGGGACCGGGCACCCCGCGGCGGCGCACTCCCCCTCGACGACCCGCCGGATCGCGGCGAGGACCCGCTCGCGCGCCCGGGTGTCCTGGGTGCGCACGTTCAGCGCGAGCCGGGCCTCGGCGGGGATGATGTTGGCATTCGTACCGGCGTGGAAGCTCCCCACCGTCAGTACCACCGACTCGCTCGCCGCCACCTCGCGCGCGACCACGGTCTGGAGCCTGGTGACGATGTACGCGGCCGTCACGACCGGGTCGACCGTCGACTCGGGCCGCGAACCGTGCCCGCCGACACCGTGCACGACGACGTCGACGTCGTCCGAGGCCGACAGCGTCAGGCCCGGGGTGTGCGGGTAGAACCCGGCCAGTCCCGGCGCCACGTGCTGGCCGAACAGCACGTCCGGGCGCGGGAAGCGGGCGTGGATCCCCTCGGCCACCATCGCCCGGGCGCCGCCCCCGGCCTCCTCCGCGGGCTGCCCGACCACGACGAGCGTCCCGGACCACGTCCCGCGGGCGGCGGCGAGCGCCTCGGCGGCGGCCACCAGCCAGGTGACGTGCAGGTCGTGGCCGCAGGCGTGCATCAGGCCGTCGACGGTCGAGGCGTACGGCAGCCCGGTCGCCTCCCGCACGGGCAGCGCGTCCATGTCTCCCCGCAGCCACACCACCGGCCCGTCACCGTTCGCGAGCACCCCGACGACACCGGTGCGGGCCACCCCCTCCGTCACCTCGTACCCGGCCTCGCGCAGCCGCTGGGCCAGCTTCCCGGCGGTGCGGTGTTCCTGGAAGGACAGCTCGGGATGGCGGTGCAGATCCTGGTAGAACACAGCCAGTCGGCCGGGTTCGAGTCCCGAGGTGATCTCGCGGGTCAGGCGGGCGACAACGGCCGGTTCGGTCATACCGCGCAGCCTAGGGCGTGTCCGCAAAGCAGCGCCGTCTGCCCGCAGGGCAGGGCTCGCGGCGTGCCGTCCGGGAAGTCAGAGGTCCAGCAGGCGGGTGACGGTGCGCAGCACCCCGTTGTCGTTGTTGGAGGGCGCGAGGTGGCGGGCCCGGCGGACGACCTCCGGGTGGGCGTTGGCCATGGCGAACGACCAGTCGGCGGCGTCCAGCATCTCCAGGTCGTTGAGATAGTCGCCGAACACCATGGTCTGCGCGGGTGTGATGCCCAGCTCGCGCTGGAGCGCGCGCAGCGCGGCGCCCTTGTTGGCGGTGCGGTTCATGACGTCGACCCAGTGCTCGCCGGAGACGACGACCTGGTGGGTGCCCGCGAAGGGCGCGAGAGCCGGTGCGGTGGTCCGCTCGGCGGACCCGAAGTCGAAGAGAGCGACCTTGATGATGTCGTCGTCGACGGCGGTGACGTCCTCGACGACCCGGTGCCGCACGTAGTACCGGCCCACCTCGGCGAGGAACGCCTCGTCGGCCCGCTCGACGTAGGCGGACCGCTTCCCGCAGACGACGGCGCCCACGTCGACGCCTTCGGACGTGAGACCGCGCACGGCCTCCATGACCCGCGCGACCACTCCCGGGGCCAGCGGATCGGAGCTCAGCTCCTCCCCGTCGCGAACCACGTAGGTGCCGTTCTCCGCTATGAACACCATGCCCTCGGCGACCTCGGCGAACTCCGCGGCCAGAGTGGCGTACTGGCGCCCGCTCGCCGGGCTGAACAGCACCCCGCGCTCCCGCAGCCGCGCCAGCGTCTCCCACAGGCCCTCGGGCACCTTCTTGTCGTCGTCGAGCAGGGTGCCGTCCATATCGGTGACGACCAGCCGGATGTCGACGGGACCCGCCGGGGACGCGGAGGCGGTCGGGCGGGGGGCGTGCGAGTAGGGCATGGCCTGCTTCCTGTACGGGATCACCGGATTTCACCCTACCGGGGACAACGGTGATCATCCGGCGGCACAATGGCGGACGCAGGCCCGTGACACGGGCAGGACGTGAGAAGGGGCTCTCGGGTGAGCGGGTCGGCAAGGCTGGACACCAGCGTCGCGCACAACGCGCGGGTGTGGAACTACTGGATCGGCGGCAAGGACAACTACGAGGTCGACCAGCGGGT
Organism: Streptomyces sp. NBC_00080; assembly: GCF_045041255.1. Taxonomy (NCBI): domain Bacteria; kingdom Bacillati; phylum Actinomycetota; class Actinomycetes; order Kitasatosporales; family Streptomycetaceae; genus Streptomyces; species Streptomyces sp. NBC_00080. Next base: position 1,664,527 of record NZ_CP108235.1, read on the forward strand.
CGGCGAGCATGTCGCCGGGATGTTCCCGCTCATCCGGGAGATCGCGCGCGCGGACCGCTGGTTCCTCGGGCAGGCGGTGCGGTTCCTCGCCGAGGAGCGCGGGGTGCGGCAGTTCCTCGACATCGGCACCGGGCTGCCGACGGCCGACAACACCCACGAGATCGCGCAGCGCGTCGCGCCCGAGTCGCGGATCGTGTACGTCGACAACGACCCGATCGTGCTGGCGCACGCCCGTACGCTGCTGACCGGCACCACCGAGGGCGTCACCGACTACATCGACGCCGATGTGCACGACCCGGCCCAGATCCTCGAACGCGCGGCGGGCACCCTGGACTTCACCCGCCCGGTCGCGGTGATGATGCTGGGCATCCTGAACTTCGTCCTGGACCTCGACGCGGCCCGGGACATCGTCCGCAAGGTGATGGCCGACGTCCCGTCCGGCAGCTTCCTGGTGCTGACGCACCCCACCCACGACAGCGAGGTGGGCGGTGAGGGCCAGATCCCGGCGATGAAGTTCTGGAACGAGAACGCCACCCCGCCGATCACCGCGCGCGGCGGCAAGGAGATCGCCGCGTTCTTCGAGGGCCTGGACGTGCTGGAGCCGGGCCTGGTGTCCTGCTCGCGCTGGCGCGGCGAGGCCGACTCCCTCGCGGTGGTGCCGCAGTACGGCGCGGTGGCCGTGAAACCCTGACGGACGTACGGCACGCAACGGACGCAGCGACCGTGGAGGACGTATGACCACCCTTGCCGATCCCGTCCCCGGCGGGCGTCCCGGAGAGGTCGAGCGGGCCGGCGCGCTCGCCGGCGAGCTGTCGGCGAGAGGCGTGCACGGGATCGTCCTGGCCTATGTCGACACGGCGGGCATCGGCCGGGTGAAGACGATCCCCACGGCCGGGCTGGCCTCGGCGGCGGCCTGGGGCGTCGGGATGTCTCCGGTGTTCGACACGTTCCTGGCGAACGACCACATCGTCGCGACCGATGTGCTGGGCTCCCCGGACGGTGATCTGCGTCTGTACCCGGACCTCGACCGGCTCGTGGCCCTGGCCGGGCAGCCCGGCTGGGCCTGGGCGCCGGTCGACCGCGTCACCCAGGACGGGGAACGGCACCCCGGCTGCTCCCGCACCTTTCTGCGCCGTGTCGTCGCACGGGCGGCCCGCGAGCACGGGCTCGCCTTCAAGACGGCCATCGAGATCGAGTGGGCGGTCGGCCTGGACTCGGCGCCCGCGGGCGAGTTCGTCCCGGCGGCCACGGGACCGGCGTACGGCGCGACCCGGCAGATCGAGCTGAGCGAGTACACCGTCGAGCTGCTGGCCGCCTGCGCGGCGCAGGGCGTGGACGTCGACCAGATCCATCCGGAGTACGCGCCCGGCCAGTTCGAGATCTCGGTGGGCGCGCTCGACCCGGTGGCGGCGGCCGACCGCAGCGTCCTCGTCCGCCAGACGATCCGCGCGCTGGCCCGGCGCCACGGCCTGCGGGTGTCCTTCTCCCCCGCCGTCGTGGCGGAGGGCGTCGGCAACGGCGGGCACGTCCATCTCTCCGCCTGGCGGGACGGCACGAACCTGCACGCGGGCGGAGTGCGGCGGCACGGCATGACGGCCGACGCGGAGGCGTTCGCGGCCGGGGTGCTGGCCCGGCTCCCGGCCCTCACGGCGGTGACCGCGCCCAGCCCGGCGAGCCATCTGCGCCTCAAACCGTCCCAGTGGGCCGGGGTGTTCACCGCCTGGGGCCTGGAGACCCGCGAGTGCGCGCTGCGTCTGGTGCGCGGTACGGCGGGCCGCCGCGCGGAACAGGCGAATCTGGAGGTCAAGCCGGTCGACCTGGCCGCCAACCCGTACCTCGCCCTCGGCTGCCTGATCGCCGCCGGGCTGGCCGGGCTCGCGTCGGGTGCCGTCCTGCCCGAGGAGAGCGACGGGGACCCGGCCCGGCTCGACGCCGGGGAAGCCGCCGCCCGGGGCGTGCGCCGGCTGCCGACCTCGCTCGCCGAGGCGCTCGCCGAGTTCCGCGGGGACGAGGTCCTGCGGACCGCGCTCGGCCCGGTCCTCGCCGACGCCGTGAGCGCCGTACGGCAGGGCGAGATCGACGCCGTCGACGGGCTCGACGACGAGCGGGTGGCCGCGGCCTACCGCTGGAAGTACTGACATGACCGGCGGACCGGTCCACGAGGCCCTCGCCGAGCTGGAGCTGGTGGACCACCACTGCCACGGCGTCGTCACCGACCCCCTGGACCGGCCTGGCTTCGAGGCGTTGCTCACCGAGGGCGACCGGTGGCCCGGCCACTCGGCCTTCGACACACCCGCCGGGGTGGCCGTACGCCGCCACTGCGCGCCGCTGCTCGACCTGGAGCGGCACGCCCCGGCCGACGTCTACCTGGCCCGGCGCGCCGAACTGGGTCCGCGGGAGGTGAACCGGCGGTTCCTCGCCGCCGCCCGGACCCGCGTGTTCTGCGTCGACACCGGGTTCGCCCCGCACCGCATCACCACGCCCGCCGAGCTGGCCGCGGCGGCCGCGGCCGGCGGTCCGGCGGTCGCCCACGAGGTCGTCCGGCTGGAATCCGTCGCGGAGGCCGTGGCCACCCGGGGTGTCGAGGCCGACGGGTACGCCGACGCGTTCCGCGCGGCCGCCCTGGACGCGGTGCGGCGGCCCGGGGTGGTGGCGGTCAAGTCGGTGGCCGCCTACCGGACCGGCTTCGACCTCGACCCGGCCCGGCCCCCGGACGCCGAGGTCACCCGGGCCGCCCGGCGCTGGCTGGCGGGCGGCGGACGGCTGGCGGACCCGGTGCTGGTCCGGCACCTGCTGTGGACGGCCGTCGACCTGGGGCTCCCCCTCCAACTGCACACCGGCTTCGGCGACAACGACATCCGGCTGCACCGGGTGGACCCGAGCCGTCTCACGGACTGGCTGCACCTGACGGCGGGCACCATCCCGGTCCTGCTGCTGCACTGCTGGCCCTACCAGCGCCAGGCCGCCTATCTGGCCGCGGTGTTCGAGCAGGTCTACCTGGATGTGGGGCTCACCCTGCATCATGTGGGTCCCCCACGAGCGCGGGCGGTCCTGGAGGAGGCGCTGGAGATCACACCGTTCCGCAAACTGCTGTACAGCTCGGACGCCTATGGTGTGGCGGAGTTCTACGGGCTCGGCGCGCTGGCCTTCCGCAGGGGACTGGGGGATCTGCTCCAGGACCGGGTGGACGCCGACGAACTGGGCCTGCCCGACGCGCTTCGCCTGGCACGCTGGGCCGGAGCCGACAACGCCCGCCGGGCCTACCGGCTTCCCGACGGACACTGAAAGTATGATCAAGCAATGTCTGACTTGACCGAAACCACGCCGGGTTGGCTGAGCTCCGACGAGCTCGAGATGGCACGCGCCCGTATGCCGATCCTGTACGTCGAGGCCGTGCCCGTGCGCGTCGACGACAGCGGCGAAGTCACCAGCGTCGGCCTGCTGCTGCGGATGGGACCGGAGGGCACGGTCAGCCGCACCCTGGTATCCGGCCGGGTCCTGCACCACGAGCGCGTCCGCGACGCCCTGTTGCGCCACCTGGAGAAGGACCTCGGTCCGGTGGCGCTGCCCCGGGTACCGACCTCGCTCCAGCCGTTCACGGTGGCCGAGTACTTCCCCACGCAGGGCGTCACGCCGTACCACGACCCCCGTCAGCACGCGGTGTCGCTGGCCTACATCGTGCCGGTGACCGGCGACTGCCGTCCCCGCCAGGACGCGCTGGACCTGGTGTGGTTCAGCCCGCAGGAGGCCGCCTCGCTCGCGGTGCAGAGCGAGATGCCGGGCGGGCACGGGTTCCTGCTGCGGCAGGCCCTGGCCCACGTCGGCCTCTCGGCCTCCTGAGCGTGATCCCCGCGCCGGCCGGCCGTCGCGCCCTGGTGGGCGCCGCCCGCAGTCGTCCCTGCACCCTCGTGGTGTGCAGGGGCTGCTGCTGCGGCGACGGCGGCAAACACCCCGGCTACGACCACGCCTGGCAGCTGGAGCGGCTGCGGGCGGCCGCCGCCGACTCCGCCGGCGCCTTCGAGGTCCGCACGACCGACTGCCTGGGCCCCTGCGACCAGGCCAACGTGATCGTCGTCCAGCCCTCGGCCGACGGACGCCGGGCCGGCGGCCGGGCCACCTGGGTCGGCTTCGCCATGGACGACGACTGCACGGAGGAGATCCTGACCTGGGCGGCGGCGGGCGGCCCGGGGATCGCGGCGCCGCCCCTCACGCTGGAGCTCCAGTTCATCAGCCCGCCGCGCGGCGAGCGGGTGCGCAGCCGCAGGTGACCCCCTGAGGCGCCAACCACCGCTACGAGCAAGGAGGTTGGGGCTCCCGGAGCCTTCTGACGTAGGTTGGCCCGATGGGGGCGACAACACAGCGGCAGTCCGAGCAACACGAGGTCGGCAAGGGCGGGGCGGCGCGCTCGTCGGTGCTGATGGCCCTCGGCACGATCGCGTCCCGGGCGACCGGGCTGATCCGCCAGGTCCTGCAGGCCGCCGCCCTGGGCACCGGCCTGCTGGCCAGTACGTACAACACCGCGAACACCGTGCCGACCAGCCTCTACACCCTGTTGATCGGCGGCGCGCTGAACGCCGTGCTGGTGCCGCAGCTGGTGCGGGCGAGGGCGACCCACCCGGACGGCGGGCGGGCCTACGAGCAGCGGCTCGTCACCCTGGTCGTGTCGGTCCTCGCCGTGGGGACGGCAGTGGCGGTGTGGGCGGCCCCGCAGATCGTCTCGCTGTACATGCGCGACACCCCGGACAACCACGCGGCGTACCGGCTCACCGTGGTCTTCGCCCGGTTCCTGCTCCCGCAGATCTTCTTCTACGGCCTGTTCAACATCTACGGACAGGTGCTCAACGCCCGCGAGCGGTTCGGCGCGATGATGTGGACGCCGGTCCTCAACAACGTCGTGCTGCTGGGCATGTTCGGCGCCTACCTCGGGCTGATGACCGTGCCGACGGAGGTCGCCGACGTCACCGACGCCCAGGTCCGACTGCTGGGCGTCGGGACGACCGTCGGCATCGCGGTGCAGGCCCTCGCGCTGGTCCCGTTCGCGCGGGCCGCCGGGTTCCGCTTCCGCCCGCGGTTCGACTGGCGCGGCTCCGGCCTGGGTTCCGGTGTGCACGCCGCCAAGTGGACCCTGCTGCTCGTCCTGACGAACCTCGTCTCGCTGACCGTGGTGACCAACTACGCCACCACGGTGGACCAGAGGCTGCCGGACGCCGGCGCGGGCTACACGGCGTACACCTACGCGCAGACCATCTGGATGCTGCCGCAGTCGGTGGTCACCGTCTCCCTGGTGACCGCGCTGCTGCCGCGCATGAGCCGCGCCGTCGCCCAGGGGCGGCTCGCGGACGTGCGCGCCGATCTGTCGCGCGGGCTGCGGGTGAGCGGGGTCGTCGTCGTCCCGGCCGCGTTCCTGTTCCTGGCCCTCGGTCCGCGGATCGCCACCCTGCTGTTCGCGCACGGCGCGGCCGACACGGCCTCCGCGCAGCCGCTCGGCCACATGCTCCAGGCGTTCGGACTCGGCCTGATCCCGTTCTCCGCGCAGTACCTCCTCCTGCGCGGCTTCTACGCCTTCGAGGACACCCGCACGCCGTTCCTCATGGCGCTCTGGATCGCGGCGGTGAACATCGCCCTGGCCACCGCCTGCCACCTGCTGCTGCCCGACCGCTGGGCGGTGACCGGCATGGCGGGGGCCTACACGCTGTCCTACCTTGCGGGGCTGGCCCTCACCGCGCGCCGGCTGCGCGGCCGGACCGGCGGGCGTCTGGACGACGGCGCGCTGCGGCGCACGTACACCAAGCTGCTGGTGGCGGCGGGCCTCGCCGCCGTCGCGGGGTGGGCGGCCGACGCCGTGTGCGCGAGCGCGCTGGGCGGCGGCACCGTGTCGACCGCGGCCGCCCTCGCGGCCGGCTCCCTCACCCTCGTCCTGGTCTATCTCGGTGTGGCCCGGCTGACGAAGGTCGACGAGCTGCGGGGGCTGCGGCGACCGCAGGATCGCTCGTCTCGGTGAGCAGGCCGGCCAGTGTGGCGCGGGCGCGGGCCACCCGGGAGCGGACGGTGCCGACCGGGCAGCCGCTCACCTCGGCCGCCTCCGCGTAGGGCAGCCCCAGCAACTGGGTCAGCACGAACGCCTCCCGCCGGTCCTCCGGCAGCGCGGCCAGCAGATCCAGCAGGACGACACCGTCGTCGAAGCCGGGCAGTCCGCGTGGCTGGGCCAGTTCGACGGCCGTCTGCCAGTCGGTCCGGTCCGACAGGCGCGGCCGGGCCGCGGCGGACCGGAAGCTGTCCATCACCGCCCGGCGCGCGATGGACAGCAGCCACGCCCGCGCCGAGGAACGCCCCTCGAACCGGTGCAGGCCGCTCAGGGCCCGCAGGAACGTGTCCTGCGCCAGATCGTCCGCCGCCTGCGGGTCGGCGCTCAGATGGGCCACGTACCGCAGGACGTCGTGGTGCAGGGCGCGTACGAACCCCTCGACGGCCGCCGCGTCACCGCCCCGCGCGGCCAGCGCCAGCGCGGTCGTCGACTCGTCGGCGGGTGCCGCCTTGCCGGCCCGCTTCGCGCGTGCCGCGCCGTGCGGTGTGCGGTGCCTCTCGGCCTTGGCGAAGTCGTGGAGTCCGAGGTGCTTGTCATGCTTGTCGGCCTTGCCGTGCCCTGCGGTCATGGCGCCTCATCCTGGCAGCGGGGCCGGGGGTCGTCACTCGGGGTTGGGGGAATCCACAGCCGGTCCGGCCGACTCACAGCACGGGACGGCGCGGACACGTCACCGCGTTGCGCCGCGTCTGTCCGGGCCGACCGCGTGGAAAACAACGAAGGCCGCTTCCACCCTTTCGTGGAAACGACCTTCCGACCTGCGATGAAGCTGGTCGGGACGACAGGATTTGAACCTGCGACCCCTTGACCCCCAGTCAAGTGCGCTACCAAGCTGCGCCACGTCCCGTTGCCCGCCTGACCTGGGGTTTCCCCTGGCCGAACACGCATGGAAACCATACCGCACTCGGGTCTATGGTCGCGCACCCGTTTCCCGCGCCCGGCCGCCGGGCACCGTCAGCCCCCCGGGGCCGCCCCCAGCTCCGGGTACGCGTCGAGCAGGCGCGGCGAGGCCGCCTGGCGCCAGGAGTCGGCAAGGATGTCCCGCAGCTCGTCCTCGTCCTCCAGGGCGGCGAGGCGGGCCCTCACCCAGGCGAACTGTGCCTCGTGGTCGGCGATCCAGAACTTCCCCGGCTCGGCGAGCACCAGTTCGTCGCGCTCCTCCTTGGGGCAGCGCACGGCGAGGGAGGTCTCCTCCTCGGGCAGCGTGGCGAACATCTTCCCCGCGACCCGGAAGGTGGGCATGTTCCAGGAGATCTTCTCCGTGGTGTCCGGCAGGGACAGGGCGATACGGCGTACGTCTTCGGCGTCCGGCATGCTCCGCACGGTAGCCGCTGCCACTGACAGTCACCCGACGCCGACATTCTTGTAGTACAGGGTGGTCGGGCGCAGGACCCCGGCCGGGCTCGCCGCGTAGTCCGGGATCACTCCGGCCCTGGTCCACCCGGCGATGCGGTACAGGTGCTCGGCGGGGCTGTCGGTCTCGGTGTCCAGGTGCAGCAGGGTGACACCGGCCGCGGCGGCGCTCTCCTCGGCGGCGGTCAGCAGGGTGCGGCCGAGGCCCTTCCCGCGGGCGTCCCGGTGGACCATCAGCTTGACGAGTTCGGCGCGGTGGCGGCTGTTGGGCTTGTCGGGGAAGGCCAGGCCGACGGTGCCGACGACACGGTCCCCGTCCTGCGCCGCCCAGACCGCGAGCTGCCCGGCGGCGACACCCTCCGCCCGGTCCTTCCACCAGCCCTCGGCCGCCGTCCGGTCGAGCGGGGCGAGGAAGCCGAGCGAGGCGCCGTCGTCCACCGCGTCGACCAGCAGGTCGGCCAACTCCGCCGCGCGGGCGCGCAGTCGGGGGGCGTCGAGCCGGGTCACGGTCATGGCAGCACCACCGCCAGCACGTACCGCACGTCCTCGTCGCCCGTGCACCGGAACCGGGTCGGGCCCCACACCCGCAGGCGCAGGCAGTCCCCGACGCCGAGCTGATGCCCGGTGTCCTCGGCCGTCACTTCCAGGGCGCCCTCCAGCACCCAGATGTGCTGTTCCAGGCCCGCCACGGGCGGCCGGTCGTAGGCGATGTCGGCGCCCACGGCGAGCCGGCCCTCGACCAGTTCGCCGCGCAGCGCGGGGTGCGGCGGCGACACGGAGCGCCGGACGAACCCGGAGGCCCGGTCCTCCCAGACGGACTGCTCGTCGGCGCGCACCAGCGGCGCGGGCTCCGCCTCCACCTCGCTGAGCAGCCGGGACATGGTCCGCCCGTAGACATGGCACAGCCGGTTCAGCAGCGCGGCGGTCGGACTGGTCTCCGCCCGCTCGGCCCGCGACAGGGTCGACCGGCTCACCCCGCTGCGTTCCGCCAACTCCCCCAGCGACCAACCGCGTTCGGCCCGCAACTCGGCCAGCCGCCCGGCGATCCGCACATCGACGGGGTCCGGCACCCCGACCCTCTCCGCTCCGCCTGTCTCGTGTCCCATATCCGGGATGCTATCCCTGATATGGGACGGTGAGGTTACGGAAAGCTCACAAGGCTCACACGCGTGCGGCTTCGCCCAGCGCCTCCAGCACCGGCCGGATCAGCGGATGCCCCTCCGCTCCCCGGCGGACGGCCGCGAAGACCCGCCGGGTCGGCGCCACCCCGTCGACCGGCCGTACGACCACCCCTGTGAGGTCCATGCCGCGCAGCGCCGAACGCGGGACGAGCGCGACGCCCGCGTCGGCCGAGGCCAGGGCGACGACCGCGCGGAAGTCGTCCGAGGAGTGCTCCAGACGGGGCTGGAATCCGGCGTTCTCGCAGGCCAGGACGACCACGTCATGGCAGGGGTTGCCCGGGTAGGGACCGATCCACGGGTCCTTGGCCAGTTCGGCGAGTGGAACCTCGGGGGCGTCGGCGAGACGGTGACTGACCGGGACGACCGCGTCGAAGGGCTCGGCGTAGAGCGGGACGTGCGCCAGTCTCGGATCGTCGGCGGCCGGGGCCCCGCGGTACTCGACGGCGACCGCGACATCGACCTGCCGGTCGAGCACCATCGGCAGACTGGCGTCGCCCTCGGCGTCCTGGACGCGGATCCGGATCCCCGGGGCGGTACCGGCCAGCCGGGCCACCGCGGGCGCCACGACCAGGGCGATCCCCGTCGCGAAGGCGGCGACCGTGACCGTGCCGGCCGCTCCGGAGCTGTAGGCGGCCAGCTCCGCCTCGGCCCGCTCCAGCTGGGCCAGGACGGCGTTGGTGTGGGTGAGCAGGATCTCGCCTGCCGGGGTGAGCCGTACGCCCTTGGCACTCCGCTCGACCAGCCGATGGCCGGTCTCCTGCTCCAGGGCAGTCAGCTGCTGGGAGACGGCGGACGGGGTGAGATACAGCGCGGCGGCAGCCGCGGTCACCGTGCGGTGGTCGGCCACCGCACGAAGGATGTGGAGCCGCCGCGCTTCGATCATGGATCGATTATCGCAATATGTCCGAGCCCCTCAGACCGCCTCCCGGCCCGATCAGCCACGGGCCGGGACCGCCGTCGGCCCCGGCCCCGCTGTGTTCAGACCGCCTGCGGCTCGGACGCTTGCAGTTCCGACCGCGCCGCGACGAAGGCGTCGACGGCGCGGTTGACGTCGTCCGTGGAGTGCGCGGCGGACAGCTGGACCCGGATGCGGGCCCGGTCCTGCGGGACCACCGGGTAGGAGAAGCCGATCACGTACACCCCGCGCTCCAGGAGCAGTTCGGCCATCCGGCCCGCCTTCGCCGCGTCGCCGATCATCACGGGCGCGATGGCGTGGTCGCCGGGCAGGATGTCGAAGCCCTCGTCGGTCATCCGGCGGCGGAACAGCGCGGTGTTCTCGGCGAGCCGCACCCGCAGGTCGTCGGCCGACTCCAGCAGGTCGAGGACCTTCAGCGAGGCGGCGGCGATGACCGGGGCGAGGGTGTTGGAGAAGAGGTACGGGCGGGAGCGCTGGCGCAGCAGCGCGACGATCTCCGCCCGGGCGGCCACATAACCGCCGGACGCGCCGCCCAGCGCCTTGCCGAGGGTGCCGGTGATGATGTCGACGCGGTCCATCACGCCGTGCAGCTCGGGCGTGCCGCGACCGCCGGGACCGACGAAGCCGACCGCGTGCGAGTCGTCGACCATGACCATGGCGTCGTAGCGCTCGGCGAGGTCGCAGATCTCGGCGAGGGGCGCCACGTAGCCGTCCATGGAGAAGACGCCGTCGGTGACGACCAGCCGGCGCCGCGCGTCGGAGGCATCCTTCAACTGCCGCTCCAGGTCGGCCAGATCACGGTTGGCGTAGCGGAACCGGCGGGCCTTGGACAGCCGGATGCCGTCGATGATCGAGGCGTGGTTGAGCGCGTCCGAGATCACCGCGTCCTCGGGCCCGAGGAGCGTCTCGAAGACCCCTCCGTTGGCGTCGAAGCAGGAGGAGTACAGGATCGTGTCCTCCTGGCCGAGGAAGGCCGAAAGACGGGCCTCCAGCTCCTTGTGCACCTCCTGCGTACCGCAGATGAAGCGCACCGACGCCATGCCGTAGCCCCAGCGGTCGAGGGCCGCGTGGGCGGCGGCGACGACCTCGGGGTGGTCGGCGAGGCCGAGGTAGTTGTTGGCGCAGAAGTTGAGGACCTCGCCGGGCCGGCCGCCCGCGGTGACGGCGACCGTCGCCGACTGCGGGCTGCCGATGACCCGCTCCGGCTTGTGCAGACCGGCGGCGCGGATCTCGTCGAGGGTGGCGCGCACGTCGTCGCGCACGGAGTCGAACATCAGGAAGCTCCTAAAAAGCGCAGGAAGCAGGAACGCGGGAAACGCAGGAAAGCGGGAAACGCAGGTGGCTCACGCGGTCCAGTCGAGGATGACCTTGCCGCCGCGGCCGCTCGCGGCGTCGGCGAAGGCCGCCTCGAAGTCGCGGTAGCCGTACCTGCCGGTGATCACGGGGGCGAGGTCGAGGCCGCCCTCCAGCAGCACCGACATCGCGTACCAGGTCTCGAACATCTCTCGGCCGTAGATGCCCTTGATCGTGATCATCGAGGTGACGATCCGGGCCCAGTCGACCGGGAACTCCTCGGCGGGCAGCCCCAGCATGGCGATCCGGCCGCCGTGCGTCATGTTGGCGATCATGTCGCGCAGCGCCGCGGGCCGGCCGGACATCTCCAGACCGATGTCGAAGCCCTCACGCAGCCCCAGCTCACGCTGCCCGTCGGCGATGGACTCCTGCGACACGTTGAGCGCGAGGCTCGCACCGATCTTGCGGGCCAGCTCCAGCCGCTCCTCGCTGACGTCGGTGACGACGACGTTGCGGGCACCCGCGTGCCGGGCGACGGCGGCGGCCATCAGGCCGATCGGCCCGGCGCCGGTGATCAGCACGTCCTCGCCGACGAGCGGGAAGGACAGCGCGGTGTGCACGGCGTTGCCGAACGGGTCGAAGATCGCCGCCACGTCGAGGTCCACCGGGACCCGGTGCACCCACACGTTGGACGCGGGCAGGGCGACGTACTCCGCGAAGGCGCCGTCACGGCCGACGCCGAGCCCGACGGTCGCCCGGCACAGATGGCGGCGCCCGGCCAGACAGTTGCGGCACTTGCCGCAGACGAGGTGCCCCTCACCGCTGACCCGGTCCCCCACCTGGATGTCGGCGACATCGCGGCCGGTGCCGACCACCTCGCCGACGAACTCGTGCCCGAGCACGAGCGGGGTGCTGATCGTCGCCTGCGCCCAGCCGTCCCAGGACCGGATGTGCAGATCCGTGCCGCAGATACCGGTGCGCAGCACCCTGATCAGCACGTCGCCGGGCCCGACGGCCGGCTCGGGGACGTCCGCGAGCCACAGTCCGGGCTCCGCCTTCTCCTTGACCAGCGCCTTCACGCTACGGCTCCTGTGGTGAGGGCCCGGGCGCGAGCAGCCCGAAGGGCCCCGCATCCGGGAAGACATGTGGATTCGCCCAGCAATCTGCCGCACTTCACCGGCCCGGTCCATCGAGCTTTTCTTAAGCGCCGCCACAGCTCCGCTTCACACGGGTGGCCCGCTCGCCCGGACCGGCTTCCCGCACACCACGGTGGGGCGTGCCACCCTGGACCGCAACCCTCACCAGGCCGGCCGACTGACATGGAGCCCTCGATGACCACAGCACGGGACCTGTTGCTCGTCGCGATGGACGTGGCGCCCGTACGCCCCGCAGGGCAGGGCGAACTGTCCCTGGCCCTCGCGGGCGCCGAGGTGATCGATCTCGTCGGGACCGGAGCGGTGACCCTCGACGGCGACCTCCTCGTGCCCGGCACGGCGCCGGCACCGGACGACCGCCTCCTGGCCGAGGCCGCGGCGTCACTCGTACGGGCGGCGCCGTACGAGTCGGTCGAGGACTGGCTGTGGCGGCGCGGCAGCGGCCTGGCCGCGGCCTATTCCGCCCGGTTCGAGGCGGACGGGCTGACCGGCCGGGCGCGTCACGGCCGGCTCCCGTTCCGGTCGGCGGGGACGGAGCCGCTCGACTCACCGGCGCGTCGCCACGCCACCGGGCGCTGGGCGGCGGACGAGCCGGTCCTCGCCGCGCTGGGCGCCGCCGTGGGTCTGCGCGAGGAGCCCGCCGACGGCTTCCCGGACCTCCCCGGCGACACGGTCGTGACGGTCCTGGCAGCGGTCGGCGACGCGGTGGCGGAACTCGAGGCCGTACGACAGCGTCGGTCCATCGAGGACGCGGCCTTCGACAACATCTGGCGGGCCCCCTGACCCGCGTACCTCACGGCTCCGGGAACCCGTCGGTCTCCCGCCGCTGAAGGTGTCCGGCGAGTTCGGCGGCCGTCGACTTGATCGTCGCCAGGCCGGCCTTCCCCCAGGGCCGGGGCGTGAGATCGGCGACGCACACCGTGCCCAGCACCATGCCGCTCGTGTCGATGAGCGGGGCGCCGAGGTAGGAGCGGATGCCGTACTCGTCGACGACCGGGTTGCCCGCGAAGCGCGGGTAGTCGCCCACGTCCTCGAGCACCAGCGCCTTGCGCCGCGCGACGACGTGCGGGCAGTAGCCGTAGTCGCGGGGCAGTCGGCGGCCCACCTCGGGTTTGCCGCCGCGCGCGGCCCGGCCGCCCTGCGGGGTGTGCAGCCCGGCGAAGAACTGCCGTTCCTCGTCGAGGAAGTTGACCATGGCGTACGGCGCACCGGCCACCTCGGCCAGGCGGTCCGCGAAGGCGTCCAGAGCGGGCTCCGGCTGTGCCCCGAGGCCGAGTCTGCGCAGCCTGCGGGCACGGGCGGGGGCTTCCCTGTCCTCCGGGGTGAGCAACAGACGACCGGCCGGGCGCGGCGGGTCGTAGCTCATGGCCGGGTTCCGTCGCTGTGGACGTACGTCATATGCGGCTCCGGGGCGTCGGGTGCGGGGATCACATGTGGGCGCCGCGGCTCGGCTGGGGTGCGGCCGGTGCGTGGGCGATGAGGTGTTTGACGAGGGTGAGCAGGGTCTGGACCCCGGACGCGGAGATACGGGCGTCGCAGCGCACGACGGGGACGTCCGGGGCGAGGTCGATGGCGGCGCGCACCTCCTCGGGGTTGTAGCGGTGGGAGCCGTCGAACTCGTTGACGGCGATGATGAAGGCGAGTCCGCGTTCCTCGAAGAAGTCGACGGCCGCGAAGCACTCCTCGAGGCGGCGGGTGTCGGCGAGGATGACCGCTCCGAGGGCGCCCTCGGACAGTTCGTCCCACATGAACCAGAACCTCTCCTGGCCGGGTGTGCCGAACAGGTAGAGGACGTGGCTCGGGTCGAGGGTGATGCGGCCGAAGTCCATGGCGACGGTCGTCTCGACCTTGTTCTCGATGCCGTCGAGGTTGTCGGTGGCGGCACTGACCGTGGTGAGCAGTTCCTCGGTGCTGAGCGGCGCGATCTCGCTCACGGCGCCGACGAAGGTCGTCTTGCCGACCCCGAAACCGCCCGCGACCAGGATCTTCAGCGCCGTGGGAAAGGGGTCGGAGCCGCCGCCGTCGCGGGCGCCGTACTCGCGGTGCTCGTCGTACGCGTCGTACTCAGAGCTGTCGTCGTAGTCCATCGAGCACTGCCTCCAGAAGGGCCCGGTCGGTGGGGATGTGGTGGTACTCGGGGGGCTTGGTGGTCAGCGCCCCGCAGTCGAGGAGATCGGAGAGCAGCACCTTGGTGACCGCTGCCGGCAGCTTCAGATGGGCCGCGATCTCGGCCACCGACACGGGCGCGCGGGTCAGGTGGAGCGCGGTCGCGTGTTCGGGACCGAGGTAGCCGAGGGGGGTCGCCCCGGTGGCCATCACCTGCGACATCAGGTCGAGGGCGACGCTGGGCTTGGTCCGGCCCCCGCTGACCGTGAACGGGCGCACCAGCCGCCCGGCCGCGTCGTCGAGCCAGGGCCCGTCGCCGGCCGCCGCCACGCTCAAGGCCCCATCACCGACGGTTCGACGGCGTGCTGCCGGGGCGCGGTCATGAGATACGGCCGGACGCTCTTGACGAGCATCGACATCTCGTAACCGAGCACCGCCGCGTCGGCCTCCCGGCCGGCGAGCACCGCGAGACACGCGCCCGAGCCCGCGGTGGTGACGAACAGCAGCGTCGAGTCGAGTTCGACGACGACCTGCCGCACGTCCCCGCCGTCGCCGAACCGGACGCCGGCGCTGCGGCCGAGGGAGTACAGGCCGGAGGCCAGGGCGGCCATGTGGTCGGCGCTGTCCGGGTCGAGGCCGTGGACCGACTTCACCAGTCCGTCGCAGGAGAGCAGCACCGCGCTCGTGGTGTGCGGTACGCGCTGCACGAGGCCGCTCATCAGCCAGTCGAGATCGGATACCTGGCCGGTCGGCGCATCGCTCGCCATGGTGGATCGACTCCTTGGGGTACGAAGGTCTGCGGGAGCGCTGGGGGTGGGGGTGACCGTGCTCATCCGGCTGGTGCGCTCCCGTCGTGCCGGGCGGTGGATCGTTCGGGACCGGGCAGGTCCGGCCCGTCACCCGCGCCGTACGCCTCGGGCGGCGCGGCGGTGGGCGTGGGGCGCGCCTGCGGTATGCGGGACGGGTGCGGCGGTCGTACGTCGGCGGCGACGGGGAGGGGTGCCGGCCGGGCCTGTTCCGGGCCCCCGACCGGGGCGGTGTCGCCCACGGCACCGTGGCTTCCGGGCCGCCGGCCGTGGTCCGACGCCGGGTGGGCGGCCGGGTCGAGCAGGACTTCGAGAGGGGCCGGCGGGCGCGGCGGTACCGGGTCCGGGACGTCCGCCTCCAGGCTCTGCTGGGCCTCGGCCAGGCCGATGCCGCGCTGGAAGGCCGCCATCAGGCCGGGGTCGTGGCCGGCGGGCTGCTCGAAGTCCTGGCGCGGGGCGGGGCCGCCGCGCAGCTGGGGCACGAGGTGCTCCTGGGCCCGGCGGCGGGGCAGTTGGGGCTTGCCCATGGTGCCGCGCACCGCGCCGACGCGCGGGGTGGGCGCGATGCCGGCGTGCTCCTCGACGACGGGCCGGTCGGCGCGCCGGATGCCGGGCACGGCCTCGGCCGGGTTGGCCCGTGCCGCTCGGGCGCCCCGGACGGGCAGCGGCGCGGGGGCGCCCGGCCGCTGCGGCATCGGCTCGGCGGGGGCGGGGTGCGGGGGCGGCGCGGCGGCGTGGGCCGGGCCGGCGCCGCTCGGGTGACCCTGCGAGGGCGGGGCGACCACGGGCACCCCGGACCCGGACGTGTCCCGTGCCGGGGACGGGGCCGGGGTCGGGGCGGGAGCCGGGGTGGGGTTCTGGACCGTGCCCGGGACGTTCCAGGCCTCCGGCGAGCCGGCCGAGGGGCCGGGGCGCGTGCCTGAGCCCTGCGCCCGCGCCGGGCCGAACGAGCGTCCGGCGCCGTCGGTGTCCCGTCCGGGGGACGGCGCCGAGGGCCCGCCCGGGCCCGGCGCGTCCTGCGGATGCGCGAAGCCCGTCGGACGGCCCACGTCCGCGGTGTGGCGCGGGCCGCGCGGCTGTCCGGGATCGGGGGTCCGGGCGGCGTGGGACTGCGGGGCGGGCGGCAGGGGCGGCCGTACCGGATCGGCCACCGCGGGGGGTGCGGCGGGCACGAGGGGCAGGCCGCCGCCGTCGGTGTCCGGTCCGCGCGGCACTGCCCCGGGGACGCCCGGAGCGGAGCCCAGCAGTGCCTGCGGCACGACGAGGACGGCCTGGACACCGCCGTAGATGTTGCTCTGGAGACGGACCCGGATGCCGTGCCGCCGGGCGAGCTGGGAGACGACGAACAGGCCGATGCGGCCGTCGGCGAGCAGACGGCCGACGTTGACCTGGTCGGGGTCGGCGAGCAAAGCGTTCATCCTGCTCTGCTCCTCGACGGGCATACCGAGCCCGCGGTCCTCGACCTCGACGGCGAGTCCGGAGGTGACGAGGTTCGCGCGCAACAGCACCTGGGTGTGCGGGGCGGAGAACACCGTGGCGTTCTCGACGAGTTCGGCGAGCAGGTGGATGACGTCGGCGACGGCGTGGCCGCGCAGTTCGCCGTCGATGGGCGGGACGAGTTTGACCCGTGCGTACTGCTCGACCTCGGCGATGGCGGAGCGCAGCACCTCGGTCATGGAGACCGGGTTGCTCCACTGCCGCCGGGAGACGGCCCCGCCGAGGACGGCGAGGTTCTCGGCGTGCCGGCGGATGCGGGTGGCGAGGTGGTCGACGTGGAAGAGGCCCTTGAGGAGATCGGGGTCCTCGATCGCGTTCTCCAGCTCGTCGAGGATCGAGATCTCGCGGTGCACCAGGGACTGAAGGCGCCGCGCGAGGTTGACGAAGACCTCCAGTTTCTGTTCGCTGCCGGCCTGGCTGGACAGCTGCGCGGCCTGTACGACGGCGGTGACGGCCCCTTCGTGGGCCCGGGCCAGGTCGGCGGCGAGCAGCTCGAAGTCGTCGGCGTCGCCGGGCGGTCCGCCGCGCGACGTGCGCCGGGGCGGGACCTCGCCGCGGCGCAGCGCCTCGATGACGGCACGCAGCTCGGCCTCGCCGCGCGCGCTGCCGCGGCGCAGGGCCGCGACACGGTCGCTGACCGAGCGGGCGGCGCGGTCCGCGGCCACGGCGGCGATGACGATGCCGACGCCGGTCACCGCGACGGCACCGGCGAGGACCGCCCACAGGGTCACGCCGGGCCGGACGTGGGTGGAGCGCACGGTGAACAGGACGACCGCGCAGGCGCTGAGGGCGACCGCGGTCGGCGGGAGCACGGCGAGCCGCAGCAGCTGGGGCCGTATGTGTGTCTCGGCCGACGCCGGTGCGGGGCGGGCGACCGGCCGCCCGTGCCGTCCGCCCTCACGGCGGTCGGCGCGTGTGGCGGGTGCGCGGAGGTGAGACATCGGTGTCCTCGTACTGGTCCGTCGAGCCTGGCTGTCGGTCGGGAGAGCCGAAGAATTCGGCCCGGCGTCGCCCGACGGCCACTCACAGTAGTCGGCAACGTGTCAGGTGCGGTGGGCAGTTGACAAAGTCACCCAGCGAGCGTCCCGCTCTGGTATGAGGCTTCGCACGACAGACCGATAAGGCCGCGCCACCCGGAGGACAACACGGAAAGCACGCGATCAGACCTGGTCGGAGATGGTCCGGAAACGACTGTGCGGGCCGGGGAGCTTTTCACTCCCCGGCCCGCACGGTCGAACGCCTCCGGCCCCCGTCAGCCCGCCGGGACAGCCTCCGGCGCGTCGCCGCCTTCGACGACACCCCGACTTTCATCACTCTCAGTATCGGCTTTGGCCTTGGTTACCGTCGCGACCAGAGGCTGCCATCCGGCGGCCGGCGCGAGTGCCACCTCCCGCCACCACGGCTCGCCCGGGACGGTCTCGGCGGCGGGCTCGAAGGGCTCGCCGGGCTTGGGCAGGGCGGCCCGCGCCCCGGCGGCCCGCGCGGCGGCCAGGGTGCCCTCCCCCGGGTCGGTCCACGCGTGGGTGGCGAGGTTGAACGTGCCCCAGTGGATCGGCAGCATCACTCCGCCGGTACCGCTCTGGAGGTCCAGGTGGGCACGCATGCCCTCCTCGGGGGTCATGTGGATGTCGGGCCAGAAGTCCGAGTAGGCCCCGATCTGGATCATGGTCGCGTCGAACGGGCCGTGCTCGGCGCCGATCTCCCGGAAGCCCTCGAAGTAGCCGGTGTCACCGCTGTGGTAGATCCGGTGCTCGTCGCCCGCGACGACCCAGGAGGCCCACAGGGTGTGCTGGGTGTTGCGCAGACCGCGGCCGCAGAAGTGCCGGGCCGGGGTGGCGGTCAGGGTGAGCCCGCCGACCTTCGTCGCCTCGTGCCAGTCCAGCTCGCGCAGCCGGTCGGCGGACACGCCCCAGTGCTCGAGGTGGGCACCGACGCCGAGCGGCACGGCGAACAGGGTGTCCGTGTCCGCGAGCGCCTTGATCGTGGGCAGGTCCAGATGGTCGTAGTGGTCGTGCGAGATGACGACGACGTCGACCGGGCCCAGCGCGGCCAGCGGCAGCGGGACCGGGTGCAGCCGCTTGGGCCCCGCGAAGGGGAAGGGGGAGCAGCGCTCGCCCCAGACGGGGTCGAACAGGACACGCTGCCCGTCGATCTCCGCGAGCACGCTGGAGTGCCCCATCCAGGTCAGCCGCAGCCCCGTGGCCGGCGGCTTGGCGAGGTCGGCGAGCGTGGTGGGGTGCACCGGTACGGTGCCCGCGGGGGCGCGGCGGGGGCGCTGTTCCTTGTCGAAGAAGACCTTGGCGAAGTCGAGCGTGGAACCCGACGGACGGGTCCGCGCCGGTCCGCCGGGGTTCTGGAAGACCCCGTCCTTGAAGTGGGGCGATCTGCGGATGCGCGCCAGGCGCTCGCCACTCGGATCCGCGCCGAAGGCCGCGGGCTGTAGAGCGCGGAGCCCGGAGCTCAGGGAACGGAAACCGGACACGGTACCTCCAGGTGGAGTCGCTGAGGCATTCCATTATGGGTGCCCGCTCCGACAACGCCGGTGGTCACCCCGGCCATTCCGCCGCGAGCCTGCTTTGACACGGCGTCCCTGCGTTCCGATACTGACCCACTGTTCAGTACCAGCCGTTTCGGCCGTACCGGCCCGCCGGTCGCGGAGTCCGTATGACCGCCCCCTTCCTGTCGCTCACCTGGACCGATCACGTCACCGGGCGCCAGGGCCACCTGGTCGTCGACCGGCTCGTGCGCGGCGTGTGCAGCGGCGGGCTGCGGATGCGGGCGGGCTGCACCCTGGAGGAGGTGACCGGCCTCGCCCGCGGCATGAGCCTCAAGGAGGCGCTGCACTACGACCCCGAGGCCCGCTACGTCCCGCTGGGCGGAGCCAAGGGCGGCATCGACTGTGATCCCCGGGACCCGGAGGCGTACGGACTGCTGGTGCGGTACCTGCGGGCGGTGCGGCCGTACGTGGAGAGCTGCTGGACCACCGGCGAGGACCTGGGGCTGACCCAGGACCTGGTGGACCGGGCGGCCGCCGAAGCGGGGCTGGTGTCGTCCGTGCAGGCGGTCTACCCGCTGCTGGACGACGCCTCCGCCGCGCGCGAGCGGCTCGCCGCCGCGTTCGCCGTCGAGGTGGACGGCATCGGCCTGGACGAGCTGGTCGGCGGCTGCGGGGTCGCCGAGTCCGTGCTCACCGCGCTGGACCGGGACGGGGTGGCGTACGCAGGGACGCGGGTCGCCCTCCAGGGGTTCGGCACCATGGGCGGGGCCACTGCCCGGTTCCTCACGCGCGCGGGGCTGACGGTGGTGGCCGTCGCCGACGTCAAGGGCACGATCGCCTGCCCGGCCGGTCTCGACGTGGAGGCGCTGCTGGCCGCGCGGGACGCCCACGGCACGGTGGACCGCGCCGTGCTGCGCCCCGCGGACCTCGAGCTGCCGGGTGACGCCTGGCTGTCGGTGGAGGCGGAGGTGCTGGTGCCGGCCGCCGTGTCGTACGCCATCGGGGTCGAGGAGCAGGCGCGGATCGGCGCCCGGTGGATCGCCGAGGCGGCCAACATGCCGGTCCTGCCGGAGGCGGAGAAGCTGCTGCACGCGCGCGGGGTGAGCGTGCTGCCGGACGTCGTCGTCAACTCCGGGACGAACGCCTGGTGGTGGTGGACGCTGTTCGGCGACATCGGCGCGGACGCGGCGGAGGCCTTCGCCTACACGCGCCGCTCGATGCGCGCCCTGGTGGAACTGGTGCTGGCCCGCGCCGAGACGGACGGCACCACACCGCGGGCCGCCGCGCACACGATCGCCGAGCAGCGGCTGCCGGTGATCGCGGAACGCTTCGGGCGGTACCGGCCCGCTCCGTGAGCGTCCGCCGCCACGGACCGGCCCGTCGCCGCGCACGCCGACGGATTAGGGTGACGGCGTGGTGAGGGTCCGGTTGAGTGTGGCCGAGCGGCGCGAGGAGCTGCTGCGGGCGGCCATCGAGCAGATCGAGGCGCGGGGCGTGGCGGCGGTCAGGATCGCCGACGTGGCCGCGGCCCTCGGTGTGAGCAACG
Organism: Streptomyces sp. NBC_00080; assembly: GCF_045041255.1. Taxonomy (NCBI): domain Bacteria; kingdom Bacillati; phylum Actinomycetota; class Actinomycetes; order Kitasatosporales; family Streptomycetaceae; genus Streptomyces; species Streptomyces sp. NBC_00080. The sequence goes on from NZ_CP108235.1 coordinate 1,684,958, forward strand.
CCCTGGTGCTCTACCACTTCTCGACGAAGGAGAAGCTGGTCGCCGACGCGTTCGCCTACGCGGCCGAGGGCGACCTGGCGCGGCTGCGCAAGCTGGTCGGCCGCCGTACCACCGCACTGCGCCGACTGCGGTCGGCGGTGCGCTGGTACGCGCCCACGGGTCAGGCCAAGGGCTGGCGGCTGTGGATCGAGGGCTGGGCGGTGTCGCTGCGCGAGCCCGCGCTGCGGGAGGTCGCGCGGGATCTCGACAGGGAGTGGAAGGCGGCGCTGGCCGAGGTGATCGCGGAGGGCGTGGCCGCGGGCGAGTTCCGCTGCCCGGACCCGGCCGGCACGGCCCTGCGCCTGACGGCCCTGCTCGACGGACTCGCCGTACAGCTGACGTCCTACGCGGGCACGGTGTCCCGGGCCCGCGCCCAGGAGTGGGTCGACGAGGCGCTGGCCCGTGAACTCGGTCTGGGCCCCGAGACGCTGAGCACCCAGAAGTCCTGAGAGACCGGCTCCCGCCACGTTCCCGGAACCCACCGGGACTGCCCACCACCCGACCGCGGCACAGCAACCGCGCGAGCGCGGCAGGGACGCGAGGGGGCAGCGACGACGCGAGGGTGCGGCCGGAACGGCGAGCGCGGCCGGAACGGCGGTCCGGTGCTCGGCCGGGCCCGTGACCGGCTCCGGCGGGCGGCTCAGTCCAGCTCGTACACCGCCGTCACCGTCGCCGTCGCGCGGATCTCACCGGGCGCGACGGGCACACCGCCGAGGCCCGCACCGGGGGTGTCCGCGGCCGACGGCGCCGGGCGCGGGGAGCTGGACGTGTCCTCGCTGAGCGAGACGAGCCGGCCGAGGCGGCGGCCGCCGAGGCGGGCGTACTGCTCGGCCTTGGCGTGGGCGTCGGCGTGCGCGGCCTCGCGTGCGCCGGCCCGCAGCGGGGCGGGGTCGGAGACGTCGAAGGCCACGAAGCCGATCCGCCCGGCCTCCCCCGTGGCGTCGGTGACCGCCTGCACGACCGCGCCGACCTTGGTCACCTCGCGCACCTTCACGGAGAAGGACTGCGTGGCCCGGTAGCCCGCCAGACGGGCCGCGCCGCCCGTGTGGTCGTAGACGGCGTCGAGGGAGATGCTCTCCGTACGGATGTCCCGGTCGGCGACGCCCTGCGCGCGGACGGCGGCCAGCAGCGCGGCGGCCGCCTCGTTCTGCGCGTCCAGCGCGGACTGCGAGGTCTTGGCGGAGGCTTCGACGCCGGCGCCGACGACCGCGAGGTCGGGCGGCGCGCTCGCGCTGCCCTCGCCGGTCACCGTGACGGTGGCGGGACTGTCCGGTGCGAACCAACGGGCCGCCGCAGCGGGGTGGGCGGGCAGCGCGGCCGCCGTGGGCGCGGTGAGTGCGGGGACGCCCAGGGCGAGCAGGGAGACGAGGGCCGCGGCGACGGGCGTACGGGGAAAGGGCATGCGGGACCGGTCCTTGGAGGTGTCGGGCGGTGCCAGGTGCGGGTGCGGTCATCCCAGCACCCGTGCCCGGCCCCGCCCGGGCACCACTCCCGTGCGATCACCTCACTGGTGGAGCGGCCGGCCGTGCGTCGTCCGCGACCGGCCGCGCCCACCCGGTCGGCGGTTCAGGCCACGGCGGCTATCCGCATCCTGATGTCGTCCGGCGACAGAGTGCCCTTGGCGGTCACGTGGTCGCCGGAGGACTCCCCGCGCAGCCGCCGTCCGATCCACGGCACCAGGTACTCGCGCGCCCACTGGACGTCGTCGCGCCGTACGTCCAGGGTGCCGCGCGGCGGGAGCAGCGGCCAGGGCTGCTCCGGGTCGGCCGGTACCTCGAGGCCGAGGGCCTGCCCACCACGCAGTGCCACGCGCGTGTGCCCCTCCGGGGAGAGATGGAGCCGGTCGCCGTCCCACGCCCTGCGGTCCTGGATGGACTTCAGCGACCACAGGTCGAGGACCGGACAGCCGTAGCGGTCGGCCACGGCGCGGACGTGCCCGTTGTAGGTGGCGATCTTGCCGCGCAGATGCTTGAGCACGGGGACGCCACGGGTGTCGAAGCCGGTGGTCACCATGACCGTGCCGGCTGCGGCGGTCAGGGCCGAGATCGCGCGTTCGAAACGCTCGGCGACCTCGTCCGGGTCGGTACCGGGACGGAGGATGTCGTTGCCGCCCGCGCAGAAGGAGACCAGGTCCGGGGCGAGTTCCACGGCCCTGGGGAGTTGGTCCTCCATGATCTGGTCGAGCAGCTTCCCGCGGACCGCGAGGTTGGTGTAGTTGAAGTCGCCCTCGGGCCGCCGGTCCGCGAGGAGGACCGCGAAGCGGTCCGCCCAGCCGACGAACGCCCCGTCGGGACCTGGGTCGCCGACGCCCTCGGTGAAGCTGTCCCCCACCGCCACGTACGACCCGATCACTGATCTGTCGTCACTCTTCGAATCGTCTGCCACAGCAGTTCATCATTCACCTTCGAATGTGACCTACGCGATCGTAGGAAGGGGTTGACGGGCGGTGAGATAAGACACCCTTAAAGACTTCGCCAATCAGGGAATAAGGGACCACGCCCGGAAGTCGTTGATCCGGAAATGGCTCCAGGTGGTGCGGAAGGCGAAGTGCCCGCCCGTGCAGGGCTCCGGGTCGGTGTGGTCGAAGACGAGCCGGCCGTTGTTCCACCAGCGGACGGCCGAACCGTCGGAGACGATACGGACGTGGTTCGGCTCGTTCGCGACGAGCAGCGGCTCGGTGTAGTCGTGGATCAGCGGACGTACCCCCGCCTCACCGACATAGCGGCGCAGCCGGGTCGTGGTGTTGGTGTTGGTGTTGGCGCCGTAGCCGACGTAGTACGTCTTCAGGTGGTCGTACTGAACGCAATAGAACGATCATGAACGCGCAAAGTCCGACACCGCCTGCCCGGCCCTGCCGTCCCCGGACGTGCCGAAGGCCGGACCCGGGGATCGGGGTCCGGCCTTCGGCCGCTGTCAGGCGGGAGGTCGTCGGAGTCGGAGGAGGTCAGCCGACGGAGACGCCGTGCGAGCGGAGGTAGGCGATCGGGTCCACGTCGGAGCCGTAGTCCGGCGTGGTGCGGATCTCGAAGTGCAGGTGCGGGCCGGTCACGTTGCCGGTGGCACCGGAGAGGCCGACCTGCTGGCCCGCGGTCACGGTCTGGCCGGCCGAGACGGAGAGCTGGGACAGGTGGGCGTACTGGGCGTAGTAGCCGTCGGCGAGCTTGATGACGACCTGGTTGCCGTACGCGCCGCCCCAGCCCGCGGAGACGACGGTGCCCGCACCCACGGCCTTGAGGGAGGTGCCGGTCGGGACGACGAAGTCGGTGCCGGTGTGGTAGCCGCTGGACCACATGCTGCCGGCCGTGTGGTAGGCGGTGCCGACGGTGGCGCCCGCCACCGGCAGCGCGTAACCGCTGGAGGAACCGGTACCGCTCTCGGCGGCCTGGGTGACCGCCTTCGAGGAGGACGAACCGGACGACGAGGAGGAAGAGGACGAAGAGGACGACGACTTGGTTCCGGACGCCTTCGATTTCGACGGGGCGGACGAGGAGGAACCGGACGACGAGCCGGACGACGAACCGGTGCTCGCGGCCTTCTTGCCGATCGAGAGCTTCAGCCCGGGGTGGATCAGCGACGGGTCGCTGCCGACGGCCTGACGGTTGTCCTGGTACAGCTTCTGCCAGCCGCCGCTGACGTTCTGCTCGTCGGCGATCTTCGACAGATAGTCACCGGAGCGCACGGTGTAGGACGTGGCCGTCGTGGCGGTGGCCGTCTTCTGCGCCACCGGCACGGACTGCACGGCCTTTTCCGGAACGGCCTGGGAAGCCGACTGCGCGACGGACTGCGCGGGGGCCGCGTGTGCGCCGGCGGCACCTATGAGCGGGAGGGCGAGCGCGGCGCCGCCCGTTCCGGCGACGGCTATGGAACGAGTGAAGCGCTGGGTCTTCGGACGGCGGTGCTTACCCTTCGCGGGCATGGCGAATTCCTCTCCGGCGCCTGCGAGGTGAGCTGTCGGGTGCGGACTGGAGATGCCCGGCCGCGCCGAGGCGCGGCTTTACCCCAAAGCCTGTTCCGGAGACCGGAACAGGCGGTTGTGCCTGTGGGTCCCCCGCTCCTGCCAGATACGGGTGAGTGTGCGGACTCCGGGCGGTGGCAGGATTCGGCGTCCGTCCGGATTGGTGTGGAACGTAAGCGACCAGGACGCACAGGGACAAGCAGAGGTTGCGCCGCTAACGCCTTTCTCTTGATCCGCTGTGCGAATCCCCGGTCACACTCCGTGAGACAGGGGGCCCGTTCACCGCCAAGCACCCTGGAAAAGCATGCGGATTACGTGAACATGACGGACGACGTACGGTCACGGATATGACGCTGCTCACGTGACAGCTCTCCAGGTTCCTTTATTCCAGAGCGAGTTGGAATTAAGGCTTCAATTCGGACAGAAACCTCAGATGCGACGCAGCCGGATAACCGTCGCATCAAGGTCGCCTCGCAGTCCGGTGCGCAGCCCGTGATGAAGCAGCACCGCCCCCCGGTGGACTTCGCCCGTTTCACGGCATTCGTACGATGCTGTCGGGTCGAGTCCGCGCAGCCGCAGCGCCGGGACGGGCTCGCCGAACCGCTGCGCCTGGAGCCAGGCGAGGACGACACTCTCGTCACCGCGCACGTACTGGACGGCGCTCAGGCCGCCCGCCGGGGGCCGCAGCCGATGGAGGTCGCCCTGCTGCACGAGCGGCCGGATCTCCTTGTAGAGGTCCACCCATCGGCGCGCCTCGACGAGCTCCTCCTCGCTCCACTGCGAGAGGTCCCCGCCGACACCGAGCACGCCGGCCATGGCGCTGACGAAACGGAAGCGCAGCGAGCTGACCCGACCGTTGAGCTGGGCGTTGGGACTGTCGGTGACCCAGGCCGCCATGACCCGGGCAGGGTGGATCTGGCTGAAGCCGTGCTGGATGTCGAGCCGGTCGAGCGGATCGGTGTTGTCGGAGGTCCACACCTGGTCGGTGCGGCTCATGATCCCGAGGTCGATGCGCCCGCCGCCGCCGGAGCAGGACTCGAAGGCGACCCCGGGGTGAGCCTCCCGCAACCGGTCCAGGAGCGCGTACAGGGCCCGTACGTGATCGACCCAGAGGCGCTGCGGGTAGGGCTCGTCCGGCCAGCCGGCGTCGGTGAAGCAGCGATTGAAGTCCCACTTCACATAGTCGACGGGCGCGCTGGAGAGGAGCCCGTGGAGCTGCTCCCAGAGGTACTCCTGGACGTCCTCGCGCGCGAGGTTCAGCACGAGCTGATTGCGGAACTCCGTCCGCCTTCGTCCGGATTGGAACTGCACCCAGTCGGGGTGCGCCCGGTACAGCTCGCTGTCCGGGTTGACCATCTCGGGCTCGACCCAGATGCCGAACTGCATGCCGAGGTCGTGCACCTGGTCGGCGAGGGGCTTCAGCCCGTGCGGGAAGCGGTCGGGGTTGGGCCGCCAGTCGCCGAGCCCGGCGTGGTCGCCGGTGCGCGCCCCGAACCAGCCGTCGTCGACGACGAAGAGCTCCACGCCGATCGCGGCGGCCCGCCGGGCGAGCGCGCCCTGTTGCTCCTCGGAGATGTCGAAGTAGGTGGCCTCCCAGGAGTTGAACAGCACCGGCCGGTCCTGTTCGGCGTCCGGGACGACATACGCGCGCTGGTAGGCGTGCCAGGTGCGGCTCGCCCCGCCGAAGCCGGCGTCGCTCCACAGGCCGGCGAAGACGGGGGTGGTGAAGGACTCCCCCGCGGCCAGCCGCAGCAGCCCCGAGTCGTCGTACCCGACACCCCCGGTGATCTGCACGCGCGCGTCCGGGAGTTGGGCGACGGCGATCCGCCAGGTGCCCGACCAGCCGAGGGCGCAGCCGTAGACCTCGCCGCGCTCCTCGGTCGCGTCGGTGTCCAGGGCGACCCAGGGCAGGTGCTGATGCCCGGTGTGGCCGCGACGGCTGCCGATGACCTGCTCGCCGTAGGTGAGCGGAGACCGGGTGAGCCGGGACTCTGCGGCCCAGCGGCCGTGCAGCTGCGACAGCCGCCAGTCGTCGCGCTCCGGCAGGGTCCAGGTGGCGGAGTCGGCGCGCAGCAGCTCCAGCGGCCCCTCACCGTCGTTGCGCAGGGTCGTCCAGCGCTCGACGACGTCGCCGCGCATCCGGTAGTGCAGGGTGACGGCCAGCCCGGCGTCCCGGAACCGCAGCCGCAGCCCGTCGCCGTCGGCCTCGAAGCCCTCGTAGGACCACTCGGTGCCGCGCCGCTCGTCCGTGCGCACCGACAGCGCGGGCCGGACGAAGCGGGGGCCGCCCTCGACCGGGTACTCCTCCCGGCCGTCGAGCGGGGACTCGAAGGACGCCCCCCGCTCCGACGGCGGGAGGGCGGCGAGCGCCTCGGCGTCCCCGAGTGCGATGCCCGGACCCCAGTGCAGGTGGACCAGCTCGTCGGCCTCGGTGAGGTGGAGGGCGTAGCTGCTCGTCGGCCCCGAAAGGAGCCAGGTACGGCCGTTGTCGGCGATCTCGGGCATCAAACCCCCACTAATTCGAACAGGTGCGATCAAGCACCAACATCATCGAATGCGGTCGGCCTGCCGGGCAACTTTCGGCGGACAACTCTTCACCTGGTCAGACGTCCGGAGTACCGCCCTGTGGACAACCCGTTGCCCGGGGAACCCATGTCGTATCGTCGTGGAGGTGTCCCGTCGGCCACACGAGCCGCGCCGACGCGACCGACAGGGAGGCAGGCCCCGTGACGCAGCAGATCCCGTCGACCGAGCCCGAACTGGCCGGTGTCCGCAACTTCCGGGATGTGGGCGGTCTGCCGACCGCCGACGGCCGACGGGTGCGGCACGGCGTGCTGTTCCGCAGCGGCCATCTCGCGCACGCGACCGACGAGGACGCCGCGTTCCTCTCCGGCCTGGGCCTGCACACGATCTTCGACTTCCGCAATGCCGCGGACCAGAAGCTGGAGGGCCCGGACGTCGAGCTCCCGGGCGTGCGCAATGTGAACCTGCCCCTGTCGGACCCGGCGGACGGCTCCGAGTTCTGGAAGATGGTCCGCGACGGCGAGATCGACCAGCTGCGCGGGATCCTCGGTGACGGCAAGGCCGCCGGCCGGATGATCGCCTCCTACCGCTCGATCATCAAGGAGCGGACGGCCGAGCACGCGCGGGTGCTGCACTCGCTCGCCGAGGACAGCGTCCCGGCCCTGATGCACTGCGCGGCGGGCAAGGACCGCGCGGGCCTGTCCATCGCGGTGACGCTGCTCGCCCTGGGCGTGGAGCGCGAGGCCATCCTCGCCGACTACCTGGAGTCCAACGCCAAGCACCGCCGCTACCGGGTCCGCCGCAGCGCCACCTCCGCTGCGGCCTACTCCCCCGAGGTCATGGAGCTGCTCAGCCCCCTCTTCGACGCGCGCGCGGAGTACCTCGCGGCGGCCGAGGAGACCATCGAGGAGACCTGGGGCGGCGTCGACGCCTATCTGGAGGAGGGTCTCGGACTCTCCCCCGAGACCCGTGAGCGGCTGCGGGACCGGCTGCTCGACTGACACCGCGTCCGGCGCGGCGACCGACACCCGTCCGGCACCGCGTCCGGCTCCGTGCCGCGGGGGCCGCACCGGCTTCCGGGGCTCTACTGGTTGGCGCCCACCTCGAACAGCAGCCAGAGGAACGCCGCGAAGGCGTGCCCCACCGCGATGTAGATGATCAGCCGGATCCAGAGGGTGCGGGGGAACTTCTCCTCGATGTCCTTCATGGTGTCTCTCCGATGTCCGAAGGGGTCGGGCCCAGGCACAGCGTGGCCGTGGGGCTCTGCAACAGGGTGTGGACGAAGAGCAGTTCGACCCCGTCGTCGTCCTGGGCCGCGATGCGGTGCGGGGTCAGCGAGTCGAAGTGCGCGCTGTCACCGGGCCCGAGCAGTTCGGTGGTGTCCCCGAGGCGCAGCCGAAGCCGCCCGCGCAGGACGTGCAGCCACTCCTCCCCGGGGTGAACGCGCACGACGTCTCCCTGGGAGCCGTAGGGCACGTGGACACGCAGGGCCTGCATCCCGCGCCCGGAGGCGCCCGCCTGCCAGTACGTCCAGCCGCCCGCGCGGGTCGGCTCCATGGCGGCGGCACGGACGACGGCGTCCCGGTCGGCGGACGTCTCACCGAGCAGTTCCGAGACCGTCGTACCGTAGATACGGGCGAGCGCGAGCAGCATCGGCAGCGAGGGCTGGCGCTGCCCGGTCTCCAGGCGGGAGAGATGGGCGGCCGACAGGCCGGCGGCGCGGGCCGCGGCCTCCAGGGTGAGGGCGGCCCGGCGGCGCAGGGCGCGCAGCCGGGGGGCGACGGCGGGAAGAGCCCCGGCGTGTTCCGCCGGGTCCTCGGACTCGGGCGAGCTCATGAGTCCATTGCACGCCGTAATTGCCTCTGCGGCAAATTTGTTGCCTCAGAGGCAAAAGCCCCCAGCCCCAGGCGGTCCTCACGGTCGCCGTGCTCCCGGGAGGCTCAGCGGTTGGCCACCGCCTGCTTCACCAGCGTCCTGCCGAAGTCCCACATCAGCCCGCCGCCACCGTGCGCGTCGTCCATCACGGCGGTGAAGGCGTCGACGAACCGGTCCACCTCCCGCTCGCCGACGATCAACGGCGGGATGAGCTTGATCACCTCCAGATGGTCACCGGAGACCTGGGTGAGGATCCGGTGCCGTTGCAGCAGCGGTACCACCACCATCTGCGCGAAGAGTCCCTTGCGGGCCGCCTGCAGCATGGCCCACCGGCTGCGCAGCTTCAGAGACCTGGGCTTTCCGAACTCGATGCCGATCATCAGACCCCGGCCGCGGACGTCGGCCAGCAGCTCGTACTTGTCGACGAGTGCCGCCAGCCGGGACCTGAGCAGGTCGCCGGTGGCCCGCGCATTGGCCACGATCTGCTCGTTCTCCAGCACGGACAGCACCGCGAGCCCGGCCGCCATGGCCTGCGCGTTGGACCCGAAGCTCGCCGAGTGCACGAGCACCCGGTCCATCGACGAGTAGACCTTCTTGAAGATCCAGTCCTTGCCGAGCGTGGCACCGACCGGCACATAGCCCCCGGACAGCGCCTTGGCCACGCATACCAGGTCCGGCTCGACGCCGTCCTCGTGCTGGTAGGCGTAGAAGTCGCCGGTCCGGCCGAGACCCGTCTGCACCTCGTCCGCGATCAGCAGCGCCTTGTGCCGGTGCAGCAGCTCCTGCGCGGCACGCAGATAGCCGGGCGGCGCCTCGTGCACCCCCTTGCCCTGGATAGGCTCGACGATGAGGGCGGCGACGTCTCCCTTGCCCAGCTCACCGGCCAGAGCGTCGAGATCGCCGAGCGGGAGCGCCGTGTCGGCCAGCAGGGGCGCGAACCCGTCCCGGAAACCGGACTCGCCGTTCACCGACAGCGAGCCCGTGGTGAGCCCGTGGAAGGCGTGATCGCAGTACAGGACCCTCGGCCTGCCGGTGGCGTACCGGGCGAACTTCAGCGCCGTCTCCACCGCCTCGGTGCCGCTGTTGCCGAAGAACACCCGGTCCAGATGCGGGCTGTGGGCGAGCAGCTTCTCGGCCAGCAGCCCGGGCAGCGGCTGGCAGTCGAAGCGGGTCAGGTCGGCGAGCCGGGCGTCGAGGACGTCGTGCAGCGCCTTGCGGACGACGGGGTGGTGGCGGCCCAGCCCCATCACCCCGAACCCGGCGAGCATGTCCAGGTAGTCGTTGCCGTCCGCGTCCCAGAAGTACGCGCCCTCACCGCGCTCGTAGACCTTGTCGAAGCCGATGGTGTGCAGCATGCGCGGCAGTTGGTGGTTGAGGTATCTGCCGTGCAGCTCGTAGCGCTCGGCTCCGCGCTCGGCCAGGAGGGCGCCGAGGTCGAACTCCGTGGTCATTCCGCTTTCTCCTTGACTGGGCCGGTCACCGCAGCGTCGAGGGACCGGACGTCCCGGGCGGCCAGGCTCGCGCTGATCCGGCCGGCCACCTCGACGGGGGTGAGGCCGATGTCGGCGAGCACCTCGCCGCGCTTGGCGTGCGCGAGGAACTGCTCGGGGATGCCGAACCGCCGTACCGGCACATCGACGTCGGCGTCGCCCAGGGCCAGCGCCACCGCCGATCCGACCCCGGCGGCACGGCTGTTGTCCTCGACGACGGCCACCAGCCGGTGCGCGGCGGCGAGGCCGGGCAGGGCCGGGTCGACGGGCTTCACCCAACGGGGGTCGACGACCGTGCAGCCGACGCCTCTGGCCGCCAGCAGCTCGGCGGCCTGGAGACACACCGGCGCCATCACGCCGACGGCCACCAGCAGCACCTCCGCGCGGTCGCCGCGGTGCAGCACGTCCATGCCGCCCACCCGGCCGACGGCCGGCACCTCCGGTCCGACCGACTCCTTCGGGAAGCGGACCAGGGTCGGCGCGTCGTCCACCGCCACCGCCTCCCGCAGCTGCGCGCGCAACTGCTCGGCGTCGCGGGGGGCCGCGATGCGCAGCCCCGGGACGACCTGGAGCACGGACATGTCCCACATGCCGTTGTGGGAGGCACCGTCCACGCCGGTGACGCCGGCCCGGTCCAGCACGAACGTGACCCCGCAGCGGTGCAGGGCCACGTCCATCAGCAGCTGGTCGAAGGCCCGGTTGAGGAAGGTGGCGTAGACGGCGACGACGGGGTGCAGGCCGCCGGTCGCCAGCCCGGCCGCGCTCACGGTCGCGTGCTGTTCGGCTATGCCGACGTCCCAGACGCGGTCCGGGAAGCGCTCGGCGAACCCGCCGAGCCCCACCGGATGCAGCATCGCCGCGGTGATCGCCACCACGTCGTCGCGTTCCTCGCCGATCCGCACGATCTCCTCGCCGAAGACGGACGTCCAGGACGGGCCGCCGGCGGGCGCGAGCGGCACGCACGTGAGGGGGTCCATCGCACCCACGGTGTGGAAGTGGTCCTCCTCGTGCGCGAGGGCGGGCTCGTACCCGCGGCCCTTCTCGGTCAGGCAGTGCACCAGCACGGGCCCGTGGAAGCGCTTGGCCCGCCGCAGCGCGGACTCGACGGCCTTGATGTCGTGCCCGTCGATGGGGCCGACGTACTTCAGGCCGAGGTCCTCGAACATGCCCTGCGGCGCGAAGGCGTCCTTGAATCCCTTCTTCGCGCCGTGCAGCGACTCGTAGACCGTGTGGCCGACCACCGGGGTGCGCAGCAGTACGTCCTTCCCCCAGGCCAGCACCTTCTCGTAGCCGTCGGTCGTGCGCAGGGTGGCCAGGTGGTTGGCGAGTCCGCCGATGGTCGGCGCGTACGAGCGCTCGTTGTCGTTGACGACGATGATCAGCGGCCGGTCCTTGGCGGCCGCGATGTTGTTCAGCGCCTCCCAGGCCATGCCGCCGGTGAGCGCACCGTCGCCGATGACCGCGACCACATGGCCCTTCTCACCCTGCACCTGGCGGGCCTTGGCGAGGCCGTCGGCCCAGCCTAGGGCGGTGGAGGCATGGCTGTTCTCGATGACGTCGTGCTCGGACTCCTCACGGCAGGGGTAGCCGGACAGGCCGCCCTTGCCGCGCAGTTTGGAGAAGTCCTGACGCCCGGTCAGAAGCTTGTGCACGTAGCTCTGGTGTCCGGTGTCCCACAGGACGCGGTCGACCGGCGACTCGAAGACCCGGTGGAGCGCGACGGTCAGTTCGACCACACCCAGGTTGGGCCCCAGGTGTCCGCCGGTCCTGGCGACCGCGTGCACCAGGAACTCCCTGATCTCTTCGGACAGTTCACCGAGTTCCGCCTCGGACAGCGCCTTCAGGTCGCGTGGTTGCCGGATGTTCTCCAGGATCGTCACGTCGGGCCCCCTTCGGTCCGTGCTGTTCAACTCACGGTGACGGCCGGCTCCCCCGCCGCGACGCCGTCCTGTTCCATCTGCTCGGCGATCTTCATCGCCTCCTCGATGAGGGTCTCCACGATCTTCGACTCGGGGACGGTCTTGACGACCTCGCCCTTCACGAAGATCTGGCCCTTGCCGTTGCCGGAGGCGACCCCCAGGTCCGCCTCCCGCGCCTCGCCGGGCCCGTTCACGACGCACCCCATGACGGCGACCCGCAACGGGACCTCCATGCCGGTGAGGCCCGCCGTGACCTCGTCGGCCAGCTTGTAGACATCGACCTGGGCCCGCCCGCAGGACGGACAGGAGACGATCTCCAGCCGCCGCTGCTTGAGGTTCAGGGACTCCAGGATCTGGATGCCGACCTTCACCTCCTCGGCCGGCGGGGCGCTCAGCGACACCCGGATCGTGTCGCCGATGCCCTGCGAGAGCAGCGCGCCGAACGCCACCGCCGACTTGATCGTGCCCTGGAAGGCGGGGCCGGCCTCGGTGACGCCGAGGTGCAGCGGGTAGTCGCTCTGCGCGGCGAGCTGCCGGTACGCCTCGATCATCACGACCGGGTCGTTGTGCTTGACCGAGATCTTGATGTCGCGGAAGCCGTGCTCCTCGAAGAGCGACGCCTCCCAGAGGGCGGACTCGACGAGGGCCTCGGGAGTCGCCTTGCCGTACTTCAGCAGCAGCCGCCGGTCCAGCGAACCGGCGTTCACCCCGATCCGGATCGGGGTGGCGTGGTCCGCCGCGGCGCGCGCGATCTCCTTGACCTTGTCGTCGAACTGCTTGATGTTGCCGGGGTTCACCCGGACCGCGGCGCAGCCCGCCTCGATCGCGGCGAACACGTACTTCGGCTGGAAGTGGATGTCCGCGATCACCGGGATCTGCGACTTGCGGGCGATGGTCGCGAGGGCGTCCGCGTCGTCCTGCGTGGGGCAGGCCACGCGGACGATCTGGCAGCCGGACGCGGTGAGTTCCGCGATCTGCTGCAAGGTGGCGCCGATGTCCGACGTACGCGTCGTCGTCATCGACTGCACCGACACCGGGGCCCCGCCCCCGACCGCCACCGGTCCGACCTGGATCCGCCGCGACTCGCGTCGCGACGCCACCGGCCGGACCGGCATCCCGGGGACGCCCAGGGAGACGGCGGTCATGAGGTCACTCCCGGTTTCCGTTGACGGTCTCGCGCAGGGCGCGCAGGGACTCCTTCAGCGAGCCCATGGTGGCCAGGACGGCGGTCGGCTCGTAGCCGCAGTGCGCCATGCAGTTGGCGCAGCGCGGGTCCTTGCCGCGGCCGTACTTGTCCCAGTCCGTCTCCTCGATCAGCTCGCGGTACGTCGGCACATACCCGTCGCTCATCAGGTAGCAGGGCCGCTGCCAGCCGAACAGCGAGTAGTTGGGAATCGCCCAGGCCGTGCACGGGAAGTCGGCCTTGCCCTCGAGGAAGTCGAGGAACAGCGGCGAGTGGTTGAGCCGCCAGCGGCGCCGGTTGCCTCCCGAGAAGGCCTTCTTGAACAGCTCGCGGGTCTGCTCCACGCCCAGGAAGTGCTCCTGGTCGGGAGCCTTCTCGTAGGCGTAGGCGGGCGAGATCATCATCTCGTCGACCTTGAGGTCGTCGTTGAGGTAGTTGAGCACCTCGATGATGGTCTGCGGGGTGTCGGTGTTGAAGAAGGTCGAGTTGGTGGTCACCCGGAAGCCGCGTTGCTTGGCCTCCTTCATGGCCGCCACGGCCTCGTCGAACACACCCTCCTTGGCCACCGACTCGTCGTGCCGCTCCCGCAGCCCGTCGATGTGCACGGCGAAGGCGAAGTAGGGAGAGGGCGTGAACTTTTCCAGCTTCTTGCGCAGCAGCATGGCGTTGGTGCAGAGGAAGACGTACTTCCTCTTGGCCACCAACTGCCGCACGATCTCGTCGATCTGAGGATGCATCAAGGGCTCACCGCCCGCGATGGACACCATCGGCGCACCGGACTCCAGCACCGCGCCCACGGCCTGGGCGACCGGCATGCGCTGCTTGAGCACTCCCGCCGGGTGCTGGATCTTGCCGCAGCCCTCGCACTTGAGATTGCAGGCGAAGAGCGGTTCCAGCTCGACGATGAGCGGAAACTTCTCCCGCTTGCGGAGCTTCTGTTCGACCAGGTATGTAGCGACCTTGATGGACTGGCGCAGTGGCATGGCCATGTGGCTCACCTCCGGGGGAGCAGAACATTACGGTGCCATTCGAAAAAAGCAGGCAGGACCGAGCGAAGGACGCGGAAGGCTGATATTCCACCGCGTACCGTGCCGATCCGGACGAGTTCATGTTCAGGAGCGTCCACGACCACCCGGACGGCCGCAACCGGGCGCGGCTCCGCGCGCACGGCGCTCAGCAGCGTGGCCGCCGACTCCATGTCCAGGGCGATGGCGCCGGTAGCGAGCAGGTCGGCCCGCTCGTGACCGCGAACGACGTGGTCGGAGCCGGTGAGGGGGCCGGTGTGGACGGTGCACCCGGGCAGGGTGCGGGCGAGTTCCTTGACGAGCAGCTCGGTGCCGACGCAGGGAACGCTGCCGCGCGGGTCGCGGGTCTCCTCGGCGACGACCAGGTCGCCGGGGTGCATACCGGGGGCGAGGCCGGCGCAGAACCCCGTGGCCAGCACGGCCGCCCCGGCGAACACCGGGTCGGACAGGACGCGGGTGACGGAGCGCTCCGCCGCCTTCGGTCCCATGCCCGTCCGCAGGACGGTGACCGGCCCGTCGGCTCCGCCGCGGTCGCCCATGCGCAGGGCGAGGTGCTCGATGCCGAGGGCGCAGGCGATCAGCAGCGGCGACGGGACGGGCTGTGTGCTCATCAGCCCCCCTTGGCCTCGGTGGAAGCCGCGTGGGTGGCGGACTGCTTGCTGAACGGCTCTCCGTGGACGTACCGGCCGAGCGCGGTCAGCGGGAAGACCTGCCGGTAGAGGTGGTAGTTGATCGAGAAGTCCCAGGGGAAGCCGGTGCCGGTGAAGTAGGGCTCGTCCCAGGAGCCGTCCTCCCGCTGGGTCTGCGCCAGCCAGCCGACGCCCCGCTCGACGGCCTTGGAGTCCCTCTCCCCGGCCGCCAGCAGCGCCATCAGCGCCCAGGCGGTCTGGGAGGCCGTCGAGGCGCCGCGGGCGCTCCAGCGGGTGGCGTCCTGGTAGGAGCGCAGGTCCTCGCCCCAGCCGCCGTCGTCGTTCTGCACCCGCTCCAGCCAGGCGACGGCCCGTCGGATCGCGGGGTGCTGCGCGGGCAGGCCCGCCGCGGTGAGGGCCGGCACCACCGACCCCGTGCCGTAGACGTAGTTGACGCCCCAGCGCCCGAACCACGAGCCGTCCGGCTCCTGTTCGGCCAGCAGCCACTCGATACCGCGCCGGGTGCGCGGGTCGTGCGAGAGCCCCTCGACCGCCAGCATCTCGACCACGTGCGCGGTGACGTCGGCGGACGGCGGGTCGATGACCTCGCCGAAGTCACAGAAGGGCATCCGGTTGGGGAACGGGCTGGTGTTGTCGACGTCGAAGGCTCCCCAGCCCCCGTTCTTCGACTGCATCCCGAGGTTCCAGCGCACCCCGCGCGCGACGGCCCGGTCCATCCGCTCCGGGTCGTGGTGCTTGACCCGGCGCAGCGCGAGGACGACCTCGGCGGTGTCGTCGATGTCGGGGTAGTTGTCATTGTGGAACTCGAACGCCCAGCCGCCCGGCGGCAGTTGGGGCCTGCTCACCGACCAGTCGCCCGGTCGGACGACCTGTTCGCCGAGCATCCAGTCGGCGGCCTTGACCAGTTGGGGATGGTCGGCGGGCAGTCCCGCGTCGGCGAGCGCGATGGTCGCCAGACAGGTGTCCCACACCGGCGACTGACAGGCCTCGATCATCCGTGCGCCGTCCTCGCGCCACACGGCGTACCGGTCCAGCGACTCGAGTCCCGCCCGCATCACCGGGTGCTGGAGGTCGTAGCCGAGCAGGTGCAGGGCGATCACCGAGTACACGGCCGGCGGCTGGATGCCGCCCCAGGCGCCGTCGTTCTCCTGCCGTTCGATGATCCAGCGGGCGGCGGCGTTCAGGGCCGCGCCGCGCAGCCTGCGCACCGCGACCGAGCGGTAGCCGCGCACCACCTTGTCGAGCCGTTGGAAGAGCCCGTCCCAGCTGGCCATCGGGGCGAGGGGCTTGGCCGGGTTGGGATGTGCGGGATCGGCGTGCAACTCGTCGAGCGGGAAAGGCGCCGGACGCACCGGGCGCTTCGCCGACACCACGGTGAGCGGCACGATCGTCTGCCGTGCCCAGCAGCCGAAGTTGTAGATGCTCAGCGGGAACCATTTGGGGAAGAACAAGAGCTCGGGCGGGAGTTCGGGCAGGTCCTCCCACCTCCACCAGCCGAACAGGGCCAGCCAGATCCGGGTGAAGACCCGGGCGGAGGCGATGCCCCCCTGCTCGCGGATCCACCCGGAGGCCCGGCGCATGTGGGGCGCCTCGGGGGCGTCGCCCGCCAGCCGCAGGGCGACGTACGCCTCGACGGTGGCGGAGAGGTCGGGCGGACCGCCGTAGAAGGTGGCCCACGTGCCGTCCTCGCGCTGCTCGCCCCGGACGAAGAGCGCGGCGGCCCGGGTCGTGGCCTCGTCGCGGATGCCCAGGAACTGACGGAGCAGCAGGTCCTCGGCGTCCATCGTGACGTTCGTCTCGAGGTCGCCCTTCCACCAGCCCTCGGCGTCCTGCCCGGCGAGCAGGAAGTCGGTGGCGCGTTGCATCGCGCGGGTGGCGGCTTCTTGTACCCCGGCCGCCACGGGGATGGTGATGTCGGTTTCGCTGGCCGCGGCAGCGCGGGGCGGCAGGGCCCCGGTGCTTCCGTCGGTCGTCGCTGTCATGGCTTCCCCTTCGTGCAGTGTGCATGGCTTTGCGTCTGCTGTGGGTCCGCCGTCGGCCGGTGCTCTCTCCTCGCACACCGGCCGGCGACTACGCGAGGGCTATTCGACCGATAGGGATCATCTCTTTCGTACGACGACGAAGTCGGCGAGCGCCGTGAAGCGGTCCCGCACCTGCTCGGACATGTCCACGGCGTTCAGGGCGTCCAGGGCGACGGCGTGCTGGCGGCGCGCCTCCCCGGCGGTCCAGTCGCGGCCGCCCGCCTCCTCGATCAGGGCGGCGCGGGCCGCGAACTCCCCCTCGGAGAAGGTCTCGAAGTCGCTGCTCTTGGCGTCGGCGGCGAGGATCTCCCCGAGCCGCTCGGAGGCGGAACCGCCCGCCGCGAGCGCGGCGACCACCGGCAGGGACTTCTTGCGCTGGCGCAGATCGCTCCAGGTCTGCTTGCCGGTGGCCTCCGGGTCGCCCCAGATGCCGAGCAGGTCGTCCACGGCCTGGAAGGCCAGGCCGAGGTGGTAGCCGTACTTCTCCAGGGCCTCGGCGGTGTGCTGGTCCGCCCCGCCGAGCACGGCGCCGATGGAACTGGCACAGGCCAGCAGGGCACCGGTCTTGTTGCCCTCCATCTCCAGGCACTCCTCGACGCTGACCCGGTCGCGGTGCTCGTAGGAGATGTCCTGGGCCTGGCCGTCGATGAGGGCACGGGTGGCGACGGTCAGGCGGTGGGTGGCCCTGGCCGCCTCGGCCGTGCCGAGTTCGAGGAGGATCTCGCCCGCGAGGGCGAACAGGGCGTCGCCGACCAGGATGGCCTGGGCGGGGCCGTGCACCTTCCAGACGGTGTCCCGGTGCCTGCGCTGCTCGTCGCCGTCCATCAGGTCGTCGTGCAGGAGCGAGAAGTTGTGGACCAGTTCGACGGCGACCGCGCCGGGGACGCCGACCTCGGGAGCGGCCCCGGTGACCTCGGCGGAGAGCACGGCGAGGGCGGGACGCACGGCCTTGCCGCCGTCGCCGTCCGTCGGGTTGCCGTGGGCGTCGATCCAGCCGAAGTGGTAGGCGGCGACCGTGTCCATGGGCGGTGCCAGACGGTCGACGGCCGCCCGCAGCACCGGTGTGGCCAGGGTGCGGCCGCGCTCCAGAAGCGCGGTCACGTCCACCGCGGTCCTCCGAGCGGCCGGCGTGGCCGGGGGCACAGTGGGCACGTTTTCTCCTCTTGTTGCGGTGCTGGAGAGGGTGCGGGGGTGTGCCGAGCCGTGCTGATCGAGCATCAGGCCGCCTCCTCGAACTCGAAGAGGCGGCGGGGGCGGGGCCGGCCCAGGGCGCTCAGCGCGGCGTCCGCCGCGCTCACACCGCTGCGGACCGCACTCTCCATGGTCGCGGGCCACCCTGTGGCGGTCCACGCTCCGGCCAGGTACAGGCCGGGGGCTCTGGTGCGGGCGCCGGGCCGAAGGCGCCCGACGCCGGGGGTGGGGGCGAACGTCGCCGTGCGCTCCCGGGTCACGAAGAAGTCCCGCACCGCGGCGCCGCGCGTGCCCGGCAGCAGCCGTTCCAGCTCGGGCAGGTAGCGCTCGCGCAGCGCGGCCACGGGTTCGTCGATCTCGTCCTGCGCCGCGGACTGGGACAGGGCGAGGTACTGGCCCTCGCGCAGCCCGGAGGCGGCGGTGCGGTCGAAGACCCACTGCACGGGCGTGCCGAGCGCCGCGAAGAAGGGCTTGTCGAGCACCTTGCGGTCGTAGACGACGTGCACGTTGAGGATGGGCGCGGTGCCGATCTCCAGCAGCCGCTCGGCGTCGTCGAGCGCCCCGTCGGGGAGCAGGTCGTACGCCTCGCGCTGCGGTACGGCGAGGACGACCGTGTCCGCGCGGAGCGTCTCGCCGGGAACCTGAACGCTCCACGTCCCGTTCTCGTCAGGAGAGAGGGAGGTGACGCGTGTACGGACCTCGGTACGCACGCCCGCGGAGTCGAGCGCCTTGCGGGCGAGCCGGTCGTGCAGTTCACCCAGCGGGACATGGGCCCAGCCGATGTCGGCGGCGCCCGGGTCGGACAGCAGGCCGGTCTTGAACACCATCGCGGCGAGCCCCAGCGAGGAGTCGCCCGCGACCGCGTTGAGGGTGGCGACCCCGACCAGGTCCCAGAGGGCCTCGACGGCGCGTGCCGACTGGCCGTGCGCGGTCAGCCAGCTGCCGAAGTCCTGTGCGTCCAGCCGCGGATCGGCGAGGTCGAGCCCCTTGAGCGCGAGCGCGGCACGGCCCACCCTGGCGCGTTCGGCGAGCGAGAGATGCGGATACGTGGCGAGGCTGCGCCCCAGATGCAGGGGCACGGGCAGCGCGTCGCGCCGCAGCCTGCCGAGCCGCCGTCCCTCGGGTCTGGCCACATCGACGACGGGCACGTCGAGACGATCCTGCAAGGGCGCCAGCGCGCTGCCCTCGATGCGCTCGAGGAACCAGCGGTAGGCGGTGCAGCAACGCAGGTACACGTGCTGACCGTTGTCCACGGTCAGTTCGCCGCGCCGGAAGGAGAAGGCCAGGCCGCCGAGCCGGGGCCGGCCTTCGAGCAGGGTGACGCGTACGCCCGCGTCGGCGAGCGCGAGCGCGGCGGTCACCCCGGCGAGCCCTCCCCCGACGACGACGGCGGTGCGCCCCGAAGGGCCGGACGCTTCCGAGGCGTCCGCGAGTTGCTCGTCGTTCATCCTGCACCCTCCCGTGCGGACCGGCCATGGTGTTCGAACTCTGCACCGCTGGCCGTCGCAGTCAGGGACGCCGCGCCGCACCGGAGGGTTGCGTGCCGCTTTTCGCCGGTGGAATCACCTTGGCCCACTTTGTCACCGGTCGGGTCCATCAGGGGTGCCTCCTGACGGTCCGCCGCGACACATGCCGGGTATCCAGGCCCGACAGCCCGCGCACGGCCACGAAGGCCTTCTCCCGGCCGGGCAGCGAGACCCGGCCGCGCAGCACGGCCTCGGGGTCGCGCTCGATGCGGTCGAGGAGACGGCGGTAGATGCCCGCCATGGCGGCGACACAGGCGCCGCTGCGCCGGTCCAGCAGGGGAAGCAGCCGGTAGCCCTCGGCGAAGAGGGCGCGGGCCCGCCGCACCTCGAAGTGCACCAGTCCCGGGAAGTCGGATCCCTCCGGCGGCTTCGGCCCGTCGAACCCGGCCGAGCAGCCGAACTTCGCGAGGTCGTCGGCGGGCAGATAGGTACGGCCGCCCTCGGCGTCCTCGCGGACGTCTCGGAGGATGTTCGTGAGCTGGAGCGCGAGCCCGAGCGTGTCGGCGTACTCCGGCGCGCGCTCGGCGCCGCGCGCCCCCGGTTCGGTGCCGAACACGCCGAGCGAGAGCCGCCCGATGGCGCCCGCCACACAGCGGCAGTACGCCTTCAGGTCGTCCCAGGTCTCGTAGGTCTCGCCGCGCACGTCCATCAGGACGCCGTCGATCAGCTCGTCCAGGCCGCGCAGCGGGATGGGGAAGGCCCGGGCCGTGTGCGCGAGGGCGACCGCGACGGGGTCGGTGTCGTCCTCCTCGACCTCGCCCGCGCGGACCCGGGCGAGCACCGCCCGGGTCTCCTCGAGCCTGGCGGTCTTGACCTCGCGGTCCAGTGCGCCGTCGCCGATGTCGTCGACACGCCGCGAGAAGGCGTACAGCGCCGACATCGCGCGGCGCTTGGGCGTGGGCAGCAGCCGGATGCCGTACGCGAAGTTACGGGCCTGCTGTCCGGTGACGGTCTCGCAGTAGCCGTAGGCGGCGAGTACCGGGGCGGACACGTGCGGTGACGGCTCCACGGCCCGGATCACCCCTCTCCTCGCAGGGTCACGCCCACCTCGCGCAGCAGCCGGAGCCTGCCGGGCCTGGGCGGGCCGGGAAGTACGTCGTACCCGGCGGCGGCGATCGCCTTGATCGCCGCGCTTCCCCCTGCCACGAAACCCGCGAGCAACAGCCTCAGCCTGCCGTGAACGCTACCCACCAGGGGGGCGCCTTCATTCAGCAGTTCGCGGGCGCGTTCCGCTTCGTACGCGACCAGTGCGCGCACCGACGCGCCCGCGGTGTTCGTGGCCAGATCCGATTCCTTGACGTGAAAGCGCTTCATGTCCGCGGCGGGCAGATAGACACGGTCGCGGCCGAGGTCCTCGGACACGTCCTGGAGATGCTCGACGATCTGCAGCGCGGTGCAGATCGCGTCGGAGCGGCGGATCCGTTCGGGGGTGGCGGCGCCGGTGACGGCGAGGACCAGCCGGCCCACGGGATTGGCCGACAGCTCGCAGTAGGCGAGGAGGTCGTCGTAGGTCTCGTAGCGCGTGACGAGCTGGTCCTGCCGGTTGGCGGCGATCAGGCCGAGAAAGGGCTCGCGGCCGAGCGAGCGACGGCGGACCGTCGGCTGGAGACGCCGCAGCAGGGGGTGCCGGGGCGAGCCGTCGGATCCGTCGAAGACACGATGCAGATCGGCCTCGAAGGCGTCCAGCAGGGCGAGGCGGTCCTCGGCCGCGGTGGCCGACACGCCGAGCAGCCGGGCGTCCGCGCCGCCGGGGGCGAGGTCACCGTCGCCGATGTCGTCGACGAGCCGGGCGAAGCCGTACACGGCCATCAGGTCGTCGCGCCAGGCCCTGGGCAGGAAGAAGGGGGCCACCGGGAAGTTCTCGTCCGCGGCCTTGTCGAGCGTGTCGCGCTCCGGGGCGCCGGTGCGTGACGCGGCGGGCGCCGTCATCCTCGACCGCCTGGGGCGGGGACGGCACGGCTCGCGTCGACCTGGGGAGTTTCCGTAGCCATCGCCGTCACATCTCCCGTTCTACACTGCCGACCTAATACACACTATTTCGGACACGCCGCCGAGCCGCCCGCGCAGCGCCTCCGACGGCGGGCACTGCGCGATTTCGCCCCACTTGGCGCGATTCGGGGGCCGGTCCAGCTTACGTTGTACAACGCGGCGCGGTTCGCGGGGGTGTCCGGGACATCACAACAACACACCGATTGGCGTCAAGATTCCTAGGCTGACCCGGAGTTGACGTTTCCTTTGCAGACGCAGGGCCCCACCGGACAGTTCCGGCGGGGCCCTGGCCGAATCGCGCTACTTGCCCGAGAACTTCTCGTATTCCCTCATGACCTCTTCGGTCGGGCCGTCCAGCCGTAGTTCGCCGCGTTCCAGCCACAGCACGCGGTCACAGGTGTCCCTGATCGACTTGTTGCTGTGGCTCACCAGGAACACCGTGCCGGCGTGCTCGCGCAGCTCCCGGATGCGCTCCTCGGAGCGCCCCCGGAACTTCGCGTCGCCGGTGGCCAGGGCCTCGTCGATCATCAGGACGTCGTGGTCCTTGGCGGCGGCGATGGAGAAGCGCAGCCGGGCCTGCATGCCGGAGGAGTAGGTGCGCATCGGCAGGGTGATGAAGTCGCCCTTCTCGTTGATGCCGGAGAAGTCGACGATCTCCTGGTAGCGCTCCTTGATCTGCTCGCGGGACATACCCATGGCGAGCCCGCCGAGGGTGACGTTGCGCTCGCCGGTGAGGTCGTTCATCAAGGCCGCGTTGACGCCGAGCAGCGAGGGCTGGCCGTCGGTGTAGACCTTGCCGCTCTCCGGCGGCAGCAGACCGGCGATGGCGCGCAGCAGCGTGGACTTGCCGGAGCCGTTGGAGCCGATCAGGCCGACGGCCTCGCCGCGGTGGGCGACGAAGGAGACACCGCGCACGGCGTGCACCTTGCGCACCCCGCGTTCCTCGCCCTCGCGGCGGCCGCGCTTGACGATGCGGCTGAGCGCCGCGGTGGCGCTGCCCTTGCCGGACTTGGCGCCGTTGACGCGGTAGACGATGTGGACCTCGTCGGCGATGACGGTCGGGATCCGTTGTCCCGCGAGCGGCTCAACCACGGCCGTACCTCTCCTCCGCCTGCCAGAAGTACACGAAGCCGCCGACGGCGACGAGGAGGGCCCAGCCGCCCGCGACCGCCCAGACGTGCGCGGGAAGGTTCTCGGCGCCGTACTCCTCGATGAGCGCGAAGCGCATCAGGTCCATGTAGATGGCGGCCGGGTTCCACTGCAGGATGTTGGCCACCCACTGCGGCTTGTCCGCGAGGAAGACGGGGATGGAGAACATCACGCCGGACGCGTACATCCACGTCCGCATCACGAACGGCATCAGCTGCGCCAGGTCCGGGGTCTTCGCACCGGCCCGGGCGAAGATCAGCGCCAGACCGGAGTTGAAGCAGAACTGGAGGGCGAGCACCGGGACGATCAGCGTCCAGGAGGCGTCCGGGTAGCTGCCGAAGCCGATCACGACCAGGAACAGCACCAGCATCGAGTACAGCAACTGCTGAAGCTGCTGCAGGGCGAACGAGATCGGCAGTGAGGCGCGCGGGAAGTGCAGGGCGCGGACCAGGCCGAGGTTGCCCGAGATCGCCCGGACGCCGGTCATCACCGAGCTCTGCGTGAAGGTGAACACGAAGACGCCCGTGACGAGGAAGGGGATGTACACCTCCTTCGACATGCCCCGGCCGGCGTTGAGGAGCAGGCCGAAGATCATGAAGTACACGGCCGCGTTCAGCAGCGGCGTGGCCACCTGCCACAGCTGGCCGAGTTTGGCCTGGCTGTACTGGGAGGCCAGTTTCGCCCGGGAGAACGCCATGATGAAGTGCCGGCGCCCCCAGAGCTGCCGGACGTACTCCCGCAGCGCAGGCCGGGCGCCGCTCACGGCCAGCCCGTACTTGGCGGCCAGCTGTGCCGCCGTGAGGCCCTCGTCGGGCGACGGAGGCGCAGTCACCGCGACTCCGACGTCATGCGTTGTCTCACTCACAGGTAGGAAACTTTCGTCTTCGGGATGCGCAGCCTTGACGAGGCCGGCATGAGCCGGGGGGCCCGCGGTACGGCCCGGGGTGCCCTCAGGGACGAGCTTGTCAGATCACCGGGGGCCGGCCCAGTCGGGTCAGCCGCCACACCGTACGCCACTTCATGGGCCTACGAGGTCCGCACGGAGTGCTCCAGCCTTCCCGGAAACCGCCGAACCACGCCTTCAGCGCGGACCCCGAGGGGCGGCGCGCCAGGGTGAGCAGCAGCCAGACCCCGAGATAGACGGGGACCAGCGGAGCGGGAAGGTTGCGCCGGGCCAGCCAGACCCGGTTGCGGGCGACCATGCGGTGGTACACCGCGTGCCGCGAGGGCGCGGTCGTCGGGTGGTACAGCACCATGTCGGACCGGTAGTCGATCATCCAGCCCGCGTCGAGGGCCCGCCATGCAAGGTCGGTCTCCTCGTGGGCGTAGAAGAACTCGTCCGGGAGTCCGCCCACCTCCGCGAAGACCTTCGTGCGCACGGCGTTGGCGCCCCCGAGGAACGTGGTGACCCGGGAGGAGCGCATCGGGTCCGAGGCGCGCAGCCGGGGTACGTGGCGGCGCTGGGTGACACCGGTCTCCGGGTCGGCGATCCGGAAGCTGACGATGCCCAGCTTCGGATCGGCGTCGAAGGCCCGGCGGCACAGCTCGGCCGTGTCATGGTGGGCCAGGAGACCGTCGTCGTCCAGGAACAGCAGGACGTCGACGTCCCGGCCGCTGGGTCCGAAGGCCTCGATGCCGACGTTGCGGCCGCCGGGGATACCGAGGTTCTCGGGCAGCTCGATCGTCCTGACGCCCTCGGGGACGTCCGGGACGGGCGAGCCGTTGCCGACCACGACCACCTCGACCCGGTCGCCGTCCTGCTTGGCGATCGAGTCCAGCAGTGCTCTCAGCTCGTCGGGGCGGTTGCCCATGGTGATGACGACCGCGCCGACCTTCCCGGGCGCGCTCACTTCAGCCTGCTCGACGCGAGGATGGACACCAGGTGCAGCAGGGTCTGGAGCAGCGCGATGCCGGCCAGCACGGCCACGCCGAGCCGGGAGAAGAACAGGTCGTCGCGCACCTGGTCGACGACCGCCAGCACCAGGATCAGCAGGGACGCCTCGATGCCGAGGATCAGCCGGTGGAACTGGAGCGCCGAGGCGGCCCGGCGGGCCAGCGCCATCCCGGAGGAGCGCGGTTCGGACGCCGACTCCTTGACCGGCGGCAGACCGCCCTGGTGCCGGGCGACGCCGACGAGGTCGGTCTCCGCCTTGATCAGGATCGCGCCGAGCGCGGCCAGCGTGCCGAGGAAGGCCCAGAGCCAGTCGATGCGTCCGGCGCCCCACGGGTCGGCGGCACGCAGGCCGAAGCCGACCAGCACGGCGGCGTCGGTGAGATACGCCCCGACCCGGTCCAGGTAGACCCCGCCCAGCGAGTACTGCTTCTTCCAGCGGGCGATCTCGCCGTCGACGCAGTCCAGCAGCAGGTACATCTGGACGCACACCACGCCGAGCACGGCGCCCGTGATCCCCGGCACCAGCAGGGCCGGGGCGGCGAGCACGCCGAAGACGGTCATCAGGTACGTGAGCTGGTTGGGCGTGACCCTGGTGTTGACCAGGTAGCGGTCGACCCGCAGGGACACCTCACGCATGTAGAGGCGTCCCATCCAGTGCTCACCGCTGCGCCGGTCCTTCACCCCCGGAGGGTGGACGACCGGTCTGAGTTCAGCTACCGATGGCCTTGACATAGTCGGCGTAGATGTCCTTGATCTGTTCGGTCTTGAGGTCGAGGTGTTCGAGAATCGTGAAGCGGCCGGGCCGGGTCTCGGGGGCGAACTCCACGGCACGGACGAACTCGTCCACCGTGAAGCCGATCTCCTGCGGCAGGACCGGAAGTCCGTGCCGTCGCAGCACCTGGGCCATGTAGGCCGACTCCTCGTGGGCTCCACGCAGGTACATCGCGAAGGCCGCGCCGAGGCCGCACTGCTCGCCGTGGGCGGCCGCCCGCTTGGGGAAGAGCAGGTCGAAGGCGTGGTTGATCTCGTGGCACGCGCCGGAGGACGGGCGGGAGTCACCCGACACCGACATCGCGACACCGCTGAGCACCAGCGCCTCGGCCAGCACCTGGAGGAAGTCGGTGTCGCCGATGCCGCCCGGGTGGCGCAGCACCGCCTCGCCGGCCTGCCGGGCGATCGCGGCGGCGAGGCCGTCGATCTTCTCGCCCTTGATCCGGTTGGCGAGCTCCCAGTCCGCGATGGCGGAGATGTTGGAGACGGCGTCACCGATACCGGCCCGCACATAGCGGACCGGGGCCTCGCGGATGACGTCCAGGTCGATCACGACGGCGATCGGGTTCGGCACACCGTAGGAGCCGCGCCCCGCGTCGTTGTCGAGGGTGGCGACCGGCGAGCACAGACCGTCGTGCGCGAGGTTCGTCGGCACGGCGACCAGCGGGAGGCCCACGCGTGCCGCGGCGAACTTGGCACAGTCGATGATCTTGCCGCCGCCCAGGCCGACGACCGCGTCGAAGTGGCCGGCCTTTATGTCGGTGGCCAGCTGGACGGCGTCGTCGAGCGTCCCGCCGCCGACCTCGTACCAGGTGGCGCCGGGCAGGGCCGGGGTGAGGCGCTCGCGCAGCCGGGCGCCCGAGCCGCCGCTGACGGCGATCGCGAGCTTGCCCGAGTGCGAGATGCGCTCGTCGGCGAGGACCCCGACCAGGTCGTCGAGGGCACCCGGGCGGATGTCCACGACGACCGGTGAGGGGATCAGCCGGGTCAGTACTGGCACGCGATCTCCCGTCCACGGGCGAGATCGTCGTGGTTGTCGATCTCGACCCACGCGACGTCGCCGATCGGTGCCACGTCGATGCGGAAGCCGCCGTCGACGAGCTCCTGGTAGCCGTGCTCGTAGAACTGCTGCGGGTCGCTCTCCCACACGGTCTTGAGCGCCTCGGCCAGTGCCGGTGCCGCGTCGCCCTCGATGAGGGTGACACCGATGTACTCGCCGGTGGCATCCGCCGGGTCCATCAGCTTGGTGATCCGCTGGACGCCCAGGTCGGGGTCGACGACGACCTTCATCTCCTCGTCGGCGAGGGACTTCACCGTGTCGAGCGCGAGGATGATCTGCCTGCCCTCACCGCGGGCGGCGAGCAGCGTGTGCTCGACGGACACCGGGTGGACGGTGTCGCCGTTGGCGAGGATGACCCCGTCCTTGAGGGCGTCACGGCCGCACCACAGGGAGTAGGCGTTGTTCCACTCCTCGGCCTTGTCGTTGTCGATGAGGGTGAGCTTGAGGCCGTACTTGGCCTCCAGCGCCGCCTTGCGCTCGTAGACGGCCTCCTTGCGGTAGCCGACGATGACCGCGACCTCGGTCAGACCGATCTCGGCGAAGTTGCCGAGCGTCAGGTCCAGGACCGTGGGCTCGCCCTCTATGCCCGCGGGCCCCACCGGCACCAGCGCCTTGGGCAGGCTGTCGGTGTAGGGGCGCAGACGCCGTCCGGCGCCGGCCGCCAGCACGAGGCCGATCATGCGGGTTCTCCTTCATCGTGTACGGACGGGGCGCCTGCCCGGTGGGCGGCGACCCAGAAGCGGATGCTCTCGAGGAGCACCACGAGGGCGACGACCACGGCGAGGACCGTGAGCGCGACCGTGAACTGCGAGGCGGTGAGCAGCACGGCCAGCACGACGACGAGCAGCGTGCGCCCGTCCTGCCCCCCGATGGCGCGCACCAGCCAGGCCGGCGGCGCTCCGGCGTTGCCGCGGATGCGGTACACCGTGTCGTAGTGATGGTAGGCGACGGCGGCGACCAGCCCGAAAGCCGCGGGAAGCGCTCCGTTCACATCGGCCTTGGCCGCGAGGACGAGGACGGTGCAGTACTCCCCGGCCCGGAAGAGCGGCGGGACCAGCCAGTCGAGGGCCCCCTTGAGGGGACGCAGGAGGGCGTCGGCGGAGAGCAGGACGTACAGGACCGCGGCCAGGAGGAGCGAGAAGCCCGGCCCGTCGAGCGAGGCCGCGAGGACCAGCAGGAGGACGCCGGCGACCGCGCTGAGCGGGGCCGGGATGCGGATGCCGACGGGGAGCGTGCGGACCAGGAGCTCGGTGAGCGGGCCGCTGTCGGCGAGGTCCGCCAGTGCCTGCGCCGCCCGGTCCGTGCGCCTGGCCTTGCGGGTCAGCGAGCGAAGGACCCGGCCCGCCGTGGTGTAGGTCGCCGCGAACGCGCAGCCGACGAGCAGCGTGTAGAAGGTGATGCGGGGGGTGGTGGCAGCGGTGAGAACGGCGATCATGGCCCATCGTTCACCGATGGGCAGGACTATCATCCGCCGCACCCAGACCGTCCAGCCGACGCTGTCGAGCTTGTCGGACAGGGCCGCGGTGGGGCTGGTGTTGGCGGTGGCGTCGTGGTTGGCCTCGTTGAAGGAGAAGTCCACGACGTGCCGGCAGGTCTGGAGGACCATCGCGCCCAGTGCCAGGGCCCACACGTCGTCGCCGCCCCGGGCCGCGCCGAGCGCGAGACCCGCGTAGTAGGCGTATTCCTTGGCGCGGTCGAAGGTGGCGTCGAGCCAGGCGCCGAGCGTGGAGTACTGCAAGGAGTAGCGGGCGAGCTGGCCGTCGGTGCAGTCGAGGACGAAGGACGCGATCAGCAGCACGCCGGCCGCGACGAACCCGCCCCGGGTGCCGGTGGCCGCGCAGGCCGCCGCGATCAGCGCGGTGATCAGCGAGGCGGTGGTGACCTGGTTGGGGGTGAGGCCGCGGCGGGCGCACCAGCGGGCGATGTAGCGCGAGTACGGGCTGATGCAGTACGTGGTGAAGAAGCCGTCGCGCGCCTTCACGGCCGACTTCAGGCGGACGGCCTCGTCGTCGACGGCGGCGACGGCCTGCCGGGCCTCGTTGCGGGCCTGCGGGTCGGCCGGGACCTCCGCGACCAGACTGCCCAGTTCGGGGCGGTGCACGTCGGCGCCGTCGGCGTCGAGGGCGGCGACCACCCGGTCCGCGAGGCTGTCGACGTCCTCCACGCTCGACCTCGCCGACGCGAGGGCACCGCCGTGGGCGGTGCCGGCGCTCGCCGAGTTCTCCCTGGCCATCGCGCGGGTCAGGGCCTGCCGGCCGGCCGGCTGCGCGGTCACCGCGCCCGGGATCGCGCCGAGCGGGAAGCGGGGGTCGGTCAGGCCGAGGCGCAGCGCGTGCTCGTGACCCACGAAGCGGGCGTCCACGACGGCGACGCGCTGGTCACCGGGGACGGCGGCGAGGAGGGCCTCGGCGTCACCGGCGTCGGAGGCGGTCCGGACGTCGAAGCCGAGGGACCGCAGATCGCCCTCGATCGACGATCCGGGGACCGGCGAGCCGGTGAGGATGGCGGTCGACAACCGAACTCACTCCCTGGGTCCGGCGCGTTCACGCCGGTCATGTACACGATGGAGGCGCCCCTGGGACGCACCGGCGACTTCACCAGTGGCCGCACCAGGCGGGCGGCATGTCGGCAGAGGCTATCGGATGCCGGGAACGCCGTGTTCACCGCCCGTTCAGGCAGATCGACGCAGTCCGGCAGCAGGCTTGAACTCGGCTTGAACCGGCCTTTGCCGAGATCATCATCGGTGATCGGCGGCCCGGGCGACAAACCGCGCCCCCAAGAGCCGACATCCAGGACATTGTCCACCGGGCCGGGGCGCCCGTACCGGTCGGGACGGGACCTTCCGACATGACACGGCTCATCCCCGCCGGAACGGATACACCGCAGACTTCGGGGCATCGGGGGCACAGGCCGTATCTCGCACGGGCGCCAGGACGGGGGTCACGACCGGGCCGCGGGGGCGCGTCGGCGTCCCGGGCGCTTTCCCGCCGCGCCACCGGGCCGACAGCCGCACCCCGCCGGGCAGCAGGTGAGGGCGCCCTGACCTGCACTTCGTTTCCGCAGGTCAGGGCACATGACAACGGTGTTCAGTGCCGCGTTGCCGGATACCCCCCACCCGTAGTTCACTGTGATCGCGGGGCAGAACGCGACGGCCCACGACGGACCACAGAAGGGCTGCTTCCATGGGGGCTGGGCACGACCACGGCCATACGCACACCCACGTGCCGGCCACCGGCACGGCCGCGGCGGCGTACCGGGGCAGGCTGCGCGTCGCCCTGTCGATCACGCTCGGCGTCATGGTCGTCGAGATCGTCGGCGGGGTGCTCGCGGACTCCCTCGCACTGGTCGCGGACGCCGCGCACATGGCGACGGACGCGCTGGGCCTGGGCATGGCGCTGCTCGCCATCCATTTCGCGGCCCGGCCGCCGAGCGCGAACCGCACCTTCGGACTGGCCCGCGCCGAGATCCTCGCCGCCCTCGCCAACTGTCTGCTGCTGCTCGGCGTGGGCGGCTACGTCCTGTACGAGGCGGTCCAGCGGTTCTTCACTCCCGCCACCACCGAGGGCGGGCTGATGATCTGGTTCGGCGGGATCGGCCTGGTCGCGAACATGATCTCGATGTCGCTGCTGATCCGCGGCCAGTCGGAGAGCCTGAACGTGCGCGGGGCGTTCCTGGAGGTGGCGGCGGACGCGCTGGGGTCAGTGGCGGTGCTGATCTCGGCGGTGGTGATCCTGACCACCGGCTGGCAGACCGCCGACCCGATCGCCTCGCTCGTCATCGGCCTGATGATCGTGCCACGCACCCTGAAGCTGCTGCGCGAGACGCTCGACGTACTGCTGGAGTCGGCTCCCAAGGACGTCGACATGGCGGAGGTGCGGTCCCACATACTCGCCCTGGACGGGGTGGAGGACGTCCACGATCTGCACGCGTGGACCATCACCTCCGGGATGCCGGTGCTGTCGGCGCACGTGGTGGTGCGCTCGGACGTTCTGAACGCGATCGGCCACGAGAAGATGCTGCACGAGCTCCAGGGCTGCCTGGGCCACCACTTCGACGTGGAGCACTGCACCTTCCAGCTGGAGCCGAGCGGGCACGCGGAACACGAGGCGCGACTCTGTCACTGAGCGTGCGCCGGCCGTCCATGCCGCGTGATCCGCACAGGTGTTCCGGACGGTTCCCCGCTCCCGGTGCGGGCAAGATCACCTACCGGGCCCCTTGCCGCGCGGGACATGCGCGCTTTCGCGTGAAGTGCCGGGAGTGCCGGACGCGTACGGCAGACTGGGGACGCGAGGACCGATGCTAAGGATGGGTATGCCGATCACACCTGCCACCGCGACACAGACGTCGTCGAACGGCACCGCGGACGCGATCTTGCTGGAGCTGGTCGACGAGAACGGCGTCACGATCGGCACCGCGGAGAAGCTGGCCGCCCATCAGCCGCCGGGGCAGCTGCACCGCGCCTTCTCCGTGTTCCTCTTCGACGAGCGGGGCCGGCTGCTGCTCCAGCAGCGGGCGCTCGGCAAGTACCACTCCCCCGGTGTGTGGTCCAACACCTGCTGCGGTCACCCCTACCCGGGTGAGGCGCCGTTCGCGGCGGCCGCGCGGCGCACCTTCGAGGAGCTCGGCGTCTCCCCGTCGCTGCTCGCCGAGGCGGGCACGGTCCGCTACAACCACCCGGACCCGGAGTCGGGTCTGGTCGAGCAGGAGTACAACCACCTGTTCGTGGGGCTGGTGCAGTCCCCACTGCGGCCGGACGCGGAGGAGGTCGGCGCCACGGCCTTCGTGACGCCCGCCGAGCTGACGGAGCGGCACGCCGGAGACCCGTTCTCGTCCTGGTTCATGACCGTGCTGGACGCGGCACGCCCGGCGGTCAGAGAACTGACGGGGCCCTCGGCCGGCTGGTGACCCTCAGGGCACCCGCACGGGCTTGAGCGGCAGGGCGGCCCAGATCACCTTGCCGCCGCCCGCGGTGTGCTCGACGTCGCAGACCCCGCCCGCCTCCAGGGTGATCTCCCGCACCAGCAGCAGTCCCCGGCCGCCCGTGCGGCCGTGGTCGGCCTCCAGGGCGGTCGGACGGTAGGGATGGTTGTCCTCCACCGACACCCGCACCCACTCGGCCCCGACCGCCACCTCCACGGCGAGCACCGGCGACAGCACCGCCGCGTGCCGGACGGCGTTGGTCACCAGTTCGGAGACGATCAGCAGGAGGCCCTGGGCCAGGTCGTCGGAGACCGGCACCCCCTGGCGGTACAGCAGGTCCCGCACGGCGTGTCGCGCCTGCGGGACCGAGGCGTCCACGGCGGGCGCGGTGAAGCGCCAGACGCCTTCGTAGGGCAGCGGCCGGAGCACGGCTTCCGCAGAGGATTCGGAAGGGTCCCCCGGGGCGCCCTCTGGGCGTGGGTCGGGCCCGCGCCCTTGATCGTCCATCGTCCGGTCGCCACCCTCGCGCTCGATTGTCACCACACGTGAAGTGTTGGTGCCGAGGCCCTCCCCTCCTGATGACTGAACAGAAGTCAGCAGTTATCGAACGTTTCCGACCGGCCCCGGATGACGGAGTCGACCGCGGGACCGTTTTCTGTCCTCTCCGCGCCGACTTCGCGCACTCTTCGGGTTGTACGGGTTCGGCGGCGCCGCTCCTCCCCTTTGGCCGTCATTGGTTCCCTTTGGTCGGCTCTGGTTCCCTTTGCCGCCGGTGTCGTGCCTCTCACATCGGCCCTTCCGATCATGCGGACGAGCTGGTGGTTAGCATCCGGAGCATGGAGCCCGATCTGCTGCACGGCGTCACCGACGCGGTCGCCACCGTCGTCCTGCACCACCCGGCGAAGCGCAACGCCATGACAGCCGCGATGTGGGCGGCGCTGCCCCCGTTGCTCGACACCCTGGCCGCCGACCCGGCGGTGCGGGCGCTGGTGCTGACCGGCGCGGGCGGCACGTTCTGCGCCGGGGCCGACATCTCCACGCTCCGGGAGTCGCCGGAGGAGGCGCAGGAGCTGGCGGTGCGTGCCGAGGAGGCCCTGGCGGCGTTCCCGAAGCCGACCCTGGCGGCGGTCCGGGGGCACTGCGTCGGCGGTGGCGCCCAGCTCGCCGCAGCCTGCGACCTGCGGTTCGCCGAGGAGGGCGCGCAGTTCGGGGTGACACCGGCGAAGCTCGGGATCGTCTACCCGTCCACCGCCACCCGGCGCCTGGTGTCCCTGGTCGGCCCGGCCACCGCCAAGTACCTGCTGTTCTCCGGCGAGTTGATCGACACCGAGCGGGCGCTGCGCACGGGTCTGGTCGACGAGGTGCTGCCCGTCGACGGACTCGCGGAACGGGTCGCGGAGTTCACCCGCGTGCTGGTGTCCCGCTCGCAGCTGACGCAGGCCGCCGCCAAGGAGTTCGCGAACGGCCGCGGGGACCGGGACGCCCACTGGAGCGCCCAGGCGCGCGGCAGCGGCGACACCGCGGAGGGCGTCGCCGCGTTCCTGGAGCGCAGGGATCCGCGCTTCACCTGGACTACGTCAGGATGAAGCGGCTGCGGGCCCGCAGCTTCTCCACGAGGTGGGCGGGTGCCTTGTGCGGGGCGCCGGCGTCGTAGGGCGGCTGCGGGTCGTACTCCGTGCCCAGCTGGACGGACCGGGCATGGTCGTCGCCCGCGATCCGGCCGAGGAGGGCGAGCCCCATGTCGATGCCGGACGAGACGCCGGCCGCGGTGACGTACTTGCCGTCGAAGACGACGCGTTCGCCGGTCGGCTCGACACCGAACTCCGCGAGCCGGTCCAGGGCCAGCCAGTGGGAGGTGGCGCGGCGGCCTTCGAGCAGACCGGCGGCCGCGAGCAGCAGGGAGCCGGAGCACACGGACGTCGTCCAGGTGCTGGTGGCGTCGGCGGTCCGGAGCCAGTCGAGCAGGGGCTCGTGCTCCATCAGCGCGCTCTGGCCGGGCCCCCCGGAGACGATCACGACGTCGGGGGCGGGGACCTCGGACAGCGCCCGGTCGGCGGTGACGGCCAGGAAGCCGGTCTCCGTACGGACCGGCCCGCTCTCCTCGGCCACGAAGACGATCTCGGCGCCCGGGGCGCGGGAGAGCATCTCGTACGGGCCCACGACGTCGAGGGCGGTGAAGCGGTCGTAGACGACGACGGCGATCTGCATGGGTTCCTCTCATCGGGCTGACGGCTTCAGTGGACGGGTGCGGGACGGAACCGGCGGCGGTACTCCGCCGGGGGCGTCCCGAGCGCCTTGACGAAGGCGCGCCGCATGGCCTCGGGGGTGCCGTAGCCGCTGGCGCGGGAGATCGCCTCGACGCCGTCGGCCGTGTCCTCCAGCAGACGGCGGGCGTGCTCCAGGCGGACCCGGTCGACATAGCGGCCGGGCGTCATGCCGGTCTCGTCACGGAAGGCGCGGGCGAAGTGGCGCGGGGAGAGCAGGGCGCGGGCGGCGAGCGACTCGACGCTCAGGTCGGCGGCGGGATGCTCGGTGATCCAGTGCTGGACCTCCCGCAGGGGCGCGCGCTCGGCCGTCTGGGCGGCCAACTGCGCGCTGAACTGGGCCTGGTTCCCGGGTCGGCGCAGAAAGACGACCAGGTGCCGGGCGACGGTCAGGGCCGCGTCACGGTCGAGGTCCTCCTCGACCAGGGCGAGGGCCAGGTCGATGCCGGAGGTGACGCCGGCCGAGGTGTGGACGTGCCCGTCCCGGACGTAGATCGGGTCGGGGTCGACCCGCACGGCCGGGTGGTCGCGGGCGAGCCGGTCGCAGTACGCCCAGTGGGTCGTCGCCCGGCGGCCGTCCAGCAGACCCGCGGCGGCGAGCAGGGTCGCGCCGGTGCAGACCGAGACGAGGCGCTCCGCGCGCGGGGCGTGCACGCGCAGCCAGTCCGTCAGCGGCGCGGCGTCCGGGCGGCGGGTGCCCCGGCCGCCGGGGACCAGCAGCGTGTGCGGGGCGCACGCGCGCGTGAGGGCCTCGTCCGGTACGAGGGTCAGCCCGCTGGAGGTGCGCACGGGAGCGCCGTCCAGGGAGGCCGTACGGATCCGGTAGGTGCCCGGGGTGTGCCGCTCGGCGCCCGCGAAGACCTCCAGGGGGCCGGTCACGTCGAGACTCTGGACTCCGTCGAAGAGCACGATGAGAACGGTGGGAACGGTTCGCTGCGGCATGGGGACGATTCTTCGCGGGCGGGGCGCGGGGCGGCAATGACGGGTTCCCCACCTTTCCTGCCACGACCCGCCGGCATGGCCCGACGATCTCGAGGTACCCGGTCCTTGTCGGCCGGAGCCGCCGGACGACGAAGAACGCCAGACGAGAAACGTAAAGGGGAAGCTCGTGTTCCGTGCGATCGCAGACGTCCTGCGCCAGATCGGTGGCGCCGTCGCCACTGTGGTGACCCTGCCTTTCCGGGCGCTGGCCCGGCTCTTCGGCGGTGCGTCGGGCTCCACCAGGAGCCGCAGGGCCTGATGGCCGCGCCCTGATCCCCGAGTGTCGGTGTCACCTGCCACAATTGCCGCGCAACCTCAGTGGAGAAGGCGGTACGGGATCGTGACGACACCCGGGTCCATCGAAGTAGGGTCCATCGAAGGCAGGATCGCCGAGGAACTCGGCGTACGGCAGCGGCAGGTGAAGGCCGCCGTGGAGCTGCTCGACGGCGGCTCGACGGTGCCTTTCATCGCCCGCTACCGCAAGGAAGCGACCGAGATGCTCGACGACGCGCAGCTGCGCACGATCGAGGAGCGGCTGCGCTACCTGCGGGAGCTGGAGGAGCGGCGGACGGCGATCCTGGAGTCGGTGGGCGAGCAGGGCAAGCTCACCGACGCGCTCCGGGCGCAGATCCTCGGCGCCGAGACGAAGGCGCGGCTGGAGGACATCTACCTGCCGTACAAGCCCAAGCGGCGCACCAAGGCGCAGATCGCGCGCGAGGCGGGCCTCGAACCGCTCGCCGAGGGACTGCTCGGCGACCCGACGGTCGATCCGCTCGCGGCGGCCGCCGCGTTCGTCGACGCCGACAAGGGCGTCGC
Organism: Streptomyces sp. NBC_00080; assembly: GCF_045041255.1. Classification (NCBI taxonomy): domain Bacteria; kingdom Bacillati; phylum Actinomycetota; class Actinomycetes; order Kitasatosporales; family Streptomycetaceae; genus Streptomyces; species Streptomyces sp. NBC_00080. The sequence continues at coordinate 1,720,199 of NZ_CP108235.1, forward strand.
CGATCCGCAGGCCGCGCTGGACGGCGCGCGGGCGATCCTCACCGAGCGGTTCTCGGAGGACGCCGACCTGATCGGCGAGCTGCGCGAGCGTATGTGGGGGCGCGGGCGGCTCGCGGCCAAGGTGCGCGACGGCAAGGAGGAGGCGGGCGCGAAGTTCGCCGACTACTTCGACTTCGCCGAGCCGTTCACCGCGCTGCCCTCGCACCGCGTCCTGGCGATGCTGCGCGGCGAGAAGGAGGAGGTCCTCGACCTCGTCCTGGAGCCGGAGGAGCCCTCCGAGCAGCCCGGTCCCTCGTCGTACGAGGGGATCGTGGCGCGCCGGTTCGACATCTCCGACCGCGGCCGGCCGGGCGACAAGTGGCTGACGGACACCGTCCGCTGGGCCTGGCGCACCCGCATCCTCGTCCACCTCGGCATCGACCTGCGGCTGCGGCTGCGGACGGCCGCCGAGGACGAGGCCGTCGACGTCTTCGCCGCCAACCTCCGCGACCTGCTGCTCGCCGCCCCGGCCGGCACGCGCGCGACGCTGGGCCTGGACCCCGGCTTCCGTACGGGCGTGAAGGTCGCCGTCGTGGACGCGACCGGCAAGGTCGTCGCCACCGACGTGATCTACCCGCACGTCCCGGCGAACAAGTGGGACGAGGCGATCGCCAAGCTCGCGCGGCTGGCGAAGGAGCACACCGTCGACCTGGTCGCCATCGGCAACGGCACGGCGTCCCGCGAGACCGACAAGCTCGCCGGTGAACTCATCACCAGGCACCCGGAGCTGAATCTCACCAAGGTGATGGTGTCCGAGGCGGGGGCCTCCGTGTACTCGGCCTCCGCCTTCGCCTCCCAGGAGCTGCCCGACATGGACGTGTCGCTGCGCGGCGCCGTGTCGATCGCGCGCCGGCTCCAGGATCCGCTCGCCGAGCTGGTGAAGATCGACCCCAAGTCGATCGGTGTCGGCCAGTACCAGCACGACCTGTCCGAGGTGAAGCTGTCGCGTTCGCTGGACGCGGTGGTGGAGGACTGTGTGAACGGCGTGGGCGTGGACGTCAACACGGCCTCGGCGCGGCTGCTGTCCCGGGTGTCCGGCATCTCCACCGGACTCGCCGAGAACATCGTGGCGCACCGGGACGCCAACGGGCCCTTCACCTCGCGTTCCGAGCTGAAGAAGGTGGCCCGGCTCGGCCCGAAGGCGTACGAGCAGTGCGCGGGCTTCCTGCGCATCCGCGGCGGCAGCGACCCGCTGGACTCCTCCAGCGTGCACCCGGAGGCGTACCCGGTGGTGCGGCGCATGGTGAAGACCTCCGGCCAGGAGGTGGCGGCCCTCATCGGCAACACGGGTGTGCTGCGCTCACTGCGGCCGACGGACTTCGTGGACGAGACGTTCGGTCTGCCGACCGTCACGGACATCCTCAAGGAACTGGAGAAGCCCGGGCGCGACCCGCGGCCCGCCTTCAAGACGGCCACCTTCAAGGAGGGCGTGGAGAAGATCTCCGACCTGTCCTCAGGGATGGTCCTGGAGGGCGTCGTGACCAACGTGGCGGCCTTCGGGGCGTTCATCGACGTCGGTGTCCACCAGGACGGCCTGGCGCACGTGTCCGCGCTGTCGAAGACGTTCGTCAAGGACCCCAGGGACGTCGTCAAGCCCGGTGACATCGTCAAGGTGAAGGTCCTCGACGTCGACATCCCGCGCAAGCGGATCTCGCTGACGCTGCGGCTGGACGACGAGGCGGCCCCGCAGGGCGGTCAGGGCCAGTCCTCCGGCGGGGGCCGACCGCAGCGGAGCGGCGGGCGCCCGCCGCAGCAGCGGCAGCAGGGCGGCCAGCGCGGCGGAGGTGGCGGCGGTTCGCGCCAGGCGCCGCCTCCGGGCAACAGCGCGATGGCCGACGCTCTGCGCCGAGCGGGCCTCGTCGACCCCAAGAAGGGCAGGCGCTGACAGCGCCGCACGACGCCGGGGCCCGGCCCGCCGGGCCCCGGCAGTCCTCGGCCGTCCTGGTGGCGAGGACCCGCCTCGGGCGCCCTAGCGCTCGGTCACCTTGCCGTCCGCGACCTCCAGGCGGCGCGTGACATGGACCGCGTCCAGCATGCGCCGGTCGTGGGTGACCAGGAGCAGCGTGCCCTCGTAGGCGTCGAGGGCCGACTCCAGCTGCTCGATGGCCGGGAGGTCGAGGTGGTTGGTCGGCTCGTCGAGGACCAGGAGGTTGACGCCCCGGCCCTGGAGCAGCGCGAGGGCCGCGCGGGTGCGTTCGCCCGGTGACAGGGTGGCCGCCGCACGCGTGACATGGTCCGACTTCAGGCCGAACTTGGCCAGCAGGGTGCGCACCTCGGCCGGTTCGGTGTCGGGTACGGCCGTGCGGAACGCGTCCAGCAGGGACTCGGGGCCGTGGAACAGCTGCCGCGCCTGGTCGACCTCGCCCACCAGGACGCCCGAGCCCAGGGTGGCCTGTCCGGCGTCCAGCGGCACCCGGCCGAGGAGCGCGCCCAGGAGGGTCGACTTGCCCGCGCCGTTCGCGCCGGTGACCGCGACCCGGTCCGCCCAGTCGATCTGCAGGGACACCGGCCCGAAGGTGAAGTCGCCGCGTCGCACCTCGGCCTCGCGCAGGGTGGCGACCACCGCGCCGGAGCGTGGCGCGGACGCGATCTCCATCCGCAGTTCCCACTCCTTGCGCGGCTCCTCGACGGTCTCCAGGCGCTCGATCATGCGCTGGGTCTGCCGGGCCTTCGCGGCCTGCTTCTCGCTGGCCTCGCTGCGGAACTTGCGGCCGATCTTGTCGTTGTCGTTGCCCGCCTTGCGGCGCGCGTTCTTCACGCCCTTGTCCATCCAGGAGCGCTGGGTCTGCGCGCGGTCCTGGAGGGCCGCCCTCTTGTCGGCGTACTCCTCGAAGTCCTCGCGGGCGTGCCGGCGGGCCACGTCCCGCTCCTCCAGGTAGGCGTCGTACCCGCCGCCGTAGAGGTTGATCTGCTGCTGGGCGAGGTCCAGTTCGAGGACCTTGGTGACCGTGCGGGTGAGGAACTCGCGGTCGTGGCTGACGACGACGGTCCCGGCGCGCAGACCCTTCACGAAGCGCTCCAGGCGCTCCAGGCCGTCGAGGTCGAGGTCGTTGGTCGGCTCGTCGAGGAGGAAGACGTCGTAGCGGGACAGGAGGAGGGAGGCGAGGCCGGCGCGGGCGGCCTGACCGCCGGACAGGGAGGTCATCGGCTGGTCGAGGCCGACTCCGAGGCCGAGCGAGTCGGTGACCTCCTCGGCGCGCTCGTCGAGGTCGGCGCCGCCGAGGTCGAGCCAGCGCTCGAGGCTCGTCGCATAGGCGTCGTCGGCGCCGGGCGCTCCGTCGACCAGGGCCTGGGTGGCCTCGTCCATGGTGCGCTGGGCCTCGGCGACGCCGGTGCGGCGGGCGAGGAAGTCCCGCACGCTCTCGCCGGGGCGGCGCTCCGGTTCCTGGGGCAGATGGCCGACGCTCGCGGTCGGCGGGGAGAGCCTGAGCTCGCCCTGCTCGGGCGCGGTGAGCCCGGCGAGCAGCTTCAGCAGGGTGGACTTGCCCGCACCGTTGGCACCGACCAGCCCGATCACGTCCCCGGGGGCGACGACGAGGTCGAGCCCGGAGAAGAGGGAGCGGTCGCCGTGGCCGGCGGCGAGGTTCTTGGCGACGAGGGTGGCAGTCATCAGGTCGTAGATCCTAGTGGCCGTCCGGGGGTGCGGTCGCGCCGGATTCCCCGCGATCTCGCTGTGCGGCGGTGCGGTCGGTTAACGTCCGGGCGTGGACACTCGGTTGAGCGGCGACGTGATCGTGGTGGGCGGCGGGGTCATCGGGCTGGCGACGGCCGTCGTGCTCGCCGAGCGCGGCCTGCGGGTCCGGGTCTGGACGCGCGACCCGGTCGAGCGGACGACCTCGGCGGTGGCCGGCGCGCTGTGGTGGCCGTACCGCATCGAGCCGATGGCGCGGGCGCGCGCGTGGGCGCTGCGCTCACTGGAGATCTACGAGGAGCTCGCCGAGCGGCCCGGGGAGACCGGGGTGCGCCTGGTCGACGGGATCCTGGGCGAGACGGAACTGGAGGAGGTCGAGGGCTGGGCGGCGGGCCGGCTGGCCGGGCTGCGCCGGACGACGGCGCGTGAGTACGGCGCGGGGCCCGGAGTGCGGGCCCGGCTGCCGCTGATCGACATGTCGGCCTATCTGCCCTGGCTCCGGCGGCGGCTGCTGCGGGCGGGCGGCACGGTCGAGGAGCGCACGGTGACCGACCTGGCTCAGGCCGAGGCGCCGGTGGTGGTGAACTGCACCGGGCTGGACGCCGGGCGGCTGGTGGCGGACCCGTCGGTGCGGCCCGTACGGGGGCAGCTCGTCGTCGTGGAGAACCCCGGCATCGACACCTGGCTCGTCTCCACCGGCCCGGACGGCGAGACCGCCTGTCTGTTCCCGCACGCCGGGCGGCTGCTGCTGGGCGGTACGGCGCAGGACGACGTGTGGTCGCTGGAACCGGATCCGAAGGTGGCCGAGGCGATCGTGCGGCGCTGCGCGGCCCTGCGGCCGGAGGTCGCCGGGGCGCGGGTCCTGGAGCACCGGGTCGGCCTGCGGCCGGTCCGGGGCACGGTTCGGCTGGAGCGGGCGGAGCTGCCGGACGGGCGGACGGTGGTGCACCACTACGGGCACGGCGGGGCGGGTGTGACGGTGGCGTGGGGCTGTGCGGAGGAGGCGGCCGGGCTGGTGCTTCCGGCCGCCTGCTGACCCCGCCTGCGGGACTACGGGATCCGGTACCTGTGGTGCGGTGTCCGTACGCCGTCCAGGGACCGGGCGTCGGGGGTCGCGGCCGCCGCCGATCCGGACGTGGCGCGGGCGAAGGCGTCGGCGCCTCCGACGAAGGGGACGCGGGCCGAGGTGCGGGACAGGTCCAGGGTGAGGGTGGGGGTGTCGGCGGGCGGGTCGATGAGGTCCCGGTCGGTGCCCGCGACGATCAGGGCGAGCCGGTGACCGGCCGGGACGACGTGGTCGGTGGCCGCCAGGTCGAGGGTGAGGGTGTACGCCCTGCCCGGGGTGAGCGCAACGCCCTTGCCTGGGTCGGCGTAGGTGCCGAGGTCGGCCCAGCCGCGGCTGACGACCGTCCGACCGACGTCGACGGCCTTGGCGGCGGTCTCCCGGAAGCAGGCGCTGTCGCCCGCGGTGCTCGCGCCCCAGCAGGTGCGGTCGGTGAGCGTGCTGATGCCCTCGCCGCTCGCCGCGTAGTCGCGGACGGTGTCGGGACCGAGGTCGACGAGGACGGCGCTCAGGTGGGCCGTCGCGGTGGTGGGCGTGGCGGTGACGGTGACCTGGGAGGAGCCGGACAGACGCAGGTCACGGGTGAGGGGCCCGGTGACGAATCCGGCCTTGTCGGGGGTCGGGGTGTCGATCTGCGCGGCCCACTCGGTCTCGCTCAGCCGCGGGTCGTCGGTGAAGACGGCGGTGCCCGTGCCCTTGCGCAGGCCGAGGGTGCCGACGCCGGGCAGGACACCGGTGGAGGGGCGCAGGGTGGCGGTCCGGGTGCCGTGCGGCGGCCAGACGGTGGAGGTGACCCACTGGTCGGGGTGACGTTCGACGTCGGCCATGGGTTCACGGTCGATGCCGTTGTCGTAGCCGAGGAGTTCGTGGTCGAACCAGCGGTGCAGGGTGTCCACCCAGGCGGCTCGGCGGAAGTCGAAGGGGTCGACGTGGCCGGTCTGGGAGAGCCAGATCTTGCGCTCGACCCCGTTCCTCGCGAGGGCGTCCCACCACTGGCCGAGGTGCTTGGTGCGGACGTTGAGGTCCTGCAGGCCGTGGACGAGGAAGACGCTCGCCTTCACCCTGCGCGCGTCCTCGACGTAGTCGCGCTCGGTCCACAGCGACGTCAGGTCGCCGGTGCGCGGGGCCTCGTCGACGAGTTCTTGCTGGACGGCGGCGCACCTGGCGCGGGCTTCGGGGCTGTCGACGTAGTCGGAGAGCCAGTCGGGTCCGGAGTCGTAGAGGGGGGCGCCCTGGGCGAAGTAGTAGTCGTACCAGGAGGAGATGGCGGCGATCGGGACGATGGTCTTCAGGCCCTTCACGCCGGTGGCGGCCACGCCGTTGGCTATGGTGCCGTCCCAGCTCTTGCCGATCATGCCGGTTCTGCCGTTGGTCCAGCCCGCCTCGGCGGTCGTGGTGCCCGTGCGGGTGGTGTACGCCCGGGCACGGCCGTTCAGCCAGTCGACGACGGCCTTGGCGGACCGGATGTCGGAGCGCCCCCCGACGTCGACACAGCCGTCGGAGCGGTTGGTGCCGGCCAGATCGACGCCGACGAAGGCGTAGCCGCGCGGCACGAAGTAGTTGTCGTAGAAGAGCGGCATCTGGACGACGTTCCCGGCGGCGTCGTACGTCTTGCGCTGGCTCTCGTTGCCGCGTCCGCAGCAGGAGTAGTAGGGGCTGGCGTCCATGATGACGGGCACCTTGCGGCCCTGTGCGGCGAGTTCGCGGGGGCGGACGATGTCGACGGCGACGCGGTCCCTCTTCCCGTCGCTGTCGCCGTCGAGTCCGGTGTCCACCCAGACGGCCTCCCGGATGGCGTTCTCGTACGAATACACGGGCCGGCTCTCGCGCGGGGAGCTGTGGGCCGCGGCCGGGGTGAGGAAGGAGGCCACCAGGAGGGTGATGGCGGCGGTCGCGAGCGGTCTCCAGATCGTGAAGCGCATGCGTGTCGACATGCGCGGGACGGTACTCGGGTCAACTCCCGTGCAGAAGAGGGCAGCTGTGGGTCAGCTGTGGCGGAAATCGCCCCTGCGGAGGGGCTGCCCGTGACGGCCGAATGGCGATCGTGTGACAGGGGTGGCGGTGGGCAGGCCCTGGGACACAGGGAGTCAATAGGCTCCGAACAGACCGCGTGAATCTACGACTTGGAGTTATCGTGCACCGCAGAATCATCGCGCCGGGCGCACTCGCTGCCGCGTCCGTGTTGCTGGCGATCCCGGCATCGGCCGCGAGCGCCTCCCCCGGCGCCCCGGGCATCGGCGACCCCTACTACCCGGCGTACGGCAACGGCGGATACGACGTCTCCCACTACGACCTGCGGCTCAAGTACCAGCCGGTCACGGACGAGTTGGAGGGGACGGCGACGATCCTGGCGAAGACCACGCAGGACCTGTCCCGGTTCGATCTGGACTTCCTGCTCGACGTGAGCGAGGTACGGGTCAACGGCGCCGTGGCGGCATTCACGACCTCGGGCGAGCACGAACTGGAGATCACGCCGAAGACGCCGCTGGCGAAGGGCGCGACGGTCACGGTCGTGGTGCGGTACAGCGGAATCCCGTCCTCGAAGCAGGCATACGGCTTCACCAGTTGGCACCGCACCGCGGACGGCGGGGTCGGCGCCAACGAGCCCGAGGCGGCCTGGTGGTGGTTCCCCAGCAACGACCACCCGCTCGACAAGGCCACCTACGACGTGTCGGTGCTGGTGCCCGACGGCTCGCAGGCCATCTCCAACGGAACGCTCCAGTCGACGAGTTCACGACTGGGCTGGACCCGCTACAACTGGCGCTCCAGCAAACCGCAGGCCACCTATCTGGCCACCCTCGCCGTCGGGAAGTTCGACATCACCACCGGGACGACCGAGAACGGGATCCCGGTCGTGAACGCCTACAGCAAGGACCTGGGCGACAACGCCGGCGCGGCGCGGGCGAGCATCGAGCGGACCGGGGAGATCGCCGACTGGCTCGGCGGGTACTTCGGGCCGTATCCCTTCGACGCGCTCGGCGGGTACGTGCCGAACACGAACACCGGATACGCGCTGGAGACGCAGACCCGGCCCTTCTACAGCCCCCGGCAGTTCGCGAACGGCTCCAACGTCTCCGTGGTCGTGCACGAGTTGGCACACCAGTGGTACGGCGACTACGTCTCCGTGGCGGGGTGGAAGGACATCTGGTTGAACGAGGGCTTCGCCCGGTACGCGCAGTGGCTGTGGTCCGAGCACGAGGGCGAGGGCACGGCGCAGGAACTCGCGGACTACGTGTACGCCTCGCACCCGGCCGACGACGCGTTCTGGACGGTGAGGCCCGGCGACCCGGGCGCGGCGAACCAGTTCGACATCGCCGTCTACGACCGGGGCGCGCTGGCTGTCCAGGCGCTGCGCGGCGAGATCGGCGACGACGCCTTCTTCGCCGTCCTGAAGGGCTGGCCGAAGAAGCACGCGTACGGCAACGCGAGCGTCGCCGATCTCCAGAAGTACGCCGAGCAGATCTCCGGGAAGGAACTGGGCCCCCTGTTCGACACCTGGCTGTTCCAGCCGGCGAAACCGGCCGCTCCCGCGGCGCGGACGGCGTCGATCGCGAAGGTGTCGGCCGCTCCCGCGCAGCCGAAGTCCTGGAAGAAGATCGCGGCGACGAACGACGCGCACGAGCGCTGAGCCTCGTCGCCGCCCGCTGCCGCCCCGAACTCCGAACTCCCGCCGGACGCAGGGGCACCTGGCCCGGACCGGTGCTACCGCCCGGTGGCAGCCGCCCGGGCCAGGAGTGCGTCGCGCGAGAGGGCGGCGCTCTCCGTGGCCGGCACCGTGCAGGCGTACGCGCCGGCCAGAGCGCCGTACTCGGCGCACCGGTGCGGCGGCTCGCCGCCCAGCCGGCCGAAGAGGAAGGCGGACGCGAAGGCGTCCCCCGCGCCGTTGGAGTCCACCACCGGGCCGGGCGGGACGGCTGCCGGGACGTGGGTCAGCTCGCCGTCGGTGAGCAGATAGGCGCCCTTGGCGCCGGCCGTCGCGACGACCACCTCGGCGCGGCCCCGCTCGGCGATACGGCGCATGGTCGTCTCCGGGTCGGTCAGGGCGGTCACGGAGACGAAGACGACGTCCGCCTGGTAGGCGAAGGCCTCGTGGTAGGGGTTCTCCCCGTCCCAGTTGTGCAGGTCCGTGGAGATGCCGACGCCCGCCTCGCGCAGTACGGGCAGGGCCTCGGCGCAGGGGTGCGTGATGGACACGTGCGCGTGGCGGCCCGCGGTGGCGAGGCGCCGCAGGGTGTCCTCGGGGAAGCGGTCGTCCGGGCGCCCGCGGCTGTTGTCGTACAGCGACAGCCGCCGCCCGTCCGGGCCGACCAGGTTGACCGCCCGCTTGGTCCCGGCGGGCTGCGGGACGGCGGTGAGGGCGATGTCCTTGTCCCGGTGCAGGGCGCGGACCAGGTCTCCCTCGGGGTCGTCGCCCAGGAAGTCGAGGTGGTGGGTGCGCAGACCGAGGGCGGTGAGGCCCAGGGCGACGAAGTCGCCGGTCTGTCCCGCACGGGCGCGGATACCGCTGTCGATCATGTAGCTGTCGGCGTACGGGAGCGGCAGTTCCGGTACGTACACGATCGTGTCCACGCCAGCCCCGCCCAGCACCAGGACGTCGATGCCCTCGGCGTGCTCGGTGTTCCCGGTGCTCGTGTCGCCTGTGTTCCCGGTGCTCGTGTTCCCGGTGTTCTCGTCGTCGGCGCTCATGGGCGCTACCCCTCCCCGTGGTCGTACACCGTCACCGCGACGCCCCGCTCGACCAGCCGCTCGGTGACGAGCGGTTCGACGCGGGACCACTTGCCGCCGGCCAGACCGCAGCCTATCCGGGGCATGTGCACCGACGCGCCGAGTTCGATCGCGTGGTCGGCGAGGCGGGCCAGGGCGGTGTCGATGGCCGGGTAGCGCACGGGGACGCCCTTGCTGCCCGTCCGGGTGCCGCGCTGGCCGATCATGTTGGCGACCCAGACGTCGGGCTTCACCCGGACGAGCTGGAGCGCGCCCAGGCCGAAGTCGTTCGAGGCGCGCTCGCGGTGCCAGGCACGGTAGGCGGCCTCCGGCTCCGGCCAGCGGCGGGACAGCGCCAGGACGAAGCCCTTTCCCCACCCCCCGAGGTCGTTGCAGACATGGGCGATCACCTTGACGCCCTTCACCGAGGGAACGGTGGCGTCACCCCGGACGTAAGTGATCTCCGACATGACGCCACGGTAGGCGATCCCACTGACAGTGGCTCCGAGCCGCTGCCTCGCCTGCCGCCTCGTCCGTCACTCCGTGGGCCGGGACAGCTCCGTCAGTTCGGCGTCCGTCGCCCTGGACACCCTGCTGCGGACCGCGTACCAGCCGCCGACCAGGGCGGCCGCGATCACCGGGATCAGCAGCAGCGTCTTGCGACCGACCTCGGGGTCGTTCCCCATCAGGCCGAGGACGGCGACCAGGAAGGCGATCGTGACGATCTCGGTGACCGGGCTGCCGGGAAGCCGGAAGTCGGGACGGGTGAGGAGGCCCGCCCTGGCACGCCGGACGAAGACCAGGTGGCAGACCATGATGATCACCCAGGTGCTGATGATGCCGAGGGAGGCGATGTTCAGCACGATCTCGAAGGCCTGGCTGGGCATGAGGAAGTTCAGCCCGACACCCAGCACACAGACACCGCAGGTCAACAGGATGCCGCCGTAGGGGACCTGGCTGCGGTTCATCCTGGCGGTGAACTTCGGGGCCGAACCCGCCATGGCCATGGAGCGCAGGATGCGGCCGGTGGAGTACAGGCCTGAGTTCAGGGAGGACATGGCGGCGGTGAGGACCACCAGGTTCATCACGTCACCGGCGCCCGAGACGCCGATCTTCGACAGCACGGTCACGAAGGGGCTCTCGTCGGCCGAGTAGGCCGAGCCGGGCAGCAGCAGCGCGAGCAGGACGACGGAGCCGACGTAGAAGAGGCCGACGCGCCACATGATCGAGTTCACCGCGCGCGGGACGACCTTCTCCGGCTCGGCGGTCTCGCCCGCGGCGACGCCGACCAGCTCCAGCGCGGCGTAGGCGAAGATCACGCCCTGCATGACGAGGACGACGGGCATCACGCCGTGCGGGAGGAGACCGCCGTGGTCCGTGATCACGCTCGGGCCGGGCGTCCGGCCGTCCACCGGGTGCTGGGTGGCGAGCAGGAAGACGCCGACGCACATGAAGGCGACCAGGGTGGCGACCTTGACGATCGCGAACCAGAACTCCATCTCGCCGAAGATCTTCACCGAGATCAGGTTCACGGCCAGCACGACCGCGAGGGCGACGAGCGCGAGCACCCACTGGGGGATGCTCGTGAACATGCTCCAGTAGTGCGTGTACAGCGCGATCGCGGTGATGTCGGCGATGCCGGTCGTCGACCAGTTCAGGAAGTACATCCACCCGGCGACATAGGCGCCCTTCTCACCGAGGAACTCGCGCGCGTAGGACACGAAGGAGCCGGAGGAGGGCCGGTAGAGGACCAGCTCGCCGAGGGCGCGGACCACGAGGAAGGCGAAGACGCCGCAGACGAGGTAGGCGAGTGCGAGGGCCGGGCCGGCGTTGTGCAGGCGTCCTCCGGCGCCCAGGAAGAGGCCGGTGCCGATGGCACCGCCGATGGCGATCATGTTGACGTGGCGGTGCTTGAGGTCCTTGCTGTAGCCGGCGTCGCCCGCGTCCGCGGGTGTCGCGGTCGCCCGGGGGTGGGCGGCGACGTCGGCCGTGCGCACGCTGTCCTTGCTCACGGGTGGTACCACTCTCTGGTGCGCCCGGGCGGGGTGTGCCCGGGTGTCCGTACGGTCGTGGCCCGCGGCTCCCGGGTAGGGGCACAGACCAAGGCAGCGGCTTCCCCGAGGCACCGGCGGTCATGCGGTGGTCCGTGTCACAGCGCGTCGCTTCTCACACGGTGTCCACCGGGAGTCGACCGGTTTCACAGCACCGGTGTGACAGCGATACTGCTGCACATGACGATCGAGACCGAGGATCCGGCCCTCACGGTCGACGAGCTGGCCGCCCGGGCGGGCGTCACGGTACGGACGGTGCGGTTCTACGGCACCAAGGGGCTGCTGCCGCCGCCGGTCATCGGTCCGCGCCGGGTGGGGCACTACGGTGCCGGGCATCTGGCGCGCCTGGCGCTGATCGAGGAGCTGCGCCGGCAGGGCCTGACACTGGCGGCGATCGAACGCTATCTGGACCGGCTGCCGCCCGGTCTCGACGCCCACGACCTCGCCGTGCACCGGGCCGTCGTGGCCTCGTGGGCGCCGGTCGCGGTGGAGACGGTGCCGCGCGCGGAACTGCAGCGGCGGGCCGGGCGGGCGCTCGGCGAGGAGGACGTGGACCGGCTCGCCGCGATGGGCGTGCTGGACACCGGTGACCCGGCGGACGAGGACGCGTACCGCGTCGACGCGGGGCTGCTGAGGCTGGGCGTGCGGCTCCTCGACGTGCCGCTGTCGCCGGAGGCGATCCTCGCGGCCCGGACCGTCCTCCTCGACCACGCGCGCGCCGCGGCCCACGAGCTGTCGCGGCTGCTGCGCGAGGAGGTGCCGGAGCGCGACGCGCAGGCGGTGAGGTCGCTGTCGGCGCACATGCAGCCCCTGGTCGTCCAGGCACTGCTGACGGCCTTCCAGCGGTCGCTGACGGAGGAGCTGCGGGAGTGGCTCGGGGAGCCGCCGGCGGACGGCTCCCCGTGACGGCCCGGTGGCTCAGCGCCCGTCCGTGAAGGTCTCCCCCCGTTCCGCCTTCTCCACCAGCAGCGCGGGCGGGGTGAAGCGGTCGCCGTAGCGCTCGGCGAGCTGACGCGCGCGGGCCACGAATCCGGGGAGCCCGGTGCCCAGCTCGCCTTCGCCCTCGTAGCCGTTGATGTACTGCAGGACTCCGCCGGTCCAGCCGGGGAAGCCGATGCCGAGGAGGGAGCCGATGTTGGCGTCCGCGACGGACGTCAGGACTCCCTCTTCGAGGAGCTTGACGGTGTCGAGCGCCTCGGCGAAGAGCATGCGTTCCTGCATGTCCCGGAAGGGGATCTCGGCGCCCGCGCGCGTGAAGTGCTCCCGCAGGCCCGGCCACAGCCCGGCCCGCCCGCCGTCCTCGCCGTACTCGTAGAAGCCGGCTCCGCCACTGCGGCCGGTGCGGCCGAACTCGTCGACCATGCGGTCGATGACGGCCTCGGCGGGGTGGCCGGGCCAGACACCGCCCGCTTCCTCCACGGCCCTCCTGGACTCGTTGCGGATCTTGCGCGGGAGGGTGAGCGTGAGCTCGTCCATGAGGGACAGGACCTTGGCCGGGTAGCCCGCCTGGGCCGCCGCCTGCTCCACGGACGCGGGCTCGATGCCCTCGCCGACCATGGCGACGCCCTCGTTGATGAAGTGACCGATCACCCGCGAGGTGAAGAAGCCGCGCGAGTCGTTGACGACGATCGGCGTCTTCTTGATCTGCCGGACCAGGTCGAAGGCGCGCGCGAGCGCTTCGTCGCCGGTGCGCTCGCCCTTGATGATCTCGACGAGCGGCATCTTGTCCACGGGCGAGAAGAAGTGCAGCCCGATGAAGTCGTCCTGACGCTCGACGCCTTCGGCGAGGGCGGTGATCGGCAGGGTGGAGGTGTTGGAGCACAGCAGGGCGTCGGGGGCGACGACCTGCTCGATCTCCTGGAACACCTTGTGCTTGAGGGAGGTGTCCTCGAAGACGGCCTCGATCACCGCGTCGCAGCCGGCGAGGTCCTGGGGGTCGGCGGTGGGCGTGATGCGGGCGAGCAGCGCGTCCGCCTTCTCCTGGGTCGTACGGCCCCGCGAGACGGCCTTCGCGCACAGCTTCTCGGAGTAGGCCCTGCCCTTGAGGGCGGCCTCCAGGGAGACGTCCTTGAGGACGACGTCGATGCCCGCGCGGGCGCACGAGTAGGCGATGCCCGCGCCCATCATCCCGGCACCCAGGACGGCCACCTTGCGGACCTGGCGCGGTGCGACGCCCCGGGGGCGGCTGACGCCGGAGTTGACGGCCTGGAGGTCGAAGAAGAACGCCTGGATCATGTTCTTCGACGTCTGCCCGGCGGCCAGTTCGACGAAGTAGCGGGCCTCGATGACCTGCGCGGTCTCGAAGTCGACCTGGGCGCCCTCGACGGCCGCGGCGAGGATGTTCCGCGGAGCCGGGTAGGGGGCGCCGTTGGTCTCCTTGCGCAGGCTGGCCGGGAACGCGGGCAGGTTGGCGGCGAACCGGGGGTTGGACGGGGTGCCGCCGGGGATGCGGTATCCCGGCCTGTCCCACGGCTGCTGCGACTCGGGGTTCGCGTCGATGAAGGCGCGGGCCTTGGCGAGCAGTTCGTCGGGCGAGTCGGCGACCTCGTCGACCAGGCCGTTCTCCAGGGCTCGCCGCGGGCTGTACTGGGTGCCCTTGAGGAGGACCTTGAGGAGGGCGTCGGTGATGCCCAGCAGCCGGACGGTGCGCACCACACCGCCGCCGCCGGGCAGCAGGCCGAGGGTGACCTCGGGGCAGCCGATCTTGGAGCCGGGCGCGTCCAGGGCGACGCGGTGGTGGCAGGCGAGGGCCAGCTCGTAGCCGCCGCCGAGCGCCGCGCCGTTCAGGGCGGCGACGACCGGCTTGCCGAGGGTCTCGATGCGACGGAGGTTGCGCTTGATCTCCAGTCCGCCGTCCAGCAGCTCCTGGGCCGTCTCGGGGGTGACGCGGATGAGGTCGCGCAGGTCGCCGCCGGCGAAGAACGTCTTCTTCGCGGAGGTGAGGATGACGCCCCGGATGGAGTCCTTCTCGGCCTCCAGACGGTCGGTGACCGCGGCGAGGGAGGCGCGGAAGGCCGCGTTCATGGTGTTCGCGGACTGGTCGGGGTCGTCGAGGACGAGGGTGACGAGGCCGGTGCGGTCCTGTTCCCAGCGGATGGTGGTGCTCTGTGTCATGACAGGGTCTCCGTAGAAGTCTCTGAGTTCCGCCGGGGTGGTCAGACGCGCTCGACGATGGTGGCGATGCCCATCCCGCCGCCGACGCAGAGGGTGGCGAGGCCGTAGCGCTTGTCCTGGCGCTCCAGTTCGTCGACGAGCGAGCCGAGGATCATCGCGCCGGTGGCGCCGAGCGGGTGGCCGAGGGCGATGGCGCCGCCGTTGACGTTGACCTTGTCCAGGGACAGGCCCATGTCCTTGACGAAGCGCAGGACGACCGCCGCGAACGCTTCGTTGATCTCGACGAGGTCGATGTCGTCGATGGTCAGGCCGGCCTTGGCGAGGGCCTTGCGGGTGGCGGGCGCGGGGCCGGTGAGCATGATCGTCGGCTCGGAGCCGGAGACCGCCGCGGAGACGATCCGCGCGCGGGGGGTGAGCCCGTGGCGCTCGCCGACCTCCCTGGAGCCGATCGCGACCAGGGAGGCGCCGTCGACGATGCCGGAGGAGTTGCCCGCGTGGTGGACGTGGTCGATCTTCTCCACCCAGTGGTACTTCTGGAGCGCCACCGCGTCGAAGCCGCCCAGCTCGCCGATGTCGGCGAAGGACGGCTTCAGCTTGCCGAGCGAGTCGGCGGTGGTGCCGGGGCGGGGGTGTTCGTCGTGGTCGAGGACGACGAGGCCGCTGCGGTCCTTCACCGGCACCACGGAGCGGTCGAAGCGGCCCTCCTTCCAGGCCGTCGCCGCCCGCTCCTGCGACAGGGCCGCGTACTCGTCGACATCGCGGCGGGAAAAGCCCTCGATGGTGGCGATGAGGTCGGCGCCGATGCCCTGCGGCACGAAGTTGACGGCCAGGTTGGTCATCGGGTCGTTGAACCAGGCGCCGCCGTCCGAGGCCATCGGCACCCGGGACATCGATTCCACCCCGCCGGCCAGGACGAGGTCCTCCCATCCCGAACGGACCTTCATGGCGGCCAGGTTGACGGCCTCCAGACCCGAGGCACAGAAGCGGTTCTCCTGCACGCCCGCCACGGTGTCCGGAAGTCCTGCCGCGATCGCGGCGATGCGCGCGATGTCGGAGCCCTGGTCGCTTACGGGGCCGACGACGCCCAGCACGATGTCGTCGATGGCGGCCGGGTCGAGGCCGGGGAAGCGGCTTCGGAGCTCGTGGATGAGGCCGACGACGAGATCGATGGGCTTCGTGCCGTGCAGGCCGCCGTTCGCCTTGCCGCGCCCGCGCGGGGTGCGGATCGCGTCGTACACGTACGCTTCGGTGCTCACTGGTAAGCCTTTCGGGAGGGTGGGCCGTGCGGGGCGGGGTCAGTCGCCCTGGTGCGGGAAGTCCTTCACAGGGGTCGTCGCAGTGGTCGTCACAGGGGTCGTCTCGGTGGTGGTCGCCGTGGTCGTCGCGTTCGCCTCCGCGGGGGTACCCGCCGCGGTCTCGGCGGGCGTCCTCACACGGTCCGTCACGAGCTCCGGTACGTCCCAGTCACGGGCCACCTCGCGCGTGTCGGCGCCCGGCCGCGCGGGCCCGGTGCGCACCGCCGTGGGCGTGGCGGAGAACCGGGGCGCGGGGGCCGGCTGGGTGATGCCGTCGTGGTCGGTGAAGGTGCCGCGGGCCGCGAGATGTGGGTGGCGCGGGGCCTCGCGCAGCGACAGCACGGGCGACACACACGCGTCGGAGCCCTCGAAACGGGCCGTCCACTCGTCCCGGGTGCGGGAGCGGAAGCGGGCGGCGACGGCCTCGCGCAGTTCGCCCCAGCGTGTCCAGTCCGTGCGGGCCTCGCGGAGGTCCTCGAGGCCGAGAAGGTCCACGAACGCGTCGTAGAACTGCGGTTCCAGGGCGCCGACGGCCATGTACCCGCCGTCGGCGGTCTCGTAGGTGCCGTAGTACGGGCAGCCGCCGTCGAGCAGGTTGGCGGCGCGCCGGTCCTGCCAGCCGCCGGCCGAGAGCATGCCGTGGATCATCGCGGAGAGGTGCGCGGTGCCGTCGACGATGGCCGCGTCGACGATCTGGCCGGTGCCGCTCATGCGCGCGTGGTGCAGGGCGGCGAGGACACCGACGACGAGGTAGAGGGAGCCTCCCGCGTAGTCCCCCAGCAGGTTGGCGGGGACGGGCGGCGGCCGGTCCGGGGTGCCGATCAGGCCGAGCGCGCCGGTGACGGCGATGTAGGAGACGTCGTGACCGGCGCGGTCGGCGAGCGGGCCGTCCTGGCCCCAGCCGGTCATCCGGCCGTAGACCAGACGGGGGTTGCGGGCGTGGCAGTCCCCGGGGCCGACGCCGAGGCGTTCGGCGACACCCGGCCGGTTGCCCTCGATGAGCACGTCGGCGCGCGCGGCGAGGTCGAGCACGCGCGCGGGGCCGTCCGGTGCCTTGAGGTCGACGATCACCGAGCGCTTGTTGCGGTTGGTGATGTCGTGGGCGGGATCGATGGCCAGAGCGGAACCGCCGGGGCGGTCCACGCGGACGACGTCGGCGCCGAGGTCGGCCAGCAGCATGCCCGCGAAGGGGCCGGGGCCGATCCCGGCGAGTTCCACCACGCGCACGCCCGCCAGCGGGCCGTGACCGGCCGTCCGTCCCGTCGTCATCCAGCCCCCTTGCTGTGACACAACCGATGTAACACCAGTGATGTTAAGAACGTGTTCCAGTGGGCACAAGAGGTGAGCGAGCAAGCGCTTAGACACTTTAGGGGCACCTGCCGTCGGTCTCCGCACTGCTCACGCTAGCCTCAGCCACCGACAGCGGCGCGGGCTGCGCAACGACGAAGGGGTGTCATGAGCAGGCTGAAAAGGTCGGACCGTCCGTACGACATCGTGCTCTTCGGGGCCACCGGCTTCGTGGGAACGCTCACCGCGGAGTACCTCGCCGCCCACGCGCCCGACGGTCTGCGCTGGGCGATCGCAGGCCGGGGCGGGGAGAAGCTGGAGCGGCTGCGCGAGCGGCTCGGCGGGGACGTCGGGGTGCTGCGGGCCGACGTCTCGGACCCGGCGTCCCTGCGCGCGCTCGCCGAGCAGGCGCGCGTGGTGGCCACGACGGTGGGTCCGTACGTGTCGTACGGCGAGGAACTCGTGGCGGCCTGCGCGGACACCGGCGCCGACTACCTCGACCTCACCGGCGAGCCGGAGTTCGTGGACCTGATGTACGTCCGGCACGACGCACGCGCGCGGGAGACGGGTGCGCGGCTGCTCCACGCGTGCGGCTTCGACTCCGTCCCGCACGACCTGGGCGTGTACTTCACCGTCCGGCAGCTTCCCGAGGGCGTGCCCCTGACCGTGGACGGCTTCGTGTCCGTGGACGCCACCTTCTCGGGCGGCACCTTCGCCTCCGCGCTGGGCCAGTTCGCGCGCGGCCGGCAGATGCTGGCCGCCGCGCGGGAGCGCGGCCGGCACGAACCGCGGCTGATGGGCCGTCGGGCCGCCGCGCCGGTGGGCCCGCCCCGGTTCGCCCCGGAGGTAGGCGCCTGGGCACTGCCGCTGCCGACCATCGACCCGCAGATCGTGCTGCGGTCGGCGAGGGCGCTGCCGCGGTACGGGCCCGACTTCCGCTACCGGCACTACGCGGCCGTACGACGGCTGCCCGTCGCCGTGGGCGGGGTCGCGGCGGTCGGCACGCTCGCCGCGGCGGCCCAGCTGCCGCCCGCCCGGCGCTGGTTGTCGGACCGGCTCAAGCCCGGGGAGGGGCCCAGCGCGCAGAAGCGGGCGCGGAGTTGGTTCTCGGTGCGGTTCGTCGGCGAGGGCGGCGGGCGCCGGGTGTGCACCGAGGTGGCGGGCGGCGATCCCGGCTACGACGAGACGGCGAAGATGTTCGCCGAGGCGGCGCTGGCCCTGGCCTGCGACGACCTCCCGCCGACGGCGGGGCAGGTGACGACGGCCGTGGCGATGGGCGACGCGCTGACCGGACGGTTGACCCGGGCGGGTGTCCGCTTCCGCGTCGCGTCCCGCCGCTGACCGTCCCCGTGCCGGGTCCCCGGCCTCAGACCGGCCACTGCACCAGCGTGTAGATCATGCCCGCGATCCAGCCGACACCCGCCAGGACGGCGAGGATCAGCGCGGCGTTCACGGCACGCTCGACGGGCCGGTTCGGGTCGGCCAGGGGCTTGGGGGCACGGTGCGTGGTCATGGGCCCAGCCTGCCGAGCGGAGCACGGGCCGCACATCCGTACGGGTACTCAGACGACGTACTCGGACACGTACGCAGACGACGTACTCGGCCCGCGCACCCGGGCGGCCCGCCCGGACGTCCGCGGGTGCCCGGCCGCTCGCCCCGCGCCCGTACCCCGATTGGGGACTTTTCGCGCCGCTCCCCCGGTGCCGCAGGGCGCATCGGCCGCCAAGTGCCAACAAGCACTTCAATGAAACGATGGAAGTGACTGATCGGCACGGAAGGGGAGCTGTATGAAGTTCGTTCTCGAAGTCACCGTGGACGAGGGCGCGTCGGCCCAGGACCCGGTGGGTGAGCTGAGCCGCATCCTGCGCTACTGGGGTGGCAACCTGAAGCACTACGCCCTGGAGGCCGGGGACGGGTCGGCGGTCTACGACTCCGCCCACCAGGAGGTCGGTCAGTGGCGGGTGGTCGCCTCCTGAAGGGCCCGCCGGCACAGTGCGTCGGCCCTCCGGGTCGTTTCCGGGAGGCGGAACTGCGGGGTGAGGGCGAGGGTGTGGGCGCAGGCGTCGTCCAGGGTGACGCGGTGGCCGACGGACACGAAGACCGGCTTGACACCCGCCCTCGTGCGCAGCGCACGACCCACCTCGTCGTCGCCCGCCAGCAGCGGGGACGCCGATCCGCGCGGGGCGTCGGGATCGTCGTACCTGAAGGTGAAGGGGTTCTTGGCGACGCCGACGGTGGGCAGGCCGGTGAGGACGCCCAGGTGGCTGGCGAGGCCGAAGCGGCGCGGGTGGGCCAGGCCGTAGCCGTCGCAGACGACCAGGCCGGGCGGCCGGCGCAGAGCCTCCAGCGCGGCGAGCACGGTGGGGATCTCGCGGAAGGCGAGCAGGCCGGGCACGTACGGGAAGGAGATCCGCCCGACGGCGGTGGCCTCGGCGACGACGTCGAGGCTCGCCGCGTCCAGCACGACGGCCGCCGCCGCGACGACGTCCCGCTCGTCGTCGTAGGCGACGTCGACACCCGTCACGTACCCCGTGCCCGGCGGCGGACCCGGTTCGTCGAGCACCACGCGGGCCCGCAGCTCGTCCTGGACGGCGCGGGCCGCTTCCTCGGTCGCGGGCCAGCCCGCCGGAATCTCTACGGTCGTCATCGTGGGGACGAGCGTACGACTCCCGGGGACGGACCCGCGATCGTGTTCCGCCGCCGACGCGTCAGTTCTTGTCGCCGAGCGCGCGTTGCAACTGGCTCTTGTTCATGTCCGAACGGCCCTTGACGCCCCGTCGCCTGGCCTCCTCGTAGAGCTGGTCGTACGTGGGTCCCTGGGAGCCCTTGCCGGAGCGCTGGCCGCCCCGCTTGCCGGACGACATGTCCTGGGTGGAGGTGCGACTCGCGGTCTTGGACTCTCCGGACCGGGCGCGTTCCTTGTTGACCGTCCGGGCGGCGATCTCCTTCGCGCGTCCGGCGCTCTCGCCCCGTTCCTGCGCGCTCTCCTTGATGTGCTCGTACTGGCGCTCCCGCTTGGGGCCGGAACCGCGTGGCATGGGCGCTCACTCCTTTCGCGTTCGCACCCACCGGGTACCCCGGAAGCGGCTCAGTTCTCCAGGCGAGCCACGCGCCCCTTCTCGCCGGCGGCCCAGCAGCCGAGATCGGCGGTGCAGTCCACGGTGTCGTACGAGCCCGTGTCGAGCGTGCGCCAGGTCCGGCCGGCGTCGGTGGTCAGGTCGGTGCCGGTGGGTCCTACGGCGAGGGCGGCGGAGCGGCTGTGCGGGAGCCAGGCGACGCCGGAGCGGTAGGCGGGCGGGGGTGTGCCGGCCGGTCGCCAGGTGCGGCCCGCGTCGCCGGTCGCGGCGGCCGCCCGCGGGGAGGGCTGGTCGGCGCGGTAGTCGCCGCCGACGGCGAGGCCGTGGGTGCGGTCGCGGAAGGCGATGGCGAAGACCCCGCGCGCGGGGTCCCCTGCGGGGATCGGGGTGTCGGCGGCCGTCCACGTCAGTCCGCGGTCGGAGGAGTGCAGCACGCGCGCGCGTGCGGCCCCGCCGGTGGCCAGCCAGACGTCCTTCGTCCCGGAGGCGACCAGACACTGGCCGCCGGCCGCGAAGCCCGCCTCGCCGTCCAGGGCGGCCGGCATGCCGTCGTTCGGCAGCACCTTCCAGGAGCGGCCGCCGTCGCCGGTGGACAGGATGCGGAACTTTCCGTCCACCGGGTCGCTCATGGCGAGGCCGTGACGGCGGTCGAAGAAGGTCAGGCAGTCGTAGAAGGCGTGGGCGTCGGTGTTGCGGAAGGACTCCGTCCAGGTCGTCCCGCCGTCCTCGGTGCGGTACACCCGCGACGCCTCGCCCTCGCCGATGGCGAGCACCACCGCGCGGCGCGCGTCGAAGGCCTCGACGTCCCGGAACTGGAGGTCTGCGGCGCCGGGCGGCGAGACGTTTCGCCAGCTCGCGCCGCCGTCGGTGGTGCGCAGGACGGTGCCCTGGGTGCCGGACACCCAGGCGGTGTGCCGGTCGACCGCGGCGAGGCCCCGGAACCGTACGGAGGCCGTGCCGGTGTCCTTGAGGTCCCAGTGCGGCGCCGCGGTCCCCGGTGTGTGCGCCTGGGCGGGCAGGGCGGTCAGGAGGGCCAGTGCCGCCCCGCAGGCCGCCGCCGCCACCCGGCCGCTCCCCCGTGCCGTACGAACCGTGCGTCGCGTCTTCCCCAAGCGCCTCATGGCGGGCGAAGCTAGCCCACGGCTTTCGGTCGCGTCCAGATGCCCGCGACCGCCTCAACCGCCGCACGAGGCGCGGGAGGAGAGGTGAGTCACTCGTGTGCATGAAAGACGGTGACCGAGGTCACTCGCAAAGGGTGTGCACGGATCGGCCGCTTCCGGCGTCTCTTCCAGTGTCCGGACGCACCGCCCGGAAGATCGTCCCGCCGTCACGAGGGAGCAAGGCGTTGTCCACCGTCATCGAGCAGTCCGTAGAGGCACGTCTGGTCGCCGCCGCACCCCGGATGCAGACCATCCCCGCCACCCTGTCCTACGACCGGCGGGACCCCTTCGCCGTCCGCATGACCTTCCCGGCTCCGGCCACCCTGGAGGGCGTCGAGGTCTGCTGGACCTTCGCCCGTGACCTGCTCGCCGCGGGTGTGCACGACGCCGAGGGCCACGGCGACGTCCGGGTGCGGCCCTACGGGTACGGCCGCACCGTGCTGGAGTTCCACGCGCCCGAGGGCACCGCCGTCGTGCACGTCCACACGGCGGAGATCCGTGACTTCCTGCAGGCCACCAGCGAGCTGGTGCCCGCCGGCACGGAGTACCGGCAGCTCGACCTCGACCACGACCTGGCGGAGCTGATGCGCGACGCCTGTTAATCCGTTGACAGCCCTTCCGGGCCCTCCTACCGTTGAGAACGGTTCTGTTGCCGTCGATAGGAGAAGGACGTTGCTCGTCTGAGGTCATGAGACACCGCGCCACACCTCTGGAGTGTGTGCGCCGCGTGCGACCTCGGCCTTCGAGCCGTCCTTGCGGAGCAGGACTTCCTTCATGTCTCCGTGCTCCCCCGCTGCCGCGGGTGGTCGCCGCTTTCCGGTGTCTCGACACGTGTCGCCCTGACCGCACACGCAACCACGAGGCCCGCCTTGACTCACTCCGTCACCTGTACCTCCCTCGCCTTCTCCTGGCCGGACGGCACCCCCGTCTTCGACGGGCTCGACGTCGCCTTCGGCCCCGGCCGGACCGGACTCGTCGGCGTCAACGGCTCCGGCAAGTCGACCCTGCTGAAGCTGATCGCCGGGGAACTCGCCCCCTCCGACGGCACGGTGCGCCGCGCCGGCGAGGTCGGACACCTTCCGCAGAACGTCACCCTCGACACCACGCTCAAGGTCGACGCGGCGCTCGGCATCGCCCCGCAGCGCGCCGCGCTGCACGCCATCGAGGCCGGTGACGCCTCCGAACGCCACTTCGAGACCCTCGGCGACGACTGGGACGTCGAGGAGCGCGCGCTGGCCACCCTCGGCGAACTCGGGCTCGGCCACATCGATCTCGACCGCACCATCGGCGAGGTGTCGGGCGGCGAGTCGGTCCTGCTGCGGCTGGCCGCGCTGCTGCTGCGCCGGCCCGACGTCCTGCTGCTGGACGAGCCGACCAACAACCTCGACCTGTACGCCCGGCGGCGGCTGTACGCGGCGGTCACCTCCTGGCCGGGCGTACTGATCGTGGTCAGCCACGACCGCGAGCTGCTCGACCTCGTCGACCAGATCGCCGACCTGCGCTCCGGCGGGGTCACCTGGTACGGCGGCAACTTCTCCGCCTACGAGGAGGCCCTGGCCACCGAGCAGGAGGCCGCCGAGCGCATGGTGCGCGTCGCGGAGGCCGACCTGAAGAAACAGAAGCGCGAACTGGTCGACGCCCAGGTCACGCTGGCCCGCCGCAAGCGGTACGGGCAGAAGATGTCCGACCAGAAGCGCGAACCGAAGATCGTGATGGGGGCGCGCAAGCGCGCGGCGCAGGAGTCGGCGGGCAAGTACCGGATCATGCACGAGGAGAAGCTCGCCAAGGCCAAGGAGCGTCTCGACGACGCGGTGGAGGCCGTACGGGACGACGACGAGATCCGCGTCGAACTGCCGTACACGGCCGTGCCGCCGGGGCGCGAGGTCCTGCTGCTCCAGGACCTCCGGCTCGCGTACGGCGCGCGCGTGGACGGTGGTTTCGACCTGCGCGGTCCGGAGCGGGTCGCGCTGGTCGGGCGCAACGGCGCGGGCAAGACGACGCTGCTGCGCACCATCGCCGGGGAGCTGGCGCCGGAGGCGGGCGAGGCACACGCGCACGTGCCGCTGCGTTTCCTGCCCCAGCGCCTCGACATCCTCGACGGCGAGCTCACGGTCGCCGAGAACGTGGCCCGGTTCGCGCCGGGCGCCACCAACAACCGGGTCCGGGCCCGGCTGGCCCGCTTCCTGTTCCGGGGCGCCCGCGCCGATCAGAAGGCGGCCACGCTGTCCGGCGGGGAACGCTTCCGGGCGAGCCTGGCGGCCCTGATGCTGGCCGAGCCTGCACCCCAGCTGCTCATGCTGGACGAGCCGACCAACAACCTCGACATGGCGAGCGTGCGCCAGCTCACCACCGCCCTGGAGTCCTACGAGGGCGCGCTGATCGTGGCCAGCCACGACCTGCCGTTCCTGGAGTCCCTCGGCATCACCCGCTGGCTGCTGCTGGACGGGGAGCTGCGGGAGACGACGGCGGCGGAGGTGGCGGATCCGGCCTAGGCCGGACGTCCTCGCATGGTCTCAGGAGGAGCACATTGTTACTGCGGGGTTTTGTCCTGGTGGCCCCGCCCTGCATGATGGCTGACCGGCGCCGCGTCCGAGGCGCCGGTCTGTGCCACCCGATTCGGAGACCTGGACGTGCCCAGCAAGAAGGCCCTCATCCGCCGCCCCAGCCCGCGCCTCGCCGAAGGCCTGGTGACGCACGTCGAGCGGGAGAAGGTCGACGTGGAGCTCGCCCTGGAGCAGTGGGAGGCGTACGCCGAGGCCCTGCGGGCGCACGGCTGGGAGACCGTCGAGGTCGACCCGGCCGACGACTGCCCGGACTCCGTGTTCGTCGAGGACACGGTGGTGATGTACAGGAACGTCGCCCTGATCGCGCGCTCCGGCGCCGAGTCCCGGCGCGACGAGACCCTCGGGGTCGAGGAGGCCGTGGCCCGCCTGGGCTGCTCGGTGAACTGGATCTGGGAGCCGGGCACCCTGGACGGCGGTGACGTGCTCAAGGTCGGCGACACGATCTACGTCGGCCGGGGCGGCCGTACCAACGCGGCCGGCGTCCAGCAGGTGCGCGCCGCCTTCGAGCCGCTGGGCGCGCGGGTCGTGGCCGTACCGGTGAGCAAGGTGCTGCACCTGAAGTCGGCGGTCACGGCGCTGCCCGACGGCACGGTGATCGGTCACATCCCCAAGGTGGACCGGCCGTCGCTGTTCCCGCGCTTCCTGTCGGTGCCCGAGGAGGCCGGCTCGCACGTGGTGCTGCTCGGCGGCCCGCACGTGCTCATCTCGGCCGCCGCGCCGAAGACGGCGGACCTGCTCGCCGATCTCGGTCACGAGCCGGTCGTCGTCGACATCGGCGAGTTCGAGAAACTCGAGGGATGTGTGACATGCCTCTCGGTGCGGCTGCGTGAGTTGTACGCCTGAGCGGGTGATCCCGTCACCCTTTCAGCCCTGGGACCTGCGGTTCCCGGGGCTGTTCGACATGCCCCGATCTACTTGACGCAACGCGGCTGATCAGGGATGTTTACGCTGTTCTTAACCTACGGTTTCGTAACCTACGGATACGTAGCCTACGATTCCGCAAGTTCCGGCCTCGCTCGCCGGAGTGTTCCACTCCGCTTCACGTCCCCCTGGAGTTCTCGTGACGATCACCTCCCCGCACCTCGGTAGCCCCGCCGTCTGGACCGACGCCAAGCTGCTGCACGCGCTGGAGGAAGTGGTCGAGAACGAACTCAACCGGCATCTGAAGGTCACCAAGGACTGGATGCCCCACGAGTACGTGCCGTGGAGCGACGGCCGCAACTTCCCCGGCTTCTTCGAGGACGGCGAGGCCTGGGAGAAGGGGCAGTCCAAGGTCACCGAGATCGGCCGGATCGCGCTCGTCGTGAACCTGCTCACCGAGGACAACCTGCCCAGCTACCACCACGAGATCGCCTCGCTCTTCGGCCGCGACGGCGCCTGGGGCACCTGGGTGCACCGCTGGACGGCCGAGGAGGGCCGGCACGGCATCGTGATGCGCGACTACCTGCTCGCCTCGCGCGCGGTGGACCCGGACAAGCTGGAGCAGTTCCGCATGTCCCACATGAGCGAGGGCTTCGAGTCCGACAACCGGCACTCGATGCTGCACTCGGTCGCCTACGTCGCCTTCCAGGAGCTGGCGACCCGCGTCTCCCACCGCAACACCGGCCACCAGTCCGGGGACCCGGTCTGCGACCGCATGCTGGCGCGCATCGCGACCGACGAGAACCTGCACATGGTCTTCTACCGCAACCTGCTGAAGGCCGCGTTCGAGCTGGCCCCCGATCTGACCATGCAGGCCGTGCGCGACGTCCTCGTCAACTTCCGCATGCCCGGCCACGGCATGCCCGGCTTCGAGCGGTTCGCCGCGCAGATGGCGATCGGCGAGGTGTACAACCTGCGCATCCACCACGACGACGTCATCCAGCCCGTGCTGCGCTTCCTGAAGGTCATGGAGGTCGACGGTCTCGGCCCCGAGGGCCAGAAGGCGCAGGAGGAGATCGGCCTGTACATGGGCGGCCTCGACTCTGAGGCGTCCAAGTTCGACGAGAAGCTGGCGGCGCGCAAGGCGCGGATGGCGGCGCGCGCGGCCGGCTGACCCGCCCCACCCCCACTGGTCGCGTCGACGGCTCGCACAGGGAATCGATTTCCCGGTGCGGGCCGTTCGCGACCTGCGGCATCATGCCGCCATGGGTGACAGCGACACGGTCCAGCAGGCGGTCGGCTTCCTGCTCGGACTGACCGACGAGGACACCGCCGACCGGATCCGCGCGCGGATCGGTCTGCCCCCGGCCACCACGGAGAACGCGGCCACGCTCCAGCGCAGCCTGAACCGCGCGTGGACCTGGCCCACCGCGCCCGCCTCGGTGGTGCTCTGGGTCCTGGAGCAGGACGACCCCGCGCTGAACTCCATCGTGTGGCGCTTCGTCGGCAACGACCTCGGTCTGCGCCGGGCCCTCGCCCGCGGGGTGCCGTTCGGCCCCGGGCGCACGAAGCCCCTGTCGGTGCGCTCGATCCACGAGCGGCAGGAGCCCGACGTCCCCGAGAGCTACGTCCGGCACGGCCTCGTCGGCGCGCTGCGCAGGGCGGACTCCATGCCCTCCGCCCGCGCGGCCGCCTCCATGGTGCTGACCCGCGACGACTGGGAGACGGTCGGCGCGGCCCACGACGAGCTGGCGCTGCCCGGTTACCCGCGCTGGGCGCTGTCGGTGCGCCCGGACTGCCCGCCCGCGCTGCGCGCCCGGTTCGGCTCGCACCCCAAGTTCACCCACCGGCTGCGGCAGGCGGGCGTACTCGACGGCCCGGCCCAGTACGCGACCGCCCACGGTCCGGCCTCCCGGGTCCTGGAGGTGCTGTCCCTGGGCCATGTCATGTTCCCGGCCCGGGTCCGCGACGCCGAGGACGCCCTGCGCCCGCTCGTGCGGGACCACCTGGGCGGGCGCGAGGAGGCCTGGGCGGTGCTGGCGCAGCTCATCGGCACGTTCCACGGGACGACGCCGGAGCTCGTCGTGACGGCGGGCGCCATCGCCTGAGGCACCGGGTGTGGAAGGGGGGCGGGGCGGCTGGATTCGAACCAGCGTGATCCAGTTTTGGAGACCGGTGCGGCTGCCTCTGCGCTACGACCCCGCCCTTGCCCCAGAGCGTAATGCCTTGGCCCGTTGTCGGTGGGGCCTGGTACCAATGAGGCACTGGGGGAAGCGCGCAAAAAGGGCACGGGGGGCTCGACATGGGGTACGGGGAGCGGGGGCGGCGACGTCCGCCCGTGGTCGACCTGGCCGACCGCAGGGCACTGGAGGCGTACCGCCCGGCGGACCCCGAGGTGGTCGCCCGGGCCCGGCGGCTGAAGGAGGCCGCGCTGCTGGACTTCGGGCTGACCGAGTCGGCGGTGGCGTCCTGGCTGTACACCAAGTGCCATCACCAGATCCCGACGACGGCGGTGGACACGGCGGCCGTGGTCGCCTCCGGCGACGGCACCTGCCTGCTGCTGTACAACCCGGACTTCTTCGTCGGACTGGGCCTGGACGGCGTCAAGTTCGTCCTCTTCCACGAGGCCCGGCACCTCGTGCACCGGCATCTCCTCGCCGAGCCGGAGCTGCGCGAGGATCCGGTGTTCGAGCTGGCCGCCGAGGTGTCCATCAACCATGTGGCACTGGTGCGGCTGGGCCGCGAGGAACTGCCCCTGCTGAACGGCCGCCCGACCGGCGTCGACCCGCGCCGGGTGCACGCCCTGTACGTCGAGGACCTGACGGCCCACGGGCTGGAGCCGGTGTCGTACGAGACGTTCACGCGGACCGACACCCGCGTGTACGGCGAGCTGAAGCGCATGCGTCACCCGCCCGTGCCCGAGGAGCGGCTGTGCGTGCACCTGGTGGCAGGCGCGGTCCCCGCCGATCAGGAGACCGTCGACGCGGTGACGTCCTCCGCCCTGCTCAATTCGCTGCTGGCGGCCCGGCGCGGGCACGCGGGCGCCGAGCGTGAGCTGCTCGACCTCATGGGCCGCACGGGTGCGGCAAGACGGAACTGGTGCGCGAGACGGTCCGCGCGGGGCTGGGGCGGGACGCCCTGTACTTCTCGCTGCCGGTGACCAACGTCGAGGACCTCTGCGCGCCCGTACCGTCGCCGGACGGCACGCTGGACAACCTCCTCGCGGCGAAGTTCACCGGCGCCGAGCCCAAGGCGATCGTGTGGGACGAGTACAACCGGCCCAAGGACAAGGCCGCGTTCGCCAAGCTGATGGAGATCACCCAGGAGTGGTCGCTGGCGGGGAAGCGGATCGAGAACCTGCGGGCCCAGATAGCCGTGCAGAATCCGCCGTACCACCTGGGCCGCAAGCTGCTGGTGTCCCGCAACAACATCGCGCAGGCGACCCGGTTCACGGCTTCCCTGGAGGTGTCGCCCGAGGACATCCCGGCCAACGAGTGGCTGCTGGCACGCTACGGGGCGGATGCCGAGACGGTGCTGGAGTGGTGGAAGCACGACATCGACGAGGAGGGCCGCGCCTGGATCACCAAGCGCACCCTGGAGCGGCTGATCAAGCTGCACCGGCGCGGGCTGCCGCTGGAGATGGCCACGGTCTACCTCGGCGACGGCGAGTACGCGCCGGTACCGCTGACCGCGTTGATCGACCGCCTGAAGGGACGCCCCGTGACGGGCCTGCGCGAGTTGGCCCGGGACGCGGACGCGTGGGAGGCCCGGCTGCGCCGCGCCGCCGCCCGCTCCGACGAGGGCGGCGACGACAGCGACGTCGTCCACCAGATCCTCGCCAACGCGGAGTTGTCCCAACTGCGCAGGCATCACACCGTGGTGGCCCGCCTGGTCACGCATCTGCCGGCCAAACTGCGGGCGACGTACCTGGTGGGCGCGTCCGAGCAGCAACAGAAGTTCTGGATGGGGGTGTTCACGGGGATGCGGCGCTGAACCGGCGGGACGGACCGGGTGGACCGGGACCCGGCGGACGGGCCTCAGTCCACCGCGGGTGCCTCCGGCGCCGCCGTGCGGTGCACGCTGCGTACGGCAGCCACGTCGGGCGGGACGGCCGGGGGCGGGACATGGGCGCTGAGGGCCGCCAGGCGGCGTTTGACGGTGGCGGCGACGCCCCGGCCCAGGACGAAGCGGGTGGCGGTGGCCGCGCGGGGCGCGTGGTCGAGGATGCGGTGGGCCTCACGGCTGCGCAGGCCCGTGTGGCGCAGGACGAGGTGGGCGAGGCGGTGCTCGCCGGCCGCCAGCGTCCGCCCCATGCTCTCGGCGGCCGCCAGGTCCAGCCGGTTGTCCGCCGCACCGAGCACGGCCGCCGCCCGGACCCGGCCGAGGTCCAGCAGGGTGACACCGGCGACGGTGGCCGCGCCGACCAGCCGGGCCGCGGCAGAGGGTCCGATGCCGTTGCTGGCCACCGAGAACCGGGTGAGCCGTCCGTACGGCGCCCGCTCCAGGGCGTCGGCGAGCCGGAGCGCGCCCGTGTCGCCCAACCGGGCGGCGGACACGTACAGTTCGTCGATCGCCCCGGCGGCGACCACCGCCGCGAGCGCCTGAGCGCCCGCCTCTCCCAGCGGGTTGCCGCCGACGAACAGCCGCTCGACCCGCCGTCCGTTGCCCGCGGCGGCCAGCAGCGCGTCGGCGAGTACGGTGACGCCCGCCGCGTCGAGTCCGGTCTGCACGAGGTCGAGCGTGCGCAACGTCCGGGCGGACTGCACGAGTTCGGCCGCCGCCCGGCCACCGCCCCGGCCCAGCGGGTTGCGTTTGAGCCACACCCCCGTGACCACCTGGGGGGAGGCGCGCAGTTGGTCGGCGATACGGCAGGCGCCGCCCGCGGTGATGCCGTTGCACCCCAGGTAGAGCGTCTCGACCGGCGCCCTCGTGGCGGCCACGGTGGCGGCGCCCTCGTCCCCGAGGGCATCGGTACCGAGGAGCAGATGCCGTACGGGCGAGGGCCCGTCGGCCAGGGCCCTGGCGACCAGGGCCGCGCCGTCGGCCCCCAGTCCCTGCTTGCACAGGTCGAGCCGCCCGTCGGGCAGCGCGGTGCCCGCGGCGAAGTCCAGCCGCTCGCCCGCCGGGCGTCCGGCCCGCAGCCAGTCGAGCAGCGGGGCGAGATCGGCGAGGGGGCGGGGCACCACGTGGGGCACTCCGGCGAAGCCGAGCGACCCCGGCTCCGACCCCGACCCCGACCCCGACCCCGGCTCCGGCTCCGACCTCTGTCCCTGCCCCTGCCCCTGCCTCGACCCCGGCTCGGCACGCGGCCCCGTCGCGTTCTCCTCACTCACCACTGTGCCTCCCGGTAGTCCTTGAGGAACACGCCCGACACCGGGTGGCCGGCCTCGCCGCGCACGATCGGGTCGTACACGCGGGCCGCGCCGTCCACGACGTCCAGCGGGGTACGGAAGCCCGCGCCCGCCATCCGGGCCTTCTTCGGCGCCGGGTTCTCGTCGGTGATCCAGCCGGTGTCGACGGCGCACATGTGCACACCCTGCTCGGCGAGCGCGGCCGCGCTGGTGCGGGTGAGCATGTTGAGGGCGGCCTTGGCCATGTTGGTGTGCGGATGCCCCGGCATCTTGTTGCGCACCGCGAACCGGCCCTCGACGGCCGTCACGTTGACCACGTACCGGCGCGGATGCGGCGAGGCCAGCAGCAGCGGCAGCAGCCGGTCGCAGAGCAGCGCGGGCGCGAGGGCGTTGACGAGCTGGGTCTCCAGCACCTCGGCCGGGTCGAGCGCACCCAGCCGGGCCGACCAGGAGTTCTCCGGGGAGGGGTCGGGCAGCAGTCCGGCCTCGTCGGCCTCCCGCAGGGCCGCGGGCAACGCGGAGACCGAGCCGCCGAGTCCCTCCAGCATCCGCATCGGGGTGAACCCGGGCGCCCGGCGCGTCCCCTCGGGCAGCGCGTCACGCTCTCCGGCGGCCAGCAGGGCGTAGGACTCCGGCGGACGACGCACGGTCTGCGCCGCGTTGTTGACGAGGATGTCGAGCGGTTCGCCCTCCCGGCGCAGTTCCTCGCACAGGCCCAGCACCTGGCGCGGGTCGCGCAGGTCGACGGCGACGACGGTGAGCCGGTCCAGCCACCGCGCGCTGCCGGGCTCGGCGCGGAACCGGCGGACGGTGTCGTGCGGGAAACGGGAGGTGACGACGGTCTGCGCGCCGTCCCGCAGCATCATCAGCGCCAGCTGGAAGCCGATCTTCACCCGGCCGCCGGTGAGCAGGACACGGCGCCCGCTCAGGTCGGTGCTCAGCGAGCGGCGGGCCTCGTTGTCCGCGGCGCAGGCGGGGCAGAGCCGGTGGTAGAAGGTGTCGACCTCCCGATAGGCCGACTTGCAGACGTAGCAGCTGCGCGGCCGGTGGAAACGCCCTCCGCGTCCGGCGGCCGGCAGGGGCGCGTCCTCGCGCCGGTCCAGGGCCCCGGTCGCGGTCGCCGCCATCGCCGCCGCGTCGGCGGCCGCCACCTCGGCGCTTCGCTCCTTGCGCCGTCGCAGCCGTCCGTCCCGCGCGAAGGACGCGGCGACCTGCTCGGCCCGCAGCCGTACGGGATCGTCGACGGGCAGCGCCCGCAGCCTGCCCACGACGTCGTGGAAGGCGGCCAGCTCCGCCTCGGTGACCGCCGGGCCGAACGCCGCCCCTGCGCTGTCCTCGCCCATCCGTCGCCGTCCCGCCCCGTCCCCGCCCCGTGCTCGTCGTACCGTGGTCCCGACCGGATTCGAACCGGCGTATCCACCCTGAGAAGGTGGCGAGTCTGCCTCTGCTCTACGGGACCGCGCACGCATCCGGACGACCGGATGCGAACCGGCGTGATGCGCCTGCGCGTTGTGCCTGCGCCTGGCGCCGCGTCCGGACACGCCCCCGGATCCTAACCGCACCCCCGCGACGCGGTCACTCGGATTCGGGGCCGCCGCGACCGCGCGGTTCAGCGTGCCGTGCGCCTCAGGTTCAGGCGCTCCTTCTCGGACATGCCGCCCCAGACGCCGAAGCGCTCATCGTTGTCCAGGGCGTACTCGAGGCAGGCGGAACGCATCTCGCACATGCCGCAGATGCGCTTGGCCTCCCGCACCGAACTGCCGGGTTCGGGGAAGAAGAACTCCGCCCCGGTCTGTGCGCACAGCGCCTCGCGCTGCCAGCCGAGGTCGGGTGTCGGAATCGTGTCGGTATACATGGCCAGGATCGTGCCCGGCGGCGAAAAACGTTCGATCAACGCCGGATATACGCGACTCCCGAGGCCCCCGGCCGCCCGATGATGCTCCTGCCGCCCACCCCTGCGCACGGCGGCGCGCGGTGCACCCGGCACACTCTCGGCACGCCGGACGAAGGCACGACGCACGCCCGTGACACCTCGCGCCCGTTCATCACCTTCCGTGACCGGGCGTCGAAGCCGCGCCGGTGGTCGTGCTCCGGCAGCGATTGTCAGTGGGCGGTGCGAGACTCGGCAGTGCAGAGAACGGGACCCCTTCGAGGAGGGCACGATGCTCACCACCCGTTTCGTCAACGGCGCTCCGAACTGGATCGATGTCGGCACGTCCGACATCGAAGGCGCCACCTCCTTCTACGGCGCTCTCTTCGACTGGCGCTTCCGGTCGGCGGGACCCGACGCCGGTGGTTACGGCTTCTTCCAGCTGGACGGGAAGACCGTGGCGGGCGCCATGCAGACCGCGCAGGGCCAGGGCCCGCCCTCGTGGACGGTCTACTTCCGGACACAAGACGCGCAGGCCACGGCGCAGGTCGCCGAGCAGAAGCACGGCACGGTCCTCTTCGCGCCGATGGACGTGATGGGCCGGGGCACGATGGCGGTCCTCGCCGACCAGGCGGGCGTGCCGTTCGGACTCTGGCAGCCGGGACAGACCGTGGGCGTGGACGTGGCGAACGAACCCGGCGCGCTGTGCTGGGTCGAGCTGTACACCCCGGACGTCGCCGCGGCGGCCGCCTTCTACAACGCGACGCTGGGCCTGGAGACCTCGGCCGCCCCCTTCCCCGGCGGCACCTACACCTGCGTCAATCCGTCCGGGGCCGGGGAGGAGGCGATGTTCGGCGGGATCGTGCCGCTGGCCGACGACCCCACGGAGGCCGAGACCGGCGCGTACTGGCTGCCGTACTTCGAGGTCGCCGACGCGGACGCGGTCGCGGACAAGGCGGAGAAGCTGGGCGGCAGGGTGCGGATGCCCGCCACGGACGTCGAGGGCGTCGGCCGCATCGCCAAGCTCGCCGACCCCTACGGGGCGCGCTTCGCCGTGATCAAGAGCGTGCCGCAGGAGATGTGAGGCGGCCCGGAAGAGCACGGGGCCGGGACGGGCCGGGCTGGGTCGGGCCTGCGAGGACCGAGCAGGCCGCATGCGAGCGGGGCGGTGGCCCCGGTCAGGCCGAGGCTCGGCGCACCAGAGTGGTCGGCAGGACCACACCGCCCGGTGCCTCCTCGGGGACGCGCCGGTCGAGGCGGCGCAGCAGCAGACGGGCCATGATCCGGCCCATCTCCTCGATGTCCTGACGGACCGTCGTCAACGGCGGGTCGCTCTGTTCGGCGACGGGCAGCATGTCGTCGAAGCCGACCACGGCGAC
Organism: Streptomyces sp. NBC_00080; assembly: GCF_045041255.1. Classification (NCBI taxonomy): domain Bacteria; kingdom Bacillati; phylum Actinomycetota; class Actinomycetes; order Kitasatosporales; family Streptomycetaceae; genus Streptomyces; species Streptomyces sp. NBC_00080. Next base: position 1,753,645 of record NZ_CP108235.1, read on the forward strand.
GTCCTCGGGCACCCGCCGCCCGCGTTCGCGCAGGACCCGCAGGGCGCCCGAGGCGGCGAGGTCGTTGGCGGCGAACACGGCGTCCAGGTCCGGACACTGGTCGAGGAGTTCCCGCATGGCGCGCTCGGCGCCGCCGGGGGTGAAGTCGCTCTCGACGACGAGCCGCGGGTCGTCCTCGCCCATGACCTCCCGGTATCCGTCGAGCCGGTCCGCCGCGGAGGTCTGGTCGAGGGGGCCGGTGATGTGCGCGATGCGGGTGCGGCCGAGCCCGGCCAGCAGGCGTACGGCCTCGCGGGCACCGCCGCGGTTGTCGCTGTCGACGTAGACCACGTCCCGTGTGCCGTCGCTCCAGCCGGGACGGCCGCCGAACACCGTCGGGACGCCGGCGCCCTGGATCAGCCCGGGGAGCGGGTCGTCGAGGTGCAGCGAGAAGACCAGGGCCCCGTCCACGTGACCGCCCGCGAGGTAGCGGGCGACCCGGGCGTGATCGTCACGGCCCTCGGTGAGCAGCAGCACCAACTGGTTGTCGTGGGCCGTCAGTTCCTTGCTGATGCCGCGGAGCTGGAGCGCGAAGAAGGGGTCGGCGAAGACCCGGGTCTCCGGTTCGGCGATGACCACGGCGATCGCGTCGTGGCGCTTCGTGACCAGGCTGCGGGCCGCCTGGTTGGGGACGTACCCGAGCTCCTCCACGGCCCGCCGGACCCGCTCGACGAGCGGCTCGCGGACCCCGTCCCCGCCGTTGACGACGCGCGACACGGTCGCCCGGGAGACCCCGGCCCGTGCGGCCACGGCCTCCAGCGTGGGACGCGACGCTGTCTCGGTCACTTCGGGGCTCCTCCTGGCCGGCTGCGGCTCAGGATAACTCCGGGGGACGGCCGAGGTGAGAGCGCTCTCCGCCCCTGCGCACCTCAGTGCTCGTGCGCGTCGCCGGTCCCGTCCGGCGCGGGAGACCCGGCGGGAGACCCGGATGACCCGTGCGGCCCGTGCGGCTCGTATCCCGGGATCGTGCCGTCGGGCTTCTTCACCAGGAAGAGTCCGACCATCCCCATGTCGGAGTGGCTCTGCACATGGCAGTGGTACATCCACGCGCCGGCGCCGACCCCCTCCCCCGCGACGACCTGGAAGCCGAAGGAGTCGGCCGGGCCCACGATCTTGTTGTCGACGACCTGGCTGGGGTCGTCGGGGCCGGTGAGCAGGCCGGTACGGTTGTCGGCCCAACGATGACCGTGCATATGGAAGGTGTGGTAGTACTCGCCGTGCGTGATCATCACGAACTCGACCCGATCGCCCACCGTCGCCTCGAAGTCGGGGCCCGAGTGGGCCGGTCTGTTGTTGATCGTCATGTCGTTGAAGACGATCGTGTGGGTGGCGTCGGGCAGGATGTCTCCCTTGCGCCGGACGATCACCGGTCCGTACAGGCCCTTGCGGATGCCACCCGAGCCGTGTTCCGTTCCCACGACGTGGTCGTGGTAGTGCCAGTAGCCCGCGCTGCCCGCCCGCCAGGTGCCGTCGGCGCGGCGACCGGGGGCATGGGTGCGCCAGGTGTAGGTGCGCGTGCCGCCGGGCTCGATGTCACTGTGGTTCAACTTCGTTCCGTCGCTGGAGACTTCGTAGTCCAGGCCGTGGACGTGCAGGCTCGCCGCCACGTCCAGGGTGTTCTCCACCTCGATGTGCAGGGTGTCGCCCTCGTTGAGTTCGATCAGCGGCCCGGGGACGGTCGCCTTCCCCTTCTCGAAGCCGTAGCCGAGTTGTCCGTCGGCGAGCTTCTCCGCGTACAGCTTGAGGTGTCTGACCGCTCCCCCCGCCGGGGCGACCTTCGCCGGTCCGTCGGCGCTCACCGCCCTCGGCCCCAAGGACAACGATGTCGCGGCGGCTGCACCGCCCAGCAGCACCCGGCGGTTGAACCCGCGTCTGTCCATGCCGAACTCCCCGCCCTGGTACGGAATTTGCGACGATGAAGAAGACGAGCCTGTGATGAACCTGTGAGACGGTACCGGTCGTTCCGCCGTTTCTCCACACCCAGGACAAAGTTCATGCCATTGCGGTCATAGGTATTGGCGAGTCATGCAAATGGGGTCTACCTTCCGTGGCGCTGTCGCTGTGACCGAGGAGGTGCCCATGCACTTACGAGGGTTGAGTACGAGAAGACGAATCCGGGTGACCGCCGTGGCGTGCGCAACGCTCGTCGCCGGCCTGCTCTCCGCGCCGGCCGCGGACGCGCGCCCGGCTCCCGAGCCACCCCTGACAACGATGTCCGTCAAGTCGCCACCGGGCGGCCCGAACGTACGGGTGCTGATCTTCCACGGGTCGGCCGCGGCCGGGGACGAGGCACCGGTCGTCAACGCCGGTATCGAGGCCATCGAACGGATCGGCCTGTCCGGGCCGGCGGACCAGCGTTTCGAGGTCGAGGCCACGGACGACGCCTCGGTCTTCACCAGCGAGACACGGCTGGGCGGTTACAACGCGGTCGTGTTCCTGACCGGGGGCGGCGACGTCCTCGACCCGGAGCAGGAAGCGGGCCTGGAGGCCTACATGGAGGCCGGCGGCGGATTCGTCGGTGTCCACGACGCGGCTCGCGCGGAACCGTACTCGGACTGGTTCACCGGCCTGATCGGCGCCCGTCCCGCCGCGTCGAGCCCGACGGCCGTACAGCGGGCCACCGTCGAGGTCGGCGACCGGCTCCATCCGGCCACCGGAGGGCTGCCCCTGGAGTGGAAGCGCCCCGACCTGTGGCCGAACTGGGCGAAGAACCCGTCCGGCGAGGTGCACACCGTCGCCCGGGTACGCGAGTCGACCTACCGGCCGGGCGCGAGCGCCAACGGCGCCGACCATCCGGTGAGTTGGTGCCGCGACTACGACGGCGGCCGCTCCTTCTACACCGGCATGGGCGGCACGGTCTCGTCGTACGACGAGACGGACTTCCGTACGCATCTGCGCGGCGCCCTGCTCTGGACGTCCCGGCTGGTGCAGGCCGACTGCAAGGCCACCATCACCGGGAACTACAAGGCCGAGCGGCTGACCCCGGCCAACCAGCCCGGCCAGAACGACCAGATCGGTGAGCCGCACGGCCTGGTCACCGCGCCCGACGGCCGGGTTCTCTACATCGGGCGGGGCGGCGCCGACTCCTCCCGGCCGGTGATCACCGACTGGAACAACCCGGACGTGGGCAAGGGCAAGGGACAGATCCACGTCTACGACCCGGCGACCAAAAAGGTCACCCTGGCCGGGGAAGTGACGGTCTTCGGCAACAAGGGCGGCGGCGACGAGCTCGTCAAGGTCGAGGAAGGCCTCCTCGGTATCGAGCTCGACCCGCGCTTCGAGCAGAACGGCTGGGTGTACCTGCACTACACCCCTCACTCGGGCGTCAACCGTGACACCCGGATGGCCGAGCGGCGGGTCTCCCGCTTCACACTCGACCTCGCCACCAACCGGCTCGACCTCGGCAGCGAGAAGGTGCTGCTCAAGTGGCCGGTGCAGGTACACAGTTGCTGTCACGCCGGGGGCGGGCTGGCCTGGGACTCGAAGGGCAACCTGTACATCGCCACCGGTGACAACAACTCCAGTGGTTTCAGCGGGGGTTACTCCGGAAACAACCCGCAGCCGAACTTCAAGGGTGTCTCCTTCGCCGACGCCCGCCGTACGGCCGGAAACACTCACAACCTCAACGGCAAGATCCTGCGCATCCATCCGGAACCCGACGGAACGTACACGCTTCCCGCGGGAAACCTGTTCACGGGCCGCGAGACCGACGAGGGCGGCGGCAAGACACGCGGCGAGATCTATGTGATGGGCGTCCGCAACCCCGCGCGCATCTTCGTCGACCGCACCACCGACATCCTCTACGCGGGCTGGGTCGGCCCGGACGCGGGCGAGCCTTCGCCCGTCTGGGGGCCGGCGAAGTACGACACGTTCGCCGTCATCACCCAGGCGAGCAACCGGGGTTGGCCGTACTGCATGGGTAACAAGCAGCCCTACCGGGACCGCAACCTGCCGGATCCGTCGCAGCCGCTGGGCTGGTACGACTGCGACCACCCGAAGAACGAGTCGCCGAACAACGACGGCCTGGTCAACCTGCCGCCGGTCACCGGCAACAACATCTGGTACTCGCCCCAGGGCGGCGCACCGGACTACCCGCGCGACGCAAACGGCATCCCCTCCTACCGGCAGGACCAGGCGACGTACCGGCTGCCGTGGCTCAAGGGCGGCGGGCAGGCGGCGATGAACGGTCCGGTCTACCGGTACGACGCCGCCGGCGCGAGCACGACCAGGTGGCCCGCGTACTGGGACGGCAAGTGGTTCGTCGGCGACTTCTACGACGCCGATCAGCCGCGCAACGCGGTGGTCATGGACCCGAGGACACAAGGGTCGGGCGGGCTGCCGGTCCACTCGGAGTCGCTGAAAAGAATCGTGCCGGTCGGCAACGACGGCATCAAGAACCTCATGGACTGGAAGTTCGGCCCGGACGGCGCCCTGTACGTCCTCGACTACGGCCGAGGCTTCTTCACCTCGGACGCCAAGTCTGCTCTGTGGAAGGTCACTTACCAGGGCGGCGGCCCGACGCCGGCCGCCGACCGGCTGGCGAGGGGGGCACAGTGATACAGCGGACACGGCAGAAGCGACAGACACGACAGACACGACAGACACGACAACGAAGAATCTGGACGGCCCTGTTGGCCGCCGTACTGCTGACGCTCGGGCTTCAGGCGGCACCCACCCCGGCACGGTCCGAACCGGCGGCCGCCGCCCAGGTGCTCACCTGGACCGCCGGCGACGACATCACCCAGTACGTTTCGGCGCCGACGACGGCGGTGGCGGGTCAGGCGACGATCGTCTTCGAGAACAGCGTGGCGACCGGCAACACCATGGGCATGCCGCACACGTTGACGTTCGCGACCAGCGACCCGGAGTTCAACGACGACGTCACGCTGAACATCCTGGCCAACCCGAACGACGACACCGGCGGCCGGCACACCGCCGAGGTCACCCTGACCCCGGGGCGCTACTTCTACCACTGCACCATCCCGGGTCATGGCCAGATGCAGGGCATCCTCGTGGTGACCGAGGGCGGCGGCGAGGACACGACACCGCCCGAGACGGCGGCGCAGGTCACCGGCACGCAGAACGCGCAGGGCGAGTACGTCGGCTCGGCGAGTGTCGCGATCGGGGCGACCGACGACGGCGGGTCGGGGGTCGACGGTATCCAGTATGCGGTCGGCACTGCGGGTGACTGGATCCCGTACACCGCACCGGTCGTAGTCGACCAGGTCGGCAGCCACCAGGTCCGCTACCGGGCGTTCGACAAGGCCGGCAACGTCTCCGCGGAGAAGACCGTCGCGTTCACGGTCGTCGCCCCGCCCTCCGACGACACAACACCCCCGGACACCTCCGGGACGGTGAGCGGCGAGCAGAACCCCGACGGCACGTACATCGACATGGCGACCGTCACCGTGTCGGCCTCCGACACCGGATCCGGCGTCAACACGATCGAGTACGCCGTCGGCTCCGGGGCCTGGCAGCCGTACACCGCGCCCGTGATGGTGCACCAGGTCGGCGCCCACACCGTGCGGTACCGGGCCACCGACAAGGCGGGCAACGCGGCCGCCGAGAAGAGCGTCCGGTTCACCGTGGTCGCGGCGACCCCCCAGGACACCGCACCACCGGTGACCGGCGTGAGCGTCGAAGGCACGAAGAACTCCGGCGGTGCCTACGTCGGCAACGCCAGGGTGACCGTGAGCGCGACGGACGAGCACGGGTCGGGTGTCGACCGGATCGAGTATTCACTCGACGGTGGACCGTACATCGCATACACCATCCCGGTGGTGGTCGACCGTGCCGGCCCGCACACCCTCGCCTACCGCGCCACCGACAAGGCGGGCAACACCTCCACCGCGCGCACGGTGACCTTCACCGTGGTGTCGAGCCAGGTTCCGGCCCCCAACTGCCCCGAATACGACGAGCGATTGACGGTGATCGTCGGCACGGTCGACTCGGGGGTGCCGAACCGGCTGACCGACAAACGGTGCCGGATCAACGAGTTGATCGAGGACGAGAAGGAGTGGACGTCCCACGCGCTGTTCCTCAAGCATGTGAAGACGGTCCTCGACGCGCTGTTCGGCGAGGGGATCCTGGACCAGCGCGAGTACGACGCCGTACAGGAGGCCGCCGGCCGTTCCGGGATCGGCAAGCCCGGCCAGACCGAGGGCTACCGCACGATCCTCGACGGGAGCGCGGGCTCGTTCGCGAAGTGGCAGCAGGTGGGCGGCGGATCGTTCGCGCAGAACGGCGACGGATCGATCACCAGCGGGACCTCCCGCGAGGGCCTGGGCATGCTGTGGTTCCCCGAGCGCAAGTACGGCGACTTCTCGCTGAAGCTCCAGTGGCGCGACGACGCTCCGGGCACGGGCAACGCCAACTCCGGTGTGCTCGTGCGCTTCCCGTGGGTCCATGACCACGCCGAGGAGTCACGACCGGAGTGGGTCGCCATCAAGTACGGGCACGAGATCCAGGTACTGGACCGGCCGGACGGGGACATGTACAAGACCGGGTCGGTGTACGGCTTCGACCGGGTGGGGCTCGCGGGCGCGGGCGTCACCCAGAAGGGGACCTGGAACGACTACGAGATCAGGGTGGTCGACCAGCACTACTCGGTCTACCGCAACGGTGTGCTGATCAACGAGTTCGACAACACCGGCGGCCAGGAGTTCTCGCCGCCGCGCGCGGACGACCCGGGCACGGACGGACGGCGCTTCGCCTCCGGATACCTCGGGATCCAGGTGCACGGCACGACGGACGTCGTCTCGTACCGGGACATCCGCATCAAGGAGTTGTGACAGCAGCCGTCCGGCCGGCACCGGACGGTCGCTCTAGGACGCCCCGGGCCCGCCCGGGGCGTCCTCGTGACGGGCGGGGGCGTCCTCGTGCCTGGCCCGGCTCGGCTGCACCCGCTTCGGCTCTCCGGGCATCTTCGGGTACTCCGGCGGATACGGCAGATCGCCCAGGCCGTGGTCGTGTTCGTCGCGGCGGGCGAGTTCGAGCAGGGCTTCCAGGGAGAACGCGTGGTCGTCCATGTCGGCGTGCACGTCGCCGAGTTCGGCGTACCGGGCCGGCATGGTCGCGAGGTCGAAGTCGGCGGGGTGGGCGTCGCCGACCTCCTCCCAGCGCAGCGGCGCGGAGACGGGCGCGTGCGGACGGGGACGGACGGAGTAGGCGGAGGCGATGGTGCGGTCGCGAGCGGTCTGGTTGTAGTCGATGAAGATGCGCTCGCCCCGCTCCTCCTTCCACCACTTGATCGTCACCCGCTCCGGCAGCCGCCGTTCCATCTCCCGGCCGACGGCGATGGCGGCGCGCCGGACCTGGGTGAAGGTCCAGCGGGGCTCGATCGGCACGAAGACGTGCAGACCACGGCCGCCGGAGGTCTTGGGCCACCCGCGCAGGCCGCCGAACTCCTCCAGCACGGCGCGTAGTTCGTGCGCGGCGTGGACCGCGTCGTCGTAGTCGGTACCGGGCTGCGGGTCGAGGTCGATGCGCAGTTCGTCGGGGCGGTCGACGTCGTCGCGGCGCACGGGCCAGGGGTGGAAGGTGAGCGTGCCGTACTGGGCGGCCCACAGGACGGCCGCCTCCTCGGTCGGGCACATCTCGTCGGCGCTGCGCCCGCTGGGGAAGGTGATGTGGGCGGTCGGGATCCAGTCGGGCATGTTCTTCGGCGCCCGCTTCTGGAAGAAGGACTCGCCTCCCACGCCGTCCGGGTACCGCTCCAGTGTCGTGGGGCGGTTGCGCAGCGCGCGCAGGATGCCGGGCGCGACCGCCTGGTAGTAGCGGGCGAGGTCCAGCTTGGTGAAGCCGCGCTCCGGAAAGAAGACCTTGTCGGGGCTGGACAGCCGTACCGTCCGGCCGGCCACTTCCAGTTCCACCGCATCGCCCATGCGAGCCACGGTAGACACACCTTTGACAGCTCGCATCAGCTCGCGGCGGCCCGTACACCGGACGGTCCGCACACCGGGCGGTCCCCGTGATCCTCGCGCAGAATCGGAGCATGGATCTGCCGGTGATGCCGCCCGTGAAGCCGATGCTCGCCAAGTCGGTGGCGGCGATTCCGCCGGGTATGCAGTACGAGGCGAAGTGGGACGGCTTCCGGGCGATCGTCTTCCGCGACGGTGCCGAGATCGAACTGGGCAGCCGCACCGGGAAGCCGCTGACCAGGTATTTTCCGGAACTGGTGGAAGCGTTGCGGGAACGGTTGCCGCAGCGGTGCGTGCTGGACGGGGAGATCGTGATCGCCCGGGAGGGGCGACTCGACTTCGACGCCCTCACGGAGCGCATCCACCCGGCGGATTCCCGGGTGCGCACCCTTGCCGAACGGACCCCGGCGTCGTTCGTCGCCTTCGACCTGCTCGCGCTTGCCGACCGGTCGCTCCTGGACGTGCCGCTGAGCGACCGGCGTGAGCTGTTGACCGAGGCGCTCGCCGGGGTGACGGCACCCGTGCACCTGGCGCCGGCGACGACCGACGCCGAGGTGGCACGGCAGTGGTTCGAGGAGTACGAGGGCGCGGGCCTGGACGGGGTGATCGCCAAACCGCTCAGCCTGCTCTACCGCCAGGACGAGCGCGCCATGTTCAAGATCAAGCACGAACGCACCGCGGACGTCGTCGTCGCCGGATACCGCCTTCACAAGAGCGGACCGGTGGTCGGCTCGCTGCTGCTGGGTCTGTACGACGATCGGGGCGTTCTCCAGCACGTCGGCGTGTCGGCCGCCTTCTCCATGAAACGCCGGGCGGAGCTGATCGAGGAGCTGGAGCCGCTGCGCATGGAGGACGCGGCGGGCCATCCGTGGGCGGCCTGGTCGGAGGAATCCGCCCACGAGACGGCACGGCTGCCCGGGGCGCCGAGCCGCTGGTCGGGCAAGAAGGACCTGTCCTGGGTGCCGTTGCGACCCGAACGGGTGGTCGAGGTGGCGTACGACCACATGGAGAACGGGGCACGGTTCCGGCACACCGCCCGCTTCCGCCGCTGGCGCCCCGACCGCACCCCGGACGGCTGCACATACGCGCAACTCGAGGAACCGGTGCGCTACGACCTGGCGGAGATCCTCGGGGCGCCGCCCGCGACGTGATCCCCCAGCGGCCACGAGCGGCCATGAGCGGCCACGAGCGACCATCTGATCCACAAGCGGTTGCGCCTCCGAGGAGGATCGATCGGGCGCCACAAGCGGTTTCGGGAACAGCGCCTGATGCACAACCGGTGTCAGGCGCCACCTGATCCACAACCGGTTTCTAGTGCGCCCTGATCCACAACCGGTTTCGGGTGCGAGCCTGATCCACAACCGGTTTCCGGCGCAGAGATTGATCCACCATCGGTTTCACGCGGCAACCTCATCCGTAACCGGTTGCGCCCTCACCCATTGTCCCCACCGCTCCCAACCGCTTTCACGGTTCACGGTGTCATGAGGACCTTCACCGCACCGTCCTGCTTGTGCTGGAACATCTCGTACGCGTGTGGGGCCTCCGACAGCGGTACGCGGTGGGTGGCGAAGTCGTCGACGCCGAGCGGGTCCTCGTCGGTGAGGTACGGCAGGATGTCGTCGCACCACCGGCGCACGTTGGCCTGACCCATGCGGATCTGGAGCTGCTTGTCGAACATGGTGAGCATCGGCAGCGGGTCGGCCATGCCGCCGTAGACGCCGACGAGCGAGAGGGTGCCGCCGCGGCGCACCAGCTCGATGGCGGTGTGCAGGGCGGCGAGCCGGTCGACGCTGAAGCGTTCCGAGAGCGGGCCGCTCAGTTTCCGCGGCAGCATGGCGGCGGCGTTCTGGATCATGCGGGCGGCCGCGCTGCCGTGCGCCTCGGTGCCGACGGCGTCGATCACCGCGTCCGGGCCGCGACCGTCGGTCTCGTCGCGGATCGCGGCGATGAGTTCCTTCTCGGTGTCGAAGCTGCGGAGGTCGTACGTCTCCACGCCCCGCGCCCGGGCCCGGCGCAGCCGGTCGCCGACCAGGTCCACGCCGAACACCCGGCCCGCGCCACGCACCTGGGCGATACGGCAGGCCATGTCGCCGATGGGGCCGAGGCCGAGTACCGCGACGCTGCCGCCCTCGGGGATGTCCGCGTAGGCGACCGCCTGCCACGCGGTGGGCAGGACGTCGGAGAGGTACACGAAGCGGTCGTCGGGCGGTCCCTCGGGCACCTTGATGGGGCCGAACTGGGCCTGCGGCACCCGCAGATACTCCGCCTGGGCGCCGGGCACCGCCCCGTACAGGCGGGTGTAGCCGAACAGGGCGGCGCCCATGCCCTCGCCGGTGACCTGGGTGGTCTCGCACTGGGTGGGCAGCGCGTTCAGGCACATCCAGCAGTTGCCGCAGGCGATCTGGAAGGGCACCACGACCCGGTCGCCGGCCTTGAGGTCGGGCACTCCGGCACCGACCTCCTCGACGATGCCCATGGGTTCGTGGCCGAGGATGTCGCCCGGGGTCATGAACGGGGTGAGCACCTCGTACAGGTGCAGGTCCGAGCCGCACAGGCCGGTGGACGTGATGCGAATGACGGCATCCGTCGGTTCCTGGATCGTCGGGTCGGGCACGGTGTCCACCCGTACGTCGCGCTTGCCCTGCCAGGTCACTGCCTTCATCGCGCCGCGCTCCCTCCGCCGACCGGTCCGTCCCGGCTGGTCCGGGGGTACCGGGTCCTGGCTGCGGCCCGGGTACCCGACCGCCCGGCCCCGAACCACGACGCCCGCAGCCCCCTGCCCCGGCTGCGCCGCACCCCCGGCCCCTTGTACCCGCCGCCTGCCGCCTGCCGCCTGCCGCCACGCATAGCCACTCTCGAACGGATGAGCGCACAATCAAATACACGAAACGGGGGTGGCCATGACAGGCACAGGTCGTTCGAGACATCCGACGCGTCGAAGACATCCGGATCGCCCGAGCCATCCGGGTCGTCCGGCACGCGCGATGCGTGCCGGACCCTCCACGGTCGCCGCTGCGCTGCTGGCCGCCATGCTGGCGCTCGTCCTCACGGCCGGCTGCACGACGTCCCGCGAGCCGTCGCGGGACGACGGCCGGAGCGCGTCGCAGAAGCCGAGCCCGAGCGGGAGCACCAGCCCCACCGCCGTCGCCGGCTCCGTGCTCGCCGTGAAGATCGACAACGCCCCCGGCGCGCGGCCGCAGACAGGACTCGACTCCGCGGACATCGTCTACGTGGAGCAGGTCGAGGGCGGGCTGAGCCGGATGATGGCCGTGTACGCGACGAAGGTGCCGAAGGCCGTCGGTCCCGTGCGCAGTGCCCGCGAGTCCGATCTGGAGTTGCTGGGCCAGTTCACGCGGCCGGTGCTGGCGTTCTCCGGGGCGCAGGGCAAGCTGCTGCCGCTGATCGACCGGGCGCCGCTGGACGCCGTCACGCCCGAGGACGGGGCGGGCGCCGGGGCCTATTACCGGGGCACAAAGAGGGCCGCGCCGCACAACCTCTACGTGCGCCCGGGTCGCCTGATGCCCTCCGCACCGGGCTCCGCCGCGCTGACCACCGGGTTCCGCTACGGCACCGCGCCCTCCGGCGGTACGGCGCAGCCCTCGCTCACCGTGCGCTACCCGGCGGCCCGCTTCACCTTCACCTGGTCCGTGAGCCGGGCGCGCTGGCTGGTCTCCACGGACGGCGCGCCGACGGTGACGACCGACGGGACGCAGGTGGCCCCCGCGACGGTGGTCGTGCAGTACGTGAAGGTGCGCGCGTCGGGTTTCCACGACTTCCTCGGCAACAACACGCCGTACACCGAGACGGTGGGCTCGGGAAGGGCGCGGGTGCTGCGCGACGGACGGGTCCACGACGTGAACTGGAAGCGGGCGACGGCCACGGACGGCACGGACTTCACGACCGCCGACGGCGCCCCGGTCGCCTTCGCCGAGGGCCAGGTGTGGGTGGTGTTCGCACAGGCCCCCGATGCCGCCCAGGCACCCTGATGTCGCGCAGGCACGCTGATCCGCCGGCCCGATCGCGCCCAGAGGTCTCGATCAGGACGGCGCGACCAGGGGCTCCCCCGGGTTGCGCAGGCCCTCCGCCGCGTCCGAGACGCGCTGGATGAGCTCGAGGAACAGGGTCTGTTCCGCGGCCGAGAGCGGGGACAGGAAGACCTGGTTCATCCGGGCCGTGCGGACGGTGAGCCGGCGGTGGGTGCGCAGTCCCTCGTCGGTGAGCCCCAGCAGGTAGCGGCGCCCGTCCTGCGGGTCGCGGACCTTGTCGAGCAGCCCTCGGCGGATGAGCCTGCTGATCACCTCGGCGATGGTGGAGCGGTCGAGGCCCACCCGCTCCCCCACCGTGCGCTGGTCGAGACCCGGCTCGGCGACGAGCGCGTTGAGGACCGCGAACTGCGGCGAGGTGATCTCCTCGGAGACCATCGTGTTCCACAGCAGGTAGTGCGCCTGCTGGAGCCGCCGGGCCAGGTGCCCGGGGTGGCTGGTGAGATCCACCGCGGCCATGTGCGCTCCTCAGCGTGAGATTTCGTCGGTGCACTGAACGATACCGCGTGCGACCGGCCTGGTCTTGTGCCCGTGTGACCCTGGTCGAACCCCCGGCCTGGGGTCTTGACTGCTCCACCCTGCGGTGGCAGCGTGTGGGAAACCTCGGAGAAATAATCAGTGCCCTGATTAATTGACGGGCCGGGGCGCGCGGAAGAGATGGGGCTTCACGGATGGACAAGGTGGTCGCCACGGCCCTGGAGGCGGTGGCCGACGTGCCGGACGGCGCGTCCCTGGCAGTGGGTGGATTCGGACTGAGCGGCGTGCCGAATGTGCTCATCCAGGCTCTGTACGAGCGGGGCGTCGCCGGACTGTCGGTCGTCTCCAACAACTGCGGCGCGATGGAGTCGGGCCTCGCGGTGCTGCTCGCCGCCGGTCGGATCGCCCGGGTAACCGGTTCCTACATCGGCGCGAACAAGGAGTTCGCCCGCCAGTACCTGTCCGGCGAGCTCGAGGTCGAGATGATCCCGCAGGGCACGCTGGCCGAGCGGCTGCGGGCCGGCGGGGCCGGGATCCCCGCCTTCTACACGCCCGCGGGCGTGGGCACCCAGGTCGCCGAGGGCGGGCTGCCGTGGCGTTACGACGGCGAGGGCGGTGTCGCCCTGGCCTCGCCGCCGAAGGAGGTCCGGGAGTTCGACGGCGCGGAGTATGTGCTGGAGCACGGTATCCGCACCGACTTCGCGCTGGTCAGGGCCGCGAAGGGCGACCGGCACGGCAACCTGGTGTTCAACAAGTCCGCCCGCAACTTCAACCCGCTGTCCGCGATGGCCGGACGGATCACGATCGCCGAGGTCGAGGAGCTCGTCGCACCCGGTGAGATCGACCCGGACGCGGTCCATCTGCCGGGCATCTTCGTGCAGCGCGTGATCGCGCTGACCCCGGAGCAGGCGGCGGACAAGAGGATCGAGCAGCGGACGGTCTCCGCGCCCGCGGCAGAGGGAGCAGAGGGAACGGTGAGCGAGTGATGGCCTGGACACGTGAGGAGATGGCCGCCCGCGCCGCGCGCGAGCTGCGGGACGGTCAGTACGTCAACCTCGGCATCGGGCTGCCGACCCTGATCCCGAACTACCTCCCGGCGGACGTCGAGGTGGTGCTGGAGAGCGAGAACGGCATCCTGGGCACCGGCCCCTACCCCACCGACGACGCCGTCGACCCGGACCTCATCAACGCCGGGAAGGAGACCGTGACGGTCCTGCCGGGCGCGTCCTTCTTCGACTCTGCGCTGTCCTTCGGCATGATCCGCGGCGGGCACATCGACGTCGCCGTGCTGGGTGCGATGCAGGTCTCCGAGCGTGGCGACCTGGCGAACTGGGCGATCCCCGGCAAGCTGATCACCGGGATCGGTGGGGCGATGGACCTGGTGCACGGGGCCCGTACGGTGATCGTCGTCATGACCCACACCGCCAAGGACGGCAGCCCCAAGATCCTCACGGACTGCGCGCTGCCCCTGACCGGGAAGCGTTGCGTGAACCGGATCATCACCGACCTGGGTGTCCTCGACGTCACCGAGGAGGGTCTGGTGCTGGTGGAGACCGCGCCGGGCGTCACCGCCGAGGAGATCGTCACGAAGACGGCCGCCAAGGTCCGTCTCGCCGAGGAGGTCCAGTCATGAGCAACGGTTTCAGGACCGTTTACATCGTCGACGCGGTCCGCACCCCGATCGGCCGCTACAACGGCGCTCTGGCCTCGGTGCGCCCGGACGACCTCGCGGCGCACGCCATCCGTGAACTCGTCGCCCGTACACCCGCGTTGGACCCCTCCCGCATCGAGGACGTGTACTTCGGCAACGCCAACGGGGCCGGCGAGGAGAATCGCAACGTCGGCCGCATGGGCGCGCTGCTCGCGGGCCTGCCCACCTCCGTACCGGGTGTCACCGTCAACCGGCTGTGCGCCTCCGGTCTGGAGGCGGTCATCCAGGCGGCTCGGGCGATCGCGGCCGGCGACGCCTCCGTCGCCGTCGCCGGCGGTGTGGAGTCGATGACCCGCGCACCGTACGTGCTGCCCAAGTCGGACCGGGCGTTCCCCGCCGGACACGGCGAGCTGTACTCGACGACGCTGGGCTGGCGGATGGTCAATCCGCGGATGGACCCGCAGTGGACGATCCCGCTGGGCGAGTCGGCCGAGCTGATCGCCGACAAGCACAAGATCGGCCGCGAGCAGCAGGACGAGTTCGCCCTCGCCAGCCACCGCAAGGCCGCGGCGGCCCAGCAGGCGGGTCTGTTCGACGCCGAGCTCGCGCCCGTGTCGATCCCGCGCCGCAAGGGCGACCCGGTCGTGTTCGGCGCCGACGAATGTGTACGGGCGGACGCCTCGCTGGAGGCGATGGCCAAGCTCGGGCCGTCGTTCCGGACCGAGGAGGGGACCGTGACGGCGGGCAACGCGTCGCCGCTGAACGACGGCGCCGCGGCCCTGCTGCTCGTGGACGAGGAGGGGTTGAGGGCGACCGGACGTGAGCCCCTCGCCCGGGTCAGCGCCACCGGGGTGTCCGCGATCGACCCGCAGTACTTCGGGCTCGCCCCCGTCGAGGCCGTCAACCGCGCGCTCGCCAAGGCGGGCAGGGGGTTCGCCGATCTGTCGGTGCTCGAACTGAACGAGGCCTTCGCGGCCCAGGTGCTCGGTTGTGTGGCCGAGTGGCCCGAGTTCGACCCGGCGGTCCTCAACCCGCAGGGCGGCGCGATCGCCCTCGGCCATCCGCTCGGCGCCTCCGGTGCCCGTCTCGCCGGTACGGTCGCCCACCAGCTGGCCCGTCGGGGCGGCGGCGTCGGGGTCGCCACGCTCTGCATCGGTGTGGGCCAGGGCCTCGCCCTCGTCCTCGAACGATAAGAAACCCAGGAACTCCCATGACTCTCACGCAAGCCGACATCGACCAGGAGATCGCGGCCGAGCACGCCGCGTACGAGAAGCGGATCGCCGACGGCGCGCCGGTCGAGCACCAGCCGCGCCGCGACTACGCGCCGTACCGCTCCTCCGTCCTGCGCCACCCGAAACAGCCGCCGGTCGCCATCGACGTCAGCAAGGACCCGGAGCTGGTGGAGCTGGTCTCCCCCGCCTTCGGCGAACGGGACATCACCGAGATCGACAACGACCTGACCCGGCAGCACAACGGCGAGCCGATCGGTGAACGGATCACGGTTTCCGGCCGGTTGCTGGACCGCGACGGGCGTCCGGTCCGCGGTCAGCTGGTCGAGATCTGGCAGGCCAACTCGGCGGGCCGTTACGCCCACCAGCGTGAGCAGCACGACGCTCCGCTGGACCCGAACTTCACGGGCGTCGGCCGCACGCTGACGGACGACAGCGGTTTCTACCGCTTCACCACCGTGCAGCCGGGCCCCTATCCGTGGCGTCAGCACGTCAACGCCTGGCGGCCGGCCCACATCCACTTCTCGCTGTTCGGCTCGGCGTTCACCCAGCGGCTGGTGACGCAGATGTACTTCCCGAGCGACCCGCTGTTCCCCTACGACCCGATCATCCAGTCGGTGACGGACGACGCGGCCCGGCAGCGGCTGGTCGCCACGTACGACCACAGCCTGTCGGTGCCGGAGTTCTCGATGGGCTACCACTGGGACATCGTGCTCGACGGGCCGCACGCCACCTGGATCGAAGAAGGACGCTGACCTGCCATGACGAAGATCGACACGAGCCGTCCGGAGACCGTGCTCCCCACTCCGTCGCACACGGTCGGCCCCTTCTACGGCCATGCTCTGCCGTTTCCCGGCGGTGGTGACATCGCCCCGCTCGGCCACCCGGACACGATCGCGCTCCAGGGCCATGTGTACGACGGGGAGGGCAACCCGTTGCCGGACGCGTTCCTGGAACTGTGGGGCGCGGACCCCGAGGGCAATCTGCCGCGGGTGGACGGCTCGATGCGGCGGGACGCGTCGAGCGGCGGTTTCCTCGGCCGCAACGGCGTGGAGTTCACCGGCTGGGGCCGCATTCAGACGGATGCCAACGGTCACTGGTCGGCGCGGACGCTGCGACCGGGCGCGCGCGGGCACAGCGCTCCCTATCTGAGTGTCTGTGTGTTCGCCCGTGGGCTGCTGGTGCACCTGTTCACCCGGATCTACCTGCCGGACGACGAGGCCGCGCTGACCTCCGACCCGCTGCTGACGCGGGTGGACCCGGCGCGGCGCGACACGCTCATCGCCACGCGCGGCGAGTTGGGGACCTACCGTTTCGACATCCGCCTTCAGGGCGAAGGCGAGACGGTCTTCCTGGAGTTCCAGTGACAACTGCGCACGACGACGCCGGCCTGCTCGCCCCCGGGTGGACCGGCTCCCCCGCCGCCGCCGCGACCGGCGACGGCGCCTATCTGCGGGCGCTGCTCGACGCGGAGGCCGCGCTGACCCGCGCCCAGGAGGCGCTGGGGCTGGCCCCGCAGGGCGCCGGAGCGGCGGTCACCTCGGCGGCCGGCGACGGCGGGTTCGACGTGCGCTCCCTCGCCGGGCGGGCGCGCGGCGGCGGTAACCCGGTGATCCCGCTGGTCGCCGATCTGACGAAGGCGGTCGGCGAGGAGTACGGCCCGTACGTCCACCGGGGCGCGACCAGCCAGGACATCATGGACACGGCGACGATGCTGGTCGCGGTGCGCACCCTCGATCTTCTGCTGGCCGACCTCGACCGCGTCCAGCGGGCACTGGCCCGACTGGCCGCCGCGCACCGCGACACGCCGATGCCGGGCCGGACGCTCACCCAGCACGCCGTGCCGACGACCTTCGGACTGAAGGCGGCCGGCTGGCGGTCGCTGGTGCTGGACGCGCGGGACCGGGTGACGGCGGTACGGGACGCGCTGCCCGCCCAACTCGGCGGCGCGGCCGGGACGCTGGCGGCCTTCACGGCGTACGGCGCCCCCGACGCGACCGCGCTGCCCGCCGCCTTCGCCCGTGAACTCGGCCTGCGGGCACCGCTGTTGCCGTGGCACACGCTGCGCACGCCGATCGCCGACCTGGCCGGATGTCTGGCCCTCTCCGCGGGCGCGCTGGGGAAGGTCGCGACCGACGTCCTGACCCTCGCCCGCACCGAGATCGCCGAGGTCGCGGAGAGCGGCGGAGGCGGCTCCTCGGCCATGCCGCACAAGGCCAACCCGGTGCGGTCCACGCTGATCGCGGCCGCCGCCCGGCGTGCCCCGCAGCTCGCGGCCACGCTGTACGGGTCCCTGGCCGCCGAGGACGAACGGCCGGCCGGGGCGTGGCACGCCGAGTGGGAGCCGCTCAGGGAGCTGCTCCGGCTGACCGGCGGGGCGGCCCGGGACGCGGCCGAGCTGACCGAGGGGCTCCGGGTGGACGCGGACGCGATGCGGGCGCACCTCGGCCTCACCCACGGGCTGATCGTCTCCGAGCGGCTGTCCGCGGCGCTGTCGGCCGTGCTCGGCCGTGCCCGCGCCAAGGAGCTGCTCACCGAGCTCGCCCGGCGCACCTACGCCGAGGACCGTCCGCTGGCCGAACTGCTGGCGACGGCGCCCGACCTGAAGGACGTCGACCTCGGCGACCTCACCGATCCCGCCCGCTACACCGGCTCCGCCGGAATCCTCACCGACCGTGCGCTGGAGCGACGTTGACCGAGAAGCTGCTCAACCACCTCGCCGAGGGTCCGACTTCCGCTCCGGCGCTGCTGCTCGGCCCCTCGCTGGGTACCTCGTACGCCCTGTGGGACAAGGTCGCGCCCGAGCTGTCCGCCACGCACCGGGTGGTCCGCTGGGACCTGCCGGGGCACGGGGGTTCGGCGGCCGACCTGATCGGTCCCGGGGCCACCGTGGGGGACCTCGCCGACCTGGTGCTGGCGCTGGCCGACTCGCTCGGCCTGGAGCGGTTCGCCTACGCGGGCGTGTCCCTGGGCGGCGCGGTGGGTCTGCAGCTGGCGCTGCATCACCCGGAGCGGGTGTCGGCACTGGCGGTCATCTGCTCGTCGGCCCACTTCAACGGGGCCTCGCCTTGGGAGGAGCGGGCCGCGCTGGTGCGCCGCGAGGGACTGGCGGGGCTCGCCGAGGGTGCGAACGCCCGTTGGTTCACTCCCGGGTTCACCGTGCCGGGGCTGGTCGCCGACCACCGCGACGCCGATCCGGAGGCCTACGCGGCGTGCTGTGACGCGCTGGCCGCGTTCGATCTGCGCGAGCGGCTGCCGGAGATCGCCGTACGGACCGTGGTGGTCGCGGGGCGTGAGGATCCGGCGACGCCGCCCGCGCATCTGCGGGAGATCGCGGACGCGGTGCCCGGCGCCGCACTGGTCGAGCTCCCGGGTGCCTCGCATCTCGCGCCCGCCGAGTGCCCCGAGGCCGTACTGACCGTGCTGCGCACCCATCTCGACGGCGGCGCCAAGCGGGGCATGGAGGTGCGCCGGGAGGTGCTCGGGGACGCGCACGTGGACCGGGCGCAGGCTCGGCAGAACGGGTTCACCGCGCGCTACCAGGACTTCATCTCCCGCTACGCCTGGGGCGAGATCTGGACCGACCCGACGCTGAGCCGCCGTGAGCGCAGCATGATCACGCTGACCGCGCTGGTGGCGCACGGCCACTACGAAGAGCTGGCCATGCATGTTCGGGCGGCCCGGCGCAACGGGCTCACGTCCGAGGAGATCGGCGCCGTACTGCTCCAGACGGCCGTCTACTGCGGGGTTCCGGCGGCGAACTCGGCGTTCGCGACGGCCCAGCGGGTGCTGGCCGAGGAGGACGGGGCCGGCTGAGGCGCGTACGGCCGAGGAAAGCCGAGGGTGATCCTGCCGGTGGTGGCTCCGGCGGTATCACCCGGAAACCGGTGTGCCGTGCCTACGGTGGGGGCATGTCCACCATCCTGATCACCGGCGCCACCTCCGGCCTCGGCCGGTACGTCGCGTTCGAACTCGTCCGCTCCGGCCATCTCGTCCTCGCCCACGGCCGTGACCCGGGCCGTACGGAGCGGCTCGTCGCCGAGTTGCGTGCCGAGGGCGAGGCGGCGGGGTTCGTCGCCGATCTGGCCTCGCTGGCGCAGGTGCGCGGGCTGGGCGAGCGGGTCGCCGAGGCCCACCCCGCGCTCGATGTGCTCGTCAACAACGCGGGGGTGGGCGCCGGTTCGCCCGGTTCGGGCCGTGAGGTGAGCGCCGACGGTCACGAACTGCGGCTGGCGGTGAACTACTTGGCACCGGTGGCCCTGACCCGCGCCCTGCTGCCCGCCCTGCGGGCGGGGGCGCCCGCGCGGATCGTCAACGTCGGCTCGGTCGGCCAGGAACCCGTCGACTTCGACGACCCCGGGTTCACCCGGGGCTACGACGGGTTCGCCGCCTACTGCCGGTCCAAGTTCGCGCTGGCGGCCCACACGTTCGCCCTGGCGGCGGAGCCGACGGGCAGCGGGGTGTCGGTGAACGTGCTGCATCCGGCGACGTTCATGGACACCGCGATGGTCCGCGAGGGCGGGGTCGCGCCCTGGAGCACGGTCGCCGACGGCGCGCCGGGTGTCCTGGCGCTGGCCACCCAGGAGTCGGGCACGGGCGGCTTCTTCGACGGAACACGTCCGGCGCGGGCGCACGAGGCGACGTACGACCCGCAGGTCCGGGCGCGCCTCGCGCGGCTCACCGAGGAACTGCTGGGCTCCTGACGGCGGATGCCCCGCACGCCGTGCGCGGGCCGCCGCGGGAGGCCGCCGGTGTCACCTCCACCGGCGGCCTGCCGCGGCTATCTCCGGGTCTGTCCGGGTACCAGGCCCACCTGCGGCGCGCCCATCCCCCGCAGTGCCTGCTGGGCCTTGTCCACCAGGCCGTCCGCTCCGCAGGAACGCGCCAGTGACAGGCCCCGGCCGAGTTCGGACACCGAGCGGGAGAGGACGCCGTACTCGACGCGGGCGGCCGCGTGTTCGTACTGGCAGGGCGAGGACTCCAGGAAGGTGACCGCCTGCTGGGCCAGCCGGACCGCGCGCTGGCCGGTCTCCAGGGCCGCGGCGCAGCGCAGGGCCTCCCCGATCGCGGTGTCGGTGCCGAAGCGCTCGGCCTGACGGCGGGCCTCGGAGACGAGCCGGTTGGCCCGGTCCGGGTCCTCGGTGGCCAGCGCTCGGGCGAGTTCGACGGCCCAGGGGACCATCACCGGGTTGAGGTGGCCGCGCGCGGCGGCCGCCTTCTCGGCCGCCTCCAGTTCGTTGATGCCGTCCTTGACCCGGCCGACGGCCAGCAGCAGCCGGCCGCGCACCGAGCGCGGGTCGGGAAGCACGATCGTCGACGGGTACGGCGGGGCGAAACCGTACTGTTCGGCGGTCTCCCAGGCCTCGGCGACATGGCCGCGGGCCAGCAGCGTGTCGATGAGGTTGCAGGTGGCCGACCAGTACAGGGGCAGGCCGCGGCCGACGCGTTCGGCGACCCGCAGGGATTCCCTGAGGGACTCCTCCGCCTCCTTCAGACGGCCCCGGCGGCGCAGGCCCAGTCCGAGGTAGGCGTGGGCCAGCGCGAGGTGGCCGCCGCTCCAGCCGGCGGACGTGTAGGCGCGCAGGGCCTCGTTGAAGAGGGCGTCGGCGCGGTCGAGCCGGTCGGTGTAGGCGTAGGAGCTGGCCAGCATCATCAGCAGTTCGATGCCCCACTCCTGGTCGGTCCAGCCGAGCCCGGGCGCGAGACCGCCGTTGACGAGGGCGCGGTCGCAGAACTCGGCGACCTCCTCGGCGTTCTCGCCGTGGGTCATGGCGTCGAAGCCACGCAGGATGAGCAGGGCGCGCTCGGCGTTGTCCCGGCCGGTGCAGGTCTCGACCAGCTGGGCGAGCCGCTCGGAGCGGCGCGGTGTGGTCGCCTCCCCGGCGTGCACGCCCTCCCACATGAACTGCACGGCCTGCAGTCGCAGCCGCGCGGGTCCGGGGGCGTGCCGGGCGGCCTCCGCCTCGACCGTGCGGACGGCCTCCTCCAGCTGGTCGTTGTGCAGGAGGGCCTGGGAGAGACGGTAGACGGCGTCGACGCGCTCGGTGCCGTCGAGTCCCGGCATGGCGAGTGCGGTTCGCAGGTGGTCGATGGTCCTGGCGGGGGCGGTGAGGAGGGTGGCGCAGCCCAGTTCGTAGAGCACGTGCGCGTGCACCTCGGGGGCGGGCGGTTCGCTCAGGGCCCGTTCCAGGCAGCGGCGGGCCGCGTCGGGGGCACCGACGGCGAGGTGTTCACGGGCGGCCTCGCGCAGCTGCTCGACGAGTTCCTCGTCGCCCTCCGCGTGCACCTGGAGCAGGTGCCGGGAGGCGGCCGCGAGGCCCTTGCCGGCGTCGGTGACGACCTGGGCGGCGATGCCGTGCATCGCGGTGCGCAGGCCTCCGGGGATGGAGTCGTAGACGGCGGAGGCGATCAGCGGGTGGACGAACTCCAGATCGCCGTCGCCCGCCGGGACAGCCCCGGGGACGGGCTCGGTGAGGATGCGGGCGTTGCGCAGCAGCTCGGCGCAGCGCGCCGCGTCGTCGCGGCCGAGTCCGGCGAGCAGGGCGGCCTGGGCGACGGAGATGTCGGCGCCGAGGATCGCGGCGGCCATGGCGAACTTGGTGGCGTCGACGCCCAGTTTCTCCAGGCGGTCGACGAGGCCGCCGCCACGGGCCGCGCGGTTCAGGGCGCGCAGTTCGCCCGCCGAGGACTCGCTCGCCTCCAGTTCGCTGTCGCGGACCTTGGCGAGGAGTTCGACGGTCTCGTAGGGGTTGCCGTCGGTGACGGCCCACACCTCGCGGCAGAACGCGGCGTCGGCGTGCGGGCCGAGGGTGGCCCGGGTGAGGCCGGCGACCGCGGGCGGGGTCAGGGCGCTGAGGCTGGTGACGGCGCGGCCCGCGGCCACGCCGATGGCGTCGAGGTGGCGGGCGGCGTCGCCCTTGACCTCGCCGGGCCGGCGGGCCACCACGACCAGGACGGAGAGTTCCTCGAGGCGTTCGACGAACGCGACGAGCCAGCGCAGGGTCTCCTGGTCGGCCCAGTGCGCGTCGTCGATCAGCAGGACGAGCGGGTAGTCGCGCCTGGCCAGCCTGGTCACGGCGGCGACGAGGCCGTCACAGACGCCCTGCGGGTCGGCGTGGCCCTCGCCGGGTTCCAGAATGCCGAGGGCGGGACCGGCGATGTCGTACCAGTCGCCGAGGTACTCGCGGGCCTCCTCCGGGTGCAGGGACAGCAGGGTGGGCTGAAGCAGCTGCCGTACCACGTTGAAGGGGACGGATTTCAGTGTCTCGCCGCCGCGGGCCGACCAGACCGCGCAGCCGCGGCTCTCGGCGATACGGCGGGTCTCGGCCAACAACGCGGTCTTGCCGAATCCCGCCTCGCCCCGAAGCACCAGCAGGTGACCCGACGAGGACCGGTCGGCGCAGAGTGTCTCCACCGCCTCCGCGATGGCGGTGACTTCCCGCTCGCGCTCCCACAGGGAAGCCGAGGCGGCCGTCGTCGGCCTGACCTCCGTCATCCCGCTACCTCCCCAAGTCGCCCGAACGACGTACCGACGTCGAGCGTAGCCGTCCGGGGGCTCGCGCGGAGGGCGGTCCGGGCAGGTCCCGCCTCCAGGGTGACACGCGACGGTCCGGGACGCCCCGGCGGGCCTGCGGAAGTGGTCCCCCCGCGTCAACGGCGAGTGACGGGCACCGAATTGACGTCCAATTCACGCCAGCCGGGCGGCGGGCGCCCGTAACGGATTTCAACAGAGTGCCCTCCCTCTCATCCGGCTTTCACCGACGCCTCATACGGTGGGGTCATGACGCAGGTGACTCCTCCCGGGTGGTATCCCGATCCGGGGCAGACAAGTGACGGTCCCGCCACCGAACGCTGGTGGGACGGCAAGGCATGGACGGACCAGACCCGCGCCGCGGGCTCGGCCGCCGTATGGGGTCCGCCGGCGCAGACCCCGGCGGACGGCGCGTACCCGGCGTATCCCGGTTATCCGGGGTATCCCGCGGCGCCGGCGGACCCGGGCCGGCGGCGCGGACTGCGGACGGGCATAGCCGTCGCCGCGGCCGTGGCGGTCCTCGCCAGCATCGGGGTCGGCGTGTACGCGCTGGCCAAGGACGACGGCTCGGGCGGCGGCAGTGGCACGGCCCAGGGACCGGGCGGGCAGGGCGGGCCCGGCGGCACGGGCGGCCAGGACGGCAGCGGCGGCCAGGGCGGGCCCTTCGGCGACTCCGGTGGCTCGGGCGGCTCCGGAGACTCGGGGGGCTCGGGGGGCTCGGGGGGAGCCTCCCCCTCGCCCGGGGAGTCCGAGGCACCGAAGATCAAGAGCGGTGCGGTGACCGACGCGCTCAACGGGATCAGCATCGCCATTCCGGACGGCTGGACCGGCCAGGAGCTGAGCGTGGGCGCGCAGATCACCTCCGACTCCTCCTACAAGTGCCCCGGCGACACCTCCAAGACCTGCACCAAGGGGGGCGTGTACTCGGCGCCCGTCGAGGTGCTGGAGACCAAGGGCGAGACCGCCGAGGCGGTCGCGAAGGCGGACATCTCCGCCAACGCCGAGGAGTCCTACGGCGGCACGACGTACGGCGCGATCACCTCGCACCAGGTGCTCGCCTCCAAGGCGGTGACGGTGGCCGGGCAGAAGGGCTACCTGGTGCGCTGGAAGGCGGTCACGAGCAAGGGTGCGGACGGCTATGTCGAGTCGCTGGCGTTCCCCGCGCCCGCGGACACCAAGCGGCTGGTCGTGCTCCGCTTCGGGGTCGACGCCGATCAGAGCGTGTCGATCATCGACACCATCACCAAGGGCATCAAGGTGTCGACGGGCGGCGGCAGCGGACAGGACGTCTGACACGGTCGGCCGGGTGGGGCACCCCTCCGCTCAAGGGGGCCCCACCCGGCCGGGTGGTGCGCGCCGCCCCCGTCCCCACGGTGCGGCGCGAGACAGGTCACCGTCCAGTCATCCCGTGGACGGTGGCCTGAGCCATGTGTTGATCCCTGTGCTGATCTCCGCGTCGGTCTCCGGGCCGGCCCCTAGGTGAGACCGAGCGCCGGCAGGACGGCGGCCTCCACGAAGCGGACCAGGTACTCCTGGTCCGCGTACTCCCCGTCGACGACGGGACGGGCGCGGATCACGCCGAACATCTGCGCCGGGATGTACTCCAGCGCCGGGTGGTCAGGGGCGATCTCGCCGCGTTCGACCCCGCGCCGCAGGATCTCCCGCAGCGCCTCGATCTCGGGCGTGATGATCGCCTCCCGCAGCGCCAGCGCGAGGTCCTGGTCACCGGTGACGGCGTGGCCGAGCGCCTGCAGCAGCTTGGTGTCGTTCGTCGACCAGCGGCCGGTGGCCCGCGCGGCCTCGCGCAGGTCCTCGGCGAGCGAGCCGGTGTCGATGCCGGTGAGCCGCGCCTCGCGACGCGAGCGCAGCGCGGCCACGACGAACTGGGGCTTGGTCTTCCACTGCCGGTAGAGCGTGGACTTGCTGCACCGGGTGCTGGCGGCGATGCCCTCCATGGTGACGGCTTCGTAACCGCATTCACGGACCTGGTCGAGGACGGCGTCGAAGAACTCCTGTTCACGCTCGGGCGTGAGCTTGGAGCGGCTCGTGGCGGCGACCGACTCGGGTCCGTCCGCTGCCTGCGACATCATCTGCCGTTCCCCTCGCTTCTCTTCCGTTCCTTCGGCCCGTCTCGAGGCCGCCGCGGGATTCTCTGTCCAGTGTGGCGCACACCATCGATACGCCAGTGTACCGGTACGCCGGCGTATCGGTACACTGGCGTATCGGTACGACACAGTATCGATGGTGTATGCACGAGTCACGAGCACGGCAGCACCACCCACACGCACCACCGTCAGTGAAGGGGCCGGGGGATGAATGCCCGCACCGAGCCTGGGGAAGCGGAGCCGGTCACACCGGCGCGGCCGCCCATAGTCCGAGAGCTCCTGCTGGTCGCAGGACTCTTCCTCGTCTACAAGCTCGGCCGGCAGCTGGCCGCGGGCCACACCGGCGAGGCCTTCCGCAACGCACACGACGTGTGGCACGTCGAACGCCTGCTCCGGCTGCCCCGGGAAGACTCCGTCCAGGCACTGCTGCTGCACGGCGACACCCTGGTCAGGGTCGCGAACACCTACTACGCGACCGTGCACTTCCCCGCCACCCTGGCCTTCCTGGTCTGGCTCTACCTGCGGCGCCCGGCCCACTACGTGTGGGCCCGCCGGGTGCTGGCCGCGGTCACCGCCGCCGCGCTGGTGCTGCACCTCGCCCTTCCGCTCGCCCCGCCGCGGATGCTGACGGGAACGGGACTGATCGACACCGCGCGCGTGTACGGGCCTTCGGTGTACGGCCCGCCGCGGACGGACCATCTGTCGAACCAGTTCGCGGCGATGCCCTCGCTGCACTTCGGCTGGGCCCTGATGGTCGCGATCGGCCTCGTCGTCGCCACCCGGTCACGGTGGCGGTGGCTGTGGCTGCTGCATCCGCTGCTGACCCTGCTGGTGATCGTGGGCACGGCGAACCACTACTGGCTCGACGCGATCGTGGCGGGCGCCCTGCTCGGCCTCGCGCTCGCGCTGATCCACGCCCCCCGGCGCACGGCCACGACGACGGGACGCGGTATCCGCACCCTCGTCCCGGCCGAGGAGCCGGTCCTCGTGGGAGCGGGCCGATGAACGCCACCCTGGTCGCCGTCGTCCTGTCCCTCTTCTCGGCCGTCGCCTACGCGGCCGCCGCCGTCGCCCAGGAAGGGCTGGCCTCACGACACCCCGGCACGGGCCTGCTGCGTCTGCTCGGCAACGGCGCCTGGTGGTCGTCGGTGGGGCTGAACGCCGCCGCCGCGCTGCTGCACGTGGTCGCCCTCAAGTACGGACCGCTCACCGTGGTGCAGCCGCTCGGCGCGCTCACCCTGGTCGCGGCGGTGCCGATGGGGGCGCGGGTCGCCGGGCGCAAGGTCGGCGCCGCCGAGTGGCGGGGCACCGCCTTCACCCTGGCCGGCCTGGCGGCGATCCTGGTCACCGCGTCGGGTCCGGCGCCCGAGGACGTGCTGAGCGTGCCGGAGGCGGTGGCGGTGGCGGGCGCGACGGCTGCGCTCATCGGGCTGCTGGCCCGGCGCGGCGCCAAGCCGGGACTGCGGCACGCGACCGCGTCCGGCTTCGCCTCGGGGGTCGCCTCGGCGCTCACCCAGACCGTGACGGTGGCCGTGACGGACCGGTCGGGCCCGCTGCTCAGCGTGCAGGTGATCGGCGTTGCGCTGCTGGTCGCGGCCTTCGCGGCGGCCGGGCTGCTGCTGTCGCAGACCGCCTACCGGGGTGGCCTCGGCGCACCGCTGGCGATGGTGACCCTGGCGAACCCGGTGGCCGCCGCGGCGATCGGCCTCGCGCTGCTGGGCGAACGCCTCCAGGGCGGGGCGGCGGGGGTGCTCCTGGCGCTGGCCGGTGCGGGCGTCGCGGGCTGGGGTGTGGTGCTGCTGTCCCGGGCCGCGCCGCAACCCGGTGCCGTCCAGGACGAGGATCACCCCGTGGCGGCGGTGCTGGCCCTGAGGCCGGAGACGGCGTCGGCCGAACCGGCCCTGCTGCCCCGGCCGACGACCGGGCCGGAGCACCTCACCCCGCTGTAGCCCCGGTGCTCGGAGGTGACAACCCGGCGGTGTCACCTCCGCGCGGGGGCGTCAGCCCAGGCCGCGCGCGTCCTGCTTGAGCGCGGTGTCCACGGTCAGGGCCGTGGCGACGACCAGGCTCAGCAGCGGCTCGGGCAGCTGGTAGTGGATCTGCAGGACGTAGTTGTCCGCCGTGGTGAACATCGTCTTGGCGAGGCCTTCCCAGGTCTTGGTGATCCGGGCGACCTCGTTGTCGGCGTGGTCGACGATCGCGAAGTTCCAGGCCCGCCAGTTCTCCGCCTTGATCGCGCCGATCCGACGGCCGTCCGCGTTGATGGCGAAGTTGATCTTTCCGAAGACGTTCTGCTGGACGATCTCGCCGACCGGCTGCCCGTCGGGGCGCGTCACGACCACCCGCGACTTGAGGAACTTCGCCGGACGGGTCAGCAGCAGCACCGGCTGCCCGTGGGCGTCGCGGATCTCCAGCTTGTGCGTCAGGTACTGGTCGATGCTGACGACGAAGCGCAGGATCTTGCGCAGCGCGCTCTGGCCGACCTGGACGACCGAGCCGAGCTGACCGCCCTGCTGGTCCATGACCTTGTACTCGTTGGTCAGCTCGATGAGCTTGGCCTTCTGGTTCACCACCAGCACCGGCTCGCTGAACAGCGTGCCGCCGCCGGGGCCGCCCGCCGCGACCCCGGCCTGCTGCTGCACCTGGCGCTGGACGCGCTCGTCCGGCCCCGCCTGGTGGGGCACCTGCGGCGCGGCCTGGCCCTTGCCGTCCTCGTGCGTGTGCTCGGTCCACTGGGCGCCGTCCCAGTAACGCAAGGTCTGGGCCGCCCCGTGCGGGTCCGGGTACCAGCCTGAAGGTGTGTTCGAATGCGTGGTCACCGGGGCACACTACCCCGAGCCCACCGCGACCTGACCAGCCCCCACGATGCGGTGTTCACCGCGCATTTACCGTGGCGGCGGCCCAAGCGGGTCACTCCGTGACGATCGCCGGGTCGCTCACCCCGGGGCGGCCGTTCTCGACGTGCCCGGCGAACCGCCGCAGGAACGCGGGGTCGGCGCCGGACGTGACGGTGAGGTCGTACCACCGGCGGCTCGCCCGCAGGTCCAGGGTGCGCCTGAGCGATCCGCCGGGCCTCAGCCTGACGGTCGT
Source organism: Streptomyces sp. NBC_00080 (assembly GCF_045041255.1). Classification (NCBI taxonomy): domain Bacteria; kingdom Bacillati; phylum Actinomycetota; class Actinomycetes; order Kitasatosporales; family Streptomycetaceae; genus Streptomyces; species Streptomyces sp. NBC_00080. The sequence goes on from NZ_CP108235.1 coordinate 1,781,729, forward strand.
GGGGCGCCCGCCGTAACCGTCGGCCACCGTCAGCTCCACCGTGCCGTAGCCCCGGTGGGTGAAGGTCAGTTCCAGACCGTCGTCGACGTGCCGGGCGGTCACCTCGGCCCCGGCCGCCTTGCCCGCCCCCTTGAAGACGCGCAGGAACCCGTTCGGGCCGTGCACGGTCAGGTCGTGCGAGCCGCCCGAGTACGCCGAGTTCCACGTGTCCGAGACGCTCGCCCCCGCCCCGGTGGTGTAGCTCCACGGTCCGTCGGCACGGTTGCCGGAGGTGACCAGGAAGGCGGCGCCCGCCTTGGCCCCGGAGGCGAAGGTGAGGGTGAGGGTCCCCGCGGCCGGGTCCACCGAACCGTGCACGGCGGGCTCGTACGTGAGCGGGCGGGTGGGCCGCGTGCCGCGCTCCTGCTTCGGCAGGACGGGGACGGCCGGCGGGGTGGGCACGTAGTCGGGGTGGCGGCCGCGGTCCGGGGGCTCGTAGCCGTCGGTGTCCGGCAGGGCGACCGGCCGGGTGTCCGGGCGGGTGAAGTCGAACGCGGAGGTCAGATCGCCGCACACCGCGCGCCGCCACGGCGAGATGTTCGGCTCGTGGACGCCGAAGCGGCGCTCCATGAACCGGATGACCGAGGTGTGGTCGAGCGTCTCGGAGCAGACGTAACCACCCTTGCTCCAGGGGGAGATGACGAGCATGGGCACCCGCTGGCCGAGCCCGTAGGGACCGGCGGTGTGACCGCTGTCGCCCGGGAAGACGTCGAGGCCCACGTCGACCGTCGAGCGGCCCTGCGCGGCCGAGGCCGGCGGGAACGGCGGGAGCAGGTGGTCGAAGAAGCCGTCGTTCTCGTCATAGGTGACGAACAGGGCCGTCTTCGCCCACACCTTCGGGTCGCAGGTGAGCGCGTCGAGGACCTGGGCGATGTACCAGGCGCCGTAGTTCGCGGGCCAGTTGGGGTGTTCGGTGAAGGCCTCGGGGGCGACGATCCAGGAGATCTGCGGCAGCCGACCGCCCTTGACGTCCGCCTTCAGCTGCTCGAAGTACCCCTCGCCCGTGCGGGCGTCGGTACCGGTGCGGGCCTTGTCGTACAGCGGGTCGCCGGGCTCGGCGTTCTGGTACTGCTTGAAGTACAGCAGGGAGTTGTCGCCGTAGTTCCCGCGGTAGGCGTCCTGGATCCAGCCCCAGCTGCCCTTCGCGTCCAGGCCGTCGCCGATGTCCTGGTAGATCTTCCAGGAGACCCCGGCCCGCTCCAGACGTTCGGGGTACGTCGTCCAGCCGTAGCCGGCCTCGTCGTTGCCGAGCACCGGGCCGCCGCCCTTGCCGTCGTTGCCGGTGTGTCCGGTCCACAGGTAGTAGCGGTTGGGGTCGGTGGAGCCGATGAAGGAGCAGTGGTAGGCGTCGCAGACGGTGAAGGTGTCGGCGAGCGCGTAGTGGAAGGGGATGTCCTCGCGGGTCAGGTACGCCATGGTCGTGGCGCTCTTGGCGGGCACCCACTTGTCGTACCTGCCGCCGTCGAAGGCGACATGGCCGTCGTTCCAGCCGTGCGGGAGGTCCTGCAGGAAGGCGAGACCCAGGTCGTCGGCGTCGGGGTGGAAGGGGAGGACGTCCTTGCCCGCGCCGTCCGCCTGATGCCAGACCGGCTTGCCGTTCGGGAGGGTGACCGGGCGCGGGTCGCCGAAGCCTCTGACCCCCCGCAGCTTGCCGAAGTAGTGGTCGAAGGAGCGGTTCTCCTGCATCAGGACGACGATGTGCTCGACGTCCTCGATCGACCCGGTGCGGTGGTTCGCGGGCAGCGCGGCGGCACGTTCGATGCTGCCGGAGAGAGCGGTGAACGCCGTCGTGGCGCCCGCGAGTTGGAGGAATCGGCGCCGGTTGACTTCGGGCATGGGTGAGGCACCTCTCGTACGGAAGGGGCTGCGCCTGCCGGTTCGTGACGCAATGCGCGCGCAAGGAGTGTTCCAAGGGCACCGAACGTCAGGGAAGGCCCGGATGACGTCGGCGTGAAAGTCGACGGTACGAGGGGGGTGCGGCGGGCCAAGACTCCAAGGAGGAACTGCTCGTCGAGATCCAGGCGCGGGTGATGGGACCGCTGCTCTCCCGCGCCCGCCAGATCGCGGACCTCGACACGGATCCCCTGTTGCGGCTGCGGCTGCTGTCCGAATCGCTGCCGAGCATCATCTTCCGCAGGCTCGACCACATCTGGGTCTACGAGCACGGCTACCGCAGTCCGAGTGGCGCGGAACTGAAGACCCTGCTGGGCAAGCGTTCCGACTTCGGACAGGTGATCTCGGGGCTGCTCACGGAGGCCGTCGACCAGGGCACCTTCCGCGCGATGCCACCCCGGCTGGCCACCCTGCAGTTCCTCAATCTGCACAATCACACCTACCAGTGGGTGCGCACGGACGGGCAGTGGGACGCCGCGTTCCTGTCCCGCGAATACTGCGCGACCCTGTTCCGCGGCTCCGGCGCGCCCGACCACGCCCTGCCGAAGCTCGAAAAGCAGGCCGAGGCGTTCAAGCACGACCACCCGGAACTGCCCCTCGATCCCGAGGCCGGCTGGAATCCACCTCCCGCCACCTAAGCCGAATCCCGGCCCGGATCCAGATCCGCATGACGAACGGGACCGAGCCGCGCCGGCGCGCGCCGGGCCCTTCGTCCTGACAGAAGCTGCCCCCCTTCCGCGAGACGGAAGAGGTATTGCGGTGCTGTGACGCCCTTCACGACGATGCGACCACCGCAGACAGACGGGAGCCGCATCCATGCCGCACACGACCGCATTCGCCAGGAACCAGTGGTACGTCGCCGCCTACAGCACCGAGGTCGGGCGGGAGGAGTTGCTCGGCCGGACGATTCTGGGTGAGCCGCTCGTCTTCTACCGGACCGAGGAGGACGGGACGCCCGTCGCGCTGCACGACCGCTGTGTGCACCGCCGGTTCCCGCTGTCGGAGAGCCGGCTCGACGGCGACCGCATCGTGTGCGGTTACCACGGCTTCACGTACGACACGACCGGCACCTGTGTGTACGTGCCGGGGCAGAAACGCATCCCGCGCACCGCCCGGGTCACCGCCTACCCGGTCGTCGAGCAGGACTCGCTGGTCTGGGTATGGATCGGCGACCCGTCGCTCGCCGACCCGCAGACGATCCCGCGCGCCCGGCACCTCGACGCCCCCGGCTGGACCACCGTCCAGGGCATGGAGCCCATCGACGCGGACTACGGGCTGCTCGTCGACAACCTCCTGGACCTCTCCCACGAGACGTATCTGCACGGCGGCTACATCGGCACCCCCGAGGTCGCCGAGACACCGATCACCACCGAGGTCGACGAGGGCGCGGGGATCGTGCGGGTGAGCCGGCACATGGACGACGCCGAGTGCCCGCCGTTCTACGCCCGTTCGACCGGTATCGAGGGCCGGATCACCCGCTGGCAGGACATCGAGTACCACGCGCCCTGTCTGTACCTGCTGCACAGCCGTATCGCGCCGGTGGGCGTCCTGCCCGAGGCGGACGGCAGCGACCCGAACGGTTTCCACACCGAGATCACCTACGCGATCACGCCGTCCGCCGACGGCAAGGTGTACGACTTCTGGATGGTCTCGCGGGACTGGGCGACGGACGACGCCGAGGTGACCGAGTTCCTGCGGGGCAACAACCACACGGTGGTCATGCAGGACGTCGACGCGCTCAACCTCCTGCAGCGGACGCTCGGTTCGGAACGCACCGGCTACCAGGAGCTGAGCATCAACATCGACACCGGGGGCCTGGCCGCCCGCCGTATCCTCGCCCGGCTGGTGGAGGAGGGCGACAAGCCCGTGGAGAAGGTCCTGTGAGCACCGGTCCCACCGGCGAGATCTACCGCATCGACTGGCTGCCGGGCACCGACGTGCTGCACGGCACCTGTCACTGCGGCGCCGAGCACACCTCGCAGGACCCGATCGAGATGTGGGAGTGGATGCTCGGCCACCCCGAAGGACACCGGCCGCGAGGAAACGACTCATGAGCGTGCCCGAAACCGAACTGGTCGTCGCGAGCCGCGAGTTCGCCGCCGAAGGAGTGCTCGCCCTCACCCTGCGCCACCCGCTGGGCGAGCCGCTCCCGGCCTGGGAGCCGGGCGCCCATGTGGATCTCGTCCTCGGCCCGGAGCTGGAGCGCCAGTACTCGCTGTGCGGCGATCCGGCCGACCGTTGCGCGTGGCGGGTCGCGGTACTGCGCGAGCCGGCCGGGCGGGGCGGATCCACCCATGTGCACGAGCAGTTGAGGCCGGGCGACAAGGTACGGGTGCGCGGTCCGCGCAACCACTTCGCACTGCGCCCGGCGGCCCGCTACCGTTTCGTCGCGGGCGGCATCGGGATCACTCCCATCCTGCCGATGCTCGCGGCGGCCGAGGCGGCGGGCGCCGAGTGGAGCCTTCTCTACGGCGGCCGCACCCGCGGATCCATGGCGTTCGCCGGGGAGTTGGCGCGGTACGGCGACCGGGTCACCGTCGCCCCGCAGGACGAGACGGGCCTGCTCGACCTCGGTTCCGTGCTCGACGGGCTGCCCGAGGGCACCCTCGTCTACTGCTGCGGTCCGGGTCCCCTGCTGGACGCCGTGGAGGAGCGCTGTCCGGCCGACGCGCTCCAGGTGGAGCGGTTCCAGGCGCGGGAGCAACCGGCCGGTGAGGACGGCGAGTTCGAGGTCGAGCTCGCGCGGAGCGGCCGGACGCTGACCGTCGTGGCGGGTGTTTCCGTGCTGGACACCGTGCGGGCGGCGGGGGTCGAGGTCCTCTACTCCTGTACGGAGGGCACCTGCGGCACCTGTGAGACCGACGTGATCGAGGGCACGCCGGAGCACCGGGACTCCGTCCTCAGTCCGCAGGAGCGGGAGGCCGGGGAGACGATGATGATCTGCGTGTCCCGGTGCCGGGGGAGGAAACTCGTCCTGGATCTGTGATCCGAGGGGCGGCGGCGCCTGGAGTCGGGCCGGTGACCCGCAGGTCGGCCTCGATCCGTGCCACGGCCGTCAGCAGGGGTGGCAGCAGATCCCGGCGGACCGCCGCCACCGAGGTGCGGCCGGCGTGGACGGCTATGTTCACGCCGGCCACCACCGTGCCGTCCCGGCCGCGCACCGGGGCGCCCACCGACCGCAGCCCCTCCTCCAGTTCCTGGTCGACGAGCGCGTACCCCTGGCGCCGCACCCGTGCCAGTTCCGCCCGCAAATCCTCCGGCGCGACCAGCGTTCGTGGGGTGAGCGTGCGCAACTTCGCCCGGCCCAGGCGGAGTTCGAGCTCGTCTTCGGACAGGGCGGCGAGCATCACCCGGCCCACCGAGGTGACGTGCGCCGGGAAGCGGGTGCCCACGGTGATGACGGCCGACATGATGCGCGTGGTCGGCACCCGGGCGACATAGACGATGTCGTCGCCGTCCAGGACGCACAGCGACGAGGATTCCTTCACCTGTGCGACGAGTTGCTCCAGATGCGGCTCGGCGACCTGCGGGAGCGTGAGGCCGGCCAGATAGGCATAGCCGAGCTCCAGTACCCGCGGGGTGAGCCGGAAGAGCCGGCCGTCGCTGTGCACGTATCCCAGATCGGCGAGGGTGAGCAGCAGGCGCCGGGCGGCCGCCCGGGTCAGTCCGCAGGCGCGGGCGACTTCGCTGAGGGTGCGCGCGGGGTGTTCGGCGTCGAAGGAGCGGATCACCGCGAGGCCACGCTCGAAGGACCTCACGAAATGCGGTGCTCGGGCCACGGTGGACATGCCGCCCTCCCAGACTGTCAACAATTTCGTCAGCCAAACCCATTGACCCCGTCGGACAGCGGGCTCTACGTTCCCTGCACGCCAATTGAGCACTACTGTGCGGTGTGCGCACAGCCTGTCGGAACACCGTTGTCTGCACAGGAGGAGCCTTGCGTCGTCTGTTCGCCGGTCTCGCGGCCGGCACTTTCCTGCTCGCCACGGCGGCCTGTGGCTCGTCCGACGACTCCGGTACGTCCACCGGTGGTTCGTCGTCCGGAAGTACCACGACCGTCAAACTCGGACTCATCCCCATCGTCGACGTGGCACCCGTCTATCTGGGCATGAAACAGGGTTTCTACGAGGAGCACGGCCTGAAGCTGTCGATCACCACCGCACAGGGCGGCGCGGCGATCGTGCCCGGAGTCGTCAGCGGACAGTTCCAGTTCGGCTTCAGCAACATGACCTCCCTCATGGTCGCCCAGTCCAACAACGTGCCCGTTCAGGCCGTTTCCAACGGCATCGCCTCAACCGGCGTACAGGGCAAGGACTTCGGGGCGATCACGGTGAAGCAGGGCAGTCCGCTCAAGTCCGCGAAGGACCTGGAGGGCAAGAAGGTCGCCATCAACACCCTGAAGAACATCAACGAGACCGCGGTGCGCGAGTCGGTGCGCAAGGCGGGCGGCGACCCCGACCGGGTGAAGTTCGTCGAGCTGGCCTTCGACCAGATGCCCGCCGCCCTGGACAACGGGCAGATCGACGCGGCGATGGTCGTCGAACCGGCCCTGGCGACCGTCAAGAGCCAGGGCGGTGTGGAGATCGCCTCGCCGCTGGTGGACGTGGCGCCGAACCTCACCGTCGCCATGTACTTCACCTCCACGCAGTACGCGCAGAAGAACCCGGACGTGGTGAAGAAGTTCCAGGAGGCCACCGCGGAGTCCCTCGCCTACGCCGACGCGCACCCGGACGAGGTCCGCCGGATCGTCACCACCTACACCAAGATCCCGACGTCGGTGCTGGCACAGGTGACGCTGCCCAAGTGGCCTGCCGAGGCCGACCGTTCGTCGATCGAGGCCTTGGAGAAGCTCGGCGAGCAGGACAAACTCTTCAAGTCGACCCCGGACCTGGAGAAGCTGCTGCCGTGAGAGGCGCGAACCTCGCACTCGGTGCGGCCGGGCTCGCGGCCTTCCTCGCCCTGGGCGAGGCGGTGCCGCGGCTCGGGCTGGTCAAGGAGGCCTACTTCCCGCCGACCAGCCGCATCGCCGGCGCGCTGGGCGACGAGCTCGCCGACTCCGCCTTCTGGACGGCGCTCGGCGACACCCTCACCGGCTGGGCCCTCGGGCTGGCGATCGCGGTGGGCGCCGGGATCGTGGCCGGCGTGATCGTCTCGGTCGTCCCGCACCTGCGCGAGGCGACGGCATCCACCATCGAGTTCCTGCGCCCGATCCCGTCGGTCGCCCTGATCCCGCTCGCCGTGCTGCTGTACGGCACCGAACTGCGCTCGGTCCTGCTGCTGGTCGGCTACGCCTCCTTCTGGCAGATCCTGATCCAGGTCCTGTACGGAGTCCAGGACGTCGACCCGGTCGCCGAGGAGACCGCCCGCTCCTACGGACTCGGCACCTGGGCGCGGGTCCGGCACGTGCTGTGGCCGACCGCGCTGCCGTACGTCATGACCGGCGTGCGGCTCGCGGCGGCCGTCGCGCTGATCCTCGTCATCACCGCCGAACTGGTCATCGGAGCACCGGGGTTGGGCGCGCGCATCGCCGTCGCCCAGACCTCGCAGGCGGTACCCGAGATGTACGCCCTGATCGTGGTCACCGGGGTGCTGGGGCTGCTGATCAACGTGGGCGCCCGGACGGTGGAGCGGCGCGCGCTGGCCTGGCACCAGTCGGTGCGCGGGGAGGTGTCGGTGTGACCGGGACGTCCCCCGGCCGGGCGGGGGCGGGAGCCTGGCGGCGCGTCCTGCTGCGGCTGCTCTTCACGCTCGCCCTGCCGGCCGTGCTGGTCACCTCGTGGTGGGTGGCCTCCGACGGCAGTACGAACGTGTACTGGCCGCCGCTGCGCACGATCGTGAAGGCCTTCCCCGACGTGTGGACGGTCGAGCGGCTGCGCACCGATGTGCGGCCGAGCGTGCTGCGGCTGCTCGGCGGTTACGCGACGGCGGCCGTCGTCGGGGTCGCCCTGGGCACGGTCATCGGCTCCTACCGCCGGGTGCGGGCGGTGTGCGAGCCGGTCCTGGAGTTCCTGCGGGCGGTGCCGCCGCCCGTGCTGGTGCCGGTCATCATGCTGTTCGCGGGCATCGGCGACACCATGAAGGTCGTCGTCATCGCGAGCGGCTGTGTGTGGCCGGTCCTGCTCAACACGGTCGAGGGCGTGCGGGCGGTGGACCCGGTGATGGCGGAGACGGCGCGGTCGTACGGCATCTCGGGTCCCGCCCGGTTGCGCAGCGTGGTGCTGCCGTCGGCGAGCCCGCAGATCTTCGCGGGGCTGCGCCAGGCGCTGTCGATCGGCATCATCCTGATGGTCATCAGCGAGATGTTCGCCGCGAGCAACGGGCTCGGCTTCACCATCGTGCAGTTCCAACGGGGTTTCGCCATCCCCGACATGTGGACCGGAATCCTGGTGCTCGGCCTCCTGGGCTTCGTCCTGTCGGTGCTCTTCCAGTTCGTCGAGCGTCGGGTGCTCGGCTGGTACCACGGTCTGCGCGCATCCACCCGGCGGTCCCCGTGAACCTCGCGAAAGGGCGTTCCATGCACCCGCGTCTTGCAGTGTCGGGCCTGCGCAAGGTCTACGAGGGGTCCGGGCGCCGGGTCGAGGCGGTGCGCGACCTCACCTTCACCGTCGAGGCGGGTGAACTCGTGTGTCTCGTCGGCCCGTCGGGCTGTGGCAAGACGACCCTGCTGAAGTGCATGGCCGGACTGCTCGCACCGACCTCCGGCGAAGTGCTCCTGGAGGGACGGCGGGTTACCGGACCGCCGCCGGACATGGCATTCGTCTTCCAGGAGTACGGGCGGAGCCTCTTCCCGTGGATGCGGGTCGGCGAGAACGTCGAACTGCCCCTGAAGCAGAAGGGGTTGCCCAAGGCGCGTCGACGGGAGCTGGTCGCGGACGCCCTCCGCTCGGTCGGCCTGGAGGATGCGCTCTCCGCGTACCCGTGGCAGTTGTCGGGCGGGATGCAGCAGCGGGTGGCGATCGCCCGGGCGCTCGCCTACGAGCCCCGGGTCCTGCTGATGGACGAGCCGTTCGCCGCCGTGGACGCGCAGACCCGCGCCGACCTGGAGGACCTGGTCCGGGGACTCTGGCGGGAGCGCGGGATCACCATCCTGTTCGTCACGCACGACATCGACGAGGCCGTCTACCTCGGTGAGCGGGTCCTCGTGCTGTCCGCCTCCCCGACGGTCGTCCAGGAGCAGTTGAAGGTCGATCTCCCGGCGGAGCGCGACCAGTTGCACACGCGGGTGGCCCCGCGCTTCGCGGAACTGCGGACCCATGTGTACGAGCAGATCCAGGCGGCGAAGCGAGGAACCCCGGTGGACCGCCTCACGAAGTCGGACGCTCCTGAGCCGCGCTGAACGCGCACGCGGTGCCGACCCGGGCGCCGTCGGCGACCTGAACGCCGACGGTGCCCGGTCAGGCCTCGGGGGCCGGTACCACGCTGAGGTGGCTCGCGCCGCGGCGTGCGCCGCGTGTCCTGCGGGGTACGGGGGCCGGGCGGGTGGAGCGCAGCACCATCGTCAGCCGGGTGTACCCCATGTCGTGCAGGGTCCTGGGGGTGTCGCCGACGATGCGGCACTCCGTGGCGCCCCAGCGCGGATCGGGGTGCAGCAGGTGCCGGACCGCCCCGTCGTGCTCGACGGCCTCCTCGCCGACCGCGCGGATCCAGTGCGGCAGCCCGTGGCGGTAGGCGGCCTCCATGATCGGATCCTGGGCGATGTCGCGGCGGATCGCCTGCAGCCCGTGGTCGTGCCCGTGGCGCTCCACGGCCGCGGCGAAGCGGGCGAGCATCGGCAGGCACCAGCCGGCCTCGTGGTCGCCGAGGACCGAGGGGGCGTCGGGATGGAAGAGGACGAAACGCAGGAAGTTGTCGCCGGGCAGGGCCGTCGGATGCGGGCCCACCTCCCGGAAAAGTGACGCGAAAGCGTCGTTGGAGAGAACGACGTCCCAGCCGTGGTCGAGGACGACGGACGGAAAGGGGACGGCCTCCAGGTACGTGGCGTAGTCGTGCAGGTACGCCTGGGCCTCGAGACTCTCGGGGACGGGCCGCGGTGCGGACCGCTGCCCTCCTGCCTGATATGCCATCGGGAGGTCACCCCTCTTGCCTATGCGGCCTTCACGCGGCGCCCCGATCCTGCTGCCCCGACGCGATCGGTGTCAACTATCGTGGCATTCCGTGCTGGTTGACGGCTGAAATTGGCCACAGTTGTGGCGAGACCTGGATGTGAGTTCGAAAGACCCGCTACTCTCCACGCAGTTCACGGCGACCGTCTGTATTGGTGATCGTGTGCCTGTGAGAGGGACGTGAGAGACCTAGGAGACCTGTCGGTGTCGGAGGATGGCTTCGAGGTTCCGGGCGCCGCGGCGACGGTGCTGATGTCGGCCGTCGTCGCCCGTGTCGCCACGCTCGCCGACCGGCTCGGCGTGCCGCACGCGGAGGTCTTCGGCACCGGGCGGCTGTCCGTCGCCTGCGGTGTGCCGGAGTCGGTGGTCAAGGCCCTGCTGAGCGGCCGGCCCGCCGGTGAGCCCGATGTGCAGGCACGCTTCCTGCAGCGTCTGGACCTGCTGCGCCGCACCCGGCTCAAGCCGAACGGCCGTAAGTACACCCAGCAGGAGATCGCCGACGGCGCCGGCATGTCACGCCAGCAGGCGGGCGCCCTCATCAACGGCGACCGGCGGCCCACGATGGAGCACTGCGACGCCCTCCAGCGCTTCTTCCGGGTGCACGCCGGCTTCCTCACCGCCGAGGACCCGGAGGCGCTCGCGGGCGCCCTCCAGCACATCGAGCAGGAGCTGCTCCAGAAGCTCGCCGCGCGGGAGGCGGCCGCGGCCGCCGAGGACCCGCTGGAACGGCTGCTGCAGGACCACGGCGTGCGCGGGATCGCGTGGCGGGCCGCCCAGCTGCCCACCGACCAGCACCGCGACAAGGTCGCCGAGTGGCTGGACATGCTCCTGGAGAGCGTGAAGCGGCCCGAGTCGTGATCCGGGGGAGAACTGTGAGCATCGCCAGGGAAATGCGCCGTCTCAGCGGCGAGTTGGTCGCGGAACTGACCCTGCCGGCGCCCGCCGTGCCGGCCGACCTGTACACCGCCCTGTGCGACGGGATGAGCAGACGGCGCGGCCGCCCCGTGCACTTCCGCATGGCCCCCTTCCCGGCCGACACGGCCAGCGGGCTGTGGCTCGACATGGCCGACCAGGATCTCGTCGTCATCGAGGAACGCACCGCGCCGGAGCACCAGTTGGTGATCCTGGGCCACGAGCTGTGGCACATGAAGGCGGGCCACTGCGGCCACCACGTCGAGGGCACCGCGGTCGCGGCCCGTTTACTCAGCGACGGGGCGGATCTGCGGGCGACGGTGCGCAGCGTCGCCGCGCGCACCCGTTTCGACCTGACCGACGAACGGGAGGCCGAGAGCTTCGGCCTGCTGCTGGCCAGCAAGTGCCGTACCTGGCTGTCGGGTTCGACGCCACGGGAACGGGGCCAGCGGGACCACCTGGCCGGCCGGATCGAGGCCTCGCTGGGCTATCTGGGGCCGTAGGAGCGCGCCCCGGCCGGATACCGTCCGGGCTCCCTCGTGCCCCCTCGTACGGCTGTCAGGTCGCGCTGCGCTCGCTCGCCCCGCGCAGGTCCCGTTCCATGCCGTCCGGCGCACCCGCCGCCCCCGTTGCGGGCCCGCCCTCGCGCAGCAGCCGGCGCCAGTGGTCGCGGCTCCAGTCGGCAGGGGCCGTGGTGCGGGTGAACTCCTCGACGAGCGCGCGGAACCGGGCGGGGTCACTGTGGAACGGGAAGTGGCCGGCTCCCTCGAAGATCTCCAGCCGGCTGCCGGGCATCGCCTCGTGGGCGCCGTACGCGTGCCGCACGGGCACCACGCTGTCCCGGTCGCCCCACAGCAGCATCGTCGGCATGCCGGCCGTCAGATAGCAGCGGTCGAGCATGGTGACGACCTGGCCGCGCCAGTCGACGACCGCGCGCAGCGTGCGGATGAAGGCGTTGCGCGCGGTCTCGTCCGGCAGGGCGTCGACGAGGTGGAGCAGATCGGGGGCGTCCTGGCCGAGATCGGTGTCCAGCAGCTTCATCAGGCCGACGGCAAGGCCGACCTGGAAGCGCGCGCCCGGCAACCGGAGGGCGGACAGCGCCAGATGGGCACCCGGCAGCGAGACCAGCCGCAGGGCCGGGTTGACCTCGCGGCCGACTCCGCCCGCGCTGACGAGGATCAGCCGTTCGGTGCGCTCGGGGAACTGGTAGGCGAACTGCATCGCCACTCCCCCGCCCAGCGAGTGTCCGACCAGGGTCGCCGACTCGATGCCGAGCGTGCTGAGCAGATCGCGCAGACCGTTGGCGTACGCGGCCACCGAGTAGTCGGCGCGCGGCTTGTCGGAGGCACCGTGGCCGAGGAGGTCCGGGGCGATCACGGTGTGGGTGCGGGCGAGGTCGGGGATCAGTTCGGCCCAGGTCTGCGAGGAGTCGCCGATGCCGTGGATGAGGACCAGTGCCGGGCCCTCACCTGCCATGCGGAACGCACGCCGGTATCCGTGCACGACCCGGTACCGCAGCTCCAGTTCCGTGTCGCCCACCGGGCGCAGCCGGGTGGCGTGCGCAGGGCGCCGCTGTGGGACGTCGACCACCCGATCGCCTCCTGTTCCGCGGCCGTCGACGGTCCGCCGAAAGCCCTTCTCAACAGCGTAGACCCCCTTTCGGCCAGGGGATTTCAGGGAGATTTCACCTCCGCTAAGCGGGCGAACCGAAGCCGGGTCGGGCCGGATTGTCAGTGGTGCCCGGCAAGCTGGGGGGTGCGCCACCGCATGGGGGCGTACGCGCCGTCGGGCGCGGGGGACACGACGCCGACACGGGGAGAGCCGACCGATGCCCACTGCCGTACTGACCGACCGCGAGCGCACCGCCGTACAGGCCTACCTGCGGCTGCTGCACACCGTACGTGCCGCCTTCGGCGACGAGGGGGACGGCAAGGGCGGCGGCGCCGACGGTCCGCCGCAGGACCGGCTGCCCCCGGTCGTCCCGCCCGCCGTCCTGGCCGAGGCGGAACAGGCCCTGGCCGCCGCGGGTCTGGCGGGCAACGAGGAGGAGTTCTTCCGGCTGCTGCACCACTGGTGCCCGGGCCGGTGACTCCCGGGGGCGGTCGCCGCCTCAGACGTGGTGCACGGTGACCGCCGTGGCCAGCAGCCCGCGGCGGACGCTCCAGCGGCCGTCGAAGTGCCCGAGCCGGTGGCCGCCGACCACCGGTCCGGGGACGAGCAGCCGGGCACGGAAGACGCCCTCCGTGCCCTCGGCGGGACCGGTCGCGGAGGCAGGGGCGAGGGCGAGGTCGATGTCCGCCTCGCTGAAGTCGAGCCACTTGCGGGTGAGGGGGAACCACGCCTTGTAGACGGACTCCTTGGCACTGAACAGCAGCCGGTCCCAGTGCACCTCGGGACGCCCCGCGGCCAGCCGGCCGATCCGCTCCGCCTCGGCGGGCAGCGCGACGGCGGACAGGACGCCCTCGGGAAGGGGCTCGTGGGGTTCGGCGTCGATGCCGAGGGACGCCAGGTCGGCGGCCCGGACCAGGGCGGCCGCGCAGTAGCCCGCGCAGTGGGTCATGCTGCCCGTCAGGCCGTCCGGCCACTGCGGGGCACCCCGCTCACCGGGCAGCACGGGCTGGGCGGGCACGCCGAGCTTCTCCATGGCGCGCCGGGCACAGGAGCGTACGACGGTGAACTCGCGGCGGCGTTTGGCGACCGCTCGCGCCACCAGCGCCTCCTCCTGCGGGTACAGCGGCGCGTTCCCGAACTCGCGGACGCCTTCCTCGCCGAAGGCCTCCACCGCCACCACCGACTCCGGCAGCAGTTCCCCGATCATTCGGTCCCGGCCTCCCTGGGCAGGATCCGGCGCAGCCGGCCCGGCGGCTGCGCCCGCTTGCGCCATTCGCGGGGGTAGCCCACCGAGACCTCCTCGAAGCGCACGCCCTCGTGCCAGGTGGTCCGCGGGATGTGGAGGTGGCCGTAGACCATGGTCTCGATCCGGAACCGGCGGTGCCAGTCCGCCGTGAGCCCGGTGCCGCACCACATGGCGAACTCGGGGTGCCACAGCACGTCCATCGGGTGCCGGTGCAGGGGATAGTGGTTGACGGGGACGACGGGCAGGCCGTCGGGGATCTCGGCGAGCCGTCGCTCGGTCTCGGCGACGCGGGCCCGGCACCAGGCCTCGCGGGTCGGATACGGGTCGGGGTGCAGCAGGTACTCGTCGTTGCAGACGATGCCGGTGCCCTGCGCGTAGGCCAGACCCTCCTCCTTGGTGGCACAGCCGGCCGGGAGGAACGAATAGTCGTACAGCAGGAACAGGGGGGCGACGGCCACCGGGCCGCCGGGGCCCTCCCAGACCGGGTAGGGGTCCTCGGGCGTCGTGACACCCAGGTCGCGGCAGACCTCGACGAGGTGGTCGTAGCGGGCGACTCCGCGCAGGGTGACCGGGTCCGAGGGATGGGTCCACAGCTCGTGGTTGCCGGGGACCCAGACGACCCTGCGGAAGCGGCCGGCGAGGGTCTTCAGCGCCCAGCGGATGTCGGCCACGTTCTCCGAGACGTCGCCGGCGACCAGCAGCCAGTCCTCGTCCGTCTCCGGCGCCATGGCCTCGACCAGCGCGCGGTTCTCCGGATAGCCGATGTGCAGATCGCTGATGGCCAGCAGTTGTCCGGCGCCACCGGCCGTCGACGTCACCTTCCGCCCCCGCTCACGAGCACACTCTCCGCGTTCCCACGAATACACCAGTGCCACCACGAGAACACATTCACGCGCGCGGTACAAGGTCGGACCGGGCCGCCCGCCGGGCCCGGACACGGCCCCACCTGCGCCGCAGCGGGGCCCTACCCGAACATGCGCCCCACGTGAACAAGATCGGAAAATCCGTAACACGGGCGTTGCACGCCGCACCCCCGGGAAGCCGTATGATCGCCCCAACACCACCGCCATGGACGACCCTTCCGCAGGGCGGTTTGGTGACCCACCAATTCCCCTGCCCGGGCCGGGCCCGCTTTGCCCTGCCCGCGAACCGTGAAAGGCGGCCTGCATGGTCTCTCGCGTACGCGTCTGGCTCAACCGCACGTACGCGGAGAACGTGTTCTTCACGGATCAGCTGCGACGAAATCCCAGCGACCGCGCGGTCGAGATCCACGCCACGCACGGTGACGCCGACTCCCCCGTCCTGGCCGCCGCCGACACCGCGGAGCTGGAGCCGGAAGGCCTGTCCCCGGCCGCGTACGTCGAGTACGCCCTCGCGCAGTGCAAGCGCCGCAGCATCGACGTGTTCGTGCCCCGGCTGCACCAGGCGGCCGTCGTGGCGCACCGCGCCGACTTCGACGCGGTCGGCACGGCCCTGCTGGCGCCGCCGCCGGAGGCCGTCGCCGTCTTCCACGACAAGGTGATTGCGTACGAGGCCGTGCAGGCGATCGGTGTGCCCGTGCCGCCGTGGTTCCGGGTCCGGACCGCCGACGAACTCGTCGCCGCCGTCGAGGAGTTGGAGGAGGCCGGGCACCGCGCGTGCTTCAAGCCGGCGTCCGGTGCGGGCGGGGTGGGATTCCGGGTGATCACCCGCACCCCCTTCTCCCTGATGCACCTCAGCGGCTTCCCGACCCCGTACGTCCAGCTCGACATGGTGGTCGAGGCGCTGACGCGGGCCGCGGAGCAGGGCGAGGAGCAGATCGACTGGCTGGTCATGCCGCGCCTGGAGCAGCCGGAGGTGTCCGTGGACTGCCTCACCGGCCCGGACAACATCCTGCGGATGTCCATCGGCCGGACGAAGAACGGCCGCCGTCGGGGGTTCACCCTGCACGAGCAGTGGTTGGAGCCGGCGCGTCTGATCGCTGAGGGCTTCGGGCTGCACTACCTGTCCAACATCCAGTTCCGGATGTTCGGCGACCGGCCGGTCCTGATGGACGTCAACACCCGCCCGGCCGGCGGACTCCACCAGCTGTCGCTGTGCGGCGTCAACGCCCCCTGGGCGGCGGTGCAGTTGGCACTCGGCGAGGACCCTGGCGAGATCGTCCCGCCGTTCCTGGGGCAGGACTACACGGTGGTGTCGGGGCCGCGTCCGCTGCGCGCGGTCACGCTGCCGCACCAGCGGGTGGAGGAGACCGCCGAGCCGCTGCTGTCGGCCGTGCCCGCACCCGCCGACTCCGTCGAGGTGACCACGGCGGGCGCCGCGCAGGCGCTGCCGCTCTAGGAAAGACGCAAGGCTCCAGGAAGGGCCAAGCAGGACATTTCCCCCACCGGTATGGACCAATTTCGCCTCTCGCCTTGACAGGCCGATTGGTCCATACCAACTTTGTTGCGCACCCTCTTGCACTCCCCTGCACTCCCGAACACCCCCATTCCTTCAGGGAGATCGCGTGCGCACCAGACCCCTCGGACGCCCATGGCGTCGGTTCCTCGCCCTGCTCGGCACCGCCGGTCTCGCCCTCGCCGGGGCCGTGGCCCTGCCGGGCACCGCCCAGGCGGCCAACATCCTCACCAATCCCGGTCTCGAGTCGGGCGCCCTCTCGCCCTGGTCCTGCACCGGCAACCTCGGCTCCGTCGTCTCCTCGCCCACCCACAGTGGCTCCAAGTCCCTTGCGGGAGCGGTGAGTTCGAGCGACATCGCCAAGTGCGGCCAGACCGTCCCGGTCCAGCCGAACACCACGTACGCGCTCACCGGCTGGGTGCGCGGCTCCTACGTCTACCTCGGCGTCGACGGCGGCGCCTCCACCTGGACGTCGTCACCGTCGGCGTACAGCCGTCTGTCGGTGTCCTTCACCACCGGGGCCTCGCAGACCAGCGCCACGATCTACGTCCACGGCTGGTATGCCCAGGGCACCTACTACGCCGACGACATCAGCCTGGACGGGCCGGGCGGCGGGGGCGGCTCGGACACCCAGGCGCCGACCGCGCCGGGCGGGCTGACCTCGACCGGCAAGACGTCCTCCAGCGTGTCGCTGTCCTGGAACGCCGCCACCGACAACGTCGGCGTCACGGGTTACGACGTGTACAGCGGGTCCGCCAAGGTGCTGACCGTCTCCGGTACGTCCGCCACGGTCAGCGGACTGTCCGCGAGCACCGGGTACACCTTCACCGTGAAGGCGCGCGACGCGGCGGGGAACACCTCCGCGGCGTCCAACTCCGTGAGTGTCACGACGAGCGCGGGCGGCGGTGGCGGAACCGGGTTCAAGCAGGCCGCGCCCTACCTGTTCGAGGGCTGGGGCGACCCGCCGAGCGTGTCCACGGTGATGAGCTCGACCGGCATCAAGTGGTTCACGATGGCGTTCATGCTGGACGGGGGCGGGTGCAACCCCATGTGGGACAGCAACCGGCCGCTGACCGGCGGGGTCGACCAGAGCGTCATCAACCAGGTCCGCTCGGCGGGCGGTGACATCGTGCCCTCGTTCGGCGGCTGGCAGGGCAGCAAGCTCGGCGCCAACTGCTCCTCGGCGAGCGCGCTGGCGGGCGCCCTGCAGAAGGTGATCGACGCCTACTCCCTCAAGGCGATCGACATGGACATCGAGAACACGGACGAGTTCGAGAACGAGGCCGTGCAGGCGCGGATCCTCACCGCTCTCAAGACGGTCAAGGCCAACAACCCCGGCCTGAAGACCATCGTCACCTTCGGGACGTCCACGACCGGGCCGACCTACTACGGCAACCGTCTCATCGAGCAGGCCAAGTCGCTCGGCGCCGACATCGACGTCTTCACCATCATGCCGTTCGACTTCGGCGGCGGGTCGGACATGTACGGCAACACCGTGAACGCCACGGAGGGGTTGAAGAACAAGCTGAAGTCCACCTTCGGCTGGGACGACGCGACCGCCTACGCCCACATAGGCATCTCCGGCATGAACGGACTGTCGGACCAGCAGGAGAACACCACCCCGGCGATCTGGACCCAGATCCGTGACTGGGCCAACAGCCACCACATCGCCCGGCTCGCCTACTGGGCCGTCAACCGCGACCGGCCCTGCCCGGGCGGTGGCGTGGTGAGCAACTGTTCCGGCATCAGCCAGAGCACCTGGCAGTTCACCTCGATCACGGCCGGCTTCACCGGCTGAGCATCCGGAAACGCGAGCGAACGCCCCCTGAGAGTCCCCCGGACCACGGTCCGGGGGACTTTTTCGACGAAGGGTGTATCAGGAGCCGGGCGGCTCGCTCTTAAGAGTGAAGGGCCCCACGGGGGAGCAACCGGGGAAGCACGGGGCTCCAGGGGGAAGCACAGGGATCAACGGGGGAAGACCGGGAATCGACGGGGGATTCCCGGCGGTACGGGGGATCGGGTCGGTCGGCCGCTGTCACGGGGAGCGACCGACCGGCCCGCATCATTTCCCCGCCCGCCGCACGGCCGGCTCGGCCGCCCGGCCCACTCGGCTCCGGCCGGGCCGACAGGGCCTCAGAAGCGCCCCGACCCCCGGTACAGCTCCAGTTCACCGTCCAGTTCCAGGGCGAGGACCGTGGCGTGCGGGTCGAGGTCGGAGCCGGCCGGCGGGTCGATCCACAGCACACCGACCGCCTCGTGCAGTCCGCCGACGACACGGTGGGCGAGTACCGTTCCGGTGCCGAGCACGGTGACCCCGCGGACCGGCGTGACCAGACCCCGGACGCCGATCTCGGAACGCGGGACGTCGAACAGGGTGAGGTAGAGGGTGCGGCCGTCGGCGGAGAGGGTGCTGGGCCCGTAGTGGTGCCCGGCCGGCAGCCCCCGCACCGTCCCGTACACGGCCTCCGCGTGCTTGCGGATCCACTCCCCCAGGCCTTCGAGGCGCTCGACCTGCGGCTGCGGGATGGTGCCGTCCTCCATCGGGCCGACGTCGAGCAGCAGGTTCCCGCCGCCGCCGATGGTCTCGGCGAAGTAGCGGACCAGCTGGGTGAGCGACTTGTGGTGGTGATCGTGGTGCCGGTAGCCCCACGAGTCGTTGATGGTCAGGCACAACTCCCATGGCCCGGATGGGGGTTCGATGGGGGCGCCCTGTTCGGGGGTGGCGTAGTCGCCCTCGCTGAGCATGCGGGCGTTGAAGACGACGTCCGGGGAGTACGAGCGGATCAGCGCGGCGAGTTCCTTGATGCGCCACTGCTCCTCGCTGCGGTCCCACTCGCCGTCGAACCACATCAGGTCGGGCCGGTAGCGGGAGGCCAACTCGCGGACCTGGCCGTCCCGGTAGGCGAGGAACCGCTCCCAGGCCTCGAGGTCCTCGTCCTCGGCGGAACACTCGGAGTAGCGGTTGTCCTCCATCTCCGGCGGACGGCCCGGCTTGCGGGTGGTGGCGTAGTCCGGGTGGTTCCAGTCGGAGTGCGAGTAGTACAGACCGACCTTGAGACCCCTCTCGCGCAGGGCCTCGGCGTAGCCGGTCAGATAGTCGCGGCCCAGGTTCAGATCCCCGTACGCCGTGTCCCACAGGGCGATCCCGTCGTGGTGGCGGCTGGTGAGGACGGCGTAACCGGCGCCGGCACGGGCGAACAGGTCGGCCCAGGCCCGGGGATCGTAGTGGGCGCCGGTGAAGCGGTCGAGCTGGGACATGTACCGGTCGTGGGGCACGATGTCGTCGTAGAACGACCAGGACTCCTGGACGCCGTCGACGGCGTAGATGCCCCAGTGGACGAAGATCCCCAACTTGGCATCGGTGAACCAGGGTTGCATCGGCACGACTGAACTCCTCCGCAGCGCAGGGAACTTCGGGGCGGGGCGGGCGCGCATCGGGTCGCGCCCGCCCCGGGGCCACGGCTAACGGCCGGTGACGGCACGCTCCAGACGGAGCGTCAGGATCTGGAACGGCCGCAGTACGACGGCGACCGTGCCGTCCTCGCCGACGACCGCGGGCTCCAGCGGCCGCTCCAGCAGGTCGGTCACCTGGGCGCCCGCGAGCGGGAAGCCGGTGCGCAGGGTGCCGGTGGAGCGGCCGCCGCTGGACTCGTAGAGCCGGACGACGACATCCCCGGACTCGTCGTCGGCGAGCTTGACCGCCTCGACGGTGACCCCTGCGCCGTCCACCGAGACGACGGGCTCGGGGGTGGTGTCCGCCGCGTCGGCCACGCGCAGCGGGAGGTTGAGGGAGTAGCCCTCGGCGACCGCGTCCTCGATGCTCGCGCCGGGGAGCAGCGCGTAGCTGAAGCGGTGCCGGCCCTGGTCCGCCTCGGGGTCCGGGATCCGCGGGGCGCGGACCAGGCTGAGGCGGACGGTGGTGGTCGTACCGCCGTCCTCGCGGACCGTGCGGGAGACGTCGTGGCCGTAGGTGGAGTCGTTGATGACCGCGACGCCGTAGCCGGGTTCGCCGATGTGCACCCAGCGGTGGCCGGAGACCTCGAACCGGGCCGCCTCCCAGCTGGTGTTGGTGTGGGTGGGGCGCTGGATGTGGCCGAACTGGATCTCGGCGGAGGAGTGCGGCGCCCGGACGTCCACCGGGAAGGCCGCCTTGAGGATCTTCTCCGCCTCGTGCCAGTCGATGTCGGTCTCGAAGTCGACGCGGGGGCTGCCGGCGCGGAGCGTGATGGTCTGGGTGATCGTCGAGCCCTTGCCGAAGGAGCGCGTGACGCGGATCGCGCCGACGAGCGGGTTCTCCTCGACGACGGTCACGCCGTCCGGCTCCAGCAGGTCGGTGTACCGGTTCCGGTAGTGCTTGTCGATGTCCCAGGCGTCCCAGTAGTTCGGGAGGTCGGTGTGCAGGCGCAGCAGGTTGCCCTGGTCGGCGAGGACTTCACGGTTCGCCCGCAGATCGAACACGGACGACAGCGTGCCGTCCTCCGCGACCTGTACCCGAACCAGCCCGTTGTCCAGGACATGCCCGGAGACCGTCACCGGCCGCGGGGGCTCCGCGCCGGTCAGCGGCGCGCTGCCGCTCGCGGGCACCTCGACGTAGGCCGGTGCGCCCTGCGGCGTACGGACCACCTCGGCACGGCGGAACGGGCTGGTGTTGAACACCCGGAGCGCGCCGCCCTGCCGCCCGCCGCCCAGCGCGGCGACCGCCTCGGCCGTCAGTACCTCCAGCTCCTCGGCGACCCGCGCGTACTCGGCCTCCGCCTCGCGGTGCACCCAGGCGATCGAGGAGCCCGGCAGGATGTCGTGGAACTGGTGCAGCAGCACCGTCTTCCAGAGCCGGTCGAGCTTCGCGTAGGGGTAGGCGTAGTCCGGTGCGTGCAGTGCGGCCGTGGTCGCCCACAACTCCGCCTCGCGCAGCTTGTGTTCACTGCGGCGGTTGCCCTGCTTGGTGCGGGCCTGGGTGGTGTACGTGGCCCGGTGCAGCTCCAGGTAGAGCTCGCCGACCCAGACGGGGGCGTCCTGGTACTCCGCGCGGGCCTTGGCGAAGAACGTGTCGGGGTGCTCGACGACGACCTTCGGCGAGCCCTCCAGGTCGGCCAGCCGGCGCGCCCGTTCCATGATCTCGCGGGTGGGGCCGCCACCGCCGTCGCCCCAGCCGAAGGGGGCGAGCGAACGCGTACCGCCGCCCTTCTCGGAGTAGTTGCGCACGGCGCGGTCCATCTCCTCGCCGCTGAACCGCGCGTTGTAGGTGTCGACGGGCGGGAAGTGCGTGAAGATGCGGGTGCCGTCGATGCCCTCCCACCAGAAGGTGTGGTGGGGGAACTTGTTCGTCTGGTTCCAGGAGATCTTCTGGGTGAGGAACCAGTCGTTCCCGGCGAGCTTGGCGAGCTGCGGGTAGGCGGCGTTGTAGCCGAAGGAGTCCGGCAGCCAGACGCCCTTGGTCTCGATGCCGAAGTGCTCGATGAAGAACCGCTTGCCGTGCACCAGTTGGCGGGCGATCGCCTCGCCGCCCGGCAGGTTGCCGTCGGACTCGACCCACATGCCGCCGACCGGTGCCCACTGGCCCTTCTTCACCGACTCCTGGATGCGCGCCCACACCTGCGGGTAGTTGTCGCGCACCCACTCGTACTGCTGCGCCTGCGAGCAGGCGAAGATGAAGTCGTCGTACTCCTCGGCGAGCGAGGTGACGTTGGAGAAGGTGCGGGAGGTCTTGCGCTTCGTCTCCCGGATCGGCCACAGCCAGGCGGAGTCGATGTGCGCGTGGCCGACGCCGGAGATGGTGTGGGCGCTGGCGTGGGCGGGGCTGGCCAGCACCGGCGCGAGGACCTCGCGGACGGCCGCGGCGCTGCCGGAGACGTCGTCCAGGTCGAGGGCGTCCATGGCCCGGTCCAGGGCGTGCATGATCTCGTGCCGGCGCGGCTCGTGCTCGCCGAGGTGGACCATGAGTTCGCGCAGCACCTGGAGGTCGAGGTCGAGGTGCCAGACCTCTTCGTCGAGGACGGCGATGTCGGCGCGACGGAATGTATACAGTGGACGGTCGCCCGCCGTCAGTACATCGCCCAGCAGGGTCGGGCCAGCGAAGTCGTTCGCCAGGATGTCGGGGTTGGAGGCCGCCTCGACCAGGTAGTCGATGCTCTCCCCGCCGGTCGCCGGGTTGCCGATCGGCACGTAGTGGTTGAGCGGGTTGACCGCCTTCAGCGGCGTTCCGTCGGTGCGGTGCACGAGGGCCTCGGCCTGGTTGCCGGGCCAGTCACCCACGAAGCCCAGGTCGATGACGGCCTCGACGCGCTTGCCGGCCCACTCGGCGGGCACCTGCCCGCGCATCCGGAACCAGGTGGTGCCCCAGGGCGGGCCCCACGGGGTGCCCATCGCGAAGGGCTCGTAGGCGGCTGCCGCCGCCTCCGTGAAGGGGACGGGCTCCCCCGGTGCCTGCCAGGCCTCGACCTCGAAGGGCACGCTGGCCGCGTAGATCGCGGGCTTGATGCGCTGGTTGTGGACGCGCTCGACGCGCTCCTCGATGCGGCGGCGTTCGTCATGCATGGGGAATCTCCAGAGAGGGACCACGAGGGGCGGGGAGGCCGTGGGGCCGGGGACGCGCCGGTCGGAGGGAAGCGCGGGGGAAAGCGCTTTCCCTCCTGGGCTCACCTAAGGTACGCCAGCCCGGGATGGACGTCGGCATAGCCCTCGACCAGCTTGCGGGCCACGTTCACCGAGTCGACCAGCGGATGCAGCGCGAACGCCTTCACGGCCGTCGTACGAGAGCCGGACTCGGCGGCGGCCAGCACCTCGCGCTCGACGCCCTTCACCGCGCAGACCAGACCGGTGGCGTGGTCGGGCAGCGGGGCCACGGCCACCGGATGCGCGCCGTTGGCGTCGACCAGACAGGGCACCTCGATGACGGCGTCCACGTCGAGCACGGAGAGGGTGCCCTGATTGCGGACGTTGAGGATCAGGGTGGTGCGCTCGTCCCGGGCGATGGCCCGCATCAGGGCGAGGGCCACCTTCTCGTAGCCGCCGGAGAGGTCGTCGGCGTCCCGCTCGCCGGCGCCGGCCGTCTCCCGGTTCTCGGCCATGTAGGTGGCCTCGCGCTCGGCGCGGGTGCGGTCCCAGGCGGTCAGGGCCGCGGCGTCGGGGCGCTTCATCTCCTCGTAGAAGCGGGCCTGCTGGTCGGCGAGGAAGGCGCCGCGGGTCTTCTCGACCTGCTGGTAGGCCCGCACGGCTTCCCGGTTGAAGTAGTAGTAGTGCAGATACTCGTTGGGGATCGCGCCGAGGGACTGGAGCCAGTCGACGCCGAACAGCTTGCCCTCCTCGAAGGAACCGAGCAGGTCGGCGTCGGCGAGCAGCCGCGGGAGTTCGTCGCGACCGGCGACCCGCAGCCCGCGGACCCAGCCGAGGTGGTTGAGACCGACGTAGTCGATCCATGCCTCTTTCGGGTCCGCGCCGAGCACGCGGGCGATGCGGCGGCCGAGCCCGACCGGCGAGTCGCAGATGCCGATCACCCGGTCGCCGAGGTGACGGGACATGGCCTCGGTGACCAGGCCCGCCGGGTTGGTGAAGTTGATGACCCAGGCGTCGGGGGCCAGACGGGCCACCCGGCGGGCGATGTCGACGGCGACGGGGACCGTCCGCAGACCGTAGGCGATGCCTCCCGCGCCGACCGTCTCCTGGCCGAGGACGCCCTCGGCCAGGGCCACCCGCTCGTCGTGCGCGCGGCCTTCGAGGCCGCCGACGCGGATCGCGGAGAAGATGAAGTCGGCGCCGCGCAGGGCCTCGTCGAGGTCGGTGGTGGCGGTCACCCGGGGCGCGTCGGGGACGGCGGCCGCCTGCTCATTCAGTACACGGGCGACCGCATACAGTCGACTGTCGTCCAGATCGTGCAGAACGACGTCCGTGACCCGGCCCTCGGCGCGGTCCGTCAGGAGCGCCCCGTACACGAGCGGCACCCGGAACCCGCCGCCGCCCAGAATCGTCAGTTTCACGCTTGCACCTTTCCTGCCACGACCACCTCGACGCCCGCCTCCTCGAAGGAGGACCGGGTCGCCGGATCGACCGGCGTGTTCGTCACCACCACGTCCAGGTCCTCGGGACCGCAGACCTTCGCCATGCCCGTGCCCGGGAACTTCGCCGAGTCGGCGAGCAGGACGACCTTGCCACCGGCCTTGATCATGGCCCGCTTCACCGGCACCTCGACGACCGTCGTGTCCATCACCTGCCCGCCCGGACGCACTCCACTGGTCCCGAGGAACAGCCAGTCGGCATGCAGCTGGCGCAGGTTGTCCTCGGTGAGGAAACCGACCAGGGAGCGGTACTCGCGGCGGACCATGCCGCCGAGCAGGACCAGCTCGATGCCCTCGTCGTCGGCGAGCTCCTCGTAGACCACGAGGTTGCTGGTGATGACCGTCAGCCGGCGTCCGTGCAGCTGCCGGGCCAGGCGGTAGGCGGTGGTGCCGATGTCGAGGAGGACCGACTGACCGTCGGCGACCATGGCCGCCGCATGGGCGGCTATGGCGTCCTTCTCGCCCACCCGCACTTCGGCGACCTCGGCGAAGGGCTGGTCGCCCTCCTCCGCGACGGCGCCGCCGTGCACCCGGGTGAGCAGGCCGTCCTCCTCGAGTTTCACGAGGTCGCGTCTGATCGTGGCGGGGCTCACACCCAGCTGCTCGGAGAGATCGGTCACGGCCGCGGGGCCACCGGAGCGCAGGGCCCGCAGGATGAGTTGATGTCGTCGTTCTGCCAGCACGGCATGAACACTACTCGTCATCTTCAATCAAATCTATGCTCACTTCTGCTGAGGTATTGACCAATGTCGCCGAGGGGCGCACGATTCCGGTCACCGAATTGAAGAGTTCTGACGAGCTCCCCTGACGGGACGAGCTCCCCCGGCGAGGAGGATGTGCGGTGGACGACGACCGGCCCGAGGTGCTGCTCACCGGGCTGCTCTTCTACGACCTCGTCCTCACGGGGCTCGGCGGACCGCCGACCCCGGGCGAGGAGATCTGGACGGCCGGCATGGGCTGCGGCCCCGGCGGCATCGCCAACCTCGCGGTGGCCGCGTCCCGCTTCGGCCTCAGGACCTCGCTGGCCACGGTCTTCGGCGACGACTTCTACGGCGCCCACTGCCACGAGGTGCTCGCCGGCCAGGAGGGCGTCGACCTCGCCCTCTCCCGCGCGGCCGCCGGCTGGCACACTCCGGTCACGGTCGCTCTCGCGCACGGTCACGACCGCGCCCTGGTCACCCACGGCCAGGAGCCGCCGTACTCGCAGGACGTGCTCATGGGCGACCCGCCCGAGGCGCGCACGGCCCTCGTGCACCTCGAGGCCGAACCGCGCGCCTGGCTCGCCAAGGCGGCCGCGAACGGCACCCAGGTCTACGCCGACGTCGGCTGGGACCCCACCGAGCAATGGTCCACCGGCCTGCTCGACCAGCTCGCCCTGTGTCACGCCTTCCTGCCCAACGAGACCGAGGCGATGGCGTACACCCGCACCGACAGCGCGATCGCCGCGCTCGGCACCCTCGCGGAACTGGTGCCGGTGGCGGTGGTCACCCGGGGCGCCGACGGCGCGGTCGCGGTCGATCAGACGACCGGCGAGTACGCCGAGGTCTCCGCCCTCGACATCGATGTCCTGGATGCGACGGGCGCCGGTGACGTGTTCGGCGCGAGCTTCGTGGCGGCCTCGCTCGGCGGCTGGCCACTGGTGGAGCGGCTGCGGTTCGCCGTCCTCGCCGCCGGGCTGTCGGTGCAGCACCACGGCGGGGCGCTGGCGGCCCCCGGCTGGTACGGCGTCGACCGCTGGTGGCGCGCGCTGCGGGACCCCGAGCTCGAACGGGCGTACGGCTTCCTCGCCGACCGCATCCCGGCGGACGTCGGCCCGCCCGTGCGCTACGCGCCGGTCACCCCGCCCGCCCCGCGGCCCTGACCGCGCCCGTGTCCGGAGGACGACCCCCCGCATGCCCCTCGATTGCACCCCGTCTGCGAAGACGCGAACAGATCCGAAAGGCGGTGGGAGCTGTGCGGCTCTCACGTAGAGGCCTGCTCCGTGCGGGCCTGGCCGGCTCGGCCGCCACGGCGCTCGGCGGCCTGGCGTCCGGCTGTGCCGTTCCGACCGGTTCGACCGGCCGGAACATGGTCCTGTGGTACTGGGACGGAGGCCTGGGCGACACGGTCGTCAAGAACGCCAGGGCCCGCTACGACAGCTCGGTCGACCTCCAGGCCGTCAAGATCGGCGGTTACTACCGGTCGAAGCTGATCACCACGATGGCCGGCCGCGCCCACGTCCCCGACATCGCGGGCCTGAAGGGCGAGGACATGGCGTCCTACCTGCCCAACGCCGACCAGTTCGTGGACCTGCGCACGCTCGGCGCGGACGCGTACAAGTCCCGGTACCTGCCCTGGAAGTGGGAGCAGGGCATCGCGGACGACGGCAGGATGGTCGGTTTCCCGATCGACTGCGGGCCGGTGGCCCACCTCTACCAGTACGCCGTCTTCCGCAGGGCCGGACTGCCCTACGAGCCCGACGACGTGTCGAAGGAGCTCGACACCTGGGAGAAGTTCTTCGCGGCGGGCGAGCGGCTCAGGCGGCGGATACCGGGGACCTCGCTGCTCACCGACGTCAACAGCGTCTTCGAGAACGTGGTCCAGCAGGGCAGCGAGCGGTACGTCGACAAGGACCGCCACTTCATCGGCGACCAGGAGCATGTGCGCAACGCCTGGGCGCTCGCCGTGGAGGCCAAACAGCGCAAGATCGTCTCCAACCTGGTCAACGGCACCCCGGACCAGCTGTCGGCCGTCGAGGACGGCAAGCTGCCGAGCCAGCTGGGAGCCTCCTGGGCCACCAGCGACCTCAAGAACGGCGTGCCGAAGACCAAGGGCCGTTGGCGGGTGGCCGACATGCCCGTGCGGCCCTCCAACAACGGCGGCTCCTTCCTGTCGGTCACCAAGGCGTGCCGGGAGCCCGAGCGGGCGTTCCAGATCATCAGCTGGATGCTCGACGCGGGCAATCAGGCGCAGGGGTTCGTGGACGCCGGGCTCTTCCCCTCGACCCCCGCCTCGTACGACCTGAAGCAGGTGCGCGAGCCGGACGAGTTCTTCGGCGGTCAGGTCACGATGGACATCTTCGGTCCGGCCGCGCAGAAGATCGTGGTCGCCTACAACAGCCCGTTCGACATCGCGCTCGGGCAGCCCATCAAGGACGAGATCAAGAACGTCGGCGTCCTCGGCAAGGACCCGGAGCAGGCCTGGAGTGACGCCATGAGCAAGTGCCGGCGGATCGCGAAACACCTGGGGGTGAGCTACTGATGGCCACCCTCCCCGCACTGGAGAAGGCCCCGGCGGTCGTGGCGGACGTCCCCGTCACCCGGCCCCGGCAGGGCTTCCGCAAGTACTGGCACCTCTACGCCGCGATCTCCCCCTTCTACCTGCTCTTCCTCTGCTTCGGCCTGATCCCCGTCGGCTTCTCGCTCTACCTCTCCTTCCATCGCTGGGACGGCCTCGGCTCGATGGAATGGGCGGGACTGTCGCAGTACCGGTACCTGCTGAGCGACTCCGAGTTCTGGAGCTCGATCGGGACCACGATCGTCATCTGGGCGCTGGCCACCTTCCCCATGATCTTCCTGGCGATGGTGACGGCCGTGATGCTCAACTCGGCGGTCCGTTTCAAGAACCTTTACCGCGTCGCCTACTTCCTGCCGAACGTCACCTCGGTCGTGGCGATCGCGATCATCTTCGGCTCGGTGTTCTCCACCAACTTCGGCCTGGTGAACGCCTTCCTCCAGGCAATCGGTTTCGACCAGATCGCCTGGCTGAACACCCCCTGGGGCATCAAGATCGCCATCGCGACGCTGATGACCTGGCAGTGGACCGGCTACAACGCGATCATCTTCCTCGCCGGTCTCCAGACCGTCCCGAGCGAGCTGTACGAGGCGGCGCGCATGGACGGCGCGGGGCCGGTGCAGACCTTCTTCCGGATCACGCTGCCGATGATGCGGCCGGTGCTGCTGTTCGTGCTCGTCGTGTCGACGGTCACCGGTCTGCAGAGTTTCTCCGAACCCCAGGTGCTGCTCCAGAACACCTCGAACGACTCGACGTTCTCGGGCGGTCCCGGCCACGCCGGCCGGACGATGGTCCTCTACTTCTTCCAGCAGACCTTCGACAACAACGACTTCGGCTACGGCGCCGCCGTGGCGTGGGGCATCTTCCTCGTCGTCGTCCTCTTCTCGATCATCAACTGGCGGCTGGTGCAGCGCCGGGGCGAAGAATAGGGAGGCCCGCACACCATGGCATCCACCCAAGAAACACGGCGCGCCAAGGGGATCGACGGGTCCCGCCGCAGAGAGATCGGGCTGCACGCCGCTCTCGTCCTCGGCGTCCTGCTCTCGGCCTTCCCGTTCTACTGGGCCGTGATCATGTCGACGCACACGTCGTCGGAGATCTTCTCCTACCCGCCCAAGCTGCTGCCGGGCACGCACTTCCTGGAAAACGTCCGCAGCCTTTTCGACAACATCGATTTCTTCGGCTCGATGTTCAACTCGTTGCTGGTGGCGGGATCGGTGACCTTCCTGGTCCTGTTCTTCGACTCGCTGGCCGCCTTCGTCTTCGCCAAGTTCGAATTTCCGGGCAAACGGTTGCTGTTCGTGTTGCTCATGTTCATCTTCATGGTCCCGGCCCAGCTCCAGGCCATCCCCCAGTTCGTCATCATGGCGAAGCTCGGCTGGATCGGCTCGATGACGGCGCTGATCGTGCCGGCCGCCGCCAACGCGTTCGGCATCTTCTGGATGCGCCAGTACATGAAGGGCGCGATCCACGACGAACTCCTCGACGCCTCCCGCATCGACGGCGCGAACTTCCTGCGCCAGTACTGGCACGTGGCCCTCCCGGTGGTCCGGCCGGGACTGGCCTTCCTCGGCATCTTCACCTTCATGGGCCAGTGGAACGACTACGCCTGGCCCCTGATCGCCCTCACCAACCCGGACAACGTGACCCTCCAGGTCGCGCTGTCGCAGCTCAACGGCACGCACGGCACCACGGACTACGGAATGGTCATGACCGGCGCGCTGCTCGCCCTGGTCCCGCTGCTCATCGTGTTCGCGATCGGCGCCCGTCAGATGATCGGCGACCTCGCGAAGGGAGCGATCAAGTGACCGATCCGCTGCTGGCGCTCCGCCCCTGGGAGGCACCCGAGGTGACCTCGTGGGGACGGCTGCCCATGAACGCCGTCGACCGGCGCTCCGGAGCAAACTCCCTGGACGGCGACTGGCGGTTTCGGTTGCTGTCCGCTCCGGACGCGCCGGTCGGCGGTCCCTGGTCGACGGCATCCGTGCCCGGCGCATGGACCATGCAGACCATCGAGGGCGCTGCCGACCTTCCGCAGTATCTGAACGTCCGTATGCCGTATACAGAATTCCCCCCACTGTCGCCCGCGGACAATCCGACCGGTGTGTACGAGCGGGAGATCGACATCCCCGCCGAGTGGGCCGGGCGCCGCATCGTGCTCCAGGTCGGGGCCGCCGAGAGCGTGCTGCTGGTACATGTGGACGGGCGGCCCGTCGGCATCTCCAAGGACTCGCATCTGGCGGCCGAGTTCGATCTGTCGGGCGCCGTACGCCCCGGCGGCCGGTCCGTGCTGCGGCTGACGGTCGTCAAGTGGTCGGACGCCTCGCACATCGAGGACCAGGACCAGTGGTGGCACGCCGGGATCACGCGCTCGGTGCTGTTGTACGCCACCGACCCGCTGCGGCTGGCCGACGTGAGCGTGCGGGCGGCGCGGGACGGCGCGCTGCGGGTCGACTGCCAGGTACTGGACGCGGGCGGAGCGCTGCCCGCGGGCTGGTACGTGAGCGGGGAGCTGGACGGTCTGCCGCTGGCGCAGGACGCGGAGTTCGACCTGGCCAACGCCGAGGAGGAGCGTGTCTCCGCCTTCCTCGGCGAGGCACGGCTGGGCGCGCGGGTGCCCGAGGTGCGTACCTGGACGGCCGAGACGCCCGAGCTGTACGACCTCACGGTCCGGCTGCACCGCGCCGACGGCAGCGTCGCCGACACCTCCCGCCACCGGGTCGGCTTCCGCGACGTGGCGATCGTCGGTCGGGATCTGCTGGTCAACGGGGAGCGGGTCTTCATCCGGGGGGTGAACCGGCACGACTTCCACCCCCTGACGGGACGGACGGTGTCGTACGACGACATGCGCGCCGACCTGGTGCTGCTGAAGCGCTTCGGCTTCAACGCGATCCGCACCGCGCACTACCCGAACGACCCCACGCTCTACGACCTGGCCGACGAAATCGGGTTCTACGTCGTCGACGAGGCGGACATCGAGTCCCACGACCACGCCCACGAGATCGCCGACGACCCGCGCTATCTGAACGCCTTCGTCGACCGGGTCTCGCGGATGGTGCTGCGGGACAAGAACCACCCGTCGGTCATCATCTGGTCGCTGGGCAACGAGTCCGACTACGGCGCCAACCACGACGCCGCCGCGGGCTGGGTGCGCCGGCACGACCCGACCCGGCCGCTGCAGTACGAGGGGGCCGCCAAGCTCGGCTGGGCCGATCCGCAGGTCGCCTCCGACATCGCCTGCCCGATGTACGCGTCCCTGGAGGACTGCGTGGCGCACGCGCTGTCCGGGCGGCAGACCAAGCCGCTCATCCAGTGCGAGTACTCCCACGCGATGGGCAACAGCAACGGCACGCTGGCCGACCACTGGGCCGCCATCGAGGCCACCCCGGGTCTTCAGGGCGGGTTCATCTGGGAGTTCCGGGACCACGGCATTCTCCAGCGTGTGAACGACGGAAGACCGGTCGGGCGTGGGGGCGCCGGGCTCTATGACAACGCTGTCGCCGCGCCCGGACACCGCTGGGCGTACGGCGGCGACTTCGGCGAGAAGGACCACGACGGCGCGTTCATCGCGGACGGCGTCGTCTTCCCGGACCGCACCCCGAAACCGGTGATGTACGAGCACCGGGAACTCTCCGCTCCGGTGCGGCTGCACGGCGTCGGGCCGGAGGGGGTGACGGTCTCCAACCACCAGCACTTCCGCGGCCTGGAGTGGCTCGCGGGCGAGTGGGAGCTGTCGCTCGCCCACGGCGGGACGCTCACCGCGCGGGCCGAGCTGCCCGACCTACGACCGGGCGGCACGGTCGAGGTGCCGCTGCCGTTCGCGTTGCCGGACGACGGCGGCGAGGCGTGGCTGACGCTGCGGGTGACGACGGCCCGGGATCTGCCGTGGGCTCCGCGGGGCACTGCGGTGTGCGCGCCGCAGGTGCGGTTGCGGGCGCCGGCGCCGGTCGAGGACCCGGTGGGCTCCG
Organism: Streptomyces sp. NBC_00080; assembly: GCF_045041255.1. Lineage (NCBI taxonomy): Bacteria > Bacillati > Actinomycetota > Actinomycetes > Kitasatosporales > Streptomycetaceae > Streptomyces > Streptomyces sp. NBC_00080. The sequence continues at coordinate 1,813,200 of NZ_CP108235.1, forward strand.
GCCGCGTCGAAATCGACGCCGACGGACTCCTCGTGCACCCGCTGCTGACCTCCGCGCCCGCGTTGTCCCTGTGGCGGGCGCCGACCGACAACGACGAGCTGGGCGGGGCGGCGCTGCGCTGGCGGACGTGGGGCCTGCACACCCTCGTGCGCCGGCTGGTGTCCGTGCACCAGGAGGGCGACGGGGTCACCGTGCTCGCCGAGTACACCGGCACCACCGGCGTCGTCCGGCACCGGCAGGTCTTCACGCCGGTCGAGGGCGGCATCCGGATCGACGAACAGGCCGAGCTGCCCGCGGAGTTCGACGACGTGGCGCGCGTGGGCTCGGTCTTCGAGACGGTGGCGGGACCGGACCGGCTGGACTGGTTCGGACAGGGCCCCTGGGAGTCGTACCCCGACCGGAGCGCGGGCGCGCCGGTCGGCCATCACCACGCCCGGATCGACGCGTTGTTCACCCCGTACCTGCGTCCACAGGAGAGCGGCGGCCTGCACGGTGTGCGGCGTTTCACGCTCCGCGCGCCGGACGCCACAGGCCTCTCCGTCACTCTGGACGAGCCGCGCCAGGTCTCCGTCACGCGCTACCGCGCCGAGGACCTGACGGCCGTCGACCATCACGACGAGCTCGTCCCACGCGCAGGCTGCGTGGTGCACCTCGACGCGGCGCACCGCGGCCTCGGCACGGCGTCGTGCGGCCCCGACACCTTCCCCTCCTATCTCGTCGCACCGGGTGTCCATCGCTGGAGCTGGACCCTGCGCGTCCTGTGAACTCCCGTTGTCAGCAACGGACTTACCTATGGAGCACCCGTGTGTACTTCGCACGCCCAGGAACAGGGCGAGGCCGCGCAGGCCGATGCCGGAAGACGCGGTTTCCTGCGGGCCACCGCGCTGCTCGGCGCGGCCGCCACGGCCGGACTCGCGCTGCCGGCCACGGCCGAGGCGGCCTCCGCCCGGTGGCGCCCGGACCCGGAGAGCCGCCGGTTCACGCTCGCCGTCATGCCCGACACGCAGTACCTCTTCGACGGCCCGAGCATCGACAAGACGCCGGTCGAGGCGTCCTTGCGCTACCTCCTCGACCAGGGCAAGCACGAGAACCTCGTGTTCCTGTCCCACCTCGGCGACCTCACCCAGAACGGGGCGAAGGACGAGGTCGCCGCGATCAGCGAGGCGTTCGGGCTGCTCGACCGGCGCGGGATCGGCTACAGCGTGCTGGCCGGCAACCACGACGTGAAGTCGTCGACGACCGACCAGCGCGGCGCGACCCCATATCTGGACGCCTTCGGCCCGCAGCGCTTCCGGGGGAAGCCCACGTTCGGCGGGGCCTCCCCCGACGGCTACAACACCTTCCACCTGTTCCGGGCGGGCGGCCGGGAATGGATGGTGCTGGCGCTGGACTGGCGGCTGTCGGAGAAGGGGTACGCCTGGGCCGCCGGTGTCCTCGCCCGGCACCCGAGGACACCGGTCGTCCTGACCACGCACGAGCTGGTCGCCGAGGACGACTCCCTTTCGACGTACGGGCAACAGCTGTGGGACCGGCTGATCGAGGACCACGACCAGATCTTCCTCACCCTCAACGGGCACTACTGGCCCGCCGGTCGGACAACGCGCCGCAACGCCGCCGGTCATGACGTCCAGCTGCACCTGACGAACTATCAGAACCGCTACTTCGGCGGCGCCGCCATGATCCGCCTCTACCGCTTCGACCTCGACCGGAACGTCATCGACGTGGAGACGGTCTCCCCGTGGATCCTCGGCCGGGCCGCGAAGGGGCTCAACGAGCTGGAGCGGCAGGAGATCGAACTGAGCGGCGACGCGGACCGGTTCACGGTCGGCATCGACTTCGCCGCGCGCTTCGCGGGCTTCGATCCGGTGCCCGCGCGTCCCGCCCGTCCCGTCTCGAAGGTGCTGGTGCGCGACACGGTCGCCTACTGGCGGTTCGACGGCCACGACGACGGTACGGCGGTCGGCGGCACCGTCCGTGACCTGTCCGGGCGCGGCAACCACCTGGCCCTCGTCACGGTGGGCGGCGGCGCCCTGACCTGGTCCTCCGACCACCACCCCGACCAACCCGGCCACGGGAGCCTGGAGTTCCAGGGTTTCAAGTCCCCGCTGAAGGGCGCCTACCTGCGCACGGTCGACGGCGCCCCGCTCAACTCGGCCGTCTTCGAGGACGGTTACACCATCGAGGCGTTCTATCGTCTCCCGGCCGACTGGGACCCGTCGCACCACGCCTGGTCGGGGCTGGTGAGCCGGACCGGAACAGGCGGCGCGGCGGGCAGGACCGGCGACGACCCCGACGAGCCGCTCGCCACCCTCTCCCTCTCCGACGACCGGGAACCGCAGTGGGCGATGCGTCCGCTGAACCAGCAGGGCATCGCCACCAACTGGGGTCAGGAGACCCCGCTGGAGACCTGGTGGCACCTCGCCGTCGTCAACGACGGCAAGCACACCACGCTGTACGTCGAGGGCTGCCCGGCGGTGCGCAATCCGAAGGCGGCGGCCGTCGGCATCACCTCCGTCGGGCTGCCCTGGCTGCTCGGCGGCTACGAGTACGGCGGGCAGATCGACCAGATCCTGCACGGCCGCCTCGGTGACGTCAGGATCGTCTCGCGGGCGCTGCCCGTCACCTCCTTCATGAACCACTGACCTCCTTCATGAACCACTGACCTCCTTCGTGAACCACTGACCTTCTGCACGAGGATCACCGTGACCGAGCAGCAACTGCCCGCCTGGGCCGATCCGTCCGTCCCGCCGGCCGTTCTCGACGCCCAGGGCGTGTCGAGACGCGGACTCCTGCGCCGCGCCGGCCTTTTCGGCGCCGCGTTCGCACTCGGCGGTGCGGCCACCCCGGCCGTCGCCGCCACCGGCCGGGGCCACGGCGGTGAGGACCCGCGGCTCGCCTACCTGGTGGGCGACCACCACGTCCACTCCGTCTACAGCCACGACGCGAAGTACACGTTCTCCCAGCAGGCCCGGGCCGCCGCCCGGTACGGCCTCGACTGGATGGTCTTCAACGAGCACTCCAACTTCGGGCACGCCTCCCACGGCGCCGCGCTGGAGCACAAGGAGATCCTCCGGGCCCGCGCCGCGAACCCGCGCCAGCTGATCTTCCAGGGTCTGGAGTGGTACATCCCGGCCGCCGAGCACTGCACGGTGTTCGCCGCCCCCGGCCCGCACGAGGTCGACCTGCTCACGCGGTTCGAGCTCGCCTACGACGGCAAGCTGCTGGGCTACACCGAGGGAGCCGCCGGCGCGGCCGACACCGCCCGCAACGAGGCGCACGCCGTCAAGGCGGTCAAGTGGCTGGCCGAGCAGCGCCGCAGCGGCTATGTCGACGACGTCCTCGTCCTCGCCAACCACCCGCTGCGCCTCGGCATCGACTCCCCGCACGAGATGCGGGCCTGGCGCGACGCCGCGCCCGAGATCATGATCGGCATGGAGGGCGCGCCGGGCGCCCAGGGCGCGGCGATCCCCGGCTGGCGCGGTGCCACGTCCATCCGCGGCGAGTACGAGAACAAGCCGTCCGCCCAGTCCTGGGCGGGCTACCCGGCGGACGCCTACCTCACCTACGGCGGCTTCGACTGGGCCACCGCGACCGTCGGCGGCCTGTGGGACTCGATGCTGGCCGAGGGCCGGCTGTTCTCGGTCACCACCAACTCCGACAACCACCGGACCGTCTTCGACACCTGGAAGAACGGTGACTGGCCCGCCGGACAGAACTTCGACAACACCGGCAGGCTGCCCGATCCGGTGAACACCGACACCACGCAGGCAGGCAGCGACTTCTGGCCGGGGCAGTTCAGCCGCACCCACGTCGGCGTGACCCGCTACGGCTACCGCGCGGTGATGACGGGCCTGCGCGAGGGCCGGGTCTGGCTGGACCACGGGCACCTGCTCGACGGTCTGGAGGTCCGGCTGCGGCGGGAGCACGGCAACGGGCGGGGCGTCACGCTCGGCGGCCGGCTGCGGGTGCGCAAGGGCGAGAAGCTCACCCTGGAGATCACCGTCACCACTGCCTCCCGCCCCAACCCCCAGGGCATCCTGCCGCAGTTGGCCCATGTGGACGTGATCCGGGGCGCGGTGCGCGGCGCGGTGTCCGACCGCGACACCTGGCGGGCTCCCGACACGAAGGTGGTCCGGACAACAAACGTGAGCGGCCGCAAGGGGACCTACACCCTGCGCGTCCCGGTCACGGTGGGCGACGAGTCCTGCTACCTCCGTCTGCGCGGCAGCGACGGCAACCGGAACGGAACCGGTTACCTGGGCGCTTCGGTGGACCCGCGCGGCCCGATCCCGCACGAGCCGGGCAACGGCGACCCGTGGGCCGACACCTGGTTCTACTCCAACCCGATCTTCGTGGACGTCGTCGGCTGAGCGCCCCGAGAAGAGGTACGGGATTCGTTCCCGCGTCCACGCGGACGTGGGGAACCTCGCGACCGGCCACACCGGTCCCGCGGTTCCCCACAGCGCCGCCCGGACGACGGCGAGTCGCGGCGGCCCGCACGGCCCTACGCGTAGAAGCGCGACAGACTCTGCAGCACCGCGGCCGGCTTCGCGCCCCCCTCGATCTCGATCGCCCCGCCGACGGTGATCTGCACCCCACCCGGCACGTCCTCGACCTCGGTCAGCTCGGCCACCAGGCGGATCCGCGAGCCGACCTTGACCGGCGAGGGGAAACGCACCTTGTTCAGCCCGTAGTTGACCTTGGTCGTGACGCCCTGGACGTCCAGCAGCTCGGTGAAGAGCGGGATGAACAGGGAGAGCGTCAGGTACCCATGGGCGATCGGCGCTCCGAAGGGCCCGGCGGCCGCCCGTTCGGGATCCACATGGATCCACTGGTGGTCCCCGGTCGCGTCCGCGAACGTGTCGATGCGCTCCTGGGTGACCTCGATCCATTCACTGGTGCCCAGGTCGCTGCCGGCCAGCTTCTTCAGCTCGTCGAGACCGTTGACGGTGATGCTCATATTTCCGTTCCTCACAGGAGAGTTCGCAGGAGAGTCGCTCAGGAGTCGGTGCCGAACCGGGAGCGCACCCGGGACTTCAGGAGCTTTCCGGAGGCGGTGCGCGGGAGTTCGTCCGCCACCACCACCGACTTGGGGATCTTGTACTTGGCGAGCCGCCCGGACAGCGAGGCCAGCACCTCGTCGGGGTCGAGCGAGGTGCCCTCGCGGGGCACGACGACCGCGCGCGGCACCTCGCCCCACTTGTCGTCGGACACGCCGATGACCGCGCACTCCACGATGTCGGGGTGGGCGAGGAGCAGGTCCTCGATCTCGGCGGGGTAGATGTTCTCCCCGCCGGAGATGATCATGTCCTTGATGCGGTCGACGATATGCACGTAACCGTCTTCGTCGACCCGGGCCGCGTCCCCGCTGCGGAACCAGCCGTCGGCGAAGGAGGCGGCCGTCTCCTCGGGCAGCCCCCAGTAACCGGGCATGACGTGCGGCCCGCGGACGACGACCTCGCCGGTCTCGCCGACCTCGACGGGTGTGAGGTCGGGGCGCAGGACGCGTACGTCGCTGAAGAAGTGCGGGACGCCGGCCGAGCCCGCCTTGCTGACCGCGTGCTCGGCGTCCAGGAACAGCGTGCCGGGGGACGCCTCGGTCATGCCGTAGCCCTGGAGGAAGGTGAGTCCGCGTTCCTGGTAGGCGGCGATCAGCGGCGTCGACACCGGGGAGCCGCCGCAGGTCAGGATCCGCAGACTGGACAGATCCGCGTCCGCCCAGCGCGGGTGCCGGGCGATCTGCTCGAACATCGTCGGCACCCCGAACATGAAAGTGATCCGGTGCCGCTCGATCAGGCCGAAGGTGGCCTCCGGGTCGAAGGCCTCGACCAGGACGCAGCAGCCACCCTTGAGGAGCACCGGCAGGGTCAGCATGTTCAGGCCGGCCGTGTGGAACAACGGCGCGGAGACCAGGGCGCGTTCGTCGGCGGTCAGATCGGTGTCGACGAGGACGTTGACCGCGTTCCAGGTGAGGTTGCCGTGCGTGAGCATGGCGCCCTTGGGGCGGCCGGTCGTGCCCGAGGTGTACATGATGATGCAGGTGTCGTCGGGGGCGACCGGCGTGTCGATCGGCTCGTCGGAGGCGGCGGCGAGCTCGCTCTCGTACTCGGCGCCGACCTCGAGGTACGTCCGGACGTCCGTGTTCCCCGGCAGGCCGGCGACCAGGCCGGCGTGCGAGGGACCGTAGACGAGCGCCTTCGCGCCGGAGTCGGCGAGCTGGTAGGCGATCTCGGGTCCGGCGAGGCGGGTGTTGAGGGGGACGAACACCGCGCCGAGGGTGCCGGCGGCGAACAGCGTCTCCAGGTAGGAGGGGTGGTTGGGGCCGAGGTAGGCGATGCGGTCGCCGCGCCGCACACCCCGGGCGCGCAGGGCGTGGGCCAGGCGCGTGGTGCGTGTATACAGTGTGCGATAGTCCGTCGACTGCTCACCGTGGACCAGCGCGGTGCGGTGCGGGGTCTTGCGGGCCCGGCGTGCGGGCCACGACCCGAGTCCCTCGTTGCGCATCTTCCACGCCCCTTACGGTGTGGTCAGCCCGAGCAGACGGGCGGCGTTCTCCTTGAGGATCTTCGGCTTCACCTCGTCCTTGATCGTCAGCTTGTCGAAGTCGGCGAGCCAGCGGTCGGGGGTGAGGACGGGGAAGTCGGAGCCGAAGAGGACCTTGTCCTTCAGCAGCGTGTTGGCGTACTGCACGAGCTGCGGCGGGAAGTACTTCGGCGACCAGCCGGACAGGTCGATGTGCACGCCCGGCTTGTGGGTGGCGACGGCGAGGGCCTCGTCCTGCCAGGGAAAGGACGGATGCGCCAGGATGATCTTGAGGTGCGGGAAGTCGGCCGCCACGTCGTCCACGTGCAGTGGGTTGGAGTACTTGAGCCTGATCCCGCCGCCGCCCGGGACTCCGGCGCCGATGCCCGTCTGACCGGTGTGGAACAGGGCGATGGTCCCCGTCTCCTCGATCACCTCGTACAGGTCGTACGCCACCGAACGGTCGTTGGGGAAGAAGCCCTGGATGCTGGGGTGGAATTTGAAGCCCTTGACCCCGTACTCCTCGACCAGGCGCCGGGCCTGCTTCACGCCCGCCCTCCCCCGGAAGGGGTCGATGGAGGCGAAGGGGATGAGGACGTCGGCGTTGGCGGCCGCGGCCTCGGCGACCTCCTCGTTCGGGACCGGCGCCGTGCCGGTCGCGGACTCGGCGTCCACCGTGAAGATCACGGCGGCCATCTTCCGCTCACGGTAGTGGCGGGCCGTCTCCTCCAGGGTGGGCTTCCGCTTGCCCTCGACCTTGAAGTAGGCGGAGGAGGCGTCGTGCAGGTCGTCGTCCAGCGAGGAGTGGCCCTTGGACGACACCTCGGCGTGGGTGTGGACGTCGATCGCGACCAGTTCGTCGACGTTCATGGCGGGCGGGGCGGCGGGGCTCGTGGAGGGGCTCATCACGCCTCCGGGAACGTGGGGGCCGGGATGCCGACCGTCTGGAGCTCGGCACCGACCGAGGTGGGGAAGACGTCGGCCAGGCTCTCCGGCGTCCAGCCGCCGTCGGCGTAGGCCGCGCGGATCTCCTGCGGATGCGACCAGAGTGCCACCTTGTCGCCGCCGATGCCGATGGCCTGGCCGGTGATGCCCCGGGCGGCCTCGGAGGCCAGGAAGGGCACCAGCGCCGCGCAGTCCTCGGGGGTGCCGAAGCCCTCGCCCTTGCGCAGGAAGTCCGGGAACGGCTCGCCGTTCTTCACGGCCTCGATGTACGGGGCGAAGGCGGGGATCGTCTCGGTCATCGCGGTCGCGGCGACCGGGACGATCGCGTTCACGGTGATGCCCGCGCGGCCCAGCTCCATGGACCAGGTGCGGGCGAAGGCGGCGATGCCCGCCTTGGCGGCCGCGTAGTTCGTCTGGCCGAAGTTGCCCCGCTGGCCGGCCGGGGAGCCGACGAGGATCAGCGTGCCGCCCTCGCCCTGCTCGCGCATCCGTACGGCGGCGGCACGGGCGCAGGTGAAGGTGCCCTTGAGGTGGGTGGAGATCACGGCGTCGAAGTCGTCGTCGGTCATCTTCCACAGCACCTTGTCGCGCAGGATGCCCGCGTTGGTGACCAGGACGTCGAGCCGGCCGAACTCCTGCACGGCGCGGTTCACCAGCCGGTCGGCGGCCTCGGTCGTACCGACCGGGACCACCTCGGCGACCGCCCTGCCACCGGCCGCGACGAGGGACTTCACGGCCTGCTCGGCCACGGCCTCGTCGACGTCGTTGACGACCACGGACGCTCCGCGGGCGGCCAGGGCATGGGCGTAGGCGAGGCCGAGGCCCCGGCCGCTGCCGGTGACGACGGCGACCTTGCCGGTGAGATCGATGCTGGGCACGACAGTGTCCCTTCACATGGGGTGCGCACAGTGCGGCGCCGGGCGCTGACTACGAGATCGAAGCTAAGAGCAATAATTGTTGACGTCAATAGTTGTTGTAGTCCTACGGGTGCGTCATGCTGGAATCCGTACCGAGAACCACCCCGGAAGGGGACCGAGCCCAGGGAGCCCGCCATCGCCCGCCAGGACAACGCAAGCAACGCCGCCCCGATCGACGCGGACGAGCCGTGGATGCGGGGGCTGCACGCGGACACGGGTTACCTGCTGTACCGCCTGGGACTGCGCTCGGGCCAGTTGTTCAACGCGTTCCTCCAGGAGTCGGGGGTGCGGCTGCGCCACTACGCGGTGCTGCGCTTCCTCGCCACCTCCGAGGGCGCCCTCCAGCGGGAGCTGAGCGCCCGGCTCGGCTACGACCCCAGCGCGATCGTCGGCCTGGTCGACGATCTGGAGAAGCTGGGCTTCGCCGAGCGCCGCCCGGCACCGGACGACCGCCGCAGCCGGATCGTCGCCCTCACGCGGGACGGCCGCGCGTTCCTGCGCGGCACCGACGAGGCGGGCCTGCGGGTGACGAACGAACTGCTGGACCCGCTCGACCCGGCCGACCGTGAGACGCTGCACACCCTGCTGCGGCGGATCGCCCAGGACGGACTCGCCTGATGCCGTGAGGAGGACCCGATGCACCAGGGCACTCCCGCCGTGACCGCCCGCTCCGCGCCCGGCCGACTGCTGGCCGTGCTCGCCGCGTTCGACCACACGCACCCCGCCCTGTCCCTGACCGACATCAGCCGCCGCGCCGGCCTGACCCTCACCACCGCGCACCGGCTGGTGAGCGCCCTGACCGAGTGGGGCGCCCTGGAGCGGGACCCGTCCGGCGTGTACCACGTGGGGCTGCGGCTCTGGGAGGTCGCGGCGCTGGCCCCGCGCGGCCTGGCGCTGCGGCAGGTCGCGCTGCCCTTCCTGGAGGACCTGTACGAAGCCACGCACGAGAACGTGCAGTTGGCGGTGCGGGACGGGTCCGAGGTCGTCTACACCGAGTGGCTGTCGGGGCGTTCGGCGGTCGGGGTGCACATCCGGGTGGGCGCCCGCTGGCCGCTGCACGTGACCGGCGTGGGGCTCGCGCTGCTGGCGCACAGCGACTTCGCGCTCCAAGAGGATTACTGCGCGGGGCCGTTGGCCTCCTACACCGCCCACACCATCACCGATCCGGCGCGGTTGCGCCGGGTACTGGCCGAAGTCCGGCGGGCAGGGGTCGCGGTGAGCAGCCGTCAGGTCACCGACGACGCCCTGTCGGTGGCCGCCCCGGTGCGCGGACCGGGCGGTGCGGTGGCGGCCGCCGTGTCGGTCGTCGTCCCGCACGCCGACGCGCAGGTACCGGTGCTGGCACCGGCCGTACGTCTCGCGGCACGCGGGATCTCCCGGGCCCTCGGCTGGCAGCCCGACGGCCGGCCCGGCTGAGCCGCCGCACCCCGCGGACGGAACACCGGCCGCGGTCCGCTCCGCGCCCACGAAACCCGGTGAGCCGCACCGGTCCCTCCCCCGCGCGAACGAGCCCTCGCGCCTTCGCTCACCCCCCGGGCGATCAGGACAGTCGGCGCAGGGTCGGGGCCCGGCCCTGCCGGACGACTCCGTGGAGTGTCACCCCGGCGGGCGCCGGCGTCTCTCAGGCCGTCCTCACAGGAATCTCAGGTTGCGACCCGGTGATTCAAAGGATCGCCCCATCTGGGAGGCGCAGGATGCACGCGCAAAGGTGGACAACTCAGGAAGGCGTGCCGTGGGCGTCTCGCACATATCGAACCGGTCCGAACAGCAGCCGGAGGGCTGGTCCCGGCGCGGGATCCTGGGCGTGCTCGGGGCCGTCCCGGCCGTCGCGCTGACCGGATGCAGCTCCGGATCGGCGGACGCCTCGGAGAACACGAGCGGGACCGGGACCTCGGGTTCCGTGTCCACGAAGGCCTCGCCGGCCGTCAAGCAGCCGGTGATCTCGGTCACCCCGGCCGACGGCACCAGGAAGGCGGCCTTCACCAGCCCCGTCGAGGTCACCGTGACCGACGGCACGCTCGCCTCCGTGACGGTGACGGGCAACGACGGCTCGACGCTCGCGGGCTCCCTGGACGAGGCCGGGACCACGTGGACGTCCACGGCCCACCCGTACTCCGGAACGAAGTACACGGTCACCGCGCAGGCGGGGGGCGCCGCCGCGCAGACCGCCACCTTCACCACCAAGTCCCCGGGCGAGACCTTCGTCGGCTACTTCACCCCCGAGGCGAACTCCACCTCCGGCGTGGGCATGCCGGTCTCGATCAACTTCTCGCACGCCGTGACCGACAAGGCCGCCGTGGAGAAGGCGATCACGGTGACCGCCGAGCCGGCCGTGGAGATCGTCGGGCACTGGTTCAGCGCCACCCGGCTGGACTTCCGGCCGAAGACGTACTGGGCGGCCGGGACGACGATCACCCTCGGTCTGCGGTTGAAGGACGTCGAGGGATCGAATGGTGTGTACGGTATGCAGTCGAAGGACGTCACGTTCCACATCGGCCGCGCACAGATCAGCACCGTGGACCTGTCCAGCAAGAAGATGACGGTCGAGCGGGACGGCGCGACCCTGGCCACCTATCCCGTCTCCGGCGGCGACTCCGACCACACGACCTGGTCCGGGATCATGGTGATCAGCGAGCGCTTCAAGCAGACCCGGATGGAGTCCTCCACGGTCGGCCTCGGCGACGAGTACGACATCTCCGACGTCCCGCACGCCCAGCGACTGACCACCTCCGGCACCTTCATCCACGGCAACTACTGGGCCTCGACCTCGATATTCGGCACTCAGAACACCAGCCACGGCTGCGTCGGCCTGCACGACGCCAAGGGCGCGAACGACAGCTCCGTCGCGGGCTACGAGTTCTACGCGAGTTCGATGCTCGGCGATGTGGTGATCGTCAAGAACTCGGGCGAGAGGACCGTCGAGGCGGCCAACGGGCTCAACGGCTGGAACCTCTCCTGGGCGGACTGGACCGCGGGCAGCGCGCTTTAGCACGTTTGCGTGGTTCAACCCGTGAACTTCCTTGCGACGAAAGGACTTTCCTTGCTTTAAGTCTTGACGGCCTCCGGGACGGAGAGCACATTGGGCCCACTTTGAGAGCGCTCTCAAGCACTCTCGAAATCACCCGCGCCCATCACTCCGTACCCGAGAGGCACCCCCCCATGAGTGCAACCTCCGGCATACCCAGACGGCGACGCGCGCTCGTCGCCGTGCTCAGTACCCTCGGTTTGGCGGCCGCCGCGGCGGCGGCCGTCACCCTGCCCGCGAACGCCTCCGCGCCCACGCCCCCGTCCGGCTGGACGCAGGTCTTCCTCGACGACTTCACCGGCGCCGCGGGCACCGGGGTGAACACCTCCAACTGGCAGTACAGCACCGGGACCTCGTATCCGGGCGGGCCTGCCAACTGGGGCACCGGCGAGGTCGAGACGATGACCAACAGCACCGGCAACGTGTCGCTGGACGGCAACGGCAACCTGCGCATCACCCCGCTGCGCGACTCCGCCGGCCGCTGGACCTCGGGACGCATCGAGACCAACCGCACCGACTTCCAGCCCCCGTCCGGCGGCAAGCTGCGGGTGGAGGCCCGCATCCAGATGCCGAACGTGACCGGCACCGCCGCCGAGGGCTACTGGCCCGCATTCTGGGCGCTCGGCTCGCCCTACCGCGGCAACTACCAGAACTGGCCGGGCGTCGGCGAGCTGGACATCATGGAGAACGTCCAGGGCCTGAACAAGGTCTGGTCCACGATGCACTGCGGCACCAACCCGGGCGGCCCGTGCAACGAGACCACCGGCATCGGCAACTCCGTCGCGTGTCCGAACACCACCTGCCAGTCCGGCTTCCACACCTACAGCATGGAGTGGGACCGCTCGGTGAGCCCCGAGGCGATCCGGTTCTACGTCGACGGCGTCAACTACCACACCGTCACGGCGAACCAGGTCGACGCGACGACGTGGACCAACGCCACGAACCACGGCTACTTCGTGATCCTGAACGTCGCGATGGGCGGCGGCTTCCCGGACGCCTTCGGCGGCGGTCTGGACGGCGACACCGTGCCGGGCCACCCGATGGTCGTGGACTACGTGCAGGTACTCCAGGCCGCGGGCGGTGGGAGCGGTACCACGCCCCCGCCGTCCGGCAGCCGTGACGCCTACGGCACGATCCAGGCCGAGTCGTACGACAGCCACTCCGGCACGGTCACCGAGACGACCACGGACACGGGCGGCGGCCAGGACATCGGCTCCCTCGCGAACGGCGACTACGCGCTCTACAAGGGCGTCACCTTCGGTTCCTCGGCGGCGACCCAGTTCAGCGCCCGGGTCGCGAGCGGTGCGGCCGGCGGGGTCAGCGGGCTGGTCGAGGTGCGCCTCGACAGCCGTACCGCCACGCCCGTCGGCAGCTTCGCGGTGGCCAACACCGGCGGCTGGCAGTCGTGGCGGACGGTCCCGGCGAACATCAGCTCCGTCACCGGCACCCACGACGTCTATCTGACCTTCACCAGCGGCCAGCCGGCGGACTTCGTGAACGTCAACTGGCTGACCTTCGGCCACTGACCGACGGCCGCGCGGCGCCGGGCGGCCGACCTGTGCCTGCGGGTCGGCTCCCGGCGCCGCGCGTGCGCCGAGCGCGGGGTGCTTGCGAGACGTTCAGCGGCCGGCCTGCTCGCGTGGCACGAAGCCGCCCGTGAGGTGGGTCCGGGCGGCCTTGCGGAAGGCGGTCACCAGGCGGCCGCGGTCGTCGGCGCGGGTCGCCAGGACGACATGGCTCGGCTCGACGCCGAGGAGGGGCACACTCGTGAGGTCGGGACGCAGGGCGAATCCGGGGGCGGCCGCCGTGACCAGCACCGACTGTCCGGCCGCGACGAGTTCGAACTTGTCCTCGACCTCGTCCACATACGGCCCGTCCGGCACCGGGAGTCCGTCGGGGCGCGGTTCGAGACGCCAGAACCGGCTCCAGGCGTGGTCGGAGTCCCGCACCCGGGGCATGGGTTCGCCGGCCAGGTCGTCGACGGTGACGGACTCCTTGCCGGCCAGCCGATGGTCGAGGGGGACGACCAGCACGCGGGGTTCGTCGTAGAGGACGGTGACGTGCAGCCCGTCCGTCGGGAACGGCAGCCGGGCGACCAGGGCGTCCACCCGGCGCTCCAGCAGGGCCTGGCGCGACTCGTTCCAGTTCAGGTGCAGGGTGCGGACGTCGGCGTCCGGGTGCCTGCGGCGCAGTTCGCGTACGGCCGGCGTGACGATGATCGCCGTGAGGTAACCGACGACGATCCGGCTGGGCTCGGCGGCGGCGCGGGCCCGGGCGGCGGCCTCGGCGGCCGATCCCAGCAGCGCCCTGGCGCGCGGCAGGAACACCTCCCCCGCCTCCGTCAGCCGCGTGCCCCGTGACGTGCGGTCCAGCAGGCGTACGCCCAACTGCTGCTCCAGGCGCTGCACTTGGCGGCTCAGGGACGGCTGGGTGAGGTGCAGGGCCTGGGCGGCGCGACCGAAGTGCCCCTGCTCGGCGACGACGGTGAAGTAGCGCACCAGTCGCAGGTCGAGGTCGGTCACCGGGGCGGGGACGGGGTGGGGGTTCGGGTCGGGGGCGCGGTCGGGCATGCGGCAAGGATATCCGCCCGTGCATCGGTCGGCAGCGTAGCCGCACCCTCTGACCTGTGGTGATGCCTGAAACGTATGACGCGATGCGAAACAGGCCTTGGACCCGGACGGCTCCCCCTGCGGACGATGGAGCCGTCGCCCGGCCCCGGCCCGGCGGCCTTGCTGAAACCCCTTGCCGGCATCCATCGAGGAGTGCACTGTGCGCGTTTTCATCACCGGCGCGACCGGTTTCATCGGTTCCGCCGTCGTCCGGGAACTGGTCGGCGCCGGGCACCGGGTCGTGGGTGTCGCCCGCTCGGACGCGGGCGCCGCGTTCCTCACCTCCGCCGGGGCCGAGGTGTACCGCGGTGACCTCACCGATCCCGACGGCCTGCGGAGCGGAGCGGCCACCGCCGACGGAGTGATCCACCTGGCCTTCCAGCACGACTTCGCGAACTTCGAGGCCTCCGCCCGCACGGAACGGCGGGCCATCGAGGCGCTGGGCGAGGAGCTCGCGGACTCCGGCCGGCCCTTCGTCGTGACCTCCGGCACCGCGGGCCTGCCGCCGGGCCGGGTGGGCACCGAGGACGACGGGTTCGTCGACGACTCACCCGCGGCGGCGCGGATGCCCAACGAGGCGGCGGCCCTGGCGTTCGCCGAGCGCGGAGTGCGGGTCGGCGCGGTCCGTCTCGCGCCCTCGGTGCACGGCGTCGGCGACCACGGTTTCGTGCCGCGGCTGATCGACCTCGCCCGCGAACGAGGCGTCTCGGCGTACGTCGGCGACGGCGCCAACCGCTGGCCCGCCGTGCACCGGCTCGACGCGGCCCGGCTCTACCGGCTGGCCCTGGAGTCCGCCCCGGCGGGCAGTCGCCTGCACGGCGTCGACGACGAGGGCGTGCCGTTCCGCGACATCGCCGCCGCCATCGGCCGCCACCTGGACCTGCCCGTCGTCGCGGTCCCGGCCGCCGAGGCGGGTGCCCACTTCGGCTGGCTCGGCGGGCTCGTCGGCCGGGACATCCCCGCGTCCAGCGCCCTGACCCGCAAACTGCTGGACTGGCAGCCCGAACAGTCCGGTCTCCTCGCGGACCTGGACGAGGGCCACTACTTCGGGAAGGGCACCGCCCGGGTCTGACACCCTCGGCCGAACCACACCCCGGCCGAAACACACCCCGGTCGCCTCAGCGCAGTTCCGCGCGAAAGGCCACCGGGGTGTTTCCCGTGTGCAGTTGGAAGAACTTGGAGAAGTTCGCCGGGTCGGGGAAGCCCACCGCCGCGCCGACCCGGCCGATCGGCAGGTCCGTGTGGGCCAGGAGTCGCTTCGCCTCCAGGACGACCCGCTTGTCGATGAAGCCCTTGGGTGTCTCGCCGGTGGCGGCGCGGACCGCGCGCACGAGGGTACGGCGGGAGTAACCGAGCGCGTCGGCGTAGGCGCTGACGCTGTGGTTGGTGGCGAAGTCCCGCTCCACGGCGTCCCGGAAGAGCGTGAACGTGGTGTCGGCCAGGCTGCGCGCCGCCTCCGCGCTGCTCGCCGCGAGGTGCGCCAGCCGCAGCAGGAACGCGGTGAGGGAGTGCCGCAGCACCGCCGTGTGCAGACTCAGGGGCAGCGTTCCGTCGGCTCCGCCGTCGTCGTACTCCCCGCGCAGATACGTCAGCGCCGCGCGCAGGCCCGCGAGCTGCCGCTCGTCCGGGTGCAGCAGCGGCGGCAGATCGTAGCGGTACAGGCCGGTGGCCTCGACGGTGGCACGCGGCAGGAAACCGGGCTGCATGGTCAGGACCGTTCCGCGGTACCCGCTCGACTTCGAGAAGCGGTGGACCTGGCCCGGGCGGATCCACAGCACGTCGCCGGCCGCCGCCTCATGCTCGGCGAAGTCGATCATGTGGCGGACCGGACCGTCGTCGAAGAGCATCACCACGTGGAAGTCGATGCGGTGCACACGGTCCAGCGGGGCGTCGGTGTGCCAGGTGCGACCGGTGCCCATGGGGCCCACCTGCATGCCGACGCCGCCGACGCTGAGTTCGACGGGAAAGGGGAAGGTTCTGATGCCCTCACCGGCGCCGTCTTGGGTACTTGTGTCCACCATGTCCTTCTCGTGCCGCCCAGTTGCCGACCCGTGGCGCTCATGTGTCGCCGACGGGTGTCCCACTTTCACCACAGGCTGACACAGGGAGACCTTCCTTCGTAAAAGTCAGACTTTTAGGTTTGAACACAACAGAGCAGACGACCCGCTCCTATCGAGGATTTCTTGAAGATGAGCACGCAGACACCGAACAACTTCGAGTGGACCGAACTTGACCGGCGTGCCGTCGACACCGCACGCCTTCTGGCGGCGGATGCCGTGCAGCAGGTGGGCAACGGACACCCCGGAACGGCCATGAGCCTGGCGCCGGTCGCGTACACGATCTTTCAGAAGGTGATGCGACACGACCCGGCGGACCCCGAGTGGACGGGCCGTGACCGCTTCGTCCTGTCCCCCGGCCACACCTCGCTGACCCTCTACACCCAGCTCTTCCTCTCCGGCTACGAGCTGGAGCTGGCGGACCTCAAGAGCTTCCGTACGCACGGCTCGAAGACGCCCGGCCATCCCGAGTACGGGCACACCGCCGGTGTCGAGACCACCACCGGACCGCTCGGCCAGGGCGTCGCCAACGCCGTCGGCATGGCGATGGCCGCCCGCTACGAGCGCGGCCTGTTCGACCCCGACGCCCCGCAGGGCGAGTCGCCGTTCGACCACACCGTCTGGGGCATCGTCTCCGACGGCGACCTGGAGGAGGGCGTCTCCGCCGAGGCCTCCTCGCTCGCCGGCCACCAGAAGCTCGGCAACCTCGTCTTCGTCTACGACGACAACCACATCTCCATCGAGGGCGACACCGCCACCGCCTTCTCCGAGGACGTGCTGAAGCGGTACGAGGCCTACGGCTGGCACACCCAGCGCGTGGAGCCGACCGAGGACGGCGACGTCGACGTCCCCGCCCTGTACGCGGCCCTGAAGAGCGCGCAGGCCGAGACCGGGCGCCCCTCGATCATCTCGCTTCGCACGATCATCGCCTGGCCCGCGCCGAACGCCCGGAACACCGAGGCCTCCCACGGCTCGGCCCTCGGCGCGGAGGAGATCGCCGCCACCAAGCGTCTCCTCGGTTTCGACCCGGAGCAGAGCTTCGAGGTCTCCGACGAGGTCCTCGCGCACACCCGGGCCGCCCTCGACCGGGGCGCCGAGGCCCACGCGGCCTGGGACAAGCAGCTGGAGAAGTGGCGCGGCGCCGACCCCGGGCGCGCCCAGCTGTTCGACCGGGTGCTCGCCGGTCAGCTGCCCGAGGGCTGGGAGGACGCGCTGCCGGTGTTCGAGCCCGGCCAGCCGGTCGCCACCCGTGCCGCCTCCGGCAAGGTGCTCCAGTCGCTCGGGGCGGTCCTGCCCGAGCTGTGGGGCGGCTCCGCCGACCTGGCCGGTTCCAACAACACCACCATCGACAAGACCTCCTCCTTCCTCCCCGTGGGCAACCCGTTGCCCGAGGCGAGCCCGTACGGCCGCACGGTCCACTTCGGTATCCGTGAGTTCTCGATGGCCGCGGAGATGAACGGCATCGCGCTGCACGGCAACACCCGCATCTACGGCGGCACCTTCCTGGTGTTCTCCGACTACATGCGCAACGCCGTCCGGATGTCGGCGCTCATGCAGCTGCCGGTGACCTACGTGTGGACGCACGACTCCGTCGGTCTCGGCGAGGACGGCCCCACCCACCAGCCGGTCGAGCACCTGGCCGCGCTGCGCGCCATCCCGGGCCTGAACGTCGTCCGCCCGGCCGACGCCAACGAGACGGCGATCGCCTGGGCCGAGATCCTGAAGCGGCACGCCACCCGGCCGGCCCCGCACGGTCTGGTCCTCACCCGTCAGGGCGTGCCGACGTACGCGCCGGACCCGGACGCGGCGAGGGGCGGTTACGTCCTGGTGGATTCCTCGACCGCGACCCCCGAGGTCGTCCTGATCGCCACCGGCTCCGAGGTGCAGCTGGCCGTCGCCGCGCGCGCGGCGCTGGAGGCCGAGGGCATCGGCGTCCGGGTGGTGTCGATGCCGTCCGTGGAGTGGTTCGAGGAGCAGCCGCGTGAGTACCGCGACCGCGTCCTGCCGCCGTCGGTCAAGGCCCGCGTCGCGGTCGAGGCGGGCATCGGCCTCACCTGGTACCGGTTCGTGGGGGACGCCGGACGCATCGTCTCCCTCGAACACTTCGGCGCCTCCGCCGACGCCCAGACCCTGTTCGCCGCATACGGCTTCACCGCCGAGAACGTCGCCGCCGCGGCCAGGGAATCCCTTGCCGCAGCGCGTGGTTGATCCGACCGCCGGAAAGAAGATGATCGAAGTGACCGAAGCAACCGCGACCGCGGGAGCACTGGACCGCCTGTCGAACGAGGGCGTCTCCATCTGGCTGGACGACCTGTCGCGCAGGCGGATCGCCTCCGGCAACCTCGCCGAACTCGTCGAGACGAAGAACGTCGTCGGCGTCACCACCAACCCGTCCATCTTCCAGGCCGCGATCGGCTCGGGCGAAGGGTACGAGGAGCAGCTCGCCGACCTGGCGGTGCGGGACGTCACGGTGGACGAGGCCGTACGGATGATGACGACCGCCGACGTGCGGTCCGCAGCCGATATCCTGCATTCTGTATACACGGCGACGGGTGGCCGTGACGGCCGGGTCTCCATCGAGGTCGACCCCCGTCTGGCCCATCAGACCGCCGCCACCATCGCCGAGGCCAAGCAGCTCGCCTGGCTCGTCGACCGCCCCAACGTCATGATCAAGATCCCGGCGACCCGGGCCGGTCTCCCGGCGATCACCGAGGTCATCGGCCTCGGCATCAGCGTCAACGTCACGCTGATCTTCTCGCTGGAGCGCTACCGCGAGGTCATCGACGCCTATCTGGCGGGCCTGGAGAAGGCCGCCGCCAAGGGCCTGGACCTGTCCACGATCCACTCGGTGGCCTCCTTCTTCGTCTCCCGTGTCGACGCCGAGATCGACAAGCGGCTGACCGTGCTCGGCACCGACGCGGCCCTCGCGCTGAAGGGAAGGGCGGCCCTCGCCAACGCGCGGCTGGCCTACGCGGCGTACGAGGAGGTCTTCGCGGGCGACCGCTGGACCCCGCTCGGCGGCGCCGGGGCGAACAAGCAGCGTCCGCTGTGGGCATCCACCGGTGTGAAGGATCCTGCATACAAGGACACGCTGTACGTGGACGATCTGGTCGCACCGGGCACGGTCAACACCATGCCCGAGGCCACGCTGAACGCCACCGCCGACCACGGCGACATCACCGGTGACACGGTCACCGGCGGCTACGCCCAGGCGCGTGCCGACCTCGCCGCCGTCGAGGCACTCGGCATCTCCTACGACGAGGTCGTCACCCGGTTGGAGGACGAGGGTGTCGCCAAGTTCGCGGTGGCGTGGCAGGACCTTCTGGACGCGGTCACGAAGTCGCTGATGAGCAAGGGAGTTGACGCGGAATGAGCACCAGCAGTCTCGACGCGGCCTGGGAGAACCCCCTGCGGGACGCCCGCGACCGGCGCCTGCCGCGTATCGCGGGCCCCTCCGGCCTCGTCATCTTCGGCGTGACCGGCGACCTGTCGCGCAAGAAGCTGATGCCGGCGGTCTACGACCTCGCCAACCGCGGTCTGCTCCCGCCGGGCTTCTCGCTCGTCGGCTTCGCCCGCCGCGACTGGGAGGACCAGGACTTCGCGCAGGTCGTCCATGACGCGGTGCGCGAGCACTCCCGGACGCCGTTCCGCGAGGAGGTCTGGCAGCAGCTCGCCGAGGGCATGCGGTTCGTCCCCGGCGACTTCGACGACGACACGGCGTTCAAGCAGCTGCGGGACGCCGTCGAGGAGCTGGACTCCTCCCGCGGCACGGGCGGCAACTTCGCCTTCTACCTCTCCGTACCGCCGAAGTTCTTCCCCAAGGTGGTCGAGCAGCTCAAGAAGCACGGGCTGGCGAAGGGGCCGGAGGGGTCCTGGCGGCGGGCCGTCATCGAGAAGCCCTTCGGGCACGACCTCGCCAGCGCGCAGGAACTGAACGCGGTCGTGCACGACGTGTTCGAGCCGGACCAGGTCTTCCGCATCGACCACTACCTCGGCAAGGAGACCGTCCAGAACATCCTGGCGCTGCGCTTCGCCAACACCATGTTCGAACCGATCTGGAACCGGTCGTACGTCGACCATGTGCAGATCACGATGGCCGAGGACATCGGCATCGGCGGCCGGGCCGGCTACTACGACGGCATCGGCGCCGCCCGTGACGTCATCCAGAACCACCTGCTCCAACTGATGGCCCTGACGGCCATGGAGGAGCCCGCCGCCTTCGACGCGAACGCGCTGCTCACCGAGAAGCTCAAGGTGCTCAGGGCGGTGAAGCTGCCCGAGGAGCTGGGCAGGCACACCGTGCGGGGGCAGTACGCGGGCGCCTGGCAGGGCGGCGCGAAGGTGCTCGGCTACCTGGAGGAGGACGGCATCGACCCGTCCTCCACGACGGACACGTACGCCGCCGTGAAGCTGAACGTCGACAACCGCCGCTGGGCGGGCGTGCCGTTCTACCTGCGGACCGGCAAGCGCCTGGGCCGACGGGTCACCGAGATCGCGGTCGTCTTCCAGCGCGCTCCCCACTCCCCCTTCGACTCCACCGCCACCGAGGAGCTCGGCCAGAACGCCATCGTGATCCGCGTCCAGCCGGACGAGGGCATCACGGTCCGCTTCGGCTCCAAGGTGCCGGGCACCTCGATGGAGATCCGGGACGTCACGATGGACTTCGCCTACGGCGAGTCCTTCACCGAGTCCAGCCCGGAGGCGTACGAGCGGCTCATCCTGGACGTGCTGCTCGGCGATGCCAACCTGTTCCCGCGCCACCAGGAAGTGGAAGAGTCCTGGAAGATCCTCGACCCGATCGAGGAGTACTGGGCACGGCACGGCAAGCCCGCGCAGTACGCCTCGGGAAGCTGGGGACCCGAGGAAGCCGACGAGATGCTCGCACGAGACGGACGGAGCTGGCGCAGGCCATGAAGATCGACCTGACCGACACCACGGCAAGCAAGATCAACAAGGCGTTGGTGCGGGGTCGCCGCGCCATCGGCACACCGGCCGTGGGCATGGTCCTGACGATGGTCATCGTCACGGACGAGGAGAACGCCTACGACTCGATCAAGGCGGCCGAGGAGGCCTCGCACGAGCATCCCTCGCGCACCCTGGTCGTCATCAAGCGGCACGCCCGCAGCCCGCGCGACCGCACCAACGCCCGTCTCGACGCCGAGGTACGGGTGGGCGCCGACGCGGGCACCGGCGAGACGGTCATCCTGCGGACGTACGGCGAGGTGTCCGACCACGCCGACTCCGTCGTCCTGCCGCTGCTGCTGCCGGACGCGCCGGTGGTCGTGTGGTGGCCGGTGGACGCGCCGATGAACCCCGCCAGGGACCCGCTGGGCGCGCTCGCACAGCGCAGGATCACCGACATGTACGCCGTCGAGCGGCCGCTGACGGCCCTGGAGGCGCGCGTGAAGTCGTACGCGCCCGGCGACACCGACCTCGCCTGGACCCGGCTCACCCCGTGGCGCTCGATGCTCGCGGCGGCCCTGGACCAGGCCCAGGTGCCGATCATCTCGGCGGCCGTCGAGAGCGAGGCCGACAACCCCAGCGCCGAGCTGCTCGCGCGCTGGCTGGAGGCCCGGCTGAACGTCGTGGCCGACCGGGTCGTCACCGCGGGCCCGGTCGTCACGGCCGTCCGGCTCGGCACCGAGAAGGGCGAGATCGTCATCGACCGCCCCGAGGGCCCGCTCGCCACGCTCACGCTGCCCGGCCAGCCCTCGCGCACCCTGGCGCTGAAGGTCCGCGCCACCTCAGAACTCATCGCCGAGGAGCTCAGGCGCCTCGACGCGGACGAGATGTACGCCGTCGCCCTGCGCGGCGAGGGCACCAAGGAGACCCCCTCCCATGTCTGACACCCCCCGGCTCGACCAGCGGCCCGAGTGGACCGCGCTGAAGGACCACCGTGCCCGGTGGCAGACGGACCTGCGGGAGCTGTTCGCGGCGGACCCGGAGCGCGCGGAGCGGTACGTGGTGCGCGTCGGCGACCTGCGCATCGACTTCTCCAAGAACCTGGTCACCGACGAGACGCTCGCTCTGCTGCGTGAACTGGCCGCCGCCACCGACGTGTTCGGGCTGCGCGACGCCATGTTCCGCGGCGACAGGATCAACATCACCGAGGACCGCGCGGTCCTGCACACCGCGCTGCGGGCCCCCACGGGCACCGTCGTCGAGGTCGACGGCGAGGACGTCGTCCCCCAGGTCCACGCCGTGCTCGGCAGGATGAGCGGCTTCGCCGAGCGCGTGCGCTCCGGCGAGTGGACCGGTCACACGGGCCGCCGGATCCGCAATGTCGTCAACATCGGCATCGGCGGCTCCGACCTGGGTCCCGCGATGGCGTACGAGGCACTGCGGGCCTACACGGACCGCTCGCTGACCTTCCGGTTCGTCTCCAACGTCGACGGCGCCGATCTCCATGAGGCGGTCCACGACCTGGATCCCGCCGAGACCCTGTTCATCGTCGCCTCCAAGACCTTCACCACCATCGAGACGATCACCAACGCCACCTCGGCCCGCACCTGGCTGCTGAAGGGGCTGGGCGGTGAGGAGAAGGCGGTCGCGAAGCACTTCGTCGCGCTGTCCACGAACGCCGAGAAGGTCGCCGACTTCGGCATCGACACGGCCAACATGTTCGAGTTCTGGGACTGGGTCGGCGGTCGCTACTCCTTCGACTCGGCGATCGGCCTGTCGCTGGTGATCGCCATCGGCCCGAACCGCTTCCGGGAGCTGCTCGACGGGTTCAGGATCGTCGACGACCACTTCCGCACCGCGCCCGCCGAGTCCAACGCCCCTTTGATCCTCGGCCTGTTGGGCATCTGGTACGGCAACTTCTTCGACGCGCAGTCGCACGCCGTGCTGCCCTACAGCCATTACCTGTCGAAGTTCACCGCCTACCTCCAGCAGCTCGACATGGAGTCCAACGGCAAGTCGGTGGACCGCGAGGGCCGGCCCGTGCAGTGGCAGACCGGGCCGGTGGTGTGGGGCACTCCGGGCACCAACGGGCAGCACGCCTACTACCAGTTGATCCACCAGGGCACGAAGCTGATCCCGGCCGACCTGATCGGCTTCGCCCGTCCCCTCGACGAGCTGAGCGACGAACTCAAGGCGCAGCACGACCTGTTGATGGCCAACCTGTTCGCGCAGGGGCAGGCCCTCGCCTTCGGCAAGACCGCCGAGGAGGTCCGGGCGGAGGGCGTGCCGGAGGAGCAGGTGGCGCACCGCACCTTCCAGGGCAACCACCCCACCACCACGATCCTCAGCCCCGAGCTGACCCCGTCGGTGCTCGGCCAGCTGATCGCCCTCTACGAGCACAAGGTGTTCGTGCAGGGCGCCGTGTGGGACATCGACTCCTTCGACCAGTGGGGCGTGGAGCTCGGCAAGGTGCTCGCCAAGCGTGTCGAACCCGCCCTCACCGAGGGCGCCGAGGTCCCCGGCCTCGACCCCTCCACCGCCGCTCTCGTCGCCGCCTACCGCGAACTCAGGAAGTAGTGAACTGACATGACATCGATGCAGCTGGGCCTGATCGGTCTCGGCAAGATGGGCGGCAACATGCGCGAGCGCATCCGCCGCGCCGGCCACACCGTCATCGGCTACGACCGCAACCCCGAGGTCTCCGACGTCAGCGGTCTCGCCGAACTCGTCGACAAGCTCGAAGCGCCGCGCACCGTCTGGGTGATGGTCCCGGCCGGCGAGGCCACCCAGTCCGTCATCGACGAGCTCGGCGGCCTGCTCCAGTCCGGCGACACGGTCGTCGACGGCGGCAACTCCCGCTGGACGGACGACGAGAAGCACGCCAAGGAGCTCGGCGCCAAGGGCATCGGCTTCGTCGACGCCGGTGTGTCCGGCGGCGTCTGGGGCCTGCAGAACGGCTACGCCCTGATGGTCGGCGGCGACGTCGCGCACGTCGCCAAGGTGCAGCCGATCTTCGACGCGCTCAAGCCGGAGGGCCCGTACGGCTATGTCCACGCGGGCAAGGTGGGCGCCGGGCACTTCTCGAAGATGGTCCACAACGGCATCGAGTACGCCATGATGCAGGCGTACGCCGAGGGCTGGGAGCTCCTCGAGAAGGTGGACTCCGTGGAGAACGTGCGCGAGGTCTTCCGGTCCTGGCAGGAGGGCACGGTCATCCGGTCCTGGCTGCTCGACCTGGCCGTCAACGCCCTCGACGAGGACGTGCACCTCGACAGGCTGCGCGGCTACGCGGAGGACTCCGGCGAGGGCCGGTGGACGGTCGAGGCCGCCATCGACAACGCCGTACCGCTGCCCGCCATCACGGCGTCCCTCTTCGCGCGGTTCGCCTCCCGCCAGGAGGACTCGCCGCAGATGAAGATGATCGCGGCGCTGCGCAACCAGTTCGGCGGCCACGCCGTCGAGTCGGCGGAGAAGTAGGCCCGGCCGTGGGGGATCTGCTGCTGGTCCGCCACGGGGAGACCGAGTGGAGCGTGTCGGGACAGCACACCGGCTTCACCGACCTGCCCCTCACCGAACACGGTGAGGAACAGGCCAAGTCGCTCGCTCCGCTCCTCTCCGGCCGGGCCTTCTGCCTCGCCCTGACCAGCCCGCTGCACCGCGCGGTCCGCACCGCCGAACTCGCGGGCGTCGCCGGGGCCGTACCCGAACCCGCCCTGCACGAGTGGGACTACGGCGCCTACGAGGGCATCACCACCGTCGAGATACACCGCACCCGTCCCGCCTGGGACCTGTGGACGGACGGCGTGCCGCCCGGCCCTGACGGTCATCCCGGCGAGTCGCCCGAGGAGGTCGGCCGGCGCGCCGACCGGGTGCTGTCGCGGGTGGACGCGGCCCTCCAGAACTGCGGCGGTGACGCCGTGCTGGTCGCCCACGGACACTTCCTGCGCGTCCTGACCGCACGTCGGCTGGGACTCCCGCCCGCCGAGGGGCGGTTGTTCCAGCTGGCGACGGGCACGGTCAGTCGTCTGTCGACGGAGCACGGACGGCCCGTGATCGCCGAATGGAACATCCGGCCATAGCCGGTTGACACCGCTCGGCGAGGCCCGCCAGAGTCGCGGCTGATGGAGATCAACGATCTGACACCGGCCGAACAGCGACTCTGGCGGGCCTTCGCCACGGGTGCGACCGTCGATTTCCGGGCGCGGGGCGAGGAGAACGGTCCCGAACGCAGCGTACGGGCGGCCGTGTTGCGGGCGCTGCTCCTCAACGGCCCCCGCGAACCGGGGGAGATAGCCGCCCTCAAGGTCGCCGGGGCACGCGTCACCGGTCTCCTCGACCTGCGCCACGCGGTCGTCGACAGCATGATCCGCATGATCCACTGCCGCTTCGACGAGGCCCCGCGGCTGGTGGGCGCCCAGCTCAACTACGTCAGTCTGCGCGACTCCGAGCTGCCCGGCCTGGACGCGTCGCACACCCGGATCGACGGGGGCCTGCGGCTGACCCGCTGCCGGGTCGGCGGCCGAGTACACCTCAGCAGGGCGCAGATCTCGGGTGCCTTGTACCTCGACGGGGCGGAGGTCACCGCGGCGGACCCCTCGGAGCCCGTCCTCCAGCTCAACCAGGTCTTCATCGACGACGACCTCTGCGCCCGCGGGCTGCGTACCCAGGGCCTGATCCGGCTCGACGGCGCCTCCGTCACCGGTTCGATCGACCTGGAGGACGCCGAACTGAACAACCCCGGCGCGCACGTGCTGAACGCGGAGTCCCTCGACGTGGGGGCCAACCTGCTGGGCCGGCGGCTGCGCGCACACGGCCGGATCGATCTGCGCGGCTCCCGCATCCCCGGCCGGGTGGACCTGCTGCGCTCCTCGCTGTCCAATCCGGGCGGCACCGCGCTGCGGGCCAGCAGCTGCGTCATAGGGGAGCTCTGGCTGCGCGAGGGCCCGCCGATCGAGGGCCGGCTCAATCTGCGGCGCGCCGAGGTGGGCCAGCTCCAGCTGGAGCCGGAGATGCTGCCCGACCAGGTCCGGCTGCTGGATCTCACCTACACCTTCCTCACCCCGCACGAGCCCGCCGAGCGGCGGCTGCCGATGCTGGAGCGCGACGACGGCGCGTTCGACCCGCACGCCTACGAGCAGTTGACGGGCGCCTACCGCCGCATCGGCGACGACCGTGCGGCCCGGGTGGTGCAACTGGCCAAGCAGCGCCGGCATCGCGGCACCCTGCCCTGGTACGGCCGGGTGTGGGGCCACCTCCAGGACGCGGCCGTCGGCTACGGCTTCCGTCCGCTGCGCGCGGCCGTCTGGCTGCTGTCCCTGCTGGCGGTCGGCTCGATCACGTACGCCGGGCACCACCCGCCCCCGCTCAAGGCGGGTGAGGCGCCCGAATTCAACCCGGTCTTCTACACCCTCGACCTGCTGCTGCCCGTGATCTCCTTCGGGCAGGAGAGCGCGTTCGCGCCGAGGGACTGGTACCAGACGCTGTCGTACGTCCTCATCGTGACCGGTTGGATCCTGGCCACCACCGTCGTCGCCGGTGTGACCAGGACGGTCAGCCGGCAGTAGGTCAGCGCGCGGCGTGCTGGGCGGCCAGCCGCACCGGCGCGTTGGCGGCGCCGTATCCCTGGTAGCCGCCGTCGCGCTGGACGAGTTCGAAGAAGACCCGGCCGACGGTGTGCGTGTAGCAGTGCCGAAAGACGCCGTGCGCGTCCCGGTCGTAGAGGATGCCGAGGTCGCGGTAGGTGTCCAGCTCGCCGTCGGCGAACTCGAAGCGGGCCGCGAGGTCGTCGTAGTAGTTCGCCGGGATGGGCAGCAGGCGTCCGCCGGCCTCGGTGAACCGGCGGGCCGCGGCGACCACGTCGTCGGTGGCCAGCGCGATGTGCCGGGCGTGCGCGGTGTCGTCCCCGGGGGCCGCGCCGACGGTGAGCGGGAGGCGGACGCTGCCGTCGGTGTTGGTGACGGCGCGGCTGCGCAGCAGCCCGTAGGGGTCGGCGACGTCGACGCTCTCCTGGGCGTCGAGGCCGAGGACACCGCGGTGGAAGAGCACCGCCTCGTCGAAGTGGTGCCAGGGCTGGGTGAGTGCCACGTGGTCGATGCGGACGGCGTCCGAGGCGGCCGGGGCGTGCGGTACGGCCGCGAAGTCGGCGCGCCAGTTGGGCAGTCCGGGCCGGTTCGTCGCGCACAGGAAGAGTTCCGTGCCGTCGGGGGCGGCGACGGCGTCGAGCGGGGCGTCCTCGGCGGCGCGACGACGGGGCAGGACGGGGGCGAGCAGTGCCTCGGCGCGGCGGGCGGCCGCCGCGGGGTCCGGTGACTCCAGGCCGAGCGCGGTGAGGGTGGTGCCGTCGACGGGGGTCCCCCCGCGCGAGCGAAGCCGAACGCGGGGGAGGACGGCCGGACCGGTGTTGACCAGGACGCGGGCCTCGCCCTGCTCCCACAGCTCGACGGGTTTGCCGCGGTGGCGGGCGGTGCGGGCGAAGCCGAGGGCGGTGAGGAGGGCGGCGAGGGGTTCGGCGTCGTGGGTGACCAGTTCGGCGAAGGCGACCCCGGTGGGGGCGGCGGGCGCGGGCAGGGCCCGGACGTCGGCCTCCTCCTGGAGGATCAGCAGGGAGCGGCGGGCGTCCACGGCGGTCGGGCCGGCCTCGGCCTGCCGGAAGACGTCGTTGAAGACCTCGAGCGAGAGCGGTCCGTCGTAACCGGTACGCAGGACGTGTCTCACCAGCCCCGCGACGTCGAAGCCGCCCTGACCGGGGAAGCAGCGGTGGTGGCGGCTCCACTGCAGGACGTCCATGCCGAGCAGCGGGGCGTCGGCCAGCTGGAGGAAGAAGATCTTCTCGCCGGGGATGTCCTCGATGCCTTCGAGGTGCTTCGGATCGGAGCTGCGGGACAGGATGTGGAAGCTGTCCAGGCAGGTGCCGAGCGCGGGGTGGGCGGCCGCCTCGACGATGCGCCAGGCGTGGTCGTAGGTGCTGACGTGCCGTCCCCAGGCGAGCGCCTCGTAGGCGACGCGGATGCCGAAGTCCTGCGCCAGGTCGGCCAGTTCGCTCAGCTGACCGGCGGCGAGCGCGTCGTCGTCGGCCGCGAGCGGGGAGACGCTGGAGCAGACCAGGACGGTGTCCGCGCCGAGCCTGTCCATCAGCTGGAACTTGTGCCGGGCGCGGCGCAGGTTGCGGGCGAACTCCTCGGCCGGCACCGCCTCGATGTCCCGCATCGGCTGGTAGAGATCGATGCCCAGGCCGAGGTCGGCGCAGCGGGCGCGGATCTCCTCCGGGGTGAGGGGACTCGCGAGCAGGTCGTTCTCGAAGATCTCGACGCCGTCGAAACCGGCCCGGGCGGCGGCCGTGAGCTTCTCGGTGAGGGATCCGCTGAGGGAGACGGTGGCTATCGACGTACGCACGGTCATGCTCCTTCGAGGGCTGTGCCGCGACCCGTCGGGGGCGCGGGGCGGGACATGGGCAGGACATCCGGTTGTCACGGGGCGTGGCCCGCGGCCGTCGTACGCAATGGCGTGCGGCCGTCATACGGCATGGCCCGCCGAGCGCTCGGCGCCACGGGCCATCTCCGCGAAGTCGGCCAGCATGCCGACGCCGTCCGGCTCGCGGCCGGTGAACAGCCGGAAGGCGTCCACGGCCTGGAAGACGGCCATGCCGCCCCCGTCCAGAGTGGCGCAGCCGGCCGCGCGCGCGGTGCGCAGCAGCTCGGTCTCCAGCGGACGGTAGACGACCTCGGCGACCCACAGATCGGGGCGCAGCAGTCCGGCCGGGAAGGGCAGGCCGGGGTGGGCGGCCATGCCGGTGGGAGTGGCGTGCACGACGCCGTCCGCCTGTGCGAGCAGATCGGCCAGCCGGTCGGGCGTCGCGGCCGCGGCCCGGCCGGGTCCGAAGTGCCGGTCGAGGGAACCGGCGAGATCCGCGGCCCGGTCGGCCAGCGCGTCCACGACGGTGACCTGGCCGGCGCCCAGTGTGAGGGTGGCGTGCGCGACCGCGGCGCCCGCCCCGCCTGCGCCCAGCTGCACCACCCGCTCCAGCGGCACGTCGGGCAGACCGCGCGCGAAGGAGGCGGCGAATCCGGTGACGTCGGTGTTGTGACCGATGGCCCGGCCGTCCTCGAAGACCACGGTGTTGACCGCGCCGAGCGCCTCGGCCTGCGGGGCGAGCGCGTCGAGGTGCGGGAGGACCAGCTGCTTGCACGGGTGCGTGATGTTGAGCCCGTCGAAACCGAGGTCACGGGCGGCGCGCACCAGGTCGCCCACCGCCTCGGGCCCCAGGCCCAGCACGTCGATGTCGATGAGCCGGTACAGGTACCGCAGGCCCTGCCGGTCGGCCTCCCGCTCGTGCAGCGCCGGGCTGAGGGACGGACCGACGCCGGAGCCGATCAGTCCGACGAGATACGAGTCCTTGAAGACGACGGCCACGGCGGACCTCCTGATCGGCTGACTAATGTACGAACTGGTGAGTTAGTCATAACACCAAGGCGGACTTTGAGGGAAGCCCTCTCACGTCACGGGGCAGGGGCGGGCTTCTAGAATCTCGACACTGCACCCACGCCGCCCGAAGGAACCTGGATGACCAGCGTCGACGAACCGGCACGACCCCACGGCAACGGGCGCCTGCGCGACGCCGCGCGGACCCGGGCCGAGATCCTCGACGTGGCGACGCTGGAATTCGCCCGGGTCGGCTACGCCGGGGCCCGGGTCGACGACATCGCCGCCCGCACCAGCACCACCAAGCGGATGATCTACTACTACTTCGGCGGCAAGGAGCAGCTCTTCACCGCCGTCCTGGAACGGGCGTACGGGGTGATCCGCGAGGCCGAGCAACAGCTCGACGTCGAGCATCTCGACCCGGTCGCGGCCATCCGCCGGCTGGCGGAGCTGACCTTCGACCATCACGAGCAGCACCCCGACTTCATCCGCCTGGTGAGCATCGAGAACATCCACGAGGCCGAGCACATCGCCGCCTCCGAGAAGCTCGGACGGATCGGCTCCCCCGCACTCGACGTGATCGGCCGCATCCTGGCCTCCGGGCGGGAGTCCGGCCTGTTCACGGCCGAGGTGGACGCCGTGGACCTGCACGCGATGATCAGCTCCTTCTGCTTCTTCCGGGTGGCCAACCGGCACACGTTCGGCGCCCTGTTCGGCCGCGACCTGGTGGACCCGGCCCGGCGGGAGCACTACCGCACCATGCTCGGCGACATGGTGATCGCCTATCTGACGGCGGAGCGCGCGACGGACTGACCGGGGGACCTATCCGCCGGACCGACCCGGCCGACCGGTGCCGCAGACCGGTACGGCAGGCCGGCCTGCGGCAGAGGACCCTCCGGCGCGCCGCCTCCACGGGCTCACCCGGAGCGCCGACCCGGGTGCCGAGCGGCGCCGACCCGGACCCCACGGCCCCGGTGGAACGACGCGGGGCCTCCGTCAAAGATCCTTCGGCGCCGCCTATTGACAGCGGAGAAACATCAGCGCAACATCCGTAGCCATCCGCTACTAACTACCCAGTGGGTTAATTAGCCGGGCACGCACCCGGCGCAGCCGCCCCGCACCCCAGGGGACCGGCCCTACTCCCCTTGCCCCACTCCACGTACGTTGGAGTTCCCTCGAAGGAGCACGCCGTGTCCGTCCCCGCCGCACCTCCCGGCCAGCCGAAGAAAGCCGCCACGGCGGCCTGGATCGGCAGCGCTCTGGAGTACTACGACTTCTTCATCTACGGCAGCGCGGCAGCACTGATCTTCCCGAAGGTCTTCTTCGACGAGTCCGACCCGGCCACCGCGACCCTGCTGTCGCTGGCCACCTTCGGTGTCGCCTACGCGGCCCGGCCGGTCGGCGCGCTCTTCCTCGGCCACTTCGGCGACCGCGTGGGCCGCAAGAAGATCATGGTCTTCACGCTCATCCTGATGGGCGTCTCGACGTTCCTCATCGGCTGCCTGCCCACCCGCGCGCAGGTCGGCACGCTCGCACCCGTCCTGCTGGTGCTGTGCCGCGTCCTCCAGGGCATCTCCGCGGCCGGGGAGCAGGCCAGCGCCAACTCCATGACGCTGGAACACGCGCCGTCGGAGCGGCGGGGCTTCTTCACCAGTTTCACCCTCAGCGGCACCCAGGGCGGCCAGCTCCTCGCCACGCTCGTCTTCATCCCGATCGCCGCCCTCCCCGAGAAGCAGCTGCTGTCCTGGGGCTGGCGGGTCCCGTTCTGGCTGAGCATCGCGGTCGCCGTCGCCGGCTACGTCATCCGCCGCAAGCTGGAGGAGACCCCGGCCTTCGCCGCCCAGCAGGCCACCGGTGAGGTCGTCAAGCTGCCGCTGGCGGTACTGATGCGCGACCACTGGGCGGACGTCCTGCGGGTGGTCGCGGGCGCGCTCGTCGCCTCGGTCAGCACCATCTTCACGGTGTGGGCGCTGGCCTACGCGACCAGCGACTCGGTCGGGATGAGCCGCACCTCCATGCTGTGGGTGGGCGCGCTGGCCAACGTGGTCGCGCTGGCGGCCATCCCGGCGTGGGCCACGCTCTCCGACCGCATCGGCCGCCGTCCGGTGTACCTGATCGGCGCGGCCGGCAGCGCGGTGATGATGTTCGCCTACCTGTGGGCGATCTCCACCGGCTCCTACCCGCTGATCCTCCTGCTGGGCATCGCCACCTTCGGCGTGGTCTACAGCGCCGCGAACGGCGTGTGGCCCTCCTTCTACGGTGAGATGTTCTCCACCCGGGTCCGCCTGTCCGGCATGGCGATCGGCACCCAGATCGGCTTCGCGGTGGCCGGTTTCGCGGTCACCTTCGCCGCGCAGATCGCCGGCCCGGACGGCGACGGCTGGTCCTCGGTGGCCCTCTTCACCGCGGCGCTGTGCGTCCCGCCGGTGATCGCGGCCCTGTCGGCCCGGGAGACCGCGAAGATCCCGACGGAGCAGCTGGGTGAGCGGGGGGCGCGCAAGGCGTCACAGCCGGAAACGGTTACCGCCTGACCCCGGGTCCGCCGCGGAGATTCGCCGCCGGTACTCCATGACGTCGCCGCTCCCTGAAACGTGACGGCACAACTCTCCGAAACGGGATTTCCGTGGCTCCCGGTTCCGCGACTCCCGAGCCCCCGGCCGCCTTCTCGGCGCCGGGGGCTCGGCCGTGCGGGCCGGTGGGGCAGGGCGGGCGACGAGTGGAAGGACGGGCAGGGGTGACCGGCAAGGGGTGTCGGGCAAGGAGGGGTGAAGGGCAAGAGGTGACGCTCAGCCCTGGGAAACGCCGGGAACGGCCCGCTCGACGGCCGCGTCCAGCAGCGGAGCCAGCTCCGTCACGATCGCCGTCAGGGCCCGGACGTCCTGTTCCGCCCGGGCGATCAGGATCGCTCCCTCCAGGGCGCTGACCATGAGGGTGGCGAGTGGGCCGGACCGGGCCGCCGGGACGCCCATGCCGGTCAGGGCCTCGGCGACCGGGCCGGTCCAGGCGGCGAACGCGACGGCCGCGGCCTTCCGGGTGGCGTCGCCGGAGGCCGCGCAGTCGACGGTCGCGGCGGCGACGGGACAGCCGGTGGCGAACCCGGACGCCGCGTATTCGTCCGTCCACTGGCGCACCATCGCGGCGAAGAGCCCGGCGGGAGTCGGCCGGCCGGCCCTCGCCGACTCGTCCAGGAATCGGGCCACGCGTTTGCCGGCGTAGCGGCCCGCCCAGTCCACGGCCTCGTTGACGAGCTGCTGCTTGCCGCCGGGAAAGTAGTGCTGGAGCGAGCCCCGGGGCGCACCGGCGTGGACGGCGACCTCCCGCATTCCGGTCGCGCCGACTCCGTCGCGGCGGATGAGCTGGGCCGCGCTGAAGACCATCCGCTCACGGGGTCCGCGTTCGGGCACCGGCATGGTCGGCCTCCTCCGGGGTGGGGCACTCGCCGCATCCTGCGAAAGGAGAATCCTATGACCGTCGTCATAGGATTCGCTACTATGACCGCGGTCATAGGGCACCGCGGTCCTACGACACAGGGAGAGGCAGGCGCCATGCAGGTCGGATTCATCGGTCTGGGCGTGATGGGTCGCCCCATGGCGCTGCGGCTGGCCCGCGCCGGGACGCCCCTCGTGGTGTGGAACCGTTCGGCGGCTCCCGCCGAGGCTCTGCGGGCGGCCGGCGCCGAGGTCGCGGCGGACCCCGGCGAAGTGTTCGCCCGCGCCGACGTCGTGATCCTCATGCTGGCCGACGAGGCCGCCGTCGACTCCGTCCTCGGTCGCGGCACCCCGGGCTTCGGCCCGCGGGTCGACCGGCGCGTGGTCGTCACCATGGGCACGACCTCGCCGGAGTACTCGGGCGCACTGGAGGCGGACGTGCGCGCGGCGGGTGGGCGCTACGTCGAGGCGCCCGTGTCCGGCTCGCGGGTCCCGGCCGAGCAGGGACGGCTGGTGGCGATGCTCGCGGGCGAGGAGGTGGCCGTGGACACCGTACGGCCGCTGCTCGCCCCGATGTGTCACGAGACGTTCCGCTGCGGTGCGGCGCCCGGCGCGCTGCTGATGAAGCTCGCGGTGAACCTGTTCCTGATCACGCAGGTGACCGGCCTGACCGAGGCGTTCCACTTCGCGCAGCGGCAGGGACTGGACCGGCGGCTGTTCCTGGACGTCGTGGCGGCCGGCCCGCTGGCGAGCGGGGTGTCGCGGATGAAGGCGCCCAAGCTGCTGACGGGCGACTTCGCGGTACAGGCCGCCGCGCAGGACGTCCTGAAGAACAACCGCCTCATCGCCGACGCCGCACGCGCGTGCGGCCTGGCCTCACCGCTCCTCGACACCTGCCACGCCCTGTTCGAGGAGACCGTGGCCCTGGGTCACGCGGGCGCGGACATGGTCGCCGTCCTGCACGCCCTGGAGGCCCGCAGCGACGCCGGCGATGCCGGCGACGCCCGCAACGGGTCTGTCGGCTAACCGTCGTTGGTGCCCTTGGGGATGCCGTACGCCCGCTCCACCCGCAGGCGCAGCACCAGGCGGCGGTCGCGGACCATGGCGGCGCGGTAGTCGTCCCAGTCGGGATGCTCGCCCGCCATATCGCGGTAGAGGCGGACCAGTTCCTCCACGGTGGCGTCGTAGGGGTCCTTCGCGACCGGTGAGAGGTCGGCGGCGCCCTCGGCGACCGTGTAGGCGCGGCGGTCGGAGGCCGTGACGTGGTACGACGCCCGGGGGTCTCGCCGCAGGTTGCGGGTCTTGGCACGGTCGTCCGTGACGGAGATCCGGATGACGCCCTCGTCCGGGTAGTAGCGGTGGCTGACGTTCGACAACTGGGGGCGGCCGTCGCGTTTGAGGGTGACCAGTACCCCACCGCGGCCCTCGGAGAGCAGTGCGAGCAGCGCGTTCTGCGTCGTGTCCTGAGTCATGTCGACACAACCGGCGCCGCCCCGGGCTGCATTCCCCGAGCCGCATTTCCCCCGCCTCGATCCGGCGTCCGGGCCAGGTCATGAGTAGACACTGTCTACGCGAACCTGGTAGACAGTGTCTATGAGTGACCCCGCAAAGCCGGTATCCAAAGAGCCGGCCTCCGAGAAGCCGGACCCCGATCTGCGGACCCGTCTCGTCGACGTCGGCGTGGACCTGGTCTCCCAGGAGGGCGCCGGAGCGCTCACCCTGCGGGAGATCGCACGCCGGGCCGGCGTCTCGCACGGTGCACCGCGCCGCCACTTCCCCACCCATCTTGAGCTGCTGTCGGCCATCGCCCACCGCGGCTTCGCCCAGCTGGGCGCCCGGGTGACGGCGACCCTCGGCGACAGCACCGCCGGGCCCCGCGATCAGCTGACCGAACTGGCGCGCGTCTACCTGGAGTTCGCGCTGGGCAATCCCGGTATGTACGAGCTGATGTTCCGTCATGACTTGTTGGAAAGCGGTCATTTGCGCCTGCGGGACACCAGCCTTCCTCTGTTCGGTGTCCTGGTGGACCTGGTCGGCCGGGTCCGGCCCGACGCCGACGCCCGGTCGGTCGCCGGCGCGCTGTGGGCGAACCTGCACGGCATCGCCCAGCTCTGGCGCTGGGGAAGCCTCCAACTCGCCACGGGCACAGATGACTTCGTACCCCTTCTGCGGACCGCCCTGGACGCGCATCTCGGTCCGGAGGCCGGCCGGTGAAGCGTTCCCGCCCCTCCCTGCCGCTCACGCTGGCGAGCAGCGTGGCCGGTGCCATGGTGGTCGCCCTGGACGGCACCGTGCTCACCGTCGCCCAGCCCACCCTGCGCCGCGACCTGGGCGCCTCCTTCACCCAGGTCCAGTGGACCAGCACCGGGTATCTCGTCGCGGTGGCGGGCCTGTTGGTGTTCGCGGGACGGCTCGGGGACCGTTACGGACACCGGCGCACCTTCGCCCTCGGCATGCTCGGCTTCGGCGCCGCGTCGGCGGGCATCGCACTGGCGCCGGACATCGGCTGGGTGATCGGGCTGCGGATCGTGCAGGGGGTGTTCGGAGCGCTGTTGCAGCCGGCCACACTGGGGATGCTGCGGGCCGCGTACCCGCCCGAACGGCTGCGGACGCCGATCGCCGTGCGCACCGCGTCCATCGGGGTGGCCGCGGCGGCCGGACCGGTGGTGGGCGGCGCGCTGGCCACCGAGTTCGGCTGGCGGGCCGTGTTCCTCCTCAACATCGTGCCCGCGCCGGTGTTCGGCCTGCTCGCCCTCGCCTCCCGGGACCGCCCCGAAGGCCGGGGCCGACGGGACCGCTCGGGTCCGGCCACCGGCGTCCCGCTCGACCTGCCCGGCGCCCTGCTGCTCGCCGTGGCCCTGGCCTGCCTGGTGCACACCCTCGTCACCCTCCCCGGCATGACGTGGTCGGCGCCGGTCGCCCTCCTCTCCGGCGCCGCCTTCGTACGGCACGAGCGCCGGACGGGCTCCCCGCTGCTGCCACCGGAGGTCGTGGGTTCGCGGGCGGTGGGCGGGGCGCTGGGCGTCCTCGTCATCGCGTCCGCGGCCCTCAACGGCGGACTGCTGACCTGCGTCTACGTACTCCAGGACGACCTGGGGCTGACCCCGCTGCGCAGCGCGCTGCTCAGCCTTCCGCTGGCGGTGCTGCTGGTGGCCGCCGCGCCCGCCTCCGCCGTCCTGCTGCGCCGCTCCGGGGCCCGCGCCACGGTCGCCGGAGCGATGGTCGTCCTCGCCGCCGGTCTTCTCGTCCTCGCCCGGGCCTCGGCGCCGGTCGCTCTCTGCGCCGGGTTCGCGCTGGTGGGCGCCGGGTTCGGCACCGTGATGGTCGCGGCGACCCATGTCGTCGTACGGCAGGCCCCCGCGGAGTCGGCCGGGGTCGCCGGCGGGTTGCAGCAGACCGCGATGAACGTCGGGCCGGTGCTGGGGGTGGCTTCGGCGACCGTGCTCATGGACCTCGGGGCGACGCGCTCACCCCTGGTCGTACTGGCGTTCGTGGCCGCGGCGGCGCTCCCGGTCTGCCGGGCACTGCCGGGCGGTTCACGGACCGCCCCCGCCGACCTTCCCGTCGGTCCCCCGGCTGGTGGAAGCGACGCAACGCACACCGATCACGGTGCCGAAAGGGGTCCGCACACGCGTTCCCTACGCGACCATGAGGTCTGAGGTCGGCCGGGCGGGGTAGGCCGGGACCGCACCTTGAACAAGCGCACCGGAGGAAAACCATGGCACTGCTGCGGCAAGAGGTCGACCCGAGCGAGGTCGGGCTGGACGCGAAGGCGCTGGACCGGCTCGACCAGCACGTCGCCCACTTCGTCGACGAGGGGCGCCTGCCCGGGTTCCTCGTGGCCGTCTCCCGCGGCGGCCGGGTCGCCCACCTCACCGCCCACGGCCACCGTGACATCGCGGCCGGACTGCCGGTCGAGGCCGACACCCTCTACCGGATCTACTCGATGACCAAGCCGGTCACCTCGGTCGCCGCACTGATACTGGTCGAGGAGGGCAGGCTGGGCCTCGACGACCCGGTCGCCGACCACCTCCCGGCCTTCGCCGACCAGCGGGTGTACGTGGAGGGCTCGGGCGCCGACCTCACCACCCGCCCGGTCGGGCAGCCCCTGCTGGTGAAGCATCTGATGACCCACACCGCGGGCCTGACCTTCGCCTTCTACCACTGCCACCCCGTCGACGCCCTGTACCGCGAGGCCGGTCTGGAGTCGGCGGTGCTGCCGGGCTCGGACCTGGCCGGGACGGTGGAGGCGTACGCGCGGCTGCCGCTCCAGTTCGAGCCGGGCACGCAGTGGAACTACTCGGTGGCCACCAACGTCCTGGGCCGGATCATCGAGGTCGTCTCCGGCCGGCCGCTGGACGAGTTCATCGCCGAGCGGATCTTCCGCCCGCTCGGCATGCCGGACGCCGGCTTCCAGGTCACGGACGAACAGGCCGGCCGGCTGGCGGAGCTGTACAGCGACGCCGACAGCGGGGGGATCGAGCGGATCCCGGGCCTGCCGCTGTTCGGCCGCCCCCGGTTCCTGTCGGGCAGCGGCGGTATGGTGGCGACCGCGTACGACATCCACCGCTTCAGTGAGCTGCTGCGCCGCCGCGGCGAGCTCGACGGCGTGCGCCTGCTCCAGCCCGAGACGGTCGACCTGATGACCCGCAACCACCTCCCCGGCGGGGCCGACCTGCGTACCTTCGGCAGCCGCCCGGCCCACGACGAACCCGGCAACGACGGTGTCGGCTTCGGTCTCGGGGTGTCCGTGGTGACCGACCCGAGCCGCACCCAGGCCCCCTCCGGGCTCGGCACCTACGGCTGGAGCGGCGTCGCCACGACCACGTTCTGGATCGACCCGAGCCGCGATCTGAGCGTCCAGTTCCTGACCCAGCTGAGGCCGCGGAAGTCCCTGAAGCTCTACCCCGAGCTCAAGCGACTGGTCCACGAGGCGATCACCGACTGACGGGCCCGTCAGCCCGCGACCCGCAGCGTGAACTCGATCCCCTGGTACCTGAGTTCACGAAGCCATTCCTCGGAGCGCGGTGCCGTCTCGGCCGCGCGGCTCAGCCCGGGTGACAGGGAGCCGTCCAGGATGTGCCGGACTCCGAGGGCGAGCGGTCGGGAGACGCAGCGTGCCATCGCGCTCTCCTCCTCGTCGCCCTCCAGGTCCAGGAGGTAACTCCCTGACCACACCGCGCCGTTGCCTGCGCCGTCGGCCTGATCGCCAGCGTCGCCGCCGTCACCCGTACCGCTCCCGGGCACCCGCACCTCCAGCGACACGGCGAGGACCACGCGGTCGCGGTCGGTGTCCGTGGTCGGGTGGGCCGCCGCCAACTCCTGGGCCAGCGCGGCGATACCGGCGTCGTCGTCCGTCCTCAGCCGCTCGAAGACCGCGTCCCAGGCCCGCAGCCAGCCGTCCAGGCGCAGGGTGCCGCGTACGAAGGTCCGCGGCTTCCAGGCCCGCGGCAGCTCGTACTGCTCGATGAACGGAACGCTGTCGCGGTTGGGGTAGACCTCGAAGGTCTCGCCTTCGACGAGGTGCTCCCGGGTGGCCTCCCAGGGCCGGCCGACCAGGGTCTCGGTGCCGT
Organism: Streptomyces sp. NBC_00080; assembly: GCF_045041255.1. NCBI lineage: Bacteria > Bacillati > Actinomycetota > Actinomycetes > Kitasatosporales > Streptomycetaceae > Streptomyces > Streptomyces sp. NBC_00080. The sequence continues at coordinate 1,851,596 of NZ_CP108235.1, forward strand.
TTTCGACGTAACGCGCGGGCGAGCGAAGGGCGTTGAGGACGCCGAAGGGTGCCCAGCTGAAGCGATACCTGAAGTCGTCGGGAACGGCCGGGACGCCTCCGCAGTACGAGGTGAGGCGATACGTGGCCGCCGTGTCGTCGCCGATCGCCCGCCGGGCGCGCGCCACCAGGCTGTGCGCGAAGAGGTGGTCGATGCCCGGGTCGAGCCCGGCCTCGGTGAGAACGACGAGCCCGGCCCCGGTGGCCGCGGGCACCTGCTCCAGCACCGCGTCGGAGACATAGCTGGAGCACGCGAAGTGGGCCCGCCGGGTCACGCACGCCGCCAGCAGCGCCGCGTGCTCGGACGCGGGCAGCATCGACACCACGACGTCCCCGGGCGCCAGTCGCCCGGTGAGCGCGTCGAGGGTGTAGGCGAGCGGCTCGGCGCGTCCGGTCAGACCCAGCCGGTCCAGGGCCTCGGCCGCCCGCTCCACCGTGCGGTGCCACAGCCGTACGCCGTCGGTGTGCTCGCACAGGGCGGCCAGACCGCTGCCCGTGGAGAGGCCGGCACCGATCCAGTGGACGGTGCCCGTCGCCGGAACCAGCTCAGTCACGACCGAACTCCTCTTCTCCCACTCCGAGTTCACGGGAGGCCCGTTCGAAGCGGTCCAGACAGCGGCCCCACGGTCCGCCGACGCCGAAGTCCATCAGCCGGGGCGTCAGGTCCGCCGAGAAGTCGACGCTGGACTCGCGCGGCAGCAGGGACGGCAGGTTGTCGATGGCGATCAGGTCGAGCGGGGGTTCCTTGCGCAGCCGGCGCACGGGGTCCGCCCACTCGGTGGTGCGGTCGTACACCGGCAGGACGTTGAGGGGTGAGCCCACGTCGCAGGTGACGTCGGAGAGGGTGCGCAGCCGGCGGGCCGGGTCGTCGAGGTCCTGCTCACGGACGAACGGCGGCACCGGGGCCGTGGCGAGGACGCAGTTGACCATCACGTCGTGGGCCAGCAGGGCGGGGCGGTCCAGGTCGCCGGTCTCCGCCAGGTCCCAGCAGGTGGGTTCGGCTCCCGCCGTGGCGAACGCGGCCCGCGCCCCCCGGCCGCTGCGGCCCAGGGCGCCGACGACGAGGGCGGTGAACTCCTCGTCCCCGACTGCCGGACGCAGCGTCTCGTCCAACGCGTCCTTGCCGGTGGGAAGCAGGGGGGCGGTCAGCCGGCCCCGGTGCTGGAGGACCGCCAGGGCGGCGCCCAGGTAGCCCGCCCAGAAACCGAAGGCGGCGAGCCGGCGACCGTCGTCGTCGACCAGGTACTCCAGGTCCAGGAGCGCCCCTCCCCCGGCGGCGAACCGACGCAACAGCTCCTCGGCACCCGGCTGTTGCTTGTACGCGTGCCCGAAGAAGATGTGACGGTGCCTCAGCTGCGCAGGTCGGTCCGGGAGTTCCTTCAGGCCGAGGACGACCGCCTCGGGCGGCGCGGACACCCAGGAGCCGGCTGGAGCGATCCGCGCACCGACGGCCTCGTACTCCCGCGCCGGGAAGACGCGCTGCGGGGAGTCCTCGACGGTCAGTTCCACACCGGCCTCGACGAGGCGGCGGGCGTCGTCGGGGACGACCGGGGTGCGCCGTTCGGTGGTGCGGACCTCGTGCCGCAGCCACAGGTGCAGTTCGGTCATACGCGATTGGCCTCCGGACGCGGGGCGTCGGCCGCGAAACGGTCGGCGCTCAGGGGGGTGACGTCCACGAAGGGTACGCGGCCGAGACACAGGTCGCGGACGACCTCGCCGACGGCCGGCCCCTGGAGGAAACCATGACCGGAGAAGCCGGTCGCATACAGAAAGCGGGATACCGAAGACGCTTCGCCGATCAGCGCGTTGTGGTCCGGGGTGACCTCGTACAGCCCCGCCCAGCCACCCGTGCGGCGCAGGTCGAGAAGGGCGGGGGCGCGGCGCTCCATGGCCGCGGCGAGCCGGGGGATCCACCGGTCGTGGGTGTCGGTGGCGAAGCCCGGCCGTTCGTCGGGGTCGGACATGCCGACCAGCAGACCGGGGCCCTCGCCGTGGAAGTAGAGGCTGCTGGTGAAGTCGATGGTCATGGGGAGGTCCGGCGGCAGGCCGGGGACCGGTTCGGTGACCGCGATCTGGCGGCGCAGCGGCTGCACCGGCAGCTCCACGCCGGCCATCGCGCCGACGGCCCGGGACCAGGCGCCGGCCGCGCAGACCACCGTGTCGGTGGTGACGCGGCCGAGGGTGGTCTGCACGGCGGTGATCGTGGCGCCCCGCCGTTCGATGCCGGTGACCGCGGTGTGCCGCAGGATGCGCGCCCCGTACCGGCGGGCGGCGGCCGCGTACCCGTGGACGACGGCCTCCGGAGTGCAGTGCCCGTCGTCGGGCGAGAACGCGGCCGCGCGTAACCCGTCGGTGCGGATCAGCGGGGAGAGGCGCCGCGCCTCGGTCGGGTCGATCATGCGGCTGGGCACCCCGAGCGCGTTCTGGAGCCGCACGCCCGCCTCGAAGGAGGCGACCTCCTGCGGCGTGGACAGCAGGAACAGGTAGCCGACGCGGTGCAGCCCGATGTCGTACCCGGTCTCCTCCTCGAACCGCCCGAAGCTTTCCAGGCTGCGCGCCCCGAGCTGGATGTTCAGCTCGTCGGAGAACTGGGCGCGCACCCCGCCGGCGGCTTTCGAGGTCGAGCCCGCGGCGAGTTCGTCGCGCTCCACCAGCAGGACGTCATGGACGCCCGCGGCGGCGAGGTGGTAGGCGATGCTCGTGCCCATCACCCCGCCGCCGATGACGACTACCGAGGCATGCGTGTTCACCCGAGCGGCTCCTTGTCACGGCGGCACCGGCCCGTACGCCGGGACCGGGGCTGTCGTACGCCATGGCCGCCGTGATCCCTACCCGTCGGGGCGGCGGTCCCACGCCCGATCAGGACCAGTGCGCCACCGCGTCCAGGTGGGGCAGCCGGTGGTCCAGGCGCTCCCGCTTGGTACGCAGGTAGGTGATGTTGTTCTCGCACGGCTCGATCAGCAGCGGGACCTCCTCGGCGACCCGGATGCCGTTGTCCACCAGCGCCTCGCGCTTGCGCGGGTTGTTCGACATCAGACGGACGGAGTCGACGCCCAGGTCGCGCAGGATGTCGGCGGCCACCTTGTAGTCGCGGGCGTCGACCGGGAAGCCGAGCGCGACATTGGCCTCGACGGTGTCCAGGCCCTCCGCCTGCAACGCCATCGCCCGCAGCTTGCCGAGCAGCCCGATCCCCCGGCCCTCGTGCCCGCGCAGATAGACGACCACGCCGCGGCCCTCGGCGACGACCGCCCGCAGCGCGGACGCCAGCTGGTCGCCGCACTCGCAGTGCTGGGAGCCGAACGCGTCGCCGGTCAGGCATTCCGAGTGCAGCCGGGTCAGTACGTCCTCGGTGCCGATCTCGCCGTAGACCAGGGCGACTTGCTCGTCACCGCGGTCGTGGTCCATGTAGCCGACCGCCTGGAATTTCCCGTACACGGTGGGCAGGGGTGCATTCACCACGCGTTCCACACCGGTGCGCTGCGGGGTCTTCGTGCCGAGTACGCCAATTTTTTCTGTCATGATCTGGTTCCTAAGCAGAGACGAAGGGCCGGGAAGAAATGAGTGGTTCGGAAATACGGTCGGCGGCGTACGGACTGGTGCCGACGGACACGTCCGAAGACGTGAGGACCCGGGGCGCCGGCGTCTCGACACAGGTGGCGGTCCTGCCCGTCGGAAGCTTCGAACAGCACGGACCGTACCTGCCGTTGGCCACCGACACACTGGTCGCCTGTGCCATCGCCCGGGAGATCGCCGGGGCGTACCCGGTGCACCTCCTCCCGCCGGTGACCATCGCCTGCTCGCACGAGCACGCGGCCTGGCCGGGAACCGTCAGCATCTCCTCCGTGACCCTTCACGCGGTGGTACGGGACATAGCGGCGTCGCTGCGCCGCTCGGGCGTCGAGGCCTTGGTGCTGGTCAACGGACACGGCGGGAACTACGTCCTGGGCAACGTCGTCCAGGAGTCCTCCGCCGCGGGTGAGCGGATGGCCCTCTTCCCGGCCCCGGAGGACTGGGAGGCGGCGCTGGAGCGGTCCGGGGTGTCGACCTCGCTGCTCACCGACATGCACGCCGGGGAGATCGAGACGTCGATCCTGTTGCACGCCCACCCCGAACTCGTCCGGCCCGGTTATGAGTCGGCCGATTTCGTCGCGGACGACCGCCGTCATCTGCTCACGCTGGGAATGTCCGCCTATACCGATTCGGGCGTCATCGGCCGTCCTTCCCTGGGGTCCGCGGAAAAGGGGAAGGAACTCCTGGCGAGCCTGGCGGATTCCTTCGGTGCGTATTTCTCCTTGCTGACCACGGCAACTCCGACGGCTTCGGGAACCGAAATCCGTACCGCCGCGACCGGTGAGTCCGGCGCAGGTGACGACTCCGGAGCGGGTGCCGCGACGTCGTCGTGACGCCGCTCGTCGAGCCCGGGGCCCGTCTTCGCGGCGGCCCCGGCCCGCAGCCCCGCGTACCAGCGGGCGACCAGCACGACCGCCCCCGGCAGCGCCGCCACGAAGCTGAGCACGCCGTACACGACGGCGACGGCGAGACCGGTGCTCGCGCCGAGCCCGGCGGCGCCGAACGCCCAGGCGGTGACGCCCTCGCGCGGGCCCCAGCCGCCGACGTTCAGCGGCAGGCCCATGGCGAGCAGGGCGAGGACGGCGATCGGCAGCAGTTCGAGGACCGAGGCGTCGGAGCCGGCGACCCGCGCGGCCACGACGAACATCCCGAGGTGCCCGGCCAGTACGACCGCCGACGACACGGCGACGCCCGGCCCGTTGCGCCGCGACAGCAGTCCCTCGCGTGCCTCGGCCAGTCCCGCCCGCAGCCGGCCGCCGCGCCGCGGTGCCGAGGAGTTCATCCGGACGGCGAGGACGACGGCGAGCGCGCCCACGCCGGCCAGCAGGCCCAGCGGGGCGATGTGCCGTACGTCCTGCATGACCGGGGAGGGCAGGGTCAGCAGGACCGTTACGCCCGCGACGGCCAGCACGAGCTGTCCCGCGGTGCGCTCCAGGACCACGGCCCGCACGCCGCGTCCGACGTCACCGGCGCTCTGCCCGTGCCGTACCGCGCGGTGCACGTCGCCGAGGACGCCGCCGGGCAGGGCCGCGTTGAGGAACAGCGCCCGGTAGTAGTCGGCGACGGCCGGGCCGAGCGGCAGCCGGATGCGCAGCCCGCGGGCCACCAGCGCCCATCGCCAGGCGCTGAACACCGTGGTGACCGCGCCGATCCCGAGCCCCACCAGCAGCGTCGGCCCGTCGATCCGGCGCAGTCCGTCCATGAAGACGCCGGTGCCCAGCCGCCACAGCAGCACGCTGAGGATGGCGACTCCGGCGACCGTCCCGAAGTGCGTGCGGACGGCCCGGTTGCCGAGCAGGGCGCGCAGCCGGGAGGGCTTCGACGCCCGCGGCCCGGTCACGATGACACCGATCCGGGCCTCCGACACGGCGGCGCCGGTGCGGGCCACCGAGGGGCTGCGCAGGGGCCGGCGCGCGACCGTCCTGGCTCCCTCCGTCCAGTCGGCCGGCGGCGCGACCGTCACCCGGGGGCTCACCGTCTCCGCGCTCATCACAGGCCGCCCGTGGGCCGGGCCAGTGCCAGCAGGTCGCTGTGGTGGACGGTGACGTGCAGTTCGCCCGCCGCGCAGGCCGCCAGCCGGGCGGCCAGGTAGGCCTCGGCGCGCTCGGCCAGTTCGGGGCGCTCCTCCACGGCCGCGCCGACCCAGCCGCGCAGCCACTGGGCGGTCAGGCCCACGTTCTCGGGGCCGAGCCGCCACGGGCTCGGGTGCACCTTGACGGTCGCGCCGTGGGCGGCGAACGCCTCGCAGGCGACGGTCACCGAGTCGGGGCCGAGGAGACCTCCGCGCCGCTGGTGGTCGTTGAAGGCGGCGGCGATCTCGTCGTCCAGCGGGTCCGGCGCGCTGAGTTCGACGCGTCCGGCGACCGAGAGGGTCAGCAGCGCCGGGCAGCCGGCGCCGGCACAGGCCGCGGCGAGCGTCTCGACCTCCTCGCGGGTGAGGACGTCGAGCAGCGCGGACGCGGTGACCAGCGAGGCGCCGAGCAGGGCGTCCGGGGTGAGGCGGGCGACGTCGCCGCGCCGGGTCTCGACGGTGACCCGGCTGCCGTCGCCGGCCGCCCGGGGCGAGGCGACGGCCGCGAAGTGCAGGAGGTAGGGGTCACGGTCGTGCAGGATCCAGTGCTGGGCACCGTCCAGGCGGGGCGCCAGCCAGCGGCCCATCGAGCCGGTGCCGCATCCCAGGTCGTGGATGGCGAGGCCGCCGCGTCCGGGCAGGTTGGCGAGCCGGATCCGCAGCGGGTCCAGCAGCTCCATCGACCGGGCGGCGGCGTCGGCGGGCTCGCGCAGCTCAAGCCACTCGGGGGCGTAACGGGGCTGCTCGTCCGGCCCGACGTCGCGCAGCCGCACGGTGGGCCGCTCCCCGGTCCGGCTCACCGGTCCGGCGCCCGCTATCACGCCGAGCACCGCATCGTCGGCACCGGAACCCGGCGACTCCACCGCGGACTGCGCACCGGCCGCCACGGCGTGCGGCACGGAACCGGAACCCGTACCGGAGGCCGCCGCCTGCATCACCGGGCCCGAGCCCGCCGACCGCGCCGCGGACTCCGCGCCCGGTGTCACCGCGTGTGCCGCGGAGCCGCCGTCGGGGATCAGGGACTCCATCACGGAACCAGCCTCCTTCCGGACCGGCTGTGCCGGAATGCCGCCCACGCGTCGTGCCACGTCGGCCGGCGTCGCCGTCGTCTTCCTCATGCAGCCCTCCGGGGTTCGCTGGGAAGCCGGCCCAGGACGCCGGCCAGGCTCTGGGCGGTGGTCGCCCAGCCGTTCAGGGCCGCCCGGCGGCCCCGCGCGGCGGCCTTGAGACGACGTCGCACGTCGGCCTCGCCGAACCAGCCGCGCAGTTCGACCGCGAGGGCGGCCGGGTCCTCCGGCGGGACGAGGATGCCGGGGACACCGCCGTCGGGGGCGCGGCCGACCGCCTCGGGCAGCCCGCCGACGTCCGTCGCGAGGACGGGGATGCCGCGGGCGAGTGCCTCGGTGACGGCCATGCCGTACGTCTCCGCGTAGGAGGTGAGGACCATCAGGTCGGCGGAGGCGTAGGCGGCGTCGAGCTCGGCGCCGGCCTTCGGGCCCGCCAGCTCCAGCCGGTCCTGAAGGCCGTAACGGGCGATCAGGCCGCGCAGATGGGCGACGTACTCAGGGTCCTGCCCGAGTCCGCCCACGCACACGCAGCTCCACGGCAGGTCTCTCGCCGCGGCCAGTGCCTCCACCAGCCGGTGCTGGCCCTTGCGCGGGGTCACGGCGGCCACGCACAGCAGGCGCGACACGCCGTCGGTGCCGGAGGCGAGGGGGGCGATGTCGGCGCCGGGGGCGGCGGCGTGCACGCGCTCGGGGGCGAGTCCGTGGTGGGAGACGAGGCGGCGCACCGCCCACTCGCTGGTCGCGACGACGGCCGGGACGGCCCGCAGCACGGCCCGCTCCTTGGCGTCGAGTTCGGCCGCCACCTCGGGGGCTAGGCCCCGCTCGTCACCGAGCGGCAGGTGGACCAGGACGACGAGCCGCAGTCGCTCCGCCTCGGGAGCGATGATCTCCGGGACCCCGCAGGCCACCAGCCCGTCGAGGAGGACGACCGTGCCGTCGGGGAACTCCCGCAGCGTCCGCGCCAGTTCCGCGCGGGCGGCCGCCTCCGGGCGGGGCCAGGAACCGGACACCTGGTGCTTGTGCACCTGCCAGCCGAAGCCGGGCAGATCCAGGCACAGGCGCCGGTCGTAGGCGTTGCCGCCGCTCGGGTTCGCCGGGTCGTCGACACCGCCGGGCATCACGAACTGCACGGAGCGCAGGGACATGGGGATGATCCCGCCGATCTTGGGAAGCGCGGCCTGCGCGGGCACGTACGCGAGCGGGGCCTTGGGCACGGCCGCCTTTTCCATGGTCACGTCGGTCACAGCGCACGCTCGTAACTCGCCCAGGCGACGTGCGACTCGTGCAGGCTGACCGCGATGGCGGCGATGCCCCGGGCGCCCTCGCCGAGCGCGCCCTTGTGGATCCGCTCCGCGAGCCGGTCCGCGACGACCTTGGCCAGGAACTCGGTCGAGGTGTTGACCCCGGCGAAGTCGGGCTCGTTGTCGAGGTTGCGGTAGTTCAGCTCGCTGACCACGGCGCCGAGCTCCTGCGTGGCCAGCCCGATGTCGACGACGATGTTGTCGTCGTCCAGCTGCTCACGGCGGAAAGTGGCGTCCACGAGGAACGTCGCTCCGTGCAGGCGCTGCGCGGGTCCGAAGACCTCGCCGCGGAAGCTGTGGGCGATCATGATGTGATCGCGGACGGTGACACTGAACAACGGACGACCCTCCAGGTGCGGCGCCTCTGCTCCCCCCGGCCGTTGGCCGCCCGGGGGATGCCGTGTAGTACGGACCTTCACTTCCCCGTGTTCAGCCCGATCTCACTCTTTTCTCAGGTCAGGCGCTCTTGCCCGTACCCGACGCGGTGACACAGGGCCGGAATCGCGCCTGCCGCGAGCTTCGGCATCACGTCCGGCAACTCCTCGAAAGCGCTGTCTCCGGTGACGAGGGCGTCGAGCGCCGGGTCGGCCAGCAGCTCCAGGGCGAGCGCGAGCCGGTCGGCGTACGTCCGGCTGGAGCGTCGGGCCGGGGAGACGGTGCCGACCTGGCTGCTGCGGATGACCAGCCGCCGGGAGTGGAAGTCCTCGCCGAGCGGGAGGGAGACCTTCCGGTCGCCGTACCAGCTCAGTTCGAGGACGGTGCCCTCGGCGGACAGCAGCTCCAGGGAGCGGGCCAGGCCCTGTTCGGTGGCGCTGGCGTGCACGACGAGGTCGAGACCGCCCCGGGCGTCCTCGGGGGAGGCGAAGTCGACACCGAGGGCCTCGGCGACCTTCGCCCGTGCCGGGTCGGCGTCCACCAACTGCACGCGGACGCCGGGGAAGCGGGCCAGCAGCGCGGCCACCGAGCAGCCGACCATGCCGCCGCCGACCACCGCGATCCGGTCGCCGACCAGCGGCGCCGCGTCCCACAGCGCGTTGACGGCCGTCTCGACGGTGCCGGCGAGGACGGCCCGCGGCGCGGGCACCGAGTCCGGTACGACCGTCACCGCCGACGCCGGGACGACGTACCGGGTCTGGTGCGGGTAGAGGCAGAAGACCGTGTGTCCGACGAGCGCCGCCGGTCCCTTCTCCACCACCCCGACGTTGAGGTAGCCGTACTTCACGGGCGCCGGGAAGTCGCCCTCCTGGAACGGCGCCCGCATCGCCGCGTGCTGGCTCTCGGGCACCCCGCCGCGGAAGACGAGGGTCTCCGTGCCACGGCTGACACCGGACCACAGCGAGCGCACCAGCACCTCGTCCTCGGCCGGGTCGGGAAGGACGATCTCGCGGATCTCCCCTTCACCCGGAGAGCTGACCCAGAACGCACGAGCGGTGACAGACATCGGCATCCTCCTGAACGATCGGCAACCGGCCCACGTACCGAGGTGTGCACAGTCCGCGCACAGTACGCGGCACTGATCATCTTTGTCATCTGGCCGGAGGAATGTGCGGTGGCCCTGAACAACACTTACGACGCAAGGCTGGTCCAGCAGGAGACCGCTGTGGGAGCGGGCGTTCAGATCCTGTTGCTGGCTCTGCTCGGTTCGGCGATCGGCCTCGGGCCGGCGGGCTGGGTGACCGGTCTCGTCTTCGCCATCGCCACCTGGGGGGTGCTCTCCCGGGCGCTGCACCGCTCCAGCCTGCGCTCGTTCGGCCCGGCCAACCGGGTGACGCTCGGCCGGGCGACGCTGGTCGGCGGGGTGACCGCGCTGGTCGCGGATTCCTTCGAGAGCACGCCGCCCGTGACGCTGCTGGTCGGCCTGACGGCCGTGGCCCTGATACTCGACGGCGTCGACGGCAAGGTCGCCCGCCGCACCGGCACTTCGACGGCGCTGGGAGCGCGCTTCGACATGGAGGTCGACGCGTTCCTGATCCTGGTGCTCAGCGTGTACGTCTCGATGGCGCTCGGACCGTGGGTCCTGCTGATCGGCGGCATGCGCTACGTGTTCGTCGCGGCGGCCCGCGTCGCCCCCTGGCTCAATGCCCCGCTCCCGCCGAGCACCGCCCGCAAGACGGTCGCCGCGCTCCAGGGCGTCCTGCTGCTGCTGGCGGGCGCGAACCTGCTGCCGTACGCCGCCAACTTCGCCGTCGTCCTGCTGGCGCTGGGCTCGCTGGTGTGGTCCTTCGGCCGGGACGTGCTGTGGCTGTGGCGGACCTCGCGGATCGCCGCGCAGGCTCCGGCGCCGAAGGTCCTGGAGCTCGTGTAGCTCCCCCTCTCCCATGGGGCAGGGCCCGGACCGGGTTCACGGTCCGGGCCCTGCCCCATGGGCTTCCCGCGTGGTTACGACCGAGCCGACCGCGTCCGTACGACGGCGAAGCCGGCCGCCGCGAGGCCGAGCACGCCGACGGCCAGCCCCGCGACGCCCAGTCCGCGGGCGGTGGAGTCACCGGCGTCGGCCGCGGTGACCTGGACCGTGCCGCTCTGGGTGCCGTCCGCGCCGCTCGCACCGTCCGCGCTCTTGGAGGCCGCGTCGGAGGTGCCGTCGCTGTCGTCCGCCGCAGCCGCTGTCAGCTTCAGCACCGGCGCCGGGTCCTCCGGTTCGTCCGCGCCCGCCTCGGCCTCCTCGATCCAGCGGACGGTCTTGCCGTCGGAGTAGGTCTGGAGGGTCTTGAAGGCCAGTTGAGCCGCGTCGTCGGGAAGCCGGCCGAAGGCGACGTCGAAGTCCTCGTACTGGCCGGCGCCGATCTTCCCGCCGGTCCAGGTGATCTCGGAGACGGCCTCGCCGATCGTGCCGTCGTCCGTCTTGACGGGCGTCTTGAGCTTCGTGGTCGTCACCTTGGCGGTCCAGCCGTCCTGCGGATGGACCAGCACGCCGAGCACGGGGTGGTCGGTGGGGAGGAAGACCTGGACCTTGGTGGTGCTCGCGGTGTCCTCCTCGTTGGGGACCCGGAAGCTGAGGACGCCGTCCGTGGCGCCCTCGGCGTAGCTCTCGGGGTGCACGGTGACGTGCGCGGAGGCGGCACCGGCGGCGGCGAGGACCGCGGCGGCGGCGAGCACGGTGCCGAGACCGGCGCGGCGCAGGGCGGGGTGTGTCGTGGACATGAGTAGGTGATCTCCGTACAGGAAGGATGGGGATCCGGCTCGGGGCCGGCTCGGGGTCAGATGGCGTACGGGATCGGGGCGGGCGGTCCGCGGCGGCTCACCGCATGGCGCAGCAGCAGCTGCCGGAGCGGGACGGGCGCCGAGGCTGCGGGACGGACCGACGGCACGGGCGGCGGGGCAGGGGTCACCCGCGACCAGGCCCCGAGGCCCGGCAGGAAGGCGGCCGCCCAGCGCAGCAGCGACCACAGGGCGGCCTCACCGCGCCGCAGCCACCAGGAGGCGGCGAGCGCCGCGAGGACATGGGCCGCCGTCGCGTGCGCGGTCATCGCCGAGGCGGTGTGGGCGTGCAGGTGCATACCGTGCGCATGCGTACCGTGCGCGGACGTCATGGGCATCGCGGGCATGGTCCGCGCGGCCGTACGGGAGCGGGCCGCGTCGAAGGCGACGTGCAGGCCCGCCTGGGTGGCCAGCATGGCCGCGCCGATCCCGGGCAGGGCGCGTTCCCGGGCGCCGAGCAGCCACCCGGCGGTGAAAACGGCCAGGAATCCGGCGCCGTCCGCCCACGGCGGCGGTGTGTCACCCGTGGCGAGCCCGTGCCCGGCGGCGGCCAGCAGCACGCACACCGCGGCGAACACCGCGGCGCGCAGACTCCGGACGCCCGGGGACGCACTCATGGTGAGGGATCCTCCCACGCTCGACCGATACGTCGACCGCCGCCGCGGTGTTCACGTTCTCCCGGTTCCTGCGCGCCCGCGTTCACGCGTTCCCCCGCCACCGCGTTTCCCCGCCACCGCGTTCGCGTGCTCACGCGTTTCCCGCGTTTCCGCGTCTCCCGGGTTTTCGGGTTCCCGGGTTCACGTCCGCCGGGGAAGGAGCCCGATGGCCGCGGCCGGTACGGCGGCCAGGAGGAGCCAGGGGACGGCAGGGGGCAGCCCGGCGTCCAGGAGGGTGCCGGTGGCCGCGCTGCCGAGCAGCACGACCAGCCCGGAGACCGAGGACAGTGCCCCGGTGTACAGGCCGAGCCGGCCCTCCTCGGCGAGGTCGGTCACCCAGGCACGGGTGGCGGGCACGACGAGCATCTGACCGAGCGTGAGCAGCAGGACGAAGCAGGCCGCGGGCAGCAGCCCGGCCGTCCCGGTCCGTCCGGCGGGCCGGGCCACGGCCACCACCGCGAATCCCACGGCGATCAGCACGAGCCCGGCCGCCATCGAGCGGCGCAGGTCGATCCGCTCCCCCGCCCACCGGGTGACCGGCAACTGGGCCGTCACGACCAGCAGCGACGACAGCGCGAACAGCCAGGCGAGCGGTGCCTGCGAGGCGGCCGCCCGCTCCACCTCGGCGGGCAGGGCGAGGTAGAGCTGGTTGTAGGCGAGGAGATGGGTGCCGTACGCGCAGCACAGGGCGAGGAAGCGGCGGTTGCGGAGCAACGGGCCTGTTCCGCCGCGCACTTGGATCCGGGAGCGGCCGGGGATGTGCTGCGGCAGCAGCCGGGCGTGAGCGGCCAGGACGAGGACGAAGACGCCGGCTCCGGCCATGCACACCGCGCGGAAGTCGACGGCGAGGAGCAGTGCGCCGAGCAGCGGCCCGACGAACGCCCCGGCCTGTCCGGCGACCGTGAACAGCGCGAGCACCCGGGTCCGCGGCCCACCGCCCGACTCCTCGTGCACGACGGCCTGCCGCGCCACCTCGGACTCGACGGCCGGTGAGAACAGCGCGGCCGCGAACCCGATCAGCAGCACCGCCCCGATGACCGTCCAGGTCTGTTCGGCGTGTCCGAGCCAGCCGAACCCGGCGATGCGCAGCACGCACCCGGCAAGGACCACGGGCCGGACGCCGTAGCGGTCGGCGAGGGCCCCGCCGACCACGAACAGCCCCTGCTGGCTGAAGGTCCGCAGCCCCAGCACGAACCCGACCAGCCAGCCCGCCATGCCGACCGTGTCGCCCAGATGCCCGGCGAGGAACGGCAGGACGGCGAAGAAGCCGATGTTGAAGGCGAGTTGGCTCAGGATCAGCAGGCGCAGGAGGGGGGAGAGCGCAGCCGCCCCCTTCGCGCCGCGACGCGCGGAAAGCCGTGTCGCCGTCATCCGGCTCCCACCAACTCCGGTCGCGTGGAAGGCCGTTCCTCGGCGATCGGGTCCGCCGTACGAGGTCGCCGTGGCCTCGGTCGTCGCAGTCCGCCGGCCGCGGTCACCGCCAGGGCGCCGAGGACGGCGAGGACGGTCGCGGGGGCCAGGACGGCCCAGGGTGCGCGTTCGGCGTAGGGCTGGTTCTCGGCGAGGAGCAGGCCCCACTCGGGGGACGGCGGCTGGGCGCCGAGGCCGAGGAAGCCGAGCGAGGCCAGGGCGAGGGCGATGCCGGGCAGCCGGAGGAGGGCGTGCCGGGCCACGGGCGGGAGGACGGCGGGCAGGAGCTCGCTCCTCAGCAGATATCCGGGGCCTGCGCCGAGGGCGCGGGTGGCGGTCAGGTGGAGGGTGGCCCGTTCCTGGCGCAGCAGCGCGGAGGTGTGCGCGGCGAGCGGCGCCCAGGCCACGACGGCCACGGCGAGCACGGGCGTGGCGGACCCGCTCCCCCAGACCGCGGCGACGAGGAGCGCCGCGAGCACCGGCGGTACGGCGTTCACGGTGTCGACGAGCGGCCCGGACAACCGGGGCAGCAGCCCGAGCAGCACTCCGGCCGTCAGTGCGACCGCGCTGATGGCGAGGGCGAGGAGCAGGGTGTCGAGGGCGCCGTGCGCGACCCGGGCGAGGACGTCACGGCCGAGCGCGTCGGTGCCGAACGGATGGGCGGCGGAGGGGGGTCGCAGGCGCGTCGCGGTGTCGAGGGCGAGCGGATCGCGGGGCAGACCGAGGGAGATGACGACGGACAGCAGAAGACCGTATGCAATAGGCAGGATCCTGCGGACGGGCGGCGAAGGCCGGTGGAGCGTATGCAATGCGCCGTCGCGCAGCGCGGGGCCGATGAGCAGCCGGGCGGCGAGCCGGGCGCCGACGGTGGTGACGGCGGCGAGGACGACGAGGACGAGGGTGCCGGCCTGGAGGACGGGCAGGTCCTGCGCGATCGCGGCCTGGAGGGTGGTCCGGCCGAGCCCGGGGATGTCGAAGATCTGCTCCACGGCGACGGATCCGCCGGTCAGCCCCACGACGAACAGCCCGAGGTTGGGCAGCAGTCCGGGCACACAGCGGCGCAGCGCCTTGCGGGCGATGCTCCGGCCGGGCAGTCCGCGCGCGGCGGCGGCCACCGCCCAGGGCTCGGCGAAGGCGGCCGGCAACTGGTCGTCGAGAAGGCGTCCGAGCACCGCGCCGGCGGGCAGGCCCAGGGCCAGCGCGGGCAACACCGTCCACTGCGGGCCGTACCAGCCGAGAGCGGGCAGCCATCCCCACTGCACGCCGACAACGGTGGCGAGCACGGAAGCGGTGAGGAACTCGGGCAGCGCGGCGAGCACCGCGGAACCGGAGCCGCCGGCGGGGCGGCCCTCCAGCCGCCGCCGGGCGCCGAGGTACAGGGTGCGGGCACATACGCCGGCGGCGGTGACCAGGGCGACCGCCAACGCCACCGCCATCAGCAGCAGCGACGCGCCGAGCGCCTCGATGACCCCGGGCAGCACATCGGCACCGGAGATCCACGACCGTCCGGCGTCCCCGCGCGGCAACCCGGCGAGCCACTGCCCGAGGAGGCGCAACGGGCCTTCGTCCAGCCCGAGTTGGTCTCGGATGTCGGCGAGAACCTGGGGTGTGGCGTCACGGTCGGCGGACCGCGCCTTCAACACGGTCAGCGCCGGGTCGGTGTGCGACAGCCAGGGCAGCAGCCCGATGCCGCACACCAGCAGTGCGGCCAGCACGGCACGCCACAGCAGCGCGCCCAGCCTGCTCCTCATGCCGTCAGCGCCGGGTCCCGGCACCTACGAGCGTGCGCTCGTACGGATCGAGGAGCACCCCCTCGACCTCGGCGCCGACGCCGGTGATGACGCGCTGGTGGACCAGCGGGACGACGGCGTCGGTGCCGAGGATCGCGGCCTCGGCGGCCAGGGCGGCATCCTGCCGCTCACCGGTGTCGGCCACCGTCTGCGCCTCGGCGACCGCCCGGTCGACACCCTTGTCGCACAGCAGGGCGAGGTTGTAGCCGCCGCCGCAGGTGAAGTCACTGGCCAGGAGGGAGACGGGGTCGCCGGTGTCGAGGAGACTGTTGCGGGCGCCGAGGAAGGCGTCGAACTTCCCCGCGAGCGCGTCGCTCTCCAGCCTCGAGTACTCACGCACCTCCAACTTCACCTTGAAGCCGGCCTTCTCCAGCTGTTGCTTCAACACCTGTGCGGCTTCCGGGAGTTCGGGCCGGTTGTCATAGGTGGCGAGGGTGAGCGAGTCACCGCCGGGACGACCGGCCCTCGCCCGCCCGGTGGGCTGGACACGCTTGCCCTCGGTCCAGGTGACGGCGGGGCCGTAGATGCCGGCGCCGGCGTCCGCGTGCCCCTCGTAGACACCCTCGGCGAGGGCCGAGGTGTCGACGGCCGCCCGCGCGGCGGCCCGCAGGGCCGGGTCCTTGAAGACACCCGACTTCGCGTTGAGCAGCAGGCTGGTGGTGCGGGTCGTGGCGGTCTCACGGCGGGTGTCCGCGTCGAGGGTGGCCGCCTGGGCGACGGGTATCGCCTCGGCGAGGTCGACCTGTCCGGTGCGCAGGGCGTTGGCGCGGGCGGTGCCGTCGGCGATGAAGCGCGCCTCGACGCCGGAGGCCTGCGCCCGGCCGCCCCAGTAGTCGTCGAAGCGGTCCAGGTCGGCGGCGGTGGCGCCGGTGACCTCGGTGAGTTCGAAGGGTCCGGTGGCGGTGCCGACCGGATCGACGGCCCCCCTCTTCCCGTAGGCCTTCGGAGCGAGGACGGCGAGGCCGGGGCTCGACAGGCGCAGGGGCAGGACCGGGTCGGGGGCGGCGGTGGTGACGCGCACGCCGGTTCTGCCCTCCGCCTTCGCCGTGAGGGTGACGCCGGAGAGCGCGGCCGGGACCGGCTGGGCCTCGGTGGCGTGCGTGAGGGAGGCGGCGACAGCGGCGGGCGTGACCTCCGTACCGTCCTGGAAAGCGGCCTCGCGCAGGGTGAACAGCCAGCTGCGGTCGTCCACTCGGCGCCAGGACGCGGCGAGTGCGGGAGCGGCGGCGCCGTTGGCGTCGAGCGCGGTCAGCCCCTCGGTGACCCCGAGTCGGCTGAGGATCGTCGCGTCGGCGCCGTAGGGGGAGAGGTTCTCGGCGGGCGGGAAGGCGAGCGCGACGCGCAGCCGGGAGCCGTCGTCGGCGCCGGAGTCCGCATCGTCGTCGCCACCGGAGGAGGCGAAGCAGCCGACGAGCAGCGGGGTGAGGAAGACCGCGGCGAGAAGCCGGGGAGGCCGGGGACCGCGGGAAGGGCGGGGACGGCGGGGGAATCGCATGGAGTTACCGGCCTGTGGGACGAGGGCGGGAGGAGGAAGAGGAAGAGGCAGCGGGTGCGGAGGGGGCGACAGGGGAGGGAGCAGCGGGGAGGAGGACTTCGCGGGGGACGCCGAGAGGGACATCGAGGGGGACATCGAAGTGCACGATGCCCTGGCCGTCGGTCACTCCCTCCCGCTCGTCGTGCACGACCGTGCCGAGCGAGCGCCAGAACCCCTCGGCCCCCTCCACGGCCGGGTCCGTGTGCAGATAGACGGCCCCGTAGCCGCCGTCCGCGACCGCGAAGGCGAGGAGTTCGGCGACCAGGCGCCGGGCCAGGCCGCGTCGGCGGTGCTCCCGGCGGACGTAGACGCGGCGCAGCTGCGCGGTCGTGCCGCAGGGGTAGCGGTCGGCGACATGGCGTGGGTTCGGCGGGTGCGCGGGACCTCGGGAGTCCAGCGCCGCCGTGGCGACCACCTCGCCGTTCTCGCCGTCGAGCGCGACCAGCAGGGCGTGGCGGGCCGGGACGAGGTACGCGGCGACGGGGTCGATGATGTCGCCGTGCCAGCGGGGCACGTAACCGGTGCCGAAATCGCGGTAGACGGTGTCGAGCATGACGGCTCGGGCGCCGTCGAGGTCCTCGGGGCCCGCGGGCCTGATGCAGTAGTCACGCACTTGCGCATCATATGCATTAAGCGGAGCAAGTTGATCACTTAACCATCCCTCCCGGATTTGACAGAGATCACAGCGCGCCCCTAAATCTAGCCACATGACTTTCATTTTCAACAAGGGGGTGCTGTGATGCGCGTCGCGTTCGTGGGGAAGGGCGGCAGCGGCAAGACGACCCTGTCGGCCCTGTTCGCCCGGCAGTTGGCGCGATCCGGCGCACCGGTGCTGGCCGTGGACGGCGACATCAACCAGCATCTGTCCCAGACGCTGGACCCCGCGGCGGACACGGCGCCCTTCGAGGCCCCGCCCCTGGCCGCGCATCTGGGTGACATCAAGGACCTGCTGCGCGGCACGAACACGCGGATCACCTCCCGCGCGGCGATGGTCAAGACGACCCCGCCCGGCCGGGGCTCCCGGCTGCTGCGTCTGCTGGGCGAAGACCCACTGCACACGCGGCACGTCCAGCGGGTCGGCGGCGTGCCGTTGATGGTGACGGGCGAGTTCGACGAGAGCGACCTGGGGGTGGCCTGCTACCACTCGAAACTGGGCGCGGTGGAGCTCTACCTGAGCCACCTGGTGGACGGACCGGGCGAGTACCTGGTGATGGACATGACGGCCGGTGCGGACGCCTTCGCCTCCGGTCTGTTCACCCGGTTCGACATGACGTTCCTGGTGGCCGAACCCACCCGCAAGGGGGTCTCCGTCTACCGCCAGTACCGCGACCACGCCCGCGAGTTCGGCATCCCCCTCGCCGTGGTCGGCAACAAGGTCACCGGCGAGGACGACCTGCTCTTCCTCAAGGAGGAGGTGGGCGACGACCTCCTCACCCACCTCGTCGTCTCCCCCTGGGTCCGCTCGGCCGAACGGGGCAATCCCCAGGGCGAGCTGGAGGACGTCAACCGCCACGCCATCGGCCTCCTGCGCGAGACGGTCGACGCCCGCGAGAAGAACTGGCCGGCCCTGCACCGCCACGCCGTGGAGTTCCACCTGCGCAACGCCCGCGCCTGGGCGGACGCGGCGACCGGTGAGGACCTGGCCGCCCAGGTGGACCCGGAGTTCGTCCCCGGCCCGGTGTCACTGGCCTGAGAGGACCCCGCGAAGACCCCGCGCGCGTCGAGGCGGGTGACATCCGCGAGGAGGACTTCGTGGACACGGTCCGCACGTCCCTCCCCTACGCCTACGACCTCATCGCCCGCCTCGCCACCGAACTGCACGCGGGAATCGGCGAGTTCACCGACAGCCGGACTCCTCCCCCGTCCGAGCAGGAGCGCGGCCGACTCCTGCGCGCCCTCGCCGGCGACGCCATCCGCGGCGGCCTGGAACGCCACTTCGGCGTGACCCTGGCCTTCCAGAACTGCCACCGGGTGGCCTCACGATCGACACGGACCGCACGGAATCGTCTCCAGGGACAGGGGCTCGCTCCCGGCTGCACGACCAGTTCCGTTTTCGGGAACGGTTCCGCTCCCCCATCACGCGTGGGAGGGGAGCCGCCAGGTCCGTCTCCCCCGCCAGGAGCAGGACCGGCGACGGGAAGGCGGCCGGCGCCGCGCGGGCGGCAGCCGGGGAGAAGGCGCCCTCGGCCGCGTACGCAGGGGAGCCGAGACCCGCCCCTCGTACACCGCCCGATGCCCTCGGGGACGGGCCCGCAGGCCTTCGGGGTGTTTCTCGCCCTCACCGCCGCCGGTATGTTCGCGGACGAGAAGTCCGACGTGTTCCTGGCCGGCTGCGTCACGTCCGCCCTCGCCGCCGCACTGCTCGTCACGGGGGCCTGCCTGCGCTGGAGGTGCGAGCGGGCGGAGTAGGCAGGACGGTCACCCCCTTCCGCTGATCCGCCACGCGATCTCCCGCCGATCCCGCCACTGCCGTCGTCCGGTGTCGACCGCAGCTACCCCTTCTGCTCCACCCGCACCCAGTCCACCTCCGCCTGCACTCCCCCGCCGGCGATCCGGTCCACGCTCGACTGCGGCAGGCCCCAGTACGGGGTCGTGACCTGGTTCCAGCCGGCCGGGTACGCGCCGCCGAGGGCGAGGTTGAGGATCACGTACTGGTTGTGGCCGTAGACCCATGGGCCGCGGGTGGACTCCAGCTTGTTGCGGGTCGTCTCCTGGACGAGGCGGTCGTCGACGTAGAAGCGCATGCCGGTCGGCGTCCACTCCACGGCGTACGTGTGCCAGGCGTCGGCCCGGTCCCCGTTCGGGTAGGTCTGGCGGGCTCCGATGTTGCCGTCCGCGGAGTAGCCGGGGCCGTGCAGGGCGGAGCTGGTCCAGTCGGCGTAACCGATGTTCTCCATGATGTCGGTCTCGCCGGAGGCGGGCCAGGACACGGAAGGGTCGTCGACGTTGCTGCCCAACAACCAGAAGGCGGGCCAGAATCCGTCGCCGACAGGCAGCTTCATCCGGGCGCTGACCCGGCCGTAGGTGAAGTCGAACCTGGTGTGGGTGTCCACGCGGCCGGAGGTGAAGTCGTAGGTGCCGCCGCCCGCCTGGGTGCAGCCCTTGCAGTATCTGGCCCGCAGGACCAGAGCGCCGTTCTCGGTGCGGAGGTTCTCGGACGAGTCGACGTACGCCTGCGCCTCTCCGTTGACGGAGCCCATCTCCGTGCCGGTGCGTACGACACGCCACTTGGAGCGGTCGAGGGAGACGGTGGTGAAGTCGTCGAAGAACGTCGTCCGGTAGGTGCCCTGTTGCTCGCCGGGGAGGGCGGGGTAGGCGGCTGAGGCGCTGCCGCCCGTGCCCCAGACCTCGAACTCGTAGAGGGAATAGCCGAACTGCGCGGTGGCGGGGGCCGGGTTGTGGAAGGAGCGGCGTTCCTTGCCGAGCATCCGGACGTAACGCCCGGTCGCCGGCTGGGGCAGCCGCACGCTGTCGTGCACGCCGACCGCCTCGGACGGGGATGTCACGTTCGCCCGGCGCGTGGCGACCTCGGCGGCGGACGGCTGGTACACGGTTCGCCAGGTGCGGTTGTCGTCGGAGACCTGGAGTTGGTAGTCGACGGCGTAGGCCACCTCCCAGTAAAGCTCGACCGTGTCGATCGTCGACGTCGCACCGAGGTCGACACCGACCCAGCGGTCCGCGTTCCAGTCGCTCGACCAACGGGTGGCGTCGTCCTTCAGGTTGGCCGGGTGGCCGCCGTCCGTGACGAACGCCGGTGAATTGCCCGCGTGTTGGTAGTAGTTCGTGTAGGCCGGGTGGTTCAGGGCGAGGTTGGCACGCACGGTGGAGGCGGGGGCCGGTTCGCCGCCGTAGACCTTGAGGGAGTAGAGCGAATAGCCGTACGGCGTGGCGCGCTCCAGGCCGCGCAGCCGGAGGTAGCGCCCCGTCACCTCCTGGGGGTACGCGTGCGCGGTGACCGAGCCTCCGGTGCCGGCGGTCTCCGTGTAGAACGGCGTCCAGTCGGTGCCGTTCTTCGACACCTCCAGGACGTAGCGCTTGCCGTAGGCGGCCTCCCAGTCCAGGACGACCCGGTCGACCCGGAGGGTCGTGCCGAGATCGAGGCGGATCCAGGCGTCGTCGGCGAAGTCGCTGGACCAGCGGGTGGCGGCGTTGCCGTCGAAGGCGAGGCCGGGGGCGGTACCGCCGTTCTCACTGCCGGAGGCGGTGACGGCGGCCGGGTTCGCGGCGTACGCGGCCGCGGCGCGGTCGGCGTCCCAGGCGGGTGCGTCGGCAGCGACCGGTGCCCCGACGGCGGGTCCCGCGCCCAGCAGGGCCAGGGCGGCGACGGCGGTCAGGAGGGTGCGGGGAGTGCGAGCGGTACGTGATGACATGCGGCTCTCCTCGGTACAGACGGTTTCCTCGGTGGAAGTCAGGTCTCCTCGGTGGACGACAGGTGGCAGGAGCGTTCGGACTGTCATGCACATGACATTCAGGGACCTGGGGCGTGGCGGGCGCGCGCTCCCACACCCGCGCCCGCCGTGCCCCGCGCCCTCAGGCGGCCTTCACCACCCCTTCCCGGTGGCTACGGATGATCTCCGCGTAGTGGCGTCCGGTGCCCTTGATCGTGCGGGCCTGGGTGCGGTAGTCGACGTGGACGAGGCCGAAGCGCTTGTCGTAGCCGTACGCCCACTCGAAGTTGTCCAGCAGGGACCAGGCGAAGTAGCCGGCCAGCGGGGCGCCCTTGCGGGCGGCGGAGGCACAGGCGGCGAGGTGGCCCGTCAGGTAGGCCTGACGCTCCGGGTCGTCGACGGTGCCGTCCGGACGGACGATGTCGGGGTACGAGGAACCGTTTTCCGTGACGTACAGCCGTCGCGCTCCGTACTCGTCGGTCAGGCGGAGCAGCAGTGTCTCGATGCCGCTCGCGTCGACCTCCCAGTCCATCCCGGTGCGCGGGACGCCGTCCCGGCGGACGGAACGGGCGCGCGGGGCGGGCCCGTCGGGGTCGTCGCTCACCGTGGCCGGGAAGTAGTAGTTCAGGCCCAGCCAGTCCAGCGGCGCGGCGATCGTCGCCAAGTCGCCTGGCTGCTCCGGAAGTTCGACTCCGTACACCTCCCGCATGTCGGCCGGGAAGCCTCGGCCGTGTACCGGGTCGAGCCACCAGCGGTTGGTGTGACCGTCCATGCGGCGGGCGGCGGCGATGTCCTCGGGACGGTCGGTGGCCGGGTGGACGGTGGAAAGGTTGTTGACGATGCCGATCTCGGCGTGCGGGACCGCCGCCCGGATGGCCTGGACGGCGAGTCCGTGGCCGAGAAGCAGGTGGTAGGAAGCACGGACCGCCGCCGTCAGGTCCGTGAGGCCGGGGGCCATCTTGCCTTCGAGGTGGCCGATCCAGGCCGAGCACAGCGGTTCGTTCAGGGTGGCCCAGTGGGTGACGCGGTCGCCCAGCCGCTCGGCGACGACCGACGCGTACGCGGCGAAGTGCTCCGCGGTCTCCCGCTCGGGCCAGCCGCCGCGGTCCTGGAGCACCTGCGGAAGGTCCCAGTGGTAGAGGGTGACGGACGGGGTGATGCCCGCCTCCAGCAGGCCGTCGATCAATTTGTCGTAGAAGCCGAGGCCCTTGGGGTTCACCGGACCGTCGCCGCCCGGCACCACCCGGGGCCAGGCGATCGACAAACGGTAAGCATTGGAACCGAGTTGACGCATCAGGCCGATGTCGTCGCGCCAGCGGTGGTAGTGGTCGCATGCGACGTCGCCGTGGTCGTCGCCCGCGATCTTTCCGGGTGTGTGCGAGAAGGTGTCCCAGATCGACGGCGAACGGCCGTCCTCCGCCACGGCTCCCTCGATCTGGTACGCCGAGGTGGCGGTTCCCCACAGGAAGTCCTGGGGCAGGGCGGCAAAGTCGATGGTCACTGAAGTCCTCTCGGAATCGGGGTGGTTGCTCACTTCACGGCTCCGGCCGTCAGTCCGGCGACGAGATAGCGCTGGAGCAGCAGGAAGCCGGCCACCACCGGCACACTGACCACCAGCGAGGCGGCCATGATCTGGTTCCAGTACACGTCGTTGAGGGTGGAGTAGCCCTGGAGTCCGACGGCGAGCGTGCGGGTGGTGTCGTTGGTCATGACGGAGGCGAACAGCACCTCGCCCCAGGCGGTCATGAAGGCGTAGACGGCGACCGCCACGATGCCGGGGATCGCGGCCGGTACGACGATCCGGAAGAGCGCGCCGAGCGGACCGCAGCCGTCCACCAGCGCCGCCTCGTCGAGGTCGCGCGGCACCGAGTCGAAGTAGCCGATCAGCATCCAGATGGAGAAGGGGAGGGAGAAGGTCAGATACGTCAGGATCAGGCCGCCGCGCGAGCCGAACAGTGCGATGCCGGTGGCATTGCCGATGTTGACGTAGAGCAGGAACAGCGGGAGGAGGAAGAGGATCCCGGGAAACATCTGTGTCGAGAGCACGGTGACCGTGAAGACCCGTTTCCCACGGAAGTCGTAACGGCTTACCGCGTAGGCGCTGAACACGGCGATCACCACGGAGCAGACCGTGGCCGCGCCCGCCACGACCAGCGAGTTCACGAAGTACCTGGCCAGCGGGACCGTCGACCAGATGTCGATGTACGGGCGGATCGTCAGACCGCTGGGCAGCCAGCGGAACTTGCCCGTGACGTCGGCAAGCGGCTTCAGGGAGCTGGAGACCATCACGTACACCGGCAACAGCACGAAACCGGTGAGCAGGGTGAGGAAGATCCGCCGGGACCAGAGGAACGAGCGCGGTGGTGCCATCGGGGAGTCAGCGCGCATGTGAAGCCCTCCGTCCGCGCGAGGTGACGGCGAGGTAGACACCCGTCACGGCCAGCAGGAAGAGCAGCAGCAGGACGGACATCGCCGATCCGGTGCCGAAGTTCCAGGTCACGAAGGAGGCCTGGTAGATGTGGACCGAGATGAGATCGGCGGCCTCCGGTGCGGCCCTGCCGAACAGGACGAACGGCGTGTTGAAGTCGTTGAACGTCCAGAGGAACAGGACGAGGAGCAGGACCTGGTTGACCGCGCCCAGGGACGGAAGGGTGATGCGGCGGATCTGCTGCCACCTGCCCGCGCCGTCCAGTGCTGCCGCCTCGTACAGCTCGCCGGGGATGTTCTGGAGGCCGGCCATCACGATGAGGAAGGCGAACGGCCAGCCCTTCCACACCGACACGGTGAGCAACGCGTAGAAACTGTTGTCGCCGATCAGCCAGAAGGAGGGCTTGTCGGTGAGGTGCAGCTGGTCGTGCAGGACATGGTTCACCAGGCCGTTGTCGTGCTGGAACATGAAGACCCAGGTGATCACGGCCGCGTAGACCGGCAGGGCGTACGGCACCAGGAACAGCGCTCTCAGCAGGCCCCGGCCGCGGAAGGTGTCCTGCATGAAGATCGCCGCAGCGGTGCCGATGAGCCAGCACAGGCCCACCGAGAGCAGGGTGAAGCCGACGGTGACGAGGAACGAGTGCAGCAGGGCCTCGCCGACCGGGGCGTCGAAGTCCACCGACACCTTGTAGTTGTCGAGGCCGGACCAGGGCGCCGTGCCCCAGTCACGGATGTAGAACTGGGTGAGCTCCTTGAAGCTCATCACGATGCCGATCACCATCGGCACCAGATGGACGAGGAGTTCGAGAACCAGGGCGGGCAGGAGCAGCAGGTAGGGCAGTCCGATGCGACGGATCCGGCCGGGACGCGGGCGCGGGGCCCGCTCGGATCCAGGCTCTGTCCGAGGCTTTTCGACCTCGGCTGTGGTGGTCATCTGGCTCACTTCGTCCGGCTCACTTCGTCGGCATCTGCTGCTGGGCCTTGGCGAGCTTGGCCTTCACCGACTCGGTGGTCACCGCACGGCCGGCCGCCGCGTCGGCGAACAGCTCCTTGACGGCCGTACCGATCACCGTCTCGAACTGCGACTCGTCGGCGACCTGCGGCAGCGCTGCGGCGCTCTTGGCGAGGGTGTCCTTCAGCACCGCGTTCGCGGGGGAGTTGAACCCGGGGTCCGACTGGGCGGAGGCGACCGGCGGGATGGTGCTGTAGGCCTTGTTGAGGATCTTCTGCTCCTCGTCGCCGGTCATGAACTTCACGAACTCGGTGGCGCCCTCGAGGTTGTCGGTGTTCTTGAAGACCGCCAGGTTGATACCCGCGACCATCGAGTTGACCTGGGCGCCGGGGCCGGGGGTGCCGGACTGCACGGGCACCGGGGCGATGCCGTACTTGTCCTCGCTCATGCCCTGGGACTTGAGGTTGGCGGACGCGGTCTGCCACAGCAGCATCGCCGTCTTCCCCTTGGCGAAGTCGCTCACGGACTGGTTCTGCGCGTACTCGGCGTTGCCCTGCGGGATGGCCTTGTCCTTCGCCATCAGGTCGACGTACTGCTTGACCGCCGAGACCGCGCCGTCGGACGTGAAGTCGGGCTTTCCGTCGGCGGTGAAGAAGTCGGCGCCGTGCTGCTTGGCGAAGACGAAGACGTGATGGACGTTTTCCGAGACGTTCGCGCCCTCGGCGCCCAGGACCTGCTTGCCCTTCGCCTGGATCTTCTTGCCGTCGGCCACCAACTCGGCCCACGTGGCAGGTGGTTGGGCTATACCGGCATCGGCGAAGATCTGCTTGTTGTAGTACAGGGCGTAGGCCATCGAGTACAGCGGCACAGCGGCCGGGTCCTTGCCCTGTGCTCCGGTCGAGCCGAGCGCAGATTCGACGAAACGGTTTCTGCCGCCGATCTTCGCCAGGTTCGCCTCGTCCCAGGGCAGCAGCGCGCCCGTGGCCTGGAGCGAGGCAGACCAGGTGTTGCCGATGTTGAGGACGTCGGGGCCCTGGCCGGAGGTGGTCGCCGTGAGGATCCGGTTGAGCAGGTCCGACCAGGGGACGACCTCCAGCTTCACCTTGATCCCGGTCCGCTTCTCGAACTTGTCGAGTTCCGGCTGGAGGACCTTCTTGTCCACCTCGATGCTCGCGCCCTGGTTCGAGGCCCAGTACGTGAGGGTCTTCGGCGAGTCGTTGGAGCCTTCGCCGTCCGTCGAGGTGCCGCCGCCACAGGCCGTGGCCGCGAGGGCGAGTGACATGACGACGGCGCCTGTGGCCGCGGCTCGGATGGTGCGCATGGGTCGGCTCCCGGTGTCATCAGGGCTTAATTTAGGACGTGAGTTAAACCTCGGAAAAGGGCCGCGTCAAGTGTTCCGGCACAGTCCGGGGAACTCCGGTCCCACCACTTGACGCGCACGTTCAGGTAGTTGAAGCATTCAGCGCTGAGAGAGCGCTCTCAACCCAGCGACCGTTCACTTCCTTAAATCAGCCGTTCACTTGGAGCGGCCTGGACCGAGGAGAGCCGCCCGTGCCCCACACTCCGTCGTCGCAACCGCCCGCCGTGCGCCGCAGAACAGTCCTCGCCGCAGCCGCCACGGCCGCCGCAGCCCCCGCCCTCGCCGGACTCGCCGCCGCGCCGGCCTCCGCCGCCCCGCGCGGAAAGCGCTTGCGCGCCCTTCCGGGCGGTGGCGACCTCGGACCGAACGTCCTGGTCTTCGACCCGTCGACCCCGGACATCCAGGCCCGGCTGGACGGGGTGTTCCGGCAGCAGGAGTCGGCCCAGTTCGGCACCGGCCGCTACGCGTTGCTGTTCCGGCCCGGTACCTACCACGGCCTCAACGCCCAACTCGGCTTCTACACCTCGATCGCCGGCCTCGGCCTCTCCCCCGACGACACGACCATCAACGGTGACGTGACCGTCGACGCGGGCTGGTTCGGCGGCAACGCCACGCAGAACTTCTGGCGTTCGGCGGAGAACCTCGCGCTCGTCCCGGTCAGCGGCACCAACCGGTGGGCCGTCGCGCAGGCCGCACCCTTCCGCCGCATGCACATCCGCGGCGGCCTCGACCTCGCCCCGTCCGGTTACGGTTGGGCCAGCGGCGGCTACATCGCCGACAGCCGTGTCGACGGCGAGATCGGCCCCTACTCGCAGCAGCAGTGGTACACCCGGGACAGCGCGATCGGCAGCTGGCTCAACGGCGTCTGGAACATGGTGTTCTCGGGGGTGGAGGGCGCGCCCGCCCAGAGCTTCCCCAACCCGCCGTACACCACGCTCGACACGACCCCGGTCTCACGTGAGAAGCCGTTCCTGTACGTCGACGGCGCCGGTGCCTTCCGCGTCTTCCTGCCCGCCAAGCGCACCAACGCGCGCGGGGTCACCTGGGGCAACGGCACACCGCGCGGCAGCTCACTGCCCCTGTCGCGGTTCTACGTCGCCAAGCCGGGCGTCTCCGCCGCCACGCTCAACCAGGCACTCGCGCAGGGCCTGAACCTGCTGCTGACGCCGGGGATCTACCACCTCGACCGGCCGATTCAGGTGAACCGCGCCGACACCGTCGTGCTGGGCCTGGGTTACGCCACCCTGATCCCGGACAACGGCGTCGGAGCGCTGAAGGTGGCCGACGTCGACGGGGTCCGGCTGGCCGGCTTCCTCGTCGACGCCGGACCGGTCAACTCCCCGGTCCTGCTGGAAGTCGGTCCGTCCGGCGCGTCGCGCGACCACTCCGCCAACCCCACCACCGTCCAGGACGTGTTCGTCCGGATCGGCGGGGCGGGCGCCGGCAAGGCCACCACCAGCATGGTGATCAACAACCGTCACACGATCGTCGACCACACCTGGGTCTGGCGCGCCGACCACGGCGAGGGCGTCGGCTGGGAGACCAACCGGGCCGACTACGGCGTCGTCGTCAACGGCCACGACGTGCTGGCCACGGGCCTGTTCGTGGAACACTTCAACAAGTACGACGTGCAGTGGAACGGCCAGCGCGGCCGCACGATCTTCTTCCAGAACGAGAAGGCCTACGACGCGCCGAACCAGGCGTCGATCCAGAACGGCTCGGTAAAGGGTTACGCCGCCTACAAGGTCGGTGCCCACGTCACCTCGCACGAGGGCTGGGGTCTGGGCAGCTACTGCTACTACAACGTCGACCCGACGATCGTCCAGCACCACGGCTTCGCCGCCCCGAAGGCCCCGGGCGTGAAGTTCCACGACCTGCTGGTGGTCTCCCTGTGCGGACAGGGCCAGTACGAGCACGTCATCAACGACCTCGGGGCGCCGACCTCCGGTACGTCGACGGTGCCGTCGACCGTGGTGTCGTATCCCTGACCTGTCCGTGCGGCGTGGACGACCCTGACCGGACACGGCCCGCGCCGCACACACCGCAGGGGTGACCCGCGCCTTCGGTTCGTGCCACGAACGTCAGTGTTCGTGGCACGAACCACCGAGGCGGCCTTGGCCTGCGACCTCGCGGGAAGGCCTGGGCCTACCGCGTCGTCGCCGTCGCCGGCGCCGGGGCGTACCCCGTCGGCCGGGCCGAGAAGGTCCCCCGGCCCTGGGTCCGGCTGCGCAGCCGGGTCGCGTAGCCGAACAGTTCGGCCAGCGGCACGGTGGCGGTGACCACCGCCGAACCGCCGCGCACAGCCGAGTCGGTGACCCGCCCGCGCCGTGCCGCCAGGTCGCCGAGGACTCCGCCGACGGCGTCCTCGGCAACGGTCACCGTGACCTCTACGACGGGTTCCAGCACGACCATCGCGCAGCCGCGCAGGGCTTCCCGCAGCCCGAGCCGGCCGGCCGTGCGGAAGGCCATCTCCGAGGAGTCCTTCACATGGGTCGCCCCGTCGGTCAGGGTGACCCGCAGCCCGGTGACCGGATGCCCGCCCACGGGGCCCTCGGCGAGGGCGTCCCGGCAGCCGGCCTCGACCGCGCGGACGTACTCCTGCGGCACCCGTCCACCGACGACCGCAGACCGGAATGTGAAACCGGTTTCGGCACCGTCTCCCGCTTCCTCCGCGTCGAGTGGCTCGACATCGAGCACGATCTGCGCGAACTGCCCGGCCCCACCGTCCTGTTTGACATGCCGGAAGAGCAGACCCGACACCCCGCGGGCGACCGTCTCACGGTAGGTCACCCTCGGACGACCCACGTTGACGTCCAGACCGAGGCTGCGCCGGATCTTCTCCACCGCCACCTCCAGGTGCAGTTCCCCCATGCCGGACAGCACCGTCTGACCGGTCTCCGGGTCGGTCCGGACGACCAGCGAGGGGTCCTCCTCGGCCAGCCGGGCAAGCGCCGAGACCAGCCGGTCGGCGTCGGTGCTCGTGCGTGCCTCGACCGCCACGGAGACCACCGGGTCGGCCACCCCCGGCGGTTCCAGCACGAGGGGCGCCCCCGGCGCGCTCAGCGTCGAACCGGCACGGGCCGACTTCAGCCCGATCACGGCCACGATGTCCCCGGCGACCGCGCGCTCCAGCTGGGCGTGCCGGTCGGCCTGCACCCGCAGGATCCGGCCGATCCGCTCGATACGCCGCGCGCCGGACTCCCATACCGCGTCTCCTTTCTCGATCGTGCCCGAGTACACCCGCAGATAGGTGAGCCGGCCCGTGGGGGTCGCGGCGACCTTGAACGCGAGCGCCGCGAACGGTGCGGCGGGGTCGGCGGGGCGTTGTTCGCCTACGGCATCCTGCATACGGTCGGCGGTTTCGTGCTGACGGTCGGCACTCTCGCGCTGGCGGTCGGCGGTTTCGTGCATACCGTGGACAGTGCCGTGCATACCGTCGGCAGCGTCACGCATACCGCCCTTGGTATTTCGCATACCGGCGACGCCACCCGGCGTACCGCATACCGGCGGCACGTCCGACGGCGACGGCAGATAGGCGACGACGGCGTCGAGCAGCGGTTCGATCCCGCGGTTGCGGTAGGCCGAGCCACACAGCACGACCACCGCGTCGCCCGTCCCGGTCAGCTCGCGCAGGGCACCGGAGAGGGTCTCGACGGAGAGTGTCTCCCGGTCGCAGAACTCCTCCAGCGCGGCCGGGTGCCGCTCCGCCACGGCTTCCTCCAGCAGCCGGCGCCGGCGCAGCGCCTCCTCCCGAAGGCCCTCCGGCACATCGTCCTCGACCGCCGTCTCGCCGCCGTCGCTCCAGGTCAGCGCCCGCATGCGCAGCAGGTCGACGACGCCGGTGAAGCCGTCCTCCGTGCCGATCGGCAGTTGCACGACCAGCGGGACCGGATGGAGACGTTCGCGGATCGACGCCACCGCGGCATCGAGGTCGGCGCCCACCCGGTCCAGCTTGTTGACGAACGCGATCCTCGGCACGCCGTGCCGGTCGGCCTGCCGCCACACGGACTCGCTCTGCGGTTCCACGCCCGCGACGGCGTCGAACACCGCGACCGCCCCGTCGAGCACCCGCAGGGATCGCTCCACCTCGTCGGCGAAGTCGACGTGCCCGGGGGTGTCGATCAGGTTGATGCGGTGACCGTCCCAGTCACAGCTGACGGCCGCGGCGAAGATGGTGATGCCACGGTCCCGCTCCTGGGGGTCGAAGTCGGTGATGGTCGTGCCGTCGTGGACCTCGCCGCGCTTGTGCGTGGTCCCGGTGGCATACAGGATCCGCTCCGTGACGGTGGTCTTGCCGGCGTCGACGTGGGCGAGGATGCCCAGGTTGCGCACGGCGGAGAGATGACGGTCGAGGTGGTTGCGCACGGCCCTTGGCCTTTCGGGGTGTTTCCGAGAACGGGCAGCGCGATTTCCGGACGTACGTCGGGACACGTGTGGGACGTGCCGATGCGCACATAGGCTGATGTGCCGTCAGATACCGCACATCAGCGGCGCATTGTCCAACTCAGGCGTTCGTCAGGACATCCGGTGCCGGCCGCGCAGCGAGCACCGGACGGACGGAGACACGAGGATCACCTCGTAGCGGGAGCGGGGAGCGACGACAGCGGTGTGGTCACGCATGGCCGGGCTCCCCTCGTTCGTCTCGGTACCGCGCTGCCCGTGTCGTGGGCCGCGCTCGGTTCCGGCGAGTGTAGGGGTGAACGGGCCCGCGCCGCACCCCATTTATCGCACGCGCCCCGCGGCTGTGCCGGCTT
This sequence comes from Streptomyces sp. NBC_00080, assembly GCF_045041255.1. Taxonomy (NCBI): domain Bacteria; kingdom Bacillati; phylum Actinomycetota; class Actinomycetes; order Kitasatosporales; family Streptomycetaceae; genus Streptomyces; species Streptomyces sp. NBC_00080. Next base: position 1,882,115 of record NZ_CP108235.1, read on the forward strand.
GGCTCCGCCTCCCGGCGCGGGGCGAGCGGGTCCGTCGGTCATCCGGGCATGGCCTGCGTCGCCGTGTAGAACTGCCTGCGCACCCGGCGCAGCCATGCGTCGGCGGCCGTCTCGTCGGGCTGTTCGGGCAGCACGCTGCGCGTCTCGGCGAACGCCTCCTCGAAGCCCCGTAGCAGCGGCAGCGCGGCTTCGGGATCGGCCGCGACCTGCTCACCGAACGCGTGGTAGCTGTCGGGATCGTCGACGCGGATCGTCAACCACCCGGTGGCATACAGCTCGTAGCCCTGGGTGCACAGTCGCTTGAGGTGACGGGCGTGCTTGGCGGTCCGTTTGCGGGTTTCCGCGGCGAGGGGGCCTTGGCTGCGGTTCTGCAGTTTCCGGAACTGCTGTGTGGCGTAGCCGAGGTAGGCGTCCCGGACCCGGCGGGCGCTGAGCAACGTCACACGGAGGTCGATGAGTTCGTCACCGAGGGGGGTGCGCACCTCGTACAACTCGTCCGGCAACCAGACGAGTTCCATCACCGTCGGGTTGCCGCCGAGGGCGAGTCGGCACCACTTCGCCGCCTCGTGCAGGGTGCGGTCGGGTGCCGTGCTGACGTGCGACTCCTTCGGCCGGCTCAGGCCGTGCAGGTCCTCGGTGGGGGCGGCGAACATGCCGAGGCGGTCCACGTCGGAGCCTTCGTGGGCGAGCCCGTACGCGGTCGAGCCGACGATTCCGGACAGCAGGAGGTTGGTGACGGTCACAGGAGCCCCCGGTCGTTCCCTGGTGGTGATCACCTGCCCCCGTGGCCGGGCGGCAGAACCGCCATGATGCCCCGGCTCCGGCCCGGCCCACCTCGAATTTTCCGGCCGGCCGGCCTGCTCCGCCCGTGCTCGGCCCGGCGCCCCCTCCCGTCGGCCGCTTCACCCGTACGGATCAGTGCGCTGGTCGAGCGGCCCGGCCGGTGGTGCCGTGTAGGGGCAGAGGCAGCACCACAAGAGCCCACAAGGTGCCCGGGAAGCACCCAGGTCGACGAGAGGAATCCCTCGGGAACCCGCCCGGGGCGCGCCCACGCGGGGACCGGCCCCGCCCCGCCCCGTCCCCGAACCGTCCTCAGGAGGAATTAGTGACCAGCCCTCGCCTGTCGTCCCGACCGTCCACCCCACCCCGTCCCGCCGGGCCGTCCGGTCCGGCCGGGCCGACGCGTCCCGGCCGTCCGGTCCGTGTGCTGGCCGTCGCCCTGGCCGTCGGAACGCTGCTGGCCACGGCGGCCTGCTCCGACGACGGGGACGACAGCGCGTCGACCGACTCGAGCACCGCGACCTCGTCCGCCGGCCAACGGACCGCCACCGCGTCCCCCACCATCACGCCGCTCACCTCGGCCGGCGCCCAGACGGCGCTGATCACCGCGGGAGACCTCGAGGACAACTGGACGCAGGTGAAGACCGCGGCGAGCTGGCGGAACCGGATGCTCATCGGCACGGTCGACGCCGCGCAGTTCCTCACCGGCAAGACGCAGGCCGCCGACTGCCAGCGCCTGCTCGACGGGCTCTACGACGAAGACCTCCTGGGGCCCCCGCCCGGCCCGTCGGCGCTCACCGGTTTCACCGAGGGAAACTCCCGGCTGCTCTACCAGGTCGCCGCCTACCAACCGGCGAGCCTGGACCAGTCGTTCGACTGGCTCAAGACCCTGCCGACCGCGTGCGACCAGTTCAACGCGGTCGGCTCCGACGGCTCGACCCGTACCGTGCAGGTCGTCGAGGCCTCCCTGCCCAAGTCGGGCGACGCCCGGCAGGGCCTCACCGTGACGGTGGCGGGCCCCTCCGGCGGCACCCCGGTCACCCTCACCATGGACGTCGCCGTCGTGCGGGTCGGGGACGACGCGATCACGGTCACCAACGGCGGCACCGACGGAGCGGACCACGACAGCACCGAGGACGCGGTCAGCCACGGCACCACACGGCTCAAGGACGTACAGGAGGGCCGCACGCCGGCGCCGGAGCCCAGTGAGTTCGACTGAGCGAGCCGGTTCGACCGGGCGTGTCCCGCTGCTCCGGCCTTCTTCCCCACCTCTGCGCCATGTGACATATTACTGGCGTGACCAAGCGACCGAGCGGTGACGTCGTGGTGGTCGGCGCCAGCATGGTGGGCGCCGCCTGCGCGCTGTACGCGGCCCGTGCCGGACTGGACGTGATCCTGGTCGACCGGGGTCCGGTGGCCGGCGGCACGACCGGCGCGGGCGAGGGCAATATCCTGGTCTCCGACAAGGAGCCGGGGCCCGAACTCCAACTGGCTCTGCTGTCGGCTCGGTTGTGGGGCGAGCTGGCGCAAGAGCTGGGCCCGGCCGTCGAGTACGAACCCAAGGGCGGTCTCGTCGTCGCCTCCACGCCCGCATCGCTCACCGCCCTCACGGGGCTGGCGGCCGGTCAGCGCGCGGCCGGGGTGTCGGCGGGCCATGTCCGGGCGGATCAACTCCACGAGCTGGAACCGCATTTGGCACGCGGCCTCGCGGGCGGGGTGCTGTACCCGCAGGACGCCCAGGTGATGCCCACCCTGGCCGCGGCCCACCTCGTACGGGCCTCGGGCGCCCGCCTGGAGACGGGCCGCACGGTGATACGGGTACTGCGCGACACTGCGGGTGCCGTTCGGGGCGTACGTACCGACCGGGGCGACGTCCTGGCGCCGGCCGTGGTGAACGCGGCCGGGACCTGGGGGGCCGAGGTCGCCGCGCTGGCGGGGGTCCGGCTGCCCGTACTCCCCCGTCGCGGCTTCGTCCTGGTCACCGAGCCGCTGCCGCGCCAGGTACGGCACAAGGTGTACGCCGCGGACTATGTGGCCGACGTGGCGAGCGACTCCGCCGCCCTGCAGACCTCACCGGTCGTCGAGGGGACCGCCGCCGGGCCCGTGCTGATCGGCGCGAGCCGTGAACGGGTCGGCTTCGACCGGTCCTTCTCGCTGCCGGTCGTACGCGCCCTGGCGGCGGGCGCGACGCGCCTGTTCCCCTTCCTGGAACACGTACGGGCGATGCGCACCTACCTCGGCTTCCGCCCCTACCTGCCCGACCATCTGCCCGCCGTCGGACCCGACCCTCGTGTGCCCGGGCTGTTCCACGCCTGCGGGCACGAGGGCGCGGGCATCGGGCTCGCCACCGGCACCGGCCACCTCATCGCGCAGACACTCACCGGCCGACGCCCGGAGCTGGACCTGGCACCGTTTCGCCCCGACCGTTTCGACCGTCCCGACCCCCTTGACCGCTTCGCCGAGGAGGCCCCGCCATGGATCCCCTGAAGCTGACCCGCGCCAGCCCCGGCGCACCGTTCACCGTGACCTTCGACGGCCGGGAGATCGAGGCGCTGCCCGGTCAGACGATCGCCGCCGCACTGTGGACGTCCGGTGTCACGGCCTGGCGCACCACGCGGGGCGAGGGACGGGCGCGCGGGGTCTTCTGCGGGATCGGCGTGTGTTTCGACTGCCTGGTGACCGTCGACGGCCGGTCCGGCCGACGGGCCTGCCTGGTGGCGGCGGTGCCGGGCGCGGACGTCCGTACGCAGGTGGGGACGGGCCACGAGGAAGCGGGTCCCGAGCAAGCGGATGGCGGAGGGGCGGAGCCACGATGACCTCGCATCGCCCGGTACTTGGGGTGATCGGCGCCGGCCCGGCCGGCCTCGCCGCCGCCCTGGCGGCCGCTGCCCGTGGCGTGCGCGTGGTCCTGATCGACTCCGCCGCCGAGGCGGGCGGACAGTTCTACCGGCAGCCCGCGCGGGGACTCGGCGCGCGTCGCCCACAGGCCCTCCATCACCAGTGGCGCACCTGGGAGCGACTGCGTGCCGGACTCGACACCCACCTTGCCGCCGACCGCATCACTGAACTGAGTGATCGTCATGTGTGGTGCGTGGAGCGGAACTCGGGCGGATTTACCGTGCACGCGCTGATCGGTCCGGAGCAGGAGGAGTCCGTGGCGGTCCACGCGGACGGGGTGTTGCTGGCGACCGGCGGCTACGAGAAGGTTCTGCCCTTCCCCGGCTGGACACTGCCCGGAGTGGTCACCGCGGGCGGTGCCCAGGCGCTGCTGAAGGGCGGGCTCGTACTGCCCGGCCGTACGGCCCTCGTGGCCGGCACCGGGCCCCTGTTGCTTCCCGTCGCCACCGGCCTCGCGGCTGCGGGCGCCCAGGTCGTCGCCCTGGTGGAGTCGGCCGGACCGGCGGATTTCGCACGTCGGACGCGGACCTGGGCCGCTGCTCCCACGAAGCTCGCCGAGGGAGCCGGGTACGCGGCCCGACTCCTGCGTCAGCACGTTGCGGTGATGGCCCGTCATGCCGTGCTGGAGGCGCACGGGACCGAGCGGCTGGAGTCCGTCACCGTCGCCGCGCTGGACCCGGAAGGCCGGCCGTTGCCCGGCACGGAACGACGTATCGTCTGCGACACCCTCGCCGTGAGCCACGGTCTGCTGCCGCACACCGACCTCGCGGAGGGGCTCGGCTGCCGGCTCGACGGACCGGGCGTGCGCGTCGACGACGAACAGCGCACCGACGTCCCCGGCGTCTGGGCCGCCGGCGAGACCACGGGGATCGGCGGCTCGACGCTGTCGCTCGCCGAGGGGCACATCGCCGGACGGTCGGCGGCGGCCAGGCTGACGGGCACGGTCCCCGACCCGCGGGAGTGGGCCCCCGCCGCGCGGGCCCGTACCGGGCTGCGGTCGTTCTTCGCGGCACTGGACGCCGCGTATGCCGCCCGGCCCGCCCGGTGGACGGAGCAGGTCACCGACGAGACGGTCGTGTGCCGCTGCGAGGAGGTCACCGCCGGCGCCGTCCGCGAGGCCGTCGGCACACTCGGCGCGGGTGACCTGCGCACCGTGAAACTGCTGACCCGGGCCGGCATGGGCTGGTGCCAGGGCCGCATGTGCGAGCCGGGAGTGGCCGGCGTCGCGGGCTGCGCCCTCACTCCGGCACGACGGTTGCTGGCCCGCCCCGTACCCCTGGGGGTGCTGGCCGCTCCGGCCGATCCCTCGGCACCTCAGTGATATGTCACATGGCACCTTCGGAAGGAATGACTCACCGTATGCCCGATTCCACCGCTCCCACCGCTCCCGCTGCTCCCGTCACCTCCCCTCACCGCCCATGGCGGGGCGTCCTCGTCGCCACCGCGCTTCCGCTCCGCGAGGACCTCTGCGTCGACTACGACCGGTACGCCGAGCACTGCGCCTGGCTGGTGGCGAACGGCTGTGACGGCGTCGTACCCAACGGCTCCCTGGGCGAGTACCAGGTGCTCACGCCCGAGGAACGCGCCAGGGTGGTGGAGACCGCGGTGGCCGCGATCGGCGGGGAGCGGGTGATGCCCGGTGTCGCCGCGTACGGCTCGGCGGAGGCCCGCCGTTGGACCGAGCAGGCGGCCGGGGCAGGCTGCTCGGCGGTGATGCTGCTCCCGCCCAACGCCTACCGCGCGGACGAGCGTGCCGTCGTGGCCCACTACGCGGAGGTCGCCGCGGCGGGCCTGCCGGTCGTGGCGTACAACAACCCGATCGACACCAAGGTCGACCTCGTCCCCGAACTGCTGGCCCGGCTGCACGGCGAGGGTCACATCCACGGCGTCAAGGAGTTCTCGGGCGATGTCCGCCGCGCCTACCGGATCGCCGAACTCGCTCCGGATCTGGATCTGTTGATCGGCGCGGACGATGTGCTGCTGGAGCTGGCCGTGGCGGGCGCCAAGGGCTGGGTGGCCGGTTACCCCAACGCTCTTCCCAAGTCGTCGGTGGAGCTGTACAGGGCGGCGGTCGCCGGTGATCTCACCACCGCGCTGCCCCTCTACCGTCAGCTTCATCCGCTGCTGCGCTGGGACTCGCGCGTCGAGTTCGTCCAGGCGATCAAACTCTCGATGGACATCGTCGGCCGCCACGGCGGTGGCTGCCGCCCACCTCGGGTCCCGCTGTCGCCGGGCCAGGAGGCGACCGTCCGCGCGGCCACCGAGAAGGCCGTCGCGGCGGGTCTGGCGTAACCGCCCGGGCAACACAACTCGGTTGATCGAAAGGGCAGTTCATGCGCAGCAAGCTCGTCCTGCACGCCGTCGACTCGCACACCGAGGGCATGCCCACCCGTGTGATCACCGGCGGGATCGGCACCATCCCCGGCGCGACGATGAACGAGCGGCGACTGTACTTCCGCGAGCACCGCGACGATGTCAAGCAGTTGCTGATGAACGAGCCGCGGGGGCACTCCGCCATGAGCGGCGCGATCCTCCAGCCGTCCACCCGACCGGACTGCGACTGGGGTGTCCTCTACATCGAGGTCTCGGGCTATCTGCCGATGTGCGGGCACGGCACCATCGGGGTGGCGACGGTGCTCGTCGAGACGGGCATGGTCGAGGTCGCCGAACCGGTCACCACCATCCGGCTGGACACCCCGGCCGGGCCCGTCGTCGCCGAGGTGACGGTCGAGGACGGCGCGGCCACGTCCGTGACCTTGCGGAACGTCCCCTCCTTCGCGGTCGCCCTGGATCGCAGGGCGACGCTGCCCGACGGCCGTACCGTGACGTACGACCTGGCGTACGGCGGCAACTTCTACGCGATCCTGCCGCTGGAGGAGTTCGGGCTGCCCTTCGACCGCGCCCGCAAGGACGACATCCTGCGAGCCGGCCTTTCGCTGATGGAGGTGATCAACTCCGAGGGGGAGCCGGTCCACCCCGAAGACCCGTCCATCCGTGGCTGTCATCACGTCCACCTGTACGGGCCCGGCGCCACCGCCCGCCACTCCCGGCACGCGATGGCCATCCACCCTGGCTGGTTCGACCGCTCACCTTGCGGTACGGGGACGAGCGCGCGCATGGCGCAACTGCACGCCCGGGGGGAACTGCCGTTGCACACCGAGTTCGTGAACGAGTCGTTCATCGGCACCAGGTTCACGGGCCGACTGCTCGCCACGACCGAAGTGGCGGGCCGTCCGGCAGTGTTGCCCAGCTTCACGGGCCGAGCCTGGATCACCGGTACGGCCCAGTACCTGCTCGACCCGACGGACCCGTTCCCCGCAGGCTTCGTGCTGTGACGCCCACCGCGGCGGCCGCGGCTCGATGGATACTGACGGTGCACAGAGATACGTGACATGGCACAGCAGTTTCCGTGCCCCCGCTTCCAGGAGATCCCCATGGCCGCCCCGCACGACAGCAGCCCGGCAGCCGCCGTGCCCTCCCTTCCATCGCTCGGCGGCCGGCGGAGCAGCTACCGCGAGCGGGTGGCCGATGCGCTGCGGGCCGCGCTGATCGCGGGTGAACTGCTCCCCGGCGAGGTGTACTCGGCGCCGGCCCTGGCCGCCCGCTTCGGTGTCTCGGCGACCCCGGTGCGCGAGGCGATGCTGGACCTCGCCAAGGAGGGCCTGGTGGACGCGGTGCCCAACAAGGGGTTCCGGGTCACCGAGGTCTCCGACCTACAGCTCGACGAGTACACGCATGTCCGCGCGCTCATCGAGATCCCCACCGTGGCGGCGCTGGCGACGACCGCCGATCCGGTGTCCCTGGAGGCGCTGCGCCCGGCCGCCCGGGAGATCGTCACCGCCGCGGTCGCGGGCGATCTCATCGCCTACGTCGAGGCCGACACCCGCTTCCACCTGGGCCTGCTCGCTCTCGCCGGCAACTCCCACCTGGTCGAGGTGGTGCGCGGGCTGCGCGGCAGGGCCCGTCTCTACGGCCTGACCGCACTGGCCACCTCGGGCCGGCTGCTGGCCTCCGCCGAGGAGCACCTGGAGCTCCTGGACGCCCTGCTGGCACGCGACGAGCGGGCCGTGCACGAGGTCATGACACGACATCTCGGACATGTGCGAGGGCTGTGGGCATCCGCCCGGGAGTGAACAGCCGGGAGTGAAAGACCGGGAGTCAACAGCCGAAGTGACCTGCCGGAGTCACACCTCCCGCCCCTGCCGTCCCCTCCGTACACGCACTCGCCCCTGTGCTCGTACTCGTAGCTCCGTACCTTCTCTCCCCCGCTCCTCCTCTTCTCCCCGGCACCCGGCCGCCTCCGGAGTTCGCTGTGATCCTCGTCGCTGGCGGTCGAAGAGTGAGAGGAACGCCGGGTGGGCAGTCACCTGCCCGTGCGCGAAAAGATGGTGTCTCACCTGTGGGGGAATCCGTGCGTCTGTGTCTGATCGGTGCGGGCTTGTCGGGGCTGGCGACGGCGCACGCCCTGAAGACAGCCGGTGTCGACTTCGTCTGTCTGGAGCAGGCGAGCGATGTCGGCGGGATCTGGCGTCAGCCGCGGGCGGGCGAGCGCGGCCCCGGCTATCTGTCACTGCACCTCAACACCGCCAAGCAGCTGACGGGTTACTCCGCCTACCCGATGCCCGCCTCCTACCCGCTCTACCCCCGGCACAGCCAGATCGCCGACTATCTGCGTTCGTTCGCCGAGTGGGCCGGTGTGCTGGACCGCATCGAGCTGGGGACGACCGTGGAGTCCGTGCGCCAGGGGGCCGACGGTGGGTGGTCGGTCGTCAGCCGGGATGCCGACGGCACGCTCTCGTCCCGGCACTTCACGCACGTGATCGTCGCCTCCGGGCACAACTCGGAGCCGTCGATGCCCGCCCTGCCGCGGGGCGCCGAGACGTTCACAGGAACGATTCAGCATTCCTTCGACTACCGCGACGGCAGCGACTACGCCGGACAGCGCGTCGTCGTGGTGGGGCTCGGCGCCTCGGCTGTGGACATCGCCGCGGACCTCTCCAGATACGCGGAACAGACGGTCCTCTCGGTGCGCCGGGGGCTGCACATCGTGCCCAAGCAGTTGTTCGGCATGGCCCTCGACACGATCGCCGACGCTCCGTGGTGGATCAGTATGTCGCTGTCCGAGCAGCGCCGTTTCGTCGAACAGGCTCTGCTGGTGGCCCGCGGCAAGCTCGGCGACTACGGTCTGCCCGAGCCGGACCACCCGATCTTCGCGTCGGCGATCACCATCTCCGACGAGATCCTCAGCCGTATCCGCCACGGCGCGGTCACGCCGAGACCCGCGATCGACGCCCTCGACGGCGACCGGGTCTCCTTCACCGACGGCACATCGGTGAAGGCCGACGCGTTGGTGTACTGCACCGGCTACCAGATGGGTTTCCCCTTCCTGCAGCCCGGCAGTCCGGTCGGCGCGCAGGGCACGGTCGAGCTCTACAAGCGGGTCGTCGCCCCCGACCGTCCCGGGATGTTCTTCATCGGTCTGGTCCGCCCGGTCGGTTCGATCACCCGGATGGTGGAGGCCCAGGCGCATTGGGTGGCGCGGCTCGTCACCGGAGAAGCGGTGCTGCCGGAAGCGGAGGTCATGCGCAAGGAGATAGCGACGTATCTGAGCGGGATCGCGGGTCAGTACGGGCAGCGGGAGGGCGCATCGATCCAGGTCGACGTGGCGCCGTATCTGGAACAACTGCGCGGGGCGTGAGGTCTGGCGGGCAGGGGACCGGCGGGGAACGCCGGTCCACCTCCGGCAAACACTTCCGAAACACCTCGGACAAGCAGATACCCGCCCTCGGGGGGCGGGTATCCGGCCTTCCTGCCTGCGAACTCGAATTCCGGGGGCGGGTTCGGGACGTCAGCCGGAGGGTCGTGCGGCGGAAGGTTCACACGATCGACGTGAAGGCTGCGAGATTCTGGCGCATCACTTGGTCAGCCAGTTGAGGAACTTGCTCCACACACCTGTCTGTTCGGCCTGGCGGGGCGCTGCGGCACCCTCACGCGCCGGGGCTTGGGTGGGGGTCCGCCGGGCCGGTCGGCTCACCGGCTTGACCGGGGTGAACCGCGCGGGGAGTGTGACGAGACCACGACTGAAGGGTCCCGGACGCCAAGTCAGGCTCTCCTCGGGGACGCTGAGCTCGACGTCGGGCAGCCGGTTGAGGAGGTTCTCGATGGCCGACACGGCGATCTGCCGGGCGGGTTCCTTCGAGGGGCAGGCGTGCGGACCGGCGCTCCAGGCGAGATGAGCCCGGTTGCTGCCGGCCTTTCGGGCCGCCGACAGCGCGGGGCCGGTGTTGGCTGCGGCGATGCTGACCAGCATCAGGTCACCGGCGGTGAGCTTCTGGCCGGCGAACTCCATGTCGGCGACCGGGTAGTGGGCGGCGAAGTTCGTCATGGGCGGGTTCTCCCACAGCGTGTCGTCCATCGCCTCATCGATCAGCCCGCCCTCGTGGGCGTACCGATCGTCGGTGAGCAGCCGGTGCAGGGTGTTGCCGATGAGATTGACCAGCGCCTCGGCGCCCGCGCCCAGCAGCAGGGCGACCTGGTGCAGCATCTCCTCGTCGCTGAGGCCCGTGTGATGCTGCATCAGCCAGGACGTGACGTCCTCGCCGGGCTTGCGCCGCTTGAGGGCGACCAGTTCGCCGACGGCCTGGAACAGCACCTCGATGGCTTTGTCGGCGTTGACTCCGTCGAACATGCCGGAGATGCCGAAGAAGACGCGGTCGCCGATGTCGGCGGTGCAGCCGAAGAGCTCGTTGAACACGAACAGCGGAAGCTGCTTGGCGTAGGAGCCGATCAGGTCGGCCGAACCTCGCTCGCAGAACTGGGAGATGAGGAAGTCGGAGATCTTCTCGACACTCTGGCTCAGCTGCATCGGGTCGACGCGCGCCATGCTGTCCGTGATGGACTGACGGAGCCTCAGGTGCTCGGCGCCGTCGGTGTACATGCAGTTGGGCCGGTGAGCGAGCACGGGCAGGACGGGACTGTCGGGGGCGATCCGGCCCTCGTTGAAGTCCCGCCAGCGGCGCGCGTCCTTGCGGAAGGAGCCGGAGTCCTGGAGGAGTTGGAGGGCGCTGGCGTAGTCGGTGACGAGGGTGGCCTCGACTCCGGGGGTGATCTCCACGGGTGCGGTGGGCCCGTAGTGCCGCAGGTACGTGTAGTAGGCCTGCGGGTCGGCTGCGAACTCCGGTCCGTACAGCGGAACTCTGCCGCCGGCCTGATGCGCCGGGCACCCGGGCGGGGGCACGGGTGCGGTGGGTTGGTCCATGTCTGCTCCTAGTGTGCACGGTCCTGGAGATGGCGGACGAGGGTGATCAGCGCGTCGGCCGACGACCGCTCGTCTCGCGCGTCGCAGGTGACGACGGGGGTGTCGTCGAGCAGGTCCAGTGCGTCGCGCAGAGCCATCTCGTCCCGCAGGGGGGCGCCGTCGAAGTGGTTGACGGCGATGGCGTAGTCGAGTCCGTACTGCTCGATCAGGTCGATCACAGCGAAGGAGTCCGCGAGCCGCTCGGGGTCGACGAGCACCAGTGCGCCGAGGGCCCCCCGCGCCATGTCCTCCCACATCTGGACGAAACGCTGCTGACCCGGCGTTCCGAACAGATACAGCACGACACGGTCGCTGATGGTCAGACGGCCGAAGTCCATGGCGACCGTGGTGGTGGTCTTGCCCTGGACTCCCTTGAGGTCGTCGACCGACTCGGCTGCCCGCGTCATCGTCTCCTCGGTGGTCAGCGGCTCGATCTCGGAGATCGCTCCGATGAACGTGGTCTTGCCGACCGCGAAGTGACCCACGACGAGGATCTTCACCGCCGTCTGCGTCGCCCCGTCACGGACGTAGGCCTGCTCATCCAAACTTGGCCCTGAGACCATTCAGCACCTCCTCCAGGATGTCCCGGTCGGCGAGCGGAGCCCGCTGTACCGGCGGGCGCGTGATGAGGTAGCCGCCTTCGGTGAGGGCGGCGAGGAGGATCTTCACCACGCCCAGAGGCAGTTGGGTGTGCCCGGCGATCTCGGCGACCGACAGGTAGCCGGCCGAGCACAGGTCCAACAGGTTCTGTTCCTCGGGGGACAGCCGGGTCGGCCGCTGTTCGTGATCGGCGGCCGCCGTGACCAGGGTGATGAGGGAGAGCTGCCCCTCGTCGGGCAGCCCACGCCCCTTGGTGATGACGTACGGACGCACTAACTCCGGCGTCTGCGGCTCCAGTTCGTCGAAGCCGTTCATGACCGTGCGCCGAGGTTCTCGCGCGGCGGTGTCGTCAGCGCCTTGCCGAGCTGGCCGACGAGCTGCTGCATCCGGAAGGTGATGTCCGCCATGTCGACGTCCGGCGAGGCGGAGACGCCGAGGTAGGCACCCTCACCGGCGGAGATCAGGAAGACCCACCCCCCGTCGAACTCGACCAGCGTCTGCCGCCACCCCATCTGCGGGTCCTCGCAGAAGAACGCGAGCGAGCGGCTGAGCGACTGCACACCGCTCATCGCGGCGGCCACCCGGTCCGCGTCGTCCTTGTCGAAGTCCTGCGTCCGCGCCATCAGCAGGCCGTCCGCGGAGATGAGGACCGCGTGCAGGGCCCCAGGAATCTCCAAGGCGCTGTCAAGCATCCATGACAGATCGTCGTTCACGAGACCTCATGCCCTTCGCTGCCAGCACCACGGGTGCTGCTCGACTTTTCCGCGGGACTCGCAGGCGTGGCCCGGCCCGACTGGGTGCCCCGCTGGAAGGCGCCCATGATCGCCGCCGTCTCGGCGCCCGAGCGGGCGGGAGTGGACGCGGACGCGCTGCCGGGCACGATGGCCATGGGCCGCTTGCGACGCCGCTTCGGCAGGCCGTCGGCGGTGGTGCTGCTGGAAAGCCCGCCTTCGGGGCCGCTGCGGGCCGGGGCGGCGGCGGGAACGACCGGAGTCGGCTCCTTCTGCTCGGGCGCGTTGGTGAGCAGGTCGTGCGGCAGGAGGAGGACCGCCCGGACGCCTCCGTAGGGTGAGGTGGAGTCCACCGACACCTCGAAGCCGAAGCGCTCGCTGAGCACACCGATCACCGCGAATCCGAACTGCGGCGGGTTGCCGAGCGCGGAAACACCCGAGACCCGCTGGCTCGACAGGAGTTTGTCGGCACGGGCGCGCTCTTCGTCGTTCATACCGACACCCGCGTCGTCGACGACGATGCAAATACCCTTGGGCACGGTACGAATATTGATTTCCACGACGGTGTCCGGGCTGGAATAGCTCGTCGCGTTGTCGAGCAGTTCGGCGAGGGCCAGTGCGACCGGTTCGACCGCACGGCTCGTGATGCCGAAGTCGACCTGCGAGAGAATTTCCACCCGCCGGTAATGGCGGACCCTGCCCTGCGCGCTGCGTACCACGTCGTACACGGACGCGACATCACGTGCGCGCCCCAGCCAGCCGTCGCAGAGAACGGCGATGGACTGGGCCCGCCGACCGAACTGCGAGTTCGTGTGGTCGATCTCCAGAAGGTCCTGGAGGATAACCGACTCACCATATTTGTTCTGCAGCCGGGAGACAATCAACTGCTGTTCCGCGGCAAGGCCCTGAAGGGTCCGCATCGCGGACTTGAGGACCGTTTTCGTAGCCTCTTCGGCTTGTTCCTGAGCTGCCTCGACGGATTGCGCGTACTCGTTTTCCAACGCGGAGTAGTGAGACCTGAGCCCCGCTATCTCCTGCCTCAAGACACGCGCCGCCCTGCGCTGGCGAACAATGAGGGCGACGGCGGCGAGTACGGCCACGAGGAGAGCCCAGATTACCGGGTTCTGTATGTAATGCGTCATAAGACTCTCTTCAGGCGACTGACGGCCAGTTGCTGAATTCCCGTCAACGCGGGTGGACCGGCGGACCGCCCGCGTCGACGGGTGACCGCCCGGACTGTCCCCGTAGTCGGAGATGTCGTCTTGCACCCATCCGCCCGCTCTACAAGCGAGCGTGATCGTATCACCACAAGATGGAGTCACAGACCGTCAATATGCCTACGGAGGTGAACATTGACGGTTCGTCAGCGGGGCTCGCGAGCAACGGCGGAGTGACCGGGAAGTGCCCCCGCGGGCGAGATGACGCACAGCCTTGCAGGACAACCGATAAACGGGCTTCCGCGACATTCCGGAGGCAAGGGATACGGAAACAACAAAACCCGCATCCGGCAGGACGCCGAATGCGGGCAATTGACCGTTCACCGAGCGGAGGCCGCTGGATACGGAGAGTAAGAGTGTCCGAGGGGGGACTTGAACCCCCACGCCCGATAAAGGGCACTAGCACCTCAAGCTAGCGCGTCTGCCATTCCGCCACCCGGACCAGGTGTTGTCGCTGCGTGAGTTCTCCCCGCGGCGACAGGCACAACAATACCAAGGTTTCGGAGTGGCTCTCACCTGCATATCCGCTGGCCGCACGGGTGACGGGACCGCCATGCGGGCACCTCGCACCGGGTGACCGCGCGATCACTTCGACGTCGGCTCCTCGACGACGAGCATCCGCAGCGCCCGCAGCAGCTCGGCCGCGGCCTGATCGCCCAGCGGGGCGAGGAACCGGCGCTCCGCGGCCCGGCGCTCCGCCTCGGCCCGCTCCAGGCAGACCAGGCCGGCGTCCGTGAGCCGGACGATGTAGCGGCGGCGGTCCCGAGGGCTGCGCCGCCGTTCCACCGGACCGTGATCCTCCAGACCGTCGACGAGCACCGCCGTCGTGGTGCGATCGACGCCGAGCCGGCCCGCCGCCTCGGCCTGCGACAACGTTTCTTCATCGGCGAGCACGACCAGGACGGCCGGCTCGCGGCCGTCCACCCCGTACGGGACGAGCGCCTCCGCCGACTTCCTGGCCAGTTTCGCCTGTGCGTGCTGGAGCAGGTGGCCGAGCCGGTATTCCTGGGGCCGGGACGGCGCTTCGCGATCACTCACCACGCCCCGAGAGTATCGGTCCGTACCAATCAGCGATCGTTTGCGGCGATGGTGATCAATCCGAGTGGAAATGCCCCCGCGGGGCCCGCCGGCCGAGGCACCGTCGCGGCCTCGGCCGTCCTGCCGTCCGGCCGTCCGGTGCTCGGTCAGGGCATCGGCTGGTAGTCCGGGAAGTTCCCGGGCAGCCTCTCCCCCGCCGGCCCCTGTGTCACCGCGCGCACCAGCAGCTCCCCGCCGACGAACGCACCGCGCCAGGACGCGCCGAAGCCGCCGAAGAGCTCGTCGCGGTCGCCTCGGGAGCGGGCGGTGCCATGGCCGACCTTGAACGCGCGGATCTGCGGGGCCAGCCGTTCGTAGGTGCTCCGGTCGTCGGTGGACAGCGTGGCGACGAGCGCGCCGTTGGACGCGTTCATGGCCGCCAGCAGCTCCGCCTCGGTGTCGACCAGGACGATGGTGTCGACCGGCCCGAACGGCTCCGCGTGGTGCAGCGGCGAGGAAGGCGGTGGTCCGAGGAGCGTGACGGGCTGGACGTAGGCCGAGGTGTCCTGGCCGGGCAGGAAGCGGGCGTCGGCCGGCCTGCCGCGGTGCAGCGGGACCGCGCCCCGGTCGACGGCCTCGGCGATCTGGCCGTGCAGCTCCTTGGCCTTGGCCGCGTTGATCACCGGTCCGAAGTCCAGTCGGGGATACGGATCGTCGCGCTTCTCCACGGCCAGCGGGTGCCCGAGGGTCAGCGTGCGCACCGCCGGGAGGTAGGCCGCCAGGAACTCGTCGAACAGGGCACGCTGGACGACGAATCTCGGATACGCCGTGCACCGTTGTTTGCCGTAGTCGAAGAGCTTGGGCACGACCGCGGAGAAGGTTTCCCAGTCCGAGTGGTTCCAGATGCCCCAGGTGTTGAGTCCTTCCTGTTCGAGTACGTGTCGCTTGCCGAGGTCCGCGACGGCCGTGGCCACCGCGGCGCCGGTGTCGCGGCCGCCGACGAAGGAGACGCAGCCGATCTCGGGCGCCCGGACCAGCGCCCGGGACAGCTCGCCGCCGCTGCCGCTGACGAGGGTGATCGGGACGCCCTCGCGTGCGGCGAGCGCACAGGCCAGCGTCAGACAGGCCACACCGCCGTCGGTCGGGGTCTTGGCGATGACCGCGTTGCCTGCCAGTGCCTGGACCAGCAATGCGTGAACGAGCACGCTCATCGGGTAGTTCCAGCTCGCGATGTTGGACACCGGGCCGTCCAGCGGTGCCCGCCCGTCCAGCATGGGTTCGATGCCGTCGACGTACCAGCGCACGCCGTCGACGGCCCGGTCGACATCGGCCTGCGCGAGCCGCCAGGGCTTGCCTATCTCCCAGACGAGGAGGAGGGCGAGCAGTTCGCGGTGTTCGGCGAGGGCGTCGAGGGTGGCGGCGATGCGGGCGCGCCGCTCCTCCAGCGGGACGTGCCGCCAGGCGCGGTGCTGATCCAGACCGGCGCGGACGGCTCGGTGGGCGGTGCCCCCGTCCAGCCGCGGCGGGCCGGCGATCGGGGTGCCGTCGACCGGGCTGGTGGCCGGCAGCGTCCGGCCGTCGGCCTGCCAGGAGGCGTTCCAGAGGTTGAGGACACGGTCCTCACGGAAGGCCTCGGGGGCGACGGTGAGGCACCGCTGCCAGGCGTCGGGCCAGGACGTGCCGGATTTGAGGGTGAGGGTGGTTGCCATGTGGGCTGCTCCGCTCTCGGTGCACAGTCGGGGGCGGGATGGTGCATGGCCACGGAGGACGCCGGCCAGGCACCCGGCTCCGTAGGGTGACGAGCCGTCATACTTCAGCGGCGTCGGGCCCCTTCGTCCAGGACGGCGAGGGCGAGACGCGCGGTCTCGGTCGGTGTGGCGCCCACCCGTACCCCCGCCGCTTCCAGCGCAGCCTTCTTCGCCTGCGCGGTCCCCGAGGAACCGGAGACGATCGCGCCCGCGTGTCCCATGGTCTTGCCCTCGGGCGCGGTGAAGCCGGCGATGTAGCCGACGACGGGTTTGGTGACGTGCTCGCGGATGTGGGCGGCCGCTCGCTCCTCCGCGTCGCCGCCGATCTCTCCGATGAGGACGACGAGTTCGGTGTCGGGGTCCTCCTCGAAGGCGGCCAGGCAGTCGATGTGGCTGGTGCCGACGACCGGGTCGCCGCCGATGCCGACGCAGGTCGAGAAGCCGATGTCGCGCAGCTCGTACATGAGTTGGTAGGTGAGCGTGCCGGACTTGGAGACCAGCCCGATGCGGCCCGGCTTGGTGATGTCGGCCGGGATGATGCCCGCGTCGGACTGGCCGGGGGTGATCAGGCCGGGACAGTTGGGGCCGATGACGCGCGTTCCGCGTGCGGCGGCATGGGTGGTGAAGGCGACGGAGTCGTGGACCGGGACGCCCTCGGTGATGACGACGGTGAGACCGATCCCCGCGTCGGCTGCCTCGATGACGGCGGCCTTGGTGAAGGCGGGCGGCACGAAGACGACCGTGACATCGGCGCCGGTCGACTGCATACCGTCGACGACCGACCCGAAGACGGGCACCGCACGGTCGTCGAAGTCGACGGCCCGGCCCGCCTTGCGCGGGTTGACGCCGCCGACGATGTTCGTGCCGGCCGCGAGCATGCGCCGGGTGTGCTTCATGCCCTCGGCGCCGGTCATGCCCTGGACGAGGACCCTGCTCTCCTTGGTGAGGTAGATGGCCATGGCGTCGTCTCCTCAGACTGCGGTGGCGAGTTCGGCGGCACGGCGGGCGGCGCCGTCCATGGTGGTGGCCTGCTGGACCAGCGGATGGCGGTGGGTGTCGAGGATCGCCCGCCCCCGGGCCGCGTTGTTCCCGTCGAGCCGGACGACGAGCGGCTTGGTCAGCCGTACGGTGTCCAGGGCGCGCACGATGCCCTCGGCGACCGCGTCGCACGCGGTGATGCCGCCGAAGACGTTGACGAAGACCGACTTCACGGCCGGGTCGGAGAGGATGACCGACAGCCCGTCGGCCATGGTCCCGGCGGACGCGCCGCCGCCGATGTCGAGGAAGTTGGCGGGGCGGGCGCCGCAGCCCGCGACGACGTCGAGGGTCGACATGACGAGTCCGGCGCCGTTGCCGATGATGCCGACCTCGCCGTCGAGTTTCACGTAGTTGAGGCCCTTGGCCGCGGCCGCCGCCTCCAGCGGGTCGCCGTGCCCGGCGGCCTCCGCTCCCCAACGCGACTGCCGGAAGGACGCGTTGTCGTCGAGGGTGACCTTGCCGTCGAGAGCGAGGATCTCCCCCTGCCGGGTGCGGACGAGCGGGTTGACCTCCACGAGGAGGGCGTCCTCCCGGATCAGCACCTGCCACAGCCGGACGAGGACGTCCGTGGTCTGCGCGGGCAGTCCGGCCGCGGCGGCGATCTCGCCGGCCTTCGCCGAGGTGACGCCCTCCGCCGGGTCGACGGGGATACGGGCGACCGCCGCGGGCCGGGTGGCGGCGACCTCCTCGATCTCCATGCCCCCCTCGGCGGAGGCGATCGCGAGGAAACGGCCGGCCGCGCGGTCCAGCACATAGGAGACGTAGAACTCCGCCTCGACGTCGACGGGTTGGGCCAGCATCACCGTGCCGACCGTGTGCCCCTTGATGTCCATGCCGAGGATCTGCCGTGTCGTCAGTTCTGCCGCGGCCGGGTCGGCGGCGATCCTGACGCCGCCCGCCTTACCCCGGCCACCCGTCTTGACCTGGGCTTTCACCACCGCCCGCCCACCGAGCCGACGAGCGATCCCGCGTGCCTCCTTGGGCGAGTCGGTGATCTCGGCCCGCGGGACCGGGATGCCGTGCTCCGCGAAGAGTTCCCTTGCCTGGTGTTCGTACAGGTCCATCTCGGCTCCCGTCTGTGAAGTCGAATCCCGAAGTCCGCCGAGCCGCCGCGAGGCCGAACTCCGATGACCGAAAGTGCCGCACGCCCCCTGGACACCACCCACCGGATGCGGGATAACAAGCTTCATACAGTATTCGTCGACTGTATGCAATGTACCGCGAGAGCCTTCCACCCCCTACGAAGGGACGGGACTTCGCCATGCCCGACGACACCCAGGACGTGATTTCCGGTGGTCATCTCGTTGCCAAGGCACTCAAGGCAGAGGGGGTCGACCGCATCTACACCCTGTGCGGCGGCCACATCATCGACATCTACGACGGCTGCGTCGACGAGGGCATAGAAGTCGTCGACGTACGCCACGAACAGGTCGCGGCCCACGCCGCCGACGGCTATGCGCGCATCACCGGCAAGCCCGGCTGCGCCGTCGTCACGGCAGGACCCGGCACCACCGACGCCGTCACCGGTGTCGCCAACGCCTTCCGCGCGGAGTCCCCGATGCTGCTGATCGGCGGCCAGGGAGCGCTCACCCAGCACAAGATGGGGTCCCTCCAGGACCTGCCGCACGTCGACATGATGACGCCGATCACCAAGTTCGCGGCGGCCGTGCCGGACACGGCGCGCGCTGCGGACATGGTGTCGATGGCGTTCCGTGAGTGCTACCACGGTGCGCCCGGCCCCGCCTTCCTGGAGATCCCGCGCGATGTCCTCGACGCCAAGGTGCCGGTGGCCAAGGCCCGGGTGCCGCGGCCCGGCGCCTATCGGGCCTCGACCCGCTCGGCCGGCGACCCCGAGGCGGTCGAGAAGCTCGCCGACCTGCTCGTGCACGCCGAGAAGCCCGCGATCCTGCTGGGCAGCCAGGTGTGGACGACCCGGGGCACCGAAGCCGCCATCGAGCTGGTGCGCACCCTGAACATCCCCGCCTACATGAACGGCGCCGGCCGCGGCACCCTGCCCCCCGGCGACCCGCACCACTTCCAGCTCTCCCGCCGCTACGCCTTCTCGGGCGCCGACGTCATCGTGATCGTCGGCACACCCTTCGACTTCCGCATGGGGTACGGCAAACGGCTGTCGCCTGACGCGACGGTCGTCCAGATCGACCTCGACTACCGCACCGTCGGCAAGAACCGCGACATCGACCTCGGGATCGTCGGCGACGCCGCACTGGTGCTGAAGTCGGTGACCGAGGCCGCCTCCGGGCGCCTCGACGGGGGGGCTTCCAGGCGCAAGGAGTGGCTCGACGAACTGCGCGCGGCCGAGCAGAGCGCCCTCGACAAGCGGCTGCCGCACCTGCGGTCGGACGCCTCGCCCATCCACCCCTACCGCCTGGTCAGCGAGATCAACGACTTCCTCACCGAGGACTCGATCTACATCGGCGACGGCGGCGACATCGTCACCTTCTCCGGTCAGGTCGTGCAGCCCAAGTCGCCGGGCCACTGGATGGACCCGGGGCCGCTGGGCACCCTCGGCGTCGGCGTCCCGTTCGTGCTGGCGGCCAAGCAGGCACGGCCCGACAAGGAGGTCGTCGCCCTCTTCGGCGACGGCGCGTTCTCGCTCACCGGCTGGGACTTCGAGACCCTCGTGCGCTACGACCTCCCGTTCGTCGGCATCGTCGGCAACAACTCCTCCATGAACCAGATCCGTTACGGCCAGGCGGCCAAGTACGGCCCTGAGCGCGAGCGGATCGGCAACACCCTCGGCGACGTCCACTACGACAAGTTCGCCCAGATGCTGGGCGGTTACGGCGAGGAGGTGCGCGACCCCGCCGACATCGGCCCCGCCCTGCGGCGCGCCCGTGAGTCCGGGAAGCCCTCGCTGATCAACGTCTGGGTGGACCCCGACGCGTACGCCCCCGGCACGATGAACCAGACGATGTACAAGTGAGGTGCCCCCGATGACAGGGATGACAGGAACGGCGGCCAAGGCTCTCGAAGGCATTCGCGTCCTCGACATGACGCACGTCCAGTCGGGCCCGTCCGCGACCCAGCTGCTCGCCTGGCTCGGCGCGGACGTCGTCAAGCTGGAGGCGCCGTCCGGTGACATCACACGCAAGCAGTTGCGCGACCTCCCGGACGTCGACTCCCTCTACTTCACGATGCTCAACTGCAACAAGCGGAGCATCACCCTCAACACCAAGACCGAACGCGGCAAGGAGATCCTCACCGAGCTGATCCGGCGCTCCGACGTCATGGTCGAGAATTTCGGTCCGGGCGCGGTCGACCGCATGGGGTTCACCTGGGACCGCATCCAGGAGATCAATCCGCGGATCGTCTATGCCTCCATCAAGGGGTTCGGGGACGGCCCGTACACCAACTTCAAGGCGTACGAGGTCGTCGCTCAGGCCATGGGCGGGTCGATGTCGACCACCGGTTTCGAGGACGGGCCGCCGCTGGCGACGGGGGCCCAGATCGGGGACTCGGGGACGGGTGTGCACGCCGTGGCGGGGATCCTCGCGGCGCTGTACCAGCGGGAGAACACCGGGCGCGGGCAGCGGGTCAACGTGGCCATGCAGCACGCCGTACTCAACCTGTGCCGGGTGAAACTGCGGGACCAGCAACGCCTGGCACACGGACCGCTCGCCGAATATCCCAACGACGACTTCGGCGACGAGGTTCCCCGGTCCGGGAACGCGTCCGGCGGCGGCCAGCCCGGCTGGGCGGTCAAGTGCGCGCCGGGCGGCCCCAACGACTACGTGTACGTCATCGTGCAGCCCGTCGGCTGGCAGCCGCTCAGCGAGCTGATCGGCCGGCCCGAGCTGGCCGACGATCCCGAGTGGGCGACGCCGGAGGCCCGGCTGCCCAGACTCGGCAAGATGTTCCAGCTGATCGAGGAATGGTCCTCGACGCTGCCCAAGTGGCAGGTGCTGGAGCGGCTCAACGCCCACAACATCCCGTGCGGGCCGATCCTGTCCACCAAGGAGATCATCGAGGACGAGTCACTGGTCGCCAACGAGATGGTGGTCCGCGTTCCGCACCCGCGGCGCGGCGAGTTCGTGACCGTGGGCAGCCCCCTCAAGCTCTCCGACTCCCCCGTAGAGGTGACCGGCTCACCGCTGCTCGGCGAGCACAACGAAGAGGTCTACGTCGGCGAACTCGGCCTCGGGAACGAGGAGCTGCGCCTGCTCAAGTCGAACGGGGTGATCTGACGTGATGGCCGAGGACCGGATGCTCAGGGTGCGTGCGCTGCTCGACGCGGTGCGCTCCGAAGGACGGACCGCGCTGACCGCGCCCGAGGGCAAGGTGGTCGCCGACGCGTACGGAATCGCCGTACCCGGCGAGGAGCTGGCGAGGGACGTCGAGGAGGCCGTCGCGTACGCGGCGCGCTTCGGCGGCCCCGTCGTGATGAAGATCGTCTCGCCGGACATCCTGCACAAGAGCGACGCCGGCGGGGTGATCGTCGGAGTGGAGGGCGCGTCGGACGTACGGGCGGCGTTCCACCGGATCGTCGAGAACGCGCGTGCGTACGACGCCGGGGCCAGGGTCGAGGGCGTACAGATCCAGGAACTGCTGCCGAAGGGCCAGGAGGTCATCGTCGGGGCGGTCACGGATCCGACGTTCGGCAAGGTCGTGGCGTTCGGGCTCGGCGGGGTGCTCGTCGAGGTACTGGGGGACGTCACCTTCCGGCTGGCTCCGGTGGACGCCGACGAGGCGCTGTCCATGCTGGACTCGATCCGGGCGGCGGAGATCCTGCGCGGCGTGCGCGGGCGGGCCGGGGTGGACCGGTGGGCGGTCGCCGAGCAGATCCGCCGGGTGTCCCAGCTGGTCGCGGACTTCCCGGAGATCGCCGAGGTGGACCTCAACCCGGTGATCGCCACGGCCGAGGGCGCGATCGCCGCGGACATCCGCGTGATCCTGTCCGACACGCCGGTCACGGCGCGCCGGCGCTACACGCGCGCGGAGATCCTCACCTCGATGCGCCGTCTGATGGAGCCGCGCTCCGTCGCCGTGATCGGTGCCTCCAACGAGCAGGGCAAGATCGGCAACTCGATGATGCGCAACCTCGTCGACGGCGGTTTCGCCGGGGACATCCATCCGGTGAATCCCCGGGCCGATGACATCTTGGGCCGCAAGGCGTACAAGAGTGTCACCGACGTTCCCGGAGAGGTGGATGTGGCGGTCTTCGCGATACCCGCCAAGTTCGTGGCCTCGGCCCTGGAGGAGGTGGGACGCAAGGGGATCCCCAACGCGGTGCTGATCCCCTCCGGCTTCGCGGAGACCGGCGAACACGCCCTCCAGGAGGAGATCGTGGCCATCGGCGAGCGCTACGGCGTCCGGCTGCTCGGGCCGAACATCTACGGCTACTACTCGACCTGGCAGGACCTGTGCGCCACGTTCTGCACGCCGTACGACGTCAAGGGCGGGGTCGCACTGACCTCGCAGTCCGGTGGCATCGGGATGGCCGTCCTGGGTTTCGCACGCACCACGAAGACGGGCGTGTCGGCGATCGTCGGGCTCGGCAACAAGTCGGACCTCGACGAGGACGACCTGCTCACCTGGTTCGGCGAGGACCCGCACACCGAATGCATCGCGATGCACCTGGAGGACCTCAAGGACGGCCGCGCCTTCGTCGAGGCCGCGCGGGCGACCGTACCGAGGAAGCCGATCGTCGTCCTCAAGGCGGGCCGTACGGCGGCGGGCGCGAAGGCGGCCGGCTCGCACACCGGGGCGCTCGCGGGCGACGACGCCGTCTACGACGACATCCTCCGCCAGGCGGGCGTCATCAGGGCGCCGGGGCTGAACGACATGCTGGAGTACGCGCGCGGGTTGCCGGTGCTGCCCACCCCCAAGGGCGACAACATCGTGATCATCACGGGCGCGGGCGGCAGCGGTGTGCTCCTGTCGGACGCCGTGACCGACAACGGCCTCACCCTGATGGAGATCCCGCCGGACCTCGACACGGCGTTCCGCGCGTTCATCCCGCCCTTCGGGGCGGCGGGCAACCCGGTCGACATCACCGGGGGCGAGCCGCCGTCGACGTACGAGGCGACCATCCGGCTGGGGCTCGAGGATCCGCGTATCCACGCGCTGGTGCTCGGTTACTGGCACACGATCGTCACTCCCCCGATGGTCTTCGCGGAGCTCACCGCGCGCGTGGTGGGCGAGTTCCGCGAACGCGGCGTGGAGAAGCCCGTCGTGGCGTCGCTCGCGGGTGACGTCGAGGTCGAGGAGGCCTGCCAGTACCTCTACGAACGGGGCGTCGTGGCCTACCCGTACACGACCGAGCAGCCGGTGGCGGTGCTCGGCGCCAAGTACCGGTGGGCGCGTGCGGCGGGACTGTTGGGGGGCGGTTCATGACGTGACCCAGGCGCGGGGCCGGCCGACGGTGCGCGTCGGCCGGCCCGGGTCCCGAGCGCACGCGAAAGGCATTGGACAGGGGGCGCTGGCCAGAACTTTCGACGCAAGGGGTGCTGAGCGACATGACAACCACCGACTACTCCCCGTCCCTCCCCTGCCGGGAGGTGACGGACCGCAACGGCCGTGTGTACCGGATCGGCGAGAGCGACCGGGACATCATGGGGCGACCACGCTGGACCATGGTGCTCTTTCCCTGGATGGGCATGCTGGGCATCAGCTCCTCGGAGTACGCGTTCACGTCGGCCGAGGACACACTGCACGATGCCCACCTGTGGAGCAGTGGGCACATCTTCTGGCTGATGGGCGTCTGGGTGTTCTTCCAGGCGGCCGTGGCCTTCCCGGCCGGGCAGCTGCGGGAGAGCGGCAGGCTGCCCGCGCGGTACGCGATGATGCTCGGCGCGCTGGGCACGGTCCTCGGCTATCTGTCCCTCGCGTACGCGCCGCATGTCGCCGTCGCCTATCTCGGCTTCGGCATGTGCAGCGGCATCGGCGCCGGCCTCGTCTACGCGACCTGCGTGAACATGGTCGGCAAGTGGTACCCGGAGCGCAAGGGCGGCAAGACCGGCATGGTCAACGGCGGTTTCGCCTACGGATCGGTGCCCTTCGTGTTCCTGTTCACGTCGTACATGGACCTGAGCAACTACAAAGGCGTACTGGTGATGGTGGGCCTCACCTGCTGCACCGTCGTGGCGGTCGCCGGGTGGTTCTTCAAGGACCCGCCGAAGAACTGGTGGCCCGCGCACGTGGATCCGCTCAAGCTCACCGACGACCCGAAGATCCGCCGGGCACTGCAGAAGAACCCGCCGGCGGTGAAGCAGTACACCCCCAAGGAGGCAGCGCGTACCCCCGTCCTGTGGATGATGTGGTTCTGTCTGCTGTGCACGGCCGGGATCAACATCTTCGGTATCGCCTTCCAGGTGCCGTTCGGCAAGGACATGGGCTTCGCCGGAGGGATCGTGGCCACGGCCATGTCCCTGAAGGCGATCGTCAACGGCACCGGGCGCGGCATCATCGGCTGGATCTCCGACCGTTACGGACGCCGGCACACCCTGATCATCGTCTGCCTGGTGCTCGGTACCGCACAGTTCGGGGTGCTGGTCTCCGGTCAGATGGGCAGCATGCCGTTCTTCCTGTTCTGCTCCATGGTCTCCGGCTTCGGCGGCGGCGCGATCTTCCCGCTGTTCGCCGCGATGACCGCGGACTACTTCGGTGAGAACAACAACGCCAGCAACTACGGCATGGTCTACAGCTCCAAGCTCATCTCGGGCCTCGTGGGCTCCGGAGTCGGCTCGATCGTGGTCGGCGCGTGGGACTACGAGGGCGCGTTCGTCCTGGCGGGCTGCATCGGGCTCGCCTCCTCGGTACTGGCGCTCTTCCTGAAGGCGCCGGGCAGGCCGGCGGCCGGCCGTCGAATCGTCCCCAACCCGCATCCGCTCGGCGAGGAAACGGCCTGACGCACGCGCGTGTGGAGGCCCACCCCGTCATCTGCCGGGGTGGGCCTCCACACGCGCGTGCGCCCGGTCAGCGCAGGTGGCGTCCGAAGCTCAGCACTTCTCGCGCAAGGAGTGCAGGTGCGCGCTCGACTTCCGTGCGAAGGCGAACGACTCGACCGGGTTGTCGTGCTCGGCCTGCCAGTGGTGGGCCGACCGCTCACCGCGCAGCCGGGTCACGGCGGAGATGAACCGCTGGTAGTCGATGTCGCCGTCCCCGACGTCGGTCATCCGGTACCCGAACTGGTTCGAGGGGTCGCTGACGCCGTCCTTGACGTGGAAGAGCGGATAGCGATGCGGCTGCCTCAGTACGTAGTCCAGCGGCTCGAAGGGCGCGGGCGTACCGTCGGCCCGCTTCGAGAAGCGGAACTGTCCGGCGTACGCCCAGAAGATGTCCATCTCCAGGAACACCAGGTCGGGGTCGGTCTCGGCGAGCAGTACGTCGTAGAGACGGACCTTGGGGTTGTCGGTCGCGAAGCCGAACTCGTCGGAGTGGTTGTGCTGGTAGAACTTCATGCCGCGGGCCCGCGCCGCCGCTCCGTACGTGTTGAACTCCTCGGCCGCGCGCTTCCACGCGTCGACGGTGGAGCCGTAGCGGAACGGCCCCGAGGCGGTGCCGATGTGCTTGAGGCCGAGGGCCTGGGCGTCATCGAGGACCTTGGTGAGGTTCTGGGCGAAGGTGTAGGCGTTCGGGTCGTCGGCGTAGTAGCCGACGTGGCTGCCGATCGGCGTCAGTCCGTTGTCGCGTGCCAGCCTCTTGAGCCGGGCAAGGGTGATGGGGCCCGCGGAGCCCTGGGTGTAGCCGGCGAACTCGACCTCGTCGTACCCGTACTTCTTCAACTCGGCGAAGACGGGGGCGAAGCCCAGCGTGGAGACCTTGTCGCGCAGGCTGTAGAGCTGGATGCCGAGCCGGCCGGGGGGCAGGACGGGGCGGCCGCGGCCGGTGGTGGAGGCACCGGTGCCGGTGGCGGGTGCCGCGCCGGCGGGCGAGGCGGCGGCCCCCAGCAGTGCGGCGGCGGTGGCTCCCGCGGCGACGCCGAGCATGCCTCGTCTGGTCAGACGGTGGGTGAGTTCGGGGTCGATGTCGGAGATGCGGCTCATGTCTGGAACTCCTCGGGATCGGAGGGCGTTGTCAGTGGTGAGTGCTTCACTTGTGACAGTCGGTAACCGGTCAGCACAGACCGGCAAGTTGGAGCAGCAGTGCTTTCACGTCGGTGGCCGCGACGCGGTCGCCGAGCGAACGGGGGGTGGAGCAGATGAGGAGCGGACCGTCGTCGTCGCTCGCGGGAAGGCGGCCGTGGCTGCCGCGAACAGGTGACGGATCGAGGGGCACCACCGCCATGCGGTAGCGCAGGCCGAGCTTCTTGCGGGCCAGGGCGGTGGCCGCTTTGACCTTCACATAAGGGTCGAGCGGGTCCATGAACAGCTCGACCGGGTCGTAGCCGGGCTTGCGGTGGATCTCCACCAGCTGCGCGAAGTCGGGCGCGCGGGCGTCGTCGAGCCAGTAGTAGTACGTGAACCAGGCGTCCGGCTCCGCCACGGCGACGAGTTCGCCGGAGCGCGGGTGGTCGAGGCCGTGCCTCTTCTTGCCCTCGTCACCGAGAAGTTCACCGACACCGGGCAGTTCCTCCAGCACCTCCCGCACGCGGGGCAGGTCCTCGGGACGGCGCACGTAGACGTGGGCGAGCTGGTGATCGGCGACCGCGAAGGCACGGGACGCCATCGGGTCGAGGTACTCCATGCCGTCCTGGGTGTGCACTTCGAGCAGGCCCGCGCGGCGCAGGGCGCGGTTGATGTCGACGGGCCTGCTCACCCGGGTGATGCCGTACTCGGACAGCGCCACGACGGTACGGTCCTGGGCCCGGGCGTCGGCCAGAAGGGGGGCCACCGCCGTGTCCAGGGCGGCGGCCGCCCGGAGGGAGCGGGGGTCGTCAGGGCCGAAACGCTGGAGGTCGTAGTCGAGGTGAGGGAGGTAGCACAGGGCCAGGTCGGGATTGCGGGTGCGCAGGATGTGGCGGGTCGCGTCGATGATCCACCGGCTGGAGACCAGGTCCGCGCCCGGTCCCCAGAAGTGGAAGAGGGGGAAGGTGCCGAGTTTCTCGGTGAGTTCGTCGTGCAGGGCCGCAGGGCGGGTGTAGCAGTCGGGTTCCTTGCGGCCGTCGGCGTAGTAGATCGGACGGGGGGTGACGGTGTAGTCGGTGTCGGCGCCCATGGCGTACCACCAGCAGATGTTGGCGACCGTGTAACCGGGGTACGCCCGCCGGGCGGCGTCCCACAGCTTGTCACCGGCCACCAGACCGTTGTGCTGACGCCACAGCAGGACGTCGCCGAGCTCGCGGAAGTACCAGCCGTTGCCGACGATGCCGTGCTCCGCGGGAAGCGTCCCGGTGAGGAAGGTGGACTGCGCGGCACAGGTGACGGCCGGCAGGACGGTCCCGAGCGGTGCGCGGGAGCCCCCCTGGGCGAGGGTCTTGAGGTGGGGCATGTGATCGAGCAGACGGGGGGTGAGACCGACGACGTCGAGGACGAGCAGGGGCACGGGCGTCCTGGGGGCAGAGGCGTGGGCTTGGGGTCCGGGCGGGTCCTGGGGCCCGGTGCCGCCGGATGCCGGGCTGCTCATGGGAGCTCCTTGAGGCCGAGGTCGGTCAAGAGATCGCGTGCCAGGGCGAGTTCGGCGGCTATGCCGTCGGCGAGCTGGGCTCGGGCGCGGGGCCGCAGTGCGGGTGGGAGGGCCTGCCAGGTGTAGGTCTCGACCTCGAGGTGACGGGTCAGCGGGTGCGGGCCGCCGACCAGGCGGGTCAGCGCGGCTTTGAGGACGGGGAGCGTGGAGGTGAGGGGCGCGGCGGGGGCCGCGTGCAGGGGGACGTGGAAGTGGGCGCGCCAGGGGCCGGTGTCGGGCAGAGCGGCGGCGCCGAGTGCCTCGCCGAGGTCATCGGTGCCGCGCAGCCCGGTGGCCGTGAGGGTGCGGGTCTGGTGCAGGAAGCGGGGTTCGTCGAACGCGGCGAGGGCTTCGCGGACGGCGGGGAGACGGGGGCGGTCGGCGTGCAGGGCGGCCGACAGCTGGGATTTGACGACGGGGACGCCGGCTTCGGCGAGCGCGTCCAGGGCGGTGTCCGGGTCTTCGAAGGAGGTGGCGAGATGGCAGGTGTCGACGCAGACACCGATACGGGGGTGGCCGACGGCCGCGAGCGGGGCGAGGGCGTCGGCGGTGGTCTCGACGGTGCAGCCGGGTTCCGGTTCCAGGCCGACCCGGACGGAGCGGCCGGTCAGCTCCTCCAGCGCGTCCAGGCGCTCGGCGAGGGTGCGCAGGGCGGAGTGGGCCGTCGCGGCGCGTGCCGCGTTCCAGGCGGTGCGCCAGCCGAGCGGGAGGGTGGAGATGGTGCCCTCGGTGACATCGTCGGGCAGAAGTCCGGCCAGGACACGGGCCAGTGCGGTGGTGTGCTCCAGGCGTTCGGCGTCTGCCCAATCGGGCCTGTACACCCGGTACTTGACCTCCTCGGCGCCGAAACCCTCGTACGGGAAACCATTGAGGGTGACGACCTCGAGCCCCCGCCGGTCGAGTGCGGTGCGCAGACCGCGCATGGCCGACGGGTCGGCGTCGAGGGACCGCGCGGCATCCCTGGCGAGCCACAGCCCGACACCGAGCCGGTCGCGGCCGAGGCGGCGCCGGACGGGTTCGCAGTGGTCGCGGAGTTGCGCGAGGACGCCGTCGAGGGTCTCGGCGGGGTGGACGTTGGTGCAGTAGGCGAGGTGGACGGTCGAGCCGTCGGGGTGACGGAAACGCATCGTTCACTCCCCGCCGCGCAGGATGGAATTGCCCTCGTGGGTGGGGTCGGGGGCGGTCACATGGAGGGCGAGACGGCCGCTGAGGCCGTAGAAGGCGACGGGGTTGCGCCACAGGACGAGATCGACGTCGTCCGCGGTGAAACCCGACGCGAGCATGAGGTCGGCGACCCTTCGGGTCTTGAGCGGGTCGCTCCTTCCCCAGTCCGCGGCGCTGTTCACGAGGACCTTCTCCGGCCCGTACAGACGGAGGATCCCGATCATGCGGGTCTCGTCCATCTTGGTGTCGGGGTAGACGGAGAAGCCCAGCCAGCAGTCGGCGTCCTTCGCCTCCTTCACGGTGGTCTCGTTGAGGTGGTCGAGCAGGACCCGGTCAGGCGGCAGGGCGGATTCACGGACGACGTCGAGGGTGCGGCGCAGGCCGGCGAGCTTGTCGCGGTGCGGGGTGTGCACGAGGGCCGGCAGGGCGTGGTCGGTGGCCAGCTGGAGCTGGGCGGCCAGCGCGGTGTCCTCGGCCGGGGTCATCGAGTCGTAGCCGATCTCGCCGACGGCCACGACGTGGTCCTTGACGAGATAGCGCGGCAGCTCCTCCAGGACGGCGGCGCAGCGCGGGTCGTTGGCCTCCTTGGGGTTGAGGGCGAGCGCGCAGTGATGGGCGATGCCGTACTGCGCGGCCCGGAACGGTTCCCAGCCGAGAAGCGAGTCGAAGTAGTCGAGGAAGGAGGCGGTCGAGGTACGGGGCTGTCCCAGCCAGAAGGCCGGCTCGACGACGGCGCGGACGCCGGCCGCGTGCATCCCCTCGTAGTCGTCGGTGGTGCGCGAGGTCATGTGGATGTGGGGGTCGAAGATGCGCATCAGGACTCCTTGCCGTGGGGGTGGGCCGGACGGTGGGAACCGTCCGTGCCAGGGGGGTCCGTGCGGTGGAGGTCTGGGGTGGGTGCGCCCGAGTCGGTCGAGGCAGGAACGTTTGGGTCGGTGAGAGCCGTCGGGTCGGTCAGAGCCGTCGGGTCGTTCAGACCGGTCAGCGTCAGGACGCGGTGCAGATCGCGGGGTACGGGGCGGCCCGCGGCGGTGCGTTCGGTGGCGTAGTCGCCGAGCATGCGGGCGAGTTCGGCGTCGGCGCGGGCGCGCTGTTCGAGGCCCGCCACCTCGTCGACGGGCACTCCGGCGAAGAGGCACTTCAGGACGGCGTGGCGCCAGGCGTGGGCGTCGAGGTGACGGGCGGCGTAGGGGCCGACGGCGGCCGCGACGAGCCGGGTGTCATGGGTGCGCAGGGCGTCCTCGACCAGCGGGAGGGCATCGGGCCCGGCCACGAGGTGGGGCAGCGCGTGCAGGACCGCGCGACGTTCTTCGGCGGTGCCCTGGAAGTACACGCGGGCCAGGGACTCCGGGTCGGCGCGGGCCGCGCGGAGGATGAGGACGCGGGCGGCGTCGGCGTAACGACCGCCGCACCGTCGTCCGGCCTCCGCGAGGCGCAACTCCCACACCGAGATGGGCCCATGGGTGCCCGGATGGGCGGCAGCCTCGTCGAGAGCTCGGCGGAACCAGACGCGGGCGGTCGCCTCGAGATGGGTGTCGAGGTGGCCGTGCAGGACGTCGAGGGGTGTGCGGGCCGGGGTGGTGCCCGCGCGTTCCGCTTCCGGGATTGCCGGGGCGGCGTGGGGGTGGGTCATGGAGTACTCCCTTCTGGGGTGGCGGAGGGCTCGCCAGGTGGCGCGAGGGGCAGGTTCGCCGCCCCGGAGCGGCTCGGGAGTGGGACGACGGCTGGTGGCCGCTGCCGGTCGGAAGGCCCGACGGTGGGGCCGCTGGCTGGGACGGCAGTGGGCCCGCTGGTGGGGCCGGCGCTCGGGACCGGGGGGCCGGCTGGCTTCGGATCGGCGTGGTCGGTGACGGTGACGGTGACTTGAGCGGATGCCGCCGCCCGGCGGAGGAACGGGAGGGAGGCTTCGGCGTGGTGGGGGCCGGCGTGGGAGTGGCGGGGCAGCTCGACGACCGTCAGCCCGCGGTAGCCGGTGTCGGCGAGTGCGGCCAGGACGGGCGGGAAGTCGATCTCGCCCTCCCCGAAGGGAAGGTGTTCATGGACATCACGGCGCATGTCCTCGATCTGGACGTGGCGCAGCCATGGGGCCGCTGCGCGTACGCAGTCGGCGGGCGGGAGTGGCTCGAGGCACTGACAGTGGCCGATGTCGAGCGTGAGGCCGAGGAACGCCGGGTCGTCCAGAGCTCGGCGGAGCCGGTGGAAATCGGCGAGGGTTGCCAGGAGGTGACCGGGTTCGGGTTCGACGGCGAGGGAGATGCCGGCGGACGCGGCGGCGTCCAGGACGGGGGCGAGCGTCTCGGCGAGGCGCCGCCATGCGGTCTCCGGCGCCGTACCCGGCGGGAGGGTTCCGCTGAAGCAGTGGACGGCGTGCGCGCCGAGGTCACCGGCGATCCGGACGGCGCGGAGCAGCAGGTCGACGCGGCGGGCGCGATCGTCCGGCTCCGGGTCCAGGAGGGAGGGGCCGTGCTTGCGACGCGCGTCCAGCACATAGCGGGCGCCGGTCTCGATGGTGACGTCCAGCCCGAGGGCGTCCAGTCGGTGCGCGACGTGTCGGACGCGGACGGCGAGGTCCGGGGCGAACGGATCGAGGTGCATGTGGTCGAGCGTCAGTCCGACACCGTCGTAGCCGAGGTCGGAGAGCAGGGCGAGGGCGTCGTCGAGGCGGAGATCGGCGAGGCCGTTCGTGCCGTAGCCGAGGCGGAGCGGGAGCGAAGGAGGGGGTGAGGGCGAAGGAGGGGGCGAAGGCGAAGGCAGCGATGCCAGGGGCGGCAGCGGCGAGGGTGGGAGCGGGGCGATCGCGTTCGGGGCCTTCTCCTCGGGGCCGCTCTCGCGGCTCACAGGTCCGAGGCTCACGTGATGCTCACCCGCCTCGCGAGTCTCCGGGCGACCGGCGTCAGGGCAGCCGTGAGCAGCGCGGTGGCAGTGGCAGTGGTACCTCCCGAGCGGGCGATGAGCGCGGCCTGGAGGGGAATCGTGCCGCGGATGCCGGCGCCGACGGCTTGTTGGGTGAGAGGAGGGGACGGGTTGAGGGAGGCGTGCAGGTACGCGCGTGCCGTGGTGCCGGCGTAGGTGGCGGCGAGCGCTGCGGTCAGCGGCGCGGGCGAGCGGTGTGCGGATCCTGGCTCCGGCATCCCACGACGACCGTGCGCCTGTCTGTCGGGTGACCGTCGGTTCGGTGGCGGGCCCAGTGTCCGCCGACGCTGCACCAGCCAGGTCAGTGCGCCTGTCGTGGCCAGAGCGGCCAGGGCTGCCGTCGGCGTGCCCTCGCGGGTCTCCTGGCGGGACAGGGTCGTGACCGCGAGCGTGTGCGTGGCCAGGAGTGCGGCGGAGGGGAGCGCCGGGCGGGCGCGCCCCCCGGTGGCCGCGGCACCGAGGAGGAGGTCCAGCCCACGGGCGGCGGCCATGGCGAACGGGCCTGCGGGCGTGTGCTTCAGGGCCAGGTCGTAGGACCAGACGGTGGCCGCGAGCGGAACCGCGATCGTCAGGGCCGGGCGACCCGCCCCGGCGGCCAGGGCGAGACCGGCGGCGGTGAAGGCGCAGGCCACCGTGAAGGCGGCGGCGGGGCTCACGCGGCCGGAGGGGAGAGGGCGGTGGGGGCGATCGACGACGTCCTCCGCGCGGTCCGCCCAGTCGTTGAGAACCATGCCGGCCTCGTACAGACAGCAGGAGGAGCCGATGGCGAGCAGGGTGCGGTGGTCGGGGCGCCGGGTGAGCGCGGCGGCGCCCGCCAGCGCGTCGCCGGGGACGGTGAAGAGGGCCGGCAGCCGCAGCAGTTCGGCCCAGGCCCGCACGCGAGCGCGGCTCCGCCCGGAGGCACCGGTCACCACGCCGGCAGGCCCGCCCGGCGTACCGGCCTCCGAAGCCGCCCACCCGTCCGATGCGCCCGACTCCGAAGCCGCCCTCCCCTCCGACGTGTCGGTCTCGGGAGCCGCACAACGACCCGACGCACCGGCCTCCGCGAACATCCCCCCGTCCGGCGCGGTGGCCGACGCGTCCGCTCGCCTCTGAGCTCCGCGCACCACGTCGCCCCGGCTCATCCCGCCTCCTCGCCCGACCTCGTCGGGTGATCGCGCCGTGCCCCGGGCGGCTGGCATTCGCCGGTCTCGCCGCTCCCGTCGCCCCCTCCCCCGCCGTCCCTCAGCCGTCGGGCGAACCGCTCCAGTTGCGCGTGCTGCTCCGCCAGGGCCGACGGCGCTTCGCCCACGGGGTCCTTGAAGAAGAAGGCGAGTTCGCCGAGCGGGCCGGACAGCCCGACTTCATGGGCCCGGGCGGCGAGGCGGGCCAGGTCGAGGACGAGCGGTGCCGCGAGCGCGGAGTCGCAGCCCTGCCAGATGGTCTGGAGGATCATGCGGGCGCCCAGGAAGCCGTCGAAGGCGACGTGGTCCCAGGCCGTCTTCCAGTCCCCCAGTACCGGAACGTCGTCGATGTGGACCCGGCCCTCGGGAGTGGTCCCGAGGGTGTCGGCGAGGACGCGTTCCTTGCCCGCGTTCTTCGCCTCGGCGGCGGCCGGGTCCGCCAGGGCGGCTCCGTCACCGCCGCCCAGGAGGTTGGTGCCGGACCAGGCCCGGACGGCCAGTGCCCGCTGGGCGAACATCGGCCCGAGGACGGAACGCAGCAGCGTCTGCCCGGTCTTGCCGTCACGGCCGGCGTACGGCAGTCCGCTCGACTCCGCCACGGGGACCAGCGCGGGGTGGTGCAGTCCCGTGGACGGGGTGAAGTTCACGTACGGGCAGCCGGCTCGCAGGGCCGCGGCCGCGTAGAGGGAGCTCGGCGGCAGCTCGGAGCCGGTCGCCGCCGCCGGTTCGGTCGAGGCCACGTTCACCACCACCGCACGTGCGAGACCGTGCCGCCGTACGAAGTCGCGTATGTCGGCGGCGAACTCTCCGATCAGCCGCTCGTCGCTGCGGGTGTCTCCCGGAACGGGGCCTCCGGGTCTGATCTCCTCATCGGCAAGGGTGAGTTCGGCCTCGACTGCCGCGGGGAGGCCCACCGGGAGGACTCCGCCGGCGGCCAGTTGCTCAGCGCGCTTGGGCAGTGGGCAGCCGGTCGTGTCGTGTCCGCCGAAGACGAGGGAGGACAAGGTGGGCAAGCCGCTGTCGGCGAACGTGGGCATCTCGGTGACCAGGCCCGTCGGCGGGTGCAGGCCTGCCGTGACGGCGGCGCAGCCCGCGACCACGGTGGTGGCCACGGAACCGCGGGCCCCGATCAGCCAGACGCCGACGCGCGGGGGACGGGAAAGGGACGCGGACATGGACGGCCTCCTTGTCGTGCGCGGCTGGAGTGGTGACGGCGGGCGGGGGTACGGCGTCCCCCGCCCGCCGCCGTTCACTGGCCCTGGCCGGGCAGTTCCCTGATCCGGACGTCACGGAAGGACACCTGGTCGTCGGCTCCGTGGTTCTGGAGGCCGAGGTGGCCGTCGCGCAGACTCCGCGCCGGATCGGTGTTGGTGAAGTCGTTGATCTTCACGCCGTTGAGCCAGACGCGCAGACGCTCGCCCTCCACCCGGATCTCGTACGTGTTCCACTCCCCCGGTGGGTTCAGCGCGCGGTCCCGCTTCTTCAGGTCGGCGGACCGGAAGCCGTAGACCGACCCGGTGGTCTTCTCGGGGACGTCGGTGGCGTCGATCTGGATCTCGTAGCCGTTGTTCACCGCGGACCACGGGTCGTCCGACGGCGGGAAGCCCACGAACACACCGGAGTTGTCGTCGCCGGGGTCGCCCGGGCCGGCTGCTGTGGTCCTCCAGTCGAGCTTCACGGAGTACGCCCCGAAGCTACGACCGGCATACCAGAGCATGCCCATTCCGCCCGTGGACGTCAGCGTGCCGTCGTCGGAGAGGGTGAAGGAGCCGGGTCCGGCCTGCTGCCAGCCGTCCAGGGACGTGCCGTCGAAGAGTGGACGGTATCCGTTCTCCGGTCGGCAGTCGGCCTGCACATCGGCGACCGCATACAGTATCCCGCCCAGCAGGTGTCTACGGAATGCAGGATCCGCGTACGACTCCTTCGTGTGACCGCCCCCGGTGTAGAAGGCGCGGCCGCCCTGATAGTTCTGACACCAGGCGATCGGATGGTCGCCGTTCATGGTGCCGCCCGTGTACGACTGCTCGTCGAGCGAGGCCAGGACGTGCACCCGCTCGCGCGGGTTGGAGCGGTAGTTGTACCACTCGTCGGTGCGGTTCCAGGTACGGGCGAGCCCCGAGGTCGCCGGGTGGGCCCGGTCCTCGACGTCGACCGTCGCCGGCTGGATCGCCGGATGCGACTGGAACCAGGCGCCGGCGAGGCCGCCGTAGAACTCCCAGTCGTACTCGGTGTCCGCCGCCGCGTGGACCCCGACATAGCCGCCGCCGTGCCGGATGTAGCCCTCGAAGGCGGCCTGCTGTGCGGAATCCAGCACGTCCCCGGTCGTCGACAGGAAGACGACGGCCTGGTAGCGCCGCAGGTTCCCCGGTGTGAAGGCGCCCGCGTCCTCGGTGGCGTCGACCCCGAAGCCGCCCGTCGCACCGAGTTCTCGCACCGCGGCGACGCCGTCCGGGATCGAGTCGTGCCGGAAGCCGGCCGTCTTGGAGAAGACCAGTACCCGTTTCCCGCTGTTTCCCTTCCCCGTGCCGTTGCTCCCGCTGTCCCCCGAGTGCGAGGCAGCCGGACCCGAGACACTGCCGAGGAGCAGCGCCGCGCCTACCGCGACGGTGGCCAGTCGGCGGGTTGCATACATCACGTGCCCTCCTCTCAGCCGGTCGTGAAGGTGAAGTCGTCCACGTCGAAGAGGGCGCCGGAGCCGCCCTTGAAGACGAGGTGGAGCGTGGTGGTGCCGCGCGGGGTGCGGGACAGGTCGGCGCTGACGTCCTGGAAGGTCTCCCAGCCGCCGGTCACCGGGACGGTGGCCTTGCCGAGCAGGGTGCCCGTCGGCGAGCCGGCGCGGATCTCCAGCGTTCCGCCTGCGCCGCCCGATGAGACACGTGCCGTGACCTTCGTGGCGTTGCCGAGGACGTACGGCGTGAAGGAGATCCAGTCACCGTTGTCGATGTCGCCGACCGTCTTGCCGCCGTGGGCGACGTCCTTGGTGATGACCGCGACACCGGACGAGTCACCGAAGTGCTCGGCCTGGCGGTGGCGGGGCTGAAGGACGTTCTGGTCGTGCGAGGTGAGCGGCGCCTGGCCGCCGCCTCCGCCGTCGGTGTACTCGGCGTCGAGGACTCCGAAGATGTTGGCGTCCTCGTCGTGGCCGCCGTCGGCGCTGGTCTGGAGGGTGCCGGTGCAACCGGTTGCCGACGTTACCGGGTGACCGTGGCTGTCGTGGCCGAGGACGAACGTGACCTCGACCTTGGAGCAGTCGATCGCCTTGCCGTCCTCCGGGTCGGTGACCTTGACCTTGAACGGGATCGCGTCACCGAAACTGAACAACTGGCCGTCCTTCGGTGTTTCCAGCACCACCTTCGGCGCCGTGTTCCCCACCACGATCTGCACGCTCGCGCTGCCGGTACGGCCGGAGCCGTCCTCGGCGGTCAGCGTCGCGGTGTACGTGCCGTTCTTCTTGTACTTGTGCGTGGGGTCGGCCGCCGTAGAGGTGCCGCCGTCACCGAAGTCCCAGTGGTAGGCGAGCGCGTCGCCGTCCTGGTCGGTCGTTCCGGCGGAGGAGAAACGTACCCTCAGGGGGGCCTGTCCCGACGTGCGGTCCGCTGCGGCCTGGGCGACCGGGGAGTGGCCGTCGGTGGCGTTCTCGATGCGGTACAGACCCGAGTGCTCGTCGCCGCCGAACCAGGCGGTGCCGTAGTCGAGGACGTACAGCGCCCCGTCGGGCCCGAACGCCATGTCCATCACCTGGGTGCCGGTCCACGGGACGCTGTTGATCGACTGCACGGCGCCGTTCGCGTCGGCGACGACGCGCTTGATCCAGCGGCGGCCGAACTCACCGGCGAAGAAGTTCCCGTCGTAGGCCTCCGGGAACTTCACCGGCGAGTCGAGCGCGGCGTCGTAGTGGTAGACGGGGCCACCCATCGGAGACTCGGAACCGTCGCCGAACTCGGGTACCGACGGGCCGTCGTACGGAATCCAGGCGGGCTGGGCCGGGGGCAGGTCGGTGAGGCCGGTGTTGTGCGGCGAGGTGTTCTTCGGCGCGGCGCAGTCGAAGGGCTCACCGGATACACCGGTCGCGAAATCGTATGCGATATACGGGTCATTGTCGCCCGTGCAGAACGGCCACCCGAAGTTCCCGGGCCCGGTGACCCGTGCGAACTCGACCTGACCGGCCGGTCCGCGAGCCGGATCGGCGGCGCCGGCATCGGGGCCGTAGTCGCCGACGTAGAGGATGCCGGTGGCCTTGTCGACGCTGAAGCGGAACGGGTTGCGGAAACCCATCGCGTAGATCTCGGGCCGCGTCCTGTCCGTACCGGGCGCGAACAGGTTGCCGTCCGGGACGGCGTACGAGCCGTCGGTGTTCACCTTGATGCGCAGGATCTTGCCGCGCAGGTCGTTGGTGTTGCCGGAGGAACGGCGGGCGTCGAACGCGGGGTTGCGGTTGTCACGCTCGTCGATGGGCGTGAAGCCGTCCGACTGGAAGGGGTTGCTGTCGTCGCCGGTGGACAGGTAGAGGTTCCCTGCCGCGTCGAAGTCGATGTCGCCGCCGACATGGCAGCACAGGCCGCGCGAGGCCGGAACGTCGAGGATCTTCGTCTCGCTGGAGACGTCGAGCATGCCGTCCGTCCCGAGCACGAAGCGGGAAAGGCGGTTGACGCCGTCGAAGGGCGCGAAGTCGGCGGCCGTTCCGGTCTCCGGGGCATCGCCCGCCGGGGTGTTCAAGGGCGGCGCGTAGTAGAGGTAGATGAAGCGGTTGGCCGCGAACTGCGGGTCCACCCCTATGCCTTGGAGGCCCTCCTCGTCGTGGGAGTAGACATCGAGCTTGCCGGCCAGTCGGGTGTTGCCGGCTGCGTCGGTGAGCCGGAGTTCGCCGTCGCGTGAGGTGTGCAGGACGGAGCGGTCGGGCAGCACGGCGAGCGACATGGGCTCGCCTACCTCGGCCTCGCCCTTGGCGAGGGTGACCTGCTGGAAGTCCTCGGCCGCCGCGACCACCGGGTCGGCGACGGCTGCGCCGACCTGGGGTGCGGTGAGGGTGAGCGACGCGCCGGCCAGCAGGGCGCCGCTCAGCAGGGCGACGGCTCTGCGCATCGATGGACGTCGTGGGCGGGTCTCGGCTCTGCGGGTGCCGGTGGTGGGGTCGTTCCCGTGCACGGATGCCTCCAGAGTGGGGCTGGTTGTACGGGCGGGTGCGAATGCCGGGATGCGCCGTCATCCCGGTGACGGATGAACAGTCGGGTGAGCCTGTGGGGGGCTCGGTTGCCGCGCTTGGCTCAGCCGGCTCAGTTGCCGAATGCCGCGTCGAAGGACGCGGAGGGCGGCTCGAAGTCGAAGGCCCGGAGGCGGGCCAGGGCCTCGGGAGCGCCCTGGAGCCGGTCCATCCCGGCGTCCTCCCACTCAACGGAGATCGGGCCCTGGTAGTCGATGGAGCGCAGCATGCGGAAGACGTCCTCCCAGGGGACGTCGCCGTGGCCGGCGGAGACGAAGTCCCAGCCGCGTCGCGGGTCGCCCCAGGGCAGGTGGGAGCCGAGGCGCCCGTTGCGGCCGTCCAGACGCTTGCGGGCCTCCTTGCAGTCCACGTGGTAGATGCGGTCGCGGAAGTCCCACAGGAAGCCGACCGGGTCGAGGTCCTGCCACACGAAGTGGCTCGGGTCGAAGTTGAGGCCGAAGGCCGGTCGACGGTCGACCGCCTCCAACGTGCGTACGGTCGTCCAGTAGTCGTATGCGATCTCGCTGGGGTGCACCTCGTGCGCGAACCGCACTCCCTGCGCGTCGAAGACGTCGAGTATGGGGTTCCAGCGCTCGGCGAAGTCCTCGTAGCCCCGCTCGATCATTGATTCGGGCGCGGGCGGGAACATGGCGACCAGGTGCCAGATGGCGGATCCGGTGAAGCCGATCACCGTGTCGACGCCTAAGGCGGCCGCGGCCCTGGCGGTGTCGGCGATCTCGGCGGCGGCTCGCCGCCGGACGCCCTCCGGTTCGCCGTCGCCCCAGATACGGGCGGGCAGGATGGCCTGGTGGCGTTCGTCGATGATGGCGTCGCAGACGGCCTGCCCCACCAGGTGGTTGGAGATGGCCCAGCACTTCAGCCCGTACTTGTCCAGGAGTTGGTGGCGGGACTCCACGTACCCGGGATCCACGAGGGCCTTGTCGACCTCGAAGTGATCTCCCCAGCAAGCTAGTTCGAGCCCGTCGTAACCGAAGTCGCGGGCGAGGCGGCAGACCTCTTCCAGGGGCAGGTCGGCCCACTGGCCGGTGAA
This sequence comes from Streptomyces sp. NBC_00080, assembly GCF_045041255.1. Classification (NCBI taxonomy): domain Bacteria; kingdom Bacillati; phylum Actinomycetota; class Actinomycetes; order Kitasatosporales; family Streptomycetaceae; genus Streptomyces; species Streptomyces sp. NBC_00080. The sequence goes on from NZ_CP108235.1 coordinate 1,921,495, forward strand.
GAGTGTGAATGTACGCGGCATGCTCCAGGCCCTCCTTGGTCCTCAGTCCGCTATCGGGGTGTAGACGGAGTTCTTCTCGGCGCTCTCCTCGACCGCCGCCAGGACGCGCTGGACCTGTAGCCCGTCGGCGAAGGAAGGTTCGGGGCGGCTGCCCTCGGCGACGGCGTGCACCAGGTCACGGACCTGGTGGACGAAGCTGTGCTCGTAGCCGAGCCCATGGCCCGGCGGCCACCAGGCGTTCAGGTAGGGATGGTCGGGTTCGGTGACGAGGATGCGGCGGAAGCCGGCGTGTGTGCTCGGTTCGGTGGCGTCGTGGAACCAGAGCTCGTTGAGGCGCTCCAGATCGAAGGCCAACGAGCCGCGCTCACCGTTGAGTTCGAGACGCAGGGCGTTCTTGCGTCCGGTGGCGAACCGGGTCGCCTCGAAGGAGGCGAGCGCGCCGGAGGTGAAGCGAGCGGTGAACAGGGCCGCGTCGTCCACGGTGACCGTTCCGGTGCCGTGGGCGGAGACCGCGCTCAGGCCGCTCGTCGGACCACCGGGCAACGGCCGCTGCCGTACGAAGGTCTCGGTGATCGCGGAGACTCCCGCGAGCCGCTCCCCCGCGAGATGCTGTGCGAGGTCGACGATGTGCGCGCCCAGGTCACCGAGCGAACCGGAGCCGGCCAGTTCCCTGCGCAGTCGCCACGTCAGCGGGAACTCGCGGTCGACCAGCCAGTCCTGAAGATACGTCACGCGTACGTGGCGCAGTGTGCCCAGTCGGCCTTCGGCAACCATCCGCCGGGCCAGGGCGGTGGCCGGGACCCGTCGGTAGTTGAAGCCGACCATCGCCAACTGGCCGCGCTCATAAGCTGCTTCGGCAGCACGGGCCATGGTCTCGGCCTCCTCGACAGTGTTCGCGAGGGGCTTCTCACACAGGACGTGTTTGCCGGCGGCCAGCGCCGCCACAGCGATCTCGGCGTGGGAATCGCCGGGGGTGCAGATGTCGACGAGGTCGATGTCGTCCCGGGCGATCAGAGCACGCCAGTCGGTCTCGGTAGCCGCCCAGCCGTGCCGGTCCGCAGCCGCCCGCACGGCGGAGGGGTCGCGACCGCAGATCACGGCGAGGACCGGACGGCGGGGAAGATCGAAGACTCGGCCCGCGGTGCGCCAGCCCTGGGAGTGGGCGGCGCCCATGAACGCGTAACCGACCATCCCCACACGGAGCGGCTGCTTGCCCGCCTCCGGTCCTGCTGACTGCTGCGGCTGTTCCATACGGTTGTCCTCCTTGTCGTCGTGGCACGGTGGGGGGCGGGACGCCGTCAGGCACAAGACCCGGGCCGTCCGGCGGACGCCCAGGGGGAGCTGGTGTCGCCGGACGGAGCTGATGCCGCCCGGTGGGCGGGTTCGGCTCGAACGGGGCACGCTCGGGCGCGGCAGGCCCGTCGGACCGGGCCCTCCCCGGTCGACGGGATGGACGGGGCCGATGCGGTGGATGCGACCCATCGGACGCCGCACCGTCCCCGGACCCGGCGGCCCTTCGCAGGGAGAGGTGACGACCGCGCCGGCGCCGTGCGGTGCCGGCGCGAACCCAAGGGAAATCGGTGACTCCCGCACCACGCCCGCGGTTCAGGTCGCTCGGCAGAGCGCCCGGCGCACGGAGCCCGCGGCCGCTCGCTCGTCGCCCGTATCCCGCACTTCGTATCCCGTAGCCGATATCCCGTGTACCGCTGCCGAACGGGTGACATGCGACCGTCCCCCGGACAGCACGCCCTACTTGAAGCCGGTGGACATGTACTGGTCGACGTTGGTCTTGTCGACGACCGCCGAGTAGAGGGTGATCGAGGCTGGGATCTCGTACTCGGCGAGACCGCCGACCCCCTTGCCCTGGCCGAGCGCGCGGGCGAGGTCGATGGCGGAGGCGGCCATGGTCGGCGGGTAGAGAACGGTTGCCTTCAGGACACCCTTGTCCTGCTTGATCGCCTGGAAGGCGGCGAGAGCGCCCGCTCCGCCGACCATCAGGAAGTCGTCACGTCCGGCCTGCTCGATGGCGCGCAGCGCACCCACACCCTGGTCGTCGTCATGGTTCCACAGGGCGTCGAACCTGGGCTGTGCCTGGAGCAGTTGGGCCATCTTGGCCTGCCCCGACTCGACCGTGAACTCGGCGGCCTGTCGGGCGACCTTCTTGATGTTGGGGTAGTTCTTCAGCGCGTCGTCGAAGCCCTGGGTGCGCTGTTTGGTCAGCTCCAGGTTGTCCAGGCCGGCCAGCTCGATCACGCGGGCGTCGGACTTTCCCTTGAGTTTCTCCCCGATGTAGTGCCCGGCATTGAGACCCATTCCGTAGTTGTCGCCGCCGACCCAACACCGGTACGCCTGTGGCGTGTTGAAGATCCGGTCGAGGTTGACGACGGGGATGCCCGCGCGCATCGCCTTCAGGCCGACCTGGGTGAGGGCCTTGCCGTCGGCGGGCAGTACGACCAGGACGTCGACCTTCTTGTTGATGAGGGTCTCGATCTGGCCGATCTGCTGGGCGGTGTCGTTCGAGCCCTCGGTGATCTCCAGCGTCACGTCGGAGTACTTCTTCGCTCGGCTCTCCGCGTTGTCGTTGATGGCGTTGAGCCAGCCGTGGTCGGCCTGCGGTCCGGCGAAGCCGATGGTGACCTGCTTGCCGGGCTTGTCGTCGGCGGCCGGCTGGTCGTTCGCGGCCGGCTCCTCATCCTTGGAATCATTGCTGGTGCAACCCACGAGGAGGGTACCGGCCGAGACTGCGGCGGCCCCGAAGAGCATTCCTCTGCGACTGGTGAAGCGGTTCGTGAAGGGTGTCGGCTCTGGCATGACGGTGAACCCTTTCCTCAGGTCGTGCTCGCGGTACGGCGCTGGACCAGCACGGCGGCGACGATGATCGCGCCCTTGGCGATCTGCTGGACGTCGCTCTGCAGGTTGTTCAGGGCGAAGATGTTGGTGATCGTGGTGAAGATCAGTACGCCGAGCACGGAGCCCGTGATGGTGCCGCGCCCCCCGGTGAGCAGCGTGCCGCCGATGATGGCGGCCGCGATGGCGTCGAGTTCGTAGAGGTTGCCGTTGGTGTTCTGTCCCGAGCCGGACAGGATGATCAGCAGGAAGGCGGCGATGCCGCAGCACAGGCCGGACAACAGGTAGAGGTACAGCCGCTGACGGCGTACGTCGATGCCGGCGAGCCGGGCGGCCTCCGCGTTGCCGCCGACGGCCACCGTGCGGCGACCGAACGTGGTGCGGTTCAGCACCAACCAGCCGATGACCGTCACGATCGCGAAGACGATCACAAGTGGCGGGACGCCGAGCACATAGGCGTCGCGCTCGCCCAGATCGAGGACGCCGTCCACGGTCACGATCTGCGTCCGGCCGTCCGTGAGCTGGAGGGCCAGTCCGCGGGCGGAGGCCAGCATGGCGAGCGTCGCGATGAACGGCACCATCCCGCCGTACGCGATGAGCAGACCGTTGACCAGGCCGCAGCCCAGTCCGACGATCACCGCCGTGAACAAGATGCCCGCGAAACCGTATTCCTGGGTGGCGACCGTGGTCGCCCACACCGAGGCCAGCGCGACGATCGCCCCGACCGAGAGGTCGATGCCCCCGGAGGTGATGACGAAGGTCATCCCGACGGTGACGACACCGATCACGGACCCCTGGGTGAGGACGAGTTGCAGGTTGCGGGTGTCGAGGAACTCGTCCGGTTTGGTGACCCCGCCGATCACGACGAGCGCGGCGAGCACGCCGAGCAGGGAGAGGGTGCGGACGTCGGCGCGGGCCACTGTGGTACGCCAGGCCGGGGGCGGGATCTGCGACACCTTGTCGGTGCTGTCCCGCGGTGGGGAGACGGGCTGCGTCATGACGCCGGGCTTCCTTCCATGACGAGATCGAGTACGCGGTGTTCATCCAGCTCACGGGCAGGCGCCGTGTGGACGACGCGGCCTTCGCGGAGCACCAGCACGCGGTCGGCGAGGCCGAGCACCTCGGGCACCTCACTGGAGACCAGCAGCACGGCGAGGCCTTCGTCGGCCAGTCGACGGACGACTGCATACAGTTCGGCGCGGGCACCGACGTCGACGCCACGCGTCGGCTCGTCGAGGAGCAGGACCCGGCAGCCACGCAGCAGCCAGCGGGCCAGGACCGCCTTCTGCTGGTTGCCGCCGGACAGCGTGCGCACGGGGGCGGACGGATTGTCGGGGCGCAGCGACAACTCGCGCGTCGCGGCCCGCGCCGCGCCCCGTTCGGCACGCCGGTCGATCCAACCCCCGCGCGAGAAGCGGGACATGGAGGAGACGGAGACATTGCGCGTGACGGACTCCAGCATCAGCAGGGCCTGCGCCTTGCGTTCCTCGGGGGCCAGTCCGAGCCCGGCCCGTACCGCCGCCCGCACACTGCCCGGGCGCAACGGCGTGCCGTCGACGAGGACTTGACCGGCACTCGGTTTCCGCGCTCCGTAGATCGTCTCCAGGATCTCCGACCGCCCCGAGCCGACCAGTCCGGCGAGCCCCACGATCTCCCCGGGCCGCACGGTCAGGTCGAGGGACGCGAACTCACCCTCCCGGGCCAGCCCTCGCACTTCCAGCAGGGGTGTCCCGGCGGCAGACCCGGCACCGCCGACTCCGGCCACTCCTCCGGCACTGTCCGTGGCGGCGACCACGTCACCCGACGGCCGCTCGGGGAAGACGTACTCGACGTTGCGCCCCGTCATCAACGCGACGACCTCACGGGTCGGCGTCGTCTTCGCCGGGAGCCCGCCCGCCACCGCGCGGCCGTCCTTCAGTACGGTCACGCGGTCGCCGATGCGGCGGATCTCCTCGAGCCGGTGCGAGATGTAGACGACGGCCACTCCGTCGGCGGTCAGGTCGCCGACGATACGGAACAGGTTGTCGACCTCGTCGGGGTCGAGCGCGGCGGACGGTTCGTCCATCACGATGAGCCGCACGTCGTGGGAGAGCGCACGCGCCATCGAGACGATCTGCTGTTGCGCCGCCGACAACTCCCCGACCAGTCGGGCCGGATCGATCTCGGCATGCCCGAGGCGCTTCAGCAGGGCGCTCGTCGAGGCGCGCGCCACCTTGCCCCGTACGACGAATCCGGCGGCCGTGGGTTCATGTCCCAAGTGGACGTTCTCGGCCACCGACAGGTGCTCCACCAGGTCGAGTTCCTGGTAGATGGTGGCGATGCCGAGACGCATGGCGGCGATCGGGGAGCGCAGGGTGACGGGGTCGCCCTGCCAGCGGATGACGCCGTCGTCGGGCTGATGGGCGCCGGCCAGAACCTTGATGAGGGTGGACTTGCCGGCACCGTTCTGGCCGAGCAGACAGTGCACCTCACCGGCCTGGACGGCGAGGTCGACTCCGTCCAACGCCCGTACTCCGGGGAAGGACTTGGTGATGCCGGACATGCTGAGCAGGGGTGGTTCTGTTGCCATGTGGGTTCCCCTCGGCGGACGTGCGGGCCGGAGTCAGGGCAGAACAAGTCGTTGTTCTCAGGGCAGAGCAGGGCAGAACAGTGCGGGGCGGGGCAGGGCGGAGCGACACGCTGTGCTGGTGAGACCGTGCCGGGTAGCGGCTTACGCGGGTGAGAAGAGGTGGTCGCTGATCAGCCGGGCCGCGCCGATGACGCCGGCGGTGGGGCCCAACTCCCCGAGAACAATGGGTAGGTTGCCGGTCGCCAGGGGCAGCGACTGGCGGTACACCTGGGTGCGGATCGCGGCGAGCAGGGTGTGGCCGAGGCCGGTCACGCCACCGCCGATCACCACCAGGCCGGGGTTGAAGAACGAGACGAGTCCGGCGATGACCTGGCCGACACGGTTGCCGCCCTCGCGGATCATCTCCAGAGAGGTGGCGTCTCCCGCGGCCGCCGCGGCGGCGACATCGACGGCGGTGAGGCCGCCGTTCGTCGCCAGCCGTGCCGCGAGTTCCGCCGAGAGGCCCTGCTGGGCCGCCTCCAGCGCGTCCCGGGCCAGGGCCGCACCGCTGAAGTAGGCCTCCAGGCAACCCCGGTTGCCACAGGCGCACGGCCGGCCGTCGGGCACGGCCTGGATGTGCCCGATGTCGCCCGCGCTGCCGGTCGTACCGCGGTACACATGGCCGCCGACGACGATGCCGCAGCCGATCCCGGTGCCGATCTTGACGCAGAGGAAATCGGCGACGGTGCGGGCGACGCCCGCGTGCTGCTCCCCCATCGCCATGAGGTTCACGTCGTTGTCGACCATCACCGGGCAGCCCAGCTCCTGGCTGAGCGCCTCCCGCACGGGGAAGCCGTCCCAGCCGGGCATGATCGGCGGTGCCACCGGCACACCTTCGGGGAAACGAACCGGCCCGGGTACGCCGATGCCGGCGCCGTCGAAGCCCTCGGCGAGTCCCGTCGCCCTCAACTTCGCGGCCATGGACAGGACTTGCTCGAAGACCGCGACCGGACCCTCACGTACGTCGAGGGGCTGGTTGAGGTGTCCGAGGGTCTCCAGTTCGGCGTTGGTGACGGCGACGTCGACCGAGGTCGCGCCGATGTCGACACCGAGGAAGCGCAGCCCGGGGTTGAGCCGGACGTTGTGGGAGCGGCGCCCGCCGCGCGAGGCGGCGAGTCCGTCGGCCACGACCAGCCCCGTCTCCAGGAGCCGGTCCACCTCCACGGCCAGCTTGGACCGCGACAGGTCGACCTGATCACCCAGTTGGGCGCGGGAGTTGGGGCCGCCGTCGCGCAACAGCTTGAGCAGACGGGCCTGATGGGCGTTCGCGGGTCGCGCCGTTATACGTCTCACGAGCCCCTCCCCGCCTCAGTTCGGCCACCAGTGTCGGGCTTTCGAAGGGAACGTAGCAGCGCCTGCCGAACCTGGGAAGAAGCTGTGCACTGATTGCCGTCAACTTTCTCCACTCACAGGACAAAGAGCGGAACCGAGGCACCCGAAACCGGTCCAAGTCCGGTGAGAAACCTGTCCCGAGCAGGCTCAGGACTTGGGGCGGTCGTGATACGAACGCCGGGTGTGCTCGGTGTGTTCACGCATCAGTCGGGTGGCCGACTGCTCGTCGTGGGCGGCGATCGCCGCGATCAGGTCGCGGTGCTCGATCCAGGACTGATGACCGCGCTGCCGGGCGATCGGCGTGTAGTACCAGCGCACCCGGCGATCCACCTGGGCCGCCAGTTCGGCGAGCACCGCGTTGCCCGCGAGCTCGATGATCTTCGCGTGGAACCGGGCGTTCAGGGCGACCGCGGTGTCCACGTCGTCACCGGCCACGGCGAGCATGCCCTGGGCCAGGATCTCGTCCAGGGCCTCGATGCCGGCCTTGTCCGCGCGCGCCGCGGCGAGCCGCGCCGCCTCAGCCTCCAACAGCGTGCGCACGGTGAGGAGTTGGTCCGCCTCGTCCTCGGTCGGCTCGTGCACGAACGCGCCCTGGGCGGGCCTGAGGTCCACCCAACCCTCGGTGTTCAGCCGCTGGAGCGCCTCGCGCACCGGCTGCCGCGAGACGCCGAGGTGCGTGGCGAGTTCACTCTCGACGAGATGCTGGCCGGGCTGGAGGGCACGAGTGGTGATGAGTTCGAGCAGTGCCTCGTAGACGCGGTCGCGCAGCGGGCCGGGGCGTTCGAGTTTGGGCACCGCGCCCTGCGGCAGTCCTGTCGACAACATCGGTCGGTCCCCCTCCTGGGCAACACCGGGCAACTGCAACCGGAAAGCCACATATCGATTGACGTACTCGGCTGTCCGTAGCCGGTCGACTGTCTACAGCCGAGTATCGATTGTCTTTCGTCTACAGTCTACGGCGCACAGTAGCCAGAGCCGGGCACAGTCGATCGCGTCACACTACGCCGCGCCCCGCCCGCGGGAATCCACTCGAGACCGCGGTGCCACCCCCGCTCACGGGCAGCGCACGACCTGTCCCGCGTACGACAGGTTGCCGCCGAAGCCGAACAGCAGTACCGGGTCCCCCGTGGAGACGGCGCCCCGCTCGACGAGCTTGGAGAAGGCGAGCGGGATGCTGGCGGCAGACGTGTTACCCGATTCGGTGACGTCACGCGCGACCACCGCGTTGACGGCGCCGATCTTCTGCGCGAGGGGTTCGATGATGCGCAGATTCGCCTGGTGCAGGACGACGGCGGCGAGGTCCGCGGGGGTGAGGCCCGCCCGCTCGCAGGCCTGTCGCGCCAGCGGCGGCAACTGCGTGGTGGCCCAGCGGTACACGCTCTGCCCCTCCTGCGCGAACCGTGCCGGCTGCCCCTCGATACGCACCGCGTGCCCCATCTCGGGCAGCGAGCCCCACAGCACCGGCGAGATACCGGGCTCCACTCCGTCCGGACAGGCCTCGATCACGGCGGCGCCCGCTCCGTCGCCCACGAGCACACAGGTCGTGCGGTCGCTCCAGTCGGTCACCTCGGACATCTTGTCGGCTCCGATGACCAGGGCACGGGTCGCGGCGCCCGCGCGGACCGTGTGGTCGGCGGTGGCCAGCGCATGGGTGAAACCGGCGCAGACGACGTTGATGTCCATGGCGGCCGGCTGCGGGATGCCGAGACGGGCGGCGACCCGGGCTGCCATGTTCGGCGAGCGGTCGACGGCCGTGGAGGTCGCGACCAGCACCAGGTCGATGTCACTCGGCGCGAGGCCGGCCGCCGCGAGCGCCTTGGCGGCGGCGTGCGCTGCCAGCTCGTCCACGGGCTCGTCGGGGCCCGCGATGTGGCGCGTGCGGATGCCCACCCGGCTCCTGATCCACTCGTCACTCGTGTCGACCAGGCCCGCCAGATCCTCGTTGGTGAGCACCTTGGCGGGCTGGTAGTGGCCGACGGCGGCGATGCGCGAGCCGTTCATTGGGGGGTCCCCTCGTTGCCTTGGGTAGCGGGATCCACCAGTCTGATCAGTGACTCACGGGTACGAGGGCGCGTGAAGCGACAGGAAACCGGTTCCCGGGTTGTCGGCTTCCCCATAGCCCTCGGACGCCCGAGCAACCGCCGAACGCGTACCCGCCGAACACCCACCCCCCGAGAAACACTGCTACCCGGTTACTTCGTGAACAGCTGCGTCGCCTTCTGTACCAGCTCATAGAGCCCGTAGGCCAGCGGTGCGCCCACCCACAACCAGGCGAAGGCGATCAGTGGGCGCCTGTCAGGCTGCGGACTCGGGCTGCTGTCGTTCGACATCGGCGGCCTCCCTCTGGGCGGGGACATGGTGGTGGCGGGCGTGGACGGGCCGGACGAGTTCGTTGGCGACGAAGCCGACGGCCAGCAGCCCGATCATGATGAACAGGGACAGGGTGTAGAGGGACGAGCCGTGCTTTCCGGCATCCTCCTGCCGGTCGGCGATCCAGTTCACGATCAGCGGACCGAGCACGCCCGCGGTGGACCAGGCGGTGAGCAGCCGCCCGTGGATCGCGCCGACCTGGTAGGCCCCGAACAGGTCCTTCAGATAGGCGGGGATCGTCGCGAAACCGCCGCCGTAGAAGGAGAGGATCACCAGCGCGCACAGCACGAACAGGGGTTTCGACGAGTCGCCGATCAGCGCGATGAGGGCGTACATCAGGGCACCGACACCCAGGTAGACCCGGTAGATGTTCTTTCGTCCGATCAGGTCGGAGGTCGACGACCAGCCGATCCGGCCCGCCATGTTCGCCGCGGACAGCAGGGCGACGAAACCTGCGGCCGCGGACACCGAGACCGGGGTGGAGGTGTCGGCGAAGAAGTCCGTGATCATCGGGGCGGCCTTCTCCAGGATCCCTATACCCGCGGTCACGTTCATGCAGAGCACGACCCACAGGCACCAGAACTGCGGAGTGCGCACCGCCCTGCTCGCCGAGACCTGGACGCCCTCGACGGCGCTGGGCCCGCCCACGACCGGTTGCGCGCCGCGCGGTACCCGCACCAGCAGGACACCCAGCGCCATGAATACCGCATACGAAAGCCCGTGTACGAGGAACGCGAGGGCGATGCCGGAACTGTCGGATCCGAACGACTCCAGCATCTGCGCCGACCAGGGCGAGGCGATGAGTGCGCCGCCACCGAAGCCCATGATGGCGATGCCGGTGGCCATACCGGGCCGGTCCGGGAACCACTTGATCAGTGTGGAGACGGGCGAGATGTAACCGATACCGAGGCCGATTCCACCGACGAAGCCGTAGCCGAGGACGATCAGCCAGTACTGCTCGGTGGCGGCCCCGAGCGCGGAGATCAGGAAACCGGACGAGAAACAGACCAGGGCGACGGTCATCGCCCAGCGCGGTCCGTTGCGCTCGACCAGCGTGCCGCCGAAGGCGGCGGACAGGCCGAGCATGACGATGGCGAGCTGGAACGGGAGCGCGCTCTGGGTGCCGCTGAGGCCGAGCGAGGATTCCAGCGGAGGCTTGAACACGGACCACGCGTAGGCCTGGCCGATGGAGAGATGGACCGAGAGAGCGGCCGGGGGGACGAGCCAGCGGCTCCAACCGGCCGGTGCGACAGGGGGACTCATGAGTCCTGAACGGTAGGAAGCGGCGCGGGCGTTGAAAAGGCGGTGCGTCGACAGTATGCGGTGAACGGTATCCAGGCTGCGCCGAACGGTCGGACCGACCGGTTTCCGTAACCGCTTCCGCAATCGTTCCCGGATCTCGCCCGTTCCCCACACCACCTTCGCGCTCGCCGCGAACCGCCTCGGCGCTGCGCGAACCCTTGCCGCCCCATCCTCCATACTGTAGACAATATTTCGTCGACAGGATTCGACAGTTCCTCGGTACCCTCGACCGAACGGAGCTCCCTCGCAATGAAAGTCGCAGTCCTCGGCGCCGGTGCGATCGGCGCCTACGTCGGTGCAGCACTCCATCGCGCCGGCGCCGACGTGCATCTCGTCGCCCGTGGACCGCATCTCGCGGCCATGAGGCGGGACGGGGTGCGGGTGCTCAGTCCGCGCGGCGACTTCACCGCCCGCGCCCACGCCACCGACGACCCGGGCGAGATCGGCCCGGTCGACTTCGTCTTCCTGGGCCTCAAGGCCAACTCGTACGCGGCGTGCGGGCCGCTGATCGAACCCCTGCTGCACGATTCCACCGCGGTGGTCGCCGCCCAGAACGGCATCCCCTGGTGGTACTTCCACCGCCACGGCGGCCCGTACGACGGTCTGCGCATCGAGAGTGTGGACCCGGACGGCGCGGTCAGTGCGGTGCTCGCGCCCGAACGGGCCGTCGGCTGTGTGGTCTACGCGGCCACCGAGCTCGAAGGGCCGGGAGTCGTACGCCACTTGGAAGGAACCCGCTTCTCCGTCGGTGAGCCCGACCGCAGCGTCTCGACCCGCTGTCTGGCCTTCAGCGAGGCCATGCAGGCCGGCGGGCTGAAGTGCCCGGTGGAACCGGCCCTGCGCAACGACATCTGGCTCAAGCTGCTGGGCAACATCTCCTTCAATCCGATCAGCGCGCTGGCCCGCGCCACCATGCGGCAGATGTGCCTGCACGGCGGTACCCGCCAGGTCATCGAGACGATGATGCGCGAGACGCTCGTGGTCGCCGAGACCCTGGGCTGCGAGGTGGGCGTCTCCATCGAGCGTCGGCTCGCGGGCGCGGAGAAGGTCGGCGACCACCGCACGTCCACACTCCAGGACCTGGAGCGCGGCAAGCCGCTCGAACTCGACGTGCTCCTGGCGGCCGTCGTCGAGTTGGCGGAGATCACCGGCGTGGAAGTGCCCACCCTGCGCACCGTGCACGCCATCTCGGACCTGCTCGCGCTGAGGAGCGCCGCATGAACGCTGGGGAGCACGTATGAGGAAACGCGACCGGACCCCGAAGACCTACACCCGGCTCACCCGACCGCTCGTCAGAGACTCCCGCAACGAACCTTTTCGAGAGGCGAGTTGGGAAGAGGCGCTGGAGCGCACCGCGCGGGGACTGGAGCGCAACCGCGACGCGTTCGGTATGTTCTCCTGCGCCCGCGCGACCAACGAGATGAACTATGTGGCGCAGAAGTTCGCCCGGGTCGTCATGGGCACCAACAACGTCGACTCGTGCAACCGGACCTGCCACGCGCCGAGCGTCGCCGGCCTGTCGGCGGCCTTCGGCTCCGGTGGCGGGACGTCGTCGTACGAGGAGATCGAGCACACCGACGTCATCGTGATGTGGGGGTCCAACGCGCGTTTCGCGCATCCGATCTTCTTCCAGCATGTGCTGAAGGGGGTCAGGAACGGCGCCCGGATGTACGCGGTCGACCCGCGCCGGACGTCGACGGCCGAGTGGGCGGACAGTTGGCTCGGCCTCAACGTCGGCACGGACATCCCGATGGCACACGCGATCGGCCGCGAGATCATCCACGCGGGTCTGGCCAACGAGGCGTTCGTGGAACGCGCGACCAGTGACTTCGAGGCGTACAAGGTGCTCGTGGAGCCCTGGACGCTGTCCCTCGCGGAAAAGGTCACGGGTGTACCGGCCGCCGCCATCAGGGAGTTGGCGCATGCCTACGCCCGCGCCGAGCGTGCCCAACTGTGCTGGACGCTCGGCATCACCGAGCACCACAACGGCACGGACAACGTGCGCGCGCTCATCAACCTCTCGCTGCTGACCGGGCACGTGGGCCGCTACGGCTCCGGCCTTCAGCCGCTGCGCGGGCAGAACAACGTCCAGGGCGGTGGCGACATGGGCGCGATCCCCAACCGCCTCCCCGGGTTCCAGGACATCCTCGACCCCGATGCCCGGCTGAGGTTCGAGTCCGCCTGGGACACCGTCATCCAGCCGCACTACGGACTGAATCTCACGGAGATGTTCGAGGCGATGGAGGAGGGCTCGCTGAAGGCCGTCTACTGCATCGGCGAGAACCCCGCCCAGTCGGAGGCGGACAGCGAGCAGGCCGTACGCCGTATGCGGTCCCTCGACTTCCTCGTCGTGCAGGACATCTTCCTCACCAAGACCGCCGAGCTGGCGGACGTGGTGCTGCCCGCCACGGCCGGCTGGGCGGAGACCGAAGGCACAACGACCAACAGTGAGCGCAGAGTTCAGCGGGTGCGGCGCGCCGTGACACCGCCCGGCGAGGCGCGCGAGGACATCGACATCCTCTGCGACCTGGCGACGCGGCTCGGTCACGAATGGAAGTACGCGGACGCCGAGGCCGTCTGGAACGAGCTCAGGTCGGTGTCCCCGGACCACTACGGGATGACGTACGACCGGCTGGAGACACATCAGGGCATCCAGTGGCCGTGCCCGAGCATCGACGGACTCGAACCCGCGTATCTACACGGGCGGTTGTGGCAGAAGAGACCAGAACTGAGGGGTAGCCGGGCGCCGTTCGGAATCGTCCAGCACGATCCCCCGGTCGACCTCACGGACGAGGAGTATCCGATCCGGCTGACGACCGGGCGGCGACTCGACTCGTACAACACCGGTGTCCAGAGCGGGAGTTTCTCCTCCCCCCTGCGTCGCGGCGAGTACGTCGAGCTGTGCCCGGAGGACGCGGAGCACTACGGGATCGTCGTCGGCGAGGAGGTTCGGGTGACCTCGCGGCGCGGATCCGTGGTCGCGCCGGTCTGGATCGACACCGCCCTGCGGCCCGGCCTCGCTTTCATGACCATGCATTTTCCCGACGAGGTGGACACCAACCAGCTGACGATCGAGGCGAATTGCCCGATCGCGGGTACGGCGGAGTTCAAGGCGTCGGCGATCCGGATCGAGAAGCTCCCGGCCCCGACCTACGTGAGGTGATGTCGTGGACCTGCACTTCGGTGACAGCAAACCGACGGACGACGAACGGGCAGCCGTGGACGCCGTTCTCGGCCCACCCGAGTCCTCGTGGGAGGGCGCCGACCGTTGCGACGCGGACCTGCGGTGGGCGCGGGGCGGACGAGAGGCCCGCGACCGCCGTGACCTGCTGCTGCCGGGGCTGCACGCGATCAACGACCGAATCGGCTGGATCGGCGAGGGTGCCCTCGACTATCTGTGCCGCCGCCTGACCGTACCCCCGGCGGAGGCCTACGGCGTCGCCACCTTCTACGCGATGTTCTCGGTCAAGCCGCGGCCGGCCACCGTGCTCCACGTGTGCACGGACCTCGCCTGCGCAGCCGCGGACGCCGCCGCGCTGTGCGCCGGGATCGAGTCACGCCTGGGCACGGGCAGTGGGGTGTGCGTCGAGCGCAGCCCCTGCCTCGGCCTGTGCGAGCGCGCCCCGGCCGCGCTCGCCGTCAAGGCCGGCGATCCGGCGCGTACGGCGGTGTCGGCTCCGACGAACGTCGAGGCGGCCGTACTCGCCGCGAGCGCCCCCGACTCGGCGCCCGAGGAGGAGCCGGCGGCGGGCGCGGTGCCCCAGGCAGGGGACCCGTCCCTGATCCTGCTGAACCGGGTCGGCGTGGTCGATCCGTCCTCGCTCGACGACTATCGGGCTCACGGCGGCTACACGGCCCTGCGCCGCGCCTTCGCGCTCGGCCCCTCCGGGGTCATCCGCGAGGTCACCGACTCCGGCCTGCTCGGTCGCGGCGGCGCCGCCTTCCCCACCGGACGCAAGTGGCAGGCCACGGCATCCCAGCCCGACCATCCGCACTACCTGGTCTGCAACGCGGACGAGTCCGAGCCGGGCACCTTCAAGGACCGCGTGCTCATGGAGGGCGACCCGTACGCGCTGGTGGAGGCGATGACGATCGCGGCGTATGCGGTCGGCGCGCACAAGGGGTACCTGTACCTCCGCGGCGAGTATCCGCGCGCCCTGCGTCGTATGCAATATGCGGTCGACTGTGCACGCACTCGCGGTCTCCTCGGCGACGACATCCTCGGCCAGGGCTACGCCTTCGACATCGAGATCCGGCGGGGCGCCGGCGCGTACATCTGCGGCGAGGAGACAGCCCTGTTCAACTCCATCGAGGGGTACCGGGGCGAGCCGCGCTCGAAACCGCCGTTCCCCGTGGAGAAGGGCCTGTTCGGCAAGCCGACGGTCGAGAACAACGTGGAGACGCTGGTGAACGTCCTGCCGATCCTCACCATGGGCGCTCCGGCCTACGCGGCGATCGGCACACCCAGGTCCACCGGCCCCAAGCTGTTCTGCGTGTCGGGCAGCGTCGAGCACCCCGGCGTGTACGAACTCCCCTTCGGGGCGACGCTGGGCGAGCTCCTGACCCGCGCCGGGGTGCGCGAGAACCTGCGTGCCGTGCTCCTCGGCGGCGCGGCCGGCGGCTTCGTACGACCCGACGAACTGGACATCCCGCTGACGTTCGAGGGCACCCGGGAGGCGGGCACGACGCTCGGTTCCGGGGTCGTGATGGCCTTCGACGGCACCGTCCCGCTGCCCCGACTGCTGTTGCGCATCGCCGAGTTCTTCCGGGACGAGTCGTGCGGGCAGTGCGTGCCCTGCCGGGTCGGGACCGTACGGCAGGAGGAGGCGTTGCACCGGATCGCGGAACGGACCGGCTCCGAGGCCGCCACCGACATCGCCCTGCTGCGTGAGGTCGGCCGCGCCATGCGGGACGCCTCGATCTGCGGCCTGGGCCAGACCGCATGGAACGCCGTGGAATCCGCCATCGACCGTCTGGGGGCGTACGAATGACCGCGACCGTCCGCACAGGAGCCGCTCCATGACCGCGATACCGCTGGGGGTGCCGCGACGGCTGGTGGAGTTCACGATCGACGGGCAGGAGGCCAGGGTTCCCGAGGGATCGACGATCCTCGACGCCTGCCGGGCCGCCGGAAAGGACGTCCCGACCCTGTGCCAGGGCGACACCCTCACCCCTAAGAACGCCTGCCGGGTCTGCGTCGTGGAGGTCGAGGGCTCCCGGACCCTGGTGCCGGCGTGCTCCCGCAGGGCGGAGTCCGGCATGGACGTCCGCACCGACACCGAGCGCGCCCGGCACAGCCGCAAGATCGTTCTTGAGCTGCTCGCGTCCTCGGTCGACCTGTCCACGACACCGATGGTTGCGGAATGGATCAAGGAGTACGACGCGAAGCCGGATCGCTTCGGCCACGACGCGGCCCGGCTGAACGAGGAACCGAAGATCGACAACGACCTGTATGTACGCGATTACGACAAGTGCATCCTCTGCTACAAGTGCGTGGACGCCTGCGGTGACCAGTGGCAGAACACCTTCGCGATCTCTGTTTCGGGACGCGGTTTCGACGCCCGGATCGCCGTCGAGCACGACGCCGCGCTGACCGACTCGGCGTGCGTGTACTGCGGGAACTGCATCGAGGTGTGCCCGACCGGAGCGCTGTCGTTCAAGTCCGAGTACGACCGGCGAGCGGCCGGAAACTGGGACGAGTCCGCACAGACCCGGACCACGACCGTGTGCGCCTACTGCGGGGTGGGCTGCAACCTCACGCTCCATGTGCAGGACAATGAGATCGTGAAGGTCACCTCACCGCACGACAACCCCGTGACCCACGGGAATCTCTGCATCAAGGGCCGCTTCGGCTACCAGCACGTACAGAACCGGGGCTGATCACGACATGGGACGAGTCACCGAACGACGCAAGGTGATCCGCATCAGGGACGGGGCGGTCTCCGCCCGGCCGGACACCCTGGTCGCCGAGGAGCCACTGGAGATCCGGCTCAACGGCAAGCCCCTGGCCATCACCATGCGCACACCCGGTGACGACTTCGCGCTGGCGGCCGGTTTCCTCGTCAGCGAAGGCGTACTGGCTGCCGCATCCGATCTACTGAATATCGTCTACTGTGCGGGCGCGACGGTCGACGGATCCAACACCTACAACGTGGTGGACGTCCGGACGGCCCCAGACGTGACGATGCCGGACTTCACCCTCGAGCGGAACGTCTACACCACCTCCTCCTGCGGTCTGTGCGGCAAAGCGAGCCTGGACGCGGTCCGCACGACGGCCCGCTGGCCCATCGCCGACACTCCCCCGCTCCGGATCGAACCCGAACTGCTCGCGAGCCTCCCCGACCGGCTCCGCGCGGCCCAGCGGGTCTTCGACCGGACCGGGGGACTGCACGCGGCGGCCCTGTTCTCCGAGGACGGCGAACTGCTGGACGTACGCGAGGACGTGGGACGGCACAACGCGGTCGACAAGCTGGTCGGCCGCGCCCTCCAGAACGGCGACCTGCCCCTGTCTCGGACGATCCTCCTGGTGTCGGGCCGGGCGTCGTTCGAGCTGGCGCAGAAGGCCGTGATGGCGGGCATCCCGATGCTCGCGGCGGTCTCGGCGCCCTCCTCCCTGGCCGTGGATCTGGCCGCGGAGACCGGGCTGACACTGGTGGGCTTTCTGCGGGGCAGTTCCATGAACGTGTACGCGGGTGAGGACCGCATCACCCTGCGGACCGCGGCCGCCCAGGGCTGACCCGGTTCCCCGCGGCACGGCGGCGGGGCCCCGGCCGGCGGGGAGCGCCCCCTGCGCCGCGGGGCCCCGCCTCAGCCGCTCGTGAATCGCACGTCGGCCACGCGCGCCACGGTCCCCAGTCGAGGGAAGTCGAGCTTTACCGAAGCCTCGTGTTCGGCCCCGGTGAGAGCGGACATCGCGTCCTCGACGAAGACCAGGTCGTAGCCGAGGTCACCGGCGGCGCGGGCCGTGGACTCGACCCCGAGGTTGGTGGCGATGCCGCCGAACACGAGGGTCGTCACGCCGTGTTCGCGCAGTCGATCGTCCAGGCCGGTCCCCTGGAAGGCACCGATCGTCCGCTTGACGATCTCCAAGTCGCCTTCCTGGTGGAGCCCTTGCACCAACCCACTGCCGGGCGGCTGCTCGGTGACGCCGGGACGTTCGACGCGGACCAGGACGACGAGCGCGCCGACCGATCGGAACGCTACCGCCAACTCCTCGGCGGCAGCCAGTACTTCGGTTCCCTTGTGGGGCTCCAGGGGCAACGCGGCGATGCGATCCATCAGGTCGACGAGGACGAGAGCGCTGCGCGCGGGGACGAGTGGAAGAGCTGCGGTCATGACGGAACGTTATCCGCCGTCAGCCCTCCGTACCGGAGATCCGGATCAACAGGCCCATCAAAAGGTCGCGCTCGGTGGCGGAAAGCGGGGCGAGCAACACGTCGTTCGCCTGCCGGGCGGCCTTCTCGCAGCGCCGGAGCAGCCGTCGTCCCTCTTCGGTGAGTGAGACCGCGTTCTTCCGGCGGTCGTTCGGATCCGGTTCACGCACGGCGAGTCCCGCGAGCTGCAGGTCGTTGAGGATGCCGACCAGGTCCTTGGGGTCGAGTCCGACACTGCGGCCGAGGTCGGCCTGGGCGACAGGGGCGAGGTCACGAACGGCGGAGAGCACCACGTGGTGCCACATCCTGAGACCCTCGACGGCGAGGGCCTCGGCCACCAGGGCGCGACCCCGGGCGGCGGCCCGGCCGAGGAGCCAGCTGGGCAGCGAGCGAATGGCGGAGAGGGGCGCTTCGGGCATGGTCACACCCTACCGATAATTCATTGGACTCCCCAATGAACTTCCGGATACCGTTGGGATTCCCCATGACTTCTGGAGGTGTGATGCGCCGCGTCCGATACGACTCCACCGGCGGCCCCCTGTTCCTGGAGGAGGCACCTGTCCCCGAACCGGGCCCCGCCGAACTCCTCGTGCGCTGCGAGGCGATCGGCGCCACCCTTCCCGTCGTCCGCAAGGTCGCGGAGGCCGCGAAGCCGATTCCGCTCGGGGGCGAGATCGCCGGGGAGGTCGTGGCCGCCGGGAGCGGGGTCGGCCGGTTCCGGGTGGGTGATCGCGTGACCGGCCTGTGCTTCGGCCACGGCTACGCCGACTTCGCGCTCCTGCACGAGGCCATGGCCTCGCCCGTCCCGGACTACGCCGGCGAGGTCGACGCGGTCGCCCTGGTACGCAGCGGCCTGGTCGCGCTGGGCGCCCTCACCGCCGCCCGGCCCGAACCGGGCGAGACGGCCCTCGTCACCGCCGCGGCGAGCGGAGTCGGCCACCTCGCCGTACAGCTCGCGCGCACGCGCGGCGCGACCCGCGTCGTGGGCGCCGTGTCCGACCCCGCGAAGTCCGACTTCGTGAGGGCGCTGGGCGCCGACGACGTCGTCACCTACGACCAGGAGGACTGGGACACCCGCGTCGACTACGCGCTCGACGCGGTCGGCGGCGAGCTGCTCACGCCCGCCATCGCATCCCTCGCGCCCGGCGGACGACTCGTGGCGTACAGCTCCGGAGGCGGGACGATCCAGGCATACGACCTGCTGGTCGGCGCCAAGTCCGTGATCGGCTTCCAGATGGCCCACATCGCGCGCGGGAAACCGGAGTTGTACGAGCGGTGGCGCCGAGAGCTGTGGGAGCTGTTCGAGGAGGGGGCGCTGAAGCCCGTCGTACACAAGCAGTTCTCCCTGGAGGACGCCGCCGAGGCGCACGCGACGATCGAGTCACGGGCCAATTCGGGCAAGGTCGTCCTGGTGCCGTGAGCTGGGGCGATGGAGGCCGGGATGCGGTCGACCGCACATTGCATACCGTCGCCCCTCGTACGCCCACGGGACCGCCGCCGACTGTCTCCCGGCGACCGGCGACCGGCGACCGGCGACCGGCGACCGGCGACCGGCGACCGGCGACCGGCGACCGGCGACCGGCGACCGGCGACCGGCGACCGGCGACCGGCCAGAATCTCACGTCGCAGCCGCCGGCGCACTCTCGTCCGCAGGTTCCCGGGACTCCTCCAGCGGGTCCCTCGCCCTGCGCTTGGCGATGACCGCGCACACCATCAACTGCATCTGGTGGAAGAGCATCAGCGGCAGCACCGCCAGGGACGCATGCGCGCCGAACAGGACGCTCGCCATGGGCAGTCCGGAGGCGAGGGACTTCTTGGAGCCCGCGAACTGGATGGCGATGCGATCCTCGCGGTTGAACCGCAGCGCCTTGCCGCCGTACCAGGTCAGGACGAGCATCACGGCGAGCAGAACGGCCTCGACGATGAGCAGCCCACCCAGCCGTACGGCGCTGACCTGGTGCCAGATGCCCTGGACCATTCCCTCACTGAACGCCGTATACACGACCAGCAGGATCGCGCCTCGGTCGACGAGCCCGAGCACCTTCTTGTGCCGTGTGACGAACCCGCCGATCCAACGGCGCAGCAGCTGTCCCGCGACGAACGGCACGAGCAGCTGGACCACGATCTCGACCAGCGAGTCCGCGGAGAAGCCACCGCCGCCGCTGCCGAGCAGGGCCGCCGCGAGCAGCGGGGTGGCGACGATGCCGACCAGCGAGGAGAAGGAGCCCGCGCAGATCGCGGCGGGCACGTTGCCCCGGGCGATGGAGGTGAAGGCGATCGACGACTGGATGGTCGACGGCACGAGGGTGAGGAAGAGCAGCCCCTGGTAGAGCGGGTGGGTGAGGAACACCGGGACGAGGCCGCGCGCGGCCAGACCGAGCAGCGGGAAGATCAGGAAGGTGCAGGCCAGGACGGTCACGTGCAGCCGCCAGTGCTTCAGCCCGTCCAGCGCCTCACGGGTGGAGAGCCTGGCGCCGTAGAGGAAGAACAGGAAGGCGATCGCGGCCGTGGAAGCGCCCGAGGCCACATCGGCGGCGGCGCCGCGCGCCGGGAGCAGCGCCGCGAACCCGACGGTGCCGAGCAACAGCAGGATGTAGGGGTCGACCGGCATCCAACTCGGCCAGTGCAGGCGTTTCACGGTGCTCCACGTGCTGTTCGATGGGCGTGCGTCCGGGCTCGGAAAGCCCCTCCCCATCGTCCTCCTCCGTATCGTGATCGGGAATCCGGTATACCGCTCTCACTGTCATCATGCATTGCGATAACAAACCCACGACGGGCTACTGTGGCGCTCGTGTACGAGCCCTCCCATCTGCGTACTTTCCTCGCCGTCGCCCAGACCCTGAGCTTCACGCAGGCCGCTCGGCGGCTCGGGCTGCGTCAGTCCACGGTCAGCCAGCACGTACGACGCCTGGAGGAAGCGACCGGGCGGGCGCTGTTCACCCGGGACACGCACTCCGTGGAGCTGACGGAGGACGGCGAGGCGATGCTCGGATTCGCGCGCCGGATCCTGGACGTCCACGAGCAGGCCTCGGCATTCTTCACCGGCACCCGGCTGCGCGGTCGGCTGCGCTTCGGCGCATCCGAGGACTTCGTACTGACCCGGCTGCCGGAGATCCTGGAGGGCTTCCGCTACGACCATCCCGAGGTCGACCTCGAACTGACGGTGGAACTGTCGGGCACCCTGCACGAGCAGCTCGCCGCCGGGAAACTGGACCTGGTGCTGGCCAAGAGACGTCCCGAGGACCCTCGGGGGGAGTTGGTGTGGCACGACGGACTGGTGTGGATCGGCGCGGAGAGGCTGCGTCTGGACGCGGACCGCCCGGTCCCGCTCATCGTCTTCCCGCCTCCTGGCATCACCCGCGCCCTCGCTCTGGAAGCGCTGGAACGGCAAGGGCGGGCCTGGCGGATCGTCTGCACGAGCGGCAGCCTCAACGGTCTCATCGCGGCGGCCCGGGCCGGCCTCGGCGTGATGGCCCACTCGCGAGGCCTGATCCCGCCGGGCCTGGTGCGGATCCCTGAGCGGGCTGGTCTGCCGGAGCTGGGGCAGGTCGACTTCGTGCTGGTGCACGGACGCAGACGCACCTCGGCCCAGGGCGCTGCGGACGCGCTGGCGGCGGCCGTCCTGGCGGGCGGCGACCGACTGCACCGACGGGCGGCAGGGTCCGGTCGACGACTCGACCTGCCGGGAGGCGGCGTCGGCTGAACTGTCGGCATGCGATATGCGGTATGCGGTATGCGGCATGTCGCACAATGCATACCGAATCCCGCATACCGCACACGACAGGTCCGCCTACCGCCTACCGCCTACCGCCTACCGCCTACCGCCTACCGCCCAGCATGCTGATACGTCAGCTGCTTCACACGCCGCATGAACGGCGTCGCCTCCACGTGCTGGACGCCCTCCAGGCGCCCCAGAGGCCCGCTGAGGTAGGCGTAGAGACCCGCCGTGCCCCGGACCACCGCCGTGACGACGATGTGGGAGGGCCCGGCCGTGGCCGAGGCGAAGGCGATCTCGTCGTGGGTGGCCAGCGCCTGCCCGACGGCATGCATGGCGGAGGGCGCCGTGGTGATCCACAGGACGGCGGCGAGGGGGTAGCCGAGGAACTCGGAGTGGTACTCGACATCGATGTAGACGGCGCCCGAGGCGAGCAGGGCGGCCAGGCGGCGTTTGACGGCGGACTCGGAGCGACCGGTGGCGCGCTGCAGTTCCGGATAGGTGGCCCGGCCGTCCCGTTCCAGGACGGCGAGCAGAGGCTCGTCCTCGGGTTCGATCCGGGCCGGGCCCGCCGGCCTCGTCAGCCCCGCCGGCCCCGCCGACGCGTTCGCGTCGTGGCGCGGCGTGAGAGCGGCGATCTGCTCCTTGTCCAGCGCACCGAACTTCCGCAGCCAGCCGGTCGGCCCGCCGTAGAAGCGGTGGAGGAGTTGCTGGGCGCGGATCTCCACGACGCTCGGGGTGCGCGGGAGCTTGCCGAGGAGCAGGTCGTCGTGGTCGCCGGGATGGCGGGGCCGGGTCATGCAGACGATCTCGGTGCCGCCGGAGCCCAGCCCGATCCAGTAGGTGTCGGGGCGTTTGGCGAGCGCGTCCGCGATGACCGTCGCGCTGTCGGGTGCGCAGCGCAGCCGCAGCATCCACTGGTCCTGGCCGAGGCGTTCCGCGTCCCGGACGGCGACGACCCTCAGACCGGCCTCGGCGCTGAGCCGGCGGAAGCGGCGCGCGACCGTCTGGTCGGAGACGCCCAGGATTCCGCCGAGTCTGCTGAAGGAGGCCCGCCCGTCCACCTCCAGCGCCGAGAGCAACTGGAGATCCAGTCCGTCCAGCTTGCCGTGGATGTGGAATTCCGTCTCCATCGCACTGTCCCCCGTCGGATTCCGTCGGCACGACATCGGATACCCCGGTGATCGGCCGCGTCTCGTCCATCGTACGGAGCGCTTCGCATCCATCGCAGAGGACATATCGAGGAGTGGGACATGCGCACATGGGGGCCGCTGACAGCGGTGTGCCTGGGCACGTTCATGTTGTTGCTGGACGTGACGATCGTGATCGTGGCACTGCCGGACATGGCGCGGGCGTTGCACGCGTCGCTGAGCGATCTGCAGTGGGTCGTCGACGGGTACGCGCTGGCGCTGGCCGCGCTGCTGCTGGGGGCCGGGGCCACCGCCGACGTCCTGGGGCGCCGCCGGGTGCACGTGGTGGGGGTGGTGGTGTTCGCGACGGCGTCGCTGCTGTGCGGGCTGGCGAGCGGGCCGGACACTCTCGTCGCCGCTCGGGCCCTCCAGGGGGTGGGGGCGGCCGCGATGCTGGCGACGACGTTGCCGCTGCTCGGCTCGGTCTACCAGGGCCGGCAGCGGTCGGCCGCGCTCGGGGTGTGGGGCGCGGTGAGCGGCGCGGCCGCGGCGGTCGGGCCGGTGCTGGGCGGGCTGCTCGCCGAGGGGCCCGGCTGGCGATGGATCTTCTACGTGAACCTGCCGGTGAGTGTGGTCGCGGTGTGGCTGACGCTGAAGGCGGTGCCGGAGTCCAGGGGGCCGCGCGGGATGCGGGTGGACCGGGCGGGCACGGCGACCTTCGCGGTCTTCGCGGGCGGGACGGCGTACGCCGTCGTACGGGCCGGCGAGGACGGCTGGACGGCGTCGGCGACGCTCACCTCGTTCGGGCTCGCCGCGCTCGCGCTGGTGTGCTTCGTGCTGGCGGAGCGGCGGGCGGCGCATCCACTGCTCGACCTGTCGCTGCTGCGCCGACCCGCGTTCGTGGGGGTGATGGTGGGCGCGCTCGCCTTCAACGGCGTGGCGTTCGGCGTGACGCCGTACCTGTCCATCTGGATGCAGACGCTGCTGGGGATGAGCCCGGTGCGCGGTGGACTCACGCTGCTCCCCATGACGGTGGCGGCGATGGTCACGGCGGTCGTGGTGGGTAAGCGGTTCCACGGCGTTTCTGCCCGGCTGACCATCGGTGGCGGACTCCTGCTGATCGGCGCGGGCTGTTTCTGCCAGGCTGTGCTCGGCGCCGGTTCGGACTGGACGGCGCTGGTGCCCGGGTTCGTGCTGGTGGGCATAGGAACCGGTTTCGTCGCGCCTACCGTCGCCGGTGCCGCACTGGCCGCGGTGGAACCGGCGCGGGCCGGGATGGCGGGCGGAGCCGTGAACTCCGTACGGCAGCTCGGGTACGCGCTCGGGGTCGCGGTATTCGGCACCGTGGTGACCTCCCGGATGACCGACGCCCTCCCGCACGACGCCTCCCACGCGCTCGCGGGCGGTGGCGCCGACGCGCTGCGGGGCACGTTCTCCGAGCACACCCTGCGGTCGGCGTTCGCCTCCGGGCTCGACGCGGCGCTCGTGACGGCGGGCTGCACGGGCCTGGTCGCCGCGGCGCTCGTCCTCGTCCTCGTCAGAACACCGCACGCGGCCGTGGCCGGCACGGCGCAGGCCGAGGCGACCGCGACGTCGAAGGAAGGGGCGGCCCCCCGTCCGTGACGGAGCCCCCGCCCGTGGCCTCGACAACGGGGGTCGGGTGGCGCGGGCCGTGACCGCCGCGGGAAGGGGCGGGCAGAGTAAGCGGGACGGGCAGATTCGGTGGAGATTACGGTGCCGAAACTTACTCTTCCGTCAGTTTTCTGTCCGACCCTTCCCCATGTGAGCCCATTTTCCGGCACTGACCAGCGCAGACAAGAGCATCACTCGTTTTCCGCCCCCCTCCCCTCCCGCCGTCGGGTGGGGTAGCTTTCACGGCGCTGTGCGGCCATGAGAAGCGGGGTGCGGGTTTGCGCGAGTTCACCAACCCTCCGTTGGCGTTGGCACCGCCGGTGGGCGGTCTGGCCGACGTCGTGTTCCGGCACGCCCAGGAGGACCCGCACTACGTCGCTCTCGGCCGCAAGGACGAGGGGGGCGAGTGGCGGGACGTGACCGCCGGTGAGTTCCGCGACGAGGTCCTCGCCCTGGCCAAGGGCCTCCTCGCGCAGGGCATCCGCTTCGGTGACCGCGTCGCGATCATGTCCCGCACCCGCTACGAGTGGACACTCTTCGACTTCGCCCTGTGGACGATCGGCGCCCAGGTGGTGCCGGTCTACTCGACCTCCTCGGCCGAGCAGTGTTTCTGGATGCTCTACGACGCCGAGTGCACGGCCGCGATCGTCGAGCACGAGGACCACGCGATGACGATCGCCACCGTCATCGACCGTCTCCCCCGGCTGCGGCAGCTGTGGCAGCTCGACTCGGGCTGTGTGCAGGAGCTGTACGACGCCGGCGCCGCCATCGAGGACGACGTGGTGCACCGGCACCGGGAAGCGGTTACCCCCGACTCGACCGCGACGATCATCTACACCTCGGGCACGACCGGCCGGCCCAAGGGCTGTGTCATCTCGCACGGCAACTTCATGTTCGAGGCGGACACCGTCATCGAACGCTGGGAACCGGTGTTCCACTCGAAGAAGGGCGACGAGGCGGCGACCCTGCTGTTTCTGCCGCTCGCGCACGTCTTCGGGCGGATGGTGCAGATCGCCGCGATCCGCGGCAAGGTCCGTTTCGGCCACCAGCCCCAGCTGCACGCGGCCGCCCTGCTCCCCGACCTGGCCGCTTTCAGACCTTCGTTCTTCCTTGCCGTGCCGTACATCTTCGAGAAGGTGTTCAACGCGGCCCGCCGCAAGGCGGAGCGGGAAGGCAAGGCGGGGCCGTTCGCGAAGGCCGTCGACGTGGCCGTGAACTACGCCGAGGCGATCGAGGCGAAGGCCTGGGGCATCGGTCCCGGCCCCTCGGCGGGGCTGCGGATGCAGCACCAGCTGTTCGACAAGCTCGTCTACTCCAAAGTGCGCGCGGCGATGGGCGGCCGGGTGCGGCACGCCATGTCCGGCGGCTCGGCCATGGACCGCAAGCTCGGTCTGTTCTTCGCCGGCGCGGGCGTGCAGATCTACGAGGGCTACGGCCTGACCGAGACGACGGCGGCCGCGACCGCCAACCCGCCCGGACGCACCAGATACGGCACCGTCGGTCAGGCGATCCCCGGCATGACCGTGCATATCGCGGACGACGGCGAGATCTGGCTGCGCGGCGGAAACGTGTTCCAGGGGTATCTCAACAACCCCAAGGCCACCGACGAGACCCTGCACGACGGCTGGCTGGCCACCGGTGACCTGGGATCACTCGACGAAGACGGTTACCTCACCATTACCGGCCGCAAGAAGGAGATCCTGGTGACCTCCGGCGGCAAGAGCGTCTCGCCGGGGTTGCTGGAGGAGCGGGTGCGTGATCATCCGCTGGTCAACCAGTGCATCGTCGTCGGCAACGACCGGCCGTTCGTGGCCGCTCTGGTCACCCTCGACCAGGAGGCCGTCGAGCACTGGCTGCAGATGCGCAACAAACCGCAGCTGACCCCGGTCGAGCTGGTGAGCGACCCGGATCTGGAGGCGGAGGTGCGCCGATCCGTCGTAGCGGCCAACACGCTGGTCTCGAAGGCCGAGTCGATCCGCACCTTCCGCATCCTCGCCCAGCCCTTCACGGAGGAGCACGGGCTGCTGACCCCGTCGTTGAAGCTGAAGCGCAAGGCCATCGAAAACGCTTACGCGAACGAGGTCGATGCGCTGTACCGCTCGTAAGGTTTCCGGCGGCGGCGTGAAACACGTTTCCGACCGGCTCCCGACAACGGGCAAGGCAGGCTGCCGAACCGGCTCCCGAGACGAATTCGGGGGGTCAGGAATGCATCACTCGCCGTGCTCGTTGACGATGGGAGTACCACTCTGACGGACAACCGAAGGATCAAGAGCTCGTGAGCAGCAAGGTCCCCCCGATCATCCTCAACAACGGCGTGGAGATGCCCCAGCTGGGCTTCGGTGTCTGGCAGGTGCCGGACGACGAGGCGGAGCAGGCGGTCTCCACCGCGCTGGAGGCCGGGTACCGCAGCATCGACACAGCGGCGATCTACGGCAACGAGGAGGGCACCGGCAAGGCCATCACCTCCTCCGGCGTGCCCCGTAACGACATCTTCGTCACCACCAAGCTCTGGAACAGCGACCAGGGGTACGACTCGACGCTCCGCGCGTTCGACACCTCGCTGGAGAAGCTCGGCCTGGACTACCTGGACCTGTACCTCATCCACTGGCCGCTGCCCTCCCGCGACGCTTACGTGGACACGTACAAGGCGTTCGAGAAGCTCCTCGCGGACGGCCGGGTGCGTGCCATCGGCGTGTCCAACTTCCTGCCGGCTCATCTGGAGCGGCTGATCGGCGAGACGTCGGTCATCCCGGCCGTCAACCAGATCGAGCTGCACCCGCACCTCCAGCAGCACGCCTCGCGCGAGTTCCACGCGGAGCAGGGCATCGCCACCGAGGCGTGGTCCCCGCTCGGCCAGGGCAAGGGCCTCCTCGAGGTCCCGGCGGTCGTGGCGATCGCCCAGAAGCACAACCGCACCCCGGCGCAGGTCGTGCTGCGCTGGCACCTCCAGCTCGGCAACGTCGTGATCCCGAAGTCCGTGACGCCGTCGCGGATCAAGGAGAACATCGACGTGTTCGACTTCAGCCTGGACACCGAGGACCTGGCGGCGATCAGCGCCCTCAACGAAGACCGGCGCATCGGTCCGGACCCGGCGACGTTCGACGTCGGCTGAGGTTCCCCCGCGTGCGTCGAGGGCGCCCCCCCCCGAGGCGGGGGGCGCCCTCGACGTGTCGGCAGACCGCTCAGTTGGGCTGGCCGATCGGCCGTACGACGACGGTGTTGATGTCGACGCCAGCCGGCTGCCCGATGGCCCACACGACGGAGTCGGCGATCTGGTCGGCGGTCAGCAGATGCCCGGGCGGCAGGCTGCCGTAGCTGTCCCAGAAGGGGGTCTCCACGCGGCCGGGCGCGATCAGCGTCACGCCGACCCCCCACTCGGTGACCTGGCGGCGGGTGTTCTCCGCGAGGCCGGTCACCGCCCACTTCGTCGCCCCGTAGATGTTGCCCGGGGTGGGTACGAAGCCGGCGACACTCCCGATCAGCACGATCCGTCCCCGCGTCTCCTTCAGCGCGTCGATCGAAGCGCGGATGAGGAGCGCGGGTCCGAGTACGTTCGTCAGGACCATGTCGGTCCATCCGGCCGGGTCACCCTCCGCGACCGAGTCGTGGGTGGCGGAGCCCGCGTTCGCGACGACTGTATCCAGTCGCCCGTAGGCATCGAGCGTACGGTCGACCGCCGACTGTACACAGTCGTAGTCGGCGGCGTTCCCGGCCACCGTCAGCAGCCCCTTCGGCTCACCGAGTTCCGCTGCGAGGGCCCGCAGCCGCTCCTCGCCGCGGCCGGTGACCGTGACCCGGTACCCGGCGTCCAGCAGCTGCCGTGCGACGGCGGCACCGATGCCGCTGCCGCCGCCGGTGATCAGTGCGACCGGAGAATCCGAAGTGCCCGAGACGTTGCTCATGGTGTGCCCCCCATTGCGTCGGCTGCGCGTCCTGGCCGCGTACGTCGGCTGCACCGTGTCGTTGACCGCCCGATGCTCGACGTACGTTGCGCGGCACGCAGTCCATCACCTGGAGCGCTCTCCAAGTCAAGCCCCATCAAAGAGACTTGGCACTCGGGCCGGCTACTGGACCGGCTTCACCGCCGTGTGCACGGTATGCGCGGCGAGCACGAACACATCCGCCCTGCGGTGCACGCCCGCCTCGTCCTGCGGGTCGAGCAGCCGGTCCAGCATGGCGCGGTCATCAGAGCCCAGGACGTCACCGAAGACGTCCCGCAGCCGCGACAGGGACGCGGCGACATAGGCGCGGGCCCGGTCGGAGGCGGGCGCGGGCAGGTCGAGCAGGAAGCTGCGGGTGCGGGCGTGCTTCAGACCGGCCGCGCCGAGCAGCGCCGCCCAGTCCTCGGCCTCCTCGACGCAGCCGGGCAGGTCGGCCCGCATCCGGGCGAACCACTCCTCCTGCAGCGCGTCGAGCCGGGCCTCCAGGCCGGGTCGCCCGAAACCGAGGTCCCGCGGCAGGAACCGGGGCGGTAGACCGCCCTCCATGATCGCCAGCGTGCCGCCGGGCGCGAGGCGCTCCGCGAAGGCGGCCAGAGCGGCGCGCTGGTCGCCCAGGTGGTGCAGACTGCGGCCGGCCCACAGCAGATCGGCCGGGTAGTCCAACTCGGCCAACACATCGGGAAGTTCACCGGTCAAGGTGTCGAAGCGGTCGCCGTACCCGAGCCGGTCGGCTCGCTGCCGCGCCCGCTCCAGCAGCGGCGCGGAACCGTCCACCGCCGTGACCCGCGCACCGGAGAACGTCTCGGCGAACAGACAGGAGACGACCCCGGGGCCGCTGCCCACGTCCACGATCAGTCCCGGCTCGGTCACCTCCCTCCCGAGCCAGGACAGGGCCCGCTCGTACAGGGGCGTGAAGAGTTCGGCCTGCGCTTCGAGATGCGGTGCCATCTCGGCCCAGTCGATGTCGGTGTCGTGGCCGTGGCCGTGACTGTGACTGTGGCCCTGGCCGTCACCGTGCTTGGCACCAGGGGCGTGGCCTCGGCCCGGGGTGCGCCGGTCGTCGCGGGGCTCGTGTGGGTGGTGCGCCATGGTGTCAGCCTCTCGTCCGGTGTGCCGTCAGCGTGCGCCGACGCACCGGTCCGGGGCCACCTTTGTTGCCGGTGCGGCAAACAGACGTGACGCCGACGGCAAACCGGATCGCGCCTGTCCGGCCGCTCCCGACGAGCTGGAGCGACCGGACGGGAACTGCTCACCGGTGGAGTTCGCGACCACCGGGGTCGGTCGGCCCGGGAGGGCTGTCCGCCGACCCCGGCGAATCACCGTCGTCTCACCGCACTGCCGTGCGGAGCGACTCGCGTATCGGCCACGGACCTACAGCGGCGGGTACGCGTTCTGCATCAACTGCTGGAACTGGGCCGAGAACCAGTGCCCGGACAGCGGCGCGTTCGCCAGGGCACCCGACAGGTTGTTGCCGTTGCGCGGGTTGCCCGTGTACGTCGGGTCGCACATCTGGTCGAAGCCCTTGCCCTCGTCGTTCGGGATGGCGGAGCTGGAGCCGTCGGACTCGCCCGGCGGCTTCATCCACACATACGCGTCGATCCCGGCGGCCGGAGCCGCCTGCGGACGCTCCCCGAGGCCGGCGCCCGACTGGTTGCACCAGTTGCCGATGTGGATACGACGGTCGTAGCGGCCGCCGTCGACGTAGGTGTCGACGCTGGTCGTGGCGCCCGGTCCGGTGGGCCGGGCGGTGCCGCCCCAGCCGTTGCGGGAGGTGTCGATCAGCATGCCGATGTTCGACCGGAAGCCGGCGGTGACCAACTGGTTCCGGAACGCCTGGGCGTAGGACTGCTCGTCGACGTAACGGTTCCAGTCCACCCACTTGGACTCACGGACCGACTTGCCGGCCACGGAGTCGTTGATGGTGAAGTTGTTCTCCTTCAGGGCGCTGTAGTTCGCCGTGTTGGTGATGAAGCCGTGTACGTCGTCGACGGTCGCACCCTCGGCGGTGGCCGCCTGGTAGAAGAGCTGGGCGGAGGGGGCGAAGTTGTCGTCCCAGCCGAGCCAGCCGTGGTGACCGGCGTCGATGTAGTTGTAGACGTTGGGGATCGCACCGAGCTTGTCCAGCGCGTAGCCGACGCCCTTCACGTAGTTGCCGTTGGCCTTCATGGTGTCGCAGGCCGCGGTGGCGGTGGGCCGGCTGCCGGTGTTGGTGACGAGGTTGGGCAGCGAGTCGATCTCGATGGTGGTGACGATCCGCAGGCCGGCGTACTTGCTGTCGGCGAGGATCGTCGCGATCGGGTCGATGAACTGCGTCTTGTACTTGTCGATCTCCGTCGGGCCGAGTTCGCCGTTGGAGGCGAGGGCGGCGCAGTCACGTCCGGGAAGGTCGTAGACGACCAGCTGGACGACTTCCTCACCGCTGCCCTTCTGGGCGAGGGCCGCGTCGAGGTGGGCGCGCAGCCCCATGCCGCCGTTCACTCCGTTGATGGCGGCGATACGGTCGAGCCAGACGCCGGTCGGCTGGTTGGAGATGCGGCTGCCGCCCGTCTCGGCGGCGGCCTTCGCCGACCATTCGGGGTTCACGTACACCTTGGCGCCGACGTAGGGGTTGTCGACCTTGGCGGACGGGGTGCCGGGGTCCGTCGGTGTGCCGGGGTCGGTCGGGGTCCCGGTACCGCTGTCGACGTTGCAGGTCACGCCGTCGAGGGTGAACGTGGTCGGGATCGCGTTGGTGCCGCTGTAGGTGCCCTGGAATCCGAAGCTGACCGAACCGCCCGTCGCCAGCGTCCCGTTGTAGGTCTCGTTGTTGGCGGTGACCGCCGTACCGGCCTGGGTGACCTTCGCGTTCCACCCGTTGGTGACCTTCTGGGTGCCGGCGTACGCCCACTTCACCGACCAACTCGACTTCGCGGCAGAGTTGTTGGTGACGGTGACGGCGGCGGTGAAGCCGCTGCCCCAGTCGTTCTGCACTTTGTAGTCGACGCTGCACGGGATGGCGGCGATGCCCGGATCGCCGGGGACGACGGCGAGCGCCGTCCCGGAGGCGCCGGCGACCAGCGCCAGCGCGGCGAGTACCGCTGTTCTGCTACGGCTCATGAGTGCGGGTTCCTTCTCGGTTGCGGGTGGTGTCCGTTTCTTCGGTGGTGCTGATCGGCCGTCGATCGCGTTCGAACAGAACGGATTCGGCCCGGCTTGATCGGCCCGGCTGATCGGTCCGGTGGCGCCTATCCGTCGAGTGCGCGCAGATGATCGCGCAGGCCGGCCCCGTACGCCGTGGGCGTCCCGTCGTAGCCGGAGATCAGGGACGGACCGGTGGAGCAGTCCCAGGTGTTCCAGGTCCAGCCCAGGTACGACAGGCCCCGGTCGTCGAACCACTTCATGACCTGATCGACGAAACCGTGCGAGCAGGTGTTCTCCCCGATCTCCCCTGCAACGAGCGGCACTTGGGCCGCGACGGGGGCGAGGGTGGAGTTCCAGCAGCTCTCGTTCGCGCAGGTGTTGAAGTTGTAGACGTGGTACGCGGCGGCGAGATTGCCGGTCGGGTCGGTGGGCTTGTACGTCAGCCACTGGCTCAGGTCGTTGGAGTACGCGAGCCCGCCGGCCAGGATCACGTTCCGGGCGCCGGTCGCCCGTACGGAGTCGACGAGATCCTGCATACCGGCGACCTCGTACCCGATGCCGGGACAGGTGCCGCCGTCCCGCCAGCACTGCCACGCCTGGGTGGTCGTGGAGGTGGCGCGGTCCGGGTAGGGCTCGTTGAACAGGTCGAACACGACGGCCTGGTCGTTCTTGAAGGTGTTGGCCACCGAGGTCCAGAACGACGGGGTGTACTGCATGTCGGGCATCGGCTTCTGGCAGCTGGCGTGCACATCCGAGCAGCCGGCCGAATTACCCGTGTACTGACCGTAGTTCCAGTGCAGTTCGACGATCGGCGTCATGCCGTGCGCCTCGACGCGGGTCACCAGTTCCTTGACGGCGTTGACGTAGTTGGTGCCGCCGTACGCGGAGTCGATGTTCGAAAGGCCCAGCCAGCACTCCTCGTTGAGCGGGATGCGCACGGTGTCGACGTTCCAGTCGGCGATCGCCTTGATGGAGGCGTCGTCGACCGGTCCGTCCCAGATGCCGCGTCCCTGTACGCACATGAACTCGCCGCCGGAACGGTTCACGCCGAGCAGACGACGGGAGTTTCCGCCGTCGTCCACGAGCTTGTTCCCGGAGACGCGCAGTGCGGGCGGCTCGTCACCGGTGTCCGGCGGGTCCGTCGTAGGAGGTGTGGTGGGGGTGGGCGTAGAGGTGGGGGTCGGGTCGGGGTCGGCGTTACAGGTCGTGCCGTTGAGCTTGAACGCCGTCGGTGCGGCGTTCGACTTCGAGGTGGAGGCGATGAAGCCCGCGCTGACGCTCGCGCCGGTGCCCAGGGAGCCGTTCCAGCTCTCGTTCGCGGCGGTGACGGTGGTGCCGGACTGGGACCACTTGGCGCTCCAGCCCTGGGTGACCTTCTGGCCGTCCGCGAAGTCGAAGGTGAGGTTCCAACTGGCCAGGGCTGCCGCATTGTTGGTGATCTTCACTGCGCCCTGGAAGCCGGCGTCCCACTGGCCGGTGACCGAGTACTCGACCGTGCACGCGGGCACGGCTCCCTGCGCCGTGACGACCGGTAACAGGGCGCCCGCAACGAGGGCGACCGTGCCGGCCACGGCTAAAAGTACTGAACGCGGGGGGTGTCGCATGAGCGACTCCTTGCAGCTCAGGCGCGTCGAGAACAGACGCGTCGACTGATGGAACCGCTCCCACTGGTGTCTCGAAGCTAGCGCCAAGTGTCGGCAAAGAACAGAGGCGTCACTGACTTTCCCTCAACGTCCCTCGTCGAATCTTTTCGACTCTTCAAGCATCTTGACCGCCCCCACCCCCATCCCCACTATGGGAGCGCTCCCACTGGTTCAAGGCTTGTTGCTCCTCCCCCACTTCTCCGAGCCGCAAGGAGGAACCAGCACCATGGATCCCTCACGCAGACGCCGCGGGGCGCGGCGCCTGTGGACCGCCGCTCTGGCGGCCCTCGCGCTTCCCCTCGCCATGCTGAGCACAAGCACAACTCCCGCCCAGGCGGCCGCACTTCAGTGCAGCGTGGACTACAAGACCAATGACTGGGGCTCCGGCTTCACCGCAGACCTCACCCTCACCAACCGAGGCACCGACCCGATCAGCGGCTGGGCCCTGACGTACTCCTACGCGGGCAACCAGAAGCTGACGAACGGATGGAACGGCAGCTGGTCGCAGTCCGGTCAGCAGATCACGGTGAACAACGCCTCCTACAACGGGACGATCGCCGCCGGAGCCGCGGTCAGCACGGGCGGGCAGTTCACCTACAGCGGGACGAACGCCGCTCCCGCGAGCTTCGCGGTCAACGGCACCACGTGTGTCGGCGCGCACCAGCCGCCGGTCACCGTGCTGACCAGCCCGACCGCGGGCGCGGTCTACACGCAGGGGGACGCGGTGCCGCTCGCGGCGACCGCCGCGGCCGCCGACAGCGCGACCATCAGCAAGATCGAGTTCTATGACGACACGACCCTGCTGGGTACGGACACGAGCTCGCCGTACACACTGTCCGCCTCCGGGTTGTCCGTGGGCAGTCATTCCCTGGTCGCCAAGGCGTACGACAGCCTGGGCGCCTCGGCCTCGTCGACCCCGGTCGGCATCACGGTCGCCTCGGGACCGGCCGTGGTCGCCTCCACCAACCAACTCGCCGTGCAGCAGGGCAAGACGGGCACCTACTCGCTGAAGCTGTCGACCCAGCCGTCGGCCAACGTGACCGTCACGACCGCCCGCACCACCGGCAACACCGGCCTGACGGTGACGGGCGGCGCGAGCCTGACCTTCACACCGTCCAACTGGAGCGCCGCCCAGAACGTGACCATCACGGCCAACGCCTCGGGCACGGGCGCCGCGACCTTCGAGTCGACGGCCACCGGGCACGCGAAGGCCTCGGTCACGGCCACCGAGATCGCGGGCACCAAGGCGTACGACGCCCGGTTCCTCGACCTCTACGGCAAGATCACCAACCCGGCAAACGGTTACTTCTCCCCCGAGGGAATCCCGTACCACTCGGTCGAGACCCTGATCGTCGAGGCCCCGGACCAGGGGCACGAGACCACCTCCGAGGCCTACAGCTACCTTCTCTGGCTGCAGGCGATGTACGGCAAGATCACCGGCGACTGGACCAAGTTCAACGGCGCCTGGGACATCATGGAGAAGTACATGATCCCCACCCACGCCGACCAGCCGACCAACTCGTTCTACAACGCCTCCAAGCCGGCGACGTACGCACCCGAGCTGGACACGCCGAACGAGTATCCGGCGAAGCTGGACACCGGTGTGTCCGTGGGATCGGATCCCATAGCCGGTGAACTGAAGACTGCATACGGTACGGACGACGTCTACGGTATGCACTGGCTTCAGGACGTCGACAACACCTACGGCTACGGCAACGCGCCCGGTAAGTGTGAGGCCGGCCCGACCGACACCGGCCCGTCGTACATCAACACCTTCCAGCGCGGCTCGCAGGAGTCGGTGTGGGAGACGGTGCCGCAGCCGACCTGCGACGCCTTCAAGTACGGCGGCACGAACGGGTATCTGGACCTGTTCACCGGCGATGCCTCCTACGCCAAGCAGTGGAAGTTCACCAACGCCCCGGACGCCGACGCGCGGGCCGTGCAGGCCGCGTACTGGGCGGACATCTGGGCCGAGGCACAGGGCAAGGGCAGTGACGTCTCCGCGACCGTCGGCAAGGCCGCGAAGATGGGCGACTACCTGCGCTACTCGATGTACGACAAGTACTTCAAGAAGATCGGCAACTGCGTCGGGCCG
The DNA here is from genome assembly GCF_045041255.1 of Streptomyces sp. NBC_00080. NCBI lineage: Bacteria > Bacillati > Actinomycetota > Actinomycetes > Kitasatosporales > Streptomycetaceae > Streptomyces > Streptomyces sp. NBC_00080. The sequence continues at coordinate 1,956,603 of NZ_CP108235.1, forward strand.
ACCGCCTGCGCGGCCGGCACCGGCAAGGACGCCTCGCACTACCTGATGTCCTGGTACTACGCCTGGGGCGGCGCCACGGACACCAGCGCCGGCTGGGCCTGGCGCATCGGGTCCAGTCACACCCACGGCGGCTACCAGAACCCGCTGGCCGCCTACGCGCTCAGCAGTTACGCCGACCTGAAGCCCAAGTCGGCGACGGGCCAGGCGGACTGGGCGAAGTCGTTGTCCCGGCAGCTGGAGTTCTACCGCTGGTTGCAGTCCAGCGAAGGCGCCATCGCCGGCGGGGCGACGAACAGTTGGGCGGGCCGCTACGCGACTCCCCCGACCGGCACGTCGACCTTCTACGGCATGTACTACGACCAGCAGCCCGTCTACCACGACCCGCCGTCCAACCAGTGGTTCGGCTTCCAGGCGTGGTCCATGGAGCGGGTCGCCGAGTACTACCAGCAGACGGGGAACGCGAGCGCCAAGGCGGTCCTCGACAAGTGGGTCGACTGGGCGCTGTCCAAGACCACGATCAACCCGGACGGCAGCTTCCTGATCCCCTCCACGCTCCAGTGGTCGGGTCAGCCCGACACCTGGAACGCGTCAAGTCCCGGAGCCAACACGGGACTTCACGTCACCGTCGCCGACTACACCAACGACGTCGGTGTGGCCGCCGCGTACGCCAAGACCCTGACGTACTACGCCGCCAAGTCCGGTGACACGGAGGCGAGGACGACCGCGAAGGCTCTCCTGGACGGTATGTGGGCCAACAACCAGGACGCCCTCGGCATCGCGGTGCCGGAGACCCGCGCCGACTACAACCGCTTCGACGACGGCGTGTACGTCCCGAGCACCTTCAGCGGCAAGATGCCGAACGGCGACGCGATCAACTCCTCCTCGACCTTCGCCTCGCTGCGGTCCTTCTACAAGAACGACCCTGCCTGGTCGAAGATCGAGAGCTATCTCGCGGGCGGAGCCGCGCCCGTGTTCACGTACCACCGCTTCTGGGCCCAGGCGGACATCGCCCTGGCCATGGGCTCGTACGCGGAGCTTCTCGAATAGTCCCCCGCTGAGCGCGCCGCGGGTCGGACGGTGTTCGTCCGCGGGCCGGATGTGGCCGGTCACGCGGCTCCCCGCGCCCCCTGGTCGCCCCTTCGGGGCCAGGAAGCGCGGGGTGGCACCGCCCGGCGGCGCGGTCGCTCGAGGTTTCGCGTACGTGGCCCCGCCACCTGACGGCGGGGCCCAGGCCGGGCGGCCCCCCACCGCACAGGGGGCCGCCCGGCAGTCGCACGTCCCCCATCCCCCGCACACATGGCTTCGCGAGGAAGGACCCCCACCGTGCGAAGAACCGGCATCCTCATGGCCGTGTCGGCGCTCGCCGCCGGCCTGATCGCGGGCAGTCCGCCCGTACTGGCCGCGGACGGCAGCCCGCAGACGACGCTGGCCGCAGAGTCGTACACCTGGAAGAACGCCCGGATCGACGGCGGCGGATTCGTGCCCGGCATCGTCTTCAACCGCAAGGAGAAGAACCTCGCCTACGCCCGCACCGACATCGGCGGCGCGTACCGCTGGCAGGAGTCGGGCAAGACCTGGACGCCGCTGCTGGACTCGGTCGGCTGGGCGGACTGGGGACATACGGGCGTAGTGAGCCTGGCCTCCGACTCCGTCGACCCGAACAAGGTGTACGCGGCGGTCGGCACGTACACCAACAGCTGGGATCCGGGCAACGGGGCCGTGCTGCGCTCCGCCGACCGGGGCGCGAGCTGGCAGAAGACGGACCTGCCCTACAAGCTGGGCGGCAACATGCCCGGCCGCGGCATGGGCGAGCGCCTGGCGGTCGACCCGAACAGGAACAGCGTGCTGTATCTGGGCGCGCCGAGCGGCAAGGGCCTGTGGCGGTCGACGGACTCGGGAGTCACCTGGTCGCAGGTGGCGAACTTCCCCAACGTCGGCAACTACCAGCAGGATCCCACCGACACCAGCGGGTACGCCTCCGACAACCAGGGCATCGTCTGGGTCACCTTCGACGAGTCCACGGGGACGTCCGGCAGCGCGACGAAGACGATCTACGTCGGCGTGGCGGACAAGGACAACGCCGTGTACCGGTCGACGGACGCGGGCGCGACCTGGACACGGCTGGCCGGGCAGCCGACGGGATACCTGGCACACAAGGGTGTACTGGATACCGTCAACGGCTATCTGTACATCGCATACAGCGACAAGGGCGGGCCGTACGACGGCGGCAAGGGCCGGCTGTGGAGATACGCGACGGCGACCGGGACCTGGACGGACATCAGCCCGGTGGCGGAGGCCGACACGTACTACGGCTTCAGCGGGCTGACGATCGACCGGCAGAAGCCGGGCACCGTCATGGCCACCGCCTACAGTTCCTGGTGGCCGGACACCCAGATCTTCCGCTCGACGGACAGCGGGGGCACCTGGACGAAGGCGTGGGACTACACGTCGTATCCCAACCGCGCGAACCGGTACACGATGGACGTCTCGTCGTCGCCGTGGCTGACCTGGGGCGCCAACCCGTCGCCGCCGGAGCAGTCTCCCAAACTCGGCTGGATGACCGAGGCGTTGGAGATCGACCCGTTCAACTCCAGTCGCATGATGTACGGCACGGGGGCGACGCTCTACGGCACGGAGAACCTGGCCAACTGGGACAGCGGGGGCCAGTTCACCATCAAGCCGATGGTGCAGGGGCTGGAGGAGACGGCGGTCCTGGACATCGCCTCTCCGCCGTCCGGCGCTCCGCTGCTCAGTGCGCTGGGCGACATCGGCGGCTTCCGCCACACGGACCTGACGAAGGTGCCGTCGATGATGTTCACCTCCCCGAACTTCACGTCGACGACGAGCCTGGACTACGCCGAGACGAACCCGAACACCGTGGTGCGCGTCGGCAACCTGGACTCGGGGCCGCACGTGGCGTTCTCGACGGACAACGGCGCCAACTGGTTCGCGGGGACGGATCCTTCGGGGGTCAGCGGTGGCGGGACGATCGCCGCGGCGGCGGACGGCAGCCGCTTCGTGTGGAGCCCGGCGGGCGCCGGGGTGCAGTACACCACCGGTTTCGGCACCTCGTGGCAGGCGTCGAGCGGGATCCCGGCCGACGCGGTCGTCGAGTCCGACCGGGTCGACCCCAAGACCTTCTACGGTTTCAAGTCGGGCAAGTTCTACGTGAGTTCGGACGGCGGCGCGACCTTCACCGGGTCCGCGGCGACCGGTCTGCCCAGTGGGGACAGCGTGCGATTCAAGGCGCTGCCGGGCACGAAGGGCGATGTCTGGCTGGCGGGCGGGGCGAGCGACGGGGCGTACGGGCTGTGGCACTCCACGGACTCCGGCGCGACCTTCACCAAGCTGTCGGGTGTCGAGCAGGCCGACACGATCGGGTTCGGAAAGGCGGCGACGGGCGCGTCGTACCAGACCCTCTACACCAGCGCGAAGATCGCCGGAGTGCGTGGCATCTTCCGCTCGACGGACAAGGGCGTGACCTGGACCCGAGTCAACGACGATGTCCACCAGTGGGGTTGGACGGGAGCGGCGATCACGGGCGACCCGCGGGTGTACGGGCGGGTCTACGTCTCGACGAACGGCCGGGGTGTCGTCTACGGCGACACCTCCGACACCGGCGGCGGGGACGGGGGTACGGATCCCACGGACCCGACGGACCCCACCGACCCCCCACCGACCGGTGCCTGCGCGGTGACGTACACCATCACCAACCAGTGGTCGGGGGGCTTCCAGGCGGACGTCAAGCTCGCCAACACGGGCACGAGCGCCTGGTCCGGCTGGAACCTCGACTGGGCTTTCGCCAACGGCCAGACCGTCTCGCAACTGTGGAACGCCGACTACACGCAGTCGGGTTCGACGGTGACGGCGAAGAACGTGAGCTGGAACGCCAACGTGGCGGCCGGCTCGTCCGTCAGCTTCGGCTTCACGGGCAGCTGGTCGGGATCGAACGCGAAACCGGCGGCGTTCAAGCTGGGTGAGCAGAGCTGCACGGTGAGCTGACGACCGTGGGTGCGCGCCCCGGGGACCGGGACGCGCACCCCTCGCTCGCTCAGGGCGTGTAGACCGTCGGGCGGGGTGCCGTCGGCATGCCGTTGCCGAGGAAGTAGCTCGGGTGCGGCGGTTGGTTGTAGGCGGTGTTCTGCCAGGCCAGGCCGGTGCGGTACATCGTGTCGTGGAGCAGGGTCGTGATGCGTGTCGTGGTCTCGTACGGCGTCGAGTAGATACGCAGCGCCGTGTTGTCGCTGGTCGGCCAGATGACCTCCTCGCGCCAGTCGCCGAGGATGTCGCCGGACAGCGACGGGGTCGCCTTGGTGCTGTTGTTGGAGTGGACGCCCGAACCGGTCAGCAGGCGGGTGTCCGAGGACGTGCCGTACTTGTCGATGTGGGTGCCGTCGAGGAGTTCGCGGACGGGGTCGGCGTCCCACCAGGAGAGGAAGTTGACGGAGGACGGCTCCCGGCCCTTGGTCGCCCCCGCCTCGTCACGGATCGAGGTGTCGGAGGCCGACCAGACCTCGGCACCGTCGTTGCCCGCCCAGATGTCACCGGCGACTCCGCGGCCGTTGTCGCAGCAGGCGGCCAGCTTCCAGTTGACGGTGCCGTTCGCCGGGTTGATGTACAGCTCGGCGGGCTGGCCGGTCGACTCCGAGACCTTGAAGTACTCGAGGCCGGCGTGCGAGGGGTCGAGGTCGCCGAGGTGCTGGGCGTCGCCGTGGCCCGTCTTCGTGGTCCACAGGCCGTTTCCGTTGTCGTCGACCGCCATCGCGCCGTAGACGATCTCGTCGTTGCCGTCGCCGTCGACGTCCCCGACGGAGAGGCTGTGCGAGCCCTGGCCGTCGTAGCCCTTGCCGGTGTTGGTGGAGGAACTGCTGTCGAAGGTCCAGCGGCGGGTGAAGGCGCCGTTCCGCCAGTCCCAGGCGGCGATCACGGTACGCGTGTAGTAACCGCGTGCCATGATCAGCGAGGGGCGGGAACCGTCCAGGTAAGCGGTTCCCGCGAGGAAGCGGTCGACGCGGTTGCCGTACGAGTCGCCCCAGGACGAGACCGTGCCGCGGGCCGGTACGTAGTCGACGGAACTCATCGCCCTGCCGGTCTGGCCGTTGAACATGGTCAGGTACTCGGGGCCGGACAGCACGTAGCCGCTGGAGTTGCGGTAGTCGGCGGAGGAACTGCCGATCACCGCGCCCGTGCCGTCCACCGTCGCGTCGGCGGTCTTCATGGCGATCTCGGCCTTGCCGTCGCCGTCGTAGTCGTACACCTGGAACTGTGTGTAGTGGGCGCCGGAGCGGATGTTGCGGCCGAGGTCGACGCGCCACAGGCGGGTGCCGTCGAGCTTGACGCCGTCGACGATCGTGTTGCCGGTGTAGCCCGACTGGGAGTTGTCCTTCGCGTTGGTCGGCTGCCACTTCAGGACGATGTCCAGGGCGCCGTCGCCGTCCAGGTCTCCGATGGAGGCGTCGTTGGCCTCGTAGGTGTAGGCGACGCCGTCGGGGGTCGTGCCGCCGGCCGGCGGGGTGATGGGAACGTCCTTGTAGCCGGTGCGGAACGGGATCGCGTGGACGGAGTCGGCCTGTTCGACACCGTTCACGATCGCGCGGACCGTGTAGTCGGCCTGAGACGGGGCGCCGGAGTGGAAGTAGTTCGTGGAGCCGGCGACCGGCGCCGAGTTGACCTTGGCGCCGGCCCGGTAGACGTTGAAGGAGACGCTGTCGGGGTCGGTGCCGAGCCAGCGCCAGCTGACCAGGTTGCCGCTGTCGGTGTGCACGCTGACGACGCCCCGGTCGAGGGCCTCCACCTGGCGGGCCGTGGCGGCCTCGGCGGTGCCGGCGCCGAGTGTGGTCAGTCCGGCGCCGACCAGGGCCGTGGTGGCGGCCAGCGCGGAGAGGACGACCCTTCGTCTGCGGTGCCTGCGCGACGGGGGATCCACGTGCGGACGAGGTTCCGGGTGCGGATGGGAAGGCGGGTGCGGATGCGGGTGCTGCACGAGACGTACCTCCAGGGAGGGACGGATGGGTTCCGTCTCTCAGTTGCCGCCGCCACCAGTCGAGTTGCCGTACACCGCCACCAGCTCTGACACCGTCCGGGCGATCCGCTCACGCAGTTCCGGCGGCCGGAGCACCTCGATGTCCGCGCCCAGCCGCAGGAATTCGGCGTGGGCGTGCTCGACGGACTCGATGGGGACCCTGGCCACCGTCCAGTCGTCCGCCGCGGCGGGTACGTCGAGTGGCACCGCACGGGCGAGGGTCACTCCCGGGGCCAGGCGCACCACCGCCTCCGCCCCGTCCCCGTACAGCCGCTCGCGAAAGCCCTGCTGGTACGCCGTCCAGTGGGCGGCCAGGTCGAAGCCGTCCGGCCGGGTGAACACCTCGTCGGAGGCGGTGAGTTCGAGTATCCGGTCGACGCGGAAGGTGCGCGGTCCCGGGCCGGCGACGACGTACCAGCGTCCCGCCTTCAGGACCAGGCCGTAGGGCTCCAGCCGGCGTTCGACGTCGGTGGGCTCACGCCAGCGACGGTATACGATATGCAGGATCCTGCTGTTCCACACCGCGTCGGCGACCGCCGCCAGATGAGGCGTCTCGTCCACCCCCGCGTCCGTGTACCAGCCGGGAGCGTCCAGGTGGAAGCGGCCGCTGATCCGGTCCGTGTGCGCCCGCAGTTCCGGCGGCAGCGCGGCGCGGACCTTCAGCTGGGCGGCGGCCAGGACCGGACCGAGGCCCAGCTGGGCGGCGGGGCCGGGGACACCGGCCAGGAAAAGGGCCTCCGCCTCGTCGGCGGTCAGTCCTGTCAGACGGGTGCGGTAACCGTCGAGCAGGCGGTAGCCGCCGGCATGACCGGCGTCGCCGTACAGCGGGACACCCGCGGCACCCAGTGCCTCCACATCCCGGTAGACGGTACGCACCGACACCTCCAGCTCCTCCGCGAGCTGGGCGGCGGTCATCCGGCCCCGGGTCTGGAGCAGCAGCAGGATCGACACGAGTCGGCTGGACTTCACTGACACATGGTGTCAGTGAAGCGGGCCTAGCGTCCTGCCCATGACCCCTGCTTCCAATGTTTCCGATGTTTCTGATGATCTCCGCCCCCTCGCTCCCTCCCCGTCCACGTCTCCCTCCCCCACGCTCCCCTTCGCGGAGAAACTGCTCACAGTGCTCCCGCCGATCGAGGTGGCGGGGCGGTGGATCAAGCGTTACCACGTCACCTCCGACCCGGCGGGCATCGCGCCCGACGTGGAGAGGGCGGCATACGCGATCCTTCCCGAGCTGCTGCCGGCGCCGGACGGGACGCCGCCCGCCACCTTCGTCGTACTGCACCGGGGCGGCGACGACGGCGCCTACCTCAACGTCTACAGCTGGGTGTGGGACAACGTCCTGCACTTCCGGGGCGCGGCAGCGGGCCAGTCGGTGCTCGGTTGCCCGGACGACGACCCGAGCCACTTCGCGGCGACCGACCGGCCCTGGATCGGCTGCGTCTGGGAACTGCCGCCGATCCTGCACGAACGGGACGCGTGGGTACGGCACATGCTTGCCCGCCGCGCACCCGAAGTCCCCGACCTCGACGCCTACTTGACCGATTCCCTGCCCGAGGGAACGACGGGGGACCGCTCATGAGCAGCCCGCACGACTTCGACTTCCTCCACGGCGCGTGGGAGGTCCGGCACCGCCGGCGCACCGAGTTCCTCGACCCCGACAGCGACTGGGAGGAGTTCCCGTCCACGGCCCACTGCCGGCCGCTGTTCGACGGGGCCGCGAACATCGACGAGATCGACATGCCGCACCTCGGAGCGAAGGGGCTGACCCTGAGGCTCTTCGACCGGGAGAGCGGCCAGTGGTCGCTGAACTGGTCGTCCAGCCGGAGCGGCAGGCTGTTCCCGCCGGTGATCGGCGGCTTCGGCGACGACGACGGACACCACGGCGGCCGTCGCGACCGCGGTGAGTTCTACGGCGACGACACGCACGACGGCAAGGACGTGCGGGCCCGGTTCGTCTGGTCCGGGGTGTGCGACACGTCCGCCCGCTGGGAGCAGGCCTTCTCACTGGACGGCGGGGAGACCTGGCTGACCAACTGGATCATGGACTTCACCCGTCCGGAAGCGGACCGGGAACCGGTTTCCGAAACGCCCTCAGCGTGAACGCGGGGTCCGGGCGGGGCCGGTCCTGGTCGGGCAGCGCCGCGAGGCGGGCGGCGAACCCCTCGGCCAGGGGGTGACCGGGCGGCAGGGTGACGAACCAGCCGCGGCGCAGGTCCACGATGGCCCGGCGCGGGCTGCGGCCCTGCCCCCGCCCGGCGAAACGGGCCTGCCCGGCCGGGACCAGGCCGGCTTCGGCAGCGTACGACGCCACCAGCGCCGCGGTGTCGGAGGCCGGGCGGTGCGGGCGCGAGGACAGCACGACATCGATGTCGCTGCCCACGTTGTGGGAGGCACCCTTGTCGACGGTGGTGACGTACACCCCGCCGGGCCGCAGCACCCGGGCGCACTCGGCGACGATCCGCCGCGCGTCCGTGACGTCCTCGACCAGGTGCAGCAGCCACACGCTGCTCACGGCGTCGAACTCCCCGTCCCGGAAGGGGAGTCGGCGGCCGTCGGCGAGGACGACCGCTCCGGGCAACCGGGCGGCGGCGTGGCCGACCATGGCCGGCGCCCGGTCCAGGCCCGTCACCCGCAGGCCGGGGCGCCCGGCCGCGAGGCGCCGGGTGACGATGCCCGTGCCGCAGGCCACGTCCAGCAGGCTGCGCGCCCGGGCCGGCACGAGACCGAGGACGCCCTCCGCGGCCGCCGCCGCCCTGGGCTCGCCGCCGCGCCAGGCGTCGTAGCGTTCGGCTTCCTCGTCGTAGTCCAGCACCCGCGCCCCCGTTCCGTGACCACCGACCACCGCACCCTTGCCCGTACAGTCCCCGAGCCGCCCGCCTCCCGCCGCGCCCGCACCGCCCCTTCCGTCGCGCGGCTCGGCGCAAGTCTGCGCGGTCGGCGCAGGTCAGCGCGCTCCGTGCGCGGGGGCCACGGCCTCCACCCGGCGGGCGAGTTCGACGTCGAGATCGGTGACGGTGCCGCCCGCGCTGTGGGTGTTCACGGCGAGGGACACCGTGTTGTAGCCGAGGGTGAGCTCCGCATGGTGGTCGAGCTCGTCCTGGATCCGCGCGACATGGACGACCAGGGCGGCCGCGGCGAAATGGGAGTCGAGCCGGTAGGCGCGGGCGAGGCGGTCGCCGTCCAGGGACCAGCCGGGCAGCTCGGACAGCCGGTCCTCGATCTCCTTCTGCGACAGCGGTTCGACGGCCATGGCACGGCTCCCTTCCTGATGTCGCGTACCTGTCCAGCGTGCCACAGGAAAGCCGTGACGGCCCTGGTCACCAGTGCGGCTCTCGGCTCAGTCGCGCAGGCATTCGGCCGCCAGGTCGTCCGCCAGCGCAGCGATCACGGCCCGGCCCTCCACCTGCGCCAGCCACTCGTGCGGCAGCCCGCCGTCGCCGTGCCGCGCGCCCAGGATGTTGCCGCAGATCGAACCCGTCGAGTCGCTGTCGCCGGAGTGGTTCACGGACAGGAGCAGGGCGTCCTCCACCCCGTGCGTGACCAGCGCCGCGTAGACGCCGATGGCGAGGGCCTCCTCGGCGACCCAGCCGGCGCCGAGCCGCTCCACCTTCTCGGGGCTCGGATCGCCCTCGGCGGCCAGGTCGAGGGCCTGGTTCAGGGCCGCCGAGGTCTCCTCGTGGCCGGGGTGGCGACCGAGCAGCCGCAGGGCGCGCAGGGTGGCGCCCTCGACGGACTCCCCCCGCGTCAGGTGCGCCACGATCGCGGCCAGCGCTCCGGCCGCGTAGTAGCCGGTCGGGTGGCCGTGGGTCGTCTGGGCGCAGCGGGCGGCCATGCCGAAGGCGAAGTCGGCCAAGGGGTGGGCCAGACCGAACGGCGCCGAGCGCATCACGGTGCCGCAGCCCTTGGACCCGGGGTTGACCGGCCCGGGCGCACCGCTCAGCTCGGCCCGCGGGTCGGGAACGTGGGTCTGGGCGAGCCCGGACAGGCAGGCGTTGCCCGGGGCGCGGCGGGCGTACAGCCAGCGCTCGGCGAGGAGGCCGCCCGTGACCCCGTCGGCCGGCCCCGGCCGCTGCTGGGTCTCGAGCCAGCGGCCGTACGCCTGGCGCACGAGGGCGGTCTCCGCCCCGCCGATCCCCTTGAGCCGGGCCCTCCTGGCCGCCGTACGAAGGCCCTCGACGGTGAACAGGGTCATCTGGGTGTCGTCGCTGACGCGGCCGACCACACCCTCGGCGTCGGGCACGAGCCGGGTCAGGCCCCTGGGTCCGTGGGCCGCGCGGATCTGATCGAGGGAGGAGAACTCGACCGCGTAGCCGAGGGCGTCGCCGAGCGCCCCGCCGAGGAGGCAGCCCCGTACCCGGGCGCGGTACACCGCCGTCGACTCCAGGGAAGACTTCCGCCAGTCGTTCATCCAAGCGCTCCTCAACTACGGTCTTGCGTATGACCATTGTCCCGTCCGGTACGAACGCCTCCTCCGCCGCCCCCGCGGGCCAGGGCGTCGGCCCGCTGCTGCGGGGCTGGCGGGAGCGGCGGCGGATGAGTCAGCTGGAGCTGGCCCTGCGCGCCGACTCCTCGGCCCGGCACATCAGCTTCGTCGAGACGGGCCGGTCCCGGCCCAGCGAGGAGATGGTGCTGCGGCTCGCCGAGCATCTCGACGTGCCGGTGCGTGAGCGCAACGCGCTGCTGCTGGCGGCCGGTTACGCCCCGCACTACCCGCGGACCCCGCTGGACGACCCGGCGCTGGACGCGCTGCGCGCGGGTCTGGAGCGGCTGCTCCAGGGCTACGAGCCTTATCCGGCGCTGGTGATGGACGCGCGGTACGACGTGGTGGCGGCCAACCGTGGGATCACGATGCTGCTGGAGGGCGTCCCGGAGTCGTTGCTCGCGCCGCCGCTCAACGCGATGCGCCTCACCCTCCATCCGCGGGGTCTCGCGCCGCGCATCCGCAACCTGCGCGAGTGGCGCGGTCACCTGCTGGCGCAGATGGAGCGGCAGATCGCCCTGTACCGCTCGGCACCGCTGCGGGAGCTGTACGAGGAGGTCGCCGCGTACCCGGTGGCGGAGGACGGGCCGACGACGGCAGGCGGGCCCGTGGAAGAACCCGCCGATCCCGTCCAGCACTTCGCGCTGCCGATGCTGATCGAGCACGAGGGGCGCGTGCTCTCCTTCATCTCGTCCGTCGCCACCTTCAACACCCCCATGGACGTGACGGTCGCCGAGCTGGCCGTCGAGACGTTCCTCCCGGCGGATCCCGCCACGGTCAAGTACCTCCACTCGCTCATCAACTGACGCCACCTCAGACAAGAATCCAGATGAATGTTCGACTCCGTTCCCGTGAGAGTGACGCCGGAACGTGGCACACTGACCCGCGTGCCTCGAGGCGTAGGGGAGACGTGGGGTGAGTGAACGACGGCCCGCACCCACGGTGGGCCAGGTGGTACTTGGCAGGCGGCTCCAGGAGTTGCGTGAGGCGGCCGGCCTCGGCCGCGAGGAGGCGGCCCGCGCCCTGCGCGTGGCCCCGGCGACCGTGCGGCGCATGGAGACGGCCGACGTCGCCCTGAAGGTCCCCTATGTGCAGGTGCTGCTGGAGGCCTACGGCGTCGGCGCCGAGGAGGCCGAGGCCTTCGTCTCGCTCACCGAGGAGGCGAACCGGCCCGGCTGGTGGCAGCGCTACCACGATGTGCTGCCGGAGTGGTTCAGCCTGTACGTGAGCCTGGAGGGCGCGGCCCGGCTGATCCGCTCGTACGAGCCGCACTTCGTGCCCGGGCTGCTCCAGACGGAGGCCTACGCGCGCGCCGTACTGGAAGCCGGGACCGTCGGGCAGACGACCCCGGAGTCGATCGAACGGCATGTGTCGCTGCGCCTCGCCCGCCAGCGGCTGCTGGACAGCGGCGATCCGCCCCATCTGTGGGTGGTGATGGACGAGACGGTGCTGCGCCGTCCGGTGAGCGTGGACGCCGACGTGATGTCCGAACAGCTCGACAGGCTGGTGGAGTTCGCCGAGCGCGACCGCGTCACCCTGCAGGTCTCCGAGTTCGCGGCCGGCCCGCATCCGGGGACGTCCGCGCCGTTCTCGCTGTTCCGTTTCGCCGAGCCCGAACTGCCCGACATGGTCGTCACCGAGTACCTGACCGGCGCGCTGTACCTCGACGATCGCAAGGAGGTCTCCGCGCACCTGGAGGTCCTCGACCACATGACGACGCACGCCGCGTCCGCGCAGCACACCAAGAAGATCCTGCGGAACGCCCGCGAAAGCCTCTGAGCACGTGCTGACTTCCGACCCCTGGCTCCTGACTCTCCTGGAGGCGAGACCCGCATGACCGGATCCGAGGCCGAGCAGGCACCCGCCCGCGTCGACACCAGCAGGCCGCATCCGGCCCGCGTCTACGACTGGTGGCTGGGCGGAAAGGACAACTACCCCGTCGACGAGGAACTGGCCCGCAGGATCCTCGCCGTGGACGGCACGGTGCTGCGCGGGGCGCGGGCCAACCGACGGTTCATGCAGCGGGCCGTCCGCACCGCCGCCGAGGCCGGGATACGCCAGTTCCTCGACATCGGCACCGGCATCCCCACCCAACCCAACCTGCACCAGGTGGCGCAGGGCGTGGCCCCGGAGTCCAAGGTCGTGTACGCGGACAACGACCCGATCGTGCTGCGGCACGCGGAGGCCCTGCTGCACGGTTCGGCGGAGGGCTCCACCCGGTACGCGCACGCCGACGTCCGCGACCTCGACACACTGCTGCACCGGGCCGCCGAGACCCTGGACCTCACGCGGCCGGTCGCCCTGTCGCTGGTGGCGCTCACCCACTACCTGAGCGACGACCCGGCGGGCGACGACGTGCACGGCCTGCTGAAGAAGTACGTCGCCGCGCTCGCGCCGGGCAGCTGGCTGATCCTCTCCCAGGTGACCCCCGACCTGAACCCCGCGGCCATCGAGAAGGCCGCGGAGAACTTCCGGCGCGGTGGAACGCCTTTCTACCCGCGTTCCCTGGCCGAGTTCGCCCGCTTCTTCGAGGGCCTGGAACTGCTCGGGCCGGGCGTGATCCCGGTCTCCGGCTGGCGCCCCGAGCCCGAGGACGTGGCGGTCCAGGCGGAGGGCATCGTGCCGGTGTACGCGGGGGTCGCCCGCAAACCCTGAGCCGCCACCGGGGCGCGTCCGCGGCGAGGAGGAGGCCGGGTGAAGGCCACCGCCTGCACCCCCGGTGCCGCCGACCCCTCCGGTAGCATCGGTGACCGGGAGTCGACGATTCGTCACGGGCGGGCGCTGCGGGGGACGCGGGCATGGTCAAGAGGTACGTGGTCGCGCCGCACGGGGGTCGTGGCACCCACCCCGACATCGGGTCCGCGCTGCGCGCCGCGGCCGCGCGGGGCCGGGCCGCGAGGGTGGAGATCACTCCCGGCCACTACGAGGAACGGCTCTCCGTCCGGGGCGAGATCGAACTGGCCGCGCTCGGTGACGCAGGCTCCGTGGTGGTGAGCGTTCCCCGCGGGACCGTGCTCGACGTCTCGGGTTCGGTCGTGGTCCGGGGCCTGGTACTGGTCGGCCGGGACGCCGACGCCGGCGTCGTCGACTGCCACGCGGGAACCCTCACCCTGGACCGTGTGGCGATCCGGGCGCACAACGGGGTCTGTGCGCACGCCCGGCCGGGCACGTCCATGACGTTGACGGACAGCGAGTTCCGGTACGGCCGGACCGTCTTCGCCGGCGCCGCCGGGCAGGTCGAGCGGTGCCGCTTCACCGACGCCGCCGACAACGCGGTCGCGGTGATCGAGAACGCCCGGGTGCTGGTCCGGGACAGCCGGTTCGACGGCAGCCGGATCCACGGGGTACGCGTCAGCGACGCCTGGGCCCACCTCCTCGGGTGCGAGGTCACCGGCGCCGAGCAGGCGGCCGTCATGGCGGACACCCGAGCGGAGTTGACGGTCGAGGGGTGCACGGTCGTCGCCACCCACATGGCGGGCCTGGCCTTCATCGAGCAGTCCCGGGGCTCCGTGCAGGGCACCCGCGTCACCGACGCCGAGAACGGGATCCTGGTGGCGAGCGGTGCCGACCCGGCGGTGCGCGGCTGTGTGTTCGCCGACTGCCGCGACACCGGCATCCACGTCCAGGACTCGGGCCGTGGCACGTTCGAGGACTGCGAGATCACCGGCGCGGGAAACGTCGCGGTGCTGTCGACCCGGGGCGGTGCCCCGCGGGTGACCGGCTGCCGCGTCTCGGCCGGCAATGTCGGCATCGCCGTCACCGACAAGGCCAGAGGCCACTTCACCCGTGTCGACGTCCGCGGCCTGACCGGCGTCGCGCTGCGGGTCTGGGACGAGAGCAAGGCCGAGTTCGCGCAGGTCCGCGTCGAGCACTGCCCGTTCGGCCTGGAGACGCGGGGCAACGGCGGTACGACGGCCGAGCTCACCGACGCGAGGATCCTCGACTTCGACATGGCCGCCGTGGCCGCCGTCGGACAGTCCCGGGTGACCCTGAGAAGGGTGTCGGCGGTGCGCGGGCTGCTGGGGTTCGGCGCCGGCGAGGAGGCGCAGCTGCACGTGCACGACAGCGAGGTCTCCGCCGTGAGCACCGGTGGGGCCCTGGCGTTCGGCACGGCGCGGCTCGTCGCGCGGAACCTCACCGTCACCGGCGCGGAGTCGTACGGCCTGTGCGGCACGGGCTCCGCGTATCTGGACGTCGCCGACAGTCGTTTCGAGGACTGCGCGGCCACCGGGCTGCGCTGCGACGAAGCCTGCGGCGGCCGGCTGGCGGGCTGTGCCGTGACCGGGGCGACGGGGGTGGCCGTACAGCACAACGGCCGCGTCAGACTGGTCGAACTCCGCACGTCGCTGCCGGTCAGGGAGATCACGGAGCCGCCCCCGCCGCCGACGATCGTCAACCACTACCACGGGCCGGTCTTCGTCGAGGCGGTCCACAGCGCCCAGTTGGCGTGGAACAACACCAACGTCATACAGCAGCAGACCAACCAGAACGATGAGAGCAACGAGAGCAACGAGAGCGATCAGGACGGAGTCGGCCGATGAACGACCCCCAGCAGGTGCACCATTACGACGGTCCGGTGTTCAACGGGGGTGTTTCGAACTCCCAGTTCGCCTGGAACAACGAGACGGCCACCCAGAACCAGCAGCTCAACAACACGGTCGCTCCGGGACACGAGGCGCTCGCGACGCTGGTGTCCGAGCTGCTCCGGCAGCTGCCCGCGGCCGGGCTCGGCGACCAGGAGCGCCAGGACGCCGAGAGCGCGGCCCAGGAGGTCCTCGCCGAGATCACCGGTCCGCAGTCGCCCGAGCCGGGCAGGCTCCGCCGCTCGGTGACCATGCTCAAGGGAGCCCTGGCACCCGTCGCGACCGGCCTCGCGGCCGGGACGGCGGTCGGGGCGCAGGAGTGGGCGCAGTCCGCGATCAGGGGGCTGACGGGACTCGTCTGACCCGGTCCTCCCCCGCCCGGCACTGCCCGACGAGGGAGGGCCGGACGGCACGACGGGGCACGGGGGCCTCGTACGGCTCCCGCGCCCCGGACCCGACGCGGCGGCTCAGGCGAGCTTGGCCGACAGGGTGATGGTCGTACCGGTGAGCGCCTGGCTGACCGGGCAGTTCTTCTTGGCGTCCTCGGCGGCGGCGGCGAACGCGTCGTCGTCGAGACCGGGGACGGTGCCCTCCACGGTCAGGTGGATGCCGGTGATGCCCTCTCCCGGCTGGAAGGTGACGTCGGCGGAGGTGACGAGCTTGGTGGGCGGGGTACCGGCACCGGCCAGGCCGTGCGACAGCGCCATGGAGAAGCAGCTGGAGTGGGCGGCGGCGATCAGCTCCTCCGGGCTGGTCTTGCCGTTCGCCTGCTCGGCGCGCGAGGGCCACGACACCGGCTGCTGACCGATGCCGGAGGAGTCGAAGGTCACGACCCCGTTGCCCTCGAGCAGGTTGCCTTCCCAGACGGTGTGTGCGGAGCGCGTGGTTGCCACGACGAATCCTTTCGAACTGTGACGGTGGAGACAGCGGGCGGTTCCGTTGACGGATGCCTGGCACCCATCCGATCACACCCGGCGTCGATCCACCCACCGGACAGGGCGGCCACCGCCGGGCGCGTCGCCGGGGCTTCGCCCGTTTCGGCCGGATATCACAGCCGGGCATCGCGGCCCTCGGAAGTCCTGACGGGCGACATGGTGAAGCCATACAGTCCATACATGCTCGAACTCTTCCAAGTCCTCGGGGGCATAGCGGGATTTGGCGGCGTCGCGCTCGGTGTGCTGTACCTGCTCTACCGGGACTTCGTGCGCGACATCATCCGCAACAAGATGTTCCGTGCGCTCACCGCGACCCAGGCGACCGCCCTCTTCGGCGCTGTCATCGTGCTCACCTTCACCGTCGCGATCCTCGGTATCTTCGCCACGCTCGCCGAGAGCAAGAGCGTCCAGCAGTTCGTCGTGCTCGTCGGCATGCTCCTGGTGTTCCTGCTGGCCGTGCTGTTCATCGCGGCCCGGGTGGCCACCGGCGGCTCCCGCCGGGCACCGCGTGCCGCCGGGACGACCGGTGTCGAGCGGTCGCTCACCACCGTGCGCAGACATGTGGAGCGGGACGAGCCGGAGCCGGCGGAGCGTGCGCTGGAGGCGTCCCGTCTGGACCGGGAGTCGGAGGAGTTCTGGTACTGGAAGGCCCGGATCGCCCTCGCCCGCGGAAACCAGCAGGGGGCCGCCCGCTATGCCGACGAGGCACTGGGCCTGGACGCCCGCAGCCCGCACGCCCTCGCCCTGAAGATCACGCTTCTGCTGCTCGGCAACGATCCCGCGCAGCGGGACCAGGCGGTGCGGCTGGCCGGGGAGAGTACCGGGCTGAGCGCCGAACTCGACACGTGGTTGCGGCGGTTGCGGGCCGAGAACATGTTCGACGGCGGGATGCGCACGCGGACCGGTTTCGAGGCGCGCTGTCCGCTTCCCACAAGAACGACGGAGGGTGTGCATGCCGACTGAACCGAACGCCGCGGCGAGCGCGGAGACGGTCCTGTACGTGGGGCCGCTCGCCGGTGACGGCACCGGCGAGGCATGGGAGAGGAGGCTCCGGCGGCAGTCCCGGTGGTCAGGGTCACCGGCCCCGGTGATCGCCCGGACACCCGAGGAGGTCGACGCGTTCGTCGCGAACCGGCCCGGCGCTGTCGTCCTGGTCCATCCCGGCGACGGGGCCCCGGCACCGTCGCCGCCGAACGGCGAGGTCCTGTCCAACTTCCTGCGGGCCCGGGGCGTGCTGGTGATGTGCGGCACGGGCGCGGGAGCGACCGCGCCGGTGCCGGGGCCGCCGCTGCCGGGCCCGGCGCTGCTGCTCACCCGGTTACCGTCGGCACCGGGGCGCGGATGGTTGTCCCGTCACCGTCACGGTGGGCGGGAGGCGCGGTGCCGGGCGTTCGCGGAAGCCCGCGGTCTGTCGGCCGCCCCCACCCTGACTACGGCTCCCGACCCGTTGTACGCGCCGCCGGACGGGTTCACCGTCGTGATCCATCCCGACGTCACGACTCCGCCCCCGGGAAGTCCCGACGAACCCCTGTGGCACTGGTTGCGGCAGGGGCTGGTGATCCGGCCGTGGCCCACGGCGCCCGAGGCCACCCGGCGTTTCTCTGCCGAACTTCGAGGCGAGTCCTCGGACACCGGGCTGTCGGACCGGTTGATGCCGAGGGGCCGCCGGGCCGCCCAGAAACCGCCCCCGCAAGGTGCGGGGGATGCCCAGGCCGCGTCCGTCGAGGACCGCCACCTGCCCTTCGGCGGCGACCGCGAGCCCACCTATTACTCCGACTCCTACAGGGCCCAGGCCGCGCCGCCGCCCAGCTACGCCGGCCCGCAGCCCTCCTATGACTCGGCACCGGCACCGCTCCCCGACTTCCTCCGGCCGGACGCCGACTTCATGCTGCCGCCCCCCTCGACGCCCGCTTCCGCCGGGTGGCCGGCCGGTCCCCCCGGCCGTCCCCACACCCCCCGCGACATCTCCCGCCCCCTCCCCCACGACGGCCTCTACGTGCGCCGCAACAACGCCTTCGGCACCCGTTCCGCGCTCGGGGTGAAGGAACTCATCGAACAGGGCGTGATCGTCGGGCAGGAGCACATCAGGTTCGACGACTTCGTGGTGTCCCGGGACGGGCAGGTTCCCGGACCGCTGAGCGGGGAGGCCATCGCCGTCAGTCATGGACTCACCGCGGTGACGGGTGAGTTCAAGGCGCACGAGGCGACGACCCACTTCGTGGAGATCGCCCTCAAGGCCGGCCCGACGCCCGAGGACCCTGCTCTCGCCTCCGCACCGCTGCCCGTCAACTTCGTCTTCGTCGTGGACACCAGCGGTTCGATGCACGGCGAGAAGCTCGACACCGTCAAATCGTCGCTGCACACGATCTACGGACAGCTGCGTCCCACCGACTGCCTGGGCATCATCACCTTCGACCACCGGGTGCGCACCGTCCTGCCCGCGGCCACCAAGGAGGAACTGGAGCGGTCGGGGAACTTCGCGTCGGTCGTCTCCGGACTTGAAGCGGACGGCGGCACGGACATCAACCTCGGGGTGCAGTACGGCATCGACGAGATCGGCCGCAACGCGGTGAGCGGGCGCACCGTCAGCTGCCTGTATCTCCTGTCCGACGGCTCCCCGAACTCCGGCGAACGGGACTGGGTCAACATCCGCAGGAACATCGGGGCCCGGGTGCGCAGCGGCCTCACCGTGTCGTGCTTCGGCTTCGGCTCCGACGCGCGCATGCCCGAACTGTCGGCGCTCGCCGGGGTGGCCGGCGGACACTCGACCTTCGTCACCCGGCCCGAGCAGGTCAAGGCCGATCTGCTGGAGGACCTCGTCCGGCGCGACCACCTGGCCGCGGTCGACATCCAGCTCCGGCTGGACATCGACCCGGTGGTGGAGATCCGGCACGTGTACGGGCACGACCCGGTCACCGACCCGAGAGCGCGGGCAGAGGTGTTCCAGCAGGCGCGGCAGGCCGCCGAGCGAGCCCGCAGCGACTACGGCGCCGACGCCCTGCCCGACATCATCACCACCGAGAAGGGCATGCGGATCTTCGCACCCGACCTCGCCTTCGAGGAGACCTACTGGGTGGTCCTGGAGGTACGGGTGCCGACCGGCCGGGAGCCGTCCGCGCTGGGGACGGCGACCGTGCAGTACGTGGACACCCTGGCCCGCGAGAGCCGTCGGCACGAGTTCGACCTGGCGCGGGACACCTCCCTCGCCGCGGAGACGGTCCTGGTGCACGGCATCGGACTGTGGACGAGCGAGGTGACCTTCCACGCGCTGGACGACCTGTACGAACGGGACAAGGAAGCGGCCAAGCGCCGCCTGGAGCGCCACCTGAAGGCGCTGGAGGCCGCACACGCCCACCATCCGGCCCCGGAGTTCCGCGACGACCGGGTCACCCTCAGCAAATTCATGTCGCTGGCCGACTCCCTGGGCACCATGGTGTCCTTCACCGACTCCCCCGGAGGCGGCTTCGGCGGTCCCGCGGTCCAGCTGATGAACGACTTCGGACGGGTCCGCTCCGGACACTGGGCACGCCACTGACCAGACCGGTGCGACGGGTCGCTCACCGCACCCGGAACACCGGCCCCCGCGCGGTGAACGGCAGTCGGCGACCCTGCGGGATCAGGTACGCGTGCTCGCGCCGTACCCGCAGCACGTCGCACCAGCCGTCGGTGATGACGAGCAGCGGCGCGCCCGGCGGGAAGTCGTCGGCGCGGTGCAGCAGGTCGATGCCGGGCTGCAGGACCGTACCGCCGCGGCCGTGGACACGGACCCGGCCGGCGATCTCGGTGACCGGCAGATAGCCCGCGTCGTGCGCGGCCGCGTCGCAGAACACGACCCGGGCGGCCGGGACGTCGCGGGCCTCGGCGTACGAGGCGATGGCGCCGAGCGCCTTGCCGAGCAGGGTGCGGTCCATGGAGCCGGAGGTGTCCAGGACGACGCCGAAGGTGCAGCGGGCGATCTCCTCGGGCGGGAACCAGCGGCCGGCGCGCGGGATGTCGGGGGTGGAGGCCTGCCGACGCGCGGGCCGGGCGTAGGTCCGCACCGGCTCGGGGCGCGGCACGAACTCGTCGAACCAGCGGGCCAGTCGGGCGTCCCAGGGCAGCGGCGGGTGGCTGAGGGCGCGGATCTCCTCCACCAACCCGCCGGGCAGGAAGCCGCGTTCCTGCCGCTGGTGCAGTTCGAGGCCCTGGGCGAGACCGCGCCGGTAGAAGCCGTCGAGGTCGACGTGGTCGCAGGGCGGGCCGAGCGGGGCGCCGAGGATGTCGCCGAGGCCCTTGCCGCGCAGGGTGGCCAGCCGTCGCATCCGGCGCAGGTCCACGGTGATGCGGTCGTAGACCTCCTCGGCGGACAGGCCCGCCGACTCGGCGTCGTACAGCAGCCCTTCGGGCATCGTGCCGACCTGCATCTCGCGCAGCCAGCCGTTGATGACGTAGTCGCAGGCGACGTTGAAGAGGTAGGGGTCGCGGGTGCCGCAGCGGTCGCCGTGGCGCAGGGCGGCGTGCAGCATCTCGTGGGCGAGGACGAACCGCCATTCCTCGTCCTCGTAGCGGCGCAGCGGGTTGATGTAGATCTCGCCCGCCTCCGCGTTCACGGCGGCGATCGAGATGCCGTGCGCGCGGGCGAGTTCGGCGTCGGCGACGAGCGTGATGCCCGCCGCGAGGCCGCCGAGCAGCGGGTAGGACGAGACGAACCAGCTCAGCGCCCGCTCCCAGGGACGCAAGGGGGTCACCGCGCCGTCGAGGGAGGCGCGGCGGCCGCCCGCCATGTCCATCGCGGCGGACACGGTCCGGGTCAGGGCGGTGGCGAAGGCCAGCGGCCAGTCCGGCATCTGGCGCCCGGACCAGGTCCACCGCACGAGCACCTGGTCGGCGGCCGTCCCCGCGGTGCCGCAGTGCTCGTAGGCGGCCGGCAGCCCGGTGCGCCGCCAGCGGGCGGCGAGCTGCTCCTCGTCACCGCCCGGGTACGACGGCGGCAGCTCGTCGGGGGCGCGGCCGACCGGAAACGTCAGCAGAAAACGGTTGACGACCATGCAGCGCGCGGCGAGGTCGTACCGGTCGGGCTGGGCGCGCTCGTTCGGGGATGCCGGGAGGTGTCCGAAGCCGAGGTGGAGGGCGGCGTGCGCGAGGGACCAGGCCCAGCGGTCGGGGTCGGCGAGCCGGGTCGGGTGGGCGTGCAGGGTGCCGTTGGAGTCCGCGCGGACGAGTCCGTCGCGGGGAGCCAGGGTGCACTCCTCGCGGCGGCAGGTGTCGAAGTCGACGGCCGCGAGCGCCGGGTTGCCGCGCAGGGCCAGCCTTCCGGACTCGAACGCCTCCGCGGCGAGGTCCCGCTTCTTCTTGTCGCGGTCCTCCCGTTTCACCGGCGTGCCTCCACCAGGCGGGGCATGTCCCGGGCCGCCTCGACCAGGAACCAGGCGGGCAGCACCGGGTTGCCGTCGGCGTCGGAGGCGATGACGGTCTGGGCGACCTCGACGGATATCTCGGCGAGCTGCACGAGCAGGGACTTGGCGCGGTACGCGGTCTGCCGACCCTTCGCCGACATGTGCTCCCGGACGGCCGGGAGTTCCTTGACGAGCCGGCCGCGGAACGAGTCGGCGAGGTAGTAGAGCAGGTCACGGTCCTCGACCCGGCGCGGCCAGGGGGCCTCGCCCTTGAGGATGGCCTCGATGCCGTACCGGCTGCGCACGATCTTGACGTAGCCGCGGAAGGCGGTGGCGTGCGTGGGCGTCAGCGTGCCGTGCGCCAGCACCGTGAGCGTGTCCTCGTCTAGGTCGGGCCCGAAGGAGTGCAGCGCGTCGGAGAGCATGTGCCAGGAACGGGGGGTGGAAAACGGTTCCTCGGTTTTCGGCGGCTTGGACCACAGGTGGTCGGGCCGGTCGGTGAGGTGGTCGAGGATCCACGGGTGGATGTCGTTGTTCGCGGCCCACGTCAGCCAGTCCTTCGCGGACGCCTCGAGGTGCACATGGGTGAGGCGGTTGACGAGCGCGGAGGCGATGGGCCGGGCGAGCGCGTTGTCCGTGGCCCGGTTCCCGGCGCCGATGACGATCGAGCCCTTGGGGAGCTCGTAGTTGCCGATCCGCCGGTCGAGGATGAGGGAGTAGAACGCCTTCTGGACATCGGGCGTGGCCGCGTTCAGCTCGTCCAGGAACAGACAGTACGGCTCGTCACGGGCGATGGCCTCCGGCGGACAGAACACCGACCGGCCGTCCCGGATCTGGGGGACGCCGATCAGGTCCTCGGGCGCGAGCTGTGTGCCGAGCAGGCTCACGCACTCCAGCCCCAGCGACTCGGCGAAGTCCCTGACCAGCGAGGACTTTCCGATACCGGGGGCGCCCCAGAGGAACACCGGCCGCACGGTGGCGAGACCGAGGAGCAGTTCGGGGATACGGGAAGGCGTGACAGTGACGGCAGCCTGCAAGTCAGAGGCTCCTCGAGGGATGCGGAAGGGGCGCGAGCGCGCGGGATCCGGACGACCGGACCGGTACGGACAGTGTGTGCGTACGGCTCCTTCGGCGCAGCCCAATTTCAGGCGGCGCGCTCCTCCGGTGCCGTCTCGAGCGGTACCTGGGGCCCGTCGGACTCGCGCAGCCAGCGGCGCAGGACGCGGTGCACGTGCTCCGCGCCGATCAGCTCCTCGTCGTCCTCGACGGGGGCGGACAGCGCGAGCGGGGACAGCAGGAACGGCCTGGCCTGTGCGCCGCCGAGGCCGCCGTGGGAGCCGATCTGCTCCTCGAAGGCGAGGACCTCGCCGTCGGCCGGGTCGTGGAAGGAGTTGACCATGATGTCGGCGGTGTGCGGGAAGGAGTGGGTGCGGCGCACTGCGTCGGCGGCTCCGGGCCCGAAGGCGGCCAGCGGGCCGGGTGTCCGGTCGAGTTGGTCCAGCGGTATCTCCGCGCCGTACGCGCCGAGGACGACCCCGC
This sequence comes from Streptomyces sp. NBC_00080, assembly GCF_045041255.1. Classification (NCBI taxonomy): domain Bacteria; kingdom Bacillati; phylum Actinomycetota; class Actinomycetes; order Kitasatosporales; family Streptomycetaceae; genus Streptomyces; species Streptomyces sp. NBC_00080. The sequence continues at coordinate 1,979,540 of NZ_CP108235.1, forward strand.
CGTGCTCCTCGCTGCGGACGAGGAGGAAGCCGATGCCGGGGTGGTTGGCGAGGGTGGTCAGCAGCGCGGGGTGGCGGGCGTCGATCTCCTCCTTGCTCATCCGGTGCGGCACGTCCGGGAACGAGATCAGGCCGAGGTTGCCCGAGGCCAGCACGATCGGTTCCGAGCGGCGGCCGGTCGGGCGGTGGCGTTCGCCGCTCTCCTCGACGGGCCGGCGCAGCGCCGCGCGGACGGCCGCCCGGGCCTCGGCGCCGCTGTGGGTGCGTTCGGCCTTGCGCGGCACGGGCAGCCCGCAGCCGGCCCGCACCAGGTCGCCGAGGGTGAGGCCGTAGCGGGCGCGGAACGTCTCGCCGGGGCTCTGGCCGTGGTCGGACAGGACGACGATCCGGTAGGGGCGCGGTGCGTGCTCGGCCACGTTCTCGATCAGCGCGAGCGCCCGGTCGAGGCGGCCGAGGACCTGCTCGGTGTCCCGGCCGAGCGGCCCGGAGTGGTGCGCGACCTCGTCGTACGCCACCAGGTCGGCGTAGACGGCGGTGCGGCCGGCGAGCATGTCGCCCATCACGGCGGCCACCACGACGTCGCGTTCGACGACGGTCGCGAAGGCGCGGACGAGCGGGTAGAGGCCGGCGCGTCCGACGCGTGGGCGCTCCTTGCGCAGCCGGGCGCGGGTGGACTGGCCGCTCTCGCGGCCGACCTCGGCGACGAACGACAGCGCGGTGCGCACGGCGTTGGCCGGGTCGGAGAAGTAGGCGAAGTAGCCGGACCGGGACCGTGTCTCGCGGCTGCGTCGGCGGGTCGCGATGGACAGCACGAGGGCCTGCTCGTCCGCGCCGCCGCTGAAGAGGTTGCCGCGGCTCGCGCCGTCGGCGGACAGCAGCCCGCCGTCACCGGTGCGCTCGACCGCGCGGCGCTGGAGTTCGGCGGCGCTGGTGGGACGGTTGCAGACCATCACCTCACCGGTGTCCTTCTCGTACCAGCGGAAGGCGGGCACGTCGTGGTTGCTGCCGTGCAGGATGCCGAGCTGGCTCGCGCCGGTCTGGCTGGACCAGTCGGTGTGCCACCGGGTGAGCCGGTGGCTGGCGCGCGGGGCGCCGCTGCCCGCGCGGCCCTGCCCACGGCCCTGTTGCGGGGCGCTGCCCAGCCATCCGGCGACGGTCGGCATCAGCCCCTTGCGCACCGCCGCGGCCAGCACGTCGTGGCCGACGCCGTCGAGTTGGAGGAAGACGGTGCCGGGCGTGGCGGGGCAGGCGGCGCCGCCTCTTCGGCGGCGGTCGGCGAGCCGGTACAGGCGGCGGCGGTAGGCGTCGTCGTCGCGTACGGCCAGGGCGCCGCCCGTCGCGGAGGCGACGGCGGACATCACGGCGGCGACGATCACGGCGGTCTCCGGGGCGGCCTCGCTCTGCCCGGAGGGGTTCAGGCGCAGGGCGAGCAGCAGCAGCGAGCCGTTGAGGAAGAACACCAGCAGGCCGAGGACCAGCGCCGGTACGAGCAGCAGCAGGCGCACCAGCAGGGGCCAGACCAGGGCCGACAGCACACCGAACACCCCGGCGCCGACGGCGGCGGTCATGGCGATGGTGGTGGCGCTGGCGCCGTCGGCGGACTGGAGCCGGAAGTCGGGCAGGATCCCCGCGAGCACCAGCATCGTGAGCGTGGAGACGCCCCACACCGCGGCGCTCCGCCCGGCCTGACTGACGGCCCGCCGCCACCGCACCCCACGCACGCCCCGTACACCTCACGTTCCGGCCCCGACGCCCGGGGGCCGCCCTCCACCCTGTCATATCGCGGTGACAGGCACCCCGCGGCTACCGCCCGTCGTAGCCGGCCGTCGGCATCGACAGTCGCCGGTGCACCCTGGCCTTCATCTGCGCGTCGTAGGCGGGCTCGGCGCTGCCGACCGTCTCCACCCGCACACCGCGCCGCGCGCACTCCGCGGAGAACTCCTCCACGGACGACAGCGCGCTCTCCAGCACCCGGCGGCTGGGCGCCACGAACAGGTCGACGCCGGCCCGGATGCCGTCCCACAGCACGCAGTGGTCGGCGCGCAGCCCGCGGACCAGCAGTTCCCGGCTGACGACGTAGCCGCGCTCGGCGGCCCACCGCGCGCACATCGCGTGCTGGCTGCGGGAGTCCACCAGGAAGGGATCGGCGTCCAGTTCCTCGAGCGGCGTCAGACTCGCGATCGCCGTGACCCGCACCGGTCCCATGGCGTCCCCCTCACCTCCGGGTTTCGCCGCCGACCCTACTCCTGCCCGTAGGCTTCGGGGGAGTCGCGCGAAGGAGGCAAAGAGGTGGCGGTGGAGATCACGTGGTGGGGGCACGCCACCTGCACGGTCGAGGATTCGGACGTACGTGTGCTCACCGATCCCCTGTTCGCGCGCCGTCTCGCGCATCTGCGCCGCCGCCGGGGCGCGCTGCCTCCGCCCGGCGCCTGGCGCGCGGACGTGGCGCTCGTCTCCCACCTGCACGCCGACCATCTGCATGTGCCCTCGCTTGCGCGCCTTGCGCCGGGCACGCGCCTGCTGGTGCCCCGGGGCGCGCCGCGCGCCGTCCCCGGGCTGCGCCGTCTGCGGCACCTGCGGCTGAGCGAGATGGCGCCGGGGGACGAGACCACCGTCGGCGACGTGCGGATACGGGCCGTGCCCGCGCGCCACGACGGGCGGCGGCTGCCGGTCGGACGGCACCACTCCCCCGCGCTCGGGTACGTCGTCGAGGGCGAGGCCCGGACGTACTTCGCCGGGGACACCGGCCTGTTCGACGACATGGCCAAGGAGGTCGGGCCGGTCGACGTGGCGCTGCTCCCGGTGGGCGGCTGGGGACCGCATCTCGGCGAGGGGCACCTGGACGCGGGGCGCGCGGCCGAGGCACTGGTCCGGCTGGCGCCGCGCACCGCGGTGCCGGTGCACTACGGCACCTACTGGCCGATCGGCATGGACGCCGTGCGCCCCCATGAATTCCATGCTCCCGGCGAGGAGTTCGTACGGCTGGCGGCGCAGCGCGCGCCGGAGGTCGTGGTGCACCGGCTCGGGCACGGCGAGAGCGTGCGCCCGGAGGTCTCCCGGTGAAGTGGTGGCTCGCCGTGACCGCGACGGTAGTGCCGACGGAGGCCACGCAGCAGGCCCTCGGCTATCCGTCGTTGTTCCTGCTGGTGCTGATCGGGGCGCTGGTGCCGGTGGTGCCGACGGGGGCACTGGTGAGTACGGCGGCGGCGGTCGCCGTCCATCAGACGGTGCCGTTCGCGCTGGCGATGGTGTTCCTGACGGCGTCGCTCGCGGCGTTCTGCGGGGACGCAACGCTGTACTGGCTGGGGCGGCGCGGGATGCGGTCGAAGAACGGCTCGCGCTGGCTGGAGGCGATCCGCTCGCGGGCTCCCGAGGAGCGGCTCGAGCAGGCGCAGGACAAGCTCGCCCACCACGGCACGACCGTACTGGTGCTGTCCCGGCTGGTGCCGGCGGGCCGGATACCGGTGATGCTGGCCTGTCTGATGGCGGAGTGGCCGCTGCGCCGCTTCGCGCGGGGCAATCTCCCGGCATGTCTGGCCTGGGCGATGACCTACCAGCTGATCGGGATCCTCGGCGGCTCGTTGTTCCCCGAGCCCTGGGAGGGCGTGGTCGCGGCGGTCGCGCTGACCGTGGTGATCAGCGCGGCCCCGAGCCTGTGGCGCCGGGCCCGGGGAACCGGGGCCGCGTAGCCCGGGAGCCCTGCCGTCCGGCGCCCGTGCCGGTACGGCAGCCGCGGTGTGCCGGACCGGTGTCACACCGGTACGCGTACCGCACCAGTACGCGCTCCGCTCCGGCACGCGACGTGCTTCGGTACGCGTGCCACCCCGGTACCCGTACGACTTCGGTACCCGAGCAGCCCGAGGACCCGTACGCCTCGGGTGCCCGCGTCACCGCGGTACCCGTACGACACCGGTACCCGCGTCACTCCGGTACCCGCGTCACTCCGGTACCCGCGTCACTCCAGTACCCGTGCGCCTCCCACCGGCAGGTCCCACAGGTCGTCCCGGTCCAGCCCCGCCTTCTCCCAGGCCGCACGCACGCGCGTGAGGGGCTCGAGAACGGGCTCGGCGGACAGCACGAACGTGCCCCAGTGCATCGGGGCCGTCCGCCGCGCCCCGAGGTCGAGGGTGGCGCGGACCGCCTCCTCCGGGTCGCAGTGGACGTCGCTGAGCCACCAGCGGGGGTCGTAGGCGCCGATGGGCAGCAGGGCGAGGTCGATGCCCGGGTAGCGCTGTCCGATCCGGGAGAACCAGTGGCCGTAGCCGGTGTCACCGGCGAAGTAGACACGTTGTCCGTCGGGCGCGGTGAGCACCCAGCCGCCCCAGAGGGAGTGGCAGGTGTCGGTGAGGGACCGCTTGGACCAGTGGTGGGACGGCACGAAGTCGAAGCGCACGCCGGAGAGTTCGGCCGCCTCCCACCAGTCCAGCTCGGTGACCCGGGTGAACCGGCGGCGCAGGAACCAGCGTCCGAGCCCGGCCGGCACGAACACGGGTGTGTCGCGCGGGAGCCGGCGCAGCGTGGGGGCGTCGAGGTGGTCGTAGTGGTTGTGGCTGATGACGACGGCGTCGACGCGCGGGAGCGCCTCCCAGGGGACGCCGACGGGAGTGATCCGGGCCGGGGTGCCGAGGATGCGGCGGGACCAGACCGGGTCGGTCAGGACGGTGAGGCCGCCGACGCTCACCACCCAACTGGCGTGCCCCGCCCAGGAGACGGCGACGGTACGGGCGTCCACCCGGGGCAGCGGGGCGGGTGCGAAGGGCAGCCGGGGAATGTCGGCGAGGCCCTCCCGGCCGGGCCGCACGGAACCCTCGCGGGCGAACCGGGCGAAGGCCTTGAGGTTGGGCAGGGGTGAGGTCAGCCGGTCGTGGAAGGTCCGCGGCCACACCCGCCGCTCTCCCAGGGGGCGGGGCGCGGCGAGCGGCGGGGCGGGGGGCGCGAGCGGGGCCAGGGGGGCCGGGGCGTCGGCGTCCTCGGTGGTCACCGTGCCGGTGGTGGTCGACTCGGACTGCTGCGTCATCGAGGAGGCTCCCATCGCTGAGCGTCGTCACGGAGATCGTCGAAGACCGACCTCAAGAGCATCAACGCGCGTTGCACGTGTGGCAGTTCCAACGGTGCGGGTGACGTGAGGCATTCCGTGCGCTGCGCGTCCGTACCGTCCAGCAGCATGCCGGTGGACAGCCGGACGCGCAGTGCGCCGAGCTCGTCCCCGAAGCGGTGTCCGCCCGGCGCGGGCATCCCGAGCCGGGCGGCGAGGAAGTCCTCCAGGTCCTGTGCGTCGCCGACGCCGTGCGCGGCGAGCGCGGTGCGCAGCGGGCCGAGATCGACGTACAGGTGACGGCCGGCCCGGGGCGGGAGGGCGAGGCCGCCCGCGGCGACCACGGTGGCGTGCACGGCGTCCGCCACGCGCGCGTGCAGGTGTACGGCGGCGGCGACGCGCGCGGTGACCGGCTCGGGCTCGGTCAGGGCGTACGCGGCCGCGGCGGCGACCGGAGCGGCCACGCGCGCGCCGAGCGCGGTGAGGACGTCGAGCACCCGCGCGTGCAGGTCGTCGCCGACGGCCGAGGCGGGGAACCGGGCGACGGCCGCCGGCCAGCCGGTGGGCAGCAGCGCACCGGCGAGGTCGCTGACGACGGTGACCTGCTCGGGCAGCATCTCGGCGGGGCTGACCAGCACGGTGTCGTGCGGAGCGTGCAGCGTGTCGCGCCAGGTCTCGTCGCTGACCAGGTGCAGGCCCTCGCCCGCGGCGGCCTCCACCGCCTCGTGCAGCACCTCGGGCGGCGCCACGGTCCCGGTGGGGTCGTCGGCGACGGACAGCACCAGCAGCCGCGGGTCGCCGCCCTCGGCGCGCACCCGGCGCACGGTCTCCAGCAGGGCGTAGGGGTCCGGGACGCCGCCGCACTCGGCGGGTGTCGCCACATGGAAGACGGGTCTCCCCAGCAGGCGGGCGTACGGCGCCCACCAGGCCGCGCAGGGCCGGGGCACCAGGACGTCGCCGCCCAGGGCGGCGGTCAGCGCGAGCAGCAGGGCCGGGGCGCCGGGCCCGGCCACGATGCGTGCCGGCTCGGCGGGGGTCCCGCGCCGCTCCCAGTAGCCGCCGGCGGCGTCCAGCAGGGCGGGGCCGCCGCCGACCGGCTCGGCGTCGGCACGGCCGGCGGCCCGGGCGAGCACCGAGACGAGCTCCGGCAGCACCGGCAGGCCGTCCAGGGGCAGTGGCGGGCCGTAGCGGACGGGCCCGTGGTCCTCCACTGCCGTCCGCCGCATGCCGTCCTCCGCGCAGTCCGTCCCTGATGCCCTGCCTGGTGCTGTCGTCCTGCCTGGTCCGGGTGCCGTGCCGGGTGTGATGCCGCGCCCGGTGCGGTGCCCGCCGCGCTGTGCCGTACCCGGCCGCCGGGCGTCGTCGTGGGCCGGGCGGGGCGTCGCGTCCCGTGCGGGGCCCGGCGGCCCTGCGGGGCCGAGCGCTCGTACGGGGCCGGTCGTGCCCCTGGGCTCTGAGTACCCCGTGGGACCCCACCCCATGGCCGTCCGGCACGTTGCGCCGGTCACAGCGCGGGCCGGACGGGCTCTCCGGCGGGTCAGACGCCGCCCTCGGAGTCCCGGCGGCGCAGCCGGTGCACGGCCAGGCCGAGCGCGCCCGCGATCAGCAGGCCACCGGCGGCGAGCGCGGGGACGGAGTCGGTGAAGGCGCCGCCCTCACCGGCCTGCACACCGTGCCCGACGGTGGCGGGGGCGCAGCCGGCCTCGTGGGACGCGGCGGCACGCGGCCGGGGCTCGGGCGAGGCGCACGGCTCGACGGTGCGGCAGGTGTCGGTGTGCCCCGGGGAGGTGTCCTGCGCCGGCGGGCACGGCCGGCCGGTGGCGCAGGAGGCGGCGGACGCCGACCCGCACGGCTGCGGGGCGCCACGGGCGACGTCCAGCGTCGCGCTCCACGGCTTGCCCTGCCCGCCGGGCGCCGCCGGACAGCTGCCGTCGACGGTCCAGGCGGAGTCGGGTCCGACCGCCTCCGGGCTCACCTCCAGATCGGCGGCGGGCGCGATGCGGGCGGTGCCCCGGTAGGCGGGCCCGGACTGAGCGCCATCGGCGCCGGGGACCTTGCTCAGTGTGACGGTGCCCTCGGCGAAGGCCTGCGAGGTGGCGTCGAGACTCTCGGGCGCGGCGGCGCCGAGGGGACCGCAGGAGACGGACACGGTGACGCTGCCGCCCGGGGCGACGCTGCCCGGGCTGACCTCCGCCGCCGGATCCGCGGACGCCGCCGGACCGACGGCCACCAGGACGGCGCCGGCCACGGCGAGGGTGGACAGGAGGTGAGCGGTGCGACGCATGGGACGGTTCCTTCGGCCGACGGCTGCGAGCGGGGCGTTGCCGCCCCACCGCCATCAGAGCCCGAGGACCCGCCGGCCGCGCGCGGCCGGACGCCATTGGCGGGACGCAGGCCGCCAACCGGGTGACCACGGCCGCCTCGCACCCGCGGGTTCCTGCTACGCCACGTCGTTCAGGACCTGTTCCCGCAACCGGTTGCAGCACCGGTTGATCAGCCGGGACACATGCATCTGCGAGATGCCCAGCCGCTCCGCGATCCGACTCTGCGTCATGTCCTCGAAGAACCGCATGTACAAGATCGCCCGCTCCCGTTCGGGAAGCGCGGCGAGCCGTGTCCTGACGGCCTCCCGGTCGACGACCGTGCCCAGGGCCGGGTCCGTCACCCCCAGCACGTCACTGAGCGAGTAGCCGTCCTCGCCGCCCGACAGCTCCGCGTCCAGGGACAGCGCGGTGAAGCTCTCCAGCGCCCCCATCCCGGTGCGCACGTCCTCCTCGCTGAGCTGCGCGCGCTCGGCGATCTCGGCGACGGTGGGCCGCCGCCCGGAGACGGTCTGGGCCAGTTCCTGGTCGGCGAAGCGCACCCGGTTGCGCAGTTCCTGGACCCGGCGCGGTACGTGCAGGGTCCACATGTGGTCGCGGAAGTGCCGCTTGATCTCGCCGGTGACGGTGGGGACGGCGTAGCTCTCGAAAGCGTTTCCGAGTTCGGGGTCGTAGCGGTCCACGGCCTTGACCAGACCGAGGGCGGCGACCTGACGCAGATCGTCGAAGGCCTCGCCGCGGCTGCGGAAGCGGCCGGCGAGACGGTCGGCCATGGGCAGCCAGGCCTCGACGATCTGGGAGCGGAGCGTGTCGCGCTGGGGCCCCGGCGGCAGGGCGGCGAGCCTGCGGAAGGCGTCGGCGGTGTCGGGGGCGTCGTCGTGCGGATGGCGCTTCGCGTTCGCTCTGTTCGGCATGGGGTGTGGCAACTCCCTTGGAAGTGCTCTGGGTTGGCCGGTCACCGGGGAAGCGCGACAGCGGCCCGACCGGGCCGCCGCGGGGCGCGGAGTCGCTGCCTCCCACGGACGTGCCTCCGGTCCGAAGCACTGAGTCGCGCCTGCCCCGGACTCCCCCCGCCAAACACCGCCCAGGTTTTCCGGTGGCCCCAGGGGTCACACGGAACGGGACACGACCTTCACATCGTGTTCATGTCCCCTGCCCAGGAGGTCACTTCCATGAGCGTCAAGGTCTCCGACCACGTCCTTCAGCGGCTGCGGGAGTGGGGGGTGGAGCAGGTCTTCGGTTATCCGGGCGACGGCATCAACGGCCTGCTCGCCGCCTGGGGCCGGGCGGGGGACGAGCCGCGTTTCGTGCAGTCTCGGCACGAGGAGATGTCCGCGTTCCAGGCGGTCGGCTACGCCAAGTTCAGCGGCCGCCTCGGGGTATGCGTGGCGACCTCGGGGCCGGGAGCGATCCACCTGCTCAACGGCCTGTACGACGCGAAACTCGACCATGTGCCGGTCCTCGCGATCGTCGGTCAGACGCACCGCTCGGCGATGGGCGGCTCGTACCAGCAGGAGGTGGACCTGCACACACTGTTCAAGGACGTCGCCTCGGAGTTCGTGGAGACGGTGACGGTCCCCGAGCAGTTGCCGAACGTCCTGGACCGGGCGATCCGCACCGCCTGCGCCCGCCGCTGCCCGACCGCGGTCATCATCCCCGGCGACGTGCAGGAGCTGGTCTACGAGGCGCCCGCCCACGGGTTCAGGATGGTGCCGTCCAGTCTCGGCCTGAGCGGTGGGACGACGATCCCGTCGCAGGAGTCCCTGCGCTCGGCCGCCGACATCCTCAACTCAGGTGACAAGGTGGCGATCCTGATCGGACAGGGCGCCGCCGGGGCCCGGACCGAGGTCGAGCGGATCGCCGAACTGCTCGGCGCCGGCGTCGCGAAGGCGCTGCTCGGCAAGGACGCGCTGAGTGACGAACTCCCCTACGTCACCGGCTCGATCGGTCTGCTCGGCACCCGGCCGTCCTACGAGCTGATGCGCGACTGCGACACCCTGCTGACGATCGGCTCGTCCTTCCCGTACACGCAGTTCCTGCCGGAGTTCGGCAAGGCGCGGGGCGTACAGATCGACATCGATCCGCACATGATCGGGATGCGCTACCCGTACGAGGTGAACCTCGTCGGCGACGCCCGGGAGACCCTGCGCCGGCTGATCCCGATGATCAGGGGCGAGGAACGCGGCCGGGAATGGTTCGAAACCGTTTGCGACAACGTACGGCGCTGGGACGACGTGCTGGACCGGCGGGCGCGGCTGTCGGCCGACCCGATCAACCCGGAGTACGTGGCCCGCACGCTGTCCCCGCTGCTCCCGCCGGACGCGATCGTCACCTCGGACTCGGGCTCGGTGGCGAACTGGTACGCCCGCCACCTCACGCTGCGCCCCGGCATGCGCGGTTCCCTCTCCGGCACGCTGGCGACCATGGGCTGCGGCGTGCCGTATGCGATCGGCGCGAAGTTCGCTCATCCGGACCGGCCGGTGATCGCGCTGGTCGGGGACGGGGCGATGCAGATGAACGGTCTCGCGGAGCTGATCACGGCCGCCAAGTACCGGGACCGCTGGCCGGACCCGCGGCTGATCGTCGCGGTGTGGAACAACCGCGACCTGAACCAGGTGACGTGGGAGATGCGCGCCATGGGCGGCGCCCCGTCGTTCCTGCCCTCGCAGGAGCTGCCGGACGTGCCGTACGCGGCGTTCGCCCGCTCCCTGGGGCTGACCGGGGTGCGGGTGGAGACGCCGCAGGACGTGGAGCAGGGCTGGCGGACGGCCCTGGAGGCGGACGGCCCCGCGGTCGTCGAGTTCCTCACCGACCCGGCGGTGCCCGCGGTCCCGCCGCACGCCACCTGGGAGCAGATCGAGGCCACGGTCGCCTCGGCCTTCAAGGGCGACGCCGACCGGGGCTCCATGATCAAACAGGGCTTCAGGGCGAAGGTGCAGGAGTTCCTGCCGGGGCGGCAGGAGAAGTAGCACGGCGACCCCGTGTCGGCTCCCTGTCCTCGGGTACGCGGTGGCCACCGACACCGACGAAGACCCGGAGGGAGAGACATGCAGCGAGGCAGCGACCGGCTGAGCGTGCACCGGGACGACGAGATGAAGCACGAATTGCAGGGTCTGCTGAGGTCCGGACACCCCACGCGGGTGGAGGAGTGGCACGACCCCGAGCCGTCCGCCGAGGACGACCCCGAGATCTGGGGCGGGCCGGTGGTGCCCGGGAGTTCCCGGGCGACGCTGGAAACCGTGCGACTGGAGCTGGCACGGACCCTGGGGCGGAGTTCCTTCCCCGCGGGCGCGGGCGCGCTGGCCGTGGGCCTGCGCCGCAAGAACGCGCCGGACGCGCTGGTGGATGCGGTCCGGCAGCTGCCGGGCAAGGACCGCTACACCAATGTCCAGGAGCTGGCCGAGGCGCTGGTCGGGAGCGGCCGGTGACGACGCGGGACCCGGCCGACGGGAACGGGCCCACTGAGGTAAGGGCCGCAAGGACACGGAAAGGACGTTGACCCTCATGCGCATCGCTTTTCTGACGGCGCCCGAAGGCGTCGAGCAGGTCGAGCTCACCGACCCCTGGCAGGCAGCGGTGGACGCGGGCCACGAGCCCGTCCTGGTGTCGACCGAATCCGGCGAGATCCAGGCGTTCAACCATCTCGACAAGGCGGACACGTTCTCGGTGGACGAGGTCGTCGGTGAGGCGTCCGCGGAGTCCTTCGGCGGGCTGGTCCTGCCGGGCGGCGTCGCGAACCCCGACCTCCTGCGCACCGACGGCAAGGCCGTGGCGTTCGTCAGGGACTTCTTCGAGCAGGGCCGGCCGGTCGCCGCGATCTGCCATGCCCCGTGGACCCTCGTCGAGGCGGACGTGGTACGGGGCCGGGTCCTGACCTCGTGGCCGAGCCTCGCGACGGATCTGCGCAACGCGGGCGCCACCTGGGTCGACGAGCAGGTGAAGATCTGCGACCACGGCCCGAGCAAGCTCGTCACCAGCCGCAAGCCGGACGACCTGAAGGCCTTCTGCGAGGCGTTCCTGGACGTGTTCACACAGGAAGCACGCTGACCCCTCGGCCGTCGGTCGACGACCGGTCGTCTGCGGTCTGCGGTCTGCGGTCTGCGGTCTGCGGTCTGCGGTCTGCGGTCTGCGGGAAACTGTAGACAGTATGCGACCCAGCGCAAGCGGTCGGGCGGCTCCGGTGGGCTCAGGCCTCGCCGGGGCCGCTCGTCGTTCCCGGGCGTCCCGGACCCCACTTGCCGACCGGGGTGCCCGCCTGGCCGCCGCCCTCCCCGGACGTCCGGCTCCCGGCCGGAGCCCGGCGCGAGCGGACCTCGTCGACTCCGACGGCCCGCTCCCTCGCCCCGTCCCGGGTACGGCCCGGCGAGACGAAGCGGCGCGGGTTACGGCGCAGGTACTCGCCCTCCAGCTGTGCCATGCGGCCGTTGTGGGCACGCAGGGCGTCGTTCGAGCCGTACAGCAGGGTGTCGTGGCGCGTGCGGTGGATCGTCTCCAGCTCTTTCATCAGCTGCTGGTCGTCCAGCCGGTCCGGGTCGACTCCGGTCATGGTCATGCCCCGCTCGTCGTGTTCGTCCATGCGGTTCGGGTACCTCACCCGGGAGCACGTCTCCGCCTCCACTGTACGAACATTTGGGCCCCCGGGCTCTCCGTGGGCTCTCCGCGCGGGCCGGCTCGCTACCTGGCCCGCTCCACACGCCGCTCGTCCCACACCGGCTCCGCGGTCTCCCGGACCCGGCCGTCGCTGCCGAAGACCAGGTAGCGGTCGAAGGAGCGGGCGAACCAGCGGTCGTGGGTGACGGCGAGGACCGTACCGTCGAAGGCCTCCAGGCCCTCCTGGAGGGCCTCGGCGGACTCCAGGTCGAGGTTGTCGGTCGGCTCGTCGAGGAGCAGGGCGGTGACGCCCTGCAGTTCCAGCAGCAGGATCTGGAAGCGGGCCTGCTGGCCGCCGGAGAGCCGGTCGAAGGTCTGTTCGGCCTGCTGGGTCAGCTCGTAGCGGCGCAGCCGGGACATGGCCGCGCCCCGGTCCTGGGAGTGTTCGCTCCACAGGATGTCCAGGAGCGTGCGGCCCAGGAGCTCGGGGTGGGCGTGGGTCTGCGCGAAGTGCCCGGGCACCACGCGCGCGCCGAGCTTCCACTCCCCCGTGTGCGTCACGGTGTCGCCGGCCAGCAGCCGCAGGAAGTGCGACTTGCCCGAGCCGTTGGAGCCGAGAACGGCGACCCGCTCGCCGTAGAAGACCTCCAGGTCGAAGGGCTTCATCAGACCGGTGAGCTCGAGTCCCTTGCAGGTGACCGCCCTGACGCCGGTGCGGCCGCCCTTGAGGCGCATCGTGATGTCCTGCTCGCGGGGCGGCTCCGGCGGCGGGCCGGCCTCCTCGAACTTGCGCAGCCGGGTCTGGGCGGCCTGGTAGCGGGAGGCCAGCTCATGGCTGATGGAGGCGGCCTGACGGAGGCTCAGGACCAGCTTCTTCAGCTGGGCGTGCTTCTCGTCCCAGCGGCGGCGCAGCTCCTCGAAGCGGGCGAAGCGTTCGCGACGGGCCTCGTGGTAGGTGGCGAAACCGCCGCCGTGCACCCAGGCGTCGGCGCCGGCCGGGCCGGGCTCGACGGAGACGATCTTCTCGGCGGCGCGGGAGAGGAGTTCGCGGTCGTGGGAGACGAAGAGGACCGTCTTGCGGGTCTCCTTCAGCCGTTCCTCCAGCCACCGCTTGCCGGGCACGTCGAGGTAGTTGTCCGGCTCGTCGAGCAGGAGCACCTCGTCGGTGCCGCGCAGCAGCGCCTCCAGCACGAGCCGCTTCTGCTCGCCGCCGGAGAGGGTGCGGACGAGGCGGAACTGGGCCTTGTCGTAGGGGACGCCGAGCGCGGCCGTGGTGCACATGTCCCAGAGCGTCTCGGCCTCGTACCCGCGCACCTCGGCCCAGTCGGAGAGGGCCTGCGCGTACTGGAGCTGCGCGGCCTCGTCGTCGACGGTCATGATCGCGTGCTCGGCCTTGTCGACGGCCTTCGCGACCTCACGGATGCGGGGCGAGGCCACGGACACCAGCAGGTCGCGGACGGTCGTCTCGTCCCGCACGGAGCCCACGAACTGGCGCATCACGCCGAGGCCGCCGGACACGGTGACGGTCCCGCCGTGCGGTTTCAGCTCGGCCGAGATCAGCCGCAGCAGGGTCGTCTTGCCGGCGCCGTTGGGTCCGACCAGCGCCACCACGGCCCCTTCACCCACCCGGAAGGACACGTCGCCGAGCAACGCCCTCCCGTCGGGGAGGTAGTACTCGAGGTGCGCGGCTTCCAGGTGTCCCATGGGGACGCATTCTGCGGTCCGCTCACGGGATGCGGCAAACCGTTATGCGCGGCGGCCCGGGAGGGCGCGCCGCCGCCCGTCAGCCGCCGGCGCCCGCCACCGGCTGTCCCGCCGGGCCGCCCTCGCCTGCGGGCACGACCGTCGCTCCCGCCCAGGACAGGGCCTTCCAGCCGTCGCCCGGGGAGCCTTCGAGGACGACGGTGCCGGTATTGGCGAGGCGGTTGGCCGCGGCGAAGGGAACGTCGACGTTGTCGGCGCGGGTGGCCGCCCAGGCGCGGATCGCGGCGCCGTGGCTGACCACCGCGACGGTGCCCGCGCCGCTCGCCGCGGCCTCGGCGATGACGGCGTCGTACCGCGCCAGGAACTCGGTGCCGCTCTCGCCGCCCGGCATGCGCAGCTCGACGTCGCCCTCCGCCCAGGCGAACACGGTGCGCACGTAGAGCTCGCCGCGCTCCGAGTTGCCGGGCACCATCTCCAGGTCGCCCGCGGAGATCTCCCGGATGCCGTCGCGGACCAGGATGTCGAGACCGCGGGCGGCGGCCAGCGGCGCGGCGGTGAGCCGGGTGCGCACGAGGGTGGAGGCGTAGAGGATCTCGATGTCCTCGTCGGCGAGGGCCCGCGGCAGGGCGGCGGCCTGCCGCGAGCCGAGTGCGGTGAGGCCGGGGCCGGGGACGGCGGTGTCGAGCAGGTAGTCCACGTTCGTGGGGGTCTGGCCGTGGCGGACGAGCAGCAGTCGCATGCAGTGACCCTCCGGTGTCGAAAGCCGCCCCCGCACAAGAAACGGCCACTTCAGGGTACGCGTAGCGCATGATGCCCGACGTCGATCTCAGCGTCCTGAAGCCCGGCCGGCACGGCCTGCGCGATCTGTTTCTCGCCCTCGACGACCAGGTGTTCGCGTTCGCCGCCGAGCGGCACTGGCCGGCCGCCGAACCGATCCTGCCGCGACTGAGCCGCAGCGCGAACCACAGCGTGCTCTGGTTCGCGACGGCGGCGGCTCTCGCCGTGTCCGGCACGCCCCGCGCCCGCCGCGCCGCCGCGCGCGGGCTGGCCTCCCTCGGCCTGGCGTCCCTCACCATCAACACCGTCGGCAAGCGCTCGGTGCGCCGGTCCCGGCCCGCACTGGACGCGGTGCCGCTGGGGCGGCGGCTGAAGCGGCAGCCGGTCACCACCTCCTTCCCGTCCGGTCACTCCGCGTCGGCGGCGGCCTTCGCGGCCGGAATCGCCCTGGAGTCGCCGGTCTGGGGCGCGGTGGTGGCGCCGGTCGCGTTCTCGGTGGCGATGTCCCGGGTGTACACCGGCGTCCACTTCCCGAGCGACGTGCTCGCGGGCACGGCGCTGGGCGTCGGCGCCGCGTTCGCCGTCCGGTACGCCGCGCGCCTGCGTCGGCGAAGTCAGCCGGACACGGAGGACGACTGACGGAACGTCAGCCCACATTCCAAGACGATCGGTCTCACCATCCGAGCATCGGCGTACCGTGAGGGAACCGGGGACCCGGTTCGTCGAGAAGGGGTAGAGCCATGCCGAAAGCACAGGAGACGGCCGTCTACACGCACGGACACCACGAGTCGGTGCTGCGTTCGCACACCTGGCGGACCGCCGCCAACTCCGCGGCCTACCTGCTCGGTTCACTGAAGCCCCATATGAGGATCCTGGACATCGGCTGCGGTCCCGGCACCATCACCGCCGACCTGGCCGCCCTGGTCCCCGACGGGCACGTCACCGGCGTCGACCATGCGCCGGGGATCCTGGAGCAGGCGCGGGCGACGGCGGCCGGGCGGGGTCTGGCCAACATCGACTTCGCGGTCGCCGACGTGCACGCCCTGGACTACCCGGACGACACCTTCTGCGTCGTCCACGCCCACCAGGTGCTCCAGCACGTGGGCGACCCGGTGCAGGCGCTGCGCGAGATGCTGCGGGTGACGAAGCCGGGCGGGTACGTCGCCGTCCGCGACTCGGACTACGCGGCGATGACCTGGTACCCCGCCTCGTCCGGGATGGACGACTGGCTGGACCTGTACCGCCGGGTGGCCCGGGCCAACGGCGGCGAACCGGACGCCGGGCGCCGGCTGAAGTCCTGGGCGCTGGCCGCGGGGTTCACCGACATCACGGCCACCTCCGCCACCTGGACCTTCAGCACTGCCGAGGAGCGGGCCTGGTGGAGCGGCCTGTGGGCCGACCGCACCGTGGCCTCGGCGTACGCCGAGCGCGCCACGCAGGGCGGGCACGCCACGGTGGAGGAACTGCACGCCCTGTCGGAGGCCTGGCGGGAGTGGGGTCGACGGGAGGACGGCTGGTTCAGCGTCCTGCACGCGGAGATCCTGTGCCGAAAGGCCCGCTGATCCGCCGACCGAGCTCACCGAACACACCGAACACACCGAACACATCGAGTCAGGTGTGAATCAGGCGTGAACTCGCGGGCGACTCGTGAACAGTTCGCAAATGGCGCGCGAATGATTTCCGCAATCCGGGAAACCCGCATTGCAGGAGGTTGACACTATGGTTCCCGTTCTGCTGGTTCTGCTGTTGGTGCTGATCCTCTTCGGCGCCGGATTCGCGGTGAAGTTGCTCTGGTGGATCGCCCTCGCGGTCCTCGTCCTGTGGCTGCTCGGATTCCTGGCTCGCGGAACCAATTCCGCGGGAGGCAGGGGCCGCTGGTACAGGTGGTGAACCGAGGCACCGAAGCAACAACGGAATAAGCAACACCCGCCTCCCCGGGCGTGAGCGACTCACTCCCGGGGAAGCAGCGGTCCCAGCGGCCCGAGGTCCAGATTCAGGTCCTCGGGCCGCAGTCCGTAGCGTTCGCGCAGCTCGGTCATGCGGTCGTCGAGCAGCATCAGGGTGAGCCCGATCCGCTCCTCCTGCTCCTCGTTCAGGTCACCCGTGTCGAAGCGGCGCAGCGCCTGCCGTTCCATCAGCTGGCGCAGCAGCTCCACGACGGTCAGCACGAGTTTCACCAGATCGCGCTCGACGGTGTCGGGCTCGAGGTCGAGATGGTTGCGGCGTTCTGTCACGGCGAGTCCCCCCATGGCGACGGTACTTGCTCATTGACGGAGCTGATCAGCGCGTTGAGGTCGATGCGGACGAGGTCGACGTCCGCGATGCGCAGCGTGATGTCCCCGGTGATGACGACCCCGCCGGCCAGCAGCCGGTCGAGCAGGTCGACGAGGGCGACCTCACGGCGCTCCACCACGGTCATGCGCCCTCCCCCGGCTCACCGGCGGACTCCACGAAGGAATAGGCCGCCCATGGCCCCGTGAGTTCGACACGAATTCCGGATTCCTCACCCTTGGTGCGGTCCACTATTTCCACGAATTCCTCGGACTCCGCGCGCGGAACGAGATAGGCGGCGTTCAGCACATTCTGTCCGGACGCCTTGGAAAGGGCGGAGTTCTGCGGAGGGTGGAGGCGGGCGTCCTCGGCGTGCGCGGACAACGTCTCGTGGAGACTTCCGGCGAACCGTTCGGCACGCTGCCAGGTGTCGTCGTGGGCCCGGGCCTTCGAGCGCCGCTGCATCAGGTAGTCCCGGCCCGAAGCCGGCTTCGTCACGGCTTGCTCGGTCTCCTGGGCCTCGGGCTCGACGTAGACCTTCACCCCCCACTCGACGCGCCCCTCGAGCCGGTCCAGGACGCGCCGGAAGTCCTCCTCGCGCTCCTCCATCATCACGCGGACCCCGCTGTCGTCCCGGAACACCGTGGCGAGCCGGAGCGGCAGCGGGGTGGTGACGGCAGTGAGGGAGTCGATCACCTGCTGATGGGCGCGGGCGGTCTCCGTCAGCCAGTCCAGGTCCTCCAGACGGCGGCGGAGCGGCTCCTCGGCGAAGTCCCGCTCCGGCACATGGCTGACCACGGCGATCAGGCCGCGGTGGGTGAGAAGTCGGGGCGGATCGCCCGCCACCCCCGGCAGGTCGGCCTGGAGGGGCGCGCCGAGGGGGTGGCAGACGGCGTACACGTAACGCAGTCCGGTCATGGTGACTCCTCTCGGACGTCCTTCGGGGCGCGCCCCTCACTCGGGGCGCGGCCCTCCTTCGGTGCACGGCCGGCCCTGGGGGCGCGGCCGGCCCTCGGGGCACGGCTCTCCTTCGGGGCCGTGCCCTCCTTCAGGGCGCGGGTCTCCTTCGGGGCGCGGCTCAGCTCCAGTTCCTCCAGCCGGGCCAGCCGCTCTCGCAACTCGGCGTTCTCACGCGACAGTTCGTTGCGGCGGGCGCCGGAGGAAAGGGCCGGGTCGTCCTCCCACCAGTCGATGCCCATCTCCTTGGCCTTGTCGACGGAGGCGACGATGAGGCGGAGCTTGATGGTGAGCAGTTCGATGTCGAGCAGATTGATCCGGATGTCGCCGGCGATGACGATGCCCTTGTCGAGGACGCGTTCCAGGATGTCCGCGAGGTTGGCACCGCCGCTCTGGCCGTACGGCTCCGGCATCCGGCTCGGCATGCTCATCGTCGGGTCCTGGCCTTCTCACGGGTGTCCTCGGCCCGAGGCTCCTCCTCGTCGTACTCCTCGTACTCGTCCTCGGCGGCCTCCGGCTCGCCCTCCTCGGCTTCGTCCTCCTCCTCGTACTCGCCCTCGGGCTCCGCTTCCTCGTCCTCCGGTTCCTCGTCCTCGGCGTACGGGCCCTCGTCCTCGTACTGCTCATCGTCCTCCGGGGCGGTGTCCTCGGCATCCCGCGCCTCGGCACCCTCCTCGGGCTCGCCGTTCTCCTCGTTCTCCTCGTCCTCCTGGGCGACCGCGTCCTCGTGGGAGATGACGACCTCGCCGTCGCGGATCTCACCGCGCCAGCTGTCCTGCGCCTCCCCCTTGATGGTGATGAAGCGGGCGAAGTGCTTCAGGTCGAGGCGGGCGCGGCGGCCCTGGGCGCGCCAGATGTTGCCGGTCTTCTCGAACAGACCCGTCGGGTAGTACTCGATGATCAGCAGGATCCGGGTGAGGTTCTCGCCGAGCTCGTGGAAGGAGACGACGCCCTTCGTGGTGCCCTTGGCGCCCTCCGACGTCCAGGCGATCCGGTCGTCCGGCACCTGTTCGGTGGTCTTCGCCTTCCAGCTGCGGTTGGACCAGAAGACCTTCGCCTGCCAGTCGCTGGTGGTGTCGTCGGCGCGGTTCGCGCTCTTGACGCCCTTGGCGAAGGTGCTGAAGTCCTGGTACTGCGTCCACTGGTCGTAGGCGGTGCGCAGCGGCACGCCGACGTCGATCGTCTCCATGATCACGGTCGGCTTCTTGCCCGCGCTCTTCTTGCCCTTGCCGCCCTTGCCACCGAGGTTCTTGAACGCGCCGGTCACCTTGTCCTTCATCCGCGAGCCGCCGAGCTCCAGCGCGGTGCGCAGCGGTCCCTTGCCCTCGGCGACCTTGCGACCGCCTTCGAGGGCGAGCTTGGCGAAGCCCGGGCTGTTGCCCTCGGCGATGTCGTTGAGTTTGGCCGTGGTGTCCCCGAGCTTGTGGCCGACGCCGGTCAGCAGGCGCGTGGCCTGCGCGGCGAGGTACTCCTGCACCTCTTCCTTGAGCCGGTCGGCGGCCTCGCTGTGGGCCACTCCGGAGAGCGGGTTGCCGCCCGCCGCCTTGCCTGCCGCGGAGGTCGCGGACTTGGCGGATCCGAGGGTATCGGTCATCGGTCACCGCCTCCCTTCGGCCGCCGGGCCCGGGAACCGGTACCCGAGGCGGTCTTCGCTGCGGTGCTCGTGCCCGTCTTGCGGGCCGACGCGGTCTTCTTCGCGGCCGGTGTGCGGGCCGCGGCCTTCTTGGCGGGGGCCTTCTTCGCGGGGGCCTTCTTCGCGGGGGCCCTCTTGGCCGTCTTCTTCGCCGGCGCCTTCTTCGCCGCCGTCCTGGGCTCCTCCTCTTCTTCGTCCTCCTCTTCCTCTTCCTCCGCGGCGGCGTCCTGAGGCTCCTCGTCCTCCTCGGCGTCCTGAGGCTCCTCGTACTCCTCGTCCGCCTCGTCCTCGGCCTCGTCGTCCGCGTCCTCACCCGGCACGATGCCCTCGAGCTGGTCGCGCACCTCGGCGGTGCGGCCGTGCAGCCGGTCCGCGAGCGCGTCGATCTGCCGCTCGACCATGGCGCCGGAGGCGGCCTTGCCGACCCCGCGCAGATCCTGACGCAGCTGGTCCCCGATCTCCTTGAACTGCGGGTTGTCCCGCAGCTGCTGGGAGACCAGGTCCGCGATGCCCTTGGGGGTCAGGTTCAGCCGCTTGCCGGCCACCAAGGAGCCGACGGCGAAGGCCAGCTTCATTTTCTTGGTACGTCCGAGGAGATACCCGGCCCCGACCGCGAGACCCAATGCCGTTCGATTCATCCTGTCCACCCGTCGTCCGTCCCCGCGCTTCTGCGCGTCGCGCTCTCCAGCCGGTCGAGGAGCTCGTCCTCCTGCTGGTCGAACTCCTCCTCCGTGATCTCGCCGGCGTCCAACCGCTCTTCCAGACGCGCGAGTTCGGTCCGGACCGTAGCGGGGTCGTAGTAGATCCGCTCGGCCTCCTTGACCACCTGTTCGATCACCCAGCCGCTGCCACGCACCGGGGCGAACGGCAACAGCAGCACCTCCGAGATGAGTCCCATGGCGCACCTACTCCGTGCTGGTGCCCGCCGGTTCGGCCGGGCCGGGCTCGACGAAGCTGTACGGCGGCAGCGGCCCGTTGACGCGCAGTTCGAGGTGCGGACGGTCCTTGCGGAGCTCCTCCGCGGCCTCCAGGAACCGGGCCGCCGAGTCGCGGTCGACCAGGAACGAGACGTTGACCAGCCAGCCGGTGGACTCGGGGCCCACACTGGTGGCCGCGGCCAGCGGCTCGAGGTTCTGCTGCACGTCTGCCGCGTCCTCGGCCTCCTTGGCCTTGACCGCGGCGGCCACCATCTCGCCGAGCTGGATCTTCTGCTCGTAACTGCCGCCGCCCGACTGCCGGTTGGTCTCCGCGAGGCTCCGCAGTTCGGGACTCTCGGCCATCACCTGGTGCAGGACGGCCTCCTCGACGTGCGAGGCCTTGACGTTGTACTCGACCCTGCCTTCGAGGGCCCGCAGGCGCTCCTCGTAGTGCTCGGTGCGCTCGGCGAGGACCCCGGTGACGGAACTGTCGTCGGGGGCGACACTGCCGAACCGCATGGGCAGCACGCAGCCGTCGGCGCCCGCCTCGGCGAGTACGGTCTGGTGGGCGAGCAGTTCCCTGCGCTTGGGCCGCAGCCCGTCGGGGGCGTCGCTGACGACCGCCGCCAGGGTGCCCTCCTTCAGGATGCGCACCGGCAGGGGAGGATCACCGACGCCGGCCAGGCCGTCCGGAAGGTCGGCGTGCGAGCTCGCGACAATGCCGTACACGTAGGTGCTCACTCCTGCTCCTCCTTCCTGCGCGCGGTGGTGCTCTTGCGCGCCCGCGGCCTGGACTCCCGCTCCTCCTGGGCGGAGCCCTCGTCACGGGCCTGCTTGAAGGCACCGGAGATGGTCTCCGCGGCGCCGGAAAGCGCGCCCTTGGACTTGCCGCGAGCGCCGGACTCGGTGATCTCGCCGACCAGGTCGGGCAGGCCCGGGCTCTTGCGCGGCCCCGCCTCCAGGTCCAGCCGGTTGCACGCCTCGGCGAAGCGCAGATAGGTGTCGACGCTGGCCACCACGACCCGTACATCGATCTTGAGGATCTCGATGCCGACCAGGGAGACACGTATGAACGCGTCGATGACCAGACCCCTGTCGAGGACGAGCTCCAGCACGTCGTAAAGACCGCTCGAGCCGCCTCCGCCACCGGACTGCTGTGCCGGGACTACGGTCATGCCGACCGCACCTCCTTGCTTCGTGAATGTTGTCGGGACGTTCCTTCGCCGAGCGGCCTACCGGCCGCCGGCCTTTTGCGAATCGGCCCGTCCGCGTTCGTAGCGACGAACGCGCCGGTAGCCGGTGAGCTGGCCCTCCGCGTCGAGCTCCACCTGGTAGGTCGCCATCAGGCTCATCGTGTCGGGCACCCTCGCGAGCTCCATGACCTCGACCTCCAGCTGCCAGCCGCCCTCCGTCTGCGCGAAGGACGAGGCGCCCTCGACCGCCATACCGGTCAGCTCTCCGAGCTGGGCGCAGGCGTGGCGCAGCACCTCCATGGGGCTCGGCCGGTCGTCCGCCACGGCGTCCTTTCCTTCCCTGCTCGTCGAAGTCCCCGGAGTCCCCGGAGTCCGCGAACGTTGCGAATTGTGCGATTCAGGTGATTCATGCGATCTATGTGAAGTGCGTGAAGTATGTGACTGTGATGTGCTTTTTGTGTTCACCATGGCCACCTCTCCTTTCCGGGTGGCCCAAAGGCTCTTGGCCAAACCTTCACGTGGCCCTGAGTGCGTCGAGCCGGCGGCGGGCCGGGGCCAGGGCGCGCCCGCGGCCCGTCAGCGCCGACCAGGGACGGGCGTGGGCCTGCTCGGCGGCGTCGGCGATGGTCCAGCGGCGCGGCCCGAGCTCCGGGTCGTGCAGCTGTTCCCAGGTGATGGGCGTGGCGACGGGCGCCCCGGGCAGCGCGCGCACCGTGAAGGGGGCGACGGCGGTCTGCGCGTAGCCGTTGCGCTGCACGTCCAGGTAGAGCCGGTCGCCGCGGTCCTTCTTGCGGGCGGCCGTGGTCAGCCGGTCGGGGTGCTCGGCGACGAGCAGTTCGGCGGCGTCCCGGGCGAAACCGCGCACCTCGTCGAAGCCGTCGTGCCCGTCCACCGGGACGACGACGTGCAGTCCGCGCGAGCCCGTCGTCATCAGGGCCGACGGCAGCCGCAGCTGGTCCAGGAGCTCGCCGAGCCACTCGGCGGCCTCCCGGACGGCGGCGAAGCCGGAGCCGTCGGCCGGGTCGAGATCGAAGACCATCAGGTCCGGACGGTCGACCCGGCCGACCCGGGACAGCCAGCGGTGCAGGGTGAGGCACGCCTGGTCGGCGAGGTAGGCGAGGGTGGCGGACTCGTCGCAGACGGTGTGGAGGACGGTGCCGTCCTCCTTGGCCACCTCGGCCCGCGGGATCCACTCCGGGTAGTGCTCGGGGGTGTTCTTCTGCATGAAGCGGGGCCCGTCGATCCCGTCCGGGTGCCGTTCCAGCATCAGCGGACGGCCGCGCAGCCGCGGCACCATGAACGCGGCGACCGACCGGTAGTAGGCGACCAGATCGCCCTTCGTGTACTGCTTCGCCTCCGCGCCGCCCGGGAAGAGCACCTTGTCCGGCCGGTGGACCTCGACGCTGCGACGGCCCACCCGCACCTTCCGCACGGCGTCACCGCTCACGGCGCGATCGCCTGCTCCACCAGCAGCCGGGCGGACGCGGCGATCGACTCGGCGTCGATGCCCGCGGCGTGCAGCTGCTCGGCCGGGCTCGCCGAGCCGGGCATCGTCCGGACGGCGAGCCGCACCAGCCGGGGCACCGGCCGCCCGTCGAGGAAGGCGTCGAGGACCGCGTCCCCGAGGCCGCCCTGCTCGTGGTGGTCCTCCACGCTCAGCAGCAGGCCGGTCTCCTCGGCGGCCCGGCGCAGCGTGGCCCGGTCGACGGGCTTGACCGAGTACAGGTCGATCACCCGGGCCGCGATGCCCTCGCCGTCGAGCGCCTCCGCGGCCTTCAGCGCCTCGTGCACGGTGACGCCGGCCGCGACGATCGTCAGCCGGTCCCGGCCGGAGGAGCGCAGCACCTTGCTGCCGCCGACGGGAAACTCCTCGTCCGGCCCGTAGAGCACCGGGTCGGCGCCGCGCGAGGTGCGCAGGTAGCGGACGCCGTCCAGGCCGGCCATGGCGGCGACGAGCCGGGCGGTCTGGTGGGGGTCGCACGGGTACAGCACGGTCGAGCCGTGCACGGCCCGGAACATCGCCAGGTCCTCCAGACCCATCTGCGAGGGCCCGTCCTGTCCGATGGCGACCCCGGCGTGCGAGCCGACGAGGTTGATGCCGGCGCCACTGACCGCGGCCATCCGGACGAAGTCGTGGGCCCGGGTCAGGAAGGCCGCGAACGTCGAGGCGTACGGCACCCAGCCGCGCGTCGCGAGGCCGACCGCGGCGGCGACGAGCTGCTGTTCGGCGATGTAGCACTCGAAGAACCGGTCCGGGTACTCCTTGGCGAAGGTCTCGGCACGGGTGGAGTCGCTCACCTCGCCGTCGAGGGCGACGACGTCCTCACGGGCGGCGCCGAGAGCGGCCAGGGCCTTGCCGTAGGCGTCCCGGGTCGCCACGCCCTTCTCCCGGTCCTCGCCCTCCCAGCGGGGCAGCACGAGGGGCCCGGTCGGTACGGAGTGCAGCATGCGGGCGTCGGCCGGCCCGGACACGTGGACCCGCAGGTCACGGATGCCGCCCAGCTCCTCGATCGCCTCGTCGGCGTCGGGCAGCGGCTTGCCGTGCAGGCCCTCACGGTCCTCGACGGACCGGACGCCCTTGCCCTTGAGGGTGCGGGCGAGGATCGCGGTGGGCTGTCCCAGGGTGGAGGCCGCCTCGCCGTACGCGCGGTCGACGGCGTCCACGTCGTGTCCGTCGATCTCGATCGTGTGCCAGCCGAAGGCCTGGAAGCGGCGCGCGTAGGCGCCGAGGTCGTGGCCGTGCCGGGTGGGGCCGCGCTGGCCGAGCCGGTTGACGTCGACGATCACCGTGAGGTTGTCGAGGTGTTCGTGGCCCGCGTGCTCGGCGGCCTCCCACACCGAGCCCTCGGCGAGCTCGCTGTCCCCGCACACCACCCACACGCGGTAGCCGATGCCGTCCAGCCGCTTCCCGGCCAGCGCGATGCCGACGCCCACCGGAAGACCCTGGCCTAGCGAACCGGTGGCCGTCTCGACCCACGGCAGCCGCCGCGGGGTGGGGTGTCCCTCGAGCCGGCTGCCGAGTGCGCGGAAGGTCAGCAGCTCCTCGTCGTCGATGGCCCCGGCGGCCTTGTAGGCCGAGTACAGCAGGGGGGAGGCATGGCCCTTCGAGAGGACGAAGCGGTCGTTGCCCGGGTGCGCCGGGCGGTCGAAGTCGTAGCGGAAGTGGTTCGCGAGCAGTACGGCCATCAGGTCCGCGGCCGACATCGAGGACGTCGGGTGTCCGGACCCCGCGGCGGCGGAGGCGCGCACACTGTCGACCCGCAACTGCTGTCCGAGTTCGGTGAGTTCGGCGGTGTCCATCTGGCTACCGGTCTCCTTTCGCGTCGCCGGCGCCGCCGCGCTCGGCGGGGCCGGGGCCGGGCTCGTTCCCGGCGCTCTCGTCGCTTCGCGCGGCCGCCGGTCCGGAACTGTGCCGCCCCACCTCGGGCGTCGGCGAGTCGATCGACTGGGAGCCCTCCTCCGGCGACGACTGCCCCACACGGGACCCGCTCTCACCGCTCGAATGCCGTCCCACCTCGGGTGTCGGCGAGGTGATCGACTGGGAGCCGTCCTCCGGGGAGGGGTGATGCTCGCCGGACCCGTCGGTCGCCTCGTCCACGCCGTCCACGTCGTTCACGTCCTTCACGTCGTTCTCCTCGTTCCTGTCGTCCGCGTTCTTGTCGTACGGGTTCTCGCCGTCCGCGCCGTTCCCGGCGTTCACGTCGTCCTCGGTGGCCGCGCCGGGGCCGGAGGCCGCGGGCTCGTGCCGCTGGTCCCCGGGTACCCGCGCCAGTTCCGGCGACGCGGTGTCGAGCGGTACCGACCAGGACCGGACCAGACCCAACTGGACGTCCTGCCGCGGGAGCACGGCGTCCAGCAGCCAGTCGGCGGCGACGCGCACCCGGTTGCCGGGCATGGCGGCGAGATGGTAGCCACGGGCCACGGCTCCGGCCGCGGGGCCGGACAGATGGACGCCGAGCGGATTGGCGGCGGCCTGCACCCCGCCCAGGTCCACCACGAATCCCAGGTCCCTGTGCCGGTAGGGCCGCAGACCGGCCGCACCGCCGCCCTCCATGAGAGAGGCGGCGACGTTCTGCCCGGCCACCTTGCCCTGCCGCCAGGCGTGCTGCGCGGTCATCGGCGTGTACTCCCCGGGCCTCTCCAGATCCGGTACCGCGGCGGCGTCACCGCACGCGAACACCTCGGGCCTGCCCGGCACCTGGAGTGTCGGCTCGACGAGCAACCGTCCGCGTTCCATGGGCAGCCCGAGCGACTCCGCGAGAGGATCGGGCCGTACGCCCACGCACCACGCCAGGGTGCGGGTGTCGACGAACTCGCCGTCGGTCAGCAGGACTCCGTCGCGGGTGGCCTCCTTGACGGAGGTCCCCGTACGCACCTCGACGCCCCGCTCGCGCAGCACCCGGTCGGCGGTGCGGGAGAGCCGTTCGTCCAGCTCCGGCAGGACGCGCGACGCGAGGTCGAGCAGCAGCCAGCGCGGCCGTATGCCTCGCCGCAGGGGGTGGGCGCGGACCAGGGCGTCGGTGAACAGCTTTCCCTGCGCGGCGACTTCGGTACCGGTGTAGCCCGCGCCGACCACGACGAACGTACAACGCGCCGTGCACTCGTCGGCGTTCATGCCGGAAGCCGCCAACTCCACCTGCCGGGTGAGGTGATCGCGCAGGTAGAGGGCCTCGGGCAGGCCGCGGAACCCGTGCGCGTGCTCGGCGACCCCGGGGATGGGCAGCAGCTTGTTGACGCTGCCGGCGGCCAGCACGAGCCGGTCGTAACCGAGCGTGCCCTTGTCCCCTTCGGGGTTGGTGTAGTGGACGGTGCGCGCGTCGAGGTCCACGTGCTCTGCCTCGCCCAGCACCGGCCGCACCTCGCGCAGGGTCCCCGACAGGGAGACGGTGACCCGGCGCGGCTCGAGGATGCCCGCCGCCACCTGGGGCAGCAGGGGCAGGTACAGGAAGTAGTCGGTCGGGTTGAGCAGA
Source organism: Streptomyces sp. NBC_00080 (assembly GCF_045041255.1). Taxonomy (NCBI): domain Bacteria; kingdom Bacillati; phylum Actinomycetota; class Actinomycetes; order Kitasatosporales; family Streptomycetaceae; genus Streptomyces; species Streptomyces sp. NBC_00080. The sequence goes on from NZ_CP108235.1 coordinate 2,005,907, forward strand.
GTGATGTCGGCCCGGCCCCTGGCCGCCCGCGCCAGGGTCCGGGCCGTCCGGTACCCGGCGAAGCCGGCTCCGACGATCACGATGCGGGGACGCCTCACGGTGGGCCTCCGAAGGGGTTCGGACGGTTGTCGTACGAAGGTTTCCGCGTCCCCCTGGCAGGAGCCGCCAAACGTGCGCCGGTGTCCCCTGCGGGCGCCCGGTGTCCGCGGCGCGACGGCCCCGGAGGGACCGGGAACGCCCGCACGCGCCGGGCGGCCCCGCGGCAGCGTGTGCCGCGGGGCCGCCCGGATGCCGAACACGTGACGCGGATCGTCACCTCGGCGGACGTGTACCGCCCGTCAGGCCCGGTGCGGGCTCTCGGGATCGATGTCGTCGGCGCGCGGCGCCCCGCCCGGTTCCGGCACCTGGGCGCCGGGCGCGGTCGGCGGCATCGGCGGGTACGGCAGCCCGGTACCACCGGGCGGTCCGGCCGGCGGCGTACCGCCGATGACCCGGCCGGAACCCTTGTCCGGTGCGGCCGCGAGCCCGGCCGTGGGCGGGGACGACGCGTGCGGCTTGGCGGCGCCGCGCAGCAGGTACGCCACGACGGCGAGGATCGCGGCGGTGATCAGCGCCGCGGCCCAGTCCGGCACACCGATGCCGAGGGCGAGCCCCACCGCGAGTGCGACGGCCGCGCCCGCGTAGAGGGCGACGGCGCCGGACGCCGCGTAGAGCATGGCCGTACGGCGCTGCTTGCGGGTCTGCTCGCGCAGCTCCTCGCGGATCGTCTCGCGCGCCACCTGCGCCAGCTCGTCGACCAGATGCTTGTCCAGATGCTCCAGGTGATCCATGCGCTCCATGGACCTCGGGTACCCGCTGTCATGGACGCTTAACTCCACGGACCGGGCGCCGGGGAGGGGCCGGGCGGGGATCGGGTGAAGGGATCACCTCACCGCGGCCGCCCCAACTAGGCTCGTCCGCATGGACATTCTGGGAGCCACACTGCGTGTCTGTGTCGACGATCTGGAGACCTCGGTCTCCTTCTACGAACGGCTGGCGGGCACCGGCGCGCTCCGCTTCGAGCGGGGCGGTGTGCAAGTGGCCGCGGTCGGCTGCTTCCTGCTGATGAGCGGGCCTCCGGCCGAGCTGGAGCTGCTGCGCAAGGTGGCCGCGACGATCGCCGTCGCGGACGTGGAGGAGGCCCACCGGACCCTCACCGAGCTGGGCGCGGACGTCATCGCCGGCCCGGTGCCGACCCCGGTGGGCCGCAACCTGATCGCCCGGCACCCGGACGGAGCCGTGTACGAGTACGTCGACCGGCGCGGGTCGTGAGGCGCCGGGCCCGACGAAATTCCGTGGGCGGCGGGTCGTCGCGGACGTAGAGTCGGGCGTTCGACGACAGGCACGAAGGAGCGGCAGTGAGCGAGCAGCACACCTACCGGGTGATCGTCCGGGGCACCTGGGACGGCCTCACCGACGAGGGCCGGACCCGCCTCCTCGCCGAGGCCGCCGACCACGGCCTGACGAGCATGCGGTTCACCGAGGAGGGCACGCTGTCGTACGAGCCGTCGCCGCTGAAGCACTTCTCGATGCGCTACGTGGTGGCGTCGGACTCGGCGGACGGCGAGGAGATGGCGGGCGCGCTCGCCGAGGAGCGCGCCGAGGCGACGCTGCAGGAGCTCGGCCACGGCTTCACCGGGCTGCGGTCGACGGTCACCGACCTCGACACGATGAAGATCAACTACAAGTCCGCATCTCGGCGGTGATCGCCCACCGCTCGTGGTCCCGCCACTCCCCGTCGATGTAGATCATCTTCGGGGAGAAGCCCTCCCGGCGGAAGCCGCAGCCGCGGGCCAGGGCGATCGAGGCGACATTGCCGGGCTGCGCGTTGATCTCCAGCCGGTGCAGCCGCATCGGTCCGAACGCGTGGCCCACCACCAGGTCGAGCGCCTCGCGCATCAGCCCGCGCCCGGCCGCGTGCGCGAAGGCGCCGTAGCCCAGCGCACCGCACTGGAAGCCGCCCTCGACGATGTTGTTGATGTTGACGAACCCGGCGACCGCCCCGTCCTCCAGGGTGCACACGAGGAAGCCGGCCTTCGACGGGTCCTCGATCAGCCGGCCCGCGTAGGCCGTGTACGCGGCGGCGGTGGCCGGCGGGAACAGCCACGGGTGGTGCAGATCCTTGCTCTCCCGAGCGCGGGCGGTGAACTCCGGCCCGTCCTCGTAGGTGAAGTGGCGTATGCCCACGCGGGGGCCCTCGGCGAGGTATCGGGATGCGGTGTGCGGCATCGGGACAGCCTATGACGGGGTCACCTGCGCCGTTTCCTGAAATACGAGAAGGAGGCGCCGCACAGGACGCCGATGACCCACATCGCCAGAAGCGCCGTCCACAGCGGCACCGTCACCTCGGGGATCAGCAGCCGGATCTTCACGGTGCCGGTGTTCTGGAAGATGAAGACCAGAGTGAGGACGGCGAGCGCCAGGACGACGATCCGGCCCGGCGTCAGCGCTTCGTTCCTGCCACCGCTGTGGGACGCCTTCGAGGTCTTCGGGCTCATACGACCAGCCTGAGCCCTGCGCCACGCTCACGCACGGTGAGGCGCGCCCCCGGGTGAGGCGGGCCGGGAACTCAGCGCAGGGCGGGGGTGTCCAGGGTCAGCGTGCCCTCGTCGGCGTCGAGCACGGCGGGCACGCCGAAGGGCACGGTGAGCGCCCCCTCGCGGTGACCGAACCCGAGCTCCTCGACGACGGGGACGCCGAGGCCGCCGAGCCGGTCCACGAGGACCGGGCGCAGCTCCTCGTAGGGGCCGCACCTGTCCCAGGAGCCGAGCGCGACACCCGCGACGCCGTCGAGCCATCCGGTGCGCAGGAGTTGGGTGAGGGCCCGGTCGACGCTGTACGGCCGCTCCCCGACGTCCTCGACCAGCAGCAGCCCACCGCGGGCACCGGCCCGGGTGTGCGGGGTGCCGTAACCGGTGGCCAGCAGCGCCAGGCAACCGCCCAGGGTGACGCCCCACGCCCGGCCCGGTGCGATCGCCGTACCGGTGGAGGCGAGCGTGCGGACGGTCTCCGGGGCGAACAGGGTGGCCCTGAGGTGCTCCTGCCCCCGGGCGCTCTTGATGAAGTCGATGCCCGCGGCCGCGGGCCCGTACAGCGTGACCAGACCCAGGCGGAGGGCGAACGCCTCGTGCAGGGTGGTGCTGTCGCTGAAGCCGACGAACACCTTCGGTCCGGCCGCCCGCATCGCGTCCCAGTCGAGCAGGTCGACGATCCGCTGGGCGCCGTAGCCGCCGCGTGCGCACAGCACGGCGTCGACGCCCGGATCGCACCACGCCCGCTGGAGGTCGGCCGCCCGGTCGGCGTCGGTGCCCGCGAGATGCGGCAGCCGGTCGTGCCGGTCCAGCACATGGGGGGCGACCACCGGGTCGAGGTCCCAGCCGCGCAACAGGTCGAGGCCGGCCTCCAGCCGCTCCTCGGCCACCGGTCCGCTGGGCGCGACGACCGCGACCCGGGCGCCGGGGGCGAGCCGGGACGGCCGCACGAGTTCCTTCACCGCACAAGCTCCAACCTGGGGATTCCGGGCGGGCACAGCCCGAACGCCTGAGCGTACAGCGACAGCTCGGCCTCCAGGGCGCGCACCATGGTGGCCGCCCGGCGGAAGCCGTGCCCCTCCCCCTCGAACGCCAGGTACGCGTGCGGCACCGGTCGCCCGGCCAGCCGGGCCAGGAACCGCTCGCACTGGGCGGGCGGGCAGATCACGTCGTCCAGCCCCTGGAGGAGCAGGAACGGCACGGTGATCCGGTCGGCGTGCTCGATCGGCGAACGCTGCGCGTACCGGGCGGGCACCTGCGCGAGGGGCCCGACGAGACTGTCCGGGTAGCGCGACTCGAAGTCGTGGGTCCCGCCCGTCGCCCAGCCCACCAGGTCCAGTACGGGGTAGCGGATCGTGCCGCAGGCGTAGACGTCGGTGCCGGCCAGCGAGACCGCGGCGGTCCAGCCGCCCGCGCTGCCTCCCCGGACGGCCAGCCGCCGGCGGTCGGCGGTGCCCTCGTCGGCGAGCGCCAGGGCGACGGCCGCGCAGTCCTCCACGTCGACCACGCCCCACTGCTCGCGCAGCCGCTCCCGGTACTCCCGCCCGTACCCGGTGGAGCCGCCGTAGTCGACCTCGGCCACCCCGATGCCCCGGGAGGTGAAGTAGGCGATCTCCAGATCCAGTACGAGCGGGGCGCGATCGGTGGGCCCGCCGTGCGCCCACACGACGTACGGCGGCAGTTCATGGCCGGGCGCGACCTGTCCGGGGTGGTGGGGCGGATAGACGTGCGCGTGGATGTCACGACCGTCGGGGCCGGTGAACGTACGGATCCGGGGCTCGGGGTAGTAGGCAGGGTCCACCGCGTCGTCGTGCGCGGCTCCGACCACCCGGGCCCGGCCGGTCCTGGCGTCCAGCTCCACCACCTCGTACGCGCTGCGCGGGCTGGCCGCGACGCCGACGACGCGTTCCCCCTGCACCGCGAGGGTGGGCGCGAACTCCGTCCACGGTCCGGCCGCGTCGACGAGCTCCCCGGTCTCCGGGTCGAGGATCCCGAGCACAGTGGACCCGCGGCCGTGCACGACCGCGACGAGCCCGCTCTCCAGCGGCGCGAACCAGCGCTGCCCGAGCTTCCACAGGGCTCCGCCGAACTCCTCCTCGCGGGGGCAGACGAGCTGGTGGTCGCGGTACAGGTTCCACCAGCCACTGCGGTCGCTTGTATACAGCAGACAGTCTCCTGTGGACGGTCGCCCGTCAGCCGTGGACGGTCGACCGTCGTCCACCGGACCGTCATCGACCAGCTGTCGCCCGTATCCCGTCGACGGCATCCAGTCGACCTGGGCGATCGACTCCCCCGGTCCGCCGGCCACCACCCGGGCGCCGCTCAGGGTGCCGTCACCCGTGACGTCGGCGACGACCACCTCCGTGCCCTCCCACGGCATCAGGGGATGGTCCCAGGCCAGCCAGGCGGCCCGGCGGCCGTCGGACGACAGACGGGCCCCGGTGACGAACCGGCGGCGGTCGTCGGTGAGTTCGCGCACGGCGGCGCGATCGTCGACGGCCGACCCGTCCAGCGGCACCGCGGCCAGCAGCCGGCGCACGTCGGTCGGCCCCTCACCCGTGAACTCCTCCAGCACGCACCACACTTCGCCCCGCTCCAACAGCAACTGCGGCTCCACCCAGCGCAGTCCGCCGCCTACGGACGAGACGGGAGTGAGCGGGCGTGGCCCACCACCCGACGCGGTCCCGGACTCGGACCGGGGCCCGTCGCCCCCGGGCTCGTACACGTACAGCCGCTGGTCGGCGAAGTGCACGAACACCACGAGGAGCCGCCCGTCGTGCACGGCACCGGCCCACGGCTGTCCCCCGTACTCCACGACGCGGCTGCGGACGTTCCAGGGGGCGGGCAGGACGGACTCCTCCGTGCCGTCGGGCCGACGCCGGACGAGGGTGCGTCGACCGTGCTCGGCCGGCCGGGGCGCGGTCCACCACACCTCGTCGCCGACGAAGCCCACGTACTCGGGGCGCCCGTCGTGCGTGGCCGCGAGGGTCGCGTCGATGGGCGAGGGCCAGGAACCGTACGGCAGGACCTGCACATTCTCCCCGTTCGCCTAGGCCGTTCGCAGGAACCGGTCGAGTACCCGGACGCCGAAGTGCAGCGCCTCCACCGGGACCCGTTCGTCGACACCGTGGAAGAGGGCCTGGTAGTCGAAGCCCTCCGGGAGCTTCAGCGGTGCGAAGCCGTAGCCGGTGATGCCGAGCCGCGAGAACTGCTTGGCGTCCGTACCCCCGGACATGCAGTACGGCACCACGTGCCCCTCGGGCGCGAACTCCTCGACGGCGGCCCGCATACGGGCGTAGAGGGGGGCGTCCACAGGTGCCTGGAGGGCGACTTCGCGATGGTGGAACTCCCAGTCGACGTCCGGCCCGGTGAGGCGGTCGAGCGTCGCGCGGAACTCGTCCTCGCCGCCCGGGAGATAGCGGCCGTCGACGTAGGCGACGGCCTCCCCGGGGATCACGTTGACCTTGTAACCGGCGCCCAGCATGGTCGGGTTGGCGCTGTTGCGGACGGTGGCCTCCACCAGGGCGGCCGCCGGTCCGAGCTTCGCCAGCAGACCGTCCACGTCATGGAGGTCGGCGTCGACGCCGTACAGCGCGGCGAGTTCGGTGAGAGCGGCACGGACGGTCGGGGTGAGCCGCAGGGGCCACTCGTGCTCGCCGATGCGGGTGACGGCGGCGGCCAGTCGGGTCACCGCGTTCTCCCGGTTGACCTTCGAACCGTGTCCGGCGCGCCCGCGGGCGGTGAGCTTCAGCCAGCCGGTGCCGCGCTCACCCGCCGCGATGGGGTAGATCTCGCGCCCGGAGCCGTCGTGGAAGGTGAACGCGCCGGATTCGCCGATGGCCTCGGTGCAGCCCTCGAAGAGTCCCGGATGCCGGTCGGCGAGGAACCCGGAGCCGTCCTCGGCACTGGCCTCCTCGTCGGCGGTGAAGGCGACGACGAGGTCGCGCCGGGGCCGGACGCCCTGCCGGGCCCAGGACCGCAGCACTGCCAGGATCATCGCGTCCATGTTCTTCATGTCGACGGCGCCGCGCCCCCACACGACCCCGTCGCGCACCTCCCCGGAGAAGGGGTGGACGCTCCAGTCGGCGGCCTGCGCGGGCACCACGTCCAGGTGACCGTGGACGAGCAGCGCGTCCGCGGCCGGGTCGGTGCCCTCGATCCGCCCCACGACGTTGGTCCGCCCCGGGGTGCGTTCGAGGAGTGCCGGCTCGATGCCCGCCTCGGCGAGCAGAGCGGCGGCGTACTCGGCGGCGGGCCGTTCCCGGCAGTCGCCGCCGCCGCGATTGGTGGTGTCGATGCGGATGAGATCCGAGGTGAACCGGACGACCTCGTCCCCCGCCTGCGCGTCAGCCATGCCACTCCCGCCTCTGCCTTCGCCCCGGCCCCTGCCACCGCTCCCGCCCGTGCCCCGGGCGTCGCTCCTCAGCCATACTGCTCCTCGATCGCGGCCGAGACGATCGTGGTGACCGCCTTGAAGGTGCGGATGCCCTCGTACATGGTGCCGCTGGTGTACGCGATCTTCCGCTCGCCCGCGCGGGCGACGCCGGGCACGACGGTGGCCGCCATCGCGAGATGCTCGGCGTCGAACTCCACGGCGACCGTGAACGGCCCACCGCTCAACGGTTCCTGACGGATGGCCAGCCCACTCGCCTCCTTCGCCGCCGCCCGGATGTCGGCGGCCGTGCGGGCCGGGGTACGGCACACGGCCGCGTACCGGGAGACATGGTCCTTGACCGCGACCTTCAACGCCTCGGGCGCGTACCCGAGCGCGTCCTCGCAGGCCACGTCGTCACCGGTGACGAGGACGACCGGGACCCCGTACTCCGCGACCACGTGCGCGTTGAGCAGCCCCTCGCTGGCCCGTACGTCGTTCAGCCAGACACCGGTGAGGGAGTTGGCCAGGTAGGTGTGGGCGAGGACGCCCTCCATCCCGGCGCCCGCGTGGTAGCCGACGAAGGCGATGCCGTCGACGTCCCCGTGCTGGACGCCCTCCACCATGGAGAGGGACTTGTGCCGGCCGGTGAGCATCTCCGCACGGTCGTCGAGCTGTTCGAGGAGCAGGTTGCGCATGGTCGAATGGGCCTCGTTGATCAGGACCTCGTCCGCTCCGCCGTCGAAGAAGCCGAGCACGGCTGCGTTGACGTCCGAGGTGAACATCGACCGGCATCGCTCCCACTCCGGCGCCCCGGGCAGTACGTCGGCCGGCCAGGTGACGCCCGTGGCGCCCTCCATGTCGGCGCTGATGAGGATCTTCACGTCCGGCCCCCGTCCTCTCAAGGAATCCCGAGCCTATCGGGCCGCCCCTCGGATTGCCGGGCAGCGACGCCCCTCGCACGGGAGCTTCCCCACGGCGACCACCGCCTCCGGCCGCCGCCCTCCCCGCGCTCGGCCCCGTGCCCGAGCCGTGCCCGTGCCGGTGCGGGCGCCCCTTCGTTCCAGGAGACTCCGATGCGGCCGGCCCCGCGCGTGTGGTGATCTGGGCACGCACACCCGCACCGCAGTGACACGAACGGGGACCCTGCCATGACCACGCACACCGCCCTGCCACCGGAGCGCTTCGAGGCCGACCGGCCTCATCTGCGTGCCGTCGCCTACCGCATGCTCGGCTCGCTCGGCGAGGCGGAGGACGCCGTTCAGGAGACCTGGCTCAGGGCGGCCCGGGCGGACGTCGGCGATGTGGACAACCTCAGCGGGTGGCTCACCACGGTCGTGGGCCGGGTGTGCCTGAACATGCTCCGCTCCCGAAGGACACACCCCGAGGTGCCGTTGGACGCCCGGGTGAGCGAGCCCGCCGCCGGGACGGCGCAGGGCGGTGACCCCGAGGAGGAGGCGCTGCTCGCCGACTCGGTCGGGGTGGCGCTGCTGGTCGTGCTGGACACGCTCGCCCCGGCCGAGCGGCTGGCGTTCGTGCTGCACGACCTGTTCGCCGTGCCGTTCGACACCATCGCCCCGATGATCGAGCGGACTCCGGCCACGACACGGCAACTGGCCAGCCGGGCCCGCCGCCGCGTCCGGGGCGGCGCTCCCGCGGCCGTCGCCGACCGGGCCCGGCAACGCCGGGTCGCCGACGCGTTCCTGGCCGCGACGAGGGGTGGCGACTTCGAGGCGCTGCTCGCCCTGCTGCACCCGGACGTGGTCCTCACCGCCGACCGCTTCGTCGTCCCGACGCCGGAGCCCGTCACCGTCAGCGGCGCCCGCCCCGTGGCCGAGGGCGCGATGGCGGCGACCGGCCGGGCCCGGTTCACCGGCCTGGCCCTGCTGGACGGCCGGGTCGGCCTCGCGATGGCGCCGCACGGCAGGCTGCGGCTGGTCATGCTGTTCACGCTCGCGGAGGGAGCCATCACCAGGATCGACGTGGTGGCGGATCGGGAGCGGCTGGACGACATCGAGGTGGCGGTGCTCGACGCCGTGGGCGCCGAAGCGGTGGGCGCCGGCCCCGTCGACACCGCGCCCCGGAGCGCCGAGGACTGACGAACGGGTGGGGGGCCGACCGGAGTTCCCGGTCGGCCCCCCACCTGTCCCTCGCCCGTTCTCAGAACGCCAGCACCAGCGAGGCCACCGCCGGTGCCGCGTAGACCAGCGGGAACGGCAGGTGCGCGAACCAGCGGGCCCGCAGCACGGTGCCGGCGGCGCCGAGGAAGTAAAGGATCAGTCCGGTCGCGGCGAGCACACCGACCACGGGCACGAACAGCCCGGCCAGCAGACCGGCCGCGCCCGCGGCCTTGGCCGCGCCGAGCCACGGCCACCACGAACGCGGCACTCCGTAGTCGGCCAGCGGCTTCACCGTCCACTCGGCGCCGAGGAAGATCGAGGCGGCCGAGAAGCCCGCCATGACGGCTCCGACAACGGTGACGACGACGTAGGCGGTGGAGTGGTCAGTGAACATCTCAGCAGCTCCTCAGGGGGTTTCCGTGCGTTCCTGGACCCCTGACACGGTGCGCGGCGCACGTGTGACAGCCGCGAGGACCGCTTTTGATGTGATGGCGGTCACTCGGTGCGGGCGGCCACCTGCCACTTCGACGGCAGCTCGATCCGAGTGCCGTCGGGCGCGAACTCGGTGGTCACGAGGGGAAGTTCACCGGAGGCCAGCACCGTGAGGCCGGCGGTGCGCAGATACCCGGGCACCGCGTCGTCGGCCACTTCGCCCGGGGCGATGCCGTGCCGGAAGATCGGCGCGAGCTTCGGCGGCGGGCCGTCCGGGCTCTGCGCCAGTCCGCCGAGGACCGGGCGGGCGGCCTCCGACAGTTCGACGAGGAAGACCCGGCCGCGCTCCCCCAGCAGCGCGGCGATCCCGTCCACCAGCGGCTGCCGGTCGTCGGGCTCGCATTGGTGCAGGACGCCCCTCATATAGACGTTGGTGTCGCCGAGTTCGGCGTGCAGTGTCTCGGCCGCGCCCTTCTCGGCCGCGTCCAGCAGCCGGTACGTGGCCTGTCCGGCGGGGTCGGCACGCCGGGCGTGGTCGAGGGCCGCGGCGGACAGGTCGGCGCCGACGACGTGCGGAAAGCGGTCGGCGAAGTACCGGGTCTGGGTGCCGTTTCCGCAGCCGAGGTCCACCAACGCCAGTCCGGGATCGGCGAGATGAGGCTCGAAGAGGGCCAGATGGAGGGCGGCGGTCACCTTGGGGTCGGCGTCCCAGAGGACACTGCCCGGTTCCTCCGGGGCCTCGCGCCAGAAGCCCTCCCATGCCTCCCGGTACCGACTCGTCACGCTCATGCACAACTCCCCAGAATGCAAAGGCCGATCCGCCGCAGGTGACGGGCGAGTACGGTCTATCGCTCCCCGGTCGGCGCGACAAGCGTGCTGCCCATTCCTTCACGCCGCTTTCGAGCTCCGTCCACCGTCCGGCGCGTCCCGGCCGGTCGTGCTCAGCGCCCCGCGGGGCGGCGCGGCAGCGTCAGCTCGAACCACACGGACTTCCCCGCTCCCGTACGGCTGGTGCCCCACTCGCGGGCCAGCACGCTGACCACGCGCAGGCCCCGCCCGGCCTCGTCACCGGGCCCGGCGCTCAGCAGGGTCGGCAGTTCGTGGTCGTCGTCCTCGACCTCGCACAGCAGTGTGTCGCCGCGGACGAGGCGCAGCGCCACGGGGCTCCGGCGGGCGTGCCGTACGGCGTTGGTGACCAGCTCGCTCACCATGAGCGCGGCGGCGTCGGCGGACTTCGCCAGGCCCCAGTCGTGCAGCTGTTCGCGGACCACCGCGCGGGCCCGGCCGACCTGCGCCGGGTCGAGGGGGAACCGCCACTCGGCGACGTCGTCCGGTCCGATGCCGTTGAGGCGGGCCAGGAGCAGGGCCACGTCGTCCTTGCGGCCGCCGCGGGTGTTGAGGGCGCGGATGATGGTGTCGCAGGCGTCGTCCATCGAGGCGGCCGGGTGGGCGGCGGACTCGCAGAGGGTCGCGAGCCCTACGCCGATGTCCTCGCCGCGCACCTCCACCAGCCCGTCGGTGCACATCACCAGCCGGTCACCCGGCTGCACGCGCACGCGGACCGACTCGAAGGGCACCCCGCCGACCCCGATGGGCGCGCCGGTGGGCAGGTCGAGGAGTTCGCTGCGGCCGTCGGCGGCACGCACCAGCACGGGTGGGATGTGGCCCGCGTTGGCGAGGTGCAGCTCGCCCTCGATCGGGTCGTAGACGGCGTACAGACAGGTCGCGAGGTAGGTGTCGCCGAGCCGTTGCGCCAAGTCGTCCAGGTTGCGCAGGAGTTGGGCGGGTGGCAGGTCGAGGGCGGCCATGGTCTGCACGGCGGTCCGCAACTGTCCCATCATCGCGGCCGAGTTGAGCCCGTGCCCCATGACGTCGCCGACGACGAGGGCGGTGCGCGCGCCGGGCAGCTTCACCGAGTCGAACCAGTCGCCGCCGACCCGGCCGAGCAGCGTACCCGGCAGGTAGCGGGTGGCGATGTCACAGCCCGCCATCCGCGGCGGGATGTGCGGCAGCATGCTGTCCTGGAGGGTCTCGGCGACGCTCTCCTGGTAGGTGTACATGCGCGCGTTGTCGAGCACGAGGCCCGCACGGGCGGCGAGTTCGGCGCCCGTGACCCGGTCCATGTCGTTGAAGAGGGCACGCTCCGGGTGGCGCAGGAGGATCATGAAGCCGAGGACGACGTTCCGTGCCTTGAGCGGGACGACCAGCATGGAACGGCCGGTGATCAGGGGCCGGATGTCGCGCTTCTCGAACTGCGAGGCGATGGCGTGGCCCATCTGCTCGCTGATGCGCGGCACCAGGACGGGCTGTCCGGTCGTCATGCACTGGAAGAACGGGGTGTGCGCGGGGAACGGCATGGCCTCGCCGACGGGTACGACGTCGTCCCAGCGGCCGGGTTCGTCGGTGTGCTCGACGGCGACCCGGTGCCACATGGTGGTCGTGTCCGGCACGCCGTCGGGGAACCCCTCCCCGGCGACGACCTGTTCGCGCAGATAGGTGCCGGCGACGTCGGTGAAGCGCGGGACGACGGCTCTGCTGACCTCGAGGATGGTGCGGGAGAGGTCGAGGGAGGTGCCGATCTTCCCGCTGACCTCGTTGAGGAACTCCAGCCGCTCACGGACGGCGACGTATTCGAGGTCCTCGCCCTCGTCGGCGAGCTCCTGCGGTACGGGCATCCCTTCGGCGGCGACGCGGGCGGCCCGCTCGCGGCGCGCTCTGCGCTCGACGCGCCGGGCCACGCCCCAGTCGGGAGTCACGGGCACCCGGTCGTTCTGACTGAACTCCAGGACCGGATAGCCGAGTTCGAGGATCTGCGCGACGATGCGGGCGCTTTCGCCGACGCTCATGCTGGGCAGGATCTCGGGCAGCCGCCGGGCCAGTTCCGCGGCGCCGGGGAAGTCGGTGTGCAGGGCGAAGGCGGGCGCGATGCGTTCGACGGCCAGAGGGTCCGCCGGGTCGTCCTGGTGCAGGGCGGCCGCGTCCGCAGCCAGTACCAGCAGCCGTTCCGTGCCCGGCCCGACCAGCGGGTACGCCCACCACAGCACGTCGGCCCGACCACCGTCGCGGTCCCTCCCGGGCACGGTCAGCCGGGCCCGTCCGGCGGCCGGGTAGCCGAGGCCCCGGTCGAGGGAGGAGTCGAGGCCGGGCCCGAGTCCGTCGTAGGCCGCGTAGTCCGCGTAGCCGTCGTACCCGCCGCCCGGTAGATCGTCGTCCGGCTCGGGGAGCGCCCCGGAGACGGGGAGCAGGTCGATCGCGGGCCGGCCGATCGCCTCCTCCTTGACGACGCCGAAGAGCCGGCGTGCGCCGGTGCTCCAGTGGGAGACGAGTCCCTCGCGGTCCACCACGACCACGGCCAGGGGAACGCGCCCGGCGTCGGCGGACTCTCCCCCGCCCTCGGGGCGGGGGGACCACCAGCTCGCTTCGCCGGCCGGGTCGGCCGCGTCGCTCCCGGCTCCGCGGCTGGGAGGTACGCCCCTCTCGGTGCCACGGTCCATGGCCCAGGCCCTCTCTCCCCAGAGCTGTGCAAGATCTGTCCCGCCGTCACCACCGTACGGCGCACGTCCGTCGGCATGTGCGGCAATCCTGGAATTGGTTTCAGCCGGGCGCGCCGGGGTACGCCGCCCGTCCCGGCATACCCCGGCGACGGGATCAGTCCTCGTGGCCGAGCCGGAGGTCGCGTTCCGTGCGTCCGCCGCCCGCCACTCGCAGGACGGTGGCGACCGGCGGGTAGCCGGCGGCGACGACGGTGTACTCGCCGCAGGACTGGTCGACGAAGCGGAAGGCGCCGTCGGGCCCCGTGGTGAGGGTGTCCACGACATTGCCCGCCGCGTCCAGGAGGGTCACGCGCGCGTCCTCGACGGGCCGCCCGCCGGTGGCCCGGACGGTGCCGCGCAGCAGGGAGCCGCCGGCGAGTTCGACGTCCTGGCGGGTCTCCCTGGCGGCCTGGACGCTGACCGGAACAGCGGCCGGACGGAAGGCGGGCGCGCCGGCGACAAGGGTGTACTCCCCGGCGACGAGTTCGGTGAGGACATAGCCGCCCCCGCAGCCGCTGCGGGTGCTCGCGACGACCTCGCCGTGCACGTCGGTGAGGGTGACGGTGGCCTCCCGCACCGGGGAGCCGTCGGCGGTGACCACGCTCCCGGCGAGGCGTCCGGCGCCGCCGAGGACGACGTCCAGTTCGACGGGGCGCTCGCCGACGGTGACGGAGACGGCTCGCGGCTGGTGGCCGCCGGCGGCCGCGATCAGGACGTACGGCCCGGAGCCGGGCGCGGCCAGCACGAACCGGCCGTCCTCGCCGCCGGCGTCCCGGCCGATCTGCAGCCCGGTCACGTCGATGAGCGTGAGCGCCGCGCCGGGCACCGCGGTCCCGTCGGGGTGCCGCACCGCGCCGCGGACGGGGACGCCGGCGGTGTGCGGCGCGTCGAGTGCGGGGGCCTGCGGGACCGCCGTGTTCCCGGGCGCGTGTTCCGTCGCGCCGGCGTGGTGGGCCACCAGTGGTTTCTCCTCGAGGAAGAAGGCGACGAGCAGGCCGAGGAGCAGCACCGGCACGAGGTAGAGGAAGATCCTCGGCATGGCGTCGGCGTAGGCGCGGATGTAGGCGTCGCGCAGCTCCGGCGGCAGGGCGTGGACGAGCTGCGGGGTGAGGGACTCGGGGTCGGGGAGGCCCCCGCCGGTGCGGACGGGCAGACGGGCGCGCAGGGCGTCGGTGAGCCGGTCGGCGAAGAGCGTGCCGAAGATCGCCGCGCCGACACTGCCGCCGATCTGCCGGAAGTAGGTGTTGGCGCTGGTGGCGGTGCCGAGGTCGGCGGGGCGCACGGAGTTCTGCACGGCGAGGACGAGCACGGGCATCACCAGCCCGATGCCGGTGCCGAGGACGGCCATCCAGAGGCTGTACTGGAGCCGGGGTGTGTCGACCTCCAGCCGGGACAGCAGCCACATGCCGAGGGCGGCGAGGGCGCTGCCGAGGGCGGGATAGATCTTGTAGTGGCCGGTGTGCGTGATGAGCTGCCCGGAGAGGACCGATGCGCCCACGATGCCGCCCATCATGGGCAGCATCAGCAGCCCCGACTCGGTGGCGGTGGCCCCGTCGACCATCTGCAGGAAGGTCGGCAGATAGCTCGCGGCGCCGAACAACGCGACGCCGATCACCAGGCCGACCAGTGCGGTGACGTTGAAGACGGCGTCCCTGAACAGCCGCAGCGGGATGAGGGGTTCTGCGGCGGCGCGCTCCACGGCGAGGAACAGGACGGCCGCGGCGGCCGCGCCCGCGCCGAGGCCGAGGATGACGCCCGAGTCCCAGGCGTGCCGGGTGCCGCCCCAACTGGTGAGCAGGACCAGGCAGGTGGAGGCGGCGGCGAGCAACAGGGCGCCGAGGACGTCGAATCGGGGCTTCGCCGTCGGCTTCGGCAGCTTCAGCACGACGGTGACCACGGCGAGGGTGAGGAGGCCGAAGGGGACGTTGAAGTAGAAGCACCAGCGCCAGGAGAGGTGGTCCGTGAAGTAGCCGCCGAGCAGCGGTCCGGCGACCGAGGCGAGGCCGAAGGCGGCGCCGATGAGGCCCATGAACCGGCCGCGCTGCCGGGGCGGCACGATGTCCGCGATGATCGCCTGCACGCCGATCATGAGTCCGCCGGCGCCGACGCCCTGGACCGCGCGGAAGGCGATGAGCTGGTCCATGGTCTGTGCCCGCCCGGCGAGCGCGGAGCCGATGACGAAGACCACGATCGCGAACTGGAAGACGCCCTTGCGGCCGAGGAGGTCGCCGAGTTTGCCGTAGACCGGCAGTCCGACGGTGGCGGTGAGCAGGTAGGCGGTGATCGCCCAGGACATCCGGTCCAGGCCGTGCAGTTCGCCGACGATCTTCGGCAGGGCGGTGGCGACGATCATCTGCTCCAGGGCCGCGAGGAGCAGGGCGAGCATCAAGGAGAAGAAGATCAGCCGCACCCGGCGCCGGCCGGGTTCCGGCGGGCCGGCCGGCACCGGTGGCCGGTCCTTCGCGGCAGGTGCCGTGACCGGCTCGTCCTGTGCCAGCGTGGTCCCGCCCATGTGCCGCTCCCCTCGTCGCGCCTGCCACGCAATTCCCGCGTAAAGCGACAACTACGAGCAAGCGCGACGAGTTACGGCGCCATCCCGGTCACAAGTGAGATCCACCCGAACCGGTGAAGGGAGGCAACGCGCGCGGAGCGCAAGGGTGTTGATCTACTTCTCGACCTCGGTGGCGAGGTTGGCGAGAATCAGGTCGTAGATCCGGTTGAGGCCCTTGGGCGCGAACGTCCTCTCGAAGAAGCCGCCGATGCCGCCGGCGCCGTTCCAGGTGCTGGTCACGACGACGCGGGACTTGCCCTCGCCCGCCGGGGTGACGCGCCAGACGGTGACCATCGAGGAGTTGCGGTCCTTCTCGACGAGCTCGCCGTCGGTCGGCTCGGCGACCTCCAGGAGGCAGTCACGAACGCGCTTGCTGGTGGCCTGGAGCTTCCAGTGGACGAGGGTGCCCTCGCCGTCGCCGCCCTCGCGCACCTCGTACTCGCTGAAGTGCTCGGGCAGCAGCTTCCCGCGCGCGCCGCTGTAGTCGGCGATGGTGTCGAACACCTTCTCCGGATCCGCGGCGACGACCCGCTCGGTGGTGGCCTCGACCTGCGCCATGGGGTTCCTCCACGTCTGTGTTGCTCAGGGTTGTTCGGGGTTCCTCAGGTTCGGGGCAAGCCAACCACCCCGGTCCACGGCCGCCCAAATCGGGGTCCCGGAAGCGATCGCGGGGCGATCGAAATCGGTTCCCGAAAGGTTCCTCGCACGATCATGGGAACACATGTTCTATTGTGGGGCCAGTGCTACCGAGGAGGCGTCATGCGCTGGGACAACCTCACCGTGGAGACCCGCCACGACCGGCCGGCCGATGCCGCGCTGTTCGGTGCGGACGCGGTCACGACCAGGACGTTCGACACGCCCGAGTTCGCCGGCATCACGTTCCACGAGATCCGGGCCCGCTCGATCCTCAACCGGGTGCCGGGGGCCTCCCGGATGCCGTTCGAGTGGACGGTGAACCCCTACCGGGGCTGCACGCACGCGTGTGTGTACTGCTTCGCCCGCAAGACGCACAGCTATCTCGACCTCGACACCGGGACCGGCTTCGACACCCAGATCGTCGTCAAGGTGAACGCGCCGGAGCTGCTGCGGCGCCAGCTGGCCTCGCCCCGCTGGCACGGGGAGCACGTCGCGATGGGCACGAACGTCGACTGCTACCAGCGCGCGGAGGGCCGCTACCGGCTGATGCCGGGCATCCTGTCCGCCCTGCGCGACCGGGCGAACCCCTTCTCGATCCTGACCAAGGGCACCCTGATCCTGCGCGACCTCGACCTGCTGCGGCAGTCCGCCGAGGTGACCGACGTCGGCGTCTCGGTCTCCGTCGGCTTCACCGACACCGACCTGTGGCGCACCGTGGAACCGGGCACGCCCGCTCCCCAGCGGCGCCTGGACGTCGTCAGGACCCTCACCGACCACGGGATCGGCTGCGGAGTGCTGATGGCGCCGGTGATCCCGTTCCTCGGTGACGAGCCGGCCCAGCTGCGCGCCACCGTGCGGGCGATCGCGGCCGCCGGGGCCACCTCGGTCACCCCGCTCGCGCTGCATCTGCGCCCCGGCGCCCGCGAGTGGTTCATGGCCTGGCTCGGGCAGCACCACCCGTACCTGGTGCGCCGGTACGAGCGGCTGTACGCGGACGGCGCCTACGCCCCGAAGTGGTACCAGCGGCGGATCACCCGTCAGGTCCACGAGCTGGCCGAGGAGTACGGGATCGGCCCCACGCGCGCGGGGATGCCCCGCCGGATCCCGCGGCCCGAGCCGCAGGAGGAGCCGACCGGCTCCGGGCCGACCCAGCTCTCGCTGATCTGAGCGCACTTCTTCCGAGCGCGCTGATCCGAGCGCGCCGGCGCGTTGATCTGTGCGCGTTCGAGCGCATCCGGCGACCCGATCGGGTCAATCAACGGCGGAACAGGTTCTGACGGACGCTCTTTTCGGGACGATGCGGCAAGGGCCGTGACCTGCGGTCCGACCACCTCCGGCCCCTTCGTCGCCTCTGGAGCACTCCATGAACCAACGCGCAGCCGTGCTGTGCGCTGCCGCCGTCGTCGTGGCCGGGACGGTCACCGCCGTGCCCGCCGCCGCGACCCCTTCACCCTCCACGGAGCCCGCCCGCGCGGCGGCGCTCTCCTGGAAGAACTGCGGCACCACCGGGCAGCCGACGCTCCAGTGCGCGTCCCTGAAGGTGCCGCTCGACCACGCGCAGCCGAGCGGGGAGCGGATCACGCTGGCGCTCTCCCGCGTCCCGCACACAGCGAAGACGTACCAGGGCCCGCTCCTGGTCAACCCCGGTGGCCCCGGCGGCCGGGGGCTGAGCCTCGCCGGTTTCGTCGCGTCGGCGCTGCCGAAGGCGGTCGCGGCCCAGTACGACGTCATCGGCTTCGACCCGCGCGGGGTGGGCAAGAGCACGCCCGCGCTGGACTGCGCGCCCGGCCACTTCGCGACCGTGCGCCCGGACTCCGTGCCGAGCACCGAGGCGATCGAGGAGGCCAACGTCGCCCGCGCGCGATCCTTCGCGACGGCCTGCGCGAAGAAGTACGCGCGCGTGCTGCCGTACATCGACACGGTCAGTGCCGTGCGGGACATGGACGCGATCCGTGCCGCGGTCGGTGCGCGGCGGCTGAACTACTTCGGCTACTCGTACGGCACCTACCTCGGCGCGGTGTACGCCAAGCTCTACCCGCAGCGGGTACGGCGCCTGGTCCTGGACTCGATCGTCGACCCCACGGGCGTCTGGTACGAGGACAACCTCACCCAGGATCTGGCCTTCAACGACCGGCACCGCGCCCTGATGGCCTGGATCGCCAGGAACGACAAGACGTACAGGCTCGGCTCCGACCCGGAGCAGGTCGAGACCAAGTGGTACGGGATGCGGGCGGCCCTCGCGGGCAAGCCTGCCGACGGCAGGGTGGGCGCCTCGGAGCTGGAGGACACCTTCCTGCCCGGCGGCTACTACAACGGCTACTGGCCGCATCTCGCCGAGGCGTTCGCGGCGTACGTGAACCGCAAGGACGCCGCCCCGCTGGTCGAGGCGTACGAGAACTTCGCCGCCGTCGACGCCGCCGGGGACAACGGCTACAGCGTCTACACCTCGGTGCAGTGCCGGGACGCCTTCTGGCCGCGCGACTGGGACGAGTGGCGCACGGACAACTGGTCGGTGTACGCGAAGGCGCCCTTCATGACCTGGAACAACGCCTGGTACAACGCGCCGTGCGCGTTCTGGCCGACCGGGTCCGTGGGGCCGGTGAACCTCACCAACGGCGAGCTGCCGCCGGCCCTGCTGTTCCAGGCGACGAACGACGCGGCCACCCCGTACGAGGGCGGCGCGACGGTCCACGCGCTGCTGCGCGGTTCGAGCCTCGTCGTC
The DNA here is from genome assembly GCF_045041255.1 of Streptomyces sp. NBC_00080. Lineage (NCBI taxonomy): Bacteria > Bacillati > Actinomycetota > Actinomycetes > Kitasatosporales > Streptomycetaceae > Streptomyces > Streptomyces sp. NBC_00080. The sequence goes on from NZ_CP108235.1 coordinate 2,024,843, forward strand.
GAGGAGGGCGGCCAGAACCACGGCATCACGCTGAGCGGGAACACCTGCCTGGACAAGCACCTGGCGGCGTACCTGGCCGACGGCACGGTGCCGCGCGGGACCGGCGGGGTCGACGCGGTGTGCAAGGCGCAGCCCGACCCGAAGCCGTCGGCCTCGAAGGCCGCCTCACCCGCCGCCCACGGCTCGACGCTGCACGGGCTGCTGGGGTTCCGTGGCTGAGCGGTGATCACCGACCCGTCGGGGGTGTTGTCGGACCCGTGGTCCACCATGGACGCATGAGCGAACCGACCAGGATTCCCGCCCCCGACGGAGTCGCCGCCGCGGCCCAGTACTCGCACGTCGTCATGGGCACCGGCCGTTTCGTGGCCGTCGCCGGTCAGCTCCCGCTCGACGAACACCGCAGACTGGTCGGCGAGGGCGACCCGCAGGCCCAGGCCCGCCAGGTCTTCGAGAACCTGCGCCGCTGCCTCGCCGCGGCCGGCGCGGGCTTCGACCACGTCGTCAAACTCACCTATTTCGTCACGGACATGGCCCACATGCCGGCGATCCGCGCGGCCCGCGCCGCCCACATACCCGACGACCGCCTCCCCGCCGCCTCGGCCGTCCAGGTCGCCGCCCTGGTCCACCCGGACTTCCTGATGGAGATCGAGGCGTTCGCGGTGGTGGGCGACTGACCCCGCCGACCGGCCCCGCCGGCGGAGCCCGCACGCGGGTGCCGGAGCGGCTGTGGAGGGGCCGTCATCCGTGGTTCCGGGTCAGATCGCGGGGTCGGCGTACGTGTGGAACCGCAGGTACAGACCGATGTCCGCGGGCAGGTCCTGCGAGATCGTCCGGTAGCTGCACAACTCCTGCAACTGCCCGGCGCCCTCCGGCAGCTCCGCCGTCAACCGCCGCAGAACCTCGGCGTGCGGACGCGGGTCGATCCCCTCCAGCTCCATGAGCCGGGCGATGCGTACGGCCGCCTCCGCGTCGGTGCGGGTGTTGTTCGGCAGCCGCAGGTAGACGTTGGCCTCCTCGGGGCCGGGCACGCCCTCCCGGAAGGCCAGGCAGGTCATCGGCTCGTTGCTCACGACGCCGCCGTCCCGCCCGTAGATCACGGTGCGCGCCCGGGCCACCCGGGCCGGGTCGTGGCGGTGCGCCAAGGCCGCCACGGTGTCCAGCTCGTCCATCGGCATGGGGAGGTGCCGGAAGTAGACCTTCACCCGGGAGGTGCCCCCGCCGTCCAGATCGAGGGCCATGAGCTCCAACTCGTGCCCCCGACGGGCCAGTTCCTCGCCGCGCCGCGCCACCGGTTCCCAGGCGTCCGCCAGGCCCAGCCGGTGCATGGCTTGCGTCATGACGTCGTACGCGCGGTCCAGGCCGTGCGCCTGCGGGTTGAGGTAGACCTTGTAGTGGGGCCGCTCCCCCGGCTGCCAGGCCATGGAGTGCCAGATGGTGGCCCGGTAGCGATCGGGGGCGGACGTGAGGAACAGGTCCTCGACATCCAGGTATCGCGCGATGTCCGTCCCGGGTCGCCCGGCGAGTCTTCGCGTCAGCTCGCGGCCGGCCTCCTGGCACCCGAGCGGGGTGCCGTCGGAGCCGAGCGACTCGAACAGGATGCGGACCTCGGGCCGGCCGGCCTTCCAACTGATGGAGAGTTCGGCGGGGAAACCGTCGGCCGAGACGAACGAAGGCGGATCGCATCGCGTTCCCATGGGCCGCTCGCCCCACGGGTGGAGTGCCTCCCGCAGGTCCTGGAGCACACTCTCCGTCTCCCACCGGTCTGTTCCCAGACCCCCGCAGACCGCCGACCACTTGTCTTCCAGGAACTGCCCGAATGTCTTGGTCGGATCTTGCGGCGATCTCAGGACTGATATCTCGTCAGGCAGTTGTGTGCTGGTCACGGCCTATACCCTCCACAGCCGGACTGATCCGGCTCGTCCGCGGTCACTTCGGCAGCAGCCCGACGGGCGCGCCACCCCTCTGCAGTCCGGCGGAAGGCGATCTTCCCATCGCGAAGATATTCGAATCTCGAACTAATGGACGACAGGCCGTCATGCCTGAGCGCGCCCGGATTCCGCGTGCGTGCGGACCGCGGACGCCGGGTCGGGCGCCGGACGCGGCGTCCGACGCGGCGTCCGCGGTCCGGCGGCGGCTCAGCGCTGCTTGGGAATCCGCGCCAGCGCGTGTACGGCCGCCTCCGCCAGTGCCGGGTGGGCCAGGGCGTCGTTGAGTACCGGTCGGGCGCGGCCGTCGGCCAGGACGCCCAGTCCATCCACGCAGGCGAGGGCGACGCGGCGGTGGGGGTCGTGCGGGCTCAGGCGTCGCCGCAGGGTCGTGATCAGCGCGGGTACGGACTCGGGTGCGCGCAGTTCCACGAGCAGCCGGACGGGGTGCAGGGCGTAGGCGACACGCAGTTCGTTGGTGGCCAGGGCGGCCGCGGCGCGGGCGGTGCGGGGATCGTCGAGCCGGGCCAGCGCGTGGGCGGCGGAGGCGCAGCGCGGCGGATCCCGGTGGTTGAGCAGCAGGACGAGCGCCTCGAAGGCGCGCCGGTCCCCGGCGCAGCCCAGCCGGAACGCGGCCAGCTCGCGGGCCCAGAGGGGCTGCCCCGACTCGGTGAGCACGCCCGCCAGTTCGTCGTGGTCCGCGGTACGCTCCAGCTGCTCGTAGGCCGCCGTCGCGCCGGACTCGCGCCGTAAGCGCTCCGTGAGTGATCGCAACTCTTCGTCCATGTGCCGAGCGTAGGGGCTGCGCTGCGCGCGGAGGCGCGAACCGGGCACTCGGCCCGCCCGGCCGGGTGGGGACGTTCGAGCGAAACAGGTCACAGTCCCTGGGGCTGGCGCGCTCGTTACCCACCGGTTAAGCTCATACGAGCGAGTCAATCACTCGCTTCACCTCCTCGTGGTGGCCTGGTGACGCAGTCGCCGCGAGAAGTCGGTTCGGTACCACCTGTACCGCTGTACGACCCGGCCTCGGGACAGGGCCGGTCGGATCTCCCGTTCGCTCCGGGCGTGTGCGCGCCCTCGGCGACGGCACCGGGCGTGTGCGCTCGTCAGCCCGGCAACACCCGCAAATCCTTCACCGCACCCGGTGCGCCCGGGCCTCGCAGAGGCCGCTCGGCGCACCCGGGGGCGTTCCCAGTCGTCACCTCATTTCTGGAGTCCCGCGATGGTCGCTCCCCTGTCCGACACCCCTCTGTCCCCGCTCCGGACGATCGCCGTCATCGGCCTCGGCACCATGGGCACCGGCATCACCGAGGTCCTGGCGAAGGCCGGGCGCGAGGTGATCGGCATCGACATCAGCGAGGCCCAGGCCGCGCGGTCCCTCGCCGCGGTGGAGGCCTCCACCGCCCGCGCCGTGCAGCGCGGCCGGCTCACCGAGCAGGAGCGCACCGCGATCCTGGCCCGGGTCCGCGTCTCCACCGACCTGCGCACGGCGGCCGACGCCGACCTCGTCATCGAGGTGGCGCCGGAGTCGTACGAGATCAAGCAGCAGATCTTCCGCGAGCTGGACGGGCTGGTGCGGCCCGAGACCATCCTCGCCACCGGCACCAACGCGCTCTCCGTGACCCGGCTCGCCGCCGACTCGGCGCGTCCGGAGCGGGTGTTGGGCCTGCACTTCTTCAACCCGGCGCCGGCCATGAAGCTGGTCGAGGTCGTCTCCTCGGTGCTGACCGCGCCCACCGCCGTCACCGCCGTCACCAACCTCGCCCTCGACCTCGGCAAGGAGCCGGTCGCGGTCGGCGACCGCCCCGGCTTCGTCGCCGACGGCCTGCTGTTCGGCTACCTCAACCAGGCCGCCGCGATGTACGAGGCCCGGTACGCCTCCCGTGAGGACATCGACGCCGCGATGCGGCTGGGCTGCGGACTGCCGATGGGCCCGCTCGCCCTGCTCGACCTGATCGGCGTGGACACGGCCCGTACGGTCCTGGAGGCCATGTACGCCGAGTCCCACGACCGGCTGCACGCCCCCGCGCCGATCCTCAAGCAGCTCAGCGAGGCGGGCCTGACCGGCCGTAAGTCGGGCCGCGGCTTTTACACCTACGACGCCCCGAACAGCGCGACGGTCGTCCCGGACGCGCTGACACCCCTGTCCGGCGACGGCGGGGCCCCCGGCCGGCCGGTCCGCTCGGTCGGTGTCGCCGGCTCCGGCACCATGGCCTCCGGTATCGCCGAGGTCTTCGCCAAGGCCGGTTACGACGTCGTCCTCGCCGCCCGCAGCGAGGAGAAGGCGCAGACCGCCAAGGCGCGGATCGGCAAGTCGCTGTCCCGCTCGGTCGACAAGGGCCGGCTGACCGCCGAGGCCGCCGCGCAGATCCTGGACCGGATCACCCCGGCCGGCTCCTACGACGCCTTCGCCGACGTCGACCTCGCGCTCGAGGCGGTCGCCGAGGACCTGGAGGTCAAGCAGCAGCTGTTCGCGACCCTGGACAAGGTCTGCAAGCCCGGCGCGGTCCTCGCCACGACGACCTCCTCGCTGCCGGTGGTCGCCTGCGCCCGCGCCACCTCGCGCCCGCAGGACGTGATCGGGATGCACTTCTTCAACCCGGCGCCCGCGATGAAGCTGGTCGAGGTCGTGCGTACGGTGCTGACGGCCGACGACGTCCACGCGACGGTCCGCGAGGTCTGCGGGCGGATCAAGAAGCACGCGGTGGACTGCGGGGACCGCGCGGGCTTCATCGTGAACGCGCTGCTCTTCCCGTACCTCAACAACGCGATCAAGATGGTCCAGGAGCACTACGCGTCCCTCGACGACATCGACGCGGCGATGAAGCTGGGCGGCGGCTACCCGATGGGCCCCTTCGAGCTGCTGGACGTCGTCGGACTCGACGTCTCCCTGGCGATCGAGAAGGTGCTGCACCGCGAGTTCCGGGACCCGGGACTGGCCCCGGCCCCGCTCCTGGAGCACCTGGTGGCCGCGGGCTGCCTCGGCCGCAAGACCGGCCGCGGCTTCCGCGAATATGCCCGCCGCTGACGGTATCGGCGACCGGCTCCGCACGGACGAGGACTGGGGCGGGCTGCTCGACCCCGCCCTCGGGCCCCCGCCCGCCGAGGGCGGGGGATACCCCGGACAGGCGCACCGAGCTGCGCACATGCAGTACGTTCGGGTCATGCCCCAGCCCGCCAGGTCCTCACGTACACCAGCCACGCCCGACGCGCCGGAGAGCGCCGCGGGCAGCCGCGCGGCGGCCCAGCGACTCAAGATGCGCCGAGAACTGGCGGCGGCGGCGATGGAGCTGTTCGCGACCAAGGGGTACGAGGCGACCACCGTCGACGAGATCGCGGCCGCGGCCGGAGTCGCCCGCCGGACCTTCTTCCGCCACTTCCGCTCCAAGGAAGAGGCGATCTTCCCCGACCACGACGACACCCTGATCCGGGCGGAGGCCGTGCTCAACGCGGCCCCGGCGCACGAGCATCCGCTCGACACGGTGTGCCGTGGGATCAAGGAGGTCATGAAGATGTACGCGGCCCGGCCGGAGATCTCGGTCGCCCGCTACAAGCTGACGCGTGAGGTGCCCACGCTGCGCGAGGCGGAGATCGCGTCGGTGGCCCGCTACGAGCGCCTCTTCACCCGCTACCTCCTCGGGCACTTCGACGAGCACGCCCACGACGACGACGCCAACGACGATCCGCTGCTCGCCGAGGTCGCCGCCTCCGCCGTGGTCACCGCCCACAACCACGTGCTGCGGCGCTGGCTCAGAGCCGGCGGCCAGGGCGACGTCGAGACCCAGCTCGACCATGCCTTCGCGATCGTGCGGAAGACGTTCGGGACGGGTATCGGAGCCGGCCGCAGCAGCGCCGGCGCCCCTCAGCCGGCCCCGGCGGCGGTCTCCGCCCAGGGCGAGGTCCTGGTGACGGTCGCCCGTACCGACGCCTCGCTGGACGAGGTCATGCGCACCATCGAGCAGGCTCTCAAGGAGCGCTGAGCACCCCTCGGAACCCCTTTCACGCTGTGACGACGGCCACCCCACCGGGTGGCCGTTTTGGCATGTCAGAGGCCCTTTTCGCGCACATTTCAGAGCCCGTTCGATCGATCATCGCTCATTTGTTACGTAAAGATTTCAGCTGAGACCAAGTTCTGGCACTCAGTGCCTTGCGGGGTGACACGCGGTGTCATACGTTGAAGGTGTCCGGGCGGCCGGCGTGCAGAGACCTTTCGTACGTCGGCTGTCCCCGCAAGCTCATGGTTTGCGCGCCCGGACGCCTGCGTCACAGGCAACCTCCCGCGCCACAAAGCGCTGCCGAACAGCACATCCGCCGAACCGACGGCACGTACACCCCCAACCCTCAGCAGCAACCGACGTAACCCTCAGCGCCCCGCCCTCAGGGCGCTCACCGCCGGAGGCAACACCGTGACCATGCAGAAGATCCTGGACGCGATCCAGTCGCCGGACTCGACACCGGACGACTTCGCCGCTCTGCCGCTCCCCGAGTCCTACCGCGCGATCACCGTGCACAAGGACGAGGCGGAGATGTTCGCCGGCCTCGAGAGCCGCGACAAGGACCCCCGCAAGTCCCTCCACCTGGACGAGGTGGCCCTGCCCGAGCTCGGTCCGGGCGAGGCCCTGGTGGCCGTCATGGCCTCCTCGGTCAACTACAACTCCGTGTGGACCTCGATCTTCGAGCCGGTGTCGACGTTCTCCTTCCTGGAGCGCTACGGCAGGCTCAGCGAGCTCACCAAGCGGCACGACCTGCCGTACCACGTCATCGGCTCCGACCTCGCGGGCGTCGTCCTGCGCACCGGCCCGGGCGTCAACGCCTGGAAGCCGGGCGACGAGGTCGTCGCGCACTGTCTGTCCGTGGAGCTGGAGTCGTCGGACGGCCACAACGACACGATGCTCGACCCCGAGCAGCGCATCTGGGGCTTCGAGACCAACTTCGGCGGCCTCGCGGAGATCGCCCTGGTCAAGTCCAACCAGCTGATGCCGAAGCCGGACCACCTGTCGTGGGAGGAGGCGGCGGCCCCCGGCCTCGTCAACTCCACCGCCTACCGGCAGCTCGTCTCCCGCAACGGCGCCGGCATGAAGCAGGGCGACAACGTCCTGATCTGGGGCGCCAGCGGCGGACTCGGCAGCTACGCCACGCAGTTCGCGCTGGCCGGCGGCGCCAACCCGATCTGTGTCGTCTCCTCCCCCGAGAAGGCCGACATCTGCCGGGCCATGGGCGCCGAGGCGGTCATCGACCGCAACGCCGAGGGCTACAAGTTCTGGAAGGACGAGCGGACCCAGGACCCGAAGGAGTGGAAGCGCTTCGGCAAGCGCATCCGCGAGTTCACCGGCGGCGAGGACATCGACATCGTCTTCGAGCACCCCGGTCGCGAGACCTTCGGCGCCTCGGTCTACGTCACCCGCAAGGGCGGCACCATCACCACCTGCGCCTCGACCTCCGGCTACATGCACGAGTACGACAACCGCTACCTGTGGATGTCCCTGAAGCGGATCATCGGCTCGCACTTCGCCAACTACCGGGAGGCCTGGGAGGCCAACCGGCTGATCGCGAAGGGCAAGATCCACCCGACGCTGTCGAAGGTCTACTCGCTGGAGGAGACCGGCCAGGCCGCCTACGACGTGCACCGCAACCTCCACCAGGGCAAGGTCGGCGTTCTCGCGCTGGCCCCCGAGGAGGGTCTGGGTGTGCGCGACGAGGAGAAGCGCGCCCAGCACATCGACGCCATCAACCGCTTCCGCAACATCTGAGACACCCGGGGTCATAGATGACTGAGCGTCAGAAGGACCGGCCGTGGCTCATGCGCACGTACGCCGGTCACTCCACGGCCGAGGCGTCCAACGAGCTGTACCGGCGCAACCTCGCCAAGGGCCAGACGGGTCTGTCGGTCGCGTTCGACCTGCCCACCCAGACCGGCTACGACTCCGACCACGTCCTCGCCCGCGGCGAGGTCGGCCGGGTCGGCGTGCCGGTGGCCCATCTCGGTGACATGCGCAGGCTGTTCCAGGACATCCCCCTGGAGCAGATGAACACCTCGATGACGATCAACGCCACCGCCATGTGGCTGCTGGCGCTCTATCAGGTCGTCGCCGAGGAGCAGGGCGCGGACATCACCCTGCTCCAGGGCACGACCCAGAACGACATCGTCAAGGAGTACCTGTCCCGGGGCACGCACGTGTTCCCGCCGGGGCCGAGCCTGCGTCTCACCACGGACATGATCGCGTACACGGTCTCCCACATCCCGAAGTGGAACCCGATCAACATCTGCAGCTACCACCTGCAGGAGGCCGGGGCCACGCCGGTCCAGGAGATCGCCTACGCGATGTCCACGGCGATCGCCGTGCTGGACGCCGTCCGCGACTCCGGACAGGTGCCGGCCGAGAAGTTCGGCGAGGTCGTCGCCCGTATCTCCTTCTTCGTCAACGCGGGCGTCCGCTTCGTGGAGGAGATGTGCAAGATGCGCGCCTTCGGCCGCATCTGGGACCGGATCACCCTCGAGCGCTACGGCATCGAGAACGCCAAGCAGCGCCGCTTCCGCTACGGCGTCCAGGTCAACTCCCTGGGGCTGACGGAGGCGCAGCCGGAGAACAACGTCCAGCGGATCGTCCTCGAGATGCTCGCCGTGACGCTGTCCAAGGACGCACGCGCGCGTGCCGTGCAGCTGCCCGCCTGGAACGAGGCCCTCGGCCTGCCCCGCCCCTGGGACCAGCAGTGGTCGCTGCGCATCCAGCAGGTGCTCGCCCTGGAGAGCGACCTGCTGGAGTACGAGGACATCTTCGAGGGCTCGAAGGTCATCGAGGCCAAGGTGGGCGAGCTGGTCGAGGCGTCCCTCACGGAGATCGAGCGCATCCAGGAGATGGGCGGCGCGATGGCCGCCGTCGAGTCCGGCTACCTCAAGTCGCAGCTCGTCTCCTCGCACGCCGAGCGCCGGGCCCGGATCGAGTCCGGGCAGGAGAAGATCATCGGCGTCAACGTCTTCGAGACGACCGAGCCCAACCCGCTCACCGCGGATCTCGACACGGCCATCCAGACGGTCGATCCGGCGGTCGAGGCCCGGGTCATCGCCTCCCTGGAGAACTGGCGCGACACGCGCTACCAGCCGCCCTTCAACCACCCGCGCCCGTGCAAGGCGCTGGAGAAGTTGAAGGAGGCCGCGAAGGGCACCGCCAACCTCATGGAGGCCACCCTGGAGTGCGCCCGGGCCGGCGTCACCACCGGCGAGTGGGCCGGGGCGCTGCGCGAGGTCTTCGGCGAGTTCCGCGCCCCGACCGGGGTGTCGTCGGCGCCGGTGGCCGTCCCGGCCGAGGAGGGCTCGGCCATGGCCGACGTCCGCCGCCGGGTCGATGTGACCGCGAAGGACATGGGCGTCGGCAAGCTGCGCTTCCTGGTCGGCAAGCCGGGCCTGGACGGGCACTCCAACGGCGCCGAGCAGATAGCCGTCCGCGCGCGGGACGCCGGCTTCGAGGTGGTCTACCAGGGCATCCGGCTGACGCCCGAGCAGATCGTGGACGCCGCGCTGGAGGAGGACGTGCACGCCGTCGGCCTGTCCATCCTCTCCGGCTCGCACGCCCAGCTGGTGCCTGACGTCCTCGAACGGCTGCGTGTGGCCGGTGCCACAGACATCCCGGTGATCGCCGGTGGCATCATCCCGAATGGAGACGCCGAACAGCTCAGGGCTGCCGGCGTGGCCGCGGTCTTCACCCCGAAGGACTTCGACATCACCGGAATCATCGGCCGCATCGTCGACGAGATCCGGAAAGCGAACAAGCTCGACCCCCTGGAGGTCCCCGCATGACCGTCAACCGTCTGCGTCCCCGCCGCTCGTGTCTCGCGGTCCCGGGCAGCAACCCCCGCTTCCTCGAGAAGGCGCAGGGTCTCCCGGCGGACCAGGTCTTCCTCGACCTCGAGGACGCGTGCGCGCCGCTCGCCAAGCCCGAGGCGCGGCACACCATCGTCAAGTTCCTCAACGAGGGCGACTGGACGGGCAAGACGAGGGTGGTCCGGGTCAACGACTGGACGACCGAGTGGACGTACCGCGACGTCGTGACGGTGGTCGAGGGTGCCGGACCCAACCTCGACTGCATCATGCTGCCGAAGGTGCAGAGCGCCCAGCAGGTCGTCGCGCTGGACCTGCTCCTGACGCAGATCGAGAAGACCATGGGCTTCGAGGTCGGCCGCATCGGCATCGAGGCGCAGATCGAGAACGCGCAGGGCCTCAACAACGTCAACGAGATCGCCACGGCTTCCCAGCGCGTCGAGACGATCATCTTCGGCCCGGCCGACTTCATGGCGTCGATCAACATGAAGTCGCTGGTCGTGGGCGAGCAGCCGCCCGGCTACCCGGCGGACGCCTACCACTACATCCTCATGAAGATCCTGATGGCCGCCCGCGCCAACGACCTCCAGGCGATCGACGGCCCCTACCTCCAGATCCGCAACGTCGACGGCTACCGCGAGGTCGCCGGACGCGCGGCGGCCCTCGGCTTCGACGGCAAGTGGGTGCTGCACCCGGGCCAGGTCGAGGCGTCCAACGAGATCTTCTCGCCGTCGCAGGAGGACTTCGACCACGCCGAGCTGATCCTGGACGCGTACGACTACTACACGTCCGAGGCGGGCGGCAAGAAGGGCTCGGCGATGCTCGGCGACGAGATGATCGACGAGGCCAGCCGCAAGATGGCGCTCGTCATCTCCGGCAAGGGCCGTGCCGCCGGCATGCAGCGCACCAGCAAGTTCGAGATCCCGGAGGGCTGAGCGCCATGCAGTTCGGACGCACCTACGAGGAGTTCGAGGTCGGGGCGACGTACAAGCACTGGCCGGGCAAGACGGTCACGGAGTACGACGACCACCTGTTCTGTCTCCTCACCATGAACCACCACCCGCTCCACATGGACACCAACTACGCGGAGAAGACGACCGACTTCGGCAAGAACGTCGTCGTGGGCAACTACATCTACTCACTGCTGCTCGGCATGTCCGTGCCGGACGTCTCGGGCAAGGCGATCGCCAACCTGGAGATCGAGTCGCTCAGGCACGTGGCGCCGACCTTCCACGGTGACACGGTCTACGGGCAGACGACCGTGCTCGACAAGTGGCCGTCGAAGTCGAAGAACGACCGCGGGATCGTCTACGTCGAGACCAAGGGCTACAAGCAGGACGGCACCCTGGTCTGCGTGTTCCGCCGCAAGGTGATGGTGCCGACCGAGACGTACATCAAGGAGCGCGGCGGCGAGCAGCCGGGCCGCCCGGAGCTGAACGACCCTTCGGAAAAGACGGAGAAGTAGCCATGGCGCGCCTCGCCCAGACCGCCGGTCTGACCGACATCCAGCAGGAGATCCTCTCCACCGTCCGCGACTTCGTGGACAAGGAGATCATCCCGGTCGCGACCGGGCTGGAGCACCGCGACGAGTACCCGCAGCAGATCGTCGACGGCCTCAAGGAGTTGGGCCTGTTCGGCCTGATGATCCCCGAGGAGTACGGCGGTCTGGGCGAGTCGCTCCTGACGTACGCCCTGTGCGTCGAGGAGATCGCCCGCGGGTGGATGTCGGTCTCCGGCATCATCAACACGCACTTCATCGTGGCGTACATGCTCAAGCAGCACGGCACCCAGGAGCAGAAGGACCACTACCTGCCGAGGATGGCGGCCGGCGACATCCGCGGCGCCTTCTCCATGTCGGAGCCGGCTCTCGGCTCGGACGTGTCCGCGATCACGTCGAAGGCGGTGAAGGACGGCGACGAGTACGTCCTCAACGGCCAGAAGATGTGGCTGACGAACGGCGGCACGTCGTCGCTGGTGGCCGTTCTGGTCCGAAGTGACGAAGGACACTCCCCCGAGGAGGCGGCCGCCAAGCCGCACAAGTCGATGACGACCTTCCTGATCGAGAAGGAGCCCGGCTTCGGTGAGGTCCGCCCCGGCCTGACCATCCCGGGCAAGATCGACAAGATGGGGTACAAGGGGGTGGACACCACCGAGATGATCATGGATGGCCTGCGCCTTCCCGCCGATCGCGTGCTCGGCGGGGTCACCGGCCGAGGTTTTTACCAAATGATGGACGGGGTCGAGGTGGGTCGCGTCAATGTCGCGGCCCGTGGTTGCGGCGTCGCCCAGCGTGCCTTCGAGCTGGGCGTCTCGTACGCCCAGCAGCGCCACACCTTCGGCAAGCCGATCGCCCAGCACCAGGCGATCCAGTTCAAGCTCGCCGAGATGGCTACCAAGGTCGAGGCCGCCCATGCCATGATGGTGAACGCCGCACGCAAAAAGGACTCCGGGGAACGAAACGACCTTGAGGCAGGGATGGCGAAGTACCTCGCCTCCGAGTACTGCAAGGAGGTCGTGGAGGATGCCTTCCGGATCCACGGAGGCTACGGCTTCTCCAAGGAGTACGAGATCGAGCGCCTCTACCGCGAGGCCCCGATGCTGCTGATCGGTGAAGGCACCGCAGAAATCCAGAAAATGATCATCGGGCGCAGGTTGCTCGAGGAGTACCGGTTCCAGGGCTGATTGTCCGGGTTGGGGGTGTTTTCTTCGAGAAGAAGATCACACCCCGTCAACTTCCCTCTGCCGTCGACTCGGCTTCCTTGCTTACCCAGTTGTGGCCCCGAACCGCTACGATCGCGGAAAGCCGCCGTCCCCCCCGTCGAAGCGCGGCATCATCCGCTACGAAGGTCATCCATGCCCCACAGCCAAACCTCTGCACACCGCGACAGCCTGGTAGGCGCACGCCTCGCGCGCGGAGCATCGCCGTGGCTTCTGCCGACCGTCGCCACCGCAGCCGTCAGCCTGCTGCGCGCCCGCCGCTCGGGCGCCGCCAAGGCCGTCGCCGTGCCCGCCACCGCTCTCGCGGCGGGCATGCTGTGGTTCTTCCGCGACCCCGAGCGCGAGATCGCCTCGGGCCGGGTCATCTCCCCCGCCGACGGTGTGGTGCAGAGCATCATGCCGTGGAAGGACGGACGCACCCGGGTCGCGATCTTCATGAGCCCGCTCAACGTCCACGTCAACCGCGCGCCGCTGGCGGGCACCGTGACGTCGGTCGAGCACATCCCCGGCGGGTTCGTGCCGGCGTTCAACAAGGAGAGCGAGAACAACGAGCGCGTGGTCTGGCACTTCGACACCGAGCTCGGTGACATCGAGATGATCCAGATCGCCGGAGCCGTCGCCCGCCGCATCGTCCCCTACATCCCCGAGGGCACGAAGGTCGAGCAGGGCGAGCGGATCGGCCTGATCCGCTTCGGTTCGCGTGTCGACATCTACCTCCCCGAGGGCGTGGACGTCGCGGTCGAGGTGGGGCAGAAGACCGTGGCAGGGGTGACTCGCATTGACCGTGATTGACCCGGAGACCCAGGCGGGCTGGGTGCCCGAGGCCGACGAGGTGGACGAAGAGGAGGAGATGCCCCTCTCTCTCCGCCTGTCGATAGCGGACACCCTCACCCTCGGCAACGCAACGTGCGGCTTCATGGCGGTGTACTTCACCACCACCGGCATCCTGATCCCGCACCTCACCGGCAGCCAGGAATCCGGCATGGCCCGCCACAGCGCGGCCACGGCGGTCATCCTGATGCTGTGCGCGGCGGTCTTCGACCTGTTCGACGGCCTGGTCGCACGCAAGCTGCGCTCCTCCCCGATGGGCGCGGAACTGGACAACCTCTCGGACCTGATCAGCTTCGGTCTGGCCCCGGCGTACTTCGTCCTGGTCTACGGCATGGTCGCCGACGACGCCCACCAGCGGGTGGCGGCGGTCGGGGCGATCGTGGTGCTGCTCGCGGTGGTGCTGAGGCTCGCGAGATTCTCGTGCGTCACCGTCAAGGACGGCACCTTCCAGGGCATGCCGTCGCCGTTCGGCGCGCTGACGGTCGTCTCGATCGTGCTCCTCGAGCTGCCGTTCGTCGCCACGCTCATGGCGATCATCGGCACCGCCTGGCTGATGGTGAGCCGGGTCGAGTACCCGAAGCCGCGGGGCCGCCTCGCCGGCGCGATGCTCACCTGGATCGTGCTGTCGATGGGCCTGCTGGCGGCCTGGGCGTTCGACGCCCCGAGCGGTCAGCTCCTGCTCCAGACCGGCTGCGCGCTGCAGCTCGTCATGGGCGCGGTCATCCCCCTGTTCGCCACGGCCCGCCGAGTGAACAACTTCCGCGGCAACCGGCGCGAGGCGCGGGCGGCACAGCTGCCCTGACCCTCGCCCGACCGCTGACGGGTGTGGCCCGGACCTCCATGGTCCGGGCCACACCCGTTTCACGTTCAAGGGCGTCCGAGGTATTGCCCTTGCCTCGTCGACTTGGGCCCAGGAACTCGCGCAGGACGGTTACGACGTCTTCATCATGGATCTCCAGGGGTCCGGCCGCTCGCCACGCCCGAAGGTGATGGACGAGCCCTGCAACGCCAACCCGGCGCAGCAACAGGCGGTCCTCGTCCCCCGTCCGCTTCCGGAACCCTGCGCGGCCCTGCCCCCGTACCCGCACGAGCTGGACAATGCGGAGAGCGAGGCTGCGGAGCTCGAAGCGGTGGTCAAGTACATCAGGGCGGTGCCCGGCCTGGACAAGCCGATTCGATCTGTTCGGCTTCCCCATGCATGTCACCGGCAGGACGGGGTTCAAGTCGTCGCTGGCGAGCACCCCCGCCCTGTGGGAGCCCGGCATCGAGGAGCGTGCGTGGGACGCCTGCGTACAGGACGACCCCCTCGCCGGCAGGCTTCTCGAAGCAGTGGTTCAAGAACAGCAAGGTGGAGGGCCTCGCCAACGGCAGCTGCTTCAGGGAGACCGACGGCGAACTGATCCCCCTGCCGTAGCCCCCGCTCAGCTCAGGAAGTCGCGGCCGATCTGTTCCGCCACCCGCTCCAGGATCGGCCCGGCGTCCGATATACACCGGGCGACGTCCGGTTCGGCGTCCGTCAGCGGATAGGCGCGGCGAATGCCGGCCCGGCCCAGCTCCGCCGGGGGCAGGGCGAGGCGGCCGCAGACGGCGACGACCTCCTTGCCGGCCGCCCGGGCTGCCGCGGCGACGCCCGCGGGGGCCTTGCCGTGCAGGGTCTGTTCGTCCAGCGAGCCCTCGCCGGTGATCACCAGCTCGGCCCGCTCGAGCGCCGGCGCGAAGCCCAGCACGTCGAGCATGACCTCGATGCCTGCGCGGAAGCGGGCGCCGACGAGCAGCGCCCCGTAGCCGATGCCGCCCGCGGCGCCGGCGCCCGGTGCGGCGGCGTACTCCGCCGCCTTCGACCCGAGCGCCGTCTCCAGTACCTCCGCGTAATGGGTGAGCGCCGCGTCCAGCGTCTCGACGTCGTCCGGCGAGGCGCCCTTCTGCGGGCCGTACACCGCCGGTGCGCCCTTGGGGCCGGTCAGCGGGTTGTCGACGTCGCTCGCCAGGACCAGTTCCACGGAGGCCAGCCGGGGATCCAGCTTCGACAGGTCTGCGCGGGCCAGCTCCGCGAGACCGCCGCCGCCGGGGGACACCGGCTCGCCGTCCTCGTCGAGGAACCGCGCGCCGAGCGCGGACAGCATGCCCGCGCCGCCGTCCGTGGTGGCGCTGCCGCCGACCCCGAAGACGATCGTCCGCACGCCCGCGTCCAGCGCGGCCCGCAACAGCTCGCCCGAGCCGTAGGTCGACGCCGTGAGGGGCGCGAAGACGCCGGCCGGGAGCCGCTGCAGGCCGCTCGCCTCCGCCATCTCCACGACCGCGGTGTCGCCGCGTACCGCGAACGCGGCGGTCACCTCCTGCCCGAGAGGCCCGGCGACCCGCACCTCCCGGCGTTCGAAGCCCGCCGCGACCGCCGCGGCAACGGTTCCGTCACCGCCGTCGGCGACGGGCAGGGCCTCCACCTCGAGGTCCGCCACGACCCGGCGCAGCCCGGCCGTCACCCGCTCGGCGACCTCCACGGCCGTCAGCGAGCCCTTGAACTTGTCCGCGGCCACGAGCACCCGTCGGGTGCCCCGCGCTGGAGCGTCCGTCACCTTGCATCCCCTTGCTCTCCGGGCCCCGCGCACGTAGGGGCCAGTCGCGCCGCTGCGACCTTAACCGGAAGGCGCCCCCGCCGTCATGCGGTGCCCGGACCCTGGAACAACCCTGAGCGGCGGCTGTGGGCCGTCGCAGCCCTCGCGGGTGTCACCGGAATCGGGTAGACCGGACCCATGACCCCTGTGGACGGCGAGCCGGAGCTCGCCGACCGCGTCCTCGGGGGCTGGCTGGGCCGGATCGCGGGCAACATGCTCGGCAAGCCGGTCGAGCAGGGCGACCTGTGGACGCGCGAGCGCATCGACCGCTATCTGCGGCGGGCCGCGGCCCTGCCGCTCACCGACTACCTGCCCGAGCCGGCCACCGAGGAGGACGGCCTGCGGCTGCGCCCGGAGTGGCGGGAGTGTGTGCGCGGCCGCATCCACGGCAGCTGCCGCGACGACGACGTCGACTACGCGATCCTCGGTCTCGACCTCCTGGAGACCCACGGCTTCGGCTTCAGTACCGAACAGGTCGGCGACCTGTGGCTGCTGCGGCTGCCGTACCTGCAGACGTTCACCGCCGAGCGGGCCGCCTACCGCAACCTGACGGCCGGGCTGAAGCCGCCGCTGACGGCGACCTACGACAACCCGTACCAGGAGTGGATCGGCGCCCTGATCCGCGCCGACGTCTACGGCTGGACCTGCCCGGGACTCCCCCGCCGCGCCGCCTCCCTCGCCCGCCGGGACGCGGTGCTCTCGCACACCGGCAACGGCGTGTACGGCGCGATGTTCGCGGCCGCGCTGATCTCGGCGGCGTTCACCGCGCCGACGGTGCGCCACGCGCTCGACGAGGCGCTGGCCGTCGTCCCGGCGAGCAGCCGGCTCGCCCGGACCGTGCGCCGGGTCGCCTCCCTTCACGACACCCGCATGACCTGGGAGGACACGCTCGCCACGGTGAGCGAGGAGACGGCGGGCCTGGGCTGGATCCACACCGTCCCGAACGCCGCCGTCCTCACCGCCGGGCTGCTGTACGGCGACGGCGACTTCACCCGGACCGTCACGCTCACCGTGCGCGGCGGCCTGGACACCGACTCCAACGGCGCGACGGCGGGTTCGGTGGCCGGTGTCCTGACCGGCGCCTCGGCGATCCCGCCGCAGTGGACGGAGCCGCTGGAGGACACCGTGCGCAGCGCGGTGTTCGGCTTCGACGGCGCCCGCATCAGCGAGCTGGCGCGACGGACGCTGCGGCTGGTCGGGGAGCGGGACCGCCCGGCGGAGATCTGAGCCGGTCCGCGACCGGCCCGGCACCCCTTGGCGGCATCCCTTCACCGGCCGCCCGTACGCTCGCCGCCCTTACGCTTGCCGGATGAGCCTCCCCGGCACGCCCGACTTCGCGGCGTACATCGCCTCCCTGCCCCGTGTCCTGGCCGGCGCCGCCGCGATCTTCCGGGACGCCGGGGGGCGGGTCCTGCTCGTCGAGCCCAACTACCGGGCGGGTTGGGCGCTGCCGGGCGGCACGATCGAGTCCGACACCGGCGAGAGCCCCCGGCAGGCCGCGCGCCGCGAGACGCTCGAGGAGATCGGTCTCGACCGCGAGCCCGGCCGGCTGCTCGCGGTGGACTGGGTGCTCGGCCCGGACCGGCCGCCGCTGATGGCGTACGTGTACGACGGCGGGGTCCTCGACGCGGACGACCGCAAGGCGATCCGGCTCCAGGAGTCGGAGTTGCTGTCCTGGCGGCTCGTCCCGCGCGAGGAGCTCACCGACTACCTGCCGGGCGCCCTGGGCCACCGGGTCCTGGCCGCCCTGGACGCACTCGCGGACGGCTCGACCACGGCGGAACTGGAGAACGGCCGTCCCGCCCGCTGACCCTCGGCCCGCCGGCCCCGGCCCGCTCAGCCCTCGACGTCGCGCGGCCTGCCGTCCACCTCGCGCAGGGCCTCGTCCCGGACGGCGGTCCTGGCCTCCGTGCGATGGCCGCGCTCGATGTAGTCGCGCACGACCAGTTCGACGGCGTCCTGGGGGTTGCCCACACCGGAGAGCACCATGACTTCGACGACGAGTTCGGCGTCGAGCGAGACAGCGACCTTGGCCATGCGGGGACGGTAACACCGGCCGGGGCGCCGCGATATACGCTCGCGGCCTCCCTCCTCCCGGCCCTACGCTCGCACACATGAGCAAGCCTCTCGTCGCCATCCTCAGCGGGGCCGGTGTCTCCACGGACTCCGGCATCCCCGACTACCGCGGTCCCCAGGGGCTGTGGCGGCAGGATCCCGAGGCGGAGAAGCTCGTCACGTACGAGTACTACATGGGCGATCCGCAGATCCGGCGGCGCTCCTGGCAGATGCGGCGCAAGAACCAGGCGCTGGAGGCCGAGCCGAACGCCGCGCACCTGGCCGTCGCCGAGCTGGAGCGGTCCGGGGTGCCGGTGCGGGTGATCACACAGAACGTGGACGGGCTGCACCAGCTCGCCGGGATGCCCGTGCGCAAGGTGCTCGAACTGCACGGCAGCGCGCGGAGTGTGCTGTGCACGCGGTGCCACGCCAGGGGGCCGATGGAGGACGCGCTGGCGCGGGTCGAGGCCGGCGATGAGGACCCGGCGTGCCGGGCGTGCGGCGGGATCCTGAAACCGGCCACGGTGATGTTCGGCGAGCGGCTCGACCCGGTGGTGCTGGGCGAGGCCGTCGCCGTCACCAAGGCCTGCCAGGTCTTCGTCGCCGTCGGCACGAGTCTGCGGGTCCAGCCCGCCGCCGGGCTGGCCGGCGTCGCCGCCGACCACGGGGCCCGGCTCGTCATCGTCAACGCCGAGCCGACGCCGTACGACGAGATCGCCGACGACGTCGTCCGGGAGCCGATCGGGACGGCGCTGCCGAGGCTGTTGCGGGAGCTGACGCGGACGGACCTCTGACGGTACGCCCTGTCAGCTCAGGTGGCTCCTGTCACCCCAGGTGAGCGGGTCGTGTCGCCGGGGGCGGTGCCGCCCTCGAAGTCCAGCAGGCGCCGCTTGCGGTCCAGGCCGCCGCCGTAGCCGGTGAGGCCGCCGCCGGCCCCGATCACCCGGTGGCAGGGCACGATGATGCCGATGGGGTTCCTGCCGTTGGCGAGGCCCACCGCGCGGGAGGCGGTCGGATTGCCGAGGGCCTCGGCGAGTTCGCCGTAGGTGCGGGTCTCGCCGTACGGGATCTTCCGCAGTCCGTCCCATACGGAGCGCTGGAACGGGGTTCCGTGCAGGCGGAGTTCGAGGCTGAACTCCCTCAACTCGCCTGAGAAATAGGCTTTCAGCTGCTCCTCCGCGTCCCCGAACAGGGTGTCGTCGCGAGGGCCGAAATTCTCCTCGGGTGGGCGGTGGCGCTGTTCGGTCATGTAGAGGCCGCACAGGACGCCGTCGTCGGCGACGAGCGTGAGAGGACCGTACGGGCTGTCGACGATCGTATGCTGTTTCACTGACGTTCCTTACACGGGGAGGAAGTTGATCGGGTGGCTGTCGGTCGCCCAGAGGTACTGGACGGCGTACGCCCGCCAGGGGCGCCAGCCCGCGGCGCGAGCGGTGAGCGCCGCCGGGGTGGAGGGCAGGCCCAGTTCCTTCGCGGCGCGCCGGATTCCGAGGTCGGTGGGGAGGAAGGCGTCGGGGTCGCCGAGGGCGCGCATCGCGATGACGTCGACCGTCCAGGGCCCGAAGCCGGGCAGCGCGAGCAGGGCGGCGCGCGTCTTCGGCCAGTCGCTCTCCACGCCCAGGTTCATTGTTCCGTCGGCGAGTTGCCCGACAAGGGTGGTGAAGGTGGTGCGGCGGGTGCGGGGCATCGCCAGCGTGTCGGGGTCGACGGCGGCGAGCGCCTCGGCGGTCGGGAAGAGGTGGGTGAGGCCGCCCTCCGGGTCGTCGACCGGTTCACCGTGCGCGGTGACCAGACGGGCCGCGTGGGTGCGGGCGGCCGCCGTGGAGACCTGCTGGCCCAGCACGGCGCGTACGGCGAACTCCGCCTCGTCGACCGTACGGGGCACCCGGCGGCCGGGGGCCTTGTCCACCAGGGGCGCGAGCAGCGGATCCGTGCGCAGCTGGTCGTCGACGGCGACCGGGTCGGCGTCCAGGTCGAGCATGCGCCGGCAGCGGCTGATCGCGACCGTGAGGTCGCGCAGGTCACTGAGGGTGAGGCGGCAGCCGATGTGGTCGGCGTTCGGGGTGAGCGCCACGATGCCGTGCCCGTACGGCAGCCGGAGCGTGCGCCGGAACGCGCCGTCGCGCCACTCCTCGACCCCCGGGACGCCGGTCGCGGCGAGGTGCCCGAAGACGTTGTCCGGGTTGAGCGGGGCCCGGAAGGGCAGGCGCAGGACGAGCGTGCCGGGCGTGGCCGGGCGGGCCGAGGGGCTCTTCCGCGGTACCCGGGCGCGCAGTTCGCTCGGGGAGAGCGCGAAGACCTCGCGCACGGTGTCGTTGAAGGTGCGGATGGAGGCGAAGCCGGACGCGAACGCGGCCTCCGCCATCGGCAGTTCGGTCGTCTCGATGAGCAGGCGAGCGGTCTGCGCGCGCTGTGCACGGGCCAACGCCAGCGGTCCCGCGCCGAGTTCGGCGAGGAGTTGGCGTTCGACCTGGCGGGTGCTGTAGCCGAGGCGGGCCGCGAGTCCGGGCACGCCCTCACGGTCGACGACGCCGTCGGCGATCAGCCGCATGGCGCGGGCGACCAGGTCGGCGCGCTGGTTCCACTCCGGGGAGCCCGGGGTGGTGTCGGGCCGGCAGCGCTTGCAGGCGCGGAAGCCGGCCTGCTGGCAGGCGGCGGCGCTCGGGTGGAAGACCATGTTCTGCGGCTTGGGCGGCACGACGGGGCAGCTGGGCCGGCAGTAGATGCCGGTGGTCAGGACCGCCGTGAAGAACCAGCCGTCGAACCGCGCGTCCTTGGACTGCACGGCGCGCACGCAGCGCTCGCGATCGGTGTACATCCCGTTCTGCATGCGTCCAGCATCGGCCGGTCGTCGATCCCGCGCTGGCGAGAATCCGACATCGACCTCGCCCGGCCCGCGCCGCCCACCGGCTCCCCCGCGGTGCCGGTGGGCGGTGGTACCGGCCTCAGCCCGTCCGCTCCGGCCACGACGCCAGCGACCAGATCACGAACACGTCGATCCCCATGACCACGATCGACCAGAGCGGCTCGTAGGGCAGGAACAGGAACTGGGTGACCAGGCTGAGCGCGGCGAGGAAGATACCCGCGAAGCGCGCCCAGGTCACGCCCTTGAGGAGGGCCGCGCCGGTCGCCGCCGCGACGACGCCGAGGACGAGGTGGATCCAGCCCCAGCCGGTGAGGTCGAGTTCGTAGGCGTACGAGCCCACGCGGGCGTAGATGTCGTCCTCCGCGATGGCCGCGATGCCCTGGAGAACCGCGAGCACCCCACTGCACAGCAGCAGGACACCGGCGAAGACGACCCCGCCGGCCAGGCCGTCGTGCGCGGCGGGCCGGGACGGGCCGCCGGGGGGCGTGGACCAGGAGGTGCCGATCTCACCGTGCGGCTCTCCGGTCGGGGAGTGCGAGCTCATGCGAGGCTGTCCTTTCGGCGGGGCCGGGTCGCGAGGAAGTCGACGATCGCCAGCGCGAAGAGCAGGGCGAGGGCGAGGCCGATCACGACCCAGCCGGTCGGATACGGCCACAGGACAAAGGCCAGGACGGCTCCCGCGGCCAGGATCCAGGTGATCCAGGCGCGGTAGCGGTCGACGAACGGGCCGACGGGTCCTGTGCGCAGTCCGGCGTGGTCGGCGGTCGCGCGCACGGCACCGATGCCCGAGTGCCACAGCCGCCGCACCAGAGCGGCGTGGCGGCCGGGCCCGGTCAGCCAGGCGGCGAGGGCGATCACCACGCCGAGGGCGACCACCGACCGCACGGAGGTGCGCAGAAAACGGGTGAGCGTGTCGTACACGGACCCGGCAGCCGCCTGGGAGACACCGGCCGGGAGAGCGTCCAGGTAGACGACCCGGAAAACGGTCAGCGCGACGCCCAGCAGGAGCACGGCGAAGGCGAAACAGAGCGCGGCGACGATCAGGACGCGGCGGCGGTGCGCCGAGAGCAGGACACCCCCCGCCACCAGCAGGACCGCGATGACGGGTAGCCAGAAGCCGGCCAGCTCGAGCAGCCGGAAGTAGGTCTTGACCTTGCCGATGTCCTCGGACTCGACGACCGTGAAGTTGGTGTGGATCTCGGGGATCTTCCCCGCGATGGTCATCCCGGAGTCGACCAGTCGTTGTTTGACCTGGTCGACGACCGGGGCGAGGTCGACCGTCACCGTGTCGTTCTCGATCTTCACCGCGCCGCCGCCCCGGCCCGTCAGAGCCTTCTCGACGGAGCTGTGGATCCGGCGGTTGGCGTCGACCCAGATCCTCTCGAAGGCGTCGGAGGCCACGACCGCCTGGGCCTTGTCGTGCACGAAGCTGCGGACGGCGCTCTCGAGCGAGGGCCCGAGCCTGCCGAGGGCCTTCTCCAGTAGGGGACGCTGGGCCGGGACGGCGTCCTGGAGGAGTGCGGTGAGGTCGATGCGATCCATCAGCGCGTTCGTGACGCGGGTGGCGGCCGCGTTCTGGATGTCCTTGTCGGAGGCCAGCGGGCGGACGGTGTCGACGTAGCGGTCGGTGTCGCCCACGATGCTCGAGGTCCAGGCCGCCACCAAGCCCAACGGGGCGAGGACGCAGCCGAGGACGATGAGGACGACCGCGACGATCGAGCGGACCCGGTGGTGGGTGGGCCGACGGGTGCGCTCCTCCTCCAGGGCCGCGATGCGGGCCCTGAGTGCGTCCAGCTCCGCGTCGGCGGGAACACCGCTTTCCGGCATGGCGGAGACTCCCTCGCCGTCGGTCGGGTCCGGCCCGGGGTCGGACCGGTGGATGCCAGCACATCCCGGCCGTGCGGCGGCGGCGAGCGAGGCGGGGCCGTTCGGGTGAACGACCCCGCCCCCGCGGAGGGCCGCTACATGTTGATCATGTGCCCGGCCAGGCCGTGCACGGCCTCCTTGACGGCCTCGCCCAGCGTCGGGTGGGCGTGGACGTTGCGGGCGACCTCGTGGACGGTGAGGTCCCACTGCTGGGCGAGCGTCAGCTCGGGGAGCAGTTCGGTGACGTCGGGGCCGATCAGATGACCGCCGATGAGCTCGCCGTACTTGGCGTCGCTGATCAGTTTCACAAAACCGGTGGTGTCGCCGAGACCGTGCGACTTGCCGTTCGCGGTGAACGGGAACTTCGCCACCTTGACGTCGTAACCCTTTTCCCGCGCCTGCGCCTCGGTGTAGCCGAAGCTGGCGACCTGGGGCTGGCAGTAGGTGGCGCGCGGGATCATGGCGTAGTCCAGCTCCATGGTCTCCGCGTCGGCGAGGGTCTCTGCGGCGATGACGCCCATGGCCTCGGCGGCGTGCGCCAGCATCAGTTTCGCGGTGACGTCACCGATGGCGTAGATGTGCGGGACGGAGGTGCGACAGCGGCCGTCGATGTCGATCGCGCCGCGCTCGGTGACCCGCACGCCCGTGTTCTCCAGGCCGTAACCGGTGACGTTCGGGGCGAAGCCGATCGCCTGGAGCACCTTGTCGGACTCCAGGACCTGCTGGGCGCCGTCCTTGCCGGTGACCGTGACGCGGACCCGCGGGCCGGACTCGTCGATGGACTCCACCCGGGTGGAGGTGAGCACGTCGATACCCAACTTGCGGTACTGCTTGGCAAGTTCGGCGGAGACCTCGGCGTCCTCCAGGGGCGCGACCCGGTCCAGGAACTCGACGATCGTGACCTTGACACCGTAGTTGTGCAGGACGTAGGCGAACTCGATGCCGATGGCGCCGGCGCCCGCGATGACGATCGACTGCGGAAGGTCGTCGGCGAGGATCTGCTCCTCGTACGTCACCACTCGCGCACTGCGCTTGGTGCCGGGGAGCAGCTTGGGGGTGGCCCCCGTGGCGATGATGCAGTGATCGAAACCGAGAGTGCGGGTCTCCCCGTCGTAACCGGTTACCCGCAGGGTGTGGTCGTCGACGAAAGCACCGCGGCCGTCGAACTCGGTGATCTTGTTCTTCTTCATCAGGTAGTGGACGCCCTTGACCCGGCCGTCGGCGACCTTGCGGCTGCGGCGGTACGCCTCTCCGTAGTCGAAGGAGACCTGTCCGTCGACCTTGATGCCGAAGGTCTTCGCCTCACGGGTGAAGATGTGGGCGAGCTCGGCGTTGCGCAGGAGGGCCTTGGTGGGGATACAGCCCACGTTCAGGCAGACGCCGCCCCAGTATTTCTCCTCGACGACGGCGACGCGCTTGCCCAGCTGGGCGGCGCGGACCGCGGCGACGTAGCCGCCCGGACCGGCGCCTAGGACCACGACGTCGAAGCGTTCGTCCTGCTCGGTCATGGATTCGTTTCCTTTTCCGTGGAGTGCGATACGGGTGGTGCGTGCTGCCGTTCCGATTCTCGCGCGCCGAGGGGGAGAATGTGTGAGTGATCGATCACTGCTGCGCCGAGATGACCCGCCAGGCCGACGGGCGCTGCCGGGTACACCCCGACGTCTTCGCCTGCCCGGACGCGCTGGTGCGGTTCGAACCGAAGTTCCGGGAGTACGGGCTGATCGTCCACGACGGGGGAACGGCCTCCCGGGAGATCGCCTTCTGTCCGTGGTGCGGCGCGCGTCTGCCCCCGTCGCAGCGGGACCGGTGGTTCGACGCGCTCGAGGCACGGGGGATCGATCCCTGGGAGGACGAGGTGCCGCCGGAGTTCGAGGACGACCGGTGGCTGCGGGAAGGTGTCGCCGACCCGGTGTCGTCCGGCGAAGACCTGCCGCGTTCTCGCTGAGGCGCTGGACACGGGCCGGCGGTACGGGCACGGGGGTCCGGCATGCGTTGCCGTGCCCGGGTCCGTACCGCCGGCAGGGGTGGAACCCGTGGAGCGGTGGAGCGGGAGAGCGGTGGAAGCGGTTACTCGGAGGTTGCCGTGGGCCGCCGGGACGCGGACGTCGCCTTGTCCACGTCGGTCAACGGCCGGAGCCGGTAGGTGTACGCGTAGTCGCGGTCGGCGAACAGCTTGTACTCGTCGTGGGTGTGCGCGCCCCAGCTGTTGTCACCGCCGACGCCCATCTGCCGGTGGTTCAGGCGCAGTACGACCTCCTTGCGAGGGGTGAGCTGGTAGTCGTGACGGGCTCCGACGGACAGGTCCTCGGGCGTGAAGTGCGAGGCGTTGAACTCCAGCAGCGGCTCTCCGGAGACCAGCAGGCCGGTGCCGTCGCCGCCGGTGAGGGCCACCCAGCGCACGTCGGTCTTGTTGCCGTTCTCCTGGGGTCGCAGATAGGAGGTCCACTGCCCGGTGACGGTGCCGGAGTACCGGCCCACGTCGGTGGCGTCGTTGCGGTCCCAGTGGTTCTCCTCGGGACCGCGGCCGTAGTAGTGCAGCTTCTCCAGGCGGGCGGGCAGGAACAGCAGCGTGCCGACCTCCGGGATGTACGGCAGGGAGGCGGCGCCCGGGTGCAAGGTGTTGTCGACCTTGATCTCACCGTTTCCGAAAACGGTGTAGGTGGTGGTGTACGTCGATTCCGTCGTGGTGGGCAGCGTGCCGGCCACCTTGATCTCCACGGCCCGGTCGCGCAGCGCCCGCACGCTCACGCCGGTGACCTTGCGACGCGCGCCGGCATCGCGCCAGGTCTGGTTGCGGGTGTGCTGCCCGTTTCCGCGGTCGTTGTCGGTGGGGGCACGCCAGAAGTTGGGGGCCGGTCCCGAGGAGATCAGCCGGGTGCCGTCGGCCTCGTAGGAGGTGATGACGCCGGTCGTCTTGTCGACGGTGACCGAGAAGTTCCTGCCCTTGACGGTGACCGATCCGGCGCTGTCCCGGTGGCTGAGCGCCGGGACGCCGGCCAGAGGCACGGGCGTGACGGCGGGGCTCCCGGCGTCGACGGCGAGTTGCTGCCTCGCCACCTCGAAGCCGGACTTCGCCCACTTCGTCGTCTCCCTGGTGGTGAACGACAAGTGGAGGAAGTACTCGGCGCCCGGCGCCGGTCGGCCGGGCAGTTCGAAGGGCACCGTGATGTCCTTGCTCGACAGCGCTGCCACATCGAGCTGGGCACGGCTCAGCTTTCCGCGCCGGACCACTTCCCCGTCCCGCACGAGTTCCCAACGTCCGTCGAATTCTCGGAGGTTGGTGAACAGGTACTCGTTGGTGAGGGTGACCGCCGCTCCGGGCGTGAGCAGGCCGCCGGAGGCCGGGGCGGCACCCACGGCCTGGTAGATCCGCTTGACCTCGGCGGACTTGCCGGTGGCCCCGCGGTCGGCGGTGACGATGCCGTCGCCGGAGAACGCACCGTCGTTGGGGTTGTCGCCCCAGTCGCCCCCGTAGGCACGGAACGACTTCTCGCGGGGGCGTTTCTCGGTGAGGCCGACGGTGGCGGCGTCGAACCAGAACCGTACGCCGTCGTCGCCGGGACCACGGCCGGCGGACGACAGTTCGGCCGCGCTCAGCGCGCGGGCGTACACGCGGGCCCGCCGGACGGTGCCGCTGAACTCCCGGGTCGGGTTGTCGACGTCGGTGGCCAGGGACAGCGGTGCGGTGTTGTCTTCGGGGCGCACGGTGGTGGTGCGGGTGGCCCGGACCACACCGTCGACATACAGGGTCAGCGTGCCGGCCGCCGCGTCGAAGACACCGGCGACCTGGTGCTCGGAGCCGGTCCAGTCGCTCGGCAGTGCCCAGCTCGCGGTGATCCACTGGCCGCTGCCGTAGATGAAGAACTCGAGGGTCCTGTTCGTCTGCTTCAGGGCGTACTGGGTGTCGCCCTTGGCGAGGATCGGCTGGTGGTAACCGGTTACGTGCGGGGTGATCCAGGCTTCCAGCGTGAGGGAGCCCGTGAGGTCCAACGATGCGTCGCGGGCGAAAACGGTTCCGCCCAAGATGCCCTCGTCGCGGGTGAAGGTGCCGCTGGAGGCGATGAGCTCGCCCCTGAGCGCGGCGGGCCCGGCCTCGGTGAACAGCTTGCGGACGGGGGTGGGCCAGTCGAGGGCCTGGTCGACGAAGTCCCAGATCCAGCCGCCCTGGAGCACCTCGTGACGGCGGATCAGGTCCCAGTACTTCTTGAAGTTCCCGCTGGAGTTCCCCATCGCGTGGGAGTACTCGATCATCACGTACGGCCGGGTGTCGCTCGTGTCCTTGGCCCGCGCCTCTACGCGGGCGGGAGTGTCGTACATCTCGGAGCGGATGTCGCTGATCCCCGGGCGGTCGTCGCCCTCGTACTGGATGACGCGGGTGGCGTCGTAGGAGCGGATCCAGTCGTGCATGGCGTTGAACGTGGTGCCGCCGCCGGCCTCGTTGCCGAGGGACCAGATGACGACCGACGCGTGGTTCTTGTCGCGGTGGACCATGTTCTGGGCGCGGGCCACGCACGCCGTCGTCCACTCGGCGTGGTTGCCGGGATACTCGCCCCGGATGCCGTGGGTCTCGAGGTTGGTCTCGTCCACGAGGTACAGGCCGTACTCGTCGGCCAGCTCCAGCCAGAGCGGGTTGTTCGGGTAGTGCGAGGTGCGGACGGTGTTGATGTTCAGCCGCTTGATGATCCCGATGTCCTCGACCAGGTCGGCGCGGGTGAGGGCCGAGCCGCGGGTCGGGTGCATCTCGTGCCGGTTGGTGCCCCGGAAGGAGACCGGCTTGCCGTTGATGCGCATCAGGCCGTCCTTCAGCGCGAACTCGCGCAGGCCCACGCGGTGGGAAAGGGTTTCGATCACCTTTCCGGACGGGTCGCGCAGCCGGAGCACGGCCGTGTAGAGGTACGGATGTTCGGCCGACCACAGGCGCGGCGCGGGCACGGCCTTCGCGGCCTGTACGGCCGTCTCCTCCCCTGCGCCGAGCGCGACGGCCTGTTGCAGGGGCCGGGACCACACCGGATGCCCGCCCGCGTCGTACAGCTGGGTCTCGACGGAGTAGCGGCCGGCACCCTGTCCGCCGTAGTCCCGCACGCTCGCGGTGACCGACAGCTCGGCCGCCTCGTGGTCGTCGCTCAGCGGGGTGTCCAGCCTGAAGTCACGCAGGTGCACGGCCGGTGTGGAGTACAGGTAGACCGAGCGGAAGATGCCGCTCAGCCGGATCATGTCCTGGTCCTCCAGCCAGTCGCCGTCCGAGTAGCGGTAGACCTCCACCGCGATCTGGTTGGTGCCCGGCTTGAGGTGCGGAGTGATGTCGTACTCGGCGGGGTCGTAGGAATCCTCGTGGTAACCGACCAACTCGCCGTTGATCCACACGTAGTGGGCGGACTTGACCCCTTCGAAGTGAAGGAACGTCCGCCGTCCCGCCCAGCCGCGCGGGACCGTGAAGGTACGCCGGTACTGGCCCACGGGGTTGTAGCGGGTGGGGGCGGCCGGCGGCTGCGCCTCCTCCCCCAGCCCGTTGGCGCCCCACCACGGGTAGGTGATGTTGATGTAGATCGGACGGTCGTAACCGTGCAACTGCCAGGCGGCCGGAACCGGGATGGTGTCCCAGCCGCTGTCGTCGACATCGGTGCGATGGAATTCGGGGTCCCGGTCGTCGGGACGGTCGGCGTGGGCGAACTTCCAGGTGCCGTCGAGGCTCAGCCGGTACGGCGAGCGGGTGCGGTCGGCGGCGAGGGCCTGGGCGAGATCCGCGTACGGCATGAGGGTGGTGTGCGGGGGTTCGGTGCCGAGCCGGAAGACGTCGATGGCGCCGTTCCACTCCGGGGTGCCGTCCGCCGCGACGGCCCGGTGGGCGGTGGACGGCGCGGACAGGGCGAGCGCGCCGAGGACGGCGGCCGACCCTTCGAGCAGACGACGACGGCTGACGACCGTCCGCCGGGGGTGGTCCGGTTCCACCCACTGGGGGCGGTCCGGCCGGTCCATGGACGACACATGCGGGTGCGACATGACCACGACCTTCCTCGGGGCGACCCGTGCGGCTTCGCACGGACGGAGGGTGCGTCAGATCTTGTCCACTCCTGTTGAAAAAACGAACATAGACGCGCCGCGATGGCCGGATATCAACTCTCTTCGGCGCAACGCCACTTGGTGCCCGCGCCTCCCACGGGCATTTTTGGTGACTCCCGTCAGTACACGTCCCGCACGTACCGCTTGTCGGAGGCCAACTGCTTCACATAGGCCGCCGCCTCCGGCTCGCTCAGGCCGCCGTGCAGGACCGCGACGTCACGCAGGGCCAGGTCGACGTCCTTGGCCATCCGGGAGGCGTCGCCGCAGACGTAGAAGTGGGCGCCGTCCTGGAGCCAGGACCACAGGTGCGATCCGTGCTCGCGGATCCGGTCCTGGACGTAGACCTTGGCGCGCTGGTCGCGGGAGAAGGCGGTGTCCAGACGGGCCAGGGTGCCGTCGTCCAGGAGGGCGGCCAGCTCCTCCTCGTAGTAGAAGTCCGTCGCCCGGTGCTGCTCGCCGAAGAACAGCCAGTTGGGGGCCCGGTGCCCCCGTGCCCGGCGCTCCTGGAGGAAGCCGACGAAAGGCGCCACGCCGGTGCCGGGGCCGACCATCACCATCGGGGTGGCCGGGTCGGCCGGCGGCCGGAAGTGCGGGGAGCGCTGCACATGGACGGTCACCTCGGTGCCGGGCTCGGCGTCGGCCAGGAAGGGCGAGCAGACGCCCTGCCGGGGGCGGCCTGCCAGGTTCTCGTACCGCACGACGGAAACGGTGAGCGAGACGAGGTGGGGGTCGGTCAGCGGGCTGGACGAGATGGAGTACAACCGCGGCTGCAACCGCCCCAGCAGCTCTGCCCACTCCTGCGCGTCGGCGCGGACACCGAACTCGGCGGCCACGTCGACGGCCTGGCGGCCCCAGGACCACTTCGCCAGCTCGCCCTTGTTGTCGGGGCGCAGCAGCTTGCGCAGTTCACGCGGGTCGCGGGTGCGGTCGGCGGTGAAACGCAGCAGGGCGGGGGTGATCCGGGTGATGTCGAGGTGGCGCAGGAAGGCCTCCCCGAGAGCGACCTCACCGACGCCGTTCACCTGCACGCGCGCGTGCGCGTCGAGGCCGGTGACGCTCAGCCACTCCGCCACCACGTCCGGGGAGTTGAGGGGACGTACGCCCAGGGCGTCGCCCGCCTCGTACACGAGCGGGGTCTCGCTGTCGCGGGTGTCGAAGGTGAAGCGGCGTACCTCCTTGCCGGAGCCCGGCAGGCTCAGCAACCGGTTGCCGGTCAGGCGCGCGATGACGGGAGCGGGCCGTTTGGGGCGGGGCCCGGCGGGCGCCTCCGGCACGGCGACGGAAACGGTTTCCGCAAAGGTCACCGGCGCCTGAGCGGTGACAGGAATCCGGGTGGCAGGAGCGGCCCCGGTGGCCGGGGCCCGGCCGCCGACCGGGGCCGCGGGCACCGGGTCCGTGACCTCCTTCAGGGCGGTGGCCACCTGGTCGAGCCAGGCCTCCGCCTCCGTCTCGTAGTCCGGCTCGCAGTCGGTGCGGGGGGCCAGCCGGACCGCGCCGAGTTCGTCCAGCCGCCGGTCCAGCCGGCGGCCGTGCCCGCAGAAGTCGTCGTACGAGGAGTCCCCGAAGGCGAGGACGGCGTAGCGGTGGCCTTCCAGACGGCCGGTGTCCAGCGCGTCCAGGCCGTCCCAGAAGCCGGCGCCGTTGTCGGGGGCGTCACCGTCGCCGAAGGTGCTGGTGATCAGCAGCAGATCGGCGTCGGAGGGCAGCGCGGCGGGGTCGGCCTCGTCCATGGCGACGAGGGACGCCGGGTGACCGCCCGCGGAGAGCCGCGCGGCGGTGGCGGTGGCGAAGTCCTCGGCGTTGCCGGTCTGCGAGGCCCACAGGATGACGACCCGGCGCGCCGGGGTCTGCGGCGATGCGGCGGTGACGGTGGCGGTGCGGGAGTACATGCCGGCGAGGGTGCCGTTGACCCACAGCGCGTGCTCGGGGCTGAACGGCGCGTCCGTCGGCAGCACCGGCACCCCGGGGGCGCCGGCCGGGATCCCGGCGAGGAAACCGACCAGGTACTGCCGTTCGCGCTCGGTCAGGACCGGCGGCGGGGCGGGGCGCAGACCGAAGACCTCGGCCGCGGCGGGCAGGACAGCGGTCGGTGCGAGCACGGCTCCGGGTCCATCCGGCACCGGGGTCCGGGTGCCCGGCGCGGTCCCGAGCGGGTTCTCCGGCGTCGGCGCCTCCGCGGCCGGCGGCTGCACGGTAACCGGTGTCGACACCTTCGTCAGGGAGACCGCGCACACCTTCAGCTCGGGCTGGAAGGACAGCGGGTCGACGGCGTCGCTGGTGACCGCGTTGACGCTGAGGTACTCGCCGAACAGGTCGTTCCAGTGGAACGGCGCGAAACAGGAGCCGGGCAGGACGCGGTCGGTGACGACGGCGGGCAGCACGGCCCGGCCGCGCCGCGAGGCGACCTCGACGGAGTCGCCGTCGGACATGCCGAGCGCGGCGGCGTCCTCGGGGTGCACCTCCACGAACGGGCCGGGATCCAGCTTGTTGAGCTTGGCCACCCTCCCGGTCTTCGTCAGGGTGTGCCACTGGTGCTGGAGGCGGCCGGTGTTCAGGAAGAACGGGTAGTCGTCGTCCGGCATCTCGGCGGGCGGGACATGCGGACGCGGGTGGAAGACCGCGCGGCCGGAAGCCGTGGGAAAGGTGAGCGAGCCGTCGTCGTTCACATAGCGGATCGGGTTGCGGTCGGGGCCGTCGGCGGTGGCCGCCGGCCACTGCACGGGGGTGGCACGCAACCGGTCGTAGGTCACTCCGCGCAGGTCGTAGCCGGTCTGCGGGTTGTGGGCGCGCTTGATCTCCTCGAAGATCTGCTCGGCGGTGTCGTAGGTGAAGCCGCTTTCGTAACCCATGGCGCGGGCGACGGCCGCGATGAGCCGCCAGTCCGCCATGGCCTCGCCGGGTGGGTCGGCGGCGGGCCGGGCAAGGGTGAGGTTGCGCTCGCTGTTGATCAGGACGCCCTCGGTCTCGGTCCACATCGCGCCCGGCAGGACAACATCGGCGTAAGCGTTTGTCTCGGTTTCCGCGAAGACGTCCTGCGCCACGACGAACTCGGCGGCCTCCAGCCCCTCGATGACCGTCCTGCGGTTCGCGACGGAGGCGACCGGGTTGGTGCAGATGATCCAGCAGGCCTTGATGTCTCCCTCGGCCATCTTCCGGAACATCTCGACGGTGCCCTTGCCGACGCCGTCGGCCCTGATCGTGCCCGGCTCGAGCCCCCACAGCTCCTCGACGAAGGCACGGTCGCCCTCGACTAGGACGGAGCGCTGGCCGGGCAGCCCCGGGCCCATGTAACCCATTTCCCGGCCGCCCATGGCGTTGGGCTGTCCGGTGAGGGAGAAGGGGCCGCTGCCCGGGCGGCAGATCCTGCCGGTGGCGAGGTGGAGGTTGATGAGCGCGTTGGTGTTCCAGGTGCCGTGCGTGGACTGGTTGAGGCCCATCGTCCAGCAGCTGGTCCACTCCCCCGCCTCGCCGATCAGCCGGGCCGCCGTGCGGAGGTCGTCCTCCGGTATGCCGGTGATCTCGGCGACCGTCGCGGGAGCGTAGTCGGCGAGGAACTCCGGCATGGCCTCCCAGCCCTCGGTGTACGCGGCGACGAAGTCGGGGTCGGTGTGGCCGTTCTCGTGCAGGAGGTGGAGCAGACCGTTGAGGAGGGCGAGGTCGGTGCCCGGCGCGACCTGGAGGAACAGGTCGGCCTTCGCGGCCGTGGCGGTGCGGCGCGGGTCGACGACGATCAGCTTGGCGCCCGCCTTCACCCGGTCCATCATCCGCAGGAACAGGATCGGGTGGCAGTCGGCCATGTTGGAACCGATGACGAGGAAGACATCCGCCTTGTCGAGGTCCTCGTAGGAGCCGGGCGGGCCGTCTGCGCCGAGAGAAAGCTTGTAACCGGTTCCGGCGCTTGCCATGCAGAGTCGGGAGTTCGACTCGATCTGGTTGGTACGCAAGTAGCCCTTGGCCAGCTTGTTCGCCAGGTACTGCGCTTCGAGGCTCATCTGACCGGACACGTAGAGGGCGACCGCGTCGGGGCCGTGCTCGTCGACGATCGCCCGCAGCCGTCGTGCCGTCTCGGCGATCGCCTCGTCCACGGGGGCGGGCTCGGGTTCCGCGCCGCGGTCCGGGCGGACGAGCGCGCCGGCCAGCCGGCCCGGCGCCGCGAGCATGTCGGCGGTGGTCGCGCCCTTGGTGCACAGCCGGCCGAAGTTCGCCGGGTGCTGCTTGTCGCCGGACGCCTTCAGGACCGTACGGCGCCCGTCCGGTCCGCGGCCGATGTCGAGGAGCATGCCGCAGCCCACACCGCAGTACGAGCAGACCGTGCGCACCTTCGTCGTGGTCGCGTTGTCGGTCCGCGGGTCCAACGCGGCCACGGGCGCCCCCTTCCTTCTGACGATCAGCCTGGTGAGAGCCTCTTGCAAGCCTCTGTGACGGTACGAACCGTGCATTACGCAGGTGTCTCCCGGACCGGCCACCAGGAGTTAAGCCCGGCGCACACCGGGGGGCGGGTTGATGTGAGCGAGCCGCTGCCGCCCGCAGGATTTCACAAGCGGTTACGTTCCCCTTGCGCGAGCCGTCGGGGTCCGCTGCGCCAGGCCACGCCTGCGACTGCTGGGCATACGACTCGGCCGCCGGGACCGGCGACCGGGGTGACCGACCCCGCACCAAAAACGCCGGACACGAGCACAACCCCAGCCCGACCCTCCCCGTGCGCCATCAGGTCCCGCCCGCGCTCGCGCAGCAGTCGTCGTGACCACCAGGCACCACCATGAGCCACCACCAGCCATCTGCGCCGGAAGCCCGGTACCTGCGTGCGCCCCCGGCGAGCCGGCGTACGCCGAGCCGGTACGCGCGTTCCTCGCGCACCGAGCAACGGCCACATACAAAGTTGCGGCCCGTTACTTGGTCATGCCCCTGAACGTTTCTCGGGCAGCGGTACACGCGGTGCCGCGGGCGCGACAGGAGAAACAGTGCTCACGGAAGCGTTGTGGGGGCTGGCGACAGCCGGCGGAACGGCGATGGCGGGGGCCGTGGCGACAGACGCCTGGCGGTCTGCACGACTGCGGTTCGCGGGCCGCCACGGTCAAGGGGAATCGGCCCGGGGACGGGGCGCGGCGGCGCGGGGCAAGCCGACGCAGGCCAAGGCGGAGCAGGTCAAGGCGGAGCAGGCTCAGGCGACCCGGGACAAGTCGGAGCGAGTCGAGACGGCGCGAGTCGAGAGGGAACCGGTCGAGAGGGCGCGCGTCGGGTCGGGCCGACTCGGTCGTGCGGCCGCGGACGTCGCAGGAGCCGGTACGGCGGAGCGGGAGCCCGGTCACCGGCTCGGATCCCGGTCCGGGTCCGGGTCCCGGTCCCGGTCCCGGTCCCGGTCCCGGCAAGGCGGCTTGCAGCACAACATCACCCGCGACGGCGGGACGCAGCACATCACCCTGAGCGGAGACCTCAACGTCCACGTCAACGTCGGCCGGGAAAGCCGGGGTCCACGGTGAGCGGCGAGGCGGGGCACGCGACCCCGTCGGCGTCGGCGGCGGCCGCGGTGCCGGGGCAGAGCAACGCGGCGCAGCGAGGTGGCACGCAGTACATCACCGGCAGTGGTGACGTGCGGACCGTCAACGTGTTCGTCGTGCTGCGTGAGCGTCCGGGGGAGGACGACCGTACGATGCCTGCTCCCACGCGCCGCGAACGGCTGCGCCGCCAGATGTCGAGGGATGTGCGCGCGGCGGCGCGGGAGGTCATCACCCGGCAGGGTGTGGAGGCGTTGACGCTCGCCGAGATCGCCCGTCGGGTGGGGGTGACCCCGGCGGCGCTCTACCGGCACTTCGCCGATCTCGGGGACATCGTGCGGCGCACTGCGCGGGACATCGTCGCCGAGCTCACGGACCAGTTGCGAGAGGCCATCGAAGGGGAGCGTGAAACGGATTTCGCGGCCCGGTTGATCGCCCCGGCCCGGGTGTTCCGCCACTGGGCCCTGGCACATCGCCAGGAGTTCCGTCTGCTCTTCGGCACGCCCACCGTGGCCGCCGGTGTGACCCACACCGATGTGACCGCCGAGTGGGTCCGGCACCTCGCCGCCCTCTGGGGCGCCGAGCACATGCGGCTGTGGGCGGCCCGCCCCTACCCCATCCTGGCCGACGAGGACCTCACCCCCCGGATGCGTCGGCAGATCGCCGACTACCGCGCCGCCACGGGCGTGCAAATGCCGCTCGGCGCACTGATCGTCATGCTGTCGTGCTGGCGCACTCTCTACGGACAGGTGGCGCTGGAGGTGTTCGAGCACCTGACCCCGCTGGTCACCGACCAGGAGCCGATGTTCGAACTGCTGATGCAGGAAAGCGTGACCCGTATGGGACTGGGGGCCGAATACCGGCCCCCGGACGGCCTCAGGGCGTAGGGATCTCCTCCAGGATCCCTCCAGACCCGGCCAGGATCCCCCTCCGGACCCCGCCACGATCCCTCCGGACGCCGCCAGGATTTCCGTCGATCACCTGGCGGTGGTCGCGCAACCGCGCGCACCGCCCGCACCAGCCGCACCAGCCGCACCAGCCGCTGCTCACGGGCAGGAACGGTCGCAGCCGTTCCTGCTCCGCGTCCGACAGATCACCGCGTTCCCCCCTCGCCCTCCCCTTCCCCCCTCACCCTCCGCCTTCTCCCTCACCCTTCGCCTTCCCCCTCCCCATGACCGAGACGACGAGCTGATCAGGCGGAGGTCACATGATCGGCCGGACAGTTCCTCAGGCGTAGGTCTCGAACTCGGCCACCCTCGGGGTGGCGGTCGAGCCCGTGATCTCGAAGGTGACCTTCTTTAGCGAGGTGGACGTGAAGGAGATGGCGCCCGCTCCGCTGCCCGAGGTCAGCACCGCCCCGGTGTCGGCGTTGAGCACCCGCCAGGAGCCGATGTTGCCGGTGGCACCGGAGGCCTCCCGGATATTGATCTTGGAGACGGTGGTGGCCGAGCCCCACTTGATCGAGATGGAGCCGGTCGAGCCGGCCGGTGACCAGTAGGTGCTCGTGTCGCCGTCGCGGACGTTGCCGTAGCTGGTGCCGGACGCCTTGCTGGAACCGTCGGCGTCCGCGCCGATGCTCAGGTTGGTCCCACCGGGCGTCGACGTCGCGGTGGCGGTCGGCGTGGCAGTGGCGGTCGACGTGGGATTCGAAGTGGCGCTCGCGGTGGGTGTCGTCGCGGCGCAGTTGCCGTCCGACACCTTCAGGCCGTTGTTGGCGCCCGCGGTCGCGGTCACGATCGACGGCACGCAGGTGGCGGCGTCGAGACTGTAGGCGTAGGGGATGCCGACGGTCGTGTTCGACGTCGGGTTCGGCCCTGCGGGGTTGTTGTCCTCGCCCGGCTCCGACCAGGTCACGTTGTCGAAGATGTTTCCGCTGACCTGCCAGTACCCCGGCAGGTCGGTGTAGAAGGTGCCGAGGACGTCCTTGGAGTCCTTGAAGTAGTTGTTGTCGACCTTGGCCTTGCCGCCGGCCCGGGGGTTGATGCCCGATTCGTTCAGGCTGACGTAGTAGTTGTTGTAGATGTGGGCGGTGGCGCCGCGCAGCAGGGGGGTGCGGGAGTCGATGTTCTCGTACCGGTTGTGGTGGAAGGTGACCGGCCCGTTGGCGAGGTCGCTGTCGCTGGAGCCGACGAGACCGCCGCGGCCGGAGTTGCGCAGGATGCTGTAGGACAGGGTCACGTACTGGGTGCTGTCCTTCATGTCGAACAGGCCGTCGTAGCCCTCCGACTCACCGCCCGAGGCGATCAGCGTGGCGTGGTCGACCCAGACGTTGTGCACGTCGCTCTCCATGCCTATGGCGTCACCGCCGTTGGAGGTGGGCGAGCCCGACTTCTTCACGTTCTGGACGGTCACGTTCTGGACGATGATGTTGCTGGACTGGCGGATGTGGATGCCGATCTGGTCGAACACGGCTCCGCTGCCGACGCCGACGAGCGTGACGTTGCTGATGCCCTTCAGTTCGATCACGCCGGCGGCGGTGTTGCAGCCGGCGCCCGACACCTTCGCGGTGTTGCCGACGGTGACGGTCCCCTCGACCTGGATGGTGATCGGGGTGCTGGTACTGGCCCGGCCGCACAGGGCCTCGTGGATCTGGGTGCCCGTGGTGGCCTTGACCGTCGTCCCGCCGGCGCCGCCGGTGGTGCCACCGTTCTGGGTGGCGTATCCGGTCGCGCCGGCGCTGGCCGCCGACGCGGTGGGCATGGACAGGACCACGCCTGTCGCAGCCGCCAGGGCCAGCGTGCCGAGTGCCGCGGAGAGTCGCAGAGCGACTGGCTTTCTCATCCTTGCCTCGTCTTTCGTCATCGCGTACGGGGGTGCCGCGCACGTCGGTGCCCGGATCCGGGGCCGTCGAGATCGCGCACCCATGCCATGTTCATGCCATGCGGGTATCGAAGCGGGCCCCTGCCGACCTGGTGGACGCCGTTCTCGCCGCGGCCGGAAGAGGCGGTGATGCTGATGTGGTGCGGGCGGTGCCGCTGTGATGCCGGCGGCGCGAAGGCCATGCGGGCGACGCGACCGGGACCAGGTCGGGACGCACGCAGGCCGAGGCGACGCGGGGTGGGAACGCCGTCGAGAGCGGGACAACCGGGGGAACGGGACCACGGAAGCCCCGGCCGGCCCCTGGTGCGGGTGCCCGACGCCGCGGCCACGGCGACGAGCGCGATGCGTCCGCGCCCCGGAGCGCATCCCGGAGTCCTGGCGCGTCGGCACCTCGGTGCGGTCAGCCCTGGCCAGCCTTGCGCCGGATCGGTTGCGGCGCGCGGGCTGCTCCACGGCCAATACCGCGGGCCGCTTCCCCGGCACGGTCAACAGGCGCCGGGAAAGCGCTTTCTCCACGCGAGGATAGGGCGGCCATAACGGGGTGACAAGTATGTGAACGCCGATCGATCCGTCGAACTCTCGCGGCTACTCGATCGGGACGCCCAGGGCGTTGCCACACACCACGCAGAGCCATGAGCCTTCGCATCACCGCCGCCTACTCGAGCCCTCCCATGTTCACAAGTATGAACACTTACACGGGCGGATCGCTGCTCGCAGCTCGACGCTCTATCGGGGAAGTCCGGTGCGGTTCAGGCCGGTGCGGTTCAGGCCGTGCGGTTCAGGCAAGCACGGTTCTGGGGCGTCCGCGAGGGCGCAGGGACCGCGCGTCCGGGTTGGCGCACCGGACTTCCGGCAACGCGTTCAGCAACCGCCGCAGTTGTAGTACAGGACGTCCCAGTGGTTGCCCTCGTCCGCGTAGACGTTGCCGGAGCCCGAGCGGTACTGCGGGGCGCCGTCGCCACGCAGGCCGATGTAAGTGAAGGTGTTCTTGATGTAGTTGGTGACGCAGGTGTTCTTGCCGTAGTCGAGCTTGTAGCCGTTCCAGTGCGAGTAGGTGCCGCTCGCATGCCCGGTCTCCGTGCCGCCGGTGATGTTGAGGGCGCAGCCGGTGGCCCGCTTCAGCGTCTGCGCGCCCTGTGCGGTGGACAGGTTCAGCTGCTCGAAGGACGTACAGGTGGAGTTGTTGCGGTCGGAGCAATTGCCGGACGAGGACCAGGTGATACCCACCTCGCGGAACATCGAGGTGGCCGTGGCGTGACTGACCTTGGTGACGGCGAAGGCGTCGGTCGCGGTGCCGACGACGGCGACGCCGGGGGCGACCACGAGCGCGAGGG
The DNA here is from genome assembly GCF_045041255.1 of Streptomyces sp. NBC_00080. Lineage (NCBI taxonomy): Bacteria > Bacillati > Actinomycetota > Actinomycetes > Kitasatosporales > Streptomycetaceae > Streptomyces > Streptomyces sp. NBC_00080. The sequence continues at coordinate 2,063,241 of NZ_CP108235.1, forward strand.
CGGTCAGTGCGGAGCGGAACTTCATGAGGGAACCTTCCTGCGGACGACCGTGCTTCCTGTGGATTGGCTGTGCAGGCGGTACGGGCGGTGCAGGGAGATGGTGCCCGACCTCTACGCGCGTTCGCCAGAGGACGGCGGTCTTCGATCATCTGGCGCCATGAGCCTTCCCGACACACCTCAGGCGGGCGCCACTCGCCCCACCCCTACGGATGTCCTCGAGCGGCGGACCCGAGACGGCGGAAGGCGTCGACGCAGGCTGAGCGAGGTCCTGGACCGGAGTGGGAAGAGTGCACCGCTCGCTGTGTGTCGAGCCGAGGCGCTCGTCCGGCCGGCACGCGGGCGGCGACGGTCCACCTGCCGCCTGAGTACGCGGCACCCGGGATCTGAGTAGCCGGACGGCTGTGCGGCTTCGGCCGCCCGGATGGGATGGAGGCATGAACGCATCCACCTCCGCCGCCGTCCCCGCTCCCCCCGTCCAGTCGGCGTCACCGAAGGACCGCACACGGCGGTGGGCCGCCGTGGCCGCCCTCCTCTTCGTACCGGCAGCCGTGGTGACCGGCGTGCTGACGCTGGCCTCGGAAAGGGCGGGACGGTGTCTGACGTACGGCGAGCGGTGCACCCCCGGTCTGCCCGGCTGGTTGTTCGCATGGAGTGCGGGCGTCGGCGCTGTGGTCTTCCTCGTCGCCGTGGCCGCCCCGGCCGTGCGGGTGCGGCGGGCGGCACTCACCGCCCAGATCCTCGCGGAGGGCACCGCGCTGCTCGTCATCCTCAGCCACGCGTGACCAACCGTGCGGGGCTACGAACGGCAAGGTCCCGTAGATCCCGGGAAACAGCGGCCGTGGCCCGCCGTCGACGCGGTCATGTGGCTGCCAGGAGGATGGCCGTGTAATGCGCGGTGAAGGCGGCGATGGTCAGGGCGTGGAAGACCTCGTGGAAGCCGAACCAGGCCGGTGAGGGGTCGGGGCGTTTGAGTCCGTAGACGACGGCGCCCGCCGTGTAGAGCAGGCCGCCGGCGATGACGAGTACGACTACCGCGATGCCGCCGGCGCGGGCGAAGTCCGGCAGGTAGAAGACGGCCACCCAGCCGAGGGCGATGTAGCACGGGGTGTACAGCCAGCGGGGAGCGCCGATCCACAGGACGCGGAAGGCGATGCCGACCAGAGCGCCTGCCCACACCGCGGCCAGCAGCACCCGCTGCTGACTCGCGGGCAGCAGCAGTACCGCCAGCGGGGTGTAGGTGCCGGCGATGATCAGGAAGATGTTCGCGTGGTCCAGCCGCCGCAGGACCGCCTCCCCGCGCGGGCCCCACGTGCCGCGGTGGTAGACCGCGCTGGTACCGAACAGCAGGCAGGCCGACAGCGCGTACACCGAGCAGGCCGCCACCGCCGCCGCCGAGCCCGAGACGGCGATCAGGACGATCCCGCCGACCAGCGCCAGGGGGAACACGCCGGCGTGCAGCCACCCGCGCATCCTGGGCTTCAGCGCGGCCGCCGCGCGCTCCACCGTGCCCTCCAGACCGACGGAGGCAGTCAGCCGGCCGGCTGTACCGGCAGGCGCGTCAACCGCCGGGGCGAGCGGGACGTCGGGCGGGGCTTCGGGGCCGGGCTGGGATTCCCGTCCGTGGAACGGCGGTTGAGCATCTTCGGCGATCATGCGCTCGTATTCTCAAATCGGCTGATCAGTGCGGCCTGGCGCGTCGCTGGGGACTGTGGGGGTACGTGCTGCTGGCTGCTGCGGGTCAGATGCCGGCCGTGTGCCCGGAGGCGGCGCGGCGGTACTCGGCGTTGATGCGCTGGGCTTCTTCGAGTTGGTCTTCGAGGATGATGATGCGGCAGGCGGCCTCGATGGGAGTCCCGTGGTCGACGAGTTCCCGGGCGCGGGCGGCGATCCGCAACTGGTAGCGGGAGTAGCGGCGGTGTCCGCCCTCGGAGCGGAGCGGGGTGATGAGGCGGGCTTCGCCGATGGCGCGGAGGAAGCCCTGCGTGGTGCCGAGCATCTCGGCGGCCCGGCCCATGGTGTAGGCGGGGTAGTCATCGTCGTCGAGACGGTCGTAGGAGTCGTCTGCTGTCACTTGCACCTCTCTGTGGAACGCGTAGAGGGGCCCTGGCACCGTACGGCGCCAGGGCCCGAAGGAACTGCTACACCATCCGCCGGCCCTTCTACTGCGCCGGCCTTCTGTTTCCGCAGACCCGACCGGAATGCAGTCGGGCGTGCCGGGATCGCGGTTGCTTGACCGGAGACCACCTCACTGTCGATGTCCTGCGGTACCCGGGCTCAAGACTTACGCCCGGGCGATCCTGATGGCGTTCGGCTCCTCCGTTCTTCCCTGGTTGATCAACTGCTTGCCAAACGGGGCACTGCGTACTGCCGATACTGCCGAAACTCCCGGTGCGCGCGCCCGCAGCCGACGCCTTCACCGAGGTACCGCTCACCGACTTCGCTGCCGGGTACTGACACTGCGGTGCTGCTCATGGCGGCCCCTGATCACTGCGGGCCCCCCGGTCCGGCCGTCAGCCCCGTCGCCGTCCTGCAACAACCCTGGCTTCGGAACTCCACCACCGCACCGTCCTGCGTACTGCAACTGCGGTACTGCTGCCCGGCAGTTCGTGTCTGCCGGTCCTGCTGTCTCTCTGGGCTACGAGAGAAACCATAACCACGTCACCGACCAATGTCTACTCTCGTCGGCATAGATTTTCGTGCGCCGGATGGTGAGGTCCGGTCCCGAGCCACTCTTCGACGGCAGGGACCGACGCTGCACGCCGGCCACCTCCTCCCAGCCGGCCACCCTCTCTCGGGCGGGCACCGTCGCCGACGGCCGCGCTCAGGCAACAGCCGGTGCCGGATCGCCGACGCCCATCGACTCCAACCGCTTGATCTTCTGCCGCACCACGTACAGCGGAATCACCCCGAACACCCCGAACGACATGTCGATCACGCTCCACCAGAAGGGAATCCCCCGGAGCGGTCCGCAGGTCAGCGCGAGCGGGATGATCCCGGCGCAGGCGATCATCGAGAATTCGACGACCCAGACATTGCGGACGGGGTCGCGGTAGGGGCCGTAGAAGGCGACGGCGATGACGAGATGGGCGAACGCCAGCCAGTCCGTCCCGTAGAGGAGGAAGGGGTAGTCGGCGTCGGCGGTGTCGAGCCCGCGCCGGACTCGCTCGATCCATTCCATGAGGCCGGGCAGATGTTCGGGGACGGACAGGTGGCCCAACAGCCCCTCGACCCAACGCAGTTCGTGCACCAGCGGGAAGGCGGTGGCCCCGCTGAGCACCAGACAGACGACGAAGAAGCCCAACCATGCACGGATGCCCTTCACCAGGGCGGCTCGGTCGCTCATGGCGGTAGCGTACGCCCACAATTGAACACGTTCAAAACTTCCCCCTCCTTCACATCCGGGCCGACTCCTACGGCCGTTGACCCGATCACGGCGACGTGCCGGTCACGGCGACGTGCCGGTCACGGCGACGTGCCGGTCACGGGGAAGCGCCGGTGGCGGCCGTGGATCGCATGCCGGACGCGGGCACGGATCGCGCCGGACGGGGCCGAGCGCGCCCCGACGGATGGGTTCAACGGCTATGGCGCGGGGCCGATGCACCATCCCCCGGGGCACGCGAAGCGCACCCCGCAAGGCGGCACACGGGAATCCCCGGAGGCTGCGAGCGGGGGCGCCGGGTCCGGTTCCGGGGTGGAGACCTTTACCCGTGCCTGATGGCATGGCCGCGTCAAATCTGTCAGGCTTCCGGCAGCCGTCGCGCACCGCCCTCCGGTACACCCACGCCGTCAGGGACAGCCACCGAGCAGGCCGGAATCCCGGCCGCCGCAAAGGAGCCACGTGTGAGACCCACCCCCCGCAAGGCCGTCGCCGCGAGCGCGCTCACCCTCGCCGCGCTGGCCGCCGTCTCGCTCCCCGCCACGCCCGCGACAGCCACGCCGGAGCGGGCCGCCTCGGTCGCGGCCGCGCCCGGCACCCCCTCCGCCGGCGTCGCCGAGCCCGGGAGCGCGGCTGTCGCCCCCGCGAAGGCGGCTGCCGCGGCCGACGCCTGCACCCCGGCCCAGGTGATCACCAACGGTGGCTTCGAGAGCGGCACCTCGCCCTGGACCCAGTCCTCCACCAGTGTGATCACCAGCCGCACCGGGCAGAGTGCCCACGGCGGCACCGCCTTCGCCTGGCTGGACGGTGTGGGCAGCACCCACACCGACACGCTTTCGCAGAGCGTCACGATCCCGTCCGGGTGCGCCGCCGCCACCCTCACGTTCTGGCTGCACATCGACACGGCCGAGACGACCTCGTCCACCGCGTACGACAAGCTGACGGCCAAGATCGGCACGACGACACTGGCCACGTACTCGAACCTGGACAGGAACACCGGCTACGTCCAGAAGTCGTTCGACGTGTCGGCGTTCGTGGGCCAGACCGTGAGCCTCGCCTTCACCGGCACCGAGGACTCCAGCCTCCAGTCGAGCTTCGTCCTCGACGACCTCGCGCTCAACACCTCCGGCGACACCGCTCCGCCCGCCGGTGCCACCCGCACCCCGGCGGCACCGTCGTACACCGTCAGCCTGACCAGCAACACGGCCGGCACGGTCTGGACCGGTCACGAGAGCGCGACCTTCACCAACGCCTCCGCGACCGCGCTCAGCGAGGTGTATCTGCGGCTCTGGGACAACTACCACGGCACCTGCACATCGATGCCGATCGCGGTCAGCAACGTCACCGGCGGCACCGCGGGCGCCCTGTCGGTGGGCTGCACGGCCCTCCAGATCACCCTCGCCAGTCCCCTCACCCAGGGGCAGAGCGCCACAGTCGGCTTCGACCTGGGCATCACCGTGCCCAGCGGCGCCGACCGGTTCGGCTACGACGGGGCGTTCAGCTTCATCGGCAACGCGCTGCCCCTGCTGGCGGTGAAGGACGGCGCGGGCTGGCACCTGGACCCGTACACGAACAACGGCGAGTCGTTCTATTCGCTGGCCGCGGACTTCAAGGTGACCCTCGACCATCCGACCACCCTCCTGGTGCCGGCCACCGGCGCCTCGGTCGACGCCGCCGGCACCAGCGGCCGCACCGTCACCACGGCCACCGCCACCAAGGTCCGTGACTTCGCCTGGGCGGCCGGTCCGTTCACCAAGATCTCCGGCACCTCGACCGCCGGGACCCCGATCAACGTCTACTCCGTCACGGGCATCAGCTCGGCCAACGCCCAGTCGATGCTCACCACCGCCAGGACCGCCGTGGACGCGCACGCCGCCCGCTTCGGCGCCTATCCGTACGGCGAGTTGGACGCCGTCATCGACAACAACTTCTGGTTCGGCGGCATGGAGTACCCCGGCTTCGTCCTCGACCTGGTCAGCACCACGGCACTGACCCATGAGATCGGCCACCAGTGGTGGTACGGGATCGTCGGCGACGACGAGTACAACACCCCATGGCTCGACGAGTCGTTCACCGACTACGCCACCGACCTGGCGCTGGGCAAGACGGGCACCAGCTGCTGGAGCAGTGTCTCGTGGGCCTCGTCGGCCGAGAAGATCACCAACTCGATGGCCTACTGGGACACCCACTCATCCCGGTACTCCACCGTCGTCTACGGCTACGGCAAGTGCGCCCTGCACGACCTGCGGCGGCTCATCGGCGACACCGCGATGACCAAACTGCTGAAGGACTACGCCACTTCGCACTGGTACGGCGTCTCGACCACGGCCGAGTTCAAGGCAGCCGCCCAGGCCGCCACGACGACGGACCTGACGTCGTTCTGGACCACCCACCGCATCGAGGGCTGACCCGGCCCGGGCCACCGGCCCTCTTCACCGGCCACCGGTTCCGCGGGGGCGCCGTCCGGCGCCCCCGCGGAACCGTTGCCGGCCGCCGGCGCCGAACCCCGGTCCCCGGTCCCCGAGCTTCCGGCTTCCGGCTTCGGCTTCCGGCCATCCGGTCAGCGGGCCACCCGGTCAGCGGGCCAGCGGATCAGCCGATGAGCTCGGCGAACACCTGGTACGCCTGCTCGTCGAACAGCACGAACCGCACCTCCTCGACCGCCGTCTCCGCCGCGCGCACCGCGTCGACCGCGATGCGGGCGGCATCCGCCATCGGCCAGCCGTACGCCCCGGTGGAGACGGCCGGGAACGCGACGGTACGCGCGCCCAGCTCGTCCGCGACCTCCAGGGATGCGCGGTAGCAGGAGGCCAGCAGATCGGGGTCGCCGCCGGAGACCTGGTACACGGGGCCCACCGTGTGGATCACCCAGCGGGCGTCCAGTTCCCCCGCGGTCGTGGCCACCGCCCGGCCGGTGGGCAGGCCCTTGCCGTACTGCGAGGCGCGCAGCCGTCGGCAGTCGGCGAGGATCGCGGGGCCGCCCCGGCGGTGAATGGCTCCGTCGACGCCACCGCCGCCGAGCAGCGAGGAGTTGGCCGCGTTGACGACGGCGTCCACGGACTGCCGGGTGATGTCGCCCTGGACGAGCGTGATCGTGGTCATGCCTGCGTTTATACCGACACTCGACGGACGGCCGGTCATCTTTGCTGTCGCAGCCTCCGCCATACGGCCTTCGCCGCGTTGTGACCCGACATGCCGTGCACGCCCGGGCCGGGCGGGGTGGCCGAGGAGCAGATGAAGACGGCCGGGTGCGGAGTGGCGTACGGGAACGGCGTCAGCTTGGGCCGCAGCAGGATCTGGAGCCCGGAGACGGCTCCGGAGGCGATGTCCCCGCCCACGTAGTTGGCGTTGCGGGCGGCGAGCTCGGCGGGGCCCGCGGTCACCCGGGCGAGGACGCGATCGCGGAACCCGGGTGCGAAGCGCTCCAGTTGGCGTTCCATGGCGTCGGTGAGGTCGCCGGTCCAGCCGCTGGGCACATGGCCGTACGCCCAGAAGACATGCCGGCCGGCCGGGGCCCGGCCGGGGTCGACGACGCTGGGCTGCACCGTGATCATGAACGGCCGGTCGGGTGCCCGGCCCTCCCGGGAGACCGCTCTGAGGGCGGCGCCGATCTCCGCGCTGTCCGCGCCGATCTGCACGGTGCCGGCGGCGCGGGCCTCCTTCGCGGTCCACGGGACCGGACCGTCGAGCGCGTAGTCGATCTTGAAGACGCCGGGTCCGTAGCGGTAGCCCTCGTAGTAGTTGCCGAAGCCGGCGATGCGGCCGAGCGCCGTGGGCGAGGTGTCGAAGACGTAGGCACGGGCCGGCGGCAGGTCGTCGAGGCGCTTGACCTCGTAGTCGGTGTGGATGCTGCCGCCGAGGTCCTTGAGGTAGGCGGCGAGGGCGTCCGAGATCGACTGGGAGCCGCCGCGGGCCACCGGCCAGCCGCGGGCGTGCGCGGCGAGGGCGAAGACCAGACCGATGGCGCCGGTGGCGAAGCCGCTCAGCGGGGCCATGACATGCCCGACGAGTCCGGCGAAGAGGGTCTTGGCCCGCTCGTCGTGGAAGCGGCGGGTGAGCCAGCTGGACGGCGGCAGGCCGACCAGGCCGAAACGGGCCAGCGTGACCGGGTCGCGCGGCAGCGCGGTCAGCGGCAGTGACATGAAGTCACGGGCCAGGGTGTCCCACTTGGGCAGGAAGGGCTCGACCAGCCGGCGGTACGTGCCCGCGTCGCGCGGCCCGAAGGAGGCGGCCGTCTCCGCGACCGACCTCGACAGCACCGCGGCACCGCCGTCGGGGAAGGGGTGGGCCATGGGCAGCTCGGCGTGCAGCCACTCCAGGCCGTAGCGCTCCAGGGGCAGTGCGCGGAACGCGGGTGAGTTGATGCCGAGGGGGTGCGCGGCGGAACACGGGTCGTGGTGGAAGCCCGGCAGGGTGAGCTCCTCGGTGCGGGCTCCTCCGCCCACGGTGTCCCGCGCCTCGAAGAGCGCCACGGAGAAGCCACGCCTGGCCAGCTCCACCGCCGCGGTCAGCCCGTTGGGCCCCGCTCCCACCACGACCGCATCGAGCATCGACGGCACTTCGACCCCTTCGTCAGCCGGTGACCTCCGTAGACCGGTGGCCCCCGCAATCAGGATATGCCGGGGGTACGACAACACCTGCGGCGCGGGGCCTCGAAACCTCCCCGCATGCCTTGATCGAACCGTCCCCGGGGGGTCCGCCGGAGGGTCCCGTGCGTCGGCCGCCGGACCCGGCCCAGGGTCTCTCGACGCGGCAGTGACCCGCTCGCGCCCGGCCGGAGCGGCTGCGGTCCCGTCGCGTTCCCCGACGTGAGCCTCGCGGCCCGCCTCACCTCGACCGGGGCCCGGCTCCCGCCAGCAGTCCCGCCACGCGACGGGCCGTCGCCGCGTCCCGGGCGGCCGTGAAGGGCAGGGAGTTGCCGCCCGTGACCCGGAACGGGCCGCCGTCCAGGGTGAGATGGGCGCCACCCGCCTCCTCCACCAGCAGCAGGCCGGCCGCGTGGTCCCAGGCCGCCTCCCAGGAGAATGCCGTGGCGTCCAACTCACCCCGGGCTATGGCGAGATACTCGAGCCCGGCCGATCCGCACGCGCGCGGTGCGACCCCGTCCGTCCAGACCCCCAGCAGGGCACTCTTCTGTTCGTCGGTCGTGTAGTCGGGGTGGGAGGTGGCCACCACCAGGTCGCGGCCCGGCTCGGGCGGGCCGGCGAACAGTCGCTCGCCGTCCAGGAAGGCGCCGCCGCCGCGGACGGCCGTGGCCAGCTGGTCGCGGGCCGGGGCGTAGGTCCAGGAGGCGAGCAGAACGCCGTGCCGGACGAGCGCGACGAGGGTGCAGAAGCCGTCGTCGCCGTGCACGAACTGCCGTGTTCCGTCGACGGGGTCGACGATCCAGACCGGCGCGTCGCCCTGTATCGCCTCGTACGTGGCCGGGTTGGCGTGCACGGCCTCCTCGCCGACGACGACCGAGCCGGGCAGCAGGTCGCCGAGGGCCCGTGTGAGGTAGAGCTCCGCATTGCGGTCGGCGTCCGTCACCAGATCGTGCGGTCCGCTCTTCTGGTCGACCTCGTGCGCGCCGAGCTGCCGGAAGCGGGGCATGATCTCGGCCGCGGCGGCCTTGCGGACCGCTTCCTCCACGTCGGCGGAGTGGCGGGCGAGAAACTCGTCGATGGTTTCCGTGTCTTCGATCATGCCTCCATGAGAGCACGCCCCACTGACAATCCCCGCCTGCCCGGTGCATCCCGGGTGGAATCGGGATGAAGAACAGGAACGCCTCCCTCCGCTCCCCCGCGTGAGCGACGCCCCGCACGCGCGCGTGAGCGACCCGCCCCACGCGCGTACCGACGACCCGAGCCGCGCCCGGCGTCAGCGACCCACCGCGTATCCCTGCATCCCGCGCGGGTTCGCGGCCGCGAGCAGGATCCCGGTCTCCGGGTCGCGGGCGACCGCGCACAGCCGGCCCTCGGACCACGGGTCGCCCAGGGTCACGTCGTGGCCGCGTCGCCGCAGCTCCTCCACCACCCCGGCCGGCATCCGGGACTCCACGGTGACGCTGCCCGGCCGCATGCCTCGCGGGTAGAAGGAACCGGGGAAGGCGTCGTTGTGCCAGTTCGGGGCGTCGATCGCGCCCTGGAGGTCGAGACCGCCGCGCACCCGCGCGCGCAACGCGACCGCCAGCAGGAAGTGCAGCTGCCACTGGTCCTGCTGGTCGCCACCGGGTGTGCCGAACGCCAGCACCGGCACCCCGTCGCGCAGCGCGATCGAGGGGGTGAGGGTGGTGCGGGGGCGGCGGCCGGGCGTCAGCGAGTTCGGCAGACCCTCCTCCAGCCAGGTCATCTGGAGCCGGGTACCGAGCGGGAAGCCCAGCTCGGGCACGACCGGGTTGGACTGCAGCCAGCCGCCGCTGGGCGTGGCGGCGACCATGTTGCCCCAGCGGTCGACGACGTCGAGGTGGCAGGTGTCGCCCCGGGTGGCCCCCTCTGCGCCCACCTCGGGTTCGCCCGGCACGGGGGACGTCGTGCGCTTGGCGACCGTCGGCTCGCCTGCGCCCATGGGGTTGAAGGCGGGGTCGTCGGTGGCGACCACGTACGCGTGCGTGCTCAGCCGCGGGGTCCGGCCGCCGGGGCTGCCGGGCCGCAGCTCGTACGACGCCTTGTCGCCGATCAGCCGCCGCCGCTCCGCGTTGTAGCCGGCGGCGAGCAGCTCGCCCAGCGGGACCTCGGCCGCGTCGCCGTACCAGGCCTCGCGGTCGGCCATGGCGAGCTTGCAGCCCTCGATCAGGAGATGGACGTAGTCGGCGGAGCCGTACCCGGGCAGCTCCGGCGGGAGCAGGGCGAGTTGCTGGAGGAGGGCCGGGCCCTGGCTCCAGGGCCCGGCCTTGCACACCGTCCAGCCGTTCCAGTCGTACGTCGCCGGCGCCTCGTAGGAGGCGGACCAGGCGGCGAGATCGGGCGCCGTGAGCGTGCCGGTGTGGCGCTCCCCGCTGGTGTCCAGGGTGGGCCGGGCCGCCTGCCGGACGAGGGCCTCGGCGACGAACCCGGTCCGCCACACCTCTCGCGCGGCCTCGATCCGCGCCTCCCGGTCGCCCGCCCCGGCGGTCTCGGCGAGCAGTCGCCTCCAGGTGTCGGCGAGGGCGGGGTTGCGCAGCAACGCGCCCGGACGCGGCGGCCTCCCGCCCGGCAGGTACACCTCCGCCGACGAGGTCCACTCCGTCTCGAAGAGCTCCCGTACCGTCTCTACGGTCGCGCCGACGTTCTCCACGGGCGCGTGCCCGTGTTCGGCGTACCCGATGGCGTACTTCAGCACCTCGTCGAGGGACTTGGTGCCGTGGTCGCGCAGGAGGAGCATCCAGGCGTCGAACGCGCCGGGCACGGCAGCGGCCAGCGGTCCGGTGCCGGGGACGAGGTCCAGGCCGAGTGCCCGGTAGTGGGCGACGGTCGCGCCCGCGGGCGCCACTCCCTGCCCGCACAGCACGCGCACCTCGCCGCCGGCCGGGGCGAGCAGGATGGGCACCTCGCCCGCGGGCCCGTTGAGATGCGGTTCGACGACGTGCAGCACGAAGGCCCCGGCCACGGCGGCGTCACAGGCGTTGCCGCCGCCCTCGAGGACGGCCATCGCCGACTGCGAGGCCAGCCAGTGCGTGGACGACACCATGCCGAAGGTGCCCTGGAGGGTGGGGCGGGTGGTGAACACGGGGGCTCCTCACTGCGCTGCGGCCGTTCCCGGGATCGTACGTACCCACTCGCCGGGCACCCGCACCCGTCCCATGCCCCGTGAAGAGGCACCACGAAGAGGCCCCACGAGGGGGCCGCTTGAGGAACCCGCGTGCCGAAGCCGTACGAGGGGGTCGTGCAAGACCGCCGTACGAGACGGCCACAAGAAGGTGTCGCATGAGGGTGTCGCTCGAAGGCATCTCGTGAAGGAGTCTCGTGAAGATGTCTCATGAAGGGCCGTGATGTCCCGGTTGGGCCGGGCCCCTTCGTCACCGCGCAGCCACGGAGCGAGTTCACACTTCCGCCCCACAGGGAGTCGTGTGACACTGGCGTCCACTGTCCGCACTGCGGACTCCGTCCGCACCGTCCCCCACGAAAGTGCGCCGTGCGCTCACTCCCACTGCCGCTCGCCCTCACCGCGCGCCTGACCCCCGTGGTCGTGCTCGCCTGCGCAGGCTGGGCGATGTCGTCCGGCCCGCTCACCGAAAAGCAGGACACCGCGGCCAAGGACACGCGGAAGACCCAGTCCGAGAAGGCGTCCGGCCCCTCCTCCACGGCCGTGTCCAAGACGTACGCAGCCGCGCCCGCCCCGTGCACCAGCATCGCCGCGAAGACGGTCACCGCACTCGTGCCGGGTGCCAAGACGGCGGGCAAGGAGATCCCCTCCACGGACACCGATCTGCGCCGGACCTGCTCCTGGAACGCGCTCAAGGGTTACGACTACCGGTGGCTCGACGTCTCCTTCGAGATCACGGAGTCGGACGACGCGGCACAGACGTCGTACAAGGAGCGGACCGGCGAGAAAAGCGGCGGCGGCGCGGTCCCGGGGCTCGGCAACGAGGCCTATTCGGTGGTGAACCTCACGACCGAGGACAAGCAGCAGACCCGTGAGGGCGTCGTCATCGCCCGGGTGTCCAACGCGCTGGTGATCGTCAACTACAACGGCAGCGACTTCGAGACGAAGAAGGCGCCCAGCACCGACGAGATCAACAAGGGTGCGATCAAGGCCGCGAAGGAAGTGGTGGCCGCCCTGTCGAACGGCCGGAAGAGCTGAGCGCTCCCGCCGGCTGCCGCACGGACCGGGACACGCCACGGCCGGAAGAGCACACTCGCCCCTCCGGCCGTTCCCGCGTCACACGTCAGACGGCGTCCGCGTGCTCTTCCCGCCGTGCGGGCACCAGCAGCATCAGGGCCAGGTACAGCACCATCGAGGTGCCGAGCCCGACCGCCCAGCCGTAGTCGGCGAGGGATTCCAGCGCCGGGATCGGCCGTCCGTCGACCAGCGGCTTGAAGCTGGCGCCGCCGACGGCGAGCACTCCGCCGGTCACGAAGGCCACCACGGCCCGCCAGTTCCAGCCGCCGTCGTACCAGTAACGGCCGCCCGTGCGGTACAGATCGGCCAGGTCGAGCTTGCCGCGGCGCAGGATCCAGTAGTCGGCGATGAGGATGCCGGCGACCGTGCCCAGCAGACCGCCGACCAGTCCGAGCCAGGTGAAGATGTAGCCCTGCGGGTCGGAGTACAGCTTCCACGGGAAGATCAGCACCCCGAGGACACAGGTGGCGAGGGCGCCGGTACGGAAACTGATCTTCCGGGGCGCGATGTTGGAGAAGTCGAAGGCCGGCGAGACCAGGTTGGCCGCGACGTTCACGGACAGGGTCGCCACCAGCACCGTCACCAGCGCGAACAGCAGACCGAAGACGTTGTCGGTCTTGGCGGCGAGCTGTACCGGATCCCAGATCGTCTCGCCGTACACCGCCTGCGAACCGGAGGTGACCATCACCGACAGCAGCGCGAACAGCGTCATGGTGGTGGGCAGTCCGAGCGCCTGTCCCCAGGTCTGCGCTTTCTGCGACTTTCCGTACCGTGTGAAGTCCGGGATGTTCAGCGACAGCGTCGACCAGAAACCGATCATGCCCATCAGGGACGGCCAGAACAGCTTCCAGAAGTCGGCGCCCCAGCCCAGCTTGGACGGCTGGTCGAGCAACGGGCCGAAACCGCCTGCCTTGTTGCTCATCCAGATCAGCATCACCAGCGCGCCGACCAGGACGAAGGGCGCCGCCCAGTTCTCGAAGCGACGGATCGTCTCCATGCCCCGGTAGATGATCGCGACCTGGATCGCCCAGAAGATCGCGAACGACAGCCACATCGTCCAGGCGTAGCCGCCGATCTCACCGGCGTCGCTCCAGCCGTTCCCGATCAGTTTCCCGGCGAGGAAGTAGATCGCCTCACCGCCGATCCAGGTCTGGATACCGAACCAGCCGCAGGCCACCAACGCCCGCACGACGGCGGGCAGGTTGGCGCCGCGGATGCCGAAGGAGGCGCGGGCGAAGACCGGGAACGGGATCCCGTACTTCGGCCCCGCGTGCCCGGTGAGCAGCATCGGGACCAGCACGATGACGTTGGCCAGGGCGATGGTGAGCACCGCCTGCTTCCAGTCCATGCCGACGGCGATCAGACCGGAGGCGAGCGTCCACGACGCCGTGTTGTGGGCCATGCCGACCCACAGCGCGGAGAAGTTGTACGTGGTCCAGGTGCGCTTCTCCACGGGGACCGGAAGCAGGTCCTCGTTGGCGTAGGGGCCGCTGGGCTGCGGCGAACCAGGGGCGATCTCCACCCGGCCGTCGGCAAGGGTGACTTGAGAAGTCGGCGGTATGGCCGTGGGAGCGGTGTCGGTCATGGGCAGGCCAATCAAACGAGGGGCGGATCCGGAAAGGCCGTGCGGGCTCCGGCCCCCTCCTCCGGGACGTCGGGGGAGGGGAGAACTGGAGTGGGGGGATGGGGAGTCGAGCGGTTTCTGCGGTTTGCGGTTCTGCGACGCCGTACGGCGCTCCGTGCGTCTCGCGACGGTCGGTGCACCGTACGGCGGTCGGTGCGCGGTCAGCCGTTGACGGCCGGGATCACCCTCGCCCCGTAGGCGTCGATGGTGGCCTCCTGGGCGTCGTGCATGTCGTAGACGGCGAACTGGTCCACGCCCAGCGCACGCAGCGCCTCGAGCTTCTCGATGTGCTTCTCGACCGGTCCGACGATGCAGAACCGATCGACGATCTCGTCGGGCACGAACGCGGTGTCGGGATTGTCGGCCCGCCCGTGGTGCGAGTAGTCGTACCCCTCACGGGACTTGATGTAGTCGGTCAGTTCGTCCGGTACGGCGGCGGAGTGCTCGCCGTACTTGGACACGAGGTCGGCGACGTGGTTGCCGACCATCCCACCGAACCAGCGGCACTGCTCACGCGCGTGGGCGAGCGCCTCGGGCGAGTCGTCCTCGGTGACGTATGCCGGGGCGGCGACGCAGATCTTCACCTCGGCGGGGTCACGGCCGGCGGCGACGGCGGCGTCCTTGACGGCCTTCACCATGTACTCGGTGAGGTAGAGGTCGGCGAGCTGGAGGATGAAGCCGTCGGCCTCCTCGCCGGTCATCTTCAGCGCCTTGGGACCGTACGCGGCCATCCATACGGGGAGTTGGGCGTCCTCCTTGATCCACGGGAACTTGACGACCGTGCCGCCGAGGTCCGCCTCCTGGCCCGAGCCGAGCGCCCTGATGACCTTCATGGCCGCACTGATCCGGGCGAGGGTGTTCGGGGCGCGGCCCGCGACGCGCATCGCGGAGTCGCCGCGGCCGATGCCGCACACGGTGCGGTTGCCGAACATGTCGTTGAGGGTGGCGAAGGTGGAGGCGGTGACCTCCCAGGTGCGGGTGCCCGGGTTGGTCACCATCGGGCCCACCGTCAGCCGGCTGGTGTTCGCCAGGATCTGGCTGTAGATCACAAACGGTTCCTGCCAGAGCACGGCGGAGTCGAAGGTCCAGCCGTACGTGAAGCCGTTGCCCTCTGCGCGCTTCATCAGCTCGACGACCTTCGAGGCCGGCGGGTCGGTCTGCAGGACGAGTCCGAAGTCCATGTGCGCTGCTCCTAGTTGAGGTACTGACAGGTAGAGCGCGGGGTGTAGGCGCCGTGACCGGCGTGTCCGGTGTACTCCCGCTCGGTGATGACGAGTTCGCCCCGCGACAGGACCGTCTCGACGCGGCCGGTGAGCCGCTTGCCCTCGTACGCCGAGTAGTCGACGTTCATGTGGTGCGTGTCCGCGGAGATGATCTGCTCGGCGTGCGGGTCGTAGATCACGACGTCGGCGTCGGCGCCCGGGGCGATGGTGCCCTTCTTGGGGTACATGCCGAACATGCGGGCCGGGGTGGCGCAGGCGATCTCGATCCAGCGGCGGCGGCTGATGTGCCCGTCGACGACGGCCTGGTGCAGCAGGTCCATCCGGTTCTCGACCCCCGGCAGACCGTTGGGGATCTTCGAGAAGTCGCCCCGGCCGAGCTCCTTCTGGCCCACGAAGCAGAAGGGGCAGTGGTCGGTGGAGACGACCTGGAGGTCGTTGGTCCGCAGGCCCTGCCACAGCTTGGCCTGGTGCTCCTTGGGCCGCAGCGGGGTCGAGCACACGTACTTCGAGCCCTCGAAATCGGGTTCCGCGAGGTTGTCCGTCGACAGGAACAGGTACTGCGGGCAGGTCTCGCCGAAGACGTTGAGCCCCTCGTCGCGCGCCCGGGCCAGTTCCGCAACCGCTTCCATCGCCGATACATGCACCACGTACAGCGGAGCACCCGCGACCTGCGCGAGCTTGATGGCGCGGTGGGTGGCCTCGGCCTCGAGGAGGGCCTTGCGGACCTCGCCGTGGTACCTCGGATCCGTCTCGCCGCGGGCCAGCGCCTGCTCGACCAGGACGTCGATGGCGATACCGTTTTCCGCGTGCATCATGATCAGTCCGCCGTTCTCGGCGGAGCGCTGCATGGCGCGCAGGATCTGACCGTCGTCGCTGTAGAAGACGCCGGGGTAGGCCATGAACTGCTTGAAGGAGGTGACGCCCTCCTCCACCAGCAGGTCCATCTCCTTCAGCGTGTCCTGGTTCACGTCGGAGACGATCATGTGGAAGCCGTAGTCGATGGCGCAGTTGCCCTCGGCCTTCGCGTGCCAGGCGTCCAGCCCGTCGCGCAGGCTGCGTCCGACGCTCTGCACGGCGAAGTCGACGATGGTCGTCGTGCCGCCCCAGGCGGCCGCCCGGGTGCCGGTCTCGAAGGTGTCGGAGGCGAAGGTGCCGCCGAACGGCAGCTCCATGTGGGTGTGGACGTCGACTCCGCCCGGGATCACGTACTTCCCGGTGGCGTCGATGACCCTCTCGGCGGTCCAGGCCTCGGCGGCCGTGGTACCGGAGGCGGCGAGGGCGGCGATACGGCCGTCCTCGATCAGGACGTCGGCGTGGATCTCGTCGGACGCGGTGACGACGAGGCCGCCGCGGATGACGGTACGGGTGCTCATGCGTGGACGCTCCGCTGGGTTGTGGTCGTGACGTGCGGGTGGTTCGAGGCCGGTCGCGCCCCGCGGCGGAGCCGCACACGGACGCTGCCCCGCGCCCCGGACGGGGACGCGGGGCCCTCGGGTCTTACGGTGCGGTCAGCGGGCCGTAGGCCTCCGGGCGACGGTCCCGGTAGAACTGCCAGCGGTCGCGGACCTCGCGCAGCTTGGCCATGTCGAGGTCGCGGACGACGAGTTCGCTCTCCTTGTCGCTCGCCACCTCGCCGACGAACTGGGCCTCCGGGTCCACGAAGTACGAGGTCCCGTAGAAGTCGTTGTCGCCGAGTTCCTCGACACCGACCCGGTTGATCGCGCCGACGAAGTACTCGTTGGCGACGGCCGCCGCCGGCTGCTCCAGCTGCCACAGGTACGCGGACAGACCACGCGAGGTCGCCGACGGGTTGAAGACGATCTCGGCGCCCTCCAGCCCCAGCGCGCGCCAGCCCTCCGGGAAGTGGCGGTCGTAGCAGATGTAGACGCCCACCTTGCCGACGGCCGTCTCGAAGACGGGCCAGCCCACGTTCCCGGGGCGGAAGTAGAACTTCTCCCAGAAACCCTTTACCTGCGGGATGTGGTGCTTGCGGTACTTGCCGAGGTACGAGCCGTCCGCGTCGATCACGGCGGCGGTGTTGTAGAGGACGCCCGGCTGCTCCTCCTCGTACATCGGCAGCACCAGGACGATGCCGTGCTCCTTGGCGAGCGCCTGGAAACGCTTGACGATCGGGCCGTCGGGGATCTGCTCGGCGTACTCGTAGAACTGCGGGTCCTGGACCTGGCAGAAGTACGGTCCGTAGAACAGCTCCTGGAAACACAGGACCTGAGCACCCTGCGCGGCCGCGTCGCGGACCGCCTGCTCGTGGACCTGGATCATCGATTCCTTGTCGCCGGTCCAGGCCGTCTGGAAGACGGCGGCACGGATCACTCTGCTCATCGGGACCTCCGGTCGCTCGGTGTACGAGGAGCCTAGGAAGCCGGCGAGCCTGCTTTGAGTTGCACGGTGTCACGCCTGCGGGCGTCCGGCGTGCCACCGTGTCACGTCTTTCCGGACCCATGTTTCACCACCGTTTTCCCTGGTCGTTCCATGTTTCCTGGCTGTTGCCGACCGTCTGCGGTCAGCCCTGTTGCGCGTCGTGCGCGAGAAGCGCGATGTGCACCGAGGCGGCTTGTTCGAAGTCGTCGAGGTCCACGCCCAGCCGTCCCTCTATCGCCTCCAGCCGGCGGTACAGCGCGGGCCGCGAGACGTGGTGGAGCTGGGCGGTGCGGGACTTGTTGCGGCCGGTGGCCAGATACGTCCGCAGGACGGCGAGCAGGTCGTCCCCGGCCGCGCACAGCAGCCCGTCCAGCTCCCGCTCGGCGAAGGACTGCACACGCGGGTCGTCCCGCAGCAGCCGGACCAGGCCGCGCAGATGGACGTCCTTGAGGCGGACGACGGCCGGGAGGTCGAGGGCGGCCGAGGAGTCGGCCACGGCGTCCGCGACATGCTGGGCCTCGCGCAGCCCGGCGGACACGTCGTCCCAGACGATGCGCGGGGCGGCCGCCGCGACGACCGTACGGCTCTCCCCCGACTCGGTCCGCAGCCGGGCGGCGAAGTGCGCGGTGAGCGCCTGGGCGTCCTGGTCGCGGGCGAGGCTGAGCAGCACGGCGGTGGCCCCGTCGGCTAGTTCGGCGACCAACCCGGTCATGCCCAACAGGCGCAACATGCGCTCCAGTTGGGCGGGGTCGCCGTCACGGACGACCAGGGGGACGAAGGTGCGCCGGTTGACGGGGAGCCCGGCCGCCCGGGCCCGGGGCAGCAGTTGCCTGGCCGGCACGACACCGGAGACCAGGTCGGTGAGCAGGCTCTGCGCGGACTGTTCCTCCCAGGTGTGGGCGGAGGTGCCGCCGAGCATGCGGTGCAGGACGAGGGCCTCGGCGGCCCGGTCGGCGAGGAGCCGTCCGCCGGCGGTGTCGCCTCGGTGGCCGCAGAGCATGATCTGTCCCCACCGCTCGCCGCGTCCGCCCAGCTCGGCGCGGATCCAGCCGTCGCCCTCGCTGCCGCCGGCCTGGCGGGCGATGCGCTCCCAGTCCCGCAGCACGTCGTCGACCGCCGACCGCTCCCCCGCCGTCGCCAGCACCCGGTGGGCGAGGTTGGTGAGGACCACGGGACAGGCGGCGTGCTGAGCGACCTCGTCGAGCAGCAGCTGAAGCGGGGCGCCCGCGGTGATCAGACCGGTCAGGGCGGTCCGTACGGCCTCCGACAGGCTGACGGCGGCGAACTTCCGCTGGACCAGCCGGGACTGGACCACCTCCGTCAACTCGGCGAAGGGGAAGGGCCGGTGCAGCACGATCATCGGGAGCCCGCACCGCTCGGCGGCGCGCCGCATCACGTCCGGCGGGGCGGGGAACGCCCGTCCCAGTCCCAGCACCACGGCGGCGGCCTCGGCGCGGTGCAGCGACCGGATGTACTCGGTCTGCGCGTTCTCGTCGCCGGCGAGCAGCACTCCGGTGGTGAGGACCATCTCCCCGCCGCTGAGCATCACGCCGACGTCCGCGGCCTCGGCGACGTGCACCCAGCGCACCGGCCGGTCGAGCTGGCCCGCGCCGGCCACCACCTCGGGCTCCCCGGCCAGCACCCTTTCCAGGGCCAGTACCTGACGGACCGACAGGGCGGGTTCCAGGGGCTCTACGGGCCCCCAGGGCTCCAGGGTGATGGTCATGGCGTTGCGTTCCCTTGCTCAGGCCTGCGCTACCGCGTGCTCCTCAGGGCGCCTTCGAGGATCGCGGCGCCCTCCTCGGCCTCCGCGACCGTGAGGGACAGCGGCGGGGCGATCCGCAAGGCGCTGGTGTCGTGGCCGCCGCCCTTGCCGATCAGCAGCCCGTCGGCGCGGGCCGCCTCCAGCACGGCGGCCGCCCGGTCCGGGTCCGCCAGGTCGGTGCCGGGTTTCGTGAGCTCGACGCCGATCATCAGCCCGCGCCCGCGCACCTCCCGTACCCCGGGGTCCTGGGCGGCGACGGCCCGCAGCCGCTCGATGAGCAGGCCGCCGACGCGCCGGGCGTTGCCCTGGAGGTCGTGTTCCAGCAGGTAGGAGAGATTGGCGAGGCCCGCCGCCATGGTGACCTGGGTGCCGCCGAAGGTGGAGATGCTGTTGGCGTCCAGGCAGTTCATGATCTCGGAGCGGGCGATGACACCGCCGATGGACATGCCGTTGCCGATGCCCTTGGCGAAGGTGACGATGTCCGGCGGTCCGCTGCGGCCGTGCGCCTGCCAGCCCCAGAAGTGCTCGCCGGTGCGGCCCCAGCCGGTCTGTACCTCGTCGGCGATCCACAGGATCCCGTATGCGTTCAGCACTTCACGGAATGCCGCATACAGTCCGTCCGGCGGCGAGGTGAACCCGCCGACCCCCTGGATGGGCTCGGCGATCAGGGCCGCGGGCGGGCGGGTGTGACCGAGCAGGTCCTTCAGGTCCTCGACGCAGGCCTCGATGAACTCGGCGTCGCCGAGACCGGCGAACGGGCCGCGTCCGCGTACCCCACCGTGCACGTAGAGCGTCTGGAGCGGGGACAGCGAGGTCGGCGACCAGCCGCGGTTGCCGGTGATGCCGACCGCGCTGAAGGAACGGCCGTGGTAACTGTTGCGCATCGCGAGAATCGTGTTGCTGCGCCGGTGGGTGGTGGCGAGCAGCAGTGCCGTGTCGTTGGCCTCGGTGCCCGAGGTGGTGAAGAAGACGCGGGCGTCGGGGATGCCGCTGACGTGGGCGATGCGCTCGGCGAGTTCGACCATGGGCCGGTTGAGGTAGAGCGTGGACGAGTGGATGATCCGCCCGGCCTGCTCGCTCACCGCCTTGGTGACCTCGGGCAGCGCGTGCGCGGTCATGGTGGTGAGGATGCCGCCGAAGAAGTCCAGGTACTTGTTGCCCTCGGCGTCCCAGACGTGACGGCCCTCGCCGTGGGTGATCTCCAGCGGGTCCTCGTAGTAGAGGGCGAGCCAGTCCGGCAGGACCTTCCGGTGACGGGCGTGGAGCTCGCTCACGGCTGCACCAGCCCGTCGTAGGCGTCGGGACGGCGGTCGCGGTAGAAGGCCCACTGCTGCCGGACCTCCTCGACCAGGTCGAGGTCGAGGTCGCGGACCACGAGTTCCTCGTCCTTGTCGCTCGCGACCTCGCCGACGAACTTCCCGCGCGGGTCGACGAAGTACGACGTCCCGTAGAAATCGTTGTCCCCGTACTCCTCGACGCCGACCCGGTTGATCGCGGCGACGAAGTACTCGTTGGCGACGGCGGCCGCGGGCTGCTCCAGCTGCCAGAGGTGGGCGGAGAGACCGCGGTGGGTCGCGGACGGGTTGTAGACCAACTGGGCGCCGTTGAGACCGAGTTGCCGCCAGCCCTCCGGGAAGTGCCGGTCGTAGCAGATGTAGACGCCCACCTTGCCGACGGCCGTGTCGAAGACGGGCCAGCCGAGGTTGCCGGGCTTGAAGTAGTACTTCTCCCAGAAACCCTTTACCTGCGGGATGTGGTGTTTCCGGTACTTGCCGAGGTACGAGCCGTCGGCGTCGATCACGGCGGCGGTGTTGTAGTAGAAACCGGACTGCTCGACCTCGAAGACCGGCACGACGACGACCATGCCGGTCTCGCGGGCGAGCTCCTGCATACGACGCACGGTCGGCCCGTCGGGGACCTGTTCCGCCCAACGGTAGTGCTCCGGCTCCTGGACCTGACAGAAGTAGGGAGCGTTGAAGACCTCCTGGAACCCGATGATCTTCGCGCCCCGGCGGGCCGCCTCGCGGGCGTGCTCCTCGTGTTTCGCCACCATGGACTCGGTGTCGCCGGTCCAGGTGGCCTGGACCAGTGCGGCACGTACGACGTTGGCCATGAGCTGCTCCTTCGACGGGACGTCAGAGCCTCTACGCCCGTAGACGAAGGTCGTAGAGGGACGAACGTAAGCCTCCGGGACGGGCTTGCCAAGACCATCGTCGTTAACCCGCCGAGTCGATCGCGTTTCACACTCCGGTGGGTGAGTCGCCGGGCGTACGGCGTAAGGGCGTGGCCCGGGTCAGGCGGTGAAGCCGGCGACCCTGAGGGCGTGCACCAGGTCCCAGTGGCGTTCCTCCGAGACCGTCCGGGCGGCCGCCAGCACCAGGGGGACGAGGGTCTCCGGGGCCGGGGCGACGCTGCGCGCGGCCTCCTCGGGGGTGCGGACCCGCACATAGGCGTCGAGCAGCGCGCCGACCTCGCGCCGCCGGCCCTCCTCGACCAGTCCCAGGACGGCCTGCCCGATCTCGGTGGCCGGCCGGGCGACGCCCTGGCGCAGAATCTGCTCGCCGTCCGCCGTGCGCCCCACCGCGACCAGCGCGTCGGCCGCGGCGACGAGCCGGTCGGCGGGGAGGGAGGCGGCCTCCCACAGCAGGGTGGTCCAGTCGGCGGTGAGCCCGGCGCGCCGGAGTTCGGCCGCGAGCAGCGGGATGCGGGCGGCCGGCCAGTAGGCGAGTTCCACGAGCAGGGCGTGCGCCTCCCCGCTGCGGCCTTCGCCGCGCAGACGTACCAGCCGTTCGACCGTCTCGACGGTCTCCCGCCGGGCCGCCGTGTCCAGCGGCTCGCGCCGCGGCTCGGACCGCTCGGTCTTCTCGGTGGCGGCCCCGGCGAAGCGGGCGCCGCGCGGGGTGCGGCGCCCGGTCGGGGCGGGCGCGGGCGCCACCGGTTCGGCGGCGGGCGGCACGGCGAGGGAGGCGGCGTCCTCTTCCTCGGCCATACCGGCGAAACGGGCGCTGCCGCGGCGGCGCTTGCGCTGTTTGGGGACGACGGCCGGGGCAGGGGCGGGCTGGCCCTCGTCGGGAGCCGGCCGGGAGGCGGGGGCTTCGGCCACCGGCGCCGCGGCCTCGGCCTCGTACGTGTCGACCGGCGCTCCGGCCACGGACCCGGCGGCACCGTACCCGGCGGGGACGTCGTATCCGGCAGGCGCGTCGTACCCGGCTGCCGCCTCGTGGGCGGGGTCCGCGGCGACGGTGTGCGGGGCGGGCCCGGAGGCCGCGCCCGCCGACGGCAGCAGGTCCGACTCCGCCATCCGGTAGCGGAGTTCGGCGCACCGTGCGGTGGCCCGTTCATGGTCGTCGTGGGCCCAGGCGAGGTCGAGACGGATGGCCTCCGCCTGCTCGTGGGTGGCCGCGGACGGGAGCCTGCGGCCCAGCTCGGTCAGCCGTTCGGCGGCGTAACGCTGTTCACGGAGCATCACGTCGAGCCGGTCCCCGAGGGCGTCGCGGCCGCCGGGCCGGGCGTCGTGGGCGGCGAGGGCGGCGGCGTGCAGGGGCCGGACCCGTTCCGCCTGCTGCGCGGCGACCGCGGTCCCGTACTCGGCGGCGAGGTCCTGGAGCACCGCCTCCACCACGTCCCAGGGCGGCACCTCGCGCCCGTCGAGGCAGGCCTGCATGCCGTCGGGATCGCGTTGCCAGAACACGGCGCACCAGCCGGCGCCCTGATCGAGGCGCGACAGCAGTCCGTTCAGGTAGCTCGCGAACTCCCGTACCCGTTCCGGGAGTTGATCCACAGCCATCGCTCGACTCCCGCCCCGACCGGAACACTCCGGTTCGTAGAAAACACCAACCGTGTTACAGCGCGGCTACAGCCAGTTTTCGAAAACGACGCGACGACCTGCGCGCGTCCCGAACGGGCGCGGACAGCGACCCCAGGGTGTCACGCGGGGGCGGGCACGCACAGCCCCGCCAGCTCGTCCATCGAGAGACCGAGCACGCGGGCGAGCGCGGCGACGGTGAAGAACGCCGGCGTCGGGGCGCGACCGGTCTCGATCTTGCGAAGGGTCTCGGCGGAGAGGCCGGCGCTCGCCGCGATGTCGGCCATGCTCCGGCCACCGCGGGCCTCGCGCAGCAACAGGCCGAGTCGTTCGCCGCGTTCGCGCTCTTCGGGGGTGAGGGGGGTGCGTACCATGCACCCATTCTAATACCGGTATAGTAATTGGCATGGTGGAGCTCAAGACAGACACATCGATCGAGGCCATGTACGAGGCGGGACAGGTCGTCGCACGAGCACTGACGGCCGTGCGCGAAGCCGCCGACGTGGGCGTATCCCTGCTGGAACTGGACGAACTGGCACACGACGTGCTGCGGGAGGCGGGGGCGACGTCCCCCTTCCTCGGCTACCGCCCGTCCTTCGCCGCGACGCCCTTCCCCGCGGTGCTCTGCGCGTCCGTGAACGACGCGATCGTGCACGGGATCCCCACCGGCTACCGGCTGCGCGACGGCGACCTCCTCTCGGCGGACTTCGGCGCCGCGCTGAACGGCTGGGCCGGCGACTCCGCGATCAGCTTCACCGTGGGCACGCCGCGCCCGGCGGACGTCCGGCTGATCGAGACCGCCGAGCGGGCCCTCGCGGCCGGCATCGAGGCGGCGGTCGTCGGCAACCGCATCGGCGACATCGCGCACGCGATCGGCACGGTGTGCCGGACGGCGGGCTACGGCATCCCGGAGGGCTTCGGAGGCCACGGCATCGGGCGCCACATGCACGAGGACCCCGCGGTCCCCAACGAGGGCCGCCCGGGCCGGGGTTACCCCCTGCGCCACGGCATGGCCATCGCGATCGAACCGATGCTGATCGCGAGCGGCAAGGACGGCTACCACGAGGCGCCGGACGGCTGGACCCTGTGCACGAACGACGGTTCCCGGGCGGCCCACGCGGAACACACGGTGGCGATCACGGAAAGCGGACCGAGGGTCCTCACCGAGCGCCGGTAGGACCGTTCCACCGACGGGCGCGGACCGTATCGGCCGGCGGCCCGCCCCCGTGGGCACCACTGCCCCCGGTCGGCCCACGGCCCCTGCCCCGGCAGGCACAGGGCCAACCGATCTGCCGCTGCGCCCCGTGGACGCATCCACCCACAAGGACCGCGGCCGGTTCCGCCGGCCGGGGCGGGGCCGTGACAATCCGCGGCTCCGCCCCATGGGCGACCGCACGCGCACCACCCGCGCCCGCCGCCGGCAGGCGCGGTGCCGTCCCGATCTGCCGCTGCGCCCCGTGGGCGCGACCGCCCACGACGACGGGGCGGCCGCCGTGCGGCGGGCGGTCCCAGGACATGCCGCGTCCTGCGGATCGTGCCATCGTGGTGTAGCCCGGGACGGACAGCGCACCCGTCCGCACCGGCAGCGCAAGTCGATCGAACGGAACGCCATGACCAGCGGCTTCTCCAGCCCGGAGGGGTACGGCGACCCCTTCGGCGAGTTCCTGGCCCGCTTCTTCGGCGGACCCCGCCCAGGCCCCCGGCAGATCAACATCGGCCAGCTCCTCAGCCGGCCCGCGCGGGAGCTCGTACGCGGCGCGGCCCAGTACGCGGCCGAGCACGGCAGCCGCGACCTGGACACCGAGCATCTCCTGCGCGCGGCTCTCGGCGCGGAGCCGACCCGCACTCTGCTCAGCCGGGCCGGCGCCGACCCCGAGTCCCTCGCGTCGGAGATCGACGAGCGCTCGGGCCCGGTCCAGCACCCGCCGGGGGAGGTGCCACCGCCCACGTCGCTGTCGCTGACCCCGGCCGCCAAACGCGCCCTGCTGGACGCGCACGACCTGGCCCGCTCGCGTGGGGACGGTTACATCGGCCCGGAGCACGTGCTGAGCGCCCTCGCCTCGAACCCGGACTCCGCGGCCGGGCACATCCTCAACGCGGCCCGCTTCGCCGCCGCGGGCCTGCCGAGCGAGCCCCCGGACACCGCGCAGACGCCCCGCCCCGGCGACCGGCAGCGGCCCACCGGCACCCCCACCCTGGACAAATACGGCACCGATCTCACCGAGCTGGCCCGTCAGGGCCGGATCGACCCGGTGATCGGCCGCGACGACGAGATCGAGCAGACCATCGAGGTGCTCTCCCGGCGCGGCAAGAACAACCCGGTACTGGTCGGCGACGCCGGCGTCGGCAAGACCGCCATCGTGGAGGGACTGGCCCAGCGGATCACGGACGGGGACGTGCCGGACGTCCTCGTCGCGCGGCGCGTGGTCGCCCTGGACCTGACGGCCGTGGTCGCGGGCACCCGCTACCGCGGCGACTTCGAGGAGCGGCTGACCACCATCGTCGACGAGATCCGCGCCCACTCCGACGAGCTGATCGTCTTCATCGACGAGCTGCACACCGTCGTCGGCGCGGGCGGTGGTGGCGAGGGCGGCGGGTCGATGGACGCCGGCAACATCCTCAAGCCGGCCCTGGCCCGCGGCGAGCTGCACATCGTGGGCGCGACGACGCTGGAGGAGTACCGGCGGATCGAGAAGGACGCGGCGCTCGCCCGCCGTTTCCAGCCGATCCTCGTCCCGGAGCCGTCCGTCGCGGACGCGCTGGAGATCCTGCGCGGGCTGCGCGACCGCTACGAGGCCCACCACCAGGTCCGTTACACCGACGAGGCGCTCGTCGCGGCCGTGGAGCTGTCCGACCGCTACCTCACCGACCGCCGCCTGCCCGACAAGGCGATCGACCTGATCGACCAGGCCGGCGCCCGGGTACGGCTCGGTGCCCGCACCAAGGGCACGGACGTACGGGCGATGGAGCGCGAGGCCGAGGAACTGACCCGCGACAAGGACCAGGCGGTCGCGGACGAACAGTACGAGCAGGCCACCCGGCTGCGCGACCGCATCGTCGAGCTGAAGCAGCGCATCGCGGACGCGACAGGTGAGGTCACCTCCGACGAGGGCAGGCACCTGGAGGTCACCGCGGAGGCGATCGCCGAGGTGGTGTCCCGGCAGACCGGCATCCCGGTCGCGAGCCTCACCCAGGAGGAGAAGGACCGCCTGCTCGCCCTGGAGGAGCACCTGCACGAGCGGGTCGTGGGCCAGGAGGAGGCCGTACGGGTCGTCGCGGACGCGGTGCTGCGCTCACGCGCCGGGCTCTCCAGCCCGGACCGGCCGATCGGCAGCTTCCTGTTCCTCGGCCCGACCGGCGTCGGCAAGACCGAACTGGCCCGCGCGCTCGCCGAGTCGCTGTTCGGCAGCGAGGAGCGGATGGTGCGGCTCGACATGAGCGAGTACCAGGAGCGGCACACCGTGAGCCGTCTCGTCGGCGCTCCGCCCGGGTACGTCGGCCACGAGGAGGCCGGGCAGCTGACGGAGACCGTCCGCCGCCACCCCTACTCCCTGCTCCTGCTCGACGAGGTGGAGAAGGCGCACCCGGACGTCTTCAACGTCCTGCTCCAGGTCCTCGACGACGGCCGGCTCACCGACTCCCAGGGGCGCACGGTCGACTTCACCAACACGGTCATCGTGATGACCAGCAACCTGGGTTCGGAGGCGATCACCCGGCGCGGCGCCGGCATCGGCTTCGGATCGGGTGGCGCGGACGCCGACGAGGAGGCGCGGCGCGAACAGATCCTGCGACCGCTGCGCGAGCACTTCCGGCCGGAGTTCCTCAACCGGATCGACGAGATCGTCGTGTTCCGGCAGCTCACGGGTGAGCAACTGCGGCGGATCACCGACCTGTTGCTGCAGCGGACGCGGCAGCTGGTGCAGGCCCGGGGCATCACGGCCGAGTTCACCGACGCGGCCGTCGACTGGCTCGCCGAGCGCGGCTACCAGCCCGAGTACGGCGCCCGCCCGCTGCGCCGCACGATCCAGCGCGAGGTCGACAACCAGCTGTCCCGGCTGCTCCTCGACGGGCGGGTCGAGGAGGGCGACCGGGTGACGGTGGAGGTCGAGGACGGGCGGCTCGCGTTCCGTACGCGGACCGGCGAGCCACCCGCCCCCGAGCTCTGACGCCCGACGCTCGACGAGGTCGGACGCCCGATCCGTCCGCTCCGGGTGGGTCCTTAGGGCGCCGGACGCACCACCTGCGCCGAGCCGCCGCCGCGTCGTACCTTCTCGGCGGCGGCCAGCCACTTGCCGTTCGGCAGCCGCTGCACGGCGGTGGCCGCGCCGATCTCCGGGTTGAGCTTGAAGGAGTGCCCGATGGCCTCCAGCCGGGCCCGCAGCCCGTCGGGGCTGGTGTCGTCGTAGAGCGCGGGCTCCAACTCCGTCTGGGCGGCGTTGCGTTGGCTGGCGCGCGGGGCGGCGATCGCGTCGACGAGCGGCAGCCCGCGGTCGACGAACTCGGTCAGGGTCTGCAGCACGGTGGTGATGATGGTCGCGCCACCGGGCGAACCCAGCGCCACCACCGGCTTGTTGTGGCGGTCGAGCACGATCGTCGGCGAGATCGACGAGCGCGGCCGCTTGCCCGGTCCTGGCAGGTTCGGGTCGTGGACGGCCGGGGCGGCGGGGGCGAAGGAGAAGTCCGTCAGCTCGTTGTTGAGGAGGAAGCCGCGGCCGGGCACCGTGATGCCGCTGCCGCCGGTCTGCTCGATGGTGAGCGTGTAGGAGACCACGTTGCCCCACTTGTCGGCGACGGTGAGGTGCGTGGTGTTCTCGCCCTCGTACGTCGTCGGCGCCGCCGTGCCGCCCGTGCCGCAGGCGGCCGGGTGACGCGGGTCGCCGGGCGCCACCGGGCTGGTGAGGACCGCGTCGTCCTTGATGAGGCAGGCGCGTGAGTCGGCGTACCTCTGCGACAGCAGCTGCCTGGTGGGGACGTCCTCGAAGGCGGGGTCGCCGACCCAGCGGCCGCGGTCGGCGAACGAGATCCGGCTGGCTTCGAGGTAGTGGTGCAGGTACTGGACCTCGCTCGCCTTCGAGAGGTCGGTGTTCTCCAGGATGTTGAGGGCCTCGCCGACCGTCGTGCCGCCCGAGGACGAGGGGGCGATGGAGTAGACGCCCAGACCGCGGTACGAGGTCTTCGTGGGCGCCTGGAGCTTGGCCCGGTAGGCCGCGAGGTCCTTGGCGGACAGGTCGCCCGGCCGGGCGTTCCAGCCCGAACCGGGGTCCACGGGCGGCTTGTTCACCGTGGAGACGATGTCCTCGCCGAGGTCGCCGCGGTAGATCGCGCCGACGCCCTTGCGAGCCAGCTCCTCGTAGGTGCGGGCGAGGTCGGGGTTCTTGAACGTCGAGCCCACGACCGGGAGTTGACCGCCGGGCAGGAACAGCTTCGCCGTGTCGGGGAAGTAGCGGAAGCGGGTCTCGTTGGCGGCGGTCTGGCTGCGGAAGGTGTCGTCGACGGTGAAGCCCTCGCGGGCGATGCGCTGGGCGGGCTTCAGGACCGTGCCGAGTTTCTCGCTGCCCCACTCCCTCAGCGCCGTCGCCCAGGTGGCGGGGGTTCCCGGCGTGCCGACGCCCAGGCCGCTGCTGACGGCGTCCGCGAAGGCGAGCGGCTTGCCGTTCTCCAGGAAGAGACCGGAGTCCGCGGTCAGCGGCGCGGTCTCACGGCCGTCGATGGTGTGCACGGCACGGGAATCGGCGTCGTAGTAGACGAAGTAGCCGCCTCCGCCGATACCGGAGGAGTAGGGCTCGGTGACGCCGAGAGCGGCGGCGGTGGCGACGGCCGCGTCGACGGCGTTGCCCCCCTTGCGCAGCACCTCGATGCCGGCCGCGGAGGCGTCCGCGTCGACGCTGGCGACCGCACCGCCGTAGCCGACGGCGACCGGGACCTTCGCAACAGTGGCTCTCTCAGCGGCGGGTGGCGCCGCGGCACCCACCGTGACCACGGCGGCCGAGACCGCCAGGACCGACAGTTTCCGCGCGACAGGGCGACGCATCCGTACCTCCAGTCCAGGACCGTCCGCGCAGCGTAACCACATTCACGGGGCCCTGACAGCCTCCTTCCGGGCACTGTCATACGAACGCCACACCTCGAACACGGGTACGCCCCGGCCGTGCTCGCCCGCTAGCATGCGCGCCCATGAACGACGACGTGCGCAACATCGTCCTGGGCGTGGTCGCGGCCGGCCTCAGTGCCGCGCTCGGCTGGTTGACCCGCACCTACCTGTGGAAGCGCAGACTCCGGCGCAAGCAGGCCTTCTTCGGGCTGCCCGAGAACTCGGAGTGCCTGCTGGTCGTCAACCGCGACGCGGGCAGCCCCGACCTCGCGGTGCACCGCCACGACGTGTTCGCCCTCCTGGAACTCGCCGCGCTCATCAAGGACTGCGGCGCGGGCGCCGAGGTGGTCACCCAGGACGCGGCCCGGCAGGGTTTCGGAGAGCGGACGGAGTTCTGTGTCGGCGGCCCGGGATCGAACCGGCGGATGGCGGCCCACATCCAGGCCATGCTGCCCGGGGTGCGCATCAACACCGACCGCGAACCGGGCCCGGACCGGCTGGCGTTCCAGATAGGCAGCGAGCACCACCGCATGGAACCGGGCGTCACCGAGTACGTCCTGCTGGCCCGGCTCACCGCCGGCCGACGGCGCGAGGCGCGGCCGGTGTTCCTGTTCTGCGGCCAGCGCGCGATCAACAACCAGGCCGCCACCCGCTACCTGGTCCGCAACCACGAACGGCTGGCCCGCAAACACGGGTACGACTCCTTCGTACTGCTCCTGAAGGTCATCAACTCCCAGGTGTACGGCCCCGATGTGGTCGAACTGGTGGCGGACGTGACCCGGGCGGCGCAGGCACCCCTGCCGGACACGACAATTGTTACTGCGACGTAACTTACTGACGGTTACCTCCGGCGGGACACAGCGGTTACCGTCGGGTCACTTTGCGACGGAGCAGGCAAGAGGAGTGACCCGTGGGACGACCGCACCGCACGGCCCTTCGCACGACCGCCATGGGCGCCGTCTCCGCGACCCTGGTCGCCGGCGGCGTACTGGGCCTGGCGCCCGCCGCGCAGGCCGGCGTCGGCGGGGTCCGGTACGTCGACATCGCCGGGGACGGCGGTACGGTCCTCAAGGCCAACGTGGTCACCCCCGCCGGTGGCGACGGCAGCCGCCGCCACCCGCTGATCGTGCTGCCGACGAGCTGGGGCTTCCCGCAGGTCGAGTACCTCGCCCAGGCACAGCGGCTCGCCGACTCCGGTTATGTCGTGCTCAGTTACAACGTGCGCGGCTTCTGGCAGTCCGGCGGCGAGATCGACGTGGCCGGGCCGCACGATGTCGCCGACGCCGCCAAGGTCGTCGACTGGGCCCTAGCGAACACCCCGAGCGACCCGGGACACGTCGGCATGGCGGGCGTCTCGTACGGCGCCGGGATCAGCCTGCTGGCCGCCGCCCACGACCCGCGCGTCAAGGCCGTCGC
Organism: Streptomyces sp. NBC_00080; assembly: GCF_045041255.1. Taxonomy (NCBI): domain Bacteria; kingdom Bacillati; phylum Actinomycetota; class Actinomycetes; order Kitasatosporales; family Streptomycetaceae; genus Streptomyces; species Streptomyces sp. NBC_00080. The sequence goes on from NZ_CP108235.1 coordinate 2,093,719, forward strand.
CTCGCTCAGCGGCTGGGGCGACCTGATCGACTCGATCTACTCCGGCCGCACCCAGCACGTCCAGGGCGCCGCCGTGCTCGACACCGTGGGCACGGTCGCCGGTCGCCGCAGCGCCGAGTCCCAGGAGGTCTTCTCGGCCTTCTACTCCTCCGACCTGTCGAAGGAGAAGGACATCGTCGCCTGGGGGCAGAAACGTTCCCCCGCTACCTACCTGGACCAGCTCAACAAGAACGGCACGGCGATCATGATGGCCGGCGCCTGGGGCGACACGATCTTCCCGCCCAACCAGTCCGCCGCCTTCTACGAGCGGCTGACCGGCCCCAAGCGGCTGGAGTTCCGGCCCGGCGACCACGCGACCGCCGAGCTCACCGGTCTGTTCGGGCTGCCCAACGACGTGTGGACCGACACCGGGCGCTGGTTCGACCACTACCTCAAGGGCGAGGACAACGGCATCGACCGCGAGCAGCCCGTCCGGCTCAAGTCCCGTTCCACAAGCGGTTACGAGGGATATCCGGACTGGAAGTCGGTGAACGCGACCCGGAACAAGATCGCCCTCGCCGGCTCCACCACGATCCACACCAACGTGGACTCGGGCGCCGACGGTGGGATCGTCTTCCTGTCCAGCATCCTCGACCAGGTGGCGAAGCTGCCCCCGGTGGCCGCGATCCCCCTGCTCCCCCGGCGCTGGGCCGCCGTGTGGCAGTCCGGGAAGTACGCCACCGCCCAGCAGGTGCGCGGCACCGCGCAGGTGCACACCACCGTCACCCCGACCCAGGAGAGCGGCACCCTCGTCGCCTACCTCTACGACGTGGGGCCGATCGGCCTCGGCAGACTGGTCGCCAACGCGCCGTACACCTTCCACGGGCACACGCCGGGCAAGCCGTTCGGTCTCGACCTGGACCTGTTCTCCACGGCCTACGACGTCCCGGCGGGGCACCGGCTCGCCCTGGTGGTCGACACGGTCGACCCGCTCTACATCGAGCACAACCCGTCCGGCGCGCGGCTGACCTTCTCCTCGCCGGCGAACGACCCGTCGTACGTGTCGGTTCCGCTGCGCGGGCAGTGATCTCCGGCCGCCGCCGGGGCGGGTGGGCTCTGCGGCTGGCGCCGTCGCTCAGTGCTTGAGGATCTTGGACAGGAAGTCCTTGGCGCGGTCGCTGCGCGGGGCGGTGAAGAACTCCTCGGGGGTGCGGTCCTCGACGATTCGGCCGTCGGCCATGAAGATCACACGGTTGGCGGCCGAGCGGGCGAAGCCCATCTCGTGGGTGACCACGACCATGGTCATGCCCTCCTGGGCGAGCTGCTGCATGACCTCCAGGACCTCGTTGATCATCTCGGGGTCGAGGGCGGAGGTGGGCTCGTCGAACAGGAGCGCCTTGGGGTCCATGGCGAGGGCGCGGGCGATGGCCACGCGCTGCTGCTGGCCTCCGGAGAGCTGGGCGGGGAACTTGTCGGCCTGGTCGGCGAGGCCCACCCGGTCGAGCAGTTCACGCGAGCGCCGGTCGGCCTCGTCCTTCTTGCGCTTGCGTACCTTCACCTGGCCCAGCGAGATGTTCTGCAGGACCGTCTTGTGGGCGAACAGGTTGAAGGACTGGAAGACCATGCCGACCTCGGAACGCAGTCCCGCCAGCGCCTTGCCCTCCTCGGGCAGCGGCTGCCCGTCGAGCGTGATCGAACCGGAGTGGATGGGCTCCAGCCGGTTGATCGCGCGGCACAGTGTCGACTTCCCCGACCCCGAAGGGCCGATCACCACGACCACCTCCCCCCTGCCGACGGTGAGGTTGATGTCCTGGAGGACATGCAGTTCCCCGAAGTACTTGTTGACGTCACGCAGCTCGATCAACGGATCGACGGCCATGCGCAGCCCTACTCACTTTCAGCTGTGTCGTGGTTGCCGCAAACTATCCACCGAAGACTGGAGTTGAGGCACGACACGCACTTTTCTGTCATTAGCCGTATTTACGCGCTCGTACTTCAGTTCTCGGCCACCTCGGCGTACAGCTGGGACAGTTCGGGGGTCCCGGTCGCGGCCCACTCGCGCCCTGCGGTGACCACGTCGACCTCCCGGCCGGACGCCAGCCGGACGACGGGTTCCCCGCCGGGCCAGATCACCCAGACGGAACCGGGCACCGTACGCACGACGACCGTGCCCAGGTAGAGCCCGGCGTCGTGACCGAACCAGGGCAGGGTCTCCTCGTCCTCGCGCCAGCGCGGCGGAAGCTGGTCCAGTGCCTCCAACGAGGCGGCCGTGTCGTCGAGTCGGATCCCCTGCCGGGCCGCCTGGGAACGCAACAGCTCGCATTCGGAGAGGAGTTCCGCGATCCCCTCGGGGTCCTCGGCGAGCACCGTCGCACGGTACTTCTTGCTCCTGTTGCCCAGGAAAGGGATGTTCATAAGCCCAGCGTGACATTCACACCGGCGTGCGCACCACAGGCGCGCTGGCACATGCCGAGGGCCGGGGCCGCGGTCCGGAAGGGCATCGCGCGTAGACGGACGGGTACCGGCTCCCGCTACACCTCGAGGTCGACGACGACCGGAGCGTGGTCCGAGGCGCCCTTGCCCTTGCGTTCCTCGCGGTCGACGTAGGAGTCCTTGACGGCCTTGGCGAACGGCTCGTTGCCGTACACCAGATCGATGCGCATGCCGCGGTTCTTGGGGAACGCCAGCTGGCGGTAGTCCCAGTACGTGAAGGGGTGGTCGTACTTCAGGGGGCGCGGGACGACGTCCGACAGGCCGGCCTCGCGCAGCGACGCCAGGGCGGCGCGCTCGGCCGGGGTGACATGGGTGAGGCCCTCGAAGGCGGCCACGTCGTACACGTCGTCGTCGGTCGGCGCCACGTTGTAGTCGCCCATCACCGCGAAGGGGCGGCTGCCCGCCGCGTCGCCCGCGACGGCGGCCTTGAGGGCCTCGAACCACTGGAGCTTGTAGGCGTAGTGCGGGTGGTCCACCTCGCGGCCGTTCGGCACGTACACCGACCAGACGCGGACCGGGCCGCAGGTCGCCGCGATGGCGCGGGGCTCCGGCGCCCCGTCGTAGCCCGGGTCGCCGGGCAGGCCCTTGACCACGTCCGCCAGGCCGACGCGGGAGATCACCGCCACGCCGTTCCACCGGCCCGTGGCGTGCACCGCCGCCTCGTAGCCCAGTTCGCGCAGCTGGTCGAGCGGGAACTGCGCCTCGGCGACCTTGGCCTCCTGCAGGCACAGCACGTCGGTGCCGCTGCTCTCCAGCCAGGCCAGCAGCCTCGGCAGGCGGGCGGTGATCGAGTTCACGTTCCAGGTCGCGATACGCATGCCTCACAACCTACCCGGAGGGTCCGACAACGCCCTCGCTCAGACCTGCGCGGAGGCCCCGGGCGCCAGCCGGCGGTGGTCGGCGCCGCCCAGGTTGCCCAGGTGCGTGTCGTAGATCGGGCGGGCGAGGTCGGTGAGGAGGGCGTCGTGGATGTCGTAGACGCGCTGCGGCCGGACCTCGCGGACGTACTCGATGACCTCGGAGATCTTGTTCCAGGGGGCCTGGACCGGGGCCAGCAGGGTTTCCACCGGGTGTCCGGGGACGGTGAGCGCGTCTCCGGGGTGGAAGACGCGGCCCTCGTCGACCAGGAAGCCGACGTTGGTGACGCGCGGGAGGTCGGGATGGATGACGGCGTGCAGCTCGCCGTGGACCTGGACGTCGAAACCCGCGGCGGTGAACGTGTCGCCGTGGCCGACCGTGTGCACCCGGCCGGGGAACGCTGCGGAGAGCTTCTCCGCGACGGACCTCAGGGTCCAGATCACGACGGCCGGGTCGGCCTCCAGGGCCGCCCGCAGCCGCTTCTCGTCGAAGTGGTCGGGGTGCTCGTGGGTGACCAGGATCGCGTCCGCCCCGACCGCGGCGTCCGCCTCGCTGAATCCGCCCGGGTCGAGGACGAGCGTGCGCCCGTCCTTCTCCAGGCGCACACACGCGTGCGACTTCTTGGTGAGTTTCAGAGCCGTCATGAGATCCATCCTGCCCCCGTGTCCGGTGCGGGGCTCACTCGGTGGGGGTGGTCTCCTCCCGGATGACCTGCTGTGCCACCTTGAACGCGCTGTTCGCCGCGGGTACGCCGCAGTAGACGGCCGCCTGCAGCAGCACCTCCTTGATCTCGTCCGGGGTGAGGCCGTTGCGCAGCGCGGCACGGATGTGGAAGGCGAGCTCCTCCAGGTGGCCGCCCGCGACCAGCGCGGTGAGCGTGACGCAGGAGCGGGAGCGCCGGTCGAGGCCGGGCCGGTCCCAGATCTCGCCCCAGGCATAGCGGGTGATGAACTCCTGGAACTCCCCGGAGAAGTCGTCGGCCTGCGACAGCGCGCGGTCGACATGGGCGTCCCCGAGGACCTCCCGGCGCACCTTCAGACCGGCGTCGTACGGATCGGGGCGGCCCATGGCCTGCACCGGTTCGAGGACCGGGGCGGGCGCGATCTCCGCGATGGCCACCGGCTGCGGAGGCTGCTGGGGCACGGTCAGGACCGCCCTGACGGGGATGCCCGGCACGGCCGTCTGCCCGGTGCCGGAGTCGTAGGCGGGCTGCCAGGCGGTGGAGAAGTGGCGGACCAGCAGGTCGGTCACGGCCGCGGGCTGCTCCACCGGGACCAGGTGCGAGGCGCCCGGTACGACGGCCAGCCGGGCGTCCGGGATGCCGGCCACCAGGGTGCGCGCCTCGGCGGGGCCGGTGACCTGGTCGTCCGAGCCGACGAGGACCAGGGTCGGCACACCCACGAGACCGATCTCGGCCCGCACGTCGAAGGCGGCGAGCGCCTCGCAGGCCGCTATGTAGCAGCCGGGGTCGGTGGTGCGCACCATCTGCACGGCCCACTCGGTGATCGCGGGCTGCGCGGCCGCGAAGCCACTGGTGAACCAGCGGTCGGGCGAACTGCGGGCGATGGGGTCGAGACCGTTGGTGCGGACTATCACGCCCCGCTGCCGGAACTCGTCGGCCGTGCCGAACCGCGGCGAGGCCGCGATCAGCGCGAGGGAGGCGACCCGCTCCGGGTGCCGCAGCGCCAGCTCCACGCCGACCGCGCCGCCGAACGCGCAGCCCGCGTAGCCGAATCGCTGCACGCCGAGAGCGTCGAGGGTGGCGAGCAGCCGCCCGGCCAGGTCGGAGACCGAACCGACCGGGTAGGCCGGGGCGCCGCCGTGGCCGGGCAGGTCGTAGCGGAAGATCCGCCACTGCTGGGCCAGCTCGGGAACCTGACGGTCCCACATGTGCCAAGTCGTGCCCAGTGAGGGGCCCAGGATCAGGACAGGGGCGTCCTCCGGCCCGTCGAAGCGGTATTGCAGGGTGTTGGTCGTACTCTCGCTCACCCGGTTCACGCTCCCACATCTCACAATTTCTCACGCGCTTGGGTCGGAACCCCGTGCAAGCCGTCCCAGGTTGTGGCAGCCCCGCGAAGATCCTCTGCACCGGGCTTCACCTGCCCGCGCCGGGCGGTCCGTGAGACCCGATGCGCGTGCATCGTACAGACGGACTCCGCGAAACCCGTGCCGAGCCCCGGGCCGACGCTTTTCCGACGTACGCGCGTTCCCCTCACACCGCCCGGACGGGGTGCCGGACCACGGCGTCGAACAGATAGCCCTGGGTGTTCGGGACGGTCGTGTCGGGCTGGGTGCGGCCGGTGCTCTCGGTGGCCCGGGCCAGCAGGGTGTACGCGCGGGGCGCCGACGGGCGCCGGTCGGTGGACCAGCGGACCCGGCCCGCGCGGCGCGGGGCGTCGTGCAGCCTGGCGCGTCGCCGGCGGGCCCCTCCGTCGGTGCTGACGTCGACGCGTACGACCGCGCCGGCGCCGGACCAGGAGCGTCCGGTCAGACGGTGCACGGCACCCGCCCCGAGGCTCGCGTCCCAGGGCAGCTCCCAGGCGCTCTTGACGGTCTGCCGGGTCAGCGGGGCGCTGCCGCCGTCGGGGTGGGCGCTGCCGAACAGCCACTGGTGCAGTCTGCGGCGGTCGTAGGCGGATTCGGGTGTGGGAGACGTGGGCACGGGCCGGCCTTTCCGGGGGCGGGGTGCCTGGACCGGGACGCGATCAGGGCGTCAGAAGGCGCGGCGCGTCCACGGCAGGAGGGTGCAGAGGGGTGAGGTGAGGATCAACAACAGCCGCGCGAGAGCAACGCGCGGTACCGCGGAGCGGGGCGGTGGTCGTCGAGAGTCACGGGCGCCATCGTAGGAGGCGTGCGGAGAAGTGGGGAGCGGTTCGGGCGAGTTGGGCGGCCGCGGGGGCGCGGACACCGGCGGCCCGTGACCGGCTCCGCCGGGCGCCCTGCGCGCCGATCGGCCTGGGCGCCTCAGAGCTCGTCCGAGCCGCCCAGGCCGGTCAGCGCGCCCACCGGGTCCGGGTCGGGGGTGCCGCGCGGCCACCAGTCCTCCTGGCCCGGTTCGGATTCGTAGGCGTACCACAACCCGTCGCGGCCGAAGCGGAGTTGGACATGGCCGCGGGGGTGGGTGAGGTGGTTGCGGCGTGGGCGGAAGGCCGGGAGGTCGGCGGCGAGGAGAAGCGGCCTGGCCCGGTCGAAACGGCCGGCCGGCGGGTCCCAGGTCTCCTCCAGGACGGTGAGCCCTTCCGGCCCGCCCTGCCGCCAGGCGGCCACCGCACGCGCCAGTTCGACGGGGGTGCGGCCGACGGCGGCGGCGAGCGCGGCGTAGAGGGAGCGGGTGGTGACGGTGAGCCCGGAACCCGGTCGGGACGCGGCGAGCCGTACGGCATCCCGCCAGAGGGTGAGTTCGCCGATCTCGTCCTGGCCGGTTACCAGCAGGGCGTGGGCGCGGGCGGCCGCGTCGGTCGCGAGGTGGTCCAGCGCGAAGGAGTCGGGGCCGTTCGGCGCGGACGGGTAGGCCGGGGGCTGCTCGGGGTGCGGGGGCACGGGCAGCGGGGCGGGCAGCGGCGGGAGCCGGCGCTCGGCGAGGGCTTCGGCGGCCCGTACCCCCGGCAGACGTTCCGGTTCCTGCTCCTGGGCGGCGCGGGCCGCGCGGGTGGCGTTGCGGCGGGACAGCGCGTCGAGCACCTCGCGTTCGCCCCGGCCGCGCAGCAGGAGCAGCACGAACGGGTCGGCGTCGAGCAGCCGCGCGGTCTGGTAGCAGAGGGCGGCGGCGTGCTTGCAGGGGTGACCGCGGTCGGGGCAACTGCACTGCGGCTCGAGGTCGCCGGGGCCCGGAAGCAGCGGCACCCCGCACTCGGCGAGGGACTCGGGCATCTCCTTGTCGAGCAGCGCGGCGATGTGCCCGGGGCGCTCGACGGCGGCTTCCAGGAAGCGCTCCCAGTCCTCGGCGCCGAGGGTGCGCAGCCGCACCTGTACGCGGTAGGGGCGGGGGCGGCTGCCCTGCACGTACGCCAGCACGAGCCCGGGGGTGACGGTGATCGCGTCCACGTTCCCCTGCTCGGCGTAACCGCGCCCGCGGGCCAGGCGCTTGGCGTCGAGGGCGCCCTCCTCCAGTGCGGCGACCCAGGCGTTGCCCCACCAGGTCCCCGCGAAGTTCCCGCCGGTGCGCGGCGGGAAGGCCGGGAAGGTACGGCGGTGCTCGCCGTCCCGTGCGGGGGCTGCCATGGAGCGGGGGCCGCGGGGCGGTTCGGGAGACAGGAAAGGCGCGCCGCCGAGGGAAATCACGGAGGCCGCAGCTTCGGGTGAACTTCCGCCGACCACCGCGGCGTCGCTGACAGCGACCCCGGGCTCGGGCTTGGGCTCGGTCCCGGGGTCGGGGTCGGGCTCGGTCCCGAGGTCGGTCCCGGGGTCGGTCCCGGGGTCGGGCTTGGGCTCGGGCTCGGGTTCGGCCGAATCCTCCGACGGCATCCGGAAGGCGCCCGCGAGCAACTCCCGTACGGCACGCGCTCGTTCGTCGGCCACCTGGTCAGGTGCGCCGGGGTGCCGCCGGGCTTCGGTGGGGCGAGCGTCCGGGCGGGAGCGGAGGCCCGCGTCGCCGCGCGGGGTCCTGCGGCCTGTCCGGGTCCGGGCCTCGGCCGGGTTCCGGCGGGCAGCCTCCGCGCGGGCGGCGCGCAAGGCCTCCCGCGCGATGTCCCCGGGGCGCGAGCCGGCACCGGCCTGCGGGGCACGCGGTTCGGCGGCCACCGGTGAGGCATCGTCCGATGAGGCCTCTGTCGGCGAGGACTCCGCCGGCGGGGTGGGGGGCGCGACGGGGTCGGCGTCGGCGGCCGGGGCGGCTTCCCCGGGGGGCGAGTCCGCCGCGGTCTCGGCCACGGGCTCGGTGGCGGCTGCGGGCTCGGTGTCGGGTGCGAGCTCCGCCGCGCGCCGCAGCGCCGCGCGGGCCGCGTCGCCGGCGGACGCGGATTCCACCACGGGCGGAGGTTCCACCGCAGGCGCGGGCTCCACAGCACGCCGCAGCGCCGCGCGGGCCGCGTCACCACCGGACGCGGATTCCACCACGGGCGGAGGTTCCAGTGCGGGCGCGGGCTCCACCACGGGCGCGGATTCCATCGCGGACGCCGGTTCCGCCACGGACGCGGATTCCGCCGCGCGCCGCAGGGCCGCGCGGGCCGCGTCACCGGGCCTGGGGGCGGGATCGCCGGGCCGGGCCGTGGAGGCGTGTGACGGTGCTTGTGTCGGCTCCTGTTCCTGCGAGCGCTCCCGAGCCGCGCGCAGCGCTCGGCGAGCCTCGTCGGCCGGGCCGACGTCCTTCTCCCGTTGCTCCTCGGCCGGGCCGGCGGCGGGGCCGGCCTTCTCCGTCTCTCCCATCACGCCTCCCTCCGCAGTCTGACCAGGTCGGTCAGTTCGCGGTCCGTGAGTTCGGTGAGGGCCGACTCGCCGGAGCCGAGGATCGCGTCGGCCAGGGCGCGCTTGGCCTGGAGCATCTCGGCGATGCGGTCCTCGACCGTGCCCTCGGTGATGAGGCGGTGCACCTGGACCGGCTGGGTCTGGCCGATGCGGTAGGCGCGGTCGGTGGCCTGTTCCTCCACCGCGGGGTTCCACCAGCGGTCGAAGTGGACGACATGGCCCGCGCGGGTGAGGTTGAGGCCGGTGCCGGCGGCCTTCAGGGAGAGGACGAGAACCGGGGTCGCACCGGCCTGGAAGCGGTCCACCATGCGCTCCCGCTCGGGGACCGGGGTGCCGCCGTGCAGCAGGTCGACCGGGACCGCGCGGGCGGTGAGGTGGGCGGTGATCAGCCGGGCCATGCCGACGTACTGCGTGAAGACGATGGCCGAGCCGTCCTCGGCGAGCAGGGTGTCCAGCAGCTCGTCCAGCAGGGCGAGTTTGCCGGAGCGGGCGGCCAGGGCGTCGCCGACGGAGGCCGTCTCCTCCTTGAGGTACAGGGCGGGGTGGTCGCAGATCTGCTTGAGCGCGCCCAGCAGCTTCAGCACCAGGCCACGCCGGGCGATGCCGTCCGCCGTCTCGATGGCCAGCAGCGACTCCCGCACCACCGCCTCGTACAGCGCGGCCTGTTCGCGGGTGAGCGGGACCGGGTGGTCGGTCTCGGTCTTGGGCGGCAGCTCGGGCACGATGCCGGGGTCGGACTTCTTGCGGCGCAGGAGGAACGGGCGGACCAGACGGGCGAGGCGCTCCACCGCCTGGTCGTCCTCGCCGTTCTCGACCGCGCGCGCGTGCCGGGCCCGGAAGGACTTCAGGGGGCCGAGGAGTCCGGGTGTCGTCCAGTCGAGCAGGGCCCACAGCTCGGAGAGGTTGTTCTCGACGGGGGTGCCGGTCAGGGCCACGCGCGCGGGGGTCGGGATCGTGCGCAGGGCCTTCGCCGTCGCCGAATAGGGGTTCTTCACGTGCTGGGCCTCGTCGGCGACGACCATGCCCCAGGGCTGCCCGGCGAGGGTGGGCGCCGCCGAGCGCATCGTGCCGTACGTGGTGAGGACGAAGCCGCCGCCGAGGTCCGCGAGGCTGCGGTCGGGGCCGTGGAAGCGGCGGACCGGGACGCCGGGCGCGAAGCGGTTGATCTCGCGCTGCCAGTTGCCCAGCAGGGAGGCCGGGCAGACCACCAGGGTCGGTTCGGTGCGGGCCCGCTTCAGGTGCAGGGCGATGACGGTGATCGTCTTGCCGAGGCCCATGTCGTCGGCGAGGCAGCCGCCGAGGCCGAGGGAGGTCATGAGGTCCAGCCAGGCCAGTCCGCGCAGCTGGTAGTCGCGCAGGGTGGCGTGCAGACCGGCCGGCGGATCGGCGGGGTGGACGCCGGTGGTGAGGCGGTCGCGCAGGGCGGCCAGGGCGCCGACGGGGACCGCCTCGACGCTCTCGCCGTCGACCTCCGCGGTTCCGCTGAGGGCGACGGACAGGGCGTCGACCGGGTCGAGCAGGCCCAGTTCCCGCTTGCGGGCCTTGCGCACGAGCGCCGGGTCGACCAGGACCCACTGGTCACGGAGCCGGACCACCGGACGGTGGGCCTCCGCCAGGGTGTCCATCTCGGCCTCGCTGAGCGGATCGCCGCCGAGCGCCAGCTGCCAGCGGAACTGGAGCAGTTCCTCGCTCTCGAAGAAACCGGTGCCGTCGGTCGCCGAGCCGGGCGCGGTCCTGACCACCGCGGCCGCGCTGAGGTCCTGCGCCAGGTCCCTCGGCCAGTGCACGGCGACCCCGGCCGTCGCGAGCCGGGTGGCCGCCACCCCGAGCAGATCGCTCAGCTCGTCCTCGGACAGGGCCAGGACGTCCGGCGCGTCCTGTTCGGCGAGCCGGGCGAGCGGTGGCCAGACGCGCGCCGCGCGCCGTACGGCGAGGGCGGCGTCCACGCGTGCGCGTGCCCCGAAGGCGGCGTCGGCCTCGCCCGCCCACAGGGACGCGGCGTCGGTCATCAGGGTGGGGTCGGCGAGGCTGTGCACCTGGACGATCGCGGCGCCCGCCCGGCGCGCCCGCTCACCGTCGTCGAGCCGGTCGAACATGTCGTAGGCGGACAGGTCGAGGCGGAGCGAGATCCGCACGCCCGCGTCCATGCCGGCGGCGACCTCGGCGGCCCAGTCGTGCGCGCCGGGCAGCCGCTGGGGCCGGCGGTCGGCGAAGGGCTTCCCGCACGCGTGCGGTGCGGCCGGGGTACGGGGAAGGGTGTCCGCCACGGCGTCCAGGAAGGACCGCATCAGGGCCTCGGGCCGGGGCAGCAGCAGCGGCCCGGGGCCGGGGAGCGGCACCGCGTGGCCCTCGTGCGGGAGCGCGGCGGCGACCGCGCGCAGATGGGCGACGTCCTCCGGGTCCAGCGGGCCCGCCCGCCAGGCGTCGTGTCCCGTGGGCGTCAGGCCGGGCAGCAGACGGCCGCGGGCGGTGAGCCGCAGCGCGTGCAGAGCGGCCGCGCCCCAGCAGGCGGTCGCCGGGTGGGCGGCCGGGTCGCGGCGGGCCCGCACGAGCAGCGGGAGCGCCTTGTCGAGCGGCAGGGACAGGGCGGGGGCCTGCGCGCGGCGGATGGCGGAGCCGCGGCGCCGGACGACGGTGAGCTCCGTGTGCTCCGCGTCCGCCGTGGTGGGCAGCGGGCCGTCCGCCGGGTCCCAGAAGGCGACGCGTCCCTCGCGCGGGAGGGGCGCGGGCAGGAAGACGGCGGCGAGCCGCACGCAGACGGAGCCGGGCTCCGCCGCGGCCGTGCCGTCGGCCATGACGCTCATGCCGTGTGTCCACCTCCCGCCCGCATGTCGGATCAGTCGTCTTCGACTCTACGGGCGGGGTCTGACAATCGGTCCCGGCGGCCGGCCGGGTCACGGCCGTCCGGCCGGGGCGGGACCGGTCAGGGGACCGTGCGGGAGACCACGTAGACGAAGGGGTAGACCGCGTTGCCGGTGTTCACCACCACGTCCAGCGTCGGCATGGGCTTCTTCTGTTCGTGGACGATGCCGAAGTCGTCCCCGGGGCGCGAGCCGGGGCCCGTGAACTTCCAGCCCGTGACCTCCTGGTCGCGGGCGCTGATGGTGATCTCGCCCTTCTTCAGGTCGGCCCTGCTGACGCCGATGCCGGCGAGGAACTCGTCGAGTCCCACCTGGGTGGTCTGGAACTGCGCGTACAGACGGCTGGTCTTCCAGTTGTTCGTCTCGTAGTACGCGACCTGGTTCGACGGGTGCGGGATCGGCACCTGGTACAGACGGCGCTGGACCTTCGACGGCCAGCCCTCGGTCAGGCCGGTCGCCGAGTACTTCGCCTCTTTGTCCTTGCCGCTGTCGCGGCTCTGGTTGGCGGAGATCACCAGGTAGCCGGCCGGGACACCGATGAGCAGCACGATGATCAGCAGGGTGAGCGCCCTGCGGCGGATCACGTGCCGGCGGTCCTCCGGCGGGCGGTGCGGCTCGTCGGGGGGCGCGGCCTGTCGGGGCAGCGATGCTGTCATGCGGGGTCCCGGGTCGTGCGGGGCGGTGCGGCGGTCATGCGGTGTCCTGGGTCGTGCGGGGTGGTACGGCGCTCACGCCGTGTCCTGGGTACGGCGGGCCGCCTCGGTGAACCGTTCGAAGCGCTCGTAGCGCTCCACGCGGCGGCGCTTGGCGCGCCGGAAGCGGCGGGCGACCAGACGGGCCAGGTCGGCCGCGCCGACCATACCGGCCTCGGGGCCCAGCTGGGCGCGGACGATACGGGCCTCGGGCCGGTAGCCGCGGCCGGTGAGCTGACGCTTGAACGCGTCCCGCGCGGGGCTGATCAGCAGGTCGTCGGCGGCCGAGACGCCACCGCCGATCACGAAGCAGGACGGGTCGAGGGCGGCGGCCAGGTTGGCGATGCCGACGCCGAGCCACTGGCCGATGTCCTGGAGCAGCTCGATGCACATGGCGTCGCCCTCGCGGGCCAGCTCGGTGATCATCGGGCCGGTGATGTCTCCGATGTTGCCCTTGACGTGCTCGATGATCCCGTACGCCACCGGGGAGTCGGCGGCGGCCAGTTCGCGGGCCTCCCTGACCAGCGCGTTGCCCGAGCTGTACTGCTCCCAGCAGCCGCGGTTGCCGCACGGGCAGCGGTGGCCGCCGGGCACGACCTGCATATGGCCGAACTCGCCGGCGACGCCGTACTTGCCGCGCTTGACCTGGCCGTCCTCCAGGATCGCGCCGCCGATGCCGGTACCGAGCGTGATCATGACGAGGTGGTCCTCGCCACGGCCCGCGCCGAAGCGCCACTCCGCCCAGGCGGCGGTGTTGGCGTCGTTGTCCACCAGGACGGGAACCGCGAGACGGCCGGAGAGACGGTCGCGCAGCGGCTCGTTGCGCCACGACAGGTGGGGCGCGAACAGGACGCGGTTGCGGTCCGCGTCGACCCACCCCGCCGCGCCGACGCCGACCGCGTGCACGTCGTGGCGGTCGGACAGGTCCAGGACCAGCTCGACGATCGTGTCCTCGACGACCTTCGGGCTCTTGGACTTGTCCGGAGTCTCCGCGCGGATCTTCTCCAGGATGTTGCCGTCGGCGTCGACCACCCCCGCCATCACCTTGGTGCCGCCGATGTCGATGCCGACCGTCGGCACACGGGGCGCGGTGAGGTGCGATCGGCGCTCCCTCGTGCCCACGGTGCGGAGTGCGGGCGCGCGGCGGGAGCCGATGGGGGCGGTGAAGTTGCCGTAGGTGCTCATCGCCGCCGATTCTGCCTCACCCTCCCGCCGGGTGCCGAGCCGGGCGGCGGCGGGGGCGGGCGCCCTCTGCCGTGCCCGGGGGCGCCGTGGCCGGTCGCAGCGGGTACGGCCGGGCGTCGGCGCCGCCCCGGGTTCCCCGGCAGCCTCTCGTGCGGACCATGCCGTGGACGCGGGGTCCGGCAGGAGCCCGCGTCGCCCTGCAGAGGCACGCGACGGTCCCCGCTCACCGGCGCCGAACGGTCCCGCCGCCGCCCTGCGATCCGATCCGCACGACAGGGCTAGGCCCGGCGCAGTTCGTGGCGGAGGTCGTCCAGGTCGTTGCCACCCGCCATCTGGCGCGTCAGCTCCTCCAGGGTGATCCCGTCACGTGGGTGAGCACCCACCATGGCGCCCCGCCGCAGCAGGACGAACCTGTCCCCCACCAGGTACGCGTGATGCGGGTTGTGGGTGATCAGCACGACGCCCAGACCCGCGTCCCGGGCCGCCGCCACATACTTGAGGACCACGCCGGACTGCTTGACGCCCAGCGCCGCCGTCGGCTCGTCCAGGACGAGGACCTTCGCGCCGAAGTACACGGCCCTCGCGATCGCCACGCACTGGCGTTCGCCGCCCGAGAGGGTGCCGATCGGCTGGTCGACGTCGCGCAGGTCGATGCCCATCCGCAGCAGTTCCTCGCGGGTGGTCCTGCGCATGAGGTCGACGTCCAGGCGCCTGAAGGGGCCGGCGCCCTTGCGCGGCTCGGAGCCCAGGAAGAAGTTGCGCCACACCGGCATCAGCGGGACCACGGCCAGGTCCTGGTAGACCGTCGCGATCCCGCGGTCGAGCGCCTCGCGCGGGGAGGACAGGACGGTCTCCTCGCCGTCGAGACGCAGCACCCCCGCGTCGTGCCGGTGGAGTCCCGCGACGATCTTGATCAGGGTCGACTTGCCCGCGCCGTTGTCGCCCAGGACGCAGGTGATCTCGCCGGCGTGGACCTCCAGGGAGACCCCTTCGAGGGCACGGACGTTGCCGTACCGCTTGCCGACGCCGGACAGCTCGACGAGTGCCGTGCGCACCGCGGTCTCCTTCGCTTCGTGCGCCGACGTCACTTCGAGGCCTCCGCGCGCTTGCGGACCCAGGCGTTGAGCAGGGTCGCGAGGAGCAGCATCGCTCCGAGGAAGAACGTGAACCAGTCCGGGTTCCACTCGGCGAAGACGATGCCCTTGCTCGTCATGCCGAAGAGGAACGCGCCGACCGCCGAGCCGACGGCGCTGCCGTATCCGCCGGTGATCAGACAGCCGCCGATGACGGCGGCGATGATGTAGATCAGCTCGTTGCCGACGCCCTCGCCGGACTGGACGACGTCGTACGAGAAGAGCAGGTGCTGACCCGAGATCCAGGCTCCCAGGGCGACGCCCATGTAGAGGCCGACGGTGGTCCGGGTCACCGGGACGCCGACCGCGCGGGCGGCTTCCTTGTTGCCGCCCACCGCGAAGATCCAGTTGCCGGCGCGGGTGCGCAGGAGGATCCAGGAGGCGACCGCGACCAGGGCGATCCACCACAGGACGGTGACCTTGAAGCCGACGCCGCCGATCGTGAGGGTGGAGGCGAAGACGTCCCGGGCGGACCGGAAGCCCTCCATGTCCGCGATGGTCTTCGTCGACACCGTGCCGTCGATCAGCTTGGTGAAGCCGAGGTTGACGCCGGTCAGCATCAGGAAGGTGCCCAGCGTGATGATGAAGCTGGGCAGCTTCGTACGGGTGAGCAGGAGGCCGTTGAAGGCGCCGACGGCGAGGGTGACCAGCAGGGACACGCCGACGCCCACCCAGACGTTCGCCGTCGCCTGGTAGCTGAAGATCGACGAGATGAGCGCCGAGGACGTGACCATGACCCCGGCCGACAGGTCGAACTCGCCGCCGATCATCAGCAGCGCGACCGGGACGGCCATGATGCCGATCGTCGAGGACGCGTACAGGACCGTGCTGAGGCTGCCGACACGCAGGAAGCTGTCGGCGGCCAGCGCGAAGAAGACGAAGACCGCGATCGCGCCCACGACGGAGCCCAGTTCCGGGCGGCCCGGCAGCCGGCGCAGGGAAGACGACTGGAGAAACCTTTCGTCAGCCGTCTTGCGCGTGTTCGGACCCGCCGGACTCTCCGGAACCGCGTCCTCGGTCGCCGTGTCCGTCACCGCGCTCATCGGGTGCCCCGCTCGGTGTACTCCGCCAGCGCCGCCGCCTGGTCCTTGGTGATGATCTGCGGGCCGGTGAGGACCGGCTTGCCGCCGCCGAGGACGTCGCTGTTGTACTTGTACAGCCACAGCAGGTCGACGGCCTGGTAGCCCTGGAGGTACGGCTGCTGGTCTACGGCGAAGCCGAGCGTGCCGTTACGCAGACCCGCGGCCACCTTGGCGTTGAGGTCGAAGGTGTCGATCTCCGCCGTGCTGCCGGCGCCCCGCCCGGCCTGCACGGCGGTGTCGGCGTACGGGGCACCGAGGGTGACGACCGCGTCGACCGAGGTGTCGGCCTGGAGCCTGGCCTCGATCGCGGACTGCACGTCGGGCATGTTGGTGCCGTTGACGTAGAGGTTCTCGACCTTGCCGGCGAAGGTCTTCGCCACGCCGGCGCAGCGCTGCTCGTGGCCGACGTTGCCCTGCTCGTGCAGGACGCAGATCGCGTTCCTGCGGCCCCGGCGGTTCAGCTCCTCGCCGACGGCCTCGCCGGCGATCGTCTCGTCCTGGCCGATGTGGGCGAGCGCGCCGAACGCCTTGGACTCGGCCGACCCCGAGTTCACCGTGATCACCGGGATGCCGGCCTTCTCGGCGCGGGCCACGGCCGCCTTCATCGCGTCCGGCTTGGCGAGCGTGACGATGATCGCATCGACCTTCTTGGCCACCGCCGCGTCGACGAGCTGGGCCTGCTGCTGGGCCTCGTCGTCGTGGGAGTACACGAAGTTGATGTTGTCCTTGTCGGCCGCCTGCTCAGCGCCGCTCTGGACGATGTCCCAGAAGGTGTCCCCGTCACCCGAGTGGGTGATCATGGCGAAAGTCCAGCGGGGCGTGTCCACCGCGGCCCCACCGTGGGCAGCCGCCGCCTTGCGGGCGTCCTCCGCGCGTTTGCCGCCGGTCGCGCTGCACCCTGCCAGGGACACGGTGAGTGCCCCCGCCAAAGCGATCCCTGCCCAGGTCCGAAACCGTGCCACGAGGCGGTGCCCTTCTTGCCGTGTTCTGCAGAACGCCCGCATCCGGTGACCCCTCACCGGACACAAACGCCCCATTATCGAACACAGGGACCACGCACCTGGGGGCCGGGCACCGCCCATCACTCACCTTGTCCGGACATCCGGTCACATTGTCTGGACAATGCGACCAAGGCGGGCCGATCACACCGACGGATCTCAGGGGCGGACGAGCAGCTGGAACTCGAAGGAGTAGCGGGTCGGACGGTAGATGTGGTCGCCGAACTCCACCGCCCGGCCGGTGTCGTCGAAGGTCGTGCGCTGCATCGTCAGCAGGGGGGCACCTTCCTCCTCGGCGAGCCGCTCGGCCTCGGAGGTGGTGGCGGCGCGGGCGCCGATGGACTGGCGGGCGCTGTGCAGGGTGATCCCGGCGGCCCGCATCAGCCGGTACAGACCGGTGGCCTGGAGCTGCCCGGTGTCCAGGTCGAGCAGGCCGGAGGGCAGATGGTTGCACAGGTACGCCATCGGCTCCCCGTGCGCCAGGCGCAGCCTCTCCACCCGGTGCACATCGCTGCCCTCGGCCACCGCGAGCGCGGCCGCGACCTCGGCGGATGCCGGGACCATGGTGTTGACCAGCACCGTCGTCGCCGGACGCTGCCCGGCGGCCTCCAGGTCGTCGTAGAGGCTGCTCAGCTCCAGCGGACGCTTGACCTGGCTGTGCACGACCTGCGTCCCGACGCCTCTGCGACGGACCAGCAGGCCCTTGTCGACGAGCGACTGGATCGCCTGGCGGACGGTCGGCCGGGACAGGCCGAGCCGGGCGGCGAGCTCGATCTCGTTGCCCAGCAGGCTGCCGGGGGTCAGCGATCCGTGCTCGATCGCGGCCTCCAGCTGCTGGGCGAGCTGGAAGTACAAAGGCACCGGAGAACTTCGGTCCACACGTAGTTCTAGCTGCACGGTCGGGTCCACTTCTGGTTTCGGCACGGCCCGAGCGTAGCTCCGCGACCGGTTGACGGGAAGTTGTGTAGTTCGGTTGTCCGGACATACGCATTGACAGCGCCCGGCCTGCAACGCACCTTTGTCTCATGCGCATCGGGGTCATCGGGACGGGCCGCATAGGCACCATTCATGCGAACACACTCAGCCGTCACCGCGAGGTCGGATCCCTGATCCTGACGGACGCGGACCACGCGCGGGCCCAGGAGCTCGCGCATCGGCTGGGCGAGACGGCCGCCCCAGGGGTGGACGAGATCTTCCGCTGGGGCGTGGACGCCGTGGTGATCACGACGGCCACATCGGCCCACGCCGAACTGATCGGTCGGGCAGCACGCTCCGGGCTACCGGTCTTCTGCGAGAAGCCGATCGCCCTGGACCTGGCGGGCACGTTGGCGGCGATCGCCGAGGTCGAGAGCGCCGGAACGATCCTTCACATGGGCTTCCAGCGCCGCTTCGACGCGGGGTACACCGGGGCCCGGGAGGCGGTGCTCTCGGGGCGGCTCGGGCGGCTGCACACCGTACGGGCGCTGACGTCCGACCAGTCGGCGCCGCCGGCCGCCTGGCTGCCGGTGTCCGGCGGGATCTACCGGGACGCGCTCCTGCACGACTTCGACTGCCTGCGGTGGGTGACCGGCCGCGAGGTGACGGAGGTGTACGCCGCCGGCTCCGACGCCGGGCCCGCGATGTTCCGCGAGGCGGGGGACGTGGACACGGCGGCCGCGGTCCTCACCCTCGACGACGGCACCCTCGCGACGGCGACGGCTACGCGGTTGAACGGGGCGGGCTACGACGTCCGCATGGAACTGGCCGGAGAGCTCGACCAGATCGTCGTGGGTCTGGACGACCGCACCCCGATCGCGTCCACCGAACCCACCGGCCCACCGGCCGCGGACAAACCGTGGACCGGGTTCCTGGAGCGGTTCGAGCCCGCCTACGCGGCGGAGCTGAACGCCTTCGTGGACGTGGTGCGGGGCGAGCGGGCCAACCCCTGCGACGGCCGTGAGGCACTGGAGGCCCTCCGGATAGCCGAGGCCTGCGAGGTGTCCCGGCGAGACCGCCGCGCGGTGTGGCTCTCGGAGATCCCGGCGACCTCCGGGACGGGCTGAGCGGGGCCGGCCTCGGGGACGCCGGGCCCGGCCGGCCGGTGGGGTGCCGCGGCCGCCGTGCTACCAGCGCACCGGCAGGCTGCGCATCCCGCGCATCAGGGGGCCGGGCAGCCAGTCGCCGGGCGGGCCGTCGAGAGCCAGGGCGGGGGTGCGGTCGAGCAGGGACCGGATCGCCGTGCGGGCCTCCAGGCGGGCCAGCGGGGCGCCCAGGCAGTAGTGGATGCCGTGTCCGAAGGCCAGGTGGCCCCGGCTGTCCCGGCGGATGTCGAAGCCGTCGGGGGCCGGATAGCGCCCCGGGTCGCGGTCGGCCGCGGTCAGGCCGACCATCACCGCCTCGCCCTGCGCGACGGAGATGCCGGCGATCTCCAGCGGTTCGGCGGCGAACCGGTACGTGGCGTTCTCCACCGGCCCCTCGTAGCGCAGGGCCTCCTCCACGGCGCCGTCGAGGAGGGTCATGTCGGCGCGCAGGGCGGCCAGCTGGCCGGGGTGGGTGAGCAGGGCGTGGACGGCGTTGGTGATCAGGTTGACGGTGGTCTCGTGTCCGGCGATGAGCAGGACGAACGCCATGCCGCGCAGTTCGCCGGGCGAGAGCCGGTCGCCGTCCTGCGCGGTGGTGCGGATCAGGTCGTCCAGCAGGTCGCCGCTCGGCCCGGCGCACCGCTTGTCCTCGATCAGCTCGGTGAGATACGTGCCCAGCCGTACGAACGCGTCGTACTCGGTCTCCGCGCTGGTGGGCGCGACGGCCTCGCCCGACAGCTCGCGGAAGGCCGCGCGGTCCGCCTCGGGGACCCCGAGGAGCTCGCAGATGACCGTCAGGGGCAGGGGGTAGGCGAGCGACTCGACGAGGTCGGCGCGGCCGTGCGGCAGCATCGCGTCGAGCAGGCCGTCGGTGATCTGCCGGATCCTCGGCCGCAGTTGCTCCACGCGGCGCACGGTGAAGGCGCGGGAGACCAGCGCGCGCAGGCGCGTGTGCCGCGGCGGGTCCGCGGTCAGCAGGTGCTTGCCGATCAGCTGCTCGTCGAGGAACGTGACGCCGATCCGTTCGGAGTCCTTGACCAGCCGGGGGTCGGCGAGCGCCGCGCGCGCCTCCTCGTGCCCCACGACGAGCCAGGTCACATGGTGCGCGTCGGGCACGGGCAGCCGCACCCGGTGCACCGGGCCGCGCTCGCGCAGTCGCGCGTACACCGGATGCGGGTTCCTCCGGAAGCCGTCGCCGAACTCCCCCAGGTCGATCACCTCGGTCATGACCCTCCCCCTCCGTCATGACGGCAACGATCCGTCATGACGGCAACGAGCGGGACGCGCGTCCGGTGCCCACCGCGCCGACTTCCTCGCGGTCCGTCACCCGGGCCCGTCCGCTCCCTCTTCAAGGAGCCCCGCGTCATAGGCCAGCAGGGCGATCTGCACCCTGTTGTCGAGGCCGAGCTTGGCCAGGACCCGGGAGACGTGGGCCTTGACGGTGGCGACGCTCATGAACAGCTCCGCGGCGACGTCCGCGTTGGACAGTCCCCGGCCGACCGCGACGGCCACCTCGCGTTCGCGCTCGCCGAGGGCCGCGAGACGTACGCGCGCGTGCGTACGCCGGGTGTCGGCCGTGGTACCGGCCGCGTGGTCCATCAACTGCCGGGTGACCGTGGGCGACAGGACGGGGTCACCGGCCGCCACCCGGCGCACGGCGTCGAGGATCTCGGCGGGCGGGGTGTCCTTGAGGACGAACCCGGCGGCGCCCGCGCGCAGCGCACGCAGCACCTGTTCGTCGGCGTGGAAGGTGGTGAGCACCACGACCTGCGGGGCGTCCTCGCGTCCGCGCAGCCGTTCCGTGGCGGTGAGTCCGTCCACGGACGGCATCCGGATGTCCATCAGGACCACGTCGGGGCGGGTGCGCTCCACGAGCCCCTCGACCTCGCTCCCGTCGGCGGCCTCACCGACGATCTCGATGTCGTCGGCGCCTCCCATCATGAAAGCCAGACCGGCCCGCACGAGGGGATCGTCGTCGACGAGGAGGAGTCTGATCGCAGTCATGGACCTCACGTAATCACGGTTGCGGGCGGGCGGGTTCACGGTTCGCGACGAACGGATCGGACGGGGCGGTCACGCCCGGCCCCCGTCAGGGCGTCGCCCGCCACGGCAGCCACGCCCGCACCTCGAAACCCCCCTCCCCCCACGTCCCGTGCACCAGTCGCCCCCCGGCCAGGGTGGCCCGTTCGGTCAGACCGATCAGGCCCTGGCCGGAGCCGGGAACGGGCGGTACCTCGCCCACGGGGGCCGGGTTGCGCACGCTCACGTCGAGGCCCTCGCCGGGGCCCCCGGTCACGGTGACCGCGACCTCCGCGCCCGGGGCGTGCTTGCGGGCGTTGGTCAGACACTCCTGGGCGATGCGGTACGCGGTGCGGCCGACGGAGGCGGGAACTGCTCCGGCGTCGGTGACGCGTTGGTCGAGGGTGACCTTCATGCCGGCCTCCCGGGACTCGGCGGCCAGGGTGTCCAGGGCGGCCAGCGTCGGCTGGGGACGGCCGGCGTCATCCGGTTCGGCGGCCCGCAGAACGCCGATGATCTCCCGCAGGTCCTGGAGGGCCTCGTGGGCGCTCTCGCGGATGACGCCGGCCGCCCGCGCGATCTCCTCGCGGGGCGCGTCCGGGCGGAACTCCAGCCCGCCCGCGTGCACGCTGAGCAGGGTCAGCCGGTGCGCGAGCACGTCGTGCATCTCCCGGGCGATGGCCTCACGGGCCAGCCGCTGCGCCTGCTCGGCGCGCAGCCGGGCCTCCGTCTCGGCGCGCCGGGCGCGGTCGCGCAGGCTCAGCATCAGCTGCCGCCGGGACCGGACGAACATGCCCCAGCCGATGGCCGTGACGGTGAACAGCACGCTCCACGCCACCGAGGGCCCGTACGCCAGGGTGGGGTCCGGGCGGGCCCAGGCCAACAGCGGGATCAGGGCCACCTGGGCGCCGCCCACCCAGGCCACGTACCGGAACGGCCGGTGCACGGCGAGGGTGAAGAGGGCGACCGTGCAGGCGCCGGCCGAGGTGGTCGCCAGGAAGCCGAGGGGGACCATCACGACCGCCAGGCCGAGGGGCCACCGGCGGCGCAGCCAGACCGCCGCGCAAGCGAGGGCGCCCAGAAGCTGGTCGGCCGCGGCGACGACCTCGGGGAGGTCCCGTTCGCCGGGGAAGGAGTCCGCGACCGTCAGTCCCACGGCCACGGCCACGAGAAAGCAGAGGAAGTCGACGATCCAGTCGCGCGCGGTGCGCCGGTGCGGCCGGCCCGGTTGCCCGGCGTCCGGGGCGAGTTCCGCGACCACGGCCGACGGCAGCAGCCAGCGGCGTCCCGTGAACCCGGGTGCCGCCGGTGCCGTGCTGTCGTCCGCCCTCATGGTCGACAAATCTACGCAGCGCGGGACCGCGACACCTCCCCGTGGACGGGTATCCCCTACCGAAGGCGGGGAAGGACCGACTCACGTCGCGGTGCCGCCTACTTTCGGCGCGGCCGGACCGCCGGTCCGCAGCCTTCCGTCGCACAGGTCCCGCCCGTCGGCCGATGGCCCGCGCGGGCTCCGCGGGGCGAGAGTCACGAGCATGAAGGAACTGCTGGGACTCCTCGGATTTCTCGCCCTGGTGCAGGGCGTCCTGGGCCTGCTGCACGAGTTCACCCGCCGGCATGTGGGCCTCGTGCAGCGCCTCGGCTTCCTCGACGGCTCCGAGGTGTACGCGAGCGTCGCGCTGATCGTGCCGGCGTTCGCCCTGTTCGCCGCCGCGGGGAGCCGGAAACCGGGCTGAGCGCAGGGGGCCGGACTCCGGTTAACGCCGTGAAAACTTCTCGGACCCGAAGGCGAATTCCCGCGTCTTGTCATTGACATGACACTGTCTACGCGCGTCATCATGAGGTCATGAGATTCCCCCCACGGATCACTCGTACCGTCACGTCGGCGGCTGTCCTGTCCGCCCTCCTCGTCGGCGGCGCCGTCTCCGCCACCACGGCCCACGCCGCCGTCGGCAGCGTCTGCTACACGAAGCTGCCCTCCCAGGCGTTCGACACGCTCGACCTGATCGACGCGGGCGGGCCGTTCCCGTACTCGCAGGACGGAGCGGTCTTCCAGAACCGGGAAGGCGTCCTGCCCAGCCAGACGTCCGGCTACTACCACGAGTACACGGTGAAGACCCCGGGCTCCTCGACGCGCGGCGCGCGCCGCATCGTGACCGGGAAGAAGTCCGCCGAGGACTACTACACCGCGGACCACTACGTCACTTTCAACCTGATCAACTACGGCTGCTGACCGACACCGTCCGTCCGCCCGATCCACAGACCCTCGCCCCGCGGACCCCCCACGTCTCCAGGCCGCGGGGCGAGGCACGTCCGGACGGAGCCGCCCGGCGCGGTGAGCAGGCCGGTGTGCCGGAACCGTTCCTCGGACCGCACCGCCACCACCCCACCGGCACCCGCGACTCGTCGGCTCAGCCCGCGTTGGTCGAGAACAGTCCGCCGGTCGGCCCCTGCTTGTCGCCGCCCTGGGCCTTCCTCAGGGCGTTGGCGAGACTCTCGATGGTCAGGGACTGGAGGATGACGCGGCCGCTGCCCTCCAGGGTGGCCAGGGACAGGCCCTCGCCGCCGAACACCGCGTTCATGACCCCCTGGCGGTTGAGACCGCCGACCCGCTGGACGCCGTACCGGATGCCCTCCTCGAAGGCGACCACGCAGCCGGTGTCGACCTCGATACGGCCCCCGAAGTCGGCGGGGTCGAGGTCGATGAAGTTGCCGGCCCCCGCGATGATCACCGTGCCGCGTCCGGTGAACTTCTCCAGGACGAAGCCCTCGCCGCCCTTCATCCCCGTGCGGCCGCCCTGGAAGGCGATGCCGAACCCGACGGTGGACTCGGCGGCCACGAACGCGTCCTTCTCGGCGAACCACGCGCGCGTGCCGTCCAGCTCCAGGGCGCGCATCTCACCGGGGAGCACGCCCGCGAAGCCGACCGTGCCCTCGCCGCCCTGGGCGGTGAAGTACTGGAACGCCAGCGACTCGCCCGCGAGGGCGCGCTGGCCGACCTGCATGGCCGTGCCCACTGCCTGGCGCAGCATGCCGCCCATGCCACCGCCGGACGCGCCGCCCTGGGGTTGCCCACCGCTGCCGGAGGGGCCGCCGAGGCGGGTCTCCATGGTCACGTCGACCGTCTTGAACAGGAACTTTCCGGCTTCGCAGTACACGGTCTGGCCGGGGGACAGGTTGACGACCGCCATCTGCATGGCGTTGCCGACGATTTCTTGCTGAAGGGTCACACGGGGAGAACGCGGCAGGCGGAGGAAAGAGTTCCGCTCTTGTGCCGAGCGCACGATCCGCGCGCCCGCGCGTCCGGCACCGTCCTGTCGCCCCGGGCGATCTCGACGTCCGTTCGCCGCCAGCGCGCGGGGGCGCAGGCCGCTGGGATGGACCCATGACAACGACCGACAAGACCCTGAACGGCAAGGTGGCCCTCGTGACCGGCGGCAGCCGCGGCATCGGAGCGGCCACCGCACTGCGGCTCGCCCGGGAGGGCGCGGACGTGGCGGTGACCTATGTGAACGGCAAGGAGGCGGCCGAGGACGTCGTGGCGGCCGTGGAGGCGCTGGGACGGCGGGCGGTGGCGCTGCGCGCGGACTCCGCGGACCCCGGGGAGGCGGCCGGGGCGGTGGACCGCACGGCCCGGGCGCTGGGCGGCCTCGACGTGCTGGTGAACAACGCGGGCGTCGGCGTCCTCGGACCGCTGGAGGGGCTCGGCCTCTCCGACGTCGACCGGGTGCTCGCGGTGAACGTGCGCGGGGTGTTCCTGGCCTCGCAGGCGGCCGCCGGGCGGATGGCGGACGGCGGCCGGATCATCACGATCGGCACCTGTATGACCCAGCGGGTGCCCGGCCCCGGCGGGACCCTCTACGCGATGAGCAAGTCGGCCCTGATCGGCCTGACCAAGGCCCTCGCCCGGGAGCTGGGCCCGCGCGGGATCACCGCGAACCTCGTCCACCCCGGCCCGATCGACACGGACATGAATCCGGCGGACGGCCCGTACGCGGCCGGTCAGGCGACGATGACCGCGCTGGGCCGCTTCGGCACGGCGCAGGAGGTGGCCGCGACGGTCGCGCACCTGGCGGGGGCCGCGTACGTCACGGGCGCCGAGTTCGCCGTGGACGGCGGGCACGCGGCCTAGGGATCCGGGTCGGGATCCGCATCGGGATCCTCACCGTGGTCGGGATCCGAACCGTGGTCGGGATCCGCATCGGGGTCGGGGTCGGGCGAGGCTCTCTCGGGAGGGCGGGCCGGCATCGTGCCGCCACCTCCGTGAACACCCTTCTCCCGCCTTGGGTGTCCACGGGGGTGGCTGTCGGTTCAGCCGCCGAGCTCCTGGTGGCGGGCCGTCAGCGCCGCCGTGCCCGCTTCCGTGAGGGAGCCGAACAGGCGCAGGCGGGAGATGCCGCCGTCGGGATAGATGTCCACGCGCGCGTGCGTGCCGACCGCCGAGGACGGCAGGACGAAGCGGTGGTTGGTGTCGGGCTGGAGACGGGTGCGCGGGAGGATCTCCGTCCACTCCCCGCTCTCGCCGTCCTTGACCGACACCGAGGCCCAGCCCGCGCTGTTGCCCTTCAGGTAGGCCGTGTCGATCTCCAGCGCGCGGATCCGCGCCTGGGCCGCCAGGCGGTAGCGGATCCAGTCGTTGCCCCGGTCGCGGCGGCGGCGGGTCTCCCAGCCGTCGTCCATCTTGCGGGAGCGGCCCGGCTGGATGGTGTTGCTCGCCGGCGAGTAGAAGAGGTTGGAGGCGTCCTCGGCGCGGCCGCCGTTCTCCAGCGCGACGACGTCGAAGGTGCCGAGCACCGACAGCCACTCGGGATCCGGCACGACCTCCCCGTGCACCCGCAGGCGGGCGATGCCGCCGTCGGGGTGCTGGTTGACCCGCAGGTGGGTGAAGCGCTGCTCGACGGACACGGAGAATCCGTTCGCCGCGTGGCCGCCGACCGGCGTGCGCGGGACCAGCGTCGTCCACTTCACATGGTCGCCGAGGAGCTCCTCGGCGGACGGCGAGCCCGGCACCGAGGCGCCCTCGACCGACACCGCCTGCGGGTAGTTGCCGCGGAAGTGCGCCGTGTCGACGACGATGCCCCGGATCACCCCGGGCGCGCCGAGGCGGACGAGCGCCCAGTCGTGGTCCTCGGCGGTCGGCCACGGGTGGTCGGCGGAGGCACCGCGGCGGCGGCGAGTCTCCCAGCCGTCCATGACCTTGCCCTTGTGCCCGAAGTGCTCCGGGTCGAACTCGGCGGGTCCGGGCACCAGCAGGTTCTCGCGCTGGGCGAAGAACTCGTCGTTGGCGGCGACGACCGCGGCTCCGAGCTGCCGGTCGGCGAGGTCGACGAACCGGGTGAAGGGGAAGTCGGCGGTGCGGTAGTCCGCGTACGGGTCGCCGCCGCCGTAGGGGTTCGCGTCGCCGGTGAAGCTCTCTATCGCCGTCACGGTGATCAGGTCTGCCTTTCGGGAGTCGGCCGGTGCGGGTGCGGGTGACAGGGGAACGGGCAGGTCGGGCACTCCTTCGGCTCAGGGGGTACGGGTGAGGAGCCGGCCCTTCGGCTCGGTGAACTCGCCGTCCGAGACGATGCGTTCGCCGCGCAGCCAGGTGGATTTCACGACGCCGTACAGCGTCTTCCCGGCGTACGCCGTGACACGGTTGCGGTGCTGGAGCGCCGCCGGGTCGACGGTGAAGGTCTCGTCGGGGGCGAGGACGGCGAAGTCGGCGTCGCGGCCCGCCTCGATCGCGCCCTTGTGGGAGAGGCCCACCAGGGCGGCCGTGCGTGCGGACATCCAGCGGACGACGTCCTCGAGGCCGTGGCCCCTTCGGCGGGCCTCCGTCCATACGGCCGACAGGCTCAGCTGGAGGCCCGAGATACCGCCCCAGGCCGTCGCGAAGTCGTCGGTCTTGAGGTCGGCCGTGGACGGGGAGTGGTCGGTGACCACACAGTCGATCGTGCCGTCCGCCAGGGCCTGCCAGAGCAGATCCCGGTTGGCGGACTCGCGGATGGGCGGGCAGCACTTGAACTCGCTGGCGCCGTCGGGGACTTCCTCGGCGGTCAGGGTCAGGTAGTGCGGACAGGTCTCGGCCGTGACGCGGACGCCCTCCGCCTTGGCGGCGGCGATCAGCGGCAGCGCGTCGCTGGAGGAGAGGTGCAGCACGTGCACGCGCGCGTGCAGGCGCTTGGCCTGCGCGACGAGGTTCGCGACGGCGGTGTCCTCGGCGTCGCGGGGACGGCTGGCCAGGAAGTCGGCGTACCGGGGCCCGCCCCGCTGCGGGGCGGCGTCGAGGTGGTGCGGGTCCTCGGCGTGCACGATCAGCAGGCCGTCGAATCCGGCGATCTCGGTGAGGGAGCGGGCGAGCCGGTCCTGGTCGAGGTGCGGGAACTCGTCCACGCCCGACGGGGAGAGGAACGCCTTGAAGCCGAAGACGCCGGACTCGTGCAGCGGGCGCAGGTCCTTGACGTTGTCGGGCAGGGCACCGCCCCAGAAGCCGACGTCGATGTGCGCCTTGTCGGCGGCGACCTCCCGCTTGACCCGGAGGTGGTCGACCGTGGTGGTCGGCGGGAGGGAGTTGAGGGGCATGTCGACGAGGGTGGTGATGCCGCCGGCCGCCGCCGCTCGGGTGGCGGTCCAGAAGCCTTCCCAGTGGGTGCGACCGGGGTCGTTGACGTGCACATGAGTGTCGACCAGACCGGGCAGCAGGACGTCGTCGCCGAGGTCCTCCAGCCGGGCTCCCTCCGGGACGGGGGCGTCGTACGGCAGTACCGCCGTGATCCGGCCGGCGGCGACCGCGACCGCGGCGGGCCGTGACCCCTCGGGAGTGATGACGCGCGTCGAGCGCAGCACCAGTTCAGCCTCGGACACCCGGGCCCCTCTCTTCCGTTCTCCTCCGGTTACGCCGGAGAAACTTCCACGTAACGGAATTCAACGTTCTGTTGAAGGAGTCTTCCCCTCCCGCCCTCGCGCCGTCAAGGGCCCACTCCCCCAGAGTGCACCGACCCCCGGCACTCTGGACGTTTCCACATAATGGAATTACTATTCCGACCAGCAGAATCTAACTACGCGCAAGCGAGGAGTCAACCGACCGCCGGGTAGGCTTCAGCCCTTCCGCCAGTTTCGAAAGGAACGCGCCGTGCCGACGTCCAGCGCCAGCACCACCGACTCCGCCAGGTCCGCCAGCGGCGGGGTCCAGTCCCTCGAGCGCGCCTTCGATCTCCTCGAGCGGATGGCGGACGCGGGCGGCGAGGTCGGCCTGAGCGAGCTGTCCGCGAGCAGCGGGCTGCCCCTGCCCACCATCCACCGCCTGATGCGCACCCTGGTGGCCTGCGGTTACGTCCGCCAGCAGCCCAACCGCCGCTATGCGCTGGGCCCTCGGCTGATCCGGCTCGGCGAGTCCGCCGCCCGGCTGCTGGGGACCTGGGCCCGCCCCTACCTGGCCCGCCTGGTCGAGGAGACGGGCGAGACGGCCAACATGGCGCTGCTCGACGGCGACGAGATCGTGTATGTGGCGCAGGTGCCGTCCAAGCACTCGATGCGGATGTTCACCGAGGTCGGCCGCCGTGTCCTGCCGCACTCCACGGGGGTGGGCAAGGCGCTGCTCGCGGGCTTCCCGGACGACGAGGTGCGCGCCCTGCTCGCCCGCACCGGCATGCCCGCCGCCACGGACAAGACGATCATCACCCCGGACGGTTTCCTCGCGGCCCTCGCGGACGTGCGGCAGGCCGGTTACGCGGTCGACGACAACGAGCAGGAGATCGGCGTGCGCTGCCTGGCGGTGCCGGTGCCGGACTCCCCCACCCCCGCGGCCATCTCCATCTCCGGCCCGGCCGGGCGCGTCACGGAGTCGGCCACCGAGAAGATCGTGCCGGTACTGCGCCAGGTCGCGGTGGAACTGTCACAGGCGCTGACGAGCCCCGGCCCCGCGGTCCAGGGCGGGCTGTAGCCGCACCGCGTCCGCCGCGTCCGCCGGGGTTCAGCGGCGCGGTGTCTCCCCGAACAGCTCCACGGCGTGGCGCACCTCCGTCAGACTCCGGGCCAGTGCGCTCACCGAGCCGATCGCGCCCGCGATCAGCAGCAAGGAGCGGCGTAACCGGGGGACTTCGGGGACGCCGTGGGTCACCATCGCGGCGAGCGCGGCGAGTTCGTCCTCGGCGATCGCCCGGTCCGGGAACTCGACCGGGTACGTGGCGAGTTCGCGGCGCAGCCGGGACACCGCGGTCCGCAGTTCCGCCACCCTCGGATCCTCGTAGCTGCCGGTCACTGCCCTCTGCCTCAAGCTCCGCAACACAGCTCTCCCCCCACGCGCGCTCCGCTGAGCGCGCGTGCGCGCTCACCCGCCCCGCGGCCCCGCGGTACCGGCACCGGGCACCGGAGGACGCGCGGGTCAGTAAACGCCACCCGACGCGGCGTGCGCCACTGCGCGGACCGAAATTCAGCCGCACGGAACCGCACGGCCGACGCCGCGTCAGGTATGCAGGACGCATGACGCACAACGAAGACCGGGCCGCGGACCAGGTGACCGGCCTGCTCCTCGCGGCGGGCGGCGGCCGCCGGCTCGGCGGACGCCCCAAGGCCCTGCTCGAACACCGGGGACGGCCACTCGTCGAACACGCGGTGGAGGTGCTGCGCGCGGCGGGCTGCGCACGGGTGCATGTGGTGCTCGGAGCCGCCGCCGACACCGTACGGGAGCGGGCACGGCTGGCGGGGTGCGTGATCGTGCCGAACCCGGCGTGGGAGCAGGGCATGGGCACATCACTGCGGGCCGGGCTCGGCTCGCTCGCCGGGACGGGGGCGCGGGCCGCGCTGGTCTCCCTCGTCGATCAGCCCGGCATCGGGCCACAGGCCGTGGCCCGGGTGCTGGCCGCGTACGAGGACGAGTCCTCGCTCGTCTGCGCGGCCTACGACGGCGTGCGCGGCCATCCCGTCCTGTTCGGAGCCGGCCACTGGGCGGACATCGCGGCGACCGCCACCGGCGACCGGGGGGCACGCGCCTACCTGAAGGAGCACGAGGAGGCGATCACGCTCGTCGAGTGCGGGGACGTGGCCCGCCCGTTCGACATCGACACCCCGCAGGATCTCGCGCACCTTGAGTGAGGATCCTGGCACTGAGCGCCACCTTGCCTCGACGCAGAGAATCTCGACATCAACAAATCATTGAAGTTCCACAATGAGGAAACTAGTATCCACTGTTCAGAAGGACCCGGCCCGTCCGGGGCCCCGTCCGCCGTACTCGGTTCGACTGGCACCCGGTGCCACCGCTGAAGGAAGTGACCGCTCATGTCCGCACCAGCGCCGTCCCCGCTGGCCATCGTCGACGCCGAGCCCCTGCCGCGGCAGGAGGAGGTCCTCACCGAGGCGGCACTCGCCTTCGTGGCCGAGCTGCACCGGCGGTTCACCCCGCGCCGCGACGAGCTCCTCGCCCGGCGTGCGCAGCGCCGCGCCGAGATCGCCCGCACCTCCACGCTGGACTTCCTCCCGGAGACCGCGGCGATCCGCGCGGACGACTCCTGGCGGGTCGCCCCCTCCCCCGCGGCCCTGGACGACCGCCGGGTCGAGATCACCGGCCCGACCGACCGCAAGATGACCATCAACGCCCTCAACTCGGGCGCCCGGGTCTGGCTCGCGGACTTCGAGGACGCCTCGGCGCCGACCTGGGAGAACGTCGTCCTCGGTCAGCTCAACCTGGCCGACGCCTACACCCGGAGCATCGACTTCACCGACCCGAGGTCGGGCAAGTCGTACGCCCTGAAGGACGCGGGCGAGCTCGCCACGGTCGTGATGCGTCCGCGCGGCTGGCACCTGAACGAGCGTCACCTCGTCGACGCCGACGGCCGTCAGGTCCCCGGCGCCCTGGTCGACTTCGGCCTCTACTTCTTCCACAACGCCCAGCGCCTGCTCGACCTCGGCAAGGGCCCGTACTTCTACCTGCCGAAGACGGAGTCGCACCTGGAGGCCCGCCTCTGGAACGAGGTGTTCGTCTTCGCGCAGGACCACGTCGGCATCCCGCAGGGCACCGTCCGCGCCACCGTGCTCATCGAGACGATCACGGCCGCGTACGAGATGGACGAGATCCTGTACGAACTCCGCGACCACGCCTCCGGGTTGAACGCCGGCCGCTGGGACTACCTGTTCTCCATCGTCAAGAACTTCCGTGACGGCGGCGCCAAGTTCGTCCTCCCGGACCGCAACGCGGTCACGATGACCGCCCCGTTCATGCGGGCGTACACCGAACTCCTCGTCCGCACCTGCCACAAGCGCGGCGCGCACGCGATCGGCGGCATGGCGGCCTTCATCCCGTCGCGCCGAGACGAGGAGGTCAACAAGGTCGCCTTCGAGAAGGTCAAGGCGGACAAGGACCGTGAGGCGAACGACGGTTTCGACGGGTCGTGG
Source organism: Streptomyces sp. NBC_00080 (assembly GCF_045041255.1). Classification (NCBI taxonomy): domain Bacteria; kingdom Bacillati; phylum Actinomycetota; class Actinomycetes; order Kitasatosporales; family Streptomycetaceae; genus Streptomyces; species Streptomyces sp. NBC_00080. The sequence goes on from NZ_CP108235.1 coordinate 2,124,853, forward strand.
GTGGCCCACCCGGACCTGGTGCCGATCGCCATGGCCTCCTTCGACGCCGTGCTCGGCGACCGGCCGAACCAGAAGGACCGGCTGCGCGAGGACGTCGAGGTCAAGGCGGCCGACCTGATCGCCGTCGACTCGCTGGAGGCACGGCCGACCTACCCGGGCCTGGTCAACGCCGTGCAGGTCGGCATCCGTTACATCGAGGCCTGGCTGCGCGGCCTGGGCGCGGTCGCCATCTTCAACCTGATGGAGGACGCGGCCACCGCCGAGATCTCCCGCTCGCAGATCTGGCAGTGGATCAACGCGGGGGTGGAGTTCGAGCACGACGGAACCACGGTGAAGGCCACGCCCGAGCTGGCCCGCGAGGTCGCCGCCGGGGAACTGGCCGCGATCCGCGCGGAGATCGGCGAGGAGGCCTTCGCGGCCGGCCACTGGCAGCAGGCGCACGACCTGCTGCTGACCGTCGCCCTCGACGACGACTACGCGGACTTCCTCACCCTGCCGGCGTACGAACAGCTCAGGGGCTGAGCACCGGCACCGGCCGGGAGGCTCACCTGTCCGAGTGGCCCAGGGACCGTCCCGGGGCCACTCGGTCACGTACGAGCTTCTTCACCGCGGTCGGCTCCGGGAAGCCCTGTTCGCGGCGGTCCCAGATCACCTCGTCGTCCACCCGGACCACGAACACCCCGCCCCTGCCGGGCTTCAGGGCCAGCTCCGTCAGCTCGGCCTCGAAGGTCGTGAGCAGCTCCTGCGCCAGCCAGGCCGCGCGCGGCAGCCAGCGGCACTGGGTGCAGTACTCGATCTCGACCCGCCCGCTCGCGTCGCTCAGTTCGCTCATCCGAGGTGCACCGACCAATCCTGTTCCGCGGCCGGCTTGCCGTGCAGGTCGGGGACCCGCTTGAGCCAGTCGGGCCGTCCTTGCCGTGTCCTCGCCGCGCGCCGTGCCTCGTCGGCGGCGAGCTCCTCCGGGGCGGGGAAGTCGGTGGGCAGCCAGGCCGCCGAAGCCCGCACACGCGCGTGGAGGTAGCGCACATACGCCTCCCGGACCGCGTCCGGGGTCGTGAACCCCGCCTCGCCGGTCAGCCAGGCGTCCGGTACCTCCGCCACGATCCGGCGCAGCAGCTCCTCGGTCACCCTGGGCGCCAGCTCGGCGTCGGCCGCCCGGGTGTCCGGGGCGCAGCGGCCGAGGGCGTGGTGGCGGAAGTCGTAGCGCTTCTCGGGGTCGGCGCCGTCCCAGCGGTGGTGGAAGACGAGGGCGGCGCCGTGGTCGATGAGCCACAACCGCGGCGGGGCGATGCCGAACGTCGGCCAGACCATCAGGTTGGAGCTGTGGACCGTCCGGTCGACGTTGACGGTCAGGGCGTCCAGCCAGACGATCCTCCCGGCCTCCAGCGGCTCCACCGGGAAGGCCTCGGCGACCTCCGGCGTGAAGTCCTCCGCACCCGGCAGGAAGTCCATCCCGAGATTGAGCCCCGCGCTCGCGGCGTGCAGCTCCCGTACCTCCTGGTGCGGTTCCCGCTCCGCGATCGCCGGGTCGAACCGGACCAGGACCAGTTCGGGAAAGCGCAGCCCGAGGGCGCGGGCCAGCTCGCCCACGATCACCTCGGCGACGAGCGCCTTGCGGCCCTGCGCGGAGCCCGTGAACTTCACGACGTAGGTGCCCAGGTCGTCGGCCTCGACGACGGCGGGCACGGAGCCGCCCGCCCGCAGCGGAGCGAGGTAGCGGGTCGCTGTGACCTCGGTCAACATGACTCTCTCCCTCTGGCCTGAATGAGCATAGTAACCAGGCCCGACAGCCGACGAGTGGGCCCGAGCCGCCGTGCGGAAAGGCCCGCGGGCGGCCTGCGCGGCTGTGGGAGCTCGCCAAGGCCAGTCGAACCCATGTGCGCACGCGAGTGTGTACGGGTCAGGGAATCCGGTGCGAATCCGGAGCTGACGCGCAGCGGTGAGGGCGACGGGCGGGGCAACGGCCACTGGACGGCGTACACGGTCCGGGAAGGCGCCTCGTCCGGGTGACCCCGAGTCCGAAGACCTGCTGGCCACCCCCGCCGCCGGGAGACCTCCGGGGGAGCACCGTACGACCGGGCTTCGCGCCGGTCGTGACGCCGGCGGTCTGTCCGGGTCACGCCAGGACCCTGGACGAGCCCACCAACCACCTCGACATCCAGTCCGGGCCACCGTCACCGCCGACGGCCCCGACGACCGCCCGCACATTCGCTCCCTGGGCGCCGTACCGACTCCCTGACGCGGCATCAGCGCCCGCTGCCCCGATCGCCGTTCGGCCCGCGGCGTTCGGCGTTCCCGAGCCATTCCAGGGCCTGCTCCGGGCCTGCCGCGACCCGGACTCCCGCGGGGAGCGGCGGTCGGCGCACCACGACCACGGGCAGCCCCGCCGCACGGGCGGCGGCCAGTTTCGGGGCGGTGGCCGCTCCCCCGCTGTCCTTGGTCACGACGACGTCGATCCGGTGACGGCGCAGCAGTTCGCGTTCCCCGTCGAACGTGAAGGGCCCGCGGTCGAGCAGCAGCTCCATGCGGGACGGGACCGGCGCCTCGGGCGCGTCGACGGACCGTACGAGGAACCACAGGTCGTCCAGGGCGGCGAAGGCGGCCAGCCCCGTGCGCCCGGTGGTGAGGAACACCCGCCGGCCGAGCGAGGGCAGCGACTCGGCGGCCTCCGCCAGGGAACCTGTCTCGTGCCAGACGTCGCCCGCCACCGGGGCCCAGCCCGGGCGGCGCAGCGCGAGCAGCGGAACACCGGCGTCGGCCGCGGCCTTCGCAGCGTTGAGGCTGATGGTCCCGGCGAAGGGGTGGGTGGCGTCGACGAGCGCGTCGACCCCCTCCTCGTCCAGCCACGCGGCGAGCCCCTCGGCCCCGCCGAAGCCGCCCACGCGCACCTCGCCGGGCGGCAGCCGGGGGGCGGCCACCCGTCCGGCCAGGGAGGTCGTCACGCGGATCCCCGGCACGGCGTCGGCAGCCAGGAGTTCGGCGAGGCGACGGGCCTCGGTGGTCCCGCCCAGGATCAGTACGTGCACGCGGTCCGGTCCCTTCCGAGGAGCAGGGCCCGAGCGGCGCGGCAGGCGATGGTCACGGCGCCCACTGAAGCACACCGGTCCCGGCCCGGCCGGGCCGGCGTCGTGCCCCGGGAGCGCGCCATGCGGCGCGTCGGGCCACCAGGGCATTGACTCGGCCACATTCACTTAGAGTAGCCTTGCCTAAGTTGACCGGTTTCCGGAGGGTGGCTGGTGAGATCAGGGAAACAGTCGGGGCGGGACGTCCTGACGCGCTCGGTCAGGGGGCAGGCGCGGCGCGTCGGTCTCGGCGCGGTGCTCGGGTGTGTGCACCAACTGGGGGAAGCCCTGGTCCCGGTGCTCATCGGTGTCGTCATCGACCAGGCCGTGGCCGGGCAGGACGCCGGCCGGCTCGCCCTCTGGCTGGTCGTCCTGGCCGTGATGTACGTGGCGCTGTCGTGGAGTTTCCGGCTGGGCGCGCGGGCCGGTGAGCGCGGTGCCGAAGAGGCCGCGCACACCCTTCGCCTGGCGATCGTGCGCCGGGTCCTCGACGCCCGCGGCGGCGCCGAGGAGGGACGGCTGCCCGGCGAGCTGGCCAACGTCGCCACCGAGGACGCCAAGCGCGTCGGTGCGGTGAACATGGCGCTGATGAGCGGGATATGGGCGGTCGCCGGCATCACCGCCAGCGCCGTGTGGTTGCTGCTGACGTCCGTGCCGCTCGGGCTGATCGTGCTGCTGGGCACGCCGGTGCTGTTGTGGCTGGGGCATCTGCTGAGCAAGCCGCTGGAGCGCCGCAGCGAGGCCGAGCAGGACCGGGCCGCCCACGCCTCGGGAGTGGCCGCCGACCTGGTGGCCGGGCTTCGGGTGCTGAAGGGGCTGGGCGCCCAGCAGGCGGCCGTCGAGCGGTACCGCCGTACCAGCCGTGCCTCGCTCGCGGCCACCCTGCGCGCCGCCCGTGCCGAGTCCTGGCAGACCGGGCTCGTCCTCGCCCTGACCGGTGGGTTCATCGCGCTGATAGCGCTGGTCGGCGGGCGGCTGGCACTCGACGGCTCGCTCACCCTCGGGCAGTTGGTGTCCGCGGTGGGTCTCGCGCTGTTCCTGCTGGGACCGTTGGAGACGTTCGCCTGGGTCAACGCCGAACTGGCGCAGGGCCGGGCCTCGGCCGCCCGGGTCGCGGAGGTCCTCGCCGCGCAGCCCGCCGTGGTGGGCGGTCAGGACCCGGTGCCGGACCCGGTGCGCGGGGAACTGCGGCTGCGCGGGGTGCGGCTCGGTGGGCCGGACGGCGTCGACCTAGACCTGACGGCCGGGCGGCTGACCGGGATCGCCGTGACGGATCCGGCCTCCGCCGAGGCCCTGTTGCGCTGCCTGGCCCGGGAGACCGACCCGGAGTCGGGTTCGGTCGAACTGGACGGTGTGCCGTTGACCCGACTCGATCCGGCGGGGCTGCGGGCGGCGGTGCTGGTGGCCGCCCATGACGCCGTGCTGTTCGACGGCTCGCTGGCCGCGAACGTGACTCCGGAAGCGGGGGCAGAGGCGCGGAGCGACCCGGCGGAGATCGCTGAGGCGGACGGGGCGGAGAACGGTGAGGCCGACGGGGAGGCGGGCGGGGCGGCGGATCTCCGGACGGAGCGCGCCATGGCCGCCGCCCACGCCGACGAGGTGGCCCGTTCCCTGCCGCACGGCGCCGCGACCGGTGTCGGCGAGGGCGGCCGGTCCCTGTCGGGCGGTCAGCGCCAGCGCGTCCTGCTGGCGCGTGCCCTGCGCGCCGCGCCGCCCGTCCTGGTCGTGCACGATCCGACGACGGCCGTGGACGCGGTGACCGAGGCACGCATCGCCGAGGGGCTGCGCGAGATCCGGCGCGGCCGCACCACGGTCGTGGTGACCAACAGCCCGGCGCTGCTCGCCGTCGCCGACCGGGTGGTCCTCCTCGACGGCGGCCGGGTCGGCGCCGAAGGCACACACGCCGAACTCGTAGAGGCCGACGCGACCTACCGGACGGCGGTGCTGGCGTGACGACGGAACAGTCGAGAGCCGCGCAGACGGAAGCCGCGCGGACGGCGGCAGAACGGACAGCGGCCGGGCAGGCGGAGGCCGGAGCGGCGGAAACCGATCGGGCCCTGCTGCCGACGGCGAGTCCCGCCCGCACCCGGGCCGCGGTGCGTGAGTTGCTGCGGCCGCATCGGGGGCTGGCCTGGGCCGGGTTCGGGCTGATGGTGCTCGCCACCTCCGTCGGGCTGCTCACCCAGCCCCTGCTCGGTCACATCGTCGACGTGGTCACCGAGCGCCGCTCCCCCGACGCGCTCACCCTGCCCGTCCTCGTGCTGGCCGGGGTCGCCGTGGTGCAGGGCATCACGACCGCGCTGGGCATGTCGCTGGTGTCCCGGCTCGGCGAGACCGTGCTCGCCCGGCTGCGCGAGCTGTTCGTGGAGCGTGCGCTCTCCCTGCCGCTGGGGCGGCTGGAGGAAGCGGGCTCCGGCGACCTCAACGCCCGGGTCACCCGGGACGTGTCCCGGGTCGCCGACGCGGTGCGCGGCGCCCTGCCGGAACTGGCCCGCTCCGCGCTGTCGATCGTGCTGACCCTGGGCGCCCTCGCCCTGCTGGACTGGCGGTTCCTGCTGGCCGCGCTCGTCGCCCTGCCCGTACAGGCGCACACCGCGCGGTGGTACGTGCGCAACGCCGTGCCCCTGTACGCCAAGGAGCGCATCGCCACCGGGGCCCAGCAGCAGCAGCTGCTGGACACCATCGGCGGGGCACGGACCGTACGGGCGTACCGGCTCCAGACCGGCCACACCCGGCGGGTCACCGACCGTTCGCGGGCGTCGGTGGAACTGACGATGCGCGGGGTGCAGCTGGTGCTGCGCTTCTACAGCCGTCTGCACATCGCCGAGTACGCGGGCCTCAGCGCCGTCCTGGTCACCGGGTTCCTGCTGGTGCGCTCCGGCTCCGCCTCGGTCGGCACCGCGACGGCCGCCGCGCTGTACTTCCACAGCCTCTTCGGACCGGTGAACACCGCGCTCGTGCTGCTCGACGACGCCCAGTCGGCGACGGCCGGACTGGCCCGGCTGGTCGGGGTGGTGGACGAGCCGTCGCCCACGTTCGCCGAGCGCGCGGACGACCGTTCGACCGCCGCAGGTGCCCCGTCCGTGACGCTGACCGCGGTCTCCCACGCGTATGTGCCCGGCCGCCCGGTGCTGCACGGCGTCGATCTGGAGATCCGGCCCAAGGAACGGGTCGCGCTGGTCGGTACGACCGGGGCGGGCAAGACGACGCTCGCGAAGCTGGTGGCGGGGCTGCACCGGCCGGAGAGCGGACGGATCGACGTCGGCGGTGTCGAACCGGACGAGTCCGGCCGCCTGGTGGGACTCGTCACGCAGGAGGTGCACGTCTTCGCCGGACCGCTGGCCGACGATCTGCGGCTGGCCCGCCCCCAGGCGGACGACGAGGAGCTGCGGGAGGCGCTGGCCACGGTGGGCGCCCTCGGCTGGGCCGAGGCGCTGCCGGAGGGCCTGGAGACCGTCGTCGGCGACGGCGGACACCGGCTCACCGCCGACCGGGCCCAGCAACTCGCGCTGGCCCGACTCCTGTTGGCCGATCCGCCGGTCGTGGTCCTCGACGAGGCGACAGCCGAGGCGGGCAGCTCGGGCGCCCGCCAGCTCGACGAGGCCGCCGAGCAGGCCCTGCGGGGCCGTACGGCGCTGGTCGTGGCGCACCGGCTCAGTCAGGCCGCCACCGCCGACCGGGTGGTCGTCCTCGGTGACGGCCGGGTCGTGGAGAGCGGCACGCACGACGAACTGCTCACCGCCGACGGCGCGTACGCCACCCTGTGGCACGCCTGGTCCGGCAGTCGCTCCCCCGCCCCGGACGGCCCCTGACGAGAAACCTGCCCGCCATCCCTCCGCCCCGGAACCGGCCACCCCCCCGTCGAACGCACCGCGACGAACAGAAGGATCATCCGATGCCCCGCGCCACCAGAGCCGCACGGCTTTCCGGCCTGCTCGCCTCCGTAGTTCTGCTCGCCGTCGCGGCGGTCGGCTGCGGCGGCTCCGACTCCGGTTCCTCGTCCTCCGGCGCGAAGGGGTCGGACTCCTCGTCCGCCGCCGGCGCCTTCCCCGTGACCCTCGACCACAAGTACGGCAGTACGACGATCAAGACCGAGCCGCGGCGGATCGTCACCGTCGGTCTCACCGACCAGGACGCCGTCCTCGCGCTGGGCAAGGTGCCGGTCGGCACGACCGAGTGGCTCGGCGGCTACAAGGGCGCCGTCGGCCCGTGGGCCGAGGACAAGCTGGGCGGCGCGGCGGCGCCGACCGTCCTCACCGACACCGGCACCGGCCCCCAGGTGGAGAAGATCGCCGCGCTGAAGCCCGATCTCGTCCTCGCCGTGTACTCGGGCCTGACCAAGGCCCAGTACGAGAGCCTGTCGAAGTTCGCGCCGGTGGTCGCCCAGCCGAAGGCGTACAACGACTACGGCGTGCCGTGGCAGCAGCAGACCGAGGAGATCGGCAAGGCGCTCGGCAAGGAGAGCGAGGCCAAGACGCTCGTGTCGGGCGTCGAGGAGAAGTTCGCGGCGGCCAGGAAGGCCAATCCCGCCTTCGCCGGGGCCACGGCCGTCATGGCGACCCCGTACGAGGGCACGTTCGTCTACGGCAGCCAGGACACCCGCTCGCGGATCCTGTCCGGCCTCGGCTTCTCGCTGCCGAAGGACCTCGACAAGGTGATCGGGGACACGTTCGGCGCCAACATCAGCAAGGAGCGCTTCGACCTGCTCGACCAGGACGTCGCCGTGTGGATCGTGCCGGACCTCACCACGGCGGTCACCGAGCTGCACAGCGACAAGATCTACTCCGACCTGAACGTGGTGAAGCAGGGCCGTGAGGTCTTCATCCAGGAGACCGGCGACTACGGCAACGCGGTCTCGCTGTCGACCGTGCTGAGTCTCCCCTACGTCATCGACCGCCTGGTGCCGCAGCTCGCCGCGGCGGTGGACGGCAAGACCGACACCGAGGTGGAGCAGCCGGCGTCCTGACCGGTCCCACGGCATGACGAAGGGGGCGGGCCCGCGGGCCCGCCCCCTTCGTCATGTCCCGCGGGCTCAGGCCCCCTCGGCCTCGACGAGGCTCTTGGGCCGCAGGTCGGTCCAGTTGGCCTCGATGTGGTCCAGGCACTCCTGGCGGGCGGCGGGGCCGTGCGCGACGGTCCAGCCGGCCGGGACGTCCACGAAGTCGGGCCACAGGCTGTACTGGCCCTCGTCGTTGACGAGGACGCAGTACACGCCGTCGGGGTTCTCGAACGGGTTGCTCATGTCGGGTTCCCTGTCTCTCCGGGTCTCTCTGATCTGGTCTGTTGTCGGGTCAAGTGCGTTTTGTTCAGGGTTGGTTCAAGGCGGTGGCCCGGCGTACGACCGCCTCCAGCGCGCGGAACCAGGTCTCGGCCAGGTCCCGTACCGCCTCCTCGGTGAGGAGTCCGGCCGCGTACGCCCAGTGGGCGCTCAGTTCCGGCCCCTCGGGACGGTCCTCGGTGAGGGCGTTGAGGGTGAGGGCGTGGGACATCGGCATGCCGGGGTCCGCGTCGAGGTCGGCGGCGTCGTCCTCGGGGGCGTAGGACCAGTCGACGGCCTCCGGGTACTCGAAGCGGCCCATGTAGTTGAACTCGATCTGCGGCTCGCCGAGCCGGGCGAGCCCGGGGCCGGTGCGGGGGTTGAGCCGGCGCAGCAGGCCGTGTCCGATCCCGGAGGCGGGCGGTGCCGCGAGGTGGGCGCGGATCCGGGCCAGTGCCTCGTCCAGCGCGGGGCCGCCCGTGAAGGCGTCCGCCGGGTCGGCCTCGCCCGGGTCGAGTCGTACGGGCACGACGCTGGTGAACCAGCCGACCGTACGGGACAGGTCGGCGCCGCCCGCGAGTTCCTCCTCGCGGCCGTGACCCTCCAGGTCGACCAGGACGGGTCCGCCCGGTCCCCGCGCACCCGGGGTCCGGGCCCGCCAGTCGGCGACCGCGAGGGCGAACGCGGTGAGCAGGACGTCGTTGACGGTGGCGCCGAAGGCGGCCGGGACCCGGCTCAGCAGGGGGCCGGTCAGGTCGGCGGGCAGGGTCAGCGAGAGGTGGCGGGTGGTGGCGACCGTGTCCCGGGCGGGGTCCAGCGGGCGGGCCAGGGGAAGGTCGGCGCCCTCGGCGAGGGCGGAGGTCCACCAGGGCAGCTCGTCCTCGGCCGCCGGATCGCCCGCGCGGGTCCCGAGCAGCCGTGACCAGCGGGCGAACGACAGTTCCACGGGCGCCAGTCCGGCGGGGCGGCCGGTGCGGACGGCGGCCCAGGCGGTGGCGAGGTCGGGCAGCAGGACACGCCAGGAGACGCCGTCGATCACCAGGTGGTGGACGAGGATCAGCAGCCGTCCGGGGTTCCCGGGCCCGGCGTCGAACCAGACCGCCCGCACCATCGCCCCGCCCTCCGGGTCCAGTCCGGCCCGTGCCGTCACGGCGTGGGCGGAGATGGCGGCGCGCAGTGCGGTCTCGTCCGCGCCGCGCACGTCGGCCCGGGTGAGCCAGGTGCTGACGTCGGTCTCCTGCGCCGGGGGAACCCGCAGGGTCCACTCCGGGTCGCGGACGAGCCGGGCGCGGAGCATGTCGTGCCGGGCGGCGAGCGCCGTGAGCACGGCCAGCAGTCCGGGCCCGGTCAGGTCGGCCGGGGTGCGGACCAGGGCCGCCTGGTGGTAGGCGGCGATGGGGCCGCCGCGTTCGAGCAGGGCGCGCATGATCGGGGTGAGCGGGACGGTGCCGGTGCCGTCGTCGTGGGCGGCGTGCCGTTCGTCGGTGCCGAGCGGCACGGCCACGACGGCGAGCGCGGCGACGGTGCGGTGCTGGAAGACCTGACGCGGGGTGACCCGCAGGCCGCCGGCCCTGGCCCGGGCGACGAGTTGCATGGCGACGATGCTGTCGCCGCCGAAGGTGAAGAAGTCGTCGTCCGTGCCGACCGCCTCGGCGGGCAGCCCGAGCGCGTCCGCGAACAGGTCGCGCAGGGTGCGCTCGGCGTCGCTCGCAGGGGCCCGGCCGCCGCCCGTCGCGGTGAAGTCAGGGGCGGGCAGGGCCGCCCGGTCGAGCTTGCCGTTGGAGAGCAGCGGCAGCCGGTCCAGAACGACCACGGCGGCCGGGACCATGTAGTCGGGCAGCGCGGCGGCGGCGTGGGCGCGCAGGGCGGCCGGGTCCTCGCTGCCGTCCGGGACGACGGCGTACGCGATGAGCTGCCGTACGCCCGGCCGGTGTTCGCGGGCCACGACGACCGTCTGCGCCACGGCCGGGTGGGTGTCCAACGCGGCCTCGATCTCGGCGAGTTCGATCCGGTAGCCGCGGATCTTGACCTGGTCGTCGGTGCGGCCGGCGAACTCCAGCAGGCCGTCCTCGGTCCAGCGGGCCAGGTCACCGGTGCGGTACATGCGTTCCCCGGGGGGACCGAACGGGTCGGCCACGAAGCGCTCGGCGGTCAGGTCCGGCCGGCCGAGGTAGCCGCGGGCCAGGCCCGGTCCCGACAGGTACAGCTCGCCGGTGACGCCGGGCGGGACCGGGCGCAGCGCGGTGTCCAGCACATAGGCGCGCGAGTGGTGGACGGGGCGTCCGACGACCGGGCTCGCGCTGTCGCGGACCCGGCCGACGAGGGCGTCGACGGTGGCCTCGGTGGGGCCGTACAGGTTGACCGCCTCGGTGTCCGGCAGCGCGGCCAGCCGTGCCCACAGCGCCGGGGGAACGGCCTCGCCGCCGAAGCCGATTACGGAGAGCGGGCAGTCGGCCTCGGGGCCGATCAGCCCGCTGTCCGCCATCCGGGCCAGCAGCGACGGGGTGACCTCGACGAAGTCGATGCCCCGGTCCCGGACGAAGGCGGTGAGGAGTTCGGGGTCGCGGCGGGTCTCGTCGTCCGCGATGTGCAGGGCGTGTCCGTCCAGCAGCCACAGCTGCGGCTGCCAGGAGGCGTCGAAGGAGAAGGACCAGGCGTGTCCGACGCGCAGGTGCCGGCGTCCGGTGCGGCGCCGGGCCACCTCGTGCAGGTCGTGGCGGTGGCTGTGGAAGAGGTTGGCGATACCGCGCTGGGTGACGACGACACCCTTGGGACGGCCCGTCGAGCCGGAGGTGTAGATGACGTAGGCGGGGTGGTCTGGGGCGGGAGGGGTGGGATCCGCCTCCGGCAGGCCGTCGGCCGGGGCGTCGAGGAGCAGCACCGGGATCTCGGTGGCGGGCAGCGCGCGGGCGGTCTCCCCGGTGGCCAGGACCAGGACCGGGCGGGCGTCGTCGAGCATGCCGGTGAGCCGCGACCCGGGCAGGTCGGGGTCGAGCGGCAGATAGGCGGCGCCCGCCTTCATCACGGCGAGGATCGCGGCGATGTGGTCGGCGGTGCGGGGCAGGGCGAGGGCCACGATCCGCTCGGGGCCGGCACCGTGCCCGGCGAGGATACGCGCCAACCGGTCGGTGCGGGCGTCGAGTTCGGCGAACGTCCAGGTCACCGAGCCATCGGTGACGGCGACCTCGTCCGGTGCGGCGGCGGCCTGGGCGGCGAACAGCGCGGGCACGGTGCCCGGCCGCTCGTCCGCCGGTACGGGCAGCGCGGTGTCGTTCCAGGTCCGCAGGACGGTGTGCCGGTCGTCGGGGTCCAGCAGGTCGAGGCGTCCGACCGGGCGGTCGGGGTCGGCCGCCATGCCGGTGAGCAGGGCGGTCAGGGCGGAGGCGATCCGCCGTACGGTGGCCGGCGTGAACAGCTCGGGGCGGAACTCGGCGGTCAGCCGCAGCCGTTCCGCGGGCTCGACGGCCCACGCGAACGGATAGTGGGTGGAGTCCTCGTGGTCGCGGACCGTGACGCGCGGTCCGGCGCCTCCCCCGTCCGCCTCCGTCACCGGATACGACTCGAACACCACCAGGGTGTCGAAGAGTTCGCCGAGGCCGGCGGCCCGCTGGATGTCGGCGAGGCCGAGGTGCTGATGGGCGATGAGCCGGGACTGCTCGTCCTGGAGCCGGGCCAGCAGGTCGGCCGTGCTCTCCTGCGGACGGACCCGCACGCGGACGGGCACGGTGTTGATGAACAGGCCGATCATCGACCCGGCCCCGGCCAGTTCGGGCGAGCGGCCGGCGACGGTCGCGCCGAACACCACGTCCTCCCGCCCGGTGAGCCGGCCGAGGAGGACACCCCAGGCGGCCTGGACGAGGGTGTTGAGGGTGACACCCCGGCGCCGGGCGAACGCCTCCAGCTCCGCCGTGCGGACGGCGTCCAGGGCGACGGTGTGGGTGTGCGGCACGGCGGCGGCACGGTCGGCGTCGACGGGCGCGAGCCGGGTGGGTTCGGCGAGAGAGCCGAGGGCCTCGGCCCATGCCGCGGCCGAGGCGGCCGGGTCCTGGGCGGCCAGCAGCCGCAGATGCTCGCGGTACGGGGCCGGCGCGGCGGGGGTGCGGCCCTCGTAGCGCGCCCACAGCTCGGCGGTGAGCAGCGGCAGCGACCAGCCGTCCAGCAGGAGGTGCTGGTGCGAGAGCACGAGCCGGTATCGGTCCGGGCCGAGCCGGGCCAGCAGCAGCCGCAGCAGCGGCGGGCGTTCGGGGTCGAAGCGGCGCCGCTCCTGGCCGAGCAACCGGGTCCACGAGTCCGGGCCGGCGTCCGGGCCGGCCTCCGGGCCGGTGAGGTCGAGCTGCCGCCAGGGCAGTACGGCGGTGCGCGGTACGACGGCGACGGGCCGCCCGGAGGACAGGTGCCTGAAGCCGCTGCGCAGGTTCTCGTGCGCGTCGAGCACCGCCTGTCCGGCGGCGCGCAGCCGGTCGGCGTCCAGTGGTCCTTCCAGGTCGTAGGAGACCTGGACGGTGTACACGTCGGGGCCCTCCTCGCCGGAGTCGAGGGCGGCGTGGAAGAGCAGGCCGGCCTGGAGCGGGGAGACGGGCAGGACCTCGGTTCCGGCGGGCAGGGCGGCGAGTTCGGCGCGCTCGTCGTCGGTGAGGTCGAGCAGGGGGGCGGTGTCGCCGGGGTCCCCGTCGGCGGGGGCGGGGCCGGTGGTGGCGGCCACGGTGGCCAGGCCCGCGACGGACTTGTACCGGAACACGTCACGGGGGCTGAACGCGAGCCCGGCGGCGCGGGCCCGGGCGACCAGCTGCATGGCGACGATGCTGTCGCCGCCGAGGGCGAAGAAGTCGTCCTCGACACCGACCCGTTCGAGGCCGAGCACGTCCGCGACGAGCGCGCCGAGGGTCTCCTCCAGCGCCGTGCGCGGCCGGGTGTCGCTCACCTCGGCGGCGAAGTCGGGGGCGGGCAGCGCCCGGCGGTCCAGCTTGCCGTTGGGGGTGAGCGGGAGGGCGTCGAGGGTGACGACGGCGGCCGGGACCATGTGGTCGGGCAGCACGGCGGCGGCGTGGGCCCGCAGCGCCGCCGCGTCCGCCGGCGCGCCGTCCCCGGCCGGGACGACGTACGCGATCAGGTGGGCGTCGCGCAGGACGACGGTGGCGTGGTCGACGGACGGGTGCGCCGCGAGGACGGTCTCGATCTCGCCGAGCTCGATCCGGAAGCCGCGCAGCTTGACCTGGTCGTCGGCGCGGCCGAGGTACTCCAGCGTGCCGTCCCGGGTCCAGCGGGCCAGGTCCCCGGTGCGGTACATACGGGCGCCGGGCCCGTCGGCGTGGGGGTCGGCGACGAACCGCTCGGCGGTCAGGCCGGGGCGGCCCAGGTAGCCGCGGGCCAACTGGACGCCCGCCAGGTACAGTTCGCCGGCCACGCCGGGCGGGACCGGGCGCAGTGCGGCGTCCAGGACGTAGGTGCGGGTGTTCCACACGGGGCGGCCGATCGGTACGGCCGCCGGGCCGGCGGGCACCTCGTGGGCGGTGACGTCGACGGACGCCTCCGTGGGGCCGTACAGGTTGTGCAGGCGGCTGCCCGGCAGGGTCCGGTGGAAGCGGGCGGCCAGCGGAGCGGGCAGTGCCTCGCCGCTGCACATCACCTGGCGCAGTCCGGTGCACCCGGCCGCGGTCGGTTCGTCGAGGAAGGCACGCAGCATCGACGGCACGAAGTGGGCCGTGGTGATGTGCCGGCGCCGTATCAGGTCGGCGAGGTAGACCGGGTCCTGGTGGCCCTCCGGGCGGGCCACGATCAGGGTGGCGCCGGTGACGAGCGGCCAGAAGAACTCCCACACCGACACGTCGAACCCGGCCGGGGTCTTCTGCAGGACCCGGTCGCCGCGGTCGAGACGGTAGGCGTCCTGCATCCACAGGAGCCGGTTGGCGATGCCCTCGTGGGGCACGGTGACGCCCTTGGGGCGGCCGGTGGAGCCGGAGGTGTAGATGACGTACGCGGGGTGGCGGGGGTCGTGGGCGGTGGGCAGCGGTGCGTGCGCCGGGCGGCCGGGGACGCCGTCGGCGTCCACCGTGAGGGTGGGCACGCCGGTGTCCGGGAGGCTGACCCCGTCGGCGGTGACCAGGCAGACCGGGCGGGCGTCGGTGAGCATGTACCCGAGCCGCTCGGCCGGGTAGCCGGTGTCGAGGGGCAGGTAGGCGGCGCCCGCGCGGTGGACCGCGAGCAGCGCCACCACGAGGGCGAGGGAGCGCGGCAGCGCGACGGCCACGGTGGCCTCGGCCCGCGCCCCGTGCGCGGCGAGGGTGTGGGCGAGACGCTCGACCCGCAGGTCGAGTTCGGCGTAGGTGAGGGCGGTGTCCTCGAAGACGACCGCGGTGGCCTCGGGGGTGCGGGCCGCCTGCGCGCGGAACAGCTCGGGCAGGGTGAGGTCGGGGACGGGCCGCGCGGTGTCGTTCCACTCGGTGAGGACGAGGGCGCGTTCGTCGTCGCGCAGCACGTCGAGGCTGCCGACGCGGCGGCCGGGGTCGGCGGCGACCTGCTCCAGCAGTGAATCCAGCCGCTCGGCGAGGAGTTCGGCGGTCGGCTCGTCGAAGAGATCGGCGCTGTACTCGATCCAGCACCGCAGCCCTTCCTCGCCCTGCTCGACGAAGTCGAAGCTGAGGTCGAACTTGGCGCCCTGCTGGCCGAGCGGTTCGCGGTGCGCGGTCAGACCGGGCAGGGCGGGGGTGGCGCCGGCGTTCTCCAGGTGCACGACCATCACCTGGAACAGCGGGTGCCGGGCCAGTGAGCGGGCCGGGTTGACGGCCTCCACCAGGCGTTCGAAGGGCAGGTCCTGGTGCTCGTAGGCGGCGAGGTCGGTCTCCCGGACGCGGGCGAGCAACTCGGCGAAGGTGGGGTCGCCGGACAGGTCGGTGCGCAGGACGAGGGTGTTCACGAAGAAGCCGACCAGGTCTTCGAGGTGTTCGTCGGAGCGCCCCGAGACCGGTGCGCCCAGCGGGATGTCCGCTCCGGCGCCGAGCCGGTGCAGCAGCGCGGCGACGGCCGCCTGGGCGACCATGAACATGCTGACGCCATGACGGCGGGCCAGCATGCGCAGGTCACGGGTCCGTCCGGCGTCGACGGTCAGTCCGACGGCGCCACCGCGGTGGCTGCTCTCCGGCGGCCGGGGCCGGTCGGTGGGCAGCGCGAGTTCCTCCGGCAGGCCCGCGAGCGCGCCCTGCCAGTGGGTGAGCTGGCGGGACTGGCGGCTGTCCGGCGCGTCGGCGTCGCCGAGTGCCTCGCGGTGCCAGAGGGCGTAGTCGGCGTACTGCACGGGCAGGGGCGCCCACCCGGGCCGGTGTCCCGCACGGCGGGCCTCGTAGGCGAGGGCCAGGTCGCGCCAGAGGGGGCCGTCGGACCACTGGTCGCCGGCGATGTGGTGCAGCACCAGCAGCAGGACGTGTTCGTCCGGGTTCAGGGCGAACACGTGGGCGCGCAGCGGGAGGTCGCGTTCGAGCTCGAAACCCCGCGCGGCGGCCTCGGCGAGCCGGCCGGGCAGTTCGCTCTCCGTGACCCGGCTGTGCTGGACGGGGACCGTGACCCGGGACGGGTCGAGCACGACCTGGCGGGCCCGGCCGTCGGCCTCGGGAAAGACCGTGCGCAGGCTCTCGTGGCGTACCGCGACGTCGTTCAGCGCGGCGGCCAGCGCGTCCGGGTCGAGGGCGCCGGTCAGCCGCCAGGCCGCCGGGATGTGGTACGTGGCGCGCGGCCCCTCGATGCGGTGCAGCAGCCACAGCCGCTGCTGGGCGAAGGACAGCGGGAGTTCCTCGGGCCGGTCCGCGGGGACCAGGGCCGGCAGGCCGCCGGCCCGGTCGTCGAGCCGCGCGGCGAGCAGCGCGGGGGTGGGTGCCTCGAAGACGGTACGGACGGTGAGGTCCGCTCCGAGGACCGTACGGACGCGGCTGACCAGTCGCATGGCGAGCAGGGAGTGTCCGCCGAGGGTGAAGAAGTCGTCGTCGGCGCCGACCCGGTCGAGGCCGAGGACATCGGCGAAGAGTCCGCCGAGGATCTCCTCGCGCGGGCCGCGCGGCGGGGCGCCCTGCGCGTCCGCGGACGTGAAGTCGGGTGCGGGCAGGGCCCGTCGGTCGAGCTTGCCGTTGGGGGTGAGGGGCAGCGCGCCGAGCGGGACGAAGGCCGCGGGCACCATGTGCGCGGGGAGCGCGGCGGCCGTGCGGGCGCGCAACGCCGTCGCGTCCACCGGTCCGGCGTCCCGGTCCGGCACCACGTAGGCCACCAGCCGCTGGTCACGGACCACGACGACGGCGTGGGCGACGGCCGGGTGCCGGGTCAGGGCTCCCTCGATCTCGCCGGGTTCGACGCGGAAGCCGCGCACCTTCACCTGGTCGTCGGTGCGGCCCAGGTACTCGACCGTACCGTCGGCCGTCCACCGGGCCAGGTCGCCCGTGCGGTACATGCGGGTTCCCGGCGCCCCGTACGGGTCGGCGACGAACCGCTCGGCGGTCAGCGCGGCCCGGTCGAGGTAGCCGCGGGCGAGCTGGACGCCCGCGAGGTACAGCTCGCCGGGGACGCCGGGGGGCACCGGGCGCAGCCCCGCGTCGAGGACGTACACCCGGGTGTTCCACACCGGGCGGCCGATCGGCACGCTCGGTGCGTCCGGCCCGATCTCGACGGCCGTCACGTCGACCGACGCCTCGGTCGGCCCGTAGAGGTTGTGCAGCCCGGCGGTCAGGACCTCGTGGAAGCGGTGGGCCAGGCCGACGGGCAGGGCCTCGCCGCTGCACATCACCCGGCGCAGGCCGACGCACTGCGCGGCGGTGGGCTCCTCCAGGAACAGCTGGAGCATGGAGGGCACGAAGTGGACGGTGGTGACGTCCTGTTCGCGGATCAGCCGGGCCAGGTAGGCCGGGTCGCGGTGGCCCTCGGGCCGGGCGAGCACCAGGGCGGCGCCGGTGATCAGGGGCCAGAAGAACTCCCACACCGACACGTCGAAGCCGGAGGGCGTCTTCTGCAGGACCCGGTCGGCGGACGTCAGGCCGTAGGTGTGCTGCATCCACAGCAGTCGGTTGACGATGCCCTCGTGCGGGACGACGACTCCCTTGGGGCGGCCGGTGGAGCCGGAGGTGTAGATCACGTACGCGGGGTGCGCCGGATCGTGGGCCGCGGGCAGGTCCTCCTCGGGGCCGGTCGGCAGGCCGTCGCGGATCACGCACACCGGACGGGCGTCCTCGACCATCAGCGCGAGGCGTTCCTCCGGGTAGTCCGGATCGAGAGGGAGATAGGCGGCTCCGGCGCGGTGGACGGCGAGCAGGGCGACGACCAGTTCGGGCGAGCGCGGCAGCGCGACGGCCACGGTCCGCTCGGGGCCCGCGCCCAGCCCGGCCAGCACCCGTGCGGAACGCTCCACCCGGGCGTCCAGCTCCGCGTACGTCAGCCGCTCGCCCTCGAAGACGAGCGCCGTGGCCTGCGGGGTGCGCGCCGCCTGGGCGGAGAAGAGGCCGGGCAGGGTGGCGGAGGGGACGGGGTGCGCGGTGGCGTTCCACTCCTCCAGCACCTGCGCCCGTTCGGCCTCCGCCAGGAGCGGGAGGTCGCGCACCGGGCGGTCCGGTTCGGCCGCGGCGTGTTCCAGCAGCCGCGCCGTACGGCGGGCGAGCCGCTCGGCCGTCCCGTGGTCGAAGAGGTCGGCCGCGTACTCCAGGAGCAGCACGACACGGTCGCGGCCGGTCTCGTCGACGAAGGTGAAGTGGAGGTCGAACTTGGCCATGCCGGTGTCCATGTCGAACCATTCGGTCCGCAGGCCGAGCACGTCCGGGTCGCCGTCGGGGCGGTGGTGGTAGCCCAGCATGACCTGGAAGAGGGGGTTGCGGCCGGCCGCCCGGGGCGGGTTGAGGGTCTCCACGACCCGGTCGAAGGGCAGGTCCTGGTACTCGAAGGCCTTCAGGGACGACTCCCGCACCCGGTCCAGCAGCCGCCGGAACGTGAGGTCCTCGCCGGACAGGTCGGTGCGCAGGACCAGGGTGTTCACGAAGAAGCCGACCAGGTCGCCGAGCGCCTCGTCGGTGCGGCCCGCGATGGGCGCGCCGAGCGGGATGTCGTCCCCCGCGCCGAGCCGGTGCAGCAGCGCCGCGGTGGCGGCCTGGAACAGCATGAACATGCTCGTCCCGGTGGCTGCGGAGAGGTCACGCAGGGCGTGGCCGGTGGCGGTGGGCAGCTCCAGGTGGACCTTGCCGCCGCGCCCGGTCGGCTCGGCCGGACGCGGCCGGTCGGCGGGCAGGGCGAGCTCGTCGGGCAGGCCGCGCAGGGCGTCCGCCCAGTGGGCGAGCTGGCTCTCGCCGGTCCGGGCGAGCAGGTCGTCCTGCCAGAGGGTGTAGTCGGCGTACTGCACCGGCAGGGGCGCCCAGGCGGGCGGCCGTCCCTCGCGGCGGGCCGCGTAGGCGGCGTCGAGGTCGGCGAGGAAGGGGCGGTCGGACCACTCGTCGGTGGTGACGTGGTGCAGGACGACGGCCACCACGTGGTCGTCCGGGCCCAGCCGGAACACCTCGCAGCGCAGCGGGAGTCCGGCGGTCAGGTCGAAGGGGCGACGCTGGGCCGCCTCGATCAGCGCGGGCAGCGCGTCCTCGGCGCAGTCGGTCACCGTGCAGTCGGGGAACGCCTCGGCGGCCGGGACGATCCGCTGGTACGGCTCGCCCTCGTGCACGGGGAACACCGTCCGCAGCGCCTCGTGGCGCCCGGCGACGTCCCGCAGGGCGGTGCCCAGGGCCTCGGTGTCGAGGGCGCCGCGCAGCCGGAAGACCAGCGGGAAGTTGTAGGCGACGCCGCTTCCGGTGATCTGCTCGACCAGCAGGAGCCGGCGCTGAGCGGCCGACAGCGGAATGCGGGCGGGCCGGTCGGTGACGGGGGCGACGGCCGGCCGGGCCGGGCTCGCCTGGTCGGCGCGGCCCGCCAGCAGCGCCGGGGTGGGCGCCTCGAAGAGGTCGCGGATGGCGAGTTCGGCGCCCAGGTCGGTACGGGCGCGGCTGACCAGCCGGGTGGCGAGCAGCGAGTGTCCGCCCAGGTCGAAGAAGTTGTCCTCGGCGCCGACCTCGGGCAGCCCCAGCACCTCGGCGAACAGCCGGCACAGCACCTCCTCCCGCGGGGTGCGCGGGCCGCGTCCGCCACCGAGGGCGACGGCGGGCTCGGCGTCGGGCAGGGCGCGCACGTCGAGCTTGCCGTTGGCGTTCATGGGCAGGCCGTCGACGGTGACGAAGGCGGCCGGGACCATGTAGTCGGGCAGTTCGCGCCCCAGGTCCTCGCGCAGCCGTCGCACCAGGGCGCTCGCCTCACGGGCGGCGGTGGGGTCGTTGGCGTAGGGGTGGGTGCCGCCGCCGGCGCGGAACAGGCCGCCGGTGAGGCGCGGTTCGGCGGTGGCGGTCGCCAGGAACACCGCGTCGAACGTTCCGGTCCGCGCCGACCAGGTGGTCAGCACCCGGTATCCGGCGGCCGCGCCGAGTTCGCACAGGTGCTCCGGGTCGACGCCCGCTTCACGGGTACGGCCGTCGGGCACGCCGGTCAGACGCAGGCCCGCGGGCCGTTCGCCGCGCGGGTGCCGGCCGGTGCCCCCGGTCCCGGACCGGTTGCCGCCCAGCAGTGCGCCGATGCCCTCGGCGCCGGACCAGTCCCCGCGCACGAGTTCGCCGATGGTGTCGGCCGTGGCCCAGTCGACCACCGGCACGCCGTCCAGCCGTACGTCCGGCTCGCCGGCGTACAGGACGACGTCGTAGCGGTGCCTGCTCAGCTCGTTGTGGTGGTGGCCGCGCTTGGTGCGCAGGTCGATCCCGTAGCCGAGGGTGGTGAAGAACTCGGGGTCGACGAGGAGTTCCTTCTCCAGTCGCAGGCCGCGCTCCACCGCCGCCTCCAGGTCGGCCTCGGCGGTGCCGCGGGCGCGCTGGACCTCGGTGTGGAAGGTGCGGGCCAGCCGCAGGTTGCGGACGTCTCCGACGAACAGGGCGCCGCCGGGCGCGAGCAGGTCCATCGCGCCGCGCAGTACGGCGGTGAGGTGGTCGACGCTCGGGAAGTACTGGATGACGGAGTTGACGACGATCGTGTCGAAGTAGCCGGTGGGCAGACCGCTCAGGTCCTCGGCGGGCCGGCAGCGCAGTTCGACCTTGGCGGCGAGGGCCGGGTCGCGCCGTACCTCCTCACCGATCTTGCGGATGACAGGGGCGGCGAAGTCGGTCGCCCAGTAGGCCTCCACTTCCGGGGCGAGCCGGGACAGCAGCAGGCCCGAGCCCACGCCGATCTCCAGGACGCGGCGGGGGCGCAGCGCGCCGATGCGGGCGAGGGTGGCCTCGCGCCACTCGTGCATCTCGTCGAAGGGGATGGGCTGCCCGTCGTAGGAGCTGTCCCAGCCGTCGTACCGCTCGGTGAAGACGGCGGTGCCGATCTCCTCGTACTCGTCGGAGTAGATCTCCTGCCACTCCCCGACCTGCGCGGCCTCGGCCGCGGAGCGCTCCTCGGAGTCGGCGCCGGAGGGCACGACATAGCCGACGAGGCGTTCGTCGCGGACCACCACGGCGGCCTGGGCGACCAGCGGGTGACGGCTGAGGACGGTCTCGATCTCGCCGGGTTCGATGCGGTAGCCGCGGATCTTGACCTGGTCGTCGGTGCGGCCGAGGAAGTCGAGGTTGCCGTCGGGGCCCCGGCGCACCAGGTCGCCGGTGCGGTACATGCGCTCGCCGGGCTCCCCGAACGGGTCGGCGACGAAGCGTTCCGCGGTCAGCGCGGGCCGGCCGAGGTAGCCGCGGGCCAGGCCGATGCCGGCGATGTACAGCTCACCGGGCACGCCGTCGGGCACCGGACGCAGCCAGGCGTCGAGGATGTGGGCGCGCGTGCCCCGGATGGGGCGGCCGACGGTGGGCGTCGCGCTGTCGAGGGTGCCGCCGCCGAGGGTGTTGATGGTGTACTCGGTCGGCCCGTACAGGTTGTAGCCGTACGTCCCCTCGGTGTCGCGCAGGGCCGTCCACACCGTCTCCGGGACGGCCTCGCCGCCCAGCAGCACCAGCGGCGGCACATGGCCCGTCAGCAGGCCCTGCTCGATCAGCAGCCGGGCGTAGGTCGGGGTGACGTTGACGACGTCGACGCGGTGCCGCTCGCAGTAGGCGACCAGCGCCTCGGCGTCACGGCGCAACTCCTCGTCGCACACGTGCACTTCGTGGCCCTCGACCAACCAGAGCAGTTCCTCCCACGACATGTCGAAGGCGAAGGACACGGTGTGCGCGATGCGCAGCCTCCGCCCGCCGGCCGAGGCGATGGCCGGGGCGAAGATCTCCTTCTGGTGGTTGAGCTGCATGTTCGTCAGGCCCCGGTAGGGGGTGACGACGCCCTTGGGGCGGCCGGTGGAGCCGGAGGTGTAGATGACGTAGGCGGGGTGTTCGAGGCTGAAGCGGAGACGGACCGGGGTGTCGGACAGCCCGGCCAGCTCGTTCCCGGTGTCCGGGTCGTCGAGCAGGACACGGGCCATGTCGCCGTCCAGCGTGGCGGAGACGGCCCGGGTGGTGAGCAGCAGGAGCGGGCGGGCGTCGGCCAGCATCAGGGACAGCCGGTCGGCCGGATGGTCCAGTTCCAGCGGCAGGTAGGCGGCGCCGGTGCGCAGGACCGCGAAGAGCGCGACCACCATGTCCAGGGAGCGCGGCAGGCCGAGGGCGACGACCCGCTCGGGGCCGGCGCCCCGCTCGATCAGCAGCCGGGCCATGCGGTTCACGGCCGCGTCGAGCTCGGCGTACGTCAGGGTGCGCTCACCGAAGACGAGGGCCCGCTCGTCCGGGGTGCGTCCGGCCTGCGCGGCCAGCAGGTCGGCGATGGTGTCCTCGGGGTCGGGCACCCGGCTCGCCGCCGACTCCCTTCGCAGCGCCTCGTGTTCGGCGGGCAGCAGCGGGTCGAGGGACCCGACGGGCACCGTGAGGTCGGCGCCGAGGCGGTCGAGGAGCAGCGCGAACCGGTCGAGGAGCGTGCGCGCCCGGTCGGCCGGGACGAGGTCGGGGCGGTGGGTGAGGGTGACGGCGATCCGGCGGCCCGGGGTGATGACGAGGTTGACCGGGTAGTGGGTGGCGTCGACGTTGGCGACGGCCGTGGCGCCGTGCCGGGTGCGCAGGTCCGCCAGCCGTTCCCCGGTGTCGTTGTTGCGCAGTACGAACAGGGTGTCGAAGAGCCTGCGGTGTCCGGTCTCGGCCTGGAGCACGCCGAGGCTGAGGTGCTCGTACGGCATGAGGTCGAGGCGTTCGCCCTGGATGCGGCGGAGCAGTGCGAGGACCGGCTCGGCGGGGTCGAGGACGATCCGGGTGGGAACCGTGTTGAGGAAGAGCCCGATGATGTCGCCGACCATCGGGACCTCACTGGGCCGGCCGGCCACCGTGGTGCCGAACACCACGTCGGGGCGTCCGGTGGCGGAGGCGAGGGTGAGCCCCCAGGCCGCGTTGAGGAGCGTGTTCAGGGTCAGACCGTGGGCGCGGCCCGTCTCCCGCAGCCGGTCGCCGAGCTCGGCGGACAGGCTTGTGTCGAGCTGGTCGGGGATGACCGGTTCGAGGCCGTCGGCCGCGGCCGGGGCCAGCAGCGTGGGCTCGTCGAGACCGGCCAGGGCGGCACGCCAGGCGGCCGTGGCGGCCGTGTCGTCCTGCTGCTCCAGCCAGCTCAGGTAGTCGCGGTAGCTGCCGGGCTCGGGAAGGGCGTTCGCGTCGCCGCCGGTCTCGTAGAGCGCGAACAGCTCGTCGAGGAACAGCCAGGCCGACCAGCCGTCCCAGAGGATCAGGTGACGGCCGATGACGAGCCGGTCGCCGCGCTGCGCGCCCAGGCGCAGCAGGAGCAGCCGGAACAGCGGGGGCGCCGAGAGGTCGAACCGCCGGTCGCGCTCCGCGTCCGTCAACTCCCGCAGCCGTACGTCCTGTTCGGCGGCGGAGAGGTGGGAGAGGTCGACCTCGTCGAGCGGGACCTCCGGGTCCTCGACGATGAACTGCACCGGCCGGTCGAGGCCCTCGCTGGTGAAGCCGGCGCGCAGGCCCGGGTTGCGGGCGAGGAGGGTGCGGACGGCGGCGCGCAGCCGTCCGGTGTCGAGCCGGGTCGCGAAGTCGAACGTCTCGTGCACGGTGTAGACGTCGAGGGCGCCCTCGTCGTACGCCGAGTGGAAGAACAGGCCCTCCTGGAGGGGGGCCAGCGGCCAGACGTCGGCGACGGCGGCCGGGGCGGCCAGGGCGCGGACACGGGCGTGTTCGGCGTCGGTGAGGGTGAAGGGGGCGGCGGGGGCGCGGCCGGCGCTCGGGGCCGCCGTCGCCGCTCCGGCCGCCGCCGCCAGGGCGGCGGGGGTGCGGTGGGTGAACACGTCGCGGGGGCTCAGGTCCAGGCCGGCCGCCCGGGCCCGGCCGGAGACGCCGATGGAGCTGATGCTGTCGCCGCCGAGCCGGAAGAAGTCGTCGTCGGGGCTCGCGTCCTCGATGCCGAGGACGGCCGCGAAGATCTCGGTGAGCTGCCGTTCCAGCGGTCCTGAGGGTGCGCGGCGGGCGGCGCGCTCGGCCTCGGGGGCGGGCAGCGCGGCCTGGTCGAGCTTGCCGCTGGGGGTGAGCGGGAGGTCGGCGAGGACGACGTACGCCTCCGGGACCAGGGGCGCGGGCAGCGCGTCCGCGAGGGCGGCGCGCAGTTCGGCGGGGTCGACGGCGGTTCCGGCCGCCGGGACCGCGTAGGCGACGAGGCGCTGGTCACGGACGACGACCGCGCCCCGGGCGACGGCCGGGTGGCGGGTCAGCGCGGCCTCGATCTCGCCGAGTTCGACCCGGTTGCCGCGCAGCTTGACCTGCCGGTCGGTGCGGCCGAGGTAGTCGAGGGTGCCGTCGGGCCGGCGGCGCACCAGGTCACCGGTGCGGTACATGCGGGCGCCCGGTTCGCCGGCGTACGGGTCGGCGACGAACCGGTCGGCGGTGAGCGCGGGGCGCCGGTGGTAGCCGCGGGCCAGCTGGACGCCGGTCAGATACAGCTCGCCGGGCACCCCGTCGGGGACCGGGCGCAGGCAGGGGTCGAGGACGCGCAGGCCGGTGTTCCACACGGGCCGACCGATGGGCACGGTGGTGTCGGACGCGCCGTCGTAGGCGTGGTACGTCACGTCGACGGCGGCCTCGGTGGGGCCGTACAGGTTGTGCAGCGGCACTCCGGTCAGGTCGTGCCAGCGGCGGGCCGCGGCTCCGGACAGGGCCTCGCCGCTGCTGAACACCCGGCGCAGGCCGCCCGCCCACCCGGGGTCGGCGGTGACCTCGTCGGAGGCGAGGAACGCCTCCAGCATGGACGGCACGAAGTGCATCGTCGTCACGCCCTCGGCCCGGATCAGGCGGGCCAGACAGGCGGGGTCACGGTGTCCGTCCGGCGCGGCGAGGACGACGGCGGCGCCCTCGCACAGCGCCCAGAAGAACTCCCAGACGCTCACGTCGAAGCTGGACGGCGTCTTCTGGAGCACCCGGTCGCCGGGGTCGAGGCCGTACTCGCCCTGCATCCAGGCCAGCCGGTTGACGATGGCGCGGTGGGTGACGACGACGCCCTTGGGACGGCCGGTGGAACCGGAGGTGTAGATGAGGTAGGCGGGGTCGTCGGGACGGGCCGGGTCCCCGGGGGCGGCCGGCGGGAGGTCGTCCGCCGCCCCGGCCCGGTCGGTCACGCCGGTCACTCCGGTCACTCCGGTCACTCCGGTCACTCCGGTCACGCCGTCGACGTCGATCACGTCGAGGCCCTCGACCGACGGCAGCCGTCCCGCGTCCCGTGCCGTGGTGACGACCGTGGTCGCCCCCGAGTCGGTCAGCATGTACGCGAGCCGCTCGGCCGGGTAGTCCAGGTCCAGGGGCAGATAGCCGGCCCCCGACTTCAGGACGGCGAGCAGCGCCACCATCAGCTCGGCCGAGCGCGGTACGGCGACCGCGACGAACCGCTCGCGGCCCGCGCCCCGGGCCCGCAGGCGGACGGCCAACTCCTCGGCTCTCAGGTTCAGTTCGGCGTAGGTGAGGGGGGTCGCGCCGTCGAGGACGACGGCGGTGGCGTCCGGGGTGCGCGCGGCCTGCGCGGCGAACGCGGCGGCCAGCGTGGTGGCCGGGACCGGCCGGGACTCCCCCGCCGGGTGGGCGCCGGCCAGCTCGCGCGGGGTGAGCAGTCCGAGGTCGGCGACCCGGGCCCCGGGGTCGTCGGCCAGGGCGCCGAGGACCAGGGTGAGCCGGTCGGCGAGGGACTGCGCGGCGTCGGCGTCCAGGCGCCGCGCGTGGTGCTTCAGCCGCAGGTCGAGACGGCGGCCGGGCTTGACGACGAGGGCCAGGGGGTAGTGCACGGCGTCGTGGAAGGCGTGTCCGGCGACGGCGATCGTGCCGGTGGGGTCGGTGATGCCCGGGGCGCCGTCGCCGCCGGGGTAGTTCTCGAACACCACGAGCGTGTCGAAGAGTTCGCCGCCCCCGGTGTGCCCGGCGGCCCGCTGGATGTCCGCGAGGCCGAGGTGCTGGTGGTCGAGCAGTGCGCTCTGCTCCTCCTGGAGCCGCTCCAGCAGAGCGCCGAGGGTGTCGCCCTGCGTCCAGCGCAGCCGGGTGGGCAGCGTGTTGATGAACAGACCGATCATCGACTCGATGCCGTCGACGGCGGCGTCACGGCCGGCCACGGTGGTGCCGAACAGCACGTCCTGACGGCCCGCCATGCGGCCGACGAGCAGTCCCCACGCGCCCTGCACGAGCGTGCCGAGGGTCACCCCGCGCTCCCGGGCGCGGGCGGCGAGCCGGGCGGTGACCCGCTCGGACAGCTCCACGCGGATCTGCCCGGGCTCGACGGGTCCGGCGGGCGCCGGGACCTCGACCAGCCGGGTGGGCTCCTCGACGCCGGCGAGCGCGGCACGCCAGGCGGCCCGGGCGGCCTCGCGGTCGGCGCCGGCGATCCTGCGGAGGTAGCCGCGGTACGGGGCGACCGCGGGCAGCGGCGCCGGGTCGTCGCCGTACAGGGCGAGCAGTTCGCGGTGCAGGATCGGCAGGGACCAGCCGTCCGCGACGATGTGATGGAACGTCAGGACCAGTCGGCTGCGCTCGTCCCCGAAGCGGATCAGGGCGCAGCGGAGCAGGGGAGGGCGGGCGAGGTCGAAGCGGTGGGCGCGTTCGTCGGCGGCGACGGCCTCGGCGAGTGCTCGCCGGACCGCGAGATCGTCCTGCGCGGCCAGGTCCACCTCGCGCCAGGGCAGTTCGAGACCGGTGGCGACGATCTGGACGGGGCGGCCGTCGGGCCTCTGCCGGAAGCAGGCGCGCAGCGGGGCGTGCCGGTCGAGGAGTCGCTGTGCCGCCCGGCGCAGCAGGGCGCCGTCGACCGGTCCGGACAGTTCGACGACCTGTTGCACGACGTACGTGTCGTGTCCGGCGCCGTCCATCAGGGCGTGGAAGAAGAAGCCCTCCTGGAGCGGGCCGAGGGGCAGGGTCTCCTCGACGGTGACGGCGGACTCCCCCTGCAGGGCCGCGAGTTCGTCGTCGCCCAGCTGCCAGGAGGTGTCGTCCACGGGGCCGGCCGCGGCGGTGCGGGCGGCGCCGGCCAGTTCCGCGACCGTGCGGTGGCGGAAGACGTCGCGCGGGGTCAGCTCCAGACCGGCCCGGCGGGCCAGGACGAGCAGCTGGACGGCGACGATGCTGTCGCCGCCGAGCGCGAAGAAGTCGTCGTCGACGCCCACCGAGGGCACCCTCAGCGCCCGCGCGTACAGATCGCACAGCAGCCGCTCGCGTTCCGTGCCGGGGGCCCGTCCGGCGCCGGTCGGGGTCAGGTCCGGCACGGGCAGGGCGGCGGCGTCGAGCTTGCCGCTGGGGGTGACGGGCAGTCGGTCCAGCGGGACGAAGGCGGCCGGGACCATGTAGTCGGGCAGATACGCGGCGGCGTGCCGGCGCAGGGCCGTCATCAGCGCGGTGACGTTGCGGAAGGGTGCCGGACGGTTGGTGAGCGGGTGACCGCCGCCGGGGCGGTACGGCGCCACGAGGTCGTCCCCGGCGGGCGCGAACACGGCGTCCAGGCTGCCGTCCTCGGCGTCCCCGTTCCAGGTGAGCGTCGCCTCGTAGCCGTGCCGGGCGGCGCTCTCGTGGAGGGACTCGGGGTCCACTCCGTGCGCCGCGCCGGCCGGCCTGCTGCTGTCCCGGAGGGCGTCGAGCGCGGCCAGGTCGTCGGCGAGCCGGGCGTTGGGGATGCCGGTGACCCGCAGCCGGTCCGGGCGCCCGGCGAGCAGGGTGTCGAGGGCGTGGACCGAACCGAGCGCGGGCCAGGGCGACTCGGGCACCTCCGCGCCCCCGTCGGCCCGCGGCCGCAGGACCACGTCGTAGCGGTACCGGGTGAGTTCGTTGTGGTGCGTGCCGCGCTTGACCCGGATGTCGGCGGTGAGGCCGTCCAGGGTGGCGAAGTAGTCCGGGTCGACGAGGAGTTCGCCCTCCCAGGCGAGCGCCCGGTCCACGGCGGCGCGCAGGGCCTCCTTGTCGCCGTCGGTCTCGTCGCGCACCCGCCCGCCCTCGACGGCCGCGCTCAGGGTGCGCAGCAGCCGCAGGTTGCGTACGTCGCCGACGAAGAGGGCGCCGCCGGGCGCGAGCAGCGCGGCGGCGGCGCGCAGCACGCCGGTGAGGTAGTCGCCGCCGGGGAAGTACTGGACGACGGAGTTGACGACGATCGTGTCGAAGTGGCCCTCGGGCAGCCCGGTGAGGTCGTGCGCGGGCCGGGCCAGCAGGGTGACCCGGTCGGCGAGGCCGGGGACGGCGGACACCTGGGCGTCCAGGGCCCGTACGGCTTCCTCGGACAGGTCGGTGCCCCAGTACGCCTCGCAGTCCGGGGCGAGCCGGGACAGCAGCAGGCCGGAGCCGACGCCGATCTCCAGGATGCGCCGGGGCCGTAGGGCGCGGATCCGGTCGAGGGTCGCCTCCCGCCACTCGCGCATGTCGGCGAGGGGGATGGGCAGCCCGTCGTACATGCTGTTCCAGCCGGCGAAGTTCTCCTCGAAGCCCTCCGAACCCGCCGCGGAGTACAGCAGTTCGTGCAGGTCCTTCCAGTCGGCGACTCCGGCCTGCGCGTCCGCCTCCGGACCGGCGTCCAGCGAGGGCACGACGTAGGCGGCGAGGCGCCGTTCGCCGGGGCGGTCCTCGCGGACGACGACCGCGGCCTGGTCGACGGCCGGGTGGGAGCGCAGGACGGACTCGATCTCGCCGGGCTCGATGCGGAAGCCGCGGATCTTGACCTGGCTGTCCACGCGGCCGTGGAACTCCAGTCGTCCGTCCGCCTTCCAGCGCACCAGGTCGCCGGTGCGGTAGAGCCGGTCGCCGGGGGCGGCGGCGAGGGTGTCGGGGGCGGCGACGAAGCGTTCGGCGGTCAGGGCGGGGCGGCCCAGGTAGCCGCGGGCGAGGCCGGCGCCGCCGAGATAGAGCTCTCCCGTGACACCGGCGGGGACCGGCCGCAGCCGGTCGTCGAGGACGTAGGCGCGGGTGCCGGGGTCGGGCACGCCGATCGGCACGATGGTGCCGGGCGGGGTGTCCGGATCGCACAGGCCCAGCGTGGAGTTGGTGGTGGCCTCGGTCGGGCCGTAGGCGTTGAACATCATCCGGCCGCGCGCGTACCGGCCGACCAGCTCGGGGGACACCCGCTCCGTACCGGCCAGCAGCGTTGCCCGCGGCGGGAGTTGCACGTCGTCCGGCATCGCGGCGAGCAGGGCGGGCGGCAGGATCATGAAGGTGACGCCGTGCTCGTTCGCGTAGTCGGCGAGCGGCGCGCCGGGAACCCGGCGGTCGGCGGGCACGACGACCAGTCGGCCGCCGGACAGCAGTCCGAGGCACAGGTCCCAGAACGCCACGTCGAAGCTGGGTGAGGCGAACTGGAGGACCCGGCTGTGCGGGCCGATCCCGAAGCGTTCCCGCTGCGTGGCGACCAGCCCCGCCACCCCGGCGTGCGAGAGCACCGTGCCCTTGGGGCGGCCGGTGGAGCCGGAGGTGTAGATCACGTAGGCCGCGTGCGCGGCCGTCGACCCGTCGGCGGCCGACGGCCCTTGTGCGGGGCGGCCGGCCAGCTCGGCGATCGTGTCCGGGGCGTCGAGGACCAGCGGATCGATGTCCGGGGGGAGGTCGGGCACGATCTCGGCGGTGGTGACGAGGCAGACCGGCCGGGCGTCGGCGAGCATGTAGGCGATGCGGTCGGCCGGGTAGTCGGTGTCGATGGGCAGATAGGCCGCGCCCGCCTTCAGGACGGCGACCTCCGCGACGATCATGTCGGCCGAGCGCGGTACGGCGAGGGCGACCACGGTCTCGGGACCGGCGCCCCGGGCCACCAGGGTGTGCGCCAGCCGGGACGCGCGCGCGTCGAGTTCGGCGTAGGTGAGGCGGACGTCCTCGTGGACGAGGGCCACCTCGTCGGGGCGGGCGGCGACCTGGTCGGCGAACATCCGCGGCCAGGTGAGCGCGGGCACGTCGTGCGCGGTGTCGTTCCAGTCGTGCAGGATCCGGTGCCGTTCCCCGTCGTCGAGGAGTTCCAGGTCGGCGATCGGGGTGGCCGGGCGGGCGAGGGCGTCGGCGAGGAGCGTGCGGTAGTGGCCGAGGATCCGGTCGACGGTGGCGGGTTCGAAGAGGTCGGTCCGGTAGTCCGCCGACACCTCGCCGTCGGCCACGGTCAGCGCCAGGTCCAGCGGGCCCCCCTCGTCCCAGGACGCGTCGCCGTAGCCCGTGGCGCACAACAGCCCGCCGCCGCGGAAGGGTTCGGGGGCGAGGAGGTCCAGCAGTTCGGCGGTCGGCAGGCGGTGGTCCGCGGCCTCGGCGCGCGCCGCCCCGACCCGTTCGCACAGTTCGGCGAACGGGGTGTCGCCGTCGACCGCGACGCGCAGCGGCAGCCCTTCGTGCGCCACCGCCGTCCCGGTCGCGGCGGCACCGCCGTAGCGGTGCAGCAGGGCCACGAGGGCGGCGAGTCCGGTCACCCGGTCGGCGGTCGCCGCCGAGGGGGCGGCGCGCCGGGCGCGCGGCGCCGCCCCCTCCTGGCGGGGCGGGTGCGGGAAGTCCCGTGGCAGTGCGGGCTGCGGCACCGGTGCGGCGAACCGCCGCCGCCAGTAGTCCGTCGCCGTCGCCTGTGCAGAAGAACGCGTGTTGCCCGACACAGCTGCCCGTGCCTCCCAGGTGCGGTGTGGAACGGCTCAGCGGAGCCGCGACCGCTCGAATAGTAAGGTAAGCATTGCCTTACTTGATAGACCCCTTTCGGAACCACGGGCCCAAGTCGCAATGACTGAGGTTATGCTCACCTAACCTGCTGACAGGATTGTCCGGTGGTCCGCCAACAGGGGTCTGCGCGAGGGAAGATGACCCGACGGCACCCCGGCGAGGCCCCCGGACCGCGACATGGAGACCGGCAAGTGGCTTCAGGCAGAAGGCTTCGCACCACGGTGCTGGTGACATGCGTCGTCGCCCTCCTCATCGCCCTGTCCCTGCTGTCCGTGGCACTGGGCGCGCTGAACGTCCCGCTCGACCAGGTGGTCCGCGCGGTCCTCGGCCATCCGCCCAACCGCCTCGTCGACAACGTCGTCTGGTCGGTGCGGGTCCCCCGCACTTTGCTGGGCCTGACGACGGGCGCCGCGCTCGGCCTGTCCGGCGCGCTGATGCAGGCCCTCACCCGCAACCCGCTCGCGGACCCCGGCATCCTCGGCGTCAGCGCCGGGGCGTCCTTCGCGATCGTGCTGGCGGTCGCGGTGTTCGGGGTCGGATCGCTCTACGGCTATGTGTGGTTCGCGTTCGGCGGAGCACTCGCCGCGAGCGTCCTGGTCTTCTCCCTGGGGCGGCTGGGCCGTTCCGGGGCCACGCCCGTGAAACTGGCGCTCGCCGGGGTCGCCGTCACCTCACTGCTGTCGTCGCTCACCAGCGCCGTGGTGCTGACCGACCAGGACGCCCTGGACCGCTACCGCTTCTGGTCGGCCGGCTCACTGGCCGACCAGGACTCCGGCGAACTGCTGCGCATCCTGCCCTTCCTCGCCGTCGGCGCCGTCCTCGCCCTGTCCTGCGCGCCCGCCCTCAACAGCATGGCCCTCGGCGACGACGTGGCCGCCTCGCTGGGCCGGCGGCTCGGCCCGGTCCGCCTCCAGGGGGTCACCGCGGTGATGCTGCTGACCGGCGCGTCGGTCGCCGTCATCGGTCCCGTGGTCTTCCTCGGTCTGGTCGTGCCGCACATCGCGCGGGTCCTCGCCCAGTACGCCGGGATCGGCCCCGACCACCGCTGGCTGCTGCCGCTGTCCGCCGCCCTCGCACCCGTACTGCTGCTGTCCGCCGACATCCTCGGCCGGACGCTGGCCCGGCCCACCGAGATCCAGGCCGGCGTCCTCGTCGCCTTCCTCGGCGGCCCGTTCTTCATCGCCCTGGTCCGCCGCCGTAAGCTCGCGGAGGTGTGAGCGTGCCCGCACAGCCCCCGGACACAGCACAGTCCCCGACACCAGCACAGTCGCCCACCCCAGCGCGGTCCCCGGCCACACCGGCCGTCCACGCTTCCCCCGCCGTCCCCCCGCACCCCGCGCTGCACGGCCGGCCGTTCCGGCTGGCCTTTCCCCCGGTCTCCGGCGTACTGCGCCCGCGCCTGGTACTGACCGGAGTGCTCGTCGCCGCCGGCGCGTTCCTGCTGTTCTGCCGGGGTCTCACCCTCGGCGACTACCCGGTGCCCTTCACCGACGTCGTCAGGGCGCTCGGCGGCGCGGGCGACCCCGGCACGGTCGTCGTCGTACAGGACCTGCGGCTGCCGCGCGCGCTGACCGGGCTGCTGGTCGGCATCGCGTTCGGCGTCTCGGGGGCCGTGTTCCAGACGATGACCCGCAACCCGCTGGCCAGCCCCGACATGATCGGGCTGACCGAGGGCGCCGGAACGGCCGTGGTGGCGGCCGTCGTTCTCGGCTGGACGGGCGGCCTCGGGCTGTCGACGCTGGGGCTGCTGGGCGCCCTGGCGACCGCGCTGGTCGTCTACGCGCTGGCGTGGAAGGGCGGGACCACCGGGTACCGCATCATCCTCGTCGGTATCGGCGTGTCCTGGATCTGCACCAGCGCCACCGACTTCCTCGTGGCGCGCGGCAGCCGGTTCCAGGCGCAGGAGGCCATCGGCTGGCTGGTCGGCAACCTCAACGGCCGGACCTGGGACCAGGTGGACTCGCTGGCCCTCGCCATGGCCGTGCTGCTGCCGGTCACCCTGGCCATGGGCCGCTGGATGCGTACCCTCCAGCTCGGCGACGACGTGGCCGCGGGGCTCGGCACGCCGGTCCAGCCGGTCCGGCTGGCCCTGCTGCTGGCCGGGGTGGGACTGGTCGCCTTCGGCACGGCGGCGGCCGGTCCGGTGGCCTTCGTGGCCCTGGCCTGTCCGCAGATCGCCCAGCGGCTGGCGGGCACCGCGTCGCCGCCCCCGATCGTCTCCGGTCTCACCGGCGCGTTGGTCGTCCTCGGCTCGGATCTCCTCGCCCGCGAGGCGATCCCCGGGACGGAACTGCCGGTCGGGATCGTCACCGGCGCCCTGGGCGCGCCGGTCCTGCTGTGGCTGCTCATCCGCGCCAACCGCGCGGGCTCTGGAGGCTGATCCCATGTCGACCACCGACCCTCGCACCCCGCGGCCGACCGAGCCGAAGACCGGCGGCGTCCTTCGACCGTCCGGCGCCGGCGTCCCCCTTCCGTCCGGCGCCGGCGCGCACGGCACGGACCCGGGTGCCGCTCATCCGCCGTCCGCCGGGCCGGAGTTGCGGGCCAGGAGCCTGCATCTCGCCTACGACGGACGGTCGGTGGTGGAGGATCTGGATCTCAGCGTGCCGACCGGCCGGATCACCGCCATCGTCGGGGCCAACGCCTGCGGCAAGTCCACCCTGTTGCGCGCGCTGGCCCGGCTGCTGGCACCGCGCCGGGGCGTCGTGGAACTGGACGGCGTGGCCCTGCGGTCCGTACCGACCCGCGAACTCGCGCGCACCCTGGGCATCCTGCCGCAGACGCCGGTGGCGCCGGAGGGGCTGACCGTCTTCGACCTGGTGGGCAGGGGCCGTTCACCGCACCAGACCTGGTGGCGGCAGTGGTCCGCGGCGGACGAGGAGGCCGTGCACGGGGCGCTGGCGGCGACCGGGCTGACCGACCTCGCCGACCGTCCGGTCGACGAGCTCTCCGGTGGTCAGCGGCAGCGCGCGTGGATCGCGATGGCGGTCGCCCAGGGCACCCCCGTCCTGCTCCTGGACGAACCGACGACCTATCTGGACCTCGCCCACCAGATCGACGTGCTGGACCTGATCACGGACCTCAACCGGCGTGAGGGACGCACGGTGGTGATGGTGCTGCACGACCTCAACCAGGCGTGCCGGTACGCCGATCACGTCATCGCGATGAAGGCGGGCCGCATCGTCGCCGAGGGCCCGCCCGCCGAGGTGGTCACCGAGGCCACCGTCGAGGACGTCTTCGACCTGCGCTGCCGGATCACCCCCGACCCGGTCAGCGGGACTCCGCTGGTCATCCCGCTGGGCCGGCACCACCACGACGGCGAGGTCCCGGCCGAGGACGCGAGGCCGGCGGCGATCGTCGACTGACCCGGCGACGGGTCCCCGCCCCGGCATGGCCGGGGACCCGTCCGGTACAGCCGTTCGCCCTTCGCCCTCCCGCCCCCGCTCGGGTTCCGGTCCAGGTCCTCAGGGCCGGACGTCAGGGACGGGACGTCAGATACCCGCCCATGGTGCGGAACCAGTCGGTGGCCGCGTACTCGGTGCCGTCGTCGGTGCGCACCCGCCGCACGAGGAGACCCCGGCAGCGGCCCGACCAGGACTCGGCGCCCGCCACCACGACGACGCCGTCCCCCTCCCGGATGAAGATCCGGCCCGGCGTGCCGCCGTAGCACCCCTGCGACACGGCCGCCGAGACGATCCTCAGCCGCTGACCCCGGTGGAAGGCGTACGCGTTCGGGTACGGGTCCGACTGGGCCCGTACGAGCCGTTCCAGCCGTTCCGCGGGCCAACTCCAGTCGATCCGGCTGTCCTCCGCCGACCGCTTGTGGAAGAAGCCGGCCCGGGCACGGTCCTGCGGCACCCACCGGCCGGCGTCCCGGCCGGAGGCGATCAGGTCGAGCGATTCCCGCACGATGGGCGCGATGAGGTCGACCGTCCGGTGGAACAGGTCGGTCGCCGTGTCGGTGGGCCCCACCGGCACCGAACGCTGCACCAGGACGTCCCCGGCGTCGAGTTCGGTGTTCATCCGGTGCGCGGTCACGCCGACGCGCGCCTCGCCGTTGATCAGCGCCCAGATGATCGGCGAGAAGCCCGCGTACGACGGCAGCAGCGAGTCGTGGATGTTGAGGGTGCCGTGCGGCGGCAGGTCGAACAGCTCGGGGGGCAGCCAGGTCCGCCAGTTGTTGGCGACGATGATGTCCGGCCGGGCGTCCGCCACCGCGGCCAGGAGTTCGGCGTCGTCGGGACGGTTGCGCAGCAGGACGGGTACGTCGTTCTTCTCGGCGAGTTCGGCGACGTTGTCGTCCCATATCTTCTCGTAGGCGTGCTCGCTCTTCGGATGGGTGACGACGAGGACGACCTCGTGGTCGGAGTCCAGCAGCGCCTGAAGCGTGCGGTGACCCCAGGTCTGGTAGCCGAGCATGACGACCCGCATGACGTCCTTCCCTTCAACGACTCATTGCAAGGTAAGCCTTACCTTATCTAGCATGGGCCTGCCTGAGGAGGCGATGCCAAGGTGAAGTCACCGCTCATGGGTACCGACGTCATCCACGACGTCATCGGAATCGGATTCGGTCCATCAAATCTCGCTCTGTCCATAGCGGTCGAGGAGCACAACACGGGCCTTCCGGCAGACCGCCGCCTCAACGCCCTGTTCCTGGAGCGCCAGCCGCGCTTCGGCTGGCACCGCGGCATGCTCATCGACGACGCCACCATGCAGGTGTCCTTCCTCAAGGACCTTGTCACCCTGCGCAATCCGACCAGCGACTACAGCTTCCTCTGCTTCCTGCGCGAGCGGGGCAGACTGATCGACTTCCTGAACCAGAAAACCCTCTTCCCGCTGCGGATGGAGTTCCACGAGTACTTCGAGTGGGCCGCCGCCCGGGTCTCCCACCTGGTCTCGTACGGCAGCGAGGTGGTCTGTGTCGACCCGGTGCGCGACGAGGACGGCGAGGTGGCCTTCTTCGACGTCACCTGCCGCGACACCGCGGGTTCCGGCGAGACCGTGACCCGCAGGACCCGCAACGTCAGCGTGGCCATGGGGCTGGAGCCGCATGTGCCGCCGGGTCTGGAACTCGCCGAACGCGTATGGCACAACAGTGAGTTGATCCCCCGCGCCACGCGACTGGGTGCGGCGGGTGAGCCGGTGCGGCGGGCCGTCGTGCTCGGCGCCGGCCAGAGCGCGGCCGAGGCGGTGGACTACCTGCACCGCACCTTCCCCGAGGCCGAGGTGTGCTCGGTCTTCGCCAAGTACGGCTACACCCCGGCCGACGACAGCCCGTTCGCGAACCGCATCTTCGACCCGGAGGCGGTCGACGTCTACTTCTCGGCGCCCTCCGAGGTCAAGCAGTCGCTGATCGACTATCACCGCTCCACCAACTACTCCGTTGTCGACATGGAGTTGATCGAGGCCCTGTACGCCACCTCGTACCGGGAGAAGGTGGCGGGCCGGGAGCGGCTGCGCTTCCTCAACGTCTCGCGGATCCGCGCCGTCGACCCCGGTACGGACGGCGGACTCGAGGTCGCCGTGGAGTTCCT
Organism: Streptomyces sp. NBC_00080; assembly: GCF_045041255.1. Lineage (NCBI taxonomy): Bacteria > Bacillati > Actinomycetota > Actinomycetes > Kitasatosporales > Streptomycetaceae > Streptomyces > Streptomyces sp. NBC_00080. The sequence goes on from NZ_CP108235.1 coordinate 2,160,866, forward strand.
GCCCACCGGTGAGCGGCAGGTGCTCGCCGCCGACGTGCTGGTGCTGGCCACGGGTTACCGGCCGCGCCATCTGGCGTCGCTGCTCGGCGAGGCGGCCAAGCTCTGCCTCCGGGACGACGGGGACGAGGTCCGTGTGGGCCGGGACCACCGGGTGGAGACCGTGCCGGAGGTGACGGCCGGCCTCTATCTCCAGGGCGGAACCGAGCACACCCACGGGCTGACCAGCACCCTGCTGTCGACCGTCGCCGTCCGGGCGGAGGAGGTCCACCGCTCCGTACTGGCCGGCCGGCCGACGGCCTGACCCCCCCGAACTCCCCGGGGCCGGAGGGTACGGTCCCTTCCGGGCCCGGGGTCCGTCCGGGCTGCCCGGTCTCGTTAGGATCTCCTGACCATGGACGTGCTCACGGGGAACGAGATGATCGCCGTCCCGCCGGGACAGGTGACGCTGTCGGACCGGCGGACGCAGCGCAGTTGGTCGGTCGAGCTCGCGCCCTACGAGCTCGCGGCAGGCCCGGTCACCCAGGCGTTGTACGCGCAGATCACAGGCCGGCGGCCGAGTACCGCCCAAGGGGACCGGCTGCCCGTCGAGTGCGTCTCCTGGTGGGAGGCGGCGAGGTTCTGCAACTCCCTGTCCCGGCGCGACGGGTGCACGCCCGCGTACCACTTCGGCGCCGACGACGAAGGGGCCGACGACGAAGGGATCGACGGCGAAGGGATCGAGTGGGACGCGTCCGCCGACGGGTACCGGCTGCCGACCGAAGCCGAATGGGAGCACGCGTGCCGTGCCGGTACGACCGGACCGCGCTACGGGGAACTCGACGAGATCGCCTGGTACCGCGGCAACTCGCACGAGCGCATCCACTCCGTGGGCGGCAAACACCCCAACCCATGGGGATTTCACGACATGCTCGGCAACGTCTGGGACTGGTGCTGGGACGTCTACGACGCCGAGGTCTACGGCACCTACCGGGTGCTCCGCGGCGGTGGCTGGTTCGACGAGCACTGGAGTTGCCGGGCCTCCGCGCGGCGCCGCAGCCACCCGACCTTCCAGGTCGACGACGTAGGTTTCCGCATCGCGCGATCCCTCGCGTGAGGACCGGTTCGCGTCAGCCCTCGCCCGCGGACGGAGCGGGCGGCGCGGGGGCCGCGCCGCCCGCTCCGCGCCTCAGTACGGTCCGTGGGTCCAGCGGCCGTCCGTCATCGTGGCGTGCACCGGCATCGCGCGCAGGACGTCCGGGCCGACCACCGACGGGTCCACGTCGACGACCACCAGGTCGGCCGGGTCGCCGACCCGGATGAGCCGGCGTCCGCGGGCCGCCGCGACCAGCGCGTCCTGGACGGACAGGCGCTGCTCCGGGTGCCAGGCGGGGCGTTCGTCGTCGGTCCGGCCGACGGCCGACGCGATGGCGAGCCACGGGTCGAGGGCCGAGACGGGGGCGTCGGAGCCGAACTCCAGCCGGGCCCCGGCGGCGAGCAGATCGGCGTAGGCGAAGGCGCGTCCGGTGCGTCCGGCCCAGTGCCGGTCCGCCACGTCACGGTCGTCCGTCGCGTGCCGGGGCTGCACCCCCGCCGTGACGCCCAGGCGGGCGAACCTCGGGATGTCCTCGGGGCTCAGCAGCTGCGCGTGTTCGATCCGGCCTCGGCAGCGCACCGCCTCGAAGGCGTCCAGGGCCAGCGTGTTGGCGTGGTCGCCGATGGCGTGCACCGCGGGTTCGATCCCGTGCGCGGCGGCCCGCCGCATGAGCCGCACCAGCTCGCGCGGTGACGTCTCCTCGATGCCGTGGGAACCGTCCGTGCCCTCCAGCCCCGGATAGGGATCACGGCACAGCGCGGTACGGGTGTTGAGCGAGCCGTCGGTGAAGAGCTTCAGCGGGCCCACCCGTACCGGGCCGCCGGGCGCGCCGACCTCGTCCCCCGTGCGCAGTCCCCGCTCGACGGCCGTGTCCAGGCGGCTCGGGTAGATCGCGGCCGACACCCGCACGGCCGGCCGGCCCGCGGCCGAGCGCCGCTCCCAGTCCGCGACCGTGTCGCCGAACTGGAAGTCGATGACACCGGTGACCCCGCGCGCGGCGGCCGCCTCGCAGGCCTCCGCGATCCAGCCGTCGACCACCGCGGCCGGCGCCTGGGGGAGCGCGGAGAGGACCTCGTGGCACTCGGTCTCCCTGACCAGGCCGGTGGGGTGGTCGCCGCGCCCGACGAGGGCGAGACCGGCCGAGTTCAGCCACGCGGCGTGCAGATCGGCGCTGACCAGGGCGACCGGCCGGTCGGGCAGGACGGCGTCGAGGAGCCGCTTGTGCGGGGCGTCGGGCCACAGGCCGTCCCGGAATCCGTATCCGAAGAGCACCGTGCCGTCGGGCGCCGCGCCACCGCGTTCCCGGACCAGGTCGGCCACCGCCCGCGCGGAGGCGGTCCCGGCCAGGTCCAGGCGGTGCCGGGCGCTCGCCCACTCCGCCATGTGGACGTGGGCGTCCCACAAACCGGGCAGCAGCACCCGTCCGTCCAGGTCGACGACCCGCCCGTCGTCGGCCTCCCCCGCCCGTCCCCCGGTCTCGGCCTCCGCGACGACATGGGTGACCCGGCCGTCCGCGATCCGCAGCCGGGTGAGCGGACCGCCGGCGCCGAGCCGCGCCCGGTCGAGCGTCAGCGCGGCGCTTGCGTGGTCCGCCATAGGAGCCTCCCTCTGCGACGGGCGTCTCGCGCCACCCCGGAACCACCCGCCAAGTAAAGTGAGCCTTACCTTATCCAATGATCGCTCTTCCGTCCCCTGTCCGGCGTCACCGAAGGAGCGGGTTGGGCAGCGGCAGATAGCGGGCGTCGGCGCCGTCCGCACCCGTCCAGCGCAGCAGCAGGTTCGTCTTGCCGGGCAGGGTGGGCGCGGTCAGCAGGGCGGCGGCCTCGGGAAGGTCGTGGCGGCCCAGTTCACGGCGTACGGCGGGCCAGGGGTCGAAGCCGGGGTGACGTTCGGCGAGCGCCGCCGCGACCTCCCACAGATGGTTCACCACCAGGCAGTAGACCAGGCGCTCCCAGCCGGCCGCCCGCTCCACCTCCGGCAGCAGTTTCACGCCCTCGGCGTCCCGGAACAGGGCCTGCACGGGGGTGCCGTCGGCGTCCACGGCGATGAGCGTGTTCTGAAGATGCGCCTCGAGGACGACACCGTGGTCGGCGAAGGCCGTCAGCGCCGGGGGGACGACGACGGCGAGATAGGCCTCCCACCAGGTGGCCGGGTCCGACGCGGCGGCCGGCGGGCTGCCGTCGAAGCCCTCCACGAGTCCCGCGGCGAGCAGCGGGGTCGTGCCGGGCGGCAGAGCGTCTTCCAGCCCGTCGCGGACCAGGACCGCGAGCGCCTCGAAGGCGAAGTCGGCGGTGCGGTATCCGCGGTCGCTCAGCCAGACCGCCGGGGCCGGGCCGCGCGCCGCGCGCCCGCCGCCCGCCGCGAAGGCCCGGACCACCGCCTCGTCGGTCCGTCGCAGTTTCAGCAGGTCGTGCCGCCACAGCCGGCGGATGTCGTTGGTGATGCGGACGTCGAGGCTGAACTTCAGACAGAGGTCCCGCTCCGGTGTGTAGACCGTCCGCACGGCGGCCGTCGGCCAGGCCTCGAAGCCGGTCGCGCCGAGCCGGACCAGGCGGCCGTCGGCGAAGGCCGGCGCGAGCTCCCGGCCGGCCAGCTCGAGCTGCCATGGGTGGGCGGGCAGCAGCCGGTAGCCGGGCGGGGCCGTGCCGAGGGCGTCCAGCGCGCGGGTGTCGCCCTCCTCGACGACCGCGTCCTCGCGCAGCCCCAGCAGGACCAGCGGAAAGCGCGCGTGGGCCTCCGGGGCGTACGGCAGCCAGCCGGCCGGCGGGCCGCCACCGCGCGCCTTGGGGGCGGGATGGTGGGGATGGCCGGTGAGCAGGGACTGCTCGGAGCGCAGATAGGGGCCGGGCGGCGGGGTGGCCCGCGCGCGTGCGGTGAGCATCGCGGCGACCACGTCCCTGCTGTCGCTCATCTCGGCGGGCAGTTCCCGGTTGGCCAGCCCGGTGTGCCCGCGCAACACCTCGGCGACCAGATCGACGAGCGCGGTATGACCGAGGCGGTGCCAGGCGCCCGCCGTGTACACCTCGGGCTCGGCGGGCCGCCGGGTGCCGCGCACGCGCAGCAGCCGGGCGCCGTCGGGCGACCCGTCGCCGGGCAGCCGGTACACCGACCGGCCGTCGCCGCCCGGTGGGCCGGGCAGCGGTTCGGCGACCTCCCGCAGCAGGCAGTTGAGCAGCGGCGCCGCCGCGTGGGCGTCGGCGCGCTCGGCGACGCCGTCGGCGGACGCCGCGGCCTCGGCGGGCGGGGGGATGAGGTCCACGCGATCCACTGGTTCCCTGGTTCCCTACGGTTCTTCCGGGCGGAGACGATCATTATCGCGTCGTCACAGCCTCTCCGTGACGTCGTACCCGCACCCTCAGGAGCCCACCCGTGCACCGTCCCCCCACCGCCGAGGCCGAGCTGGCCACGGAACTGGCCGCCGTACGCCCCTCTCTCGGCCCGCGGTACACGGCCGCGCTGCCCGGCGCGCGGGCGGCCGTGCTGACCCGGCTGTGGCGGGCGTTCGTCCACGAACCCCTGCCGTGGATCGCGCACCGCGGGGGATCCGGCCGGGAGAGCCTGCTGCGGCTGCGCGACGGCCGCCGTCTGCACGGCCCGCGCGCGGATCCGTACGCGACCACCGCCTATGTGACGGACGTACGGCTGGACGGCGTGGCGTACGACGATCCCGCGCGGCTGATGACGGAGCTGGCCGTGCCGCACGGCGCGGGCCTCGCCGCCGAACTCGGCCACAGTGTCGCGTCGCTGGCGCTGTCCCGGGCCGGGCAGGAACCCGGCCTCGCCTCCCTGCCGGACCCGGGCGAGTGGCCGGTGCACGACTGGGAGTGGGAGCAGCGGGTGGTGGACGGGCATCCGTACCATCCCAACTGCCGTGCGCGGCCGGGCTTCTCGGTGGCCGAGCAGTTGGCGTACGGACCCGAGCACCGGCCCTCGGTGCGGCTGGGGCTGCTGCCGGTGCCGGCCGACGAGTGCCTGGTGTCGGGCGAGTGGCCACGGGAACTGCGCGACGGAACGCGGCTGGTGATCCCGGTGCATCCGTGGCAGGCGGCGCACGTGCTCAAGCGGTCCTGCGAACAGGAGGCCGACGCGCATCCGCTGATGTCGCTGCGCACCCTCGCCCTCTGTGACGGCCCGCACGTCAAGACCGCGCTGAGCACCCGCCTCACCTCCTCCGTACGGGACATCTCCGTCGGCTCCATCGCCGCCTCCGCAGCCCTTTCGGCGTTCGCGGAGACCCTGACTCCGCACACGGACGGCTTGCTGCACATGACCCGCACCCTCGGCGCGGCCACCGCGAACTCCCCCGATCTGGCGGCCGTGTTCCGGGAGTCGCCGAGCGTGTTCGGGGCGCCCGGCGAACACGTCGTCCCGGTCGCCGCCCTCACCGGTACCGATCTTCCCGCCTCCCGGGCCTGGTTGGCGGAGTTCGCCCGTCTCGCGCTCACCGTCGGGCTGCGGCTGCTGGAGCTGGGCGTGGCGTTGGAGGCACACGGCCAGAACCTGCTGGTCGTGCTGTCGGCGTCGGGCGCCCCGCTGCGGCTGGTCTACCGCGATCTGGCCGACATCCGGGTCAGTCCGGCCCGACTGGCCCGGCACGGCATCCCGCTGCCGGACGAACTGCCCGAGCGGATCCGCACGGACGACGTGACCGCGCTGCGGCGCAAGCTGTTCGGCTCCCTGGTCGCGGGCGCGCTGGCCGCGACGGCGGGCAGCCGCCCGGTCCTGCGGGCGGCCCTGGAGGCGGCCGTCCGGGATCTCCCGCGTTCGCCGGACCTCGTGGCGTTGTGCGAGGAACCGCTTCCGGCAAAGGCGCTGACGCTGATGCGGCTGTCGGCGGGGGCGCCCGGGGACCAGTGGGCGCTGTTGCCCAACCCGCTGACCGGGGACGCACGTTGAGCGGCGACGAGCGCCGGCCGGGGACGAGGTTCGGCCCGGATGTCGAAACCGGTTCCCCCGCCGTTTTGTGGCCGGACGCCTCTGATCAATAGGATCCGCCGATGATCAGAACACAACGGCTGGCGGCGGGCGTCTGCGCCCTGCTCGCCGCGCTCACGGCGGGGATCGCGTTCCCGGCCGGGGCGGTCGCCGACGAGACCACCGCCACCGCGCCCAAGGTCGACCTGGTCCTCGACGTCAGCGGTTCGATGCGGACGAAGGACATGGACGGCGGGACGCGGATGGCCGCGGCCAAGCAGGCGTTCAACGAGGTGCTGGACGCGACCCCGGAGAACGTTCTCCTGGGCATCCGCACCCTGGGCGCCAACTACCCCGGCGACGACCAGAAAACGGGCTGCAAGGACACCGCGCAGCTCTACCCGGTCGGCCCGCTGGACCGGACCGAGGCCAAGACCGCGGTGGCGACCCTGTCGCCGACCGGCTGGACGCCGATAGGCCCGGCCCTGCTGAAGGCCGCCGACGATCTCGACGGCGGCACCGGCTCCAAGCGCATCGTGCTGATCAGTGACGGCGAGGACACCTGCGCTCCGCTCGACCCGTGCGAGGTGGCCCGTGAGATCGCGGCGAAGGGCATCGGCCTGACGATCGACACGCTCGGCCTGGTGCCCAACGTCAAGATGCGTCAGCAGCTCAGCTGCATCGCCGAGGCGACCGGCGGCACCTACACCTCGGTGGAGCACACCGACGAACTCACCGACCGGGTCAACCAGTTGGTCGACCGGGCCGCCGACCCCGTGGTGACGCCGGTCGCCACCGAGGGCGCGGCCTCCTGTTCCGCGGCCCCGGCCCTGAAGTCCGGGCTGTACACCGACCGCGAGGAGTTCGGCCAGGAGCGCTGGTACAAGGTCGACGTCGAGCCGGGCCAGGAGCTGCGCGCCTCGGTGAGCGTGTCGGCGGACCGGGCCATGAACCCCGACTACGGGGTGCTGCTGCGGGCGGTCACGGTGCACGGCCGGGAGATCGTGCGCGGCGAGGCGGCCGGCAACGGCCGTACCGACGTCATCTCGACCGGTCTGCGCTACCCGAAGGCGGAGAGCGACGAGGACGAGGCGCCCGCCGAGACGGTGTGCGTGCAGGTCACCAACTCCTACTCGGCGGCCTCGGGGGTGAAGACCACGCCGGGCATGCCGCTGGAGCTGACCGTGGACGTGGTCGACGGCCCCTCGCAGGCGAGCGACGTGGCCTCCTTCGGTCTCGGCCGCGGCTGGTGGCTGCTGGGTGTCCTGGTGCTGTTCGGCTTCCTCGCGGGTGTGCTGTGGGGCTGGGTGTCCCGCTGGCGGGTCGCGGTCTGGAGGACCAACTGATGCGTATCACACGTGTGTTGAGCAACACCCTGCTGGCACTGGGACCGGTGCTCGGGCTGGCGCTCGGACCGGCGGCCGCACCGGCCGCGGCCGACTCCACCCCGTCGGCGAGCCCGTCCGACGACAGCTCCGCGCCGACCGAGGCGGGCACCTCGTTCCGTACGGCGACGGAGATCGACCAGGGCCAGACGGCGACGGCGAGCGGGTCGGCGGGCGACTACCTCTACTGGTCGTTCCCGGCGGACTCCGGGCAACGCCCCACCGTCAAGGCGACGGTGAAGCTGCCTCAGGCCCACACCACGCAGACCTGGCAGGTCGACGTGTACGACGGTCTGCGGCGCCGTCAGGCGTGCCAGTACGGCGCCCAGACGCGCACCGCCGGCCAGGGCACGGCCTCGGTGGAGCTGACCTGCGTGCTGCGCACGGTCCGCGCCTGGTCGGAGCCGTGGGCCGACGACCCGCTGCCGGGCACGTACTACGTCCGGCTGACGGCCCTCGACCTCAAGGCGGCCGACCTCGGTCTGCCGGTCGGCACGGAACTGCGGGTGGACTCCAAGGACATCGGGGGCGCCGCGGCCGTCGACGGCTCGCTGGCGAAGCCGCTGGTCCCGGGCATCGCCGTCACGTCCCGGGCCAAGGAGGAGGATGCCGATGACTCGTCGGCCACGGCCGTGCTGTCGAGCATCGAGCCGGACGACGGCTGGGCGTCCGGCTGGTGGTCCGACCGCTGGGTGTGGACCGCGATCGGCGCGGTGCTGGCCGCCCTCGCCGGGATCGGCGGATACACGCTGACCCGGGGGTCGGGACGCCCGCGGCACGTACCGCCGGTCGCCTGACGCTCATGTGACGCCTCATCGGAAGGCCTGCCGCGGTACAGCGGCGGGCCTTCCGTCATGCGCTGCGCCGCCGTCCGTGACGCCCTCCCCGGCGCCCGGCCTCAGGCCTCCCGCAGCGCTTTGGCCAGGGTGCCGTCGCCGCCGACCTCGATCCGTCCGGCCCGCACGGCGTCGAGCACGCCCAACTCGCCCTGGGCGACGGACGTGCAGGTGTCCGTGTCGAGGACGAGTCGCGCGTCGGGCTCCCCGGGCACGGGCCCGTCGCCGTACACCGGACCGTCCTGCGCGCCGACGTCCAGGTGGAAGACCCCTTCGTCGAGCCGGACTTCGACGAGCCCCGCGCTCCCGGACACCTCGCCGTCGAGCCTGCGCAGCAGAGGCAGCGCGAACCAGTGCGCACGGAGGGCGTCGGTGGGCCGCCGCTCACCGAGTTCGCCTTCACCCCACTCGCCCAGGGCCTGCAGGACGGGCAGCAACCCCCGGCCGCGTCCGGTGAGTTCGTACACATAGGCCGCGCCCGGCGGGGGCAGCCGGCGCCGGGTGGTCAGCCCGTCCCGCTCCATGTCCTTCAGCCGTGAGGCGAGCACGTCCGTGCTCACCCCCGGCAGATCGGCGTGCAGGTCCGTGTAACGGCGCGGGCCGGCGAGCAGCTCCCGGACGATCAGCAAGGTCCAGCGGTCGCCGACGGTGTCGAGCGCACGGGCGGCGGAACAGTACTGGTCGTAGCTTCGGCGAGGTGACATGGCACGCAGTCTAGACATGTCGTTGGACTTTCCAAGCTGGAACTTGGTAAAACCAAGCAACACACGAACCGGAGGGGCGAGCGCGCATGGAGTTCCGGCAGTCGAACAAGCTGAGCGAGGTCTGTTACGAGATCCGCGGCCCGGTGATCGAGCAGGCCGACGCGCTGGAGGCGGCGGGCCACAGCGTGCTGCGCCTGAACACCGGCAACCCCGCGGCCTTCGGCTTCGAGGCGCCGGAGGAGATCCTCCAGGACATGATCCGGATGCTCCCCCGGGCGCACGGCTACACGGACTCGCGGGGCGTCCTCTCCGCCCGCCGCGCCGTGGCCCAGCGCTACCAGGAGCGGGGTCTGGAGGTCGGCGTCGACGACGTCTTCCTCGGCAACGGCGTTTCGGAGCTGGTCTCCATGGCCGTACAGGCCCTGGTCGAGGACGGTGACGAGGTCCTGATCCCGGCCCCGGACTTCCCCCTCTGGACGGCGGTCACCACCCTCGCGGGCGGCAAGGCGGTCCACTACCTCTGCGACGAGCAGGCCGAGTGGTACCCGGACCTGGACGACATGGCGTCCAAGATCACCGACCGCACCAAGGCCGTCGTCATCATCAACCCCAACAACCCCACCGGCGCGGTCTACCCGAAGGAGATCATCGAGGGCATCCTCGACCTGGCCCGCCGGCACGGTCTGATGGTCTTCGCCGACGAGATCTACGACCAGATCCTCTACGACGACGCCGTCCACCACTCGGCCGCCGCGCTCGCGCCCGACCTGGTGGTCCTGACGTTCTGCGGCCTGTCCAAGACGTACCGGGTGGCGGGTTTCCGCTCGGGCTGGCTCGTGGTGACCGGCCCCAGGCAGCACGCCAAGGACTACCTGGAGGGCCTCACCATGCTGGCCTCCATGCGCCTGTGCGCCAACGCCCCCGCCCAGTACGCCATCCAGGCGGCGCTCGGCGGCCGCCAGTCCATCCACGAGCTGACGGTGCCGGGCGGCAGGCTCTACGACCAGCGCGAGACGGCCTGGGAGAAGCTCAACGAGATCCCGGGCGTGTCGTGCGTGAAGCCCAAGGGCGCGCTGTACGCGTTCCCGCGCATCGACCCCAAGGTGCACCCGATCCACGACGACGAGAAGTTCGTCCTGGACCTCCTCCTGAGGGAGAAGATCCAGGTCGTGCAGGGCACCGGCTTCAACTGGCCGACCCCCGACCACTTCCGCATCCTCACCCTGCCGCACGCGGACGACCTGGAGGCGGCGATCGGCCGGATCGGGCGGTTCCTGAGCGGGTACCGGCAGTAGGTAGGCGTCGGGGGCGCCCATCGATTCGAAGGAGACCACCAGAATCGACCAGGGCACGAACGGGACCAGCACGGAGACACACCGGCCGGCGGCGATCCGGTGCCATCGGTCGACGAGCTGCTCCTTGTCCGGCCGGTCGTCCACGGGTACGCCGTTGTTCTCCAGCGCCGTGAGCAACGCGTCGACCCGCTTTTCGCACACGCTCCGCCGCACGAGGCGCACAACGGGAATCAGGCACACCCCGGTGCCCGGCACACGACGGTGCCCCTGCCACTGCATCGCGATCCAGAAGGCCTCGAAAGACGTCCGTAACCCCAGTAGAGGACGGCTTCCCAGAACTGAGTGTTCGTCATGACCGGCAGGGTGACAGAGAGGGGACGGCAACGGCACTCGGTCGAGCGCGACCTCGCACCTCACCGTCTTGGTGCAGGGTCGCCCCCCGTCGCTCCCCAGTGGCCGGCAGGACCTCGACGAGGAGAAGACCCCGGCCCGACTCCGCGTCGGGGGCCGGTGGTTCGAGCGTTCCCGAAGTGGGGGACGACAGCCTGATCGACGCCTCGCGGCGCAGGGGCCGTCGGCGTACGCGAAACGCCTCGCTCCTGATCGGAGAGGAGTGATCCCGGCATCCGGCCGAGGGAGGCGGTCCTGTGCGGAATCGGCCGGCCGGCCCAGCCCGGCCTGCGGGCCTCGAAAACCTGTGTCACGGTGCTGGGAGGCACGGCAGGAAGGGGCACGCGCGCGTGGGCGACCTGTTTCTCGTGCGGCACGGGGAGACCGAATGGTCCCGCTCGGGCCGGCACACCGGAACGACGGACGTGCCCCTCACCGACCGCGGCCGGGACGAGGCACGACGGCTGGTGCCGCTGATCCGTGCGCAGCGGATCGGGGCCGCGTTCGTCAGCCCTGCGCAGCGCGCGCGGGAGACGGCGGAGCTGATCGGACTGCGCGAGTTCCAGGTGGACGCCGGCCTGCGGGAGTGGGACTACGGCGGCTACGAGGGCATCACGACGGCCGAGATCCAGCGGACCCGACCGGACTGGTTCCTGTTCACGGACGGGGTCGCGCCCGGCCCGCCCGACCGTCCCGGGGAGACGCCCGAGCAGGTCGGCGAGCGGGCCGACCAAGTGCTGGCCCAGGTCGACGCGGCGCACACCGACGCCGGGCAAGGCGTCGTGCTGGTGGCGCACGGACACTTCCTGCGGGTGCTGACCGCCCGCAGACTCGGACTGCCCGCTTCGGCCGGAGCGCTGTTCCAGCTGGCGACGGGGACACTGTGCCGGCTGGGCACGGAGCACGGGCGGCCGGTGATCACCGCCTGGAATGTCAGACCCGGGCCGTAGCCTTCGATGAAACCCCCACCGGGGCGGCACGCGAAGGGAGCACGCCGTGACACGACCGCCGTCCGCCGCCCAGCGGCGTGTGATCGACGCCGCCGACCCGGTCACCGGGCGGCTGCGCGGCACCCGGACACAGCTGGCGGCACTGGTACGGCACGGGCTCGCCTTCCGGCACCCGCGCCCGCCGCACGACCACTTCCTGACACCGGCGGGGCACCGGACCCGAGAGGCCGTACCGGCGCCCGGCACCCGACCGCCCGAAGCCGCCACGGCAGGCACAGCGGCAGGCTCTCCGCAGGCCGCTGCCGAGCCGCCGACCGCGGACACCGGCGTCTTCGCCGCGCGCGTCGGCGGCGAGCAGGACATCGGGCCGGCCGGCGCTCCCGCCCGGACCCGCGAGGTGCACAGCGCCTGGCAGGGCCTGCTCGAACTGCGCCGGATGACCAACCCGGACGGAGGCACGGACCGGCCGTGCGGCTGGGAGCGCACCCACCTCGTGCGGGCCGCCGCGCTGGCCCTGGAGGCGGCCGGCCACCGTCCCGCCGACCCACGGGGCACCGACGGCTACCGGGTACGGGCGACCCCGCAGCCGGAGGCGGTCGCCGTGCACGGACCGGACGACACGACCCTGCGGGCCTGCGCGGCCACCCTGGAGAAGGCGGGCTGGCAGGCCGGCGAGCACACCGATCCCCGCACGCGAGCTCGCTATCTGCTGGCCTCCCCACGCCGGGTGTGAGGGACATGCCAAGATCAATGGGCAGGGCACCGACATCGAGAAAGCGAGAAGGGGACACCGTGAGCGAGCCGTTCTCCGTCCGGATCACCGTACGCGGATACGAGACCGACGTGCAGGGGCACCTCAACCAGAGCGTGTACATCAACTACGCGGAGCACGCCCGCTGGTCACTGCTCCAGGCCGCGGGCATCACCCAGGCCGGCCTGCTCGCCAAGGGGGTGGGCCCGGTAGCCCTGGAGACGACCATCCGCTACCAGCGCGAACTGCTGGCGGGCGACGAGGTCGACGTGACCTGCGTCTTCGAGTGGGGCGGCGGCAAGACGTTCCGGATCCGGCAGACCATCAGCAAGGCGGACGGCACGGTGTCCGCCCAGCTCTCCTCGGTCGGCGGACTGCTGGACCTCAAGGAGCGCCGGATGGTGGCCGACCCGACGGCCTACTTCAAGGAACTGGCCGCGGATCCCGGCCTGTTCGGGCTGTAGCTCACACCGGCTCCGCTCACACCGGCTCCGTTTCCCGCTCGGTGTCGTAGGCCGCCCGCGCCTCGGCGATACAGACCCTGTTGCGCTCGGCCCAGTTCGTCAGACGTTGCAGGGTCTCGTGCAACTCCGTTGCCATCTGGGTCAGTTCGTACTCGACCTTGGGCGGCACCGTCGGGTGCACCGTGCGGGTGACCACACGGACGACCTGCTCGACGGGGGCGCACCACTCCTGCCGGCCACGGCGGAGGGCTGCCAGCCGGCATTCCGGGTCGCTGCGGTGATCGCGGTGACGGCACTGGCCCTTGCGGCAGCGACCCTCCGGACGAGGCGACCGGAGGGTGACAGGAGCTGAGCGACCCTGCCGAGGCCCGCCGGAGCAGGCCTCGGGGCGGAAACCCACCGGAGCGAAGACCGTCCCCGCCGAAGGCCCGAGCGTCCGGCGGGGCGAGGGTCCAGTGGGGGGCGGGTGAGCGGCGGGCCCGGTCGCTCCGCCGCCCCCCGAGGGTCATGCCGTGCCGAAGGCCTCTCGGTGGTCCCGGGCCCACTCGCGGTAGGTCCGGGCCGGACGCCCCAGGAGTTCCCGCACGTCCTCGGTGACGACGGCGTTCCCGCCTCGGCGGACGTACGCGGAGCCCCGCGCGATTCCGTCCGCGGCGGCCTCGTCCTGCCCCCGGCCGAGGAGATGCTCGCGCACCTCGTCCGGGGCCAGGTCGTGTGTCGTCACCGGCCGGCCGAGGACCTCCGTGAGGACGGCGGCCTGGCCGGGCACGCTGATGGTCTCCGGGCCGGTCAGCGTGTACGTCCGCCCCGCCCACCGCTCGTCGAGGAGGGCCACGGCCGCCGCCTCGGACACGTCCCGCGGGTCGACGACGCCCTGGAGCCCGTCGCCGCTCAGGTTGGGCACCGGCTCACCGGCGCCGATCGCCTGCGCCCAACCGAGCGTGTTCGAGGCGAAGGAGGAGGGCCGGAGCACCACCCATGGGGCCCCGCTCTCCCGGACGGCCCGCTCGCCGGCGACATGCCACTCCCCACTCGGGCCCACCTCGGGATCCCCGGTGGCGATCGCGGACAGCTTGACCAGCCGTCCCACGCCCGCGGCCCGCGCCGCCGCCACCAGGGCGCCGTCGTGGCTCACGGACGGTCCTGGCAGGCCCACCAGGAAGGCTGCCGTCACCGCGGACATCGCCGCCTCCAGGGAGGACCGGTCGAGGTAGTCCCCACGTGCCACCTCGACCTCCGGAGGCAGCTGCGACCTCGCCGGGTCGCGGGTCAGGGCACGCACCTTCTCGCCGCGCGCGACCAGGTGTCGTACGAGTTCGCTGCCGATGGTGCCCGTGGCACCGGTCACAAGAATCATGTCGACCACGCTGACGTCCGCCCGCGCCGCGGCTCTAGGAAATTCCGGCACGCTTCGGCCGCCCGGGGGGACCGGGGACGCGCTTACCGTGGAGGCGTGACGAACAGCCCCGCGCTTCCGGCAGATCCGTCGTCCCCGTCCGAGCGGGCCCTGCCCGTCCCCTCCGCGCTGCGCCCGTGGTTCACCGGCATCGGGGCGGTCACCGTCGACGGCCCCTTCGACGACGCCTTCGCGCACGTGCCGGACACGGACACGAAGGTGGTCGTCCGCGAGGAGGGCAACGGCCGCCGCGACACCGTGGTGGTGGGCCCGCGCACCCGTGCCTCGTACCACACGGACCTGCACAAGCGATCGGTGTCTTGTGTCCAACTGCGTCTGGAACCAGGGGTGGTGGGCCCGCTGTTCGGCGTGGCGGCGGTGGACCTCGTCGGCCGGGTCGTCCCGCTCGGCGACCTGCCGACCGGGACGGCTCGACGCCTCGCCCGCGAGCTGACCGGGGGCGAGCGGGACCAGATCACGGCACGTCTGGCCGACCTGCTCCCGCCCGCCGCGGACGGCTCGCGCGAACGACTGCTGCGGGCCGCCGTCGACGCCCTGTCGACCCGCCCGTACCGCACCCCCGCCCCCGTACGCGAAGTGGCCCGCGAACTCGCCGTCAGCGAACGCCAGTTGCGCAACCTGTTCGCCGCGGGCGTGGGTGTCTCCCCCAAGCACTACGCCCGTATCGACCGACTGCGCCACGTCCTCACCCACGCGGCCACCGCCCCGTGGGCCGAACTCGCCGCCGCCACCGGCTACTACGACCAGTCGCACATGACGGCCGACTTCCGCACTCTGATGGGTGTCCCGCCGGGTGCGTTCTTCACCGGGCGGCTGCCCCGGGCCACACCCTGCCAGACGCTCCGGCAGCGGTGAATTCGGATGCGGAGAGCCGCGCGGACCTGCGATGCTCCGGTCCCATGGCCGTACGACGCGTGAAACCCAGCCTCTACATCTCCGTCGACGTCGAGGCGGACGGTCCGATCCCGGGACCGTACTCGTTGCTGAGCCTGGGCGCGGCGGTCGCCGGGCGGCAGGATGCCGACGGGTTCACCGCGGCCGACCCCACCCGGCAGACCTTCTACCGTGAACTACGGCCGATCAGCGACGAGTTCGTCCCCGAGGCGCTGGCCGTGAGCGGGCTCGACCGCGATCGTCTGGTCCGGGAAGGGCTCGAACCCACCCTGGCACTGACCCGGTTCACCCGCTGGGTGCGCGAGGTGAGCGGCGATGCCCAGCCGGTGATGTGCGGCTACCCGGCTTCGTACGACTGGACGTTCTTGTACTGGTACCTGATCCGCTTCGCCGGGGAGAGCCCCTTCGGGCACTCCGGCTGCCTCGACATGAAGACGCTGTACGCCACCAAGGCGGGGCTGCCGTTGCGGGCGGTGGCGAAGCGGACGATGCCGGCCCATCTGCTGCCGAGGCGTCCTCACACGCATCACGCGCTGGACGACGCCGTCGAACAGGCCGAGTTGCTCGCGAACCTCATGGCGTGGCCGGGGCCCGGGACGCCCCGGTGATCTCCTCCCCCGCCTCCATCGGGTGGGTCACGTCCGCCGCGTTCCGCCCCTGGCCGACGTGGTTGAAGACCAGGTTGAGCAGCACGGCGGCCAGGCAGCCCGTGGAGATGCCGGAGTCCAGGACGATCTTCGCCGTCTCCGGGAAGGCGTGGTAGAAGTCCGGCGCGGTGATCGGGATGATGCCGACGGCCAGGGAGACGGCGACGATCAGGACGTTGTTGTCCTTCTCCAGGCCGGCCCGGACCAGGGTCTGGATGCCGCTGGCGGCGACCGACCCGAACAGGACGACGCCCGCGCCGCCGAGGACCGGACGGGGTACGACGGCGATGAGTGAGGCGGCCATCGGGCACAGGCCCATCAGGACGAGGAAGCCGCCGCCGGTGGCGACGACATAGCGGCTGCGGATCCTCGTCATCGCGACCAGCCCGATGTTCTGGGCGAAGGCGCTGCACATGAAGCCGTTGAAGACGGGGCTGAGTGCCGAGCCCAGGGTGTCGGCGCGCAGGCCGGCCGCGATGGTCCGCTCGTCCGCCGGGCGTTCGACGATCTCGCCCAACGCCAGCATGTCCGCGGTGGATTCGGTCATCGAGACCACCATCACCACGCACATCGACAGGATCGCCGCGAGCTGGAACTGCGGGGCGCCGAAGTGGAAGGGGGTGGGGAAGCCGATGACGTCCGCGTCGGCCACCGGGCCGAAGTCCGTGACGCCGAAGGGGATCGCGACGAGCGTGCCGGCGAGCAGCCCGAGCAGTACGGCGATCTGTTTGACGAAGCCGCGCGTGAAGCGGCGCAGGAGCAGCACGATCAGGAGGGTCGTCGCCGCCAGGCCCAGGTTCGTCGTCGAACCGTAGTCCGGTGCCGCGGGGGCGGGACCCTGCGCCCAGCCGAAGGCGACGGGGAGCAGGGAGACGCCGATCAGGGTGATCACCGTCCCGGTGACGACCGGCGGGAAGAAGCGGACCGCCTTGCAGAAGACGGGCGCCGCGAGAAAGCCCAGCAGACCGGCGACGATCACCGCGCCGAAGATGACGGGCAGGGCGTCCCGCTTGTCGTCCGTGGAGGCCACGATCGCCGTCATGGGCGCGACCCCGGCGAAGGTGACGCCGTTGACGAAAGGAAGACGGGCGCCGATCTTCCAGACGCCGAGGGTCTGGAGGAAGGTGGCGAGGCCTGCCGTGAACAGGCAGGCGCCGGTGAGGAAGGTGAGTTCGGTGCCGGTGAGGCCTACGGCCGCGCCGACTATCAGGGGCGGGGCGACGACTCCCGCGTACATGGCGGCCACGTGCTGAAGGCCGCTCGTCGCCATTCTCAGTGCGGGGAGTTTCTCGTCGACGGGGTGGTCGACTGCATGCGGGGACACGGCGGCTCTCCTCCGGTCGGGTACACGTCGGCTCTGACGCGGGTGTCAGGGAGGTGGTGCGGCGGTGCGGAAGTACCTGGAAGCCGGAGGTACTCGGAAACGGGGACGGTGGGGAACCGTTCCGGGGCACGCGCGTTCCACGCGCGCCCCGGCCACGGCTACCGGTCGAGGGCCGTCCCCCTCGACCGGAGTTCGGTGCCCGCAGGGACCGAGTCCCTTACGGGGCAGGCGGGTTCAGCCCTGTGCGACGATGCGCGCCAGCCGCTGAGCCTCTTCCCGCGTCGAGCGGGCGATCGCGTCCTCGTCGGCGTGCAACAGGCGTCCGTCCTGCACGATCTGACGGCCGTTCACGAAGGAGGCGGTGACGGGGGCGGCCGCGCCGAAGACCAGGGCGGTCACCGGGTCGGCGATGGAGGCGTGGGCGAGGGTGTCCAGCTTCCACAGCACCAGGTCGGCCAGCTTGCCCGGCTCCAGCGAGCCGATCTGCGAGGCGCGGCCCAGGACCCGGGCGCCCCCGTGGGTGCCGAGGCGCAGCGCCTGACGGGCGTTCAGGGCGGCCTCGCGATGAGCGCCGAGCCGATTGATGAGCAGGGCGTTGCGCAGCTCGGTGTGGAGTTCGCCGGACTCGTTGGAGGCCGTGCCGTCGACGCCGAGGCCGACCGGGACGCCGGCCTTCAGCATGTCGGGGACCCGGGCGATGCCGGCCGCCAGCCGTGCGTTGGACGACGGGCAGTGGGCGACGCCCGTCCCCGTCCGGGCGAAGGCGTCGATGTCGGAGTCGTTCATGTGGACGCAGTGGGCCATCCACACGTCCTCGCCGAGCCAGCCGGTGGACTCGAAGTAGTCGGTCGGGCCCATGCCGAAAAGCTCGTGGCAGAACTTCTCCTCCTCGACCGTCTCCGAGCCGTGGGTGTGCAGACGCACACCGAGTCGGCGGGCCAACTCGGCGCCCTGCCGCATCAGTTCGGTGGACACGGAGAAGGGCGAACAGGGAGCGACGGCGACCTGGGTCATCGCGTCGAAGGAGGCGTCGTGGTGCTGCCGGACGGTCTCCTCGGTGGCGGCGAGGGCGCCCTCCAGGGTCTCGACGGCGAAGTCCGGGGGCAGCCCGCCGTCCTTCTCGCTGCGGTCCATGGAACCGCGGGCGAGGGTGAAGCGGACGCCCATGTCGCGGGCGGCGCCGATGATCGCGCCGGACAGGTCGCCGGAGCCCTTCGGGAAGACGTAGTGGTGGTCCATGGCGGTGGTGACGCCGCCGCGGGCCATCATCGCCAGCGAGCCCTGGGCGGCCGCGCGGACCATCTGCTCGTCGATACGCGCCCAGGTGGGGTAGAGGGCGACGAGCCAGTCGAAGAGGTTGTGGTCGGTGGCCAGGCCCCGGGTGATCCACTGGTAGAAGTGGTGGTGGGTGTTGACCAGGCCCGGGGTGACCAGGTGCCCGGTGGCGTCGATGCGGCGCTCGACGTTCTCCAGGCCGTCCGGGGCCCGGCCCGCGCCGAGCGACTCGATCCGGTTGCCGACGAGAACGACGTAACCGTTTGCGTACTCGGTGTCCTGAGCGTCGACGGTCGCGATCGAACAGTTCTCGATGACGGTGCGCCGGTCTGCTGCCATGGTGTCGTCCTTTTCACTCAGTGGACTCTGGTGGAGAGGGCACGGCAGGACCCTGGGGAGTTTGAGTGCCGTGGCCGGTGAGGCGCGGGCTCGCCGGCCACGGGTGCCGAAAAAGGGAGCGGTTCAGGAGTTGTTCAGAGGTTGGTGAGGTCCACCGGGATCTTCGCCTCGCAGCCGTCCCGCAGCACGGTGGCCTCGATCAGACCGTAGGGACGGTCGGCGGCGTAGTAGACGGCTCCGTCGGCGGTGTCGTTCTTCAGCCCGAACGGCTTCAGGTCCACCAGGAAGTGGTGCTTGTTGGGGAGCGAGAAGCGGACCTCGTCGATCTCGCCGCGGTGGTCGATGATCCGAGCGCCCATGGCGTACAGGGTCTGCTGCAGGGAGAGGGAGTACGTCTGCGCGAAGGCCAGCAGCATGTGCTCCTTGACCCGGGCGTACGACTCCTCCCAGTCCGGCGCCTGCTGGGCGTCGTCGGACCAGTTGAAGCGCCAGCGGCTGGACACCTCGGTCGCCAGGATGCGGTCGTACGCCTCGGGCAGCGTCGTGTACTCGTCCTTGACGTAGCCCCAGAACTCGGAGTTCGTCGAGTTCATGACGGTCAGGTCCTTGAGCCCGGAGACGACCTCCCAGGCGGAGCCGTCGTAGGTGATCTGGGCGAGGCGGGTCTCCTGGCCCCGGCGGACGAAGGAGTGTTCGTCCTCGCCGGGCGTCACGATCCGCTCCCAGCTGTACTCCTCGATGCGGATCCGCGCGGTCCTGATCGGTTCCTGCGAGGTCACGAAGTGGCGGGCGAGGTGGATGCCGAACTGCTCGGCGGACTCGATGCCGTGCTCCTTGGCGAACGCGTACACCGTGTTCTTGGTGGTGTCGGTCGGCAGCACGTTGGCGTTCGAGCCGGAGTAGTGGACCTCGTCCATGTCGCCGCTGAGCGACACGGAGACGTTGAGGTCCTTGATGTGGTGTGTGGTGCCGTCCCGCGTGATCTTGACGACTCGGTTCTCGGCCTTGCCGTACTGGTTCTGTCCCAGGTAGGTGGGCATCTAGCTAGCTCCCTCGGTAAACGGAGTAGCCGAACGGGTTGAGCAGCAGCGGTACGTGGTAGTGCTCGCCGGGCACGACGGCGAAGGTGATCGCCACCTCCGGGAAGAACACTGCTGTGGGACCGCTGTCCCGATTCGCGGGGGCGTCCTGCTGCGCATCGGCTTGCTTCTTCTCGGATCGCTCGAAATACGCCTCCACGGCGAAGTCGAGCCGTACATGGGTGGTCCCCTCCGGCAGTGCCGGCAGGTCCTTGCAGCGGCCGTCCGCGTCGGTCGCGGAACCGCCGAGCGCCCGCCAGTCCGCCTCCTGCCCGTGCCGGGCACCCCGGCCCGAGCGGGCAGAGAGGTGGACGGCGACTCCCGCGGCGGGTCGGCCGACGGAGGTGTCCAGGATGTGGGTGGACACCGATGCGGTGCTGCTGGTGCTCATGGGGTGTGTCAGTCCTCTTCGACGAGTCGGGCGAGGCGGATACGGTTGATCTTGCCCAGTTCGACGCGGACGATCTCCCGTTCCTGCTCCGGCGCGTTGCCGATCCGCTCCTTGACCGCGTCGCGCATCTGCTCGCCGGTGCGACCGGTGGCACAGATCAGGAAGACATGGCCGAACCTCTCCTGGTAGGCCAGGTTCAGTTCGAGCATCTCGGCCTTGAGCTCCTCGGAGGCGCCGGCCATGCCGCGCTGTTCACGGGCCGAGGCCGGGTCGCCTGGCTTCGGACGGCCGATCGGCGGGTGCCCGGCCATCGCCTCCGCCAGGTCCGTGGCGGTCAGGCCGGCCATGGCGGCGTCGCTGGCGGTGCAGAGGTCGGCGACGGTGGCGTAGGGGCGGGCCGCGAGCAGTCGGGTGGCCCACGCCGTGGAGGCGCACGCCTCGTGGAGCGCGGCGCGGGCCACGGACTCCTCGAGGTCGTTGAACCGGGCCAGGCCCGGGGGTGGGGAAGTCGAAGTCACGGGAGCCTCCGTGGCCGCGGGACGGCCTTCGTGCTTGAGCGGGCTGCGGCCAGCTAACGCCTGTCCGCGACATCGCGTCAACACTTTGTTGAAAATTCCGGGTAACGAAACCCGTCCGTCCCCCACCGGCCCGCCACCGGCCCGCACCGGGCCCGCCATCCGCCCCCGATCGACCCGGGAGACTCTCCCCAGGAGGCCGCTCAGGCCTCTTTCTCCCGGTTGAGATAGTTGTAGACCGTGAAGCGGCTCACCCCGAGCGCGCTCGCCACGGTCTCCACGCCGTGCCGTACGGAGAAGGCGCCGCGCGCCTCGAGTATCCGTACGACCTCCTGCTTGGCCTTGCGGTCCAGGTCGGCGAGCGGTCTGCCCTTCCTGCGCTCCATGGCGGCGAGGATGTGATCGAGGGAGTCGGCGAGCTGGGGCAGGCGTACGGCGACGGCGTCGGCACCCTCCCAGGCCAGGACGACGTCGTCGGCGCCGGCCTCGTCCGGCGGGATCATCTCCCCGCCCATCGCGTCGATCAGCGGCTTCACGGCCGCGATGAAGGCTTCGTCTCCGGAGGTGCTCACACGCCCTCCCCGACGACATCGCCGCCCGTGCCCCGGTCCGCGTCCCCGAGGACGTTGACCTGGAGCGAGATGCGGGTGGCGCCCGCGCCGAGGGACTTGCGCAGCAGGGCGTCCACGGCGGCGAGCACGGCCTCGGCGGCCCCCTCCGCGGTGTTGCCGAACGGCCCGACGTCCACCGTGTCCAGGTCGGCCGCCTCGATCACCTCACGGGCGACCAGCGCGTGCGCGGGCGCCTCGTCGAGGTCGAAGGGCTCGGTGGTGAACTCCACTTTCAGTCGCATCGCGCCCCACACCTCTCTGAACGGGACCGGAACTTCGGCGCCCGGACCCCGACCTTAACGGACCGGACGGACGATCACCCCGGACTCGGGATTCCACACCGGCCGGGCTCCGGCACCCCCTCATCCCCTTGACAAGCCGCCCAGCCGACCGGCAATCTTCCAATAAGCAGAAAACAACTTCCGCAATACGGAAACACTCGACACGGAAGGGAGCGCGGAACCCCTATGGGCTTCGAAGACCAGCGCTTCAACGTCAACCTGTCGATCCTCTTCACGGAACTCCCGCTCCTGGAGCGCCCCGCGGCCGCCGCCGCGGCCGGCTTCACCGCGGTCGAGCTGTGGTGGCCCTGGATCGACTCCCCCACCCCCGGGCGGTCCGAGCTCGACGCCCTGAAGAAGGCGATCGAGGACGCGGGCGTACAGCTCACGGGCCTCAACTTCTACGCCGGACGGCTCCCGGGTCCCGACCGCGGCGCCCTGTCGCTGCCCGGCGAGGAGTCGGAGCGGTTCCGCGCCAACATCGACGTGGCCGCCGGCTTCGCGCAGTCCCTGGGCTGCCGCGCGCTCAACGCGCTGTACGGCAACCGCCTCGACGGCGTGGACCCGGCCGAGCAGGACGCCCTGGCGCTGGAGAACCTGGTCCTCGCGGCCCGGGCCGCGCACCGGATCGGCGCGATCCTGCTCGTCGAGGCGCTGAACCGGCCCGAGTCGCCCCGCTACCCGCTGGTCAGCGCGCCGGCCGCGATCGGGATCGTCGACAAGGTCAACGACGCGACGGGGCTCGGCAACGCCAGGTTCCTGATGGACCTGTACCACCTGTCGATGAACGGCGAGGACCTGCCGTCGGTGATCGAGCGCTACGCGTCGCGGACCGGCCATGTGCAGATCGCCGACAACCCGGGCCGCGGTGCGCCGGGCACCGGCGCACTCCCCCTCGAGGACCTCCTCGACCGGCTGCGCAAGGCCGGATACGACGGCTGGGTCGGCCTCGAGTACAAGCCGGGCGACCGTCCGAGCGCCGAGGCCTTCGACTGGCTGCCCCGCTGATCCCCCGTACCGAGAGGCACCCCCGATGAGCAACGCACTTCCCGCACTTCCCAAGATCGCCTGGATCGGCCTCGGCATCATGGGCTCGCCCATGTCCGAGAACCTGCTCAAGGCGGGTTACGACGTCACCGGCTTCACCCTGGAGCAGGACAAGCTGGACCGGCTGGCCGCCGCGGGCGGCAGCGCCGCGGGATCCATCGCCGAGGCGGTGCGCGACGCCGACGTCGTGATCACCATGGTGCCCGCCTCACCGCAGGTCGAGGCCATCGCCTACGGCCCCGACGGCATCCTGGAGAACGCGCGGTCCGGGGCGCTTCTGATCGACATGTCCTCGATCACCCCGCAGACCTCGATCGACCTGGCCCGGGCGGCGAAGGACAAGGGCATCCGGGTGCTCGACGCCCCCGTGTCCGGGGGCGAGGCCGGTGCCGTGGAGGCCGTGCTGTCCATCATGGTCGGCGGCGAGCAGGCCGACTTCGACGAGGCGGAGCCCCTCTTCGAGGCGCTCGGCAGGACCATCGTGCTGTGCGGTCCGCACGGCTCGGGCCAGACCGTGAAGGCCGCCAACCAGCTGATCGTCGCCGTGAACATCCAGGCGTGCGCCGAGGCCGTGGTCTTCCTGGAGAGGTCCGGCGTGGACCTGAAGGCGGCACTGGACGTCCTGGGCGGCGGCCTCGCCGGGTCGACCGTGCTGGCCCGGAAGAAGGACAACTTCCTCAACCGCGACTTCAAGCCCGGCTTCCGGATCGACCTGCACCACAAGGACATGGGCATCGTCACGGACGCCGCACGCAACGTCGGCGCGGCCCTGCCCGTCGGCGCGGTGGTCGCCCAGCTGGTCGCGAGCCTGCGCGCGCAGGGTGACGGCGGACTGGACCACTCGGCCCTGCTGCGGGCCGTCGAGCGCCTCTCGGGCGCGCGACTCTGAGACTTCCGGGCGGCGCCGTCACTGACATCTGTCCTGTCGCGCCCAGGTGGCGACGCCGCCCGGAAACCTTTACAGCAACCTGTTGCCGCCCGGCTCGCTCGACACCGGTGGACGGCAACCGAACATCAAGCTCGCGTACGGATTCTGACGTTAGGTCAGAACTCTGTATGCGCGACCCGCGACCGTACCGCGCGACCCTGATGAGGGGTGGTCGCCGGACACGGGCGCGGGCAGGGGCGAGGACCGCGGCGGCGTGCGAGCCAGTGCGGTGGTGAAGGAACGGGGCCCGCTTCTCGACCTGAGGGAAGCCAGCTCCCGGCTCCGTCGCAACCCGCCGCGGTCCCTGCCCCCCACCTCGACCACACCACACCCCCCACCCCTCGCTCCCCGTTCCTCACTTCCGAAAGCTCCGTCCGGCGGCGCGAACGTCCTGTCGCGCCCAGCCTCGCGCCGTCGGACGGCCATGCGTGCACCGGAGCTCCCCCGTCAGCAGGACCGACGGGGGAGCTCTGCGCGTTGCCCTGTGGAAGGGCGTCGACCTGGGTGAAGAATATGTATATGAATATGGACAATACGACGCCGTATCCGCACATCGTGGTCCACCCTCCGGCGCTGGACGGGTCCCGGCGGGTCACCTCGGGTGACACCGTGCTCGGGGTCGCCTCCCATCTCGACGACGTGATCGAGATCCTCCGCCTGGCCGACCTGGACCGGATCGAGGTGGAGGAGAGCGACCTCATCGAGTGGCAGGGCGGCGGCCCCGACGACTGGCCGGGGCTGTCGGAGGAGCACGAGGAGTAGACCGGCCCGCCGGCCAACCTCAAATCAACCTCTGAAGTCTGTTCAGGAGGCTTCAACCACCCCTGGGAAAGGGCACATTGTGGTCACGCGGGGCCCGCCGACACGGGGGCGGCGGGCCTCGTTCCGGGGGTGAGGACATGAGCGGTGGCACATCGGTCCGGCTGGAGCCTTACGAGGTCGCACTGTTGCGGGGCGGTCCGCGGGCCGCGATGACGTTGGCCGCGCTCGCCCTTCAGCTGAGGGGACTGGTCGACGCGGGCCGGCCGGGCAGGATCCGGGCGACGAGGGCGCCGGGAACGGCAGGGGCGGCAGGGGCGGCAGGGGCGACAGGGGCCCCGTCGGCCGGGGACACGGGAGGCGGTCGGCCCGCCCAGGGCGCCCTGGACGCCCTGTCTGCTCTCGACGCCCTGCCCGAGGCGGTCTACGCGGCGCTCCCACGGCCCGCGAGTTTCGCGGAGTTGGAGGCCCGGCTCGAGGTGCGGGAGGCGCTGTCCGGACTGCGGGCCGGGCTGGTGGCGGCCGGGATGCTGCGGTCCCTTCCGGCGCGCCGGACCCGCGCCGCTCGACGGGCTCTGCGCGCCCTGCGGGAAGGGCATCCTCTGCCGGCGGGCAGGAAAGGGCTGTCGGAGGCCGACGTCCTGATGGCGGTGGCCCTGTACGGCGAGCCCGCCCTGAGCGTCCTGGCGGCGCGCTTCGCCCTGCGGGCGGGTCTGATCGCCCGGGCCGAGGTGGCGGACAAAGGGTTCCACCGGCGCGCACCGCGCGGCGGTGGCACGGGCGGGGTGATGTACAGCTGCGGCGGGGGCGGCTCGGACTGAACCCCGGAGGACGGGCTCGGGAAAGGGGCTCGGGAAACGGGTTTCAGGAAACGCCTACCGGAGTTGTGCACGGCAACGGTTCTCGGAAAACGCATACGGAAAACGCGGAAAGGGCGGCCCATCCCACGGATGGACCGCCCCTGCGCGACGTCGAGCCGCTGCCTCAGACCTTCAGCTTCAGACCTTCAGTTCAGACCTTCAGCGTCCTGATCGACGTCGGCGCGTGCCCCGGCTCGGTGGCGAGTTCCTCGAACTCCACCACGTTGCCGATGTCGTTGGTGCCGCTCATCGAGATGTTGGTGACGCGTTCCAGGATCGCCTCCACGACGACCGGCACCTGGAACTCGGCGGCCAGCTTCTTGGCCTGCTCGAAGGCGGCCCCCAACTCGGCGGGGTCCGTCACCCGGATCGCCTTGCAGCCGAGGCCCTCGGCGACCTTGACGTGGTCGACGCCGTACACGCCCAGTTCGGGCGAGTTGATGTTCTCGAACTCCAGATTGACCTGGAAGTCGATGTCGAACGCCCGCTGCGCCTGCCGGATCAGCCCCAGGTAGGAGTTGTTGACGAGGACATGGACGTAAGGGATCTTGTGCTGCGCGCCGACCGCCAGCTCCTCGATCATGAACTGGAAGTCGTAGTCCCCGGAGAGGGCCACGACCTGCGCCTGCGGGTCCGCCTTCGCCACGCCCAGTGCCGCCGGGATCGTCCAGCCGAGGGGCCCCGCCTGGCCGCAGTTGATCCAGTGGCGCGGCCGGTAGACGTGCAGCATCTGGGCGCCGGCGATCTGTGAGAGTCCGATGGTGGTGACGTACCGGGTCTCCGGGCCGAAGGCCTTGTTCATCTCCTCGTAGACGCGCTGCGGTTTGATCGGGATGTCGTCGAAGTGCGTACGGCGCTGGAGCGTCGCCTTCCTCTCCTGCGCGGCGGCCGCCCACGCGGAACGGTCGGGAAGCGTGCCCGCCGCCCTGGACTCCCTCGCCGCCTCGACGAAGAGCTCCAGAGCCGCCTTCGCGTCCGAGGCGATCCCGTAGTCCGGAGCGAAGATCTTGCCGATCTGGGTGGGCTCGACGTCGACGTGGACGAAGGTGCGGCCGGCCGTGTAGACGTCGATGCGGCCGGTGTGCCGGTTGGCCCAGCGGTTGCCGATACCGAGGACGAAGTCGGATTCCAGGAAGGTCGCGTTGCCGTAGCGGTGCGAGGTCTGGAGGCCGACCATGCCGGCGTTCAGCTCGTGGTCGTCGGGGATCGCACCCCAGCCCATCAGGGTCGGGATGACCGGGGTGCCGGTCAACTCGGCGAATTCCAGGAGGAGTTCGGCGGCGTCGGCGGTGATGACACCGCCGCCCGCGACGATCAGCGG
The DNA here is from genome assembly GCF_045041255.1 of Streptomyces sp. NBC_00080. Lineage (NCBI taxonomy): Bacteria > Bacillati > Actinomycetota > Actinomycetes > Kitasatosporales > Streptomycetaceae > Streptomyces > Streptomyces sp. NBC_00080. The sequence continues at coordinate 2,187,315 of NZ_CP108235.1, forward strand.
ACGCTCGGAGGCGTTCAGCATCGAGAGCGCCTTCGCGATCTGCGCCCGGGTCGCGGCCGGCTTGTAGACGGGCAGCGGCTCGTACGTGTCCACGTCGAACTCGATCTCCGTCTGCTGGACGTCGACCGGCAGGTCGATCAGGACCGGGCCCGGCCTGCCGGAGCGCATGAGATGGAAGGCCTGCTGGAAGACGCCCGGCACCTGGGCCGCCTCCAGGACGGTGACCGCCATCTTGGTCACCGGCTTGGCGATGGACGCGATGTCGACCGCCTGGAAGTCCTCCTTGTGGATCACGGCGGTCGGGGCCTGACCCGTGATGCACAGGATCGGGACGGAGTCGCCGATGGCGGAGTACAGCCCGGTGATCATGTCGGTGCCGGCCGGGCCGGAGGTACCGACACAGACCCCGATGTTGCCCGGGTGGGTACGGGTGTAGCCCTCGGCCATGTGCGAGGCACCCTCGACATGGCGGGCGAGGGTGTGGTTGATCCCGCCGGAAGCCTCGAGCGCCGCGTAGAAGGGGTTGATCGCCGCGCCGGGAACACCGAACGCGCTGGTGACGCCCTCGCGCTTGAGGATCTCGACTGCCGCGCGGGCAGCGGTCATACGAGCCATGGGCTACTCCTGCTTCGACTGCTTCAGCTGCTCTAGCTGTCGGATTCGCTCTCCCGTCGCGCCCCGCGGTGAGCCCTTCCATCGGTGTACAGCGTTCCGCATACTTCCGTGATGCGGAAACTATTTTCTACTATCTGGAAGTAATGTAAGTGGGCACGCGAAGGTCGTCAAGAGACGGACAAGCGGGGGCCGGAGGAGGACGATGGGGCCATGCCCGAGAGCGTGCCGGTGCGCTGCCCGGCCTGTCGGCGCGAGCGCCTCTACACCGCGCCCTGCTACCCGTGCGCGTGCGGTGCTCCCGTCACGCCCGTGCTCGACCGGCGGACGGCGCCGACGACCGTCGTGCACCGGGCGTGGGACGACGAGTGGGTCGCCCTGCGCTGCCGCGCCTGTCACCGCCGACACCAGTGGCCGCACCCTGAACTGGGCTGCGCCTGCGGAGCGGTGATAAGGATCCCGGTGACCGACCTGGCCCCCGAGCCGGAGCCACCAGGGCCCGAGCCAGGGACCGGGCGGGGGCCAGGGACCGGAACAACCGCCCCGACGTCGACGCCGACACCGCCGCCGCCATCCCCACCTGCACCAACACCGGCACCGGCACCGGCACCGGCACCGGCACCGGCACCGGCAGCACAACGGCGTGCCTTTCGACCCGTCGCCATCCGTACCGCCCGCGACGCGGTCACGGCCGCCGCGCTCTATCTGAACTGGCTCGGGCACGGGGACATCCGGCGGGCCGATCAGCGGCCCACCTCCGGCATCGGCCTCGCCGCCCGCGGGCTCGTGGCCCAGGTGGACCCCAGCGTGCGCCCGGCCTCACTGCGGGACGTGGAATGTCTGTGGCTGACGGCCATGACGGAATCCGCGGACTGCGTCTACTTCTCCCTCGCCGGATACGCCGAGGAGGCCCGCGCCCGCGCCGACCAATTGCGCGTACCGCTCTTCGTGCTGGACCTGACGGGCACCCCGCAGCCGGTCAACGCGATGGCCGACGCCCTCGACGCCGGGAACGCCTGAGGCGACGGCCATCGCCGTGAGGAACCCGGACAACCCGAGAAACCCGAACCCGGGCTGTCCGAGCAGCCCGGACAGCCCGGACAGCCCGGACAGCCCGAAGCACGGAAACCGCGCTAGAGGCCGTACCCTTCGCGCAGCTCGATCTTCCGCACCTTCCCCGAGACGGTCATCGGGAAGGCCTCCATGATCCGCAGCCTGCTCGGGATCTTGTAGTGCGCCAGCCGGCCCTCGCAGTAGGCGCGCAACTCCTCCAGCGACAGCGGGTCCGCCGCGTCGGCCGGGATCACACAGGCGAGGACCTCCTCGCCGTACTTCTCGTGCGGGACGCCGACGACCTGCACGTCCCGGATCCCCGGGTGGCCGTAGAGGAACTCCTCGATCTCGCGCGGGTAGATGTTCTCCCCGCCCCGGATGATCATGTCCTTGATCCGGCCGACGATCTCGACGTAACCGTCTTCACGCATCACCGCCAGGTCCCCGGTGTGCATCCAGCGTCCCGCGTCGATGGACTCGGCGGTCTTCTCGGGCTCGTTCCAGTAACCGAGCATCACGCTGTAGCCGCGAGTGCACAGCTCGCCCGCGACGCCGCGCGGTCGGGTCACGCCGTCCACCGGGTCCACGACCTTCACCTCGATGTGCGGCAGGACTCTTCCCACGGTGCCGGTGCGGTGCTCCAAGTCGTCCTCCCGGCGGGTCTGGGTGGAGACGGGCGAGGTCTCGGTCATGCCGTAACAGATCGACACCTGGGCCATGTTCATCTCGGCGACCACCCGTTTCATCACCTCGACCGGGCAGGGCGAGCCAGCCATGATGCCGGTGCGCAGGGAGGAGAGGTCGTAGGTCGCGAAGTCGGGCAGGTTCAACTCCGCGATGAACATGGTCGGCACGCCGTACAGGGAGGTGCAGCGCTCCCGCTGGACCGCCTCCAGCGTGGCCTTCGGGTCGAAGGACGGGGCCGGGACGACGATGCAGGCGCCGTGCGAGGTGGCCGCCAGGTTTCCCATCACCATGCCGAAGCAGTGGTAGAAGGGCACCGGGATGCAGATCCGGTCCTGCTCGCTGTAGGCGATCGACTCGCCCACGAAGTGACCGTTGTTGAGAATGTTGTGGTGGGAGAGGGTGGCTCCCTTGGGGAAGCCCGTAGTGCCCGAGGTGTACTGGATGTTGACGGGGTCGTCGCAGGACAACTCGTTTCCGCGGGTGCGGAAGGCCCCGTCGAGGTCGGGTGTTCCGCGCCGCAGCAAGGCGTCCCAACTCGGATCCCCGATGTAAACGGTCTCCCGCAGTTGCGGGCATTTGCCGCGTACCTGCTCGACCATCGCCCGGTAGTCGCTCGTCCGGTGGCCGATCGAGGCGAACAGCACGGAGATCCCGGCCTGGCGGAGGACGTACTCGACCTCGTGCGTGCGGTACGCCGGGTTGATGTTCACCATGATCGCGCCGATCCGGGCGGTGGCGTACTGGACGAGCACCCACTCCGCGCAGTTGACCGCCCAGATGCCCACCCGGTCGCCCTTGGCGACCCCGCTCGCGAGCAGCGCGTACGCCAGCCGGTCGACGTCCTCGACGAATCGACGGTACGTCCAGCGTCGCCCGGACGGCACGTCGACCAGCGCCTCGCGGTCCGGCCAGCGCTCCGCCGTCCGGTCCAGGTTGTCGCCGATGGTGTCCCCGAGCAGCGCGGTCGCGCTCGTCCCGTGCGCGTACGAAACGGCCTTGCCCCGTGCGTACGACTCCTCGCTCACCGGAAGTCCTCCTCGCGGTACTCGTCCGGCGAGCCCGCCTCGGTCGCCTCCCGCAGTTCGATGCGGCGGATCTTGCCGCTCACCGTCTTGGGCAGCGGGGCGAACTCCAGGCGGCGGACGCGCTTGTACGGGGCGAGGACCTCGCGGGAGTGCTCGAACAGCACCTTCGCGGTGTCGGGGCCGGGCTCCCAGCCCTCGGCGAGCACGACGTAGGCCTTGGGCACGGCGAGGCGCAGCTCGTCCGGGGCGGGGACGACGGCCGCCTCGGCGACCGCCTCGTGCTCCAGCAGCGCGCTCTCCAGCTCGAAGGGACTGATCTTGTAGTCGGAGGCCTTGAAGACGTCGTCGGACCGGCCGACGTAGGTGAGGTAACCGTTCTCGTCGCGGCTGCCGATGTCGCCGGTGCGGTAGTAACCGCCGGCCATCACCTCCGCCGTGCGGTCGGGGTCGCCGTGGTAACCGGTCATCAGGCCGACCGGCCGGGCCGCCAGGTCCAGCGCGATCTCGCCCTCCTGCGCACCCGGCGCGCCCGACACCGGGTCGAGGAGGTCCACCCGGTAGCCGGGGCTCGGCCGGCCCATCGAGCCGGTCTTCAGGTCCTGTCCGGGACTGTTGGCGATCTGCACGGCCGTCTCGGTCTGCCCGAAACCGTCCCGGACGGTCACCCCCCAGGTGCGCCGCACCTGCTCGATGACCTCGGGATTGAGCGGTTCGCCCGCGGCCACCGCCTCGCGGGGCGGGGTCTCCAGCTGGGTCAGGTCGGCCTGGATGAGCATGCGCCAGACGGTGGGCGGGGCGCAGAACGTCGTGACCCCGGCCCGGTCCATCTCGGTCATCAGCCGGGCCGGGTCGAAGCGGGTGTAGTTGTGGATGAAAACGGTTGCTTCGGCGTTCCAGGGGGCGAAGAGGTTGGACCAGGCGTGCTTGGCCCAGCCGGGCGAGGAGATGTTGAGGTGCACGTCGCCGGGCCGGAGCCCGATCCAGTACATCGTCGACAGATGCCCGATCGGATACGACGTGTGGGTGTGTTCCACCAGCTTGGGACGGGCGGTCGTACCGGAGGTGAAGTAGAGCATCAGCGGGTCGTCGGCGAGGGTGGGGCCGTCGGGCGTGAAGCCGGCCGGGGCCGAGCAGGCGTCCTCGAACCGCTGCCAGCCCTCGGGTGCGCCACCGACCGCGATGCGCCGGTAGTCGCCGGGGACCTCGTCGAACTTGCCGGTGTCCTCGGTGCGGACGAGGACGTGCCGGATGCGGCCGCGTTCCACGCGGTCGGTGAGGTCGGCGGGGCCGAGCAGCGGAGTGGCCGGGACGACGACGGCCCGCAGCTTCATCGCGGCCAGCGCGGTCTCCCAGAGTTCGGCCTGGTTGCCGAGCATGACGAGGATGCGGTCCTCGGCGGCGACGCCCCGCCCGCGCAGCCAGTTCGCGAGCCGGTCGGAGCGCTCCGACAGTTCGGCGAAGCTGAGACGGGTTTCGGAACCGTCTTCTTCCACGATGTGCAGGGCGGTGCGTCCGTTGCCGTCGGCGATGACGTCGAACCAGTCGAGGGCCCAGTTGAAGTGCTCCGGGCGGGGCCACTCGAAACGCTCGTAAGCGGTTGTGTAGTCCTCGCGGTGTTCCAGCAGGAAGTCGCGGGCCCTGCGGAAACGCTCCGTCGCCGTCGTCATCTGTCCTCCGTGCTTTCTTGGCTTGCTCGGTCCTGCGCCTCCGGGGCGCTCTCGGCCCCTGCGGCTCACTCCCGTGGTGCCGGACCATTGCCGGGCGGCTCTCTGCCATCGTGTAATCCGTGATGCAGGTCTCACTACCCCCGGACGGGGGTGTGCGGCACCACGCCGCGCGGAAAGGGCGAGAACGTGGCGGCAGACGCGGCCGGAACGGTGGAGATCCGCGGTGCGCTGGCGCGGCTGCGGCGGGCGACGGGGCTGCCGGTCGCCTTCGGCGGCCTGGTGGAGCCGGGGCGGCAGCGGATGCGGATCAGCGAGTTCAGCGGCGCGGCCGGTCTCGCGCTGCGCGGACTGGCGGTGACCTCCGGAAACGGTCTCGGCGGCAAGGCGGTGGCGCTGGCCCGCCCGTGCGCGGTGACCGACTACTCCCTCTCCCGGCAGATCAGTCACGAGTACGACGCGGCCGTCGCGGAGGAGGGCCTGCGCTCGGTGCTGGCGATCCCGGTGGTCGTACGGCGCCGGGTGCGCGGGGTGCTGTACGGCGCCCTGCGCACGGCCCAGCCGCTGGGCGACCGCACGCTGACCGCGGCCGTGCAGGCGGCGCGGGACGTGGAGCAGGCGCTGGTGGTCGGGGACGAGGCGCGGGACCTGCTGACGGCGGCCCGGCCGGGCATCGCGGGCACGGGGCCCGGTGCGGACACCGGTCCCGGCGCCGGGGCGGGGGCCGGCTGGGAGCAGGTGCGCGAGGCGCACACGGCCCTGCGCGCCCTGGCGCCGCGGATCGCCGATCCGGCCCTGCGCGCCGAGCTCCTCCAGGTCTGCGGGCTGCTGGCGTCGAGGCCGGCGGAGCGGCGTGCGGGGCAGTCGGTCGCCCTGGCCCCGCGCGAGCTGGACGTGCTGGCGTGGGTGGCTGCGGGGGCGACGAACGCGGCGGCGGCCGAGCGGCTGGGGCTGCGCCCGGAGACGGTCAAGGGCTATCTGAGGTCGGCGATGCGCAGGCTGGGCGCGCGCACCCGGGGAGAGGCGGTGGTCGCGGCCCGGAGGGCGGGCCTGCTGCCCTGATCGCGGGGCGCGCAACATGCCCGTAGCGCGGGCGGTGCAAGATGCGTGGGAGCAGGGATCACATCAAGCCAGGGAGGCCCCTCACGACAAGAGACCATTCATTCACCGTCTCCATGAATTTCCCTATGCGTCGAGTTGTTATATGCCTCACCACGCCGTGTCTCCGAATTTCAAAGGGACGTTGCCTAGAATTTGGCCCGGACACGACACTCGGAGGGGAGCGGTGACCGTGCGACGGGACTTCAAGGAGCCTGCCAGATGCCGCCCCGACCTGGTCATCGGCAGGGACGAGCTGTTCACGGCCGCCCGTGACCAGCTGACGCGGGGCGGCAGTGTGCTGCTGCACGGCCCGGCCGGAATAGGAAAGTCGACCGTGCTGCGGGCATTGGCCGCGGATTACGGCGAGGCGGCCCGCACCGTCCTGCGCTGCTCGGCGACCGAGTCCGAATCCCATCTCCCCTTCCTGGCTCTGGCCGACCTCTTCGGCCTCGTGCTGGACGAGATCTCGGACAAGCTGCCCGTCGCCCAGCGCACGGCCCTGGAGTCGGCGCTCACCGGCCGAGGCGAATCGACTCTGCAACGCGACGGCCTCGCCCTGCGCCTGGCCGTGCTGTCGGCCCTGCGCGCGCTCGCCGCCGCGGGTCCCGTCCTGCTCGTCGCCGACGACCTCCAGTGGCTGGACTCGGCCAGCGCCGAACTCCTCGGCTTCGCCGCCCGCCGCCTCGGCGACACCCCCGTCCAGCTGCTGTGCGCGGTGCGGACGGAGGAGCAGGAGTACGACCGTCATCTACGCGCGTCCCCGCCCGACACCCTCGCCGTCCGGCTCAACCCCCTCTCCCGCGCCCAGGTCTCCGCGCTGCTCGACCACCGCGGCTACACCGACCTGCCCCGCTCGACGATGCGGGAGATCCACCGCACCAGCGGCGGCAACCCGCTCTTCGCCCTGGAACTGGGCCGCGCCCTCGGCGAGAGCCCGACGCCGCCCCGGCCCGGCGAGCCCCTGCCGGTGCCGACCTCGCTGCGCGCCCTGGTCCTCAGCCGCCTCGACATGCTGTCCGACGAGGCCCGCCGCACCCTGCTCGTGGCCAGCGCCGGCGCCCGCCCCACGCTGGCCCTGCTGCACGCGGCCGGCCGCGAGAACGCCGAGGCGGAGACCGCGCAGGCGGCGGCCCTCGGGCTGCTGGCGACGGAGCCCGAGGGGCCGGCCGTACGCTTCGCGCATCCACTGATCTCGGCCGCGCTGTACGCGGAGGCGCCCGCCCAGGAGCGCCGGGCCGCGCACGCCGCGCTGTCCACCGCCGCCTCCGATCCGATCGAGCGGGCCCGCAACCTCGCCCTGGCCACCACCGGCACCGACCCGGAGGTCGCCGCCCGGCTCGCCGAGGCCGCCGCGCTCGCCCGCGACCGGGGCGCCCCCTCGGTCGCCGCCTCCCTCGGGCTGCTGGCCGCCCGGCACACCCCGCCGGACGGCGCCCCCGCCCCGGACGAGCGGCGGCTCCAGGCCGCCGAGGACGCGATCACCGCCGGCGAGGTGGACCTCGCCCGGGACATCGCGCGCGAGGTGCTGACCCGGGCCACCGTGCCCGCCGAGCGGATCCGGGCCTGGGAGGTGGTGATCGAGGCCGCCGGGCAGTCCCTGGGCGAGGTCGACGCCGTCTTCCCGCAGGCCCTCGCCGACGCAGGCGACGACCCGCGGCTGCTCGCCCTGGTCCACTACCGGCTGGCCTGGCGCAAGCTGATCGTGGAGGGCGACTTCGCCGAGGCCCGCGAGGAGGCCGCGCACACGGCCGACCTGGCGGCCCGCGGGGACGACCGGCGCACCGAACTGATGGCGCTCTCCTTCCAGGCCTCGACCGAGACCCTGATGGGCCACCCGAACGCCCCCACCACCATCAAGCGGGCCCTGCGGGAACCCCAGGACCCCTACGTGGCGTGCCATCACAACGGCGCCGGGGCGGCCCGGTTCCGCTGGCTGCTGATGAGCGATCAGCTCCCCGAGGCCCGGTCGACCATCACCGCGCTGCTGCGCGAGGTCCGCCGGCGCGGCATGGTCGAGAGCGAGGTGCACTTCCAGCGCTTCCTCGCCGAGACCGAACTGCGCTCCGGACACTGCGGGCGCGCCCTCGACCTGGCGCGCGAGAGCCTCCGGCTGGCCCGGGACTCCGGCATCGGCCTGGGCGCCTCCGCGATGCTGGCCTCCCTCGCCGAGGCCTCCGGCGGTGACGTCGACCGGGCGCTGGCACTGGCCCGGGAGGCGGCGGGGAAGGCCGAGGAGGACGGCGACCAGATGTACGTCTCGCGCGCGCTGGCCGCGCTGGGCCACGCCCAGTTGGTGGCCGGGGACGCGGCGGGCGCGGTCGGCTCGCTGCGCCGGGTGCGGGAGCTGGAACAGGGACTGGGCATCACCGACCCCGCCCGGGGCCGCTGGCAGGGCGACCTCGCCGAGGCGCTGGTGCGGGTCGGTGAGCCGGGCGAGGCACAGGACGTCATCGACGTGACGCGCGAGCACGCGCTCCGGCTGGGCCGGGAGAGCGTGCTGGCCGTGCTGGACCGGGCGGAGGCGCTGGTGCGGGCGGCCCGCGGCGACCACGAGGCGGCGCTGTCCCGGCTGACGTCCGTTCAGGACCGGCTGGCCAAGCTGGGGTACGGCCTGGAGGAGGCGCGGGCGGCGTTCGCGTTGGCCATGCTGCGCACCGGGCGGCCGGGCCCGACGTCGTACGACGAGGCGGCCCGGCTGTTCCGGCGGTGCCGGGCACTGCCCTGGCTGCGCCAGGTGGACGCGGCGATCGCGGCGGCCGCGCCCGAGACGGTCGCCGTGCCCCCGCGGACGGCTCCCCCGTCCGACGCGCTGGAGGGGCTCGCCTCGATGGAGCGTCAGGTCGCCGCGCTCGTCATGGAGGGCGCCACCAACCGGGAGATCGCCGCGCGTCTGTTCATCAGCGTCAAGACGGTCGAGGCGACCCTGACCCGGGTCTACCGCAAGCTGGGGATCCGTTCGCGGGTGGACATCGTCCGACTGGCGGCGGGGCGTCACGCGAAGTGAGGAATCCGCGGGTTAACTGCCCCTCAGGGGCACCCCACCCTCGACGGGTGCCGGGCCCCGCGACGCGGGTTCTCTGAGCGCCCCCTCGGCGGCGACTGTGGCTTCCCTGAGCCGACCGAGGGTTTTCCCTGCCCCAACTCCCTTAGGGGGTTCCCTCATTGGGGGAAACGGGTGCCGGGTTCTAGCTTAAGGGACGTGCCGCTCGCCCGGGCATACGGGGGTCGGTCCCGCGACCCCCGTGTAACCCCCCACACCCGCGCGACCCCCCACCGGCAATCCCCCACCGAGGAGATCCATGTTCGGGCTCAACCGGTTCAAGAAGACCGCCGCCGTCCTCGCGGCGACCGCCGCCGCGGCGACGACCGCACTGCTCAGCGCCCCCACCGCTGTCGCAGCGCCGCAGCCGATCGTCGGCGGCACGACCACCACGACCACGACGTACCCGTTCATGATGCAGATCACGGACGCCTCGCAGAACCAGTTCTGCGGCGGCACCCTCGTCTCGGCGACCAAGGTGGTCACGGCCGCCCACTGTATGGTCGGCGAGACCACGAGCAGTGTGCGCGTCGTCGGTGGGCGCACCTACCTCAACGGCACCAACGGCACGGTCAGCCGGGTCAGCAAGATCTGGATCAACCCGAGCTACACGGACGCCACGAACGGTGACGACGTGGCCGTCCTGACCCTGTCGACGTCGATGCCGTACACCACGGCGTCGTACGTCTCCTCGTCCCAGACCGGCGTGTACGCGGCCGGCACCACCGCCCGCATCATCGGCTGGGGCACCACCTCGGAGAACGGCAGCTCCTCCAACCAGCTGCGGACCGCGACCGTCCCGATCGTGTCCGACTCCAGCTGCAAGAGCTCCTACGGTTCCGACTTCGTCGCGACCGACATGGTTTGCGCCGGATACACATCCGGCGGCGTAGACACCTGCCAGGGCGACAGCGGCGGTCCCCTGCTCATCGGGGGCGTCCTGGCAGGGATCACTTCTTGGGGCGAGGGCTGCGCGGAGGCCGGCTACCCGGGTGTGTACACCCGGCTGACCACCTTCTCCAGCCTGGTGACGACGCAGGTCAACTCCTAGCCGGTCAGCTCCTGACCGGTGACCGCGTAGCAGTCCCCGAGCTCTCCTGAGTACCCCTCAGGGAAAGACCGGGGGGCGCTGCGAGCCTCCACGAGCGGCCCGCAGCGCCCCCTATCCAAGAACCAAGCCCTCACCGGTCGCCGGTGGGGGCTTCTCGTCTGCCGGCCTGTACCGCCGCCGGAGCACGGTGGTCACGACCGTACGACGGTGCCGAACCGGATGTCGTGGGGCTGCCCCGGGTGCACGGCGGCCAGTATCCGCTCGCCCTCGGCGGCCACCTCCTGCCGCTGGGCCTCGGTGAGGGTGCCGAAGGGCTCGACGACCAGGGCGTCCTCCTCCAGCTTCCACACACCCGCCAGGAAGCCGTCGACGAGGAGGGTGCAGTACGCCTGGTTGCCCTGCCAGGAGCGGCCCCGGTACTCGGCCGGGACGACCCGGGTGCGGTCGGCGTGGGAGAGGAGGAGGTTGTCGAACTCGGGGAGGAAGCGGGGCGGGGCCGGGGTGTGCGGGTCGGGACGGGGGGCGTCGGGGAGGTCGAAGAGCTCGACGCCGTGCTCGTCGCGGAAGGTGAGGAGGTCCGGGCGCAGGCGTTCGAAGGCGTCGCGCAGCCGGGTCAGGCCGGCCCAGGTCTGCATGTCCTTGACGGAGGCCGGGCCGAAGGCGGCCAGATAGCGCAGGACCACGGAGTCCGCCGTCGGGGCGCTCTGCGCGGGCCGGCCCAGCCAGTGCTCGGCGGTGGTGAGCGCGACCTGCCCGCTCCTGCCCCACAGTCCCCGCGGGGTGACCTGGACGAGGGGCAGCCGGCAGCGGGCGGCGACGGCGAGGGACTGGGGGTCTGCGTCCGGCCACTCGCCGGAGAGCGCCTCGCGCAGCTGCTTCATGGTGCGCGGCTCGGCCTCGACGAGGTCGCGGGCGAGGACGGCGAGCCGGTCGAGGTCGACTCCGGTCAGGCCCTTGCGGAAGTACGTCAGCTCACGGTCGCGGGCGGGCTGGACGAACGGCCGCAGCGTCAGACAGTCGTCGGCGGTGTGGGTGTGGATGGTGGAACGCATGCTGACGATGCGGACGGCCTCGCGGCCGGCCATCAGCGTCGACAGCTCCTCGGGGACGAAGCCGTCGAGACGGGCGGCCAGCGCGTAGTACGGCGGCTTCACGTTCTGCGCCTGGAGCCCGAGCAGATGCTCCACCGCGGCCCCGGCGGACATCGACGCCGGCCGCAACAGCAACTGCCGTTCGAGGGTGGCGCGGTTGAGGGCACGAGCGCCGAGCACGGGGCCCGCCGGGTACGTCGTCTTCGTCATGTACGCAACGTAGCGGGACTTGCGGACAGCTTCCGTCCGCAACGCGGCCGCGGGTGGGGACGGTAAGCGGGCGGAAGGAGGACGGACGGCGGTCGGCGCCGGACCGGACGGACCCCGCCCGGTCGTCGATCCCGCGTTGCGGCCACGTTTCGGTCGCGTGCCGTTCAATGGAAATCTGCCTGGTGGACATGGCGGCGGACGCTCATTCTTGCCGCACGCCTCGTGGGGGGCCGACCGCCCCGTGTCGGACATGCCGCTCCCGAGCGTTCCGACCTTCCCGCCCGGCTCGCGAAAGGAGCGGCTGCGTGACGTCGACGTCTGCAAGCCCCTCGCTCACGGCATCGTCCGCCCGGACCTCCGAACGCTGGAACCGCCGCCTGGTGGCCTTGCTGGTGGCCCTGATCTGGCCGACGCAGCTGCTGGCCGTCGCCGGCATCGTCACGGCCAACACGACGGCCGACATCGCGCAACGCTTCCACACCACCCAGGTCGCCTGGTTCTCGTTGATCGTCACCATGGTCTCGACCCTGCTCATCCCGTTCGTCATCAAGGCGGGTGACCGGTACGGAAGGCGCCGGATCATGCTCGCCATGATCGGTCTCGGGGTCGTCGGCGACATCATCGCGGCCATGGCGGGCAGCTTCTGGCTGCTGCTGGTCGGCCGGGGCATCGCCGCTTGTTACGCCCCGTTCGCCGCCCTGTCCTTCCCCGCCGTGCGGGATCTCTTCCCCGCCCGGATGGTGAAGCAGGCCAGCGCGATCCTCGGCGGCAGCATGGGTCTGGTGGGCGTGGTGGGGCCGTTGCTCGCCGGTTGGCTGATCGACGCCGGGGGTTACCGGGCGGCGTTGTGGTTCATCGCCGGGGCGACCGCGGTGGCGTTCGTGCTGGTGGCCCTGCTGGTGCCCGAGACCCCGCGGCACGACTTCCAGAACGGTTTCGACTGGCTCGGCGGAACGCTGCTCGGCGGTGGCCTGACGGCCGTGGTGTACGCGGTCGGCCAGGGAGGGAGCCGGGGCTGGACGAGCGGTGCGACCCTCGGCTGGACGGCCGGCGGACTGCTGGCGCTCGTGGCCTTCGTCCTCGTCGAGCGCGGCAGCGCCCATCCGATCCTCGATCTGCGCGTGCTCGGCCGGCGGCCGGTCGCGCTGACCGTCAGCGCCGCGGCCGTGGGCCAGGCCACCGCGCTGGCCATGGCCTCGATGGGCATCCTGCTGGCCCTCTACCCCGCGATCCCCGGGGTCTCCGACGGCCTCGGCTGGACCAGCACGCACAACGCGCGGATCGGCCTGACCTGGAATCTGGTCATGCTGGGCACCGGATTCGCCGCCGGCCGCCTGCTGCGCAAGGCCGACGCCCGCCTGCTGTGGGGGATCGGGCTGGGGCTGGGCGCGGCGGGATACGGGCTGATGGGCCTCTTCCACGCCGATGCCACCGAGCTCGTCCTGACGGCGTGTCTGGCCAACCTCGGCACCGGCCTCATCGTCTCCATCGCTCCCGTGCTGGTCCTCGGCGTGGTCTCGGTGGAGGAGCAGGGGCAGGGCAGCGGCCTGATGCAGATGCTCTTCAACTTCTTCGGCACGGTCGTCCCCGCCGTGTGCTTCGCCGTCCTCGCCGCGCACAGCACGGTCCTCAAGGGCACCGCGTTCTACCTGGACGGCGGCTACACCTGGGTCTTCTGGACCGGAGCGCTGATCCTGCTGGCGGCGCTGGCGGTGTCCCTGTTCATCCCTGCGCTGCGGGATCCGGAGAGCGACGCGGCCCCCGCCGCCGCCTGACCGAGCCGCACCGCCGCCGTCGCCCCCCGCCGAGTCCCCGGGCGGGGGGCGACGGCGGCGCCTCGCGGGGATTCACGCACGGAACCGCCCACGGGTCCGCCGACGGCTTCACCGCCGTCGGCGGAGGCTGCCCGGCGCCGGAGCCGGCGGGGCCGTGACCGCGCCGAGGCTGCGGGACAGGGCCCGGGCCGTGGCACGCAGGGCCGGGGCGAGCACGCGGGGCTCCGCGTGGCCGGCCGGCACGACGACCGACAGCGCCGCGACGACCTCGCCGTCGGCGCCGCGCACGGGTGCCGCCACGGCGTGCAGCGGGACGGGCTCCGCTCGGTTCACGACGGCCACCCCGGTGCTGCGGATCTCGGCGAGGGAACGCCGCAGCGCGGCGGAGGACAGCGGTACACCCTCGGGCTCGTGTGTCAGGGCCTGCCCGAGGATCTCGTCCTGGAAGTCCGGTTCGGCGTGCGCCAGCAGCACCAGACCGACGCCCGTGGAGTGCAGCGGCAGCCGGCCGCCCACCCGGTACAGCACGTCGATGGCGGTGTGGGCCGACAGCCGCTCGACGAGCAGCGCGTCCGTGCCGTCCCGTACGGCCAGCAGGACGTGCTGGTGGGTCGCCTCGTACAGGTCCTCCATGTACGGCAGCGCCACCCGGCGCAGCCCGTGCGCGCGCGGCGCGAGCGAGGCGACCTCCCACAGCCGCAGGCCGACGACGTAACGGCCCTCGGCGTCCCGCTCCAGAGCGCCCCAGTGCACGAGCCGTCGGGCCAGGCGTAGCGTCGTACTGGGCGGGGTGTCCGTGACGCGGCTGAGTTCGGCGAGGGTCAGCGAGCGACGGTCCTCGGAGAAGGCCGTGAGCAGCGCGAACGCACGGTCGATCACCGGCTCGCCCTGTGGCGGCCGTCTTCCCCGGGCGGCGGCACCGGACGTGCCCGCGTTGTTCGTCACCCGTGCAGTGTGACCCACCCGGCGACCGGAATCGCGTTGCGTCCAGGTTTCGACCGCATGCCATTCAATGGAATTCCGCCTGGTGGGACGTCGGCGGCGGGCCCATCCTTACGGCACCCGTCCGCACGGCCCGGTCCTCGCGGCCCCACGTCGACGGGTTGCCCGCCTCGGCCAGAGCCGATCAGATTTCCGAGGAGACCCCATGACTGCGGAGTTCGCCCAGAGCGGCGGTGCGAAGCGCCTCGCCCTGCCGGGGAAGCCGGTGCCCTTCTTCCTGGAGGCCGGAGAGGGGGAGCGATCCCACCTGTTCGACGCCCTCATCACCGTTCTGCTCAGCAAGGACGAGACCGGCGGCCGGTTCGGCCTCTTCACCTATGCGGCTCCCAAGGGCGACGCGATCCCCACCCACAGCCACGCCGACGTGCACGAGACCTTCTATCTGCTGTCCGGCCGCGCCCGGGTGTGGATCCAGGACGGCGACGGCGAGACGCACGAGAAGCTGCTGAAGCCCGGCGACTTCGGCTACGTGCCCGCCGGCTGTCTGCACACCTTCCGGGTCGAGGCGGACGACACGAAGATCATGGGCGCGTCCAGCGGCGGCTTCGAGCGGTTCTTCGGGGAGGCCGGCACCCGCACGGACTCGCCGGAGCTTCCGAACCCGCCGTACATCCCCTCCCACGAGCAGCTGGCCCGGGTCGCCCGCGAGCACCGGCAGGAGTTCCGGTTCGACCTCCGTCCCCTGGACGGCTGACATGGCCGCGAACGCTTCCCCCCTTCCGGCTTCCCTCTTTCCCGCACCACCTCTTCCCGCATCCCCCCTTCCGGCGGAGCAGACCACGCGTGCGGGCACCCGCGTGCTCCGGGGGGTCGAGTACGGCTCGCCGCCCGGATTCCGGCCGCTGCTGCTCGACCTGTACCGCCCCGCGCGCGACCCGGAGCACCCGGCCCCGGTGGTCGTCTTCCTGCACGGCGGCGGCTGGCGGATCGGACGCCGGGACCAGTTCGGCCCGGCCTTCGCCGGGTGGCGGGTCGGACCCTTCGACCGGCTCGTCCGGGCGGGCTTCGCGGTCGCCTCCCTCGACTACCGGCTCAGCGGCGAGGCCGTGTTCCCGGCCCAGCTGCACGACGGCAAGGCCGCGCTGCGCTGGCTGCGCGCGCACGCGGGCGAGCTGGGGCTCGACGCCGGACGGGTCGTGCTGTGGGGCGAGTCCGCGGGCGGGCATCTCGCGGCCCTGCTCGCACTGACCGACGGCAGGCCCGAGTGGGAGGGCGACGTCGGCGAGCCCGGTCCGGGCGTGACCGTGGCCGGGGTCGTCGACTGGTACGGGCCCGCGGACCTGCGCACCATGCAGCGCCAGTCCCGGCCCGACGCGGTGAGTGCCCCGGACGCCGTGGACTCCCGGGAGGCGCTGCTCATCGGCGCACCCGTACCGCAGGCAGCGGAACGCGCCGCCGCGGCGAGCCCGGTGAGCCATGTGTCCACCGCCGCCCCGCCCTTCCTGCTCGCCCACGGCACCGCCGACCGGTTCGTCCCCAGCGGGCAGAGCGAACAGCTCGCCGCGGCCCTGCGCGCCCACGGGTGCCGGGTGAGCCTGCACCTGGTCGGCGAAGCGGACCACCTCTGGGCCGGGCTGCCCGATCCGGAACCCCTCTTCGTCGAAGCCCTGGAGTTCGCCGTCCAGGTCTGCGGCCCCGTCGGGCTTCCCGCCCCGGCCTGACTCCTCCTCGAACGTTTGGTCACCTGTATGAACACCGCTCCCACCTGCCCGCGTGCCGACGAGCTGGAACAGCCGCTGGGCCTCGGCAACCGCCGCCCCCGGCTGTCCTGGTGGCTGCCGCCCGGCTCGCGCGAGCAGTTCGCGTACCGCATCGGCACGAACACGGGCTGGGACTCCGGCCGTGTCGACTCCGCCGACAGCACGCACGTGCCGTACGGGGGGCCGCCGCCCGGCTCCGGGGAGCGGGTCACCTGGCGGGTCAAGGTCTGGACCGACCTCGGCGAGAGCGCGTGGTCGCGGGAGACCTGGTTCGAGACCGGCCTGCTGGATCCCGCCGACTGGCAGGCACGGTGGATCGAGCCCGTCGTACCCGGCGAAAGCGGTGTGCCGGGTTCACCCGTGTCCGACGGGGCCGGTGAACCCGTGTCCGACAGCCCCGGCATGTCCGGCGGGCCCGGCGTCCCGCCCGCCGGGCACCGGCCCGCCCCTCTGCTGCGCACCGCGTTCACCGCGGGCTCACCGGTCCGCCGGGCCCGGCTCTACGCCACCGCCCAGGGTCTCTACGAGGTCTTCCTCAACGGGGAGCGGGTCGGGGACGCCGAGCTGACACCGGGGTTCACCCAGTACGACGTACATCTCCAGGTGCAGGCGTACGACGTGACGGCGCTGCTGCGGGAGGGCGAGAACGCGCTGGGGGCGGTGCTCTCCGACGGCTGGTTCCGCGGCCAGGTCGGAGTCACCCGGGCCCACGACCAGTGG
This sequence comes from Streptomyces sp. NBC_00080, assembly GCF_045041255.1. NCBI lineage: Bacteria > Bacillati > Actinomycetota > Actinomycetes > Kitasatosporales > Streptomycetaceae > Streptomyces > Streptomyces sp. NBC_00080. The sequence continues at coordinate 2,204,046 of NZ_CP108235.1, forward strand.
GGCGAGCGGGTCTCCTTCCTGGCGCAGTTGCACCTCGATCACGCCGACGGCACCACGTCCGTCGTGTGCACCGACCGGCACTGGCGCTGGGCTGCTGGGCCGGTCGTGGCCGCCGACCTGATCGCGGGACAGTTCACCGACCTGCGCCGCACCCCCGTCGGCTGGGACCTGCCGGGGTACGACGACTCGGCGTGGACGCCGGTGGAGGTCGCCGACCACGGACATGCCGGACTGGTCGCCTCACCCGCCCCGCCCGTGCGGCGCGTCGAGGAACTCGCCCCGGTCTCGGTGACCCGCCCGCGTCCCGACCGGCAGGTCTTCGACCTCGGCCAGAACATCAACGGCTGGGTGCGGCTGACCGACCTCGGTCCGGCGGGCACCCTCCTCACCCTCACGCACGGCGAGTCCCTGGGGCCCGACGGCGACGTGACGACGGATCACCTCCGCGTGGACATGCCGTTCCTGCCCGAGCCGCTGCCGGCCGGCCAGGTCGACCGGGTCGTCTCGGCCGGCCGGCCCGGCGAGGCCTTCGAACCGCGGCACACCACGCACGGCTTCCGCTACGTCCGCGTCGAGGGTCATCCCGGCGAGCTGACCGCCGACGACCTGCGCGGTGTGGTCGTCCACTCCGACCTGCGGCGGACCGGCTGGTTCGACTGCGACGACGAGCGGGTCGACCGGCTGCACGAGGCCGCCCGGTGGGGTCTGCGCGGCAACGTCTGCGACATCCCCACGGACTGCCCCACCCGCGAACGCGCCGGCTGGACGGGTGACTGGCAGCTGTTCGTGCCGACCGCCGCCTTCCTCTACGACGTGTCGGGCTTCTCGGCGAAGTGGCTGCGCGACGTCGCCGCCGACCAGTGGCCGGACGGCACCGTCGCGAACATCTCACCGGCCTGCCGCACCGAGGGGCCCAAGGGGCCGGTGGCGCATCTCAACGGCTCGGCCGGCTGGGGCGACGCGGTGGTCATCGTGCCCTGGCAGCTGTACCTGGCCTACGGCGACCCGGGGATCCTGGAGGAGCTGTGGCCGGCCATGACCGCCTGGCTCGGCCGGGTCGAACGGGCCGCCCGCCAGGAGCGGCACCCGGACCGGATCCGGCGCTCCCCCCGCCCGGCGCCGCACGAGCGGTATCTGTGGGACACCGGGTTCCACTGGGGCGAGTGGCTCGTGCCCGGTGAGAAGGTCGGTGACCTGGCGGCCTACGCGGCCCTGGACAAGGCGGACGTCGCCACCGCCTACTACGCCCACTCCACCCTGCTGGCGGCGCGCATCGCCCGTGTCCTGGGCCGCGACGAGGACGCCGACCGCTACCGGGACCTGAGCGAGCGGGTGCGCGCCGCCTGGCGGACGGAGTTCATCGCGGCCGACGGCTCGCTGCGCCCGGACACCCAGGCCCACCATGTGCGGGCGCTCGCCTTCGACCTGGTCCCGGCCGGACTGCGGGCCCGGACCGCCGCACGGCTGGTGGAACTCGTCCGCGCCGCGGACACCCATCTCGGCACCGGCTTCCTCGCCACCCCGGACCTGCTGCCCGTGCTCGCCGACACCGGACACCTGGACGTCGCCTACGAGCTGCTGCTCCAGGACACCGCCCCGTCCTGGCTCCACATGATCGACCGGGGCGCGACGACCGTCTGGGAGCACTGGGACGGCGTCGGCCCGGACGGCACCGCGCACGACTCCCTCAACCACTACTCGAAGGGCGCGGTCGTCTCCTTCCTGCACCGCTGCACGGCCGGGATCAGGCCCGACGAGGACGCTCCGGGCTACCGCCGCTTCACCGTGGCACCCCGCCCCGGCGGGGGCCTGACCCGGGCCCGCGCCGAACACCACTCGCCGTACGGGCCGATCCGCTCGTCCTGGCACACGGGGGACGGCCGCTTCCGGCTCTGCGTCACCGTGCCGCCCGGCACCACCGCGCACGTCGTCCTGCCCGACGGCGCCCGGCACCACGCCGGGCCCGGCATCCACACCTACGGCTGTGCGGCACCGGACGCCGCCCTGACGCCCACGGGAGCGACCCCATGACCGACACCACCGGAACGGCTCGACACGCCCCCGCGGGAGGGGCCGTGACCCCCGGTTCTGCCCACGACCCCGAGCAGGACGCCCTGGTGCGACAGGTCCTGTCCACCGTCCGGGGCGACGACGAGCGGCTGCGGGAGCTGATCGGCGGCCTCGTGACCCATCTGCACGCCTTCGTGCGGGAGACCCGGCCTGCCGAGGACGAGTGGCTGCGCGCGGTGGACTTCCTGGTCCGCACGGGCCGGGCCTGCACCGAACGCCGCAACGAGTTCATCCTGCTCTCCGACATGCTGGGCCTCACCTCGGCCGTGGACGAGGTCAACCACACGGGCCCGGCCACCATGACGCCCAGCTCGGTCGAGGGGCCCTTCCACTCGCCGGCGCCGCCCCGCCCGATGGGCGCCTGGATCGCCGAGGGCCCCGAACTGCGGCGCGGGGAGCGGGCCGTGGTGCACGGCCGGATCACCGACTGCGACGGCAGGCCGCTGGCCGGGGCGGTGCTGGACGTCTGGCAGGCCGACGACACGGGTCTGTACGACAGCCAGGACGCCGAGCAGCCCGACGGCAACCTGCGCGGTCTGTTCACCACCGGTCCCGACGGCGCCTACTGGTTCCGTACGGTCAAGCCCGCCAGCTACCCGGTGCCGACCGACGGCCCGGTGGGCGAGCTGCTGCGGGCGCTCGGCCGTCACCCGATGCGCCCCGCCCATGTCCACCTGCGGGTGGAGGCCGCCGGGCACCGGCCGCTCACCACCCATGTGTTCGCCGCCGACGACCCCTACCTCGGCTCCGACGCGGCGTTCGCCGTCAAGGACGCGCTCATCGCGCCCTTCGCACCGGGCGACGAGGACACGGCGCGTCGGTTCGGCATGGACGGACCGTTCCTGGCGGCCGAGTTCGACATCCGTCTGGCCGCGGTGACCGCGCAGGAAACAGGAGGCACGCACGCATGAAGCTCGTCGGCATGGTGGATCCGGGCCGGGAATCCGGCCGCAGGCGGATCGTGATCGGTGTCGTCGTGGACGATCGGGTGACCCCGCTCACGGACGTGGACGACTTCTACGCGGACCTCTCCCACTGGCTGGAGCGGGCCCGCGCGGTCCGCCACGGCACGGTCCCGTCGGCGGAGGTGACCCTCGCCCCGCCGGTACCGGCGTCGGCGCGGGTGCTGTGCGTGGGTCTCAACTACCGTGCGCACGCGGCCGAGGGCGGCTTCCGGGCACCGGAGCATCCCACCCTGTTCGGCCGCTGGACGGCCTCCCTGTCGGTGGACGGCGTGCCGGTCCCGGTGCCCGCGAACGAACCGGGCCTGGACTGGGAGGGCGAGGTCGCGGCGGTCGTCGGTGCCCGGCTGTGCGACGCCGGGGAGCGAGAGGCCGAGGCCGCCGTCCTCGGTTACGCCGTCTTCAACGACCTCACCGCCCGTACCGCGCAGAAGCTCACCGCCCAGTGGACGCTGGGCAAGAACGCCGATCGCAGCGGCCCGATCGGCACGGTCGTCACCGCCGACGAGGCGGGCAGCCTGGCCGACGGGCTGCGCCTGGTCACCCGCGTCAACGGAGAGATCATGCAGGACGGGAACACCCGCGACATGATCTTCGGGGTGCCCGAGCTGCTGTCGCGGATCAGCGCCACCCTGACCCTGCATCCCGGCGACGTGATCGCCACCGGCACCCCGGAGGGCGTCGGCTACGTCCGTACGCCGCCCCGTCTGCTGCGCTCCGGTGACGTCGTCGAGGTGGGGGTCGACCGGCTCGGGACGCTGCGTACGCCCGTCACCGACGCGTCCGCGAGGTCCGGCGCGTGACGAGGACGACCGCGCGGGTACTGATCGCGGGCGGCGGCCCGTCCGGTCTCGCCGCGGCGGTCGAACTCGGCCGCCGCGGCATCCGGACCGTGCTCGTCGAACCGCGCACCACCGTCGACGACGACCGGCCGCGGGCCAAGACCACCAGCATCCGCACCATGGAGCACTTCCGCCGCTGGGGCCTGGCCGACCGCTTGCGCGCGGCCGCCCCGCTGCCGGTGGCCTGGTCCCAGGACGTCATCTTCTGCACCGGCCTCCTCGGCACCGAACTGACCCGGTTCCGCAATGTGTTCGGGCTGTACGCCGGACGCGACGAGCGCTGGGCGGAGCCGGGCCAGCAGGTCCCGCAGCCGGTCGTCGAACGGCTCCTGCGCACGGCGGTGGCCGCACTGCCCTCGGTCACCTGCCTGACCGGCCACCGGGTCACCGGCGTCGAGCAGGACGCACACGCCGTGCACGCCACGGTCACCGCCGACGACGGCTCCGTCCGCGTGCTCACGGCCGACTATCTGCTGGGCTGTGACGGCGGCGGCGGAGTCAGCCGGCAGGCCGTCGGAGCGGTCTACGCCGGCTCGTCCGGTGAACGGCCCAACCTCAGCATCGTCTTCCGGGCACCGGGCCTGGGCGAGGCGGTCGGCCTGGACCGGGCGGTGCAGTACTGGGTGGTGAGCCCCGAGGCCTCCGGTCTCATGGGCCGTCTCGACCTGGACGACCGGTGGTGGGCCATCGTCCAGCGGACCGACCCCGACCGCCCGGTGGCACCCGAAACGCTGGTGCGCGGTCTCGTCGGCGCCGGGCACCCCGGGCCCGTGGAGGTGCTCGCCACCGACCCCTGGACCGCCCGCATGCTCCTGGTCGACCGCTACCGGCGCGGGCGGGTCTTCCTGGTGGGCGACGCCGCCCATCTGAACCCCCCGTGGGGCGGGCACGGCTTCAACACGTGTGTCGGCGACGCGGTGGACATCGGCTGGAAACTCGCCGCGGTCCTCCAGGGCTGGGGCGGCGCGGAGCTGCTGGACAGCTACCAGAGCGAACGGCGGCCGGTGGCTCAGCAGATCATCGCCGGCGGTGCCGCCCAGGACAGGCTGCTCGCCCCGTCCTTCGCCGACCCCGCACTCCTCGGGGACACGCCCGAGGCCGGTCGCCGCCGTGCGCGGACCGCGGCCGCCCTCCAGGCCAAGGCGGGCGAGTTCCACAGCGAGGGCCTCGTCCTCGGCCTGCACTACGCCTCGTCCCCCGTCGTCGTCGACGACGGCTCCACGATCCCGCCCCTGGTGCCGCGCAGCTATCACGGCCTGTCCTTCCCGGGCGCCCGGCTGCCGCACGGCTGGCTCCCCGACGGCCGTTCCCTGTACGACCTGCTCGGCGACGGTCTGACGCTGCTCCTCCTGGCCGGTGACAGGGAGCCCGACCGCGCCGCCTTCGCCGAGGAGGCCGCGGCCAGGGGCGTCCCCCTCACCACCGTCGACCTGACCGGTCTGCTCCCGCGCGAGCGCTACGGCGCCCCGATGCTGCTGATCCGGCCCGACCAGCACATCGCGTGGCGGGGCGCGGACGGCGCACGGGCCGGGGACGTGCTCGATGTCGTCCGCGGCGCGGCGCGGCCACACTCCTTGCGCGGCAACACAGTCGTCGCCGTGTGAACGTCGCGTGCTCCGCTGTCGCGTGCGGTCGCCCGGGTGCCGCACCCGCACGTGAAGGTCGGCATCGCGCACGGGAGTCGACCCCTGCGCCGCCTCCCGGTCACCCGAACGCGCCCGCCCTGCCGAAGGACAGGGGCAGGAAACGCTCGGCCATCCGGGCGTAGCCGGCCGCGTTCGGGTGCAGTCCGTCGGGCAGGTCGGCCACGTCATCGGGGCCGAACAGCGTTGTCCCGTCGACGATGTGCAGCCGGTCGTCGCCGTCCCGCCGACGCTGCTCGACATGCTCGCTCAGCAGCGCGCGGATGCGGGCGAGCGTGAGGGCGCCGAACGCGAGTTCCTCGGGACGGTCGACGGTGTGGACCATTCCGTCGGGGCCCACCAGCGTGGGGCCGGGCCGCTGTTCGGCGGCCGGGCAGACGATGGGGCTGATGACCAGGACCGGTGTGGACGGGTGCCCGTCGCGGATCGTGTCGAGGAAGCCGTGGAAGGCCGGGACGAAGGCGCGTTCCCGCATGCTGTCGGCGTTGTGGACGTTGATGCCCAGTTCGAGGCTGATCGCGCTCGCGGGCAGGTCGCGGACGGCGCGGGCCATGAAGGGGTCGAGCTGGCACTGCCCGCCGAGGCCGAGGTTGACCAGGGACCGGCCGGCCGAGCGGGCCACGGCGGCCGGCCAGGTGGCGGTCGGGCGGTCCGCGTCCGAGCACTGGCTGATGGAGCTGCCGTAGTGCACCCACAGGGGGCCGCTCGCCGGAGCCGGACGCACCGACGCCCCGTCCGGGACACGGACGTCGATCAGCGTGACGGCCGGGGTGACGGGCAGCCAGATCTCCACGCGTCGTTCGCCGGCCCGCGGGCCGATGCGGAAGCGCACGGTCGCGGGTTCGGCCGGTCCGGCCTCCAGCGAGCCGGTGGCGGGATCGAAGAAGACCGGGCTCTGTTCCGTCGCCACCACCGGCTCGCGCGGTTCGCCGTCGACCACCAGGTCGAAGACGCTGCCGCCGGTCGGCATGCCGAGGGGAAGGACCACGGTCAGCCGTGCGTCGAGCTCGAGCTCGGTGGCGTCCGTGAGCATCTCCAACCGCACTCCGGACGGCACGGCGCTGTTGAAGTCGAACGCCCGGTCGGCCAGCCGCGCGCGCCCGGCGTCCGGGGAACGGTGCAGGGTGACTCCGGTCGTATCGGTGGTCTTCCCGAGCGCGCCGACGACACAGTCGAGCGCGCGGTCGAGTACGGAATGCATGCGAGGACCTCTCGACGGCACAGGTCAGGTCAGGTCAGGTCAGGTCAGGTCAGGTCAGGTCAGGTCAGGTCAGGTCAGGTCAGTCGTAGTCCTCTGTCCGGCATTCGTCGCGTGATTCGTCGCGTCGGTCCACGAACGGCCCGCGGCGGCCTCCTGCCCGAGCGGTACGCGGGGGTCCTCCCGGAGGAGGACGGCGGTGCGCCGGCTCCTGCACCCGCACCAGGCGGGAGTGCCCACACGGGCACGATGCCCACGAGCACCCCCACGAGCCAGGCTGGTCGTCCACCCGAACCCAGACCTGGAGATCCGTTTCCCGTGGCTACCTTGCTCTACCGGATGGGCCGGACCGCCTTCCAGCGGCGCTGGCTCGTGACGCTGCTGTGGGCGGTGATCCTCGGTGCCGTCGGAGTCGGCGCCGCCAAGGCTCCCGCCGCCTCCGACGACGGCACCTCCTTCATGCCCGGCATCGAGGCGCAGAAGGCGTTCGACCTGATCGGAGAGCGGTTTCCGGGCTCGGACGCCGACGGTGCCGACGCGCGGATCGTGTTCGTCGCGCCCGACGGTCAGCGGGTGACCGCGGCCGGCCACCGCGCCGCCGTCGACGCACTGGTGACCGAGGCGGCCGAAGAGCCGCAGGTCGCGAGTGCCGTGAACCCGTTCGAGGCGGGCGCGGTGAGCAAGGACGGCTCGACCGCCTACGCCACGGTGAGCTACAAGGTGAAGGCCGACGACCTCACCGACGCCGACAGGACGGCCCTGGAAGCGGCCGTCGACAAGGCCCGCGCCTCCGGCCTCACGGTCGAGGCCGCAGGCACCGCACTCGCCACCCAGCCCGCGGCGGGCGGCTCCTCGGAGGCCATCGGCATCGTCCTCGCCGCCGTCGTGCTGCTGATCACCTTCGGCTCCCTGGCGGCCGCCGGTCTGCCGCTGCTCACCGCCGTCATCGGCGTCGGGATCAGCATGGCGTCCATCATGGCCCTCGGCAGCGCCTTCGGCCTGTCCCTGACCACCGGGACGCTCGCCACGATGCTGGGCCTCGCGGTCGGCATCGACTACGCCCTCTTCGTGGTCTCCCGCTACCGGGAGGAACGCGCGGGCGGCCACGCCCCGCGCGAGGCGACCGCACTCGCCGTCGGCACGGCCGGGTCCGCCGTGGTCTTCGCCGGTCTCACCGTCGTCATCGCGCTGGCCGGCCTGTCCGTGGTCGGCGTTCCGATGCTGACCAAGATGGGCCTGTGTGCCGCGGGCGCCGTGGTCGTCGCCGTCCTGATCGCCCTCACCCTGGTCCCCGCCCTGCTCGGCATGTGGCCGGAAGCCGTCCTCTCCCGGGCCGCGCGCAAGGCCGGCCGCGCGGCCCGGCCTGCCGACAACGGCGGTTCGCGGTGGGCGCGCTTCGTGCTGCGCCGTCCGGTGGCCGTGCTGGTGGCGTGTGTCGCGGGCCTCGGCGTGCTGGCGCTGCCCGCCGCGCACCTGGAGCTGGGCATGCCGGGAGACGAGTCCAAGCCGGTCTCGTCGACGCAACGGCGCGCCTACGACGCGCTCGCGGACGGCTTCGGCGCGGGCTTCAACGGGCCGTTGACGATCGTCGCGGACGTCAGGGGCGCGGCCGGGCCGAAGGCGGCCGCCCAGTCGATCGCCCAGGAGATCGGCGCGACCCGCGGAGTCGTGTCCGTGTCCGCCCCGCGGTTCAACGAGGCCGGTGACACCGCACTGTTCTCTGCGGTCCCGACCGCCGGCCCGAACACCGAGGACACCAAGAAGCTGGTCAGGGCCATCCGCGCGGAACGGGCCGGTCTGGAGCGGGAGACGGGGGCGACCTTCGAGGTCACCGGCAGCACCGCGATGAACATCGACGTGGCGCAGGCCCTTCAGGACGCGCTCGTCCCCTACCTGGCCGTCATCGTCGTCCTGGCCCTGCTCCTGCTGCTGGTGGTCTTCCGGTCCGTGCTGGTGCCGGTCAAGGCCGCCTTCGGGTTCCTGCTGTCGGTGCTGGCCGCCCTCGGCGCGGTCGTGGCGGTCTTCCAGTGGGGCTGGGGCGCGGAGCTGCTGGGGGTGGAGCAGACCGGTCCGATCATGAGCCTGATGCCGATCTTCCTGGTGGGCATCGTCTTCGGCCTGGCGATGGACTACGAGGTCTTCCTGGTGGCCCGGATGCGGGAGGCGTACGTCCACGGGGACCGGGCTCCCCAGGCGGTCGTCACCGGTTTCCGGCACAGTGCGCGGGTGGTCGTCGCGGCGGCGGTGATCATGATCGCGGTCTTCTCCGGCTTCGTCGGTGCCGCCGAGTCGATGATCAAGACCATCGGTTTCGGGCTGGCCGTCGCCGTGCTGTTCGACGCCTTCGTCGTCCGCATGGCGCTCGTGCCCGCGGTGCTGTCCCTGCTCGGCGACCGGGCGTGGTGGCTGCCCGGGTGGCTCGACCGGCTGCTGCCGCGGGTCGACGTCGAGGGCGTCGGGCTCACCGTGCCGCCGGTTCCGACCGCCGGACGGGTGGAGGGCGAGCCCACGCGGCAGGAACCGGCCCGCACCTGAGGTCCGGCCCCGGGTCGGTTCCCGGTGAGCCCCTCCCCCACCCGCCCTGGGCCACGGCGCCGGACAGCCCGGCGCCGTGGCCGACGGTGTGTGAGTATGTCTGCCTTTGAACGTCTCGGAGCGTGATGAGCACCAGTTGGCAGCGCCGGGCAGCGACCCGCCCGAAGTCCGTCGAGGCGACGACGCTGGTCGTGTTGTCCGTCTTCACCGTCTCGGGTGTCGCCGTCACCCGGGCGGTGCTGCCCGAGGCGCCGGACCTGTGGCCCGGCGTCGCCCTGTCCGTCGTCGCCTGCGCCGCGCTGTACCGGCGTCTGGACCGCCCCCTTGCGATCCTCGCCGTCACCCTGCTGTGCACCATGGGCCAGGGTGCCCTCGGCTACCTGCTGACACCACTGGTGATGGGGCCGCTCCTGTGGGCGCAGTACACGGCGAGCGTGCGGACCCCTCGCCGCGCCGCCCGGAACGGCGCGCTGACGGCCGCCGCCGGCATCGCCGTCACCGGTCTGTTCGTCCCCTCGTTCCACGACTCGCCGATACTCTCCATCGTCAACCCGGCGGCCTGGGTCCTGATGTCCGCGGCGTTCGGCGCCTACGTCCGGGTGCGTCGGGAGTACGCGGCGGCCCGCGCCGAGCACGCCGACCGTCAGCGGGAGGAGGAGGCACGGCACCGGGTGATCCAGGAACGGATGCGCATCGCGCGGGAGCTGCACGACGTGGTCGCCCACCATCTGACCCTGGCCGACGCCCAGGCGGGCACCGCGGCCCACCTCGCACGGGCCGACCCCGGCAAGGCCCTCGAGATCATCGGCAGGCTTCCGGAGACGACGGCCGCGGCGCTGCGCGAGCTCAAGACGACCGTGGGACTCCTGCGCGAGGACACCGAGCCCGGACACGACCTGACGCCCGCACCGGGACTCGGGCAGCTGCCCGACCTGGTCGACGCCTGCTCGGCGGCGGGCCTGGAGGTGAGTGTCACCGTCGAGGGCCCGTCGCGCCCGCTGACCCCCGTCCTGGACCTGACGGCGTACCGGATCGTCCAGGAAGCGCTGACCAACGTCAGCAAGCACGCGGCGACCCGCACCGCGCGGGTCCGGGTCGCCCACACCCCGCACCACCTGACCCTGACCGTCACCAACGACACCGTCCCCGGCCGCCCCGCACCCGTGCCCGGTCCGGGGCGTGGCTTCGGTCTGCTCGGCATGCGCGAGCGCACCGCGGCGGCCGGCGGCACCTTCCACGCCGGTCACCGCCCGCGGGGCGGCTTCGAGGTCGTCTGCACCCTTCCGCTCGACCGTCCCGACGAAAGTCCCGCCTCATGACCATTCGTGTCCTGCTCGCCGACGATCAGGCCCTGTTGCGGGCCACCTTCCGCATCCTCATCGAGTCTGTCGCGGACATGATCGTGGTCGCGGAGGCCGCCGACGGGCAGGAAGCCGTCGACCTCACCGAGACGCACCGGCCCGATGTGGTGGTCATGGACATCCGGATGCCGAACGTCGACGGAGTGGCGGCCACCGCCGCGATCTGCGCCCGGCCGGAGCTGTCGGGGACCCGGATCCTCGTCCTCACCACCTTCGAGGACGACCGGAACGTCGCGAAGGCGCTGCGCGCCGGCGCCGGCGGCTTCCTCGGCAAGGGCGTCAGCCCCGAGGTCCTGCTGTCGGGCATCCGCACCGTGGCGGCCGGCGACTCCCTGCTCTCCCCGCTCGCCACCCGGGCCCTCATCACCCGGTTCCTGGCGGGACCGGACACCGACGACGTCCCCGCGCTCCCCGACCTCCTCAAGACCCTGACCGACCGCGAGCGCGAGGTGATGGCGCTGGCCGCGTACGGCAGGTCCAACGCGGAGATCGCCGCCGAGCTCTTCCTGAGCCCGCTGACGGTACGCAGCCACATCCAGCGCGCCATGACCAAGCTCGACGCCCGCGACCGCGCCCAGCTCGTCGTCGTCGCGTACCGCAGCGGGCTGGTGAAACCGCCTCCGGCCGAGCACGGCTGACCGCGGCGCTCCGGGAGAGCGCGCCAGGTCGTGGGCGAGGTGCGCGGCCAGGGTTGGGCCCGGCCCTACGATCACCTCGGTCGTGCTCCCTGGTGGGCCGCGGGTCCGGGTGCCAGAGTCGGGGCCATGGCCATCGACGTCGCCGCCCTCCGGGCGCACTTCCCCTCCCTCACGCAGGGTCTCGCCTTCTTCGACGGACCGGGCGGGACACAGACACCCACCCCCGTCGCCGAGGCCGTCACCAGGACGATGACCGGTCCGCTGTCCAACCGGGGACTGGTCAGCGCGTCCGAGCGCAACGCCGAACAGGCCGTCGCCGGCTTCCGGGCCGCCTACGCCGACCTGCTGGGCGTGCCGGAGACAGCCGTCGTCCACGGGCGCAGCGCCACGCAGCTCACGTACGACTTCTCCCGGACGCTGGCCAAGGAGTGGCGGCCCGGGGACGAGATCGTCCTCAGCCGGCTCGACCACGACGCCAATGTGCGCCCCTGGATCCAGGCCGCGGAGCGTGCCGGGGTCGCCGTGCGCTGGATCGAGATCGACGGCGCGAGCACGGAACTCGACCTCGGCTCCTACGAGCGGGCGCTTTCGCCCCGGACCCGGCTGGTCGCGGTGACGGCGGCCTCGAACGTGCTGGGCACCAGGCCGCCGGTGCGCCGGATCGCGGACCGGGCGCACGAGGTGGGCGCCCTGCTGTTCGTGGACGGGGTGCACTACGCCGCGCATCACCTGGTGGACGTTCCCGCGCTGGGCGCCGACCTGTTCGTCTGCTCGCCGTACAAGTTCCTCGGTCCGCACTGCGGGGTGCTCGCCGGTTCGCCCGGCGTCCTGGAGGCGCTCGTACCGGACAAGCTGCTGCCGTCGCCGGACACCGTGCCGGAACGCTTCGAGTTCGGGACGCTGCCCTACGAGATCCTGGCGGGTGCCACCGCGGCCGTGGACTTCCTGGCCGCGCTCGACCCGGGCGGGCCGGGGCGGCCAGGGGTGGCCGGGGACGCGCCGGGGACGGCGGGGTCGCGCAGGGAGCGGCTGGCGCGGTCGCTGCGGTCCCTGCACGACCACGAGAACGTGGTGCGCGCCCGGGTGGAGGAGGGGCTGCGCGCGCTGGGCGACGCCGTCACCGTCCACTCCAGGGCGCGGGACCGTACCCCGACCGTTCTGATGAGTTTCGAGGGCCGGGACGCACGCGAGGCACAGGCGCATCTCGCCACCCGGGGTGTCGTGGCCCCGGCGGGGTCGTTCTACGCGTACGAGGCCTTCACCGCGCTCAAGCTCGACGATCCCGCGCTGCGGGTGGGACTCGCGCCCTACAACGACAGCGAGGACGTCGACAGGCTCCTCGACGGGCTCGCCTCGTTCCTCTGACGTGTGCCGTTTCCCAGACTTGCACCGTTCGTTTTCTTGAATGGTTCGTGTTTATGAAGTAGGTTCGACGCCATGACAGCACCCCGTACACCGACCACCGCCGAAGAGCTGCGCGGTGTCGGCCTGCGGGTGACGGCCGCCCGTGTGGCCCTGCTCGAGACCGTCCGGGACGGCGACCATCTGGGTGTCGAGGCGATCGCCACGGGGGTGCGCGGCCGCGTGGGCCACATCTCCCTCCAGGCCGTCTACGAGGCCCTGCACGCGCTGACCGGCGCGGGACTCGTGCGCCGCATCGAGCCCCCGGGCAGCCCCGCCCGGTTCGAGGGACGCGTGGGGGACAACCACCACCACCTCGTCTGCCGGTCCTGCGGCGCGGTCGTCGACGTCGACTGCGCCGTCGGCCACGCCCCCTGTCTGACCGCCTCGGACGACCGCGGCTTCGCCATAGACGAGGCCGAGGTCATCTACTGGGGCCTGTGCCCCGACTGTTCCACCGCCCCCAGCACCTGAGCGCCCGCGGGACCCGACCCCTGCGGTACCTGAGCATGTGATCCGACCAGCCCAGAAGGATTCCCCCATGACCGAGAACCATGATGCGATCGTGACCGACTCGAAGGCGGCGGAGGCAGGTGGCTGCCCGGTCGCGCACGGCGGTCGCGCCGCGCACCCCACCCAGGGCGGCGGCAATCGCCAGTGGTGGCCGGAGCGCCTCAACCTGAAGATCCTCGCCAAGGACCCGGTCGTGGCGAACCCGCTCGGCGCGGAGTTCGACTACGCCGCGGCGTTCGAGGCCCTCGACCTGGCGGCCGTGAAACAGGACATCGCCGAGGTGCTGACCACCTCGCAGGACTGGTGGCCCGCCGACTTCGGCAACTACGGCCCGCTGATGGTCCGGATGGCCTGGCACAGCGCCGGCACCTACCGCATCAGTGACGGCCGCGGCGGCGGTGGCCGCGGGCAGCAGCGCTTCGCGCCGCTGAACAGCTGGCCGGACAACGCCAACCTCGACAAGGCCCGCCGTCTGCTGTGGCCGGTAAAGAAGAAGTACGGCCAGTCCATCTCCTGGGCCGACCTCCTGATCCTCACGGGCAACGTCGCGCTGGAGACGATGGGCTTCGAGACCTTCGGCTTCGCCGGCGGCCGCGCGGACGTCTGGGAGGCCGACGAGGACGTGTACTGGGGCCCGGAGACCACCTGGCTCGACGACCAGCGCTACACCGGCGACCGCGAGCTGGAGAACCCGCTCGGCGCGGTCCAGATGGGCCTCATCTACGTCAACCCCGAGGGCCCCAACGGCAACCCGGACCCGCTGGCCGCGGCCCGCGACATCCGCGAGACGTTCCGCCGCATGGCGATGAACGACGAGGAGACCGTCGCCCTGATCGCCGGTGGTCACACCTTCGGCAAGACCCACGGCGCCGGTCCGGCGGACAGCGTCGGCGACGACCCCGAGGCCGCCTCCCTCGCGCAGCAGGGCCTGGGCTGGAAGTCCTCCTACGGCACCGGCAAGGGCGGCGACGCCATCACCAGCGGTCTGGAGGTCACCTGGACCTCCAAGCCCACCCAGTGGAGCAACGACTTCTTCGACATCCTCTTCGGCTACGAGTGGGAGCTGTCGGAGTCCCCGGCCGGCGCCAAGCAGTGGGTGGCCAAGGACGCCGAGGCGATCATCCCCGACGCGCACGACCCGTCGAAGAAGAAGCTCCCGACGATGCTCACGACCGACCTGTCGCTGCGCTTCGACCCGATCTACGGTGAGATCTCGCGCCGCTTCCACGAGAACCCGGCCGAGTTCGCGGACGCCTTCGCCCGCGCCTGGTACAAGCTGACCCACCGCGACCTGGGCCCGAAGTCCCTGTACCTCGGCCCGGAGGTCCCGGCGGAGACCCTGCTGTGGCAGGACCCGCTGCCGCAGGCCGAGGGCGAGGTCATCGGCGCCGAGGACATCGCGGCCCTCAAGGCCAAGGTCCTCGACTCGGGGCTGAGCGTCTCGCAGCTGGTGTCCACCGCGTGGGCGTCGGCCTCCACCCACCGGGGCAGCGACAAGCGCGGCGGTGCCAACGGCGCCCGGATCCGCCTCGAGCCGCAGCGCGGCTGGGAGGTCAACAACCCGGACGAGCTGGCCCAGGTGCTGCGCGTCCTGGAGGGCGTCCAGCAGGAGTTCAACTCCGGCGCGAAGAAGGTCTCCCTGGCCGACCTGATCGTCCTCGGTGGTGCCGCCGCCGTGGAGAAGGCCGCCAGGGACGCCGGTCACGCCGTGGAGGTCCCCTTCACCCCGGGCCGCGTGGACGCCTCGCAGGAGCAGACGGACGTCGAGTCGTTCGCCGCGCTCGAGCCGGCCGCCGACGGGTTCCGCAACTACCTCGGCAAGGGCAACCGCCTGCCTGCCGAGTTCCTGCTGCTCGACAAGGCGAACCTGCTGACCCTGAGCGCCCCCGAGCTGACCGTCCTGGTCGGCGGCCTGCGCGTGCTGGGCGCCAACCACGGCCAGTCCTCGCACGGCGTCTTCACCGACACGCCGGGCAAGCTGACCAACGACTTCTTCGTCAACCTGCTCGACCTGGGTACGACGTGGTCGTCGACGTCCTCGGACCAGACCACCTTCGAGGGCCGCGACGCCGCCACGGGCGAGGTCAAGTGGACCGGCACCCGCGCCGACCTCGTCTTCGGCTCGAACTCCGAGCTGCGCGCGCTCGCCGAGGTCTACGCGAGCGACGACGCGAAGGCGAAGTTCGTGAACGACTTCGTCGCCGCGTGGGTCAAGGTCTCGAACCTCGACCGCTTCGACCTGATCTGATCCCGGCCTCTCCGGAGCATCGGAGAGGACCGGAAACAACAGAACAGCGGGAAACAACAGAACAGCAACACAACGGCCCGAACACGGCCGGCACATCCAGGGCGTCCGGCCCGGTCCACAGCGACCGGGCCGGGCGCCCTGGCGCGTCGCGCCGCCGACCGGCCGTGCGGTGACGGCTGTTGCCGCGACGGGTCACCGGTGCCGGTGAGGCTGTCGAAACCATTGACGAGGACATGAAGGCCCCCTATCTTCTGGCCGAAGTTACGAACCATGTTCGAAATACCGGACAGGCAGTTTCACGGACAAGGGACGGTCCTGTATGCCTCGGAAGTACCGCCGCAGACCCCTGCTCGTCTGCGTCCTGGCCCTCCTCGTCGCCCTGGTGGCGGCGACCCAGCCGGTGGCCGCGGCCGACGGCCGCCCGTACACCAACCCGCTGAAGTCCGCCAAGGGCGCCGACCCCTGGCTCGAGTTCTACGACGGCAACTACTACCTGATCACCACGACGTTCACGGGCGTCCTCGGCATGCGCAAGGCGCCGACCCTGGCGGGCCTCGCCAACGCGCCCACCGTGCAGGTGTGGTCGGACACCACCTCGACCCGCAACACCAACATCTGGGCACCGGAGATCCACCGGTTCAACGGCCACTGGTACCTCTACTACTCGGCCGGTCAGGGCGGCACCGCCTGCTGCGACTCCCAGCGCACCCACGTCCTGGAGAGCGCCGGCACCGACCCGCTGGGCCCCTACACCTACAAGGGCTCCCTCACCGGCTCCAACCTCACGCCGGGCGGCTGGCTGATCGACGCGAGCGTGCTTCAGGCGAACGGAAACCTGTATCTCGTCGGAAGCGGTTTCGTGAACGGCAGCGCACAGAGCCTGGTCATCGCGCCGATGAGCAACCCGTACACGCTGTCCAGCAACACGTTCACGGTGATTTCCAGCCCCACCCTGGACTGGGAACGGGTGGGCGCGCCCGTCAACGAGGGCCCGGAACCGCTGTACCACAACGGCCGCACCTTCCTCAGTTACTCCGCCAGCTACTGCCAGACCGCCGACTACAAGCTCGGCCGGCTGGAGTTGACGGGCAGTGACCCGCTGAACCCGGCGTCCTGGACCAAGAACCAGACACCCGTCTTCCAGCGCAACGACACAGCCGGCGTCTACAGCCCGGGCCACAACGGTTTCTTCACCTCACCCGACGGCACCGAGAACTGGATCGTCTACCACGCCAACTCCTCCGCGAGCGGCGGCTGCGGAAACGGCCGGACGACCCGCGCCCAGAAGTTCACCTGGAACGCCGACGGCACCCCGGACTTCGGCGCCCCCGTCGCCCTGGGCACGACGCTCCCCGGCCCGTCCGGCGAGACGGCGGCGACCCCCACCTCGTACACCCTCGTCAACCGCAACAGCGGCAAGTGCCTCGATGTCGAAGGCGGTTCCACGGCCAACGGCACGAACGTCCTCCAGTGGACCTGCACCGGCGGCACGAACCAGAAGTGGCGGATCGAGGACCAGGGTGACGACACCAGCCGGCTGGTGAACGTGGCCACCGGGGGCGTGCTGGACACCGCCGACTGCTCCGCCGCCGACGGCGCCGACCTGCGCCAGTGGTCATGGCTGAACAACAGGTGCCAGCGTTTCCGTCCCGTCTTCACCGCGACCGGCGACTACGTCCGGCTGGTGAACGAGAACAGCGGCAAGGTCGCCGACGTCGCCGACTGCGGGACCGCGAACGGCGCCGACGTACGGCAGTGGACCTGGCTGAACAACACCTGCCAGCAGTGGCGCCTCGTGCCCACCACCTGAACCCGGCACCTCCTCCCCCATCCCCTCCCTCTCCCTCCCTCCCCACTCCCTCCGTCAGGAGAACTCCCTTGAGACGCAACGCCGTTCGGCTGATCCTGGCCGGCCTCGTCGCCCTCGCGGCCGTCCTCACCGGTGTGGGCGCCCCCGCCCAGGCCGCCGTGCCCGACTCCCCCGCGGTGACGTACACCAACCCGATCGCGGAGCAGCGCGCCGATCCGCACATCTTCAAGCACACCGACGGCTACTACTACTTCACCGCCACGGTCCCCGCGTACGACCGCATCGTGCTGCGCCGGGCGACGACCATCCAGGGCCTGTCGACGGCCCAGGAGGTCACCATCTGGACCAAGCACAGCAGCGGGGTCATGGGCGCCCACATCTGGGCGCCGGAGATCCACTTCATCGACGGCAAGTGGTACGTGTACTTCGCGGCCGGGTCCACCACCGACGTCTGGGCGATCCGGATGTACGTTCTCGAAGGCACCGGCGCCAACCCGCTCACCGCGACCTGGGCCGAGAAGGGCCAGATCAAGACCACGTGGGAGAGCTTCTCCCTGGACTCCACCACGTTCGTGGTGAACGGCGTCCGCTATCTCGCCTGGGCACAGCGCAATCCGTCCGAGGACAACAACACCAGTCTGTTCATCGCGAAAATGACCAACCCCTGGACGATCTCGGGGACCGCGGCGGAGATCTCGCAGCCGACACTCTCCTGGGAGACGGTCGGCTACAAGGTCAACGAGGGGCCCGCGCTGATCCAGCACGGCGGCAAGGTCTTCATGACCTACTCGGCGAGCGCGACCGACGCCAACTACTGCCTGGGCATGCTGACCGCCTCCGCGACGGCCGACCTGACCGACCCCGCGTCCTGGACCAAGGGGACGCAGCCCGTCTTCACCTCGAACGCCTCGACCTCGCAGTACGGGCCGGGCCACAACTCGTTCACGGTCTCCGAGGACGGCAAGTCCGACATCCTCGTCTACCACGACCGCAGCTACAAGGACATCACCGGCGACCCGCTGAACGACCCCAACCGCCGTACCCGCGTGCAGAAGGTGTACTGGAAGGCGGACGGTACCCCCGACTTCGGCATCCCGGTGGCCGACGGGGTCACCCCGCAGCGCTTCTCCTCGTACAACTACGCGGACCGGTTCATCCGGCACTGGGAGTACCGCGCGCGCATCGAGGCAGGGGTCAGCCCGCTCGCCGACTCGCAGTTCCGGGTGGTCACCGGTCTCGCGGGCACCGGCACGGTCTCCCTGGAGTCGGCCAACTTCCCGGGCTACTACCTGCGGCACAAGAACTTCGAGGTGTGGCTGGAGAAGAGCGACGGCACGTCGGCGTTCGCGTCCGACGCGAGCTTCTACCGGCGGGCCGGTCTCGCCGACTCCGCGGGGGTCTCGTACGAGTCGTACAACTACGCCGGACGCTACGTCCGTCACTACAACTACGTGCTCTACGTGCAGACGCCGAGCACGGCCACGGACAAGGGAGACGCGACGTTCTACGCCCAGTGAGGCCCTGTCCGGCCTGAGGAGCGCATGACGACCGAGACTATACATAGGGTGTATACGCTCTATGTATAGTCTCGACATGCCTTCTCTGACCAGGAAGATGAAGAAAACGGGGGCCAGGTTGCGGGCCGTTGCCATCTCGGCGGCGGCCTGCTGCCTGGCGGTCACGCTGACCGGCTGCGGCGGCGCCGACATCACACACCCGAGCGCCGCCCGCGGCCGCCCCGCGGCCACCACCCAGGCCGCCCGCTTCGGCACCGTCGACTGCCGTGAGGCGAAGTGCATCGCCCTCACCTTCGACGCCGGCCCGAGCGAGAACTCGGCCCGGCTGCTCGACATCCTGAAGGAGAAACAGGTCCCGGCGACCTTCTTCCTGCTGGGCGAGCGGCACATCGAGAAGTACCCGGAACTCGTCACCCGCATGGCCGCCGAGGGACACGAGGTGGCCAGCCACACCTGGGACCACAGGATCCTCACCAGGATCACCCCGGAGGAGATACGCGAGGAACTCCAGCGCCCCAACGACGAGATAGAGCGCCTCACCGGCCGGCGCCCCACCCTCATGCGCCCGCCGCAGGGCCGCACCGACGAGAGCGTGCACGAGATCTGCCGCGAACTGGGCCTCGCCGAGGTGCTGTGGACGGTGACCGCCAAGGACTACACGACGACCGACTCCGCACTGATCCAACGCCGGGTGCTCGCCCAGGCCGACCGGGACGGCATCATCCTGCTGCACGACATCTACGACGGGACCGTGCCGGCCGTACCGGGGATCATCGACGCGCTGAAAGAGCGCGGATACGTTTTCGTGACGGTTCCCCAACTGCTGGCGCCGGGGACGGCGGTGCCCGGGCACGTCTACCGCTGACCCGGCCGGCACAGGCGAAGGTGAGTCCGAACCTGTGAGCCGGAGGGTAATCCTCCGTCGGACGGCTCCGACTCCCTACGATCAACGCGTGGTCTTCTTCCAGCTCGAACGCACGGTACCGCTTTCCCCGGACGACGCCTGGCGTCGCCTGACGCAGTGGTCCCGGCACGGCGACGTGGTACCGCTGACCCACGTCGCCGTGCTCACCCCCGCGCCGACCCATGAGGGCACGGTCTTCGTGGCGCGTTCGGGTCTCGGCCCGTTCGCCTTCGCCGACCGGATGGAGGTGACCGTGTGGCAGCCGCCGTCCGAGGACGAGCCGGGCCGGTGCCGGCTGGAGAAGCGCGGCCGGGTCGTCCTGGGCTGGGCCGAGATCGAGGTACGGCCGGGCCCCGGCGGGCGGGCCCGGGTGCTCTGGCGGGAGGAGTTGCGCGTGCGCTTTCTCCCGTCCCTCTTCGACCCCCTCGTGCGGAGCACCGCCCGCTCGGTGTTCGGGCGCGCGGTCAACCGGCTGCTCCGCGGCCGGTGACGGTGCGAGAGTCGCGAGCTCCGTGCCAGGCTGGGGGCGTGACGGCGACCGACGACGTCGAGGAACTCGCGGTGGACGCCCTGCGCTGGCTGCGGGGCACCGCCCGTGACACCGGGAGCGGCGGGCTCGGCTGGCCCGTCAGGCCCTCGGACGACACGATCGATCCGCAGCTCTACAACGGCACCGCCGGAGTCGTACCCGTACTCCTGGAAGCCTGGCGGCACTTCGGCGACGACTCCTGGGCCGACACCGCCCTGCGCGCCGCCCGCAGCCTCGCCGACGCCGTCGACGAACACCCGGACCACTCCCTGTACTTCGGGCTGACCGGTATCGCCCTCGCGCTGCGGACCGTCCACCGCGAACTCGCCGACGACACCGCAGGCGCCGCCGCCGACCGGGCCCTGGAGCGGGTGCGGTCGCACTTCGACGGAGTGCGCTGGGGCGTGCTGTTCGAGCTGATGGGCGGCAACGCGGGCATCGGCCTCGGCGCACTGGCGGCCGGCGACGCCGACCTCGCCGTGCGAGCGCTGGAGCCGTACCTGGAAACCGCCGAGCCCACCCAAGCAGGCGGGGTCACCTGGGAGTTCAAGCTCGGCGCACCGGCCCGGCTGCACCATGTCTCGCACGGCACGCTCGGGATCGCGTACGCCCTGGCCGCCGTCGGAACCGCCGCCGGCCGTACGGACCTGGTGGAGCTCGGGCGGGCCGGCGTCGCGGACGTCGTCGCCCGGGACGAGGACGGTCCGGACGGCTTCCTCGTGCCGCACTCCGACCCGCACCACCGGCCCGACGTGGTCGAGCGGTACAGCTACGGCTGGTGTCACGGACCGGCCGGCGACGCCCAGGTCTTCCGGCTGCTGCGGGACGTGCTCGCCGAGCCCGCGTGGACAGAGCTCGCCGACCGCTGCTGGCACACCGTGACCCGGTCCGGGCTGCCGCGCCGGCTGCGGCCCGGGTTCTGGGACAACAACGGCCGCTGCTGCGGGACGGCCGGGGTGCTGGCGCTGGCCTCGGACCGGATCGCCGAGCAGGGCGACTCCCCCGGCTTCGCCCGGACGCTCGTGGCGGACCTCGTCTCCCGCGCGACCCGGGACGCGGACGGCGCGCGCTGGTCCAACCTCGCGCACCGGCCCACCCCGGACCGCCTCGAACCGCAGACCGGCTGGGCGATGGGCAACGCGGGCATCGCGCGCGAACTGCTGCGCCACGTCCGGCTGAGCCGGGGCGGCGACCCGCGCTACGCGTTCACCTGGCCGGACCAGCCGGCCGTGCGCGGTGCGGCGGCTCAGGCCACCGAGCCGATCCGGCCCGTCGGCACCGAACTCGCGTCGTGATGGATGGGCGTGTGCGCGCCGGTGAGTGAGACCCCGCTGCCGCCGCGCCGGTCGGCCACGATCTCGGCGGCGATCGACAGCGCCGTCTCCTCGGGCGTACGGGCCCCCAGGTCGAGGCCGATGGGGGAGCGCAGACGGGCCAACTCCAGCTCGGTCACGCCCACTTCACGCAGCCGGGCGTTGCGGTCGAGGTGGGTGCGGCGGGAGCCCATCGCGCCGACGTAGGCGACCGGGAGCCGCAACGCCAGCCGGAGCAGGGGAACGTCGAACTTGGCGTCGTGGGTGAGGACGCACAGCACGGTCCGCGCGTCCACCTCCGTGCGCTCCAGGTACCGGTGCGGCCACTCGACGACGATCTCGTCGGCCTCCGGGAAACGGGCCTCGGTCGCGAAGACGGGACGCGCGTCGCACACCGTCACGCGGTAGTTCAGGAACTTGCCGACCCGCACCAGGGCCGACGCGAAGTCGATCGCGCCGAACACGATCATCCGGGGCGGCGGGACGGACGACTCGACCAGGACCGTGAGCGGCGCCCCGCAGCGGGAGCCCTGCTCGCCGATCTCCAGGGTGCCGGTGCGACCGGCGTCGAGGAAGGCGCCGGCCTCGGCCGCGACCGTACGGTCCAGCTCCGGATGGGCGCCGAAGCCGCCTTCGTAGAAACCGCTGTCGTACGAGGTGTTGTTGCGGAAACCGCTGTCGTAAGAACCGCTGCCCTCGAAACCGCTGTCGTAAGAACCGCTGCCCTCGAAACCGCTGTCGTGAGAAGCGCTCATGCGGGAACCGCTTTCGTCGGTCTCCCGGCGGCCGACGACCAGCGCGCGGCCGACGAGGTCCGCCGGGCCGGTCACGATCCGCGCCAGCGCCGTGGCCCCGCCGGAGGCGGCGGCCGCCAGGCCGGCCGCGATCACCGGCCGGACCCGGTCACCGACCCGCACCGGGGTGACGAGGATGTCGATGATCCCGCCGCAGGTGAGGCCGACGGCGAAGGCGTCGTCGTCGCCGTAACCGAAGCGTTCGAGGACGGATTCCCCGTCCTCCAGCGCTTGCCGGCACAGCTCGTACACCGCGCCCTCCACACAGCCACCGGAGACCGAGCCGATCGCCGTTCCGTCGGCGTCCACCGCCAGGGCGGCGCCCGGCCGGCGGGGCGCGCTGCCGCCGACGGCCACCACGGTGGCCACGGCGAAGTCACGGCCCTGCTCGACCCACCGGTTCAGCTCCTCGGCGATGTCCAGCATCTCTCGGTCTCCTTGACTGCGGTTGCGTGGAGGGCGGTGGTGCGAGGTGCGGTGGTGCGGGGGCGGGTGCCCGTCGGGCCGGGGTGCTAGTGCACGCCCAGCCAGCTCTCGATCGGGTTGAGGGCGAAGTAGACGAGGAAGATCGCCGTCAGGACCCACATGAAGGCGCCGATCTCCCGCGCCCTGCCCTGCGCGGCCTTGATGGCGACGTAGGAGATGACGCCCGCGGCGACACCGGTGGTGATGGTGTACGTGAACGGCATCAGGACGACGGTCAGGAACACCGGGACCGCGGTCGCCCGGTCGGCCCAGTCGACGTGGCGGGCGTTCATCAGCATCATCGCGCCGATGACGACCAGGGCTGCGGAGGCGACCTCCTGCGGGACGATCGCGGTGAGCGGGGTGAAGAACAGACAGGCCGCGAAGAAGGCGCCGGTGACGACCGAGGCGAGACCCGTACGGGCTCCCTCGCCCACGCCGGTCGCCGACTCGATGAACACGGTCTGGCCGGAGCCGCCCGCCACCCCGCCGATCGCTCCGCCAGCGCCGTCGATGAACAGCGCCTTGGACAGGCCCGGCATCCGGCCCTTGTCGTCGGCGAGCCCGGCCTCGGTGCCGACGCCGATGATGGTGGCCATCGCGTCGAAGAACCCGGCGAGGACGAGCGTGAAGACGATCATGCCGACGGTCATCGCGCCGACCTCGCCCCAGCCGCCGAACTCCACGTCACCGAAGAGCGAGAAGTCGGGCATCGAGACCGCGCTGCCGTGCAGTTCGGGAGGGCCGGCCGCCCACTGCTTGGGGTCGACGACGCCGGTGGCGTTGAGGACCGCGGCGACGACCGTGCCGCCGACGATGCCGATCAGGATGGCGCCGGGGATGTTCCGGGCCTGGAGCATGAAGATCAGCAGCAGCGTGCCGGCGAACAACAGGACGGGCCAGCCGGCCAGTTCGCCCGCCGGGCCGAGGGTGACCGGGGTCGCCCGGCCCTGGTGCACGAAGCCGGACTTGTAGAAACCGATGAGCGCGATGAACAGACCGATGCCCATGGTGATGCCGTGCTTGAGCGCGAGCGGGATCGCGTTCATGATCATCTCGCGCAGGCCGGTGACGACCAGCAGCATGATGACGACGCCGTACAGCACGCACATGCCCATCGCCTGCGGCCAGGTCATCTCCGGGGCGACCTGGGAGGACAGGACGCCCGAGACCGAGAGCCCGGCGGCGAGCGCGAGCGGCACCTTGCCGAAGAAGCCCATCAGCAGCGTGCTGAAAGCCGCTGCGAAAGCGGTTGCGGTGATCAGCGCCTGCGGGGCGAGGGTGTCCCCGGCCGCGTCCTTGCCGGACAGGATCAGGGGGTTGAGCAGGAGGATGTACGCCATCGCCATGAAGGTGGTGACGCCGCCGCGCACTTCGCGGCCGAGGGTGGACCCCCGCTTGGATATGTGGAAGTACCGGTCGAGCCAGGACCGTCCGGCCGGGACGCGGGTGCCTTCGCCCGCGTCTTCGGCTGTGGTCCTCGGCTCCAGTGACTGCTGGGTCATGGGCCATCTCCCAAGGTTCAAAGGGACACCCGCGTGTGCCTTCGGCTGGTCGCGGGATTTGGGAATGGACGACCCGGGGGACGGCCCGAGACGAACAAGGGGAGGGTGGTCCGGGGGTGCGGCACCCCCGGACGACACCTGATCGGACCCCGTGGGGTCATGTTCCGGTGAGGTGCTCCGGACGTACCGGCGTGCGGTTGAGCTCCAGCCCGGTCGCGTTCCGGATGGCCGCGAGGACCGCCGGGGTGGACGACAGGGTGGGTGCCTCGCCGACACCACGGAGCCCGTAGGGGGCGTGGTCGTCGGCGAGTTCGAGCACGTCGACCGGGATGGTCGGCGTGTCGAGAATCGTGGGGATCAGATAGTCCGTGAACGACGGGTTCCTGACCTTCGCCGTCCTGGGGTCGACGATGATCTCCTCCATGACCGCCACGCCCAGTCCCTGGGTCGTGCCGCCCTGGATCTGGCCGATCACGGACAGCGGGTTGAGCGCCTTGCCGACGTCCTGGACACAGGCCAGCTCGATGACCTTCACCAGACCGAGCTCGGTGTCGACCTCGACGACGGCGCGGTGCGCGGCGAAGGAGTACTGGACGTGTCCGTTGCCCTGCCCGGTGCGCAGGTCGAACGGCTCGGTGGGCCGGTGCCGCCACTCCGCCTCGACCTCGACGCATCTGTCCTCCAGCACGTCGACCAGGTCGGCGAGGACCTCACCGCCGTCGGTGACGACCTTGCCGCCCTCCAGGAGCAGCTCGGCGGTGGCCCAGGCGGGGTGGTAGGAGCCGAACCTGCGACGGCCGATCTCCAGGACCTTCTCCCGGACGAGCTCGCAGGAGTTCTTGACGGCGCCGCCGGTGACGTACGTCTGCCGGGAGGCCGAGGTCGAGCCGGCGCTGCCCACCTGGGTGTCCGCGGGCCGGATGGTCACCTGTGAGACACCCAGCTCGGTGCGGGCGATCTGCGCGTGGACGGTGACACCGCCCTGGCCGACCTCCGCCATGGCCGTGTGGACGGTCGCGACGGGCTCGCCGGCGATGACCTCCATGCGGACCTTGGCGGTCGAGTAGTCGTCGAACCCCTCGGAGAAGCCGACGTTCTTGATGCCGACCGCGTAACCGATTCCGCGTACGACACCTTCGCCGTGCGTGGTGTTGGACAGACCGCCGGGCAGCTGCCGTACGTCCGCGCCCTCGCTGCTCTCCCACTGGCGCTCCGGGGGCAGCGGCATCGCCTTGACCCGGCGCAGGATCTCGGCGACCGGCGCCGGGGAGTCGACGGGCTGCCCGGTCGGCAGGAGGGTTCCCTGCTCCATCGCGTTGAGCCGGCGGAACTCCACCGGATCCATGCCGAGTTCGGCCGCGACCTTGTCCATCTGCGCCTCGTAGGCGAAGCACGCCTGAACCGCGCCGAAGCCGCGCATCGCGCCGCAGGGCGGGTTGTTGGTGTAGAGGGCGACGGCCTCGATGTCGACGTCGTCGACGACGTACGGACCGATGCCGAGCGAGGAGGCGTTTCCCACGACGGCCGGACTGGCCGAGGCGTACGCGCCGCCGTCGAGGACGATCCGGCACTTGACGTGGGTGAGCTTGCCGTCGCGGGTCGCGCCGTGCTCGTAGAAGAGCTTCGCCGGGTGGCGGTGGACGTGGCCGAAGAAGGACTCGAAACGGTTGTAAACGATTTTGACGGGTTTTCCGGTGCGCAGGGCCAGCAGACAGGCGTGGATCTGCATCGACAGGTCCTCGCGGCCGCCGAACGCGCCGCCGACACCGGACAGCGTCATCCGCACCTTGCTCTCGGGCAGGCCGAGGACGGGCGCGATCTGGCGCAGGTCGGAGTGCAGCCACTGGGTGGCGATGTAGAGGTGGACGCCACCGTCCTCCTCGGGCACGGCGAGGCCGGACTCGGGGCCGAGGAAGGCCTGGTCCTGCATGCCGAAGGTGTACTCGCCCTTGACGACGACATCGGCGCGCGCGGCGGCCGCGGCGGCGTCGCCCCGGACGATCGGCTGGCGGTGGACGATGTTCGGGTGCGGGACGTGGCCGATGTGGTGGTCGTCTCGGCCCTCGTGGATCAGGATCGCGTCCGGCGCGGTCGCGGAGGCCTCGTCGGTGACGACGGGCAGTTCGCGGTACTCGACCTTGATCTTCGCGGCGGCGCGGCGGGCGGTCTCGGGGTGGTCCGCGGCGACGATCGCGACCGGCTCGCCGTGGTGGCGGACCTTGCCGTGGGCCAGCACCGGGGTGTCCTGGATCTCCAGGCCGTAGTTCTTCACGTCCGTCGGCAGGTCGTCGTACGTCATCACGGCGTAGACACCGGGCAGGGCGAGGGCCTCGGACGTGTCGATGGAGACGATCTCCGCGTGGGCGACCGTGGAGCGCAGGATCTGGCCCCAGAGCATGTCCTCGTGCCACATGTCGGACGAGTACGCGAACTCGCCGGTGACCTTGAGGGTGCCGTCGGGGCGGAGCGTGGACTCGCCGATGCCGCCCTTGGTCCGGGAGGCCTGGGTGACCTTGGTGGGAGTGCCGAGGGGGGCGCCGTTGGTGGGCATCGTCAGACCGCCTCTCCCTGACGGGCGGCCGCCAGGCGGACCGCGTCCATGATCTTCTCGTATCCGGTGCACCGGCAGAGGTTGCCGGAGAGCGCCTCGCGGATGTCCGCGTCGCTCGGGTTCGGGTTGCGTTCCAGCATCTCGTCGGCGGCGACCAGCAGCCCCGGAGTGCAGAAACCGCACTGGACGGCGCCGGCGTCGATGAACGCCTGCTGGATCGGGGCGAGTTCGGTTCCCTCGCCGGTGTGGGAGTCGGCGCCCTGGGTGGGCCGGCCGTCGGCCCCGTCGAGGGAGGAGGAGGTGCTCGCCGTGCCGCAGGAACCGGTTCCACAACCGCTGTGCTCGGCGCGCTGCTTGGCGTAGTCCGCGAGGCCCTCGACGGTGACGATGTCGCGGCCCTCGGCCTGCCCGGCGGCGACCAGGCAGGAACAGACCGGGAGGCCGTCCAGGCGCACCGTGCACGAGCCGCACTCGCCCTGTTCGCAGGCGTTCTTCGAACCCGGCAGTCCGAGCCGTTCACGCAGCACGTAGAGCAGGCTCTCGCCCTCCCACACGTCGTCGGCTTCCTGCGGACGTCCGTTGACAGTGAAGTTGACGCGCATCACGCGGCTCCCTTTGCGGTGCGGCGGGGGCCGCGGTACGACTCCCACGTCCAGGTCAGCGTGCGGCGGGCCATGACGCCCACCGCGTGCCGTCGGTAACTCGCCGTCCCCCGGACGTCGTCGATGGGGTTGCAGGCGGCGGCGCACAGGTCCGCGAACTGCTTGGCGACCGACGGGGCGATGATCTTTCCGTTGTCCCAGAAACCGCCTTCTTCGAGTGCCGCGTTGAGGAAGTCCTCCGCGGTCTTCGCCCGGACGGGGGTGGGCGCGGCCGAGCCGATGCCGGTACGGACGGTCCGGGACTGCGGGTGCAGCGCGAGACCGAAGGCGCAGACGGCGATGACCATGGCGTTGCGGGTACCCACTTTGGAGTACTGCTGCGGGCCGTCGGCCTTCTTGATGTGGACGGCGCGGATCAGCTCGTCGGGGGCGAGCGCGTTGCGCTTCACGCCGGTGTAGAAGGCGTCGATCGGGATCCGGCGGGTACCGCGCACGGACTCCGCCTCGACCTCGGCGCCGGCCGCCAGCAGGGCGGGGTGGGCGTCGCCGGCCGGGGAGGCGGTGCCGAGGTTGCCGCCGACGCCGCCACGGTTGCGGATCTGCGGGGAGGCCACGGTGTGCGAGGCGAGGGCGAGGCCCGGCAGTTCCGCGCGCAGATTCTCCATGATCCGGGTGTAGGGGACGGAGGCGCCGAGCCGCACGCTCTCCTCGCCGACCTCCCATTCGTAGAGGTCACCCACACGGTTGAGGTCGAGCAGGTACTCGGGCCTCCGGTGGTCGAAGTTGATCTCGACCATCACGTCGGTGCCACCCGCAATCGGCACAGCGGTGGGGTGCTCGGCCTTGGCGGCGAGCGCGTCCTCCCAGCTGGCGGGGCGAAGGAAGTCCATGACCGGCTCTCTTCTTCGTCTCTTGAGTCTCGTGAGTCGTATCGAGCCAGAATCGGGTGCGGCGGGCCCGGCTCGTTCATGTGGTGTTCACGCGGAGTGAGGCCAGTACACAGCGCCTTGCTCCGACCGGGTCAGTCACGGAAACCATGAAGGAGTTGGCTGGTCGGCCCAGGCATCTTGTAGATTCGTATGAACGGAGGTCCTCAGTAACCTCCTCGTTTTCCTGTGGAAACGTAGGAAACGACCTGGCCACCGAAGAATGCGGTTCGTGACTGTCCGCCGCACGGGTCGGGCTCCCCGGGGCGGGGCCGACGGCGGGCCCTCTCCCACCACGTCCTTCAGGATTCATCGTAGTTTTCGAGACAAAGAACGGCGGCGACGAGATGCGGCTGCGCGCACTGCTGGACACCGATGCGCTGGGCCTCAGGCTCCTCGGCGGCGAGGACGAGCTGGACCGCACGGTACGGGGTGTCATGACCACCGACCTGCGCGACCCCAGCCGCTACCTCTCCGGGGGCGAGCTGGTGCTGACGGGTCTGGCGTGGCGCCGGGACGCGGCGGACTCCGAGCCGTTCGTGCGGATCCTGGTGCAGGCCGGGGTGGCCGCGCTCGCGGCCGGCGAGGCGGAGCTGGGGGCCGTTCCGGAGGACCTGGCCGCGGCCTGCGCCCGGCACCGTCTCCCGCTGTTCGCGGTGCACGAGTCGGTGGCCTTCGCGACGATCACCGAGCACGTCGTACGGCAGGTGTCCGGCGAGCGCGCCGGGGACCTCGCGGCCGTCGTGGACCGGCACCGCCGGATGATGACCTCGGGCCCGGCGGGCGGCGGCCCGGACGTGGTCCTGGATCTGCTCGGCTCCGACCTGGACCTGCGGGCCTGGGTCCTGTCCCCCACCGGACGGCTCATCGCCGGCCCCAAGATGGCGGGCCCGGCCCTGCCGCCCGAGGCGTGCGCGAAGCTGGCCGCGGAGCACCTGGCGGCCGTCCGCACCGGGCGGCGCGGACCGCACCGGGTGATCATCGGCCAGACGACGTACTCGCTGTTCCCGATCGGCAGCGGCGGCCGCGCCCCGCAGGCCGCACGGACCTCACAGGCCGCCCAGACACCGCGGGACGTGCGCGAGAGCGTCCTGTCGGACTGGCTGCTGGCCGTCGAGGCGGACGCCGGGGACTGGGCGGACGAGCGCCTCGACCTCCTCCAGGGCGTCACCCAGCTGATCGCCGTCGAGCGGGACCGCCGGGACGCCGCGCGCACGGTGCGCAGGCGTCTCGCACAGGAGGTGCTGGAGCTGGTCCAGACAGGCGCGGCCCCGGCGGAGATCGCGGCCCGCCTGCGGGTGGCCGCGCCGGTGCTGCTGCCGGGGCTGGGGGCCGCCCCGCACTGGCAGGTGGTCGTGGCCCGCGTCGAGTGGGACGAGGGCGGGCTGGAGGCCGGCCCTCTCGCCCAGTCGCTCCTGGAGGAGATCCTGGTCGACCCGCTCGCCACCGGACCCGAGCCCTCCGACCGCATCGCCGTGGCCCACACCGGCGACGAGGCCATCGCCCTGGTCCCGTTGCCTGCGGTGTCGAGCGAGCACGACGGCTCCGAGACCGGCCTCCTCGCCGACGCGCTGCTGGCGACCGTTCGGGAGCCGCTGTCGTCCGGACTCGACGGCGACGGGCGGCTCACGCTGGGCGTCAGCGCGGCCGTGCACTCGGCGGAGGGGCTGCGCGGGGCCCTGGAGGAGGCACGGCACGCCCGGCGGGTGGCCGCCGCCCGCCCCGGCCGGGTCTGCGCCGCGGGCCACCAGGAACTGGCCTCGCACGTGCTGCTGCTCCCGTTCGTCCCGGACGATGTGCGGAAAGCCTTTACCGCCCGTCTCCTGGACCCGCTGCGCGACTACGACCGGCGGCACCGCGCGGAGCTGATCCCGACGCTGGAGGCGTTCCTGGACTGCGACGGTTCGTGGACCCGGTGCGCGTCCCGTCTGCACCTGCACGTCAACACGCTGCGCTACCGGGTCGGACGGATCGAGCAGTTGACGAGCCGTGACCTCTCGCGGCTGGAGGACAAGCTGGATTTCTTCCTTGCGCTGCGGATGAGCTGATACCGAAGCGACACCGGTTACCACCCCTGGGTCACGACCTGTCGAAACCTTTGGGGCGCGGAGTCCCACGACTTTGTGAAATCCTTCACCCGCCCCCTTGGCCCGGTCCCGCGATTCGTGCTGAGATGCGGCCACCACTCAAAGCTCGACGGCGCGCTCGGGGAGGGCAACGTGGCGTACACCGCCATGTCTGGTACCGGAACGACTTCAGGTGACGATCCCCTCCAGACCGCGGTATGGCGGCTGCGCTCGCGCGCCTGCTGGGCCGACGCGGCGGCTCTGCTCCCGCCCGACAGTGCGGCGGGCTCGGTCCAGCGGGCCGCGCTGCTCGTGGAACGGTGCCTGTACACCGAGCAGGGCTGGCAGGACGCCGAGGACGCGCTGCGCACGGCGGAGGCGCTGGCCCACGACGACGAGGAGCGCGGCGCGGCCGCTTGTGAACGAGGGCAACTTGCCTACGCGGCCACGCTGCACGGCGTGCGCGACCGGGTGGACGAGGCGCGGGCCGCGCTCGGCCGGGCGGCGGCGCTGATCCCGCCGGACGCGCCCGGACGGGCGCTGCTGGACTTCCGCCGGGGTCTGCTCGCCGAGAACATCTCGCGCTCCCCGCAGGCCGCCAGGGCCGCGTACCGGCGCGCCCACACGGCCGCGGCGGCCCACTCCGACCTGCTGCTGCTGTCCTTCACCTGGCGCCACCTCGCCGGACTCGCCCTGCGCGACGGCGAGGTGGCGGAGGCCCGGCACGGCTTCGCCGAATCCCTGCGCATCCGGGAGGAGTTGGGCTACCTGGTGGGCACCGCCCCGGCGCTCGCCTCACTGGCGGACGCGGAGGTCGACCCGGAGGCCTCACGGCTGCGGGAGGAGGCGCGACGGCTGTTCCGGCTCCTGGGCGGCGTACCGACCTGGCTGGCACGGCAGTTGGCCCCACCGCCGACGCCCAGCCCGTCCGGAGTCTGAGGCCAAGGCCCCGACGGGGGCGGACGGGTGAAGGAGGCAGCGCGCTCAAGGCCCAAGGAAACGGGGCCTCTTGACGGGCCGAGCGGGCGGGCCCCCTTCACGACTTGAGGGGACGTGACGCTCGCCCGGTGCGAGGGGTCGTGGCCCTCTCGCGGCTCGAGAGGCCAGGCTCCTGGGGAACCCGAGCGGGCAAGGCTTCTGCGCAGCCGGCAGGCGAGGTCTCGCGCGCACTGCGGGCGGGCCACCGCTCGGGCGGGGGGACCCGGGCGTGGCGACACGCGGGCAGGGGGCGGCGCGCGGCGCAGCCGCTTTGTCGCTGATCGGGCGGTGCGGGCGGCAGGGTCGTGGCCCGGCAGCGGTCCGGCTCAGCCTCGTGTGCCGGTGAAGTGCCCGCGCACCAGCGCCTGCGCACGGTCCGGCTCGCCGGCCGTCAGCGCTTCCAGCAGTGCCATGTGTTCCGCCGCGTCGGCCATCAGATCCGCCCGCCCGCGCCGCACCGAACCGCCGGCCGGCGGCCACTGCGAGCGTCGGTGCAGATCCTCGGCGACACCGACCAGTTGCTCGTTGCCGGACAGGGCGAGCACCGCCCGGTGGAAGACCCGGTCGGCCTCCGCGTACGTGGCCGGGCAGCCGGAGGCCGCCGCGCGCACGCCGGCCTCGCCGACCGGCCGCAACTCCGCCCAGCGCTCGGCGGGCACCGTACGGGCGAGCCGCAGCATCACGGGAACCTCGATCAGCGCGCGCACCTCGGCCAGCTCGGCCAGCTCGCGCTTGCCCCGCACGATCACCCGGAAGCCCCGGTTGGGGACGACCTCGACGGCACCCTCCAGCGCGAGCTGCTGCATCGCCTCGCGGACCGGCGTCGCGGAGACCCCGAAGCGATCACCGAGGACCGGCGCCGAGTACACCTCGCCCGGCAGCAGTTCCCCGGCGACGAGCGCGGTGCGCAGGGCGTCGAGGATCTGGCCGCGCACCGAGGAGCGCTGCACCACCGGCCGGGGGCGCGGGACAGGGGTCTCGCTGTGCGTGTGCTCACCGCGCGCGGCGCCCGTCGGACCGCACCTCTCCCGGTCCGCGTCCTCGCCGTACCCGGCGGACCCCCTTGACTGCGCGGGCACCCGGGAACGGCCCTCGGCCCCCGGTACGGCCGGGGTTCCGGTACCGGTGGAGCCCTGCGCACCCTGCTCCACGGGGCCTCCTCCGGCCTTGTCGGTACTTGGGGTCATTACGGCGGGTTGTTACTCGTCCGTCAAGCACCTTAGGCGTACTGGCCGTCAGTTCAAATCCCGACGATACTGAGTAAGGTAAGGCTTACCTTTAGTTCCTTTCGAAACGGCGGTCCCGGCATGCCCACAGCCCCGTCGGCCACAGCGGAGGCCTACGCCCGCCTCGCGGCGGTCTTCCCCGGCTTGACCGTCACGGAGCTGGAGCACCGGGAACCGTTTCCACAAGGCGGCGGCTGGGTCACGGCGGCCGACCTCGCGGAGGGCGGAGCGGCACTGGAGGCCTTCCTCGCCTGGGACGACGCCCAGGTCGTCCGTGACTACGGACAGTCCGCCCGCCCGGACGTCGTGGCGAGCTTCGGGCTGCACCGGTACTCCTGGCCCGCCTGCCTGCTGATCACCGTCCCCTGGTTCCTGCACCGCCGGGTGCCCCGCCTCCCCGTGACGCACGTCTCGTACGACCGCACCGGCGACGGCATGCGGATGGCGGTCCGGCCGCCCACCTCCTTCGCCTGCCTGCCGGGCGATCCGGCGGCGCTGCTGCCCGGCGCCCGGGTGGTCCCGGACGAGGAGGCGCTGCGGGCGGAGGTGCGGGCCGCGATAGCCGAGCACCACGAGCCGGTGCTCGCCGGGTTCGGACCACCCGCGCGGCGCCGTGGCCGGGCCCTGTGGGGCATGGTGACCGACGAGATCGTCGAGAGCCTCTGGTACGTCGCCGAACTGCTCGGCGAGGGCGAGAAGGACCGGGCGCGACGGGAACTGGAGCTGCTCCTGCCGGGCGCCACCCGCCCCTACGTCGGCGCGGCCTCCTTCCGTGAGCTGACCGGACCGGACGGCGAGACCCTGCCCACCCGGGACCGGGCGAGCTGCTGCATGTTCTACACACTGCGCCCCGAGGACACCTGCGCCACCTGCCCGCGCACCTGCGACGCGGACCGCGTCACCAAGCTCACTGCGGTCGCCGCCAGTTGAGGAGGCCTCAGGCGCCCCCGCGGGCCGGGCGCCGCCGGCCGTCCCGTAAGATCACCCGGACGGGACTCCCCCCAGGGTTACAGGCAATTCACAATTTCCTCACTTGCCCCGGGAACTATCCGGGGAACCACCCGTACGGGTAGTCTTATTCGAACTCAACTCCCGCCCCTCAAGCGGCAGTTCGAGCAGAACGTCGCCCTGGGCATCCCCTTGCACTTCCTTGGCGGCCTCTTGCCCCGAAACCCCCTGAGGGACGGCGGGATTGCGCCACTATGGCGGGCGTTACGCCCTATCCCAATGCAAGGGACCCCTGATGAGATTGACCGACATATCGCTGAACTGGCTGCTTCCCGGCGCCGTACTGCTCCTGGGCATGCTGGCGGCGGTGGCGGTGCTCGCGCGCGGCAAGCGCTCCTCCGGGGCAAACGCGAGCGCGGACGATTCGTGGGAGCGTACCGAGGAGCGCCGCAGGCGCAAGGAGGCCATATATGGCACTGCCTCCTACGTTCTTCTGTTCTGCTGCGCGGCCGTTGCCGCCGCCCTCTCCTTCCACGGCCTGGTCGGCTTCGGCCAGCAGAACCTCGGCCTGACCAACGGCTGGGAGTACCTCGTCCCGTTCGGCCTCGACGGCGCGGCCATGTTCTGCTCGGTGCTCGCGGTGCGCGAAGCCAGTCACGGCGACGCCGCACTCGGCTCCCGGATACTCGTGTGGACGTTCGCGGGCGCGGCCGCCTGGTTCAACTGGGTGCACGCGCCCAGGGGCCTCGGTCACGACGGCGCGCCGCAGTTCTTCTCCGGCATGTCCCTCTCGGCGGCCGTGCTCTTCGACCGGGCCCTGAAGCAGACCCGCCGGGCCGCGCTGCGCGAGCAGGGTCTCGTGCCCCGTCCGCTCCCGCAGATCCGCGTCGTGCGCTGGGCGCGTGCCCCCCGCGAGACCTACAAGGCCTGGTCGCTCATGCTGCTCGAGAACGTGCGCAGCCTGGACGAGGCCGTCGACGAGGTCCGTGAGGACAAGGCCCGCAAGGAAGAGACGAAGCTGCGCCGTCGCGAGCAGCACCGCGTCGAACGGGCTCAGTTGAAGGCGATCAGCCGGGGCCACGGCCCCCGCTTCCCCGGCCGCGGTGGCGGCGGTGGCCGTCCGGTGGAGGCCCCGGCCGCCCTGGAACCGGCCACGGCCGAGCGGGTCTCGTCGGAGCCTGCCATAGCGAACTCGGCGGAGCAGCTGCCCGTACGCTCACGGCACTCCCTTCAGCCCGTACGCCACGGAGCCGACTCCTCGATCACCGTCGACCTCACCGCGGAGGACGACACCATGGCCCTGCCGCGCCTCGACTCCCTGGAGCGAAAGCTCAAGGACCTGGAGCAGCAGTTCGGCTGACGGACGATCGGTTTTCATGGGAAGGGGGCGCGACCGCCGAGGTCGCGCCCCCTTCCCGTTGCCGTTGCCCGCCGCTCGGCAACCGCCGCTCAACGGTCGGTTGCCCGGCTGCGTTCGCTCACGCGGCCCCGGCGCCCAGCTCGAACCAGACGACCTTGCCGCCGCCCTGCGCCCGTACCCCCCACGTGTCCGCGAGGGACTCCACCAGGACCAGACCCCGGCCGTGCGTGGCCTCGTCGGCGCTCGGCACCCTCGGCCGGGGGCGCTGGGCCACGGAGTCCCGCACCTCCACCCGCAGGCCGGACGGGGAGACGGTGGCCGTCAGGACAGCGTCGTCGTCGGTGTGCACGAGCGCGTTGGTGACGAGTTCACTGGTGAGCAGTTCCGCCGTCTCCGACCGCCCCGGCCTCCCCCAGCCCCGCAACAGTTCCCTCAGCGCCCGGCGCGTCTCGGGCACCGCCCGCAGGTCGGCCCGTCCGAGTCTGCGACTGAGCTGCTCCGCCCGGTTCTGCTCCGCCACGTCCTCGGCCCTGCTCTCCCCCGCCTGTCTCGTCGCCGAGGTGCTCGCGATCGCCGTCGGACCGCTTCCCCGTGCCTGCCTCTCCATGACCCCCGCCCGCGTGTCGATGTGGGTTCCCCTCCTGCTCGAACACGTTCACGGGGATCCTTGCCCGGTCGGCACCGCGCCAGTCATGTCGAATCATCGACGCCCGGGTGTTCGGCCATGTTCGGGCGGGCGTCCAGGACGCTGCGGGGAACGGGGAGACCGTACGACAGCACTGTTCGGGCCGTCCGGGAGGGGCCGCATGCGGCACGTACGCCCCCCCGCCCGAGCGCGTCCGGAGCGAGCGCTGTGACGGTTGACGCGTCCCGCGCGGCTCGTGACCCCTGTGCCGCTGGTGACGTCGACGAGGCCCGAGTCGGACGAGCCCCTGCCGGTGGACCGGGCCGTTCCCACCACCCCTGATCCCGCCGCGGCCGGCGCCCGGCGGGGAAAGCCCTGGTCGACGAGCGGGTTCCGCTTTGCGGGACAGGCACCGGCGCAAAGGGCGGGCCGCCGGGCAGAGGCGGTGATCGGCCCCGGACTCCGGGCGAAGGGGCTGCCGCACGACGGCGCCGACGCGCCTTCCGGGGGGCGTGCACCCGCGCAAACGGCACCTGAACGTCCCCTCCCTCGCGAGCGGGAGTGAGCCGGCGTATCGCGGTGCGATACGGCCGCCGCCCCGGCCGTCCCGACCGCCTCGGTGGCTACGCGCCCAAGCGGCACGCCGACCGCCGGGAATCGGCCCGTCTACCGATCCGCCCCTGCCTACCCGGCCGTATGCGAAGAAGGGGTGGGGCAGTCGGTACCGCCCCCACCGCGTCGTCCGCCGACCTCCATCGCGCCGACCTCCATCGCGCCGCCGCGCCGAGCGCGCCCTCGCGCGGCCGACGAGGTTGGCCGGAATCCGCCGGTGCGCGAACGGCTGCGGCGGGGAACAGGGTTGGACGGACCGATGATCGAACGGTCGGGACGGTGGTGACCTAGCCGGCCTCGACTCCCTTCGTGCCGATGTGGAAGATCTTGTGGGTGCCGCGGGTCATGTCGACGATGAGCTGCGTGGTGTCACTGCCCCAGGTGAGCGTGACGACGGCCTCCGTGTAGTTCGCCGTGCCGTTGTCCGTGACCTTCCACGCGAGCGGGACGTTCTGCGCCTGGAGGACGCCGTTGGCGTGGTTCTTGTCCTCCCAGGCCGCCAGCTCCTTCTGGAAGGCGGGGGTGAGGTAGTGCTTGCGGAGTTCGTCCGCGAGCTCGCCGCCGCCCTCGTCGGTCACCGCGTCGATGTAGGCGCCGTAGAAGTCGGCGATGCGCGTGATGTTGTCGGACGGCTTGCCGCTCACGCTGCGCGGGCTGCCCGCGGAGGCCTGCGCCGTCACGCCGAGACCGAGGGCCAGCGCGAGGCCGGCGGCCACGGCCGTACGACGGCGGGCGGTCCGGAAACGGGTCGTGCTGCTCTTGCCGGTCGCGCTGTTGTTGCTGGTCATGCGGTTGTCGCTGGTCATGTGCGTGTTCCCCGTGTGTCTCGTGTGTGCGGCCTGTCCGGCCTGACTGGTGGCTGTGTGGTCGTACGGGGCCACCGGCCCTCCCGACCCCCGTGGCGGGAGGGCGGCGGCCCCGGTTCTTCCTCGGTGGTCGTGTGTCAGTGGAGCTTGTTGACGGCAGTGACGGTCGTCTTCTTGAAGGCCTTCACCGGGGCGTCGCCGAAGTCGCCCAGCTGGCCCCAGTCCACGACCGTCACCGTCGTACCGTCCCGGCCGACCGAGAGGAGGCGGATGTCGGTCGCGCCCCAGGAGGTCTCGGTGTGCAGGCCGTAGACGTGGGCGCCTTCCTCCACGTCGAGCTTCCCGTAGTCCTTGAGCGTGGCCTCGACCTCCGGGTCGGCCTGCTCGATCCACGCCGGGCAGGACTTGATGTCCTGGTTGACCCGTGCGAACCGGCCCTTCGCCGCGCTGACGCTCGACAGCTCGACGCTCACCTGGCGGGCGCTCGTGTCGAGGTCGGTCCGGAAGTCCCGGTACCAGGAGTCCCGGCCGTCGCCCAGCGCCATGCCGAGGCAGCGGTCCACCTCCACGTCCGGGGACGCGCCGGCGGTGACCTTGCCCGCCGTCCAGGACGAACCGGGGTGCGGCGGAAGGTCGGCGGCCGAGAGGAAACCGGGCGGTCGCACAGGGGCGGCGCCGGCCGGTACGGCGAGTACGGTACCGAGGGCGAGGCCCGCAGCCGTGAGTGCGGTGAGCCCGGTGAGCGTGCCGGCTCGGGTGCGCTTGGACATGGGTGTCCCCCGTGAGTGAGTGCATGGCTGTGGGTCGTCGCCACGACGCCGGTTGGTCGGTCCGGCCCTGGTCGGTGCGACACCAAGAGCATCGGCGGTACGGGTGGCCCGGTGCAACGGTCAGCGGCCTATCGGCCGAGGTGGAACCATCCCATCCCATCTGACGTGCAGGTATATGAGTGCCTGGGATGACCGCCGGGCCGGACGAACACAGGGAGAACGGTGTCGACCGACGACGGTGTGGCCGAAGTGACGGAGTTCGCGGCGCTGCTGACGGAACTGAAGGGGCGCACGGAGCGCAGCTACGGCTCCCTGGCCCGCCGGCTGGGCATGAACACCTCGACGCTGCACCGGTACTGCGCCGGGGAGGCGGTTCCACAGGACTTCGCCCCTGTCGAACGGCTCGCGGAGTTCTGCGGGGCAACACCGGAGGAACGCCTCGAACTGCACCGGCGGTGGCTGCGAGCGGTGGCGGCCCGCCGGCGGGCCCGGACCGCGGCGACTTCGGAGACACCGGACCCCGGAGAAACAGCTGGAACACCGGAAGCCCGGGCAGCCCAGGAAACGCGTGAAGCCTGCGAACGGTCGGAAACACCGGGAACGGCAGCCTTACCGGTAACGCGGGAAACGCGGGAATCGCCAGTACCAACTGGGGCGCCGGAAAAACCGGAAACCGTGACGCCCTCGGAGACCGCGAAACCCTCCGAAACACCGGCAGGAACGGAACCCCGGCCTACGGCAGGCACGCAGGCCCGGAAACCGGACGGGAAACAGGTACCGCCTCGCCGTTGGTACCGCCGTCGGCGCACCACGGTCGTCATCGGTGTCGCCTGCGCGCTGCTCGCCACCCTGGGAACGCTGTCCGCGCTGCCCGGCGGTGGCCACCCCTCGGCCTCCGGCGACGTCGGCCGGTCCTCCGGGTCCGCCACGCCCGTGCCCCGGACGACGGACTCGCCCCCCTCGCCCACGCCCGGCGCAGGCTCGGCCACCTCGCCCACACCCGGCACCGCCTCCCCTTCCGCCCGCCCCGCGAAGAGCTCCCCCGCCCCGGACACCTCCCCGGCCGGCGGCAAGGCGTCGGAACCCGCGTCGGGCGTACCGCTCGCCTGGACCGTCGACTCACAGGTCTGGGCGCTCGGCTGCGGTCACGACTACGTCATCGACAAGCCGCCGACGCAGGTTCCGCCGCCCCCGGCGGAGCAGGACGCCGGCCCCTGGGCAACCGC
Organism: Streptomyces sp. NBC_00080; assembly: GCF_045041255.1. Lineage (NCBI taxonomy): Bacteria > Bacillati > Actinomycetota > Actinomycetes > Kitasatosporales > Streptomycetaceae > Streptomyces > Streptomyces sp. NBC_00080. The sequence goes on from NZ_CP108235.1 coordinate 2,242,990, forward strand.
CCAGGGGGCGGTGCACGGACGGGAGACCAACGTGGAGATCTCGGTGCAGGGCCGCAACTCCACAGCCGTCGTCCTGACGGCGCTGCGCGTGCGGGTCGTCGGTCGTGCCGCGCCCATGACGGGCACCGCGTACGCCATGGACCAGGGCTGCGGCGGTTCTCTCAGCAAGCGCTACTTCGCCGTCGACCTGGACAAGGACCGCCCCGTGGCGCACTCCGTCGCCGGCAATGACGCGGGCACGCCGATCCCGGCGGTGAGCCTGCCCTACCGCGTGTCCAGCACCGACCCCGAGGTGCTGCTGGTCACGGCACGGACCGAGACCTGTGCCTGCGACTGGTACCTCGAACTGGACTGGTCGTCCCAGGGGCGCACCGGCACGGTCCGGATGGACGACGGCGGCCGCCCGTTCCGCACGAGCGGCATCAAGGGGCTGCCGCGCTACTGGTACGGCACCGACAACGGTGAACGTCAGTGGGTCCCGACCGGCGACTGACATCCCCGACCGGCCGCCACCGTCCTACGGCCGGGGCACGTTGCGCAGGTTGGAGCGGGCCATCTGAAGCATCCTGCCCACTCCGCCGTCGAGAACGATCTTCGAGGCGGAGAGGGCGAAACCGGTGACCATCTCGGCGCTGATCTTCGGCGGGATGGACAGGGCGTTGGGGTCGGTGACGATGTCGACGAGGGCCGGGCCCTTGTGCCGGAAGGCGTCCTTCAGCGCGCCGGCCAGCTGTCTGGGCTTCTCGACGCGCACACCGTGGGCACCGCAGGCGCGGGCGACGGCGGCGAAGTCGGGGTTCTTGTTGGTGGTGCCGTACGAGGGCAGACCGGCGACCAGCATCTCCAACTCGACCATGCCCAGCGACGAGTTGTTGAAGAGCACGACCTTCACCGGCAGGTCGTACTGCACCAGCGTCAGGAAGTCGCCCATCAGCATGGCGAATCCGCCGTCGCCGGACATCGACACGACCTGCCGGCGGCGGTCGGTGAACTGGGCGCCGATCGCCATGGGCAGCGCGTTCGCCATGGAGCCGTGCGAGAAGGAGCCGATGACACGACGCCGGCCGTTGGGGGTGAGATAACGGGCGGCCCAGACGTTGCACATACCGGTGTCGACCGTGAACACGGCGTCCTCGTCGGCGAGTTCGTCCAGGACGGCGGCGACATACTCGGGATGGACGGGAACGTGCTTCTCCACTTTCCGGGTGTACGCCTTCACCACCCCCTCCAGCGCGTCGGCGTGCTTCTTCAGCATCCGGTCGAGGAAACGCCGGTTCGCCTTGGCCCGCACCCGCGGGATGAGACAGCGCAGGGTCTCCCGTACGTCGCCCCATACGGCGAGGTCCAGTTTCGAGCGCCGGCCGAGGTGTTCGGGGCGTACGTCGACCTGGGCGATCTTCACGTCGTCGGGGAGGAAGGCGTTGTAGGGGAAATCGGTTCCGAGCAGGATCAGCAGGTCGCACTCGTGGGTGGCCTCGTAGGCGGCGCCGTAGCCGAGGAGACCGCTCATCCCGACGTCGTACGGATTGTCGTACTGAATGTGTTCCTTGCCGCGCAACGCGTGCCCCACCGGGGACTTGATCTTGCCGGCGAACTCCATGACCTCGGCGTGCGCGCCGGCCGTACCGCTGCCGCAGAACAGCGTGACCTTGTCGGCCGCGTCGATCATCGCGACCAGCGCGTCGATCTCGGCGTCGCCGGGTCGGACGGTGGGCCGGGCGGTGACGAGAGCGGTTTCGACGGCTTTCCCGGGGGCCGTCTGATCGGCGATGTCACCGGGCAGCGACACGACGCTGACGCCACTGCGCCCGACCGCGTTCTGGATGGCGGTGTGCAACAGCCGGGGCATCTGTTTCGGGCTGGAGATCAGCTCGCTGTAGTGGCTGCACTCGCGGAACAACTGATCGGGGTGGGTTTCCTGAAAATAGCCGAGACCGATTTCGCTGGACGGGATGTGCGAGGCGAGGGCCAGAACGGGAGCCATGGAGCGGTGGGCGTCGTAGAGGCCGTTGATGAGATGGAGGTTGCCGGGTCCGCAGGACCCCGCGCAGGCCGCGAGTTTCCCGGTGATCTGGGCTTCCGCACCGGCGGCGAAGGCGGCCGTCTCCTCGTGCCGGACGTGGATCCAGTCGATGGCGGGGTTGCGCCGCACCGCGTCCACCACGGGGTTCAGGCTGTCCCCCACGACACCGTAGAGGCGCCGCACCCCCGCGCGGGCGAGGATGTCCACGAACTGTTCCGCGACGTTCTGCTTGGCCATGGATCGACGCACCCCTTCGGTCGCCTCGGGTCCCTGACTCCACAGTGGCCGCGGCGACTCGGTTACGCCTCCCAGACGGCCGCCGCCGTGCGGTCGTCGGCATAGCCCTTCACCCTCACCTGGGTGTCGGCGAGGAAGGCGGCGAGACCGGGCGGAGTGGGGTCCGACCAGCGTCCCGCCAGATACGCGGACAGCTCCCGCTCCCCGCGCAGGGGCTCGGCCAGGCCGTCCGTGCACATCAGGAGCGTGTCACCCGAGCGGGCTACGGAGGCGCGGAAACGGAAGGGCTCGCGGGGCGGTTCGGGGTCCGGATCGTAAGGGTTCGGCGGTGTGGTGATGCCCAGGTCCATGGTGAGCCGGTCGCCCTCGGGCGTCTCGGCGGGCAACGATCCGAACCCCACGACCGGTGCGCCCGCCACCTCGCCCACCTGCGGCTCGATGTCCCGCCACACACCGTCGCGCAGCCGGAACAGGCCGCCGGCGCCGACGCCGAAGAAGACGCGCGTACGGCAGGCGGGGTCGGCGGGCAGGAGCAGACAGCGCAGGGTGGCCGCGTACTCCTCCGGTTCCAGGCCCTGCTCGGCGGCGCTGGCGCGGAGCCGGCCGAGGCTGCGGTCGGTGAGCCGGTGCAGGCCCGACTTCAGGTCTCCGCGCCTGGCCGCCCGCATGTCCTCCGCGAGCCGGACGTGACTGCGGCCCACGGCCCGCCCGATCCACCGGCACACCTCCGTGGCCGCCCGATGCGCTCCCGGGGTCGCCCGGGCACCGGTCGCCATCGCGACCAGGATCAGCGCCTGCTCCCCCGCGCCGAAGCGGGCGGTGAGGAACGCGTCACGGCGCGGCTCCCCCCGGTACCGCGCGGAGTCCCCCCGCACCGAGGCGGCCCGCATCGCCCAGACTCCGTACCGGGCGCCGTCCAGGACGGTGTCGGCGACCAGGTCGGCGAGGTCGTCCGGGTCCGCGGGCGGAAGAGCGGTGGGCTCGGCATCGTAGGTGGGCGGCCCCGAACCGACGTAGTCCTTGGACGTGGACAGGGGCGGGACGGCGGGCAGGGCGGGCACGGTGGGGGGATGGTCCGGTGGAGAGGTGCTCGGGGAGACGGGGGCGCGCTCGGAGTCCGGCTCGCGTTCGGGGGCGGGCGCGGGGCTCGCCGCGTAGAGGGGGGCCGCCGAACCGTCGACGGAAGCGGTGGGGGCCTGTGGGGGCGACGGCGCGTGGGCCGGCACGGGAGGCATCGCGGGCGGTGGGGGCGGCGCGGCAGGTGAGGTCGGCCAGGTGCCCTCGCCGGTGACGGTCGCCGTCGCCTGCGCGGCGGGTGAGGTCGTCGGCAGTGCGGGCGGGGTGGACGGCGGCACGGGCGGGGCGGACGGCGCCGGAGGTTCGGAGGCGTCGGGGGGTGTCTCCGTCGACGCGAGGCCGTCGGCGGTGGAGGGGGCGGGGTCGTGGGACGGTCGCTCGGCGAATCCCGGCGGCAACGGGCGGGGCAGGAAGTTCGCAGGACCCGCGGGCGTGTCCGACGGCGGCTCCCAAGGAGCGCGGTGCCGCCCCGACGGGCCGGCACCCTGGTCCGTCCCCACGGCGCCTGCGCCGCCGCCGACATACCGCTCGCCGACGTCACGCTCCGGACTGCGCCCGATGCCGTCCCGCGCGGCGTTCCGTCCGGAATCCCCTCCGGGGTCCTGCCTGCCGTCCCGTACGGAGCCCGGTCCATCGTCCCGTACGGAATCCCGTCCGGAATCCCGTCCGGAAGACCGTCCACCGTCCCGCCAGAAGTCCGGTTCGGAGTCCCGTCCGGTGGCAGGCTCGGCGTCGCTCCAGCCGTCGCGCTCGTCACCGTCGCGTCCGGCACCAGCACCAGCACCAGCACCAGCACCAGCAGTCTGCTCGGGATCCGGACCGGCATCCGGACCGGTATCCCACGGGGTGTCCCACCCGGCGTCCCGCCCCGGGACGGAACCGGCTGCGGACTCGGCGGTGGATCGGCTCCGGGGCGGCGGAACAGTGGCCTCCGGGGGCGGTGGCGCCCCTGCCGTCGCGGCGGCCGACGAGGTCCACCAGTCGGTCTGCCCTGCGGAACCGGGCCGTTCGGCACGGGGTGCCGGTACCGGACCCGCGCCGCCGGGGGCGTCCGCGCCGCCCGCGTGACCCCCCGTGCCGCCCGCGCCCTTCGGATGCCGCGGGGCCGCCGTGGACCCGGGACCGCCGACGTCGTCAGGCGTACCCGCGTTCGCCGCCGGACCGGCGGCACCGGCGGCATCACCTGAGCGCACCGCTCCGGCGGCCGAGGCGAAACGGTCGTCCAGGGAGTCTGCGGCGCGCGCGGGCCCCGTGTCCTCGGTGGCGTCGTCGTACAACTGCCCCCACCAGTCGTCCTCGTGACCGGTGGGCCTTCCCCCCTGCTGGCTCATGCTCCCGATTGTCCACTGCGCGGGCCGGATGAAAACGGGGCATCCGGAAAATGCGCCACCGCACGTGTGTCGAACAGCGGGCCGAGTGACGTCCTGAACGCCAGTGCGAAGCACGGTGCGACAAAGGTCGCCGGGCGGTTCCACCCCCCACGGGAGAACCGCCCGGCGACATGGGGTGACCCAGGCTCATTCCCCTATGCGCCCCTGCGCGTCATGAGCTCGGATCACGTTCTCGAAAGGTTTCCGTGCCGCGGCGTCGTGGCCGACCGGCCCGAGTCTGCACGGCGCTCCTGGACCTCCGCTGTGGATGATCAGTCGATGATCACGTTTTCCGCCGTGGCCACACCTTGGCAGAGTGACCGGCGGTACGGCGATGATGTGCGGCGGCGGGTTTACGCCGTGGCTGTTTCCCGCCATTCACGGGACGTCAGAAGGAGGGAAGCACCCGATGCTGGGAGCGATAGGGCTGGACGGGACGCACGAGTCGGCGTACCGGGCGCTGGTGTCCGTGGGTGCCGCCGACGTGCCCGACCTGGCGCGTCGGCTGGCCCTCGGCGAGCACGACACCGAACGCGCGCTGCGCCGGCTGGAGCGGCACGGTCTCGCCGCACAGTCCTCGGGTCGCCCCGGCCGCTGGGTCGCCGCACCTCCGGGCGTCGCCCTGGGGGCGCTGCTCACCCAGCAGCGACACGAGCTGGAGAAGGCGGAGCTGGCGGCGGCCCTGCTCGCCGAGGAGTACCGGGCGGCGGCCGCCGAACCGGCGGTGCACGACCTGGTCGAGGTGGTGACGGGCGCCGCCGCCGTCTCCCAGCGCTTCCTCCAGATCCAGCTCGGGGCGAGCGAGGAGGTGTGCGCGCTGGTCACCGGCACCCCGGTGGCCGTGACCGGCGGCGAGAACGACGCCGAGGAGCGGGCGACGGCCCGCGGGGTGCGCTACCGCGTCGTACTGGAACGGGCGGTGCTCGACCAGCCGGACGGCATGACGGAGCTGACCGCCGCGCTGGGCCGGGACGAACAGGTGCGGGTGGTGGACCGGGTGCCGACGAAGCTGGTCGTCGCCGACCGCTCGCTCGCCCTGGTGCCGCTGACCGGCCGCTCGGCGGAGCCGGCCGCGCTGGTCGTGCACGCGAGCGGGTTGCTGGAGCTGCTCTCGGGCCTGTTCGAGTCGGTGTGGCGGGAGGCGTTGCCGCTGCGCCTCGGCGCGACCGGCGTGGCCGAGCAGGCCCCGGACGGTCCCGATGCCACCGACCTGGAGATCCTGTCCCTGCTGCTGGCCGGGATGACCGACGCGAGCGCGGCCAAGCAGCTCGACCTCGGGCTGCGGACCGTACAGCGCCGGGTGAAGGGGTTGATGGAGCTGACGGGGGTGACGACCCGGCTGCAACTGGGCTGGCACGCGTACGAACGCGGGTGGGTGGCCCGGGAGCACTGACCGGCCGCGCCAGGGGTCCGAGGCGTACGGCTTGACCTGCGCGTTCTCCCTGGCTCGGGCACCCTGGGCAGATGGGAGTGGGTCAACTCCTGCTGGTCGGAGTGGTCATTCTGCTCGGCCTGTGCGGAGTGCTGGTGCCCGGCGTGCCGGGATCGTGGCTGGTGTGGGCCGCGGTCCTGTGGTGGGCGCTGGAGGATCCGCAGCCGACCGCCTGGATCGTGCTGGTCGGTGCCACGGTCACGCTGTTCCTGTCGCAGGTGGTGCGCTGGACGCTGCCGCCCCGTCGGCTGCGGGAGAGCGGCGCGACTCCCCGGATGGCGGCGTACGCGGGGATCGGCGCGTTCCTCGGCTTCTTCCTGCTGCCCGTGATCGGCGCGATCCCGGGCTTCATGGGCGGCATCTATCTCTCCGAACGTCTTCGCCTGGGCCGTCACGGCGAAGCCCGGGCGGCCCTGCGCACGGCGATGCGCTCGGGCGGCTCCAGCGTCCTCACGGAGCTGTTCACCTGCCTGTTGATCATGGGCGCGTGGCTGGGGACGGTCCTGTGGGGCTGACCGTTCCGTGGAGATGACGGCGCCTGAGGGAGGTCGGTGCTTGGGAGATGTCGATGTCGGCGCTTGTGGGAGGTCGGTTCCGGGGATGAGACACCGCCGGCGGCGGCCCCCGATCAGGCCAGATTCCGGAACCGCTCCTCGAGCGAGCCCTCCAGCGAGAGCAGCCGCACCTTGCGCTCCAGCCCGCCCGCGTAGCCCGTCAGCGAGCCGTCGGCGCCGATCACCCGGTGGCAGGGGCGCACGATCAGCAGCGGGTTCGCCCCGATCGCCCCGCCGACGGCCCGTACGGCCATCCGCGAGGCGCCGACGCGGGCCGCGATCTCGCCGTACGTCGTGGTCGCCCCGTAGGGCACGGAGTCGAGGGCGGTCCACACGCGCTCGCGGAACTCGGTGCCGTCACTGCGCATCGGCAGCCGGAACTCCTTCAGCTCGGCGGCGAAGTAGGCGGCGAGCTGTTCCGCGGCGGAACGGAAGGGTCCGGGGTCGTGCCGCCAGCCGTCCTGGACGGTCCGTCCGCCCTTCTGCCTGGGCACGGAGAGGGAGGTCAGCGTGGCGTCGGCGTCGGCGGTCAGCAGCAGAGGGCCGAGCGGGCTCTCCACGCTGGTCCAGTACGTCAGGTCGGTCATCGTTCCTCCGCGGCGCGCAAGTGGTGCAGGGCGTACGTGCGCCAGGGGCGCCAGGTGTCGGGGACGTCCACGCCGGGCGGCACGACGTCGGGGTCGCCGAGGGCACGAGCACGGATCTCCGCGATCGTACGGGCGTCCAACCCGGGCAGTGCGAGCAGTGCCTCCTGGGCGTCGTCCCGGTCGACGCCCGGGTCCAGCCGTACGGTGCCGTCGGCGAGGGCGGCGGTGAGGACGCCCAGCGGCCCCTCGAACCCGGACCGGGACTCGGATCCGGACTCGGATCCGGACTCGGATCCGGACCTTGGCCCAGACCCGACCTGCGCCAGGACGGCCGGCTCGGGGAAAAGGTGGGTGAGGGTCCCGCAGGGCGCGTCGAGGGCCTTGCCGTAGGCGCGAACCAGCCGCTCGGCCGCCGCTCTCCCCACGACCGCCCGCACCGCGTACTCCTCCGGATCGGCGGCCCCCGGCGCCCGCAACCCTGGCCGGGCGGCGACCAGCGGGGCGAGCCTCGGGTCGGCGCCGAGCCGCTCGTCGACGGCGTACGGGTCGGAGTCGAGGTCGAGCAGCCTCCGCAACCGCTGGACGGCGGTGGTGAGGTCGCGCGGGTCGGTGAGATGCAACCGGGCGTCGAGCCACCCACCGGGGTGGACGGCCGAGGCCCGGCCCGCGTCTCCCGCCCGCTCGTCCACGGCGACGATCCCGGTGCCGTACGGCAGTCGAAGCGTACGGCGGTAGGTGCGCCCGCCGGGCGGCCCGCTCACTTCCTCCACCCCGGCGACGGCCTCCCGTCGCAGCAGGTCGAACACGGCGCCCGCGTGGTACGGGCCCCGGTGGGCGAGCCGCAGCGGGATCCCCGCGGACGGGGTGGCGGTGCGGCGGGCCGCGCGGACCGCGGCCCGCAGTCCGGTCGGGGTCGTCGCGTACACGGTCCTGACGGTGTCGTTGAACTGGCGCACGCTGGCGAACCCGGACGCGAAGGCGATCTCCGTGACCGGCAGGCCCGTCGTCTGGAGCAGGACCCGCGCGGTGTGCGCGCGCTGCGCCCGGGCGAGGGCGACCGGTCCCGCGCCGAGTTCGGCGGTGAGCTGCCGCTGCACCTGGCGGGCGCTGTAGCCGAGCCGTACGGCGAGCCCGGTGACGCCCTCCCGGTCGACGACGCCGTCACCGATCAATCGCATGGCCCGGCCGACGACGTCGGCACGCGCGTTCCAGTCGGCCGATCCCGGCACGGCGTCCGGGCGGCACCGTCGGCAGGCCCGGAAACCCGAGCCCTGCGCGGCGGCGGCCGTCGCGAAGAAACGCACGTTGTGGCGTTTCGGCGTCACGGCGGGGCAGCTGGGCCGGCAGTAGATGCCGGTGGTCTCGACGGCGAAGAAGAACTCGCCGTCGAACCGGGCATCCCTGCTGCGGACCGCCTCGTACTGCGTGTCCTGGTCCGTCATGGACTCCAGTCTTCGCGCCCCGGAGAAACGGTGCTAGCGGAAATCGGACGTGACGTTGCACCGGAAACGGATTGCCGGCAGGCAAGTGTTACCGGACCGCATGTGCGTTACCGAGACCCGCAAGGGCTTCCCGAACAGACGCGTGTTTCCGAAACGGGCACGCGCTACCGGGTCCGGGTCCGGGTCCGGGTCCGGGTCCGGGTCCGGGTCCGGCAAGCCTTACCGGACCACGCACGCGTTCACCGGACCGGCGAGCGTTACCGACACAGGCGTGCGCCTCAGGACCGGCAAGCGATATCGCAACAGGCACGTGTTACCGCGGCGGAGCGGGTCGCCACGGCCCGCGCCCCCGCTTCGCCTCTCCCGCGGCCCGGCCGGCGGCCTGCTTGCGCTTCCAGTCCTGGCGGACGTCGGCACGCATGCGGGCGTCGGACTTGGCGACGATCCACCGGTTCTCCCGGACGAGCTTGTGGTAGCTCTCCAACCGTCGCGTCGGCAGCTGCCCGTCCTCGACGGCCGCCCGCACCGCGCACCCCGGCTCCGACTCGTGCGCGCAGTCGTGGAACCGGCAGTCCCGGGCGAACTCCTCGATCTCCGCGAAGACCTGTCCGACCCCGGTGCCGGCGTCCCAGAGGCCGACGCCGCGCAGTCCGGGCGTGTCGATGAGGACGCCCCCGCCGGGCAGTGGCAGCAGGTTGCGGGTGGTGGTGGTGTGCCGTCCCTTGCCGTCCATGTCGCGGGTCGCCTGGACGCCCATCACGTCCTCGCCGACGAGCGCGTTCGCGAGCGTCGACTTGCCCGCGCCGGACGCTCCGAGGAGCACGGAGGTACCCCGCCCGAGGAGCGCGGCGAGTTCCTCGACGCCGTCGCCGTCGCGCGCGCAGACGGTGAGCACGGGCACGCCGGGCGCACTCGCCTCGACGTCCTCGACGAGGTACGACAGCGCGACCGGGTCGGGCACCAGGTCGGCCTTGGTGAGCACGACGACGGGCTGGGCGCCGGACTCCCAGGCCAGCGCCAGGAACCGCTCGATGCGGCCGAGGTCGAGTTCGACGGCCAGGGACATCGCGACGACGGCGTGGTCGACGTTGGCGGCGAGGATCTGTCCCTCGGACCGCTTGGAGGAGGTGGAACGCACGAAGGCCGTACGGCGCGTCAGAAGTGTCCGCACGTATCGCGGATCGGCGTCCTCGGGGTCGACGGCGACCCAGTCGCCCGTGCACACGACCTTCAGCGGGTCACGGGGAACGACGAACTCGGTGTCGGCGCGCACGATGCCCGCCGCGGTGACGACATCGCACAGCCCACGGTCGACCCGCACCACGCGGCCGGGCAGCAGTCCCCGCTCGGCGTGAGGGGCGAACTCGGCTTCCCGGTCGGCGTCCCAGCCGTACGCGGCGAGAGGCAGCGGCGAAGCCGAAGAGGAGGTGGAGGTGGAGAAGAAATGCAAGGGGGACCCTTCACAGGGGCGGCCCCGGCAGCGCTCGCGTACGCGAGGCGGAAGAAGTGGTCAGCCGGAGACCGCGGAGGTGGAGTGAACGAACGTCTGGTCGCTGCGAACAGCACCCTTCTCGGCGACAGTCATCGGTCACACCTCCCGTTCCTCAGGTTCCTCACACGACTGACAGCGCGGCCGTCGGCCCCGCTCAAAGCTCACTCAGGATAGGGGCGCAGGAAGCCGGTTGCCACCCATTTACGGCCCACTCGCCGACGTCGTACGCGCGCGTGGCCGACGCGGCTGCGCCCGTCCGGGGTCACCCCTTCCCGCTCGACGCGAGACCCTGGCCCCCGGTCCGTGGGCGCGCGGAGCGAGGGCTGGAACCCCGCCCTCGCTCCGTCCCGCGCCCCGCTCCCGTCGGCGCCCGGTTCAGCCGTCGCGCGTCAAGAGCTCGTGCACGTCTGTCCGTTGACGGTGAACGCGTACGGTGCGCTGTTCTTGTTCTGCCAGGAGGCGAGGAAACCGAAGGTGAGCGTGCCGTTCGCGGAGACGGACCTGTTGTAGTCGGCGGCGGTCGCGGTGACCCGTGAGCCGTTCTGGGCGAGGCTCGCGTCCCACATCTGGTCGACCTTCTGGCCGTCGCGGAAGGACCAGGCCACACGCCAGCCGTCGAGCGTCACGGCGGTGGTGACGGTGACGGTGGCCTGGAAGCCGTCGGGCCACTGGTTGACGAGGTCGTACGTGACCTCGCAGGCCGCCGCCTCCTCGCTTCCGCCGGCACCGGCACCGGCGGTGGCCGAGGAGGTGCCCTGGGGCTCGGGGTCGGGCTTACCGGCATCGTCGCCGCCGGTCGCCGAGGGCGTACCGCTCGCGGACGCCGCCGGGCGGGACGAGGACGGCGCGGCAGAGGCGGCGGGATCCGCGGACGGCAGGACGGAGCCGGGGCCGGCCACCGGGGTGCTGTCCGCGGGGTTGCCCTGGGCGACGTTCTCGCCGCCGCTGCCGCCGCCGGTGTCGCCGGGTATCATCGACACGGCGAGTGCCACCACGGAGACCAGGGCAGCGGCGGCGAGCATGCCGCCCCGCAGCATGCGCGCCCTGCTCGCGGCGATCTGTTCCGCCGCGCCCTCGGCGTCCGGCCCGTCCGGGCGGCCGGGGCCGAGGCGCACCTCGGCGGCCCGGCGCCGGCGCTCCAGGTAGGCGAGGCCGCCCCAGCCGATGACGCCCTGGGCGAGGGCGGCGGGCAGGCCGCCCCCGTGCAGCCGCAGACAGGCGGCGGCCTCCGCGCACTCCACGCAGGTGGCGAGGTGGCGGGAGAGATCGGGGGGCGTGTCCGCGGCGGGCGAGCGGGTGACGGCGTCCAGGAGCCGGACGTAGCTGCGGCACTGCGCGTCCATCGGCGTGTCGAGATGGTTGCGGTGGCAGCGGTCCCGGAACAGTCCGCGGACCTGGTTCAGCTCCTCCACCGCGGCGGTCGGGTCGAGGCCCTGCCTGCGGACCACGGCCTGCAGCGGCAGCGCCTCGACCTCCGCCAGCCACAGCAGAGCGGCGTCCGGTTCCTGCATGTCACGCAGTCCGCGCAGGGCGATGGGGCGGCTCAGGGGCGGTCCGACATACCGTGCGGCCTTGTCGGAGTTGAGCCACAGGCGCAGATCGGGGTCCAGTTTGTGGCCCTGTCCCCGGGCCTCCCAGGCGGCGGCCGTGGTGCGTACGGCGGTCAGCAGCAGTGGGATCCGGGGCAGCCGGGACGAGCGGCGGCCGGCACCTCGTGCGGTACCGTCCTCGGCGGCGCGGGCCTCGCGTATGCCGAGTGCGAACGCCTCACGGGCCAGCTGGTTCGCCGCGGTCGAGCCGGACGTACACAGATCGGCGTACGACAGGACGGCGTCCCAGCACTCGGAGAACAGCGCGGCCTCGGCGGCGTCCTTCGGGGTCGGCAGGTCGGGCATGAGTCTCCTGCATCCACAAGCGAGGTCAACTCACCATGACGGCAATGGAGTTGGGGGGAACCTCGCGGCAGGGGCAGAGCTTTTCACGTTTCCAACACAACTGACAAGCGCCCTGTTCAGATGTCATGTCAGGACAGCAGCACAGACAGCTGAACGGAACGCCGAGAAGACGGCCGCGCCCGGTACTCCGGCCTCCAGTACGGACGCGGAGCACCCTGTGTTCACTGCCGGCGCCAAGTTGCGACACCGTTTTCGCGAACTTTTCCGCGGATTGCTCCGCGGGCTGCTGCGCGGGCGCCCTTCGCGGACCGTGGTGACCGTTGCGCGGACTATACGGTCGCCGAGTCCTCCGCCGGAAGGCTGTCCATGAAGGAACTGACGGAGAACACCGCGCGGCCGGGTCCGGGCAGTCCGTAGCCGGGAGGCGAGGAGAGACCGAACTCGTCCATGGTGGCGCGATAGGCCTCCAGCAGCCGGATGTGGTACTCCAGCGGCGCACCCTGCGGGTTGGCCTTGCCCAGCGGGGTGGTGGGCTCCGGGCACCAGGTGGTGAAGCGCGGCGTGATGCCCTGCGACATGAAGAAACGCAGGCCCTCCGTGGTGGAGGCGATGGCCTCGTCCACGGTGGTGAAACCGAACGGCTCGGCCATCTCCACCCCCGCGACGAAGTTGGGGATCACGTTGCGCGCGCCGAAGATCTCCGCCGAGTCCAGGATCCGCTTGTGCCACTCGTCGCGGCCGACGTAGCGCTCCTTGCCCGGGCAGTACAGCTCGAACAGCCGGCGGTCCCACACCTCGTAGTTGGGGTGGTAGATCTGCACCCCGTAGTCCTTGAAGCGCTGCACGTCGTCGCGGGGCAGCGCCTGGGCGACGACCTTGCCGATCCAGCGGCCCGGGAAGCGCTCCTCGATGGCCTTGGCGTAGTGACCGTAGAAGTCGGCCTCGTCCCGGCCGGCGACGGTCTTGGTGATCGCGCCACCGGTGAGGGTGTAGGCGGTGGACGCCTTCTGGGTGTCGTACCGGTCGATGATCTCCAGGGCTTCGAGGACCTCCTCGACGTCCTTCACGCCCGTGTAGGGCCGGCCGGCCGCCTTGTGCTGGCGCCAGTTGTGGTTGATGTCGCAGTACTGGCACTCCTCCTTGGCGCCGAAGTACTGACACACCCGGAAAACGGTCAGATAGATCAGGTAACCCCACTGGATGGTCGGGGCGACCTCCATGACGGACTTCCCGTTGGAGAGCTTGTGCCGGTAGTACTCCGGCATCGGCGGCACGCCGACGTCGGCGATGCGCTTTCCGTCGAGGTAGAGCCCGAGCAGACCTTCGTCGTCCGCCGCGACACGGTACGGGGAGGACGGATTCACCCGGACCGAGACGACCGTCCGCCGCAGGTCGTAGGGGCCTCCCGTGAGGATGATCTCCTCCGGCGGGCGCCGCAGCGCGGCCTCGCCCAGCTCGGGCAGGGTGCCGTGGTCGAAGGAGAAGATGAAGTAGGACTTCGGTTTGACCTCGCCCGACTCGTTGTCACTGAGGGCGGAGGGGTCGAAGGCCACGCCTCCGCGCAGCAGGTCCTCCTTGAAGACGGCCTCCCGCGGAACATGCGGAAACCGCTCCATCAGATCCTCGACCAGCGCGGTACGGCTGTCCATCCGTCTCTCCTCCCGGCTCAGGCGTACGACTCCTCACGGTATGCCCCCGGCCGCGCGGAGGTGGGGGCGGGGGCCTCGTGTTGCGGGCAAGGTAGGTTCCACCTGGGAATTCCGGGTTCTCGATCTCCTCGGGAGGGGCGAGCAGTCGCATGACAGAAACCGTTACCAACTGGGCCGGCAACATCACCTTCGCCGCCGGCGAACTGCACCGTCCGCGCTCTCTCGACGCGCTCCGCTCGCTGGTGGCGGGGAGCGGGCGGGTGCGGGTGCTGGGCAGCGGGCACTCGTTCAACGAGATCGCCGAGCCAGGCGTCGACGGGGTGCTGCTGTCGCTGGGCGCGCTGGCCGGTGAGGTCGACGTCGACACGGCGGCCCGGACCGTGCGGGTCGCGGGCGGGGTCCGGTACGCCGAGCTGGCGCGCCGCGTGCACGAGCGCGGGCTCGCGCTCGCGAACATGGCCTCCCTGCCGCACATCTCGGTCGCCGGGTCGGTGGCCACCGGCACCCACGGGTCGGGGGTCGGCAACGGCTCGCTCGCCTCGGCCGTGCGGGAGGTGGAGATCGTCACCGCCGACGGCTCGACCGTCGTCATCGGACGCGGCGACCGGCGGTTCGGTGGGGCCGTCACCTCGCTGGGCGCTCTCGGGGTGGTCACCGCGCTCGTCCTCGATCTGCAGCCGGGCTTCGAGGTCGAGCAGCACACGTTCACCGAACTGCCCTTGGATGGGCTGGACTTCGAGACCGTCGCGGGGGCCGCGTACAGCGTCAGCCTGTTCACCGACTGGGGCGCGCCCGGTTTCCGGCAGGTGTGGCTGAAACGGCGCACGGACGAGCCCCTCGCCGACTTCCCGTGGGCCACACCGGCCGTGGAGGCGCTGCATCCGGTACCGGGGATGCCGGCGGTCAACTGCACCGAGCAGTTCGGCGTGCCGGGGCCGTGGCACGAGCGGTTGCCGCACTTCCGGGCGGAGTTCACCCCGAGCAGCGGTAACGAGCTGCAGAGCGAGTACCTGCTGGCGCGCCGGCATGCCACCGAGGCGCTGTATGCGATCGACGGTATCCGGCAGACGGTCGCCCCCGTGCTCCAGGTGTGCGAGGTGCGCACGGTGGCCGCCGACGATCAGTGGCTGAGCCCTTCCTACGGACGGGACACCGTGGCACTGCACTTCACCTGGGTCGAGGACACGGCCGCCGTGCTCCCGGTGGTGCGGGCGGTGGAAGCCGCGCTGGAGCCCTTCGAGCCGCGGCCGCACTGGGGCAAGGTGTTCGAGATGCCGGCCGATGTGGTGCGCGGACGGTATCCCCGGATCGACGACTTCACCGCCCTCGCACGGGTGCTGGATCCGGCCGGGAAGTTCACCAACGCCTTCGTGCGGGACGTCCTGGCAGGCTGAGCACACGACTCCGGGCGACTTTATAAAGCCCCTTTCCTAACCCCTTGTCGAACGGTTCGGCAGCCCATAGCCTGGCGCGGCGCCGGTGCCGTCGCAGTGCGGGCCCGCCCGCCACGGAAAGGCACGGAAGGGATGAGGGGGCACGCTGCATGAAGCGCGGCACATCACGGGACATCCGCACCGCGAACCGCTACGAGGTGCTGCGTCAGATCATCGCCGCCTCACCCACCTCCCGGCAGGAGCTCGCGGCCGCCACCGGTCTCTCGCTCGCCACCGTCGCCACCCTCGTCGGCGAGCTCCTCGACCTCCGCATGATCACCGAGGTCGGGTTCGAGGACTCGGCGGGTGGCCGCCCGCGGGGCCTCGTGGCCGTCAACGCGTCGGGGGGCGCGTTGATCGGCGTGGACATCGCGGAGACCTACGTCCATGTCGAGCTCTTCGACCTCGCGCTGAACGTGCTGGCCCGCGCCGAGGAGAACATGCGGCCCGGCGAGAGCCGGCCCGAGCAGGTGGTCGGCCATGTCGCCGCGGCCGCCGCTTCGGTGGTCGCGCAGGCCGGGGTCGAGGCCGCCCGGGTGCTCGGCGTCGGGGTGAGCGTGCCGGGGCAGGTGGACCGGGCCACCGGCATCTCCGAGTACGCGCCCAACTGGGACTGGCACGATGTGCCGTTGCTCGACCTGCTCTCCGAACACATCGCGTATCCCCTGTACTTGGACAACCCGCTGCGCGCGGGCGCGGTCGCCGAGCTGTGGTTCGGGGCGGCACGCGGTCATGGGGACGCAGTGGTGGTCAACCTGGGCACCGGCGTCGGGGCAGGTCTCGTCCTCGGCGGCGGGCTGCACCGGGGCGTCAGCAACAGCGCCGGCGAGTGGGGGCACACCACGCTCGTGCTCGACGGTCGGCTGTGCCGCTGCGGCAACCACGGCTGCGTGGAGACGTACGTCGGCGCGCCCGGCATCATGCAGAACCTGCGTGAACTCAGCCCGCGGAGCCCGCTGTTGCATCCCGACGACCAGACCGCCACCATCGATGCCCTGGCCGCCGGGGTCGCCGCGGGCGACCCGGTCGCCGTCAAGGTCGTCCGCGACACCGCCCGCTACCTCGGCGCGGGTATCGCCAACCTGGTCAACGTGCTCAACCCCGAGGTGGTCGTCCTGAGCAGCTGGGTCGCCGCCCGGCTCGGCGAACCCCTCCTCGACGAGGTGCGGGAGGCAGTCGCCCGGCACGCACTGAAGCGGCCGATGGCCGCCAGCCGGATCGTCCTCTCCCCCATCCCCACCGACCCCGCCTGTCTGGGCGCGGCGACGTTCGCGCTCGAAGGGGCATTGCAGTCGGTGGGCCAGAGAAACGCCAAGCGCACCGTTTTCGCAGGTGCGAGGAGCCGTACCGCACCACCCGCATGATCCATGCGAAACCGCACCGCCTTCACGACGACGGAAGGGATGCAGTGTTACGCGCACCGACCACGGCGTACGCCCTCTGCCCGAGGAGACTCCCAGAAACCCGGCGATTCGCTTGCCGTGCCGGAGCACTTGCCGGAAAGCGTTCTCGCAATCCGCTGCCCGCCGACGCGGCCTGCGGCGCCTGCAGCCCCGCGCGGGCGGCAGCGAGCAGCAGTCCTGTCGTGCGACACGAAGAAGGCACCCAGGGACGCCACCGCACGGACACCGGCCGCCGATCGGTGTCCGAAGCGACCGTCACGCCCGCCGGTGACGGCCTCCCGCGCCGGCTGCCGAGCGCCGCCGGACAGCGCGCCGGCCGGACGAACGGCGAGTGCCCCGCCGTCGGCGACAGGACGGTCGTCGACGGCTCGAAAGTGATCCCGCACGCCCGCTCCCGCGAGGCCGGCAAGGCCCTGACCGGGCGACAGCCGCCGGAAGCACCCCACTGACCGAGGGCCGCCGGCCCTGACACCGGCGGCCCTCAACCTCCTCGCCCTGCGCCCGCGTTACCCCGGCGGCAGCCAGGTCACACCCTTTGCCGCGACCCCTCTCGTTCGCCATTCCGAACCGATCACAACGCTTCGAACAGACTTCGTCCAACCCCTTGCCGAAGGCTTAGCCGAAGGTTAACGTCCCGCTCCGCGACAGGAATTGAGCCACCTGCGCCGAGCCACAGAGCCGTAGCCGCACTTCGAGACAAGGACGTCGCCATGTCGGCACTGAGCAACAGCAACTGGTCCCGCAGGTCCCTCTTCCGAGCGGCCGCGGGCATGGCCGCCGCCGGCACGCTCGCCGCCTGCGGCGGCAACAACGGCCGCGGTGGCGGCTCCGGTTCGGGGGTCGGCCTCACGCAGTACTTCCACGCGTACGGCGAGCAGGGCACCGAGCAGGCGATCAGGAAGTACGCGAAGGCCTACGACAAGGCCGACGTGACCACGCAGTGGATCACCAGTGCCGACTTCGAGAGCAAGCTCTTCGCGACCCTGCTCACCAAGAACGCGCCCGACCTCTTCGAGTTCCACCCGCAGATCCAGCTGATCAAGAGCGGTCAGGTGGCGGACCTGACCGACATCGTCACGCCGGTCAAGGACGACTTCAACCCGGCCGACATCAAGTCGCACACGGTGGACGGCAAGATCTACGGCGTCCGGATGATCGACGACCCGCAGTTCTTCTTCTACCGCAAGTCGATGCTGGAGAAGGCCAAGGTCGAGGTGCCGACCACACTCGACGAGCTGGCGGAGGCCGCCGCCAAGCTCACCACCGGCAAGGTCAAGGGCCTGTACATGGGCAACGACCTGCACAACGTCATCGACACGATGATCTGGTCGGCCGGCGCCGACCACCTCACCGACAAGAACGAGATCGCCTACCACACCCCCGGCGTCATCGAGGGGCTGAAGAAGATGCGCAAGCTGTTCACCAGCGGCGACCTCCTCCTCGGCGCGCCGACCGAGTCCTGGGACCCCTCCTCGCTCAACCAGGGCCTGTGCGCCATCCAGTTCTGCGGAATGTGGGCGATGCCGGGGATCCAGGCCGCGCTCGGTGACGACTGGGGTGTCTTCCCCTTCCCGAAGACCATCGACTCGGGCAAGCAGTCGGTCTACAACGGCGGCTGGTCGATGTTCGTCAACGCCAAGGGCGAGAACGTCGAAGCGGCCAAGGAGTACGTCAAGTGGCTGTGGATCGACCAGAAGAAGTACCAGGAGGAATGGGCCACCGACTTCGGCTTCCACATTCCGCCGCGCACCTCGCTCGCGCAGACCGCCACCAAGCTCAAGTCGGGCAACGCCGCCGAAGGCGTCCGGCTCTTCA
The DNA here is from genome assembly GCF_045041255.1 of Streptomyces sp. NBC_00080. Classification (NCBI taxonomy): domain Bacteria; kingdom Bacillati; phylum Actinomycetota; class Actinomycetes; order Kitasatosporales; family Streptomycetaceae; genus Streptomyces; species Streptomyces sp. NBC_00080. The sequence continues at coordinate 2,261,399 of NZ_CP108235.1, forward strand.
ACGAGTTCGGGCACTTCGACAACATCGGCTGGACGCAGGCCATGCGTACCTCGCTCGAGGACGTCTTCGCCAACAGCGTCCGTAAGGACATGGACCCGGAGGCCGCGCTCGACAAGGCCGACACGGCCGTCAACCGCGAACTCAAGAAGCTGTTCGGATAGGCCGCGGGACGGAACACGACATGTCGACGACCAAGACGCGCGACCTCGCGCGCCCCGCCGCGGCCAAGGCCTCACCGGCCAAGCCGCGGCGGGCCCTGCGGGGCAGCCCCACCTTCAACTTCTGGCTCTTCACAGGGCCGTTCCTCATCGGCCTGGCGATCTTCGTCTACGCGCCGATCCTGTGGAGCCTCTGGCTCAGCTTCTTCGAGGCCCGCTTCACGGTCACGCCCGACAAGTTCGTCGGCTTCGAGAACTACACGTACATGCTGACGAACGACGACTTCGTCGGCTCGCTCGGCACCTTCACCGTCTTCGCCGCGTTCATCGTGCCCACCACCTGGGCGCTGTCGCTGGGCCTGGCCCTGCTCGTGAACCGGCTGCGCTTCATGCGGGCGTTCTTCCGTTCGGTCTTCTTCCTGCCGACCGCGTGCAGTTACGTGGCCGCCTCGCTGATCTGGAAGATGTCCATCTTCAGCGGCGTCCGCTTCGGCATGATGAACACGGTCCTCGGCTGGTTCGGGATCGATAACATCGCCTGGCTGGCCGACCCCAGCCCGCCCTGGTACTGGTTCGTCATCGTCACCGCACGGCTGTGGCTCCAGTCCGGTTTCTACATGATCCTTTTCCTGGCCGCGCTCCAGAACATCCCGGGCGAGCTGTACGAAGCGGCCGCCATCGACGGCGCGAAGCCGGGCTGGCAGACCTTCCGGTACATCACCCTGCCCCAGCTGCGTGCCACGTCCACCGCGGTGATCCTGCTGCTGCTCATCGCCGCTTACCAGGCCTTCGACGAGTTCTACAACCTGTTGTCGAAGACCACGTGGGGTCGTCCGCCCCTCGTCGAGCTGTACTACAAGGCCCTGGGCGAGAGCCAGGACTACGGTTCCGGCAGCGCGGGCGCGGTCATTCTGACCGTGCTGATCTGCGCCGTGACCCTGCTCCAGGGCAAGTTCCTGGGCTTCGGCAGGGGGGAGGAGTCCAAGTGACCACCACGACAACCGAAGTCCGGGAATCCGCGCCGTCGTCGGACCAGCCCCGCCGCGGCGGTCGCGGCGGAGTGATGAGCTCCACCGGCCTCTACGTCGCCACCGGGATCGCCGGCTTCTTCTTCCTGATCCCGTTCTACCTGCTGATCCGCAACGCCCTCTCCACCGACGCCGACATCACCGGAGAGAACTGGAAGTTCTTCCCCACGGACATCCAGTGGGGCAACATCGGCGAACTGTTCACCGACGACACGGTGCCGTTCGGCCAGTCCCTGTGGAACTCCGCGGTCGTGGCCACCCTGCACACCGTCGGTGTGCTGCTGGTCTGCTCCCTCGCGGGCTACGGTCTCGCCCGCATCCCCTACCGGCACGCCAACAAGGTCTTCTACGCCGTTCTGGGCACCCTGATGGTCCCGACGGCGGTCACCTTCGTACCCAGCTTCGTCCTGGTGTCGTCGCTCGGCTGGGTGGACACCTACCGGGGGCTCATCATCCCGGGCCTGTTCAGCGGTTTCACCTGTTTCCTGTTCCGACAGTACTTCCTGGGGTTCCCCAAGGAGCTGGAGGAGGCGGCGCGGGTGGACGGACTGGGCTACTGGGGTGCGTACTGGCGCATCGTGGTGCCCAACTCGCTGAACTTCTTCGCGGCGATGGCGACCATCACCTTCATCAACGGCTGGAACTCCTTCCTGTGGCCGCTGGTCATCGGACAGGACCCGGGTTCGTGGACCGTCCAGGTCGCTCTCTCCAACTACATGACCAACCAGACCGTCGTCTTCCATCTGATCTTCATGGCCACCGCCTTCTCCATCCTGCCCCTGGTGTTCGTGTTCCTCTTCCTCCAGCGCTGGCTGGTCCAGGGGATCGCGCAGACCGGCATCAAGGGCTGACCCAGGAGACCGATGTCCTCGCGCGCCTCGGCCGTCGACCACGTCGAAAGCGTCTCGCCGGGCAGCGGGGCCCTTCCGACACGGTCTGGGTCGATCTCGACCACGGCCGGTACGGCATCGGCTCCCGGTCGTGCGGCCCCGGCCCGCTCCAGCAGTACTTCCTGAACGCCGAACCCGTCGGGTTTCCCGCGTGTTCCCGGAGATCGATTGATCGATTGACCATTTGATCGACATTCCGACACGGTGATGACGTCTCCCGCGGCCGGCCGGCTCCCCCAGCCGGCCGGCCGCGCTTCACTGGAGGTTGAACAAGTGATCGGCAGCATCGAAGTACGCGATCTCTCCCGCACCTTCCACACCACCGTCCGCCGACCCGGTCTGGCCGGCGGGCTGCGCTCCCTGGTCAACCCGGAGCGGGTCGCCAAACACGCGGTCTGCGACATCACCTTCGACGTGGCCGCCGGCGAACTCCTCGCTCTGCTCGGCCCGAACGGCGCCGGCAAGTCCACCACCATCAAGATGCTCACCGGCATCCTCACTCCGACCTCCGGCGGGGCACGCGTCGCCGGCGTGGTGCCGTACCGGGAACGGGAGCGCAACGCCCGCAACATCGGTGCCGTGTTCGGGCAGCGCACACAGCTGTGGTGGGACCTGCCGGTGCGCGAGTCGTTCGCGATCCTGCGGGACATCTACGAGGTACCGAAGGCCGAACACGCGCTCCGTCTGCGGGAGTTCGACACCCTGCTCGACCTGTCCTCCTTCTGGGACACCCGTGTGCGCCACCTCTCCCTCGGCCAACGCGTGCGCTGCGACCTCGCGGCGGCACTGCTGCACGACCCACCCGTCGTCTTCCTCGACGAGCCGACGATCGGGATGGACGTGGTGGTGAAGGAACAGGTCCGCGAGTTCCTCCGTCATCAGGTCGAACAGCGCGGCCGGACGGTCCTGTTGACCACGCACGACATGACGGAGGTCGAGCGGCTCGCCGAACGCGTGGTGCTGATCAACCACGGACGGCTGGTTCTGGACGGCACCCTCGACGAGATCCGACGCACGTTCGGCTCGACCTGGCAAGTGCGGGCCACCCTCGCCGATCCGCACGCCGAGGTCGTGACCCTGCCCGGAATCGCGGTGCTGCGACACGACGGCTCCCGCGTGGTGTTCGGACCGGACGGACCCGGCGCACCGACGGTGCACCAGGCGCTCAAGTCGGTCATCGAACGGTACGAGGTCATCGACATCGCCCTCGACGAGGCCGAGTTGGAGGACGTCATGCGGGCCGCGTACGTACAGGCCGGGGACGCGTGATGGCGGTCCTGAACGCCTGGCGCACCGCCCGGGTGACCCCGCTCGGCGAGTTGCACACCCCACCGCGGATGACGGCCGCCCTGCTGCGACTGGCCGTCCAGGGGGTACTGGTGGCCTCGCTGTGGCACGGGCTGTACGCCCGTACGGGAACCACCGCGGGACTGACCCGCGACCAGGCGGTCACCTACGCCGTGCTGGCCGTACTGGCCTCCCGGCTGAGGGAGTTGGACCAGTACGCGGCCCGGGACACCGTGATCCAGCACATGCACTTCGGCACCATCGTCTACTGGTACCTGCGCCCGTTGTCACCCCAGCGCTACTACGCCCTGCGGGCAATGGGGGAACAACTGTACGGTCCGGCCTGGGCGTTGACCGGCTATGCGGTCTGCCTCGCTGCCGGAGTGGTGGAGCCGCCCGGGTCGGCCGCCGTGGCGGCCGTGTTCGCACTCAGCCTCCTGCTCGGCCAGTGGATCCTGTACTACGTCATGCTGGCCATCGACCAGCTGTGCTTCTTCACCCTGCGCAACAACGCGGCGATGCTCATCCTGATCTTCGCGCAGAACCTGCTGTCCGGGGTGTACGCGCCACTGTGGTTCTTCCCCGACTGGTTCGTCACGCTGAGCGGTTTCCTGCCGTTCCAGGCCACCCTGAGCGTTCCGCTGTCGCTCTACGTCGGTCGCGTCCCGCTGTCGGACGCCGTCCCCGCGCTGCTGGTGCAGGCCGCCTGGGTGACGGTGCTGGCCCTGTTCACCCGGCTGGTGTGGCGGCTCGCCGCCCGGCGGGTCATCTCCCAAGGAGGCTGATGCCCTTGAAAGCCGTACGTCTCGCATGGCGCATCACCCGTCTCAACTTCCGCGCCCAGCTGGAATACCGTTCCGAGTTCCTGATGATGGTCGCGATCGGCGCCGTCTGGCAGGTCTCCGTCATCGTGTTCGCGACCGTGCTGCTGACCCGCTTCAGCGGGATGGGCGGCTGGGACAGTTCGGACGTGCTGCTCATCCCGGCGACCCGGATGCTCGCCCACGGTCTGTTCGTCCTCTGCCTGGGCCGCATGCACGGGATCGGTTACTACATCCAGGAAGGCCAGATCGACGTCTGCCTGGTGCGGCCCCTGCCGGTGCATCTCCAGGTCCAGCTGCGCGTGTTTCCCACCAACGCCATCGGTGATCTGACCGTCGCCGTGGGGCTGATGGTGGCCGCACTCGGCCGCAGTCACCTCGACTGGACGGCGGGCCGGATCTCCTACCTGGTGGCGGCCGTGCTCGGCGGCATGCTGCTGGAGGCCGCCCTGTTCACGGCGGTGGCCTCCGCCGCCCTGCGTTTCCCGACCGCCGACTACTGGGGCCGCTGGCTGGAGGAACTCCTCGGCACGTTCGGCAGCTACCCGCTCAACGTGCTGCCCAAGGCGGTGGGCGGCCTCCTGACGTACGGCCTGCCTCTCGCTTTCGTCGCGTACTTCCCGGCCGCCGTGCTCACCGGCCACGGCACCGCGGTCCCCCATTGGCTGGCGGCGGCCTCCCCACTACTGGGCCTGCTGGCGTACCTCGGCTCGCGGCTGCTGTGGCGGTGGAGTCTGGGGCACTACACGGGGGTGAACGGGTGACCGGCTCAGCGCCGGGTGCGGGCTGGGCCCCGCCCGGCCGGAACGACCTCGGCCCGGAGGTGTCGATCACCGAGTCGGAGATCCGCAACCGGATCCGCAACCCGTTGCCCGCACCTGAGGAGCAACGCCCGCATATTGAAGTTCCGTCGAGAAGGTGCCTGCTACACGATGGGTTCATGCACGACTCCTTCGACACACCCCACCCCCGCACGGTCGCGCCCGGCGAGTACCCGGTGTGGGACGAGGCCCTGGCCCTCGTCAACCACGACCTGAGCGCCCTTCTGCCGGACCGCGGCCCCCTGCGCCTGGTGGCGCTGCCCGCCTGGCCGGAGGAGTCGGCCGCCGACGAGCATGCGTCCGAGCACGTGTACGTCGCCCTGCCCGACGGCCGCTGGCACGGCAACGACCTGACTCCGGACTCGGGTGCCGGGCCCGGCACCGCGCTCGCGGCCGTCGCCGAGGCCGCGCAGGACACGGTGCTGGAGTGCCTGTGGCAGGTGTGGCCCGTCTGCGCCGAGCACCGGCTCGGGATGCACCCTGATCAGGAAGACGGGCAGGCGGTGTGGAGATGTGCGGGCGGAGGCGACGAGCGGGAGTCGGGACACGTACAGGCGCCGGTCGGGAAGCTGGAGGAGTCGTACGGGTCGCGGAGGGAGCGCCGCAAGGAGCGCAAAGAGAACATGCAGAACAAGCAGAACCAGAAGGGGTAAGCGTTTTCTCCTCCGCACTCACTGTTTCCTCAACAGCCCTTGTGCGTCACTCCGGACGGCCTCAATCTGAGCTTTGTTCAGCTCCTTCGCTGCTCTTCCCCCACCGGAGACACCCTCACATGAGACGACTCATCGGCACCCTGGCGGCCGGCGTCCTGGCCCTGACCGGCCTCACCGCGACCGCCGCAGCCCCCGCCCAGGCGGCCACCGCCGCCACGTCCGGCACCTTCAACGTCCTGACGTACAACGTCGCGGGCCTGCCCGAGGGCCTCAGCTCCGGCCATCCGGCAACCAACACCCCCTTGATCTCACCGCGGTTGGCCGCGTACGACATCGTCAACGTCCAAGAGGACTTCAACTACCACGCGGCGCTCTACGCGGGCGACAACCACCCGTACCGCACGGCGACCAGTGGCGGCGCGGCCATAGGCGACGGCCTCAACACGCTCTCGGACTACGCCTTCGAAGACTTCGAACGGGTGCGCTGGAACAACTGCACGGGGACCAACTGCCTTACGCCCAAGGGCTTCACGCTGGCCCGGGTCCGGTTGGCCGAGGGGGTCTTCGTCGACCTCTACAACGTGCACACCAACGCCGACGACTCGGACGACGCGCTGGCCGCCCGCCGCGCCAACATAGAGCAGCTGTCGGACTTCATCCAGGCGAACTCGTCCGGCAACGCGGTGCTCGTGATGGGCGACACCAACACGCGCTACACCCGCGCCGGCGACAACATCCGCACCCTCGCCGACGAGAACGGCCTGACGGACGCGTGGGTACAGCGGGTGAAGGGCGGCACCCGGCCCACCCAGGGTGCGGACGCGTTGCTCTGCCCGACGACCGCGCCGACCAACGACTGCGAGGTCGTGGACAAGGTCTTCTACCGGGGCAGCAAGCTCCTGAGCCTGGACGCAACCCGTTACAACAACGAGTGGGCGTCGTTCCTGGACTCCGCCGGCGGCAACCTGTCGGACCACTTCCCGCACACGGTCGACTTCTCCTACACCCTCAACTCGACGTTGCGCGCCAGCGACTTCCTCGGCGGCCCGCACGGTACCGCGTTCAACGACGCTGACGACCTGCCGGCCACCCCGGCCCCGCGCACGCTGACCCTGCGGGGCGGAGCCCGCCTCGACGCGGTGGCCCTGACCCACGACGGCGGTACGACCCTCACCCACGGCGGCACGGGCGGCACGGCGACATCGCTGACGCTGGCGACGGGCGAACACCTCACCTCGGTCAAGCTGACGCAGGGCCAGAAGGACGGCCGTACCCGGATCTTCTCGGCGGCCTTCACGACCGACAGGAGCCGCACACTGTCCTCCGGTACGGCGACGACCGCCGCCACTACCTTCACTGCGCCGTCCGGCTGGCAGATCGTCGGGTTCACGGGCCGCGGGGGCGACGAGGTGGACAAGCTGGGCGTGCTGTACGCGCCGATCAACTGATCCGTGTCCGTAACCGCTTCCGTATCGGCATCCGCGTCCGTATCCGCGGTGGCGTTCGCCCGGACGTCCCCGCCGGGGCCCTGCGCCAGAACGTGAGCCCGGGCGCCCGGCGGGCTAGGCGGGCCCTCGTGGGGATGCCTCCGGGGAAACGGTTTCCGGGGCAGGGTCGTGCGGGGCTGCGGTGCTCGGCGCGGCGGCCACCAGGTCGTCGACGCTGCCGGACATGATCGTCCGTACCTGTTCGGTGATGTGCTCGGCGGGCCAGTCCCACCAGGCGACCGCCAGCAGCCGGGCGACGTCCGCTTCGCTGTAGCGGCTGCGGACGAGACGGGCCGGGTTGCCGCCGACGATCCCGTAGTCGGGCACGTCGGCGGTGACCACGGACCCGGCGCCGATGATCGCGCCGTGTCCGATCCGGACGCCGGGCATCACCGTCGTGCCGTAACCGAACCACACGTCGTTGCCGAACCACGGTGTCCCCGCGGTTCGGCAGACCGGTGAGCAGGTCGAAGTGCTCGGCCCAGGAACCACCCATGGTGGGGAAGGGGAAGGTGGAGGGGCCGTCCATGCGGTGGTTGGCGCCGTTCATGAGGAACCGCACTCCGGTTCCCAGCGCGCAGAACCTGCCGATGACCAGCTTCTCCGGACCGTAGTGATAGAGCACGTTGCGCGTCTCGAACGCGGTGGCGTCGTCGGGATCGTCGTAGTACGTGTATTCCCCGACTTCGATCAGCGGGGACTTCACCAGCGCCCTGAGCAGCACGACACGCGGCTGCTCGGGCATGGGGTGCAGGGCGGTGGGGTCGGCGGGCACAGGCATGCGACGCGTCCTCGCGGGGTTCGAGGCCCGGCGACTCGGGGCTGGGCGCCGAGTCTGGGTTCCGGGGCTGGGTTCTGGGGCTGGGTTCTGGGGCTGAGGAGCTGGGGCTGAGGAGCTGGGGCTGAGGGGCTGGGGCAGGGTTGTGGGGCTGGGCGCCGGGGTCCGGGTCCCGGTCTGTATGCCGATCATGTTCCCAGCGGATGCCGTTCCGTGCCCGTGGTTTCTCGGGTGGGCAGAGCAGGTGCTGAGCGGGACCGGCGGTATCGGTCCGCCGGTGCAGCTCCTGTTGCCGGGTCCGGGCCCGCTTGGCCCCGGACCCGGCAACAGGAGCTGGGCCGGGACGGGAAAGCGGTTACGGAGCGGTTCCAGGGCCTGGACCCGGTCCCCACCCGCCGTCTCCACCCGCCGTCCGTTGTCCCACCTGCGAGACCCTTAGGATCCTGCCTGATACTTCCAGGTCCGAGCGCACACAAGGCGGTCCCCATGCCACGAGTCGGCCTCACCACCGACCGCCTCGTCGAAGCCGCCGCGGAACTGGCCGACGAGGTCGGTTTCGACAACGTCAGCATTTCGGCGCTGGCCCGACGGTTCGGAGTCAAGGACGCGAGCTTGTACTCGCACGTCAGAAACCTCCGGGAACTACGGACCAGGCTCGCGCTGCTGGTCGGCGGCGAGATGATCGACCGGATCGCCGTGGCCGTCGTGGGACTGGCAGGCAAGGAGGCGCTGGTCGCCTTCGCGGGGGCGTATCGGGAGTACGCCCTCCGGCACCCGGGCCGGTACGCCGCCACCCAGATCCGGATCGACCAGGAGATCGACCGGGAACTGGTCGCCGAGTCGCCCGCTCCGCGCCGGACCGCGGAGATCACCTACGGGATGCTCCGCGCCTACGACCTCGACGAACCTGACCTCACCGACGCCGTCCGCCTGCTGCGCAGCACCTTTCACGGGTACTGCACGCTGGAGGCAGCCGGTGGCTTCGGCGCACCCCGGGACGTGCAGCGGTCGTGGGACAAGGCGATCGACGCCCTGCACATGGCCCTGGTCCACTGGCCGCGAGAGACCGACACCGGCGACGCCGGTAGCTGACACCCTCAGGCATGGCGTGCTACGTCGGCGCCGGTTTTCTGTATGTCCTCGTAGGTCGGCGTACGGCCAACTGGCCTGTGCCCCTCCCGGATCTCGTCGAGGGCGTCGAGCGCCGCACCCATCGCCCGCCGGTACAGGAACGAGCCGAGGCTGATACGGCTCACCCCCAGATCGCCGAGTTGGGGGACCGTGGGGCCGGTCGGCGAGTAGAGGATGTTGAGGGGGACGTCCAGTCGTGCGACGAGCGCGGCGATCTCGCCCGCCTGGGTCAGCCCCGGTACGAAGACCCCGTCCGCGCCCGCCTGTTGATAGACGTCGAGGCGGGACAGCGTTTCGGCGTCGCCGCACTCTCCGCGTTCCCCGCGTTCGCCCCGTTCGCCGAGCCAGTACGTGTCCGTACGGGCGTTGACGAAGAGGCCGGGCGCGGCAGCCTTGACCGCGGCGATCTTCGCCGCGTGCCGGTCGACGGGTCCCAGGGCATCCTCCAGATTGATGCCGACCGCGCCCACCGCCTCCAGCTGACGGGCGAACTCGCCCACCTCGTCGGGATCTTCGCTGAAACCGCTTTCCGCGTCGACCGAGAGGAGAAACGGTTGTGAACCCAGAATCAGCGCAAGCCGCAGGGTCTCGTCGCGAGTAGCCGACGCGCCGTCCGGCAGCCCCACGGCAGCCGCCACCGCGAGGCTCGTCGTGCCGATCGCCCGGAATCCCTTTCGCGCCATGGCCATCGCGGTGGCATGGTCCCAGGCGTTGGGCAGGAGCAGCGGGGTCCCGGCGTGGTGAAGGTCGGCGAAGGGGTTCGAGGTCGCCCTGAGTGCACGCATGCGGTCCACGCTAGGGGCGCGTCCATTCGGCCGCCGCCGAACTGTTCCCGCTGATCGGCTTGCGTCGGACTGCTTCCTGCGAACTTTCCCAAGGAACTGTTTCCGACGGGTTTTCCTCTTCGCCGGCCCCTGCCGGCAGCTGATGTCACATCAGGCAACGCTCATCCGAGCTCGTACAGGTTCGGTCGGGAGCCCGATCCCTCGTGTGCTGTCGGCTGCCGGCCGTCCCTGTTCGTGCCCTGTGGCCGCTGCCTCAGCCTGCGGCCCGCTCTGCCGCGCTGCGCTCCACGCAGAACTCGTTGCCCTCCGGGTCCGCGAGGACCGCCCATCCGGTGCCGTCTGGCCGACGGCGGTCGTCGACCAGTGTGGCGCCGAGCGCGAGCAGACGCTCGACCTCTTCCTCACGGGTGCGGTCCTGCGGCTGGAGGTCGAAATGAATGCGGTTCTTCCGGCTCTTGGCCTCCGGGACGGTGACGAAGAGCATGCCCACTCCCTCGATCAACGCCTCCTCGTCGCCCGGCTTGTCGTCCTCGTGGAGCGGCTGGCCGAACACCTCGGACCAGAAGCTGCCCAGGGCGTAGGCATCGGAGCTGTCGATCGTCACGTGACGGAGTGCAGAAGTCATACGCGGATTCTTCTGTACTGCGTTCCCGCGGGCAACGGAGATTCCGCCTCCGCCGGCCCACACCCATCGAGGCGCGCCGACCGAGCCACGTCCACCGGACCGGCTCACTTCCGGTCTCACCCTGGCCACATCCGCGACATCCGCCACACCGGTTCCGTCCGTGCCCACCCGGCACGGCAACCCTTTCCTGCCCAGCGGCGACCACCGGCCATGACAACTGCACGACGCACGACGCGCCACCGCCGTATGCGCGCGGCCCGCAAGTTCCAGAGCACGGACAAGGTGGTGGGCACCCGCATCGCGGGCGACCTCGCGGTCTTCAAGGACGGTACGCTGACCTGGGCGTACGCCCCCGTGGCCCCGTCCTACGCAAAGCCGCTCACCGGGGCTTCACCGACCACGACGACGTTGCGGATTGCGCGTCTGAAGCCGTGAAGCGGAAATGGCGTTCCGAACCTGCCGGCCGGCGGACGCAGAGGTCGTACACGCCGTGAACGCTGTCGGTCTCCACCCTCTGCACCTCCACGGACACCAGTTCCCGCAGAGGCAGGGGGTGCGGCTCGGCCGTGAGGCGGGCCAGCGCGACGAAGAGCGTCGCAGGGCCTTCGCCCAGCACACCCGACAGGGGGGACGTGCCCGCCAGCCCGTGCACGGGCACCAGCTCGGCCCGCTCGTCCCCGCCTTCCACCGGTGCCCAACCCGTGACGTGCACTTCCGCTCCCGGCTCCGCGCCGGCCACCAGGTGGGCCCGCACCTCCACCGCGCCCTCGGCCACCACCAGACTGGTCACTTCGGCCCCGGAGCTCAGCACGTACCGGGAGGCCGCCCAGCCCTCTCCCACGCCGAGCGGGACGATGCCCTCGCGACGCGGGTCGCCGCCGACCATGACGATGTTGTCCGGTGGCGCGTCCAGCGGCCGTGTGACCGTGGAGTACGCGAACCGTGTGTAGTAGGGGTCGTAGCGGACGTCCTCGCTGCCGTGGTTGTGCAGGCGGACCAGGCCGTCCGAACTCGTCGACTGCAGAAGCCAGTTGGGAGCAGCGATAGGGACAACCGCATTCTCCCGTTCCACCGGTCCCGGCTCCTCCGTCGCCGTCCACACCTCGTGTTCCGGTGGAAGCAACAACCCGAGGAAGCCCTTGCTCGCCCAGTAGGGAGAGGCCGGTCCCGAGTAGCCCTGGAGAACCGACTCGTCGGGGCCGTGCCAGCCGAGGGTCAGCAGACCGCGTTCGTCGACCGCGCCGCGCTCCAGGAAGTACTTCAGCGCACCCGAGGCCAGGCGCCGGGTCTCGCCGGAGGGGAGCGGGGTGTGACCGGTCAGGGCGCCCAGCCACAGGGGGGCGGTGGTGGCGAAACGGTAGGTGAGGGAACGGCCCTGGTGCAGGGGGGCACCGTCACCACCGAACAGGCGTGCGTAGTCGTCGAGATGGGCCCTGAGCCGGCCGCCGTACAGGGTGAGCAGCTCGGCGTCGTCGGCCAGCCAGGCGTGCAGGACCGGGTAGAGGTGCATCGCCCAGCCGTTGTAGTAGTCGAAGGCACGGCCGGCGCCGTCGCTGTACCAGCCGTCGGCGACATACCACTGCTCGATGCGTTCCAGCCCGCGGTCGATCGCCTTGCGGGAGGCCTCCGGCTCATGACCGACGGACTCCAGGAAGCCGCCTACCGTTACCGGGAACAACTCCCAGTTGCAGGGCCAGGCCTCGGCGGTCAGCGCGTCTGCGAGCCAGGCCGCGGCGCGCTGTCGGACACCGTCGTCGAGGCGGTCCCAGAGCAGCGGGCGGGTCAGTCGCAGCGCGAGGGCGATCGACGCGGCCTCGACGAGGGGCTGACCGCGGTCCTCGATCCGGGGCCAGACGCCGCTGACACCGGCCGCGAGACCGGTTGCGTAATGCTCCAGCGCCGTCTCGTCACGGCGGAAGGCCGCCAGCAGCAACGTGCGGGCGTACCCTTCCAGGCCGTCGGACAGGTGGCCCGACCAGCTCTCCCGGTCGCCGGGAAAGTGGTAGAGAGCGCGATCCTCGGTGGCGTACGGCTCCACTGCGGCGAGCAGCGCGTCGGCGGCGGCCTCCCAGTGGGCGCGGGTGTAGCCGGTGCGGGGGCTGCGGGCGAGGTCGGGCGGGGGCAGGTGCATCTGCTGTTTCTTTCCTTCGCGGCCGGTGCGGAGCCTGGTGATGCCAGGACCTGGGGGCGTCCCGGTTCCGGTCGGGGCGCCCCCAGGCGTTCATCCCACCCGCACGGTGCCCCTCGGCACCAGATGCTGGGCGAAGAGTTCGTCGCGGACGAGGCCCGCGTAAACCGTTGCTCCGTGCACGGAGGTGTGCGTGTTGTCGCGTTTCTCGTTGTAGAGGTAGAGCGCCTTGGAGCCCTCGACGCCCAGGGACTCCACCAGCGCCTTGGTCTTGGCGGTGAGATCGATCAGCGGGACCTCCCGGGCGGCGGCGACCGAGCGGATCACCGCCGGGTGGTCGACGCCAAGTCCGTTGACGAGCAGGGCGGTTCCGTTGTTCAGCGTGCCGTCGGCATTGAACCACCGGCGCACGATGGGAGTCACCAGGACCGGCCGACCACCCTTCTCCCTCACTCCCGCCACCAGTGTCTCGAGATTCGCTCGGTAGGTCGCCTCGTCCGTCGTCTTGTCGTTGTGGGCGAGTTGGACCAGGACGAGGTCGCCGGGACGGATCAACGGCTGAACCGTGGCCCAGAGCAGCGGGTTCCCCAGATAGGTGACCGTACTCTCCCCGGAATCCGCATAGTTGGCGACCGAGACTCCCCTGCGCAGATACTGCGGCAACTGCTGGCCCCACCCGGTGTACGGGTCCCCCGGCTGGTCGCAGACAGTGGAGTCACCGACGAGGAAGACCTGCCGCGCGTGCCGGGCCGGGGTGACCCTGATGTCGGCCAGGGCCGGCGCCGAGCCCCCTACCGCCAGGTCCAGACCGGCGGTTCCGGCCGCACCCGTCGGCTCACCCTCAGGGGTTCGGACGTCCACCGTGAAGCTGCGGACCACCCGTTCGCCGGCGGGAGCGACGGTCTCGGGGAGCAGGGCGCGCCGGGTCTCTCCGCTGATGCCGGTACTCGACTCGGCGTCACCACCGAGGACGACTTCGACGTCGTAGGTTCCGGGCGGGACTTCGAAGTGGCACGCGGTTGCGGTGCAGTTGTCGATGCCGAGGGGTGCGCGACCGCCGTGCGCCTGAGCGGCGGGTACCGCGGTCAGACCGGCGGTCAGGGTCAGCGCCGCCAGCACGGCAATGTTGAAACGTCTCACTTGCGGCTCCTCCGTCACGGCAACAGGGGCTGGCGGCTGGACCGTATCGCCTCTGGCAAGCGCTTTCTAGACCCGGGACCGATTTCACGAGATTGCCAACCTCCAGCGAGCGAAAGCCCTTTCGCGAAATCGATTCAACTGTCACTCTCTCAGGCACCCGCACCCCCACACCTCCCGAAGGAGGCACCCCCATGTCCGGATCCGAGAACCACCGGCCGATCCGACGCCGCACCTTCGTCATCGGCACCGCGGCCACAGCAGGCTCGGCCGCCCTGGCCGGGCCGCTCGCCGCACCGGCCGCCGCAGCAGCCTTCGGCTACACCGACGACGGCTCGAACTACGTCGTCGACACCGGCGCCAACCTGGTCTTCAAGGTCAGCAAATCCACCGGCGACCTGACCTCGCTGACCTACAGGGGAACCGAGTACCAGGGCTACGGCGGCATGAACTCGCACATCGAGTCGGGCCTCGGAAGCTCCACCGTGACGATCAGGCAGTCCGGCTCGACGATCCTGATCTCGGTCACGCACGGCACGCTGAAGCACTACTACGCGGCCCGAAGCGGCGAGAACAACGTCTACCTGTGGACCAACAAAGCGGACACATCCGTTTCGGCAACCCGTTACATCGTGCGCGTCAAGGCGGGCCTGTTCCTCAACGACGAGCCCGACTCCTACACGTTCACGACCAGCACCATCGAGGCCTCCGACGTCTTCGCGAAGTCCGACGGCCAGACCCGCTCCAAGCACTACTCCAAGCTGCGCGTCATCGACTACAACTACATCGGCTGGACGACCGGCAGCGTCGGTCTCTGGATCGTGCGCAGCAACCACGAGAAGGCCTCGGGCGGCCCCTTCTACCGCTCCCTCCTGCGCCACCAGAGCGCCGACGGCGGCGGCCTGTACGAGATCCTGTACTACGGCCAGAACCAGACCGAGGAACAGCGCTTCGGCCTCCAGGGCCCCTACGTCATCGCCTTCACCGACGGCGGCGCCCCCTCCTCGTCACTGTTTCCGGGCACCCTGACCACCTCGTGGGCGGATTCGCTCGGCATCTCCGGCTACGTCGCGGCGAGCGGCCGGGGCAGGGTCGCGGGAGTCGGCATCACGGGACGCAACACGGCGCACCCGTACACGGTCGGACTGGCCAACTCGGCCGCGCAGTACTGGGGTTCGGCACGATCGTCCGACGGCTACTTCTCGATCACCGGGGTCCTCCCAGGGACGTACACGCTGACCGTCCACAAGAGCGAACTGGCTGTATACAGTACGCAGGTGACCGTATCCGCGGGCGGGACGACCACCCTCAACTCGATCGCGATCCCGTCCACGAACGACCCGGGCAACGCGAGCGCGATCTGGCGGATCAACGACTGGACCGGCACGCCGAGCGGCTTCAAGAACGCCGACCTGATGACGTACGCGCACCCTTCGGACGTCCGGGCCGCCGCCTGGACCGGCAATGTGGTGATCGGCAGCGGCAGCGAGACCTCGGCGTTCCCCTGCTACATCTGGAAGGACGTCAACAGCGGTCTGCTCGTGTACTTCAAGCTCACCGCGGCCCAGGCCGCCGCCGCGCACACCCTGCGCATCGGCGTGACGACGGCCTACGCCAACGGCCGGCCGCAGGTCGTCGTGAACGACACCTGGACCTCGGCCATCCCCTCCCCACCCACCCAGCCGAGCACCCGGTCCCTGACCAACGGGTCCTACCGGGGCAACAACCACACGTTCACCTACAGCGTTCCGGCGAGCGCATGGCTCACGGACACCAGCCAGTACAACGTGCTGAAGATCAACGTGGTGAGCGGTTCGGGGACGACCTCCTACCTCAGCGCGGGCACGTCGATCGACGCGATCGACCTTCTCGCCTGACGCAGATCAGGTTCCGCGCGTCCACTGCTGGTTGGTTCCTCCGTTGCACGTGTAGGTGATGAGGGCGGCGGAGTTGGCGGTGGACGCGCCGTTCACGTCCAGGCACTCACCGCTCGCACGGGACTTGACGTTGACGTAGCTGCCGGAAGTCGTCAGCGACCACTGCTGACCGGTGGCTGCCGTGTCGCAGTTCTCCTGGCTGACGGAGCTCGCGTTCTCCTGAACGCACAGAGAACTGTTTCTGACGACCAACTGGTAGTAACCGCTTCCAACGGACTTGAACCAGTACTTCTGGTTGTTGCCGCCGTTGCAGTCGTACTGCTTGATCTGGGCACCCGCCCAGAGGGACTGACTCGTGACATCCGCGCACCTGCCGCTGTGCCGGGCGATGAGCGTGTTGTACGTGGCGCTCGTTCCGGTAACCGTGCCGGCCGCCGTGTCGACGGTGACCTCGGGTGACCAGGACATCGACAGCGAGGTGGTCGTGGGGAAGGTCAGCGGCAGCCAGACGTAACGGGAGTCGTTGACGGTCCCGCCGAAGGAGTTGCCCCAGCGGTCGCCCAGGTAGAGGTACGAGGTCCCCGAAGTGCCCTGGACGGGCAGCACGTATGCGGTCTGCGAGCCGTAAGCCGTCGAGTCGCCGACGTTCGTCATGGCCGACCAGGGACCGGCGAGTGAGGTCGCCGTGGCGTACTGCTGCTGGTTGGGGCTCCAGCCGGTCGCGCCGGAGGTGAGCATGAAGTAGACGCCGCCCCGCTTGAACAGCGCCGGCGCCTCGCGATGGCCGCCGTGCCAGGGGTCGGCGACCAGGCTTGCGATACCGGTGTAGTCGGCGGTGAGCCGATAGATCTGGAGGTCGTAGTTCTCGCGTGCGGCCGAGATCATGTATCCGGCGCCGTCGCTGTCCACGAAGACCGTGATGTCACGGGACATGTGCTGGTCGAGCGGATGGAAGCTGCCCTGCCAGGTGTAGTTTCCGTCGACGGTGTCCGAGACGGCGACGGCCGCTCGGGCCTCGCTGTAATCGGTTCCGTTCTCCTTGTGCATCCACATCACGAACTTGCCGGTGGATGCGTTGTACATGACCTTCGGGCGTTCGATGTTGGCGCTGGCCAACTCGGAGTCGCTCGACTGGGTCAGGACGTGGTTGCGGAACTCCCAGTTCTTCAGGTCCGTGGAGCGGTAGGCGTCCACGTACCGGAAGGTGTTGTCGGCGTTGCGGTTCTCGCCGAACCAGTAGTAGTAGGAGCCGACTTTGAGAACGCCGCCGCCGTGGGCATGTACGGGACTGCCGGAACTGTCGGTGAACTGCGTGCCGTTGGCGATCGTCACGGACGCCGCCTGGGCGGGTCCCGCGGTCGCGAGAGCGCCCATCAGTACGAGACAGAGGGCGAGCAGGGTCGTGTACGCACGTCTCATCTCACGCACTCTCCTTCACGGTGTCGGCGACGGGGACGCCGAAGTCGGGGGTGCCGTCCGGGTGCGGGCCGAATGCGTGGATCCGGGTGTGTCGGCCGGGGTCGTTCGACGGAGCGCGGTCGCGGTGAAGTACCGCGTTGACCAACTGAATTGATGTCACATCAGGTTCATGGATTACCCATGAAGGAGAGGGGGAGTCGCCGTACTCCGTTCCTCGCGGGAGGAGTCGGGGTGCGCCTGGGGCGGCGCGGCGGGAGACGAGCGGATCGGGGCGCACGTGGCTACCTCTCGAGAGAGGGGCGTTCGGAACTCCGAACGGCATGTGGAATGACGAACGCCGAAAAGGTAAGGGCGCGTTACGGGCAGGTCAACGGGTCGGACGGGACTTGACGGAAAGCCCTTTCCGGAAGTTTCCGGCGGGAAGGTGGATTTCCGGGTGGGACGAGCCTCCACCGGCACCCGGTAGAGCAAGTTTCTGTTATCCGTGTCGCGCCGACACGTCTCCGATACGTGCGCAGCCCTCTCCACACCTCAGCAGCGGTAGTCGGTGCCCTCGCGACCGTCGCCGCCCTCTTGGCCACCGCTCCCCCGGCCGTGGCAGCCGACGCCCGGGACGTCACCGCCGACGTTCTCGCGAACCGGGACGTGACGCTCGCCGGCGACACCGTGGTCACCGTGCCCTCCGGGACGACAACCTACGACGGCGTTTTCCGCGGCCGGGGAACACTTACCGTGCGCGGCGGCGGAACGCTGGTCCTGAGCAAGGACAGCGACTTCACGTTGCCCAAGGCGCGCCAGCGACAGGTGGTACGCACACAGGGCGGAAACCATCCCTACACCACGGTCGGCAACCCCGACCCGCCCGCGATCACGGTGGAGCGTGGGGCGACCCTCCAGTACGGCACCGGCGGCGGCACTGGGCTGATCGGGCACTTCCCCTACGACACTCCCGGCTACCGGCTCAATCAGCTCAACGTCCGCGTCGACGGCACGCTCCGGCTCTCGCTGACCCGCACGTTCAACATCGGTACGATCAGCGGCTCCGGCCTCGTCACCCAGCCCCGCAGCATGTGGGGCACCCTCGACCTGGCGGGCACCCACCCGTTCTCCGGGGTCATCGACAACGGCACCGGGATGGCGGTCGGCCGCCCCGAGTACCCGGTGTCGCTGCCCAACGCCCGCGCGATCCTCAACCAGGGCTCCTGGATCATCGACACCCCGCTCCGCCAGACGATCACGCTGCGGCAGGACTTCTATCAGCGGGAGTACGGCAGCGACGTCAACGTCCACTCGCGACCCGGCAGCAAGGTCGTCCTCACCGGGCAGTACAGCTACAGCGACCAGGGCGGCGACGCCCATCCCTCGCTCAGCGACCCGGACATCAACTGGCGTTCCATCGCACACCAGTTGAACAAACGCGGCACCAACATCGAGGGCGCCGACGTGCAGTGGGGCGACGGCACCACGCACAAGATCTTCATGCCGGGAACAAAGGACACCGTTTACATCAACCTGCACGAGGCCGGCGGACGGCGGTCCCTGCTGACCTTCGACTACGACGGGCCGGTCACCTTGGGTGCGCCGATCGGCGGCGGCGAATACCACGACACCCTGGCCGTGCCCGGCGCCGGTGACGTCGTCATCGCCGGGACCAAGGGCAACGACGTGACCTTCGCGGCCGCGCAGTACTACGACGGTTCGACGACCGTGCGAGAAGGGGCGGTCCTGCGCCTGGGGTCGGCGCAGGGAGACGGTTCTCTGCTCACCGGTACCGACCGGCGCCGGATCGTGAACGACGGCTCTCTCATCGTGCGCAACGCGAAGACCGCGATCTCCCTTTCACGGCTCGGCGGCAGCGGCTCGCTCGTCCAGTCCGGAGCGGCTTCGACGACCCTCACGGGCGCCGCGGTGACGTACACCGGAACTACGACGGTCGAACGGGGAACCCTGGCGCTCAGGGGCGGGGCGACCCTCGCCAACAGCAGGGCCGTCCGGCTGACGTCGACGGGAGCGCGGCTGGACACCGGCGGCTCGGCACTGCGGGTGACGAGCGCGCTCAGCGGCAAAGGCACCGTGAACGGCGCCGTGACGAACGAGGGTGTGGTCAAGGGCGGGCTGACCGTGACCGGCGCCTATACGCAGAACGACAAAGGACAACTGGTCCTGGCGGACAAACCCCTGAAGGTGGGCGGCAAGGTCACCCTGAGCGGTGGGCTCGACCTGTCCGCGGCAGGAACGGCGACCGCGACACCGGGGGCCGACAGCGGTTACGGCAAACCCTCGACCGCGACCGGAACGGGTAGCGCTTCCGGCAAAGATTCCCCCACAGCCGGCAACACCTCCGCCCGGGAGATCACCGTGCTGAACCACACCGGGAACACCCCCACGACCGGCACCTTCGACCAGCTGCGCGAGGGAGCCGAGGTGAAGCTCGCAGACACCGTTTACCGGATCAGTTACAAGGGCGGGGACGGCAACGACGTCGTCCTCACAGCAACAGCCGTGAGCCCTTCGGCGAGCTCGCACGGACAGGCCTCGTCGGGGTCCGTGGCAGCCGAGACGCGCAGTGCGAGCGCGGCCGAGAGCGGCGCGTTCGGCTGGTGGCCGTACGTGCTGGCAGCCGGGTTGCTCGGCGGGTTGCTGGTCCCCGCGACCAAGCGCACGCGGGTCGGCGGGCGCCGCCGTGGTGGACGGCACTCGGCGCACGGGCGATGAGCCGGCGCGTGTCACCCGGGCCCGGAGGAAGTGAGCGAGGACCTGGCCGCCTTCGCGCATCCCATATCGTGGTCACTCTGTTCATTCACCGGGCGGACCCGACCGTCTGCCGTCCGTTCGACTAGCGTCGTGACATGACCAGCGACATCCCTGCTCCCCCCGCCGAGACCTCCCTCCCCACGGCTCTCGCCGCCGGAGCCGTCGTCCTTGACGGCGGTATGTCCAACCAGCTGGAGTCCGCCGGGCACGACCTGAGTGACGAACTCTGGTCGGCACGGCTGCTCGCCGAGCAGCCCGAGGCGATCACTGAGGCGCACCTCGCCTATTTCGAGGCGGGCGCGAACGTGGCGATCACCTCCAGCTACCAGGCCACGTTCGAGGGCTTCGCCGAGCACGGCATCGACCACGACGAGGCTGCCCGGCTGCTGGCACTGAGCGTGGAACTGGCCCAGGAGGCCGCCCGGCAGGCCCGGAACAAGGGCCTCACCCATCCGTTGTGGGTGGCTGCTTCGGTGGGGCCGTACGGAGCGATGCTCGCGGACGGCTCTGAATACCGCGGCCGCTACGGGCTGAGCATCGCGGAACTGGAACGTTTCCACCGTCCCCGGCTGGAGGTCCTGGCCGCCGCGGCGCCCGACGTGCTGGCGCTGGAAACGGTTCCCGACGCCGATGAGGCCGAGGCGCTGTTGCGTGCGGTACGCGGGCTCGGCGTGCCGGCCTGGCTGTCGTACTCGATCGCCGGCGACCGTACCCGTGCGGGGCAGCCGCTGGACGAGGCGTTCGCCCTGGCCGCCGACACGGACGAGGTGATCGCGGTCGGGGTGAACTGCTGCGCCCCGGAAGACGTCGAAGCCGCCGTGACGACCGCGGCTCGGGTGACGGGCAAGCCGGTCGTGGTCTACCCCAACAGCGGCGAGGTGTGGGACGCGGAAGCCCGCGCCTGGAACGGCACATCCACGTTCACCGCCGAACAGGTCCTGGGTTGGCGGGAGTCGGGGGCGCGTCTGATCGGCGGCTGCTGCCGGGTCGGTCCGGAGGCGGTCGCATCCATCGCCCGGGCACTGACCTCCGCATAGACGCCTGACCTCCCGCCCACCGCTGCTGGCCTCCGCTCGGGCAAAGCGGTTGCTGCCGGATTTCTTCCGGGCGCGCACGTGACGACGGGAAGACCGCGGACGCGGCACGCAGCCCGATCCGGGATGATGGCGGCCCGAGCGGGGGTGCTCGCGTCGACCGTGTCGCGGGTGCTCGGCGGCGTGTGGCACTGGCACTGGCACTGGCACTGGCACTGGCACTGGCACTGGCACTGGCACTGGCAGGGTGGCTCCGGTTCCGAGGCGGCAGGGGAAACGCCCAGGCTTTCGAGGACCTACGTAGCCCGGCGGTCAGCGTCCCCTGGTTCCCCCGGCCCGACGCAGTCGGCGCACCACGGACTTGAGCTCCGGGCCGCGCAGGGTCCTGCCCAGCAGCGGGTCCGGCGCCGCTCTCTCGTCCACGGGTTGTCCGGGCTCAGCGGCCACTGCCTCCACGGTCCACAGAGCCAGCTCGCGATCGCGCGGACCGTATGCGGTATACGACATACCGTCGACCTTCTGCGTAATGCCGTCCTCCCCGCACCGCCCGCTGTCCGCCTCGCCGAAGATCCGCACGGGATGCGGCGGACCCCAGGCCTCCCAGCCGGGGTCACCCGTAGCCACGAACCGTGTCCACGCCCCGTGCATCGCGTCGGCGAGTTCCTGCGGCGCGCCGCCCCCGGCGAGTTTCGCGGACTCGGCCGTCTCGCCGGTGTCGAAGACGAATCCGAGCTCGAGGGCATGGCAGGCGCCGAGGCCGGGCTTCAGCGAGGGCCAGGCGAACTCGTACACATACGACGCCCCGGGACGGGCCTCGGCCAGCCGTTGCAGGGGGCCGCGCAGCAGGTTGTCGGTGACCATCTGGCCGACGATCTCGGCGGTGCCGGCCTCGGGGTGCAGGACGCGGTAACCGCGCGGCACCTCGTGGCCGCAGTGACAGCGGGCCATGGCACCGGCGAGGGCGACGGGACCCAGCCGGTCGACGCGCTCCATCAGACCGCCCGGGACCAGCCACAGCCGGTACTCGTCGCGAGTCCAGCCCAGGAGCAGGTCGACGCCGGGGGCCGCGTCCCCGTCCACGAGTGCCTGCAGGGGGTCGCGCGGCACGAGGTCACCGTCGACGACGATGCCGAAGGCGGGCCCGCCCAGGACGGGGCTGCTGAGCCTGCCGACCTCCGCCTGGGTACGCAACAGCAGTTCCCGGTCGACGGCGCCGAAGGCCTCGGCGGTGGCGGGGATCTTCAGCCGGGTCGCTATACGGCGGACCATGCGCCGGACCTTGTCACGTTCGAAGGCCTCCGGTGATCCACTCTGGAGGATGGCCCGCCGGAACAGGCCCTGTGCCTGCGGGGCCGCGATCAGGGCTCCGGTGCTGATGGCTCCTGCGGACTGTCCCGCCAGGGTGACCCTGTCGGGGTCACCGCCGAAGGCCCTGATCGAACGATGCACCCATTCCAGCGCGGCAAGCTGATCACGCAGGCCGGGGTTTGCGGGGGCGTCCGGGAACAGTCCGTAGCCTTCCACCCCCAGTCGGTAGTTGATGGAGACGAAAACGATTCCATCGCGGGCGAAGTTCCGTCCGTCGTACACCGGCACGGCCGAGGATCCCCTGGTCAGGGCGCCACCGTGCAGCCAGACGAGGACGGGAAGCCGGGCTGCGGGGTCGGGCTCGGGTGTCCAGACGTTGAGGTTGAGGCAGTCGTCGCCCGCCACGACGGGGTCGGACAGGTACTGGGCGAAGGCCTCGGAGTACGGCGGTTTCGGCGGTGTTGCGCCGAAGGCGCCCGCGTCGCGTACCCCGTCCCAGGGCTCGGGCGGCACCGGCGGCCGGAACCTGCGGGCGTCGAAGGGGGGTGCCGCGTACGGGATCCCGCGGAAAGCGGCGATACCGCTCTCGTACCTCCCGCGTACGGCCCCGTAGGGGGTCGTGACGACGGGATCGGGGTCGGGGTCCGCATGGGCCTCGGCCCGTGGGTCCCTCTGGTCTGCTGCCATCTGCTCACCAGCCCTTCGCCGCGCTCGCGCACCGGTATGACCAGAGCACCACAACGGCGCGCGGTATTCCGGTGCACGAGCCTGCGGCAGGGCTATTTGGCGTACATCAGGGTGCCGAAACCGAGCTGGTCGTAGCCGCCGCTGGTGGATCCGTAGTCCCCGCCGCCGCCCTCGGGGGCGACGGAGAAGCACATCTGGGAGACGTACTTGTCGTCCAGGGACAGACGTCGGTTGTAGTGGTAGTGGAGCAGCGCCCACACCGGACGGACCTGCCCGCGCGAGGAGGCGGAGATGGCGGCCTGAGAGTTCTGCGCACAGTTCTGCCCGCTGCCCCAGGTGTAGGTGGTGAAGGGCACGTCGTTGCCGAGGTTGTATTTGGCGACGTACTGGGCGGCTTTCAGGAACCGCTTGCTGTCGTAGGAGTAGAGGTCGTCGCCCTGGTTCCAGGCCATCTCGCAGATCGCACCCATCTGCCCCATGCCCATCACGGTGTGCCCCTGATCGCGTCCTGACTCCTGCCACTGGCCGAGGTCGTAGCCCTCCGCGTCGGTGTACAGGTACGGAACGGCGTGCGCGACGGAACCGTTTCCGGCGCCGGACTTGGCGTAGGCGACGGCTTGGTCGTACTTGACGGAGTCCTCGTTGAGGATGCCGATTGCCAGGATGGAGGCGGTGTTGCAGAGGTCCCAGTTGGCCCAGTAGTTCGTGATGCAGGCATCGTTGTGGTTGGTCAGGAAACTGTTGTTCAGCGGGTAGAAAACGTTGGCCATCATCTCCTGGAAGGCGGCGAGGTAGAAGCCGTCGTACCCCCGCATCAGTTCTGCCGCGTTGGCGAACTGCCAGCCGTAGAGGCCGGCGGCGAGGAATCGGTCGGCATTTCCGGTGACCGAAGTGAGCTTCGTGGCCCAGGCGTTGAGGATGCGCGCTGCACACTGCGCGTTGGCTTCGGTGCCGCCGACCCGCCAGCGCAGCGCGTTCTGATAGGCGGCGGCTATGTCGTTGTAGAGCAGGCTGTAGTTCTCGCCTGTGCCGCCGCGGATGATCGTCGCTGTAGCCCTGGGCGACCAGCCGGCCTGGGAGTGGGAGTTGGCGGTCAGCCTCTTCCAGCCGGAGAGCCAGGGATCGGTGCCTGCGGCGACCCTGACCTTCGCGCGATTGATGTCCCCGGCGTTGTGCAGCATGCCGGGGTGGGTGAAGGTGGCCGGCGCCGCGTCCGCCGTGGGGGCGTCGGTGACACTCGCGCCCAGGGCCAGCGCGGCGGTGAGACCGCCGGCGGACTTCAGTAGTCCGCGGCGGCTCACATGGTGGTTGTCATGGTGGTGGGGGGATGTGCGGCTCATGGGTTGCGGCTCCCATCGTGGCGGATCCGTGGGGGATCCCGGGTCGGCTATGCCGAGGTGGCGATCACCTCGCTGAACCGTGCGGTGCCGAGGGCCAGCGGGCTACGGGAGCAGACCACCAGGCCCACGTGGTAGGGGGCGTCACCGAAGCCGGGGATCGAGCCCTCGGCCAGGGCGCTCCAGGTGACGCCGTCGTCGACGGAGACAGAGGCGGTGAACGCGGTTCCCGTGCGTTTCAGCCGCAGGAGGAGAGGGAGTCGGACGTCGATCGCGCCGGAGAATCCGGAGGCGCCGGCCACCGTGGGGCGCAGCATGAGCTGGGCGGTCGTGCCGCCGGTGACGATCAGACCGGCCGCTTGGTCGAACGGCGACAGGGACTTGGCCATCAGAAGACCGACCCGGTCGATGGCCGCCCCCTCGCGGGAGAGCAGGCGTGCGGTGATCTCGCCGTCCCCGGACATGGGGCGCCGGACGAACTGACCTGTCATCCCTTGTGAGTTGACGTTGAGATCGACACCCGAACCGCGTACGACGAAGGTCCCGCTGTCGTACGCCGTGTCGCCGGGTGTGAGGACGGCCACGGCACCGAGGGTTCCGTAGTCCCGCCGATCGAGAACCACGTCACCGAGGTCGCCGTACGTCCAGGGGGACGGAAGTGGCTCGGCTTCGACACGTATCGTCCTGGCGGCGGTCACGGAGAGGGCCGGCGCGACAGCGCTGCTCGGGCGCGAACGGGGGCCTTGACCTGCGGAGTTGGTCTTGGAAACGACGTAGTGGTAGGTCGTCCCAGAGGTGCCGCTCGCGTCGGTGTAGCGGATGCGGGTGCCGAATCCGATCGGACCGACCGCGGTGGCGATCGCCCGATAGGGGCCCTGTGCGCGTGGTGCGCGCAGCACTGTGTAGCGGGCGGAGAGGTCGGAGTCGCTCCACGTCAGCCGGACGCCGTCGGAGGTGGTGGCGGCGCTCAGGTCGGCGGTGGTGCGGGTGGGACGGGGCGTGCACCAGACGTCCCCGCTCGCCCCGGTGACACTGACGTTGTCGAAGGCGCCGGTGCCGGTCTCGGCATACTGCTCTTCCACTCCGAGGGAGGAGGTGAGAGCGAAGCCGGCGTATGCAATGTGCGGCATATCGTGGACTTCGGTCGTACCGACTACGGTCCACCGCATACCGTCTGCCGAAATGGAGCCTGTGCAACGTCGCCCTTTCCGGGTCACCCGCACCCAGTAGGGCGCCCGCAAGCGGTATCCGTCACCCGCGCCTTCGACGTAGGGAGCCTCGATCGGCGTGGCGGACTCCGGCAGTACGCCGAGGTCGGAGATCGGGAACGAGGCCTTGCTGGTGATCGCCTCCTGCTGCGACGGGGGTACGGGTGTACTCCCGGTCGCCGAGACGGGCAACCCGGCACTCGGCCGTACGGTCCACACGCCGCTCCACGTGTGCAGCGGCAGCCCCTGGATCAGCATCGAGGCGTGCGCCGCGTCCGCGTCCAGGGAGGCGCGGACGGTGACACCGATCTTGGAGTACTGAGAGCTGAGCGGCCACACGATCCGGGCGGTGACCGCGCCGTCGCCTCGCAGTGGGAGGTGCACGAGGCGGTAGGAACCGGCGTCGCCGGACGCCTCCAGCAGGAACCGCTCGCCGTCGAAAGCGGCCGAACCCCCGATCGCCACAGCGCCGACGTCGGTCGTCGACCAGGGCCCGGGAAGCCCGGCGGCAGCCGGGACAACGATCGACCTTCCGCTGCATCCAAGCGAGTTGGCTGCAGCGACCGCGTAGTGGTAGGTGCGTCCAGCGCGGACGCCGGTCCCGGTGTCGGTGTACGTAGGCTTTCGGACGTCGGTCGCGATCCGCTCAAAGGGGCCTTCGGGGGCAGTGCCGCGCAGGACCGTATAGCTGGTCGCCGAGGCGGACGGCAGCCAGGAGACCGTGACGGCCCGCTCCTCCCCCGCGGCCGTGACACCGGCCGGAGACGCTGGGACGGTCGGGGCAGGCGCGGTGGCACCCGCGTAGGTGAAGGTTCCCCAGCCGGGCAGGTCGTCGTTACTGCCCTCGACGACTCGTGCGTCGCCGGTACCGCGGAAGACCGCCGCCCGCGTGTAGGGGGTTTCCAGGCCTCGGACTCCGGCGTAGTGCGCGTGGTACATCTCGTAGATCGGAGGCAGGGTGCCGCGTCCGGTCGCCGAAACCGTTTGCTTGATGTACTTGCCCGTGCGGTCGAGGTCGGGGGTGAAGGGGACTTCGCCGCCGAGGTTGTAGTGGGCGGTGTACTCGGCCCCGGCGAGAATGCGGTTGCTGTCATAGCTCCACAGATCGACACCTTGGTTCCACGCGACCTGGGCGGCATCGCCCATGAGGCCCACAGCGAGTTGTTCATGGCCCTGGTCGCGACCGCTCTCCTGCCCCTGCCCGGTCGCCGCGACGATGCGGTGGGCCACGCTGCCGTTTCCGACGCCGGCCGCAGCAAACCGTAGAGCGTCCTCGAAAAGGGTGCGCTGCTCGCAGAACACGCCTATGGCCAGGATGGACTGAATGGCCGTCAGGTCCCAGTTGCCGTTGGCGTAGAGCATGTATCCGGAGACTGCCGGATACCAGACGTCCAGAAGGGACTCCTCGCAGCGGGAGATGTCCGAGTGGGCCCATCCGTCGTAGCCGGTATGGCGCAGCAGTTCGGCCGCATTGGCGAACTTGAATACCTGGAGGCCGGCGCCGAGTGGTCCGTCGGCTCCCGTGATCATCGTCAGAGAGGCTGACCAGGCGTTGAGGATGTCGCGGGCCTTGTCGGCGTGCGCGCGCACTCCGGTGACAGCCCACAGCAGGGCGTTCTGGTAGGCGGCCGCCGAGTCGGCGACGGCCTGGTTCATGAAGTTGGCGGGGCCGCGACCCCAGGAGGTGACCTGGCCGGCGTTCTGGACGGTGTATGCAGACTGCGATCGACTGTGTGCAGCGAGCGCGAGATACCCGTCGTAGACAGGTGACTGTCTACCGTCGACTGCGGACCTCATGCGCGCCAGATCGGCAGCGCTGTGCAGCAGACCGGGGTGGGTGAAGGCGAACGCGGATCCGTCACCTGCCGACCCCTCGGTCGCCGCCCTGGCCTCCGGCACGCACCGGGTGTTCATGCCCGAGGCGAGCAGCAAAGCCGTGGACGACCTCAGCAGGCCGCGTCGGCTGATGTCGCTCACTGCGCGGCCACCTCTGCCTCTGCGGTGGTGAGGAACTTGAGGTCCACCACATGCTCGTTGCAGAACCACTGCATGGCGTCGGTGGTGTAGTACCAACTGGGCTTCTTCATCGAGTCGGCGATGACCTGCCCGTTGATCACCAGGTTCTCGAAGGTGACGTTCTTGATGGCGTGCTCGGCGTCGTAGCCGAGGAACAGTGATGGGTTGGCGTGGGTGCCGCGATAACTGAGGTTCTTGATGTAGACGTCTTCGATGCCGCGGCCGACCGAGGTGTTGTACTTCGTGTTGTACATGATCCGCATGTGGATGACCTGACCCCAGCGGAAATCCTCTATCCGTACGTCCTCGATGCGGACGTTCTTGATGAGGTTGGAGTCACCGGGGTTGAGGGCGATGCAGCCCTGGTATCCCATCTGCGGCTCACGGTGGTCGAGGATGTCGAGGTTCTTGATGACGAGATTCTCGATCACCTCCGGGGCATCGGTGTTGCCGTGGGTGCCGACGTTGATGGGGTGGGCTACGTCGGCCCAGAGAGTGCAGTTCTGGATGGTGATGTCGCGGGTGTCGCCGTAGTAGTTCCAACGGTGGGCGTAGATGGCGAAGCAGTCGTCCGAGTTGCGCATGTAGCATCCGTCGAAGACGATCCCGGTCGAGGAGAAGACGTCGAAACCGTCTCCATTTCCTTTCGAGCTGAACGAACGCGCCTTCTTGACGTGGACGTTCTCGCTTTCGCCGAACGTGCCCGCGTAGCCGTTGGGATTCATGATGATGACGTCCTGGACGCGGATGTTCTTGCTGCCTTCGCAGAGGATCCCGCCGGGGCCGGCGTAGAGCATGCCGTGGCCGGTGAGAGCGGCCTTCTCGACGTCTTTGAAGAAGATCTGGGCGGTCAGGACGGCGCCACCGGCAAGGTAAACGGTCTTACCGCTGGGCACGGTGAGGACGTTGCCGGTGACCGTGTGGACGCCGGGGCCGAAGTAGATCACGTCGGGGTCGTCGGCGCAGGGCGGGTGCGGGTCGATGTGGTTGGTGATGACGTGCAGGCAGTCGAAGATCTCGTCATTGATCTGAACGACGATGTCGCGCGGCTCGTCGAGGGTGAACCGGAGGGTGTCTCCCAGGAGTTCGGGCGTGATGCCCAGCGCGTCCGGCCGCACTCTCGCCTTGGTCGCTCCGCCCTTGAGGTAGGTGACTTCCAGCTCCACGGAACCACGGAAGTCGAAGTACACCATCGAGGTGTTGTAGACCTTTCCGGAGCCGGTGGTGGCGTTGATCTCCTCCAGCTGAGGCCGGTAGATGTCGAGTGTCTGCCACTCGCCGTCGGGGGCGGTGCGCACGCGCACCTTGAAGCTGGTGTTGGTCGGCAGAGCGGCCGGCCGAGGATACGTGAGCAATGTGGAAGCGGAGTTGTTGTCGTCCGCGTGAGCGGCTGTGGCCATGAAACCGCTGGACAGGCCGGCGGCGAGGACGGTGGCGCCGGCCGCCTGGAGGGCGGTGCGACGGGACAGGGGCGCGTTCATGCATGACTCCTTGCAACGGTCGGTAAGGGGTTGCTTCGAGACGCTGAACGTCCGACCACTTGAGGCCGGACGTCGCCACCCCGGCGACGAAGCCGCGCTGAGCGACGAGGAAGACCAGCAGAATGGGCGTGATCAGCTTGGTGATGTCGCATCTGACGGTGGCGATCTTGACCCCGATGTCCTTCTGGGCCTGTTTGATCAGTTCCGGGGATATGTCGTCGGGCTTGACCATCAGCGTGACGGTCTCGCCCGGTCCGCTGACTCCGCTCGACACCTGCACCGCACACCCTTTGAGCACCGCCGTACCGATCCCCGAGCCGCCGACGACGAGGGCGAGGAAGCGTCTGCGGCTGGGAGGAGTACCGGCGTGGGAGCGCATGGGGCCTCGGCTTCCTTTTCGGGAGGGCGCGAGCGTTGCGGACTCGGTGGACGCGAGCGCCACGGTCGCGAGAGGTGGCGTAGTAACAAGTAGGAACCGGTTGCTACGACCGAGTGGCCAGAGCTTCTTCCGCTCCCGGTAGCCCGTCAAGGGGCCCCGCAGACTTTCGAAAACTCTGTGCGCGGCCCGCCTACCATCCTGCGCTCGAACCGTTGACACGTCGGCCCGCTTACCACATCGCCTTGACCTGTGCAGATCGAAGAGATCGCCCCGAGGAAAGCCTCGGCACAAGTCGACCGGCGCGTGCCGCCGCCGCCATCGGCCCCCGTGCGTGGCTCTCGACGAGACCGCGACAACCGGTTGTGGATCCACCCGTCTTCCACACGGAGACCCATGCGGGCACTCACACCCCTCGCGCTCCATGTACTCACCGGTCGGAAACAGGTTTCACCGGCCCTCACGTCCGACGAGGCCGATCCCCATCACCACCTCAACAACCGCTCTGAGATGGCCATTTGCTCACCGGCCGAGCGAAAGGCTTTGGCCCCGGTGATCGTCCGACTGATTGACCATGTCTCTGGCCAGATCTACGGTAGAAGGCGCTTTCAGAAAACGTTTCCCGCGCACCTCAGGAGAGTCATGCCCAGCGCCCAGCTGCCCAGGGCCGTGTTCGCCATGGATCCGGTGCACCTTCCCCTGCTGTTTCCCTCGCCGCTCGTGACCCGGCTACAGCAGTCGGCCGAGATCGACCCGGCGCTCGTCGTCAGGGATTTCACCGATCCCGCCGCGTCGTCGGCGCTGGCCGGCGCCGAGATCCTGATCACTGGCTGGGGTTGTCCCCGCCTCGACCCGGACATCCTCGATGCGACCCCTCGGCTCCGTACGGTCCTGCACGCCGCGGGTTCGGTGCGCTCCCTGGTCGGAGAGGCCCTGTGGAGCCGGGGGGTGACTGTCTCCAGCGCGGTGACCGGCAACGCCGTCCCGGTCGCCGAGTACACACTCGCGATGATCCTGCTCGCCGGAAAGGACGCCTTCGTCCACCGTGAGCGCTTCCGGCGCACCCACGCCCAGCCGACCCCCGCCGAGACCGCGACCACCGGCAACCTCGGCCGTCGGGTCGGGGTCATCGGCGCCTCGCGTGTGGGGCGCCGCCTCCTGGAACTGCTGCGCCCTTTCGACTTCGAGGTCCTCCTGCACGACCCGTACGTGGACGCGGCGGAGGCCGTAGAACTCGGCGCACAGCTGCTCTCTCTGGAAGATCTCCTGCGGCACAGCGACATCGT
The DNA here is from genome assembly GCF_045041255.1 of Streptomyces sp. NBC_00080. NCBI lineage: Bacteria > Bacillati > Actinomycetota > Actinomycetes > Kitasatosporales > Streptomycetaceae > Streptomyces > Streptomyces sp. NBC_00080. The sequence continues at coordinate 2,291,911 of NZ_CP108235.1, forward strand.
CAGCCTGCATGCGCCCGACATCCCCGAGACCCGCCACATGCTCGACCGGGCCCGTCTCGCCCTGATCCGTGACGGCGGCGTCCTGATCAACACCTCTCGAGGCGCCCTCGTCGACCACTCCGCCCTCACCGACGAGTTGGTCTCCGGTCGACTGCACGCGGTCCTGGACGTCACCGAGCCCGAACCGCTGCCCGCGGGCTCTCCTCTCTATCGGTTGCCCAACGTGTTTCTCACCCCGCACATCGCCGGCTCCCTCGGAAACGAGCTGGAAAGGCTCGGCCGCATCGTTGTCGAGGAGCTGGAACGTTTGGCCGACGGACTGCCTCTCGCCCACGAAGTACGCCACGCCGACCTGGCCCGGGTGGCGTGATGCGCAGGTCCGCCCCGTTGCCGACGTCTCCGGCCATGGCGATGGCCGGGGTTATCCACAGGCCGGTCCACGTGGCGGACCCTTGGGATACGGTTCCGGCACCGACGGGGGGCCGGGCCCCTGCCGTGCTGATCAGGCAACGGCGAGGTCCGCGACCGTGGCCTCCATGGCGCCCTCGTCGGCGCCCACGAACAGTGAAGGAGCCGCAACGTGAGTCAGCGCAGGACGACGGGTGACGCCGGCCGGGCGACCATACGGGATGTGGCGGAACGCGCGGGTGTGTCCGTGGCAAGCGTTTCCCGCGTGTTGTCGGGCAACTACCCGGTCTCCGAGGAACTGCGGCGCCGCGTGATGAAGGTGGTCCGCGACCTGGACTACGTCACCAACGCGCACGCCCGATCCCTGGCCGGTGGTGGTACTCCGACGGTGGCGATACTGATCAACAACATCACCGGCGCCGCGTTCGCCCACGTGGCGAAGGGTGTCGAGGGTGCGGCCACCCTGCGCGGCTGGCTGTCGATCGTCGGCACCACGGGCGACGACCCCGAACGCGAACTCGCCCTCGTCAACCTGATGCGCCAGCAGGGCGCCGACGCCGTGGTCCTGCTCGGCGGCGCCTACGACTACGACGAGTACCAGCTGCGAATGGCCCGGTTCGCCCGTTCTCTGGACGCGGCCGGCTCGCATCTGGTCCTGGTCGGCAGGCCACCGCTGGAGGGAGACGTCCCGGCCACGACGATCGACTACGACAACGAGTCCGGCGCCTACGCCATGGCCAGCCATCTGCTCTCGGCCGGTCACCGGCGGGTCCTGGTCCTGCCCGGCCCCGCTGAACTCACCACAGCCCAGGGCAGGTTGAAGGGCGCACGCCGAGCCTTCGAGGCATACGGGGTGCCGTTCGACCAAGGACTGGTGCGGCACGGTCCGTACGACGACGAGCACGGGTACGCCGCGGTGCAGGCGGCTCTCCACGAGACGCCGGACTTCACCGCCGTGCTCGCCGGCACCGACATCGTCGCCGCGGGAGCCATGCAGGCGCTGCGCGGGGCAGGTCTGCGGGTGCCGGACGACGTGTCGATCACGGGTTACGACGACATCCCCCTGGCGTCCCAGCTCACCCCCCAACTGACCACGGTCCATGTCCCTTACGAGGAAATGGGCCGGGTCGCCCTGCGCGCGGTGGCCGACCGTCGGCAGGGCCCCGGGGGCGGCGCCCGACGCAAGAGCGGAGACGCCGAGCACCTTGTCCTGGGCACCCATGTCGTCGTACGGGACTCGGTGCGGCCTCCGAAGCGGCAACGCTGAGCCGCAGCGTCGACAGAGACATGGTGCGTACAGCCAAGGGCGATTCGGCCTGATCGACCCCGCTCTTCGATCAGTTTTCGTAAACGTTTACTCCGTATCATCGCTGGTGTGCGGGGCTCTCCGGGAGCTCCGCCCCAGACCTCGGGACAGCGCAGAGAACCGCCCCTGAGCTGCTCCTTTGCAGGTCGCCACAGGCTCTCTCCGCTGTACGGCACGACGTTCTGCCGCGCCGTACCGGTGCAATATTTTCCTGCACGCCCCTTGATACGGCCTAAACCATCGGCCTACCGTCGCAGCAACCGGTTTCTACAACTTCTGCTACGCCGACGTCGTCCGGCTTCCAGCCGCCGTTCCCGGCCAGTACCGAGCCGCTGTTCTCTCGTTCCGAGACGCCTACTTTTCGAAGGATCACGGTCAGATGAACTCCACCAGCCCCCGGAGAAGGTTCGCCCGCGCCACCGTGGCGGGTATCGCGCTGACAGGTCTGCTCTCCGCCTGCGGCGGGTCGGGCGACGGGAACTCCTCGGCGTCCGGCCCGGTCACCCTTCCCTTCTGGGGCTGGGCCAACGGGCAGGAGGCGGTCGTCAACGCGTTCAACGCATCCCACAAGGACATCCAGCTGAAGTACACCAAGGTGACTGACCAGTTGACCATGCAGAAGCAGCTGACCAACGCGGTCAAGGCGGGCAACGCGCCCTGCCTCGTTCAGAACACCGCTGAATACGTGACCAGTTGGGTGTCGCAGGGCGCGCTCGCCGACATCACGAAGTACGTCGAGCCGAGCAAGGAGAAGTTCAACGCCGGTTCCTGGGCGGTCGGACAGGTGCAGGGCAAGGCCTACGGAGTGCCGACCAGTTCGGCGCCCGCCTTCACCATCTACCGCACGGACCTCTTCGCCAGGTACGGCCTGAAGGCACCCACCACCTGGGACGACTTCATAGCCGCCGGCAAGAAGCTGAAGGAGCACGACGTCAAGATCACCAACTATGCCGGCGAGGACCCCAGCACCCTCGAGGTGCTCGCCATGCAGGCCGGCGCCCACTGGTACGCGATCGACGGAAACTCCTGGAAGGTGAATTTCCAGGACGAGGGCACCCTCAAGGCAGCGAAGGTGATCCAGGAGATCGTCGACAACGACCTCAACTCCACGCTTTCCTTCGCCGATTACGCCGCCGTCCAGCGCAACTACGACAACGGCGGCACCGCGACCCGTCAGATCTCCACCTGGCAGATGGCCGGCATGGTGCAGAACTTCACCAAGTCCTTCGGCAAGTGGGCGCTCTCGCCCTGGCCCACGTTCGCCGGCGGGGCGGCCAAGACTCCCGCGGGCACCAACCAGAGCGGCGGTCTGACCCTGGTGACCAAGCAGTGCGAGAGCCCGCAGCAGGCAGCCGAGGCGGCGCTGTGGATGTCCACCGACACCGGTGCGGTCAAGACCATGGCGAGCCCGACCACGGGCAACGGTGTGATGCCGGCGCTGGCCGACAGCGACGTCTATGTCGGCGCGGCGATCTCCGACAAGTTGCTCGGCACGAACTACGAACCCGCCCAGCAGATCGTGAAAGACAGCCTGAACACGGTGACGACCGACTGGACCTTCGGCCCGGACTGGACGGCGATGTTCACCGAGATGCAGGCCGGCTGGGCCAAGGTCGTCAACAAGGACCAGAAGGTCACCGACCTGCTGGCGCATATGCAGGAATGGACGGTCAACGACCTGAAGTCCCGCGGTATCAGCGTCGAGGGCTGAGGCGCAGCCGATGATTCACTCCCTGCGCTGGAAGGGCGCCGCGTTCACGGTGCCCTTCCAACTCGGCTTCGTGTTTCTGTATCTGGTGCCGATCGGCTACGCCGTCTACCAGTCGCTGTTCCGCACCCAGCAGTCCGGACTCGGCCTCGGAGGCGCGTCGGAGAGGTTCTCCGGCCTGGACAACTACCAGCAAGGCATCACCGATTCGGCCTTCGTCAGCTCGGTCTTGCGTGTGGTGCTGTTCGCCTGTGTGCAGATACCGGTGATGCTGTTCGTCAGTCTGGTGCTGGCGCTGTTCCTGGACGCGCTCAGCTCGCGGGCGGCGAGCCGGTTCCGGATCCTGCTGCTGCTCCCGTACATGATCCCCGGGGTGGTCGCCGCCCTTGTATGGATCAATCTCTACAGCCCGGACGTCGGCCCGCTCACCCCGCTGGGCAAGCTGTTCGGCGCCGACTGGAACTTCTTCGCACCGTCCATGGTCTGGCCGTCCATCGGCAACCTGCTCACCTGGCATGGCATCGGCTACAACATGGTGATCATCTACTCGGCGCTCCAGGCCGTGCCGCGCGAGCTGTTCGAGGCCGCCAGGTTGGACGGCGCCTCGGAGGTGCGGATCGCCCGCAGCATCAAAGTGCCCTACGTGCGTGGAGCGTTGGTGCTGACCGGGCTGCTCTCCGTCATCCAGATGCTGCAGATCTTCAACGAGCCCGCACTGTTCCGAAATGTCACTCCGCAGACCGTGAACGACAGCTTCACCCCGATCATGATCATCTACAACCAGGCGTTCAACGCCGGCAACTACCACTACGCCGCGGCTCTGTCGGTACTGCTCGCGCTGATCCTGGGCATCGCCTCCTTCCTCTTCTACCGGCTGACTTCGAGGGAGGCCGACCGATGACGCTCACCGAAGACCGCGCACGGAGGAACCCGGCGCCTGCGGTGCGCCGCCGTACGGACCCCGACCCCGCCGCCCGTTCGCAGGGCGCCCAGCGGTTCCTCCTCCTGGGACTGACCCTGGCAAGCGCTTACAGTCTGTTCCCGGTGTGGTGGCTGATCGTCGCCGCAACCAAGGACCGCACCGGGCTGTATCAGAGCAACGGCCTGTGGTTCTCCGGCATGCATCTCTGGAACAACCTGCATCAGCTGTTCGCCTACGAGGACGGCATCTTCCTCCGCTGGACGGCCAACTCCCTGCTGTACGCAGGCGTCGGCTCGTTCGGCGGCACCCTGATCGCGCTAGCAACCGGTTACGGTCTGGCCCGCTTCGACTTTCCGGGTCGCGCCATGGTCTTCGCCTGTGTGGTGGGCTCGTTCCTGATCCCGATCGCCCTGCTCACGCTGCCGCTCTATCTGCTGTTCTCGGAGATCGGCCTGGTCGACACTCCGTGGGCGATGCTGATCCCCTGCCTGATCAATCCGTTCAGCGTGTATCTCGCCAAGGTGTACACCGAGGCGACGATCCCCTTCGAACTCCTCGAGGCGGCCCGCCTGGACGGCGCGGGCGAACTCCGCATCTTCGTCAGCATCGTGCTCCGCATGATGACCACGGGCGGCGCGACCGTGTTTCTGCTGGCCTTCGTCAACACCTGGAACGCCTTCTTCCTGCCGCTGACCGTGCTGCGCGGCGAGGAGAACTGGACGCTCAACATCGGTCTCTACAACTGGAGCGGCAAGCGGCTGGAATCCGGTGTCGACCTCACGAGCCTGGTGCTGACCGGCGCACTGCTGTCCATCGTACCGATGGCGATCATGATGGTCGCGATGCGCCGCTACTGGCGGACCGGGGTCACCCTGGGGGCGCTGAAGTGACCGTCCTGCACAACCCTGTGATCCGCGGTTTCGCGCCCGATCCTTCCCTGATCCGGGTCGGGGACTGGTACTACGTGGCGACCAGTTCCTTCGAATGGTTCCCGACGATACCGCTCCACCGATCACGTGACTTGGCGCACTGGGAGTACGCGGGCCATGTCCGAGGTGCCGCTCCGGGCGGGACGTTGGCCGGTGTGCCCGACTCGGGCGGCATCTGGGCGCCGTCGCTGAGCTGGGACGGCAAGCGTTTCTGGGTGGTCTACACCGTCGTACGGTCCGTCGGCACGCCCTACTTCGACCAGGACACCTACGTCACCACGGCCACTGACGTGACCGGCCCGTGGGCGCCGCCACGCCGCGTCGCGAGTCACGGCTTCGACCCCGCCCTCTTCCACGAGGAGGGCCGTCTGTGGCTGCTCAACCTCCAGAACGACCACCGCCCCGGGGGAGCGCGCTTCGCGGGTATCGTCCTGACGGAACTGGACCGCGGCACGCTCACCCCGCTCGGCGTCACCCATCTCCTCCTTCAGCACGAACGGCTCGTCGAGGGACCGAAGTTGCTCACCCACCACGGGTGGTACCACCTGGTCCTCGCCGAGGGAGGAACCGGTTTCGAGCACGGTGTCCGTACGGCCCGCAGCCGCACTCTCACCGGGCCCTACACACTCGACGACCGACCGTTGCTCACGTCACGCGACGACCCGCGGCTGCCGCTGCAGAAGGCGGGGCACGCCGAGCTGGTGGAAACACCGGACGGCGAGTGGTTTCTGAGCCACCTCACGGCCCGCCCCGTCGACACCGGAAGCGGCCCCCGCTGCACCCTCGGCAGGGAGACGGCGATCCAGGCGGTGACCTGGGACGCGGAAGGCAAACCACGACTGCGCCAGGGTGGTTGGCATCCAGACGTCGAAGTGGAGGGTCCCGCGAGTACGCCCGAAATCACCCAACAGGTCGATACACAGGATGTGTTGGGCTGGCCATGGAGCACGCTGCGCGAAGCACCGGATCCCGCCTGGGCGGATCTCGTCTCCCGGCCCGGCTGGATTCGGCTGCGCGGACGACACGGCCCGGAGTCGCGCTGGGCGCAGAGCCTGCTCGCGCAGCGCCTCACCGAGCACCGCTGCACCGCCCAAGTCACCCTGCAGGCCAGGCCGTCCACCTTCACTCAGGCCGCGGGCCTCATCCTTCGCTATGACGCGCAGGCATACCTCTCCCTCGATCTGACGTGGGCGGAGCCTGCGGCCGAGCCGCAGCGCGGTCAACAGTGGCGCGGTGCGGGACGGGCGGTGCTCAGTTTGGTGGAGCGCGACGAGAGGGGTCCGCGACAGGCAGCGGTCGTGGACGTCGACGTGAGGGTGCCGGTCACGCTGGGCGTGACGGTCGCGGGGGCGGAGGCGCAGTTCTGGTACCTGCGCGGCGGAGTACGCGCTCCGGTCGGTCCGCCACTGGACGCCGGCCGACTGTCGGACGATCACGGCGACCGGCTGCGCTTCACCGGCACCCTGGCCGGGATCCACGCCCGGGACCTGGTCGATGCGTCCTTCACCGCCGACTTCCGGGACTTCCGACTGGCGTGCATACCGGCATGACGACGGCATTCCGCCCGGGAGCTCCGGCAGCGGCCCTGCCGGCATGTGCCGACTCGGCGAACCCGACCCTGTCCGGCGCCCGTCCCTGTTTCAGGCCGCCGGTCTCGTCTCAGGACGGCTGTCCCCTCGCGCCGCGTCCGGGGTCTCGAAAGTTCCGGCGCTCAAGATCCTGCGTTTTCCGGAGTCTTCACGTCACGCCGAGGCACACCTAGGATAGCAAGCGCTTTCTGCGAGCTGTCTGTTTCCGAATCGGCTCCGAAAGGGCGCTGGTCGAACTTTCGCTGGCCTTCGGGCGGGCCGGAGAGGTGGTTCCCGATGGTGCGCACGGCAAGTGCGAGCGTGACGGCTGGGCCGACCCTGGCGGTCGTGGCCCGCGAGGCGGGGGTGTCGGTGCCGACCGCCTCCAAGGTGGTCAACGGCAGGGAGGATGTCGCCCCCGAGACCAGACGCCGCGTGACGGAAGCGCTGGACCGGCTGGGCTATGTACGCAGACCACGCTTCGACGCGACCAAGCCGCCCCGGCTGATCGACCTCGTGGTGCACTCGCTGGACAGCTCCTGGTCGGGCGCGGTGCTGCACGGCGTGGAGGAGGCGGCGCATGACGCGGGTCTGGACGTGGTCGTCTCCGCAGCGCTGTCCCGTACCCGTGTCGGCCGTCCGCAGCGCGGCTGGCTGGACAAGCTGACGGTGCGCGGGTCGGCCGGAGTCCTGTTCAACCTGACGGAGTTGACGGGCTCTCAGTACGCCTGGCTCGAGCAGCACCGCACCCCGTTCGTGCTGATCGACCCGGTGGTCGAGCCGCCGCCCGGGGTGGTGTCGGTGGGCGCGGCGAACTGGCAGGGCGGAGTGACGGCGACCGAGCACCTGCTGGCGCTCGGCCACGAACGCATCGCCGTGATCGCCGGCCCGCGCCGCAAGATGTGCAGCAGCGCCCGGGTAGCCGGTTACCGCTCGGCCCTGGCGTCGGCAGGAATCACCTGCCGCCCCGAGTACCTGCGCAACGGCGGGTTCGACGAGTCCGTCGCGCACCGGCGCATGATTGAGCTGCTCGATCTGCCCGAACCGCCGACGGCCGTCTTCGTCTGCTCCGACCGCATGGCCCTCGGCGCCTATCTGGCCTTGACGGAGAGGGGGTTGAGGGTCCCGTACGACGTCAGTGTGGTCGGATTCGACGACTTGCCGGAGTCCCGATGGGCCACCCCCGCTCTCACCACCGTGCGCCAGCCGCTGGCGGAGATGGCGGCCACGGGGCTGCGGTTGTTGCTGCGGATGATGGACGGCGAGCACCCGGAGGGGACGCGGACGGAGTTGTCGACACGGCTCGTGGAGCGGGCGAGCACGGCTCCACCACTCCGGCGGGCAACGGCATGAAACGGTGACCTCCCGGCGTTACTGATCGTTTTCCGGGCATGAAACCCAGCACGCGCGCCACAGTCCTGTTCGTCGTTGTCTCCGCCGTCCTCATCACCGTCATGGGGACGGCCCAGGCCGCGACTCTCGGTATCGTCCCTCGGGACGCCACCGCTCACGCCACCGTCAGCGATCCCGGTGACGAGACGGGCGACGAGCCCGAAGACGTCGAGTTGGACGAGGCCGGACACCCGGACGTCGACGAGGACTGACGCACCGTTCGGCAACCCGGCCGCCCCGGCCTGGCCGTTCGTGTGGCGTCGGCACGGTACGAGCGTCACGGCCGCGCCCGGGCCCCGGCCGTCGCCGTGGCCGTCGCTGCGATGCGCTTCTTCACCACCGTGGGGTGCCTCGCCCGGCAGCGGGCGCTCGCCCGGGTTGCCGAGAAAGTCGTCGTAACAGACAGCGGAAGGCCGGGAGCCACTATGACGGCGACTCCCGGCCGGTGATCTCCTCGCCTCAGTCCTCACCCCGGTCCGGCGCGCCGACCAGGGCCTCCATCATGTCGACAGCGCTTCCGTCGTGGTCGCTGCCCGCGGTGCCGCTGCTCCCCTGCTGGACGTTGGCGGTCCGGTCGACCTCCAGGATCGAGTCGGCGTGCGAATTGTCGATCACGGTGATCAGGCTGCCTTCGGCGACCGCCGGCGCCGTGGCGGCGCCCAGCAGGGCGGCCGCCAGGACCGTCGCCGTCCCGAGCCGGGGCGCGACCAGGCTCACGCGTTCACGCTCTCGGGCGCGGTACGCAGGCGCGCGATGTTCCGCTCCAACAGCTCGGTCGAGGCCCGTACGCCGATGCCGCCCGCCGCGTCCACCTCGGGAAGCCTGCCGTCGGCGCGCTTGAGGTCGGTGAGTGCTGAGTCCATCGCCGCGTGCGCGGCGAACAGACACGGCGTGCTGTAGATCGCGATGTTCACGCCCAGGTCGGACAGTTCGCTCAGCGAGAGCCTGGGGGACTTGCCGCCGGCGATCTGATTGAACAGCAGCGGCTTGTTCCCCACCACGTCACGGATCCGGCGGATCCACTCCACGGTGCGGACCCCGTCGACCAGGATCACGTCCGCGTCGGTGGCGGCCAGCGTGGCGGCCCGCCGCAGGATGTCGTGCTCGTCGGTCGCGTCCGTACGGGCCACCACGACCAGGTCGCGCCGGGTGGCCAGCACCATCTCCAGTTTCGCCAGGTACTCGTTCAGCGGCAGTACCTGCTTGCCGTCGGCGTGCCCGCACCGGCGCGGCCGCTTCTGGTCCTCCAGGATCACGCCCGAGGCCCCGATGCGCTCGAGGCCCTCCACCACATGACAGGCGACCTCCGGATCGACGTACCCGTCGTCGATGTCCACCAGCAGGTGCTGCTGCGGGAACGCGCCCCGCAACCGCTGGACGAACGCCACCATGTCCGGCCAGGCGATGAAACCGATGTCCGGCAGCCCGTAGTGCGAGGCCGCGAAGCCGAAGCCCGAGACGAACATCCCGTCGTAGTGCTCCGCCGCGATCGACGCCGAGTACATGTCGTACACGCCGATCAACGGGGTCGTGCCCGGGTCGGCGATCCGCTCCCGCAACTTGTTCCCGTAAGTCACCGTCCGGCTCCTCCAATGGAGTCGAGGGGTCAACACACCAGGTGCAAGAAAGCCGTTGCGACACAACGGCCCTTTACGAAGACAAAAGGATCTCTATGTCGATGCGCGGCTTCCTCCATGTGAAGGCTTTGCTCACCCCAATGGCGCAACCGGTTCACCGGAGAAACGTCACTGGTCCCGCAGCCGTGCCACCCAGGCGATGCCGCCGCCCAGATGGGCACGGAAGTGAGGGTCGGCGTAGGCCTGGGACGCGTGTCCGAGGGCCGTGTAGAAAACGCGTCCCCGGCCTTGCTCACGGCACCAGACCAGCGGGTGGTCGGCTCCCATTCCGCCCCCCGTGTAGGACGACTCGTCGGCGCCTGCGAGAACACGTACCCGCCCGCGCGGGTTGGCGCGGAAGTCGTACCACTCGTCGGTGAAGTCCCAGACGGCCGGCAGCGAGCGGGTGGCGGGGTGGTCGTGGTCCTCGATCACCACCTTGCCCGACTGGTACTCGGGATGGCGGGCGAAGCGGGCGCCGAGGAGTTCGCCGAAGTACGGCCAGTCGTACTCGGTGCAGGCCGCCGCATGGACCCCGGCGAAACCGCCCCCCGCCTCGACGTAACCGGCAAGGCGTTCCCGCCCTGCCGGGGTCAGCACCGCACCACTGGTGGAGAGGAAGACCACGGCCGCGTACCCGTCCAGCGCGGCCTCCAGCGCAGCCGGATCCTCGGTGTGGTCGACGACGAACTCGCCCAACCCGCTTACGGCGGCGATGGCGTCCGGGATGGAGTCGTGGCGGTAATCGGTGGTGCGGGTGTACACGAGCAGGCGGGCGGTCATGGGGACGAGCCTAGGCGGACGGGAGTTCGGGTCCCAGGGAGACGATCAGGACGAAAGTTTCGAAGGTGAGCGTTGTTTTCGGAGGGCTGAGCAGGGGTGTAACCGGTTGCTCGTGTTCGCGCAGGCCCTCTGAGGTGCCCGGCTTCCGCGCGAGCCGCCGCTGCAGGCGAGTCCACCGCTTTCATCCGGTTTCCGACGCCGACCGTCGCCGGCCGCCGCCGATCGCCCCCGGTCGTCACTGACGACGAGCGCGGATCAGCAAGCACGCCGGCCGTGCGGGTACGGCGGGGGTGCCGAGCGGCGCATGGAACCCCCACCCCAGCCTGCCGCACAGGTGTTCCATGGGCGCGGCAGTCTCGGAGGCCGGGCGCGTAGGCTCGGGCAGGATGAACACCATTCCCGCACACCTCGACCACATCGTCCTCGCAACGCCCGATCTGGCGGCGACGGTCGCCGAGTTCACCCGGCGCACGGGAGTGGCCCCGGCGCCGGGCGGAGTGCATGTCGGGCTCGGTACCCGCAACTACCTGGTCGACCTGGGCCATCGCGCGTATCTGGAGATCATCGGCCCGGATCCGGAACAGCCGGCACCGTCCTACCCGCGCCCCTTCGGCGTGGACGCGCTCGCCTCCGCGCGGACGATCACCTGGGCCATCAGCCCGCCCGATCTGGACGCGACGGTCGAGGCCGCCCGCTCGCGGGGCTACGACACCGGTGACGTACGGGAGATGAGCCGGCGTCGCCCCGACGGCACCCTGCTGCGATGGCGGCTGACCGATGGCGGCTCCCCACATCCGTCCGGCCTGGTGCCGTTCCTCATCGACTGGGGCAGCACCACCCATCCCTCCGCCTCAGGCCTGCCCGTCAGTCCCCTGCTGGAACTGACCGCCACCGCTCCCGACCCCGAGGAGATCCGCCCCGTGCTGAGCACCCTCGGCACCGACCTCGCTCTCACCGAGGGCCCGGCGGGATTCTCGTTCACGGTGGACACACCCAACGGGCCGGTGACCTTCGGCTGACCCGAGGAGCTCCTGCCCTCGGCAAGCGCGGCCATCCGCTCTCGGTCAGTCCGGGGAAACGGAGCGGCCTGGTCGAGGTCGGCATCAGTGGACCTCGCGGCGGCGGCCGTCTCCTGCTCGTGCGGATCCCGGAGCCGACCGACAGCAGCTCCTTCCGCCCCTGGCGGCGAATGTCGGCGCGCTCTCGCGGCCCGCGGCCGAGAAGGTGATCGGTAACAGGGCTCAGCCGGTCGTCGGGACGGAGCTGGGTTCCGTGTCCCACGCTGCCGGGATCCGCCCACCGGCGCCGTCCGGGTGTACGCAAAGGTTTTCCGGGGGTGTGTCCGTTTCTTTCAAGACCAGCCGCGGCAGCGCTGCCTACCGTTGCCGTATGAGTCCACGATTCGATGCCATCGGCCTGGTCGTATCCGACATGGCCGCGTCCGTCTCCTTCTACCGTCGGCTCGGTTTCGCCTTTCCCGAGGAGGCCGAGCACGAGCCGCACACCGAGGCCGAACTGCCCGGTGGACTGCGGCTGTTGCTGGACACCGAGGACACCGTCCGTTCGTTCAACCCGGGATGGCAGCCGCCCTCCGGTGGTGGTCGGACCTCACTCGCGCTGCGCTGTGACACACCGGGCGAGGTCGACACGGTGTACGAGGAGTTGCTGGGCGCCGGCCACCGAGGTGACCTGAAGCCGTGGGACGCCTTCTGGGGGCAGCGATACGCCGTCGTGCTCGACCCCGACGGCAACGGCGTCGACCTGTTCGCGCCGCTCCCTCAGTAGCGCAGCCCGCTCAACGCAGGAGAGCGCCCAGCGTGAGGCCCGTGAACTCCCTGACGTCCCGGGAGAGATGGGCCTGGTCGGCGTAACCGGCCCGGTTCGCCGTGTCCGCGTACGGCACACCCTGCCGGGCCAGCGCCAGAGCCCGTTGCAGGCGCAGGATCCGGGCCAGCGTCTTGGGACCGTAGCCGAAGGCGGACAGCGAACGGCGATGCAACTGGCGTGCTCCGAGGCCCAGTTCGTCGGCCGCTTCGGCCACTGCCCGACCTGCCGCGAGGGCGGTGACCAGTCGGCGCAGCGCCCGGTCCGGCGGCTCCGCCCTCTCCAGCGCCAGCTCCTCCAATGCCACCGCCGGGTGCGGGGCCGCGGCGACCCGGTCGGTAAGGCGACGTACCTCCGCCGCGGTCCACAGGTCGGCCAACTCGACGCGGCGATCGCGTAGTTCATGGGCCGGTACGCCGAGCAGCGCAGGTGCGGTGCCGGGGAACAGGCGGATGCCCGCCCAGGTCACGGGCGGGCCGTCGGGTACATGAGCGCGGGTGTCCGGCCCGGCGACCAGCAGCCTGTCTTCGCGCCACAGCAGATCCATACAGCCGTCCGGGAGGACGGGAAGCGTGCCGGGTGCCCCGGACGGCTTGTTCGTCCACACCACCGCCCCGACCAGTCGGGAGGGCCGCTCCTCGTACATGTACGCCAGGCTACGCCTCCGGGATCCGGGGCGCCGGTACGGAGCCGCTGCGCTTTCTGCCCCGCTTCCACCAGCGCCTCCTACGGGAGGCGCCGCCATCCGTACGCAGCAGCAGCGCGTTTTCCGCGGCAAGGAAACCGCATACCGCCGCCTGCCAAGCGCTCTCACGGCCCCTGTCCGGAGATCGTCGTAGGCATAGCGTCAGGCTTGCTACAGCCAGCGGCCGAAACACGACCGGAAACACGTTCCCCCGCCCTTCCCGGCCTCTCCTCCGCAATGCACCCTCCCTGGCAGGGCACCGCACCGCACCGCACCGCCCGCACCCGCGCCCCGGCCGTCCCAACCGGTCCATCCGATGCATCCGGTCCGCCCGGTCCGTGCGGTCCGTCCGTCCAGGTCCCCACGCCCCGGGCTCTGTCTATGCCACCCGCGTCCGGTGTTCCTGTGGGCTCACGCCGTACGCCCGCTTGAAGGCGCTGGACAGGGCGAAAGCACTGCCGTAACCGACCTGGCGGGCGATCGCGCCGATCGTGTCCTCGGTGTCGCGCAGTCGGTCGGCGGCGAGAGCCAGGCGCCGGCCGGTGAGGTAGGTCATCGGGGGTTCGCCCACGAGCTCGCTGAAGCGGCGGGCCATGGCGGCCCGGGAGACACCCGCCTTCGCGGCGAGGGAAGCGACGGTCCAGGGGTGCGCCGGGTCGTCCTGGACCAGCCGCAGAACGCGGCCCACGACCGGGTCGGCCAGCGCCTGGTACCAGGCCGGCGCCGCCGCTTCCGGGCGGGAGAACCAGGCCCGCAACGCGGCGATGACCAGGAGGTCGAGCAGACGGTCGAGGACGACCTCCTGACCTGGTTCGTCGCGGATGATCTCCTCCGTGAGCAGGGGGGTGAGCGGGCACTGCCAGACGTCGGAGGTCAAGGAGAGCAGTGGGGGCAGCGCATCCAGCAGTCGGCCGCTGATCTCGCCCTGCATCAGGTAGGTGCCGATCAGCACCACGGTGGAGCCGTCCAGTCGGTCGCCCCAGGTGCGTACACCCAGATCCATGGAGCCGTTCAGGAGGCGCCCGTCGGGGTACGCGCACTGTCCGCCGGGGAGGATCAGCGCCTGTGGGGGCGTGCCGGGGGCATCGGCGCAGGTGTAGGGGGCGGGGCCGCGGGCGATGGCGAGGTCGCCGGCCCGCAGGCGGACGTTCTCCCCGTCGTCCGGTACGACCCAGCCCTCGCCGCGCACCATGAGCATGACCGTCAGCGGGGCTCGGTCCTCGACCCGCACGGCCCAGGGTGGGTCGAAGCACGCGCGGATCATGAGGGCGCCACGCGCGCGTGGACCCTCCAGCAGGCCTGCAAGGGGGTCCCCCCGCGTGAGCATGTTCGAGCGTGGGGGAGCGTCCATGCGGCAAGCGTAGACGCGCGCTTATGGGAATGAGCCGTTCAGCGATGGGACCGTGCGGCGTACGGCAGTTGACTGAAGGCATGACACAGAACACGGCACCGATGACGGTGGTGGTGACCGGCGCGTCCGGTCGTACGGGCAGCCGGGTGGCGCAGGCGGCCGAGACGGCCGGGCTGACGGTGCGGGCGGCCTCGCGGGCCCAGGGGTTCGACTGGCACGACGGCTCGACGTGGGCGGACGTGCTGCGCGGCGCGGACGCGGCATACCTGGTGTATCCCTCGGACGTGGGGGCGCCGGACGCGGCCGACGCGGTGGGACGGCTGGCCCGGGAGGCGGTCGCGTTCGGGGTGCGGCGGCTGGTGCTGTTGTCGTCGCGGGGTGAGGAGCGGGCGTTGCCGACCGAGGAGGCGCTGCGGGCGTCGGGCGCGGACTGGACGGTCGTACGGGCCGCGTGGTTCGCACAGAACTTCAGTGAGGGGCCGCTGGTGGAGGGGCTTCGGCAGAGCGGGGAGCTGGTGTTCGCGGGTGGGGAGGTACCGGAGCCGTTCGTCGACCTGCGGGATGTCGCCGACGTGGTGGTGAAAACGCTTACCGAGGGTGACCGGTACGTGGGCCGGACACTCGAGGTGTCCGGGCCACGCCTGCTGACGTTCCGGGAAGCGGTTGCGGAAGTAGGGCGGGCAGCCGGGCGCGAGCTGACGTACACGCCCGTGCCGGCGCATCAGTACGGTGAGCAGTTGGCCGGGTTCGGGGTTCCCGCGGAGGAAGTCGCGTTCCTGGTGGAGTTGTTCGAGTCGCTGCTGGACGGTCGCAACGCCCATCTCTCGGACGGCGTCCGACAGGTGCTCGACCGCGAGCCGCGTGACTTCACGGGGTTCGCGAAGGAGTCGGCGGGGGCCGGCGTCTGGAAGGCGTAGATTGCGCGTTTCCGGGAGCGCTCCGGGGCCTCGCTCCTCCTCGGTTCGCCCCGCGGGGACTCATCTCCCGGAGGGCTCATCTCTCCGGGGGCTGTTCCTCCCCGTTTCCGCCGTTTCCCCCGTGGCCCTTCGGAAAACTCTTCGCATGCGTCCGGAAACGTCCTGTCACATCCTCCGGGGGAAGGAAGCGGGACCAGCGCTCGGGAAACTCGGACGGCATGTCGGGATCGTCGGGGTCGTCGTCCTCGTGGGAGCGGATCGCCGCCATGCGGGCGACGTACTCCGCGGCCTCCTCCTCCCGAAGCCGTTCGTTGGCGGCGCGGGCCGCGGCCGTCGCGGCGGCCGGCCAGACCCTGTCGATCGCGGCGTTGACGGCGGCACCGACCAGCACGGCGAACGCGGACACGCCGATCCACAGCAGTACGGCGACGGCGGCGGCGAGGGAACCGTAGATCGTGGCGCCCTCGATCGTGTTCGTCAGGTAGATGCGCAGCAGGAAACTGCCGAGCACCCACATGGCGAGGGCGACGAGCGCGCCGGGGACGTCCTCGATCCACGGCGAGCGCACGGGTACGGAGACGTGGTAGAGCGTTGTCAGAAACGCGACGGACAGAACGATCACGACCGGCCAGTACAGGACCTGCACCACGGTGGTCGACCAGGGGACGATCCGCACCACCGCGTCCGGCCCGGCGACCATCAGCGGCAGCGCGACCGAGCCGATCAGCAGGGCCCCGACGAACAGCAGGAAGGCCACCAGTCGCGTCTTGACGATGCCGCGCACGCCGTCGAGGCCGTACATCACGGTGATGGTGTCGATGAAGACGTTCACCGCGCGCGAGCCCGACCAGAGCGCGAACAGGAAGCCGATGGAGATGACGTCGGGGCGGCCGCCCTTCATCACATCGTCGAGGATCGGCTGGGCGATCTGCCTGACGCCCTTGTCCGAGAGGACCGTGCGCGAGGCGTCGAGGAGGTTGGCCTCCAGGCTGGTGATGGTGTCGGTACCGGTCCAGTCGTCGACGTAGCCGAGCAGTCCGATGAGGCTGAGCAGCAGCGGCGGCACGGACAGCAACGTGAAGAAAGCGGCTTCGGCGGCGAGACCGAGGATGCGGTACTCGATGCAGGTGTTGGTGGTGTCCTTCAACAGCAGCCAGGCTGTCCGTCGCTTGGAAACGTTGCGGTAAAGGGCACGCGCCCGGTGGAGACGCCCGGTGGGGCTCCCGGGTTGCTCGGGTGACTGACTTCCTGGCTGCACGCCCTAAAGGTATCCGCCGTTCGGGGCTGCACTCACCTCCGGCAAGGCCACTTCACCGGGTCGGGGAGCGGCACGCGCGCTCCCGGGTGGCCATGACCGTCGTACCCGGGGGTAGGTTCTGGCTATGGCAGGCACCACGCACACCGTGACCAACCAGCCCCCGCCCCTGACCGGGTACGACGTGTACGGCGCCGATCAAGCGCTGGTGGCGGCCGTGGAACGGCATCTTGATCCGGAACTGCTCGACGAGGCGCACGGTGAGTTGTCTGCGCTCGGCCGGGCGGCCGGATCGGAGCAGCTGCACGAGTGGGCGGTGCAGGCCAACGAGTATCCGCCGAAACTGTGTACGCACGACCGGTACGGGCACCGCATCGACGAGGTCGACTTCCATCCGGCCTGGCACCGGCTGCTGGGCAAGGGGGTCGGAGCCCACCTGACGGATGCCTGGGTGCGGCCGGGCGGGCATGTGCGCCGGGCGGCGGGTTTCCTGGTGTGGACCCAGGTGGAGGCGGGCAACGGCTGTCCGCTGTCGATGACCCACGCGGCGGTGCCCGCGCTGCGCGCCGATCCGGAGCTGGCGGCCGAGTGGGAGCCCCGGCTGACGTCCACGATCTACGACCGTGAGCTGCGGCCGGCCCGACTGAAGGCCGGGGCGCTGTTCGGCATGGCGATGACGGAGAAGCAGGGTGGCAGCGACGTACGGGCGAACGCGACGGTCGCCACTCCTCTCGCCGAGGACGGGACGTACGAACTGACCGGGCACAAGTGGTTCTGTTCGGCGCCCATGTCGGACGGTTTCCTGGTGCTCGCGCAGGCGGCCCCTTTCCGGGGCGAAGGCGGGCTCACCTGTTTCCTCGTGCCGCGCGTGCTGGAAGACGGTACCCGTAACGTTTTCCGCCTCCAGCGGCTCAAGGACAAGCTGGGAAACAGGTCCAACGCGTCCGCCGAGGTCGAGTTCGACGGGACGTGGGCCCGTCGGGTCGGTGAGGAGGGGCGCGGGGTGCGCACCATCATCGACATGGTGGCGGCGACCCGGCTCGACTGTGTGCTGGGCTCGGCGGGGCTGATGCGGCAGGCGGTGGCGCAGGCGATCCATCACTGCACCCACCGTGAGGTGTTCGGCGGGAAGCTCGTCGACAAGCCGCTGATGCGCAACGTTCTGGCCGACCTCGCGCTGGAGTCGGAGGCGGCGACCGTGCTCGCGCTGCGGCTGGCGGCGGCCTATGACGACGGTGGGGAGCAGGAGCGGGCGTTGCTGAGGATCGCGGTTCCGGCGGCCAAGTACTGGGTCACCAAGCGCTGTGCGCCGGTGGCGGTGGAGGCGTCGGAATGCCTGGGTGGAAACGGTTACGTCGAGGAGTCGGGAATGCCCCGGCTGGTGCGCGAGTCGCCGTTGAACTCGGTCTGGGAGGGTGCGGGCAACATCCAGGCACTGGACGTGCTGCGCGCACTGCAACGGGAGCCCCAGGCGCTGAACGCCTATCTCCAGGAGGTGGGGCAGGCGCGCGGGGCCGATCACCGGCTGGACAAGGCGATCAAGGGTCTGCTGACGGAGCTGGCCGACCTGGACGGCGTGGAGGGACGGGCGCGCCGGTTGGCGGAGCGGTTCGCTCTGGTGCTTCAGGGGGCACTGCTCGTACGATTCGCGCCGCCGGAGGTCGCCGACGCGTTCTGCGCCTCGCGGCTGGGCGGGGACGGCGGCGCGGCCTTCGGGACACTGCCCCACACTCTCGACCTGGCGTCGATCGTCGAGCGGGCCGAACCCCGCCGCTGACCGCGCCGGCCTGCGTGAACAGGAAGCGGGGGTGGTGCTGCGCCGACACGGCACCACCCCCGCCGCAATGGCCCTGCGAGGCCAGAATCGCCGCTCGGGACGACGTGGCTCAAGTTTCAAACAGTCTGTGGATGTCCACCAGGGTTGCAGGGGGTTGCAACTTGTCGGTGGTTGTGACCGGACTGTGCCCCTCCGTCACCCGTGGCGGGCAAGATGGGGCCTTCAGCAAGACCGGAAACAGTCGGCGCAGAAACTTGACATCCGGTTGTCCGACTGTGTGTTCCCGGGAGGCCAAGTGGTGATGCCACCGATGAACGTGCCGCAGCTCGCGGCCATCGACGCCGCGCGGGCTGCGCGGGTGCTCAACGAGGTGCGCGACGCCCGGCTCGCCGGTCAGCAGACGCGCGTCGCCCCGCGCCCGGTGATCGAGCAGTCCTGGGATCGGATGCTGCGCAGCGGTGTCGACCCGGACCACGATTTCCGAGCGGGGCTGCTCAGCGCCGACGAGGTGCGGCGCAGGCGGGAGGAGTCGCCGTTGCGGGAGGTGCTCCCGGTGCTGCGCGAGGGGCTGCTGTCGGTCGCGGACGTGGCCCACCACATCATGGTCGTCGCCGACGAGGAGGGCCGGGTGTTGTGGCGTGAAGGCTGCGGACCCGTGCTGCGCAAGGCCGACGGGCTCGGCTTCGCGCTGGGTGCGGACTGGGGCGAGGCCGTGGTCGGCACCAACGGCGTGGGCACTCCGGCGGTGGTGCGCCGTCCCGTGCAGGTGTTCGCCGCCGAGCACTTCGTGCGCTCGCACGCCGCCTGGACCTGCGCGGGCGCCCCGATCACCGACCCGCGCAACGGCCGGCTGCTCGGTGTGGTCGATGTCAGTGGGCCGCTGGAGACGATGCATCCGGCCACGCTCGCCTGGGTCGACGCGGTGGCGAAGCTCGCCGAGTCCAGGTTACGCGAGAGGCACCTGGGGTCACTGGAGCGGTTGCGCGCGGTGGCGGCACCGGTGCTGGCCCGGCTGGGCGGCCGGGCGGCGGTGGTGGACGGGGACGGGTGGACGGCCGCGGTGACCGGGATGCCGTACGCGAGCCGTATCGCGCTGCCCAAGTCGTCGTCCCCGGGCCGCCGCTGGCTCCCGGCACTGGGGCTGTGTTCGATGGAGCCGCTGGCCGGGGGCTGGCTGGTGCGGTCGGTGGACGAGAGCGCGGAGTCGGCGCCGCACGGCGCGAGCCGGATCGTGCTGGACCTGACCCGGCCCCGGCGCTGGTCGGTGACGGTGTCGGGGGGCGCGGGTTCGTGGTCGCACGAACTCAGTCCCCGGCACGCCGAGTTGCTCTATCTGCTGGCGGCCGACCGGGGCGGCCGCAGCGCGGCGGGCCTGGCCGAGGACATGTTCGGCGACCCGGGCCGTACGGTGACGGTGCGGGCCGAGATGTCCCGGGTGCGGCGGTATCTCGGGGGTTTCCTGGAACATCGGCCGTATCGTTTCTGCGAGGACGCCGAGCTCGAGGTGCTCCTCCCGGCGGATCCGAAGGGTCTGCTGCCGCATTCGACCGCGCCCGCGGTGGTGAGAAACCGGGCGGCGGCGCCGTAGAAACCATGTTCGCCCGAGTCCTTCCGGTGGCATCTTCCGCATATTTGCGGAGTCTTCGCCCCCACGGCGCCCGACTGCCGTAGCATCCCTCTACGGGTCACCCCACCTGCTCCTCGGTCAACGTACGGATCATCAGGCGCAGTTGGCCCGCCTCGGGAGGGCAAATGAAGCAACGCGGCCGACACCGCCGGCGCAGACGAGGCAGGGCACTGCGCGCGTTCCTGTCCGGAACCGCCCTCGCGCTCACCGCTGCCGCCACCATGATCAGCGCCTCCCAGGCAACGGTCACGGACGACGGGCCCGGGGACCTGAAACCGCTGACGGCCTCGGCCGAGACCGGAAAACTGCGCCTCACGGAGAACCGGGTACCGCAGGCCTCCCTGGACCGGCTCGCCGCGGGAATGGGGCGACCGGTCGGCGTCGGCGCGGTGCTGGACGGGGCCGACCGCACCCTGCGGGACGCGATCGACTGCTCGGCCACCGAGCGCAGGGCTCTGCCCGTCTCCCCCGCGGCCTCGCGTGCCTACTGCTGGAACACCGACGACACCGAGGGCTGGCAGCCGGGCGCGGTCACCACCTCGGGGGACGCGGACGACGACGGCGTCTGGGGCTCGAACCGGGTGATCCTCTCCGGCTGGTCGCGCAGCGGCGGCACGGACGCCGACCGGGGTCTGGCCCGGGTCGGCTTCGTGAACGCGGGCGACCTGAGCCACCTCACCTACACCTGGGCCCTGCTCGCCGTCCCGGTGGACGAGGGGCGGGACTACCGGGGGCTGGTCTCGCATGTCTCCGGGATGGTCTGGTACCAGGACAAACTGCTGGTCACCGCCGACGAGGGGGACCGGGCCGCGCTGTATGTGTACGACATGAACCGGGTCCAGCGGGCCGGCGTCGCCGGTGCCGCGGTCGGGCGGGTGCCGGGTGGCTGGTCCGCAAACGGTTACCGCTTCGTACTGCCGGCCATCGGTTCCTACGAGCTCAGCGGGGACTCCGACGCCCCGCACCCCGCAACCGTTTCCCTCGACCGCAGCACCGCGCCGGACAGCCTGGTCGCCGGGGAGTGGACGCTCGACGACGGCGACCGCAAGGCCCGCCTGTGGCGTTACCCCTTCAGCACTGCCCCCGGCCACGAGGGGCTGCTCGCCACGAGCGCCACCGGCCGGGTACGGGCCTCGGAGGCGTACGAGACGAAGGTGACGGGCGTACGCGGCGTGTTGTCGTACGGGGAGGAGTGGTACGTGAGCCGTGCCGCCGGCCCACGGGACAGGCAAGGGACGCTGTGGCGGCAGGACGCCGGCAGGAGTGACGACAACAAGTCGGACACGTCCGAGGCGGCCGTGTGCGGCACCAAGGAAACGCACAGTTGCTGGAGCCCGCAGACCGAATCCCTTTCCTACTGGGAGGCGACCGGCGAGGTCTGGACCCAGTCGGGACGAACGCTCTTCGCGCTGCCGCTGGCCTCGATCGACAGAACAAGCGGGTAGATGATTCCCTGACGGGCATGACCAACATCCCCGTGACCACCTGGTCCCTGGAGCAGACCGACCCGAACGACGTCCTCCCGGCCGCCGCGCCCGAGGGTGACGTCCGGGTCGTCCGCTCCGAGGTCCCCTCCCCCGAGTTCAGCCGTTTCCTGTACGCGTCCGTCGGCGGGGACATCCGCTGGATCGACCGGCTGCGCTGGACGTACGCGCAGTGGCAGGAGCATCTGGCGCGCCCGGGGGTCGAGACCTGGGTCGCCTACGACCGGGGGACGCCGGCCGGGTACGTAGAGCTGGAGCCGCAGGACGACGGCGCCGTAGAGATCGTTTACTTCGGCCTGATCCCGGCCTTCCGGGGACGGCGCATCGGCGGGCACCTGCTGGCGTACGGCGCCGCCCGTGCGTGGGACCTCGCGGACCGCTGGCCGGGACTGCCGGGGACCAAGCGGGTGTGGCTGCACACGTGCAGCCTGGACGGCGAGCACGCCATGGACAACTATCAGCGACGCGGTTTCAAGCTGTTCGACACCAAGGTCGAGGAGCAGCCCGAGGTGTCCGCGCCGGGCCCCTGGCCAGGCGCCCTCCCCGCCTGACTCCTCGCTCATACCGGCTGTGACCTGCGCCGACAAGAGGCCCCGCGGGTCATGTGATCGACGACACCCTTGTCTCACATTGCGGGACCAGGGTGTCCGCATCGCGGACGAAGCTGGACTGTGTCCAGATCGCCGTGACACGCTTTCGCCATGTCCGGAACTGGAATTGCCTTGGTGAGTCGGCGGCACGTCGACCTCGGCCGCATGTCCAGCGCCATCTGTCCGGCGAGCTGACGAGCCGCAGCACCGCCGACATCTACGTTCGAGCCTCCCGCCTGCGCAATGACGCGCACGTATGCTCCATGCGCCCGCGCGCGCAGGTCAGAGACGCCCGCCCGTCACCCGACCACCACCCCTGCCGGACGGCGCTCCGCGCCGACACCTTCCTCCGCTGTCCCGAAGGACGTATCAACCATGGCCGCCACCCCGCAGAACCCTGCCGCCGCGACTCCCCGCCGCAAGGTGAGCCGTCACCGCGGTGAGGGCCAGTGGGCCGCGGGACACTTCACCCCGCTCAACGGCAACGAGCAGTTCAAGAAGGACGACGACGGTCTCAATGTGCGGACACGCATTGAGACGATCTACTCCAAGCGGGGCTTCGACTCGATCGACCCCAACGATCTGCGCGGCCGGATGCGCTGGTGGGGCCTGTACACCCAGCGCAAGCCGGGGATCGACGGCGGCAAGACGGCGATCCTGGAGCCGGAGGAGCTGGACGACAAGTACTTCATGCTGCGGGTCCGCATCGACGGCGGCCGGCTCACCACCGGGCAGCTGAGGGTGATCGGCGAGATCTCGCAGGAGTTCGCCCGCGGCACCGCCGACCTCACCGACCGGCAGAACGTCCAGTACCACTGGATCCGCATCGAGGACGTGCCCGAGATCTGGAACCGCCTCGAGGCGGTCGGTCTGTCCACCACCGAGGCCTGCGGTGACACGCCCCGGACGATCCTCGGCTCGCCG
Organism: Streptomyces sp. NBC_00080; assembly: GCF_045041255.1. NCBI lineage: Bacteria > Bacillati > Actinomycetota > Actinomycetes > Kitasatosporales > Streptomycetaceae > Streptomyces > Streptomyces sp. NBC_00080. The sequence goes on from NZ_CP108235.1 coordinate 2,314,977, forward strand.
GTGGCCGGCATCGCCGAGGACGAGATCATCGACGGCAGCCCGGCCGTGGAGGAGATCAGCCGCCGGTTCATCGGCAGCAAGGAATTCTCCAACCTGCCGCGCAAGTTCAAGACGGCGATCTCCGGCTCCCCGCTCCTGGACGTCGCCCACGAGATCAACGACGTCGCGTTCGTCGGCGTCCAGCACCCCGAGCACGGCCCCGGCTTCGACCTGTGGGTCGGCGGTGGGCTCTCCACCAACCCGAAGATCGGCGTCCGGCTCGGCGCCTGGGTCCCGCTGGACGAGGTCCCGGACGTCTGGGCGGGCGTGATCGGCATCTTCCGCGACTACGGCTACCGGCGTCTGCGCACGCGGGCGCGCCTGAAGTTCCTGGTCGCCGACTGGGGCCCGGAGAAGTTCCGCCAGATCCTCGAGGACGAGTACCTCGAGCGCAAGCTTGCCGACGGCCCGGCGCCTGCCGCCCCCGTCGAGCGCTGGCGCGACCACGTGGGCGTGCACCGCCAGCAGGACGGCCGTTACTACGTCGGTTTCGCCCCGCGTGTCGGCCGCGTGGACGGCGCCACCCTGACGAAGATCGCGGAGCTCGCCGAGGCACACGGATCGGGCCGGGTGCGGACCACCGTCGAGCAGAAGATGATCGTCCTCGACGTCGAGGAGGGGCAGGTCGAGTCGCTGGTCGAGGCGCTGGAGGCGCTGGACCTGACCGCCAAGCCGTCCCCCTTCCGGCGCGGCACCATGGCCTGCACCGGCATCGAGTACTGCAAGCTGGCCATCGTCGAGACCAAGCAGCGCGGCTCCGCACTGATCGACGAACTCGAGCGCCGCATCCCGGAGTTCGACGAGCCGATCACCATCAACATCAACGGCTGCCCGAACGCCTGCGCGCGCATCCAGGTCGCGGACATCGGCCTCAAGGGCCAGCTGGTCCTGAACGACCGGGGCGAGCAGGTCGAAGGCTTCCAGGTGCACCTGGGCGGCGCACTCGGGCTGGAAGCCGGTTTCGGCCGCAAGGTCCGTGGTCTGAAGGTCACTTCGGAGGAACTGCCGGACTACGTGGAACGCGTGCTGAAGCGGTTCCAGGACGAGCGCGAGGACGGCGAGCGGTTCGCCGTCTGGGCCACGCGCGCCAGCGAGGAGGCCCTCTCATGAGCGAGCGGGCCGCACCCTTCTACTGCCCCTACTGCGGCGACGAGGACCTGCGTCCGAACGAGCAGGGCCATGGCGCCTGGGAATGCGCGGCATGCAACCGCGCATTCCAGCTGAAGTTCCTCGGGCTGCTCGCCCGGGGCGTTCAGCACACCGACCCGGGAGGGGACCGGATATGACGACGCTTCAGGAAGGCCGTACGACCGACGAGTTGAAGGCTCTCGCCGAACAGGCGGGCCGCGACCTGGAGGAGGCCTCCGCGCTGGAGATCCTCCAGTGGGCGGTGGACACCTTCGGCAAGCAGTTCTGCGTGACGTCCTCGATGGAGGACGCCGTGGTCGCGCACCTGGCGTCCCGGGTCCGCAAGGGCGTGGACGTGGTGTTCCTCGACACCGGTTACCACTTCCCCGAGACCATCGGCACCCGGGACGCGGTCGAGGCGGTGATGGACGTCAACGTCATCACGCTCACCCCGCGCCAGACGGTCGCCGAGCAGGACGCCGAGTACGGGCCGAAGCTGCACGACCGCGACCCGGACCTGTGCTGCAAGTTGCGCAAGGTGCAGCCGTTGGAAGAGGGGCTCGAGGGCTACCGGGCCTGGGCCACCGGCCTGCGGCGCGACGAGTCCGCGACCCGGGCGGGAACTCCGGTGGTCGGCTGGGACGACAAGCGGCAGAAGGTCAAGATCTCGCCCATCGCCCGCTGGACCCAGGACGACGTCGATGCCTACATCACCGAGCACGGCGTCCTGTCCAACCCCCTGCTGATGGACGGTTACGCCTCCGTCGGCTGCGCCCCCTGCACCCGCCGGGTCCTGGCGGGCGAGGACGCGCGCGCCGGCCGCTGGGCGGGACGCTCGAAGACCGAGTGCGGGCTGCACGGCTGACCGCGATGACCTCGAACTCGACGAACACCCCCACGCCCACCCCCACTTCAACGAACCGGGAGAACCACGTGACGACCGGAGCCACCGTCTGGCTCACGGGTCTGCCGAGCGCCGGCAAGACCACCATCGCGTACGAGCTGGCAGGCCGACTGCGCGAGGAGGGCCACCGCGTCGAGGTGCTCGACGGCGACGAGATCCGCGAGTTCATCTCCGCGGGCCTCGGTTTCAGCCGCGAGGACCGGCACATCAACGTGCAGCGCATCGGTTTCCTGGCCGAACTGCTCGCCCGCAACGGCGTCAAGGCGCTGGTCCCGGTGATCGCGCCGTACGCCGACAGCCGGGAAGCGGTGCGCAAGCGCCATCAGGAGAGCGGAACCGGTTACCTGGAGGTGCACGTGGCGACCCCGGTCGAGGTGTGCTCGGTCCGGGACGTGAAGGGTCTGTACGCCAAGCAGGCGGCGGGCGAGCTGTCCGGGCTCACCGGGGTCGACGACCCCTACGAGGCCCCGGAGTCGCCGGACCTGCGGATCGAGTCCCAGGACCAGACCGTGCAGGAGTCCGCGGCGTCGGTGTACGCCCTGCTCACCGAGAGGGGACTGGCATGACGACGACCGTCGCCGAGGCCGAGGAGGGCACGGCCAGCCCGTACGCCCTCAGCCACCTGGACTCGCTGGAGTCCGAGGCGGTGCACATCTTCCGCGAGGTGGCGGGCGAGTTCGAGAACCCGGTGATCCTGTTCTCGGGCGGCAAGGACTCCATCGTCATGCTGCACCTGGCCCTGAAGGCGTTCGCTCCCGCCCCGGTCCCCTTCTCGCTCCTGCACGTCGACACCGGGCACAACTTCCCCGAGGTCCTCGAGTACCGCGACCGGGTCGTCACCGCGCACGGGCTGCGCCTGCACGTGGCCTCCGTCCAGGACTACATCGACCGCGGTGCGCTGCGCGAACGCCCCGACGGCACGCGCAACCCGCTCCAGACGCTGCCGCTGACGGAGAAGATCCAGTCCGAGAAGTTCGACGCCGTCTTCGGCGGCGGACGCCGCGACGAGGAGAAGGCCCGCGCCAAGGAACGGGTTTTCTCCCTGCGTGACGAGTTCTCCCAGTGGGACCCCCGCCGCCAGCGCCCGGAGCTGTGGAACCTCTACAACGGCCGCCACGCCCCCGGTGAGCACGTGCGGGTCTTCCCGCTGTCCAACTGGACCGAGCTCGACGTCTGGCAGTACATCGCCCGGGAGGGCATCGAACTGCCCGAGATCTACTTCGCGCACGACCGGGAGGTCTTCCGGCGCGGTGGGATGTGGCTGACCGCCGGCGAGTGGGGCGGGCCGAAGGACGACGAGACCGTCGAGAAGCGCCTCGTGCGCTACCGGACCGTAGGCGACATGTCCTGCACCGGCGCCGTCGACTCCGACGCGGTGACGCTCGACGACGTCATCGCCGAGATCGCCGCCTCCCGGCTCACCGAGCGCGGCGCCACCCGCGCCGACGACAAGATGTCCGAGGCCGCGATGGAAGACCGCAAGCGCGAGGGGTACTTCTAAGCATGAGCACGATCACCTCCGAGGAACTCTCGGCAACGACCCTGCTGCGGTTCGCCACGGCCGGTTCCGTCGACGACGGCAAGTCCACACTCGTGGGCCGGCTCCTGCACGACTCCAAGTCGATCCTCAGCGACCAGCTCGAGGCCGTGGAGCGCGCCTCGGCGAACCGCGGCCAGGAAGCCCCCGACCTGGCGCTCCTCACCGACGGCCTGCGCGCCGAGCGCGAGCAGGGCATCACCATCGACGTGGCCTACCGCTACTTCGCCACACCCCGGCGCCGCTTCATCCTCGCCGACACGCCCGGTCATGTGCAGTACACCCGCAACATGGTGACGGGTGCCTCCACGGCCGAGCTGACGGTGATCCTGGTCGACGCCCGCAACGGGGTTGTGGAACAGACCCGCAGGCACGCGGCGATCGCCGCCCTGCTCCGGGTTCCGCACGTCGTTCTCGCCGTCAACAAGATGGACCTGGTCGAGTACAGGGAAACCGTCTTCGCGGAGATTGCCGAGGAGTTCACGGCGTACGCGAGCGAGCTCGGTGTTCCCGAGGTCACCGCGATCCCGATCTCCGCGCTCGCCGGTGACAACGTGGTGGATCCGTCGGCGAACATGGACTGGTACGGCGGGCCGACCTTCCTGGAACACCTGGAAACGGTTCCCGTCAGCCACGACCTGGCGCACTGCCACGCACGGCTGCCGGTGCAGTACGTGATCCGTCCGCAGACCGCCGAGCACCCGGACTACCGGGGGTACGCGGGCCAGATCGCGGCCGGCACGTTCCACGTGGGCGAGGCGGTGACGGTCCTGCCGTCCGGCCGTACCTCGACGATCTCCGGCATCGACCTGCTGGGCGAGCCGGTGGACGCGGCGTGGACGACCCAGTCGGTGACCGTGCTGCTCTCGGACGACATCGACATCTCGCGCGGCGACCTGATCGTGCCCACCAAGGACGCGCCGCCCACCACGCAGGACGTCGAGGCGACCGTGTGCCACGTGGCCGACCAGCCGCTGACCGTCGGGCACCGGGTGCTGATCAAGCACGGCACCCGCACGGTCAAGGCGATCGTCAAGGACATCCCGTCCCGTCTCACGCTCGACGACCTGTCCCTGCACCCGCACCCGGGACAGCTCATCGCCAACGACATCGGCCGCGTGAAGATCCGTACCTCGGAACCGCTTCCGGTGGATTCCTACGCGGACTCCCGCCGCACCGGCTCGTTCATCCTGATCGACCCGGCGGACGGCACCACGCTCACCGCGGGCATGGTCGGCGAGTCGTTCGCGTCGCCCGAGCCGGTCAAGGACGAGTCCGACGACGACGGTTGGGACTTCTGAAAATGACCACAACCGACTTCTACTCCACGTTCGCGAAGGAGGGCGGCCGCGTCGGCAGCGGCGCCCTCGGCAGCGGGCAGGGCGGAGTGGCGCGATGTGCGCTCTGACGTACGCGCACTGCCTGCGCGCCCCATCCCCCCACCCGCCGTCCCGGAAGCGACGAAAACCCTTTGCCGATTTCCCGGCCACGACCTGAGAACCCGTGACCGCCGGGCCAACGAGAGGAACCCCTCCCGTGCCTGCCAACCGCTCAGTTCTTCTTCGCCGCGGCATCGCGGCCGCAGCGGCCCTTCCCCTGCTCGCCCTGGCCGCCTGCGGTTACGGTTCCGAGTCCAAGGACGACAACGCCAACGAGAAGGTCGCCGCGGGATCGGAGAAGATCGACGGGCTCGACACCGTCAAGATCGGCTACTTCGGCAACCTGACGCACGCGACCGCACTGGTCGGCCGTGAGCAGGGCATCTTCCAGAAGGCGCTGGGCGCCACCAAGGCGTCGTACGCGACCTTCAACGCGGGCCCCTCCGAGATCGAGGCGCTGAACGCCGGTTCCATCGACATCGGCTGGATCGGCCCCTCCCCCGCGATCAACGGCTTCACCAAGTCCGCCGGCAAGAACCTGCGCATCATCGGCGGTTCGGCGTCCGGCGGTGTGAAGCTCGTCGTCAATCCGGACAAGGTCAAGTCCCTCAAGGACGTCAAGGGCAAGAAGATCGCCACGCCTCAGCTCGGAAACACGCAGGACGTGGCGTTCCTGAACTGGATCGCGGACCAGGGCTGGAAGGTCGACGCGCAGAGCGGCAAGGGCGACGTCACCGTTGTCCGCAGTGACAACAAGGTGACCCCGGACGCCTTCAAGGCCGGTTCGATCGACGGTGCCTGGGTGCCGGAGCCGACCGCGTCCAAGCTGGTCGCCGAGGGCGGCAAGGTGCTGCTCGACGAGGCGTCGCTGTGGCCCGACAAGAAGTTCGTGATCACGAACATCATCGTGTCGCAGAAGTTCCTCACGGAGCACCCGAAGGTCGTCGAGGCGGTGCTCAAGGGTTCGATCGACTCCAACAAGTGGATCAACGCCAACCCGGTGGCGGCGAAGGCCGCGGCGAACAAGCAGCTGGAGACGGACTCCGGCAAGGCACTGCCGACCGAGGTCCTGGACCCGGCGTGGACGTCGATCCAGTTCATCAACGACCCGCTGGCCTCCACGCTCAACGCCGAGGCGGAGCACGCGGTCAAGGCGGGTCTGCTGGAGAAGCCCGACCTCAAGGGCATCTACGACCTGAGCATCCTGAACAAGGTCCTCAAGGCCGAGGGCGAGTCCACGGTCGACGACGCCGGTCTCGGCGTCAGCTGATCGGAATCCGATGAGTTCCCAGGAGGTGACGACCATGGCAACGACCTTCGCCAAGGCCGCCGAGTCCGCGGAGTCCGTGGAATACGCGGCCCGGCTTGAGCACGTCTCGAAGTCCTTCGCCGGGCCGGGTGGGCAGCAGCTCGTCCTGGACGACATCACTCTCGATGTCGCTCCCGGCGAGTTCGTCACCCTCCTGGGGGCTTCGGGCTGCGGCAAGTCCACTTTGCTCAACCTGGTGGCGGGGCTCGACGAGCCCACCGCCGGCTCCATCACGACGGACGGCCGTCCGGCGCTGATGTTCCAGGAGCACGCCCTCTTCCCGTGGCTGACCGCGGGCAAGAACATCGAACTCGCCCTGAAGCTCCGGGGTGTCGCCAAGCCCGAGCGGCGCGACAAGGCCGAGGAGCTCCTCGAGCTGGTCCGGTTGAAGGGCGCGTACGGAAAGCGTGTGCACGAGCTTTCCGGCGGTATGCGGCAGCGCGTGGCGATGGCCCGCGCGCTGGCGCAGGAGAGCAACATCCTGCTGATGGACGAGCCGTTCGCGGCGCTGGACGCCATCACACGGGATGTGCTGCACGACGAACTGACCCGGATCTGGGGGGAGACGGGACTGTCCGTCCTCTTCGTCACGCACAACGTGCGGGAGGCGGTACGGCTCGCGCAGCGGGTCGTCCTGCTGTCCTCCCGGCCCGGCCGGGTGGCGCGCGAGTGGACGGTCGACATCCCGCAGCCGCGCCGGATCGAGGACGCCCCGGTGGCGGAACTGTCCATCGAGATCACCGAAGTCCTGCGTGGGGAGATCCGCCGTCATGGCCAGCACTGAGACGAAGACGACGGTGACGAAGTCGGTTACCACCGAGCTTGCCGGGGTGGAGGCGGGGCTCGACGCGCTGGACGTCGTGGCGCCCATCGGACGTACGCCCTTTCGGCGGACCTTCATCGACAAGATCCTGCCGCCGATCCTGGCGACCCTGCTGCTGCTGATCGTCTGGCAGATCACCTTCAAGATCGTCGACGACCCGACCAAGCTGGTCTCCCCCGTGGACGTCGGGCGGACGCTCCAGGACGCCTGGCTCGAGGGCAAGCTGCTCGGCTACATCTGGACCAGCGTCTCGCGCGGTCTGCTCGGCTTCCTCTTCGCGCTGGCGATCGGCACCCCGCTGGGTCTGCTGGTGGCACGCGTGAAGTTCGTGCGGGCGGCGATCGGTCCGATCCTGTCCGGTCTCCAGTCACTGCCGTCGGTGGCGTGGGTGCCGCCGGCCGTGCTGTGGCTGGGTCTGAACAACTCGATGATGTACGCGGTGATCCTGCTCGGTGCCGTGCCGTCCATCGCCAACGGGCTGGTGTCCGGCGTCGACCAGGTGCCGCCGCTGTTCCTGCGGGCGGGCCGCACGATGGGCGCGACGGGGCTGAAGGGAACCGTGTACATCACGTTGCCGGCCGCCCTGCCGGGTTATGTGGCGGGCCTGAAGCAGGGCTGGGCGTTCTCGTGGCGTTCGCTGATGGCGGCGGAGATCATCGCGTCCTTCCCCGACCTCGGCGTCGGCCTGGGCCAGTTGCTGGAGAACGGGCGCAACGCCAGTGACATGTCGATGGTGTTCGAGGCGATCCTGCTCATCCTGTTCGTCGGCATCGCCATCGACCTGCTGATCTTCAGTCCGCTGGAGCGGTGGGTGCTGCGCAGCCGTGGTCTGCTGGTGAAGAGCTGAAGTCCCATGTACAGGAAACCGGTTCCTCCCGTTCTCGTGGTGATTGCCCACGGCAGTCGCGACCCGCGGCATGCCGCGACCGTGCACGCCCTGGTGCGGCGGGTGCGGTCATTGCGGCCGGGCCTGCGGGTAGAGACCGGTTTCCTGGACTTCAACATCCCCTCCGTCCATGGGGTGCTGGAGTCGTTGGCGACGGAGGGCGTCCGTGACGTCGTGGCGCTGCCGCTGCTGCTGACCCGAGCGTTCCACGCGAAGGCGGACATCCCGGCGGTCCTGCGGGAGGCTCCGGCACAGCTGCGGATCAGACAGGCCGAGGTGCTCGGCCCGTCGCCGCTGCTGCTCGCCGTCCTCGAACGACGGCTGTACGAGGCCGGCCTGACGCCCGCCGACAAGTCCTCGACCGGGGTCGTGCTGGCCTCGGCGGGGTCCACGGACCCGGAGGCGATCGCAGTGATCGCAGAAATCGCGCGGGAGTGGCGGCGCACCGGTTGGTGTGCCGTGCGGCCTGCGTTCGCCTCCGCCGGTTCTCCCTCGGGGTTCCCGCGCACCGAGGACGCGGTCCGTGAACTGCGGGCGCTGGGGTGCTCGCGGGTCGCCGTCGCGCCGTACGTCCTGGCTCCCGGCTTCCTGCCGGACCGCATCGCGCGAGGCGCGGCCGCAGCGGACGTCTTGGCCGATGTGCTGGGTCCGGCGCCGGAGGTGGCGCGGGTGCTGCTGGAACGGTACGACGCGGCGCGTACACCGGCGCTGGCCGCCGTCGGAGCCTGACCGACGGTGGGCCCTCTCGCGCCGCGCGGGGATCTCTTTCCGTTTCGGTACCGGTTTCCGTCTCATCCCGTATTTGCTGCGGATACCGGCTTCTCTTTCTGATCCCGTTTCTGCCGCGGGACCCGCTTCTCTTTCGACAGCGGTTTCCGTTGCGGGAGCGGTTTCCGTTGCGGGAGCGGTTTCCGTTGCCGTACCGGTTCCGGCCACACCCCGCACCCCGCAGCGGCCGGCCCGAGGTGATCGCTCAGCGGTTCACGTGTGCGGCGCCCTGCCGGGGATCGCGGCCGCTCGCCGCCAGTGCCCGCTCGAACACCGGGGCGTCCTCCGCCACCGGCACCACCGCCGCGAAGCCGTCGTACTGGCGGTAGAGGTCGCCGTGCCGTTCGACGACGTCGAGGACGAAGCGGGCCGCGTCGTCCGAGATGTGGAACTCCTGGCCGGTGGCGACCGCCACGTCCCAGCCGTGCACCGCCATCTCCTTGACGATCATCGCGGCGATCTCGGCGGCGGGCATCGCGGCCGTTCCCAGGTCGACCTCGCCCTCCCACACGGCCGGGTCCGCCCAGGCCGTGACCGCGCGCTCCAGCTGGGCGGCGTACGCCTCGGCCCACTGCGGCTCGGCGGTGAAGTCGCGGGCGACCAGGTCGTCGGGGAGCTGCCTGCGCAGGGCGCGGTGCTCGAGGCCGTGGGAGGTGTAGAGGACCCAGTGGTCGACCAGGGTGCGGACATCCCAGCCCGGGCAGTGCGTCGGGTCGTTCAAGCGGGCCGCCGGGACACCGCGGGCGACGCGTGACGCCTCGGCGGCGCATTCGGACATGTACTGGTGTGTCTCGTCGTACTTCATGGGTCCCACGCTAGGCAGCGGGGTGCTCAGGACTCTTGAACAAACGCGACAGCGTCGGCGGACCGGTCCTCGGCCAGTCGGATCAGCTCCGGCAGCGGCAGGGAACCGGGTGCCCTCCGCTCCCGGGCGAACTGGTTGGCAAGCCGTTGCAGCAACTCGTTCAGCGGGGTCGGTACGCCGTGCAGACGGCCGAGGAGCGCGATCTCGCCGTTGAGGTGGTCGGCCTCGATGCTGCCCGCACCGCGGCTGAGGGACTGCCAGGAGGAGCCGCCGCCGCGCGGGGCGCCGTCGAGCGGGACGAGGGTGACCTTGTCGCCGCGCAGGGCCTGCTGCTCCTCGGTGCCCGTCCACACGATCCCGGCGGCGCGCAGCACGGCCTCGCCCTCGGCCCGCACCCTCGCGTACAGCGCCTCCGCCTCGGGGTCGCCCACCGGGCCGCTCACCGCTTCCAGGGCGTTTCCGAGGTTGGACAGCAGCTTCGCGTACTGCCAGCGGGAGACGTCGGGTACGACCGGCGCCTCGAAGTGCGCCTTCTCCAGGTCGGCGGCGATACGACGGGCCGTGTCGTCGGTGCCGTGCGGGTACCGGCCCAGGTGAAGGATGCCGGTGAGCGGGGTGCCGGCTGCGGAGACGACACCCGGTTCGACATGGGTGGCGGGCAGCCAGACGCAGACGCCGTAGACGTGCCGGAAGCGGCGCAGGGCAAGGCGCGGGCTCTCCACACCGTTCTGCGCGCAGACCAGGGGCAGTCGCTCCGCGGCCGTGCCGCCGCCGTCGACCGGGGCGGGGCCCCAGACCTGGAGTGCCGCCTCGGTGTCCTGGGTCTTGACGGCGAGGAAGAGGACGTCGTCGGGGTGCAGCGTGCCGAGCGCGTCCGGTCCGTCGACGACGGGCAGCCGGTACGTCCGTTCGCCCTGCGGAACCCTGAGCCGCAGTCCGCCCTCCGTGAGCGCCGTCCGGTGCGCGCCGCGTGCGACCAGCACGACCTCGTGCCCGGCCTGCGCCAGTCGTCCGCCGACGGTGCCGCCGATCGCCCCTGCCCCGATGATGATGTACCGCATGGGACGAGCCTCGCACAGTCGTGTGTACGCACCGTCCAGAGCGTGGGAAACGATTTCGTACGAGGTTGACCTTGTCCCTGGGGCAGGGCCGAGGGTCCGGGCATGGACGACTTCTACCTGCGGCAGACGCCGTACAGCGACCCGGGCGACCTGGATGTCTCCGACCTGCCCACCGATCCCCGCGAACTCACGCTGCTCGTACGCGGTCTGATGGTGCATCGGCTGGAGGGGGACCGTGTCGGGTACCAGATTCCCGAGGAACGGTTGCACCACGACGCCGAGTCCCGTTACGTGACCGGGATCCTGCGGGCGCGCAGGGACGCCCCGCTCACCCGACGGCGGTCCTACGACGAGCAGTTCGTGGGCACGTGCCGGGACTACTCGCTGCTGTGCTCGCTGCTGCGGGCGACCGGGACGCCGTCCCGGATCCGGGGCGGGTACGCGAGCTACTTCGTCGAGGGCTTCCACGACGACCACTGGGTCACCGAGTACCGCCTCCCGGACGGTACTTGGCGGCTGGCCGACGCACAGGTGTCCGCCGCCTTCTACGAGGTGCCCTTCGACCCGATAGACGTGCCGCGGAACGGTTTCCTGGTCGCCGGGCAGGCATGGCGGGCGTGCCGGGCGGGCGCGGTGGACCCGGAGACGTTCGGGGTGTGGGCCGATCCCGGTCTCAGGGGTCTGCCGCTCGTCCTGAACAGTGTGGTCCTGGACCTCGCCGCCCGTAACGGCACGGAACCGCTTCCCTGGGACGGCTGGGGGCTGTCGGGGTTGCGGAAACACGACTCGCTCACCGAGGACGAGCTGGCCCTCGTGGACGCCGTGGCCGCCGCCCGCACCCCCGAGGGGGCCCGTCGGCTCTACGCCGATCCGCGGCTCGTCGTGCCCCGCGAGATTCTCTCCCTGGCGCCCTTCCACGGCCTGCGCACGGTCACGCTCGCGTCATCTCCACCAGTTTGACGACGGTGTTCCAGTTCCGGGTGGTGGCGATGAGCCCCTTGTTCACTCGCGGCTTCGACAGTTGCTCGGCGAGCTTGGACCGGCCGAGGCCGTCGGGTGCGTAGAGGTACAGGACGCGGTCGCCGAGGCGGAACTCCTCGGGGAGGTGGGCGGCCTGGTCGATCCCGGCGTAGCGCTCCGCTTCGACGGCGGTGGAGAAGTACGTGGCGTGGAGCTGTTTGGCCTCCAGCTCGGCGGCCGGGAACGGGCAAGCGTCGGCAACCGCTTTCAGATAGGCGTGGTCGCGAACGATCACTCCGACGGCGAAGCCGAAGTGTCTCTCGATCGCCGCCGTGAGCTCGGCGGCGAGGCGCTCCGCGTCCCCGTGCGCGGAGGAGAAGACGGCCTGGCCGCTCTGGAGGTAGGTGCGGACGTCCTCGAGACCGAGCCCCTCCAGCAGGGTGCGCAGTTCGGCCATCGGGACCTTTCTGCTGCCGCCCACGTTGATGCCGCGCAGAAGTGCCGCGTACGTCGTCGTCATCCGCTCACCTTAAGCGGCCGTCGTGCCCCGTGGGGGTGGGCACGACGGCCGCGGCCGGAGTGGGGCTTCGGGCGAAACTCTGGCCGATCGGCGGGACGCGGAGCAACATCTGCCGGACATCTCCACAGGCTCGTGACTTGTTCAACAAACTTTCGTAATCACCATTCCGGCCTTGACCCCCGAACTGCCCGGCAGCCTGTCCCCGGCGGCCTGCTCGGCGTCCTGCCCGGCGGCCCCCGTCACCGGCCGCCCCTGATCGTCATCCCCTAGATCCCCGGATAGATGTAGGGGACCTCTGTCCTCCCCAGCGGTGAGACGGCGGGGTCCGACGGGAGGACTCGGGTGTCCGGCACCTCACCGGGCAGCACGACGAGATGGCTTTATCCAGCCCATACCTTCGAATCTGAAGGTGGCGGCAGGGGGTTGCCACCGCATCACAAGAGGGCAGGCCCGTCATGGGGAACGGAGATATACGGGTGCGGGGCTTCGCCGCGCGGGCCGGCGGCTGGAGCGCCCGGCACCGATGGGCCGCCGTGGGCATCTGGGTGCTGTTCGTCGTCCTGGCCATGGGGATCGGCTCGGCGGTGGGCACGGTCGAGGTCAAGGAGAGCGACCAGCTCGGGGGCGAGACCCACACGGCCGCCCGGATCATCGAGGACGCCGGCATCGACGAGCCGGCCAGTGAGACGGTCCTCGTCCAGTCGAAGGACGGCTCCGTCAAGGCCACGGACGCGGACTTCAAGGCCGCCGTCGCGGCGGTCGTCGCGGCCGTGGAGAAGACCGGCAAGGTCACCGACGTGACCTCGCCCTACGACTCGGACACGATCTCCCGGGACGGTCGCAGCGCGCTCGTGCAGTTCGACATGCGCGGCGACTCCGAAACCGCGGGCGAGCGGGTCGAGCCGGTTCTCGAGGCCGTCGAGGGGGTCCAGAAGGAGCACTCCTCGCTGCGGATCGAGGAGATCGGCGGCGCCAGCATGATGAAGACGTTCGACGACGCCTTCGGCGACGACTTCCAGCAGGCGGAGTACTCCGCCGTGCCGGTGGCCCTGGGCATTCTGCTGATCGCGTTCGGCGCGCTGGTGGCGGCGCTGCTGCCGGTGGCACTCGCGGTCACCGCGATCATGGCGACGATGGGCCTGATGAGCATCGTCAGCCACTTCCAGCCGATGGACGACACGGCGAGCTCCGTGATGCTGCTGGTCGGTCTGGCCGTCGGCGTCGACTACTGCCTGTTCTACCTGCGCCGGGAGCGCGAGGAGCGGGCCGCTGGACGTGATCCGGAAACCGCTCTCAGGATCGCCGCGGCGACCAGCGGCCGTGCCGTGATCGTCTCCGGTGTCACCGTGTGCGTGGCGATGGCCGGCATGCTGTTCACCGGGCTCGCGACGTTCGAGGCGATGGGGCTTGCGTCCCTGATGGTGGTCGCGGTCGCCATGGTCGGTTCGGTGACCGTGCTGCCCGCGCTGCTGTCGCTGCTCGGCCGGCGGGTGGAGAAGGGCCGGATCCCGTTCCTGCACCCCGACAAGCGCCGCAAGAACGGCAACGGCGGACGTGCCGACGAGGGCAGCCGGTTCTGGAGCGCCGTCCTCAAGGTCGTCCTCGCCAAGCCCGGCGTGTCGCTGGTCGTGGCGGCCGGCGTGCTGCTCGCGATCGCCGCTCCGGCGGTCGGCATGAAGACCCAGAACCTCACCCTGGACCAGGAGTTCGGCGACTCGCTGCCGATCGTGCAGACCTACAACCGGGTCAACGACGCCTTCCCGGGCGGCTCCGAACCGGCCGAGGTGATCGTCAAGGCGGACGACATCAACGCCGCCGAGGTGAAGACCGCGCTCGCGGAGTTCAAGGAGCAGGCGGTCAGCTCGGGTGCCTCCCGCGGTCCGGTCGAGATCAAGCTGCACGACGCGCAGAACATCGCCTACGTGTACGTTCCGCTGGTCGGCGGCTCCGACCTGGACAAGGCGGGCACGAGCCTGGACAAGCTGCGCGACGAGGTGCGGCCCGCGACGCTGGGCAAGGTCGACGGTCTCCAGGCGCCGATCACCGGTCAGGTGGCCGGTTCGAAGGACTTCAACGACCAACTGGCCGGAGCCGTCGCTCCCGTCTTCGCGTTCGTCGTGGTCTTCGCCTTCCTGCTGATGCTGCTGTCGTTCCGCTCACTGACGGTCGCGATCACCTCGATCGTGCTCAACCTGCTGTCGGTGGGGGCCGCCTACGGCATCCTGGTCGCCGTCTTCCAGCACGGCTGGGGCGCGTCGCTGGTGGGCGCGGAGGGCGTCGGCGCCATCATCACCTGGCTGCCGCTGTTCCTCTTCGTGATCCTGTTCGGCCTGTCGATGGACTACCACGTGTTCGTGGTCTCGCGGATCCGCGAGGCGCGGATGCGGGGCCGTTCGACGAACGACGCCATCAAGCACGGTGTGGTCACCACGGCCGGTGTGGTCACCAGCGCCGCGGTCATCATGGTCGCCGTGTTCGCCATCTTCGGAACGCTGTCCATGCAGTCCATGAAGCAGATGGGCGTGGGCCTGGCGGCCGCGGTGCTGATCGACGCGACGATCATCCGGGGTGTGCTGCTCCCGGCCGTGATGGCGCTGCTGGGCGAGCGCAACTGGTACCTGCCGAAGTGGCTGCACTGGCTGCCCGACCTCACGCACGACGAGTCGCCCGAGGCGGTCGCGCCCGTGGCCCGGGACGACGAGGGCGAGCCGCTGCGGGTCTGACGCCGAGCGAAGCCCGCTGAAGCGGTCCGAACCGAGGGCCCGTTGACCTCCCGGGGGAGTCAACGGGCCCTCACTCACGCCCGGTTCGGCTTCCGGCGTTCGGCCCGCTGTGCGGAGTCCGGAGTCCGGCCCGCTGTCCGGTACCCGTCCGGGACCGTTCCAACGGCGGTCGAGGGCCGGTTCAGGACGCTTCGGGACGGTCGTTCAGGACCGCTGCCCCGTCAGCTCGGCCTCGATGAGGTCCGCCGCCCGGCGGGTGCCGCCCTCGTCCGCCATCTCCGCCTGGATCGCCTTGAGCCGACGGGCCACTTCCGGGTCGTCGACGAGCGTGAGGGCGGCTTCCCGCAGGGTCGCGGCCGTCGCCTCGGGCGTGGCGAGCTGCCGGGCCACCCCGAGCCCCTGGAGCATGTCCGCGTTGCCGAACTGGTCGACGGCCTGCGGTACGGCGATCATCGGCGTGGCCGTGGCCAGCCCCTCCTGGCTGCCGCCCGCGCCGGCGTGCGTGACGAACAGATCGGCCTGCCTCAGGACAGCCAACTGCGGTACCCAGGAACGCACTTCGACGTTGTCGGGTACGGTGCCCAGCGCGGCCGGGTCGACGTGCCTGCCGATCTGGAGCACGAGGTGCCAGCCCGGCATCTCACCGAAGGCGCGCACGCACTCCCGGTAGAAGTCCGGCTGGTCGGTGAAGGTCGAACCCAGCGAGACGAGAACGACCTTGTCCGCCCGTTCGGGGCGCGTCCACTCCCCCTCGGCGGCGCGGTCGCCCTGGCAGGCGCCGACGAACGTGTAAACGCTTTCGTCGACCCGGTCGGCGTGCGGCTGGAGCGCCTTGGGGATCAACACGAGGGAGCGGGCCGGGTGGCCGACGAAGGGGTCGGGGTGCTCGGTGATCCCGTTCTCCTCCAGCCAGGCGTGGAACCGTGCGTAGTAAGCCTTTCCGCGCTCCGTTTCCCTCGGCTCCGCCCACATCGGTTCGGCGACCTCCTCCTCGTAGCCGTCCCAGGCGACCAGGTTGGGCGAGAGGGAGATCGCCGGCACGCCCCAGCTGTGGGCGAGGACTCGGGCCGGGTAGGCGGTGATGTCGTGCAGCACCAGGTCCGGCTCGTCCCCGTCGTACGCCTCGATCAGCTGGGGCAGGGCCTGGATCGCGTCGGCCAGGAAGGGCTCGACGTTGTCGAGGAGGGTGCTCCCCCAGGCGGAGGGGTCGTCGTCGGGCGCGGGCAGCGTCGAGTGCCACGGCTTGACCTCGGCGCCGGTATCGGCGACCTTCTCGGCGAAGACGGGCGGAATCGCGTACGTCACCCGGTGCCCGCGCGCGACGAGTTCGCGGATCACCTCGAGGCTCGGGTTCACGTGGCCGTGGGCGGCGATGGAGAACATGGCAATATGGGCGGGGCGATTGGTCATATCGTCGACCGTAAGCGAGACGAAACGTCTCGTGCAACTTGAATTACGCGGGTCAGTCCTCGGGACAGCGCTCGTCGGATCCCTCGACACTCAGCCCGCGCGCGTTCGTCACCTTCACGGTCACGGCCTCCGCGCCGAGGCCGGCGCCGGTGTCCGTGGTGCGCTGCGCCTCCGCTGCCGTACAGATCAGCTGCGCCGTCGCGAGATCGCTCAACTCCTCGCTGACATACCGCAGGTGGATCGACACCACGCCGTTTCGCGCGTTCACCGCCACGGCGGCCGACGCGGCAGCCTCGGCGGCGGAACCGGCGGACGGACCGGCGGTGGGAGGCACGCTCACGAGGGGCTTCGGGGCGGATGTCGGGGCGGCCGTCAGCGGGGGCAACAGCGTGGTCAGTCGCTTCGCCCGTTCCGTTTCCGTCGGGCCCTCGAGCAGGTTCATCACCGCCGACTCGGCGTCGACCGCGCCGGCGGGCCTGCGGGGGACGGCGACCAGGGAACCGTTTTCGACGAGGTAGACCCGCAACACCGGCACGAGCCCGTGCGCGGGTCCGCCCGCCTCCACCACACCGGTCGCCGGAATACCGCAGGAGACCAGCGTCCACAGTGCCGGGACGCACAGCAGCACGACTCGACGTACGCCCCTCATGCTCGCTCCTCGCTGGCCGACTCGTCCTGTGTCGGCTCGTCCCGCGTCGGCTCGTCCGGCATCGGGCCGTCCCGCGTCGGCTCGTCCCGCCACAGCGGGAGGTCCACCGTGAAGACGGCGCCGCCCTCCGGCCGGTTCGCCGCCCGGACCGTGCCACCGTGCATCCGGACGTTCTCCTCGGTGATCGCCAGCCCGAGTCCGCTGCCCTCGGTCCGGGAGCGGGCGGCGTCCGACTTGTAGAAGCGTTCGAAGACATGAGGCAGCACGTCGTCGGGGATCCCGGGCCCGCTGTCCAGCACCTCGACGACCGCCCGCCGTCCGGTGCCGGACCCCTCGCCCGCGGCCCCGCCCTCGCGGAGGCTCAACCGCACCGGACGGGCGCCGTGCCGCAGGGCGTTGCCGACCAGGTTGGCGACGACGACGTCGAGGCGGCGCGGGTCGACGCGTCCGCGCAGCGCGTCGGGCTCCGGCAGGCGGGCCTCGACCGTGTCGGTCCAGCCCCGGGCGGCGAGGGTGCGCCGGAGGGACTCGGCGAGGTCGATCTCGTCCGGATGGAGCACGGCCGCGCCCGCGTCGAACCGGGAGATCTCCATCAGGTCGTCCACGAGCCGGGCCAGCTTCACGGTCTCCTCGCTGATCAGCCGGACCGCGGTGGCGGTGTCCGGGTCGAGGCCGGCGGCGTCCTCGTCGAGGACGTCGGTGACGGCCGACATGGCCGCCAGCGGAGTGCGCAGCTCGTGCGAGACGTCCGCGGCGAAGCGCCGGGCCCGGGCCTCCATGCCGCGCAGTTCGGCGACCGACTCCTCCAGGGCGGCGGCCGTCTCGTTGAACGTGTGCGACAGCTCGGCGAGTTCGTCGGAGCCGTCGACCGCGAGGCGGGTGTCCAGCCGGCCCTCGGCGATGCTGCGGGTGGCGTGGCGCAGTGCGCGTACCGGCCGCAGCACCCCGCGGGCGGCGAGCAGCGCGAGCAGGACGGCGAGGGCCAGGGCGGGGACGGCGGCCCGCTCCACGGCGGTCACCAGGGCGTCCACATAGGCCTGTTCTGTGGTCTGCGGCACCGTCAGGAACACCTGGAGGCCGGACAGCGGCCACCTGCTCGACACGGTGGAGGTGAAGGCGACCGACATGCCGACGACGAGGGCGGTGTGGTCCGCGCGGTCGACCCGCTGGAAAACGGTGGCCGACCGGGAGTCGACCGCCTCGCGCAGGGCGGGCGTCAGCTCCTCGAACGGGTCGTCGGGGACGGACGTGGCCTCCTGCCCGCGGTAGACGACGAGCACGCGCCAGGCGCCCGACGGCTCGGCGCCGGCCACCTCGGCGGCGAACCGGCGCAGTTCGTCCCGGCCGGCGGGCAGGACGAGTTCGGGGGCGAGCCGGGTGACCTGGGTGCGCAGCAGCTCGATCACGGTGTCCTGGCTCTGCTGGAGCACTCCGGTGCGCGCCTCCCGGAAGGTGAGCGCGCCCGTGGTGGTGACGGTGACGGCGGCGACCAGCGCGAACGCCACCACCAGCCGCACGCGCAGACCACGCATCCGGTGCGCCCCGAGTCGGGTCCCCAGGGGCCTCACCGGGAGGCGAACCGGTAGCCGAAGCCGCGCACGGTGTGGATGTGGCGGGACTCGCGCGGGGGTTCGCCCAGCTTGGCGCGCAGTCGCTTGACGCAGGCGTCCACCAGGCGCGCGTCGCCGTGGTAGCTGTGCTGCCAGACCGCCTCGAGGAGTTGCTGGCGGCTGAACACCTGGCCGGGCGAGGCCGACAGGGTCAGCAGCAGTCGCAGTTCGGAGGGGGCGAGGGCGACCGGCTCCCCCTGCCGGGTGACCGAGAGTCCGGCCCGGTCGACGGCCAGGTCGCCGTAGGTGTCGATCTTCGGTATGCCGCCGTCGGCGGGCACGCCGGCCGCCCGTCGCAGGACGGCGCGGATCCGGGCCTGGAGCACCCGGGCCGGGACGGGCTTGACCACGTAGTCGTCTGCGCCGGCTTCCAGACCGACAACGATGTCCTCGTCGTCGCCGCGCGCGGTCGCCATGATGATCGGCAGTGTCTGGTCCAGTTCACGCATCCTGCGGCAGACGTCCAGGCCGGTCATGCCGGGCAGCATCAGGTCCAGCACCACGACGTCGGGCCGGAAGGACCGCAGCCGGTTCAGGCCGTCCTCCCCGGTCTCGGCGGCGGCGACCTCGTGGCCCTGACGGCGCAGCGCGAGGGCGACGCCGTCCCGCACGGCGCGGTCGTCCTCGATCAGCAGAACTCGTGGCATGCACTCAGTATCCGTACGCCGTCGGCCCGTTCGGAGAACTGTTACCGGATGATCACATGAAACGGAACTGATCGAGTCGTTGCTCTTTCGTTACCGTCTGGGCCAGATCCGATCACATGGCGATCACAATCTGAACAACCATGACCGCGCACAAAGCAACTCCGCCCTCCGTCCGTCGCCGTCGGAGCGGCCCCGCGCATGCCTCCGGCCGACGTGTACGGAAGGGTTCGGTGTGGGGTGGGGCGGCCGCGCTGGCCGTACTGGGCGCCGCCGGTTTCGCGGCCGCGGGCTGGACGTCCGCCGACGCGGGCGGGGCCTCGGCCGAGGGCCGCGCCACCGCGTCCGCCGAGCCGGGCGGATCCGGGGAGTCCGGTTCCGCGCCCACCGGGCCGACGGCCGGCTCCGGGGCCGCGGCAGGCGCCTCGGGCAGCCCGTCGGCCGGTCCGTCCACCGGGTCGTCCGGCAGTGCGTCCGGCGGTGCTTCCGGTGGCGCGTCGGCCGGAGCATCCGGCAGCGCGCCCGCCGGACCGTCCGCGTCGGACATCCCGGCCTCGGGCCCGGGCACCTTCACCACCGCCTCCGGCTCGAGCGCCAAGGTGGGCAAGGGCACGGCCCTGCGCTACCGGGTCGACGTCGAGGACGGCCTCTCCCTTTCCGCAGCGGTCGTGGCCCGGCAGGTGGAGATCGTCCTGGGCGACCGGCGCGGCTGGACGGCGGACGGGCACTCGGCGTTCCAGCGGGTCTCCGGCGGGACCACCGACTTCGTCGTACGGGTCGCGACACCCGGCACCGTGGACAAGATCTGCGGGGAGTACGGACTGGACACCGGCGGCGAGGTCAACTGCAGTGTGGCCGACAACGTCATGGTCAACCTCAAGCGCTGGCTGCTGGCCACCCCGGTCTACGCCAAGGACGTCACCGCCTATCGCGCGCTGATCGTCAACCACGAGGTGGGCCACTTCCTCGGCCACGGCCACGTCGGCTGTCCCGGTCCGGGCAGGCCGGCCCCGGCGATGATGCAGCAGATCAAGGGCATGGACGGCTGCGTCCCCAACGTCTGGCCGTACGACGACCAGGGACAGCCGGTCACCGGTCCCGCCGTTCCCTGAAGGGGCCGTTCACCGCCGGCAGCGCGCCTTCACCGCGGAGAGGCCGCCGTCACCGCTGGTAGCGCGCCAGCACCAGGTTGCCGTCCTCCTCGAGCCGCTCGCGCAGGTCACCGAGACCGATCGCCCCGCTGTAGTACTCCTGGAACGCGGGGGTGGCGACCTTGTCCTTCCACTCGGCATAGCCCCGGACGGACTGGGCGGGGGCCGGGCGCAGGTGCTCGGCGAGAGCGGTGCCGGTCGCCCAGTCGTCCTTCGTCGTGTGCAGGGCGGGGTCGGCGAGGGCCCGCGTACCGGTCGGCAGCATCCAGTCGCCCAGCGCGAGCCGCACCATGTTCTTCGGCCGGAGCAGGAAGTCGATGAACGCCGCCGCCTCCTTCTTGTGCGGGCTGTCCTCGGCGACGGACAGCGTCTGCGGGCTGACCCCCTGGGCGAGTCCGTCGGCGCCCGCCGGGGCGGGCAGCACCTGCCAGTCGAACCCCTCGGGCGCCTGCTGCACGATCTGCTGACGGTAGGAGAAGCCGAGCGGGACCATCGCGTAGCGGCCGCCGAAGAACCCCGGCAGGGTGTCCGAGCCGCCGCTGCCCAGCGTCGTGGGCGAGGCGCTGCGGTCGGCGCCGACCTGGTCGTGGACGGTGCGCGGTACGACCTCGTCGCCGGCCTCGAAGCGGACGGTGACCTTTCCGTCCGCTCCCCGGTGGAAGAGCTGTCCGCCCGCCGACAGGGAGAGGTTGAGGGTGGCCGAGACGGGTTCCTTCAGCGGCCAGGCCACGCCGTACTTGCCGTCGCCGCTGAGCTGCTCCGTGATCTGCCGGAACTCCGCCCAGCTCCAGGGGTGTTCGGGGGTCGGGATGCGTACCCCGGAGCGCTTCAGCCAGGTCGCGTTCGCGACGAGGACGCGCGGCTCCTGGAGGAACGGCACGCCGTAGACGCCGTCGCCGAAGGTCGTCGTCTCCCAACTGCGCTGCGGGATGTCCGACGTGAGGCGGGCGGGCAGCAGTCCGGTCAGGTCGGCGAGGTAGCCCCCGTAGGCGAAGTCGGCGAGGTCGTCGGAGGCGTCGTGGATGATGTCGGGGGCCTCACCGCCCTCGAAGGAGGTGAGCAGCTGGTCGTGGACGCTCGACCAACTCCCCTGCACGTACTCGACCTCGACCTCGGAATGGGTGGCGTTCCACTCCTTGACCAGGTCCTTGTTGGCCTGGACGGACTCCTCCTGCCAGGCCAGGGACTGGAAGCGGAGGGTGACGGGACCGTCGTCGTCCCCTCCGTCGGCGGTGCAGCCCGCGAGGAGCAGCAGGGCGGCCACGATCAGTGCTCTGGTCCGCATCAGCTCTTCACCGCCCCGGCGAGCATGCCGCCCGTGATCCGGCGCTGGACGATCGCGAAGACGACCAGCGAGGGGAGGGTGGCGAGGAAGGCGGCGGCGGCCAGCGGGCCGAGGTCGGCGACGCCCTCCGTGCCGATGAAGTGGGTCAGGACGACCGGCAGGGTCTGTTTCTCCGGGGTCTTCAGCAGCACCAGCGCGAAGAAGAACTCGTTCCACGCCGTGACGAACGCGAACAGCCCCGTCGCCACGATCCCGGGAGCGAGCAACGGCGCCGTCACGGACACCAGCGTCCGCAGCCGCCCGGCGCCGTCGATCGCGGCCGCCTCCTCCAGCTCGACGGGGACGGCCCGGACGTAGCCGACGAGCATCCACAGCGCGAAGGGCAGCGCCCACACCACGTACACCATCACCAGCCCCGGCACGGAGTCGATCAGCCGCAGGTTCTTCAGCACCAGGAACAGCGGGATGATCACCAGCACGAACGGGAAGGCCTGGCTGACCACCACCCACCCGGACGCGGCCCGCGCGAGCCGGGTGCGCCGGCGGGCCATGACGTACGCCATCGGGGTGGCGAGGGCCACGGCGATCACCGCGGCGCTCACCGCGGCGATCAGGGAGTTGAACGCGGCGTGCAGCAGGGGCTGTTCGTCGAACGCCTGGCGGAAGTTGGCGAGGGTGGGGTGCTTCGGGATCCAGGTGGGGTGCAGGCTGCCCAGCTCGCGCGCGGGCTTGAAGGCGACGGAGAGCAGCCAGAGGAAGGGGAAGGCGAGGAAGACGAGGTAGCCGAGCAGGGCCGTGTACTGGGCGGCCCGGCCGGCCCGGGCCGCGGGAGAGGTCCTCACGCGTCGTCACCTCCCCTGATCCGGCCCACCAGGAACAGGGCCAGGAACACCGAGATCACCGCGACCATCACACAGCCCATCGCCGCCGCGTAGCCGAACTGGCCGTAGCGGAAGGCCTCTTCGTAGGCGAAGAGCATGGGCAGCCGGGTGCGGCCGCCGGGGCCGCCGTTGGTCAGCACATAGACCAGGGCGAAGGAGTTGAAGTTCCAGATGAAGTTGAGGGCCGTGATGGCGAGGGCGATGGGCCGCAGCGCGGGCCAGGTGACGGTCCGGAAGCGGCGCCAGGAGCCCGCGCCGTCCACCGCGGCCGCCTCGTGCAGTTCTCTCGGGGTGTTCTGGAGGCCGGCGAGCAGAGCGACCGTCGTCTGCGGCATGCCGGCCCACACGCCCACGACGATCACCGCGGGCAAGGCGGTCGCCAGCCCGCTGAGCCAGTCCCGTCCGTCACCCAGACCCAGGTCGCGCAGGGTCTCGTTGAGGATGCCGGCGTCCGGGTTGTAGACGAGCCGCCACATGACGCCGACCACGACCTCCGGCATCGCCCAGGGGACGATCGCGAGGGCGCGGGCCAGCCAGCGCAGCCGCAGGTCCTCGTTCAGGAGCAGGGCGAGGCCGAGGGCGAGCAGGAACTGCGGGACGGTCACCCCGACCGCCCAGACCAGGCCGATCCGGAACGACTCCCAGAACAGCGTGTCGTGCAGCAGGTCGGAGAAGTTGAGGACGCCGATCCACCGGGTGGGCGCGGTGCGGCCCGACTGGGCGTCGGTGAACGCCAGCAGGATCCCGTACAGCAGCGGGCCGACGCTCAGGGCCAGCACGGGGATCAGGGCGGGGAGGACGAGGAACCACGCGCCGTGGCCCGTGGTACCGCGCGGCGGGCCGGTGCCGGACGCGCGTCGCACGGTCCGTCTCTTCTCGGTCGCCAACGACACCGGATCGGCCCCCTTCCCGCGGCTGTGACGGGCCCCGCCATGGTCGTGAAGGTGCTGTACCCCGTCAAGAGACCGTGCGCACGGCCCGATCTGTGCGAATGCGACACTGGCCGTCGGATGGCCGGATCACGACGCGTCCGGCAGGGTCGGGCGGTGCACCACACGGAGGCGGACGATGGACGAGGCACGGGCGCGGGACGTACTCGGCGCGGCGGACGTACTGCCGGGCCCGGTGGCGGACGCGCGGCTCCTCGCCCTGGGCGAGAACGCGGTGTTCGCCGCCGGTGACCTGGTGGTGAAGGTCGGCCGTGACGCCGAACTCCTCGACCGGGCCCGGCGCGAGCTGGAGGTCGCCGCCTGGCTGGCCGGGGCGGGTGTCCCGGCGGTGCGGGCCGCCGAGCCGGAGCCGCTGCTCGTCGAGGGGCATCCGGTGACCCTGTGGCACCGGCTGCCCGACCCGGTGCGCCCCGCCGAGCCACGGGATCTGGCCGAACTCCTGCGTCTGGTGCACGCGCTGCCCACCCCCGGCTTCGGCCTGCCCGCGCGAGATCTGCTGTCGGGGGTCGAGCGCTGGCTGCGGCTCGCGGGCGACGCGATCGACCCGGCGGACGCGGCGTATCTGCGCGAGCGCCGGGACGGCTTCGCCACGGCCGCCGCCGCGCTCACCCCGCACCTGCCGCCCGGCCCCATCCACGGCGACGCGCTCCCCCGCAACGTGCACATCGGGCCCGACGGCCCGGTCCTGGTCGACCTGGAGACCGTCTCGGCCGATCTGCGCGAGCACGACCTGGTGGTCATGGCGCTCTCCCGCGACCGGTACGGGCTGCCCGCCGAGGCCTACGACGCCTTCACCGAGGCCTACGGCTGGGACGTGCGGGAGTGGGCGGGCTGCACGGTCCTGCGGGGCGCCCGCGAGACCGCGAGCTGCGCCTGGGTCGCCCAGCACGCGCCCGCCGACCCCAAGGCGCTGGCGGAGTTCCGGCGTCGGGTGGCGTCGCTGCGGGACGGGGACGAGGCGGTGCGGTGGTATCCGTTCTGATCCGGGTGCTGCGGGCCTGGCGGGCCGCCGCCCGGCTGGGGAAGGACGCCGACGGGTCCCCGCCTGACAGATCCCCGACCGACAGATCCCCGACCGACGGCCGGTGAAGGCGGCCGGGCCGGGGCCCGGGTCGCGGGCGCGTCAGACGGTCTTCTCCGCCGGCTCCCGCACCGGCCAGGCGCCGTCGATCACCGCGTCCGTGTCCCCCTTGCGGCGCAGGAAGTTCTGGAAGTCCGCCGCCCACTCGGCGTACCACTCGATCTGGCGGCGGTGCAGCTCCGCCGGGCCGAGGGCCGCGACCTTGGGGTGGCGGCCGGCTATCGCGCGGGCCAGGCGGGCCGCCGCGAGAGCGTCGGCCGAGGCGTCGTGCGCGGAGTCGAGAAGGACGCCGTACTCGGCGCAGACCGCCTCGAGGTTGCGCTTGCCGCGCCGGTAGCGGTCGACCGATCGGTCGATGGTGAGCGGGTCGACGACCGGCGCCGGGTCCAGGCCGCCCAGGCGGTCGCGCAGCGAGGGCAGGCCGTGGCGTCGCAGTTCGGCGGAGAGCAGGGTCAGGTCGAAGGCGGCGTTGTAGGCGACGACCGGGACGCCGGTGTTCCAGTAGCCCGCCAGGACGTCGGCTATCGCGTCCGCGACCCGGTCGGCCGGGGCGCCTTCGCCGGCGGCCCGCTCGTTGCTGATCCCGTGCACCGCGACGGCGTCCGCCGGGATCTCCACGCCCGGGTCCGCCAGCCACTCGCGGTGTCCCAGGACCTGCCCGTCCCTGACCTCGATCACGGCTGCCGTGACGATGCGCGCCTCGCGCGGGTCCGTCCCGGTCGTCTCCAGGTCGAAGCCGACAAGCAGCTCCCGGTACCAGGCCATGGTGGCCCCCCTTCTTGGTGGTGCTTCCCCCAGTGGTCTCCACCCTCGCATGCACCACTGACAATCAGAGGATCGCGTTCCGCTTACCCGCCCGCCCAAACGGATGATTCAGGACACCGGCCGCGAGTCCGCCCAGGCCAGTTCGAACTCCTCGCGGTATGCGGAGAAAAGTCCGCCATCGTCCGTCTCGCCCGACTTGACCACTCGGTTGCCGTTGCGCAGCACCAGCACCGGCGCCTCCATGCCGCGCATCCGCCGCAGATAGGACTGGATCACCGCGATGCCGTCGGTGCCGTCGCCGTCGACCAGGTAGGCGGTGAAGCGGGGCGTCTCGTCGTACACCTGGATCTGGAAGGCGCCCGGGTCGCGCAGCCGGGCCCGGACCCGGCGCATGTGCAGGATGTTCATCTCCACCGCGCGGCTCAACTCGCCCCTCTTCATCCCGAGTTCGCGCTCGCGGCGCTTGACCGCGCTGGAGGCCGGGTTGAGGAAGAGCAGCCGGACGCGGGCACCGGCCTCGGCGAGGCGGACCAGACGGCGGCCGGAGAAGTTCTGTACGAGCAGGTTGAGGCCGATGCCGATGGCGTCGAGGCGGCGGGCGCCGTCGAAGATGTCCTCGGCGGGGAACCGGCGCAGCAGCCGCACCCGGTCGGAGTGGACGGCGACCACGTCCGCGTACCGGTCGCCGACGAGGTCCTCGACGGCGTCGACGCGCAGCCGGCGCGCCGAGGGCACGTCGCCGCTGGTGCCGAGCATCTCCAGCAGGCGCGCGGAGGCCCGCTCGGCCTGACCCAGGACGGCCTCGGACAGGGCCCGGTTGCGGGAGACGACGTTGCGGGTCACCTCCAGCTCGTCCAGGGCGAGTTCGACGTCCCTGCGGTCGTCGAAGTACGGCTCGAAGCACGGCCAGTGCTGCACCATCAGCTCGCGCAGCTGCGGCAGCGTGAGGAAGGAGATGACGTTGTCGTCGGCCGGGTCCAGCAAGTAGCCCTTGCGACGGCTGACTTCGCGTACGGCGACCGCGCGCTGCACCCACTCCTGGCCGGCGGGTCCGGCCGCGGCGACCACCCATTCGTCGCCGTGGACGGGTTCGTAGATGGGCCGCAGCACGGCGGCCACGACGGCGCGCAGCCGCTGCTCGACGAGGTTCAGCCAGATGTAGGCCCGGCCGGCCCGCTGGGCGCGGGTGCGTACCTCGCGCCAGGCTTCGGCGTCCCAGTCCAGCTCCGGTCCGATGGCGTTCGTCTCCATCGGCCGGGCCAGGGACACCGTGCCGGGCGGGACGTCTGCGGAGCCCCCCTCGTGACCCTCGTCACCAGGGGGCAGCTCCAGCCCTCCCGAGCCCACCCGCGCACCGCCTTCCGCTCCCCCGAGCATCCCCGTCCCAACGATCAAGGAAGGGTACTCCGGGAGCGGCGGGCGGTGCAGCCGGATGGACAGGTCGTTTCTCAACTACCGCTGTTCGACTGTCCGTTCTGTCCGGCCAGTGCGGACGGAGTGAGCGGATTCATAGCGGTGACGTCCCTGGGGACGAGTGAGAAGCCCTGCCAGTGGACCGGCATGGGCTGCTGGTCCTCGTCCCGGGCGATGTGGTGGAAGCCCACGTTCACCCAGGTCACGGGATGGGTGAGGGTCTGTCCGTTCACCCACTTGTCGACGGAGGCGCCGTGCAGCGGGCTGCCGCAGTCGCGGACGTTGTTGCTGGCGTACTGCTCGCACTGGTTGTACTGCGTGAAGTAGACGTCGTGCTGGGTGAACCTGCGCCCGGAGTACTTGGTGGTGGCGCCGGGGACGAGCTCGTAGGACCGGGCGTGGCCGTCCTTGTTCTTTCCGGTCGCGCTGACCACCCGCCACCAGCGCATGTTCTGGGCGTCGCCGGCGAGTTCCTTGGTGACGGGCGTGCGGGTGGTCTTGGCGGTCGGGCCCTGCTGGCCGCCCGCGGGCGGGCTGACCACCGAGTCGTACTGCTCGACCTTGGTGGCCGAGGAGCCGTCGAGGCCGAAGTCGAGGCGCCAGAAGACGTTGTGGCTGTGGCTGGTGGCGTAGGACTTGGCGCCCTTGCCTATCGGCCAGCCGCGGCCGTCGCCGGCGTCGTAGTCGAAGGGCGAGAGGCTGCCGGTGGCTCCGACGTTCATGTTGACGGCGCCGTCGTCGGAGAAGCGCCACTCGGTGATGTACTCGTACCAGCCGACCTTGTTGACGGTGTAGATCAGCAGGTCCTTGCCCTGGGCCTGGAAGACCTTGTTGCCGGTGTCGGCCTGCATGCGGTAGGCGTGGCCGCGCGAACGGGTCGTGGTGCACAGGCCCTTGACGTTCGGGTTGTCGGAGAAGGACTCCGGGACCTTCACCGTCCTGATGGTGCCGCCGGGGCACTCCGCGGGCGTCATGTTGACCAGGCCCGAGCCGAAGTTGTAGTCGGTGATGTCGTTGTACTCGTTCTTGCCGTCGTCGTACGGCACGTGGATCTGGGCGATCTTGGCGCTGTTGAGGACCCTGATCGGCTTGGCCTCGCCGGGCGGCTGGTAGGAGACCTTCTCCAGCACCAGGCCGGACTTGGCCTCGAAGCGCCAGCACATGCGCCAGGTCGTGCCGGTGGCGAGCTTCTGTTCGATGCGGTAGGCGGCGCTGCAGTCGGCGGCCGCCGCGGGGGCGGCCTTCGGCTGGGCGACGGCCGGACCGGCTCCGGCGGCCGTGCCGGCGGCCAGCGCGGCCACGCACAGGCCGACGGCCGCGCCCCTGTGGGCACGGCCGGTGCCCGGCCGGAGGTTGCCGATCAGATTCGGAACACGCATGAGGACATGACTCCCTTTGCCTCCCGCTCCGGGAAGCAGGTCGGAAAACGGACGTGGAGGTGGGCCTGCCACGGATCAGCCGGTGAGCCGGGCGACCTTGCGGGTGCTGAGGTCGATCACCAGGGACCGGGCGTCGATCCACGGGCCGTTCTTGACCTTCGGCAGCAGCCGGACGCAGCGGTGTTCCCCGCACTTGTCGAGGACGGCGGACTCGGCGCCCGGCACCGCCCGGTAGATCATGGACGCGAGCTGCAGCTGGCCCGGTGAGGTGAGCTGCTTGCCGGTGGCGTCCTTGAAGTCGGCCTTCAGGCCCGCGCCGAGCGGGTCGGCGATCAGCAGGCTCGCGGCCTCGGTCTGCTCGGCGGCGCTGAGCGGCGGCTGGACGCCGTGCTGGGTCCCGGTGCCCTCGACCTTGCCGGTGTCGAGGTTGACCGTCTTGGTGACGAGCGCGTCGTCCTTGTAGTCGTAGAACGACACCACCGCGCGCCGGGGCGCGTCGGGGTCGTCCACCTCGTCGGCCGCGGGCTCGGCGAGGTCCACGCCGAGGCGCTGCGGGCCGTGGTCGCCGTCCACGTCCTCACTGGCGTTGAACTGCTGCCGGCTGAGCGCGATCTTCTCGACCCGCGTGATCTCGTCGTCGGTGAGCGGGTCGCGGCCCTCGCCCTTCGTTCCCTCGGCGGGCGCCTCCTCGACGACACCGGGCTGTACCGCCGCCGCCGTGTCGCCCTGCTGCCGTCCGGCCGCCTGCCGGGTGCTCTGCCCGTCCTTGCCGCCTCCTGTGTCGTCCGCCCCCGCCGTACCCGGCAGGGTGATCCCCACCATCACGGCCGTCGCGGCCACCGCGATGGCCGTACCTGCCACCACCTTGCCCAGGTGGCGGCGCACTGTCGTGCGCACACATTCCCCCTACTCCCCCTGTTGCCCGGGAGTACGTTTCTGCCCCACTGGTTCGGCGCAGGACGTGGGTCACCTGTCGTCCTGCGCACTGGTCGTCGGGTAAGAGGGGCGTAAGTCACAGGTGGTTCCCTCACTTTCCTGGAGACTCGACGTCAAGGCGCCCCCGACGGGGCGAGACACCTGAAAGAGTCGTGTCCATGCAGGTCTGGCCTGGAGAGGCGTATCCCCTCGGTGCCACGTACGACGGCGCCGGCACGAACTTCGCGGTCTTCACGGAGGCCGCGGACCGAGTAGAGCTGTGTCTGCTGCACGACGACGGCTCGGAGACGGCGGTGGAACTGCGCGAGAGCGACGCGTTCGTCCGGCACGCGTACCTGCCGGGCGTCATGCCCGGACAGCGGTACGGGTTCCGGATGCACGGCCCCTACGAACCCGCGCGCGGGCAGCGCTGCAACTCGGCGAAGCTGCTGCTCGACCCCTACGCGAAGGCGATCAGCGGTTCGGTCCGGTGGGGCGAGGAGGTGTACGGCTACCACTTCGACGCCCCCGAACGGCGCAACGACCTCGACTCGGCGCCCCACACCATGACGTCGGTCGTGGTCAACCCCTACTTCGACTGGGGCGACGACCGCAGGCCGCGTACCGAGTACCACCACACGGTGATCTACGAGGCCCATGTGAAGGGCCTGACGATGCGCCACCCGGGGCTGCCGGAGGAGTTGCGCGGGACCTACGCGGCCCTCGCGCACCCGGCGATCATCGAACATCTGACGGAGCTCGGGGTGACGGCCCTGGAGCTGATGCCGGTGCACCAGTTCGTCAACGACCACCGGCTGGTCGACATGGGCCTGAACAACTACTGGGGCTACAACACGATCGGTTTCTTCGCCCCGCACAACGCGTACGCCTCCTGGGGCGACCGCGGTCAGCAGGTCCTGGAGTTCAAGTCGGCGGTGCGGGCGCTGCACGAGGCGGGGATCGAGGTCATCCTCGACGTGGTCTACAACCACACCGCCGAGGGCAACCACCTGGGCCCGACGCTGTCCTTCCGGGGCATCGACAACCAGTCGTACTACCGGCTGACGGACGACCCCCGCTACTACATGGACACCACGGGCACCGGTAACTCCCTGCTCATGCGGTCCCCGCACGTCCTCCAGATGATCATGGACTCGTTGCGGTACTGGGTGCTGGAGATGCACGTCGACGGGTTCCGTTTCGACCTCGCGGCGACGCTGGCCCGTCAGTTCCACGAGGTGGACCGGCTGTCGTCGTTCTTCGACCTGGTCCAGCAGGATCCGGTGGTGTCCCAGGTGAAGCTGATCGCTGAGCCGTGGGACGTGGGCGAGGGCGGCTACCAGGTGGGGAACTTCCCCCCGCTGTGGACCGAGTGGAACGGCAAGTACCGCGACACCGTGCGGGACGTGTGGCGGGGCGAGCCCCGCGCGGTCGGCGAGTTCGCCTCCCGGCTGACCGGCTCCTCCGACCTCTACCAGGACGACGGCCGGCGCCCGCTGGCCTCCATCAACTTCGTGACCTGCCACGACGGATTCACCCTGCACGACCTGGTGTCCTACAACAACAAGCACAACCAGGCCAACGGAGAGGACAACCGGGACGGCGAGGGCCACAACCGGTCCTGGAACTGCGGCGCGGAGGGCGCGACCGAGGATCCCGGGGTCCTGGAGCTGCGGGCCCGGCAGATGCGCAATTTCCTCGCCACCCTGATGCTGTCCCAGGGCGTGCCCATGATCAGCCACGGGGACGAGTTCGGACGCACCCAGAAGGGCAACAACAACGCCTACTGCCAGGACAGCGAGCTGGCCTGGGTCCAGTGGCCCGAGGAGGGCAGCGAGCTGCTGGACTTCACGCGCGCGCTGGTGTGGCTGCGCAAGGAGCATCCCGTCTTCCGGCGGCGCCGCTTCTTCCACGGTCGGCCGGTGGAGGGCACGCACGACGAACTGTCGGACATCGCCTGGTTCACTCCCGAGGGCAAGGAGATGGCGCCGCGGGACTGGGACCGCGCACAGGCGTCCGCGTTGTCGGTGTTCCTCAACGGCAACGCGATCTCCGAGCCGGGCGCGCGCGGCGAACGGATCACCGACGACTCCTTCCTGCTGATGTTCAACGCCTCCGCCAAGCCGATGGAGTTCGTGGTGCCGGTCGACCACGGGCGGCAGTGGCAGGTGGTGGTGGACACCGGGAACCCGGAGGCGCCGGCGCCGGGCACGGGCCCGAAGGTGCAGGCCGGGGCCCGGCTGACGCTGGTCGACCGGAGCATGACGGTGCTCCAGCGGCCGACCTAGCCGATCCGTGCGCCACGGGAGCGACCCGCCGGGAGGGGGGATGTGACACGAAACGCGGCGGGACGGGTACGTAGGTTGTCATGACCCCTGAGCGACGTGACGCCTCCGTTCCCGTGCCGCCCACGGCGACCTACCGGTTGCAGCTCCAGCCCGCGTTCCCGTTCGAGGCGGCGACGGCGGCCGTGCCGTACCTGGCCTCGCTCGGCGTCTCGCATCTGCACCTGTCCCCCGTCCTGGAGGCCGTGCCGGGCTCCCCGCACGGCTACGACGTCGTGGACCCCACGCGCGTGCGTGCGGAGCTGGGCGGGGAGGAGGGGCTGCGAGCGCTGGCGGGCACCGCGCGGGAGCACGGGCTCGGCCTGGTGGTGGACATCGTGCCGAACCACATGGCGATGGCCCCGCGTCACAACCACGCCCTGTGGGAGGTGCTGCGCGAGGGGCCGAAATCGCCGTACGCGCGCTGGTTCGACATCGACTGGGAGGCGCAGGGCGGCCAGGTGCTGGTCCCGGTGCTCGGCGGCCCCGTCGGGTCGGAGCTGGCGCAGCTGCGGGTGGACGGCGACGTCCTGCGCTACTACGACCATGTCCTGCCGCTGCGCGAGGGCACCGAGGGGCTGCCGCTGCCTCGGCTGCTGGACGCCCAGTGGTACCGGCCGGTGTGGTGGCGGCTGGCCCGCACGGAACTGAACTACCGGCGCTTCTTCAGCATCTCCGAGCTGATCGGGGTGCGGGTGGAGGACCCGGAGGTGTTCGAGGCCACCCACGGCACGATCCTGCGGCTGCTGCACGAGGGCGTCGTCGACGGGCTGCGCGTGGACCACCCCGACGGCCTCGCCGACCCCGACGCCTACCTGGAGCGGCTGCACACGGCGAGCGGCGGCCGCTGGACGGTCGTCGAGAAGATCCTGGCCGACGGGGAGCGGCTGCCGGACTCCTGGCCCGTGGCCGGCACCACCGGCTACGACGCCCTGCGCCACGTCGACGGCCTCTTCGCGGACCCCGAGGGGGCCGGGGAGCTGCTGACCCACTACCGGCGCTTCGCGGCCCCGCAGACGGACCGGGGCGGCGAGTGGGCGGCCACGGTACGCCGGGCGGCGTACAAGGTGCTCACGCACGAGCTGGCGGCCGAGACGGAGCGGCTGACGCGGGCGGCGTCCCGGGTGTGCGCCGCGTCAGCCGATCCCGGACTGCGCGACCGGGCGCCCTGGGCGCTGCGCACGGCACTGGAGGAGCTGCTCGTGCGCATGGAGGTGTACCGGCCGTACACCTCGGGCGACCCGGCCGCCGTCGTCACCGAGAAGGCGGCCGCCGAGGCGCGGCAGGCGTTCGTCGTGCCGGAGGAGGCGGGCGCCGTCGACGTGGTGCGGAAACTGCTGCTCGGCGGGGAGGGGCAGGCCGGGGCGGACTTCCGGGCGCGGTTCGCGCAGACGGCGTCGGCGCTGCGCGCCAAGTCGGTGGAGGACACGGCGTTCTACCGGTACGTGCCGCTGTCGGCGGCGAACGAGGTGGGTGGCGACCCGGGCGCCCCGGGGGTGTCCCCGGCCGGCTTCCACGCCTATTGCGCGCGCGTGCAGCGCGACTGGCCGGCCACCGGGACGGTCGTGTCGACGCACGACACCAAGCGCAGCGCCGACGTGCGCGCCGCGCTCGCCGTGCTCACCGAGTGCCCGGGGCGCTGGGCGGACGTCCTGGAGGAGGCCACCCGCGCGGCGGAGGGCGTACCGGACGGGCAGCTGGCGTGGGCGGCCTGGCAGACGGTCTTCGGACTCGGCCCGGCGGCCCCGGAGCGCGTCCAGGAGGCGCTGCTCAAGCACGCGCGCGAGGCGGGCCTGTACACCAGCTGGACCGAGCAGGAGCCGGCCTACGAGAAGGCGGTGGCCGCGTTCGTGGCGGCGGGGCCGTGCGGGGCGCCGGGCGAGCGGGTGACCGCTCTGCGCGGCGCGCTGGAGCCGTACATCCGCGCCAACGCGCTCGGTACGGCACTGGTGCATCTCACGATGCCCGGGGTGCCGGACGTCTACCAGGGCACGGAGAGCGAGTACCTGGCGCTGGTGGACCCGGACAACCGGCGCCCGGTGCGGTTCCCGCCGGAGGATCCGGGCGCCAAGGGCACGGTGACCGCGGCCGCGCTGCGGCTGCGCCGGCGGCGGCCGGAGGTCTTCGGGGACGCCGCGGGGTACGAACCGTTGCCCGCCGAGGGAGCGGCCGCGGCCCACTGTCTGGCGTTCGCGCGCTCCGGCCGGGTCGTCACGGCCGTGACGCGGCTGTCGCTGCGGCTGGCGGAGGCGGGCGGCTGGCGCGAGACCCGGCTGGCGCTGCCCCCGGGGACGTGGGTCGACGTCCTCGCTCCCGAGCGGGAGTTCACGGGCCACGCGCGCGTGGCGGAACTGTTCGAGCGGCTGCCGGTGGCCCTGCTGGAGCGGGCGGAGTGAGGCCGCGGGGTGATCTTCGGCGTTGACAGGTGAGGGTCGGGTGCATGTAATGGAGACGGTGTCGCATGACGCCGGTCAAAGAGCAGTGGGCCGGCCGGCGGTCGGGCGAACACCCTTCTTCGAGGGACACGCCATGAGTTCACACTCCGCGCCCCGCAGCTGACCCAGCGCTGACGCACAGCGCCGCGCGCTTGTCCTTTCTGCGCCGGCTCTTCGCGCCCTCCGTGCGTTTCCTCTGTGCGTCTTCTCCGTGCGTTTCCTCCTTTACGCCCTTCCCTCACCTTTCCCGGCACCTTCCTGTGTGCCCTGTGCCGCGTGCCGTGCGCCTGGCGCCGTGCGCACGCTCACCATGACTTCCGGAGAGACCCACCCGTATGCCCACGTCGTTCAATGAATCCGTCATCGAGCAGTTCCGCGCCAACGGCGGGAAGGCCGGCGGCCCCTTCGAAGGGGGGAACCTGCTCCTGCTGACGACCACCGGCGCCGAGTCGGGGACCGCTCGGACCACTCCGCTCGGCTACGTCCGCCACGGCGACGCGCTCCTGGTCGTCGGGTCCGATCCAGGGGCCCCGAACCATCCCGACCGTCCCGACTGGTACCGCGACCTGCTCGCCCACCCCGTGGTGCGGGTGGAACTCGGCACCGAGACCTTCCAGGCGCTCGCGGTCCCCGCGGAGGGGGTCCGGCGCGAGGAACTCTTCGGACACGCCGTACGGACCGCGCCCGGATACGGCGACCATCAGGCCCGCGCCGCCCGCTCGCTGCCCGTCGTCGTGCTGGAGCCCGCCGAGCCCGACGGCTGGGAAGGCCCGCGGGAGGTCCGTACCCTCGCCGACAAGATCATGGAGGTACACACCTGGCTGCGCGGTCAGTTGCGTCAGGTGGCGGCGCAGGCCGATGCCCACTTCGCCGCCCTGGCGGCCCATGAGGGGCCCGGTGAACCGCCCGCTCCGGGCCTCGGACTGCAGATCCGGCAGCGCTGCCTGGCGTTCTGTCAGGCGCTGCGGTTCCACCACGTCAGCGAGGACGCACACGTGTTCCCCACGATGGCCCGCCACCACCCCGACCTGGCCGACACCTTCGCCCGGCTCACCGAGGAACACCGCACGGTCGCGCGCATCCAGGACGAACTGGTGACCCTGCTGGCGGGCGTCCCGATCGCCGGCCCCGAGCGCTTCCGTGCCGAACTGGAGGCCATGACAAGGGAGTTGAACGCCCACCTCGACTTCGAGGAGGAGACGATCGTCCCTCTGCTCGCCGAGGTTCCCTGGCCGCCGGCCCCACCCGCCCGGCCGGCCGGCGCCGGGAGGGAGCACGAGGAGTGAAAGCCGGACGGTCGTACCCTCCGCCGGAGCGCACATCCGAGCGCCCCTGGAGCCTCCCCCCAGGCGTTCTTGACAGTTCACAGAGACCATGGGGTACTGCGGATGCGAAGGCCGGGCGGACCAATACGGGGGTGAGTCTCCTGCCGGAGCTGCGCTACCCCACTGTGACCGAACTGACTTTTTCCGTGCGGGCGCTGGCCGCGTTCCAGCCCGGAATGTGCGCGCTGCGGCAGGTAGGGGTCTCCCGCGCGGGCCGACCCCTGCATCTGCTGTCCGTGGGACACGCCCGGCGGGCCGTGCTCGTCGTCGCGGGTGCCCACGCCAACGAGCCGACCGGGGGCTCGACGCTACTGGCACTCGCCGAACGGGTCGTACAGGAAAGGGAGTTGCGGGACGGAACGTCCTGGCACTTCCTGCTGTGCGCGGACCCCGACGGGGCGAGCCTGCATGTGACCCCGGCGCCGCGCAGCCTGCTGGAGTACCACCTCGGCTTCTTCCGGCCCGCCGGTCCGGAGCAGCCGGAGTGGTCCCCCGCCGTGCTGCCGCCGGACCGGCTGCCTCCCGAGACCCGCGCGCTGACCCGGGTCATCGACGAGCTGCGGCCCTACCTGCAGGTGACGCTGCACGGCACCGATCTGGGCGGCAGCTGGGTGCAGCTGACCAAGGACATCCCGGGTCTCGCCGAGCCGTTCGTCAAGTCCGCGGCCCAGTTGCACATCCCGGTGGAGACGGGCGCGTCCGACGCGGCGGGCTGGCCCGCGTCCGGGCCCGGCGTCCACGTGATGCCGGCCGCCGGGACGGAGGCGGCGTACCCGAGCATGCCCGACGACGCACGGCACAGCACCTGGTACCACGCCCATCGCTACGGCGGTCTGACCGCGGTGGTGGAGGTGCCGATGTGGGCGAGCGACATGGTGGACGACCCCGCCCCGCATCCCGCCCCGGCCGCGGCGATACGGCGGCTGGCGCGACGGCTGCTGCGCGACACCACGGAGGTGGAGCGGGTGCTCGTCGAGGCGCTGCCGCGTCTGGAGGGCGTCGACGGGCCCTTGCTGCGGGCGGCGAAGTGGGCGCTGGAGCTGGTGCCCGGGCTGGCCGCGGACTGGACGGACACTCCGCCCGCCGACACGACGATGGCGTACGTCGGCAGCGTGGACGCCTTCGCCCGTCGGCTGCCCCTGCGGGCGGCCGCGATGCTGTGGCGGGTCCTCCAGGAGAGCGACGACCACGCCGCCCCGCGTCTGGAACAGCTCGTCGAGACCTGGAGCGACGCCTTCGCCTGTCGCTTCCGTGCCCGCTGGGTGCCCTTGGAGCACCAGGTCGAGCACCAGTCCCGCACGGTCGTCGCGGCGGCCCTGCACGCGCGCGAACGGGCGGCGTGACGGGCGGGACGACGGACAGGGCGGCGGCCGCGGGCACGCGCGTGTGCCCGCGGCCGCCGTGGCCGGGTCAGACCTCGGGCACCTCCTGGTCGTCCAGGGCGAACACGGCCCCCGTCAGGGCCTCCCGCTCGCAGTCGTTGCCGAAGGTGCGCTCGTAGTCGACCGGGCGCCCGTTCCACTGCCCCTGCGCGCGGACCGTCACCGGCGCGTACATGAGCGGGCAGATGCGGCTGCCGTCCGCGGCGAGGGCGTCGACGTCGCCGTCGGCCCGCGCCAGGACGTCGCAGGCCTCCGCGGCGCGGGAGTGACCCTGGGGCGGGTCGCACAGCAGCAGGGTGCCTCGGGTGTCGCTGGAGCGGGAGTCGCCCCGGGTGACGGTGAGCTGGAGCCAGTTGCCGGAAACGGCGTCGTGGGAGGCCGCGAGGGCCGGGGCGGCGCCGACCGCGAGCAGAAGGGCGGCCGCGGCCGGGAGCGCGCGTCGGACGGCTTTCGCCGGCCGGAGACAGGTGAGGAAGTACGTCATTCCCGATGCATCGGCACGGCCGGCCGTGTACCCCAGTCCGACTCACCCGAACGGGCACCGGCGAGCTCGGCGGCACGGCGGTCGGCCAGCTCGAACGCGGCGAACACGACCCGTGCCTGGTACTCCGCCTGGCGCGCGACGGGAATCCAGCGCGCCCCGCACTCCTCCTGGTAGTCGGCGCACCACGCGTCGATGAGTGCGTCCAGCTCCGGCAGCGCGCCGACGGGGTCCCTTCCGGCGCCGGTGACGAGCTGGTGCAGCAGGCCCGCCGTCCGGACGGCGATCCGGCGGCCTGCGATGCGCAGGGCCGTCAGATGGGCGGTGCTGAGCGAGGGCAGCGGGCGGGCGGAGTCGGCGGTGGCGGGGTCCCAGGCGTCCGCGAGACCGGGGCAGACCAGTAAATAGTCGTCGACCGGGGCGAGCAGACGGGCCGCGTCGGGGGCGCCGGCGAGGTGGGGCCGCACCCGCGCGAGGATACGTTCCAGCAACTGTGCGTCATGGCGCAGGGCAGAGCTCACCGTCCGCAGTACCGCGTCCCGGTCGGCGGGCGGGGAGCCGTCCTCGACGGCGGCGACGCCCCACATGGGCGCCTCGACGACCGCGGTGACCGTGCCGTGGCGGTGGGGGTGATACCAGGTCGACTCGACGGCGGCCTCGGTGATGGCGGCGGCCAGGTCACGCGGGCGCGGTGGCGGGATCCGGTAGACGGCGGGTCCCAGGCGCGGCCAGTACAGGGTGTCGTAGGGCCCGAGTTCGCGGGGGATGCCGAGCCGGGCGGCGGCGTGGGCGACCCGCCGGGAGAGTCCGGGCAGGTCACGGGTGAGTTCCACGAAGGCGCCGCCGACGTCGACGCCGTGCAGCGAGCACTGGAGGAAGGGTTTCAGTTCGTCCTGGAGCCGGAGCAGCGCACGGGTCTCCGGGAGCGCGGCGGCGCCCGCGCCGTCGGGCAGCCACTCGGGCTGTTCCAGGAAGCCCGGCCGGAAGAAGTTGCGGAAGTAACGGCCGAGGCTGTAGGGGCCGGTCAGCCAGCCCTCGTTGCGGCGCAGGCCGTCGGGGTCGAGGCAGAGCAGCAGGTTCCAGGTGGCGTCGGCGCCGACGGTGAACCGTGGGTCGGCGAGGACCCGTTCGGCCAGCCGCAGGACGGTGGCGCCGCCGACGGGCTCGTTGGCGTGCGGTCCGGCGACGACGAGGACCTGGCGGGCGCCCCGGCCGACGGAGAGCAGCCACAGCGGCGAGCCCGCGCGCGAGACCCCGACGCGGCGCAGCCGGACGTCCCCGGAACCACGGACGGCGAGCGCGGCCGCACGGGCCGCGAGTTCGTCCACGGTCGGGTAGCGGAGGAGGGGCGGCAGGGCACACCTCCCACAGGGCGGCGCCGTCGGTTCACCTGGTGTGTCTGGTGTACGCACAGTGAGTCATGGGCCGGGGGTACGTCAACACCGCGTTGGGGGTGGGGACTTGAGCGGACGGTGGCGACTCGGGCGAGCTGGCGGGTCCTGTCGGCCCACCGGGACGCCGTGGTTCGACGGGCCGCCTCCGGGCCGACGGACCGACGGCACCCGGGGGCGGCGGCAGCCCGGTCCGGTCGGCGGCCGACCCACGTGTCGGGAGGTCGGGGACCTGCCGATCCAGTGTCCCGGCAGACCGCGCCGGTCCGGCAGAGCGCCGACCGGGGCCGGTCCGGTCGGTCCGGGTCGGCCTGGTCGGCCTGGTCGGCCTGGTCGGCCTGGTCGGCCTGGTCGGCAGACGATCCGGACCGTCCGGCCCGTCGGCGGAACAGACCGCTCGGGGAGCAAGCCGGTCGGCGGGTCGGTTCGGTAGTTCGGTTCGGATCGGATCGGATCGGATCGGTGGGTCAGTTCACCGAGAGGCGGAACGCCATGCGGCCGAAGGCGACCTGGTCGCCCTCGCGGACCACGGCCGCGCCGATGACACGACGTCCGTTGACCGTGGTGCCGTTGGTGGAGCCGAGGTCGCGCAGCACCCACATCCCGCTCTGACGGCTGAGTTCGGCGTGCACCCGCGAGACGCTCTCGTGGGTCAGCCTGAGGCCGCTCGCGGGGTCGCGGCCGATGCGCAGCGCGCTCTCGGTACCGGGGTGCGGCAGCAGCAGTTTGGGCAGCCGCTCGGCCTGCCAGGCCCTGCGCAGCCGGACCGAGAAGCCGGAGACCGCCCCGACGGTGCCGAAGACGGCCCGCGAGAGACGGCTCTCCCTGGGCAGGTCGGCGGTGAGGACGGCGAGCTCGTCGGAGCGGCGGGCGACGAGAGCCAGCTCCATGCGCCGGATGAACGTGTCGTGCGACAGTCGCCCCATGGCGACGCCGTCACGCAGCACCTTCAGCGCCCGGTCGCGCTCCGCGTCCGACAACCGCGCGGGGTACGTGTTGAACTCGAAAGACGACGTCACAGTGCTGATTCTCGGTCAGCGGGCCCCGGGTGTCCAGAAGACGCGAAAACGCCCGGCCCGCCCGCATGCCGCCAATGGGAGTGTTCCAAAAGCGGATTGATCTCGAGTGGAGCACGATGGAGGCGACGGGCTACATCACGGTGAGCAGACGAAGGGGAACCGTCCGTGCAGTTCGAGGTGTGGGCACCGCAGGCCGAACGTGTGACGCTCCAGTGCGACGGCGTCACCCGCGCGTTGGAGCGCGATCCGGAGCGGGCGGGGTGGTGGACCGGTGAGGCGGAGGCCGCGGACGGCACGCGGTACGGGTTCGCGGTGGACGACGGGCCCGTCCGCCCGGACCCCCGCTCGCGCCGTCAGCCGGACGGCCCGGACGGGCTGAGCGCGGTCGTCGACCAGGCCCGCCACGAGTGGCGAACGCAGTGGTCCGGCCGACCGCTGCCGGGCGCGGTCCTGTACGAGCTGCACGTGGGCACGTACACCCCCGAGGGGACGCTGGACGCGGCCTCGCAGCGCCTGAGCCATCTTGCCGAACTCGGCATCACACACGTCGAGTTGATGCCGTTGTGTGCGTTTCCCGGCCGGCACGGCTGGGGGTACGACGGGGTGTCGCCGTGGGCGGTGCACGAGCCGTACGGAGGTCCCGAGGCGCTGAAGCGGTTCGTCGACCGGGCCCACGCGCTCGGTCTGGGCGTCGTCCTGGACGTGGTGCACAACCACCTCGGCCCGTCCGGCAACTACCTGCCGGTGTTCGGCCCGTACTTCACCGAGACGCACCACACGCCGTGGGGCGCCGCCATCAACCTGGACGCGCCCGGCTCGGACGAGGTGCGCGCCTATCTGGTGGGCAGCGCGCTGGCCTGGCTGCGCGACTACCGGCTCGACGGGCTGCGGCTGGACGCGGTGCACGCGCTGGCGGACACGCGCGCGTGCCACTTCCTGGAGGAGTTGTCGACAGCGGTGGACGCCCTCGCGGCGGAGACCGGCCGGCCGCTGTTCCTGATCGCCGAGTCCGACCTGAACGACCCGCGGCTGATCACACCCCGCCGGGTGGGCGGTCTGGGCCTGCACGCACAGTGGAACGACGACTTCCACCATGCCCTGCACACGGCGCTCACCGGCGAGTCCCAGGGCTACTACGCCGACTTCGCGCGCGCCCCGTTCGCCGCGCTCGCCAAGACCCTCACCGGCGGCTTCTTCCACGACGGCACCTACTCCGGCTTCCGTGGCCGGCACCACGGCCGCCCGCTGGACCGCACCCGCCTGCCCGCGCACCGGCTCCTCGGGTACACCCAGACCCACGACCAGATCGGCAACCGCGCCCAGGGAGACCGCCTCTCCGCCTCCCTCTCCCCCGGCCTGCTGGCCTGCGCGGCCGCGTTGACGTTGACCGCGCCGTTCACGCCGATGCTCTTCATGGGCGAGGAGTGGGCGGCGGGCACGCCCTGGCAGTACTTCACCGACCACACCGACCCGGAACTCGCCGAGGCCGTACGGCGGGGCAGGCGGCGGGAGTTCGCGGCGCACGGCTGGGCCGAGGAGGACGTGCCCGACCCGCAGGACCCGGCGACGCGCGAGCGCTCGTGCCTGGACTGGTCCGAGCCGGAACGCGAGCCCCACGCGCGCGTGCTGGCCTGGTACCGCGAGCTGATCGCACTGCGGCACGCGACCGCGGACCTCACCGATCCGGATCTGGCCGACATCAAGGTCGCCTACGACGCGCAGGCGCGCTGGCTTGCGTTCCGGCGCGGTGACGTCCGGGTGGCCGTCAACCTCGGCAAGGAGGCGGCCGCGATCCCGCTGGGGCCTCGTCCGGCCCGCGTCCTCGCCACCTGGGATCCGGTGGACGTACCCGGCCGGGACGGGCTGCTGCATGTGCCCGGCGAGTCGTGCGTGGTGCTGGAGCAGGACTGAGCGAGGGCCGGTGGACCAACCCGGTGGGGCAACCGACCCGGTGGAGGGGCCGCCACCTCCTCCGCACGGCCGTCCCCCGCCCTTCCACCGTCCGCTCATCCGCCCGCGTCGGCCCCGCCGTCCTCCCCCTCCTCGCGGAACTCCGTCACCCGCTCCAGCAGGATCGCCTCCCAGGCGCGGCCCAGCCGGATCCGCGGGAGGGTGAGCGCTTCGGCGTCGTGCGGGCCGGTGGTGCGGCGGTCGAGGCGTTCCGCGAGGCGGACGACGGTGTCGCAGCGGGCCAGCCACAGGCCACGCAGGCAGGGGCGGGCTCCGTAACCGGCGAGGGTGGCGGCGCGGACGGCGGCGCCGGAGCCGACGGCGAGGGCGAGCCCGGCGATGTCCTCGGCGGGATCCCCGAGGACCGCGCCGGTCCAGTCGAGGACACCGCGCACCCGGCCGTCGGCGCTCACCACGAGGTGCTCGCCACGCAGCGCGTGGTGGACGAGGACGGCGGTGCCGGGCTGGGCGGCGAGCTGGGCCGCGCCGGGCGAGGTGAGCTGGTGGAGGCGGGCCGGATCGAACTCGTCGGCGCGGGCGAGGCGTTCGGCGGCGGTCACCGCCATCCGCCGCAGCGCCTCCAGCGAGCGCGGGGCGGTACGCGGCACACCGAGCGCCTCGGCCTGCCGGGGCGGCACCTCGCGCAGCCCCCGGAGCAGTCCGGCGAGGTCTGCCTCGCCGACGGCCGACACGTCGTGGTCCTCGGCGGTGCCGCCGGGCAGCTTGGTGTCGAGGGTGTACACCAGCCCGGGCGACCACTCGCCGTGCGCGACGCTGGTGGGTACGGCGACCGGGAGGTGCGGGCGGACGAGGTCGCGCAGCCGCAGTTCGCGGCGGCGCCGCAGGGTCGTCTCACGGTCGGTCGCGAGACGCAGCACATGGCGGGTGCCGACCCACCAGGTGGCGGGCGAGCCGCCCTCGACGACGGGCCGTACCTCGGGCCCGGAGCCGCTCGCGCCGCCCTCGTCGAGGAGCGCGCGGACCAGTCGGCGGACGGTGTCCGCGGTGGGTGTCGGTGCCTGGTTCATGGTCGCGCCGTTGCCGTTCGGATGGGTGCCGGGGACTCCTGGAGGCGGGTCAGTCCACCATGACCAGCTCGCGGGTGGTGTCGTTGAGACGGCGGCCGCCGTCCTCGGTGACGGTGACGATGTCCTCGATGCGCACGCCGAACCGGCCCGGCAGATACACCCCGGGCTCCACGGAGAAGCACATGCCGGGCACGAGCGGCCGCTCCTCGCCCTCGATCATGTACGGCGGCTCGTGGGTGGTGACGCCGATGCCGTGGCCGGTGCGGTGGATGAAGTACTCGCCGTAGCCGGCGTCCGTGATGACCGCGCGGGCGGCCCGGTCGACCTCCTGGCAGGCGACGCCCGGCCGGACCGCCCGGAAACCCGCCTCCTGGGCCTCGCGCACGAGGTCGTGGACCCGGCGCTCCTCCTCGGTGGGTTCGCCGACGTGCACGGTGCGGGAGGTGTCGGAGCCGTAGCCGTCCTTCAGGCCGCCGAAGTCCAGGACGACCATGTCGCCGCCTTCGATGACCCGGTCGCCGACCTCGTGGTGCGGGTTGGCACCGTTCGGCCCGGAGGCGACGATCGTGAAGTCGACCTGGGAGTGCCCGTACCGTCGCAGCAGGTCGGCGAGGTCGGCGCCGACCTCCCTCTCCCGGCGCCCGGCGAAGGGAACCTTCCTGATCTCCTCGAACGCCCGGTCCGCGGCGGCTCCCGCGGCCGCCATCAGCTCCAGTTCCGCCGCGTCCTTGACGGCGCGCAGCATCGGCAGGGCCTCGGTGAGCGAGGCGTAGGAGGTGGCGGGCAGGGTCTTCTGCAGGCCCAGCAGGTGCATCGCCCAGGCGTTGTCGCTGATCCCGAAACGGCCGCCCGCATCGAGGAGGGCGGCGGTGGCGGCGTAGGGGTCCTTGCCGTCGGTCCAGTCCCGCAGGGTGAGCGCCGGGGCGCCGGCCGCCTTCGCGGCGTCGGGAGCCTCCAGCGTGGGCACGACCAGGACCGGGTCCCGGCCGGGGGCGAGGACGAGCAGGGTGAGCCGTTCGGTGGCGGCGGTGGGCGCGTAGCCGGTCAGCCATACGAGGTCGGGGCCGGGCGCCACGAGGAGTCCGGCGAGGCCGGCGTCGGCGGCCTCGCGCGCGGCCCGCTCCATACGGGCCCGGTAGTCGTCGGCGGTGAAGGGCGCGGTGGCGGTGCCGGTCATCCGGGCCTCCCAGACAGGACGTGGCGAGTGACATGTGACGGACGGGGTGACGCTGACGTGATGGCCACGGGCAGCATCCTGCCCGTACGGCGGGGGTCGCGCGAGCCGGTCGGCGCGGGTTTCGGGCGGCCGACCGGCCCGGGTCAGCCGTCCACGGTCATTCGCAGGCCGAGAAGCAGCAGGACAACGCCGGAGACCTGCTCCAGTCGACGACGTGCCCCGGCCCGGGACAGGACGGCCTTCAGGAAGGTCAGCATGGCGCTCATGGTGACGCGGCGGGGTCCGTGCCGGCCAGTGGTTTGCCCGGCGGTGCCGGGGGCCGGGCTTCGGCGGCCCCGCGGTGCGGACGACCGCGTCGGGACCCGCTCACGTGACGACGCCGGGCAGCACCGTCAACCTCCCGTAGCCACCGCCGCGATGACGCACCGTCAGTACGACCTCCTTGCCGGGACGGGCCTCGTCGACCGCCCGGGCGAGGTCCGTCGCCGAGTCGATCCTGGTGCGGCCGAACTTCAGCAGGACGTCTCCGCGGACCAGGCCCGCGGTGTAGCCGGGGCCGGGGACGTGGACGGCGACGATCTGGGCGCCCGTCCTCTCCGCGTCCACGGCCTCCAGGCCCAGGGCGGCGTCCGGCGGGCGCGAGGACGCGGTGGCCGCCCCGGACGACCCCGACGACCCGCCGCCCGGGGTGGCCGGACCCGGTCGGCCCGACGTGGACGCGGCGCCCGGCGCGCCGGGCCCGGTCTGCTTCTGGAGCTCGGCCAGTCTGCTCATGCCGATCACGGTCGCCCCCACGGTGCCGAGTCCGACGCCGGACAGGACCAGGACGGTGCCGGCGAACAGGCCGAGCAGGAGGGTCGTCAGCCGTCGGCCGCGGCGGCGCGCGGCATGCGGGCGCCGACCCTGGCCGCCCGGCCCGGCACCGCCGCCGGGCTCGGATCCGGGCATGGGCTTGGGACGCAACGCTGTCTGTTCCATGGATCGCCTCCGGCTGGTGCTCTACCCGGCGCATCGGCGCACCACGAGCCACGAACGAGTGAGACTGACCCAGGGTCAGGAGCGGTACGGGTCGGCCGCACCACAGGTCACGGACGGGTGGACAGCGCCTCCACCAGCGTCCGCGCCGCACCCGACGGCATACCCGCGTACACGAGTTCGATCCGGTGGACGACCCGCGGCCCGGTGACCGGGACGGCGGCCGTGCCCGGCACACCGGCCGCAGCCGAGCGGGGCAGCAGGGTGAGGCCGTGGCCGGCGGCCACCAGGGCGGTCAGGACACGGAGGTCGGTGCCGTCGTAGCGCAGGGCGGGGCGGAAGCCGTGGCCGCCGTTCGCGGCCC
This sequence comes from Streptomyces sp. NBC_00080, assembly GCF_045041255.1. Classification (NCBI taxonomy): domain Bacteria; kingdom Bacillati; phylum Actinomycetota; class Actinomycetes; order Kitasatosporales; family Streptomycetaceae; genus Streptomyces; species Streptomyces sp. NBC_00080. The sequence continues at coordinate 2,359,803 of NZ_CP108235.1, forward strand.
GCAGCTGGGGCAGCGGCAGCCCGGCGTCGGGGGCGTCCAGCCAGCGCGCGTCGGCGAGGTCGCCGAGGCGCAGACCGCTGCGCCGGGCCAGCGGGTGGCCGGCGGGCAGCAGGACACGGACCGGCTCCTCGCCGACGCCGTACGTGGTCAGCGGCGCGACGTCGGGAAGCCGGAGCGGGTCGCTGGGCGCGGCCAGGCCGTCGACGAGGCCCACGTCGGCCGTGCCGTCGGCGACGGCGGCGCAGACGTCCTCACGGCCCAGCACCCGCAGCGTCACCCCGGCGGGCGGGAGCGCGGCGAGGGCCGCCGGGCCGAGGGCGGTCGGCGAGCCGGCCAGGGTCAGCCCGTGCGAGGGCGCCGAGGCGATCCGGACGACGTCCGCGCGGGCCGCGTCCAGGCGCAGCAGCAGCGGTCCCGCGTGTTCGAGCAGCCGCTCACCGGCCGTGGTGGGCAGGACGGGCCGGCGGGTGAGCAGCGGGGCGCCGAGGTCCTGTTCGAGGGCCGCGATGTGCTGGGAGACGGCGGACTGGGTGTAGCCGAGTTCCCGGGCGGCTTCGGAGAAGGAGGCGAGGCGCGCGACGGTGACGTAGGTGCGCAGCAGATGCGGGTCCATGCGCCCAGGGTCGCAGGCCGCATCAGTTCTGCTTATCGAGGGTGCACGAATCATCGTTGGACGTGAAGTCCTCGCCGCCACCAGGATGAACGGCATGACCGACACCACAGCCCGGATCGACACCACAGCCCGGATCGCCAAGGTCGCCCTGGTCGGCGACCGCTCCCCGAACGTCGTCTCGCACACCCGCGTCCCGCTCCTGGTGGACGCTCTCGCCGCCCGGGACCGGCTGCTCCTGGACGCCTACTGGATCCCGTCCGAGGAGGCGCAGGCCGAGGGCGCGGTGCGCGGCTTCGACGCGGTCTGGGTGGTGCCGGGCAGCCCCTACCGCAGCGAGGCGGGCGTCCTGTCCGCGATCCGCACGGCGCGCGAGGAGGGCATCCCCTTCCTCGGCACCTGCGGCGGCTTCCAGCACGCGCTCCTGGAGTACGCCCGCAACGTCTGCGGACTGTCGCGGGCGGCGCACGCCGAGAACGACCCCGACGCGGACGATCTGCTCATCGAGCCCCTGGCCTGTTCGCTCGTCGGCCACGAGGGCGTCGTGACGATCGAGCCGGGGTCGCTCGCCCAGTCCGTGATCGGCTCGGAGCGCACGGTCGAGCGCTACTTCTGCGCGTACGGCCCCTCCCGCCACCTCGACACCCTGCGCGCCCGGGGCCTGCGTTTCTCCGGCCACGACGAGGACGGCCAGGTGCGGATCGCCGAACTGCCGGACCACCCCTTCTTCCTGGCCTCCCTCTTCCAGCCGGAGCTGTCCGGCGACGGCTCGCGCCCGCACCCGATCGTCCGGGCACTGGCGCGAGCCGCGGTCGAGCACGCCTCCCGCAAGGAGCGTCAGCCGTAGGAGGGCGCCAGGACCGACAGGTGCGGGACGGGCACCGGCGGCGCGAGGTCCGGCAGGAAGCCGTGGGTGCGGCGGGCCAGGTACGCGGACTTGTAGCGGTCGACCTCGCGGTGCCAGTTCAGAATGCCGGCCAGCCAGTTCTGCAGGTCGGCGACGTAGTGCCCCATCGCCTCGCGCGCCTCGGACGAGAGGCCGAAGTCGTCGTAGAGGATCGGCAGTTCGTGCGCGACAACATGCTCGAACTGCTGCATGCGCTGGGTCATCAGGTCGTGGACGATGCCGAGCGCGGTCGGGTAGTCGCAGCCGAAGAAGTTCTGCACGACGAGGATCGCGTTGTGCATCTCGCCCTCGTACTCGATCTCCTTCTGGTACGAGAAGACGTCGTTGGTGAGGCACGCGTAGTCGACGGCGGCGTTCTCCAGCGAGCGGACGACACCGCTGCGGTAGACCTCCGCAGGCACGGCGGGGCCCTGGCCCATACGGCACAGGCTCAGCGTGAGGTCGGAGCCGAAGGTGGCGCGGCGCATCTCCAGGTAGTCGACCGGGTCGGGGACACGGTTCTGGAGCTGGTTGGACAGCTCCCACACCCAGCTCTCGGTCATGACGTCGACCGCGTCGCGCAGGGTACGCCGCTGGTCGGGGGTCATGCCCGCGGTGGTGCGCGCCCACAGGTCGATCAGGCCGCGCTCCATGGCGTTGGCGGGGACGACGGGCGCCGTCCCACCGTCGACGGGCATGCAGGCGGACAGCCGGGCCGTGGTCAGGCGCGCGGCGGCCAGGTCGCGGCGGTTGCCGAACACGAGCGGGTAGTAGTCGTCGCCGTAGGTGCCCCAGGCGAGCCACTGGGCGCTGAGGTCGAGTTCCTCCGCGGTGGCGTCCGGGTCGAGGCCGGCCGAACACAGCGGGAGGTCGTAGGCGGCGAGTTTGTCCTCGTCCCAGACGCCCTCCTCCAGGATGCCCATCCGGTGCGTCCAGGCCGTCAGGCGCGGGCGGCACGCCTCCAGGTGCGGGCTCAGCTCCACCGGGAAGGGCATGTGGAAGTCGGGCAGCAGCGACGGGCCGACCTTCTGGTGCGGCACGTGCGCGTACGCCCGCAGGCGTTCGGCGGCGGCCGAGGCGAGCAGCGCGCCGATGTCGGCGGCGGAGGTGCCGGGACCGGTCAGCCTCTGCCAGGGAGCGTCGGAGGTGGCGCCCTTGTTCATGTAGCGGCTGGAGCGCATGTGCCACTCGTGGCCGCCGGACTGCCAGTCCTGCAGGCCCTTGGTGTACGCGGCGACCGCCAGGACCTCGTCGGGCGTGAGGCCCTTCTCCAGAGCCACCGCGGGCACTTCGGTGAACGCGGTGTGCTCGAACTGGTGGAGGCGGGAGGTGAGGATGTCGTTGACGGTGTCGGCGGCCTCCTGGGTGGTGCAGCCGAAGAACGTCTCCAGGACGAGCACGCCGTTGCTGTTCTCGCCCTCGTCCTCCACCTCGCGCTGGTAGGAGAACAGGTCGTTGCGCAGGTGCACGGCGTCGGAGAAGGTCTCCATCAGCACCCTGAGCGGCCTCGACCCGGCGACGGCGGACGGCACTTCGGCGGTCGCGTACTCCACGAGCCCCGCCGACCAGGGCGCGCCGCCCACCTTGCGCCGCATCTCGATGTACTCGACGGGGTTGGCGATCCGCCCCTCGTTGATGTTGGACAGCTCCCACATCGACTCGTTGAGCAGGTGCTCGGTCGCCACGGCGAAACGGCGCCGCCAGTCCTGCGACATGTCGGGCACCGTGCGCGTCCACAGGTCGGCGAGGCCCGCCTCGACCGGGTTGCGCGGCTCGGGCACGGGCGTCGACAGGTCCAGCGGCATGAACAGCGGCAGCCGGTCCAGGTGCGCCTTGCCGGCGGCCCGGTCCGGGGTGCGTTTGAACATGTCGAGGAAGTGGTCGTCGAAGAAGAACACCCACACGTACCAGTCGGTGATCAGCGACAGCGCGGGACCGTCGCAGTCGGGGTGGGTGTAGGCGCAGAGCAGGCCGTAGTCGTGCGCCTCCAGGTCGGCCTGCTCCCAGATCCCGGACCCCTCCAGCATGCCCATGTCGCGCGCCCACTGCGTCGAGTGGGCCCGCGCCTCCTCGACGTGCGGGTTCAGGCGCGCGGGGTGCGGCATGTAGAAGTGCGGGAGTTCGAACGGTTGCGTCATGGCCGGGCCCTACCCGGGGGTCCGTGCCGCCATCCGCGGGGCGACACATGATCACACCATCGCGTGAATCGGGCGGGAAGCCGTGAACCGTGGGGGACTTGGCGTATCCGTCGCCGGGGCCCGCACGCCACCTGCCCGATCGTCGTCGATCGTCCTCGATCGGCGCCGGTGACGCGGGCGGACCGCGGCGGGCGCTCCGGCCGCGTTCGCCCGGCAGTTCGGTGCCCGCTCCGAACCCGGCCCGGCAACCCGGACGACCTCTTCGCCCGGCTGCTCCGCGGATGTCACTCCCGTACCTGGATCAGCGCGTGCGTTCCTCCGGTGCGCCAGCGCTGCCCCTCGGCGGCGACCAGGGCGGCCTCGGTGCCGGCGTCCAGGCCGGTGATCACGTCGGACTTCAGGGTGCGCAGCGCCGCGACCGGGCCGGGGAAGTAGGCGGTGACATCGGCGAACGGGGTGGTCGGGCGCCACCGGCTGTCGCCCACCAGGCGACGGTAGTTGAGGTCGCCCTTCACGATGGTCAGCGAGGCCGCGGCGAACTCGGCCCGCAGGTCGTCCGGCATCGCGGCGTAGGGCAACGGGGCGGCGGAGAAGGGATGGGCCCGCACCGTGAGGGTGCCGTCCTCCATGGCCGCCCAGAGCCGCCGGCCGAAATCGGCGGCCGCTCCCCGCGCGGCCGTCAGCTTCCTGAGCGCGTCGACGACGTCGGCCGTGGTGGCGTCGGAGACGTAGTACGGGTACGGCTTGACGTGCAGGACGACGCGGTCGCACCGCCCGTGCGCGAGGAGGTGGGCGGCCAGGAGGAGATCGGGGATCAGCTCTCGACCCGCGTTGTCGGCGACCAGGCACAGGGTGCCGGTGCCTGTACCTGTACCTGTACCCGTAGCGGTGCCTGTACCGGGGCCTGCGCCTGCGCCTGCATCGGCACTCGTGCCGGATTCGGTGCCGGTCTCGGTGCCGGTTCGGGAACCGGTTTCCGAACCTGAATCTGTGTACGTATCCGCGGCCGCGTTCGTGACCGGCAGCAGCGACCACAGCGTCTCGCTGTCGTCGGCGACCAGCCCCGTCACCGCCGCCCTCTTCTCCGCCTCGACGTCGGACAGCCGGAAACCGAGGTCGGCACGGTTGCCCCAGAGGGACCCGTGCAGGAGCGCGCGGGCCCGTTCGTCGACCGGGCGCCCCTCGAGGGTGTCGAGCGCGGCCAGTTCCTCGTCGGTCTCGGGCGCGTCGAGCTCGGCGAGCTTGAAGGGGCGGAACGGGTCGATGCCCCGCCAGGGCCCGGGACCGAAGTATCCGACAGCGTCGAGCAGTTGACGGTAGAAGTAACTCTCCGACCACAGCCAGGGCACGTCGAACCAGGATCGGCCGGCGTACTCGTCGAGACCCCAGGTCCGCCACCGGTCACGATCGGGCGCGCCGGCGGAGAGCGGTTCGATCACGCCCTTGGTGCAGTTGTCCAGCAGCGCGTCCAGGCTCCGGTGGATCTCGGGACCGTAGGGGAACGCCTCCCGCACCTGCCGGATGATCGCCGGATGCCGTTCGGCCAGGACGCCGTGGGGGAACGAGCCGGGTTCGTCGCCGAGGATCACGGGCGGCGCGGGGGTGTCGGACATGCGGCTCACCGTATCCCGGAGGCGCACCGCTCGGGCCGACCGTCACCCGCACCGCGGCCGCGCGCCCCGAGCCCCTCACACCACCGCCATGATCTCCCGCTCCAGCCGTGCCGCGAGGCTGAGATAGCGCGGTCGGCGCGGTACCGGTACCAGGCCGCGGATGAGGACGTGCCACATCTCGGCCATCCGGCGGGGCAGTCGGCCGGCGGGTTCTCGGGAGCGCCCTACGACTCGGGTGCCGACGAAGAAGCAGACCAGGGAGTGCGCCACGGCGTCGACGTCGACGTCCGGATGGATGTCGGACTCCTTGAGCGCGCCGCCGAGCCGCCGGGAGATCAGGTCCAGCAACTCCACGAAGGGATGCGACAAGGGCGGCCGGACCGCCACTCCCCCCGTGGCCAGCCGTAGGCCGGCCCGGGTGATCGGGCCTTCCACCGACAGCCGCGTCAGGGCGAACGTCAGGCGCATCAGGGCTTCGAGCGAGGCGTAGCCGCGGTCGTCGATCTCGCCGGCGATCCGGCGGGAGGCCGAGGACTGCAACTCCATGATGGCGTGCGCCAGATCCTCCTTCGCCGCGAAGTGGAAGTAGAGGGCGCCCTTGGTGACATGGGCGTGCTCGACGATGTCACTGAGGCTTGTCGACTCGTAGCCGTGCCGGTCGAACAGGTCGGCGGCGGCCGTGATGATCGTCGTGCGGGTCTGTTCGGCGCGTAACTGCCTCGCCATCGACTGGTACTCTCCCGGGCCGGTAACGAACGGGTCATGCCGTTTTTTCTTACCCCCCGTACACAATAGCTCACGGTACGACTGTATTGGCCATGGGAGTACAGACCGCCGACGCCCCCTGCGCCCACCCGACTTGTGCGCCACCGCTGGCCTGCCACGGAAGCCTCCCACAGGGAACGTACCGGGGGCATAGTCGAGGCTCGGTGAAAAGAGACGGGGTGCGCGGTTTCCGCTTGTGAGCACCTTGCGTACAGGATGCCGGAACATCCGAGCGACACGTGTAACCGCATACCGAGGTTCCCACCACACCCTGCAGAGCACACCTTTCGGGCCGTGTTCCTGTGCGAGGCGACCGGTTTGTTTTCCGCGGAGACGGCTGAAAACACACAGGCAACTCGTTGCCGCTGACGGGTACTTGCCGAGGGCACCGGGGCCATCCCACGGCGCCGCACGGAAACAGGTCGAAACAGGCTTCGCCGGAAACAGGCCGAAACAGACGAGGGCGGGCCGGCCGGTGTCCATCCACACCGGCCGGCCCGCCCTGTCGTCGCGAGCGGCGAGAAGCGAGTTGCCTCAGAACGTCAACTGCCAGCTGTTGAGCTTGCCGGTGTCCTGCGCGGCGGTGTCCTGGACACGCAGCTTCCAGGTGCCGTTGGCGGTCTCACCGGAAGCGTTCACCGAGTAGGTGGTGCTGACGTTGTCGGCGGAGTCCGAGGAACTGGCCGCCTTCAGCCGGTAGGCGGTGCCGTCGGGCGCGACGAGGTCGATCACCAGGTCGCCGCGGTAGGTGTGGGTGATGTCGACACCGACCTTGAGGGCGGTCGGGGCATTGCCGGAGCGGCCGCTGACAGCGATCGAGGACTCGATGGCGGAACCGTTGTCCGGGATCGGGACCGCGGTCGTGTTGGTGAAGGTGGTGCCCCCCGTGGAGCCGCCGGAGCCGCTCACCGCCTGCACCGTCCTGGCCGCGTCCGCCAGACCCGCGCCGCAGCCACCGGAGCAGGCGCCGGGCAGCGCACGGGCGTTGTTCTTGATGGCCGTCTCGATCTGCGCCGGGGTCAGCGCGGAGTTCGCCGACTTGACCAGCGCGACCAGGCCCGCGATGTGCGGGGTGGCCATGCTGGTGCCCTGGTAGTAGGCGTACGACTCGCTCGACGGCGTCTTGGTCCCGGAGTTCAGGGTGGACAGGATGCCGTTCGCGGTGCCGGTGCTGGTCTGGCCGCCGGGCGCCGAGATGTCCACGAGGGAGCCGTAGTTGGAGTAGGACGCCTTGGCGCCGGTGCGGTTGGTCGCCGCGACCGAGATGACGTTGTTGCAGTTGCCCGGCGAGTGGTTCGCGACGTTGTCGCTCTCGTTGCCGGCGGCCACCACGACGGTCGTGCCCCGGTTCACTGCGGCGGTGATGGCGCTCTGGGTCGCCGAGGTGCAGGCCCCGTCGCCGCCCAGGCTCATGTTGATGACCTTGGCGACGTTGGAGTTGGCGGGAACACCGGAAACGGTACCGCCGGACGCCCAGGTGATCGCGTCGATGATGTCGGAGTCGTAACCGCCGCACTTGCCGAGCACCCGGACCGGCGAGATCTTCGCGCCGTACGCGATACCCGCGACACCCTTGTTGTTGTTCGTGACGGCGGCGATGGTGCCGGCCACGTGGGTGCCGTGCCAGGAGGAGTCGCTCGCCGGGACGCCGGAGCCGCACTCGTTGGCGGCGTAGTAGTCGCCCGGGTCGGCCGGGTTGCCGTCACGGCCGTCGCCGTCGACGGAGACCGCGGTGTCGGCGATGAAGTCGTAGCCGCCGACGATGTTCGCGGCGAGGTCGGTGTGCGCGACGTAACCGGTGTCGATGACGGCGACGGTGACACCGGTACCCGTCGAAGTGGCCCAGCCGCCCGGTACGTTCATACCGGCGGTGGACTCGAAGAGGTCCCACTGCTTGGTGTACTCGGTGTCGTTCGGGTCGGCCTTCGGCTTGTTCAGCCGGTCCGGGACGACATAGGCCACCTGCGGGTCCGCCCGGTACTGGGCGACCACGTCGGCGACATCCGCCTTCGTGAGGTCGTCACCCAGGTCGACCAGGGCGGCGCCGGTGCCGAGACGGCGCTGGAAGTCGACGTCCTCGCCGGTCTTCTCACCCTTGGCGGCGGCGTCGGCCTCGGCGGCCGGGTTCGACCTGGCCTCGGCGGTACCGGACTTGTAACCGACGATGAGGCGCTCGGCCGGGGTGCCGGGCGCGGCCTCGGTCTGGGCGGCGGGGACGGCGGAACCCTGGGAAACGGTTTCCTGGGCGGCGACGGCCGACGCCGTCGATGCGGCGGTGAGCAGGGCCGCAGAGGTCGCGGCGACGGATATCAGCTTCCGTCTCAGGGCGGGTGAGGTGCGCAAGGGCGTGCCTTTCGTAACCGACTCCGGGCAGGGCGGAGCGGCGGTCGATTCGCTTCGGCGGGGGAAGCGGCGGGGGGTGCATCGAAGAGCAGCGCGAAAGGCCGGCCAGGCGCGGGAACCGACCCCGTCGGGGTTACCTGTGGGTCGGCTGTGCAGGAACGATAGGCAAAGGATCAGTCATCCGGATACAGGGGAAACCCTCGATCCGGCCAAAAACCAACCCTCGTCAAGCCAGATCGGTCAACGAGCGCCCGATTTGATCGTGTCCGTACGGCACGACAGCCACCGGACGACGCACTGAACGCGCCGGACCGGATTCCCGTACTGACAGCAGACCGTTCCCGCGCCGGCCGAGGAGACGTCCCCGATGCCCCGCACGACCGCACATCGCACCGCAGCCCTGGCGACCGCCGCCGTGAGCCCGCTCCTGCTGGGCCTGTGGGCCGCCGGACCGGCTCAGGCGCACGGCGCCCCCACGAATCCGGTCAGCCGGGTGTTCGCCTGCTCCCCCGAAGGCGGAGCCGACGCGAGGACCGCGGCCTGCCGGGCTGCCGTCGACGCAGGCGGCACCTCTTTCGCCGCGTGGGACAACCTGCGGGTGGCGAACGTGAACGGCCGAGACCGGCAGACCATTCCCGACGGGCAGTTGTGCAGCGGCGGCCTGTCCGCGTACAGGGGGCTCGACCTCGCCCGCGCCGACTGGCCGTCGACCCGGCTCACGCCGGGCGGGACGCTGCGCATGACGTACGCCTCGACGATCGCGCACACCGGCACGTTCAGGCTGTATCTGACGAAGCCGGGGTACGACCCCTCGAAGCCGCTCACCTGGTCCGACCTGCCGACGAAGCCCTTCGCCGAGGTCAAGGATCCGGCGCTGACGGACGGCGCCTACCACCTCACCGCGAAGCTGCCCGCCGACCGGACGGGTCGCCAGATGCTCTACACGATCTGGCAGAACAGCAGCACGCCGGACACCTACTACTCGTGCTCGGACGTGGTGTTCCCGGAAGCGGTTTCACAAACCAAGCCGGAGAGCAGCCCGACGACGAGGGCGTCCGCTTCGGCCACGCCCTCGGCGTCCGCCGGCACGGCCCCGAGTTCACCGTCCGCCGCTCCGTCGGTGGCGACCGCGACCGGCGCCGCACCCGCGCAGGCCGCCGCGGCCAGTCCCGAGAGCACCCCGGTGGCGTCCACGACCGGGGCCGGCTCCGGGCCGTCCGCACCCATGCTGGCGGGCGGCGCCGCGGCGGTGTTGGTGCTCACCGGCGGCGCCGCCCTCGTCGTGCGTCTGCGTCGACGCTGAACCCCGTTTGCACGGAGCCAGGTTGCGCGTCGGCCGATCAGTCGCGCGGACGGTGTTCAGTTGTGGGTGACGCTGTTCAGTTGACGGTGACGGCCGCGCCCGCGTCGGTCACCGGGGCGTACTTGGCGGTGAAGTAGCCGTTGGCGAAGCAGAGCGACGAGCCGGACGACTTGGTGAACTGCTGGCTGGTGAAGGTGATGCTGTTGTCGGCGTTGCTCGCCGCGCCGGTCAGGCTGGGCGCCTGGTAGACGCAGTTGATGCTGCCCAGCAGGGTGCGCAGCACGACCGTGGTCTGGATGGTGGAGCCGCTCGGCGGGGTCACGGTGACGGTGCCGTCGGAGGAGACGCTCGTGGTGTAGGACAGGTTGTTGACCGTGATGCTGGTGACGCCGAGCACGCCGACGACGTTCGCGGTGCAGTTGCCGAAGGTGTGCGCGGTGAGCGACTCGGTTGCGGTGCCGGGCGCGGTGGGGTTGTCGGTGACGGTGGCGCTGAACCCGGACGTGGCACAGGAGACGCCGCTGGTGCCGGTCGCGCTGGAGTACAGCGTGGCGGTCGTGCCGCTGGCGAGCGAGGCGTTGAGGACGTCACCGACGGCGACGTCGCCGTTGGCGGTCGTCAGCACCGCGCCGGCCGCGGAGGCCGGGGTGACGGCGGTGAGCGAGAGGGCGGCGACAGTACCTGCGAGGGCGAGGAGGGAGCGGGAGCGCAGCATGCGGGTGCCTCTTTCTCAAGTGGGGCTTCATTGGGGGGGACTGGCTGGTGGGGGGTGAACCGGCGCGTCGCTGGTCGCAACAGAAGGGAGACGCCGATCGGCGTCCGCCGCCGGCCCGTGACGCCTTCTCCGTACGTGACGGACCGGCAACGGCGGCCGGCCGGTGACCGGTCGGAGGCACTGGCGAGTGACTCCGGCCGGGCCGGGCGGGGAGGGGCGACCGGTCGCGGCCCGCCGGGGGGAAGCGGCCGTACCGGTGCCGTGAAGGGATCGAGCTCGGGACCGAGTGGCCCGTACTGGCTGAAAGCGTCCGGGAGCGCGGCGGTGTCGCCGCGCTGCGGATCCGGCGCCACGGATCCCGGCTGAGCCAGGGAGAGTTGTAGACCTGATGGTCAGTCAACGTCAATACCCTGAAACAAAGTTGATGGCCCGACAGATATATGCGGAAGACCCTCGCGGCATGCGGTCCGCGGGCGGCACATAATGAACACTCTTTTTCCACATCTCCCTTGACCGGCCGGTGTAACCATCGGTAACTTCCTCGTCGGCTACTGCTGCGTAACCAGAAAGCCCTTGCGGTTTCCGGGAGTCGCGAGGGGGCGTGCGCGGCAGCCGCTGTCCGCGCCAGGACAACGTGCCACTGAAGCCCAACCCGCATGACCAAGTGCATGGGAGCAGACATGGCCTCGTCCCCGGACGTCAATTCGTCCGCCGACCACACCCCCGAGAACCCCGAAAGCGGTTCCGCAGCGAGACGCGGCCGGGTCCGGCTGCGCCGGGCCGCCGTCATGGCGGTGCCCGCCACCTTCATCGCCGCGGGGCTCGCGGTCCTCACCGCGCAGGGCGCCCTGGGCGTCCAGTTCGCGATCTCCGGGATGCCCTTCGTCGTCACCGCCGACCGGCTCGACGGTGAAGGCTTCGCCCAGTTCGGCGGCCTGGACAACATGATCGAGAACAGCCCCAACCAGGGCGACACCGGCGGCCAGGTCCTGGTCGTCACCTCGGTCGTGAAGAACGGCAAGATCACCAACATGTGCCAGAGCGTCGACCTGGGCGGCATCCAGCTCATCCTCAGGGCCGGCGGCGGATCCACCCCGGTGAGCGTGAAGAACCTGGCCATCGACTCCGACGAGATCTCGGGCGACGCCGAGTTCAACAACATCGAGATCGGCCGCGACTCCAGCACCTTCGACAAGGTCCCGATCCAGGGGCCCGCGGGGGTCTACGGCCAGCAGGCCGACACGGTCGTCATCAAGAACCTGTACCAGCACAACTACGCGGCCACCGCGGCCGTCTTCAAGCTTCCCGGCCTGAAGATGAGCTTCTCCAGCGAGGGCTGCAAGTAATGACCTTCACCCAGTGGCGGGACCGCTTCCGGGAGTGGAGAGGCCACCGGCCCTTCGCGGGCGGCGTGCTGCTCGTCCTGGGCGGCGCCGAGATACTCGTGACCATGAAGGCGCCGCTCCCGGTGATCCTTCATGTGGGTATGCAGGGCCTGGCGGGTTACCTCCTGCCCACCCTGATGGTGGTCTGCGGTCTGCTGATCCTCTTCAACCCGACCCAGCGGCTGTTCTACTCGATCATCGCCATCCTGCTCTCCCTGGGCACCTGGCTCACCTCCAACATCGGCGGCTTCGTCGTCGGCCTTCTGATGGGTGCCGTGGGCAGCAGCCTGTCCTTCGGCTGGCTGCCCGACCAGGAACCGCGCCAGAGCCGCCGGCAGCGGCGCAAGGAGACGCAGGCGGAACGGACGGCCGAGTCGGTCCGGCAGGACGGCCCGCTGCCCGGAGCGGGGAAGCCCGCCTGACCCACGGACCTTCGCGGACCTGACGCGCGGACGTGACTCACGGCCGTACGTCACTTCAACCGGCGAGGCCGGGACGACCTGCGCACAGCAGGCCGCGCCCGGCCTCGCCGGTTTCGTCACCCCGCCACCGCACGTCATTCGAACAGGTGACTTGGGAACTTCTTTGCCGTCGCGACGAGTTCAGCGGAAGATCACTGCAATGGGTTCGAGGCAATGGGTTCGGCGTGAAGGAGCGACAGCGGCATGGTGTTCAAACGGCTGCTCGGGGCGATCGGCGTAGGCGGCCCCTCGGTGGACACGGTGCTCGACGGCGAGGCGGTACTGCCCGGTGGGGCACTGTCGGGTCAGGTCCGGCTGCGGGGCGGCGGCGCGGCCGTGGAGATCGAGGAGATCGGCCTGGAGCTGCTGGCACGCGTCGAGGATGAGCGCGAGGAAGGCGAGAGCGAGGGCACCGTCGCCTTCGAACGGTATGTCGTCGGCGGGGGCTTCCGGCTCGCTGCGGACGAGGAACGCAGTGTGCCGTTCTCGGTCACGGTGCCCTGGGAGACGCCGGTGACCGAGCTGTACGGGCAGCCGCTGGGCGTCCTCCTGGGCGTGCGCACCGAGCTCGCGGTGGCCGACGCCCGCGACCGGGGCGATCTCGACCCCCTCGTCGTCCGTCCCCTCCCCGTGCAGGAGGCGGTCCTCGAAGCGCTCGGACGACTCGGCTTCGGCTTCCGCTCCGCCGACCTGGAGCACGGCCGCATCGGGGGCACGGGTCAACGGCTGCCGTTCCACCAGGAGATCGAGCTCACCCCGCCCCCGCGGTACGCGCACGCGGTGACCGAGATCGAGCTGACCTTCCTCACCACCACGTCCGGCCTGGAGGTCGTGCTGGAGGCCGACAAGCGAGGCGGCCCGCTCACCCCCGGCCATGACGCGCTGACCCGCTTCACCGTGCGCCACGAGGACGTACCCGTCCTCGACTGGAACAGCGAGGTCGACGGCTGGATCCGCAGACTGACCGAGCACCGGGAGGCGTACGGCGCGCAGGCTTACGTCCACTCCGCACCGCACGCCGAGCACCTCGCCGTCCACGGCTCCGGCCCCGGCCTGGGCACGGCGGTCGCCGCGGGCGCGGCAGGACTGGGCACAGGGTTCGTCGGCGGCATGGTGGCGGCCGAAGTGGTCGACGAGATCGATGACTTCTTCGAGGGAGAGGAAGAAGAAGCGGAGGAGAGCGAGGAGGACTAGGAGAGGCGAGGAGGATCCAGGCGCACGAGGCGACCAGGAGAGCGGGGAGAGGCGCCAGGAGGACCGGAGGAGGACCCCGGGGGGCGGCGTCCGTGCGCGCGTCCGTCAGTGCCTGCGCCAGCCCACGAGGGCTGGACCGACCTTCGCGGCCTGAGCGGCCTTCGCGGGCCCTGCGACCCAGCGGGCTTGCGGCCCTGCGGCCCTGCGGCCCTGCGGCCCTGCGGCCCTGCGGCCCTGCGGCCCTGCGGCCTTCGGAGCGTTCGGGGACTTCAGGCCCTTCGAGGCCTTCAGCTTGCCGTCGCGGAAGGCCCTGCCGGGGCGGTCACCGTCTGCGCCGGGTCCGCCGTGCGTTCACCGTGCCGTTCGCGACGGCGGTTCCCGTGGTGTGCGCCGTGCCGTTCGCGACGGCGGTGCCGTGCCGCGCTCCGGCCGCCCCGCATCGTCCTTCGTCGCCTCGGCCTTGAGGATCCGCATCGACCGACCGAGCGCCCGTGCCGGGTCCGGCAGCTTCTTCGAGCCGAACATCACGAGGACGACGACGGCCAACCCGTTGCCCCCGGGCAGTTACCTGGCGATGTCCATCGGTACCGCTGACTTCGCGCCCGAGGAGGTCGGCCGCGTCGCCCGCGAATACGCGGCCCGCGGTATGCCGATGCGGCTGCGTACCGGGGCGGAGGCGGCGGAGTTCTTCAGCGGCCTCGACCTGGTCGACCCGGGGATCGTCCAGGTCCACCACTGGCGTCCCGACGGCAGCGGCACGGAGGTCGTCCGCGACGCGGACATCGCGATGTACGGGGCGGTGGCCCACAAGCCCTCAGCCACGACCGCTGATTGACGATCAGTCAATTCAGCTGCGGATATGCTCCCTTCGGTCCTCGCCGCACCGTTCCGGATCACAATGCGGCAGCAGCGCCTCACCCCATGTGGTTGCTCACTTGACTGCCAGCGGTCACACACGGTTGGCTCCGAGCCAACGAATGCCTCTCGCCGGTGCACACCCCCTCGCTCCGGCGGCGCTCGCCCCGTCCTCCCTGCTCTGCCGCACAGCGAGGTGCAGCCCCCCATGAACACTCCCCTCCCCGCTCCCTCCGCTCCCGTTCCCCTCGGATCCGTACGCCTCACCGCGCTGGCCGCGGCCTGCTGCCTCCTCCTGCTGACCGGCTGCTCCGGCACCACGTCGTCCGGTTCGGACACGGACGCGGCCGGCGGCTCGGCCGACCGCATCAAGATCACCCTGGTCACCCACGGCGCCGAGGGCGACGACTTCTGGGAGCTGGTACGCAAGGGCGCCGAAGCCGCGGCCGCCAAGGACGGCGTCGACCTGACCTACGCCAGCGACCCCGACGCCGCCGGACAGGCCGAGCTGGTGCGGGACGCGATCAGCGACCGGGTCGACGGCATCGCGGTGACCCTCGCCAAACCGCAGGCCATGAAGAGTCCGGTGGCCCGGGCCAAGGCGGCCGGCATACCCGTGGTAGGACTCAACTCGGGGATCGACGCCTGGCGTTCCGCGGGACTTCTGGAGTACTTCGGCCAGGACGAGAGCGTCGCGGGCCGCGCCGTCGGCGACAAACTCGACGGCCTCGGCGCCAAGCACGCCCTCTGCGTCATCCACGAGCGGGGCAACGTCGCCCTGGAGGCGCGCTGCGCGGGCGTGAAGAAGACGTTCACCGGCGAGACCGAGATGCTCTACGTCGACGGAACGGACATGGACGCCATGACCGCCTCCGTGGCGGCACGACTGCGGCAGGAACCCGACATCGACGAAGTCATCGCCAACGGTGCGCAGTTCGCCCTTGCAGCGGTGCAGGCGACCGGGAAGGCCGGCAGCAAGGCAAAGGTCGCCACCTTCGACCTCAACAAGGACCTCGTCACGGCCGTCCGCGACGGCAGCGTTCAGTTCGCGGTGGACCAACAGCCCTACCTCCAGGGTTACTTGGCTGTCGACGGGCTCTGGCTCTACAAGACCAACGGCAACCTCAGCGGCGGCGGCGTCTCGCCCGTACTGACGGGCCCGGCCTTCGTCACGAAGACCAACGTCGCCGAAGTCGCCCGTTTCGCCGCCGCCGGCACCCGCTGACCGGACCGTTCCCCCTTTCCCCCGGCTCTCCTCCCCCTCCCCCCGCTGATCGCTCTAGGACGACTATGTCTCCACGGACAGGTGCCCGGCGCCGACGTCTCGGCTCCATACGTCTCTCGCTGATCCTGCTGGCCCTGGTGCCCAGCGTCACCCTCGCCGCCATGTGGGGTGTGACGACGACCCAGATGTTCGCGGAGGGGCTGCGACTGCGCGCGCAGACCGAACTGAGCCGGTCGACCGGAGCCATGGGCACCGAGGCGACGCTCATGCTCCAGCAGGAGCGCAGCCTGTCCGCCGTGTGGCTGGCCTCGCGGCCCGCCGGCTCCCGGGCCGCGCTGGAGGCGCAGCGCGAGAAGACGGACGCGGCGGTCGCCAAGCTCGTCGCCCGGTCGGACGACATCCAGCAGGCGTCCGACCGCGTCAGGGACCGGATGTACTCGGTCGTCGCCTCCGTGGGCAGCCTGGAGTACTACCGGGGTCAGGTGGACGATCCCGTCGACATCACCGCCGCCCAGGCACTGGACCAGTACACGTCGATCATCGACGACCAGATCCACGCCTTCCAGGAGCTGTCCCGGGTCGACGACGGCGACCTCACCTCGCAGGCCGGACCGCTCATCGCCCTGGAGCACGCGGCCGAACTGGTCTCCGAGGAGGACCTCCAGCTCACGCTCGCCGGGCCCCGACAGCGGATGGACGACAAGACGTGGGCGGAGTTCGCCCAGTTGGTGAACACCCGGCGCTGGCTCGTGCAGGACCAGATCGTCCCCTCGCTCACCGGCACCGCGAAGGCGCAGACCGAGAAGATCCTGACGAGCTACCAGTGGCAGATCCTGGAGTCCGTGGAGGACAAGGTGCTCGCGGCCCGCGCGAAACAGGGCGAAAACGGTGACATCGCGTTGCCGGACGTGCAGAAGCAATGGCGTGCCGCGCTCATCGAGGTCTCCGACCAGTACTCGGGGCTGATCCGGCTGCAGACCACGGCACTGCTCCAGCACAGTGCGGACGAGGCGCGCGAGCTGCTCATCACGGCCGCCTCGCTCAGCGCCGGCGGTCTCGTCGCCCTGCTGCTGTGCGTCGGCATGTCCTGGCGTATCACCCGCTCGCTGTCCCGGCGGCTGCACGGGCTGCGGATGGCCACGCTGAGCCTCGCGCACGAACGGCTCCCGGACGTCGTGGCCCGGCTGGACCGGGGCGAGACGGTCGACGTGGACTCGGCGACCCCTCCGCTGGACTACGGCGGCGACGAACTCGGCCAGGTGGCCGCGGCGTTCAACACCGCGCAGCGCACCGCCGTGCACACCGCGGTCGAACTCGCCGACACCCGGCGCGGTTTCCAGAAGGTCATCCTGGGGATCGCCCGGCAGAGCCAGAACCTGGTCAACCTCCAGCTCAGCAAACTCGACGCACTGGAGCGGCGGCACCAGGACCCGGACGTCCTCAACGGGCTCTACGAACTGGACTCCACCGCGAGCCAGTTGCGACGCTACGAGGAGAACCTCGTCATCATCAGCGGCGGCCGGCCGGGGCGCAGCTGGACGGAGCCGGTGGCGCTGATCGACATCCTGCGCAGCGCCGTCGGGGAGGTCGCCGAGTACCGGCGGGCCGAGGTGCACACCGAGGAGGACGTGTACATCGCGCCACCCGCCGTGGCGGACGTGATCCATCTGCTCGCCGAGCTGATCGACAACGCGACGTCCTACTCGCCGGCCCCCAGCCCCGTCGGCGTACGGGCCGCGCTGGTGGCCAGGGGCTTGGCGATCGAGGTCGAGGACCGCGGCCTCGGCATGTCGGAGGAGGACTACGCCTCGTTCAACGCGCAGTTGGCGGTCCCGCCCCAGTTCGACGTGGTGGCGCTCGCCGACGACCTGCGGCTGGGCATGTTCGTGGTCGCCCAGCTGGCGACCCGGCACGGGATCGCCGTCACCCTGCGCTCGTCACCGTACGGCGGGACCACGGCGATCGTGCTGGTCCCGCACGACATCGTGGTCCGCGAGGCTCCCGGTCCGTCGGCCCCGGCCGCGGAGGAATCGAGCGAGCCGGCGACCGCCGGATCCCCCGCCCCGGACACGGAACTCCCGTCACCTGCGCGGGCCACCCGGGACGCGGCGCGGGAGCACAGCCGGCCGGGCACCGCACCGGCCTCGTCGGCCCTCCCGACAAGGGGCGCCCCCGTCGCGACTGCCGGCTCGTCGGCCTCGTCGGCCAGTGGGTGGGACCCGGCACTGAGCCGACCGGCCTCGGCGGGCCCTGCGCCGGACTCGCCCGACCCGACCGACTCCCCGTCCTCGACGGACGTCGCGTCCCCGACGGGCACGGCGTCCCCGACAGACCACTCGTCCTCGACAGACCACTCGCCCCTGACGACGGAGGGCGTGACGGCTCCGGCCGGCGCGTCCACCTCCGGGCCCGGTGCCCCGGACGTCGCGGGGCGTGGGGGCCTCCGGGCGGGCGGGGTGGCGCCCACCACGGCCCGGACGCCGGGTGCGGCGGCGCGGCCCGAAGGTCTCACCCCGTTGCCCCGCAGGGTCCCGCAGACCAGCCTCGCCACCGAGTTGCGCGAGGACTCCACGTCCGCCGCGGCCGTCGAGGAAGACGATTACCCGGACGACTTCACCGCGGAGCGCGCGGCCTCTTCCCTCGCCGGTTTCCAGCGAGGCACGCTGCGAGCACACGCCGACGCCGACCTGTGGTCCGACGAACCGCAGGAAACATCCACCGAGGAGGCCCCCGGCCCGCCGGTCACCGCCGCGAGCACCTCCCAGACCCCGACACCGCCCGCCGACCGCTCATGAAGGACTTCGCGATGACACGCTCCATCCCCGGCACGAACACCCAGCTCGACCAGCTCCTCACCGGTCTCGTGGACCGGGTCGCCGACGTGAACCAGGCCGTCGTGCTCTCCGAGGACGGGCTGGTGGTGAGCAAGTCCACCGGTTTCCCGCGCGAGGACGCCGAACGGCTCGCGGCCACCGCGTCCGGCCTGATGAGTCTCAGCAAGGGCGTCAGCATGGATTTCCGGGGCGGTCCGGTGCGCCAGGCACTCATCGAGATGGCCAACAGCTACCTGATCCTGACCTCGGCCGGCCCGGGAGCCCATCTCGTCGTACTCGCGGGCAAGAACGCGGACGTGGGCGTGGTGGCGTACCAGATGAACATGCTGGTGAAGAAGATCGGCGAGCACCTCAGCGCGGCGCCGCGGGCCCATGTCGGTCCCGCCGTGCGCACCAACGGCGGGTGAGGTGAGCGGAGGCGACGAAGCGGGCAGACTCGTCAGGCCGTTCACCCTCACCGGTGGCCGGACCCGGCCCAGCCGTGCCGACTTCACCCTCATCACGACGGTGACCGCGGTCGACCCGCCGCCCGAGCGGGCCACGCGGCCGCAGCCGGAACACACCCGGATCCTGCGGCTGTGCGCCCGGCCGCTCGCCGTGGCGGAACTCGCGGCCCATCTCGACCTGCCGGTGAGCGTGGTCGTCATCATGCTCTGCGACCTGCTGGAGGCGGGCCTGATCACGGCCCGGCCGCCCCGTTCCGTCACCGGCACCCCGGATCTCGATCTGCTGGAGAAAGTGAGGGACGGCCTTGGCCGGATCTGATTCCACCGCTCCCACCGCCCTCAGCCCCAAGGCGGCCGCGGCACCCGACACGGTGAAGATCCTCATCGCCGGGGGTTTCGGCGTCGGAAAGACCACCATGGTCGGGGCGGTCAGCGAGATCACGCCGTTGCGCACGGAGGAGCCGCTGACCGTAGCCGGGCTGGAGGTGGACGATCTCAAGGGCATCGAGGAGAAGCGGTCCACCACCGTGGCCCTGGACTTCGGGCGGATCACCATCGGCGACGACCTGGTGCTGTACCTGTTCGGCACGCCCGGGCAGCAGCGGTTCTGGTTCATGTGGAACGACCTGGCCATCGGTGCCCTGGGGGCGGTGGTGCTCATCGATGTGCGGAGGCCGGAGTCCAGCTTCGCCGCGATCGACTTCTTCGAGCGCCGGGGCATCCCGTTCGTCGTTGCGGTAAACGGTTTCCACGGGTTGCACCCGTATCCGACGGAGGAGATCAAGGAGTCGCTGGCGTTGCCGGCACATGTTCCCGTGTTGCTGTGCGACGCGCGGGAGCGTGACTCGTGCCGGGACGTGCTGATCGCTCTGATCGACCGGCTGATCGAGGACGTCACGCTCCAGCCGAGCCCGGCACACTGATCGACTCCCAAGACTCCCAAGACTCCAGAGACGCCCGAGACACCCGAGCTGCCTCAGCCGCCCAATTCGCGACCGCTGGGCCGCCAGGCCTGCGGGTATCCGGGACTCCGTCCGTCAGTGGGCTCCCGCGGCGCGCAGTACGGCAACCGTTTCCGGATGCGGTCCCGCGGTCGCCCACTCGAGTGGGGTCAGGCCGGTGCCGTGGTCCTCGCGCCGGTTGGGGTCGGCGCCGTGGGCGAGCAGGGTGCGGACCGCGTCGAGGTGGCCCCAACAGGCCGCCGCACACAACGGGGTTCCCTCGGCCCCCAGGCCCGCGCTCTCGGCGTCGGGCGGCGCACCGGCCCCGAGCAGCCGGCGCGCGACGTCGGCGTTTCCCTGAACGCAAGCCGCGTACAACGGAGTTGTTCCGTCGACATCGGCGGCCGAGGGGTCCGCGCCGGCCCGCAGCAGCAGGTCGACCTGAGCACCGCCCTCGAACATCACCGCCGACAACAGACGCTTCGTCAGTTTCTTCTGCCGTCTCCTGTTCACGGTCGCCGAGAGTAGCCCGGACCGGCGACAAGATCGCCGCATTTTCCGTGGGCCACCCACAGGTAGAAGGCGGGAAACCGCCAAGCGTGTCCCAGTGATTGACCTGTTCCCCGCACACCCCTACTTTCTGACCGACTCACCGAACCTTGTTCGACATTTCGAACCAGGTCGGCATCAAAGGGCACCCCGCATCCCTGGAGCGCATATGACCCCCAACCCCTCCCGCCGCCTCGTCCTGGGCGCGGCCGCCTCCGTCCCGCTGGCTCTCACCCTCGGCGTACCGTCCGCCCACGCGGCCGACTCGGCCTACGTGATGAGCTACTTCACCGAATCGACCAGCCTCGGCGCCGGCACCGACTACGGCCTCCACCTCGCCGTCAGTACGGACGGGCTGCAGTGGATGCCGCTGAACCAGAACAACCCCGTGGTCACCCCCACCGAGGGAGCGCTGGGGCTGCGCGACCCGTTCATCCTGCGCAAGCAGGACGGCACCTACGTGGTGATCGCCACCGACCTCAAGGGCACCGACTGGAGTTACGTCAGCCAGTACGTGCACGTGTGGAACTCGACCGACCTGCGCACCTTCACCGGCTACCACCGGCTGAAGCTGCACGACATGAACACCCACAGCTGGGCCCCGGAGGCGTTCTGGGACGCGGGCCGGGGACAGTACGCGCTCATCTACTCCGCCGTGAACAGCAGCGGCCACAACGTGATCATGGTCAACTACACCACCGACTTCGTCACCGCCTCCGCCCCCCAGGTCTTCTTCGACCCCGGCTACGACGTGATCGACGGCGACATGGCCGTAGGGGTGAACGGCGTCAACTACCTCTACTTCAAGAAGGACCAGACGCTGGTCGGCGCACGGTCCAGCTCCCTCGACCCCGGCAGCTTCACGGTCTTCAACACCGGGGTGGCCCACGGCGGCACCGAGGCGCCGACCCTCGTCAAGTCGCTTACCTCCAGCACCTGGTGGCTCTGGGGGGACACCTACACGCCCAACGGCGTCTTCTACGCCTGGCAGTCCACCGACCTCTCGGCGGGCACCTGGAACGCGCTTGACCAGAAGACGTACACCCAGCCGGTGAACTCCAAGCACTGCGGCGTCACAACGATCACCAGCACGCAGTACAGCAACCTCGTCGCCAAGTGGGGCGCCCCGGCCTGGAACCGGCTCAAGTCCTACAACTACCCGGACCGTTACGTCCGGCACGCCAACTACGTCGGCCGCATCGACACGTACCCCTTCGACCTGTACACCGATTCGCAGTGGAAACTCGTCCCCGGCCTGGCCGACAGCACCGGGGTCTCCTTCCAATCGGTGAACTACCCGACCCGGTACCTGCGGCACTACAACTACCAGCTCCAACTCGACGTCAACGACGGCACATCGGCGTTCGCCGGTGACGCGACCTTCTACCGTACGGCGGGCCTGGCGGACTCCGGATGGGCGTCGTTCCGCTCCTACAACAACCCGACGCGCTACATCCGGCACGCGAACTACGTACTGCGCATCGACCCGGTCTCGACGGCCACCGAAAAGCAGGACGCGACGTTCTACGTGGGTTACTGAACAAGGACCGTCACCGGAGCCGGCCGTCTCCTGGTCGACCGGCTCACAACTCGGCCAGCTGGGGCAGCAGTTCGGCCGCCGCCGCCACATCACCGGTCAGCGGACGGTCTTCCGTGCCCGCGGGCAGAACGCCCGTCGCCGCGGCGAGAACCGCGACCGGCGCCGGAAGCGACTCGGCCTGGACCGGGCGCATCCTCAAAGCCCTTACGGAGACGACCAGTTCACACGCGAGGACGGTGGTGTAGGCGTCCGTTGCCCGCGAGGTCTGGCGGGCGGCCTGTCCGGCGAAGCTGGCGGCCTCCTCCAGACCTCGCGACAGGACGGCGTGGCCGGCCGATGCGGGAGTCGTGCTCGAACGCAGTTCTGCCAGAGCGGAGTTGGCGGTGTACTCCAGGATCATCGTGCCCGAGCTGGTCGCGGGTCCCCCGCCGAGGAAGGGGGGCAGGCCGGTGAGCCCGGAATCGCCGAGCGCCGTCAGGCGAGCGGCGGAGAGCTGTGCGGTCTGCAGCAGGGCGAGGTTCGCGGCGTCCAGGGCGAGGCCCAGGGGCGCGGCGAAGAAGCCACCGTGGTGGTAGGCCGTGGTGCCGTCAGGATCCATGAGGGGGTTCTCCGAGGGGCAGTTGAGCTCCACCTCGATGACTTCCCGAAGTCGCTCGGAGGCGTCCAGGGCGCAGCCGTGCGCCTGCGGGAAGGCGCGGAACCCGAAGGGGTCCTGGATACGCCGGCCCTGGCGGCGCGGCGGCCGGTCGGGCAGACCGAGCAGCCGCCGCACCTCACCGGCAGCACGGGCCGCGCCGGGATAGGGCCGCAGGGCGTGCACGGGCGCGGCGTACGCCTCCGGCGACCCGGACACCGCGGCGAGGGAAAGGGCGGCGACGGCATGCGTGGCCCGCAGCAACACGTCCAGCTCGCGCTGGGCGAGCGCGGCCTGTCCCAACGCGAGGGCGTTGCTGCTGAGCAGGGCAAGCGCGTCACCGGGCTGAAGGACGACCGGGGCCGGGAGCCCGGTGGAGCTGGTGGTGGTGGCAGCGGGGACGGGGGCGACTGTCGTCACCGAGGCGGAAACGGGGACGTAGACGGTTTCGGCGGCAGGTCCGGGCAGAGTGACGAGCTGAACTGCGGGCGCGACGGCGCACCGAGCAGCTGCGGCGAGCTCGCCACCGGCACCGGCACCGCCAACTGCTGGGGCTGAGGCTGCGGCTGGGACCGATCCCGCCCTCGGTGACGGGCCGGCCCACTCCGTGTTCGGCCCGGCCCCGGGCTCCGGCCCGGGCTCCGGCCCGGACTCCGGCCCGGACTCCGGCTCGGCCCCGGGCCCAGGCCCGCTCGACGGGATGCCCAGACCGGCCCGCGATGGCCGCACCTTCGCCGGACGGGCCGACACACCACCCGATTCACGTTCCGCGCCCGCGCCCGCACCCGCCACCACGCCCGATGCGCGTTGTGGCCCTGCGACCGACACCCCACCCGGTGCACGTTCCGCACCCGCGGCCGACACCCCACCCGGTGCGCGTTGCGCCCCCGCGGCCGACATCTCACCTGGTGCGGGTCCCGCGACCGCGTCCGGCGGGTCGTCGGGTGCAAGCTTCGTCGCCGCGGCGGTGGACTCGCCGCCCGGGTCGGCGCCCTCCGTCCGGCCGGTCGGCTCGTCGTCCGACCCAAGGGATTTCTCCGACTCGGCCAACTCGTCGCACAACCAAGGCCGTTCACCGATCAGCGTCAAGCCGGTCTGGGCGAGCGCGGTCAAGTCACCGGTGCCGACACCGCCGTACTCGTTGATCGCCGGGTGGACGCCGAGACGGAGGGCGTCGACGAGGGCATCGATGAGTGCGGGCTGGATACCGGAGCCGCCGGCCAGGAGTTGGTTGGCCCGCACCGCGAGCATGGCGCGGACCTGGCGAGCGGGGAGCAGAGCACCCGCTCCGCCCGCGTGGCTGCGCAGCAGGCGCAGGCCGTGCGCGGCCTCGTCGCCCTCGTCGACCGGCACCGAGCGCTGTGCGCCGACGCCGGTGCCGCGGCCGTACAGCCGTCCGGCGGCGGCGAGCGCCTGCGCCGTGCGCCAGGCGAGGGCGGCTCGCTCACGGGCCTCGGGAGCCACCGTGGGCACGGCCGCACCGTCGACGAGCGCGATCAGCTCGCCGACGGTGAGGGCGGTTCCGTCCAGGACGGTCCGGGCGCCCCCGCGGTGCGGAGAAACCCGGGCCTGTCCGTTTGCTGTTGTTTCCAACGGTTCACGTGATCCGGTGGAACCTCAGCCGAGACCGGCCGACTTCAGCCAGGCCTTGGCGACGTCCAGCGGGTCCTTGCTCTCCAGCTGCACCTGGGAGTCCAGGTCGAGCAGGGCCTTCGTGTCGAGCTTGGCGGAGACGGCGTTGAGCGCGTCGATGCCCTCCTGGGAGAGCCCGCTCTTGTAGACCAGCGGGGTCACGTTCGCGAATCCGAAGAGGTTCTCCGGGTCCTGGAGGACGACGAACTTCTCCTTGGTGATGGTCGGGTCCGTGGTGAAGATGTCCGCGGCCTGCACGGTGTTCTTCTTCAGCGCGGCCTGGGTCAGCGGACCGCCCGCGTCGAGGGCCTTGAAGGACTTGAACTTCAGCCCGTACACCGACTCCAGGCCGAGGATGCCCTGCTGGCGGGTCTGGAACTCGGGCGAGCCGCCGAGGACCAGGTCCGGCGCGATGTCCTTGAGGTCGGCGAGCGTGGAGGTCGCGGTGAGGTTGTACTTCTTCGCGGTCGCCGCGTTGACCGTGACGGAGTCCTTGTCCTCGGCCGGCGACGACTCCAGCAGCGTCAGCTTGGAGTCGAGCTTGGCCTTCGCCGCGGCGTTCACGGTCGCGAGCGAGGTCTGCTCGGCCTTCGCGTCCAGGTAGGCCAGCAGCGAGCCGTTGTACTCCGGCAGGACCGTGATGGAACCGTTCTTGAGCAGACCGTACGTGGTCTCACGGCTGCCGATGTTGGGCTTGTAGGACACCTTGATGCCCTTGGCCTTCAGGGCCTCGCCGTAGATGTCGGCGATCAGGATGCTCTCGGCGAAGTTGTTGGAGCCGACGACCACGGTGTCGCCGGCCGCCTTGTCGCCGGCGAGCGGGTCGGAGGTGTCGTCGGACGAGGAGCATCCCGCCAGCAGGACCGTCGCCGCCGCGAGGGCGACGGCCGCCGCACCTGGGTGGTTCCTGAGGGACCTGCTGCTGTGGGCGTTGGTAGTCACGGTTCCCGTTCCGAGCTGGGGGGTTGATGAGAACTCACACACTCTGGCCTGATCCAATCCACCCGCTTCTTGATCAGTCAAGAGCAGCCGGGTTACCGATTGGCTTCGATCCGTGATCACTTGCGACCGGATCGGTAGATCACCTGTGTACCCCTTTGAAGGCCCCTGAACGGCTCCGGTTCACCGCTTCGTAATCGATTCTTGACGTAGGGCGACGCGCTCGACCGTTCGAATAGGCGATAGTCTCGCCGGAGTTGGCGTCCGCCACAGCAGTCGGCGTCGGCCACAGCGGTGTACGGGGGCCGCTTCCGTATCATTCATATTCGGACACGTGTGTGCAGAAAGTCGGCACGCACGCACACGCCCCTTGCACGCGAGCAGCACCCCCTTGAAGGAGGCCCGGTGTCCACGAAAGAGGTGGACGCGTCCGCCCGGTCGGCATCCTCGGCACCCACGTCCGCACGCCGGGGTCTGCGGGGATTCGCCGATCGGTGGCCCTTCCAGCGCAAGCTGAACGTACTCGTCGGTATCCCGCTGACGGTGATCGCGCTGCTGCTGACATACCTCATCGTCGACCTGGTGCAGGAGTCCAACCGCGCCGAGGACGCCGCCCAACTGGTGCGTGACAGTGCCCAGGTCGCCCAGCTCGTCGCCGATCTGCAGGACGAGCACCAGCAGGCGATCCTGCTCTCCGTGCGGCACGAGGCGTCGTTCGACGGCGGCACTCCCTCCACCGACGGCTACCGGCAGGCCCAGGCCGCGGTGGACGCGCAGGTGCACAAGGTGGTCGACGCCTTCGGCGACCGGCTGCCGGACACCGAGGTGCAGGCGCTGAAGGAGGTCCAGGGCCTGGCCGGCCTGCGGGCCACCATCGAGCAGGGCTACCTGCCCGCCGACAACATCGACCCGGCGTACTCGGGTGCGGCCGACGGCCTCATCGACGGCCTGGGCCTGGACCGCAACTCCGACCTCGCGACGACCTTCACCGGCAACCTCCTCGACTCGCTGCTGCGCGCCGACGCCGCGCACGGCGCCTTCGAGACGGGCGTGTTCTCCGCCCGGACCGGTGACAGCAACGCGCTCATCGAGTTCACCGGCGCGGTCGGCTCCTACGAGCTGTTCACCTACCAGGCCGAGCGGTTCGAGCGATTCGCCAGCGAGACGCAGAACGAAGAGTTCGGCGGCATCGAGCACAACTCCTCGCAGGCTTCGATCGGCCAGCACTACGCCGAACTCGCCGTGGACCCCAGCGCGTTGCAGGCGGAGTCCAAGGCCGACATCCGTACGGCGTTCCGGGCGGCCATCGCCTCCTACCCCGACTACAGCGCCCAGGCACGCACCCGGCTGAAGATCACCGCCTCGCTCATCGACCAGATCGCCGACCGGGCCGACGACACCGCCTCCAGCGCCCAGTGGCGCGCGGGCCTGCTGCTGAGCCTGGCGCTGCTCAGCTTCGCCCTGTGGATCACCTTCTCCATCCTGGTACGCCGCTCCGTGGTCCGCCCGGTGCTTGCGCTCACGGGAGCCGCCCAGGAGGTCGCCGACGTCGCGGGCCGCGAACTCGCCCGCGTCGCCGACGACGACGCCGAGGAATCCGGACCCCCGCGGCTGCGTGAGCTGCCGGTCACCGCGGACGACGAGATCGGCGAACTCGCCGAGGCCTTCAACAACGTGCAGACCACCGCGGCCGCGCTGCTGGAACGCCAGGTGCTCAGCCGACGCAACGTCGCCGAGATGTTCGGCAACGTCGGGCGCCGCGTCAGCAACCTGACGACCCGTCAACTTGCACTGATCGACGCGGTGGAGCGTGGTGAGACCGACCCGGCGCTGCTCGAACGCCTCTACTCCATCGACCACATCGCGGTCCGACTGCGCCGCAACGCCGACAGCCTGATGCTGCTGGCCGGCATCCGCGAGACCGTCCTGGACGCCGGACCGACCGAGCTCACCAACGTCGTACGCGCCGCGCTGGGCCAGATCGAGGGCTTCCAGCGGGTTCAGCTGCGTGCCGCGACCGAGGCCCTGGTGAAGCCCGACATCATCGGCGACCTCACTCTGATGATCGCCGAACTCCTGGAGAACGCCGTGTCGTTCTCACCCGAGGGCAGCCCCGTCGAGGTGGTGGTCGGCTCCGACGCCGACGGCGCCTCGATCACCGTCGCCGACCACGGCCTGGGCATGAGCGCCGAACGCCTCGCCGAGGAGAACTCCCGCCTCGTGCGCCGCGAACGCCTCGACGTCGTCCCGACGAAGGTGCTCGGTCTGTTCGTGGTCGGCGCGCTGGCCCGCCGCTGGGACGTCGACGTCACCCTCTCCCGCACCCCGGGCGGCGGCGTGACGGCCGAGGTGATGATCCCGTCGACGCTGCTCCTGACGATGAGCGAACTGGGCCCGGTGGGCAGGCCCGCGCACACCGGCACTTCCCCGGCCACTGCGGCGCTCGCCGCCCCGTCGGCCCCCGCGGCCGGACCCTCGCCGTCGTCCTCGATCCCGTCCACGGTTCCGTCCTGGGCCACGAACGAGGACGATCCGACCGCGCTCCCGCGCCGGGTCCCCCGCCGTGACCCGTCCCCGGGCGAACGAGAGGACGAGGCCCCGCTCACTCCGGTGGCCGGCACCGACGACCCGACGCGCGACACCGACGCCGCCGTCGCCACCGCCTCGACGGTGACAGGCACTTCCGCCGAAACCGACGAAACCGCTGTCGCGACCGGTCCGGCGGAAACCGGTTCCTCCAGCCTTGCGACCGGAACCGGGTCCGCTTCCCCCCGGAACGCCGACGTAACCGCTTCCTCCGACCGTGCCGTGGGAACCGGCGTCTCCGCCCGTACGGCGAAGCCGGCACCCCTCGCCGATCCCGCACCGTCCGAGGCTCCGGCCACCACCGGGGCCGAGCCGGACACCACGGCCGAGCCCACGACCCGCGCCTACCCGGCCGGCATCGGGATCCCGGCGCCCCGCACGGCCGAGGCGACGCTGCACGCCCGCGCGCAGGACGGACCCGGGGACCACGCCCGTACGGCGGAGCGCACGACCCCCGCCGGCCCGGCGGAGTCGTCCCACGGCCACGCGACCGAGTCCCGGACCGCCGCCCGTACGGCGGAGCCCGCGCCGCACGCCCATCCGTCCGGCCCCGGGAGCGGCCCCGCCCGCGGCACGGACGGCCCCGGCGACTCCGGCCGCAGGACGGAGCACGTCGCCGCCGACCGTGGCGCCGAACCTTCCCCGCTCGACCGCGCCGCCGGCCCCGCCGGTCCCCTCCCCGCTTCCCCCCTGGCCGGCGCCGACGCGTTCGCCGTCGGTCCCGACGGCTCCCGTCCGCTCCGTCGACGGGTGCGCGGGGCGACGCTGCGGACGACCGCCGAGGCCGCCGCCCAACAGGCCGCGCGGCAGGCCGCCCGCCCCGCCGACGCGGACGCCGTGCGCGATTCACTGGAGGAGTTCGAGGCGGCCGTGGCCCGCGCCCACCGGGACACCGGCGAACACCCTCGCCCCGCCGACCCCCGCCCCCTCACCCCTACCACCGAAGACCCGATGGACCGCCGGAACGACCGCCGGCACGACCACCGTCCCGACGTTTCGACCGACCCGACCGACCGGACAGAGCCGTCCGACGCGTCCGGCCGGACCGAGCCGATCGATGACCCGATCACCGGCCGGGACACCACGCACCACCAGAACCACCTTCCGGAAGGAGCCGAGCAGTGAGCACGTCGACAGGTGAGACTCCCGCCGGAGACGCCAAGCCGACCGACCTGCGGGCCGCCGCAGCCGACTTCACCTGGCTGCTCAACCGTTTCGCCACCGAGACCGCGGGGGTCGTGGACGCCATCGCGGTGTCCTCCGACGGACTGCTGATCGCGGTGTCGGAGCTGCGCGAGCACGCCGACTCCGAACGGCTGGCCGCGATCGTCTCGGGCATCACCAGCCTGGCCGCGGGCGCCTCCGGCAACTACGGCCTGGGCGGCCTGAACAAGGTCATCATCGACCTGGAGGGCGGCCATGTCCTGGTCTCCGCGATCGGCAGCGGCGCCGTGCTCGGCGTGGTCACCGACAAGGAGGCCAAGTTGGGCAACATCGCCTACGAGATGACGGTGTTCGCCAACCGCGCCGGCACGGCGCTCAGCCCACAGCTCGTCCTGGAACTGAAGAACAGCGTCGGCGCCACGCGTACGCGCTGAGCGCGTGCCACCGTAGAGAGAGCGAACACCGATGGCGGACGGCCGCACACCGCGCGGGGCCGGCGAGGACGGCGTCGCCCCCGTCGGCCCCGCACCCGCCGTCCGGCCCTTCCTGGTCACCGCCGGCCGGGTCGCGGGCGGCGCGGGCGAGGCGTCGTCCGGCCGGACGATGCCCGTGGAGACCCAGCTGGTGGCCACCACCGGCGGGCTCGACGCGCTCGACCGGCTCTCCTTCGAACAGCACGACATCGTCGCCGCCTGCCGCGTCCCGCAGTCCATCGCGGAGATCGCGGCCAGGCTGCGGCTGCACCTGAACGTGGTGCGGGTCCTCGCCGAGGACCTCCGGACGGCGGGGCAGTTGTCGGTGCACGTGCCCGACTCCGGCGTCACCCACGACGCATCCGTTCTGCGCAGGGTTATCGATGGCCTGCGGGCCATCCCCGACTCCCGGGGGGTACTCCGTGACACCGACTGAACCGCTGGTCCGCACCTCGGCCGGCCAGGCCGCCGTACGGCCGCCGCTGCCGGTGAAACTGGTGATCGCGGGCGGCTTCGGCGTGGGCAAGACCACCGCCGTCGGCTCGATCTCCGAGATCGAGCCGCTGACCACCGAGGCGGCCATCACCGAGGTCGCGGCGGGGGTGGACGACCTCAGCCACACCCCGCGCAAGACCACCACCACGGTCGCGATGGACTTCGGCTGCATCACCATCGACCCGACGCTGAAGCTGTATCTGTTCGGCACTCCCGGGCAGGAGCGGTTCGGGTTCATGTGGGACGACATCGTGGAGGGCGCGGTCGGCGGGCTCGTCATCGTGGACACCCGCCGTCTCGACGACTGTTACGCCGCAGTCGACTACTTCGAACACAAGCAGATCCCGTTCGCCGTTGCCGTAAACGCTTTCGACGGCCAGATCGCGCACACGCTGGACGAGGTCCGCTGGGCCCTCGACGTGTCCGAAGGCGTCCCGCTGCTCGTGTTCGACGCGCGCGAGCGCGGCTCGGTACGCGACGCCCTGCTGGTCGTGCTGGAACAGGCGCTGGCCCGGTCGGGCGGCTGACGGCACACTGGGCGGCCGGAACGCCGGAATCGACTGGAAACAGCCAGAAACAGCCAGGAGCAGCCAGAAACAGCCAGAAATGGTGGGATCGGCTGGAACGGCTGGAACCGGTTGGAGACAACCGGAACCTTCGGAAACAGCGAAGGCGGGGCGACCGGGCCAGAACTGCGGTGCGAGGGAATGACCTTCCCCCGCACCGCAGTTGTTTCCGTCATGAGCCAGAGCGTCAGCAACAGCCAGAGCCACAGCCGCGACGACCGTACGATCACCAACCCGCCCGCCCTGCACGACCCCGCACCCTTCGGCTACAGCCATGCCGTGTCGGCGGCCGGCGAACCGGTCTTCCTCGCGGGCCAGTACGCCTCGGACGCGTCGGGGGCTCCCGTGCCCGGCGACTTCGCCGCTCAGGTGGAACTGGCCTTCGACCGGCTGGAGGCGGCGCTGGCCGGGGTGGGTCTCGGGCTCCGCCACGTCGTGCGGTTGGGCACGTTCATCGTCGACCACGACCCCGGCAGGCTCGAGGTCCTGGGCAAGGCCCTGCACGCCCGCTTCGGCGAGCGGCTGCCTGCGCAGACCCTGAGCGGGGTGGCCTCGCTCGCCCTGCCGGGCATGCTGTTCGAGGTCGACGCGATCGCCGTACGGCCACCCCGGGGCGAGGACCTGTCCTAGTTGCTCCTGCGCACGCCCGGCGAGACCGTCACCTTCGCCGCCGCCCAGAACACCGCGAGCGTCGCGAGTGCCATGCCCGCGACCAGGGTGGCGCCGCCCACCACCTTCTCGTAGTCGTGCTGGTAGAGACCGTCGACGATGTAGCGGCCTAGGCCACCGAGGCTGACGTACGCGGCGATGGTGGCCGTCGAGACGATCTGGATGGCCGCCGAACGCAGACCTCCGAAGATCAGCGGGAGCGCGACGGGCAGTTCGACGCGCAACAGGATGCCGGCCTCCCCCATGCCCATGCCCCGCGCGGCGTCCACGGGGGACGGATCGACGGAGCGCACCGCCTCGTAGGTGGTGACCAGGATCGGCGGGACGGCGAGGACGACCAGCGGGATCATCACGGGCAGCATGCCGAACCCGAGCACGATGGTCGTCACCACCAGCAGGCCGAAGGTGGGCAGCGCCCGGCCGGCGGTGGCAACAAGAGAAAGGACGTTTCCGCCCCGCCCGTAGTGACCGGTTATCAGGCCGATCGGCAGCCCGATCGCGGCGGCGAGAGCAAGGGCTTCCAGGGAGTACTGGACGTGTTCCCACACACGGGTGGGGATTCCGTCGTAACCGTGCCAGTGTGCGCTGTCGCCGAAGAAGGCGTTGACGAAATTGATGACGTTCACCGGGCTGCGTCCTCCAGGGCGGGCACGGCCGGATCGGGCCGGACCCCGGCGGTCCTGGACTTTCCGCCGCGCGCGCCGCTCGGCATCCAGGGGGTGAGCAGGATGCGTACGACGACCAGCAGGGCGTCCGCGAGCACCGCCAGAGCCGCACTGGTGATCACGGAGTTCCAGGCGAGTTCGGGCCGGTTGTAGATCTGCGCGTCGTGCAGCAGGTTGCCGAGCGCGCCCTGGTTGCCGATCAGCATGCCGACGCTGACGAGGCTGATGCTGGACACGGTGGCCACCCGAAGTCCGGCGATGATGGCCGGCACCGCGATCGGCAACTGGACCTGGATGTAACGGCGTACGGGTCCGAAGCCCATGGCGGTCGCGGCGGCGAGGGTCTCCTGCGGGACCGAACGGACGCCGTCGACGATCGCCGGGACGAGCACCACCAGGCTGTAGATGGTGAGCGGGATCATCACCGTCAGTTCGGTCTGCCCGGTGTAGTCGATGAGGACGACGAAGAAGGCCAGGGACGGGATGGCGTAGAGCACGGTCGTCACCCACAGCACGGGCGGGTACAGCCAGCGCAGCCGCACACACAGCTGGGCCAGCGGGAGCGCGAGCAACAGCCCGCCCAGCACCGGCAGCAGGGCCTCGCGCAGATGGAGCCCGATGAGGCCGAACCAGTCGTGCTGGAGGTCGCTGGGGATGTCGAAGAAGCGGTTCACCGGATGACCTTCTGGGCGGTCTCCTCGGGCGACGGCTGCTCCGCACGGCCTGCCGCGTGGGCGCCGCGGATGGCCTCGCCGATGGCGGCCTGGGAGACGACTCCGGCGGCCCGGCCCTCGGCGTCCACGGCGACCGCCCAGCCGGTGGGCGACAGGACCGCACAGTCGAGGGCCGCGCGCAGCGAGTCCCGCTCGACGACGAACGGCCGCCCGTACGGCAGCAGTCGGTCGGCGTCGACCCGTCCGGCCGTCAGCGCGCCGGGCTCGCTCCAGCCGAGCGGACGGCCGTCCAGGCCGGTGACGAGGAGGTAGGGGGCGTCGGTCGCGCCCCGTGCGGCGATCTGCTCGGCCGTGGAGTCGATCGCGACGATCGGCGTGGTGAGCAGCTCCAGTCCGGCGGAGGAGAAGAACGACAGGCGCCGGATGCCCCGGTCGGCGCCGAGGAAGTCCTCGACGAACGCGTCGGCGGGGTCGGACAGCAGCTCGGCCGGCGGCGCGAACTGGGCGAGCCGACCGCCGGTACGCAGCACCGCGACCATCGTGCCGAGCTTCACGGCCTCGTCGATGTCATGCGTGACGAAGACGATGGTCTTGCCCAACTCCGCCTGGATGCGCAGCAGTTCGTCCTGAAGGCCCTTGCGGACCACGGGGTCGACGGCGGAGAACGGCTCGTCCATGAGCAGTACCGGCGGATCGGCGGCGAGTGCGCGGGCCACGCCGACGCGCTGCTGCTGGCCGCCGGAGAGCTGGTAGGGATAGCGCTTGGCGAACGAGGCGTCGAGCCCGACCCGTTCCATCAGCTCGCGTGCCCTCGCGCGGGCCTTGTCCTTGCTCCAGCCGAGCATCCGGGGCACGGTGGCGATGTTGTCGACGATCGTCCGGTGCTGGAAGAGCCCGGCGTTCTGGATGACGTAACCCATGGACCGGCGCAGTGTGTTGACCGGTTGCTGACGGCTGTCGACGCCGTCGATGAGGATCGTGCCCTCGCTGGGCTCGACCATCCGGTTGATCATCCGCAGGGTGGTCGTCTTGCCACAGCCAGAGGGGCCGACGAGGACGGTGATCGCACGGTCCGGGATGTCGAGGGAGAGCCGGTCGACCGCCACCGTGCCGTCCGGGTATCGCTTGGTGACTGAATCTATCCGTATCAAAGCGCCGAATACCCTTCGGGTCTGGCAATTTCTGCCCGCTCTCGATACGAGTTCGGGCCGTTGCGGGGAGAGTCTAGACCGCTTACCAGATCAGCAGCCCGCCACCGGCCCCCTGCGCATACCGCGCGCTCGCCTCGATGCCGTCCAGCCGGCCGGAGATGTGGTGACGGTGGCTCTCGACCGTCCGGTCGGGCGGGCGGGTCTCGGCGGCGAGACGCTCCGAGCAAGCGCGTACCAGAGCGATTTCCGCCAGGAAGGCGGGTATCTCGTCCGGAGCGACCACATCGCCGTTGTGCACGCTCACCATCGCCGGCAGGAACCGGGCGCCGATCCGGCGGATGGCCCGTGATCCCCAGACCGTCCTGCGCCACGACTCCGGCCCGGCCAGGTCCATGCCGGCGGGCCGACCGTCCCGCTCCCCGGTCAGGATGTCGAGGTCGCCGTCGTACCCCAGCAGGAAGACCTCGCTCGTCAGGCTCATACCGCCAGTGGATCACGCCACCCGCACCTGGGTGAAAGGGGTTTCCACTGTGCGCAACCTGTGAGTTCGCTGATTCTCACTCTTCCCTCAGGACCGGCTCAGGGATCCCCCAGACATGGCCCCGATCGTCATGCCCATGAACGAAACGAACGCGGGAGGCGTCCGGCAGCGGTCGGTCGAGATCGTGGTGCCGGTGTACAACGAGGCACACGTCCTCGCCGACAGCATCGGCCGTCTCCACGCACACCTCGAAGAGTCCTTCCCGTTCCCGTTCCGCATCACGATCGCGGACAACGCCAGCACGGACGCCACCTGGTACGCGGCGACCGACCTGACGCTCCGGCTCCCGCACGTGCACGCCATGCGCCTGGAGGAGAAGGGCCGGGGCCGCGCCCTGAAACATGTGTGGAACCGCTCCAGCGCGGACGTCGTCGCCTACATGGACGTGGACCTGTCGACGGGCCTGGAGGCGTTCCTCCCCCTGGTCGCGCCGCTGCTGTCCGGTCACAGCGACCTCGCGGTCGGCAGCCGGCTGCACCGCCAGGCGGCCGTGGTCCGGGGCGCCAAGCGGGAGTTCGTCTCCCGCTCCTACAACCTCCTGCTCAAGGCCGGCCTCGGCGCCCGGTTCTCGGACGCGCAGTGCGGCTTCAAGGCGGTCCGCGCCGACGTCTTCCGCGCGCTCGCCCCGCACATCGAGGACACCGCCTGGTTCTTCGACACCGAACTGCTGGTCCTGGCCCAGCGCAACGGGCTCCGCGTCCACGAGGTGCCGGTCGACTGGACCGACGACCCCGACAGCCGGGTCGACATCGTCCGCACCGCCGTCGACGACCTCTTGGGCATGGGCCGGATGCTCCGCTCCACCCTCAACGGCCGTACCCGCGTCCCCGCCGTACCCCGCCGCACGAGTACCCCCCAGGTGCCGGCGGCGCGCACGACCACCCCCGCCGCCGTCCTGCCCACCGGGGCGAACACCCACCTGGAGTACGCGTCATGACGACACTCGCCCCGCCGCCCGCCCCCGTCCGTGCGGACGGCGCCCGCCACCGGCCGGCCCCGCCCGCCGACGGCGGACTCGCCTCCCGCGCCCGGCGTCTGTTCACCGGCGCACCCGAGGACCCGCGCTGGGCCCGCCCGGCGCTCTGGGCGATCCTCGTCCTGGCCACCGCCCTCTACGCCTGGAACCTCTCCTCGATCACCGGCAACACCTTCTACGACGCGGCCGTCTACAGCGGCACCAAGAGCTGGAAGGCGTTCTTCTTCGGCGCCCTGGACGCGGGCAGCTTCATCACGGTCGACAAACCGCCGTTCGCCCTGTGGGTGATGGGCCTGTCCGCCCGTGCCTTCGGGTACGGCACCTGGCAGTTGATGCTGCCGATGGTCGCCGTGGGAACCGGTTCCGTCGCGCTTCTGTACCGGCTCGTCAAGCGGGACTTCGGCGCGGTGGCGGGGACGATCTCCGCGCTGGCGCTGACGCTCACCCCGATCACGGTCGCCATCACCCGGGACACCAACCCCGACCCGATCCTCGTCTTCCTGATGCTGCTGGGCGCGGCCGCACTGCTGAAGTCCGTGCGCACCGGCCGGCTGATGCCCCTGGTGTGGTCGGGCGTCGCCATCGGTTTCGCGTTCAACACGAAGATGATGCAGGCGTACGTGGTCCTGCCCGCGTTCTTCCTGGTGTATCTGTGGGCGGCGAACGCCCCGCTGGGCAAGCGCATACGCAACCTTGCCGTCGGCACGGTCGCACTGATCGTCTCCAGTGCCTGGTGGATGGTGGTCGTCGATCTGATCCCGGCCTCGTCCCGCCCCTACATCGGCGGCTCCACGGACAACACGGTCTGGGATCTCGTCATCGGCTACAACGGTTTCGGCCGTATCTTCGGGGCGAGTTCGTCGGTGGGCTCGCAGGGCAACGGCGCCAGCTTCGGCGGCGAGGCGGGCCTGTACCGGATGTTCAACGACACCATGGGCGGCCAGATCTCCTGGCTGATCCCCTTCGCGGCGATCGCGCTGGTGGCGGGTCTCGTCCTGCGCGGCCGGGCGCCCCGTACGGACGCCAGGCGTGCCGCGCTGATGCTGTGGGGCGGCTGGTTCGTCCTGCATTACCTGACCTTCGCCCTCGCCGAGGGCACCTTCCACCCGTACTACGTCACCGCCATGGCTCCCGGTATCGCGGCCCTGACCGGCGCGGGTGGCGTCATGCTCTACAACGCATTCCGCAACGGCTCCACGGCGCTGGAGGTCCCCTCGGCCGAACGAAGCCGAGACCGGGGGATGGGCTGGGCGCTGCCGACCGCGGTGGCGGCGAGCTCGGTGTGGGCGGTCGTCCTCCTCCAGCGGGTCTCCGGCTCCGGAACGCTGTACACGGTCGCCGAGGTCGTCGCCGGTGTGGCCGGGGCGGCCTCGGTGATCGGGCTGCTCGTCGCCCGGTTCACGAAGCGGCAGCGGCTCATGGGCGTCGCCGCACTGGCGGCGGTGGTGGCGCTGCTCGCCGGCCCGGCCGCCTACTCGGCCTCGGCCGCGACCTCCAGCACCAACGGCACCAACCCGACGGCCGGGCCGAGCACCGGCGGTATGGGGGGCATGAGCCGTGGCGGCGGCCAGCGGCCCAGCGGGGCCGGCAGCGGACCGGGAACCAACTCCGGTGACGCGCCCAGCGGTTCGGGCGACGGTCAGGAAGTGGGCCAACCTCCGTCGAACAGCGGCGACTCCACGGACGACGGCGGCTCCACGGAGTCGGGTACGACCGAGTCCGGCACCGCGGAGTCCGGCTCGACCGAGTCGGGTACGACCGAGTCCGGCAGCACCGACGGTCTCACCGGCGGGGGCATGGGCGGCGGTACCCAGGTGTCGTCCGCGATGATCACGTATCTGAAGAAGAACCAGGACGGCGCCAGCTGGCTGGTCGCGGTGGCCACCGACCAGACGGCCTCCTCGATCATTCTGGAGTCCGGTGAGCCGGTCATCTCGATGGGCGGCTGGTCCGGCAGCGACAACGCGATGACGCTGGCCAAGCTGAAGAGCCTCGTGAAGGCGGGCAAGCTGCACTACATCGTCGTCGGCGACAGCGGCCAGGGCTCCTCGAACTCCGAGATCTCCACCTGGGTCAAGGCGAACGGAACAGCCGTGTCCGACTACAGCGGTCTCTACCGCCTGGACGCGTCGGACGTCGGCTGAGAACCACGGAACAACAGAACCCAAGAGGCGGGCCGCCGGTTCCACCGGCGGCCCGCCTTCCGCATGCCCAGAAACGTTCGGGAAACCGCTTCAGAGCGCGCTGTCATCGAAGCCGAGCTGCAACCGGAGCAACCCGGTCAGCGACAGCGACGTTGACGACGCGTCTGCGGCCGACGTCCCCGCCCCGACGTCCAGGCGAGGACCGTCGCACCCCAGCCGAGCAGCCACAGGGCCGCTCCCAGGGCCGCCGCCTCGACGCTCACGCGGCGGCCGCCCCCGCCGTCGGGAACCCGCCGGTGCGCAACACGCGTCCGCCGGGCAGAACGGCGTACACCTCGCAGCCGTCCCGAGCGGCCGCCCACTCGACGCCGTCCGCGCCCAAGGCGAAGGCGGCCGTGGCGACGGTGTCCGCCTCGGTCAGGGTCGGGGCCACGACGGTGAGACTGTCGAGGCCGGTCACCGGCCGGCCGGTGCGGCCGTCGAGGATGTGGTCGCCGCGCTCGTAGCGAGCGGAGGTCGCGACGGCTCCGTCGGTGAGGTCGAGGACGGTGCACAGCCGGTCGGCGATCTCAGGATGCCGTACGCCGACCCGCCAGGGACCGCCGGCAACGACCACGTCGCCCCCGGCGTTGAGGCAGAACCGGCTCAGTCCGGCCCCGGTCAGCAGTTCCGCCGCCCGCTGCACGGACCAGCCCTTGACCACCGCGCAGGGGTCCAGGCCGCGGCCGGGCAGCCGGACGTCGAAGGCGCCGCCGGTGGCCACCCGGTACCGCTCGCAGATGTCGAGCACCTCCACGAGGTCGGTGCTCAGCTCGTCCGCCGACAGCTCGCCCCGGCCGTACCGGGAGACCTCGCTGTCGGCCTTGAACGGGCTGAACCGTGCGTCGACCTCGCGCAGCCACGCGAACACGGCGTCCCCGGTCCCGTCGGGGACGCCGGTGTCATCGACCCGCAGCGAGACCGGAAGGCCCATGACGTGTTCGACGCGGTGCACGTCAGGCGCCCTTCGCATCGATCGCGGCCTGGAGCGACTCCTTGTAGCCGTCGCTCGTGAGGGTCGCGCCGGAAACGGTGTCGATGTCCGCACTCTGCGCGGCAAGCGTTTCCGCAATCAGCTTCGGCACCGCCGCGGTCGTCTGCGGATGATTCGGCTGCTTCAGCATCTTCACAGCCGTGATCCTGTCGCCGTCGTAGGTGATCCGGACCTGGACGTCGCCCTTCTCCGTGGCCACGGTCGTACCGGTGAAGGTGGTCGATCCCGAGGAGCCCGAGGACGACGTGGAGGAGGACCCGGAGGGCGTCGAGGCGGCCTCGGTGGTGGATGTCGTACCGGTCGACGGCTCGTAGCGCCAGACCGGGATCAGACCCGCCACGGACAGGACCAGAACAGGGATTACTCGCTTCACGATGTCTCTCATCCCGCCAGGCTGAAGCGTTCGAAGTGGATCTGCGGCTTGGGCACGTCCAGCTCGCGCAGGGTGCCGAGGACCGCGTTCATCATCGGCGGCGGCCCGCACAGGAAGACGTCCCGCTCCGCGATGTCCGGTACGAGCGCGGCGAGTTCACGCGACGCCAGTCGGTCCGGCACCGGCGGCCCGGTGACCAGGTGCAGCTCGGCCCCCTTGGCCACGGCGAGTTCGTGCAGCTCGTCGTAGAGCACGGCGTCCCGCTCGCCGGCCACGCGGTAGATGACCACCGCGTGCCCTTCGATCTCCTCGAGGAGCGCCCGGATCGGGGTGACGCCGACACCGCCGGCGATGAGCAGGGCCTCGGGCCGGGTGCGGTGCATGGCGGTGAAGGCGCCGTAGGGGCCCTCGGCGAAGACACGGGTGCCGGGCTTGAGATGGCGCAGTCCGGCGGAGCCGTCGCCGGCCGCCTTCGCGGTGAGGCGCAACCTGGTGCCGTCGGGGGCGGCAGACAGGGAGAAGGGGTTCGCCTGCCACCAGCGGTCCTTGGTCAGGAACCGCCACAGGAAGAACTGACCGGCCCGGGCGGGCAGCCGGTCCAGGTCACGACCGGTGATGTAAACGCTTACGACGTTGTCGGCCTCGGGAACGACGGCCTCGACGCGCAGCTGGTGGCGCCAGTTCCGCCACAGCGGCAGGACCACCCGGCCGAGCAGCACCGAGCCGAGAGCGACGCCCCACACCGCGTACCAGTACGCCGTGGCGGCGGACGACGCGGTGAAGGTCGTCCCGACCGCGACCTGGTGCGTGAAGGCCAGCACCACGGCGACGTACGTGTACAGGTGGGTGAAGTGCCAGGTCTCGTAGGCGAGGCGCCGCCGGGCCCAGCGGCCGGAGACGCCTCCGACGACCAGGATCAGCACCATCGCGACGGCGGCGCGCAGCACGCCATCGACGGTCTCGGCCAGGTCGACGAGCTGGCTCACCGGGTTCATCAACGAGGATTCGGCGTAGCCGAAGGTGATGAACACCACATGACCGACCAGCGTCCACAACAGGCTGAAACCGGTCCAGCGGTGCCAGTTGGTCAGCCGGTCCATGCCGATGCGGCGGTCGAGCCAGGGCAGCCGGGCCACCAGCAGCAGCTGGAAAGCCATCAGCAGGGCGCTGTACAGGCCGGCGAATCGGCCGATCACGACGAGTGCGTTGGAGGCGAAGCCCGCCTGGACGGCGAAGAGGGTCACGACGGCCGCGTTCGCGGCAAGCACGGCGTACAGGCCGGTGCGGGCCACTACTTTGGGACGTATCGCCGTGGGGGGTACGGGAGGCGATTGGACGGTCGTCACGGACGGAAACTCCTAGATCGGGTCCTCAGAACACAGAGCTTGTCCGTGCTTCGCTGTCGTTTTCCTGTCGTACAACTTTCAAGATCTTATCGATTCACGCACACAGGAGACGCGGGTCTGGCGCTGCGGGGTGTGTGGCGCACTATGAGCAGGTGGACAAAGTACGACTCCTCGTCGTGGACGACGACCCGCCGATCGCCGATCTCGTGGCGACGGTCGCCCGCTACGAAGGCTGGGACGCGGTCACCGCGAACTCGGGTGCGGAGGCGCTTCGCCGCGCCGCCGACTTCCACCCCGACATCGTGGTGCTCGACCTGATGCTGCCCGACATCGACGGCTTCGGCGTGCTCGACCGGCTGCGGCACAGCGGGACGATGGTGCCGGTGGTGTTCCTGACGGCACGCGACGGGGTCGCCGACCGGGTCGCGGGGCTGACCCGGGGCGGGGACGACTATCTGGTGAAACCGTTTGCCGTGGAGGAGCTGATGGCCCGGCTGCGGACCGTGCTGCGGCGCAGCGCCGGTCCCGGTGTCCAGCGCTCCGTGCTGCGGGTGTCGGACCTCACCATGGACGAGGACACCCGGGAGGTCCGGCGCGGCGGAAAACTGCTGACGCTCACCCCCACCGAGTACGAGGTGCTGCGCTACCTGATGCGGAAGTCGCCGACCGTGCTCACCAAGGCGCAGATCCTCGACCATGTGTGGGAATACGGTTTCGGCGGCCGTTCCAACGTCGTCGAACTGGTCGTCAGCCGACTGCGCCGCAAACTCGACACGACGGGCGACGACCCGCTGATCCAGACGGTACGCGGTTTCGGGTACGTGATACGGCAGGCGGCCGAGTGATCGGCCGCTTCCGGCACGCGTATCGCAGACTACGGCTCGGCACCCGGCTGGCGCTCGGCCTGGGCGCGCTGTCGCTGGTCGTGTTCGCGGCGGTCGGCACCACGCTGACCATGTACATGCGGGACTACCTCAATCATCAGCTGCGCGACCAGATCAAGCTGGTCCAGGTCGTGCAGTCCAAGGACGCCAAGGCGCACGGCATCGTGGAACGCAAGCCGTACTACGGCTGGTACACGGCCGTGTACGACGTCACTGCGGGGTCGGCCGTGCTGCGCAGGCCCGCGGACGTGCCCTCGGACACCACGGCACTCACCGCCCTGGCCCGGCGGATGGAGGACGTCGACGCCGACGCCACCCGCACGGTACGGATCGACGGCGAGGGCACCTACCTGCTGCGCGCCTGCGAGGTCTCGCCCGGGGTCGTGCTGGTCAGTGCCGCGCCGACGGAGGACATCGACGGCACCGTACGCCAGCTGATCACGATGCAGGCGGTCGCCTTCGGCCTCGCCCTGCTGGCGCTCGTGGTGTTCGGCCGGCGGATGCTGAAACACGGTCTGAAACCGTTGAGCGACATGGCGCACACCGCGCACGGCATCGCCTCGCACGACCTGACCGAGTCGGCGTCCCGGCTGCATCTGCGCGCGGACGCCCCCGGCGGCGGTCCGGAGGTCGAGGAGCTGCGCACCGCCTTCAACACGATGTTGCAGCACATCGACGACTCCCTCGCCGTGCGGGCGGAAGCCGAACAGCGCCTGCGCCGCTTCGTCGCCGACGCCTCGCACGAACTGCGCACGCCCCTGATGTCGGTACGCGGTTACGCGGACCTTTTCCAGTACGCACCCGCCAACGCGCCCGAGGAACGTGACAAGCACCTGGCCCGGCTGCGTGCCGAGGCCGCCCGGATGGGCTTCCTCCTCGACGATCTCCTGCTGCTCGCCCGCCTGGACGCGGCCGAGGTGGAGACGCCCCTGCGGATGGAAAGCGCCGACCTGGTGGAGCTGGTCGAGCAGGCGGCCGACGCGTTCCGCGCGAGCCACCCCGGCCATCCGCTGACGGTGTCCCCCGGCCCGGTCGCCGTACCCCTGCGGATGGACCCGCACCGCATCCGCCAGGTCCTGGACAACCTCCTCACCAACGCGGCCGTGCACACCCCGGCCGGCACCGCGGTCCGCGTCGAGATCGCCGTCTCAGCGGACACGGCACGCGTCCACGTCACCGACAAGGGCCCCGGTATCCCGCCGGGCGACCGCGACCGCGTCTTCGACCGGTTCTACCGCGTCGACAAGGCCCGCAGCCGCGACCGCGGCGGCAGCGGCCTCGGCCTGTCGGTCGCCCGGTCCCTGAGCCGGGCGCACGGGGGCACGCTGGAGCTGGGCGACGTGGAGGGGGTCACGGTGTTCACGGTGACGCTGCCGAGAGGGCCGGTCACGGCCGGGCGGGGCGCCGTAGACCGGTGACGCGGTAACGCGGTAACGCGGTAACGCGGTAACGCGGTAACGCGGTAACGCGAAGGATCGGTGATCCGGGAGGCTCTGCGCACGGCACGGCACGGCACGGCGCCGCGTCAGCGGCAACCGCAACCGCAACCGCAACCGCAACCGCAACCGCAACCGCAACCGCAACCGCAACCGCAACCGCAACCGCAACCGCAACCGCAACGATCACCCGTTGTGGAGAGGTCTGGCGCGGGAGTCGGCTGGTTTCCGCAGAGTTGAGCTGAGCTGCTCTTTCGGTGCCGCGGAAACAACTTCTCCCACCCCCGTAGGCGACCGGCCGGCACGCGCCGAGAGGGCCGCCCGTACTGCGGGCCGGTGAACCTCAGGGCGTGCCCGGGATGAACCCCGGGGGGTACGGGCAGAAATCCCACAGTCTCACCGCATCTCCCCCCGCCTCACGGCACTTCACAGCACCTCGCCTCACAGCACCTCGCCTCACGGCACCAGCCGCACGGCACCCCGTATCACCGCACTGCGGTCGCCCTTCGGCCCGCGCTCCGTCGGCTTACGGACACCGCACCGTCACACCGGAGGGGAACGACTTCCCCGTCCCCTCCCCAGGCCCGATCCGTCGCGCCGCCGCGCGCGGTCACGACGCGGAAGGACGACGTGCGCCGTGTCCCTGCTGCCCCTCGACGACCCCGCGTCCCCGCCACCGCCCCAGCCCCCGCTCGCGGAAGACCGCCGCCGCCCCCGGGCCGCCACCGCCACCCGCCGGGCCCTCACCCTGTCGCCGATCCTGCTGCTCGCGGTGTGGGCGGTGGTCGACTGGCACGCCGTGCGAGACGGCACCGCCCTGCTCGCCACCGCCGACCCCTGGTGGCTGCTGGTCGGGCTCCTCTTCACCTATCTGGGCTCGGTCGCCGCGGCCTGCGTCCGCCAGGGCGCGATCCCGGACCGGCTGCCACCGGGTCTGCTGGTGGCCTCCCAGATCGCCGCGGGCGCCGCGAACCACATACTGCCGGCGAGCATCGGCGCCCACGCGGTCACGGTCCGCTTCCTGCAACGCCAGGGCGTCGCCCTCCCCCGTGCCACCGCCTCGATCGCCCTGTACTCCCTGGTCAGAGCCGTGGCCAAGACACCCGTTGTGCTGATTTTCCTGCTCGCCGCGCCCAGCGCCATACCCCCCGCCAGGCTTCTCCCGGAAGGACGGACGCTGCTCCTGGCCGCCGCGGGCCTTCTGCTGGCCCCCGCGGCGACCGCGGCTCTGCTCGTTCTCGTCCGGCCGCTGCGCGGCCCCGCCCTGAACTTCGTCCGTACGGCCCTCACCGATGCCCGGCATCTGCACACCCGCCCCGCCCGCTTCCTCCCCCTGTGGGGCGGAGCGGTCGCGGCTCCGCTGATCCAGGCGAGCGTGGTGGCCTCGGTGGGAACGGCGCTGGGCCTGCCCCTGTCCTGGCCGCAGTTGCTCTTCGCGTTCCTCGCGGCGAGCACCGCGGCAGGCGCCGTCCCCGCACCCGGCGGTATCGGCCCGGTCGACGCGGCCCTGGTCCTCACCCTGGCCGGCTACGGCACCCCGCTGCCCCTCGCCACCGCGACGGTCATCGGCTACCGGGTGCTGACGGTGTGGCTGCCGCTGCTGCCCGGGATGCTGGTGCTCTCGGCGCTGGTCCAGCGGAAGCAGCTGTGACCCGTCGCCTGTCCCGGCCGCCCTGTCCGGGCGCCTCGCCGTCAGCCCCCGTCAGCCCTCGCCGTCAGCCCCTGCCGTCAGCCCTCGCCGTCCGTCGCCAGCCGCAGCGAGATGCTGTTGATGCAGTACCGCTGGTCGGTCGGAGTCGCATACCCCTCGCCCGCGAACACGTGTCCGAGGTGCGAACCGCACCGGGCGCACCGCACCTCGGTGCGCAGCATTCCGTGCGAGCGGTCCTCGATCAGCTCGACGGCGTCGGTGTCCTTCGGGTCGAAGAAGGACGGCCAGCCGCAGTGGGAG
Organism: Streptomyces sp. NBC_00080; assembly: GCF_045041255.1. Taxonomy (NCBI): domain Bacteria; kingdom Bacillati; phylum Actinomycetota; class Actinomycetes; order Kitasatosporales; family Streptomycetaceae; genus Streptomyces; species Streptomyces sp. NBC_00080. Next base: position 2,403,938 of record NZ_CP108235.1, read on the forward strand.
TCGAACTTGGTCTCCGAGGTGAACAGTTCGGCACCGCAGGCGCGACAGGAGTAGACGCCCTCGGCCTTGGTGTCGGTGTACTCACCCGTGAACGCGGGCTCGGTCGCGGCCTGCCGCAGTACGGCGTACTCGGCCGGGGTCAGCTCCGTCCGCCACTGCTCGTCCGGCTTTTCGACGTCGTACGACATGAGCCTCAGCCCCTTACTGGGAAAGACGGTCCAGAATGCGCGGGCCCAGGTCCGTCACGTCGCCCGCGCCCATGGTGAGAACGAGATCACCCGCCTTCGCCATTCCCGCCACGACCCCCGGTGCCAGTTCCTTGTCGTGCACGGCGGTCACGTCCGCGCCCGCCGCCCGGGCCGCGTCGATGATCAGCTCGCTCGTCACGCCCGGGATCGGGTCCTCGCGCGCGGGGTAGATGTCGAGAACGACGGACGCGTCCGCGAGGGCCAGCGCCTGCCCCATCTCCGTGCCGAGTTCCTGGGTCCTGGAGAACAGGTGCGGCTGGAAGAGGACGAGGATGCGTGCGTCGCCGACCGCCGCGCGCATCGCCTCCAGGTCGGCCGTCATCTCCGTCGGGTGGTGGGCGTAGGAGTCGATGACCTGGACGCCCGCCTCCTCGCCCTTGAGCTGGAGCCGGCGCTTGACGCCCGTGTACGCGGCCAGGGCGGGTGCCAGGTCCGCGGCCGGGACGCCCAGGGCGACGCCCGCGGCCAGCGCGGCGACGGCGTTGTGCGCGTAGTGGCGGCCGGGCACGGAGACCGTGAAGGTGAGCTGCTGCCCGTCGAGCAGCACGGTCACCTCGCTCTTCAGCCCCTGCGGGACGACGGACAGCACCCGCACGTCGGCGTCCTCGGCCTCCCCGTACGTCACCACCCGCACGCCCTCGACCCGTCGGGTCAGCTCCCGCGCGCCCTCGTGGTCGGCGGCGATCACCAGGGTGCCGCCGGGCACGATCTTCTGGGCGAAGGTCTCGAAGGACGCGTAGATCTCGTCCATCGAGGCGTAGTTCGCGTGGTGGTCCAGCTCGACGTTGAGGACGATGGCGACCTCGGGCGCGTACTTGTGGAAGCTGCGGTCCGATTCGTCCGCCTCGGCGACGAAGATCTCGCCTTCTCCGTGCAGCGCGTTGGAACCGGGCGCGTCCAGGTCGCCGCCGATCGCGTACGAGGGGTCGAGGCCCAGCTCGGACAGCGACACCGCGAGCATCGACGTGGTGGTCGTCTTGCCGTGGGTGCCCGCGACGGCGATCGGGCGCGTCCCGTCCATCAGCCGGGCGAGCGCGTCCGAGCGGTGGACCACCGGGATCCCCAGCTCGGCCGCGCGGGCCAGCTCCGGGTTGTCCGCGCGGATCGCCGACGACACGACGACACAGCTGGCGTCGTCGGCCAGGTGGTCGGCGGCATGGCCGATGTGCACGGTCGCCCCGAGCGCCCGCAGCGCCGCCGCGGTCTCGGACTCCTTGGCGTCGCTGCCGGCCACCTTCGCGCCGCGCTGAGCCAGGATCTTCGCGATCCCCGACATCCCCGCCCCACCGATGCCGATGAAGTGCGGTCGGTCCATGGCGGTAGGAAGGCCGGGTGCCATGCGTGTTCTCCCAGGGTGCGCTACGACGGTTCGGTGCGCCCCCACCCTATTGCGCGAGGCTCACCGCACCCACCCAGGGGCGCGGGCCGTATCGACGGACGACCACGCGGCACGGACACGAGCGGACACGGCGCACCCGCACCCGCACCCGCACCGACCCATCACAGGAGTCCCATCACAAGAGCCCCTCGCCGGAGTCCCCTCGCCGGAGTCTGCTCAGGCCTTGCTGTGGGAGAAGAGTTTCAGCACCGGGACTCCCACCTTGTGCCGCGCCCGGGAGGCCCAGTCCCGGTGGAAGAACTCCTCGACGTAGTGGGGGTCGGTCAGCACGATCACCTCGTCCGCCCCCGTCTCCGCCACCAGGGACTTCAGCGCGTCCAGCGGATGATCCTCGACGAGGCGTCCGACCGCGTCGTGGCCCGCCGCGTGCAGAGCCTGCAAGGACACCTCCAGGGCCCGTACGCCGAACCCCTTCGCCTCGTCGCCCTCGGGCGTGTCGCCCTCCCGCGCGGCCTCGTCCAGTTCACCGAGAGCCACGTCGTCGATGGCCCGCAGCAAGCGGTCCGCCTGGTCGCCGCGCGGCTGGAGCAGCACCTGGAAGGTGACCGGCTCGTCCCCGTGCAAGGTGCTGACGAACTCCACGTCGGCGGACGTCAGGGCCTTCTCGATCATCAAAACGCTTGTGAACACCAGCGCCCCATTCTCCTTCGAGGACCCCCGTGGCCCTCTCTCCTCCGTGGGCCGTTGGCGGCCCTGCGGAAACCATCCTTCCCCGTGAGCGCACGGGGACTGCGAGATTCAGTGTGCCCGCCGGACGCCAAACGGAACGGTTGATTCCGTCCTTTCCGGGCCGACGGTGACCATCGAACTCCTATCCGCATCAAGGCCGTCGATACCTACTGAACAGGAAACCTTCCTCCTCCAGGAGGGAGACCAGTGCGAATCGCCGCGGAACGGCGACCGACGGCCCGCCCGCGATCCGCTGCGCGTCGCCGACGGCGAGCATCGGGGAGACGGTCAGACAGAGCTCGTCGAGCACTCCGGCGGCCACGAACTGGCCCAGCAGCCGGGGCCCGCCCTCCGTCAGCAGCCGGGTGTGCCCGAGCTCGGCGAGCGCCCGTACGGCCCGGTCCGGCTCGACGCCCATGCCGTCACCGGCGATCACCACGCGCGCGCCCGCCTTCTCCGCGGCCGCGACCCTGTCGGGGGCCGCCGCGGCGCCGGTCAGGATCAGGGTGGGGACCAGCGGCGAGGTGAAGAGCGGGAGCGAGAAGTCGAGGTCGAGGCTCGCGGTGACCACCGCGACGGCCGGCGCGGGACCCTGCCCGGCCGCCTCGCGCCGCGCCGCGAACTCGGCACGCGCGCGTGCGGGACGGTACCCCTCCAGACGTACCGTTTCCGCACCCACGACCACCACGTCCGCGAGCCCGCGCAGCGTGCCGAAGATCCGCATGTCGGTGGCGGTGGAGATGGGCTGGGAGCGCCCGTCGTGCTGGGCGGCGCCGTCGAGCGTGGACACCATGTTGGCCCGCAGCCAGGGCCCCGGCTCACCGGGTCCGGGCTCGGGGTACGCGTAGGCGTCGGCGAGCTCGTCGAGGCTCCACTCGCGATCCTGGGCCGCTCCACCCCCTTCGCCGCCGCCCTCGCCGGGGGCCCCGAGCGGCCTGCCGCCGGAGTCGGTCGTCACTGTCTGGTCGGTCACAGGGAACAGCCGTCGCATGCCAGGCAGTCTGGCACGCCCCGTAGCATGGGGAACCGTGTCGTCCTCCTCCTCAGCCCCCGGCCTCAGCCCGATAGCCGACGCGGCCCCGGTGTCCCTCTGCACCCGCCAGCCGCACGTCCCCGCGGACCGGCTGGTCGCCGAGATGGTGCCGCCGCCACGCTTCGACTCGGTCCGTTTCAGCACCTACATCCCGGATCCGAACCAGCCCAGCCAGACCGAGGCGGTCGGCGTCCTGGAGGGGTTCGCGACCGGACTCGGCGGAGCGCACGCCATCGACGGCGCCAGGCGGGGATTCCTCGGCTTCGGCAGGTCCAAGGCGCCCAAGGTCCCCGCCGGGCCGCGCGGCGTCTACCTGGACGGCGGCTACGGCGTCGGCAAGACGCACCTGCTGGCGTCCCTGTGGCACGCCACCCCGGCGGAGCCCGCCCTCAAGGCCTTCGGCACCTTCGTCGAGCTGACCAACCTGGTCGGCGCCCTCGGCTTCCAGGAGACGGTGCGGACCCTTTCCGGGCACCGACTGCTGTGCATCGACGAGTTCGAGCTGGACGACCCGGGCGACACCGTCCTCGTCTCGACGCTGCTCGGCAAACTGGTCGAGGCGGGCGTCGCGCTCGCCGCCACCTCCAACACGCTTCCGGGCAAGCTCGGCGAGGGCCGGTTCGCGTCCGCCGACTTCCTGCGCGAGATCCAGGGCCTGTCGGCGCACTTCCGCGCGCTGCGCATCGACGGCGAGGACTACCGCCACCGCGGCCTGCCCGACGCGCCGGCGCCGTACTCCGACGAGCAGGTGACGAAGGCGGCCTACGCCACCGAGGGCGCCTCGCTCGACGACTTCCCGCATCTGCTGGAGCACCTCGCCAAGGTCCACCCGAGCCGCTACGGCGCGCTGACGGATGGCCTGAAGGCGGTCTGCCTCACGGACGTGGGGGCGGTGCCCGACCAGTCCACGGCTCTGCGCCTGGTGGTCCTGGCCGACCGGCTCTACGACCGCGAGGTCCCGGTCCTGGCCTCCGGGCTCCCCTTCGACCGGCTGTTCAGCGAGGAGATGCTGAACGGCGGCTACCGCAAGAAGTACTTCCGCGCGATCTCCCGGCTCACCGCGCTGGCCCGCGACGCCAAACGGCTCGTCGAGCCCCAATAAACGATCTTGGCCGCCTGGTCAAGAGTCGGTTCACGCCAAGAATCCCTCCCTTTTGAGGCGCACTTCATCTCGCAACGTCGAGTTAACCCTGCAAACAACCTTGCAGGGTTAACGTGTTTCTTGACCAGTGGTTGACCAACCGTTGGCCTGGACTAGAAACGCGAACCGACCGAAGGGGGGCGCATGTTCCGAGGTGTGACGACCCGGACCGTCCTTTCGGTCCTCGCCGCCGTCCTGCTCGCGCTCCCGTTCTTCGCGCCCACGTCATCCTTCGCACACGCGCACACGGTGCGTCAGGTCGAGGCCAAGACCCAGCCCGGAATCAAACTCTCCGGCAAAGCAATGCGCGACGAGGTCGTCACGTTCCGCGACTGCGACCGCTCCGGCGGCCCCGCCGACCCGCTGCGCACCCGCGATCGCCACCGCGCCACCACCTCCGCGCCGGCCACCTCCACACCCCAGGAGCCCGAGCGCGCGCTGCTGGCGCAGGATCCCGCGGCCGCGCATCAGCCGCCCCGGCCCGGCGACCCCTACCACCGCTCGTCGAGATCCTCGGCGGCCCACTCTCCGGCGGCACTCCAGGTCTTCCGCTGCTGAGAGAGCAGAGCAGAACAGCAGTCCCCCACCTGTCCTGTGTCCTGCACATCCGACGCGCCCCCACGGCGCGCCAGGAGGAGTCACCACGTCATGCAGCCCCTCATCGACAACGCCCGTACGTTCGGACAGCGCCCTGAGGAGTTCGCCAAACTCGCAGCCGGCCAGTCCCCCCAGGTCCTGTTCATCACCTGCTCCGACTCGCGGGTCGTTCCCGCCCTGATCACGGGCGCCCGCCCCGGCGAGCTCTTCGAGCTGCGCACCGCGGGCAACATCGTTCCCCCCTACGGCTCCGACCGCCCCACCGGCGAGGCGGCCACCATCGAGTACGCCGTGGAGGTGCTCGGCGTCCAGGACGTCGTCGTCTGCGGCCACTCGCACTGCGGTGCCGTCGGCGCGCTGGTGCGCGGCGACGACCTCGACGGCGTCCCCGCCGTTCGCGACTGGCTCGCGCACGCCGCGGACGAACCGGGGACCGCCGACCCCGACGACCCCACGGTCATGCGGGCGGTGCAGAACCATGTACTCGCCCAGTTGCTGCGACTGCGCTCCTACCCCTGCGTGGAGAAGCGGCTGGCCGACGGCCGGCTGCGGGTGCGCGGCTGGTACTACGAGGTGCACACCGGTGCCGTACGCGAGCACCGTGTCGACACCGACGGTTTCGAGGCCCTGTGAGCGCCGCGACGGACCAGCAGCCCGCCGGGCGAATATCCCGGTTCCCCCACCTCAAGCAGGACTTCGCCGCCTCGCTCGTCGTCTTCCTGGTCGCGCTGCCGCTGTGCGTGGGCGTGGCCGTGGCCTCCGGCGTGCCGGCCGAGCTGGGGCTCGTCACCGGCATCGTCGGCGGCCTCGTCACCGGTCTGCTGCGAGGCAGCTCCCTCCAGGTGTCCGGTCCGGCGGCCGGACTGACCGTGCTGGTCTTCGAGGCGGTGCAGGAGTTCGGCCTGCCCGCCCTCGGAGTGATCGTCCTCGCCGCTGGCGTCCTCCAGCTCGCCATGGGCGCCCTGAAACTGGGCCGCTACTTCCGGGCCATCTCGGTCTCGGTCGTCGAGGGCATGCTGGCCGGAATCGGCCTGGTGCTGATCGCCGGTCAGCTGTACGCGATGGCGGGCGCCAAGGCGCCGTCGTCCGGACTCGGGAAGATCGCCGGACTGCCCGGGGCCGTCGTGGACGCGGTCGGCAGCACGTTCGCGCTGGCCTCGCTCGCGATCGGCGCCGGCACCATCGCGGTGCTCGTGTTGTGGAAGCGGTTGCCGGCGAAGGTGCGTACGGTGCCCGGACCGCTCGCCGCGGTGGGCCTGGCCACACTCGCCGCCCTGCTGCTGGACCTGCCCGTGGCCACGGTCGAGGTGCAGGGCCTGCTCGGTTCCGTCCAGCCGCCGTCGCTGAGCTCCTTCGGCGAGCTGGCACACGTCGGCCTGCTCGGCACGATCGTCGCGTTCACCCTGATCGCGTCCGCCGAGTCGCTGTTCAGCGCGGCCGCGGTGGACCGGTTGCACGACGGTCCGCGCACCGAGTACGACAAGGAACTGATGGCACAGGGCGCGGGCAACGCGATCTGCGGAGCGCTCGGGGCGCTGCCGATGACCGCGGTGATCGTGCGCAGCGCGGCCAACGTGCAGGCGGGCGCGCGGACCAAGGCGTCGCGCGTCCTGCACGGCGTGTGGCTGCTGCTGTTCGCGGCCCTGCTGCCGAACGTGCTGGCGTACATACCCATCCCGGCGCTGGCCGGCGTCCTCGTGCACGCGGGCGCCAAGCTCGTGCCCGTGCGGGGGCTCGTGGGTCTGTGGCGCGAGCACCGCGGCGAGGCGCTGATCCTGGTCGTCACGGCCGTGTCGATCGTGGCGGTCAGCATGTTCGAGGGTGTTCTGATCGGTCTCGCGCTGGCCGTCGCCAAGACGGCCTGGGAGGCCTCGCACATCAGGCTGGAGGTCGTCGACAAGGGCGCCGGCCCCGTCCAGGCGTATCTGTCGGGCAACGCGACGTTCCTGCGGCTGCCGAAGATCCTCGACAACCTGGAGGCCCTCCCGCAGGACCGCCCCGTCGAGTTGGACCTCTCCGGTCTGCACCACCTCGACCACGCCTGCCGTACGGCGCTGGAGACCTGGGCCGAACGGCACAGCGCGGTCGGCACGGAGCCGGTGAAGGTCACGGAACCGGTGACGACCGTGTAGCCCGACCCACGCGCTGTCCGGCCCGGGACCCGGGGCGTGGCCCCGGGCCGGACAGCGGGCATATCGTTACAGGACAGACAGAAGCAGACGGAAACACTCTTGCGGGCCTCTTCCCGAGGAGGTCGTCATGCTCCAGGAGCTGCTGGGCGCGGCCGCGGCGGTCGTCGCCGGAGGCCTCGTGTACGTCGGGGCGGCGGCGCGGGTCGTCAAGCAGTACGAACGCGGGGTCGTCCTCCGGCTCGGCCGGCTGCGCGGCGAGGTCCGCCCGCCGGGGTTCACCCTGGTCGTCCCGGCCGTGGACCGGCTGCGCAAGGTCAACATGCAGATCGTGACGATGCCCATCCCCGCCCAGGAGGGCATCACCCGCGACAACGTGACCGTGCGGGTCGACGCGGTGGTGTACTTCCGGGTGGTGGACGCCGCCGCCGCGGTCATCAACGTCGAGGACTACCGTTTCGCCGTCTCGCAGATGGCACAGACCTCGCTGCGTTCGATCATCGGCAAGAGTGAGCTGGACGACCTGCTGTCGAACCGGGAGAAGCTGAACGAGGGCCTGGAGCTGATGATCGACAGCCCCGCCATCGGCTGGGGCGTGCAGATCGACCGGGTGGAGATCAAGGACGTCTCCCTGCCGGACACGATGAAGCGGTCGATGGCCCGGCAGGCCGAGGCCGACCGTGAGCGGCGGGCCCGGATCATCAACGCCGACGCCGAGCTCCAGGCGTCGAAGAAGCTCGCCGAGGCGGCGAAGGAGATGTCCGAGCAGCCCGCCGCGCTCCAGCTGCGGCTGCTCCAGACGGTGGTGGCGGTCGCCGCCGAGAAGAACTCCACGCTGGTGCTGCCGTTCCCGGTGGAGCTGCTGCGCTTCCTGGAAAAGGCCCAGCAACCGCTCCCACAACAGCCACGGCAAGAATCACCGCAACAGCCACGGCAAGAGCCACAGCAACCGCAGCAACAACCGCCGCTGCCGCCTGCGCCGCCGCCCTCCCCGAAGGATGGGGAGGAGTGACACGAGCTACTCGCGTGGTTCCCGGGGCGCACTCCGGGTGATAGACACAGCGGGATCACAGTTCCTGTCCGCCAGCAGGAAGGTTTCCCCATGTCTGCGACACGACGTCAGATCCTCGCCGGTACCGGTGCCTTGGGAGTGGGCGCGAGCATCGCGTTCACCGGCGCCCTCTCCGACCTCTTCGCGGGCACCGCCGCCGCGCAGAGCCTCGGCCACGACGGCTACGGCCCTCTCGTGCCCGACAAGGACGGCCTGCTCGACCTTCCCGCGCACTTCCGCTACCGGGTCCTGTCCCGCGAGGGCGACCCGCTGCGCTCCGGCGAGGGCCCGGTGCCCTCGAACCATGACGGCATGACGGCCCTGCCCGGCCGGGGCGGTCGCGTCCACCTGGTCCGCAACCACGAGAACCGCCCCACGGCGAAGTTCCCCGTCCCCACGGTCGAAGGTCTGACCTACGACCCGGCGGGCAAGGGCGGCTGTACCGCCCTGACGCTGGACTCACGGAACAACGTGCTCGCCGAGCGGGTGGCCATCGCCGGTACGGCCGTCAACTGCGCGGGCGGACCCACTCCGTGGCACACCTGGCTGACCTGCGAGGAGACCGAGGACAAAGCCGGCACAAACGGTTACACAAAGGATCACGGCTTCATCTTCGAGGTCGACCCGTCCGACCCGCGCCGCAGCGGGGCCGTCCCGCTGACCGCGATGGGCCGTTTCCAGCACGAGGCGATCGCCGTCGACCCGCGCCTCGGAATCGTTTACGAAACCGAGGACGCGTTTCTGGAGCCGTTCGGCCTTTTCTACCGCTTCCTCCCCAAGAAACCGCTGGGCGGGGCGGGCTCGCTGCGCGCGGGCGGCCGCCTCCAGGCGATGCGCGTTCCCGGCGTGCCGGACCTGTCCTCGATCCAGGAGACGGGCGCCACCTTCGACGGCATCGAGTGGGTCGACGTGCCGGACCCCCTCGCCGTCGAAACCCCGGTCCGCCTCCAGGACTTCGGCCCGAAAGGCATCACCCACGCCCAGAAGCTCGAGGGCTGTTACTGGGGCGGGCGGTGCGTGTACTTCGTGTCGTCGTTCGCGCGCGGCGCCGACGGCTCGGCGGCCGACCACTTCGGCCAGATCTGGCGGTACGACCCCAAGCTCCGCCGCCTCACCCTCGTCATCGTCTTCGGCCCGGACACGGACATCCAGCTTCCGGGCGAGTCCCCGGACAACATCTGTCTGGCGCCCAGCGGCGGCCTGATGGTCTGTGAGGACGGCAACGGCGCCCAGCACGTCTTCGGCGTGACCAGGGGCGGCGAGGTGTACGCGATGGCACGGGGCCGTCAGAACATCGGAACGCCGCAGGCCCCCGAGTGGGGCGAGTTCGCCGGCGTCACCTTCTCCCCCGACGGCGACACGATGTACGTCAACTGCTACACCCCGGGGACGACCTTCGCCGTCACGGGGCCCTGGCGGCGCTAGTCCGGAGCCGCGAGGTGGGGGCCCCGCCGGGGCGGGGCCCCCACCGGCGTGTCCGGCGGCCTGCGGCGTCCGGCCTGCGGCGTCCCGCGTCCGGCGTCCGGCCCCCGGCGGGGCACTCCCGGCACGGTCCGGTTCCGGCGTGACGTCACGGGGAACACCGGCGAGGCGAACAACCCGTGCCCCCGCCTGCCCGGACGCTTCCCGGTGACAGAGAGCCCGGGCGGGTGAACGACCAGAGGCTCGGTCATATAACGCAACAAATGCTGGCAAAGTCCTCATAACTTCATACGATGATCCTTCCCGTACGCCGCCTCGCCGCCCTCTGCGTTCTCGGGGCCGCGCTCGCCCCCCTCACCGCCTGCGGCACCCCCCACACACCACGCGCCGCACGTCCGGCCACCCCCGCGCACGCTTCCGTCGCCCCCACCCGGCCCCCCACGCTGGCCCCCGGTCCGGCCGGTCTCACCCCCGTGTTCAGCAACGCGCCCCGCACCGCCGACAAAAGAGTCGCTCTCACCTTCGACGCCGACATGACCGCCGACCAAGGGGCCCGCGCGGCGGCCGGCGAGCACTTCGACAACCCGGGGCTGATCGCGGCACTGCGCGCGCTGAAGGTGCCCGCCACCGTGTTCATGACCGGCCGCTGGGCCGAGGAGTACCCGGACCAGGCCCGCTCCCTCGGTCACGATCCCGGCTTCGAGGTCGCCAACCACTCCTACAGCCACTACGCCTTCACCGACGACTGCTACGGCCTGCCTACCGTCCCCGAGGACAGGATGCGCGCGGACGTGGAGCGGGCGTTCACGGCCTTCCGCAAGGCCGGGGTGCCGGACGCGATGCCTTACTTCCGTTTCCCCGGTGGCTGCTACGACCGGCGGGCGCTCCGCGCGGTGAGCGGCATGGGGGTGACCGCGGTGCAGTGGGACGTGGTGAGCGGGGACGCGTTCGCGACCGACGCGGACGCCGTGGCCCGGCAGGTGCTGGAGGGGGTCCGGCCCGGCTCCGTCGTCGTCATGCACTGCACGCGCAGCGCCGCCCCGACCACCGAGCGGGCGGTGCGGACGATCGTCCCGGAGCTGCGCCGTCAGGGGTACCGGTTCGTGAAGGTGTCCGAACTGATCGGGGCGGCAAGCGGACGACGGTGAGCCCCGTACGCCCAACCGACCCGACCCCGCAGGCCACCTGGACACCGCGCGCCTCGCACGTCGGTCGGCCTGCGACTCGTACGTCGTCATCGCTTACGTACGCTGGAGGAATGAGCGACGACAGTGACCGGGAGTACTGCCTGATCGACGCGACCACGCCGCCGAAGGCCGACGGGCCGCCCTACGCGGAGTGCGTGCTGTGCCGGAAGACGACGGAGTATCCGGAGTCGTACAAGGGGATCACGCTGTGCCCGGTGTGCGAATGGCAGGAGGCGCAGCGGACTGCGTGCTCGGGGTGACAGGTCGCTCGGAGTGCGCGTTCCTCGGAGTGCCCCCTCACTCGCGGTTTCCGTTCGCTCACGAGATCGTTCACTCCCCACAACTGGATGCTTTCCGGGCGGACAACCGGTTGCCCGGCCGCCGGTAACCGGTTGCTGGCGCGTGATCGCCGCATGGACGCGAAATCGGTTACCGGCGCGTGGTCGTCTCGTCGACACGTAATCGGTTACCGACGGGCGTTCACTCACCGAACCCCGTAATCGGTTACGTGGGCACATCACCGACGCCCGTTCATTGCTGCTGCGAAAGCCGCGTAACCGCTCTCCTCACGCCGACCTCCTCAGGGCGATCGACGTGACGTGAGCGTGCACGCCACGGCTGTCGCTGTCGCGCTCAGTAGGGCTGCCGCGGCCATGGGCAGGAGCGGCACGTGGACGGTCGCCGACTGGGAGCCGCTGACCAGGCCGCTCACCGCCGCCTGCGCCGGGGAACCGCTCACCACCAGCGCCAGCAGGGCCGCCAGCAGCAGTGCGGGGACCGCGCGACCGGGCGAGCGCAGCACGGGCCAGGCGGTGAGCGCGCCCACGGCCGTGCCGAGCAGGGCGCAGGTCAGGACGGCGAGCAGTCCGGCGCCGGCGGCTTCCAGGACCGGTACGCGCTTGTCGTGGTCGCTGCCGACCGGGTCGCTGATGAGCGTGACCATCGCCGTCGCCGTCGTACCGAGCACGACGGCCGTGGTCAGCGCGACCAGGACACAGGCCAGGTGCGCCCGCCCCGGTCCGACCGCCGCCGCGACGACGGTGCGGGCGGCCGGGGGCTCGTTGCCGACGCAGATCCGCACCAGCCAGGCGGCGACGGGCAGCAGGAACGCCGCCGTGTAGCCGAGCGAGTCCAGCAGCGGCTGGCCTCCCTGCACGCCGACGCCCAGGAAGACGGCGTAGAGGAGGAACGGCGGCAGCCAGCGCTGCGAGCGCAGGAGCAGGGCGGTCTGATAGCGCAGGAGGGCGCTCATCGGTGGCGGCTCCCGTCTCGACGGACGCACACCACGTGCCACGGCGGGCGGGCGGTCAGCAGGGCGCGGAGCAGGACGTCGGAGTGCGAGGCGGGGACGGTGAGCCGGTGGGTGCGGTCGGCCGTCTCCTCGGTGGCGGTGGCCAGGCGGAGCGCTTCCGGTGGGAGGGGGGCGGTCGGACCGTGCACCTCGATGGTCATGTGCGGGCCCTCGGGGGCGGCGGTGGGTTCCGCCACGGTACGGCGGTGGAGGGTGCCGTCGCGGACCGTGTACTCGGCGTCCGCCCGGCCGGCGAGGCGGCGGGGGTCGTGGTCCACGAAGACGACGGCCGATCCGGCGGCGGTCCGCTCGGCGACGGCACGTTCGAGTTCGGCGCGCGCGTCGTCGTCGAGTCCGGTCCAGGCCTCGTCCAGGATCAGCAACTCCGGTTCGGCGAGGAGCGCTTGTGCCACGGCGACCTTCTGGCTGCTGCCCTTGGAGAGACGGCTCATCGAGGTGTGGGCGTGCGCGGTGGCCCCGAAACGGTCCAGCCAGTCGCCCGCGGCACGCTCGGCCGCCGTACGGGACAGGCCGTGGACCGCGCCGAGGTGGGTGAGGTAGCCGAGGGCGGTGAAGGGGAGGGCGACGGGGAAACGTTCGGGGACGTACGCGGTTCTCGGGGCGCCGGTGACCTTGCCCTCGGTCGGGGCGTCGATGCGGGCGAGCAGGCGGAGCAGGGTGGACTTCCCGGTGCCGTTGGGGCCCTCGATGCGGGTGAGAGTGGCGGGCGCCGGGTTCAGGTGCACGTCGCGGAACACCCAGGGGCCGCGCACGCCGTAGCGGCGGCCCACGGCCTCCAGCCGTAGCTCACGTGGCATGCGGACCGTCCTTTCACTCGCGGTTGCATGGATCTTCCACCTGGCAGACTGGAGGACGTGACCAGTGATCCGGCCGTTCCCGGCGACAGCCCCTTCCGTTCCGAGCGTTCGACACGGGACGAGGCTCCGCAGTTCGTCCTGCCTCTGGTGGTCCGTATCGAGCGTGCCGACCCGCCGGCGCGCACGGACGCGCTGGAGACTGCGGCGCGCGCCGTGCTGACCCTCCTCGCCGACGAGCGGGCGCTGGGCGAGGGCGAGTGGGCGGCGGATGTGCGTGACTGGCAGGACGCCAGGATCCGCAAGGTGGTGCGGCGGGCGCGGGGCGCCGAGTGGCGCCGGGCGGAGGCGCTGCCCGGCATCACGGTCACGGGCAAGGCGGCGGAAGTAAGGGTTTTCCCGCCTGTTCCGCTGGACGGCTGGCCCAAGGACCTGGCGAAGCTCCAGGTTTCCGGAACCGATCTCGAGGATCCGGAGCCGCCGGTCGACATCGACCCGACGGCTCCGGTGATCTGGCAGAATCCGGAGGTCGGCATGTCAGCGGGCAAGGCGATGGCGCAGGCCGGCCACGGCGCGCAGCTGGCCTGGTGGGAGCTGTCGGACACGGAGCGGACCGCCTGGCGCGAGGCGGGTTTTCCGCTCGCCGTGCGGACCGCGGATCCGCGACGGTGGCGTGAGCTGACGGAGAGCGGGCTGCCGTTGGTGCGGGACGCCGGGTTCACCGAGATCGCGCCGGGCAGTTGCACGGTGGTCGCCGACCACCCGGCCCTGCGGGCCCGCTAGACCCGTAGCGCCACAGCCCCGTAGTCCCGTAGTCCCGATCAGTCCGTCGTCCGCAGTCCCGGAGCTCACCGCAGCCCACCGCCCCGCCACGCCGGCCGACCCGGCCGACACCCCGCGGCTCCCCGACTCTCCGGGCCTCCGGACCGAACCTCAAATGTTGCTCTGAAGGAGGGTGACGGGCGGTTCGGGAGTCGGCGGCGGGGCCATACCACCGTCAGCACGCAGGGGGCACGAAGGAGGCGGGGACCATGAGGCGACTGGGGACGGGCATCGGCTGGCGGCCGGAGATCGCGGACGCGGTGGAGCACATGCCGGGCATCGACTGGGTCGAGGTCGTCGCCGAGAACGTGTGCCCCGGGCACCTGCCCGACTCGCTGCTCCGGCTGCGCGAGCGCGGGGTCAGCGTGATCCCGCACGGCGTCTCGCTCGGGCTGGGCGATGCGGAGCGGCCCGACGCGGGACGGCTGGCCGCGCTCGCCGAGCGGGCCGAGGCACTGGGTTCGCCGCTGGTCACCGAGCACATCGCGTTCGTCCGCGCGGGCGGTCCCCTGACGGCGTCCCCACGGCTCGAGGCCGGGCATCTGCTGCCGGTGCCGCGCACCCGCGACGCCCTCGACGTGCTGTGCGAGAACGTGCGCATCGCGCAGGACGCGTTGCCCGTGCCGCTCGCCGTCGAGAACATCGCCGCGCTCATCGCGTGGCCCTGCGAGGAGATGACCGAGGGACAGTTCCTGTACGAGCTGGCCGACCGCACGGGCGTACGGCTGCTCATCGACGTGGCCAACCTGCACACCAACCACCTCAACCGCGGCGAGGACCCTGCCAAGGCGCTCGCCGAACTGCCCCTGGAGGCCATCGCCTACGTCCATGTAGCAGGCGGTTTCGAGCGGGACGGCGTCTGGCACGACAGCCACGCCCACCCGGTGCCCCGGCCGGTCCTCGACATCCTCACCGACCTCGCGTCCCGGGTGTCGCCACCGGGGGTGCTGTTGGAGCGGGACGAGAACTTCCCCGAACCGACTGAGCTGGAACGGGAGTTGGGCACGATCAGGGCGGCCGTCGAAGCCGGCGAGCGGGAGGGTTCCCTCGCGCGAGCTTCTGCGACCACGGGGGAACACGACACGACGGAGACGGTGACGGGAACGGGGATCGGGACCAGGACCGCAACCGGGACCAAGACCAGGACCGCGACCGTTGACGAATCCGCCCCGGACGCCTCCGAGCCGGCCCCGACCGCGCTCGACGAGGCCACTCGTCAGCGTCTCGGCCTCGCGCAGGCGGCGTTGTTGTCCGCGCTGGTCGCCGGGACGCCGGTCCCCGAGGGTTTCGACCGGGTGCGACTCGGTGTACAGGCACGGGCGCTGGCGGCGAAGCGGGCGGACGTGGTGGCGAAGGTGGCTCCGG
Organism: Streptomyces sp. NBC_00080; assembly: GCF_045041255.1. Lineage (NCBI taxonomy): Bacteria > Bacillati > Actinomycetota > Actinomycetes > Kitasatosporales > Streptomycetaceae > Streptomyces > Streptomyces sp. NBC_00080. Next base: position 2,419,107 of record NZ_CP108235.1, read on the forward strand.
AACTGCCGCTGATCCTCGGCAGCGGTTACCGCACCGCGTTCATCGCATACGCCCAAGGCCACCCGATGCACGGCGGCTACCGGCAGGACGCCCTCGACTTCGCCGAGGAGACGCTCCTGGGAGGACGGCTGACGGAGGGCCGGGCCCGCCGCGAACTGCGGCGCTGGTGGCTGGACCGCTCGGGCCCCGCACCCAGGCCGAAGTCACGGCTGGGGCAGGTGGGACGAGTGGGGCGGACATTGATTCGACGATGAGGGAGCCGGTGCCGCGGGCGGCCCGAATGTGCCGGGGTTAACACCCCACGACCCACGACGCGCACTACAACCGTTCCCGTACCGTTCCTGCACCGTTTCCACAGTGTTTCTCCTGTTTTGGAGCCCGGTCGGTTCCTACCGTTTTGCCCGTCATGCTCCCGTTGCAACCGTTTGCCCCCGTACGGCAGTTGGCAGCGCAGGCGCAGTAATATGCCAGCCAGTCCCGCAACCGAAGCGCACTAGCGTGCAGTGCCGCGAGCAGGAGGCACCCATGCGGCCGCGACCCCCCATCCAGGGCAGAGGCATCTTCAGCGGAACCGGGCTCATCATCACGGGCCTGGCGGCGACCCTGGCGGCGCTGGTCTTCCCGATCTGGTCGTACGCCGACCGGTCGGGCACCGGAGTGGACGTACTGAACGCGCAGACCGTGTCGACGCAGTACGGGCCGTTGTCCGCGCTGGACCGGGAGTTCGTCACCAAGGTCCGGCTGGCGGGGCTGTGGGAGCTGCCCGCCGGTCAGCAGGCACAGACGAAGGGCACGACCGAGGCCGTACGGACGGCGGGCCGGCACCTGGTCGAGGGGCACACCTTCCTGGACGAGCGGGTGCGCACCGTCGCCTCCCAGCTGGGCCTGGCGCTGCCGAACGAGCCCAACGAGCAGCAGCAGGGCTGGCTGAGCGAGCTCGACGCGGCGCAGGGCGAGCAGTACGACTGGAAGTTCGCCAACATTCTGCGTCTCGCGCACGGACGGGTGTTCTCCGTCGTCGCCCAGGTGCGGGCCAGTACCCGCAACTCGCTGGTGCGCGAGCTCGCCGACGACGCCAACACCACTGTGCTGGACCACATCAAGATCCTGGAGGCCACCGGGTTCGTCGACTTCGACGCCCTCGCCCGGGACATGGCCGCCGGCAGCACGCCGCCGATCACCCGCTCCCCCGGCCCGCCGGGCCCGACGGCCGACCCCAGGTCGGCCGTGCCGGTGGCCCCGTCGGCGCACCCCACCTACACGCTGCCGCCGGCCGCGGCCAGCCCGCCGCCCGGCGACTGACACCGGTTGCGAAACCGTCTTCCGAGAGCCGGGCGGGGCAAGCGGAACGTCACATCCCCACAACGCTCGGTCCGGATGGTGAACAGGGCATGGTGTTTCTCGGTGCACATGGCATAGAAACGCGGCATGGTCTGGGTGCTTCTCCTGCTGCTGGCATGGGCCGTCGCGGGTGCGGCGTGCACACGGCTGTGCCTGGCCGCCGTACGGGCGGCGGCCGTCGACGAGCACGCGGGCCAGGGACATGACCTGACGCTCTACGAGGCGGCCTTCCTGTCCGGTGGTCCGGGCAGGGTCGCCGACCTGACCATGGTCTCCATGGCGCGGCAGCGGCGGCTGGTGCTCGCCCACACGGGCTGGGCGACCGTGGTGGACCCGCGCGGGCGGGACGAGATGGAGCGGTCGGTCATAGGGGCCATCGGGCCCGGCGGGCAGTCCCGTATCGCCCCGGCGCGGGCGGCTGCGGCCGCCGCGGACGCGGTGGGCGGCCTCGCCGACCGGTTGGTCCGCGCCGGTCTCGCGGTGCCCGACGGGGTCCGTACGACGGTCGCGGCCGGGGTGCGGCAGGTGCGGGCCGCCGCCGTGGTCGTCCTCGCGCTGGGCGCCACCGCACTGCTGATGCCCGCCACCCCGGACATGCCCCGCGACCTCGTCGCGCTCTGGTTCGCGCTGCCCCTGGCGCTCACGCTGAGCTGCCTCGCCATAGCGCGGGTGGAGGTGCATCCGTACTCGCGCTGGGCCTCCCCGGCCGGGCAGCGGCTGCTGGGCGCGCTGGCGCGGCGCACCGGCGGCCCGGGGGACGACCGTACCTGTCTGACCTCCGTCGCCGTACGCGGGATCCGCGCGGTGGGCGAGCCGGACCTGCGGGCGGCCTTCGCTCATCGTGAGCGGTACGGGCGGGACTGAGGCGGGGCGCGCTCGACCACCGGGGGGCGCACAAGGGGCATTGGCGCCGACACCCGCCGATGGTGCTTGCCTTCCCCCACGGTCGAACCAACCATCCCTTTTGTCGCCGCCGTGCACCGAAGGGACACCCGATGAGAGCCGCCGCCCTCCACTCGGCCGCAGGAGCCCTCCTGCTGACCGTCCTCTCCGCCGTCCCGGCGGGCGGCGCCCCGAAGACCGGCGGCCTGTCCGGCTCGCCCGGTGTCGCGCTGACCGCCGCGCGGGCCGCGGCGAAGGGTGTCGACTTCGGGAAGTGCTCCAAGGCGCAGGACCTGCCCGGCAGCATGCAGTGCGGCACGGTCTCCGTCCCGCTCGACTACGCGGCCCCGAACGGCAAGCAGATCGAGCTCACCGTCAGCCGGGTGCGGGCCACCCACCGGGACCCGCACAACAGCAAGCGCCGGGTGCCCCGGCAGGGCGCGCTCGTCTTCAACCCGGGCGGTCCCGGCGGCTCGGGCCTGTACTTCCCGCTGATCGGGCTGCTGCCGGAGTGGAAGCGCATCGGGGCGGCCTACGACCTCGTCGGCTACGAGCCGCGCGGGGTCGGCCGGTCGGCGCCGCTGTCCTGCCAGGATCCCAAGCGCTTCTTCAAGGGCCCCGCGCCCGCCCCTGACCACCCTTCGGAGTCGTACAAGCGGGAGCGCATCGCGCAGGCGAAGGCGTACGCACAAGGCTGCGCGAAGCGGTCGGGCAGCGCCCTGCGGCACTACAACTCGCTCAACAACGCCCGCGACCTGGACGTGCTGCGCGCCGCGCTCGGCGAGGAGCGGCTCACGTTCATGGGGGCGTCGTACGGCACCTACTTCGGTGCGGTCTACGCGACGCTGTTCCCCTCCCACGTGCGGCGGATGGTGTTCGACGCGGCCGTGAACCCGGACCCGGCGCAGATCTGGTACCGCAACAACCTCGACCAGTCGGCGGCGTTCGAGAGCCGCTGGACGGACTTCCGGGAGTGGATCGCGAGGCACGACGACGTGTACGGCCTGGGCGGCACGGCGGAGGCGGTGCTGACCAGCTACGAGCGGGCGCGCGCCCGGCTGGCCGCGGAGCCGGCCGGCGGGAAGGTGGGGCCGGGACAGCTCCAGGGCGCGTTCCTGCAGGCCGGGTACTACGACGACTACTGGCCCGCCCGGGCGCAGGCCCTGTCGGAGTACCTGAAGGGTGATCCCAAGCAGTTGATCGCGCAGGCCGGGCCGGTGCGGGAGGCGGTCGCGGAGGCGGAGAACGCCAATGCCGTGTACACGGCCGTGGAGTGCAACGACGCGTCCTGGCCGACGGACTGGAGGGTCTGGGACCGCGACAACACGCGGCTGGCGCGCGTCGCGCCGTTCGAGACGTGGGACAACGTGTGGGCGAACCTGCCGTGCGCGTACTGGCCGGCGCCCCGGCAGCGGCCGGTCGACGTGCGAACCGGTCCGGGCGAGCTGCCGCCGACGCTGATCCTGGCCGCCGAGCGGGACGCGGCGGCGCCCTATGCCGGGGCGCTGGAGATGCACCGGCGGCTGACGGGCTCGGTGCTGGTGACCGAGCGGGACGCCGGCACGCACGGCATCGCGGGCGGCCCGAACCGGTGCGTCAACGGCCACCTGGACGCGTACCTGCTGGAGGGCAGGCTCCCGGTGCGGCGCGCGGCCTGCGCACCGCACCCGGAACCCGAGCCGGCGGTCGCTCCCGCGGAGCGCACCGCCCGGCCGGGGCGCTGATCAGGCGAGGCCCGCGACGAGCTCCGTGAGGTCCTTGCGGCGGCCCGTGTAGAACGGGACCTCCTCGCGGACGTGCATACGGGCCTCCGAGGCGCGCAGGTGGCGCATGAGGTCGACGATGCGGTACAGCTCGTCGGCCTCGAAGGCCAGGAGCCACTCGTAGTCGCCCAGCGAGAACGAGGCGACGGTGTTGGCGCGGACGTCCGGGTAGCCGCGGGCCATCTTGCCGTGGTCGGCGAGCATACGGCGACGGTCCTCGTCGGGCAGCAGGTACCAGTCGTAGGAGCGCACGAAGGGGTAGACGCTCACGTAGTTGCAGGGCGTCTCGTCGGCGAGGAACGCCGGGATGTGCGAGCGGTTGAACTCGGCGGGGCGGTGCAGCGCCATGTTCGACCAGACCGGCTCCAGGGCGCGACCCAGCTTCGTACGGCGGAAGAGGTTGTACGCCTCCTGGAGCTGGTCGGCGGTCTCGGCGTGCCACCAGATCATGACGTCGGCGTCGGCGCGCAGGCCGGACACGTCGTAGGTGCCGCGGATCGTCACGTCCTTGGCGGCGAGCTGGTCGAACAGCTCCTGGACCTCTTCGGCGTAACCCGCGCGGTCCTCGGGCAGCACGTCCTTCAGCTTGAAGACGGACCACAGCGTGTAGCGGATGACCTCGTTGAGGTCCTTGGCCAGCTTGCCCTTGTTCGGGACCCTGCCGGACTCGGTGGTGGGGGCGTCGTCACTCATGGCTCTCATTCTCCCGCTCCGCCGTGCAGACTCTGCACCGGGTGTGCCGCGAGCTCCCGTGCGGCGCTCAGGTCGCCGCCGAGCTGGTCGACCGCCGCGTACGCGCTCGCGATGCAGGCCGGGATGCCCACGCCGTCGTACGGTGCACCGCAGACCGCGAGGCCGGGGAGTTCGGCGACGTGCTCGCGGATGCGGGCCACGCGCGCGTAGTGGCCGACCGGGTACTGCGGCAGGCCGTCCGTCCAGCGGGTGACGCGGGTTTCGAGGGGCTTGGCGTCCAGGCCCGTGGCCGCGCGCAGGTCGTGCCGGGAGACGTCGACGAGGTCGGCGTCCTCGCGGCCCAGGATCTCCGTCTCGCCGTAGCGCCCCACGGAGGTGCGCAGCACGACCGTGTCCGGGTCCTCGTCGGCGATCCAGCCCCACTTCCGGGAGGAGAAGGTGGACGCCTTGATGGTGCGTCCGTCGACCGGCGGGACGAGGAAACCGCTGCCGTCGGGCAGGGCGTCGGCGGTGTCGGCGCGCCGGTAGGCGAGGGTGACCAGGGCCATGGAGGCGTACTCCACCGTGCGCAGTGCGGCGGCGGCCCCGGGGGACTCGGCGGCCAGCAGCGCGGCGGCGGCCGGCGCGGGCACGGCGACGACCACGGCGTCGGCGTGCAGCACCCGCTCCCCCGCGGTGACCTGCCAGCCCCCGCCGGACGCGCGGCGCAGTCCGGTCACGGGTACGCGCGTGTGGATCTCGCCGCCGCGCGCCCGAACGGACTCGGCGACCGCGAGCGGCAGGGAGCCCACACCACCTTCGAGGCCCATGAACACCGGGCCGGTCTGCTGGCCGGCGGCGGCTTTGGCCTGGATCTCGCGGACGGCCTCCGTCAGCGAGGTGTGGGTGAGTGCCGCCTGGTAGAGCTGCGGGACGGCGGAGCGCATCGAGATCCGGTAGGCGTCACCGGCGTACACCCCGCCGAGGAGCGGTTCGACGATGCGGTCGACGACCTCGCGGCCCAGGCGCGCCGCGACGTACTCTCCGACGGCCACGTCGTCCCCGACCTCGGTGCGGGGCAGGTCGGCGTCGCGCTCGATCCGGGCGAGCCCCTCGTCGGAGAGGACTCCGGCGAGGGCGGTCGCCGTGCCGGGCACGCCCATGACGTGGCCCTTGGGCATGGGGCGCAGCGCGCCGCGGGTCCAGATCGAGGCCGTCGCGGTGGCCGGCGGCCGGAGGCGGTCGGAGAGGCCCACCTCGCGCGCGAGGGCGACCGCCTCGGGCCGGCGGGCCAGCATCGACTCGGCGCCGAAGTCCACGCGCACGCCCGCGATCCCGCCGGGCAGCAGCTTGCCTCCCACCCGGTCGGAGGCCTCGAGGACGGTGACCCGCGCCCCGCGCCGCAGCAGCCGGTGGGCGGCGGCCAGCCCGGCGATCCCGGCTCCGACGACGACGACGTGCTGCCCCGTGCCCGTACCCGTTGAGCTCATGCGTCCACTCTCTCAGACCCCACTGACAGCCCCGTCGCGGCCCGGTGTCCTCCCCGCGTCCCGACCGTGACCTGTTCGGAACCGATCCGCGCCAACGTTCCGGCCCGCCCGGGCGTCGAAGGAGCGTCAAAAGTCGTCACCGTCTCGGGGGTACACCCACATGCGCACTCGACATTCCGCAGGACGCTCCGTACGGCGTTCCGCTCGGCCCTCCCACGCCCTGGCCGGGATCCTGCTGGCCGCGGCCCTCGCACTCACCGGATGCAGCGGCGCCGCCGACTCGGGCTCGAACAGCACGGCCGACAAGGCCGCCGTCGGGGAGGCCGGCGCCGGTGACGTGGACGCCGCGCAGGACGCGAAGGAGGGGGCGGGCGCGAGCGGCTCGAAGGCCACCTCCGCACCCGATCTCACCGCCAACCGCATCATCCGCACCGCCTCCCTTACCGTGCAGGTCAAGGACGTGCCGAAGGCCCTGGACGAGGCTCGCGCGACCACCGAGAACGCGGGCGGCTACATCGGCGACGAGACGACCGTCCGGGACGAGGACGGCGCCGAGCGGACCCGCGTGGTGCTGCGCGTGCCCGTCGAGAAGTACGACGACGTCCTCGCCGCTCTGCAGGGCGCGGGCAAGCTCCTGGAGCGCACGGCGAAGGCCCAGGACGTCACCGACCAGGTCGTCGACGTCGAGAGCCGCATCACCTCGCAGCGCGCCAGCGTCGCCCGGGTCCGCGAGCTGATGGACCGGGCCACCAAGCTGAGCGACGTGGTCACCCTGGAGGGCGAGTTGAGCAGCCGGGAGTCCGACCTGGAGGCGCTGCTCGCCCAGCAGGCGTCCCTGAAGGACCGCACGAGCCTGGCGACCGTCACGCTGACCCTGTCGGAGAAGCCGGTCGTCCCGGCCGCCGAGGACGACGATCCCGGCTTCGTGGACGCGCTGGCGGGCGGCTGGGACGCGTTCGTGACGATGCTGCGCTGGATCGCCGTCGTGTTCGGCGCGGCGCTGCCGTTCCTCGCGGTGGGTGTCCTGCTCCTGCTGGCGTGGCTGCGGCTGGTGCGACCGCGCCGGAGGGCGGCGGAGGCGAGCTGGGCCCGGTTGGGCGTGCCCGGACAGACCGGGGCCGCCCAGGCGGAGGCCGGGCAGACGGGAGCCGCGCAGGCGGAGGCCAGGCAGGCGGAGGCCGGGACGGGCGAGCCCGAGCAGCGCTGAACTGCGAGTCCCCCGTAGCGTGTTCGTATGAGCATCGAGCGACTGGTGGTGATCGGCGGGGACGCCGCGGGCATGTCCGCGGCGTCCCAGGCCCGCCGTCTGAAGGGCCCCGGGGAGCTGGAGATCGTGGCCTTCGAGCGCGGCCACTTCACGTCCTTCTCGGCGTGCGGCATCCCGTACTGGGTGGGCGGTGACGTCACCGGGCGGGACGACCTGATCGCCCGCACGCCCGAGGAACACCGCGCGCGGGGGATCGACCTGCGGCTGCGCACGGAGGTCACGGAGATCGACGTCGCGGGGCGGCGGGTACGCGCGCGTGCGCTGGATTCCGGGGCCCGGTCCTGGACGTCGTACGACAAGCTCGTCATCGCGACCGGGGCCCGCCCTATCCGTCCGGACCTGCCGGGCATGGACGCGGAGGGCGTGCACGGGGTGCAGACCCTGGACGACGGGCAGGCGCTGATCGACACGCTGGCACGCGCGCGGGGGAAGCGGGCGGTGGTCGTGGGGGCGGGCTACATCGGCGTGGAGATGGCCGAGGCGCTCATCAAGCGCGGCTACGAGGTGACGGTCGTCAACCGGGGCAGCGAGCCGATGTCGACCCTGGACCCGGACATGGGGCGGCTGGTGCGGCGGGCCATGGAGGGCCTCGGCATCACCATGGTGAACGACTCCGAGGTCACCGCGCTGCGCACCGCCGAGGACGGTCGCGTACGGGCGGTGGTCACCGAGGACGCCGAGTATCCGGCGGACGTGGTGGTGCTGGGCATCGGGGTCCGCCCGGAGACCGGTCTCGCGAAGGCCGCGGGCCTGCCCCTGGGCACGCACGGCGGGCTCCTCACGGACCTGGCGATGCGGGTGCGCGGGCCCCTCGCCGACGGGACCGTCTGGGCCGGCGGTGACTGCGTCGAGGTCCTGGACCTCGTCTCCGGCCAGGAGCGCCACATCGCCCTGGGCACCCATGCGAACAAGCACGGCCAGGTCATCGGCACCAACGTCGGGGGCGGGTACGCCACGTTCCCCGGCGTGGTCGGCACGGCCGTCAGCAAGGTGTGCGATCTGGAGATCGCCCGCACGGGGCTCCGTGAGAAGGACGCCCGTCGCGTCGGCCTCCGGTTCGAAGCGGTCACCATCGAGTCGACCAGCCGGGCCGGCTACTACCCCGGGGCCTCCCCCATGACGGTCAAGATGCTCGCCGAGCGAAGGACGGGCCGTCTGCTGGGCCTGCAGATCGTCGGGCGGGAGGGCGCGGGCAAACGCGTCGACATCGCGGCGGTGGCGTTGACGGCCGGGATGACGGTGGAACAGATGACGGCCCTGGACCTCGGGTACGCGCCGCCGTTCTCACCGGTGTGGGATCCCGTACTGGTGGCGGCGAGGAAGGCCTCGGCGAAGGTTCGCGGCCTCTAGCCGGGCCCGGCGTCGGGGCGACCGGCCCGAGCGGCGCGGGGAGCCGCGCCACCGGCCCCCGCGCACCCGGATCTCGCGCACCCGGACCCCGCAACGTTGCTCAACCGGATCCCGCAACGCTGTTCAAGCGGTTCCACTCAGTCGCGGCAGCGCGGAGACCGCCGCCGCGGCCGGCTGCTCCGCGGGCTTCGCGTGTGCCGCGGGTGCAGGCCGCGACCGCAGACGGCTGCTGACAGCCTCGTCCAGCGTCACCGGCCGCTGCATCTGCGCGGCAAGCCGCCCGGCCTCCTGGCCGAGCCGTGCCACGTCCTCCCAGGGCAACCGGATCACCAGGGAGATCTCCGCCTCGCCGTCGGGAGTGGCATGCATGGGGGGAGTTACTCGGTCGTTCATCGCCTGTTCCTCACGTCGTCCCCGCGGCCCGCCTTCCTCGTGCCGCGAGCAGTTGACGGTTCATACGCGCCCGTGGGGATCCCCGTTCACCGGTTCGCCGAACGGATCGGGGGCAGAACTTCCTTGTGGTCATCCCCGTCCATGACGTGAATCCCGTACGCCGCACGCCGGTGGTGACGTACGCCCTCATCGCGGCGAACGTCTTCGTCTTCCTGTTCATGCCCGGCCTGTCCGGCTCCACGGCCGGCGACAGCAGCCTGGCCCAGACGTGTCATCTGCACGCCTTTCTGGAGCACTACGCCGCCGTACCCAGGGAGTTGATCCACCATCAGCTCCCCCAGCTCGTCCCCACCGGCGACGTGCGGGGCGCGGGCTGTGTGCTGGCCCCGCCGGGCTACGAGAAGTCGCCCGCGCTGAGCGTGCTGAGCGCGATGTTCCTGCACGGCGGCTGGCTGCACCTGTTGGGCAACATGCTGTTCCTGCTGATCTTCGGCAACAACATCGAGGACCGCATGGGGCACGTCCGCTTCGCGCTCTTCTACGTCGCGTGCGGGTACGCGGCGTCGTACGGTTTCGCCCTGCTCAACGCCGACTCGACCGATCCGCTGATCGGCGCTTCGGGGGCGATCGCCGGGGTGCTGGGCGCCTATCTGGTGCTGTACCCGAAGGCCAGGGTGTGGGTGCTCGTGCCGTTTCTGGTGTTTCTGCCGTTGCGGCTGCCGGCCTGGCTGGTACTGGGCTTCTGGTTCGTGCTCCAGGCGGTGTACTCCTCCGGGGAGGGCGTCTCCGGCGCCGGCACCGTGGCGTACGCGGCGCACGTCGTCGGCTTCCTCGCCGGCATGGTGCTGGCCTGGCCGCTCAAGCCGGGCACGCCCCCGCCGCCGGAGCCGCGCGGTCTGCTGTTCGGCAGACGGGCGCGCCCCCGGCACACCTGGTGAGAGGGGTCAGCGGGCGGTCTGCGTGTGGACGTACTCGACGAGGCGGGTGAGCGCGTCCGGGTCGGTGGACGGCATGACGCCGTGGCCGAGGTTGAAGACGTGGCCCTCGAGGCCGGCGGCCGTGTCGAGGACCTCGCGGGTCTTGGCCTCGACGGCCTCGGTGCCGGCGAACAGGACGGTCGGGTCGAGGTTGCCCTGGAGCGCCTTGCCGGGGCCGACCCGGCGGGCGGCCTCGTCGAGCGGGACACGCCAGTCGACGCCGACGACGTCCGCCCCGGCCTCGCCCATCAGCTGGAGCAGCTCGCCGGTGCCCACTCCGAAGTGGATGCGCGGGACGCCGTACCCCTCGACCGCGCGGAAGACCTTCGCGGAGGCGGGCAGCACCGAGCGGCGGTAGTCGGTCGGGGCGAGCGCGCCGGCCCAGGAGTCGAAGAGCTGGACGGCGCTGGCGCCGGCCTCGATCTGCACCTTCAGGAAGGCGGCGGTGATGTCCGCGAGGCGGTCGAGCAGGTCGGCCCAGAGCTCGGGGTCGCCGTACATCATCGCCTTGGCGTTCTCGTACGTGCGGGACGGACCGCCCTCGACGAGGTAGCTCGCGAGGGTGAAAGGAGCGCCCGCGAAACCGATGAGGGGGGTGGCGCCGAGTTCGGCGGTCAGCAGACCGATGGCCTCGGTGACGTAGGAGACGTCCTCGGGGGTGAGGTCGCGCAGCTGGGCGAGGTCGGCGCGGGTGCGGATCGGGCGCTCGACGACCGGGCCGACGCCCGGCTTGATGTCGAGGTCGATACCGATGGCCTTGAGCGGGACGACGATGTCGCTGAAGTAGATCGCCGCGTCCACGTCGTGCCGGCGCACCGGCTGGAGGGTGATCTCGGTGACCAGGTCGGGCCGCATGCAGGAGTCGAGCATGGCAACGCCCTCGCGGACCTTGCGGTACTCCGGCAGCGACCGCCCGGCCTGCCGCATGAACCACACGGGCGTGTGCGGCACCGGTTCACGCCGGCACGCCTTCAGGAAGGCACTGTCGTAGGTCGCTGTCGGCTTGCGGCCCGCCGGGCTCTCGTTCGCACTCACGACGGCAAGTCTCGCACGGCGCCGGAGGCCGTGAGGCCGCCCCCTGCCGCGCCCACGCCCTGCCCGTCCCCCGCCTCTGCCGCGTGCCTCGGCCGTGCGCGGTCCGTGCGCCTGTTCGCCCAGCGCGCACCCGTCCGCGAGCCCCGCACGGGTGTCTTGCCCTGCGCGAAGGCCCCGTTCCCCTTAATCTTCCCCGCATGGCTGCGGCTCAGGGACGACTGTCGGACGGCGCTGGCGGGATGGATGACACGAACGAGGGGGACCCGGATGGGACCAGGTCGGCTCCACCGCCGTTCCGGGCGGCCGTCGACCAGCTGAGGGCGGCCCGGCTGCGGCCGCAGATCGAGGCGGAGCCGACACCGGCCCCGAAGCGGCTCGCCCCGTTCGCCTACGCGCTGGAGGCGACGGTCGTGGACGGCGACCAGGACCTGGCCGACGGCCGGCTGGTGCTGCTGCACGACCCGGCCGGGCACGACGCCTGGCGCGGAACGTTTCGGCTGGTGACCCTGGTCCGGGCCGAACTGGAGCCGGAGATGGCCGCGGACCCGCTGCTGCCGGAGGTGTGCTGGTCGTGGCTGACCGGCGCGCTCCAGGCACGCGGGCTGACGTACGGCGAGCCGAGCGGGACCGTCACGCGGGCGAGTTCGCACTACTTCGGCGGGCTGGCGGAGCGCCCGGCGACCTCGCAGATCGAGATCAGGGCCTCCTGGACACCGCGCGAGGGGCTGGGCGGGGTCCCGGAGGCGGGGGCGCACCTGGCGGCCTGGTGCGATCTGCTGGCGCAGGTGGCGGGGCTGCCGCCGGCCGGTCCGGGGGACGCGTCGGTGGTGACGCTGCCGCAGCGCAGGGGGCCTCAGTCACGTTGACCATCTCTTTGTCGATACGGCCATTTTCGATCCCGTAAGACACCCACTTAAACCGACTCGATCTTCGGATGATCGATCGCGTGTCCGAATTGCACGTATTGTTACTCACTAGATCGTGATCATTCTCTAAAGGACCCCGGGTTCGCTGCCGAAGACGACTGTGACCTTGAAAGCACGGTTCGTCCCGGCTTCCTCCCCACAAGCCCCGCGAGCCGGCTCCCGTCCCCCACCCAGGAGGCCTGGTGTCCGTTCTCCTCGAGCAGCCCGCAAGCCTGGTCGCCTACCGCCCGAACAAGCCCACCGCCATGGTGGTCGTGGCCGACCCGCGCGTCCGCTCCACCGTCACCCGCCATCTGTGGGCGCTCGGTGTGCGCGACGTCATCGAGGCCTCGTCCATCGCGGAGGCTCGTCCCCGCATCGGCAACCCCCGCGACATCTGTGTCGCCGACGTCCACCTGCCCGACGGCTCCGGCCTCACCCTGCTGTCGGAGACCCGCGCCGCGGGCTGGCCCAACGGGCTCGCCCTCTCCGCCGCCGACGACATCGGCGCCGTGCGCAACGCCCTCGCGGGCGGTGTGAAGGGCTACGTCGTCACCGGCACCCGCACCAACCTCGGCCTCCCCAGCCGACCCGGTGCCGCCCCCATGGGCTCCGCCGCCCGTCTGCACCGCCGCCCCCCGGGTGCCCCGAGTCACCCGGGCGGCTACCGCGAGCTCTCCGGCCGCGAGGTCGAGGTGCTGCGACTGGTCGCGGAAGGCCAGTCCAACAAGGCGATCGGCGTCTCGATGGGACTGTCCGCGCTGACCGTCAAGAGCCACCTCGCCCGCATCGCCCGCAAGCTCGGCACGGGCGACCGTGCCGGGATGGTCGCGGTGGCCCTGCGGACCGGCATCATCCACTGAGACCCCACCCGGCACCCGGGGTCTCCCCCGGGAACGCCCGTGACCCCCGGCCCGGCTTCTCCCGTCTCTGCCCGGTTTCTTCCCGACCCCTTCCCCTTCGTTCACCGTCCTGACTGGTTTACGACCCTCCGGCGCCCGCCGACGGAACGTTCCGTCGGCGGGCGCCGTCGATACACAGATACCCTTGACAGGTGACCGACGCCCAAGAAACCGCAGCAGCCAGTTCACTGCGAACCACCGGAGGCGCCCCTCCGGACGACGGCGGATCAGCTGATTCCGGGGCGCCGACACCTTTGCTCGAACCGCGCGAGGGCATTCCTCCCGTGATCGCCGACGAGGCCGCCCTCGCCGAGGTGATCGCCGCCTTCGCCGCCGGTACCGGCCCCGTGGCCGTGGACGCCGAGCGCGCCTCCGGCTACCGCTACGGACAGCGCGCCTATCTGGTGCAGCTGCGTCGCGAGGGCGCCGGCACCGCGCTGATCGACCCCGTGGGCTGCCCCGACCTCTCCGCGCTCGGCGAGGCCCTGTCCGGCGTGGAATGGGTACTGCACGCGGCCACCCAGGACCTGCCGTGTCTGCGCGAGATAGGCATGGTGCCGACGCGGCTGTTCGACACCGAGCTGGCCGGACGGCTCGCCGGATTCCCGCGGGTCGGCCTCGGCGCGATGGTCGAAGGAGTACTGGGCTTCGTCCTCGAGAAGGGTCACTCCGCGGTGGACTGGTCCACCCGGCCGCTGCCCGACCCCTGGCTTCGGTACGCCGCTCTCGACGTCGAGCTCCTGGTCGACCTGCGCGACGCGCTGGAGAAGGAGCTGGACCGGCAGGGCAAGCTGGACTGGGCCCGCCAGGAGTTCGACGCCATCGCGTCCGCCCCGCCCGCCGAGCCCCGCAAGGACCCGTGGCGTCGTACGTCCGGCATGCACAAGGTGCGCCGGCGGCGGCAGCTGGGTGTGGTGCGGGAGCTGTGGCAGACGCGGGACCGGATCGCGCAGCGGCGGGACGTGTCGCCGGGCAAGGTGCTGTCGGACGCGGCCATCGTGGAGGCGGCGCTGTCGCTCCCGGTGGACGTGCAGGCGCTGGCCGCGCTGAACGGGTTCGGGCACCGGATGGGCCGACGACAGCTGGAGCAGTGGCAGGCGGCGGTCGACCGGGCGAGGGCGCTGAGCGAGGCGCAGCTGCCGCAGCCGGGGCAACCGGTGGCGGGCCCGCCACCGCCGCGGGCCTGGGCCGACAAGGACCCCGTGGCCGCGGCGCGGCTGTCCGCGGCGCGGGCCGCTGTCTCCGCGCTGGCCGAGGAGCTGAACATGCCGCAGGAGAACCTGATCGCCCCGGACGCGGTGCGCCGGGTCTGCTGGGAGCCTCCGGCGGCCGACGAGGCAGCGGTTGCCGACGCGCTCGCGTCGTACGGGGCGCGGCCGTGGCAGGTGGAGCAGGTCGCTCCGGTGCTCGCTGCGGCGCTGGCCGGGCAGAGTGCCTGACCGCCGCGGACCCGCCCGGGGTGCCTGAGCACAACCGCAGAGGCACAGCAGCCGCACGAGGGTGCGCGGCGTGCGCGGCGCACGCGGTTACCTCGTCGCTCCTCTCATGAAACCGTTGTAGATGTATTTCTGGAGCGCGAGGAAGACGATCAGGGTCGGCAGGATGACCAGCACCGCTCCTGCCGAGATCGTTTCCCAGTGGGCGGCGTAGGGGCCCTTGAAGCGGAACAGGGACGTCGAGATCACGCCAAGATCTTGTGAGGGCATGTAGAGGAAGGGGATGTAGAAGTCGTTGTAGACGGCGATCCCCTTCACGATCACGACCGTCGCGATCGCCGGTTTCAGCAGCGGAAAGATGATTTTCCGGTAGATCGTGAACGCGTTGGCGCCGTCGAGGCGGGCGGCCTCGTCCAGGGAGATCGGGATCGAGCGCACGAACTGCAGGAAAATGTAGATCGAGACGATGTCCGTACCCATGTAGAGGGCTATCGGGGCCCAGCGGGTGTCGAACATGCCGAGGCTGTGGACGATCTGGAAGGTGGCCACCTGGGTGGTCACCCCGGGGACCAGCGCGGCGATCAGGAACAGGGCGATCACCAGTTTCCGGAAACGGAAGGTGAACCTGTCGATCGCGTACGCCGTCATCGACCCGATGAGAACGGTTCCGCCGACCGAGACGACGAGGATGAAGGCGGTGTTGCCGAACGCCGTGAGCATTCCGCCGTCCTGGAACGCCGTCACGTAGTTGTGGAAGTTGAGCGGGTCGCGCGGCAGTGTGAGCGCCCCGCTGCCGTTCGCCGTCTCGTTCTCGGTCTTGAGCGAGGTCAGCAGTACGACGCCCAGCGGGAGCAGGACGACCAGCGTCGCGGCGATCAGCGACAGGTACACGAGGGCACGGGCCACGGCACGGCGTGTCATACGAGGTCCACCCTGTCGTCGGGGACGAGACGTCGCTGCACCCAGGTCACCAGCAGGATGATCAGCAGCAGCACGACCGCCGCCGCCGAGGCGAGCCCCGTCTTGTTGAACTGGAAGGCCAGCTTCACGGTCTGGATCACGAAGGTCTCGGTACCGGTCGCCCCGCCGGTCATGATGTACGGGATCTCGAAGGCCGAGAGGGAACCGGAGACGGACAGGATCACCGTCAGGGTCAGCACCGGCTTGATGCCGGGCAGGATGATGTAGCGGAACTGGTGCCAGCGGCCGGCGCCGTCCAGTTCGGCCGCCTCGTACAGCTCCCCCGGGATGGACTGGATCGCGCCGAGGAACAGGACGAAGTTCATACCGAGGTAGCGCCAGATCGAGACTCCGGCCAGCGAGGTGTTCGCCGACGCCGGGGTGCCCAGCCAGGCGTGGTCGGTGTGATAGCCGAAGAGGCCGAGGACCGTGTCGAAGGTGCCGCCGTCCTGGAAGAAGTAGAGGAAGACGAAACCGATGGCCACGCCGTTCACCAGGGACGGGAAGAAGAGCACGCCCTTGAAGAAGTTCCGGAAGCGGATGCTGAAACTCAGGATCGTCGCGAAGTAGAGCGCGGCGACGATCTGGATCACCGAGGCAACCAGGTAGTAGCCGCTTACCCAGAAGACCTGGAAGAGGTCCTCCCTGGTGAAGATCTCCGTGTAGTTCTCGGCGCCCGTGTAGTGCAGTTCGGGGCTCACGCCGTCCCAGTCGGTGAAGCTGTAGGCGACCATGTTGGCGATCGGCGCGTAGGTGAACGTGATCAGCAGGACGAGCGGGGCGAGCAGGAACAGCCAGGGGGTCAGCAGCCGCCAGGTGCGCGCCCGGCGCGGGGCCGGGCCGGGAGCGCCGCGTTTCGAAACCGGTTTCGCGGCCTCGGAGTTCGTCTGCTCGGCGCGGGGCGCCGGGAGGTGCGTGTGCGCGTGCGCCATCAGTCGCTCACGGTCGCTTGCGTCTCGGTCCACTTCTTGCCGAGTCCGCCGAGGAAGTCGTCCAGGCTGCCCTTCTTGGCGCCGCGGGCCAGGTCGACCAGATCCTGGCGGTACTCGGGCTTGTAGATGCCGACCTCGGACTCGTCGTCGATCAGCTTGACCTTCGCGCCCGCCGCGTCGTCCAGCTCGATGAGCTTGACGCCCGCCTCCTCGTACGGCTTCAGCACCTCGGGCATGGGCGCGTCCTTGAGCGGGGAGATCGCCAGGTTGTCCTTGTCGTAACCGGACTTGTCGGTGAACCAGTCGATCCAGGCGCGGGCCGCCTCCTTGTGCGGGGAGTGGACGTTCACGGCCTGGTTGTAGTCGGGGCCGACCGTCGCGCAGAAGGTGCCGTCCGTCTGGGCGGGAAACGGCATGAAACCGATGTCGTCCGGGTTCACGCCGGCCTTCTTCGCGGCGTCCTGGAACTGGATGATCGCCCAGGTGCCGAGCCACTGGGTGGCGATCTCGCCCTTGGCCGTCCGGGGTTTGGACTCTTCCCAGTTGCTGGTCGTCGGGTCCTTCTCGGCGAGGCCCTGCTTGACGATGTCGTGCAGCAGGGTGTCCCCGACGCGCAGGTCGGCGTTCTCGGCCCAGGGGTCGTCCTCGGCGAGTTTCGTGGTCGCCTGCGGGTCGCAGTGCACGGAGCCGTCGACGTACGTCCACGAGGTCAGGGGCCACTGCGCGGCGAAGTTGGTGTAGTAGGGGATCGCGTCGGTCTTCGCCTTGATCGCCTTCAGGTCGGCGAGGAACTCGGCCGGGGTGGTGGGCCATTCGGCGACCCCCGCCTCCTTCCAGACCCGCTTGTTGTAGACGAAGCCGGGCATCACACCGACCGGGCTCTGGCCGTAGACCTTGCCGTCGACGGTGGTGAAGTCGGTGAAGCGGTACTTCTTGCCGCGTTCGGCGGCGGTGCCGAGGGAGGCGAAGAACTTCGGATAGTCGTTCTTCTTGATGACCGCGGGGATCAGCAGGACATCACCGTAGTCGTCCGTGTTCATCCGGATCTTGATCTCGGCCTCGTAGTTGGTGAGGGCCTGGAACTCCACCTTGACCTTGGGATAGGTCTTGTTGAACTCGGCGGCGTACTTCTTCATCGTGCCGTCCTGCACGAGGTCGGTGCGCACGGTGAGGACCGTGATGGTTCCGCTGACCTCGGCAGGGTCGTCGGGCGCCTTGGCGTCCGCGCCTTTCGCGCTGCCTCCGGTGCCGGTGCAGCCCTGGAGCAGCAGGGCGGCTCCGGCGACCGTGGCGAGGACCGTGACTGTACGGCGGTTCATGTGCATCACTTCCGTTCTCGGGATGTTCTCGGGACGGACGAGCACGTGCGGGTTGGTCGAACACGAGTGGTTTGGTCGAACACGAGCGGGTTGGCTGATTCGGCACTCTGGCAGCGCTTCCCTCAACCGGTAAAGTCCGATTCCCGCCAACGATGAAGAAGTGGCGCTCAGTTGTGGGCTTGACCGGTTTAGGGAGTGCGCATGCTGGAGGCCTCACCGCTCGACGACGGATGGCACCTGCGGCACGAGGGAAAGCCGTTCCCGGCCGTGGTGCCGGGCTGTGTGCACACCGATCTGCTCGCCGCCGGGGTGATCCCGGACCCGTTCATCGGCCTGGGAGAGAAGGAGGTCGCGTGGGTGGGCCGGCGCGAGTGGACGTACGAGAGGGAGTTGCCGGCCGGGCCGTCCGGGCACGAGCAGACCGACCTGGTCTTCGACGGACTCGACACGGTCGCGGAGATCACCCTGAACGGTCAGCCCCTCGGCCGGGTGCGGAACATGCACCGCTCGTACCGCTTCGACGTGACGGGGCTCGAGGGGCCGCTGGCGGTCCGGTTCGTCTCGGCCTACGTCGAGGCGGAGGCCGTGCGCGGCAAGGTCGGTGACCGTCCGTCCCCCTACACCGAGCCGTACCAGTACCTCCGCAAGATGGCGTGCTCGTTCGGCTGGGACTGGGGGCCCACCCTGGTGACGGCCGGGATCTGGCGGCCGGTGCGGGTGGAGCGCTGGTCGACGGCGCGGCTGGCCCGGGTGCGCCCGCTGGTGACCGTCGAAGAGGGCGTCGGGATCGTCGAGCTGCGGGTGGAGGTGGAGCGGACCCGGGTGGAGGCCGGGCTCACGCTGGAGGCCCGGGTGGCGGGACGGTCGGCGCGCGCCGAGGTGACGGGCACCGGCGGTGTCGTGCGTGTCGAGGTGCCGGACGCCGAGCTGTGGTGGCCGCGTGGATACGGCGGGCAACCGCTGTACGAGGTCGAGTTGACCCTGCATCACGGGAGCGCGCCGCTCGATGTCTGGCGGCGGCGCGTCGGGTTCCGCAGCGTCGTGCTGGACACCTCCGCGGACGCTCACGGAACCGGCTTCACTCTCGTGGTGAACGGGGAGCGGCTCTTCGCCAGGGGCGTGAACTGGATCCCGGACGACGTGTTTCCGTCCCGGGTGACCCGGGAGCGTTACCGGAAGCGGTTGCGACAGGCGGCCGACGCCGGCGTCGACCTGGTCCGGGTCTGGGGCGGCGGAATCTACGAGAGCGAGGACTTCTACGACGCCTGCGACGAACTGGGGCTGTTGGTGTGGCAGGACTTCCCTTTCGCGTGCGCGGCCTACCCCGAGGAGCAGCCGTTGCGGGGCGAGGTGGAGGCGGAGGCCCGCGAGAACGTCGTCCGGCTGATGCCGCATCCGTCGCTCGTGTTGTGGAACGGCAACAACGAGAACCTGTGGGGGTTCAGGGACTGGGGATGGGAGGAGCGGCTCGGCGGGGACTCCTGGGGCGAGGGGTACTACCTGGGTGTGCTTCCGCGTGTCGTGGCCGAGCTGGATCCGACGCGGCCGTACACGGCGGGAAGCCCGTGGTCGGGGTCGTGGGAGCACCATCCCAACGACCCGGCGCACGGCACGCACCACTCGTGGGACGTGTGGAACCGGCAGGACTACGCCGAGTACCGGAGCGAAGTGCCGCGGTTCGTGGCCGAGTTCGGCTGGCAGGCGCCGCCCGCCCACGCGACTGTGCTGCGGGCGCTGCCCGGCGAGGAACTCGCGGCGGACTCCCCCGGCATGCTGCATCACCAGAAGGCCGAGGACGGCAACGGCAAGCTGGAGCGCGGCCTCGCACGCCACTTCGCCGTACCGGAGGACGATTTCGACCGCTGGCACTACCTCACGCAGGTCAACCAGGCGCGCGCCGTGGCGACCGGGATCGAGCACTGGCGGTCGCACTGGCCGGTGTGCGCGGGCACGATCGTCTGGCAGCTCAACGACTGCTGGCCGGTGACGTCCTGGGCGGCGATCGACGGGGACGGGCGGGAGAAACCGCTGTACCACGAGTTGCGGCGGCTCTATGCGGACCGGCTGCTCACCTTCCAAGTGCGCTGCGGCGAACTGGTGTTGGCCGCCGTGAACCAGTCGGGTGAGCCGTGGACGGGGACGTTGTCGTTGCGGCGGATGTCGGTGGAGGGGGAGGTGCTCGGCACGTCGAGCGTGGAACTGGCGGTCGGTGCACGGGCGGTGGGCGAGGTACGGGTGCCGGCGGGCCTGGAGCCGGGCGGGGCGAAGGAGTTCCTGGTGGCCGACGCAGAGGGTTCTCCCGGGTCGGGCGAGGCCGCGGGCGAAGGAGGTCTGCGGGCGGCGCACTTCCCGGTCCCCGACCGTGACATCCCTTACCCGCAGCCGCAGTTCGAGGTGACCGCGGCCCCGGGGAGCGTCACGGTGACGGCCCACACCCTCGTACGGGATCTGCTGCTCCAGGCCGACCGGCTGGGACCGGGGGTTCGGGCCGACCGGGGGCTCGTGACCCTGCTGCCCGGGGAACGGGTGACCATCGGGGTCGAGGGCTGGGAGACTCCGGATGCCGCCGCCGCCCGGGCCGCGCTGTACTGCCAGGAGCCCGCTCGATGACAGCCTCCCCGTCGTCCCGCGTCACCATAAAGGACGTGGCGGCGCGCGCCGGCGTGTCCAAGGGTGCCGTGTCGCTCGCCTTCAACCGCAAGCCGGGGCTGTCGGAGGCGACCCGGGACCGGATCTTCGCGGCGGCGCGGGAGCTGGGCTGGGAACCGAACCTCACGGCACGCTCGCTGTCGAGTTCGCGCGTGGACGTGGTGGGGCTCGCGATCTGCCGGCCGGCCCGGATGCTGGGCCTGGAGCCGTTCTACATGGAGTTCGTCTCCGGGGTGGAGAGCGTGCTGACCGAGCACTCCTGTTCGCTGCTGCTGAGGCTGGTGCGCACCGTCGAGGAGGAGGCGGGGCTCCTGGAGTCCTGGTGGCGGGGGCGGCAGATCGGCGGCTCGATCCTGGTCGACTTCCGGGCCGACGATCCCCGGGTGGCGGCGGCCGAGCGGCTCGGGATGCCCGTGGTCGCGGTCGGGCACCCCACGCTGACCGGGAGCCTGACGTCCGTGTGGACCGACGACGCGACGGCGGTGACGGAGGCGGTGCGCTATCTCGCGGCGCTCGGGCACCGGCGGATCGCACGGGTGGGAGGCGCGGCGGCGCTCGGGCACACGGTGATGCGGACCGCGGCCTTCGACGCGGCGGCGCGGACGCTGGGCCTGGCCGGGGCGTGGCAGGTCGCCACGGACTACTCCGGGGAGGCGGGGGCACGGGCGACGCGGTCGATGCTGACCGCCGCTCCGGCGGACCGGCCCACGGCAATCGTTTACGACAACGACATCATGGCGGTGGCCGGGCTGGCCGTGGCGGCCGAGATGGGGCTCGGCGTGCCGGGCGATGTCTCGCTCCTCGCCTGGGACGACTCCCAGTTGTGCCGACTCACCCATCCGACGCTCTCCGCGATGAGCCACGACGTGCACGGTTTCGGAGTGGAGGCGGCGCGGACACTGTTCGGCGTGATCACCGGGTCGGGCCCCGGATCGCATCCGGTGCCGACGCCCGTGCTGACACCACGGGGCTCGACGGCGCCGCCGCGGGGTTGAGTGCGAGGGTGACTTCGGCCCCGTCCGGGGTGTGACGTTCGCCGCTTGGCCCTCCGGGACTGGGCAGCTACGTTACCCACAAGTAGCATGGGTCCTGAGCGCGCGCTCAGCGCTTGCGTGTCGCAGCAGTGCCATCCCGCACCTGGAGGAGAGCCATCGTGCCTCGTACCGTCAGGGACGTCGTCTTCGTCGACGGCGTCCGTACCCCGTTCGGCAAGGCGGGCCCGAAGGGCATCTACCACGAGACCCGGGCCGACGACCTCGTCGTGAAGGCGATCCGGGAGCTGCTGCGCCGCAACCCCGGCCTCGACCCGAAGAAGATCGACGAGGTCGCCATCGCCGCGACCACGCAGATCGGCGACCAGGGCCTGACCCTCGGCCGCACCGCCGGCATCCTGGCCGGTCTGCCGACCTCCGTACCCGGCTACTCCATCGACCGCATGTGCGCGGGCGCTCTGACGGCCGTCACCGCGGTCGCCGGCTCCGTCGCCTTCGGCGCCTACGACATCGCCATCGCCGGCGGTGTCGAGCACATGGGCCGCCACCCGATGGGCGAGGGCGTGGACCCCAACCCGCGGTTCGTCAGCGAGAAGCTGGTCGACGAGTCCGCCCTGTTCATGGGCATGACCGCCGAGAACCTGCACGACCGCTACCCGCAGATCACCAAGCAGCGTGCCGACGAGTACGCCGTGCGCTCGCAGGAGAAGGCCGCCAAGGCCTACGCGAACGGCAAGATCCAGGCCGACCTGGTGCCGGTCTCGGTCCGCCGCACCAACCCGGACGCCGGTGAGACGGGCTGGGGCCTGGTCACCGCCGACGAGCCGATGCGCCCGGGAACGACGCTGGAAAACCTTTCCGGCCTCAAGACCCCGTTCCGTGTCCACGGCCGGGTCACGGCCGGCAACGCGGCCGGTCTGAACGACGGCGCGACCGCTTCCCTCATCGCGTCCGAGGACTTCGCCCGCGAGCACGACCTGCCGGTCAAGATGCGCCTCGTCTCGTACTCCTTCGCGGGTGTCGAGCCGGAGGTCATGGGCTACGGCCCGATCCCGGCCACGGAGAAGGCGCTGGCGCAGGCCGGCCTGTCCATCTCCGACATCGGTCTGTTCGAGATCAACGAGGCCTTCGCCGTCCAGGTGCTGGCCTTCCTCGACCACTACGGCATCGCGGACGACGACGAGCGCGTCAACCAGTACGGCGGCGCGATCGCCTTCGGTCACCCGCTGGCCTCCTCCGGCGTCCGTCTGATGACGCAGCTGGCCCGCCAGTTCGAGGAGCAGCCGCAGGTCCGCTACGGCCTGACCACCATGTGCGTCGGCTTCGGCATGGGCGCCACCGTCATCTGGGAGAACCCGCACTTCGAGTCCGCCGGAGGCGACAAGTGAGCACCACCGAACTCCTGAAGGGCGCGGCCGAGCTGTTCCCGGACGAGGTCGTCACCCAGGCGCACGTCCGTCACCTGGACCTGCCGTTCGGCGCCGGGCGCTTCGCCCTGATCACGCTGGACAACGGTTTCGACCACACCAAGCCGACCACCTTCGGCCCGCAGTCCCTCGCGAACCTCGACTCCGCGATCGACCAGGTCGAGAAGGAGGCGGCGGCCGGCGAGATCGTCGGTGTCGGCGTCACCGGCAAGCCGTTCATCTTCGCCGTCGGCGCGGACCTCAAGGGCGTCGAGCTGCTCAAGGAGCACAAGGACGCGCTCGCCATCGGCAAGGGCGGCCACGAGGTCTTCAAGCGCCTGTCGGGCCTCGCGGTGCCGACCTTCGCGTACTACAACGGCGCCGCGATGGGCGGTGGCGTCGAGGTCGGCCTGCACTGCTCGTACCGCACGGTGTCCGCCGCGCTGCCCGCCTTCTCGCTGCCCGAGGTCTTCCTCGGTCTGGTCCCCGGCTGGGGCGGCTGCACGCTGCTGCCGAACCTGGTCGGCGCAGACAAGGCCGTCTCGGTGATCATCGAGAACTCGCTCAACCAGAACAAGCAGCTCAAGGGCGTGCAGGTCTACGAACTGGGCATCGCCGACGCCCTGTTCGAGGGTGCGGACTTCCTGGAGCAGTCGCTGCTCTGGACGGCCTCCGTCCTCAAGGGCGAGATCGTCGTCGACCGCCCGGTGATCGACCGCGGTGAGGCCTGGGACCAGGCCGTCGCGCGCGGCCGGTTCGTCGCGGACAGCAAGGTGCACGGCGCGGCCCCGGCCGCCTACCGCGCCCTCGACATCATCGCCGCCGCCAAGAACGGCGACCTTCAGCAGGGCTACGACGCCGAGGACGTCGCGCTCGCCGACCTGATCATGGGTGGCGAACTGCGCGCCGGTATCTACGCGTTCAACCTGGTGCAGAAGCGTGGCAAGCGCCCGGCCGGCGCCCCGGACAAGTCCCTGGCGCGTCCGGTCACCAAGGTCGGCGTGGTGGGCGCGGGCCTGATGGCCTCGCAGCTCGCGCTGCTGTTCCTGCGCCGTCTCGAGGTGCCGGTCGTGCTGACCGACATCGACCAGGAGCGCGTCGACAAGGGTGTGGGCTACGTCCACGCCGAGATCGAGAAGCTGCTCGGCAAGGGCCGCATCAACCAGGACAAGGCCAATCGCCTCAAGGCCCTGGTGACCGGTGTCCTGGACAAGGCCGAGGGCTTCGCCGACGCGGACTTCATCATCGAGGCCGTGTTCGAGGAGATCGGCGTCAAGCAGCAGGTGTTCGCGGAGGTCGAGGCGGTCGCCCCGGCGCACGCGATCCTCGCCACGAACACCTCCTCGCTGTCGGTCTCCGAGATGGCGTCGAAGCTGAAGAACCCCGAGCGGGTCGTGGGCTTCCACTTCTTCAACCCGGTCGCGATCCTGCCGCTCCTGGAGATCGTCCGGGGCGAGCAGACCGACGACGCCTCGCTGGCCACGGCCTTCGCCGTCGCCAAGAAGCTGAAGAAGACGGCCGTTCTGGTGAAGGACGCCCCGGCGTTCGTCGTGAACCGCATTCTCACCCGTTTCATGGGCGAGGTGCAGAACGTCATCGACGAGGGCACCCCGGTCGCGGTGGCGGAAAAGGCGGTGGAACCGCTCGGCCTGCCGATGTCTCCGCTGGTGCTCCTCGAGCTGGTCGGTCCGGCGATCGGTCTGCACGTTTCGGAAACGCTCAACCGGGCGTTCCCGGACCGTTTCACGGTCTCCGCGAACCTCGCGGCCGTCGTCAAGGCGGGCAAGCGCGGTTTCTACGTCTACGACAGCGGCAGGCCCGAGCTGGACCCCGAGGTCTCCGCGCTTCTGCGGCAGGGCGACACCGTCCTGACCGAGGAGCAGGTGCGGGCGCGCGTCCTGGACGCGGTGGCGCAGGAGATCGGGCTCATGCTCGACGAGGGTGTCGTCGCCGAGGCGCAGGACATCGACCTCTGCCTGATCACGGGCGCGGGCTGGCCCTTCCACCTGGGCGGCATCACGCCGTACCTGGACCGCGAGGGTGTCTCCGAGCGCGTGAACGGCAAGAAGTTCCTGGCGCCGGGCGTGGCCTCGGTTCCGGCGTAACCGTCGTCACCGCCGCAGCCGTCCTGCGCCTGCGGACATGAAGAGGGCCTCCGCCACCGGCGGAGGCCCTCTTTGCTGCGTTCCTGCGTTTCCGCCGGCCTGTCCGGCCCCGGAGCGCCGCGCCTTCCGTTCGGCGTGGCGGTCGCCTTTCACGGCGGGTCGTTCGACTTGTTCGACTGCTCGGCGTCAGACCGTCCGCCAGGCCATCAGGGCCAGGCCGGGCTCGTCCTTGCGGCGGGTGAGCTGGAGCAGGCCGGTCGACGGGGACAGAGCCGCCGCGACCACCCGGTCCTCGTGGTCCTTGGCGAGCGCCACCACGGCGTCGGCGGGCAGTTGGGGGCCCGACTCGGCCCACCAGGCGCCGGCCGACTCCCGTTCGGTCGGATACGCCGCGAACGCGACCCGGCCGCTCGCGGAACGCTGGGCGAGCAACGTGCAGTCGTGACCGTCGAGTTCGGTACGGATCGCGGCGACCGGACCGGGTCCGGCGGCGGCGAGCACGGGGACGGGATCGGCGCCGGGACGCCACGCGCACACGTCACCGGAGTCGTCGGTGTAGAAGAGGGTGGTGTGCTCCGGGGAGGTGGCCAGGGCCCGGAGGGTGCTGGGCCTGACCGGTGTCTTGAGGGGCTCCTGGAGCACCGGCTGGGTGCCCGGCGCCTTCTGGCTCCAGTGCAGGATCCCACCGGAGACGGCCGCGTACGCCTGGACGCAGCCGGACTCCCCCGTCACCGCGATCGGCGGCCCCTCGACGCCCTGCCCCTTCAGGTCGCGCCACGGGTCCCAGCCGCCCTTCTCCTTCTGGGCGACCATGCACAGTCCCGTGCCGATGTTGCGGGCGAAGACGTGCGCACGTCCCTGGGCGTCCACCGCGACGGCGGGCGTGCCGGTGCGGTCGCCCTTCTTGTTGGGATGGCCGATGGGTGTCCAGTCCAGGGCGGCGAGGTGCGGCCGGAAGTGCGCGGAGTGCACCAGCCCCGCCTCCCCCTTCACCGTGGGCCGCCAGGACGCCAGGTGGGCGTAACCGTCGGCGCCCTGGCCGACGGCCGAGGCCGGATACACCTTCTGGTCGCCGCCCACCCTGCGTGGGGCCTCCCAGGGCCCGCCCGGGGTACGTTCCGCCCGGCACAGGACGGCGTCGTCCGACATCAGATAGACACCGAGCCGCCCGTCGCGGCCGCGTATGAGCCAGTCGCCGTTCACCCGAACACTTTATGTCGGACCCTTCACGGCGCCCGCGCGAGGGTCACACCCAGGAAGCCGTCCGTGCGACTCTGGGCCCATGGACGACAACGCCGCGCTGCTCGTGATCGTCGACGCCGCGAACGTCGTCGGGTCGGTGCCCGACGGGTGGTGGCGGGACCGGCGCGGGGCCGCGGAGCGGCTGCGCGACCGGCTGGCCGTCGCCGGGCTGCCGGGGCACCAGGGGGCCCAGGAGATCGTCCTCGTCGTGGAGGGCGCGGCCCGCGGGGTGCAGCCGGTACCCGGCGTACGGGTGGAGGCGGCGCCCGGCAGCGGGGACGACCGTATCGTCGAGCTGGTGGCCGGGTCGGTGGGACGCTCCCGCCTGGTCGTCACGGCCGACCGCGAGCTGCGCCGCCGGGTGACGGAACTGGGCGCGGACGTGACCGGCCCGCGCTCGGTACGGGACTGAGGCGGAGGGCACCGGAGCCGGCCCCGTACGGTCGGTCGCGGGGCCGGCTGCCCGGCCGTTACGCCGTGTCGCCGCGGCCCGGCCCGTGGGCCTCGGCCGCGGATGCCGCCCGGCTCCGTCCGAGGAGACTGTGCGAGCGGCCGTAGAGGAAGTACACGACGAACCCGATGACCATCCAGATGCCGAACCGCAGCCAGGTCTCGGCGGGCAGGTTGAGCATCAGCCACAGCGAGGCGCACACCGACACGATCGGGAGGAACGGCACCCACGGGGTCCGGAAGGACCGGGGCAGGTCGGGGCGGGACCTGCGCAGGATGATCACGCCGATGGCGACGACCACGAAGGCGAACAGGGTGCCGATGTTCACCAGCTCGGCGAGTTCGCTGAGGCTGGTGAAGCCGGCCAGGATCGCGATGAGGACGCCGAGCAGGATGGTCGGCCGGTGCGGGGTCTTGAACCGCGGGTGGACGTGGGAGAAGAAGCGCGGCAGCAGGCCGTCGCGGCTCATCGCGAAGAAGACCCGGGTCTGGCCGAGGAGCAGGATCATGCAGACGGTCGTCAGGCCGACGGCGGCGCCGAAGCTGATGAAGCCGGCGAACCAGGGGTGCCCGGTGGCCTTGAAGGCGTCGGCGAGCGGGGCGCTGACCGACAGCTCGGTGTAGTGCTGCATCCCGGTGACGACGATCGAGACGGCGACGTACAGGACGGTGCAGATGATGAGGGAGCCGATGATGCCGCGGGGCATGTCACGCTGCGGGTTCTTCGTCTCCTCGGCGGCCGTGGCCACGACGTCGAAGCCGATGAACGCGAAGAAGACCACGGAGGCTGCGGTGAAGATGCCCATCACGCCGAAGTTGGACGGCGCCCAGCCGAACATCAGCTGGATGAGCGGGGACTGCAGACTGTCGCCGGCCGGCACGGGCTGCGCCTTCGGGACGAACGGGTCGTAGTTCTTGCCGTCGATGAGGAAGGCGCCCGCGACGATCACGGTCAGGACGACGGTCACCTTGATGGCGACCACGACCGAGGTGACCCGCGCGGAGAGCTTCGTGCCGACCACGAGAATGGCGGTCAGCACCAGGACGAGGGCGGCGGCGAGGATGTCGAAGCCGAAGCCGTCGGCTCCCTCCCTGCCGCTGAGCGCCGCCGGCAGGTGCCAGCCCGCGTTGTCGAGCAGCGAGGCGATGTACCCCGACCAGCCGACGGCCACCACCGCCGTGCCGAGCGCGAATTCCAGGACCAGGTCCCAGCCGATGATCCAGGCGGGAAGCTCCCCGAGGGACGCGTACGAGAAGGTGTACGCCGAGCCGGCCACCGGCACGGTCGAGGCGAACTCGGCGTAGCAGAGCGCGGCGAGCGCGCAGGCCACCCCGGCCGCGACGAAGGCCAGGGCGACGGCGGGACCGGCATTGTTCTTGGCCACCGTGCCGGTCAGGACGAAGATGCCGGTGCCGATGATGACGCCGACACCGAAGACGGTGAGATCCAGCGCGGACAAGGATTTCTTGAGCGCGTGCTCGGGTTCCTCGGTATCGAGGATGGACTGCTCGACCTTCTTCGTCCGGAAGAGGGTGCTGCTCACGGGGACCTCCCACGCTGTGTCGTCCTCGACATGATCGAGAGGGGGCGTAGACCGTATGCCCCGACGCGGGCGCGTTAACGCGAATGGGTCGGTTTCACCACTCTTCACAGTGGTGAAACCGACCCATCCGGGTGTGTCGGCGTGCCGGGGACGGCGTCGGTCCGGCGTCAGTCGCGCGCGGACTCCACGGAGTCGACCTCGGCGGCCGTGCTGCCGTACTTTCCGTCGAGCCTGGAGACCAGGCCGGTGACCTGACGGGCGATGTCGGGGGCGGTGAGCCCGATCTCGGCCATGACCTCGGCACGGGAGGCGTGGTCGAGGAAGCGGGGCGGGATGCCGAAGTCGCGCAGCGGGACGTCGACGCCCGCGTCGCGCAGGGCCTGCGCGATCGCCGAGCCGACGCCTCCGACGCGGGAGTTGTCCTCGACGGTGACGACCACGCGGTGCCGCTCGGCGAGCGGGGCCATGGCCTCGTCGACGGGCTTGACCCAGCGGGGGTCGACGACCGTGGTGGTGATGCCCTGCCGGTCGAGGAGGGTCGCGATCTCCAGGCACATCGGCGCGAGGGCGCCGACGGAGACCAGCAGCACGTCCGGGCTCTCGGTGCCGCTCTCGCGCAGCACGTCCATGCCGCCGACGCGTCCCACGGCGGGTACGGCGGGGCCCACGGCGCCCTTGGAGAAGCGGACGACGGTCGGCGCGTCCTCGACCTCGACGGCCTCGCGCAGCTGGGCGCGGACCTGGTCGGCGTCGCGCGGGGCCGCGAGTCGCAGGCCCGGGACGACCTGGAGGATCGACATGTCCCACATGCCGTTGTGGGAGGCGCCGTCGGTGCCGGTGACCCCGGCCCGGTCCAGTACGAAGGTCACACCGCACTTGTGGAGGGCGACATCCATCAGGACCTGGTCGAAGGCACGATTGAGGAATGTGGCGTACACCGCGAACACCGGATGCACCCCGCCCGCCGCCAGGCCCGCGGCGGAGACGGCGGCGTGCTGCTCGGCGATGCCGACGTCGTAGATGCGGTTCGGGAAGGTGTCCGCGAACTTCTTCAGTCCGACCGGCTGAAGCATCGCCGCCGTGATCGCGACGATGTCCTCGCGCTCCTTGCCGAGCTCGACCATCTCGTCGCCGAAGACCGAGGTCCAGTCGGCGCCCGAGGCCTTGACCGGCAGACCGGTGTCGGGGTGGATGGGGCCGATGCCGTGGAAGCGGTCGGCCTCGTCCTGGAGGGCGGGCTGGTAGCCGCGGCCCTTCTCGGTGAGGCAGTGCACGATGACCGGGCCGCCGAAGCGCTTGGCGCGGGCCAGCGCGGACTCCAGGGCCTCGATGTCGTGGCCGTCGATCGGGCCGACGTACTTCAGGCCGAGGTCCTCGAACATGCCCTGGGGGGCGATGAAGTCCTTCAGGCCCTTCTTGGCGCCGTGCAGCGTCTCGTAGAGGGGTCTGCCGACGACGGGGGTGCGCTCCAGCACCTCCTTGGTACGGGCGAGGAAGCGCTCGTAGCCGTCCGTCGTGCGCAGGGTGGCGAGATGGTTGGCCAGACCGCCGATGGTCGGCGCGTACGAGCGCTCGTTGTCGTTGACGACGATGACCAGCGGGCGGTCCCCGTCGGCGATGTTGTTCAGCGCCTCCCAGGCCATGCCGCCGGTGAGGGCGCCGTCACCGATGACGGCGACCACGTGGTCGCCGCGGTCGAGGATCTGGTTGGCCTTCGCGAGGCCGTCGGCCCAGCCGAGCACCGTGGAGGCGTGGCTGTTCTCGATGACGTCGTGCTCGGACTCGGCCTGCGAGGGGTAGCCGGACAGGCCGCCCTTCATCTTCAGCCGGGAGAAGTCCTGCCGGCCCGTGAGCAGCTTGTGCACATAGGACTGGTGGCCCGTGTCCCAGAGCACCTTGTCCTTCGGGGACTCGAATACCCGGTGCAGGGCGATGGTGAGCTCGACCACGCCGAGGTTGGGGCCGAGGTGGCCACCGGTCTTGGACACGGCGTCGACGAGGAAGGTCCGGATCTCCCCTGCCAGCTGGTCCAGCTCCTCCAGGCTGAGCCGGTCCAGATCGCGCGGTCCCCTGATGCGGGTCAGCAGCGGCACCCGTGCCTCCTTGCAGTAAAAGCTGATCGAGCTGTTGCCGGGCTCGTCGAGTCTAATGTTCCGCCCGGGCGGATCGACTCCGGCCCATGCGTCATAGGTCACGCGAACGGCCGTACCCAGAATGAGCCTTTCCTATGACACGACTGTGCCCGGCATCGATACGGATGCCGGGCACAGCAGGTCACCTGGAGCGTCAGCCGCGACCGGCGGCCTTCTGGCTCTTGCGGGAGATGGAGTCGATGACGACCGCGCCCAGCAGAACACCACCGGTGATCATGTACTGGATCGAGGTGTTCATGTTCAGCAGGTCGAGGCCGGTCTGGATGGACTGGATGACCAGCATGCCCAGGAGGGCGGACCACACCGTGCCGCGGCCGCCGAAGAGGCTCGTACCACCGATGACGGCCGCCGCGATGGCGAGCATCAGGGTGTTGCCGCCACCGGCGTTCAGCGTCGCGGACGCCGTCTGGCCCGCGAAGAACATGCCGCCGACCGCCGCGAAGCCACCGGAGATGGCGAACACGGTGATGCGGACCATCGGCACGTTGATACCGGCACGACGGGCCGCCTCGATGCCGCCACCGACCGCGAAGACCTTGCGGCCGTACGTGGTGCGACGGAGCACGAAGTCGACGATCACCAGCGCCGCCAGGAAGATCACCAGCGCGTTGGAGACACCGGAGGCGTTGTTCAGCACGCTCGCCGCCAGGAAGGACGCGACGGCCAGCGCACCGACACGCAGCAGGATCTCCGTGGTCGGCCGGAACGGCACACCGGCGGTCCGGCGGCGACGCTGCTCACCGAAGTTGCCGACGGCGGTCAGCACGACCGCGAGACCGGCCAGCAGGTAGGCGCCGACAATGGCCTGGTCCATGAAGAAGGAGTTCTGGCCGAGCAGGTGCACCGGGCCGTCGTCCGACGGGATGTTGATCGTGCCGCTGGAGCCCAGCAGCCACAGCATCAGACCGTTCCAGCCGAGGAAGCCGGCCAGGGTGACCACGAAGGCCGGTACGCCGATCTTCGCGAAGAACCAGCCGTGCAGCGCGCCGATGCCGACACCGGTGAGGATCGTCAGGACCAGCGACAGCCACGGGTTCATGGTGTGGTCCACCACGAACACGGCGAACAGGGTGGACGCCAGACCGCTGACGGAACCGACCGACAGGTCGATCTCACCGAGCAGCAGGACGAACACCAGGCCGATGGCCAGCATGCCGGTGGCCGACATGAAGTAGCTGATGTTCGAGAGGTTGTCGGCGCTCAGGAACAGGTCGTTCTTCGCCTGGAAGATCGTCCAGATGACGATCAGGCCGATGACGACCGGGATCTGACCGAGTTCGCCCCCCTTGACCTTGCGCTTGAACTCGGTGATGTAGCCCTTGAAGCCCTCTTCCCGCACCAGCAGGCGCGGGTCGACGACGGATACCGGCGCGGCCGTCGGGTCGTCGGCGGGGGCGACGGTGGTCTGGTCCTCGATGACGCCCCCGGTCTTCTCGACCTTCTGGGGCTCCGAGGAGTCGCTCTTCACGGTCTTGGACGTGTCGCTCACTTTGCCGCCTCCGCGGTGCGACGCCCCGCACGACGGGTCACGGCGTTGTCCGTGGCCCCGGTGATCGCGGCGATGATCTCTTCGTGGCTGGTGTCCTTCACGGGGAAGGAGCCGTTGTTCTTGCCCAGGCGCAGGACGGCGACGGTGTCCGCGACCGCCTTGACGTCGGCCATGTTGTGGCTGATGAGGATGACGCCGAGGTTGCGCTCGCGCAGCCGCTCGACCAGGTCGAGGACCTGCGCGGTCTGCTCGACGCCGAGGGCGGCGGTGGGCTCGTCGAGGATGACGACCTTCGGGTCACCGATCAGGGCGCGCGCGATGGCGACGACCTGGCGCTGACCGCCGGAGAGGCTGGCGATCGGGATGCGCACGCTCGGGATGCGGATGGAGAGCGTGGACAGCAGTTCCCGCGCGTTCTTCTCCATCGTCACCTCGTCGATGACGCCCCGGTGCAGCAGCTCGCGTCCGAGGTAGAGATTGCCGACCACGTCGAGGTTGTCGCACAGGGCGAGGTCCTGGTAGACGGTCGCGACGCCGAGTCCCTGCGCGTCGTGCGGCCGGTTGATGCTGACCGGCTTTCCCTCCCACTCGATGACGCCCTCATCGATGGGGTGGACACCCGCGATCGTCTTGACCAGGGTGGACTTTCCTGCGCCGTTGTCGCCCACCAGGGCGACCACTTCTCCGGCGTGGACCTCCAGCTCGACGTCGGTGAGTGCCTGCACCGCACCGAATCGCTTGGAGACTCCGCGCAACGCCAGCACGGGCGTAGCGGACACGTGAACCATCTCCTTCGCCGCCTGACCGGCGGGGATGCCGCGCTCATAGACAGGCGCGGAGGGATGTGCGCGGCAGGCGGGGTACGCGATGCCGACGCACGAGGTTTACAAGATGAACATGCGTGAATCCGCTGCGCTTGGCAACGGTTCCGTCCGACGCCCGCCCCGGCAGCGGGGTGTGAAGTGGGGCGGGCGTCGGACAGGTCTCACGGGACCGCTGGGCGGTCGGCGGGACCCGAGGGCCGGCTCTCGAGATGCGACTCGAGAGGCGCCCTCGGGACCGGGTGCCTACGGGTGGACCGGCTGGGCTACTGGAGACCGGCGGTCTTGCAGGCGGCGGCGTACTCACCGGCGCAGATGTCCGCGATGGTGTACAGACCGTCCTTGACCACCGTGTCCTTGATGTTGGCCTTGGTGACCGACACCGGGGTCAGCAGCTGCGAGGGGACCTTGTCGCCGGAGCCGCTGGTCAGCGTCTCGGTGGCCAGGGACTTGATGTCCTTGCCCTCCAGCAGGTCGACGGCGAGCTGGGCGGCCGCCTCGGCCTCGGGCTTGAAGGCCTTGTAGACGGTGGAGGACTGGGTGCCGGCGACGATGCGCTGGATACCCGCGAGCTCGGCGTCCTGACCCGTCAGCGGGATGCCGCTGATCTTCGCACCCTTGAGGGTGTTGGCGATGCCACCGGCCATGCCGTCGTTGGCGGCGTAGACGCCCGCGATGTTCTTGGCACCGAGCTGGGTGATGGCCGCGGACATCTTCTGCGCGGCGACCGTGTCCTTCCAGAGGCCGGACTGCTCGTAGGCGATGTCGACCTTGCCGTCGAGGGCCTTGTGGGCGCCTTCCTTGAACTGGCCGGCGTTCGGGTCGGCGTCGTCACCGTTGATCATGACGACCTTCGACTTGGTGGTCGCCTTGGCGCCGAGGGAGTCGAGCAGGGCCTGACCCTGGAGCTCGCCGACCTTGACGTTGTCGAAGGAGACGTAGGCCGAGACCGGACCCTGGGCGAGACGGTCGTACGCGACGACCTTGACGCCCTTGTCCACCGCGGACTGGATCGAGGACTTGATCGCGGCGGAGTCCTGGGCCGAGATCACGATGACCTTGACACCCTTGGTCACCATGCTGCTGACCTGCTGGGCCTGCTTGGCCGAGTCGGCCGCGGCGTTCGCGTACTCGAGCTTGCAGTCGGAGCAGAGCGCCTTGACCTTGGCGTCGAAGTACGGCTTGTCGAACTTCTCGTACCGCGCGGTGACGCTGTCGGGGAGCAGCAGGCCGATGGACTTGTTGCCCGAGCTGCTGCTGCCGGAGTCGCTGTCCTTGTCGTCGCCGGCCTTGCCGCACGCGGCAATCGACAGCGCCATGGACACGGCGGTGGCGCCGATCACGACTCTACGCATCGTTGCGTTCATTGGGGTGTGCCTCCCTGACAGGGCCGCAACGCTGCGGCCGAGGTGGCTCGAAGTCAACTCGGCCGCAAGTTCGACGTCAAGAAGTAAATACTTAACGAGATGGCAACGGCCTCATTCGTTCTCTAAGTGAAGACAGGTGTCGCTGCGGTCAGCGTGCCGTCCAAAAGGGTCGAATCACCCATCTCGCTGAGCGCGAGAGCGAGCGCTCCGAGCACCTCCGCGCGGCCCCCAAGTGCCCCTGGGAGAACGGAAAGTTGACGCGCCGCACTCGGGATCGCATAGCGGCCGACAGACTCCCTGATCGGCCCGAGCACCAGTTCACCGGCTTCGGCGAGATCACCGCCCAGCACCACCCGGCTCGGGTTCAGCAGGTTGCAGAGATTGGCGACTCCACTGCCGATGTGTCGGCCGACGTCGGCGATCACCCGACGGCAGCCCGGATCGCCGTCCCTCGCCAACCGCACGACGCCTTCCATCGTCAGATCCGTGCCATGGCTGGACTGGAGGAGCGGGAGCACATAGCGCGCCGCCGCGAAAGTCTCCAGGCAGCCGCGATTCCCGCAGCGGCAGACGGGGCCGGACTCGTCAAGTGTAATATGTCCGATTTCTCCGGCGGTACCGCCGGGGCCCCGGTAGATCTTCCCCTCGATCACCAGACCGGCGCCGACACCGCTCGCGACCTTGATGTAGGCAAGATCACGAACGCCTCGGCCGCTGCCCCAGACCATCTCGCCGAGGGCGCCCAGGTTGGCGTCGTTGTCCACGTGCACGGGCACGCCGAGCCGGTCTTTCATCTCCTCGGCGGGTCTGGTGCCGATCCAGCCCGGCAGGATGGCGGACGAACCGAGCGATCCGGACTCCAGATCGATCGGCCCGGGCACGCCGAGACCGACCCCCGCGACCTTCGTACGGTCCACCCCGGTGGCCTCGATCAGCCGGGTGACCAGCTGTTCCGCCCGGTCGAAGCCCTGCGTCGAGGAGGCGTCCACATCCAGCGGCTCGGACTCCTCGGCCAGGACCTGATGGGCCAGATTGCCCACCGCGACACGTAGGTGGGTATGCCCGAAATCCACCCCGATGACGATGCCCGCGTCGCCGCTCAGACTGACACTGCGGGCCCTGCGTCCGCCGGCCGAGGTGGGCGTCACCTCGACGGTTCCGCCGTCCTTGAGCTCGCGCACGATGTTGGAGACGGTCGCGGCGGACAGGCCCGTGCTCCGGGCGATCTCCGCTTGTGTCAGGGACCCGGCCAGACGCACGGCGCGTACGACTCGCTCCAGGTTGGCTCGGTGCAGCGACGACTGCGACCCCGGAGTCTCCACGACGACCTCCTGCGCGCGGGACCGCTTCGATGAGGCCCCGTGTATGTCCAACTAGTGAACTCTAAGCTGAGCCGTTCGGGTCGCCTCCCGTCAAGAGGTTGAACAGTATCCGCATGCGTGCGAAGAGACACGGAGGGTGGCGAAGCCGGGGTTGCGGGGCGTACCGGAGCGGCTGCGGGGCGTTGCGACCAGGGGCTGGACCGGGGCGGGGGTGGCTCGGGAACAGGTGGTGACAGGGGGCGGGGTGGGATGAGCGCCGGGTGGGCTCCCGGTGAGCGGCTGGGGAAGGTGCGGGCGGTGGGCGCGAGGGGTGGACGTCAGAGGGCCAGGTAATGAAGGCGAAGCCGGTTTTGTCTCATCTTTTGCCGCCGGCCCATCTTTTGCCGCCGGCCGCATGGCGCGGCCCACCGCCACGACCGAGAGGGGAGCTCGCGCGCCGGGCCGGAACCCGGAGTTGGAGCGGGAGCCGAGGTCCGGCGAAGAGTGCGGGCGGCGCGGGCGTGCGTCGAAACCGCGGCCGGAGACCGACGACGTCACGAACGGCGAGGAAGGCCGACGGAGGCGCGACCGGGCGGGGGGCCGAGGCCCGATGACGGCAGCCCACGAGGGAAGGCCGGCGGAGGGCGTGAGCGGCAACAGGTCGGGCCCGGGAGGCCCCGCATGACGCCAACGGCAGGCGTCGGCCTCAGCAACAGCAACAGCAACAGCAACAGCAACAGCAACAGCAACAGCAAACCGTAGTGGGCGCACCGTAGCGGCCAGGTCCCGCCAGGGCTGCGCGGGCGGTTCCGTGAGGCGGGCGCCCGCGCAGACCTGAAGGGTGTCTCGACGCGGGCGCCGATCGTTCCCCGGGGGCGCTCCTGCTTCAGCGCTCCTACTTGAGCGCCCCCGCGGTCAGCCCCTGCACCACCTGCCGCTGGAAGACGATGTACGCGGCGAGCACCGGCAGCATCGCCATCACGAGGCCCGCGAAGAGCCCCGACCAGTCACCCTTGTAGCCCTGGCTGACGGCCAGTTGGACCAGGCCCTGGGTGAGGACGCGTTTGTCCGGATCGGTGTTGAGGACCGTGGGCAGCATGTACTGGTTCCACTGGCCCAGGAAGTTGAAGATACCGACGCTGATCAGGCCCGGCTTCGCCATCGGCACCATGATCTGGAAGAACGTACGGCTGTGCGAGGCGCCGTCCACGAAGGCCGCCTCCGCCACCGAGGTCGGCAGCGTGCGGAAGAAGGCCGTCAGGAAGAACACCGTGAACGGCAGCGAGTAGGCGATGTAGACGAGGATCAGGCCGTGGATGGAGTTGAGCAGGCCCATGTTGTTCACGACGTAGAACAGCGGGACCAGCGCCAGCATGATCGGGAAACTCATGCCGCCGATGAAGAGGTAGTAGATGAAACGGTTGCCCGGGAAGTCGAAACGCGCGAGGACGTAGGCCGCCATGGAGCCGAGGACCAGCGTGCCGATGAGTGAACCGCCCACCACCAGGATGGTGTTGAGGAAGTAGTCGCTCATGTTGGCCTCGGTCCAGGCCCGTGACCAGTTGTCGAAGTGCAGCTTGTCCGGCAGCGACCAGGGTGAACCGAAGATGGAGCTGTCGTCCTTGAAGGAGGTCATCACCGCCCACAGCAACGGCAGCACGACCATGATTGCCCAAATGACCAGGATGCCGTGAGAGAAGGCGTTGAGAACGTTTCCTTCCGTTTTCTTCTTCGACGGCGGTTTCTTGGCGGCCAGGTCGACCTTCGTGACAGGGAGAGCCGAGCCGGACTCGGCCGGCGGAGGCGCGGGGGTTCGGGTCGTCTTCATCGTCAGTACTCCAGCCGCTCGCGCCGCCCCAGCCGCATCACGACCGCGGCGAACGCCAGCGTCACGATGAGCAGGGCGACGCCGATGGTGGTGGCGTAGGCGGCCTGACCGTCACGGAAGGCCTTCTGGTACACGTACAGGACCATGACGGTGGTCGAGTAGTCGGGGCCGCCTGGCCCGGTCGTCATGATCTGCACGACCGCGAACGACTCGGCGCCGAGCGCGAGGATCCCCATGTAGACCCACCCCGACTGCACGGTGTCCCAGAGGAGGGGCAGGGTGATGCGGAAGAACGTCGCGGCCCGGCCCGCGCCGTCGAGCAGAGCGGCCTCGTACAGGTCCGCCGGGATGGAGGCCATGCCCGCCGAGAACAGGACCACGAAGAAGCCGACCGTGGACCAGACCAGCACCGCCATCACGCACCACAGCGCGAGATCCGGGTCGCCGAGCCAGAGCGGCTGGAGGCCGTCGAGCCCGATCCCCCGGAAGAAGGAGTTGATCGCACCGCTGTCCGGGTTGTAGGCGAAGGCGAACAGCAGCGCCACGATGGCGATCGACAACACTTGCGGAAAGAAGTACACGATCTTGTAGAAGGAAGAGCCCCGGACCCCGGAGATCACCGGGCCGCCCTTCCTTCGCCGTCCACCGACATTGATCATGAAGGCGAAGAACAGCGCCAGGCTGATCGTCACCAGCGGCAGCACGACCGCGAACATCAAGCTGTGCTGCAAGGACTTCCAGAAGATCTCGTCGTCCAGCATCCTCCGGTAATTGTCCAGGCCGACCATCTTGAATTCGGGGCTCAGGCCGGTCCAGTCCGTGAACGAGTAGTAGATGGACTGGATGAACGGCCACACCACGAAGAGCGCGTACAGTCCCAGGGGGAGCGCCAGGAACCCCACGATGAACCGGTACTTGCCGTGCTGCATCGCCACTCCGGTGCTTTTATGGATACTTCGCCGTGATTCTCGCCGTCACTGGTGCTTGTAATGCTTGATCGAGGTGTCTTTCGCGGCCTCGTCGGCGTAGCCCTGGATCTTCTTGATCGCCTCTGCCGGAGTGAGCCGACCGGCCATCATCTCGCCGAGGCCGGACACCCCGATCTTCTCCTTCTGCAGCTGGACATACCAGTCCTGAAGTCGCGGATTCACCACGTTCTCGCCGGCCTTGTCCAGCGCCGCCACGCCCGACTTGAGGCCGGGGGTGAGGGTGATGCCGTCGGTGCCGCCGTTGTACGCCGTCAGCGACTTGACCTTCGAGGTGAAGTTCTTGGAGGACGCCTCGCTGAGCATGATGCGCAGCTGTTCCATGCCTCCCGCCGTGTTCTTCGCCTTGGCCGGTACGACGAACGGCTCGCCGCCCGAGGCCCAGATGGTGCCGAAGGGCATCTTGTCGGAGGCGTCGATGCCGGTGGGCGCGGAGACGGCCAGGTCGAAGTCGGCGGGGATGACGTTCGCCGACTCGTTCTCCACCCAGGAGCCGTTGGGGATGAACAGGGCCTTGCCCTTGGCCCACGCGGTCTGCGACTGGATGTGGTCCAGTCCCGGGGTGCCCTTGAGGACGTAACCCTTCGCGAACAGCTCGTAGTAGGCGTCGAAGCAAGCCTTTACCGCCGGGTGTTTCCAGGCGTTCGGCTCAAGGTTGTCGATGGCGTCGAGGACCTCTCGACCACCCACCTTGCCGATCATCGGGTACAGCGAGAAGGGGAGGTAGTACGGGTATTTGCCCGCGTACGTCCAGCCCGCGATGCCCTTCTTCTTGGCCTTCTCACAGACCGCGAGCATCTGGTCCCAGGTCTCCGGGTACGTGGCGTCGAGCGAGTCCAGGGCCTTCTGCGAGTACCAGACGCCGTAGACGGTGTAGGCGTAGTACATGATCCAGACCGGGGCGCCGTCGAACTGGCCCATCTCGACGATGCCGGGCCGCAGGGTGTCACGCACCTTCTTGTTCGGGTCGTCGTAGGACGCGGCGTCCAGGAGCGGGGTGAGATCGGCAAGCTGTTTCTTGCCGACCAGCACGCCCATGTCCATCTGCTCGGCCCCGGAGTTGTCGATGAGGTCGGGCGGGGTGCCCTGGTTGAAGCGGGGCTGGAGGGTCGACTGGATCTTCTGGGTGGCCGAGAACTTCACCTTCGCGTCAGGGAAGCTCTTCTCGTAGATCTTGACCGCGTCCTCGGCGTACTCCTTGCCGAAACCGCCGTCGAACAGGACGAATTCCATCTGGGCGGTTTCGTTGACCGCGAGGGGATTCTTCGCGGTCTTCTTGCCGGCCTTGGCCTTGTCCTCCTCGCCCCCGCCGCTGCTGGCGCAGGCGGACAGAAAGCTCATCGTGGGGACGGAGATCAGGCCGAGCGCCGCGGATCTCTTGATCAGGTCTCGGCGGCCGACCCCTACGGAGCCGTTCTTGTCGGAGCCGATGTTCTCGGTGTGGGATCCCATGCTCAAGTCCTCGCCTTCTCCAGGACTCAGGCGGTGCACCGGATCCTTCCCGGCACCGCGGTCAGGTCAAGCAGGGTCGTACGGATCATGCGGTCGGACGGCATCGCCGGATTCGACGGTGAATCGCCGACAGGTATAGTCCACTTCTTGCCGGCGGAGCAAGATCGAATGCAAGGTTGGCCGTTGGTCTTTTCCGAGTTGAGACCTCCCGGAAATATGACCGGCCGGTGGGCGCCTTGCCGGAAAATTGCATGACATGAGCCTCGCCTGGCGCAATCAACATCCTTGACATCACTGTCCACTTGGCCACCTACTGATTCCTGCGCAACCAGGAGGACAACGTTGTCCGGGGCGTTGTCCGGCGCGGGGAGGGTGCTCACGCATGCAGCGGTTGGGGCGGTTGCGGGCGGTCGTGATCACGGCTGCTCTGGTCATGACGGTCGGCGCACAGGGGACGGCGGTCGCACTGCCCTCCCCGGTGCCGATACCGAGCCGGGGGTTCGCCTCGTCCTTCGAGGCGGGTGAACACGCCCCCGACTGGCAGAGCACCGTCGACACCACGCCGGGCGGCGGCAAGCGGGCCTCGGGGGTGGACGGCGGCTACGGCGGCGGGCTCCCCGGCGATGTGACCGAACGGGTCACGGACGTCCGGGCGAGCGCGGAGAACACGGCCGGCGGCGAGGTGAAGGAGAACCTCGTCGACGGCGAGGCGAGCACCAAGTGGCTGGCGTTCGCGTCCACCGGGTGGGTCGAGTTCGACCTCGACGAGCCCGCGCGGGTAAACGCTTACGCCCTCACCTCGGCCAATGACTCCGCCGAGCGCGACCCCGCCGACTGGACCCTCTCGGGCTCGGCGGACGGCACCGCATGGACCCCCCTGGACACCCGCTCCGGGGAGTCCTTCGCCGAACGGTTCCAGACCCGTACGTACACCCTCGCGGCCCCGTCCGAGTATCGGCACTTCCGGCTGGAGGTCACCCGTAACCACGGCGCCGGGATCCTCCAGCTCGCCGACGTGCGGTTCGGCACGGGCGGCAGCGACGGGCCCGTCCCGCCGGACATGCTCACCGTCGTCGACCGGGGGCCGAGCGGCTCACCGACCGCGAAGGCGGGCGCCGGGTTCAGCGGGCGTCGTGCGCTGCGTTACGCGGGTCGGCACACCGCTTCCGGCCGGGCCTACTCGTACAACAAGGTTTTCGACGTGAATGTCCGGGTCGGCACCCGCACCCAGCTGGCGTACCGGATCTTCCCCGGGATGGCGGACGGCGACCGCGACTACGCCGCGACAAATGTTTCCGTGGATCTTGCTTTCACGGACGGCACCTATCTGAGCGGGCTCGGGGCCGGCGATCAGTACGGCTTCCCGTTGTCGCCTCGCGGGCAGGGCGCCGCGAAGGTGCTGTATGTCAACCAGTGGAACGACGTGAAGTCCGCGATCGGGACGGTCGCGGCCGGGAAGACCGTCGACCGGATTCTCATCGCCTACGACTCCCCCGGCGGGCCGGCCCGGTTCAGGGGCTGGGTGGACGACATCGCGCTGCGCACCCCTGCCCCTGAGCCGGTAAAAGCGCATAAGTCGGACTACGCGGTGACCACCCGCGGCACCAACTCCAGCGGGAGCTTCTCGCGCGGAAACACGTTTCCCGCCACGGCCGTGCCGCACGGCTTCAACTTCTGGACGCCGGTGACCAACGCGTCCTCGCTCGGCTGGCTGTACGACTACGCGCGGGCCAACAACGCGGACAACCTGCCGACGATCCAGGCGTTCAGTGCGAGTCACGAGCCGAGTCCGTGGATGGGCGACCGGCAGACCTTCCAGATGATGCCGTCGGCCGC
Organism: Streptomyces sp. NBC_00080; assembly: GCF_045041255.1. Taxonomy (NCBI): domain Bacteria; kingdom Bacillati; phylum Actinomycetota; class Actinomycetes; order Kitasatosporales; family Streptomycetaceae; genus Streptomyces; species Streptomyces sp. NBC_00080. The sequence continues at coordinate 2,460,352 of NZ_CP108235.1, forward strand.
GGCAGGCGTCCCGGACACCGGGCGGACGGCACGGGCCCTGCCCTTCCGGCATGAGAACGAGACCGCCCGCCCGTACTACTACGGAGTCCGTTTCGAGAACGGTCTCACAACGGAGATGGCGCCGACCGACCACGCGGCGGCCCTGCGCTTCACCTACCCGGGCTCGGACGCGAGCATCGTCTTCGACAACGTGACCGACCAGGCGGGGTTGACTCTGGACAAGGAAGCAGGCGTCGTCACCGGCTACTCGGACGTGAAGTCGGGACTGTCGACGGGAGCGACCCGGCTGTTCGTGTACGGCGAGTTCGACGCCCCGGTGACGGAGGGTTCATCGAGCGGGGTAAAGGGTTACCTGCGTTTCGACGCAGGCGCCGACCGCACGGTCACCCTGCGTCTGGCGACCTCCCTCATCAGCGTCGACCAGGCCCGCGACAACCTCCGACAGGAGATCCCGCAGGGAACCGGCTTCGACACGGTCAAGCAGCGCGCACAGCAGCAGTGGGACAAGCTCCTCGGCACCGTGGAGGTCGAGGGCGCGAGCCAGGACCAGCTCACGACGCTGTACTCCAGCCTGTACCGGCTCTACCTGTACCCCAACTCCGGTTTCGAGAAGGTCGGTTCGACGTACCGCTACGCGTCACCCTTCTCCCCGATGCCGGGCCCGGACACCCCGACGCACACCGGCGCGAAGATCGTGGACGGCAAGGTGTACGTGAACAACGGTTTCTGGGACACCTACCGGACGACCTGGCCGGCCTACTCCCTGCTGACACCCACTCAGGCCGGTGTGCTGACCGACGGGTTCGTCCAGCAGTACAAGGACGGCGGCTGGACCTCGCGCTGGTCGTCGCCCGGGTACGCCGACCTGATGACCGGCACCTCGTCCGACGTCGCCTTCGCGGACGCGTTCGTCAAGGGAGTCGGGTTCGACGCCAGGTCGGCGTACGAGGCGGCCCTGAAGAACGCGACGGTCGTGCCCCCGGCTTCGGGAGTGGGCCGCAAGGGCATGTCCACCTCACCCTTCCTCGGCTACACCGGCACGGCCACGCACGAGGGTCTGTCGTGGGCGCTGGAGGGTTACCTCAACGACTACGGCATCGCCCGCATGGGCCAGGCCCTGTACCGGCAGACCGGCGAGAAGCGCTACCAGGAGGAAGCCGACTACTTCCTCAACCGCGCGCAGGGCTATGTGCACCTCTTCGACACGAAGGCCGGGTTCTTCCAGGGGAAGGACGAGAAGGGCGACTGGCGGGTGCCGTCACAGACCTACGACCCGCGGGTGTGGGGCTACGACTACACCGAGACCAACGGCTGGGGCTACGCCTTCACCGCCCCGCAGGACAGCCGCGGCCTGGCCAACCTGTACGGCGGCCGGGACGGTCTGGCGAAGAAGCTCGACACCTACTTCGCCACCCCGGAAACCGCTTCCCCAGAGTTTGTGGGTTCGTACGGCGGCGTCATCCATGAGATGACCGAGGCGCGGGACGTGCGGATGGGCATGTACGGGCACTCCAACCAGGTCGCCCACCACGCGATCTACATGTACGACGCGGCCGGGCAGCCGTGGAAGGCGCAGGCGAAGGCCCGCGAGGTGCTCGCACGGCTGTACACGGGCAGCTCGATCGGGCAGGGGTACCACGGTGACGAGGACAACGGCGAGCAGTCGGCCTGGTACCTGTTCTCCGCGCTCGGCTTCTACCCACTGGTGATGGGAAGCGGCGAATACGCCGTCGGGTCCCCGTTGTTCACCAAGGCGACCGTGCACCTGGAGAACGGCAAGGACCTGGTCGTCAAGGCACCGAAGAACAACGCCAAGAACGTGTACGTACAGGGCCTGAAGGTCAACGGCCGTGCCTGGACGTCGACTTCTCTCCCCCACACCCTGCTTGCCAAGGGAGGGGTCCTGGAGTTCGACATGGGACCGCGGCCCTCGTCGTGGGGGTCCGGAAAGAACGCGGGGCCGGTTTCGATCACGCAGGACGACAAGCTGCCGGCGCCGCGCACCGACGTGCTGAAGGGAGCCGGCGCGCTGTTCGACGACACGTCGGCAACACAGGAAGCGGTGTCGGGCGCGCTCGACCTGCCGGTCACCACCGGCACCAGAGCGGTGCAGTACACCCTCACATCGGCCGAGCACACTCAGGCACCGACGAGTTGGGTACTCCAGGGCTCCGCAGACGGTCTGACGTGGACCGACCTGGACCGCCGCGCCGGCGAGTCCTTCCCATGGGACCGGCAGACACGTGCCTTCTCGCTCGACCGGCCGGGCACGTACACGCACTACCGGCTGGTGCTCGGCGGCGACACGGGAGGGGCGGGCACCGAGGGCGAACCGGGAAGGCTTGGCACCCAGGGCGCGACGAACAAGGCGTCTGCCGAAGCCCGCGCGGGTCAAGTCAGCCTCGCGGAAGTGGAGTTGTTGTCCTGATCTGGTAACCAACAGCGATGGCATGCTGTACCGGGCGTCACCCGTCTTCCAGAATGATCAGGCCGCCCGCGGACACCGGGCGGCCCGTCACGGAGGGGGAAAGCGGAACATGAGCATCATCAGACGGTTCACGGGACTGCTCGCGGGTGCGGCGCTGGGAGCGGGGGCCCTGTTCGCGACGGCGGCTCCGGCGCAGGCGTACAGCCCCAACCCGGTGTTCCATGCCTACTACTACGACACCGACAACTGCCCGTGCAGCGGCGGCAACCTCACCGACCCGTTCGACAACACGTACTTCGCGAACGACGCCGGCGGCCAAGCCGTGAAGATGGAGCTGACCAACTCGGGGGCGTTCGTCGGCAAGGTGGAGTTCCACCCCAACGACGAGAAGCTGTGGGTGTACGACACCGCGAACGACGGTGACACGTACTACGTCAAGGTCGGCTACACCTCCGGCGGCGTGAGCCACAACCTCGGCACCTTCAGCCCGCCCGGGACCACAGCGGTGCTGGACTACCAGGTCATCGACTTCGACCTGCCCGAAGGCGCCTACGTCGACATCTCCGTCTACGACGACGCGGCTCTCACCGACCTCATCGGCGCCGCCCGCGGCACCGGCTCGGCCATCGCCTAGGCAAGCCCGGACCACCCGGAGGGACCATGCCGCTCACCGTGCCCGTCCTGCCCGAGGGGATCGACCCGGCCTGGCTGCCGCCTGAGGCCCTCCGGCCGGTGGGCAGCCGGCGAACGCTGGTCGACGGCGTGGGCCCACTGGTCGAAACGGTGCACGGTGAACTGGCTTACGCCTGCGCTCAGTTCGGCGGCGAGGTGGCCGTACGGGACCGAGGTGAATCGAGCGGCGCGTCCTCGTACGACCTCGTGCTGCGGGTGGCGGAGGCAGGCCGCTCCGGCGATACCGGTCCGGGTCTCGGAGGTGTCGGTGGCTCCGGTGGCCCGGCCGGTGTCGGTGAACTCGGCGCAGAGGGGTTCGTCCTTGAGCGCGCCGACGGGACCACCGTCGTCACGGCGAGCGGTCAACCCGGCTTGCTGTACGGCATGTTCCATGTCGTACGACTCGGTGAGGATGCCTTCCGGAGAACGCGAGAGCGTGAGGCACACCGTCCGTCGACGGAACTGCGGATGCTGGACCACTGGGACAACGTGGCCGTGCATCCGGTGATGGGCCAGGTGGAACGCGGGTACGCGGGCGGCTCACTCTTCTGGGAGAACGGGCGAGCCCGGCAGGAGTCGGAGCGGGTGCGGGCGTACGCCAGACTTCTCGCGGCCTGCGGGATCAACGCCGTCTCGGTCAACAACGTCAACGTGCACGAGACCGAGGCCCACCTCCTCACCGACCGGATCGGCGAAGTCGCGTACATAGCTGCGGCGTTGCGTCCGTACGGGATCCGCACCCATCTGTCCGTGACCTTCGCCGCGCCGGTCGTGCTCGACGGACTGGTCACCGCCGACCCGCTGGACGAGACGGTGCGCGGCTGGTGGGCGAAGGCCGTACGAAGGGTGTACTCCGCGATCCCCGACTTCGGCGGGTTCGTGGTGAAGGCCGACTCGGAGGGCCAGCCGGGCCCGTTCACCTACGGCCGCTCGCACGCGGACGGCGCGAACATGCTGGCCGCGGCGCTCGCTCCACACGGCGGCACCGTCCACTGGCGGGCGTTCGTGTACGACCACCACCAGGACTGGCGGGACCATGCGACGGACCGGGCTCGGGCCGCGTACGACCATTTCGCCCCGCTTGACGGGAAGTTCGCAGGCAACGCCGTTCTCCAGGTGAAGCACGGGCCGATGGACTTCCAGGTGCGTGAGCCGGTCTCGCCGGTGCTGGGAGCCCTGCCGCGCACCCAGGTCGCTGTGGAGTTGCAGGCCACTCAGGAGTACACCGGGCAGCAACGGCATGTGTGTTGGCTGGGGCACATGTGGAGCGAGGCGCTGTGCTTCCGGCCGGAGGGTGAACAGCGCCCGACTGTCGCGGAGTTGACGCGGGGCGGGCTGGTGGCGGTGGCCAATGTCGGTGACGACCCGTTCTGGACCGGGCATCCGCTGGCACAGGCGAACCTCTACACCTTCGGCCGGCTCGCGTGGCAACCGGCTGCCGACCCGCATCGGATCCTGGACGAGTGGATCGCGCTCACCTTCCCCTCGGCCTCGGAGCGGCTGGCCGCCGGGCTGCGGGCGGTGCTGCACGGCTCCTGGCGGACGTACGAGAAGTACACCGCGCCGCTCGGCGTCGGCTTCATGGTGCAGCCGGGCCACCACTACGGGCCGAGTGTCGACGGCTACGAGTACAGCCCGTGGGGGACGTATCACTTCGCGGACCGGGACGGGATCGGCGTCGACCGGAGCGCGGCCACCGGCACGGGGTACGCGGCGCAGTACGCCAAGCCCTGGGCCGAGCTGTACGAGTCCGCCGCCACGTGCCCGGACGAGCTGCTGCTGTTCTTCCACCATGTGCCGTACGGGCATGTGCTGAGGAGCGGGAAAACGGTTGTGCAGCATATCTACGACACGCACTTCGAGGGCGTGGAGGAAGCCGAGGAGGCCCGCCGGGTGTGGGCGGGCCTCGCGGATCTGGTGGCGCCGGCGTGGCACGCGCGCGTGGCGGAACGGTACGAGGAGCAGGTGCGCGGCGCACGCGAGTGGCGGGACCAGGTGAACAGCTACTTCCTGCGGAAGTCCGGGATCCCGGACGTTCGGGGACGCACGATCTACTGAAGCCGGAGCAGGGCCACGCCCAGCGGGTCCAGGGTGAGCACGTCGCCCTGCTCGAGCCGTTTGCCGGTGAGGAGGTCGGTCGCGGCTGTGTGGGCGGGCAACGAGGCCGGCTCAGTCGCGTGGTTGAGGAGAAAGAGGAGGCGGATTCCGTCGGGTGTGACGCGGGTGGCGGTCTCGACGGTGTGGTGGTCGGCGTAGGGGCCGATGAGGTCGTGGCGGGCGAGCACCCGTCGGACGACGTGGTCGACGCCGGGCTGGTCGAGGGCGGTCGCCACGTACCAGGCCTGGCCGGCGCCGAATCGGTGCCGGGTGACGGCCGGGGTGCCGGCGTAGAAGTCGGCGCCGTAGGTGGCGACCGGTTCGGCGCCGCGGAGCTGGACGAGCTCGAAGACGAGCCGGGCCTGCGCCACCAGATCCCCCAGCTGCACCGGCTGTTCGACCTCGCCCTGCCGGGCGTCCCATTCATCGATGCGGATACCCATGAGGGGGGCCAGTGGACCGGGGACATCGGCGAGGAAGGCGCGGTCGTGTTCGTCGGAGCGGGCGGTGAGGAAGGTGGCGAGGACGGTTCCGCCTCGTCGGGCCACCGCCTCCAGGCGTTCCGCCAGGTCTCCCTTGACGAGGTGGAGCACGGGGGCGAGGACCACGTCGTACGGCGTGAGATCGGCGGTCACCGCCACGACATCGACGTCGGCTCCAGCCTCGCGGGCGGCTCGGTAGTAAGCGTGTACGACGTCCTGGTACCGAACCAGTCGCGAGGGGCCGTCGGAGATCTCCAGCGCCCACCAGCTGTCCCAGTCGAAGAGGAGCGCGGTGCGGGCCGGGGTCCGGGCACCCAGGGTGGCCGCTCCGAGCTCGCCCAGTTCCCGGCCGAGGGCGGCGACTTCACGGAACACACGGGTGTCGTCGCGGCCCGCGTGGCCGATCACCGCGCCGTGGTACCTCTCGCAGGCGCCGCGTGAGGCGCGCATCTGGAAGTAGAGGGCGGCATCCGCCCCGTGGGCGATGGCCTGCCAGGTGGCGAGGCGGAGTTCGCCCGGGCGGCGCAGGGGGTTGACGTCGCGGCAGGCGGTGGTGGAGGGGGTCTGCTCCATCAGCCAGAAGGGGGCACCGTCCTTGAGACCGCGCATCAGGTCGTGGGCGAGGGCAGGCCGGGTGGGCGGGGCGTCGAGGGGCGGGTAGTTGTCCCAGGAGGCGAAGTCGAGATGGGGCGCCCAACGGTGGTAGTCGAGCGGACGGTAGGTGCCCATGAGGTTGGTGGTGACGGGCGTGTCGGGGTCGTGGGCGCGGATCGCCTCCTTCTCGCCGGTGAAACAGCAGAGCAGGGCCTCCGTCATGAAGCGCAGGTAGTCCAGGGTGATGCCCTGGAAGGCGGTGTGGTCGGGGCCGCGCCAGTGTTCGGTGAGGGCGCTCGGCGGCTCGATCTGATCCCAGTCGGTGTAGCGGTGCGACCAAAAGGTCGTCCACCATGCGTCGTTGAGCGCGTCGAGTGTGCCGTGCCGCTCACGCAGCCAGCCGCGAAAGGCGTCGGCGCACAGGTCGCAGTAGCAGGCGCCGCCGTACTCGTTGTTGATGTGCCAGGCCAGCAACGCCGGGTGGTCGACGTACCGTTCGGCGAGGCGGCCGGCCAGAGCCGTGGCGAGTCGACGGTACGCGGGTGAACTGGGGCAGAAGTTGTGCCGTTGGCCGTAGCGGTGACGGCGGCCCTCGAAGTCGGTGCGGTTCACCTCGGGGTACTTCTTCGCGAGCCAGGGCGGGAGGGCGGCGGTCCCGGTGGCGAGGCAGACCTGCCGGCCCTCGGCGGCGGCGCGGTCGAGGATGCCGTCGAGGATCGTGAAGTCGTAAGCGCTTTCGTCAGGTTGAGTGAGCGACCAGATGAAGACGCCCACGGTGAGCGTGTCCACTCCGGCCTGGGTGAACAGACGGTGGTCCTCGTCCCTTACGTCCTGCGGCCACTGCTCGGGGTTGTAGTCGCCGCCGTACGGGATCCTGTCGGTGCGCGGGAGACGGCCGTCGTTTCCGGTGTCGGGTCCGGTGTCGGGACCGGTGTCGGGTTCGGTCATACGGTGAAGTCCTCCTGGGTCTCGACGATCACCGGGCCGCTCGACCTCAGCAGGGAGAGCAGCAGTGGTGCGGCCAGCAGGGCGGGCAGGGCTTCCGTGAGCAGGGCGGTCAGAGCGCCGACCAGGACGAGCAGGGAGGCCGCGGCGAGGGTGGCGCGGCCTCGCCGGAGCAGGAAGTACGCGGCGAGCCGGGCGGTGTCCCGGGCGCTGAAGGCGAACAGCGAGGTGAGGACGAGCGCGTGGGCGCCCCAGAGGAGCGCGGCCACGCCGATCACCCCGAGCAGCACCGCCCACCAGTCGGGCAGGCCGGTGGCGGCGAAGTGGGTGAGGGTGAACGCGATCACGGTGAGCCAGGCCAGCAGGGGTGCCCAGAGCTTCAGCGCGGGGACGGCGTTGAGACGCCAGGCACGCAGGTAGCAGCGGGCCGGATGGAGGTCGGTGAGGTCGCGGCTGCGGTGATGCAGGGCGTACAGCGCGGCGGACAGGGCCGGGCCGAGCGGCAGCAGGCAGCAGGCGGCGAGGGGCAGGTTCGCCGGTTCGGGGCCCAGGAAGAGCAGGCCGACCAGTCCGGGGGCGGCCGTCGCGAGGAGAAGGGCCTCGACGGCGAGGAGGGTGTGCAGGAGGGCGGCGGCCCGGGACAGGGGTCCGGTGCCGAATCCGCCCGCGGTGGTCGCGGTGCTCATGAGGCGTTCCTTGCCGTCGGCGGGCTGCGGCGGGGGTAATCGGTTCCGGAATCATTCGGCCCGCGGCCCGGGCGGCCCAGCTGCGCAGTGGTCGACGACGGCGGGTCGGGAAACCGGTATCGAAATCCCCTCGTGTGGCGGTTCGTGAGGTCGTTTCGCCGGATACGCGGCGGGGCGGAAAGCGGTGTCGAAGCGCTTACCGCGCTCATGCCGCCGCCCCGCCGAGCAGTCGTCGTTCGTCCCACCAGGGAGGGGTCTCGTCGGTGAGCGGGGTGAGTTCGACGAGGGTGATCTCGTGGCGGGACAGGGTGAGGTCCAGTTCGGCGCGGCCCGCCGGGGTGGTCAGCCGCCGATGGCTGCGGACGGGTTCGGCGGCCTCGTGCAGGATGTCCAGTTGCCCGGACCGTGGTGAGCGTGGGCTGCCCATGTGCCGCCAGGCGGCGTAGGCGTTTCCGTGCTCGTCGTCGACGGTGGACCGGCGGACGAAGACCTCACGCGCCACGACCGGGAGGGACAGCCGCAGCGCATGGCGCCCGGGGCCGGGGGTCTCGCCGGTCGGGTCGACGGGCGCCCAGGCCAGGAGTGCGATCCGGCCGTCGGGGTGGCGGGTGACCAGGTGGTCGTCGCCGCGCGCGAGCAGGTCGGGGCCCATCCGCGCCATGAACGCGTACAGGTGGTACGTCGGTTTCTTGATCTGCCGGTGGGTGAGCAGCCCGAACCCGCCGTGGAAGAGAGCCGTGGGGACACCGGTTTCCTCGAACATGTCGCTGAACGTCCAGTACGAGAAGGATTCGGCGAAGTCACCGCCGTGTGCGAGGACCGGCGCCAGGTAAGCGGCATGGAAAGCGGTGTCATGGATCGGGTTGTCCGGACGGTAGGAGGAGTTGAACTCCGTGATGTGCACCGGTAGCTCGGCCAGCCGCGTTCCCTTGAGGAGTGCGCGGGGTGTGGCGAACTGGTCGAGCAGGCCGGAGGCCGGGGCCAGGGTCTGATGGACGCCGAACGGCACGTGCTGCGCGGGACCGGAGGTGTAGGCGTGCTTCGACACGAAGTCGACGGGCACGTCCCGAAGCTCTGCGAACTCCGCGAACCGCTCCAGCCAGTCGTCGGCGCCCGGGGAGATGGCCGGGCCCCCGACCTGGAGGCCGGCGTCCACCTCCTTCACCGCGTGGGCGGTGACCTCGTACAGACGGTGATAAGCCTGTTCGTCCGCGTCCTGCCAGAAGTCGGGCAGGTTCGGCTCGTTCCACACCTCGATCGGCCAGGTGCGAACCTCCTCGAGGCCGTAGCGGTCGACGAGGTGAGCGAGGGTGGAGAGCACCAGGTCGGCCCACTCGCGGTGTGAGCGGGGCGGGGTGACATTGCCCCGCCACCAGAAGACCGTCCGGCTTCCCGAGGCCAGTTCCGCGGGCATGAAGCCGAGCTCGAGAAAAGGGCGGATGCCAACCGACAGAAAGGCGTCGACGACCTGGTCGACGTAGGTGAAGGAGTGGTGGGTGCGGCGGGTTCCCTCGTGGTCGTACAGGCGGTGCACGCCCATACCGTCGCTGAGCAGGCCGTGGCCGCGAATGTAGCGGAAACCGATTTCGCGCTGGATCAGAGCGAGGGAGTCCTGGTAGTCACGACGCAGGGCGAGTTCGATCCGTCCGGTGCCCACACAGAAACGCCAGGCGTCGGAGAGTCGTCCTGTCGGCTCGGCGGGAACAGTACTCACCCGTTCTCCTTCTTGAAGCGTTCACGCGCCTTGTTGTGCAGGCCGACGAGCTGATCCATGTTCTTGGTCTTCAACTCGGTGACGTAGTCGTCCCATTCGGACAACGGGCGCTTGCCCATGACGAACTTGAGCGTGTTCTGGGTGACGTGGTCCCTCAGGGGCGTGTCCCACAGGGACGCCTGCTCCTGCTCCACGGACTGCAACGGGTGGGCAGGCCCGATCGGCAGTTGCTCACGTTGGGCCATCGCGTCCTGGAACTTCCTCTCGTCCGCGCTGAAGGAAGAGGAGACCAGTTCCCAGCTGCCGCCGTACGTGAAGACCCCGTTGAAGAAGCCGTAGTCCTTTTGCAGGTCCTTCGGGGCATCCGGGTCAGACCCCATGAGGGTGATGCCCGGCTCGAGCTTGTACTGGTCCCCGGCGCGGGTGTAGGTGACGTCCTGGACGCCCCACTTGGCGAACCGCTGGCCCTCGTCCGAGTACCACAGCCAGTCGACGAACTGCATCATCGCGACGAAGGTGTCGCTCTTGAGCGCCTTGCTGGAGACCATGACACCGTTTTCCAGCCGGGCGCCGCCGATCACCACCGGACCGGCCGGGCCGAGCGGCACCGGCACCATCTCGATCTTCGCTCCGCTCACCTGTTTCTCCAGGTTGTAGCGGTAGTTCTGGACCAGCTCCTGCGGATTGGCACTGATCGCGAAGGATTTCTCGCCCAACAGCTTCTGCACGGCGTCGTCGTCTGTCTGGGTGAAACTCTCCGGATCCATCAGCTTCTCGGCGACCAGTTTCCTCAGGTACTCGATCATCTGGCGGTAGCCGTCCGTGGCGCCGGTGAAGACGAACTCCCCGGCCTTCGCGTCGAAACTGATGTTGTCGTAGGTCCAGCCCGCCCTCACGCCGTACGCCTGCCCGAGGTAGCTGAGCAACGCGGCTGCGGAAAAAGGGGTGTTGGTGCTCCAGCGATCGGTGAACGGATAGCGATCGGGGTACTCGGCCTTGATCGCCTTGAAGACGTCGTACACCTCGTCCCAGGTGGTGGGCAGACTCAGGCCGAGCCTGTCGAGGATGTCCGTGCGCAAGGAGAGCGAGTAGCCGGACTTGACCTTCTCGTGCAGGCCGGGAAGAAGGTAGTACTTGCCGTCGGACTGCCTGATGGAGTCGAGTTCCGGTTCCAGCTTCCATTTTCTGACCTTGTCCTGGAAGTTGGGCATGAGGTGCACGTACTCGCTGACCGGCAGGATCGCGCCCGAGGAGACGAAGGCGACCTCCGAGGGGTGATACGTCTTGGGAATCAGGAACGGGGCGTCGCCCGCGCCGATGAGGACGCTGCGCTTCTTCTCGTAATCGCTCAGCGGGACGGCAACGGGTTTCAGCGTGATACCGGTGCGCTTGGTGAGTTCCTTCCAGAACAGCCAGCTGTCCTTCAACGGGTAGACCGGGTTGTTGTTGTGCAGGACCGAGAAGGAAAGCGGCTTCGACGCCTTGAACTGCTGGCCTGCCCGGTACTCCTTCATCGCGCCGTTCTGTTTCTTTGAGAGGTCTTTGGAGTCCTCTCCGTCGTCGCCGCTGCCGCACCCGGTGAGAGTGGCGAGGCCGATGAAGCCTGCGGCGGTGAGGATCTGACGTCGGGACAGCTGACCGGCGTTCTTCACGGATACTCCCTTGTTCCGTAAGAGGGACGACTCTCAGCCCTTGACCGCGCCGAGCATCACGCCCGAGACGAAATAGCGCTGGACGAACGGGTAGACGCAGAGGATGGGCAGCGACGTCAGTACGATCGTGACCGCCTGGATGTTGGCCCCCACCTGGCTGAGCTGCTCCGTACCGGCACCCGCGTTGCCACCCGTGGTGGCACCGGAGATGAGGTTGCGCAGATAGACGGTGGCCGGCATGAGTTCGGTCCGGTCCATGTAGAGGTACGCGGAGAACCAGGAGTTCCAGAAGGACACGGAGTAGAAGAGCACCATCGTGGCGATGACCGCCTTGGACAGCGGCAGCACGACCCTGAGCAGAATGCCGTAGGTGCTCAGACCGTCGATCTCCGCGGCTTCCTCCAGTTCGGTCGGCAGGCTCTCGAAGAACGCCTTCATCACCAGCAGGTTGAAGACGCTGATCGCGTTGGGCAGCGCGATGGCCCAGACGGAGTTCTTCAGGCCGAGGCTGGTGACCAGGACGTAGTTCGGTATCAGCCCGCCGGTGAAGAACATGGTGAACACGGCGACGCCGACGAGAACGCCCCGCCCCTTGAGGTTCCTCTTCGACAGGACATAGGCGTAACAGGTCGTCAGAGCCATGGCGATGACGGTGGAGACGACCGTGTAGAGCACGGTGTTTCCGTAGTTTCGCCAGAACATCGAGTCCTGGAAAACGATTCTGTAAGTGGTGAGGTTGAACCCCTCGGGCCACAGGGTCACCTCACCGGCGCGGATCTGACGTTCGCCGCTGAACGACCGAGCGATGATGTTGACGAAGGGATAGAGGGTCACCAGCACGACCAGGGTGAGGATCACGCCGTTCACGCCTTGGAAGACGCGGTAGCCACGCGTGGGCTGGTTCACGGAGGTGCGGGGGCGCGGAGCACGGGACGTCAGGAGGCTCACCACAGGCTCGTCCCCACCGTGCGACGCGACAACTGGTTCGCGCCGGTGACCAGTACCAGCCCGATGATCGCTTCGAACAGACCGATCGCGGCGGCGTAGCTGAAACTGTTGGACTCGACGCCGGCCCGGTAGAGGTAGGTCGAGACCACGTCGGCCGTCGGGTAGGTCAGCGGGTTGTAGAGCAGCAGGACCTTCTCGAAGCCGACCGCCAGGAACGTGCCGATGTTCAGGATCAGCAACGTGATCATGGTGGGGCGGATGCCGGGCAGGGTGACGTGCCAGATCTGCCGCCAGCGGCTCGCACCATCGATCCGGGCGGCCTCGTAGAGGTCTTCGTCGATCGTGGTGAGCGCGGCGAGGTAGAGGATCGTGCCCCATCCCGCGGTCTGCCAGATCTCCGAGCCGACGTAGATCGTGCGGAACCAGCCGGGTTCCTGGATGAACCGGACCGGATCGTGGCCGAACCAGTCCAGCACATGGTTGACCGGGCCGTCCGTGGCCAGCATCTGCATGGTGATGCCCGCGACGATCACGACCGACAGGAAGTGCGGAAGGTACGAAACCGATTGCACGAACCGTTTCAGCGAGCGTCGGCGCACCTCGTTGAGCAGCAGCGCCAGAACGATCGGGATGGGGAAGCAGAACACGAGCGTCAGTCCGCCGAGCCACAGGGTGTTGCGGAAGACCTGCCAGAACGTGGGGTCGGTCAGGAACATCCGCACATAGCGCAGCCCCACCCACTGCTCCCCCAGGATCGAACCACCGGGTTCGAAGCGGCGGAACGCGATCACGTTTCCGATCATCGGCAGGTAACGGAAGACCAGGAAGAACAGCAGCGGCAGCACGGCCAGCGAGTACAGCTGCCAGTCCCGGCGCAGCGCCCTCCGCCAGCCGCGGCGCGCGGTGACCGGACGCCCGGGACCGTGCCGGGTCTTGGGCGGCGGGTCCTGCGTTCCTGGAGGTGGGGCCGATGTGGTGGAGGTGCTCATGCTCGGGCCTCCCGGGGCGTTCTTCGAAACGCTCGATTCGCAGCGCGTGATCTCGAAACTTTCGTGCCCTTACCGGTAACTCTGCGGCAACGTAAGGGCTCACGGAAAGCGCTGTCAATGGGTGCTGCACGGCGGACTGGTGGGACGGCGCATGGTGTTGGATTCCGTCACCTGCAGGGTAGAACCGGGAAGTTGACTACTACGGTCCACCGCAAATTTCTGCCCGACCTACGCAACGATCGATCGCCCACAACCCCTGCGAGGTGCCTTCCGTGCCCGCGTTCGACCTGCCACTGCCGGAGCTGGAACGACACCGCCCCGAGCCCGACGAGCCCGACGATTTCGACGCCTTCTGGAGGGACACCCTGAAGGAGGCAGGACAGCCGGCCCCGCTGGTGTCCGTGCGGCCCGTCGAAACCGGTCTCCGCCTCACGAACACCTGGGACGTGACGTTCCGGGGCTTCGCGGGGGATCCGGTGCGCGCCTGGTTCAGCCTGCCGGCAGGCGCTCGGGAACCCCTTCCGGCGGTGGTCGAGTACGTCGGCTACGGACGTGGCCGCGGCCTCCCCCATGAGCGCCTGACCTGGGTGAACGCCGGTTACGCCCACCTGCTGATGGACAACCGCGGCCAGGGCGACCAGTACGGCAACGGGGGCGCCACCCCGGACCCGCACGCCTCCGCGCCCGGCGGCCCCGGTCCGGCCGCTCGCGGCCTCCGCTCCCCGCACGACTACCACTACCGCCGTCTGATCACGGACGCGGTACGAGCGGTGACGGCGGCTCGGGCGCTGCCCGGCGTCGACCCCACCCGCACGGTCGCCGCCGGCAACAGCCAGGGCGGCGGACTCGCCCTCGCTGTCGCGGGCCTGGTCCCCGACCTGACCGCCCTCCTGGTCACGGCCCCACTTCTGTGCGGGATCCGGCGTGCCCTGGACCTCACCGACACAGGACCGTACGGCGAGATCGCCGCCTACCTCTCCGTCCACCGGGGCACCGAAGAAGCCGCCTACCGCACGCTCTCCTACATGGAAGGCGTTTCCTTCGCCCGCCGCGCCCAGGCACCCGCCCATTTCGGCACCGGCCTGCGCGACACGGTCTGCCCGCCGAGCGGGGCGTACGCCGCGTTCAACCGGTACGGGGAGCTGCGCGGCTGCGCCGACCCTCGGAGGGAGATGCACGCGTACCCGTTCAACGGTCACGAGGGCGGCGAGGGAGAGCAGGTGGCACGCCAACTCCATTGGCTGGCGGCGACGTTTGAACAGCTGACGTCCGCATGACGTCAGGACCTTCTCGCGACAGCCGTGCGGTGCGTCACGCCAGAATCCGGGTGGTGCCGCGGTGGGTCGCTCCACACGCCGGGCCGAGGCGATCACGCGCCCCCTGCGTGAGAACGCACGAAGGCACCTGGGCACCTGGGCACCTGGGCACCTGGGCACCTGGGCACCTGGGCACCTGCAGGCGCTTCCCGGCCAGCCCGTTGCCAACTCGGTTGGCTCCTACACGCGTTGACCCGGTAAGGTCGTCCCAGCGACGTTCAGACAACGTTGTCGCATCGCGATCCCCGTCCGTGGCACCGTCCGGGCGGGGACACCCCGGACCGCCCCGCTCCCCCCTGGGGCAGGCCCGGCTCGCGGGCCCGGTGGGCGTGCGGCTCACCACCCACCGGGCCCGCCCTGAGCTGCTCTTTCTCAGCCGACCCTGCAGGGAAGGCTCGTCGCACTGTCGCCGCCCGAACCGGAGACGACGTATCCGAACGTCGCACTCTGACCCGGACTCAACGAGCCGTTCCAGTCGGCGTTGTGGACCATCACCGCCTGGCCGTTGTACGTGGCGTTGCCGCTCCACAGACTGGCCACCGACTGACCCCCGGGCAGCGTCCAGTCGACCATCCAGCCGAGCATCGGAACGTCCCCGGAGTTGGTGACGGTCACCTCGGACTGGTAGCCACCGGTCCAGCTGTTGGTGGTCCGCCGAGTGGCCGTGCAGGTACCGGGAACGGGTTCGGTCGGGTTGCCCGGTTCATGGATGCCGGTTACCTCGCCGTTTCCGCCGTCGAAGACGACGTCGGAGCAGGAGTAGAAGGTCTCGGCACTGTCCGAGCGCTGCCAGACCATGTAGATGATGTGCCGGCCGGACTTGTTCGCCGGGAGTTGGCCGGTCCAGGAGTAGTTGGCCTCCACCGTGCCCGGGCTGCCGTTCAGCGGCGGGTGGTCGACGGAGAGGAAGGGCTGGCTCTCCATCGCGTCCCAGGTGAGGGTCTGGGTCGGGTCGAAGCCGTCCTTGGTGACATACACGTAGAACCAACCCGGGTGCGCGGCCCAGGCGTTGTAGGAGAAGTCGACGCTCGCGCCCGACGTGAGGTGGGTGAGCGGCCAGTCGCTGCGGGCCGCATTGAAACCGGTGAAGTTGGTGTTGCCGCCGCTGCACAACTCGCCGTCCGGCACGAAACCGCGGGTGCGGCCGGCGCCGTCGGAGCGCAGCACCGAGAACCAGTTGTAGAACGGCGTGGTACCGCTTACCTGCTGTGCGTTCTTGCAGGCGGGGTTGACCGGCTTGATCTCACCGGTATCGGTCAACCCGTCCTGCCAGCACAGGAACGTGCGGCTGCCGGGTTTCATGGGGGTGCCGTGAGCCTCGGCCTTGCCGCCGGCCGTGACGATCAGGCCCAGGGCGGGGACGGTGGCCAACAGGGCGAGGAGGACGAGGAGGAGGGCCCGGGTGCGTAACCTCGACCGTGGGTTTGGCGTGATCATGTCAGATTGCATGGCAATGGAGTCCGCCTTCCGTGTACGGACCGTGCGTGCATGGAGTGCACTGCGGATGCGGGTGTGGGGGCGTGAAGTGGGAGCCTCACGGACCCGAGCCCGACAGGTTCCGGTCCGCCGGGCACGAGCAGATATGGGAGCGCTCCCACTTCACCTGTGGCGGAAGGTAGCGCCGTACGGCCCACTTGTAAACGGGCGCGTACGGCGCTGCTGCGAAACGTCGGCTGTCAGTGGTGGTGCGGCGACGTCCGGAGGTGCTGGCGCAGGAGCTCCTTGCCGTAGTCGTTGCCGTTGGGTGTGCGGGGACCACGCAGTGCAGATGCCGCTGCGTCGGGGCCCGCCATTGGTCTCGCCGTACGGCGAGCCGAACGCGAACGGCGACTGGCAGTCGACCTCGATCCAGATGACCGGGCTCTGGATCCGGCAGTAGAAAGCGGATTCGGCGGCCGTTCCTCCCATCCAGGCGAAGTAGGTCTCGGCGAGATACTTCCTGATCTCGGCCTTCTGGACCTTGGCGATGTCGTCCCTGGCCTTGCCGACAAAACGGCCGGCGTGAGCGCGTCGACCGGTTTCGGGCTGCGGTTCCGCCTGCGGTTCCAGTTCCCCGGTGGTGGAATCGGTCATCTCCGCTGGCTCCCTTCGTCGTTGGCACGTCCGTGACGGAGTGCCGGGCCGGGGACGACTTTGGGCACGGACTCTGAGGGAAAACTGAAGAGGTGGCTTTTGGAACACGAGGAATACACGGGAACTCGGCAATTCGTCGGAGTGTTGCCACAGGAACAGGGCCGATCGGCTGTTCCTGCCGTTTCCTTGTACGACCCGCTGTGGTGGCCCGACCCGCCGAGACGATCGATGTGGCCGGCGTTGTCGATGTGATCGATGTGATCGATGAGAGCGACGTGATCGACGTTGTCGAATCGTCGTCGTGGAGAGCGGCTTCCTGGCGGCTGAGCATGGAGATCGGGCTGAGGGAAGTCCCGCGTGGTGTGGCGGGGCCTGCGGAATCGAGCGCCTCGGCGGCGCTTCAGCTCATCGCACCGACACCCGTGGACTCCAGGTCAGGGTGTCCGCGCCGGTCTCCCCCGCGAGCGGCAGCTCCACCGTGAACTCCGTGCGGCCCGGTTCGCTGTGCACGTCGATGTGACCGCCATGGGCCGACGTGATCGCCGCGACGATGGCGAGGCCGAGGCCGGCGCCGCTGCCTGCGGTGGCTCGGGCCCGTGACGCGTCGGCGCGGGTGAAGCGTTCGAAGACCGTCGGGAGGAGGTCGGGCGGGATGCCGGGGCCGTCGTCCCGGACGCGCACCGCGCACATGCCCCGTCGTGCCTCCACCACCGCCACGACACTCGTGCCAACGGGTGTGTGCACACGTGCGTTGGCCAACAGGTTGGCGACCACCTGGTGGAGGCGGGCCTCGTCGCCGAGGACCAGGGGCGCCTCGTCGAGGCACAGCTCCAGTCGCCAGTCGTGACCGCTGCCCGCGACCCGGGCGTCCCACACCGTCTCGGCGACGAGCGCCGCGAGGTCCACCTCGGCAGATTGCAGGGGTCTGCCCTCGTCCAGCCGGGCGAGCAGCAGCAGGTCCTCCACCAGACCCGTCATACGTGCCGACTCGGCCGTCACCCGGCGCCAGGCCAGGCCCGGTTCGATGCGGTCCGTGCCCCGGTTCATCAGCTCCGCGTATCCGGCGATGGAGGCGAGGGGGGTGCGCAGTTCGTGGCTGGCGTCGGCCAGGAAGCGGCGCATGCGTTCCTCGCTGCGGCGCATCCGCTCCTCGCTGCGCTGGCGTTCGGCGAGCGAGGACTCCACGTGGTCGATCATGCGGTTCAGGGCTGCGCCCACCTGACCCGCCTCGCTGCCGGGGTCGGTGTCCCGTTCGGGAACCCGGGTGAGACCGGTTACCTCGCCGCGGCAGAGCGGGGCGTGCGAGACCTCGACGGCGGTGGCGGCGACCCTGCCGAGGGGGCGCAGCTGGCGTCGTATGACCACCGCGCAGACACAGCCGGCCACCGTCAGGCCCGCCGCGGCGACGACCGCTTCCACGACCACCAAGCCGCCGATCATGTCCTGGACGTCGTCCATCGGGAGTCCGGTGAGAACGCGTACACCGTTGTTGTCGAGCGCGGTGAAGCGGTAGGTGCCCAGGCCGGGGACCGTCCTGGTGTGCAGGCCGCCGTCGGTCGCGATGCCTTTCAGGGCCGCGATCTGTGTTTCCGTGAGGTTCTGCGGCGGGGCGTCCTGGCCCACCGTCGCCGCCGCCAGGACGCTGCCGTCCGCGTCCAGACGGGCGGCGAGCATCCCGGCCGGATGGCCGCTTTCGTTGAGAAAGGTGAGGTCCTGCGTCAGGTCCGGGTGGAGGGAGGCACCGCCCAGGCTGCGTTCCGCGGCGTTGGTGACACGATCGTCCAAGTTGCCGAGCAGGTAGGCGCGCTGGGCGAAGACTGTGGTGAGTGCCATCACCGCGCACACGGCGACGAGTACGACGCTGATGAAGACCAGGAGACGGGTGCGCAGGGAACCACCCCGCGGACGGGCATCCGCCCTGCGGAAATCCCAGCGTCGGTCCCTCCCAGGGCGGACACCCCCAGGGCCGGCATCTGCCGAACCGACGTCGGTCGGACGGACGTCGGCCGAACGGGCGTCGGCAGGACGGACATCCCTCGGACCGGCACCCTGCGGGCGGACGTCACTCGGACGAGTCCTCATCTTCCGTCCTCCACCGGCCTGATGGCGTACCCCAGTCCGCGCACGGTGTGGATCATGGGTGGGCGGCCGCGGTCGAGCTTGCGGCGCAGGCTCGAGATGTACACCTCGACGAGGTTTCCGCCGCCGTCGAAGGAGCTGGTCCAGACGTGGTCGAGGATCTGTGTCTTGCTCAGGACCTGCCGCGGGTGCTCCATCAGCAGGCTGAGCAGTTCGAACTCCTTGGCGGTCAGGGTGATCCGCGAACCGTCCCGGTGCACCTCGCGGGACTCGCCGGTCAGCACCAGGTCGCCGAGGACGCGTACGGAGTCGTCGGTGCGGGTCCGTTCGGCGCCGGACCGGCGCAGCAGCCCGCGCAGGCGCAGCACGACCTCCTCCAGTGAGAACGGTTTCGTGACGTAGTCGTCGGCCCCGTTCGCCAACCCGTCGATGCGGAACTCCAGGGCGTCGCGGGCGGTGAGCATGAGGATGGGCAGCTCGGGGCTCTCGTAGCGCAGACGGCGCAGCACCTGGATTCCGTCGAGGTCGGGCAGCATTCCGTCGAGGACGACGGCGTGCGGGGCGCAGCCGCGCGCGATCCGGAGCGCGCTGTGCCCGTCGGCGGCCGGGTAGGGGCGCCAGCCCGCCTCGGTGACGGCCACGGAGAGCACTTCGGTGAGCGCGGGCTCGTCGTCGACGATCAGAACGCGGACCCGTCCGCTTCGGGTACCGGAGATGCCAGCCATGTCCTGATCCTGTCCCGGTTGGCTGGGGGAACCCTGTGCTCCGACTGAGCCGAAGCCGTGTGAACCGGGGTTCTTTCCATCTGTGCCGACCCGTTGCGGCGCACGGCTTTCGGTCCCAGGCCCCGGGCAGGCGTGCCAAGGGCCTGCCCAGGGCCTGCCGACTGCCCGCCGACTGCCCGCCGACTGTCGGGGCCCGAAGGGGCATCGGTACTGGTCGGCCACGAGGTCCGGCGCCCGGGGGCACGGCGAAGGGCCGCACCCCCGCTGACGGGGATGCGGCCCTCCATTTGCCGTGCCGTACTGCTTGCCGAACCGCTGCTCGATCGGTTGCGGAACCGCTTGCCGGGATCGGTTGCGGAACCGCTTGCCCGATCGGTTACTTGCGGATCAGGCTGCGCAGCACGTACTGCAGGATGCCGCCGTTGCGGTAGTAGTCCGCCTCACCGGGGGTGTCGATGCGGACGACCGCGTCGAACTCCACACCGGTGTCGGTGGTGACCTTGACCGTGGCGGGCGTGGTGCCGTCGTTGAGCTCGGTGATGCCGGCGATGGAGAAGGCCTCCTCACCGGTCAGGCCGAGGGTCTCGGCGGACTGGCCCGCCGGGTACTGCAGCGGGATGACGCCCATGCCGATGAGGTTCGAGCGGTGGATGCGCTCGTAGGACTCGGCGATGACGGCCTTGACGCCGAGCAGCGCGGTTCCCTTGGCGGCCCAGTCGCGGGACGAGCCGGAGCCGTACTCCTTGCCGGCCAGGATGACCAGCGGGATGCCCTGCTCGATGTAGTTGCGCGAGGCGTCGTAGATGAACGACACCGGCGCGTCGGCCTGGGTGAAGTCGCGGGTGTAACCGCCTTCCGTCCCCGGCGCGACCTGGTTGCGCAGGCGGATGTTGGCGAAGGTGCCGCGGATCATGACCTCGTGGTTTCCTCGGCGCGAGCCGTAGGAGTTGAAGTCACGTCGCTCGATGCCGTGCTCGGTGAGGTACTTGCCCGCCGGGGTGTCGGCCTTGATCGCGCCGGCCGGGGAGATGTGGTCGGTGGTGACCGAGTCGCCCAGCTTGGCCAGGACGCGCGCGTCGGCGATGTCGGAGACCGGGGTGGTCTCCATCGTCATGCCCTCGAAGTAGGGGGGCTTGCGGACGTAGGTCGACTCGGCGTCCCACTCGAAGGTGTTGCCGGTCGGGATCGGCAGCGCCTGCCACTGGGCGTCGCCCGCGAAGACGTCCTGGTAGGACTTGTTGAACATGTCCTCGCCGATGGCGTTCGCCACGACGTCGTTGACCTCGGCCTCGGAGGGCCAGATGTCGGCCAGGAAGACCGGCTTGCCCTCCTGGTCGACACCGAGCGCGTCGCGCGTGACGTCCACCTTCATGGAGCCCGCGAGGGCGTACGCGACGACCAGCGGCGGGGAGGCCAGGTAGTTCATCTTGACGTCGGGGTTGATCCGGCCCTCGAAGTTCCGGTTGCCGGAGAGGACCGAGGTGACCGCGAGGTCGTGGTCGTTGACGGCCTTGGAGACCTCCTCCGGCAGCGGGCCGGAGTTGCCGATGCAGGTGGTGCAGCCGTAGCCGACGAGGTTGAAGCCGACCTTGTCGAGGTACGGGGTGAGGCCCGCCTTGTCGAAGTAATCGGTTACGACCTTCGAACCCGGGGCGAGCGTGGTCTTGACCCACGGCTTGCGGGTCAGGCCCTTCTCCACGGCCTTCTTCGCGACGAGCGCGGCGGCGACCATGACGTACGGGTTGGAGGTGTTGGTGCAGGAGGTGATGGCCGCGACCGTCACCGCACCGTGGTCGATCTCGTACGTCGAGCCGTCGGGGGCGGTCACGGGGACCGGGTTGGACGGGGCGCCGTTGGGGTGGTTGGCCGGGGCGTCGGAGGCCGGGAAGGACTCCTTGCCCGCCTCGTCGGCGGAGTCGACGTAGTTGCGCACGTCCGACTTGAACTGCTCGGCGGCGTTCGCGAGGACGATGCGGTCCTGCGGGCGCTTCGGGCCGGCGATGGACGGGACGACCGTGGAGAGGTCCAGCTCGAGCTTCTCGGAGAAGTCCGGCTCGGCCTGCGGGTCCAGCCAGAGGCCCTGCTGCTTGGCGTACGCCTCGACGAGCGCGACCTGCTGCTCGGAGCGGCCGGTGAGCTTGAGGTACTTCAGCGTCTCGTCGTCGATCGGGAAGATCGCGGCGGTGGAGCCGAACTCCGGCGACATGTTGCCGATGGTGGCGCGGTTCGCGAGCGAGGTGGCGGCGACGCCCTCGCCGTAGAACTCGACGAACTTGCCGACGACACCGTGCTTGCGGAGCATCTCGGTGATGGTCAGCACGAGGTCGGTGGCGGTGGTACCGGGGGTGAGCTCACCGGTGAGCTTGAAGCCCACGACGCGCGGGATCAGCATCGAAACCGGTTGCCCGAGCATCGCGGCCTCGGCCTCGATGCCGCCGACGCCCCAGCCGAGGACGCCGAGGCCGTTGACCATGGTGGTGTGCGAGTCGGTGCCGACCAGGGTGTCGGGGTAGGCCTGGCCGTTACGGACCATGACCGTGCGAGCGAGGTGCTCGATGTTCACCTGGTGGACGATGCCGGTGCCCGGCGGGACGACCTTGAACTCGTCGAACGCGGTCTGGCCCCAGCGCAGGAACTGGTAGCGCTCCTTGTTGCGGCCGTACTCCAGCTCGACGTTCTGGGCGAAGGCGTCGTTGGTGCCGAACTTGTCGGCGATGACGGAGTGGTCGATGACCAGCTCGGCCGGGGCCAGCGGGTTGATCTTCGCCGGGTCGCCGCCGAGCTCCTTGACGGCCTCACGCATGGTGGCGAGGTCGACGACACAGGGCACGCCGGTGAAGTCCTGCATGATCACGCGGGCCGGCGTGAACTGGATCTCCTGGCTGGGCTGGGCCTGCGAGTCCCAGCCGCCGAGGGCCCGGATGTGGTCGGCGGTGATGTTCGCGCCGTCCTCGGTGCGGAGCAGGTTCTCCAGCAGCACCTTCAGGCTGTACGGAAGGCGAGCCGAGCCTTCCACCTTGTCCAGCCGGAAGATCTCGTACGACTCGTCGCCCACCTGCAGCGTGCTGCGGGCGTCGAAGCTGTTCGCCGACACGACAGTCTCCTTCATTGATGTGCGCTTACCACCGCATCCTGCCGCCACGCAGACTTGGCCGATCCGCTGAGGCCAGGCTAAGTTAGGTAACCCTTACCAGGGTGGCGGCTGCGGGGCGCCTCGGCAGATATCTCGATGTCGAGATAACTCTAGTACATGGGGGCTGAATGGTCATGCCCGGGCTCGCTGTCCACTCCCGGGGAAAACCGGATGCCGTACTCAACCGACCAGGCCGACAGCTCCCGCCGGGAAGCGCTGACGAGTATGCCGCCGCTGGAGCGCACGTCGTCCGTGACCTCGGCCACGCACCACGCGGGCGGCACAAGGGCCAGCACCTCTTCGTGCGGTCGGCACGAAGACCAGCGCCTCCCCGCCATCCGAGAACTCCGTCTCCGCGAGAACCGGCCCGTTCAGGGAACCCTCGAAGACGTCGTCACCCAGGGGCGGCACGCTGAACCGCGTCTTCGACAGCACCGCCGTCGGCAGGAGGGCGAGCAGGTCGCACTCGACCCGGGAGAGACAGGTGTTCATGATCAGCCCCTGGACGGCGTCCGACGGGGTTCGCGGGCACATCAGCCCTCAGCCCTCACCTACCACCCCGCCCACCACCGCCGCCACGACCTTCGCGACCTCCGTCATCGCCGGCGGCTCGGTGTTCCCAGCGCTCGCGAAGAGCAGGTGGGCCGCGCCGATCAGGGTGGGGGCGAGGGTGTCGACGTCGGCGTCCGGCGCGATGCGGCCGAGGGCCTGCTCGGCGGCGAGGTAGGCGGCGATCACGGCCACCGCCTCGGTGAGGAGCGGGACGCCCTTCGAGCCGGCCGCGCGCAGGCGGGCGCGCAGTTCGTCGCGGGAGATGACGAGGGCGACGATCGCCACGGCGACCGGGCCGAACAGATCGGTCAAAGTCGCGGTGAGGTTGGCGACGACCGCGCCGGCCCCGGCGGACTCGTGGAGGCCCTGCGCCCGGAGCCGGAGCCCGCCGATGCGGTCGAGGACCAACTCGGCGAGGAACGCGTCGAAGTCGGCGAAATGACGGTGCAGCACGCCTTTGGCGCAGCCCGCCTCGGTGGTGACGGCCCGGCTGGTCAACGCGGAGACCCCGTCCCGCAGCAGGACGCGTTCAGCAGCGATGAACAGTTGCTCGCGGACATCGCGGATGGCCACTCCGGTCGGCGCCATGAGTCGTGGTCTCCCTTTTCGCTTACACGGTCGGTCAGTTACGCGATCGGCCAGCCGGTCGAGCGGTCTGCTGGCCGGTCGAGCGGTCTGTTGCTGAAGCGGTTACTCGGCACCTCGCCCCATTGGCGAGTGGGCACATGCCCACTAGAGTGGGCATGTGCCCACTTTACCCACGCCCTCCGGCGACCAGCCCCATGATCGGTCCCGGTCCCAGCCCCACACGCACCGACGGATGGCCGAGTCCTTCGGCATCGACGCCGGACGCTACGACCGGACCCGTCCCCGATACCCCGCCCCGCTGATCGAGCGGATCGTCGCCGACCGGTCCGGCGTTGACCCCTTGCGCGTCCTCGACGTCGGCTGCGGTACCGGGATCGTCGCCCGGCAACTCCTGGCGGCCGGTTGTCTGGTGCTCGGGGTCGAGCCCGACGGGAGAATGGCCGAGGAGGCCCGCACCCACGGGGTGGAGGCCGAGATCGCGACGTTCGAGTCGTGGGAGCCGGCGGGCCGCACCTTCGATGCCGTCGTCGCCGGCCAGTCCTGGCACTGGATCGATCCGGTCGCGGGGGCCGCGAAGGCCGCACGGACGCTGCGAGCGGGCGGACGGCTCGCCGCGTTCTGGAACGTACACCGGCTCCCCGACGATCTGGCGACGGCACTGACCAGCGCCTACCGGCGAGTGGCACCCGACTCGCCAGTCGACCTCGGGGCGGCCATCAGGCCCGGCACGGACGGCTATCAGGCACTGGCCGCGAAGGCCGCCGACGCCATCCGGCAGACGGTCGGGTTCGGCGAGCCGGAGCAGTGGCGATTCGACTGGGAGTGGACCTACACCCGGGACGCCTGGCTGGACCAGATGCGCACCCACGGCATCCTCACCCACCTTCCCCTCGACCAGGTGACAGAGGTGCTGGCCGAGGTCGGCGCCGCGATCGACGCGACGGGTGGCAGCTTCACCGCAGCGTACGTGACGGTGGCGGTGACGGCGGTGCGGGACGTCGACGCCTGAACGAGCTTCGGGGTGAGGCGTATTGGAGGTGCGCCGGTCATGGGCCCGCCGAGTCGGGGTAGACGTGTGCGAACGGACGCCACGCGACGAAGGAGCCTCGATGCCCCTCACCTTCCGCAAGAGTTTCCGCATCCTCCCCGGGGTGCGACTGAACATCAATCGCCATTCCTGGTCGATCACGACCGGCGGCGGCAAGCACGGACCGCGCCACACACACAGCAGTACCGGACGTCGTACGACATCGGTTGATTTGCCCGGACCTTTCGGGTGGCGGCGTACCCGCAAGGGCAGCCACCATTGACGAGACGTCACCCGAACGGACCCCCCGAGAGGCGCCATCTCATATCTGAGATAACCTCAACCCCATGGCAGACGACTACCTCGTACGCATCGGCAAGCTCATCCGTGACGCCCGACAGCACCGGGGCTGGACACAAGCGCAGCTGGCCGAGGCGCTCGCAACCAGCCAGAGTGCCGTCAACCGCATCGAGCGAGGCAACCAAAACATCAGCCTTGAGATGATCGCTCGAATCGGTGAAGCCCTGGACAGTGAAATCGTCTCTCTGGGCTACGCGGGACCGATGCACCTGCGGGTGGTGGGCGGCCGTCGGCTGTCCGGCGCGATCGACGTGAAAACCAGCAAGAACGCTTGCGTGGCCTTGCTGTGCGCCTCGCTGCTCAACCAGGGACGCACGGTGCTGCGCCGGGTCGCCCGCATCGAGGAGGTCTACCGCCTCCTGGAGGTCCTGAACTCCATCGGCGTACGGACCCGTTGGATCAACGACGGTGTCGACCTGGAGATCGTGCCGCCGGCCGAGCTGGACATGGCCGCGATCGACGCCGACGCCGCCGTACGCACCCGTTCCATCATCATGTTCCTCGGTCCGCTGCTGCACCGGATGAGCCACTTCAAGCTGCCGTACGCCGGTGGCTGCGACCTCGGGACGCGGACCATCGAGCCGCACATGATCGCGCTGCGCCGGTTCGGGCTGGAGGTCGCGGCGACGGAGGGGCAGTACCACGCCGTCGTCGACCGTGCCGTCCGCCCGGACCGGCCGATCGTGCTGACCGAGCGCGGGGACACGGTTACCGAAAACGCTCTGCTGGCCGCCTCCCGGTACGACGGTGTAACCGTTATCCGCAACGCCTCTTCCAACTACATGGTCCAGGACCTGTGTTTCTTCCTTGAGGCGCTCGGGGTGCGGGTCGAGGGCATCGGCAGCACCACGCTCACCGTGCACGGCGTGCCGAACATCAACGTCGACGTCGACTACTCGCCGTCCGAGGACCCGGTCGAGGCGATGAGCCTGCTGGCCGCCGCCGTGGTCACCGAGTCGGAGCTGACGGTGCGCCGGGTACCCATCGAGTTCCTGGAGATCGAGCTCGCGGTCCTGGAGGAGATGGGGCTCGACCACGACCGTACGCCGGAGTACCCGGCCGACAACGGCCGCACCCGTCTGATCGACCTCACGGTCCGGCCCTCCAAGCTGGAGGCACCGATCGACAAGATCCACCCGATGCCGTTCCCCGGGCTGAACATCGACAACGTCCCGTTCTTCGCGGCCATCGCGGCCGTCGCGCAGGGCAAGACCCTCATCCACGACTGGGTCTACGACAACCGCGCGATCTACCTGACCGACCTGAACCGGCTCGGCGGACGACTCCAACTCCTCGACCCGCACCGGGTGTTGGTCGAGGGACCGACGCGCTGGCGGGCCGCCGAGATGATGTGCCCGCCGGCCCTGCGTCCCGCGGTGGTCGTGCTGCTGGCGATGATGGCGGCGGAGGGCACGTCGGTGCTGCGCAACGTGTACGTCATCAACCGTGGCTACGAGGACCTCGCCGAGCGGCTGAACTCCGTCGGGGCGCAGATCGAGATCTTCCGGGACATCTGACCGGCGAGTGCTGCCGCATCTTCCGCGACCCGAACGAGCACGGGTCCGAGAGGGCGCGGCGGCACGGCGGTCTGCTTCTGAGCCTGGGTGCTTCTGAACTTGAGAGCCTCGCTGGTTCGGAGGTTCGGTGGTTCTGAGTCTCGGGGGGACCGGGCCTCGGCTCCACCCGGCATCGGGGGGATGCCCACCCCTGCGCACGGTCGGGTGGCCGTTGATCGCCTATCTTGGCGCCTATGCAGTCCTACACGATCGGCCAGGCGGCGCGTCTGCTCGGGGTGAGTCCGGATACCGCGCGGCGGTGGGCGGACGCGGGCCGGGTGGCCACACACCGGGACGAGGGCGGGCGACGCCTCATCGACGGCAGGGATCTGGCTGCTTTCTCGGTGGAACTGGCCAAGGGCGGTGGCGGCGAGGAGGGTGCCTCGTACACCTCGGTCCGCAACGCCTTTCCCGGCATCGTCACGGCCGTGAAACTCGGTGATGTCGCCGCCCAGGTGGAGATCCAGGCCGGGCCGCACCGGCTGGTGTCGTTGCTGACGCGGGAGGCCGTGGAGGAACTGGGGCTGGAGGTCGGGGTGGAGGCCACCGCCCGGGTGAAGTCGACGAACGTGCACATCGACCGGACCTGAGAGCGCGAAGCAGCCATGGCCGCCACCGTTCGCGCGTGGCGGTGACCGGACGGACGTCGGCTGCCGGGCACTTGCCCGGCGCACCACGGTGCCGCCCGTCGCAGCGTGCTCCACAGCAGGGCGTGGTGACCGTCCGCACCGGACACCGCGATCAGGCAGCTCAGACGGTCCTTGCGCCGGGCCGGGTCGAGGCCGGGGCCGGCGCCCGCGAGGACCTCGTGCAGCAGTGGCCAGGTGAAGCGGTCGTGCCGGACGCCGCTGGTGGCGCATTCGAAGGTCACCTCGGCCTGGTGCTGCGGCCAGCCGCGCAGATCGGGCACCGTGAGTCCGGCCGGCCGGGTCAGATCGCCGGCGAGGACGAGTTCCGCGACCGGACCGACAGCCGTACCGGCGGCTGTTTCAGCGACGGTCACAGCAACTGTTTCAGTAGTTGTTTCAGCGGCTGTACGGGCGGTCGTACCGGCGGCTGCGAGGGACTGGGGCACGCGCCACCACCTCCTGGACGACCGTAGCCGGACCCGCCTGCCGTGCAAACGCACATGCCACCCCGACTGATCTAGGCTCCGGCTCATGCGAAGCGACAGGATACTTTTACCTTGCATCTGCGGCAGTATCATCAGCGTATGCACACCTACCGGATCGGGGACGCTGCCGCCTTGCTCGGTGTCGGTGCCGACACCGTGAGGCGCCTGGTCGACGGCGGGAAACTGACCGCCGAAGGCGACGAGCTGGGCCGCCGGATCATCCCGGGGCCGGCCCCAACGGCCTACGTCCGGCAGGTGCACCGCGCGGGATGGGGTCCCACCGGCTCCTCGGCCCGCTACCGCCTTTCCGGCATCGTCACCGAGGTGCTCCTCGGTGACGTGTCGGCGCAGGTCGAGATCCAGGCCGGACCGTTCCGGGTGGTGGCGCCGGTCAGCCGTGAGTCAGCCGATGAGGGGGAGCTGGAGCCCGCTGTTGCGGCGGTTGCCGTGACCAAGTCGACCAACGTGGTCGTCGAGAGACCGTGAATGGTCCGTCAGGACCACACGTGATGGTGTCCGTCAGGACCAGAGGGAGTGGACCCGTGATGACCCGTACCGCGCGCCGGACCGGCCGACCGATGCAGGTGGCCGCCCTGGGAGTCACCGCGCTGCTGGCCCTGAGCGCCTGCTCCTCGTCCGACGACTCCTCGTCGACAAACGCGGGCACCTCAGCGGCCGCGTCCGCGTCGGACCAGTTGTCCGGCACGGTCACCGTGTTCGCCGCGGCCTCCCTCGAGGAGAGCTTCACGACGCTGGGCAAGGAGTTCGAGAAGGCGCACCCCGGCACGAAGGTCACCTTCAGCTTCGGCGGCAGCGACTCCCTCGCCGCGAGCATCACCGGCGGTGCCCCGGCGGACGTGTTCGCGTCCGCCAGCCCCAAGACGATGGCGATCGTGACGGACGCGGGGGACGCCTCGGGGACGCCCACCACCTTCGTCCGCAACCAGCTGGAGATCGCCACCCTGCCGGGCAACCCCGACAAGATCGCCTCCCTCAAGAGCCTCACCAAGTCGAGCCTGAAGGTCGTACTCTGCGACAAGACGGTGCCCTGCGGCGCCGCCGCCCAGAAGGCCCTCGAAGCGAGCAAGCTGAAGCTCACCCCCGTCTCCTACGAGCAGGACGTCAAGGCCGCCCTGACCAAGGTGGAGCTGAAGGAGGCCGACGCGGCCGTCGTCTACAAGACGGATGTGCACGCCGCGGGTGACAAGGTGGAGGGCGTGGAGTTCCCCGAATCGTCAGACGCCATCAACGACTACCCGATCGTCCGGCTCAAGGACGCGCAGAACACCGCGGCGGCCAAGGCGTTCATCGCGCTGGTGCAGTCCGCCGAGGGCCAGAAGGTCCTGACCGAGGCCGGGTTCCTCCAGCCGTGACCCTCCCGACCGACAGATCCGGTGCCGCGGCCGACACCGTCCGGGGTGGGCCACGCCGCCGGCGTGTCCGGGCCCAGGTCCGCGGCGTGCCGCTGCCCCTGCTGGTGCCCGCGCTGATCGGCGTGGCGTTTCTGGTCGTGCCGCTGATCGCCCTGCTGGTACGGGCCCCGTGGCGCAGCCTGCCCGAACTGCTGACCAGCGCCGAGGTGTGGCAGGCGCTCCGGCTGTCGCTGGTCTGCGCCACCGCCGCCACCGCGGTGAGCCTGGTCGTCGGAGTGCCGCTGGCCTGGTTGCTGGCCCGCGTCGAGTTCCCCGGCCGCGGCCTCGTCCGGGCCCTCGTCACCCTGCCGCTCGTCCTGCCGCCGGTGGTCGGCGGTGTGGCGCTGCTGATGGCGCTGGGCCGCAACGGCATCGTCGGCAAGGTGCTGGACTCCTGGTTCGGCGTCACGCTGCCGTTCACCACCGCCGGGGTCGTGGTCGCCGAGGCGTTCGTCGCCATGCCGTTCCTCGTCATCAGCGTCGAGGGCACCCTGCGCGCCGCCGACCCACGCTACGAGGAGGCGGCCGCCACCCTCGGCGCCTCCCGTTTCACCGCGTTCCGCCGGGTCACGCTGCCGTTGATCGCGCCGGGCATCGCGGCCGGCGCGGTCCTGGCGTGGGCCCGGGCGCTCGGCGAGTTCGGCGCGACGATCACCTTCGCCGGCAACTTCCCCGGCCGCACCCAGACCATGCCGTTGGCCGTGTATCTGGCCCTTCAGAGTGACCCGGAGGCCGCCATCGCCCTCAGCCTGGTCCTGCTGGCCGTGTCCGTCGCCGTGCTGGCCGGCCTGCGCGACCGTTGGATGACAGCGGGATGACCGAGCCCGAGCCCAAGAAGGGCGCCGCCGACTCACGGACCGTCCGCGACGTACACGGCGTCCGCCCCGCCGACCCGTTCGCGGACGAGCTCGATGTCCGCCGCGCCGACGCCCCCGCTGACGGACTCGACGCCCACCTGGTCGTGCAGCGCGGCGCGTTCCGGCTCGACGTGACGCTGAACGTGGCACCGGGTGAGGTGGTCGCCCTGCTCGGTCCGAACGGCGCGGGGAAGACCACCGCGCTGCGCGCCCTCGCCGGTCTGACGCCGCTCACCGACGGTCGGCTACGGCTGGACGGCAGCGCGTTGGACGGTACGCCGCCGGAGTCCCGCCCGGTCGGTGTCGTCTTCCAGGACTATCTGCTCTTCCCGCATCTGACAGCCCTGGACAACGTGGCCTTCGGGCCGCGCTGCCAGGGCGCGACGAAGGCGGAGGCCCGCGCCCAGGCCGCCGCGTGGCTGGACCGGCTGGGACTGGCGGCGCACGCCGGTGCCAAGCCGCGCAGACTGTCCGGGGGCCAGGCCCAGCGGGTCGCCCTGGCCCGTGCGCTGGCGACCCGACCACGGCTGCTGCTCCTGGACGAGCCGCTGGCGGCCCTGGACGCCCGCACCCGGCTGGAGGTCCGTGCCCAACTCCGGCGCCACCTGTCCGAGTTCGAGGCCGTCGCCGTCCTGGTCACGCACGATCCGCTGGACGCCATGGTGCTCGCCGACCGACTCGTCGTCGTCGAGCACGGGCGGGTCGTCCAGGAGGGCGCGCCGTCCGACATCGCCCGCCACCCCCGTACGGACTACATCGCCCAGCTGGTCGGCCTGAACCTCTACCGGGGCGAGGCAGACGGGCACGCCGTCCGCCTCGACGCCGGCCCGCCCATCACCACCACCGAGGTCCTGTCCGGCCCGGTGTTCGTGGCGTTCCCGCCGAGCGCGGTCACCCTCTACCGCGACCGCCCCACCGGGGCCAGCGCCCGCAACCTCTGGCACTGCGAGGTCGCCGGCCTGGAGACCCACGGCGACCAGATCCGCGCCGACCTCACCGGCGAACTCCCGCTCGCCGCGGACCTCACGACGGTCGCCGCGGCCGAACTCGATCTGCACCCGGGGGCACGGGTCTGGGCGGCGGTGAAGGCCACACAGACCCACGCCTACCCGGTCTGACAAGACGCCGGGAGCAGGCCCGTCCAGGGCCGGAACGGTCGGGAGCGGCCAGTGTCGGTCGGTTGTGGTCGGGTCCAGGCCGGGTCTGTCGGGGCCGGTCTGCCGGGACCGGTCCGGACCGAGTCGAGTTCCGGAGGTAGGTCCGGGTGGTCCCAGGTGTTCCCGAGTGGTCCCGGGCGCGTTCGGGTGGTCCCGGGCGGGTTCGGGTGGTCCCGGGCGAGTTCGGGTGGCCCCGGGTGGGTCAGTGGCGCTGGGCGCGCAGGCCAACTCGTTGAATTTTCCGGCCTCGCCTCGGCGGGCGACCTGCGCGGGCCTACGACGCCGGAAGCGGCGGGCGTTGTGACGGGCCCGCCGCTCGCGATGCGGTGCCCGTCAAGGGCCCGCCGTCCAGGACGGGCCGCTCAGCCGGCGGTCAGCGTGATGTCCCGCTCCTGCGCCGCGTGGAAGCGGGGCAGCGGCAGGCCGCCCTGGGGGCGGAGCTCCATCAGCGTGGCCTCGACGTGGGCCGCACCGGGTTCGAGGTCGGTCGGACCGGCCTTGCCGGTGTTCTTCCAGACGTGCTCGGCGCCGTCACACACGGCGCGGGTGCCGCCGATGCCGTGCCGTGCCTTGCCCGAACCCTGGCCGACGGAGGAGCCGACGAAGACGGGACCCGTGTTGCCGAGACAGCGGTAGGTGCCCGAGAGGGTGATGGTGCCGTCCGAGGCGATGCTGCCGACCTGGTCGACGGTCACGGACTCCGACGGATCGGCGGTGGCCGTGACCGTCGGGGCGGCGAGCAGGAGCAGTACGGCACCGGCGGCCGCGGAGAGGGCGGGACGCAACGACATGGGAGAACCTCCTGTTGTGGGGGTCTCCACAGGTACCGGGCGGGCGCGCCCGGGGCGGTGATCGTCACTCCTTCGGTGGCGAGTCCGCACCTGTCGTCGACGAACGGTCCTGGAGTTGTCCTGGTGCTGTCACGCTTGCGGGCACCCTCTGGAGATGCGGGCGGGACGGGCGCATGGTCTGTCCATGGGGGCCGACCGGACGGCCGACCCCACCGACGTGGAGGTACTCCATGTGTTCCCACCAGTTTCCCAGCGCCTCTGCCGCCGCCCGGCCGCTGCACCTCGCGCACGTCGTCGCCGCCCACCCCGAGCAGGGCTGGAACCTGCTGTGCGACGGCACCATCGTCTTCGACGACTCCGGCGAACTGCTGCCCGACGGCCGGGTCGTGGACCCGCACCGGGTGACCACCGGAGCGCTGGCCGTCGCCGCCTGATCTTGATCATCGGGGCGGGCCCGCCGACCTCCTTCACCGAAGCCGGTCGCTGATACCGGTTACGGAAGCGGGCTACCGAGCCTGGTTGCCGATACCGGTTACGGAAACGGGCCGCTGATACCGGTCACGGAAGCGGGTTACGGAAACGGGCCGCTGACACCAGTCACGGAAACGGGTCTCTGATACCGGTTACCGGTCCGGTTCACTCGAGTACCGCGAACCCGTCCAGTTCGACGAGCGCCTGCTCGTCCCAGAGTCGTACGATCCCCACAACCGCCATCGCCGGATAGTCGCGGCCCGCCAGCTCCCGCCAAATAGCGCCCAGTTCAGAAGCCTTGTCGCGATACGCGGCGACATCCGTGACGTAGACGGTGACGCGCGCCAGGTCCGCCGCCGCACCGCCCGCTGCCGTCAGCGCGGCCAGCAGATTCGTCAGCGCCCGGGTGAACTGCTCCGGCAGCGACTCCCCCACGATCTTCCCGTCGGCGTCGAGTGCCGTCTGGCCGGCCAGGAAGACGATCCGCTCACCGGCGGCGACGACGGCATGGGAGAAGCCGAGGGGCGGGGAGAGTTCGGGCGGATTGACACGTTCGATGGTCACCTGGCCTCCACGTCGGCGAGTTCGGCATACAACTCCCGGGCGATGATGCCGCGTTGGACCTCACTGGCACCCTCGTAGATCCGCGGAGCACGCACCTCCCGGTAGAGGTGCTCGAGCAGGTGGCCGCGGCGCAGTGCCCGCGCTCCATGGAGTTGGACGGCCGTGTCGACGACGTACTGCGCGGTCTCGGTGGCGAACAGCTTGGCCATCGCGGCACGCTTCGGGACGTCCGGGGCTCCGCTGTCGTACGCCGACGCCGCGGCGTGGACCATCAGACGCGCGGCCTCCGTGCGCAGGGCCATCTCGGCGACCTGGTGCGCCACCGTCTGGAGGTCGCTCAACTTGCCGCCGAAGGCGTCCCGCCGCGCGGTGTGGTCCAGGGTCGCGTCGAGGGCGGCCTGCGCCATACCGACGGCGAAGGCGCCGACGCTGGGGCGGAACAGGTTGAGGGTGCCCATGGCGACCCGGAAACCGCGGTCGGGTTCGCCGAGCACGTCGTCCGCCGTGACCGGGACGGCATCGAAGCGGAGGGCGCCGATGGGGTGCGGGGAGAGCATGTCGAGGGCGGAGCCGGTCAGTCCGGCGCGGTCGGCGGGAACGAGGAAAGCCGTTACGCCGCGGGCTCCTGCTCCCGGGGTGGTGCGGGCGAAGACGGTGTAGAAGTCGGCCTCGGGAGCATTGGAGATCCAGCACTTCTCCCCGGTGAGCCGCCAGCCGTCCGGTCCGTCCCGCTCGGCGGCCAGGGACAGGACCGCGGCGTCCGATCCCGCGCCCGGCTCGCTCAGGGCGAAGGCGGCGATCGCGGTGCCGTCGGTGACGCGGGGCAGCCAGTGCCGGCGCTGGGCGGGGCTGCCGTGGGCGTGGACCGGATGCGCGCCCAGCCCTTGCAGTGCAAGCGCGGTCTCCGCCTCCGTGCAGGCATAGGCGAGGGACTCGCGCATCAGGCAGAGATCGACGGCACCGGAGGTGAACAGTCGCGGCAGCAGGCCGAGCCGACCGAGTTCGGCGACGAGCGGGCGGTTGACGCGACCCTGCTCGCCCTTCTCGGCGAGTGGGCGCAGCTGTTCGGCGGCAAGAGTGCGCAGTTCGGCGCACCAGGCGGACTGTGCCGGTTCGAGCGAGAATGCGGGCATCGCCTGTCCCCTCTGCCGTATGTGACCTGCCGTATGTGACCTGCCGTTGCTGTTTCGGCCGTTGCCGTTGCCGTTGCTGTTCCTGCCGTTGCTGTTCCTGCCGTTGTTGTCGCTGTTTCCGCTTGCCTGTTTCCGCTGTGCCTGACTTGCCGCGGCTGCGTCTGACTTTCCGCAACCGTTTCTGCTTGCATCCCCCTCCGACGGTATCGCGTACCGTTGACTGTCGTCACCAACGCGCTACGCTCCTTGCGCGACCCCAAGACGACGCCCGCCCGGGCAGCCCAGCCGGACAGTCCATCCAGGCAAGGGGGCGAACGCCCATGAACGTCTCGGCCCACGTCGACACCTTCGCGCGCGACCACCTTCCGCCGCCCGGCCAATGGCCCGACCTCCGTTTCGATCTGCCCGAACTGGTCTACCCCGATCGGGTGAACTGCGCCGCCGAGCTGCTCGACCACGCCGCCCCGGACCGGCCGGTGTTCCACACCGGCTCCGGACCGTCCTGGACATACGGCGAGCTGCGGGCCCGCGTCGACCGGATCGCGCATCTGCTCAGCGGCGATCTCGGAGTCGTCCCCGGCAACCGTGTGCTGCTGCGCGGTCCCACCACGCCCTGGCTCGCGGCCTGCTGGCTGGCGGTGCTGAAGGCGGGCGCGATCGCGGTCACCGTTCTGGCCCAGCAGCGGCCGAACGAGCTGCGCACCATGTGCGAGATCGCGCGGGTGGAGCACGCGCTCTGCGACATCAGAGCCGTGGACGACCTCGCCAAGGCCGAAATACCCGGGCTCCGGCTCACGACGTACGGCGGTGACGCCCCCGACGACCTGCTGAACCGGTCGGCGCCGCAAGAGCCGTATCAGGCTGTCGAAACCGCTTCCGACGACGTGGCACTGATTGCCTTCACCTCCGGCACCACCGGCCGCCCGAAGGGCTGTCTGCACTTTCACCGGGACGTACTGGCAATCGCCGACACCTTCTCGCGGCACATACTGAAACCGCTTCCGGACGATGTCTTCGCCGGCAGTCCCCCACTCGGTTTCACCTTCGGCCTCGGCGGGCTGATCGTCTTCCCGATGCGAGCCGGCGCCAGCTCGCTGCTGCTCGAACAGGCGGGTCCCCGGCAGCTGTTGCCCGCGATCGCCGCACATCGGGTGACCGTGCTGTTCACAGCTCCCACCGCCTACCGCGCGATGCTCGACGACCTGAGCGGCCTGAACGGCCTGAACGGCCTCGACGACCCGGCCCGCCCCGACGCGCACGACGTCTCCTCGCTGCGCCGTTGTGTCTCCGCCGGTGAGAACCTCCCCGCCGCCACCTGGCAGGCCTGGCACGAGCGGACCGGACTCCGGCTGATCAACGGCATCGGCGCCACCGAGCTGCTGCACATCTTCATCTCGGCCGCCGACGAACACATCCGGCCCGGCACGACCGGTGTCCCCGTCCCCGGCTGGCACGCGCGCGTGCAGGATCCAGGCGGCGGGCCCGTGCCCGACGGCGAGGCCGGACTGCTCGCCGTGCGCGGCCCGGTCGGCTGCCGCTACCTCGCCGACCCGCGTCAGCGGCAGTACGTACACGACGGCTGGAACATCACCGGCGACACCTATGTCCGTGAGGCCGACGGCTACTTCCGGTACGTCGCGCGCGCCGACGACATGATCATCTCGGCCGGGTACAACATCGCGGGGCCCGAGGTGGAGGAGGCGCTGCTGCGGCACCCGGACGTGGTAGAGGCCGCGGTCGTGGGACGGCCCGACGAGCATCGGGGGCAGGTGGTCGTCGCGTTCGCCGCCCTGCGGCCGGGTGCCCGGCGCGACGCGGAGGCACTGCGCGCCTTCCTCAAGGAGGAGTTGGCACCCTACAAGTGTCCGCGCGAGTTCCTCTTCCTGGACGCGCTGCCGCGCACGGCGACCGGGAAGCTCCAGAGATTCAGGCTGCGCACCGACGGCCACATCGGCAGCGACAGCCACAGCGAAGATCACGCCGGTGATCACACCAATAGTGACCAGCACTGATACCGAAGACCTAAGATGATCAACGTGTCCGATCAGCCCGCACCCCGGTCTCTCATCGTCACGCTCTACGGCGCGTACGGCCGCTTCGCACCGGGCCCGGTGCCCGTCGCCGAGCTGATCCGGCTGCTGGCCGCGGTCGGTGTCGACGCGCCCTCCGTACGCTCCTCGGTGTCCCGGCTGAAGCGGCGCGGACTGCTGCTGCCGGCCCGCACGGCGCAGGGCGCGGCCGGATACGAACTGTCCGACGAGGCAAGACAGTTGCTCGACGACGGCGACCGGCGCATCTACGCCACGGCCCCGCCGGCGGACGAGGGCTGGGTGCTGGCGGTGTTCTCCGTGCCGGAGTCGGAGCGGCAGAAGCGGCACGTGCTGCGATCGCGGCTCGCGGGCCTGGGGTTCGGTACCGCCGCACCGGGGGTGTGGATCGCGCCGGCGCGGCTGTACGACGAGACCCGGCACACCCTCCGAAGGCTGCACCTCGATCCGTACGTCGACCTCTTCCGCGGCGAGCATCTCGGCTTCTCGCCGACCGTCGAATCCGTCGCCCGCTGGTGGGACCTGGCGGCCATCGCCAAGGAGCACGAGACGTTCCTCGACGGCCACGAGCGCGTGCTGCACGCCTGGCGGCAGCGTCCGGACACGCCGCCGGAGGAGGCCTACCGGGACTATCTCCTCGCTCTGGACTCCTGGCGGCACCTGCCCTACACCGACCCCGGCCTGCCCGCCCGTCTGCTGCCCGAGGACTGGCCGGGGACCCGTTCGGCGGCCGTGTTCCGGGGACTGCACGAGCGGCTGCGGGACGCGGGGGCGCAGTTCGCCGGAGTGACCCCGCACGCGCCGTGAGTCATTCAGTCAAACCTCAGCTTCCTTGACCGGTCCTCTCAGATTCCTTACCTACCGTTCCACGGGTGGACGACGGCAGGAAAGAGGACTGTTGCGCATGACCGACAAGCCGAGGACGCAGGGAGCCACGGTCTGGCTCACGGGGCTGCCGAGCGCGGGCAAGACGACGATCGCCCGTTTCCTGAGCGATCGGCTGAGGGCGGAGGGCCATCGGGTGGAGGTCCTCGACGGTGACGAGATACGCCGTTTCCTCTCCGCGGGCCTCGGCTTCTCGCGGGCCGACCGGCACATCAACGTGCAGCGCGTCGGCCTTGTCTCGGAGGTCCTCGCCCGCAACGGCGTCCTGTCCGTCGTCCCCGTGATCGCGCCCTATGCCGACAGCCGCGAGGCCGTGCGGCTCCGGCACGAGAAGAGCGGCACACCGTACGTCGAGATCCATGTCGCGACCCCGGTCGAGGTCTGCCGGGAGCGGGATGTGAACGGGCTGTACGCCCGGCAGGCCGCGGGCGGGCTGACCGGGCTGACGGGCGTCGACGACCCGTACGAGGCCCCGGTCGACCCCGAGTTGGTGCTCACGACGCAGGACCGGACACCGCCGGACTCGGCGGACGCGGTGTACGCGGTGCTGGCAGGTCGGGGGCTGGTGTGAGCGCGGCGGTCCCAGCTCACCTGCCCGGCCCCGGACCGGCCGGCATGCCGACTCCCGAGTCAGCTCACGTGCCGGCTCCCGGGTCGGCCTCCCAGAAGCCTCAACTCGTCAGCGTCAGGCGGGGTTTGGGCGCGTCCGTGCGTCCGGTACGCGGTGGCCTGCTGCCCGCGCGGTAGGGGGCGGGCCAGTCGGCGCCCGGTCCGGCGTAGCCCTGTTCGGCGGCCGCGTGCAGGGTCCAGTTCGGGTCGTAGAGGTGTGGTCGGGCGAGGGCGCAGAGGTCCGTCCGGCCTGCGAGGATCAGCGAGTTGACGTCGTCCCAGGAGGAGATCGCTCCGACCGCGATCACGGGGACCCGCACCTCGTGCCGGATCCGGTCCGCGAACGGTGTCTGGTACGAGCGGCCGAATTCGGGCCGTTCCTCGGCCACCACCTGGCCGGTCGACACATCGATCGCGTCGACGCCGTGCGCGGCGAAGGCTCGGGCGATCTCGACGGCGTCGTCGGCCGAAGTGCCGCCCTCGGCCCAGTCGGTGGCGGAGATCCGGACGGTCATCGGTCGTTCCGCGGGCCATACCGCGCGGACCGCGTCGAAGACCTCCAGCGGGAAGCGCAGCCGCTCGGCGAGCGAGCCTCCGTAGGCGTCGGTTCGGCGGTTGGTCAGCGGGGAGAGGAAGCCGGACAGCAAGTAGCCGTGGGCGCAGTGCAGCTCCAGCAGGTCGAAGCCGGACCGGGCGGCGCGACCGGCAGCCGCGGCGAACTCCTGGCGGAGGTCGGTGAGTTGGGCTCGGGTGAGGGCACGGGGCAGTTGACCGGCCGGCTTGTAGGGCAGTGGGGAGGCGGCCACGAGCGGCCAGTTGCCTTCGGGCAGTGGCTCGTCCATCCCCTCCCACATCCGTCTCGTCGAACCCTTCCGCCCGGAGTGGCCGAGTTGGACGCCGATCGCGGTGCCGGGCGCCCGGTCGTGCACGAAGTCGGTCACGCGGCGCCATGCGTCGGCCTGGCGGCCGGTGTAGAGGCCGGTGCAGCCGGGCGTGATGCGCCCCTCGGGGGACACGCACACCATCTCGGTCATCACCAGTCCGGCTCCGCCGAGGGCGCGGGCGCCGAGGTGGACGAGGTGGAAGTCGCCGGGGAGGCCGTCGGTGGCCGAGTACATGTCCATGGGGGAGACGACGACCCGGTTGCGCAGGGTCAGGCCGCGCAGTCGGAACGGGGTGAACATCGGGGGCGTGCCGGGCGGACAGCCGAACTCGCGCTCCACGGCGTCGGTGAAGTGGGGGTCGCGCAGACGCAGGTTGTCGTGGGTGACGCGGCGGCTGCGGGTGAGCAGGTTGAAGGCGAATCGACGGGGCTGCTGGTCGAGGTAGAGGCCGATGTTCTCGAACCACTCCAGGCTGGCGCGGGCGGCCCGCTGGGTGGAGGCGACGACTGGCCTGCGCTCCTCCTCGTAGGCGGTCAACGCGGCGGGCAGATCGGGGTGTTCGTGCAGACAGGCCGCGAGCGCCAGGGCGTCCTCGACGGCGAGCTTGGTGCCGGAGCCGATGGAGAAGTGGGCGGTGTGGGCGGCGTCGCCCAGCAGGACGATGTTGCCGTGCGACCAGTGCTCGTTGACGACCGTCCGGAACGTGGTCCAGGTGGAGTGGTTGGACTTGAGCGAGCGTCCGCCGAGGGCGTCCGCGAAGATCTTGGCGCAGCGCTCGACCGACTCCTGTTCGTCGAGTTCGTCGAAACCGGTTGCCCGCCATACCTCCTCGCGCATCTCGACGATCACGGTCGAGGACTCGGGCGCGTAGGGGTATCCGTGCAGTTGCATCACGCCGTGCGGGGTCTCGGCCACCTCGAAGCGGAAGGCGTCGAAGGCGAAGTCCGCGGCGAGCCAGATGTAACGGCAGTGGTGACCGGTCACCCGGGGGCGGAACACCTGGGCGTACGCGTCGCGGGTGGTGCTGTGCACGCCGTCGGCGGCGATGACGAGGTCGTACTCCTCGGCCAGCCGGGCCGGGTCCGGCGCCTCGGCGCGGAAGCGCAGGTCGACGCCGAGGGAGCGGCAGCGTTCGTGCAGGATCTCCAGGAGCCTGCGCCGGCCGAGGGCGGCGAAGCCGTGTCCGGTGGAGGTGTGCCGGCTGTTGCGGCGCACGATGTCGATGTCGTCCCAGCGGACGAAGCCCTGCTGGAGGGCGGCGTAGACCTGCGGGTCGGCGTGTTCGATGCCGCCGAGGGTCTCGTCGGAGAGGACGACCCCGAAGCCGAAGGTGTCGTCGGGGGCGTTGCGTTCCCAGAGGGTGATCTCGCGGGCGGGGTCGAGGCGTTTCAGCAGGGCTGCGGCGTAGAGACCGCCGGGGCCGCCGCCGATGACCGCGATGCGCCGGGGGTGGCCGTTGCCGTCGTGCGGCGGGGGGCCTCCTGCTGCCGGTCGCTGCCCGTCGTGGAGCCGCGGGTCGGCGCCGCCCGGTGGCGTGGACGCCGGTGTCCGCGCGTGGGTCGTCATGGTCACCGCCCCCGCCACTTCGGCGGTCGCTTCTGCGTGAACGCCTCGTGGAACTCGGCGTAGTCCTCGCCGTTCATGAGCAGGGCCTGGGTGGAGGCGTCCAGTTCGACGGACGCGGCGAGCGGCATGTCCAGTTCCGCGGTGAGGAGCGCCTTGGTCTGGGCGTACGCCAGTGCGGGGCCGTCGGCCAGGCGGCGGGCGAGTGCCTGGGCGACCTCGTCGGAGCGGCCCTCGTCCGTCAGTTCGCTGATCAGGCCGATGCGCTCGGCCTCGGGGGCGCGGACCGGCTCTCCGAGCATGAGCAGCCGGGTGGCGTGGCCGAGGCCCACGACGCGGGGCAGCAGATAGGCGGCGCCCATGTCGCCGCCGGAGAGGCCGACGCGGGTGAAGAGGAACGCGAAGCGGGCGCTGGGGTCGGCGATCCGGAAGTCGGCGGCCAGGGCGAGGACCGCGCCGGCGCCGGCCGCCACGCCGTGCACGGCCGCGATGACCGGGAACGGGCACTCCCGGACGGCGCGCACGACCTGGCCGGTCATCCGGTTGAAGTCGAGGAGTCGGGCGGTGTCCATGCCGAGGGTGGCGCCGATGATCTCGTCGACGTCTCCGCCGGAGCAGAAGCCGCGGCCCTCGCCGGCCAGCACCAGGGCGCGGACCGACCGCTCCCGGGACAGCTCGGCGAGCAGATCGCGCAGGTCGGCGTAGGCGCCGAAGGTGAGGGCGTTGAGTTTCTCGGGGCGGGCCAGGGTGACGGTGACGACGCCGTCGGTGCGTTCGACGCGCAGGTGGTGCCAGTCGGAGGTGCGGGCGGCGGAGCCGGTGAAGGGACTCATGAGGGCGGCCTCCTCGACAGTCACTTCCGAAGTTATCACCTTCTTGTGACTGTCGTCATGAGTACGCGATAGGAGCTCCGGGAAGAATCGCCGTGTCACCGCACGGCATGTTCTCGTCACACACGTCACCGGTCGTCGATAACGCGGTAACAACGGGATCAGGTGCGCGAGAGGGACCGTTGACCCGGGTAAGTCGCCGGGCAGGGGCCGACGGTCCCGTACGGCGCCCGACGAGCGCCTCTGCCGGAGGCCGCCGTACCATTCCTGAAGTTGAAAGCAGGGCCACCTGATGTCGACCATCGGAACCTGCGCCATGAACGGACTCGCCTTGTACGAACGCCCCTCCGAGCCGCCCGCCTCCTGGCGAATCGCGCTGCCGCACTCCGCCGCGGCCGTGCCGGTGGCCCGTGCTCTGGTCCGAACGGCGCTGGCCGAGCTGAAGCACGGGGCGGACAGCGACACCGCGGAGCTGCTCACCGCCGAGCTGGTGGCCAACGCCGTGGAGCACACCGCCGGGGACGCCCCGATAGAGCTGGTGGTGGAGCTGCAGCCGACCGGCTGCCAGGTCGAGGTGCACGACGCCGACCCGGTGCCGCCCGGCGATCTCACCCGGCCTTCCGGGGAGGAGCCCGACCCCTGGCAGGAGCACGGGCGCGGGCTGCTGCTCATCCGCACCCTCAGCTCGTCCTGCGGACACCGGCCCACCGATCAGGGCAAGGCGGTGTGGTTCAGGCTGGCCGCCGTTCCGGCGCAGTGGCGTCCGCACCCGGCGTGACGTCGGCCGCGACGGGCGCGCCTCGCGTCAGCCGTCGGCCGTGAGCCGTCCCTGAGTCGCGGCGCCCGTGGCGGGCGTGACGCGTGCGGCGGGCGTGACGCGTGCGGCGGGCGTGACGCGTGAGTCCGGGCGGGCCGCTCAGGCGAGCGTGGCGACCAGTACGGCCTTGATCGTGTGCAGGCGGTTCTCCGCCTCGTCGAAGACGACCGAGTGGGCCGACTCGAACACCTCGTCCGTCACCTCGAGGGAGTCCAGGCCGTGGGTCTCGTGGATCTCGCGGCCGACCTTGGTGCCGAGGTCGTGGAAGGCCGGGAGGCAGTGCAGGAACTTGACGTCCGGGTTGCCGGTGGCGCGCAGGACGTCCATGGTCACGGCGTACGGGCCGAGGGCGGCGATCCGCTCGCCCCAGACCTCCTTGGGTTCCCCCATGGAGACCCACACGTCGGTGGCCACGAAGTCGGCGCCCGCGACGCCCTCGGCGAGGTCCTCGGTGAGCAGGATCGCGGCCCCGGAGTCCTCGGCCAGCTTGCGGGCCTGCGCGATCACCTCGTCGGCGGGCCAGTACTCCTTCGGCGCGACGATACGGACGTCCATGCCGAGCAGGGCGCCGGTGACCAGGTAGGAGTTGCCCATGTTGAAGCGGGCGTCACCGAGGTAGGCGAGGACGAAACGGTCGTCCCCGAGGTTCTTGGCACAGTGCTCGGTCATGGTGAGCACGTCGGCGAGCATCTGGGTGGGGTGCCAGTCGTCGGTGAGGCCGTTGAAGACGGGCACGCCCGCGTGGGCGGCGAGCTCCTCGACCTTCCGCTGGCTGGACCCGCGGTACTCGATGCCGTCGTACATCCGGCCCAGCACCCGGGCGGTGTCCTTCACCGACTCCTTGTGGCCGATCTGGGAGCCGGAGGGGTCGAGGTAGGTGGTGGAGGCGCCCTGGTCCGCGGCGGCGACCTCGAACGCGCAGCGGGTGCGCGTCGAGGTCTTCTCGAAGATCAGGGCGATGTTCTTGCCGCGCAGGTGCTGGACCTCGGTCCCGGCCTTCTTGGCGGCCTTCAGCTCGGCGGCCAGCTCGATCAGGCCGCGGAACTCCTCCTCGGTGAAGTCCAGCTCCTTGAGGAAGTGGCGGCCGGCGAGGGCGGTCGGGACTGTCGCCATGGGGGTCGCTCCAGAAGTGCGGTGAAGAGATGCAGTGCGCGGACTGCGACGGGAAAGGACCCTCGGAAGTCTATACGACACCCAGCATTTTTATACAGACACCCGAGCGACACCCGTACACCCGTACAGCCAGACGACCAGACGGCCAGACGGCCAGACGGCCAGACGGTCATAGACCATCCCGCCATACGCCATCCCGCCATGAGCCATACGGCGCGCATCCGGCACGCCCACCCCCACAGCACGCCTATACGGCACTCCGTTCGACCGGGCAGCTCATACAGCGCGGCCCGCCCCTCCCCCGGCCCAGTTCGCTGCCGGGGATCTCGATCACCTCGATGCCCCGTTTGCGCAGATGGGTGTTGGTGGTGACGTTGCGCTCGTAGGCGACGACCACGCCCGGCTCCACGGCGAGGACGTTGCAGCCGTCGTCCCACTGCTCGCGCTCGGCCGCGTGGACGTCCTGGGTGGCGGTGAGCACCCGGATCTCGCTCAGACCGAGGGCGGCGGCGATCGCGCGGTGCATGTGCTCCGGCGGATGGTCGGTCACCTTCAGCTCCTTCTCGCCGACGCCCGGTTCGATGGTGTACGAGCGGAGCATGCCGAGGCCCGCGTACTGGGTGAAGGTGTCGCCGTCGACCATCGTCATCACGGTGTCGAGGTGCATGAAGGCACGCCGCTTCGGCATGTCGAGGGCCACGATGGTCTCGGCCGAGCCCGCCGCGAACAACTTGTGGGCGAGCATCTCGACGGCCTGCGGAGTGGTGCGCTCGCTCATGCCGATCAGCACGGCGCCGTTGCCGATGACGAGGACGTCACCGCCCTCGATGGTGGACGGATAGTCCGCCTGGCCCTCGGACCAGACGCGGAACGTTTCACCGCGGAACAGGGGGTGGTGCCGGTAGATCGCCTCGAAGTGGACGGTCTCGCGCTGCCGGGCCGGCCAGCGCATGGCGTTGATCGCGACACCGTCGTAGATCCAGGCGGAGGTGTCCCGGGTGAAGAGGTGGTTGGGGAGGGGGTCGAGGAGGAAGTCGTCGAGGTCCATGACATGGAAGCGCACGGACGTCGGTTCGGGATGCGCTTCCAGAAACTCCCTCTTGGTCATACCGCCGACGAGGGCCTCCACCAGTTCCGGGGCGGGGAGCATCTCGAAGGCGGCGCGGAGGTGGTCGGTGGCGAGCACCCCGTACTCCTTCTCGTCGAAGACGCGGTCCAGGACGAGCGCTCGGGCCGCCGGGATCTCCAGGGCCTCGGTGAGCAGGTCGCCGAAGAGATGTACGGCGACACCGCGGTCGCGCAGTACGTCGGCGAACC
Source organism: Streptomyces sp. NBC_00080 (assembly GCF_045041255.1). Classification (NCBI taxonomy): domain Bacteria; kingdom Bacillati; phylum Actinomycetota; class Actinomycetes; order Kitasatosporales; family Streptomycetaceae; genus Streptomyces; species Streptomyces sp. NBC_00080. The sequence goes on from NZ_CP108235.1 coordinate 2,504,533, forward strand.
CGTCGTGCTCGGCGCGCGCCCGGCGCACCCACAGCACGTCGTCGAAGAGAAGTGCGTCCTTGTTGCTGGGGGTGAGCCTTTTGAGCTCGAGATCCGGCCGGTGAAGGATGACGCGGCGCAGCCGCCCGGCCTCGGAGTCGACATGGAATCCCATGCCTCCATCCTGACCATCAGGGACCGCCTTCACCCCCTACTGGACCGTTTCCGCACGAGCTTGTTCCCGCCCTCGTCGCCTTCCGCCGCCCCCGCCCATTCTCGTCCCCTTGACGACAAGGGGAACGCACGACTATCGTTTCCCTTATCGTCGCACTGACGAGAAACGGAACGAGGGGGGTCTCTCATGGCCGACATCACCAGACGCCTGGGCTGGCGCCATCTGCGCGGCGCGCCGACGGCGCATGTGCGCCACCACCGCTCCGGCAAGCTGGCGCACGACGGTCCCGGGCTCAGCTTCTGGTTCCGCTCGCTGAGCGCGGCGCTCTCCGAAGTGCCGGTGGACGACCGCGAGTTGGCGATGACCTTCCACGCCCGTACGGTCGACTTCCAGGACGTGACGGTGCAGGCGACCGTGACCTACCGGATCAGCGACCCGGCTGTCGCCGCCGCCCGCCTCGACTTCTCCATCGACCCCGACACGGGGATCTGGCGCAGTGCGCCCCTGGAGCAGCTCGGCACCCTGCTGACGGAGACGGCGCAGCAGCACGCACTGGACGTCCTGGCGCGTACGTCACTGGCGTCGGCGCTGGTGGACGGCGTGAAGTCGGTACGGGAGCGGGTCGCGGCGGGGCTGGCGGCGGAGCCGCGACTGCCGGCCACGGGCATCGAGATCGTGGCCGTGCGGGTCGTCGCGCTGCGTCCGGAACCGGAGGTGGAGCGGGCGCTGCGCACCCCCGCACGCGAGCAGATCCAGCAGGAGGCCGACCGGGCGACGTACGAGCGGCGGGCGGTGGCCGTCGAGCGGGAGCGGACGATCGCCGAGAACGAGCTGGCCAGCCAGATCGAACTGGCCCGCCGTGAGGAGCAGTTGGTCGAGCAGCGCGGTACGAACACCCGTCGCGAGGCGGAGGAGAACGCGGCGGCGGACAAGGTACGGGCGGAGGCGGAAGCCTCCCGGTCGGTGCGGCTCGCGGAGGCGGAGGCCGCGCGGTCGGTCAAGCTGGCGGAGGCCGAGGCCTCCAAGCAGGTGCGGCTGGCGGACGCCGAGGCGCAGCGCTCGGAGCGGCTGACCGTGGCAGAGGCGACGCGCACGGTCCGGCTCGCGGAGGCGGAGGCGGCGCGGTCGGTCCAGCTCGCCCACGCCGAGGCCCAGGCGGCACGCGAGGTCGGCGAGGCGCGGGCCCAGGCGCAGGCGGCCTGGCTGCGCGTGCACGCGGACGTCGACGTGGCGACCCTGCACGCCCTCACCGGGACGCGTCTGGCCGAGAACCTGCCGCACATCGACAGCGTGACGATCTCGCCGGACGTCCTCACCGGGCTCCTGTCGAAGCTCGGCGCAGGGGAACGGGAATGAGTCTCGCCCCGCGGGCCGTGCTGGTCCACCGCACCACGGAGTACGAGGAGTTGGTGGCCCGGCACGGCACCCACGGCCAGGCCGCCTTCTTCCTCTCCTCGCGGGGGCGGGACATCGAGGAGGTCGCGGAACGCCACCGGCGTACCAGGCGGGCCATGGCGGAGGTCACGGCGGCGATTCCCCTGACCTGGCGTCAGACACGGGTGGAGCGAACGGACTTGGACCGCTTCCTCTTCGCCCCCGAGGACGTGGTGGTCGTGGTCGGCCAGGATGGACTGGTGGCGAACGTCGCCAAGTACCTGTCCGGTCAGCCGGTGGTGGGCATCGACACCGACCCCGGCCGCAACCCGGGCGTCCTGGTCCGCCACCGTCCGGCGGACGCCCGGCTGCTCCTGCCCTCCGTGCTCGCGGCGGGCACCGGCACGGACGGGCTGACCATGGTCGAGGCGGTGGCCGACGACACCCAGCGGCTGCTGGCCCTCAACGAGATCTATCTGGGCGCCGCGGGCCACCAGACCGCCCGCTACCGCCTGGGCCTCGACGACGACGGGGGTGCCGTCGAGGCCCAGGCCTCCTCAGGGGTGCTGGTGGGCACCGGCACCGGGGCGACCGGCTGGATCCGGTCGGTGTGGCAGGAGCGGGGCGCCGGGGGCGACAGGGGCCTGCGCCTTCCGGCCCCGACGGAGGACAGGTTGGTGTGGTTCGTGCGGGAGGCGTGGCCGTCCCCCGCGACCGGCACCTCGCTGGTCGCGGGCGAACTCGCGGCGGGCGGCCGGCTGACGCTCACCGTCGAGTCGGAACGCCTCATCGCCTTCGGCGACGGGATCGAGAGCGACGCGGTGGAACTGACGTGGGGGCAGCGGGTACGGGTGGGACGAGCGGAGACGGCACTGCGGCTCGTCGGGTGAGCCACAGCGCCGACCACCGTCCGGCCGGTGCCGGGTTGGACCGCTCCGCCACACCCCGTCCTGCGATTGCGGGTCGGGCCCCGCCGTCGGCCCCCGCCCGGCGATTCCGGGTCGGCCCGTACCCCGGAGCGGACGCGCCCATGAACGCTCTGGCCATTCAGGCCGCCAACCACCGTCCGGAGGTGACGGGTTGAACCGCCTAGCCAACTCCGGCCCGACCATGCCGGGTTGATCCGCCCGGGCGGCGATTGCCCGCTGCGCCCCGTCCAGCCGGACGAACGCGGCGCAGCACAGCTCCTCGCCTGTCGCGTCGGAGACCGACGCCCCGCTCACAACCGCGGGTCGACCGGCTCCGACTCCAGGGCCAGCACGCCGAAGACCGCCTCGTGGACGCGCCACAGGGGCTCGCCCTCGGCCAGGCGGGCCAGGGCCTCCAGGCCCAGGGCGTACTCGCGGATCGCCAACGACCGTTTGTGGTTGAGGAAGCGCCCGCGCAGCCGGGTGAGGTTGTCGGGACGGGTGTACTCCGGGCCGTAGATGATCCGGAGGTACTCACGGCCCCGGCACTTGATGCCGGGCTGGACCAGGCGGCCCTCACTGCCGCGGACCAGGGCGCCCAGCGGCTTGACGACCATGCCCTCGCCGCCTCGGCCCGTCATCTCCAGCCACCAGTCGACACCCGACTGGACCGACTCGGGGTCGGCCGTGTCGACGTAGAGGCGCCGGGTGGTCTGGAGCAGACCCGTGTTGTCGTGTTCCACCAGCCGGTCGAGGAGCGACAGCTGTACGTCGTGGGGCAGATCGGCCAGGCTGCGGCCCTGGACCGCGAGGATCTGGAACGGGGCCAGCCGTACGCCGTCCAGACCGTCCGTCGTCCAGCAGTAGCGGCGGTACGCCTCGGTGAACGCTGCCGCGTCCGAGGCGCGTTCGCGCTGGCGGGAGAGGAGGTCCCCGACGTCGACACCGCGTGCCGCCGCGCCTTCCAGGGCGGACAGGGTGCCCGGGAAGACCGCACGGGACGCGGCACCCACGGCCGCGTACTGCGAGCGGAGCAGACCCGAGGCCTTCAGCGACCAGGGCATCAGCTCGGCGTCCAGCAGCAGCCAGTCCACCTCGCCGGTGGCGCTGTCGGGTGCGGCCAGCTCCGACCAGAGGCCCGCCTCGTCCACCGCCGTCCGTATCCGGCCGAGTATCTCCTCCGTCACGCTCTCGTCGTCGAAGAACGGCCGGCCCGTGCGGGTGTAGAGGGACCCGGTGGGGCCGTCCACGCCGAAACGCTTGCGCGCCGTTTCCGCGTCCCGGCACACCAGGGCCACCGCCCTCGAGCCCATGTGCTTCTCCTCGCACACGACCCGTGCGACACCGTCCTGCGCGTACTGCGCGAACGCCTCCGCCGGGTGCTCCAGGTAGCCCTCGACATGCGAGGTGGCCGTGGGGGCCATCGTCGGCGGCAGGTACGGCAGCAGCCTCGGGTCCACCGCGAAACGGCTCATGACCTCCAGGGCCGCGGCCGCGTTCTCCTCGCGGATCGAGACACGGTTCTGACCCTCGTAACGGGTTTCGACAATGCGTCGGCCGTGGACGTCCGCCAGGTCCAGCGGGCGGCCGTCGTGCCCGCCGGGCGCCGCGGAGCGCAGTGGCTTCGTCGGCTCGTACCAGACCTGCTCCGCCGGTACGTCGACCAGCTCGCGCTCCGGCCAGCGCAGCGCGGTCAGCTTGCCGCCGAACACGGCGCCGGTGTCCAGGCAGATGGTGTTGTTCAGCCAGGTGGCCTCCGGGACGGGCGTGTGCCCGTAGACCACCGCCGCGCGGCCCCGGTAGTCCTCCGCCCACGGGTAGCGCACCGGCAGGCCGAACTCGTCGGTCTCGCCGGTGGTGTCGCCGTACAGCGCGTGCGAGCGGACGCGCCCGGACGTGCGTCCGTGGTACTTCTCCGGCAGACCCGCGTGGCAGACCACGAGCCTGCCGCCGTCGAGGACGTAGTGGCTGACGAGGCCGTCGATGAACTCCCTTACCTCGGTGCGGAACTCCTCGCTCTCGCTCTCCATCTGCTCGATGGTCTCGGCCAGGCCGTGGGTGTGCTGGACCTTGCGGCCGCGCAGGTGACGGCCGTACTTGTTCTCGTGGTTGCCGGGCACGCAGAGGGCGTTGCCCGACTTGACCATCGCCATCACGCGACGCAGCACGCCCGGGCTGTCCGGGCCCCGGTCGACCAGGTCACCGACGAACACGGCCTGCCGGCCCTCCGGGTGGACGCCGTCCACATAGCCCAACTTGCCCAGAAGTCCATCGAGTTCGAAGGCGCAGCCGTGAATGTCGCCGATGATGTCGAACGGGCCGGTGAGGTGGGTCAGGTCGTTGTAGCGCTTCTCGGTGACGACCGAGGCGTTCTCGATGTCCTCGACGCCCCGCAGGACGTGCACCTTGCGGAAGCCCTCGCGCTCCAGGTGGCGCAGCGAGCGGCGGAGTTCGCGGGTGTGGCGCTGGATGACCCGGCGGGGCATGTCGGCGCGGTCGGTGCGGGCCGCGTTGCGTTCGGCGCACACCTCCTCCGGCACGTCCAGCACGACGGCGATGGGCAGCACGTCGTACTGCTTCGCCAGCTCGATCAGCTGACGGCGGGCGTCCTGCTGCACGCTGGTGGCGTCGACCACCGTGCGACGACCGGCCGCGAGCCGCTTGCCCGCGATGTAGTGCAGGACGTCGAAGGCGTCCCGTGTCGCGCTCTGGTCGTTCTCGTCGTCGGAGACCAGACCTCGGCAGAAGTCGGAGGAGATGACCTCGGTGGGCTTGAAGTTGCGGTGGGCGAACGTGGACTTGCCGGACCCGGACGCACCGATCAGCACGACGAGGGAGAGGTCGGTGACGGGCAGCACACGGCCCTGCTTCGCGGAAACCTGAGTCTCGGTCATGCTGCCTTCGCCTCCTTCTCGTTGACGCTGCTCATGGTGAAAACGGCCATCTGGGTGGGCGGGCCGACCTCCGGGTCGTCCAGGCCTACGGGGACGAACTCGACGGCGTAGCCGTGCCGTTCGGCGACGGTGGCCGCCCAGCCGCGGAACTCCTCACGGGTCCACTCGAAGCGGTGGTCGCCGTGCCGGACGTGTCCTGCCGGGAGGCTCTCCCAGCGGACGTTGTACTCGACGTTCGGGGTGGTCACCAGGACCGTACGCGGGCGGGCCGAACCGAACACCGCGTACTCCAGGGCAGGCAGCCTGGGCAGGTCGAGGTGCTCGATCACCTCGCTGAGCACGGCGGCGTCGTAGCCCTTGAGGCGGGTGTCGGTGTAAGAGAGCGAGCTCTGGAGGAGCTGGACGCGGGAGGCCTGCCGCTCGCCCATGCGGTCCAGCTTCAGCCGCCGGGAGGCGATGGTGAGCGCGCGCATCGACACGTCGACACCGACGATCTCGGTGAAGCGCGGGTCCTTCAGCAGCGCCTGCACCAACTGGCCCTGGCCGCAGCCGAGGTCGAGGACCCGGGCGGCCCCGGACTCCGACAGCGCCGTGACAATGGCCTCGCGGCGCAGCACGGCCAGCGGTGTCGGGCGCTCCTCCGTCTCGGCCTCTGCCTCGACCGCGTTGTCGATCTCCTCGACCTCGCTGTCGTCGGCTTCGGCGAGCCGGACCAGCTCCAGCCGCTCCATCGCCTGGCGGGTCAGCGACCAGCGGCGGGACAGGTAACGGCTGGTGATCAGTTTCTGCTGGGGGTGATCCGACAGCCAGCCCTCACCGGCGCGCAGCAGCTTGTCGACCTCGTCGGAGGAGACCCAGTAGTGCTTGGCGTCGTCGAGGACGGGCAGCAGGACGTACAGGTGACGCAGGGCCTCGGCGACGGTGAGCGTCTCCGCCTCCAGGACCAGGCTCACGTATCGCGAGTCTCCCCACTCCTCGAACTCCGTGTCGAGGGCCACCGGTTCGGCACTCACGGCCCAGCCGAGCGGCTCGAAGAGACCGCGTACGAGGTCGACGCCGCCGCGGGCGGGCAGTGCCGGTACCTCGACACGCAACGGCCGCTGCTGCGCCGGGAGTTCGGGCTTCGCCGCGCACACCCCGCGCATCGCGCTGGAGAACACCCCGCTCAGGGCGACCGCGAGCAGCGAGGAGGCCGCGTAGGGGCGGTCGTTGACGTACTGGGCGAGGGCCGCGTCCGGAGCACCGCCCCGGCCCTTGCCCTTGCCGCGCCGGACCAGCGCCACGGCGTCCACCTCCAGCAGCAGCGCCGCCGTGCAGCGCTCGGCATCGGCCTCGGGATAGAGGACGTGGGCCTTGCCGTAGGAGGTGGAGAACGCCTGCGCCTTGTCGGGATGCTTGTGCAGCAGGAAGCCCAGATCGGTGGCGGGACGTTCAGGGGTGCCGGTGGTGCTGATCGTCAGGAACACGTGGGTGCCTCGGTGGGTTCGGAAGAAGGAGCGGAAGCGCTGATCGTGCGCTCGCGCACCCCTACAACGTACAGAGAACGCTTCCGCGCCACTCGCGATTTTCCCAGCCGGCCGACGGCCGTCCGCGCTGGTCAGGCACCGGGCGCCGGGGGCGGAGACGCTCACCGCCGCCGGGATCCCCGGCTTGCCCTTCCGGAGGTTTCCCTCCGTCTGTCTGTTGCTCCGTCTTCCTGTTACTCCGTCCTTCTGTTACTCCGGTGTGCTTCGCCACGGGCTGACGCCGAGCTTTCCGGTGGTGCCGAGGTCCAGGTGGGGGGTCACCATCACCGGCTCGGCGTCGGACCTGGCACGCACCCGGACGTACGGGACGTCGACCGCGGTGCCGAAGCCGGTGGTGTTGCGCCACATCAGGCCGGCGTTCGCGCGTTCGCCGGGCTTCAGCGTGACGGGCCGGGGTGGGTCGTCGAACCCGGTGACGGTGGAGATGCCGCCACTGCCCTTGAAGATCTTGACGCCGTCGACCGGCTTGTGGTCCTCGTCCAGGAGGGTCACCTGCGGGTAGCCGTCCACCGTGTAGTCCCGATCGCCGCAGTTCTCCAGGATGAGTCCCACGACGCGCAGCCCCATCGCGGCGTCGCCGTCGTCGGCGGAGACGCGGACCCCGGAGGGCGGGCAGACCCCGGCCTCGGTCGGCGCCTCGTCCGCCGGGACCTTGGTCACCTCCCCGACCTTCACCGTCGTCACCGGCGACGACCCCGGCACGAGCTCCCCCGGTCGTACGGTGTCCCGTACCGTCCGGCCGGCCCCCACCGAGCGCACGGTCACCCGCTCGTTGCTCATGACCTCGCCCGCGCTCGTCGTGAAGTCGAAACGGACGGTGTAGGTCAACGCTTCGGTACCGGAGTTGGTGACCTCGTACGCGGCCGAGATGCCGGAATCGGCGGCGAGCCCGGCCGGGAGGCGTTCGGCCTTGACGAGTCCGCCGTCGGATGGGCTGGGGCTCGCGGCGGCGGAGGGGATGGTCACCGAGGTGATCCGGACCCCGTCCACGGCGGGTTGGGTGACCTGTGTCCGCGGTGTAGAGCCGCTCGCGCCGACGCCGCCGTTCTGGGTGCCGGCCTGTTCCGATCCGCACGCCGTGAGGAGCAGCGCGGCGGCGAGAGCCGGGAGGAGTGGGAGGGGTCTGCGCATCCGGCCACCTCATCAGGGGCCGGCCATACCGACTGTGACGGAAGCCATAGCTCCGGTCACAGCCGTGTCACAGATGATCGGCGGCGCGTCCCGGCCGTCCGGACATTGAAGACAACGAGGACAACGGAGACAACGATGTCCCAGCCTGGCCGGGCGCGCCGCCGTGCACGTCCGCGATCGCCGTACTAGTTCAGCACTGGTTCAGCTGCGCCTGCACCTGTGCGGAGATCAGCTCCAGGTGGTCCAGGTCGTGCAGGTCGAGGACCTGGAGGTAGAACCGCCGGGAGCCTGCCTCGGCGTATCGGCCGATCTTGTCGACGACCTCGGCCGGAGAACCGGCCAGCCCGTTGGCCTTCAGCTCGTCGACCTCGCGGCCGATCGCGGCGGCGCGCCGGGCGAGCTCCTGGTCGTCCTTGCCGACGCAGACGACGAGGGCGTTGGAGAAGGTGATCGAATCGGCTGCGCGGCCTGCCTCCTGAGCGGCGGCCCGCACCCGGCCGAACTGGCGCTCACAGTCCTCGATCGAGCCGAACGGCATGTTGAACTCGTCGGCGAACCGGGCGGCCAGCCGCGGCGTGCGGGTCGCGCCGGTGCCGCCGATCAGCACCGGGATCTTCGCCTGTGCGGGCTTGGGCAGGGCGGGCGAGTCGGTGAGGTCGTAGTACGTGCCGTGGAAGTCGTACGTCTTGCCGAGCTCCGTCGCCCACAGGCCCGTGACGATCTCCAGCTGCTCCTCCAGCCGGCCGATCTTCTCCTTCGGGAAGGGGATCCCGTATGCCGTGTGCTCCTCCTCGAACCAGCCCGCGCCCAGGCCCAGTTCGATCCGTCCGCCGGACATCTGGTCCACCTGCGCGACCTGGATGGCGAGGACGCCCGGCAGCCGGAACGTGCCGGCGGTCATCAGCGTGCCGAGGCGGATGCGCTTGGTCTCGCGGGCGAGCCCGGCGAGGGTGATCCAGGCGTCCGTGGGGCCCGGAAGGCCGCTCACGTCGCCCATCTTCAGATAGTGGTCGGACCGGAAAAAGGCGTCGAACCCGAGGTCCTCGGTGGCCTTCGCCACGGCGAGGAGGGTGTCGTACGTCGCCCCCTGCTGGGGCTCGGTGAAGATACGCAGATCCATACCTCCATCCTGCACTCCGGCCTCCCCGTCAACCGCACCGGTCCCGTCTCCCCCGGCCGTCCCCGGTCGGGTGAAAATCGTCCGTGCTGTGCGTGGGGGGGTTGCCCGGGCCGGTGACCCGCCCCTCCGGTGATCGTTGGGCGGGCGGAGCCGGACCGCCCGGCGCCCGTGCCCGGCTGGTCAGCGCCGGGATGTCATCCGCATCGGCCCCTCCTCACGGGGCCAGGGCCGAGGAGGCCGTCATGTCCGAAGAGACCGTGCCGCAACAGGGCGGGGCCCCCGCCGCAGCCCAGCCGAAGGGACTGTTGCAGCAGATGGAGGAGCTGATGGCGGCCCTGAACGCGGATCTCTCCGCGTTGGATGCGGATTTCCAGTCGACCGGGGGTGCGCAGCGGGGGCCGAGAGAAGAAGGTGGCACGGGGGGCTGAGCCTCTCCGCCCCCTCCCCTCCCCTCCCCTCCCCCACCCGCCGCTCCCGCCCCCTCCTCCACTCCCGCCCCTTCGCCGGGTGCCGGGTGCCCAGCGAAGGGGCACCGAGCACCGAGCGCCGGACAGGTCGGTTCCTCATCTCTCCGGCAACGCGCCCTCTCTCTCCTCCCGTTCCTCTCTCGCCGCCAGCTTGCGCAGCATCTCCAGGACCCTGTCCCTGGACTCGTCCGCCGCGTCGATGGCCTCCATGCACTTCCAGTACGTGCCCTGGTCGTCCGCCGAACTCGCGAGGCCGACCAGGGCGATGCCGGCCTCGCCCAGCAGGCCGCTCAGGTCGAGCAGCGCCCGACGGGCGTCGTCCAGTTCGGTGAGCCGGGCGGCGAGCAGGTCCCCGGGATCGAGGTCCGGCGCGCCCAGCACACCGCAGCCTCTGCCCGCCAGCTCGGTCAGTCCCAGTGCCTCGCCGCGCAGTTCGGGCGGGCCCGAGACGGCGAGGCGGCTGCCGATCGCCTGCGCCAGGGCCTGTGCCTGCCACACCTCCTCGAGGATCCTCGCTCCCTCGCCGCCGCCCGCGAGCGCGCGCCTGCTCGTCAGGATGAGCCGCACCGCGTCCATGCGCTGCCCCCGTCTGCCCGACGTGCTGCCCGCACGTCCGCCCGAACACCCGTGTCCACCAGTCCACTACCCAGAGTGAGGGTGTGTGGGGCGAAAAGCCAGAGGAAGACCGAAATCTGTGGACAACAAATCGATTTCGGTCCGCTCGTCGACTGCGGAGAGTGAAAACGGACTGCTCGGCTCCCTCCGCCCAGCCGCCATGGCACCACTACGTCGTTGCCGAGTCATCGCCGGGCCGCCCCCAAGTCACCGCCGGGCCAGCGCTACGGCGCCGGGAACCTGTGCTCGTTGCGGTCGATCTTCGCGTTCAGTGCCGCCAGCGGATCGACACCGAGCACTTCGCACAGCTGGAGCAGATAGGCGAGCACGTCGGCGACCTCGTCCGTCACCCGGTGGGCGGTCTCCGGGTCCTCCATCACGTTCGCCGACTCCTCCGGCGTCAACCACTGGAAGATCTCGACCAGTTCGGACGCCTCCACGCTGAGCGCGGCGACGAGGTTCTTGGGGGTGTGGAAGGGCTGCCAGTTCCGCGCGGCCGCGAACTCGGTGAGTCTGCGCTGGAGCTTCGCCACGTCGAGGTGTTGTTCTGTCACGGACCCAGGTGTACCACCGTCACTCCCTCGGCCCGGGTGGCGCCGTACTCGTCGCCGACCGCGCCGACGCAGCGGATGTGCCCGCGCTCGGCCATCCGCACTGCCAGCCGCAGCAGTTCGGCGCGCTGTCGTACGTCGAGGCCACGGTCGAGGCCGTCCGCGAGCAGGGTGAGGGTCTGCATCGCGGCGGGCACCTCGCCGGCCGGGTCCACGTCGAGGACGCCCGGTCCGGTGAGGAGCACCAGCGCGAGGGCGACGTAGCGCAGTTCGCCGTATCCCAGCCGGGCGAGCTCCGTGCGGCTGCCGTCGGCGCGGTGGAGCAGTGCGCGGACCGTGCCGTCGGCCAGCGGTTCGGCGCGCAGGTCCACGACCGGTCCCGTCGATCCGGCGGACAGCGCGGCCACCAGTTGCGCGTGCCGCCGTCCGCACTCCTCGCGGGTGCGCCAGAGGACGTCGGCGAGGTTGTCGCAGCCGGCGAGCAGCCGGCCGGAGCCGATGGGGACGGGAACCCCCATCCAGTCGGGTTGCGGATCGCAGGCGAAGACGGACCGCAGGGCGACGACCATCTGTTCCGCGGCGGCGAGCACCTGCCGCTGTCCGTCGGTCTTGCCGGCCACGCGCAGCGGCAGCAGTGCGGTGCCGAGCCGGTCGTCGGGCAGGGGGGCGCGCGTCACCGGTGCGGAGCCGCCGGTGTGCCAGGCCGCCTGTACCGCGCGGCGCCCGGGATCGCGCAGCGCCGTCTCCAGCAGCACGACGCCCGCCGCGCTCAGCCGCTCCCCCACGATGCGCAGCTCGGGTTCGGCCTGCACGGCGACGTCGAGCAGAACCGGGCCGCCGGGGCCGTCGGCCGTGCATCCGATACGGAACCCGCGACGACGCTGGGCATCGGGCCGCGCCCCCTGCGGCACACACGCGGCCGGGTCGGCGAACACCTCGCCCAGCGGGGCCCCGCCACCCAGCCGGGCCAGCGCCTCGTAGGCCCGCAGCGCGCTGCTCTTGCCACTCCCGCTGGCCCCGACGAACAGCGTGACCGGCCCCAGCGGAAACCGGGCCCGCCGGTGCCCCGCAAAGGCGGAGAGCCGCAGTTCGGTGACACAGGGCCGGACGTACCGCACCCGAGCGGACGCCGTACGGAGACCCGGCGCGGGGGACGGACCGTGTCGCTCCGCCGCCGAGGGCCCCTGCGCGGGCACGGTACGGGAGACGTCCCCGGACGGCGGCTGGTCCGACGCCGATTGCGGTACGGCCGGGTGAGGTAAGGGCGTGGAGGAGGCGGCGGAAGAGGCGGCGGAGGACGCAAACGGCGAGGACATATCCGGACCGTAGGACTCCGCCACCAGACGAACCGTTCCGCCCCGGACAGCTTCCTACGATCGAGCGACCCGACGACCACGCCGACCCGACGACCCGGACGACCCGACGCCCCGGACGACCCGCAGGCCCCCGAGGATCCGGTACGGCCCCGCTGGCTGCGACGACTCCGGCGATCGTCGCGGAGTGCGACAGCGGCGGAGGCGACGTGTGTGGCGAGCCGACGTGCCGACGCGTCTGGAGGTCGCCGAGCGCCGCGCCGGGTGCGGGCGCTCGACGCCCGAGGACCGCTCAGACTCCGGGAACCCCCGCCCCTTCCATGATCCCGCTGACCTCGGTGCCCGGTGGGGTCAGCAGGAAGACGTTCCGGTCGACCCGGTGCATGCCGCTGGCCAGGCCGAAGACGACTCCGGTGGAGAAGTCCAGGACACGCTTGGCGGTGTCGGTCTCCGCGCCCGTCAGGTCGAGCAGCACCGGGATGCCCGCCATCAGCGTCTCGGCGACCTCGCGGGCGTCCGCGAAGACGTTGACCCGCAGCACGACGAAACGGCGCCGGGTCTCCGTCTCCGCGTCGGGGAGCGAGCGGTGGCTCACCGCCGACGGCCACGCGTCCCGGCCCCGCAGCGGAACAACCTGAGCGAGCCCTTCCCACTGTTCATCGGTGACGTCGTAACGGTTCACCGGCACCCCCCGAACTGACTCGCCTTCAATGCCTGCACCAGCCATTCTTACGCCAAGTCACCCGTTCAGCCCAACAGCGACACGGTCCGCCACCGCCTCCGGTGCCGCGCAACGGCTTCCCACCGTGTCCGCACCGGAATCCTCAGGTCCTGGCGCGGGGCCGGGCGCAACCCGCTCACCAGCCCCGATAACGTTGCGAAACGGCTTGCTCGGCAGAAACGGCGCTGGTAACACCCGCAGAGAGCGAGAACCTGCGGCGCCCACCGGACAGCAGCGGGCGGCTCGCGGTATGGGCACGCGAGCATTCTGGCAGCGGCGGCGCGCCGGCCCTGCCGGTGCTGCCGGCCCCGCTGTTCGTGCGGCACTTGGTCCGACGGTTACCGATCCGCCCCGGTCGGTCCTCTTCGTGGCGATGCGACCCCATGGCTGCTACAGCCTGTTGATGACGCCGCTGCGGGTGGCCGCCACGGTCACCGCGCTCCCGCCGGAGTGCATCGCGCCCGCGCCCGGCTGTCGCGCCCCGGCCGGACGGCCGCCGGGAGCGCACCGGAGGCCGATCCGACCGGCCCCGCCGGGTCCACCTTGCGGCCACCCTCTGCGAACTCCGGTCACCCGCAAGGCAGTTCGCTTTTCCGTGCAAACCCAACTCTGCGGAAAAGAGTTGACGCCACGTCAGAAATGTCTTCGGCGATAGCTCAGGCGATCGTGCGCGTGAAGCGGAGCGTGGTGGTGATCGTCGTCAGGCCGCCCATCATGCCGAGCTGGTTCAGGGTGATCCCGAACTCGTTCCGGTCCACGGTGAATGTGGCGTCCAGGGTGACCGCGTCGGCGTCCGCCTGACTCAGGCGGGCGGTGAAGTTCTGCGGTCGGCTGACGCCGTGCACCGTCAGCCGGCCGGACACCTTCACGGCCCCGTCGGCGCCGAGTTCGGCGGCGCGCACCACGAAGGTGATCTCGGGGTACTTCTCGACGTCGAAGAAGTCCGCACTGCGCAGGTGTGCGTCCCGCTTGGCGTTCTTCGTGTCGATGGAGGCCGCGTCCAGGACCAGGGTGCCGGTGACGGTTCCGTCGGCGGCCACCTCACCCCCGCCACCGGTGATGGCGAAGACACCTCTGGCGGCAACCAGGCCCCACATCGCCTTGTGCTTCAGGGCGACGGTGGAGGCGCCCGTGTCGAGCTGCCACAGTCCGGTTTCCACGGCGACGGTCATGGTCGTTCTCCTTGATAGTCCAAATTTGGATGAAGCTGGGACGACCCACGCTAGCCGGTAATCCAAATCTGAACAACATGGTCGTGCAAATTTGGACCACAGATACACTCGTAGCTATGGCAGACCCCGCTGAGCACCCCACCGACCTGCCCTCATGCCCGTCCGCTCAGGGCGACGGCCTACTGCCGGCCGAACTGCGCGGCTGGATGCTCCTGCTGGCCGCGACCGGGGCGGTGGAACAGCGGCTGCGCTCGGTGGTCAAGGAGCGGCTCGACGTATCGCACGACGAGTTCCTGGTCCTGTGCCTGCTGGCGGAGCAGCCTCGGGAAGGCCTCCGCATGACCCGCATCGCGGAGCTGCTGGGGCGACCCAAGACACGGCTGACCTATCAGATCGCCTGTCTTCAGCACGCCGGCCTCGTGACCCGCAAGTCGGTCTGCGGCGACAAGCGCGGCGTGGAGGTGGCCCTCACCGACAAGGCCCGGCGCATGCTCCGGGAGGCGTCCGGCGCATTGGCCCAGACGGTGACGGGGGCGCTGGCCCATGTCATGGGCCCCGAGCAGTGCGCCGCGATGAGCGGGCTGATACCGAAGACCGCCACGGCTACAGCCACGACTTCGGAGCCGACGCCAGAGCCGGAGCCTCAGCCGGAGCCTCAGCCGGAGCACTCCACCGTCTCCGACTGACGTCCGGACGCTGGACGCCGGACGCCGCGCGCCCCACCGGCGGGGTTCCGAGGAACACCACGGCAGGGCGAGGCGAGCGGGCAACGGGGCAACGGGGCGGATCGTCCTACCGGGAAGCGTCGGAGTATGCCTCCGCGGACGCGGCCTCCTTCGGCCCCTCCGGCTCCTCCGCCCCCTCCGTGTCCACTGAGGCCTTACGGCCGGGCATGACCGCGAAAACGATCATCGTGCCGGCGGCCATGATGATCCCGCCGACCAGGCTGGTCTGGGCGACACCGTGCGCGAAGGCCTCGTGCACCGCCTCGACCAGGGCCTGCGCCTGCTGCGCCCCGCCTGCGGGGTCCTTCGCGACCTGCTCGGCAACCGCCAGGCCACCGCCCACCGAGTCCTTGGCGGTCTCCAGCGCGGTGGCCGGGAGGTTGCCGCCGACCAGGTCGGTCAGCTCGTCGCGGTACGCGGTGCCGAGGAGCGAGCCGAGGATCGCGATGCCGAGCGAACCGCCCAGCTCCAGCGCGGTGTCGTTGGCGCCGCCGCCGACACCCAGCTCACTCTCCGGGAACGACCCCATGATCGTGTCGGTGGCCGGGGACACGCTCAGGCCGATCGCGAAGCCCAGCATCATCATCGGCGCGAGGAAGTCCGCGTACGTCGAGCCCGTGTCGACCCTGGTGAGCAGGAAGACGCCCGCCGTGCCGATCACCATGCCGGACACGACCATCGCCCGCACGCCCAGCTTCGGGGTCAGCCGCCCGGTCACCGCGGCGCCGACGAAGACTGCACCGGCCAGCGGCAGCAGTCGTACACCGGTCTCCAGCGCGTCGTAGTCCAGCACGAACTGGAGGAACTGGGTGGAGTAGTAGATCGCGCCGAAGGTACCGAAGAAGAAGAACAGCACCGCCAGCATCGAACCGCTGAAGGGCCGCAGCCGGAACTTGCGGACGTCCAGCATCGGATGCGGATGACGAAGCTCCCAGGCCACGAACCCCACCAGAGCGGCCCCGGCGACCACGGCAGCGGCGATCGGGCCGGTGCCCCAGCCGAAGTGCGGGCCCTCGATGGTCGCGTACACCAGCGAGCCGACGGAGACGATCGACAGCAGTCCACCGACGTAGTCGATCCGACCCATGCCCGCCGCCTTGGACGGCGGGACCAGCGCGAGCGCGCCGACGACGGCGACGACCGCGATGGGGACGT
Source organism: Streptomyces sp. NBC_00080 (assembly GCF_045041255.1). Taxonomy (NCBI): domain Bacteria; kingdom Bacillati; phylum Actinomycetota; class Actinomycetes; order Kitasatosporales; family Streptomycetaceae; genus Streptomyces; species Streptomyces sp. NBC_00080. The sequence goes on from NZ_CP108235.1 coordinate 2,520,359, forward strand.
TGATCAGGAAGGTCGAGCCCCACGCATGGTCCCGGAGCAGCCAGCCCGCGACCAGCGGCCCGACGGCGATGGCCAGCCCCGAGGTGGCCGTCCACGCCGTGATGGCCTTGGCCCGCTCACGCCGCGGGAAGATCGCGACCAGCAGCGACAGCGTGGCGGGCATGACGACCGCGGCACCGACACCCATGATCGCGCGGGCCGTGATGACCAGCTCGGTCTGGTCCACCAGGCTGCCCATCACCGAACCGCCCGCGAAGACCAACAGCCCGGTGACCAGGGCGCCACGACGGCTGTACTTGTCGCCGATCGACCCCAGCACGAGCATCAGCGCCGCGTACGGGACGGTGTAGCCGTCGATGACCCACTGGAGGTCACTGCTGCTCAGGCCCAGGTCCGTGGTCATGTCCGGCGCGGCCACGATCAGCGAGGTGTTCGCCATGACCACGATCAACAGGCTCAGGCAGAGCACGATCAGCGCCGACCAGCGCTTGGCGTACGGCCCGGTCATCTTCTCGACGGGTGTGTCGACGGGGAAGGGCATGGGGGGCTCCTATGAGGACGAGTTAATTGCCCGTTGATGTGCAGACTAGTTTATTGCCCACCGGTGTGCAAATATTCCGCTGACCCACTGCTCCGACCCACGAGCGACGAGCCCTGATCCCCGAGGAGGCGAAGTGACCGGCGCGAAGCGCAGCGCCTGGCGGGACCGAACCGTGGCTCCGACACCCGGATCGCCGGCCTCGCCGCGACCGCCGGGGCCGCCGGGGCCACGAGTGCCCCGGCCCGCTCCGTCCTCACCTTGTGCACGGTGAACGACCGCTCTCGCACGGTCATCGGGCTCGTTCATCGGGCTCGTTCATCGTGTTCGTTCACTGGGCCCACCCATCGGGCTGTCCCAGGGCGACGGGCCGGGCCGGATCAGCGCGGACATCCTGCTGCCTCTCGGCGGAGGGCGGGTCACGGTGGCCACGACCGTCTCGGCGGCATCCGGCAACCGGATCGCGTTCGACGACTTCCAGATCGAGGGCGGCGCGCTGCCCGCGGCCGGGGAAGCGGTGCTCGACCAGGTCTTCGAGCAGCCGATCCGGCTGCGGAACATCCCCGACGGCCTGAACCTGCGCTCCGTGACCACCACCGCCACCGGCCTCGACGCCCGGTTCACGGGAAGGTCGGTCACCTTCCGACCGGACGAAGCACCGTCGGACCAGGACCTGTGAGCGCAGAACGGAGAGGCGGGGGAACCGGGAACCGAGGAACCGGGAACCGAGGAACCGGGGACTGAGGAACCGGGGACTGAGGATCTGGGGAACTATGGCGATCCGGAGACCTCAGGCCCCCGGCTCAGCACCCCCGGCCGCTGCCGCCGCCGCCGACACGACCTCGCCGACCACGGCCCGCGCCCGCTCCTCCGGCACCCCCGCCGCGACGAGCGTCACGACGGCCGTCCGGGTGCCGTCGTCCTCCAGCGCCCCGGTGTTGACCTCCTCCAGCAGCGCGACCTGCATCGCCTCGAGCCCCGCGCTCAGCACGGCGGGCGGCAGCTGCGTGTGGAAGACACCGTCGCGCTGCCCGCGCGCCAGGATGGCGGTGACTTCGTCGCGGGCGGGGGCGAGGATCTCTGCGACGCGCTCGTCGCCCAGATCACGCCGGGCCAGCGCCAGGAGCAACCGGTAACGGTCACCCACCGGCCAGATCGTGTGCACGAAGTGCGCGAGCGCCCGCTCGGCCGGCTCCTGCGGCGCCGTCGCGACCGCCAGCGCGCCGCGCAACGCCTCGGACGCCTCCTCCGCGAGCGCCTCCAACAGCGCCGCCCGCCCGGGGAAGTGGCCGAAGAGCGTACGCCGTACGACACCGGAGGCCCGCGCGATCTCCTCCAGGGTGACGTCCGGGTTCCGGCCGAGCTCCTGCCGGGCCGTGGCCAGAATGCGCGCCCGGTTGGACCGCGAATTACGCCGCTGCGGCTCGCGGGCCACGGAGTGGGTCACGGGAAACCTCAGGTGGTTCGGTGCGGACGAACGGACGACGGGCGCCCATTGTGGCCGATCTTCGCCGCGGGGGCGACTCGGGTGCGACCCGGGCTTGACGTGGGTACGACCCGGCTGCGCCGGGAAACGAGGGCCGCGCATCACCGAGCGCAGCGCCGGCCCCGTGCCGCCGACACCCCCGTCAGACCGAGGCGGCCGGTTCCCCGTGGCCCTGCCACGGCCGGGCCAGCGCGACGAGGGCGAGTCCCGCCCCCGCGGCGGCGACCAGCATGATGACGGCCATCGGCAGGGAGCTGTCCTCCCCGAACAGCCCCACCAGCGGCGAGGCGAGCGCTCCGAAGAGGAACTGGAGGCCGCCCAGCAGCGCGGACGCCGCTCCCGGTGCCATCCGACCCACCGCCTGTCCGATGCTCATGCCGCCCGGGAAGACCAGCCCGATGCCGCTCGCGGTCACGAACAGCGTGACCCACGTGCCCACGAGGCTCTCGCCCACGGACAGGACCAGCAGAACCTGCGCCAGCGCGCCCACCAGCACCACGCCGACACCGGCAGCGAGCAGGGTGTTCAGCCGCACGCCCCGTCCGGCGAGCCGGGAGAACACCGCGCCGGCGAGCAGCATGCCGACCGCGTTGGTGGCGAAGATGAGGGAGTACGTCGTCGAGGAGACGCCGTGGAGGTTCTCGAAAACGAAGCTGGAACCGCTGATATTGGTGAACAGGGCCGCCGCGACGAAGGCGACGACCAGGACGTATCCCATGAACGCCCGGCGGCCGAGCAGCGTTCCCATGGCACGGAACGTGTTCACGAACCCGCCGCTCCGACGCCGCTCGGGCGGCAGGGACTCCGGCACCCGGCGCACCACGGCGAACAGCAGCAGTCCGCCCAGCACGGCCAGCACGGCGAACACCGCACGCCAGGTGGACACGCTCAGGACCACCCCGCCGAGCACCGGCGCGGCGATCGCGAAGTGGCGCGGCAGTTCGGCGCCGTGGAAGCGGTCGGTGAGTACGGCCCGGGCCAGCACCATGCCCGCCGCGCCGGCCACGCCCTGGAGGAAGCGGGCGCCGGTCAGCAGACCGACGTTGGGGGCGACGGCGCACACCAGGGAGAAGGCCGCGCACCATCCGGGCCTCGACACCTCTCCCATGGAAGTGGTCGGCCTGCTCAAGCGCGCCACCGGCCTGCTGGACCGTGCCGTCGAACCCCTCTACGCGGGCGCCCCGCTCACCGCCCCCGAGGTCGACACGCTCATCCCCCTGCGCCACGCCACCGAGCCGGTCATCGCCCGCAGCCTCGCCGAACGCCTCGGCCTCTCCCGCGCGGGCGTCAGCAGGACGCTCGCCAAACTGGAGAAGCGCGGCTTCATCACCCGCACCCCCAACCCCGCCGACCGCCGCGCCGCCCTGCTCACCATCACCGAGTCGGGCGCCAAGGCCGTCGACGACCTCTTCCCCCGCCAACTCGCGGCGGAGGTAGACCTGTTGTCAGGTCTGGGAGACGACCGGGACTGGGTCCTCAGGGCGTTGGGCCGGCTGGTGGAGACGATGGAGGGGCGGGGCCGCCACGGCTGAACCCGGGTCCGGCCCGAGTGGTTGGCCGGGCCGGGCTGACGGGGGAGGACGGAGGTCCGGCGGGATCCCGTGCCCGGGGGGAGTCTGTCGGACGGGCGGGGCTCACCAGAACCGCCCGCTTCCTCGCGCGCGTCCTGCTCTACGGTGCCATCAGTCACCTACGACCGGGGAGGAACCGTGCAGCAGCCGAAGGCGGCTCTCGCCGAACGCATCGCCGAGCGGAGAGGCGGAGGCGACGACCCGCGTGCTCTGATCGGCGAGATGCGACGCTCGGTCCTCCTCGTGCCGATGGCCGACGGAGGTCTGTGGTCGGTGCGTTCGGGCGGGGTGCGGTGGATCTGCGGGTTCACCGACGAGGCCGCACTGGCCCGGTTCGCCCTGCGTCACGCGCGGGGTGACCAGCCCATGGACTACGCGGCGCTGCTGGGCGCGCGCATCGTCGACGAGCTCGTGCCCGCCCTGGGCGAGCCCGCTGGTCTCGCCGTCGACATCGCCACCGAGGACGGTTCGATGTTCTTCCCGCCGGTCGTCGGCATCGTGCCGGACGCGGTCGCCGTGGACGCCGGTGCGGCGGGAGAGGGGTCGCGGTCATGAGCGGTGACGGACCGGACCTGCGGCTCGACAAGGCGTCCGTCGTCAAGTTCACCCAGGGGGTGGGCGCGACCATCGACCAGCTCGGTGAACTCGGCGGCGCCACCGGGTCGGTGATGGGAAAGGGTTTCTCGGAGCTGGCGATGACCGGGATGGAGGCCGGGCACCACGGCCTCGCGGTCGACTTCGAGGACTTCTGCGAACGTTGGGAGTGGGGCGTGCGCGCCCTGGTGCACGACGCAAGTGCGCTCGCGAACCGCCTCGGTCTGGCGGCGGGCACCCAGTGGGAGCACGACCAGTACGTCGCGGCGACGCTCAAGGTGGGCGCCAATTCCCTGTTCGGCGGGAACCCGCACGCCAGTGAGGAGGAGATCGCCCAGCAGAACTGGGGCGACATCTTCACGCCGGACTACCTGGACCCGGACTGGAGCGCCGAGTCGTTCGACAAGGCCGGTCAGGACATGGAGCAGACCTGGAAGGACACCGGCCGCACCGTTCTCACCGAGGGCCACGGCGGCCAGCAGTCGCAGGTGCTCAACGACGCTCTCGGCATCTCCGACGACCAGTGGAACCAGGCGCTGGACGACACCTTCGGCCCGTCGCCGGAGGAGCGCGCCCAGCAGGAGCAGCAGCAGGGCGAGTCCGGGGGGAACTGACGGTGGGCATCGGCGACTTCATCAGCGACATCACGCCCGACTCGGTCGAGGACGCGGTTGAGGACGGCGTCGAGTGGGTGGGCAACCGGGTCGAGGACGCGGGCAACTGGACCGCCGACCGGTTGGAGGACGTCGGGTGGGAGTCCGGCGCGGACTGGGTGCGCGAACAGTCCCGTTCGGTCGCCAACCGGATGGGCGCCGAGGTCGACGAGATGGACCTCGGGCAGACCGAGGACAAGACCAAGCTGATCTACGGCAGCCCGAGCGAGATCACCTCCACCGCCACGAAGCTCCGCGCCTTCCAGTCGGCCTTCGACAACGCCGGCGACGGGCTCAAGGGCCTCGACTCGTCCCGGCTCAAGGGTGAGACGGCCGAGGCGCTGCGCACCGCGGTGAGCACCCAGCCGCCCAAGTGGTACACCGCCGCCGACGCCTGCGCGAAGGCGGTCGGTGCGCTGGACGCGTTCGCCGGCACCGTCACCTGGGCGCAGGGGCAGGCGCAGACGGCGATCGACAGGTGGAAGGAGGGCGTCAAGGCCTCCGAGGACGCCGCCGACGCCCACCGCAAGAAGGTCGACGACTACAACGCCGCCGTCGATCGCTACAACGCCCAGCCCGCGGAAAAGCGCGACCCGGCCTCGCTGCCGCCGAAGCCCGCGGCGACGTTCGACGATCCCGGCAAGAAGCTGATGCAGGACGCTCAGGACCTCCTCGCCGAGGCCCGCAAGCAGCGCAACTCGGCGGCGGAGACCGCGCGCACGGCGGTCCGCGCCGCCCGCGACATGGCTCCGCAGAAGCCTTCCTACGCCGAGCAGTTGGGCGACGGGATGCAGGAGCTGCAGCTCATGGGCGACCATGTCGGCGGCGGCGTCATCAAGGGCACGGCGGGGCTGCTCAACTTCGTCCGCAGTGTCAACCCCATGGACCCGTACAACATCACGCACCCGGCCGAGTACGCCACGTCCCTCAACAGCCTGGCCGCCGGTCTGGTGGTGGCCGCCAACGATCCGGTCGGCACCGGCAAGCAGATGGTCGGCGACTTCATGAAGGACCCGGCGGAGGGCTTCGGCCGGCTGCTGCCCGACGTCGCGCTGACCGTGGCCACCGGGGGCGGCGGTGCCGCGGTGAAGGGCGTGCGGATCGCCGAGGAGGCCGCCGACGCCGCGCGGCTGCGCCGCCTGATCGACGACGCCCCGGACGGCACCCACCGCCGTCCGGACGGCGAGCGCACCACCGACGGCACCGACCCGGTGGACCTCGCCTCGGGCCGGATGTTCCTGCCCCAGACCGACCTCGAGATCCCCGGCATCCTCCCGCTGCTCTTCACCCGCCGCACCGAGTCCGGCACCGCGACCGGCCGCTTCCTGGGGCCGGCGTGGACTTCCACCGTCGACGAGCGTCTGGAGATCGACGCGATCGGCGTCGTCCACGTCACCGCCGACGGGCTGCTCGTCCCGTACCCGCACCCGGTCCCCGGCGCGCCCACCACACCGGAATCGAGCCGGGCCCGAACGCTTCTCACCCGGGAAACCGACGGCGACTACACGGTCACCGACCCCGACACCGGTCTGACCCGTCGCTTCACCGCCCCGCCCGGCACCGAGCCGGGCGACGACGGCACGGCCTGGCTGTCGACCGTCGCCGAACGCAACGGCCGCACGAGCACCGTCGACCGCGGCGAGGACGGCCTGCCACTGGCCCTCGTCCACTCGGCGGGCCCCCGGGTGAACCTGTCCGTCACCGACGGCCTGGTCACCGCGCTGTCCCTGGCCGGCGCGGGCGAGAGCGGCGCGGACCTGGCGCTGACGAGCTACGGCTATCAGGACGGCAATCTCACCACCGTCACCAAACCCTCCGGCGCCACCACCACCTTCGTCTACGACGACCGCCGCCGGGTCATCGCCTGGATCGACTCCAACGGAAGCCGGTACGACTACGTCTACGACGATCGCGACCGGGTCATCGCCGAAGGCGGCGAAGCCGGCCACATCCAGATCACCCTCGCCTATTCCGAACCCGAAGCCGGAACCGGCCACCGCACCACGACCCTCACCACCGCCGAGGGTCACACCACTCGCCATCTCATCGGCCCCGGTTGTCGCGTGCTGGCCACCACGGACCCGCTCGGCCACCTCAACACCTTCACCTACGACGCCCGCGGGAACCTCCTCACCCGCACCGACCCACTGGGCCGCACCACCGCCCACACCTACGACGAGCACGACCGCCTGGTCGCCGTGCTCCGGCCGGACGGCAGCCGACTCACCATGAAACCCGGGCCGTTCGGGAGGTACACGGAACTCCACGGCCCGGACGGCAGCCGCTGGCTCCAAAGCTTCGACGAGCGCGGCAATCGCGTGACGGTCACCGATCCGGCCGGCCACACCACCCGGTACGCCTACGACGCTCGCGGATGCCCGACGTCGATCACCGACGCGCTGGGAACCGTCACCACGGTCCGCTGCGACGCCATGGGCCTGCCCGTACAGGTCGTCGGCCCGGCCGGCGGGACCACCCACGTTCAGCGCGACGCCCTCGGACGTGCCGGCCGCGTCACCGACCCCACAGGTGGCGTCACTTGTCTCGAGTGGGACACGGACGGCAATCTGATCCGCCGGGAGGCTCCGGACGGCGCCACCGAGTCGTGGACCTACGACGGCGAGGGCAACCGCCTCACCCACACCGACCCGATCGGCGGGGTGTCCCGCTTCGAGTACACCCACTTCGACCTGGTGGCGGCCCGCACCCAACCGAACGGGGCCCGGTACGAGTTCGGGTACGACGCCGCGCTGCGGCTCGTCCAGGTCACCGATCCGCAGGGCGCACGCTGGGCCTACGAGTACGACGCGGCCGGTCGGATGGTCTCGGAGACCGACTTCGACGGCCGAACGCTCGGCTACCGTCTCGACTCCGCCGGACAACTCGTCTCCCGGACCGACTCGCTCGGCCACGTCATCTCCTTCGAACGGGACGAACTCGGCCGGGTGATCCGGAAGGACGCCGACGGCCGGATCACCGACTACGGCTACGACCGGGCCGGACGGCTGCTCCAGGCGTCCGGCCCGGACAGCGAACTCCTCTACGTGTACGACCGCCGGGGACGGGTCAAGTCCGAGCTCGTCGACGGCCGCGCCATGAGCTACGCGTACAACGCCGTGGGCCGCCGCACCCGCCGTGTCACTCCCACCGGCCACGTGACCACCTACGCGTACGACGCCGGTGGCCGTCCCGAGCGCCTGACCACCGGGGGGTCCCCGGTCGTCTTCGCCCACGATGTCGCGGGCCGTGAAACGGCTCGTGTCTTCGGAGACTTCGCCGACGCGCTCACCGTCACCTCGGCCTGGGACGAGGCCGGGCGGCTCTCCGCCAGCCACCTGACCGTCGACGGCCGTACGGTCAACAGCCGTACCTACTCCTACCGCCCGGACGGCCACCTCAGCTCGGTCGGCGACTTCCTGTCGGGCACCCGCACCTTCGACCTGGACACGGTCGGCCACGTCACCGCCGTCCACGCGCGGGGTTGGACCGAGCGGTACGCCTACGACGCCGGCGGCAACCTGACCGAGGCGTCCTGGCCCGCCGCCCACCCCGGCAACGAGGCCACCGGCCCGCGGACCTACGCCGGCACGGCGATCACCCGCGCCGGAGCCGTCCGCTTCGAGCACGACGCCCTCGGCCGCATCACCCTGCGGCAGAAGACCCGTCTGTCCCGCAAACCCGACACCTGGCGCTACGAATGGGACGCCGAGAACCGGCTCACCTCGGTGGTCACCCCGGACGGAACCCGTTGGCGCTACCGCTACGACCCCCTGGGCCGCCGCATCGCCAAGCAGCGGCTGGCGGACGACGAGAGCGTGGTGGAGGAGACCCGGTTCGCCTGGGACGGCATGACCCTCTGCGAACAGACCCTTCACCAGCCGGATCTCCCGAACGCCGTCGCCCTCACCTGGGACCACCGGTCCGGCGTTCCCCTCTCGCAGACCGAGCGCATCCTCACGGCGGATGCCCATCAGGACGAGGTGGACCGGCGTTTCTTCGCCATCGCCACCGACCTCGTCGGCACCCCCACCGAGTTGATCGGCCAGGACGGCGACATCGCCTGGCGCACCCGCGCCACCCTCTGGGGCACCACCGCCTGGAGCAGTTCCAGCACGGCCTACACCCCGCTCCGCTTCCCCGGTCAGTACTACGACCCGGAAACCGGCCTGCACTACAACCTGTTCCGGCACTACGACCCCGAGACCGCGCGCTACCTCACTCCGGACCCCCTCGGGCTCGCGCCCGCCCCCAACCCCGTCACCTACGTCCACAACCCTCACACCTGGTCCGACCCCCTCGGACTCAGCCCGTATCCGCGTGGTGAGAAGGGCAACCCGTTCGAGAACCGTGCGGACGCGGAGAAGGCCGCGTTCGAGCTCGCCGGTGTGCGTTACGGCGAAGAACCCATCGCCGAGTGGGTGGTCACCGGGGACAAGCAACTGAAGCACATGCCGGGTTACATCTATTCGCCCGATCCGGCACACTGGGGAAATTTCCGGCAATTCGAGACGGACAGTGGCTCGCGTGTGGTCGTCGAGCACACCAATGATCCGGCAGGCCCACACTTCCATGCCGGCAAGCCGAAGATCGACGACACCCGGAGCCTGGTCAACTTCGGCTGGGACAACGCACGGGTGCAGCGTCCCGACGGCAGCCTCGGCTATCCGGAGTCCATGGAGAGATACGGCAAGATAAACAAATCGGGTGGCGACCATCACCTGTTCTACGGAGGCGGCTGAATGTCCTGGGGACCGATGAAAGGCCAGGGATCATGACGGACCGGCAGGCACCGCAGTGGCTGGACGCCCTCGGGCGCTGCGGGCTCGAGGTGACGGGAGAAGCCGCCCCTGACGGCCCACCCGTGAACGCCGCCATCCATGCGGTCAGCGGATTCGAGGTGGAACCGGTCGCCACAGTCCCCGCCGCCGCCCCCGGCGCCGCCGACGAACTGGACGAGGCATGGCACCGCCATGCCTCGCAAGCCTCGCTCTACGGGGAGAACGGGGAGTTCCTCATCCTCCCGCCCGTACCCGGCGGGAGCGCGATCGGCTGGGTGCGGGTAAAAGACCCGGTGGGCAAGAACCTCCCGTCACGCATCTCCGGAGTGACGGGTTCACCCGAGTTCGTGGCCGTTTCGGTCGACGGCCACCACCTGTGTGCCGCCTCGGTCGAAGAATCCGACTACTGGGTGGTGGTCCACGAGTTCTGAGGTCCTCGAAACCCCGGCCGGGGCGAGTCGACCGACGGCACGGCCGGGAGACTCGGACAACGCGCGGTCAGCTGGGACGGGAACGCCTTGGCGTTCGCAGATCCGGATGATCCGGTGGGCGCGGGCCGCGGTCAGGTCGTGGCTGGAAGAGTCGTTCCGAACGCTGACGGTGCTGTCCTGTGCAGCGGCTGCCCGGAGCCCGGCCCCGCGCGACTGGCAGGTTCCTGGCACGCCTTGAGGAGACGGCTCCACGGCCCGTACTACCGCTCGGGGTGCGCCGCGAGGAGGAGATGAGCCACGCCTTCATCGACGGCGTCGAACGATCCGTCGGGGCGGATTCCTGTATGCCCGTGGACAACCACGATCAGATCACGAGCCGCTGCACGTCCATCAAGCCGCGCTCTCCCGTGCGGTGTTCCGCCGGCAGGATGTACGTGCGCAGACCGCAGGCAGCCGCGCCACCGTCGCGGGCCGGGTTGTCGCCGACCATCAGGGTGGCGCGGGGGTCCGCGCCGAGATCGGCGCAGGCTTTGAGGAACAGCTGCGGGTCGGGCTTTTCCCGGCCCTGCTCGTAGGAGATCACGCAGGTGTCGATCAAGGCGTCCAGCCCGTGATGGACGAGGTGGGTGCGCAGGTCCCAGGCGAAGTCGCTGACGACACCGATACGCAGTCCGCGCCGGCGCAGGGCACGCAGGACCGGTTCGGTGTCGGGATACGGAACCCAGGCGTCCGGGGCCGTGAGCTCCCGGTAGGCCGTCTCCGCCGCGCCGCGCAGGAAGTCCACCTGCTCCCACCACCCCCACATGGCGCGGCGGTGCTGTGCGGAAGAGAGATCACGGCCTTCCTGGAGGGCTGCGACGGAGGGCAGCCGGAAGGCGGCGCGCAACTGGTCGGAGATCTCGGCCACTGCGCCGGGCTCGTCGAGCACGGCGAGGCGGCCGGCGGCGGAGCCGACCCGGCGCAGCCACGTCTCCAGGTCGATCATCTGGAAGAGGGTGTTGCTGAAGTCGAACAGGACGGCCTGGACCGGGGGCACCGGCACGGCCATCTCGGCGTCGCTGGGGCGGTAGGCGCTCGGTGTTTCGAAAAGGGTGCGGATCACGAGGAAGGCTCTTCGGGTTCGACCGTCTCGACGTGGACTCCGAGGTCGCGTATGGCCGCGAGTTCCGTGTCGGGGGTTCCGGTGTCGGTGATGACGGTGTGGTAGTCGGCCGCGGTGCCGTACGCGTACGTGGCGGTTTTGCCGAACTTCGAGTGGTCCACCAGGAGCAGCGCCTGTTCGGCTGAGCCGAGCATGGCCAGCTTCACCTCGACGTAGTCGTTCAGGGGGTGGAAGAGGCGCCCTTCCAGGACAGCGGTGGCGGACAGCAGCGCGAGGTCGGCCCGGATCCGGGACAGGGTCCGGGTGACGGTGGGGCCGGTGCAGGAGTTGAAGTCGCCGCGGTAGTGGCCGCCCAGCAGGGTGACGTTCACTCCGGGGGCGGCGGACCCGAGGCTCTGTGCGAGGCCGACGGAGTTGGTGACGACGTGCAGCTGATCCACCTCGGCCAGGGCCGGCACCAGGGGGAACAGGGTGGTCGAGTCCTCCATGAGCACCGTGCTGCCCGGCCTGATCCGGCCGGCGACTGCCGCACACAGCGCGTTCTTGGCCGCGAGGGCGCTGTTCTCGCGGAAGCGGGTGGCCGTCTCCATGGTGAGGGCGGGGAACGCGACGGCCCGCCCGCGCTCCTTGCGCAGCAGATGACGCCCGGTGAGGTCGTCGAGGTCCCGGTGCATGGTCATCAGGCTGACGTCGAAGTGCCGGGCGAGGTCGTCGATGCGGGTCTCGCCGTGTTCGGCGACATACCGCAGCACGGCCTGACGCCGCTCCTCGACGGCCGCCTGTGACAGTCGCGTACGGGCGGTCACGGCGCCCCTCCTTCCCGGTCGCTCCGGTATCGCAGTTTCCCACACGGGCCGGTGCGGGTCGGGGCCCGTCCGGCTCGCGGCCCCGGGGCCACCCGTGCGGCGGCCGCTCCGTACGAACTGCGTGTCCATGTCCGCGTCCCCGTGCGTGGCCGTGGGCTACGGTCCGTCCACCGTCACCAGTACCTTGACCTGCTCGGGGTCGACGGATGCGGCGAAAGCCTTGGCGGCGTCCTGGAGCGGGTAGGTGGCGGTGACGATCTCGGCGGTGTCGATGGCGCCGGACGAGATCAGGGACATGGCGGTGCGGTAGTCGTCGCCGGTGTACATCAGGGTGCCCTCGATGCGGATTTCGCGGTCCTGGATCAGGTCGAGGCGGACCGGGGTGGTGCCGGCGGCGCCGACGCCGACGACGATGATCGTGCCGCCCTTGGTGACCAGGTCGGTGGCCTGGGCGATGGACTGTTCGCGCGCCACGCAGTCGAAGACCACGTCGGCCGGTCCACCGAGTTCCGCGTGGGCCTGGTCGGCGAGGTCGGGGGCGTCGGCGGGCAGGGCCGTGTCGGCTCCGAGACGCAGGGCGCGGTCCCGCTTGCCCGGCAGCAGGTCGGTGACGGCGATCTTCGCGGCGCCGGCGTGCCGGGCGGCGGCGAGGACGAGCAGCCCGATGGGCCCGGCGCCGAGCACGACGACCGTGCGTCCGGTGAGGTCCCCGGCCTTCGCCACAGCGTGGACGGGGGTGGCCAGCGGCTCGACGAGGGCGGCCTCGAGGTCGGTCATGCTGCCGGGAACGCGGTGGACGCGGTCGGCCGCGATGGTGAACAGGTCGGCCATGGCGCCGGGCGTCTGGCAGCCGAAGACCTTCAGTTCCTGGCAGATGTTGTAGCGGCCGGAGAAGCACTGGGGGCAGCGGCCGCAGTACAGGTTGGGCTCGATGATCACCCGGTCGCCGGGCGCGAAGTCCTCGGCGCCCTTCCCGGCCGCGACGACGACACCGACCGCCTCGTGCCCGGGGCGGTAGGGCAGGTCGATGAAGGGGTGATGGCCGGCCGCCGCATGGGTGTCGGAGCCGCACACACCGACGACGGTGGTGCGCACCAGGAGTTCATCGTCCCCGGGGACGGGGGCGGGCACCTGCTCGATGGTGATGTCGTCGAGGGAGCGGACGAGAACGCGGCGGATCTGCTCGGTCATGGGGGGATTCCGTTCGGTTCGGGCGTTCACGCGGTGGCGAGGCCGGGCTGGATCTGGATCTTGCGGCCGAGGCCCGCCTGGAAGCGGGCGACCGCGTCCGGGAACGCCGCCAGCGGGAGGCGGTCACTGATGAAGACGCGCGGGTCGATGACACCGGTGGCGAAGAGGTCCGCGGCGCGTTCGAAGCTGTGCAGCACGGCCATGGAGCCGGTGATCGTGATCTCCTGGTGGTAGATCCTGTACGGCTCGATGGTGGCCCTGGCGGCATGGTCGGCGACCCCGAACTGCAGGTACGCACCGCCCTTGCCCACCCGACCGAGGGCGTCCTGGATGGCTTTCGCGTTGCCGGTGGCGTCGACGACCAGATCCCATCCGTAGGGCGGCCGGTCAAGCTCGTCGGCGGACACGGCACCGGCGGAGCACCCCAACTGCCATGCCGTGGCCAGGCGTTCGGCGTTGATGTCGATGACGTCGACACTCGCGGCGCCGGTGGCCTTGGCAAGCTGGAGCATCATCAGGCCCATGGTTCCGGCGCCGTAGACGAGCACGCGGGAGGCGAGTCGGCTGCGCAGGACGTCGTAGCCGCGCACCGCGCAGGACAGCGGCTCGATCAGGGCCGCGTCCCGGACGTCCACGTGGTCGGGCAGTCGTACGCAGTTGGCGACGGGCGCCACGGCGTACTCGGCGGCGGCGCCCGGGTGGGTGACGCCGATGGCGGCCCAGCGTTCGCAGAGGTTGTTGCGGCCGACGCGGCAGTAGTGGCACTCGAAGCAGTACAGCGACGGGTCGACGGCGACCTGGTCGCCGAGCGCGAGGTCGGTGACCTCGCTGCCGAGGGCCACGACCTCCCCGGCGAACTCGTGGCCGGGGATGATGGGCAGCTTCGGGGCGAACTCCCCCTGGAGGATGTGCAGATCTGTGCCGCACAGCCCGGTGGCCGCGACCTCGACGACGACCTCGCGGGGGCCGGGAGCGGGGTCCTCCACGGTGGCGAGTTCTACGCTGCCGGGCTGCGTGATGACGGCTGCCTTCACTTGACGGCTCCCAGGGAGAGGCCGCGGACCAGTTTGTCCTGGGCGGCGAAACCGGCGATGAGGACCGGCAGCGACACCAGGGTGGCCGCCGCGCACAGCCGGGCCAGGAACAGGCCCTCGTTGGTGATGAAGCCGACCAGGAACACCGGCGCGGTGGACGCCTGCGTGGCGGTGAGGTTCACGGCGAACATGAACTCGTTCCAGCTGAAGATGAAGCAGATCAGCGAGGTGGCGGCGAGTCCGGGCATGGCGACCGGCGCGACGACCCGCCACAGCACGGTGAGCAGGCCGGCGCCGTCGACCTCGGCCGCCTCCAGGATCTCCTTGGGGACCTCGGCGAGGAAGGAGCGCATCATCCATACCGCGATCGGCAGGTTCATGGCGGTGTAGAGGATGACCAGCGTCCATACGTTGTCCAGCATCCCGGCGTCCTTGACGATCAGGTACACCGGCAGGAGGGCGGCGATGGCGGGGAGGAACTTGGTGGACAGGAAGAAGAACATCACGTCGGTCCACTTCTCGACCGGCTTGATGGACAGCGCGTAGGCCGCCGGCACCGCCAGGGCGAGGACCAGGATCGTGGAAAGGATGCTGGCCATCGCCGAGTTGAGGAGGAAGGGGGTGATGTCCCGGCTGAACAGGAGTTTGTACTGGTCGAAGGTGACGGCGGCGAAGGGGGTGGGCGGGTTGGTGGCCGCGTCGGCCTCCTGGTGGAAGGAGGTGAGCACCATCCACGCCACGGGCGCGAAGAACGCCAGCGTGGCGAGCCAGGCGACGAACGTCCACAGCGGCGACAGCTTGGGCGCACCGCCGTGGTCGTCCTTACGGCCAAGGAGTTTCTTGAACCTCGCCCCGGGCGCGGCGGCTGCTGCACGGGTCATCGGGAAACCTCCTCGCGGAACAGCGACGCGATGGTGCGCAGCGCGAAGGTCGCGATGACGAACGCGCCGAGGACGACGACGACACCGGCGGCGGCTGCCTCGCCGTACTCGTACTTGCGGAACATGGTCAGGTAGATCTCGTAGGGCAGGTTGGTGGTCTGGGAGCCGGGGCCGCCCTGGGTGATGGTGAAGACCGCGTCGAAGGTCTGCACGACGTAGATCGTGCCGAGCAGGACGCCCAGTTCGATGTACTGGCGCAGGTGCGGCAGCGTGATGTGGCGGAAGGTCTGCAGTGCGGAGGCGCCGTCCATGCGAGCCGCCTCCAGGACGTCGCCGGGCTGCGCCTGGAGGCCGGCCAGGAGGATCAGCATCATGAACGGGGTCCACTGCCAGACCAGCGACACCACGACGGCGGGCATCGGGTAGGAGGAGATCCAGTCGACCGTGGGGCCGTTGTCCGCGCCGAACAACCGGTAGACGGCGTTGAGGGTTCCGTTGAGCAGTCCGTAGTCGGGGTTGTAGATGGCGTGCTTCCACAACAGCGCCGCCGCGACCGGCATGACCAGGAACGGGGCGATGAGCAGGGTGCGCGCCAGCCCGCGGCCGGCGAACCGGCGGTCGAGCAGCATGGCCAGGCCGAGTCCGAGGATCACGCTGATGATCACCACCGACGCGGTGAGCACGACGGTGTTGAGCACGGCTGTGCGCAGCCGCTCGTCGGTGAAGACGAACGAGAAGTTGGACAGACCGACGAAGTGCCTCTCGCCCGGCTTGAGGATGTTCCACTGGAAGGTGGAGATGATCAGCGTGGCCACGAAGGGCAGCTGCGTGACGACGATGGTGAAGACCAGCGCGGGAAGCAGCGGGATGCGGCGCTTCCACTTGGCCGCCGCGCCCGAGGACTTCCGGGTACGGACGGGTGGGGGCGCTGCCTCGGGGGGTGCGGTGAGCGTGGTCATGAATGGTTCCTCCGCCCGTGAAGGCCGGGATCGCGGGGAGCGGCGCCCGGCCGGCGCTGAGGCCGGCCGGGCGCTGAAGGTCACTTCTGGTAGGTCTTGGCGACGTCCTCGGCCAGCTTCTGGCCGTCGTCGAGCGCCTTGTCCACGCTGGTCTTTCCGGCGATGGCGGCGGAGATCTCCTGGGTGACCTTGGTGCCCAGGTCCTGGAACTCGGGGATGGCCACGTACTGGATGCCCACGGTCGGCCGGGGCTGGACGCCCGGGTCGGCCGGGTCGGCGCCCTCGATCGACTTCAGGGTGATGTCACCGAAGGAGGCGGCGGCCTTCTCGTACTGAGGGATCTCGTACGTGCTGGCCCGCTTGCCGGCCGGGACACGTGCCCAGCCGAGCTTCTCGCCGACGAGGTTCTCGTACTTCTTGCTGGAGGCCCACAGCATGAACTTCGAGGCGGCGTCGGCGTTCTTCGTGGTCTTGGGCATGGCCCACGACCAGGCCCACAGCCAGCCGCTGCTGTCCGTCCTGACGGTCGGGGCGTAGGCGTAGCCGACGTTGCCGGCGATCTTGCTGGAGGCGGGGTCCTCCAGCGATCCGGCCGCGCTGGTCGCGTCGTACCACATGGCGACCTTCTTCTGGCTCAGCGCGTTCAGGCACTCGGTGAACCCGGCTTGCGGGGCGCCGGCCTCACCGTGCTCGCGGACCAGGTCGACGTAGAACTTCGTGGCCTCCTTGAAGCCGCCGCTGTTGACCTGGGCCTTCCAGTCCTTGGTGAACCAGGTGCCGCCGAAGGTGTTGACCATGGACGTCAGCGGCGCACCCAGCTCACCCCAGCCGGCCAGACCACGCAGGCAGATGCCCTTCATCCCCGGCTCGGCGCCGTCGACCTTGGCCGCGATGTCGGCGATCTGCTGCCAGGTCGGGTGCTCGGGCACCGTGACGCCCTTGGCCTTCATGACGTCCTTGTTGTACATGAGCATCGAAGACTCGCCGTAGAACGGCAGGGCGTAGAGCTTGCCGTCCGAGCCGGTGAGCGACTGGACCATCGGCTTGAGCAGGTCGGCCTTGTCGAAGGTCTGGTCCTTGTCGGCGTAGGAGCCCAGGTCGTGCAGCCAGCCGTTCTTCTCCCAGATGGGCACCTCGTAGGCGCCGATGGTGGCGACGTCGTACTGGCCGGCCTGGGTGGCGATGTCCTGGGTGACCTTGTCGCGCAGCTCGTTCTCGGGAAGGACCGTGAAGTTGACCTTGATCCCGGTGTCCTTGGTGAAGTTGTCCTTGGTCAGCTTCGCGATGTCCTCCATCTGCGGGTTGCCGACCATCAGGACGTTGATGCTCTTCCCGCCACCCGAGGCCCCGCCGGCTCCGGCTCCGGAACAGGCGGTGGCGAGCAGGGCGGTGGCGGCGGCGCCGGCTATGAGGGCGTATCTGGTCGATGCCATGTGACGGGGGACCTCTCGTGCAGGTTCGCCGGGACCTCGACTGAGGCACGGCTGGTCGAGCAGGGGTGTGGCTGCGTCCTTGGGGAGTCGGGCGCGTTTCGATGGCCGAATTATTAGCAGGAGACTGGGCCGTTGTTAACACATCTTGCGAGAAAAACTCTTCAGACTTATCGTCAAGCAGTCTCTTAGGGCTTCGGTAGTCCACCGAACAGTCCAGCTCTCCAGCCCAGCCCAAGCCCTCGACCTTGCCGCCGCCGTCCCCGAGGAACACACATGAGCGCCAGACCGGAACCCTCAGACCAGCCTGCCGTCGTCGTCGCCGGAGACGCGCTGGTGGACCTCACCCCCGCCCGCACGGCCGATGGTGCCGCGGCCTTCCAGCCGCGCCCGGGCGGCTCCTGCCTCAACGTCGCCGCCGGTCTCGGCCGACTCCGAGTCCCCACGGCACTGCTCGCTCGCATCTCCGACGACCACTTCGGCGATCTCCTGCGCGCGCACCTCGCGGCATCCGGCACCCGGCTCACCCACGCGCTGCCCGCGTCCGACCCCACCACTCTCGCCGCCGTGCATCTGCGCGAGGACGGGTCGGCCGCCTACTCCTTCCACGCCAACGGCACCGCCGACCGCGGCCTGCGTCCTGAACACCTCGCTGCTCTCCCTGACGGCGGCGCGCTGTCCGCGGGGACGGCCCTGCACCTCGGGTCGCTGGGGCTGCTGCTCGAACCCATGGCCTCCACGCTCGACGGACTGATTCGCCGGGAGGCGGGCCGGCGGCTGGTGTCCCTCGACCCGAACGTGCGGCCGGGCCTGATCACCGACCGCGCCGCCTATCTCCGGCGGATCGCCGAGTGGGTGGCGCTCGCCGACGTGGTGAAGGCGAGCGACGAGGACCTGGCCTGGCTCCACCCCGGTGAGTCGTACGAGGCGGTGGCCGAACGGTGGCTCGCGTCCGGGGCGGGACTCGTCCTGATCACGTTCGGCTCGCGGGGCGCCTGGGCCGTCGGCCGCGACGCCGACGTGCGTGTGCCCGCTCCGGCGGTCGAGGTCGTCGACACGGTCGGAGCGGGCGACGCCTTCACCGCCGGAGTGCTCGCCCATCTGCACCACACCGGCCGGCTCAGCCGCGAAGGCGTCGACGCCCTCGGGGCCGGTGACCTCGCCCGGCTGCTGTCCTACGCCGTGGAGATCGCTGCTGACACCTGCACCCGCGCGGGCGCGCAGCCGCCGTACCGCCACGACGGTGTGCCGACCCCCGGGTAGCAGCAGTGGTCGTGCCTGAATGCCTGTCGATCCCTCATGTCGCCGGCCTGTCCGGCACTCACTCCGGAGCCTCGGGCACGTCCAGACGAGCCCAGACCGGTCCGAGAGCCTCCAACGCCTCCCGGTACACCGCATAAGCCTCGTCGAGTACGGCGACCCGGTCGGGGCGGGGTTCGTGGCGTCTGAGTACGGCGGGGGTGGCGCGCGGGTCCGTCATGTCGTCGAGCAGTCCGACGGCGATGGCGGCGAGGAGAGCCGCTCCCCGGGCGGCGCTCTCCGCCACGTCGCTCACCACGACCGGCCGCCGTAGGGCGTCGGCGAACATCTGGCTCCATACCGCGCTGTGTGCGGCGCCGCCGGTCAGCCGGGCCGCCGCCCCGGTGACCGGCAGTTTCGAGCAGAGCGCGTCGACGTGCCAGCGGTGGTTGAGGACCACGCCTTCCATCAGGGCCCGCAGCAGGTGGCCGCGGCCGTGCCAGCCGCGCAGTCCGAGGAACGTCCCGGACGCGGGATGCGGGTGCGGGGAGCCGTAGACGAACGGGTGGAACAACACCTCCGACGGACCGTCCAGGCATGCCTCGACCTCTCGGCCGATCGCCTCGTGGACGCCGTACCGCTGGTCGGCCGGTGCGCCCGTGACCCGCAGGAACCACTCCAGGTTCGCCACCGACGCGGGTGAGGTGGACATGGTCATCCACTGCCCCGGCCGGACGAAGTGCCGGACCTGCCACCGCGGATCGACTACCGGACGCTCGCTGACCACCTGGTTGATGCTGAACGACCCGGCGATCAGGCACAGCTCTCCCGGCGTCGTGCCGCCGATCCCGAGCGCGGCGGCATCGACGTCATGGGCGCCCGTGACCACGGGCGTGCCGGCGATGAGCCCGGTGAGCGCCGCGGCCTCGTGGGTGACGGTTCCGCTCACCGCGTCGCAGGCCAGCACGGGCGGCAGCAGGCGGGCGAGCGTGCCGAGGCCGTACAGGTCGAGCAGCTCCGGCGAGTAGCCTCCCCGCCGCATGTCGGTGAACGAGGCACTGGCGTCCGTCGGATCGGTGTCCACCGCACCCGTCAGTCTCAGGCGCAGCCAGTCCTTGCAGGACAACAGCCAACGGGCCTGCGCAAGCGCTCCCGGCTCGTGGCGGGCGAGCCAGGCCAGCAGGGCGGCCGGGGAACCAGCGAACGGCACAGTGCCCGACAACTCCAGGGTGCGCGACCAGACGGGGGTGCCCCGCCACTCCTCCAGCACCGGTTCGGCGCGCGTGTCCATCGCCACGATCCCGGCGCGCACCGGCCGGCCGAGCTCGTCGACGGCGTACAGGCCGTCGCCGTGCCCGGCCAGTCCCACCGCGGCGACGGCTCGCCCCGCGTCCGGTCCCACCTCGGCGAGACAGGCGGCGATGGCCTGAAACGCCGTCTGCCACACCTCGTCCATGTCGCGCTCGACCCAATGGGGTCGGGGGGTTTCCAGGGGCACTGTGCCGCTGCCCCGCGCCACCGCTCGGCCGGTGGCGTCGAACAGCACGGCCTTGGTCACGGTATGGCCCGCGTCGACACCGAGCACCAGATCACGCGTCACAGCTCACACCCGCCCCGGACCACAGGCAGTGTCCGTCGCGGCGCACCGGCCGGTCCCCGCGAGTCCGGCGACGAGCCGCGCCGAACGCGGCGTCGTGGTCGCGCCGGAGCCCTTTGGCTGCCGCTCGGTCAACGCCGCGCCCCGGTCGGAAACGGGCCGCACACCTCTGCCAGAGCGTCGATGTACCCGGCAGAGATCCATCGATCACCGATGCCCAGAACGCACACCCCGGTCTCCTCGCGTGCCGAAGCCACCATCCACCGGGCCGATCGTCCCACGTAGCCGGTCGGCGCGCCCCGACCGTCATCTGTCCGACGGCGTCGCTCTTCTTCCTTCGATGCGCCTTGAATGGGCGTCGTCTGAGCGTCAAGAGTCTTGATTCGATGCCACGGCGCTCGGGCGACTCAGACCGCGCCCGGCCACAAGACCTCGGACCAGCGCACGCATGATGCGCGAACCGTCCGCTCGACCCGCTGCGTGAAGGAAAACAGGTCGAACCGACGCCGGAGTCAGGAAACGCCAGGTCAGACGCCCTTCGCCGCAGGTTCCAGAATCGCCACGCACTCCACGTGATGCGCCATCGGGAACAGGGGGATGTCAGAGCGTCGAACGAGCGTCACGACCGGCGCGAGCACCGGCCCCCTCGGGGAGGCCGACGCGAGCACCGGCCTCCCCTGGGGCTCCTTAAGCCCGCCTGTGGCCCTGGGACACCGGTGGGCCGCTTGCTCGTCGCTGACGTCGTCGGATCAGGTGTAGGGCAGTCGGAGGGTCGACCGGTCTCCGGTGCCCAGGATGCTGGGGGCGCTGCCCAGGGCGTCCCAGACCTTGAGCTGAACGGTTCCGTTCCTCAGGTCGCAAGGGGCGCCGCTGACCGAGGCCGGTCCGGCTTCGTCGGTGTAGTGCTCCCAGCCGGGGAGCGGGTCGGTGGCGAAGTACCGGTAGATCTCCACGCGGTCCCACCTTCCGCTGCCGCTGCAGTCGTACGACACCTGCATCTGAACTCCGTTGCCCACGGCCTCCTTCGCGTCCACGGCCAGATCGAACCGAGTGGTGCCGCCCGCGTACGTGAGGTCCAGCCCGGAAGCGGTGAACGTCAGCGGCTTGTACGGACTGCCGTCGTGGTTGACGCCATCGGCCGACGCCACCGTCACACTGCCCGCACTCCCGGCCGTGCCACCCAGCGTCCCGTCATCGCTCGGATGCAACGTGGGCGACGAACCCGTGCCACCGGTCGGGGTCGGGGTGGGGGTCGAGGTCGGCGTCGGCGTCGGGGTCGAGGTCGGCGTCGGCGTCGGGGTCGGCGTCGGGGTGGGCCCGGCACCGCCGGGCGCGCTGCCGCCGCTCCAGGT
This sequence comes from Streptomyces sp. NBC_00080, assembly GCF_045041255.1. Classification (NCBI taxonomy): domain Bacteria; kingdom Bacillati; phylum Actinomycetota; class Actinomycetes; order Kitasatosporales; family Streptomycetaceae; genus Streptomyces; species Streptomyces sp. NBC_00080. Next base: position 2,542,001 of record NZ_CP108235.1, read on the forward strand.
GTGGGCGCCCGCCGTGACCGTCTTCCCGGCGGGTACCTGCACGGTGGTTCCGTCGGAGAAGTGCACGGTGGTGTCGGTGCCGGTGGTGTTGGCGGCGGCGTAGGTGCGTTCGCCGTTCTTGACGAAGACCGCGGTCAGCGGGTTGTCGGCGGTGACGGTGGTGTCCACGGTGCCGAGTGCGGCGAGGTCGCGGATCCAGTGGAAGGTGTGGGCCTTGCTCTCGCCCTCCTCGGAGGTGAAGGAGCTGTTGGCGCGGAATTCGGCCAGTGCCGCGTCGCCGTCGCCCAGGGCCAGGTACTCGTACCAGATGTCGGGCCATATGCCGGGCTGGTTCTTGGCGGCCTGGTCGAGCATCTCCTGATAGTTGGCTCTGACATAGGCCGGGTCGTCACCGAGATAGAGGTGTCCGCCGGTCACCGGCAGCAGGTTGATGCCCTGGATCTGCTCGGGGGCGCTGGAGAACCAGGTCGAGTACGCGCCGCCGTTGCTCCACACCATCCCGACCTCCTTGTGCGGGAAGTCGCTGGGGTAGACCTGCTGGTGGATGTCGAGCCAGTAGTCCTCGACGGCGGCGGCCTGCGTCGTGTACATGAAAATTCCGGCATCCCGGACGGCCTTGTTCCCGGTGGCGGTGCCCCACTGGATGAGCGCGTTGTCGAAGTTCATCCCCTCGGAGGAGGACTCCTGGTTGTTGCCCGCGGCGAACGAGCCGTGACCGGAGGCCCAGTCGTGGCCGGCGTAGACGTCGAAGTCCCGCAGGTAGGGGAAGCGCCTGTCGGTGCGGTCGTAGTTGTTGGCGTCCCGGATGAGCAGGTCGACCATCCCGCCGTAGTGATCGGCGGCGGCCCAGGCCGGGTCGAATCTGGCGAGGGTCGCGGCGGCGGCGACGTAGTACCCGTAGTGGAAGTGATGGTCGTTCAGCTCCTGATCGGACCCGTAGGAGGCCGGATAACCGATCAGGGTGCCCCACTTGCCGTCGTAGTAGAACAGGTGGCCCGTCTTGCCCGGCGACGCGGTGAACCAGTCCGTGAGCTTGGACCTGATCACGGACAGGGCGGCATCGCGCACATCGGTGTTGCCCGTCTGATCGGCGATCTCCGCCAGACGCGCGGCGCGCCCGAGGCCCTTGCCGGTCCAGTAGGTGTCGTCGCTCTGCTGGCGGGCCGGGTCGGCCTTCTCGGCGTTGAGGTAGCCCTGCAGTGTCGCGGCGTCGGCGCCGGAGCTGTCGGCGACCGCCGGTATCTCGGGCAGTACTCCGTGGAAGACCATCGACGTCGTGAAGGACGTGATGCCGGTGAGCACCTTCAGCGGGCCGCGTGAGGAGACGTACGTCTGCGGCAGCGGGCTGCCCTCGGCCAGGTGGCGCCACTGGTGAGGCAGGAGGGCCGCGACCGTGCCGGTCGCGGTCCCCTCGAGGGCGGTGGTGGTGAAGCGGTAGGCGGCGGTCACGGTGCTGTCCGCCTCGTCGTACCGGTAGGACACGGCCGTGCCCGTGACGTGGTCGTAGGCGTAGGAGGCGTACTCCGTCGCGAGCGCGGCCCGGTCGGCGGCCGGGGTGGACGGCGTGGTCGGCAGCACGGCGACCGAGAAGTAGTCCTTGCCCGTGAGCGAGGAGGTGAAGGTGGACCCGCTGACCGACCAGGTGGCACCCGTGGGGGCGAAGGCGACGTAGTCGTGTCCCCTGACCGTGTAGCCGATCATCGGGCCGGAGTGGGACCAGACGTCCACCGTCGCGTCGGACGCGGCTCTGATCTGCGCGTCACCGCCCGTGGCGCGGAAGTAGGCGAACGGCAGACCGGAGCCGATGGTCGCCCGCAGGGTGTGCGCTCCGTCGCTGAGGTAAGGACTGACCGTCCAGTCGCTCCAGTCGTCGACCTTCACCTCGGGGGCTACCAGACCGGAGACACCCGCGACGAAATCCTCCCTGTACTCGAAGTGATACTCGCCCACACCCTTGGCGCTGCCGGAGATCGTCGGCTTGTTGCTGTAGGAGACGCCCAGTCCGCCCGCCTGGGCCCGGAAACCGAGCGGCTGCGCGAACAGAGGTTCCCCGTAGGCACAGTTGGTGCGCTTCCACAGGACCGACGACCACCAGTCGTTGGTGGGAACAGCACCCGACGGGGCGTTGGCCGTCACCCAGTGGCGTGGATTGGTGGACAGGTCTGCGCAACCCGACGGCAGCGGACCGGGAGCGGAGGTGGTGTAACTTCCCGCGCCCACCGTGTCGGCCCCGGCCGCCGCGGAGTCGAGCACCGTGAGGACGGCGCAGATGAGGGCGGCGACGGCCACGAAGACCGCCGCTCGACGCCGGGGCGCGGACCACGGCACCGCCCTTGATTGCCGAGCACTGTCTCTTGGCATGAGGACACCCTTCAGCAGAGGCGAAGTACGAACGGCCCGCACCCATGGTTCGGCGGGTCGCATGAACGGATGGGGCAGCCTTACTTTCACATCCCAGGCTGCAGGGGTAGAGAGCTCAGATTTTGTTACTTGAGAGCGCTCTCAATCCTGGGACGCTAGGGATGCTTCGCGAGACCGTCAATACAATCTGCAATGATCATTCAACCGACCGTCACTGAACGATCTCCTCGTGGATGGCACGCTCAGCCGCAAGACGGGCCGCCCGCCCGGTCCCCATGGGCCCTGGCGTGTCCGGCGGCCGACCGTCAAGCCCTGCTCGCGCGCACACTTGCGGTGCGGCGACACCTTGTACCGGCGTGCGCGCTCCATGTCGACGTCGCCCTCCAGCGTCAACGTGACGTGGGTGAGGAGGTCACAGAACACCGGCAGCGTGGTGATCGTGTCCGTGACGACGCCGGCGACGTCCTCCGGGCCGAGGCCGGTTCGCTGGGCCACCGCCTCGGCGATCGCAGCCCGCCACTGGCTCCAGCCACGCTCTGCGAGCTCGAGCAACAGCTCTTCTCTGCTCGAGTAGTACCGGCGCACGCCGGTGCTCCGCAAGCTGGAAGAGCGCCCCGACGCGCTCACCTTCACCGGCGCACCGCTCACCGACGACCCCGGCCGCCCGCAGCGTCAAAGGAGCGTCACGGCCAGCCAGGCAGACGCCTCTGCTGAGCCACATCAGCGAGGTCTTTCAACAACACTTCAGCCACCAGTTCCTCGACCACGGCCGTATCGTGCTGTGCCATGACCTCGGCCAGCTCAAGGTCCCAGGGTGCCTCGGTGATGCGCCCCGGCTGAGGACCGCGCGGGTTGCGGGCGACCGCGGCACGATAGTCCGCGGCCGTCATGCGCCAGGGGCGCGCCGACGTCTTGTCCAGGACGTACGCGGCGATGCGGATGCCTTCGCCGTCGAAGTCGCCGTGGTAACGAAGAGCCGCGCCGTGGTCCACGAGCATGCGCAGGAGCTGGATCGCGGCGCTGTTGGGCCAGCCGGACGTACAGACGAGCGGTGGGCAGCAGGGGCCGAGGCGGCGTAGGGCCAGTGCCAGGATGCTGGGGTTCTCCACGACGTGGACGACGGGTACAGGGGCCTCGGAAAGGATGAACTCGCCCGGGTACCGGACGTGGGCGAGGGTCAGACTGGCGGCCTGACCGGCCTCTGTGCACGCTGTGGCCACCCGGGCGAGCAGGCCGTCGCCGACCGGGCGCAGTCCGCCGACGAGGACGGTGGCGGACAGCTCGTCGTCGGCGACACCCGCGCGGGTCCACAGGGCACGCCGTTCCGCGGCGGACTGCGGAGGCACGGTGTCGTACAGGGTCGCCAGGGCACGCAGGACGAGTGCGGACAGGGGTGTGCCGTCGTCGAGTGCGTGCGCTCGGCCGCTCAGGACCCGGGCGGCGAAGACCGGCAGGGGTTCGGCCTGGCCGGGCAGTTCGGCGAGCACCTTGAGCGCGTCCGTGAGCAGCGTGCGGGTGTGCTCCGCCGAGCCGGCGACCACGCCGGCTGCCCGGCAGGTGGCGGCCCAGTCGGAGAGCACCGGCTGGGCCCTCACCGTCTCGTGCTCGGTCAGCCAGGTCCACAGCTCGGCCCGCTCGTCCTTCTGGCGGCGCCGCTCGCCGGCTCTGTCGCCGAGAGGGCCGACCAGCTCGGTGACGACTTCTCGTACGGTGCGGCCGGAGACTTCGGTGACGGCGGCTTCCAGGCGGGTCAGCGGGACGGAGGGACGCGCGTCCGGCAGACGGTCGAGGCCGAGGAGGTCGGCGAGCGCCTCGCGCTGGGTGTCGTCGAGCGGCCCGAGGCGCACCCGTGTGGCGGGGCGGCCGGAGGAGAGGCGGCTGTGGAGCGTGTCCCAGAGGGGGCGGAGTTCGGGGCGGCGCAGGGTGGCCTCGCCCGGGGCCGGTTCCGTGGGGATCGTCGCTTCGGTGCCGGTCATCCCGCCTCCAGGTCGACGCCGTTCCAGACGAAGCGGGCACTGGTGACCGCGTCGTCGTCCCCGTCGGCGAGGAGTTGGTGGACGGCGATGCCGGGCAGTTCGCCGTAGGTGCACCACTCGTGGTCGGAGGTGACCATGAGGTCCAGGTCGAGTGCGGTGAGCAGCGCGAAGACCTGTCCGCGGTTGACCGTGTCGACACCGACGAAGACCTCGTCCAGCAGGATCGGCCGGGGCGCCAGGGGCACGGCCTCGTAGTGGGCGGCGACGGCGGCGAAGAGGGGCAGGTGCAGTGCGATGGCCTTCTCCCCGCCGGAGAGCGCGCCGTGCAGCTTCTTCGTCAGCGGCTGCCAGCCAAGCCCGTTCGCCCGGTCGAGGCGGACGGTGAAGCGGTGCCAGGCGGTGTAGTCGAGCACCTCACCGAGCTGTTCCTCCCAGCTCGCGGCCGTCTCGCTGCCCTTGGCCTCCTCGATGCGGGCGCGGAAGAAGACGTGCAGGGCCTCCCGGTCGCTCTCGGTGACCCGGCCGGGGTCCTTGAGCAGCAGCTGACGGGCGGTGCGGGTGCTGTCCGGAAGGTCCGGGCGGACGTCCCAGACGAGTTGGACGGCGACGTTGGAGGCGGTGCGGACCCGCTCCAGGTGCCCGTTCATACGGTCTACGAGTTCGCCGGCCTGGCGGATGCGGGCCGCGAGGTGGCGGCGGATGTCGCCGGTGAGGATCTGGTCGAACAGGCGCCGCTCGGCCGCCGTGATGTCGTCCCGGCTACGGTCGCGTTCCTGGGTGAGCGTGGTGAGCAGGCCCGTCGCTCCCACGCGTACGCCGTCCAGGGTGGCGGTGAAGAGCTGGATGTCGTCGTCCGGTTCCAGGTCCAGGTCGGCGCGGGTGCCGAGATGCCGGCGGGCCTCGTGGACCGCTTCGGAGAGGCGGGTCGCGGCGTCGCCCAGGTTGCGGGGGGCGTGCGGGATGTCCGGCCACTTCGCCGCCGTGGCGCGGGCGGCCTCCAGGGTGGCCTTGGTGCCGTCTCCGGCGTCGAGTGCCGTTGTGATGCCGGCGTCCTCGGCCAGCCCGGCCAGGCACAGGTGCCGGAACCGGTGCGCCGCTGCGTCCCGGGCCGTGACGGCCTGTTCCCGTCGTTCGGCGTCCTGGCCGCTGGTGGCCCGCAGTTCTCCGACCTGTCCTTCCAGCCGCAGCAGGAGTTCGGCGGCCCGGCCGGCCTCCTCACGGCAGCGACGCAGCTCGGTGCGCGCCTCGGCGACGCGTGCGACGATCTGCCGGTAGTCCGCGCCGACGGTGGCTTCCACTGCCTCCAGGCGCGCTTTCAGCCCCGTTGCCTCCGCTTCGGCGGCGGCCGCGTCCTCGGCGCGTTCCTCGGCGGTCCGGCGCGATCGGTCTGCCTGGGCGGCCCGCTGGCGGGCCCGGTCGGCGGCGGCGGTCGCCGCGAGCCGGGCGTCCACCCAGCTGTCGGCGGTGTCCCGGAACCTGTCGATGGCGTCGGAGAGCGTACGCAACCGGGCGCGGTCGGTGGGCAGTCCGTGTTCGGCGGCCCTGCGGTCGAGCGTGCGCAGAGCGCCCGCCACCTCCCTCTCGCACCGCGCCAGACGTCCGGCGACGTCACGCACGGCGTCGTCCCGAGCCGCCACGGTGTCCTCCGCGCGGTCCCGGTCACGCCGCCGGGCGTCGGGTTCCCGGTGGTCGGGGCGGGCGGCGCGGTCGGCGTCCAGCCGGGCGCGGCGAGCGGCCAGGCCGCGCAGTCGGTCGTCGAGTGCGGCGAGGGAGGCGTTCGTCTCGCCGATGCGGTCGGTCAGTTCGCCGATCATGCGCTGCCGGGCACGTTGACGTGCCAGGGCACCGATGTGGGCCGGTTCCGGCTTGCTCCAGGTCCCGGTGGCGAGCGCGAGACGCCAGGCGCCGTCGGCGGAGACGGCCGCGGGGTGCCCGCCGGGCAGGGTGGGGCCGTAAGCGATGCCTGCGAGGATGCGGGTCACGGTGTCGGCCGGGACGGGGATGTCCTCCTCGGGCCTCAGCACCTCCAGCAGGCTGGGCCCCGGGGCGGTCGCGGCGAGGGCGGCCTCGGCTCGGGTGTCGTGACCCGGCAGCGTGAGTCCGTCGTAGGGACTGACCCAGGCGTCCAGGAGACCCGACGCCTCCAGTGCGGCCTCCACCGCGGACTGAACGGGGAGCGGGACGCCTTCACGGAAGGCGACCACTCGCCACAGGGGTGCTCCCGCCGTCGCCGTACGGACGGCGGTGCGGGTGGGCGGGGGCACAGGCGGCAGGTCGGTCTCACCGCTCAGCCGTCGTAGCTTCTCCTCCAGGAGGCTTCGCTCGTCCCGCAGTCCCTGACGTGCGGCTCGGGTGGTGGCCTCCGCCGTGGCGATCTCCTGTTCCAGCGGGCGCGCGGCGGCTTCGGCCAGGGCCGTCACCTCGGCCTCCGCCGCTGCTGCGGCAGCGAGTTCGTCGAGGTCGGTAATGCGCAGTTCCGTGCAGTCCTCGGCCCAGGCGAGCAGGCGTTCCACCTGTGCGGCAAGGGCGTCGTCCCAGCCGGCGGACGTCTCGTCCCGCCGGGCGATCGCCTCCGCGAGTCGGGTGCGGGCCTCGTCCAGCAGTTCCTCGGCGGCGCCTCGGTCGCGTACGGCGCGATCATGCTCGTCGATCGCCTCGGTGACGAGGGTGACCTGCTGCCGTCGGGCGGTGTCCGCGCCGCGCAGCAGTCGACGGGCTTGTCGCGCGCCGTTCTCGCCCGTCGTGCGCGGGCCGCCGCCCTGGTCGCGTCCCGTCATGTGGGGGAGGGCCGGCGCGCGTTCCGCGTCGAGGACGGCCCTCACCTCGTGGTGGATGGACTCCAGCCCTGCCGCCCGAGCCGCCCGGTGTGCTTCCCCGGCGGCTTCGCGCGCGTGCTCGCCGAGTGTGCGGGCCTGGTCCGCCGCCTCGTCGGCGTGCCGCTGGTCCTCCTCCGACCGGGCCTGAGCGGTCTGGGCGGCGGCTCGCTGCCTTTCGGCGGCGGCTGCCACGTCTTCGGTGCGGCGGCGGAGCCGGTCGAGTTCCTCGCCCTGCTGGTACGCGTCACTCTCGCGCAGGCCCTCGACGGTCTCCTCCAGCGCGTACGCGCGCAGCTCCTGCTCCTCGCGCCGACCCTGAGCCGACTCCCGCTCCGCCAAGGCCTGTTCGAGCTCCTCGGCGCTCTGGCGGGCGACGCGGGTGAGGTTGTCCATCTCGGTCGTGGCCGAGATGAGCGCGGCGGAACTCGCACGCAGGACCCGCCGCGCGTAGGCACGCTGCCGGGACGCGACGGTCTCGGCGGCCGTCACCTCGTCGTCGAGCCGCTTGAGGTGTTCGCGCTGCCGGTCGAGCCGCGCGAAGCCCTCGGCGAGTTCGGCGATCTCCCCCTCGCCCAGCGGGGGCAGGGCACGGGACAACAGGGCGACGACACGGTCCCCGGCCCGACGGGCCAGGCCGACGTCACGCAGGACGCGTACGGCGTCGTCGGACAGCCGGGCCGCGCCGTCCTCGGACTGGTACGCCCTGGCCCACCGCGGGAAGCGCCGCAGCAGATCCGCTCCGGCCTCGGCGAGCTGCTCGGGCAGCAGTCCGGCGGGCGCGGCGCACAGCGGCTCCAGGAGGAGCAGCGCGGCGACCCGGGCGGTGGACGTGTCGTCGGGGAAGCGGACGTCGGTGGCCAGCCCGTCCGGGTCCACGAGCAGGAAGCCCTCGGCTCGTTCCTCCAGCAGGAGACCGGCCTGCTCGACCGAGCGGCGCAGGATCTGGCGTCCGGTCAGGGAGGTGACGTACGCCAGCTCGTCGTCGGTCAGGTCCGTCCGGTACAGCACGGGGTCGTCGAAGAGACGGCGCAGCACCGAGTGGCGCAGCCTCAGGTTGCGTTGCGCGTCCGTGGCGGCTCTCTCGCCGTGCGCCTCGTCCGTCGTGCCGTCGGCGACCGCGCCGCCGTAGCGGCGCTCCCGCACCAGACCGGTGAGGAGTTCCGCGAACCGCGCGGGCACTTCGTCCGGGGGTACGGCGAGCCGGGAGGCGCCGACGGGCGCGGCGGGCAGCCGCATCAGCAGCGTGGTGTCCACCCGGTAGAGGACCTTCGCCTCGGCGGACTCGACGTACGCCTCGGTGGTCCCGTCGACCGCGCGCAGCACGTCGTACGACTCCAGCAGCTTCAGGACGTCGACGAACGCCATGCGCTCCGGTTTGTGCACCGGGTCGAACGGGGCCAGCGCCCGGTCGGCCGACGTGGCCTGCACGACACGGTCGGCGAGCATGCCGATGGTCGTCATCGGCATGGACAGCAGCTCGGCGGCGGTCATGCACAGCAGCACGTAACGCCGGCGGTCGAACGGGGCCCGGCTGGAGCGCGCCCTGCGGGCCGGCCGGGAGCCGTCCGGGTCGGCGCGGACCTTGGTGAGGCGGGCGTAGCCGCGGCGCGGTTCCACCACCAGGCTCCAGCCGCAGGTGTAGTCGAACCACTGGGCCAGCGGCTCGCGACGGCGGCGTACGAGTTCGAAGCCGGCCGGGTCGGTGGCCTCGGTCAGCAGGGGCCGGGCCAGCAGGAGACGGATGGCACGGGCGACCTGCTCCCGTTCCGCGGCGGCGAGTTGGTTGGCGAGGGTGCTCATCCGGCTGCCTCCCGCCGCGCGACGCCCGGCCGTGGGAGGGCGCTCGCTCCGCCGGCCGCTGTGATGAGCAAGCAGGACCTGCTCAAGGGCAGCCACCTGGAGATGAACCGACGCATCGCCGCCACCGACCGGTGGGGCGCGCAGGAGATTCTGGCCCGCGCCGACGATCTCGCGGAGCGGGCGATCTCACTGTGGCCGGCCCCACTGCGCGGAATCGGCCGGGCAGAGCGCAGCCGCGACTGGCAGCTGGCCCATCAGGTACTCGCGGCGCTGCCTCACGGCACCTGGACGTCCTACGGTGACCTCGCCGCATTCCTCGGTTCGGGCGCGCAGGCCGTGGGGAACCATTTGGCCTCCACCCCGGGCGTGGCCAACGCCCATCGCGTGCTCACCTCCGACGGCAAGGTCTCCGACGGGTTCCGCTGGACGTCCCCGGGCGAGGGCGGCGACGTCCGCGCCCGGTTGACCGCGGACGGCCTCCGCTTCACGGTCAACGGCGCCGCCGATCCGGCCCAACGCATCACTGCCGACGATCTCGCCCTCCTGCTCACCGGCGTCGACGACACCCAGGCGGACGGCGACACGGCACAGCGCACGGTGCAAGGCCAGAGCGAGGAGACGCGCGCCGACCGGTTCTTCCGTCAGCTCGCGGCAGACGACTCCCCTGCAACGGTCGACGCGGTCCGTGCCCTTCTCACCCGTTGGGAGGAACTCGGCGGATGGGTCGGACACGGAGCCGGGCAGGCCATCACCAGCGCGTTCCTCATGCTCGGAGAGGCCGGGGCACCGGGCCGCGGTATCTGGCCGCTGACGTTCTACCCGGGCGGCGGACGCGGTGGCACCGCGGAGGTGGTGTTCCAGCACCTCGCCGCGCGTGAGCCATTCACCGACCGCAGGCTGCGCGTCGAACTGCTGCGGCGGCTCAACGAGCTGAAGGGTGTCGACATCCCCGAGGGAAAGCTGGAACTGCGTCCCAGCTTCCGTCTCTCCCTTCTGGAAGCGAACCACAACCGCGAACTGCTGGCCGAGACACTCGCGTGGTTCCGTGGCTGCTGGGACGCCCGGGATGCGGCCTGAGGCGGTGCCGCGCGGGCTTCGATGAACAGGGGGCCTGACAGCCCACTCGGTACGTGGTCGCGATGACGGGACCGTCGCTCCTCAACGTCGGCGGTCCCTCGTGGTCCGCCACCCTCCCTGACATCCGGACCGGCGCGATCGCACACTCGACGGGTGAATCCAAGCTCCCCGGTTCCGGAGTCAGGCTACGGGGGCATACCGGCAGTCGAGTCCGGTGGCGCCTGGCTACCGAGCGATCGGGCTCCGCCGCTGCGCTTCGGCCACTACGCGCAGGCGATGCGGCGGCGCATTCGGAGTGGGCGTCATTCGAGCGTCAAGAATCCTCGGCACCACAAAGCAACTCATGTCGTCAGGCCCGTGCGCTGTCGCATAACCGCAGGTCAGAATGCCTAGCACGAAGACATCGTTGGCTCGACCCGGTGCAGGCAGCAAAACAGGTCGAGCGAACCATCCAGACCGCAATCCGCAGGTCAGGCGCCCTTCGTGACCGGCTCAAGAATCGCCACGCACTCCACGTGATGCGTCATCGGAAACAGATCGAAAGCCCGCAGCATCCGCACCTTGTAGCCCCCGTCCCGGAAGTACGCCAGGTCGCGTGCCAGTGCCGCCGGGTCGCACGCCACGTACGCGATCTTCCGCGCCCCCAGCGAAGCCAGGTGCTCGACCGTCTTCTTGCCCGCGCCCGCGCGCGGCGGGTCGAGGACGATCAGGTCGACCTCGGTGATCCCGGTGCGCGGCAGCACCGCCTCGACCTTGCCCTGCTCGATCCGCACCCGCTCGAACCCGGCGAGGTTGTGCCGGGCGTCCTCCACGGCGCGCTTGCCGGACTCGATGCCCAGCACCGCGCCCTTGTCGCCGAGGCGGTCGGCGAGGGCGCCCGCGAAGAGGCCGACGCCGCAGTAGAGGTCGAGCGCCATGTCGCCCTTGCGCGGCAGCAGGCCCTGCATGACCGCCTTGACGAGGGTGTCGGCGGCCTGCGGATGGACCTGCCAGAAGCCGCCGCTGCCGACACGGTACGTCCGGCCGTCGGCACGCTCGCGGACGAAGGCCCGGCCGTGGACGCGGTGGATGCCGCCGTCGTGCTCCTCGACCCGCATGACGGAGACGGGCCGGTCCAGCTCGACGAGGGGCAGACGGGCGCCGGGGCGGGGTTCGAGGATCACCATGCGGTCCTGGGAGCCCGTCGCGGCGATCGCGTCGACGGACGCCATCCCGGACCAGTCGCGGTCCTCGATGCCCAGCTCGCTGACGCCCGGCGCCGCGATCATGCAGTGCTCGATCGGCTCGACCTCGTGCGAGCGGTGGCGCCGCAGCCCGGCGTTGCCGTCGGCGTCGACCGCGTACTGGACGCGGGTGCGCCATGCGGGCACCTCGCCGGCCGGCAGTTTGTCGCCCTCGGCCGGCATCACGGTGCCGTCCCAGCCGGCCTCCTCGGGCGTGAGGCCCGCGAGCCGCAGCAGCTGCTCGGCGATCACCTCGCCCTTGAGGCGCCGCTGGGCGCCCGGCTTGGCGTGCTGCCAGTCGCAGCCGCCGCAGCGGCCGGGGCCGGCGTACGGGCAGGGGGCCTCGACGCGGTCCTTGGACGCCTCCAGCACCTGTACGGCGTCCGCGCGCAGGTACCGGGCCCCCTCCTCGCCCTCGGTCACCCGGGCCACGACCCGCTCGCCGGGCAGCGTGTGCCGGACGAACAGCACCTGGCCGGCTTCCGTCCGGGCGATGCAGTGGCCGCCGTGGGCGACGGGGCCGATCTCGACCTCGTATTCCTGCCCCACGAGCGACACCGCCTGCGACTTCTTCGGTTCTGCCTGCATGGCGGGGTGACTCCACAACGTCGAACGAGGAACGGCCGGACAACAGCCCACCAGTCTACGTGGCTGTCGTCCGGCCGTTCACCATGCGCCGGGACCAGGGTCAAGGGGCGAGGGTCGTGGGCCCGCCCGGCGCGAGGGTCACTTCTTCGGGTTCGGCCCCGGGGAGCCCGGGGCGCTGCCGGAACCGGTGCCCGACGGCTCCTTCGGGTGACCCTGCTGCGCGGGACCCCGTCGTACCGAGCCCGGAGCGTTCCACTCCGAGCGCCTGCGGGCCCGCTTCTTCGCCGCCTCGGACGACTGGAGCTGGTACGGGACGGACGTGACCATGACGCCCGGTGTGAACAGCAGCCGGCCCTTGAGCCGGAGTGCGCTCTGGTTGTGCAGCAGATGCTCGTACCAGTGACCGACCACGTACTCCGGGATGATCACCGACACCGCGTCGCGCGGCGACTCCTGGCGCAGGCTCTTGACGTACTCGATGACCGGCCGGGTGACCTCGCGGTAGGGCGAGTCCAGGACCTTCAGCGGTACGTCGATCCCGCGCCGTTCCCACTCGTCGCGCAGCGTCTTCGTCTCGGCCGGGTCGACGTTGACGGTGAGCGCCTCGAGGGTGTCGGAGCGCATCAGCTTGGCGTAGGCGAGGGCGCGCAGCGTCGGGCGGTGGATCTTGGAGATCAGCAGCACCGAGTGGACGCGCGAGGGTCGGACGGTGTCGTCGCTGGGGCCCTCGGGAGCGGCGATCTCCTCGGAGACACCGTCGTAGTGGCGGCGGATCGCGCTCATCGTCCCGTAGAAGATCACCATGCCGAGCAGGGCGACCCAGGCGCCGTGCGTGAACTTGGTGACCAGGACGACGATCAGGACCAGGCCGGTGAAGAAGGCGCCGAAGGTGTTGATCGCGCGGGAGCGGACCATGTGACGGCGCTTGGCCTGGTCGGTCTCGGTCGCCAGGAGGCGGTTCCAGTGCCGGACCATGCCGATCTGGCTGAGGGTGAACGACACGAACACGCCGACGATGTACAGCTGGATCAGCCGCGTGGAGTCGGCGCCGTAGATGATGACCAGCAGCATGGCCGCGCCGGCGAGCAGCACGATGCCGTTGGAGAAGGCGAGGCGGTCGCCGCGGGTGTGCAGCTGGCGGGGCAGATAGCGGTCCTGGGCCAGGATCGAGCCGAGCACCGGGAAGCCGTTGTAGGCGGTGTTCGCCGCGAGGAACAGCACCAGGGCGGTGGCCGCGGCGAGGACGATGAACAGGAAGCTGCCCTTGCCGAAGACGGCCTCGGCGACCTGGGTGATCACCGGGTTCTGGACGTAGTCGGCGCCGACCGCGACCCCGTCGTGCAGCAGGTCGACGGCCGGGTTCTCGGCCATCCGGACCTTGGTGAACAGGGCCAGCACGATGATGCCGCAGAACATGGTGACGGCCAGCAGGCCCATCGCCGCGAGCGTGCTCGCCGCGTTCTTCGACTTGGGCTTGCGGAAGGCGGGGACGCCGTTGGAGATCGCCTCCACGCCGGTGAGCGCGGCACAGCCGGAGGAGAAGGCGCGCAGCAGCAGGAAGACCAGGGCGAACCCGGCCAGGCCCTGGTGCTCGGCCTTGATCGTGTACTCGGCCGTCGGGGCCCGCATGGTGTCGTCGAGCACCAGCCCGCGGAAGGCACCCCAGGCGATCATGATGAAGACGCCCGCGACGAAGACGTAGGTCGGGATCGCGAAGAGCTTGCCGGACTCCTTGACGCCCCGCAGGTTCATCAGCGTCAGCAGCACGATCACGGCGACCGCGCAGGCCACCTTGTGCTCGACCACGAACGGGATCGCGGAGCCGAGGTTCTCGATGCCGGAGGCGATGGAGACCGCGACGGTCAGGACGTAGTCGACGAGCAGCGCGCTCGCGACGGTCAGGCCGGCCTTGGGGCCGAGGTTGGTGGTGGCCACCTCGTAGTCGCCGCCACCACTGGGGTAGGCGTGGACGTTCTGCCGGTAGGAGGCGACCACCGTGAACATCAGCACGACGACCGCGAGCGCGATCCAGGGGCTGAAGTGGTAGGCCGACACGCCCGCGATGGACAGGACCAGCAATACCTCCCCGGGCGCGTAGGCCACGGAGGACAGCGGGTCGGAAGCGAAGACGGGCAGGGCGATGCGCTTCGGCAGGAGCGTTTCTCCGAGCCGATCACTGCGCAGTGCGCGCCCGATCAGAATCCGTTTGGGCACGTCGGTCAGTTTGGACACAACAGAGGATCGTAGGCCTTCGAACACGGGACCGCCCACCCTCCCCCGGCGTCGGCCGGGTGATGGCGTGCCGCGTCTGCCTCCCGGGTGAATTCGGCCATGCCCGTGCTGCGGATTCCGCGACCGCGCCGATCCCCATGTCTATATGACAATCCCCGCCCGCTGCCGCCCCCTTGGAGGGTCCATGCACACGACCGCGGAGATCATCGGCGCCGTCGGCACCCTCGTCGGCCTCGGAATCCTTACCTTCCTCAGTCTCTGGAGCATCAGCCGCCGCTGATCGCGTAAAGCGTGCACGGGGGTGCCCTGCGCCGACCGCACGTGTGTAGCTTGGGCGACGGTCTGAGACCCTGTTCAAAGCCAAGCCAGAATTTTTATTGACTTCTTGACTTCTTGACCTCGGAAGGACGGTCGTGCACATCGTCATCATGGGCTGCGGCAGGGTGGGTTCCGCCCTCGCGCAGACCCTGGAGCAACAGGGGCACACGGTCGCCGTGATCGACCAGGACCCCACCGCCTTCCGACGACTGGGCTCCGGTTTCGGTGGCCGGCGGGTCACCGGAGTCGGCTTCGACCAGGACACCCTGCGCGAGGCGGGCATCGAGGAGGCCGGCGCCTTCGCCGCCGTGTCCAGCGGCGACAACTCCAACATCATCGCCGCCCGGGTGGCCCGGGAGATGTTCGGCATCGAGAACGTCGCCGCGCGCATCTACGACCCCCGCCGCGCCGAGGTCTACCAGCGCCTCGGCATCCCGACCGTCGCCACCGTCCGCTGGACGGCCGACCAGATGCTGCGCAGGCTGCTCCCCTCGGGTGCCGAGCCGCTGTGGCGCGACCCCACCGGGGGCATCGAGCTCGCCGAGGTGCACGCCGCCCCGTCCTGGGTCGGCCACAAGATCAGCAAGCTTCAGGAGGAGACGGGCGTCCGCGTCGCGTTCCTCACCCGCCTCGGCGAGGCGATCCTGCCCACCTCCCAGACGGTGCTCCAGGAGGGCGACCTGGTGCACGTGATGCTGCGGAGCGACGAGGTCGAGAAGGTCGAGGCCTCGTTCGCCGAGGGTCCCAAGGAGGACGGTCACTGATGAGGGTCGCCATTGCCGGAGCCGGCGCCGTCGGCCGCTCGATCGCGGGCGAGCTGCTGGAGAACGGCCACGAGGTCCTGCTCGTGGACAAGGCGCCGACCGCCATCTCGGTCGAGCGCGTCCCGCAGGCGGAGTGGCTGCTGGCCGACGCCTGCGAGATCACCTCCCTCGACGAGGCGGCCCTCCAGCGTTGCAACGTCGTGATCGCCGCGACCGGCGACGACAAGGTCAACCTGGTCGTGTCGTTGCTGGCCAAGACGGAGTACGGCGTCCCGCGCGTCGTCGCCCGGGTGAACAACCCGAAGAACGAGTGGCTGTTCAACGAGTCCTGGGGCGTGGACGTGGCCGTCTCCACCCCGCGTCTGATGTCGGCCCTGGTCGAGGAGGCGGTGAGCGTCGGCGACCTGGTGCGACTGCTCCGCTTCAGCCACGGCGACGCCAACCTCGTCGAACTGACCCTCCCCGAGGAGTCGGCCCTGGCCGGCACCCAGGTCGGCGACGTGGAGTGGCCGGAGGACACCTCGCTGGTCACCATCATCCGCGGCACCCGGGTCCTGACCCCGACCCGCGAGGACTCCCTCGAACCGGGCGACGAGCTGCTCTTCGTGGCCGCCCAGGCGAGGGAGGAACAGCTGGAGGACCTCCTGTCGGTCCGCAAGGAGGACACCGGCAGCTGAGCCGAAAGGCACACGCGCGATGGGGGCGCCCGGAGATCTCCGGGCGCCCCCATCGCGCGTGTGTCTTTCGGCCCGTCCGGCGTTTGAGGGCGGGCCCCTACGAGTCCCTGTCAGCCCGTCCGGCGGTTGAGGACGAGGCCCGTTCAGGGCCGAAGGGCGGTCTGGGGGCACAGCCCCCGGGGACGGTCACCCCGACACCGGGAGCTAACCCTCCCGACGGTGCCGCCCACCAGCCTCCGACGCCTCCGCGGCAGCGGCCGCGGCCTTCTCCTCCGCCTCCATCTCCGCGAACACATCGATCGGCGCGGGCGCCTTCGCGAGGAAGACCCACGTCAGCCAGACGGCGAGCAGGAACGGCGGGATCTTCAGTGCGATCAGCACCCAGCCCAGCTGCGCGGTGTTGGCCCACCAGTACAGCGGGAACAGGATCGCGCACTTGGCGAGCAGGATCAGCCCCCACGCCCAGCTGGCCTTCGCGTACGCCTTCTTGCGGCCCGGGTTACGGGTCCGCCAGGAGAGGTTCTCCTTGAAGACCGGGCCCAGGATCAGGCCGATCAGCGGCACCCCGCACAGCGTGGTGACGATGTAGGCGAGGGCGAGGCCGAGCGTGTAGAGCATGCCCGGCAGATAGAAGTCCTTGGCGTTGCCGGTCATCATCGCGAAGACGACGCCGAAGGCGACGCCGAAGACCCCGCTGAAGGCGTGCTTGACCGTGTCCTTCATCGCCAGGCGGACCACGACCAGGATCAGCGACACCGCGAGCGCGGCGATCGCGGACATGTGCAGATCCTTGTTGATCGTGAAGATCGTGACGAAGAGCAGGCCGGGCACGACCGTCTCGACCATGCCCCGCACCCCGCCGAACGCCTCGAACAGCGCGGCCTCGGTCACCGCCCGGGCCTCGGCCGCGGTCGTGTCGTCCGCGGTCGTGTCTTCGGTCGGCTTGTCGAGCGACGTCACCGGCTACTCCCTACCCAGGGGTCTCAGTTCGTACTTGGGGTTGAACAGCACCCGGCGGCCCCGGCTCATGGAGACCCGCCCCGATGCGATGAGTCTGCGTCCCGGCTCTATGCCCACTATGGAGCGCCTGCCCAGCCACACCACGTCCAGCGCCGCGGTGCCGTCGAACAGCTCGGCCTCCAGGGCCGGGACTCCGGCGCGTGGCCGCAGAGTGACCGTGCGCAAGGTACCAGTAACCGTGACGATCTGGCGGTCCTGACAGTCTCCGATCCGCGTGCATCCGGCCGTCTCGGCGTCCTCTCGCAGCTCCTCGGACTCCAGGTCCTCCTGCGACGAGGAGAGCCGGTCGAGCATGCGCCGGAACCGGCCCACCGGCTTTTCGGAACGAGGGACAGCACTCATGTCTGAAGGGTACCGGGGCACACCCACCGAGCCGTAGCCGCCGCCCCACCCGTCGCACTAGCGCTCGAACCGGTATCCCATCCCGGGTTCGGTGACGAAGTGCCGGGGATGCGAGGGATCCGCCTCGAGCTTGCGTCTCAGCTGCGCCATGTACACCCGCAGGTAGTTGGTCTCCGTTCCGTACGACGGCCCCCACACCTCCTGGAGCAGCTGCTTCTGGCTGACCAGCCGGCCGGTGTTGCGCACCAGCACCTCCAGCAGATGCCACTCCGTGGGGGTCAGCCGTACGTCCTTCCCGGCCCGGTTGACCTTCTTCGCGGCCAGGTCGACGGTGAACCCGTCGGTCTCCACCAGGACCTCGTCCTCGCCGCCTCCGGCGGGTTCCGCCCGGCGGACCGCGGCTCGCAGCCGGGCCAGCAGCTCGTCCATGCCGAACGGCTTGGTGACGTAGTCGTCGGCGCCCGCGTCCAGCGCCTCGACCTTCTCGTCCGAGGAGTGCCGGGCGGACAGGACCAGGATCGGCACCCTGGTCCAGCCGCGCAGTCCCTTGATCACCTCGACGCCGTCCATGTCCGGCAGCCCCAGGTCGAGGACGATCACGTCCGGGTGGCGGGCGGCGGCGAGCCGCAGGGCGGTGGCGCCGTCGTGGGCCGCGTCGACCTCGTACCTGCGGGCCTTGAGGTTGATCACGAGGGCGCGGACGATCTGCGGCTCGTCGTCGATCACGAGCACTCTCGTGGGGGCCTGGGGCGTCCCCTCGGCCGGGCTCAGCATGAGGCACGCCTTTCGGGTTGTGCGGGTTGCGCGGCCTGCGGCTCGAGGCGCGGCCCCGCCGCGCGGACGGTGAGGACCATGGTGAGGCCGCCGCCGGGGGTGTCCTCGGCGTTGAGGGTGCCGCCCATGGCCTCGGCGAAGCCACGCGCGACCGCGAGACCCAGCCCCACCCCGGCCCCGCGCGGAGCGTCACCGTAGCGCTGGAAGGGGGCGAATATCCGCTCCTTGGCCTCGTCGGGAACGCCCGGCCCGCGGTCCACGACCCGTACCTCGACGCGGTCGGACATCGCGCTCGCCGAGACCAGCACGGGCTCGCCGCCCGGACTGTACTTGACCGCGTTCTCCACGAGGTTGGCGACCGACCGCTCCAGCAGCCCGGCGTCCACGGCGACCATGGGCAGCGACTCCGGGATGTCCAGTTCCACGCTCGCCGCCGGATCGGGCACCCCGCCGAGCGCCATCGGCACCACCTCGTCCAGGTCGATCTCCCGGATGATCGGCGTGACCGTACCGGTCTGGAGGCGGGACATGTCCAGCAGGTTGCCCACCAGGTGGTCGAGGCGGTCCGCACCCTCCTCGATGCCCTCCAGCAGCTCCGCCCGGTCCTCCTCGGACCAGGCCACGTCGTCGGATCTGAGGCTCGACACGGCCGCCTTGATCCCGGCCAGCGGGGTCCGCAGGTCGTGGCTCACGGCGGCCAGCAGGGCCGTGCGGATGCGGTTGCCCTCGGCCAGCGCGCGGGCCTGGTCGGCCTCCTCCTGGAGGCGCCGCCGGTCCAGTACGACGACCGCCTGCGCGGCGAACGCGGCCAGCACCCGCCGGTCCTCCGCGGGCAGCAGCCGGCCGGTGAGCGCCAACGCCAGGTGGTCGCCGACCGGGACCTCCACGTCCGCGTCCTCGGGCCGCTCGACCGGTCGTCCGAACCCGACGTGGCCCGCGCGGGTCCACGGCGCCCTGTCGTCCGCCCGCTCCAGCAGGGCCGCCGACTCCATCCCGAAGGTCTCGCGCACCCGCTCCAGCAGTGCCTCCAGGCTGGTCTCGCCCCGCAGTACGTTGCCCGCCAGGTAGGACAGGATCTCCGACTCGGCCCGCAGCCGGGCCGCCTGGTGCGTACGCCGGGCCGCCAGGTCCACCACCGAGGCCACCGACACCCCCACTCCGACGAAGATCACGATGGCGACGATGTTCTTCGGGTCGGCGACCGTCCATCGGTGCAGGGGCGGTGTGTAGAAGTAGTTCAGCAGCAGCGAGCCCACCGCCGCCGAGGCCAGCGCCGGCAGCAGCCCGCCGAGCAGCGCCGCCGCCACCGTCACGGCCAGGAACAGCAGCATGTCGTTGGCGAGGCCGAGGTGGACGGTGTTCAGCAGCAGCGCCAGCAGCGCCGGGCCCACCACACCGACCAGCCAGCCCCAGATGATCCGGGCCCGCCCTAGCCGGGCTCCCCGGGCCACCGGCAGTCCACGCCCCTTGGCGACCTCGTCGTGGGTGACGATGTGCACGTCGAGGTCGGACCCCGACTCCCGGGCGACCGTCGCCCCGACCCCGGGCCCGAAGACGTACTGCCAGGCCTTGCGCCGCGAGGAGCCGAGCACGATCTGCGTGGCGTTGACCCCGCGGGCGAAGTCGAGCAGCGCGGCCGGGATGTCGTCGCCGACCACGTGGTGGAAGGTGCCGCCCAGGTCCTCCACGAGGGTGCGCTGGACCGCCAGCTCCTTGGGCGAGGCGGAGGTCAGCCCGTCGCTGCGCGCGATGTACACGGCCAGCACCTCGCCGCCGGCGCCCTTCTCCGCCAGCCGCGCCGCCCGCCGGATCAGGGTGCGTCCCTCCGGACCGCCGGTCAGCCCGACCACGATCCGCTCGCGCGAACCCCAGATCGCCGACACCCGGTGCTCGCTGCGGTACTGCTTCAGGTACTCGTCGACCCGGTCGGCCACCCACAGCAGGGCCAGCTCCCGCAGGGCGGTGAGGTTTCCGGGCCGGAAGTAGTTGGACAGGGCGGCGTCGACCTTGTCCGGCTTGTAGATGTTCCCGTGCGCCATCCGCCGCCGCAGGGCCTGCGGTGACATGTCCACCAGCTCGATCTGGTCGGCGCGCCGGACGAACTCGTCGGGCACCGTCTCCTGCTGCCGCACCCCCGTGATCGACTCCACGACGTCGCCGAGGGACTCCAGGTGCTGGATGTTCACGGTCGAGACCACGTCGACGCCGGCGGCGAGCAGTTCCTGCACGTCCTGCCAGCGCTTGGCGTTGCGCGAGCCCGGGACGTTGGTGTGCGCGAGTTCGTCCACCAGGGCGACCCGCGGGGCGCGGGCGAGGACCTCGTCCACGTCCATCTCGGTGAAGACGCCGCCCCGGTACTCCAGTTCCCGGCGCGGCACCTGCTCGAGGCCGTGCAGCATCACCTCGGTGCGCTGGCGCCCGTGGTGCTCGACGAACGCCACCACGCAGTCCGTGCCGCGCTCCACCCGGCGGTGCGCCTCGGAGAGCATCGCGTACGTCTTGCCCACGCCCGGTGCCGCACCGAGGTAGATCCGAAGCTTTCCGCGTGCCATGGCCTCATTGTCTTCCTGTGACTCCTGCGTACGCAGCGTCGACCTTACGGCCAACAGTTCCGACATAAGGGACGAGCTGAAGGGTGAGGGGCGCCTTTGACGCAACCCTGACGCGGCCGGACGACCACCGGCGCCCCTCACCCCTTCATCGGACGAGCCCCCCGAATCGGTTCACGCACACCGGGTCACGCGGGATTGTCCCCGTGGGTGAGCGTCTCCCAGGCGACGAAGAGGTTGTTGCTGCCGGCCGGGCGGTTCCGCAGGGTGAGCGTCCCGGTGTTGGTCATCGCGATGCCCAGACGGTTGTGCAGCGCGTTGTAACCGACCTCGGTGACCGGGCCGAGCGCCTGGTTCAGCGAGCCGCCGCACAGCCAGCTCGGGACGGCCGCGCCGAGCTCGTACTTGGCCTGGAAGCCGAGGGCCTGCCGCAGCCGCTCGCCGACGTCGGTGCCGTACAGGTCCTGCCCCTGGATCCGGCCGGTCTCGGCGACGTGTGAGATCGCGGAGATGCCGTACCCGGTGTGGGTGAGGTCGCGGCAGGTCTCCTGGGTCAGGCCGGTGACGAAGGTGCCCTGTCCCTGCCAGTAGGCGACGATCTTGTCCCGGGTGTTCAGGTTCTGGCTCGGCACGGTCTTCGGCAGCTCTCCGTCGGAGGCCAGGTAGACGTAGGCCGCCGTGCGGGTGCGGAATTTCGCCATGGCCTTGTCGTACGAGGTTCTGTCCTCGAGGAAGACGGAGATGCCGATCGCGGCCTCCGTCATGGACAGCTCCCAGTTCCCGTTGGAGTTGGAGCCGTTGATGACCTCGGGCAGGTAGACGTCCCGCAGCATGGTCGCGAAGCGGCCGGAGTCGGCCCAGCTGCCGGTGTACGTGTACTTGATGATCTCGGCGGCCCTCGGCCAGGACGAGCCGGCCCAGCCGGTCTGGAGGGGCGCGTTGCTGTTCGTGTGGTCCTTGACGACGGCCGACCAGGCGTCCATCAGCTCGATGGCCTTCTTCGCGTACCGCTCGTCCCGCGTGACGTACCAGGCGAGGGCGTCGGTGTACGCCGCGAGGGCGTCCTCCCGCTCGTCCGTGCAGCCGTAGTTCGGGTTGGAGTAGGACCCGCACTCGACCACGGCGCGGGGCTTGGGGGTGCGGCTCAGACTGGCGTACTTACTGGCCAATAGCTGATCGAAGGCGCCCTTCCAGGGCTGGGCCGCGGAGTCGACCTTGCCCCGGACGAAGTCCAGTTGCGCCCGGGAGACGGTGACCCCGGGGTGGGCGAAGGTGGTGGGGGCGGCTTGAGCCGGGGGGACGTTCGGTGACGCGAGAGCGCCCAGGACCAGGGCGGTGACGGTCACAAGGAATGCGGTTCGACGCACAGCAGCTCCGTTCTTGTTCGTGTATGTGAACACAGAGCGCCCTTATGAACTCAGGCGTTGAGCGGAGACCGTAGGTCCAGACCAATGCACCGTCAAGGGTTCACACACGGGAGGAACGCGAGACGCGAGCAAGAGACGCGAACACGGCAAAGGGCCGCACCCCGTGCGGGGTGCGGCCCTTTCAGCCGTTACGGTCCGCCGGCGCGGACTAGCGGACCTCGGTGATCTCCGGTCCGCGCTGGAGCTGACCCATGCCGCCGGAGAAGCGGGAGCCCTCGTCCTGCTGCTGAACGCCCTCGGGGACCATCTGCGCGTCGTTCGGCAGCTTGAGGACGATCGGGTCGCGGGGCGCCATCGGGCCCTCACCGCGGACCACGACGGTGTCCCGGAAGATCTGCTCGAGCAGACCGGCCGCCTGCGGCTGCACCGCGCCCTGGCCCGAGATCACCCCGCGCAGGAACCAGCGGGGACCGTCCACACCGACGAACCGCACGACGTGGAAGCCACCCGTGCCGTCCGGCAGCTGCACCGGCACCTGGGCCCGCAGCTCCCAGCCCAGCGGGCCTTCGACCTCGTCGACGATGCCACCCTGCTGAGTGATGCCGGAGCCGATCTCCTCGCGCACCTCGCCCCAGATGCCCTCGCGCTTGGGAGCGGCGAAGGCCTGGAGCTGGATGGCGCTGTCGCGCAGCACGACGGTCGCCGCGACGATCGCGTCACCGGCGACCTCGACCCGCAACTCCATGCCGTCGACCCCGGGCACGAAGATCCCGCCGAGGTCCACACGGCCCTCGGCCGGGTCGCGCACCTCCGAGTCGTCCCAGGGCCCGTCGGGCCGCGGCTCGGGCTCGAGCCGCACACGCTCGCGCTCGCCTTCTACGTCGTCCGCCTCAGCGTCGACATTGTCGACGACCTGCTCGGCCTCGCCGGCCGCGTCCTCGGCGGCACCCTTCTTCTTGCGACGTCCGAACACGTCACTGTCCTTCCCGGTCGGATACGACCGAAGCGTATCGATTCCCACCCGTCGCGCCGCCCTCGGCGGCCGAGGCGCTTGTACCGCTTTCACCGCCCACGGCGGCATGCCCGCCGGTGGACCCGAAGCCCCCTGCGGCCCGCGCCGATTCGGGAAGCTCCGCCACCTCCTGGAAGCGGACCCTCTCGACCTGCTGGACGACCAGTTGGGCAATCCGGTCGAAGCGCTCGAACCGCACGGACTCGCGCGGGTCGAGATTCACCACGATCACCTTGATCTCCCCACGGTACCCGGCATCAACCGTCCCCGGGGCATTCACGAGGGCTACTCCGCACCGGGCGGCCAGCCCCGAGCGCGGGTGCACGAAGGCCGCGTACCCCTCGGGCAGGGCGATGGACACCCCCGTGGGCAGTACGGCCCGCTCCCCCGGCGCGAGTTCGTGGCTGCGCGTGGTGCGCAGATCGGCCCCGGCGTCACCCGGGTGCTCGTACGTCGGAAGCGGTACGTCAGGGTCGACGCGCCGGATCAGGACGTTCAGGGGGTCGCGGCTCACGGGTTCACCTCGAAGGCGCGGGTGCGCCGGATCTGGTCCGGGTCGCTCATGGCGGCCTGGATCTCCGCCTGACGGCCGTGGCTCACGAAGTGCTCGACCGCGACCTCGATGAAGAGCGCGTCGGCGCGGACGGCGAGCGGCCCGTCGGGGCCGCCGATCCGCCCGGTGGCGCTCGAGTAGATCTTGCGCCGGGCCACCGCCGTGACCTCGGCCTCCAGGTACAGCGTGGTACCGACGGGCACGGGGCGCACGAAGTCGGTCTCCAGCCGTCCGGTCACGGCGATCGTCCGCAGCAGCCAGTTCAGCGAGCCGAGCGTCTCGTCGAGGGCGGTGGCCAGGATTCCGCCGTGCGCGAGGCCGGGCGCACCCTGGTGCGCGGGCTGCACGGTGAACTCGGCGGTGACGGTCACGCCCTCGCCGGCCCGCGCCTCCAGATGCAGCCCGTGGGTCTGCTCGCCGCCACATCCGAAACAGTGTTCGTAGTGGGCACCGAGAAGCTCACCGGGCACGGGAGCGTCGGGGTGCCGAACGGGTTTCACGGCATCGGCCGGAGGCTCAAGAGCTGCGGAAGTACCACTCACAGCCGCAGACCTTACCCGCGCGTCCGCCATATCAGGACACCGTGCCAAGCTTGGCTCCATGCAGCTCTCGACCACCCCGTACGAAGAACGCCTCACCGCCCCACGATCGTGGTGGTTCGTCTCGTTCCTCGTGGGTGTCTCCATGGCCCTGATCCTGCTGCCCTTCGGCACCCTGCCGTTGCTCGGCGGTCTGGTCGGCGGCACCGCGGCCGCCGCGGTCGTGGCCAGCTCCTACGGTTCCCTCCGCATCCGCGTCGTGGGCGACTCGCTGATCGCGGGCGAGGCGAAGATCCCGGTCGCGGCCCTGGGCGAGGCGGAGATCCTGGACGCGGACGGGGCGCGCGCCTGGCGCACGTACAAGGCCGACACCCGGGCCTTCCTGCTGCTGCGCTCCTACATCCCCACGGCCCTGCGGGTTGAGGTCACCGACCCGGACGACCCGACGCCCTACCTCTACCTGTCGACGCGAGAGCCGGAGCGCCTGGCAGAGGCACTGAAGGCGGCGCGGGAGGCGACGGCGTAACCGGAGTCCTCAGCGCCCGTTTTCTCTGGGGTTCCCGGCGTCGTGGGGGTCGTCGGGACCCAGGGGGTTCAAGGGGTGCTGAGAGATCTCACCCATGACCAGGGGATCCGCCGGCCTCTCCAGCGGCGGCAGTTCCGGCAGCGCGTCCCACGGCACCTGCATCTTCCGCAGGTCGGCCCGGACCTTCGCGGCCACCCTCCTGGTGTCCCGCCGGTTCATGACCGCGCCGACGGCGGCGCCCACCATGAAGGGCATCAGGTTCGGCAGGTCACGGACCATGCGCTTCATGATCTGCTGGCGCAGCTCGCGCTTCATCTGACCGCCGAGCGCCGAGTTGATCGAGGACGGCTTCATGACATCGACGCCGCGTTCGCCCGACCACGAGCTCAGGTACGCGGTACTGCGGTCCTTGAGATTGCCCGCCGGCCGCACTCCGTAGACCTCGTGGAGTTCGGCGATCAGTTTCAGCTCGATGGCCGCGACCCCGGTGATCTCCGCGGCGATTTCTGTCGGCATGGCGGGCGGCACGGGAAGCATCGCCGCCGCCCCGATGCCCGCGCCGACGGTGGACGTGGCGTTCGCCGCGCCCGACACGAGCTTGTCCGCGAGCTGCTCGGGCCCGAGGCCGGGGAACTGCCTGCGCAGCGTCTGGAGGTCCCGTACGGGGACCCTAGGGGCAAGGTCGATGATCCGGTCGGCGAGGTGCCCCAGCCCCGCCCTGGCGCGGTTGCCGCCCTTGCGGACGCCTTCCAGGGCCAGGTCCTTCGCCTTGTCCCGGATGACCGCCGCCCGTCGCTTGGCGACGGGGGCGGCGTTCCGCGTCGGCACCGGGAGGTCAGTCCGGTCGGCCGCGGGTTCGAGCGAGGCCGATCCCGCCGGGACCGCTCCCGTACCGGATGAGCCTCGCTCGTCGTCACGCACGCCGTGAGGGCCTTGGGAAGGCCCCTTGTCCGTTCCCCGCAGGGGGAAGCGGCGCTTCCGAGGTGGGGTCGAGCCAGTCACGGCCGACCCCGCCTCAGTCGCAGTCGCGGCAGATCGGCTGGCCGTTCTTCTCCCGGGCCAGCTGGCTGCGGTGGTGCACCAGGAAGCAGCTCATGCAAGTGAACTCGTCCTGCTGCTTCGGCAGCACCCGGACGGCCAGTTCCTCGTTCGAGAGGTCCGCGCCGGGCAGCTCGAGCCCCTCCGCGGCCTCGAATTCGTCGACGTCGACCGCCGAAGCGGACTTGTCGTTCCGCCTGGCCTTCAGCTCTTCGAGACTGTCTGAGTCGACGTCGTCATCGGTCTTGCGTGGGGTGTCGTAATCGGTAGCCATTTCGCCTCTCCCCCTCTGGGTGTCTGCGGTGTCTCCAGCGCACGTAACGCGTGAGAGGCCGGACTTGTGCCCGCCTCGAGGCGGAGATTTTGCCTCACATCAAGGTCTGTTACTCAATCGACACCCAACCGAACTCCTCACGAGTGATCGGCTTGGATGGCGATCGGGACCGTACACGGTCCGAATGCCGCACTTCAAAGGCGTCTCACCGTGTACTTCCCGTGATCAGGACCCCCGAAAACCCGGATTTTCCGGGCTTTACGACGGCATTCATGATCACGGAGAGTAGATGGCCAGAAATTCGCCCTTGTGATCGATCACACACGGGATAGCCAGGTCGGGATCCAGAAAATTCCGCGCAAAGCGAACATCCCCGCGTGTGTCGGCGACATGATCTCAGACGGGGAAGGTGACCCGCATCACGAGCCCACCCCCCTCGCGCGGCTGGGCCGCGATATGGCCGCCGTGCGCCCGGGCGACGGACCGCACGATGGACAGGCCCAACCCGACCCCCTTGTCACTGCCGGTCCGCTCCGTGCGCAGGCGACGGAAGGGCTCGAACAGATTGTCGATCTCATATGCGGGCACGACCGGCCCGGTGTTCGACACGACGAGGACCGCCTGCCCGTGCTGGACCTCGGTGGTCACCTCGACCCAGCCGCCCTCGGACACGTTGTACCGTACGGCGTTCTGCACGAGATTCAGCGCGATCCGCTCCAACAGGACACCGTTGCCCTGGACGACGGCGGGTTTCTGCTCCCCGCGGATCACCACACCCTTGGCCGCCGCCTCCCCGTGCACCTGATCGATGGCCTGCCCGGCGACCTCCGCGAGGTCCACCGGCTTGCGCTCGACGATCTGGTTGTCGCTGCGGGCGAGCAGCAGCAGGCCCTCGACGAGTTGCTCGCTGCGCTCGTTGGTGGCCAGCAGCGTCTTGCCGAGCTGCTGCAGCTCCACCGGCGCGTCCGGATCGGAGAGGTGCACTTCGAGCAGCGTGCGGTTGATCGCCAGCGGAGTCCTCAGCTCGTGCGAGGCGTTGCCCACGAAGCGCTGCTGGGCCGTGAAGGCCCGCTGGAGGCGCTCCAGCATGTCGTCGAAGGTGTCGGCCAGCTCCTTCAGCTCGTCGTCCGGCCCGTCCAGCTCGATACGGCGGGACAGGTCCGAGCCCGCCACCGCGCGTGCGGTGCGGGTGATCCGGCCGAGCGGGGACAGCACCCGGCCGGCCATGGCGTAACCGAAGGCGAAGGCGATCACCGCGAGGCCGAGGAGGGCCAGCAGGGAGCGGCTGAGAAGGTTGTCCAGAGCCGCCTGGCGCTGGTGGTTCATGCACTGGCTGATCGCGTCGTTGAACTCGCTCAGTGTCTGACCGCTCGCGAGCCCGGGACAGTCGGTGCTGGAGACTTTCAGGTCCCCGACGTCGATGATCTTGAACAACGGCTGGTTGCCGGTGTGCAGGGCCTGCGCGGCCAGCAGATAGATGATCGACAGCAACAGGATGCCGGCGATCAGGAACATGCCGCCGTAGAGCAGCGTGAGCCGTATGCGGATGGTCGGGCGCAGCCAAGGGAAGGGGGACTGCGGACTCCTGGGGGCCCAGGTGGGCTTCGGGGGCGCCTGGGGAGGCGCGGGTGTCGATGCCACGGCGGATCAGATCCGGTAGCCGGAACCGGGGACGGTGACGATCACCGGAGGTTCGCCCAGCTTGCGGCGGAGCGTCATGACGGTCACGCGTACGACGTTGGTGAACGGGTCGGTGTTCTCGTCCCAGGCCTTCTCGAGGAGCTGCTCCGCGGAGACCACCGCGCCCTCGCTGCGCATCAGCACCTCCAGGACGGCGAACTCCTTGGGCGCGAGCTGGACCTCCTTGCCGTCGCGGAAGACCTCCCGGCGGTTGGGGTCGAGCTTGATGCCGGCCCGCTCCAGGACGGGCGGCAGCGGCAGGCTGGTGCGCCGGCCGAGGGCACGCACGCGTGCGATCAGCTCGCTGAAGGCGAAGGGCTTGGGGAGATAGTCGTCGGCGCCGATCTCCAGACCCTCGACGCGGTCGCTGACGTCACCGGAGGCCGTGAGCATCAGCACGCGCGTGGGCATGCCGAGTTCGACGATCTTGCGGCAGACGTCGTCGCCGTGGACGAGGGGAAGGTCCCGGTCGAGAACGACCACGTCGTAGTCGTTGACGCCGATGCGCTCCAGGGCGGCCGCACCGTCGTACACGACGTCGACGGCCATGGCCTCCCGGCGCAGTCCGGTGGCCACCGCATCGGCGAGCAGTTGCTCGTCCTCGACGACGAGTACGCGCACGTCGCTTGTCCTTCCTGTGTCCACCCGCGTAGCGCCCAGTGAGCGCACGCGGGCAGGGGATTCGGTGAGTGTGGGCTTCCATCCTGCCCTTTTCGGCCATAAGTCGGCGGTAAGGCGGGTGCGCGGAAGATGAAGGCCGGGTGTGAAGCCCGGGAATGCGAGATTTTCTCGTGAGGTTGAGGTTTCCACGGAAGAGGGCGGGGGGAGGACGGCTTTACACCCCGCGATCACGCTCTGCATGTGCCGCAGCACCATGCGGTACTCCGCGGTCCGTTTGCCGCAGAGCGGGCGTGGGTGTCCGGCACCGTCGCCGCCCGGCAGGGCAGCGCTGGGCACCTATGGCAGACGTGATCGCCCCTTCCCAACCGGCACACCCCCGTGCCACCGACCCACGACCCAGGACGAGGGGGCGCAGCATGGACGCATTCACCGCAGGACTTCTGCACCGCATAAGGACGACCGAGTCCGACCTGACGCGGGCTCGCGACGAGGGCGACGACTTCCTCGCCGAGGTGGAACAGGCCGAGCTCGACGACCTGCGCCGCCTCGCCGCCGAGCACGGTGTCGAGGTCGGCGCGACGAGCGTCTGAGCAGTTCGCAGGTACACGGAGGGGCCCCGGCGAATCCAGCGCCGGGGCCCCTTCGCGCGTGCGCGCGGGAGCGGCTCAGTCGTGCCAGGCGCCGAACTCCTCCAGGAGTCGCTGGAGGGGCTCGAAGACGCCGGGGGTGGCAGCGACCGTCAGGTCGCGTGCGGGGCGCTCTCCGGGCCGCCCACCGGTCAGCGCGCCCGCTTCCCGGGCGATCAGGTCGCCCGCGGCGAGGTCCCAGGGGTGCAGCCCGCGTTCGTAGTAGCCGTCGAGGCGGCCCGCGGCCACGTCGCACAGGTCGACCGCGGCCGAGCCACTGCGCCGGATGTCCCGCAGCAGCGGGATCAGCCGCTGCGCCACGTCGGCCTGGTGGGCGCGGACCTCGGTGACGTAGTTGAAGCCGGTGGAGACCAGGGCCTGCTCGAGGGGCGCCGCGGCACGGCAGGACAGGGCGCGCTCGCCCTCCCGGGCGCCGCTCCCCCACGCCCCGCCGCCGCGCACCGCGTGGTACGTCTCGCCGCGCATCGGGATCTCGACGACCCCGACGACGGTCTCGCCGTCCTGCTCGGCGGCGATGGAGACGGCCCAGGTGGGCAGTCCGTAGAGGTAGTTGACCGTGCCGTCGAGGGGGTCGATCACCCAGCGGATGCCGCTGCTGCCCTCGCTGGAGGCGCCCTCCTCACCGAGGAAGCCGTCGTCGGGCCGGTGTTCGGAGATGAGGCCCGTGATCAGTTTCTCGGCCGCGATGTCCATCTCGGTGACCACGTCGATCGGGCTCGACTTGGTGGCGGCGACCGCGAGGTCGGCCGGGCGGCCGTCCCGCAGCAGCTCGCCGGCCCGGCGGGCGGCCTCCTCGGCGAGCTCGAGCAGTTCGGTGTGCAAGGGGTCGGTCACGCCGCTCCTCACGCGTAGGGGCTGTCGACGCCCGCGGCGGCGGGCTTGGGGGCGCGGGCGGGGCAGCAGCCGACCGGGCACAGGTTGTGGCTCGCGCCGAGCGCCCCCAGGGCGCACGGGGTGACCTCGATGCCGCTCTCCGCCGCGGCGCGCTCCAGGACGAGCTCTCGGATCGCGGCGGCGAAGCGCGGGTCGGCGCCGACGGTGGCCGAGCGGCGCACCGGCAGGCCCAGCTCCGCGGCCTTGGCCGTGGCCTCCGTGTCGAGGTCGTAGAGGACCTCCATGTGGTCGGAGACGAAGCCGATGGGGGCCATCACGACGGCCGGGACGGCGGCCGCGTGCCGCTCCTCCAGGTGGTCGCAGATGTCGGGCTCCAGCCAGGGGATGTGCGGCGCGCCGGAGCGGGACTGGTAGACGAGCTGCCAGGGGTGGTCCACGCCGGTGCGCTCGCGGACGGCGTCGGCGATGAGCCGCGCGGTGTCCAGGTGCTGCTTCACGTACGCGCCGCCGTCACCGTGGTCCTCTACCGGGCCTGAGGTGTCCGCGGAGGCGTTCGGGATGGAGTGGGTCGAGAAGGCGAGGTGCGCGCCGTCCCTGACGTCCTCGGGGAGATCGGCCAGCGACCGCAGCACACCCTCGATCATCGGCTCCAGGAAGCCGGGGTGGTTGAAGTAGTGCCGCAGTTTGTCGACCTTCGGCAGCTCGAGCCCCTCGGCCTCCAGCGCGGCCAGCGCGTCGGCGAGGTTCTCGCGGTACTGGCGGCAGCCGGAGTACGAGGCGTAGGCGCTGGTGGCGAGGACGAGGATGCGGCGACGGCCGTCGGTGACCATCTCGCGCAGGGTGTCCGTGAGGTACGGCGCCCAGTTGCGGTTGCCCCAGTAGATCGGCAGGTCCAGGCCGTGGTCGGCGAAGTCCTTGCGCAGGGCGTCCAGCAGGGCGCGGTTCTGGTCGTTGATGGGGCTGACCCCGCCGAACAGGAAGTAGTGCCGGCCCACTTCCTTGAGGCGTTCCTTGGGGATGCCGCGCCCGCGCGTCACGTTCTCCAGGAACGGAACCACGTCGTCCGGGCCTTCCGGGCCGCCGAAGGAGAGCAGGAGCAGGGCGTCGTAGGGGGTGGCATCGAGCGCGTCTCGCATGAGTCGATCCTGCCACCCCCCTCCGACAGGCGGAAAACGGCGGGGTGCCGGCCGGGCGTCGCCCGTACCCTGATGCGTTAGGGTTGCCTAACTTCGTAAGCTGTATGAGCTGCATTCACGCCTTACCGGTTTCGCCGGGCTCACCGCATGCCTTACCGAGTCCCCGCCGAACCGCCTTCCCTCACGCCGCGCCGAGCCCTCACGCGCGCGTGCCCGGACCCACCGGAGACCCCGTGCCCAGCCCCTACCGCGCTCTGTTCGCCGCCCCCGGCTCCAAGCGTTTCTCCGCCGCGGGGTTCGTCGGCAGGATGCCGCTGTCGATGATGGGCATCGGCGTGGTCACGATGGTCTCCCAGCTCACGGGGCGCTACGGGCTGGCGGGCGCGCTGTCGGCGACCATCGCGCTGGCGGCCGCCGCCTTCGGGCCGCAGATCTCGCGGCTGGTGGATGTGCACGGTCAGCGCCGGGTGCTGCGCCCCGCGACGCTGGTCGCGCTCGCCGCCGCGACCGGGCTGCTGCTGGCCGCGCACTTCGAATGGCCGGACTGGGTGCTGTTCGTGTGCGCCGCAGGGATCGGTTCCGTGCCCAGCCTCGGCGCGATGATCCGGGCCCGCTGGGCGGCCCTGTACCGGGGTACGCCGCAACTGCACACCGCGTACTCCTTCGAGTCCGTGGTGGACGAGGTCTGCTTCATCTTCGGGCCGATCATCTCCATCGGTCTGTCCACGGCCTGGTTCCCGGAGGCGGGGCCTCTGCTGGCGGCCTGCTTCCTCGCCGTCGGCGTCTTCTGGCTGACCGCCCAGCGGGCCACCGAACCCGCGCCGCATCCGCGCGAGCAGCGCGGTGGCGGTTCGGCCCTGCGCTCGCCCGGACTCCAGGTTCTGGTGGCCACCTTCGTGGCGACCGGAACGATCTTCGGGGCGGTCGACGTGGTCACCGTCGCCTTCGCCGACGAGCA
The DNA here is from genome assembly GCF_045041255.1 of Streptomyces sp. NBC_00080. Taxonomy (NCBI): domain Bacteria; kingdom Bacillati; phylum Actinomycetota; class Actinomycetes; order Kitasatosporales; family Streptomycetaceae; genus Streptomyces; species Streptomyces sp. NBC_00080. Next base: position 2,573,703 of record NZ_CP108235.1, read on the forward strand.
GGGCCACAAGGGCGCCGCGAGTGTCGTCCTGGCGCTCTACGCGGCCGGTTCCTGCGTGGCCGGGCTCGTCTTCGGCCTGTTGCACCTCAAGGGGGCACCGGAACGACGCTGGCTGCTGGGCGTGTTCATGATGGGCGTGAGTATGATCCCCCTCCTACTGGTCGGAAACTTGCCGTTTCTGGCCGTGGCGCTGTTCTTTGCGGGTCTGGCCATCGCTCCCACGATGATCACCACGATGTCCCTCATCGAAGAGCACGTACCACGCGCACAACTGACCGAGGGCATGACCTGGATCAGCACCGGGCTCGCGGTCGGCGTCGCGCTCGGCTCCTCCATCGCCGGCTGGGTCATCGACGCGGCGGGCGCACGGGCCGGGTACGGGGTTCCGGCCGTGTCCGGAGCCGTCGCGGTCGCGGTCGGTTTCCTGGGGTACCGCCGGCTGAGCAGGCCGGCGCCGGGTCGGGGAGGCACCGTTGAGCAGGACAGCGAGCGGGAAGAACGGCACGTGGCGTAACTGGGGCGGCAATGTCGCCGCACGCCCCGTGCGGGAGGTCACGCCCGCCTCCGTCGACGAACTGGCCGTGGCCGTGCGCCGGGCCGCCGAGGACGGGCTGACGGTGAAGGCGGTCGGCACCGGCCACTCCTTCACGTCCATCGCGGCGACCGACGGTGTGTTGATCCGCCCGCAACTCTTGACCGGCATCCGCAACATTGATCGCGACAACATGACCGTCACGGTCGAGGCCGGCACCCCGCTCAAGAGACTCAACCTGGCGCTCGCGCGCGAAGGCCTGTCGCTCACCAACATGGGCGACATCATGGAACAGACGGTGTCCGGGGCCACGAGCACCGGCACACACGGCACCGGCCGTGAGTCCGCCTCGATCGCCGCCCAGATCAAGGGCCTGGAACTCGTCACGGCGGACGGCTCGGTCCTCACCTGCTCGGAGAAGGGGACCGAGGAGGAGCGCGCGCTCTTCGCCGCCGCCCGGATCGGCCTGGGCGCCCTCGGCATCGTCACCGCGATCACCTTCGCCGTGGAACCGATCTTCCTGCTCACCGCGCGGGAGGAACCGATGCCCTTCGACAAGGTCCTCGCCGACTTCGACGAACTGTGGGCCGAGAACGAGCACTTCGAGTTCTACTGGTTCCCGCACACCGGCAGCACCAACACCAAGCGCAACAACCGCAGCGCGGGCCCCCGCAAGCCGGTGAGCCAGGTCTCGAGCTGGATCGAGGACGAGTTCCTCTCCAACGGCGTGTTCCAGGTGGCCCAGTGGGTGGGCCAGGCGGTGCCCGCCACGATCCCGACGATCGCGCAGGTGTCCAGCAAGGCCCTGTCCGCACGCACCTACACGGACATCCCCTACAAAGTCTTCACGTCTCCGCGCCGGGTGCGCTTCCTGGAGATGGAGTACGCCGTCCCGCGCGAGGCGGTGACCGAGACACTGCGCGAGCTGAAGGCGATGCTCGACCGCTCGGGCCTGCGGGTCAGCTTCCCCGTCGAGGTGCGCACCGCACCGGCCGACGACATCGCCCTGTCCACCGCCTCCGGCCGCGACAGCGCCTACATCGCCGTCCACATGGTCAAGGGCACGCCCTACCAGGGGTACTTCACCGCCGCCGAACGTATCTTCACCGCCCACGAGGGACGGCCGCACTGGGGCAAGGTGCACACGCGGGACGCGGAGTACTTCGCCGGTGTCTATCCGCGCTTCGGCGAGTTCACGGCGCTGCGGGATCGGCTGGATCCTGATCGCCTGTTCCAGAACGACTACTTGCGGAGGGTTCTGGGGCCGTAGCGGGCTCCGTGGGTGCGGGGGTCGCCGAGTCGTCGGCCCCCGTGCCGTCCTCCGGGGTCGTGGGAGTCGGCGCCGTCCCGGCCGTCGTACCGCCTCCGGCGTCGTCGCCCGAGTCCTCCCCGCTGTCGCTGTCCGGGGCGGAGGTCCCGTCCGAGGAAGGCGACTCCCCGGTCGAGGGGGAGGAGGGCGAGGAGGACGCGGAAGGCGACGGCGAGGTGGTGCCCGAGTCCTCGTCGGAGGAACCGGACGAGGAACCGGACGAGGAACCGCCGCCCGAGACCGCCTCGGTGACGGTCGTGCCCCGGTCGCCGCTGAAGCTGTCGCCCGACACCAGCTCGTACGTCGTGATCCCGGCCATCGCGACCCCGAAGACGAGCGCGGCCGCCACCACCGGCCGCCTGCGGCGTCCGTTCCGGGAGCGGTGGACGGTGCCCTCGGTGAACTCACCCGGCGCGGGCGGTGTGCGAACCCTCGGTTTCGCAGCCACCTGCGGGTCGCGAACCTGCGTGTCGCGGAACTGCTCGCCGGTACGCCTGAAGAAGTGCTGGAAGAGCGATCCGCCACAGGTGGCGACGACACTGACCAGACCCGCGCCGAGGATCGTGCCGTAGACCCCGAAGTACGAGGCGAGTTTCGCGGCCACCACCGCGGCCACGGCGCTGCCGGCGACCTGAGGCACGTTCAGGTCGATCCGTTTCCCTTTCACCTCCTCCCCGGCGGTCGGCTCACCAACGACTTCGGGCCTTTCACGCATACCGGGAGCTTGCCTTCCTTTCCCGCACTTGATCAATCAACTGCACGAGAAGGGGACGTACGGACGAAACCGATAGTTCCTTTTCGGGAGATTGCGTGAACTACGCCACGTCCAAGATCGATAAACGCCCGCGACGGACGGTCAAGTCCCGCCTCTCCACCGAAGTTGGATGGCGCGCCAATCCACGCACGTGGCCCAAATGGAGTACTGTTGCGAGCCCTGGGCCCGGTCTCCCTCCAGGATGTCCGGGGCCTCGCTGGACCGCTTGAGGGGGGCTAGTTGCACAGGGTGACGGTGTTGGTCACTTAGCGTGGCGAATAGGTAACCGTGCCATAACGGCGGCGCAGGGCCTGTGCCCGACACGCCGGGCAACTCGGCAAGGTTGTGGCAGGCTGCACCCGGGCAGGCCACACTCGACTAGCGGAAGCAGCGACGCACGTGACGTCGGCAGGCACCACCCGGGAGGTCCCCATGCCCGAACTGCGTGTCGTGGCCGTCTCGAATGACGGCACACGGCTGGTGCTGAAGGCTGCGGACAGCACGGAGTACACGCTTCCGATCGATGAGCGTCTGCGCGCCGCCGTCCGCGGCGACCGTCCCCGCCTCGGCCAGATCGAGATCGAGGTGGAGAGCCATCTCCGCCCCCGTGACATCCAGGCGCGTATACGCGCCGGTGCCACCGCGGAAGAAGTCGCCCAGATGGCCGGCATTCCCGTCGACCGTGTGCGCCGCTTCGAGGGCCCCGTGCTGGCCGAGCGCGCCTTCATGGCCGAGCGGGCCCGGAAGACTCCGGTCCGTCGGCCCGGCGAGAACGCCGGACCTCAACTCGGCGAGGCCGTCCAGGAACGGCTGCTGCTGCGCGGCGCCGACAAGGACACCGTCCAGTGGGACTCGTGGCGTCGCGACGACGGCACCTGGGAAGTCCTGCTGGTCTACCTGGTCGCGGGCGAGCCGCACTCGGCGAGCTGGACGTACGACCCGCCCCGGCGGCTCGTCCAGGCCGTCGACGACGAGGCGCGTTCGCTGATCGGCGAGTCCGACGACCTGGCCGCTCCCGAGCCCAGTTTTCCGTTCGTCCCGCGCATCGCACGGCTGCCGCGCGACCGTCCGCTGGACCGCGCGCTCGATCGGCCCAGCCTGCCGGCCCAGCCGTCCGAGCCGACCGAGGAAAGCACCGGCGAACGGGAACGCGACTCGCTGACCAGCCTGTTGGAGGCGGTGCCGAGCTTCCGTGGCGACATGGTCGTCCCGGAACGTCCGGTCGAGCCCGCCCCGGAGGAGCCCGACGAGCAGGAGCCCGCCGCCGAGGAACCCCCGGCGCCGGCCGCCTCCGCCGGATCCGCCTACGCGGACGTCCTCATGCCGCGTTCCGTCGGCAGCCACCGCGACCGTCTCGTCGGCGCCACCGACCGTCAGGCCGAGGCGGACGGCGTCCGTCCGGGCCGCCGGGCCGCGGTGCCGAGCTGGGACGAGATCGTGTTCGGCACCCGGCGGAAGAAGCAGGAGTAACCGGCCCTCGGGCAACTCGCCCGAGGCGTCGGCCGGTTCACGGAATCCGGTGGGCACACCTGTACATACGTGGGGGAGGGCCGCACCTGTTCGGTGCGGCCCTCCCCCACGTGTCCGCGCGCCGGGACTACCGGGGGCCGGGCCCCACCGCGACGGGCCGGGCCGGGTCCGAGGACCACTCCGACCAGGAGCCGACGTACAGGGCCGCAGGAATGCCCGCCACCGCCAGGGCCAGCACCTCGTGGGCGCCGGAGACGCCCGAGCCGCAGTAGACGCCGACCTCCGTGCCGTCGGATGCCCCCAGCGCCTTGAAGCGGTCCCTCAGCTCCTCGGCGGACAGGAAGTGGCCGTCCGGACCCACGTTGTCGTTCGTGGGCGCGGAGACGGCACCCGGAATGTGCCCGCCGACCCGGTCGATCGGCTCGACCTCACCCCGGTACCGCTCCCCCGCGCGGGCGTCGAACAGCACTCCGGAGCCGGCGAGAGCGGCGGCCCCGTCGGCGTCGAGGAGTCCCGTGGTGCCCGGCACCGGTTCGAAATCGCCCTCCACGCGCGCGGGGACGTCGTCCGAGAGTTCTCCCTGCCACGATGGCAACCCGCCGTCGAGGACCCGCACGTCCGGGTGACCCGTCCAGCGCAGCAGCCACCACGCGCGGGCCGCCGCCCAGCCCTGCCCGCCGTCGTACACGACCACCGGCCTACCCGCCGAGACACCCGCCCGGCGCATCGCGGAACCGAACAGCGCGATGTCGGGCAGCGGATGCCGGCCGCGGCCGCCCGGGGCGCCCGCGAGCTCCCGGTCCAGGTCGACATAGACCGCGCCGGGCACATGCCCGGCCTCGTACGCGGCCCGCCCGTCGAACGGCGGCTCCCCCGCCGCCTTCGCCACGCTGAGCTGCCAGCGGACGTCGAGGACGACGGGCGGGTTCTCCCCCGCCAGGTCGCCGGCCAGTTCCGATGCGGTGATGATGGCGTTCATGGTCACCATCCTCGCGCACGGGGTGGCCCCATCGCTCATGTCCGGCTACTCTGCTCGGCCGGACAGGCTCGATCACGCGGCGTGCGGGATCGAGCACATACCGTACAGGCGATCGACATACAGCGACAACCGCGCGTAAACCAACGAGAAACCCCCTATCAGGCATCCTCCGAGGGCGGAAGCGACGCGGCCACCGCAAGGGGCTGAGGAGAGAGTGACGATGACCGAGGCAGGTGGGTCGGCCGGCCCGATCGGCGCAGCACACGCCCGGTACGCGCCCGGTACACCCTGCTGGGTGAGTCTGATGGCGCACGGGTTGACCGCGACGCAGGAGTTCTACGGCGAGCTGTTCGGCTGGGAGTTCCAGCCCGGTCCACAGCAGTTGGGCCCCTATGTGCGGGCGCTGCTCGACGGCCGCGAGGTGGCCGGGATCGGTCAGCTGCCCCCGGACCGCCACCTCCCGGTCGCCTGGACGCCCTACTTCGCCTCGGACGACGTGGACACGACTGCCGAAACGGTCCGGCTGTGCGGCGGCACGATCGGGGTCGGCCCGCTGGACGCCTCCGACGCCGGACGGCTGGCCATCGGCTCCGACCCCTCCGGCGCCGTCTTCGGCGTCTGGCAGGCGGCGGCCCACGTCGGCACCACCATCACCGGCGTGCCCGGCACCCCCGCCTGGAACGAGCTGACGACCTACGAGGCCGCGGGCGTCCGCAAGTTCTACGAGACGGTCTTCGGCTACGAGGAGACAGTGGTGTCCGCCGACTTCGACCACATGACCCTGCACGTCGCCGGCCACCCGGTCGCCGGTATCCACGGGGTGGGCGCCGCACTGCCCCGGGACCGGGGCCCGCACTGGACGACGTACTTCGAGGTGGCCGACACGGACGCGGCGCTCGGCCTCGTCGTCGATCTCGGCGGGCAGGTCCTCGAGCCGGCCCAGGACAGCGAGCACGGGCGCGTGGCGGGCGTGGCCGACCCCGAGGGGGCCCGCTTCTCCCTGATCCAGGGACCTCGTCGACGGGCGGTCCCCGAAGCCGCCGGCGGCTAGACCGGCTGCACCGGCAGCACGTCCGGCGACAGGGCCGCCGCCCGTGCCGACGCCGAGGTCATACGGCGGCGGTGGTGGCGCCTGCACAGGACCTCGTAGCCGACCGTGTCCGCCTGGTCGACGTCTCCGACGACGACCTGGGCGCCCTCCACGACCATGACCCCGCCCACGGTGCGGGCGTTGTGCGTGGCGCGGGCGCCGCACCAGCACAGGGCCTCGACCTGGAGGACCTCGACGCGGTCGGCGAGTTCGACCAGCCGCTGGGAGCCGGGGAACAGCTTGGAGCGGAAGTCGGTCGTGATCCCGAAGGCGTAGACGTCGATGTCCAGGTCGTCGACCACGCGCGCGAGCTGGTCGATCTGCTCCTCGGCCAGGAACTGCGCCTCGTCCGCGATCACGTAGTCCGCGCGGCCGCCCTGCGAGAGGTGGTCGACGAGGGAGGCGTAGAGGTCCTGACCGTCCTCGACCTCGACGGCGTCGGTGACCAGGCCCAGGCGGGAGGACAGCTTGCCCTCGCCCGCGCGGTCGTCCCGCGTGAAGATCATGCCCTGGAGACCGCGCGAGGAGCGGTTGTGCTCTATCTGGAGAGCCAGCGTCGACTTCCCGCAGTCCATGGTTCCGGAGAAGAAAACCAGCTCGGGCATGGGGAGTTGAGCGCCTTTCGGTGAAGGTGGAGAAGAAACGGTTCTGGGCGTCAGGAGCGTACTTCGAGCAGCGGGACCAACTGCTCGGCAGGGGTCATCGAGCCGTGGTTGCCGACCATCGCCGACTCCTTGGGCTCCCGTTCGGAGGCGATGATCAGCACGTCGTCCCGGGCGGCCGCGACCACGTCGCCGAGGCGGGCGTACACCCGCTCGTCGACCTGCGGCCCGAACCAGCCCGCGGAGATCGCCTCGTCGCGCGAGGCGATCCAGAACTGCTCGCCGAGCACCTCGCGCCAGCAGGTCAGGACGTCGTTCTCGGCGCCCGGTACGGCGTAGACATGGCGGGCGCGGCCCTCGCCGCCCAGCAGGGCGACCCCGGCGCGCAGCTCCCAGTCCGCGTCGAAGTCGATGCGGTGCTCCTCGTCGAAGGGCACGTCGACCATGCCGTGGTCGGCGGTGACGTAGAGCGCGCTGCGCGGCGGGAGTTGCTCGGCGAGGCGCTGGACGAGCCGGTCGACGTACATGAGCTGACCGCGCCAGGTGTCGGAGGCGACGCCGTAGCGGTGCCCGGCGCCGTCCAGTTCCGCGTAGTACGTGTAGACGAGGGAGCGGTCACCGGCGGCGAGTTGCTCGGCGGCGAAGTCCATGCGCTCCTCGCCGGTCAGCCGCCCGTGAAACGTTCCGCCGCTGAGCGCGACCTTGGTCAGCGGGGTGTTCTGGAAGGTGGGGGACGACACCTGGGCGGCGTGCACACCCGCCTCGTGGGCGAGTTGGAAGACGGTGGGGTACGGCTGCCAGGCGCCCGGGGCCGTCCACGGCTGCCAGCGGAGCTGGTTCATCAGGGCGCCGGTCGCCGGGTTGCGCACGGTGTAGCCGGGCAGGCCGTGCGCGCCCGGGGGAAGGCCGGTGCCGACGGAGGCGAGGGAGGTCGCGGTGGTCGCCGGGTAGCCGGCGGTGAGCGGACGTCCGGTGCCGCCGCGCGAGCTGCCGAGCAGCGCGTGGAGATAGGGCGCCTCGTCGGGGTGGTCCTTGATCTGCTCCCAGCCGAGGCCGTCGATCAGGAAGACGCAGTTGCGGTCGGCCGGGGTCAGCTCCGGGATCGCCGCGGTCGTGCCGGGTACGCCCATCCCCGCGGCCAGCGTGGGCAGCAGGTCGGCGAGGGAGCCGGAACCGTACTCCGGGACGGGCGCGGAGCCGACCGCGAGCGGCTCGGGGAACTCCCAGGGGGCGGAGTCGAAGGGGGTGGGCACGGAGCGCGACATCAGCGGGTTACGTCCGCTGTCGCCTCGGACAGCGACTGCGCGAAGACGAGCGCCTGGCGGACCGTCTCCGGGCCGTCGCCGGCCTCGCTCACGCGCAGGCTGAGGTCGTCCGCCGTGGAGCTGCCGGTGTAGCCGTGGTCGGCGTCGCAGTTGGGGTCACCGCACGCGGCCGGCTCCAGGTCGATACGGGAGACCGCGCCCCAGCCGATGGTCAGCACGATCTCGCGCGGCAGGGTGCCCGGCGTGTACGACTCCGGGTTGGCGACCACCCTGCTGAGGACGACGGACGAGATCCGGCCGAGCTTCACGGACTCCGTGGACGTCGTGGCGTACGGCGTCGGGGAGGTGGTGTCGGCAGCCTGCTCGTCGGTGTGGCTGACGATGAAGCGGTTGCCGGTGAGGACCAGCACGGTCACATGCCGGCGCACCTCGTTCTGGTCGAACGTGGTCTCCTGGTGGACCAGGTACGACCGGATCGGCTCGCCGCCCACAGCGGCCTCCACCGCCTCGGCCACGAGGGCCGGGTAGTAGCCGCTGCGCTCGATCGCCGCGCGCAGCCCCTGGGTCGTCGTACTGGTCTTGGCCATGCCCTCCATCCTACGGGGACCCACCGACTGCGAGGCACCGCTCAGGACCCCTTCGGTAGGTCGGCGGCGGCGGGGGCGCGCTCCGTCCGTGCTCCGTGGGACGCGCCTCCCCGGAGTGAGCCGCTGCCCGGGAGGCACGTCCTCGCGCGCGTGCCCGACGACGCACTCCCGGGCGGTCCGCTCAGTACGTGGGCAGCGTCCTCGGTCCGAGGTCGTCGCGCGCCGGCGGGGGTGCGAGGCGGACGGAGGCGCCGAGGACGCTCAGCCCGTGCGGGGCGACGACGACCGGCTCCAGGGTGACCGCGACGACCTCGGGGTGGTCGTCGACCAGCCGGGACACGCGCAGCAGCAGTTCCTCGAGGGCGGCGGTGTCGACGGGTGTCGAGCCGCGCCAGCCGAAGAGGAGCGGGGCGGTCCGGATGGACCGGATCAGCGAGGTCGCCTCGCGGTCGGTGACCGGAACCAGCCGGTGCGCCATGTCTCCGAGCAGCTGTGAGGCGGCCCCGGCGAGCCCGAAGGACAGTACGGCTCCGGCCGCCGGGTCGATCACCGCGCGGACTACCGTGTCGACCCCGCGCGGTGCCATCGCCTGGACGACCGGGCGGATCTCCTCCGGCTTGCCGAAGAGCCCGGTCAACTCGGCGTACGAACGGCGCAGTTGCTCCTCGTCGGGTACATCGAGCCGTACGCCGCCCAGGTCGGCGCGGTGCCGCAGGTGCGGGGCGGTGGCCTTGAGGGCGACGGGGTAGCCGAGGGCGGCCGCGGCCCGTGCCGCCTCGTCCGGGGTGGGCGCCGGGATGGACCGGCGGGTGCGGATGCCGTAGCGGCCGAGCAGCTCGCACGTCTCGTCGGTGCCGAGGGTCAGGCCCTGCCCGCGCGCGAGGAGCCCGCCGATCAGTTCGGCGGCGCCCTTCTCGTCGATGTCCTCGTACTCGGGCACCTTGCCGGCGTCGGCCGCCTCGCGCCGCCAATGGGCGTACTTGACGGCCTCCGCGAGCGCGCGGACGGCGCGTTCGGCGGCGGGGTAGGCGGGGATGAGGTGCGTTCCCTCGGGTGCCGCGACGGCGGTGGGCACCGGCTGCGCGCCGTCGGGGACGTCGGTACGCGCGCGTGGGGCCGCTTCGGCGCGCGGTGCGGTGCTCGTCGCGGCGGACAGCGCCATGGCGAGACCGCCGAGTTCCACGTGCACGACGAGCACCGGTTTGGCGGGAGCGGCCGCCGCGGCCGACCGCAGGGCCTCCGCGAGTTCCGCGTCCCCGGGCGACCTCTCCCCGATCGCAGGGATCGCCGTCACGACCACCGCGTCGCACGTCTCGTCGGCCAGCGCCCGGGCCAGCGCCGCGTGGAAGTCCTGGGCCGACGCCTCGGTCGTCAGGTCCAGCGGCGGCAGCGGACGCAGCCCTTCCGAGAGACAGGCGTCGTACGTCAGCAGGCCCAGCGACTCGGAGTTGCCGAGGATCGCCACCCGCGGGCCCGTCGGCAGCGGCTGACGGGCGAGCAGCAGGCCCGCGTCGACCAGTTCGGTGATGGTGTCCACGCGGATCACGCCGGCCTGCCGCAGCAGCGCCGACACCGTCGCGTGGGGCAGCCGGGTCGCCCGCACGGCGTGCCCCTGCGGGGCGGAACCGGCGCCCTGGACGACCACCAGGGGCTTGGCCGCCGCCGTGCGCCGCGCGAGGCGGGTGAACTTGCGCGGGTTGCCGATGGATTCCAGGTACATGAGGGCGACGTCGGTGTCGGGGTCGTCGTACCAGTACTGGAGGACGTCGTTGCCCGAGACGTCCGCGCGGTTGCCGGAGGAGACGAAGGTCGATACGCCGGTGACGCCGGTGACGCCGCCGCCACGCCGGTGGAGGCGGGACAACAGGGCGATGCCGATGGCACCGGACTGGGCGAACAGGCCGATCCGGCCGGGTCTCGGCATCTCCGGAGCCAGGGAGGCGTTCAGCCGCACCTGGGGGGAGGTGTTGATGACTCCGAAGGCATTGGGGCCGATGATCCGCATGCCGTACGCGCGTGCGTGCCGGACGAGTTCGCGCTGGCGCTCCCGCCCCTCGGGGCCGCTCTCGGCGTAGCCGGCGGAGAGGACCACGAGTCCCTGCACGCCGTGCTCGCCGCACTCGGTGACGGCTTCGACGACCTGCTCCGCCGGGACGGCGACGACCGCGAGGTCGACGGGCGCCGCTATGTCGCGCACCGAGCGGTGGGCGGGCACACCGTCCAGTTCCTTCAGGTCCTCGGGGAAGGCCTTGTTCACGGCGTACAGCCGCCCGGTGAAGCCCGCCTCGCGGAGGTTGCCGAGGACGCTCCGGCCGACACCGCCGGGGCTGCGGCCGGTGCCGACGACGGCCACGGAACCGGGTGCCAGCAGCCGCCCCACGGAGTGCGCCTCGGCGCGCTGTTCCCGCGCACGCTGCACGGCGACGGAGCGCTCGGTGGGTTCGAGGCCGAACTCCAGGTGTACGACGCCGTCCTCGAAGCTGCGCTTCTGGGTGTAACCGGCGTCCGTGAACACCTTGATCATCTTGTTGTTGGCGGGGAGCACCTCGGCCGCGAAGCGGCGGATGCCCCGCTCGCGCGCCACGGCCGCGATGTGCTCGAGCAGCGCGGAGGCGACGCCCCTGCCCTGGTGGGCGTCCTGGACGAGGAACGCGACCTCGGCCTCGTCGGCAGGCGCCGAGGCGGCCATGCCGTCGGCACCAATGCGGTCATAGCGTACGGTGGCGATGAACTCGCCGCCGACCGTGGCCGCGAGTCCCACCCGGTCCACAAAGTCGTGGTGCGTGAAGCGGTGGACGTCCTTGTCGGACAGGCGCGGGTAGGGCGCGAAGAAGCGGTAGTACTTCGACTCGTCCGAAACCTGCTCGTAGAAGCTGACCAGGCGCTCGGCGTCATCGACGGTGATGGGGCGGATGCGCGCGGTGCCGCCGTCGCGCAGCACCACGTCGGCCTCCCAGTGGGCGGGGTACTCGTGCCGGTCCGACGCGCTCTGCATGGGGCCCAGAGTACGGCTCGCGTACGACAACGGCGCGAGGCAGTCTGTGGAGGACATTCGTCGGATCGAGGCCGCGATCCGACGACCACGTCGGGAGGGGACACACGACCCCTCCCTCACACGCTTCACGTGTGGAACACTGGTCTAGACAACCTGAACACTGAAGGGCAGCATCACATGGCTGAGCGCCGCGTCAACGTCGGCTGGGCCGAGGGCCTTCACGCCCGCCCCGCTTCCATCTTCGTCCGGGCCGCCACGGCCGCAGGTATCCCGGTGACGATCGCCAAGGCCGACGGCAACCCCGTCAACGCGGCCTCCATGCTGGCCGTTCTCGGCCTGGGCGCCCAGGGCGGCGAGGAGATCGTCCTCGCCTCCGAGGCCGACGGCGCGGACGCCGCCCTCGACCGTCTGGCGAAGCTGGTCGCCGAGGGTCTCGAGGAGCTCCCCGAGACCGTCTGAGCGCGCCGCCCCCTTTGCGCCTGAGCCGCCGCCGCACTCGCGGAGGTGGTTGCGCGCCCTCGGGGGTGCTCAATTGACGGGGGCGGTGTTCGTCGCTCCAAAGGTGCCGTCCCGCTAAACCCCGAAGGGCTCGTCCGAATTATCGGGCGAGCCCTTCGCATTTCCCTTTACGGGCAGCAGAAATAATCCCCCGCGAATTATCCCCTCTTTGTATACGGCCCTCGTGTTAATGCCGCAGACCCGTCATGTTTACGGGAGGTTGCGAAGTCCTCACACGGTCGGCGCGCTCGGGGCCGCCGGAAAAGCGCAGCCGGTGCGCGCCCGTCGCGCGCTCGGTGTGCAGCGCCGTGATCGCCCGCGCACGCTCGCCGTCGCCGCGCGCCACCGCATCCACGATCGCGCCGTGCTCCGCCCAGGACTCCACGGGGTTCGCCGGAGCCTCCACCGCGTACATCCAGGCGATCTTGTGGCGCAGCTGGGTGAGCATCGACGTCAGGGCCTGGCTCCCGGAGGACTGGGCGAGCGTCTCGTGGAACCAGCCCCCCAGAGAGCGCAGATCCTCGCTGTTGCCCCGCCTGGCCCGCTCCTGGCCCAGCCGGACGAGGCCGCGCAGCACCTTCAGATGGGCCTCGGTGCGCCGCTGGGCGGCCCGGGAGGCGCCGAGCGGCTCCAGGAGCATGCGCATCTCCAGCAGGTCCGCGGCCTCCTGCTCGGTCGGCTCCGCGACGCACGCGCCCGCGTGCCGCCGCGTGACGACGAAGCCCTCGGCCTCCAGCGTGCGCAGCGCCTCTCGGACGGGGACGCGGGAAACGCCGTAGCGGCGGGCGAGGAGTTCCTCGGTGAGGCGGCTGCCGCGCTCGTAGACACCCGCGACGATGTCGTCCCGAATGGCCGTGCACACCGAGTGCGCCGGAATACGCATGACGGACCTCCGCCTTAATCCCCGTGAAACGTCGACGATTGACGTGTGTTCCGTGACTCTATTGCAATGGGCGGGGATTTCCGATGGCGGGCCGGAATCCAGGGATATTTTTTGGACAGCAGGGCCTCGAAAACGGCGAAAGCCCCGGCCGGGAGGGCCGGGGCAAGACGATCTGTCGCCGTGGGTCGTCAGACGTTCACGCCGTGCGTGCGGAGGTAGGCGACCGGATCCATGTCCGAGCCGTACTCCGCGGTGGTGCGGGCCTCGAAGTGCAGATGCGGGCCGGTGACGTTGCCGGTGGCGCCGGACAGGCCGATCCGCTCGCCCGGGGTGACCGTCTGGCCCACCGACACCGCGAGGGACGACAGGTGACCGTACTGGGTGTACGTCCCGTCGTGCATCTTGATGACGATCTGGTTGCCGTACGACCCGCCCCAGCCGGCCTCGACCACGGTGCCGGAGCCGACCGCGTGCACGGAGGTACCGCTCGCGGCGTGGAAGTCGATGCCGGTGTGGCTGCCGGAGGACCACAGCGAACTGCTGGCCTGGTAGCCGGTGGAGACGTAGGAACCGGCGATCGGCAGCACGAAGGTGTTGAGGCGCTTGCGCTCGGCCTCGCGGGCGGCACGCACGCGTGCCTCGCGCTCCTCCACGGCCTTCTTGGCGGCGGCCTGCCGGGCGGCCTCCTCGAAGGCCGCGTGCTTCTGCACGGCGACCTGGTCGTCGATCTGCTCGACGACGGACTCGCCGGCGGTGACCACGGGGATCAGCCCGGTCTGCTCGGGGGTGGGCTCGGCGGCGAAGGCCGGGGTGGAGGCGACCGTGGCCATGACACCGGTGGTGGTGAGCGCCGCGATGCCCGCCGCGCGGACGCTGGTGCGCTGCATCCGGCTGGGCCGACGGTGCTTCCCGGTGGCGCAGGTGAACGCCATGAAGTTGGGGGTGTCCTTTCCTTCCCTCTCGCCTACCGGGTTAGCTGACGGGTTCGGAGCAGGAAGGTCTCCTACGGACCCCCTCGCGTTCACGCGCGGGCGTCCGATTCACCCCAGGGACTTCACAAGTGGGTCCCCGGCTCCCCTGGCTCGCGCCGTACGGGGACTCGGCGATGACTGTCCGGTGCCGCGGCTGCGGCGCACTGCCTGACGAACAGCCCGGATGACGCTAAGCGGCGCGGGTTTCAATCCTCAAACGGATCCCGGTTTTTGTAGCGCATCCCACAGGGCAGACGGGCAACCTCCGCCTCAATTCGGACATACGGAGGCCCTGGTGACGCTTTCGTCGACCAGGGCCCCCACACGCGCGTGCCGTTGCCGGGAACTACTCCGCGGACACGACCTTCACCTCGCCGATGCCGAGGGCCTCGACCGGCTCCTTGATCTGGGCCGCGTCACCGACGAGGACGGTCACCAGCCGGTCCACCGGGAAGGCGTTCACGGCCGCCGCGGTGGCCTCCACCGTGCCGGTCGCGGCGAGCTGCTGGTACAGCGTGGCCTGGAAGTCGTCGGGCAGGTGCTGCTCGACCTGGTCCGCCAGCGTGCCGGCGACGGCCGCGGCGGTCTCGAACTTCAGCGGGGCCACACCGACCAGGTTCTGCACGGCGACGTCACGCTCGGCGTCGGTCAGCCCCTCGGCGGCGAGGGTGCGCAGCACCTTCCACAGGTCGTCCAGAGCGGGGCCGGTGTTCGGGGTGTCGACGGAGCCGCTGATGGCGAGCATCGCGGCGCCCGAGCCGTCCGGGGCGGACCGCAGCACCTGCCCGAACGCGCGGACACCGTAGGTGTAGCCCTTCTCCTCGCGCAGGACACGGTCCAGCCGGGAGGTGAGGGTGCCACCGAGGCAGTACGTGCCGAGCACCTGCGCGGGCCACACGCGGTCGTGCCGGTCGGCACCGATCCGGCCGATCAGCAACTGCGTCTGCACGGCGCCCGGACGGTCCACGATGACGACCCGGCCGGCGTCGTCGGCGGTCACCGGCGGCACGGGCCGCGGCTGGGCCGAGGAGCCCGTCCAGGCACCCAGGGTGTCGCCGAGGAGCACCGCCAGGTCGACACCGGTGAGGTCGCCGACGACCACGGCGGTGGCCGTGGCGGGACGGACGTGCTTGTCGTAGAAGGCGCGTACGGCGGCGGAGTCGATCTTCTCGACCGTCTCCGCGGTGCCCTGGCGCGGCCGCGACATCCGCGCGGTGGCCGGGAACAGCTCCTTGGAGAGCTCCTTGGCGGCGCGCCGGGAGGGGTTGGCCAGCTCGTGCGGGATCTCGTCCAGGCGGTTGCGGACGAGGCGCTCGACCTCGCTGTCGGCGAACGCGGGGGCCCTGAGGGCGTCGGCGAGCAGACCGAGGGCCTTGGACAGGCGCGAGGCCGGCACTTCGAGGCTCAGCCGGACACCGGGGTGATCCGCGTGCGCGTCCAGGGTGGCGCCGCAGCGCTCCAGTTCGGCGGCGAACTCCTCGGCGGAGTGCTTGTCGGTGCCCTCGGAGAAGGCCCGCGCCATGATCGTGGCGACGCCGTCGAGGCCGGCCGGTTCGGCGTCCAGGGGCGCGTCGAGGAGGATCTCCACGGCGACGACCTGCTGGCCGGGACGGTGGCAGTGCAGCACGGTCAGGCCGTTGGCCAGCGCGGTGCGCTCGGGCGCCGGGAACGCCCACGGCTTGGCCTCGCCCGCCCTGGGCTGGGGGTGGAAGTCCATCGTGGCGAGCTCGGTCACCGGGCCGCCTCCTCGTTCTCGTCCTGGTCGGCGGGGGCTTCGGCGGCGGTCGGCTCGTAGACGAGCACCGCGCGGTTGTCGGGGCGCAGGCGGGCCTTGGCGATCTCCTGCACCTCCTGCGGCGTCACGTCCAGCACGCGCTGGACTGCGTTGAGGGCGAGCTGCGGGTCGCCGAACAGGACGGCGAACCGGCACAGTTCGTCGGCGCGGCCGGCGACCGTGCCGAGCCGGTCGAGCCACTCGCGCTCCAACTGCGCCTGGGCGCGCTCCATTTCCTCGGCCGTGGGGCCCTCCTCGGCGAACCGGGCGAGCTCCTCGTCGATGGCGGCCTCGATGACGGGCACCTCGACGTCACCGGACGTCTTCACGTCCAGCCAGCCCAGGGAGGGCGCTCCGGCGAGCCGCAGCAGGCCGAAGCCGGCCGCGACGGCCGTACGGTCACGGCGCACCAGCCGGTTGTAGAGGCGGGAGGACTCGCCGCCGCCGAGGACGGTGAGCGCCAGGTCGGCGGCGTCGCACGCACGCGTGCCGTCCTCGGGCAGCCGGTAGGCGGCCATCAGCGCGCGGGCCGGCACCTCCTCCTCGACGATCTCGCGCAGCTGCTCGCCGATGACGTCGGGCAGCCCGCCGTCACGGGGCGCGGGCTTGCCGTCGTGGCCCGGGATCGAGCCGAAGTACTTCTCGACCCAGGCGAGGGTCTGCTCCGGGTCGATGTCACCGACCACGGAAAGGACCGCGTTGTTGGGCGCGTAGTACGTGCGGAAGAACGCGCGTGCGTCCTCCAGGGTCGCCGCGTCCAGGTCGGCCATCGAGCCGATCGGCGTGTGGTGGTACGGGTGGCCGTCCGGGTAGGCGAGAGCGGTCAGCTTCTCGAAGGCCGTGCCGTAGGGGACGTTGTCGTAGCGCTGACGGCGCTCGTTCTTGACGACGTCGCGCTGGTTCTCCATCGACTCGTCGTCCAGCGCGGTGAGCAGCGAGCCCATGCGGTCGGCCTCCAGCCAGAGGGCGAGCTCCAGCTGGTGGGTGGGCATGGTCTCGAAGTAGTTCGTGCGCTCGAAGCTGGTGGTGCCGTTGAGCGAGCCGCCGGCCCCCTGGACCAGCTCGAAGTGTCCGTTGCCCTTGACCTGGCCGGAACCCTGGAACATCAGGTGCTCGAAAAGGTGAGCAAGACCCGTACGCCCCTTGACTTCATGGCGTGAACCGACGTCGTACCAGAGGCACACCGCCGCGACGGGGGTCAGGTGGTCCTCCGAGAGCACCACGCGCAGGCCGTTGGCCAGACGGTGCTCGGTCGCTGTCAGGCCCCCGGAGCCTGCCTGGGCTGTGGCCGTGTGACCCATGGGCATGTACGTCCCTTCCGATCGCGGACGCGGTCGTCGAAACCGCGGTTTTCCTGCCGGTCCTGCCACTGTATGCAAGCGTGCGGACGGTCCGCGAAGTTCCCGGACGACATACGCCGAGAGCGAGATCGCGTAGCCTGCGGGCAGCCGTGGAGGAGATGCCTCTGCGTTCGGGCCGGACGGCCGACGCCGGGTCCTCGCCCGCGCTGTCAGTGCCACGGTCCACAATGGTCCGCGTCAGATCCCGTATCACGCCCCAGCAAGGAGCCGGCAGCGATGGCCCGCCGCAGCACGAAGACCCCGCCGCCCGACGAGTCGTTCGAGGAGCGGATCCTCGACATCGACGTCGTCGACGAGATGCAGGGCTCCTTCCTCGAGTACGCGTACTCGGTCATCTACTCCCGCGCCCTGCCGGACGCCCGTGACGGCCTCAAGCCGGTGCACCGCCGCATCGTCTACCAGATGAACGAGATGGGCCTGCGCCCGGAGCGCGGCTACGTGAAGTGCGCGCGGGTCGTCGGCGAGGTCATGGGCAAGCTGCACCCGCACGGCGACGCGTCGATCTACGACGCCCTGGTGCGCATGGCCCAGCCCTTCTCCATGCGGGTGCCGCTGATCGACGGCCACGGCAACTTCGGCTCGCTGGGCAACGACGACCCGCCGGCCGCCATGCGGTACACCGAGTGCCGCCAGGCCCAGGCGACGAGCCTGATGACGGAGTCGATCGACGAGGACACGGTCGACTTCTCGCCCAACTACGACGGCCAGGAGCAGGAGCCGGTGGCACTGCCCGCCGCCTTCCCGAACCTGCTGGTCAACGGCGCGTCCGGGATCGCGGTCGGCATGGCCACCAACATGCCGCCGCACAACCTGGGCGAGGTCATCGCGGCCGCCCGCCATCTGATCCGCTATCCCGGCGCGGATCTGGACGCCCTGATGAAGTACGTTCCGGGCCCCGACCTGCCGACCGGCGGCCGGATCGTCGGCCTCTCCGGCATCCGCGACGCCTACGAGAACGGCCGCGGCACGTTCAAGATCCGCGCCACGGTGTCGGTGGAGACCGTCACGGCCCGCCGCAAGGGCCTGGTCATCACCGAACTGCCCTTCACCGTCGGACCCGAGAAGGTCATCGCCAAGATCAAGGACCTGGTCGGCTCGAAGAAGATCCAGGGCATCGCCGATGTCAAGGACCTCACCGACCGCGCGCACGGTCTGCGCCTGGTCATCGAGATCAAGAACGGCTTCGTGCCGGAGGCCGTCCTGGAGCAGCTGTACAAGCTGACCCCGATGGAGGAGTCCTTCGGCATCAACAACGTGGCGCTGGTCGACGGCCAGCCGCTCACGCTGGGCCTCAAGGAGCTCCTGGAGGTCTACCTCGACCACCGCTTCACCGTGGTGCGCCGCCGCAGCGAGTTCCGCCGCAGCAAGCGCCGCGACCGGCTGCACCTGGTGGAGGGCCTGCTGACGGCGCTCGTCGACATCGACGAGGTCATCCGGCTGATCCGCTCCAGCGACAACAGCGCGGAGGCGAAGCAGCGCCTGATGGAGCGCTTCTCGCTGTCGGAGATCCAGACCCAGTACATCCTGGACACCCCGCTGCGCCGGCTCACCAAGTACGACCGCATCGAGCTGGAGGCGGAGAAGGAGAAGCTCAACGAGGAGATCGCCGAGCTGACCCGGATCCTGGACTCGGACGCGGAGCTGCGCAAGCTGGTCTCGGCCGAACTGGCCTCGGTGGCCAAGAAGTTCGGCACCGAGCGCCGTACGGTCCTGCTGGAGTCGTCGGGTACCACGGCCACCGCCGTGCCCCTCCAGGTCGCGGACGACCCGTGCCGTGTCCTGTTGTCCTCCACCGGCCTGCTGGCCCGCACGGCGAACGGCGAGCCCTTCACGGAGAACGCCGAGGACGCCGAGGACGGGGACGGCAAGCGCACCAAGCACGATGTGATCATCTCGGCGGTGTCGGCCACCGCGCGCGGGGAGATCGGCGCCGTCACCTCCTCGGGCCGCCTGCTGCGGATCAACGTCGTCGACCTGCCGCAGCTCCCGGACACGGCCTCCGCGCCGAACCTCTCGGGCGGCGCCCCGCTGGCGGAGTTCGTCTCCCTGGAGGGCGATGAGACGGTGATCTGTCTGACCACGCTCGACGAGTCGTCCCCGGGGCTGGCCATCGGCACGGAACAGGGTGTCGTCAAGCGGGTCGTGCCCGACTACCCGACCAACAAGGACGAGCTGGAGGTCATCACCCTGCGGGACGGCGACCGGATCGTCGGTGCCGTCGAACTGCGTACCGGCGAGGAGGACCTGGTCTTCATCGCCGACGACGCCCAGTTGCTGCGCTATCAGGCCTCGCAGGTGCGTCCGCAGGGCCGCGCGGCGGGCGGCATGGCGGGCATCAAGCTCACCGAGGGCGCGAAGGTCATCTCCTTCACGGCCGTGGACCCCGCGGTGGACGCGGTGGTCTTCACGATCGCGGGCTCGCGCGGGACCCTGGACGACTCCGTCCAGACGACCGCCAAGCTCACCCCGTTCGACCAGTACCCGCGCAAGGGACGTGCCACGGGCGGTGTGCGCTGCCAGCGGTTCCTGAAGGGCGAGGACTGCCTGTCCCTGGCCTGGGCCGGTCCCGTCCCTGCCAAGGCGGCGCAGAAGAACGGCCTGCCGGCCGAGTTGCCGGAGATGGACCCGCGCCGTGACGGCTCGGGCGTGTCGCTGACGAAGACGGTCTCGGTGGTGGCCGGGCCGGTCTAGGCCTCGGCCTCCTGGAAGGCCTCGTCGTCGGGGGCCTGAACGTAGCGCAGGACGCCCCACATGCCGTGCTCGTCGGCGTGTGGGGCGTCGTCCTTGCACGCCTCGAGTTCCTTGCCGAGGGCGGCGGCGTCGATGCCGGATCCGATGAGGACGAGCTGGGTCAGGCGGGCGTCGGCGGCCGGCCAGGGCTCCGGGTAGAAGCGGAGAAAGCGCCCGACGGCGTGCACGGCGTACCGGTTGGCCGGGTCGTGCGGACCGAGGTCGACATACCCCTTGATGCGGTACAGCCCCTCGGGCCTGCTGTCGAGGAACTCCATCAACCGGCGGGGGCCGAGGGGTACTTCGGAGGTGAAGGAGAGGCTGTCGTAGGAGCTGTGGAGGTGGTCGGCGCGCTCGTCCCCGGAGTGGTCGTGCAGGTCGTCGAAGGAGAGCTGCCCGACACGCTCCTCGCCCGGCCGGCAGTCGAAGAGGAACTCGGGGTCGACACGGCCGTAGGTGGCGGGGACGACGGCGGCCCGGTCGGTGAGGGAGCGCACGAGCCCGAGGACCCGGTCGGCGTCGGGCGCACGGTCGAGCTTGTTCACCACGACGAGGTCGGCGAGGGCGAGGTGCCGGTCGATCCCGGGATGCTTCGTCCGGGTCTCGTCGAACTCGGCGGCGTCGACGACTTCGACGAGCCCGCCGTAGACGATGCCGGGGTGCTCACTGGCCAGCACCATCCGCACGAGTTCCTCGGGCTCGGCGAGACCGCTGGCCTCGATGACGATGACATCGATGCCGGCGGCCGGATCGGCGAGCCGTTCGAGATACACGTCGAGTTCGCCCGCGTCGACGGCGCAGCACAGACAGCCGTTGCCGAGGGAGACGGTGGAGTCGCCGAGCGCACCGGCCACGGCCATGGCGTCGATCTCGATGGCGCCGAAGTCGTTGACGATCGCCCCGATGCGGCTGCCGCCGCTGCGGTGCAGGAGATGGTTGAGCAGGGTCGTCTTGCCGGAACCGAGGAATCCGGCGAGTACGACGACCGGGATCTGCTGCGGACTGCGGCTCTGCGACACGTGCGACCTTTCCGAAACCTACGCGTGCACCGGCGCGCGGCCCGGGCGCGCGTACGAGGATTGAATGCCGCCCCAGGATACGAGCCGTGGGAATGACCGCGAAGTGAACGATTGTTAGCAGCACCCGCGGGGCAGACCCTGGGCAAGGCGCCCGGGCGTGCGACCCTCGCTTCCCTCCGTGCGCCTCCCCTCCGCCTCCCCCGCCGATCAGAGCCGCTCGGCACTCTGGGAGACGGCAAGCGCCGCCCACCGCTCGCCGGTCCCCGTCACGTCCACCCGCACCCCGACGACCGGCGCACGGCCGCCCGATCGGGGGTTTTTGACATGGCCACACAGAGGTTTGGGGTCCGCGGACTCGGTGCAGTCGCCGCGGCGGCGGCCGGCATGGCCGCGGGCGCCCTCGTCACCATGGCGGCACAACGCCATGCGCTGGAGACACTGCGGGTACGGCTGGAACATCTGGAACGGACCGCCCACTCCCAGCAGCACACCAATCTGGCCAACCAGCAGCGCCTGCACTGGGAATTGCTGAGCAAAGCCATCGACGACCCCGAACTGGCGGAAGTGCTGGACCTCTTCGAAGCGCCCGTTTCCACCAAGCAGCGGCGCCAGTACCTCTACGCCAACGCTCTCTACACGAACGCGCTGTTTTACTACCGGATAGGCAACATCTCCCGCGAGGAGTTCTTCGGGTACATTCGAGGCATTCTTCAGAACCCTGTGGTACGGGAGTACTGGTACGCGACAAGACACCAGCGGGCGACCATTGCCGATGGTTCGGACGAAGCAGAACTCGGCCGTATGGTGGACGAACTCCTGACGCAACTCGAGGAGTCGGACGCCGACGAATGGTGGGTGGTGGGCGAGCCGCCGAACTCGTGAACTTCCACCGCCCGTCGGCGCACTCCGGCAGCCGAGGGCTCACACTCCGGGGCTCGCACCCCCTCCTGCGGAATCACACCCTCGGCCCATTACGAAAAGGTCAAGTCGGGAGTTAGGTGGGGCGTCAGGGAGTTGACTCGCGCTTGATCGCGTAGAGGACCCCACCAGACCGTCGCCTACGCCGCCGGATGACGAGCGACCCCACAGGGCCCGTCTTGCACCGCGCAGTCGTCGTGCGCAAACCAACGGACCCAAGGAAGCAACAGTGAGTCAGATCATCCGTCGGATCGGTGCATCTCCGCGCGCTCGGGGAAGCGTGAGCGGAGCCAATTGCCCCGATATTTTCGAACTTGCCGATGGTAATTTCGCCGTTATCGGCACGGATGCCACGGATTCACTGGACCCGGATCTCCCGTCCGATGCCTCACGCGGTGACCACGAGAGAATTGTCGTCATCACCCGCGAGACCCTGATTCGCGCGAAGGCTGATATTCCGGACCTTTAGGCTCTTTCGAGAGTTCGAGAGGATGGCCCGGCCGGCCCGCCCGCGATGCCGGGCCTTCCTCGCGTACGGGTGCCCTCGGGGCGCGTTTCAGGCCACCGCGGGCACCTCGACCGGCGCCCCCGGGCCCACATACCGCGCGACCGGACGGATGATCTTCGAGTCCTCCGCCTGCTCCAGGATGTTGGCGCTCCAGCCCACCACCCGTGCCGCCGCGAACGTCGGGGTGAACATCTCGCGGGGCAGTCCGCAGAGCTCCATGACCACGCCTGCGTAGAACTCCACGTTCGTGTGCAGCTCCCGGCCGGGCTTCAGCTCGGCGAGGATCGCCTCGACGCGCCGCTCCACCTCCACGGCGAACTCGACGCGCGGGCCTCCGAATCGCCGGGCGATCTCGCGGAGCATGCGCGAACGCGGGTCCTCCGTGCGGTAGACGGCGTGACCGAAGCCCATGATGCGCTCGCCGACGAGGACCCGCTCCCTGATCCAGGGATCGATGCGATCGGGAGTGCCGATCGCGTCCAGAGTGTCCAGGGCCCGGCTGGGCGCGCCACCGTGCAGCGGCCCCGACAGGGCGCCCACCGCCCCCACGAGGCACGCCGCCACATCCGCGCCGGTCGAGGCGATGACCCTGGCCGTGAAGGTTGATGCGTTGAAGCCGTGATCAATGGTGGAGATCAAGTATTGCTCGACGGCCCGGGCCCGCTCCGGATCGGGCTCGACTCCGGTCAACATGTAGAGGTAGTTCGCCGCGTACGGCAGGTCCTCGCGCGGCTCGACGGGAGCGAGGCCGTGCCCCAGCCGGTACAGCGCGGTGAGCAGCGTGGGTACGGCCGCGGCCGCGATGATCGTGTCCTCCCGGCGCCGGTCCACGTCGACGTCGTACACGGGCCGGAAGCCTTTCGCCGCGCCCAGCAGAGACAGGGCCGTCCGCATCCCGGCCAGCGGGTTCGCATCCGCACCGGCCGCTGCCGCAAGGGCGGGCAGGGCGGCGGCCACCCCCTCGGGGAGGCCCCGCAGCGCCGCGGTCTCGGCGGCGAAGGCGGCGCTCCGTCGCCCGTCCGGCAGTTCGCCGTGGACCAGGAGGTGCCAGACGTCCTCGAAGCGACGGGTGCGCGCGAGGTCCACGGCCGAGTACTGGCGGTAGTGGTAGAAGCCCTCACGGCCTCGGACGTCGCCGACCTCCGTCTCGGCGACGACGACACCCGCGAGCCCTCGCGGCACGTCCATGGTTGAGGCTGATGACAGGTTGACGGACATGTTTCCTCCCTGAACTTGATTCGACTGTCCATGCTTGACTCGAACTCTGTCAATATTGATTGAATCAATACATGTGTCTTGTGGATACGGTGACCCATATGCGCGCTCACGAACCCGGACCAGGCCCCCTCGAACGACGGCTGAGCACCAAGGAGGCCGCCGAGCTGCTCGGCGTGAAACCCGAGACCGTGTACGCGTACGTCAGTCGTGGCCAGCTGAGCAGCCGGCGCACGCCCGGGGGCCGCGGCAGCACCTTCGACGCCAAGGAGGTCGAGGCGCTCGCGCGGCGCAACAAGCGGGAGAGCAGCGGGAGTCCGGGCTCCGGGGCGGAACTGTCCGTACGTACGCGCGTCACCTTGATCGACCAGGACCGCTACTACTTCCGGGGCGTCGACGCGGTCGAACTGGCCTCCCGGTACTCCTACGAAGAGGTCGCGGAGTGGCTGTGGACCGGTCGGCTGCGGCCCGGCGTCACCTTCGCCGCGCCCGAGGCATCCGTCGAGGCCGCCCGACGCGTCGTCGAGGCGCTGCCCGAACACACCGGGCCCACCGACCGGTTGCGGGTCGCCGCCGTCGCAGCCGCGGCCGCGGACCCGCTGCGGTTCGACCTGTCCGAGGACGCCGTGCTCGGCACCGCCCGCATCCTGATCCCCACCCTCGTCGCCGCCCTGCCCCCGAAGCTGCCCACGCACCGTGACGAAGGCCCGCTCGCCCTGCGCCTGTGGTGCCGACTCAGCGGACGGCCCGCCGAGAAGGCGCAGCTGCGCGTCCTCGACACGGCGCTCGGTCTGCTCGTCGACCACGACCTGGCCGCCTCGACGCTCGCGGTGCGCGTCGCCGCCTCGGCCCGTGCGCACGCCTACGCGGCCGTCTCCGCCGGGCTCGGAGTGCTCGAGGGGCCGCTGCACGGCGCGGCCGGGGGCCTGGCCCACCGCATGCTGCTCGAGGTGCTGGACATCGGCAGTGCAGCCCCGGTGATCGCCGAGGAGCTGCGCGCGGGCCGCCGCATTCCGGGTCTCGGTCACCGGCTCTACCCCGGCGAGGACCCCCGCGCGCGTGCCCTGTTCGCGCTCTTGGAGGAGATTCCCGCTGCCGGGCCGGCCCTCGCCGCGGCCCGGGACATCGTGGCCACGACCGCGCGCCACGCACCGCTGCACGCCAACGTGGACCTGGCGCTCGCCGTCCTCACCGCGTCCTGCGGAATGGAGTCCTCGGCCAGCGAGACGATCTTCGCCGTCGCCCGTACGGCGGGCTGGATCGCCCACGCCCTGGAGGAGTACGGCGAGCGTCCCCTGCGGATGCGTCCGAGCGGACACTACGTGGGGCCGAAACCGCCCCAGCCGCTGCCGGAGTAGGAAAACGCGGAAGCCGTCGTGAGCGGGCCCGCGTCACCGTTCCGGGCGCCACGCCACTCGGGCGGTCGGCACCACTGCGACCAGGGGCGACGCCCGGGCGGGCCAGGCTGCCCCGTCCCTCGGCCGCACGCGCACGCGTACCCGCACGGCCGAGCAGATGCACCGTCCGGAAGTCGCGCTCCGGGAAGTCAGGTTAGGCTCACCTCTGTGAGTACGTGCGCAACCGTCTCGCGGGATCTCGACGAGCCCATTTCCGGAACCGCGGCCACGGCAACGACCTGGCTCCTCCTGGAACAGCCCGGCCCCTGGGGTGCCAAAGCGCTGGTGTCGAGCCACCTGGACCCGGCCCTGGGCCGCGCCCTGGATGCCGCCGCGCGGAACACGGGCGTACGCGTCGCGCTCATCCGCCGCCCCGGGCGCCACGCGGATTTCGGCGCAGCGCCCCTGCGCCAGGTGTACGCGGCCCACACCGTCCCCGGAAGTGTGTGGCTGCGCAGCGCCACCACCCACGATCCGCGGCAGCTGCTGGACCTCGACTTCGCCGCGCTCGGCAGGGGCGACCACCGCACCTTCGACACCGCGCTGCGGGGAGGGCCCCACACGGGCGACCCGCTCGCCCTCGTCTGCACCAACGGCAAGCGTGACCGCTGCTGCGCGCTCCTCGGCCGTCCGCTGGCCGCCGAGCTCGCCGCCTCGGGGGTGCGGGGCGCCTGGGAGGTCACCCATCTGGGGGGTCATCGCTTCTCCCCCACCCTGCTCGTCCTGCCGTACGGGTACGCGTACGGCCGCGCCGAGGCCCATGCCGTCAAGGAGGTCCTGCACGGCGTCCAGGACGGCCGGATCGTCGTGGACGGGTGCCGCGGGTGTTCGGCCTGGGAGCGGCCCGGCCAGGCGGCGGAACTGGCGGTGCGCTCGGCGACCGGAGAGGACGCGGCGCAGGCGCTCAGCGTCGTCCGGACCACGGGCGGCGCGCCGCGCTGGGAGGTGACCGTCGCGCACCGGGACGGACGCCACTGGCAGGTCGTCGTCGACCAGGGCGCCTCACTGCCGGCCCGGCCGGAGAGCTGCGGCGCCTCGGTCCTCGGTTCACCTGCACGGATGGACGTGGTGGCGGTACACGAGCTGGCCGGAACGGCCCTGGTGGGCTGACACGCCTCCGGACGTCGTGCGGCCGCACCCGGCGCGGGCGCGAAGGAATCGTTTCCTCTTGAGTCGGTCAAGAGATCCACACCACCCAGCCCTACGGCTGCGCCGGTCCACCCACGTACCGTCTTGGGTATGAGCCCCACTCCCCCCGCCCGCCGCCTGCGCCTCGGAATGCCCCGGCGCATGTTCTCGCAGGTCCTGCTCATGCAGCTGACGATCGCCGCGGGAGTCGTGGTGCTCGCGACCGGGCTGTTCCTCGCTCCGCTCAGCGATCAGCTGGACGACCAGGCGATGCGCCGTGCCCTCGCCATCGCGCAGACGACCGCGGCTGTGCCGCAGATCGCCGAGGACCTCCGGAGCACGCAGCCGTCGGTCGACGGACCGGTGCAACGTGAGGCCGAGCGGATCCGCAAGGCCAGCGGCGCGGAGTACGTCGTGGTGATGGACCTGAACGGCACCCGCTGGTCGCACGCCGACCCCAAGCAGGTCGGTGGCCATGTGTCGACGGACCCGAGCCAGGCCCTGGCGGGCAAGGACGTCATGGAGATCGACAGCGGCACCCTGGGCCGCTCGGCCCGCGGCAAGGTGCCCCTGCGCGACGGCGACGACAAGATCATCGGCGCGGTCTCGGTCGGTATCGAGTACGACAGCGTGCGCGCCCGCCTGATCCATGCGATCCCCGGACTGTTCGCCTACGCGGGCGGAGCCCTCGCCGTGGGCGCGCTGGCCGCCTGGCTGATCTCCCGGCGGGTCCAGCGACAGACCCGCGACCTGGCCTTCTCGGACATCTCGGCGCTGCTCGCCGAGCGTGAGGCGATGCTGCACGGCATCCGGGAAGGCGTCGTCGCCCTGGACCGCGCCGGCCGCGTCCGGCTGCTCAACGACGAGGCCCAGCGCCTCCTCGGTATCGGGGAGGAGGAGGTGGGCGCTTCGCCCGACGAAGCGCTCGGCGAAGGACGTACGGCCGATGTCCTGGCGGGCCGGGTGACCGGTACGGACCTGATCGCCGTCCGCGGGCAGCGCGTCCTGGTCGTCAACCGCATGCCCACCGACGACGGCGGCGCCGTGGCCACCCTGCGCGACCGCACCGAGCTGGAGCAGCTCGGGCGCGAACTCGACTCGACGCACGGCCTCATCGACGCGCTGCGCGCCCAGGACCACGAGCACGCCAACCGCATGCACACGCTGCTGGGGCTGCTCGAACTGGAGATGTACGACGACGCGGTGGACTTCGTCGGGGAGGTGGTCGGCGATCACCGGGCGACCGCGGAGCAGGTGACCGAGAAGATCGAGGACCCGCTGCTCGCCGCCCTGCTGGTCGGCAAGGCGACCGTCGCGGCCGAGCGCGGTGTCGCCCTGTGGGTCTCCGACCGCACGCGGCTGCCCGACAGCCTGATCGACCCGCGCGGGCTGGTCACGGTCGTGGGCAACCTCGTGGACAACGCGCTCGACGCAGTCGCGGGCAAGCCGCACGCGCGCGTGGAGGTCGAACTGCGCACGGAGGGCCGTACCGCGGTCCTGCGGGTGCGCGACACCGGCCCCGGTATCCCGGCCGAGCAGCGCGAGTTGATCTTCACCGAGGGCTGGTCCACGAAGAAGCCCCCGGCGCACGGCAAGCGTGGGATCGGGCTCTCCCTGGTGCGCAGGCTCGCCGAGCGGCAGGGCGGCCACGCCTGTGTGGACGAAGCGGACGGTGGGGGCGCCGAGTTCACCGTCGTCCTGCCCGAGGCACTCACGGAGCCCGATCTGCAACCCGCGCTGGCGGCACCGGCGAAGAGCACTGCCGAGGAGGAGTCGCGATGATCGAGGTCCTGGTCGTGGACGACGACACCCGGGTCGCCCAGGTCAACTCCGCCTACGTCGGGAAGGTCCCGGGCTTCCACGTCGCCGGCGAGGCCCACAGCGCGGCCGACGCGCTCCGTCAGCTGGAGCTGCTGCCCCGTCTGGACCTCGTCCTGCTGGACCACTACCTGCCCGACGAGACGGGCCTCGAGGTCGTCCAGGAGATGCGCCGGCGCGGCCATCAGACCGACGTGATCATGGTGACCGCCGCGCGGGACGTCACGACGGTGCAGGCGGCCATGCGCCAGGGTGCCCTTCAGTACCTGGTGAAGCCGTTCGCCTTCGCGGGTCTGCGCGCCAAGCTGGAGGCGTACGCCGAGCTGCGCCGGACGCTCGACGGCGGCGGGGAGGCCGAACAGGCCGACGTCGACCGCATCTTCGGCGCGCTGTCGGCCTCCTCGGAGCCCGGTCTGCCCAAGGGTCACTCCCCCACCACCGCCGAACTCGTACGCCAGTCCCTGATGAACGCCGAAGGGCCCCTGTCGGCCCAGGAGATCGCCGACCGGACCGGGGTGAGCCGCCAGACCGCCCAGCGCTACCTGAAGCTCCTGGAGCGCACGGGGCGGGCCCGGCTGACCCTGAAGTACGGCGACGCGGGCCGCCCGGAACACCGTTACGTGTGGGCGACCCGCGCCTGAAGGGCACGGTCCCAGGGGGCGGGGGAAGGAACCGTGGCCCTCCTGGGATACGGATCCCGGCCCGCCCCCTGCTCGACCGTCAGCCCACCGCCTTCTCGACGAACTCGGTCGTGTAGGTCTTGCTCAGGTCCACGTCGGCGTTCTGGATGTTGGGGTTGAAGGCCTTGAGGACCTTTTCGACGGTCTCGGGGCCGTTCTTGGGCATCACGCCGTCCTTGGTGAACATCGGCAGCGTGTTCTTGATGGCCACCGAGTACAGCAGCTTGTTCCCTTGGGAGTAGTCCGTCGGCATCTTCTCGGCGATCTCGGCCGCGCTGTGGGTGGACATCCACTTGAGCGTCTTGACGAATGCATTGGCCAACTTCTGGACGGTGTCCTTGTGACTGTTGACCCAGTCCGTCTGCATGTACAGGCTTGACGAGGGATACGGCCCGCCGAGCGCGTCCTCGGAGCCCTGCGGGGTGCGCATGTCGAGCAGGACCTTGCCGGCCTTCTTGTCGAGGATCGTCGCCACGGTCGGGTCGGTCGTCATACCGCCGTCGATGGCGCCCTGCTGGAGCGCGGCGATGAAGGTCGGCCCCGCGCCAACGGCGACGGGGGTGAACTCGCTGACCTTCACGCCGTTCTTGACCGCGAGGTACTTGGTGAGGAAGTCGGTCGAGGAGCCGAGGCCCGTGACGCCGAGTTTCTTGCCCTTGAAGTCCTCGGGCGAGGTGATGTCACCCTCCGCCTTGGTGGAGACGATCTCCACCTCGCCGGGCGCGTGCGAGAACTGCACGACGGACTCCACCTCCTTGCCCTTCACCTGCAGGTCGAGGGTGTGGTCGTAGAAGCCGACGGCTCCCTGCACCTGGCCCGAGACGAGCGCCGTCTCGGCCTGGACACCGGCCGGCTCGCTCAGCATCTCGACGTCCAGCCCCTCGGCGTCGAAGTAGCCCAGACGCTGGGTGAGCATGGCGGGCAGGTAGATGACCTTGTCCAGGCCACCGACCATGATCTTGACCTTGGTGCCCTTGCCGTCTCCCTTGCCACCGGAGCCCGTGGACGCGGTGCTCGCCGCGTCGTTGGCACAGGCGGTGAGCGAGGAGAGGGCGAGCAGGCCGGCGGCGGCCAGGGCCGTGTATCTGGCGGTTGTGCGCATGGCGGGTTCACGTCCTTGTGAGAGGGCGATGCGGGGGTGGGGCAGCAGTGAGGGGAGTGCGAGGAAGTGTCCGAGGAAGGTCCCGAGGGCCCTTTCGCGGGAACGGCTCATCGGTGGATCGTCGAACGACGGGTCAGCTGTCGGAGCCCGACGGCTTCCACCGGAAGATGCGGCGCTCGGCGAAGGTCAGCAGCCCCTCCGCGACGAGTGCGACGACGGCGAGGATGACCATCGCGGCGTACACACCCGCCGCGTTGAACGTGCCCTGCGACTGCGCGACGAGCAGTCCGATCCCCTTGGTCGCCCCGATGTACTCACCGACGATGGCGCCGATCAGGGCGAAGCCGAAGCTCACATGGAGGCTGGTGAAGATCCAGGAGGTGGCGGACGGGACGACCACCTGGAGCGTCACCCTGCGGTCGCTCGCGCCGAGGATGCGGGCGTTGGCGACGAGGTTGCGGTCCACCTCGCGGGCGCCCTGGAAGGCGTTGAAGAAGACCGGGAAGAACACCAGGACGACGGCCGAGGCGACCTTGGAGGCCGGGCCGAGGCCGAACCAGATCACGAAGATCGGGGCCAGCACGATCCTGGGTATGGAGTTGAGCACCTTGATGTATGGACCAAGGATGTCGGCGAGGAAGGTGATCCGCCCCAGTGCGATGCCGCACACGACACCGGCGACCACACCGATGACCCAGCCGAGCAGGGCCTCGTAGAGCGTGTACCAGATCTGCTCGCCCAGAGAGCCGAGCGCGGTCCCGTGCGTCACCCAGGTCCAGATCTGGTCCCAGATCTTGGAAGGCATCGAGAAGTTGAAGGGATCGATGACCTTGGCCCGGGAGAACGCCTCCCACAGGGCGAGCACGGCCACCAGCAGCAGGACACGCGACGCCGTCACCACGGCCTTGCGTCTGCGAGCGGCACGCGCGCGTGAGCGGGCGCGGTCCGGCACCTTGACCGTGTCGACGACCGGGGTGCTGAGAACTTCAGGCGACATGGGCGGCACCTCTCTCGCGGGTGATGCGGACCTCTTCGCCGAGGGATTCCCAGATCTCGCGGTAGATCTCGATGAACCGCGGCTCCAGCCGCACCGACTCGACCTTGCGCGGCCTCGGCAGGTCGATGTCGAAGACCTGCTTCACGGTGGCGGGGCCGGCGGTCATCACGACGACCTTGTCGGCCAGCGCGATGGACTCCTCCAGGTCGTGGGTGACGAAGACGACGGACGCGCCCGTGCCCTCCCACAGCTCGAGGAGCTCGTCCGACATCAGTGCCCTGGTCTGCACGTCGAGCGCCGAGAACGGCTCGTCCATGAGGAGGATCTCGGGATCGTTCACGAAGGTCGCGGCGAGGGCCACGCGCTTGCGCTGACCGCCGGAGAGCTGATGCGGGTAGCGGTCCTCGAAGGCGGTGAGCCCGACCCGGGCCAGCCACTCGCGTGCCTTCCGTTTCGCCTCCGCCTTGGGCACACCGCGAAAGCGGGGCCCGGCCATGACGTTGGACAGGACCGTACGCCAGGGAAAGGTGGCGTCCTGCTGGAAGACGAAGCCGACCTTGTCACCGACGCCACGCACGGGCTGCCCGGCGACCATCACCTCGCCCTGGGTGGGCTCTTCCAGACCGCTGACCAGGGTCAGCGTGGTCGACTTGCCGCAGCCGGTCGGGCCGACGACGGCCACGAACTCGCCACGCCCGACCGTGAGGTCGAGTTCCCGCAGGGCGGTGTGCGGGGCCCCCGACGGGGTCCTGAAGACCTTGCTCGCGCCCCGCAGCTCGATGGCGGGGCTGGTGTGTGCGCTCATGGCCGGGGACGGTAGAGGCGACCCGGGACGCGGCATCAGCCTTCTGGGCGCATGCGCTTCTTTTGCCTGCAGTAGCCTGTTGTGCTCGTTTTGCTCGCGCTAGAACAGCGAAGCCGAAACACGGGCTCAACGCCCGCCTGGCCTTGACGGAGAGAGGCCCGATGATTGACGTCCTGGTGGTGGACGACGACTTCCGTGTCGCCGAGATCAACGCCAAGTACGTGGGAAAGGTTCCCGGTTTCCGGGTGGCCGCCCGCGCGCACAGTGCCGCCCAGGCGCTGGGAACCATCGAGCGCGGAACCATCGACCTGGTGCTGCTCGACCACTACCTGCCCGACCAGACCGGCCTCCAGCTCATCCACCGCATGCGTGAGCAGGGCCATGGCACCGACGTCATCATGATCACGGCGGCCGGTGACGTCACGACGGTCCAGACCGCGATGCGCCTGGGCGCCCTGCACTACCTGGTCAAACCGTTCACCTTCGCCGCTCTGCGCACCCGCCTAGACTCGTACGCCGCCCTGCGCCGCACGGTGGACCGGGTCGGTGGGCACGGGATCGCCGGCCAGGAGCAGGTCGACCGGATCTTCGGCGCCCTGCGCACCGGGCCCGCGCCGTCCTCGCCCGGCCTGCCGAGCGGCCACTCGGAACCGACCACGGACCTGATCTGCGACGTTCTGCACCGCGCGAACCACCCTCTGTCGGCCCACGAGGTCGCCGCCGAGACCGGCCTGAGCCGCTCCACCGCCCAGCGCTACCTCCGCCACCTGGAACAGGCCGGACGCCTGCATCTCTCCCTCAAGTACGGCGACACGGGCCGCCCGGAGCACCGGTACGCCTGGGTGGCGCCGTAACGCGCGCCAGGGCTCCGAAGCGGCACGGCGGTGAGGCGTCGCCCGTCACGCGGCTCCCGCCCCGGTCAGTGACCGCACCTCGGTCTCCGCGTGCTTGGCCTCGTCCGCGACCTCGGCCGAGGTCACCGTACCGAGCCAGCCCGCCAGGAAGCCCAGCGGAATCGAGACCAGGCCGGGGTTCTGCAGCGGGAAGTACTGGAAGTCCACGGTCGGGAAGAGCGACTCGGGGCTGCCGGAGACCACCGGGGACAGCACGACGAGCGCCAGGGCCGGCACGAGCCCGCCGTACACCGCCCACACGGCGCCCCGCGTGGTGAAGCCCCGCCAGAACAGCGAGTACATCAGGACCGGCAGGTTCGCGGACGCCGCGACGGCGAAGGCGAGCCCGACCAGGAAGGCGACGTTGAGATCGCGGGCCAGCAGGCCGAGCGCGATCGCGACCACGCCGACGCCCACGGCGGCGACCCGCGCCACCGCGACCTCGCTGCGGGGTTTGGCCTGCCGTCGGCGCAGGGAGGCATACAGGTCGTGCGCCACCGACGCGGAGGAGGCGAGCGTGATTCCGGCGACGACGGCGAGGATCGTGGCGAAGGCGATGGCTCCCACGACCGCGAACAGCACCGCTCCGCCGGTGGAGTCGGCGCCGCCGCCCAGATCGAGTGCCAGAAGCGGAACCGCCGTGTTCCCCGCCGCGTTCGAGCCGCGCACCGCCTCCGGGCCGACGATCGCCGCCGCACCGAAGCCGAGGACGATCGTCATCAGATAGAAGCCGCCGATCAGCCCGATCGCCCAGACGACGGAGCGACGGGCGGCCTGCGCGGTCGGCACGGTGTAGAAGCGGGACAGGATGTGCGGCAGTCCCGCCGTGCCCAGCACCAGAGCGAGCCCCAGGCTCATGAAGTCGAAACGCGCGGTCCAGTCCCCGCCGTACTTCAGCCCGGGTGCCAGGAACGCGTCACCGTGCCCACTGCGCGCGGCCGCCGTGCGCAGCAACTGGTCGAAGTCACCGTGGAAGCGCACCAGGACGAGGACGGTGAGCGCGACGGTGCCGGCCAACAGCAGAACCGCCTTGACGATCTGGATCCACGTCGTCGCCCGCATCCCTCCCAGCGACACGTAGATCACCATGAGCGCACCCACCCCGATGACGGCCCAGGACTGGGCCGCCTCCCCGGTGTTCCCGAGGAGCAGCGCGACCAGGCTGCCGGCGCCCACCATCTGGGCCACCAGATAGAGCACGGACACGGTGACCGAGGAGGTTCCCGCCGCGATCCGCACCGGCCGCTCGCTCATCCGCGCGGCGACCACATCGGCGAGCGTGAACCGCCCGCAGTTGCGCACCAGTTCGGCGACGAGGAACAGCACCACCAGCCAGGCCACGAGGAAGCCGACCACATACAGCAGCCCGTCGTACCCGAACAGCGCGATGAGCCCGGTGACACCCAGGAAGGAGGCGGCGGACATGTAGTCACCCGCGATGGCAAAACCATTCTCCATCGGGGAGAACAGACGCCCGCCGACGTAGAACTCCTCCTCCGAACCATGGCGGTCGCGGCTCACCCAGGTCGTGATCCCCAACGTGACCGCGACGAAGGCGCTGAACAGCAACAACGCCAGCGCCTGGTGGTTGCCGGTCACGACGCACCGCCCTTTGCTCCCCGGGTCAGCTCCTGTGTGTCCCAGCGCAGTTCGAGCGCGGCACGGTCCCGACGCAGCCGCGCGTGCCGGGCGTAGGCCCAGGTGAGCAGGAACGTGCTGAGGAACTGCCCCAGCCCGGCGAGCAGTGCCACGTTCACCGCGCCCGCCACCGGCCGCGCCATGAGTCCTGGCGCGGTCGTCGCGGTGACCACGTACGCCACGTACCAGAGGAAGAACCCGGCGGCGGCGGGCACCACGAATCGCCGGTACCGGCTGCGTACCTCCTGAAAGGCCGCGCTGTGCTGCACCTCGAGGTAGATCTGAGCCGCCGCCGCGGTTCCGGTCTCCCGCCGACGTGCCGCGGGAACCTCGGGTCCTGGCGTCCCCATGATGGCCGACTCGCCCCAGCCCGAGGCGAGCGCGTCGTACCACGGGTCTTCGTAGCGCACATCCCCTGGCACCTCGGCGTACGCCTGGCCCTGGCTCTGATGTTGCTCGTACGCGTGTGGTGTGGGGGCACCGCTATCGGGACCGTCCCCGTCGGCGCGGGCACGACCGTTGCTTGGCTGCATGCCCAAGGATGGACAGAACGGGAAGATCCCCGACTATTGTTCCCCGAACACTTCACCCCATCAGGTGACCAACGCGCCGTTCACCCCGCGGGCGGCCGGACCAGCCCCTTCCCGTACGCGTAACGCACCGCCTGGGCCCGGTCCTTGAGTCCCGTCTTGGAGAACATGTTGTTGATGTGCGTCTTCACCGTCGCGGTGGACACGCTCAGCCGGCGCGCGATCTCCTGATTGCTGAGCCCCTCGGCGATCAGCACCAGCACCTCCGCCTCGCGCGTAGTGAGCCCGTCGGGGACGACAGCGGGCGCAGCCGGTTCCGGTTCGGGCGCCGACAGGCGCTCCAGCAGCCTTCGCTGGACACTGGGCGACAGCCCCGCATCCCCGGACAGCACGCTGTGCACGGCCCGTACGATCTCGTCCCCGCCCGCGTCCTTGGTGAGGTACCCCCGTGCGCCTGCCTTCAGCGCCGGGAAGAGGGATTCGTCGTCCGCGTAGGTCGTGAGGACCACGACCTGTGTCCCGGGATACTCGGACCGGATGCGCCGGGTCGCCTCCACTCCGTCACAGCGAGGCATGCGCAGGTCCATCAGCACCACGTCGGGAGCGAGTTCGGCGACGAGCCGCACGGCCTCCTCCCCGTCTCCGGCGGCGCCCACGACCTCGACTCCCGGCAGCAGCCCGAGCAGCATCACGATGCCTTCCCGGACGACCGTCTGGTCGTCCGCGACCACCACCGTGGCGGGCTTCCTCGCCGCCTCCTCCGTCATACCGGCACCTTCAGCGTCACCACGAATCCTTCCTCGTCCGGCCCGGCAGCGAGCGAACCACCCAGCAGTTCGGCGCGCTCCCGCATACCCAGCAGACCGTACCCGCCGCCGGCCTCGGCGAGTTCGCCCGGCGAACCGCCCGAGTCCCGCACGTCCAGGGTCACTTCCTGCCGGCCGTACTCCAGCCGGACACGGACCTTGGCACCCGGTGCGTGCTTGCGAGCGTTCGTCAAGGCTTCCTGAGCGACCCGGCGCACGGCCTGCGACGCCTCGACCGGCAGTGGTCTGCGCTCACCGCCCACGGTGACCTCGGCACCGTCGGAGGTGCGGACGAGATCCGTCAGGAAGTCCTCCAGCGGCGTCAGTTCACCGCGCAACGCGGAGAGCGACTGCCTGGTCTCCTCGAGGCCGTCGCGGGCCATCCCCCGTGCCGCCACCACGCGGTCGAGAATCTGCTCGCGGTCCGCGCCCCGCTCGATCAGCAGCCGGGCCGCCTCCAGGTGCACGAGCTGCGCCGAGAGACTGTGGGCCAGGACGTCGTGGATCTCCCGGGCGATACGGGCCCGCTCGGCGAGTGCGGCCGACTCGGCCTCGGCCGCGCGCGCGGCCCGCTCCTGGGTGAGCAGTCGCTGTGTGGTGCCTCTGGCTTCGGCGTCGAGACGCAGTGCGTATCCGGCGAGGGCCATGCCCGCGACGGCGGTGGCCGAGGTCATCCCCGAGTCGTCGTTGACCACGGCGAAGGCGGCGAACGCGACCGAGGCCGCCGGCAGCGCCGCGCCCAGAGGAAGTCGTTCGAGTGCCGCGATGGCGCAACCGCACCACAGGACCGCGGCCGGGGAGCGGAAGTCCGCGGCCTCGGCGCCGGCCGCCAGCCCCAGGAGCAGGAGGAGAAGGGCCAAGGACGGCCACAGCCGGTGCTCGAGCGTGGTCCGGAACAAGGCCCACGCCAGGCCACCTGCCACAAGAACGCCGCCGACGCCGGCGACCGCGACCCACCCCTGGATGCGGCTGTCGTGGAGGGCGCTCCACACCAGGGCGCCCACGACCAGCAGCCTTACGGCCCAGGCCAGCAGCCTCCTGGGGCGCGATACCCCTCTGGGGCCCAGCGCCTCCCGTGAGGGCCAGCGTGTCCAGACGTTGCCCGTCACACGCGCTCCTTCCACGGGAACAGGGGCACGGGGTCACCGTACGCCGTGGTGCAGGCGGGAGCCTGGTCCAGAGACCGCACGCGCCAGATCAGGATCCCGGAGCGGACCAGCAAGGTGACCGCGAGTCCCAGCATCAGGGCCGCACTGTCCTGGTGGATGCCCAACAGGGCGCCGACCCCGAAGAGGCCCAGCCGCAGACCGATGCCGGCTCCCCACACGGCCACGCTCGCTTTGGTGCTCTTGCTCCACACGGCGCCGTCCGGCTCCATCCAGATGCGGGTGGTCCAGGCCCATGCGGCTCCCATGACCAGGGCGACGATCAGTTCGGCGCCGAGTACCAGTGCCGATTCGGTGTGGTGACGGGTACCGAGCAGATCGGGTTCGCGCAGCGCCACGACGGCCAGGATTCCCGGCAGGAGCCACCATCGCCGGTCCGTGTCGATGCGGCTTGCGCGGAACTGCCGCGCGATCACCAGTGCGGCCACCGCCACGATCACCAGTGCGTTGACGAGCCCGGACATCACAGCCTCCGTGAGCGGGAAGGGGAGGCCGGCAGCGAGAGCTGCCGACGCCTTCGACGCTACGGAAACGGGCCGGTCCACAGATCGGAGCGAGGGTGGATCATGGGTGGATCTCCGGAAACCGGGCTTCTCCACCCACGGGTGGAGAACCCTCAGCCGGGCCTGCCCGGCAACCGGCCTGACGTGCACGAGACCAAGCCGGACCTGCCCGAGAACGAACGGACCCGTACGGGATCCGGCCGGATCCACCTGCGACCCGGCCGGACCGAACGCGGCGCCTACGCGTCGATACGGGACCGGTCCAGCGTCGCCGCCGAGCTGGAGATGAACTCCTTGCGCGGTGCCACGTCATTGCCCATGAGCAGATCGAACACCTGCTCGGCCGCCTCCAGGTCGGAGAGGTTGATGCGGCGCAGGGTGCGGTGGCGCGGGTCCATCGTCGTCTCGGCCAGCTGGTCGGCGTCCATCTCACCGAGACCCTTGTAGCGCTGGATGGAGTCCTTGTACCGGATGTTCTTGCTCTGGAACTCCATCAGCTTGTCGCGCAGCTCGCGGTCCGAGTACGTGTACACGTACTTGTCCTGGCCCTTCTTGGGCTGGATGAGCTCGATGCGGTGCAGGGGCGGGACCGCGGCGAAGACCCGCCCGGCCTCGACCATGGGCCGCATGTAGCGGTGGAACAGCGTCAGGAGCAGCGTCCGGATGTGGGAGCCGTCCACATCGGCGTCGGTCATCATGATGATCTTGCCGTAGCGGGCCGCGTCGATGTCGAAGGTGCGCCCGGAGCCCGCTCCTATGACCTGGATGATCGCGCCGCACTCGGCGTTCTTGAGCATGTCGGTGACGGACGACTTCTGGACGTTGAGGATCTTGCCCCGGATCGGCAGCAGTGCCTGGAACTCGGAGTTCCGGGCGAGCTTGGCCGTACCGAGCGCGGAGTCTCCCTCGACGATGAACAGCTCGCTGCGCTCGACGTCGTCGCTGCGGCAGTCGGCGAGCTTGGCGGGCAGGGACGAGGACTCCAGAGCCGTCTTGCGGCGCTGCGCGTCCTTGTGCTGCCGGGCCGCGATACGCGTGCGTGCGGCGGCGACCGCCTTCTCCATGACGACCCGCGCCTGAGCTGCGGCATCGCGCTTGGCGGAGGTCAGGAACGCCTTGAGTTCCCTGGCGATCACGGTGTTCACGATACGCCGGGCCGCCGAGGTGCCGAGGACCTCCTTGGTCTGGCCCTCGAACTGGGGCTCGGCGAGACGCACCGTGACGACGGCGGTCAGTCCCTCCAGAGCGTCGTCCTTCACGATGTCGTCCTCGGCGACGCGCAGCAGCTTCTTGGCGCGCAGCACCTCGTTCATCGTCTTGGCGACCGCCTGCTCGAAGCCCGCGACATGAGTGCCGCCCTTGGGCGTGGCGATGATGTTGACGAACGACTTGAGGTTGACGTCGTAGCCCGTGCCCCAGCGCAGCGCCACGTCGACGCCGAGCTCACGGGTGACCTCCGTCGGAGTCATCTGCCCGTGCTCGTCCAGGACCGGGACGGTCTCCTTGAAGGTGCCCTGTCCGGTGAAGCGGAGGACGTCGCAGACGGGCTTGTCGGTGGCCAGGTACTCGCAGAACTCGCTGATGCCACCGTCGAAACGGAAGGACTCCTCGCCCTTGCTGCCGCCCTGGCCGAGGCCGTACTCGTCGCGGACGACGATGGTCAGGCCGGGCACCAGGAAGGCGGTCTGG
Organism: Streptomyces sp. NBC_00080; assembly: GCF_045041255.1. NCBI lineage: Bacteria > Bacillati > Actinomycetota > Actinomycetes > Kitasatosporales > Streptomycetaceae > Streptomyces > Streptomyces sp. NBC_00080. The sequence goes on from NZ_CP108235.1 coordinate 2,612,315, forward strand.
CGGGCGCGCTGATGGAGGTTCTCGAGGGAGAGCTTGGCGTCCTTGAGGAAGATCTGGCGGTCGGCCCAGTAGCGCACGCGCGTGCCGGTCCGGTTCTTGGCGACCCTCTTGATCTTCCGCAGGCCGCCCGTCTCGAACTTGGAGTCGGGGCCGTCCGCGGCGAAGGCGCCCGGAACACCGCGGCGGAAGCTGATCGCGTGCGTGTGGCCGCCTCGGTCCACCTCGACGTCGAGGCGGGCGGACAGAGCGTTGACCACGGAGGCTCCGACGCCGTGCAGACCGCCGGAGGCGGCGTAGGAGCCGCCGCCGAACTTGCCGCCGGCGTGCAGCTTGGTCATGACGACCTCGACGCCGGACAGACCCGTCTTGGGCTCGACGTCGACCGGGATGCCACGGCCGTTGTCACGGACCTCGACCGAGGCGTCGTCGTGGAGGATCACCTCGATGTGGTCGCAATAGCCGCCCAGGGCCTCGTCGACGGAGTTGTCGATGATTTCCCACAGGCAGTGCATCAGACCACGGCTGTCGGTCGAGCCGATGTACATACCCGGGCGCTTCCGCACGGCCTCTAGCCCCTCGAGGACGAGCAGGTGCCGCGCGGTGTAGTTGGAACCGTCCCGGTCTGCTCCTGCCAGCAGCGCTGTGGACGGCACGGACGTTTCGGCGGTCACGCGGTTCGCTCCTCGCTGAATTTCACTTGGGGCCCTTCTGGGTAAGGGCGCGGCTTGGGTTGCCGCCAAGAGGGTACCGAGGCCTGGTAGAGCCGTTGTAACGCCACCCTCGTCTGAAACGCAGACTAGTCCAGCGTCGCATACTTGTTCGATCCCTCGATTGAGTGAAGTACATATCACGTTCCCTTCGGGGCATGAACCATTTAGGCTCCGGGCACGTCCTCATGAACAAACCGGCAACCCAGCCGGGAGGATCGAACCATGACCGACAGCGCGAAACCGTAAGCACTACAGACCACGCAATACGGCACATTCGCCGCCAAACCGGCAGCAGACGGCCACCTCGGAAAGATTTTTTCGAGGACAAGCCACGAGCGGGAACGTTTTGGGGCTGGTTGGATGTTGACCCTGGTACGACAGCTCGTCGAGCTAGAGAAGAGGCGACGTGACTACTGTTCTGACCCCCGCGAGCCCGCTGACAGCCGCGGACCGCTGCGACCGCTGCGGCGCCCAGGCGTACGTACGCGTCGTGCTGCTCAGCGGCGGAGAACTGCTCTTCTGCGCCCACCACGGCCGCAAGTTCGAGCCGGAACTCAAGAAGATCGCCGCTGAGATACAGGACGAGACAGAGCGGCTGACGACCGTTCCGGCCTCTACCCCGGAAGAAGAGCGCTGATCTGCGCGTCCACGACGAGCCATGACCGGCACAGGCCGGTATACGGGCGGCCGCCCCTGCTTCAGGGGCGGCCGCCCGCTCTCGTGACTCGAAGACCGGCCACGAGGGCGGGGCTCGCTCAGGCGCCCTCAGGGAGCCTTGTGGGGCCCCCGAGCGCCCGCAACCAGCCGAGCGTCTTCACGGCGTCGGACACCCGCGTGTAGACACCGGGATTTCCCGGCCGTCCACAACCGCTTCCCCACGACACGAGCCCGATGAGTCGACCCTGTGCGACCAGCGGCCCGCCGCTGTCCCCCTGGCAGGCATCCCGGCCGCCCCGCTCCTCCCCGGCGCACACCATGCTCCGCGCGTCGTAGGTGCCGTCCGAGGTGCCCGGGTAGGCCCGCTCGCAGGACGCGTCGGACAGCACATGCACACGAGCCGCTCGCAGACTGTGGGCGTACGCACCGAAGCCGGTGCTGTCGCCCCAGCCGTAGACCACGGCCTCCGTGCCGGCCTCGTACGCCGGATCACCCTCGGCGGCCATGGGGATGACCGCCGCCGCCGGAAGCGGCTGGGCGAGGGTGAGCACGGCGAAGTCGCCGGCGTTGCTGACACCGTCGTAGCCCGGATTCACCCAGACGCCACGCACGGAGACCTCCTGTCCGGTGTCCCTGTACAGGTCTGTGCGGCCCGCAACGACCTTCAGGTCGGCCAGCTGCCCCGGCGGTGCTCCCAGGACGTCCTCGCCCATGCAGTGGGCCGCAGTGAGCACGGTGGAGGGTCCGACCGCCACGCCTCCGCAGAACTGCCCGGAGCGCATACCTCCGAACCGGTCACGACTGGACAGCGCGACCGTCCACGGGCTCTCGGAGACATCGACCGGGTAGCCGCCCACGACAACACCGTCGGAGGCTGCCGGGGCGGCGGAGCCCATGGGTATGGCCACCGCCGCGGCCGCCAGGATCAACGGCCGGGCCAAGGCCCGGACAAGGGGACGACGCATGCGCGCTCCTCACTCTGGAGTGACTGATGGACACCCAGAGTCATCCAGAGCGCGGCAGCCCGCACCCTCGCGCCCAAGCCGAAGGCCCGGCCCCCTCGCGGGAGACCGGGCCTTCGGCTTCGTACGGCTACGACCTAGTCGAGGTAGTCGCGCAGCACCTGCGAACGGGACGGGTGGCGCAGCTTGGACATGGTCTTGGACTCGATCTGGCGGATGCGCTCGCGCGTCACGCCGTACACCTTGCCGATCTCGTCGAGGGTCTTCGGCTGACCGTCGGTGAGACCGAACCGCATGGAGACGACGCCCGCCTCGCGCTCGGACAGGGTGTCGAGGACGGAGTGCAGCTGCTCCTGGAGGAGCGTGAAGCTGACCGCGTCGGCCGGGACCACGGCCTCGGAGTCCTCGATGAGGTCACCGAACTCGCTGTCACCGTCCTCACCCAGCGGGGTGTGCAGCGAGATGGGCTCACGGCCGTACTTCTGGACCTCGATGACCTTCTCCGGGGTCATGTCGAGTTCCTTGGCCAGCTCCTCCGGGGTGGGCTCGCGGCCCAGGTCCTGGAGCATCTGGCGCTGCACGCGCGCGAGCTTGTTGATGACCTCGACCATGTGCACCGGGATACGGATGGTGCGGGCCTGGTCGGCCATGGCGCGGGTGATCGCCTGACGGATCCACCAGGTGGCGTACGTGGAGAACTTGTAGCCCTTGGTGTAGTCGAACTTCTCGACCGCGCGGATCAGACCGAGGTTGCCCTCCTGGATGAGGTCCAGGAAGAGCATGCCGCGGCCGGTGTAGCGCTTGGCCAGGGAGACCACCAGACGGAGGTTGGCCTCCAGGAGGTGGTTCTTGGCGCGTCGGCCGTCCTCGGCGATGATCTCCAGCTCGCGCTTGAGCTTCGGGGCGAGCTTGTCGGCGTTGGCCAGCTTGTCCTCGGCGAACAGCCCGGCCTCGATGCGCTTGGCGAGCTCGACCTCCTGCTCGGCGTTGAGCAGCGGGACCTTGCCGATCTGCTTGAGGTAGTCCTTCACCGGGTCGGCGGTGGCACCGGCCACGGCGACCTGCTGGGCGGGCGCGTCGTCCTCGTCGTCGTCGGAGAGGACGAAACCCTTGTTCTCGGTCCCCTCCTCTTCCTCTTCGCCGGGCTTGGCGTCCTCGAGGACCTCGTCCTCGGCAACCTCGGCGTCGTCCTTGCCTGCGGTCTTCTTGGCCGCCGTCTTCTTGGCGACGGTCTTCTTCGCGACCGCCTTCTTGGCGGTCGTCTTCTTGGCAGCCGCCTTCTTGGCGGGGGCGGCTTCGTCTGCGGAATCGTCCACAGCAGGAACGGCCGGGGTGGCCGGGGCGGCCGTGGCAGTGGCCTTCCTCGTGGTCACCGCCTTCGCCGCGACCGTCTTGGTGGCGGTGCGCTTGGCCGGACTCTTCGCTGCGACGCTCTTTCGGGTGCGCTTGGGCTCCGCGGCACTGACCATCAGCGTCACACCCTCTTCCTCGAGGATCTGGTTGAGGCTGCGCAGTACGTTCTTCCACTGAGTGGCCGGAATCTGGTCAGCTTCGAAGGCCCGACGCACATCGTCGCCGGCGATCTGCCCCTCAGCCTTTCCCCGCTCAATGAGCGCCATGACAGAGACGGACTCGGCGATCTCAGGCGGGAGCGTACGGGATGTGCTGGCCGACACGAACAACCTCTCGGAACGTTGGAAAACGGCTTCCGGCCCCGTCCGTGACGGACAGGAGCCGACCACCGGCCTGGGGGTGGGCCGACGGCGCGGGCGGGGGCCGGGAGGATTCACAGCGCCTTGAACGGCGTCCGTATTCCCTCCGCGGCGGTCACCTCTTAGGTCATCGCGTTGTTTCCACAAGCGTTACGCCCAATCTTCGTGGCCCGAGTCACACCCCGTAAGCGTTCAAAAACGGTCAGACGCGGACAGATGAGGTCACCCGTCGAGCCTACCGGTACCGCCTGGGCCGGTTCCGCCACATCGACCGTCGGACCCCGCAGGCCCCGTGACGGGTTCTGCGGGGTCCGAGGGGGAGTACGGATGGAGCGGCCGAGGACGACATGGGAGGGGGAGGCACCCCCGACCGTCTCCCGCGCGGTGCGGTCAGTGTTCGCGCGGCGCCGGCACGACCCGCTCCACCTCGGGATGAACGGTGAGCAGTGCTCGCATGGCCGTCTCGGCGGCGGCGCCGTCGCCCGCCGCGAGGGCGTCGACGATCCGGCCGTGATGCCCCAGCGACGCGTCGTTCGGCCGGTCACAGCCCGTGACCGGGCCGCCGGAGACCTGGAGGGCGGACGACACGATCCCGGAAAGGTGTTCCAGCATGCGGTTGCTCGCGACCTGGATGAGCAGCGAGTGGAACTCGGCGTCGGCCCGGGAGTAGGTGAGCGCATCACCCTGCCCCATGGCGTGCGCCATGATCTCGACCATGTCGGACATGCGTTGCTGGATGTCGGCGCGCCCGTGCCCTGCGGCGAGGCGCGCGGCAAGGGGCTCGATCGTCCAGCGCAGCTCATTCAGCTCCCGCCGCTGGTCATCGCGCTGGGGGCCGAACGCCCGCCACTCGATGATGTCCGGGTCGAGAAGGTTCCAGTCGCTCACGGGACGCACGCGCGTGCCGACGTTCGGCCGGGCACTGACCAGGCCTTTGGCCTCCAGGACACGCAGCGACTCGCGGACGACGGTGCGGGACACCTCGAACCGCTGACCGATCTCCTCGGGCACCAGCGGTCGGTCGGCACCCAGGTCGCCCGAGACGATCATCTGACCGAGCTGCTGGACGAGTTGGCCGTGCAGTCCGCGTCCGCGGCTGCCCGCGGCGCGACGGCCCACGCGGCCCAGCTCAGGTTCCGCGGACTCCCATACGGGGGCTCCGACGCGTTCGGCCACGGGGGCCTCACCGAAGGGATAGCGGTCGAGTTCGCCCGGGCCGGCCAGACCGGAGTCGGTGGAGCGGGCGGCGGTCATCATGGTGTGCGCAAGGGTACTCACGGATCCTTTGTCGGCGTCGCTCCCAACTCCCTTGAGGTCTTTGGTGAAAAGCACACGAAAGGGTGATCGCTCACCCCGTCGCAATTGACGCCTTATCGGAAAGAAATGGGCTTTCTTCGGGGAGTTGCGCACACGCCGGGATCGGATCGGCCCGGACGGTGGTCATCGGGCTCTGTTGCGCAGGGTCGTGAGCAGGTACGCGCACAGCAGGGCCGTCAGCGACAACGTCATTGCGCCGCCGACCGGTTGGGCGATCACACGTGCCGCGGCGGCCAGATAGCGCTCTCCGCCGAAGGGCCACTGCACCAGGAGCAGCTCGCGCAGCCGCATCGAGAATCCGGCCGCCGTCCGCACGGACGCGCTCTCCACGGCCTTCTGTACGACGGGCAGGACGACGACGGGCATGGCGACCACCGCCGCCATCCCGGCCGTGGTGGAGCGGAAGACACCGGCTGCCAGCACACCGGTCCAGGCACAGCCGACCACGAGGCCGATCCAACTCGCGCTCAGCGAAAGCCAGTCCCCGGGAACCTGTGCGACCTCCCGTCCGTAGACGAGATAGAGCGCTTCGGCGTCGCAGCCCACCGTGAGAAAGGCCAGCATCAGCGCGGTGAGAGCGGCGACGAGGAGCTTGGCGGTGAGCACTCCCAGCCTTCGGGGCACGGTGCCGCGGTCCGCGGCCAGGGCGGGATGGCGGAATTCGTCTCCGAAGGCCAGCGCACCGAGCAGTCCCGCGCCGAGCGCCGCGGGCGGCAGCGGAAGCTCCGTGGGCCACGCGGCCAGCAGCCGTGCCTGCGCGGTGTGACCCGCGCGGGCCAGGAGCAGGGCGGTGAGGGCGGAGACGATCAGCACGGCGGCACCGGTGGTGAATCCGGTGCCGATCCCGGTGGCTCGACGGAGTTCGTAGCGGAGCGGACGCAGGGGGCTGGGGGCCGAGCGGACGGAGATGGGAGGCGGCAGGGCGGGCAGGGTGTGGACATCGCGAGACACGGAGGGGCGGCCGGGGCGCTGGGCCGAGGACACGACGGACGCGGCCGAGGAACGGGAGGCGGCGGGGTGGGTACCCGAGGCGCCACCGTCGGCGGTGCCGGCTTCTCCGGGCCGCCGGAGTCCGTCGACGATCGTGCCTGCGGAGACGGCCGGTCTCCCCGCGCTGTGCCTGTCGGGGGCAGTCGGAGACACCGGTGCGTCCGGGTTTTCCGGGGCTCGGACGACGGCGACGGACGCCGCGACAGCGGACGGGGAGACGCCGTCGGAAGCCGGGATGCCGTCGCGAGGCACCGCGTCGACAGGCCGGTACGGCGCTGGGGACGGCAGCGGTGCATCGTCGGGGCCGCACGGCCCGTCCGCGGTTCCCGTGCGCCGGGAATCGCTCGCCCCCCGTGCGTTTTCCGGGACCTCCGCATGTTCCGTGCCCGGGTCGGAGACGGCGGCGAGGGTGACCGGCTCCCCGTCCGTGGGACCCCGGCCTGCTTGAGCCGAGGAGCCCGGCCTTGCCTCGGGGCGCGCGCGCCGCTGATCCTCCGCCCCTGCTCCCGGCCCCATGTCGCCGGTCTCGTCGGCGAGTTGGTGGACCAGGATGTCGTGCCGGAATGCCGTCTCACCGACCTGGGCACAGCTACTGCCGTACACCGAGAGCCGGTTGCCGTCCTCCTGCACGACCTCGACGGAGCGTTGCGCGGCTCGCGCCTCCCTGGCGAGCAGGGCGGCCAGGCGGGCGGCATGCGGGCTGCGGACGGCCACCCGGGGTCGCAGCCGGGTGCGGGCGAAGTCGGTGGCCTCCTGGTCGGCGACCAGCGTGCCCCGCTCCAGGGTGATGACCCGGTCGGCGGTGCGGGCGGCCTCCTTGGGATCGGCCGTGGTCGTCAGCACGGTACCGCCCTGGTCCGCGTGGGCGCGCAGCATGCCGTGCAGCCAGCGGTTCTCGCGCCCGGAAAGCCCGTCGGCCGGATCGTCGAGGACGAGGGTGTGCGGGTCCGCGAGCAGAGCGCAGGCCAGGCCCAGCCGCCGGTCCACGCCGCGGGACAGGGTGCCGAGGCGTTCGTCGCGCAGACTCACCAGGCCGACCACCTCGAGCACTTCGTCGGCCCGCCGCACCGGAACCCCGGCGGCCGCGCACAACATGCGCAGGTGGCCCCGGACCGTGCGGGCCGGGTGCCCCGGCACATCGCCGAGGAGGACGCCGACCTCGCGCGAGGGGTGGGCGATACGGTGCAGCGGACGGCCCCGGAAGTAGGCGAGCCCGCGGCCCTGTTGGAGTTCGAGCATCAGTCTCAGCGCCGTGGTCTTGCCCGCGCCCGGCGCTCCGAGCAGCACGGTGACGCGGCCCGCGCGCGCCTCGAAGGAGACGTCGTCGACGGCGGGCGGAAGCGCCTTGCGGGAGTTGCTGGTCAGTCCGAAGGCCTGGATCACCCGTAGCAAGATAGCGCGGTATATCCCTTTTTTCCGTTCACCGCACGGTGGCACCATGCGGACGTTGCCCAGCCGCGGCCGACCACCCCAAGCCCCTCCCGCGCCCGTGGGCCGACACGGTGGGCCCGCGTCACACCTCGGGACGCAGCATCGGCGGATTGAGCAAGGTGGCGCCGCCCGCCCGGAACAGCTGCGCCGGGCGGCCGCCCTGGCGGGTGGTGGTGCCGCCGGTGGGCACCAGGAAGCCGGGGGTGCCGGTCACCTTGCGGTGGAAGTTCCGCGGGTCGAGCGCCACGCCCCACACCGCCTCGTAGACCCGGCGGAGCTCGCCGACCGTGAACTCGGTGGGGCAGAACGCGGTCGCCAGGGACGAGTACTCGATCTTGGAACGGGCCCGCTCCACGCCGTCCGCGAGGATCTGGGCGTGGTCGAAGGCGAGGGGTGCGACCGGTTCTCCGTCCCGCCCGTAACCGCCGTGCTGAAGCAGTTCCTCGACCGGCGCCCAACGCGCGTTGCTGGCGTCTCCGCCCGCTCGCGGGGCCGGCAGGTCCGGTGCGAGCGCCAGGTGCGCGACGCTGACGACGCGCATCCTGGGGTCGCGCTTGGGGTCGCCGTACGTGGCGAGCTGCTCCAGATGGGCACCGTTGTCGTACGCCGGGGCCGAGGGGTCGTGGGCACGGAGTCCCGTCTCCTCGGCCAGTTCACGCGCCGCGGCCTGGGTGAGATTCTCGTCGGCCCGTACGAAGCCGCCCGGAAGTGCCCACCGCCCCTGGAACGGCGCCTCGCCCCTGCGCACCGCCAGCGCGCACAGGGCATGGCGGCGCACGGTCAGCACGACCAGGTCCACGGTGACGGCGAAGGGCGGAAAGGCTGACGGGTCGTAGGGCATGCGGCGATCATAGTCGTCTTCCTGACGATAAACACTCCCTTCGTCGGCCGCTTCCATGGCTGATCCACTTCGGTGCCGCACGGTCGTCGTCATCCACCCGGGCCGGCGTCCGGAGCTGCGTCGTGCGAGGTCACACTCCCAATTGGAGACCGTCGGCCGCTTCCTCCACCATGGCGAGACCGAGCCGACTGACCCGTACGGAGAAGGGGGCGCCGGCGACCCGCAGCCCGGTCAGGCCGATCTCCCCCAGGGGTGTGCCGCGCAGGGGTCGCAGCGTGACGGTTCCGGCCGGGGCGTCGGGCCGGACGCCGGCCAGGGTGGTCAGCAACAGGACACCGGCCGCCGCCGCGGTGGCCGCAGGACGACAGGCGGCCGGATGGGGAAGCGGGGCTGTCCCGTCACCCCGTCGCTCCCCCGCGTACATCTCCGGGAGGCGGTGCCCGAAGGCCTCGGCCGCCGTCAGTACGCCTCGCAGCAGCGCGGCGCCCTCCTTCTCGTAGCCCGCGACGGCCAGCCCGGCGACGGCGATCGCCGTTTCGTGGACCCGGACGGCACCGCTGCGGTGGCCGAAGGGGTTGTAGCCGATCTCCTTCGCGCCGAGGCCGCGGAGCCCCCAGCCGGAGTCCATGACGGGGCTGCCGAGCAGCCGGGCCAGTTGTTCGGTCTGCACCCGGTCCAGCAGCCCGGGAGCGTGGGCGCCGCCGCCCAGCAATCCGGTGTCGAGCAGGTGGACGGCCGTCGCGCAGAGGTGGGACAGCGGCCGCCCGTCCGGGGTGCGGGCGGCTGCCGGCCGGCCGCCTCCGGGGTCGTCGATCCAGAAGTCCCGCCGGAAGGTGGCACGCAGCTTCCGGGCCCACTCCCGGAGCCCCTCCCCGCCCGGTCTGCCGCAGGCGTCGAGCAGGTCGGCGCCGAGCAGCGCGGCCCGGTGGGCATGGGCCTGTGTCTCGCAGCGGACGGGACCACCGGGCTGGGGATCGCTCAGGTAGGGCCCGTCGCCGACCGTGGTACGCAGCCAGGTCAGGCAGCGCTCGGCCGCGGGGAGCAGTTCCTCCGTCTCGGGGTCGGGCAGGCCCCATCGGCGGGCCTCCGCGAGGAGCACCGGGAAGAGCAGCGTGGCCTCGATGCCCGTGCATCCGGGCGGAAGGTGCGCGCCCGCGTCGCGACGGGGGCCGGGGATCATGCCGCACCGTGGCCCCGGAGCCGTGATCTGGGTACGGGCCAGGGTGCGCAGCGTGCCGGCGGCGAGGCGGGTCCCGAGGGGCAGTGTCATGCGGGCCGCGGCAAGCGCGTCCGCCGGTGCCAGGCCGCAGCGCCACGGCGCCCCTGCCGCGAGGTGGGTGTCCGCGGGATGCGCGGGGTCTCGCACCAACAGGGCCTGAAGATCCGCGACGCTCGTCGCCAGGAACGCCCGGACGCGTGGATCGTCGCCCGTCGCCTGTGCCGTGGCCAAAGGGCTCGTGGCCGCACGCCCCACGGCTCGGACCGGTCCCGCACCCTCCAGGCGGACCCTCAACTCCACACGGACGGTTCCGCCGGGAGGTACCTCGAAGTCCCAGCGCAGCAGTCCCGCGGAGGCGATCGCGTCGGCCGGGGGCGGGTCGGCCGTGACGCTCGAGGCCCCGGCGGCACAGGACCACCGCAGGCCGGAATCGTGGACGGTGGCGGCGAGTTCGGACCCCACGGTGCCGGACGCGATCGCCCCCAGGTCGGCCAGATCGGTGCCGAGCGCCACCTCGACCGGGAGACGCAGCGGCCGGGCGGCGGCACTGTGCAGCATGATCAGTTCCGTGCCGTCCGCGGAGCGGGTCCGCTCGACGACGATGTCCGGGTCCGGACCGCCGTGCGGTGTGACACGGAGCGTGCCGACGAAACGGGCCCGGTCGGCCGAGGTCATCCGGGCCTGGACCGCCAGCGGTTCACGTCCCGCCACTCGCACCTGGCAGCGGGACAGGATGCGTCGGCCCGCCCGGTAGAACCCCTCCAGCCCATGTCCCGTCAGCTGCCCCTGATCCGTCGAGATGGCGAGGCCCGGCAGGGCGACGCAGATCATCGCCGTGTGGGCGGGGGGCAGGCCGACCGAGCGAGGCTGGGCAGGCGTCCCCGGCGGAGGGCCGGCGCCTCTGGACGAGGGCGACGGCGGGCGACGCGCTGTGCCGGTCGACGGGAGGGCGGACGTGCCACGGACGCCCGGTCCGGTGGACAGGCGCGGGCCTCCCGCCGGCCCGATGGGCGCAGGGAGTGGTGAGGTGCGCCGGCCCTCGCCGGGAAGTCCGGCCCGCTGCGGACCCGGCCCGTCCGCGAGCGGTGGGTCGGTGCCCGCGCCGGGGAACGGCGTCGAGGTGTCGTGGCTGGAGCGTTCGTCGGCGGCTGAGGGCGGAGTCGGCTGATGCATGCGGTGACTTCTTCTGCTCTCTGTGCGCCTCGGGCATGGTCGAGGCCGGGTGGACGGCTCCGGCAGGGCGGGTGCGCTGCGGCGTCCCGCCCCGTGCGGGCGTTCCGCCACTCAGGTGAACGGGGCGGGACTCCCCCAGGTCACGCCTCTGGGCCGCAGGCCCCACCGAATGGCCGCCGGATCCGGACGGGCGGGGCCGGCTTCGGAGCCTGCTGAGCCGACTTCAAGGCCACGCCAGGGCTGCTTGGCCGGGGTGTCCGACCACAGGCGTTCACCGGGCAGGGCAGTCCGTTGACCCGGCCTCGGTCATCGCCGGCCCGCCCACGCGGCAGCACCGCCCTTCACTGCGGCGGCAGAACGGGCGTCACCCCTGCCCCGTCGTGTCGTCGCTGTCGGACCGCAGGCCTTCCGGGCCTCCCGGGCGGTTTTCGCGATGCCGCGTGGAGGCCTTCCCCGCAGGGCGGGTTCGGGATCCTCCTCGGCTCGGCGCGGCAGGGCGCGTGACGTGCGGCCTCGGTGTGTGAGCGCGAAGCTCGTGCGTTCCCGGCGTGCGGGTTTCCGGTTCCTGGCCGCCTTCCGCTCCGGCCGCAGCCCGTGCGTGGACCGCGCCGACAGCGGTGGGTCGGACACGGCGACGCCTGCGAGCAGTCGTGGGGGCCGGTACCGGCACTGACTCTGACGCGCGCGTCGCTGGAACGTGCGGAAGTCCGCCGGGGGTGCGGCCCTTCACTTGGCCGGGCTGGTCCTCGTGCTCGGCCTCACCGGGCCGGTCCTCGTGCTGTGCTCCGCCGGAGCCGTCCGCGTCATTCGGCTCACTGGAGCGGTCTTCCTCGCCGGAGCGGCTCCCCTGCTCGGGGCAGCCTTCCTCACGGGGGCGATTCTCCGCGTCTGGACACCGTAGGTCGGTGGGCGCCTCCCCACTCGCTGTTCCGGACAGACCTGCGGGGAACCCCTTCCCGCCTGGGTCCTGTGGGCCCTCGGAGTCTTCGGCCGCAGCAGTCTCGCCAGGCGTCTCCACTGCTGTGGGCAGCCCGCGTCCCTCGCGCTCGGCGCGCAGGCAGCGTCGTACCGACTCGGGGTCGAGGCCCTCGTTGCAGGCCTGGTGCAGAAGGCGGGCGAACAGATAGTCCGGGTCCGCGCCCAGTGCCATGGCGAGGGCCTCCCTTGCCTCGAGTTCGTCGCCGGTGGACCAGGCGACCCAGCCGGCGAGGGTGAGCGGCGCCGCCGCGTGCTCGGCGTACGGTCCGACGCAGCGCCGTGCCAGGGCCCGCCACAGACGCAGGGCGGGGGCCGCCTCGTCGCCCTCCATCCACCCCGCCGCCCGGTCACGCGTGGCCCGGTCCTGGAGGCCGAGGATCAAAGCTGCGGCCTCGTCGAATCCGAGCAGTTCGTCGTCCCGGCGGTCCGCCGGGAGAGCACCGGGCACGACGGGCGCCTCGGCGAGGCGGCGCACAATCCGCCCGGCCAGGTCCATCGTCTCCTCGGCCACCGCCGCGCGACTCTCCTCGTCGAGGATCCTCGGGAGGAGCGCCATGCCTGCGGTGTCCAGGGCGATCTCCTGCTCCAGTGCGGCGCCGGTCTCCAGAGGCAGCAGTCGGGCACGCAACTCGCGCAGGGTGCCCCGGACCTGGATGCCCGCGTAGGTCGCGGCCGCGGCCAGCACGGAGGTGCCGGGCAGGCCCATCGCCACCCCTTCGACCGGACAGCAGCCCTTGCCGCCGCAGCAGTACGACCAGAAACGGCCGTCGGCGATACAGAGCGCCTCGATCACGGGGACGTCGAGACGGCCGCACTCGAGACGCAGTCGGTGGGCCAGCGGTTGGAGCCGCTCCATGACCTGACGGCCCGTCTCCCCCTTCCCCGGCTCCTGGCAGAGGTAGACGACCATGCTCGCGGGACGGGTGCCCCGGCGTTCGCTGCCCTTCACGAGTCCTTGCGTCAACTGCTGCGCGACGGCTCCCCAGTCGTCCGGGTTCGCAGGAATGCCGAGCCGCGCCCGGCCGCCGAACCGGCCTCGTCCGCCGCGGTCGTGCAGGGCGACCAGGACGATGCTGTCCTCCGGCCGGTACCCGAGCAGATAGGGCAGGGCGTCGGCCAGCTCCGCCGGAGTCCGCAGGGTGACCTGGTGGTCGGCGGGGCTTGCGCCGTACCCGATGCCTCCCTCGAACACCGTGCGGCCGGCACGGGCCGGGTGCTCACGTCCGTCCCGTCCGGTGATGTCGCCGTTTTCGGAGGATCCAGTGGTTTCGCTGTGATTCGTCATGCGCCGACGATCTCGCGGATCACGAGGTTCCGCTTGACCTGTGGATAAGTCCGATCAGGAGCACGTCAGACACGCGGAGCGGAAGGGCCGCGGCACGGCCGGGCAACGCCCAGCCGCTTCCGGTCACAGGCCGGATTGTCAGCGCCGTCCTGTTGTATGGGGGCATGGAGCACACGAGCAACGCGGATCTCCGGGCCGACGCCGACGCCGTCCTCGCCCGCCTCGTCGGCGACTCAACGGGCGTGGCCCGGCTGCGCGAGGACCAGTGGCGGGCGATCGAGGCGCTGGTCGCGGACCGGCGCCGGGCCCTGGTGGTGCAGCGGACGGGGTGGGGCAAGTCCGCCGTCTATTTCGTGGCGACCTCGCTGCTCCGAGCCCGCGGTTCCGGCCCCACCGTGATCGTCTCTCCGCTGCTCGCCCTGATGCGCAACCAGGTCGAGGCCGCGGCCCGGGCCGGTATCCACGCACGGACCATCAACTCTTCGAACACCGAGGAATGGGCCACCGTACAGGCCGAGATCGCCGCCGGCGAGGTCGACGTCCTGCTGGTCAGCCCGGAGCGGCTCAACAACCCTGATTTCCGTGACGAGGTGCTGCCCGCACTGGCCGCCGCGACCGGACTGCTCGTGGTCGACGAGGCCCACTGCATCTCCGACTGGGGCCACGACTTCCGCCCGGACTACCGCAGGCTGCGGACCATGCTCACCGATCTCCCGCCGGGCGTACCGGTGCTCGCGACCACCGCGACCGCCAACGCGCGCGTGACGGCCGATGTCGCCGAACAGCTCGGCACCGGCGGCACCTCGGACGCCCTGGTGCTGCGCGGCCCGCTGGACCGCGAGAGCCTCAGCCTGAACGTGCTGCGGCTGCCCGACGCCGCGCACCGGATGGCGTGGCTCGCCGATCACTTCGACGACCTGCCCGGCTCCGGAATCGTCTACACGCTCACCGTCGCCGCCGCAGAGGAGGTCACCGCCTTCCTCCGCCAGCGCGGCCACATCGTCGCCTCGTACACCGGACGCACGGAGAACGCCGACCGGCAGCAGGCCGAGGAGGACCTGCTGGCCAACAAGGTCAAGGCACTGGTCGCCACCTCCGCGCTCGGCATGGGTTTCGACAAGCCCGACCTCGGATTCGTCGTGCACCTGGGATCGCCGTCCTCCCCCATCGCCTACTACCAGCAGGTGGGCCGCGCCGGTCGCGGTGTGGAGCACGCGGAGGTGCTCCTGCTGCCGGGGAAGGAGGACGAGGCGATCTGGGAGTACTTCGCGTCGCTGGCCTTCCCGTCGGAGGAGCTGGTGCGCCGCACCCTGGACGTCCTCGCGCGCGCGGAGCGGCCGGTGTCGCTGCCCGCTCTGGAGCCCTTGGTGGAGCTGCGCCGCTCCCGCCTGGAGACCATGCTCAAGGTCCTCGACGTGGACGGGGCGGTCAAGCGGGTCAAGGGCGGCTGGCTCGCGACCGGGCAGCCGTGGAGGTACGAGACCGAGCGGTACGAGTGGGTCGCCCGGCAGCGCAAGGCCGAGCAGGAGGCGATGCGGCAGTACGCGTCGACGACGGACTGCCGGATGGAGTTCCTGCAGCGTCAGCTCGATGACGACGGCGCCAAGCCCTGCGGCCGCTGCGACAACTGCGCGGGGGCGCGCTACACCGCCGAGACGTCCACGGCCTCGTTGGACGCCGCGCGGGTGGACCTGGGCCGCGCGGGCGTCGAGGTGGAGCCCCGCCGGATGTGGCCGACCGGCCTCCCGGCGATCGGCGTGGAGCTCAAGGGGCGCATTCCGGCCGGTGAACAGGCTTCGACCGGGCGGGCGTTGGGGCGCCTCTCCGACATCGGCTGGGGCAACCGACTGCGCCCGATGTTCACTGCCCAGGCTTCCGACGAGCAGGTCCCGGACGATGTGGCGCGGGCCGTGGTGGGGGTGCTGGCCGACTGGGCGAAGGGCCCCGGCGGTTGGGCCTCCGCGGTGGCCGACGCCTCGCCACGCCCGGTCGGGGTCGTCACCATCGCCTCCCGCACCCGACCGCGGTTGATCCACTCCCTGGGTGCGCGCATCGCCGAAGTCGGCCGACTGCCGCTCCTGGGCTCGGTGGAGTACACCGCTGACGCCTCGCCGATCTCCCGGAGCAACAGCGCCCAACGCCTCAAGGCGCTCCACGGAATGCTGGAGGTGCCGCCCGCACTCGCCGCCGCGCTCGCCGAGGCCTCAGGGCCCGTTCTGCTCGTCGACGACTACACCGAGACGGGCTGGACGCTCGCGGTCGCGGCCCGGATGCTGCGTCGCGCGGGCGCGCAGGGGGTGTTGCCTCTGGTACTGGCCGTGCAAGGCTGACCACGGGTTGCGACCGGCGAAGCCCGTCCCGCGCGCCCCCGACCGCCTGCCGGTGGCGCCTCGGCATCGGCGTGCCGATGTGGTTGTCTGTCGAATCCGCCGCCACGGAGGCACTCACAGGCCGTGAGCTGTCGGCTCACGTGTCCTTCCGAGAATCACTGGGTAAGGATATAAGTCACTCATCGTCACATAACGGTCGGTGGCCCCAATTGCTCGTTGCCGCATCCCAGTTCGCCAGGAAGAATTGAGTTCCGCTCCCCGCACGGCTCGCCCGTAGTCCGGTAGGGCTTTGCTGCGGCGTGCGCTCCCCCGAATCCGACCCGCCCGCTGTGTGGGCCGTAGCCGAAGGGAGGATCGTGACCTTCGGATTCGCTCCGTCCTCGGCGGCATCGCTGTCGACGTCCACGTCCGCCACCTCCGCCACCCGCTTGCTCGAACCCGCCGAGTGGGCAGCGGCCGGCATCCCGCTGCTGCGCAACCCACGGGAGGTCGTCAGCGGACTGCACTCGCGGCACCGGCCACGGCCGGCCACCGCGATCGTGGCCGTACTCGACCCGGACGAACGGGTGCGGGCGAGCGCCTCGTTCACCCGGCGCCAGGCATCGTCGGACGGCTGGATGTTCCGCAACGCGCTGCTCGCCCAGTTGCGCCGGGTCATCCCGCACGATCTGCGGCTGCGCACGCCCGTGCGCACCGCCGTGCTGCTCTACTGCCGGGACGGCGACGCGCGCTGGACGGAAGAGGACGGGGCGTGGATGTGGGGTCTGCGTGACGCCTGCACGTTGCACGGGTTGCGCTGTGGGGCGTACATCACTCTCACCCGGGACGGGTGGCAGGTCCTCGGCGAGGGCCGCGGAGGCCGTCGGCCGCACGCCGATTCGACTCCGGAACCCTTCGCCCTGTCCGAGGCCCCACCGCCGCTGCCCCGAACCGGCGGCGCCGCCTCGGAGGTACTCCGTCGCGCGGCAGCCCGCTGAGAGGCGGCCGGGCGGCCAAAAGAGCCCGCAAGTACGTCGGCCCCCGGGAGGCGCAAACCTCCCGGGGGCCCACCTGCATCTTCGCGCGCCGAGACCTGGGCCGTCCGGCACGCGCAAGGCCGTGCCGACGGCACACACACCACGGAGGCGCCGCACGAGCGACGCCTCCGTGACCCCGGCGCCTGACGGCCTACCGGAGCCGGCTCAGACGCCCGCGCCCAGCGCGGCGTTGATCTGCCGCGGATCGCCACAGACGATCAGCAGGCCGGCCGCCCGAGCGCGGGCCAGCGGCAGAGCGGTGGCGGCCACGGTGTCGGGGCCGCCGTTGACGGCGACCACGACGACGGGACGCGCGCCCGCCCGGTCCAGCACTGCGGCATCGGCGTAGAAGACGTCGTCTCCCGCGTCGTGCTGCGCCCAGTAGGGCGCCTCACCGAAGGACAGTTCATGGGTGGCCCAGGGGTGCTGCTCGCCGGTGGTGACCACCAGCACGTCCCCCGGAGTGCGACCCGAGTCCAGGAGGAGGTCCACGGCCTCCTCGGCGGCGTCCAGCGCCCCCTCGGCGGAGGCCGGGATCAACTGGACCTGAGGAGTCACCGAAGCAGGCGCGGCGACGGCAGGGGCGGCCGGGGCCGAGGGCCCGGGCTTGGCGACCGTGTCACGCGGCGCGCGTTGCGCCGGTGGCGTGGGCCGGACGGGTCCGGGACGACCGGGACGCGACGGAGCCGCGGGACGGGGTCCGGGTACGGGTCGAGGGGTCGGCGCTGTGCGGCCACTGGCCGGAGTGGCGCGGGGACCCTGGGCACTCTCGTGAATCTGAGGCTCCTGGGGAATGAGAGGCATGAGCTGTTATTTATCAAACGTTGGTGCGGCAAGCGCCAGCGGGTGGCACATCAGTGCGACCGGAATCGTCAGAAGTCGAAGCCGAGTTGACCTTCGACTCCCGGAACGCTCCCGCTCGCCCAGGTACGGGCCTTCTTGAGGTGCCGCCACTGGGGCAGCGCATCAAGATACGCCCACGACAACCGGTGGAACGGAGTGGGTCCCCGCTCCTCCAGTGCGGCCTTGTGCACGGGCGACGGATACCCGGCATTGTCCGCAAAACCGAAGTCTGCATGGTCGACACCCAGTTCGGCCATCATTTTGTCGCGCTGGACCTTGGCGATCACCGAGGCCGCCGCGACCGCCACACAGGACTGGTCGCCCTTGATCACCGTACGGACCCGCCACGGGGCGCCGAGGTAGTCGTGCTTCCCGTCGAGGATCACCGCGTCCGGGCGGATCGGGAGGGCATCCAGGGCCCGCCCGGCGGCGAGCCGGAGCGCGGCGGTCATCCCCAGATCGTCGATCTCCTCCGGGGAGGCGTGACCCAAGGCGTGCGAGGTCACCCACGTCAGCAGCTCCTGCGAGAGCTCGTTACGCCGCTTGACGGTGAGCAGCTTGGAATCGGTGAGGCCTACGGGGGGTCGACGGAGTCCGGTGACGGCCGCGCAGACGGTGACGGGTCCGGCCCAGGCACCGCGGCCCACCTCGTCGACACCGGCAATGACCTTCGCTCCGGTCGTGGCGCGGAGGGAGCGCTCGACGGTGTGAGTGGGTGGTTCGTACGGCATGGCGCCCTCAGATTACGCCGCCGGGAGCCCGGCGCGACACCCCGGTCGGCACCGGGCCCCCGCCAACCGGTCAGAAGGCCGCCGAATCCGCGCTCAGGGCCGGTCCGGCCGAAGCAGCGGCAGCATGAGCCGGTCGATCATCTCGTCGAGTTCACGATCATCCCATTCGCATCCGCACATCTTCGATCGATACATCATCATGGCCGGAATGACATCGAAGACATAACCGTTCGCCGCGTCGGGCCGTACGTCTCCTCTCTCGATTCCGCGGTTGACGACCTCGTGCAGCAGTTTCACGGTCGGCTCCACCACTCCATCGATGATCAAGGTGTGGAAGCGTTCAGCCTGCGTCGGATCGCATTCGTGAATGATCGAACGCAACGCGAAGCCAGGGCGGGAGAACATCGCGTCACGCGCGTCACGGCACAGCGCCATCAGATCCGCCCGCACGCTGCCCAGATCGGGTACGGCGTCCAGCCGAGGCAGCCCGGCCCGCAGGGCATCCGTGACGAGGGCCTCTTTGGACGGCCAGCGGCGATAGACGGCAGCCTTTCCGGTCTGGGCACCGGCCGCCACCCCTTCCATCGTGAGGCCGTTCCAGCCGACGGTGCCCAACTGCTCCAGCGTGGCATCGAGAATCGCACGTTCGAGCACGGCGCCGCGCCGGCGGGGAGAGGACGCCCGAGCGGGGGCGGCCGTCCAGCGCGAAGTATCCATCCAGGTGTCTCCAGCGAGCAGAGGAAGCGGGGATCAGGGCAGAGCGGGGATCAAGGGGGTGGAGCGAGGCTCCGCGCGACCGCGACGGGGGACACGCCGAGGGGGCGACGCCGCGAGTGAACGCTTGCGTTCACTACGAAGGACTCACTACCGTTGACGAGCCAGTGAACGCCATCGTTCACTAATGCTCTTGTGGGGGACTCATAGTGACAACCTCTCAGCTGACTCAGAACCAGAAACCCGGGGCGGCCCGTCGGGAGGGACATCCCGGCATCGCACTCACCGTGATCGCGGCCTGCCAACTCATGGTGGTACTCGACGCGACGATTGTGAACATCGCGCTTCCGCACATTCAAGACTCGCTCAAGTTCAGCACCACCGATCTCACCTGGGTGGTCAGCGCTTACACACTCACCTTCGGCGGCCTGCTGCTGCTCGGCGCCAGAGCGGGTGACATCCTCGGCCGGCGACGAGTGTTCATGGCCGGCATTCTTCTCTTCACCTTCGCCTCGCTCCTGGGCGGACTGGCCCAGGAACCCTGGCAGTTACTCGCCGCACGCGCCCTCCAGGGCGTGGGAGGCGCCATCGCGTCGCCCACGTCGCTGGCGCTCATCACCACCACGTTCCCCGAGGGGCCGGAGCGGAACCGGGCTTTCGGCGTCTTCGCCGCGGTCTCCGCGGGCGGCGGCGCCATCGGCCTGCTCGCGGGCGGCATGCTCACCGAGTGGCTCGACTGGCGCTGGGTGCTGTTCGTCAACGTGCCCATCGGCGTGCTCATCGCCTTCCTCACTCCGCTCTACATCAGCGAGTCCGAACGTCACCCCGGCCGCTTCGACATAGCCGGTGCGCTGACCTCGACGCTCGGCATGGTCTCCCTGGTCTATGCGTTCATCCGCTCGGCGGAGGAAGGCTGGCGGGACGGTCTGACCGTCGGCGCCTTCGCGGTCGCACTGGTCCTGCTGGTCGCCTTCGTGTTCACGGAGTCGCGGGCCAGGGAGCCCATCACTCCACTGAAGATGTTCGCCGACCGCAACCGCTCCGGTACGTACGTGATCATGCTGAGCCTCGCTGCGGCCATGTTCGGCATGTTCTTCTACATCGTGCTCTTCGTGCAGAACGTGCTGGGCTACAGCCCGATCAAGGCGGGTCTCGCCTTCCTCCCCGTCACGGTCGCCATCGCCGCGGGCGCGGGTCTGTCGCAGCGCTTCCTGCCCACCGTCGGCCCCAAGCCGTTCATGCTCGTCGGTTCCGCACTGGTGGCGGTCGGCCTCATCTGGCAGGCCTTCATCAGTCCCGACAGCACCTACATCGGCGGAGTGCTCGGGCCGATGGTGGTCTTCGCCTTCGGCATGGGACTCAACTTCGTGACGGTGACGGTCACCGCCGTCTCGGGTGTCGCCCCGCACGAAGCGGGCGCCGCGTCCGGTCTGCTCAACGCCACGCAGCAGGTGGGAGGTTCGCTCGGCCTGTCCATCCTGACGACCGTCTTCGGTACGGCCAGCAAGGACGAGGCGGAGAAGCAGCTGCCGAAGTTCCTCGCGGACGGAACCCCGGAACAGAAGGCCGAGTTCGCCAAGACGCACCAGTTGCCCGCCCCCTGGGGGCATGACGTACTCGCCCACGGCATTTCGACGGCCTTCGTCCCGGCTGCCGCGATGGCCGTACTCGCTCTGGTGACGGCCTGGTTCGTCATCCGCGTCCAGAAGAGCGACCTGGAGGCACTGTCCGGCACGGCGGGCCCCACGGCCGGCTGACGGACCAGCACTGTCGGCCGACCCGGGAGTGTCACTGCCTGTTCCGACGAAGGCGCGTCCACCGCTTCCGGGTCGGCCCGCGCGGCCTCTCGATACCGACACCATGATCGTCAACAGTTCGAACCGCACGCGCACCCCCTAGGTCGTCCCACGGCCACCCGCCCACCTGCACGCACAGGTCGCACAGCGGATGTCCGAAGAACGCGGGACAGTCACACAGAGTTCCCATCGAACACCGAGAGTTCTCAATGGCTCAATGGCTGCCGCGCCGCCTCGCCCAGCGCGACGACGCGGGCGCACGGTGAGCCGTACGGCCGACCGCCGACCGCCGACCGCCGACCGCCGACCGCCGACAAACGTCAGGCGTCAGGCGTCAGGCACCTCGTGGCCGACGGGCATCCACCTCGGCAGCGCTTCCACCTGCCGTGCCCACACCTCCGGAGGCGCCCCCGCCTCGCCGGAGGCGAGTATTCCGCCCACGATGGCGCAGGTCGTGTCGACATCGCCGCCGACCTGCGCGGTGGTCCAGAACGCCGTCTCGTAGTCACCGAGAGCGCGCGCCGCCGACCAGACCGCGAAGGGGACGGTGTCGTGGGCCGACGTCCGCCTCCCGCAGCCCAGCACTGCCGCGACGGTGGCCGCGTCGGCGTAGTCGAGCATGTCCCTGGCCCGCCGCAGACCGGCGCCGACGGCGCTCTTCGGAACGAGGGCGACGACGCCGTCCAGAAGCGCCTCGGCGCTGGGCGGCCCTCCCGGGGCGCCGACCAGCGCGGCGGCCGCGGCGACGGCCATGGCCCCGACGACGGCCTCCCGGTGCTGATGTGTGGGGTAGGCGGAGATCTCGGCCTGGTGGGTCGCCTGCTCGGGATCGTCCGCGTACCAGGCTCCCAGCGGGGCCACGCGCATGGCGGCGCCGTTGCCCCAGGACCCCTGCCCGTTGAACAGGGCGGCCGACAGCTCACGCCAGTCGGCACCTTCCCTGACCAGCCTCAGCAGCCGGTTGACCGCGGGCCCGTACCCACGGTCGAAGTCGTGGTGCTGCGCGAAGGACTGCGCCAGTGCGTCCTGGTCGATGCGGTGGTGGGCGGCCAGGACGGCCACGACGGAGCAGGCCATCTCGGTGTCGTCGGTCCACTGCCAGGGGCCGGGCGGCAGCGCGCGGCGCTGGAGCAGCGGATAGTTCACCGGCACGAAGAACTGTGAGCCCAGCGCGTCACCCAGGGCGAGGCCGCGCAGGCTGGCCAGCGCGCGCTCCAGGCGCCGGTCGGGAGAGAAGTCAGCGGTCATCGCTCTGCCACTCTATCCGCTGATCCCGTACGGTTCCGGATCTCGCCAGCGGGTGAAGGGCCGGTCGAGCGTGTACCTGTCGTCGTCCCCGAGAACGAGCATCCTCATCTCGGCGTTCCCCGGATTCGCGAGGGACTCGAATTCAGCGACCGTCCAGTGGAACCAGCGCATGCAGAACAGCCGCATCGCGAGGCCGTGGGTCACGATGAGCACGTTCGGCGGATGGTCGGGGGCCTCGAAGCTGCGGAAGAGGCTCTCCAGGAAGCCGCCGACCCGGTCGTAGACGTCGGCGCCGCTCTCGCCCTGGGCGAAGCGGTAGAAGAAGTGCCCGTAGGCGTCCCGGTAGGTCTTCTGCAGCCGTACGTCGTCGCGGTCCTGCCAGTTTCCCCAGTCCTGCTCGCGCAGCCGGGGCTCTTCGCGTACCCGTATGAGCTCGGGGTCCAGGTGGAAGGCCCGGAGGGTCTCATGCGTACGCCGGTAGGGGGAGACGTACACGCTGACCCGCTCGTGGCCGAACACCTCCCGCAGGGTCTTTCCCGTCTCCTCCGCCTGTTGCCACCCTCGCTCGGTCAGAGCCAGTGCATGGTCGGGTTCACGCTCGTAGACGGTGTCATCAACATTGCCCGTTGACTCCCCGTGCCGGACAAGGACGATGCGCCGTGGTCGTGCCATGCCAAAACCCTAGATCGGGTGACGGCCGACTGAGCACTCGTACGGCCTTCATACAGCGTAGGTCACACAAATCCCGCAACGGAAAGCGCATACAACACACGACTGACGCATCCGGGGCGCCTCCGACGCGCCCGTCGGCAAGTCCGCCTTTCAAACCGTCCAGGTCGACTCGAGTTCGACGATGTCACCGGTGAGGGCGGATATGTCCGCCTCCGTCTGGGCGCGCAGTGCGAGCCGCTCCACGCGTTCGGTTCGGTACTTTCCGTGTTCGGCCGCCGAGCGCCACATCGAGAGCACCATGAACTCGTGCCCGGGCGCCTCGGCGAACAGCCCCCGGATCATGCCGGGCGAGCCGGCCATGGCCGGATTCCACACCTTCTCCTGCATGAGGGTGAAGTGCTCGGCGCGTTCCTCGTGGACCCTGCAGAGGGCCACCCGCAGCAGATCGGAGTCGGTGAAGCGCGGCTCGAAGCCCGTCTTCACGTCGAAGCGGTAGTCGAACAGACGCACCTGGGCGTCCTTGAAGGTGCCCGACTGAGCCGCCGCCAGCCGGTCATGGGAACGCGCCATGAAGGAGTCGTAGAAGGCGCGGCTCTCCCAGAACGCGAAGACATGCGCGACGGAGGGCCGCCCCCTGCTCCAGCCCCCGCCCTGCCCCCGGAACCCCGGCTCCCCCAGAAGCCCCGCCCACTTTCGCTGTCCCCGTTCGAAACCGCGGCGGTCCACCACGGTGCAGCGAATCCACTTGACCAGCACCGCGCCATCGTACGGCCAGTGGGCGTGGCGTTGGTCACTCTCGTTCACAGAGCGACGCTGCGACGGCGCACACGCGCGTGGCAGGATGGGCAACCGGCCCTGAGAGTCGGCGGGTTCAGGGCGATATCAGACGGGGAATCGGGGAGGGGAATCCGGTGAGCGGCCTCAACAAGGGAATCCGCAAGGTCGAGATGGCGCTGAAGTGGGACCCGAGTCCGACGGGTCAGCCACCCACCGACCTCGACATCGTGGCCGCGACCTATTTGGAGAGCGATCCGCATGGTGCCCCTGCCTATGTGGTGCACTTCGACAGTCGCTCCCCCGACGGAACGATCTACCTCAACCGGGACAGCAAGGACGGCAAGGGCTTCGGCTGGGACGAGGTGATGACGCTGGAGCTCGACCGCCTGGACGCACGGTACGCGCGCGTGGTCGTCGGTGTCGTCATCCAGCAGAACCCGGAGCACCGGACGTTCGTCGGTGTGCTCAACCCCGCCTTCCGGATACGGGAGGGCTACACCGTCCTGGACGAGGACGACTTCGCCGGCGTCCTCGGCGCGACCGCGGCGACGGTCGGGGAGTTCCTGCGCGAGTCGTCCGACGGATGGTCGTTCCACCCCGGCGTCCAGGGCTTCGAGGACGACCCGGCGACGTTCACGAGGACCATGGGCCAGGTGCGCCACTCCTGAAGGCGCCATGCCACCGACGCCTCGCGTACGGTGGCTCCGCAAAACACCGAGGGCGGTGGAGCCGGGGGAACCGGCTCCACCGCCCTTTGTCAGGTCATCGCGACCTGATCGGCACGGCAGGGATCAGCTGCAACCGCTGGTCGACCCGCAGCCCTCGCAGATGTAGCAGGAACCGGCCCGCTGCATCTTCGTACCGCAGGAGAAGCACAGCGGTGCGTCGGCCTGGATACCCAGCTGCATCTCCACCAGCTCGGCGCTGGTGTGAGCCTGCTTCGGAGCGGGCTCGATCACCTCGACGTCGACCTTGGGAGTGGCCACGGCCTTCAGGTCCGTCTGCCGCGGAGCGGACTGCGCGAGCCCTTCGACGTCCACGTTCTCCTCCTCGAAGGTCGGCTCGTACGAACCGGTCTCCAGGTGGCGCTGACGCTCCTCGGCGGAGTGGATGCCGAGCGCGGAACGCGTCTCGAAGGGCAGGAAGTCGAGCGCCAGGCGGCGGAAGATGTAGTCGACGATCGACTGCGCCATCCGCACGTCCGGGTCGTCGGTCATGCCGGCCGGCTCGAAGCGCATGTTGGTGAACTTCGAGACGTACGTCTCCAGCGGCACGCCGTACTGGAGACCGACGGAGACCGCGATGGAGAAGGCGTCCATCATCCCGGCGAGGGTCGAACCCTGCTTGGACATCTTCAGGAAGACCTCGCCGAGACCGTCGTCCGGGTAGGAGTTGGCGGTCATGTAGCCCTCGGCGCCACCGACCGTGAAGGAGGTCGTGATGCCGGGCCGGCCCTTGGGCAGACGCTTGCGGACCGGGCGGTACTCGATGACCTTCTCGACCGCGGTGCGGATCGTCTCCTCGGCCTTCTCGGTGATCTCGGTCTTCTCCTTCTCCTTGGTCTTCGCGGAGAGGGGCTGACCGACCTTGCAGTTGTCGCGGTAGATCGCGAGCGCCTTGACGCCGAGCTTCCAGGCCTCGAAGTAGATCTCCTCGACCTCCTCGACGGTCGCCGTCTCCGGCATGTTGACCGTCTTGGAGATGGCACCCGAGATCCAGGGCTGGATCGCGGCCATCATGCGGACGTGACCCATCGGGGAGATGGCACGCTCGCCCATGGCGCAGTCGAACACCTCGTAGTGCTCCGGCTTGAGGCTGGGGGCGTCGATCACGTTGCCGTTGTCGGCGATGTGGGCGACGATCGCCTCGATCTGCTCCTCCTGGTAACCCAGGCGGCGCAGGGCCTGCGGGACGGTGCCGTTGACGATCTGCATCGAGCCGCCGCCGACCAGCTTCTTGAACTTGACCAGGGCGAGGTCGGGCTCGACGCCGGTGGTGTCGCAGGACATCGCCAGACCGATGGTGCCGGTCGGGGCGAGCACGGACGCCTGGGAGTTACGGAAACCGTTCTTCTCACCGAGGCGCAGCACGTCCTGCCAGGCCTCCGTGGCGGCGGCCCAGACCGGGGAGTCCAGGTCGTCCATGCGGACGGCCGTCCCGTTGGCGTCGGAGTGCTGCTTCATGACGCGGTTGTGGGCGTCGGCGTTGCGGGCGTAGCCGTCGTACGTGCCGACGACGGAGGCCAGTTCGGCGGAGCGGCGGTAGGCCGTGCCCGTCATCAGGGAGGTGATGGCGCCGGCCAGCGCGCGGCCGCCGTCGGAGTCGTAGGCGTGGCCGGTGGCCATCAGCAGGGCGCCGAGGTTGGCGTAGCCGATGCCGAGCTGGCGGAACGCGCGTGTGTTCTCGCCGATCTTCTGGGTCGGGAAGTCCGCGAAGCAGATGGAGATGTCCATCGCGGTGATGACGAGCTCGACGACCTTCTGGAATCGGTCGGCCTCGAAGGACTGGTTGCCCTTGCTGTCGTCCTTGAGGAACTTCATCAGGTTCAGCGAGGCGAGGTTGCAGGACGTGTTGTCCAGGTGCATGTACTCGCTGCACGGGTTCGACGCGGTGATCCGGCCGGACTCGGGGCAGGTGTGCCAGTTGTTGATCACACCGTCGTACTGGATGCCCGGGTCGGCACAGGCCCACGCGGCCTCGGCGAGCTTGCGGAACAGCGCCTTGGCGTCGACCTTCTCGATGATCTCGCCGGTCATACGGGCGCGGAGGCCGAACTCGGTGCCGTTCTCGACGGCCGTCATGAACTCGTCGTTCACGCGGACGCTGTTGTTGGCGTTCTGGTACTGGACGGACGTGATGTCGTCGCCGCCCAGGTCCATGTCGAAGCCCGCGTCACGCAGGGCGCGGATCTTCTCCTCCTCCTTCACCTTGGTGGCGATGAAGTCCTCGACGTCCGGGTGGTCCACGTCGAGGACGACCATCTTGGCCGCGCGACGGGTGGCGCCACCGGACTTGATGGTGCCGGCGGAGGCGTCGGCACCACGCATGAAGGAGACCGGGCCGGAGGCGTTGCCGCCGGAGGAGAGGAGTTCCTTGGAGGAGCGGATGCGGGAGAGGTTCAGGCCGGCGCCGGAGCCGCCCTTGAAGATCATGCCCTCTTCCTTGTACCAGTCGAGGATCGACTCCATGGAGTCGTCGACGGCCAGGATGAAGCAGGCGGAGACCTGCTGGGGCTGCGGCGTACCGACGTTGAACCAGACAGGGCTGTTGAAGCTGAAGATCTGGTGCAGGAGGGCGTACGCCAGCTCGTGCTCGAAGATCTCGGCGTCGGCGGGCGAGGAGAAGTACTTGTGGTCCTCACCGGCCTTCCGGTACGTCTTCACGATGCGGTCGATCAGCTGCCTGAGGCCGGTCTCGCGCTGCGGGGTGCCGACGGCACCGCGGAAGTACTTGCTGGTGACGATGTTGACCGCGTTCACCGACCAGAAGTCGGGGAACTCGACGCCACGCTGCTCGAAATTGACCGAGCCGTCGCGCCAGTTGGTCATGACGACGTCACGACGCTCCCAGGCCACCTCGTCGTAAGGGTGCACGCCGGGGGTCGTGTGGATGCGCTCGATACGCAGGCCCTTGGTGGTCTTGGTTCCCTTGGCGCGGGAACCTCGTGCCGGACCGCTCGCCGTCTCTGTCATGCCGCCTCCCTCTACGGGCGAAAACGCCCTAAAATGCCACGTTTGTTCCCGTGACACGGTGTTCTGTCTTGTGCTGTGGGCACCCACGCGCTATCACCCACAGCAGGTCTTGGTCCGCCGCCGCCCGGCCGTCCCCGGACTCGAAACCCCGGTTCCGGCCCTTCGGTCAGTCGGCGGCGTGGGCAGGCTCGGGGACCTGCACGGTCCCTCCGGGCCCGCCGTCGTCTTCCCGGCTCCCCACTACAGTCCCTGCATCGCCCTCGCGGTCGTCGTCGTCCGCGGCAGGGCGTGCCGTCTGGTGCCTGAGTTCCGCGATGGCGGCCTCGAAGTCCTCGAGCGAGTCGAACGCCCGGTAGACGGAGGCGAATCGCAGATAGGCGACGAGGTCGAGCTCCTGCAACGGGCCGAGTATGGCCAGCCCCACGTCATGAGTGGTCAACTCGGCGCTTCCGGTGGCCCGGACCGCCTCCTCGACCCGCTGGCCGAGCTGAGCCAGCGCGTCCTCGGTGACAGGCCGCCCCTGACATGCCTTGCGCACGCCGTTGATGACCTTGATACGACTGAAGGGCTCGGTGACTCCGGACCGCTTCACCACCATGAGCGAGCACGTCTCCACGGTCGTGAAACGACGGGAGCAGTCAGGGCACTGGCGGCGCCTGCGGATCGACGTGCCGTCATCCGTCGTACGGCTGTCGACGACACGGCTGTCGGGGTGCCTACAGAAGGGGCAGTGCATGAACTCCAACCCTCCTCACAGCAGACTCAATGGCCTCGCCGGACCTCACGGGCCCCTCGAAGCAGCCCCAAGCATAGGGGATCCACGAGCATCCAAAGACACCGGGGACCACAACTTCTGGGCCACTGGTGCAATCCAACCACTACATATGGGGGCTTGGCCCATACGTCCAGGCTGCGACGCGTGTCGCGTCCGACGCCTTCACCCCTCGCGATCCCGCCGTCACACCCAGCACCCGAAAACCACCCGCGCACGCGTGCGTGCACCCGTATCCGGCGCGCCGGATACGGCGATACCGTGGGCGCCGCAGGGAGGAGAGGTGGGACTCTCGCGCAGAGCCGGGCCAATTCCCGGTCTGCGGGGCACCGGATGGCAGACTGAGGCCACACCTCACAAGGTCATCCGTCTCGGCGGTGAAGAGTACAACAATGAGCCCTTTTGTCCGCCGGGCGGCATGTTAGCCATACACCCAGGCACATGATCAAGACAGGCTATCCACGCTTTTTCACTCGAACGTGTGTTTGGCGCAACCTTTCGAAAGCAACTACCGTTGTCCAGCAGGGAGACAATCGAGAGGGGCCGACGTGACCACCACCGCAGACAGTGCCACCATCACTGCCCAGGACCGCTCCCAGGGCCGACTCGAGCCGGTGCATGCGATGAACGAAGCCACGAATCCCGAGGGTCACAAGCGCTCTCTGCCTGGGCGACCTCCAGGCATCCGCGCCGACAGCTCGGGACTCACCGACCGGCAGCGCCGAGTGATCGAGGTCATCAGGGACTCCGTACAGCGGCGCGGCTACCCGCCGTCCATGCGGGAGATCGGTCAGGCGGTCGGCCTGTCCAGCACGTCCTCGGTCGCCCACCAGCTGATGGCACTGGAGCGGAAGGGCTTCCTGCGCCGCGACCCGCACCGGCCACGCGCCTACGAGGTGCGAGGTTCCGACCAGGCCAGCTCCGTGCAGCCCACGGACACCGCCGGCAAGCCCGCCGCGTCGTACGTCCCGCTGGTCGGACGCATCGCAGCCGGTGGCCCGATCCTCGCCGAGGAGTCGGTCGAAGACGTCTTCCCCCTCCCGCGGCAGTTGGTGGGTGACGGCGAGCTGTTCGTCCTGAAGGTCGTGGGTGACTCGATGATCGAGGCCGCGATCTGCGACGGCGACTGGGTCACCGTCCGCCGTCAGCCCGTCGCCGAGAACGGCGACATCGTGGCGGCGATGCTGGACGGCGAGGCCACCGTCAAGCGTTTCAAGCGCGAGGACGGCCATGTGTGGCTCCTCCCGCACAACGCGGCCTACGAGCCGATCCCGGGTGACGACGCGACCATCCTCGGCAAGGTGGTGGCCGTACTCCGCCGCGTCTGAGTACGGCGGTGGACGGGACGCCTCCGTCCGCCCCCTGAAACTGGGCCCCGGGATCCCTGCGCCGGTTCCGGGGCCCTGTGCTGTGCCCGATCAGCAGTGAAGGCGATCAGCAGTGAAGGAGGGGGCCGTCCCGGAGCGGGACGGCCCCCTCCTTCACTGTGCCTCCGCCTGCTTGGCCACCGCGTCGATCGCCGCGAGGGACCTGCGGACCTGATTGCGGTCCGTCGTGTACCAGAAGTCCGGCAGGGACGCCTTCAGGTAGCTCCCGTAGCGGGCCGTCGCCAGCCGCTGGTCCAGTACGGCGACCACACCACGGTCCCCCGACGCCCGCACGAGTCGTCCCGCACCCTGGGCCATCAGCAGCGCCGCATGGGTGGCCGCGACGGCCATGAAGCCGTTGCCACCCGAATCCTCCACCGCTTTCTGGCGGGCGCTCATCAGGGGATCGTCCGGGCGCGGGAACGGGATCTTGTCCATGACGACCAACTGGCAGCTGGGACCGGGGACGTCGACGCCCTGCCAGAGCGACAGCGTGCCGAAGAGGCAGGTCTGCGGATCCGCCGCGAAGTTCTTGATCAGCTCACCGAGCGTCTCCTCGCCCTGGAGGAGGATCGGGAACTCGGGGACACGCGCGCGCAGTTCCTCGGCGGCGAGCTGCGCGGCCCGCATGGAGGAGAACAGGCCCAGCGTGCGCCCGCCCGCCGCCTGGATCAGCTCGGTCAGTTCGTCGAGCATGTCGCCGCGGTCGCCGTCCCGCGCGGGGCGCGACAGGTGTTTGGCCACATAGAGGATGCCCTGCTTGGGGTAGTCGAAGGGCGACCCCACGTCGATGCCCTTCCACTGCGGGATGTCCTCGCCCTCGGTGCCCTCCGGCGCCAGTCCCATCGAGGCGCCCACACCGTTGAAGTCCCCGCCCAGTTTCAGGGTCGCCGAGGCCAGGGTCACGGAGCGGTCGGCGAAGAGCTTCTCCCGCAGCAGGCCCGACACGGACATGGGCGCGACGCGCACGGAGGCGCCGAAACGGTCGTGCCGCTCGTACCAGACGACGTCGTACTCGGAACCGTTGACGATCCGCTCCGCCACGTCGTGCACGCTCTCCACGGACGCCAGGGCCTGCTTGCGGACCGCGTCCTCGTCCTGGACGGACTTGTCGCGGGTCGCGCCGATCCCCGAGATGACGGTCCTCGCGGCGTCGCGCAGTGCCATGAGGGCATACCCGAGATCCTCCGGGATCTCCTCCAGACGACCGGGCAGCGCCAGTTCCATGAGCCGCTCGAAGCCCTCGGCGGCGGTCTGCAGCTGGTCGGCCGCCTTCTCGTTCACCAGCTTCGCCGCCCGGCGTACGGCCCGGTTGACCTGGCCGGGAGTGAGCTCGCCGGTGGCCACACCGGTGACCCGCGAGACCAGCTCGTGCGCCTCGTCGACGATCAGCACCTCGTGCTGCGGCAGGACCGGCGCACCCTCGATGGCGTCGATGGCCAGCAGCGCGTGGTTGGTGACGACGACCTCGGCGAGCTTGGCGCGCTCGCGGGCCAGCTCCGCGAAGCACTCGGCGCCGTAGGCGCACTTCGTGGCCCCGAGGCACTCCCGGGAGGACACCGACACCTGCGCCCAGGCCCGGTCCGAGACACCCGGCGTGAGGTCGTCCCGGTCACCGGACTCGGTCTCGTCCGACCAGTCCCGCAGCCGGAGCAGGTCCTGGCCCAGCTTGCTGGTGGGTGCGGCCGCCTCGAACTGGTCGAAGAGGCCTTCCTCCTCGTCCTGCGGGACGCCTTCATGGAGTCGGTGCAGGCACAGGTAGTTCGATCTGCCCTTGAGCATCGCGAACTCCGGGCGACGGCGCAGCAGCGGATGCAGCGCGTCGACCGTACGCGGCAGGTCCCGCTCCACGAGCTGGCGCTGGAGGGCCAGCGTGGCGGTCGCGACCACGACGCGCTCCCCGTGGGCGAGTGCGGGCACGAGGTAGCCGAGCGACTTACCGGTGCCGGTGCCGGCCTGGACCAGCAGATGGGATCCGTCGTCGATCGCCTCGGCGACGGCTTCGGCCATGGTCACCTGGCCGGGGCGCTCCGTGCCGCCGACAGCGGTGACGGCAGCGTGCAGGAGTTCGGGGAGTGAGGGCTTCGTCATAGCGCGACCACCCTACGGCGCGGCACTGACAAACGTGTGGTCAAGACGGACGGGAGGGAAGGGATCGAGAAGGTGGGCTTCTCGGTGGGGGTGGGGAAGCCGGGCTTCGGCGGGGGCGGGAACCGATGCGCCGCGACGGGCGTTCCAGATGTGACGGCTCGATCACTCAGCGTCATGACGGATCACTCGGGACCCGGTCCCACACCATGAGGGCCGCCCGCTTGGTGGGCAGGTCGACCTCTGCGAGAAATCGGAATCCCGCGCTCAGGAAGGTGGCGATGGACGGAATGTTGCGAAGGTCGGGTTCGGCGACGACGCGGGCACAAGCGGGCCTCCTGTCGAGGATCAGGCCGACTACGGCTTGGAGCAGACGGCTGCCAAGGCCTCGCCCACGGTCGGCCCCGCCGCCGATGAGCAGGTGGACGCCGGTGTCGTGCGGTCGGGCCGGGTAGTGGCACGCGAGCGGGTCGAGGTCCGCCCGGTAGATCTCCCAGTAGCTCATGGGCCGGCCCTCCAGTACCCCGAGGCAGGGGATGCTGCGCCCGTCGTCGTCGAGTTGACGACGCAGGTGTCGCGCCGTCCTGGATTCGGGTCCCGCCAGTTCCCAGAACGCCGCGACGACGGGGTCGTTCATCCACCGGCAGACGAGCGGGAGGTCCCTCTCGACCTGTACGGGGACCAGGCGGAACGCACCCGCCGGGGTGGCGGCGGGCCCCCAGCGGCCGACGCTGTCGAGCAGATCGGGGGCGGCGGGAAGGGTACGGCGGCTGTCGGAGGCTGTCTCGACGGGAGCCACGGCAGCTCCTCTCGGCAGGTCGGGCGGGATGTGTCCCTCGGCGAAGGACAGGGGCCGGGGTGGCCGGTGAAGCGACGGCTCAGGAGCACAGGGGGTTGGCGATGGTGACGTAGACGGACTGGGTGTCCACGGGACCGACGAGTTCGTCGAGGCCGTGCAATCGGGTCAACAGATTGGCCTTGCAGCGCAGGCGGGGCGAGTCGAGCAGTCGGGCGGGCAGCGAGCCGGGCAGCCGGCGAGGGCCGGAGGCGGCGTCGGCGAGAAAGCGCCGGAAGGCGGCGAGCAGCAGTTGCTCGTCGGCGAGCCGCTGGGAACCGAACGCGCCGATGAGTCCGAGCACGTTGTTGATGCCCAGGTAGTAGGCGAAGCGCTCGTCGGTGACGTCGTCGGACACGAAGGTGTCGCTGTGTTCGCCGATGCCGGGCAGCCGGGCCTCGAGCTCCGCGCGGCTGGACTCGCGGAAGTAGTAGCCCTGGTTGTCGCGGTAGCGGCCGCCTGCGGGCCAGCCGTCGGGGTCCAGGAGGAGGAGCGTGTTCTGCTGATGCGCCTCCAGGGCGATCCCTGCCTCACCGTCGAGCCACAGGACGGGGCGGACGACCTGCTCCAGGTAGCGCAGGAACCACTCGGCGGCGACAGCCGACAGCGGCCGGCCTGTCCGTGCGGCGAGGTGCCCGACGATCACGGTCAGCCGGGAGCGGCGGGCGCAAGCCGTGTCCGGCCGGGGTGCGACGAGAGCGGCGATGCAGGAGACGTCGTCCTCCGGGGCGAACGGGTTGTGGCGGATCATCACGTCGAGACCGGTCAGCGGGAGACCGTCGGCACCGTCGACCGCGAGCCAGGCCGGATCTCGGACGATGCCGAAGTCCGGGTGGGCAGCCTGCCACTGCTGGGCCAGGCCCGCGCGCAGAAGCCGGTGCACCTCGACACCACGGTGGAGTTCTTTGCGGAGGTTCTCACGACGGGAGTTGGTGATGCGCAGACCGAGCGACAGCTTGAGCATCGCGGGGGCTCCGGGCCGATACACGGTGCGTACGGAGGAGGTCGGATGCCACGAAGGGCCCTGGGCGCCCAGGTCCTGGAGGAGTCCGGCGTCGAACAGGGCCTCGACCTCGGGGCGGTGTCGGGTCTCGCGCAGTTGCCAGGGGTGCACCGGCAGGGCGGCGAACCCGGTCGGCAACGGCAGCCCGGCGCCGCCGAGTCGGGCCGTCAACCGGGCGGCGGGGACGGG
Source organism: Streptomyces sp. NBC_00080 (assembly GCF_045041255.1). NCBI lineage: Bacteria > Bacillati > Actinomycetota > Actinomycetes > Kitasatosporales > Streptomycetaceae > Streptomyces > Streptomyces sp. NBC_00080. Next base: position 2,645,663 of record NZ_CP108235.1, read on the forward strand.
ACGGCCGCCTTCGGTCCAGGCTGAGTCGGTGGCGGCCACGGAAGGAGCGACAGCGAGCCAGCGAAGGGGGAAGGAACCACACGACTCCGGTGAGTAGAGACGCGCTTCGCCCTCCGAGAGGCCTTCCCGGCTTTTCGGCGTCGGGTGCAGCGGATGCCCGAGCAGCAGTGCCTGTTCGGCGGTCAGGAACAGGTCGGGTCGGTCTTCTGGCCGGTCTTCGGGGCGTTTCCGGCGTTCGGCGATGAACACCGCGGTACGGCGGACGGAGTCGGCGACGCGGGTGACGAGGTCGGTGCCTTCGCCGCTGCTCCTGTTCGTGTGCCCGGGACAGGGCGTCGGCTCGGCAGCGGTGGCGCGCTCCACCGGGAGGGCGCCCGCACGGGCCGCCGTCACGGCTTCGGCGGTTCCGTCGGAGGGGCCACGCTCCCGGAGCTTCTCGCGGACCAGCAGGGCGGCGACCGTGACGGCGTCCGCGGGCGGGGAGTGCTCGGGTGCGCCGGCCAGGCGAGGGAGGCCGAAGCGGTGCCAGCCGGTCGGCGACCAGTAGTGGACGGGGGCGAGCAAGGTGATGCCACTGGCGGGCAGCGGCACGCGCAGGACGCCGTCATGGGGTGCGGGCAAGTCCGTCTCGCGCACCCAGCAGCGCAGCAGGTTCTCCACGGCGGCCGCGTCGGCCGCCGTGTGCGGATCGGGGTGGTCCAGGAGATCGGCGACGCGGCTCGGTGATGCCACGTGGACGGCGTCGCCCTGCTGGTGGGGGACGGGGGACGTACGGGAGGTGGACTGGTGGGAGGAGGTGGTCAAGGTCGTTCCTCGTGAAGTGGTGGGGTCGGCCGGGAGCAGGCGGTGGTGCGGAGCCCGCGCGCCCGCGGGTCGCGTGGGCTCCGCACGCCGATGGACGGGTCGGCACCGGTGCCCCCGGCGTCCGCGGACCCGGGGGTATGCCGACGGTTGCCCGGCGCTACCCCGTCCACCCGGCATGGCCGTCCTGGCGCCGGTCCGGCCCCGGCGGCCGGCCCGGCCGGTTCAGTGGCTGGGGCTGATGCTGCGGTCGGTGCTCCGGCCGGTGTGGGCGCTCGGGCTGATGGTTCGGCTGATCCGGCACCCTCGGGCCCGCACCGCGGAGGTGGCTGCGGGACACCGCCGCCATCGCGTCCGACAGCCGGTCGAGCACCGCGGCGGCCTGCTCGTCGGTGATCGTCAAGGGCGGAAGCAGCCGTACGACGCTGGCGTGACGCCCGCCGAGTTCGACGATCAGGCCCCGGCGCAGGCACTCCCGTCGGACGGCGGCGGCCAGCGCGGGGGCGGCGGGGTAGGGGGCGCGCCCGGGAGCCGAAGGCGGCGTCCGGCGGGGCGGGACGTCATGGACATGGACACCGTCGGCCGGCGCGCCGGGCTCGTCACCGGTCCGCGCGAGGGCCTGCGCTGCGCCGATCGCGCCGGATCCGCTTCCCCCCTCGGGGTCCACCATCTCGACCCCGATCATCAGCCCGCGCCCCCGCACCTCCCCCATGCACGGGAACTCCTGCGCGAGGAGGCGGAGTTGGCCCAGCATGCGGCCGCCCAGGGTGGCCGCGCGCTCGGCGAGACGGTTCTCGCGGACGTAGGCGAGGGTGGCCGTACCGGCGGCCATGGCGAGCTGGTTGCCGCGGAACGTGCCCGCGTGGGCACCGGGTTGCCAGACGTCGAGGGCGTCACGGTAGACGACGACGGCGAGCGGCAGGCTGCCTCCGATGGCCTTGGACAGGACCATCACGTCGGGGACGACCCCGCTGTGCTCCACCGCCCAGAAGGCACCGGTCCTGCCCACGCCCGTCTGGACCTCGTCGGCGATCAGCGGGATCGACCGCTCGGCCGTGATCTGCCGCATACGCCGCATCCACCCGTCCGGCGCGGGAATCACACCGCCCTCGCCCTGGACCGGTTCGAGGATCATCCCGGCGGGCTGCCGCAACCCCGACTTGGGATCGTCGAGGACGGACTCGGTCCAGTGGGCGGCGAGTTCGGCGCCGCGCTCGCCGCCGATGCCGAAGGGACAGCGGTAGTCCTGCGGATAGGGCAGCCGCGCCACCCGCACGTCGAAGGCGCCCCCGGAGGCTTCGAGGGATCCTGCGGTCATCCCGTGGTACGCCCCGGTGAAGGCCAGGACGCCGGAGCGGCCGGTGGCGGCCCGGACCAGCTTGAGTGCGGCCTCCACGGCGTCCGTGCCGGCCGGTCCGCAGAACTGCACCCGCGCGTGGTCGGCGAGACCGGGCGGCAGTGTCCGGAACAGTTCGGTGACGAAGGCGTCCTTGACCGGGGTGGCGAGATCGAGGACGTGCAGGGGCGCCCCCGAGTCGAGGACCTTGCGGATGGCCTCCAGCACGACGGGATGGTTGTGGCCGAGCGCGAGGGTTCCGGCGCCCGAGAGACAGTCGAGGTAACGGCGGCCGTCCGCGCCCTCGATGGTCAGCCCGCGTGCCCGGACCGGCACGATGGGCAGCGCACGCGCATAGGTGCGCGCCGCGGACTCGCGAGCCGACTGACGCCGCAGGATCCCCTCGTGCGCGGGCCGGCCATCCGTCGGGCTCCCCGCGGCGGCCGTTCCGGCGACGAGGGCTCCAGCGGCGGAAGGTGCGGCGACGGAGGCGGCGACGGGCGATCCGACGTCCGGGGCTCCGTCGGGGCGAGTTCCGGTGGCACGCCCCGAGGGGGCCTCCTCGGGTACTGGCTCGGTCAAGGCCACGCCTCCCCTGTCCTCCCGCCCGTCGAAGGGGCGAGCACACACAACAGCCCTCATCGCTACCAACACCGGACGGCCGTGCCGGTTACGGGTCGTCACGAGAATGACCGGGGCCACGTCGGCGCCGGCGCGGCCCCGCATCGCCCACCGCGGTCCCGTTCCTGGCCGGTTCCGTCTGCGGTCTGTGGCGGAACAGTTGCCATTCGGTCGGGAGTCCCCCGCGGCGACCGCATATCGTGTGGTGGCATCACACATGGCCGTGAGACCCGCTTGAACTCGGTGTGAGATCACCATGAGTTCCACTCGGCGGGGCGGCCGGTACCTCAAGTTCGTTGACAGCAGGGGGAGTCAGATCATGCGATCCATACGGCCGTCGTTCACCGCTCGGCGGGGGAGGAACGCGCGCCGCAGAACCTCCCCCGTACTGGGCGCCATGGCCCTCGCCTCGGTGCTCGCGCTCACCGCGACCGCCTGTGATTCGGGCGACACCAACGCGGACAACCAGGCCGGCGCGACGGCGTCGGCCGGCGCCGACGGCAAGATCACGATCCCGGACGACATCAAGGACAGGCTCAAAGAGCACGGGATCGACCTCGACAAGTGGAAGAACGGCGCCTGGAAGAACTGGGACAAGGACGACTGGCTGCGTGAGGCGCAGGACTACGTCAACCCGATCATCGAAGGGCTGTGGGACCCGGACCGGATGCGGGAGGCCGAGGACCCGGACCGGAGTGTCGACGAGAACGACCTCTCCGGCGACCAGGGCGTGACCGACCCGACGCCGCAGGAGGTGGACGCGAAGGCCGTTTCGCCCTCGTACCACGAGAACGCCGCCGAGGCGGGCAAGGTGCTCTTCGACTCCCCCGAGGGCACGATGGTCTGCTCGGCGACGGTCGTGAAGGACCCCGCTCACCCCGGCAAGTCCAACCTGGTGTGGACGGCCGGCCACTGTGTGCACGCCGGCAAGGGCGGCGGCTGGTACCGCAACATCGCGTTCGTGCCGTCGTACAACGATTCGGGCATGTCGGCCGCGCAGCTGGAGACGGCCACCAAGGAGCAGGTGGCTCCCTACGGGGTCTGGTGGGGCGACTGGACGAAGACGTCCGACCAGTGGATCGCGCAGGGCGGGCAGACCGGCGGTGACGGCGCCTCGTACGACTACGCCGTCATCCATGTGACACCGGAGGAGGGCGGTACGGGCAAGTCCCTGGAGGAGACGGTCGGTTCGGCGCTCCCGGTGAACTTCAACGCCCCGGCGGTGCCGAAGGTGAGCAGCATCACCGCGACCGGCTACCCGGCGGCGGCACCGTACGACGGGCAGAAGCTCTACCAGTGCCAGGACAAGCCGGGACGGTTCTCGCTCAGTTCCTCGGACCCGACGATGTACCGCATCGGCTGCACGATGACCGGCGGTTCGTCGGGCGGCGGCTGGGTCGCGGCGGGCTCGGACGGGAAGCCGGCGCTGGTGTCCAACACCTCGATCGGCCCGGTGAACGCGGGGTGGCTCGCGGGGCCGCGACTGGGTGATGTGGCCAAGGGTGTGTACGACTCGGTGAGCGACAAGTTCGCCGGTCAGTAGCTTGATCGGCGGTGGGACGCCTGACGGGAACCTTCACCGTCCCACCGCCGTTCGTCCCGAATTCCCCGGGCATGATGGGGTGTTGCCTGTGAGCGAGCTCGGCGTCGATCCGACACCGGGCCTGTCAGGCTCATGACACTCCAGGTCGGCTCGGACGTCCAACGATCAACACGCTTCACTTTCACACGCTTCAACGGGGGACATCGCACCATGCGTTTGACACGTACGCCCGTCGCGCGCCCACACGGCCGACGGCGCACCCTGCTCGCGGCCGGGCTCGTCACCGCCCTGGCTCTGACGGCGACCGCGTGCAGCGGTTCCGACGACACCAAGGCCGACGCCACCGCCTCCGGGACGGCCACCGGTTCCGGCGACGGCAAGGTCCAGGTCCCGGCCGGCATCGCCGACAAGCTCGAGAAGCACGGCGTCGACGTCGACAAGTGGGCCGAGGGCGGCTGGCAGGACTGGGACAAGGACAAGTGGCTCAGCGCGGCCGAGGACTTCGTCAATCCGGTGATCGAGGGGTTGTGGAAGCCCGAGCGGATGCAGTCCGCGAAGGAGGCGAACAAGACCGTCACCACCAAGGACGCCGCAGCCGACCAGGGAGTCAGCGACCCGGATCCGACGGCCGTGAAGGCGGAGGCCGAGAAGACTCCGTACCACGAGAACGCGGCCCCGGTCGGCAAGGTCTTCTTCGACTCGCCCGAGGGCACGATGGTCTGCTCCGGCACGGTCGTCAAGGACGTGAACCACCCGGGCAGGTCCAACCTCGTGTGGACGGCCGGGCACTGTGTGCACGCCGGGGGCGACGGCGGCTGGTACCGCAACCTCGTCTTCGTCCCGGCCTACAACGACCTCGGCAAGACGGAGGCCCGGCTCGGCGACGCCACGGCCTCGGAGATCGCCCCCTACGGCAACTGGTGGGCCGACTGGGCGTCGACGTCGAACGAGTGGATCGCCGGCGGCTCGGACACCGGCGGCGCGGGAGCCGCGTACGACTACGCCGTGCTGCACGTGACCCCGGAGCAGGGCTCCAAGTCGCTGGAGGAGACGGTCGGCACGGCGCTGGACGTGGACTTCTCCGCGCCGTCCGCGACCGAGGTCGCCTCGATGGGCGCCTGGGGTTACCCGGCGGCACCGCCCTACAACGGGCTGAAGATGTTCAAGTGTCTCGACCGGCCGGGGCGGTTCTCACTCGACCCGTCGCTGCCGACGATGTACCGCATCGGCTGCACCATGACCGGCGGTTCGTCCGGCGGCGGCTGGTTCCGGGTGGTGGACGGCACAACCGAGCTGGTCTCCAACACCTCGATCGGCCCGGCCGACAACAGCTGGCTGGCGGGACCCCAGCTCGGCCGGGAGGCCGAAGCGCTCTACCAGAACATGAGCAAGACGTACGGCGGTCAGTGAGCCGAGCACGCCGAAGGCCCGCTCCCCGCTCGACGCGGGGGGCGGGCCTTCGGGCGTAGCGTGGCCGGGACGGCTCAGCCGAGCGGAGCCGGTACGTACGGCGCGAGGTCCGCCGCCAGCTCCTCGTGCACCCGCACCTTCAGCAGGGTGCCCTCCGCCGTGTGCTCCGCGGAGATCACCTCGCCCTCGGTGTGTGCGCGGGCGACCAGGCCACCGTGGGTGTACGGCACGAGCGCCTCCACCTCGACCGACGGCCGCGGCAGCTCGTTGTCGATCAGCGCGAGCAGCTCGTCGATGCCCTGACCGGTACGGGCCGAGACCGCGATGGAGCGCTTCTCGATCCGCATGAGCCGCTGGAGCGTCAGCGGGTCGGCCGCGTCCGCCTTGTTGATCACGACGATCTCGGGCACGCCGGTGGCGCCGACGTCCCGGACCACCTCGCGTACGGCGGCCAGCTGCTCCTCCGGGTTCGGGTGCGAGCCGTCCACCACGTGCAGGATCAGGTCGGACTCGCCGACCTCTTCCATGGTGGAGCGGAACGCCTCGACCAGGTGGTGCGGCAGGTGCCGGACGAAGCCGACCGTGTCCGCCAGCGTGTACAGGCGGCCGCTCGGCGTCTCCGCCCGGCGCACGGTCGGGTCCAGGGTCGCGAACAGGGCGTTCTCGACCAGGACGCCCGCGCCCGTGAGGCGGTTGAGCAGCGACGACTTGCCGGCGTTGGTGTAGCCCGCGATGGCGACGGACGGCACCTTGTGGCGCTTGCGCTCCTGGCGCTTGATCTCGCGGCCGGTCTTCATCTCCGCGATCTCACGGCGCATCTTCGCCATCTTCTCGCGGATCCGGCGCCGGTCCGTCTCGATCTTGGTCTCACCGGGACCACGGGTGGCCAGGCCGCCGCCCTTGCCGCCGCCCATCTGCCGGGACAGCGACTGACCCCAGCCGCGCAGCCTCGGCAGCATGTACTGCATCTGCGCGAGCGCGACCTGCGCCTTGCCCTCTCGGGACTTGGCGTGCTGGGCGAAGATGTCCAGGATCAGGGCCGTACGGTCGATGACCTTGACCTTGACGACGTCCTCGAGGTGGATCAGCTGGCCCGGGCTGAGTTCACCGTCGCAGATGACGGTGTCCGCGCCCGTCTCGAGCACGATGTCGCGCAGCTCCTGGGCCTTGCCGGAGCCGATGTAGGTGGCCGCGTCGGGTTTGTCACGGCGCTGGATGACGCCGTCGAGCACCAGCGCGCCCGCCGTCTCCGCGAGGGCGGCCAGCTCCGCGAGGCTGTTGTCCGCGTCCTGTGCGGTTCCCGTGGTCCACACACCGACGAGCACGACCCGCTCCAGCCGGAGCTGGCGGTACTCGACCTCGGTGACGTCCTCGAGTTCGGTGGAGAGGCCCGCAACGCGGCGCAGGGCGGCGCGCTCGGAGCGGTCGAACTGCTCGCCGTCCCGGTCTCCGTCGATCTCGTGGCTCCAGGCGACGTCCTCTTCCATCAGGGCATCGGCCCGGAGACCTTCGGGGTAGGCGTTCGTGACGCGCTGGGTGTCCTGGGAAGGGGAAGAAGAGGAGGTCATTGGGTCCTTACGTCGTTGGATGCCGGTACGGCTGCCTTCATGGTGTTCAACGCGCGAGGGCACCGGGAGATTCCCGTGTCCCGCGCTGCACCGACCTCACGATGGTCGCACGGTACGGCCCGTCTCGTCACGGCCTTATTTCGCGGCCCGCGCTGCCGGCGGGGCGACCTTCGGTACGGCCTTCGGTTCGCCCTTGGCGAGCGGTGCCGCCGGCTTCCAGTCCGGGTGGCCGGGCATCGGCGGGGTCTTCTCGCCGTACAGCCAGTCCTTGAAGAACCGGGCCAGGTCGCGTCCGGAGATCTCCTGGGCGAGGCGCTCGAAGTCGGCCGTGGTCGCCGTGGAGTCCCGGTGATTGTGGACCCACGCCCGCTCCAGGTGCTCGAACGCGGTGCGGCCGATCTCCTGGCGCAGGGCGTAGAGGACGAGGGCCGCGCCGTCGTAGACGTTGGGCCGGAAGATGCTGATCTTCTGGCCGGGGTTGGGGGCCTTGGGCTGCGCGGGCGGGCCGCCCGTGGTGCGCCAGCGGTCGGAGGCGCCGTACGCCGCCTTCATCCGCGCCTCCAGGGTGCGTCCCGCCTTCTCCTCGGCGTACAGCGCCTCGTACCAGGTGGCGTGTCCCTCGTTCAGCCACAGGTCGGACCAGGTGTGCGGGCTGACGCTGTCGCCGAACCACTGGTGGGACAGCTCGTGCAGCATGATCGACTCGACGTACCACTTGGGGTAGCCGGGCTCCGTGAAGAGGTCTCGCTCGAAGAGGGACAGGGTCTGTGTCTCGAGTTCGAACCCGGTGGAGGCCTCCGCCATGAGCAGGCCGTAGGTCTCGAAGGGGTAGGGGCCGACCTTGCGCTCCATCCAGGCGATCTGGTCGGGGGTCTTCTTCAGCCACGGTTCGAGGAGTTCGCGGTCCTTCGTGGGCACGACGTCCCGCACGGGCAGTGCGTGCGGCCCCTCGCGGTGCACGACCGTGGAGCGGCCGATGGACACCTGGGCGAGCTCGGTGGCCATGGGGTGCTGGGTGCGATAGGTCCAGGTGGTGGTCTCGCCGGCCCGCTCGACCCCGGTCGGCAGCCCGCCCGCGACGGCCGTGTAGCCGTTGGGAGCGGTGATCCGGACGGTGAACATCGCCTTGTCGGAAGGGTGGTCGTTGCACGGGAAGACCAGGTGCGCGGCGTCCGCCTGATTGGCCATGGCGAGGCCGTCCGCGGTCCGTACCCAGCCACCGTCCCGGCCGCCGGTGCTCACCGGATCGCTGGTGTGCCGCACGGTGATCCGCATCCAGCTGCCGGCCGGCAGCGAGTCCTCCGGGGTGACCACCAGGTCGTCGCCGGCGCTGCTGAACGTGGCGGGTGCGCCGTCGACCTCGACCGATTCGACCTTGCCCTGGGCGAAGTCGAGGTTGATCCGGTCCAGGGCGGTGGTGGTCCACGCGTCGATCGTGGTGACCGCCTGGAGGGGCTGGGTGTTGGTGCCGGGATAGGTGAAGGCCAGGTCGTACGACGCGACGTCGTACCCGGGGTTGCCCAGGTACGGGAAGAGGCGGTCGCCGACGCCGAGCGGGACCTCCGGGGCACTCGCGGCGACGAGGCAGACGGATACGGCCGAGGCGAGGAGCGCGGATTTCAGCCGGGCGCGAGGGGTGAGCAGCATGCACCACCGCTACCAGCGCACACGTCCGTGGCGTCGGCGACGCGCGCCCGGCCCACTCGAACGGGTTGCGCACGCGCACGTGCTTGACGCTCGGGAGGACGACCGCGCGCCGCACCCTCGCTCCACGCGCGCGTGGACGCCGGCGCAGGCCGTCCATGTCACGCGCGTGGGCAGGGCCTACGCCGGTTCCGGGGAGGCGGGAGCGTGATGCTGCGCGCGGCCCACGTCGTAGACGCCGGGCACGTTCCGCATGGCGCGCAGGAGGGTGGGCAGGTGGCCGGCGTCCGGGAGTTGCACGGTGTACGTGTGGCGCACCCGCTGCTGGCTCGGGGGCTCGACGGTCGCGGAGACGATCTCGGCGCCCTCCAGTGCCATGGCCTCGGTGAGGTCGGCGAGCAGATGGGGGCGGCCGAACGATTCGGCGACCAGGGTGACCCGGCAGCCGCTGGCGTCGCCCCAGCGCACGTCGACCTCTTCGCGCCCCGCGTTCGCCATGCGCGCCACGGCGGAACACTCGGCGCGGTGCACGGTCACCACTCCCCCGCGCACCGCGAAGCCGGTGACCTCGTCGAAGGGCACGGGCGTGCAGCACCCGGCGAGCCGGACGCTCGCGTCGGGCCGGTCGACGACCGTGATCGCGGCGCCGGGCCGCGAGACGGGGACGCCTGGCGTGGCCGTGTCGGCCGCGGGCCGGGCCGTCGCCTCGGCGGCCTTGGTGACCCCGGAGTCCTCCGCCGGCTCGGCGCCCTCGTGCTCGGCCGGGGCGGGGTGCGTCGCCAGCCACCGTTGGATGGCGATGCGGGCGGCGGGTGTGTGGGCGTGCTCCAGCCACTCCCTGGAGGGTTCCGAGGCGGGGTCCTGGCCCATGAGGAGCTGGACGGTGTCGCCGTCCCGCAGAACGGTGCTGAGGGTCGCCAGACGGCCGTTCACCCGGGCGCCGATGCAGGCGTGGGCGTCCTCGCCGTACTGCGCGTACGCGGCGTCGACGCAGGTGGCGCCGTCGGGCAGGCCGAGCGTGCCGCCGTCGGGGCGGAAGACGGTGATCTCGCGGTCCTGGGCGAGGTCCTCGCGCAGGGTGGACCAGAAGGTGTCGGGATCGGGCGCCGCCTCCTGCCAGTCCAGGAGGCGGGAGAGCCAGCCGGGCCGGGTCGGGTCGACGCGTTCCTCGTCGGCCGGGACCCGCCCCCGGGCCTGCTCCTCCGCGGGAGCCGTGTAGGGATTGCCGAGGGCGATGACGCCGGCCTCGGCGACCTTGTGCATCTGGTGGGTGCGGATGAGGACTTCGGCGACCTGGCCGTCCTCGCGGGCGACGGCGGTGTGCAGCGACTGGTACAGGTTGAACTTGGGAACCGCGATGAAGTCCTTGAACTCCGAGACGACCGGCGTCATACAGGTGTGCAGTTCGCCCAGGACGGCGTAACAGTCGGCGTCCTCGTTCACCAGCACCAGCAGCCGGCCGAAGTCGGCGCCCCGCATCCGGCCGCGCTTGCGGGACGCGCGGTGCACGGAGACGAAGTGCCGTGGCCGGATGAGGACTTCGGCCTGGATGTCGGCGTCGCGCAGGACCGCGCGCATCGCCTCGGCGAACTCCGCGAGGGGGTCGTCCGCGCGGGAGGCGTTGTCGACGATCATTTCGCGGGTGTGCTGGTACTCCTCGGGATGGAGGATCGCGAAGACGAGGTCTTCCAGCTCGGTCTTGAGGGCCTGGACACCGAGGCGTTCGGCGAGCGGGATGAGGACGTCGCGGGTGACCTTGGCGATGCGTTCCTGTTTCTCGGGCCGCATCACGCCCAGGGTGCGCATGTTGTGCAGTCGGTCGGCGAGTTTGATCGACATCACTCGGACGTCGTTGCCGGTGGCCACGAGCATCTTGCGGAACGTCTCGGGCTCGGCGGCCGCGCCGTAGTCGACCTTCTCCAACTTCGTGACACCGTCGACGAGATAGCGCACCTCGGCGCCGAACTCCTCGCCGACCTGATCGAGCGTCACATCGGTGTCCTCGACGGTGTCGTGGAGCAGCGATGCCGTCAGGGCCGTGGTTTCCGCGCCGAGTTCGGCGAGGATCAGGGTCACGGCGAGCGGGTGGGTGATGTAGGGCTCGCCGCTCTTGCGCATCTGGCCGCGGTGCGAGGACTCGGCGAGCACATAGGCGCGGTGCAGCGGTTCCAGGTCGGCGTCGGGGTGGTGGGCGCGGTGGGCCTCGACCACGTGACCGATCGCGTCGGGCAGCCGGCCACGGGAGGCCGGGCCGAGCAGCGCCGCCCGGCCGAGGCGACGCAGGTCGATCCGGGGGCGACTGCGCCTGCGGGGCGCTGAAGGCACTACCGGGCCTGGGGTCGCGGGATTCGTGGCCTCCGCACTCATGGGCACCTCCGGCTGCGTGGACCGGCGGACGGGGTGTCCCAGGGCGGACACGGCTCAGGGGACTGGCGAACGGTCCCCCGTCCGGGCCGGTGCTTGATGCTACCGAGCCCACCACGCGTGACCGACCGCCTCTCGCCGAGCGTGAAACGGATCACCCATTCGAGCGACGGATCGGGGGTTTACGGTTTTGCGCCACCCGGCCTGATCTCGATCGTGAATTCGAGCCCACGACCGGGCCCCCGAGGGCGACCCTTCGGGCCGTCAGGCCGCTCCCGCCTCCGATGCCAAGCCTCCGTGGCCTCAGCGGGCGACCGTTTCCAGCCACTCCGGATCGATCTCGCCTGTGGCCACGATCACTGCGGGCCCGGTCATCTCGATCTCGCCGTCGGGTCGCTCGGTGATCACCAGGCGTCCGCCGGGGACATCCACGACGTACGTCGCCGGCACACCGGTGGCCACCGGGTCGGCGCCGTCCCGGCGCGCGGCCGCCACGGCGACGGCGCACGCGCCCGTGCCGCACGAGCGGGTCTCGCCGGCCCCGCGCTCGTGCACGCGCAGGGCGACGTGCTGCGGACCGCGGTCCACGACGAACTCGACGTTGACCCCGTCCGGGTACGCCGAGGCGGGGCTGAACGGCGGCGGGGCCGACAGGTCGCCCGCGTGCGCGAGGTCCGCCACGAAGGCGACGGCGTGCGGGTTGCCCATGTTCACGTTCCGCGCGGGCCAGCTGCGCTCGCCGACGCTCACCGTGACGTCCCCTTCGGGGAGGCGGGCCCTGCCCATGCCGACGGTGACGTCACCCTCCTTGTCGAGGTGCGCGCGCTTCACGCCCCCGCGCGTGGCGACCGCGATGTCACCCTCGGTGACGAGCCCGGCGTACTGGAGGTAGCGCGCGAACACCCGGACGCCGTTGCCGCACATCTCCGCGACGGAGCCGTCGCCGTTGCGGTAGTCCATGAACCACTCCGCCTCGGCCGCCATGTCCTTCGCCTCGGGGTGCGCGACGGACCGTACGACGTGCAGCAGCCCGTCACCGCCGATGCCCGCGCGGCGGTCGCACAGGGCGGCGACGGCGGCCGGGGGGAGGTCGATGGCGTTCTCGGGGTCCGGGACGATCACGAAGTCGTTCTCGGTGCCGTGACCCTTGAGGAAGGCGATCCGCGTGCTCATTCCACGATCGTACGGGGTGGCCAGGACACCCCGTCCCGGGGCGGCAGCGCCGGTGGGCACGCGCGCGTGGATCTCAGCGCAGCCGGGCGACCCGCCCGACGGCCAGGGCCACCACCGCGGCGACCATCACGACGTACGCGAGGACCACCCGCCAGTCGGGACGGCGCCCGGAGCCGCGCTGGGGCAGACCGGGCCACGTGTAACCCACGCGGCGCGCGGCCATCATGCCCCAGCCGGCCGCGCAGGAGCAGATCAGCAGTCCGAGCATGGCGATCATGGCGCCGCTGTCACCGAAGTCGAAGGCCAGCGGGAAGGCGAACATCAGGGAGCCGCCGGCGGCCAGCGCCACGATGGGCGCGAGCTGCCAGATACGGAGCCGGCGCTGCGGGCGCAGCTCGACCTCGACCTCGGGTCCGCCCGCGTACATCTCCTCGGGCTCGGGACCGTCGTCGCTCACGCCGTCCCGGGTGTCGTCCTCGTCCGGCCCGTCGGGGCTCAGACTGCCTTCCTCGGGCTCCGGTTCACCACGCTCGGTGGTGAGGTGCTCGGTGCCTTTTGCGGTGTCGCGAGGGCCGGCCTCCATCGCCACGCGCCCTCCCAACTCGGACTCCACTTGGTCGATCGAAGCTCGATGATGGCACGGCGTTGGATGCCCGGATGACGGCCTGGGCGTCCCGATGCCATGACGTGATCAGGCTGTGACCGGTCGTTCCACCAACGCCAGCGCGAGCTCCGGAAGTTCTGTGAGGTCAGCCGCGGCCCCACTCAACCAGTGCACCCGCGGATCGCGCCTGAACCACGAATCCTGACGGCGCGCGAAGCGCTTGGTGGCACGGATCGTCTCGGCGCGCGCCGCCTCCTGTGTGCACTCGCCGGTCAGGGCGGTGAGGACCTGCTGGTAGCCGAGCGCGCGCGAGGCCGTGCGCCCCTCCCGCAGGCCCTGCGCCTCCAGCGCGCGGACCTCGTCCACCAGCCCCGCGTCCCACATCCGGTCGACGCGGCGGGCGATGCGCTCGTCGAGTTCGGGGCGTGCCACGTCGACGCCGATCTGGACGGTGTCGTAGACCGAGTCGTGACCGGGCAGGTTGGCCGTGAAGGGCTTGCCGGTGATCTCGATCACCTCGAGGGCCCGCACGATACGGCGGCCGTTGCCGGGCAGGATGGCGTGCGCGGCCTCGGGGTCGGCGGCGGCCAGCCTGGCGTGCAGCGCGCCTGAACCGCGCAGCGTGAGCTCCTCCTCCAGCCGGGCCCGGACCTCGGGGTCGGTGCCGGGGAACTCCAGGTTGTCGACGGCGCCACGGACGTACAGCCCGGAGCCGCCGACGAGGATCGGCCAACGGCCCTCGGCGAGCAGGGCGTCGATCCTTTCCCGGGCCAGCCGCTGATACTCGGCGACGGAGGCGGTCTCCGTCACGTCCCAGACGTCCAGGAGGTGGTGCGGGACACCGCCGCGCTCCTCGGGCGTCAGCTTGGCGGTACCGATGTCCATCCCTCGGTAGAGCTGCATGGAGTCGGCGTTGACGACCTCGCCGCCGAGCCGTTGGGCCAGAAAGACGCCCAGATCGGACTTTCCGGCCGCGGTCGGTCCGACGACGGCGATGACGCGGGGGGCGGGGGGTGCGCTGCTCACGGCACCAGTCTCGCAAACCCCGACCACCGCCCTCGAACGAGTTACGTGACGACGTCGCTCCGAGGTCGTTCCCGTTGCGAGATTCCCGTCGCCCTTCGCGGAGGCGGTGACCCGGTGGCGCAAACGGACGCACCGGCCAACGCGGGATTTCGCCCGCACGAGTACCGTATGGAGTGGATATGGGCGTATTGGCGCGAATTCTTCGGAGGTCGAAGGCGGCGGAGGAAGCGACGGCGGAGACGGCGAGCGCGGCCGACGCATCGACCGGAACTCCGGCGGAGGGCATCGGGGCGGAGCAGGCGGGCGAGCCGACGACGGCGCAGGAGTCCGCCGAGGCCGAGCAGGCCGGGAACGCGGCCGAGCCGGAGACGGAAAAGACGACAGAACCGGTTGCCGTGGCCGGCACCGACGGGGTCGAGATTCCCCGGCAGCAGTCCGCCGAAGAGGCGGCCGACAGCGAAGCGGGCGACGGCGCCCGCACGTAGCGGAACCCGCGAGGAAGGTGCTCCATGGGTCTTTTGGACAATTTGAAGGCCAGGCTCTCCCCGGCCAAGGGCAAGGTCTCGGGCCTCGCCCAACAGCACGGGGACAAGGTCCAGCACGGTCTCGACAAGGCCGCGAAGGTCGTCGACGAGAAGACCAAGGGCAAGTACAGCGACCGGATCGAGACGGGCACCGGCAAGGCCAAGGGCGCCATGGACCGGCTCGCGCACAAGGACGGATCTGCCGGGGGCGGCGACACCTTCACCCCGCCGAGCACTCCCCCGCCGGCCTCCTGAGCAACACCTCACGCCGGCCCATCGATCGGCGGACGGCCGCGCGGCGGAAACGCTCGCGGCCGTCCGCCGTTCCGCTGGTCGGCGCCGCTCGGCCGGGAGCCGTACGACGCCGCCGTCCGACCGCCTACGACCAGGTCGCGACCACGTATCCCACCCCGTAGGGCGCGTCCTCGTAGAGCAGCGCGCCCGCCAGCCCGGCGTCCTCGGCCGCGCCCGCCAGCACCTGCCAGGGCGCCCGGCCCGAGGCCTTGAGCTCGTACGCCAGCTCGGCGTCCAGCGCCTTGAGGGCCGCGAGGTCCGCCGTGCCGAGCGCCCGTGCGACCTCGGCGTCGAACGGTGCCGCACGCTCGTCGAGGTAGCCCGGCGCCTTCACTGTCCGGCACGCGCTGGCGTCGCCCATGACCAGCAGCGCGACCCGGTCCGCCGCCGCGCCGATGCCCCGCCCGACCTCGACGCACCGGTCGGCCGCGAGCGGTTCCCCGACGCCGAGTCCCTCGACGGGAGCGGCCGACCACTCCGTCCGGTCGAGCAGCCAGGCGGCGACGGCGAGGGACGGCGGCAGTTCGCGTGCGGACGGCGGGTCCCCGCCGCCCCGGCCCAGCCGTACGTCGAGATCCACCCCGAAGCCGGCGAACGAACCCCGGCTGCCCTCCGGGTGCGGGCCACGCCCCAACTGCTCGGCCGGCCCGACGACCACGAGCCGGTCGGGCCGGGCGGCGGCCAGCACGGCCAGCGCGTCCGAGCAAGCGGCTCGCGCGGTGTCCAGCTCGGCAGCGGCGCCCGCGGCGACCTCGGGTACCAGCAGGGGCGGACAGGGACAGACTGCGGCGGCGACAAGCATGATCGGCAGGGTAACCCCGTACCGGACCCGAGGGGCCACCGACCGGGCGTGGCGTCGGCTGTCAGTCGCAGCCGCAGCCGCTGCCCGTGGCCACCGGCAGCGGCGCGGGCGCGCCGATCTTGGGCAGGCCGAGCAGGACGCCGGCCGGCTTCGCCGCCTTCTCGGCGGTGCGCTTCTCCCAGGCGTCCCCCGCGCGCGTGCGGCGCAGCTCCAGGACGGGGCCCTCGGCCAGCAGGTGGTGCGGGGCGGCGTACGTCACCTCGACGGTCACGACGTCGCCTGGGCGCACCTCCTGCTCCGGCTTGGTGAAGTGGACCAGGCGGTTGTCGGCGGCGCGGCCGGACAGGCGGTGGGTGGCGCCGTCCTTGCGGCCCTCGCCCTCGGCCACCATCAGCTCCAGGGTGCGGCCGACCTGCTTCTTGTTCTCCTCCCAGGAGATCTCCTCCTGAAGGGCGACGAGACGCTCGTAGCGCGCCTGCACGACCTCCTTGGGGATCTGGTTCTCCATGGTCGCGGCAGGGGTGCCGGGGCGCTTGGAGTACTGGAAGGTGAACGCCTGCGCGAAACGGGCCTCGCGGACCGCGTGCAGGGTCTGCTCGAAGTCCTCCTCGGTCTCGCCGGGGAAGCCCACGATGATGTCGGTGGTGATCGCCGCGTGCGGGATGGCGGCCCGCACCTTCTCGATGATCCCCAGGTAGCGCTCCTGCCGGTACGACCGGCGCATCGCCTTCAGGACCGTGTCCGAGCCGGACTGGAGGGGCATGTGCAGCTGCGGCATCACGTTGGGCGTCTCGGCCATGGCCGCGATGACGTCGTCGGTGAAGTCGCGCGGGTGCGGGGAGGTGAAGCGGACGCGCTCCAGGCCCTCGATCGCGCCGCACGCGCGGAGCAGCTTGCTGAAGGCCTCGCGGTCGCCGATGTCGGAGCCGTAGGCGTTGACGTTCTGGCCGAGCAGGGTGATCTCGGAGACGCCCTCGCCGACCAGCGCCTCGATCTCGGCGAGGATGTCGCCGGTGCGGCGGTCCTTCTCCTTGCCCCGCAGGGCCGGGACGATGCAGAAGGTGCAGGTGTTGTTGCACCCGACGGAGATCGACACCCACGCCGCGTAGGCGCTCTCGCGCCGCGTCGGCAGGGTGGAGGGGAAGGCCTCGAGCGACTCGGCGATCTCGACCTGGGCCTCCTCCTGCACGCGCGCGCGTTCCAGCAGGACGGGGAGCTTGCCGATGTTGTGCGTGCCGAAGACGACGTCCACCCAGGGCGCCTTCTTCACGATGGTGTCGCGGTCCTTCTGGGCGAGACAGCCGCCGACCGCGATCTGCATCCCGGGCCGGCTCGCCTTCCTCGGCGCGAGCCGGCCGAGGTTGCCGTAGAGACGGTTGTCGGCGTTCTCGCGCACCGCGCAGGTGTTGAAGACGACGACGTCCGCGTCACCGTCGGACCCCTCGGGGGCGCGCACATACCCGGCTTCTTCGAGCAGCCCGGACAATCGCTCGGAGTCATGGACGTTCATCTGGCACCCGTAGGTGCGGATCTCATAGCTCTTGGGTGTGTGAACGTCCACTGCGAGGCTCCGGTCGCTGCTGCTGGTCATGGCTCAAGGGTAGGCGCTCCCCGAGGAACGCCCGCCCGCCCGGCCTCCTCTGCGCCCTCCGCCGCCAGGCTCTCAGGGCGTCAGGGCGTCAGGGGTCGATGAGGCCCGCGCGGATCGCGTAGCGGGTGAGCTCCAGGCGGTCGCGCATGCCGAGTTTGTGCAGGAGGTTGGCGCGGTGCCGTTCCACCGTCTTGGCGCTGATGAACAGCAGCGCGCCGATCTCCCTGGAGGTGTGCCCCTCCGCGACGAGCTTGAGGATCTCCTCCTCGCGCTCGGTGATGGGCCGCTCGGGCAGTCCGTCGACACCGTCGCCGCGGTGCAGCCGGTCCAGGTACGAGCGGACCAGGGCCCGCTCCGCGCCCGGATAGATGAACGGCTCGTCCCGCACCACCGCCCGGCACGCCTCGACCAGGTCCCGGTCGGCGACCGACTTCAGGACGTACCCGCCGGCTCCGGCCTTGAGCGCCTCGAAGAAGTACTGCTCGTTGTCGTACATGGTCAGGATGAGGATGCGCAGGGCCGGGAGGCGGCGGGAGAGTTCCCGGGCCGCCTGAAGACCGGTCATCCGCGGCATGGCCACGTCGAGGACGGCCAGGTCGATGTCCCCGGCCCGGGCGCGCTCGACCGCCTCGGCGCCGTCCCCGGCCTCGGCGACCACCGTCAGATCGGGCTCGCCGTCCAGGATGAGCCGTACCCCCCGGCGTACCAGGGTGTGGTCGTCGGCGAGCAGGACGCGGGTCGGAGAGGACGCCGACCCGGGTGCGGTCGGTGCTGTGCCGTCCGCCATCAGCGGCCTCCCGCAGGGGCCGCGGCGTCCGCCCGGCCGGCCCTCGCGGCCGCCCGCAGCCGTATGTCCGTCCCGCCGCCGTCGGCCCTCGACGACACCGTGAGGGTCGCGCCGATCAACAGGGCCCGCTCCCGCATCCCCCGGATCCCGGCGCCCTCCCCGGCCGCCGCGCCCAGACCCCGCCCGTTGTCCTGTACGAGGAGCTCGACGCCGTCGGTGACCGGGCGCAGGCGCAGCTCGGCACGGTCGGCGCCGGAGTGCCGGGCGGTGTTGGTGAGGGCCTCCTGGGCCACGCGGTAGAGCACGAGTTCCGTCTCCTCGGTCAGCGGGTGCAGCCCGGTGCGAAGGTCGTGGCGCACCGTCAGTCCATGGGTGGTGAACTCTCCCGCGAGCGAGCGCAGGGCGCTGAGCAGTCCGAGTTCGTCGAGGACGCCCGGGCGCAGCCGACGGGCGATACGGCGGATCTCGTCCAGGCCGGCCCGGGTGGCCTCCTGTGCCTGGCCCAACTCCTCGCGCAGGTCCCGAGGGGCCCGGTCGGCGACGCGCTTGAGCTGGAGCAACACGGCGGTGAGGGTCTGGCCGACCTCGTCGTGGAGTTCACGGGCGATGCGGTGGCGCTCACGTTCCTGGGCGGACAGCACCCCGGCCGCGCTGGCGGCGCGCTCGGCCTCCAGCCGGTCCAGCATGGCGTTGTAGGTCGTGATCAGCTCGGCCGTCTCGACCGGTCCCGAGACCACGGCACGGGCCCCGGGGTGCAGCAGGTCGGCGTCGGCCATGGCCCGTCCCAGCCGCCCCAGCGGGGCCAGCCCTACGCGCAGCACGACCGCGTTGACGGTCAGCAGCGCGGCCAGACCCGCGACCACGACCAGCACCTCGCCCGGCAGAATGGGCGTGGAGACGGTGACCGGGCCCAGCAGCAGCGCGGCCGCGACGATCAGACCGACGGCGTCGAGCACGAAGATCCGCCAGAACAGTGACATGTGCGCGGCTCCTCCCTGCCCTGCTCGACCGACTCGACCGACTCGCCTGTCTCGTCCGACTCCCGTGTCGCGTGCGTCTCGCTTGTCGTGTCGGGCCGGCTCGTCTCGTCCGTCTCGCTTTTCGTTTCCGCCCGGCTGATCTCGTCCGTCTCGTCCGACTCGCTCGGCTCGTGCCGCTCCTCTGCTTCTCCAGGGCACTGCCGTGACCAGCCTCTCCGCCCACCGTCGGCCCTGTCCATCCGTCACGACACCCATGTCGTCACCGTACGGGGGAATGGCAGCATGGCGGTTTTGGGCACCCGTCCCAGACGTCACAGGAAACGACCAGCTACGACCAGCAAGGGGAAGAAACGTGTCTGCTCCACGCCTCCGGACGACACCGCTGCCAGGCATCGGAGTCCAGTACGACCTCGTGACGCGGGAGCAGCGCCACCTGTCCGTGGTGGCCCACCGCGACGGTACGCGGACGGTCGGTCTCTATCAGGCGGACGACCCCGACTCCTGCGCCCATTCCCTGCGGCTGACCGGTGCCGAGGCGGGTTCGCTGATCGACGCGCTGATGCCGTCCCACCACAGCGCGAGCCTGCTGTACACGACGGACCTGGGGCTGGTCGCCGAGCGCATCGAGGTCGCGGCCACCTCACGCTGGAACGGGCGGCTGCTGGGCGACACCCGGATGCGCACGGAGACCGGCACCTCCATCGTCGCGGTGCTGCGGCGGGCCGAGGCGATCCCGTCCCCGACGCCGGACTTCCGTCTGGCGGGCGGCGACACCCTCATCGTCATCGGCACCCGCGAAGGTGTGGACGCGGCCGCGGCCATACTCGGTAGGGAGTGATCGAGTGCACTCCGCAGTCCTGCTGATCGAGTTCGGTTCCATCATCCTCGGCCTCGGCCTGCTCGGCCGGTTCGCCGCCCGTTTCCGGTTCTCGCCGATCCCGCTGTACCTGCTGTCCGGTCTGGCCTTCGGCGAGGGCGGGCTGCTGCCGCTCGGCGCGAGCGAGGAGTTCGTCGCCACCGGTGCCGAGATCGGCGTCATCCTGTTGCTGCTGATGCTCGGCCTGGAGTACACGGCCAGCGATCTGGTCTCCAACCTCAAGGCCCACTATCCGGCCGGTCTCGTCGACTGCGCCCTCAACGCCCTGCCGGGCGCGGCCGCCGCGTTGCTGCTGGGCTGGGGGCCGGTGGCGGCCGTGGTGCTGGCGGGCGTCACCTGGATCTCCTCGTCCGGGGTGATCGCCAAGGTGCTGGGCGACCTGGGCCGGGTCGGCAACCGGGAGACCCCGGTGATCCTCAGCGTGCTGGTCCTTGAGGACCTGGCCATGGCGGTCTACCTGCCCATCGTCACCGCCCTGGTGGCCGGGGTCGGGCTGGCGGCCGGCAGCGTCACCCTGGCGATCGCGCTGGGCGTCGCGGGGCTCGTGCTGTTCGCGGCGGTGCGCTACGGCCGGGTCATCTCCCGGTTCGTGTCGAGCGACGACCCGGAGAAGCTGCTGCTCGTCGTGCTGGGGCTCACCATCCTGGTCGCCGGTGTGGCACAGCAGCTCCAGGTGTCGGCTGCCGTGGGGGCGTTCCTGGTGGGCATCGCCCTGTCCGGCGAGGTCGCCGAGGGCGCGCACACGCTGCTGAGCCCGCTGCGCGACCTGTTCGCCGCCGTCTTCTTCGTCTTCTTCGGGCTGCACACCGACCCGGCGAGCATCCCTCCCGTCCTGCTGCCCGCCCTCGCGCTGGCCGTCGTCACCGCCGCGACCAAGATCGCCACCGGCTACTGGGCCGCCCGGCGGTCCGGGATCTCGGTCAAGGGGCGCTGGCGTGCGGGCGGCGCGCTGGTCGCGCGCGGGGAGTTCTCGATCGTCATCGCGGGGCTGGCGGTCACCGCGGGGATAGAGCCTTCTCTCGGACCGCTGGCCACGGCGTACGTCCTGATCCTGGTCGTGCTGGGCCCGCTGACGGCCCGCTACACAGAGCCACTGGCGGCTTGGTGGGCGCGACGCCGGACGCCTCCCGACCACGGCACCACCGAGCGACTTCCCGAGGCGAGGACGCAGACGGCGGTGCGCGACTGAGGTGTGCGACCGAGGTGAACGAGAGCGATGGAGGTGAGCGATGGAGGTGTGCCACAGGCGCGGTGGGAGCCCGGACCGCACTCCGGACGCCCACGGCACTCACGGCGGGCGCCCCGTGGCGCGCCGATCCGGTCCTCCGGATCGGCCCGTGCCCGTCGTGGTCAACCTGCACCTGACCTGCTGCATCCAGGTGAGCGGCGACGGCAGGAACACCGTCGACGTGGAGCAGAGCCTCCAGGACGACCTCGAGGCAGGCGGCACCTTCGGCCTCGTCCGGTGCTGGACCCCCGTCAGCTCCTCGGACATGACGAGCACAGCGGTGCACACCTCCGTCACCACCGCCGGCAGCAGGCGGGCGGCCCTCGGCGCCCAGGCCACGGTCGGCCTGTACGGCAGCGCCGGCGTCGTCGCCGATCTGGCGCCCTGTGTCCGCGGCGAGGGCACCGGCACGGTCACCGGCACTCGGTGTTCGATGCCGACGTTTCCTGGGCCGTGTACGGCGGTGTCGACCTGAGCGGCACCCTGCGGCTCCAGCCGACGATCTTCGGCACGCCGGTGTTCCAGCGGGACATCCCACTGGGCGCGCTGCACCGGGAGGGGAAGCCGGCGGGCGGCGGGTCACCCTCCTGACCGGTCCACCGGCTTCAGGCCGCGCCGCCGGGGGTCCACCCCTGCCGGCGCAGCACCGCGGACACGTCCGGTATCTCGTAGTGCTCCCCCTTGAGGACCTTGCCGTCGGCACGACGGGCGACCTGGCCGTCGGGGCCCAGCTTGCTCATGTTGGACCGGTGGATCTCGGCGAGCACCGCGTCGAGATCGATCCCGTGCACCAGGGCCGTGCCGTAGGCGACGTAGACGACGTCGGCCAGCTCGTGCGCGAGCCGGTCCAGCGGGCCGCTCACCGACACCTCGGCGACCTCCGCCGCCTCCTCGGCGAGGAGCTCGCCACGGTGCGCGGCGAGGCGGGGCGACACCTCCGTCGGCGTGCTGCGGGCGTCGAGCCCGAAGGCACGGTGGAACTCACGGACCAGTTCGGCGGGCGAGGAACTCATGCACCGACTGTAACGACGGCCACCGACACTCCGGTCCGGAACCGGCCCTGTGAGCCCCGCCCTGGTCAGCACCGCGTTCCGGCTGGCAGGATCGCGGCCATGTCCCCGTTGTTCTCCCGTATCGGCAGGCGCCGTGCCCTCCAGGGCACAGCAGCCGGTGTCGTCGTCCTCGGGCTGCTGCTGTGGTGGCTGCTGCCGCTGGGCGAGGACCCGCCGAGCGGGTCGATCACCTTCAGCACGGGCACGACGAGCGGCGTCTACTACGAGTACGGCAGCCGCCTGCGCGCGGAGCTCGCCCGTGACATGCCCGACCTGGACGTGAAGCTGTCGACCAGCAACGGATCGCAGGAGAACGTCGCGCGCGTGGCGACCGGCGAGGCCGACTTCACGATCGCCGCGGCCGACGCGGTGGAGACGTACGAACGGCAGCACCCCGGCTCGGCCGCCCGGCTGCGCGGGGTGGCCCGCCTGTACGACGACTACGTCCAGCTCGTGGTGCCGCGTGACTCCGACGTCCGGTCCGTCGCCGACCTACGGGGCAGGACCGTGGCGACCGGGCTGCCCCGCTCGGGCGTGCGGCTGATCGCCGAGCGGGTGCTCAAGGCTGCGGGCCTGGACCCGGCGAAGGACATCACGGCCGCGTCGCAGGGCATCGACACCGGCCCCGAGGAGCTGAAGAAGGGCAAGATCGACGCCTTCTTCTGGTCCGGCGGAGTGCCGACGGCCGGGCTGGAGAAGCTGGCCGACACCTTCACCTTCCGGTTCGTGCCGATCGGCCCCGACCTGGTCGCCAAGATGCACGACCAGGACGACTCCACCGGCTTCTACCGGGCCACGAACATGCCGGAGTCGGCGTACCCCACCATCCAGAACGGCTCGACCGTGGCGACGATCGCGGTGTCCAACCTGCTGATGACCCGGACGGACATGGCGCCCCGCCTCACCGAGTGGCTGACCCGGACCGTGATCAAGAGCCGGGACGGCATCGGTGCGCATGTGCACTCCGCGCAGCTTGTCGACCTGCGTACGGCCATCTACACCGACCCGCTGAAGCTGCACGAGGGCGCCCGCCGCTACTACCGCTCCGTCAAGCCGTAGGACTCCCGGCTACGACGTCGGCGACCGCGGCACCGACACGGTCGCCGTCAGTCCACTGGGCTCGTGATGGCCGTACGAGAGGGAGCCACCGCCCGCCGCGAGCAGGGCCCGGGAGATGGACAGGCCCAGACCCGAGCCCTTGATGTTCTGGTGACGGCCGCTGCGCCAGAAACGGTCGCCCACGCGGGTGAGTTCCTCGTCGGTCAGCCCGGGCCCGTTGTCGGTGACGACGACGGTCGAGGTCTCGCCGTCGGCCGTGACCGTGACCGTGACGCTCTCTCCCTCCGGCGTGAACTTCACCGCGTTGTCGATCACGGCGTCCAGCGCGCTGGACAGCGTCACCGGGTCGGCCCATGCCGTGGTGGGCGGGCAGTCGCCGACCAGCCGGACGCCCTTGGCCGCGGCGGTGGGCGCCCAGGCGGCCACGCGCTCGGCGGCCAACGCGCCGATGTCGGTGACCCGCAGATCGGCATCCGCGTGCTCGGCCAGGGCCAGGTCGAGCAGGTCGTCCAGGACCTGGGCCAGGCGCTTGCCCTCGTTCTGGACGGAGGCGATCTCCTCGTTGCCCTCCGGGAGTTCGTACCCGAGCAGTTCGATGCGCAGCAGCAGTGCGGCGAGCGGGTTGCGCAGCTGGTGCGAGGCGTCGGCGACGAAGGCGCGCTGCTGCTCCAGCACGTCCTCGACGTTGTCCGCCATCTCGTTGAACGCCCCGGCCAGGCGCCGGAGTTCCGGGGGCCCGCCGGCCACCGCGACCCGGGACTTCAGGCGGCCGCTCGCGATCTCGTGGGTGGTGGCGTCCAGGACCCGCACCGGCCGCAGCACCCAGCCGGTCAGCCGCAGGGCGGCACCGATGGCCAGCAGCATCGCGGCGATCTCGCCCGCGCCGACCACCAGCCAGCCGTGCAGGATCCGCGACCGCATCGGCCCGGTGGGCGAGTCGGTGACGACGACGGCGACGACATCACCGTCCCGGATGACCGGCGACGCCACGACGAGCCGGTTGCGCTGCCATGGCCATACCTGCCGGGGGTCGTGGCTGCGACGGCTGAGCAGAGCCTCCTCGAAGGCTTCCCGCACCTCCCCCGTTTCGGGGAGGTACCAGTCCCTCGGGGCATGAGCCATGGGAGTGTCGGTGCCGTAGAAGACACCGGCACGAATGCCGTAGACGTCGTAGTAGCTGTCGAGCTCCCGGCTGAGCGTCGCGCGTCGCTCGTCCGTGGCCGACGCGGAGTCGTTGACGCCGGACGAGGCGGTGACGAACTGGGCGAGCGCAGCGAACCGCGCGGTGTCGTCGATGCGGTCGACGACCACGTTCTGTTGCTGGGCGCCCGCCACGCTGACGGCCAGCGGCACCCCGAGGGCCAGCAGTACGGCCGCCATCAGCACGATGAGCAGCGGCAGGAGACGAGTACGCAACCGCGGTCCCCGCTACGCGCCCGGGGCGACGAGCCGGTAGCCGACGCCGCGCACGGTCTCGATCAGCGCGGGCATGCGCAGCTTGGCGCGCAGCGAGGCGACGTGCACCTCCAGGGTGCGCCCGGTCCCCTCCCAGCTGGTGCGCCACACCTCACTGATGATCTGTTCCCGGCGGAAGACCACACCGGGACGCTGGGCGAGCAGCGCCAGCAGGTCGAACTCCTTGCGGGTCAGCTGGACGACCGCGCCGTCCACGGTCACGCGCCGGGTGGGCAGTTCGATGTGCACGGGGCCCAGGAGCAGCGCGTCCTCCCCGCCGGCCTCCGCGTCCTCGTGCACGGTGCGGCGGCTGACGGCGTGGATACGGGCGAGCAGTTCCCCGGTGTCGTACGGCTTCACCACGTAGTCGTCGGCGCCCAGGTTGAGGCCGTGGATGCGCGAGCGCACGTCGGAGCGGGCGGTCACCATGATCACCGGTGTGGCGGTGCGCTTGCGGATCTTGCCGCAGACCTCGTACCCGTCCTGGTCGGGAAGGCCCAGGTCGAGCAGCACGACCCCGAAGCCGGGGCCCTCCGGGACGAGCGCCTGGAGGGCCTCCTCGCCGCTACGCGCGTGGGTGACGTCGAAACCGTGCCGCTTCAGGACCGCGGACAGCGCGGCGGCGACGTGGTTGTCGTCCTCGACGAGCAGCAGTCTCATGCCGGCCTCCTCCGGTTCATCGGGCATACGGTCTGACTCACTAAAACAGGCGTTCGGTTCTCCGGTCGGGAGAACACGGGCACACGCGTGTGTGCATCATGGCAGTCACGCTGATGGACGAGGACGCCGTCAAGAGGGTTCCGGTTGCACCGGGCCACCGTTATCCGCCCGATACGCCCGCAGGTCACAAGTGCTACGACACGTGTCCGATTGCTATCGGATCGTGATGCTCAGATTCCCCTCAGATGTAATGACGCTGGTCGCGGCAGGTCACTACTGTCCTCCGAAACCGAGGAGGACGGAGCACCAGAGCGATGACCGAAGTATCGGTGACCAAGGAAGACGCGGTCGCGAGCGGTGAACTGGTCGTCCTGAGGAGCGTCAACAAGCACTTCGGCGCGTTGCACGTTCTCCAGGACATCGACCTCACGATCGACCGCGGCGAGGTCGTCGTGGTCATCGGACCCTCCGGGTCCGGCAAGTCGACCCTGTGCCGCACCATCAACCGCCTGGAGACGATCGACGAGGGCGCGATCACCATCGACGGGAAGCCGCTGCCCCAGGAGGGCAAGGCGCTGGCCCGGTTGCGCGCCGACGTCGGCATGGTGTTCCAGTCGTTCAACCTGTTCGCGCACAAGACCGTGCTCGAGAACGTGATGCTCGGCCAGATCAAGGTCCGCAAGACCGACAAGAAGAAGGCCGAGGAGAAGGCGCGCGCCCTCCTCGACCGGGTCGGTGTGGCCACCCAGGCCGACAAGTACCCCGCACAGCTCTCCGGCGGTCAGCAGCAGCGCGTCGCCATCGCGCGGGCGCTGGCGATGGACCCGAAGGTCATGCTCTTCGACGAGCCGACGTCGGCTCTGGACCCCGAGATGATCAACGAGGTCCTCGAAGTCATGCAGCAGCTGGCCCGGGACGGCATGACGATGATCGTCGTCACCCACGAGATGGGTTTCGCACGATCGGCTGCAAACCGCGTGGTGTTCATGGCGGACGGACGCATCGTCGAAGAGGCTGCGCCCGACCAGTTCTTCAGCAATCCGCGCAGCGACCGTGCCAAGGACTTCCTGTCGAAGATCCTGCACCACTGACCTGCATCTGACGGAACCCGCACCGCACGCAGTACTTCACCACTCTTCTAAGGAAGTTCCTCATGAAGCTTCGCAAGGTCACCGCCGCCTCCGCCGCAGTCCTCGTCCTCGCCCTGACCGCCACCGCCTGCGGCGGCGACGACAACAAGGACGACAGCGGCAGCAGCAGCTCCAGCGGCGGCAGCGGCAAGATCAAGGTCGGCATCAAGTACGACCAGCCCGGCCTCGGTCTGAAGAAGCCCGACGGGTCCTTCGCAGGCTTCGACGTGGACGTCGCAACCTACGTCGCCAAGCAGCTCGGCTACGAGCCGGACCAGATCGAGTTCGTCGAGACCAAGAGCGCCGACCGCGAGAACGCCCTCGCGCGCGGTGACGTGAAGTTCATCGCGGCCACCTACTCGATCAACGACGAGCGCAAGCAGAAGGTCGACTTCGCCGGTCCGTACCTGCTGGCCCACCAGGACCTGCTGGTCAAGTCGGACTCGAAGATCGCCAAGGGTGACGACCTCAACGGCAAGAACCTGTGTTCCGTGACCGGTTCGACCTCGGCGCAGAACGTGCAGAAGTCGATCGCGCCCAAGGCGAACCTCAAGGAGGTGAGCTCCTACTCGGAGTGCATCGCCGGTCTCCAGAACGGCTCCGTGGACGCGGTCACCACCGACGACTCGATCCTCGCCGGCTTCGCCTCGCAGGACCAGTACAAGGGCAAGTTCAAGCTCGCGGGCCTGAAGCTCAGCAACGAGAACTACGGCGTCGGCGTCAAGAAGGGCGACTCCGCGACCGTGGACAAGATCAACAAGGCGCTGGAGCAGATGGTCAGCGACGGCGCCTGGCAGAAGGCCGTCGACGCCAACTTCGGCCCGGCCGGCTACAAGAACGAGCCTGCCCCGAAGATCGGCGTCATCGTCCCGAACGCCTCGTAACCACAGCTCAGCAAGCGGGGTATTCGCGGTGCGCCGCCGTCCGTCGCGATCACGGCGGCGGCGCGCCCCGCCCTCCACATAGGCCACCCACCCGGAAGCGCGGGAGATCGTGTTCGACTTTCTTGAAGGTTACGACGTCCTAGGGGCGTTCTGGATGACGGTGAAGCTCACCGCCCTCTCCGCCGTGGGCTCCCTGGTCTGGGGCACCCTGCTGGCCGGGATGCGGGTCAGCCCGGTCCCCCTGATGCGCGGGTTCGGCACCGCCTACGTCAACATCGTCCGGAACATCCCCCTGACGGTCATCATCCTCTTCAGCTCGCTCGGCCTGGCCGACGTCTTCGGTATGACCCTGGGCGCCCAGGACTTCAAGATCCAGGGCTTCCGGCTCGCCGTGCTCGGTCTGTCCGCCTACACCGCGGCCTTCGTGTGCGAGGCGATCCGCTCCGGCATCAACACGGTGCCCATGGGGCAGGCGGAGGCGGCCCGGGCCATCGGGCTGAGCTTCACCCAGACCCTGTCGCTCATCGTGCTGCCGCAGGCGTTCCGCTCGGTCATCGGCCCGCTGGCCAACGTCCTGATCGCCCTGACCAAGAACACCACGGTGGCGGCCGCCATCGGCGTCGCCGAGGCCGCCTACCTGATGAAGACGATGATCGAGAACGAGGCGCAGACGCTGCTCATCGGCGCGGTCTTCGCGTTCGGCTTCGTGGTACTGACCCTGCCGACCGGCCTCATCCTCGGCTGGCTCAGCAAGCGACTGGCGGTGAAGCGATGAGCTCGGTCCTCTACGACACTCCCGGACCCCGCGCCAAGCGGCGCAACGTCCTCTTCTCGGTGGTCTTCTTCGTCCTCCTCGCCCTGCTCCTGTGGTGGGTGTGGCAGAAGATGGACGAGAAGGACCAGCTCACCTCCGCGCTGTGGAAGCCGTTCACCGAGTCCGAGGCCTGGACGACGTACCTGCTGCCCGGCCTCGAGAACACGCTCAAAGCGGCCGCGCTCTCGATGGTGATCGCCCTCCCGCTCGGCGCGGTCTTCGGTATCGCCCGCCTGTCCGACCACCGGTGGGTACGGGCCGTGTCCGGCACGGTGGTCGAGTTCTTCCGGTCGATCCCGGTGCTGCTGCTGATGCTGTTCGCCAACGAGTTCTACGCCCGCTCCACGGACGTCACCAGCGGGGACCGACCCCTCTACGCCGTCGTCACCGGCCTGGTGCTCTACAACGCCTCGGTCCTCGCCGAGGTCGTCCGGGCCGGCATCCTCTCGCTGCCCAAGGGACAGACGGAGGCCGCGTACGCGATCGGCCTGCGCAAGGGCCAGACGATGAGCAGCATCCTGCTTCCGCAGGCGGTCACCGCGATGCTCCCGGCGATCGTCAGCCAGCTGGTGGTCATCGTGAAGGACACCGCGCTCGGCGGTGTGATGCTCGGGTTCCCCGAACTGCTCAACTCCCGCGGCACGCTGGCGGCCAACTACGCCAACGTGATCCCGAGCTTCATCGTCGTCGCGATCATGTTCATCGTGCTCAACTTCATCCTCACCAGCTTCGCGAGCTGGCTGGAGCGCTACCTGCGGCGCAGCAAGCGCAGCACGGGCGCGGTGCTCGGCGTCGACAAGGTGGACGACCTGAACGCGGCCGAGGTCGGCGGCGGCTTCGGGAGCGGCGCGTCCGCCTGACGCCCGCTCAAGTGGTGTGACCTGTACGGAGGCAGTGGCGTGCGCGCCGCTGCCTCCGTCACTTGACGCAAGCAGCGGCAATGGGTTGCATACGTTCTGTGATCGTGCACCCTGCTCCTACCTCTTGTTCCCTTACGTCCCTGAGGACACCGTCGTGGGCAGGGGGCGGCACGCCGTGGACCCGGTGATCATCGTCGGAGCGGGGCCGGTGGGGCTCACGCTCGCCCTGGCGCTGGCGCGCCAGCAGGTGCCGTCCGTGGTCCTCGACGAGGGCCCCGGCAAGGACGAACCACGGCTCGCGCGCACCGTCGTCCTGCGCGAGGACACCGCCGCCCTGATCGAGCGGCTCACCGGAACGTCCCTCGACGGGGCCGGGGTCCACTGGGCCGGATGGCGGTCGATGCGGCGCAAGCAGGTGACACGCGAGGTCAGGTTCGACGACGCGACGGATCCCGCTCCCCTGCACATCGCCCAGCATGTGCTGACGGGCGTCCTGCGCGCAGCCCTCGTGAGCCAGCGGCTGGTGAAGATCGCCGTGGACAGCCGCCTGGACGGCATCGAGCAGGAACCTTCCGGTGTCACGGCCCACACGCGCGGCCCCCAGGGCACCTGGTGGCGGGGCAGCCACCTGGTCGGCTGCGACGGCCCGCGCTCCACCGTCCGCAAACTCCTCGACATCCGCTTTCCCGGCCGTACCGCGGTGGAACGACACGCCGTGGCCGCGCTGCGCACGGAACTTCCTTGGCCCGACGAGGCGTTGCTCCATCGGACACCACCGTGGCGGGTGTCCGGCCCCTCCGCCGGGGAGGTCACCGGACGCCCGCTGCCGGACGGCGTCTGGCGCCTGGACTGGCTGCTGCCGCCCGGCAAGGACCTCGTCACGCCCGAGCTGCTGGTGGCCCGCGTCCGCGAGACGCTGGCGGGCTGGAGCGGCGGTTCCACACCCGCCTACGAGCTGCTCGACACCGGTGTCCACACCGTGCACCACCGGCTGGCCCGCCGCTGGCGCGTGGGGCGGGTCTTCGTCGCCGGGGACGCCGCGCATCTGCTCGGCGCGTTCGGCACCCAGGGCCTCGACGAGGGCCTGCGGGACGCCGACAACCTGGCCTGGAAACTGGCCCTGGCCTGGCATCACGGGTCGCACGAGGCGCTGCTCGACAGCTACCAGGCGGAGCGGCGCGCGGCCGTCGCCGCCCGGCTGCGCGCCGCCGACCAGGCACTGCCGGTGCTGCGCGGCGGCGCGGGGATAAGGGCGTACGTCCCCGGCACGGCCCGCGGCCACGACGTGCTGCTCACCGACGGTCACCTGGGCCGCGGTCCACTGGGCGCGCCGGGCACCTACGACGGCTCGCCGCTCGCGCCCCGGCATCTGGAGGCGGAGGTGCCCGTGGGCACGCCTCCCGGCGCGCCGGTCGAGGACGTGCGCGTGACCGCGGAGGACGGCTCGTTCGTACGGCTGCGGGACCGGCTGGGGCGCGGCGCCCTGCTCGTCCTGCTGATCGCGCCGGGCACCGGCGTGTGGGAGCGCAGGCACTGGGTGGGCGCCGGGATCATGCCCCGGCTCGCCGCCGCGGTGACGGCCCTGCCGAGCCCGGCCGAGCTGCTGGTGGCCGAGAGCTATCCGGGCGCGGCCGCGCACACCGTCCTGCTGATCCGGCCCGACGGCCATCTGGTCACCGCGCTCGACGGAGTACGCGCGGCCGACCTGTACGCGGCGGCGGAGGCGACCGTGGGCGGGCCCACCGGGGCACGGGAGACGTCCGACGCGGGGGCCGCGGCGGGCTCCGCGGCCAAGTGACTGACGGTACGGCCCCGGCCAAGTGCCGGGGCAGCCCCACCCGGCGCCCGCCCGTACGAGAACCGGAGGCGACCGGCCGCCCACCGGACGTGAACCGGAAGACGAGAACCCGACGAGACCCTGAAAAGAGCCGTACGACGAACGTACGATCGCACCGGCTGTGACTGTGCGGTCCACAGGGTGACAGTGAGTTGACCGGGGTGCACCGGCGTGGTGTACTCCGGATCGTGACCGACACCGATGTGCGCCTGTGGCGGAGGGTCCATATGGACCTCGTCCGCTATGCGGGCTGCGTGTGTCGTCCGTCCTGCTGAATTCGCATCCCCTGTCCCACCGGCGCGTGCCGCCGATGCGCACCTCACCCCGTGCGCCGCCGCGCGCTCCCCGCGAACGTTCTCAGGACGGTCTCCATGTCTGTCTCTTCCCCCGTGCCCAGCACCGCCGTCGCCGCACCATCGCAGGCGGACCTCCTCGATTTCGTCCGGCGTACGGCCGCCGACGCCGAGCTGATCGCCTCGCTCCCGCTCGACCCGGAGGGCCGCACCTGGTTGCGCCTGGAGGGCCCCGGCGGCAGCGAGGCCTGGCTGATCGGCTGGCCGCCCGGCACCGGCACCGGCTGGCACGACCACGCCGACTCGGTCGGCGCCTTCCTGACCGCACAGGGTGAGCTGAAGGAGTACTCGCTCGCCGCGCGGCTGCCCACCGACGGCTGGAAGACCCTGGAGCTGACGGACGACGTGGACCGGGAGCGCACACTGAAGGCCGGCCGGGGCCGCTCCTTCGGACGGCACCACGTCCACGAGGTCCTCAACCGGTCCACCGAGGAACACGCCGTCTCCGTCCACGCCTACTACCCCCCGCTGCCGCGCATCCGCCGGTACAGCCGTACGGGACACGTGCTGCGGCTGGAGCAGGTCGAGCGCCCGGAGGACTGGCAGTGAGCGGCCCGGTCATACCTCAGGAGCGTCGGCCGGACGGCGACCGGCCGACGGGCGTGGACGAGCTGCTCGAGCGGGTGCGTGCGGGGTACGCGCGCGTGGAGGCACGAGAGGCGTACGAGGCCGCCCGCGCGGGTGAGGCACTGCTGATCGACATCCGGTACGCGGCCCTGCGCGAGCGGGACGGTCTGATCCCCGGTGCCCTGGTCGTCGAGCGCAACGAACTGGAGTGGCGCCTCGACCCCCAGGGCAGCCATCGCCTCCCCGAGGCCACGAGTCATGAAGTGCGGGCGGTGGTGATCTGCAACGAGGGCTACGCGTCGAGCCTGGCCGCCGCTTCCCTGCACCAACTGGGGCTGCACCGGGCCACCGACCTCGTCGGCGGTTTCCAGGCGTGGCGTGCGGCGGGGCTCCCCGTGACGTCGTAGCGGGGCTGCCGGCGCGGCGGGCTCAGTCCAGCGGGCAGTACAGCGGGGCCGTGTCCGCGTTGTCCCGGGTGACCAGGCGGACGGGCGTCTTGTCGATCCTGTCGGCCCTCTGGTCCTTGCGGAGCAGGGAGACGACGTTCTGCACCGCCAGTTCACCGGTGTCCGCCGCCGAGTTGGAGACGGTGGCGGCGAGGCTGCCGGCCTTGAGCGCGGCCAGTGCCTCGTCGGTGCCGTTCACCGTCACGATCCTGACGTCCTCGGCCCCGGCGGCGTCGAAGGCCTTGCGGGCGGCGAACGCCATCTCCTCATTGGCGACGAAGGCGTAGTCCAGGCCGGGATTCTCCTTGATCATGGCTGCGGCGACCGTCCGCGCCTTGACGGGGTCGTACATGCCGGGCCGGCTCGCGACCACCCCGGCATTGTCCGGCAGCTTCTGGGTGAAGGCCTCGGTGAGCAGGTCGGAGGCGGCGCCGGGGGCTCCCGCGATCACCGCGACGCTCACCTTGCGGCCGGCGGCGTCCCGCTCGATCCACTCGGCGTCCAGCTCCCCCACCTCCTTCAGGTCGACCACGACGGCCCCCAGCAGGTCGGACGTGTCGTCGGGGGCGACCGAGGTGAGGAAGATCGGCACCCCGGCCGCCTTCGCCTCGGCGATGTCCCCCTTGAGGGCCTCGACGTCGACGGTCTGCACTATCAGCGCGTCCACCTTGCGGGCGATCATGGCCTCGATGTTGGAGACCTCCGCGTCGCCGTCCTGGCGCGAGTTGGCCGTGAGGAGATGGACGCCGTTGTTGCGGGCCGTCCGCTCGACGGACTCCTGAAGGCACGTATGGAACTCGGTGGTACCGCCGTTGACGAAGCCCAGCGTGATCCTCCCCTTGACCGCGCCCGCGGGCGCCGTGGCCTGCGAGGGCCACACTCCACAGCCGGTGAGCAGCAGACCGGCGCCGAGGACCGACACGACGAGCGGTCTTCGGGAGCGGGTGGGCACGGGCATGGTGGGGCCGCCTTTCAGGAGGTGCGGGAGACAACCCCCGCAAGTCAGGCGGGGGTTCACGGGCGGCAGCAGACGGTACCGGCAGGCCGGGCGAGCTCACCCCTCCGGGAGCGCAAGGTAATCCTGCGCTCCCCGGGGGTCTCGAAGATCACGCCTCCCGGCAGAGGACCGGGGGATCGCTCACTCATTCGCCGTCGCCACCGTCACCGCGCGCACCCCCAACGCCACGCGTCCCGGCACAGCGGTGGCGACCAGCGCGAGAAGCCCGGCCCCGGCGACCACCGTGGCGTACACGAGCGGTACGACCGCCGGCGCAGCCCGCCCGGTCATACCGATGCTGAACGCGGTCAGGACCGCCAAGGCGATGGCGCTGCCGAGGGCGACGGCGAGGAGCAGGACCGCCAGGGCCTCGGTACGCAGCATGCGCAGCACCTGCCGACGCGTCGCTCCCGCGAGGCGCAACAGCGCGAACTCCCGGACCCGCTCGGCGACCGACATGGCGAGCGTGTTGACCACGGCGATCGCCGTGAACGCCACCACGAGTCCCATGGCCAGGAAGTTGACCTCGGCGTTCGCCTGCTCCCGCGCGGCCCGCAGCGAGTCGGCCGCGGTCGGCGACATCACCTGGAGTCCCGGGAACTCACGCAGCGTGCTCGCGAGTTGTGTCTGTGTACGGGCCGTGCTGACGAGCAGGGAGGAGGCGAGCGGGTTGTCGACATGGTGCGCGACCAGGTCGTGCGCGAAGGTGAGATCTCCGAAGCCGAGACCCCTGGCATAGACGGCGGCGACGGTGAGCGTGGCGGGCGTGCCGTCGCCGAGCGTGAGCTTCAGGGTGCTTCCCGGCGCCAGGTGAAGCTGGTCCGCGGCCAGTTCACTGACGGCGACGGTGTGCGCGGTGAGCCCGTCGAGGAAGCCGCCGGTGGCTTCGGGGTCCCAGGTGCGGTTGACGGCGGCCGGAGTGACGCCCTGAGCCGCGTACTTGTCGAGGCCGACCCGGACGGTCGTGCGGACCACTTCGGTGACGACATCGTGGTGTGTACGCAGGCGTCGAGCGGCTTCGCCGGGCACACCGGGCCCCTGGGCGGTGACGACCCAGTCGGCGCGTACGCCCTCGCGGACCTGGGCGCGGGCCGCGTCGCCGAGGGTGGGCTGGACGAACAGCACCGTGCAGGTCATGCCGATGAGCAGGGTGAGCGGGGTGACGACGGAGGCCATGCGGACGGCGTTTCCGCGGAGGTTGGCGGTGGCGAGCCTGCCGCCGGGACCGGTCAGGCGCAGCGGACCGGCGAAGAGGAACGCGGCCGCCTTGACCAGGAGCGGTCCGAGCAGCGCGACGGAGGTGGACAGTACGACGACGGCGAGGAAGGTCACGAGCGTCGAGGCGGGTTCGGTACGCAGGAAACCGAGCAGGGTGACGAGAACCGCCCCGGCCGCGAGCAGCAACAGGCCGGCGAGGAGGCGCCCCCAGCCGGGCCGGGTGCGCTCGGTCCGGGCCTCGGCCAGCGCCTCGGCCGGGCGGATCCGGGCCACTCGGCGGGAGGCGATCCGCGCGGAGGCCCAGGCACCGAACAGGTGGCGGCGACCGCGGCGAGCGGCGGGAGCGCGCTCACGGTGTGCTGAAGCGTGGCGGGCACCGCGCCCAGGGCGACGAACCTGCCGTGCAGCCAGGCCCCCAGGGGAAGCCCCAGGAGCGCGCCGGCCGTGCCCGCGGCGAGCGCGACGATCAGGGCCTCGCGCCCGAGGAGGCGGCGGATCTGCCCGGAGGTGGCGGCGATGGCCCGCAGCAGGGCGAGTTCGCGGTGGCGCTGCTGGGCGGAGAGCGCGAAGGTCCCGACGACCACCAGGACCGCCACGAGCAGTGAGGTGCCGCCCATCGCTCCGCCCATGCTGACCAGCTTGATGCGGGCCGCGGCGGCGTCCAGGAACTCGACGGGCCCTCGGTCGTCACCGGTGCCGACCTGAGCTCCGGTGCCGTGCAGCGCCGTGGCCACGGCCTCGCGGAGCCGGTCCGGGTCGATGCCCGGCCTCGGCAGCACGCCGAAGGCGGTGACCTGCCCGGGGTGTGCGGCGAGACGGCGGGCCTCGCCGTGGGAGAAGAAGAGGGCGCTCTGGTGGCGTACGGCTGTGGCGGGGGCGGCTATGCCGGAGACGCGGTAGGTACGGGGGGCCTGTGTCGACTGGACGGTGAGCCGGTCGCCGGGGGCGAGGCGGGCTCGTGCGGCGAGGTCACTGTCGACGACGACGTCGGTGGCGGTTGCCAGAGCGGTGCCCGCGGTGAGCCGGTAGGGCGTCAGCGCGGCGGAGTCCCAGGCGTGGCCGTAGGCGGGCCTGCCGTCGGCGCCCGATGCACCGGCGGGTATCAACGGCTCGGCGAGGAAGGTGAGTTCGGGGATCACGCGCGCGACACCGGGCGCGGTGGCGAGTCTGCGCTCCAGGCCGGCCGGGAGCCAGGCGCGTTCGGCGATGGGTTTGGCCTTGTGCTTGACCTTGGTCTTGCCCTTCTTGTGCGTGACGGTGGTCCGGTGGACGTTCTGGTCGGCAAAGACGACGACCGGCGCCGCGGCATAACGCTCGGTGCGGATGGTGCCTCGCAGCCCCGTCTCCAGGAGGGTGCCGCACGCGCTGATCAGGGCGGCCGCGCACAGCAGCGCGAGGAAGGCGCCGAGGAAGCCCGCCTTGCGGGCACGGACGGTCTTCAGGGCATAGCGCAGCATCATGAGGGATCGGCCTCTCTTCCCTCACTGTCGGAGAGGGGCACGGAAGGGATGGGTCCGGAAGAGGAGGCGGGACCGGAAGAGGAGGCGGGGCAGGCGGGGAAGGCGAGGAAACGGGTGAGCAGGGTGCGCGCGCCGGGAGGTGTCGCCGATTCGGGTCGCTTGTAGCGGTTGAGGAGAGCGATGTACTCCTCGAAGAAGTCCCGGAGTTCGGGCAGTGTGAGCCGGATGGTGCCGCGTGAGCAGGGGAACGCGTCCCCCCACGGGTCGTCGTCCTCCGCGTCCCTCTGGAGCCGCTCGAAGAGGTCCGGATCGGCTGCGTAGGCATGGTGGTTCAGCTCGTCCATGACGAGCCGCATCTCGGGACTCTGACGACTGCGCGGGGGGGAATCGGCGGTCCCCGGGGACCGCCCGCCACCAGCGCTCCCGATGCGTGGACGGCTCCGCGCGCCTCGCTGCGGCCGGGTGCTCGCCCCGGTGCCACGGTTTCTCTGCGTCGGTCTCCTCGACGAAGCCGTACCTGGCCAGCTCACGCAGGTGGTAGCTGGTGGATCCGGTGTTCAGGCCGAGGGCGCGGGTGAGGGTCGCCGAGGTGGCCGGGCCGTGCAGGGTGAGGTGTTCGAGCATGCGCTGACGGCGTGGCTGGGCGAGCGCCCTGAGCGCGGCAAGGTCGCCGAGTTCCAAGGGGGCCGCCGAGGTGGGTTCCGCTTCCGGGAGTTTGTGGGCACCGGATTCCTGGGGCATGCGTACACACTCGTCTGTGCACAGGTGCCTGTGCACTGCGGTGGTCCGGCGTCTTCAGCGGGGGGTTGTCCCCACCCCACTACCGGAGACCCTGCGTTCAGAACCCCGCGCTCAGAATCCCTCGCCGTCCAGGAACTCCGTGTCCTGGCCCTCTTCCTCCAGCGCCTGCCGGACCACTCGCAGGGCCATGCCCTCGGGATAGCCCTTGCGCGCGAGCATGCCGGCGAGGCGGCGCAGCCTCTTGTCGCGGTCGAGGCCGCGGGTCGAGCGCAGCTTGCGGGCGACGAGCTCACGTGCCGTCTCCTCTTCCTGCTCGGAGTCGAGCCGGCCGACGGCCTCCTCGATCAGCTCCGAGTCGACTCCCTTGGTCCGCAGCTCCCGGGCGAGCGCTCGCCGGGCCAGCCCCCGACCGTGGTGCCGGGACTCGACCCAGGCGTCCGCGAAGGCGCCGTCGTTGATCAGCCCGACCTCCTCGAACCGCGAGAGCACCTCCTCCGCCACCTCGTCCGGGATCTCGCGTTTACGCAGGGCGTCGGCGAGTTGTTTCCGGGTGCGCGGGGTCCCGGTGAGCAGGCGCAGACAGATCGCCCGTGCCCGCTCAGCCGGGTCCCCTGAAGACGCCCCCTGCTCGGCCCTCGACGAGGAGGAGGTGCCTTCGTCCTCGGCGGACGGTTCTCCGAAGCCGCGCCGACGGCGCCCACCGCGTGGACCTCCGTCGCCGCCGCGCCGTGCCCGACCGCCACGGGGCCGGTCGTCGCCGTCCGTCCCCTCACCGCGGTGCGAGCCGCCCTCCGGCCGGTCGTCGCCGGCCTGGGCGGGGCCGTCGTCGGCCCCGCCCCCCGCCCCCCGGGGGGTGTCGGGGTGGACGTACTCGGCCCAGTCCGTTCGTCGCGTCACGGATCAGCTCTTGGCAGCCGCGGCCTTGGTCTTGGCCGTCTTGGCCGCGGCAGCCGGAACGGCCTTGGCGGCGTCGTCCGCGGGCGTGCCCGCGGTAGCGGCGGCCGCGGTCGGCTCCGCGGCGGGCTCCTCCGGACGCACGCCGACGCCCAGCTTCTCCTTGATCTTCCTCTCGATCTCGTTGGCGAGGTCGGGGTTGTCCTTCAGGAAGTTACGGGCGTTCTCCTTGCCCTGTCCCAGCTGGTCGCCCTCGTACGTGTACCAGGCACCGGCCTTGCGGACGAAGCCGTTCTCCACGCCCATGTCGATCAGACCGCCCTCGCGGCTGATGCCCTGCCCGTAGAGGATGTCGAACTCGGCCTGCTTGAAGGGGGGCGCGACCTTGTTCTTGACGACCTTGACGCGGGTGCGGTTGCCGACCGCGTCCGTACCGTCCTTCAGCGTCTCGATGCGCCGGATGTCGAGGCGCACCGAGGCGTAGAACTTCAGCGCCCGGCCACCGGTCGTGGTCTCCGGGGAGCCGAACATCACGCCGATCTTCTCGCGGAGCTGATTGATGAAGATCGCGGTGGTCTTGGACTGGTTGAGCGCGCTGGTGATCTTCCGCAGTGCCTGGCTCATCAGACGGGCCTGGAGACCGACGTGACTGTCGCCCATCTCGCCCTCGATCTCGGCGCGCGGGACGAGCGCGGCGACGGAGTCGATGACGATGAGGTCGAGGGCGCCGGAACGGACCAGCATGTCCACGATCTCGAGGGCCTGCTCGCCGTTGTCCGGCTGCGAGAGGATCAGGTTGTCGATGTCGACGCCGAGCTTCTTCGCGTACTCGGGGTCGAGGGCGTGCTCCGCGTCCACGAAGGCGACCTGTCCGCCGGCCCTCTGCGCGTTCGCCACGGCGTGCAGCGTCAGCGTCGTCTTACCGGAGGACTCCGGGCCGTACACCTCCACCACGCGGCCTCGCGGCAGCCCGCCGACCCCGAGGGCGACGTCGAGTGCGGTCGACCCGGTGGGGATGACCTCGATGGGCTCGTTCGGTCGCTCGCCGAGACGCATCACGGCGCCCTTGCCGAACTGCCGTTCAATCTGTGCGAGTGCGGCATCCAGTGCCTTCTCGCGGTCGGTTCCTGCCATGGGTTCCACCCGGTTTGCTTGAGTCGATCGCTTCACGTCAAAGACGCTAACGCCTGCCACTGACAATGCGCCCCGACGCCGGTCCGGCCTGTGGATAACTCGGGTGCTTATCAGCCCAAACCTGGACGTAACGCCCGACCAGAGTCTCACCGGAGCCTTAATAAGAATGGATGTTCGATTTCCGTGTCAAGCGCACCACGCGGCACTTCCGAGGCTACGTTCACACGCCGACACCACCCCCGATCCTTCTCGCGCGAGCCTCCGTCCCGCACGCTCCCGGCTACTTCCCCGGGCGTACGGCGGGTGTCTTCGGCAGGACGACGACTGCGTCCGACATGACCGGGACGCTCGGTGCATGGACCAGCAGAAGACCGGGCACGCCCGCGGCGCAGCGGGATCCGGGCACCCGATCCCGCACCCGTACCCCCAGGACGGCCACGACGACCAGGACGACCCGTACGTCCGGTACCCCCGACACCGCCGATACCACCTCTACGAGGCGACGGCACTCCTGCTGATCCTCTCCGGACTCGTCCACCTCGTGGTGTTCGCCGTAGACGGCGGCCCCTGGAACGGACCCGTCTCCTGGCGCAAGCCGGTGACCTTCGGGCTCTCCTTCGGGGTGACACTCCTCGCGGTCGTCCGGGTCACTTCGTATGTGCGTGTCGGACCACGGCTGCGCGCCGCGCTGCTCGGGGTGTTCGCCGCCGACTGCGTCGTGGAGGTCGCGGGCATCACCCTCCAGGCGTGGCGCGCAGTGCCCTCGCACCTGGACGTGGAGACGCCCTTCGACACGGCCGTGTCCATGGTGTTGGCGGTCGGCGGCGGGGTTCTCGTGGTGCTGCTCGCCGGGTTCGCCGTGGCGTCCTTCCGGCACCGGCCGACGGGCCCGGCCGGGATGGCCCTCGCGGTGCGCTCCGGTTTCGCGATCCTGCTCGTCGCGCTCGCCTCGGGGGCGGCGATGATCGCGCGCGGTGTCGTGCTCACCCGCACCGGACACCAGGAGGCGGCGTACCACTCGACGGCCTCGCTCAAGCCCCTGCACGGGGTGTGCCTGCACGCCGTCCTGGTGCTGCCCGCCCTGGCCTGGCTGCTCTCCCGCACGCCCTGGAGCGAGGCCGTACGCCGGCGGATCGTGGCCGCGGCGGTGGGTTGCCACACGGCCGCGGTCGGCGCGGCCGGAGTGTGGGCGGTCCTCGAATACTGACCGCCGCTCTCCCTCAGCCGGACGCGTCCCGCGACCCGTCCTGCCGGTGCCGCACCCGCCCCCACAGCCGCCGCGCGCGCGTGAGCGGGCCCGGCCCCTCCCCGCGTCCCCGGTGTCCGTGGACGCGGGGGTCGTCCGTGACGTCGTAGCGCTTCACATAGGCGCCCAGGAACGCCTGGAGCGTCGCGACGGCCGGGATGGCGACGAGCGTGCCGACGGCACCGAGGAGGGCGGTGCCCGCGATGACGGAGCCGAAGGCGACGGCGGGATGGATGTCGACGGTCTTCGAGGTCAGCTTGGGCTGAAGCACGTAGTTCTCGAACTGCTGGTAGACCACGACGAAAATAAGCACCCACAGCGCGTACAGGGGCGAGACCGTGAAGGCGATCAGCATGGGCAGGGCGCCCGCGAGATAGGTGCCGATGGTGGGGATGAACTGCGAGACCACACCCACCCAGACGGCGAGCACGGGCGCGTACGGGATGCCGAGCGCCTCGAGCAGTACGTAGTGCGCGACGCCGGAGACCAACGCCATCAGTCCGCGCGAGTACAGATAGCCGCCGGTCTTGTCGACGGCGATCTCCCACGCCCGCAACACCTCGGCCTGCCGGGCGGGCGGCAGGACGGAGCACAGCGCGCGACGCAGGCGGGGTCCGTCGGCGGCGAAGTAGAACGAGAACAGGGCGATGGTCAGCAGCCGGAAGAGACCCCCGAGGACCTGCGTGGAGACGTCCAGCACCCCGGCGGCGCTGTTCTGCGCGTACTTCCTCAGCCAGTCGGAGTGGAGCAGGCCCTCCTGGATGTCCACGCGCCTGAGCTCGGTGTGGAACGTGGTGTTGATCCAGTTGATCACCGAGTCGAGATAGTCCGGGAAGCCCTCGATCATCTTGATGATCTGCCCCGCGAGCATCGAGCCGAGCAGCGTGAAGAAGCCGGCGGCCACGATCAGCAGGCCGAAGAAGACCAGGAAGGTGGCCAGCCCCCTGCGCATCCCGCGGGCCGCCATCCGGCTGACCGCCGGTTCTATGGCGAGGGCCAGGAAGAACGCGATCAGGATGTTGAGCAGCAGACCGATGAGCTGGTGGAAGGCCCAGAGGCCCAGCTGGAACACACCGATGAGAGCGAGCGCGAGCACCATGGCGCGCGGAAGCCAGCGCGGCATGCGCGCTCCCTGCTCGGCGCCGCCGTCGGCCGGGGGCGGCCCGGTGGGCGGCTTCGCGCCGAGCGGGGGTGTGTGCCGGGCGACCTGCCCGGTCTCGTCAGTGGGTGCCACGGACCAAGTCTCGCCTACGGCACCGACAATCGGAGAACCGCCTCCGACCTTCTTGTGGGATCAGCGCATCTCCTGTGGAACGTTCATCACCGTGCACACCACGCGCCACACGTCCTTGGCCTCCCAGCCGTGGGCCAGCGCCTCGTCCACCGTGCGTCCGCCGAGTTCCGCCATCACGTGATCGCGCGCGAACGTCTCCGCGTACCCCGTACCGAAGTGCTCGTCCATTCGCTGCCAGAAGACCGTCAACCGCATGACACCAGTATCCCGCGCGCGGGGGTGCCCCTCGCCGGGACCGCCTGCCGAGACCGCTTTCCGCCCTACGGTCTGACGCATGGCCGAATCCGGAGCATCCCCACTCCCCCCGACGCCCCCGGCGCGCTCCCCGCTCTTCCGCGCCGAGCACTTCGTCTGGCTCACCGCGCGCGTGCTGGAGCAGCGCCTCTTCGCGCACGACTTCCTGCACGGCGCCGCCGACCCCGTCGAGACCGCCCTCGACGCCTACCGCAACGAGGACGGCGGATACGGCCACGCGCTGGAGCCCGATCTGCGCGGCCCCGTGAGCCAGCCCCTGCACACCGTGCGGGCACTGCGCGTCCTGGACTCCGTCGGGCGCCTCGGCGGCCGGCGCGTGGAGCGGGTGTGCCGCTATCTGACCTCGGTCTCCACCGGCGACGGCGCACTGCCGGCGATCCATCCCAGCCAGCGCGGGTACCCGGCGGCACCCTTCATTCCGATCGTGGACGACCCGCCCAGCGAACTCCTGTCCACCGGACCGGTGGTGGGCCTGTTGCACCGCAACGACGTGTGGCACGCCTGGCTGTTCAGGGCCACGGACTTCTGTTGGCAGGCGATCGACTCCCTGGAGCGGTCCCATCCCTACGAGATCCAGGCCGCGGTGGCCTTCCTGGACTCCGCCACCGACCGCCCGCGCGCGGAGGCGGCCGCCGACCGGCTGGGCCGCCTGGTGCGCGCGCACCGGCTCGCCGCGCTGGACCCGGACCACCTGGACGCGTATCCGGTCGCACCCGGCTACGCCCCCGGCGAGCACCACTTCCCGTACGACTTCGCGCGGACACCGCACTCCCTCGCGCGGGCGTGGTTCACCGACGACGAGATCGCACGCTCCCTGGACCACCTCGCCGACGATCAGCAGCAGGACGGCGGCTGGCCCATCCGGTGGCGC
Organism: Streptomyces sp. NBC_00080; assembly: GCF_045041255.1. Classification (NCBI taxonomy): domain Bacteria; kingdom Bacillati; phylum Actinomycetota; class Actinomycetes; order Kitasatosporales; family Streptomycetaceae; genus Streptomyces; species Streptomyces sp. NBC_00080. Next base: position 2,688,063 of record NZ_CP108235.1, read on the forward strand.
CGCTGGGCACCCGGCACCGCCCTGGAGGCCCGCCCCATGGTGACGATCGAGGCCCTGCGCACCCTCAGGGCCTACGGCCGCGCCATCGGCTGACCCCGCCCGTCCCGGCGGAGCCCGCCCATCCCCCCGCGCCGGACCTGCCTCTCGTCCTTCACCCGCCCAGGGCCCGCACCCCCGCCGTCACCACCACGGCGGCCGCGACGACCAGCAGGAAGGGCGCTCGCAGTACGAGGGCGACGACGGCCGCGGCGAGCCCCGCGGCCCTCGCGTCCAGCACGAGCGCGTGCCCGTCCGCGAAGGTCTGCTGGGCGGTGAGGGCGGCGAGCAGGGCGACGGGAAGCAGGGCGGCGAACCGCCTGACAAGAGGCCGTTCGAGAATGCCTGCGGGGACGAGCAGTCCGGCGAGCTTGACGGCATAGCAGCCGAGAGCGGTCGCGCCGATCGCGATCCAGGTGTTCAACGCTCCTCCTCCCCCGTGTCGACGCGCCCGGCCGTCCGACCGGCCCGGCGCCTGCCCTCGAGGTACAGGACGACCGGCGCGGCGAGCGCGGCCGTCAGCACGGGCACCCCTGCGGGCAGCACAGGCAGCAGGCCCAGCCCCAGGACCACCGCGAGCCCGGCGACGGCCCGCTCGGCGGTGGTCTTCAGCATGGGCGCGAGCAGTGCGAGGAAGACGGCAGGACCGGCCGCGTCGAGCCCCCACGCGTCCGTGTCCCCGATGGCCTCGGCGCCCAGGGCACCCAGCAGCGTGGTGAGGTTCCACAGCACGTACAGCGTCAGCCCGGTGACGCCGAAGCCGATCCGCGCGGCACGCCGCCCGGTCTGGGCGAGCGAGACCGCCGCCGTCTCGTCGATCACCCATTGGGCGGCGAACGGGCGCACCGCGCGCGGGAGGGCCAGCGACTGCGACAGACGCAGGCCGTAGAAGGCGTTGCGCGCACCCAGGAAAAACGCGCCCGCGGCCGCCGTCAGGGGATTGCCACCCGCTGCCAGCGCCCCGACGAGCGCGAACTGGGACGCCCCCGTGAAGACCAGGAGACTGAGCGCGCAGGTCTGCCACACCGAGAGTCCACTGCCCGCCGAGGTCACCCCGAAGGCGAACCCGGAGAGCCCTACGGCGACCCCGACCCCGAGGGCGTCCCGTACGACGGCGGCGTCCGGCCGTCCCCCGCTGTCGGCGCGTATGTCCGTGAGAGCTTTCTGTTCTGCCACGACCCCGAGGGTAGGAGCAGCCCTCCGGGCGGGTCTTGTACGTTCTTGCGCTCACGCTGGTACGCCCCTGGAGGGACTCCGACGATCCGGGCGAAGTGGCGGTTGAGGTGCGGCTGGTCGGTGAATCCCACCTCGACGGCCGCCTCCGCGGGGGCGGTCCCCGCGTCCAGCAGCCGCCGCGCCCGTCGCACGCGGGCGTCCGTCAGCCAGGCATGGGGCGGCAACCCGTACGCGTCCCGGAAGGCCCGCAGCAGCGCGAACGAGCTGGTCCCCAGGTCCGCGGCGAGTGCCTCCAGCGTCGGCGGATCGGCCAGCCGCTCCTCCAGCACGCCACGCGCGCGTGCGGCGATCCGCGCCCCGGCCGACCTCACCTCCCGTTGCGGCAGCGGTCCGCCGTTGAGCCGCAGCAGCCGCGTCACGGCCACCCGCAGCAGCGTGTCGGCGGCCAGGGCATTGCCCTCCTCGGCGGCTCGGAGCACCTGATGCACCAGCCCGACGGCGTACGCGTCGTCCAGCACGGGGCTGAGGAATCCCGGGGTGCCGCGAAGGGTCGTGGTCTCGGCCGCGATCTCGGCCACCACGTCGGGCGACGGGTAGACGGCCCCGTACCGCCAGCCCTCCGGCACGCCGGCCCGCCCGGTGTGCGGCGTGTCCGGGTTGACCAGTGCGAGCGCCCCCGCTCCCGCGTACTGATCGGCCCCACGGTGGTGAAAGACCTCCACGCCCTCGGCAATGGCGGCGATCACGAAGTGCTCGTGGGTGTGCCGCACGAAGGTCTTTCGGACATACCGGGCCCGCAGCAGATCGACACCGGGCAGTTCCGCATACCGCCAGTGCCGCGCCCGCTCACCCGAACCAGAACCCGAACGCACCACCCACCCATTCTCCGCGACGCACCACCGAACCACCGCGCCACCGGCCCACCGCGCCCCGCCGCACGGCGAACGCCGACAGCCCGGCGCGGAGGGCACCGGCAGACCGGCACGGAGGGCGTCGACAGCCTGGACCCGGGAACGCCGTATCTGCGCAGGTCAGAGCAATTGTCAGTGGCCGGGTGCAGGATGGACGCATGGTCAGCTCCGCACACCGAGCCCTCGACGGCTTCTCCCCCGCGACCCGCGGCTGGTTCACGGGGGCGTTCTCCGCGCCCACCGCGGCCCAGGCGGGCGCGTGGCAGGCCATCGGCGAGGGCGCGGACGTGCTGGTGGTGGCCCCGACCGGCTCCGGGAAGACCCTGGCCGCCTTCCTCGCCGCCCTGGACCAGCTCGCCTCGACACCTCCTCCCGCCGACCCGAAGAAGCGCTGCCGGGTCCTCTACGTCTCCCCCCTCAAGGCGCTCGCGGTCGACGTGGAGCGCAATCTGCGCAGCCCCCTGACCGGCATCCGTCAGGAGTCCGTGCGTCTCGGCCTGCCCGAGCCCGAGGTCAAGGTCGGCATCCGCTCCGGCGACACCCCGCCCGCCGAGCGCCGCGCGCTGTCCACCCGCCCCCCGGACATCCTGATCACGACCCCCGAGTCGCTGTTCCTGATGCTCACATCGGCCACGCGCGACGCGCTGACGGGCATCGAGACGGTGATCCTGGACGAGGTGCACGCGGTGGCGGGCACCAAGCGCGGCGCGCACCTGGCCCTCTCCCTGGAGCGGTTGGACGAACTGCTGCCGAAGCCGGCCCGCCGCATCGGCCTCTCGGCCACGGTCCGGCCGGTCGACGAGGTGGCGCGCTACCTCTCCCCGCAGCGCAAGGTGGAGATCGTCCAGCCGAAGTCCGGCAAGGAGTTCGACCTCTCGGTCGTCGTCCCGGTGGAGGATCTGGGCGAGCTGGGCGGCTCCCCGGTCGCCGAAGGCTCGGAAGGGGCGGAGCGCCCGTCGATCTGGCCGCATGTCGAGGAGCGGATCGCCGACCTCGTCCAGGCCCACCGCTCCACCATCGTGTTCGCCAATTCCCGCCGTCTCGCCGAACGCCTGTGCAACCGGCTCAACGAGATCGCCTACGAGCGGGCCACCGGCGAGCCGCTGGACGAGCACCACTCGCCCGCGGAGCTCATGGGTGGCTCGGGTGCTGCCCAGGGCGCCCCGCCCGTCATCGCGCGCGCCCACCACGGCTCGGTCTCGAAGGAACAGCGCGCGCTCGTGGAGGAGGATCTCAAGGCGGGCCGGCTGCCCGCCGTCGTGGCGACCTCCAGCCTCGAGCTCGGCATCGACATGGGCGCGGTGGACCTCGTCGTCCAGGTCGAGTCCCCGCCGTCGGTGGCCTCGGGTCTCCAGCGCGTCGGCCGCGCGGGGCACCAGGTGGGCGCGGTGTCCACCGGTGTGGTCTTCCCCAAGTACCGCGGTGACCTCGTCCAGGCGGCGGTGGTCACCGAGCGGATGCGCACCGGCTCGATCGAGTCCCTGAAGGTCCCCGCCAACCCCTTGGACGTCCTGGCGCAGCAGCTCGTCGCCATGACCGCGCTCGACACCTGGCAGGTCGACGACCTGCTGACCACGGTCCGCCGTGCCGCCCCCTTCGCGTCACTCCCGGAGTCCGCGTTCACCGCGGTCCTGGACATGCTGGCCGGCCGCTACCCGTCCGACGCGTTCGCCGAGCTGCGCCCGCGCGTGGTGTGGGACCGCGTCGCCGGCACGATCACCGGCCGTCCAGGCGCCCAGCGTCTCGCCGTCACCTCCGGGGGCACGATCCCCGACCGCGGCCTGTTCGGCGTCTTCCTGGCGGGCGCCGACCCCAAGAAGGGCGGCGGCCGGGTCGGCGAACTCGACGAGGAGATGGTGTACGAGTCGCGCGTGGGCGACGTCTTCACGCTCGGCACCAGCTCCTGGCGCATCGAGGACATCACCCGCGACCGCGTCCTGGTCTCCCCCGCCCCCGGTGTCCCCGGCCGCCTGCCGTTCTGGAAGGGCGACCAGCTGGGCCGTCCGCTGGAGCTCGGCCGTGCGGTGGGCGCGTTCCTGCGTGAGGTCGGCTCGCTGCCCAAGGAGGACGCCCGGCTCCGGTTGCTCACCGCGGGCCTGGACGCCTGGGCGGCCGACAACGTGATCTCCTACCTGGACGAGCAGCGCCAGGCCTGCGGACACGTCCCGGACGACCGCACGATCGTCGTGGAGCGCTTCCGGGACGAACTGGGTGACTGGCGGGTCGTCGTCCACTCCCCCTTCGGGGCTCAGGTCCACGCCCCCTGGGCCCTCGCGCTGGGTGCCAAACTCTCCGAGCGCTACGGCATGGACGCCCAGGTCATGCACGCGGACGACGGCATCGTCCTGCGGCTGCCGGACGCCGACCTGATGAGCCTGGACCTGCTCGACCGGGAGCCTTCGAAGGCGGGCACGGAATACGACGCCGAGCAGGCACCGGTCGGCGCGGCCGACGTCGTCTTCGACAAAGGCGAGGTCGATCAGATCGTCACCGATCAGGTGGGCGGCTCGGCCCTGTTCGCGGCCCGCTTCCGCGAGTGCGCCGCCCGCGCGCTGCTGTTGCCGCGCCGCAACCCCGGCAAGCGCACCCCGCTGTGGCAGCAGCGCCAGCGCGCCGCCCAACTACTCCAGGTGGCGAGCGAGTTCGGCTCGTTCCCGATCGTCCTGGAAGCGGTTCGCGAGTGCCTCCAGGACGTCTTCGACGTTCCCGGCCTCGTGGAGCTGATGGGTGACCTGGAGGCCCGCAAGGTGCGCCTGGTCGAGGTCACCACTGCGGAGCCGTCGCCCTTCGCCCGCTCCCTCCTCTTCGGTTACGTCGCCCAGTTCCTCTACGAGGGGGACTCCCCGCTCGCCGAGCGCCGTGCGGCCGCCCTCTCCCTGGACTCACGTCTGTTGGCCGAGCTGCTCGGCCAGGCCGAGCTGCGCGAGCTGCTCGACGCCGAGGTCCTCACCGAACTGGAGCGGGAACTCCAGTGGCTCACCGAGGACCGGCGGGTGAAGGACGCCGAAGGCATCGCGGACCTCCTGCGCCTCCTCGGCCCGCTCACCGACGCCGAGCTGGCCGAGCGCGGCGCCGAACCGCACTGGGCGCAGGAGCTGGCCGCCGCCCGCCGTGCCATCCGGGTCCGTGTCGCGGGCGCCGACCACTGGGCCGCGATCGAGGACGCGGGGCGGCTTCGCGACGCGCTCGGCACGGCGCTCCCGGTAGGTGTGCCGGAGGCCTTCACGGAGCCGGTCAAGGACCCGCTCGGCGACCTCCTCGCGCGCTACGCCCGCACCCACGGGCCGTTCACCTCGGCAGGCGCGGCCGCCCGCTTCGGCCTCGGCGTGGCGGTGACCGAGGGCGCCCTCCAGCGGCTCTCGGCCGGCGGGCGCGTCGTCCAGGGCGAGTTCCACCCGGCGGGCATCGGCCAGGAGTGGTGCGACGCGACGGTCCTGCGCAGGCTGCGCCGCCGCTCCCTGGCCGCCCTGCGGCACGAGCTGGAGCCGGTTCCGCCGCCCGCGCTCGCCCAGTTCCTGCCCCAGTGGCAGCACATCGGCAAGGGCCACGCCCTGCGCGGCACCGACGGACTGGTGCGCGCCGTAGAGCAGCTCCAGGGCGCTTCGGTGCCCGCCTCGGCCCTGGAGAGGCTCGTTCTGCCGTCCCGCGTGCGGGACTACACCCCCGCGATGCTCGACGAGCTCACCGCGGCCGGAGAGGTGGTCTGGGCCGGAGCGGGCGCCCTCCCCGGCAAGGACGGCTGGCTCTCCCTGTACGTGGCGGACGCGGCGCCCCTGCTGCTGCCGCCGCCCCACCCGCTGGAGCTGACGGCACTGCACCAGTCGGTCCTGGACGCCCTCTCCGGGGGCTACGGCCTGTTCTTCCGCCAGATCGCCGACCGGGTCCGTGCCACCACGCACCCCGAGGCAACCGACCCGCAGCTCGCCGACACCGTCTGGGACCTGGCCTGGTCCGGTCGGCTCACCAACGACACACTCACCCCGCTGCGCGCCCTGCTGGGCTCGGGGCGCACGGCCGGCTCCACGGCCCACCGCGCCAAGCGCAGCGTCCCGCGCGGTCGCTACGGCTCGCTGACGGCCGCGGCCCGCCCCGCTTCCCGGGGCGGCCCTCCGACCGTCGGCGGTCGCTGGTCCCTCCTGCCGGCCCCCGAGTCCGACCCCACGGTCCGCGCCCACGCCCTCGCCCGTACCCTCCTCGACCGGCACGGCGTGGTGACGCGGGGCGCGGTCGCTGCCGAGGGCGTCGAAGGCGGCTTCTCGGCGACGTACCGCGTCCTGTCCGTCTTCGAGGAGAGCGGTCAGGCCCGTCGCGGGTATGTGGTCGAAGGCCTCGGCGCGGCACAGTTCGCCATGGACGGCGCCGTGGACCGACTGCGTGCGGTGGCCAACGCCCGCGACCGCGGCGAGCCGCTGCCCGGCCCGAACCCGGCGACGAGCCCCTCGGACGACTTCACCTTCCCCGACGCCTTCCCTGCAGATGCCTGGGACGTCCCCGGCCTCGACGGCCGTCCGCCCTCCCCCTTCGACGCCCCGGCATCCCCCGCTTCGCCGGACGAGTACGTATACCCCCGCGACCTCGCCTCCCCGGGCGCCGGTGGCCCGCGCGGGGGCAGCGGCTTCCCGAACGGCTCAGGCGGCCCGTACGGCACAGACAGGCAGAACGGCTCGGACCACTCGACCGGCTCGCGCTTCCCCGACCACCGCGACCCTCGGCGCGCCCAGAACCGCAATCGCCACGGCACCACATCCGGGGTGTCCCGCGCCGTCGTCCTCGCCGCCGCCGACCCGGCGAACGCGTACGGCGCCGCCCTGGGCTGGCCCGAGCCACCGAGCGGCGCCGGGCACAAGCCGGGCCGCAAGGCGGGCTCCCTGGTGGTGCTCGTGGACGGCGAACTGACGCTCTACATGGAGCGTGGCGGCAAGACCCTGCTGGCCTGGCCGTCCACTCCGGACGGCGAGAACACCCCCAGCGACGACCCACGCCTGCACACCGCGGCGGAAGCCCTCGCGGAGGCCGCGCGCGCGGGCTCCCTCGGCACGGTCACGGTGGAGCGCGTCAACGGCGCCTCCGCTCTCACCTCCCCCATCGGCAGCCTCCTGGAAGGAGCGGGCTTCATCGCGACCCCTCGCGGCCTGCGACTGCGCGCATGACCGCCACCCCCCACCCGGCGACTCGCATGTCACCCTTGACCCATGCCCGAAGGTGACACGGTCTGGCAGGCCGCGAGGCGCCTGCACGACGCCCTCGCAGGCAAGGTGCTGACGCGCTCCGATCTCCGCGTGCCCAAGTACGCCACCGCCGACCTCACCGGACGCACCGTCCTGGACGTCACCCCGCGCGGCAAGCATCTCCTCACCCGCGTCGAAGGCGACCTGACACTCCACTCGCACCTGCGGATGGACGGCTCGTGGAAGGTGTTCACGAGCGACCAGCGCTGGACCGGCGGCCCGGCGTACCAGATCCGGGCGATCCTCGGCACCCACGACCGCACCGCCGTCGGTTACCGCCTCCCCGTCCTCGACCTGTTGCGCACCGCCGACGAGTCACGAGCCGTCGGGCACCTCGGCCCCGACCTGCTGGGTCCCGACTGGAACCCCGAGCGCGCCCTCGCCAACCTCCTCACGGACCCCGCCCGCTCCCTCGGCGAGGCGCTCCTCGACCAGCGCAACCTCGCCGGCATCGGCAACGTGTACAAGAGCGAGCTCTGCTTTCTCCTCGGCGTCACCCCCTGGCTCCCCGTCGGCGCGCTCCCCGCCGACCGCGCCGCGATGCTGCCCGTCCTCGCGAAGAAGCTCCTGGAGGCCAACCGCGACCAGCCGGTCCGCAACACGACGGGCCGCCGCGGCCAGAACCTGTTCGTCTACGGCCGCGCACCCCGCCCCTGTCTGCGCTGCGGAACACCGGTCCGGGTCGCCGACCAGGGCGACGGCTCCCGCGAGCGCCCGACCTACTGGTGCCCCGCCTGCCAGACCGGCCCCGCCCCGGCACCGGGCTCCCCGCCGACGCGCCGCCTCCGCCCACGCACCACCCGGTGACGACCCTCGACGACCGCTCCCCGGCTCCTCGTCGACGTGCCGGACGCGCTGTACGCGCTGTACGAGCCGGACGAGCCGCCGCCAAGCATCCCCGAGCGAACAAGCCCGCCACAATTGACGGACCGTCAGAAACCCTCGTACCGTCCCTTCATGGCCGTCAAGGCGTACGACCTCACCGGACGCACCGCATTCGTCACCGGCGCCGCGAGCGGCATCGGCCGCGCCTGCGCCGTACTCCTCGCCCAGGCGGGCGCCACCGTGCACGGCGCGGACCGCGACGAACAGGGCCTGCACGAAACGGCGACGCTGATCAAGGACCGGGGCGGCACGGCCCGCACGCACCCCCTCGACGTCACCGACCGCACCCAGGTCCGGCAGGCCGTCGAATCCTGCGAGCGGCTGGACATCATGGCCGCCGTCGCCGGGATCATGCACAGCAGTCCGGTGCTGGACACCCGGGACGAGGACCTCGACCGGGTCCTGGCCGTCAACTTCAAGGGCGTGCTGTACGCCTGCCAGGAGGCGGCCCACCTGATGCTGGCGCGCGACACCGGCGGCAGCATCGTCACCATGGCCTCGGGCGCGGTGGACACCGGCGGCCCCGGTCTGCTCTGCTACGGCGTCGCCAAGGCGGCCGTGGTCCAGTTGACGAAGACCCTGGCGACGGAGGTCGGTCGGTACGGCATTCGTGTCAACGCCGTGGCCCCGGGCTGGATCCGCACCCCCATGACCGACCGCCACGACGCCGGCGCACAGGCGCACACCGAGGCGCTCATGGCCCGCATGTCGCCCCTGGGCCGGGTCGGCGAACCGGAGGACATCGCCCACGCCGTTCTCCACCTGGCCTCGGACGCGTCGGCGTTCACCACGGGCCAGATCCTCCGCCCGAACGGCGGCGTGGCAATGCCCTGGTAACCACCGCCCCACCGCCAACCGCCCCTCGACGAACCACCCCAGCAGCCTCCGCTGACATCCCTCCCGCGTCGATACCGTCCATCAGCCCGCCCGCCCCCGCAGCCTGGTTCCAGCCGTAGGCGAAGAATCATCAGGCCAAGCACCACCCTCAGACCGCGCCAAGCGCACGAGGGCAGCACAGCCCAAGCGGCCCAGCCACCCGCCACCCGCCCGAGGACATCCCGCCCCCAGCCGAGGCACCTCCACGAAACACCACACCTCCACAAAGCGCCTCCACAAGGGCACCTACCCCCGCGCCTCCCCCTCCGCGCCGCCCCCGCCCTCCGCGCCACCACCGACTCTGCCGCCACCACCGGCCCCACCGCCGCCCGCGGCCCCCCGCCAGGCAGCCCTCCATCGCCCCTCCCCGACCGCCCCCACCGCACGTGCCTTGGCGACGCAGTGCACGGGCAGCAGGCTCAGCCCCCACCCTCCGGCGGCGACCGCCCCCTCCAGCACGCCGGCGTCCGGCGCCACGGCGAGTCTCAGCACGGCCCACCACCACACCGTGCCCAACCCCAGGCAGAGCCCCAGCGCGGCCCCACGCTCCGCTATTCGCCCCGCCACGGCCGTCACCTCCAGCCCGAGCCTCACCACGACACCCAGTAACCCCCGGTGCCTCCGCAGAGGCCGACGCTAGACGTGCGCCCCGACCCCCGGCAGGGCGCACGGACGGCACATCGGCGCATCAGGCGAGCCAGACCGCCGCCCGCGCCCCAGCCGCCTCACACGCTCTCCGCCTGGAACATCCAGTGGTGCTTCTCGAGATCGGCGGTGATCCCGATGAAGATGTCCTGGCTCACCGGATCCGCGTCACCCGTGGCCGACACCCGATCCCGCATCCGGGTGATCACCGCGCCCAGAGCGGCGACGAGCGTGCCCACCGCGTCGGCGTCCTTGATCCAGCCCGCCGCCACCGCGCTGATCCCGCTGCCGGCCGCCACCGTCGCCGCACGTCCGTCCGGTGAGACGCCCAGGGCCGAGGCACGCTCCGCCACGGTGTCGGAGTGGGCGCGGGCGACGTCCACGACCTCGTCGAGTTGGAGGTGGACGGACCGGAAACGGGGCCCGACGACGTTCCAGTGGACCTGCTTGGCGACGAGCGACAGGTCGACCAGGTCCACGAGCGCGCCCTGCAACGCCTCCGAGACGGTCTTCAGATCCGCGTCGGACAGGGGACTCTTGACGACGTTCATCGGTACCTCCGGTGGTTGGCCCCCGAGATGCCCCTCCACGATGACCTCGGCACCCCGCACCGGCAAACGGACGACAGACGCGAAAAACCCCGACCGCACCTTCTCCGGGTCTCCCGGAGAAGCCCCGGCCGGGGCCTCACACGTGCTTTCCTACGTGCCTGTGTCGCGTCACACGCCCACGCGTCACACGCCCGTGCGCGTGAATGTCACGCGGCGACCACGTCCACCGCCTCGGCGGGGGCCTTGATGGTCACCCGTTCCGGTGGCACACCGGTCACCGACACGGAACCCAGCATCGGACGAACCGACGCCGGTACAGGCTCGCGGGGGGTGGCGGCAGCAGACTGAGCCAGCTCGGCGAGAGCGAGTTCGTCGCTCACTTCCCGCATGAGCTCGGACATCCGTACGTCCAGCGCGTCGCAGATGGCGGAGAGCAGCTCAGAGGAAGCCTCCTTCTGCCCCCGCTCCACCTCGGAGAGATAGCCGAGTGAGACTCGGGCGGACGAGGAGACTTCGCGCAGAGTACGGCCCTGGCGCTGGCGCTGCCGACGCAGCACGTCACCCAGCAGGCGACGGAGCAGAATCATCGGTGGCTCCCTCCTCGGACCGCGTAGCCGCATCCTTCACGCCCCACCGTACCGCCTTGCGCTGCGGCCGTGCGGGGAGCGATGTCGTGTTCACTCAGGGCTGCAAACATCAAAACCCCCCGTTCTGTTCCGTATCCTGTGCCCGCTCATTCCCGGTGTGTTCGCCCGCAAGCTCTGTCAGGAGCAGTGCGAGTACGCTCCGTACACTCTCTCTACGAATTTCCGCCCGGTCGCCGTTCAACCGCAGGGCCTCCACTTTTCCGCCGCCGGCGGAACCGGATTCCGCCCGGAACGGGCCGTCCACCGCCACGAAAACCGTCCCCACCGGCTGTCCGTCCTGTGGGTCGGGGCCGGCGACGCCCGTCGTCGCGATGCCCCAGTCGGCTCCCAGCGCCTTCCGCACGCCGGCGGCCATCTGGGCCGCGACCTGCGCGTCCACGGCCCCGCGCGCGGCCAGCAGGTCCGCGTCGACCGCGAGCAGTCCGTGCTTGAGGTCGGTGGCGTAGGCGGTGACGGAACCGCGGAAGACCTTGGACGCGCCGGGGACCGAGGTGATCTCCGCCGCGACCAGGCCACCGGTCAGCGACTCGGCCACGGCGAGGGTCGATTCGTTCACCGTGAGTAGTCGCACCACCTCGGTGGCCGGGGAATTCACGCTTGCGTCTCCTCCAACGCGGCCTTGCGCTCGGCGATTCCCTGCCTGCGCAGCACAACGGCCTGCCGTACGTAGTCGAGCCCGGTCACCACGGTCAGGACGACCGCCGCGGCCATCACCCACCACCTCAGCGTGGCCAGCCAGCCCGTCAGCGCCAGGACGTACATCCCGACCGCGACGCCCTGCGTGAGCGTCTTCAGCTTGCCGCCCCGGCTCGCCGGGATGACGCCGTACCGGATGACCAGGAAACGCAGGAGCGTGATCCCGAGTTCCCGGCCGAGGATCACGATCGTCACCCACCACGGCAGGTCGCCGAGCGAGGAGAGGCAGATCAGCGCCGCTCCCATGATCGCCTTGTCGGCGATGGGGTCGGCGATCTTCCCGAAGTCGGTGACGAGGTTGTACGTCCGCGCGATGTGCCCGTCGAACAGGTCGGTGATCATGGCGATCGCGAAGGCCGCCCAGGCGAACGCACGCCATGCCGGGTCGTAGCCGCCGTCGGCCAGCATCAGCGCGACGAAGCCGGGCACCAGGATCAGCCGAAGCATCGTCAGCAGATTGGCGATGTTCCAGACGCTCGCCTGGTTGACGGCGGCGGCCGCCAGCTTGGCGCCCCGCGGCGGCCTGCCGGCATCCTCAGGGTCGGCGATCGCGGCCGCATCGGCAGTCGCTTCGGAGGGAACCACCACCGCGCCCGCCGTCTGCGCGGCCTGCGAAGCCTGGGGACCCGGTGAGGTCTGCGAAGCCGGTGAAGCCTGCGAGGAGCCGCCCGCAGCCGATGCCGGAACACCCGTCATCTGCCCGCCTCCTCGCTACACCCGAACGAACCCGGCAGGGGCTCGGCCACCAGGTCGACACCTTCCGTACCGACCACCTTCGCCTCGACCATACGACCGACGCTCAGGTTTACGCCCGATGTGAGCAGCACCTGTCCGTCCGTCTCCGGAGCCTGGTGCTCCCCGCGGCCGTACACGCCCTCTTCGTCCACCGACTCGACCAGCACGTGCACGGTCTCGCCGACCCGCTCCTCGGCCCGCTGCGAGACGAGCTCCTCTGCGAGCCGGGAGACCCGGGCGAGCCGCTCGGCCACGACGTCCACGTCGAGCTTGCCGTCGTACGTCGCGGCCTCGGTGCCGTCCTCGTCGGAGTAGCCGAAGACACCGATCGCGTCGAGGCGGGCGCCGTTCAGGAAGCGCTCCAGCTCGGCCAGGTCGGCCTCGGACTCACCGGGGAAGCCCACGATGAAGTTGGAGCGCACACCCGCCTGGGGCGCCTTGCCCCGGATGGTGTCGAGGAGTTCCAGGAAGCGGTCGGTGTCGCCGAAGCGGCGCATCGCGCGCAGCACGCCGGGCGCCGAGTGCTGGAAGGACAGGTCGAAGTAGGGCGCGATCTTCGGCGTCGAGGTCAGCACGTCGATCAGGCCGGGCCGCATCTCGGCCGGCTGGAGGTAGCTGACCCGCACCCGCTCGAGGCCGTCGACCTCGGCCAGCTCGGGCAGCAGCGACTCCAGCAGCCGGATGTCGCCGAGGTCCTTGCCGTAGGAGGTGTTGTTCTCGGAGACCAGCATGATCTCCTTGACGCCCTGCTCGGCCAGCCACCGCGTCTCGTTCAGCACGTCGCTCGGCCGCCGCGAGATGAAGGAGCCGCGGAAGGACGGGATGGCGCAGAAGGAGCAGCGCCGGTCGCAGCCGGAGGCGAGCTTGACCGAGGCGACCGGGGCGCCGTCGAGCCGGCGGCGCAGGGGCGCGCGGGGGCCGGAGGCCGGGGCGACACCCTCGGGGAGGTCGTTCGGCCCGTGACCGGGCAGGGCGACCGAGGCGGCCGACTCCTGCCGCTCCGCCGGGCTGATCGGCAGCAGCTTGCGCCGGTCGCGCGGGGTGTGGGAGGCGTGGATGCCGCCGTTCAGGATGGTCTGGAGGCGGTCGGAGATGTCGGAGTAGTCGTCGAAGCCGAGCACACCGTCGGCCTCGGGCAGGGCGTCGGCGAGTTCCTTGCCGTAGCGCTCGGCCATGCAGCCCACCGCCACGACGGCCTGGGTTCTGCCATGCCCCTTGAGGTCATTGGCCTCCAGGAGGGCGTCGACGGAGTCCTTCTTGGCGGCGTCGACGAAGCCGCAGGTGTTGACGACGGCTACGTCCGCGTCCTCGGCGTCCTCCACGAGCTGCCAGCCGTCCGCCTCCAAACGGCCTGCGAGCTCCTCCGAGTCCACCTCGTTACGGGCGCAGCCAAGGGTGACGAGTGCGACGGTACGGCGTTCAGGCATGGGCTCAAGACTACTTTGTCCCACCGACACCGAACGTCGACGGGGTTGGCGATCTTCGCCAACCCCGTACACCCGAAGGCGCGCCTGGCCTATCCGACCTTGGGGTCGCCCTTCGTGTACGTCAGCCGCTCCACGGCGCCGGGCTGGAAGTCGTCGTCGAGCTTCTTGCCGTTGACGTAGAGATCGATCGCGCCGGCGTCACCGAGGACGAGGTTGATCTTCTCGCTGTCCTGGAAGGTCTTGGACTGGCCCTGCTTGAGCAGGCCGTCGAAGAGCAGTCGGCCGTTGTGGTCCTTGGCGGCGACCCAGCTGCGGCCGTCCGCGGCGCTGACCTGGACGGTCACCTTGTCCTGAGGGGCCGCGGCGATGGCGCTGTCGGAGGGTTCCGGCTTCTCGTCGACGGGCTTGTCCGTCTTCGTCGTGGGTGAGGCGGTCTTGCCGGTCGCGGGGGTGGCGCCCTCGGCGACCTGGTCCTTCGACCCGTCGTCGTCGCCGCCCGTGAAGGCGGTGAAGCCGACGAAGCCGACCACGGCGACGATCGCGGCGACCATGGCCGCGGTCCAGTTCGGCCCGCGCCGCTCGGGGCGGATACGTTCCGCCTCGAAGAGGGGCGCGGCCGGGGTCGGTGCCGGACGGCCGCCGTGAGTGTCGTCGTACCGCTCGATCAGCGGGGCGGGGTCGAGATGGACGGCCCTGGCCAGGGTCCGGATGTGCCCGCGGGCATAGACGTCCCCGCCGCAGGCGGCGAAGTCGTCGGACTCGATGGCGCGGACGATGGCGATGCGGACCCGGGTGGCGGAACTGACGTCATCGACGGTCAGCCCGGCCGTGATGCGGGCCTGCTTCAGGGCGCGGCCGATGGAGAAGGGGGCTTCCTCGGACGGGTCTTCGAACGGACGCTCGTCTTCAGGGGAGTTGCCGATGGACACGGGGGCGCCTTTCGAGCGTATAGCCACCTGTGCTGGAGGTTCAGTCTAGGGGGGGTGCCAAAGGGAGGGGCAACCGGGCGGTACGACTTTGTACGCCATCGGTATGGCCGGTCACACCGATGACGGGCCGGTTACGGCCCCGGCGGGGAGCCGCACCTGTCCTCTCGCTCAACTGGACGTATGCCAAAGGGAAACGGTTGCCCACTGCTCTCTAACGGGTGAGTCACGGCCGGCCGCCCCTTCCCTGACTGACGTCTACCCCCCAGAATCCCCCCGGATCACGGCGAGCACGCCGTCCAGCTCGTCCGGTTTCACGAGAACGTCACGCGCCTTGGAACCCTCGCTGGGCCCGACGATGTTCCGCGACTCCATGAGGTCCATCAGGCGGCCGGCCTTGGCGAAGCCGACGCGCAGCTTGCGCTGGAGCATGGACGTCGATCCGAACTGGGTGGAGACGACCAGCTCGGCCGCCTGGCACAGCAGGTCGAGGTCGTCGCCGATGTCCTCGTCGATCTCCTTCTTCTGCTTGGTGCCCACCGTGACGTCGTCCCGGAAGACCGGCGCCATCTGGTCCTTGCAGTGCTGTACGACGGCCGCGACCTCGGCTTCGGTCACGAAGGCGCCCTGCATCCGGGTCGGCTTGTTCGCGCCCATCGGCAGGAACAGTCCGTCACCCTTGCCGATCAGTTTCTCGGCGCCCGGCTGGTCGAGGATGACGCGCGAGTCGGCCAGCGAGGAGGTGGCGAAGGCGAGCCGCGAGGGCACGTTCGCCTTGATCAGGCCGGTGACGACGTCGACCGACGGGCGCTGGGTGGCGAGCACCAGGTGGATGCCGGCCGCGCGCGCGAGCTGCGTGATACGCACGATCGAGTCCTCGACGTCACGCGGCGCGACCATCATCAGGTCGGCGAGCTCGTCGACGATCACCAGCAGGTAGGGGTAAGGCTGAAGCTCGCGCTCGCTGCCCTCGGGCGGCTTGACCTTGCCGTTCCTTATGGCCGCGTTGAAGTCGTCGATGTGCCGGAAGCCGTACGCCGCCAGATCGTCGTAGCGCAGATCCATCTCCCGTACGACCCACTGCAGCGCCTCGGCGGCCCGCTTCGGGTTGGTGATGATCGGCGTGATCAGGTGGGGGATGCCCTCGTAGGCGGTCAGTTCGACGCGCTTGGGGTCGATCAGGACCAGCCGCACGTCCTCCGGGGTCGCGCGGACCATGATCGACGTGATCAGGCAGTTGATGCAGGACGACTTGCCGGAACCGGTGGCTCCGGCCACCAGGACGTGCGGCATCTTCGCCATGTTCGCCATCACGTAGCCGCCCTCGACGTCCTTGCCGAGCGCCACCAGCATCGGGTGGTCGTCCTCGGCCGCGTCCGCGAGCCGCAGCACGTCGCCGAGGTTGACCATCTCCCGGTCGGTGTTGGGGATCTCGATGCCGACCGCGGACTTGCCGGGGATCGGGCTGATGATCCGCACGTCGGGGCTGGCGACGGCGTACGCGATGTTCTTCGCCAGCGCGGTGATCCGCTCGACCTTCACGGCCGGGCCCAGCTCGATCTCGTATCGGGTGACCGTCGGCCCGCGCGTGAAGCCCGTGACGGCCGCGTCGACCTTGAACTCGGTGAAGACGTTCGTCAGCGAGGCGACGACGGCGTCGTTGGCCGCGCTGCGCGCCTTGCCTGGCCCGCCGCGCTCCAGGAGGTCGAGCGAGGGCAGCGAGTAGGTGATGTCGCCGGACAGCTGGAGCTGCTCCGCGCGCGGCGGGAGCTCGCGCGCCTCCTGGGGGGCCGACTTGGTCAGGTCGGGGACCGCTCCCCCACCCGTCTTGAGCTTCTGCTGCTTGGGCCGGGAGGCCGGGGCCGGAACGGGCGTCGGCGTGGTCGGCTCCCCGTCGCCGACGCTCACCCCCTGCGTGAGGTCGGCGACGATCCGCGAGGGCGGCATGCCGTGCAGGACGGCGCCGTCGAGGTCGGCCGCGGCGGCCGCGGCGATGTCCACGGCGTCCAGCCGCCGGTCCATGGCCGGCTGCGGCACCGCGGAGCGCCTGGGGCGGCCGCGCCGCCGGGAGAGCGCCTCCTGCTCGGCGTCCTCGGAGTTGTACGCCTCGGCGGCGCCCGAGCGCCGGCGGGGGCGCCCGGGGAGCGCCTCGCGCCACTGCTCGTCGTAGCGCGCGTCGTCGTCGAGGTCGTCGTACTCGTCCGCCGCCGGGTCGTGCAGCACACCCAGCCGCACCCCGAGCTGCCGCAGCCGCTGCGGGATGGCGTTGACCGGGGTCGCCGTGACGACCAGCAGCCCGAAGACCGTGAGCAGCACGAGCAGCGGTACGGCGAGAACCTCGCCCATGGTGTACGTCAGCGGGGTCGCCGCACCCCAGCCGATGAGTCCGCCCGCGTCCCTTATCGCCTGCATGCCGTGGCTGCGGGCGGGCGCGCCGCAGGCGATGTGGACCTGGCCGAGCACGCCGATGACGAGCGCGGACAGGCCGATCACGATACGGCCGTTGGCCTCGGGCTTCTCGGGATGCCGGACGAAGCGCACGGCGATGACCGCCAGCAGGATCGGCACCAGCAGGTCGAGCCGCCCGAAGGAGCCGGTCACCAGGATCTCGACGAGGTCGCCGACAGGGCCGCGCAGGTCGGCCCAGGTCCCCGCGGCGACGATCAGCGCGAGGCCGAACAGCAGCAGCGCGACGCCGTCCTTGCGGTGCGCCGGGTCGAGGTTCTTCGCGCCGTTCCCTATGCCGCGGAACACGGCGCCTACGGCGTGCGCCAGTCCGAGCCAGATGGCGCGCACCAGCCGGTAGACGCCCCCTGTGGGACTGGGCGCCGGCGCGGGCACGGGTTTCCTGGCCGCGGCTTTCCTGGCGGGCGCCTTCTTCGCCGGGGCCTTTTTGGCGGCGGCCCGCTTCGCCGGAGCCTTCGCGGGAGCAGCCGCCTTCCTGGCGGGCTGCTTCTTGGCTGCGGACGGACGTGAGGCCATGGGTGTGAGGTTACCGGTGGAGACCACAACGGACACGTGTGCCCACTGCTTCACCCGTTCGTGTCGCCCTCCCGAAGGCGCGGAACTGACACGTCCGCCTTCGGTGGAGGTGGAACTGACGCGCCCTCATGCACAACTCGATGCGTCGCACGCGTCAGTTCCGATCAGTTCGGTGACGGCAACGCGGCCGTGCCGCTGCCGGTGCCCGGCTCCAGGGCGTCCAGCGCCCGGCGCAGACCGGTGAGTTTACGCTCCAGGTGCGCCGCCGTGGCCACCGCCGCCGCGTCCGCGGACTCGTCGTCCAACTGCTTGGACAGGGCCTCGGCCTGCTCCTCGACGGCCGCGAGCCGCGCGGAGAGCTCGGCGAGCAGCCCCGCGGACTCCTTGACGCCGCCACCCGCGGTGGCCTTGCCGCCACCACCCTCCAACTGCAGGCGCAGCAGCGCCGCCTGCTCGCGCAGCTGGCAGTTCTTCATGTAGAGCTCGACGAACACCGAGACCTTCGCACGCAGCACCCACGGGTCGAACGGCTTGGAGATGTAGTCCACCGCACCGGCCGCGTACCCGCGGAAGGTGTGGTGCGGCCCGTGGTTGATCGCGGTGAGGAAGATGATCGGGATGTCCCTGGTCCGCTCCCGCCGCTTGATGTGCGCGGCCGTCTCGAAGCCGTCCATTCCCGGCATCTGAACATCCAGCAGAATGACCGCGAAGTCGTCCGTCAGCAGTGCTTTCAGCGCCTCTTCCCCGGACGATGCCCGCACCAGCGTCTGATCGAGCGCTGAGAGGATCGCCTCCAGCGCCAGCAGATTCTCCGGCCGGTCATCGACCAGGAGGATCTTGGCCTTCTGCACCATGGCCCGCCCTCCTCGCCCCGGCAGTGCACCGGGCGCCGCCCCTGGGGACGACTCCTTTGCGCCGCCCTTCCTTGTGCCGGTCATGGTAGCCGCACCCCGACCGTCGCCACACCCTGTCACCGTGATGTCACTGTGCACGTAGCAGGAACGCAGCAGGAGACCAGAAGGTTCCCCGAATTCCGCCCCGCTACACGACAGCGGACACCCTGAGTCAGCAACTCCGGGCGCCTCCCGAAGGTTCCCGTCACGCCGCAGGTCCCCTCACTCGTCCCGCATCCACTGCCGCATCACCGACAGCAGGTGATCGGGGTCGACCGGCTTCGTCACGTAGTCGGAGGCACCCGACTCGATCGCCTTCTCCCGGTCGCCCTTCATCGCCTTCGCCGTCAGCGCGATGATCGGCAGCCCCGAGAACTGCGGCATCCTGCGGATGGCCGTGGTCGTCGCGTAGCCGTCCATCTCGGGCATCATGATGTCCATCAGGACGACCGCCACGTCGTCGTGCTGCTCGAGTACCTCGATGCCCTCACGGCCGTTCTCCGCGTACAGCACCGACAGGCCGTGCTGTTCCAGGACGCTGGTCAGCGCGAACACATTGCGGATGTCGTCGTCGACGATCAGCACCTTCTCACCGCCGAACCGGATGCCCACGCGCGGGTGCGCCGCCGTCTCCTGCGCACGGGCCGGCCACTGCTCCGGCCGCCCCACCTGCTCGCCGCCGCTCACCAGGCGGCGCCGGCGCCGGAAGAGAGCCGCCGGCCCGTTCTGCGCGTCCTGGTACGACCGCACCTCGGCCGGCATCTCGATCTCCGCGTCGGACAGCTCCGACAGCTCGCGTGCGCCGTTCTCCGAGGCCACCAGGTCGCCGGCCTCCAGGGCGGGCACCACCTGCTGGTAGCCCTGCGGAGGCAGCTCACTGGGGTGCAGCGGCAGGTAGAGCGTGAACGTCGAGCCACGGCCCGTCTCGCTCTGCGCGTGGATCTCACCGCCCAGCAACTGCGCGATCTCCCGCGAGATCGACAACCCGAGGCCGGTACCGCCGTACTTGCGGCTGGTGGTGCCGTCGGCCTGCTTGAACGCCTCGAAGATCACCCGCATCTTGCTCGCGGCGATCCCGATGCCGGTGTCGGTCACCGAGAAAGCGATCAGCGGCGCGTCCGCGTCGGTCAGCGAACCGGCCTCCAGCAACTGCTCCCGGATCGCCACCGGCACCTCCGCCCCGGCCGGCCGGATGACCAGCTCGACCGACCCGGAGTCGGTGAACTTCACCGCGTTGGACAGCAGGTTGCGCAGCACCTGGAGCAGCCGCTGCTCGTCGGTGTGCAGCGTGGCCGGCAGCTCCGGCGACACCCTCACGGACAGGTCGAGGCCCTTCTCCGCGGTCAGCGGACGGAAGGTGGCCTCCACGTAGTCGACCAGCTGGACCAGCGCGATACGCGTCGGCGAGACGTCCATCTTGCCCGCCTCGACCTTCGACAGGTCGAGGATGTCGTTGATCAGCTGGAGCAGGTCGGACCCCGCGCCGTGGATCGTCTCGGCGAACTCGACCTGCTTCGGCGTCAGGTTGGTGTCCGCGTTGTCGGCGAGCAACTTGGCCAGGATCAGCAGCGAGTTGAGCGGCGTGCGCAGCTCGTGCGACATGTTGGCGAGGAACTCGCTCTTGTACCGCATCGACACCGCGAGCTGCTCGGCACGCTCTTCCAGGACCTGCCGCGCCTCCTCGATCTCGGTGTTCTTCACCTCGATGTCGCGGTTCTGCTGGGCCAGCAGCTCGGCCTTCTCCTCCAGTTCGGCGTTGGACGCCTGGAGGGCCTTCTGCCGCTGCTCCAACTCGGCCGACCGCTCCCGCAGTTGCTCAGTCAGCTCCTGCGACTGCTTCAGCAGCTGCTCCGTCTTGGTGTTGACGGAGATCGTGTTGACGCTGGTCGCGATCATCTCGGCCAGTTGGTTCAGGAAGTCCTTCTGGATCTGCGTGAACGGCGTGAACGACGCCAGCTCGATCACCCCGAGCACCTGGCCCTCGAACAGCACCGGCAACACGATCACCTGCGCGGGCGGCGCCTCACCGAGTCCCGAGGAGATCTTCAGATACCCGGTCGGGGCGTTCGCGACGAGAATCGTCCGCTTCTCCTCCGCCGCCGTCCCGACCAGCGCCTCACCGGGCCGGAACGACGTCGGCATGGAGCCCATCGAGTAGCCGTACGAACCCAGCATCCGCAGCTCGTACAGGTCCGTGCCGCCTTCGGCCGGCGGCATCGCCAGGAAGAACGCGCCGTGCTGCGCGGCCACCAGGGGCGGCAGCTCGCTCATGATCAGCGAGGCCACGTCCTGGAGGTCGCGCCGGCCCTGCATCAGGGCGGACACGCGCGCGAGGTTGCCCTTGAGCCAGTCCTGCTCCTTGTTGGCGATCGTGGTGTCGCGCAGGTTGGCGATCATCTTGTTGATGTAGTCCTGGAGTTCCTGGATCTCCCCGGACGCGTCCACGTCGATCTTCAGGTTCAGGTCACCGCGGGTCACCGCGGTCGCCACGCGCGCGATGGCACGCACCTGCCGGGTCAGGTTCCCGGCCATCTCGTTCACGGACTCGGTCAGGTCGCGCCAGGTGCCGTCGACGTCACGCACGCGTGCCTGACCGCCCAGCTGCCCCTCGGTACCCACCTCGCGGGCGACCCGGGTGACCTCCTCGGCGAACGACGACAGCTGGTCGACCATCGTGTTGATCGTCGTCTTCAGCTCGAGGATCTCCCCGCGCGCGTCGATGTCGATCTTCTTCGTCAGGTCACCCTTGGCGATGGCCGTCGTGACCATGGCGATGTTGCGCACCTGACCGGTCAGGTTGGACGCCATGCCGTTCACCGAGTCGGTGAGGTCCTTCCACGTGCCCGCCACGCCCGGCACGTGCGCCTGCCCGCCCAGGATGCCGTCCGTGCCCACCTCACGGGCCACCTTGGTGACCTGCTCGGCGAACGAGCTCAGCGTCTTCACCATGGTGTTGAACGTGTCGGCGAGCTGCTGGACCTCGCCGCGCGCCTCGATGGTCACCTGGCGCGTCAGGTCGCCGTTGGCGACGGCCGCCGCGACCTGGGAGATGTTGCGCACCTGCATGGTCAGGTTCTTGGCCATCAGGTTGACGTTGCCGCTGAGGTCCTTCCAGATGCCCGTGACGCCGGGCACGTGCGCCTGGCCGCCCAGGATGCCCTCGGTGCCCACCTCACGGGCCACCCGGGTCACCTGCTCGGCGAACGACGACAGCTGGTCCACCATCGTGTTCACGGTGGTGACGAGCTCCAGGATCTCGCCCTTGGCGTCGACCGTGATCTTCTTCGACAGGTCGCCCTTGGCGACCGCGGTCGTGACCTCGGCGATCTGACGCACCTGGATCGTCAGGTTGTTCGCCATGAAGTTCACCGACTGGGTGAGGTCCTTCCAGGTGCCGGAGACACCCTGCACCTCGGCCTGTCCGCCGAGCTGCCCCTCCGTACCCACCTCACGGGCGACCCGCGTGACCTCCTGGGCGAACGACGACAGCTGGTCGACCATCGTGTTCAGCGTGTTCTTCAGCTCGAGGATCTCCCCGCGCGCGTCCACGGTGATCTTCTGCGAGAGGTCACCGCGGGCCACGGCGGTGGCGACCTGGGCGATGTTGCGCACCTGGGCGGTGAGGTTGCCGGCCATGCCGTTCACCGAGTCCGTCAGGTCCCGCCACACACCGGCCACGCCGGGCACCTGCGCCTGCCCGCCCAGCCGGCCCTCGGTACCCACGTCCCGCGCCACCCGGGTCACCTGGTCGGCGAAGGCCGAGAGCTGGTCGACCATCGTGTTGATGGTGTTCTTCAGCTCGAGGATCTCCCCGCGCGCGTCCACGTCGATCTTCTGCGACAGGTCACCACGGGCCACGGCCGTCGTCACCTGCGCGATGTTGCGCACCTGGGAGGTCAGGTTCCCGGCCATCGAGTTGACGGAGTCCGTCAACTCCTTCCAGGTGCCCGACACACCGTCCACCCGGGCCTGTCCGCCCAGCCGGCCCTCTGTACCCACGTCCCGGGCCATCCGGGTCACCTGGTCGGCGAACGACGACAGCTGGTCCACCATCGTGTTCACGGTGTTCTTCAGCTGGGCCATCTCGCCGGAGACGTCCACCGTGACCTTCTGCGACAGGTCACCGTTGGCCACGGCCGTGGTGACCTGCGCGATGTTCCTCACCTGTCCGGTGAGATTCCTGAACGCCGTGTTGACGGAGTCCGTCAGGTCCTTCCACGTCCCGGCCGCGCCCGACACCTGCGCCTGACCGCCCAGCTCACCCTCGACCCCGATCTCCCGCGCCACGCGCGTCACCTCGGCGCCGAAGGCCGACAGCTGGTCGACCATCCCGTTGACGGTGTTCTTCAGCTCCAGCATCTCGCCGGCCACGTCCACCGTGACCTTCTGCGACAGATCTCCGCTGGCCACGGCCGTCGTCACGGCCGCGATGTCCCGCACCTGCGTGGTGAGGTTCCTGAAGACGGTGTTGACGGAGTCCGTCAGGTCCTTCCAGGTACCCGCCGCGCCCGGCACGTTCGCCTGGCCGCCCAGCTGCCCCGCGGCCCCCACCTCGTTGGCCACACGCGTGACCTCGTCCGCGAAGGTCCGCAGCGTCTCGGTCATCTGGTTCATCGTGTCGGCCAGCTGCGCGACCTCGCCGCGCGCCGACACCGTCACCTTCTGCGACAGATCGCCGTTGGCGACCGCCGTGGTCACCTCCGCGATGCCACGCACCTGGGCCGTCAGGTTCCCGGCCATGGTGTTCACCGAGTCGGTGAGCTCTTTCCACACCCCGTCCACGCCGGACACCTGCGCCTGACCGCCCAGGATGCCCTCGGTGCCCACCTCACGGGCCACCCGCGTCACCTCGGACGAGAACGCGGAGAGCTGGTCCACCATCGTGTTGACGGTGTTCTTCAGCTCGAGCATCTCGCCCTCGACGTGAACCGTCACCTTCCGGGACAGATCACCCTTGGCCACGGCCGTCGTCACCAGCGCGATGTCCCGCACCTGCGCGGTCAGCCGGTACGCCATCGTGTTGACGGACTCCGTGAGGTCCTTCCACGAACCGGACATACCGCGCACCTGGGCCTGACCGCCCAGCTTGCCCTCGGTCCCCACCTCACTGGCCACACGCGTGACCTCGTCGGTGAACGTGGAGAGCTGGTCCACGAGGTTGTTGACCGTCCGCCCGACCTTCAGGAACTCACCGCGCAGCGGATGCCCGGTCCCCTCCGGCGTGTGCGTCCTGAGCTCCATCCGCGGCGACAGATCACCCTCGGCGACCGCCGACAGCACCCGCCCGACCTCGGAAACAGGCCGCACGAGGTCGTCGACCAGCGCGTTCGAGTTGTCGACGGCCGTCGCCCAGGACCCCTCACAGGCGCCCGTCTCCAGCCGCTCGGTGAGCTTTCCCTCACGTCCCACCATGCGCCGGACCCGCGACAGCTCACCCGTGAGATGCAGATTCCGGTCCGCGACCTCGTTGAACACGGCGGCGATCTCCGACATCACGCCGTCACCGGACACCGTGAGCCGCTTGCGGAAATTGCCGTCCCGCATGGAGCCGAGGGCTCCCAGCAGCCGGTGCAAGGCCGCCGTGTCCACGACGGTCGTCCCGCCGCGTGGTGTACGCGGCCTGCTCAGAGACTGTCCGCCTTTCGCGCGCGTCTTAGTGCCCCGCGTCGCTGCGCCAGACTCCACTTGTCCCTCCCACAGGGATCGACCGTTACCGCTGTGCCTGGGTGCTACTGCTCGCCATACCTGTTGCCACTCGGTATTCCGCCCGATGAAACCAGGCGGACCCGGGGGGCTGCTGCCCCCTGTACTCAGAAGACACCCAGTCTGCCCGGACCTTCACAAGAAGCTTGCCCAGTGTTTCACCCTTGCCGAACCAGGCCATAACAGTTCGGCAGCTTCGCACATCGTCCGCACACCCTCGGGCGGAAACACTGGCGACCGGCATCCGTAGGGGCCGGGAAGGTAAGTAACCTTGCATGCGGCTGTCCAGCCACGCCGGTCCGACCGGCCTGGGCGGTGGCACGAGCACGAGCGGGCATCGGAGGGGCGGCCGCACACATGACCACCGGACTGATCCCGGGGGGACAGACCCCGGACCCCCGGCCTTCCAGCACGCGCCCGCCCCACCAGCGAGGCGACCTGACCGGCCAGGGAGCCCTGCACGTCGACGACCGGCCGAGGAGTTCAGTGATCACCGCGCGCGCGGCTGCCAGCTTCGAGCCCGTCGGGAGATCCGTGGCGACCGCCCGCTCCTTCGTCCGCGACACCCTCCAGGGCTGGGGCTTCGCCGACATCATCGACGACGCCGTCGTCCTCACCAGCGAACTGGTGACCAACGCGGTCGTCCACGCGGGCACCCACGCCGACGTCCTGTGCCTGCGCAGCGCCGACGGCGTACGCATCGAGGTGTCCGACCGGTATCCCGAACGTGAGATTCCCCTCCAGGGCTCCCTCGCCACCATGGGCAGCCCGGACCGCGAGGGCGGCCGCGGCCTCCAGCTGTGCGCGGCCATCGCCGCCCGCTGGGGCGTCGAGTACACCCCCACCCACAAGCAGGTCTGGTTCCAGCTCGACCTCCCCGACCGCCCGGTCGGCACCCGCACGGCCGGCCCGTCCCTCCCGGCCGACCTCCTCCCGCTCGCCGACAGCCGGGTGCGCGTGGCGGTCGTCCAGATCGACCGCACGGGGGCCATCTCGGCCTGGAACGAAGACGCCGAGGAGCTCTTCGGCTACTCGGCCGACCAGGTCACCGGCAAACCACTCACCGACCTCGCCGCCTGGCCGCACACGCCCGGCACCAGCACCGGCATCGTCGAGGCCCTCCAGCTCTCCCGCTGGGAGGGCAGCTACGGCATCCGCGGCGCCAACGGCCGCGTCACGCCCGTGTACGCCTCCCACCTCCGCGTCCGCGACACCGACGGCGAGCCCTCCACGGTCTGCCTGCTCGTCCGCGACCACGAGCGCGCGGTCCTCCAGACCCCGTCACGCGGCCCGGCCTCCGACCCGGCCACCACCTCGGACGGCCAGAACGCCGATCCCTTCGAGGTGTTCATCGGCTCCCCGGCCCCGGACGACCTCGACGGTCTCCTCCAGCGCACGGTGGAGCGGGCCCGCGACATGCTCGACGGCGACTCGGCCTTCCTCCTGCTGGCGACCGACGACGAGACGGAACTGGAGGTCCGCGCCTCCACGGGTCTGCCCTCCGCCCGCCAGCGCTTCGCGCGCGTGCCCGTCGAGGCGGGCCCCGGCCGCTACGGCTCGGCCCGCATGCCGGCCGTCCACGAGGATCTCCTGGCCGTCCCCGGCGCCGTACCCCTGCTGAACGGCACGGGCATGCGCTCGGTCGTCACGGTCCCGCTGAAGGTCGAGGGCCGGCTCACGGGCTCCCTCGGCGTCGCGGCAGAGGCTTCCGGCCGCTACTCCAACGAGGAAGCACTGCGCCTGCAGTTCGCGGCCGACCGCATCGCCCTGGCCGTGGAGTCGGCCCGCCTCGGCGAGCTGGAACGCCTGCGCCGAGGCTCCCTCAGCTTCCTCGTCGAGGCCTCCGACCTCCTCGCGGGCACCCTGGACCGCGACCAGACCCTCGCCCTGATGGCCCAGATGACGGTTCCGACCCTGGCCACCTGGTGCGCGGTCTACACGATCGCCGACCAGGCCTCCGATCCCTACCTGTCGTACGTCCTGCACGAGGACGAGGAATTCATCGACGGCATCAAGTCGTTGCTCTCGAAGATCGCACCGCCCGACCCGGTCCCCACCCCGGGCGCCCGGGTCTGGGCAGCCCCCGCCGCCGCTGCGCACGACGCGGCCCTGCGCAGCTCCATGCGCAGCCTGGGCCTGACCGGCGGCCCGACCCACCAGGTGGCATCCGGCATCGGCCCCACGCTCGCCACCGCCTCGGCAGTGGGCGGCGAGACGGTCGTGCTCCCCCTCGTCGCCCGCAACCGCGTCATCGGCATGCTGACCCTCGGCAAGCCCACCGACGAACACTTCCGCCAGGAAATCCTGGAACTGGCCGAGGACTTGAGCCGCCGGGCGGCCCTCGCCCTCGACAACGCCCGCCTCTACTCCGAGCGCACGGCCATCAGCCAGGCCCTCCAGCGCAGCCTGCTGCCGCCGGAGCTCCCCGAGATCGACGGCGTCGAGGTCGAGGTCATCTACCGCGCGGCCGGCGAGGGCAACGAGGTCGGCGGTGACTTCTACGACGTCTTCCCCATCAGCGACGGCGCGTACGGCTTCGCCATCGGTGACGTCTGCGGCACGGGCCCGAACGCGGCGGCCGTGACCGGCCTGGCCCGCCACGCCCTGCGCCTCCTCGCACGCGAGGGGCTCAGCGGCCCGGCCGTCCTGGAGCGCCTCAACTCGGCCATCCTCGACGAGGGCGCCCGCAGCCGCTTCCTGACCCTCCTCTACGGCGAGATGCGTCCGCAGGAGGACGGCAGCGCCGAGCTGAAGGTGGTCTGCGCCGGCCACCCGCTGCCCCTGCGCCTGCGCCAGGACGGCACCGTCGAGGCGGCCGCCGAACCGCAGCCGCTGCTGGGCGTCATGGAGGACCTGGAGCTCTACGAGCAGACGGTCACCCTCGATCCGGGCGACGTCCTCCTCTGCGTCACGGACGGCGTCACCGAGCGCCGTGAGGGCACCCGCATGCTGGGCGACGACGGCCTCGCCGACGTCCTCACCACCTGCACCGGTCTCACCGCCGGCGCGGTCGCGGCCCGCATCATGCGCGCGGTGGAGCGCTTCGCGTCCGACGCCCCTTCCGACGACATGGCGATCCTGGCGATGCGGGTGGCGTGAGAAAAGAGTACGCAGGGCATGAAGAAGCCCCCGCCCGAAAGGGCGGGGGCTTCTTTGTGGAGCCCTCTAACGGAATCGAACCGTTGACCTTCTCCTTACCATGGAGACGCTCTACCGACTGAGCTAAGAGGGCCGGTCGCTTTTCGAGGTTTCCCTCGCGGCAACAGAACAGATCGTACCCCGAACTGGCCGGTGTTCCCAAACTCGTTCAGAAGGCGGGCTGAAGCAGTCCGCCGAGCGCGTTGCAGGCGGACACGATCCGCTGCATGTCCCGCTTCGTCAACGAGGCATCCACCGGCAGCGCGAGGGTCTCGTCCGCCGCGAGTTCGGTCTCCGGCAGCGACACGCACCGCCGGAACTCGGGCAGCCGGTGCAACGGAGTCTTCACCGGCACCCGGCACTCGACTCCCTTTCCCCGCAAGGCCCGCGCGAAGGCATCCCGGTCGGGCCGACCGTTCCCCGGCACGCGCACGACGTACTGCTGGTACGTGTGTCCGTCCCCGCCGTCCGGCATCCGCACCCCACGCAACCGTCCGTCCAGGTAGGCCGCACGCTCCCGACGCTGCGCGATCTCGTCGTACGGCGCCTCGGTCTCCCCCTGTTCCAACACCAACAGCCCGTGCCGCTGCCCCAGCCCGTGCAACCGCCCGACATCCGCCGACCGGCCGAAGCGGTGCACGACAACGACCGCCGCGGTACGCGGAGTTACGACCGCGCCGACGGCAGCCGGGTCCAGGCAGTACGTCGCCGGATCGACATCGGCGAACACCGGAAGCGCACCCGCCAGGGTGACTGCTCCGGCGACCTCCACATTCCCGAAGGCCGGCACGATGACCTCGTCACCGACTCCGACGCCTGCGGCTCTGAGCATTGCAGCAGTACCCATGCCGTGGATGCTGAAGGCGGAACATGAACTTCAAGTGGCCGAAAACAAAAAAGGGTTGGTCCCTGAACCGAAGTTCAGGGACCAACCCTTTGAATGATTGTTCGGCGGTGTCCTACTCTCCCACAGGGTCCCCCCTGCAGTACCATCGGCGCTGTAAGGCTTAGCTTCCGGGTTCGGAATGTAACCGGGCGTTTCCCTCACGCTATGACCACCGAAACACTATGAAACTGTCCAGCCGCACCATACCGTGACCATGGCATGGGGCTGTTCGTGGTTTCAGAACCAACACAGTGGACGCGAGCAACTGAGGACAAGCCCTCGGCCTATTAGTACCAGTCAGCTTCACCCATTACTGGGCTTCCACATCCGGCCTATCAACCCAGTCGTCTACTGGGAGCCTTAACCCCTCAAGGGGGTGGGAATACTCATCTCGAAGCAGGCTTCCCGCTTAGATGCTTTCAGCGGTTATCCCTCCCGAACGTAGCCAACCAGCCATGCCCTTGGCAGAACAACTGGCACACCAGAGGTTCGTCCGTCCCGGTCCTCTCGTACTAGGGACAGCCCTTCTCAATATTCCTGCGCGCGCAGCGGATAGGGACCGAACTGTCTCACGACGTTCTAAACCCAGCTCGCGTACCGCTTTAATGGGCGAACAGCCCAACCCTTGGGACCGACTCCAGCCCCAGGATGCGACGAGCCGACATCGAGGTGCCAAACCATCCCGTCGATATGGACTCTTGGGGAAGATCAGCCTGTTATCCCCGGGGTACCTTTTATCCGTTGAGCGACGGCGCTTCCACAAGCCACCGCCGGATCACTAGTCCCGACTTTCGTCCCTGCTCGACCCGTCGGTCTCACAGTCAAGCTCCCTTGTGCACTTACACTCAACACCTGATTGCCAACCAGGCTGAGGGAACCTTTGGGCGCCTCCGTTACTCTTTAGGAGGCAACCGCCCCAGTTAAACTACCCATCAGACACTGTCCCTGATCCGGATCACGGACCCAGGTTAGACATCCAGCACGACCAGAGTGGTATTTCAACGACGACTCACCGTGAACTGGCGTCCACGTTTCAAAGTCTCCCACCTATCCTACACAAGCCGAACCGAACACCAATATCAAACTGTAGTAAAGGTCCCGGGGTCTTTCCGTCCTGCTGCGCGAAACGAGCATCTTTACTCGTAGTGCAATTTCACCGGGCCTATGGTTGAGACAGTCGAGAAGTCGTTACGCCATTCGTGCAGGTCGGAACTTACCCGACAAGGAATTTCGCTACCTTAGGATGGTTATAGTTACCACCGCCGTTTACTGGCGCTTAAGTTCTCAGCTTCGCCACAACGAATTGTGACTAACCGGTCCCCTTAACGTTCCAGCACCGGGCAGGCGTCAGTCCGTATACATCGCCTTACGGCTTCGCACGGACCTGTGTTTTTAGTAAACAGTCGCTTCTCGCTGGTCTCTGCGGCCACCCCCAGCTCGAGCAGCAAGTGCTCTCACCAGACGTGGCCCCCCTTCTCCCGAAGTTACGGGGGCATTTTGCCGAGTTCCTTAACCATAGTTCACCCGAACGCCTCGGTATTCTCTACCTGACCACCTGAGTCGGTTTAGGGTACGGGCCGCCATGAAACTCGCTAGAGGCTTTTCTCGACAGCATAGGATCATCCACTTCGCCACAATCGGCTCGGCATCAGGTCTCAGACTATATGGCGTGCGGATTTGCCTACACACCGTCCTACACCCTTACCCCGGGACAACCACCGCCCGGGATGGACTACCTTCCTGCGTCACCCCATCACTCACCTACTGCAAGTCTGGTTCGTCGGCTCCACCACTTTCCTTTCCCCGAAGGGTCCGGAACGGCTTCACGGACTTAGCATCGCCTGGTTCGATGTTTGACGCTTCACAGCGGGTACCGGAATATCAACCGGTTATCCATCGACTACGCCTGTCGGCCTCGCCTTAGGTCCCGACTTACCCTGGGCAGATCAGCTTGACCCAGGAACCCTTAGTCAATCGGCGCACACGTTTCTCACGTGTGTATCGCTACTCATGCCTGCATTCTCACTCGTGAACCGTCCACAACTCGCTTCCGCGGCTGCTTCACCCGGCACACGACGCTCCCCTACCCATCCATACAGGCGTTGGCCCTATTGTATGAATGACACGACTTCGGCGGTACGCTTGAGCCCCGCTACATTGTCGGCGCGGAATCACTAGACCAGTGAGCTATTACGCACTCTTTCAAGGGTGGCTGCTTCTAAGCCAACCTCCTGGTTGTCTGTGCGACTCCACATCCTTTCCCACTTAGCGTACGCTTAGGGGCCTTAGTCGATGCTCTGGGCTGTTTCCCTCTCGACCATGGAGCTTATCCCCCACAGTCTCACTGCCGCGCTCTCACTTACCGGCATTCGGAGTTTGGCTAAGGTCAGTAACCCGGTAGGGCCCATCGCCTATCCAGTGCTCTACCTCCGGCAAGAAACACACGACGCTGCACCTAAATGCATTTCGGGGAGAACCAGCTATCACGGAGTTTGATTGGCCTTTCACCCCTAACCACAGGTCATCCCCCAGGTTTTCAACCCTGGTGGGTTCGGTCCTCCACGAAGTCTTACCTCCGCTTCAACCTGCCCATGGCTAGATCACTCCGCTTCGGGTCTTGAGCGTGCTACTGAAACGCCCTATTCGGACTCGCTTTCGCTACGGCTTCCCCACTCGGGTTAACCTCGCAACACACCGCAAACTCGCAGGCTCATTCTTCAAAAGGCACGCAGTCACGACGCATTGAGTAAACTCAATGCGCGACGCTCCCACGGCTTGTAGGCACACGGTTTCAGGTACTATTTCACTCCGCTCCCGCGGTACTTTTCACCATTCCCTCACGGTACTATCCGCTATCGGTCACCAGGGAATATTTAGGCTTAGCGGGTGGTCCCGCCAGATTCACACGGGATTTCTCGGGCCCCGTGCTACTTGGGTGTCTCTCAAACGAGCCGTTGACGTTTCGACTACGGGGGTCTTACCCTCTACGCCGGACCTTTCGCATGTCCTTCGCCTACATCAACGGTTTCTGACTCGTCTCACAGCCGGCAGACTGTGAAAGAGAGATCCCACAACCCCGTACACGCAACCCCTGCCGGGTCTCACACGTATACGGTTTGGCCTCATCCGGTTTCGCTCGCCACTACTCCCGGAATCACGGTTGTTTTCTCTTCCTGCGGGTACTGAGATGTTTCACTTCCCCGCGTTCCCTCCACACTGCCTATGTGTTCAGCAGCGGGTGACAGCCCATGACGACTGCCGGGTTTCCCCATTCGGAAACCCCCGGATCAAAGCCTGGTTGACGACTCCCCGGGGACTATCGTGGCCTCCCACGTCCTTCATCGGTTCCTGGTGCCAAGGCATCCACCGTGCGCCCTTAAAAACTTGGCCACAGATGCTCGCGTCCACTGTGCAGTTCTCAAACAACGACCAGCCACCCATCACCCCGAACCCTTAACGGATCCGAGTGCACTGGGGCCGGCATCAGAAGGACGAGCAAACGCTCG
This sequence comes from Streptomyces sp. NBC_00080, assembly GCF_045041255.1. Lineage (NCBI taxonomy): Bacteria > Bacillati > Actinomycetota > Actinomycetes > Kitasatosporales > Streptomycetaceae > Streptomyces > Streptomyces sp. NBC_00080. The sequence continues at coordinate 2,719,910 of NZ_CP108235.1, forward strand.
CACCCTCAGATACCCAACAGCGTGCCCGACCCGGTTCCGTCCGGAGATCATGCTTTCCACGCCCTTGCGGACAGTACTCGCAGCCTCCGACCCGTGAACCGGACCGAATAATCAACGTTCCACCCATGAGCAACCAGCATCGGACGTACGCCGATGTACTGGCCTCTGAACCGGCCCCCGAAGGGACAGGCTTAGAAGTGCTCCTTAGAAAGGAGGTGATCCAGCCGCACCTTCCGGTACGGCTACCTTGTTACGACTTCGTCCCAATCGCCAGTCCCACCTTCGACAGCTCCCTCCCACAAGGGGTTGGGCCACCGGCTTCGGGTGTTACCGACTTTCGTGACGTGACGGGCGGTGTGTACAAGGCCCGGGAACGTATTCACCGCAGCAATGCTGATCTGCGATTACTAGCAACTCCGACTTCATGGGGTCGAGTTGCAGACCCCAATCCGAACTGAGACCGGCTTTTTGAGATTCGCTCCACCTCACGGTTTCGCAGCTCTTTGTACCGGCCATTGTAGCACGTGTGCAGCCCAAGACATAAGGGGCATGATGACTTGACGTCGTCCCCACCTTCCTCCGAGTTGACCCCGGCAGTCTCCTGTGAGTCCCCATCACCCCGAAGGGCATGCTGGCAACACAGAACAAGGGTTGCGCTCGTTGCGGGACTTAACCCAACATCTCACGACACGAGCTGACGACAGCCATGCACCACCTGTACACCGACCACAAGGGGGCGCCTGTCTCCAGACGTTTCCGGTGTATGTCAAGCCTTGGTAAGGTTCTTCGCGTTGCGTCGAATTAAGCCACATGCTCCGCTGCTTGTGCGGGCCCCCGTCAATTCCTTTGAGTTTTAGCCTTGCGGCCGTACTCCCCAGGCGGGGAACTTAATGCGTTAGCTGCGGCACCGACGACGTGGAATGTCGCCAACACCTAGTTCCCACCGTTTACGGCGTGGACTACCAGGGTATCTAATCCTGTTCGCTCCCCACGCTTTCGCTCCTCAGCGTCAGTAATGGCCCAGAGATCCGCCTTCGCCACCGGTGTTCCTCCTGATATCTGCGCATTTCACCGCTACACCAGGAATTCCGATCTCCCCTACCACACTCTAGTCTGCCCGTATCGAATGCAGACCCGGGGTTAAGCCCCGGGCTTTCACATCCGACGCGACAGACCGCCTACGAGCTCTTTACGCCCAATAATTCCGGACAACGCTTGCGCCCTACGTATTACCGCGGCTGCTGGCACGTAGTTAGCCGGCGCTTCTTCTGCAGGTACCGTCACTTTCGCTTCTTCCCTGCTGAAAGAGGTTTACAACCCGAAGGCCGTCATCCCTCACGCGGCGTCGCTGCATCAGGCTTTCGCCCATTGTGCAATATTCCCCACTGCTGCCTCCCGTAGGAGTCTGGGCCGTGTCTCAGTCCCAGTGTGGCCGGTCGCCCTCTCAGGCCGGCTACCCGTCGTCGCCTTGGTGAGCCATTACCTCACCAACAAGCTGATAGGCCGCGGGCTCATCCTTCACCGCCGGAGCTTTTAACCCCCACCCATGCGAGTGGAAGTATTATCCGGTATTAGACCCCGTTTCCAGGGCTTGTCCCAGAGTGAAGGGCAGATTGCCCACGTGTTACTCACCCGTTCGCCACTAATCCCCACCGAAGTGGTTCATCGTTCGACTTGCATGTGTTAAGCACGCCGCCAGCGTTCGTCCTGAGCCAGGATCAAACTCTCCGTGAATGTTTACCGGTAATCCGGTCGACACCACGAGAGCGGAACAGCCAGGCGGAATAAGCCCGGCCGTTCACAGCGTCCTCGCTGTGTTTTGTTTCAAAGGAACCTCATCCTCGGCTATCACTGCCGGGGACGGGGTATCAACATATCTGGCGTTGATTTTTGGCACGCTGTTGAGTTCTCAAGGAACGGACGCTTCCTTTGTACTCACCCGAGAGACTCTCTCAGGCTTTCCTCCGGGCGCTTCCCTTCGGTCTTGCGTTTCCGACTCTATCAGATCTTTTCTCGACCCGATTTCCTCGGTGCTTTCCAGGCTCCCGCTTTTGTTTCGCGGTTTCCTTTCCGGCGGTTCCGACTTTATCAGAAGTTCTGAGTCGGTTTTCCCGGCCCCTCCCGGGAGTGGATCCGGGGCACGAGGTGTACCGGGTTCCCGTTCAGGCGGAGCCGTAAACGTACTGGAGCGGGGCTCCTCGATGCAAATCGAGGAGCCCCGCTCCGGGTTCACGCGTACGGGGAGCCGTACGTCGCTCAGACCTCGACCACGACCGGGAGGATCATCGGCCTGCGGCGATAGGTGTCGGAGACCCACTTGCCCAGCGTGCGGCGGATGAGCTGCTGGAGCTGGTGGGGCTCGACCACACCGTCCTGGGCGGAGCGTTCCAGGACCTCGGCGATCTTCGGGGTGACGGCCGAGAAGGCCGAGTCGTCGATACCCGAACCGCGGGCCTGGATGTGCGGGCCGCCGGTGATCTTGCCGGTGGAAGAGTCCACGACGACGAACACCGAGATGATGCCCTCGTCGCCCAGGATCTTCCGGTCCTTGAGGGCCGGCTCGCCCACGTCGCCGACCGAGAGGCCGTCGACGTAGACGTAACCCGCCTGGACCTTGCCGGAGATCTTCGCCTTGCCCTCGACGAGGTCGACGACCACGCCGTCCTCGGCGATCACGATGCGGTCGTGCGGGACGCCCGTCATGGCGCCCAGCTCGGCGTTGGCACGCAGGTGCCGCCATTCGCCGTGGACCGGCATCAGGTTCTTCGGGCGGCAGATGTTGTAGAAGTACAGGAGCTCGCCCGCGGACGCGTGGCCCGAGACGTGCACCTTGGCGTTGCCCTTGTGCACGACGTGCGCGCCCCAGCGGGTCAGGCCGTTGATCACGCGGTAGACCGCGTTCTCGTTGCCGGGGATGAGCGAGGACGCCAGGATCACCGTGTCGCCGGGGACGATGCGGATCTGGTGGTCGCGGTTGGCCATGCGGGACAGGGCCGCCATCGGCTCGCCCTGGGAGCCCGTGCAGACCAGGACCACCTCGTGGTCGGGCAGGTCGTCGAGCGTCTTGACGTCCACCACGAGGCCCGGTGGGACCTTCAGGTAACCCAGGTCGCGGGCGATACCCATGTTGCGGACCATCGAGCGGCCCACGAAGGCGACCCTGCGGCCGTACTCGTGCGCCGTGTCCAGGATCTGCTGGATGCGGTGGATGTGGCTGGCGAAGCTGGCCACGATGATCCGCTTGCGGGCGTTCGCGAAGACCGTGCGCAGGACGTTGGAGATGTCCCGCTCGGGCGCCACGAAACCGGGGACCTCGGCGTTCGTGGAGTCGGAGAGAAGGAGGTCGATGCCTTCCTCGCTCAGACGTGCGAACGCGTGCAGATCCGTGAGACGGCCGTCCAGCGGGAGCTGGTCCATCTTGAAGTCGCCCGTGTGGACCACCATGCCCGCGGGCGTGCGGATGGCGACGGCTAGGGCGTCCGGGATCGAGTGGTTGACGGCGATGAACTCGCAGTCGAAGGGGCCGATGCGCTCACGGTGTCCCTCCGCCACCTCGAGGGTGTACGGGCGGATCCGGTGCTCCTGGAGCTTGGCCTCGATGAAGGCGAGGGTCAGCTTGGAGCCGATCAGCGGGATGTCCGGCTTCTCCCGAAGGAGGTAGGGGACGGCACCGATGTGGTCCTCGTGACCATGGGTGAGGACGATGCCCTCGATGTCGTCGAGGCGGTCCCGGATGGACGTGAAGTCCGGCAGGATCAGGTCGATGCCGGGCTGCTCCTCCTCGGGGAAGAGCACGCCGCAGTCGACGATCAGCAGACGGCCGCCGAATTCGAAGACCGTCATGTTCCGGCCGATTTCGCCGAGGCCGCCGAGCGGGGTGACCCTGAGGCCGCCCGCCGGGAGCGGCGGGGGCGGGGCAAGTTCGGGATGCGGATGACTCAAAAGACTCTCCTCAACCACACACGCCACGTACCGGTGGGCACGTGGCGCGCATGACGTTCGTGCAATAGCAGTTGTCGTTGTGGATTGCAGGCACCGGTGGCCTGCTATTCAGTTGTGAAGTCTGTTGTCAGAGCTGTACCCCGCCCGCCGCAAGATCGATCTTGAGCTGTTCGATCTCTTCGGGCGAGCACTCGACCATGGGTGAGCGCAGCGGGCCGGCGGGCAGGCCCAGCAGGGTGAGGGCAGCCTTGGTGGTCATCACGCCCTGGGTACGGAACATGCCCGTGTAGACCGGGAGCAGTTTCTGGTGGATCTCGGTCGCCTTCTGGACGTCTCCGGCGGTGAACGCCTCGACGAGGGCGCGCAGGTCCGGGGTGACCACGTGGCCGACGACGGAGACGAAGCCGACCGCGCCCACGGAGAGCAGCGGCAGGTTCAGCATGTCGTCACCGGAGTACCAGGCCAGCCCGGAGCGCGCGATGGCCCAGCTCGCGCGGCCCAGGTCGCCCTTGGCGTCCTTGTTGGCGACGATCCGGGGGTGCGCGGCGAGGCGGACCAGCGTCTCGGTGCTGATCGGGACACCGCTGCGGCCGGGGATGTCGTAGAGCATGACCGGCAGCCCGGCGGCGTCGGCGACGGCCGTGAAGTGCCGGTAGAGGCCCTCCTGAGGGGGCTTGTTGTAGTACGGGGTGACGACCAGGAGGCCGTGTGCGCCGGCCGTCTCGGCCGCGCGGGCGAGCTCGACACTGTGGTGGGTGTCGTTGGTGCCGACGCCGGCGACGACGTGGGCACGGTCTCCGACGGCCTCCAGGACGGCTCGTACCAGGTCCGATTTCTCCGCGTCACTGGTGGTGGGGGACTCGCCGGTGGTGCCGTTGACGATCAGGCCGTCGTTGCCTGCGTCCACCAGGTGGGTGGCGAGCCGCTGTGCGCCGTCGAGGTCGAGTGCGCCGTCCGCCGTGAAGGGCGTGACCATGGCGGTGAGGACCCGCCCGAAGGGGGTCTGCGGAGTGGAGGTCGGAGCCATGGGTGACACGCTACTCGTTGCTCACCGTGGGGTCTGCCCGCGGGGGGTTCGGAAAGTCATGACAAAGATGGAACCCGGCACTGCCTGCTCGGGGGTTCAAGCAGTGCCGGGTCCGTTTGATCAGGCTAGATGAACTTCTCTAAATGCCGCAATACGGACACTTCGCACGGATGATCCGTACATACGTCTCCGTCGGCTCGTCTCCGGCGCTCGCCTACGTCGCGTCCGTCAGGGCGCCACTCGGCCGTTGGCGTTGAAGGCCGCGTACGTGAGGGGCATGAGCCCTGCCCACTCGGCCTCCATCTTCTCGCCCACCATCTCGATCTCCCGCTGCGGGAAGGACGGGACCTTCGCCAGCTCGTGCTGGGTGCGCAGGCCGAGGAAGTGCATCAGCGAGCGGGCGTTGCAGGTGGCGTACATCGAGGAGAACAGGCCGACCGGCAGGACCGCGCGGGCGACCTCGCGGGCGACGCCCGCGGCGAGCATCTCCTGATAGGCCTCGTAGGACCGGCGGTAGGAGTCCTCCATGGTGCGGCCGACGAGCTCCTGCTGGGCCTGCGTGCCCTCGGCGAAGACGTACTTGCCGGGACGACCCTGCTGAACGAGTTTGCGGGACTCGCCGGGGACGTAGAAGACGGGCTGGAGCTCCCGGTAGCGGCCGGACTCCTCGTTGTACGACCAGCCCACGCGGTGACGCATGAACTCGCGGAAGACGAAGATCGGGGCACTGATGAAGAACGTCATCGAGTTGTGCTCGAAGGGGCTGCCGTGCCGGTCCCGCATCAGGTAGTTGATCAGGCCCTTGGAGCGCTCCGGGTCCTTGCCCAGCTCGTCCAGGGACTGCTCGCCGGCGGTCGAGACGCGGGCGGCGAAGAGCACGTCGGCGTCGGACGCGGTGTGCTTGACCAGCTCGACGGTGACGTCGCTGCGGAAGCCGGGCTTGAGGTCGTCGGCGGGGCTGTCGGTCACTGTGCGGGGGTCCTTCCATCGCGTCTTCGGAGCGGCGCCAACTCTACGGGGGCCGCCGAGCCGGTCGGCCACGGGCGTGCCGTCGGATTCGTGCGGGACGTCTGCCGATATGGGGCACGTTTTCGGGCACCCGCTCGTCTGTATCAGTGAAGTGCCCGATCGAAAGCCCAGGAGGAAGTACCCATCATGTTCCGCCGGCGCGAGCCCGTCCCCTTCGCCTTCCTCGCCGAGGCCGACCGGTTCCGTAGCAATGTCGCTCCCCCGCCCTCCGAGCGGTCCTCCGCCGGTCAGATAGCCGGCCGGTGGCTGTTGGGGCTCACCATCGTGGCCGCGCTGGTGGGCTCCCTGGTCATCGGGATGCCGGCGCTGAGCCTGGACCACTCGGCGCAGTCACAGCAGTCGCAGGCGTCCCAGGGACGCTGACGCCATCCGGCCCCCGATGGTGGTGAGCCGGGACACAGACGGATAACCTCACCGGGCACAGCCCACGCATGGACGAGTGAGGACCAGCCGTGCCCCTGCCCTTCCTGACGGCCGACCGCGCATTCGAGGCGGCGGACGACGTCGCGCTGCCCTTCGAGGACCGTGAGCGCTGGCGGCGCCCCTACCGGCCCGGACCCTGGCGGGTCGGGGTGGCCGCGTTGGCGCTGCTGCTCGCCTCGTACGTGCTGTTCGCGGCCGTCATCATCGCGCTGACCGGGTCGATGTCCGAGGCCGGCGCGGTCTTCGGGTTTTCCCTGCTCGTGATCGCCGCTGCCCTGCGATTGCTGCGTATGGGGGTGTGGGTCAGCGACCGCGGGCTGCGGCACGTGCGGTTCCTCCTCACCCGCACACTGCCCTGGGAGCGGGTCGTGGCGGTGCGGACCGTGCAGCAGCCGGTGCGCTGGCTGGGGCTGCCGCGGACCGTCCAGGGGCAGGCCCTGATCATGGGACGGCGGGACCGCCCCGAGGAGGCCACACAGATGCTGACCACGCACGGCGCGGACTTCCTGGCGCGTGCCGAGGCGTTCGACCGGGCGGCGGACGCGATCGAGGCGTGGGCCGCGGAGAACCGGCGCGGCTGATCCCCCGGACGCCGATCCGACATCCGGCCGTACGTCGAAGGGGCCGGTCCGCCACAGGTGCGGGCCGGCCCCTTCGTCGTACGACTCAGACGGTCTGCACCGGCTTGCCGTCGTGCAGGCTGATCGCGCGTTGCATCGCCTTGCGGGCCCGCGGCGTGTCCCGGGCGTCGTGGTAGGCGACGGCGAGGCGGAACCAGGTGCGCCAGTCGTCGGGGGCCGCCTCGGTCTCGGCCTTGCGCCGGTCGAACACCTCGTCGGCGGAGTCGCGGTCGACGCGGCCGCTCGCGGTGCGCTTCAGTTCGTCGACGGGCAGTCCGCCCTCGGCGTCGAGTTCGGCGGCGAGGGCGTTGGCCCGGCGGACGAACTGGGTGTTCTTCCACAGGAACCAGACGCCGATGACCGGCAGGATCAGCACCGCCACCCCGAAGGTGACGGTCAGGAGTGTGCCGGCCTGGATGAGCATGACGCCGCGGCTGCCGACCAGGGCGAAGTAGAAGACCAGGACGGCGGCCGTGACGGCGTAGGAGAGCTTGGCGCGCATGTCAGCCTCAGCCGAGATCGAGGAAGTTTTCCAGGCCGAAGGTGAGGCCCGGAGTCGACACCACCCGGCGGGCGCCCAGCAGGATGCCCGGCATGAAGCTGCTGTGGTGCAGCGAGTCGTGGCGGACCGTGAGGGTCTCGCCCTCGCCGCCCAGCAGCACCTCCTGGTGGGCCAGCAGCCCGCGCAGCCGGACGGCGTGCACCGGGATGCCGTCGACGTTCGCGCCGCGCGCCCCGTCCAGGCCCGTCTCCGTGGCGTCCGGCGCCGGGGCCGTGCCCGCCTCGCGACGGGCCTCGGCGATGAGCTGGGCGGTGCGCGTGGCGGTGCCGGAGGGCGCGTCCACCTTGTTGGGGTGGTGCAGTTCGACGACCTCGACGGACTCGAAGTACGGCGCGGCGATCTGCGCGAACTTCATGGTCAGGACGGCTCCGATGGAGAAGTTGGGCGCGATGAGCACGCCCGTCCCCGGAGACTCGGCCAGCCGGTCCGTCAGGTGCGCGAGGCGCTCCTCGGTCCAGCCGGTGGTGCCGACCACTGCGTGGATGCCGTGCCCCACGCAGTAGTCGAGGTTGTCCATGACCGAGGCGGGCGTGGTCAGTTCGACCACGACCTGGGCGCCGTTCTCGGTCAGCGTCTCGAGCTTGTCGCCGCGGCCGAGGGCGGCCACCAGCTCCATGTCCTCGGCGGCCTCGACCGCCCGTACCGCCTCGGAACCGATCCGGCCCTTGGCGCCGAGGACCGCCACGCGCAGCTTGCTCATCTGTTGTGCTTCCTTACCGAAGTTGCCGAAGGCCTGTCGAAGAGGGTCAGGCGACCGCGTCGTGCAGCCGGGCGGCCTGTTTGTCCTTGAGCGGGCCGATGACCGACAGCGACGGGCGCCGTCCCAGGATGTCGCGGGCCACCGACCGGACCTCGTCCGGGGTCACGGCCGCTATCCGGCTCAGCATGTCGTCGACCGACATCTGCTCGCCCCAGCACAGCTCGCTCTTGCCGATGCGGTTCATGAGCGCGCCGGTGTCCTCCAGGCCGAGGACCGTGGAGCCCCTCAGCTGGCCGATGGCGCGGACGATCTCCTCGTCGGACAGACCCTGCTCGGCGACCTGGTCGAGTTCGTCCCGGCAGATCTTCAGCACGTCGTGCACCTGGCTCGGGCGGCAGCCCGCGTACACGCCGAAGAGGCCGCAGTCGGCGAAGCCGGAGGTGTACGAGTACACGCTGTAGGCCAGGCCGCGCTTCTCGCGGACCTCCTGGAAGAGGCGGGAGGACATGCCGCCGCCGAGGGCCGTGTTCAGCACCCCGAGCGCCCAGCGCCGGTCGTCCGTACGGGCCAGACCCGGCATGCCGAGGACGACATGCGCCTGTTCCGTCTTGCGGCCGATCAGCTCGACGCGGCCGGCCGAGCGGATCGCGCGCAGGCCGTCGCGCGGGGCGATGGGCGTGGCGTCCGGGTTCTTGAAGGCGCCCGCCTTCTCGAAGGCCGCGCGGACCTGGCGTACGACCTTGTTGTGGTCGATGTTGCCGGCGGCCGCGACCACGAGGTGGGTCGGGTCGTAGTGCTTCTTGTAGAAGCGGCGGATGCGGTCGGCGGTGAGGGCGTTGACCGTGTCGACGGTGCCGAGGACCGGGCGGCCGAGGGCGTTGTCGCCGAACATCGTGTGCGCGAACAGGTCGTGCACGCAGTCGCCGGGATCGTCCTCGGTCATCGCGATCTCCTCGAGGATCGCGCCGCGCTCGACGTTGACGTCCTCCTCGCGGATGAGGGAGCCCGTGAGCATGTCGCAGACGACGTCGATGGCGAGCGGCAGGTCGGCGTCGAGCACGCGCGCGTAGTAGCACGTGTACTCCTTCGCCGTGAACGCGTTCATCTCGCCGCCGACGGCGTCTATCGCGGAGGAGATGTCCAGCGCGGACCTGCGGTTCGTCCCCTTGAAGAGGAGGTGCTCCAGGTAGTGCGTGGCGCCGTTCAGGGACGGCGTCTCGTCGCGGGAGCCGACGTGCGCCCAGATGCCGAAGGTGGCGGAGCGGACCGAGGGGAGGGTCTCGGTGACGATCCGCAGGCCGCCCGGAAGGGTGGTCTTGCGGACGACACCGATGCCGGCCGTGCCCTTGATCAGGGTTTGGGTACGGGCGACGGCCCGCGCCTCCGAAGAGGTGCGGGCCGTCGCCTGTGAGTTACTCGACGTCACTTGTCGGTGTCGTCCTTCGTGTCCTCATCAGCTTCCTCGCCCTCGATCACGGGGATCAGGGAGAGCTTGCCGCGGGAGTCGATCTCGGCGATCTCGACCTGGACCTTGGAGCCCACACCGAGCACGTCCTCGACGTTCTCCACGCGCTTGCCGCCGGCGAGCTTGCGGATCTGCGAGATGTGCAGCAGACCGTCCTTGCCCGGGAGCAGCGACACGAACGCACCGAAGGTGGTGGTCTTGACGACCGTACCCAGGTAGCGCTCGCCGACCTCCGGCATGGTCGGGTTGGCGATGCCGTTGATCGTGGCGCGGGCGGCCTCGGCCTGCGAGCCGACCTGGGCACCGATGTAGATGGTGCCGTCGTCCTCGATCGTGATCTCGGCGCCGGTGTCCTCCTGGATCTGGTTGATCATCTTGCCCTTCGGGCCGATGACCTCACCGATCTTGTCCACGGGGATCTTGACGGTGATGATCCGCGGGGCGTTCGGGGACATCTCGTCCGGCGTGTCGATCGCTTCCATCATCACGTCGAGGATGTGGAGGCGGGCGTCGCGGGCCTGCTTGAGGGCCGCGGCCAGGACGGAGGCCGGGATGCCGTCCAGCTTGGTGTCGAGCTGGAGGGCGGTGACGAACTCCTTGGTGCCGGCGACCTTGAAGTCCATGTCGCCGAAGGCGTCCTCCGCACCGAGGATGTCGGTGAGGGCGACGTAGTGCGTCTCGCCGTTGATCTCCTGGGAGATCAGGCCCATGGCGATACCGGCGACGGGGGCCTTGAGGGGCACACCGGCGTTCAGCAGCGACATGGTGGAGGCGCAGACCGAGCCCATGGACGTCGAGCCGTTGGAGCCGAGGGCCTCGGACACCTGACGGATCGCGTAGGGGAACTCCTCGCGCGTCGGCAGGACCGGCACGATGGCGCGCTCGGCGAGGGCGCCGTGGCCGATCTCGCGGCGCTTCGGGGAGCCGACGCGGCCGGTCTCGCCGACGGAGTACGGCGGGAAGTTGTAGTTGTGCATGTAGCGCTTGCGGGTCACCGGGGAGAGGGTGTCCAGCTGCTGCTCCATCCGGAGCATGTTCAGGGTGGTGACGCCCAGGATCTGGGTCTCGCCACGCTCGAACAGCGCCGAACCGTGCACGCGCGGGATGGCCTCGACCTCGGCGGCGAGCGTACGGATGTCCGTGACGCCGCGGCCGTCGATGCGCTTCTTCTCCTTGATCACGCGCTCGCGGACCAGCTGCTTGGTGAGCGAGCGGTACGCGGCGGAGATCTCCTTCTCGCGACCCTCGAACTCCGGCAGGAGCTTCTCGGCGGCGAGCGCCTTGACGCGGTCCAGCTCGGCCTCGCGGTCCTGCTTGCCCGCGATGGTCAGCGCGGAGGTGAGCTCCGGGCGGACGGCGGCGGACAGCGCCTCCAGGATGTCGTCCTGGTACTCGAGGAAGACCGGGAACTCGCCGGTCGGCTTCGCGGCCTTGGCGGCGAGGTCGGCCTGGGCCTTGCAGAGCACCTTGATGAAGGGCTTCGCGGCGTCCAGACCGGAGGCGACGACCTCCTCGGTCGGCGCCTCGGCGCCGCCCGCGACGAGCTGGATGGTCTTCTCGGTGGCCTCGGCCTCGACCATCATGATCGCGACGTCGCCGTCCTCCAGGACGCGACCGGCGACGACCATGTCGAAGACGGCGTCCTCGAGCTCGGTGTGCGTCGGGAACGCGACCCACTGGCCGTTGATCAGCGCGACGCGGACGCCGCCGATCGGGCCGGAGAAGGGCAGACCGGCCAGCTGCGTGGACGCGGAGGCGGCGTTGATCGCCACGACGTCGTACAGGTGGTCGGGGTTGAGCGCCATGATCGTGGCGACGACCTGGATCTCGTTGCGCAGGCCCTTCTTGAAGGACGGGCGCAGCGGGCGGTCGATCAGCCGGCAGGTGAGGATGGCGTCCTCGGAGGGGCGGCCCTCACGACGGAAGAAGCTGCCGGGGATCTTGCCGGCGGCGTACATCCGCTCCTCGACGTCCACCGTGAGGGGGAAGAAGTCGAGCTGGTCCTTGGGGTTCTTGGAGGCGGTGGTGGCCGACAGCACCATGGTGTCGTCGTCCAGGTACGCCACGGCGGAGCCGGCGGCCTGCTTGGCCAGGCGGCCCGTCTCGAAGCGGATGGTGCGGGTGCCGAAGGTGCCGTTGTCAATGACGGCCTCGGCGTAGTGGGTCTCGTTCTCCACTAGCATTTTCTCCGTTACTTGTCGTCTTTCGTCCCTCGCTGCCCGTGTGGCAGGGGGACGGCTGCGGAGAAACGCTCGGTGCGGGCCGGTCTTCGATCGAAGCACCCGGGGTTCTCTCTCCCGGGGGCCACTACCGAGGACCGGCGGCGGCTAGGCGCGCTTCTCCTCGTTCGGTGGGCGTGGTGACGTTCACCCGCAGCGAGTGCACGTCATCACGCTGTGTCGTACGTATGGCGTTGTGCTACCACACTACAAAGCGTTGGTGACACTCCGCACGTTCCGCACGGCGACAGGGCGTACGACGGCCCCGTCGTCGGCGTGTGTCCGTATGTGCCGGTGCGTACCAATGTGTACCGGTACGTACGGCAAAGGGGAGCGGTCCCGATGGTCCGGGAACCGCTCCCCCTCACGGCGTGCTACTTGGCGCCCGCCGCACCACGGCGGATGCCGAGGCGGTCGACCAGGGCACGGAAGCGCTGGATGTCCTTCTTGGCCAGGTACTGGAGAAGGCGGCGACGCTGACCGACCAGGATCAGCAGACCACGACGGGAGTGGTGGTCGTGCTTGTGCGTCTTGAGGTGCTCGGTCAGGTCCGAGATCCGGCGGGACAGCATGGCGACCTGGACCTCGGGGGAGCCGGTGTCGCCCTCCTTCTGGCCGAACTCCGTGATGAGCTGCTTCTTCGTAGCGGCATCGAGCGGCACGCGTACTCCTCGTAGTCTTTGAGTGGCCACCGAGTGCCCCCGGTCTTGGTCTCGGGGGAGCTTCCGTTACTCGGGTGGCGGGGATCCGCTGGGCGCGGCCTCCGGAACCTTCAGGGACTCCCTGAGGGTGTTTCCGGGGGTGCGTACACAAACGGCCGAAAGCCAGGGTAGCAGGCCGGGGCAGCGGGCCCGCCCGGGATATCGCGGCGGGCGCTCGGCCCGTGCCGCGCCGTGCGGGGGCAGTGTACGGGCGACGACGCCGGGCCGGAACGTAAAAGAGGAACCTCTGAGCTGGGGGAACGCCGGCAAGTACGCTGGCGCCACAGCTCGTTGGAACAGCGGGAACTCAGGGGAAAGGGTCGGAGCCGACATGGCCGATGCCGAGGACGAAGACGTCAAAGCGCGCAAGGAGCGGGAGCGGGACGAGCTGTACGCGCTCGACATCTCCGGCGTCGAGTGGCAGTGCGCCCCGGGCACGGAGGAGCACGAGGAGCGCGTCGAGATCGCCTACCTGCCCGCGGGGGCCGTGGCGATGCGGTCGTCGCTCGACCCGGAGACGGTGCTGCGCTACACGGAGGCGGAGTGGCGGGCCTTCGTGCTGGGTGCCCGGGACGGCGAGTTCGATCTGGAGCCGGCGCCGCACGACGGGGGATCTGCCGCGCGATAGGGGGTCGGTGGCCGGTAGGGCTTCTGCCGGCCGACTCCTACGGGGCCGACGGCCGGTATGGCTCCCGCCCGGCCGACTCCTACGGGGCCGACGGCCGGCAGGGGTCGGCCACCGCTCGTCCGCACCGCGTGCGGCGCCGAGCCCGGGCCGGAGCCGGTGACGGTGTGGCCGGGCGGGGTGCGCCGCGGCTCGCGCCCGCCGTTCCTTCCCGGCTGCCGACGGGTCAGCCCGTCATCGACCGGGCCGCCGCGTACACGTCGAAGACGGCCAGTGCCAACGGAACGAGCGTCAGCAGGACGAAGCCCTCGGCGAGCTCCATGAAGCGGCCCCAGAACGGCGTGAGGCCGCCCCGCGAGCCGATCAGGCCGATCGCGGTGACGATCGCGGACGCCGCCGCGATCGCCGCGACGAGCCAGACGGTACGGATGTCCAGGTCGGTGCGGTCGCCCGTCAGCGCGTCGCGGATCACCGAGTGCGGCGGGTTCAGCGCCAGACCGAGCCCGAGCAGGACGAGGGAACCGAGGCCCGCGGCCAGTACGGGAGCGACCTGGGCGGTGTAGCGGAACAGGTGGGCGCGCATCAGCAGAGCGATGCCCGCGGCCAGCGCGAGGAGCCGGGCCCAGACGTCGTCGGAGAACCCGAGGACCGCGCAGGCGCCGACCGTGATCACCGCGCAGCCGCCCACCAGGCCGACCAGGAGTTCGTGTCCGCGGCGGGCCTGGGCGGCGATCCGCTCGGCGTCGACCGGCTCCCGCGGAGCGGGATCGGTGCCGTACGCGCTGCGCGGGGCGGTGGCCGGGGCGTCGAAACCGATCGGCAGCCGGGCGAAGCGCATGGACAGACCGGGCAGGAAGGCCAGCGCGCCCACACCGACCGGGGCGCACAGGGCGGCGGTCTCGGCCGGGGTCCAGTGCGCCAGGACCGCCGCGAACACCGCCGCCAGGCCGACGCCGGAGGCGACCACGAAGGCCACGAACGGACCGTCCCCACGAGGGGAGCACAGGGTGAGCAGCACAGCGGCGAGCAGCACAGCGGCGCAGGACAGCAGGAACGACAGCCTGCCGACGCCCTGGCCGTCGGCGAGCGGGAGGAGTCCGGAGCCCGCCACGCCCACGTTGGGCAGCGCGCCGAGCCCGAGGGCGACGGCGGAGCCCCGGTCGTCGTAGACGCGGGCCCGGACACAGGCGAGGGCGACCAGCAGGACACCGACGACCGCGGCGAGGATGCCGGGCAGGCTGTGCATGTCGTGACGCGGGTCGCCGCTCCAGGCGACGAAGGCGAGCAGGGCCGGCAGGACCCCTCCGCCGACGAGGCCCGCGGCGCGGGTCAGCTCACCGCTCCACAGGGTGTGCTCGCGCGTCACGGCCGAGGCGACCGCCTCCGACACGTCGTCGAAGACGGCGGGCGGCAGCGACTCGGAGAAGGGGCGCAGCGTGAGGAGCTCGCCGTCGAGGATGTGCTGGGCGGCGAACGAACGGGAACTGTCGAGGACGGTGCCGTCCCGGCGGACGAGGTGGTAGCCGACCGGAGCGCCCTCGGCGGGGCTCTGCCGGGAGAGCCTGAGGATCTCCGGGTGGATGTCGGCGACGGGGACGTCGTCGGGCAGCGCCACGTCGATCCGGCTGTCGGGGGCGACGATGGTGACCCGGCAGAAGCCGAGCCCCGTCCCCGCCGCGGGAGCGGCTCCGGTGCCGCGCCCTTCTCCGGTGGCTGCCGCGGAGGCCGCGATACTCACCTGCTGCTCCCCCTCAGTGATGGTTCCGCGTCGGCGTGTGCGGTGTCGCGTGCGTTCGGTGTCGCGTGTTCGATGTCGCGTGTTCGATGTAGGTGGGCGGTGTGAAGGTTCCGCGTCGACTGCTGCGCGGCGCGGCCCGCGGGTGTGCTCACGCGAACATCCGGCACCCTACCGCCCCTTGGTCGGACAGGCAGTCAGTAGGATCACGCGGCGGCCTGCGTCCGTCCGGCACGGGGCGGCGGACGAAGTCATCCGGGGTCGCGCAAGGGGATTCGGGGCCTCGCAAGGGGATTGGTGAGCAGTGAGCCACATCGTCGTGAAGCGCCAGCCACGGGTGCTGCCGTCCGAGGTGCCCACCGGTGAGGTCGTTGTGCAGCCTCCGCCGGAGCTGCCGCGGGGCCATCAGGAGAGCGTGCTGATGCAACTGCTGCCGACGCTCGGCATGGGCGGCTCGGTGGTCTTCTTCTTCACGAGCGGGCAGCCGTTCATGCGCATCATGGGCATGGTCATGATCGCCTCGACCGTGGCCATGTCGATCGCGATGGTGGTGCGCTTCCGGCGCGGCTCGCAGGGGCAGTTGGCGGATCTGCGCCGCGACTACCTGAGCTACCTGGCGCAGACCCGGCGTACCGCGCTCGACACCGCGCGGGCGCAGCGTGACGCGCAGTACTACCTGCACCCCTCCCCCGAGCAGCTGTGGGCGCTGGTCGCCGAGGGCAGCCGGGTGTGGGAACGGCGGCCCGGGGACGAGGACTTCGCCCAGGTGCGCGTCGGCCTCGGCGCCCAGGCCCTCGCCACCCCGCTGATCGCTCCCGAGACCGGCCCGGTGGAGCAGTTGGAGCCGCTGACCGCGGGCGCGCTCCAGCGTTTCCTCGCCGTCCACGACAGCCTCGACGACCTGCCGATGGCCGTCTCGCTGCGCGCCTTCTACCACGTCACGGTCAGCGGTGAGCCGCGGTCGGTGCGCTCCTGCGTCCGTGCCCTGGCCGGTTCGCTGGCCGCGCTGCACTCGTCCGAGGACCTGGTTCTCGTCGTCGCGGCGGGCCGGGAGGAGCTGCCGCACTGGGAGTGGGCGAAGTGGCTGCCGCACGTCCAGGCGTCGGGGGCCGTGGACGGCGCGGGCAGCCGCAGGCTCATCGGCGCAGACACCCGTGAACTGGAGAACCTGCTCGGGACTCGGCTGACGGGCCGCCCACGGTTCCATCCGCACGCGACGCCGCTGCCCGACGAGCCGCACATCGTCGTCGTCCTCGACGGCGTCTCCCTGCCCCCGGACTCGGTTCTGGCCAATCCCGAGGGGCTCCAGGGCGTGACGGTCCTCGAGATCGTCCCCGGTGGGCCGACGGGGGCCGGCGGCGAGCTCGACATCGTCGTACAGCCCGGCGTGCTGCGGCTGGAGTCGGGGCACGGAGCCGTCTACGAGGGGACGCCCGACGCGCTCTCCCCCGAGTCCGCCGAGGCGCTCGCCCGGCAGCTCGCCCCGCTGCGGATGGCGTCCGGCGGGGACGACGACGAGCCGCTGCTGGCCAACCTGGAGTTCACCGACCTGCTGAGCCTCGGGGACGCCGCGTCCGTGGACACCCGGCGCACCTGGCGGCCGCGTTCGCTCGCGGAGCGACTGCGGGTGCCGATCGGGGTGGGCGAGGACGGCCGTCCGGTGATGCTGGACCTCAAGGAGGCGGCACAGGAGGGCATGGGGCCGCACGGTCTGTGCGTGGGCGCGACGGGTTCCGGCAAGTCCGAGCTGCTGCGCACGCTGGTGCTGGGCCTGGCGGTCACCCACTCCTCCGAGACGCTGAACTTCGTGCTCGCCGACTTCAAGGGCGGCGCGACCTTCGCCGGCATGGCGCAGATGCCGCACGTGGCGGCCGTGATCACCAACCTGGCGGACGACCTGACGCTGGTGGACCGGATGGGCGACTCCATCCGGGGTGAGCTCAACCGCCGCCAGGAGCTGCTGCGGGACGCGGGCAACTACGCCAACATCCACGACTACGAGAAGGCGCGGGCCGCGGGAGCCGCCCTTCAGCCGATCCCCTCGCTGGTCCTGGTGATCGACGAGTTCAGCGAACTGCTGACGGCGAAGCCGGACTTCATCGAGATGTTCGTGCAGATCGGCCGGATCGGCCGCTCGCTCGGCGTGCACCTGCTGCTGGCCTCGCAGCGCCTGGAGGAGGGCCGGCTGCGCGGCCTGGAGACCTATCTGTCGTACCGCGTCGGTCTGCGCACCTTCTCGGCGGCGGAGTCGCGGGCGGCGCTCGGTGTCCCCGACGCGTACTCGCTGCCGAACGTGCCGGGTTCCGGCTTCCTGAAGTTCGGCACCGACGAGATGGTGCGGTTCAAGGCGGCGTACGTGTCCGGGGTCTACCGCTCGGGCGCTCAGCGGACGGCGCCGGGAGGCGGCCCGCTGCCGGTGGACCGGCGGCCGGTGCTGTTCACCTCGGCGGAGGTGCCGGTGCGGTACGCACAGGTGCCGCAGGCCCGCCCGTCCGGCGATGCGGAGGTCGACGACGCGCTGGCGGACACCGTGCTCGACGTGGTCGTGCGCCGGCTGGAGGCGCAGGGCCCGGCGGCGCACCAGGTGTGGCTGCCGCCGCTGGACAGCCCGCCGTCGCTGGACGCGCTGCTGCCGGGACTGACGGCGGTACCGGGGCGCGGCCTCACCCAGCCGGGGTACGAGGGCGCGGGCCGGCTGGTCGTGCCGGTGGGCCTGGTGGACAAGCCGTTCGAGCAACGCCGTGACTCCCTGTGGGTGGACTTCTCCGGCGCCGCGGGCCACATGCAGATCGTCGGCGGCCCGCAGTCCGGCAAGTCGACCCTGCTGCGCTCGCTGATCTGCGCCTTCGCCCTCACGCACACGCCGCACGAGGTCCAGTTCTACGGCCTCGACTTCGGCGGCGGCGCGATGGCGTCGGTGGCCGGCCTGCCGCACGTGGGCGGGGTCGCCTCCCGGCTCGACCCGGAGCGGGTACGGCGCACGGTGGCCGAGGTGTACGGCGTGCTGACCCGCCGTGAGGAGTACTTCCGCTCGGCCGGCATCCCGTCGATCGCGGAGTTCCGGGCCAGGCGGGCCCGCGGGGACATCTCGGTCACGGACCAGCCCTGGGGGGATGTGTTCCTGATCGTCGACGGGTGGGGCAACTTCCGGTCCGAGTACGAGGTGATGGACCAGGTGATCCTCGACATCGCGGCGCGCGGCCTCGGCTACGGCGTCCACCTGGTGCTGACGGCCTCGCGCTCGATGGAGGTCAGGGCGGCACTCAAGGACCAGCTGATGAACCGGCTGGAGCTGCGGCTCGGCGACACGATGGACTCCGAGATCGACCGCAAGGTCGCCGCGAACGTCCCGGCGGGCGTGCCGGGCCGCGGCCAGTCGCCGCAGAAGCTGCACTTCATGGGGGCGGTGCCGCGCATCGACGGCCTCGCCTCGGACACGGACCTCGCCGACGCCACGCAGGCGCTGACCGCGGAGGTCTCCCGGCAGTGGCAGGCGGCGCCCGCGCCGGAAGTCCGGCTGCTGCCACGGGAGTTCCCGGCCGAATCGCTGCCGCCGGGCGGCAGCTTTCCGCGCCGTGGGGTCGCCTTCGCCCTCGACGAGGACCGGCTCGAGCCGGTCTACGTCGACTTCGAGCAGGATCCGTTCCTCCTCGTCTTCGGCGAGAGCGAGTCCGGCAAGTCGAATCTGCTGCGGTTGCTGATCAGGCAACTGACCCAGCGCTACTCGGGCGACGAGTGCAAGATGTTCGTGGTCGACAACCGGCGGTCCCTGCTGGACGTGACGCCGGAGTCCCATCTGGCCGAGTACATCCCGATGTCCAACGCCATGGACCACCACATGGCCGCGCTGGCCGACCTGATGAAGCGCCGGGCGCCGACGGCCGAGGTGACGGCGCGGCAGCTCCGGGACCGCAGTTGGTGGCGTGGACCGACGGTGTTCGTCGTCATCGACGACTACGACCTCGTGGCGACGTCGAGCGGCAATCCGCTGGCGGGACTGACGGAACTTCTGCCGTTCGCCCGGGACGTCGGGGTGCGGTTCATCATCGCGCGGTCGACGGCGGGCGCGGGGCGGGCGTCGTACGAGGCGTTCATGCAGCGGATCAAGGAGCTGGGCGCCCAGGGTGTCGTACTGGCGGGCGATCCCGGAGAGGGGGACCTCCTCGGCGGGGTACGGCCTCGGCCGATGCCCGCGGGGCGGGGGATCTTCGTCTCACGACGACGGGGGAAGCCGTTGGTGCAGGTGGGGTTGGCGCCGGAGGGGGTGTGACGGGCGGATGTACTCGCCACGGATCCAAGGACTCGGGACGAACGTCACTGCCATGACTCCCGATCTCAGGACGGACGTCTGATGCGGGACCCCGGCCGCACCTGCCTC
The DNA here is from genome assembly GCF_045041255.1 of Streptomyces sp. NBC_00080. NCBI lineage: Bacteria > Bacillati > Actinomycetota > Actinomycetes > Kitasatosporales > Streptomycetaceae > Streptomyces > Streptomyces sp. NBC_00080. Next base: position 2,739,336 of record NZ_CP108235.1, read on the forward strand.
ATGCCCGCGCAAGGATCCACCCGTCCAGAGAGGTCCCTGACCTTGCAGTGCGCACCGCTCCCGCTCTCCACTACGCTTCGACGTCTTGCAATCCTGACGGCGTCGCTCGCTGTCGGGACCGCCTTGTCCGGATGCTCGAGCGGCGAGGAGCGGGAGTATTCCCTCCCGCAGTCCCTGTGCGGGGTGTCCGTGGACCCCGACCTTCTGGCACCGTTCCTGCCGCCCGGAGAAAAGGTTTCCACCCGACAGACCACACCCAACGGTGGAACCCAGCGTTGCAACGTGAGCGTCGACGGTGAACTCGCCCTTGTAGCAGGCCGATTGTGGTGGGAGAAGACAGGAAGCCTGGTCGACGTCGCCGCCGTGCACGCTCAGGTCAACAAGGGAGACGTGATCACCGGCGACGAGTTTCTCTATTCGGGGACCGGCGCGGTCGGGAAGGTCGAGGGATGCACGGATTCGACTCACCCGGACCAGGCTCTCTTCACCGTTCTTCAGGTCTTCGCCTCCGGTCGTGAGAGCTCGTCCACGATGAAGCGCCTTGTCACCGAATTTACCGGGCAAGTTCAGGCGGGGAATGACTGCACCTGACACCGACTTGGGCTCAACTCGATCCTCAGGATGCCAGCGCAGGAATGTACGTACCTTCCTCCCGGCGTCTGTCCTGCACCAGCTCCGCCGCTCACGAGGGCACCACCGAAGTGCGCGTCAGCGGAGACATCCGGCCACCAAATCCCGCCGCCACCGCCACCACCGCAGACCTCTTCTCCTCGAACGGCTGAACCGCTTGGGGCTTCCGGTTGGCCGACGCACCCGGCCGTCTACCACCTCGTACCCGGGCAATTGAGCCACCTGACTTCCGGGACGCCGCTACCAGGCGGACGGCGGTGAATTGGGGAAAGTAGGGTGAGATCCGTGAACTCACTTGAACGGGGTTCATGGATCTGGCCTGTTGGTGGATCGGCGGAACTGTCCGGTTGGACGGACGAGCTCACGTCCAAGGACGGCTTCACATCTGTCCGAGGGGCTTCACGGGGACACGGGGAAGGGGCTCACGCATGGCGTGGGAAGAGTGGGAGCAGCTCAAGAGTGCGGCGGCCGATCAACATGCGGCCCACATGCAACTGAACCACGTCCCACTCGACCCGGGTGGTGGTACCGGCACTCTGGTATCGAACAAGCCTGCCTGGTCCAAGGCCGGCCAGGACGTCGGTTCGCTCCGTCAGGACATCGACAAGGCGATGGCCAAGTTGACGGACGGCCAGAAGGGCCTCGGCGAGGACGCCGGCTGCCTGACCGCCGCGGCCCAGAAGGATGTCCACGACTCGTGGGAGACCTACGTCAAGAGCGTGAGCGGACGCTGCGGGAAGCTCTCGGGTCTGCTGGAGAAGGCGGGCAGCGACCAGCTGAAGACCGATGAGGCGATCGAGGTCGAGATCGGCAATCTGACGGTGGAGTACGCGGACACTCCGGCCGTCGGCGGTCAGGAGAAGGGGCGGTAACGAGACGTCATGGACCTCGCAACGCTCAAGGCCCTCAAGCCGACCGAGTACTCGGAAGCCGCCGATGGATACCGCAGCACCTCCGACATGGCGAGCGCGGCAAAGGACCGCGTCGAGAACCAAATCGCCGTGGCCATGCGGAACTCGCTGAAGGGCGAGGCCGCGACTGCGGCGATCAAGCAGTTGGGGGAGCTGGGCAAGAACTTCCACTACATCCAGGTCGAGTGCGGTCTGGTCAGTACGGCTCTCGAAGCCTTCTCCTACGAGGTGGCGGCTGCCAAAAGCAAGCTCGACGCGGCACTCGACGGCGCGCAGGCCGCCGCCCTCACCGTGCACGCCGACGGTTCGGTGTCGTACCCGGCGGGCGGGGAGAAGAACGCCGACGGCAAGATCCCCGACGGCGGCACGGTGAGCGGCCTGACGGACGGCACGGCCGCCGCAGTGGGCCGTCAGGCGGCAAACTTCGACCCCAACCCCCATCACCGCCTCGCCCAGGACTACGCCGACCAGATCGCCGTCGCGCTCAAGGAGGCCACAGAGGCCGACGAGAAGTGGGCACCGAAGCTGCGGGCGTTGAAGGCGGACGACGACCTCACTGTGTCCGAAGGCGACTGGGCCGACGCGTCCTCCGACACGAGCGGTGTGCGCGACGCAGGCAAGAAGTACCTCGACTCCCTTCCCCGGCCCCCCAAGGGCGGCAGCCCCAAGGACAACGCGGAGTGGTGGAAGGGGCTGGACGCGGAGCAGCAGGCGGCCTGGATTTCCATGCGTCCCGATTCCGTGGGGGCGCTCGACGGACTACCTGCCACGGTCAGGGACGATGCGAACCGGATGGTGCTTGCCGAGGCCCACGGCGTCGCAACGGGGCAGTACGACGACTGGCTGAAAAAGCACCCGGAACCCACGCACTTCCAGCCCTACATCGACCCCTATACGGGAACCGTGATGAAGGGCGTCAATGTGGAAACACAGGAGTGGAAGGAATGGGAAGAGAGCCGTAAGAATGCTCACAAGTCCCTCGACGGAATGAACGCGATTCAAAAGCGCTTCGATGCGACCGGCACGAACGGACTGCCTGAGGCGTACCTCCTGGGATTCAGTACCGAAGGCGACGGCCGCGCAATCGTCGCCAACGGGAATCCGGACACCGCGGATCATACGGCGGTCTATGTTCCGGGTACGACGGCGGAGCTGGGAAACGTCGAGGGAAACATCAACCGAATGGAAAACGTCTGGCGGGCCGCTCATGACGAAGCTGACGGGAAATCTGTATCCACGATCACGTGGCTCGGTTACGACGCCCCTGATGACGTGGTCAAGGATGCCCCCTTCGAACACTACGCGTACGACGGCGCTCCGGCTTTCCGGGATTTCATGGACGGACTCGATACATCACATTCCGCCGATTCACCGTCGCATACCACCGTGATCGCTCATTCATACGGCACGACCCTCGTCGGCGCCGCCGCTTCTACGGGGCAGCTCAACGCCGACGACATCGTCTTCGCCGGCAGTCCTGGCGTCAAGGTATCCGGTGCGGATGAACTGGACGTCCCCAATGGGCACGTATGGAACGAAGAGGCCGACGGAGACGTGGTTCCGGACGTGGGCCGCTGGGGTCACGGCGGGGACGGGTTCATCATCCCCAGCGATCCGGACTTCGGCGCCAACCAGATGACCACGGACACTGAAGGACACAGTGGTTACTGGGACAGGGACGCAGACTCGGGCACGAACTCGCAAAGTCTGGAAAATCAGGCCTTGGTCGTTGTCGGAAAGGGCGATGACGCGCCCCTGAAGCCACCACCGGACCCATGGGCGCACGTGAAGTAGATAGGCCGGAAACCCTGTCCGACGAACTAAGGCCCCTTGACGTGAAAATCAAACTGAGCGCTCCCCTACCTACCGTCCCCCTCGCCTTCGCCCTCGCCTTCGCCACTCTCACCGGATGCAGCATGACTGACAACGATTCCAACGAAATCCCGTCCGCTGGTACGAGCACCTCGCGTGATGCCTCGAATGCGCTGGAAAAAGTATCCAGTGGTATCTACGACCTGATCGGCGTCAAGGGAAAGGCTTCCGATACTCAACCGGGAGTTATGGACTGTTCGGGTAGGGACACGAAGACCTATTTCCGAGTATTCCATCCCTGGAGCTTCTACCCCACCTCGGCGAGCGACCTCGACATTGCCATGGAGCGACTCAAGACGGAGCTGCCGAAAAATGGATGGAAAATCGTCAATTACGGGCCGGATACCAGCAAGAACAAGAACATCAATCTGACCGCCGATAACGACAAGCTGAAGGTAGGAGTCCACATCACTCAAATGGCGAAGAATAACCCGCCAAAACTGAGCCTGGACCTCGTATCCGGCTGCTATGAGGTCCCTGACGGCGAAGAGGTCGAACGCTTCTGACGACTCAGCTCCGCAGAACGGCGCTGACAGAACGGAACAGCGTGTTACAACACCGAGGTGGGCACCTCCCGTGCGTGCCCACCCCGGTGTTGTGACATGCGGGCACTGCTACATGAAGTAGCTGGCGCCCTTCAGGTCGCCGCCGCGGTAGTCACCGCCGGCGCCGTGGACCTGGTGCGAGATCTGGAGCAGCGCCGCGTGGATGCCACGCGCGTGCTTGTTCCACTCCTCGCTCTTGCTCTGGAACTGCTGGAACGCCTCGCCGCCCCAGCCCGAGGACACGTTGAGCACGGCCTGCCTCAGCGCTTCGAGGTCCTCCTCGAGCTTCCTGGCCTGGTCGCCGAGTTCGGTGGCGAGCGCGTCCATGGTGCCGTAGGTGACGGCGAGTTCCTCGTAATGGGCTCCGGACATGATTCCCCTCGTTTCTGTGAAGACTTCAGCCGGACTTCGCCGGATCGGTCAGTCAGTAGCTGTTGAGCGCCGAAGTCTTTCCGCCGAGATCCTCGACCGAGATCTTGTTCATGTCGGCGGTGATCTGGTCTTCGAGGTTCTGCTTGTCGGTCTTCGTCATGTGGATGCCGTCGAGGAAGTCGTCGAGCATCTTGCCGATCGCGACCATATGGCCGTTGATCTCCGTCTGCTTGGTGTTGAAGGCGTTGGCACCCTGGCCCGTCCACGCCCTCTCGATCATGTCGATCGTGCCTTGCAGTTTCGCGAGGGAGCCCCGGATGTTGTCGTAGCGATCGATGACTTCCTTCTGGAGCTTCTGTACATCGCCGTCGTTTAGCTTGCGGTCGACCATTTCGGCACTCCCTTTCGTGAGCTGTGGTTCGTCAGGTGTGGGTCATGTGGCTCGCCGAGAGCGGATCACCGCGAAGGCTCCGCCCCCGATCACCAGGACGGCCGCCGCCGCTCCGAGCGCGATCCACATCGTGCTGTTGTCGGAGGTGTCCGAGGTTGATGCCGCCGCCGAGGTCCGGCCGGCTGACGTGGCCTTCGAGGGCGGGGAGGAACTTGGCGCGGATGCGGAGGGCGAGTTGCCCGCCTCGTCCGTGACGCCCGTCGCGTTCTCCCTGGCGAGCGGGTCGGTGTTGGCCGCGCCGGGGTTGAAGTTGCTTTGCTCCAGCACCATGCGGGGACGGATCAGTCCGTAGCCGAGGTACGTGCTCGGGTCGTCCTTCGCCCAGTCGCGTCCGGCGGTGTCGATCAGGCTGGCGAGGACCTGGTTGGCCGTCCAGTCGGGGTGGGCGGACCAGACTAGGGCGGCGGAGGCCGAGGCGATGGCGGTGGCCATACTCGTGCCCACGCCGTCGCAGTACTCGCGGAACGTGGCGTCACACCAGGTCGGGACGTCGAGGCCGGGGGCCGCCATGTCCACGTAGTTGCCGTGCTCTGAAAACGCTCCGACTTTACCCGACTCGTCAGAAGCGGCGATGCCGACGACGTATGGGTAGGCGGCCGGGTACCCGATGAAGTTCTTGGTCTCCGCATCATTTCCTGTACCGGCGATCATCAACTTTCCTTTGGATTGGGCGTACTTGATCGCCGCAGCCACTTCAGGAAAATCGACATCAATACCGAAGGACATGTTAATGATCTTGGCGTCGCTGTCAGCCACAGCTCTGATCACCGCCGCTGGGTCAGGGGCTTCCTTCTTGTCTGCCTCACTCTTCAGCCCCTTGAGTGCAATCCGATACGGAACGATCTTCGAATCCGGAGCGAGGCCCTTCAGGCCACCCCCAGCACCAGTACCAGCGATAAGTTCCGCCATACTGGTGCCGTGCCCCAGGTAGTCCACAGCTGCCTTATAGCCGACAGCCTTCGGCACTTCACCAACGAGCACTTGCCCTTTCAGCGAAGGAGTGTCGGGGTTCACTCCCGAATCGATAACGGCCACCTTGATGCCCTTACCGGTGCTCACCTTCCACATCTCGTCAGCCCTCATCGCCGACAGGTACCACTGTCGGGACTGGACGTCGGCGGCCGCCGCACTCGGAGCCAGACCTGCCGACATGACGCACAGGGCACCCAGTGCTGAACAAACGGTGGAAACCCGTCTCCCATTTCGTTCCACGAAAGACGCGCGTTGCCTGCCGCGTCGGCGGATCCCTGCCACCATGCTTCTGTCTGTCCTCGCTCTTGTCCGGTCAGTCGGTCGATGACGCTTCGTCGCGCCGCTCGTCACGGCGTGAACCTCTCTCGCCGGAAGCCGGGTTGCCTGTGGGGCCACGGGTCACGCCGATGCCGCCGCCGGACGTACGCCCGCCGTTCCTGGATCCGGGAGTTCGTCCCTTCGTTGTTCCAACCACACCGTCAGGACTGCTGACGGTGCGACGAGATGTTGGCCCCGCGCCCGTCATCGAACTCGTGGCACCGATTACCCCACGCTGGCCGGGCTTCTCCCCCGTGGGGCGTGAGACGGGCGCGCTCTCACCGCCGATGACCGTGCCGCGCGGCAACCTGGGAGCATTCCTCACGGGGTTGGCCCCGGTGACAGGCTTCCCACCGACGACGCCGTTGGCAGGACGTCCGGAGCCTGCACGACGCGGATTCGTGGCACCCATCCCGTTGACAGGACCGCGTGGGACACCGCCGGCCTGCTTGGCCACCGGTCCCCCGCTCTTCGCCGCCCCGCCCACCACCCCCCGTCCCATGGGGCCGGCCGTACGGCCGCCGGCCTGACCGGGTGCGGCGGTACGGTTGATTGGCCCCACGGGATTAGTACCCGTACGCCCCGAAGGGCGGCTCGGCACACCGCCGGCTCGCCCCTGCGCGGAGGTGGGGGCCTTGGCTCCGGGCATGCCCGCAAACCCTGAGGTACGCCCCGCCTGTCCTCGCAACACAGGGGAGCTTCCGACAGGGCCAAAGGGAGCAACCGCTCCCGCCGGTGTTCCCCCAGGTCCTGCCGTAGCAGGCGGGGTGACGGTCGTCGGCTTGACTGTGTCTTGCGGCGGCGATGCATCGACACTGTCGATCTCGGTGCCAATGGTCCGCTCCGGAGACCTGACGGCGTCGTCCACACTCTTGTGGGACGACGGCAACTCCTCCGCCCGCGGTCGCTCCACCTCGGTGTTCACAGAGTGCTGGTTTGTGACTCCTGAATGAGCCACGCTGGAAAGCGAATCGTGACCCGGCGGCGGCTTATACGGATCCCCCAAGGACGGCGGCGGCACCGGCACGCCCACGCTTGGCATCTCCGGAAAAACCGGCTCCTCCGCCAGTTCCATCATCCCGCTCGACACCGTGTAGAACGACGCCAGCCGGTACATCTGGTTGATGGCTTCCTGGCGGTCCTTCTCCGCCTTGACCGCTGCCGTGTACTCCTCGTTTCCTTCGACCCGTTGGGGTGTCGGGATGTCGTCGACCTTCTTGGGGTCGACGCGGCTGTCACGCGGCGGCATCGACTTGCGTACGGAGGCGAGGCCGGAGCTTGCTGCCAGGACCTGGGTGCCGACCTCGTCGGTGTAAGTGGCGAGCGCGAGGGCGGTGGTGGTGAGGTTCATGCCCCAGGTGTAGAAGGCGGTGTGTGCCTCGCCCTCCCAGTCGACGTTGCCCAGGTTGCGGCTGAGTTCGTTGGCGGCTTCGTTGATGGCGTCCCGGGCGTCGACGAGGGCCGTGGCGGCGCTCTCCAGGGTCTCCGGATTCGCCGACTCGACGATGTCGATCATGGCGTTGAGGTCGTAGCCCTCGAAGCTGGTCTTGCCGAAGCCGCCAGGGCTGCTGAGGGAGCCGGGGCTGATGACCACGGCTTTGTTCACCGCGTCGTCCACGCCGCTGTTCTGCTGAACGGCTTCCTGGCGCTCCGACTGGTAGTGGTCCGACTTCTTCTTGTGGTCGGCCATCAGTACCCCGCGTCGGTGTGGTCGGCGTCGTTGGTCCGCTCGGTCTGCTTGTTGAGCGCCTCTTCCCGGTCACGGTTGACCTCGGTCCGGATCTCGTGGAACCGGTACCGAAGGTCCTCTTCCAGGTTGTCGAAGGTGACGTCCACGCCGTGCACGGCGATCTGCATGGCCTCCAACTGGAGCCCGAGGGACTTGGAGAGGGTCGTGATGCGTTCGTGGACGCGCTCGTACTGGAGGTGGAGATCCTTTGCCTCCGGGAACTGCCCCGCTCCGAACGTGGCCTCCGACAGGCTGTGCCCGCCGACCTTGGCCGAACCGCCGGCCGACTTCTCGAAGGCCGTGAGCAGGTCGTCCACCCGCTTTTTGAACGTCGAGAGCGCCATGTATCCGCGCCGTACGTCGGTGGGGCCCCCGCCCATGTCCGCAGGAATCACGCCAACCACTCTCCCCGTTTTCCGCCGCCCGTCCCGGACGGAACCGCCCACGCCTTTCAAGTGTTCATGACCGCAACGCAACCACTGTAATGACTCCCTCTGACAGCCCCAACTGCCTTATGCAACAACCCTGCCACTGCTGGAGCACAAGCGGCCCATTCCTCACGTTCGGGCCGTTTTCTCCTGCATCCAGCGTCGGGCGCCGACTTCGCTCGGGTACTCGCGAACCGTGAGCCAGGCGGTCAGCCAGCCGACGAGGTACGCGGCGAAGGCCGGCAGGACGGGGGCCGCGAGAAGGGCCAGGCCGCGGCCTGCGGCGGCCCGGCCCGGAGCGCGGCTGTTGTGGTCGCGTTTGGCCCGGCGGGTCTGCTCGGGAGTGGGCGGGTTCAGGAGGCCTTCGTGATGGCCCCGGCGTTGCTTGACCCAGCCCAGGACCAGGGCCGCGCAGGACACGGCGACCTGGACGCCGTCGCAGATCGTGCGCACGGTGGGGGGCATTTCGCTGCGGAACCCCTCGTAGAGGCTGATCGCCATGAAGCAGACCGCGGCCATCACCAGGATCAGGAAGACGGTCGTGCGGGCGCGGCACAGCCAGTAGAGCGGGCCGCGCCGGTACCAGGTTCTGCCCAGCTTGGGCAGCGCGGGGATCTGGAGGGTCATGGCCTCAGCGGGCTCAGAAGACGCTGGTGACGCCATGCCAGATGTCCTTCGCCATGCGTACGCCGTCGTCCTTGGTCTCCGTCAGGACGTGGCCCGTGCCGGTCAGTACTCCGCCGACCACCCCGTGGTCGTGGATGTCCTCGCTCCAGTGCTCGTGGAAGGAGTGGTCGAGGAGGCCGGTCGCGCCCACCGCGGCCACCACCCCCACGCCGGCCAGCGCGGCCGCGCCCTCCACGGGCAGGGCGGCCACCACCCCCGCGCCGACGGCCACGCCTCCGAGCGCGGCACCGCCGTCCACGACCACCGAGTGCTGCCAGGACCAGCCCTTGTCGTGGTCGTCCTTCGCCTCCACCAGCCCGCAGGCCGCGGCCGCCGCGACGTCCAGCACCGGGATCTCCCTGAGGAACTCCGGGAGCCTGCCCACGCCTTCGCCCAGGCGCAGTGCGTCCGCCGCGTCGGCCAGTTTGACGTTGAGGATCCGGTCGTAGGGCAGGGCGGTACTGCCGTGGTCGGCTCGGGCGATGGCGTCCTCGAGGGCGTCCACCTGTGTCGCCGCGTCGCGGTAGGCGCCCTTGGCGGGGAGATCGTCGGGCAGTGCGCGGCCCGCCTTCCGGAACTTCTTGCGCTCGGCGCGCAGTTCCTTCCTGGCCGCGCGCTCCTCGGCCTTCGCGCCGTCGATCAGCGTCCGGGCCTCCTTGCCGCCGGCCCGGGCGTCCTCGGCGTCGTAGGCGTACAGGCCCCGCAGGGCGTCGGCGAGGGTGATCTTGTCGCCGGTCGAGACCGGTGCCGTCACCTGCGCGTACAGGCCCCGCAGTCCGTCCGCGGCGACCAGCCGGGCGTGCTGGGCGGTGTGCAGGATCTCGTCGCGCGCCCTGCCGTACTCGCCGAGCGCGGCGATCGTCTTGCGGTCGTCGGCGGTGGGCGGGTCGGCGGTCAGGATCTCCAGCGGGACGCCCTTCTCCCCCGTCGGCACGCCCTTGCCCGCGGCGATGTGCTCGGCGTTCTGGAGCGCCGTCTCACAGGCGGAGAGCGCGCCGACGAGCGTGTCGAGGATGTCGCCCGCGCTGTGCACGAGGCTCGCGAAGGCGCCCGCGGCGAGCGCGTCCTCGCTCCAGGCGGCGCGGAAGGTCTCGGCCGCCTCGCCCTTCCAGCTCGTGTCGCCGACCAGCTGTTCGACGGCCTGGCCGAGCGGGTGGACGACCTCTTCCAGCTTCTGCCGGGCGTTCTTGTACGTGTCGGCCATCGTGCGCAGTCCGCCGATGTCTGCGCCGACCCAGCTGTCGGCCATCACCCGTCACCCGCCATCAGGTCCTCGAACAGTCCGTGTACGTCGATGTCGTGCCGTTGGAAGGAATCGCGGGCGTACGTCACCTTGTCGCCGTGGTCGTCGAGTCGGTCGGCGAAGCCGATGTGCAGGGCGACGATGAGGTCGGCGACCTCCTTGACGGCGTGGTCGAGCCCCGTGTCACCGCCGCCGGCGAGGGGCGGGGCCACGTCGGCGTACAGCTTGCGGTAGTTGACGGCCTCGTCGTGGAAGGTCCTGGACATGGAGGTGAGGTCGCTCAGCACCGCTTTGAAGTCCACCGTCATCAGCGCGCCTCCCGTGCGAAGGCGGCCAGGTCGGCCGGCTGCCAGTTGTGCCGCCCGGGCGCGATCCACGGGTCGACGTGGACCGTGACGCCCTGCTCCCCCACCCCCTCGGCCAGCGGCCCGAGCGAGGTCGCGACCCACGGCTGGGCCTCCCCCAGGGCGGCCACGAGCCCGTCCAGGGTGGTGAAGGCGAGGGCCACCATTCCGTGGTCGGGGTGCTCGAAGAGTTCGTAGGCGACGACGGCCGCGAGGACGGAGCCGGGTGCAGGTGGTGCGGGTGCCCCGGTCGGGTCCGTGGTCGGCGTGTGGCGGGGGTGGGCCGGGACGAACACCGCGGTGTGGTACGCGGGTACGCCGGGTCTGGGTCCGGACGGCTCGGACGGCTCCACCTCGGCGGCCGCGGCGGTTTCGACGTACTCCAGGAGGCGCGACCTGCGGGGCTCCTGCGCCGACGGAGGCACCGGAGCCGAGGCAGCGCCTACGGGCGGTTCCGTCTCGACACAGTCGACGCAATCGGCATGGTCGGCATAGTCGAGAAGGCGCGAACGGTTCGGTATGCCCACCGCCGTCTCCTGTTCCCCGTGGACCCGCGGATGATGTGGCGGCACCACCGTAGTCAGCGAACTTTCGGGCAAGTCCGGCTATTTCAGGTGGACGGGGCAGCGGTATGCGGAACCCATACGGGTGTTTGGCCGGGGTGCGGTCAGCGCTTGACCGGGGGATGACCAGGGGGTGGCGTTCCGGGCCCTGCTTCGCGGTGCGGGGAGGTGAGCCGCTCGGCGGCCAGCGCAAGCCAGCCGCTGGGTGAGTACGGCGCCGGCGGGTCGACCTCCATGCCCAACTCGGCGACGGCCACGGCGTAGTCGGACTCGTCCAGGGAGAGTGCGAGCAGCTCGCGCAGCTCGCCGACCAGGCGGGCCACGAGGTGCCGGTCGGTCGTGGTGCGGTAGTCGTCGACGGCCGCGTCGTGGTCGTCGAACTCGTCCGGCATGTCCTGGGAGAACCAGCCGCCGAGGAACTGACCCAGTTCAGGGAAGCGGGCGTGCCACTCCCAGTGAGTGGCCGGGACGGCCGGGGGCGGGACCTCGCCCTGCTCGATGCTGTGCCGGATGTGATCGGCCAGGCGGTACAGCCACTGCTGGATCTCACCCTCGGGAAGACCGACGTCCGGGATCGCGTAGAACTCGCCCAGGCGGAGCCGGAGTCGGCCGGGCGGGCTGTCGGCGTACTCCCGCAGCTGCCGCTCGGCGACGGCGAGCGCCCAGGGGCGGGTGTGCCAGGTCTGTCGCAGGTAGGCGGTCAGGGCTTGGCTCGGCTTGTCGGTGGTGTCATCCGCCGGTTGGCCTGCGTGGGCGCGGATCACCTGGTCCAGCTCGCCGTAGCGGCGGTCGTGTTCGAGGGGGCTCAAGGACACGGTGGGCAGCCTCTGGGTTCTCTACAGATAGACCGGGAAGGTGGCGTGCACGGCGAACCCGTGCGCGGCGGACGGCTCGCGACGCAGGACGACCCGAGCGGCCCGCACATCGACGGCGTCGCGCCCCGCCAGCATCATCGCCTGCAGCAGGACCCGCCCGACGGGCTCCTCACGGGACGGCCACGAGGCCTCGATCACCAGCCGCCGCCGGGTCGACTGTGCCAGCCAGCGGTGGACGACCTGTTCGTTGCGGGTGACCACGTGCTGGGTCGCCCACTGGGCGGTCGCACGGTCGGGGTAGGCGGCGGTACGCGTGCGCAACGGACTCCTTGTAGGGCGATGGGGCGGCGAGCTGCGGCCAAGTCGCTTCGAGTCGAAAGATTCGACCATACCGACCTCTGTTCTCGAGACGAGACACCTGCCCGGATACCAGTCGCGCGGGCTTGGACAGAGGACCAACGGCCGATCCGGGCTCCGTTCGCAGGCTCACCACGCGTGGAAGGACCAGACCATCCCGACCTCCGAGTCGGAGACGAGGAACAGTCCCAGGTCCCAGATGTGTTGGGAAATGGTGTTGCAGCCGGAAATGCGCTTGTAATAGTCCCGGTTTTCGTTGTCGCGGCCTGTGTTGGCAAAGAAGAGGGACCCTTTTGGGAAACGTGACAGGATGACGTCTGCCTTCGCCTCCAGTCCCACCCTGCGTTCCTCGAAGTCCTGCTCCTTCTCGACATCGAGCCAGGACGTGGAAAGAGCTACTAGGAACTTTTTGGCCGAGGCGCGCGGAATCTCGTGCAAACGGCCACTGAGAGCATCCGCTTTCACGGGCTCAGTCGGCAGTTCGATGAAGGGGTAGTACGGGTCATCGACCCTTTCGAGCTCGCCCGCGAGGGGATCGTTCACACGCCAACCGCGGGCGTCCGGGGTGTCACCGCGCATCAGGGCGCTCACGTCGAACACCCAGTCCTCGTGCTCCCTGCGCGTCACCTTGGCGATCGTGTACCGACGCGCGTACATATCGATCGCCTCGGCCCAGGCCCGCTCATCGGGTTCTACCATTCCCGTCACCTCAATCGTCATTATTCAGGCATCGACGTCAGGACGACGAACGGCGGGTCCAAGCTCGGGTCATATTTCAGAATCGTGAGAACGCCGTGTGCGTCTTTCGGCGGTGTCGGGTTGCCGCCCACCACTGGTGCCGTACGCCCCGTCACCACCGGAGTGACCATACCTCCCTCAGTGACCGAGGGAACTGTGAAGTCTTTCTTGAGAGGATCCGGCGGCGGATTCTCCAGCCACTTGTCGATGTTCGCCGAATTGCTCCGGATGTTGTACTGAGTGTATTCCTGAGCAGAGTCCAGGTCGGTGAAGGTCGACGCCGCCGGGAGCTGCTGCACTCCCCCTCCCGTCGCCTCGTCCCGCAACCGCTGCGTCAGCTGGGCGTCTGTCAGACCGACGTGCTTGTCGATGCTGTGCCCACCGCTCAGCTCCTCCTCCGTGGCCAGGTCGATGGAGTACTTGTAGGGAATCTGGCTCTCCGTGCGCTGCCAGCTGTGTTCCTTCTTGAAGTCGTTCAGGGTGCGCGCGCCGTACGCCTCGGCGCGCGCCACCTCCGCACGGAACGTCGGTACGCTGAGCAGCGCCTCGTTCAGTTCGGGTTCCAAGGCCTTCAGCTTGGTCGCGGCGTCACTGAAGGCCTGGTGATACTCCTCGACCGCCCTGTCGGCCGCCCCCTTGTCCATGTGCGAGCGGAACGTCAGCACGATCTCGCCGAACGCCATGGTCGCCGCGAGCCGGGTCAGCTCGAACAGGTCGAGGCCGGTGGTCAGGTCCTTGACCGTCGCCTTCGCGGCCTCCTTGCCGAGCCGGGTGGTCGTCTCCGCGGTCTTGAGACGCACGGCGGCCAGATGGTCGAGGGTCTCCTGCACGGTGGTCGCGGTCTGGCGGAGAATCTCGATGACGGGCCGCTGTTTCGCCGGCACCACGTTGCGATTGGTCTTCCAACTGCGACCCATGGAGACCCTGTTCATCTGGGCGTCGTAGGTCCTGCCCCACTCGGTGGTGCCCCAGATGGTCTGGCAGAACGCCTTCATCGCGCCCTGCCACTCGTCGTTGCCCTTGTTGTTGGTGATGAACTTGATGGCGCCGTTGAAATTGTCCGACGCCGCCTTCGCGTCCTTCTCGACCGCGCGCCAGGCCGTGGCCATGCCCTTGAGCTCCTCGTCCCTGGCTCCCGGGGTGATCTCGTGCATCTTGCCGAGGTTGAGGCCGTGCTCGATCGCGGGCCGGATGACGTCGGCGAGGAAGTCGGGGACCTCGCCGAGGATGCCGGAGATGTCCCAGGAGTCCGCGTCCTCACCGGTGCCGGACCATTTGATGTCGTTGACCGGGCCGTATCCCGGCTCCTTCTCGATGACGACGGGCGGCGGTTTCTCGACGGGCGGCGGACCGTACATCCTGCGGGCGTACCAGTCGGCCTGGGTGTACTTGTTGGCCGTGTCCGTCAGGCCGACGGCCACGCCGCCCACGCCGACCACGCTCTTCGCCCAGAGCTCCAGGAACTTCTCGTTCACCGACCTGTACGCCGCCGCGAAGGAGTCCGCGCCCCAGCCGGTTCCGGCCGACTGGCTGTACTGGTTCAGCACATCGACGAGGGCCCTGGCGCCCTTGTCGTAGTCGAACTGCCCGTCGCGCACCACCAGCGCGGTGTAGTGCAGGTGCTGCGGTTGTACGTCGAATCCGCCGCCGCTCGTCTTGGGCGAACGGGTACGGGCGTCCGACCGCTCCTGTGCACGCTCCTCGTCCGTGGGCCGCCCTTCGGCCATCAGGCACCGCCCCAGCCTCGCAGCACCGCGAGGTGCGCGGCCGCATAGTTGGTGTGGCCGGTGGTCACGTACTCGTGCAGCCACTTCTGGGCCGCTTGCAGGTCCTGGGCGGAGCGGTCCCACTCGTCGAGTTTGTCGACGAAGACCTCACGGGTCTCGCCTCGCCAGGACAGCACGACGGGCACGACCCGGTCATAGAGGTCGTCCAGTTTGCCGTTGAGCTTCTTGAGGATGTCCTCCAGGTCGGCGGCCAACTCCTCGAGCGTGGCGAAGGAAACGGATATGGGCTCGTCGTCAGGTGCGGTGCCGGTCGACATGATTCCCCCGTGTTCGTCTCGGCGACTGCGGTTCCAAAAAGGGCTATAGGTCGTCGAGGCTGCTGCGCGGCGCCGGCGGGGTCACGTCGGTGCTCGGCGTCGACAGTCTCGCCACCTCGCTCCCGACGTCGACCTGGATCCGCCGCATCCGGGCGAGTACCTCGAGGTCGTCCTGGGAGAAGCCGTCGCGGCTCAGCCTCACCGCCTCCTCCAGCAGCTTCATCACTTCACGGATGCGTACGGCGTCCTCGGCCGCAGCCCGGTGGAAGTCGCGGTACGCCGACGCCGCCGGGCCACGCCAGCCCGCCTCGATGCTGTCGACGACCGAGTCCATGCGCTGTACCTGCTTGTCCAGGTGGTCCTGCATGTCATCGAGGTCGTCGGCGAGTTTGGTGAGGTCCTGCGCGGACACCCTCAGCTCAGGGCCGCTTCCCTGCCCCGAGCCCGCTCCGGGCACGCCCATGCCGCATCCCTCCCCCGTCGCGTCGGCATCACAAGTCCCTTGCGATTGCGATGATCCTACAAATCGTTGGCCACTGCACGCCTCAACTCGCCGCGAGGCACCGCGAGATGGCCACTGCCCTCTACCGCGCTCCCGCGCCCCCCGCGATCCTCCGCGCCCGTCTCCGTGCGTCGCGGATCGCCACCGCTGTGCCGCCGAGGCCCGCCGCCAGGACCGCCGCCGCGACGACGACATAGGTGGCGAGGCGGGTGTTGCGTTCGTCGGGGGTCTCGCCCGTGTGGAACTTCGCGGGGCTCGGGGCCTCGGCGGTGCCCAGGCCGTTCCGGGGGGTCGGGGACTCGATGGGGCGGTCGTCCTCCGTCAGGGCGCGGACCGGGTCGACGACACCCCAGCCGACGAGTCGGTCGTGGCCCGCGATGGTGCGTTCCGCGGTCTGCTCGATCTGGGCGACGATCTCGCGTGCGGTCCAGTCCGGGTGCCTCGCCTTGAGCAGCGCCGCCACGCCCGCCACGTACGGCGCCGAGAAGCTCGTACCGTTGTCGGAGCAGTGGCCGCCCTGGGGGACCGTGGAGACGATGTCGACGCCGGGGGCGGCCACGCCCACGAAGTCGCCGGACTGGGAGAAGGACGCGCGTTCGTTGTTGCGGTCCGAGGCGGCGACCGCGAGGACGCCCTCGTAGGACGCCGGGTAGGTCTCCTTGACGTTGCCGCCCAGGCCGTCGTTGCCCGCCGACGCCACGACCACGACGTTCCGGTCCAGGGCCTCGTCGACGGCCAGCTCCAGGTCGGAGGTCGGCCGGACCGCGTTGGACGTGTCCTGGGAGATGTTGATGACCCCGGCCCCCGCCTGCACGGCGTAGCGGATCGCCGCTGCCAGGGACTCGGTGTCGCCGTGGCCCTCGGCGTCGTTCTGCTGGATCGGGATGACGGTCGCCTCGGGGGCCAGTCCCACGAAGCCGGTGCCGTCGAGGGGGCGGGCCGCGATGATGCCGGCGATCTTGGTGCCGTGGCCGACGGTGTCCGTGGTGCCGTTCTCGGCGCCCCGCTCGATCGGGTCGCCGTCGTCGTCCTTGAGGTTCTTCGGGAGGAGGTTGCGGCCGGCCTTCGTGTCCACCGCCTCGGTGAGCTGCGGGTTCTTCACGTCCACGCCCGTGTCGATGACGGCGACGCGGACGCCCTTGCCCTTGGAGCGGCTCCACAGTTCGTCCAGGAGGACCCGCTGGAGGGCCCAGGGGCGGCCCGGGTACTCGCCGTTGGGGAACGTGCACTGGTCCGAGTAGGGCAGCTTGTCCGCCGCCGACGCGGGGGGCGCGAGGACCGTGGCCGTGGCCGCGGTGAGGAGGGTCGCGGTCAGCACCAGAGCGGTACGCAGGAACGGAGCCGTACGCGGCACCGAGGCCGTCCGCCGTAGCAGGGCCGGCCGCCGCGCTGTCGCCGTCCGGGGTGTCGTCACCGCCCGAGGTGTCGTCGCCGTCCGCCGCACCGTCGTCCTCCTCCTCACGAGCCCTGCGGCTGGCGGGCCGCCGCCGTCGACAGGCGGGGGCCGGTGGGCAGGAACTCCGACCAGGCGGCCGGGATCGGTGCCGGCTCGACGTCCTTGTAGCCCAGCAGGGTCTGGGCCTGCTGCGCCTCCTGTTGCTGCTGTGCGCGCTGTTCGGCGGTGGTGCCGATGCCCGCGTCGTCCGTCGCGCTGTCGCCGTTGGACTGCAGGACGTAGCGCAGGCCCGTGTCGGTGACGAGGAAGACCGGGCCGTCCTTGGTCGCCTCACCCTGGAACTGGCGGTAGAGCTGGCCGGAGCCCGGCGTCACATAGGCGCTGGAGGAGCCGGTGGGCAGCTTGGCCGGGAAGTCCGTGCCGGCCCAGGTGCTGAGGGTCGTGGCGCCCGAGCCGGAGTCGACGCCACGCAGGACGTTGCAGATCGTGCTGCGGCTCCCGGCGGCCCCCGACGCCTCGTTGACCGGCTCCGGGTCGCCGCTGGGCCAGCGGTGCTCGGTGCCGAACGCCTCGCCCGGCACGATCGCGCCGGGGCTCAGCTCGCGGGCGTGCCCGGCCTGGCCGAGGGGCGCCAGCTCCTTGCTGAACAGCAGCAGCTGGGCGACGAAGGCGGACACGGGAGCGACGCGGCCGCTCAACACCACGTAGTACTGCTCGGTGTTGTTGTCGAACGCCTTGAGCACCATGCCGACCCGGTCCGCCGACGTGTCGAGCTGGCCCGGTGCGCCGGCCGCGTCGCCCGGCTGTCCGGGGACGTCCGGGAAGGTGATCGGATCGCCCTGGTGCAGGGTCGCCAGCCACTCCGCCGACACCCGCTGGGGCTCCCGGCCGGAACCGACCACCGCCCGCAGCAGCAACTCGTCGCCCTTGCCCACCGGGTACGCCGTGCCGCCCCCGTCCACGACGTAGCGTCTGCCGTCCGGGTCCGCCACATAGAGCAGTTGGCCGTCGTGCAGACGCCCCGCGCCCTCGGTCGCGTCCTTCTCTCGGGCGGCGAGGACCAGCGCCGCCTTCTGGACGGAGTCCCCGCCCCCCGCGCTCGGCCGCTCGCAGACCACCCACCGCTTCGCCTTGCCCGCCTCGGACGCCGAGGGCAGCCGGTCGGGGGCGTACGGGATGCCGACGGTGACGCCGTGCGGGATCTTGCCGCTGTCGAGGACGGACTCCGAGACGGTCACCACCTGGCCCTGCCCCTCGTCGAGGAGCAGTTTCGCGGAGGCCATGTTGAGGACCGGGTGCAGCTGGACCTCGTCGCCGGTCCGCAGCACCACATAGCGGGTGGTCGACTTGCTCGCGACGATCACCTTGGCGTTGGGCGTGTCCCAGCCCTTCGGCGCGGTCGGTCTGAACATGCCCCACGCCCCGAAGACGGCCATGACGAGCACCCCGACGACGATTCCGGGCAGGATCGAGCGCAACGGCCGCGGTGCCCCCTCCTCCGAGCCGTCGGGCGACGACTGGAGAAAGGCCGCGAGCATGCGGCGCTTCGCGAAGGTGTAGGCGTTGAGCTGGTCCCGCCGAGATGCCATCTGTGCCCGTCTCTCCCCGATTTCCGGCCGATCCGCGTGGTCCGCAGCGCGGTTGACCGGCTCCCCGTCTCCGATGTCAGAGCGGCCACCTACTATGCCCGGTAGCCATGGGGACTTGAGGAGCGGGTAGGGTTCCCGGGCCGTCGAGTGCCCCGTGCGGTGCTGGAGCACGGGCGGTTCGTGAGCGGAACGGGGGGACGGAGTGAGGGTTTCGGGAACGGGCGTGCGCTCCGTCGGCCGGTCGCGGACGCGGGGTTCCGCGCCGACCGGTCCGCGCCCGCCCGAGCGGCCCGACGGGTCGCCGGCACCGGGCACACCGCACCTCAGGACGCGCGCGGGGCAGGGCGGGGCATTCCGCCTGCAACGCCTCGTCCTGCTGGAGATCGCGGCCGCCGTGCTGCTCATCGGCTGGGTGAGCGGTCCCGTGGCGCTGGTGGCCGCGGTGGTCGTCGCCGCCCTGCTGGTGACCCTCGCCTTCGTTCGCCGCCGCGGCCGCTCGCTTCCGCAGTGGCTGGCCACGGCACGGGAGCTGAAGTCCCGTCGCCGACTGGCGGCGAGGCTGGAGATACCGCCCGGGACGGAACCGGGGTTCGGGCCCGCCGTGGAATGCGATCCCGGGCTGCGGACGTACGCGTACGGCGGCCGTGACCGGCGGCCCGTGGGGATCGTCGGGGACGGCACGTTCGTCACCGCCGTTCTTCAGGTGGAGGCGGACACGACCGCGATGCGGGCCGAGCGCGGCCGGCAGCCGCTGCCGCTCGCCCTGGTACGGGACGCCCTCGAAGTGGACGGGATCCGGCTGGAGTCCGCGCAGATCGTGCTGCACACCCAGCCCGCGCCCGCTCTGCACCTGCCCCCGCAGTCCGTGGCCGTGGCCAACTACGCGCCCTTGCAGGAGCAGACCGGGGCACCGGCGGTACGCATCACGTGGATCGCCCTGAAGCTGGATCCGGAGCTGTGTCCGGAGGCCGTGGCCGTCCGCGGCGGCGGTGCGCTCGGGGCGCAGAAATGCGTCGTACGGGCGGTGGACCACCTCGCGAGCCGGCTGACCGGCGCCGGATTCCGGGCGACCGTCCTCGACGAGGAGGAGCTGACGTCCGCCTTCGCCACGTCCGCCTGTGCCAACCCGCTGGTGACGGCGGAGGCCGGGCGGACCGGGACGCTGGAGCGGCGGACGGAGGAGACCAGCCGGAGCTGGCGCTGCGACAACCGCCGCCACACCACGTACTGGTTGCGCCGGTGGCCCGCCCTGGGCGGCGACGGCCCGTCGCTCCCGCAGTTCGTCGCCCTGGTCACGGCCGTTCCCGCGCTCGCCACCACGTTCAGCGTCACCCTCGCGCGCGGTGACCGGCAGGAGGTGTCCCTGTCCGGGCACATCCGGGTGACGGGGCGCAGCGACGACGAACTCGTGGCGGCCCGGCGGGCGGTGCAGGGCGCGGCCCGGCACACCGGCGCGGGACTCGCCCGTCTCGACCGGGAGCAGGTGCCCGGCATGCTCGCGACGCTGCCGCTCGGAGGTGCTCGATGACGGCGACGACGACACGCGGAGCCTCCGCTTCCGGCGAACCGGAGCCGTCCGCCGGCCGGCCCGGACGCCGCTCGCCGCGCAGCGGCTTCGGCCTGAGAGGGCCGCGGCACGGACGGCACTCGGTGTCCGCGGACCAACTGGCCGCGCTCGCGCTGCCCATCGGGGACGACGGTGTCGTCATCGGCGTCGGCACCGAGGGACGGCCGGCCGTGCTGGGGATCAACCGGCCCACGCCGTACGACGTCGTCCTGATCGGCGGGCTGTGGACCGCGCAGGTCCTCGCCCTGAGGACGGCCGCCACCGGGGCCCGGGTGGCCGTGGAGACCGGGCGGCCGCAGGCCTGGGTGCAGATGGTGCACGCGATGGGCGGCGGGCAGAACGGACTTGCCGTGTACGAGGTCGGCCGGGTGCCTCCGCAGGGCGCTTCGGCGGGCACGCCGGTGCTGGTGGTGCGGGACTGCGGGATGCGTCCGCCGCGCGGCCGGGTCACCTCCGGGCCCTGGCAGTCCGTGCTGACGCTGCTGCCGTATCTCAGTCCGGTCGCCCCGCGGCTGGTCCGGCAGGCGCGGCTGGTCGGCGTACAGCGGATCTCGCCGGACGAGGCCGCGGAACTGGGCCGCGCGTTGTCGCTGCCCCGCGGGGACGTGGAGGCACTGCCCACGCTCGCCGACGGGTTCACCCTGTGGTGCGCCGACCGCGACCGGCAGTACGTGATGACGCAACCCACGGATGCGGAGATCGGGCTGCTGGGCACACCGAGACGGATGGACTGACGCGGCGGCTTCTCCCCTCATCTCCTTTCACCTCACCTCATCTCCTTTCACCTCCCTTCACCCGTAGGGCACTTCAGCCGTTATGGGCGTTTTTCCGAGTGGCCTTAAGTGCGTTTGCGGCCTCTTCGGGGGGTGCGTGACGTGGTGGACTGGTGCTGAGGAGTGGGCGGGCCTGCCGAGGTGGGCCGTCTGATGATTAGGCTGGTACGGGGCGCGATGCCGGAAACCATGGGGTGGACGTCGGCGTCTCCCGGGGGAAAGCCGCATCGGACGACGTCAGACGGCCTCGAACCACTCAAGGACGACAGAAGCGAACGGTCGCCCCGGCACGGCATGAGGGTGCTCGACCAACCAGGAGGAATTGTGAGCAGCGATCGGGACGGGATCCGCGGGGGCTGGGCCACACCCGGCGATGACCAGCCCGACGCGGAGTCCGCCGTCGAGGCGACGGGCGAGTTCACCATCGACTACGCGCCGCCGGCTTGGTACACGCAGAACACGGGCGCCGGTCCGGCTCCGGCACCCGGCGCGGGACCCGGGGGGGCACCCGGCGCGCCCCCCGGGCCGGCAGCAGGCGCGCAAGCCGGCGCGGGGGCGCCGGGTACGCCCGCAGCACCGGTCGCTCCGCCTGCGCCGGACGCTCCGTTCACGCCACCTTCGCACCTGGCAGCGCCCACGCCGCAGGCCCCGTTCACCCCGGCTGCACCCGCACCGGAGGCCCCGTTCACCCCGGCTGCGCCGCCGGCGGCGCCCACGCCTGAAGCTCCGTCCGCTCCGGCTGCACCGCCCGTGCCGGACGGGGGCTTCCCCCTGGCCGCACCGGGAGCACCGGTCACTCCGGTGGCTCCTCCGGCGCCACCCGCTCCGCCTGTCCCGCCCGTCCCGCCCGTTCCGGCGGCTCCCGCCGTGCCTCACGGCGCGGGGTCGGTCGCCGTGCCGGGCCTTCCGGCGGGCAGCGGATTCGAGCCACAACCGCAGCCTCACCAGCAGCAGGCCGAAGCCCAGTGGGGAGCCCCGGGGGCTTCGGCGGGTGACGAGGAGCGCGGTTCCGGAAACGGGGACCTGGAGAGCGGTGCGACCATGCGCTTCTCCGCGGCCGCCCTCAAGCGGGAGATCGCTGAGCACGCCGCCGCCGTACAGCCCGAGCCCGGGACACCCGCGGAGCCGGAGGCCGAGGCCGCCGAATCCCCCTCGCCCGGCTCTGTGCCGTCCGAGGCCGCGGATCCGGCGGACGCATCCGCCGACGCGGGCGTATCGGACGGCAACGAGGCTACGGCCGCTGCCGCCGAGGCCGGCGCCGACGCGGGTGCCGAAGCCGAGGCAGAGGTCCCGACCGACCGGACGGCCGACGAAAACGGCACCGCGCCGGAGGGTGAAGGCGCCCCCGAGGCTCCCGCGAGCGACGATGCGGCGCTCCAGGACGCCGAGGAGGTGACGGGACCCGCGCCCGAGGGCGCCGTCGTCACCGAGGACGCGGCCCCGCAGAACGACTCCGTCGGCGAGGAGCCCTCGGACTCCGTCCCCGCCGAGCCCGCCGAGCCCGCCGAGCCGCAGGGCGGCGTGCCCCAGGACGCCGTTCCCCCGGCTCCCCCGGCGCAGCCCGCCTGGACTCCTCCGCCGGCCCCGCAGGGCGAGCTGCCCCCGCTGCCGCCGTCGTACCAGCCCGCGGCACCCGCACCGGCGGCCCAGTGGCCGGTCCAGCCGCAGCACGCCGATGCCGCGGCGCAGGCTCCCGCGGCGCCCGTCCAACAGCCGCCCGTTCACCCGCCCGTCCAGCCGCAGGCAGCTCCGCCCGCGCCGGTCGGCTGGAACCCGCCGGCCCCGGAGCCGACCCCGGCCGCACCCCGGCCGGGCTACGGCTTCCCGCAGCCCCCCGCTCCCGCTGCGGCGGCCCAGCAGCCTCCCGCCCCACAGCCGGGCTACGGCTTCCCGCACCCCGGTGGCGCTCCGGCCTCCGCCCCCGCACCGGAACCGGCCCCTGCGGCACCCCAGCCGCCCGCCGACGCACACGCACCCGCCGGCTACGGCTTCCCCCACCCCACCGACGCACCTCCCGCCCCCGGCGCCTACGGCTTCCCCCACCAGAACACCGGACCCGCAGCACCCGCCCCCGCACCGCAACCCGCCCCTGCGGCACCCCAGCCGCCCGCCGGCTACGGCTTCCCTCAGCCCGCCGACGCATCAGCCGCCCCCGGTGGCTACGGCTTCCCCCAGCCCCCGGCACCGCAGGCGCCGCAGCCGCAGCCGCAGGCACACCCCGGTTTCCCGCAGCCCGGCATCCCGCAACAGGCGGACGGGCAGCCCCCGGCGGCCGCCTCCCAGGGATTCCCGCAGGGAGCCCCCCAAGGCGCACCTCAGGGCTTCCCCGGGCAGCCTCCCCAGCCCCAGCCCCAGGCACCGCATGCCGCGCAGGCACCGCATGCCCCGTACGCGCCCGGTCCCGACGCCTCACACGGTCCGCAGCCGCCCCAGCAGCACCAGCAGCCCGTCGACCCCCGGGCCGGGGCCGCCTGGCCGCAGCCGATCCAGCACGACCAGCGGCAGCCGGTCAACCCCGGTGCGGCGCCGCTGGGTTACACGGCCGCCGTGGAGCTGTCCTCCGACCGGCTGCTCAACAACAAGAGGCAGAAGGCGAAGAGCGGGCGACCCGCCGCCGCTCCCTCCCGCTTCAAGCTCGGCGGCAAGAAGGAGGAGGCCGAGCGGCAGCGCAAGCTGGAGCTGATCCGCACGCCGGTGCTGTCCTGCTACCGGATCGCCGTCATCAGCCTCAAGGGTGGCGTGGGCAAGACCACGACCACCACCGCGCTCGGCTCCACCCTCGCCACCGAACGCCAGGACAAGATCCTCGCGATCGACGCCAACCCGGACGCCGGCACGCTCGGCCGCCGGGTGCGGCGCGAGACCGGGGCGACGATCCGTGACCTCGTCCAGGCGATCCCGTACCTCAACTCGTACATGGACATCCGGCGGTTCACCTCCCAGGCGCCGTCCGGCCTGGAGATCATCGCCAACGACGTCGACCCGGCCGTGTCCACGACCTTCAACGACGAGGACTACCGGCGCGCGATCGACGTGCTCGGCAACCAGTACCCGATCATCCTCACCGACTCCGGTACCGGTCTGCTCTACAGCGCCATGCGCGGGGTGCTCGACCTCGCCGACCAGCTCATCATCATCTCCACGCCGTCCGTGGACGGCGCGAGCAGCGCCAGCACGACGCTGGACTGGCTGTCCGCGCACGGATACGCCGAGCTCGTCTCGCGTTCCATCACCGTCATCTCCGGGGTGCGCGAGACCGGCAAGATGATCAAGGTCGACGACATCGTGTCGCACTTCGAGACCCGCTGCCGCGGTGTCGTCGTCGTGCCGTTCGACGAGCACCTGGCCGCGGGCGCCGAGGTCGACCTCGACATGATGCGGCCGAAGGTCCGGGAGGCGTACTTCAACCTCACGGCGATGGTGGCGGAGGACTTCATCCGCCACCAGCAGCGCCAGGGCCTGTGGACCAGCGACGGCAACCCGCCGCCGGTGGCCGCCCCGCCGATGCCCGGCCAGCAGACGCCGGGCCAGCCGGTGCCCGGACAGCCGTACCCGCAGCAGCAGCCGGGACAGCCGTACCCGCAGGCGCCCCAGCCCGGCCCCGGGCAGCCGTACCCCCCGCAGCAGGGGCAGCCCCAGGGCCAGCCGTATCCGCAGCCGCAACCCCAGCCGGGGCAGGATCCGTACGCCCAGCCGCAGCCGCCGCAGCAGAACCCGGGGTATCCCCCGGCCGGCTACGGCTACCCGCAGGCCCCTCAGCCCGGGCAGCCTCCGCAGCAGTGACACAGTGAGAACGCCGAAGGGCGGCCGGTGTCCTGGGACACCGGCCGCCCTTCGGCGTTCGTCGGTCCTGCCGGGGCGGGGAGGCGGCTAGCGCGCCGCCACCAGCTCCTTGCAGCGCTTCACGTCCTCGGCCATCTGCTCCAACAGCCCGTCCAGCGACTCGAACTTCGCCTGGCCGCGCACGAAGGCGAGGAAGTCGACGGCGACGTGCAGGCCGTAGAGGTCGAGGCCGACGCGGTCGATGGCGTACGCCTCGACCGTGCGCTCGGTGCCGTCGAACTGCGGGTTGGTGCCGACGGAGATCGCGGCCGGCATCGCCTCGCCGTTCGCGTGCAGCCAGCCCGCGTAGACGCCGTCCGCCGGGATCGCGGTGTGCGGCAGCGTCTCGACGTTGGCGGTCGGGAAGCCGAGTTCCCGTCCCCGCTGCGCCCCGCGCACCACGATCCCCTCCACCCGGTGCGGGCGGCCGAGGATCTCCCCGGCACCCGCGACATCGCCCTCGGCGACCAGCCGCCGGGTCAGCGTCGAGGAGAACGGCTGCCCGCCGCCCGCCTCACCGCACAGCACCAGATCGACGACCTCGACGTCGAAGTCGTAGACCTTGCCCTGCTCGGTGAGGAACTCGACGTTGCCCGCCGCCTTGTGGCCGAAGCGGAAGTTGGGACCCTCGACGACCGCCTTGGCGTGCAGCCTGTCGACCAGGACCTTGACCACGAAGTCCGCCGGGGACAGCTTCGAGAACTCCGTGGTGAAGGGAAGGATCAGCAACGCGTCCACACCCAGTTCGGCCATCAGCTCGGCGCGCCGGTGGTGCGGGGCGAGCAGCGGCGGGTGGCTGCCGGGCCGGACGACCTCGCTGGGGTGCGGGTCGAAGGTGACGACGACGGCGGGAACGCCCAGTTCACGGGCCCGGTCCACGGCGTGCCGGATGATCAGCTGGTGCCCGCGGTGCACCCCGTCGTAGGACCCGATGGTGACGACGCTGCGTCCCCAGTCCTCGGGGATGTCCTCCAAGCCACGCCAGCGCTGCACTGTGACCGCTCCTCGAACCCGTGTCCGTATCTGTCATTGCCTCTTACGCAGGACTAAGGGTGCCATGCCGGGTGCTCCCGGCCCGCATCGGCATGGGGGCTGTGACCCGACCCACGTGAGTCCGACCACAGGAGTCGGGACGGAAGTCGGGGCACGGAAGTCGGGGCGCAGGGGTCGGGCCCCCGGGCGGCGCGTCACGCGGGCACCCGGGCCCCCGCGAGGTTCTCGATCGTCCGGCGGGCGCTGGGTCCGACCACCACCGCCCACTCCCCCGGCGCGTCCGTGAGCCAGTCCACCACCCGCGCGGCGAAGCCCGGGACATGCCGGGCCAGCTCTACCAGACCGCGGTCGAAGCGGGTCGCGCCGTCGGGGGTGCGGACCAGGAGCAGGCCGGTGCGGTGGACGAGCGCCCGCAGGTCCTCGCCGCCGCGCCCGGCGGCCCCGTGCAGTACGGCGTCCAGGACCTCCGGGGAGCGTTCGTGGACGAGGAGGTGCTCCAGCAGTTCGTCACGCAGCGGGCGCGACTCCGGGGCTCCCGGGGCGGCCAGTACACCGGCCAGCGCGGCCCGCACCTGTTCGGGCCCGCCGCCGTCCAGCAGTCCCGTGACCAGCGGCAGGAGGACGGCCCGGGCGGCGGGGCCGTGGTCGAGGCGCCGGTCGACGTACGCGGCCACCTGCCCGGCGGCCTCCGGCCGGCGCTCCACCGCCTCCCGGACGAGGGCGGCGACCCGCTGGGCCAGGGCGGGCGTGGTGACGTCGGCGAGGGCGCGCAGGACGCCGCGGGTGTCCGCGCGGTCGGGCCCGCGCAGGCGGGACCGGAAGGCGTCCAGGACCGGCTCGGGGTGGGTGCCCAGGGCGGCGAGCAGCGCGCTCGGCGGCAGCTGCGGGTCCCCCGCCGTGAACCGCTCCAGCGCCTGCGGCAGGTAACGGGAGCGGGTCTCGGGGTCCCGGACGAGGAGCGCGAGCGCGCCACCGTGCAGGGCGTGGTCGGCGGGGCGCGCCAGCAGGACGAGGGCCGCGTAGCGCAGCAGCCGGTGGTCGGCCTCCGTCCGGATGTGCGGGGCGACGCGCAGGCCGTACGTCATCGCCGCGACCCGCCGGGGCGGCCGCTCGTCGTGCGACCAGCGGTCGACGGCCCGGCACAGCGCGGACGGCTCCTCCTCCGCCAGTACGGCGAGCAGTTCGTCGGCGCGGGGGTGCGCGCAGTCGACGAGGGCCTCCGTGAGGTCGTCCAGCGCCCGGTACCGGTGGGTGTGCAGCAGCGCCTGCGCCGCCGTCGCCACGGTGGCGTGCGGGGTCGCGGGCAGCGGCCGCTCGTCGTCGAACCAGTGGGTGAGGCACGGCTGTACGGCGGCGGGGTCGGCGGCGAGGAGCCGGGCGACGGCGTCGAGGTAGCGGGGCGCGTCCGCGTCGTGCGGGGCGCCGTCGGCGAGGACCAGACGGCGCAGCAGGTCGAGCCGGGCGTCGGCGGGGAGGGCGAGCCCGGTCCAGAACGCGGGGCCGAAGTCCACGAACCGGCCGTGCGTCTGGGCCCCCGCGCCGATCAGGTCCGCCAGCAGACGCAGGACGCCCGTGTACGGCGTCGCGTCCCGGACGCCCAGCAGGGTCTCGGTGAGCAGCCGGGCGGCCCACCACGACTCCGGGTCGGCGTCCAGGGCGTGGACCAACTCCCGCAGCCGTAGCGCGAGTCGGTGCGGCCCCTGTTGGCGGGCGAGAAGCAGCAGGGCCTGGACGACGGGACCGACCCGGTGGTGCGGGACGGGCAGCGGATGTCCCCCGTCGGGCGCGCGCCGGCGGTGCACCAGGGCGAGCAGTGCCTCGTCCAGGTCGAGGTGGATTCCCTGGATCCAGTCGGCGAGTTCCTCGTGAGCGAAGCGGTAACCGCGGCCCGCGGGCACGAGGAGGCGCTCGGTGAGCACGGCGGACGCCCAGCCCGCACCGCCACCGAGGCGGGCCGGCGCCTGGCCCCAGGGGAACACCGCCTCGAACGACGCCCGGTCCAGTTCGCCCTGGCCGGGCCCGAGGCTGCGGCGGGCGGCCTCGTGCACCTGGCCGGAGACCTTCGCCGCGAGACGGCGTACGGCGGTGCCGCGCAGCCCGTTCTCGGCGGCGAGGCGCACCGCCACCCGCAGGCACATCAGATCGAGGTACGCGGACAGGACGTCGTCGCGGTCGACGGGCGCCGGGGCCTGCGGACCGGGGAGCGCGGCACAGACCTCGGAGAGGAGGCGGAGGGTGAGGGGGTGCCGGTCGTCGGGGGCGGCGAGGGCCCCCTCGGGCAGGGCGTGGCGGACGCGGGCCTCGCGCGCCTCGTCGGGGGTGAGATCGCCGAGGCGGACGCACGGCGGGAGCGGGTCCCCGGCCGCCGTGGCCCCGTACAGCAGCTCCGGCGGGAACTCCGCGCCGGCCCGTTCCCAGTACTCCCCCCGGCACGCCACCACCAGCCGCGTGCCCGTCTCCCGCAGCCATTCGGCCGTGCCCTCGGTCCACTCGGCGAGCCGGTGCGCGAGGACCGGGGGCATCTCCTCGGGCCCGTCGAGAAGCAGCAGCAGGGGGCGCCCGACGGCCCGGGCGAGGTGGGCGAGCCGCTCGGGCGTCACATCACCGAGGCCGCAGGGGCCGGCCGCCCCGGACGTACCGGCCGCCCCGGACAGCCCGGCCGGAACGGCCCCCGGCCCCCGCCCCGGAACCGCTGCCGGGCCCGGACCCGAGGCCGCCACGATGCGTGCCGCGCGGTTCAGTGCACGGCGGGCCGCGTCGGCGAGGGAGTCGTCCCCGGCCAGCAGGTCGGCGCCGCGCAGCCACAGGGTGGGGGCCGGTCGCGCACCCCGGTCGCGGCGCGCGGCGAGGGCGGCGAGTTCCGTCGTACGGCCGCTGCCCGGTGCGCCGACGAGGCCGAGAACGGCTGCCGGGCTCGTCGCGAAGACGGCGAACTCCCTTGCCGGGAAGGCGCGTTCGATCGGTTCCGCGGCGGCTGCGAGCGAGCCGGTCGTGGTGTGGCCGAAGTGGCCGGACAGCGCTCCGGGCGGGCCGTCCGAGCCGACCGACGTGGCGGTGAGTTCGAGGAGACCGGCCAGGTTGAGGTCGGCGCCGTAGGCGGGCACGGTGGCCGCGTTACGCGCGAGCAGCTCGGCCAGCGGACCGCCGGCCGCAACCCCCGCCCCGCCCCCGACCGCCCACACCCCGGCCCCCGTCCCCGCAGCACCGCCACCTTCATCACGTCCGCCAGCACGGCGAGTGACACCCGCACCAGCATCCGCGTCCGCTCCCGCTCCCGCTCCCGTGAACGTCGCGTGGTCGCCCGGCGGCGTCCCGGCGGAGTTGTCGTCGGCCGTCGGCCTGTCGCCGGCCGGCGGAAGGTCGTCGATCGTCGGAATGGCGTCGGCCCTGGGCACCCGGGGTCGCAGCGGCACCGCGAAGCCGACGTCGCGGTGGCCGGACTGGAGCGCGGTGCCGAGGACGGCGACGACCGCGCCGGTCTCCGCGTCGAGGACCGGTCCCCCGGCCGCGCCACCGCCGAGCCGCAGCGCGTCCCGGCCCGCCGTGCCGATCGCCAGCTCCAGAGCGTCGTCGAGGAGGTGGAAGCGGTCCGTCGCCGTGTACGTCGCGGACGTCTCGGCCAGCACCCGCGCCTCGCGCCAGCAGCCTGCGGCCAGCCGGACGTACCGGCCGGCCTCGACGCCGTCCCGCACGGTCACCGGCAGCGGGACCCCGCCGAGGCCCTCGGTGCGGACGAGAGCCAGGTCGAGTTCCGGCAGCGGGGTGACCGCGTCGTCGGTCACGACGCAGCTGCGGTCGCCGGCGGCGTACAGGACGAGCCGGGACAGGCCGTCGACGGCCTCGTGGCTGGTGACGACCGTGCCGTGGTGGTCGGCGACGAACCCGGTGCCGCGCGGCCGGCCGGCGAGGTCGCGGATCCGGACGAGCGAGCCGTCGGCGTCGACACCGGGGGCGAAGTCCGGGGCGCCGTCCGCGCCCCGGGGATCCGGGTCGTCCGGAAGAGCCATGGGATCCGGGGGGCCCGGGGGATCCGCCGGGCGGTTCCGCGTCGCGCCCCCCAGGGAGTCGTGCCGCGGTGTCCGCGGGCCTCGTCCCGCCATCGTCGTACCTCCCGCCGCGCCCGCGTGCCCTGGGTCCGACGGTAGGGGCGGGATGATCAGCGGGACAGATAACGGAGCGAACGCGCCCCCCTGCACTCCCCGGATTCACTCCGAGCGCCTGCCCGGACGGGTGAATGAACGGGGGCCGCTGGATACACCCTAGGGGTGGGGGAACCGAGGGGGGACCGTGGAGCGGCGGCGCAGCACAACCCCGTGTTCGCCGCTCCACGGGCACCAGGAGACGCTCCAGAAGCCGCTCAGCCGAACACGGCCAGGCTCTTCGCCTTGCCCTTCTGCTCCTCGACCAGGGCCAGGAACCGGCCCTCGGGGTCGAAGACGGCCACGGCGCCCGCGCCGACGTACGCGTCGGGCATCTCCAGGCGTACGCCGTTGGTGAGCAGCTGGGCCCGCTTGGCGTCCACGTTCCAGCGGGGGAACGCGGCGGTGGCCGCCTCGGCGATCGGCATCACGCCCAGCTCCTGCTGGAGCTGGTCGAGCGTCTTCGCCGAGTCCAGCTTGTAGGGGCCGACGCGGGTGCGGCGCAGGGCGGTGAGGTGGCCGCCGACGCCGAGGTCGGCGCCCAGGTCGCGGGCGAGGGCCCGGATGTAGGTGCCGGAGGAGCAGACGACGGACACGACCAGGTCCAGGACCGGGGTGCCGTCCTCGGCGACCGCGTCACGGACGTCGTACACGGAGAAGGACGAGACGGTGACCGGGCGGGCCGGGATCTCGAAGTCCTCGCCGTCGCGGGCCCGCTTGTAGGAGCGGACGCCGTTGATCTTGATGGCGCTGACCTTGGACGGCACCTGCATGATGTCGCCGCTCAGCTTGGCGACGCCCGCGTCGATCGCGTCCCGGGTGACCTTCGAGGCGTCCGTGGACCCCGTGATCTCGCCCTCCGCGTCATCGGTCAGGGTCGTCTGGCCCAGCCGGACCGTGCCCAGGTACTCCTTCTCGGTGAGCGCCAGGTGCCCGAGGAGTTTCGTCGCCCTCTCGATGCCGAGGACGAGGACGCCCGTCGCCATCGGGTCGAGCGTGCCGGCGTGGCCCACGCGGCGGGTCTTGGCGATCCCGCGCATCTTGGCCACGACGTCGTGCGAAGTGAAGCCCGACGGCTTGTCGACGATGACAAGGCCGTCGGGCGGGGTCTGCTTGCCGTTCATCAGGCGGAGTCGTCCGTCTCGTCCTCGTCACCGGGCTTCTTGTACGGGTCGGCATCGCCGGCGTACCCGGCACCCGCGGACACCTCGCGGACCTTCTCGTCGGCGGCACGCGCCTTGTCGAGGAGGTCGTCGATGGTGCGGGCGTTGTCCGGCAGGGCGTCGGCGACGAAGGCCAGTGTCGGCGTGAACTTCACGCCCGCCGCACGGCCCACCTCGGAGCGCAGGATGCCCTTGGCGCTCTCCAGCCCGGCGGCCGCGGCCGCCCGCTCCTCGTCGTCCCCGTACACCGTGTAGAAGACCGTCGCCTCCCTGAGGTCACCCGTCACCCGGGTGTCCGTGATGGTGACGTGGGAGCCGAGCCGCGGGTCCTTGATCCCGCGCTGCAGCTTCTGGGCCACCACCTGCTGGATGAGGTCCGCCAGCCTCTTGGCACGCGCGTTGTCGGCCACTGGTCCGTCTCCCGTTCTTTCTTCTTCGCTTGCGTTCTGTGGTCGGTCAGTCGTCTTCGCCGTGGAAGCGGCGTCTGACCGACAGCAGCTCCACTTCCGGGCGGGCGGCGACCAGCCGTTCGCACCGGTCCAGAACATCGGTCAGATGCTCGGCGTCACCGGAGACCACGGCGAGACCGATCCTGGTCCTGCGGTGGAGGTCCTGGTCGTCCACCTCGGCCGCGCTCACCGCGTACTTGCGCTGGAGCTCGGCGACGATCGGACGGACGACGGAGCGCTTCTCCTTCAGCGACCGTACGTCGCCGAGGAGGAGGTCGAAGGACAGAGTCCCCACGTACATGTGTGTAACCGGTTCACCCGCCGGTACGGGATCGATGGCCCTGCCGTCCATGGCACAGGGACATCACGAACGGTACAACGATCCGGGCGGTGGCTCGACGGGGTTTTACCTCGCTCATGCGTCCGCCGGACGCCGTACCGGCCGACGGGGAGCGATCCCCCGCCGGCCGGTACGGACCTTGGGCGCTTACGCCCTCGGCTTCTCCCGCATCTCGTACGTCGCGATGACGTCGTCGATCTTGATGTCGTTGAAGTTTCCGAGGTTGATACCGCCCTCGAAGCCTTCGCGGATCTCGGTGACGTCGTCCTTGAAGCGACGCAGCCCGGAGATGGTGAGGCTCTCCGCGATGACCTTGCCGTCGCGGATGAGGCGCGCCTTGGTGTTGCGCTTGACCTCGCCCGAGCGGACCAGGACACCGGCGATGTTGCCCAGCTTGGACGACTTGAAGACCTCGCGGATCTCCGCCGTGCCGAGCTCGACCTCCTCGTACTCCGGCTTCAGCATGCCCTTCAGGGCCGCCTCGATCTCCTCGATGGCCTGGTAGATCACCGAGTAGTACCGGACGTCGACGCCCTCGCGCTCCGCCATCTGCGCGGCACGACCGGCCGCACGGACGTTGAAGCCGATGACGATGGCGTCGGAGCCGGTCGCCAGGTCGATGTCCGACTCGGTGACCGCACCCACACCGCGGTGCAGGACGCGGATGTCGACCTCTTCGCCGACGTCGAGCTGGAGCAGCGAGGACTCGAGAGCCTCCACCGAACCGGACGCGTCGCCCTTGATGATGAGGTTGAGTTCCTGCACCAGACCGGCCTTGAGCGCCTCGTCCAGGTTCTCCAGGGAGAACCGGACTCCACGCCGGGCGAAGTTGGCGTTGCGCTCACGCGCCGCGCGCTTCTCGGCGATCTGACGGGCCGTGCGGTCCTCGTCGACGACGAGGAAGTTGTCGCCGGCGCCCGGGACGTTGGTGAGACCGAGGACGAGGACCGGAGTCGAGGGACCCGCCTCTTCCACGTTCTCGCCCTTGTCGTCGAGCATCGCGCGGACACGGCCGTACGCGTCGCCGACCACCATGGTGTCGCCGACCCGCAGGGTGCCTCGCTGGACCAGGACGGTCGCGACGGCGCCGCGGCCGCGGTCGAGGTGGGACTCGATCGCGATGCCCTGCGCGTCCTGCTCCGGGTTGGCCCGCAGGTCGAGCGAGGCGTCCGCGGTCAGGACCACGGCCTCCAGCAGGCTCTCGATGTTGAGGCCCTGCTTGGCGGAGATGTCGACGAACATCGTGTCGCCGCCGTACTCCTCGGCCACCAGACCGAACTCGGTGAGCTGACCGCGCACCTTGGTCGGGTCCGCGCCCTCGACGTCGATCTTGTTGACCGCGACCACGATCGGCACGTCGGCCGCCTTGGCGTGGTTCAGCGCCTCGATCGTCTGGGGCATCACACCGTCGTTGGCCGCCACCACGAGGATCGCGATGTCGGTCGACTTGGCACCGCGGGCACGCATGGCGGTGAACGCCTCGTGACCCGGGGTGTCGATGAAGGTGATCCTGCGCTCTTCACCGTTGACCTCGGTGGCGACCTGGTACGCACCGATGTGCTGCGTGATGCCGCCGGCCTCGCCCGCGATGACGTTCGTCTTGCGGATGGTGTCGAGCAGTCGGGTCTTACCGTGGTCGACGTGACCCATGACGGTCACGACCGGCGGACGCGCGACGAGGAACTCCTCGCCACCCTCGTCCTCGCCGAACTCGATGTCGAAGGACTCGAGCAGCTCGCGGTCCTCCTCCTCGGGGCTGACGATCTCGAGGACGAAGTTCATCTCGTCCGCGAGGAGCTTCAGCGTCTCGTCGGAGACGGACTGCGTGGCAGTGACCATCTCGCCGAGGTTCATCATCACGCCGACGAGCGACGCCGGGTTGGCGCCGATCTTCTCGGCGAAGTCGGTGAGCGACGCACCGCGCGACAGGCGGACGGACTGTCCGTTGCCGCGAGGCAGCATCACGCCGCCGACCGACGGGGCCTGCATGGCCTCGTACTCCTGGCGCCTCTGACGCTTCGACTTGCGACCGCGACGCGCGGGACCGCCGGGACGACCGAAGGCGCCCTGCGTGCCACCACGACCACCGGGACCGCCGGGACGACCGCCGAATCCGGGACGGCCACCGCCGCCACCGAAGCCGCCGCCACCGCCGGGGCCACCGCCACCGGGACGACCGGCGAAACCGCCGCCGCCACCGGGACGGGCGCCGCCACCGGGACCGGCCGGACGACCTGCGAAGCCGCCGCCACCGGGACGACCGCCGCCGCCGGGACGACCCGCACCGCCGCCGCCACCCGGACCGCGGCCGCCGGGGCCACCGCCGGGACGCGGGCCGGCAGCGGGACGCTGCGGCATCATGCCGGGATTGGGACGGGGACCGCCGCCGGGACGCGGACCGCCGGGGCCTGCGCCCTGCGGGCGGGGCATGCCGCCCGGAGACGGACGGGAGCCGCCCGGAGACTGCGGACGAGGACCGCCGCCCTGGCCACCGGGGCCCTGCGGACGGGGACCGGCGCCGGGAGCGCCACCGGGGCCGCCGGGACGCGGGGCGCCCTGCGGACGGGGCGCCTGCGGGCGCGCCATACCGGCGTTGCCGCCGGAGGTGAAGGGGTTGTTGCCCGGACGCGGACCCGAGGGACGGGCACCGCCCGGACGCGGGGCACCGGCGCCACCGGGGCGCTGCCCCTGGGCGGCGGCCGGACGCTGGCCGCGGTCACCACGATCGCCGCGGTCGCCACGGTCACCGCGGTCCTGACCGGGCGCGGGACGGCCGGCGGGGCGCGGCGCGCCGGGGCGCGGGCCCTGCGAGGCCGGCCGCGGGCCGGACGACTGGGCCGGAGCGGCGGGGGCGGCCGGAGCAGCCGGCGGAGCGGTGAACTCCGGGGCGGCCGGGGCCGGACGCGGGGCGGGCTTGGGGCCCGGACGCGGACCGGAGGCCGCCGGCGCGGGGGCCGACGAGGCGGCCGGGGCGGCGGGAGCCGCCGGAGCCGCGGGCGTCTGCGCCGCGGGAGGCTTGGGGGCGGCCGGCCGAGGTGCGGCCGGGCCCGGACGGGCCGCCTGCGCCGGGGAGGGCGCGCCGGGCCTGGGGGCAGCCTTGCGCGGGGCGGGCTTGCCGCCGCCCTGGAAGGCATCTGTCAACTTGCGGACAACGGGCGCTTCGATGGTCGAAGACGCCGAACGGACGAATTCACCGAGTTCCTGGAGCTTGGCCATGACGGCCTTGCTCTCAACCCCGAACTCCTTGGCGAGTTCGTATACCCGGACCTTAGCCACTTCGCTCCTTTTAGGTCCGGGTGTGTCCGGACCGTCGCTACTTCATGGGCGTACTCATCGCGTGCTCATCGAGTGCTCATCGCAATCTCGACCTACTTCCAACTCGCGGGGTACCAGAGCCGCAC
This sequence comes from Streptomyces sp. NBC_00080, assembly GCF_045041255.1. Classification (NCBI taxonomy): domain Bacteria; kingdom Bacillati; phylum Actinomycetota; class Actinomycetes; order Kitasatosporales; family Streptomycetaceae; genus Streptomyces; species Streptomyces sp. NBC_00080. Next base: position 2,774,468 of record NZ_CP108235.1, read on the forward strand.
GGAGGTTCCGTGCGACGCCTTCTTACGGTGTTGCCTGTTCGGCAACGGTCGTCTGCTCGACGTACTGGCGCAACGCCTTTGTGTCGAGCGCTCCCGGGGCTCGCAACGCCCTCGTGAACGCCCGGCGGCGTACCGCCTGGTCGAGACAGACCGGGGCGGGATGCAGATACGCACCCCGGCCGGGCAGCGTACCGCGTGGATCGGGGACGCATGCGTCCTTGATCGCCACGATGCGCAGCAGCTCCGTCTTGGCCGCCCGCTCCCGGCACCCCACACAGGTGCGTTCAGGGCATGCTCCGGTGTGCGTCCGGCCAGACACTCTTAAGTCTACCTCCCCGCGGCGACCTCACCCCTTTGGGTCAGGATTCGAACAGTTGCCGCGTTACATCTGTCGTGATCTGAGCCCCGGCAGGCCGAGATCTATTCCCCCGCCGCTCGGCGCTGCCGGGTGACCTGGCAGGTGACGTACCCGCCGGGCTACTCGGTGGGCTGTTCGACGTCCGGTCGGATGTCGATGCGCCAGCCGGTCAGCCGGGCGGCGAGCCGGGCGTTCTGCCCTTCCTTGCCGATCGCCAGCGACAGCTGGTAGTCCGGCACCGTCACCCGCGCGGAGCGGGCCGCGAGGTCGACGACCTCGACCTTGGAGACCCGGGCCGGGGACAGCGCGTTCGCCACCATCTCGGCCGGGTCGTCCGACCAGTCGACGATGTCGATCTTCTCGCCGTTCAGCTCGCCCATCACGTTGCGCACCCGGCCGCCCATGGGGCCGATGCAGGCGCCCTTGGCGTTCAGACCCGAACGGGTGGACCTGACGGCGATCTTCGTACGGTGACCGGCCTCACGTGCGATGGCGGCGATCTCGACCGAACCGTCGGCGATCTCCGGCACCTCCAGGGCGAAGAGCTTCTTCACCAGATTGGGGTGGGTGCGGGAGAGCGTCACGGACGGGCCGCGCATGCCCTTCGCCACCCGGACGACGTACGACCGCAGGCGCATGCCGTGCGGATACGTCTCGCCGGGGACCTGCTCCTGCACCGGCAGGATGGCCTCCAGCTTGCCGATGTCCACGAGCACGTTCTTCGGGTCACGGCCCTGCTGGACCACGCCGGTGACGATGTCACCCTCACGGCCGGCGTACTCGCCGAGCGTCGCGTCGTCCTCGGCGTCGCGCAGACGCTGGAGGATCACCTGCTTGGCCGTCGTGGCGGCGATCCGGCCGAAGTCGGACGGGGTGTCGTCGAACGGGCGGGGCTCCTGCCCCTCCTCGAGGTCCTCGGGGTCCTCCTTCGCCCACACGGTCACATGTCCGGTCTCCCGGTTGAGCTCCACGCGCGCGTGACGGCGGCTTCCCTCGGTGCGGTGGTAGGCGATGAGGAGGGCCGACTCGATCGCCTCGACCAGCAGGTCGAAGGAGATCTCCTTCTCCCGCACCAAGCCCCGCAGGGCACTCATGTCGATGTCCACGGCTACGCCTCCTCTTCCATCTCGTTCTCGTCGTTCTCGTTCTTGGCGTGCTGGTCGCTCTTGTCCTTGCGGTTGAACTCGACCTGCACGCGGGCCTTGTCGATGTCGCCGAAGGGGAGTCTGCGGGTGGTGGCCTTGCGGCCCTTCACGCCGGGGACCTCGAGATCGAGTCCCTCGTCGTCGACCGTCAGGATCCGGGCGACCAGCTCGCCGCCCTCGGTCAGCTGGAACCGCACCAGCCGGTCGACGGCACGTACGTAGTGGCGGTGCTCGGTGAGGGCGCGCTCCGCGCCCGGGGTGCCGACCTCGAGGGTGTACTCGCCCTCGCCCATCGCGTCCGTCTCGTCGAGCTTCGCCGAGAGCGCGCGGCTCACATCGGCGATCTGGTCCAGGTCCGCTCCGGAGTCGGAGTCGACGACGACGCTCAGCACCCGCTTGCGTCCGACGGAGTCCACGGCGATCTCTTCGAGATCCAGTCCCTGGGAGGCGACGAGCGGTTCCAGGAGCTCTCGCAGCCTCTCGCTCTGGGTGGTGCTCATCCGGGTGACTCCTCGGCCGCGTGTGCTGTTGTGGGATGGGGCTCGTGTCTGGTCAAAGGGTATCCGGTCGCAAGGTGTGTTGCCGTCCACCTGTGCACGGAGGGTGGCGGACCCTCGTGGGCCGGTGCCGCTGAGTGGTACGGGGCGGCCGCGCGGGTACGGTGATCACGGGCCCGCCGCCCACCAGGACGCCAGTTCCGTACGAGTTCCCCGAGGACGCCTGCCGTGCCGTTGCCCCTCCCCTCGCGAACCCCCTCGGGGCCGCGCAGAAGATCCCTGCTCGCGTCGGCCGCGGGAGCGGTGCTGCTCGTGGGCTGCTCGTCCGGTGCGGAGGAGTCCGAGGAGAGCGCGGGCGACAGCCCGTCGGTCTCCGAGGCCGCACGCGCGCGTGCGGCCCGGGAGAGCGGCGAGCTGGTGGCGCGGTACGACGCCGTGCTCGCCGTCCATCCGGCGCTGGCGGGGCGGCTGGGGCCGCTGCGGGCCGAGGTCGTCCGGCACGTGGAGGCGTTCGGAGGCGCCGCGAAGGCGTCCCCCTCCGCCACCGGTCCCGCCACCGGCTCCCCCACCTCCCCTACGGCTTCCTCGACGAGCTCCGCCCCGGTTCCGCCGGCCGATCCCTCGGCAGTGCCCTCCGCCGTGCCGATCACCGACACGGACGCGCTCGCCGGTCTGGCCGCGGCGGAGCGGGCGCTCGCCGACCGCAGGGCGACGGAGCTGCCGGACGTGCCGGGCGAGCTGGCCCGGTTGCTGGCCTCGGTGGCGGCGGCCGGCGCGGCCCACGCCTATCTGCTGACGGAGGGGACGCGATGAGTGAGGCCACGGACGCGGAGCTGACGGCACTCCAGGCGGCGCTGGCCGCCGAACACGCCGCCGTGTACGGGTACGGGGTCGTCGGCGGGCGGATCGGCGAGGTACGGAGCGCCGAGGCACGGGCGGCCTACGACGCGCACCGGGCGCGCCGGGACGCGCTGGTGCGCGAGGTGCGCGACCTGGGGGCCGAGCCGGTCGCCGCGAGCGCCGGATACGCGCTGCCGTTCCGGGTGCCGGACTCCGCGGCGGCGGTCCGGCTCGCGACCGAGCTGGAGGAGCGCGTGGCCGGGGTGTACTCCGACCTGGTGCGGGCAGCCGGGGACGCACGGCGCCGGGAGGCCGCGGGCGCGCTGCGGGACGCGGCGGTCCGTGCGGTGCGCTGGCGCGGCGGGAGCGTAGCCTTCCCTGGTCTCGCCGAGCGGACCGGTACGGATCCGGCCACGGGCTCCGCGTCCGTACCGGCAGCGGCCACGCCTCCGGCGGCGGCAGCGCCCTCGGGCACGCCGGCGGCTTGACCCGAAGCAGGAAGGAAACGACTCGCGCATGGCTTTCGAACCGCCGCAGCGTCTGGTCAGGGCGCTCGGTGAGACGGCACCGGACGGTGACGGCTGGTTGGAGAAGCTGCCGGAGACGGCCCGACAGGCCGTCGCCCTGCGCGAGTTGACGGTCGATCGGGTGCAGGTGCCGGGCGGCCGGACCAGCATGGTCGTGCTCGTGCGGCGCGCGGACGGGACACCCGCCGTGCTGAAGCTGGCCCCGCCCCGGTTCCGGCCGCAGGCGGAGCGGGCCGCGCTGGCGCACTGGGACGGACTGGGCGCCGTCCAGCTGCTGGAAGAGCCGCAGACGGCGGGAGCACTGCTGCTCGAGCGCCTGCATCCCGATGTGTCGGTGCGGTCGCTGGCGGAGGCGAAGGCCCTGCTGGAGGCGGCGGGGACGTTGCGGCGGCTGTGGGTGCAACCACCGGAGGGCCACTCCTTCGAGTCCGTGGCCGACCGGACCGGGCGGCAGGCGCAGGCGATGCGGGCGAGCGCCGAGGCGGAGCCCGAGGTGGCCGCCCTGGTGGACGCGGCGCTCGCCGCCCGCGCGGAGCTGCTGGCGGGCCCGCCCGAGCACCGGCTGCTGCACGGCACGTTCCGGCAGAGCAAGGTGCTGGCGGGTGAGCGGATGCCGTGGCTGGCGGTGGGGCCGGATCCGGTGGTCGGCGAGTGCGCCTTCGACCTGGCCCGGCTGGTCCGCGACCGGGTGGAGGACCTGATCGCCTCGCCGTCCGGGGCGACGACGACCCGGCGCCGGGTGAAGCGGCTCGCGGAGTCACTGGAGCTGGACCAGGAGCGGCTGCGCGGCTGGACGCTGTTCCGGGCCGTGGAGTCGGGCGTCCGGGCCCGTCGGGTCGGGCGGACGCGGGACGCCGAGCTGCTGCTCGAGTTCGCGAGCTGGTTGTAGCGGGGGCAGGGCTGCACGGTTGCGGCGCCGCAGGGTCGTAGCTGTGGGACCGCCCGGCGGCACGTGTGCCGGTCACAGGCTGTGGACGGAACAGCGCTCCCCTGCCGGAGGTCCCCCGCAGGGGAGCGCTGTGGGTCCGGCCGACGTGCCTCCCGAGCCTGCCGACCGGAGCTTCGTGGGCGAGCCGCGAGGCCCGTCCCGTGCGGTGTCAGTGCTCGGTCGATCGCACCTGCGGCCGCCTGTCGGCGGGCCCGGCGAAGAGAGTCCCCTCAAGGGCCAGCAGGCGGGTGTGACTGCGGATGTGGGCGGCCTGTTCCATCACGGTGGGGCCGTCCCGCTGCCCGTGGCCCGTGGCGCGCTCCGCGTACGGGACGTGTGCGAACAGCGGGATGTCCCTGGGAAGAAGGCGCCAGGACAACTGCCGGCCGCCCGCCATGAGCCGCAGCAGGTGCGTGCCGTCCGGGCCGGCGCCGGCGGCCGGCGTGACGACCGCGCTCGACGGATGCAGCGCCGCCAGCCAGGCGAGGAGGTGCGCGCGTTCGAAGGAGACGCGGGTCAGCTCCCGCTCGAAGGAGTCGGCATGGCGCTGCCAGCGGGCCAGCTCCCGGCGGCAGTCGTCCAGGTCCGGGGAGAGGCTGTGCCCTGGCGCGGCCTCCGGCCGGGGAGCGCGATCCCGCGGCCTGAAGAGACGGCGAAGGGCGGCCAGGCGACCGAGGGGACGAGAGGCTCGGGAGTGGCGGTTCCGGGAGCCGTCGGACAGGGGCTCTTCGGGCGGACGGCCCGGCGAGGGTACGGACATGAAGTCCTCCGGTGGCGGTGAACGAGGGTCACTTCCGGGGCAGGCCATCGGATGTCCCGGCTCTGCCCCACAGGCGGTCGCGGCCCGTGGCGGCTTCGTCGCGGCCGCGGGTGGAGCCGGTGCGGCGGTATCGGCCGGCGCTGCGCGCGTTGGCCAGACGGCAGGCCTCGTCGACGGGCTCCCGCAGACGCAGGTGCCGTTGGTAGGCCGCCCGGGTCCCGCACGGGGCGAGCTGCCCTCGGGGCACCCCGCCCCGCGCGCGGGGCGCCTCGGGATCGGCGGGCGGCCCCGGCCTCGACCGGTCCGTCTGACGCTCCAGGGCATGGCGCTGCGGGCCGGTCAGGCCGGCGATGACACCTTCGCGATGACAGGCGGGCAGTCCCTTCTCGCGTACGAGCACGGCGGCCCTGCAGTGGGCCAGCACGGGACAGGTCGCGCAGATGGCCACGGCACGGGCCGAGGACCGGCGGGAGAACCACAGATCCGCGTCCTGGTGCCGGCAGGCGGCACGCGACTCCCATGCCCGGGTCCCCCCGTCCGTCGTTCCCCGGGCGCCGGTCGGCCCCCTCGACCGACCGGCGCTCATCGGACGGACCCCGCCGGACCGGCCGACGGCGCCGACGGTACGAGCGGCCCGAACGGTTCCGCCCAGGCCGGCCGGTGCGGCGGCCCCACCGGCTCCCGCGCCTGTTCCTGTCCCCGTGCTTGTTCCTGTCCCTGTGCTTGTTCCGGCGGATCCGAGGCGGTCCGCGGGTCCGGCAGGGCCGGCATCGTCACCCGTGGTCGCGACACGTCCGGCCGCGTGCCTGCCTCCGACATGTCCACCCTCGCCCACAGGTCCGGAACGTCCGCCGACGTCCGCGGTACGGCCGCGTTCGGGAGCACGTGCGATACCGGCAGGGCCGACAGGATCCCCGTCGGGCCGCAGACCGTGCCGTCGCCGTCGGGCCGCACCGGCGCCAACGGCCCCAGGTACGCGGCCACGTTGGCGAGGGAGCACCGCTCGGGCCGACCGTCGAGGGACACCAGGGGCATGCCGTCGCTGCTTCGGCGGCCCTCGAAGTACCAGACGCCCCCGCACCTGTCCCGCATCGGTAAGGCCAGGTCGTACAGGGTCTCGCCGATCCGGAACCGACGCGTCTCCTCGCCCGTCGTCGGCTCCGGCGGCACCGCGGAGGCGCTGAGGGCCACCACCGTCACCCGGACGCCGTCACGTTCCCCCTCACCCGTCAGGGTGAGGGGCTCGGTCCGCTCACCGACGATCGCGATACCGAAGTACAAGCGCCAGCGCGCCCATTGGGCGGGGCCGTCGACGCGCAGCCTGACCCGCACCCGGTCGCCCTCGACGCGGACGGAGTGCGGTCCGGGGTGCGTGTCCAGGTCCCGTTCGATGGCGCGCGCCGCGTGACGCGCGCGTTCGCAGGAGGCGTCCCAGGTCAGCGCCTGCCGCTCCAGTTCGGTGACCGGTCGCCCGGTGCGGGACCAGCCGCCGTCCGGTGTGCGGTGAAGGACCACGCCGAAGGAACGCTCGGGGTCGACCAGGAGACGGGCCGAATCGAGCGCGTGTGCCACGGCCGCCGCCTGTTCGGTCCGGACGGTCGCCAGCACCGTGCGGATCACCCGCGCGGCGTGGCGGACGTTCCCGTTCACACCGTCACCGTCCCGGCCGGCCGGCGCAGCTTCTGGAGCGCCCGGTGGGTCAGCGCCTTGACGGCGCCGACGCTCCGGCCCATCGCCAGGGCCGTCTCCTGCGCCGTCAGTTCGTCGAGGAAGCGCAGTTGGACGCAGTGGCGCTGCTGGGCGTTGAGCGTGTGCAGGGCGGTGCGGACCGTCTCGTGCGCCTCGACGGCCTCGAGTTCGCGCAGGGCGAGCGACTCCGGACCACGGCCGGGCACCTGTGGATCCGGGAACTCGGCGACCGGGGTCTCCAACCGGGTGCGGCCGCGGCCGAGTTCGTCCAGATGGAGGTTCTTGGCGATGGTGATCAGCCAGGCGGCGAATGCCGTGCCCTGCCAGACGTAGCCGTCGATACGTCGCAGTGCGCGGGTGAACACCTCCTGGGCCAGATCCTCGGCAAGGTGTCTGTTGCGCGTACGGACCAGCAGGAAGCTGTACACGAGGCGGTAGTGCTCGTAGTAGAGGGTGGCGAACGCCTCCCGGTCGCCCGCGCGGGCCCGGGCGATCACCTCGGGTTCCGGACCGTCCGGAGCGGACGTGACGTTGTTCGGTGCGGACACAGCAGGTACTCCCGTCGACGTCGTGCGGAGTGCGGAGCGAAGATCCTCCGCGTATGCAATATGCATGTAGATGTAGATTTCATCGGCGAACGTCCGGCCGCCCCGCTCCAGGGCGGAGCGAAGCGGCCGATGCCGGAAATGCGGGTGACGCGACTCCGCCGCGCAAGGCGCCGGGAACGCGGGGCCTCGGCTCCCGCCGGAAGGGGCGACCGGCGCCCACTCCCTCCGCGAACCGGATGACCCGCCGCCGGGCCTATCTACAGTCTTCACGTAGATGCATACAGTGTCAAGTTGTGCACGGAACGCAAGGTGCGGGTGTGGTTGGCACAAAGAGGAGCGCGGGGGAGCGCGAGTTTGCACAACTGGTCCGGTAACACTCCGGCGTGCACCAAAAGCCCCGATGGTCGGTCTGCGATCTACTTGCGCTTGTAGATATCGATGACCGATCCTCTGAGGCGTGACGAACCAGCAGAGCCGCCCCGGAGACCCGACACCCGGCAACGATCCGGCACGCCAGGACGTCGACCTGGCGATTCTGCTCGAACACCTGCTGGCGCAGGCTCCGGGGAAGACCCAGAAGGACCTGGCCTCGGCAGCCGGCATCTCGTACCCGACGCTGAACGCGTGGATGAACCGGACCCGCGGCACCTCACGCATCGACCCGGAGAAGTTGCGAGCCATGGTCGACGTGTTCCGGCGCTGGGGCGTGGCGACGACACCGAGGGAGTTCTTCGAGGCGGTCGGCCGTCCCGCGCCCGGACCCAGCGGGGACGAACGGGAGGCACGGCTCCTCAAGCTGTACCGGCAACTGCCGGAGGCACGTCAGCGCGCCCTGCTGAAGGACGCCGAGGCCATGCTGCAGGTCAGCCGCATCACCTGAGGTCAGCGGCGTCACCCCGGGCCACCCAGGGGCCGTAATGCCCACTTCCGGCGCATTCGCAAGGCGTTGCATACCCTACGAATGAATATGACCGAAACTCCTCCTGGTCACGCGAGTCACGGCTACCATCAGTCAGCCGCTGGCCTCCCGGAGCGGATCACTCGTGTCGTGCATCCCTGGGGAGACAGTTGTGTGCATCCACATTTCAGTGGCAGACAATTTGCCCAAAATTGCGGTCTGGGACCCGGATGAGGTCAGTATCCGCGTAGCCAGAGGCTTCCATCTGAGTGACGTGCTCCGGGAAGTTCGCGACATTCTGATGGTCGATCTGGGGGCCCCTGCCTCACGGGGCAGCCTCCTGTGGTGCTTCTGCGGTATGCGGGTGGAGCTCCCGCACGAACTCACGCCCTACGGCTTCCTCGCGGCCGAGGTCTGCTGATTCTCCTGCCACCTCCTCAGCCCGCCCGCCCCGGAACCAACGCCAGGGCGAGCACCGGGCAGTCGGCCGCTGCCCGGCGGGCCCGTCGCAGGGTGCCGGCCGGGACCGGGGCGCCGTCGACCAGGGGATAGCCCCATTCGTCGAGGACGATGTGTTCGGGGAGGAAGTCCGCGCAGAGGCCATGGCCCTTGCAGGCGGTCCGGTCGATGTCGATGTGCTGGGCCGTGCTCATGGGTCAGCCCTCCACGGGGACGGGCAGCAGGGGCGTGTGGTCGGTCGCGGTGCAGTGGCCCCGGGCGTGTGCGTCGACCTCGGCGGCGAACGTGGTCAGGGCGCTGCGGACCAGGCGAACGGTGCCGTCGGGGTGGTGGCAGGCGCCCCGGCCCTCGACCAGGCCCGACCAGCGTGCCAGGTCGGCGCGGACGGTGCCCTGGGGGCCGGGTGCGGCGAGGGTACGGAAAGCGCCGGCGATGCGGGGCAGGCCGTTGAGGCAGGGGCCGCACTGGCCGGCCGACTGGAGGGCGAGATAGCGCAGGACGCGCGCGGTCTCGGCGAGCCCGCAGCGGTCGACGGGCAGCACGGCGAGCACGCCCGCGCCCAAGTAGCCGGCGTCCAGTGCCAGTTCAGTCGCCTCCGGGGCCGGTATCCAGGTGCCGTGGTAACCGCCGGCCAGCACCGCCCCGGCGCCTTCCAGCGGCAGCAGCCGGCCCAGGGGCAGACCGTAGGGCGCCTCCACCACCCGGGGTTCGCGGCCCGGCACATGGACCGTGCACAGCGCGCTGCCGGGCTGGGCCGGGGTACCGGCCGTGCGGTACCAGTCGGCGCCGTAGCGGGCGACCAGCGCGAGGTGGGCCAGGGTCTCGACGTTCTGTACGAGGGTCGGGGCCCGGTGCACTCCGCGCTCGCGGACCGGCGGGCGCCGGTGGGTGGGCAGGGCCGCGCCGCCGGAGACGTACCGGGCGAGGGCGGCGGCCTGCCCGGAGAGGAACGACTTGGGCAGGCGGACGACCTTCACCGGCAGCGGGTCCGCGGTGCGCTGGGCGAGGGCGGATTCCAGCCAGGTCGCGCCGTCTTCGACGGCGAGGTACGCCTCCCCCGCGCCGACCGTGCGGGCCGCCAGCTGGAGCCCGTCCAGGACGAGATGGGGCGACAGGCGCAGCAGTGTCCTGTCCTTGCGGCTGGCCGGTTCGCCCTCGGCGCCGTTGGCCACGACGACGGGAGCGCGGCCGGTACGCCGGCCGGCCTCCGCGACGGAGACGAGCTTCCGGTACGTGGGGAAGCCGGCTCCGCCGCGCCCGGTGAGGCCGGACTCGGCGACCGTGCGGAGCAGGATCTCGGGGTCGCCGTGCGCCTCCGGGCCGTAACGCTGGTGGTGGGTCGCCAGGTCGGCCGGGGTGGCGCCGGGGGCGAGCAGACGTGGCGGCATGTGGAGGGCCGGGAAGGTGGCGGTCACGGTCGGGCTCCTTCGGCGGTGCGCAGGAGGGCCGCGGGGGTGCGGCGGCCGGCGCGGGCGGCGTGGGCGAGGCGGGCGGCGAAGGCGGCGACCGCCGCGGCCACGCAGGCGACGGTCAGCCAGGTCATCCAGTCGGCGCCGGTGTCCGTGCCGATGCCGATGCCGTGGACGAGCGCGACCGGCCAGGAGGCGTACGCCAGCCGGTGGGCGGTCCGCCAGGTGCGGTGGCCGAGGCGTTCCCGCAGCAGGCTGGTGGCCAGGACCGCGAGCATCAGGTCCAGGGCGACCGTGCCGAGGCCTAGCCAGAGGGGCTGGTAGTCACCGACGAAGGGGACGAGAACGTCCACGACGGTGATGTCGACATAGCCGTCCAGGACCGCGGTGGTGATGTGCAGGGCCAGGAACGCGGTCGCGGAGAGGGAGAGCGTGCGGTGCAGGCTCATCGTGCCGAAACGCGGGAGCCCAGGGAGCCGGGTTCTCGACCGGACCGCGATTCCCAGCAGGACGACGACCGTGAAGAGGACGAGGCAGACGGCACCGGTGGCACGGTTGGCGTACCAGAGGGTCTCGGAGGTCATGCCGCCGCCTCCTGTGACAGAGCGGCCGACAGGGGCCAGCCGGGCGTGGTGACGACGGTGCCGTTCTGGGCCACCAGACGCGCCGGCAGGCCCCGCCGTCGCAGCCACCGCTCCGCGCCCGCGCCCTTCACCAGGGCCGCGGTGCTCGCCGCGTTCGCGTCGGCGCAGGTCGCGGCGGCGACGGAGACCGTGCGCCACGGGGAACGGACCGGCAGGCCGGTACGCGGGTCGACGATGTGGTGCAGGTCGTGGCCGCCGCGCCGCCAGCGCCGGGCGGTCGTGCCCGAGGTGGCCAGGCCGCCACCGCGCAGACCCACCGCGTCGTAGGGGCCCTGCGCGGGGGTCTCGTCGACGGATCCCGTGATGTCCTGGACGCGGATCTGCCAGCCGTCCGCCGGGGACTCCCCCGCGACGGCCGTGTCGCCGCCCAGGCTCACCAGGACTCCGCAGCCGGCCGCCCCGGCCAGCGTCCCCGCGGCCCGGTCGGCGGCCCACGCCTTGGCGGTGGCACCCAGGTCGAGGCGGATGCCCTCGGGGACGGTCACCGTGCCGGTCGCCCGGTCCAGGCGCACGGCGCGCCACCCCGGGGTGCGCCGGACCGTGAGCCGGACCGGGCGGTCGTCCTCGTGGAGGAGGGTGAAGTCACGGTCGTAGCCGAGGGCGTCCATCGCGGAGCCGACGGTGGGGTCGACCGTCCCGTCGGTGGCCTCGGCCGCGCGCAGGGCCACGCCGAGGGCCTCGGCGAGCAACGGGCTGACCCGGACCGGGCGGCCGGCGGCGCCGTCGAGGGCGGCCAGTTCGGAGTCTGCGCGGAAGCGGCTGCACGCCGCGTCGACCTCGGCGAGGTGCCGGGCGAGGAGCAGGTTGCACGACTCCAGCAGGGCCGGGTCGGTGACGACCAGGCGGACCGTGGTGCCGAGGGCCCGCCACTCCGCGGCGGCCGTGGTGCGGGACTCGGGGGAGGCGCTCATCACGACGCTCCCGAGGTGGAGTCGGCGGAGCCGCCGGAGGAGGAGGTGAGACCGCCGTCCGAGGAGGAGCTGTCGCTGTCGGAGGACGACGAACTGCTCGACGAGGTGCTCGACGAGGTGCTCGACGAGGAGTCCGTACCACTGTCGGTGCTGCTGCCGTCGGTACTGCTGCCGTCGGTTGTACCGGTGTCCGTGGACCCGGTGTCCGAGTTGGAGCTGGAGCTGGAGTTGCTGCTCGTGCCGCTCGCCGTCGTCTCGGCGTCGGCCTGCATGGTGCCGACCAGGGCGAACACCCCGGCCGCCGCCGCGAGCGTGACCGCCGCGGCCAGGGCGGCCGTACGCCGCGCACCTCTGCGGACCGCTGCAGCGGCCCCCCGTTCCTCTTCCCTGGTCGCCATGACCGTTCCCCTCCGCAGTGACGTTCTGTCACGTCCTACGGTCGGGGAACGGTCTGGGAGAAGTCTGTGAGGCAGCCATACGCCCCGGCAGAACTCCCTGAGACGTTGCTTTAAATCAGGCCGTCAGCCGGGCGATCGCCTCGTCGACCGTGAGCTCCTCGCGCTCGCCGGTCCTGCGGTCCTTCAGCTCCAGCACGCCCTCGGCCGAGCGGCGGCCCGCCACCAGGATCTTCGGCACGCCCATCAGCTCGGAGTCCGTGAACTTCACGCCCGGGGAGACGCCGGCCCGGTCGTCGACCAGGACGCGCAGCCCGGCCGCGCGCAGCTTCTCGGAGACGTCGAGCGCCAGCTCGGTCTGGAGGGCCTTGCCCGCCGCGACGACGTGCACATCGGCCGGGGCGACCTCGGCGGGCCAGCACAGGCCCTTCTCGTCGGCGCTCTGCTCGGCGAGGGCGGCCACCGCGCGGGAGACGCCGATGCCGTACGAGCCCATGGTCACGCGGACCGGCTTGCCGTTCTGGCCGAGCACGTCGAGCTTGAGGGCGTCGGCGTACTTGCGGCCCAGCTGGAAGATGTGGCCGATCTCGATGGCGCGGTCCAGCCTGAGGCCGGTGCCGCACTTCGGGCAGGGGTCGCCGTCCTGGACGACCACGACGTCGACGTAACTGCCGACCTCGAAGTCCCGGCCCGCGACGACGTTCTTCGCGTGCAGGCCCTCCTTGTTGGCGCCGGTGATCCAGGCGGTGCCCGGGGCCACGCGCGGGTCGGCGATGTACTTCACCTTGTCCAGACCCTGCGGGCCGACGTAACCGCGGACCAGGTCCGGGCGGCCCACGAAGTCCTCGGCGGTGACCAGCTCGACGGCGGCCGGGGCGAAGTGTGCCTCGACCTTGCCGAGGTCGACCTCGCGGTCACCGGGGACGCCCACGGCGACGATCTCGCCGTCGACCTTCACCAGGAGGTTCTTCAGGGTGGCCGAGGCCGGGACGCCGAGGTGGGCGGCCAGGGTCTCGATGGTGGGGGTGTCCGGGGTGGGGATCTCCTCGAGAGCGGCCACGCCGTCGGCGTCCACCGGCTGCAACTCGTACGTGATCGCCTCGGTGTTGGCCGCGAAGTCGCAGTTCGGGCAGTCGGCGAAGGTGTCCTCGCCGGCGCCGGCCGGGGCGAGGAACTCCTCCGACTTGGAGCCGCCCATCGCGCCCGCGGTCGCCGCGCAGATGCGGTAGTCCAGGCCGAGGCGCTCGAACACCTTCTGGTACGCCTGGCGGTGCAGGGCGTAGGACTGGGCGAGACCCTCGTCCTCGGTGTCGAAGGAGTAGGAGTCCTTCATGAGGAACTCACGGCCGCGCAGGATGCCGGCCCGGGGGCGCGCCTCGTCACGGAACTTCGTCTGGATCTGGTAGAGGATGACCGGCAGGTCCTTGTACGAGGACGCCTGGTCCTTCACGATCAGCGTGAAGATCTCCTCGTGGGTGGGGCCGAGGAGGTAGTCGCCGCCCTTGCGGTCCTGGAGGCGGAACAGCTCCGGGCCGTACTCGTCCCAGCGGCCGGTCGCCTCGTAGGGCTCGCGCGGCAGCAGGGCGGGGAGGCTGACCTCCTGGGCGCCGATCGCGTCCATCTCCTCGCGGACGATGCGCTCCACGTTGGCGAGGACCTTCTTGCCGAGCGGCAGCCAGGACCAGATGCCGGCGGCGGTACGGCGGACGTAGCCGGCGCGGACGAGGAGCTTGTGGCTCAGGACCTCGGCGTCCGCAGGGTCGTCGCGCAGCGTCTTCGCCATCAACTGGGACATGCGCTGGACCGGTGCGTTCGCCATGGTTCTCGTACTCCTGCCGAAGGGGGTCCCCCGCTCGAGCGCCGCCGAGAGCGGGGGAGGGTGTTGGCTAGGAGGTTAGCCGGGGAGCGTGGCGGGCCGGAAATCCGTTATCCGCGCAGGAGCGGGAGCGGGGCGCCCATCACCGCGTACGGACGGGGAGCGCTGGGGAACAGGACGCGGCGGGCCAGGTCCTGGTAGCCCAGGGAGTGGTAGAGCGCCCGGGCGGGGCTTTCGGTGTCGATCGCGGAGAGGATCGAGCGGGGCTGGCTCGCGGTGTCGGTGATCGTGGTGATCAGGGCCCGGCCCGCGCCGCGGTTCTGGTGGGCGGGGTGGACGTGCAGTTCCGTGATCACGAAGGAGTCGTCCAGCCACTGCTCGTTGCCCTGGGCCCGGAGGTAGGGCTGCACGACCGTCGACCACCAGTGGGCCCGGTCGTTGGGCATGCCGTAGACGAAGCCGACGAGCCGCTCTCCGACGGTCGCGCCGAAGGCTCTCGCGCCCGGGTGCGCCATGTGGCGCAGGACGATCTGCCGGCGGACGGCCACCTCGTCGGGGCCCAGTCCGAAGGCGATCGCCTGTACGGCCAGGGCCTCGTCCACATGGGCGGGGAGGTCCAAGGGGCCGATCACGAGGTCCATGGCGGGGAGCCTACAGGGGCCTCAAAAGAGGACGCTCATGAAGGCGCCGACCTCTTGGAAGCCCACCCTCCTGTACGTGCGCCTCGCCGTGGTGTTGAAGTCGTTCACGTAGAGACTGACCACCGGGGCCACGTCGGCCAGGGCGTAGCGCAGGACCGCCGCCATGCCGGGGGCGGCCAGGCCCTGGCCCCGGTACTCCGGGGCCACCCACACGCCCTGGATCTGGCAGGCGTGGGAGGTCGCCGCGCCGATCTCCGCCTTGAAGACGACCCTGCCCCGGTCGTCGAGGCGGGCGAACGAGCGGCCGGAGCCGACGAGTTCGGCCACCCGGGCCTGGTAGAGCAGGCCTCCGTCGCCGGCCATCGGGGAGACGCCGACCTCCTCGGTGAACATCGCCACGCACGCGGGCATGATCGTGTCCATCTCGTCCTTGCGGATGCGGCGGACGTAGGGATCCGGGGCGGTGTCGGCGGGCATGCGGTCGGTGACCATGAGGGGTTGCCGGGTGCGGACCTCGCGGGCCGGGCCCCAGTGGGGTTCGAGGAGGCGCCACAGCTGGGTCGTCGGCTCGGCGGGGCCGACGATCGAGGAGCAGCGGCGGCCCGCCCGGCGGGCGCGGTCGGCGAAGGCGCGCACCGCTCTCGGTGTCGCGCAGATCGGGACGAGGTTGGCGCCCGCGTAGCACAGGGACGTCAGCATGCCGTCCTCGTACCAGCCCCACATCTCGCCGCCGAGGCGCCACGGGTCGAGGCCCGCGACCTGTACCCGTGACGTGACGAAGGCGTTGGCGACCGGCTCGCGGTCGAGGACGGCGAGCGCGGCGTCCAGGTCGCTCGGTTCGAGGACCCGGGAGGTGGTCTGGGTCAACACGCGCGGGGCCTCACACTCAGGTCTGCTGGTCCCCGCACTGTACCTGCGGAAGCTGAGCGGTGCCGACCTGTGTTCAGTGGGCGTTCGTCTGCCGTGACCGTCGGGTGTCTTGCGGTCCCTGGGGGCTGCCGCCCCCAGATCCCCGCTGTCGGCCTGAACGGCCTCGTCCTCAATCGCGGGACGGGCTGGATACACCTGCCCGGCCCAGAAGATCGGGACGGCCGAGCCTCGTCCCCCCACCACGCGACAGGCCGTACGCACCCCGCCCTGCGCGGAAGTTCAGAATGGCCAACCGTCGTCCTCGAACGCCCGACGGGATGGATGCACCCCGCCCGGCACACAAGCGCAAGACGACCGGCCCTCGCCCCGACCACCGGGCAGGGCGGCTGCACCCGGCGCGGCGCAGATGTTCGGGACAGTCAGCCCGCGACCGATACCGACGGCTCGCCGGACGTGATGCCGTCCGCCTCCATCTGTTCGGCCAGCTTCATGGCCTCCTCGATGAGGGTCTCCACGATCTTCGACTCGGGGACGGTCTTGATGACCTCGCCCTTCACGAAGATCTGGCCCTTGCCGTTGCCGGAGGCGACGCCGAGGTCGGCCTCGCGGGCCTCGCCGGGGCCGTTGACGACGCAGCCCATGACGGCGACGCGGAGGGGGACCTCCATGCCCGTGAGACCCGCGGTGACCTCTTCGGCCAGCTTGTACACGTCGACCTGGGCGCGGCCGCAGGACGGGCAGGAGACGATCTCCAGGCCGCGCTGCTTGAGGTTCAGGGACTCCAGGATCTGGTTGCCGACCTTGACCTCCTCGACCGGCGGGGCCGACAGGGAGACGCGGATCGTGTCGCCGATGCCCTGGGAGAGCAGGGCACCGAAGGCGACCGCCGACTTGATCGTGCCCTGGAAGGCGGGGCCGGCCTCGGTGACGCCGAGGTGGAGCGGGTAGTCGCTCTGGGCGGCGAGCTGGCGGTACGCCTCGATCATCACGACCGGGTCGTTGTGCTTGACCGAGATCTTGATGTCGCGGAAGTCGTGCTCCTCGAAGAGGGAGGCCTCCCAGAGGGCGGACTCGACGAGGGCCTCGGGGGTCGCCTTGCCGTACTTCTGGAGCAGGCGGCGGTCCAGCGAACCGGCGTTGACGCCGATGCGGATCGGGGTGCCGTGCTCCTTCGCCGCCTTGGCGATCTCCTTGACCTTGTCGTCGAACTGCTTGATGTTGCCGGGGTTCACCCGGACCGCGGCGCAGCCCGCCTCGATCGCGGCGAAGACATACTTCGGCTGGAAGTGGATGTCCGCGATCACCGGGATCTGCGACTTGCGGGCGATGACCGCGAGGGCGTCCGCGTCGTCCTGGGTGGGGCAGGCCACGCGGACGATCTGGCAGCCGGAGGCGGTGAGCTCGGCGATCTGCTGGAGGGTGGCGCCGATGTCGGAGGTACGGGTCGTGGTCATCGACTGCACGGACACCGGGGCGTCTCCGCCGACCGCCACGGATCCGACCTGGATCTGCCGGCTCTTCCGGCGCTCGGCAACCCTGGTCGGAACGGACGGCATGCCGAGAGAAATCGCAGTCATCTGCTGTGCAACCCCAAGTCGTGGATCAAGGCCCAGGTCCCGTCTTCAGGCGGGTTCCCGGCTTCGAGATTACGGCACCGGCGCGGGCGCGAGCACTCCCCCACCTCCAAACCACTCGGCGGAGGGACCCTCGCCGGCCGTCGAACCCACTCGATGGAAGGCGGCCCGGAACATATCGTCCCGGGCCGCCGCGAACCGCGTGTGACGCGAGGGTGGCTAGGAGATGCGCACCGGGTTCACCACGTCCGCGATGAGGACCAGCACGGTGAAGCAGATGAAGATGCCCGCCACCACGTACGCCACCGGCATCAGCTTCGCCACGTCGAACGGGCCCGGGTCCGGCCTGCGCAGGACCTTGGCCAGGTTGCGGCGCAGGGACTCCCACAGGGCGCCCGCGATGTGCCCGCCGTCCAGCGGCAGCAGCGGGAGCATGTTGAAGAGGAACAGGGAGAGGTTGAAGCCCGCGACCAGCATCACGGCCATGGCCAGCTGCTGCGAGGCCGGGATGTCCAGGGTGAAGATCTCACCGCCGACACGGGCCGCGCCGACCACGCCCATGGGTGAGTCGGGCTCGCGCGGAGCGCCGTCGAAGGCGGCGTTCCACAGGGCCGGGATCTTGGCGGGGAGAGCGGCGATGGAGTCGACGGCCTCGCCCACCCGGTCGGTCATCCAGGACACGGAGTCCCCGAAGTCCTGCTTGACGACGCCGGTGGCCGCGCTGAAGCCGAGGAAGCCGGCCTTGATGTACTCGCCCTGGACGTAGGTCCCGTCGGAGTCCTTCTTGGCGACCTGGTTGGTGGCGATCGTCGTGTGCAGGGTCAGTTCCTTGCCGTCCCGGTCGACGACGATGGCCACCTCCTTGCCGGCGCTGACCCGGATCAGGTCGGAGAGCGTGTTCCACTCGTCCGTCTGCCGGCCGGCGAAGGAGAGGATCTTGTCGCCGGGCTTCATGCCGGCGGCCGCGGCCGGGGAGGCCGGGTCGGTCGACCTGCACTCGTCGCGGTTCTGGCTCTGCGAGATGACGCAGGGTGAGACCGAGGAGACGGTGGTGGTCTGCTGCTGGATGCCGAAGCCCATCAGGACGGTGAGGAACAGACCCACCGCGAGCACCAGGTTCATGAACGGGCCCGCGAACATCACGATGACCCGTTTCCACGGCTTGCGCGTGTAGAACATGCGCGTCTCGTCGCCCGGCTGGAGCTCCTCGTACGCGGCCGAGCGGGCGTCCTCGATCATGCCGCGCCAGGGTGAGGTGGAGCGTGCCGTGATCCGGCCGTCGTCGCCCGGCGGGAACATGCCGATCATGCGGATGTAGCCGCCGAAGGGGATGGCCTTGACGCCGTACTCGGTCTCGCCCTTCTTCCGGGAGAAGATCGTCGGGCCGAAGCCGACCATGTACTGCGGAACCCGGATGCCGAAGAGCTTGGCCGTGGACAGGTGTCCCAGCTCATGCCAGGCGATCGAGATCAGCAGGCCGACCGCGAAGACGACTATGCCGAGGATCATCATCAGGGCTGTCATGCACGCGCCTCCGCGGTAGCCGTCAGTTCCTGGGACCGGGCCCGTGCCCAGGTCTCCGCTTCGAGGACGTCCGACACGGTGAGTGAAGTTCCCGTCGCCGGCGTGCCGTGCTCCTGCACGACCCGGGTGACGGTCTCCATGATCCCGTTGAACGGGAGGGCGCCCTTGCGGAACGCCTCCACACACTCCTCGTTGGCGGCATTGAACACCGCCGGGGCCGTGCCCGCGAGCTCGCCCACGTGCCGGGCGAGGTTCACCGAGGGGAAGGCCTCGTTGTCGAGCGGGAAGAACTCCCACGTCGACGCCGTGCTCCAGTCGAAGGCGGGTGCCGCGTCGGGGACGCGCCGGGGCCACCCCAGACCGACGGCGATCGGCCCGCCCATGTCGGGGGGCGTCGCCTGGGCCAGCGTCGATCCGTCCGTGAACTCCACCATCGAGTGGACATACGACTGAGGATGCACGACGACCTCAATGCGGTCGAAGGGAATGTCGTAGAGGAGGTGCGCCTCGATGACTTCCAGCCCCTTGTTGACCAGGGTGGCGGAGTTGATCGTGATCACCGGGCCCATGGACCAGGTGGGGTGGGCGAGGGCTTCCTCGACCGTCACGCTCGCCAGCTGCCGCTTGGTGCGGCCGCGGAAGGGGCCGCCGGATGCGGTGACGACCAGCTTGCGCACATCCGCGCGGGTGCCGGCGGCGAGAGCCTGGAAGAGGGCCGCGTGCTCGGAGTCCACCGGGATGATCTGGCCGGGCGCGGCCAGCGCCTTGACCAGCGGGCCGCCGACGATGAGCGATTCCTTGTTGGCGAGCGCGAGGGTGCGGCCGGCCTCCAGGGCGGCGAGGGTGGGCGCGAGGCCGATGGAGCCGGTGATGCCGTTGAGGACGGTGTGGCAGTCGGAGGCGGCGAGCAGGGTGGCGGCCTCCGGGCCGGCCAGGATCTCGGGGAGCGGCTCCCCCGTCCCGTACTCGGCAGCGAGGGCCTCGCGCAGGGCCGCCACGACGTCCTCGCGGGCGACCGCGACGGTCCGTACCCGCAGCCTGCGGGCCTGCTCGGCGAGGAGGGCGACCCGGCCGCCGTTGGCGGACAGGCCGCTCACCCGGAAGCGGTCCGGGTTGCGCAGCACGAGGTCGATGGCCTGGGTGCCGATCGAACCGGTGGAGCCGAGGATCACCACGTCCTTCGGGCCGTCGCCCGCGACCGGGTCGTAGACGAGGTGCGGGTCGGCGAGGGGGGCTGGACTGTCGCTCATCCCCCCATTGTTGCCGCAACGGGTGTGCGGCAGGACCGGGGTGTCCCCCGGGAGGGTCCAGCGGTCGCGTACGCCCCACCCCGCACGACCGAAGGTGGTCGAAAGTGTGCACTTAATATCGTCCGCCGTACGGAGTTTTCCGCACGGTTTCCCATATAGATCACTTGGTCTATTTCGTTGGCACTTCACCTATCCGTGCCGCTAGCTTTCGCGCAGGATCTGCGGATCGATCGGGGGGGTTCTGATGACGAGCCGCGCAGAGGCGGAGCAACTGCTGTCATCGCTGGGTGACAACGACCTGGTGGAGGTCGGTGAGGACGGCAACATCTATGCCGCCGGAAAGTCACCCGCCGGGTTCATCAACAAGCCGATCGTCGGCATCGCCGACCAGAAGGGGGAGTACTCCCGGACGGGCCGGTCCTGAGGTGCCGGGCGAGGCGAGGGACATCAAGGTCACCCGCAGTCTGGTCATCGGCGCCGATCCGGTGGGCGGCCGGCTGGCCGAGGAGAGACGCATCCTGGCGCTGCACTTCCCCGGGTTCGTCCTGGACTCCACGACTGCGCGCGCGGGCACGTGGGCGGTCGCCCGGGGCCCGCTGCGGACGTTCGCCGGCACCCGGTACGACATCCGGATCGATCTGCCCGACGGCTATCCGCACAGCCTTCCGCGGGTCTGGCCGCACGGCTGGACGCCGGTGAAGAACCCGCACATGTACGCGGACGGCACGATCTGTGTGATGCGTCGCAGGCAGTGGTCCTCCTTCTTCTCGGCGGCCGCGGTGGTCGCGAAGGCGGCGATCTGGCTCAACAAGTACGAGATCTGGGTCGAGCGGCAGGTATGGCCGGGCCCGCAGCAGCCCCACTGAACGGGGCAACCGGGCATCTGAGGAGGTCCTGGTATGACCGCTGACGCGGTGCTCGACACATCCCGCATCGACTATCTCCTCGACACCTCCGAACTGGGCCGGGCCAGGATCGTCCTGGTCGGCCTGGGAAGCGGAGGGACCGTGGTCATGGAGCGCCTGGCCATGTGCGGCATCCGAGACTGGGCGCTGTTCGACCCCGATGTGCTCCAGCCGGAGAACCTGGTCAAGCATCCGGCGCGGCGCAGCGACCTCGGGCGGCTCAAGACCGACATCGCCACCGAGTGGCTCGTGGACCGCAATCCGGCGAGCCGGGTCGACTCCTTCGCGCACGACGTGACCAGGTCCCCCGAGATCGAGCGGGCGATCGCCGGGGCGACCCTGGTGGTGTGCGCGGTCGACGACGCCGTGGCCCGCAACTACGTCAACGAGCTGTGTGTGCGCAGCCGCGTCCCGTGTGTCTTCGGCATGGTGTTCCGCACCGGGCTGGGCGGCGAGGTGTACGCCTACCTTCCGGGCGAGACCGGCTGCCACGACTGCAAGCTGAAGTTCTGCATGGACCGGGGCCTGGACCTCGACGACTGGCTGGAACTCACCGATGAGGAACAGCAGCGGATCTACGGCCTGGGCGAGGCCGACTTCGCCGCTTCCGGGCTGGCCGCCGACATCTCCATCGTGGCCTCGTACCACGCCCACTACGTGCTCTCGCTGCTGGGCGGCCGCCGTTCGCGGTATCTCCTTCAGCCGAGTTTCAACTGGCTGACCGTCGGCATCCGCCGGGCCGAAGGCCTCTTCGGCAATTCGTACGACAACACGCGCATCCTGCTCCGGCCGCTCACCGGGTGCCATCTCGCCTGTGGGCCGGCCACCGAGCCCGACACGGGCAGCGAGTGAGGACGGTGGAGATGTTCGGAACAGCCCGGAAGAAATGCCCAGCCACGCTTCGGGTCTTCGTACGACCCCAGGTGACGCATCGCTTCACGCAGGAGATCCTCGACCATCCGGAGGTGGAGGTGGGCGGCAAGTACGTCGGGTTCATCCGGGGCACGAAGCGGTCCGAGCGCCTGGACGAGCGCCACGAGGCGATGGAGCGGCTGGAACTGCACGTCGTGGACTACATCGACGACGGGCCGCGGGCGGACCGCACCCCCACGTTCCACCGCGGCGACACCGAGTTCCAGATCCAGGAGTTCCGGCGGCTGGAGAAGCGGTACCCCGAGATCGAGCATCTGGGCAGCTGGCACAGTCACCATCCCAACCAGCTGCGCAACCTCAGCCCCGGGGACATCGAGGGATACCGGGACACGGTGAACGCCCAGGGGCACAACCACGACTTCTTCTTCGCCAGCCTGGGCACGGACAGCCGCGGTTTCGCGTCGGCCCGGCACTTCCTCTTCGTCCGGGGCGACCGGCACTACTACGAGCTGACGGCAGAGAACCTGATCGTGACCGAGGGGCCGCCCGACCCCACGGGCTCGGCGGGCTCGGCGGGCTCGGCGGGCGGGATCGTCGCGGTGCCCGACCCGGCGGCGCAGGGGCCCGTGCCGCTGTCGGTGCCGGGCTGGACCGACTCGCCCCAGGGCCAGGAACGGCTGGCCCGTGACCGGGACCTGATAGCGAAGTACAGCGGGCTGCGCCATGTCGTCCGCTCGGACAGGATCGCGGTGACCGGCCAGGTGGTCTGGGCCGGCCGGGTCCCGGTGACCGTGCATGTGCTGTACCCGTCCTCGGCGCACACCACCGACGGGCTGCTGAAGGTGACCGTCGCGGGGAACCAGACCCTCGAGGTCAGCCTGACCGGCGACCGGTCCGGCGATCTCGCCTTCGCGCTCAAGGCGGTGGAATCCATCGCCCAGTGCGCGGCCGACATCCATCACCGGGCCCTGCACCGGCCGGCCGGGCCGGCCGCCCGGGGCGGACAGAGCGGACCCCGGCCATGAGCACGACCACGAACCGGCGCACCATCGCCCTGACCCATCGTGAACCGCCCGCCTTCCTCGGCGAGTCGGTGGGCTCGTCGCTCGGTGAGCTCCAGCGCCGCCAGTCCGCCTGGCTGGTCTCGCACAGCATCTCCGCGCCGGCGTTCACCCGCCGGCTGCTCGCGCGGGAGCCGGGCTTCGACGAGCTGACGTCGTCACAGCTGGACGCGGCCTCCGAGGTACTGACGTTCCGGCTCGGCCATGTGCAGCGCTGGCGGCTGCTGTGGGTGGTGTCCACCGACGGGCCCAGCCAGTTCACCGACGAGCGGACGGTCCGCGTGGGCGTCAGCGAGGAGACCACCCGGGAGCTGGCGACCACCATCGGTCTGGAGGCGAAGCTGGACATCCCCTTCCTCGCCGCGCAGGCCAGCGCGCAGTGGTCCCGGCTCACCAGGTCGACCATCTCGGTGAACACGGAGTCCGAGTTCACGCGGACGCTGTCGTACGACGTCCCCGAGGGCGGCCTGGACATCGCGCTGTGGCAGCTGGAGTCACAGCTCGTCAGGCGTCTCGAACTGCGGGCCGGTGCGGCCCTGCCGCCGGATCCGATGCCGCGCTGGGTCGAGCTGGCGGTGACCGCCCGGGCCAGGAGCCGGGTGATCACCGTTCCGACGAACGTGGTCCGGGTGCTCACCAGAAAGGCACCGAGCGCCGGGGGCGGCGCCGCCGGGACGTGAGTCCGCGCACGGTGGCGGAGACACGTCCCGGCGCCCGCTCAGCGGATGGGACGGTGGACGTTCGTCCGCTCGCTGGGTCCCGGTGTGGTGTCGGCGATCCAGGGGCCGTCCCCGGACGGGTCGATGATGCCGTGCTCCAGCCACTCGTAGGTGCCGGCCATGACGCCCTTGACGACCTTGCCGTCCACGTCGTCGGTGTTGCTCCAGAGCCGGCCGAAGAGCTCGTCGACGCGGATCCGGGACTGGCGGCAGAAGGCGTCGGCGAGCTGGTAGGCCTCCCGGCCGTTCTCGCCGCGCGAGCGCAGCAGTTCGGCGCGCACGCAGGCCGCGCTCATCGCGAACAGCTCCGCGCCGATGTCGACGATCCGGCCGAGGAAGGCCTGCTTGGTCTCCATCCGGCCCTGCCAGCGGGACATGGCGTAGAAGGTGGAGCGGGCGAGCTTGCGGGAGTGCCGCTCGACGTGCCGCAGATGCGGGGAGAGGTCGATGCCGTGCTTGAACTCCGCATAGGAGGACGGCAGTTGACCCGGCCCCGCCACCAGCTTCGGCAGCCACTTGGCGTAGAAGACACCCGCGTTCGCACCCGCCCTCGCCTTGTCCTGAAGGGACTTGTCGGGGTCGATCAGGTCACCGGCGACCGAGAGGTGGGCGTCGACGGCCTCCCGGGCGATGAGCAGGTGCATGATCTCCGTCGAGCCCTCGAAGATGCGGTTGATCCGCAGGTCGCGCAGGACCTGCTCGGCGGGGACGGCCTTCTCCCCGCGGGCGGCCAGCGAGGCCGCCGTCTCGAAGCCGCGGCCGCCGCGGATCTGGACCAGCTCGTCGGCCATGCGCCAGCCCAGTTCGGAGGCGATGAGCTTGGCCAGCGCGCCCTCGATCCGGATGTCGTTGCGGTCCTCGTCCGCCATCTGGGAGGACAGGTCGAGCACCGCCTCCAGGGCGAAGGTGGTCGCCGCGATGAAGCTGATCTTCGCGCCGACGGCCTCGTGGTGGGCGATCGGCCTGCCCCACTGCTCACGGGCCGCGGACCACTCACGGGCGATCTTCAGCGACCACTTGCCCGCCGCCACGCAGGACGCGGGCAGCGAGAGCCGTCCGGTGTTGAGCGTGGTCAGGGCGATCTTCAGGCCCACACCCTCGGGGCCGATGCGGTTCGCGGCCGGGATCCGGACCTGGTGGAAGCGGGTCACGCCGTTCTCGATGCCGCGCAGGCCCATGAAGGCGTTGCGGTTCTCGACGGTGATGCCGGGCGAGTCCGCCTCCACGACGAAGGCGGTGATGCCGCCCCGGTGGCCCTCGCTCTTCGGCACCCGGGCCATCACGACCAGCAGGTCGGCGACCACACCGTTGGTGGTCCACAGCTTCACCCCGTCGAGGACGTAGTCGTCCCCGTCCGGCACCGCGCTCGTCGCGAGCCGCGCCGGGTCGGAGCCGACGTCGGGCTCGGTGAGGAGGAAGGCGCTGATGTCGGTGCGGGCGCAGCGCGGCAGGAACCGCTGCTTCTGTTCCGGGGTGCCGAACAGCTTCAGCGGCTGCGGTACGCCGATCGACTGGTGCGCCGAGAGCAGGACGCCGACCGCGGGGCTGACCGAGCCGACCAGGGCCAGCGCCTTGTTGTAGTACACCTGGGTGAGACCGAGGCCGCCGTACTTGGGGTCGATCTTCATGCCGAGGGCGCCGAGCTCCTTGAGCCCGTTGATCACCTCGTCGGGGATGCGGGCCTCACGCTCGATGAGGGCCGGGTCCACCTTCGTCTCGCAGAAGGCGCGGAGTTTCGTCAGGAACTGCTCACCGCGCCGGACGGCCTCGTCGGTGGGCAGCGGATGGGGATGGATGAGGTCCAGCCGGAAGCGGCCGAGGAACAGTTCCTTGCCGAAGCTGGGCTTGCGCCAGTCCTGCTCCCGCGCCGCCTCGGCGACCTGGCGTGCCTCGCGCTCGGTGACAGTGGGTTTCTTGAGGGGTGGTGCGGACATGAGGCTCACCTCGCCGCGAATCGGGATCTCGGGCCACATTGGTTACCGATGGGTGCTACCCGATCGTTGGTACCCGATCCGGGGCGAGGTGGCCACCCCACGCGCGTGCGTCCGGCCGGTGCCGGAGGCGTACGGCCGCGGTCCGGGTGGCCTGTTCCCTTCGAGGCTCGGCATCCGCTCCGCCGCCGGGGACGCACCCGTCGCCGGTGCGGAGCTTGCGCCGAACGAGTGGCGGCCGCGGGGGCCGGAAAAGCGTGCCGTACTGTTCTCCACCAATCCCCCACAACTCGCTGTCGAAGCGCTTCGACAACCTATGGACACCTACCCCCGCTAGAGCTACTGTCGAACCACCCTCACCCGCCCCTGTTCGCCCTGCGCACTGTCGAAGCGCTTCACAAAACTTGGAGAGCTGGATGGTCACCCTCGCCGAGGTCGCCCAGCACGCCGGAGTCTCGGCGAGCACGGTGAGCTATGTCCTCAGTGGCAAGCGGTCCATCTCCACGAACACCCGGCAGCGGGTGGAACAGAGCATCCGGGAACTCGGCTACCACCCGAACGCGGGCGCCCGCGCGCTGGCCAGCAGCAGGTCCAACATCATCGCGCTGATGATCCCGCTGCGCACCGACATCTATGTGCCGGTGATGATGGAGATCGCCATCGCGGTGGCCACCACCGCGCGCACCCATGGGTACGACGTCCTGCTGCTCACCGGCGAGGAGGGTCCCGACGCCGTCCGCCGCGTCACCGGCAGCGGGCTCGCCGACGCGATGATCCTGATGGACGTCGAACTCGACGACGAGCGGCTGCCGCTGCTGCGCTCCACCGACCAGCCGTCCGTACTGATCGGGCTGCCCGCCGACACCTCCGGTCTGACCTGCGTCGATCTGGACTTCGCGGCGACCGGCGCGCTGTGCGTGGAGCACCTGGCGATGCTGGGGCACCGTGACATCGCTGTCATCGGCGAGGCGCCGGCCGTCTACGAACGGCACACCGGCTTCGCCGAGCGCACCCTCGACGGACTCCGGTACCGGGCGAAGGAGTTGGGCCTGCGGCTGCTGCACCGCCCGTGCGAGGGCGGGTACGACGCGATGGCCGTGACCCTGGCCCGGGTCCTCGACGAGCGTCCGGGCACCACCGGGTTCGTCGTCCAGAACGAGTCGGCGGTCGAGCCGCTGCTCGCGCTGCTGCGCCAGCAGGGCCGGGCCGTTCCGGAGGACGTGTCGGTGGTGGCCATCTGCCCCGACCAGGTCGCCGTCCAGGCCTCGGTGCGGCTGACGTCGGTCGCCATCCCCGCGCAGGAGATGGGCCGGCACGCCGTGGAACGCCTCGTCGCCAAGCTGGCGGGACACGGCAACGACGAAGTCGTGCTGATCGCGCCCGAGCTGACGGTCCGGGCGAGCACGGGACCGGCGCCCACCGCCTCCTGACCCACCCCGCTCTTCCGTCGTCGCGCCCTTGCCAGGGCACCGCCATGTCTGCACTCCTTCAAGGAGCACCTCACATGAACCAGCCTGCCGAGAACCAGCCTCAGGTCAGCCTCGCGCAGTCGTCGCCCACGGTCGGCACCTTCCGTGAGCACGGCGGCGCCCTGGAGTGGAGCGGCCGCCAGGAGACCCTGCGGGTCGAGCCGTGGGGTCCGGACGCCGTCCGGGTGCGCGCCCGGCTCGGCGGGCCGATCCTCGAAGGGCTGCCGGGCGCGCTCCTCGACGAGCCGCCGGCCACCGAGAGCACCGTCAAGATCACCGATGCCGAGGGGCAGTTGACCGTCGGCACCCTCACCGTCGAGGTGAGCGCCGAGGGTGTGATCCGGTTCCTGCGGACGGACGACCGCACGGAGATCCTGGCCGAGGAACGCGCCCACTTCTGGTGGCCGGGCACCCGCCTCTACACGGCCGTCGGCAACGGCCACCACCGCCTGGAGCAGCGCTTCGCCGCCTACGACGACGAGAAGCTGTACGGTCTCGGCCAGCACCAGCACGGCCGGCTGGACCAGAAGGGCCTGGTCCTGGACCTGGTCCAGCGCAACGCCGAGGTGACCATCCCGGTGCTCACCTCCAGCCGCGGCTACACCCTGCTGTGGAACAACCCGGCGATCGGCCGGGTGGAACTGGCCGGCAACGGCACCCGCTGGGTCGCGGACTCGGCCCGGCAGATCGACTACTGGATCACCGCCGGCGCCCCCGCCGACGCCCAGCGCCGCTACAGCGCGGCCACCGGCCGCACCCCCATGCTGCCGGAGTGGGCGGCGGGGTTCTGGCAGTGCAAGCTGCGCTACCGCACCCAGGACGAACTGCTCGGCGTGGCACGGGAGTACAAGCGCCGGGGCCTGCCGCTCGACGTCATCGTGTGCGACTTCTTCCACTGGACCCACCTGGGCGAGTGGAAGTTCGACCTGTCCGAGTGGCCCGACCCGGCGGCGATGGTCCGCGAACTGGACGAGCTGGGCGTGAAGTTGGTGGTGAGCGTCTGGCCGTCCGTGTCGCCGCTGAGCGAGAACCACCCGGTGATGGAGCAGCGCGGCTATCTCATCGGCACCCAGTACGGCCCGATGGCCCACGCCGACTGGCCGGACAAGGGCGTCGCGTCGACGGTCCAGGTGGCGTTCTACGACGCGACGAACCCCGATGCCCGGGAGTTCGTGTGGTCGAAGATCCGCGACAACTACCTGGCACCGTACGGGATCACGGCCTTCTGGCTGGACGCCTGCGAACCGGAGCTGAAGCCCGGCTTCCAGGAGAACCTGCGCTACTGGGCGGGTCCGGGCCTGGAGGTCGGCAACATGTACCCGGCCGAGAACGCCCGCACCTTCCACGAGGGTCTGCGCGCCTGCGGCGAGGACGAGATCATCAGCCTCAACCGCTCGGCGTGGGCGGGCAGCCAGCGCTACGGCGCCGCCCTGTGGTCCGGTGACATCGGTACCGACTTCGCGACCCTGCGCCGGCAGATCGCGGCCGGCCTGAACACCGCGCTGTCGGGCATCCCGTGGTGGAACACCGACATCGGCGGCTTCCACGGCGGCGACCCCGGCGACCCGGCGTACCAGGAGGTGATGGTCCGCTGGTTCCAGTTCGGCGCGGTGTCCCCGCTGATGCGGCTGCACGGCTTCCGCGACCCGGGCATGCCGCTGGGCCCGGACATGACCGGCGGCCCGAACGAGGTGTGGTCGTACGGCGAGGCGGCCGGCACGGTGCTGGAGAAGTACCTGCGGCTGCGCGAGCGGCTCAAGCCGTACGTCCTGCGGGTGATGCGGGAGGCCCACGAGGAGGGGCTGCCGCCGATGCGGCCGCTGTTCCTGGAGTTCCCGGACGACCAGGCGACCTGGTCGGTGGACGACTCCTACCTCTTCGGCCGGGACCTGCTCGTCGCCCCGGTGCTGACCGCGGGCGCCACGGCCCGCACGGCCTACCTCCCGGCCGGCGCGACCTGGACGGACGCGTGGACGGGCGAGACGTACGAGGGCGGCGAGGCCGTGACCGTCGACGCCCCGCTGGACCGCCTTCCGCTGTTCCTGCGGGACGGGGCGCGGCTGCCGGTGACGGAGTAGCCGCGCGGGGAGCAGAACCCGGGCGGCCGGTCCCGGACCAGGGAGGGACCGGCCGCCCGTAAAACCTGAGTCATCGGTTAACTCCCGTTGAGAAAAAGGCGAGTTGGCTGGGTAAGGGACCACCCGTCCGCTGCCCGT
The DNA here is from genome assembly GCF_045041255.1 of Streptomyces sp. NBC_00080. Taxonomy (NCBI): domain Bacteria; kingdom Bacillati; phylum Actinomycetota; class Actinomycetes; order Kitasatosporales; family Streptomycetaceae; genus Streptomyces; species Streptomyces sp. NBC_00080. Next base: position 2,803,325 of record NZ_CP108235.1, read on the forward strand.
CCCCGCTTCGAAGGGTGTCCCGCCCATGTCCTCACCCCCGCTCGCCCTCACCCTGGCCAATCTGCTGCTCCGGCCGGGCCACGGCTCCCGGCGCACCCCCGACCGGGTCTTCGGCCGTCTCCTCGCCGGGGCCGGACAGGCCGACGGCGATCAGCGGTTCGTCGACGACCTCCGGCTGCTGCTGCGCCACTGGTCCCGGGACGAGAACCTCACGCCGGTCGGCTGGTGGTCCGCGCAGGGCCATGTCCGCAGGCATCTCGCCAACCGCGCGCGGGTCCGGCGGCTCGTCGCCGAGCACCCGGGGATCGCCCGGGAGCCCATCGAGAGGCCGGTGTTCGTGGTGGGTCTGCCACGCACCGCCACCACCCTGACGCACGGCGTACTGTCCCTCTCGGAGCAGCACCGATGTCCCCTGTTGTGGGAGTTACTGACACCGGACCTGGAGGGACCGGCCGAGCGGCGCGGGAAGGCGGTCACCGCCGCGCGTCTGATGGTCGGCGGCATCGACCTGTTCGCCCCGCGCTACCGCGACATCCACCCGCTGGTCGCCGAGGGCCCCGAGGAGTGCACGTTCGCTCTCCCGCACACCGTCATGCCGCTGTCCCAGGCCCGCATCCCGGCCTACCGGGCCGCGCTCGACGAGCGGGACTACGTCCCCGACTACGCGTACCTCAAGCAGATCTACCAGGTGCTCCAGTACGGCCGGCCCCGCCGCCGCTGGGTGCTGAAGTCGCCCCTGCACACCGGGAACCTCGACGCGTTGCTCACGGTCTTCCCGGACGCCACCCTGGTGTGGACCCACCGCGACCCGGCCGCCGTCGTGGCGTCCTTCTGCAGCCTGATCGAGCACGGGATGGCCATCACCGCGCGCCCCGTCGACCTGCACGGCCTGGGGGCCACCTGGCTGGAGCTGCTGAGCCGCTCGGTGCGGCGCGGTCTCGCGGCCCGGTCCGCCGTCGCCCGCGAGGCGCTCGTCGACGTCCCGTACTCCTGGCTGGGCTCCGATCCGGCCGTCGGCGCCCCGAAGCTCTACGCGGCCGTCGGCGCCCGCTGGACCGACGCCGACGCGGCCCGGCTCCCGGCGGTCGTCTCCCGTCCCAGGGGTGCCCGGCCGCACAGCTACGACCTGTCCCGGTACGGCCTGACCCGCGCCGACGTCGACTCGGCCTTCGCCGGCTACAACGCGCTGCGGGCCGAGGTCGACCGGGCGTAGGAACGCCGGCCGGCCCCGGCCCCGACGTCAGCTGCTGCTGACGGTGAGGTTGTTGGTCACGAAGTCCAGCCCGCCGGAGGACGAGGTGATCTCGTATCCGAACTGCACGTCCCCGATGGTCTCGTTGCCGAACCAGCCCTTCGTGTCCTTGATCCACTTCAGGATCGGCAGGATGCTGACGGTGCCGGACGAGGAGTCGGACGTGCGCAGGAACGAGAACACCTCGTTCGCGCCGTTGTCGCCCTTGTAGACGGTCCAGGTGTGGCCGCCGAGGGTGACGTTGCCCTGCGACGTGCCGAGCGGGCCGACGGCGCCGTTGTAGTTCACCCAGAGCATGATCTCGTAGTCGTAGTCCGTGTCCCAGATGTCGTACGACGTGTTGTAGGCGCCGGACGACGGGACCGTGACGTTGTAGCTGCTGGACAGTGAGCCGAGCGAGGTGATCGTCTTGTTGATCACCTTCTTGGAGTTGGGGTAGGACTTGATGCCGCCGGTGTTGGGGTGGTTGGCCCAGACGCCCCAGTTGGTACCGGAGTTGGCCCAGACGCACTGGCTGCCGGCGCCGGAGCCCCAGATGTTGTTGTACAGCGTGTAGCCGTTCAGGCTGGTGTTGCCCCACTGGTCGCAGGAGTTCCAGACGGCGGCCTGGGCGGGGGCGGCGGCGAGTCCGACGGTCGCGCCGAGGGCGAGCGCCGGGGCCAGCAGGGCCTTGCCGACCCTGCTCAACGTACGTGTTGCCATGGTGTCCCTTCCATGGGTGGGGGGAGTCACCACGTCCCCGAGGTGAGGACGTGGTCTTCTCCGGCGACCAGGTCGAGCGGCGATGCGCCGCCGGAGGAAGTCCGGACTTCGATGCGGTGACCGCGCCGCGGCCGCAGGACGGCCCGGCTGCCGTCGGGACCCCAGGAGAGGTCGAGTTCGGCGCCGAACCGGGTTCGCACACCCCGCAGTTCGCCCGACGGGAGCGCCGGGGGGAGCGCCGGCAGCAGGACCAGCCGGTCGGGGGTCGACTGGACGAGCATCTCGATCAGCACGGCGGGGAGGGTGTGCGCGGCGTCGGCGTTGTACACGTCGCGGTGGGGGTAGTGGGCGCTCATCAGGGAGGCGTGGAAGAAGTCGCCGTCCAGGACCTCGCCGAGGGCGTGGGCGACCCGCCTGCCGTCCCGCAGACGGGCCGCGATCAGCGCGTGGTGCAGATGGCCGTGCGCGGAGTCGTTCTCGGCGCCGCGCAGTTCGAGGGCGCGGCGGGCGGCGGCGGCCGGCTCCGGGGTGTCGTAGGGGTTGATCTCGTCGAGGGGCCAGACGCCGTAGAGGTGGCTCAGGTGGCGGTGGTCGTAGGTGTCGTCGAGGCCGGGCCTGGCCCATTCGGCGAGGGCGCCGTCGGCGTTGATCCGGTGCGGCGGGAGGCGGTCGGCGAGGGCACGCCAGCGGCCGGCGCGCTCGGGGTCGTCCGGGTGGTACGCGGCGGCGGTGAGCAGCGCGTGCCGGGCCGCCGAGAGGTCCATGGCCGCGTTCACGGCGCCCCAGCTGCCGCCGGTGGGCCGGTTCTCCGGCGAGTAGGACGGGACGACGACGAGCGGTCCCTCGGGGTCGTGGGGGTCGGTGCGGGTGAGGAAGTCCTCGTAGAAGCGGGCGACTTCGGCGAGGGCGGCGGCGGTGCGCGGGTCGCGTCCGCCGCGGGTCTCGTCGTGGTCGACGAGGGGTTTGAGCAGCCAGTCGGCGCCGGCCGTCCACAGGTGGAGCGGGTATTCGCGGCTGAAGTGGTACGTCAGCCCGGACTCGCCGTCGGAGTGCGCGGGCGCGACCGCGCCCCGGGCGCCGAAGACCGCGCGGGCGTTCTCCCGCCAGTCGTCGAGTTGCCGGTGGACGAGGGAGGCCAGCGCGTCGGTGACTTCGGGGAGCGCGGCGGCCGCGGCGCAGGCCGTCTGGAGGTTGACGTTGGCGTCGTTGGTGAACGCCCCGGACCAGGCGGTGCCCCAGTCGCCGGTCCACAGTCCCGGCAGCCGGGGCGGGTTGAGGCCGGAGGAGGAGAGGAGGTGGTAGCGCCCCGCCGCGAAGAGCCGCTCGAGCAGCGCCCTGCTGCGGGGGCGTTCCAGCAGCTCGGAGCCGGGGAGCGCGCGCTCGTCCGGCTCGGCGTGGAGGTCGAGGGTGACGCGCTGGTAGGCGGTGCGGTGCAGCGGGAGGTGGCGGGCGAGCAGCTCGTCGTAGAGCTGCGGCAGCTCGCCCAGGGCGCGCTGTTCCCCGGTGACGTCCAGTTCGCCGGTGTGTCTGCGGACGCGGGTGAGCAGCAGCACGGACTCCGCGCCGGTGACCCGCACGCCGGGGTGGGTGATCCGGGTGCGGCCGCCGGTGACGACGACGAGCGTCACGCCCGTGTAGGCACGGTCGCTGTCCGGGTAGCGGGCGCGCAGGGTGAGCAGGGCGCCGTCCGGGGTGAGGACGGACCCCTGGCCGACGGCGAGGCCGACGGGTGCGCCCGGCAGCCGGTGGTCCAGCCAGATGTCCAGGTCGAGACCGGTGACCTGCTGGACGATCACGTCGTCGGCGCGGGAGACGAAGACCCGGCTGGTGCCTCCCGCGCAGGTGGCGGTGGCCTCGCCGGTGGTGAAGTCGACGGTCCGCAGGTGGTGGGCGCGCGGCTCGTCCGAGGAGGCTCTCAGCCGTATCTGGAAGGCCGGGTGGAAGGGCTGGACCCATTGCAGGGGCCGGTGGTCGGTGAAGCTCTCGGCGGCCTCCCACTCTCCGGCCAGCAACTTGTCCTGGAGTGACGGGAGTTCGGCGGCGAGTTCGGGCGGACGGGCGTGTTCGGCGCCGTTGGGGCGGACCAGGGTGTGGTGGGTGACGACGATCCGGTCGTCGTACGGATCGCCGAACGTGAGGGTGCCGTGCCGGCCGTTGCCGCTGAGGAAGGCGTCCTCCCAGCGGTCGGCGGGCCGGTACTCGTGGGTTGCGTGCACGGGGCGGTCGGCGCCCGGGAGGCCGGGGTGCGCACGCGAAGAGGCGTCGGTCATGAACGCAACACCACCACGCCGTGGCGGCCCAGCGTGATCTCGTCCGTGCGGGAGGTCCCGGTCAGCAGGTCGTGGTGGGTTCCCGGGAGCCGGACGGTCACCGGCTCCCGGCCGTGGTGGAGAAGGAACAGCAGTTCACCCCGGCGTACGGCCTCGACTTCCGGCGGGAGACCTTCGAGAACGGGCCGGGCGCCCGCGTCGGCGGCGATGCCGGCGAGCAGCGCGCGGAAGGCCTCGGGCTCGGGGAGGGTGGAGACGTACCAGGCGCGGTCGCGGCGCAGGACGGCGGGCAGTCCGTCGAGTTCGCCGCCCTTGTAGCGGCTTGCCACCGCGTCCGGTTCGGCTTCCAGCTCCTCCGACCACAGGGTCCCGCGAAAGCCGTCGGTCTCGACGTGCTCCCCCGCCTCCAGGGGCCACCACTCGTGCAGGGTGCGGATGCCGAACAGCTCGCGCAGGCGGGGGTCCATCCCGCCGGGGCGGACCCGGTCGTCCTCGTCGGCCACGCCGGTCAGGAAGCCGGCCACGAGGGTGCCGCCGCCGCGGACGTAGGCCAGCAGGTTGTCGATGGCCGCGTCCGTCAGTGCGTACAGCTGGGGGACGACGACCAGCCGGTAGCGGCCGAGGTCGTGCCCGGGGTGGGCGAAGTCGGTGGTGAGGTGGCTCTCCCACAGGGCGCGGTGCCAGGCGTGCAGGACGGCCGGGTGGTCGACGTGGGTGGAGGGGCGGCCGTCCTGGGCGCCGGCCCACCAGGCGTGCCAGTCGTGCAGGATCGCGACGTCCGCGCTGATGTGACTTTCCGTCACCTCAGCGCCGATCCGGGCGAGTTCGGCTCCGAGCTGCTTGATCTCCTGGAAGGTACGGCCCCGCTCCCCCGCGTGGCTGACCATCCCGGAGTGGAACTTCTCGGCGCCCTGACGGGACTGGCGCCACTGGAAGTAGCAGACGGCGTCCGCGCCGCGGGCCACGGCCTGCAGGGACCAGAGCCGGTTGAGACCGCGCGGCTTGGGGTGGTTCACCCCGCGCCAGTTGACCGGTCCCGCCGCCTGTTCCATCAGCATCCAGGGGCCGCGCGCCTGGGAGCGGGTCAGGTCCTGCACGAGCGCCCCGTGCTGGGCGCCCAGCGGGTCCCGCGGGTCGGGGTAGAGGTCGACGGAGACGACGTCCTCCTCCTCGGCCCAGCGCCAGGCGTCCTGGCCGAGGAAGAGCGGCATGAAGTTGGTGGTGACCGGGATGTGCGGAGTGTGCCGGGCGACGATGTCACGCTCGGCGAGGTAGCACTCCAGAAGCATGTCGGAGGTGAAGCGCCTGAAGTCCAGCACCTGAGTGGGGTTCTTCAGGTAGTGGGCACGGCGAGCCGGTAGAACCGCCTCCCAGCTGTCGTAGCGCTGGCTCCAGAAGTCCGTGCCCCAGGCGGTGTTGAGGGCGTCCGGGGTGCCGTACTTCTCGCGCAGCCAGCGGCGGAAGGCGACGGCCGCCTCGTCGCCGTGATCGGCCGTGCAGTACTCGTTGTTGATGTGCCACATCGTGAGGGCGGGGTGGCCGCCGTAGCGGGCGGCCAGGTCCTCGGTGATGGCGGCGGCGTGCCGGCGGTAGGTGGCGCTGGAGTGCGAGAAGTGCTGCCGTCCGCCCCACCACTCGATGTCGCCGTTCTCGTCGCGGGGCAGGGTGTCCGGGTACAGCCGGCCCAGCCACGGGGGCGGGGCGGAGGTGGGGGTGGCGAGGACGACGCCGATGCCGTTCGCGTGCATCAGGTCCATCAGCGTGTCGAGCCAGCCGAACTCCCGCGCGCCCGGCTCGGGTTCGAGCCGGGACCAGGAGAAGACACCGAGGGTGACCGAGTTGACCCCGGCGTCCCGCATGAGCCGGACGTCCTCGTACCAGGTCTCCTCGGGCCACTGCTCGGGGTTGTAGTCGCCGCCGAAGAGGATGCGGCCGCGGGTGGCGTCGGCGAGAGAGGGCCGGTCGAGGGCGGTCATCGGACGGGCTCCCCGTACTGGATGCCCCTGCCGTTGGTGGCGATGTACACCCGGCCGTGGATCCGCGGGTCGGCGGCGATGGTCGCGCCGATCCAGCCCCACTGGTGCCGGTCGTCGTTGATCCGCACCCAGCTCCGCGCGCCGTCGTCGGAGCGGTACACGGCGGTGATCGCCTCCGTGGCGCCGACCTGGTAGACCGCCGGGTACGCGGCGCCGTCGGCGGCCTTCCCGAAGGCGACGGTGTACGAGGCCCAGCAGCTGGTCAGCTCGGCGAAGCTCGCACCGCCGTCGGTGGATCGGTACAGGCCGTTCCACTTGGTGCTCAGCCACAGGTCGCCGGAGCGCCCCGGGGCCGCGGTCAGCTGGAACTGGCTGTCGCCGGAGGGCAGTCCGCCCGCCCGCGCGGTGAAGGTGAGGCCGGCGTCGGTACTGGCGAACAGGGTTCCCGTGTCGGTGTCGTACGCGTAGAAGCGGGCCGGGTCGGCCGGGTCGGCGAGCGGGGTGGCGCCCTTGGGGAAGGTGGCGACCTCGGACCAGGTCGCCCCGTTGTCCGCGGAGCGCTGGGCGGGGTACTTGGTGCCGTCCCAGTGCACGAAGGTCCACAGCAGGACGCTGCCGTCGGTGTTCGTGGCGATGGGCCCCGGTGCGTCCTTGGCGAGGGCGGGCTGGGCCGCGAAGGGCGCCCAGGATCTGCCGCCGTCGGCCGACCACGCGCCGTTGCCGTGGTCTCCCCAGCCGGTGCGGACGACGTACGACGGCCGGTCCGCGGCCTGCGCGAGCCCCGTGACCGTCCCGAACACGGGGTTCGTCGCCATGCCCCGGGACGGCGAGGCGGTGAGCCGCTCGTGGTACATCACCCCGACGTCCCCGAGGCCGCTGATCAGGTGCGCCTGTCCGGTCGGGGGCGAGATCAGCTGCCGTACGGAGGTCTCCTCCAGGCCGCGGATCTGCGGGGCCCAGTGCTTGAGGTCCCGGGTGCCGTAGAGCGTGGCGCCGGTACCGAAGACGACGTGCTTCGAGTCGTACGGGTCGACGGCGACGGCCTGGATCCACCAGCCGAACTTGGGCGCGTCGGTGCCGAAGGTGAGGAACGGGGTCTCGGACACGTCGAGGACCGCCGTGTCCTTGAGCGACGTCCAGGTGCGGCCGCCGTCCGTGGTCCGGTACAGGGTGTCCACCGCCGACCAGCGGTTGTTGGTGGAGACGACGACGGTGCCGGGGCGCCGGGCGTCCACGGCGACGCCGCCGTAGCCGAAGGTGTCACCGGCCGCGGGCCGGGCCGGGGTGACGTCGGTCCACCTGCCGCTCGCGGTCGCCAGCTTGTGCACGCTGCCGTCCGCCTGGCCGTTGGGGCCGGGTGCGTCGGCGTACGTCACGTACAGCTCGCCGGTGAGGCGGTCGTGGGCGGCGCGGACGGGCACCTTGGCGGAGCTGCCGGTGGGCCGGCCGGGGACGGCTTCCCAGGTGGTGCCGTCGGCGGTCCGGTACAGGTTGGCGCTCGTCCCGTCGGAGTCGCCCCAGCCGGCGTAGAGGGTACGGCCGGCGGCGACGAGCAGGGTGACGCCCTGGCCGCTCGCGCTCGGGGTGCCCGGGAAGCCGGTGGCGGTCGCCCAGGTGGCGCCCCGGTCGGTGGACCTGAGGAGCCCGTCGTGCCGGGTCCCCAGCCACAGGGTGTCACTGTCCCGCGGATCGACCAGCAGCCGCTCCCCCGCGCCCCGGCCGTCCTCGTTGCCGCCGAGCTTCACGGTGAGGTCGCTGCGGGTCCAGGTGACGCCGCGGTCCTCGGAGCGCAGGACGGCTCCGTTGCCCGCCCAGGACTGGGCGTAGGTGCCGAGGGCGAGGTAGACGCGGTCCGGGTGCGCGGGGTCGACGGCGAGGGCCTCCACGCCGAGCAGGTTCCAGTCGTCCCACCCGAGGTGGTCGGTGAGCGGGGTCCAGCGGGCGTCGCGGTCGTCCCAGCGGTAGGCGCCGCCGATGTCGGTACGGGCGTACGCGAGCCCTCGGACGGCCGGATGGAAGAGCACACCGGTGACGAATCCGGTGCCGCCGATCACGGCGTTGCGCCACCGGTAGGCGGGGGCGGCGGTCCCGGCGGCCCGGGCGAGCCCCTGCCCGGCGGGCAGCGCGGTGATCGCGGCGGCGGCCGCGGTTCCGGCGAGGAGCGTGCGGCGGCTTGGGGAGGGCATGGGCATGAGGTACCTCGCTGGGGGTCGTGGACCTGGGAGTTCGTTCGGTGCCGTGGGCTGGTGCCGGCCGGGGTGGGGTCACTCGCCCCGCGCCGCCCCACCGGCACGACTGCCTGCGGCTGAGAGGGGGGCGGGGCGACGGGCGGCTGCAACCCCCGAGGGGCGCGGGGAACTGCTCGATCAGCCGCCACCCGCCCGCGGCGGAAGTACGACGGTCCGCCGCTCCTCCCCCGGAAGGGGACTCAGCCCTTGACCGCCCCCGTGAGCATCCCCTTCTTGAAATGCTTCTGGACGAACGGCGACAACACCGCCACCGGCAGCAGGGCCATCACCATGACCGCCATCTGCACGGCCAGCCCCGACAGCTGCCCCGTCTTGATCGCCTGCCCCAGCCCGACCGGTGCCTCCTGCTTCTGCACCAGCTGGATCATGACGTTCTGCAGCGGCATCATGTCCTGGTCGTTGAGGTACAGCGACGCGTTGAACCAGGCGCTCCAGTACCCGACGGCGTAGAACAGCGTGATGACGGCCAGCACCGCCCTCGACAGCGGCATGACGATCTGCCAGAGGATCCGGAAGTCCCCCGCGCCGTCGATCCGCGCGCTGTCGATGAGTTCCTGCGAGATCCCCGTGAAGAAGCCGCGCAGGACCAGGATGTTGAACACGCTGATCGCGCTCGGGAGGATCAGCGCGAGGTAGGTGTCCATCAGGCCCAGGGACTGCACCAGCAGGTAGGTGGGGATCAGGCCCGCGCTGAAGAACATCGTCGCCAGCAGGATCATCAGGATCCAGCGGTGCCCGAACGAGCCCGAGCGGGAGAGGCCGTAGGCGCACAGGACGGAGACGCCCATCGAGAAGAGCGTGCCGACGAGGGTGATCAGGACGCTGATGACCGCTGCGCGGGTGACCTGTCCGCCGCTGAGCAGCTCCCGGTAGGCGATGAAGGTGATCCCCTTGGGCACCATCACCAGCCCGCCGGCCTCGTCGATGGTCTTCCGTGACGAGAGACTGGTGACGAGGACGATCCACAGCGGGAAGAGGATAGCCAGGCAGGCGAAGGCCAGGGCGATGCCCTTGCCCGCGAGGCCGGCCCTGCTGGGCTCCTCCTCCCACACGGGCCGCGGCGGCGCCGCCCAGCGGCCGGGTGTGCGCACGGTTTTGTCGATCACGGCGGTCACTTCTGGTACACCCCCTGCTCGCCCATGAGATGGGCCACCTTGTTCGCGACGAGCACCAGGCCGAGGCTGATGACGCCCTTGATCAGACCGGCGGCGGCCGCGTAGCCGAAGTCCTGGTTGCGGACGCCGTTCCACCACACGAAGGTGTCGAGGACCTCCGACGCCCCTGGTCCGACCGCGTCGCGCTGGAGCAGGATCTGTTCGAAGCCGACGGTCAGCGCGTCGCCCACCCGCAGCACCAGCAGCAGCGCGATCACCGGGCGCAGGGCCGGAAGCGTCACGTGCCACATCCGGCGCCAGCGGTTCGCGCCGTCCATCGCGGCCGCCTCGTACAGGTCGGGGTTGACCGAGGCCAGCGCGGCGAGGAAGACGATGATGCCCCAGCCGGCGTCCTTCCAGACGCTCTGCGCGGTGATCAGGAACTTGAAGGTCTCCGGGTCGGTCATGATGTCGATGCCGTCGTACCCGTGCTGCCGCAGCAGCTGGGAGAGGATTCCCGCGCCGCCGAACAGCTGCTGGAACACGGCGATGACCAGCACCCAGGAGAAGAAGTGCGGCAGGTAGAGGATCGCCTGCGACACCGCCCGGATCCGGGGCCTGACCACGCTGTTGATGAGCAGCGCGAGCATGATCGGGATCGGGAAGTACAGCACCAGCTGGAGGAAGAACAGCACGAGGGTGTTCCGGACGGCATCCCAGAAGGCCGAGTCCTCGAAGAGCCGCTGGAAGTTCTCCAGGCCCACCCAGGGGCTGTGGAAGATGGCGACGATTCCGTTGTCGCTGACGTAGGGGTCGTAGTCCTGGAAGGCGACCACGTTGCCGAGGATCGGCACGTAGTTGAAGAGCAGGACGAGGACGACCGCCGGGAGCGTCATCAGCAGCAGGACGCGGTCCCGTCTGAGCCTGACCCGCAGACCCAGCTTCCCGGAGGACCGTTTCCCCTGGGGGCCGGTGGCGCCGCCGGGCACCACCGGGGTCTTTCCCGACTCGTCGGCCTCGGCCCTGCTCCGAGGCACCGTGCTGTGCGACACGGCCGTTCTCCTTGCCTCGCCGCCGTCAGCTCGCCGCCGTGCCGTTGTCGTCGAGCAGCTTCTGGTACCAGGCGCGCAGCTCGTCGCCGCCCTTCTTCTTCCAGTCGGAGACGGCCGCCTGCATGTCGCTGATCTTCTTGCGGCCGCGGACGATGTCGTCCTCCAGCTGCTCGAAGTTGTTGGAGAGGTTGGTCCAGCGGCTGGGCTCGGTGATCTGCATGCCGTAGAAGGCCGACTTCTTGGTGAAGGCGCCCATCCGCTGCTGCCACTCGACCTGGCCCTTGGCGATGTCCGGGAAGTCGGGGTGGGCGATGGTCGACGCCGGGCTCGCGACCATCACGAAGGCGTTGAGGACCTCCTGGTTGCCCTTGTCGTTCTTGACGGGCACCCCGTCCTTGACGCTGTAGTGCGTGCCCTCCACCCCGTAGTTGGTGAGCATGTACTCCTTGGTGCCGTACGGGGCGGCGGTGACGTTGGCGACGGCCAGCACATCGCGGATGACGGCCTCGGAGGCCTTCTTGTTGACGAAGGCGAAGATGTTGGCCGGCTGGGTGGCGTAGATGACCGGGTCGGCGTCGCCGTGGCCGAAGATGTCCATGCCCCAGATCCGGAAGTCCGGGTTCTGCGCGGCCTGCGAGGCCTGCTGCCCGTACCAGCTGGAGATGTCGTTGTTGTAGATGAGGAACTCACCGGCGGCGAACTTGGTGCTCGGGTCGACGGCCTGGCTCTTGCCCAGCTTGAAGTCCGGGTGCACGTAGCCGGCGGCGAACAGCTTGCGCGTCCACTCCAGCGCCTCGAGGTAGGAGTCCAGCTCGACGCGGTTGACGAGCTTGCCGCCCTCGAGGATCCAGCCGAGCGGCTTCTCCCCGCCGGACGGGACCCCGAAGCTGTTGAACGCGGTCCACTTCATGTCGCCGCAGGCCCACACCTTGGCCTTGGCGTTGGTGATCTCCTTGGCCAGGGCGGTGAACTCGTCCGTCGTCGTCGGGACCTCGTAGCCGTTCTTGTCGAAGAGGTCCTTGCGGTAGAAGGGCACGATGTTGGTGACGTAGGACGACGGCATCGGCAGACCGCGCAGCTTGCCGCCGAAGAGGGAGCGCTGCCAGGCGTCGGTCGGGATCGCCGCGAGGTTCGGGTACTCCTTGACCTTGTCGCCGGACAGGTACGGGCCCAGGTCGGCGAACTTGCCGAGGATGGCGCTGGGTATCTTGCCGCCCATGTTCCAGCCGGGGACGACCACCACGTCCGGCACGTCGCTGGAGGCGAGCACGGCGCCGAGCTTCTGGTCGTAGGTGTTGCCGTCCTGGTTCTGCCAGGCGACGTCGACGCCGATGAGGGCGTTCATCGCCGTGTAGTAGGCGTTGTCACCCTTCGGCGGGGAGCCCCAGAACGGCGACATCACGGTGATCTTGCCGCCCTTGCCGAGCTTCTTCGGCACCGAGGTCTTCAGGGTGGCGAGGTCGAGCTTGCTGCTGAAGCCGACCGAGGACCCGTTCTTGGACGGGATGTCGGGCGTCACCACGTTGCTGGCCACGTAGGCGGGCAGGATCTTCTTCGCGTCCTTGCCCGACGTGGTGCCGTCGCGCGAGCCGCTGTCCGTGCCGCCGCAGGCGGCAAGCAACGGCATCCCTCCGGCCACCGCGGCGGTGGCGACCGCCGTCGAGGCGAGGAAGCTTCTCCGGCTCGGGCCGGAGGAGGCGGAAGCGGCGTTCGGCGTCATTGCGTCAACCCTTCATGGCGCACCAGGACACCCGGCGGTGGCCGTCGGCTGCGGTGTCTCGAGTGGAACTGGCTGAGCTGAAGCAGTCCTCCGACGATGTTTCGATATGTCTCAGTCGAAGCGCTTCGATGTTGCTGCGAGGTTAAGTGAACACCCTGGGGTGCACAAGGGCCGCTCCCAACATTCCTCCGAGGTATCCGGGGTGACCCCTCCGTATGTGCTGCTTGAAATAGCGGTGAAGTCCCCTTGACACCCGACCCACCGTCGAATGAGCATCGAAGCGCTTCGAAAGAGCCTCCCCGCTCCACCGCAAAGGGATCCCCACGTGACCGCACACACGCCGCCCACGCCGCCTTTCCGCGATCCGCAGCTGCCGTTCGCGAAGCGCATCGACGATCTGCTGTCCCGGCTGACCCCCGAGGAGAAGGTCTCCTTCCTGCACCAGTTCGCACCCGCCGTCGAGCGGCTCGGCATCGCCGCCTTCCGCACCGGCCAGGAGGCGCTGCACGGCGTCGCCTGGATGGGCCCGGCGACGGTGTTCCCGCAGGCCGTGGGACTGGGCGCGACCTGGAACACCGACCTGGTGCGCCGGATCGGCGAGGCGGTGTCCAAGGAGGTCCGGGCGATGCGCGCCCGCGACGAGCGGGTGGGTCTGAACGTCTGGTCCCCCACCGTCAACCTGCTGCGCCACCCCCTGTGGGGCCGCAACGAGGAGGGCTACTCCGAGGACCCCCGGCTGACCTCCGCCATCGCCACCGCCTACACGCACGGTCTGCGCGGTGATCATCCGACGTACTGGCGCACGGCCCCGGTCCTCAAGCACTGGCTGGCCCACAACAACGAGACCGGCCGGGACGTCACCTCGTCCTCGGTCCGCCCGCGCGTGCTGCACGAGTACGATCTGCGCGCCTTCCGCGGATGCGTCGAGGCGGGCGCGGTGGCCGGGGTGATGCCGGCGTACAACCTGGTCAACGGCCGCCCCAACCATGTCTCGCCGTATCTGCGCGAACATCTGCGCGCCTGGACCGACCATGAGCTGCTGGTCTGCTCGGACGCGGGCGCGCCCTCCAACCTGGTGGACTCCGAGCACTACTTCGACACCCACGAGGAGGCGACGGCGGCCGCGCTCGTGGCCGGCGTGGACAGCTTCACCGACCACGGCACCGACAGCTCGAAGATCGTCGCCCGGGTCGAGGGCGCGCTGGAGCAGGGCCTGCTGACCCCCGCCGACGTCGAGGCGGCGGTCCGCCGCCAGCTCTCGGTCCGCTTCCGGCTGGGCGAGTTCGACCCGCACTACGACCCGCACGCCGGCACCGGCGAGTTCGACTCCCCGGCCCATCGCACGCTCGCCGGGGAGGCCGCCGAGCAGGCGATCGTCCTGCTGCGCAACGACGGTGTGCTGCCCCTGGCCGCCGACACCCGGATCGCGGTGGTCGGGCTGCTCGCCGACGAGTGCAAGCTCGACTGGTACAGCGGCACGCTGCTGCACCGCTCCACCCCGCTGGAGGGCCTGTACGAGCGGTTCGGCGCCGAGCGCGTGGAGTTCGCGGAGGGCGTGGACCGGGTCCTGCTCAAGACCTCCGCGGGCACGTTCCTGAAGGTCCCCACCGCCCCCGAGGCCACCGACGAGGTGCGCGGCGCCGAGGGCGCCCTCGACCCGGCGCTGCTCGCGGGCCGCACCGATCTCCCGCCGCTGACCACGGACGCGACCGGTACGGAGCTCGCGCTCGTCGACTGGGGCGAGGGCGTGCTGACCCTGCGCGCGCCCGACGGGCGCTACCTCTCCGTCGCCGAGGACGGCTACCTGCGCGCCTCCGCCGACCAGCCCGGCGGCTGGGTCGTCCAGGAGACGTTCCGCCTGGAACCGCATGCGGACGCCGACGGGAACACGGCCGGGAACACCCAAGGGCACGGTCGCCTCCTGCTGCATCTGGGTACGGGTCGCCATGTCTGTGTCGCCGCCGACGGCGTCCGGGTTGCCGGGCCGGACGAGGAGAATCCCGAGGTCGTCGAGGTCATCGTCGTCGAATCCGGCGAGGACGCAGTGACCCGCGTCACTGCCGGGGCCGACGTGGTCGTGGTCGTGGCGGGCAACGACCCGCACATCAACGGCCGGGAGACCGAGGACCGCACCACGCTGCGGCTGCCGGCCCACCAGGAGCGGTTGCTGGCGGCCGCCCGGGCGGCGAACGCGCGCACGGTGCTGGCCCTGGTGTCGGCGTATCCGTACGCGATCGAGCCGGGCCCGCTGTCCGCGGTGCTGTGGACGGCGCACGGCGGACAGGCCGCGGGCACCGCTCTCGCGCGGGTGCTGGCCGGTGACGTCTCCCCGGCCGGACGCCTCCCGCAGACCTGGTACGCGGGCGACGCCGATCTGCCCGACCTCCTCGACTACGACGTGATCGGCGCCCGTCAGACGTACCTCTACTTCGAGGGCACCCCGCTGTTCCCGTTCGGGCACGGCCTGTCGTACGCCTCGTTCTCCTACGCGGACCTGGCGGTGCGGATCGAGGAGGGCACGGCGCACGTCTCCTGCACGGTCACCAACACCGGGGACCTGACGGCCGACGAGGTCGCCCAGCTCTACACCCGCGCCGTGGACCCCTCGGTCACCCGGCCGCGCCGCGAGCTGCTGGACCACCGCCGTGTCACGCTCGCCCCGGGCGCGAGCGCGGAGCTCTCCTTCGACGTGCCGCTGTCCGCCTTCGCCTTCTGGGACGTGGCGCAGGGCCGGTGGCGTCTGGAGTCCGGCCCGTACGACCTGCTGGTCGGCGCGTCCAGCGCGGACGTCCGGCTGCGGACGACCGTCACGCTGGAGGGCGAACCGTCCGCCCCGCGCCCGGTCCGCCGGCGCGGTCTGGAGGCCGCCGACTTCGACGAGCAGAGCGGCGTCGAGATCGTCGACCGGACGAAGGTGTCGGGCGACGCGGTGACGCCGGTGGCGGGCGGGACGGGCGAACTGATCTACCGGGCCTGCGACTTCGGCACCGGCACGACGGGCGTGACGGTGACGGCGGCCGGCTCGGGCACCGTGGAGCTGTCACTCGACGGCGGGCCGGTCCTGGCCACGCTGACGCTCGCCCCGCCCACGCGGGGACCGTACGACCACCTCACCGTCGACGCGGCCCTCACCGCCGGGGGCGTCCACGATCTGCGCATCGGACTGCGCGGCCCACTGCGGCTGGCGCATGTCGGCTTCTCCGGTTGAGGGTCCGGAGGAAGCCGGTACGAAGAAGGGGTCCGGCACCGGAAGGCATCGGCGCCGGACCCCTTCGGGGAGCCTATATGAAAATGGTTCCCATGAGCTAGAGGGCGAGTCCGGTGAGGACCAGCACCCGCTCGTACGTGTAGTCGTCCATCGCGAACCGCACGCCCTCGCGCCCCACGCCGGACTGCTTGGCGCCGCCGTACGGCATCTGGTCGGCGCGGTAGGACGGCACGTCGCCGACGATGACACCGCCGACCTCCAGCGCACGGTGGGCGCGGAAGGCGACCTGGACGTCGTGCGTGAACACGCCCGCCTGGAGGCCGTACTTGGAGGAGTTGACGGCGGCGAAGGCCTCGGCCTCGCCGTCCACCTTCGTCACGGTGAGGACCGGTCCGAAGACCTCCTCGCAGGCGAGGGTGGTGTCCGCCGGTACGTCGGTGAGGACGGTCGGCGCGTAGGAGGCGCCGTCGCGCTTGCCGCCCGCGAGGAGCGAGGCGCCCGCCGCGACGGCCTCGTCCACCCAGGTCTCGACGCGCTTGGCCGCGTCCTCGCTGACCAGCGGGCCCACGTCGGTCTTGTCGTCGGAGGGGTCGCCGGTGACCTGCGCCTCGACGGCGGCGACGATGCGCGGCAGCAGCCGGTCGTACACGGAGGCGTCCGCGATGACCCGCTGCACGGAGATGCAGGACTGGCCGCCCTGGTAGTTGGAGAAGGTCGCGATGCGGCCGGCGGCCCAGTCGAGGTCGGCGTCGCTCGCGAAGTCGCCGAGGACGACGGCCGCGCCGTTGCCGCCCAGCTCCAGGGTGCAGTGCTTGCGCGGCACCGAGTCCATGATCGCGTAGCCGACCTTCTCGGAGCCGGTGAAGGAGATGACCGGCAGCCGCTCGTCCTGGACGAGGGCGGGCATCCGGTCGTTGGAGACCGGCAGGATGCTCCAGGAGCCGGCCGGCAGCTCGGTCTCGGCGAGCAGGTCACCGATGATCAGGCCGGACAGCGGGGTCGCCGGGGCCGGCTTGAGGATGATCGGCGCACCCGCCGCGATCGCCGGGGCGATCTTGTGGGCGCACAGGTTCAGCGGGAAGTTGAACGGCGCGATGCCGAGCACGACCCCCTTCGGGAAGCGCCGGGTGAGGGCGAGCCGCCCCTGGCCGCCGGCGTCGGTGTCGAGGCGCTGGGCCTCGCCGCCGTTGAACCGCCGGGCCTCCTCGGCGGCGAACCGGAACACGGAGACGGCTCGGCCGACCTCCCCCCGCGCCCACTTGATCGGCTTGCCGTTCTCGGCGGAGATCAGCCGGGCGATCTCCTCGGTGCGCTCGACGAGCCGCTTGCTGACGTGGTCGAGGGCGGCGGCGCGCACATGGGCCGGGGTGGCGGCGAACTCGTCCCGCACGGCGTACGCGGCGGCCACGGCCTCCTCGACCTGCGCGTCCGTGGGCACGCTGACCTTGCCGACGAGACGGCCGTCCCACGGCGAGGTGACGTCGAAGCTGTCCTCGCCGGTGACCTGGCGGCCGGCCAGCCAGAAGGCGTGGGTGGCCCCCACATTCTTTTCCTGGGGCATTGCGAGTCCCGGCCCTTCCGCTTAGGGGGTGTCCTGTGGCTTTCGTGCTCCACGGTAGGGGCGGGAGGCCGAAGGGTCGCTTGTCCGAGTCGTACGGGTGGACGGCCGGGGTGCGCCGGTTTGGCACGGTCGCCCCGCTGCCGTCCGCGGCCGCTCCCGCGCCTGCCGCTCGCGTTCCAGGAGGAGCCACAGCGCACCGAGCAGCACCGCGCAAAGACACCAGCTCGCCACGACGTCCAGCGGCCAGTGGTAGCCGCGCCTGACCAGCCCGAACGACACGGCCAGGACGAGCAGGGCGCTCGTCGCGAGGGTCAGCCACCGGGCGGACGCGGTGCGCAGCCACGGCAGCAGGACCAGCGCCGCCGCACCGTAGGCGACGGCCGCCGTCGCCGTGTGCCCGGAGGGGTAGTAGCCGGTGGCCGGAGGTACTGCGGGCGTACCGGGCCGGTCGGTCCACACCTTCAGGGGGACGACGATCAGCGGCACCAGCAACAGCACGGCGAGCGCGGCCAGGGACGGCACCCACCACCGCGCCTCGCCCGCCGCCCTCCCCCGCCACGCCGCATACCCGGCGACCAGCACCAGGACGGGCACCGCGACCTGTATCCCGCCCAGGTCGGCCAGCAGCTCGGAAGCCCGGTCGGGATGGACGAGGGCGCGGCTGAGGCGCTCGTCCGGGCGCAGCAGCGGGCCGTCGGCGGCGACCTGCCAGGTGATCAGCGCGAAGAGCAGGGCGGGCGGCAGGAGGCCGAGAACGGCGCGGGTGGGGCGGGACGGCATGGGCCCCAGCTTGTCAGGAGCGGCCGGACGGCGGAAAAGGAGCCCGGAAGGAGCCGCGACGAAAAAAGACCCCGGATCGGATCCGGGGTCTGCTTTCCGTGGTCTGCACCAGAGAAGGAGGTCGGCCACCCCGGAACAGGGGGGGTAGTTCCGGGGTGGCCGTCCGGACCGGAGTGCCGGCCGCCCCGGGGGGTTTGGGGCGGGCGGCCGTCCGATCGGTGTGGAGATCCGAAGCCGGAAGCTCCGGTTGTGTGCGCGAGGGCACGACCAGGTCGAAGCTGGGGAGGCCCCGGCCTGGATCCGTCCACAGTCCCCTGTGGACGGGGTGTATCTCTCATCTGGGGAGAACCTACGGCAGAGGCAGGCGGTACGACAGGCCGAATCCCGTCCCGCCATCCTCCTCGCACACCTTCTTCACACGCTCTGCGGCCGATGGGAATCAGCTGTGCGGTGCCTGGGCTCAGATGCGCGCGAAAGCCTGCTCGATGATGTCGAGGCCCTCGTTGAGCAGGTCCTCGCCGATGACCAGCGGCGGCAGGAAGCGCAGCACGTTGCCGTAGGTGCCACAGGTCAGGACCAGCAGGCCCTCCTGGTGGCAGGCCTTGGCCAGCGCGCCGGTCGCCTCGGGGTTCGGCTCCTTCGTCGTACGGTCCTTGACCAGCTCGATCGCGATCATCGCGCCGCGTCCGCGGATGTCGCCGATGATCTCGAACTTCTCCGCCATGGCGGCGAGGCGGCCCTTCATGACGGCCTCGATGTGCTTCGCCCGGGCGTTGAGGTCGAGCTCCTTCATCGTCTCGATCGCACCGAGCGCACCCGCGCAGGCGACCGGGTTGCCGCCGTAGGTGCCGCCCAGGCCGCCCGCGTGTGCGGCGTCCATGATCTCGGCGCGGCCGGTCACCGCGGCGAGCGGCAGACCGCCCGCGATGCCCTTGGCCGTCGTGATCAGGTCCGGGACGATGCCCTCGTCCTCGCAGGCGAACCACTGGCCGGTGCGGCAGAAGCCGGACTGGATCTCGTCGGCCACGAAGACGATGCCGTTGTCGGACGCGAACTTGCTGATGGCCGGAAGGAAGCCCTTGGCGGGCTCGATGAAGCCGCCCTCGCCGAGCACCGGCTCGATGATGATCGCGGCCACGTTGTCCGCGCCGACCTGCTTGGTGATCTCGTCGATGGCCTGCGCGGCGGCCTCGGCACCGGCGTTCTCGGCGCCGGTGGGCCAGCGGTAGCCGTAGGCGACCGGGACGCGGTAGACCTCGGGCGCGAACGGGCCGAAGCCGTGCTTGTACGGCATGTTCTTCGCCGTCAGCGCCATGGTGAGGTTGGTGCGGCCGTGGTAGCCGTGGTCGAAGACGACGACCGCCTGCCGCTTGGTGTACGAACGCGCGATCTTGACGGCGTTCTCGACGGCCTCGGCACCGCTGTTGAACAGCGCGGACTTCTTGGCGTGGTCACCCGGGGTGAGCTCGGCGAGGGCCTCGGCCACCGCCACGTAGCCCTCGTAGGGGGTGACCATGAAACAGGTGTGGGTGAAGTCGGCGAGCTGGGCGGTGGCCCGGCGCACGACGGCCTCGGCCGAGGCGCCGACGGACGTCACGGCGATGCCGGAGCCGAAGTCGATCAGGCGGTTGCCGTCGACGTCCTCGATGATGCCGCCGCCCGCGCGCGTGGTGAAGACGGGGAGCACCGAACCGACACCGGCCGCGACCGCGGCGGTACGGCGGGCCTGGAGTTCCTGCGACTTCGGGCCGGGGATGGCGGTGACGACGCGGCGCTCCTGCGGAAGGGCGGTCATGAGGGGCTCCTGGGGTTTTGCGGACACTTTCGTTCTTTTCTCGCAGGCTAGGACGGGGAGTGGAGGGTGGGCATGCTCCATGTGGGCGGTGTCGGCGGGGCGGCTTGTCCGTCATGGACAGTGCCGCCGGACGGTGATCGTCACAGGCCCGGCCGCGTAAGCGGTGAACTCCCCTTGCGGGCGCGTTAGATTGACTCGCTGATGGTGGACGCAACGGCTGGTCAAGGGGCAGGGGCGATGGACAGCGACGGGACGCAGGACGCGCGGGGTACGCAGGCGAATCCCGTGCCGCGCCCGGCGGGGCCGACGCGGCCGCCGTCGACGCCGCCGCGGCCGGACCGGGCGCCGGGCGTACCGCCTGCCCCCGGGCACTCGCCGCGGGCCGCGTCCGCCGTCGCCGACTGGCTCGACGAGGCGCGCCCCACGGCCCGGACGGGGATCTGGCGCTACGGGTACCGGCCTCCGAAGGCGGCCCGGGCGACGGAGCGGCTCGCGCCGGTGACGGTCGTCGGCATGCTGGTCCCGCTGGTGGTCGCGCTGGTCCTGTGGTCGCTGTGGCGCCGGGGCGGCCTGCCGTACCAGTTCACCCTGCTGCGGCTGTTCACCCCGGACGACTGGTGGTGGGGCGGCACGATCGCGTCCCCGAAGTCGATGGAGGGCGCCGAGGCGCGGGTGGTCTACGACGGCCTGTTCTTCGCCGTCCTCGTCTGCGCGATGGGCCGGCTGGGCAGCTGGGCGCATGCCGTGCGGCACTTCGTGGCCCGCCGTCCGCAGCCCGCGCGGGCTCTCGTCGCCCTGCTGGGCGCGCTCGCCACCCTCAGCTTCGTCTTCCCCGGTGCCTTCGGGGTCGGCTGGGACGCCCTGCCCGTCATCGACCCGCTGTTCTCGCTGATCGTCCTGATCTCCGGCAGCTACGAGCTGTTCGCCTCCCCCCTGTTCACGAACGCGCTGTACACGGTCATCACGCTGCTGGTGGTGTGGCCGTTCGCGAAGGTCGGCGGCTGGTTGCCGTACGTGCAGGAACGACTCGCCGCCCGGCGCGCCGAGCCCGGCCGGGCCGCGCCCGCGGCCGAGCTGCCGCGCGCCCAGTGGCCCGAGCTGCGGGACGCGGGGCAGTACGAGGCGGCCGAGCTGCTGACCTCCGAGGTCGCCGCCGGCCGGATGAACGACGTGGACTGCGCACGTGTGCGACGGGCCTGGACGGCGGGGATCGCGGACTTCCGGGAGACCGTGCTGCGCCACGGCGGGGCGGCCTGGACCCACCCCTCCGGCGCCCGCGACCTGCCCCGGCGCACCGCGCGCCACGATCTGCTCACCGGACAGGTGCGGGTCGGCCGCTGGGTGGCCGCCGAACGCACCCCGGTCAGCTATCACGACGCGGGCGCCGCGCTCGGCCCGGACGTGCTGGGCACCTCGCTGCTCGCGGTCGGGCCGTCCGGATCGGGCAAGACCCGGACCCTGGTCGAGCCGCTGACCGAGGCGCTGGCCCTGCAGGCGCTCACCGGGGCGTGCGCCGTCGTCGCCGTGTCGTCGCCCGGGGGCGGCCCGCTCGGCTCGGACTCCGCGTTCGACGTGATCGTCGGGATCGGGGACCCCTCGTCCGTGCACGACCTGGACCCGTACGCGGAGTCCGAGGACCCGGACGAGGCGGCCTCGATCCTCGCCGAGGCGCTGGTCGGCGACCTCGACACGGTGAGCGGCCAGAGCGCGACCACGGCGCTCGCCCAGGTGCTGGGCCCCTACCGGAGCGCGCACGGGTGCTTCCCCACGCTGCCCGAGCTGCGCGAGCTCCTGGAGGGCGAACCGGCCGCGCTGTCCGCGCTGCGGGAGGCCGTGGCCGGTGACGAGGTGATGCGCCGTGAGCTGGAGGCGCGGGTCCGGCAGACGGGGGCCCCGGGCGACGCGGGCCGGGCCCTCGCCGACCGGCTGGCGCTGCTCAACCGTCCGGTGTTCGCGGAGTTCTTCGGCGGCGGCAGCAACGCGCACCGGGCGTTCTCGCTGCGCGCCGTCGCCCACCACCCGCTGCGGGTCCGCGTCGACCTGCCCGAGCGCGGTCACGAGGAGGCCGCCCGGCTGATCACCCGGCTGGTCCTCGCCCAGTTCCACACCGTCGCACGGGAGCGGCGCGACCACTTCGCCTGTCTGGTCCTGGACGACGCGACGGGAACGGTCACCGAGGGGTCGGTGCGCCGGCTCCAGCGGCTGCGCTCGCAGAACGCGGGCGTGGTGCTCGCCCTGCGCTCCATCGGCGACGTGCCGGAGGCGCTGCACGGTCCGCTGTACGGGGCCGTCGGCTGCCGGATGGCGTTCTCCGGCATCACCACCTGGGACGGCAGCCGGTTCGCGCAGACCTGGGGCACCGAGTGGGTGGAGACCACCGAGGTCGCCAAGCACACCGTCTTCGCCGACCAGCCGATGACCCGCGCCATCCACGCCCTGCGCAAGCTCGTCACCGGCAAGGCGGTGACCACGGACGCGGTGACCGTGCGCCAGGTGGAGCGGGAGCGGTGGTCGGCGTCCCGGCTGGCGCACGAGGTGCCGCCCGGTCACGCGGTGCTGTCCCTGACCGATGTGCGGGGCGAGCACGCGCCACCGCTGCTGGTGGACCTGCGGGGCTGAAGACGCGTCCGCGGTCCGTACAGTGAGGCAGAATCGGGAGAGACCGTTCATACGCGGCGGCCAAAAGATCACGCCGCCGATCACTCCCCCGACCTGAAGGCCCCATGCCTCCCACGCTCGCCTCGCTCGTCCACCACTCCGCGCTGAAACTGACCGTGCGGGCCGGCGAGGACCGTCTGGACGTGCCGGTGCGCTGGGCGCACGTCAGCGAGCTCGCGGACCCCGTGCCGTACATGGAGGGCGGGGAGCTGCTGCTGATCACCGCGCTCAAGCTGGACGCCGAGGACCCGGAGGCCATGCGGCGCTACGTGCGGCGGCTGGCCAAGGCCGGGGTGGTCGGGCTCGGCTTCGCCGTCGGCGTCAACTACGAGGACATCCCGAAGGCTCTCGTGGACGCGGCCGAGGAGGAGGGCCTGCCCCTGCTGGAGGTGCCACGCCGCACGCCCTTCCTCGCCATCAGCAAGGCGGTGTCGGCGGCGATCGCGGCCGACCAGTACCGGGCGGTCACGGCAGGGTTCGCGGCCCAGCGCGAGCTGACGAAGCAGGCGCTGACGGACGGCCCGCAGGGGCTGCTCCGCGCGCTCGCCGCGCAGGTCGACGGGTGGGCCGCCCTGTACGACGCCTCGGGCGCCGTCGTCGGAGCCGCGCCGGAGTGGGCGGGCCGGCGGGCGGGGCGGCTCACGGCGGAGGTGGAGCGGCTGCGGGAGCGGCCGGCCCCGGCCTCCGCGGTGGTGGGCGGCGGAGGTCCGGTGCGCTCCGGACCCGACGACCGGCACGACGACCGGGTCGAGCTGCACTCCCTGGGCACCGGCCGGCGTCCGCGCGCCGCGCTCGCGGTCGGCACCGCCTCGGCTCTCGGCACCGCCGAGCGGTACGCCGTCCACTCGGCCATCGCGCTGCTCACCCTGACCACCGAACGCTCACGCTCGCTGCAGGCGGCGCAGCAGCGGATCGGCGCGGCGGTGCTGGGCATGCTGCTGGCGGGCGAACCGGACCACGCGCGGGCCGTCGCCGGGGACCTGTACGGCGGGCTGCTCGACGCCCCGTTCCGGGTGATCGTCGCCGACGCGTCGCCGGCGCCGGTCACGGCCGACGGGGGCGGCGACCCCTTCGACGGCCTCACCGAGGCCGTCGAGTCGGCGGCCGCCCGAGCCGGGGAGGCCGTGCTGGTGGTGCCCGAGGGCGACCGGCTGGTGGCCCTGGTCGCGGACGGGGGCGCGGCCGCGGAGGCGTGCGCGCAGTACACGGCCACGCTGGAGAATGCGCGGGCGGCCGGTGGCGCCGGCGCCGGACCCGAGTCCGGCGACGAGGACGGACTCGTCGTGGGCCTGTCCGCGCCGGCCGGGCCGATCGCGGCGGCGGCGGCGTACAAGCAGGCCGAGCAGGCGCTGTCCGTCGCGCGGCGCCGGGGCCGGGTCTTCGTGGAGCACGAGCAGCTCGCGGCGGGCTCCGTGCTGCCCCTTCTCGCGGACGACGCGGTGAAGGCGTTCGCGGACGGCCTGCTGCGCGCCCTGCACGAACACGACGCGACCGGCCGCGGCGACCTCGTGGCCTCCCTGCGGGCCTGGCTCTCCCGCCACGGCCAGTGGGACGCGGCGGCGGCCGACCTGGGCGTCCACCGGCACACCCTGCGCTACCGGATGCGGCGGGTGGAGGAGATCCTCGGACGTTCCCTGGACGACCCGGACGTCCGGATGGAGCTGTGGCTGGCGCTGAAGACGACGTCGACGGAGTAGCCCGACCGGGGCGGGGCGGGGCAGGTCGGGGGCGGACTGGTCGGGGGCGACGGAGCAGGACGCGAGGCGCGAGGCGACGTCGGCGGAGAAGCACGGCAGACGGGACAGGGGCCGGACAGGTCGGGGCGACCGGCCAGGGCCCGCGGCAACGGCGGCGCAGTAGCGCGACGGTCCGCACTGAGCAGGGCAGGTCGGGGCGACAGCGGGAGGCGCCGTCCCCGGCAGTACGCGCAGGCACCGGGCTCCGGCAAGCGGCGCGGCGCCGAGCAGCCGGTCCTGCGCCGGAGGCGGAGGCGTCCGCGTCGGCCGCACGGGCGGCCGACGTGAAAGGGGTCTGCCGTGCCTCCCGGTCCGGGGGAGGTGGAGGCGCGCCGGCCCCGAGCCGGTCGGTGGCCGGGTGCCGCGGCGGAGGTGTCCGGTCGGTCAGCCGCCCTCTCCGCCGGCCAGGCCCGCCGCCGCCTCGTGCATCGCCAGTTCGAGCAGCGCCGGATCGGTCAGGGTGCCGGAGCCGTCCGGCGGGACCAGCCAGCGGACACCCCGGGTCGAGCGGCCCGGATACGGCACGACGATCCAGGTGCCGGCCCCCGCCGTACGGATACCGGTGCCGAGCCAGCGGGCGGCCGTGCCGGGCGCCACGAAGAAGCCCATGCGGCTGTCTCCGAAGTCGACCAGCACGGGGCCCGGCCGATGCAGGATCCGGGTGAGCACGTCGAGGGTGGGATAGCCGAGTTCACCCGGCAGGATGAGTACGTCCCAGGCCTTGCCCGCGGGCAGCAGCGCCACCCCCAGGGGGTTGCGCTCCCACTCCCAGCGGCATGCCTCGGGATCCGGTGTGACGGATGTCAGCCATTCGACAGCCGTCTTCGCCCCAGCCATGAGAAGACCTCCCTTTCACTCGTGGACGCAGCCGCGTCACGAGGGAGAGGGAGGTCACCGGCGGGCATTACGCGGGTCGGGGCCACCCGTTGGGGTGAACCGGGTCACACCTCACCGACATCGGCCGGCCGTCAGCCGTGAGCTGTCAGCTGTCAGCTGTCAGCTGTCGAAGCCCAGCCCCAGCCGGTCCATCGTCTTCAGCCACAGGTTGCGCCGCCCGCCGTGCGCGTCGGCGCGGGCCAGCGACCACTTGGTGAGGGCGATGCCGGTCCAGGCGAAGGGCTCGGGCGGGAAGGGCAGCGGCTTCTTGCGGACCATCTCCAGCGACGTCCGCTCGGTGCTCTCCCCGGTCAGCAGGTCCAGCATCACCTCGGCCCCGAAGCGGGTGGCCCCGACACCCAGGCCGGTGTACCCGGCCGCGTACGCCACCTTCCCCTGGTGCGCGGTGCCGAAGAACGCCGAGAAGCGCGAGCACGTGTCGATCGCCCCGCCCCAGGCGTGGGTGAAGCGCACCCCCTCCAGCTGCGGGAAGCAGCCGAAGAAGTGCCCGGCGAGCTTGGCGTACGTCTCCGGCCGGTCGTCGTACTCGGCGCGCACCCGGCCCCCGTAGGGGTAGACCGCGTCGTATCCGCCCCACAGGATCCGGTTGTCGGCCGACAGCCGGAAGTAGTGGAACTGGTTGGCCGAGTCCCCGAGCCCCTGCCGGTTCTTCCACCCGATCGAGTCGAGCCGGTCGGCGCTCAGCGGTTCCGTCATCAGCGCGTAGTCGTAGACCGGGACGGTGTAGGCCCGCACCCGCCGGACCAGGTTGGGGAAGATGTTGGTGCCGAGCGCGACCTGCCGGGCCCGCACCTGCCCGTAGGGGGTGCCCACGGCCATTCCGGCGCCGTAGGGCTTCAGCGACAGGGCGGGGGTGTGCTCGTAGACACGGACGCCCAGCCGCATGCACGCCTGCTTCAGACCCCAGACGAGCTTGGCGGGATGGAGCATGGCGACGCCCCGGCGGTCGTACAGACCCGCCTGGAAGGTGGGCGAGGCGACCTGCTCGCGCACCGCGTCCGCGTCGAGGAACTCGAGCCCTTCGGCGAGACCCTTGCCTTCGAGCTCCTCGTACCAGTCGCGCAGTTCCCACGCCTGGTACGTCTCGGTGGCGACGTCGATCTCGCCGGTGCGCTCGAAGTCGCAGTCGATGCCGTGCCGGGCGATCGCCGCCTCGATCTCGTCGAGGTTGCGCATCCCCAGCTCCTCGAGCCGGTGGATCTCGTCCGGCCAGCGGGTGAGCCCGTTGGGCAGCCCGTGGGTGAGGGAGGCCGCGCAGAAGCCCCCGTTGCGGCCCGAGGCGGCCCAGCCCACCTCGCGGCCCTCCAGCAGCACCACGTCCCGCTGCGGCTCGCGCTCCTTGGCGACGAGCGCGGTCCACAGTCCGCTGTAGCCGCCGCCGACGACCAGCAGGTCACAGGTCTCGGGGCCGGTGAGCGCGGGTTCGGGGTGCGGCTTGCCGGGATCTTCCAGCCAGTACGGCACCGGCTGTGCGTCGGAAAGAGAAGTGATCCACCGGTTCATGGCGCTTGGGGCCATGATTTCAACTCCCTACAGGGCTTTTACGATGACGCCTTTTGCTTGTTGCGGCGGTTTCCGATGACCATCGAGGTCAGTACGAACAGTACGGCGATGAGGAACATGGCCGTACCGATGACATTGATCTGTACGGGCGTTCCGCGCTGCGCCGAACCCCAGACGAACATGGGGAAGGTGACGGTGGAGCCCGCGTTGAAATTGGTGATGATGAAATCGTCGAAGGAGAGCGCGAAGGCGAGCAGCGCGCCCGCGGCGATTCCGGGGGCGGCGATGGGCAGCGTGACGCGCAGGAACGTCTGCGCCGGCCCGGCGTAGAGGTCCTGGGCGGCCTGCTCCAGGCGCGGGTCCATCGACATGACGCGTGCCTTCACCGCCGTCACGACGAAGCTGAGACAGAACATGATGTGCGCGATGAGGATCGTCCAGAACCCCAGCTGAGCGCCCAGGTTGAGGAACAGGGTGAGCAGCGAGGCGGCCATCACGACCTCGGGCATCGCCATCGGCAGGAAGATCAGCGAGTTGACGGCGCCCCGCGCGCGGAAGCGGTAGCGGACGAGCGCGAAGGCGATCATCGTGCCGAGGGCGGTCGCGCCGATGGTCGCCCAGACGGCAATCTGGAGGCTGAGCGACAGCGACCCGCAGAGCCCGGCGACCCCGCACGGGTCCTTCCAGGCATCGGTGGAGAACTGCTGCCATTGGTAGTTGAAGCGCCCCTTCGGCTTATTGAAGGAGAACACCGTGACGACGACGTTGGGCAGCAGGAGATAGGCGAGCGTGAGAAGTCCCGCGATGACCACGAAATGGCGCTTGAGCCAGTTGACGAAGGGCATTTAGACCAGATCCTCCGTCCCGGACCTGCGGATGTAGAGAGTGACCATGAACAGAATCGCGGCCATCAGGATGAAGGAGAGGGCCGCCGCCGTCGGATAGTCCAGGACCCGCAGGAACTGCGTCTGGATCACGTTTCCGATCATGCGGGTGTCCGTCGAGCCGAGGAGTTCCGCGTTGACGTAGTCGCCGGCCGCCGGGATGAAGGTCAGCAGCGTCCCGGAGACCACGCCCGGCATCGAGAGCGGGAAGGTGACCTTGCGGAAGGTGGTGACCGGCCTGGCGTACAGGTCCCCGGCCGCCTCGTGCAGCCGCCCGTCGATGCGCTCGAGCGACGTGTAGAGCGGCAGGATCATGAAGGGCAGGAAGTTGTACGTCAGACCGCAGACCACCGCGAGCGGGGTGGCCAGCACCCGGTCGCCCGCGGTCCAGCCGAGCCAGCTGGTGACGTCCAGGACGTGCAGGGTGTTGAGGGCGCCGACGACCGGGCCGCCGTCCGCGAGGATCGTCTTCCAGGCGAGGGTGCGGATCAGGAAGCTGGTGAAGAAGGGCGCGATCACCAGGATCATGATCAGGTTCCGCCAGCGGCCGGCCCGGAAGGCGATCAGATAGGCCAGCGGGTAGCCGAGCACGAGACACAGGATCGTCGCGGCGGCCGCGTAGAGGACCGAGCGCAGGAACTGCGGCCAGTACTCGCTCAGCGCGTCCCAGTAGGTCGCCAGGTGCCAGGTGACCTTGTAGCCCTCCTCCAGGGAGCCCGTCTGCACGGACGTGGAGGCCTGGTAGATCATCGGCAGCGCGAAGAACACGAACAGCCAGAGCAGACCGGGCAGCAGCAGCCAGTACGGCGTCCAGCGCCCGCGCTTGCGGGGCGGCTTCGCCGTCGGCGCCGTCGGGGACAGAGGCGGGGGCGCCTCGGTGAGCGTCGCCATCAGACCGCCGCCTCTTCCTGGATGCCGGCGTCGATGTCCTGGGCGGCGTCGAGGCCGAACGTGTGGGCGGGGCTCCAGTGCAGGACGACCTCGGCGCCGGGGGCGAGCCGGGCGTCCCGGTCGATGTTCTGGGCGTAGACCTCGAACTCGGGGCAGACCGGGGTGTCGACGACGTACTGGGTGGAGACGCCGATGAACGACGAGTTGGCGATGCGCCCGGTGATGCGGTTGCGGCCCTCGGGAATCTCACCGGCGTCGTCGGCGTGGGTGAGGGATATCTTCTCCGGCCGGACGCCGACCAGCACCTTGCCGCCGGTCGTCGTGGGCGCCGAGCAGCGCGACTCGGGGAGTACGAGTTTGCCGCCGCCGGCCTTCAGCACGATGTCGTCGCCGCTCTTGGTGTCGACCTCGGCCTCGATGAGGTTCGACGTGCCGAGGAAGTTGGCGACGAAGGTGGTGTTCGGGTTCTCGTAGAGGTCGGTCGGCGAGCCGAGCTGCTCGACCCGGCCCGCGTTCATCACGGCGACCGTGTCGGCCATGGTCATGGCCTCCTCCTGGTCGTGCGTGACGTGCACGAAGGTGATGCCGACCTCGGTCTGGATGCGCTTGAGCTCCAGCTGCATCTGACGGCGCAGCTTGAGGTCGAGGGCGCCGAGGGGCTCGTCGAGCAGCAGCACCTTGGGGGT
Organism: Streptomyces sp. NBC_00080; assembly: GCF_045041255.1. Lineage (NCBI taxonomy): Bacteria > Bacillati > Actinomycetota > Actinomycetes > Kitasatosporales > Streptomycetaceae > Streptomyces > Streptomyces sp. NBC_00080. The sequence continues at coordinate 2,832,239 of NZ_CP108235.1, forward strand.
GTTGATCAGCGCACGGGCCACGGCGACGCGCTGCTGCTGGCCGCCGGAGAGCTGGTGCGGCTTCTTACGGGCCTGCTCGCCGAGTTGTACGAGCTCCAGCATGTCCTCGACCTGCTTCTTCACGCTCTTGATGCCGCGCCGGCGCAGACCGAAGGCGACGTTCTCGAAGATGTCGAGGTGCGGGAAGAGGGCGTAGGACTGGAAGACCGTGTTCACCGGGCGCTTGTACGGCGGGAGCGCGGTCACGTCCTGGTCGCCGAGGTGGACGGTCCCGGAGGAAGGTTCCTCCAGACCGGCGATCATCCGCAGGGTGGTGGTCTTGCCGCAGCCGGAGGCGCCGAGCAGGGCGAAGAAGGAGCCCTGCGGGACGGTCAGGTCGAGCGGGTGGACGGCGGCGAAGGAGCCGTAGGTCTTGCTGATGCCGGTCAGGCGGACGTCGCCGCTGCCGCTGTCGGTCGTCTTCATCGTCGTCACGCCCCAGTGAGCTTCGCGAACTTCGCCTCGTAGGCGGTCTCTTCCTTCGAGCTCAGCGAGCGGAAGGAGTGCGACTTCGCCTGCATGGCCTTGTCAGGGATGATCAGCGGGTTGTTCGCCGCATCCTCGTCGATCTTCGCCAGCGCGTCCTTCACGCCGTCCACCGGACAGACGTAGTTGATGTACGCGGCGAGTTCGGCGGCCGGCTCCGGCTCGTAGTAGTAGTCCATGAGCCGTTCGGCGTTCGTCTTGTGACGTGCCTTGTTGGGGATCAGCATGTTGTCGCTGGACGTCAGGTAGCCGCTGTCCGGGATGACGAAGTCGACGTCGGGACTGTCCGCCTTCAGCTGCACGACGTCACCGGCCCAGGCGATGCAGGCCGCGAAGTCGCCGCTGGTGATGTCGGAGGTGTAGTCGTTGCCGGTGAAGCGGCGGATCTGGCCGCTGTCGACGCCCTTCTGGAGACGGGCTATGGCGGCGTCGTAGTCGTCGTCGGTGAACTTCTCCGGGTCCTTGCCCATGTCCAGCAGGGTCATGCCCATGCTGTCGCGCATCTCGGTGAGGAAGCCGACGCGGCCCTTGAGCTTGGGGTTGTCGAGCAGGTCGGAGACCGACTTCACCTCGACGCCGTCGAGCGCCTTCTTGTTGTAGGCGATCACCGTGGAGATGCCCTGCCAGGGATACGAGTACGCCCGGCCCGGGTCCCAGTCGGGGCTGCGGAACTGGGCCGACAGGTTGGCGTAGGCGTGCGGCAGGTTGGACGGGTCCAGTTTCTGGACCCACCCGAGGCGGATGAGACGGGCGGCCAGCCAGTCGGTGAGGACGATGATGTCGCGGCCGGTGTCCTGGCCCGCGGCGAGCTGCGGCTTGATCTTGCCGAAGAACTCGTTGTTGTCGTTGATGTCCTCGGTGTACTTGACCTTGATGCCGGTGCGTTTCGTGAAGGCGTCGAGCGTCGGGTGGTGCTTGCCGCTGTCGTCGACGTCCATGTACTCGGTCCAGTTGGAGAAGCTGACGGTCTTCTCCTCGGCCGAGTGGTCGTCGGCGGCCGTGCCGCCCTCGGTCTTGCCGGCCGCGGGAATCCCGCAGGCGCTGAGCGCGCCGAGGCCGCCCAGCGCCAGGGCGCCTCCGGTGGAGGCGCGCAGCAGCGACCGGCGGGTCATGGCCGCCCTGCCGTTGCGGAGGCTGCGCCGCATGGCGGCCACTTGGGCCGGGCTGAGGCGGTCGGGCTCGTACTGCTCCATGCGCGTGGTGCCCTTTCGGGAGGTTCGGCCGTGGTCGGCGGCCGGTGGTAGTCGCTCTAACAGTCCCCGAAGATGGTGCGGTGCCAGGGCTTGCGGGCCACCGCAGTATTATCGAACATAACGTGCTTCACCTGCGTGTACTCCTCGAACGAGTACACAGACATGTCCTTGCCGAAGCCGGAGGACTTGTAGCCGCCGTGGGGCATCTCGCTGATGATCGGGATGTGGTCGTTGACCCACACACATCCGGCCTTGATCTCGCGCGTCGCCCGGTTCGCCCGGAAGACGTCCCGGCTCCACGCGGAGGCGGCCAGCCCGTACGGGGTGTCGTTGGCGAGCGCGATGCCCTCGTCGTCGCTGTCGAAGGGCAGCACCACCAGGACCGGGCCGAAGATCTCGGACTGCACGACCTCGCTGTCCTGCGCGGCATCCGCGATCAGGGTGGGGCGATAGTACGCGCCGTTCTTGAGATCCCCCTGTGGAACCTCGCCGCCGGTCACCACGCGCGCGTAGCCACGCGCCCGGTCGACGAAGGCGGCGACCCGGTCGCGCTGGACGTGCGAGACCAGCGGGCCGAGGTCGGTGCCGGGGGCGAAGGGATCACCGAGCCGGACGGTCTCCATCAGGGCGGCCGTCCGCTCGACGAACGCCTCGTAGAGGGGCCGCTGCACGTACGCGCGCGTGGCGGCCGTGCAGTCCTGCCCGGTGTTGATGAGCGACCCCGCGACCGCGCCGTTGGCCGCGGCCTCCAGGTCGGCGTCGTCGAAGACGACGAAGGGCGCCTTGCCGCCCAGCTCCAGGTGGAGCCGCTTGACGGTCGCGGTGGCGACCTCGGCCACGCGCTTGCCGACGGCGGTGGAGCCGGTGAAGGACGTCATGGCGACGTCGGGATGCCCGACGAGACGCTCACCGGCCTCCTGTCCGGTCCCGGTGACGATGTTGACGACGCCGTCGGGGATGCCCGCCTCCGTAGCCGCCTGGGCGAAGAGCAGCGAGGTGAGCGGGGTCAGCTCGGCGGGCTTGAGCACGATGGTGTTGCCCGCCGCGATCGCCGGGAGGATCTTCCAGGCGGCCATCTGGAGGGGGTAGTTCCAGGGCGCGATGGAGCCTACGACGCCGATGGGTTCACGGCGGACGTAGGAGGTGTGGTCGCCGGAGTACTCACCGGCGGACTGGCCCGCGAGGTGGCGGGCCGCGCCGGCGAAGAACGCGGTGTTGTCGATGGTGCCCGGCACGTCGAACTCGCGGGTCAGCTTCAGCGGCTTGCCGCACTGGAGCGACTCGGCGCGGGCGAACTCCTCGGCGCGGTCGGCGAGGACGGCGGCGAACCGGTGCAGCGCGTCGGAGCGCTCGCCCGGCGTGGTGCCGGCCCAGCCCGGGAAGGCGGCGCGGGCGGCGGCGACCGCCGCGTCGACGTCGTCGGCGCCGGCCAGCTCGTAGGTGAAGACCTCGTCGCCGGTGGCGGGGTCGATCACGGCGTGGGTCCGGCCGGATGTGCCGTGCCTGAGACGGCCCCCGATGTACTGAGCGCCGTCCGCGAATCGTTCCTGTGCGGGGAACCGGTCCTGCATGTCGCTCTCCTCCGCCTTCGCCCCGCTGTGCGCGGCGGCGGCTGGCGTAGCTCCAGCTTGATTTGATTGCCGATCCTGACAGAGCAAGGGCACTCCAACAAGTGATTCCGTTGTTGCCTTTTGGTTACGCGACGGAATCTGTCGACGGCGGGTCGACCAGGTGTCGAGTCGGGGCGGAAAAGGCGGGACGCACTGTCAGTGGCGCGTGCCAGACTCGCGTGCATGGAGAAGATCGACTGCCAGGAGGCCCTGGTCAGGCAGGTCCGGGCCGGGGCGAGGATCAAGTATCTGCATTTCTGGGGGCACCGGCCGCGGCCCGACGGCCGGCTGGGGTCGAGCTGCCTGAGCCAGTGGTGGCCGTCACCCTTCGTGGTCGACGGGGTCACCTACGCGACGACCGAGCACTGGATGATGGCCGGCAAGGCCCGCCTCTTCGAGGACGCGGAGGCGGAGCGGCGGGCGCTGGCCGCGACCTCCCCCGCCCAGGCGAAGAAGGAGGGGCGGCTGGTGCGCGGCTTCGACGAGACGACCTGGCAGCGGGAGCGGTTCCGGATCGTGGTCGAGGGCAGCGTCCACAAGTTCGCCTCGCAGCCCGGACTGCGGGCGTTCCTGCTGAACACGGGCGAGCGGGTGCTGGTGGAGGCGAGTCCCATGGACCGCGTGTGGGGCATCGGCCTGGCGGCGGACGACGAGGCGGCGATGGATCCCCAGCGCTGGCGGGGGCCGAACCTGCTGGGCTTCGCGCTGATGGAGGCCCGGGAGAGAGTGCGGGCGGCGGCCTGAGACACCGCTGCCGCCCGAGGCACGGGCGCTGCCTGGGTCACGGCCGCCTTGCGCGTCGCCGCTCAGCCCTGGTGGCCGCTGCTGCCTGAGGCGCGGCTGCCTCGGCCGTCTCTGCTCGGCCTGAATCTCTGCTGCCTGAGCCGCGGCTGCCGCCGCGCCCGCGCGTGCAGTGCCTCAGGGCTGCACGATCAGCAGCACGCCCAGTCCGATCGCGAGCAGGACGCCCACGCTTCCGCAGATGATCCCGGCCAGCGCCTGACCGGGATTCGAGGCCTCGCCCCGCCTGGCCTTCCCGCGCCCGACCGCGCCGAAGGTGATCCCGAGGATGCCGAGCACGACGGCCAGCGGCCACATGCAGAAGCCGACGGCCGAGACGATCCCGAGGACCAGCCCGGCGATGCCCATGCCGTTGCTGTCCCCCGCCCCGCCGGGCCAGCCGTAGGGGCCCGGAGCGCCACCCCCGTAGTGGGGACTGCCCGGGTAGCCGTAGCCGCCCGGATATCCGTACGGGACCTGTCCGGGTCCGTAGGGCGCGAGGGGCGGCGGCGGGACCGCCCCGCCCGCCCCCGGGGGAACGAAGGGGTTGATCGGGTTGAACGGCGGGCCGCCGGCCGCCGCCATGCCGGGGTGGGGCGGCGGGAAGGCACCGAACGGGCCGTTCACCGGCGGGTTCCCGAAGGGGGCGGCCCAGGGCTGCGGGGTGACGTCCGCGGGCGGCGGGGGCACGCTGGGCAGCGCGGTGACCGTCCGCTGGTCGTGAACGGTCGGCGGCACCTGGTCCGAGGGGACGGAGGGAGAGCCTGAGGCGGGGGTCAGCGGTTCGTTCGCGGCGACGGTGTAACCGGCCCCGCTCTGCGCGCTGTCGCCCGGGGCGGCCCAGGGATTCGACGCGGCCGGGGACTTGACAGAGCCGGCACCGTTTCCCGTCGTACCCGTGACGCCTGACGTGCCGGTGATGCCGGCCGTACCGGTGTCCGTGCTGCCCTTCTCCAACGGCACCTTGGGAGCCGCGTCCCGCGGACCGCCCGCCTCGTCGGAAGCGGGCGCGGGCCACGGGTCATGGGCGGCGTCACCGGCCGGAGTCGGCGCGTCGTCGGACATGCGTGGATCCCCTCTGTCGCCCTCTGCCCCGCGTTCCGCCAGGCGTTCGGTCCTGCGCGTACCGTCCCGCGCGTTCCCGCTTGCGTTCCGTCGTCCGTACACCGTTCCGCCCTGCGTACGTTCCGTCATGCTACGGCCCGCGGCCGGTGCGGTGGGCGGCGGTTCCTGCCGCGAGCGAGGCCGACGGTCCCCTCCTGCCCACTCCGCCTACGATGATCCCGACTCATCGATCAGCCGATCACCCGCGTCCCGTCCGGCCCGCTCGGCCCGGGGCGCCGTCCCGGGGAGGACCCCATGACCGACCGCTTCGACGCATCCGCCGCCGCCCCCGGCTCCCCCGGCCCAGGCTCCCCCGTGTCCGGCGCACCCGCCGGTCCCACCGCTGCCGCCGTGGCCGGCGTCCGTGACGTGCACGCCTTCATCGCCGGGCTGCCCAAGGCCGAACTGCACGTCCACCACGTCGGCTCCGCCTCCCCCCGCATCGTCGCCGAACTGGCCGCCCGGCACCCCGACTCCAAGGTGCCGACCGACCCCGAGGCCCTGGTCGACTACTTCACGTTCACCGACTTCGCCCACTTCATCGACGTGTACCTGTCCGTCGTGGACCTCATCCGCACCCCGGAGGACGTCCGGCTGCTGACGTACGAGGTCGCCCGGGACCTGGCCCGCCAGCAGGTGCGGTACGCCGAGCTGACCATCACCCCGTTCTCCTCGACCAGGCGCGGCATCGACGAACTCGCTTTCATGGACGCCATCGAGGACGCCCGCAAGGCGGCGGAGGCGGAGTTCGGGACCGTGCTGCGCTGGTGCTTCGACATCCCCGGTGAGGCCGGTCTCGAGGCCGCCGAGGAGACCACGCGACTCGCCACCGACGACCGGATCCGCCCCGAGGGGCTGGTCTCCTTCGGGCTGGGCGGGCCCGAGATCGGCGTACCGCGCCCGCAGTTCAAGCCCTACTTCGACCGGGCGATCGCCGCGGGGCTGCGATCGGTGCCGCACGCCGGCGAGACCACGGGACCGCAGACCGTGTGGGACGCGCTGACACACCTGCGCGCCGAGCGCATCGGTCACGGCACCAGCTCCGCGCAGGACGAGAAGCTGCTCGCGCACCTCGCCGAGCACCGCATCGCCCTGGAGGTGTGCCCGACCTCGAACATCGCCACCCGCGCGGTCCGCACCCTCGACGAGCACCCGATCAAGGAGTTCGTGCGGGCCGGCGTCCTGGTCACGATCAACTCCGACGACCCGCCCATGTTCGGCACCGACCTCGACAACGAGTACGCGGTCGCCGCCCGCCTCCTCGACCTCGACGAGCGGGGCCTCGCCGCCCTCGCCGTCAACGCGGTCGACGCGTCCTTCCTGGACGAGGCCGGCAAGGCACGCATCAGGGCCGAGATCGAGACCTACACGACGGGCCGGCTCGCCCCCTGAGGACCGTCGGCCGCCACAATGGGCCCATGCACAACGTGACTGCCGTGGCCCATCGTGGCGACCCCTACCGCTTCCGTGAGAACACCGTCGACTCGCTGCGTTCCGCGCTCGACCGGGGCGCGGACGCCGTCGAGTTCGACGTACGGCTCACCCGGGACGGCGTACCCGTCCTGCTGCACGACGAGACGTTGAAGCGGCTGTGGCAGCAGGACCGGCCGCTGCTGTCGCTGTCCGCCGCCGAGGTGCGCGGGCTGACGGCCGGCGGGGTGCCGACCCTCGCGGAGGCGCTCGCGGCGACCGAGGGCAGTCGGCTGATGCTCGATCTGCCGGGAACGCGGGACGTGCGCACGGCACGGCGGATCGTGGACGCCGTCCGCGAGGCCGGGGCGGCGGACCGGGTCCACTACTGCGCCGACGCGACCGCGATGCTCGCCGTGCGCGCCGCCGATCCGTCCGCCGAGATCGCCCTGACCTGCACCAGCCTGGCGCCCCCGCGGCCCGCGCTGCTGGACGCGGTGAAGCCGCGCTGGCTCAACTACCGCTTCTCCCTGGTGGACCGGGAGCTGGCCGCGCGCGTGCACCACGACGGATATCTGCTCTCCGTCTGGACGCCCGACACCCGCCGTTCCCTGCGCCGGCTCATCGACCTGGGCGTCGACTCCATCACCACCAACCGGATCGATGTGCTGACGGCTCTGCGCGAGCAGGGCTGACCGCCCGGATCGTCGGCGTCCTGCGCCCGCTCCGAACGGCGGGCCCTGACCCGCCGCGTACGCCAACGGCGGGGAGATCGCCCGGGCGTCCGCACCCTCCCGCCACAGCCGGAAGCAGCGCCGCCGTCGCCTCCAGCAGACCGGCCCTCTCGAGTCCCCCCGCGTTCAGCGGCTCGCAGCCGAGGTCGCGGACGGGCCGGCGGAGGACGGACAGGGCGGCTTCGTCGTCCCCGCACAGCGTTGCTCCCGCCGATCCAGGCCTTCGGCATCTGGGCCCATGACCAAGGGGACGAGGTGACCCGGGCCCAGGACCGCTACACGCGCGAGGTCTGAGGGACCGTCGCCGGGTCGGCCGGCGTCTCACGGGTGAGGTACTGCGGGACCGGTGTGTCGTCCTCGCCGGTGTCACGGACCAGGCCGTAGCGCCCGGCGCCCCGGCCGGGGCCGCTCGTGACGTCCTTCTCCACGGCGTCCCAGGTCGTCGGGAAGACGTTGAGGCCGTAGTCGGCACCCCGCTCGTTCACGGTGAGGGTGACGCTGCCCGCGAGGTAGAAGTACTCGTTCTGCCACATCTGCTGGGTGCCGGACGGCAGGACGGTGTAGCCGGTGGCCTTGCTGCCCATGCCGGTGACGGTGGTGTCCGTGGCGCTGACGGGGTCGTCCATGCGACGGCCGCCGCCGGAGGCCACGTGGAAGAGCTTGCCCTTCAGCCCCGTCCAGCTCGGCATGACCAGGGCGCCGGACCGGTACTGCGGCGATATCTGCCAGCGCACGAGGACATAGCCCTGTCCGCTGAGCGTCACACCGTCCCCGCGGTGGTTCATGGTGGCGTGCGCGCCGCCGCTGCTGGTGACACCGGACGCGGGCCGCTCCGGCAGGGCGGCGGGCGGGGTGTCCGGGTCGGGCGCGCTGTCGACGGCGTCGACGACACTCCCGTACCGGGCCGTCCTTCGCTCGCCCGCCGACGCCGAGGGGGATGCCGACGGCGAGGCCGAGCCGGAAGGGGCGGGGCCGGGCGCGGACGGTCGGGTGGCGGGTGCGCTCGCCGCCGTGGGGACCACGGCCGCGCGTGCGGGCGGGTCGTCGGGGGTCTGTACGACGACGTAGGCGCCGCCCGCGGCGAGTGTCGCGCCGGCCGTGACCGCGACGGCCGGCTTGGTGAGCGCGGTCAGCACCTTCGCTGACCAGCCGGCGGAGGCCGTGCCGGTGGCCGCGGCGGCTGTCTTGCCGCCGAGCGCGAGGGAGATCGTGAAGCCGACCGGTACCGGGACCAGCGCGATCCCGACGAGCAGCCGTTCCGCCGGCACGACGGACTCACTGGTGTCGCCGCAGTAGCCGCAGCCACGGATGTGCCGGGCCAGCCGCTTGCGCCACACCGAGTCCGGCCGGCCGTTCCAGCGTGCGGTCAGGTCGCGCAGGTCGGGGCAGGCCCCGTCGAGGGCGCGGACGATGCCCCGGGAGACCTCCAGGCGCTCCTTCACCCGCTGGACGCGCACGGCGGCGTGCTGCCTGTTGATGCCGACGGCCGAGGCCAGCTCGCGGCGGGTGAGCTCGCCCGCGACCTCCAGCCACCACAGGGACAGCAGTTGCCGGTCCTCGTCGTCGAGCCAGCGCGCCGCCTCCGCGACCTCGCGCCGCTGCCCCTCCAACTGGAGCCGTAGCACGGTGAGTTCGGCGAAGTCGGCGGCTTCGCCGGCCGGCACGCTCTCGTCGAGGCGCTGTGGCGTCCTGCGGCGCGCGCGGTCGCGGACCTGCCGCATGGCGATCGCGACCAGCCAGGAGCGGAAGCTGTCGGGGTCGCGCAGCGAGCCGAGGTTGTCGACGGCGCGCAGCATGGTCTCCTGCACCACGTCGTCGACGTCGGCGTGGCCGTTCAGCGCGCGGCCGACGATGTTGTAGACCAGCGGCAGCCAGCCCGCCACCAACTCGTCCAGCGCCCGCCGGTCGCCGGCCTGCGCGTCGGCGATGGTGGCCCGCCAGTGCCGGCCGGCCTCGGCGTACGTCCTCATGCCCGCACCCTCTCAGCCGGGACCCCGCTGTCGGCAAGGTCGGAGATCACATCCAGGAGACGGCCCCGGCAGTCCCCGGATAACACTTTTCCGGCCCCCGTAGGGGACACCCCCGGCAACTCCCCTGACCTGTATGACAGTTGCTCAGGGTTCCACCAGGGGTGACCCCCTCCTCGGCGACGATACCCAGCGGGCGCCCACCACCGGAGGATCGGCACCAGTCCCTTCCGACCGTCCGACGCCGTGCCCCTGGAGCCCGTATGCGCGCCCGCCGCCGCACCACCGTCCTCGCCGCCTCGCTCGTCCTCGCCCTCACCGCGGCCGGACCGCTGGCCGCCCCCGCCTTCGCCGAGCCCGCCGTCACCCAGCACGCGGACGGCCTCGACACCCAGGCCCTCGTCGCCGCGCTCACCGGGCTCCCGGACCAGGACGCGACCGCCGCCCTCGTCCGGGTCGGCGGCACCGACGGCACCTGGCGCGGCAGCGCGGGCGTGCACGACCTGCCGAGCGCGGCACCGGCCGACCCCGACGCCCGGTTCCGGGCGGGGTCGACGACCAAGGTGGTGACGGCGGCGGCCGTCCTGCGGCTGGCGGCCGAGCGGAGGATCGACCTGAACACGCCGGTCCAGCACTACCTGCCCGGACTTCTCGGCAGGCAGTACCGGCCGATCACCGTACGGCAGCTGCTCAACCACACCAGCGGCATCCCGGCGGGCGACGGCCTGGGCGAGACCTTCGCGGAGGTGTACGCGCACCGCTTCGACACACTGACCCCGCAGCAGGTCGTGGCCTCGACTGCGGCGAAGGAGCCGGAGTTCCGCCCGGGGAAGGAGCAGCACTACCTGAACATCAACTACACGATCCTGGGCCTGCTGATCGAGAAGGTGACCGGCCGGTCGTACGCGTCGGAGGCCACCCGCCTGGTCCTGGCGCCCGCAGGCATGAAGGACACGTACTTCCCCGGCACCGACCCGCGCATCGCCGGCCCGCACAACCGCGGCTACCAGGCGGTGAAGAGGGCGGACGGGACGACGGAGCTGGTGGACGTCACCGAGTGGAACCAGGCGGACCGGTTCGCGGCCGGCGACATGATCTCCACGACCGCGGACCTGGAACGCCTCCTCACCTCGCTCTTCCGGGGGCGCATCGTCCCCGGGCCCCAGCTGCGGGAGATGTTCACGGTCCCCGCGCACATCGACGGCGCCACCTACAGCGCGGGCCTCCAGCGCTTCGCGTACGAGGGGAAGGTCTACTGGCTCAAGTCGGGCGGCCGCTACGGCTACAACGCGCTGATCGCCGGCACCCGGAACCTCGGCCGCACCCTCGTCTACTCGGTCAACTCCACCGACGCCAAGGGCGAGGGCATGAACCCGGTGGCCCAGCGCATCGCCATGGCCGCACTCGGGTGACGGCGCGGCGGCCTCACTCCGGCGAGCGCTGCGACGGCTCGGCGGACGGGGTGGGCCGCGCCGCCGAGGACGTGCCCGGTTCGCTCGCCGTGGTCGGTTCGGGCGACTCGCTACGGTCGTCGCTGCCGATGGTCGGGGCAGCGGTGCCGGCGGGCGCAGTCGACGTCCGCGAATCCGGAGCCGGGGTCGCGGCCCCCTCGGTAGGGCGCTCGGTGTCCGGCACGGGCGAGGGCGAGGGCGGGAGCGAGGACGGGGGCGCGGTGGGCGGACCGCTCACCGAGGGCGGGGCCAGCGGGACCGCAGGGCGCGGGGGTGCGTCGGACGCCGTCAGGTGCAACGGCAGCAGGACGGCGAGCGCGGCGATCCCGCAGGTCGCGCCGACCCCGGCCGCGGTACGCAGCAGCCGGCGGCGGACCGCGCCGCGGCGGATCTCCTCGTAGCGGCCGGGCGGCGGGCCGAGGTGGCCGGGGACGGGCCCCAGGATGACGGTGAGGGGGTCGTCGGGGTCGAGGTCCGGGCCGTCGTCGAAGTCGTCAGTGGGTGTGATCAAGGCTTCTCCTCAGGTGGGCGCGGAGCAGTTCGCGGGCCGCGTGCAGGTCGGCCTTGACGGTTCCTTCCTTGCGCCCGGTCAGCACGGCCACCTCCCGGATCGGCATGTCAGCGTAGTAGTGCAGCAGGATCGGGACGCGCAGCCGGTCGGGCAGCGACTGCACGAGCAGCCGCACCGAGGGGTCGGCCGGCTCGGCGGGCGGGGCGACGGCGGCCTCGACGGTGGCCCGGCGCAGGGCCCGGCGCTCGCGTTCGAGCTTGCGCCAGTGGTCGCGGACCAGGTTGGCGGCGGTGACGAAGAGAAAGCCCTGGGGCTCCGCGACGGCCGTCCAGCGGGCCCACAGCCGGGTGAACGCCTCCGAGGCGATCTCGTGCGCCGTCTCGTCGTCGTCGACGAGACGGCGGCACCAGCCGGCGAGGCGCGGGTAGAGGGCGGCGAACAACTCGGACGCCGCCCTCTCACGGGACCGAGCAGGCCGTTTCAACGTTCTCCCGCGGGAGTCAGGGCGGCGAAGACGATCACGTTGTCGCGGTATCCGTCGCCGGCACGCGGGCCGCCGCAGGTGATGAGACGCAGTTCGGGGCGGTCCACGTTCCCGTAGACCTTCTCGGTCGGGAACTCCGCCTTGTCGACGGTCGTCACCTCGGTGACGGTGAACTCGGCCGTCGTGCCGTTCTCCAGACGCGCCCGGATCCGGTCGCCCCGGCGCAGCCGGTCGAGGTGCCGGAAGACGCCGTCCCCGTAGGAGCCGACCGTGACATGGGCGAGGATCACCGACGGGCCGGTCTGTCCGGGCGTCGGCGAGTTCTCGTACCATCCCGCCCGGTCGTGCTCCTCGACCGGAGGCACTCCCACGGTGCCGTCGGCGGCCAGCCCCAGCCGCATGACCGGGGTGTCGACCCCGATCGCCGGAATCCGCAGCCCGACCGGCACCGAGCGCGCGAGGGGACGCGCCGCCCGGACGGAGGGGGCCGCGGAGGTGTCCGGCGTACGTGCGGCGTCGCCCGGGTCAGCCGGGCCGGCCGGGTCGCCGGCACAGCCCGCGACCAGCGGAGCCGCCAGAGCCGAGAGGATCAGGGCGCGCCTGGAGAGCGGGCTCATGCGCCGGTCGCCCTCCGGCGCCGTACGACGTAGAAGCCCGTGCCGGCCGCCGCGAACACCGCGGCCGCGCTGCCGCCGATCAGCCCGCCGCGACCCTCGGACGGCTCCTCGACCCCGGTGTCGGCACCGCCGCGCGGCACCACACCGACCTGACTCGGAACGGCGGACGGCGCGGTACCGGCCTCGGTCGGCGCCGGGGCCGGGGTCGCGTCGGTGCCGTCCTCGGCGGGGGCCGGTGTCGCGCTGCGGTCCGCGGTGGTGGGGCCGGGCGTGGGCGTCCCGCCGTCGGCCAGCGCGGGCGCCGCGCCCGCCATCAGGGCGGCGCCCGCAACTACCAGGGCGGCAAGGCCCGTTCGCGGCTTGAGTCGCATGAATCGCTCTCTTTCCTCGGTCCGTTGACGGATCGAGCGAAGAGACGAGACAGCCGGGCAGCGGGTTGTAAAGAACTGGCAAAGTCCCGATCGGGAACCCACGGCCTCGAAAGGCCGCCGTCAGAGCCCCGCGATCGCGTTCCACCGCTTGGCGAACTCCAGGCGCTCCGTGGAGGTGATGTCACGTGCGATCGCGAGGTGCTTCCGCATGTCGGCGTCGGGGAAGATCAGCGGGTTCTCCGCGAGGGCCGCCGTCTCCTCGTCGTCGGAGTCGGCGAGGACGGCCTGTGCGGCGGGGACCGGGCAGACGTAGTTCACCCAGGCGGCGAGCTCGGCGGCGACCTCGGGCCGGTAGTAGTGGTCGATCAGCTTCTCCGCGTTCGCCTTGTGTTGGGCGAGGTTGGGAATCATCAGGGACTCCGCCCACAGCTCGGCGCCCTCCTCGGGCACGACGAAGCGGATGTCGGGGTTGTCGGCCTGGAGCTGGATGACATCGCCCGAGTACGCCTGACAGGCCAGGACATCGCCGCTGACCAGGTCCTTGGTGTAGTCGTTGCCGGTGAAACGGCGTATCTGGCCGCGGCCGACCTGCTTCTCCACGTCGTCGCAGACCTGGTGGAAGTCGTCGGCCGTCCACTTCGTGACGTCCACGCCGTTGCCCTGCATCAGCAGCGCGAACGCCTCGTCCAGGCCGGACAGCAGCGTCACCCGCCCCTTGAGGTCGCCGGCCCACAGCTGCGAGACGCTGCGTATCTCCCGGCCCAGTTTCCGCCGGTTGTAGGCGATGCCCGTGATGCCGGACTGCCACGGCACGGTACACGCGCGTCCGGGGTCGAAGGCGGGCGAACGCAGCAGCGGGTCGAGGTGCTCGGTGACGTGGGGCTGCGCGGCCCGGTCCATCTCCTGCACCCAGCCGAGCCGTACGAACCGGGCGCACATCCAGTCGCTGATGACGATCAGGTCGCGGCCGGTCTGCTGATGGTTCATCAGCGCGGGGCTGATCTTGCCGAAGAACTCGTCGTTGTCGTTGATCTCCTCGACGTAGTCGACGGCGATGCCCGTGCTCCTGCGGAACGCGTCGAGCGTCGGCCGCCGGTCGGGGTCCTCGTCGTCGGTATCGATGTAGAGCGGCCAGTTCGCCCAGGTCAGCCGCTTGTCATCGGCGGAGAGGTCGGCGCCGGCGCGGTCACCCGGCCGCACGTAGGCGGCGGGCACCCCGCAGCCGGCGAGCCCGCCGAGCGCGGCGGTCCCCCCGAGCGCGCGCAGCAGGGAACGGCGGGACACGGCGCGGGAACGCGAGGGAGTCCGGGGCACGCCGTCAGCATGCCGTGGGGCCGACTCCCGGACAATCGACGCTGCGTCGAGCACACCGCGCACGAACCGACACCTTGTCGATCACCGACCCGGCCGACGGCAAACCGAACGGCCCCCGGTCCGAGAACCGGGGGCCGAACCGGCCAAGGGGCGCGGGAAACCACGCCCAGCCACCCCACTCAGGGGCACGGGGAACGACACGCCCAGCCACCCCACTCAGGGGCGCGGGGAACTGCGCACCCAGCCACGACGCACCCGCACCCGAACACCCCAGGCGCCACCGCCGCAGCCGCCGCGGCAGCGGGAGCCGCAGCCGCGCGACGACCAACCGCCACCCAGCGGAGCGCTACGCGTCGAGGGACGTCATGACGTGCTTGATGCGGGTGTAGTCGTCGAAGCCGTAGGCCGACAGGTCCTTGCCGTAGCCGGACTTCTTGAAGCCGCCATGGGGCATCTCGGCGACCAGCGGGATGTGGGTGTTGATCCACACGCAGCCGAAGTCGAGCTTCTTGGACATCCGCATCGCACGGCCGTGGTCCTTGGTCCACACCGAGGAGGCGAGGGCGTACTCGACGCCGTTGGCCCACTCGACCGCCTGGTCCTCGTCCGTGAAGGACTGGACGGTGATGACCGGTCCGAAGACCTCGTTCTGGATGATCTCGTCGTCCTGCTTCAGCCCGGAGACGACGGTCGCGGCATAGAAGTAGCCCTTGTCGCCGACCCGCTGACCGCCCGCCTCGACCTTGGCGTGGGCGGGCAGCCGCTCGATGAAGCCGGTGACCTGCCGCAGCTGGTTGGGGTTGTTCAGCGGGCCGAAGAGCACGTCCTCGTCGTCCGGCTGCCCCGTCTTCGCCTCCGCGGCCGCCTTCGCGAGCGCGGCAACGAACTCGTCGTGGATGCCCTCCTGGACGAGGACGCGGGTGGCCGCCGTACAGTCCTGGCCGGCGTTGAAGAAGCCCGCCACGGAGATGTCCTCGACGGCCTTGGCGATGTCGGTGTCCTCGAAGACCACGACAGGCGCCTTGCCGCCGAGCTCCAAGTGGACGCGCTTGAGATCCTTGGACGCCGACTCGGCGACCGACATGCCCGCGCGCACCGAACCGGTGATGGAGGCCATCGCCGGGGTCGGGTGCTCGACCATCAGCCGGCCGGTGTCACGGTCGCCGGTGACGACGTTGAAGACGCCCTTGGGCAGGATCGAACCGATGATCTCGGCGATCAGGACGGTGGAGGCCGGCGTGGTGTCGGACGGCTTGAGCACCACCGTGTTGCCGGCCGCGATCGCCGGGGCGAACTTCCACACGGCCATCATCATCGGGTAGTTCCACGGCGCGACCTGCGCGCAGACGCCGACCGGCTCGCGACGGACGATGGAGGTGAGCCCCTCCATGTACTCGCCGGCGCTGCGCCCCTCCAGCATCCGGGCCGCGCCCGCGAAGAAGCGGATCTGGTCGACCATGGGAGGGATCTCCTCGGAGCGGGTCAGCCCGATCGGCTTGCCCGTGTTCTCCACCTCGGCCGCGATGAGTTCCTCGGCCCGCTCCTCGAACGCGTCCGCGATCTTCAGCAGGGCCTTCTGACGCTCGGCGGGCGTCGTGTCGCGCCAGCCCGGGAACGCCTCGGCGGCGGCGGCCATCGCGGCGTCGACGTCCGCGGGGCCGGACAGCGGCGCGGTCGCGTACGCCTCGCCGGTCGCGGGGTTGACCACTTCGGTGGTCCGTCCGTCGGCGGCGTCCCGGAACTCGCCGGCGATGTAGTTGCGTAGCTTGCGCAGCCGTCCCAGCTCGGTGCTCACTGCCGGCCCTCCAGGTTCGGTGTCCATTGACTGAGACACCCACACTAATCCTTGCCCCGACGTTTTCAACACCCCTGATCCCGTCGCGACTGCGGAATCCGCAGATCTCCGTTACGTAAACAACGAATTTCATCGCCTCGGCCTTGCGGAACGGTCGAGACGTCGTGCACAGTGAGGCCGTGGCCAGTCGAAGCGCAGAGCACAGGGACTCCCGCGAGTCCAGGAACGGCAGCACCCCTCACCTGGATGCCGTCAGCCTCGCCATCATCCAGCAGCTCCAGGAGGACGGCCGTCGGCCGTACGCCGCTATCGGCAAGGCCGTCGGCCTCTCCGAGGCGGCCGTGCGCCAGCGCGTCCAGAAGCTGCTCGACCAGGGCGTGATGCAGATCGTCGCCGTCACGGACCCGCTCACCGTGGGCTTCCGCCGGCAGGCGATGGTCGGGATCAACGTCGAGGGCGATGTCGAGTCCGTAGCGGACGCGCTGACCGACATGGCGGAAGTCGAGTACGTGGTGATGACCGCCGGCTCGTACGACATCCTCGCCGAGATCGTCTGCGAGGACGACGACCACCTGTTGGACGTCATCAACAAACGCATCCGTGCCCTGCCGGGCGTGCGCTCGACCGAGAGCTTCGTCTATCTGAAGCTGAAGAAGCAGACCTACATGTGGGGAACCCGATAATCGTGAGGACCCGATAACCGTGAGCACCAAGGACCTCAGCCGCACCGCGTACGACCACCTGTGGATGCACTTCACCCGCATGTCCTCGTACGAGAACTCCCCCGTCCCGACCATCGTCCGGGGCGAGGGCACCTACATCTACGACGACAAGGGCAAGCGCTACCTCGACGGTCTCGCGGGCCTGTTCGTGGTCCAGGCCGGCCACGGCCGGGTGGAGCTCGCCGAGGCGGCGTTCAAGCAGGCGCAGGAGCTGGCGTTCTTCCCGGTGTGGTCCTACGCCCACCCGAAGGCCGTGGAGCTCGCCGAGCGGCTCGCGGACCACGCGCCCGGCGACCTGAACAAGGTCTTCTTCACCACCGGCGGCGGCGAAGCCGTCGAGACGGCCTGGAAGCTCGCCAAGCAGTACTTCAAGCTCACCGGCAAGCCGACCAAGTACAAGGTCATCTCCCGCGCCGTCGCCTACCACGGCACCCCGCAGGGCGCCCTGTCCATCACCGGTCTGCCGGCCCTGAAGGCCCCCTTCGAGCCGCTCGTCCCGGGCGCGCACAAGGTCCCGAACACCAACATCTACCGCGCCCCGCTGTTCGGCGACGACCCCGAGGCCTTCGGCCGCTGGGCCGCGGACCAGATCGAGCAGCAGATCCTCTTCGAGGGCCCGGACACGGTCGCCGCGGTCTTCCTGGAGCCGGTGCAGAACGCCGGCGGCTGTTTCCCGCCGCCGCCCGGCTACTTCCGGCGCGTGCGCGAGATCTGCGACCAGTACGACGTCCTGCTGGTCTCCGACGAGGTCATCTGTGCCTTCGGCCGTCTCGGCACGATGTTCGCCTGCGACAAGTTCGACTACGTCCCGGACATGATCACCTGCGCCAAGGGCATGACCTCGGGCTACTCCCCGATCGGCGCCTGCATCATCAGCGACAGGCTGGCCGAGCCGTTCTACAAGGGCGACAACACCTTCCTGCACGGCTACACCTTCGGCGGCCACCCGGTCTCCGCGGCGGTCGGCCTCGCCAACCTCGACCTGTTCGAACGCGAGGGCCTCAACCAGCACGTGCTCGACAACGAGGGCGCGTTCCGCTCGACGCTGGAGAAGCTGCACGACCTGCCGATCGTCGGTGACGTCCGCGGCAACGGCTTCTTCTACGGCATCGAGCTGGTGAAGGACAAGCACACCAAGGAGTCCTTCAACGACGAGGAGACCGAGCGCGTCCTGTACGGCTTCCTCTCCAAGGCGCTGTACGACAACGGCCTGTACTGCCGTGCCGACGACCGCGGCGACCCGGTCGTCCAGCTCGCCCCGCCGCTGATCTCCAACCAGGAGACCTTCGACGAGATCGAGCAGATCCTGCGCGCGACGCTGACGGAGGCGTGGACGAAGCTGTGATCGTCAGCCTGATCAGCTGATCAACACCGGCCCCGGTGTCGACCGTTCGAGTGAGAAACGGCGACCCGGGGCCGTGTGCTGTCCGGCCTTCCCCTCCTGGCTGCCTAGCGTGCGAGTGACCGATCGGCCCTGTCTTCGTTCCCCCGCACGGGGGATTGGCACGGGAACCACAGATCTGAACCGAGGTGTACGCCCATGGAGGCCCCGCCGGACAACGACGTGCTGTGGGCACGCTCCCTGTACTTCACGCACCGCGACGGCTCACCGGCGCTCGGCGGTGTCTCGCTGGGCGTGCGGGAGGGCGAGATCCTCGCCGTCAGCGGACCGCGCGGCAGCGGTAAGACGACCCTGCTGCACTGTCTGTCCGGGCTGGTGCCCGCCCAGCGCGGCGAGGTCTGGTTCAACAGCGTCCCCGTCCACACGATGGGCCCGATGGCCCGTGAACGACTGCGTCGCAACCGCTTCGGCTGGATCGACCCGGCACCGGTCCTCGTCCCCGAACTCAACGTCTGGGAGAACGCGGCCCTCCCCCTGATGCTGCGCGGCACCAGCCGGCGCCGGGCCAAGGCCGCCGCGCTGGAGTGGCTGGAGCGCCTGGACATCGGCGACAGGGCCCGGAGCCGCCCGCACGAGCTCACCCAGGCCGAGCGCCAGCGGGTCTGCATCACGCGCGCCCTGGCCCCGGCCCCCTCGGTCCTCTTCGCGGACGAGCCGACGGCACCCCTGCACCGCGCGGACCGGGCCCACGTCCTGCGCACCCTGACGTCGGCGGCCCGCTCCCACGGCATCACCGTGGTGCTGGCCACCCACGACCCGGAGACCGCCGCCCTCGCCGACCGCACGGTTCCGCTGATGGACGGGCGCCGGGTGAAGACGGTCCATCTGCCGCCGGTCACGGAGCCGGAAGGCCGGGGGGCCGCGTGCTCGCTCTCCGTCTGACGCGCAGCGCCCACCCCGCCGTCCAGCTCCGCCGCCTCCTGGTGGCGACGGCCTCGGCGGGCACCGGCTTCCTGCTCCTGTGCACGCTCGGCCGCGCTCTCACCCACCCCGAGGCCCCGGCCGCGTCCGTGCTCCGCCTCGCCTGGTGCACGGTCCCGCTGGCCGCGACGGTCTACTTCGCCCTGGCCGTGGCCCGCACCGACCCCGGCACCCGCCCGCGCCCCGGCCTGGCGGCGATCGGCCTGGGCCCGGCCCGCCTGATGGCCGTCTCGGCGATGACGACGGCCCTGTCGACGCTGCTCGGCTCCATGCTGGCCCTCCTCCTCTTCCTGCACCTGCGCGGCGACCTCACGGGCATGCCGTTCGACGGAGCGGCGGACGACTTCCTGGCCGCGAACCAGCCCCTCCCGTTGCCGGCGTCCCTGACCCTGCTGGCTCTGGTCCCGGTGACCTCGTCCCTCGCGGTGGCCCTGATGCTCCGCCCGAGGGACGCACGCGTGGCGGCCCGGGCGGCCCCGGGGATGTTCGGCCGGTTCGGCGCATTCGGCAGGACGGGCCCGGGCGACAGGTTCGGCGAGTACGGCCGTTTCGGGGCGAGGACGAGGAGCGGCCCGCCGACGCGCCCGGCCGCGGTCGGCGACCCCGTCGCGACGGCCGACCAGGCGGCGGACGGCATTCCGGGGGCACCGGGCACCACGACCCTGTCCCCGGCGCCGACCTCGGCGCCGACCCTGGTCAACGGCACGGCGGAGGCTTCCGCCGACGGCACCCCCGAGGCACGGGCGGAGACAGAGACACAGTCACCGCCCCGGACGCAGACGCGCCCGCCGCACCCCACCGCCCTCCCCTGGGGCATGGCCCTCCTCGCCGCCGGCCTGGCCGTGGAGGCGTACGCGAACCGCACCGCGAACCCCAGCACCCTCCCGCTCCCCGGCGGCCTCCCCACCGGCCCCGCCGCGGTCCTCGTCGGCTGGACCCTGACCGCCGTGGGTCTCGCCCTCGCCGGCCCCGGCCTCACCCACCTGTGCGGCCGGCTGCTGCAGTCGGCCCGCCCCGGCGCCCTCCGCCTCCTCGCGGGCCGCGGCCTGATGCAGGAGGCGGCCCGAATCGGTCGGCCGCTCGGCGTGGTCTGCGCGGTGGCGTCCGGCGCGTACACGATGGCCGCGCTGTACGACCCGGCCGATCCCGCCTTCGGCCCGCTCACCACCCTCGGCGCCCTGGTCGTGGCGGGCTGCGCGGTCGCCACGCTCCTGACCGCGGCCGTGGAGGCGCGGCAGGTCCGCGCCGACACCACCGCCGCCCTGCTCCGCCTCGGCGCCCCGGCCAAGACGCTGCGCAGCGCCGCCGCCCTGCGCACCGGCGCCCTGCTCGCCCTCTTCGTCCCGCTCACCCTGATCGTGGCCGAACTGGCGGCCCTCCCGCTGACCCGCTGAGGCCGCGCACAAAAAAGATCCTCGCCCCGCGATGAGTTCCGCACGGACCCTCGGTCTACCCCACCGAACGCCACGCACCAGCAACGCGAATCCCCTGGGAGAGACCCGATGACCACCCCGGCCTACCAGCAGATGATCTTCGTGAACCTGCCCGTGAACGACCTCGGCGCCTCGAGGAAGTTCTTCACGGAGCTCGGCTACACGATCAACCCGCAGTTCAGCGACGACAACGCGGCCTCCGTGGTGATCAGCGACACGATCGTCGCGATGCTGCTCACCAAGCCGTTCTACTCCACCTTCACCAAGAAGGAGATCGCGGACGCCTCGAAGACCAGCGAGGTCCTGATCGCCCTGAGCGCCCAGAGCCGCGAGAAGGTCGACGAGCTCGTCGACAGGGCGCTCGCGCTGGGCGGTTCGCCGAGCGGCGAGACGCAGGACATGGGCTTCATGTACGGCCGTTCGTTCGACGACCTCGACGGCCACACCTGGGAGGTCGTGTGGATGGACCCGTCGGCCATCGGGAGCTGACCCACCGCCCGTCCGGCGCTGCCTAGCATGGGCGGGTGCATCCGACGACACCCGCCCAGCCGTACGACGGCTCCCACGACCGTGAGATCGAGTCCCTCGCCGAGTTCGACGAGGTGGTCGCCACCCACGGCACTCTCTCCCACTTCCGCGTCCAGTCCGTCGACCTGACGGCCCGTACGGACACCCTCCTCGCCCTGGACACCTCGGGCGCCGTCTTCCTCGGCTGCCCGATGGAGCCGGCGGCGGCCACCAAGTCCCGCGCCTCCGGCGCCCTGGTCTTCCCGCCCGTACCGGGTCTGTCGTTCGACCCGTACCGCGGATTCGTCTACTCCCCGGACGAGTTGTTCGCGTCCCTGGACGAGGGCTACGAGGCGACCCCGGACGCCCTCACGTACGCGTGGTTCCAGCGCACGAAGGCGGACGGCGACATATTCGGCTCGATGCTCCGCTCGATCCATGACGACGCCGTCTCCGACGCGCTCGACGAACTCCTCGCCGGGGAGCGCGTGGTGGGTGTCATGGGCGGCCACGCCATGGCACGCGGTTCGGAGGCCTACGCCGGCGCGGCCCGGCTCGGCCGTGAACTCACCCGGGCCGGGCTCATGGTGGCGACCGGTGGCGGACCCGGCGCGATGGAGGCGGCGAACCTCGGCGCGTACGCGGCCCCTTTCGACGGCGCGATGCTCACCGACGCGCTCCGACTCCTCGCCAAGGCACCGAAGTTCACGCCCTCGATCACCGACTGGGCGAAGGCGGCCTTCGAGGTGCGGGCCGCCTGGCCCGGCGGCGGCCCCTCGGTGGGCATCCCCACCTGGTTCTACGGCCATGAGCCGCCGAACCCGTTCGCCGCGCACCTCGCCAAGTACTTCTCCAACGCCACCCGCGAGGACGGCCTGTTGGCCCGCTGCACCGCGGGAGTGGTGTTCCTGCCGGGCGCCGCCGGGACCGTACAGGAGATCTTCGACAACGCGACGCCCAACTACTACGGGTCGCGGGGCGAGCCGACGCCGATGGTGCTCGTGGACCGGGAGCACTGGACGCAGCGGCTGCCCGCCTGGCCGCTCTTGCGGTCACTCGCCCGGGAGCGGTCGATGGAGTCCCGTATCGCCCTCGTTGACCGGATCGAGGAGGCTCCGGAGGCGTTGAAACGTCTCGGTGGTTAATAAGCGGGCAAAGCCAGCCACTCGGAGGGGTCCCCGCATTGACACTTCTTATGGAACGCTTATAGACCTGTGAGTCTGCTGGGGATGGTGACGCACTCGGCTCACCGGGGACGCCATCTTCCCCTCCACCCCCCGCAGTTGCGCTTCCCGTAAAGGACAAACGTGTCCCTTTCCCGCCGTACCGCCGCCCGTTCGGTGCGCATGCTCGGTGTCACCGCCGCCTCCGCCGCCCTGGCGCTCAGCGCCGCCGGCACCGCGCTGGCCTGCGACATCAGCGAGTTCTCCGCCACTGCCGCCTGTGACGGCGCCAAGGGTGTCATCACCGTCACCGACAAGGACCCCACGGGCGTCCCGGCCGTCATCACCGTCTTCCTCGAGAACAACGGCGCCGACCTGCGGCAGGTCGGCGCGGCACAGACGGTCGAGGGCTCGCAGAAGGGCGTGACCGTCTCGTTCGCCGAGGACTGGGAGCCGAACGCCGAGTACCGGATCCACGTCAAGGCCGTCAAGGGCAAGAAGATCCTGGTCGACAAGGACATCCCCGGCAACCTGACCACCCCGTCCAAGGCCTGCGAGGCCGAGGACACGTCCACCCCGACCACCACCCCGTCCACCACCCCGTCCTCGACGCCGTCGGACAGCACGACGACTGCGCCGCCGGCCGAGACGACCACCCCGTCCCCGTCCGGCTCGGCGAGCGACAGCGCCGCGCCCGCGCCCTCCGCGAGCAACGCCCCGTCGGCCGCGGCCCAGGAGTCCAACCTGGCCGAGACCGGCGCCGGCTCCAACACCGGTCTGATCGTCGGCATCGCGGCGGTCCTGGTCGCCGTCGGCGGTGGCGCGGTGTTCTTCGGTATGCGGCGCCGCGGATCCGGCAACCGCTGACCCGCACGACCGGCCGGCCCGCCGGACACACCCGGGTGGCCCGCCCCTGTCTCCGGGGGCGGGCCACCCGCATGTCACACACCCGCGGGGTGGGCCGGTCAGTCCAGTACGACGGTCTCGGTCGCGTCGAAGGACACTCCCACCACGCCCCCGACCTCCGGCGCGTCCCGCAGCGTGCACGCCGCCTCCAGCCTCGGCGCGCCCTCCGGCTGAAGGTGCACGGCGACATGGGTGCCGCGGAAGGTGCGGGCGGTGACCGTGCAGCGCAGTCCCTCGTCCGCGCCCACCAGGCGCACACCGGCGGGCCGGACGAGCAGCGCGCGCGCCCCCTGCGCCGACCCGGGAGGCACCGGCACCTTGCCCCACGGCGTGACCGCGGCCTCCTCCGTGACGGTCGCCTCCACCACGTTGTCGAAGCCGAGGAAACGCGCCACGAACGCGTCCGCCGGCCGCTGCCACACCTCGAGAGGCGTACCGGACTGGGCGATCCGCCCGTCCCGCATCACCACCACCCGGTCGGCGAGCGCGAACGCCTCGCCCTGGTCGTGGGTGACCGCCAGCACGGTCGTCCCCAACCGGCCGAACAGCTCGCGGAGTTCGACGACCAGGCGCTCCCGCAGCGACCGGTCGAGCTGGCCGAGCGGCTCGTCGAGCATCAGCAACCGGGGGCGCGGCGCCAGGGCCCGGGCCAGCGCCACCCGCTGCTGTTCCCCACCGGAGAGCGCGGCCACCGCACGGCCCGCCGCGCCCGGAAGCCCGACCAGTTCGAGCAGCTCCGCCACCCGCTCGGCCTGCCGGATCCTGGGCATGCCGTGCATCCTCAGCCCGAAGGCGACGTTGCCGCCCACGTCCCGCTGCGGAAACAGCTGATGGTCCTGGAACATCAGGCCGAGCTCCCGCCTGTGCGCGGGCACCCCCGCCTGGTCGCGTCCGTCGAGCAGCACCCGTCCGGCGTCCAGCGGTTGGAGCCCGGCCACCGCCCGCAGCAACGTCGACTTGCCGCTGCCGCTCGGTCCCAGCACACACACCACCTCGTGCTCGGCCACCGCGAGATCGACGGCGTCGAGCACGGGCCGTCCACCGAACCGCACGGTGGCGCGCTCCAGTTCCAGCAGCATCTACAACTCCCCCGTCCGGTCGGTCCGCAGTCGCTCCAGCACCAGCAGCGCCACCACGCACACCACCATCAGAATCGTCGAAAGGGCCATCGCCTGGCCGTAGTTCAGCTCGCCGGCCCGCCCGAGCAGCCGCGCCACGGCGACCGGCAGCGTCGGGTTGTCGGGCCGCGCGATGAACACCGTCGCCCCGAACTCCCCCAGCGACACCGCGAAGGCGAACCCGGCCGCGACGAGCAGCGCCCGCCACACCATCGGCAGGTCGACCTCCCGCCACACGCGCCACGGCGACGCCCCGAGCACGGCCGCCGCCTCCCGCAACCGCTGGTCCACGGCCCGCAGCACCGGCAGCATGGTCCGTACGACGAACGGGATGCCGACCAGCGCCTGCGCGAGCGGCACCAGGATCCACGTACCGCGCAGGTCCAGCGGAGGCTCGTCGAGCGCGATCAGGAACCCGAAGCCGACGGTCACCGCGGAGACGCCCAGCGGCAGCATCAGCAGCGCGTCGAAGCCGCGGACCAGCCGTCCGGCGTCCCGTCGGGTGAGCGCGGCCGCGGCGAGCCCGC
Organism: Streptomyces sp. NBC_00080; assembly: GCF_045041255.1. NCBI lineage: Bacteria > Bacillati > Actinomycetota > Actinomycetes > Kitasatosporales > Streptomycetaceae > Streptomyces > Streptomyces sp. NBC_00080. Next base: position 2,856,804 of record NZ_CP108235.1, read on the forward strand.
CGATGGCCACCGCGATCGCGGTCGCGGTGACGGCGTACTGCAGCGAGTTGCCGATCGCGTCGATCGGCGGGACCAGGAAGACGTTGCCGTCGTCGCTGGTCAACGCCCGGTAGTAGGCGAAGTCGGGCGCGTCGAGCGAGCGCTGCGCCAGCACCGCCAGCGGCAGCACCAGCAGCACGGCGATCGTGCCGAGCACTCCGGCGAGCAGCGCCCACTGCCCGGCGCCGCGCGGGCTCCGCGCCGTCACCGACGCGTCCACCAGCCGCAGCGCGCTCTCGCGCCTGCGTACGGTCCGGGCGTGCACCGCGAGGATCGCGCCGACGGCCAGGAACTGGACGATCGTCAGGACGGCGGCCGTGGACAGGTCGAAGATCTCGGAGGTCTGCCGGTAGATCTCCACCTCGAGGGTGGAGAACGTGGGGCCGCCGAGGATCTGCACGACGCCGAAGGAGGTGAAGGTGAAGAGGAAGACCATCAGCGCGGCGGCCGCGACGGCGGGCCCCAGGGCGGGCAGGGTGACCGTGCGCCACGCCGTCAGGCGGGACGCACCGAGCATCCGCGCCGCCTCCTCCTGCCGCGGGTCGAGCTGCGACCACAGCCCGCCCACCGTCCGTACGACGACCGCGTAGTTGAAGAAGACGTGCGCCAGCAGGATCGCCCACACCGTGGTGTCCAGCCGTACGCCCCACAGGTCGTCGAGCAGCCCACCGCGCCCGACGAGCGCCAGGAACGCCGTGCCGACGACGACCGTCGGCAGCACGAACGGGACGGTGACTACGGCGCGCAGCACCTGCTTGCCCGGGAACGCCAGGCGGGCGAAGACATACGCGGCGGGCAGCGCGACCAGGAACGTCAGCGCGGTGGAGGCCAGCGCCTGCCAGGTGGTGAACCACAGGACGTGCCGGATGTCGGACTGCGCGAGCACGTCCCACAGCCGCCCGAAGCGCCAGCCCCCGTCGGAGCCGAGCCCCCGGGCGACGATCGCGGCGACCGGGTAGGCGAAGAAGACCGCGAAGAACGCGACGGGCACGGCCATGAGTCCGAGCCGCGCCGCGTTCCCCGTGCGGGCCGCGCGCCCGGTCACTTCAGTACGAGCGAGGTCCATGACTTGACCCAGTCGTCACGGTTGTCGGCGATCTTCGCCGGGTCCAGCGTCTCGGGGTCCTTGGCCTGCGGGCCGTACTTCGTGAACTCCGCCGGGACCGCGGCCCCCTCCCGCACCGGGTAGACGAACATGTTGAGCGGCATGTCCTGCTGGAACTCCTTGGTGAGCAGGAAGTCCAGGAGCGCCTTGCCGCCCTCGGGGTTGGCCGCGTTGCTCAGCAGACCCGCGTACTCGACCTGGCGAAAGCAGGTGCCGGTGGAGACGCCGGTCGGGGCGGTGGTCGGCTTGGGATCGCCGTAGATCACCTCGGCGGGCGGCGAGGAGGCGTACGAGACGACGAGCGGCCGGTCGGCCCCCGCCTTCTTTCCGCCCGCGGAGCCGGAGAACTCCTCGTTGTAGGCCTGCTCCCAGCCGTCGACCACCTTCACGCCGTTGGCCTTCAGCTTCTTCCAGTAGTCCGCCCAGCCTTCGTCGCCGTACTCGGCGGCCGTGCCCAGCAGGAAGCCGAGGCCCGGCGAGGAGGTGGCGGCGTTCTCGGTGACCAGCAGGTTCTTGTACGCGGGCTTCAGGAGGTCGTCGAAGGAGGCGGGCGGGGTCAGCTTGTGCGCGCTGAAGTACGCCTTGTCGTAGTTGACGCAGATGTCACCGGTGTCGACGGGCGTGACCCGGTGCTTCTTCTGATCGGCCCGGTACGCGGGCAGGACCTGGTCCGCGCCCTTCGCCTCGTACGACTGGAACAGCCCGTTGTCGAGGGCGCGCGACAGGAGTGTGTTGTCGACGCCGAAGAAGACGTCGCCCTGCGGGTTGTCCTTGGTGAGGATGGCCTTGTTGACGGCCTGACCTGCGTCGCCGTCCTTGAGGACCTTCACCTGGTAGCCGGAACTCTTCTCGAAGTCCGCGAGCACGTTCTTGGAGACGGCCCACGAGTCGTGGCTGACGAGGGTGACGGTCTTGGACTGCGCCGCCGAACCGTCGTCGTCCGACGATCCGCAGGCGGACAGCGTGACGAGGCCGAGGCCGAGGCCGAGGCCGACGGCCGCGGCCACGAACGTCCTGGTGTGCACTGGATTTCCTCCTGGGGTTGACCAGGAAGAGACGCGGCCCTGCCCGGGCACCCGCGGAAGGTTCCACAGGCGCCCGGGCAGGGCGCAACAGCTTGAGTGATGACCGAACTTCCTACCCAGAATGACCTGGGCAAGGTTCAGAGGGTCTGCGGACTCTCCCGCACTCTCAGCGCTGTGGCGCTCCCCTGTCGGAATATGAAGATGTACTGATACGAACGTACTGATACCCGATACGTCGTACCTGATACCGGGGTCAGACTACCGCTCGGTGGCCGCGAGCTGACCGCACGCCCCGTCGATCTCCTGGCCACGGGTGTCCCGCACCGTGACCGGCACTCCGTGCGCGGCGATCGCCTCGACGAACGCCTTCTCGTCCTCGGGCCGGGACGCCGTCCACTTCGAGCCCGGAGTCGGGTTGAGCGGGATGAGGTTGACGTGCACGGGCTTGCCGCGCAGCAGCCTTCCCAGCCGGTCACCACGCCAGGCCTGGTCGTTGATGTCGCGGATCAGCGCGTACTCGATGGACAGCCGGCGCCCGGACCGCTCGGTGTACTCGAATCCGGCGTCCAGCACCTCGCGCACCTTCCACCGTGTGTTCACGGGGACGAGGGTGTCGCGCAGCTCGTCGTCCGGCGCGTGCAGGGAGATCGCGAGCCGGCACTTGAAGCCCTCGTCGGAGAACCGGTGGATGGCCGGCACCAGCCCGACCGTCGACACGGTGATGCCCCGCTGCGAGATCCCGAGCCCGTCCGGAGCCGGGTCGGTGAGCGCGCGGATGGCGCCGACGACCCGCTTGTAGTTGGCGAGAGGCTCGCCCATCCCCATGAAGACGATGTTGGACAGCCGCGCGGGACCCCCCGGGACATCCCCGTCCCGCAGCGCCCGCATCCCGTCGACGATCTGGTGCACGATCTCGGCGGTGGACAGATTGCGGTCGAGGCCCGCCTGTCCGGTCGCGCAGAACGGGCAGTTCATCCCGCACCCGGCCTGCGAGCTGATGCACATCGTCACCCGGTCCGGGTAGCGCATCAGCACCGACTCCACGAGCGTGCCGTCGAACAGCCGCCACAGGGTCTTGCGGGTGGTCCCCTGGTCCGTCGACAGATGCCGCACGACCGACATCAGGTCCGGCAGCAGCGCCTCACGCAGCTTCTCGCGAGCACCGGCGGGGATGTCGGTCCACTCCGCCGGGTCGTGCGCGTAACGCGCGAAGTAGTGCTGCGACAGCTGCTTGGCACGGAACGGCTTCTCCCCGATCTCCGCCACGACCTCCTTCCGCTCGGCGGGCGAGAGGTCGGCGAGATGCCGCGGCGGCTTCTTGGCTCCGCGGGGGGCGACGAAAGTGAGTTCTCCGGGTGCAGGCATAACCCCTCCAGTGTCTCAGATCGAATGCGTGGCCCCGGCTGCGAGCCGTGCGGCGTGATCGTCGGCGGCCGGGCGCGGAGAACTGCCAGGTCATACGGCGACGGGCCCCCTCCCCGAAGCACAGGGAGAGGGCCCGTACGAGCCGGTCGGGCGATGTGGGTTCAGCCGGAACCCACGAACAGGACGAGCAGCAGCCACACCACGGGCGCCGTGGGCAGCAGCGAGTCCAGGCGGTCCATGATGCCCCCGTGACCCGGGAGCAGCGTGCCCATGTCCTTGATGCCCAGGTCCCGCTTGATCATCGACTCGCCGAGGTCGCCGAGCGTGGCGCTGGCCGCGACGGCGAGGCCGAGCAGCAGACCCTGCCACCAGGTGCCGTCGTCGATCACGAACTGCATCAGCAGCGCGCCGGCGACCATCGCGAACGACACCGCGCCGAGCAGGCCCTCGCGGGTCTTGCCCGGGCTGATGCGCGGAGCGAGCTTGGTCTTGCCGAAGCGCCAGCCGACGGCGTACGCGCCCGTGTCGCTGACGACCGTCAGGACCAGGAACGTCATGACGCGGAACGCTCCGTCGTCGGCGGTGAGCATCAGGGCGACGAACGTGGCCAGGAACGGGACGTAGAAGGCCGCGAAGACGCCGGCCGTGACGTCCTTCAGGTAGCCCTCGGGCGGTTCCGTCATCCGCCAGACCAGCACCGCGAGCGCGGTGAGGGCCATGGCGACCCAGGCACCCTCGGGACCCCGGACGTATCCGGCGACGACCATCGCCGCACCGCCGACCGCGAGCGGCACGAGCGGCGCCTTGATGCCCTTGCGCTCCTGCAGCCTGCTGGTCAGCTCCCACAGGCCGACGACGACGGCGACCGCTATCACGCCGATGAACACGGCCTTGACGACGAACAGCGACGCGATGATCACCACACCGAGCCCGACCCCGACCCCTATGGCCGCGCCCAGGTCTCGGCCCGCACTCTTCTTCTGGGGTGCGGGCGCCGGGTGAGAGGCGTCGGGCATGGGCTCCGGATTCTGCGGCACCGCCGCGTGGGGCTGTGCCGACGGTGTGTCGTGGCCGTGAGCGGCGTCGCCGTACGGCTGGTTGCCGTACGGCCGGTCCGGGAACAAGGGGCCGCCCGGCCGAGCGGCCCCCCGGTCGTCATCCTGGTTTCCGCCGCGCGCGGGTACGTCGGGGACGATGGGCATGGGGCGAGTCTGCTGCGCCTCAGGCGCATCGTACGCGGGACCCGCCGGGGCGGCCCCCTGGACAAGCCCCTGGTCGACGGGCCCCCAGTACCCGGCCCGCGACCCGGCGTGTGGCGGTGAGCCCCAGGAAGAGTCGTTCATCAGACCTCGAGCAGCTCCGCTTCCTTGTGCTTCAGGAGCTCGTCCACCTGGGCGACGTACTTCGCGGTGGTGTCGTCGAGCTCCTTCTCCGCACGGCGGCCCTCGTCCTCGCCGACCTCTCCGTCCTTGATCAGCTTGTCGATCGCGTCCTTGGCCTTGCGGCGGACCGCGCGGATGGACACCTTGGCGTCCTCACCCTTGCCCTTGGCGACCTTGATGTAGTCGCGGCGGCGCTCCTCGGTCAGCTCGGGGAACACCACTCGGATGATGTTGCCGTCGTTGCTCGGGTTGACGCCCAGGTCGGAGTCGCGGATCGCCTGCTCGATGTTGCGCAGCGCGGTCTTGTCGAACGGGGTCACGACCGCCATGCGCGGCTCCGGCACGGAGAACGAAGCCAGCTGGTTGATCGGCGTCGGTGCGCCGTAGTAGTCGGCAACGATCTTGTTGAACATCGCCGGGTGCGCACGGCCGGTGCGGATCGCGGCGAAGTCCTCCTTGGCGACCACGACGGCCTTCTCCATCTTCTCCTCGGCCTCGAGGAGGGTCTCTTCGATCACCACTTGCTCCTGCGTGTCTTGAGTAGGCCCGGCTGCGGTTCCTTGCGGAGGCGGCGGCCGGCTGCGTCGCGTCTTCTTCCTGCACGGTTCCCGACCGGCAGGACATTGTCCATCCCCCGGCCAGGGTCCGTCCCCCGGTCAGGTGTTGTCGTACGGAACCGGGGTTCTACGGGGTTCCACCGGTCAGGACCGGCTGCCTTGCTCACCCACAAGCGTGCCGATCTTCTCACCCTTGACGGCGCGAGCGATATTGCCCTCGGTCAGAAGCTCGAAGACGAGGATCGGGAGCTTGTTGTCGCGGCACAGCGTGATCGCGGTCATGTCGGCGACCTTCAGGTCGCGGGTGATGACCTCGCCGTAGCCGAGGGCGTCGAACTTGACGGCCGCCGGGTTGGTCTTCGGGTCGGAGTCGTAGACGCCGTCCACGCCGTTCTTGCCCATCAGCAGCGCCTCGGCGTCGATCTCCAGGGCGCGCTGGGCGGCGGTGGTGTCGGTGGAGAAGTACGGCATGCCCATACCGGCACCGAAGATGACCACGCGGCCCTTCTCCAGGTGCCGCACGGCGCGCAGCGGGATGTACGGCTCGGCGACCTGGCCCATGGTGATGGCGGTCTGGACGCGGCTGTCGATGCCCTCCTTCTCCAGGAAGTCCTGGAGGGCGAGGCAGTTCATGACCGTGCCGAGCATGCCCATGTAGTCCGAGCGGGCACGGTCCATGCCGCGCTGCTGGAGCTCGGCGCCGCGGAAGAAGTTGCCGCCGCCGATCACGACCGCGATCTCGGCACCGTCACGGACGACGGCGGCGATCTCACGGGCGATCTTGTGCACCACGTCGGGGTCCACGCCCAGGCCCCCGCCACCGGAGAATGCCTCCCCGGACAGCTTCAGCATGAACCGGCCGCGTAGTTTGCCGTCGTCGCTCTTCTGGGCCTTGGTGGTCATGGGAGATCCCGCCTCTTTCACGTGGTGCACATGCGAAGAAGGCCATTGCCGGTGGGGTGTTCCAACCCGTGCGCGGCAATGGCCTCCTCGTCAGATCTGCTGTCGTCCGTCACGCACACGCGTGACGGCGTACCGGACGACTGCGTCCGACCCTATCGGGCCGGAGCGTCGATCGCGGCACGGACTCAGATGCCGACCTTGATGCGCGTGAAGCGCTTCAGGGTGACACCGGCCTCGTCCAGGACCTTCTGGACGGACTTCTTGTTGTCCAGCGCGTACGGCTGGCCGAGCAGCGTGGCGTCCTTGAAGAAGCCGTTGAGGCGACCCTCGACGATCTTCGGCAGGGCGGCCTCGGGCTTGCCCTCGGCGCGGGTGGTCTCCTCGGCGACGCGGCGCTCGGACTCGACGACCTCGGCCGGCACGTCCTCCTTGGAGAGGTACTTCGGCGCGAAGGCGGCGATGTGCTGGGCGATGCCCTTGGCGACGTCGGCGTTCGGCTTGTCCAGCTCGACGAGGACACCGATCTGCGGCGGCAGGTCGGGCATCGTGCGGTGCATGTACGCGGCCACGAAGCCGTCGGCGAACTGCGCGAAGCGGTCCAGCACGATCTTCTCGCCGAGGTTGGCGTTGGCCTCGTCCACGAACGCCTGGACGGTCTTGCCGGCCTCGATCTCGGACGTGAGCAGCGCCTCGAGGTCGGCCGGGGAGGTCTTGGCGACGTGCTCGGCGATCGCGTTGGCGACGGCCTGGAACTTGTCACCCTTGGCGACGAAGTCCGTCTCGCACTTCAGCTCGACGAGGACGCCGGAGGAGTTGTCGTCAGCGATGATCGAGACCACGGCGCCGTTCTCGGCGGAGCGGCCCTCACGCTTGGCGACGCCCTTCTGGCCCTTGATCCGGAGCGCCTCGACGGCCTTGTCGACGCTGCCCTCGGCCTCGTCCAGCGCCTTCTTGCAGTCCATCATGCCGGCGCCGGTGAGCTCACGGAGCTTCTTGACGTCAGCGGCGGTGTAGTTCGCCATGATCTGTGAATCTCTCTCGGAGTTCGAAGTCTCGAAGATCTGGGGGCTGTGGGTGAACGGCGGGCGGTGCGCTCGGCACCCCCCGCCGTCACTTCATCCCTGGGGCCGTACGGACGACCTGGCGCCCGTACGGCCTACGGCCTGACTCAGGCCTGCTCGCCCTCGGCGGCCGGAGCGGCCTCGGCGGCGGGGGCCTCGGCGGCCTCGGCTGCGGGAGCCTCGGCCTCAGCGGCGGGAGCCTCGGCGGCCGGGGCCTCAGCCTCGGCAGCGGCCTCGGCCGGCTTCTCGGCAGCAGCCTCGTCCGTGGTCTCGGCGTCGGCCTTCTTCTCGCCCTCGAGGAGGTCGCGCTCCCACGCGGCCAGCGGCTCGCCGGCGGCCTTGTCGCCCTTGTCGCCGGTGGCGACGCCGGAACGGGAGATGAGGCCCTCGGCGACGGCGTCGGCGATCACGCGGGTGAGCAGGGTGACGGAGCGGATCGCGTCGTCGTTGCCCGGGATCTTGTAGTCGACCTCGTCGGGGTCACAGTTGGTGTCGAGGATGGCGACGACCGGGATGTTGAGCTTCCGGGCCTCGCCGACCGCGATGTGCTCCTTCTTGGTGTCCACGATCCAGACGGCGCTGGGCACCTTGGACATCTCGCGGATACCACCGAGGGTCTTCTCGAGCTTGGCCTTCTCACGCGAGAGGACCAGGAGCTCCTTCTTCGTCAGACCCGAGGCGGCGACGTCCTCGAAGTCGATGAGCTCGAGCTCCTTGAGGCGCTGAAGGCGCTTGTAGACGGTCGAGAAGTTGGTGAGCATGCCGCCCAGCCAGCGCTGGTTGACGTAAGGCATGCCGACGCGGGTGGCCTGCTCCGCGATGGCCTCCTGCGCCTGCTTCTTCGTACCGACGAACATGACCGTGCCGCCGTGGGCGACGGTCTCCTTGACGAACTCGTAGGCGCGGTCGATGTACGACAGCGACTGGAGCAGGTCGATGATGTAGATGCCGTTGCGCTCGGTGAAGATGAAGCGCTTCATCTTCGGGTTCCAGCGACGGGTCTGGTGACCGAAGTGGACGCCGCTTTCCAGCAGCTCCCGCATCGTGACGACGGCCATGGCCGTTCTCCTTGGGTTTCTCGGTTGTACCGCGGGGACCGGACGGCTCCCGCGCCTGACGCCCGCGATGCGCCGAGCCACGAAGGACCGAGGGGCGCAGATACCGGAGAACCGACCGTGGCCGGCCCCCGATACCGGGGCGTGCGAAGTCGACCCGGTGACCCGGATCGCCAGAAGAAGTGTACGGGACCGGCGGGGCACCGGGTGACGCCGCTGTCCACAACCGGCGGGTGGTCCACAGGTCCCGGCAGCGGTCACGGGAACACGCGACGGTGGCGTCATGCACGCACAGCGATTCACGGCCCTGCTGCCGGTCCTGTCGATGATGACGCTGGCCACGGTGGCGTGGGCGGGCCCGCGGGTCGCACCGGGAGCCCGGGCGTTCCCCGCGCCGCCCGTCCCGGCGATCGCCCGGGTCTGGCCGGTGGGGACCCGTCCGGCGGTGCTGCGGGGATGGGAGCCACCGGCCGGCCCGTACGCCCGCGGCCACCGAGGCGTCGACCTCGCGGCACCTCCGGACGCCCCGGTGAGGGCGGTGGCGGCCGGCCGCGTGTCGTTCGCGGGGCGGGTGGCCGGCCGGGGCGTCGTCTCGGTGGAACTGTCGGCGACGGGCCGGCCGCCCCTGCGGACCACCTACGAGCCGGTGCGGGCCTCCGTGCACAAGGGTGACGAGGTGGCCCCGGGCCAGGTCGTCGGCACGGTGGAGCCGACAGGCTCGCATTGCGTGCGAACGTGTGTGCACTGGGGGCTGCTGAGCGGCAGGACGTATCTGGACCCGCTGTCGCTGCTGCCCCCGTGGCTGCGGCGGAGCGGCCCGTCTCGGCTGCTGCCGGTGCTCGGCGTCCCCCTGCCGTGACTCAGCCCCGGACGCCCCGCAGCACCATGGCCACCGCGGCGTCCGTGATCGCCGAGGGGTCCTCCGCGGCCCCGAGCTCGATCCGCCGCACCGCGGCGTCCACCACACCCTGCAACAGCATCGCCGCCAGCCGGGGCTCCGCGTGCCCCAGTTCCGCCAGCGCCGCCCCGATCATCGCCACGAGCCCGCCGTGCGAAGCCCGGATCTTCTCCCGGGCCCCCGCGTCCAGCTCGCTCGCCGAGATCGCCACGACGGCCCGGTGCCGCCGGTCACCCACCAGGGCGAGCTGCCGGCGCACATACGCCTCGACCTTGGCCTCGGCCCCGTCGGCCGCGGCCATCGCCGCCTCGACCTCCGCCGCCCACACGGGGAAGTCGACCTCGCACAGCTCCTCGACCACGGCGGCCCGCGACCGGAAGTACTCGTACACGGAGGAGCGCGCGAGTCCCGTGCGCTCGGCGAGGGCCGGGAAGGTCAGCGCCTCCGTCCCGCCCTCGGACAGCAGGGAGCGTGCCGCGTCCAGCAGGGCGGCACGCTGCATCGACCGGTGCTCGGCCACGGAGGCCGCTCGAATCCTTGGCACGTCGACCACTCTACGGACGCTCCACCCCCGACGGGAGTGACTGCGCCCGCACTCACGTCGTCCGGCCGGGCCGGCCCGGCCGGTTCAGCGGCCGAAGCTCGCCAGTTTCGCGCGCAACTGCAGGACCGACTTGGTGTGGATCTGGCTGACCCTGCTCTCGGTCACACCCAGCACGTTCCCGATCTCGGCGAGCGTCAGGCCCTCGTAGTAGTAGAGCGTGACGACCGTCTTCTCCCGGTCGGGCAGCGTGTTGATCGCCCGTGCGAGGAACCGCCTGAGCTCCCGGTCCTCGGCCACCTCCACGGGGTTGTCCGCTGCGGTGTCCTCCAGCGTGTCCATGAAGCTGAGGCCGTCCCCGTCCTCACCCCCGACGTGCAGCAGCTCCTCCAGCGCGACCACGTTGGCGAGCGACAACTGACTGAACACCGCGTGCAGTTCGTCCACCGCGATGCCCAGCTCGGCGGCCACCTCGCACTCCGAGGGAGTCCGCCGCAGCCGGGCCTCCAGCGTCGCGTAGGCCCGCTCGACGTTGCGCGCCTTCTGCCGCACCGACCGCGGGATCCAGTCCAGCGCCCGGAGCTCGTCGATCATCGCGCCCCGGATCCGGGTGATCGCGTAGGTCTCGAACTTGATCTCCCGTTCGATGTCGAACTTCTCGATCGCGTCGATCAGTCCGAAGACCCCGGAGGAGACGAAGTCGGCCTGCTCCACATTGGGCGGCAGGCCGACGCTCACCCGGCCCGCCACGTACTTCACCAGCGGTGAGTAGTGCAGGATCAGCTGCTCCCGCAGCCGTTCGTCCCCCGTCGCCTTGTACGACCGCCACAGCTCGTCGAGTGTCGAGGGAGCGGGCGGCCGCACGCTGCCACCGTCACGGGCGGCTGGGGTGATCGCCGCCCGGTCGGACCCGGAGGTGTGCTGGGGCATTCGTCGCCTTGTGCCGTTCTGCCGTGAAGTGCGTGAGGTGGGTACCGCGTGGTGCAGAGGTGCCGGTCTGTGCCGGAATCCTCGTGAGCGTAGCGTGACTGAAGTGTCGCGGTGCGCGAAGAGAGGGCCCCGACCGGTACGCAGATACGTTCCGCTGGACGCACTCCAGGGTCACGGCGGTCACGGCGGCCGACCCCGGCGGTGGGTCAACTGCCGGAATCCCCAAGGCTTTCGGCGTTCCCCCGGACGGCCGAACAGCCCGGGTCAACACGGACGCCGACCCCCTCGAACGGACACCACCGCCTGGCGTGTCAACTTCCAGCCGTCGCCGTGTCGTTCGACGTAGCCGAGTGCTCTGAGTTCGTACAGTCTCGCGATCGCGTCGTCCGGTGTGGTCCGGGCCTCGCGGGCGACCTCGCCGACCGCCGCCGGTCTGCGGGCGGGCAGCGCCGCCAGGACCCGCCGGGCAGCCGGCTCCAGCAGATCGCGCGGCAGCGCGGGGCCGCGCCGGTCGGGAGCCAGCTCGCCCATGTCACCGACCAGTTCGACGACCTCCGCGGCGTCGGTGACCAGCACGGCCTCTCCCCGCAGCAGTTCGTGCACACCGGCGGAGAGTCCACTCGTGGCCGGCCCCGGTACCCCCATCGTGTGCCGGCCCAGCCGCTGGGCCGCCCGAGCGGTGACCAGCGAGCCGCTGCGGTAGGCGGCCTCGACGACGACCGTGCCCCGGGTGAGCGCGGCGATCACCCGGTTGCGCAGGATGAACCTGCTCGGGGTCGGATGATCGCCGGGCGGCAACTCGCCGATCACCAAGCCCTGTTCGGCGATCCTGCTGATCAATGCCGTGTGGCCGCGCGGGTAGGGCTGGTCGACCCCGCAGGCGAGAACGGCGACGGTGGCGCCGCCCGCGCCGAGGGCGCCCCGGTGGGCGGCGCCGTCCACTCCGTACGCGCCCCCCGACACCACCACCCACCCCTGTTCGGCGAGGCCGGCGGAGAGGGTGGCCGCCATGTGGGCGCCGTACTCGGTGCACGCGCGGGCACCGACGACGGCGACCGACCGCAGCGCCCACATCCGCAGACTGGGCCGCCCCCGCACCCAGAGCCCCAGGGGCCGGGCGTCCCCGAGCTCGTCCAGCGTTCCCGGCCACTCGGCGTCTCCCGGACACACGAACCGCACTCCGGCCTCCCGCGCGAGGGCCAGATCCCGCTCCGGCTCCGCCTGCCCGGCCCGCGCCCGCAAGCCGGCCCAGCGCCGCGCGGTCACCCCGGGCAACGGCTCCCCGTCGTCCCGCAGCCGACGCACCACCTCCGGCACGCCCCGCTCCCGCACCCACTGCCCGCCCACCTCGTCGCCGGGCTCGAGGACCCGGCCGAGGAAGACCCGGGCGAGCCGGTCCCCCGCCCGTTCGCCGCCGCCGTTCACGTCAGGGCCCCGAGGGCCATCGGCACACCGCGCGGCACCCCCGTGCGCAGCTGGAGGGCCAGGTTCACGTCCATCGTGCCGGGCCGGTCGTGTCCGACCAGGTCGGCGACGGTCCAGGCGACGCGCAGGACCCGGTCGAGCCCCCGGGCGGTCAGCACCCCTCGCTCCAGGCTGCGCTCCGCCTCGTCCATGGCACCGATCCCGGCATGCCAGCGGTTGCGCAGCTCCCGCCCCGGCACCTCGCTGTTGGTCCGCCACGGAGTGCCCGCCAGCCGGGCCGCCGCGCGCTCCCTGGCGGCCCTGACCCGGTCGGCGACGATCGCCGTGGACTCGCCCCCCGGACCGCGGTGCGCGAGCTCGGCCCGGCCGACCGGGTCGACCTCGACCCGCAGGTCCACCCGGTCGAGCAGCGGGCCGGAGAGCCGTGCCTGGTAGCGGCGGATCGCGGACGGCGGGCACTCGCACAGGGTGTCCCGCTGCGAGAACCGGCCGCACGGGCAGGGGTTCGCCGCGAGCACCATCAGGAACCGTGCCGGGAACCGCACCACTCCCGCGCTGCGCGCGATCACCACGTGCCCGGCCTCCAGGGGCTGCCGCAGGGCGTCGAGGGCGTGACTGCCGAACTCGGGGGTCTCGTCGAGGAAGAGCACCCCACGATGGGCCAGCGAGACGGCGCCGGGTCGGGCGAACCCGGCCCCGCCCCCGACCAGCGACTGCATCGTGGCCGAGTGGTGCGGGGCGCAGTACGGGGCCACGTCGATGAGGGGCTTGCCCGGCGGCAGCAGCCCGGCCACCGAGTGGACCGCGGTGACCTCCAGCGACTCCTGCCGGCCCAGCCGGGGCAGTACGGCCGGCAGGCGCTCCGCGAGCATGGTCTTGCCGGTCCCGGGCGGTCCTTCCAGGAAGAGGTGGTGTCCGCCGGCCGCGGCCACCTCCACCGCTGTCCGCGCCGAGCTCTGCCCGACCACGTCCGCGAGGTCGTGCTCCTGGTCCAGATGCGCGGCGCCCATGCTGTGCATCCCCGTGGCCGCTCCCGTGCCGGGCATCCGCAGGCCGGCCAGGAGCGGATCCGGGCGGCCCTCCTCGTCCGGTTCCTCGTCGGGGACCGGCTCGTCGGCGAGGATCGCGATCAGCTGCCGCAGGCTGCGCACCCCGAGCACGGACACACCGGGGACCAGTGCCGCCTCGGCGGCGGCGCACTCCGGCACGACCACCTGTTCGTATCCGGCGTCGGCCGCGGCCAGCACGGCGGGCAGGATGCCCCGGACCGGGCGCACCCGTCCGTCCAGGCCGAGCTCTCCGATCATGACGATGTCGGCGAGCACTCGCGGGTCGATCCGTTCGGCCGCGCCGAGCACGGCGCTGGCGATGGCCAGATCGAAGCCGCTGCCGCCCTTGGGCACCGATGCCGGGCTGAGTCCGACGGTGAGCTTCTTCTGCGGCCATTCGCCGCCCGAGTTCACCACCGCCGCCCGTACCCGGTCCCGGCTCTCGGTCAGGCTCTTGTCCGGCAGCCCCACCAGCGTGAACGCCGCCACTCCCGGTTCGAGGTCGGCCTGCACCTCGACGACGACCCCTTCGACGCCCACGAGCGCCACCGAGCACGTACGCGCGAAGCCCATCTCAGGCCACCCCCCGCGCGTGCTCGACGACGGCCGCTCCGCGGCGGGGCAGGACGACGCCGACCAGGTCGATGCGGACGCCGCCCGGCGGGGCTCCCCCGTGTGCCTGGATCCACCGCTCGGCCAGGCCGCGCAGGCGCTCGGCCTTCTCCGGTGTCACCGACGCCATCGGGTGCTGGAATCCGCCGCCGCTGCGGGTCTTCACCTCGCAGACGACCAGGACTTCACCGTCCCTCGCGACGATGTCGATCTCACCGGTCCTGCCGCAGCGCCAGTTGCGCTCCAGGACCGCCATCCCGGCCTCGACCAGCCGTCGTGCGGCCAGTTCCTCGCCGTACCTGCCGAGTGCGCCTCGGGCCAGATCCGTGTGCGTGTTCATGTGGGCACCACCTCCGGCACCCACGTTCACGCATCCGCCGCCATGAAAAAGATCTTGGTGGACAACTCGGGGACTGTGGAAAACCCCGTCACCCGCACGAGCGCTCCGGCACGGGACTCAGCTCCCGGGAAGCTCCAGATCGCTCTTGTTGAGCTCCTCGATGTTCACGTCCTTGAACGTGAGCACCCGCACCTGTTTCACGAACCGGGCCGGGCGGTACATGTCCCACACCCAGGCGTCCGCCATCGACACCTCGAAGAACACCTCGCCCTGGACCGAGTGCACCTGCATCTCGTAATCGTTCGTGAGGTAGAACCGCCGCTCGGTCTCGATCACGTATTTGAACAGACCGACGACATCGCGGTACTCCCGGTAGAGCTTCAGCTCCATCTCGGTCTCGTACTTCTCGAGGTCCTCGGCGCTCATGGCATGTTCCCCTTCAGCCGTGCGATCTCCTCATTGTGCGCCAGTCCCGTGCGCCTCTAGACGATTTCCGTGTCCAGGGTTACGGGTCCGGCCGGAGGACCTTCGTCGAGCAGCCTGCGCAGCAGCTCGGCGAGTCTGGTCGGATACACCGTCTCATGTGTCCGCGTCAGTTCCTCACAGGTCCACCAACGCGCTCCGGCGACGCTGCGCCGCTCCAGCTCGGTCAGGGCTGTGGCACGGGTCGCCGTCACCGTCGTACGGGCCAGGTAGTACCACTCGTCCTGGTCCCAGCGGCGGCCCGCGAACGGGAAGGAACACATCCGCCGCCACAGCACCGGGCCGAGTTCGACCTCGGTGATGCCGGTCTCCTCGACGAGTTCCCGCAGAGCCGCCTCCTCACGGGTCTCGTCGCCCTCCACACCGCCGCCCGGGGTGAACCACCAGTTCTCGGCCGGGTCGTCCGGCTCATGGCCGTGCAGCAGCAGGATGCGGTCCCGCGGGTCGAGGAGGACGACCCGGGCCACCTTGCGCAGCCCGCCCTCGTACGAGTCGACGCCCGCGCCCGTCGGCTCGTCCGTGGTCTCAGCGGGCACCGGCCGCCTCCGGCCGGGCACGGCGGCCGGAGGTGCGCTTGGCGATCGGGCCGTACGCCGCCCCACCGAGGACCAGCACACCACCGGCGACGATCAGCCAGCCGATCGTGCCCAGCGGGCCCGGCTGGGAGAGGGCGCCGAGCGTCTTGAACCCCGTGGGGCGCTCCAGCATGCCGTTCATGGGCCAGACCACGGCGTCGACCCGGGCCGCGACGGCGCTGCGCGCGACCGTGCCCTGGGCCGCGTCCGTGAGGTGGGCGGTGGAGTCCAGGGAACCCTCGCGCTCGTCGCCGAGCAGGAAGAGCCGGCCCTCCGGGACCTTCACGGTCGGGATGTTCTTGTTCTCGGCGAGGCTGCCGGCGGGCAGATACGGTTCCTCGATCTCCTTGCCGTTGACGGTCAGCTTGCCTTCGGTGCAGCAGGAGACCGTGTCGCCGCCGACCGCGACGACCCGTTTGACCACGGGCGCGTTGCTCGCCCAGGTCTTGTCGGTGAAGACGACGACGTCCCCGCGGCGCACCTCGTCGCCGTCGACGCGCTCGGCCAGCACCCGGTCGCCGGCGGCGATCGTCGGGCTCATGGAACTGGTGGGCACGGTGTACGGCCGGTAGAGCAGGGCTCCCCACCCGAAGCCGCCGAGGAACAGCACGAGGCCCAGTGCGACGGCCAGTCCGGACAGACGCTGTCCGGTCCGGCTGCCCACCGGGCCACTGTTGGTGCCTCCGCCGCTGTGCGGGGCCGTACGCGTAGTGCTCTCGCCACCCATGGATCCGCACCCTACCCGGCGGTACCGAACCGGGTCAGCCCTTCTTCCCCGGACTTCCCGAGCCTTGGTCACAAGCTTGGGAAAGGGTTTGCCGAGTGGCGGCGGCGCGGAAGCCGGAAGGTCAGCGGACCGCCGAGTCCTCCGTGCGCCGACGGCGCCACAGGACGACGGGGACGACGCCGACGAGGGCGAGGCCCTGCGGGGCGACCGTCAGGGCCGCGGATCCGGCGGACTGGGTGTTCAGGCCGTCCTGGTCGAAGGTGTCCGGCACCGGCAGCGTGCCCCAGCGGGTGAGCGGCCAGGCCTTGACGACGGCACGGCCGACGACCTGGTCGACGGGCACCATGCCGTGGTTCTTGTCCGACTGGTTGTAGCGCGAGTCGCGCGAGTTCTGACGGTGGTCGCCCATGACCCAGATGAAGCCCTTGGGGACCTTCACGGTGAACTGGCCGCCCTGGTCGTCCTGGCTGCACGGGGTGTTGCCGGGGTACACGTACGCCGCTTCGTTCAGCGCCTTGCCGTTGACCGTGAGCGGGCCGGTGCCCTTGCACGAGATGGTGTCGCCGCCGACCCCGATGACCCGCTTGATCAGGTCCTTCTCCTCGGCGGACGGCATCAGGCCGATCCAGCTGAGGACGGTCTGGAAGGCGTTCGGATCGACGGTGGCCTCGCCCGCCAGCCAGTTGTCGGGGTCGTGGAAGACGACGACCTCGCCGCGCTCCGGCTCGGAACCGAACCACGGGGTCAGCTTGTCGACGAGGACCCGGTCACCCTCCTTGAGGGTGTTCTCCATCGAGGCGGACGGGATGGAGAACGCCTGCACGAGGAACGTCTTGATCAGCAGCGCGAGGACGAGCGCGATGCCGATCAGGATCGGCAGCTCCTTCCAGAAGGAGCGGGGCTTCTTCGGCTTCGGGGCCGGACCGCCGGACCCTTCGCCACCGGTCCGGGGCGGCTCGTCCGCCGGCGGGCCGTCGCCGCCCGCCGCCGGGTCACTCCCGGAGGTCACGGCGCTGTCGGAAGCCGGGTCGGCGGCTTCCACCGGATGACCGCGGTGCTCCTCGCCGTCGTGCCCGGACCGTGCGCCAACCGCCACATCCCCCACGCCAACTCCTCACTCTGTGCCGCTGCCTGCCCCACGTACGACGCAGGCCCACCACTCCCATAACGAGCGGGAGTTCCGCAGGGCTCGGGAGTTGTCGAATCGATCCGTTCGGATCGCCGGGGGCAACCCTATGCGACAGCTGGGCGGACGCGGTCGCCGTGGCGGCCGAGCCGGTGACGGAGGTGAAAGTTTGCGGTTCCTTGAGACGGACCCAGTGGCCCAGCGGCCAGGCGATGACCATGGCCCGCCCCACCACCTCGTCCTCCGAGACGGTGCCGCCGTAGTCGGTGTTCTGGTGGGCCCGGGAGTCGGCGGAGTTGGCCCGGTGGTCGCCCATCACCCACAGCCGCCCCTGGGGGACGGTGATGTCGAACGACGTGCTGGAGGGGTCGTTGCCGGGATACAGATACGCCCCCTCCTCCAGAGGCACGCCGTTGACGGTGACCCGCCCCTGTGTGTCACAGCACACGACGCGGTCGCCGCCCACCCCGACGACCCGCTTGATGAGGTCCTTCTCGTCGTCGGACGGCAGCAGACCGATGAAGGTGAGCCCTTCCTTGATCTGCTTGACGACGACCGGGTCCTCCTTCTTGGTGGTGGTCTGCTCGTCGTCGAGCCAGCCGCCGGGGTCCTTGAAGACGACGACGTCCCCGCGCTCGGGCCTGGAGCCGAACCACGGGGTGAACTTGTCGACCAGGACACGGTCGCCGATCCGGATCGTCTGCTCCATGGAGCCGGACGGGATCACGAAGGCCTGCACCAGGAAGGTCTTCAGTACCAGGGCTATCAGGACGGCCACACCGACCAGCAGCGGTACCTCCCGGACGGCCGAGCGCCTGCGCTTGCGCTTGACCTTGCGCTGGAGCTTGCGCCGTTCCGCGCGCGTGCGACCGCTGCCGGAGCTGGAGGTGCGCCGGGCGCCGGTGGGCAGCAGGTTCTCCGCGGCGCTGGTCGGGATGCCGCGCGGCCTTCCACGGTTACCCATGGGCGCCCTCCGCGCCGGGCACGCGCGCGTAGGCGCTCGGGCGGGGCAGGCGGGTGAGGTGCGCGTAGGGCCAGAGGATCCAGTCGGCGCGGCCGATCACACGGCCGACGGGGATCATGCCGCCGCCCGGTGAACCGAGGTGGTCCCGGGAGTCGCTGGAGTGGCTGCGGTGGTCACCGAGGACGAACAGGGTGCCCTCGGGCACGACCACGTCGAAGTCCACCGTGGACGCGTCGTCGCCGGGATACAGGAACGTCGACTCGTCGACCGACCGGCCGTTCACCTTGATCCTCCCCTCCTTGTCGCAGCAGACCACGTGATCTCCCCCTACACCCACGACGCGCTTGATGTAGTCGAAGTTCCCGAAGTACCCGGTGCCGTCGAACACGACGACATCGCCGCGCCGCGGCTCGGCACCGAAACGGTACGCCAACTTATTTACGAGAACGCGGTCGCCGATCCTCAATCCGTTTTCCATGGATCCGCTGGGAATCTGGAACGGTTGCGCCACGAAAGCGTTGAGGACCAGCAAAAACAGCAGGCAGATCAGCAGGGTGAGACTGATCCGGCCGCCCGGGAGCCACTCCGTGATCCGCCCCGCCAACGCGAAACGCGACCGTCCCTCCGGTCCTTCCGTCTCCGGGGTCTCCTGGGAGACGTCCGCGGGAACGGAAGGGCGGGAGGAGCGGTCGCGCTCCGTCGTCGGCTGAGCTTCGGTGTCCATCGGGGCCAGATGCTATCCGGCCGCTCTATGAACCCCTGAAGGCACTCAGTTGTCGCGCTTCTCCTTGATCTTCGCGGCCTTGCCGCGCAGCTCGCGCAGGTAGTAGAGCTTGGCGCGACGCACGTCACCGCGGGTGACGAGCTCGATCTTCTCGACGATCGGGGTGTGCACCGGGAAGGTGCGCTCGACGCCGACGGAGAAGGAGACCTTGCGGACCGTGAAGGTCTCGCGGACACCGGCGCCCTGGCGGCGGATGACTACGCCCTTGAACTGCTGGACACGGGAGCGGTTGCCCTCGATGACGCGGACGTGGACGTTGACGGTGTCACCCGGGCGGAAGGCCGGGACGTCGCTGCGCAGCGACGCGGCGTCGACAGAGTCGAGCAGGTGAGACATTTCGTCTGCTTTCTTCGCTGATGCCACAGGTCATCAACGGAACTAGATGTTCGAAGATTGAGTGCCGTGTGCCCGTCGAGGCGGGCGTCGTGTCCCCCTGCGGCAGGGGCGCACACCGGACGGCGCACAACAGCGACCTATTGTTCCACGCCGTCGGTCCTGCGCCAAAATCGACCGTACGGCGCACCCTCCGGGTCGGGCGTCCAGCCCAGGATGGAGAGCATCTCGCGGTCCTTCTTGTCGAAGGTCTTGGGCTCGCAGCGCTCGATCAGGTCGGGCCGGTTGGCCGTCGTGCGCCGCAGGGCCTCGTCCCGGCGCCAGCGGGCGATCTTGCCGTGGTGGCCGCTGAGCAGCACCTCGGGGATCTCCCTGCCGCGCCAGGCGGGCGGCTTGGTGTAGACGGGGCCCTCCAGCAGGTTGGCCATGGCGCCGGGGGCGAAGGAGTCGTCGCGGTGGGACTCGGCGTTGCCGAGCACGCCGGGCAGGAGGCGTGCCACGGCCTCGGTGACGACCAGGACGGCGGCCTCCCCGCCGGCCAGGACGTAGTCGCCGATGGAGACCTCGTAGACGGGGATCCGGGTGGCGTACTCGTCGATGACCCGCCGGTCGATGCCCTCGTAGCGGGCCGGGGTGAAGATCAGCCAGGGGCGCTCGGAGAGATCGACCGCGAGTTCCTGGGTGAAGGGCCGGCCGCTGGGGGTCGGGACGACGATCGCGGGCGCGTGCGAGCCCCGCTCGTAGCCGTCGGCCAGGACGGTGTCGAGCGCGTCGCCCCAGGGGTCGGTCTTCATGACCATGCCGGGTCCACCGCCGTAGGGGGTGTCGTCGACCGTGTTGTGCCGGTCGTACGTCCACTCCCGCAGGTCGTGCACCTGAACGTCCAGCCGGCCACGCGCGCGTGCCTTGCCGACCAGGGAGACGTTCAGCGGGTCGAGGTACTCGGGGAAGATCGTGAGAACGTCGAGGCGCATTACGGCCGGTCCCCGTCCGTGTCCGCGTCCCCGTCCGTGCCCTCGTCGTCGGCCTCGGCGGCGTCCCGCGCGGACGCGATCTCGGCCTGGTCGTCGATCAGACCGGGCGGCGGGTCGATGACGGCCCGCTGCTCCTCGAGGTCGATCTCGGTGACGATCGCCTCGACGAAGGGGATCATCACCTCGCTGCCGTCGGGCCGCTCGACGATGAAGAGGTCCTGGGAGGGCAGATGCGAGATCTCGGTGATCCGGCCGACCTCGACGCCTTCCTTGGTGACCACGTCCAGGTCCATCAGCTGGTGGTCGTAGTACTCGTCCTCCTCCTCGGGCAGCTCCGCGGGATCGATCTCGGCGATCAGGAGGGTGTTGCGCAGGGCTTCGGCGGCGGTGCGGTCCCGCACCCCTTCGAAGCGCAGGAGGAGACGACCGCTGTGGACGCGGCCGGTCTCGATGGTCAGCGGGCCGGTCGAGGCCGGGTCCGTGGCCAGGACGGCGCCGGGCGCGAGCCGCTGCTCCGGCTCGTCGGTGCGTACCTCGACGGTGACCTCGCCCTTGATGCCGTGGGCGCGGCCGATCCGCGCGACTACGAGCTGCACTTCTGAAGATCTCCTGTCGTACCTGTCGTACCTGTCATCACGACTGCCGTAACGACCACGGGCCGGGGAGGGCCAGTGGCCCTCCCCGGCCCGAGCCGGTGCTGCGAAACGCGTCAGCGGACGTGATCCACGTCGACGAGGTCGACGCGGACGCCACGGCCGCCGATGGCGCCCACGACGGTGCGCAGAGCGCGTGCGGTGCGACCGTTGCGGCCGATCACCTTGCCGAGGTCGTCGGGGTGGACCCTGACCTCGAGCACCCGCCCGCGGCGCAGGTTGCGCGAGGCGACCTGCACATCGTCGGGGTTGTCGACGATGCCCTTCACGAGGTGCTCAAGCGCCTCTTCGAGCATGCTGCTCAGGCCTCGGTCGACTCGGACTCGGCGGCAGCCTCGTCCTTCTTCTCAGCCTTCTTCTTCTGGGTGATGGCCTCACCCTTGCCCGAGTCGTCGCCACCGAGGGCCTCGAACACGGGGCGAGCCTTCTTCGGCTCGGCGACGAGCAGCGGCGCCGGGGCGGGCTCGCCCTTGAACTTCTGCCAGTCGCCGGTCTTCTTCAGAATGGCGAGCACCGGCTCGGTCGGCTGCGCGCCGACACCCAGCCAGTACGCCACGCGGTCGGCGTCGACCTCGATGATCGACGGGTGGTACGTCGGCTGGTACTTGCCGATCTCCTCGATCGCACGACCGTCACGACGGGTGCGGGAGTCGGCGACGACGATGCGGTAGTGAGGCGCGCGGATCTTGCCCAGACGCTTCAGCTTGATCTTGACTGCCACGGAAGTGGTGTCTCCTGGTCTTGACGTGGTTGGGCACGGCGAGATGGCCGCGTGGGGTTGCGGTACCCGAGTGCCCGATGGACGCGTCAGCCGGAGGAGAGAGGGGTCCTGTGCGACTGTCGAGTACAGCTAGTCATTGTGCCACACCACGCGGGCCCGTTCCGGCCGCGGGTGGTTTCCGGGCATGCGGCAGCAACGCCCGGCGCTTGCGGGGCGCCGCCTCGGACGGCCCCCCGCATCACGCTGAACCGGCAGCCACGAGATGCCGGTGCATGACGGCAGGCGCCTAGGCCGCGCCCGCGATCTCCGGGATCCGGAACGGCTTGCCGCAGCCCCCGCACACGATCGGCGCCTGGGCCAGGACCGACGGTACGACCCGCACGTTGCGGCCGCAGTCGCACACGGCCTTGACCCGGACGCCGCCGCCGGAGGAGCCGTGCCGGGCCGCCGGGCCGCGGAAGCTGCGGGTCGTGTCGGAGGAGGTGGCCGCCAGATGGGCCTTGAGGGCCCGCTGGAGGCGCTCGATCGTCGGGCGGTAGCGCCGCTTGGCCTCGGGGTTGAGCGTGACCAGGGAGAAGCCGCTGCTGGGGTGGGGCTCCTCGGGGTGGTCCAGCCCCAGCTCCTCGGCGATCGCGAGGAATCTGCGGTTGTGGTAGCGGCCGGCGCGGGAGGTGTCGCGCACGCCGCGGGCGGCGGCGATGCCATGGACTGCCTCGTGAAGCAGTCGCTCGAAGGAGAGCTCGTGACCGCAGGCGGACGACGACTCCCCGATCAGGGACTCTGGCGCGGCAAGATCCGGCAGTTCGGGGTGGTACCGCTGAATGTCGGCCCACGCCTCTGCCAGCTCTGCGGCGAGAACAGGTGGTGTCTGTGTCGTGCTCACGTAATGACAACGAGCGGGGGTGCCCCTGTGTTCCTATTCCGGGCCATCCCAAATAATTTGCACGTACCCGTCAGTTGCCGCTGATGCGTCCTGACGAGGGCGGGTGCGCTGATCTGCGGAGAAGCCTCACAGCTCCTACCAAGGTGGTGCGTAGGCCCACGTACGACCCGGCGCGTAGACGATGTCCGCACGCCGGGGTAGGGATGTTCCGCAGGGGCGCAAGAGACGTTTCGGTCGCTCTCACGGGCGGAGGGCGCCGTCTCAGTAAGCGCGCGCGACGACGGCGACGTTACCGGGGGCGTCCCCGTCGTCCGGCACCGACCCGTCCTCCGCGATCAGACAGCGCACGGTCAGCGACTGCTCGGCCAGCCTGGCCTCGCCTTCTTCGCCGAGCGTCGCCCACGGGATGCGCGCCCAGCCGCCGGCTACGGCCGCCTCGGCCGCCTCCTCGATCGTCGAGACGTCCGTCGTGCGGGATTCGCGGCGCTCACGGGACTGCTTCAGCAGCAGCGCCTGGTCCTCTTCGAGGACGGCGGGCAGCAGGGCCTCGATCGCGTCGATCGCCACCGGCTCCTTGCCTCCCGGGATGCGCCGGGCCAGCATCGCGGTGCCGTTCTCCAGGTCACGGGGCCCGATCTCGACGCGGACGGGCACGCCCTTGAGCTCCCAGTCGACCGCGCGCCGCCCGAAGGGGACGTCGGTACGGTCGTCCACCCGGACGCGGAGCCCCGCCGCCTTCAGCCGGTCGCCCAGCTCACGGACCTTGGCCAGAACCGCGTGGTCGCCCTTGATCGCGAGGACGACGACCTGGACCTGGGCCAGCCGCGGCGGCACCCGCAGCCCGTCGTCGTCGCCGTGGGTCATCACCAGGGCGCCGATCATGCGGGTCGTCGAACCCCAGGAGGTCTGCCAGACCAGTTCCTGGGTGCCCTCCTTCGTCAGGTACCGGGTGTTGAAGGCCTTGGCGAAGTTCTGGCCCAGCTCATGGCTGGTGACCATCTGGAGGGCCTTGCCGTCGCCCATCATGGACTCGAGGGTGAGGGTGTTGACGGCGCCCGCGAAACGCTCCTTGACCGTCTTGCGGCCGGAGACGAAGTCGATCGCGAGGACGTTCTCCAGGAAGTCGCCGTAGACCTCGCGCTGGATGCGCGCGGCGAAGTCGCGAGCCTCCTCGTACGTGGCGTGCGCGGTGTGTCCCTCCTGCCAGAGGAACTCGGAGGTCCGCAGGAAGAGGCGGGGCCGCAGCTCCCAACGGACCACGTTGGCCCACTGGTTGATCAGCAGGGGCAGGTCGCGGTAGCTCTGCACCCACTTGGAGAAGTACTCGTTGACGATGGTCTCGGAGGTGGGCCGGACGACCGCCGGCTCCTCCAGCTCCTTGCCGCCCCCGTGCGTCACCACGGCCAACTCGGGCGCGAATCCCTCGACATGGTCCGCCTCGCGCGTGAGGTAGGACTGCGGGATCAGCAACGGGAAGTACGCGTTCTCGGTGCCCGTCTCCTTGATGCGGGCGTCCATCTCCGCCTGCATCCGCTCCCACAGTCCGTAACCGTACGGTCGGATCACCATGGTGCCGCGCACTGGTCCGTTGTCGGCCAGTTCCGCCTTGTTGATCAGATCCTGGTACCAGCGGGGGAAGTCGTCCGCCCGCGGGGTGAGAACGGGAGCCTTTGCCATGGCGCGATGGTACGGCCCCAAGTTGCCGGAATGTGAATTCTCGCCACAGGCACAGCCGGCGCACAAGCGGGGGCCCGAGACCCCTGGACGCCGTCGCGTACGGGGAGTTACCTGGCATACGGGGGGAAGTGCGAGCGCACTGCACGGGGGCCACCTGATCGGTTACTGCGGCAACTCTCGGCGGATTGGGGCGCTTATCCATGACACCTACGCTCGTGCGGCAGCACCTGCCACTCGCGGGGCCGACGCCCCGCGCGGACCCGGGTGCACGCGCGCGTGACTGGTCGGAGATCCAGGAGCGGATGCTGGTCCCGCTCTACGACGCCGTCTACGAGCGACTGGACGTGGGGCCCGGCACCAGGCTCCTCGCCCTCGGCTGCGGCTCGGGGCTCGCCCTGCTGATGGCGGCCTCCAGGGGCGCGGCGGCCCTCACCGGTGTCGAACCCTCCTCACCCGAACGGCTGGCCCTCGCGCGCGAGCGCCTGCTGCCGAAGGAGTCCGGGGAACGGGCCGATGGCGCGCGCGGGGACGGTGACGGCATCCGCCTCACGGACCGGTTGCCGAAGGACACGGCCGGCCCGGGCACGCGCGCGTACGACCTGGTGACCGCGTTCGAGCCGATCGGGTGTCTCGCGGGCGACGCGGACGGGCTCGGCGGTCTGCTCGCGGCCACGACACCGCTCGCCGCTCGCGGGGCGCCGGTGGTGCTCGTCGGCTGGGGTCCGCCGGAACGCTGTGCCACGTCCGCGGTGTTGCGGATCGCGACCAAACTGGCCGAGCCGCTGCGCGGCGGCACGGTCCGGCTGCGCCCGGCGCTGCGCGACGACCTGGAGGAGGTCGCCGGGCGGGCCGGTCTGAGGCCGGACGGATCGGGGCGGGTGGCCTGCCCCTTCGGGTACGCCGACGTGGAGAGCGCCCTCAGGGGCCTGCTGTCCACGGGGCTGTTCGACGCGGCGGTCGCGGCGACGGACCAGGCGCAGGTCGACAAGGAACTGACCGAGGCGCTGCACCCCTACCGGCGCCCGGACGGGACGGTGTGGATGCCGAATGTGTTCCGGTACCTCATCGCGCGGACTCCCTGAAGCTCCCGCGTCTCCCGCGTCTGCCGAGGAGCACGCCTCCTCCCGTGGGCCTTCGCCGGCCGCGTGACGCCCGTGCGCCGGTGCGCGTCCGCCTGCCCGCGCGCGGCCGCTTCCCGTCCGTACGCCGTGTGGGGCGCCCCTCCGCGAACGGAAGAGCGCCCCACACGGTGTACGGACGGGCTCGGCTCGGCGCCGAGCCGCCTGCGGCGGGCCGTCAGCCCATGAACTTCTTGAACTCGTCCGGCAGCTCGAAGTCCTGGGCGCCCTGCTGCGGCAGCCCGAGCGCGTTGCCGCCCTGGGCCTGGGCCTCGCGGCGCTGGGCCTCCTCCAGCTCCTGCTGCTTGCGCTTCATCGGGTTGCCGGAACGCTGCTTGCCCTTGGCCTGCTTCGGCTGCTTCTTCTGCCGGCCGGCGCCGCCACCCATGCCCGGCATCCCCGGCATCCCGGGCATGCCGCCGCCCTGGGCCATCCGGGACATCATCTTGCGCGCCTCGAAGAACCGCTCGACCAGGCCCTTCACCGCGCTGACCTCGACGCCGGAACCCTTGGCGATACGGGCGCGGCGCGAGCCGTTGATGATCGTCGGCTCGTGGCGCTCGGCCGGGGTCATCGACTTGATGATCGCGGCCGTACGGTCGACGTCACGCTCGTCGAGGTTGGCGATCTGATCCTTGATCTGGCCCATGCCGGGCAGCATCCCGAGCAGCTTGCTGATGCTGCCCATCTTCCTGACCTGCTCCATCTGGGCCAGGAAGTCGTCCAGGGTGAAGTCCTGGCCCTTCTTGGACGCCAGCTTGGAGGCCATTTTCTCGGCCTCTTCCTGGCTGAACGTCTTCTCCGCCTGCTCGATCAGGGTGAGCAGGTCACCCATGTCGAGGATGCGGGAGGCCATCCGGTCAGGGTGGAAGGCGTCGAACTCGTCGAGCTTCTCGCCGTTCGACGCGAACATGATCGGCTTGCCGGTCACCGAGGCGATCGACAGGGCCGCGCCACCGCGGGCGTCGCCGTCGAGCTTCGACAGTACGACACCGTCGAAGCCGACGCCGTCGCGGAAGGACTCGGCCGTGTTGACGGCGTCCTGACCGATCATCGCGTCGACGACGAAGAGGATCTCGTCGGGCGAGACGGCGTCGCGGATGTCCGCGGCCTGCCGCATCAGCTCGGCGTCGATGCCGAGCCGTCCTGCGGTGTCCACGATCACGATGTCGTGGACCTTGACCTTGGCGAACTCGATCGAGTCCTTGGCGACCTGGACCGGGTCGCCCACCCCGTTACCGGGCTGTGGGGCGTACACGGCCACGCCGGCGCGCTCGGCGACGACGCTGAGCTGGTTGACGGCGTTGGGGCGCTGGAGGTCACAGGCGACGAGCAGCGGCGAGTGGCCCTGCTCCTTCAGCCAGCGGCCGAGCTTGCCGGCGAGGGTGGTCTTACCGGCGCCCTGGAGACCGGCGAGCATGATCACGGTCGGCGGCTGCTTGGCGAACCGCAGCCGCCGGGTCTCGCCCCCGAGGATCGTGACGAGTTCCTCGTTGACGATCTTCAGGACCTGCTGGGCGGGGTTCAGCGCCCTGGAGACATCGGCGCCGAGAGCGCGTTCCTTGACGTTCTTGATGAACGTGCGGACGACCGGCAGGGCCACGTCCGCTTCGAGGAGTGCGATGCGGATCTCGCGCGCCGTGGCGTCGATGTCCGCTTCGCTCAAGCGCCCCTTGCCGCGCAAGTTCTTGAAGGTCGCTGAAAGGCGATCGGAAAGAGTATCGAACACGGCGGCGTCGGTCCTCGGAGTCGGGGGCAGTCTGAGCGTCTTCCAGGGTATCCGGCCGCGCAAGACATTCGTCCCCGCCTGCTGCAATCAGCGGGCGGGGACGTGTGCCACGCGGCACACGGTCACGCCCGCAGTGTCTCCTCCAGCTTGCGGGTCACCGAGGCGGCCTCGTCGCCGGGCAGCGGCTCACCTTCGGCCCCGGTGACGTAGAAGGCGTCCACGGCGTTCGCGCCGAGGGTCGAGACGTGCATGCTGCGGACCCGCAGTCCCTCGTCCTCCAGGGCGCGGCCGATCCGGAACAGCAGCCCCGGCGCGTCCTGCGCGCGTACCTCGATGACCGTCGCGTGCCGGGAGGCCGCCGGGGCCACCGTCACCCGCGGCGGAGGGGCGACCACGCCCCGCCGACGGGGGTAGGCGGCGTCCCGTTCCGCGAGCCGTCCGGCGATGTCCAGCGAGCCGTCCAGGGCGCGTACCAGGTCGGCGCGCAGCCGGGCCGCCTGGGGCAGGGAGCCGTACTCGGCGGCGACCCGCCAGTTCAGCAGCAGGACGGAGCCCTCGACCCCGGTCGGCAGGTCCAGGGCACGCAGCTCGGCGGTGCGGACGGTCAGCCGGTGCATGGCGAGGACACCGGCCACCGCGGGCAGCACACCCGCCTGGTCGGGGACGGCGATGAGCAGTTCCACACCGAGCGGCTCGGGATCGTCCGCCGGACGGTCCTCCGCGGGGGGCTCGGTCTGGGCGCGCAGGGCCAGCACCGGGCTGCTGGTGGCGACCGCCTCGATGGCGAGCCGTTCCTGCTCGGCGGTGGGCGCGGCGGCGTCGGGCTCGTCCGGCTCGTCCCCGGCGAGCACCGCCGCCACCCGCTTGACCAGGTCCGCCACGAGCGAACCTCGCCAGGACGACCAGGCGGCGGGGCCGGTGGCCAGCGCGTCCGCCTCGGTGAGCGCGTGCAGCAGCTCCAGGGTGCTCTGCGAGCCGACCGCCTCGGCGACCGAGCGGACCGTGGCCGGGTCCTCCAGGTCGCGCCGGGTGGCCGTCTCGATCAGCAGCAGGTGATGCCGTACGAGCGTGGAGAGGACGGCGACGTCGGCGCGGTCGAAGCCGATCCGGGCGGCGACGTCCTTGGCGATGATCTCGCCCGCGACCGAGTGGTCGCCTGGCCAGCCCTTGCCGATGTCGTGCAGCAGCGCGGAGACCAGCAGAAGGTCGGGGCGGCTGACCCGGCGGGTGAACTCGGAGGCGCGGACGGCGGTCTCGATGAGGTGCCGGTCGACGGTCCAGATGTGCACGGCGTTGCGCTGCGGGCGGCAGCGCACCCGCTCCCAGTCGGGCAGCAGCCGCGTGATCAGGCCCTCGGCCTCCAGCGCCTCCCAGACCTCGATGGTGGGCTGGCCCGAGCCGAGCAGGGTCACGAGCTGCTCACGCGCCTCGGCGGGCCAGGGCGTGGGCAGCGGGCGCACGGTGGCGGCGAGGCGCCGTACGGCGTGCAGGGAGAGCGGGAGGCCTGCCTGCGCGGCGGCGGCCGCGGCGCGCAGCGGGAGCACGGGGTCGCGTTCGGGGCGTGCGGCACGGGCGAGCACCACCTCGCCGTCCTGCTCCACCACCCCTTCGGCCAGCGGGGACCGTTCGGTGGCGGGCTTGGCACCGCCGCCCAGCATGGCGCGCAGCCGCGGCCGCACGGCACGTGAACGCAGCACGCGCCCCACTTCGCGCCAGGTGACATCACTCGCGTACGAGATGACGCGGGCCGCCTCGTACACCTGCCGCAGCAGCGTGTCGGCGTCCAGCAGGCCCAGCTCGGCGGCCACCTGGTCCTGCTCCTGGAGGGCCAGGCGGTCGGTGGCGCGGCCGGTGGCCAGGTGCAGGGCGTCCCGCACGTCGAGGAGCCGGCGCCGGGCTTCGTCGAGGCCTTCGCGGGGCGCGTCGGCCAGCCAGGAGGCGGCGACGGCCCGCAGCGCGGTGGCGTCCCTCAGCCCGCCCCGCGCCTCCTTGAGGTCCGGCTCCAGCAGGTACTGGAGCTCGCCCTGGCGTTCGGCGCGCTCGACGCAGAGTTCCTGGAGCTCGGGGAGACGCTTGGGCGCCTGGTTGCGCCAGTCGGCGAGGACGGCCGTACGGAGTCCCGCCGTGAGACCGGGGTCGCCGACGAGGTGGCGGGCGTCGAGGAGGCCGAGCTGGACCTTGAGGTCCTCCCCGGCGGTCTTGCGGGCCTCGGCCGGGGTGCGCACGGAATGGTCCAGTGCGAGGCCCAGGTCCCACACGGGGTACCAGAGCCGGTCGGCGAGGGCGGCGACCGCCTTGGGGTCGGCGCCGTCGTGCAGCAGCAGGAGGTCGAGGTCGCTGCGCGGGGACAGCTCGCCCCGGCCGTAGCCGCCGACGGCGACCAGGGACACGCCCTTCAGATCCTCGGTACCGGCCGTGAAGAGCCCCGAGAGCCAGTCGTCGGTCAGTTCCGCGAGGGCGGAACGGCGCGGCGGCCCGGACCGCGCCCCCTCGGTGAGGAGGCGCAGCCGGGCCGCCGCGTAGCCGCTGGGTCCCGAGTCCTCTGCATCCTTGCGCACATCCGTACTCGTCACCCAGCGACTCCTGTTCTGTTCTGCCGTCAGAGCGCGTCCGGGCCGCGCTCGCCGGTGCGGACCCGTACGGCCGTCTCGACCGGGAGGGACCAGACCTTGCCGTCACCGATCTTGCCGGTACGGGCCGCCTTGACGATGACGTCGATCAGCTGCTCGGCGTCGTCGTCCTCGGCCAGCACCTCGATGCGGATCTTGGGAACGAGGTCGACCGTGTACTCGGCGCCGCGGTAGACCTCGGTGTGTCCCCGCTGACGACCGTAACCGCTGGCCTCGGTGACCGTCAGACCGTGGACGCCGAAGGCCTGAAGGGCTTCCTTGATCTCGTCGAGCCGGTGGGGCTTCACGACGGCGGTGATGAGCTTCATGCGTCCACCTTCTTGCTCGCGTCGGTGACCGCGGTCGGGAGGGCGGTCGTGCGGGCGGCGCCGCCGCCGGCCCCGCTGAAGTCGTATGCGGTCTCGGCGTGCTCGGCCTGGTCGATGCCGGCCACCTCGTCGTCCTCGGAGACCCGCATGCCGATGGTCTTGTCGAGGAGGAAGGCGAGGATCGCGGAGACCACCAGCGAGTAGGCGAGGACCGCGAAGACACCGGCGCACTGCTTCCACAGCTGGTCGAAGGAGTGGTTGCCGTAGAAGACACCGGTCGCCGTGGACTGGCCCTTGCCGCTGGCGAAGAAGCCGATCAGCAGCGAGCCGACGACACCGCCGACCAGGTGGACCCCGACGACGTCGAGCGAGTCGTCGTAGCCGAACTTGTACTTCAGGCCGACGGCCATGGCGCACAGGAGTCCGGCGATGGCACCGACGGCGATCGCGCCGAGCGGGGTGACCGCACCACCCGAGGGGGTGATGGCGACCAGACCGGCGACCGCGCCGGAGGCGGCGCCCAGCGTGGTGAACGCGCCGTGCCGGATCTTCTCGTAGACGAGCCAGGCCAGCATGGCGGCGGCGGTGGCGACCTGCGTGTTGACGAACATCAGCGCGCCGACGCCGTCGTCGTTGCCGAGCCACGAGCCGGCGTTGAAGCCGAACCAGCCGAACCACAGCAGACCGGCGCCGAGCATGACCAGCGGCAGGCTGTGCGGGCGCATCGGGTCCTTCTTGAACCCGACGCGCTTGCCGATGACGAGGATCACGCCGAGGGCCGCGGCACCGGCGTTGATGTGCACCGCCGTACCACCGGCGAAGTCGATGACGCCCAGCTCGAAGGCCCAGCCGCCGGCGCCCCAGACCCAGTGCGCGACCGGGAAGTAGACGACCGTGGCCCACAGGGCGACGAACAGCGCCCACGCGGAGAACTTGACGCGGTCGGCCAGCGCACCGCTTATCAGGGCGGGCGTGATGATCGCGAACATCATCTGGAAGACCATGAACACGAAGATCGGGATGGTGTAGCCGTCCCACAGCTCCGTCAGGCCGATGTTGCTGAGACCGACCCAGTCGGAATTCCAGCCGATGAGGCTGCCGGAGTCGGTGCCGAAAGCGAGGGAGAAGCCGTACAACACCCACAGGATGGTGACGATGCCGATGCTGATGAAACTCATCATCAGCATGTTGAGCGTGCTCTTGACGCGGACCATGCCTCCGTAGAAGAAGGCGAGGCCCGGGGTCATGATCAGCACCAGGGCGGAACAGATGAGCATGAAGCCTGTGTTCGCGGACGACAGCGTGGGTGCGTCCGCCGCAAGCGTGATGGCTGCTGCCATCGGCGTCTCCTCGTCGTAGGTACGGCCCCGTGCGGGCGAAGCCAGTGCGGGTCGTGAGGGGTGGGCCGGTTATGCGCCATGAGATTCGCGCAGCGCGGTTTCGGTGGACGCCCCTCGTTGTTTCGCCGCTGTGACGAAGGCGCCTCGTGCGTTACGCCTCGATGAACTGGCTGATGTTCGTCGAATGGATCGTTATCGTGGCGCAACCTTCGGAGAACGCAATAAACCGGCCGCGGGCGGCCTTCCGAATGACCTGGCATGGGGGAGCCGAGTCGGGCAGTTCGGGAGGGCCGGCCGCGGCCGGAGTCCAGGGTCGTGCTCTGTGGATCAGCCGGATCAGACCGCTTCGGCCGTCTCCGGCAGCTCGATGGTGAGGCGCTCGGTCAGGTCCACGACCTCGGAGAGATCCCCGAAGTCGCGTACGGCGCTGTCGACGGTCTTTCGGATACGAGTGTTGACGCGCTCGGAGCGCACCTTCTTGGCCTCCTTCATGGCCTGGGTGGCGAGGGTGGCGCTCTGCTCGGGCTCACGCTGGAGGAGGTGCACCGTGGCCATGCCGATCAGGTTCAGCACGTACGACCGCTGGTGGTCGTGGTCGCCCGCGAACAGCTGCACGGCCTTGCGCATCAGGGGCTCGGCCAGCGAGGCGTAGGTGGGGCTGCGGCCGGCGACGTAGGCGAGGTCGCGGAACGAGTGGCTGTTCTCGCCGTAGAGCTCGGCCTCGGAGAAGAAGCGGATCCAGTCGGGGTCCGGCTCGTCCCACTCGTCCGATTCGGCGAAGGTGTCCTCGGCCATCCGCACCGCCCTCTTGCACCGGCCGGGCTGCCCCATGTTGGCGTAGGCGCGGGCCTCCATCGCATACAGCATCGACTGGGTGCGCGGGCTCGCGCAGTCCCGGCTGCCGTACTGCGCGAGGTGGATCAGTTCCAGGGCGTCCTCGGGTCGGCCCAGGTGGATCATCTGGCGGCTCATGCTGGACAGCACGTAACTGCCGAGCGGCCGGTCGCCGGCCTCCTTCGACGCGTGCAGGGCGAGCACGAAGTACTTCTGCGCGGTGGGCTGGAGCCCCACGTCGTAGCTCATCCAGCCCGCGAGTTCCGCCAGTTCGGCGGCGACCTTGAAGAGCCTCCTCGCGGTGGACTCGGGTTGCGGCTCCTGGAGGAGGTCCGTCACCTCGTGCAGCTGCCCGACGACCGCCTTGCGGCGCAGCCCGCCGCCGCACTGGGCGTCCCACTGCCGGAACATCACGGTGGTGGACTCCAGCAGGTCCAGCTCGGGCCGGGAGAGCCGGCCGCGGGCCCGGCTGGTCGGCATCGAGTCCGGTTCCTCGAGCGGGGCGGGCGGCGAGGGGACGAGCCAGCGCTGCATGGGCTCGATGAGCGACGGGCCCGCGCACAGCGCGAGCGAGGTCCCGAGGAAGCCGCGCCGCGCCAGCATCAGGTCGCTGCGGGAGAACTCGCTGAGCTGGGCCACCGTCTGCGGGGCCGTCCACGGCAGGTCGACGCCGGTCACGGAGGGCGCCTGGCGCGCGGCGCGCAGCCCGAGGTCCTCGACGGAGACGACACAGCCGAACCGCTCGGAGAACAGCTCGGACAGGATCCTCGGGATGGGCTCGCGGGGGTTCTCGCCGTCCAGCCAGCGACGCACGCGCGAGGTGTCCGTGGAGATGTGGTTGGCACCCAACTGGCGTGCCCGGCGGTTGACTTGACGGGCGAGTTCACCCTTCGACCAGCCGCTGCGCACGAACCACGAAGAGAGCAGCTCGTTCGGGCGCTTGTCCCCACCCGCAGCGTTGTTTCCGCTTCCGCCGTTGCCGCTCACTGGAACGCCCCCATCCCTGAGACCACTTGTCACTGAGTGCGCCAAGCCTTATCAGAATGCCGGTAAATACGGCCTGCCGTACGGTACTTGTCACCCTTCGAACGGAAAGCCGACTTGCCTCCGGCATACCCACAAGCGCATGTGCCTCCAGGACCCGCACACTCAAAGTAATCCTACGATCACGGCTCCGGCCACGAGGATCCCGGAAACGCCACCATTCGCCACCCCTTCGAATGAACTCCCGGTGACTCGTACGCGATTCACTTGACATAGGACAGCCGGGAGTGAGCGGAGCGAAGCACTCAGGGGCGCGCGCCGCCCGACACACCACCCGGAGCGCTTCCAGGCGCTGCCTGGATCGAGCGGTCGACGGGAAGCGGAAGCACACAGAGTCACGACGATCGACCGCTGCGTAACCATCGGCGCGTCGAACCCGTTGGAGGGGGCATGGGCTTCACGATCGGCGGCATTCGCGAGATCCGCTCCGGCGCGCGCAGGCGCGGTCGCTCGTCCGAGTGCACCGCCGTCGCCGAGTTCACGGGACTGTGGGGCTGGGACGCGGTGCCCGGCGCGCGGGCCGCGGCGGGCGTCTGCTCGTGCGGGCGCTCCGACTGTCGCGAACCGGGCGCGCATCCCCTGGCGTTCGCACCCCGGGTCCCCGCCGGGGCCACGCTCGACGACGTGAGCAGAACCTGGTCGGAGTTCCCGGGCGCCGCGGTCATGCTGCCCGTCGGGCGCGCGTTCGACGTGATCGACGTCGCCGGGCCCGCCGGCCGTCGCGCCCTGGTCCGGCTGGAGCGTATGGGTCTCCCCCTCGGCCCGGTGACCGCCACCCCCGAGGGCCGCACCCAGTTCTTCGTCGCGCCCGGCGCCGCCGCCGAACTGACCGGGCTGCTCTACCGCATGGGCTGGGACGACCCGACCGCCCTGGATCTGCGCGGCCTGGGCCCCGGCACCTGCATCACGGCCCCGCCCTCCGACCGCGGCGGGCTCGGCCCGGTGCGCTGGCTGCGCCCACCCGCACTGGACTCGGCCACCCGCCCGCCTCAGGCCCGCCTGCTGCTGGGCACCCTGGCCTATCTGGCCCACCGGTCGCGCGCCTGAGCCGTACGGCGCGCACACAGCCGAGCGCCCGCTCCCACTGCACCTGGGGGCGGGCGCTTCTCGCTTCTTCACGCCTGGACCGGCGCCGCTCTCGCGGATCCGGCGGATCGCCGTCGTGGGACCTCACCGGACGGTTGCGGTCCCCGCGCGGTGACCGACGGCCCTCAGTCGCCGATAAGGGCATCCACGAAGGCCTCCGGCTCGAAGGGCGCCAGGTCGTCCGCGCCCTCGCCGAGTCCGATCAGCTTGACCGGGACGCCCAGCTCGCGCTGGACCGCGATCACGATGCCGCCCTTCGCCGTGCCGTCCAGCTTGGTCAGGACGATGCCGGTGATGTTCACGACCTCGGCGAAGACACGGGCCTGGACGAGACCGTTCTGCCCAGTGGTGGCGTCGAGGACGAGCAGCACCTCGTCGAGCGGCGCGTGCTTCTCGACGACCCGCTTGACCTTGCCGAGCTCGTCCATGAGCCCGGTCTTGGTGTGCAGCCGCCCCGCGGTGTCGATGAGGACGACGTCCACCCCCATCTCCTTGCCCTCCTTCACCGCGTCGAACGCGACGGAGGCGGGGTCGCCCGCCTCGGGGCCCCGCACCGTGTGTGCGCCGACGCGCTCGCCCCAGGTCTGGAGCTGGTCGGCGGCGGCGGCGCGGAAGGTGTCGGCGGCACCGAGGACGACGGTCCGTCCGTCGGCCACGAGCACACGCGCGAGCTTGCCGGTGGTGGTGGTCTTGCCGGTGCCGTTGACCCCGACGACCATCACGATGCCCGGCTTGCGCTCCTCGGGCTCGGTCTTCACGGTGCGGTCGACCTCGGTGCCGACCAGCGTGAGCAGTTCCTCGCGCAGCAGGCTGCGCAGCTCCTCGGGAGTGCGGGTGCCGAGCACCCTGACGCGCTCGCGCAGCCGCTCGACCAGCTCCTGGGTGGGCTGCACGCCGACGTCGGCGGTGAGCAGCGTGTCCTCGATCTCCTCCCAGGTGTCCTCGTCGAGGTGCTCGCGGGAGAGCAGCGTGAGCAGGCCCTTGCCGAGGGCGTTCTGCGAGCGGGACAGACGGGCGCGGAGGCGGACCAGCCGCCCCTCGGTGGGTTCCGGGATCTCGAGCTCGGGAACCTCGAGAGGGGGGACGACGGGCGGTTCCTCGACGGCTGTGCCGGTCGGGCCGCCGTCGGGAAGATCCACCTCCTCTATCGTGCGGCGCGGTTCGTCGCGCGGCGTCTCGGCCTCGTCGCCGACATGCGGCTCGGCCGGAGGGGCGGTGATGTCGGGCGTGGTGGGGGGCGGCGGGGGCAGCGACTTCTTCCGTCGGCTGCCGACCACGAGCCCGCCGAGCACACCGAGCACGACCACGGCGATGACTACAGCAAGGATGACGGTTTCCATAACCCGTCCAGTATGCGTGACCCCTCCCCGCCGGTGCGGGTGGCGACCCGGCCGCGCGTCAGTCCGTCACGACGGCTCGGGTCATGGCCGGAGCGTACCGCCGGCTCGTACCGACCCATGGCGATCTGACACAACGTCAGCTACGGTCCCCCACATCCGCCGAAGGGGGGCCTCCCATGCCCGTCACCGTCGTCCGTTTCAACCTCGTCGCTCCCGGCGCGACCCCGGCCGAGCTCGGTGTGCGGTACCGGGCCGCTCTGGAGATGGCCGCGTACGCCGACGAGTGCGGGGTCACGACCGTACAGACCGAGGAGCATCACGGGGCCGAGAACAACTGGCTGCCGTCGCCGTTCGCCTTCGCGGGCGCCGTGCTCGGCGCGACCCGGCGGCTCGCGGTCACCGTCTCGGCGGTGATCGGCCCGCTGCACGACCCGCTGCGGCTGGCCGAGGACATCGCGGTGCTCGACCTGCTGAGCGGCGGCCGGCTGGTCACGGTCGCCGGAATCGGGTACCGGCCCGAGGAGTACGAGCGGGCGGGGGTGGACTGGAAGCGGCGCGGGCGGCTCCAGGACGAGCTTCTCGACACCCTGCTCAAGGCCTGGACCGGCGAGGAGTTCGAGTACCGGGGCCGTACGGTACGGGTCACCCCGCGTCCGTCCTCCGCACCGCACCCGCTGCTGCTGGTCGGCGGCTCATCGAAGGCGGCCGCCCGCCGGGCCGCCCGGCTCGGCCTGCCCTTCTTCCCCAGCGCGCACCTTCCGGAGCTGGAGGCGTACTACAAGGAGCGGCTCGTGGAGTACGGGACGGAGGGCTGGACGATGATGCCGGCCGCCGAGACCCCGCTGCTGCACATCGCCGAGGATCCGGACCGGGCGTGGGCCGAGTACGGCGGGCACTTCCTGCACGAGGCACGGACGTACGCGTCCTGGCAGTCCGGCGAGATCCGCTCGGCCGTGCGGTCGGCGGCGGGCAGCGTCCAGGAGCTCCGGGACGAGGGGGTCTACCGGATCCTCACACCGGACGAGTGTGTGGCGCAGGGGCTCGACAACCTCGTCCTGCATCCGCTGGCCGGCGGGATGCCGACGGCGGAGGGGTGGCGCGGACTGCGGCTGTTCTGCGAGGACGTGCTGCCCCGGCTCGACGGGTGAGCCGGGGCAGCACGTCCTACGGGTATCGAGGAGCGGGCAGCGGGGATGTGGCCCGGCTCCTCGAGTTCAGGGGCCTCTTCGGGAGGCTCAGCCCATCTCCTCCAGCGACTTGCCCTTCGTCTCCTTGACGTACTTCAGGACGAACGGGATGGAGAGCGCGGCGAAGGCCGTGTAGATCACGTAGGTCGCGGAGAGGTTCCAGTCGGCCAGCGACGGGAAGCTCGCGGTGATGGCCCAGTTGGCGATCCACTGCGCGGAGGCGGCCACGCCGAGGGCGGCGGCACGGATCCGGTTGGGGAACATCTCGCCGAGGAAGACCCAGACGACGACACCCCAGGACAGGGCGAAGAAGAGGACGAACACGTGGGCGGCGATCAGGGCGATCCAGCCCTGGGTGGCCGGCAGCTTGCCGTCGACCAGGTCGAAGGAGAACGCCCAGGCCTCCAGCCCGAGGCCGACGACCATGCCGACGGAGCCGATGAGGGCCAGCGGCTTGCGGCCGACGCGGTCGACGAAGATCATCGCGATCACGGTGCCGACGATGTTGATGATCGACGTGGTGAAGGAGTAGAAGAACGAGTCCGTCGGGTCGACGCCGACCGACTGCCACAGCGTCGAGGAGTAGTAGAACGCGACGTTGATGCCGACGAACTGCTGGAAGACCGACAGGCCGATACCGACCCAGACGATCGGCTTGAAGAAGAAGGAGCCGCCGAGCAGGTCCTTGAAGGTGGACTTGTGCTCGCTCTTCATCGCGTGCTCGATCTCGGCGACGCGGGCGTCCAGGTCGATCTTGTCGCCCTCGACCTCTTCCAGGATGTCGCGGGCCCGCTCGCGCTTGCCTACGGAGATCAGGAAGCGCGGGGACTCGGGGATGGCGAAGGAGAGCAGGCCGTAGAGGACGGCCGGGACCACCATGACGCCCAGCATGACCTGCCAGGCCTCCAGACCCATGAGCTCGCCGCGCTGGTCGCCGCCGGCGGCGTTCAGCAGGCCCCAGTTGACCAGCTGCGAGATCGCGATGCCGATGACGATCGCGGCCTGCTGGAAGGAACCGAGGCGGCCGCGGTAGGCGGGCGGGGCGACCTCCGCGATGTAGGCGGGGCCGATGACGGAGGCCATACCGATGGCGAAGCCGCCGACGACCCGCCACGCGGCGAAGTCCCACAGCGCGAAGGGCAGCGCCGAGCCGACGGCGCTGACGGTGAACAGCACGGCGGCGATCTGCATGACCCGGATGCGGCCGATGCGGTCGGCGATGCGGCCGGCGGTCGCGGCGCCGATGGCGCAGCCGATCAGGGCGATGGCGATGACCTGCGCCAGGGCTGCGGAGCCGACGTCGTAGCGGTCCCGGATGGCCTCGACCGCGCCGTTGATGACGGAGCTGTCGTAGCCGAAGAGGAAGCCGCCCATCGCGGCCGCCGCCGCGATGAAGATGACGTGCCCGAGATGATCG
Source organism: Streptomyces sp. NBC_00080 (assembly GCF_045041255.1). NCBI lineage: Bacteria > Bacillati > Actinomycetota > Actinomycetes > Kitasatosporales > Streptomycetaceae > Streptomyces > Streptomyces sp. NBC_00080. The sequence goes on from NZ_CP108235.1 coordinate 2,895,024, forward strand.
GGGTGAGCCGTCGCGGCTCCTGACTTTTGTGCCTGCTCTGTGCTGGTCACGTTCAACTCCTCGGGCCGCCGGCAACGCCGCCGACGGGATCAACACCTCCAGATAGGTGGCACCTGAAGGTAAAAGCAACGGTGCCGAGACTATGCCTTCAAGTGTCGAAGTCAAGAGGGGGTGACTGTGACTTTTCAGCGCACACGTGTGGAGTATGTGTTCAACTCTTGAAGAACCGCTCGGGGCTTGCTTTCGGATACCCCGCTCCGGCCCGCTCAGCGCAGACGCTGGCTGATGACCTTCGACACACCGTCGCCCTGCATGGACACGCCGTACAGCGCGTCGGCGACCTCCATCGTGCGCTTCTGGTGCGTGATCACGATCAGCTGCGAGGACTCCTGGAGCTCCTGCATGATCCGGATCAGCCGCTGCAGGTTGGTGTCGTCGAGGGCGGCCTCGACCTCGTCCATGACATAGAACGGGCTGGGCCGGGCCTTGAAGATCGACACCAGCATGGCGACGGCGGTCAGCGACCGCTCGCCACCGGAGAGCAGGCTGAGTCGCTTGACCTTCTTGCCGGGCGGACGGGCCTCGACGTCGACGCCCGTGGTGAGCATGTTGTCGGGGTCGGTCAGGATCAGCCGCCCCTCGCCGCCCGGGAAGAGCCGGCTGAACACACCCTCGAACTGTCGTGCGGTGTCCCGGAACGCCTCGGTGAAGACCTGCTCGACCCGCTCGTCGACCTCCTTCACGACCTGAAGAAGGTCGGCACGGGTCTTCTTGAGGTCCTCCAACTGCTCGCTGAGGAACTTGTGCCGCTCCTCCAGCGCGGAGAACTCCTCCAGGGCAAGCGGGTTCACCTTGCCCAGCTGCTGATAGGCGCGTTCGGCCGCCCGCAGTCGCTTCTCCTGCTCGGCCCGCAGGAAACGCCTCGGCTGGTTGCGCGGGTCCTCGGGGTCCTCCGGCAGCACCTCGCCCTCGGCGGGCGGCGAGGGCGGCACCGGCTGGTGGGGCCCGTACTCGGAGACGAGCCCCGCGGGTTCCACCCCCAGCTCCTCCAGCGCCTTGGTCTCCAACTGTTCGATCCGCATCCGCTTCTCGGCGCCGAGCACCTCGCCGCGGTGGACCGAGTCCGTCAGCTTGTCCAGCTCGGCCTTGAGGTCGCGCCCGGCGGTGCGGGCGGCGGCCAGTTCCTGCTCGCGCCGCGCCTTGGCGGCATCGGCGGCGACCCGCTCCGCCTCGGCCCGTCCGAGCGACACCTCGACATGGGTGAGCAGTTGGCGCGCACCGGAGGCCACGGCTTCCGCGACGGCGGCCTCGTGCCGCAGCCGCGCCCGCCGCTGCTCGGCACGCGCGCGTGCCTCGCGTTCCGCCCGCGCGGCCCGGTCCAGCGAGTCGGCCCGCCCGGCCAGCCCCTTCACCCGCTCCTCGTGCGTACGGACCTGGAGCCGCGCCTCCATCTCGGTCTGCCGGGCGTTGGCCCCGTCCGCGGCGAGCCGGTCGCGCGCCGAGGTGTCGGGCTCCTCCTCGACCGGCATCTCCTCGGCGACGGCCAGCCGTTCGGCCAGTTCCTCGGCCTCCTCCACGGCCCGGTCCAGCGCCTCCTGCGCCCGCGCCGCGGCCGCCGTGGACCGCTCGGCCTCACCGGCGGCGCCCCGCGCCTGTCCCGCGAGCCGCCCGAGCTGCTGGGCCACGGCCGACTTCTCCCGGTCGGCGGCCCGCCGCCGCTCCCCCGACTCCTCGACGAGCGCGGCACACTCCTTGCGCCGCTCCCCCGCCGCGAGCTGCGCGCCGGTCAACTCCGCGCACCGCACGGCCAGCTCCTCGAGCTCGGCCGCGGCCTCGTCGACGGACGCCTGCACCTCCAGCAGACTGGGCGCGCCGGCGGACCCGCCGTGCGCGAAGTGCGCCCCCAGCAGGTCGCCCTCGGCGGTGACGGCGGTCAGATCGGGCCTGGCGTAGACGACCTCCTCGGCCTCCTCCAGCGTGCCGACGACGACGATCCCCCGCAGCAGGCGCCGTACGGCGGGCAGGAGATCGGCGGGGCCCCGGACGAGGTCGGCGGCGTACGGCGGCCCATCGGTCCCCCGCGGCTCCTGGGGTACGTCGTCCGGAGCGCCGCTCAGCAACAGCGCGGCCCGGCCCCCGTCCTGCTTGCGCAGCAGGCGGATCGCCTCGGCGGCCGCGGACGGACCGGTCACGGCGAGGGCGTCCGCCGCCGCCCCGAAGGCCGCCGCGAGGGGGACCTCGTACCCCTGCGTCACCGTCAGCAGTTCGGCCGCCGGACCCAGCAGTCCGCTCAGCCGGTCCCGTGCGCCGAGCAGCGCGCCCGTGCCGTCCTTGCGGCGCAGGCCCATCGCCAGGGTCTCGTGGCGGGCCTGGGTCGCGGCGCGGCTGCGTTCGGCCCCCGTGAGTGCCTCGCGGGCGGCGGTGAGAGCGGCCTCCGCCTCGACGAGCCGCTGTTTGGCCGCCTCGTGCTGTTCCCCGAGTTCCCGGTCACCCGCGTCGAGGCCGTCGACCTCCGCCTTGAGCTCCTCGTACTCCTCCTGCGCGGCGACGGCCCGCTCCTGGGCCTCGTCGCGGGCGGCGGCGAGCCGGTCGATCTCGGCCTGGGCGGAGGCGGCACGCGAACGGGCCGCGTTGACCTGGCCGTTCAGGCGGGCCAGGCCTTCACGGCGGTCGGCGATGGCCCGGGCGACGTCCTTCAGTCGCCGTTCCTCGACGGCGAGCTCGCGCTCCAGGTCGGCGCGGTGGGAGACGGTGTCGTCGAGCGCGTGCTGGGCCGCCTCGAGGGCGGCCTCCAGCTCGGCCTCCTGCTCGCGGACCCGGGCGGCCTCGCGCTCCATGTCCTCGGGCTCGCGGCCGCGGCGTTCCTCGGGCGGCGCGGAGGTGGCGCTCTTCACGCGTGCGTCGGCGAGCGAGATCGTGCCGCGGACGCGCTCGGCGAGCTGGGACAGCTCGTACCAGGTCTGCTGGGCGCGCTGGAGGCGCGGTGCGAGCCGGCGGACCTCGTCCTCCAGCAGGGACTCCCGCTGGAGGGCCTTGCGCAGTTCCTGCTCGGCGGCCTCCTTGCGCTCCTTGAGGGCGGCCTCGTCGGCGACCTCGGTCCGCAGTGCCTCGCGCAGCCGTACGAGATCGTCGGCGAGGAGGCGCAGGCGGGCGTCGCGCAGGTCGGCCTGGATGACGGCGGCGCGGCGGGCGACGGCGGCCTGACGGCCGAGGGGCTTGAGTTGACGCCGTAGTTCGTCGGTCAGGTCCTGCACGCGCGCGAGGTTGGCCTGCATCGCGTCCAGTTTCCTGAGCGCTTTCTCCTTGCGCTTGCGGTGCTTGAGGACGCCCGCTGCCTCCTCGATGAAGGCGCGGCGGCCCATCGGATCGGCGTGCAGGACGGAGTCGAGCTGGCCCTGGCCGACGATGACGTGCATCTCGCGGCCGATGCCGGAGTCGGACAACAGGTCCTGGATGTCGAGGAGCCGGCAGGTGTCACCGTTGATCTGGTACTCGCTGCCGCCGTTGCGGAACATGATCCGCGTGATGGTGACCTCGGCGTACTCGATGGGCAGCGCCCCGTCGGAGTTGTCGATGGTCAGGGACACCTCGGCGCGGCCCAGCGGGGGGCGGCCGGTGGTGCCGGCGAAGATGACGTCCTCCATCTTGCCGCCGCGCAGCGACTTCGCGCCCTGCTCGCCCATGACCCAGCTGAGTGCGTCGACGACGTTGGACTTGCCCGAGCCGTTCGGTCCGACGACGCACGTGATCCCCGGTTCGAACCTGAGCGTGGTCGCCGAGGCGAACGACTTGAACCCCCGGAGGGTCAGGGCCTTGAGGTGCACGGCGCTGGACTCTACCTTCCGGGGGTGTCTCACTCCATGAACCCGCGGTTTCACCCATGAACGCGCAGGGCACACCCAACGTTAAGAGACTGAAAGGGTGCGCGGGGGAGGCAAAAGAGCGAGCAGGACGACGGCGGTAAAGACGAGGCGGGGGAAAGAAAGAAGGGACGCCGAAGCGTCCCTTGCAAACTCTGACAACTTAGCGGTCCGACGCGGTGGGATGAGCCGCCCGACCACTGCGTGTGCCGTTGTGCAGCGGTGCAGCGATCAGGTGAGCGCAGGCTCCGCCTGGCGTGCGTCGATGCTCTCCAGAAGCGATTCGTGAGAAGCGGCAGCCGTCAGCGCGTCGTTCTCGGCCTGGATCCGTCCGAGCTCGGATTCCAGGTCCTGTACACGCTGCTGGAGCCGTCGCATCTCGGCGAGGAGTCGCGGGTCGGAGCCGCCGACGTAACCGAGAAGCGCCTTTGCCATGATGGATGGTCCTCCACAATGAGTGACCGACCGAAGCGGTGTGGGTCGTGAGGGATTCGCACCCGCGGTGCTTGCCAGGATCTTGGTTGTGCTGCCGTTCATCCATGCCAAACAGCTGAGGTGCGCGGGGTGCTTTCAGCGTCTCACCAAAAAGTTTGACGGTCAACACGATCACGCCCCGTATTGGCGGGCATCCCGGTGGCGCGCGGCCTGAACGGCGGCGCTGCGACTCCTGCGGGGCCCTCGGGGCGTGGCGATCATCCTGACGTGCGGAGCCTTCCACCGCAAGCAATTCTTGGCAACCACCTGCCTCTTTTCACCGGGGCAGGTGCCGTTGGCATGTACCGGCGTCCGTTCCGGGCCGCTCCGCGTGTATTCCTCAGCGGATCGCGAAGCCGTCGTAGCCGCCGCGCGGTGTGTCCCATATCTCGGTGACGCCGTCCACCCGCCCGGGCGTGTCGTCACCCAGGAGCCACCCGAGCAGTCCCTCACAGCCCTCTCGGGCCCCTTCCGCGACGACCTGAACCCGTCCGTCGGCCAGATTGAGAGCAAAACCACTCAGTCCGCCGATCTCCAGCGCCTTGGCCCGGGTGAACCAGCGGAAACCCACACCCTGGACATGTCCGCGCACCCAGGCGACCAGCCGTACATCCTCGTTCATGGGTGCAACCTAACCGGGCAAAGTCGCTCGGAGCACTTCCTCCCCCAGGGCCATGCGGTACCGTCCCCACCCAATGATTCTCATATGAAACTCACTCGATCGGGTGAGTCAGGTCGACCAGAGGGCGCAGGAGGCGCGCGTCGCCCCAGCCCTTCGGCAGACCGTGGGGAACACCGCTTGGACGAGGAAGGCAAGGACATGGGACGCCACCGACGCTCCGCCGCCGGCCGCGCCGCCACGGGCCGCGCCACGGGGGTCACACAGACGCACGGCTCGCACGCGGACATTCACAACCCGCAGGACCCGTACGCCGACGAGCGCCCCACGATGGGCATCGCGCCGTATCTGAACCCGGAGGCGTACGCCGACTCCGTCGCCAGAAGCCGGGAGTACCTGTACGCCACCGGCGGCGAGTACGCCCACGACGACACCGCGGTCTTCTCGGTGGACGGCTTCCGGCCCGACGACGGTGACCTGCGGGCGGGCTCGAACCGGGCGGCGGCCGGCCGCCGCCGCAAGCGCAAGGTCGCCACACCGGTCAAGACGGGCCTGCTGGGTGTCTCCGCGGCCGTCGCCATCGGCACCGTCGCGGTGGCCACGGGCGTGGTGCCCGGTCTCGACAACTACCAGCTCGGCGGCGGCAGCGGCTCGGGCGACAAGGTGCAGGCCGCCGACTCCCCGACCAACTCGGCCTCCGAGCAGGGCGGCACGTCCGGCTCCGCCGCCGACACCGAACGCGGTGGCACGTCGACCAGCCGCGACGCCGGCCGGTCGACCTCGCCCTCGGTCTCGCCGACGCCTTCCCCCTCCACCTCCACCGCGTCGGCGGCGCCGACCGAGACGGCCACCGAGAAGCCGCAGGCCACGCCCTCGAAGAAGCCGAAGACCACTCCGTCCAAGTCGAAGACGGCCACCAAAGCCCCGGAGAAGCCCGAGTCCCCGGTGACGGTCTCGGCCGAGGCGCAGGCCGCGGCCGAGGTGCTGGCACTGGTCAACGAGGAGCGGGCCAAGGTCGGGTGCAGCGCCGTCTCCGACAACAGCGCGCTGTCGAAGCTCGCCGAGAAGTTCAGCGACGACATGGCCGCGCGCGGCTTCTTCGACCACACCGATCCGGACGGGGCGACCCCGTGGGACCGGGCCGCGAAGGCCGGGATATCCGACCTCGGCGGCGAGAACATAGCCCGCGGCCAGGCCGACGCGGCCGCGGTCATGGAGGCCTGGATGAACAGCCCCGGCCACAAGGCCAACATCCTGAACTGCGACTTCAAGACGCTGGGCGTCGGTGTCCACCTGGGCTCCGGCGGCCCCTGGTGGACGCAGGACTTCGGCTACTAGGACCGAAGCAGGGATCGGGCGGCGGGCACCGTACCCGCAGAAACGATCAAGCAGCCTGGGCGCGGCCGGCCAGGAAGACCTTCGCGGTCTCGGCGACGCGCCGCCCCAGGTGTTCCGCCGTCGCCACGTCGGCCTTGTGGACGGCGTCCGGGCCCTCGTCGACGTTGGTCTGCGCGGCCGCGCCCAGGAAGACGCCCAGGCGGTTGAGGTCGTGCTCGGACGCCGTGCTGCTGTTCCAGCCGGGCAGCAGGCCGAGGTTGACCCAGTGCATGCCGAGCTGTGCGGCGAGGATCTGGAAGAACTGCAGCGTGTGCAGCTTGTCGCCGCTCTTGGAGCCGGAGTTGGTGAACCCGGCGGCGAGCTTGTCCTGCCACGCCTGGGTGGCCCAGCGCGCGGAGGTCGCCTCGGCGAAGGCGTGGAAGGCACCGGACGCGGTCCCCATGTAGGTCGGCGAGCCGAAGACGATCGCGTCGGAGCCGTCGAGCAGCGTCCACTGCTCCTCGGTGATCTCGTCGACCTTGATCAGACGCACCTCCGCCCCGGCGTCGGCGGCCCCGGCACGGACGGCCTCCGCGAGCACGGCGGTGTGGCCGTAGCCGGAGTGGTAGGCGACAGCGATGACGGGCGTGGACATGTGGCACTCCTCGAACAGGGCAGGTCGAATGCGGTAACGAAAGGAAAGCACTAACTTCTGGTTAGTGCAACCTGTCAGATGGCGCTGCCTTCGAGTACGCTTGAGCCATGGACGTCACCCAGCAGCGCACGGAGGACCAGGACCTCCCGTTCGACGTGTTCGCCAAGGCCTGCCCCTCGCGCGGCACGCTGGAGCACGTCACGGGCCGCTGGGGCGGACTCACGCTCGGGGCGCTGTACGAGGGTTCGCTGCGCTTCAACGAGTTGCGCCGCCGGGTGGACGGCGTGAGCGAGAAGATGCTGTCCCAGACGCTGCACGCGCTGGAGCGCGACGGCCTGGTGCACCGCGAGGCCCAGCCGACCAACCCGCCCCGCGTGGACTACGAACTGACACCGCTGGGACGCGAGGTGGCCGAGCGGCTGCTGTCCCTCATCCACTGCGTGGAGGGGCGCATGGGCGACGTACTGGCCGCCCGCGAGCGCTACGACGGGACGCGCGGCACCTTCTGACACTTCGGGCAGAAGTAGCTGGACCGGTTCATCCACGCTCGTCGCACCATCGGCGTCGCACACCGCTTGCACGGCAGGCCCTCGCGGCCGTACGCGTCCAGCGACCGGTCGAAGTAGCCCGACTCGCCGTTGACGTTGACGTACAGGCTGTCGAAACTGGTGCCGCCCACGGCAAGGGCCGCGTTCATCACGTCCCGGACATGGCCGAGGAGTTCGAGCGTGCGGGGACGGGTGAAGTTCGCGGTCGGACGGTCGTAGTGCAGACGGGCACGCCACAGCGCCTCGTCCGCGTAGATGTTGCCGACCCCGCTGATCAGCGACTGGTCGAGCAGGGCGCGCTTGATGGTGGTGCGCTTGCGCCGCAGCGCCTGGTGGAACGCCTCGTCGTCGAACAGCGGGTCGAGGGGGTCACGGGCGATGTGCGCGATGACGTCCGGCAGGCCGTCGGGGGTGGTGTCGTGCAGCGACAGCCCGCCGAAGGTGCGCTGGTCGACGAAGCGCAGCTCGGTGTTCACCGTGTCCGCGAAGCGCACCCGGACCCGCAGATGCTTCTCGTCGGGGGCCTCGTGCGGTTGTACCAGGAGCTGCCCGCTCATACCGAGGTGGGCGAGGACCGCCTGGTGCGTGTCCGTCAGCGGCAGCCACAGATACTTGCCCCGGCGGCTGGGGGTGCCGATGCGGTGGCCCTTGAGTCGGTGCGCGAAGTCGTCGGAGCCGGCGACATGACGGCGTACGGCACGCGGGTGCAGCACCTCGGCGTCGGCGACCGTGCGATGGGCGACCCACCGCTCCAGACCGCGCCGGACGACCTCTACCTCGGGCAACTCGGGCATGGGATCCCCCGTACGGAGCGCCCGCCTCCCAACCGGGGGGCGGGCGCTCGTCTCGTACCGCTGTTCTACGTTTCTGCTGTGCCGCTGTTCGTCAGGCGGAGGCGGACTCCGGGTCCGGGCTGCCGTCGGCGGCCGGGACGGCCTCGACGGACTTCGCCGCCTTGGCACGCTCGTCCGCCGCGGCCCGGATGGACCGCCACGCGGACTCGGCGGCCTGCTGCTCCGCCTCCTTCTTGCTGCGGCCGGTGCCGGTGCCGTACGAGACGCCTCCGACGCGGGCAGCAGCAGTGAAGGTCTTCTCGTGGTCGGGGCCGGTCTCCGTGACCAGGTACTCGGGGACGCCGAGGCCTTCGGTCGCGGTGAGCTCCTGGAGACTGGTCTTCCAGTCCAGGCCGGCACCGAGGTTCGAGGACTTCTCGATCAGCGGGTCGAACAGGCGGTGCACCAGTTCGGAGGCCGCGTCGAGGCCCTGATCGAGATAGACCGCGCCGATCACCGCTTCGAGGGTGTCGGCGAGGATGGATGCCTTGTCCCGGCCGCCCGTGCCCTCTTCACCCCGGCCGAGCCGGATGAAGGAACCCAGGTCGAGGCCACGACCGACCTCCGCCAGCGCACGCGAGTTGACCACCGCGGCCCGCAACTTGGCCAGCTGGCCTTCGGGCAGGTCGGGGTGGGTGCGATACAGCGTGTCCGTGACGACGAGGCCGAGCACGGAGTCCCCGAGGAACTCCAGCCGCTCGTTCGTCGGCAGACCGCCGTTCTCGTATGCGAAGGAACGGTGGGTCAGCGCACGCACCAGAAGGGCGGACTCGAGCTGATAGCCGAGCCGCCCTTCCAGAAGCGTGTGGGACGAGGCCGTGTTCTCCGCCTTTTTCTTGGCGGTCGTGTCCGCCTTGGCGTCAGACATGGAGCCTCTCACCAGCCGCTCAGACCTCGAGAACCTGGCGCTTGTTGTAGGTGCCGCAAGACGGGCACGCAATGTGCTGCAGCTTGGGCTCGTGGCAGCGCTCGCACGCAACCAGGGTGGGGACCGCAGCCTTCCACTGCGACCGGCGGTGGCGCGTGTTGCTGCGCGACATCTTCCGCTTCGGAACAGCCACGGCTACTTCTCCTGCTTCTCGTTGGCGCGCGCCGATCGAGGCGCTTCGCCACTCATCTCGTCCTTCTCGCCGTCTTCGAGTGAACCGGCGAGTCCCTGCAATGCCGCCCAACGGATGTCGGTGGCGTCGTGGTGGTGGTCCGGGTCGTCCGTGAGCCGCGCTCCGCACTCGGAGCACAGACCCAGACAGTCGTCCTGGCACACCGGCTGCAGCGGCAGTGCGAGCACCACCGCATCACGCAGCACGGGTTCGAGGTCGAACAAGCCGTCCTCGATGAAGAGCCTGTCCTCGTCTTCCTCGGCGTCGTCGACCGGCTCCGCTTTGGGGCGGCCCCGGTCGTCGGCGTCAGGGTACGAGAACATCTCCTGGAAGTCCGCTTCGAGCTCCAGCTCCAGCGGCTCCAGACACCTTACGCACTCCCCCTCGGCCTGCGCACGGGCGGTGCCTGTGACGAGCACACCTTCCATGACCGACTCGAGACGGAGGTCGAGCTCCACCGGGGCGCCTTCCGGCACTCCGATCACTCCCTGGATCCCGAGATCCCGGGGAGCGTCGAACTCGCGGGTCAGGCGCTGTAGCGCACCAGGACGCCGCCCCAGCTCGTGCGTATCGAACACGAGAGGCTTGCGGTGGTCGAGGCGGGCGTTCAGGGCCATTCCTGCTTTCGATCTTCTGAGCTCGGGGGACGCTGCCCTACTACGGTGCTGCGGGCAGCTGTGATCGCGGACGTACACGCGACCGAAGAGCCAGGATACTGGAGCATTCGCCCACAGCCCAATCCGGGGCCTTTCCCCGGGCTGCCCCGGTGCTACAGGCCGCGTTCCTGCTCGTAGGCGCGCAGCTGCTCGGCACTGATCATGCCGGTGTCGAAGAGGCTGGTCTCGTCGAGGGCGTATCCCTGCTGGACCTGCTGCTGGGGCTGCTGCACGGCCTGGTTCGGGTCGTAGGGGGCCTGCTGGGTGTCGTAGCCCTGGTACGCGTAGGGGTCGGCCTGCTGCTGGTAGCCGTAGGCGTCCTGCTGGCCGTAGCCCTGCTGCTGTTGTTGCTGCTGATAGCCGTAGGGGTCCGTCTGCTGCTGGTAGCCGTAGGCCGGCTGCGGTTCCGGCTGGTCGTACGGCTGCTGGACGGGCTGCGCCGCCGCGGCGTCCTGCTCCGCGAGGGCGGTCAGGTCGGCGAGGTAGTCGGCGTCGGAGGAGTGCTGGAACATCGTGGCGTCGTCGGCGAGGGCGCCGAGGTCGTCCGTGGCGATACGGCCGTGCAGCTTCTGACGGCCGCGGCCGACGGCGTCCAGGGTCTTGGCGAGGACCGCCTCGAAGGCGCCCAGTTTGGTGTCGACGTAGGCGTCGGCGTCGCGGCGCAGGGTCTCGGGGTCGTGGCTGCGCTCGGGGGCGTCCTCGTCCTCGTAGCCGTGCTCGTCGGTGCCGGGTCCGGTGCCGAGGAGCTTCTCGCGGCCGCGACCGACGGAACCGAGCGTCTTGGTGAGGACGACCTCGAAGTTCGCGAGCTTGGAGTCGACGTAGTCGTCGGCCTCGGCGCGGACCTCCTCGGCCTCCTTGCGGGCCTCGGCGAGGATGCGGTCCGCCTCGGACTGGGAGCGGCGGGCGATCTCGGTGTCGGAGATCAGGGAGCCGCGTTCGGCATGCGCGGTGGAGATGATCCGCTCGGCCTCCTGGCGGGCCTGCTCGACCATCTGCTCACGGCCGCCGATCAACTCCTCGGCCTGGGCGAGGGAGTCGGGAAGTGCCCCGCGCACCTCTTCCAGCAGGGCGAGCAGGTCCGCGCGGTTGACCACGCACGAGGCCGACATCGGCATCGACCGGGCACTGGAGACCGCCGTGACGATCTCGTCGAGCTTCTTCTGCACGTCCACCGGTTGCTCGCCACTCTCTGCGCTGTGTTGGAGACGGACGGGACGACTGTACGGCCATGAGGTGTCCGCCGGACACCGGCTGACGAGCCGTCAGCGAACCGGTCCCGGAGTCAGTCCTTCCTGAGCCGTTCGCCCAGTGCTTCGAGGACCGGCGGCGGCACCAGGTGGGAGACGTCACCGCCCCAGGTGGCGACCTCCTTGACCAGGGAGGAGGAGAGGAAGCTGTACGTGGGGTTGGTCGGCACGAACAGCGTCTCGACGCCCGACAGGCCGTTGTTCATCTGGGCCATCTGCAACTCGTAGTCGAAGTCGCTGACCGCCCGCAGGCCCTTGACGATGGCAGGAATCTCGCGCTGCTTGCAGAAGTCGACGAGGAGACCGTGGAAGGCCTCGACCCGGACGTTGCCGTACTCGGCGGTGACCCGGCGGATCAGGTCGATCCGCTCGTCGATCTCGAACAGGCCCTTCTTGGCCTTGTTGATCATCACCGCGACATAGACCTCGTCGTACAGACGAGAGGCGCGGGAGATGATGTCGAGGTGTCCGTTGGTGATCGGGTCGAACGACCCGGGACAGACGGCACGGCGCACTTGTGGTCCCTCGCTCTCCAGTCCGGTCATCGTGCGTCTTCGCACGTAGAGGCGGCGCGACCGTACCAAAACGTTCCCTCGCCGTAGCGACGGGCCCGAAGTGCCTCGAAGCCGTCCGGCCAGGGGAACTCCCCGCCTCTGGTGCTGCGCTCCACGGTGACGAGGGCATCGGCCGCGAGCCAGCCCCCCGAGCGGAGTGTGAGCAGAATCTCCCGAAGATCGTCGTTCGAGACGGCGTACGGGGGATCGAGAAAGACGAGGTCGTACGGGTCCGTCGGCGGTGTCTGGATGATCTGCTGGGCCTTGCCGGCCCTGACCTCCGCGCCGGGCAGGCCGAGGGCCTTCACGTTCTCCCGGACCGTGCGCGCCGCCCGCGCGTCGGCCTCGACGAGGAGGGTGTGGCCCGCGCCCCGGGAGAGGGCCTCCAGGCCCACGGCGCCGGAGCCCGCGTACAGGTCGAGGACGCGTTCGCCGCCGAGGGGGCCGCCCAGCAGGGACTGCCAGGTGGAGAAGAGACCCTCGCGTGCGCGGTCGGAGGTGGGGCGGGTGCCGGTGCCCGGCGGAACCGCCAGGCGACGTCCACCGGCTGCGCCGGCGATCACGCGGGTCATCTCGGGGTCCTTGTTCGGGGGCGGATACCCGTCCAGTCTGGCAGGCGCAGGTGCGCGGGTGCGCTCCGACGGGAGCGGCCGCAGGCCGTGGACCGTCACGCACCGGCGGCGGAGCCGCGCACGGGACCCCCGCGCGTCCGGGGCAGCCGGCCTCAGCCCTTGTCCAGGTACTGCTCCCGTTCTTCGTCCAGCAGGGCGTCCAGGGCCGTGCGCAGGCCGGGCAGGGTCTCCAGCTCCGGGTCCGCGGCGACCAGGCGGGCCGCCTCCTCGCGCGCCTCCGCGATCACCTCCTCGTCCTCGATGACGGCGAGTACGCGCAGGCTGGAGCGGGCGCCGGACTGGGCCTGGCCCAGCACGTCGCCCTCGCGCCGCTGTTCGAGGTCGATCCGGGAGAGCTCGAAACCGTCGAGGGTGGCGGCGACGGCGTTGAGGCGCTGGCGGGCCGCGCTCGCCTCCGGCATCTCGGAGACCAGGAGGCACAGCCCGGGCGCCGCGCCCCGGCCGACGCGACCGCGCAACTGGTGCAGCTGGGAGACGCCGAAGCGGTCGGCGTCCATGATCACCATCGCGGTGGCGTTCGGAACGTTGACGCCGACCTCGATGACGGTCGTGGCGACCAGGACGTCGGTGTCGCCCGCGGCGAAACGGCGCATGACGGCATCCTTGTCGTCGGGGGGCATGCGGCCGTGCAGGACCTCGACCCCGAGGCCGTGCAGGGGCCCCTTGGCGAGCTGGCCGGCGATGTCCAGGACGGCGAGCGGCGGCCGCTTCTCGGCCTCGTCCTCGGGAGACTTCTTCTTGGCGCCGGCCTTCTTCGGGCTCCCCGGCTCGTCGACGTCGTCGCCGATGCGCGGGCAGACCACGTACGCCTGATGGCCGTTGCCGACCTCCTCGCGGACCCGCTCCCAGGCGCGGGCCAGGAAGTGCGGCTTGTCGGCGGCCGGGACGACATGGCTGGCGATGGGCGAGCGGCCGGCCGGGAGCTGGTCGAGGACGGACGTCTCCAGGTCGCCGAAGACGGTCATGGCGACGGTGCGCGGGATGGGCGTGGCCGTCATGACGAGCAGGTGCGGGGGCTGCTTGCCCTTGCCGCGCAGCGCGTCGCGTTGCTCGACGCCGAAGCGGTGCTGTTCGTCGACGACGACCAGTCCGAGGTCGTGGAAGCGCACCTTGTCCTCGATCAGCGCGTGCGTGCCGATCACGATGCCGGCCTCTCCGGTGACGAGGTCGAGCAGCGCCTGCCTGCGGGCGGCCGTGCCCATGGACCCGGTCAGCACGACGACCTTGGTGGCCCGCTCGGACCCGCCCAGCATGCCGCCCTCGGCCAGCTCGCCCATCATCTCGACGACGGAGCGGTGATGCTGCTGGGCGAGGACCTCGGTGGGGGCGAGCATGGCGGCCTGCCCGCCGGCGTCGACCACGGCGAGCATGGCGCGCAGGGCGACCAGGGTCTTGCCCGAACCGACCTCGCCCTGCAGCAGCCGGTGCATCGGATGGTCCGTCGCCAGGTCGTCGAAGATCTCCTTCGAGACCTTCTGCTGGCCTTCGGTGAGAGTGAAGGGGAGACGGGCGTCGAAGGAGGTCAGCAGGCCGTCGGCGGCAGGTAGGCGGGGGACGGCCGGGAGTTGGGCGTCGGCGTGGCGGCGGCGGGCGAGGGCGACCTGGAGGACGAACGCCTCGTCCCACTTCAGCCGGGCGCGGGCGTCGGCGATGTCCGCCTTGGTGTGGGGGCGGTGGATCTTCAGCAGGGCCTCGGGGAGGGAGACCAGGCCGCGGCCGTCGCGCAGCGAGTCCGGGAGGGGGTCGAGCACCTCCTGCGCGCTGGGCAGGACGGTCTGGATCGCCTTGCCGATCTTCCAGGACTCCAGTTTCGCGGTGGCGGGGTAGAGCGGGATGAGGGCGCCGGCCCAGGTCTCCACCGATTCGTCGGTGTCGGCCCGCAGCAGTTCGTAGGCCGGATGGGCCAGCTGGAGGCGGCGATTGAAGACCGAGACCTTGCCCGAGAACATCGCGCGCGTGCCCGGCAGGAGATCCTTGTGGGGTTTGTGGACGCCGCTGCCGAAGAAGACCAGCTGGAGCCGGCCGCTGCCGTCGGTGATGGTCACCTCCAGGCGCTGGCCCTTGCCCCGGGGGGCCTTGGCCGAGGCGAAGCTGTGCAGCCGGGCGTCGGCGACCTGGGCGACCACGGTGACGTGCTCGTCCATGGGGAGGTCGGCGAGGTGGGTGAGCTGGCCGCGCTCCTCGTATCTGCGGGGGTAGTGGTGCAGGAGGTCGCCGACGGTATGCAGGCCGAGGTGCTCGGCCATCACCTTCGCGGTGGCGGGGCCGAGCACTGACTTCAGTGGTTGTTGCAGTGGTTCTTTCAGCGCGGGCACGAGATCCATTGCACACCACGCCACTGACATTGCCGTATACGTGTCCCGAAACCCCTGGTCAGACGGCTCGTTCGGGCTCTAGGATGGCGCGCTCCGGCCATCATCCGCGGTCACCGCCCCACCGGGACCGCCCGACCCCGCGCCGTGCTCCTCCCCCAGCCCGCGGCGCTGCAGCGATGGACTCCCAGACCTCACAGTCATCCCAGGCATCCCAGCCGCCTCACACGTTCCAGGTCGACCTGCGTGGTCTGGTGGACCTGCTGTCCCATCACCTCTACTCCAGCCCCAAGGTCTACCTGCGGGAACTGCTCCAGAACGCCGTGGACGCGATCACCGCCCGGCGGGCCGAGGAGCCCGATGCCCCGGCACGGGTGCGGCTGTTCGCGGCCGAGGGCCGGCTGCGGGTGGAGGACTCCGGCGTCGGACTCACCGAGGCCGACGTGCACAGCCTGCTGGCGACGATCGGGCGCAGCTCCAAGCGCGCCGAGGGGCTCCAGGACGTCCGTTCGGACTTCCTCGGGCAGTTCGGCATCGGGCTGCTGGCCTGTTTCGTGGTGGCCGAGCGGATCCGCGTGGTCAGCCGCAGCGCCCGCACGCCGGACGCGCCGCCGGTGGAGTGGACGGCGCGCGACGACGGCTCCTACACCGTGCGGACGCTGCCCCACGAGGAGCGCCCCGAGCCGGGCACCACCGTGCATCTGGTGGCGCGGGCCGGTGCCGGCGAGTGGCTCACGGAGCCACGGGTGCTGGCCCTGGCCCGGGACTTCGGATCGCTGCTGCCCTACGACGTCCGGGTCGGCGAGGAGGCCGTCACCGATCTGCCGGCGCCCTGGAACCGGTCCTACCCCTCCCCCGCCAACCGGCGGGTGGCCCTGGCCCGGCACTGTCACGAGCTGTTCGGGTTCACGCCGTTGGACTCGGTGGAGCTCGACCTGCCGGTGGCGGGGGTCCGCGGGGTGGCGTACGTGCTGCCGTCGGCGGTCAGCCCGGCGCAGCGTGCCGGTCACCGGGTGCACCTCAAAGGGATGCTGCTGACCGAGCGGGGCGAACAGCTGCTGCCCGACTGGGCGTTCTTCGTGCGCTGCGTCCTGGACACCGACAGTCTGCGGCCGACGGCCTCGCGGGAGTCGCTGTACGAGGACGAGACGCTGGCGGCGGTCCGGGAGGCGCTGGGGGAAAGGATCCGGTCGTGGCTGACGGGTCTGGCCGCCGGTGATCCGAAGCGGCTGGCGGCCTTCCTGGAGGTGCACCACCTGGGCGTGAAGTCCCTGGCGCGGCACGACCAGGAGATGCTGCGCACGATGCTGCCGTGGCTCCCCTTCGAGACGACCGACGGGCGGCTGTCGCTGGAGGAGTTCGCGCAGCGGCACCCGGTGGTGCACTTCACGCGGACCGTGGAGGAGTACCGGCAGGTCGCGCCGATCGCGTCCGCGCAGGGCGTCGGGGTGGTCAACGGCGGTTACACGTACGACAGCGAGCTGGTCGAGGCGCTGCCGTCGGTGCGGCCGGGGACGGTGGTCGCCGAGCTGGACGCGGACACCGTGACCGCCCACCTGGACACCGTCGCCGCGGCCGACGAACTGGCGCTGGCGGGCTTCCTGGCGGTCGCGCGGGCGAAGCTCGACCCGCTGGGCTGCGATGTCGTCCTGCGGGCCTTTCACCCCTTGTCGGTGCCCGCGCTGCATCTCGACGACCGGGGGGCCCGGCACGAGCAGGCACGCGCGCAGGCCGAGGCCCAGGCCGACGACCTGTGGGCGGGCATTCTGGGCTCGCTGCGCGGGAGCGCCCCGCGCGCGCGTCTGGTGCTCAACCATCTCAACCCGCTGATACGGCGGATCAGTTCGTTGAACGATCCCGAGCTGATAGGCACCGCCACGGAGTCGCTGTACGGGCAGGCGCTGCTGATGGCGCAGCGCCCGCTGCGGCCCGCGGACTCGGCGCTGCTGAACCGGGCGTTCATAGGCCTCCTGGAATGGGCCACGCACGGGGAGTCGGCACCCGGGGAGCCGACAGAGGAACAGGGCGGTCACTGATGAGCGAGATCACGGACTTCGACTCCCTCCGCCGGGCGATGGCGGAGAACGGCGAGCAGCCGGAGGGCCCGGCCCGCAACGCGCGCGCGGAGCAGCTGCTGGTGGAGGCCGAGAGGCTCGACATCCCGCTCGCCGTGATCGAGGCGCTCGGGCACCAGCTGAAGGTCTACAACTACAGCTCCGAGAAGGCGAAGATGTTCGTCCCGTTCGCGCGGCTGCTGCGCATGTGGGACGAGCGGCCCGAGGACTTCGACGAGTACGAGACGCACTCGCTGCACTGGGTCTTCAAGTGGATGTCGGCCGGCATGCTCGACCAGCCGCACGTGCCGCTGGCGTCGGTCGAGAAGTGGCTCGGCGAGATGGAACACCGCTACCGGCTCGCCGGGCACTCCACACGGGCGGTGCGCAGCGCCGAGTTCAGCGTGGCCGCGCACGTGGGCGACGTGGAGCGGGCGGAGCGGGCGTTCTCCGCGTGGCTGGCCGCGGACCGGGACACCATGGCCGACTGTCACGCGTGCGAGCTGCACGGACAGGGCTGGTGGCAGGCCGAGCGGGGGCGCGACGCGGAGGCGCTCGCGCTGTGGGCGCCGGTCCTGGAGGGCGAGTACACCTGCGCGCACGAGCCGCACACGGTGCTCGCGTCGTCCCTGGTGCCGCTGCTGCGCCTCGGTCGCCCGGAGGAGGCCCGCGCGCACCATCTGCGGGGCTTCCGGCTGGTGCGGTCCATGGAGAGCATGCGGGGCGCCTACGCCGACCACGTCGAGTTCTGCGCGCTGACCGGCAACGAGGCGCGGGGCCTGGAGCTGCTCGCGGAGCGGCCGGCGTACTTCACGGACGAGGGACATCCGCACAGCAAGCTGGAGTTCCTGAGCGTGGTGGTGCTGCTCATGGAGCGTCTGTCCGAGCTGGGTCTCGCCGGTCAGCGGGTGCCCGGGCCGGCCGGGCGGGAGTGGACGGCGCTGGAACTCGCGGAGCACGCGCGCGTGGAGGCCCTGGCGCTGGCCGCGCGCTTCGACGAGCGCAATGGCACGTCGTACGTCAGCGAACGGGCACGCGCGCGTATGGCCCAGCAGCCCCTGGTGGAGCGGCTGCCGCTGGGTGTACGGGCGGCTCGTCCCGCCTCCGCCGTGGCCGCGGCGGCGACCGGGGCGACCGCTCCGGCTCCGGTTCAGGAGGCCGTCGAACCGGACCTGGCGGTCCTGCTCGCCGAGGCCCAGCGGCTGTCCGACACGCTCCAGCCGCATGCCGTCGAGGCGTGGGCGCGGGTGGCCCGGCTGGCCGAGGAGGTGGACGGTGTCGAGCTGGAGGCGCGTGACCGCGCGGAGATCGCCGACCACGAGGCGATAGGTCTCGGTCCGGACGGCGCCGCGGCGTTCGAGCACGCCGCCGAGCTGTACGCGCGGGCCGGCGACCCCGGCGAGGCCCTGGCGGCACGCTCGCGTGCGGCGTACGTCCGTGCGCTGACCGGCGAGATCGACGAGGCGCTGGCGGCGGTCGCCGAGCCGTACGACCGGGTGCTCGCGCTGTACGCCGAGGGCGACACGGAGGTGCCGCAGGCGGCGGGGGTGCTGATGGGCCGGGCGCGGATCCTGATGCGGCGCGTCCACGAGGCCGAGGGGGAGGTCGTCGACGAGGCGGTTCTCGCGGAGGCGGAGGCGGCGGTGCGCGAGCTTCTGGCGCTCGTCGAAGGGCGTGCGGGGACCGACGTACGGCTCGCCGCCCGGGTCGCCGAGGGGCACGCGATGCTGGCGGAGCTGGCGACGCACTCCGGGAACCCGGAGGCGGGCGCGGAGCTGTTCGCGCGGGCCGCGGCGGAGTTCATCGCGACGGGTCTGCCGTGGTTCGCCGTGGAGTACGAGGCCCGGCTGGCCGGTCTCGCCCATCAGCTGGGTGACATGAGGGAGGCGGAGCGAGCCCTGCGGGCGGCCCTGGAGCACGGCGGGCCGTACCTGGAGGCGGTCGGGCGGGCCCAGCTGCACCTCCAGCTCGCCGAGGTCGTCGGGGACCGGGGGGAGGCCGAAGAGGCCGCGGAACACGCCCTGGAGGCGGCGCACTGGGCGGACGAGGCGGGCGCGGGCCTCACGCTCGGCGCGTGGGCGCGGCACCAGCTCGGCGGGTTCCTGGTGCGGCAGGGCCGCTGGGCCGAGGCCGCGGAGGTGCTGGAGTCCGCGCTGGCGGAGCTGACCGCCGAGACGCACGGCGACGGTGCGGTCGTCCAGACGCAGTGGTGGCTGGGTGACTGTCTGAGCGAACTGGGGGAACACCGGGACGCCGCCGAACGCCGGCTCCAGGCCGCCGGGATCGCCCGGCACTGGCCCGAGCAGCACGACCACGCGACCCTCGCCCACCTGGCCGCCGAGTCGCTCGGCCAGGCCGGTCTGCCCACCGAGGCGGACCAGGCCTACGCCCGCGCGGGCGAGCTGTGGCGCGGCCTCGGCAACGTCCACGGGCTCGTCCGCTCGCTGCGCGCCCGCGCGTGGCTGGCCCTGCGCACCGAGGACGGGACGGGCGCGGCGCGCGACCTGATGACGAGTGCCGTGGAGGAGTGCGCGGACGCGTTCGACGCGGCGGACGACGACGAGGCGCGGCTGCGGCTCGTCTCCGAACTCGGCCACACCCACCGCCAGTTCGGTGACCTGCTCGCCCGTTCCGCCGCCGAGGACGCCGACGACGACTCGATCCGGGCGACCCTGGAGGAGGCGCTCTCCCAGATGTCCGAGGCGGTCGCGGTGTTCGTCGCCCTGGGCGAGGGCACTGTGCACGCCCGGACCGGCGCGGAGCTGGCCGCGGGCTGGCTGGAGACCGACCTGGGACGCCCCGCGGCGGCGGCGGCACGCGCGCGTGCGGTGCTGCGGGCTTACGCCGATGCCGAGGGCGATGCCGACCCGGACGCCTACGGCGGCAGCGACGAGGACGGGGAGCACGCGACGGTACGGGCGCGGCGGGCCGAGGCGGAGCAGTTGTTGCAGGCCGCGGAGGAACAGAAGGATCGTTGAACGATCCCCTCGCCCGCCTCTTCCTCACTCCACCCCGATCAACACCAACGCGCCCTGCCGTCCTCCCCGGTACACCACCGTGTCCACGGCGAGGTAGGCCTCCCGCACCCTTGCCTCCAGGCGCTCGGCGACGCCTTCGGGCGCCTCGTCGCCGAGCACGAGGGTGACGAGTTCACCGCCCGCCGCCAGCATGCGGTTCAGGACGGTCTCGGCGGCGGAGGTGACATCGGAGCCGATGACGGCCACGTCGCCGTCGATCAACCCGAGGACGTCACCGGCCTGGCAGATGCCGGCCATGGTCCACGACTGGCGCTCGGCGACGGTGACCTCGGCGTAGCGGGTCGCGCCCGCCGCCGAGGTCATGGAGACCACGTCCTCGTCGAAGCGGCGGTCCGGTTCGTGCACGGCCAGCGCGGCGATCCCCTGGACCGCGGACCGGGTGGGGATCAGCGCCACCCGGATGCCCTCCGTGCGGGCCTGTTCGGCGGCCGCGGCGGCGGTGTGCCGCAGATCGGCGTCGTTGGGCAGCAGCACGACCTCACGCGCGTGTGCCCGTCGTACGGCCTCGACGAGCTCTCCGCTGGCGGGCGGCTCCCCGGGTCGCGCGAGCACGGTGGTCGCGCCCGCCTCGGTGTACAGCCCGGCCAGTCCCTCGCCCGGCACCACGGCGACGACCGCCCGCTGGACGCGTTCGCGCGGCGGACGCTCACCCCCGCGCGTGTGCGCGTCGTCGGCGCCGAAGTGGGTGATGCGGATCCGGTACGGCCGGCCCGCCTCGACGCCCGCCTCCACGGCGGCGCCCGCGTCGTCCACGTGCACGTGGACGTTCCACAGGCCGTCGCCGCCGACCACGACCAGTGAGTCGCCCAGGGCGTCCAGCCGCTGCCGCAGCCGCGCCACCGCCCTGTCCTCGGCCTCCAGCAGATAGATCACCTCGAAGGCGGGACCGCCGTCACCGTCCTCGCCGCCTTCACCGTCCTCGCCGCCTTCACCGTCCTCGCGGTCTTCGCCGTCCGGCCCGTCGTCGGCGCGGTCCGCCGCCCGCGCGGCTTCCACGCGCCCGTGGGCCGCGGCTGCGGCGGCGGCTGCCGACACGGCGGCCGAGAGCTCCGGCACCTCCCCGGTGAACGTCTCCACCAACGCCGCGAGGACCGCGACCAGTCCCCGGCCGCCCGCGTCCACCACTCCGGCGTGCTTCAGGACGGCCAGCTGGCCCGGGGTGGCGGCGAGCGCCACGCACGCCCCCCGGTAGGCCTCCCTGGCGACCGTCCCGCAGTCCCCCACGGCTCCCTCCGCCGCGTCGGCGGCGGCCGAGGCGACCGACAGCACGGTGCCCTCGACGGGGTGGGCGACGGCCTGGCGGGCTGAGTCGGCCGCGTGCCGAAGGGCCAGGCCCAGCCCGTTCCCGTCGGTGTGCGGGGTCTCACCCTCGGCGGTGAGCACCTGGGCCATGCCGCGCAGCAGCTGCGCGAGGATCGTCCCCGAGTTCCCGCGCGCCCCGATGAGCGCGCCGTGCGCCATCGCGCGCGCGGCGTCGGCGAGAGAGGGCCTCCCGGCGGGCACGGAGCCGGGACCGGAACCGGCCTCGTAGCCGGCGAACACCGCCTCGACGGCGGTCGCCGCGGACTCGACGGTCAGGTACAGGTTGGTGCCGGTGTCGCCGTCCGCGACCGGATAGACGTTGATCGCGTCGATCTCCTCGCGCGCCCGGCCCAGCGCCGTGAGCGCCAGGCCGCACCAGGTGCGCACCGCGAGAGCATCGAAGAATGTCTGCGGCACCTGCGCCACCTGCGCCTCCTTGGGCTGCTGGACTGGACGCAGCGTAGACCCCGGGCCGGTGTCCACCGGAAAGCGGGCCGGGCAGGAGCGGGCGGGGACCGACCGGGGCAGGGGGGCAGGGCCCTGAGCAGCCATGGTAGTTTCGTTGCACTGGCGCAGTCGTTGTATGCTGCTCCGGTTGCCCGATCCGCATCGGGCCATCCCCCTGGCAGCGCCACTCAGATCCTAGATCCTGATCCCGGCATGCCGGGATCATCCGTAAGTGCATCTGAAGTCTTTGGAGTGACCCGTGGCTGCCAACTGCGACGTCTGTGGCAAGGGGCCGAGCTTCGGCAACAACATCTCGCACTCGCACCGCCGTACGTCCCGTCGCTGGAACCCCAACATCCAGCGCGTCCGTACCGTGGTGGGCGGGACGCCGAAGCGCGTGAACGCTTGCACCTCGTGCATCAAGGCCGGCAAGGTCTCGCGCTGACGCATATCCCCCCACTCTCGACTCCGCTCGAGCCGGGGGGACCCCCAACGCGCGCGGCCACTGCTGGTTCGCTGCATAGAGCCGGTCCACCCAGGTGGGCCGGCTTTCTGCTGCGCCCAGGACCCCGGCGCCCCGGATCGCGACGCCTCTGATCGCGACGCCTCTGATCGCGACGCCTCTGATCGCGGTGCCTCTGATCGCGATGCCCCCAGATCGCGCTGTCCGGGCTCCCGCCGCCTGCCAGACTCCGGGGAATGCGCTTCGGCATCCTGGGCACCCTCGACCTCCGCACCGGCGACGGCACACCCGTGGACCCCGGCGGTCCCCGTCCCCGCGCCCTGCTCAGCCTCCTGCTGCTCGAGGCCGGCCGTGGCGTCTCCGTGGAGCGCCTGACCGACGGGCTGTACGGCGCCGAGCCGCCCTCCGGAGCGGGCAACGCGCTCCAGTCCCAGATCTCCCGGCTGCGCCGCCGCCTGGCCCCGCACGCGGAGATCGAGGCCACTCCCGCCGGCTACCGGCTGGCCGTCCCGCCCGACGCCGTCGACCTCCACCGCTTCGAGCGGCTGACCGGCCGGGGGCGGGCCGCTCTCGCCGCCGGGGACCCTGCCCGGGCGGCCACCCTGCTGCGCGAGGCCCTCGCCCTCTGGCGCGGCCCCGCCCTGCCCGACCTCCCCGACGCGCACGCCGAGCGGACCAGGCTCGACGGACTGCGGCTGAGCGCCGTACAGGACCGGGTCGAGGCGGATCTCCTGCTCGGCAGCGGGCCCGACCCGGTGCCCGAGCTGCGCGGCCTGCTGACCGCCCACCCGCTGAGCGAGCGGCTGTACGGACAGCTGATGAGGGCTCTGCACGCGGGCGGGCGGCCCGCCGAGGCGCTCACGGTGTTCGAGCAGGCTCGGAGGGCCCTCGCCGAGGCGTTGGGCGCCGACCCGTCGCCCGAGCTGGCCGCGCTCCACCTGGAGCTCCTCCGGGGCGGCGGGTCCGCGCGGTCCTCCCTGCCCGTGCAGCTCACCCGCTTCGTCGGCCGCGAGAGCGAACTGGCCCGGATCGCCGAGGCACTGTCCGGGGCACGGCTCGTCACCCTCACCGGACCGGGCGGCGCCGGAAAGACGCGGCTGGCGGTCGAGGCGGCACGCGCGCGTGGCGAGGCGCCGCTCCTCCCCTCACCCCCGGCGGCTCGCGAGAACGTGTGCTTCGTCGAGTTGGCGCCGCTCGCCGACGGAGCGCGGATCCCGTACGCCGTGCTCGCGGCACTCGGGGTGCGTGAGGGGTTCCGTACGCCCGCCGGGGACGGCGCCGGCCGGCTGTCGGCGGTGCTGGAGGACCGCGAGCTGCTGCTGGTGCTCGACAACTGCGAGCACCTGGTCGAGGACGCGGCCCGGCTGACGGCCCTGCTGCTCGCGTCCTGCCCCGGGGTGCGGGTGCTGGCGACGAGCCGGGAGTCGCTCGGGATCACCGGCGAGGTGCTCGTCCCGGTGCCGCCGCTGCCGCCGGACCCCGCGGTGCGGCTGTTCCTGGACCGCGCGCGTGCCGTGCGGCCCGGTTTCGACGGCCACGCGCGCGTGGCCGGCATCTGCGCGGCCCTCGACGGGCTCCCGCTGGCGATCGAGCTGGCGGCGGCCCGGCTGCGCACCCTGACCCCGGACGAGCTGGCCGACCGGCTCGACGACCGGTTCCGGCTGCTGTCCCGCGGCGACCGTTCCAAGGCGCCCCGGCACCGCACGCTGCGCGCCGTCGTGGAGTGGAGCTGGGACCTGCTGGACGAGGAGGAGCGGGAGCTGGCCCGCCGGTTCACGGTGTTCTCCGGGGGTGCCACGCTGGACGCGGTGGAGACGGTGTGCGGGTTGCCTTGCCCGGAGGACCTGCTGGCCTCGCTGGTGGAGAAGTCCTTGCTGGAGGCGATGGAGAGCCCGGCGGCGGCTGAGGGCCGGTACCGCATGCTGGAGACGATCCGGGTGTTCGCCGCGGAGAAATGCGCCGGTGAACCGGCCCTGCGGGACGCGCACGCCCGGTACTTCCTGCGGCTGGCCGAGCGGGCGGAACCGTTTCTGCGCGGCCGGGACCAGCTCCCCTGGCTGGCCCGGCTGGACGCCGAGCACGACAACCTGGACGCGGCCGTGGGCCTCCTGACCGCCACCGATCCCGCTGCCGCCCTGCGGCTCATGGCGACGCTCACCTGGTTCCGGCGGCTGCGCGGGCTGCACGGAGAGCAGTTGCCGCAGGCCCGCGCGCTGCTGGCGGCCGTGGGGGACGAGCCGCCCGGCGAGGCGAGCGAGGAGTACGCGCTCTGTCTGATGAACACCGTCGCCGGGCGCGGCGACGACCCGGGCGAGGCGGCGCGTGTCACGCGCGCGGGGGCCGTGATGCGGTCCCTGGACCGGCCGCTGCGACTGCCGTTCACCGTGATCGTGTGGTCGCTCACCGGCGGCCCCCTGCGCCCCGCGGACGAGCAGGTACGCGTCCAGGTCGGTGACGAGCCGTGGGGGCACGCACTGCTCGACCTCGGCCTGGCCTACCAGGAGCTCTACGCCAGCCACGCGCCCGTCGCGGAGGCCTCCTTCGCCCGTTCCCTGGAGGGCTTCCGGGCCACCGGCGACCGCTGGGGCATGGCGAACTGCCTCGATCCGCTGGCCCTGTCCGCCGACGGCCGCGGCGACCACGCGCGCGCACTGGAGCTGCTCGACGAGGGGCTGGCGTACGGTCGGGAACTGGAGGCACCGGAGGAGATCGCGGACCTGCTGCGTTCGCGCGCGACCGTGCTGCTGCACCGGGGCAACACCGAGGAGGCGGCCGCGCACTTCACCCGCTCCGCGGCCCTGGCCCGCACGGCGGGTGTGCCCGACAAGGTGGCCGGCGCCCGGCGGGGCCTCGGTGACGTGGCCCGGCTGTCCGGTGACACCGACCACGCGCGCGTGCACTACGAGAGCGGTCTGGAGCTGTGCACCGCCACCTGGTTCAGCACGAGCGAGACGGTACGGCTCCTCGTCGGGCTGGGGCGCACCGCCGCCGCGGAGGGACGGGACGAAACGGCCCGCGAGTGGTTCGAGCAGGCCCGTGCACCGGCCCTTGAGTCGTTCGACGTCCTTGCGCTGGCCGATCTGGCCGACGCCCTGGCCTCCGTCGCACCGCGGCCCGAACGCGCGGCCGAGCTCCTGGGGGCCGCCGCGGGCCTGCGGGGCACGGTCGTCCTGGGCGACCCCGATGTCGTCCGCACGGTGGACGACGTCCGCGCAAGGCTGTCCCCGCTCGCGTACGACACGGCCTTCGCGCTGGGCCGCAGCCGGCGGTCGGCGACGGTCGGCGGTCGGCAGGGGTCGGCGGGGTCGGCGGGGTCGGCAGACCGCAGAGGAACGCCCGGAGGGCGCTGGGAGGACGCCAGGAGGGCGGTGGACGGGCCGTAGGCGGGCGGTAAGGGGACGGTCAGCGGTCACCGCGAGGCTTCTGCGCATGACGAAGACCCACAGCAGTCTCGGCCACCTGTCCGTCCTGATCTCCGGGGCGAGCGTCGCCGGTCCGGCGCTCGCGCTCCACCTCGTCCGGTACGGCGCCCGTGTCACCGTCGTCGAGCGGTCCACGGACCTGCGCGCGGGCGGCTTCGCCGTCGACTTCCGGGGGCACGTCCACCGCGAGATCCTCACCTCCATGGGCATCTGGGACGAGATCCACGCCCGTCAGACCCGCATGGGCCGCCAGGTCGTCGTCGCCGAGGACGGTTCGCCGCGCGTGGACCTGCCGGCCGAGATGATGAGCGGTGACGTCGAGATCCTCCGCGGCGACCTCGCGCAGATCATGTACGAACGCACCCGGGACCACGTCGAGTACGTCTTCGGCGACTCGATCGCCACGCTCACGGACACCGCGGCGGGTGTCGACGTGACCTTCGAGGAGAACGCCCCGCGCCGCTTCGACCTCGTGATCGGCGCCGACGGTCTGCACTCGAACACCCGCCGGCTGGTCTTCGGTGACGAGTCCCGCTACCTGCGCTTCTTCGATCACTACGTGGCCGCCTTCGAGGTCCCCAACGACCTGGGCCTGGACCGTACCGGCCGGCTGTACAGCGAGCCCGGCCGCGCGATCGCCCTGGGCAACTACGACGGCGACCCCGCCCGCGCCGGCGCGCTGCTGGTCTTCCGTTCGGAGCAACTCGCCTACGACCGCAGGGACATCGCCGCGCAGAAGCGGATCCTCGCCGAGCGGTTCGCGGGGATGGGCTGGGAGGCGCCGAAGGTGCTCGAGGCGCTCGCGGACGCCGACCGGCTGTACTTCGACGCGATCGCGCAGATCCACGTCGACCGCCTCGCCGAGGGCCGGGTGGCCCTGCTGGGGGACGCCGGGTACGGCGCGACCATGGGAGGCATGGGGACGGGCGCGGCCATCGTCGGCGCCCACGTCCTGGCCGGTGAGCTGGCCCTCGCGGGTGGCGACCACCGGACCGCGTTCGCCGAGTACGAGAACAGGATCCGGTCCTTCGCCAAGGGCTGCCAGAAGATCTCCGGCAACGCGGGCCCCTTCTTCGCCCCGCCGACCGAGCGGCGCATCCGCAACCGGGACCGGATGTACCGGCTGCTCGGCTCGCCGCTGCTGGCCGGTGTCTTCAAGCGGCTCACCGAGAAGGCGGCGACCGGCATCAGGCTCCGGCCGTACCCCGGGTGAGATCCCAGCCGTGGTCCACGGGGCCGATGCCGGAGCCGAGTGCGAATCCGGCGGCGATCGCCCCGGTGACGTACCGCTTGGCCGCCGCCACCGCCTGCGGTACGGAGCGCCCCTTCGCCAGCTGTGCCGCGATCGCGGACGCGAGGGTGCAGCCCGTGCCGTGCGTGTGCCGGTTGTCGTACCTCGGCGCCCGCAGCCAGTGCTCCTCGTGCCCGTCCGTCAACAGGTCGACGGCGGCACCGGGGAGATGGCCGCCCTTGATGAGCGCCCAGCGCGGCCCGTACGCCAGCACGGCGGCCGCCGCGTCCCGCAGCTGCTCCTCCGACTCGACCCGCACTCCCGTCAGTTGGGCCACCTCGTCGAGGTTCGGGGTGGCGACGGTGGCGACCGGCAGCAGTTTCGTCCGTACGGAGTCCAGCGCGGAGGCGGCCAGCAGCGGGTCCCCGTGCTTGGAGACCCCGACCGGGTCGACGACGACGGGAGCACCGGTGCCCGCGAGCAACTCGGCCACCGTCTGGACCAGTTCGGCGGAGGCGAGCATGCCCGTCTTCACCGCCTGGACACCGATGTCGTCGACGACGCTGCGGTACTGGGCGCGGACCGCCTCCACCGGCAGCTCCCAAGCCCCCTGCACACCTTGGGAGTTCTGCGCGGTGACCGCCGTGATCACGCTCATGCCGTGCACGCCGAGCGCGAGCATCGTCTTCAGGTCGGCCTGGATCCCGGCCCCGCCGCCGGAGTCGGAGCCGGCGACGGTCAGCACCCGGGGCGGGGTCCCGGGCGCGCTCACGACTCCATGTCCTGGTCCCCGAAGTGGTCCCAGCCGCCCTTGCTGGTCCAGGGCGCCCCGTCGACCGTCACCTGGGGCAGGGCGGACGGGTTGAGGACCTCGCCGATCACCTTCCAGCGGGCGGGCAGCTTCACGTCCGGCGGGAAGGTCGCCACGATCGCGTGGTCCTCTCCCCCGGTCAGCACCCACTGGATCGGGTCGACGCCGACGGCCTGCCCGATGTCGTTCATCTGGGTGGGGATGTCGATGGCGCCGGAGCGGATGTCGATCCGGACCTTGCTGGCCTCGGCGATGTGCCCGAGGTCGGCGATGAGCCCGTCGCTGACGTCGCACATCGCCGTCGCGCCGAGCGAGGCCGCGGCCGGACCCGCGTGGTAGGGCGGCTCGGGACGCCGGTGGGCCTCGACGAAGGCGCGGGGCGAGCGGAAGCCGCGGGAGAGGACCGCGTACCCGGCGGCGGACCAGCCCAGCCAGCCGGTCACCGCGACGAGGTCGCCGGGCTGTGCACCGCCCCGGGTGACCGGCTCCTGGTTGCGCAGGTCGCCGAGCGCGGTGATCGACACCATGATCGTGTCGCCCCGTACGACGTCGCCGCCGACCACCGAGGCACCGGCGACCTGGCACTCGTCGCGCAGGCCGTCCATCATCTCGGACGGCCAGGTGACCGGCAGTTCGGCGGGCACGACGAGGCCGAGCAGCAGGGCCGTCGGCACCGCGCCCATGGCGGCGATGTCGGCGAGGTTCTGCGCGGCGGCCTTTCGACCCACGTCGTAGGCCGTGGACCAGTCGCGTCGGAAGTGCCGGCCCTCCAGCAGGATGTCGGTGCTGGCCACGACCCGGCGGTCGGGCGCGGCGACCACCGCGGCGTCGTCGCCGGGGCCGACCCGTACCGCGGGGGTGGTGGTGAGACGGGAGGTGAGCTCCCTGATGAGCCCGAACTCCCCGAGCTCACCAACAGTGCCCTTCATTGCCCTTTCGCCCCTTCTGTACCTGTCCGTGCCCGGTCGCGCGTAACCAGTGTCCTCGATACGGTCGAGTCAGCCGTCAACTTCTGTCGTGCCTGCACCCCGGCGCGCGAGCCGTGGTTCGCGCAGGTCTCCCCGCGGCGAGCGGCGACGCGATACCGTGGCGTTCCTTTTCCCCACATGATCCTCGTGGCCGCCCTGGAGGTTCCGTGGTACAGGCGTACATCCTGATCCAGACCGAGGTCGGCAAAGCGTCGACCGTCGCCGAGGAGATCGGCAAAATCCCTGGCGTCGTCCAGGCCGAGGACGTGACGGGACCTTATGACGTGATCGTGCGGGCCCAGGCCGACACAGTGGACGACCTCGGTCGCATGGTGGTCGCCAAGGTCCAACAGGTGGACGGGATCACCCGCACCCTGACCTGCCCGGTCGTGCATCTGTAGCCCCCGTCTAACCTTGGCCGGTGAACCTTTTCCGTCACCGGCCCATCGGCCTGCCCTCGCTCGCCCTCCTGCTGCTTGCGGTGGGCTGCTCCTCAGCAGACGGTGACACGTCGGTGGCGGTTCCCAGCCCCTCGGCCTCGGTCACGAAGCTGTGCCGAAACCTGGACGAGGCGCTGCCGTCCACCGTGGACGAGTCCGGCCGCGGGGATCCCTCACCCGCGTCCGCGCTGACCGCGGGCTGGGGGAACCCGGCGATCATACTGCGCTGCGGTGTCGAACGACCCGAGAAGATGAGCGACGAGAACGCGGACGGGGTCGAGGTGGACGGCGTGGGGTGGCTGCTGGAGGAGCGGGACGACGGGGCGTTCCGGTTCACCACCACCCTGCGCAGGGCGTACGTCGAGGTGACGATCCCGAAGGACCGCGCGGGAGACGGCATGGCGCCGCTCGTCGACCTGGCGCCCTCCGTCAAGAAGGCGATCCCCGAAGGGATCGCCGACTAGGAGGAGTCCTGGTGCGAGACCGGGTCAGCGCAGTCCGGTGGACCTGCGCAGGGCCGCCTGGACGAGGCGGTCCACCAGCTCGGGGTAGCCGATGCCGGTCGCCTGCCACATCTGCGGGTACATCGAGATCGGGGTGAAGCCGGGCATCGTGTTGATCTCGTTGATGACGAACTCGCCCTCGTCCGTGAGGAAGAAGTCCGCCCGGACCAGGCCCTCGCAGGACGCCGCCTCGAAGGCCTCCACGGCCAGCCTGCGGACCTGCGCCGTCTCCTCGTCCGTCAGCGGCGCCGGGACGATCCCCGGGGTCGAGTCGATGTACTTGGCGTCGAAGTCGTAGTACGCGTGCGCGTCCGGCGGCGGGATCTCGGCCGGGACGGAGGCGCGGGGACCGTCCTCGAACTCCAGGACACCGCATTCGATCTCGCGGCCCCGCAGCGCCGCCTCGACCAGGATCTTCGGGTCGTGGCGCTGGGCCTCGGCGATCGCCTCTTCGAGCCCGGACAGGTCGTCGACCTTGGTGATGCCGATGGACGAGCCCGCGCGCGCGGGCTTCACGAAGAGCGGCCAGCCGTGCTCGCCGGCGAAGTCGACGATCTTCTTGCGGGCGGCCGACTCGTCCCGGGCCCACTCGCGCGGCCGGATCACCACGTACGGGCCGACCTTGAGCCCGAAGGAGGTGAACACCCGCTTCATGTACTCCTTGTCCTGGCCGACGGCCGAGGCGAGCACACCCGCACCCACGTACGGGACGCCGGAGAGCTCCAGCAGACCCTGGAGGGTGCCGTCCTCGCCGTACGGGCCGTGCAGGACCGGGAAGACGACGTCGACCTCGCCGAGGGCCTTTGGCACCGATCCCGGCTCGTAGTAGACGACTTCGCGGTTGGCGGGGTCGACGGGGAGCACCACGCCGCCGTCCCGCGACTCGGCGAGTTCGTCCACGTCGGGCGTACGGCGGTCGGTGATCGCCATGCGCTCGGGTGCGTCGGCGGTGAGGTACCAGCGGCCCTCGCGCGTGATGCCGATCGGCAGGACCTCGTACTTGGTCCGGTCGATGGCCTTGAGGACCGCGCCGGCCGTGACCACGGAGATCCCGTGCTCGGAGCTGCGACCGCCGAAGACAACGGCCACCCGCGGCTTGCGGACGGGCTGCTGAGGGCTCTGGGGGAGGTTCTCGGTGCTCATATCGGCTTGAGAGTACCCGGTGGTAGGGCCGGGAGTCAGCGTCCGCCCACCGGGTTCGCTCAGCGTCGCTCGGGCTTCGCGCTGCGCGACATCAGCTCCTTGAGGGCGACCACCGGAGGCTTGCCCTCGTGGACGATGCCGACGACCGTCTCGGTGATGGGCATGTCGACGCCGTGCCGGCGCGCCAGATCCAGCACCGACTCACAGGACTTGACGCCCTCGGCGGTCTGCCGGGTGACCGCGATGGTCTCCTGGAGGGTCATGCCCTTGCCGAGGTTGGTGCCGAAGGTGTGGTTGCGGGAGAGCGGCGAGGAGCAGGTCGCCACCAGGTCGCCGAGCCCGGCGAGTCCGGCGAAGGTCAGCGGGTCCGCGCCCATCGCCAGGCCCAGCCGGGTGGTCTCGGCGAGGCCGCGTGTGATCAGCGAGCCCTTGGCGTTGTCGCCGAGGCCCATGCCGTCCGCGATGCCGACCGCGAGGCCGATCACGTTCTTGACCGCGCCGCCCAGCTCGCAGCCCACCACGTCGGTGTTGGTGTAGGGGCGGAAGTACGGCGTGTGGGAGGCGGCCTGGAGCTTCTGGGCGACGGCCTCGTCGGTACAGGCGACCACGGCCGCGGCGGGCATCCGGGAGGCGATCTCCCGCGCGAGGTTCGGCCCGGTGACGACGGCGATCCGGCCCGGACCCACCTTGGCGACGTCGTCGATGACCTCGCTCATGCGCATGGTCGTACCGAGCTCGACCCCCTTCATCAGCGACACCAGCACGGTGTTCGGGGCGAGCAGCGGCGTCCAGTCGGCGAGGTTGGCGCGCAGCGTCTGCGAGGGGACCGCGAGGACGGTGAAGTCGGCGTCCCGGGCGGCCTCGGCCGCGTCGACAGTGGCGCGCAGAGTGCGCGGGAGTTCGACGCCCGGGAGGTAGTCGGGGTTGGTGTGCGTGGAGTTGACCGCGTCGACGAGCTCGGGGCGGCGTGCCCAGAGCGTCACCTCGCAGCCCGCGTCGGCGAGGACCGTACCGAAGGCGGTCCCCCATGATCCGGTACCGAAGACGGCCGCCTTCACGGACTTGCTCACTTGCTGTTCTCCCCCTCGTGACTGGTCTGCGCCTGAGTGGTCTTCGCGTGACCGCTCTGCGCGTGGTTGGTCTGCGCGTGTCCGGACACCGCGCCGTCGATCTCCGCGGCGGTCTCGGCACCGAACTCCGCACGGGCCTGCACACCGGATACCGCCCCGGTCTCCGCCCGGGTGCGGCGGCGCTGCTCGATCCGCTCGCGGCGCGGGTCGTAGGGCGTCTCGGGCGCCTTCTCGCCGCGGATCTCCTCCAGCTGGGCGGTTACGGCCGCCATGATGACCTCTGTCGCCTCCTTGAGGAGTTCCGGGGTCATCTCGTGGCCGTAGAACCGCGTGAGGTCCACGGGCGGGCCGGCCAGCACGTGGTGGGTCTTGCGCGGAAGGAGGTTGGGCTTCCTGGCGTACGGCGGCAGCAGTTCGTTGGCGCCCCACTGCGCGACGGGGATCACCGGGCACTTGGTCTGGAGGGCGACGCGCGCGGCACCGGTCTTGGCGGTCATGGGCCAGCCGTCGGGGTCGCGGGTCAGGGTGCCCTCGGGGTAGAACGCGACGCACTCGCCGCGCTCCACGGCGTCGATCGCGGCCCGGAAGGCGCTCAGCGCGTCCGTGCTCTCGCGGTAGACGGGGATCTGCCCGGTGCCGCGCATCGCGGCGCCGACGAATCCCTCCTTGAAAAGAGCGCTCTTCGCCAGGAATCGCGGCACGCGTCCGCTGTTGTACTGGAAGTGCGCGTAGGCGAAGGGATCGACATGCGAATTGTGGTTCACCGCGGTGATAAAGCCGCCGTCGGCCGGAATATGCTCCATTCCGCGCCAGTCCCGCTTGATCAGAACCACCAGCCAGGGTTTGCAGAGGACCGCAGCGAAGCGGTACCAGAAGCCGATTCTGCGGCGGGGCACGCGGACACCTTCCTCTAGGACTTCCCATGGCCTGCTCCGGGGCCTGGGGGCCGCACAAGTGTCGCCCCGGGCCGCCGGTCTGTCGAGAACACGGTACGCCCGCGCGTCCGGCCGACGGATGGGCCGGGTGACAATGGCCGCGACACGAGAGGGACGGTACGCCGGTGCAGTGGACCTTGGTCATACCCCTGAAGCCCTTGGCGCTGGCCAAGAGCAGGCTCGCGGACACCGCCACCGACGGGCTGCGCCCGGGCCTCGCCCTCGCCTTCGCCGAGGACACCGTGGCGGCCGCACTGGCCTCACCTGCGGTGCGGGATGTGGCAGTAGTCACGGACGACGCCCTGGCCGGGCGGGTCCTGGCGGCCCTGGGCGCCCGGATCGTCGCCGACGAGCCGCGCGGGGGCCTCAACGCCGCCCTGGCCCACGGGGCCGCCGCCGTACGCGCCTTCCGTCCCGATTCCCGGCTGGCGGCGCTCAACGCCGATCTGCCGGCCCTGCGCCCGTCGGAATTGGCCCGGGTCCTCGAGGCGGCCGGGGAATTCCCCCGCTCTTTTCTCCCGGACGCGGCCGGGATCGGCACCACGCTTCTCGCCGTCGCCGCCGGCCGTGAATTGCTTCCCGCATTCGGCACGGATTCCCGGGCCCGGCATCGCTCCTCCGGAGCCGTGGAACTCCGCCCGGAAGGGGTGGATTCCGTTCGCCAGGACGTGGACACCGGCGAGGATCTGCGCGCGGCGCTGTCCCTGGGGGTGGGTCCCCGGACGGCCGCAGCGGCGGCGCATCTGCTGATTCCGGGGCAGTAGGCTGCCGCCATGCAGGCGACCGCATACACGTACGACCCCGACACCCGCAGCGGACAGGTGCTGCTGGACGACGGCACACCGGTGCCCTTCGACGCCCCGGCGTTCGACGCGGGCGGGCTGCGGCTGCTGCGGCCCGGGCAGCGGGTGCGGATCGAGGTGGAGGGGGCGAAGGACAGCCCCCGGATCACCCTGGTGACGCTCCAGACGTTCTGACGGACTCGGGCTCTCGGCCGAGGGCCCTCCCGGCGCCCGCCGGACACGCCGCGGGCCGGACTTCCGAGAGGGAGTCCGGCCCGGCGCGTGAGTGCCCCTGCTGTCCTACGCCTTGCGGGCGGTGGTCTTCTTGGCGGTGGTCTTGCGCGCGGTCGACTTCTTGGCGGGGGCCTTGGTCGCCGTCGCCTTCTTCGCGGCCGGGGCCTTCTTGGCCGTCGTCTTCTTGGCGGTGGCGGACTTCGCGGTGGTGGTCTTCTTCGCGGCCGCGGTCGTCTTCTTGGTGGTGGCCTTCTTCGCCGTGGTCTTCTTGGCGGTGGCCGTGGTCTTCTTCGCGGTGGCCGTGGTCTTCTTCGCGGCGGCCGTGGTCTTCTTCGCGGCGGCCGACGCCCTCTTCGCCGGGGCGGCCTTCTTCGCGGCGGCCTTCTTGACCGTGGCGGAAGCGCCGCCGGTCAGGCTGCCCTTGGGGGCCTTCTTCACGGCGACCTCGCCACCGCGCGGGAGCTTCTTGGAGCCGCTCACCAGGTCCTTGAAGCCCTGTCCTGCGCGGAAGCGCGGCACGGACGTCTTCTTGACCCGAACCCGCTCGCCCGTCTGGGGGTTGCGAGCGTAGCGGGCCGGCCGGTCGACCTTCTCGAACGAACCGAAGCCGGTGACCGAGACCCGGTCCCCCGCGACCGTCGCGCGGACGATGGCGTCCAGGACCGCGTCGACCGCCTCGGCGGCCTGCTGGCGGCCGCCCACCTTGTCGGCAATCGCTTCTACGAGCTGCGCCTTGTTCACGTCTTCCCCTTCGGAGACATTAGCCGGAACGAAACTGTTCAAGCTTTTTCGCACGTTAGGCAGATATATACCGCAAATCAAACACGAAACGGGCTAATCACCCTTGTGCCGCAACGAAATCGGCTGCTCCGGAGACGATCAACGCTCCCCTTCGGGCATTCGCCCCTCGTCGAGGTCCGCCATGAACCGCTCCAGACGCCTTGTCGCATCGGCGAGATCGTGCTTGGCCGCGGCCGTAATGACCAGCAGCTTCCGGGTCAGCGCCATCCGTACGCCCTCCGGGACTTGCAGTGCACGCACTCTTGTGTGCGCTTCCTTGAGCTGGTTCGCGACCGCCGTATAGAGCTCGAGTTGGCCGTCGTGTTCCATGCACAGATTGTGCCATCTGGGGCGAGTTGTCGCCCGCCCAGGGGGCAACTGCCGCCTCAAACGGCCGCCCCGGCACTTCCGGCGGTCGCTTCCACACAAGGCGCGTACCCCGGCAACAACCCCTCTAACGTGGGAAGTTGAGAGGCGGGGAGAGGATTCACGGGGCCGAACGGGTGCAGACACAGCCGTACCCCCGATCGGACCGATCGGGGGTACGGCGGGGGTGTCGCGGTGGCCGAAACTCGACCTGCTCAGGGCCTGCTCGGGCCCCGGGGTCAGAGCTGGAGCGTCCTCGGCTTGTGCGTCGGGCGCTTGGCCTCGTAGGCGGCGATGTCGCCCTCGTTCTGGAGGGTGATGGAGATGTCGTCCAGCCCGTTCAGCAGCCGCCAGCGGGAGTTCTCGTCCAGCTCGAAGGCGGCGGTGATGCCCTCGGCCCGCACCTCACGCGCCTTGAGGTCCACCGTGATCTCGGCCTGCGGGTCCTGCTCGGTGAGCTCCCACAGCGCGTCCACGATCTTCTGCTCGATCACCACCGTGAGCAGGCCGTTCTTCAGCGAGTTGCCCCGGAAGATGTCGGCGAAGCGGGACGAGATCACGGTCTTGAAGCCGTAGTTCTGCAGTGCCCAGACGGCGTGCTCACGGGAGGAACCGGTGCCGAAGTCGGGGCCGGCGACCAGCACGCTCGCGCCCTGCCGCTCGGGGCGGTTGAGGATGAAGGTCTCGTCCTTGCGCCAGGCCTCGAACAGCCCGTCCTCGAACCCGTCCCGCGTGACCTTCTTGAGCCAGTGAGCAGGGATGATCTGGTCGGTGTCGACGTTGGAGCGACGCAGCGGGACGGCCCGGCCGGTATGCGAGATGAATGCTTCCATGACTGATCAGACTCCAGCGGGCGTACGGGTCTCGGCGTCGGACAGGTCGGCCGGGGAGGCCAGGTGGCCCAGGACGGCCGTGGCGGCCGCGACCTGCGGCGACACCAGGTGCGTGCGTCCGCCCTTGCCCTGCCGGCCCTCGAAGTTGCGGTTGGAGGTGGACGCCGAGCGCTCACCCGGGGCCAGCTGGTCGGGGTTCATGCCGAGGCACATCGAGCAGCCCGCGTGCCGCCATTCGGCGCCGGCGTCCTTGAAGACGACGTCCAGCCCCTCGGAGACGGCCTGGAGACCGACCCGCACCGAACCGGGGACGACCAGCATCCGTACGCCGTCGGCGACTTTGCGGCCCTCGACGATGGCGGCGGCGGCCCGCAGGTCCTCGATCCGACCGTTGGTGCACGAACCTACGAACACGGTGTCCACGTTGATGGAGCGCAGCGGCTGCCCGGCCTCCAACCCCATGTATTCCAGGGCCTTTTCGGCGGCGAGGCGCTCCGAAGCGTCTTCGTACGAAGCCGGGTCGGGGACGGACGCCGAAAGCGGCGCGCCCTGACCGGGGTTGGTGCCCCAGGTGACGAACGGCGACAGCGCGGCGCCGTCGATGACGACCTCGGCGTCGAACTCGGCGTCCGCGTCCGTCTTCAGCGTCTTCCAGTACTCGACCGCCGCGTCCCAGTCCGCGCCCTCGGGGGCGTGGTCGCGGCCCTGGATGTAGGCGAAGGTGGTCTCGTCGGGGGCGATCATGCCCGCACGGGCGCCGGCCTCGATCGACATGTTGCAGATGGTCATCCGGGCCTCCATCGAGAGCTTCTCGATGGCGGAACCCCGGTACTCCAGGATGTAGCCCTGGCCGCCGCCGGTACCGATCTTGGCGATGATCGCCAGGATCAGGTCCTTGGCGGTCACACCGTCGGCCAGCTCGCCCTCGACCGTGATCGCCATGGTCTTGGGGCGGGCCAGCGGCAGCGTCTGGGTGGCCAGCACGTGCTCGACCTGCGAGGTGCCGATGCCGAACGCCAGCGCGCCGAACGCGCCGTGCGTGGAAGTGTGCGAGTCGCCGCAGACGACGGTGGTGCCGGGCTGGGTCAGACCCAGCTGCGGGCCGACGACGTGCACGACGCCCTGCTCGACGTCGCCGAGCGGATGCAGCCGCACACCGAAGTCGGCGCAGTTCTTGCGCAGCGTCTCCAGCTGGGCGCGCGAGACCGGGTCGGCGATCGGCTTGTCGATGTCGAGGGTCGGGGTGTTGTGGTCCTCGGTCGCGATGGTGAGGTCGAGACGGCGCACCGGGCGGCCGTTCTGCCGCAGCCCGTCGAAGGCCTGCGGGCTGGTCACCTCGTGCAGGAGATGCAGATCGATGAAGAGGAGGTCGGGCTCGCCCTCGGCGCGCCGGACGACGTGGTCGTCCCAGACCTTCTCCGCGAGTGTCCTACCCATCGCTTTCCCTCCGGCCGGCAATGACGCACCGGCCCAACTAGAGATCTTGTGGAGGCGACGCCCGTTGCCCCTGTTCCCGGGCACCCGCCGCCAGGCCCGTTGGTCCGCGGGCCACCATGCGTCCAAGGGTTGCGCGTCTCACGGAAAAATGAACTTGCGTTTCACAGAGTGAGACGGGAGTATCGTTGCATGGACAACAGTAGCGGCGTCGGCGTTCTGGACAAGGCAGCCCTTGTCCTGAGCGCCCTGGAGTCCGGTCCGGCCACCCTCGCAGGCTTGGTCGCTGCCACCGGACTCGCACGACCCACGGCTCACCGGCTTGCCGTGGCTTTGGAACACCACCGTATGGTGGCGCGCGACATGCAGGGCCGTTTCATCCTCGGCCCCCGCCTGGCCGAGCTGGCCGCGGCCGCCGGCGAGGACCGCCTCCTCGCGACCGCCGGCCCGGTGCTGACGCATCTGCGTGACATCACGGGCGAGAGCGCACAGCTCTACCGCCGCCAAGGGGACATGCGCATCTGCGTGGCCGCGGCGGAGCGCCTGTCCGGCCTGCGGGACACGGTCCCGGTCGGTTCCACGCTGACGATGAAGGCCGGTTCCTCGGCCCAGATCCTGATGGCCTGGGAGGAACCCGAGCGCCTGCACCGCGGCCTCCAGGGCGCCCGCTTCACGGCGACGGCCCTGTCGGGCGTGCGGCGCCGCGGCTGGGCCCAGTCCATCGGTGAGCGCGAGCCGGGCGTCGCGTCCGTGTCGGCTCCCGTCCGCGGCCCCTCCAACCGCGTGGTGGCCGCCGTCTCCGTCTCCGGCCCCATCGAGCGCCTGACCCGCCACCCCGGCCGCATGCACGCCCAGGCGGTCATCGACGCGGCCGGCCGCCTCTCGGAGGCCCTGCGCCGCACCGGCTGACGCCGTACGGGAAAGGGCGGCCTCAACGCCGCGGCAGCCCTTTCCCGTACGGCAAGATCACCCACCCCGGAAGTACGGGGCCGTGCCGATGTGCGACTCCGCCGCGCGGGCGCGACAAGCCACGACGGACCCGCACCGACGAACGGCAAACGCCGAACGGCAAAAGCCCTTACGGCGCGGACCGGTACGAGAAACGGTCCTTCGCGTACCGCCCCCGCTCCGCCAGCGGAACCTGCCCGTGCGCCGCCGCGAGGCCGAACGCCGGCATGTCCCCGTAGATAGCCTCGTACGACCCCTCCGGCACGACGTACGTCTCGTGCCAGATCCCCACGTGCCCGCGCACCTTCCCGCCCCGTTCCATGCGGTTGATCTTCGCCCAGGCCTCGTGGTGGAACGCGTCGGGCGCGGTCGCGTAGGCGTACAGCTTCTCCTTGGACTCCCAGTACTGGACGACGTAGTACGTCCGCGGCGAGGCCGTCAGGAGCACCCGGGAGAGCAGACCGCGGCCCGGATCCTTCTTCAGCTCCGCAAGCATGCGGAACATCGCCAGCATGACCGGCACCCACTGGTGCACGGCCCAGAAGTGGTTGACGCGCATTCCGATCAGGAGGACGACCACGTCTCCCCGGGCGTCCGCGGTGGTCCGGCTGGCGGTGAAGGACATGCTTGGATAGTGCCGCTAACCAATGAAGGG
The DNA here is from genome assembly GCF_045041255.1 of Streptomyces sp. NBC_00080. NCBI lineage: Bacteria > Bacillati > Actinomycetota > Actinomycetes > Kitasatosporales > Streptomycetaceae > Streptomyces > Streptomyces sp. NBC_00080. Next base: position 2,933,693 of record NZ_CP108235.1, read on the forward strand.
CACAAGGCATGCGGCTGGCCGAACTGAGCGAACGCAGCGGTGTGTCCACCGCGACGATCAAGTACTACCTGCGCGAGGGGCTCGTACCGCCCGGCCGCCAGGTGAACGCCACGACCGCCGAGTACGACGACGAGCATCTGCGCCGGCTGCGTCTGGTGCGGGCGATGATCCAGGTGGGCGGGCTGCCGGTGGCCACGGTCCGTGACGTGCTCGGCCATGTCGACGACGAGTCCCTGGGCCGCACGATCCGACTCGGCGCGGCCCTGTGGGCGCTGCCGCAGGTGGCAGAGCCGGACGCGGAGGACGAGTACGTGCGCGCCGCCCACCTGGAGGCGGACGAACTGCTGGGCACCCTGGGCTGGTCGAACGCCCGGCAGCTGACGACCATCTCCCCCGCCTACCGCTCGCTGGTGGTGGCCGTGGCCGCACTGCGCCGGCTCGGCTACGACTGGAACGCCGAACTCCTCGTGTCCTACGCCCGGTTGATGCACCGGGCGGCCGTGCTGGACCTGGACTTCGTGGAGACCCGGGAGTCGGAGCCGGAGCGGATCGAGGCGGCGGTGCTGGGCGCGATCCTCGTCGAGCCGATGATGCAGGCGCTGCACCGGCTGGCGCAGGAGGAGGAGTCGGCGCGGCGCTACGGCTTCGCATGAGACCGGAGACACGGAAAGAGTCCGGATACGCGGAAAGCCCCTCGCCGAAGCGAGGGGCTTTCCGATCGCGTACCCCCGACCGGATTCGAACCGGCGCTACCGCCTTGAGAGGGCGGCGTGCTAGGCCGCTACACAACGGGGGCCTGCATCATGCGTTTCCGCAGATCAGAGCTGGTCTACCAGGACTCGAACCTAGAATGACGGTACCAGAAACCGTAGTGTTGCCAATTACACCATAGACCAAGGTGATTCAATGAAAATCGTACCCCCGACCGGATTCGAACCGGCGCTACCGCCTTGAGAGGGCGGCGTGCTAGGCCGCTACACAACGGGGGCCCTAGCGATCCTGCATCGAGGTGAGAGGGAGCTACCCGAGCTCTCCTCGCGGGAAGGATCTGTACCCCCGACCGGATTCGAACCGGCGCTACTGCCTTGAGAGGGCAGCGTGCTAGGCCGCTACACAACGGGGGCTTCGTGGAGTAGATCTCCACAGGCGCAGATAAGCTCTGCGAGCTGGCCTACCTGGACTCGAACCAAGACTAACTGAACCAGAATCAGTCGTGCTGCCAATTACACCATAGGCCACTGGAACGCAAGCCCCACAGGGGTTCTTGTTCTAGCGTTGCTCCTCCGGTTCCGGCCTTTCGGCCCGCTCCCCGGCGGCGCAGGAAGAACATTACCTGAAGGTGGACCGGGCTCCAAAACGGGTATCGGGGCCGAGGATCGCGGGCAGTTCGGCGAGCGAGACGATCCGGTGGCGTCCGGAGGGGAGCTCGACGGTGGCCGCGCCGTAGCGGTCGATCCACACGGAGAGCAGGCCGGCGTCGGCGGCGCCCCGGCCGTCGATCTCCGGGTGGTCACCGACGTAGGCCACCTGGTGCGGGGCCAGCGACAGGGCCTCGCACGCCGCGAGGAAGGCGCCGGCCTCCGGCTTGGAGACGCCGAGTTCCGCCGCGCACAGGATGACCTCGAAACGGTCGTGGACGCCGAGGGTGCGCAGCTTGTGGTCCTGGACGTGGATGCTGGAGTTGGAGAGCACGGCGTGGCGGTGGCTGGCGGCGAGGTCGTCGAGCACGGGCAGGACGTCCGGGAAGAGCGACCAGGCCGCCTCGTAGTGCGCGTGGTACCGCAGGAGCCAGTCGTCGGCCTCCGCGTCGGCCATCTCGCGGCCCAGGAATGCCCGTACCCGGTCCCGGCGCTGGTCCTCGAAGGTGATCCCGCCCGCCGAGAAGCGGGCCCAGTGCTCTTCGGTGACCTCCCGCCACCGCGCGAGCCCCGCCTCCGCGGTACCGAACCGGTCGAGCAGCCCCTCGGCGGTCAGATAGGACCGCATGCCCTCACGGTCGGCGGTCGTGTAGTCGAACAGGGTGTCGTCCACGTCCCAGACCACGGCGAGGATGCTCATGATCCAACGGTAACGCGGCGGCGGCCGCCCTGTCCGGGGGATGCCGAAGGGGCGGCACCCGGTCGCCGGGTACCGCCCCTCGGGCGCGCCGCTATGCGGCGAGCTTCGCCAGGGCCGCGTCGACGCGGGCCAGCGTCTTCTCCTTGCCCAGGATCTCCAGGGACTCGAAGAGCGGCAGGCCGACCGTGCGGCCGGTGACGGCGACGCGGACCGGGGCCTGGGCCTTGCCGAGCTTGAGGCCGTGCGCCTCGCCGGCGGCCAGGACGGCCTCCTTCAGGGACTCGGACGAGGTCCAGTCGGCGGCCGCCAGCTTCTCGCGGGCCGTCGTGAGCAGCGCGTCACTGCCCTCCTTCATCGCCTTCGTCCAGCTGGCCTCGTCGAAGACCGGCTCGGGGAGGAAGAGGAAGTCGACGTTGTCGGTGATCTCCGACAGCACCTTCAGACGGGTCTGGGCGTGCGGGGCGATCGCCTCCCACCGGGCCTCGTCGAAGTCCTGCGGGGACCAGGGGGCGTAGGGGGCCTTCAGCCAGGGCGCGCAGCGCTCCGTGAAGTCCTTCACGTCCAGCAGGCGGATGTGGTCGGCGTTGATCGCCTCGCACTTCTTCAGGTCGAAGCGCGCCGGGTTGGGGTTGACGTCCGCGATCTCGAAGGCCGCGGTCATCTCGTCCATGGTGAAGATGTCCTGGTCGGCCGAGAGCGACCAGCCGAGCAGCGAGAGGTAGTTGAGCAGACCCTCGGGGAGGAAGCCGCGCTCGCGGTAGAGGTTGAGAGAGGACTCCGGGTCCCGCTTCGACAGCTTCTTGTTCCCCTCGCCCATCACGTACGGCAGGTGACCGAAGTGCGGGGTGCCCTGGGCGATGCCCAGTTCGGTCAGCGCCTTGTAGAGGGCGATCTGGCGGGGGGTGGAGGAGAGCAGGTCCTCGCCCCGCAGGACGTGCGTGATCTCCATCAGCGCGTCGTCGACCGGGTTGACCAGCGTGTACAGCGGGGCGCCGTTCGCACGGACGATGCCGAAGTCGGGCACGTTCTCCGGGGTGAACGTCAGCTCGCCGCGGACCAGGTCCGTGAAGGTGATCGTCTCGTCGGGCATGCGGAAGCGGACGATCGGGGTGCGGCCCTGCGCCTTGTACTCCGCCACCTGCGCCTCGGTGAGGTCGCGGCAGTGCCCGTCGTAGCCGGAGGGCCTGCCTGCGGCGCGGGCGGCGTCGCGGCGGGTGTCCAGCTCCTCCTGGGAGCAGTAGCAGTGGTAGGCGTGGCCGGCGTCGAGGAGCTTGCGGGCGACGTCGGCGTAGAGGTCCATCCGCTGCGACTGGCGGTACGGCGCGTGCGGGCCGCCGACCTCGGGGCCCTCGTCCCAGTCGAAGCCCAGCCAGCGCAGCGAGTCCAGGAGCTGGTTGTAGGACTCCTCGGAGTCACGGGCCGCGTCGGTGTCCTCGATGCGGAAGACCAGCGTGCCCTGGTGGTGCTTGGCGAACGCCCAGTTGAACAGGGCGGTGCGGACCAGGCCCACGTGGGGGTTACCGGTGGGCGAGGGACAGAAACGGACGCGTACGGGGGAGCCGGGTGCGCTAGCCACGCTTGACAACCTTGTTGGTGAGAGTGCCGATGCCTTCGATGGTGACGGCGACCTCGTCGCCGACGACCAGGGGGCCTACCCCTGCCGGGGTGCCCGTGAGGATCACGTCGCCGGGGAGCAGCGTCATGGCCTCGGTGATGTTGACGATCAGATCCTCGATCGAGTGGATCATCTCGCTGGTGCGGCCGAGCTGCCGCTGCTGCCCGTTGACCGTCAGCTGGACGGTGAGGTCGCCCGCGGTCTCGAGGTCCAGGCCGGTCTCCACCCAGGGGCCCAGCGGGCACGAGGTGTCGAAGCCCTTGGCCCGGGCCCACTGCTTCTCGCGCTTCTGGACGTCGCGGGCGGTGACGTCGTTCGCGCAGGTGTAGCCGAAGATCACGTCCTTGACGCGCTCCCGGGGGACCTCGCGGCAGAGCCGGCCGATGACCACGGCGAGCTCGGCCTCGTGATGGACCTCCTCGGAGAAGGCCGGGTACTGGATGGCGTCGCCGGGACCGATCACCGAGGTGGACGGCTTGAAGAAGGCGAACGGGGCGTCCGGCACCTCGTTGCCCAGCTCGCGCGCGTGCTCGGCGTAGTTGCGGCCGAAGGCCACGACCTTGTTGGGCAGGACGGGCGGGAGCAGCCGGACCTTGCTCAGCGGCACCTTGGTGCCGGAGAGCTCGAAGTCCGTGAACGGGATGCCCTTGATGATGTCGAGGACGAGCTCGTCCGGCTTGTCGCCCTCGACCGCGCCGAAGGCGACGTTCCCGTCGATGGAGAACCTGGCGATGCGCACGGGTTGGTTGGCCCCTTGACTGAGCTGGCTGGAGTGTGACGCCCCAGGCTAACGCGGAAGGGCGCCCCCGGCCGGGGACGCCCTTGACATCCGTGGGTGGCCGCCTTGAGCATTCGGCGGCCGGTGCCCGTATCTCCGCGTGAAGATCTACTCCGCGACGGAGGCCGCCACCGGCACCTCCATAAGGATGGTGCGCTTGGGGTTCGCAGTCTGGGCGGGAAGTTCGACGGAGTGCTCCTGCTGCTCGGGGAGCTGGAGTTCGTCGGCGTCCGTGAGGTGCGCCAGGGTCGTGCGGCGGGGGTTGGCGATCTTGTGGAACATCGTCGTCGTCTTCACTGTTGTACGTGACCCTGTCGTGTCCGGGCGTCCGGGAAGCCCTCAAGGGCCTCCGCACGGACGCGGTTTGTCGGATGCGTCATCCCTGTAAAGCGTCAGGCTAAACACGCGATTCCCGGTGAAGACGTGAAGGTCGCATGATCAGCGTGTGAGTTTGCTCACGAATCAAGGGGCAAAGCGGTCATTTCCGACTGCCCGGTGACCTACACCAAACGGACATTTGTCACCTGAAGCGCTCATTCCGCTCCTGATCATGGCGACTGGGACACCCCCCGGTCGCCACCCCTTCCCACCCTTATGTCCGCCTTACGTGGGATCATTTTCTACATCCCGTAACTTGACCCTCACGTCGTGTCACGGATGTCACAGCCTGGCCAACGGGCCTTGTTGGAGATCCTGCACTGTGCTGGAATTCCTCGGACCGCCGCGGGATCGAGCCGGCGCACAGAGGGCGCCCAGCGCGCCCGGTGGCGGCGAGGACAGGGGGAGCCAGCGCCGGTACTCACGACCAATTGGCGGGCGTATTCAGGACGCCCGCCAACACGCCGACACCGTCCTTCCGTTCGCGCGGAGGGGCGCCTGGTCCAGAGGTTGCGACGCTAGTGCAGGGACGTTTCAAGAGGGATGGCAGCGCTTCGGCCGAGCCGGAGCCGCACGGCGGGACTGGCCCGATGGCAGTCGGCTCCTCGCCCCAGCACGCCCAGAACCAGGGCCCCAATCCGTCCGGCGACGGCGGTGAGCGCTCCGGGCGACCCGGTGCGTCCGCGTCGGCGACTACTCCTCCCCCGGCTCCGACGAAGCCGCCGACCGGCCCCAGCGGCCCCGGCCCGCGGGTGGCACTGCGCAACTGGCGCATCTCCACGCGTCTGGTGGCGCTGCTGACCCTGCCCGTGGTCGCGGCCACCTCGCTGGGCGCGCTGCGCATCAACCAGTCGATGGACGACATCCAGCAGCTCGACAACATGAAGCTGCTGACGGACATGACCAAGCAGGCCACCGACCTGGCCGACGCGCTCCAGGACGAGCGCGACCGCTCGGCCGGCCCGCTGGCGCACAACGGCAAGGCGACCGACCCCGGTATCAAGGGCCTGCGCGAGAAGACGGACCGCGCGCTGAGCGCCTTCCAGGACTCGTCGGAGGAGATCGACGGCGCCACCGCGGACGGCAACCTCCAGGGTGTCCGGGACAGCCTCGTCGGTCTGCTGAGCGACCTGGGCAACCTCGCCAAGGTCCGTTCGACGGCCTACGCGGAGAAGGGCAACTCCACCCAGACGGTGGAGGCCTACCACCGCCTCATCACCAGCCTGCTCGACCTGTCCCAGGACATGGCGCAGGCCACGAGCAACCCGGAGATGATCCAGCGCACGCGTGCGCTGGCCGCCTTCTCCTCCGCCAAGGAGTACGCCTCCGTCCAGCGCGCCGTGCTCGCGGCGGCGCTGCCGGTGGGCAACACCGTCTACGGCGACCTCTCCGAGAACGACCGGCAGTACGCCGAGGCCGGACTCGAGAACCAGGACTCCGAACTCGCGAGTTTCCGCAGCATCTACGGCGACGGGGGCGCCGAGGAGCTGCTGAAGCCGATCGAGCAGGGCAACCCGGTCATCGAGGACGCCGACACCTACGCCACCCGGGCGCTCAGCTCCTCCAGCGGTCTGGAGTCGCTGGACAAGCAGTCGTACCAGGACTGGCTCGACGCCAGCTCCACCAAGATCAAGCAGATGAACAACATCGAGCTCACGCTGCTCGAGAACATGGAGCAGAAGGCGCGTGAGCTGCGCGCCGAGTCGGAGCGCGAAGCGATCATCTCCGGTGCGCTCATCCTGCTCGTGCTGGGTGTCTCGCTGGTCGGCGCGTTCGTCGTCGCCCGGTCCATGATCCGTTCGCTGCGCCGCCTCCAGGAGACCGCCACCAAGGTCGCCCAGGACCGGCTGCCCGAGCTGGTCAAGCAGCTGTCCGAGTCCGACCCGCAGGACGTCGACACGTCCGTGGAGTCGGTCGGTGTGCACTCCCGGGACGAGATCGGCCAGGTGGCCGCGGCCTTCGACGACGTGCACCGCGAGGCGGTCCGCCTCGCCGCCGAGCAGGCCCTGCTCCGGGGCAACGTCAACGCGATGTTCACCAACCTCTCGCGCCGCTCCCAGGGCCTCATCCAGCGTCAGCTCTCGCTCATCTCCGAACTGGAGTCCCGCGAGGCCGACCCGGACCAGCTGTCCTCGCTCTTCAAGCTCGACCACCTCGCGACCCGCATGCGCCGTAACGGTGAGAACCTCCTCGTCCTCGCGGGTGAGGAGCCCGGCCGTCGCTGGACCCGTCCGGTCCCGCTGGTCGACGTGCTCCGCGCCGCCGCGTCCGAGGTGGAGCAGTACGAGCGCATCGAACTGGCCTCCGTGCCGACCACCGAAGTGGCCGGCCGGGTCGTCAACGACCTCGTGCACCTCCTCGCCGAGCTGCTCGAGAACGCCACCTCGTTCTCCTCCCCGCAGACGAAGGTCAAGGTCACCGGTCACGCGCTGCCCGACGGCCGTGTCCTGATCGAGATCCACGACACCGGTATCGGCCTCTCCCCCGAGGACCTCGCCGCGATCAACGAGCGGCTCGCCTCGCCGCCCACCGTGGACGTGTCGGTCTCCCGACGCATGGGTCTGTTCGTGGTCGGCCGGCTGTCCCAGCGGCACGGCATCCGCATCCAGCTGCGTCCCTCCGACTCCGGTGGCACGACCGCGCTGGTCATGCTGCCCGTGGACGTCGCCCAGGGCGGCAAGAAGCCTCAGCCCAAGCCCGGCCAGGGCAGCGTCGCGGGTGGTCCCGCCGCCGCGCAGGCCGCCGCGGGCGTCGCCGCCGCGCGTCGCCAGAACGGCTCGCAGAACGGTTCGCAGGGCGGGGCCCTCGGCTCCGGTCCCGGCACCGGCGGCCGGCTCGCCCCCGGTCAGGGTCCCCGGGCCGCGCTGCCCGGCCGTGACGGCGGTGGCCGCCCCGGTGGTCAGCAGCCGCGCGGACCGCAGCAGCCGCCGGCCTCCCCCCAGCAGGGCCGACCGGCTCCGGCCGGTGCGGGTTCCGGCTTCGGCGGTCAGGCTCCGGGCGCGCCGCAGGGTCTCCAGGCGGCCGGTACGGCCTCCCAGGGTGTGGACATGTTCGGCGGACGTCCGACCCAGCAGCGGGGCAACAAGGCCGATCAGGGTGGCCGCGGCCGTCAGCCGCAGCTGCCGCCGCGCGGTGGTCCGCGCGCCGAGCTGCCGGGCGGCAACCCGCAGCCGCGGGTGACCTCCTGGGGCGACGAGAACGCCCAGCCGCCGGTCCCCCGCAGCCCGCTGGACGCCCCGCGCGGTCACGAGGAGCCGGACGTCGCCCAGACGTCGCGCATGCCGCGCATCGACGACCGCCAGGGTCCCGGCGCCACCGCCGAGATACCGGCGATCCCGCGCACCGACGACCGCCAGAGCCCGGCGGGCCCCGCCGACTTCGGCCGTCCCGTCGCGAACGGTCTCCACAGCACCGGCCAGTTCCCGGCCGTGGGCAACCCCCAGACGGGTCAGGGCGGACGGCAGGACACCGGCCAGTTCCAGCGTCCGGGCACCAACGGCCGGCCGGACCCGGCGCAGTTCCAGCGCCCCGGTACCGGCGGCCAGCAGGACGAGAACGGCTTCACCCGGTCCGACGTCTTCGGTACCCCGGGCGGTCAGAACGGCTCCGCGGCCCCGAACCAGTTCGCTCCGCAGGCGTACGACAACGGCTCCACCGGCCAGTTCGCCGCACCCGGCTACGACGGTTCCTCGACCGGTCAGCACTCGCTGCCCGGCCGCCAGGACCCCTCGTCCACCGGCCAGTTCGCCGCTCCGCAGTCCGGCGGCTACGGCACCCCGGCGCAGCCGTCGGGCCCGCAGCGTCCCGTCGGGCGTCCGGAGCCGGAGGCACTGCCGCCGGCCTCGGGTCCCGGTGACGGGCGCACCCCGCTCTACGACACGCTGGAGACCAACTGGTTCCACGGTCAGCAGGCGGGCGGTGCGGCCCAGGCTCCGCAGCAACAGCAGCACCAGGAGCCGCAGGCTCCGGCTGCACCCCAGCGTCCCGCCGCCAATGCCTCCTGGCGCACCTCGCCGAACGACGAACTCGTCCGGCAGGCCGAGCGGGTCAGGCAACCGGCCGCGGGCGGCGTCACCACGTCCGGCCTGCCGCGCCGGGTGCCCAGGGCGAACCTCGTCCCGGGCACGGCTCAGCAGCAACAGCACCAACCCGGTCCGCAGGTCTCGCGTGCGCCTGACGACGTACGCGGACGGCTGACCAATCTCCGTCGGGGCATCGCGCAGGGTCGTCAGGCCGGCAACGGTCAGACCGGCAGTTTCCCGAGCCCCACTCACCAGCAGGAGCGTTAGTTGAGTCAGATGAGCCAGGCGGCACAGAACCTGAACTGGTTGATCACCAACTTCGTGGACAACACCCCTGGGGTGTCCCACACCGTTGTCGTGTCCGCCGACGGGCTCCTGCTCGCGATGTCCGAGGGCTTCCCGCGCGACAGGGCCGACCAGTTGGCGGCCGTCGCGTCGGGGCTGACCTCGCTGACGGCCGGCGCCTCCCGGATCTTCGAAGGCGGCAGCGTCGCGCAGACCGTCGTCGAGATGGAACGAGGGTTCCTCTTCCTCATGTCCGTCTCGGACGGCTCGTCGCTCGCCGTTCTCGCGCACCCCGAGTGCGACATCGGCCTCGTCGGCTACGAGATGACGCTCCTTGTGGACCGCGCGGGCGCGGTCCTCACGCCCGACCTGCGCGCCGAACTCCAGGGCAGTCTGCTCCACTGACCCGCCCCAGCACTACCCACCTCACGAAATCACCGTCCGGCCGACACAATCCCCCCACCGGCCTCGACGGACGGCACGACTGACCGCGAATGCTGTCCCGCCCGGAGGATCCATGACCCCGCCCACCGCCCATCATGATCCGTACGCGGAGCCGTACGGGGACGAGGGCGACCAGCCGCTGGTGCGTCCGTACGCGATGACCGGCGGTCGGACGCGGCCGCGCTATCAGCTCGCCATCGAGGCGCTGATCAGCACCACGGCCGACCCGGCAGCGCTCATGGGGCTGCTCCCGGAGCACCAGCGCATCTGCCATCTGTGCCGCGAGGTGAAGTCGGTCGCGGAGGTCTCGGCTCTCCTGGCCATGCCGCTCGGGGTGGCGCGGATCCTGGTCGCGGACCTCGCCGAAGCCGGACTGGTGGCCATCCACCAGCCGGGCGGCGACGAGAACAACGGCGGCGCTCCGGACGTGACGCTGCTCGAAAGGGTGCTCAGTGGACTTCGCAAGCTCTGACGGGGGGCGGGCCACCACCTCCGCGAAGATCGTGGTGGCGGGCGGCTTCGGCGTGGGCAAGACCACGTTCGTGGGCGCCGTCTCCGAGATCAACCCGCTGCGCACGGAGGCCGTCATGACGTCCGCGAGCGCGGGCATCGACGACCTGACCCACACCGGGGACAAGACCACCACCACGGTGGCCATGGACTTCGGCCGTATCACGCTCGACCAGGACCTGATCCTGTACCTGTTCGGTACGCCGGGCCAGGACCGGTTCTGGTTCATGTGGGACGACCTGGTGCGCGGCGCGATCGGCGCGATCGTGCTCGTGGACACCCGCCGTCTCGCCGACTGCTTCCCGGCGGTCGACTACTTCGAGAACAGCGGCCTGCCGTTCGTCGTCGCCCTCAACGGCTTCGACGGCTCGCAGCCCTACCAGCCCGAAGAGGTGCGCGAGGCGCTCCAGATCGGACCGGACACCCCGATCATCACGACGGACGCCCGGCACCGCTCGGATGCCAAGAGTGCGCTGATCACGCTGGTCGAGCACGCGCTCATGGCGCGACTGCGGTAATTTCAAGCACCCGGTGCCGTACGGCGGTTGTCGTAGACGCTCTGGAGCCGACTGTGGCCTTTGACACGGTCGGCTCCGGTGTTCATAACGTTTCGGCAGTGGAATCCACAGGTACCGACACGCGTCGCGGTCGCTTGGTCTCGCTGCGCGCACGAAAGCCCCGCCTTTTGGCGGGGCTCGTTCTGTTTGACCGTTTTATCTGGGGCTTACATCACATCGAACCAGCGCTTTCCCATGTTTGGAAGAGCGCTGGTCGTCGTGCTGGAATGCCTGAACTGCCCAATAGTCAATGACGTACTGATGGTCGATGGCTGACCGGGCTCTGAGACACTGCGGCACGACGAAGGTGCCGACCGCCGAGAGGTTGTTGGTCGAGTGAGGCGAAGCAAGCAAAGTCCCGAGCCGGCGGCCCGGGGCAACTTCACCCCGCCGCCGCGCGGAGCGGCGCCCGCCCCTGTGCCCGGTTCGGAGCCGGCGTCCGCCCCCGCGAAGAGCGGCGGCCGCCTCTCCCCGCGGAACTGGCGGGTGCCCACCCGGCTGAACGCGATCCTGCTCATACCCGTGGTGGTCGGCCTGGTCATGGGCGGCTTCCAGGTGAAGAACTCGATCGACACCTGGCAGGAGGCCCGCGACGCCGAGAAGACGGCGAAGATCGTGGCCGCCGCCGGCGAGTACGCCGAGGCCCTGCTGAACGAGCGGGACATCAGCGCCCAGCCGCTGCTCCAGTCCAAGAAGGACGACTCCAACGTCAAGGCGGCCCGCGCCACGACCGACGCGAAGGCCACCGCCTTCCACGACGAGGTCGCCGGGATGCCGGACAAGGAAGGCCTCAAGCGCCGCCTGAAGCTGGTGGAGGAGGCCGAGCCGACTCTGACGAAGATTCGCGCCGCCGCCTACACCAAGGCCCTGGACCCGGTGAAGACCGAAGAGGGTTACGTCGCGGTCGAGCACCTGCTGATGGAGTTCTCCAACGAGCTCGGCCTCGGCACCGGGAACATCACCGCCTACGGCCGTACCGTCTACGCGGTCGCCCTGGCCAAGGGCGCCGAGTCCCTCCAGCGCGCGATCGGCATGCACCTGCTGGTCCGGCCCAGCCCCGACGAGACGGTCTTCCGGCAGCAGCTCACCGCCTTCACCTCGTACGCCTACCTCGAGGGCATCGCCCAGCAGGAGTACGTCTCCGGTGGCACCACCGAGGACGCCGCGCGGCTCACCGAGGTCATGAAGGAGAAGACCGAGGAGGGCGCGCAGCAGGCCGCCGACGCGAAGGCCAAGGCCGAGGCCGAGGGCGAGGAGTTCACCGCTCCGCCGACCATGGACAAGATGATCCAGGCGATCGCCAGCGGGCAGTCTCCGTCGAAGCTCGCCGAGCAGGGCGTCACCGCCCAGGCCTGGATGACGGCAGCGACGCTGAAGTTCGAGGGCTACAGCCAGGTCGAGAGCGAACTCATCGACCGCGCGGTCACCGACGCCGGTGAGATCGCCTCCGACGCGCAGCGCGACGCCATCATCAACGGCGCCATCGTCATCATCGCCCTGCTCGCCGCGTTCATCGTCGCCAGTCTCATGGCCCGCCAGATGAGCCAGGCCATGCGCCAGCTGCGCAACGCCGCCTTCGGCATCGCCGAGCAGCGGCTGCCGATGCTGGTCGACCAGCTCTCGCGCACCGACCCTGGCCGGGTGGACACCCGTGTCCAGCCGATCCCCATCAACACCAGGGACGAGATCGGCGAGGTCGCCCGCGCCTTCGACCAGGTCCACCGCGAGGCCGTCCGACTGGCCGCCGAGCAGGCTCTGCTCCGGGGCAACATCAACGCGATCTTCACCAACCTCTCGCGCCGCAACCAGTCCCTGATCGAGGGTCAGCTGACCCTGATCACCGACCTGGAGAACAACGAGGCCGACCCGGACCAGTTGGAGAACCTCTTCCGTCTGGACCACCTCGCCACCCGTATGCGCCGCAACGGCGAGAACCTCCTGGTCCTCGCCGGCGAGGAGCCCGGCCGCCGCTGGGACCAGCCGGTCCCGCTGGTCGACGTGCTGCGCGCCGCCTCCTCCGAGGTGGAGCAGTACGAGCGCATCGAGCTGTCCGGCGTACCCGAGGCCGAGATCCACGGCCGTGCCGTGACCGACCTCGTGCACCTGCTCGCCGAGCTTCTGGAGAACGCGACCACGTTCTCCTCCCCGCAGACCAAGGTGCGCGTCACGGCCACCCGTCTCCCCGACGGCCGGGTCATGATCGAGATCCACGACAAGGGCATCGGTCTCACCGCCGAGGACTTCGCGGACATCAACCACAAGCTGGCCAACCCGCCGACGGTGGACGCCGCGATCTCGCAGCGCATGGGCCTGTTCGTGGTCGGCCGGCTGTCCGACCGGCACGGTATCCGCGTCCAGCTGCGCCCCTCGGGCGAGCAGGCCGGCACCACCTCGCTGGTCATGCTCCCGGACGCCATCACCCACGGTGGCGGTGGCGAGCAGCAGCCCCGCGACGAGTTCACCGTCTCGCAGATCATCCCGGAGCAGAACTACGGCGGTGGCGGCGAGGACTTCAACAACGGTCTGCCGATGCGCACCGCCGCGGAGCTCGGCTTCGACGACAGCCAGTACGAGGTCCCCGACGACATCCGCGACCTGGACCCGGTGGGCCGCTCGCTGATGCGCGAGGAGCGCCGTGCGGCCCTGGAGACCCAGCCGGGTCAGCCGGGCCAGCCGACCGGGCAGCAGCAGTCGGCCGATGGCTTCGACGCGCCCCGTCAGCAGCAGTCGTACGACGCCGGGCAGAACGGCTACGACCCCGCCCAGCAGGGTGCCGGGGCCGGCTACGACAACGGTGCGACCGGGTACGCCGAGCAGCCGGCGGCGTTCGACCAGCAGACGTCGTACGAGGAGCAGCAGCGCCCGGCGTACGACGACCAGTACTTCGCGCCGAACGGTGGCACGCCGCAGGGCGAGTCGTTCTCCGGCAACGGCGGCCTTCCGCAGGGCGACGGCTTCACGTCGAACGGCGGCTACCCGGACCCCGCGTATGCGGAGCCCGGCCGGGAGGAGCGTCCGGCGGCCCCGGCCGCCGCGTCCGAGGGCTTCCAGCCGTACCAGGAGCAGCAGTCCTACCAGGACGACTGGCCCCAGCAGAACGGCCACACGAACGGTTACCAGAACGGCTACCAGGACCAGTACGCTCCGGAACCGGAATCCACGCAGGCCGCTGACGCGGGTGAGCAGAACCGCGTAGGCTTCGACCGTCCGGGACCGTCCTCCTCCGCCTCCCACGCGCTGACCGACGCCGGTCTCCCCCGCCGCGGCTCCGCCGCAAGCGGTGCGAACGGCGCCCGGCCCGCGAAGCAGGAGCCGACGGCCTCCCCCGCGGAGAGCAACGGCGGCGGCGACTCCTGGCGCTCGGCCAACGACGAGCGCTGGCAGCAGGCCTCCGCTCTGAAGAAGCCCAAGGCGGGCGGGGTCACCTCCTCCGGCCTGCCGCGGCGGGTGCCCAAGGCCAATCTGATCGAGGGCGCCGCCGAGACCACTCCCCAGGGAGGCCCTCAGGTCTCCCGCGCCCCGGAGGACGTCCGTGGCAGGTTGAGCAACCTGCGTCGGGGCGTCCAGCGCGGACGCAACGCAGGCAGCAGTGAAACGAACGGCCAGGGCCTCGGTCCTGACAGCACCTACAACCAGGAGCGTTAGTGTGAGCCCGATGAGCCAGGCGGCACAGAACCTGAACTGGGTGATCACCAACTTCGTGGACAACACCCCGGGGGTGTCCCACACCGTGGTGGTCTCCGCCGACGGACTCCTTCTGGCGATGTCCGAAGGCTTCCCCCGCGACCGGGCCGACCAGCTCGCGGCCGTCGCCTCCGGTCTGACGTCCCTGACGGCAGGCGCCTCCCGGATCTTCGAGGGAGGCAGCGTGAACCAGACGGTTGTGGAGATGGAGCGGGGATTCCTCTTCCTCATGTCCATTTCCGACGGTTCCTCGCTCGCGGTTCTCGCCCACCCGGAGGCGGACATCGGCCTCATTGGGTACGAGATGGCCCTTCTGGTGGACCGTGCGGGTTCGGTCCTGACCCCTGACCTTCGTGCGGAGCTCCAAGGGAGCCTTCTCAACTAACAAACGAACGGTGCGTTTTGGCGTCCCGAGGCCGTAGGGTTTCGGGACGCGGCTTCCACGTGATGGGTGCCAGGCACATCGGAGGAGGAGAGAGAGTGGCAACACCCCCAGGCGGATCGAATTCGGGCAACTGGTCGTACGGCCCTGCCCAGGGCCAGGGCGACGGTTCCCAGAACCCGAACCGTTACAACTTCCCCTCCGCGCCCAGCCAGCAGCGGCCGTACACGCCCCAGGGTCCGCAGGGTCCCGGGCCGTCACCGTACGACCAGCCGTCGGCCCCGCGCATCCAGCCCGTACAGCCGCACCGCCGCACCCCGGAGCCGGCGCCCGCAGGGGCGTCGAACAACCCGCTGGTGCGTCCGTACGCCATGACCGGTGGCCGGACCCGCCCGCGTTACCAGCTCGCCATCGAGGCGCTGGTGCACACCACTGCGCAGCCGCACCAGATGCAGGGCCAACTGCCCGAGCATCAGCGGATCTGCAACCTCTGCCGAGAGATCAAGTCGGTCGCCGAGATCTCGGCACTGCTGACCATCCCTCTCGGCGTGGCCAGGATCCTCGTCGCCGACTTGGCGGAGGCGGGACTGGTCGCCATCCATCAGCCCGGCGGCGACGAGAGCGCCGGCGGCCAGCCAGACGTGACACTGCTCGAAAGGGTGCTCAGTGGACTTCGCAAGCTCTAGCGGGGGTCCGTCCCGCTCCACCACTTCCGCGAAGATCGTGGTGGCGGGCGGCTTCGGCGTGGGCAAGACCACGTTCGTCGGGGCTGTCTCGGAGATCAACCCGCTGCGCACCGAGGCCGTCATGACGTCCGCGTCGGCGGGGATCGACGACCTGACCCACACCGGGGACAAGACCACCACCACGGTGGCCATGGACTTCGGCCGTATCACCCTGGACCAGGACCTGATCCTGTACCTGTTCGGTACGCCGGGCCAGGACCGGTTCTGGTTCATGTGGGACGACCTGGTGCGCGGCGCGATCGGCGCGATCGTGCTCGTGGACACCCGCCGTCTCGCCGACTGCTTCCCGGCGGTCGACTACTTCGAGAACAGCGGCCTGCCGTTCGTCGTCGCCCTCAACGGCTTCGACGGCTCGCAGCCCTACCAGCCGGACGAGGTCCGCGAGGCCCTGCAGATCGGTCCCGACACCCCGATCATCACGACCGACGCCCGCCACCGCGCGGACGCCAAGTCGGCGCTGATCACGCTCGTGGAGCACGCGTTGATGGCCCGCCTGCGGTAGGCCGACGGAGTGACAGGTGGGCGGCCCCTCCCGGTTCGGGAGGGGCCGCCCACGTGTTCGGCCGGGTCTGCGCCACACGCACGAGGAACACGAAGAAGGGGCCCCTCTCGGCGAGAGGGGCCCCTTCTTCGTACGGTGAAGCGGCTGGGAGCGGCGCGGTGCCTAGTGCCAGCTGTGCGGGGCGCGGAAGCCGCCCTCGCGCTCCAGGCGGCGCCAGCCGGCCTTGGGGCGGCCTCGGTGGGTCTCGGTGGGGGACGACTGGGCGGCCGCGCGGGCCAGGAGGATCGCCGTGATGGCGGCGACTTCCTCGGGCTCGGCGTGGCCCTTTTCGACGCGGATGTCGGGAGCGTTCATGGGTGCAAGTCTCCGTGGATGAGGTTTCCGCAGGGGATCCAGTGGGTTAGCCGTGGGATCTGCCGGGTTACTGCGGGGGGTTGCCGTGCTTGCGCGAGGGCAGGTCCGCATGCTTCGACTGGAGCATGGCCAGCGACCTGATGAGGACCTCACGGGTCTCGGCCGGGTCGATGACGTCGTCGACCAGTCCGCGTTCCGCCGCGTAGTACGGGTGCATCAGCTCGGACTTGTACTCCTTGACCATGCGGGCCCGCATGGCCTCGGGGTCCTCGGCCTCGGCGATCTGACGCCGGAAGATGACGTTGGCGGCACCTTCGGCGCCCATCACGGCGATCTCGTTCGTCGGCCAGGCGTAGGTGAGGTCGGCGCCGATGGACTGGCTGTCCATGACGATGTAGGCACCTCCGTAGGCCTTGCGCAGGATCAGGGAGATACGCGGCACGGTCGCGTTGCAGTAGGCGTAGAGCAGCTTCGCTCCGTGCCGGATGATTCCGCCGTGCTCCTGGTCGACGCCCGGGAGGAATCCAGGGACGTCCAGGAAGGTGACGATCGGGATATTGAAAGCGTCACACATCTGGACAAAGCGTGCAGCTTTTTCCGACGCCTCGATGTCCAGGACACCGGCGAGGGCCTGCGGCTGGTTGGCCACGATGCCGACGACCTGGCCGTCGAGCCGGGCCAGCGCGCAGATGATGTTGCGGGCCCAGCGTTCGTGGATCTCCACGTACTCGCCGTCGTCGACGATCTCCTCGATGACCTTGGTCATGTCGTACGGACGGTTGCCGTCCGCCGGGACCAGGTCGAGCAGGACGTCGCCGCGGCGGTCGGCCGGGTCGGTGGGCTCGGTGCGCGGGGGGTTCTCACGGTTGTTCTGCGGGAGCAGCGAGAGGAGGTAGCGGACCTCCGCGATGCAGGTCTCCTCGTCGTCGTACGCGAAGTGACAGACACCGGAGGTCTCGGCGTGCACGTCGGCGCCGCCGAGGCCGTTCTGGCTGATCTCCTCGCCGGTGACGGCCTTGACCACGTCCGGACCGGTGATGAACATCTGCGAGGTCTCGCGGACCATGAAGACGAAATCGGTGAGGGCGGGGCTGTAGGCCGCGCCGCCCGCACAGGGGCCCAGCATGACCGAGATCTGCGGGATCACCCCGCTCGCCCTGGTGTTGCGCTGGAAGATGCCGCCGTAACCGGCGAGGGCGGAGACGCCCTCCTGGATACGGGCGCCGGCGCCGTCGTTGAGCGAGACCAGCGGGGCGCCGGCCGCGATGGCCATGTCCATGATCTTGTGGATCTTCGTGGCGTGGGCCTCGCCCAGCGCGCCGCCGAAGATACGGAAGTCATGGGCGTAGACGAAGACCGTACGGCCCTCCACCGTGCCCCAGCCGGTGATCACACCGTCGGTGAACGGCTTCTTGGCCTCGAGGCCGAATCCGGTCGCCCGGTGCCGACGCAGCTGCTCGACCTCCTGGAAGGACCCCGGGTCGAGGAGCAGCTCGATCCGCTCCCGGGCGGTCAGCTTGCCCTTGGCGTGCTGCGCCTGGGTCGCCTTCTCGCTCGGGCCGGCCAGCGCCTGGGCACGGATCTGGTGCAGCTCGGCCACGCGGCCGCGCGCATCCGTGGGTTCCGAAGGCTCTGCGATCGGCTCGCCCGTCGTCTCTTCCAAAACGGTCATGTAGTGACCTTACGAAGCCCACCAAGGAAAGAGGGACGTCGACTCCGTACAGTCTCCGGAGCGTTTTCCTGGTAGCCCTGAACAGAACCGGGCGGGCATGCAGCCGTTCCGACTGCTCAGAGGGGATGGGGCTTGTAGGGGTCACACAAACCCCGGGACTGAGACCCGCCTCACATTCCGGGCGCGCACATGCCCTCGCCGGAGTGAAACGGAGCGTCCGGACGGCGGTCACGGCAACCGGACCCCGGCAGACCCTACCGGGCCGAAGATGTTGAACATTGAACGGAATAGGTCTACGGTCGTCCCTGTTGACCTCGTTGAAGATTAAACATACTCGATCTTCCCGTCCCCAAGGAGCACGTCATGGGTATCTTCGGCCGCAAGAACACCGACGAGACCGTCACCGCCGTCGCCGACGCCACGGTGAGCCCCGAGCTCGCCGCCCTGACCGGCGACTACTCGATCGACCCCGCCCACTCGACGCTCGGCTTCGTCGCGCGCCACGCGATGGTCACGAACGTCAAGGGCAAGTTCAACGACTTCACCGGCTCGCTGCACCTGGACGGCACCGACCCGTCGAAGTCCAGCGCCACCATCGACGTCACGATGGACAGCATCGACACCGGGTCCGCCGACCGCGACGGCCACCTGAAGACCGCCGACTTCTTCAAGACCGACGAGTTCCCGACGATGACCTTCCGCGCCACCTCGGCGGAGGCGCTGGGCGGCGACGACTACCGGATCACCGGTGACCTGACCATCCTCGGCGTCACCAAGCCGCTCAGCATCGACCTGGAGTTCAACGGCGCCGCCAAGGACCCGTTCGGCAACGAGCGTGTCGGCTTCGAGGGCAAGGCCGAGATCCTTCGCTCGGCATGGGGCCTGACCTGGAACGCGGCGCTGGAGACGGGCGGCGTTCTGGTCTCGGACAAGATCAAGCTGAACTTCGACATCTCGGCGATCAAGAACGCGTAAGCGTTCGGCTGAATACGGTGGAAAACGGCGAATAGGGGTCGGAAGCGAAGAGCTCCCGGCCCCTTTCCCTGTTCCGTGTCACAGTCGCGAGGCATGAGCACCAGGACCGGACCCCAGCACTATCCCGGCGCGAACCGCGACCACTGGTACCAGGACGACTTCGGCGGTGACCGCATGGAGGTCAACGTCGTCGTTCTGCACACCACCGAAGGGCGTTCACTGCCCGACTACCAGGGCGGCTCCGCCGCGCCCAACCTGACGGCCGTGCCGGACTTCGCCGCCAGGAAGCTGAAGTGGTACCAGCACTTCGAGATCGACGTCTCCTCGCGCGCGCTGGTCAACAAGCGCGGCGGTGTCGAGACGAACACGCTGAACGTCTGCCAGGCGGAACTCGTCGGCACCTGCGACCCCGACCTGCACGCCAAGTGGAAGGCCCGCGGCCAGGCCCACGTCTACTGGCCGAAGGCACCGGAGTGGGCGTTGCGCGCCGTCGCCGAGTACCTGGCCTGGATGCACATCCACCACCATGTCCCCCTGCGCGGACCGGCGCTCTGGCCCGCCTACCCGAAGTCCGCCGGAAATGGGGGCGGTCAGCGGATGAGCGGGGAGCGGTGGAACGCGTTCAAGGGCGTGTGCGGGCACATGCACGTGCCGGAGAACGCGCACGGGGATCCCGGGGCGCTCGACTTCGGCGGACTGCTCGACTTCGCCAAGGCGGCGGTCCAGGACTGAGACCGGCCGAGACGTACTGGCGGCCGGCCGCGCCCCGGCGAGCGCGGCCGCCAGCCGGACGGCGGAGCCGCCGGAGGGTGAGGCTGCCGGTGGCGGGGTGAGGCTGCCGGGGGGCTGATGTGGCCGAATCAGCCCCCTTGTGTGAGGGCTTGCGGGGTTCCCATAATCCAGCAACAGATTTGACCTGACCATGCCAGCGCATGGACGTTTCTTTGCGGTGCACAGCTTCGCGGTGCGCAGTTTGCGTTGACATGCTCTCGTCAAAGCCAACCCCCCACGGAAGGCAGCACCTTGAAGAAGCTCCTCACAGCGCTCAAGAGATTCGCAGCCGTCGGCGCGGCAGCCCTCGCGATCGCCAGCCTTCAGCCCCTCTCGTCAGCACAGGCCGCCCCCGCCCCCGTCGTCGGCGGAACCCGTGCCGCGCAGGGCGAGTTCCCGTTCATGGTCCGGCTCTCCATGGGCTGTGGCGGGGCGCTCTACACCCAGCAGATCGTGCTCACCGCCGCGCACTGCGTCAGCGGGACCGGCGCCAACACCAGCATCACCGCCACCGCCGGCGTCGTGGACCTCCAGTCCACCACCGGCCGGGTCCAGGTGAAGTCGACCTACGTGTACCGGGCCCCCGGCTACAACGGCAACGGCAAGGACTGGGCGCTCATCAAGCTCGCCTCGCCCATCACCACCCAGTCCACCCTGAAGATCGCCACCACCACGCAGTACAACACCGGCACCTTCACCATCGCCGGCTGGGGCTCGGCCTCCGAGGGCGGCGCCCAGCAGCGCTACCTGCTCAAGGCCACCGTGCCGTTCGTGAGCGACGCCACCTGTCGCGCGTACAGCGGCTACAGCGGTCTCGTCGCCAGTGACGAGATCTGCGCCGGATACGCGGCCGGCGGCACCGACACCTGCCAGGGCGACTCGGGCGGCCCGATGTTCCGCCGGGACGCCAACAACGCCTGGATCCAGGTCGGCATCGTGAGCTGGGGCATCGGCTGCGCCCGGGCCAACGCCCCCGGCGTCTACTCCGAGGTCTCCACCTTCGCCTCGGCCATCGCCTCGGCGGCGGCCTCGCTCTGACGCACACCCCCCGTCGCACGACCACGGGCCCGGCACCGCTGCGTGCCGGGCCCGTGGCGGGTGCGGTACCGTCCTGAACCGTCAAGTCGCGCCACGGACACGGGGGTCGATGCAGCGCGTGCTGAGCGGTGATCACGTCGGGTTCAGCGGGGGGACCTACTACGGCCCCGTCACCGGCATGGCGGAACACCACCACCATGGCCCCGCCCCCACGGCGACCGCCGCGCTGCCCGTCCGGCCGGCCGCCTTCACCGGGCGCGACGCCGCCGTCGAGCAGCTGCTGACCGCGCTCGGACCCGGTACCGGGCCGGACGGCGAACCGGTACTGATCTCCGCCGTCGCCGGTCTGGGCGGCATCGGCAAAACGGCCCTCGCGGTGCACACGGCCCATGCCGCCCGCGAGCGGGGCTGGTTCCCGGGCGGCGCGCTCTTCGTCGATCTGCGCGGATACGACAGCGCACGGACGACCGCGGACCAGGCCGTGCTGTCGCTGCTCCGGGCCCTCGGCGTACGGGACGCGGACGTGCCCGCCACACCCGCGGACCAGTACGCGCTGTACCGTTCGCAGCTCGCCGGACGGGAGCCGGTGCTCGTCGTCCTCGACAACGTCTCCGACCCGGCCCAGGTCGAACCCCTCCTGCCGGGCGAGGGCCGGCACCGCGTCCTGCTGACCTCGCGCGACACCCTGGACTGGCTGCCCACGCGGCTGGTCCGGCTGGACGAGCTGGCACCCGACGCGGCCGTCGCCCTGGTGGAGCGGCTGCTGCGGAACACCGACCCGGACGACGACCGGGCCGCCCGCGAGCCCGACGCCCTGCGTGAGCTCTGCGCGCTCTGCGGCCATCTGCCGCTCGCCCTGCTGGTCACGACGGCCCAGCTGCGCCGCCGCCGGCGCCGTCCCGTGTCGGCGCTGGTCGAGGAGTTGCGGGAGGCCCAGGACCTGCTGGGCACCCTCAGTCACGGCACCGGCGGCGCACGCGATCTGCGCTCGGTGTTCGACGTCAGCTGTGCCCGGCTGGGCCCGGACCAGCGCCGGCTGTTCCGGCTGCTGGGGCAGGCGCCGGTGAACGACGTGAGCACCCGGACCGCCGCCGTGCTGACCGACCTCACCGAGTCCGCCGTACTGAGACTGCTGGAGGACCTGGACTCCGCCTCACTCGTCACACCGTCCGCGGACGGCACCCGATGGCGGATGCACGATCTGGTGCGGGCCCATGCCCTCGGCATCGGCCGGGGCGACCTCCCGACGGAACGGGACAACGACGTCGCGCGCGCCCGGTTGCTCGCCCACTACGCCCGCCACGCCCGAGCCGCCGACGTGCAATGGCGCGCGAGCCGGTCCGCGCTGCCCGACGGGGATCTGTTCGACGGCCGCGAGGCGGCGCTGGCCTGGCTGGACGCCGAGCGGGCGGGGCTCGTGGGCGCCACCGCCTGGACGGACCGGCCCGGGTGCGCGGAGCATGTCGTGGCGGTGGGCCTGAGCCTGTCCGGCTACCTCCAGCAGCGCCGGTACCTCGGCGACGCGGCGGCGGTGACACGGGCCGCCCGGGAGGCCGCCGTACGGTGCGGGGACCGGATGCACGAGGGATCGGCCCTGACCCACCACGCCAACGCGCTGATGAAGCTGGACCGACGTGCCGAGGCGATCGTCGCGTCCCAGCAGGCAGTCGCGATCTACACGGAGCTGCGCGTCCCGCACGGCGTGGCCACCGCCTCGTGCGCCGTCGGCAACGCCCTGTACGACCTGCGCCGGTTCGGCGAGGCGCTCACCGCCTTCACCGGCGCCCGGCGCGTCTTCGCGGAACTCGGCGACCAGGACGGCGTCGCGAACACCTGGAACGGCGAGGGCCTGGTGCTGGCGGCGCTCGGCCGCCACCGCGATGCCAAGAAGGCCTTTCTCCAGGCCCGTTCGATCTACGCCGACCAGGGCAACCCCCTGTGGGAGGGCATCACCTGGCACAATCTCGCGACCGCGCTGGGAGACCTGGGCCAGGTCGGCGCCGCGCTGACCGCCTTCCGGCGGGCCGTCGCCCTGCTCGTCGAGGTGGACGACTGGTACCGCGTCGCGGAGACACACCTGAACGTCGCCACGCTCGTGGCCGCCGTCGGGCGGGACGGCGACGCCGCGGTCGCGTGGACGGCTGCCGCCGGCGCCTACGACCGCGCGGGCGCACCGGACGCCGCCGCCGCCTGCCGCCGCAGGGCAGCCGACACGACCGGTCGGCACGACGACACGCGCGGCTGAACCGGCGGCACCGGAGCCGGCTTCAGAACCCGCCTCCGAAGTCGCCCCCGCCGCCTCCGCCGAAGTCCCCTCCCCCGCCGCCCCCGAAGCCGCCGAAGTCGCCGGGGTCGAAGTCGGCGCCGGAGACGTCGCCTCCGTCATACCCCCCGCCGAAGTCGCCGTAGCCGCTGCCGTAGTCGGAGGCGTAGGACGGGCCGGCCATGATGCCGCCGAGCATCGTGCCGACGAGGAGGCCGGGCAGGATGCCGCCGCCGAAGTAGCCACCCGCCCAGGGGCCGTAGGCGGGGCCCGCCTCCCAGTACGGGCGGCGGCCGTAGTCGCTGTCGACCTCGCGGATCACCGGGTCGCGGCCGTCGGCCAGACGGGTCGCGTCCGCGGCGCAGACCGGGACCTCGCGGGTGGCACCGCCGGGCGGCGTCCAGCCGGCGTCGGCGACCGAGGGGCCGTGACGGGGGTCGAAGAAGCACGGCGGCCGGCGTTCGGGCAGCGGCTGTCCGGCACGGCGGGCGGCCAGTTGTGCGAGGGAGAAGCGGCCGTCCTCCAGCGCCTGGGTGGCGGGGCGGACGTCCTCGGGTCTGGTCGCCGCCGCCATGAACGACTTCGCCTGCTCGTAGGCGTCCAGGGCGCGTTCGTAGTCGGCGCGCATGGGGTCGTCGGCGCCCGGCTCCGAGGGGCTGAAGTCCAGTCGGTCGAGTTCCTCGCCGAAGGCCGTGATGTCCTCGTCCACGACGACCCGCAGCCGGTCGAGGGCGGCCCGCTGGTCCGCCGCGTGCCGCCGACGGTTGCGCCGCACCAGGGTGTAGGCGCCCGCCCCGCCCGCGACCAGCACCACGCCCGCCGTGATCAGCGCGGTGGAGGAGATCCCGTCACCGCCGCCCGAGGAGCTCCAGCTCTCGGGTGCCGAGCCGCCCATGTTCGTCAGGGCACGGTCGGTGAAGTCGGTCAGCTGGGTCTTGGCGTCGTCCTCGCCCTGCACACTGGCCACCAGGTTGCGGACGGCCGTGCGGGACAGGACCGAGGAGTCGGCGCGGGCGTCGAAGCGGTCACCGAGACGGATCGCGTACAGGCCGGTCACGCCGGTGGCGGTGCGCAGGTCCGTGAAGAGGTCCGCCGTGGGGTAGTCGGCGGGCAGGACGGCGATGAACAGGGGCTTGTCGGCGCCCTCGATCTGCTGCTGGAGGGCGTGCGCCTCCGCCTGGGACAGCTGGGCGCCCGCCTCCGGATCGACATAGACCGCGCCCTCGCGCAGGGACGCGGCGATCACCGAGACGCTCGTGGCCGCGGAGGCGCGCGGAGCGCCCGCCGTCAGGACCGCCAGAGCGGTCAGGACGGCGAGCGCCAGTGCGATCAGCGATCCGGCAACGCTTCGGGCCGATAGAGCGACCTTCATACTTCGAAGCTACCCGAAAGCCATCGAAAGCGGTCTTTTCGTGCAATCGCGAACGCGGTGGCTAGGCCGCGGCCCGGTACGCCGCCGTCAGCTGCTCCACCGCCTTTCCGTACCGACCGGTCAGCAGCAGGTGGTCCGCGTCGGCGAAGGGCTTCGCGACCGCCGCCGTCACGGCTTGGCCCACCTTCTGCTGGACGAGGAGCCGGGCCTGCCTGACCAGCGCCCGTCCCACCTCGTCGGCGCCGGCCCGCTCGGCCACCGCGGCCGCGGCCCTCAGCCCCTTCAGGGCCGTCACGCCGCCCTGCGGCACTCGGCTCAGCGTCGTCAGACCCCAGCCGTAGGGGAACTGCGGGTCGTACACCGCGTCGCCGACGTTGACCGGCAGCTGGGCCTGGGTCTTCGGCCAGGTCACCGGAAGCTGTCCGGTGAAGGGCCGCCTGCCGTACAGGACGTCGGCCACACCGTCGCCCTCGGTGCCCGGCAGCCAGGAGGCGACCAGCGCGTCGATGTCGCCGAGCCGGTCGCCGATCAGCTGGGGCCGCCCGGACACGATCAGCACCGCGCACCTCATCGCGGCGCACACCTTGTCCACGGCCGCCCGGTCGGCGGCCGTCAGCTCCAGGTCGTTGCCGTTGCCGACGTCGCCCACGCCCTCGGCGTACGGGGTCTCGCCGACGACCACGACACCGACGTCGTACCCGTCCGTCGACGCCGAGGCGTCCTGGGAGTAGGTGACGTCGCCGCCGGCCTTCCGCATCCCGTCCAGGATCGTCGTGCCCTGCGTGATGTCGCCGGAGGCGCCCTGCCAGGTGATGGTCCAGCCGCCGGTCTGGTTGCCGATGTCGTCGGCGTTGGAGCCGGCGACGTACACCTTCTGGTTCTTCTTCAGCGGCAGGACCCCACCGGAGTTCTTCAGCAGCACCTGCGACTCGGCGGCCGCCTGGCGCGCGACGGCCCGGTGCCCGGCGGAGCCGATGGCGGACGCGCCGTCGGTGTCGGCGTACGGCTTCTCGAAGAGGCCCAGCCTGAACTTCTGCGTGAGGATGCGCGACACGGCGTCGTCGATCCGCCGCTCGCCGATGCGGCCGGCCCCGACCTCGTCGAGCAGTGTGGCGTGGAAGTCCTTGTACGCGTACGGGACCATGATCATGTCGAGGCCCGCGTTGACCGACGCACGGACGTCGGAGGCGTAGTCGCCCGGGAGTTGGTCGATGGCCGCCCAGTCGCTGATGACGAACCCGTCGAAGCCCATACGGTCCTTCAGTACGCCGTTCAGCAGGTCGGCGCGGGCGTGCATCTTCACCGGCCCCTGGCCGTCGCCCGCGATGTCGAGCGAGGAGTAGGACGGCATGACGGTGCCGACCCCGCGGTCGACGGCCGTGCGGAAGGGCGCCAGGTGCACGGCCTCCAGCTCCTGCCGGGTGACCGAGGTGACGCCCTGGTCGACGGTGTACGTGCCGGTCGTGGACGAGCCGTACGCGGTGCCGCCGTCCCCGACGAAGTGCTTGGCGGTGGCGAGGACCTTGTCGTCGTCCTTCAGATCCGCGCCGCTCGCCCGGCCCTGGAGCCCCTGGATCACCGTCTCCATGGCCTGGACCAGCGCCGGGTCCTCGCCGTACGCCTCGTAGGAGCGGCCCCAGCGTTCGTCGCGGGTGACGCACAGGCAGGGGGCGAAGTCCCAGGGGATCCCGGTGGCCCGGACCTCGGCGGCGGTCACCGCGCCGGTCCGCTCGGCGAGCCCGGGGTCCCTGGTCGCCCCGATGCCGATGTTGTGCGGCATGACGGTCGCGCCGGCCAGGTTGTTGTGGCCGTGCACCGCGTCGACGCCGTAGATCAGCGGGATCTGGTAGCGGGTGGCCTGCGCCCGGAGCTGGAAGGCGTCGATCATCTTCGCCCACGCCTCGGGGGTGTTGGGCGTCGGAGTCGAGCCGCCGCCGGAGAGCAGTGAGCCGAGGTCGTACGCGGCGATGTCACCGGGAGCGGTGATCGCGCCGCGCTCCGCCTGGGTCATCTGGCCGGCCTTCTCCGCGAGGCTCATCCGCGACAGGAGATCGGCGACCCGCCTCTTCACCGGCAACTTGGCGTTCAGATAAGGCAGTCCGTGCGCGTCGACCACCACCTGCGGGTGCTCGGACGGCGGTTTGGCGCCGGTGACGGTCAGCCGGAGCGGGACGGTCTCGGCGGACTCGGCCTTCCTGTCCTCGATCGTGCGGACGGCGACCGTGCGGGTGGTGCCGGAGGGGGTGCCCGCCGGGAAGGTGACGGTGCCGGTGACCGGAGTGTAGTCCTTGCCGGGCTCGGCGGTGCCGGTCGCGGCGGTCTCGTAGGCGACGGTGACGGGGTCGGCGAGGGGGGCGGCGCCGGTGGTGGCGACGGTGAGCCGGACGGCGGCCGCTCGGCCCTCCTGGACCGGGTACACGGCCGCGTCGGTGGTGACGGCGGCGCGCAGTGACTGGTCCGCCCGGCCGTACAGCTCCACGCCGTCCATGGCGAAGTCGCCCTTGACGCCGACCGGGAGGGTGAGGGCGTATCCCCAGGTCTCGGTGAGGCCGAGGATCTGGTCGATGCCGCCGACGGGCTGGTAGTCCGTGCGATAGGTGAAGTCGGTGAAGGGGATCTCGACCTGTTTCCAGCCGGTCCAGTCGTCGGTGAAGGAGGTCGTCCAGAGCTCGGACGCCTCTCCGTTCGCCCCGCCGTCCTTGATCTCGAAGGCGATCTTCTTGCCGTTGTCCCGGCCCTCCCACCAGAACCGGATGCCCCGGTGGGCGGACCAGTCGTGGGCGGGCTCGGCGAAGGCGAAGTCGTGGGTGAAGCCGCCGTAGCCGCTGATGTCGTAGCTGCCGGTGAGGACCTTGTCGCCCTCGGGGGCGTCCGCACGGGACGTCAGCCCGAGGGCGGGCGGGTCGTCGGCGTCGCCGCCCCAGGTGAAGAGGCCCTCGGCGGGCGGGTTCGCGAAGGGGATCTCACCCTCGAAGCGGTCGACCGGGACGGGTGCGGGGCCGGGGTCGTCGGCGCCGGACGCGCCGGCGGCGGTGGTCATCGGGAGCAGTGCGGCCAGCAGGGTGGCGGAGGCGAGCAGGGCGGTTCTTCGCATGCAACGTCCCTCTACTCTCGTGGTCCACTCATGACTTAGATCACGCCGTGAGTTAACTGGTGGGCCGTTGCGCCGTCAAGACTTCACACCGGAACTGGTACGGCCGCAACACCCGTCCGGATCAGGGACGTTGTTCGTTCGACAGATGAACGCGCAACCCCTTGACGCGCCCTGGAAGCCGTCATTTACTCACGCCTCGCACGCCCCCATCCCCCACCTTCGAAAGGGCGGCGCTCCATGAGGAGATCCACTCGCGTCCTCCGGCTGCTCCTCGCCGGTCTGCTCACCTCCGCCGGGATCACCGCGGCGGTCGCGCCCGCGCACGCGGCCGGCGAGCAGGTCACGGCCTGGCTCACCACCACGGACGACGCCGGCGGGCGGCACGTGGTCCGCGGTCTGCAGGCCCAGCCCGCCTTCGCCTTCCAAGCGGGCAGCGGCGGCGGCGAGAACATCACCGTCGACGAGAACACCGGGTACCAGACCTTCACCGGCGGCGGCGCGTCCTTCACCGACACCGCGGCCTGGCTGATGAACGGCAGCGGGGCGCTGTCCGCGGCGACCCGGGAGGCGACCCTGCGCAAGCTGTTCTCCCCGACCGAGGGCATCGGGCTGTCGTTCCTGCGCAATCCGATGGGCGGCTCGGACCTCGCCCGCTTCGGCTACACCTACGACGACGTCCCGGCCGGCCAGACGGACGCCGATCTGTCGGAGTTCTCGATCGCACACGACCTGGCGGACGTGGTGCCGCTGACCCGGCGGGCCCGGGAACTGAACCCGGCGCTGACGGTGATGGCGTCGCCGTGGACGGCGCCCGCCTGGATGAAGGACAGCGGACAGCTCAACGGCGGCTGGCTGAAGGCGGAGAACTACGGGGCGTACGCGTCGTACTTCGTGAAGTACCTCCAGGCGTACCGGGACCAGGGCATACCGGTGGCGTACGTGACGGCGCAGAACGAGCCGACGTGCTGCTCCGGCTACCCGTCGATGAGCTGGAACGCCTCGGGGCTGGCGTACTTCACGAAGAGCGAGCTGCTGCCGAAGCTGGCTGCGGCGGGGCTGTCGACGAAGGTGCTGGCGCACGACTGGAACTGGGACACCTACGACGCGTACGCGGCGCAGACGGTGGACGACGCGGCGGTCCGCTCGCACCCGAACTTCGGCGGGATCGCCTGGCACGGCTACGGCGGGGACGTGACGAAGCAGACGTCGGTGCACAACCAGTACCCGCAGCTGGACGCCTTCGCCACCGAGCACTCCGGCGGAACGTGGATCGCCGACCAGCAGCGCGAGGACATGCTCGACATCGTGAACTACACCCGCAACTGGGCGAAGTCGGTGACGAAGTGGTCGCTGGCCGTGGACCAGAACCGGGGACCGCACAACGGCGGCTGCGGGACGTGCGACGGGCTGGTCACCGTGCACAACGGGGACGGGGCGAGCGGGACCGTCGACTACACGATCGAGTACTACACGATGGGGCACCTGACGAAGTTCGTCCGGCCGGGCGCGCAGCGGATCGCGTCGACGGCGTCGTCGTCCGTGCCGAACGTGGCATGGCGCAACCCCGACGGCTCCAAGGCGCTGATCGCCTTCAACGACGCCTCGACCGCGAAGACGGTGACGATCAACTGGGGCGCGCAGCACGCGACGTACTCGCTGCCGGGGAACACGTCGGCGACCTTCACCTGGTCGGGGACGCAGTCGGGTGACGCGAGCCGGTCGGGGTCGTTCGCCGGGCTCGCGGGCAAGTGCCTGGACGTGGCGGGTGGCGCGACGGCGAACGGCACGGCCGTGCAGCTCTACGACTGCAACGGGTCGGCCGCCCAGCGCTGGACCGTCCAGCCGGACGGCTCGCTCCAGGCGCTCGGCAAGTGCCTCGACGTCGTCGGGGGTTCGACGGCCGACGGCGCGAAGACCCAGCTGTACGACTGCAACGGGACCGGCGCACAGCGGTGGTCGTACAACGCCACCACCGGCGATGTCGTGAACACGGCGGCGAACAAGTGCCTCGACGTCACGGACAACTCGTCGGCGAACGGGGCACGGGGCCAGATCTGGTCCTGCACGGGGGCGGCCAACCAGAAGTGGCAACTGCGGTAGCCCCCCCCCGGGGGGAGGCCGGTGAGCTGTGCCGGGGGCCGGTGAGCCGTGCCGGGCCGCGGTGGCGGCGGACCCGGAGAGGTTCCAGCGCCCTCCCGGCCTGCCCGGCCGGCTGTGCTCACCCGGTTCTCTCACCCGGCTGTTCTCACCCGGCCCCGGCCGCCCGGGAACCCGACCGAAGCCGGGCCGGCGGCCGGGCCGGGCCTCGGCGAGTCCGTGGGCTCGCCGAGGACTCCTGCCCGGCGGCGCCTACTCGGCGGGCTCCACCTTGGCCCGCAGCAGTCCGTAGGTGTAGGCGTCCTCCAGGGCCTGCCAGGAGGCGGCGATCACGTTCTCCGCGACACCCACCGTGGACCACTCGCCCGTGCCGTCCGTCGTGGAGATCAGGACGCGGGTGGTGGACTGGGTGCCGTGGACGCCCTCCAGGATGCGGACCTTGTAGTCGACCAGGTCGAGCTTGGCCAGCTGGGGGTAGATCTTCTCCAGCGCCACCCGCAGGGAGCGGTCCAGGGCGTTGACCGGGCCGTTGCCCTCGGCCGTCGCGACGATGCGCTCGCCCTTGGCCCACAGCTTGACCGTGGCCTCGTTCGCGTGGGTGCCGTCGGGGCGGTCCTCGACGATGGCCCGCCAGGACTCGACCTCGAAGTACTTCAGCGGCCGGCCCTCGACCTCGGCCCGCAGGAGCAGCTCGAAGGAGGCGTCCGCCGCCTCGTAGGTGTAGCCCTTGAGCTCGCGTTCCTTGACCCGCTCCACGACCCGGCCGACCAGTTCGCGGTCGCCGCCCAGGTCGACACCGAGCTCCTTGCCCTTGAGCTCGACCGACGCCCGTCCGGCCATGTCCGACACCAGCATCCGCATGGTGTTGCCGACCTGCTCGGGGTCGATGTGCTGGTAGAGGTCCGGGTCGACCTTGATCGCCGAGGCGTGCAGGCCGGCCTTGTGGGCGAAGGCCGAGACTCCCACGTACGGCTGGTGCGTGGACGGCGTCAGGTTGACGACCTCGGCGATCGCGTGCGAGATGCGGGTCATCTCGCGCAGTTTGCCCTCGGGCAGCACCTTCTTGCCGTACTTCAGCTCCAGGGCCGCGACCACCGGGAACAGGTTCGCGTTGCCGACCCGCTCGCCGTAGCCGTTCGCGGTGCACTGGACGTGCGTCGCGCCCGCGTCCACCGCGGCCAGGGTGTTCGCCACCGCGCAGCCGGTGTCGTCCTGGGTGTGGATGCCGAGCCGGGCGCCGGTGTCGGCGAGGACCGTGGAGACGACCGCCTGGATCTGCGCCGGGAGCATGCCGCCGTTGGTGTCGCAGAGGATGACCACGTCCGCGCCGGCCTCGGCGGCGGCCCGGACGACCGCCTTCGCGTACTCCGGGTTGGCGCGGTAGCCGTCGAAGAAGTGCTCGCAGTCGACGAAGACCCGACGGCCCTGCTCCTTCAGGAACGACACCGTGTCGCTCACCATCGCCAGGTTCTCGTCCAGCGTCGTGCGCAGAGCCAGCTCGACGTGTCGGTCGTGGGACTTGGCGACCAGCGTGATCACCCCGGCACCCGACTCCAGCAGCGCCCTGACCTGCGGGTCCTCGGCGGCCTTCGCGCCCGCCCGGCGGGTGGCGCCGAAGGCGACCAGCTGGGCGTGCTTGAAGTCGATCTCCTCCTGGGCGCGGGCGAAGAACTCGGTGTCCCGTGGGTTGGCGCCCGGCCAGCCGCCCTCGATGAAGCCCACGCCGAAGTCGTCCAGGTGCCGGGCGATGGCCAGCTTGTCGGCGACGGTGAGGTTGATGCCCTCACGCTGCGCGCCGTCGCGCAGGGTGGTGTCGAAGACGTGGAACGAGTCGTCGAGTTCGCTGGTTGCGGTCATGGTCTGAAGGCTCCTGTGTTGGATCTCGGTCGTTACCGGAATGACCGGCTCCACCATCCCCCCATGCTCCCTCGCGCTCTCGCTCCCGGCTGTAGGTGGGCCAGAAAAGCGAAAAACCCCTCGCGGGTGCGAGAGGTCTGCGCGCGGGTCGAGGACGACGATGGCCGCTCGTACCTGGTCGTACGGAGCGGTCACTGCGGACCGGCGCGCCTGCTGCCAATAATCGTGGCGAACGAGAGCACGGCGGCAGTCTGGCACAGTCCGTCCGTTTGCTCACCGGGTGTCTCAGGATGCGAGCAGCGCGTTCTCATACATCCGCGAGCAGGCTCTCGGCCAGGAACTCGCGGACGTGCCCGAGGACCTGTTCCCGGCCCGTGCCCCGCAGTCCGACGGCGACATGGATGGAGAAGCCGTCGAGGAGGGCGCGCAGCCGGGCCGCGAACCGGTCGGGGTCCACGCGCCGGAACTCGCCCCGCGACACCCCTTCCGCCAGCAGGGCGACCAGATCACGGTGCCAGGCGCCCTCGATGGCCGCCTGGCGGTCCCGGGAGTCCGCGTCGACGGCGGCGTTCTGCGAGCGGTTCCACACCTCCAGCCAGAGCGTCCAGTGCGGATCGCGGTGGCCGTCGGGGACGTACAGGTCGACATAGGCGTCGAGGCGCTCGCGGGCGGGGGCGGCGCGGGCCAGCAGCCGGGCGCGCTCTGCGCCGAGCCGGCCCTCGCTCCACTCCAGGGTGCGCAGCAGGAGCTCGTCCTTGGAGTGGAAGTAGTAGAGGAGATGGCCGCTGCTCATCCCGACCTCGCGGCCGAGCCCCGCCATGGTGAGCGTCTCCAGACCGCGCTCGGCGATCATCTCCATGGCGGCGGCCAGGACGTCCTCGCGGGGCGGCGCGTTCCTGCGTGCCCGTGCCGCTCCGGCCATTCCCGGCTCCCGTTCGTCTCGTCCCCGGATCTCAGACCCTCGGCTGCTGCTGGGTGATGCAGTGGATGCCACCGCCGCCGGAGAAGATCGTACGGGCGTCCACCAGGGTGACCGTGCGCTGCGGGAACAGGCGGCGGAAGACGCCCGCCGCGAGTTCGTCGCGCGGGTCGTCGAAGCCGCAGAGCACGACGCCGCCGTTGCAGAGGTAGTGGTTGATGTACGAGTAGTCGGCCCAGTGGCCGTCGGCCTCCAGGGCGGTCGGGGCGGCGACCTCGACGACCTCCAGACGGCGGCCCCGCGCGTCGGTCTGCGCCTTCAGCAGCCCGACGACCTCCTTCGTCACCTCGTGGTCGGGGTGGGCCGGGTCGGGCTGGTGGTGGGCGACGACGACCCCCGGGCGGGCGAAGGCGGCGACGATGTCGACGTGGCCGAGGGTGCCGAAGCCGTGGGGAGGGTAGTCGCCGGTGAGTCCGCGGGGCAGCCAGATCGCCTTGCGGGTGCCGAGCATGGCGTGGATCTCCGCCTCGACCTCGTCCCGCGTCCACCCCGGATTGCGCTCCGGGCCGAGCTGGACCGTCTCCGTCAGCAGGACCGTGCCCTCGCCGTCCACATGGATGGCGCCGCCCTCGTTGACCAGCTTCGAGGCGTACGTCCGTGCGCCCGCGAGGTCCGAGACGTACGCGGCGATCTTCGCGTCGTGCTCCCAACGGGCCCAGCCCTGGGCGCCCCAGCCGTTGAAGGTCCAGTCGACGGCGGCGAGTCGTCCGTCCGCGCCGGTCAGGAAGGTGGGGCCGATGTCCCGCATCCAGGCGTCGTCGAGCTCACGCTCGACCGTGTCGACGCTTGGGCCCAGGAGAGCGCGGGCGTGCGCCGACTGTCCGGGGCCGCACACCACCGTCACCGGCTCGAAGCGGTGGACCGCGCGGGCGACCGAGGCCCAGGCGGCCCGGGACGCGGCCAGGTCGTCGGGGTCGTCGAAGGTGGGGTTGGGGCCCGGCCACGCCATCCAGGTGCGCTCGTGCGGGGCCCACTCGGGGGGCATGCGGAAGCCGTCGGCGGCAGCAGACATCAGCGGTCCTCAGAGGAAGTACAGGCGGTTGAGGGAGACGGACTCGGCCGGCTCGGAGCGCAGCGGCTCGCCGTCGAGGGTGACCAGGCCGGTGCGCTGGTCGACGTCGACCGCTCCGGTACGCGAGTTGCGGAGCAGGTCGGCGGGGCCGATGCCGCGGGTGCCGCGGACGGCGACCCTGCGGCGGCGGGTCGGCATCGAGTCGCCGCCCTGGTCGAGGGCGGCCCGGGCGACGAAGGCGACCGAGATGTCGGCGGGCGTGGCCCCGTACGCCCCGAACTGCGGTCCGAGGACCAGGGGTTCGCAGGTGTCGGTGGCCGCGTTCGGGTCGCCGACCACTCCGTACGCGGGGAAGCCCGACTTGAGCACGAGCTGCGGCTTGGCGCCGAAGTACTCGGGACGCCACAGCACGATGTCGGCGAGCTTGCCGACCTCCAGGGAGCCGATCTCGTGCGCGAGGCCGTGGGCGATGGCCGGGTTGACGGTCAGCTTGGCGATGTAGCGCAGGACGCGCTCGTTGTCGTGGTCGCCGTCCGGGGCTCCGAACTCGGCCTTCATCTTCCCGGCCATGGCGAAGGTACGGCGGACCGTCTCACCCGCCCGGCCCATGCCCTGGGCGTCGGACGAGGTGATGCCGATCGCGCCCAGGTCGTGCAGGACGTCCTCGGCGCCCATGGTGCCGGCCCGGATCCGGTCGCGGGCCATGGCGGCGTCGCCGGGCAGGTCGGTCTTCAGGTCGTGGACGGAGACGATCATGCCGTAGTGCTCGGCGACGGCGTCCCGGCCGAAGGGGAGGGTGGGGTTGGTGGAGGAGCCGATGACGTTCGCGACGCCCGCCATCTTCAGCACGTTCGGGACGTGCCCGCCGCCGCAGCCCTCGATGTGGAAGGCGTGGACGGTCCGGCCCTCCAGCACCCTCAGGGTGTCCTCGACCGACAGGCACTCGTTCAACCCGTCGCTGTGCAGGGCGACCTGTACGTCGTGTTCCTCGGCGACCCGCAACGCCGTGTCCAGCGCCCGGGTGTGGGCGCCCATGTCCTCGTGCACCTTGAAGCCCGAGGCGCCGCCTTCGGCGAGAGCCTCCACCAGGGGCGCGGCGGACGACGACGAACCACGGCCGAGGAAGCCGATGTTGACCGGCCAGGCGTCGAACGCGTTGAACGCGTGCCGCAGCGCCCAGGGCGAGTTGACGCCGACGCCCCACACGGGCCCGAACTCCTGCCCGATGATTGTGGTCACCCCGGAGGCCAGCGAGGCCTCCATGATCCGCGGCGACAGCAGATGGACGTGGGTGTCGACGGCGCCCGCCGTGGCGATCAGCCCCTCGCCGGACACGATGGACGTGCCCGTGCCGACGACGACGTCGACCCCGTCGAGGGTGTCGGGGTTCCCGGCCCGCCCGATCGCGTGGATCCGGCCCTCCCGGATGCCGATCGACACCTTGCGGATCCCCTGCACCGCGTCGATCACGACGACGTTGCTGATCACGACGTCACAGGTCTCGCGGACGGCGGCGGCCTTGAGGTGCAGCCCGTCCCGGGCGGTCTTGCCGAAGCCGGCCAGGAACTCGTCGCCGTGCCGCTGGGCATCGGACTCGACGCGGATGACCAGCCCCGAGTCGCCGAGGCGGACGCGGTCGCCGGCCCGGGGGCCGTGGGTGGCGGCGTACTCGTACGGGTTCATCGGGCCCCTCCCGCGGTCGCTCCCAGATATCCGCACGCGGCGGCCCGGCGCAGGGCCTCGTCCTTCGCCCCCGGCGCGTCGAGCGCCCCGTCGACCAGGCCGGCGAAGCCGATCGCGACCCGGTCGCCGCCGATCGGTACGAGCCCGACCTCGCTGCTCTCCCCCGGCCCGAAGCGCACGGAGGACCCTGCGGGGACGGCGAGCCGCATGCCGTAGGCCTTCTCCCGGACGAAGTCGAGCCGCGGGTTGGCCTCGAAGAAGTGGAAGTGGGAGGTGACGGAGACGGGCACGGTCGCCGTGTTCGTGACCGCCAGCCGTACGGCCGCCTCGGGCTCGGCGTGCTCGGGCCCCGGCAGCAGGGCCCCCGGGGCCCGGTCCCCGAGCGTGCCCCCGCCGATCGGATCGCCGACGACCGCGAGCCGCGAGCCGTCGTCGAACACGGCCTCGACATGCACCTCGGTGACGACGTCCGCGACGCCCGGCAGCACGTCGTCCGGGCCGAGGACCGACCGGGCGCGTTCGATCGCCTCGGCGAGCCGGGCGCCGTCACGGGCGGCCTCGCACACCATGTCCGCGATGAGCGCGGTCGCCTCGGGGACGTTCAGCCTGAGCCCGCGGGCCCTTCTCGCCCGGGCCAGCTCCGCCGCGCCGAAGAGCAGAAGGCGGTCCCG
Organism: Streptomyces sp. NBC_00080; assembly: GCF_045041255.1. Classification (NCBI taxonomy): domain Bacteria; kingdom Bacillati; phylum Actinomycetota; class Actinomycetes; order Kitasatosporales; family Streptomycetaceae; genus Streptomyces; species Streptomyces sp. NBC_00080. Next base: position 2,969,492 of record NZ_CP108235.1, read on the forward strand.
TTCGGTGGGGGTGAGTCGCACGTTGCTCTCCCTTTCTTTGAACAGCACTCTAAACCTTCTGCCTGGATGATCAGAAGGCATGACCGGTAACTTTTGAGCACTGCTCAAAAAGGGGCGGACCCCGAGAACGCCGCAGGGCCACCCCGGACGGGGTGGCCCTGACGGGATGGCCCTGACGGAGTGGCCCTGACGGGGAAAGGGGCGGCTAGCCCAGCTCGTGCATCCAGCCGTGCTTGTCCTCGGCCGTGCCGCGCTGGATGTCCAGCAGGGCCTGGCGGAGCCTGAGGGTGACCTCGCCGGGCTCGCCGCCCGACTGCTGCCACTCGCCGGCGGTGCGCTTGACCGTACCGACCGGGGTGATCACGGCGGCGGTGCCGCAGGCGAAGACCTCCTTGAGCGCGCCGCTCTCGGAGTCGCGCTGCCACTGCTCGACCGAGACCCGGCCCTCCTCGGCCTCGTAGCCGAGGTCGCGGGCGACGGTGAGGAGGCTGTCACGGGTGACGCCCTCCAGGATGGAGCCCGTGAGCGACGGCGTGATGATCTTGTCGCCGTACACGAAGTACAGGTTCATGCCGCCAAGCTCCTCGACCCACTTGCGCTCGACCGCGTCGAGGTAGCAGACCTGGGCGCAGCCCTGGGCGGCGGCTTCGGCCTGGGCGAGCAGGGACGCGGCGTAGTTGCCGCCCGTCTTGGCGTCGCCCATGCCACCGGGGACGGCACGCACGTGCTCCTCGGAGACCCAGATGGAGACGGGCTTGACGCCGCCCGGGAAGTAGGCGCCGGCCGGTGAGGCGATGACCAGGAACAGGTACTCGTTGGCCGGCTTCACACCCAGGCCGACCTCGGTCGCGATCATGAAGGGCCGCAGGTAGAGGGACTCCTCACCGCCGTGCGCGGGCACCCAGTCCTTGTCCTGGCCGACGAGCGCGTCGCACGCCTCGATGAACGTCTCGACCGGCAGCTCGGGCATGGCCAGGCGGCGGGCCGAGCGCTGGAAGCGCTTGGCGTTCTGGTCCGGGCGGAAGGTGGCGACCGACCCGTCGGGACGGCGGTACGCCTTCAGGCCCTCGAAGATCTCCTGCGCGTAGTGCAGGACGTTGGTGGCAGGGTCGAGGGGGATCGGCGCGTACGGAACGAGCTGACCGTCGTGCCAGCCGCGGCCCTCGGTCCACTTGATCGTCACCATGTGGTCGGTGAAGTGGCGGCCGAACCCGGGGTTCGCCAGGATCGCCTGCCGCTCGGAGGCGGAGGTGGGACTGGCGGAGGGCTTGAGCTCGATCGTGGGCGTCGTCATGAGTGGTTGTCCTTCACCGGTTGTAGTGACGGGGCCGCGCTCACGCCCGTACGGCCAGTGGCCGGTGCTGGGACGTCCGAGCATTCCCTCATACCGCGGCTCCACGTTCGATTATCGCAAGCGGCGGACGAGGGCCAAAACGGCGTGAATGAGACCCAGGGTTGATGGTGGCACCCGGCGGGGGACATGCGGAAGCCGCCGGGTGCGGATGCGACCCGGCGGCTTCGAGAGGTTTCGCGCAGCGCGGGGTCAGCCGGCTACTCGTACGGCGAGCGCGTCACCGATCTCGGAGGTGCTGCGCGCGGGCAGCGAGCCGCGCTCCTCCAGGTCGACGGAGACGGCCTCCTCGATGCGGACCGCCTCGGCGTCGTAGCCGAGGTGGCGCAGCAGCAGGGCGACGGACAGCACCGTGGCGGTGGGGTCGGCCTTGCCCTGACCGGCGATGTCCGGGGCCGAGCCGTGCACCGGCTCGAACATGGACGGGAACTCGCCGGACGGGTTGATGTTCCCGCTCGCGGCGACGCCGATACCGCCGGAGACGGCCGCGGCGAGGTCGGTGATGATGTCGCCGAAGAGGTTGTCGGTGACGATGACGTCGAAGCGCGCGGGGTCCGTGACGAGGTAGATCGTCGCGGCGTCCACGTGGATGTAGTCCGTCGTGACGTCGGGGAACTCCTCGGCCACCTGGTTGAAGACGTTCGTCCAGAGGTGACCGGCGAAGGCCAGCACGTTGTTCTTGTGGACCAGCGTGAGCTTCTTGCGGGGGCGGGCCTGGGCACGGGCGAAGGCGTCCCGGACCACGCGCTCGACACCGAAGGCCGTGTTCACGGAGACCTCGGTGGCGACCTCGTGCGGGGTGCCCTTGCGGATCGTGCCGCCGTTGCCGGTGTACGGACCCTCGGTGCCCTCGCGGACCACGATGAAGTCGATCTCGGGCTGGCCGGCCAGCGGGGTGGCGACACCCGGGAGGAGCTTCGACGGACGCAGGTTGACGTGGTGGTCGAAGAGGAAGCGCAGCTTGAGCAGGAAACCCCGCTCCAGGACGCCGGAGGGGACGCTCGGGTCGCCGATCGCGCCGAGCAGGATGGCGTCGTGCCGCTTGAGCGCCTCGGCGTCCGCGTCGGTGAGGGTCTCACCGGTGGCGTGGTAGCGCCGGGCGCCGAAGTCGTACTCCTCGGTCTCCAGCTTCACATCCTGCGGGAGGACGGCGGAGAGGACCTTGAGACCTTCGGCCACGACCTCCTGGCCGATGCCGTCACCGGGAATCACTGCGAGATTGAGGCTGCGAGACATACGGGAACCGTACTCCTCGTCCCAGGGGATGACATGGACCGTCCGCCATACGGACAGAGGAGTCGCGGCGCGCACCGGAGGGCGCGAACCTGCGACGTCGCGCGGGGTCGAGGTGCGACGCGGGTCCCGAAGTCCCGTTCGGGGCCCGCGCCGCACCCCGTGCGGGTGCGGCTCCCGGGCTGCGGGGCGGCTCGGCTCAGTGGCCGGTCTCGCCGCCGTTGTCACGGCGGTCGAGGGCGCGCTGGAGCGCCGCGGCGGCGTTCTTCCGGTCGGACTCGCTCGTACGGGAGATGTGGCGGACTCGGCGGCGGACGGTCGTCTCGGCCATGAGAAATCGACTCCTTCGAATTCCAGGGAGTGCGGAAGGGGGTTTCGAGACGCCGGATGGGGCGGGGAGCGGGCCGCAGGGGTTGCCTGCGCGGGGCCCGGCTCACGACCGCCATTCGCTTGGTCGAGCGAGACGTTCGGCTCCTACAAAGCTAAGGGAGGAGCACGCGCCTGTCTCTACAATTACTCGGACTTCCTACTATCTGAGACGGCCCCGCGGGTCACCCCTTGCCGACCTGCGGTTTCGCCGACGACCTCAACTCCCGGACGAGCGCCCGGACGGCCGCGGTCGCGGCCAGCTCCGGGGTCGTGACATAGCCGACCTGACGGGTGGGCCGCTCCGGGCCGAGGTCGGTGACCTCCGTCCCGAGGGGCGTCCGGGTGAGGGAGAGCGCGGGCATGATCGCCATCCCCAGACCGCTGCTCACCATCGACAGCACCGCCCCGTCGTCCTCGGCGCGGACGGTCGCCGCGGGGATCCAGTCCTGCGCGGCCCACCACGCGCGCGTGTAGGACGAGCAGTTCTCCGTCCAGTCGACGAGCGGGAGGGAGCGCGGGTCGGCGTGCCCCGCCGGGTGCACCAGCGCGTACGGCTCCTCCAGCAGCACGTCCCCCACCAGCTCCGGCGGGATCAGCGCGCTGGTGCCGAAGGTGACGATCCCGAGGTCGGCCCGCCCCTCGGCCACCGCGCCGGCCGTCCCCGGACCCACCTCCCGTACGACGGTCACGCTCGCCTCGATCCCCGGATGCCGCGCGGCCAGCCGCTCCAGGACGGGCGGCAGCAGATACAGGGCCGCGCTGCGGAAGGCCGCGATGCGCAACGGTCCTTCGACCCGGCCCGTTCCGGCACCCGCCGCCCCGACCCCCCGTGTCTCGGCGACCAGGGTCTGGAGCATCCGCAGCACGCGTCGGGCGTGAGCGACCGCGCGGGCGCCGGCCGGGGTGGGCCGGGCGCCGAACCGGCCGCGCTCGAACAGCACGACCCCCACCTTGCCCTCGATCCCGCGCACTGCGTGCGAGACGGCCGACTGGGTGGTCCCGAGCCGGGCGGCGGCGGCCGAGAAGCCTCCCTCGTCCGCGACGGCCACCAGCGTCCGCAACTCCTGCGGCGCGAGATCGACTGCGCTCACGCGAGGCTCCCACCTGCTGCCATGAGGGCGACTCATGGATCGGCCCGTTCCATGAACGCAACCCGCTGCCCGCCGCCCGCATTCCTGCCTACGGTCCCCTCCCATGACCAGCACCGCGCTCACCGTGCAGCAGACCGCCCGTCCGACCGGCTTCCCCACCCCCGGCCACTTCCGCTTCGCCGAGTCCCCGGTCCCGGAACCGGCCCCAGGGACGGCCCTGGTGGAGAATCTCTACTGGTCGGTCGACCCCTACCACCGCGAAATGATGGACGGCGAATTCGAGTTGAACTCCCCGCTGGAGGGACGCTCACTCGGCCGGATCATCGCCACCCGCGATCCGGCGGCCCTCCCCGAGGGCGAGATCGTCTTCCACCGCCAGGGCTGGCGCACCCACGCGGTGGTCCGCCCGGAGGAGGTCAGACGGCTCCCCCGGTACGAAGGGGTGCCGCTCTCGGCGCACTTGAGCCTCCTCGGCGGCACGGGCCTGACGGCGTACGTCGGCCTGACCCGCGTCGCCCGGCTGCGTGAGGGCGAGGACCTGTTCGTCTCCGCGGCGGCAGGCGGGGTCGGCACGGCGACGGGACGCTTCGCGCGGCTGCTCGGGGCGGGCCGGCTGATCGGCAGCGCGGGCACGGCGGAGAAGGTGCGGTACCTGACCCGGCAGGTCGGCTACGACGCGGCCTTCGACTACCACGACGGCCCGGTCGCCGAGCTGCTGGCGAAGGCCGCCCCCACCGGCGTCGACGTCTTCGTCGACAACGTGGGCGGCGAACATCTCGGGGCGGCGATCGGCGCGCTGCGGGAGCGGGGGCGGGTGGTGCGCGTCGGCACGGTCGGGCAGTACAACACGCCCGACGCGCCGCCGGTGGTCTTCGACCACGCCGACATGGTGGAGAAGCGCCTGCGCATGGAGGGCTTCCTGGTGCGCGATCACCTCGACGTCCAGGAGGAGTTGTACGAGTTCGCCGTACCGCGTCTGCTGAGCGGGGCACTGGCGCTGGACGAGACGGTGGTGGACGGGTTCGAGCGGATCGTGGACGCGTTCCTGCTGATGCTGCGCGGCGGGAACACGGGGAAGATCCTGGTGCGCCGGTCACCTAACCCCTAAAAGTCTCTTGACCGGTTAGGTGGCCGCGTGGTGCACTCGTGGCATGACCCTCCACGCCGACCGCCAGGTCCGTCACCGCACCACCACCGTCCGCGGCCACGAGGTGTACTACCGGGAGGCGGGCCCGGCCGACGCACCGGTCCTGCTGCTCCTGCACGGCTTCCCTAGCAGCTCCCACATGTTCCGCGACCTGATCCCGCTGCTCGCCGACAGCCATCGCGTCATCGCCCCCGACCACCTGGGCTTCGGCCGGTCGGCGGCACCCGCCGACTTCCGGTACACCTTCGACGAACTGGCCGCCGTCACCGGCGAGTTCACCGAGCAGCTGGGTCTGAAGGAGTTCGCGCTCTACATCCAGGACTACGGCTCCCCCATCGGCCTGCGCCTCGCCCTCGCCCACCCCGAGCGGGTGACCGCGATCATCACGCAGAACGGCAACGCCTACGAGGAGGGGCTCGGGGCTCAGGCCTGGGCGCCGGTGCTGGCGCTGATCGCGGAGCGGACCCCGAAGACCGAGGCGCCGGTGCGGGAGATCAGCAGCCCGGACGGGATCAGGTGGCAGTACCTGCACGGGGTTCCGCCGGAGCAGCAGGAGCTCGTGAGCCCCGACGCCTACGAGCACGACGCGGCCCTCATGGCCCGGCCCGGCCAGCCCGAGATCCAGCTCGACCTGATCTCCGACTACGGCTCCAACTTCGCCCTCTACCCGGCCTTCCAGGAGTACTTCCGCACCAGCCAGGTCCCGCTGCTGGCGGTCTGGGGCGCCGGCGACGAGATCTTCGTCCCGACCGGCGCGCTCGCGTTCCGCCGCGACCTGCCCCGGGCGGAGGTGCACCTGCTGCCCACCGGGCACTTCGCCCTGGAGACACACGCGGGCCAGATCGCGGCGCTGATCGGCGACTTCCTCGGCCGCGCCGCCACCCGCTGACGCACCCGCCGTCGGAGAACGGGAAGGGGCCGGGCAGTAGCCCGGCCCCTTCCTCCGTCATGCTTCGCCGCTGTACGACGACGCGTCAGCCCATGTGCGGGTACGGGTAGTCGGTCGGCGCGACCAGCGTCTCCTTGATGGCACGGGTCAGGGTCCAGCGCATCAGGTTCTGCGGCGCGCCGGCCTTGTCGTTGGTGCCGGAGGCGCGGCCGCCGCCGAAGGGCTGCTGGCCGACGACGGCACCGGTCGACTTGTCGTTGATGTAGAAGTTGCCGGCCGCGTAGCGCAGCTTCTCCATCGTGTACGCGGCGGCCGCGCGGTCGCCGGAGATGACCGAGCCCGTCAGCGCGTAGTCCGACACCGACTCCATCTGGGTCAGCATCTCGTCGTACGCCTCGGCCGAGCTGTCGTCGTACACGTGCACGGCGAGGAAGGGGCCGAAGTACTCGGTCGTGAAGACCTCGTTCTCCGGGTCGGTGCACTCGACGACGGTCGGGCGGACGAAGTAGCCGACCGAGTCGTCGTAGGAGCCGCCCGCGACGATCGTGCAGGTCGGGTCCGCCTTCGCGCGGTCGATCGCCGCCTTGTTCTTGGCGAAGGACCACTCGTCGATGACGGCGCCGATGAAGTTCGAGAGGTCGGTGACGTCACCCATCGTGAGGTAGTCGACCTCGGCCGCGAACTCCTCCTTGAAGCCGGAGTTCCAGATCGACGCCGGGATGTAGGCCCGGGAGGTCGCGCTGCACTTCTGGCCCTGGTACTCGAAGGCGCCACGGGTGAGCGCCGTCTTCAGCACCGCGCGGTCCGCGCTCGGGTGGGCGACGACGAAGTCCTTGCCGCCGGTCTCACCGACCAGACGCGGGTACGAGCGGTACTTCTCGATGTTGGCGCCGACCGTCTTCCACAGGTACTGGAAGGTCTTGGTCGAGCCGGTGAAGTGGATGCCGGCGAGGTCGCGGTGCTCCAGGGCCACCTTCGAGACCTCGATACCGTCGCCGGTGACCAGGTTGATGACGCCCTTGGGCAGCCCGGCCTCCTCCAGCAGCTGCATCAGCAGGACGGCCGCGTGGGTCTGCGTCGGCGACGGCTTCCACACGACCACGTTGCCCATCAGCGCGGGCGCGGTCGGCAGGTTGCCCGCGATGGCGGTGAAGTTGAAGGGCGTGATCGCGTAGACGAAGCCCTCGAGCGGGCGGTGGTCGAGGCGGTTCCAGACGCCCGGGGAGTTCGCCGGGGGCTGCTCGGCCAGGATCTGGCGGGCGTAGGCCACGTTGAAGCGCCAGAAGTCGACCAGTTCACAGGGACAGTCGATCTCCGCCTGCTGGGCGGTCTTCGACTGGCCGAGCATGGTGGAGGCGGCGAGCGTCTCGCGCCAGGGACCGGCGAGCAGTTCGGCGGCGCGCAGGATGATCGCGGCGCGGTCGTCGAAGGACATCGCGCGCCAGGCGGGCGCGGCGGCGAGCGCCGCGTCGACCGCGTCCTGGGCGTCCTGCTGCGTGGCGTTGGCGTAGGTGCCGAGGCGGGCCTTGTGGTGGTGCGGCTGCACGACGTCGAAGCGCTCACCGCCGCCCATCCGCCGCTCGCCGCCGATGGTGCAGGGCAGGTCGATCGGGTTGTCGGCCAGTTCCTTGAGCCTGGCCTCCAGCCGGGCGCGCTCCGGCGAGCCGGGGGCGTAGCCGTGCACCGGCTCGTTGACGGGGGTGGGGACCTGGGTTACCGCGTCCATGTCTTCCGTTACTCCTTCTGAGCGGGTGTTTCGAGCGGGGGGTGCGGGCTCAGCCCTTGCTGATCATCGAACGGACGAAGAACCGCAGGTTGGCCGGCTTCTCCGCGAGCCGGCGCATGAAGTAGCCGTACCAGTCGGTGCCGTAGGCGGTGTAGACACGCATGCGGTGCCCCTCGGCCGCCAGCCGCAGGTGCTCGTCGCCGCGGATGCCGTACAGCATCTGGAACTCGTACTCGTCCAGCTTGCGCCCGGCCTTGCGGGCGAGCTCCTGCGCGATGGAGATGAGGCGCGGGTCGTGGGACCCGATCATGGGGTACCCCTCGCCCTCCATCAGCGTGCGCAGGATCCGGACGTACGCCTTGTCGATCTCGTGCTTCTGCTGGTAGGCGACCTCGGCGGGCTCCTTGTACGCGCCCTTCACGAGCCGTACCCGGCTGCCGCTCGCCGCAAGGCGGAGGGCGTCGGCCTCGGTGCGGAAGAGGTAGGCCTGGATGACACAGCCGGTCTGCGGGAAGTCCTTCCGCAGCTCCTCGTGGATGGCGAACATCGAGTCGAGGGTGGTGTGGTCCTCGGCGTCGAGGGTGACGGTGGTGCCGATGGCCGCGGCGGCCTCGACGACCGGGCGCACGTTGCCGAGGGCCAGCTCGTGGCCTCCCTCCAGCGCCTGGCCGAACATCGACAGCTTGACGGACATCTCGACCCGCTCGCCGAGCTCCAGCTCCGCGAGCCGGTCGATCAGCGCAAGGTAGGCGTCCCGGGCGGCGGCGGCCTGCTCGGGGGTGGTGATGTCCTCGCCGACGACGTCCATCGTCAGCTCCAGCCCCCCGGCGGTGAGCTCCTCGACGATCGGGACGATGTCGTCGACCGTCTCACCGGGGATGAAGCGGTCCACGACCTGCTTCGTCACCGGGGCCGCCGAGATCAGGCGTCGCGTCCGGTCGCTGCGCGAAGCGGCGAGAATCACGGGACCCAGCACGGGGCACCTCCACATACCAACCCATACGAGGCCGTTGCCCGACGATCGGGGAACGGCACGGAGAACCACCGTGAAACCTAAGGATCCCTCCGATCGTGGGCCATCGACAGCTGTCACGCATCCCTGCCGCTGATCTCAGACAGATGTATGACGAGGTGCGGAAATGCGGGAGAATGCCTGAGTGACAGCCGATGCTCCATCCTTCAATCACGCGGGTGACTACCAGGAGCTGGTCGACGAGATCTCCGAGCTGCTCGGTGCTCCCGCGACCCTGGAGAACCGGGATTTCGAGCTGATCGCCTTCGGCGCCTACGACAGCGAGGGCGAGCTCGACGCGTCGGCGCTGGATCCGGTGCGCACCCGCTCGATCCTGACCCGGCGCTCCACGGCGGCCGTCCGCACCTGGTTCGAGGGCTTCGGCATCACCCGCGCGACCGGCCCGGTCCGGATCCCGCCGACCCCGGAGGCCGGGGTGTACCGGGGGCGCGTCTGCCTCCCCGTACGGCACCGGGGGGTCGTCCTCGGCTATGTCTGGCTGCTCGACGACGACCCCGGGCCCTCGGACCCCCAGCTGGCGGCCGCGATGGGGGTGACCGGCCGGATCGGCGCCCTGCTCGCCGACGAGGCCCAGCACGGCGCGGACCTCACCCGCGAGCTGCGGGCGGTACTCACCGCGCAGCCCGACTGGCAGCGGGACATGGCAGTGGCGGAGCTGCGCACCGCGCTCGGCGCCCGCGCGGACGGCCCGCACACGGTGGTGTGCGTGACGCCCTGGCCGTCCGCCGACCCGGACGACGCGCCCTCGCTGCGTACGCTGCCGGGGGCGACGGCGCTGTGCACCGTGCCGTGGGGCACCGCGTCCCAGTCGCTGGCGCTGCTGGTCCGCCTGCGCTCGACGGACACCCTCACCCCGGCGACGACGGCGGCGGCCCGGCTGCTGGAGCGGGCGGGAGAGTCCGCCGCGGGAGTGGCCGCCGGGCGGGCCGGCCTCGCGGAACTCGGCGCCGCCTGGCAGGAGGCGTCGGCGTCGGCGCGGGCGGCGCTCGCGGAGCCCGGCCTCGGCCCGGTCGCCCGGTGGGCGTCCATCGGCCCCTACCGCCTGTTGACCGCCCTGCCCCAGGAGAGCTCCCAGGACCCCGCCGTACGGACCCTGTTGGCCCCCGCCCACCACGAACTCGCCCGTACGGCCGAGGTCTACCTCGACTGCGCGGGCCAAGCGGGCCGCACGGCAGCCGAGTTGGGCATCCACCGGCAGACCCTCTACTACCGGCTGTCGCGGGTGGAACAGCTGACCGGCCTGGACCTGGACGACGGCGAGGACCGGCTGCTCCTGCACATGACGCTCAAGGCGGCCCGGCTGCCCTGAACCCCTCCGGGGCCGCCCGGACGACCCGCCCGGGTCAGCCCTTCGCGGCGCCCGCGATCACCCGGCGCAGCCCCTCGGTGAGCTGTGCCGCGTCGGTCGCCGAGTCCGGGTCGAAGAGCCACTGGACCATGAGCCCGTTGAGGAGGGTCTGGTAGAAGCGGCCCTCCGTGTCGACGGTCTCCTTGTCGAGCTCGTCCTCCGGGACGCCGTTGAACATGGGCACGATCCCCGACCGGCCCTGCTCCTGCGCCTCGGCCAGCAGCTTGCGCACCTCGGGGAGCCGGTCGCCCTGCACGATGAGCTCGAAGCTCAGCAGCCAGACGGCCCGCGTCCGCGGCACCGACCCGATGATGCCCGCCCACACCTCCTGGAAGCGCTCCAGCGATCCGGCGGCCGCCGTCATCTCGCCCCCCGCACCCCACCCGGGGTCGAACTCGTCACCGGCGCCCTCGATCAACGAGACGTACGCCTGCACCAGCAGCGCGTCCTTCGAGCCGTAGTGGTAGCCGATGGACGCCAGGTTGGTCCCCGACTCCTTGACGATGTCCCGCGCGGTCGTACGCAGGAACCCCTTCTCCAGCAGGCAGCGCTTGGCGCCCTCGAGCAGATCCTCACGGTGTCCCATGCCCGCCACCCTACCTCCGATCCATACAACCGTCCTATACGCATGACTTATACAAGCGTTCTAGACAAGCGTTTAATACGCTCGTACAGTCACCGTCATGACCAACCCGACGAACTCGACCGACGCGACCGACGCGACGACCACGGTGAGCACGCTGAGCACCCCCGCGCCTCCCGCAGGCCGCGCCGGCCGCCGCGAATGGACCGCACTGGGCGTACTGATGCTTCCGCTCCTGCTGGTCTCCATGGACGTCTCCGTCCTCTACTTCGCCATCCCGGCGATCAGCGCGGACCTGGGGCCGACCGGCACCCAGCAGCTGTGGATCTTCGACATCTACGCCTTCGTGCTGGCGGGCCTGCTGATGACGATGGGCTCGCTCGGCGACCGCATCGGCCACCGCAGGCTGCTCATGATCGGCGCCGCCGCCTTCGGCGCCGCCTCACTGACCGCCGCGTACGCGAACAGCGCCGAGACCCTGATAGCGGCCCGCGCGGTCCTCGGCATCGGCGGCGCGACCCTGATGCCCGCGACGATGGCCCTGATCCGCACGATGTTCACCGACCCGGGCCAGCGCGCGAAGGCGATCGGCATGTGGTCCGTGGTGATGACGGGCGGCATCGCGCTCGGCTCGGTGATGAGCGGCCTGCTGGTGCAGTACTTCTGGTGGGGCTCGGTCTTCCTGGTCAACCTGCCCGCGATGGTCCTGCTGCTCGCCCTCAGCCCGGCGCTCCTGCCGGAGTCCCGCGACCCCGCCCCCGGCCGCTTCGACTGGCCGAGCGTCCCGCTGTCGATGGCCGCCGTCCTGCCCGTGATCTACGGCCTCAAGGAGATCCCCTCCGAGGGCTGGCACGCGCAGTACGTCGTCTCGGTCACCGTCGGTCTGCTCTTCGCGGCCCTCTTCGTCCACCGCCAGCGCACCACGGCCGCACCGATGATCTCCCCGGCACTGTTCCGCGGCCGCGGTTTCGCCCCGGCCCTCGCCCTCAACCTGGTCTCCGCCTTCGGCATGCTGGGTTCGGCGTTCTTCACCACCCAGTATTTGCAGTCGGTCCTCGGCAGGAGCGCGCTGGAAGCGGCCCTGTGGGCGCTGCTCCCCTCGGTGCCGATCGGCCTGGCGGCCCCGGTCGCGACCTCCCTGGTCCAAAAGGGCGTCGACCGCGCCTACGTGGTGACGGCCGGCTTCGCGATCGGCGCGAGCGGCTACGCGCTGCTGGCCCTCGCCGGTACGGACTCGATGTGGCTCGTGCTGACCGCCTGCGCGGTTCTGGCCTGCGGGATCGTCATGGTCCTGTCCCAGATGACGGACCTGGCGCTGGGCGCGGCCCCGGTCGAACGGGCGGGCTCCGCGTCCGCCCTGCTGGAGACCGGCACCGAGTTCGGCGGCGCCCTCGGCATGGCCGTCCTCGGCTCCATCGGCACGGCGATCTACCGCCACGACATCCCGGCCACAGCCCCGGCCGAGGCCCGCGAGACCCTCGGCGGCGCCCTGGCGGTGGCGGGCCGTCTCCCGGGGCGCACGGGAGACGCCCTGACGACGACGGCACGCGAGGCGTTCACCAGTGGCATGCACGGCGCGGCGATCGCCGGAGCGGTACTCCTCGCCGGAGCGGCGGCAGCGGCTTCACTGACGCTGCGCAGGACCGGCGTGAAGTGACACGAACGAAAGGAGCCGGGCGGGCCGGATCACTCCGGCCCGCCCGGCTCCCGCTTTCGAGCCACGTTCAGTGATTCCAGCCCGTCCGGCGTTTGAGGACGAGGCCCCTTCAGGGCCGAAGCCGGGGCCTGGGGGCGGCAGCCCCCAGTACGTGCGGCAGCCTCAGACGAGGTTCACCGCACGAGCGGACGTCGCGCCGATCTCCTCGGCGACCTCCGCCAGCACCCCGGCGGGCACCGCGTCGTCGACGGTCAGAACGGCCAGCGCCTCGCCACCGACCGCCGCGCGGGCGACCTGCATGCCGGCGATGTTGATGCCCGCCTCGCCGAAGACCCGGCCCACGGTGCCGACGACACCCGGACGGTCCTCGTACTTGAGGACGACCATGTGATCGGCGAGGGCGAGGTCGACGTCGTACTCGCCGACCGCGACGATCTTCTGGAGGTGCTTCGGACCGGCCAGCGTGCCGGAGACCGACACCTCCTCGCCGTCCGAGAGCGTGCCGCGCACGGTGACGACGTTGCGGTGGTCGGCCGACTCGGAGCTGGTGGTCAGCCGCACCTCGACGCCGCGCTCCTGCGCGAACAGCGGGGCGTTGACGTACGAGACGGTCTCGTCGACGACGTCCTCGAAGACACCCTTGAGAGCCGACAGCTCCAGCACCTTCACGTCGTGCTGGGTGATCTCGCCGTACACCTCGACGTCGAGGCGGACCGCGACCTCACCCGCGAGCGCGGTGAAGATGCGGCCGAGGCGCTCGGCGAGGGGCAGACCGGGCTTGACGTCCTCGGCGATGACACCGCCCTGGACGTTCACCGCGTCCGGCACCAGCTCGCCCGCGAGGGCCAGCCGCACCGAACGCGCGACCGCGATACCGGCCTTCTCCTGGGCCTCGTCGGTCGAGGCACCGAGGTGCGGGGTGGCCACGACCTGGTCGAACTCGAAGAGCGGGGAGTCCGTGCAGGGCTCCTTCGCGTACACGTCGAGGCCGGCGCCGGCGACGCGGCCCTCCTTCAGCGCCGAGTACAGCGCCTCCTCGTCGACGATCCCGCCACGCGCGGCATTGACGATGCGCACGCTCGGCTTGACCTTGCGCAGCGCCTCGTCGCCGATCAGACCGACCGTCTCGGGGGTCTTGGGCAGGTGGACGGTGATGAAGTCGGCGACCTCGAGCAGCTCGTCCAGCGAAAGGACCTTCACGCCCATCTGCGCGGCGCGGGCGGGCTGGATGTAGGGGTCGTAGGCGACGACCTTCATACCGAAGCCGGACATGCGCTGCGCGACGAGCGCGCCGATGCGGCCGAGGCCGACGACGCCGAGGGTCTTCTCGGCCAGCTCGACGCCCGTGTACTTGCTGCGCTTCCACTCGCCGTTCTTCAGCGCGGCGTTGGCCTGCGGAATGTGGCGGGCGGTGGCGAGCAGCAGACCGCAGGCCAGTTCGGCGGCGGTCACGATGTTGGAGGTGGGGGCGTTGACGACCATCACGCCGGCCTTGGTGGCCGACGGAACGTCGACATTGTCCAGGCCGACGCCGGCTCGTGCGACGACCTTCAGTTTCTTCGCGGCGGCGATCGCCTCGGCGTCCACCTTGGTGGCCGAGCGGATCAGGATCGCGTCGACATCGGCGATGGCCGGGAGCAGTTCGGCTCGGTCCGCTCCGTTGGCGTGCCGGATCTCGAAGTCCGGGCCAAGCGCGTCCACGGTCGCGGGCGACAGCTCTTCAGCGATGAGTACGACAGGTTTCGAGCTCACGTGAGTCCTCACAAGTCCAATGCGTGCGGACGGCCGTCCCGACGGCCGCAGGCGGAGGAGGGGCTAGCCGCGTGGAAGACGCACGACGCTGTGGGCCTGACGCGTATGTAGTGCAGCAGTCTAGTGCCGCGACGGCGGTCGCCTCACGCCTCCGCGGAAGGATCACCCGTCCGTGGTGGACGGGATGGACAACGGGGCCGGAGCGATCTGCTCCGGCCCCCCGTCCCGAGGCCTTACGCCTCTTCGTTCACCCAGCTCATCAGCTTGCGCAGCTGCTTGCCGGTGGTCTCCAGCAGGTGCTCGGAGTCCGCGTCCTTGTACTCGTTGTACTTCTTCAGACCGCCGTGGTACTCGTCCATCCAGTTCTGGGCGAAGGTGCCGTCCTGGATCTCGGCGAGGACCTGCTTCATCTCGGCCTTGGTGGCGTCGGTGATGATGCGCGGGCCGGTGATGTAGTCGCCCCACTCGGCGGTCTCGGAGACGCTCCAGCGCATCTTCTCCAGGCCGCCCTCGTACATGAGGTCCACGATCAGCTTCAGCTCGTGCAGGCACTCGAAGTAGGCGATCTCCGGCTGGTAGCCGGCCTCGACGAGGGTCTCGAAGCCCGCCTTGACCAGCGCGGAGGTGCCACCGCAGAGGACGGCCTGCTCACCGAACAGGTCGGTCTCGGTCTCCTCGGTGAAGGTCGTCTTGATGACGCCGGCGCGGGTGCCGCCGATGCCCTTGGCGTACGACAGGGCCAGCGCGAAGGCGTTGCCGGTCGCGTCCTGCTCGACGGCGGCGATCGCGGGGACGCCGCGGCCCTCCTCGTACTGGCGGCGCACCAGGTGACCCGGGCCCTTCGGGGCGACCAGGGCGACGTCGACGCCGGCCGGGGCCTTGATGAAGCCGAAGCGCACGTTGAAGCCGTGGGCGAAGAACAGCGCGTCGCCGTCCTTCAGGTTCGGGGCGATGGACTCCTCGTAGACCTGGGCCTGGATCGGGTCCGGGATGAGGATCATGATGACGTCGGCCTCGGCGGCGGCCTCGGCCGGGGTCACCACGCGCAGGCCCTGCTCCTCGGCCTTGGCCTTGGACTTGGAGCCCTCGTGCAGACCGACCCGGACGTCGACACCGGAGTCACGGAGCGACAGGGCGTGGGCGTGGCCCTGGCTGCCGTATCCGATGACCGCGACCTTGCGGCCCTGGATGATGGACAGGTCGGCGTCGGCGTCGTAGAACAGCTCGGCCACTTTGGGTTCTCTCCTTGAGTGCAGGTGTTGCGTCCCACCGTATGACGGCGAGCGGAAGGGAAGTTTCGGGGTCTCGGCATCCGGGCGGTCAGTGATCACCGGCCGCCCGGATCCGTTCGTACGAAGACCGGTTGCGTACTTACGCCGACCGGTCGAGAGCGCGCAGCGACCGGTCCGTGATCGAACGGGCGCCGCGGCCGATGGCGATCGTGCCGGACTGGACCAGCTCCTTGATGCCGTACGGTTCCAGCATCTTGAGCATGGCGGACAGCTTGTCGTTGCTGCCGGTGGCCTCGATGGTCACGGCCTCCGGGGAGACGTCGACGGTCTTGGCGCGGAACAGCTGGACGATCTCGACGATCTGCGAGCGCGTCTCGTTGTCGGCGCGCACCTTCACCAGAACGAGTTCGCGGTGAACGGCCTGTCCCGGCTCCAGCTCGACGATCTTCAGCACCTCGACGAGCTTGTTGAGCTGCTTGGTGACCTGCTCCAGCGGCAGGGCGTCGACGCTCACCACGATCGTGATCCGGGAGATGTCGGCGTGCTCGGTGACGCCGACGGCGAGCGAGTCGATGTTGAAGCCCCGACGGGAGAACAGGGCGGCGATCCGGGCCAGGATGCCCGGCTTGTTCTCCACCAGGACGGAGAGCGTGTGCTTGGACATGTCTTCTTACGTCTCTCTCGCTCAGTCGTCTTCGTTGTCGCCGAAGTCGGGGCGGACGTCCCGGGCGGCCAGGATCTCGTCGTTGGAGGTGCCGGCGGCGACCATCGGCCACACCATCGCGTCCTCGTGGACGATGAAGTCGACGACGACCGGGCGGTCGTTGATGGAGTTGGCTTCCTCGATGACCTTGTCAAGGTCTTCGGGTGACTCGCAGCGGATCGCGTAGCAGCCCATGGCCTCCGACAGCTTCACGAAGTCGGGGACGCGGGTACCGCGGGCGTCCGGGTTGACGTCGTTCGGGCCGGAGTGCAGCACGGTGTTGGAGTAGCGCTGGTTGTAGAACAGCGTCTGCCACTGGCGGACCATGCCCAGGGCGCCGTTGTTGATGATGGCGACCTTGATCGGGATGTTGTTCAGGGCGCAGGTGGTGAGTTCCTGATTGGTCATCTGGAAGCATCCGTCGCCGTCGATGGCCCAGACGGTCCGCGCGGGCGCGCCGGCCTTGGCGCCCATCGCGGCCGGGACGGCGTAGCCCATGGTGCCCGCGCCGCCCGAGTTCAGCCAGGTGGCGGGCTTGTCGTACTGGATGAAGTGGGCGGCCCACATCTGGTGCTGGCCGACGCCCGCGGTGAAGATCGTGCCCTCCGGGGCGAGCTGCCCGACGCGCTCGATGACCTGCTGCGGGGAGAGCGAGCCGTCGGCGGGCTGGTCGTAGCCCAGCGGATAGGTCTCGCGCCAGCGGTCGAGGTCCTTCCACCAGGCGGTGTAGTCGCCGGCCTGGCCCTCGCTGTGCTCCTTCTGCACCGCCTGGATCAGGTCGGCGATGACTTCGCGGGCGTCCCCCACGATCGGCACGTCGGCGGCCCGGTTCTTGCCGATCTCGGCCGGGTCGATGTCCGCGTGGACGATCTTGGCGTGCGGCGCGAAGCTGTCGAGCTTGCCGGTGACCCGGTCGTCGAAACGGGCGCCGAGGGCGACGATCAGGTCGGCCTTCTGCAGACCGGTGACGGCGGCCACCGAGCCGTGCATGCCCGGCATGCCCAGGTGCTGCGGGTGACTGTCGGGGAAGGCGCCCAGCGCCATCAGCGTGGTGGTGACGGGCGCGCCGGTCAGCTCGGCGAGGACCTTCAGCTCGGCGGTGGCGCCGGCCTTGAGGACACCGCCGCCGACGTACAGGATCGGCCGCTTGGCGGCGGTGATCAGCTTGGCGGCCTCGCGGATCTGCTTGGCGTGCGGCTTGGTCACCGGGCGGTAGCCGGGCAGGTCCATGACCGGCGGCCAGGAGAACGTCGTCCTCGCCTGGAGGATGTCCTTGGGGATGTCGACCAGGACCGGGCCGGGTCGGCCGGTGGAGGCGATGTAGAAGGCCTGCGCGATCACCCGGGGGATGTCCTCGGCCTTGGTGACCAGGAAGCTGTGCTTGGTGATCGGCATGGTGATGCCGACGATGTCCGCCTCCTGGAAGGCGTCCGTGCCGATCGCCTTCGACGCCACCTGGCCGGTGATCGCCACGAGCGGCACCGAGTCCATGTGGGCGTCGGCGATCGGGGTCACCAGGTTGGTGGCGCCCGGCCCCGAGGTGGCCATGCAGACGCCGACCCGGCCGGTGGCCTGCGCGTATCCGGTGGCCGCGTGACCCGCGCCCTGCTCGTGCCGGACCAGGACGTGGCGGACCCTCGTCGAGTCCATCATCGGGTCGTAGGCGGGCAGGATCGTGCCGCCGGGAATGCCGAATACCGTCTCGGCGCCGACCTCCTCGAGAGAACGGATGAGGGACTGCGCACCCGTCACGTGCTCGACGGTCGCGGAGTGCTGTCCTCCGGATCGGGGCCGCGGCTGCGGATGGGCCCCGGTGGCCTGCTCGGTCATCGGCATTCTCTTCTCGATGCTGAGGGTTTTACTGAGGGTCTTGCTCAGGGTCTTTCAGAGCTGCGGCACGCGGGCCGCAGCGGGTTTTGTGCAACAAAAAACCCCTCGTGCCAAAAGGCAAGCGAGGGGAGCGCGCCGGGTGTGGGTCGCTGGGAGTTCCGGGTCCGTCCGGAGCGTCACCAACTTCAGCCGACGCGCTTTCCAAGTACGAGAATTCGGGTGCGCATGGCATTGACCCTCCCCCCGGCGCGCACCGACTGTCAAGTGGGTGGGACGGGAGTCTCATTATGTGAGCGAAGGGCACTTCCGCTCCCCAGGACGGCCGTGACACCGCCGGCGACCCCACCGGCGTGGACACCACTGGTGTACACCCCCGCGCCGCCGCCCGCGAACGCGGGCTCGGCCGGCCCGTGGGGCACCGGATAGCGGCCGGTCGCGAGGGCCCGGCGCAGCCGGTACTCGTCGAGCGGCCCGGAGAACGCCATCCCCTGGCCGTGCGTACAGCCCATCGCGCGCAGGGCGACCACCTGCTCGGGCAGATCCACGCCCTCGGCGACGGACTGGAGCCCGAGGTCGGTGGCGATCCGCAGCAGCCCACTGGTGATCTTGTGCAACCGCGCGGACTCGACGACCCCCTCGACCAGCGAGCGGTCCAGCCTGAGCACGTCGACGGGGAGTCTCCGCAGCGCCGTGAGGGCCGCGTAGCCGCTGCCGAAGCCGTCGAGGGCGATCCGCACCCCGAGGCGCCGCAGCGCCCCCAGGCGGCGCTCCAGCTCGTCCAGCGGCACCCTCGGGTCGGTGTCGGACAGCTCCACCACCAGGGACCCCGACGGCAGCCCGTGCCGGGTCAGCAGCGCCTCCACGGAGCCCAGCGGCATCGACCGGTCCAGCAGCCGTCGGGCGCCCACCCGTACGACCACCGGCAGGGTGAGCCCGCTCGCGGCCCGGTCGGCGGCCTGCTCGACGGCCTCCTCCAGCACCCAGCGCCCCAGCTCGGCCGTCTTGTCGCTGTCCTCCGCGACCCGCAGGAATTCGGCGGGCGTGAAGAGCACCCCCTGCGAGGAGCGCCAGCGGGCCTGTGCGGCGACCGACGAGATCCGGCCGTCCTCCAGGCGCACCACGGGCTGGTGCAGCAGCGCGAACTCACCGTCGTGCAGCGCGGCACGCAGCCGCGTGGCCAGCTCCGCCTTGCGTACGACGTCCTGCTGCATCTGCGGCTTGTACAGCTCGACGCGGCCCTTGCCGCCCGCCTTGGCGCGGTACATGGCGAGGTCGGCGTTGCGCAGCAGCTCACCGGCGCCCAGACCGGCTTCGGCGAAGGCGACGCCGATGGAAGCGGCGACACGGACCTCGTTGCCGTCGATGAGGTACGGCTGCGACAGCGTGAGCCTGAGGCGGTCGGCGAGTTCCACTATGTGGCGTTCCCGGGCGGTTCGGTCGCGGGTGCCGTCGCCGACGATCAGGGCCGCGAACTCGTCGCCGCCCAGTCGGGAGGCGGTGTCTCCCTTGCGGACCGCGTCCTGGAGCCTGCGGGCGGCCTGGACCAGCAGTTCGTCACCGGCCGCGTGGCCGATCGTGTCGTTGACGGCCTTGAAACCGTCGAGGTCGATGAAGAGGACCGCCGTGTTGCGCAGGGCGGGACCCCGGTCGGAACTGCGGCGGCCCGACAGGGCCTGCTGGACGCGGCGGGTGAACAGCGCGCGGTTGGGCAGGTCGGTGAGCGGGTCGTGTTCGGCGTTGTGCTGGAGCTGCGCCTGGAGCCGCACCCGCTCGGTCACGTCCCGGCTGTTGAAGATCAGGCCGCCGTGATGGCGGTTGACGGTCGACTCGACATTGAGCCAACCTCCCCCACTCCCGGCTTCGCCCGAGCGGGAGGTGCCCGCATAGCCGGAGCGGAAGCGGCACTCGATGCGTGTGGTGGGTTCCTCCTGGGGGCTGGCGGCGAGGAAGCGGCGCACCTCGTGCACCACGCAGCCCAGGTCCTCGGGGTGGATGAGGTCGGCCAGTTCGGAACCCACCAGGTCCTCGGCCGGCCGGCCGTAGACCCCGGCGGCGGCCGGGGAGACGTAGCGCAGGACGCCGCTGGGCGCGGCGATCATGATGACGTCGCTGGAGCCCTGCACCAGGGAGCGGAAGTGGTTCTCCTTCTGCGCCAGTTCCTGGGTGAGGGTGATGTTGTCGAGCAGCATGATCCCCTGGCGCACCACGAGGGCGAGCACGACCGTGCCGCCGGTCAGCAGCACCACGCGGTCGACGCTGCGGCCGTTGAGGACGTTGTAGAGGATGCCCAGGGTGCAGACGGCCGCGGCGAGATAGGGCGTGAGGGCGGCCAGGGAGCCGGTGATGGGCCGGGTGACCGGAAACCGGCTGTGATCACCTCCCTGGGGAGGCGCCTGCGCGGAGGTCTGCGTGGCTGTCCGGGCGGACGGCTGCCCGGACGCGGCGGCCGGCGTGCGCGGCGGCCCCTGGGGGCGGCGCCCTGTGGGGCGCGGACCGGGTACGTGTTCGTGCACCACACGCGTGTGCCCCTCGTCCGCGGCCGACCGTTGCCGGCGGGAGGCGGCCCAGGGCGCGTACGCCAGGAGCAGCGAGCCCGCGAACCAGCCCGCGTCGAGGAGCTGGCCCGAGCGGTAGTTGTTGTGCAGCAGCGGCGAGGTGAACAGGGCGTCGCACATGACGGTCAGCGCGAGCGCGCCGACGGCCGTGTTGACCGCCGTGCGGTTCACCGCCGTGCGCCGGAAGTGCAGCACCAGCACCATGCTCACCAGGGCGATGTCGAGCAGCGGGTACGCGAGCGACAGCGCGGCGTGCGCCACGCTCGGTCCGTCGAACTTCGCCGCCTGGGCGAGCGCGAGGCTCCAGGAGAGGGTGAGCAGCGAGCCGGCGATCAGCCAGGCGTCCAGGGCCAGGCAGACCCAGCCCGCCTTCGTCATGGGCCGGGCGGCGAGCACGAGCAGCCCCACGATGGCGGGGGGCGCGAAGCACAGGAAGAACAGGTCGGCGAAGCTGGGGCTGGGCACGGGCCGCCCCAGGACCACCTCGTACCAGCCCCAGACCAGGTTGCCGAGGGCGGCCATCGCCGAGGAGATCGAGAACAGCAGCCAGGCGGGTCGAAAACGGACGCGGCGGCTGCGCGCGTAGAGGAAGCAGGAGACGGCGGCGGTGCCCGCCGCCGCGGACAGCCCGAAGTCGCCCATGATCAGTGCGAGTCGGTCGGAGCCCCAGCCGAGCGCGGAACCGACGGCGTATCCCGCGCACAGGAGAGCGAGCAGCATTTGGTGGACCAGGTTGGTCCCGGAGCCGCCGGCGGACGGCAGGGCGGTACGCGGTGCCCTCGTCGAGGACTGCGTCCGCGGCGCTCCGTCGAGGAGGGGCGTGGAGGTCGGCGGCGGACTCACCGGGTCCTCCCGGTCCGCGTCACTCCCGGATCCCTCGGGTCCCGGACCGCCGGTGGCGCTTGCTTCCCGTGGCCGCCGCACCGGTGGCGGTGACGGCAGGGGTGAGTGCTGTGACCGTGTCGGCGCGTGGTGGAGCGCCAGGGTCGCCGCCGGCGGTTCCGCCGCGTCGGATCGTTCGTCCATAGGCCGTGCATCGCCCGTCGCCCCCCTCGCAAGTCTGAAATGTCCATCCCTGACGCCGAACGTGCGCGGCGTAGCCCCTGTCGGGACGATACACCAGACTCGTCACTCAGGGACATAGTTCCTCTACGCTGCGTGACGATCATCGGCATATGCGCCCGGAAGGGGTACGGACCGCGTCCGGAGGACTGCGGAGGGTGCCGACGCCGGACTACAGGAGCGCCCCGGCCGTCACGATCCGTTCGCCGTGCCCGTAGTGAGGATCACGTTGCGCAGTGGCTCCCGGTTCACGAAGCGGCCCAACTGGTCCACCAGCAGGCGCACGGCGCGGGGCAGGAAGGCGGAGGTGGGCCCGCCGACGTGCGGACTGACGAGGACGCCCGGCGCGCTCCACAACGGGTGGCCCGGGGGCAGGGGCTCGGGGTCGGTGACGTCCAGCGCCGCGGTGAGGCGCCCGCTCTCCACCTCGGTGAGCAGGGCCTTGGTGTCGACGACCCCGCCGCGGGCCACGTTCACGAGCAGCGCGCCGTCCTTCATCCGGGCCAGGAACTCGGCGTCGACCAGGCCGAGGGTGCTGTCGTTCAGGGGCGTGCACAGGATGACGACGTCCGCTTCGGGGAGCAGGGCGGGCAGTTCGGCGATCGGATGCACGGGGCCGCGCGCCGTCGTGCGCCAGGAGCGCGCGACGCGCGCCACCCGCGCCACCTCGAAGGGCACGAGCCGGTCCTCGATGGCGGAGCCGATGGAGCCGTACCCGACGATGAGCACGTTCTTGTCGGCGAGCGCGGGCCGGAACCCGCTGAGCCACTCCCCCCGGTCCTGGGCCCGGACGAAGTCGGGGATGCCACGCAGCGACGCGAGGACCAGGGTGAGCGTGAGCTCGGCCGTGCTCGCCTCGTGCACCCCCCGCGCGTTGCACAGCCGCACGCCGGGACGCAGCGACGCGAGGGCCGGCACCACGTGGTCGATGCCGGCGGACAGGGTCTGGACGACCTCCAGTGAGGTCATCTCGGGCAGCGGCCGCTGCCCGAGACCGGCGGGCTTCATGTAGGGGACGACGTAGAAGACGCAGTCGGCCGGGTCCGCCGGAAAGTCCTCCTCACCGTTCCAGAAGCGGTAGTTCGGCCCCTCCGGGAGGCCCTCGATCTCCCCCGGGGGGATGGGAAGCCAGACGTCAGCGCTCATGGTCAGGAGGCTATGTCAGGTACGCGCGCGTGCAGAGGTTAGGTTGGGGGCTCGGGAGAGGGAGGGTCACGGGCAGGTGGAGCGCAGGACGATCGGCGCGGGGGCGCTCGAGGTGGGTGCCGTCGGTCTCGGCTGCATGCCGATGAGCTGGGCGTACAGCGGGTCTCGGCAGCGGGGCGACGAGTCGCTCCGGGCGGTGCACCGGGCGCTGGACGCGGGTTCGTCCCTGCTGGACACCGCCGACATGTACGGCCCGTTCACCAACGAGCTGCTGGTGGGGCGGGCGTTGAAGGAGCGGCGCGAGGACGCGTTCGTGTCGACGAAGGTCGGTCTGCTCGTCGGTGAGCAGCACATCGTGGCCAACGGCCGGCCGGCGTATGTGAAGCGGGCCTGCGACGCCTCGCTCCGGCGCCTCCAGACCGACGTCATCGACCTCTACCAACTGCACCGGGCGGATCCCGAGGTCCCGGTCGAGGAGACCTGGGGCGCGATGGCCGAGCTGGTCCGGGCGGGCAAGGTGCGGGCGCTGGGGCTGTGCGCGGTGGGCGCACGAGGTGGTCGCCGCTCGGGAGGACTGTACGACGGAACGATTCGCCAGTTGCGGCGCGTCCAGCAGGTCTTCCCGGTGAGCGCCGTGGAGGCGGAACTGTCGGTGTGGTCGCCCGAGGCGCTGGACACCCTGCTGCCCTGGTGCGAGGCGCGGGGTGTGGGCTTCCTGGCGGCGATGCCGCTCGGCAACGGCTTCCTCACCGGCACGCTCACTCCCGGCCAGGGCTTCGAACCGGACGACATGCGCGCCCGGCACCCCCGTTTCACCGCCGAGATGATGGCCGCGAACCAGCCGATCGTCGTCGGTCTGCGCCGGGTCGCCGCCCGGCACGGCGAGGCCGTGACGGCCGCGCAGGTGGCGCTGGCCTGGGTGCTGGCACAGGGTCGGCACGTGATCACGGTCCCGGGCGCCAAGCGGGAACGCTGGGTGACGGAGAACGCGGCGGCGGCCGCCCTGCGTCTGACGCCGCAGGATCTGACGGAGGTGGCGGAGCTGCCCGGAGCACAGGGATCGTGGGAGTAGTCCCGCTTTCGGGTCGCGATGGCCCGGATCGGGAACCCATGAGGCGTGAACGGCGTAGGACAGGTGAAGGCCCCCGCAGGAACCGCCGTGTCGAAGGGACCATGATCGTGCAACGTCGAGCTGTTTCAGCCGTGTTGGCCGCGAGTGCTCTGCTGGTGACGGGCGGCTGCTCCTCCGATGCCGGGAGGTCCTCGGGCGCCTCGGCCAGTGCGGCCCCGAGCAGTACGGCGGCCCAGGTCTCCCCGTCCGCCGAGGAGACCCCGCCCGCGAAGGGCACGGTCACGGTGGTGCGCACGGTCGCGGAGGGCCTGAACACGCCCTGGGGCCTCGCGCCCCTCCCCGAGGGCGGCCTCCTGGTCGCCTCCCGCGACGAGGGCACGATCACCCGGGTGGACGCGGAGACGGGCAAGAAGACCGAGCTGGGCGAGGTGCCGGGGGTCTCGGCGGCCGGCGAGGGCGGCCTGCTGGGCCTCGCCCTCTCCCCCGACTACGCGTCGGACCACATGGTCTACGCCTACTTCACCTCGGCCTCGGACAATCGCGTCGTCCGGATGATCTACGACCCCGCGCGGCCCGCCGGCGACCAGCTGGGGGCACCCGACACGGTCTTCAAGGGCATACCCAAGGGCATGATCCACAACGGTGGCCGGATCGCCTTCGGTCCCGACCGGCTGCTCTACGTCGGCACCGGCGAGAGCGGCGACCGGGGCCTGGCCCAGGACAAGAAGTCCCTGGGCGGCAAGATCCTCCGGCTGACCCCGGAGGGCGAACCGGCCGCCGGCAACCCGTTCCCGGACTCCGCGGTGTACTCGTACGGACACCGCAATGTGCAGGGGCTCGCCTGGGATTCCAAGCAGCGCCTGTTCGCCGCGGAGTTCGGCCAGGACACCTGGGACGAACTGAACGCGATCGTGCCGGGCGCCGACTACGGCTGGCCGACGGCCGAGGGCAGGTCCGAGGACACGAGGTTCCGCAACCCGACAGCCCAGTGGCACACCGACGACGCCTCGCCCAGCGGTATCGCCTACGCCGAGGGCTCGATCTGGATGGCGGGGCTGAAGGGGCAGCGCCTGTGGCGCGTCCCGCTGAAGGGCACGGCGGCCTCGGCGGACCCGCAGGCCTTCCTCGAGGGCGACTACGGCCGACTGCGCACGGTGGTCTCCGCGGGCGGCGACAAGCTGTGGGTCACGACCAGCAACACGGACGGCCGGGGCGACCCGAAGTCGGGGGACGACCGGATCCTGGAACTGAAGGTGAGCTGAGCGGCCTCACCCGGCCGAACGGCTCACTCGGCCGAGCGGCGTCACCCGTCACCCGTCCTCCGCCGCCGGCTCGGAGGGCCGCACCACGACCTTTCCGGACGCCAGGTCTATCGGCCCGTGCCCGGGATCGGCGTCGCCGACGTCCTCCCGGGTCAGTTCCAGCCGGTTCTGCTCGTCCCGGGTGTGCTTGCGGCCCGGCGCGAAGAGGTCCTCGAATGCGTTGAACATCGTTCTCCCATGCCGGGCCGGATCACGGTCGGTGGCCTGTGCGGCTCCTCCGGGGTGGCCTGCCCCATTATCGCGCGATCAGCCGTTCTTCGGCCCCCGGCGGGAACAGCCCCAGCCGGTGGGCCACCGCCGCCGCCTCACCGCGGCCCGAGACGTCGAGCTTGGACAGGATGTTCGAGACATGGACGCTCGCCGTCTTCGGGGAGATGAAGAGCACCTCGGCGATCTGGCGGTTGGTGCGGCCGGCCGAGACCAGACGCAGCACGTCACGCTCCCGGCTGGTCAGGCCCAGCGTCGCCAGCGGGTCGGTCGGACCGGCCGGGGTGTCCGGCGGGCCCGCGGCGGGGGTCAGGGACAGGCGGGCGCGCCGGCCGAGCAGGGTGACGGCCTCGGTGAGCGGACGGGCGCCGAGGTGGGCGGCGACCGCAAGGACGAGACGCAGCAACTCGGCGGCCCGGTCGCGTTCGTCGTCACCGCCGACGGAGAGAAGGGCCTCGGCCAGGCGGTGCCGGGTGCGGGCGAGGTCGTAGGGCCGTTCCAGGCACTCGAAGGCGGCGACCACCTCGGACCAGTCCTCCGGGTCGGTCCGGCCCTCGGCGCGCAGGAGCTCCGCGCGGACCCAGCGTTCGTGGGCCTGCCAGACGGGGGCGATGGTGGCGAGCCGCCGGGCGGCTGCCCTGATCCGGTCGAGGAGGCCGGCGCGGCCTGTGTCGGCGGCGGGGGTCGCGCGGGCGTCGCCCTCGGCGGAGGCCGCGGCGAGCAGCAGGGGCCAGGCGTAGCGCTGGGTGCCGGGCCGGAAGTCCCGGTCGAGCGCGCCCGCGAAGTGGGTGCGGGCGTCCAGCGGCCGGCCCTGGGCCGCGGCGAGTCCGATGGCGAGGCGGGTCAGGGGCAGGTGGTTCTGCGGGGCGTGTTCGTGGGAGCCGAAAAAGCCCTGCGCCGCTACCAGTTGACGGTCGGCCTCGGCGAGGTCGCCGCGGGCGAGGGCGAGTTCGGCGACGAGGGTGGCGTGGAAGCCGCGGACCGCCACGCCCTGGCCCACCCTTCCGGCGGCGGCGCAGGCCCGGTCGGCCTCGTCCCAGCGGCCCAGGGAGAGAAGGGACTCGGCGAGGTTGCCCCACACCCACGCCTCGGAGTCGGGCGGTCCGTGCCGCTTGGCGAAGGCGAGGCCCTCCTCCAGGATCGGCACGGCCTCCCGGGAGCGGCCGATCCCCTCCAGTTCGGAGGGGAGGTTGACGTACGCGTTCAGCGCGACGGAGGGAGTGTCCTCGACGAGTGCCTGTTCCCTGACCTCGTGCAGCTCCGCGAGGCCGGCCTCGATGTGGCCGGCGTCGACCATGAGGACGCCGAGGACCTGACGGGCGTCGAGCTCGATCTCACGGACACCGACCAGGCGGGCGTACTCCACGGCCCGCTCGGCGGCTCCGTAGGCCTCGGGTCCCGGGACGTGCACCAAGGACCAGCAGGCGATGTGGGTGAGCAACTCGGCGTGCACCTCGTTGGGCGGCAGACCGCGCAACAGGTCCTCGGCCCTGGCCAGTTCCTCGCGGCCGCCGCCGCGGCCCAGGGAGTGCGTCAGCCGGGAGCGCTGTACCCAGAACCAGGCGGAGCGCAGGGGGTCGTCCTCGTCCTCCAGCAGGCGCAGCGCCCGCTTGGTGATCTTCAGGGCGCGTTCGCGTTCCCCGCAGTAGCGGCCGGCGACGGCGGCCTCGGCCATCAGGTCGAGGTAGCGCAGCGGTGTGGTGGCCGGATCGCAGCCGCAGGGCGGATAGGCCTCCGTGTGGTCGACGGGGCGCAGGGCTGCCCGGATGTCCTCGGGGACCGTCTCCCACAGTTCCATCGCCCTTTCCAGAAGCCGCAGTTGCTCGCTGTAGGCGCGTCGGCAGCGGGCCTCGACGGAGGCGTCCAGGACGGCGGGGAGCGCCTTCGCCGGGTCGTGGGCGTGGTACCAGTAGCTGGCCAGTCGCATGACGCGTTCGTCGGCGGGGACCAGGGTCGGATCGGCCTGGAGGGCCTCGGCGTAGCGGCGGTTGAGGCGGGCGCGTTCGCCGGGGAGCAGATCGTCGCTCACGGCCTCGCGGACCAGGGAGTGGCGGAACCGGTAGCCGTCCCCGTCGGGGGTGGTGAGCAGGATGTTGGCGCCGACGGCGGAGCGCAGCGCCTCGATGAGGTCGTCCTCGGCGAGCCGGGCGACGGCGTCGAGCAGCCGGTACTCGACGGTGGAGCCGCCCTCGGCGATGATCCGGGCGACTTTCTGGGCGCTCTCGGGCAGCGCCTCGACGCGGACGAGCAGCAGGTCGCGCAGGGTGTCGGTGAGGCCGGTGCAGCAGCCCTCGTGTGCCGCCACGGCGAGTTCCTCGACGAAGAAGGCGTTGCCGTCGGAGCGTTCGAAGATGTCGTCGACCTGGGCGGAGTCGGGTTCGGCGGCGAGGATGCCGGCGACCTGACGGCAGACCTCGTCCCGGGTGAAGCGGGCGAGTTCGAGGCGCTGGACGGTGCGCAGCCGGTCGAGTTCGGCGAGCAGGGGGCGCAGTGGGTGACGGCGGTGGATGTCGTCGGCGCGGTAGGTGGCGAGGACGACGAGGCGGCCGGTGCGCAGGGTGCGCAGCAGATAGGACAGCAGGTGGCGGGTGGAGGCGTCGGCCCAGTGCAGGTCCTCCAGGGCGACCACGACCGTGCGCTCGGCGGCGACGTGTTCCAGGAGGCGGGCGGTGAGTTCGAAGAGGCGGGCCATGCCCTCCTCTTCGTGGCGTCGTCCGGGGGCCGTCTTCCGTAGTTCGGGCAGCAGCCGGGCGAGTTCCTCCTCCTGGCCGGCCGCGGCGGCGGCCAGTTCGTCCGGCAGGGACCGGCGCAGGGCGCGCAGTGCGGTGGAGAACGGGGCGAACGGCAGTCCGTCGGCGCCGATCTCGACACAGCCGCCGAGCGCGACGACGGCGCCCCCGCGGTGGGCGGCCGCGGCGAACTCCTCGACGAGCCTGGTCTTGCCGACCCCGGCCTCACCGCCGATGAGCAGCGCCTGTGGCTCTCCCGCGGCGGCGCGGGAGAGCGCGTCGTTCAGGGTGTGCAACTCGTCGGCTCGACCGACGAAGACAGGGCTGACGGACCGGGTCTCCACGGAGGCGAGCATCGCACGCGGGTGGGAGGCCGGCCCAGCGGATATCGCCGGGGCTCCGGCGGGAGGGCGGCCGACCCCCGTGCGGCCGCCCTCCCCCGCCCCCGCGTTCACGCCGGCCGGGCGAACCGGAGCCGATCGAGGAGGTGGGTATGCGACTCGCTCCCGGCGCCGCCCTCCGCCCGCTCGGCGGCGCGATCGGCGGCCTCGCGGCGGGCGGCGCGACGACCGCGGACCACCGAGCGGGCCAGTCGCTCGTGCTCGGCCCGGCGGCGCAGTTCGGCGGAACGGGCCTGCTGGAGTTCGTACTCGTACATGGTGTGTCCCCTGAGAGGTCGGTTGTTCCGGCTTCGCTTGTTGCGATGCCTCAACCTTCGTCTCCCAGGGGGGTCCGCCACATCGGGAGAGTTCCGCATCTTCGGGGGCCGTGGGGGCCTTAGACATGCCTGAGGGGCCTCAGGCACCGCCGTAAGGTGCTTACGGCGGGCCTAAGACCCCTCGGGACCTGCGGTGATTCAGCTGGCCGACGGCAGGCTGACCAGCACGTCGGTGTACTTGAGGACGGCGATCAGCAGCCCGATGACGCCGAGCGAGACGCCCGCCCAGGAGACCGACTTGATCCAGGCGGCCTGCGGCTTGCCGGGTGCCCCGAAGGCGGGCCGGACCAGCACGAAGACGCCGACGAGCAGGGCGACGAGGGCGAAGGTCCCGCTGTACAGGGCCTGAACGTTCCAAACGTCGCCGTAGCCCTCCTTCAGCAGCGTCGCGACGCTCGAGGTCTGGGAGGAGTTCTGCATCTGGCTCAGCAGGCTCTCCTTCTGGGCGGCGATGGTGCCGATCCAGCCACCGGTCAGAGAGACGAGGCCGAGCGCGGCGGAGACCACGGCGCCGGCGCCCTGGCCGACGCCGGTGGAACCCGCCGCCTTGTCGGCGCCCTCCTCGGCGAGGACCTCGTCACCGTCCTCGGTGTCGTCGGCGGCGGCGCCCTCGACGGCCTCCGCCTCGGTCGCTTCGTCCGGCGCCTCGGTCTTCGTGACGTCCACCTTCTCCTCGTCGCGCTTCGCCTCGGTGCCGGATTCCGTGCCGGCCTCGTCCACAGTCTTCGTTCCCATACCTCGCACCGTACGGACGCTCTCTGAGAGGTCCCTTAATGATCGTTGTGAGCGCCGCGCGCGCGTGCGTCGCGCCACTCCTGGGCGAGCACGGACCACACCTCGAGGTCGTGCCGCACCCCACGATAGGGGTACGACTGCCGGCGGACGCCGTCGCGGGTCATTCCCAGCCGCCGGGCCACGTCCAGGCTGGGGGTGTTGCCCGCGGAGGCGATCCATTCGACCCGCTGGATCCCGCGCTGCTCCACCGCGAAGTCGATCAGCACCCGCATGGCCCGGGTGACCAGACCGCGCCCGGTACCGGCGGGTTCCAGCCAGCAGCCGACCTCGCAGTTCGCGTCCTCGGCGTCGAAGTTCAGGAAGAGCACACCGCCCACGAGCGTGCCGTCCAGCCACAGTCCGTGCAGCGAGCCGGTGTCGGCGGCGCGCATGTCGGCGTACCTCTGGAGCGTCTCCCGCGCGGTGGCCACGTCGGTGGCCTTCGAGCCGAACGGGACGTACTGGTTGATGAACTCCCTGCCGCGCTCCAGGTGCGCCAGGAACTCCTCCGCGTGCCAGGGCTCCAGCGGGCGCAGCTCGGCCCCGTCGTCACCCAGCGATATCGCGTACATCCGGCCGCCGCTCCTTCTCCAGTCCGTGAACCACCTCGGTGAGCCTCTCATGGGCGGCACGGCATTCGGGCGGCTCGATGCTGATCCGCGGCAGGTGCCGGTCGAGCCGGCGGGGCAGCCACCAGTTGGCGCTGCCCAGCAGGTGCATGAGGGCGGGCACCAGCAGCGTCCGGAGGACGAAGGCGTCCAGGGCGACGGCGGCGGCGAGGGCGATGCCGAACATGGCGATCACCCGGTCGCCGCTGAGCACGAAGGCGAGGAAGACCGAGATCATGATGACCGCG
This sequence comes from Streptomyces sp. NBC_00080, assembly GCF_045041255.1. Classification (NCBI taxonomy): domain Bacteria; kingdom Bacillati; phylum Actinomycetota; class Actinomycetes; order Kitasatosporales; family Streptomycetaceae; genus Streptomyces; species Streptomyces sp. NBC_00080. The sequence goes on from NZ_CP108235.1 coordinate 2,999,877, forward strand.
GCGGAGTTGATCACCCGGCTGGTCTCCGCGAGGCCGACCCGGACGGCACGCCGGTTGTCGCCGGTCTCCAGCCACTCCTCGTACATCCGGCTGACCAGGAAGACCTGGTAGTCCATGGAGAGACCGAACAGCACCGACACCATGATCACCGGAAGGAAGGGCTCGACGGGCCCCGCGCGGCCGAGCCCCAGCGCATCGCTGCCCCAGCCCCACTGGAACACGGCCACGACGATCCCGAAGGCGGCGGCGACGGCGGCCACGTTCATCACGGCGGCCTTGAGCGGTATCCCGACGGACCGGAACGCGAGCAGGAGCAGCAGACAGCCCAGACCGATGACGACGCCGACGAACAGCGGGAGCTTGCCGACGATGACGTCCGCGAAGTCGTCGTAGCCGGCCGTCATCCCGCCGACGTGCACGTCGAGGGAGGTGCCGGTCTCGGCGCGGGGCAGCACCTCGGTGCGCAGCCGGTCGACGAGATCACTGGTGCGCCGCGACTGCGGGGCGGAATCGGGGACGACGGTGAGGTACGCGGCGCGGCCGCCGGAGCCGAAGGTCACCGGTGTCACCGAGGCCACGCCCTCGGTGGTGCGCAGGACGGTGTCGAGGTTGTCGAGGGCGAGCCGGTCCTCGGCGCCCCCGACGCGGGTCACCAGGGTCAGCGGGCCGTTGACACCGGCGCCGAAGCCTTCGGCGAGGAGGTCGTAGGCCTGCCGGGTGGTGGCCGATTCGGGGGCGTTGCCCTGGTCGGAGGTGCCCAGGCGGAGGGAGAAGGTGGGCACGGCGAGGACGGCGATGACGACGAGGGCGAACGCGCCGAGCAGCTTGGGCCGGCGTTCCACGAACGCCGACCAGCGGGCGGCGAGCCCGGTCGGCAGCTCCGGCTGGGGTCCGTGTTCGGCGAGTCGACGGCGTTCGCGGCGACTGAGGGCGCGCATGCCGATGAAGGACAGCAGGGCGGGCAGCAGCGTCACGGAGGCGGCGACCGTCAGGGCCACGGTCAGGGAGGCGGCGATCGCCACCCCGTTGAGGAAGCTCAGCCGCAGGATCAGCATGCCGAGCAGGGCTATGCAGACCGTGGCGCCCGCGAAGACGACCGCGCGTCCGGTGGTGGCGACGGCGCTCGCGGCGGCCTCGGGGACCGTGAGCCCCCGCTTCAGTCCGCGCCGGTGCCTGGTCACGATGAACAGCGCGTAGTCGATGCCGACGCCCAGCCCGACGAGCAGGCCGAGCATGGGCGCGAAGTCGGCGACGGTCATGGCGTGTCCGAGCAGCACGATGCCCGCGTACGCGGTGCCCACGCCGACCAGGGCGGTGGCGATGGGCAGGGCGGAGGCGGCGAGCGAACCGAAGGCGAGGAACAGCACGACCGCGGCGACGACCACGCCGACGACCTCGGCGAGATGCCCGCCGGAGGACTCGGTGAGGCCGATCGCGGAGCCGCCCAGCTCGACCTGGAGGCCGTCGTCCTCGGCGGCTTCGGCGGCGTCGACGACGGCCCGTGCCTCGGACTCGTCGATGTCCTCGGCGCGGTCCTCGAAGGTGACGGTGGCGTACGCCGTGTGCCCGTCCGCGCTGATCCGCGCCCTGCCCTGGTCGTCGTAGGGGCCGGCGACGGAGGCCACGCCGGGCAGGTCGGCGATCTTCTCCAGCGCGCGGTTCATGCTCTGTTCGACGTCGGCGGCGCGGACGGAGCCCGAGGCGGTGTGCCAGACGACGGTGTCGCTGTCGCCGCCGAGGTCCGAAAAGCCCTCCGTGAGCAGCCGGGTGGCGCGGTCGGACTCGGTGCCGGGGACCTCGTAGTCGTTCGAGTACGCGGAGCCGGCGGCGAGCGCGGCCGTCGCGGTGCCGCCGAGAGCCAGGAGCCAGATCAGCACCGCCATGAGGCGGTTGCGAACACACCAGCGTGCGAGGGCTGCCACTTGACGTGCTCCCGGAGGGTGAATTGTGGATCTTTGACCGGGAACAGTCGCGCCTGACCTGAACAGCCCGCAAAGAACGTATGAGCGATGCGAGGCCACTCTTACAGGCGAATGTGATCGTTTGCCGTTTTCGTGGGGCTTTTCACAGGAGTGGGAGGCAGATCACAGGACAATAACGGCCGCTGTGTCAGGCCTCGTCGGGCGCGTGTCAGTACGGCACGTGTCAGTCGGCCTGGTCGCCGATGGCCATCACCATCACCCCGGCGATCAGCAGCCACAGCGCGCGCCGGGTACGGCCGCGGGATCCCAGGAGGGCGGCGAGGGCACAGACGGCGGCGCCGAGGGCGTAGGCCGCCGGGACGAAGGCGGGGGCGGAGCCGGTGAGGCGCAGGAGGGACGCGGCGAGTCCGGCGAGGGTGAGCAGCGCTCCGGTGCCGATCGCGGTCCAGCGGGCCCGCCTGGCGTCCTCGGTGCCGTGTTCCTCGTCCGCGTCGGCGTCGTCGTCCGGTTCGGCCACGTCCGCGGCTTCGGTCGTTCCGGTCGTTTCGGCCTGCGGGCCGTCGTGTATGTCGTCCTGCGTGTCGGAGTCGGTTCGTGCCCTCATGGCGGGCGAGCGTAGCGCGTCGAGCCGAGAAGAGAGACGCCCGGGGGAAATGCACCGGTGCGGCGCACTCCCCCCGGGCGCGAGGAGAACGGCGGGCTCAGCCCTCGCTGACGCCCAGCTTCTCCAGGATCAGCTCCTTGACACGGGCCGCGTCGGCCTGCCCGCGCGTGGCCTTCATCACCGCGCCGACCAGGGCGCCGACCGCGGCCACCTTGCCGCCGCGGATCTTGTCGGCGATGCCCGGGTTGCCGGCGATGGCCTCCTCGACGGCGGTGGTGAGCGCGCCCTCGTCGGAGACGACCTTCAGACCGCGCTTGTCGACGACCTCGTCCGGGGTGCCCTCGCCCGCGAGGACGCCCTCGATGACCTGACGGGCCAGCTTGTCGTTCAGATCGCCCTTGCTCACCAGCTCGGTGACCCGGGCGACCTGCTCCGGCGTGATCGCCAGCGCGTCGATCGGGACGCCCGACTCGTTGGCGCTGCGCGCCAGTTCACCCATCCACCACTTGCGGGCGGAGGCAGCGTCGGCGCCGGCGTCGATGGAGGCGATGATCAGGTCCAGCGCGCCGGCGTTCAGGATCGACTGCATGTCGTTGGCGGAGATGCCCCACTCGGCGAGCAGCCGGTTGCGGCGCGCCAGCGGCAGCTCCGGCAGACCGCCCCGGATCTCCTCGACCCACTCGCGGGACGGGGCGATCGGCACCAGGTCGGGCTCCGGGAAGTACCGGTAGTCCTCGGCCTCCTCCTTCACGCGGCCCGAGGTCGTCGACCCGGTGTCCTCGTGGAAGTGGCGGGTCTCCTGGATGATCGTGCCGCCGCCGTCGAGCACCGCGGCGTGCCGCTGGATCTCGAAACGGGCCGCGCGCTCCACGGACCGCAGCGAGTTCACGTTCTTCGTCTCGGACCGGGTGCCGAACTTCTCCCGGCCGTGCGGGCGCAGCGACAGGTTCACGTCGCAGCGCATCTGGCCCTGCTCCATACGGGCCTCGGAGACACCGAGCGCCCTGATGAGCTCGCGCAGCTCACGGACGTACGCCCGCGCGACCTCGGGGGCACGCGCGCCCGCTCCCTCGATCGGCTTGGTGACGATCTCGATGAGCGGGATGCCCGCGCGGTTGTAGTCCAGCAGGGAGTGGGACGCGCCGTGGATACGGCCGGTGGCGCCGCCGACGTGCAGCGACTTGCCGGTGTCCTCCTCCATGTGGGCGCGCTCGATCTGCACCCGGAAGGTCTCGCCGTCCTCCAGCTGTACGTCGAGGTAGCCGTCGAAGGCGATCGGCTCGTCGTACTGGGAGGTCTGGAAGTTCTTCGGCATGTCCGGATAGAAGTAGTTCTTCCGGGCGAAGCGGCACCACTCGGCGATCTCGCAGTTCAGCGCGAGACCGATCTTGATCGCGGACTCGATGCCGATCGCGTTGACGACCGGAAGCGCGCCGGGCATGCCGAGGCAGGTGGGGCACGTCTGCGAGTTGGGCTCGGCGCCCAGCTCGGTCGAGCACCCGCAGAACATCTTCGTCTTGGTGCCGAGTTCGACATGGACCTCGAGGCCCATGACGGGGTCGTACGACGCCAGCGCGTCCTCGTACGACACCAGGTCGGTCGTGGTGGTCACGGTGAAACTTCCCTCTCAGCCCAGCAGGACGTCGTCGTCGCCCAGCCGCTTCAGCTCGCGGTAGAGGATGGCGAGGCCGGTGACGATGGCGACGGCGGACACGGTGGCGTCGATCAGGACCAGGGTGTCCTTCTCGGCGCGGGCCTTCTTCAGCCGCTTGGCGACGCCGAACGCGCCGAACGCGGTCCCGGCGATGGACAGGTACGTACCGGACTTGGACTTCTTGAAGCCCTTGGCCTTGTTCAGTGCGCTCACAGCGACGGAGCCTCCTCGAGAAGCGGGTGACCCCACCTTTCCACGAAGGCGGCCTCGACGGCGGCGCCGACCTTGTACAGCCGGTCGTCCTTCAGCGCCGGGGCGATGATCTGGAGACCGACCGGGAGGTTGTCCTCCGGGGCGAGACCGCAGGGCAGCGACATGGCCGCGTTGCCCGCGAGGTTGGTCGGGATGGTGCACAGGTCGGCCAGGTACATCGCCATCGGGTCGTCGGCGCGCTCGCCGATCGCGAAGGCGGTGGTCGGCGTCGTGGGCGACACGATCACGTCGACCTGCTCGAAGGCCTTCTCGAAGTCCCGCGTGATGAGCGTGCGGACCTTCTGCGCCGAGCCGTAGTACGCGTCGTAGTAGCCCGAGCTCAGGGCGTACGTGCCGAGCATGATGCGGCGCTTGACCTCGGGGCCGAAGCCCGCCTCACGGGTGAGGGAGGTGACCTCCTCCGCCGAGTGGCTGCCGTCGTCGCCGGTCCGCAGGCCGTAGCGCAGGCCGTCGAAGCGGGCGAGGTTGGACGAGCACTCGGACGGCGCGATCAGGTAGTACGCCGACAGGGCGAGGTCGAAGGACGGGCAGTCCAGCTCGACGATCTCGGCGCCCAGCTCCTTCAGCAGCGCGACGGACTCGTCGAACCGCTGGATGACGCCGGCCTGGTAGCCCTCGCCGCGGAACTGCTTCACGACACCGACGCGCATGCCTTCGACGCTGCCGTTGCGGGCGGCCTCGACGACCGGCGGGACGGGCGCGTCGATGGACGTGGAGTCCAGCGGGTCGTGCCCGGCGATGACCTCGTGCAGCAGCGCCGCGTCCAGGACCGTACGGGCGCAGGGGCCGCCCTGGTCGAGGGAGGACGAGAAGGCGACCATGCCGTACCGCGAGACCGCGCCGTACGTCGGCTTCACGCCGACCGTGCCGGTGACGGAGGCCGGCTGGCGGATGGAGCCGCCGGTGTCGGTGCCGATGGCCAGGGGTGCCTGGAAGGAGGCGAGCGCCGCGGAGGAACCGCCACCGGAGCCGCCGGGGATCTTGGTGAGGTCCCAGGGGTTGCCGGTCGGCCCGTAGGCGCTGTTCTCGGTGCTCGACCCCATGGCGAACTCGTCCATGTTGGTCTTGCCGAGGATGACGACGTCGGCGGCCTTCAGCCGCTTGGTGAGCGTCGCGTCGTACGGCGGGATCCAGCCTTCGAGGATCTTCGAACCGACGGTCGTCGGGATGCCCTCGGTGGTGAAGATGTCCTTGAGCGCGAGCGGGACGCCGGCCAGCGGGCCGAGCTTCTCGCCCCGCTCCCGCTTCTCGTCGACGGCGCGCGCCTGGGCCAGCGCGCCCGCACGGTCGACGTGCAGGAAGGCGTGGACCTTCTCGTCGACGGCCTCGATGCGCGCCAGGTGCGCCTCGGTGACCTGGACGGCCGTGAGCTCGCCGGAGGCGATCTTCGCGGCGGTCTCGGCGGCCGTGAGCTTGATGATGTTGACGTTGTCCGTCATGGCGGTTAGTCCTCCCCCAGGATCTGCGGCACCTTGAAACGCTGCTGCTCCTGGGCCGGGGCGCCGGAGAGCGCCTGCTCGGGGGTGAGCGACGGACGGACCTCGTCCGCCCGCATGACGTTCGTCAGCGGGAGCGGGTGCGAGGTCGGCGGTACGTCTTGGTCGGCGACCTCGCTGACGCGGGCGACCGCGCCGATGATGTCGTCCAGCTGTCCCGCGAAGTGTTCGAGCTCTTCGGGCTTCAGCTCCAGACGCGCCAGCCGGGCGAGGTGGGCGACCTCCTCGCGCGTGATGCCAGGCATGCAGCGTTCCTCTGGGGTGGAGTGAGTGAGTGTGTGGTTTGGCCCAATCCTAGGGTGCGGGGCGGCATACCCGTGAAACGGTTCGGCTCGCCTCCCCGGTGACGCGCGGGCGGAGGGGCCGGCTACTCGTCGGACGCGGCTGCCGGGAGGGCCGCCGCGGGGCGCTGCCAGCCGCGTGAGCCACGGGCCCGCAGCCAGGCCGTCGTCTCCTCCGGGGGCATCGCCGCGGCCACCAGCCAGCCCTGGACGGCGTCGCAGCCCAGGTCACGCAGGCGCTCCCAGGTCTCGTCGTCCTCGACGCCCTCGGCCACCACCAGCAGCCCCAGCGAATGGGCGAGGTCGACCGTGCAGCGCACGATCTCGGCGTCCTCGGTGTCGACGGCCAGCCGGGCCACGAAGGAACGGTCGATCTTCAGCTCGCTCACGGGGAGCCGGCGCAGGTGCACCAGGGAGGAATAGCCCGTTCCGAAGTCGTCCAGCGACATCTTCACGCCGTGCCCGGTCAGCGCGTTGAGGGTGTCGGCGGCACGCTGCGGGTCCTCCAGCAGGACGTGCTCGGTTATCTCCAGTTGGAGCGCTCCCGCGGGCACTCCGTGCCGGGCCAGCCGGGCCGCGACGGAGCCGGCGAAACCCGGGGTGTGCACGTCGCGGGGGGAGACGTTGACCGCGACCGGCACGTACAGTCCCTGGGCCCGCCACCGCGCGACCTGGCCGAGCGCCGTCTCCAGCACGTACTCCGTCAGAAGGGGCATCAGCCCGGACGACTCGGCGATCGCTATGAACTCGTCCGGCGGTACCTTCCCGCGCTCCGGGTGCACCCAGCGGACCAGCGCCTCCAGCCCCGCCACCTGTCCGTCGAAGCGGACCTTCGGCTGGTAGTGCAGCTCGACCTCGTGCGCGTCCAGCGCCCGCCGCAGGTCGCCCAGCAGCCCGAGCCGGTCGGGAGTGTTGGAGTCGCGCTTGGACTCGTACACCTCGACGCCCGTACGGTCCCGCTTGGCCTGGTACATCGCCACGTCGGCCCGGCGCAGCATGCCCTCCGCGTCGAGGGCGTGGTCGGGGAAGACGGCGACGCCGGCGCTGGCCTCCAGGACGAGGGTGAGGCCGTCGAGGTCGAGCGGCGAGCCGAGGTCGGAGACCAGCCCGCGGGCGATCCGTGACGCCGAGGTCGTCGAGTCGGCGACGGGCAGTAAGACGGCGAACTCGTCCCCGCCGAGCCGCGCGACCTCCGCCCCGCGGGGCAGGGCGAGCTTCAGCCGCTCGGCTATCTGGAGCAGCAGCCGGTCACCGGCGAGATGACCGAGGGTGTCGTTGACCGAGCGGAAGCGGTCGAGGTCGATCAGCATCAGGGCGGCGCGGGCGCCGATGCGCTCCGCGTCGTCCAGGGCGGTCCAGATGCGCTCCAGCAGCCACTGGCGGTTGGGCAGCCCGGTCAGCGGGTCACGCAGCTGCTCCTCGGCGCGGGCGCGGGCTATCCACAGGGTGGAGTCGAGGGCGATGAGCGGGATGGCGAACAGCGGCAGCAGGATCGGCTTGGCCACGGCCACCACGCAGATCAGGGGCGCGATGCCCAGCAGGGCGACGGCGACCAGGCCCTGCCTGACCAGGGCCGTGCGGGCGACGGTGGGCAGTCCGCCGGAGCGCGGGGCGTGCAGGTACCAGAGGAGAACACGGGTGACCGCGAGATAGGCGACGGCCACCAGGACCACCTGGGGGCCGGTGTAGACCGTCCAGCTGTCGGGGGTCCAGGGCCGCTCCACGGACGGTATCGGTCCGCAGGCGGCCAGCAGCAGCGCGCCCGCGCCGATGCCGAGGATGTCCACCGCGCCGTGCAGGATGCCCTGCCGCCAGCGGTGGCGCCGGGCTATGCCGACCAGGACGACGACGGTGAGGCTGACCAGTCCGGCCGCCACCCAGCCGTACAGCAGCAGGACGGCGAGGGTGAGCGCGGCGCCGGAGCCGGTGCCGCCCCACCAGCGGGCGCGGCCGAGCAGGACCAGATGGCCGACGATGACGCCGGCCAGCACGGCCAGGGCCCAGCCGGCCGTGCCGGACGGGAACAGCGCGTGGTGGCCGGTGAAGGCGCGGTAGAAGCCGGCGCCGAGGGCGAAGGCGGCGCCGGAGACGACCGAGGCGGGCAGCGCGGGCCAGGACAGGTGCCGGTCGGCCTCGGTGTCGGGCATCCCGGGATGCGGGGCGGAGGTGACGCGGAGGTCCGGACCGGAAGGCGGCGTCGTGTACGGCGCGGTGTGCGGCACATAGGCCTCCACGCCCCGAGGCCGCTCGGAGCGCGCCGTCCGCCAGCTCCCCCACCAGACGCCGGCGACCCGGCGTCGGCGCAGCCGTTCGTCCGGGGCGGCGCTCTCGGTCGGTTCCATTCCCGTCCCTCTCACAGCCGGCGGTGCCCACGCCACGCGGCCCGTTGCCCGACAACCTCGGGCGGCGCCGCGTTGGAGAACCCTTCCCCCTGCTCACCAGGAGCACGGAGGTGCCCCGACCGCAGCTGGGCACGGCAGGCGCACGTCTCAACAGTAGGCCGCAGAAGGCTTCCACGGGCAGCGGTCGTCGACGGTTGCCCGAATGCGCCCCGGCCACCCGTATGCATCTGGTATGCGCCGATCGGGTGACCTTCAACCGCCACTCGTCGCTACTCCTCGGTCGGAAGGGCCACTTCGGCCGCCGCCTCGGGTCCCTGTTCCAGCAGGACGGTGAAGCCGTCCTCGTTCAGAACCGGCACCTTCAGCTGCATCGCCTTGTCGTACTTCGATCCCGGATTGTCACCCACAACGACGAAAGATGTCTTCTTCGAAACCGAACCGGTCACTTTCGCCCCTTGGTTCTGCAGGGCGTCCTTGGCGCCGTCCCGGGTGAAGTGCTCGAGGGTGCCGGTGACGACGACCGTCAGCCCTTCGAGGGGACGCGGTCCCTCGTCCTCCCCGGAGCCCTCCTCCTCCATGCGGACGCCGGCGGCCCGCCACTTGCGCAGGATCTCCTGGTGCCACTCCTCGGCGAACCACTCCTTGAGCGAGGCCGCGATGATGGCGCCCACCCCGTCGGTGGCCGCCAGCTCCTCCTCCGAGGCCTGCTCGATCCGCTCGATCGAGCGGAACTCGCGGGCCAGCGCCTCGGCCGCGACCGGTCCGACGTGCCGGATCGACAGGCCGGTGAGGATGCGCGCCAGCGGGCGTTCCTTGGCGGCCGCGATGGTCTCCAGCATGGCGAGCGCGTTCTTCTTCGGCTCGCCCTGCTGGTTGGCGAAGACCGTGGCGATCTTCTCCTCGCCCGTCTTCGGGTCCCGCTTGGGCAGGCCGCTGTCCTGGTCGAGGACGTACGCCTTGATGGGCAGCAGCCGGTCGATGGTGAGATCGAAGAGGTCGCCCTCGTCCCGCAGCGGCGGATCGGCCGGCTCCAGCGGATGGGTGAGGGCGGCCGCGGCGACGTAACCGAAGTGGTCGATGTCCAGCGCCCTGCGGCCCGCCAGGTAGAACACCCGCTCGCGCAACTGGGCAGGACAGGTGCGGGCGTTGGGGCACCGCAGGTCGATGTCGCCCTCCTTCATCGGCCGCAGCGCCGCCCCGCATTCCGGGCACTCGGACGGCATCACGAACTCGCGCTCGCTGCCGTCGCGCAGGTCGGCGACCGGGCCGAGGATCTCCGGGATGACGTCACCGGCCTTGCGCAGCACCACGGTGTCACCGATCAGGACGCCCTTGGCCTTGACGACCTCCTGGTTGTGCAGGGTGGCGAACTCGACCTCCGATCCCGCCACCGTGACCGGCTCGACCTGGGCGTACGGCGTCACGCGGCCGGTACGGCCGACACCCACGCGGATGTTGACGAGCTTGGTGTTGACCTCCTCCGGCGCGTACTTGTACGCGATCGCCCACCGGGGGGCACGGGCCGTGGAACCGAGCCGCCCCTGCAGGCGGATCTCGTCGAGCTTGACGACCACGCCGTCGATCTCGTGCTCCACCGAGTGCCGGTTCTCGCCGTAGTACGCGATGAACGCCCGTACGCCGTCGAGGTCGCCGACCACCTTGTTGTGCGGGGAGGTGGGCAGACCCCAGGTCTCGAGGAGGTCATAGGCCTCGGAGAGGCGGGTCAGTCCCTCGTAGCCCTCCAGGGCGCCGATGCCGTGCACGACCATGTGCAGCGGACGCGAGGCGGTGACGCGCGGGTCCTTCTGGCGCAGTGAACCGGCGGCCGCGTTGCGCGGGTTGGCGAAGGGCTTGTCGCCCGCCTCGACCAGACGGGCGTTCAGCTCCTCGAACTTCTCCATCGGGAAGTAGACCTCGCCCCGGATCTCCACCAGGGACGGGACCCCGTCACCGGTGAGGCGGTCGGGGATCTCCGCGATGGTGCGCACGTTGGGCGTGATGTCCTCGCCCGTGCGACCGTCGCCCCGGGTCGCCGCGCGCGTGAGACGGCCGTTCTCGTAGGTGAGGTTGACGGCGAGGCCGTCGACCTTGAGCTCGCACAGGAAGTGGTACGCGGAGCTGCCCACGTCCTTGTGGACGCGCTCGGCCCACGCGGCGAGCTCCAGGTCGTCGAAGGCGTTGTCGAGCGAGAGCATCCGCTCGCGGTGCTGGACGGCCGTGAACTCCGTCGCGTACGCGCCGGCGACCTTCTGGGTCGGCGAGTCGGGCGTCCGCAGCTCGGCGTACTCCTGCTCCAGTTCCTCCAGGGCGCGCAGGAGCCGGTCGAACTCCGCGTCGCTGATGACGGGAGCGTCCTTCACGTAGTACCGGAAGCGGTGCTCCTCGATCTGCTCAGCCAGCTGCGCGTGCTTCTCCCGTGCCTCGCTGGGCACCGTCGTCTCCGCTTGCCTGTCGCCGGCCACCGTGTCGTCCTCCCGTTACTCTGGGTTGTCCGCGAGGGATCTCGCCGCCCGGACGCAGTGCGCGAGGGCCTCGCGCGCGTACGCGGGGGAAGCTCCCGCGAGGCCGCACGACGGCGTGAGCGTGACCGCCTCGGAGAGCAGCCCCGGTCGCAGCCCCAGCCTGCGCCACAGCGTCCTGACACCCATGACGCTACCGGCAGGGTCCGACAATGGGGCGTCCACGCCCGGCACGACACCGGCGAACAGCCGGGTCCCCCCTTCGACCGCCTCGCCGATCGCGTCGTCGTCACGCTCGGTGAGCAGCGAGAAGTCGAACGAGACCGCCGCCGCGCCGGCCCGGCGCAGCAGGGCGAACGGGACGTCCGGGGCGCAGGAGTGGACCACGACGGGGCCGTCGCCGTGCACCCCGACGACCTCACGGAGGGTGGCCTCCACGACCTGCCGGTCGACGGCGCGGTGGGTGTGGTAGCCGCTGGCCGTCTTCACCTGGCCGCGCAGGACGGCGGTCAGGGAGGGTTCGTCGAGCTGGAGCACGATCTGCGCGCCGGGCAGACGGCGGCGCACCTCGTCGAGATGCAGGCGCAGCCCCTCGGCGAGGGAGCCGGCGAGATCGCGCCGGGCACCGTGGTCGGAGAGCACCGACTGGCCGTTCTTCAGCTCCAGCGCGGCGGCGAGGGTCCAGGGCCCGACGGCCTGCACCTTCACCTGGCCTTCGTAGCCCTGGGTGAACTCCTCCAGCGCGTCGAGGTCCTCCCCCAGCCAGGACCGGGCCCGCTTGGTGTCCCGGCCCGGCCGGTCGCCGATCCGCCAGCCGCTGGGCTCCACGCGCGCGAACAGCTCGACGAGCATCCCGGCGGTGCGGCCGATCATGTCGGCACCCGGGCCGCGGGCCGGCAGCTCGGCGAGAAACGGGAAGTCCTCGAAGGACCCGGTGGCCGTCCTGGCGGCCTCGCGGGCGTCACCGCCGGGCAGGGAGCCGACACCGGTGGCGGGGCCGAAACTGAAGTGTGCGTTCACGGGGTGAAGCCTACGTACGCGCGAGGGCGGTCTCGCCCCCGCGGGCGGTTCACCGCCCCGGACGCACCGTCAGGTCGTTGACCTCCGCGTCCCGGGGCAGGTCGATCGCCATCAGGATCGTCGTCGCGACCGACTCGGGATCGATCCACTCCCCCGGGTCGTACTCCTTGCCCTCCTGCTGGTGGACCTTGGCCTGCATGGGGCTCGCGGTGCGGCCGGGGTAGACGGAGGTGACGCGGACGCCGTTGCCGTGCTCCTCGGCGCGCAGGGCGTCCGCCAGCGCCTTCAGGCCGTGCTTGGAGGCGGCGTACGCGGACCAGTCGGCGCTCGCCCGCAGGCCCGCCCCGGAGTTCACGAAGACCACGTGCCCCCGGGCGGTCCGGAGTTGGGGCAGGAAGTGCCGGGTCAGCTCGGCCGGGGCGATCAGGTTGACGTCGAGCTGGTGGCGCCAGGACTTCGGGGTCAGGTCGCCGACCGGCCCCAGGTCGACCACGCCGGCGATGTGGAGGAGGGAGTCCACCCGGTCGGGCAGCGTCTGGTGGGAGAAGGCCCAGCTCAGCTTGGCGGGCTCGGCCAGGTCGCCGACCAGGGTCCGGGCCCCGGGAAACTCCGCCGCCAGTTCCTTCGCGCGGCCCGCGTCGCGCGCGTGCAGCACGAGTTCGTCCCCGCGCGCGTGCAGGCGGCGGGCGACGGCCGCGCCGATGCCGGAACCGGCTCCGGTGATCACATGAGTAGCCATGCCCGCCATGCTCGCATCACCGGCACGTCACTCGACGCCCTGGCTCTCCTCCAGGTATGCGAGGGCGCCGACCGGCTCCTCCGCGAAGAACACCAGGTCGGTGAGGGGCCGGGGCAGGAACCCCTCGTCCTCCATGCGCCGGAACTGCTCCTTGAGGCCGTCGTAGAAGCCCGCCGTGTTGAGCAGCACGACCGGCTTGTCGGTGTGTCCGTGCTTCTTCAGTTCCAGTATCTCGGTCGCCTCGTCCAGCGTCCCGGTCCCGCCGACCATGATCACGACGGCGTCGGACTTCTGCAGGAGGAGCCGCTTGCGTTCGGCGAGGTCGCGCGCGACGACCATCTCGTCGGCCCCGGCCCGCGCCTTGGCGGCGAGGAAGTCCACCGACACCCCGCACAGCCGGCCGCCGGCCTCCTGCACACCGTCAGCGACCACCTTCATCAGGCCGGTGTCCGAGCCGCCCCACACGAGGGTGTGGCCGCCCTTGCCGAGGAGTTCGGCGAACTCGCGCGCGGGGCGGGTGTAGCGGTCGTCGAGATCGGCGGCGGAGAGGAAGACGCAGATACGCATGCGGCCACCGTACGCGGGAAGAACCGGCGGCCCGCGGGCGCTGTTCCGGCATGACCCGAGGACACACGATCACCATCGAGCGGGGCGACCGGCACATCAGGGTCGTCCACGGAGGCCACGTGCTGGCCGAGACCGACCGGGCGCTCGCCCTGCGCGAGACCGGCTGTCCGGTGCGGTACTACATCCCCGCCGAGGACGTACGGCTCGACCTGCTGACCCCCTCCGACACCCACACGTACTGCCCCTTCAAGGGAACGGCCTCCTACTGGTCGCTGCCGGACGCGGCGGACCTCGTCTGGGGCTATCCCGACCCCAAGCCCGACGTCGCCGAGATCAAGAACCACCTGTGCTTCTACGAAGTGGAGGTCTCGGAGGCGGAAGTGCCGCAAGCGGAGGTGTCGTAGGCCGATGACCGCCGTGCCGTGCGGCAGTCTGCATGGGCATGGACAAGAAGACCATTTCGCGCGACGGCACCGAACTCGCGTACACACGCGCCGGCGAGGGGCCCGCGGTCATCCTGGTGAGCGGGGCGATGTCCACGGGCGGCACCATGGCGCCCCTGGCCGGCCTGCTCGCGGACCGCTGCACCGTCCTCCGGTACGACCGCAGGGGCCGCGGCCAGAGCGGCGACACGGCACCGTACGCGGTGGAACGCGAGATCGAGGACCTGGCGGCCCTCATCGACGCGGCGGACGGCGAGGCGGCGCTCTACGGCATCTCCTCGGGCGGCGCGCTGGTGCTGGAGGCGGCGGCCGCCGGACTGCCGGTGCGGCGGGTGGCCGTGTACGAGACGCCGTACGCCCTGGACGAGGAGGGCGTGCAGGGACGCGCCGCCTACACGGCGAACCTCACCGAGGCGCTCGCGCAGGGGCGGCGCGGGGACGCGGTCGAGCTGTTCCTGCGGCTGACGGGGCTGGCCGAGGAGATGATCCGGGGCGCCCGGCAGTCACCGATGTGGGCGGGGATGGAGGCCATCGCGCCGACCCTCGCCCACGACGACGCCGTCATGGGCGGCGGTGCGCCGCCCCGCGAGCGGCTGGCCTCGATCGCGGTCCCGGTGCTCGCCGCCGCGGGCGAGGCCAGTCCCCCGTGGTTGCGCGAGGCGACGCGCGCCGTCGCGGACGCGGTCGCGGACGGCACCTACCGCGTGCTCGAGGGCCAGACCCACATGGTGGACCCGGCCGTCCTCGCGCCGGTGCTGGCGGAGTTCCTCGGGTCGCGCGACTGACGGTCAGGACACCCCGGCCGTCGCCCGCACGGTGGCCGCGATCGTCGCCGAGCCCACCACGCGCGTGTCGTCGTACAGCACGATCGCCTGGCCGGGGGCCACGCCCCGGACGGGCTCCGTGAAGGTGACCTCGAGGGAGCCGTCGACGAGTTCGGCCCGCACCTCGGTCTCGCCGCCGTGGGCGCGCAGCTGGGCCGTGTAGGTGCCGGGGCCGGTCGGGGCGGCGCCGCACCAGCGGGGCCTGATCGCGGTCAGGGCGGCGACGTCCAGGGATGCGGCCGGGCCGACCGTCACCGTGTTGTTCACCGGGGAGATGTCGAGGACGTAGCGCGGCTTGCCGTCGGCGGCCGGGGTGCCGATGCGCAGGCCCTTGCGCTGGCCGATGGTGAAGCCGTACGCGCCCTCGTGGGTGCCGACCTTGGCGCCGGACTCGTCGACGATGTCTCCCTCCGCCCGGCCCAGCCGGTTCGCGAGGAAGCCCTGGGTGTCGCCGTCGGCGATGAAGCAGATGTCGTGGGAGTCGGGCTTCTTGGCGACCGCCAGGCCCCTGCGCTCGGCCTCCGCGCGGATCTCGTCCTTCGTGGTCACCGTGTCGCCGAGGGGGAAGAGCGCGTGGGCGAGCTGCCGGTCGTCGAGGACGCCGAGGACGTACGACTGGTCCTTGGCCATGTCGGAGGCGCGGTGCAGCTCGCGCGTGCCGTCCTCGTCGACGAGGACCTTCGCGTAGTGGCCGGTGCACACCGCGTCGAAGCCCAGCGCCAGCGCCTTGTCCAGCAGCGCGGCGAACTTGATCTTCTCGTTGCAGCGCAGACACGGGTTGGGGGTGCGGCCGGCCTCGTACTCGGCGACGAAGTCGTCGACGACGTCCTCACGGAAGCGGTCCGCGAGGTCCCAGACGTAGAACGGGATGCCGATGACGTCGGCCGCGCGGCGGGCGTCGCGGGAATCCTCGATGGTGCAACAGCCTCGCGCGCCCGTGCGGAACGACTGCGGGTTCGCGGAGAGCGCGAGGTGGACGCCGGTCACGTCGTGGCCGGCTTCGGCTGCGCGGGCGGCGGCGACGGCGGAGTCGACCCCGCCGGACATGGCGGCGAGTACGCGAAGGGGGCGGGAGCGCTGCGAGGTCTCAGTCATAACCCTTCCAGGGTACGGGTCCCCGGGAACCGGAGCCCGCGAGTATCCGTTGACGATCACAAGGGGCGAAGAAGGGCACGGACATGGGGGACGGGAAGAGCGACTCCGACCGGCGGATCGGGCGGCGCGCCCTGCTGATCGGCGGGGCGGCGGCCGCCGTCGGCACGGGCGTGCTGGCGCGTGACGAACTGGCGCGGCTGTACTGGCGGCTGCCGGGCGTGCGCAGGCAGCGGGTGGAGGGCGCCGTGGACTTCCGGGGCGCCCGGTGGGTGGCGGCGTCGGAGGCGAACTTCCGCTGGGCGGACCGGCCGGACGACTACGGGATCGACATGGTCGTCATCCATGTCACGCAGGGCGATCTCGACAGCGCGGTGAAGGCGTTCGAGGACCCGGGGCACCGGGCGGCCGCGCACTACATCGTCGGCAAGGACGGCCACGTCACGCAGATGATCCGGGAACTGGACGTGGCCTACCACGCGGGCAACCGCGCGTACAACGAGCGCAGTGTCGGCATCGAGCACGAGGGCTTCGTGGACCGGCCGAAGGACTTCACGGACGCGATGTACGCCGCCTCCGCCCGGCTGACCGCCGCGATCTGTCGGCGGTACGACATAGCCGTCGACCGCGAGCACATCATCGGGCACGTGGAGGTGCCGGGCACGGATCACACCGACCCGGGCGAGCACTGGGACTGGGACCGGTATCTGCGGCTCGTGCGGGAGGCGCAGGCCGCGGCCGCTTGAGAGCAATGTGATGCAGGTCACATGTGCTCAAAATCGTGAACGGTCGATGAGAGCCGGCCGTCCGATGTGTCCCGCACCATGAACATGACCTGCGTTCCACCAACTTGGCTTTTCTTCAAGGGAGTTGCAGCACACGGCGGCCGCACAGCCTCCTCGGCTCACTCCTATGTTCGACCCAGTCTTCACATAGGCCTTAGCCCAAAGCTCCACGGCCATGACCCACACCACAGATCCCGCCTCCGGCGCGGGACGGCAGAGCAAGGGCGCCCACGCGCGAAGCGACCGCGGCGCCAAGGACGAGCGCCACACGAAGAGCGGCGAGAGCAAGGGCGGGCACGGCAAGGGCCTGCACCGGCGCAAGTTCCTGAGCGGCATGGCGGGGGCGGCCGGGCTGGCCGCCGTCGGGACCGCCGGGGTCACCTTCTCCCTGCTGACCGGCGGCAACGGCAACAAGGCGTCCGCCGCCGACGCCACCGGCACCCTCACCATCCCCGACCTGCTGGAGGCCACCACCACCGACGGCACCACCACCTACACCCTGACCGCGAAGACCGGCACCGGCGAGGTGCTCAGCGGCGTCACCAGCACCACGGCCGGCTACAACGGTGCGTACCTCGGCCCCACCATGAAGTGGACCAAGGGCGACACGGTCCTGATGAACTTCACCAACACCCTGGGCGCCGACACCTCGGTCCACTTCCACGGCGCCCACATCCCGCCCAAGATGGACGGCGGCCCGCAGAACGCCTTCGCGGACGGCGTGACCTGGTCGCCCACCTTCGAGGTCCTCGACGAGGCCAAGACCCTCTGGTACCACCCGCACGCCCTGGGCACCACGGCCGAACAGGTCGTCCACGGCCTGGCCGGGATGATCATCGTGGAGGACGACTCGGACGTCTCGGCCGCGCTGCCGAGCGAGTACGGCGTCGACGACATCCCGCTCATCCTGCAGTGTCTGGCGGTCGACGCCGCCGGCGACATCAAGTACGAGGCCACCGGCTACCGCAGCTCCGGCGTCGTCTTCCCGGTGCTGGTCAACGGCACCAACGTGGACTCGACGACCCTCGGCTTCACCGCCACCAAGAAGCGCACCCGCTTCCGGGTCCTGAACGCCTCCCCCGCCGACATCATGACCGTCCAGCGCGGCGACGGCGGGACGCTCACCCAGATCGCCACCGACCAGGGCTATCTCACCGAGCCCACCGAGGTGACCACGATCCGGCTGGTGGCCGGCGCCCGCGCGGAGTTCGTCCTCGACCTCGAGGACGCGGTCACGCTCCAGGCCGTCGTCACCACCGGCTGGATCCGCGGCGGCAGCGGCACGTACGACTTCCTGACCGTGACCCCGGACGCCACCGACACCCCGGCCGCCCTGCCGAGCACGCTCAACACCATCACCCGGTACGACACGAGCGACTTCACCGCGCGGACGATCACCCTCGGTCAGGGCACCGGCGGGACCATGTCGATCAACGGCTCGGTGGGCACCACCATGGCCGGAATGGCGATGATCAGCACCACGCTGGACGCCGAGGAGGTCTGGACGATCGCGAACAGCACGCAGCTCGAGCACTCGTTCCATCTGCATGACGTGCCCTACCAGGTGATCGAGATCAACGGCGAGGCGCCGACCGGCGTCGACCTGGGCTGGTTCGACACGTTCGAGGTGGTCGGCGGCGGCTCCATCAAGATCGCGATGAAGTTCACCGACTTCACCGACGACACGTACATGTACATGCTCCACTGCCATCTTCTCCAGCACGAGGACGAGGGCATGATGGCGGCCCTCATGGTCACGGACGGCTAGGCCGGCCCCAGCGGGCCGGTCGCACCCCGGGCCAGTCGCTCCAGCCTCCTGAGCAGGCTGCCGCCGGCAGTGGAAGTGCCGGCCGCAGCCCCTGGCCCGGCGCACCGGGCCAGGTCCATGGTGGGGGCGGCGGCCGGCACGCACCTTTGAACAAGAGGCGGCAGCCGCAGCCGCACATCACCGCACCCGCAGACCCTCGGCGCTACGTCAGTCCGGCGGCGCGCGCCCGCTCCACCGCCGGGCCGATGGCCTTGCCGACCGCCTCGACGTCGGCCTCGGTGGAGGTGTGGCCGAGGGAGAAGCGCAGGGTGCCGCGGGCCAGGTCCGGGTCGGTGCCGGTGGCGAGCAGGACGTGGCTGGGCTGGGCGACGCCGGCCGTGCAGGCGGAGCCGGTGGAGCACTCGATGCCCTGGGCGTCGAGCAGCAGCAGCAGGGAGTCGCCCTCACAGCCCGGGAAGGTGAAGTGGGCGTTGGCCGGGAGCCGGTCCACCGGGTCCCCGCCGAGGATCGCGTCCGGGACGGCCGTACGGACCGCGTCGATCAGCGCGTCGCGCAGGGCGCCGATCTCGCGGGCGAACCACTCGCGCTGCTCGGCGGCGAGGCGTCCGGCGACCGCGAAGGAGGCGATGGCGGGGACGTCGAGGGTGCCGGAGCGGACATGACGCTCCTGGCCGCCGCCGTGCAGCACGGGTACGGGGGTGTACTCGCGGCCGAGGAGCAGGGCACCGATGCCGTACGGGCCGCCGATCTTGTGGCCGGAGACCGTCATCGCGGCAAGGCCGGAGGCGCTGAAGTCGACGGGGATCTGACCGAAGGCCTGCACCGCGTCGGCGTGCAGCGGGACGTCGAACTCGGCTGCCACGTCGGCCAGTTCACGGATCGGCAGAATCGTGCCGATCTCGTTGTTCGCCCACATGACGGTGGCCAGGGCCACGTCGTGGGGGTCGCGGGCGACGGCTTCGCGCAGCGCCTCGGGGTGGACCCGCCCGTAGGAGTCGACCGGCAGGTACTCGACCGTGGCGCCCTCGTGCTCGCCGAGCCAGTGCACGGCGTCGAGGACCGCGTGGTGTTCGACCGGGCTGGCCAGGACGCGGGTGCGGGCCGGGTCCGTGTCGCGGCGGGACCAGTACAGGCCCTTGACCGCGAGGTTGTCGGCCTCGGTGCCGCCGGAGGTGAGGACGACCTCGCTGGGACGGGCGCCGAGCGCGTCCGCGAGGGTCTCCCGGGCTTCCTCGACCGTACGGCGGGCCTGCCGGCCGGCCGCGTGGAGGGAGGAGGCGTTGCCGGTGACGCCCAGGTGCGCGGTGAGTGCCTCGACCGCCTCGGGGAGCATCGGCGTGGTCGCGGCGTGGTCGAGGTATGCCATGGTGGGCCCGATTCTACGGGGGCCGGGTGGCACGCCTCGCTGCCAGGTGAGCCCTAGCGGTCAGAAGCTCCAGGAAACCGTCGAGTCGGCCTGCATGAACGCCACCAGGACCAGCAGGTCGGCGACACCCAGACCCAGTCCGAGGAAGGCACGCCCGCGGCGGGCCGTACCGCGCCAGAGGGCGACCGACGCCAGGACGATGGCGATCGGGCCGAGGAAGACGTTGAGGACGAGCAGGCCGAGGAGACCGAGGACGAAGGACGCGACGGCCATTCCGTCGGTGTCCCGGATGCCGGTGCGGCGGGTGGTGGTGGCCGGTGCGGTGAGTTGCATGGCTGGTCAGCTCCTGTGGAGGAAAGTGCGACGGGTCAGTGGGTCGTGTGCCGACGACGGCCGTGGCGCTCGCGGAGCGCGAAGACACCGAGCCAGGCGGCGATCACGGCGGCGGCGACGAGGGTGAAGGCGAACGGCGCGTGGGCCACGGTGCCCATGACCACGCCGAACAGCAGCAGGGCCGCAACGAGGAACAGCATGGGATCGGATCCCCCTCCGTAAAGTTTGGGTGAACAGTTGTGGTTACACTTGTTCACTGACTCTTGAGTCTAGCGTGTACCCCGGCTTTCCAATTCCAGAGAACAGTTGTTAACTGGATGACATGAGTCACACCCTCGGCATCCGGCAGGCCCAGAAGCAGAAGACGCGGCAGGCGCTCATGGACGCGGCGTTGGTGCTGCTGGAGGAGCAGAGCCTGAGCAGCCTGGGGCTGCGCGAGGTCACCCGTGCCGTCGGGGTCGCCCCGACCGCCTTCTACCGTCACTTCCGCTCCACCGCGGATCTGGGCGTGGCCCTGGTCGAGGAGGCGCTCGGCAGCCTCCACCCGATGATCCGCACCACCGTGACCGCGGACGGCACGAGCGAGGAACGCATCACGCGCGCTGTCGAGTTGATCGCCGGTCATGTGACCGCGTACCCCGCGCCCGTCCGTTTCATCGCCCGTGAGCGACATGGCGGAGTACAGCCGGTACGGGAGGCGATCCGGGACCAACTGGCCCGGTTCGCCGAAGAGGTGAAGACCGAACTGGCCAAGGACGCCGAGGCCGAGGACTGGAACGACGACGACCTGCTGATGCTCTCGCACCTCTACGTCGACCAGATGCTCATCACGGCCTCGCTGTTCCTGGAGGCGCTGGAGTCCTCGCCGAAGGAGCGGGAGCGGGTCAGCCGGCTCGCCGCCCGTCAGATGCGGCTCATCAGCATCGGCCGCCGGCACTGGCTGGACTGACGGCCCCCCGACGCGCCCGTACGCCACAGGGGCGGCGCACCCGGAAACGGGTGCGCCGCCCCTGTGGTCGAACCGCCGTCAGCCCTGCTGCTGGGCCTGCTGCCCCTGCTGCCCCTGGCCGCCGCCCGGACCGCCACAGCCGCCGCCCTGGCCGCCGCCGGGGCCACCCTGACCACCACCGCCGGGACCGCCGCTCGGCATGCCCGACGGGACGCCGGTCGGGGTGCCCGTCGGCTGCCCCGAGGCGGCACCGGTCGGCGCACCCGACGGGGCCCCGGAGGGGGCGCCGCTCGGCATGCCCGACGGGTTGCCGGACGGCGGCGAGCAGGACTGCTGGGCGGACGTCCCGCTGCCCGAGGAGGAGTCGTCCGAGCCACAGGCCACCAGGGCGAGGGGCGAGAGCGCCAGCAACGCCACCGCGGGGACGAGACGGACGGGCATCAGCGCACGCTTCATGAGAAACAGCTCCGGAGATGATGAGGAGAACCTGAGACCGGAACTCAACCAACGGTGCTTAGGCCTTCCTTGGGGCCCGTCTGTCCCCCGACTGTCAATCAGGTAAAGCACTTCTCAAGGAACCTTGCCGACCTGGGAGTTCACCCGGGTGGACCGGTCGGTGCGCTGGTACAGCTCCGTGACACAAGCCCCCGCACACCGGGGCTCAGCCGAGCCTGACCCGGGCCAACTGCCGTGACTGTGCGACCAGTCGGTCCGCGCTGTCCCAGACCTCGGCGTCCTCCTCCAGGAAGCCGCCCGCGAGATTGCGGGTGGTGATGGAGACGCGCAGCGGGCCCGGAGCCGGACGGCAGCGGACGTGGACCGTCAGCTCGACCGTGGGGACCCAGCCGCGCAGGCCGATCTCGAAGGCGGTGGGCGGCAGCGCGTCCACCGCGAGGAGGAGGGAGAGCGGATCGGGGTCGCGGCCGTCCTTCAGGCCGAACCAGGCCCGCATCTCGCCCTTCCCGGAGGGCTGTCCGAGCGCCCAGCCGAGGGTCGACGGATCGAGCTTGAGCATCAGACGGTCGGCGATCGCGGAGCTGCCGTCGACGGGCGCCGGGCCGTCCTCGGGACCGAAGCACTGGTCCATCGGCGGGATCGCGGGCGGCTTCGCCGTCGTACGGACGTCGTCCGGCAGGGTGTCGAGGTCGCCGTAGGAGGCGAGGACCCGGATCCGCTCGACCTCGGCGCCGTTCTCGTCGTACTGGAAGAGCGAGGCCTGGCCGGTGGAGAGGGTGCGGCCGGTGCGCACGACGTCCGTGCGGACGACCGCGGGACCGGGCTGGGACGCCGTGAGGTAGTGCGCCGAGATCGTGAACGGGTCACGGTGCGGCAGGGCGTCCGCGAGCGCGCGGCCGAGGACGGCGAGAAGGTAGCCGCCGTTGACGGCGCTGATGATCGTCCAGCCGGCCGAGAGGTCGATGTCGTAGACGCCGGGCGCACGTCGGGTGAGCGCGGTGTCGCGGTCGAACTCGAACTCACCGTCTCCGGTCGGGGCCGTGACGAGGGCGATGGAGGCCGGCTCGGCCGCCGCGGTAGCTGCTTCTGGCATGCCTGAACCGTACAACAGCTCATTACTAAGCGGTAGCTTTGGCTGCTACGGCCGTGCGGCGACCGCGCTACGGCCGGATGAACAGATCGAGCCCCGGTCATGACCGATTCAGGGCTCACCGGTGACCGGTTCGGGTGAGCGGTCGGCAATTTCTTGGTAAGTGTCCGAACTCGTCCGTAACCTCGACGCCCGGATTCCCCTCTGCAAGGACATGAGCCTCACCGGGACTCCGTTCCTCTACACCCTGATCGCGCTGTCCGTGGTCGCCGTCGCGCTGCCGCTGCTGATGTGGTCGCGGCTGCGCGGGCCGCGGGTCCTGCGCGCCGCGGCCCGGATGGTGATGCTGCTGTTCGCCCAGGGCACGGCCGTGGCCCTGGTCTTCGTCCTGGTCAACAACGCCAACGGCCTGTACGACACCTGGGACGACCTGCTGGGCACCGGCACCCATGTGCAGCAGGCCGCCGATCTGGGCGCCGACGGCACCGGCGGAATCGCGCTGGACCGGCTGCCCAAGGTCCGGCAGACGTTCACCCAGGCCGAGGGGCCGGGCATGCACGCGGCGGGCGGGGTACGCGTCACCCAGGTCGAGGGCCGGGTCTCCGGCGTCAACGCCGAGGTCTACGTCTGGCTGCCCCCGCAGTACGACGAGCCCGCCTACGCGCACCGCTCCTTCCCCGTGGTGGAGCTGCTGCCGGGCTACCCGGGCTCCGCGAAGTCCTGGTACGGGACGCTGCACGTGCACGAGCAGCTGGCACCGCTGATGCGCGCGGGCAAGGTCGCCCCGTTCATCCTGGTCGCGCCGCGCACCACACTGCTGCCGGGCGTGGACACCGGCTGCGCCAACGTGCCGGGCACCGTCAACGCCGACAGCTGGCTCAGCATCGACGTTCCGAAGATGGTCAGGGACAACTTCCGGGCCCAGCCCGCGCCCAAGGGCTGGGCGGTCGCCGGGTACTCCGCCGGGGGCCACTGCGCGGCCAAGCTCGCCGTCGCCCACCCGGACCGCTACCGGGCGGCCGTGAGCCTGTCCGGGTACAGCGACCCGATCGTCGAGCCCCACTCCCTCGCGGCGCAGAGCCCCGCCCTGCGCCGGGCCAACAACCCCTACCTGCTGCTGCGCAGGTCCACCGTGCCGCCGCCCGTGGCCCTCTACCTCTCCGGCCAGCCGAAGGACGGCTACGAGGCGGCCCTGGCCCTGCGGCAGGAGGCGAAGGCACCGACGGCCGTGCACGTCGTCTACATCCCGAGCGGCGCGGGCGGCCACACCATGGCGCTGTGGCGGCCGCAGGTCGTGCCGGCGTTCCGCTGGCTGACCACGCAGCTGGACCAGCGCCCGGTGCCCCCCGACGGGAAGGGGAAGGCGAAGGCGGCTACTCCTCGCGCACCGTCGAGCGCCGATTCCAAGCACGCGGCGCTCGCCAGTGGAACCGCATCGCGAGCAGCCGCAGCACGAAGGCCGTGATCGCGGCCAGTCCGCTGGCCAGCGGGGTGAGCACGTCGTAGTGGATGCAGAGCACCACCATGGTGGCGCCGACGAGCGCCGGGACCGCGTAGAGATCGCGGTCCCAGCGCAGCAGTGAGGGCACCTCGTTGGCCAGCACGTCGCGCAGCACACCGCCGCCGACGGCGGTGGCGAGGCCCAGTGCCACCGACGCGGTGAGGTTGAGCCCGTAGTCGTACGCCTTCGTCGTCCCCGTCACGCAGAACAGGCCGAGGCCGGCCGCGTCGAAGACGTTGACGCCCGTCTGGATGCGTTCCACCTGCGGATGCAGGAAGACGACCAGGAGGGCGGCGAGCAGCGGGGTGAGAAAGGACCCCAGGTCGGTGAAGGCGGCCGGCGGCACCGCCCCGATGACCAGGTCCCGGAACACTCCGCCGCCCAGCGCCGTGACCTCCGCGAGCATGGCGATGCCGAACACGTCGAAGTTCTTGCGGACGGCCAGCAGCGCGCCCGAGATGGCGAAGACGAAGATGCCGATCAGGTCGAGCGTGTGCTGGACGGAGGGGCTGAAGATTTGATGGAGCACCCCTATATTCTCACCCAGCACGAAGCCCCCGCCTTACATTGCAAGGCGGGGGCTCGGTGTTACTTACTTCTCTTTGGCCGGAGCGTCGTCACCGGAAGCCTCCGGGGCGGCCTCGCCGGCCGTCTCGGCGTCCCCGGTGGCCGCGGTCGGCTCGGCGGTCACGACGGGCTCGGCAGCCGCTTCGGCCGCCACTTCCGCCGCCACCGCGGCCGACGTCTCCGCCGACTCCGCGAGCACCTCGTCGGCCACCAGCTCCGCCGCCTCCTTCGCGACGGTCAGCAGGACGGTGTCCTGCGGGGCCTGGTCCTCGAAGTTCTCCGGGTGGTGGCAGGCGACCTGCTGGCCGGTCCGCAGCTCGACGAGGACCGGCTCGGTGGTCTTGCAGACCTGGGTCGCCTTCCAGCACCGGGTGTGGAAGCGGCAGCCGCTCGGCGGCGAGATCGGCGAGGGCACGTCACCCTTGAGCAGGATCCGCTCGCTCTTGGCGTGCTTGCGGCGCGGGTCCGGGATCGGCACCGCCGACATCAGCGCCTTGGTGTACGGGTGCATCGGCGACTTGTAGAGCAGGTCGCGGTCGGCCAGCTCCACGATCTTGCCGAGGTACATCACCGCGATGCGGTCCGAGACGTGCCGGACGACCGAGAGGTCGTGCGCGATGATCACGTAGGTGAGGCCGAGCTCCTGCTGGAGGTCGTCCAGCAGGTTGACGACCTGCGCCTGGATCGACACGTCGAGCGCCGAGACCGGCTCGTCCGCCACGACCAGCTTCGGGTTCAGCGCGAGCGCGCGGGCGATGCCGATGCGCTGACGCTGACCGCCGGAGAACTCGTGCGGGTAGCGGTTGTAGTGCTCGGGGTTGAGACCCACGACCGACAGCAGCCGCTGGACTTCCTTCTTGATGCCGCCCTCGGGCTCGACGCCCTGGAGCTTGAAGGGAGCGCCGACGATCGTGCCGATGGTGTGACGCGGGTTCAGCGACGAGTACGGGTCCTGGAAGATCATCTGCACATCGCGGCGCAGCGGACGCATGCCGCCCACGCCGAGGTGCGTGATGTCCTTGCCCTGGAACTCGACCTTGCCCGCGGTCGGTTCGAGCAGCCGGGTGATCAGCCGGCCCATCGTGGACTTGCCACAGCCGGACTCGCCCACGACACCGAGCGTCTCACCGGAGCGCACCTCGAAGTCGATGCCGTCGACCGCGTGCACCGCCCCGACCTGCCGCTGGAGCAGGCCCTTCTTGATCGGGAAGTGCTTCTGGAGGCCGGTCACCTTCAGCAGGACCTCGCCCGGGGCGGGGTCCTTGGTGAGGGTCGCGCCCTGCGTCGGGCCCTCGGCCTGCGCGGGGATCTTCACCGCTTTCTCGTCGTCACTCACAGCTTCGGCGCAATCTCTTCGGTCCAGATACGCTCCCGCTGCTCCGTGCCCAGGTGGCAGGCGGCCCAGTGCCGGCTGCCGACCTCGGCCAGCTCGGGCCGGACGGTGCGGGTGACGTTGTCCTTCGGGAGGTCCGCGTACGGGCAGCGCGGGTTGAAGGCGCAGCCGGACGGGATGTTGATCAGCGAGGGCGGGGAGCCCTTGACCGGGATCAGGCGCTCCTGCTGCTCACGGTCCAGCCGCGGCATCGAGCCGAGCAGACCCCAGGTGTAGGGGTGCCGGGGCTCGTAGAACACCTTGTCCGCCGGGCCCCGCTCGACGCAGCGGCCGCCGTACATCACCAGGATGTCGTCGGCGAGTTCGGCGACGACGCCCAGGTCGTGGGTGATCACGATGACCGCGGAGCCGAACTCCTTCTGGAGGTCACGGATGAGGTCGAGGATCTGCGCCTGGACGGTCACGTCCAGGGCGGTCGTCGGCTCGTCAGCGATCAGCAGCTCGGGGTTGTTGACCAGCGACATCGCGATCATCGCGCGCTGACGCATACCGCCGGAGAACTCGTGCGGGTAGCTGTCGACGCGCTTGTCCGGCTGCGGGATGCCGACCCGGTCGAGCATCTCGACCGCGCGGCGCTTGGCCGTCTTCTTGGTGACGTCGTGGTGGATCCGGTACGCCTCCACGATCTGCTGACCGATCGTGTAGTACGGGTGCAGCGCCGACAGCGGATCCTGGAAGATCATCGCCATCTCACGGCCGCGCAGCTTGCGCACGTGGTCCGGGTCGGCGGACAGCAGCTCGGTGCCGTCCAGCCAGATCTCACCGGAGATCTGGGCCTTGCGCTTGCCGTACTGGCCGGCGGTGTGCAGACCCATGATGCCGAGCGAGGTCACCGACTTGCCGGAACCGGACTCGCCCACGATGCCGAGGGTCTTGCCCTTCTCCAGCTGGAAGCTGAGCCCGTCGACGGACTTGACCAGTCCGTCGTCGGTCGGGAAGTGCACCTTGAGGTCGCGCACTTCGAGGAAGGCGGTCGGCGCGGGCGAGGCGGGGGTGGGCTCGCCCACGGCCGCTCCGCTCTTGCTGAGTTCGGTCATGAGAGCCTCACTCGGGGGTCGATCACGGCGTACAGGATGTCCACCACGAGGTTGGCGACGAGCACCGCCAGAGAAGTGATCAGGGTGACGCCCAGGATGATGGGCAGGTCCTGGTTCTTGATGGCGTTGAGCACCGCCTGGCCGAGGCCGGGCAGGTTGAACGCCGTCTCGGTCAGGATCGCACCGCCGATGAGGGCGCCGAGGTCCATGCCGAGCATCGTCAGCAGCGGAGTCATCGTGGAGCGCATGGCGTGCTTGCCGATGACGGTGTGTTCCTTGAGGCCCTTGGCGCGGGCGGTGCGGATGTAGTCCTCGCCCAGGATCTCCAGCATGGTGGCCCGGGTGATGCGGGCGTACATGGCCGCGTACAGGAACGCGAGGGTGACCCACGGCAGGATCATGCCGCCGAACCACCCGCTGAAACTGTCCTCCAGGGGTACGAACTGCCCGTCGAACAGGTCGAATCCGTACACGAAGATCGACAGGGCGACCATGCCGGTGAAGTAGATCGGGAGGGAGACGCCCGAGAGCGCGATCACCATCGCGCCGCGGTCCCACAGGCTGCCCCGCTTGAGCGCGGAGAGCACACCCGCCGAGACACCGAAGATGAGCCACAGCACGGCGGCACCGAGCGCGAGCGCCAGGGTCACCGGGAAGCGGTCGGTCAGCACCGGCCAGACGGACTGCTCACTGCGGAAGGAGTAGCCGAAGCACGGAGCGGCGCAGTGGATGGAATCGCCACCGCCCGTGTAGGTCCGCCCGGCGAAGATGCCCTTGAAGAACTCCCAGACCTGGGCGTAGATCGGGTCGCCCAGGCCCAGCTTCTCGCGCACACCCTCGACGGCGGCAGGGTCGGCCTGCTTGCCCACGAAGCTCAAGGCGATGTCTACGCCAGCCCACTTGGGGATGAGGAAGAAGATGCCGAAGACCACCATGACGATGACCACGAGCATCACTGCGGCGGCGAACAGCCGCCTGATGAGGTAAGCGAGCACAGCTCTCGGCCCGCCGCGGACCGCGGGCCACCGGATTGTGTCCAGTGACCCGCGGGTCCGCCGCGCCGGCCTTCACCTGCCTTTCGTGCCGTTCGGCGGGTGTGCCGGGACTACTTCTTCGGGTTCTTCAGGCCGAGGTTGACGAAGTCGTACTGACCGCTGTAACCGTCGGTGGTGTAGACGTTCGCCAGGTTGTCCGAGCGCCAGTTGAGGAACCGCTCGAAGACGAAGGGCAGGTAGTACGCGCCCTCCATCACCTTGTGGTTGATCTCCGTGGCGATCTTGGTCTTGCCGGCGTCGTCCAGCGTGGTGACGTACGACGAGAACAGACCGTCGATCGTCTTGTCGTTGATGAGCGCGTAGTTGTTGTTACCGCTCTCGGAGATGTACTTGCTGTTCCACAGCGGCAGACCGAAGCCCTGGACGGACGGGAAGTCCGGACCCCAGCCCATGATGATGATGCCGTAGCCCTTCTTCTTCACGTTCGAGGGGCTACCGATGATGCCGGCGGTCTGCGAGCCGTCGTACTGGTCGATCTCGGCGGTGATGCCGATCTTCTTCAGCGACGCCTGGAGGGACTGGGCGGTGGCCACCTCGACCGGCTTGTTGTTACGCACCGCGATGGTGGTCTTGAAGCCGTTCGGCTGACCGCAGGCCTTCAGGGCCTCCTTGGCCTTGGCCTCGTTGCCGCTCTTGTTGGCACCGGAGATCTCGTACGGGTCGTACTTCTGGCCCTCGGCACCCGGGACGGACGGCGGCAGCATGTTGGTGCCGATGTCACCACCGGCGACCGGACCGCCGCGGGCGGTCTGGAGCGACACGTGGTCGGCGCCGAGGATGACGGCCTTGCGGCACTCGATGTTGTTGAACGGCGCGACGCTCTGCGGGAAGACCGCGTAGCGGACGTAACCGGTGACCGGGTTGTCCAGGTTGGCCTTGTGCTGCTTCAGGGCGGTGGTGCGGCCCTGCGGCGACATGCCGGTCTGGTTCAGGTCGAGGTCCAGGTCACCGCTGATCAGACGCTGGTCGAGCTGGTTGGCGTCCGAGAAGAACTGGATGGTGATCTGGTCCGGGTAGGCCTTGCGGATCGGGTCCGAGGCCTGCTTCCAGGAGGTGTTGCGGACCAGCTTGAGGTCCTTGCCCGGGCTGTAGGACGCGAACTTGTACGGGCCCGAGGAGAACGGCTTCAGGCCGTACTTGGACTTGGTGTCCATGTCCTGGCGGACCGGCGAGGCCGAGACCAGGGCCAGCATCTCCTCGAAGTCCGAGTTGGCCTGCGGGAGGTGGAAGACGATGGTCTTGTCGTCGGGCGTGTCGATCGCCTTCAGACCCAGCTTGTCCGCGGACGTGTCCTTGTACGGGCCCTTGTACTCGCCCTTGGGGTCCAGCACGTCCTTCAGGTACGTCGGACCGCCGGACAGCACGTCCTGCGCCCACACACGCTCGATGCCGTACTTCACGTCCTTGGACGTGATCGCCTTGCCGTCCTCCCACGTGATGCCGTCACGCAGGGTGTACGTGTAGGTCTTGCCGTCGTCCGTGACCTTCGCGGTCTCGGTGGCGAGGTCCGGAGTGACCTCGGCGCCCGCAGCGCCCGGCTCGGCCTTGTTGGTGACGAGCTGACGGCTGTAGTAGCGCGCGAAGTTCCACATCATGCCGTAGTAGCCACGCGTGGTGTCCCACGAGTCGGCATCCTGCGCGGCACCGAACTTCAGCGTGCCGCCCTTCTTGACGGCGGAGGCCTGGGCGACCTTGTTGTTCGCGGCGTCGAAGCCGGCGGCACCGGAGCTCGAGCCCTTGTCGCCGTCGTCTCCACCGCCGCCGCACGCCGCCGTGGTCAGCAGCGCGGCGACCGCGGCAGCAGCGGCAAATGCCTGCTTCCGCCGCCCTGAGGTGCGTTGGGTAGTCACGATCTCGGATCCTCCGGATAGATGAGAGATACCCCGTGTGAAGACCACGGGACGGTTGGGGCGCCGTGTTTCGGCGGTTCTGCGGCTCGCTGTTCTCGCTGATCCCCGACGGGGCGGATCAGCGCGAGGCCTTCGGGTCCAGCGCGTCCCGGACGCCGTCACCGAAGAGGTTGAAGGCCAGCACGGTGATGAAGATCGCCACACCCGGGACCACCATGTACATGGGGTCGGACTCGTAGTAGTCGATCGCGCTCGAGAGCATCTGCCCCCACGAGGCGGTGGGCGGCTTGACACCGACGCCCAGGAAGCTGAGCGCCGCCTCGGTGAGGATGTTGGTGGGGATCATCATCGTCGTGTACACGACGATCGGGGCGACCAGGTTGGGCAGCAGTTCCTTGAACAGGATGTACAGCCGCCCCGCGCCCAGCGATCGGGCGGCCTCGACGTACTCGCGCTCACGCAGCGAGAGCGTCTGGCCGCGCACCACGCGTCCGATGTAGGGCCAGCCGAAGAAGCCGATGACCAGGATCATCACGAAGACACGCACGCTCGAACCGGAGAGGCCGAGCAGGTCGTTCGGCATGACGGAGACCAGCGCGATGATGAAGAGCAGCTGCGGGAAGGCGAGCAGACCGTCCATCACCCGGCTGATGAAGGAGTCGACCCAGCCGCCGAAGAAGCCGGCGAGGATGCCCAGCACCGTTCCGAGGATCACCGCGACCACGGCCGACAGGAAGCCGACCAGCAGTGAGATCCGGGCGCCGTAGAGGATGCGGGCGAAGATGTCGCGGCCGTTGACCGGCTCGACACCGAGCAGGTGGTCGCCGCTGACGCCGCCCAGGGAGCCCGTGGGCGTACCGAAGAGCGGGTCGATGAGGTTCTCGTGGTACTCGTTCGGGTCCTGCCCGAGCAGCCCGGTGATGACCGGCGCGAGGAGCGCGACCACGACCAGGACGAGCACGACGACGCCGCCCGTGAGGGCGAGCTTGTCCCGCTTGAGGCGCTCCCAGGCGATCCGGCCCAGGGAACGGCCCTGAACGGCCTTGGCGCCGCTGGAGGCGACCGACGCTTCCTCGGCCGCGCTCGGGGCCGCTTCCGCGGTCGGCTCGTGCAATGGTGCCGTCATCTGGCAGGGACCCCTCTCAACCGGCGGTAGCCGGCCCGCACTTGCCGCTGTAGCGGCGTGATCAGTCCGTAATACGCAGGGGATAAGTCCCCTGGAGCGGGAGTCTTCAACGCTTTGGCGATCTGTTGCCAGACTTGGCAGTGAATGGATGCGTAAACGTGATCCGGGTAGTGGGGTTCCGTTATCCGGACGGCGGGTAACGCCCCCCGGACAGTGGCTTATTGGGGCAGATCGGGCGAAAAACGGACCAATCGCCTTCATCTACGCGCGAAGAAGTCCGGTCTCCACTTTATGGCGGACCCGTGCCGGGGGTCAGTAACGTCCGGTGGGCGGATACCCGTAGCCGCCGGCGGGAGCCTGGGCCGGGGCAGGTGCGTGCGCCTCACGGTCGTAGAAGGGCCGGGCGGTGGCACGCATCCACATCACGACGGGGTCGTACTCGTCCGTCATGGCGACCGTCGACACCGGCAGCCCGTCCGGCACGGCCCCGATGGACTGCTGCATCATCGCCCGTACGGCGTCCACGGCCGGCGGGGAGGAGTCGTACACGTCGAGCCCGATGGCCAGATAGGGCGCGCCGAGCGCCGGCTGCACCCAGGCGCGGCGCAACGCGCGGACCGCCGGGGTACGGTGGGCGTTCTGCGCGAGCAGGGCGTAGAACTGCGGGATCTCGATGCCCGGTTCGGACAGCCGCAGCGGCCCGGCCGGCTGACGCTCCAGACCGGTGGCGATCCGGCGCAGATCCAGCCACGGGATACCGACCCCGCCGCCGGGGGCGTGCGGGTTCAGCCAGAGCCCGTAGTGGTCGGGGTAGAGGGTGCGGGCCACGTCCAGCCCGTCCACCACCTCGTACGACCTGTTCCAGCCACTCGCGCTGAGCTCCTGTGCGGAGGTGACGCAGGGGGCGTAGCCGTGCCCTTCGACCTCCATGTTTCCGTACTGGGCGTCCGGGGAGCCGGCCTGGCCGTGCCACAGCAGCATCCAGACCTGGCCGGAGGAGGGGGTCGCGAGCGCGCGCAGGAGCGCCTCGTAGGCGTCGTAGCGCCCGGGCGTGACCTGGCGCAGCATGTGCTCGACCGAGCCGGTCGCGGCAGTGCCAGCGCTCACTTTTTATCGCCCCTTCGAGAAGTTGCCCCGCGTCGGAGTCCAGCTTAGGCGCTCCGCCGGTCCGGCCGTTGAGGCCTCGGGGCCCGCTGTGATCTTCGGGCCGCGGATCGTGTGTGGCCGGGCGCGCCCGGCGGCGGAGCCGCCCACGGACACGGCCCCGCGCCCTTCGGGTGGCTTCACCGGTCCCTCGTGTAGAAGGGGCGGACGCGGGCTCGCAGCCAGTCGCCCACCGGGTCCTGGGCGACGTCCAGGAGGACCAGGTTGACCGGCCAGGGGGCCGAGGTCCTGCCCAGGGCCCTGCCCAGAGCCTCCAGCGGCAGGGCCCTCAGGTCGCCTTCCAGCCGGGAGAGTTCCACGCCCACGAACATCACCGGGTCCGCCGTCTCGATGGCGGCCAGGCAGCGGCGGGCCGTGCGGACCACGCCCGTGGCCTCGAACTCGGCCGAGGCCGCGGCCAGGAAGTCGATCGGGTCGTCCTGCCAGTCGGGCTCGTAGAGGCGGACCCGGCCGCCGGCCGCGGTGCCGTCCAGCGGGGTGCGGCCCGCCCGGCAGAGTTCGGCCACGGCGGGCGGGGGCAGCGGGACACCGACCACGCCGTCCGGGTTCACCAGGATGCCCACCTGCGGGGGCAGCCCCCGGGCGAACTCCACCGCCGGCGCGATCGTGAACGACATGTGCGCTCCGACGACCTGCCGGAACTGCTCCTCGGAGCTGAAGACCGGCACGTACACCTGGCCCTCGATCTCCATCGTGGGCAGGTCGAGGGGGCCGCTGTGCGGGCCGCCGCCGCCGGGCAGCGGCACCCAGACGAAGCTGCGTCCGAGCACCTCGACGATCCGGCCGCCGGCTCCCGGCACGCCGAGGGAGACGGAGAGCACCTCCTCCAGCTCGTTGCCGGGCCATCCGCCGTGCGGATGAGGGTGTGCCTGCGCCGGAAAGTCCGCGGAGAAGTCCGTCGGAAAGTTCGCCGGGGGGAAATCCATCTGCCTACCGCCTGCTGAGAACCGCTCACTTCGCTGTGGCTGAAAGGCTAGCGGGTACCGGGGGCGGCACCCGAGCCCTCAGCCCGTGAAACCGATGCGGCGCAGCGTGTCGGCCGCCGCGCGGTCGAGCAGTACCGCCGAGCCGCAGCCCTGGGGCAGCCGGCCCTTCTCCACCGAGCGCGCCAGCCGGGCGGCGGCGTGACGGTGGCGCAGGAACGCGTACCGGGAGACGCCCCGGCCGCGCTCGCGCTGCCCCTCCAGGGCCGTGTCCGCGGCGACGTCCAGCAGCAGCAGGTGGAGGGTGCCGCCGCGGCGGCGGGCCTCGCGGGCCAGCCAGTCACGGACCCAGGCCTGGGTGCCGCAGTCGTGCACGACGACGCCCTCGCCGCTGCGCAGCGCCCGGCGCAGTCCGGCGTAGTGGGCGAGCCGGACGAGGGGGCGGTAGAGGCCGTAGGGCAGGAAGCGGGGGGCGCGGGCGTCCCAGCGGTCCCGGGTGTCCTGGGAGTCGACGCGGATGCCCTGCACGGTCCGCCGCATGAGGGTGGACTTGCCGCTGCCGGGCAGACCGGTGACCACGACCAGGTCACGGGGGCCGAAGTGCAGGCCGTGCGGGCTGCGGCCGGCCCGTTCGCGCAGGTCGCGGACGACGGGCGCCGACTGCGGGCCGCACGCCTCCCGGGCCGGGGCGACGGGCTGCGCGGGCAGCGCGATCCCCGAGCCGGTCGCGAATGCCGTGGGCCTTGCCCTGGTCGTCCTGTTCACCGTGATCGTCCTCCCCTGGGGTCAGATGGTGTCCTCATCCCCACCGAGCGTAAAGAGAAGGTAATGCGCCGCGCCCGGCGATTTCGTGCGCGTACCGCCACAAGCCGGTTACAGATGCGGCCTGACGTGATCGGGGCGAGCCGTGCAATGATGGCCGCGCCAACTGCATACCGGCCGTTTGAATCCGCGCGGGAGAGTCCTCAGCAGCAGCTTCGCTGGGGCGCCGAAGGAGCAAGTCCCTCCCTTGAATCTCTCAGGCCCCGTTACCGCGCGGGCGAGGCACATCTGAAAAGCGGGCCGCTGTCTCCAGTGGCCCCACCCAAGGTGCAAGTCATGACCGATCCCGTGCGGGGCGTCATGGCGAACCTCTCAGGTTCCGATGACAGATGGGGAGGAACGACCTCGCCGTGCCGTCATGCCTTGGGAGACGAACGCCCGATGAGCAGTACCGACCCCGCATCCGACCAGACCGCCGAACAGCGCCACACCGCCCTCGACGCGGTGCATCGCGCGCTCGGCGCGACGATGACCGACTTCGCCGGCTGGGACATGCCCCTGCGCTACGGCTCCGAGCGCGACGAGCACCACGCCGTCCGCACCAGGGCCGGGCTCTTCGACCTGTCGCACATGGGCGAGATCACCGTCACCGGCCCGCAGGCCGCCGCCCTTCTCGACTTCGCCCTGGTGGGCAACATCGGGGCGGTCCGGAACGGCCGCGCCCGCTACACGATGATCTGCCGGCCGGACGGCGGCATCCTGGACGACCTGATCGTCTACCGGCTGGCCGACACCGAGTTCATGGTGGTGGCCAACGCCTCCAACGCGCAGGTCGTGCTGGACGCGCTGACCGAGCGCGCCGAGGGCTTCGACGCGGAGGTCCGCGACGACCGTGACGCCTACGCGCTGATCGCCGTGCAGGGCCCGGAATCCCCCGGCATCCTCGCCGCCGTCACCGACGCCGACCTGGACGGCCTGAAGTACTACGCCGGTCTGCCCGGCACCGTCGCCGGCGTCCCCGCCCTGATCGCACGCACCGGCTACACCGGCGAGGACGGCTTCGAACTGTTCGTCCGGCCGGAGCACGCCGTGGAGCTGTGGCAGGCGCTGACCAAGGCCGGCGAGGGCGTCGGACTGGTGCCCTGCGGTCTGTCCTGCCGGGACACGCTGCGCCTGGAGGCGGGCATGCCGCTGTACGGGCACGAGCTGAGCACCTCCCTCACGCCGTTCGACGCGGGGCTCGGCCGGGTGGTGAAGTTCGACAAGGACGGCGACTTCGTCGGACGTACGGCGCTGGAGGCGGCCGCCGGGCGCGCCGCCTCGCAGCCGCCGCGCGTCCTCGTCGGCCTGGTCGCCGAGGGCCGTAGGGTCCCGCGCGCCGGGTTCGCCGTCGTCGTCGGCGGCGAGGTGATCGGCGAGGTCACGTCCGGCGCCCCCTCCCCCACCCTCGGCAAGCCGATCGCGATGGCGTACGTCGACGCCGCGCACGCGGCGCCGGGGACCCCGGGCGTCGGCGTGGACATCCGAGGCAGCCACGAGCCGTACGAGGTCGTGGCGCTGCCGTTCTACAAGCGCCGGAAGTAGACACTGGGCGCGTCGGCGCCCGCGCGCGTGACCCTGCGCACATGTGCGCTGCTCACGTGCGTTTCAGCAGTCCCCCATTCACCAGCACCCTCCCGCGTACAGGAGAATTCAAGCCATGAGCAACCCCCAGCAGCTGCGCTACAGCAAGGAGCACGAGTGGCTGTCGGTCGCCGAGGACGGCGTCTCGACGGTCGGCATCACGGAGCACGCGGCCAACGCGCTCGGCGACGTGGTCTTCGTACAGCTCCCGGAGGTCGGTGACACGGTGACCGCGGGCGAGACCTGCGGCGAGCTGGAGTCGACCAAGTCGGTCAGCGAGCTGTACGCGCCGGTCTCCGGCGAGATCGTCGAGGTCAACCAGGACGTCGTCGACGACCCGGCGCTGGTGAACTCCGCCCCCTTCGAGGGCGGATGGCTGTTCAAGGTACGCACGGCGGGCGAGCAGGACGACCTGCTCACCGCCGACGAATACACCGCCTTCACCGCCGGCTGAGGAGTCGTAGACGCATGTCCGTCCTGAACACGCCCCTGCACGAGCTCGACCCGGAGATCGCCGCCGCGGTCGACGCCGAGCTGAACCGCCAGCAGTCCACGCTCGAGATGATCGCCTCGGAGAACTTCGCTCCGCTCGCGGTGATGGAGGCGCAGGGCTCGGTCCTGACCAACAAGTACGCCGAGGGCTACCCGGGCCGCCGCTACTACGGCGGCTGCGAGCACGTCGACGTGGCCGAGCAGATCGCGATCGACCGGATCAAGGAGCTGTTCGGCGCCGAGTACGCCAACGTCCAGCCCCACTCGGGCGCCTCCGCCAACCAGGCCGCCCTGTTCGCGATGGCCCAGCCCGGCGACACGATCCTCGGCCTGGACCTGGCGCACGGCGGTCACCTGACCCACGGCATGCGGCTGAACTTCTCCGGCAAGCAGTTCGACGTGGTCGCCTACCACGTGGACGACGCCGGCCTGGTCGACATGGCCGAGGTCGAGCGGCTCGCCAAGGAGCACCGCCCGAAGGTGATCATCGCGGGCTGGTCGGCGTACCCGCGGCAGCTGGACTTCGCGGAGTTCCGCCGGATCGCGGACGAGGTCGAGGCCTTCCTGTGGGTCGACATGGCGCACTTCGCGGGTCTGGTCGCGGCCGGTCTCCACCCGAACCCGGTGGAGTACGCCGACGTCGTCACGTCCACCACCCACAAGACGCTGGGCGGCCCCCGCGGCGGCATCATCCTCGCGAAGAAGGAGTTCGCGAAGAAGCTGAACTCGTCCGTCTTCCCGGGCTTCCAGGGCGGTCCCCTGGAGCACGTGATCGCGGCCAAGGCGGTCTCCTTCAAGGTCGCGGCGAGCGAGGACTTCAAGGAGCGTCAGGCCCGCACGGTCGAGGGCGCGAAGATCCTCGCCGAGCGCCTGACCGCGCCGGACGCCCGCGCGGCCGGCGTGAACGTCCTGTCCGGCGGCACCGACGTGCACCTGATCCTGGTCGACCTGCGCGAGTCCGAGCTGGACGGCCAGCAGGCCGAGGACCGGCTCCACGAGGTCGGCATCACGGTCAACCGCAACGCGGTCCCGAACGACCCGCGCCCCCCGATGGTCACCTCCGGACTGCGGATCGGCACGCCCGCCCTCGCGACCCGCGGCTTCACCGCCGAGGACTTCGCCGAGGTCGCGGACGTGATCGCCGAGACGCTGAAGGCGCCGTCCCCGTTCGCGGCGGCCGACGCGGCGGCGCTCAAGGCCCGGGTCACGGCCCTGGCCGACAAGCACCCGCTGTATCCCGGTCTGAGCAAGTAGTTCCTTTTCCCGGGTGCCGCGCACACTGAGAGGTGTGGGCGGCACCCCGCACCACCCTGCATTGAGGAGTTCCCCGTGGCCATCTCGGTCTTCGACCTGTTCTCGATCGGCATCGGCCCGTCCAGCTCCCACACGGTCGGCCCGATGCGCGCGGCCCGCATGTTCGCCCGGCGGCTGCGGGGCGAGGGCTTGCTGGACTCCGTCGCGTCGGTGCGCTGCGAGCTGTACGGCTCGCTCGGCGCGACCGGCCACGGCCACGGCACGCCCAAGGCGGTGCTGCTCGGCCTGGAGGGCTCCTCGCCGCGCACGGTGGACGTGGAGGGCGCGGACGACCGGGTGGAGCAGATCAAGGGCTCCGGCCGGCTGCGGCTGCTGGACTCGCACGAGATCCCGTTCTCCTACGACGACCACCTGGTCCTGCACCGCCGCAAGGCCCTGCCCTACCACGCCAACGGCATGACGATATGGGCCCACGACGCCCAGGGTGCCGAGCTGCTGGCGAAGACGTACTACTCGGTCGGCGGCGGCTTCGTCGTGGACGAGGACGCGGTCGGCGCGGACCGCATCAAACTCGACGACACGGTCCTGAAGTACCCCTTCCGCACGGGCGACGAGCTGCTGCGGCTGGCGAAGGAGACCGGCCTGTCGATCTCCTCTCTGATGCTGGAGAACGAGCGCGCCTGGCGCACCGAGGACGAGATCCGGGACGGGCTGCTGGAGATCTGGCGGGTGATGCAGGCCTGCGTGTCCCGGGGCATGTCCCGCGAGGGCATCCTGCCGGGCGGCCTGCGGGTCCGCCGCCGGGCCGCCATGACGGCGCGTCAGCTCCGGGCGGAGGGCGACCCGTTGGCGCTCGCCATGGAGTGGATCACGCTGTACGCGATGGCGGTGAACGAGGAGAACGCGGCCGGCGGCAGGGTGGTGACGGCCCCCACGAACGGCGCGGCCGGCATCATCCCGGCGGTCCTGCACTACTACGTGAACTTCGTGCCGGGCGCCGATGAGGACGGGGTGGTCCGCTTCCTGCTCGCGGCCGGCGCGATCGGCATGCTCTTCAAGGAGAACGCCTCCATCTCCGGCGCCGAGGTCGGCTGCCAGGGCGAGGTCGGCTCGGCCTGCTCGATGGCGGCGGGCGCGCTGGCCGAGGTCCTCGGCGGCTCCCCCGAGCAGGTCGAGAACGCGGCCGAGATCGGCATGGAACACAACCTCGGCCTGACCTGCGACCCGGTGGGCGGCCTGGTCCAGATCCCGTGCATCGAGCGCAACGGCATGGCCTCGGTGAAGGCGGTCACCGCGGCCAGGATGGCGATGCGCGGCGACGGTTCGCACAAGGTGTCCCTGGACAAGGTCATCAAGACGATGAAGGAAACGGGCGCGGACATGAGCGTCAAGTACAAGGAGACGGCCCGGGGCGGGCTCGCGGTGAACATCATCGAGTGCTGACCCGGCAGCGGGTCGCGGGGACAGGGGAGTTTCGCCGTATGAGCGGGTCGGTCAGCGCTGTCAGCAGCAGCGGCACGTACTCCTTCACCAAGCCGAACCGGGACAGCGTCACGCTGGTCGCCGGGGTCGGGGTGGCGGGGGACGTGCATGCCGGGGCCACGGTGAAGCACCGGTTCCGGATGGCGAAGGATCCCTCGCAGCCGAATCTGCGGCAGGTGCACCTCATCCACGAGGAGCTGTTCGTGGAGGTGCGTACGGCCGGGTTCGAGGTGACCGCCGGACAGCTCGGGGAGAACGTGACCACGCGCGGGATCGACCTGCTCGGGCTGCCCACCGGGACGCGGCTGCGGCTCGGCGGACAGGCCGTGGTCGAGGTGACCGGGCTGCGGAATCCCTGCAAGCAGATCGACGACTTCCGAAAGGGCCTGATGAAGCAGGTCGTCGGGCGGGGCCCGGACGGCCGGCCGGCCTTCCGGTCCGGGATCATGGGTGTGGTGCTCAGCGGGGGTGTGGTGCGGCCCGGGGACTCGATCACGGTCGAGTTGCCGGACGGGCCGCACCACCCCCTGCGGATCGTCTAGGCCCCCTTCTCGCGCGCCGGCGGGAATGGCCGGCGCGCCCTAGCCGCGGAAGGCCGCCGGGCGTTCCGGGCTCGCCTCGGCCAGGGCCTTGGCGACGGCCTCGGCGCCGGCCCGCAGCCCGTAGACGGGGGTGTCGGGCTGCTGGCGCCAGGAGTCGTCGATGCCGCCCGCGTCGACGGTGTCGAAGCCGAGCTCGTCGATCAGGGCGCGGACCTTCGCCTTCGCCGCCTCGTCGTCGCCGGCCACCGGGAGCGCCATGCGGTCGGGGTCGCCCGCGGCGAGCGGGCGGTCCAGGATGTCCTGGGCGTAGGTGCCGTTGAAGGCCTTGATCACGGGGTGGCCGATGTGGCGTTCGGTCCAGCGGCTCTCGGTGAGGCCCTCGTCCTCGATCTCCGCGATCCGGCCGTCGCGCTGCTGCGGGTAGTAGTTGTTGGTGTCGATGACGGCCACCCCGTCGGCCGCGCCGTCCAGGATGCCGGACGGCAGGCTCGGGATCGCCTTGAGCGGAATCGTGACCACCACGACCTCGGCTCCGCGCGCCGCCTCCTCGACGGTTACGGGGGTCGCTCCCGTCTCCTCGGCGAGGTCCTTGAGCGTCTGCGGGCCGCGGGAGTTCGCGACGGAGACGTCGTGACCGAGCGCGCCGAGGCGCCGGGTGAGGTTGCCGCCGATGTTGCCCGCGCCGATGATGCCGATCTTCATGAGAGGCCTTGCCTTCCGGTACCGAGACGATTCGGATTCGATGCACATGCATGCACCTGATGGGGGCAACCCCGGCCGGCGGCGGGCTATTCCGGCTCCGCGACGATCCCTTCGAGATTCTCCGCGGCCCGGCGCAGCCGGGTGGGCCAGTCCTCGGCCGGGCAGTCGCCACGACGAAGACGCCGGCGCCCTGCCGGGGCCGGACGAGGCCCGCACCGGCCGGCGCGCGCAGCGCCTCACGGACGGTGGGGCGGCCGACGCCGAGCTCCTTCGCGAGCGTGGTCTCGCCGGGGGCCGGCGCTGGAACGGGACGGCGGCCGGTGGACCGTGCGCATCGGGCGCCGGTCATGAGGAGGGGGCGCCCCGCATCGCGAGGCGCCCCCTTTCCCCTCGTCTCACTTGCTCAGGTGCACCCAGAACTCGTCGAACGAGAGGAGCTTGTCACCGTCGAGATCGCGGCTCTTGATGATGACCTCGGCGACCGACTCGGTGACGTTCCAGTCACCCCCCTGGGCCAGGGCGGTCTTGAACTCGGCCGCGGTGATGAACCCGTCACCGTCCGTGTCGATCCGCTGGAACTCCTTGCGCGCTTCTTCGATGTCGGCCACCGATCCGCCCCTCTTCGTCATGCCTTGCGGTCATACTCGCTGTTCTACTGACGCAGGTCAGGTTAACGGCCCTGGTGAACGCGGAGTGCGGCGACCACCCAGGAGAACTCCTCGTCGTAGGAGGGCTGGCATCCGACGCCGTTCACGATCGCCGACAAGTGCCGGTACCGGGCGACGCGTACGTTCGAGGCGGCGGTCAGCCGGTCCAGGACGGCGGCCCGGTCGGCGTCGCCCAGCAGGTCCCGCAGGAGCTCCTCGGCCGCCGGGTCGCCGGGGGCGAGGCCCTGCCGCAGCGCCTCGCCGCCGAGGTGCACGAGTCGGCTCATGAACCACAGGGACGTGCCCGCCGGGACGTCCGGCCCGTGGTCCGCCGCGTTGAACTCGACCATCGTCCGCATGAGCACCCGGAACTCCGGGTCCTGGATCAGCTCGGCCAGCTCCACCCAGGCGTCCACCTGCTCGGGAGCGGGATCGTCCGGCAGGTCCGCCGCGGCGAACCGCAGCCGGGTGCGGATGTCGGGGTCGGCGGTGTCGAGGCCGTCGAAGATCTCCGCCGTGAAGTCGTCGAGAAGCCGTTTGCGTTCGGCCGCCGACAGCCGGGCCAGTCTGTTCATCAGGGGCATCTCCTCCGCGGTCGAGCCGCGTCGCGCCACGGACGACAGCACGGCCCGGGTCACCTTCAGCGATCCGATCTGCGCGTCCAGCGCCGTCACGTGCGCCGCCGCGACCTCCGCGACCGTCCGCTCCCCGGCCAGCACCCGGCGCACGTCGGCCAGACCGAGGCCCAGCTCGCGCAGGGTGCGGATCAGTTCGAGACGGGCGGCGGACCCGGCGTCGTAGAGGCGGTAGCCGCCGGCCGAACGGGTCACCGGGGTCAGCACGCCTTCGTCGGACCAGTAGCGGATCGTGCGCACGGTCAGTCCGGTGGAGCGGGCCAGCTCTCCGATGGTGAAAAGTCCGGTGCCGTCGTCGATCATGTGTGTGAGTGTGGGCCTTCC
This sequence comes from Streptomyces sp. NBC_00080, assembly GCF_045041255.1. Classification (NCBI taxonomy): domain Bacteria; kingdom Bacillati; phylum Actinomycetota; class Actinomycetes; order Kitasatosporales; family Streptomycetaceae; genus Streptomyces; species Streptomyces sp. NBC_00080. The sequence goes on from NZ_CP108235.1 coordinate 3,041,419, forward strand.
AGTGGGTGGAGACTCAAGGCGCGCGAAGGGAACCGGTGCGGTGGGGAACCTGCGGGACATTCTCGACGCGGCCGCGCGCGGTGTCTTCCCTCCCCCCGACGGCCGCACGACCGTCCTGTCCCAGCCCTCCCCGCGCGACGCGGGCGTCCTCTCCTTCACCGCGCACTCGGTGGTCTTCGTCGACGAGGACCCCGCGTGGGTGTACGACACACTCGGCGCCGCCGACTGCGACGCCCTCGCCGCGTCGATGAGCCCCCGGTTCCTGACGGCCCTGCTGGACCGCACGGGCCGGGTCGCGGAGACGGTCGACGCGCTGGTGGTCGGCTCCCCGCTGCCGGGCCCGCCGCCCCTCGCGCTGACGGAGATCGAGGACCCGGACCATCCCCGGGTGGTCAGCTCACGCAGGCGGCGCGACGAGGTGCGGGTGTGGGCCGCGGAGGGCGGCGTGGTCGTCCTCGGGCGCGGGGTCGCGGGCCGGCTGGAGGTCGCCGTGGAGGTCGAGGAGGGCGTACGGCACCGGGGGCTGGGCCGGGCCCTGGTGGGCGCGGCGCGGCACCTGGGCGGGGGTGAGCCGGTGTGGGCGCAGATCTCGCCGGGGAACGCCCGCAGCACACGGGCGTTCCAGGCGGCGGGTTATCTGCCGGTCGGGGCGGAGGCGCTGCTCACCGCCCGGCGGGAGCCGGGCGTCGGGGCGGTCAGTGCCACGGTACGTAGTTCAGGTTGCTCACACAGCCGCTGAGCACCTCGGTCTTCGTGGCCTTGTCGACGGGACACGCGCCGAGGACGTACTGCCGTGCGATGCCGCCCGGGAAGGCCACCTCGACCTGGTCGGCGTACTTGTGGGTGTCGCCGATGGTGCGGTTGACGTCGATGCCGCCCGGGGCGTCGATGTAGTAGTTGTAGTTCGACTTCCAGCGCTTGTAGAGGTCGTGGTCGTAGGTCGTGGAGACGTACGGGGAGGGCTGGTTCTGCAGGACGTACTTCTCGATGTCGTACTGGCCGTCGACGACGTCCTTGGGGTGGAAGCCCTCGTCGAAGATGACCTCGGGCGCGCGGTTGTCGCTGCGCCACAGCGTGCCGCAGGCCTTGCGCCAGACCGGTGCCGGAGTGATGCGCGGGACGTCCACCTGCCGGTCGGCGGCGGCCTTGACGGGGTCGTCGAACTGGGGACAGGCGGGTGCGGCGGCCTTCGTCCTCGCCTTCGCGGGAGCCTCGGCCGGTGCGGCGGCGGGCACGGCCGCCGTGGTCGCGAGGACGGCACCCAGGGAGAGGACGGCGGCGGCGACCCGCCGCCGGACGCGATTGATGATCATGCGCAGCACGATGTCGGTTCCCCGACGGCGAGCCGTGGATCATCACCCGATCGGCGGCGTGTCCCCGACCTGGGTTGCCTCAGCGGAAGATGCCGGTGTGGCCGAGCGAGTACCGGCCCGGCTGCGGGTAGACGGCCAGACCGTGCGGGCCCCTGCCGACCTTGATCCGGGCGAGCTGCTCTCCGGTGCCGGTGTCGATGGCGTACACCTCGGAGTTGTACCGCCCGGACAGCCACAGCACCTTGCCGTCCGCCGAGACGCCGCCCATGTCGGGGCTGCCGCCGTGCGGGAGGCGCCACTTCTCGGTGAGCGCGTTCTCGTGGAAGTCGAAGACGGAGACGGTGCCCTCGCCGCGGTTGGAGACGTACATCTCGCGGGAGTCGCGGCCGATGTACAGCCCGTGGCAGCCCTTGCCGGTGTGCAGGAACTCCGGCTTTCCGAAGGTGTCGCCGTCGACGATCCACATCCCGTCGGCCATCATGTCCGCGATGTAGAACCGCTTCCCGTCGGGCGAGACCTTCACGTCCTGCGGCATGGCGCCCTTGAAGGGCAGTCTCTGCTGTCCGACGACCTTCATCTTCTCGGTGTCGACCTTCAGCAGTTCACCGCTGAACTCGCAGGACACGATGAAGTACCTCCCGTCGAGGGAGAAGTCGGCATGGTTGACGCCGTAGCAGGTGACCGGTTCCGTCTTGATCCGCTTCATGGTGTGCGGGTCACGGAAGACGAGTTCACGGTCGAGGGAGGCCATGACGACGGCGTATTTGCCGTTGGGCGTGAAGTAGAGGTTGTACGGGTCGTGCACCTCGACCGACTTGCCCGCCTTGCCGGTCTTCGGGTCGATGGGGGTGAGGGTGTGCCCCCGGTTGTTGTTGACCCACAGCGTCTTCATGTCCCAGGAGGGGACGACGTGCTGGGGCTGGCGCCCCACCCGGAGGGTGTCGATCACCTCGTACGTCTTCGGGTCGATGACGGAGACGGTGTCGGACTCGGTGTTGGGGACGTAGACCCGGGACGGGAAGTCCTTGACCACCGGGGAGAGCCTGCCCGGGCGGTCTGCGGCGTAGACGTCCTTCGGGTCGAGCACCGGCGGCATGCCGGGCAGGCCTTCGACGACGGGCCCGCGGGCCTTCTTCGCCGGTGCGGGAGCGGCCGCCTTGCTGGCGCCGCTCCCCTCCTCCCTGGCCGCCCCGCCCCCGCCGCCGGTGCCGCAGGCGGCGAGGACGGTGAGCGCGGCGCCGGCGAGCAGGGCGCTTTTCACGAGGTTGCGGTGCATCAGCCGATCAGCTCCGTGGTGGTGACCGCGCGCAGTCCGCGGCGGTCGAGTTCGTCGAGTACGGCGGGGAGCGCGGCGACCGTGTCCGCGTACCCGAAGTGCAGGCTCACGACGGACCCGTCCCGGATCCCGCCGAGGACGTTGCGGGCGACGGCGGCGGCACCGGGCGAGGTGAAGTCGAGGGAGTCGACGTCGTAGGAGAGGACGTGCGGGTAGCCGGCGCGGCGGGCCAGCGTCGCCACGAGCGGGGAGGCGCGGGTGGCGCGGGAGGGCCGGAACCAGGTGCCGATGGACCCGGTGAGCCTGCGCAGCCGCTCGGCGCATCCGGTGATCTCGGCCGCCGCCTCGGCCTCCGGCATGGCGTTGATGTCCAGATGGCGCTGGGTGTGGTTGCCGAGGTCATGGCCGCCGTCGAGGATCCGGCGGGCGAGGTCGGGGTGGGCGTCGAGCCAGGACCCGACGGCCAGCACGGTGACCTGCGCGCCGTGCCGCTCGGCCTCCCCGAGCAGCGCCCGGGCGACGGAGGGCTCCCCCTGACCGTGGAAGGTGAGTGCGACCCGGGACCGACCGCTCGGCCCGTGACTGATCTGAACGGGCTGCCGGGGAAAGGCACGGGGCGCGGGGGCGGCGAGCGGGCGGGCGGGGGCCTTGGGCGCGCGGCTGGAGGACGCGGGGCCCGGGGAGACGGAGGCGGGGGCATGCGGGGCGACGGCGCCGGAGGGGGATGTGAAGGGCGAGCACGCGGCCGCGAACGCACCCCCGGCGACGAGCCCGGCGCCCGCCCGCAGCACGGAACGACGGTCGGATGTGGTCACCCGCACCATTTAAGGCCCGTTACGCGGCATTTCCGCCCATTGACGGCACCTGTCCCGCCGACCGAGAACTCCACACCCAGCGCGCGACTCCGGGGACGGCGGCACCGCGTCGAACCCGTCCGGCGATGGAGGACGAGACCCCTTCAGGGCCGAGGCGGGCCCCGGGGGCGGGGGCCAGGGGGCGGGGGCCCGGATGACGGCCACGGGGCACACCCGCACACACATGGCCGACCGCCGGAGGCGTCAGCGGTCGGCGACCCGCATCTCGAACCATGTCGTCTTGCCACGGGGCAGCAGATCCACGCCCCAGCGGTCGGAGAGTTTGTCGACGAGGAACAGCCCCCGCCCGCTGACGTCCAGCTCCTGGACCGGCATCAGACAGGGCAGCCCCCGGGAGGGATCGCGGACCTCGACCCGGATCCAGCCGCGTCGCCGCCGCATCCGGAGGCCGAAGACCCGGGCACCGGTGTGCCGTACGGCGTTGCCGACGAGTTCGGAGACGAGCAGGACCACGTCCTCGGTCATCTTGGGGGTCAGGCCCCACTGACGCAGGACGACGACCTGGGCCAGCCGGCGGGCCGTGGCGGCGGACTCGGGGCGGGACGGCAGCGGAACCTCGCCGTCCGTCGGGTTGCCGAACAACTCCAGCGCCTTCAACGCCCGTTCGTCCTCGACCGCAGGCGACCAGCGCGCCGCGGTCGCACGGCTCGGTCCCCGCGGCTGTTCGATGCCCTCCAGCCCCGCCATGCCCCCATCATGGCCGCCCGGAGCCCCCTCCGGGGCCGTTCCGACGGAATACGCACCCCGGAATCGACCGCTCCGGATGGATGGAACGGCATATGCCGGAGGCAGCTCAAAGCCCGACAAACCGGGACTGACCTGCGGCGACAACTCACCGGGAGACGCTCGGCGGGGCCACTCGACAAGGCAGGCTTAAGGTGGCCTTAAGGTTCCCATAAACCGCCCCATCGAGGGACCCGAATGAGACACCCCGTCAATTGCAAGTGATTACAGGGAGTTTGAAGGAGACCTCCCTCACAGGAACTTGGCCTTGCCCGGGCCCTCCTCGACGAAGCTGCGCATGCCGATCTCGCGGTCGGGGGTCGCGAACAGACCCGCGAACCAGTTCCGTTCGACCGCCAGACCCGTCTCGATGTCGGTCTCCAGACCGGTGTCGATCGACTCCTTCGCGGCCCGCAGCGCGATCGCCGGACCCTGCGCCAGCTTCGCGGCCCAGCGGTGCGCCTCCGTGTACACGTCGGCGGCCGGGACGACCCGGTCCACCAGGCCCAGGGTCAGCGCCTCGTCGGCCTTCACCATCCGGCCCGTGAAGATCAGGTCCTTCGCCTTGGAGGGGCCGACCAGCCGGGAGAGGCGCTGGGTGCCGCCGGCGCCGGGGATCAGCCCGAGCAGGATCTCCGGCTGGCCCAGCTTGGCGTTGTCCCCGGCGATCCTGAAGTCCGCGCACAGCGCGAGCTCGCAGCCGCCGCCCAGCGCGTAGCCGGTCACCGCCGCGACGACCGGCTTGGGGATGCGGGCCACCGCCGTGAAGGAGTCCTGGAGGGCGCGGGCGCGCAGGACCATCGCGGTGTGGTCCATCTCCTGCATCTCCTTGATGTCCGCGCCCGCCGCGAACACCTTCTCGCCGCCGTACACGACGACCGCGCGTACGTCGTCACGACGGGTCGCCTCCTCGGCGAGCTCCTTGAGCCGGTCCTGGGTGGCCACGTCCAGCGCGTTCATGGGCGGGCGGTCGAGACGCAGCGTGCCGACGCCGTCGGCGACTTCGAGATTCACGGTCATGGCAGCAGGTTAACGGGGACTAACGGACGCGGGGCCGGTGCGGTCGGTCACATCGGGGGGAGCGGACGGCGAAGGGCCCGGTGCCGTGGGTCGCGGCGCCGGGCCCTTCCTGGAGTCATCGAGCGGGTGCTACTTCGTCCACTCCGCCCACGGGATGTTCCAGCCGTTGAGGCCGTTGGCCGGGTTGACCGTCGGGTCGGTGGAGTTCTTCACGACCACCACGTCGCCGACCATCGAGTGGTTGAAGAACCACGCGGCCGGCACGCCGCTGTCGTAGCCGCCGCGCACGTCCCGCAGGCCGATGCAGCCGTGGCTGGCGTTGTAGTTGCCGAAGGCGTCGCCGCCCCAGTAGTTGCCGTGCACGAAGGTGCCGGAGTCGGTCAGGCGGATGGCGTGCGGGACGTCCTTGATGTCGTACTCGCCGTCGTAGCCGACCGTGTCGCCGTTCATGCGGGTCACGGTGAACTTCTCACTCATGACCATCTGGCCGTTCCAGGTGGCGTAGCCGGACTTGCCGGTGGTCACCGGAATGGTCTTGACGACCTTGCCCTCCTGCGTGACCTTCATCGTGTGCTTCTTGGCGTCCACGACGGACACCTGGTCGCGGCCGATGGTGAAGGAGACCGTCTTGGCCTGCTTGCCGTAGACGCCCTTGCGGCCCTCGACGCCGTCGAGGTTCAGCTTCACGGTGACCTTGGTACCGGCCTTCCAGTACTTCTCGGGACGGAAGTCGAGACGGTCGTTGCCGAACCAGTGGCCCTGGACGTCGACGGCCGGCACGGTCGTGATGGAGATGGCCTTCTCCACGTCGTCCGGGTGGGTGATGCCCCGGGTGAAGCGCACCGAGAACGGCATGCCGACACCGACCGTGGAACCGTCCTCGGGCGTGAAGTTGCCGGTGAAGGTGTTCTGCGGGCTCAGCGTGGTGAAGGACGAGTCCTCGGCGGCCGTGCGGCCCTCGGAGTCCTTCGCGACCGCGTGCACCTGGTACTTGGTGGACCCGGCGAGGTGCGTGGCCGGCGTCCAGCCGACGCCGTCCGCGGAGATCGCGCCGGCGACCGCCGTCCCCTTGTCGTCCTTGACGACGACCTCGGTCAGTTTGCCCTTGGCGGCCGTCACCTTCAGGGCGCCGCTGGTGTCGACGTCCTTGGCACCGGTCTTCGGGGCGATGGTCACGACCGCCTCGGACTGCTTGCTCTCGGCGGTGGCCGAAGCGCCCTTGCCTTCGGAGCCCGCGTCCTTCGCGGACCCGGAGTCCGCGTCCCCGCCCCCGCCGCAGGCCGTGACGGCCAGCAGCAGCCCGCCGACGATCAGCGCCAACCGCTTGTCGCGGCCGCGCGAGCGCCCCCCAACCGACGCCCCCGATATCGGTCGCACGTTCAAAGTCGTTCTCCCCACTCCCCCGGGCCCTCCCCGGGCCCGCACCGCGACGCGTCCCCCGCGTTCGCCGCATATTAACCACAAGGTCAACGGCCTGGACGGGCCAAGATTGTCACCGTTCAGTCCCAACTAGGACCGTGCGAACGCGGGGAAGGTTGCATCGGGGGGCGAGGTCATTTCAGGACGCCGCCGGCGATCCACTCCTTCCAGGTCATGTTCCAGCCGCCGAGCCCGTTGTCCGGGGCGACCTGCTTGTCCTTGCTGTGCACGACCTCGATGACGTCACCGACGAGCGAGCGGTCGAAGAACCAGCCCGCGGGCGTGTCCGACGCGCCGCCCTTGACGTCCCTGAGGCCCACGCAGCCATGGCTCACGTTGACCCGGCCGAAGACGTCCTCCGCCCAGTAGTTGCCGTGCAGGAAGGTGCCGGAGCTCGTCAGCCGCATGGCGTGCGGCACGTCCGGAATGTCGTACTCGCCCTTGCCGTTCGCCTTCTTGAAGCCGACCGTGGCGCCGTTCATCCGGGTCAGCTCCAGCATCTCGGTCACCACCATCTTCCCGTTGTAGGTGGTGTTCTTCGGCGCCCCGGCCGTGATCGGCACGGTGGCCAGCAGTTCGTCGTCGCGCCGCACCTGCATGGTGTGCTTCGCCGCGTCCACCAGGGACACCTGGCTGCGGCCGACGGTGAAGGAGAACGACTTGTCCTGGAGCCCGTAGACACCGGGCGCCCCCTCGACGTCCCGCAGTCCGAGCGTGACGGTGACCCGGGTGCCGGGCTCCCAGTACTCCTCGGGCCGGAAGTCGAGCCGGGTGTCCCCGAACCAGTGCGGCCGGATGTCCACCGCGGGTTCGGCCGTGACCCGGATGGCGCGCTGGACCGCGGCCCGGTTGTCGATCTCCCGGTTGAACTCCAGCGAGACGATCATCCCGGTGCCCACGGTGGAGCGGTTCTCCGGGGTGACGTAGCCGATGAAGCGCTCCTCGGGGACGTAGGTGGTGAAGGTGGTGTGCCGGGCCGAGCGGTTCCCGTCGCCGTCCAGGGCGACGGCGTCGACGGTGTAGCGGGCGGCGAGCCCGAGCCGGTCGTCGTCCGGCCGCCAGCTCGATCCGTCCGCGGTGATCCTGCCCGGGACCGGGGTCTCCTGGGCGTCCTGCGACCTGACGACCTTCACGGACTCCAGCCGCCCACCCGGCACCCGCACCAACAGCCGCTCCTCGGGCCCCACCCCTTTCGTTCCGTCCGCCGGGGTGACGCGGATGACGTCCTCGGGGGCCGGGGGTTTGCCGAGCACCCGGTCGAGTCCGCTCCGGCTGTCCTCGCCGGTGCAACCGGCGGCCCCGGCCAGTAGTCCTGCCCATGTCAGTACGGCGGCCAGTGCGACCCCCGCGCGCCGTGCGCGCCCTTGTACGTGCCTCACATCGTGCCCAACGACCGGGCACGCCTCGGGGAAACGTGAGTGCGAGGGCCGCTCTGGGCAGAAATGGGGGGAGGACGACGCGACGGGGAGCCGCGGCCGGGACACCGCGCGCTCTTTTCCCACGTCGTTCCATGAGCCGCGGGAGGCTGAACGGTGTCCAGCGCAGCCGAGCAGGAGGCGGTGGCGGAACGCGCCACGCCGGACACCGTCATGAACGGTGCGTCGCGCAAGGTGCCGGGTCCACCCGTGTGGCCGGGCGCGTCCACACCACTGGGCGCCCGGTTCCGGGTCGGCCCGGACGGGGTGGCGGGCACCAACTTCGCGCTGTGGGCGGGTGGGGCGGAGTCGGTCGAACTGTGCCTTTTCGACGAGGCCGGCCGGGAGACCCGTGCCCGCCTCACCGAGCTCACGCACGAGATCTGGCACGGCTTCCTGCCCGGGATCATGCCGGGTCAGCGCTACGGCTACCGGGTGCACGGCCGCTGGGACCCGTGGACCGGCGGCCGCTGGAACCCGGCGAAGCTGCTCCTGGATCCGTACGCCAGGGCGGTGGACGGCGAGTTCAGCCTGCCGCCGGAGGTCTACGGGCATGTCCGTGACTGGCCCCAGCAGCAGGTCGCCGACACCGTGCGCGACGAACGGGACTCGGCACCGCACGTCCCCAAGGGCGTCGTCGTGCACGATGACGACGACTGGGCCGACGACCGCCGCCCGAAGACGCCCTGGGCGGACTCGGTGATCTACGAGCTGCATGTGCGCGGCTTCACCCGGCTGCACCCGGGGATCCCGGAGGAACTGCGCGGCACGTACGCCGGTCTGGCGCACCCGGCGGCCGTGGAGCACCTGGTGAAGCTGGGCGTCACGGCGGTGGAGCTGCTGCCCGTCCACCAGTTCGCGCACGAGGACCATCTGCTGCGCAGGGGGCTGAAGAACTACTGGGGCTACAACTCCATCGGCTACTTCGCCCCGCACGCCGCCTACGCCTCCGCGGGGACGACGGGCGGGCAGGTCGGCGAGTTCAAGCGGATGGTGCGTGCCCTGCACGCGGCCGGCATCGAGGTGATCCTCGACGTCGTCTACAACCACACGGCGGAGGCCGGCGAGCTGGGGCCGACGCTGTCGCTGAAGGGCATCGACAACCGGGGTTACTACCGGGTGCAGTCGGACGCGCGCCGGTACGCCGACTACACGGGCTGCGGGAACACCCTGCACGTGGTCCAGCCCCATGTGCTGAGGCTGATCACCGACTCGCTGCGCTACTGGGTGACGGAGATGGGCGTCGACGGCTTCCGTTTCGACCTGGCGGCGGCGCTGGCCCGCTCCATGCACGACGTCGACATGCTGTCCCCGTTCCTCGCGGTGATCGCGCAGGACCCGGTGCTGCGCCGGGTGAAGCTGATCGCCGAACCCTGGGACGTGGGCTCGGGCGGCTACCAGGTGGGCGCCTTCCCTCCCCTGTGGACGGAGTGGAACGACCGCTACCGCGACGCCGTACGGGACTTCTGGCGGCAGTCGCTGCCGGACGTGCGGGAGATGGGCTACCGGCTGTCGGGGTCGAGCGACCTGTACGCGTGGGGCGGACGCCGGCCCTACGCGTCGGTCAACTTCGTGACCGCGCACGACGGCTTCACCCTGCGAGACCTGGTGTCGTACGACCGCAAGCACAACGAGGCCAACGGCGAGGGCAACCGGGACGGTACGAACGACAACCGCTCCTGGAACGGCGGCACCGAGGGCGAGACGGCCGACGAACCGGTCCTGGCGCTGCGGCGGAGGCAGCTGCGGAACCTGCTGACGACGCTGCTGCTGTCGACGGGCGTGCCGATGCTGGTCGCGGGCGACGAGCTGGGGCGCACCCAGCGGGGCAACAACAACGCCTACTGCCAGGACAACGAGATCAGCTGGGTGGACTGGGGGCTGCTCGAGGAGCCGGGGTGGCGGGCCCTGTTCGACCTGACCGCCCGGCTGATCGCGCTGCGCCACCGGCACCCGGTGCTCCGCCGCCGCGCCTTCTTCTCCGGGCGGGCGCATTCGGCGGACGGGCTGCGGGACCTCGCCTGGTTCACCGAGCGGGGCGCGGAGATGACCGAAGGGGACTGGTACGCGCCCGCGGCGACCCTCGGGATGTACCTGTCCGGACGGGACATTCCCGGCCGGGACGAGCGGGGCGCGCCGATCACCGACGACAGCTTCCTCGCCGTCCTGCACGCCGGGGACCGGCCGGTGCGCTTCGTCCTGCCGGGGGCGCCGTGGGCGGAGCGGTACGAGGTGGTCGTCGACACGTCGAGCGAGGAGCAGGGGGAGGCGCCGGGAATGACGCACCGGGCGGGGATGCCGGTCACGGTGCCGGGACGGACGGTACTGCTGCTGCGGGTGGTCGGGTAGGACAACGTTTCAGTGCCATGAACTCCCCCGCGGATTCCTGGCCCTGAGGCCGGCCGGCTGATCACATTGAAGCCACCCCCTGTACAGCCCCACCAGGTCCGGCTGGGAAGAGTTCTTCGACAACCTGCGCAGATGGTGGAGAGCCTGGCCGCCGACTCGCGTGAACAGGCCGACCCGCCCCGGACCGAGCGGCGCCCGGGGCGGCCTCCGGCGGCGAGGGGATCGGCCGACTCGCTCGAACGGGCCTCGGCCGATCGGTGGACGTGCCGGGTACGACCCCTCGAACACGCAGGTCGTAGGACCGGCGGCGGAGTCCGGTCCGGCCAAAACTCGGTGGGCGTTGTCGGTGCCGGTCCGTAGGCTCGCGGTGATGCCCAGGACACCTGCAACCGCTTCCCAGGACCGCTCCGCCGTACGCTCCCTGCTGCGTCTGTGGCCGTACGTCCGTCCCGTGCGGATACGGCTGTTCGCGGCCGCCTTCGTCGCCGTGCTCGCCTCCTGTACGGGGCTGGTCATCCCGCTCGTCCTGAAGTGGATGGTGGACGGCCCCGTGGCCGACCGGGACACCGCCGGGGTCTGGCTGGGCGCGCTCTGTCTGCTGCTGCTCGGGTTCGCGGAGGCGCTGCTGTTCGGGTTGCGGCGCTGGTTGGTGGCGCGTCCGCTGTCGCATGTCGAGGCGGAGATGCGGGCGGATCTCTACGGGCGGCTCCAGCGGCTGCCGGTGGCGTTCCACGACCGGTGGCCCTCGGGGCAGTTGCTGTCCCGGGCGACCGCCGACCTGGGTCTGCTGCGCATGTTCCTCGCCTTCCCGCTGACGTTCCTGCTGGTCAACTCGGTGACGATCCTCTTCGGGGTGGTCATCATGCTGCTCCAGGACTGGACGCTCGGGCTGGTCATCCTCGGTCCGGCCGTCCCCGTCGTCGTGATGTGCGTGTACTTCGAGCACCGGTACGCGGTCGTGGCGCGGCGCGCCCAGGACCAGGCCGGGGACCTGACGACGGTGGTCGAGGAGAGCGTCCTCGGGATCAGGATCATCAAGGGCTTCGGGCGGCACCGCAGCCAGGCGCGGGCCTTCCGGGAGCTGTCCTCGACGCTGCGCGGCACCGAGCTGCGCAAGGCGAGGCTGCTGGCCACGATCTGGGCCGTCATCGTGACGCTTCCGGAGGTGGCGATCGGAGCGGCGCTGGTGCTCGGCACGGTGCAGGTGGCGGACGGCGAGCTGTCCGCGGGCACCCTGGTCGCCTTCCTGTCCACGGCGCTCGCGCTGCGCTGGCCGGTGGACTCGATCGGCTTCCTGCTGGCGATGAGCCAGGAGGCGGCGACGGCGACGGAGCGCTATTTCGAGGTGATGGACGAGGCGCCCGAGGAGCCCGACGGGCGGGGCGGGCGGGCCGCCGCAGCCGACGGCGGTCTGCGCTTCGACGGTGTCACCTTCCGCTATCCCGACGCCTCCCCCGACTCCCCGCCCACCCTCGACGGCGTCGATCTGCACATCCGGCCCGGCGAGTCCATGGCACTGGTCGGGGCCACCGGCAGCGGGAAGACCACGCTCACGGCCCTGGTCCCCCGGCTGCACGAGGTGACCGCCGGCCGCATCACGCTCGACGGCGAGGACATCACCGCGCTGTCCCGAGAGGAGCTCCGCTCGCGGGTCGCCGTCGCCTTCGAGGAGCCGACCCTGTTCTCCGCGAGCGTCGGGGAGAACGTCCTCATGGGAGCGGCGGACGGGGCGGGCGCCGCCGAGCTGGAGCGGGCACTGGGCGTGGCCCAGGCGGACTTCGCGCACGCGTTGCCGCAGGGTGTCGAGACGCAGGTCGGCGAGCAGGGGCTCAGTCTCTCCGGCGGGCAGCGGCAGCGCCTCGCACTGGCCAGAGCCGTCGTCGGGCAGCCCCGGTTCCTCGTCCTGGACGACCCGCTGTCCGCGCTGGACGTGCACACCGAGGCGGCCGTGGAGGCGGCTCTGCGGCAGGTCCTCGCCGACACCACCGCGCTGATCGTGGCGCACCGCCCGTCCACGGTGCTCCTCGCCGACCGTGTCGCCCTGCTGTCCGACGGGCGCGTCACCGCCGTGGGCACCCATCACGAACTGCTGCGCAGCAACACCGAGTACGCGCACCTCATGTCCGGAGAGCCGTCCGGATCACCGTCCGGAACTCACTTCGGGGAACAGGAGGCCGACCGCCGATGACCGCCCCCACCACCGCTTCCCCCGTCACCGACGACGACCCCGAAGTCCCCCCGCGGACCGCCGTCGACGACCCTTTCGACAAGGACGTCCTGCCCACCCCGCCCGGTGCCACGGGCGCACTGCTGCGTTCCCTGCTCGCGCCCATGAGGGCACGGGTCGCCTTCACCTCTCTCCTGCTGCTGCTCCAGCAGGCGGCCGTGCAGGCCGGCCCGCTGCTGGTGGCGTACGCCATCGACCGCGCCGTACCGGCGTTCCGGGCCGACGACCACGGGCCGCTGGTCGCGGTCGGCGTCGGCTATCTGCTGTGCGCGCTGGTCTCCGGCGGACTTCAGTACGCGTTCCTGATCGCCTCCGCCCGGGTCAACCAGGACGCGCTGCTCGATCTGCGCGGACGGATCTTCCGGCACGCGCAGGCGCTGAGCCTCGACTTCCACGAGCGCTACACCTCGGGCCGGCTGATCTCCCGCTCCACCACGGATGTGGAGTCGCTGCGCGAACTGCTCAGCGAGGGCCTCCAGGAACTCGTGACGGTGATCCTTTCCTTCCTCTACATCTCGGCCATGCTGCTCTGGCTGGACCTGGGCCTCGGGGCCGTCGCGGTGGCCTCCTTCGTGCCGCTGTACCTCCTCGTCAGGATCTACCAGCGGCGCGCCGGGCAGGTGTTCCGGGCCCGCTCCACCGCGATCGCGGCCGTGATCGTGAAGTTCGTCGAGACGATGAACGGCATCCGCCCGGTGCGCGCGTTCCGCCGCGAGCCGTTCAACGACGCCGACTTCCGCGTCCTGAACCAGCGACACGAACGGATCAACGGCAACGCGCTCCTGGAGATGGCCCGGTACGTCACCGGATCGCGGCTGGTCGCCAACGCGGCGGTCGCGGTGATCGTGCTGTGGGGCGCCACCCGGGTGACCGACGGCTCACTGGAGCTGGGGGTGCTGGCGGCTGCCGTCCTGTATCTGCGGCGGCTGTACGACCCGATAGACCGGCTCGCCATGTTCCTCAACTCCTACCAGTCGGCGGCCGCCTCGCTGGAGAAGATCGCGGGGCTGCTCGCACAGACGCCGTCCGTGCCCGAGCCGTCCACGCCGCGGGAACTCCCGCCGCTGGCGGGCGAACTGCCCGGCCGGGAGGTCGTCTTCGACGGGGTGTCCTTCGGCTACCGCACCGGTGGCGAGATCCTCCCGCGCTTCGATCTGACCCTGCCCGCCGGACAGACCGTCGCCGTGGTCGGCTCGACCGGCGCGGGCAAGTCCACGCTGGCCAAGCTGCTCGCCCGCTTCTACGACCCCTCCGCGGGGCGGGTGCTGCTGGACGGGATCGACCTGCGCGAGCTGGCCGTGCCCGAACTGCGGCGCGGGGTGGTCATGGTGACGCAGGAGGCGTTCCTGTTCTCCGGCACGGTCGCCGAGAACATCGCCATCGGCCGGCCGGACGCGAGCCGGGAGGAGATCGAGCGGGCGGCGAAGGCGATCGGCGCACACGAGTTCATCAGCGCCCTGCCCGACGGCTACGACACCGACGTCCGCAAGCGCGGTGGTCGTATCTCCGCCGGGCAGCGACAACTCGTCGCGTTCGCGCGGGCGTTGCTGGCCGACCCGGCGGTGCTGATCCTCGACGAGGCGACCAGCTCGCTCGACATCCCGGGCGAGCGGGCCGTGCAGGCGGCGATGGCGACGGTGCTGAAGGGCCGTACGGCGGTGGTGATCGCGCACCGGCTGTCGACCGTGGAGATCGCCGACCGGGTCCTGGTCATGGAGCACGGGCGGATCGTCGAGGACGGCAGCCCGGCCGGACTGATCGCGGGCACCGGCCGGTTCGCGGACCTGCACCGGGCCTGGCGGGACAGTCTGGCGTGAACGTCCAGGGGGAGACCACGGGGGCCGGAAGGACGAGTGGATGATCGACGCGTACGAGGATCCCGGCACGCCCGACAGCCGCGGCGGCTGGGCGTACCTGGCGTGGCTGGTGCGCTGCCAGCCGTGGCGGGCGCTGGCCGGGGCGGTGCTGGCCAGCGTCTGGATGGTGCTGATGGCGGTGGCGCCGTACCTGCTGTCGAAGGCGGTGGACGACGGTCTCGAGCCCGGTGACACGGCGGCGCTGGCCGGCTGGACGGCGGCCCTGTTCGCGGTGGGCGCGTTCAACGCCTGGGTGAGCATCATGCGGCACCGCACGATGACCCGGGTGCGCATGGACGGGTACTTCCGCACCACCAAGGTCGTCGTCGGGCACACGCTGCGGCTCGGCGCCGCGCTGCCGCGCCAGGTGGGGGCCGCGGAGGTCGTCACCATCGGGGTGAGCGACGTGCACACGATCGCGGGCGCGCTGACGGTGATCGGGCCGGGCGTCGGCTCGGTCGTCGTCTACGTCTTCGTCGCCGGGTTGTTGCTGTCGGTGTCACCGCTGCTGGCGGCGGTCGTGCTGCTGGGGATGCCGGTGGTCGCGGTGCTGGTCGGGCCGCTGATGTCGCGGTTGCAGGGCACGGAGACCGAGTACCGGGAGCGGCAGGGAGTGCTCACCGCGCGGATCGGAGATCTCGCGGGCGGGCTGCGGGTGCTCAACGGGCTCGGTGGCAAGGAGCTGTTCGCGGCCTCCTTCGACCGCGACTCGCAGCGGCTGCGGGCGCAGGGCTACCGGGTCGGCGCGGTCACCAGCTGGATGCAGGCGCTCGGGGTGGGCCTGCCGACGCTGTTCCTCGCCGTGGTGACCTGGCTGGCGGCCCGGCTCGCCGCCCAGGGGGACATGACCGTCGGCGAGTTGGTGTCGGTGTACGGCTATGTCGCGGTCCTGATCGGCCCGGTGGCGTTCCTCGTCGACATGGGTTACCAGCTCAGCCGGGGCGTGGTGGCCGCCCGGCGGGTCGTACGGCTGCTGCGGCTGGAGCCGGCCCCCGACACCGACGCCGACGCCGGCAGCGGTGTCGCCGAGGCGCCCGTCGAGCCGTCGGTGCTGCACGACCCCGTCTCGGGTGTGCGGGTGGCACCGGGCCGGCTGACCGCGCTGGTCGGCGCCCGGCACACGGAGGTGACCGCCGTCGTGGACCGGCTCGGCCGGTACGGCCCCACGGACGCCACCTGGGGCGGGGTACGGCTGGACGCCGTCCCGCTGGACCAGGTCAGGGAGCGGATCCTGGTCGCCGACAACGAGGCCGACCTGTTCGCCGGGAGTCTGCGCGAGGTGGTGGGCGGACGGCGTGCGCCCTCCCCGGCGGACGTCGGACGGGCGGTGCGGGCGGCGGCCGCCGACGACATCGTGAAGGGCCTGCCGGAGGGACTCGAGTCACCCGTGACCGCGCAGGGCCGCAGCCTTTCCGGCGGCCAGCGACAACGGGTCCGACTGGTACGGGCGTTGCTCGCCGACCCCGGGACGCTGCTGGCCGTCGAGCCGACATCTGCGCTCGACGCGCACACGGAGGCGGCGGTCGCCCAGCGGCTGCGCGCGGCACGGACCGGCCGGACCACGGTGGTGACCACCACCTCCCCGCTGCTCCTCGCCCAGGCGGACACCGTCCACTACCTGGTCGACGGAAAGGTGACGGCGACCGGCCGCCACCACGACCTGCTGGAACGAGAACCGGGATACCGGTCCCTGGTGGCACGAGACGCGGACGACACCGACGACACCGACGGCCTCGGTCCGGACCCGGAACCGGACCCGGTTGACGATGCGGGTGGGGACAAGGGCACGGATTCGGATTCGGATTCGGATTCGGATTCGGATTCGGATTCGGATTCGGATTCGGATTCGGATTCGGACACGGGAGCGGGTGCCGGTGCCGGTGCCGAGGAGGTCGTGCGGTGACGATGGTCGACGAGGGCTCGGGCCGGTTGCCGGTCGCGGAGCCCGGTGACGTGCGGCGGGCGGCGGTCCGGCTGTTGCGGGCCGACCGGCGGGCCTTCGGAGCCGCCCTCGCCCTGAACGTGCTCGCCGCCGGGGCGGGCCTGGCCGGGCCGTGGCTGCTGGGGCGGATCATCGACGAGGTGCGGGCCGGACACGGCACCGGGGCCGTGGACCGGCTCGCGGCGGCCATCCTGGTCTGCGCGCTGGCGCAGTTGCTGCTGGCCCGCTGGGCCCGGTACGCGGGCCACCGCTTCGGTGAGCGGACGCTGGCGCGGGTGCGGGAGGAGTTCGTCGGGCGGGCGCTCGCGCTGCCCGCGTCGGTCGTGGAGCGGGCCGGCACCGGCGATCTGACCACGCGCGGCACCGCCGACGTGGCGGCCGTGGGCACCACCCTGCGGGACGCCGGGCCCGAGCTGCTGGTCTGCACGGTCCAGGCGCTGTTCACGCTCGGCGCGGTGTTCGTGATCGACCCGCTGCTCGGGGCGATCGGGGTGCTGGGGCTGACCCCGATCTGGTTCGCGCTGCGCTGGTATCTGCGGCGGGCGCGGGCGGCCTACCTCGCCGAGGGCGCGGCCACCTCCGAGGTCGCCGAGATCGTCGCCGCCACCGCGTCCGGGGCGCGCACGGTCGAGGCGTTCCGGCTCCAGGAGCGGCGGACGGCGGCGAGCCGGGACGCGCTGGAGATCTCGCGCCGCACCCGCTTCCGTACGCTCCACCTGCGTTCGGTGTTCTTCCCGGTGATCGAGGTGTCGTACTCGCTGCCGGTGGCGGGCGTGCTGCTGCTGGGCGGCGCGCTGCACGCGCGCGGCGCGATGAGCCTGGGCGCGGTGGTGGCGGCCGCGCTGTATCTGCGGCAGTTCACCGAACCGCTCGACCAGATCCTGCTGCGTGTCGAGCAGCTCCAGAGCAGTGGGGCCTCGTTCGCCCGGGTGGAGGGCCTGGCCGGGGCGCCGCGCGCCGAGCCGGACGGCGGGGCGCCCGCGCCGGCGGACGACCGGATCGACGTGACGGGCGTGCGGTACGCCTACGAGCGCGGCGGCGAGGTGCTGCGCGGGGTCGATCTGACGGTGCGGCCCGGTGAGCGGCTCGCGGTGGTCGGCCCGTCGGGCGCGGGCAAGACCACGCTGAGCAGGCTGCTCGCGGGCGTGGACGCGCCGAGCGCGGGCACGGTGACGGTGGGCGGGGTGCCGGTCGCGGAGCTGGCGCCCGAGACGCTGCGCCGGCAGGTCGTGCTGGTCACCCAGGAGCACCACGTCTTCCTCGGTACGGTCCGCGACAACCTCCTGATCGCCGAACCGGCGGCGAGCGACGGGCAGTTGTGGGCGGCGCTGGCCGCGGTCGGTGCCGCCGACTGGGTCCGGGAGCTGCCCGGCGGCCTCGACGCCGCGCTCGGCGGGGACGGTGTCCGTACGGACGGCTCGCAGGCCCAGCAACTCGCCCTGGCCCGGGTGGTGCTGGCCGATCCGCACACGCTGATCCTGGACGAGGCGACGGCGCTGCTGGATCCGGCGACCGCCCGGCACACCGAGCGGGCACTGGCCGCCGTGCTCCGGGGCCGGACCGTCATCGCCATCGCCCACCGCCTGCACACCGCGCACGACGCGGACCGGGTCGCCGTGATGGAGGACGGCCGTCTCACCGAACTCGGCACGCACGAGGCGCTCGTGACGGCGGACGGGGCGTACGCGGCACTGTGGCGGACCTGGCACGGGGAGCGGACCGAACCCTGAGCCGCCGTTCGCCCCGGCCAGGAATCGGACAGGGTAGCCGTGCCGGGCCGCCCGGCCGGACCACCGGCCCGCCACGTCCTGCCTTCCGCGCGACCTGACCTGTCGGCCAATCGACCGCATATCGAACATGAACTACCGGACAACGAACTGTTTCCGGCCAACTTCCTGACGCGCTCCTGACAGATAGCGCAATCCACTGCCACTCTTCCCACTGCTGGTTCACAGCAACCCCACAGCTAAGCCCGCTCCACGTTCCGCCTTTGTTCTGCGTACCGCCTTTGTCGTGCCCGCACGGCTCACCCGCCGTCGGGTCTCCCCTGGCCGCGTGACCCGTGGCCGCGCAGAAGGAGTCAGTGTTGAGCAGCAGTCCCTCTCGCAGACGCACCCCCCACAGCACCTCCCGTCGTGCCGCGGCCGTCGCCCTCGTCGGCGTCTCCGCGCTCATCGCCGCCGCCGTGCAGTCCGGCGCCGCGACCGCCGCCCCGGTGAAGGCACCGCAGGCGGCGAGTCAGGCCGACCCGGGCGCCGAGTCGGTACGCCTCACCCCCGCCCAGCGTGCCGCGCTGATACGCGACGCGGACGCCGGCAAGGCGGCCACCGCCAAGGAGTTGGGCCTCGGCGCCAAGGAGGCGCTCGTCGTCCGTGACGTCGTCAAGGACGCCGACGGCACCCTGCACACCCGCTACGAGCGCACCTACGGCGGTCTGCCGGTCCTCGGCGGCGACCTGGTCGTCGAGACCGCGAAGTCCGGTGCCACCGAGGGTGTCACCAAGGCCACCCGGACGGCCATCAAGGTCGCCTCGCTCTCGCCCGCCGTCAGCGCGGCCAAGGCCCAGAAGCAGGCGCTGAGCCTGGCCGAGGCCGCCGGCGCCGAGCAGGCGGACACCGACCGCGCCCCGCGCAAGGTGATCTGGGCGGCCAACGGCACCCCGGTCCTGGCGTACGAGACGGTCGTCGGCGGCCTCCAGGAGGACGGCACCCCGAACGAGCTGCACGTCATCACCGACGCCACCACCGGCGCGAAGCTCTACGAGTACCAGGGCATCGAGACCGGCACCGGCAACACGATGTACAGCGGCCAGGTGACCCTGGGCACCACGCAGTCGGGGTCGACGTACAACCTGACCGACGGCGCGCGCGGCGGCCACAAGACGTACAACCTCAACCGGGGCACCTCCGGCACCGGCACGCTCTTCTCGGGCTCCGACGACGTCTGGGGCACCGGCGCCGCGTCCAACCTGGAGACCGCGGGCGCCGACGCGCACTACGGGGCGGCCCTGACCTGGGACTACTACAAGAACGTGCACGGCCGCAGCGGCATCAGGGGCGACGGGGTCGGCGCGTACTCGCGCGTGCACTACGGCAACGCGTACGTGAACGCGTTCTGGTCCGACAGCTGCTTCTGCATGACGTACGGCGACGGCTCCGGCAACACCCACCCGCTGACGTCCATCGACGTGGCCGGGCACGAGATGACGCACGGCGTCACCTCCAACACCGCGGGCCTCAACTACAGCGGCGAGTCCGGCGGCCTCAACGAGGCGACCTCGGACATCTTCGGCACCTCGGTGGAGTTCTACGCGCAGAACGCCTCCGACGTCGGTGACTACCTCATCGGCGAGGAGATCGACATCAACGGCGACGGCTCGCCGCTGCGGTACATGGACAAGCCGAGCAAGGACGGCGCGTCGAAGGACAGTTGGTACTCGGGGATCGGATCGGTCGACGTCCACTACTCGTCCGGCCCGGCGAACCACTTCTTCTACCTCCTGTCGGAGGGCAGTGGCACCAAGACCATCAACGGTGTCACCTACAACTCGGCCACCGCGGACGGCCTGCCGGTCACCGGCATCGGTCGCGACAAGGCGGAGAAGATCTGGTTCCGCGCGCTGACCACGAAGTTCACCACGACCACCAACTACGCGGCGGCCCGCACCGGCACGCTGGCGGCGACCGGTGAGCTGTACGGCACGACCTCCACCGAGTACAAGGCCGTACAGGACGCGTGGGCCGGTGTCGCGGTCGGCGCCCGTTCCGACGGCGGGGGCGGCGGCGGCACCTCCTTCGAGAACACCGCCGACGTATCGATTCCGGACAACGGGGCGGCGGTCACCTCCTCGGTCACCGTCTCCGGCCGGACCGGCAACGCGCCCTCGAACCTGGCGGTGGCGGTCAACATCGTCCACACCTACATCGGTGACCTCCAGGTGCAGTTGCTCGCCCCCGACGGCACGGCCTACACGCTGAAGGCCTACGGCACCGGCGGCAGCACGGACAACATCAACACCACGTACACCGTGAACGCGTCCTCCGAGGTCGCCAACGGGGTCTGGAAGTTGCGGGTCCAGGACAACGCGGCCCAGGACACCGGCTACATCAACAGCTGGAAAGTGACCTTCCCGTAGGTCACAGGCCCCACAGGGTTCGCGCACAGCCGACCGACGGGCCTCGCACAGGACGCCGTCCCGGAGTCTCGACTCCTCCGGGGCGGCGTCCCCTTTTTGCCAGCGCCTTACCTACGCCCTGTTGGCCTTTGACCCAGGTCAAGTCCGTTTACATTCCGGCAACGTTCATCCGGCCGTTGATTTTCAGCCAACATCACTTCGGGGTCCTGACATGTACGCGCCTTGATGCCAGTCTTCCTGTCACCCGCCGCACAACTTCACAGCAGTCACGGACAGCCACCCCACGCTGCCCGGGCACCCCCATATCCAAGGAGCTTGTGTGACCTCCCTCTACGCGCGTCACAAGCGCACCACTCTGGCCATCGCCACCGCCGTCGCGGCCGGAGCCCTGGTCACCACCGGCCTGACCGCCGGTACCGCCGCCGCCCAGGCCCCGGCGGACGCCACCGGTGCGACGCCCCTCGCCGTGCCCACCGCGCTGGCCCCGGCCGCCCGCACCGCCCTGATCCAGGACAAGCAGGCCGACGCGCCCGAGACGGCGCAGGAGATAGGCCTCGGCGCCCAGGAGAAGCTGGTCGTGCGCGACGTCGTGAAGGACGCGGACGGCACGGTCCACACACGCTACGAGCGGACCTACGCGGGTCTGCCGGTCCTCGGCGGCGACCTGGTCGTCCACGAGTCGGCCGCGGGCGCGAGCAAGGGCGTCACCAAGGCGACCGGAGCCACCATCAAGGTCGCCTCGCTCACCCCCGTCGTCACCGCCGCGAAGGCCGAGAAGCAGGCCCTGACCCTCGCCAAGGACGCCGGCTCCGCCAGCACCGAGGCCAGCGACGCGCCCCGCAAGGTGATCTGGGCGGGCAACGGCAGCAAGCCGGTCCTCGCCTACGAGACGGTCGTCGGCGGGCTCCAGGACGACGGCACCCCGAACGAGCTGCACGTCATCACCGACGCCGCCACCGGCAAGAAGCTGTACGAGTACCAGGGCATCGAGACCGGCACCGGCAAGAGCCTCTACTCGGGCACGGTGACCCTCGGCACGACCCTGTCGGGCTCGACGTACCAGCTGACCGACGGCACGCGCGGCGGCCACAAGACGTACAACAAGGCGCACGGCACCAGCTCCTCGGCGGGCACCCTGTTCACCGACGCGGACGACACGTGGGGCACCGGCGCCGCCTCCAGCTCGACCACGGACCAGACGGCCGCGGTCGACGCCGCGTACGGCGCGCAGGCGACGTGGGACTTCTACAAGTCGACGTTCGGCCGCAGCGGTATCAAGAACAACGGCGTCGCCGCGTACTCCCGCGTCCACTACGGCAACGCCTACGTGAACGCCTTCTGGGACGACAGCTGCTTCTGCATGACGTACGGCGACGGGTCGAGCAACACCCACCCGCTGACCTCGCTGGACGTGGCCGGCCACGAGATGACGCACGGCGTCACCTCCAACACGGCGGGCCTGAACTACTCGGGCGAGTCCGGCGGCCTCAACGAGGCGACCTCCGACATCTTCGGCACCGCCGTCGAGTTCTACGCGGCGAACACCTCCGACGTCGGCGACTACCTCATCGGCGAGAAGATCAACATCAACGGCGACGGCACCCCGCTGCGCTACATGGACCAGCCCAGCAAGGACGGCGGCTCGGCCAACTACTGGTCTTCCTCGCTGAAGAACCTGGACGTGCACTACTCGTCCGGCCCGGCGAACCACTTCTTCTTCCTGCTCAGCGAGGGCAGCGGCAGCCGGACCATCAACGGGGTCAGCTACAACTCCCCGACGTACAACAGCTCGACCCTCACCGGCATCGGACGCGCCAAGGCCGTCCAGATCTGGTACAAGGCGCTGACGACCTACATGACCTCGACGACCACCTACTCGGGCGCCCGCACGGCGACCCTGAGCGCGGCATCGGCGCTGTACGGCTCGACCAGCACCGAGTACAAGGCGGTGGCGGCGGCCTGGACGGCCGTCAACGTCGCCTGACGACCACGTAGTCGGGACAGGGCGGTACCCGGGACGAAGGCATCCCCGGGTACCGCCCTACTCTTGGCTCCCATGTCTTCGAAGGACTTCACGTACGACGATGTCGGCGCGACCCGCGACCGCCCCGGCCACTGCCCTGCGGGCTTCCACTCCCTCCACGTCCGCACCCGCCTCGGCGAGGGCCACGAGGTCTTCCGCCGAGCCGCCGAAGCGGTCCTGACCTGGGAGATGCACCGCGCCCTGGGCGTGGGCATGGACACCACCGCGGACCGGGCGGCCCCCGACGTCGATGTCACGGTCACCCTGGCCGGCCTCATAAAAGCCCCCTGCCGCGTGGTCTGGACGGTGGACGAACACCGGCGGGCCGGCTGGGCGTACGGCACCCTCCCCGGCCACCCCGAATGCGGCGAGGAGTCCTTCGTCGTCGACCGCACGGGAGACGGCACGGTCTGGCTGACGGTCTCCGCCTTCAGCCGCGGCGCGAAGTGGTACGCGAGGGCCGGCGGCCCGGCGACCCGCGGCCTGCAGCAGGCGTACGCACGGCGGTGCGGGGTGGTGCTGCGGGGGTTGTGCGGGGGCGACGAGTCGTAGCCGAGGACGAGTCACAACCGAGGCCGAGTCACAACCGAGGACCGGTCATGGCGGGGGCGGGCCGCCCCCCGCCCCCGCGCACCGTGCGCCGATGGGTCGGGGAGGTCAGGTACGGGACACCACACCGCAGCCCTCGGAGTGCCCGGCGAGGTCCTGGCTGCGGTCGTACGGGTCCGTCGTCGGGCCGGTCGCAGGCGCGCCCGTGGGCTGGTCCGTGGCGAACTGGGGATGCAGATAACCGTCGTAGACGTCGCAGGCGGAGTTGCCGATCTCCTGGTCGTACCGCGTGACGGTGATCTTCCCCGGCGTGACGACCCACTTGGCGGGATCGAAGAGCTCGATGTCGAGGACCCGGCGCACGATGGTGCGCTCCACCTCGGTCGGGGCGTCCTTGTCGACGCGCACCAGCGGATACACGAAGGTGTAGTCGGCGTGCACGACGACGGAGGAACTCTCGCCCGCCTTGAACGTCATCCGTCCCCGCGTCTTGACCACGTCACCGGCCAGGCGCAGTTCGGCGGGGTCGAAGCGGCTGAACATCAGCACCGGGTCGTGCTCCTCGTCCGGCTTGCTCAGCGAGGTGTCCAGCAGGTCCAGCAATTCCTTCTGCCGTGGCTCGATCACGGAGAGCGCCGTCTCGGGACGTCCGCCGCGCAAGGTGGCCGGATCGAGGTTCGCGTCGATCAGCAGCTTCCTGGTCTGCTGAAGCGCCTGCTCCACCTGGGCCTTGGACAGCGATCCGACGCGGGTCGCCTTCGGCGGGACGATGCCGGCCGCGCCGTCGGCCCACTGCGACGCCGGGGAGCCCGCGAACGGCCGCTCGATCGTGGGAATCGCGACGCCGGCCGAGCCGGGCGCGCCGGTCGGGGCGGCGGTCTCCATGGGCAACGGCGAGGCTGAGACGGCGGATTCGGGCTCGCCGACACCGAAGGGGTTACCCGGCAACAACGACGGTCGCATCGCCACGACGACCAGAGTGATCACGACAGGCACCCCGAGGAAGGCCCACCGCCGCCGCCTTCTGCGAGACGCCCGCTCCTGTGTCTCCTGCAGATCCGCAACGGTGCGCCACCCCTTGGGCGTCACCCCGCGCGCCTCCTGCCGCCGCAGCCGCTCCGTGACCTCGCGGGCCCGCGCGGACGGTTCCTTCGGCGCGGAGTCGGGTATCCCGCGTTCGCTGTCCCGGACGAACTTCGTCCATTCCTCGTCGGAGATGGAGCTGTCGTCCCCCTTCTCCGAACCGGATCTGTGCTCTTCGGACGGTCTGTCAGACACGCGCCGTCGGCCTCTCTCTGCGTCGAACAACGGGCGGCACAGCCTATGTCAGCCCTGCTCAGGCGTGGCGAGAGGCCTGGTCTCGACCGGATCCCCGGGCTGCCACTCCTCGGAGCTCCACTCCGGCGTGGGCGACGGACGGGCCGGCGCGGGCGGGGGATTGGACCCCCGGTTGGGATTCTGCGCGACAGAACCCGATCCGCCCGAGCCACCCCCGGTCGTACCGGAACCACTCGACCCGCCGGAACCACTCGACCCGCCGGAACCGCTGCCCACCTTCGCCGACGAGTCCTTCGTCGCCCGCGGAGCCGAGGTCTTCGACGGCGACGGCGAGGCCGCCGCGGTCGCCGAACGACTCGGAGCAGGGCTCGGTGAAGCGGCACCGCTCGACGAACTCACCGACGCGGACACCGAGCCCGAGGGTGAACTCTCCCTGTCCGCCGACCCGTCGGCACCCCCGGCAGCCGAACACCCCGCCAGGCACAGACCGGCCACCACCACGACAGCCCCGAGGACACCCGCCCCACGACGACGGACTCCGGACCTCTCGGGTCTCACTTCGCTCACTTGCTTCATTCCGCTCATCCGCTGCTCCGACGTGCCGAACGCGCGGAATCCCCCCGCCCAAACGATCACGAATGGGCAAGTTCTAAAGGATCTCCCAGCGGGAGCACAAGATATTCACACAGTTCCCTCGGTCGAAGTGAACGTGATCACACGACAATCCCCACAGAACGCCCTCACCCGGTCACCCGATCTCCACCACCCGGGCCCAGGCAGGCGGCTCGTCCGGTACGTAGTCGGGGTCGTCCTCGTCGTACGACGCCGAGCCGCGGGGGAACAGGCCCACCACCGTGCGGCAGGGCGGGCGGGTGCTCGGCCAGGGGGTCTGGCCGTCGGTCAGGGCGACGATGACGTCGGGGCGGGGCCGCGCGCGGAGGGCCTTGGTGAAGCCCGCGCGCAGATCCGTACCGCCTCCGCCCATCAGCGGGATGCCCTCGCCCCGGCACAGCGGGTGCACGATGCGGGCCGCCGCGTCGCACGGCACCACGGTGACCAGGTCGCGTCGGCCGCCCACGGCCCGGGAGATCGCGGCGACCTCCAGGATCGCGCTGCCCAGTTCGGCGTCGCTGACGGATCCCGAGGTGTCGATGACCACGCTCACCCGCGGCGGTCTGCGGCGCAGGCTCGGCAGGACCGTGCCCGGGACGCCCGCCGAGCGGCGGGACGGCCGGCCGTAGGAGTAGTCCTCCCCCGCGCCCGGGGCCGAGGCCGCCGAACGGACCGCCGCGCCCAGCAGATCCCGCCACGGCTGCGGCGGATGGAAGGCCTCCTCCGCCCACCGCCGCCACCCCGCCGGGGCGGTACCCCGGCGGCCGGCGATGCCCTGCGCCACCCGGAAGCGGACGGCGTCCCGTTCCTGTTCGCTCAGGCCGTGCGCGCCGTCCGGGCCGAGGTCCCACTCCCGTTCCCTTCCGTCGGCGCCGCTGCCGCAGTCCAGCCAGACCAGGTTCTGGGTGTGCGGCCCGAGCCGGAACTGGCGCAGGTAGTCCTCCATCAACTCGCCCGGCCGCAGTCCGAGGGAGTCCGGCGTGACGGCGCCCTCGGGCTCGACCAGTCCGTCCCCGAACGCGTCGTCGTTGATCTCGCAGTCGGCGGCGATGTTCATCCGCAACCGCTCCCCCGCACCGGTCAACCCCCGCTCCCGGGCCACCCGTTCACTGCGCCCGTGGTGGTCGCGCAGCAGGTGCGACACCTCGTGCACCCACACCCCGGCCAGCTCCTCCACCGGCATACGGTCCACGAACGCCGGTGAGACATAGCACCGCCAGTGCCGGTCCACGGCCATGGTCGGCACCCGGCGCGACTCCACCGGGTGCAGGGCGAACAGGGCCGTCGCCAGGTAGGGCCGGGCCCGGGCGGCCTGCAACCGGGCGGCGAAGAGCTTGTCGAGGTCCAGGGGCCTCGGCTCCACCGTGCCCCGGGGCCTGCCGGTGACGGCCCGCGCCTCGTCGGCGCCCAGCGGCTCGTCCGGGCTCATCGGCCCGCCTTCGCGGCGGCCGTGGTCCGCGCCGTCGCGCGATCCGCCGCCCGGTCCGCCCGCCGGGACAGGGTCACCACTCCGGCCAGCTTCTCGATCGACGCCGGTACGTCCCAGTCTTCCCGGCGCAGGGAGGCGAGCGTCGTCGCGGGGACGACCACCAGATCCGGGGCGCCGGTCTCCAACGCCCGTACGAGGAGCGCCCACGCCGCGTCCCAGCGGGACCTGTCGGGGCGAGTGCGGACCGCCGCCACGACACCGTCCAGCACGGCCTGGCGCAGATCGCCCCGCTCGGGCAGGTCGGCTCCCGCCGGGTCGGCGAGCAGTGTCTCGGGGTCCGGGAGGTCCATCCGGTCCAGGCTCGCCAGCAGTTCCAGTCCCGGACCGTCGCCGACCGTGCCCCTGACCAGCAGCGAGAGTACGTCGCGGGAGGAGCCGGCCGCTGTCGCGAAGGCGATCAGACTCAGGGTCATGTCCCAGCTGCGCGGCGACGGCCAGGCGCCGCCCCGGCGCGCTTCACTGCTGGGCAGCTGGTGCACGAGTTTGGGACGCGCGGCGAGCAGTCCGCACACCGCGCGCCGAGCGAAGTCCACGGCCTCCGGCAGCTTCGCCGGGTCGAGCCGGGGCAGGGTCGCCCGGGGCCAGGTCCCACCGAGTCCGCGGACGACGACCTCGTGGTCGTGGGTCCACTGGAGATGGACGAACCGGTTGGCGAGCGGCGGGCTCAGTTCCCAGCCGTCGGCGGCCGAGCCCCGCGGGTTGGCGGCGGCCACGATCCGCACCCCGGGCGGCAGGGTCAACGTGCCGATCCGGCGCTCCAGTACGAGCCGGAGCAGGGCGGCCTGCACGGCCGGCGGCGCCGTGGACAGCTCGTCGAGGAACAGCAGCCCCCGGCCCGCCCGCACCAGGCGCACCGCCCAGTCCGGCGGGGCCATCGGGACGCCCTGTTCCGCCGGATCGTCCCCGACGACGGGCAGCCCGGAGAAGTCGGACGGCTCGTGCACGCTGGCGATCACCGTGGTCAGCGGCAGGTCCAGCGCCTCCGCGAGCTGGGTCAGCGCGGCGGTCTTGCCGATCCCCGGCTCGCCCCACAGCAACACGGGGAGGTCGGCGGCCACGGCCAGGGTGAGGGCCTCCAGCTGGCTGTCGGGACGCGGTTCGGTGGTGGAGTCGCGCAACAGGGCCAACAGCTCGCTCGCCACGTCGAGTTGAGAGGCGGGAGCCGGGACGGAAGAAGTCGGGACGGAAGAGGGCGGGGTGGCGAAGGGGGTACGCGTGGGCATGGGTGTGGGCATGAGTGATCACCTTGGGGGTTCGTAGAAGTTCGCAGGAATCCGCGGGAGTTCGCAGGAATCCGCGGGAGTTCGCGGGAGTTCGTAGGACGAGAAGTGGGGTCAGCGAGGAACGCCGTGGCGTGGGTGCGCGCGCATATGGCCGGGACGGCGGCGGTCCTGGCCGGGCCCGGGACCGATCAGGCCGGCCCTGAACAGTCCGTAGGTGATCCGCCGTTGCGCGGCCGCCTCCAGTTCGTCCCTCAACGCGCCGTCGCGCAGGACCGCCTCGGGGCCCAGCAGCCCCTCGACAACGGCCAGCGCACCGGCGACATCACCGTGGACGAGGCGTTCACGCACGCCGACGAGACAGTCCGGACGCCGGTGCGCCCGGTCGATCGCCTGGAGACAGGGCAGCGGAGTGCCGGTCAACGAGGCCAGCAGCTCCTCGCGCCGGATCTCGGCCGGGTCGTGGTCCAGCGGAGCCAGTACCCCGTCGACCAGACCGATCCGGTGCGTCGCTCCCCTGCACTCCACGAGCCGGGCCCGTCCCGCCCGGTCGGGAACCCGGCCCGGTACGGGCGCCGCGCGCTCCGCTCCGAGGTGCTCCGGCACGACGTGCTCCGGTACGAGCGCCGAGGCGACCAGCGGATGCAGTCGCTCGGCCGCGATCGCTCCCGTACGGATCAACTCCAGGTCGGGCAGCACCCAGGTCGCCGCGTCGGGCAGTACCGGCAGCGCGGAGACACAGCCCGTCGCAGCGCGCAGGACAGGCCGCGCGTCGCGAGGTTCGCCCTGCTCGGCCCGGTCCAGGACCAGCCGCCGGCCGGCCCCGAGGCGCACCAGGACGGAACCGGTGGTCCGCCCCTCGGCCCGCAGCACGATCCCCGCCTCGGCCGCCCACCGGTCCACGGCACAGCCGGGCCCCGGCAGTTCCGGCTCCGACGCGGGCGGGTCCGGCACGGACGGGTGCAGGGTGGGCGGGTCGTCTCCGGGCGGTCGATCGGCGCCACACCTCACCCGCAGCTCACCCGCTCTGCGCGCGTCCCACAGATGGCGGTGCAGGTCGAGGCGGAACCGCCGGTCGGGACGCGGATGCGGATGACGGCGGTCACCCGCCACCGAGCCGGACGCGTCCCACAGCGCGAGACCGACCCGCTGCCCGGCATCCGCCCAAGCGGGCGGAGTCCGCACCACGAGGTGCACGGGCCACCGGGTGTCGTCCCGCCCGGCACCCCCGACGGCGCCCTCGACCTCGTACCGAGCGAGGGAGACCGTCACCCCCGGCCGCAGCAGTCCGTCGGGAGCGACCCTTGGCAGGTGCCATCGCAGCAGATCAGGCGCCAAGTGACGCAGATCGGACCGGAGCAGGGAAGCAAAGGCACGACCGTACGTCCGCGCCACGGTACGAAGGTCGAGATCGATGTCGACACCTGCGGCGGCACAAGCCCCGGCCCAGTCCCCTACGCGGCGGCGGGCGGTCGCGGTCTCGATCATGGAGGCCGGCACGGCGAACTCGCGCACGCGCAGCCAGAAGGAAAGTCGGGAGTCCTCGTTCGCGATCCGAGTGAGCATCAGCACTCACCTTGCGCGGACGGGGCCCCCGATCTGTCTACAGAAGAAGTAGTCATCGCCGGGGAGCATAACCCTCCGACGACGATCTGCCCACCGGATATCGCGGGACGAGCCCCTCCTCCGTGACGGGGGAGGACGCAGCCCGACCCGAGGCGCCGGCGTCCACTCTCCGGCGCCTCGGGTCAGTCAGCGGTGAGCGGTTATCGCAGCAGCACCCCCGCCCCCTCCACCGCCTCCTCCGACGGCACCTCCAGCAGGCCCAGCTCCGCGCCGGAGGCCAGGAGGCGGTGGGCCGGGAGGATGCGGACCGTGTAGCCGTAGGGTCCGGTGCGGTCCAGGGACAGGGGGCCCTCGTAGAGCCAGCGGCCGTCCAGGTCCGGGCCGCCGGACGGTTTCAGGGGGACCGTCGTCGCGTCCGTGATGCGGTCCTCCTCGTCGACCCGGCCCGAGACGGCCTGCACCTCGACGTCGTCGGGGGTGAGGTCGCCGAGGCCGACGCGGACCCGCAGAGCCAGGGTCGTGCCGAGTTCGGCGGTGGTGGTGGCCACCGACGTCTCGACATGGTCCACCTGCACCGCGTGCCAGGCCGAGCGCACCCGCTGTTTCCAGAGGGCGAGTTCGCGGGCGGTGTCGGGCGTCATCGTCCGGTGCGCGTGGGCGGCCGGCGTGTAGAGGCGTTCGACGTACTCGCGGACCATGCGTCCCGCCAGCACCTTCGGGCCGAGCAGGGTGAGGGTCTGGCGGACCATCTCGATCCAGCGGTCGGGCAGACCCGCCCGGCCGCGCTCGTAGAAGCGGGGGGTGATTCGCTGTTCGAGGAGGTCGTAGAGGGCCGCCGCCTCGATGTCGTCGCGGTGGTCGGGGTCGGTGCCGACGCCGTCGGCGGTGGGGATCGCCCAGCCGAAGTCGGGCTGGAACCACTCGTCCCACCAGCCGTCCAGGACGGAGAGGTTGAGACAGCCGTTGAGCGCCGCCTTCATGCCGGACGTGCCGCAGGCCTCCAGGGGCCGCAGCGGGTTGTTGAGCCAGATGTCGCATCCCGGGTACAGCTTCTGCGCCATCGCCATGCCGTAGTCGGGCAGGAAGACGAGGCGGTGCCGGACACGGGGGTCGTCGGCGAACCGGACCAGTTCCTGGACCAGCCGTTTGCCGCCGTCGTCCGCGGGGTGCGCCTTGCCCGCGACGACGATCTGGATCGGCCGCTCCGCGTGCAGCAGCAGGTCCATCAGCCGGTCGCGGTCCCTCAGCATCAGGGTCAGGCGCTTGTACGAGGGGACCCTGCGCGCGAAGCCGATGGTGAGGACATCCGGGTCCATCACGCCGTCGATCCAGCCCAACTCGGCCGTTCCGGCGCCGCGTTGGCGCCAGGAGGCGCGCAGCCGCTCCCGTACCTCCACCACCAGCTGCTCGCGCAGCTCACGGCGCAGCTCCCAGATGTCCTGGTCGGGGATGTCGGCGACGGCGTCCCAGCGGTCGGAGCCGCCGACGCTCAGGGCGTCCTCGGCCCGCCCGGAGCCGAACTGGCGGGCGCCGAGCCGCAGGACCTCCGGGGCCACCCAGGTCGGAGCGTGCACGCCGTTGGTGACGGAGGTGATCGGCACCTCCTCCGGGTCGAAGCCGGGCCACAGGCCGGAGAACATCTCCCTGCTCACCTGGCCGTGCAGCAGGGACACGCCGTTCGCGCGCTGCGCCAGCCGCAGGCCCATCACCGCCATGTTGAAGAGGTTCGGTTCGCCGCCCGGGTAGGTCTCCATGCCCAGCCGCAGGATGCGGTCGACGTCCATGCGCGGGAGCTCGGCCTGGGGGCCGAAGTGGCGGGCGACCAACTCACGGTCGAAGCGGTCGATGCCCGCCGGGACGGGGGTGTGGGTGGTGAAGACCGTGCCGGCCCGGACGGCCTCGAGGGCGGAGTCGAAGTCCGACCCGGTGTCGGCGAGTTCGGCGATCCGCTCCAGGCCGAGGAAGCCCGCGTGGCCCTCGTTGGTGTGGAAGACCTCGGGCGCGGCGTGACCGGTCAGCCGGCAGTACGTGCGTACCGCCCGGACACCTCCTATGCCCAGCAGCATCTCCTGGAGCAACCGGTGCTCGCTGCCACCGCCGTAGAGCCGGTCGGTCACCCCGCGTTCGCCGAGGTCGTTCTCCTCGACGTCCGAGTCGAGCATGAGCAGCGGGACCCGGCCGACCTGCGCCAGCCAGACCCGGGCGTGCAGCTGTTTGCCGGCGGGGAGGGCGAGCGAGATCTGCGCGGGGGTGCCGTCGTCCTCCTTCAGCAGGGTCACCGGGAGTTCGTTGGGGTCGAGGACCGGATAGTGCTCCTGCTGCCAGCCGTCCCGGGAGAGCGTCTGGCGGAAGTAGCCGTGCCGGTAGAGCAGCCCCACGCCGATCAGCGGGACGCCCAGGTCGCTGGCCGCCTTGAGGTGGTCGCCGGCCAGGATGCCGAGACCGCCGGAGTACTGGGGCAGCGCGGCCGTGACGCCGAACTCGGGTGAGAAGTAGGCGACGGCGGCGGGCAGCCCGGCGGTACGGGGCTGCGCCTGGTACCAGCGGTCGCCGGTCACGTAGTCGTGCAGGTCGTCGGCGGCGGCACTCAGCCTGCGCAGGAAACGGCGGTCCCCGGCGAGCTCGGTGAGGCGTCCCGGGCGGACGCCGCCCAGGAGCCGCACCGGATCGCCGTCCGAGACGGCCCAGCGCTCGGGGTCGACGGACTGGAAGAGGTCGCGGGTCTCCGCGTGCCAGGACCAGCGCAGGTTGCGGGCCAGATCGCTGAGTGGCCGGAGGGGGTCGGGGAGGAGGGGTCGGACGGTGAATCGACGGATCGCCTTCACATTCCACCTCGGCGTGCGTGAGGAAGAGACGCACGGCGGTGTGCGTCCACGTCGTCTACGAAGGTACCGGCGTCGACGCGGGCCTCGCTGAGGGCTGGCCGCCCGCGGGCCCTCGCTTTTCGGCCCGACCCGCGACAACGGGCCGAAACCCTGTTTCGTCCCGGTAGGCCACCTTGTGGCCTTTCGCCCCGCACGAGAGGCTGCCCGGTGGCGTACCCGGCGAAGTCGGATAGGTCGGCGGAGCCGTCGTGCGCCGAGTCGAGGAGGGGAACTCGAACCATGGCACGGACGCGAAAGCGGCGTCTGCGCCGGGTGGGGGGCCTGACCGCGGTCGTCACGAGCGTGGTCCTTTCGGCCGTCACCCTGCCCGCGCACGCCGCACCGGAGGGGAAGATACTCGGCGCCGGTCTGCCCGGTTCCGTCGGCGGAAGTTATCTGGTCACGCTGAAGGAGGACACCGCCGCGGCGTCGAAGGCCGGGCGCGGTCTCCTCGGTTCGTACGGGGCGACCGTCAACCGGACCTACGACACGGCCCTCAACGGGTTCGCCGTCGAGGCCGACGAGAGACAGGCCCGGCGCCTCGCGGCCGATCCGCGGGTGGCCTCGGTGGTCCAGGACACCCGGGTGACCCTGGATGCGGCCGGGGTCGCGAAGAATCCGCCGTCCTGGGGGCTGGACCGCGTCGACCAGCCGGGCCGGCCACTGGACAACAGCTACAACTGGCCGAAGTCGGCGGGCGCCGGGGTCACGGTGTACGTGATCGACACCGGCATCCGGATCACGCACACCGACTTCGGCGGCCGGGCGAGCCACGGCTGGGACTTCGTCGGAGGCGATCGTGTCGCCGCCGACGGCAACGGCCACGGCACGCATGTCGCCGGCACCGTCGCGGGCACGCGTCTCGGCGTCGCCAAGAAGGCCAGGGTGGTCGCGGTACGGGTGCTCGACAACGCCGGTGCGGGCACCACCGCGCAGGCCATCGCGGGCATCGACTGGGTCACCCGGCACGCGCGCCGGCCCGCGGTCGCCAATCTCAGCCTGGGTGGCGGCTACAACGCGGCGCTGGACGCGGCCGTCCGCGCCTCCATCCGGTCCGGTGTCACCTACACCGTCGCCGCGGGCAACGTGGGACAGCCGGCCGCCCTGTACTCCCCGGCCGACGTGCGGGAGGCCATCACGGTCGGCGCCACCGACCGGGGGGACGCCAGGGCGGGCTTCTCCAACTACGGTTCGGCTCTGGACCTGTTCGCGCCGGGAGTGTCGGTCACCTCCGCCTCGTCCGCGAACGACACCGGCCGGGTGACCCGCTCCGGTACCTCGATGGCGGCGCCGCACGCGGCGGGGGCGGCCGCGCTCCATCTCGCCGACCATCCGAAAGCCACGCCCGCGCAGGTGGCGCGGGCGCTGGTCGCGGGGTCGGCGAACGGCAAGGTTTCCGGCCGGGGGCCCGGTTCGCCGAACAAAATCCTCCAGGTTCCACCGTTCACCTGACGGGGCGCCGAGACCCGCTCCGTTCCCCTCGAACGGGGCCGGTCTTGTGCGTTGACAAACGCACGGGTAGTTAGCAACGTGCCGGATTGCTCACCCGCATAGGGTGGAAGGCTCCTCCGGTACTCCCCCGCAGGACCCCCTCCCCACCACATCCATCCGCCTACCCCCCGTTGATGCGGACAGGAGCGGTCATGCCAGCAAGGCACCACCCGTCATCACCCCCGACGCCTCGCACCAAGAACAACAAGAGCAGCAGGAACGGCAAGAGCACCGACGGCGCCGGCAACGCCGAGAAGGACACCGCCGTCCCGGTGCTCACGCCCGCACCCGGTCCGCCGGCCCCGGAGCGATCCTCCTCGGGCGGCGACACCACCGCCGTCGGGCGCATACCCGTCCTGGACGTCCGCCCGTTCGTCCAGCAGGGTCGCCGGCCCGCCAAGGCGGTCACGGGTGAGACGTTCGAGGTCTCGGCGACCGTGTTCCGGGAAGGGCACGACGCCGTCGCCGCCAACGTCGTGCTGCGGGATCCGGACGGCAACCCGGGCCCCTGGACGCCGATGCGTGAACTCGCCCCGGGCACCGACCGCTGGGGCGCGGACGT
The DNA here is from genome assembly GCF_045041255.1 of Streptomyces sp. NBC_00080. NCBI lineage: Bacteria > Bacillati > Actinomycetota > Actinomycetes > Kitasatosporales > Streptomycetaceae > Streptomyces > Streptomyces sp. NBC_00080. The sequence goes on from NZ_CP108235.1 coordinate 3,075,623, forward strand.
CACGCCGGACGCGACGGGCCGCTGGACCTACACCGTGGAGGCCTGGAGCGACCCGGTCGCCACCTGGCGGCACCACGCCCGCATCAAGATCCCCGCGGGGATGGACACCGAGCTGGTCCTCGAAGAGGGCGCGCGGCTGTACGAACGGGCGGCCGGCGGAGTGCCGGAGGCTCCCGACCGCACGTTGGTGCTGGCGGCCGCCGAGGCGCTGCGCGACGAGACCCGCCCGGCCGTCTCCCGGCTGGCGGCGGCGCTGACGCCGCAGGTCGACGCCGTGCTCGGCCGGTATCCGCTGCGGGAGCTGGTCACCGCGTCCGAGCCGCTGCCGCTGCTGGTCGAGCGGGAACGCGCCCTGTACGGAGCCTGGTACGAGTTCTTCCCGCGCTCCGAGGGCACCCCCGAGCGCCCGCACGGCACCTTCCGCACCGCCGCGCGCAGGCTCCCCGCCATCGCCGCCATGGGCTTCGACGTCGTCTACCTGCCGCCGATCCACCCCATCGGCACGACCTTCCGCAAGGGCCGCAACAACACGCTCGACCCCGGCCCCGACGATGTCGGCGTGCCCTGGGCGATCGGCTCGCCGGAGGGCGGTCACGACGCCGTCCACCCGGACCTGGGGACCATCGAGGACTTCGCCTGGTTCGTGGAGCGGGCGGCCGAGCTGGGCCTGGAGATCGCCCTCGACTTCGCCCTCCAGTGCTCCCCCGACCACCCCTGGGTGCAGAAACACCCCGAGTGGTTCCACCACCGGCCCGACGGCACCATCGCCTACGCCGAGAACCCGCCGAAGAAGTACCAGGACATCTATCCGATCGCCTTCGACGCCGACCTGGACGGTCTCGTCGCGGAGACCGTGCGGGTTCTGCGGCACTGGATGTCGTACGGCGTGCGGATCTTCCGGGTCGACAACCCGCACACCAAGCCGGTCGTGTTCTGGGAGCGGGTCATCGCGGACATCAACCGCACCGACCCCGACGTGATCTTCCTCGCCGAGGCCTTCACCCGTCCCGCGATGATGCACACCCTCGGCCAGATCGGCTTCCAGCAGTCGTACACCTACTTCACCTGGCGCAACACCAAGCAGGAACTGACGGAGTACCTCACCGAACTCTCGGGGGACGCCGCCTCCTACATGCGGCCCAACTTCTTCGCCAACACCCCCGACATCCTGCCCGCCTGTCTCCAGCACGGCGGCCGCCCCGCCTTCGAGATCCGCGCCGTCCTCGCCGCCACCCTCTCGCCGACCTGGGGCATCTACAGCGGCTACGAACTCTGCGAGAACGCGGCGCTCAAGGAAGGCGGCGAGGAGTACCTCGACTCGGAGAAGTACCAGCTCAAACCCCGTGACTGGGCCGCCGCCGAGCGGGCGGGCCGCAGCCTCGCCCCGCTGCTCACCCGGCTCAACGAGATCCGGCGGGCGCACCCGGCCCTGCGCCAACTCCGCGATCTGCACTTCCATCCGACCGACAAGGAAGCGGTGATCGCCTACTCGAAGAGGAGCTCGAAGAAGAGCGGTTCGAACACGGTTCTGGTGGTCGTCAACCTCGACCCCCACCACACCCAGGAGGCGACGGTCTCGTTGGACATGCCGCAACTCGGCCTGGACTGGCACGAGTCGGTGCCGGTGCGCGACGAGCTCACCGGCGAGACCTACCACTGGGGCAGGGCCAACTACGTGCGCCTCGAACCGGGCACCCGGCCCGCGCACGTACTCACCGTCCTGCGACCGTCCAACCCGCAGATCGGAGGGTCACCCACACCATGATCGTCAACGAGCCCGTTCCGGACACCTTCGAGGACACCCCCGCCAAGGACCGCGACCCCGAGTGGTTCAAACGCGCCGTGTTCTACGAGGTCCTCGTCCGCTCCTTCCAGGACAGCAACGGCGACGGCGTCGGCGACCTCAAAGGCATCACCGCCAAACTCGACTACCTGCAATGGCTGGGAGTCGACTGCCTCTGGCTGCCGCCCTTCTTCAAATCACCCCTGCGGGACGGCGGATACGACGTATCCGACTACACCGCCGTCCTCCCCGAATTCGGCGACCTCGCCGACTTCGTGGAATTCGTCGACGCCGCCCACCAACGCGGCATGCGCGTCATCATCGACTTCGTGATGAACCACACCAGCGACCAGCACCCGTGGTTCCAGGAATCGAGGAAAGACCCCGACGGCCCCTACGGCGACTACTACATGTGGGCCGACGACGACAAACAGTACGGCGACGCCCGCATCATCTTCGTCGACACCGAAGTCTCCAACTGGACCTTCGACCCCGTCCGCAAGCAGTACTTCTTCCACCGCTTCTTCTCCCACCAGCCGGACCTCAACTACGAGAACCCCGCCGTGCAGGAGGAGATGATCTCCGCGCTGCGATTCTGGCTGGACCTGGGCATCGACGGCTTCCGCCTCGACGCCGTGCCCTACCTGTACGCCGAGGAGGGCACGAACTGCGAGAACCTGCCGGCCACGCACGAGTTCCTCAAACGGGTCCGCAAGGAGATCGACGCCCACTACCCGGACACGGTGATCCTCGCCGAGGCCAACCAGTGGCCCGAGGACGTCGTCGACTACTTCGGCGACTACGCCTCCGGCGGCGACGAATGCCACATGGCGTTCCACTTCCCCGTCATGCCCCGCATCTTCATGGCCGTCCGCAGGGAATCCCGCTACCCGGTCTCGGAAATCCTCGCCAAGACCCCTGCGATCCCCTCCCGCTGCCAATGGGGCATCTTCCTGCGCAACCACGACGAGCTCACCCTCGAAATGGTCACCGACGAGGAACGCGACTACATGTACGCGGAATACGCGAAAGACCCGCGTATGCGCGCCAACATCGGCATCCGCCGCCGGCTCGCACCCCTCCTCGACAACGACCGCAACCAGATCGAGCTCTTCACCGCCCTGCTGCTCTCCCTGCCCGGCTCGCCGATCCTCTACTACGGCGACGAGATCGGCATGGGCGACAACATCTGGCTCGGCGACCGCGACGCCGTCCGCACCCCCATGCAGTGGACACCCGATCGCAACGCAGGTTTTTCCTCCTGCGACCCCGGGCGGCTCGTTCTGCCGACCATCATGGATCCCGTCTACGGGTACCAGGTCACCAACGTGGAGGCGTCGATGTCGTCGCCCTCCTCGCTGCTGCACTGGACCCGGCGCATGATCGAGATCCGCAAGCAGAACCCCGCCTTCGGCCTCGGGACCTACACCGAACTCCAGTCCTCCAACCCGGCCGTCCTCGCCTTCCTTCGCGAGGCCCCCCTGACCAAGGAGGGAGAGGACGACCTGGTGTTGTGCGTGCACAACTTCTCGCGGTTCGCGCAGCCCACGGAGCTGGACCTGAGCCGGTTCAAGGGGCGGTACCCGGTGGAACTGTTCGGCGGGGTGCGCTTCCCGGCGGTCGGTGACCTGCCGTACCTGCTCACCATGGCGGGCCACGGCTTCTACTGGTTCAGGCTGCGCAGGGACGCGGCCTAGGCCGCGTCCACAGCCCCGAACCCCGGGCGGGGCGGTTTCCGCCGCCCCGCCCGGGGCACGCATCAGTAACGCCCCGACCCCGACACCCGGGGAAAGGAATGTGACACCTATGGCGGCGACTGTCACACTTTCCGGTCGGACCGACCCCGGCCTCCTCGCTTCGCTGGACCCCCTGCTGCGGGAGTGGCTGCCCCGGCAGCGCTGGTTCGCCGGCAAGGGCCGCCCGGTCACCGGGTTCTCGCTGGTGGCGGCCACCGAGCTGCTGCCGGCCCACACCAGACTGGGGCTGTACCACCTGCTGGTACGCGCCCATCAGCCGGCCACGCCCGGCGACTGCTACCAGCTCCTCATCGGCTCACGCGAGGCCCTGCCGCCCCGGCTGGCGCCCGCGCTGATCGGCCATGTGACCCAGGGTCCGCTGGCCGGGCGGACCGTGTTCGACGCCCTGTACGACACCCGGCCCGCCGAGGTACTGCTGGAGGCGCTGCGCACCGGGGCCCGGATCGGCGGGCTGCGCTGCGAGCGGGATCCCGGGCAGGAGATCCGGTCCGGGCTGGTCCCGCGCCGGCTGACCGGCGAGCAGTCGAACTCTTCCGTCATCTATGGAGATACGTTCATTCTGAAGCTGTTGCGCCGGGTCGTGCCGGGCGTCAACCCCGACCTGGAGCTGCCGCTGGCGCTGGCCCGCGAGGGCTGCCCCCGGGTGCCCGCGCCGACCGCGTGGATGTACGGGGACCCGGGTGAGGGCGAGGGTGATGCGTACGTCCTGGCCGTGCTCCAGCCGTATGTGCAGGGCGCGGCGGACGGCTGGGAGCTGGCGCTGCGGGAACTGGCCAAGGGCGAGGACTTCGCCGCCGAGGCGCGAGCGCTGGGGCGGGCCACCGCCGAGGTGCACGGGGCGCTGGCCCGGGCGCTGCCCACGGCGACCCTGGGGCAGGCGCAGATACGGCCGATGGTGGACGGCATGACCGGGCGGCTGGACGCCGCCGCGCAGGCGGTGCCCGCGCTGCGCCCCTACGCGCCGGCGCTGCGCACCGCCTTCACCGCGCTGGCCGGCCTCGCGGCCGAGGGCCACACCTGGACCGCCCAGCGCGTCCACGGCGATCTGCACCTCGGGCAGTGTCTGCGCTCGCCCTCCGGGCAGTGGTCGCTGATCGACTTCGAGGGGGAGCCGGCCAGGCCGCTGGCCGAGCGGCGGATGCCCCAGCCGACCGTGCGGGACGTGGCGGGCATGCTGCGCTCCTTCGACTACGCCGCCCGCTCGGCGGATCCGCCTGCCCCGGCCTGGGCACATGCCTGCCGGGCGGCCTACTGTTCCGGGTACGCCGAGGTGGCGGGCGTCGATCCGCGCACCGACCCCGTGCTGCTGCGGGCCCACGAGACGGACAAGGCGGTCTACGAGGTCGTCTACGAGGCGCGGCATCGCCCCGACTGGCTCCCCGTACCCCTTTCCGCGATACACCGCCTCGCCGCACCCGACCTGCCTTGAGGAGGCTCCGTACGTGACTCCCCCGAAGAAGAAGGCCACCGCGAAGAAAGCAGTGACCAAGAAGGCGGCGGCCGACAAGGCGGCGAGGAAGAAGACGACGGGCAAGAAGGCGGCGGTCGAGAAGACGGCGAGCAAGAAGGCCAGGGCCGAGGAGACCTCGCCGGCGGGAACGACAGAGGCGACGGCCGCGGCGGCAAAGGCGGCGCCGGAGGCGGAGGAGACGTCGGCAGCGGCAGCCAAGGACGTCGCCGCGCCGGAGCCGGTGAGCCTCCCCGTGGACGCCAACCCCGAGGCCGAAGCCGACTCCGACGCCGGCCTCGCCCCGGACGCCGTCGTCGGCCCCGCCATCGACCCCGCCATCGGCCCCGCCGACCGTGAACGCCTGCTGCACGGCACCCATCACGACCCGCACTCCGTGCTGGGCGCGCATCCCGTGCCCGGCGGGGTCGTCTTCCGGGCGCTGCGCCCGTACGCGCTGTCCGTCACGGTGCTCTCGGGCGACCTGCGCGCCGAACTCCACGACGACGGCGACGGCTTCTTCTCCGGCCTGCTGCCCCTGACCGAGGCCCCGGTCCACCGGCTCCTGGTGACCTACGAGAGCACCACCGTGGAGACCGAGGACGCCTACCGTTTCCCGCCGACGCTGGGCGACCTGGACCTGCACCTGATCGGCGAGGGCCGGCACGAGCAGTTGTGGACGGTGCTGGGCGCGCGTCCGACGACCCACCAGGGTGTGAGCGGCACCGCCTTCTCCGTATGGGCGCCGAACGCGCGCGGGGTGCGGCTGGCCGGCACCTTCAACTTCTGGGACGGCACGGGGTACCCGATGCGGTCGCTGGGTTCGTCCGGGGTGTGGGAGCTGTTCGTGCCCGGGATCGGCGAGGGCGAGCTGTACAAGTTCGACATCACCCGCCCCGACGGCTCGCACACCCTGCGGGCCGACCCGATGGCGCGGCGTACCGAGGTGCCGCCGGCGACCTCGTCGGTCGTGCACGCCTCGCACTACGAGTGGGGCGACGAGGAGTGGCTGGCCCGGCGGGCAGAGATACCCGTGCACGAGGCCCCGTTCTCCGTCTACGAGCTCCATCTGGCCTCCTGGCGGCCGGGGCTCACGTACCGGCAACTGGCCGACCAACTGCCCGCGTACGTCCGGGACCTCGGCTTCACTCACGTCGAGCTGATGCCGGTCGCCGAGCATCCCTTCGGCGGTTCGTGGGGCTACCAGGTCACCGGTTTCTACGCGCCCACCGCCCGGCTCGGCACACCCGACGACTTCAAGTACCTGGTGGACGCGCTGCACCGGGCCGGCATCGGCGTCCTGATGGACTGGGTGCCGGCGCACTTCCCGCGCGACGAGTGGGCCCTCGCGGAGTTCGACGGGCGTCCGCTGTACGAGCACGAGGACCCGCTGCGCGCCGCCCATCCCGACTGGGGGACGCTGGAGTTCGACTTCGGGCGGCGCGAGGTACGCAACTTCCTGGTGGCCAACGCGGTGTACTGGTGCGAGGAGTTCCACATCGACGGGCTGCGCGTGGACGCCGTCGCCTCGATGCTGTACCTCGACTACTCGCGCGAGCCGGGTCAGTGGACCCCGAACGAGCACGGGGGCCGGGAGAACCTGGACGCGGTGGCGTTCCTCCAGGAGATGAACGCGACGGTCTACCGCCGCAGCCCCGGGGTCGTCACGATCGCGGAGGAGTCCACGGCCTGGGACGGTGTCACGCGGGCCACGCACCACGCGGGCCCGAGCGGCTTCGGCGGGCTCGGATTCGGGCTGAAGTGGAACATGGGCTGGATGCACGACTCGCTGGAGTACATGAGCCACGAGCCGGTGCACCGCAGGTACCACCACCACGAGATGACCTTCTCGATGGTGTACGCCTACAGCGAGAACTACGTGCTGCCCATCTCCCACGACGAGGTGGTGCACGGGAAGCGCTCGCTGGTGTCGAAGATGCCCGGTGACTGGTGGCAGCAGCGCGCCGCGCTGCGGGCTTACCTGGCGTTCATGTGGGCCCACCCGGGCAAGCAACTCCTCTTCATGGGCCAGGAGTTCGCCCAGGGCGCGGAGTGGTCCGAGGCCCACGGCCCCGACTGGTGGCTGCTGGATCCGGCGTACGGCGCCGAGGCCGACCACCGGGGCGTCAGGGACCTGGTCCGCGACCTGAACACCGTCTACCGCGCGGCGCCGGCCCTCTGGCAGCAGGACACCGACCCGGCCGGATTCCAGTGGGTGGTCGGGGACGCGGCCGAGGACAACGTCTTCGCCTTCCTGCGGTACGACGCCGAGGGCTCCCCGCTGCTGTCCGTCTCCAACCTCTCCCCGGTCGTCCGCCACGACTACCGTCTCGGGGCACCCGACGACGTCCCGGCCTGGCACGAGGTCCTCAACACCGACGCGGCCGGGTACGGCGGCAGCGGTGTCGCCCATCCCGACCCGGTCAAGCCGGAGCCGCAGGGTCATCACGGCCGGCCGGCGAGCGTCCGGCTGACGCTGCCGCCGCTCGCGACGCTGTGGCTGCGGCCTGCCTGAGCCCTGCCCCGGGGCAACGGCCCCGGGTACGAATCCGTCGGCCGGCGCGGGGGCGTGCGGGCGGTGCGGTGAGCGTGTGAGGCGGGGATCCCCGCCTCACACGCTCACCGCACCGGCCGGGCACCGCAGTGCTCACGGCGCGACCGGCATGCCCTGCCGATCCCGGGTTCCCCGCGTTACGCCGGAGGTTCCCCGAGGGCCGCTGCCAGCGGCTTCGGGAGGGTCCTGCTGTGCAGCACACCCAGCCGCTGCGTCGCCCGGGTCAGCGCCACGTACAGGTCGCTGGTGCCGTACCGCGAGGGCTCCACCACCAGCACGGAGTCGAACTCCAGGCCCTTGGACTGGCGCGGGTCGAGCAGGACGACGCTCCGGGTCAGGTCCGGCTCGGCGCCCGCCGTCACCCCGTCCAGCCGGGCCGCGAGCCTGCGGTGCAGGTCGCGCGGGGCGATGACGGCGAGCCGGCCCTCCGCGGGGGTGAGTTCACCGACCGCCTTGGCGACCGCGCCGGGGAGGTCGTCGGTGGCACGCGCCCACGGTCGTACGCCGGTCGACCGCACCGAACTCGGCGGCTCGAAGCCGGGGTGCTCGGCACGGACCACCGCCGCGGCCACGTCCATGATCTCGGCCGGGGTGCGGTAGTTGACGCCGAGCCGGGTGTGCTCCCAGCGGTCCTCGACATACGGCTGGAGGATCTTGGACCAGGAGCCGACGCCGGCCGCCTCGGCGGTCTGCGCCGGGTCGCCGACCAGGGTCATCGAGCGGGTGGGGCTGCGCCGCATCAGCAGCCGCCAGGCCATCGGCGACAACTCCTGCGCCTCGTCGACGATGATGTGCCCGAACGCCCAGGTGCGGTCGGCGGCGGCGCGTTCGGCGGCGCTGCGGTGGTCGTCCTCCTCGTGACGCTCGGCGAAGCGTTCGGCGTCGATGATGTCGTGCGCGGACAGGACCTCGGAGTCCTCCTCGTCCTTGTCCTCGAACTCGTAGGTGCGCGAGGCGTACGAGACGTCCAGGACGCCCTGCGCGTAGGCGACCTGGGTCTCCCGCTCGCGGTCCGCGCGGGCCCGCGCCACCCGGTCGTCCTCGCCGAGCAGTTCGGCCGCCTCGTCGAGCAGCGGTACGTCGGCCACGGTCCAGGCCCGGGTCACCGGACGGCGGATGGCGGCCGCGTCGTCGTCGGAGACGTAGCCCACGGGGTCCGCGAGGAAGTCGGCGACCAGGCGCTGCGGGGTCAGGCGCGGCCACAGCTGGTCGATGGCGGCCCAGACCTCGGGGTTGTCGGCGAGCTCGTCGCGGATCTGGGTGATGTCGCTCGGGTCGAGGAGGTTGGAGCCGTCGTAGGGGTCCGTGCCGATGCGTTCGGAGACCATGTCGGTGAGCGTGTTGAGGATGTGGCCCTCGAAGATCTCGCGGGCCGCGTTGTGCGGCAGCCGGGCGGCCCGGGTGCGTTCGCGGGCCATGTTCACCAGGCCGTCGTCCAGCATCAGGATCTCGCGGTCGTGTCCGATCGCGATCACCGGATCGGGCAGCGCCTGCCAGTCGCGTACGACGTCGGCGAGCACGTCCGCCATGTCGGCGCGGCCCTTCACGGCCGCCGCCGCCCGGGTGTCGGCCGCCGTCGCCTTCACACCGGGGAAGAGTTCGCCGACCGTGGCCAGCAGCACACCGGTCTCGCCCAGCGAGGGCAGCACCTCGCCGATGTAGCCGAGGAAGGCGGGGTTGGGGCCGACGATCAGGACGGCCCGCTTGGCGAGCAGTTCCCGGTGTTCGTAGAGGAGGAAGGCGGCGCGGTGCAGGGCGACGGCCGTCTTGCCGGTGCCGGGGCCGCCCTCGACCACCAGGACCCCTCGGTGGGGCGCCCGGATGATCTCGTCCTGCTCGGCCTGGATGGTCTGCACGATGTCGCTCATCCGGCCGGTGCGCGCGGAGTCGATCGCGGCGAGCAGCACGGCGTCGCCGGTCGGGTCCTCGTGGCCGGTACGGGTGGCGTCGCCGATGTCGAGGATCTCGTCGTGCAGGGCGGTGACCCGGCGGCCCTCGGTGGTGAGGTGCCGGCGCCTGCGCAGCCCCATCGGGGTGTGACCGGTGGCCAGGTAGAAGGGGCGGGCGACGTCGGCGCGCCAGTCGATGAGGACCGGGGTGCGCTCGGTGTCCTCGGCACGCAGGCCGATGCGTCCGATGTGGTGGTTGGTGCCGGAGGTGAGGTCGATGCGGCCGAAGCAGAGGGAGCCGTCCACCGCGTTCAGCGCGGCGAGCAGCCCGGAGCGCTCGGCGACGAGGATGTCCCGCTCGAGCCGGGCCTGCATGGGCGTGTTGCCCTGGGCCAGCGCGTCGGTGACGGCGCCCTCGGTGTCGCCGCGCAGGGCGTCCACGCGCGCGTACAGGTTGTCGATGAATTCCTGCTCGCAGCGCAATTCACTGTCCGGAAAGTCGGCGTTTGACAATTCCACTCCCGCCCGCATATACTGTGCTCACTGAGCTTCTTTGCGACCTCATTCATGTGAAGTCGCGAACCATCGAATATACGCAGAGAAATCCCCCGAGCGCAATTGCTCGGGGGATTTCTTTGTGGTGCGCGATCTCCTCCGGTCAGTTCACCGCGCGCTCACAGGACCTCGTCCAGCTCCGCCAGCAGCCGGCGCTTGGGCCTGGCGCCCACCATCGACTTCACGGGCTCCCCGGCCCGGAACACCATGAAGGTCGGCATCGACAGCACCTTGTACGCGTGGGTGGTCTCCGGGTTGGTGTCCACGTCCAGCTGCACCACCTTCAGCCGCTCGCCCTCCTCGGCGGCGAGTGCGGTGAGCACCGGCCCCATCTGCCGGCACGGCGGACACCAGTCGGCCGTGAACTCCACCAGCACCGGCAGGTCCGCCCCCAGCACCTCCGCCCCGAAATCCGCGTCCGTCACCTCGGCCACCCCGTCCGCCTTGATCACCGTTCCTGCCCTCCCAGTTCGCACTCGGGCTCCGGACCCCCCGGAACCCGCGCCTCGGCGGCCAGCTCGTCGCGCGCCAGCTCGGCCCGCACGAGCTGCCCGGCGACCGTCTCCCGCACCGCCCGCAGCTCGCCGATGAGCGCGTCCAGCTCGTCCAGCTTGCGCCGGTAGACCGCGAGCGACGCCGGGCACGAGTCGCCCTCCGGGTGCCCGGCCCGCAGACACTCCACGAAGGGACGGGTCTCCTCCAGGTCGAACCCGAAGTCCTGGAGCGTCCTGATCTGCCGCAACAGCCGCAGATCGCCCTCGTCGTACGTCCGGTACCCGTTGTCGCCGCGTCGCGCGGGCAGCAGCCCTCGCGACTCGTAGTACCGCAGCGTCCGGGTGGTGGTCCCGGCCCGTGCGGCCAGCTCGCCGATGCGCATGCCTACGAACGTAAGGCTTGACGCCCACGTCAAGGCAAGAGCGGTTTCCGCTCTACCGGCGAGGTGAGCACGATCGACGTCGTCGTGCGCCCGAGTGCGGAGACCGCCTCGAGGACGTCCTCCAGGTGGACGGTGTCCCGGACGGCGACCTTGAGGATCCAGCAGTCCTCCCCCACCACGTGGTGGACCTCGGTGATCTCGGGGCGTTCGATCAGTTCGAGGGTCCTGGGGTGCTTCAGGGTGTAGCCGCCGTGCGGGTCGACCCGGATGAACGCCTGGATGCCGTAGCCGAGCCGGGCGGGGCTGACATGTGCGCCGTAGCCGCTGATGACCCCCGCGGCCTCCAGCCGCCGCACCCGTTCCGTCACCGCCGCCGGGCTCAGCCGCACCCGGCGGCCCAGCTCGCTGAGCTTGATCCGGCCGTCGGTCTGGAGCAGTTCCAGGATCTGCCGGTCCAGCGTGTCGAAGGCCACCGATGTTTCGTCGGCGGCGGCCCGTGAATGCCGAGGTTCTTTCGGTACGACGGCCGGAACTCCCATGGTTACCCCTTCAGGACAGGCGTGTACGCCGGGAGAATCATGGTCATGGAAATGACGCAGGAGGTAAAGGCCCGGGAGGTGGCGGCCCGGCAGGTAAATGCCCGTGAGGTATTGGTCATCGGCGGAAACCGCTATTTCGGAAAGCGGCTGATCGCGCGACTGCTGGCCGCCGGGGACCGGGTGACGGTACTGAATCGCGGTTCGTCCGCGCCGCCTCCGGGCGCGACCCACCTGATCGCCGACCGCGACGACGAGAACGCGCTGAACTCGGTGCTCGGGGCACGCTCCTTCGACGTCGTCGTCGACCAGGTCTGCTACACCCCGCGGCAGGCGGCGATCGCCCGCCGGGTGTTCGCCGGCCGCACCGGACGGTACGTGCTGACGTCGACGGTCGAGGTCTACGAGTACGAGGACTCCGTGGCCTTCGTGCGGGAGCAGGACGTCGATCCGCTGGGCGTCCGGGTCGATCTCGAACTCCCCTGGGACGAAACGGAGTTCCTCGACTCCCACTACGGCGAGGGCAAGCGGCAGGCGGAGGCGGTGCTCGCCGCGGAGCCGGCGTTCCCCCATGTGGCCGTCCGGGTCGCCCATGTGCTGGGCGGGGACGACGACTTCACGGGGCGGCTGGAGCACTACGCCTCCCGCATCCGCGCCGGCGAGCCGATCACCGTGCCGACGGTGAACCGTCCGGCGACGTACATCCATGTCGAGGAGATCGCCGACTTCCTGTTCTGGACGGTGGGCCAGGACTTCACCGGCCCGGTCAACGCGGCCTCGCACGGGACGCTGACCACGCACGAGCTGTGCGAGGCGGTGTCCGCGCATGTCCCGGCCGGCCGGGCGGTGTTCCGGGAGGTCGAGGTCGGTGAGGTGTCCCCGCTCTCCTTCCGCCGCTTCTACGGCATGGACAACACCCGCGCCACCCGGCTCGGGTTCACCTTCGGCAACGCACGGCAATGGCTGCGGCGCGCGGCCGACGAGACCCTGGGGAAGGTGGACTGACGTGCGTCAGCGCACCCTCGGCGACATCCGCGTGAGCGCGATCGGGCTCGGCGCGATGCCGCTGTCCATCGAGGGCCGGCCCGACCTGGCCCGTGCCCTGGCCACGGTCCACGCGGCGCTGGACGCGGGCGTGACCCTGCTGGACACGGCCGACTCCTACCACCTGCCGGGTGCGGAGCCCGGCCACAACGAGCGGCTCGTGGCCCGCGCGCTCGCCACCTACGGCGGTGACACCTCCCGCGTGCTCGTGGCGACGAAGGGCGGCCGGGGCAGACCGGGCGGCGGCGCGGCGGACTGGACGGTGAACGGCGATCCCCGCCATCTGAAGACGGCCGCGGAGGCCTCCCTGCGGCGGCTCGGCGTCGAGGCGATCGGGCTGTACCAGCTCCACAAGCCCGACCCGGCGATCCCCTTCGAGGAGTCCGTGGGCGCGCTGCGGGACCTGCTCGACGCGGGGAAGATCAGGCTGGCCGGCCTCTCCAACACGGACACGGACCAGATCCGCCGGGCCCACGCGATCCTCGGCGACCGGCTCGTGTCGGTCCAGAACCGCTACTCCCCCGCCGTCGGCGACAGCGAGCCCGAACTGCGGCTGGCGGCCGAACGGGGACTGGCGTTCCTCCCGTGGAGCCCCCTGGGCGGCATCTCCCGCAGCTCCCTCGACGGGCCCGCCGAGCGGCTTTCGGACGCCCTCGGCACCTTCCACGAGCTGGCCCTCGAGCTGGGGGTCAGCCCCCAACGGCTCTGCCTCGCCTGGCTCCTGACCCGCTCCCCCACGGTGATCCCCATTCCGGGCGCGAGCCGCCCCCGGTCGATACGCGACTCGGCAGCGGCAACCGACCTGACCCTGCCCGAGGACGCGCTGACCCGCCTGAACGAGTCGGTGCGACGCCAACGGCAACGCCCCGCGTAGCGGGGCGTCGCCGGGGGAGGGCCGGACGGGAGGCCCGGGGAGGGGAGACCGGGCGGCCGGGCCACGGGGGAGTGCTCGGCCGCCCGGAGAGGGTGGGGTGGTGGCCCGGGTGTCCGGCTCCGGTTCAGGCGGAGCCGGACACCCGGAGTCGGGAGGCCTAGGCCTTGGCGAGTTCCTTCTCGCCGCCCTCGCGCTGCTCGGGCACGTCCGCCGGGGCGGTCTCGACATCGTCCCCGTCGTCGTCGAGCAGGGTCTTCTCGTCGAAGGGCAGCCCGCCGGCGAGCACCACCTGGACACGCTCCTTGTCGATCTCCTTCGTCCAGGTACCGATCAGGACGGTGGCGACGGCGTTGCCCGCGAAGTTGGTGAGGGCGCGGGCCTCGCTCATGAAGCGGTCGATGCCGACGATGAGGCCGATGCCGTCCACCAGGGCGGGCTTGTGCGACTGGAGACCGCCGGCCAGGGTCGCCATGCCGGCGCCGGTGACACCGGCCGCGCCCTTGGAGGCGACGAACAGGAAGAGCAGCAGCGGGATCTGCTCACCGAGCGACATCGGCGTACCCATGGCGTCGGCGATGAACAGGGACGCCATGGTCATGTAGATCATGGTGCCGTCGAGGTTGAAGGAGTAGCCGGTCGGGACGGTGATGCCGACGACGGGCTTGCTGACACCCAGGTGCTCCATCTTCGCGATGAGCCGCGGCAGCGCGGACTCGGAGGAGGAGGTGGACAGGATCAGCAGGAACTCCCGGGCCAGGTACTTGAACAGGGAGAGGATGTTCAGACCCGAGACGATCTTCAGCAGCGCGCCGAGCACGATGAAGACGAACAGGAAACAGGTGGCGTAGAAGCCGAGCATCAGCACGGCGAGGCTCTTGAGCGCGTCCACGCCCGACGAGCCGACGACCGCGGCCATGGCGCCGAAGGCACCGATCGGAGCGGCCCACATCACCATCGCGAGGACGCGGAAGACGAGGCGCTGGATGTGCTCGACACCGCGCAGCACCGGCTGGCCGGCCTTGCCCATGGCCTGGAGCGCGAAGCCGCAGAGCAGGGCGATGAGGAGGGTCTGGAGGACCTCGCCCTCGGTGAAGGCGGACACGATCGTGGTGGGGATGATGCCGAGCAGGAACTCGGTGGTGTCCTTGGCCTCCGGCGAGACCTGCGCCTGCCCGGTCTCCTTCACGGCGTCCGTGATGGCGAGGCCCGTGCCCGGCTCCAGGATGTTGCCGACGACGAGGCCGATACCGAGGGCGACCAGCGACATGACCATGAAGTAGCCGAGGGCGATACCGCCGACGGCGCCGACCTTGGCGGCCTTCCGTACGGACCCGATGCCCAGCACGATCGTGCAGAAGATGATCGGCGAGATCATCATCTTGATCAGGTTGACGAAGCCGGTCCCGATGGGCTTCAGCTCCACGGCGAAATCGGGGGCCGCGAGACCCACGGCGATCCCGATGGCGACCGCGACGATCACCGCGATGTACAGGTAGTGGGTGCGGTCCCGCTTGACCGCGGGTGCGGCAGGTGCCTTGTCGGGGGTGCTGCTGGCGGCCACGGCTGCCCTCCTTGACGTCTTCGTCGGCATCACCGGCGTGCGGCTCACGTCCGGGGTTTATGGGGGATTGCCGTGACTATCTCCCGCCCTGTGAGGGCGGTCACCCTTCCGTTCATTTAGTTCACACTTAACGCCGGGGGCACACTGACGACATGCGCATCCCCGCTCTGCCGAGACCCCGCAGCCTGGCCGGCCAGCTCTTCGCCATGCAGGCGGTGCTGATAGCGGTGCTCGTCGCGGGATACGCGCTGTTCACCTACGTCAGCGACCGCAACCAGGCCGAGGAGGCGGCGGGCCGCCAGGCCACGGCCGTGGCCCGCTCGGTCGCCGACTCACCCTCCGTACGGGCGGCGATACGGACCGCGAAGCCCACCGCCGAGCTCCAGCCCTACGCCCTGCGGGTCATGAGGGACACGGAGGTCGACTTCGTCACGATCATGAACCCGGAGGGCATCCGCTGGACCCACCCGGACAGGACCCAGATCGGCCAGCGCTTCCGCGGCAACACCGCGAAGGCCCTCGAGGGCGACACCTTCACCGAGACCTACACCGGCACCCTCGGCGCGTCCGTGCGCGCGGTCACCCCGATCGAGGACGACGGCACGATCATCGGGCTGGTCAGCGCGGGGATCAAGGTCGAGTCGATCAGCAAGCGGGTGCAGGACCAGGTGACGGCCCTGTTCGCGGTGGCCGGCGGTGCCCTCGCGCTCGGCGCGATCGGCACGTACGTCATCAACGCGTCCCTGCGCCGCCACACCCATGGCATGAACGCGACCGAGCTGAGCCATATGCACGACTACCACCAGGCCGCACTGCACGCGGTGCGGGAGGGGTTGCTGATGCTGGACGGACAGTACAAGGTGGCGCTGATCAACGACGGGGGCCGGGAGCTGCTGGGCGTCTCGGGAGAGGTGGTGGGCATGTCGGTCGCGGAACTGGGTCTGCCGGCCCCGCTGACGGGTGCGCTGCTCTCCTCGGAGCCCCGGGTGGACGAGGTGCACCTGACGGCGGACCGGGTGCTCGTGGTGAACACCTCCCCGGTCTCGGGCGGCGAGCGCCGGGGCAGCGTGGTCACCCTGCGCGATGTGACCGAACTCCAGTCCGTGATGGGAGAGTTGGACTCCGAACGCGGCTTCACGCAGGCGCTGCGCTCGCAGGCCCACGAGGCGGCGAACCGGCTGCACACCGTGGTGTCGCTGATCGAGCTGGGCCGGGCGGCGGAGGCGGTGGACTTCGCCACGGCGGAACTGGAACTGGCCCAGGCGCTGACGGACCAGGTGGTCGCGGCGGTCAGCGAGCCGGTCCTGGCGGCCCTGCTGCTGGGCAAGACGGCCCAGGCGAACGAGCGGGGCGTGGAGCTGGTGGTGTCCCAGGAGAGCAGCCTGGACGACGGTCTGCTGCCGGAGTCGCTCCCCGCCAGGGACCTGGTGACGATCCTGGGCAACCTCATCGACAACGCGGTGGACGCGGCCCAGGGCAGCACCCGGGCGCAGGTGACGGTGACCGCCGCCACGGAGGGCGCCGAGCTGCTGCTGCGGGTGGCGGACACGGGAGCGGGAGTGGATCCCGCGCACGCCACCCTGGTCTTCGAGCGCGGCTTCTCGACGAAGCCGGCCGGGCCGGGCGGGCGGGGCCTCGGGCTGGCACTGGTCCGTCAGGCGGTACAGCGGCACGACGGGACGCTGTCGGTGGCGGAGGCCGCGGGCGGCGGAGCGGAGTTCCTGGTGCGCCTGCCGTTGCCGGCGACGGCGGCCTCCGGCGCCACCGGGTCCGCGTCGGGGTCCGGAGGCAACGGATGACGAGCGAAGAGCCGATCAGAGTGCTGGTCGTGGAGGACGATCCGGTCGCCGCGGACGCGCATGTGATGTACGTGGGCCGGGTGCCGGGGTTCGTCGCGGTGGGCAAGGCGCACACCGGCGCGGAGGCCCGGCGCCTGCTCGACCGCACGCCGGTCGACCTGCTGCTGCTGGACCTGCACCTGCCGGACGCGCACGGGCTCCAGCTGGCCCGCTCGCTGCGGGCGGCGGGGTATCACGCGGACGTGATAGCGGTGACGTCGGCTCGGGACCTGACGGTGGTGCGCGAGGGCGTGTCGCTCGGCGTCGTGCAGTACGTACTGAAGCCCTTCACCTTCGCCACGCTTCGGGACCGGCTGGTGCGGTACGCCGAGTTCCGGGGGGCCGCGGGCGAGGCGAGCGGCCAGGACGAGGTCGACCGGGCGCTGGCGACCCTGCGCGCGCCGGGACCCGCCGCGCTGCCCAAGGGGCTGAGCGCGCCCACGCTGGAGCGGGTGACGGAGACCGTACGGGAGGCGGAGCAGGGGCTGACCGCGGCGGGGGTCGCCGAGTCGGTGGGCATCTCACGCATCACGGCCCGGCGCTATCTGGAGCATCTGGTGGAGGCGGGGAGAGCCGAGCGGAAACCGCTGTACGGGCAGGTGGGAAGGCCGGAACTGGTCTACCGCTGGGTCCGGACGACTCGCGGAAAGTGACCTCCACGCCGCCCTGACCACTCGCCACGACCCTCACCTGCTGCCGCCCGCCGTCACCACCCCGACGCATCGCGGCCGCCGTCGCTCACCGCCGCGACCCCCACCCGCCGCCACTTCCCTCACTCACCGCCGCCCCCGAACGGCAGGGCGTACCGCACGACGAACACGCCCAGCCCCGCCACCGCCCCCGCCTCGGCCACGGACAGCACCAGCAGCCCCGCCGACACCTGTCCCCCGCCCCAGTACACGACCAGCGCGGCCGTCGGCACGACACAGAACGCCAGCAGATCCACCACGCACTGCGCGATCTTCCGCGAGATCCGCCCGGGGTCGGCCCGGTGGTACGTCTCCCACCGGAACGCCGCCTCGGTCCCGGCCAGTTCGGCGAGCCGCGGCGCCAACTCCTGCCGCACATACCGCCCGACGGCCGAGATCTTCTCGTCGTTGACCAGGTAGGTCCACCCCAGCACCACGCACACCGGCGGCAACGCCAGCAGCATGGACGTCTGTTCGGCCTGGGCCGCCGCGGCGATCACCGCCGCCACCACCGCCAGGGTCACGTACAGCAGGTTGTCCCGGAACCCGATCCGCGCCTTCTGCTCGTCCTTGACGGTCTGGTACTCGGCGAGCAACAACTGCCCGGCAGTGACGTCCCGTTCGGCCATGGTGACCGCCCCCTCCCCCGATGATCCTGGCAGTACCTTAGAGGGGTGCCCGAGACCGAACCCATCGCCGTGGTCCTCACCGCGCTGCCCGTCGAGTACGACGCCGTGCGCGCCCTCCTGGAATCCCTCGACGAAGTCGTCCTCGACGACGGAACCCGTCTCGAACGGGGACGGCTCTCCGGTACGGGCTGGACGGTGGCGCTCGCCGAGCTCGGCGAGGGTGCCCTGAACACGGCCGCGCTCACCACCCGTATCGTCTCCGCACTCGCCCCCGAATGCCTGCTCTTCGTGGGCGTCGCGGGCGGCCTCAAGGACGACCTGCGCCTCGGTGACGTCGTCGTCGGCACCAAGGTCTACGCCGTCCACGGCGGCAAGCAGACCCCGCAGGGTTTTCTGGCCCGCCCCGAGGTCTGGCACGGCTCGCACCGCCTGGTGCAGGCCGCCCGCTCGGCGCTGCGGGACCTGGACGGGGTGCGGGCCCACCGCAAGCCGATCGCCTGCGGGGACGTCGTGCTGGCCGACGACCGGTCCGCGCTGCGGGATCACATCCGACGGACGTACAACGACGCGTACGCCATCGAGATGGAGGGCTCAGGGGCGTCCCACGCGGCGCATCTCAGCGGCGGGCTGGACGCCCTCGTCGTCCGGGGCATCAGCGACCTCGCCGACGCCGGGAAGAGCACGGCCGACGCGGAGGGTTCGCAGGAGCTGGCGGCGGGGCAGGCGGCCAAGGTCGCGCTGGCGGTCCTGCGCAAGCACGCCCCTCGCCCACGGAACGCCACCAGCGCCCAGGCGGAGCCCCGACCCGGCACAGGCACAGGCTCAGGCACAGGCGGCGACACCATCACCTTTCAGGGCGGTACGTACTACGGGCCGGTCGTCGGAAAGGTCACCCGGCACAACTGACCGACCGGTCACCACCGTAGGTTCCTACAACCGGTGACTATGTCCGAACACCCTGTAGTCACCACTCCCCGCGCCCCCTAGCTTGTCCCCCGTGCCCAGACCTCCAGCCCACACCCGTCAGCCAGGTCCCCCCTTCAACGCTCCCGCCGCCCGCAGGCTCCGCGCCGCCCTCGGCATGACCCCGGACCACGTCGCCCACGGACTGCGCACCTCCTACGCCCTGCCGCACGCCACCCCCGATCTCGTCATCGCCTGGGAGCGCGGGGCACTCACCCCCACGCATCCCGAACTCACCGCTCTCGCGGGCGTGTTGTGGTGTTCCCCGGGTGAACTCATCGGCAGGCCGCGCACCCTGCGCGAACACCGCGTCGCCCAGGGCTTCGCCCCCGAGGACGTCGCCCGGGCCGTGGGGCACGAGTTCCTCGCGTACACGCGGATGGAGGAGAGCGGGCAGTGGCGCGGCACGGACCGGCAGTCCGCGGCACTCGCCGAGCTGCTCGACCTCTCACTGCCCGACCTGGTCACCGTCACCGGCCTCGAAGCCGAACTGGCGGACCTGCTGCGCACCGCCGCCCGCACCCGCTGGCAGGCGTACGTCAGGCCCGTGGGCAGGATCGTGCCCCTGGACCGGCGTCTCCTGGAGGAGACCCTCCAGGAGCTGCACCAGGACTACCAGGGGCAGATGGTCGCCACGCTGAGCTGGGGCGACGGCAGCGCGGCCGGGGAGGCGAGCGACGTCGGCCGGGACTTCCTCGACCGGATCGTCGACACCTTCTGGACGAGCCTCGAGAGCCGGACAGCCTAGGGCCCGCCCGCGAGGCAGCGCCCCGGGGCCTGCCCTAGAAGACCGACTCCGCCTCGACGATCCGGTCCTTGGGCACCGTCTTCAGCTCGGTGACCGCCTCGGCGAGCGGCACCATCACCACGTCCGTCCCGCGCAGCGCGGTCATCCGCCCGAACTGGCCCCGGTGCGCCGCCTCCACCGCGTGCCAGCCGAAGCGGGTCGCCAGGACACGGTCGTACGCCGTCGGGACACCGCCACGCTGGACGTGGCCGAGAATCACCGGCCGGGCCTCCTTGCCGAGCCGCTTCTCCAGCTCGTAGGCCAGCGCCGTGCCGATGCCCTGGAAGCGCTCGTGACCGAACTGGTCGATCGCGCCCTTGCTGTAGTCCATGGTGCCGTCGGCCGGGTGCGCGCCTTCCGCGACGCAGATCACCGCGAACTTCTTGCCGCGCGCGAACCGCTCCTCGACCATCTTCACCAGGTCGGCGGGGTCGAAGGGCCGCTCCGGCAGGCAGATCCCGTGCGCGCCCGCGGCCATGCCGGACTCCAGCGCGATCCAGCCCGCGTGCCGGCCCATCACCTCGACGACCATCACCCGCTGGTGGGACTCCGCCGTGGTCTTGAGGCGGTCCATCGCCTCCGTCGCGACGCCCACCGCCGTGTCGAAGCCGAACGTGCGGTCCGTCGACGAGATGTCGTTGTCGATCGTCTTCGGCACGCCCACCACCGGAAGGCCGGCGTCCGACAGCATCCGCGCCGCCGTCAGCGTGCCCTCGCCGCCGATCGGGATCAGCGCGTCGATGCCGAAGTCGTGGATCATGTCGGAGGCGCTCTCGCAAGCCTCGCGCAGCCGGTCGCGCTCCAGGCGGGACGAGCCGAGAATGGTGCCGCCGCGGGCCAGGATGCCGCTCACCGCGTTGAGGTCGAGGCCGCGGTAACGGCCGTCCAGCAGACCCGCGTAGCCGTCCTCGAAGCCGATCACCTCGTCGCCGTAATGGTCGACGGCGCGGTGCACGACCGACCGGATCACTGCGTTCAGGCCGGGGCAGTCGCCACCTGCGGTGAGAACTCCGATGCGCATCGTGCTGTGTCTCCTGCTCGCTGTTGGTACCGGGGAGCCGGATTCGATTGTTTCACGCCGCCGAGCGGGCTGTCTCTTGACGGGCGCCTTAACTACGGCCAGAGGTATTGTCAAGAGGGATCTGCTCACCTAGGTGGGCGATTTTTGTGCCCCGTGCCCCCAGACCCCTGTACAGAGACGGAGAGCTCGCGTGACCCGCAGCGTGTACGTGACCGGAATCGACCGCGGCGACGGCCGTCAGGTCGTCGAGCTGGGAGTCATGGAGCTCCTGACCCGGCAGGTCGACCGGGTGGGCGTGTTCCGTCCCCTCGTCCACGACGGGCCCGACCGGCTCTTCGAGCTGCTGCGTGCGCGCTACCGGCTGGCGCAGGATCCGGCCACCGTCTACGGCATGGACTACCACGAGGCCTCCGCCCTCCAGGCGGAACAGGGGACGGACGAGCTGATCTCCACCCTCGTCGAGCGGTTCCACCGCGTCGCCCGCGACTACGAGGTCGTCCTCGTCCTGGGAACGGACTACGCCGACACCCAGTTCCCGGACGAACTCGCCCTCAACGCACGCCTCGCGAACGAGTTCGGCGCGTCCGTGATCCCGGTCGTCGGCGGCCGCAAGCAGACGGTGGAGTCCGTGTTCGCGGAGACCCGCAACGCCTACCGGGCGTACGAGGTCCTCGGCTGCGACGTCCTCGCCATGGTGACGAACCGGGTGGCCCCGGACGACCGGGAGGAGATCGCCGCCCGGCTCGCGACGCGGCTGCCCGTGCCCTGTTACGTGCTGCCCGACGAGCCCGCGCTCTCCGCCCCGACCGTCGCGCAGATCAGTCACGCGCTGGGCGCGCGGGTGCTGCTCGGCGACGACTCCGGGCTGGCCCGTGACGCGCTCGACTTCGTCTTCGGCGGGGCGATGCTGCCGAACTTCCTCAACGCGCTGACCCCGGGCTGCCTGGTCGTCACCCCGGGAGACCGCGCCGACCTGGTCATCGGCTCGCTGGCCGCGCACAGCGCAGGCACCCCACCGATAGCCGGGCTGCTGCTCACCCTCGACGAGGTGCCGAGCACCGAGATCCTCACCCTCGCCGCCCGCCTCGCCCCGGGCACGCCCGTCGTGTCGGTGCCCGGCAACAGCTTCCTCACGGCCGAGCAGCTGTTCTCCCTGGAGGGCAAGCTGAACGCGGCCACCCCGCGCAAGGCCGAGACCGCGCTGGGGCTGTTCGAGCGGCACGTGGACACGGTCGATCTGCTCAGCCGCGTCTCCGCGCCGAGCACCGACCGCCTCACGCCGATGATGTTCGAGCACAAGCTCCTGGAGCAGGCCCGCGTCGACAAGCGCCGGGTCGTCCTGCCGGAGGGGACCGAGGAGCGTGTGCTGCACGCGGCCGAGGTGCTGCTGCGCCGGGGCGTCTGCGACCTCACGCTCCTCGGGCCCGTCGACCAGATCCGCAAGAAGGCCGCCGACCTCGGCATCGACCTCGGCGACTGCTCGCTGATCGACCCGGCCACCTCCGAGCTGCGCGACTCCTTCGCCGAGAAGTACGCCCGGCTGCGGGCCCACAAGGGCGTCACGGTGGAGCTGGCGTACGACGTCGTCTCGGACGTGAACTACTTCGGCACGCTCATGGTCCAGGAGGGTCTCGCCGACGGCATGGTCTCCGGGTCGGTGCACTCCACGGCCGCCACGATCCGCCCGGCCTTCGAGATCATCAAGACCAAGCCGGACGCCGACATCGTCTCGTCCGTCTTCTTCATGTGCCTGGCCGACAAGGTCCTCGTGTACGGCGACTGCGCGGTGAACCCCGACCCGAACGCCGAGCAGCTCGCCGACATCGCCATCCAGGCGGCCGCGACCGCCGCCCAGTTCGGGGTGGAGCCGCGGATCGCGATGCTGTCGTACTCCACCGGCACGTCCGGCTCGGGCGCCGACGTCGACAAGGTGCGGGAGGCGACGAAGCTCGTCCGCGAGCGGCGCCCCGACCTGAGGATCGAGGGGCCGATCCAGTACGACGCCGCGGTGGAGCCGACCGTCGCCGCGACCAAGCTGCCGGGCTCCGAAGTCGCCGGCCAGGCAAGCGTGTTGATCTTCCCGGACCTGAACACCGGCAACAACACCTACAAGGCCGTGCAGCGTTCGGCCGGCGCGATCGCGGTCGGGCCGGTGCTCCAGGGCCTGCGCAAGCCGGTCAACGACCTGTCCCGGGGCGCCCTGGTCCAGGACATCGTCAACACCGTCGCCATCACGGCGATCCAGGCCCAGACCCCGAACGAGAAGGCTCCCCTGCAGTGACCGCGACCCGTGTCCTCGTCCTCAACTCCGGCTCCTCGTCGGTGAAGTACCAGCTGCTCGACATGCGGGACAGCAGCCGGCTGGCGAACGGGCTCGTCGAGCGGATCGGTGAGCAGTCCTCCCGGCTCAAGCACACGCCCCTCGCGACCGGCGGCGGGAGCCGTGAGTGGACCGGGCCGATCGCCGACCACGACGCCGCGCTGAAGGCCGTGGCGGAGGAGCTCGCGAAGGACGGGCTCGGCCTCGACTCCCCCGAACTCGCCGCCATCGGGCACCGGGTCGTGCACGGCGGCAAGCGCTTCACCGAGCCGACCGTGATCGACGACGCCGTCCTCGCCGAGATCGAGCGGCTGATCCCGGTCGCCCCGCTGCACAACCCGGCCAACCTCACCGGTATCCGCACCGCGACGGCCCTGCGTCCCGACCTGCCCCAGGTCGCCGTCTTCGACACCGCGTTCCACACCACGATGCCGGAGGCCGCGGCCCGCTACGCGATCGACGTCGAGACCGCGGACGCGCACCGGGTGCGGCGCTACGGCTTTCACGGGACCTCGCACGCGTACGTCTCCCGGGCGACGGCGAAGCTGCTGGGCAAGGCACCCGAAGAGGTGAATGTCATCGTGCTGCACCTCGGCAACGGGGCATCCGCCTCGGCCGTCGAGAAGGGCCGGTGCGTGGACACCTCGATGGGGCTGACGCCCTTGGAGGGGCTCGTGATGGGTACGCGCTCCGGGGACACCGATCCGGCCGTCATCTTCCATTTGGTACGTGTTGGTGAAATGTCCATCGACGAAATCGACACTCTTCTCAACAAGAAGAGCGGGCTGATCGGGCTGTGCGGTGACAACGACATGCGGGAGATCCGGCGCCGGATCGACGAGGGTGACGAGCGGGCGAAGCTCGCGTTCGACATCTACATTCACCGGCTGAAGAAGTACATCGGCGCCTATTACGCCGTACTCGGGCACGTGGACGCGGTCGCGTTCACCGCCGGGGTCGGGGAGAACGCGGCGCCGGTGCGGGAGGCGGCCGTGGCGGGCCTGGGTTCCCTGGGCCTGGCGGTGGACGACGAACTGAACGCGGTACGCGGTGACGAGCCGCGGCTGATCTCGCCCGCCGGCGCGCGGGTGGCGGTCGCCGTGGTGCCGACGGACGAGGAACTGGAGATCGCCACACAGACCTACGCACTGGTGAAAAAGACAAACTGAGCAGGAAAGCAACTGAGCACAACCCCTCTCATTTGTATCTTCCACCAGACGGAATATTCCGTAGCGAAACAAACCGATAGGATCGCCCCATGCGCCGTTCGAAAATCGTCTGTACTCTCGGCCCCGCGGTCGACTCCCATGAAATGCTCGTGTCGCTGATCGAGGCCGGCATGAACGTGGCCCGCTTCAACTTCAGCCACGGCTCCCACGCCGAGCACCAGGGCCGCTACGACCGGGTCCGGGCCGCCGCCAAGGAGACCGGCCGGGCCATCGGTGTCCTCGCCGACCTCCAGGGCCCGAAGATCCGCCTCGAGACCTTCGCCGAGGGTCCGGTCGAGCTGGTGCGCGGTGACGAGTTCACCATCACCACCGACGACGTCCCCGGCGACAAGACGATCTGCGGCACGACGTACAAGGGCCTGCCGGGCGATGTCTCGCGCGGCGACCAGATCCTCATCAACGACGGCAACGTCGAGCTGAAGGTCCTGGACGTCGAGGGCCCGCGGGTGAAGACGATCGTCATCGAGGGCGGCGTCATCTCCGACCACAAGGGCATCAACCTGCCCGGCACGGCCGTCAACGTGCCCGCGCTGAGCGAGAAGGACATCGACGACCTGCGGTTCGCGCTGCGGATGGGCGCCGACCTGGTCGCGCTGTCCTTCGTGCGGGACGCCAAGGACGTGGCCGACGTCCACCGGGTGATGGACGAGGAGGGCCGCCGGGTCCCCGTCATCGCCAAGGTCGAGAAGCCGCAGGCCGTGGAGAACATGGAGGACGTCGTCGCGGCGTTCGACGCCGTCATGGTGGCCCGTGGCGACCTGGCCGTCGAGTATCCGCTCGAGAAGGTCCCCATGGTGCAGAAGCGCCTCATCGAGCTGTGCCGGCGCAACGCCAAGCCGGTGATCGTGGCGACCCAGATGATGGAGTCGATGATCACCAACTCCCGTCCGACCCGCGCCGAGGCCTCCGACGTGGCCAACGCGATCCTGGACGGCGCGGACGCGGTCATGCTGTCCGCCGAGTCGAGCGTGGGCGCGTACCCGATCGAGACCGTGAAGACGATGTCGAAGATCGTCACCGCGGCCGAGCAGGAGCTGCTCAGCAAGGGGCTCCAGCCGCTCGTGCCGGGCAAGAAGCCGCGCACCCAGGGTGGTTCGATCGCGCGCGCCGCGTGCGAGATCTCCGACTTCCTGGGCGGCCGGGGCCTGGTGGCCTTCACCCAGTCCGGCGACACCGCCCGTCGGCTCTCGCGCTACCGCGCCTCCCAGCCGATCATCGCCTTCACCACCGACGAGGGCACCCGCAACCAGCTGGCGCTCAGCTGGGGTGTCGAGTCGCACATCGTGCCGTTCGTGAACAGCACCGACGAGATGGTCGACATGGTCGACCAGCAGATCGCCAAGATCAACCGCTTCAACCCGGGCGAGATCGTCATCATCACCGCCGGCTCGCCCCCCGGCGTGCCCGGCACCACCAACATGCTCCGTGTCCACCACCTCGGTGGCGGCTCCCGCGACTGAGCGGGGTGACCCCGGCCGCCCGAGGCGGCTTGTACGGCGCTGAGGGCGCCCCCTGTGGAACAGGGGGCGCCCTCAGCGTTGTTGCGGCTCCCGGACGGGTCTGGGGACGATCGGCCGGTACTGCTCAGCCGGTCGTGAACTGGTGCAGGCCGGGGACGGTCAGCGTGCCGCCGAGCTGGCCCGCCTGCTGGACCTTCACGTTGGTGAAGTAGATCAGCGGGATGTTCAGCGGCGGCGGGCTCTTCGGGCTGAACGTGATGGGTATCAGGCCGAACAGGTTGCCGGAGATGCTCTCCGTGTACATGATCGTGTCGCCGTCACGGATGGTGGACGTGGTGCCCTTGCCCGCCTGTACGTGGTACGTCTTGCCGGACTGCTTGTCGTCCACCGTCTGGTGCAGGTCGCCGATGTCGGTGCCGTCGGAGATGACGTACTTCAGCACCTCCTTGACCGTGCCGTTGGCGGTCTTCACCTTGACGATGCCCTGGTAGTCGGCGCCCTTGAGGAGCAGCGAACTGGCGTTCAGGTACCAGGGGTCGTCGGGCAGCCGGATCTTGTTGTCGATGCCGCCCTCGTCGTCCGTGGCGGCGGGGCAGTCGTCGGCGTCCGTGGTGGCGCTCTCCGAGGGACTCGGCGAGGCCGTGGCGTCCTCGGCGGCCTCCTCGGTGTCCTTCGCGGTGTCCTCGGCCTCGTCGGCGGTGTCCTTGACGGTGTCCTTCACCGTGTCGGTGACGGCGTCGGTGGTGTCCTTGGTAGTGCCGGACGAGTCCTTGCCGGAGCCGGAGGAGCCCGAGTCGTCCGAGGAGCCCGAGCCGGAGTCCGCCGACGAGTCGCCGGACGGCGCCGACTCCGAGGCCGAAGCCGACGGAGACGGGCTCGAACCGGCCGTCGCGGCGGAGTCGTTGCCGTCGAAGAGGTCCGTGATGGCGTCGCCGATGGTCTCCAGGACGTTCTTGTCCGTCGCGGAGGCCGAGGGGCTCGCCGTCGCGGTGTCACCGGACGTCGACGACTTGTCGGGCGCGGCGGCCGCCGAGGACGCGGCGGGAGCGGGCTCTGCCGTGTCGTCGGAACCTGAATCCGACGAACCGGAGTCACCCGTGTCGCCCGAGCCGCTCGACGTGTCCTTCGAGTCGTCCTTGGAGTCGTCCTTGGAGTCGTCGGCCGATTCGCTCGCGCTCGCCGAGGCGGACGGCGACGGGGAGGCCGACGCGGAGGCGTCCGCGCCCTCCAGGGCCGCCACACAGTCCTTGTACTCGTCGATCGTGAGGCTCTTGGACGCCGGCTGGTCCTCGGCGTTGGCGAGGGTCGGCGTGAACCCCATGCCCATCAGGACCGCCGTCGGCATGGCCGCCAGGGCTATCGCCTTGCCGGCCGGCATGTGGAACCTGGTGAAGATCGGCTTCTTGGGTGCCGCGTGCCGCGGCCCGGTGGTTCTCACGCGGGCAGCGTCCACATCGCTCCCGGTGGAAACCTCGTCAGCCGGCACTGTGCCTCCCGTTCGCCCCGTTGGCCGGGCTCGTTCCTGACAGATCGTGCAGATCGTGCGGCTCGCCCGCCCCGTGGTCGTCCTTCGTGAAGGACGGCTTCACGGTGGGGGCCGGGCCCGTGCTGTACGGGTTCTCGGTGAGGTCGCCCGCGTCGGCGGGAGGTGCGGGGAACGCGCCCTCGGGGGCGCCTCCGGCGGTCGCGCCGGCTTCCGGCCCCGGAGCCCGGGCGGGCGGTGCGCCCGGTACCCAGGACACGGCCATCGCCCCGCCGATCAGCGCGAACAGGAAGCCGATGAGGAAGCCGCCCAGGTTCGACACCGGGATGGAGACCAGACCGAGCAGGATCGCCGCGACTCCCGCGAAGACCTGTACGTGCTTCTGGAACCACAGACTGATGCCCAGAACGCCCAGCAGCACGCCGATGATCAGCGACCCCGCGCCCGCGGTGGTGGCCATCGCCAGCGTCAGGTGGCCCACCTGGAGGTGCGCGTAAGGGAAGTAGGCGATGGGGAAGCCGGCGAGGAGGACGAACAAGCCCGCCCAGAACGGCCTGGTGCCCCGCCAGGCGCGGAACTGCTGCCTCCGGCGGGTGAACTGACCGGGGGCGACAGGGGTCTCGGCGCTCATGGAAAACAGCTCCCTGGTGCGGCGTTTCTGTGGTGGTGGGTCGAAGTGCTGGTGAAGCCCCGGGCTTCAGACTGGACGGGCGGGGGCGCCACCGGCCCCCCCGCCCGTCAGAGAGTGCTTAGTAGCACTCCTTGACACCCGTCGACAGCGACATCTTGAGGCCGCTGAGCTTGAAGGTTCCGGCGGTGGTGGCCCACGCCGTCTGCTTCACGTCGGTCAGCGTGGCGGAGTCCGCCTGCTGGGCGAACCCGTACGGGTTGGCCGTGTCACCGCTCTTGAGGCCCGGACCCTTGTTGGCGTCCTTCGCGGCCACACCGATGTCGATGCCCTTGAACACGGCGTCCGCGCTCAGGTCCTCGACGTCGATGTAGAGGTTCTCCGCCTCGACCGGCTTACCGCCGCCGCCCGCCTTCAGCGTGAGGCTGACGGAACCGAGCAGCGGGATGTTCGGGGTGACCACGGACTGGCACATGTTCGTGATCGAGGCGCTCTTGAACGCCGAGACGGCAACGGCGTGAGCCGTCTTCTTGCCGTCGAGGGTGTAACCCGAGTCGATCGCGCCGTACTGCGAGAAGCCCGTGCCTTCGAGCTTGTCGGCCGTCACCTTGAACGACTGACCGGACACGCTGAACGACGCGGCCAGTGCACCCTGCGCGAGGGCGACACCTATACATGCCGTAGCGGCGACGCTGGGCACCATGACCACAGCGAAGCGCTTCCATCTGGTCCCGCCACGCACCTGGGACTCCATATTTCCTCCTTCTCGGACGTACATCTCCTGATCCCGTGAGCCCCCTCGGACGGCGGCTCAGCCGGGCAGGGATGGGAGAAGTGCTACGTCCTCGGGAAGGGGAGCGCCTGTCTCGGAGGCGCGAACCGCGCACCGATCACCGGCGATCACCCCCGAGCGACAACCACTGGTCGCGCCTGACACGCATCACGCACAACCTTGCTGGACAGGCTTCACCGCAGCGAAGACCCCCCTGTCCGAGAGCCGACTCCACTGCCGTCGGCTCTGCTCGGTGGGGACCCAGGAAAACCCGTTGACCCAACCGGCTGTCGGGGTACGGGATTGGACCGAGCGTGGCCGATCGTGGTGCATTCTCGCCGCCCGCACAAGGGGGTTCGTTACTCGCTAGTAACGGCCGGATAACCGAACAACGACCCATAGGTCTCGACCGGCAACACAGGGTGTCTCCGACGCCGGGGACAAAGCTGTTGATCGCTGGACAGAATCCGACAGAACAACGCCCAAGTCTTACTTGCAGTAACAGCGGCCGCGATTACCAAGATTTGGTAAAGCGCGGCCGCAGAGGAACCACATCGGCAGAACTTTCACTCCGACACCACGGGCTCTGACGTTTAGTGACTGGTCAGAACCCGGCTTCCGCCGGATCAGAACAGGGCGCGCGCCAGCGCTCGCCGGGCCGCCGCGACCCGGGGGTCGTCCGGCCCTACCACCTCGAACAGTTCGAGCAGCCGCAGCCGTACGGCTTCCCGGTCGTCACCGGCCGTGCGCCGCACGGTGTCGATGAGCCGTCCGAAGGCGTCCTCGACATGACCGCCCACCAGATCCAGGTCGGCCGCGGCGATCTGCGCCGCCGCGTTCTCCGGCTTGTCGGCGGCGTCCTTGCGCACCTGCTGCGGGTCCATACCGCCCACCCGCTGGAGCAACTCGGCCTGCGCGAGCCCGAGCTTGGCCTCGCTGTTGCCCGGGTCGTCGGCGAGCACGTTGCGGTACGCCTGCACGGCACCGCCGAAGTCACCGGCGTCCAGCGCCTGCACGGCGGCTTCGAGCAGCGCGTCGTACGGCCCGACGGGCTCGGCCTCGACCGCGTCCACGGCGCCCGGCTCGGCGTCGGCGTCGACGGTCAGGCCGGTGAGCCCGAACCGCTGCTCGGCGACCTGCACCAACTGGTCGAGGGTCTGCCGGATCTGCGCTTCGCCGGCGGCTCCCTGGAAGAGCGGCAGCGCCTGTCCGGCGACGACCGCGAAGACGGCCGGGATGCCCTGCACCCCGAACTGCTGCATCAGCATCTGATTGGCGTCGACGTCGACCTTGGCGAGCAGGAAGCGGCCGTTGTACTCGACGGCGAGGCGCTCCAGTACGGGGCTCAGCTGCTTGCAGGGCTGGCACCACTCGGCCCAGAAGTCGATGACGACGGGCACCTCGGCGGACCGCTGAAGGACCTCCCGCTCGAAGCCCGCCTCATCGACGTCGATGACGAGATCGGCCGGGGAGACGGCCCCCGCGCCGCCCTGCCGTGCCGTTTCGGCGCGCGTCTGCTCCGCCTTCGCCTTGGCCTCCTGGGCCGCCTTCACCGCGGCGAGGTCGACGACTCCGCTCATGGACATGTTCCGTGGCTGCATGCGTCTATCCTCCCCCGTCCGCGCGCCTGCGTGAAAAGCGTTCCGAATACGTCCCGAACATCCCGAACATGAGCGCCGGGGTCCCCACCCCGCACCCTGCCCGGAAGGCGGCCCGCGCACGCCCCGCGCGAGCTTTCGCTACGAGTCGTAGCGTAATGGCACCGAGTGCCTCCGCAACACCCCGCCTCGGTGATCTCCCTCACGGAAGCCCATGACAAACCGCCGGTTATGGTCGGGGAATGCAGATCCGCACCCCCGCCTGTCGTACGGGCCGTCCGCGCAGCGCCGCGGCCGACACGGCGATCCTGGCCGCGACCCGGGAGGCGCTGGTCGAGCTGGGCTGGTCCAAGCTGACGCTGGGGGATGTGGCGACGCGCGCCGGGGTCGCCAAGACGACTCTCTACCGCCGCTGGGCCGGCAAGAACGAACTGGTCGTCGACGCGGTCGCGGAACTCTTCGGTGAGCTCGAACTCCCCGACCGGGGCAGCCTCGCCGCCGACATCGAGGGTGTGGTCCTGCAGTTCGCGGCGATCCTGGCCCGACCCGAGGCCAAGAGCGGCCTGATGGCGGCCGTCGCCGAGTCCACCCGCGACGACGCCCTGCGCGAGCGCATCCGCGCCTCCATCGTCGACCCGCAGAAGGACCTGGTGCTGGAGGGCCGCGCCCGCGCCCAGGCGCGCGGTGAACTCCCCCCGCAGGCCGACCCGGCCGAGGCCGCCCGCACGGTCGACCTCATCTTCGACGTCGTGGCGGGTGCGGTGGTCCACCGCACCCTGGTCAGCGCGGAACCCGCGGACGAGGAATGGGTACGCAGTTTCACCCGGGTCCTGCTCCTGGGCCTGACCGCGACGACCGGCCCGTCCGAGGACACCGGCGCGTCCGAGGAGCTCCCCGGCGAACACGTCTGAGGGCGGGGGCCGCCGACGCCCCCGCCCCCGCCGACGCCCCTGCCTGCGCCGTCTAGAACCCCGCGGGCTCGGTGTACACCCCCCACTCGTCCCGCAGCACGTCACAGATCTCGCCCAGCGTCGCCTCGGCCCGCACCGCGTCCAGCATCGGCCCGATCATGTTGGAGCCGTCACGGGCGGCGCCCAGCATGGCGGTGAGCGCGCCCCGCACGGCCGTCTCGTCCCGGGCGGCCCTGCGGGCGCCCAACGCCCGCACCTGCTCCCGCTCCACCTCGTGGCTGACCCGCAGGATCTCCAGGTCCCCGGTCACCGACCCGGTGTGCGCGTTGACGCCGACGACCCGCTTCTCGCCCTTCTCCACAGCCTGTTGGTACCGGAAGGCCGACTCCGCGATCTCCCCGGTGAACCAGCCGTCCTCGATCCCGCGCAGGATCCCGGAGGTGATCGGCCCGATCGGGTGCCGCCCGTCGGGGTGGGCCCGCAGCCCCCGCTCCCTGATCTGCTCGAAGATCTTCTCGGCGTCGGCCTCGATCCGGTCCGTCAGTTGCTCGACGTACCAGGAACCGCCCAGCGGGTCGGCGACGTTGGCGACGCCGGTCTCCTCCATCAGCACCTGCTGGGTGCGCAGCGCGATCTCCGCCGCCTGCTCGCTCGGCAGCGCGAGGGTCTCGTCCAGGGCGTTCGTGTGCAGCGAGTTGGTCCCCCCGAGCACCGCCGCGAGGGCTTCCACGGCCGTACGCACCACGTTGTTGTACGGCTGCTGGGCGGTCAGCGAGACCCCGGCGGTCTGGGTGTGGAAGCGCAGCCACTGCGCCTTCTCGGACTTCGCCCCGTAGACGTCCCGCATCCAGCGCGCCCAGATCCTGCGCGCCGCGCGGAACTTGGCGATCTCCTCGAAGAAGTCGACGTGCGCGTCGAAGAAGAAGGACAGCCCGGGTGCGAACACGTCCACGTCGAGACCGCGGCTGAGCCCCAGCTCCACGTACCCGAAGCCGTCCGCCAGCGTGTAGGCCAGCTCCTGCGCGGCCGTCGCGCCGGCCTCACGGATGTGGTAGCCGGAGACGGACAGCGGCTTGTAGGCGGGGATGCCGGCCGCGCAGTACTCCATCAGGTCGCCGATGAGACGCAGATGCGGCTCGGGCTGGAAGAGCCACTCCTTCTGGGCGATGTACTCCTTGAAGATGTCCGTCTGGAGTGTGCCGTTGAGGAGGCCCGGGTCGACGCCCTGCCGTTCGGCGGCGACGAGGTACATGCAGAAGACCGGTACGGCCGGCCCGCTGATCGTCATGGAGGTCGTGACGTCACCCAGCGGGATGTCCTTGAACAGGACCTCCATGTCGGCGGCCGAGTCGATGGCGACCCCGCAGTGCCCGACCTCGCCCAGCGCGTGCCGGTCGTCGGAGTCGCGCCCCATCAACGTGGGCATGTCGAAGGCCACGGACAGCCCTCCGCCGCCGTTGGCCAGGATCATCTTGTAGCGCTCGTTGGTCTGCTCGGCGTTGCCGAACCCGGCGAACTGCCGGATGGTCCACGTGCGCCCCCGGTAGCCGGTCGGGTACAGGCCGCGCGTGAAGGGGTACTCCCCGGGCCAGCCGATCCGCTCGAAGCCGTCGTACGTGTCACCGGGCCGGGGCCCGTACGCCGGCTCCACGGGGTCCCCGGAGAGCGTGGTGAAGTCGGCCTCACGCTTGCGCGAAGCGTCGTACCGGGCCTGCCAGCGACGGCGGCCCTCCTCGATGGCGTCAGCGTCCATGCCTCAAATTTACTAGGACGTCCAAGTAAATGTCGATGGCTATCGGTAGGACATCCTGGTAACCGTGCGTGTCCGAAGGCCGAAACCGCCGTACACGCGCGCGTGCGGCACGGGTACGGCGGCGGGATCGGTGCGGGAACCGGCGTCGGATTCGACTCCGGAATCGGCGCCGGATCTAGGCCTTGGCGGCCACGGGAGCCTCGTCGGCGACCCGGCCCTCCAGCTCACGGCTGATCCTGCGCTCCACGAAGAAGGCGGCGGTCGGGACGGTCCCGGCGAGCAGCACCCACAGCTGCTTGCCCACCGGCCACTTCGCCTTGGAGCCCAGGTCGAAGGCGAAGACCAGGTAGAGGACGTAGAGCCAGCCGTGCGCGATGGCGACGACGCGGGTGAAGTCCGCGGCCCCGTCGACGTCCAGGCCGTACTTGGCGATCATGCCCAGGCACAGCAGGACCAGCAGCACACCGGTGACATAGGCCAGGACGCGGTAGCGGGTCAGCACGCTCTTCTTCATGCCGACGAGCGTAACGACCCGTTCCGGGAGATCTTGCCCCGGGTCACCCCTGCCGGAGCCGGGTCACTCCTCGTCGAAGTCCTGTGCGGCGACCCGCAGCGGCCGGAGCATCGCGAAGATCTCCCCGCACTCCTCCGCGTCGTACACCCCGAGACCGAAGTCCATCGCCATCAGGTCGCGGGTGGCCTCCTCGACGACCTCCCGGCCCTTGTCGGTGATGACGGCGAGGGTGCCGCGGCCGTCGTTGGGGTTGGGGCGCCGGGCGACCAGGCCCGACTTCACCAGGCGGTCGACGGTGTTCGTCACCGAGGTGGGGTGCACCTGGAGCCGCTCGCCGATCTTCGACATGGTCAGCTCGCCCTCCTTGGAGAAGGTGAGCAGCACCAGCGCCTCGAAGCGTGCGAACGTCAGGCCGTACGGCTTGACCACGGCGTCCACCTCGGCGAGCAGGATCTGGTGCGCGCGCATGATCGAGGTGATCGCGGCCATGGACGGCGTGTTCCCCCAGCGCTGTTTCCAGAGCTCGTCGGCGCGGGCGATGGGGTCGAACGGGAGACTGGGCGGTTTCGGCACGCCTCCAGACCTTACCGGCCGGTCATATCGTGGTCAGCCCCGTCTCGGCCTTCGGTCCGCCGGACCTCCAGGGCGGACAGGACGCAGCAGACCGTCCCCAGCACTCCGGCCCCCGCGACCGCGGCCGCCACACCCACCAGCTCCGCGGCCACCCCGGCGAGCGTCATGCCGACTCCCTGGAACGTCATGAGCCCGGCGGTGAGCAGTGTCATGGCCCGTCCGCGCAGCTCCTCGGGCACGTCCCGGACGATCCACTGGTCGAGGCCGAGGGTGTACGCCGACCCGGCGCCCGAGACCACCAGCAGGAGCAGCGAGACGGCGAGGCCGGGGTGGAGGGCGTAGCCGAGGTAAGGCAGCAGGGTCACACAGACGAGCGGCAGCGCGATGCGCTCACGGGTGACCGGGCGCAGCCGGGAGCCCGCGTACAACTCGCCGGCGATCGCGCCGACCGGCAGCGCGCACATCAGCAGCCCGAGGCCGGTGGGGCCGACGCCCAGGCCGTCGGCGTAGGGCGCGGACAGCGCCTCCGGGGCGACCGTGAAGGCCGGCGGCACCCAGAAGAGCAGCAGCAGCGCCCGTACGCGCCGGTCGGCGAGGATCTGCCGGGCGCCCTTGAGGGAGTCCGTGACCAGGGCGCCGCCGGTCCCGGCCCGGGCCGGGCGGCGGCGGGTACCGAGCCGCAGCAGCGCGGCGGAGGCGAGGAAGGTGCCGACGGTGACGAGCAGCGCCTGGCGCGGGGAGGCGACGGTGAGCAGCAGCCCGCCGAGTCCGAAGCCGACGAGCAGCGCGCTCTGCGCGGTGATGCGCAGCAGGGAGCGGCCGAGGACGAACAGGTCGCCGTCGCCGAGGATGTCCGCGAGGGTGGCCATCCGGGTGCCCGCGAAGATCGGCGAGACCACGGCGAGACAGCAGCGCAGGGCGAGCAGCACGGCGAGGGGCGCGCCCTGCGCCGTCATCGGTACCACGCACACCGCGCACACCAGGTCGCAGCCCACGAGCACGCGCCGGGCCGGGAAGCGGTCGGCGACCCCGGCGAGCAGGGTGCCGCCGACGACGTAGGGCAGGAAGCCGAGGGCCCAGGCCAGGGCGCTCATCAGCGGTGAGCCGGTCAGGTCGTAGACGAGGACGGACAGCGCGATCTCGGCGACGATCACGCCGAGCATGGACAGCAGATGGGCGGCGAAGACGGCCCGGAACTCACGGACGGCGAAGACGCGCAGGTAGCCGGCGGCGGGCGTCCCGGTCGTGGGTGTCGCCGGTGTCGCGGGCGTGGAGGGCGTGGAGGGCGTCGTGACTTCTGACATGGCAGCAGCGTGCTCGGCGGACCACGCAGGCCCTAGTGTTTCGGTCACCGCCGAATGTTCGAGAGGTGAGGTCGTGCCGTCGTACCTGCATTTCGGGGAGGACGACTTCCTGCGCTGCCGCTTCGCCGTGTCCCCGCTGTGGGAGGCGCAGGAGGTCGCGCGCACCCTCAAGCGGCCCGACCGGCACGGCTACCACGCGCCCTGGCTGCGCCGGATCCGTACCGCCGCGGAGGCGCTCGACCTGACCGGTCTGTGGCTGCTGATGCCGCGCCGGGGGCACTCCCCCGACTGGCTGTGCCCACCGCCGGTCGGGCCCGCGGCCGGGTTCGAGGAGGAGCTCGCCGCGGTCCGGGCCGCCGACCCCGAGGCAGCCCTCGCGGACACCGCCCGCTCGCTCGCGGACACCCCCGGCGCACTGGACTCGCCTCGAGGCCGGGCCTGGCTTGCGGATCCGGAGCGGATGATCCGGGAGCTGACCGGTGTACTGGAGGAGATCTGGCACATCCTGCTCGCACCGGACTGGCCCCGGCTGCGCGCCCTGCTGGAGGCGGATGTCGCCTTCCACTCCCGGCGGCTGGCCGAGGTGGGCCTGGGCGGGCTGCTGCCGGAGATCAACCGGCGCTGCGGCTGGCGGGCCGGGACCCTGACCGTCGACTCGAACGGCGAGCACGAGCGGCACCTGGGCGGGCAGGGGCTGGTGCTGATGCCGAGCGTGTTCTCGTGGCCGGACGTCGTGAGCGGCTTCGACCCTCCGTGGCAGCCGACGCTGGTGTACCCGGCGCGGGGCATCGGCGGCCTGTGGACCGACACCACCGCCCCCTCCCCCGCGGCGCTCGTCCGGCTGCTGGGCCGGGGCCGGGCCCGGGTGCTCGGCGCGCTCGACGATCCGGCGACCACCTCCGCCCTCGCCCACCGGCTCGGTCTCGCCCCGTCCTCGGTCTCCGCCCACCTGACGGTGCTGCGCGATTCCGGGCTGCTGGTGTCCCGGCGCTACGGCCACCAGGTGCTGTACGAGCGGACGCCGCTGGGGATGGCGCTGGTGTCGGGCGACGCTCAGTAGAGGCTGCGCAGGCCGAGGACGTCGCCCTTGCCGAGGGTGCGGGCGTCCGTGGAGCAGGCGAAGGAGTTCGCGTACATGGTCAGGTTCTCGTGTCCGGCGCCGGAGTGGCCGAGGCCGAAGACGTGCCCGGCCTCGTGCGTGGCGACGCTGCGGATGTCGTACGCGTGCGTGCAGGCGCCGGACGGACGGTTCGTGAACGGGAAGTCATGGGTGTTGAAGCGGACGTCGGCCTCGAGCAGTTCCTCGGGTCCGTCGGGCACCGGACGGCTCCAGGAGCAGGTCGTCGCGACGGCCTCGCCGCCGATGTCGCCCGCGTCCCACACGCTCAGACCGTCCCGGCGGGTGCAGCGGGCCGCGCGGTCGATGCCGGCCTCGTTGCCGGTGCTCGACAGGAACCTGGCCTTCGCCTTGACCGTGTCGTCGTAGCCGCAGTCGTTGCGGCTGGTGGTGATGGTGGCGATGGCGTCCTCGAAGGCCCGCCGGCCCTCGGCGTGGGACAACCGGCCCGGCAGGGGCCCGTCGCCGATGAACCACTCGTACGTGCCGTACTCCTTGCGGCCCGCGGTGGAGTAGGCGCCGTCGGCACAGGGGGCGGGGGCGTCGGCGCGGGCCCTGGACGCGGCCGCCGCCGCACGGGTCGCCTCGTGGGCCACCTCATGGGCCTCCTCGTAGACGTAGGAGACCGTTCCGTCGGCGGCGACCGTCAGGGTGAAACCGTGCGCCGAGCCGTCCGCCGTGAGCGCGTCGACGCTGACCGTCGTGCCGGGTTCGGGCACCGCCACCCCGGCGCCCTCGTGGGTGACCACCCGGCCGACGGCGCGGCAGTCGAGGACGGACGAGCCGGCGGGCAGGTCGTCCACGGTCAGTTCGCCGCGGGCGAGTGCGCACGCGGACGCCCTGGGCACCTCCCCCACGCAGACCACCGACAGCGATGCCGCCACCAGGAGCGCCGTGACCGCCCTGCCGACCAGTCCCGGTCCGCGCCGCCCTGCCACCGCACACTCCCCTTCAATGCCACGCCACCGCGCGGAACTTGATCGGCCTCGGGAGACATTAGCCAGGCGGCACCGGCCGAAAACCCCATCCGATATCACCCGTTGGAGCGACTGCTCAAACAGGTGTTCCGTCACCGTCCCGCCCGCTAGGCCGAGCGGTCCCCCAGATGCCGTTCCACCGTCTCCACCTTGGAGGTCAGGCCGTCCGTCACACCGGGGCGGATGTCCGCCTTCAGGACCAGCGAGACCCGGGGAGCCCGTTCCTCGACGGCGGCGACGGCGCGCTTGACGACGTCCATGACCTCGTCCCATTCGCCCTCGATGGAGGTGAACATGGCGTCGGTGCGGTTCGGGAGGCCGGACGCGCGGACGACCCGGACGGCGTCGGCGACGTAGTCACCGACGTCCTCGCCGACACCCAGCGGCGTGACGGAGAACGCGACGATCATGCCTTCGCCACCGTTTCCCGGCGGGCGCGGGAGGCGATGACCGCGTCCTCGGCCTCACGGCGCAGCCTGCGCTCGGCGAAGAAGCCGCCGGTCGGCAGGACCGACAGGACGAAGTAGAGGGCCGCGGTCTTCAGGGACCACTTCGCGCGGTTCCAGGCGTCCGCCCAGAAGAGCACGTACAGGACGAACAGCACGCCGTGGACCATGCCCATCACGGGCACCGCGTTGAAGTCCGTGGTCCGCTTCAGCACCGAGCAGACCAGCAGCAGAAGGAAGGAAACGGCCTCGGGGGCGGAGACCAGGCGCAGGCGGCGGAGGGCGGAGGCTGTCTTCAGGTCCACGAGTCACCTTCGGGGGGAGGTACGGCGACGAACAGGTCGGTTTGTGAATGCACGCACAAGCGTTCGCCCATTGTGGCAAACGGTCCACCTAAGGGTGCGTTCAGGGTCGTTCTCCACCCCCGGGTGCTGTTCGACGCACCCGTACGGCCGATACCTTTCGCAGCGTGGCGATGTTTCGACTGCAAGGCAGCAAAGTGCTCGCCGTCGACGTGACCGGGGACGCCGTGAAGGCGAAGAACGGCTCGATGGTCGCGTACGACGGGCAGATGGCGTTCAAAAAGCTCAGCGGCGGCGGTGAGGGCATCCGGGGGATGGTCACCCGGCGGCTCACCGGCGAGCAGATGACCATGATGGAGGTGAGGGGGCAGGGCACGTGCTGGCTGGCCGATCGTGCCTCCGAGATCAATCTCGTGCAGCTCCAGGGGGACAAGCTCTACGTCGAGTCGAGCAACCTGCTCGCGACCGACGCCGGACTCAGGACCGGGACGAGCTTCACCGGTCTGCGCGGCGCGACCCAGGGCAACGGACTGTTCACGACGACCGTCGAGGGCACCGGCCAGGCGGCCATCACCTCGGACGGGCCGGCCGTGGTGCTGCGGGTCAGTCCGCAGTACCCGCTGACCGTCGACCCCGGAGCCTATGTCGCGCACCAGGGCAACGTCCGGCAGACCTTCCAGTCCGGTGTGACCTTCCGCACGTTCATGGGTGAGGGCGGCGGCGAGGCCTTCCAGATCCGGTTCGAGGGGGACGGCCTGGTGTACGTCCAGCCGAGCGAGCGCAACACGATCGCGGGGGATGTGTGAGATGACCTTCCGCGAGATCAACTCCAAGATGGTCGAGGCGACGGTCGTCCCCGGCCAACGGCTCTTCAGCCAGCGCGGCGCCATGCTCGCCTACCGCGGCGAGGTGGCCTTCACCCCGAACGTCCAGGGCGGGCAGGGCGGGGTGATGTCCATGATCGGGCGGCGGCTCGCCAACGAGGACACCCCCCTGATGACCGTCGAGGGCAGCGGCACGGTCCTCTTCGGGCACGGGGGCCACCACGTCCAGGTGATCCGGCTCACCGGCGACACGCTGTACGTCGAGGCGGACCGGCTGCTCGCCTTCGAGGGCACCCTCCAGCAGGGCACGATGTTCCTGGGCTCCCAGGGCGGGGTCATGGGCATGGTCCGCGGCCAGGTCAGCGGGCAGGGCCTGTTCACCACCACCCTCCAGGGGCACGGCGCCGTCGCCGTGATGGCCCACGGCGGCGTCTTCGAGGTGCCGATCACCCCGCAGCGCCCGGTCCATGTCGACCCCCAGGCCTATGTCGCCCACCACGGCGACGTCCGCAACAAGCTGTCGACCGCGCTGGGCTGGCGGGACATGGTGGGCCGGGGCTCCGGCGAGGCGTTCCAGCTGGAGCTGAGCGGCAGCGGTGCGGTGTACGTCCAGGCGTCGGAGGAGAAGCTGTGAGCATGTACGGGGCTCCGGGCGGCGGCCCGACGGTGCACGACCCGATGACCTTGCCGGTCGACGACAACGTGAACAGCTACACCTTCTGCGTGGAGCTCAAGGGGAGCCAGTGGTTCCTCCAGAAGGGGAAGATGATCGCCTACTACGGGTCGATCGACTTCAACGGCATCGGACACGGCCGACTGGACCGTCTGGTGCGCACTTCATTCCATTCGCCTCTGCACGCCAGCGACTGGGTCGTGGCGGAGGGCTCGGGCAAGATGCTCCTCGCCGACCGGGCCTTCGACGTGAATTCGTACGACCTCGACGACGGCAACCTGACCATTCGCTCGGGCAATCTGCTCGCTTTTCAGCCAACTCTGTCGCTCAAGCAGTCGATCGTGCCGGGATTTCTCACGCTGATCGGAACCGGCAAGTTCGTCGCGGCATCTAACGGCCCGGTGGTGTTCATGGAGCCGCCGATCCGGGTCGATCCGCAGGCGCTCGTCGGCTGGGCCGACTGCCCCTCCCCGTGCCATCACTACGACCACGGGTACATGACCGGCCTGATGGGCGGTCTACGTGCGCTGACAGGCCTCGGAGGGGCTTCCGGCGAGGAGCACCAGTTCGAGTTCGTGGGGGCCGGGACGGTGCTGCTCCAGTCGACCGAGCTGCTCATGGCCGAGCAGGCGACGGGGGCGGTTCCGCACGAGCCGGGAGTGCCCGGCGGGGGCGGCGTCCCCGGTGGGCGGGGCGGCCCCGGCGCGCAAACCGGCGCACCGCGCCTTCCCGGACAGCTGGGGGACCTCCAGCGTCGCTTCGGGCTGTGAGCGGTAGTCTGCGGAGTGTGACATCGAACGCGTGCGCACCGTCACACCGCCCTCACTAGTTCGCCTTTCAACATTTTAGGTAGACTTCAATTATGGAGACCGAAACGGCCACGCGCTGGCTGACCGATGCGGAGCAGTGCGCCTGGCGCACCCACCTGGAGGTCAACAGGCTGTTGACGTACCAGCTCGAAAAGGATCTCCAACCGTTCGGCCTGACCATGAACGACTACGAGATCCTGGTGAACCTCTCCGAGTCGGAGGGCGTCCGGATGCGGATGAGCGACCTCGCGTCCGCCACCCTCCAGTCCAAGAGCCGTCTCTCGCACCAGATCACCCGCATGGAGAGCGCCAACCTGGTGCGCCGTGAGAACTGCGAGTCCGACCGCCGCGGCCTGTACGCGGTCCTGACCGAGCACGGCCTGGAGACGATGCAGAAGGTCGCTCCCCATCATGTGGAGTCCGTGCGGCGGCACTTCATCGACCTCCTCGCCCCCGATGCCACGACAGAGTTGTCCCAGGCCCTGAAGCCCGTCGCGGAACACCTCCGCGGGCAGCGGGGACGCCCGTGAGGAACTCCCGGCGACCGATCGGTTCAGGCGATCGGTCCGGGTGATCGGTCCGGGTGATCGGGTTCAGACGGTCGGCAGGCGGAGCTCGAACAGGGCTCCGCCTGTCGGCGTCCGGCGGACCGTGAGCGTGCCACCGTGCCGGACGGCCACGTCGCGGGCGATCGCCAGGCCGAGGCCCGCCCCGCCGTCGTCACGGCCGCGGGCGTCGTCGAGCCGTACGAACCGCTCGAAGATCCGCTCCCGGTCCGCCTCGGGCACCCCGTCCCCGTCGTCGGCGACCTCGACGACGACCTGCCCGTCCGCCCCCCGCACGGTCACGGTGACGGCCGAACGGGCGTGCCGGTGCGCGTTGTCGAGCAGGTTGGCCAGCACCCGCCCCAGTTGCCCCCGCGATCCGGCCACCTCACCGGGCCCCGTCTCCCCCGGCTCCACCACCACCGTCACCTCCGGCCGCCCGGCCGCCTCCTCCCGGGCCAGCGCCGCCGGATCCACCCGCGCGCCGGCCACCGGCCCCTCCCCCGCGTCCAGCCGGGCGAGCAGCAGCAGGTCGGCGGCCAGCCGCTGGAGCCGTACGGTGTCCTCGACCGCGCCCGGCACATCCAGCAGCCCGGGGTGCGCGACACCCACTTCGAGTTGGGTGCGCAGCGAGGCGATGGGGCTGCGCAGTTCGTGCGAGGCGTCGGCGACGAACCGGCGCTGACGCTCCACGGAGGTCTCCAGCGCGGCCAGCGTCTCGTTCGTCGTACGGGCGAGCCGGGCGACCTCGTCGTGGGTGTCCGGCTCGGGCACCCGCCGGGTCAGCTCGGCGGCGGCCGTGATCGCGGCCATCTCCCGGCGGATGTCCTCGACCGGGCGCAACGCCCGCCGGGTGACCAGCCAGGTCACTCCCGCGACCACGGCGAGCAGCAGCGGGAAGCCGATCAGCATGACGGTGAGCGCGGTGCGCACGGCGCTCTGCTCAGCCGCCAGGGACGCACCCGCGTACACGGTGAGCAGGCCCTTCTTCGGATCCCGGACGTCCACGGCGGCGAATCGGTAGTCGGCCGTGTCGCCGTCGACGGTCGCGGAGCCGTCGCCGAAGCGGGTCTCGTCGCCGATCTCGCCGGGTTCGGGCGA
This sequence comes from Streptomyces sp. NBC_00080, assembly GCF_045041255.1. NCBI lineage: Bacteria > Bacillati > Actinomycetota > Actinomycetes > Kitasatosporales > Streptomycetaceae > Streptomyces > Streptomyces sp. NBC_00080. The sequence continues at coordinate 3,117,766 of NZ_CP108235.1, forward strand.
GTCCTCTGCGGAGTCGTCGCCGAGGCCGCCGCTCGCGCCCTCCTCCCCGCCGTCCTCCCCGGGCTTCTCCCCCGCTTCCTCCCCCGCCTCCTGTCCCGGTTCCTCCGAGGGGTCGTCCGCGGTGTCCTCCTGCGCCCGCGGCACGCTCGGCCCGGCGCCGCTGATCCGCTCCAGGTCCTCGGTGGCGGCGACCTGCCCGCCGTTCGCGTCGACGACCTGGACCACCCGCTCGTCGTCGTCCAGCGAGGAGAGCTTGTCGTAGGGCGTACCGAGGGCCAGCTGGGCGGCGACGGTCCGCGCGGAGCGTTCCGCCTGTCCGTCGGCCTGGCCGGTCAGACTGGAGCGCAGCGACAGCAGCAAGGCCGTCCCCGCCGCGAGGAGCGCCACCGCGACCACGAACGTGGCGCCGAGCGTCGCCCGGGCCCGCACGGACCCGAACCGGCGGCTCATCGCGCCGCCTCCGGCCGCTCCAGCCGGTACCCGGCGCCGCGCACCGTCCGGATGAGCCCCGCGCCCAGCTTGCGGCGCAGCGCGCTGACGTACACCTCGACGATGTTGGGGTCGCCGTCGTAGGCGAAGTCCCAGACGTGGTCGAGGATCTCGGTCTTGGACACCACCTGGCCCGCCCGCACGACCAGCTGTTCCAGCACGGCGAACTCCTTGGTGGTCAGCGCGGCTTCGACCTCCGTTCCGCCGTCCCGCAGGAACACCCGCCGGGCGGCGGTGTCGACCTTGAGGTCGCCCAGGACGTGCACGGCCGGGGCCCCGGTGCCCTGTCCGCCCCGGCGCAGCAGCGCCTTCACGCGGGCGACCAGGACGACGTACGAGAACGGCTTGGTGAGGTAGTCGTCCGCCCCCGTGTCCAGGCCCTCCGCCTCGTCGTACTCGCCGTCCTTGGCGGTGAGCATGAGGATCGGGACGTCGTTGCCGGCGGCGCGCAGGGTGGAGCAGACCCGGTAGCCGTTCATGCCGGGCAGCATGATGTCGAGGATGACCAGGTCGTACGGCGACTCGCTCGCCCGGTGCAGCCCTTCGAGGCCGTCGTGGACGACGTCCACGGCGTAGCCCTCGGCGGTCAGGCCGCCGGCGAGCGACCGGGCCAGTCGCTTCTCGTCCTCCACGATCAACAGCCGCATGGCATCAGGGTCCCAAACCGAACCTGAAGTGATCTTCAGGCTGCTTCAGCTTGCCTTCAGCCGCGTTCAGGCAGCGTGGTCCCCGTCGAAGCCGAAGCAGGCCGAGAGCACACCGATCGGGAGGAACCCCATGAAGCGCAAGCTCGTCATCGCCGCCGTCGCCGCGTCCGTCGTGATCGGCGGAGGTGCGGCGGTCGCCTTCGCGGACGACGAGGCGCGAACCGGCGCGGCCGAGGTGCGGGCCGCCGACCGGGCCGAGGGGAGCACGGCGAGCTCCTCGAAGGCCACCGCCGCCGAGGTGATCGCGGCTGCGCTGCGGCACACGCCGGGCACCGCCGTCGGCGCCGACCGGGAGGACGACGGCGCCGACGCGGGCACCTGGCACGTGGACGTCGTCCAGGCCGACGGCGTCGAGCAGACCGTCGCCGTCTCCCCCGACACCGGCAAGGTCCTCGGCGTCCACCGCGACACCGAGGACGCCGATGACTCCGCTGACGCCGATGACGACGCCGGCGAAGCCCGTGCGGACCTCGCCGCGCTGAAGGGCGCGGACGTGGACGCCCGCGAGGCAGCGCTGGCCGTCGCGGCCAAGGGCGCGGTGACCGACGTCGACCTGGACGACGACCGCGCCACGGTCTGGAGCGTGGACACCGCCAAGGCCGGCGAGTGGCAGGTGGACGTACGCACGGGCAAGGTCACCCATGAGCTCGACGACTGACCTGGCGTCCGACCGACCGTCCGACCGTCCGTCCGGCTGACCGACCCGCCGGCCGTCAGGCGAGGGGCACGAGATCGCTCGTGCCCCTCCGGGCGCCTCCGGCGACGGCCGCCGCCGTCATCAGCACCACCGCTCCGGTCAGCGCGAAGCACGCTGCCACCGGCAGCCCCCCGGCCAGCGCTCCGGCGATCGCGGTACCGGCCGTGCTGCCCGCGTTGACGGCCGTGTTGACCCACGCCCCGGCCCGCACCCGGGCCTCCGGCGCGGCGATCTCGTCGGCGATCAGATACGCCGTGGTGATCGCCGGTGACACGAAGAACCCGGCGGCCGCGACGGCGACGGCCAGGGTGCCGAGCCCCGGCGCGAGTCCCGCCCCGCACAACGTCAGCCCGAGCCCCGCCGTGAGCAGCGGCAGCCGCGCCCCGGCCGAAGCCCGCCAGGTGACGGCCCCGTTGAGCAGCCCGCCGACGGCGCTGCCGGCCGACAGCGCGGCCAGCACCCAGGCGGCGCTCGCCCCGCCGGACCCGTGCCCGTGGCGCTCGGCGAACGCCACGACCAGCAGATCGACCACGCCCAGCGCCAGCCCCACGCCCGCGATGGCGGCCACCGGCCGCCCGAGCCCGCGCAGACCGCCGCCGGCCCGCCGCACGGTGGCCTTCCCCGGTCCCACCGCCCGCACGGCCGGCGACGACAGGAACCCGGCCGTGCCCCCGGCCATCAGGGCCGCCCCGACGAGGATCCCCGCGGCCGGCGGTGCGAAGCCGACGAGCACGCCGACCAGCAACGGCCCGGTGACGAAGAGGAGTTCCTCGGCGACCCCGTCGAGGCTGTACGCGCGTTGCAACAGGGCGCGGTCCGGGGTGAGCCTCCCCCACACCGCCCGCATGGTCGGTCCCAGCGGCGGCACACAGGCGCCCGCGGTGGCGGCCAGGGCGCCCAGCACCGGAGCCGGGGCACCGGCCGGGCGCGCCAGGGCCAGGGTGAGCAGGACGAGCACGGCGAGGTAGGCGGCGGTCATCGGGACGAGTGCCCGGCGTGGCCCGTGCCGGTCGATGAGGGCCGCCCGGGCCGGCGACAGGAAGACGGTGGTGGCTCCGAACAAGGCCATCACGGTGCCCGCCACCGCGTACGAGCCCGAGGAGCGGGTCACGGCGAGCATCAGGGACAGCGGGACGATCCCGTACGACAGCCGTCCGGTCAGGGCGGCGGCGAAGGTACGGCGGGCGTGCGGAACGCGCAGGACGACGGCATAGGAAGGCCGCACGGCAGGCGAAGCGGACATGAGGAGTTCCTCGACTCATGGCAGGAGAAAAGGGGACGCCTGATCGCCGCGAGCGGGGCGGCCGTGAGCCGCTCTCCGATCACGGGCCGAGGCGGGCCCTATGCCAAGAGAAGGAACATGAACGCGACCGTATCAGCGCGGCCCGACGCCCGACGAGTGCTTTTGCGAGGCGCTCGTCGACTCGTCCCGGCGTCCGGCGCGCGCCGACACGCCACCCGGCCGCACCGCGTCACGACCGCGACCACCGGCCACGCACACGCACACGCACCGACGTCCGCATCGCCGCCTTGCCCCGGGCGCCCCGCGTCAGCCGTGCGTCAGCCTTGCGTCAGTCCCGCCACCAGTTCGTCCGCCGCCCGGTAGGGGTCCAGTTCGCCGGCGACGATGCGCTCGGCGAGCGTGCTCAGCCGACGGTCGCCGTGCAGGTCCCCGATGCGTTCACGCAGGGCCGTGACGGCGATCGTCTCGACCTCGCGGGCGGCTCGGGAGCGGCGCCGTTCGGTGAGGACGCCGTGCTCCTCCATCCACGCGCGGTGCTTCTCCAGCGCTTCGACGACCTCGTCGATGCCCTCGGAGCGGGCGGCGACCGTCTTCACGATCGGCGGGCGCCAGTCCCCGGGGCCGCGGGCCTCCCCGAGGCCGAGCATGTGGTTCAGCTCGCGGGCGGTGGCGTCGGCGCCGTCCCGGTCCGCCTTGTTGACGACGTAGACGTCGCCGATCTCCAGGATCCCGGCCTTGGCGGCCTGGATGCCGTCGCCCATGCCCGGGGCCAGCAGGACGACACTGGTGTCCGCCTGCGAGGCGATCTCGACCTCGGACTGGCCGACGCCGACCGTCTCGACCAGGATCACGTCGCAGCCGGCCGCGTCCAGGACCCGGATCGCCTGCGGGGCCGACCAGGCGAGGCCGCCCAGATGGCCGCGGGTGGCCATCGATCGGATGTAGACGCCGGGATCGGAGGCGTGCTCCGACATCCGGACCCGGTCGCCGAGCAGGGCGCCGCCGGAGAACGGCGAGGACGGGTCCACGGCCAGCACCCCGACCCGTCTGCCCTGCTTGCGGTAGGCGGTGACCAGCGCGGACGTCGACGTGGACTTGCCCACGCCCGGTGAACCGGTCAGGCCCACCACATACGCGTTGCCCGTGAGCGGGGCCAGCGCCTCCATGACCTCCCTGAGCTGCGGGGACGCCCCCTCCACCAGGGAGATCAGCCGGGCCACGGCCCGCGGCCGGCCTTCCCTGGCCTGGGCGACCAGCGAGGAGACGTCCTGCATCACAGCTCCGTTCAGATCCGTTCAGGGTGAGACGTGGGTGAGACGTGCACGAGCGGCGCGTCCGTGCTCAGGCCTTGGGTACCCGCACGATCAGCGCGTCACCCTGACCGCCGCCGCCGCACAGCGCGGCCGCGCCCACACCGCCGCCCCGGCGCTTGAGCTCCAGGGCCAGGTGCAGGACGAGGCGGGCGCCGGACATGCCGATCGGGTGGCCGAGGGCGATCGCACCGCCGTTCACGTTCACCTTTTCCGTGGAGACGCCGAGGTCCTTCATTGACTGCACCGCCACGGCGGCGAAGGCCTCGTTGATCTCGACCAGGTCCAGGTCGGAGACCTCCAGGCCGTCCTTCTTCAGGGCGTGCAGGATGGCGTTGGAAGGCTGGGACTGGAGCGAGTTGTCCGGCCCGGCCACGTTGCCGTGGGCGCCGATCTCGGCGATCCACGACAGACCCAGCTGCTCGGCCTTGGCCTTGCTCATCACGACCACGGCCGCCGCGCCGTCGGAGATCTGCGAGGAGGTGCCCGCCGTGATCGTGCCGTCCCTGGTGAACGCCGGGCGGAGCTTGCCCAGGGACTCCGCGGTGGTGTCGGCGCGGATGCCCTCGTCCTTGCTGAAGACGACCGGCTCGCCCTTGCGCTGCGGGATCTCGACCGGGGTGATCTCGGCCTCGAAGATGCCGTTCTTCTGCGCGGCGGCGGCCCTCTGATGGCTCAGCGCGGCGATCTCGTCCTGCTCGGGACGCGCGATCCCGAGCCGCGTGTTGTGCTTCTCCGTGGACTCGCCCATGGCGATGTTCTCGAAGGCGTCGGTCAGACCGTCGTACGCCATCGCGTCGAGCATCTCGATCGCGCCGTACTTGAAGCCCTCGCGGGACTTCGGCAGCAGGTGGGGGGCGTTGGTCATGGACTCCTGGCCGCCGGCCACCACGATGTCGAACTCACCCGCGCGGATCAGCTGGTCGGCCAGCGCGATCGCGTCGAGGCCGGACAGACACACCTTGTTGATGGTGAGCGCCGGGACGCTCATCGGGATGCCGGCCTTGACCGCGGCCTGACGGGCCGGGATCTGCCCCGCCCCGGCCTGGAGCACCTGCCCCATGATCACGTACTGCACCTGGTCGCCACCGATCCCCGCACGGTCGAGGGCGGCCTTGATCGCGAAGCCGCCGAGATCGGCTCCGGAGAAGGACTTCAGGGAGCCCAGCAGTCGTCCCATGGGCGTCCGCGCGCCCGCGACGATCACCGAGGTCGTGCCGTTGGAACCAGTCGAGTCAGTCATGAGCTGCGATTCCCCTTACCGGCCTTGCACGGGCCGAGGAGTGAACGAGGGTTTACTTCGAATGTACTGAGTGGCACTCCGTGCCGTCATCGGGCCGTCAGTGTGATCGCGCGCACGTTGCGTAACCATCACGGCCGCGCTCCACTAACAACATGCTGACGCGAATCGACCACATCGGGATCGCCTGCCACGACCTCGACGCGACCGTCGAGTTCTACCGTTCCACGTACGGCTTCGAGGTGTTCCACTCCGAGGTCAACGAGGAGCAGGGCGTGCGCGAAGCCATGCTCAAGATCAACGATACGTCCGACGGCGGGGCCTCGTACCTGCAGCTCCTGGAGCCGACACGGCCGGATTCGACCGTCGCCAAGTGGCTCGACAAGAACGGCGAGGGCGTCCATCACATCGCTTTCGGTACGGCGGATGTCGACGCGGACGCCGCGGACATCAAGGACAAGGGCGTACGCGTTCTGTACGAAGAGCCTCGACGCGGCTCCATGGGGTCACGAATCACCTTCCTGCATCCAAAGGATTGCCACGGAGTACTGACAGAACTGGTCACATCGGCACCCGTTGAGTCACCTGAGCACTGACCCTCGTACATATGGGCCGGTAGGGTTGGGGGCGGTCGCCGCTCACACCGGGGCGACCCGGTCCTGCCGTACGGCGGCGGGACGCGGCCGGGGTCCGGGTTTCGGGGGGCGAGCGCGGGGCAGCAGCCCGTGCTCCGCCGTTGATCTGACACCATTCCCCGGGAGCCCCGTTCGGCGGATGGACGGAGCTCGTTCGGGAAGCTTGCGACCAGGGACGGATGGGACCGCGCAGTGCGGGGCTACGAGAGCCAGGAGCGGGAACCGGCGGCTGACGTCGACCACCTGACTCGGTTCGAAGCCGAGATGAAGCGGCTGAAGACCGAGCGGGAAAAGGCGATCCAGCATGCCGAGGACCTCGGCTACCAGGTCGAGGTGCTGCGCGCCAAGTTGCACGAGGCGCGGCGCACCATCATGTCCCGGCCCGCCTTCGACGGCGGCGACATCGGGTACCAGGCCGAGCAGATGCTGCGTAACGCGCAGATGCAGGCCGACCAGTTGCGGCAGGACGCCGAACGGGAGCTGAGTCAGGCCCGGGCGCAGACGCAGCGCATCCTCCAGGAGCACGCCGAGCAGGCGGCCCGGCTCCAGGCGGAGCTGCACCAGGAGGCGGTGGCCCGTCGTCAGCAGCTCGACCAGGAGCTGGCCGAGCGCCGGCAGAACGTCGAGTCGCACGTCAACGAGAACGTGGCGTGGGCCGAGCAGTTGCGGGCCCGCACCGAGGCTCAGGCGCGCCGGCTGCTCGACGAGTCGCGGGCCGAGGCCGAGCAGGCCCTGACGGCCGCCCGCGCCGAGGCCGAACGGGTGGCCACCGAGGCCCGCCAGCGGCTCCAGGCGGACGCCGAGGCGACCCGCGCGGAGGCCGAGCAGCTGTTGCTGCGGGCCCGCACGGACGCCGAACGGCTGCTGAACGCCGCTTCCAGCCAGGCCCAGGAGGCCAACGAACACGCCGAGCAGCTGCGCACCTCCACCGTCACGGAGTCCGACGCGGCCCGCCGACAGGCCGGTGAGCTCAGCCGCGCCGCCGAGCAGCGCATGTCCGAGGCCGAGGAGGCGCTGCGCAAGGCGCAGGCCGAGGCCGACAAGGTGCTCACGGAGGCGAAGGCGGCCGCCGAGAAGGCGCTCGCCGGCGCGGAGGCGGCCAAGGAGCAGCGCACCCGTACGGCGAAGGAGCAGGTCGCCCGGCTGGTCACCGAGGCCACCAAGGAGGCCGAGGCGACCAAGGAGGCCGCCGAGCAGCTCGTCGCCGACGCACGCACCGAGGCCGAGAAGATCGTCGCGGAGGCCTCGGAGAAGGCCCGCACGCTCACCGCCGAGGAGAGCGCGACCCAGCTGTCGAAGGCGGCGAAGACCGCCGAGGACGTCCTGAACAGGGCGCAGGAGGACGCGCAGAACACCACCAAGGCCGCCGCCGAGGAGGCCGAGCGGATCCGCCGTGAGGCCGAGACCGAGGCGGACCGGCTGCGGGCCGAGGCGCACGACATCGCCGAGCAGCTCAAGGGCTCGGCGAAGGACGACACCAAGGAGTACCGCGCCAAGACGGTCGAGCTCCAGGAGGAGGCCCGTCGGCTGCGCGGCGAGGCCGAGCAGCTGCGCGCCGACGCGGTCGCCGAGGGCGAGAAGATCCGCGCGGAGGCCCGCAAGGAGGCCGTCCAGCAGATCGAGGAGGCGGCCAGGACCGCCGAGGAACTGCTGTCCAAGGCCAAGGCCGACGCGGACGAGCTGCGCCAGAAGGCCACCTCGGACAGCGAGAAGGTGCGCACCGAGGCCATCGAGCGCGCCACCACGCTGCGCCGGCAGGCCGAGGAGACCCTGGAGCGCACCCGCGCGGAGGCCGAGCGCCAGCGCGACGAGGCGGTGGAGCTGGCCGAGACCATCACCTCGAACGCCGAGGAGGCCGCGCGCGAGCTGCGCGAGGAGACCGAACGCGGGGTCGAGGCCCGGCAGGCGGAGGCCGCCGAGGAGCTGAACCGGCTGCACACCGAGGCGGAGGCCCGGCTCGCCTCCGCCGAGCAGGCGCTGACCGACGCCCGCGAGGAGGCCGCGCGGATCCGCCGCGAGGCCGGCGAGGAGACCGACCGGCTGCGCTCGGAGGCCACGGAGCGGATCCGCACCCTCCAGCAGCAGGCCGCCGCGGAGGTGGACCGGCTGCGCAACGAGGCCGCCGCCGACGCGTCCGCCTCGCGCGCCGAGGGCGAGGCCGTCGCGGTACGGCTGCGTTCCGAGGCCGCCGCCGAGGCGGAGCGGCTGAAGTCGGAGGCGCAGGACACCGCCGACCGGATGCGCGCGGAGGCGCAGGCCGCCGCCGAGCGGCTGGCCACCGAGGCGTCCGAGACGCTGGCCGCCGCCCAGGAGGAGGCGCTCCGGCGCCGCCGCGAGGCCGAGGAGCTCCTCGGTTCCGCCCGCCAGGAGGCCGACCAGGAGCGCGAGCAGGCCCGTCGGCAGAGCGAGGAACTGCTGGCCTCGGCGCGCAAGCGCGTGGAGGAGGCACAGACCGAGGCCGTCCGGCTGGTCGAGGAGGCCGACCGGCGGGCCAACGAGATGGTGTCGGCGGCCGAGCAGCACGCGCAGCAGGTGCGGGAGTCCGTCGCCGGGCTGCACGAGCAGGCGCAGGACGAGATCAACGGGCTGCGGTCCGCCGCCGAGCACGCGGCGGAGCGCACCCGGCGCGAGGCCGAGGAGGAGGCGGACCGGGTCCGTTCCGACGCCTACGCGGTGCAGGAGCGGGCGGCCGAGGACGCGAACCGGGTCCGGCGTGAGGCGAGCGAGGCGTCGGAGGCGGCGCAGGCGCTGGCCGAGCAGACCGTCGGTGAGGCGATCGCGGAGGCGGAGCGGCTGCGCTCGGAGGCGTCCGCGCACGCCCAGCGGGTCCGCACCGAGGTCTCGGACGCCATCGCCCAGGCCGACCAGGACGCCTCGCGCACCCGCGCGGAGGCCCGTGACGACGCCAACCGCATCCGCTCGGACGCGGCGACGCAGGCCGACACCCTCATCACCGAGGCCCGCAACGAGGCGGAGCGGCTCCAGACGGAGACCATCGCGGAGGCCGAGCGCCTCCAGTCCGAGACGATCACGGAGGCCGACCGGCTGCGGGCCGAGTCGGTCGCCAAGGCGGAGAAGCTCATCTCGGACGCCGCCGGGGACGCGGAGCGGCTGCGCGCCGAGGCCGCCGAGACGGTGGGTTCCGCGCAGCAGGCCGCCGAGCGGATCCGTAGCGAGTCCGAGCGCGTCAGGGCGTCGGCGGCGGCGGAGGCCGACCGTCTGATGAGCGTCGCCCGCGAGGAGGCCGACTCGACGCTGGACGAGGCCCGCAAGGAGGCCAACAAGCGGCGCTCCGAGGCGGCCGAGCAGGTCGACACGCTCATCACGGAGACCGCGGCCGAGGCGGACAAGCTCCTCACGGAGGCGCAGCAGCAGGCGCAGCAGGTCACGGCGGACGCGGAGCAGCAGGCCGACTCGATGGTCGGCGCGGCCCGCAAGGAGGCCGAGCGGCTGGTCTCCGAGGCGACCGTCGACGGGAACTCCCGGGTGGAGAAGGCCCGTACGGACGCCGACGAACTGCTGGTCGGCGCCCGCCGGGACGCGACCGCCATAAGGGAGCGGGCGGAGGAGCTGCGCGACCGCATCACGAGCGAGATCGAGGGGCTGCACGAGCGGGCCCGCCGCGAGGCCGCCGAGACGATGAAGTCGACCGGCGACCGCTGCGACGCGCTCATCAAGGCGTCCGAGGAGCAGCTCGCCAAGGCGCAGGCGAAGGCGAAGGAGCTGGTGTCGGACGCCAACTCCGAGGCCGGCAAGGTCCGTATCGCCGCCGTGAAGAAGGCCGAGGGGCTCCTCAAGGAAGCCGAGCAGAAGAAGGCGACGCTCGTCCGGGAGGCCGAGGAGCTCAAGGCCGAGGCGATCCGCGAGGCGCGGCGCACGGTCGAGGAGGGCAAGCGCGAGCTGGAGGTCCTGGTGCGCCGGCGTGAGGACATCAACGCCGAGATCTCCCGGGTCCAGGACGTGCTGGAGGCGCTGGAATCCTTCGAGGTACCGACCGGCGGCAAGGACGGGGGCGTCAAGGCGGGCGCCGTCATCGGAGCTCCCCGATCGGGTGGGAAGGCGTCGGACGGCTAGCGAAATGTGTGAATTGCGTTAAAGTCTGAGGCCTTTGACCGGACCTTTGGCAAGCGCTCTGCCGCTCAGCCACCCAAAAGGGGTGTCATTCTCCAGATCAAACACGCATACGCTCGATGACACACCGCTCAGGCCCCTAGGATTCCACCTATCACCTCACCGGTCTCATTCGACAGGAACCCCATGAGCGACACTTCCCCCTACGGCTTCGAGCTTGTGCGGCGTGGGTACGACCGCGCTCAGGTGGACGAACGCATCTCGAAGCTCGTCTCCGACCGTGACAGCGCTCTGGCTCGTATCACTGCTCTGGAAAAGCGCATCGAGGAGCTCCACCTCGAGACGCAGAACGCCCAGGCTCAGGTAAGCGACGCGGAGCCGTCGTACGCCGGTCTCGGCGCGCGTGTCGAGAAGATCCTCCGCCTCGCCGAGGAAGAGGCCAAGGATCTGCGCGAGGAGGCCCGTCGCGCGGCCGAGCAGCACCGTGAGCTCGCCGAGTCGGCGGCTCAGCAGGTGCGCAACGACGCGGAGTCGTTCGCCGCGGAGCGCAAGGCCAAGTCCGAGGACGAGGGCGTCCGGATCGTCGAGAAGGCCAAGAGCGACGCGTCGCAGCTGCGTTCCGAGGCGCAGAAGGACGCGCAGTCGAAGCGTGAGGAGGCGGACGCCCTCTTCGAGGAGACCCGCGCCAAGGCCGCGCAGGCCGCCGCCGACTTCGAGACCAACCTCGCCAAGCGCCGCGAGCAGTCGGAGCGCGACCTGGCGTCGCGTCAGCAGAAGGCGGAGAAGCGTCTCGCGGAGATCGAGCACCGCGCGGAGCAGCTGCGCCTGGAGGCCGAGAAGCTGCGTACCGACGCCGAGCGCCGGGCCCGTCAGACCGTCGAGACGGCGCAGCGCCAGGCCGAGGACATCGTGGCCGACGCCAATGCCAAGGCGGACCGCATCCGTTCCGAGTCCGAGCGCGAGCTGGCGGCCCTCACCAACCGCCGCGACTCGATCAACGCCCAGCTGACGAACGTCCGCGAGATGCTCGCCACGCTGACCGGCGCCGCGGTGGCCGCGGCCGGCACGCCGTCCACGGACGACGAGCCGATCTCCCGCGGGGTCCCGGCGCAGCAGTCCCGGTAACGTCCACGGGTACGGCGACCGAACATCGGCGAAGCCCTTTGCCATTCCGGTGGCAGAGGGCTTTGTCGCGCTTTAGCGTGGCCGCATGATCGAGCTGTCTGGCCTGACGAAGCGGTACGGCGAGAAGGTCGCGGTGAACAACCTCACCTGCACCGTCAGACCGGGCATCGTCACGGGCTTCCTCGGTCCCAACGGCGCGGGCAAGTCCACCACCATGCGGATGATGCTGGGCCTCGACCGGCCGACCGCCGGGGACGTCCGCATCGACGGACAGCACTACGACCGGCTGAAGGACCCCCTCAGGTACATCGGCGCCCTGCTGGACGCCAAGGCCATGCACGGCGGGCGCAGCGCCTTCAACCATCTGCTGTGCCTGGCGCAGAGCAACGGCATCCCGAAGAGCCGGGTGCACGAGGTGCTGGACACCGTCGGTCTCACCTCCGTGGCAAAGAAGAAGGCCAAGGGGTTCTCGCTGGGGATGGGCCAGCGGCTGGGCATCGCGGGCGCGCTCCTCGGCGACCCCCGGATCCTGATGTTCGACGAGCCGGTCAACGGCCTCGACCCCGAGGGCATCCACTGGATCCGCAACCTGATGAAGTCGCTGGCCGCGCAGGGGCGGACCGTGTTCGTCTCCTCCCACCTCATGAGCGAGATGGCGCTGACCGCCGATCACCTGATCGTGATCGGGCAGGGGCGGCTGCTCGCCGACACCTCGATGGCCGACTTCATCGCGCAGAACTCGCGCTCGTACGTGCGTATCCGTACCCCGCAGCGGGAGCGGCTGCTCGACGTGCTGCACGGCGCCGGGGTCCTGGTCGTCGAGTCCGGCAGCGGGGTGCTGGAGGTCGACGGCGACAAGTCCGAGCGCATCGGGGAGCTGGCCGCGCAGCACCAGATCGTGCTGCACGAGCTGAGTCCCCAGCGGGCCTCCCTGGAGGAGGCGTTCATGCAGCTGACCGCGGAGTCGGTGGAGTACCACGCGCACACGGACACACCCCCCGGCCCTCTCGAACAGTTCGAGCAGCCCGGACCGCAGTGGGGCGACGACTGGACGAGGAGCTGATGATGGCGGCGACCCAGGTCATCCGGTCGGAGTGGACCAAGATCCGGTCGGTGGCCTCCACCGTGTGGACGCTCTCGCTCGCCGTGGTGGTCACCATCGCCCTCGGCATGCTGATCTCGGCGCTGTCGAGGAACGAGTTCGACAACATGAGCCGCGACGACCGGCTCTCCTTCGACCCCACCTTCATCAGCTTCGCGGGGATGAGCCTCGGTCAGCTCGCGATGATCGTGTTCGGAGTGCTGGTCGTGTCGAACGAGTACAGCACCGGCATGATCCGCACCTCGCTGGCCGCCGTGCCGCAGCGTGGCACCTTCCTGTTCAGCAAGATCGCGGTGGCCACCGGGCTCGCGCTGGCCGTGGGGCTGGCCACCAGCTTCGTCACGTTCTTCCTGGGGCAGGCCATGCTCGGCTCCCACAAGGCGTCGATCGGGGACTCCGGAGTACTGCGGGCGGTCATCGGCGGCGGTCTGTACATGACGCTCATCGCCGTGTTCTCGATGGGCGTGGCCACGATGCTGCGCTCGCCGATGCTGTCGCTCGGCATCCTGATGCCGTTCTTCTTCCTGATCTCCAACATCCTCGGCAACGTCTCGGCGACGAAGAAGATCGGCCGGTACCTGCCCGACCAGGCCGGCAGCAAGATCATGCAGGTGGTCACGCCGATCGACGACGACACCCCGTACGGGCCCTGGGGCGGGTTCGCCATCATGGCCCTGTGGGCCCTCGCCGCGCTCGCGGGCGGCTACCTCCTGCTGAAGAAACGCGACGCGTAACGCTTTGGTCTTTGCTTTCATTTGAGCGGAACCGTCAGCGCCCCGATATCCTCCTAACCCTTACGGGGGCGTGTGCCCTGCTGTCCTGAACCTTTCGATGGGTGCGGAGCATGATCGAAGCAGTCGGCCTGACCAAGCGCTACGGCGACAAGACCGCTGTGTACAACCTTTCCTTCCAGGTGCGGCCCGGCGCCGTCACCGGCTTCCTCGGGCCGAACGGCTCGGGCAAGTCGACCACCATGCGGATGATCCTGGGACTGGACAACCCCACCTCCGGGACGGTGACGATCGGCGGCTACCCGTACCGCAAGCTGCCGAACGCCGCCCGCCAGGTGGGTGCGCTGCTGGACGCCAAGGCGGTGCACGGCGGCCGGCATGCCCGCAACCACCTGCTGAGCCTGGCCCAGCTGTCCGGCATCCCGGCCCGGCGGGTCGACGAGGTGCTCGGCGTGGTCGGCCTCCAGGACGTGGCACGCAAGCGCTCCAAGGGCTTCTCCCTGGGCATGGGCCAGCGGCTCGGCATCGCGGCCGCGCTGCTCGGCGACCCGCAGGTGCTGCTCTTCGACGAGCCGGTCAACGGCCTCGACCCCGAGGGCATCCTCTGGGTCCGCAACCTGATGAAGTCGCTGGCCGCCGAGGGCCGCACGGTGTTCGTCTCCTCCCACCTCATGAGCGAGATGGCGGTGACCGCCGATCACCTGATCGTGATCGGGCGCGGGCAACTGCTCTCGGACATGAGCGTGAAGGACTTCATCTCGGCCAACTCCGCCGACTTCGCGCGGGTCCGCACCCCGCACACCGAACCCCAGCTGCGCGAGAAGCTGGCCTCCGCGCTCACCGAGGCGGGCGGCCATGTGCTGCCCGAGCAGGACGGCGCGCTGCGGGTGACCGGGCTGGCGCTGCCCCGCATCAGCGACATCGCCCACGAGAGCGACGTACGCCTGTGGGAGCTGTCGCCGCACCAGGCCTCGCTGGAAGAGGCGTACATGCGCATGACGCAGGGCGCCGTCGACTACCGGTCCACCATCGACCAGAAGGCCGGTCTCCAGCAGCAGCTCGCGCCCGGCGCGCAGCCGCCCATGCCGGTGCCGGGCCAGGGCCAGCCGGGCTGGTACGCCCCGCCGCCCCCGCAGCACCCCGGATACGCGCCGCCGCAGCAGCCGGCCCAGGCGCCCCCGGCAGCCTCCTACGGGGCGTACGGCGCCCCCGGGGCCCCCGCCCCGGCACCCGGCCCGAACGGGGCCAACCCGTACGCGCAGGCGCCCGCACAGGCCCCGGCCCAGCCGGCCGCCGCGTCGCCGGCGGCACCGCCCGCGCCCGCCCCGGTGGCCGCCCCGGCCGAACCGGCTCCGGCCGCTCCCGCCGCTCCCGCCCCCGACGCCGCCCCGACCAAGTCCGAGGACGCCCGATGAGCACCCCGCAGCACCCGTCGCCGCAGGCCGCGCCCGCCTGGCAGGGGGCGCCCGGTCCCGCTTACGCCGCGGCCGGCCCCGCCTACACCTCGCCGATCCCGATCGTGCGCACGCACCTCGGGCACGCCATCGCCTCGGAGTGGACGAAGATCCGCTCGGTGCGCTCCACGATGTGGACGCTGGGCGTGTTCGTGCTGCTCGTCATCGGCATCGGACTGCTGGCCGGCGCGGTCGTCGCCGCGAACGCGACCGAGGGCGACCTCGCGGGCGAAACCGCCCTGTCGTTCGGCTTCTTCGGGCTGCTCCTGGGCAGCATGTGCGTCATCACGCTCGGCGTGCTGACCACGGCCTCGGAGTACGGCACCGGCATGATCCGCACGACGATGGTGGCCTGCCCGTCGCGCGGCCGGGTGCTCGCCGCGAAGGCGGTCGTGTTCTTCGCCGTCGCGTTCGTCGTGACGCTCGTGTCCTCGGGCTTCGTCGCCATGGTGGACGTGGGCATGCTGGGCGACGCCCGGCAGCCGACCGGCTCGGAGTGGCTGAAGGCCACCTTCGGAGTGTCCCTCTACATCGCGCTGCTCGGGCTGATCTCGCTGGCCGTCGGCTCGATCATCCGGCACTCGGCCGGCGCCATCACCATCATGATCGGTGTCCTGCTGGCCCCGCTGGTCATCGCGATCTTCATGTTCTCGTCCTCGCTGGAGGACCTGCGCCAGGCCCTGTTCGAGTACTCGATCCCGAACCAGCTGAGCGTCTTCTACTCGTCCTCGCTCAGCGACAGCGGGCCGAGCGGCTGGGACCCGCTGTGGATCGCGCTCGGCGCGACCGCCGTCGTGCTCGGCGGCGCCTTCGCCCTGCTGGAGAAGCGCGACGTCTGACGGCCGACGACTCACGGCCGACGACTGACGGCCGCTAGAACTTCGGCGCGTTACGGGACCGCCGCACCCCGGGGGTGCGGCGGTCCCGTGCGTTCCAGCACGCCTTGTGCCAGTGCCGGCGGTCGTCGACGCCCGCGTGCTCGGGCCAGACCACGACATGCGGCACACCGTCGGGGATCAGCTGGTCGCAGCCGGGGCACCGGTACGCCTTGCCCTGGGCGCTCGCGCCGGCCACATGCCGCACACTCCACTGCTCGCCCTGCCAGCTCTCCCCCGACTGCCAGCCGCCGTAGCGGCTCGCGCGATCGTCCTCGGCGCTCCGGCCGGACGAGCCCTCACCCTTGGGGCGGTTGCGACGCGGGGACACGGGACACCTCACGGGGCTATACAGGGATCAGGATTGCCGACCAGCCTACGCGGCGTGCGCGTGGGTACCCGTAGGGCAGCGATCCCCACAAGTCGCCCTCCCGGACGTCCCATTCTCCAGACAATCCGCAAATCTCTCCGCCAGGCCGTGTCCTCGGCACGTGTCAGACGGTTATGCCGGGTGGGGGAGCTCCGTGTCGGAGCCAAGGAAGCAGGAAAGTCCATGCGCGTTGGAAGTTTCGTGTTGGGAGCCCAGTTCCCCGGCCAGGGTCAGGGAGAGGCGCTGCACCGCGCGGTCCGCTCGGCCGAGGTGGCCGAGGAGGCGGGCCTCGACTCGGTCTGGCTGGCCGAGCACCACTTCGTGCCGTACGGCACGTGCCCGTCGGCGGTCACGCTCGCCGCGCTGCTGCTGGGCCGCACCCGCCGTATCCGGGTGGGCACGGCGGTCAGCGTACTGCCCACCGTCCACCCCGTAGCCCTGGGCGAGCAGGCCGCGCTGCTGCACGTGACGAGCGGCGGCCGCTTCTCGCTGGGCGTGGGGCGCGGCGGCCCGTGGGTCGACCTGGAGGTGTTCGGCGCGGGCCTGGAGGCGTACGAGCGGGGGTTCCCGGAATCACTCGATCTGCTGGTGCGCTGGCTGCGCGACCCCTCGGTCGGGGCCGACGGCGAGCGGTTCCGCTTCCGCGAGGTCCCCGTCGTCCCCAGGCCGTCGGAGGCGCTGACGGACGCGTCGGGCCCGGAGGTCGTCGTCGCGTGCACCTCGCCGGCGAGCGTACGGCTGGCCGCCGAGCGTGGGCTGCCGATGCTCCTCGGCATGCACGTGGGGGACGAGGAGAAGGCCGAGATGGTCGCCGCGTGGCGGCAGTACGCGCGCGCGGCCGGGCGGTCCGGGGACGAGATCCGGGGCGCGGCGCATGTCTCGGCGGGCGTCTGCCAGATCGCGGACCGGCGCACGGACGCGGTGGAGACCCTGGTGAAGGCGATGCCGGGCTGGCTGCGGCAGGGGCTCGACGCGCATGTGACGGTGGACGGCCGGGCCCGCTCCATGCGGGACCCGGTGGCATACACCGAACTGCTCTGCGGGCTGCACCCGGTGGGCACCCCACGGCTGTGCGTCGACCGTCTCGCGGCGACCGGCGAGCGGACCGGCATCTCGCGTTTCGCCCTGCTGGTCGAGGGTTCCGGAGACCTGGCGGCCACCGAGGAGAACGTACGGCGGCTGGGCTCGGAGGTGCTCCCCCACCTCCGGTGAACAGCCCAGCCGACCGAGAGGCTTGCCGCTCCCGTACTGATGGAACCTCCCGCGTCAGGAGCGGCAAGCAACAGGCTCACGTGTCAGCAGTCCCGGAATTCCGGGGACTGGTTCAGCACCTGGCTGCGGACCGAGGTGAATCGGGCGAGCTTCTCGTCGACAGCCGGCTCCAACGGGAACACCGCCACCCGGTGGCAGTTCTGGAAGGCCAGCCGCACGCCGAAGTGCCGCTGCAGCGCGCCGCGTATGGCGTCACTCGCGAGCGCGCGCAGCAACTGCCCGCGTGCCTGCTCGTCCGGCGGGGGCGTCTGGTTGTCGGCGAAGTCTCCGCCGTCCACCTTCAGCTGGGCCACCAGGGAGCTGACCATCTCCCATGCGTAGGGCAGGGAGGTCCGGACGCAGTCGACGAATTCTGCTTCGTCGACCTCGCCTCGCTCGGCCTGTTCGAGTAGGGCCGGTGAGACGTCGAGCGACATGGGTACTCCTCTCGCACCCCCGGAACATCAGGGGTTGCCGGACAGGGAAAGGGAGTTCGCATGCCGAAACACCGCACACGCTGAGTACACGCATCGCGACCTCCCGTTCACTACGGTAGGCAACGGACCGTGACCGCACCAGGAGAATGGGCACATAGGGAACTCCGAGTAGGCACACAATCGGCCACTGTCGAGCAGCTGGCGAACGATGGGTTACCAGGGCGAATCGCGTGCTTGGTGGGGCGTCGGATAGCGTTGCGCACCATGCGTCTCGTCATCGCCCGGTGCTCCGTGGACTACGCCGGCCGGCTCACCGCCCACCTCCCCTCCGCGCCCCGTCTCATCCTGGTGAAGGCGGACGGCAGCGTCTCGATCCACGCGGACGACCGGGCCTACAAGCCCCTGAACTGGATGTCGCCGCCCTGCACGCTGAAGGAGGGCGCGGGCGACGAGGAAGGCGTCTGGACCGTCGTCAACAAGGGCGGAGAGAAGCTCATCATCACGATGGAGGAGATCCTCCACGATTCTTCGCACGAACTCGGCGTCGATCCCGGCCTGATCAAGGACGGCGTGGAAGCACACCTTCAGGAGCTGCTCGCCGACCGCATCGAGACCCTCGGCGAGGGCTACACCCTCATCCGCCGGGAGTACATGACCGCCATCGGCCCGGTCGACATCCTGTGCCGGGACGCGGAGGGACAGACAGTCGCGGTGGAGATCAAGCGACGCGGCGAGATCGACGGCGTCGAGCAACTCACCCGCTATCTGGAGCTGTTGAACCGCGACCCGCACCTCGCCCCGGTGCGCGGTGTCTTCGCGGCCCAGGAGATCAAGCCTCAGGCCCGCGTGCTCGCCACCGACCGCGGCATCGGCTGCCAGGTCCTGGACTACAACGCGATGCGGGGCATCGAGGACGACAAGCTGCGGCTGTTCTGACCCACCCACCCGTACGAGGAGAAGGCCGGGTTCCCGGAGAGGAACCCGGCCTTTTCCTGTGCCCTGAGGCTCAGATCAGAGGCTCAGATCACCGGGTCCGAGGAGGAGGGCGTGCTGTCCGCCCTGCTCGGCGACACCGGGGCACTTGAGGTGGTCCCGCTGGCCGAGGTCCCGGTGGACGGGTCTCCGGTGGGAGTTCCGCTGGGGTCGGGGCTCTCGGTCGGAGGCGTCGTGCTCGGCGAGCTGGACGAACTCGGCGACGACGACGGTGATGACGAGGGCTTCGGACTCGTGCTCGGCGACGGCTTCGAGGTCGGCGTCGAGGACGACCCACCGCCCCCCGACCCGTGTGAGCTGCTCGCCTCCGACGACGGCTCCGCCTCCCCCGTGGGGGACGGGTCGTCCGAGGTGCCCATCGTTCCGTCCGGGCCCGGGTCCGTCGGCCTGCTGGTCGCCTCGCCCGTGTCGGCGGAACCGCTGTCGTCGCCGGGGGCGTCGGAGTCCAGGCCGCCGTCATCCGGGCCGGTGCTGGCGGACGGGTTGACGCCGACCCGGTCGGAGGGGTCGTTGGCGTCGTTGTTGGAGGTCGCGCCGAGCGTCACGACCGTGCCGAGGACGGCGACGAGCAGCGCGCCCGCGCCGGCCGCGACCAGGTTGCGCTTGGCCAGGCTCTTCAGGCCGCCCCGGTTGTGACGGGCCGGCGGGCCGGCGGGCTCACGGCGGGCGACGACGGTCTCGGCCTCCGGCGGGTAGGTCGGGAGAACCGCCTGGACGCCGCGCGGCGGGGACGCCGACTCCTCGTGGCGGGCGTCGGGCACCTCCTCGCCGGCCGTCGCCGCCGCCAGGCCGGGTACGTCCCCGGAGCGGTCGGTGACCAGGGCGAGGGCGCGGCGGCCTGCGACGGTCCCGCGCTTGTCGGCGATCGCCCCGCGCAGGGCGAGGGAGGCCTCCAGCTCGGAGCGGGCCCGGTCGAGGTCTCCGCCGCAGAGGGCGAGGACGCCCATTTCGTGGTGGAAGTAGGCCCGGTCGGCGGACTCCCCGGCGAGCCGGGCGGCTTCGGCACCCTCGTGCAGGCTGCTCTCCCAGGCGCTCCAGCGCAGGCCCGCGGCGAAGGCGGGCGCGGCGGTGCGGGCGAGCCGGACGGCGGGCGCCTCCTCGTCCTCGCCGGTTCGGGTCGTCGTGGGGACGATCACGACGAGGGCGGCGAGAACCGCGTCGGCCTCCGCGCAGACCCGCTCGGGCGTGACCGAGGGGTGCCCGGCCCACCAGGCGTAGTGCTGGGCGGCGGAGTGGGCGCGGGTCTCGACGTCGTCGGCGTATCCGGCGGCCTCGAGCTGGGTCTGGACGCCGGCGGCGAGCCGATAGCGGGCGCCGACGGGGGAGACGAGTCCGCAGGCGGCCAGTTCACCGAGGGCGGCGTCGGCGTGGGTGTCGCCGACCAGGGCGGGCAGGTGCGCCTGGTGCGGGACCTCACCGTCCAGGGCGACGGCGAAGCGCAGCGTCGCGCGGGCGGAGGCGCTGAGGCGGGCGGCGAGCAGCGGCGCGGGCGCGGCCGCCTCGCCGAGCGAGGGCAGGGGTATCTCCTCGGCCTCACCGGCTCCGGCGAGACCGTCGACGGGGTCGGCGAGCGGCCGGGCGTCCTCGAAGACACCGAACACGTCGACCGCGTCGGCGCCGGCCCGCAGTTGGTCGCGCTGCGAGAGCAGGGCGCCGGCCTGGACGAACCGCAGCGGCAGGCCCTCGGACTCGAACCACAGGTCGCCGGCCCAGTTGGCCTCCTCCTCGGTGAGGACGCGGCCGACGGCGTGCTCGATCACCTCGACGCCGCCCGCGCGGTCCAGTCCGGTGAGGACGACCTCCTCGACGGCGGACTCCGCGGAGGGCAGCGGGGTGTCGGGGGTCGCGCCGAGCAGGAAGGCGCACTCGGGCGTCGCGTCCAGGAGTTCGTCGAGGTCGGCGCCGCCGAGGCCGAGGTCGTCGACCACGACGACCGCGCCGATCTCGCGGACCAGGGCACTCAGGTCGTCGCTCTCGGGGCGGAACCGGGGAGCGTCGTAGACGGCGTGGAAGAGGTCGTGCAGGAGGTCGGCCGAGGTGCGGCGGAAGCCGGTGAGGCGGACGACGCCGTCGGGGGCGAGGTCCTCGCAGTCCTCGGCGACGAGGTCGAGCAGGCTGGTGCGGCCGGAGCCGGGCGGGCCGGTGAGGCGGACGGAGCGGCCGCGGGCCAGCAGGCGGACCAGCTGTTCGCGTTCGTCCTGGCGGCCCAGCAGCGGCTGGGCGGGCCGGGCGGTTCCGGCGGGAGCCGGCGGCCGGGCGGCGCGCTCGGCCTCGGCACGCTGCTCCGTGGTGCGCTTGGCGGGGCGCTCCGGTATCTCGGTGGGTGGGCAGAGTTCTATCTCGCTGCCGTCGACCGGATTGACGGTGAGCAGATGTTCGCCCGCGACGAGCCGCACGGTGCGGACCAGCGTCGGCGTGTGCTGGCCGAAGTCGGGGGTGAGGGGGTCCCTGGACGGGCGCGGGCGCGGCGTGCCGCCGTCGTCGTCCTGGCCGTACTCCTCGGGTCCCCGGGTGTTCGGGTCCATAGGTTCAAGCCCCCCAAAAGCGTCGTGTGGCGGTAGCCCCTCCCGGCCTTGCTGCACACTGCGCTGTCGCTTCTGGTCCGGTGCCCGCTCGAGGGCTGAGAGCGGCGGGCAGACGAACCGTAAACCTTCGCACAGTATCTACGACAGCCCGGGGTGCCGGGCCGCCCGAAGCGTCACAGTCTCGTGAGGATTGCGCCCGTCGCATGTTTCCCGCGTCCGCCGCAGGCCACGCCGCCTCGGGGTTCAGACCCGGGGCAGGGACTCCACTCCGATACCGCCCTCGATCGCGAGGATCCGGTGCAGTCGGGTGGCCACCAGCAGGCGTTGCATCTGCGGAGGCACCCCGCGCAGCACCAGGCGTCGGCCGCACCGGCCGGCCCGTCGGTGGACGCCCATGATGACGCCGAGTCCGGTGGCGTCCCAGGAGTCCAACTCGGACAGGTCGAGCACCAGGTCGCCGACTCCGTCGTCCACGGCCGTGTGCAGAGCCGTACGGGCATCCGCCGCGCTGCGAACGTCGAGACGACCCCCGACGACCAGCTCTACGTGGTCGCCCCTGATGTGCATAGCGCTCCCCTAAGCGTGCGTCTCGTGCTCCGCGGTGGTGGTGTCCGGTGTTGCATCCTCTGACTGCGGGAAGCGGTCGGAGGTTGCCGTCTGTGAGCGAACCGATACCCAATTCACTCGCAGGGGTGAGGCCCATGGGGCCTGTGCGGTTTCGGTGCTTGTAGAAGCCCTGCCCGCTCAGGCGTCCGATGTCACCGGCGTCAACCATCCGGCGCAGCCGCTCCGCATGCCTCTCGGCGGGAGATTAGCGGGCGTGAGGCGCTGTGTGACCGGTTAGTAACGCGGCTCACGTCTCAGGGCGTGAGACGCCGGTCACGTCGTCAATTACTGTCCGATTCACGCCGATTGGACCGGAACCGACCAGGCGCCGACAGCAGTGACGAAGGGAACGGAACGGATCCTCCGGGACGGTCTAGATTGGCCGCATGGTCAATCTGACGCGCATCTACACGAGGACCGGCGACCAGGGCACCACCGCTCTCGGCGACATGAGCCGGGTCGCCAAGACCGACCTGCGGATCGCCGCGTACGCCGACGTCAACGAGGCGAACGCGGCGCTCGGCACGGCGCTCGCACTGGGCGGACTGGACGAGGAGCTCGGCGGGGTGCTCACCCGGGTCCAGAACGACCTGTTCGACGTGGGCGCGGACCTGTCGACGCCGGTGGTGGAGAACCCGGAGTTCCCGCCCCTGCGGGTCGAGCAGTTCTACGTCGACCGTCTGGAGGCGGACTGCGACCGGTTCAACGAGCGGCTGGAGAAGCTGCGGTCGTTCATCCTGCCCGGCGGCACCCCGGGCGCGGCCCTGCTCCACCAGGCCTGCACGGTCGTCCGGCGGGCCGAACGCTCCACCTGGGCGGCGCTCGAGGTGCACGGTGAGCGGATGAACCCGCTCACCGCGACCTACCTCAACCGGCTCTCGGATCTGCTGTTCATCCTGGCCCGCACCGCGAACAAGGCGGTCGGCGACGTGCTCTGGGTGCCGGGCGGGGAGCGCTAGCGCATCTTGGCCGGTTCCCGCTCCGACCCGCCGTCCGATCGACCGTCCGGTCCGCCGTCCGGTCCGCCGTCCGGTCCGCCGTCCGGTCCGGACTTCGGTTCCGGCTTCGGTTCCGACTTCGGGAACAGGGTGTAGCTCCCCGCGATGACGAGGTTGATGCCGATCACCCACAGCATCCGCGACTGCCACGCCCGCAGCGAGTCGGTCTCGCCGTCCCCGCCGACGTACCGCACGGCCGCCTGGAGCAGCGCCACGGCGACCAGTGCGGCGAGGGTCCAGCGGCCCGCGACCTTCCATTCGTGGACGGCGCGGGCCCTGCCGTACTTCGGCGGCCGCACGGGCGGCGGGCCGCCGGCGAACCGGTGGGCGACCCGGGCGTCCGCCCACCTGACGGTGGAGTGGCCGAGGCCCACGGTGAAGCCGATGTAGACCGCGGCGAGGCCGTGCCGCCAGTCCGGCTCGGCACCGTTCTTGAGGTCGATCGCGGTCACCACGAACAGCACGACCTCCAGCAGTGGCTCGCACAGCAGCAGGGCCAGCCCCAGCCGCGGCATCCGGAACACGTACCGGAAGGCCAGTCCGGCGGCCAGCAGCACCCAGAAGGCCACCTCGCAGGCGATGATCAGTCCGACGATCACGGTTCGCTCCTCTCGCTCACCCTTCCAGGCTCCCGGCCGGGAGAGCGCGTCTCGTCGTCGGCGGTGACGAACTCGCGGTACATCGAAAGATGCAGTTCGGGACCGTTCCCGAGAAGCAGGCGGACGGGAGGCGAGGCGTGTTGGATGGAAGGCATGGCCGTCCGAGACCCGCACCGCCTGCGCCGTCCGCGCCGCCCGCACCGCTTCGACGTGTACATCGCGGTCGGCGGGCTGCTCGGCGGGCTGCTGCTGGTCGCCATCGGTCTGGGGACCCGGCCGTCCGACGATCCGATCACGCTCCTCGACGGCCCCTGGCCGGTCCTGGTGCCGCTCTGCGTGATGGCCGGCTGCGAGGTGCTGCGCCGGGTCGCGCCGCGCACGGCCCTGCTGACCGGCACGGCCGCGATCGTCCTGGACACCCTGACCCAGGGCAACCTGTTCACGGTGCTGATGTACACCGACCTGATGTACGCGGCCGTCCTGTACGGCCCGCTCGCGTCGGCCCGCCGGATCCAGTGGATCACCGGACTGCTGACGGTGGCCGGGACGCTGGTGCCCTTCGCGGTGTGGCGGGTGCCGGAGGCTCTGCTGATCGGGGTGGTGGTCGGCATCGTGGCCTACGCGCCCGCCGCCACCGGCTGGATCGTGCGCAACCACCGCGACGCGGCCGAGGCGGCCCGGCTACGGGCCGAACAGACCGCGCTGCTGGCCGAGATGGACCGTACCCAGGCGGTCACGACCGAACGGGCGCGGATGGCACGGGAGTTGCACGACATGGTCGCCAACCACCTGTCCGCGATCGCGATCCACTCGACGGCGGCTCTCTCGATCGACGACCCGGACACCTCCAGGCAGGCGCTGTCCGTCATCCGCGAGAACAGCGTCGAGGGGCTGGCGGAGATGCGGCGGCTGATCGGGATCCTGCGCGACGGCAGCGGGGACCGCGAGCCCGCCGCGGCCCCCACCCTGGACGGCCTGGAGGCTCTCGTCGAGAATGCCCGCGCCAATGGTCTCGACGTCGCCCTCGACTCCGAGCCCGGTGCGGTGCCGGCCCCCGTCGAACTCGCCGCCTACCGGATCGTCCAGGAGTCGCTGACCAATGCGCTGAAGCACGCCGGTCCGGGCCGGGTGACCGTCGCCCTCGTCCGGCGCGACAGGGTGCTCGACGTGCGGGTGCGGAGTCCGTACGGCCATCGGGACGGCCCCCGCGCGCCCGGCTCCGGCGCCGGGCTCGTCGGCATGCGGGAGCGGGCCGCGCTGCTGGACGGCACGTTCGACGCCGGGCCCGAGGACTCGTGCTGGACGGTGCGTGCCACGTTCCCCCTCACCGAAGGAGAGCCCGTATGAGCTCCGCCGTCCGGGTCCTCGTCGCCGAGGACCAGTCCGCCGTACGCGCCGGGCTCGTCCTGATCCTGGGCAGCGCGTCCGACATCGAGGTGGTGGGCGAGGCGGCGGACGGGGAGCAGGCGGTGGCGCTGGCCCGGGAGTTGCGGCCCGACGTGGTCCTGATGGATGTTCAGATGCCGCGTCTCGACGGGGTGTCGGCGACCCGGAAGGTCGTCGAGGAGGGGCTCGCCGACGTGCTGGTGCTGACCACCTTCGACCTCGACGAGTACGTGTTCGGGGCGCTGCGGGCGGGTGCGGCGGGGTTCCTGCTGAAGAACACGGAGGCCGGGGACCTCCTGGCGGCGGTCCGTACGGTGGCCGCCGGGGAGGGCCTGATCGCTCCCGCGGTGACCCGCCGGCTCATCGCCGAGTTCGCCGCGAAGCCGGTGCGGGCGCCGAAGGCGGACCCCGCCGTCCTGGACGCCCTGACCCGGCGCGAGCGCGAGGTGCTGGCCTGTCTGGGCGAGGGGATGTCCAACGCGGGCATCGCCGGGCGCCTCGACATGGCGGAGGCGACGGTGAAGACGCACGTCAGCCGACTGCTGGGGAAGCTGGAGCTGCGCAGTCGGGTGCAAGCGGCGGTGCTGGCACAGGAGTTGGGGATCCGGGCGGGATCCGAAGGGGCTCCGGAGGTTTAGCGGGCCGCAGTGGTCCAGACCTATTGACCTGTGGTCCAGACCTTTCTATTCTCGCGGCACCGTGGGCGTGAAGGCTCAGTCACGCCCCCCGACTCCCCCCGAGGAGGCGCAGGATGCGCTTCAGACACAGAGCCGCGGCAGGATTCGCGACGCTGCTGCTCCCGCTGGCCGGCCTGGTCGGCCTCGCGAGCCCCGCTCAGGCCGCCACGACCGCCACCGCCACCTATACCAAGGCATCGGACTGGGGCACCGGCTTCGAGGGCAGGTGGACGGTGAAGAACACCGGCACCACCGCCATCAGTTCATGGACGGTCGAGTGGGACTTCCCCTCCGGCACCTCCGTCACCTCCGCCTGGGACGCCGACGTCACGTCCTCCGGCACCCACTGGACCGCCAAGAACAAGTCCTGGAACGGCGCCCTCGCCGCAGGCGCCTCCGTCTCCTTCGGCTTCAACGGCGCGGGCGCCGGCTCCCCGTCCAACTGCAAGCTCAACGGCGACAGTTGCGACGGCACGACGGTCCCGGGCGACGCCTCCCCGTCCGCCCCGGGCACCCCGACCGCCTCCGCCCTCACCGATACCTCGGTGAAACTGACCTGGTCCGCCGCCACCGACGACAAGGGCGTCAAGAACTACGACGTCCTGCGCGACGGCGCCAAGGTCGCCACGGTCACGACGACCTCGTACACGGACACCGGTCTGACGGCCGGCACCGACTACTCCTACACCGTCCAGGCCCGTGACACCGCCGACCAGACCGGCCCGGTCAGCGGCGCGGTCGCGGTCCACACCACCGGCGGCGGCACCACTCCCCCGACCACCGGCTCCAAGGTCAAGCTCGGCTACTTCACCGAGTGGGGCATCTACGGCCGCAACTACAACGTCAAGAACCTGGTGACGTCCGGTTCGGCCGCGAAGATCACGCACATCAACTACGCCTTCGGCAACGTCACAGGCGGCCAGTGCGCGATCGGCGACTCCTACGCCGACTACGACAAGGCCTTCACCGCGGACCAGTCGGTCAGCGGCGTCGCCGACACCTGGGACCAGCCGCTGCGCGGCAACTTCAACCAGCTGCGCCAGCTGAAGGCCAAGTACCCGAACATCAAGGTGCTGTGGTCCTTCGGCGGCTGGACCTGGTCCGGCGGCTTCGCCCAGGCCGCGGCCAACCCGGCCGCGTTCGCGCAGTCCTGCTACAACCTGGTCGAGGACCCGCGCTGGGCCGACGTCTTCGACGGCATCGACATCGACTGGGAGTACCCGAACGCCTGCGGCCTGTCCTGTGACACCAGCGGGGCGGCGGCCTACAAGAACCTGATGCAGGCCCTGCGCGCCAAGTTCGGCACGGGCAACCTGGTCACCGCGGCCACCACCGCCGACGGCTCCTCCGGCGGCAAGATCGACGCGGCCGACTACGCGGGCGCGGCGGCGTACGTCGACTGGTACAACGTGATGACGTACGACTTCTTCGGCGCCTGGGCGGCCCAGGGCCCGACGGCCCCGCACTCCCCGCTCACCTCGTACAGCGGCATCCCGCAGGCCGGATTCACCACGGCCGACGCGATGGCCAAGTTCAAGGCGAAGGGCGTACCCGCGAGCAAGCTGCTCATCGGCATCGGCTTCTACGGCCGCGGCTGGACCGGTGTCACCCAGGACGCCCCGGGCGGCACGGCCACGGGCCCGGCGGCCGGTACGTACGAGCAGGGCATCGAGGACTACAAGGTCCTCAAGACGTCCTGCCCGGCCACCGGCACCATCGCCGGCACGGCGTACGCGAAGTGCGGCAGCAACTGGTGGTCCTACGACACCCCGGCCACCATCGCCGGCAAGATGACCTGGGCCAAGAACCAGGGTCTGGGCGGCGCGTTCTTCTGGGAGTTCAGCGGAGACACCAGCAACGGCGAGCTGGTGAGCGCCATCAACAGCGGACTGTCGTAGCCGTCGCAGAACTGTTCGTGTAGCTGAGCGACATTGACGCTCCCCCAGACTTCGTCCGGGGGACCCCCACCCAGCGAGTGAATGCGGCTACGCCACATTCACTCGCTGTCCGGGCGGGGCTGCTTCCAGCCAGGCGAGAAAACCGGTCAGCGCGTCCTCGCTCATCGCGAGTTCGAGACGCGTGCCCCGGTGCACACAGGTGAGGATCACCGCGTCGGACAGCAGCGCCAGCTCCTCCTCGCCCTCGGGAAGACGGCGGCCGGCCACCTCGATCGAGCCGCGCTCCAGAACCCGGCGCGGGCGGTAGGCGTACGAGAAGACGCGGTACCACTCGATGCGGTCGCCGTTGTAGCGGGCGACCCCGTAGCTCCAGCCCTTTCCGCTCGTGTCCGGATTCTCGGAGACGTCCCAGCGCAGGGAACAGTCGAAGGTGCCGCCGGACCGCTGGATGAGTCTGCGGCGCAGGCCGAAGACGAACAATCCCAGCGCCACCAGGGCCACGACGATTCCGCACACAGTCAGAGCGAGGACCATCGACACCGACCTCCTCGTCTCCTAGGTACCGAAAATAGGTAACGGAACGGAAAAAACATCCATATCTGCCTCAGCCGCGGTCGGCTCCGGATTGCTCCGGTGCCGACCGCGGCTGAGTGACGTCAAGCGGTTACACGCTGGCTCAGCGCGAGGCCGCCGCACGCAGTCGTACGTCCGCGCGACGCTCGGCGGCGGCATCGCCCTCCGCCTTCGCGCGCTCGAGTTCCCGCTCCACGCGCTGGACGTCGATCTCGTCCGAAAGCTCGGCGATCTCGGCCAGCAGCGACAGCTTGTTGTCCGCGAACGAGATGAAACCGCCGTGCACCGCGGCGACGACCGTTCCACCATCACTCGTACGGATGGTCACCGGGCCCGACTCCAGCACACCGAGCAGCGGCTGGTGACCGGGCATGACGCCGATGTCGCCCGACGTGGTGCGCGCGACGACCAGAGTGGCCTCGCCGGACCAGACCTCTCGGTCGGCCGCGACCAGCGCGACGTGCAGCTCAGCAGCCAAGGTGGCTCCTCGGGTCACCACCCGGCGGATCTGCCGGGTGTTGGTTACAAGTCTAATGGGCGTACGAAGAGGGGCGGGACGCACCCGCCCCTCTTCAAGAGCACGAGGCTCAGGAGACGCCGAGCTCCTTGGCGTTGGCCTTGAGGTCCTCAATGCCACCGCACAGGAAGAACGCCTGCTCCGGGAAGTGGTCGTACTCGCCGTCGATGATCGCGTTGAACGCGGTGATCGACTCGTCCAGCGGGACGTCCGACCCGTCGACGCCGGTGAACTGCTTGGCGACGTGGGTGTTCTGGGACAGGAAGCGCTCCACGCGACGGGCACGGTGGACGGTGAGCTTGTCCTCCTCGCCCAGCTCGTCGATACCGAGGATCGCGATGATGTCCTGGAGGTCCTTGTACTTCTGCAGGACCGTCTTGACGCGCATCGCGGTGTTGTAGTGGTCCGCCGCGATGTAGCGGGGGTCCAGGATGCGGGACGTGGAGTCCAGCGGGTCCACGGCCGGGTAGATGCCCTTCTCGGAGATCGGACGGGAGAGAACCGTCGTCGCGTCGAGGTGGGCGAACGTGGTGGCCGGGGCCGGGTCGGTCAGGTCGTCCGCGGGGACGTAGATCGCCTGCATCGAGGTGATCGAGTGACCACGGGTCGAGGTGATGCGCTCCTGGAGGAGACCCATCTCGTCGGCCAGGTTCGGCTGGTAGCCCACCGCGGAGGGCATCCGGCCGAGCAGGGTCGAGACCTCGGAACCGGCCTGGGTGAAGCGGAAGATGTTGTCGATGAAGAACAGCACGTCCTGCTTCTGCACATCGCGGAAGTACTCCGCCATGGTCAGACCGGCCAGGGCCACGCGCAGACGGGTGCCCGGGGGCTCGTCCATCTGGCCGAAGACCAGGGCGGTCTTGTCGATGACGCCCGACTCCGCCATCTCCTCGATGAGGTCGTTGCCCTCACGAGTGCGCTCACCGACACCGGCGAACACGGAGACACCGTCGTGGTTGTTGGCGACGCGGTAGATCATCTCCTGGATGAGCACCGTCTTGCCGACGCCGGCACCACCGAACAGACCGATCTTGCCGCCCTTGACGTACGGGGTCAGCAGGTCGATGACCTTGACGCCGGTCTCGAACATCTCGGTCTTCGACTCGAGTTCGTCGAAGTTCGGCGCCTTGCGGTGGATGGTCCAGCGCTCACCGTCGTAGGTCTCGTCGGTGTTCAGCACCTCACCGAGGGTGTTGAACACCTTGCCCTTGGTGAAGTCGCCGACCGGGACGGTGATGCCCGTTCCGGTGTCGGTGACGGCGGCCTGGCGGACCAGACCGTCGGTGGGCTGCATGGAGATCGTGCGGACCAGGCCGTCACCCAGGTGCTGGGCGACCTCCAGGGTCAGCGTCTTCTTCTCGCCGGCGAGGGCCGGGTCGGCCACCTCGACGTGAAGGGCGTTGTAGATCTCCGGCATGGCGTCGACGGGGAATTCCACGTCGACGACCGGGCCGATGACCCGGGCGACGCGGCCCGTGGCAACGGCCGTCTCAACTGTCGTCGTCATTACCTGTCACTCCCCGCGGTCGCGTCGGCCAGGGCTGCGGAGCCACCGACGATCTCGCTGATTTCCTGGGTGATTTCGGCCTGGCGGGCCGCGTTGGCAAGGCGGGAGAGCGTCTCGATGAGCTCTCCTGCGTTGTCGGTGGCCGACTTCATCGCGCGCCGCGTGGCGGCGTGCTTCGAGGCTGCCGACTGGAGGAGAGCGTTGTAGACGCGGCTCTCCACGTACCGCGGCAGAAGGGCGTCGAGGACGTCCTCCGCCGAGGGCTCGAAGTCGTACAGCGGAAGGATCTCGCCCTTCGGCGCCGACTCCTTGGCAACCTCGTCGAGGCTGAGCGGCAGCAGACGGTCATCGAGCGCCGTCTGCGTCATCATCGAGACGAACTCGGTGAAGACGATGTGGAGTTCGTCCACGCCACCCTCGGCCGTGTCCTTCTCGATCGCCTCGATCAGCGGACCCGCGACCTTCTTGGCGTCCGCGTACGTCGGCTCGTCCGTGAAGCCCGACCACGATTCCGCGACCTTGCGCTCACGGAAGTTGTAGTGCGCGAGACCACGCCGGCCGACGATGTACGTGTCGACCTGCTTGCCCTCGGCCTCGAGGCGTGCCGTCAGCTGCTCCGCGGCCTTGATGGCGTTGGAGTTGAAGGCACCGGCGAGACCACGGTCGCTCGTCAGGAGCAGCACCGCGGACCGCACGACCGTCTCGGCCTGCGTGGTCAGCGGGTGCTTCGTGTTCGAGCCGGTACCGACCGCCGTGACCGCGCGGGTGAGCTCGGTCGCGTACGGCGTGGAGGCCGCCACCTTGCGCTGTGCCTTGACGACACGCGAGGCGGCGATCATCTCCATCGCCTTGGTGATCTTCTTGGTCGCGGTGACGGATCGGATGCGACGCTTGTAGACCCGGAGCTGGGCTCCCATGAGTCAGGTCCCTTCCTTACGTCACTTGGCCGCGGCCGGGGCGTCCTCGCCGAGAAGCTTGCCGTCCGAGGTCTCGAACTGCTTCTTGAACTCGGCGATCGCGTCGGCAATGGCGATGAGGGTGTCGTCCGACATCTTGCCGCCCTCCTTGATGGAGGTCATGAGGCCCTGCTCCTTGCGGTGCAGGTACTCCAGGAGCTCCTTCTCGAAGCGGCGGACGTCGGCGACCGGAACGTCGTCCATCTTGCCGGTGGTACCGGCCCACACGGAGACGACCTGGTCCTCGGTCGGCATGGGCTGGTACTGAGCCTGCTTGAGCAGCTCGACCAGTCGCTGACCGCGCTCCAGCTGGGACTTCGACGCGGCGTCCAGGTCGGAACCGAAGGCGGCGAACGCCTCCAGCTCACGGTACTGGGCGAGGTCGAGGCGCAGACGGCCGGAAACCTGCTTCATCGCCTTGTGCTGCGCGGAACCACCGACTCGGGAGACGGAGATACCGACGTTCAGCGCGGGGCGCTGACCGGCGTTGAACAGGTCCGACTCCAGGAAGCACTGGCCGTCGGTGATGGAGATGACGTTGGTCGGGATGAACGCCGAGACGTCGTTGGCCTTCGTCTCGACGATCGGCAGACCGGTCATCGAGCCGGCGCCCAAGTCGTCGGAGAGCTTCGCGCAGCGCTCCAGCAGACGGGAGTGCAGGTAGAAGACGTCGCCCGGGTAGGCCTCACGGCCCGGCGGGCGGCGCAGCAGCAGCGACACGGCGCGGTAGGCGTCGGCCTGCTTCGAGAGGTCGTCGAAGATGATGAGGACGTGCTTGCCCTCGTACATCCACTGCTGACCGATGGCCGAACCGGTGTACGGCGCCAGGTACTTGAAGCCGGCCGGGTCGGACGCCGGGGCGGCGACGATGGTCGTGTACTCCAGCGCGCCGGCCTCTTCGAGGGCGCCACGCACGGAGGCGATGGTCGAGCCCTTCTGGCCGATGGCGACGTAGACGCAGCGGACCTGCTTCTTCACGTCACCGGAGCGCCAGTTGTCGCGCTGGTTGATGATCGTGTCGACGGCCAGGGCGGTCTTGCCGGTCTGGCGGTCACCGATGATCAGCTGACGCTGACCACGGCCGACCGGGGTCATGGCGTCGACGGCCTTGTAGCCGGTCTCCATCGGCTCGTGGACCGACTTACGGGCCATGACACCCGGAGCCTGGAGCTCCAGGGCACGGCGGCCGGACGTCTCGATCTCGCCGAGGCCGTCGATCGGGTTGCCGAGCGGGTCGACGACACGGCCGAGGTAGCCCTCGCCGACGGCGACGGACAGGACCTCTCCCGTGCGGGTGACCGGCTGGCCCTCCTCGACGCCGCTGAACTCGCCGAGGATGACGGTACCGATCTCGCGCTCTTCGAGGTTGAGCGCGAGGCCGAGGGTGCCGTCCTCGAACTTCAGCAGTTCGTTGGCCATGGCCGAGGGAAGGCCCTCGACCTTCGCGATGCCGTCGCCGGCAAGGGTGACCGTACCGACCTCCTCGCGCGAGGCCGCGTCCGGCTTGTACGACTGGACAAAGTTCTCCAGCGCATCCCGGATCTCCTCCGGCCGGATCGTGAGCTCCGCCATCTGGGTTCCCTGCTCTCCTTGTTGGGCCCGAAGTTTCACTTTGGGGGGATGGGGACTCCCCCCTGAAAGAGGTGAATCCTCTGCACGGCCCAACCAGGGCCGCCATCAGTTCGTACTGCGGTCTTGAGTTGCTGCTAGTTCGCCATGCGGCGGGCGACGTCCTCGATGCGGTCCGCGAGGGAGCCGTTGATCACTTCGTCACCGACCTGCACCCGGATCCCGCCGAGGACCGCGGGGTCCACGTCGAGGTTGAGGTGCATCGGGCGGCCGTAGAGCTTGGCGAGGGCGGCGCCGAGGCGCTGCTTCTGCGGGTCGCTCAGCGGTACCGCCGAGGTGACGACGGCGACCATGCGGTCCCGGCGCTCCGCGGCGAGCCGGGACAGGGACTCGAGGCCCGCTTCCAGGCTACGTCCCCGGGGCGCGGTCACGAGGCGCGTCACCAGTCGCTCGGTGGCCGCGTCGGCCCGGCCGCCGAGCAGGCTGCGCAGCAGCTCGCTCTTCGCCGAGGCGGTGGCCTTCCGGTTGGTCAGTGCGGCGCGCAGCTCGGTGTTCGAGGAGACGATCCGTCCGAAGCGGAACAGCTCGTCCTCGACGTTGTCGAGCGTGCCGGCCTTCTGCGCGGCGGTGAGGTCGGCGATGTTCGCCAGCTCCTCCAGCACGTCCACCAGGTCGCGGGACTGCGACCAGCGGGAACGCACCGTGCCGGACACCAGGTCGGCGGTGGCACCGCTGATCTGGGCGCCGAGCAGGCGCTGGACCAGCTCGGCCTTGGCCTCGCCGGCCTGCGCCGGGTCGGTGAGGACCCGACGCAGCGAGACCTCGCGGTCGAGCAGCGCGGTGACTGCCGCCAGCTCGTCGGCGAGCTGCGCCGCGTCCACGGACGTGGAGTCCGTCAGCGCGTCGAGACGCTCACGGGCTGCTGCGAATGCCTCGCGGCTCGCTCCGTGTGCGGTCATCGAGACGCCTCGGCCTTCTCCTCGAGGTCGTCGAGGAAGCGGTCGATGACGCGGCTCTGGCGGGCGTGGTCGTCGAGGGACTCCCCGACGAGCTTGCCGGCCAGTTCGGTGGCGAGCTTGCCGACGTCCTGACGCAGCGCGGACGCGGCGGCCTTGCGGTCCGCCTCGATCTGGCTGTGCCCGGCGGCGACGATCTCCTCGCGCTGGCGCTGGCCTTCCGCACGCATCTCGGTGATGAGTGCGGCGCCCTGCTCCTGCGCCTCCTGGCGCAGCCGCGCGGCCTCGTGACGGGCCTCGGCGAGCTGGGCCTTGTACTGCTCCAGGACGCTCTGGGCCTCGGTGCGAGCAATCTCGGCCTGTTCGATCCCGCCCTCGATGGCTTCGCGACGCTCTTCCAGAACCTTGTTGATGTTCGGAAGGAGCTTCTTGCCCAGGACGAAGAACACGATCGCGAACGCGATCAGACCGATGACGAGCTCGGGGATCTCCGGGATCAGAGGATTCTGGGCCTCCTCCTCAGCCGCGATTTGCAGCAAGGGCGAGATCACATCAGTTCCTTCCGTGGAATTCTCTCGTCGGCGTAGACCGGATCAGGACGTCGGGTAGACGAAGCCCATGACCAGACCGATCAGGGCGAGCGCCTCACAGAGGACGAAGCCGAGGATCTGGTTCTGACGGATCAGGCCGGCGGCCTCGGGCTGGCGAGCCAGCGCCTGGGTGCCGTTACCGAAGATGATGCCAACGCCGACGCCGGGGCCGATGGCCGCGAGACCGTAGCCGATGGCAGCGAGGTTGCCCTTGATTTCGACCGCGGCGAGGGTGTCGAGAGCGGACATGCCGTAACTTCCTTCTCTTTACACAGGCCGGTGGGGGTTGGCCACCGGAAGTTCAGGGGATGTTGATCAGGTGCTCAGTGGTGCTTGGCGAGCGCGCCCTGGATGTAGCTGCAGGACAGGAGGATGAAGACGTAGGCCTGAAGGGCCTGGATGAACAGCTCGAAGACCGTCATCACGATGACCATCAGGAACGAGACCGCCGAGTAGGCGATGCCGATGCCGTTGAGCAGGTACCAGGTCCCGATCGTGAAGATCAGGATCAGGACGTGCCCGGCGAACATGTTGGCGAAGAGCCGGACGGCGTGGGTGAACGGCCGGATGAACACGTTCGACAGGAACTCGAAGAACATGACCATCGGGAACACCGGGCCGAGCGACGGGTCGTAGCCCGTGATGTTCTTCCAACCACCGATGAAACCGTGGCGCTTGAACGTCACGCTCATCCACACGATGTAGACGAGAGCCGCGAGACCGACCGGGAACGCGATGACCGCGGTGGCCGGGAACTGCGCGATCGGGACGATCGACCACAGGTTCATGATCCAGATGAAGAAGAACAGCGAGAACATCAGCGGGACGTACTTCTCGCCCTCGCGCTTGCCGATCGTCTCGTAGACGACGCCACGACGGACGAAGTCGTAACCCGCCTCGCCGACCATCTGGAGCTTGCCGGGGATCAGCTTCGGCTTGTTGAAGGCCGCCCAGAAGAATCCGATGACGATGACGGTGCTCACCAGCGAGAGCAGCATCGGCTTGTTGAATTCGATGCCGCCGACGGTGAAGAGCGGTTCGAAGAGGAACGAGTGCAGGCCGGGGGTCGGGAAACCGCACCCGTCGAAAATATGACAGTCGGTCTCGAAGGCGAGCGTCTTGGCGTTACTCACCGCGAGCTCCTTCAGCGTGGCGCATGGGTACGGCAACCTCGATGTGTCGGCGCGGCCTGCGACCGCGGGACGGCACTGGACTGGACTTGCGGATGTGGGGGCGGCGACTGGGCTCCGAACCGTGAGACGTCACAGGCTCGACTGCCGCCCGCGCCAGCTCTGCCGCAGTTGTGGCGAGACCATAGCAAAAGAGCGGAAGTCCCTTTACACCGGCCCTACAGGTCACGACGACGCCCGAGCGGAATCCGGCTCGACGTAGAGGACCTTGGCCTTCATGTGCGAGACCACCTGGGCGGCGATCCACACCAGGGTGGCCGCCAGCAGCGTGAAGGCGAAGCATTTCGGGTTGAAGACCGAGGTCCCCTTGAACATGATCAGCACGATCATCAGCAGCAGGATCTGGGTGGTGTAGAGCAACAGCCCCATCGACTGGAACAGATGGGGAAGCTGGCGCGCGGTGCGCAGCAGCACCACCAGACCGCCACCCATGAACAGCAGGACGAGAGCCGCACCGAACACGGCGCCGAGCGCTCCCTTGCCGCCGGCAACGGCGGCACTCACCGCGACTCCCGCCACACCCGCGGTTGCGGTGGGCAGGGCACAGTGCAGGAGTGTTCGTACGTCGTTGGACTGCATGGCGGCAACTCCGCATTCAAGGGGGGCAGGGTGTCGTCATGGACGAGCGTAGTCCCGGCCCGAGGGGCGAGAGACCTCACGCCACCTCACTCCAATGAACCGTCGTAGTGCGGTCCTTCGGCTCTGTCCGGGGGGTTCTCGTGAACCGTATCACAAACTATTTGATGAGGTCTTTACCTGGCAGGTGTGCCCGCTGTCACACATGAGAGTGACAGTGCGCGTCTGTGCAGAAACTGGGAGGGCTTGTCTGGTATTGGGGTACTTTGCCCTGTACCGGTTCTCCCACGACTTGGCAATGCTCTAGTCAGATTCTTACCTTGGAGCTGCCCCGGCCACCGATCGCGGTGGCCCCGTTCGCCCCTGCCACCCCCACCGTCACAGGGCTCTGCGCGTCGACGGCGGGCTGCTCGGCACCGGCCGGCCCGTACTGCCCGGCCGCCGCCTCCGGGTCCTGCGCCTGGGCCTCCTGCGCCTCGGCCGGGGGGCCGCTCCGCCGCCGGTAACGCGGCGGCACGAAGGCCTCGGCCCAGCGCGGGGTGCGCGGCCGGAAGCGCGGCAGCAGGAGCAGCGCCAGACCGATCGCACTGAGGATCACGACGCCGAGGACGATCCACATGGAAGCCGCGTTGACGGAGTAGGTGAGCGCGCCGAACGCGATCAGCGCGGACCAGAAGTACATGATCAGCACCGCGCGGCTGTGCGAGTGGCCGATCTCCAGCAGCCGGTGGTGCAGATGCCCCCGGTCCGCGGCGAACGGCGACTGACCGCGCCAGGTACGGCGCACGATCGCCAGGATCAGGTCGGCCGCCGGGATGGCGATGATCGTCAGCGGCATCAGCAGCGGGATGTAGACCGGCACCATCTGGTGCACCGCGTTGCGCTCGGAACCGGAGAACAGCCGCATGATGTCCGGGTCGACCTGACCCGTCACGGAGATCGCGCCCGCCGCAAGCACCAGCCCGATCAGCATCGAGCCGGAGTCGCCCATGAAGATCCGCGCGGGATGCATGTTGTGCGGCAGGAAGCCCAGGCACATGCCCATCAGGATCGCCGCGAAGAGCGTCGCCGGCGCGGCGGCCTCGATGCCGTAGGAGTACCAGATGCGGTAGGCGTACATGAAGAACGCCGCCGAGGCGATGCACACCATGCCCGCCGCCAGGCCGTCGAGGCCGTCCACGAAGTTGACCGCGTTGATCGTGATGACCACCAGCGCGACCGTCAGCAGGGTGCCCTGCCACTGGGTCAGCGCGACCGTGCCGACCAGCGGCACCGGCAGCCACAGGATCGTCAGACCCTGCATGACCATGACGCCGGCGGCGATCATCTGGCCGCCCAGCTTGATCAGGGCGTCGATCTCGAACTTGTCGTCCAGGACGCCGATCAGCCAGATCAGCGCCGCCCCCGAGAGCAGGGCGCGCGGCTCGTTCGACTTCTCGAAGACCTCGTTGAGGTTGGTGAGATGGTCGGCGACCAGCAGACCGGCGCACAGGCCGAAGAACATGGCGATCCCGCCGAGTCGCGGAGTGGGTTCCCGGTGCACGTCACGGGCCCTGATCTCCGGCATCGCTCCGGCCACGATCGCGAACTTCCGTACCGGCCCTGTCAGCAGATACGTCACCGCGGCCGTGATGCAGAGCGTCAGCAGGTATTCACGCACGGGCTTCCCCACAGGTCTCGCTGGCCATCTCAGTCCCACACCCTAGCGATCGACTACCGCACGGCGCATATGTGTAAGGACAACCGGGTAGTGACGATGGTTTCACGTGAGGCTGTGCGCGGGGACGCACGGGGGGTGCGCACGAGGGCGTGTACGCGAGGCGCCTACCCCGTTTCAGCCCGGATACGGCGGGAAGGCCAGCGCCAGCTCGCGCACCTCCTCGCGGGCCTTCCTGCTCTCGACCTCGTCCCGCAGCACCCCCGCCAGCAGTGCGGCGACCCGCCCCATCTCCTCCTCCCCCATGCCCTGCGTGGTCAGCGCCGCAGTGCCCAGGCGCAGGCCACGGGCGTGCGCGGCAATGACATCGGTGCCCGAGGCATGCGGGAGTGCGCAGCAGTCCAGCACCATCCCGGCGGCCGCGAGCAGCCCGCGCGCGGTGCGCCCTTCGACACCCAGCGGTGCCGGGTCGGCGGTGATGAGGTGGGTGTCGGTCCCGCCGGTGGTGACGGTCAGCCCCTCCGCCGCCAGGGCCGCCGCGAGAACCCTCGCGTTGGCGACCACCTGATGGGCGTACACGCCGAACGCCGGGGTTGCCGCCTCGCCGAACGCGACCGCCTTCGCGGCGATGGTGTGCATCTGCGCGCCGCCCTGGGTGAACGGGAAGACCGCCCGGTCCACCCGCTCGGCGAGCTCACCGCCGCACAGGAGCATCCCGCCGCGCGGCCCGCGCAGCACCTTGTGCGTGGTCGCGCAGACGATGTCCGCGTACGGCACCGGACTGGGCGCCGCTCCCCCGGCGACGAGCCCGATGGGATGGGCGGCGTCGGCGATCAGATACGCGCCCGTCTCGTCGGCGACCTCGCGGAAGAAGGCATAGTCGATGTGGCGGGGGTAGGAGGTGGACCCGCACACGATCGCCTTGGGCCGGTGTCCCCGGGCCAGCGTGCGGACCTGCTCGTGATCGACGAGCCCGGTCTCCGCGTCCACCCCGTAGGGGATGAAGTCGAACCAGCGGCCGGAGAAGTTGGCCGGCGACCCGTGCGTGAGATGGCCGCCGTCGGGCAGGCCCAGCGCCAGGACGGTGTCGCCGGGCCGGAGCAGGGCGGCGTAGGCCGCCAGCATCGCGGAGGAACCCGAGTGGGCCTGGACGTTGGCGTGTTCGGCATCGAACAGCGTCCTGGCCCGGTCCACGGCGATCCGCTCGGCGAGGTCGACGATCTCGCAGCCGCCGTGGTGCCTGGCCCCGGGATAGCCCTCCGCGTACTTGTTGGTGAGCGGCGAGCCGAGCGCGGCCAGCACGGCGGGCGAGGTGAAGTTCTCGGCGGCGATCAACTGGAGCGTCGACGCCTGCCGCTCCGCTTCCCCGAGCAGGATCTCGGCCAGCTCGGGGTCCTGCCGGCGCAGGACATCGGCCTCGGGGACACGGGTGACCGACATGATGCGCTCCGGGCGTCGACGGTGACGTACGTCCAATGTAGGCCCGGGCTCGGGGGCGCGCGCGGCCGCTACGCCCTCGCGCGAACCCCGGTGAGAGCGGTGCCGACCGGAGGCCGATCGCCGGCCGCCTTCAGGCGCGTGTGGGCACCCCGGTGAGCGCTGTGACCACCGGATCCAGGGCCTGGTGTATCTCGTCGCCGATCGAGCGGAAGAACGGCAGGGGTGCCCCGTACGGGTCGTAGACCTCGTCCGCCTCGAGGGTCGGGGCGAGAAGCCACCCGCGTAGCGCCGCCGCCGCGCGGACCAGGGCCCGGGCGCGCATCACCACGCCTTCGTCCAGCGGCGGCAGGGTGGCCGGGTCGATGGCGTTCACCAGGCGGGTGAACTCCTTCAGGGTGAAGGTGCGCAGGCCCGCCGAGTGGCCCATGGAGATGACCTGGGCACGGTGGTCGCGGGTCGCCGTCAGGACCAGGTCGGCCATGATGACGTGCTCGTCGAGGAGCTCGCGGCCGGTGAACCCGGTGGCGTCCGCGCCGAAGTCGGCCAGCACGGTCTCCGCGTTGGCCTCCATGGACGCGCCCTCATGACCCCAGGTGCCCGCGCTCTCCACGATCAGCCCGCGGCCCAGCACCCCGAGCCGCTGCGACACGAAATGCCGGGTCAGCCGCTCGGTGATCGGCGAGCGGCAGACGTTGCCGGTGCTGACGTGGAGGATGCGGAAGCTGTCGCGCGGAAATCCGAACGTCGTCGTCTGTTCCGCGGCACGTTCCCCGTTGCCTATGCCACGCCCCGCGTCAGGGGCTGTCAATTCGCCACCTCGAGGTCGGGTACGACCTTGCGCAGCTCGTCCGCGGAGATCGCGCCCTCACGCAGCAGCAGCGGCACCTCTCGGCTGACGTCGACGATCGAGGAGGGGACGTTGCCGGGGGTCGGGCCGCCGTCGAGGTAGACGGAGACGGAGTCGCCGAGCATCTCCTGGGCGTAGTCGCAGTTCTCCGGCGCCGGGTGCCCGGTGAGGTTCGCCGACGACACCGCCATGGGACCGACCTCCGTCAGCAGCTCGATGGCGACCGGGTGCAGCGGCATACGGACGGCGACCGTGCCGCGGGTGTCGCCCAGGTCCCACTGGAGGGACGGCTGGTGCTTGGCGACGAGCGTCAGCGCGCCCGGCCAGAACGCGTCGACCAGTTCCCAGGCCATCTCGGAGAAGTCCGTGACGAGCCCGTGCAGCGTGTTCGGGGAGCCGATGAGGACAGGGGTGGGCATGTTGCGGCCCCGGCCCTTGGCCGCCAGCAGGTCGGCGACGGCCTCCGAGGAGAACGCGTCGGCGCCGATGCCGTACACCGTGTCGGTCGGGAGGACCACGAGCTCGCCACGGCGGACGGCGGACGCGGCCTCGCGCAGACCGGTCACACGGTCGGTCGCGTCGTTGGTGTCGTATCGCCGTGCCATCTAGCGGGCCTCCTCGTACACGTACTGCTGCGGGTCGAAAGTGTGGGGGGTGCTCACGGCGTCGCCCGGCGGGCGGTCGCGAAACGCGGGCGCTTGTTGAGGTCGGGGTGGTCGGCCGCGTCGGCCCAGCCCCGCTCCTCGGTGAAGATCCACGGCACCTGGCCGCCCTGGGTGTCGGCGTGCTCGATGACGACGACACCGCCGGGACGCAGCAGCCGGTGCGCGGTGCGCTCGATGCCGCGGATCAGGTCGAGGCCGTCCTCCCCGGAGAACAGGGCGAGTTCGGGGTCGTAGTCGCGCGCCTCGGGCGCCACGTACTCCCATTCGGTGAGCGGGATGTACGGGGGGTTCGAGATGACGAGGTCGACCTGGCCGTCGAGGTCACGGAAGGCGTCCAGGGCGTCTCCCTGACGCAGGTCGACCCTGGACCCCTCCATGTTCTTGCGCGTCCAGCGCAGGGCGTCCTCGGACAGCTCCACGGCGTGCACACGCGAGCGCGGCACCTCCTGGGCGAGGGCGAGCGCGATGGCGCCGCTGCCGGTGCACAGGTCGACGATGCGGGGCTCGACGACGTCCATGGCGCGTACCGCGTCTATGGCCCAGCCGACCACGGACTCGGTCTCGGGGCGCGGTACGAAGACTCCGGGGCCGACCTGGAGCTCCAGGTACCGGAAGAAGGCCCGCCCGGTGATGTGCTGGAGCGGCTCGCGCTGCTCCCGCCGGGCGATGGTCTC
The DNA here is from genome assembly GCF_045041255.1 of Streptomyces sp. NBC_00080. Taxonomy (NCBI): domain Bacteria; kingdom Bacillati; phylum Actinomycetota; class Actinomycetes; order Kitasatosporales; family Streptomycetaceae; genus Streptomyces; species Streptomyces sp. NBC_00080. The sequence continues at coordinate 3,158,902 of NZ_CP108235.1, forward strand.
CCAGTAGCGGGCGTCGAAGTCGGAGTTCTTCACGGAGTGGAGTTCACCGCGCTTCACGCCGTGCACGAACGCGGCGAGCTCCTCCGCGTCGTTGCGCGGCGAGGGCACGCCGGCGTCGGCCAGCCGCTGGGTGGCCTGGGCCACCTCTGCGAGCAGCAGGTTCACGCAAGTCCTCCGTGTCGTACTCGTCGTGCGTACGTCCTACAACGCTTACGCGGCTGCGAGCTTGGCGGCCGAGTCCGCGTCGACGCAGGCCTGGATCACCGCGTCGAGGTCGCCGTCCAGGACCTGGTCCAGGTTGTACGACTTGAATCCGACGCGGTGGTCCGAGATGCGGTTCTCCGGGAAGTTGTACGTGCGGATCTTCTCGGAGCGGTCGACGGTGCGGACCTGGCTGCGACGGGCGTCGGCGGCCTCCCGCTCCGCTTCCTCCTGCGCCGCTGCGAGCAGCCTGGAGCGCAGGATACGCATCGCCTGCTCCTTGTTCTGCAACTGGCTCTTCTCGTTCTGGCAGGAGGCGACGACTCCGGTGGGAATGTGCGTGATGCGCACGGCGGAGTCGGTGGTGTTGACGGACTGCCCGCCGGGTCCGGAGGACCGGTAGACGTCGATGCGGAGGTCGTTCGCGTTGATCTCGACGTCGACCTCCTCGGCCTCGGGCGTCACGAGCACACCGGCGGCGGAGGTGTGGATCCGCCCCTGGGACTCGGTCGCGGGGACCCGCTGCACCCGGTGCACGCCGCCTTCGTACTTCATGCGCGCCCAGACGCCCTGCCCGGGCTCGGTGGCGCCCTGTCCGCCCTTGGTCTTCACCGCGACCTGGACGTCCTTGTAGCCGCCCAGCTCGGACTCGGTCGCATCGATGATCTCGGTCTTCCAGCCGACGCGCTCGGCGTACCGCAGGTACATGCGCAGCAGGTCGCCGGCGAACAGGGCCGACTCGTCGCCGCCCGCGCCCGCCTTGATCTCGAGGATGACGTCCTTGTCGTCGGACGGGTCCCGGGGCACGAGCAGCAGCCGCAGCTTCTCCGTGAGCTCCTCGCGCTGCTTCTCCAGCTCCTTGACCTCGGCGGCGAAGTCCGGGTCGGCGGAGGCGAACTCGCGCGCGGTCTCGACATCGTCGCCGGTCTGCTTCCAGGAGCGGTACGTGCCGACGATGGGCGTCAGCTCGGCGTAGCGCTTGTTCAGCTTGCGCGCGTTGGCCTGGTCGGAGTGGACCGACGGGTCGGCGAGCTTCTTCTCCAGGTCGGCGTGCTCTCCGAGCAGCTCCTCGACGGCCTCGAACATGATGCGCTCCTGAATGACGTGCGTGGGGGAAGGGCGGGCGACCAAAAACGCCGGTCCCGGCGTGCCCCTGGGCGGGGACACTGCCGTGGACCGGCGAAGAGGGGCTCGCTACTTCTTGGAGCCGGCGGGAGCCTTGCCGAAGCGGGCCTCGAAGCGGGCCACACGGCCACCGGTGTCGAGGATCTTCTGCTTGCCCGTGTAGAACGGGTGGCACTCGGAGCAGACGTCGGCGCGGATGGAACCGCTCTCGATCGTGCTGCGGGTGGTGAACGAGGCGCCACAGGTGCAGCTGACCTGCGTCTCGACGTACTCGGGGTGGATTTCGCGCTTCAAGGTGTCTCCTAGTTTCGGGAGGGCGCCGGGTCGTCGTCGCGGGATACGACCAACGTGAACCGGAGCCGACGTACCAGTCTGCCAGGACTGGCCGCATCCCCCAAAACCGGGGGGCGGGGGGATCTATTCCCCTGGGTGCGCGAAGGCCGTCAGGACGACGTCACGACCCCCGCCGCCTCGCCCGTGGCGGTGCCCTCGGTGGCGGCCTTCGGGATGGGCCGGTCGTTCTTCAGGGCCGTCCAGACCTGCTCGGCCTTCGCCTCGGCGACGATGACCCGGTTGAGGTTGGACGGGTCGTACCGGACCGGCATCGTGACCATGTTCATGTTGTCCGCGCTGATGCCCTTGAGCCCGTTCGCGAAGGACATCAGGGAGTTCAGCGAGCCGAGCCGGGAGTCGGCCGTGACGGCCCTGGTCGCGGTGTCGGCGAGGTCGTACAGCTTGGTGCCGCTGGTGAACAGTCCGACGTGCTTGACCTGGTTGACCAGGGCCTTGATGAAGGCCTGCTGGAGCTGGATGCGGCCGAGGTCGGAGCCGTCGCCGACGCCGTGCCGGGTACGGACCAGGCCGAGGGCCTGCTCGCCGGTGAGCGTGTGCGTGCCGGCCTTGAGGTTCAGGTGGCTGTCCGGGTCGTCGATGGCCTTGGTCGTGGTGACCTCGACGCCGCCGAGTTCGTCGATGAGCTTCTCGAAGCCGGAGAAGTCGACTTCCAGGTAGTGGTCCATACGGACGCCGCTGATCGACTCGACCGTCTTCACCGCGCAGGCGGCACCACCGGTCGAGTACGCCGAGTTGAACATCACGTCGGACGCGGCGTCGTGCGTGGCACCGCTCGTGTCGGTGCAGGAGGGGCGGTCTATGAGCGTGTCGCGCGGTATGGAGACCACGCTGGCCTTCTTGTGGCCCTCGTACACGTGGATGATCATCGCGGTGTCGGAGCGGGCGCTGCCGTCGTCCGTGCCGCCGCCGAGCTTCTTGTTGGAGCCGGAGCGGGTGTCCGAGCCGAGCACGAGGATGTTCTCGGAGCCGTTGTCGACCTTGGTGGGCCGGTCGGTGCCCAGGGCCTGGTCGATGTCGACGCTCTTGATGTTGCCGTTGAGCTTGAAGTAGAGGTAGCCGACACCGGTACCGCCCAGCACGAGGATGCCCGCGGCGGTCCACGCGGCGATCAGCACCCCCTTGCGCCGGCCACGCTGCCTGCGGTGGCGCGGACCGTTGCGGTCGGCCGCCCCGCTCGTCGTGCCGGTCTCACCCGGGGTTCCGGGCTCCGGCGTGCTCTCGGCGGACATGTGCTCCTCTGTTCTCGTGCAACCTCACCATCGTCACTCCGCCAGGTCAGACGGGGAAACTCGGGACAGGGTTGCACAACGCGACATGCCCGGTCCGTGAGGGACCGGGCACGCCGCGTGACCCGGGTGAGCGAGGTCTACCCCCGCTCACCTGCGGGTTCGGCCGGACTCAGCCGAACAGGTCGTACTGCTTGAAAGACGTCCCGAGTGAGACCCTTGTGGCAAAGATCGCACTGGTGGCCTTTCCGGTGCCCTTGTACAGGTACAGGGTGCCTGCCGGAGTGCGGGCCAGCAGGTCGGCGAGTCCGTCGCCGTTGACGTCGCCGACGGCGGCGATGACGTTGTACGTGGTGTTGCTCCAGGTGGCGACCTTGATACGGGCCGCGAAGGCGCTCGTGGCGGTGCCGTTGCCCTTGTAGAGGTAGACCGCGCCGGTGGCCTTGTCGCGGGCGATCAGGTCCGTCTTGCCGTCGAAGCTGAAGTCGCCGTGACCGCGCACGACGTTGTAGGCGTTCCAGCCCGTGCCGTTCTTGACGGGCGCGGCGAAGGTGCCGTTGCCCTTGCCGGGGTAGACCCAGAGCGCGCCGACCGAGTCCACGGCGACCAGGTCCGGAAGGTAGTCGCCCGTGACGTCGCCGGGAGCGACGATCTGGGTGCGGGTCTTCCAGTTGTCGCCGATCAGCTTGGTCGCCCAGGTCCCGCTGGACGGCACCCAGTGCTTCCAGAAGACGTCGCCGTCCGAGGCGCGGCGCAGGATCAGGTCCTGGTAACCGTCCCGGTCGAGGTCGGTCTGGACGACGAGGTTGTAGGCGCTCATGGAACCCCAGGAGTCACCTCCGGCGAGCGAGGTGCCCTTGGAGTACAGGTCGCGCGCGACCTTGGTCGACGCGTTGCGCACCCAGAGGTCGGCGAGGTGGTCACCGTTGAGATTGGTGTCGTCGACGCGCGGGTAGGCGCTGGCGGCGTACGTGGAGATCTTGCTGAAGACGCTGTACGCGCCGCTCTCGACGCAGTCCTTCACGCCCCAGGAGACGACGCCCACGATGCGGTTCTCGCCGGCCGCGTTCTTGACGATCAGCGGGCCGCCGGAGTCGCCGTTGCAGGCGGTGGTGGTACCCGTGTCGCTGCCGGTCGCGGGCGTGCCCGCGCAGATCATGTGGCCCTTGAGGTACTCGGCCCCGTAGTAGCCCGAGCAGGTGGTGTTCGACTGGATCGGCAGCTCGGCCGTCTTCAGCGTCTCGGAGATGTCCTGCGTGGTGGAGGTGGTGCGGCCCCACCCGTACAGCGTCGCCTTGGTGCCGGTGGCGTACGAGGCGCTGTCCGTGTTGGTCGTCATCCGGATCGGCGTGGCCTTGACCGGGTTCGGCAGGGTCAGCACGGCGATGTCGTTGTCGAGGGTGGTGGCGCTGTACGACGCGTGGTTCCACTGACGCCAGACGCCGGTGGCGGTGCCGCCGTGCAGGTCACCGTCGTCGGACAGCAGCTGCGTGCTGCCGGTGACGACGAAGCCGTGGGCGTTCCAGTTGTAGCCCTTGACGCAGTGCGCGGCGGTGAGGATCTTCGTCGGCGAGATGACCGAGCCACCGCAGAAGAAGCCGATGTCGTCGCTGGTCGTGGTGGTGCCCCGGTCGTCGCCGTACCAGAGCTGGGCCATCCACGGCGCGGTGGTGATGGTCGTGGTCGTACCGCCGATGATCTTCGGGTCGACCTTGGTGGCGCTGCTGCTCGCGCTGTCGCTCGCGCTCTGGGACGCCTTGGAGGTCTCGCCCGGGATGTCGTCACCGGCGACCGCCACGGCGGCGAGCTTCTCGAGTCGCTCGGTCGACAGCGTCGTACCGTGCGCCCGCGACGGCGGCGCCTCGGCGGCCTCGGCCGAGGACAGGAACAGCGCTCCGGCGACGGCGGCGGCCAGCCCGGCCGCGGCGACGGGCAGCGCGATCCGTATCCGGCGTCTGTGGCGACCGCCCCCTGACATGGGTGTACCCACTCAAGTCCCCCCTCGGGATCAGTGATTGCGAAGCAGTTCGAAATCTGAGAATTGTGTGAAGGGCGAGATCGTATCCCGCGGGTACGACACGACCGAGGGCCACCCCCCGTGCGGGGGGGGTGGCCCTCGGTCGGTCTTCGGCGGAACTACGTCAGCCGTCGGACGTCGGTCGTCAGTCGTTGTTGCCCGTCGACGGCGTCGTCTTCTGGATCTGCATCAGGAACTCGCCGTTCGACTTCGTCTGCTTCATCTTGTCGAGGAGCAGCTCGATCGCCTGCTGCTGGTCGAGCGCGTGCAGCACCCGGCGCAGCTTCCAGGTGACGGCGAGCTCCTCGTTGCCGAGCAGGATCTCTTCCTTACGGGTACCGGACGCGTCGACGTCCACCGCCGGGAAGATGCGCTTGTCGGCGAGCTTCCGGTCGAGCTTGAGCTCCATGTTGCCGGTGCCCTTGAACTCCTCGAAGATCACCTCGTCCATGCGGGACCCGGTGTCCACCAGAGCGGTGGCGAGGATGGTCAGCGAGCCGCCGTCCTCGATGTTGCGGGCCGCACCGAAGAAGCGCTTCGGCGGGTACAGCGCGGTCGAGTCGACACCACCGGACAGGATGCGGCCGGAGGCCGGGGCGGCGAGGTTGTACGCACGGCCCAGACGCGTGATCGAGTCGAGCAGCACGACCACGTCGTGGCCCAGCTCCACCAGACGCTTGGCGCGCTCGATGGCGAGCTCGGCGACCGTGGTGTGGTCCTCGGCCGGGCGGTCGAAGGTCGAGGAGATGACCTCGCCCTTCACCGACCGCTGCATGTCGGTGACCTCTTCCGGACGCTCGTCCACCAGGACGACCATCAGGTGGCACTCGGGGTTGTTGTGCGTGATCGCGTTGGCGATCGCCTGCATGATCATGGTCTTGCCGGTCTTCGGCGGGGCCACGATCAGACCGCGCTGGCCCTTGCCGATCGGCGACACGAGGTCGATGATGCGGGTCGTCAGCACGCCCGGGTCCGTCTCCAGACGGAGCCGGTCCTGCGGGTAGAGCGGGGTCAGCTTGTTGAACTCCGGTCGCCCGCGCCCGGAATCGGGCGCCATGCCGTTGGTGGAGTCCAGCCGGACCAGCGCGTTGAACTTCTCGCGGCGCTCGCCGTCCTTGGGCTGACGGACCGCGCCGGTGACGTGGTCGCCCTTGCGCAGACCGTTCTTGCGGACCTGGGCGAGCGAGACGTACACGTCGTTGGGACCCGGCAGGTAGCCCGACGTACGGATGAACGCGTAGTTGTCAAGGATGTCCAGGATGCCCGCGACGGGAATCAGGACGTCGTCGTCGGCGACCTGCGGCTCGGCGGCGCCGATCTCGTCACGCCCACGACGGCCACGGCGGTCGCGGTAGCGGCCGCGACGGCCACGCCGGCCATCGCCGAACTCGTCGTCGTCCTGGGGGCCGTTGTCGCGCTGCTGGCGGTCCTGACGGCCACCGCCCTGCTGCTGACCCTGCTGCTGGCCACCCCGCTGCTGCTGGCCGCCACCCTGCTGGTCGTCGCCCTTGCGACGGTCGCTGCGGTCGCCGCGGTCGCCTCGGTCGCCACGCTCACCGCGGTCGCGGCCGCGCTCACGGCGGTCGCGGCGGCGGCCCTCGCCACCGTCGGCGTCGCCCTGCGGCTGCGCCTGGGACTCGCTCTGCGCCGGGGCGGACGCCTCGGCCTTCGGGGCGGCCTTCGCCTCGGCGACGACCGTCTCCGGGCTGCCCGCGTCGGCGGTGGCGCGACGACGACGGCGCTCGGTGGGCGCGTCGTTGCTGGCCGGCTGACCGGGGATCTCGATCTGCTGCTGGGCCACGGCCTTCTCGGCGGGGGCCTCGGCCTGGGCGGTGTCCGCCTTCTTCTCGGCGGCCTCGTCGCCGGTGCGCGCCTTGGAGGTGGCGCGGCGCTTGGGCTTGGTCTCGGCGGCGTCCCCCGCGGGGGTCGTCGCGGCCTTGGGAGCGGCTGCTCCGCCTCCCGCCTGCGCCTCCTTGATGACCTCGATCAGCTGGCTCTTGCGCATACGCGCCGTGCCCCTGATGCCGAGGCCGGATGCGACCTGCTGAAGCTCGGCCAGCACCATGCCCTCGAGGCCGGTACCGCGGCGCCGCCGGGAGCCGGCACCGGTGGCAGGCGCGGAGGCGTCCGTGGCGGGCGCGGCAGCGGTCTCCTCGACACGTGCGCCCATCAGATCGGTGGTGTCGCTCACGAAGGGTCCTTCCCTGGAGCGGACGTCGGCCTGTCTGGCTCGGCGACCGGTTGTGCTGTCCGACTTCGGTCCTTGCTGTGGCGAAGCCGGGGCGGTGGTCCGCCAAAGCGGCGGAAGAGAATTTGCTGGTGACGGCGCTACCGCGACGAGCCATGACACTCAGTGTCACGCGGCGTGGTCGCACCAATTCCGGAGCGTGCCCTGTGGACCACTCAGCGTCGCTGTACTGCGTACTGCCCAGGTACGACGTACGGAACGCAGTGCGGCTTGGGGAGCTCCCGGAAGAATGTCTGTCCCGAAGGGGGACACGAAGCACCTCGCCATGGTGGGGTCGGGTGCAGACTTGAGGTTAACACTACCGGATCCAACAAACATTCCCCCTCTCGAAATCCGGCAACCGTGCGCCTAAATGTCGCCGGAGTGGCTTTCACCAGCGGGTGCGAGCGGCAGTACGCACGCGCCCTTCAGGTCCAGGGCCAGGCGGTTCGCGGCCCAGTCCGCGCCGGCCGAGGCCTCGATCTTGTCGGCCGTGCCCGCGTCGGCCAGCGCCATCACGGTGGGTCCGGCGCCGGAGATGACGGCGGGAATCCCGTCGGCGCGCAGCCTTTCCACCAGTGCCGCGCTCTCGGGCATCGCCGGTGCGCGGTACTCCTGGTGCAGACGGTCCTCGGTGGCGGGCAACAGCAGTTCGGGGCGCCGGGTGAGGGCCTCGACGAGCAGTGCGGCCCGCCCCGCGTTGGCGGCGGCGTCGACATGCGGGACGGAGCGCGGGAGCAGACCGCGCGCGGTCTCGGTGAGAACCGGCTTCCCGGGCACGAAAACCACCGGAACGATGGAATCGGCGGGCTCCATCCTGATCGCCCGCGCGGCGCCCGCCTCCATCCAGGACAGGCTGAACCCGCCCAGCAGACAGGCCGCCACGTTGTCCGGGTGACCCTCGATCTCGGTCGCGAGCTCGAGCAGGGCCGCGTCGTCGAGCTTGCTCTCGCCGCCTATGGTCACCGCGCGCGCGGCGACGATTCCGGCGCAGATCGCGGCGGAGGAGGAACCGAGTCCGCGGCCGTGCGGGATGCGGTTGGCGCAGACGATCTCCAGGCCGCGCGGCTGGCCGCCCAGGACGTCGAAGGCGGTGCGCAGGGAACGGACGAGCAGGTGCTTCTCGTCGCGCGGCAGCGTCTCGCTGCCCTCCCCCGCGATGTCGATGTGCAGCCCGGAGTCGGCCACCCGGACGACGACGTCGTCATAGAGCCCCAGCGCGAGGCCGAAGGCGTCGAAGCCCGGGCCGAGGTTGGCGCTGGTGGCGGGAACGCGCACCCGGACGGGGGCGGCACGGAAGGCGGGACCGGCCATCTCGCGATGACTCTCCTTGAGCTGCGGGACTGTCGAATGACATTCGATATGTACGGGAGACCTGTACGGAGAACCCTGGAGTCCGCGGAGACGACGCGGCAACGACACGGCGACAACGCGGCACTGCGGCATATGCGGCGGGCGGATTCAGTACAGCCTATCGAAGGAAGGTTCCGTGGCGACATAGGGCGCACGGGCGGCGCACGATGCGTGTCGTAAGCCCCCTGTGCACCCCTGCGCGGGAAAGCCCTCTGCGCGTCGCCCGCGAGTGACCCACGGGCGACGCACGGTCCGTCTACGCGAGGCCGAGGCGCTCGGCCGCCGTCACCGCGTCGACCGGGACGGTGACCGGCTGCGGGGCGCCGGCGACGGCCCAGTCGGGGTCCTTCAGGCCGTTGCCGGTGACGGTGCACACGATCTTCTGCCCCGGGTCGACCTTGCCCTGCTCGGCGGCCTTCAGCAGACCGGCCACGGACGCGGCGGACGCGGGCTCCACGAAGACGCCCTCCTGTGCGGCCAACAGCCGGTAGGCGCGCAGGATCTCACGGTCCGTCACCTCGTCGATGAAGCCGCCGGACTCCTCCTGCGCGGCCAGCGCGAACTTCCAGGAGGCCGGGTTGCCGATGCGGATCGCGGTGGCGATGGTCGACGGGTCCTTGACGACCTCGCCGCGCACGATCGGGGCACTGCCCGACGCCTGGAATCCCCACATACGGGGGGTCCGTACGGCGATCTTGTCGGCGGCGTACTCCTGGTACCCCTTCCAGTACGCGGTGATGTTGCCCGCGTTGCCGACCGGCAGGACGTGGATGTCGGGGGCGTCGCCGAGCATGTCCACGATCTCGAACGCGGCCGTCTTCTGGCCCTCGATACGCACCGGGTTCACCGAATTGACCAGCGCCACCGGGTAGTTGTCGCTGAGCGCACGGGCGAGCGTGAGGCAGTCGTCGAAGTTGCCGTCGACCTGGAGGATCTTCGCGCCGTGGACGAGGGCCTGGCCCATCTTGCCGATCGCGATCTTGCCCTGCGGGACGAGGACGGCGCAGACCATGCCGGCCCGCACCGCGTACGCGGCGGCGGACGCGGAGGTGTTGCCGGTGGAGGCGCAGATGACGGCCTGCGCGCCCTCCTCCTTGGCCCGCGTGATGGCCATGGTCATGCCGCGGTCCTTGAAGGACCCGGTGGGGTTGGCTCCCTCCACCTTCAGGTGGACCTCGCAGCCCGTGCGCTCGGAGAGCACCTGCGCGGGCACGAGGGGCGTGCCGCCCTCACGGAGCGTCACGACGGGCGTGCTGTCGGAAACCGGCAGCCGGTCCCGGTACTCCTCGATGATTCCGCGCCACTGGTGGGTCATTGCTGGTTACTCTCCTTCAACCCGCATGATGCTGGCGACACCCCGCACGGTGTCGAGCTTGCGCAGCGCCTCGACGGTCCCGGTGAGGGAGGCGTCGGACGCGCGGTGGGTGACGACGACGAGAGAGGCCTCGCCGTCGCTGTCCTGTCGCCCTTGCTGGCGCACCGTATCGATGGACACCCCGTGCTCGGCGAACACGGTCGCCACCTGGGCGAGAACACCCGGTTTGTCGGCGACGTCCAGACTGATGTGGTAGCGCGTGACGACGTCGCCCATCGGCGACACCGGCAGGGCGGCATACGCCGACTCGCCGGGCCCCGTTGCCCCGCTGAGCCGGTTGCGGCAGACGGCGACGAGGTCGCCGAGCACGGCGGAGGCGGTGGGAGCACCGCCGGCGCCGGGACCGTAGAACATGAGCTGCCCGGCCGCGTCCGACTCCACGAACACGGCGTTGTAGGCGCCGCGCACGGAGGCCAGCGGGTGGCTCAGCGGAATCATCGCGGGGTGCACGCGCGCGGTGACCGACCCGCCGTCCGCGGCCCGCTCACAGATGGCGAGCAGCTTGATGGTGCAGCCCATCTCCCTGGCGGAGGCGAAGTCGGACGCGGTCACCTCGGTCATGCCCTCGCGGTAGACGTCGTCGAGGCGCACGCGCGTGTGGAAGGCGATCCCGGCGAGGATGGCCGCCTTGGCGGCGGCGTCGAACGCCTCGACATCGGCCGTGGGGTCGGCCTCGGCGTATCCCAGGGCGGTGGCCTCGTCGAGGGCCTCCTGATACCCGGCGCCGGTGGAGTCCATCTTGTCGAGGATGAAGTTGGTGGTGCCGTTGACGATCCCGAGCACCCGGTTGACCTTGTCACCGGCGAGGGACTCGCGCAGCGGCCGGATCAGCGGGATGGCACCGGCGACGGAGGCCTCGTAGTAGAGGTCCTCGCCGTGCTCCTCGGCGGCCGCGTGCAGCGCGGCACCGTCCTGCGCGAGGAGCGCCTTGTTCGCGGAGACGACGGAGGCGCCGTACTCGAAAGCGGTGGTGATGAGCGTACGAGCGGGCTCGATGCCCCCGATGACCTCGACGACGACGTCGATGTCGCCGCGCTTGACGAGGGCGGTGGCGTCGGTGGTGACGAGGGCGGGGTCGATGCCCTCGCGGACCCGGGAGGGCCGCCGAACGGCCACACCGGCGAGTTCCACCGGGGCCCCGATCCGCGCGGCGAGGTCGTCGGCGTGCGTCGTCATGATGCGCGCCACCTCTGAGCCGACCACTCCACAGCCCAGCAGCGCCACCTTCAGCGGACGCGTACGCATCATCCGACCTCGTTTCCTCATACCGTCTACCGTTGTTTCCGGTTGCCCCAGTCTCACTCACCGGACCGGAGTTTCTATCCCTGGTCCGGATCGTGAGACATCTATTTCATTTTCACAGGGGTGGCAGACAGGAGATCTTCCGCCCTTTTCCTCGGCGTATGCCGACCGTTTCCGGCAGTCGTTTCCGCAGTGGTCGTAACCGCCGCCCGGCCGTGCGTTCCGTCCCCTGTCTGCAGCCGTTCCCGGCTGTTCCCATCCGTTCCCGGCTGTTTCCGGCTGCTCTCAGCCGACGTCGAGTCGCAGCAGGTCCTCCTCGGTCTCCCGCCGCACGATGACACGCGACTCCCCTTCGCGCACGGCGACCACGGGCGGCCGCAGCACATGGTTGTAGTTGCTGGCCATGGACCGGCAGTACGCGCCCGTGGCGGGCACGGCGATCAGGTCGCCCGGTGCCAGGTCGGAGGGCAGGAACGCGTCCTTCACGACGATGTCGCCGCTCTCGCAGTGCTTGCCGACGACCCGCGCGAGCATCGGCTCGGCGTCGGAGGTCCGGGAGACCAGCGCGACGCTGTACTCCGCGTCGTACAGCGCGGTACGGATGTTGTCCGACATGCCGCCGTCGACGGAGACGTACGTACGCAGCCCGTCGAGGGGCTTGATGGTGCCGACCTCGTAGAGGGTGAAGGCGGTCGGACCGACGATGGCGCGCCCCGGCTCGACGGAGATACGAGGAGTGCGCAGGCGCGCGCCCTCACACTCACGGGTGACGATCTCGGTGAGCGCCTTGGCGATCTCGTGGGGCTCGCGGGGATCGTCGTCGCTGGTGTACGCGATCCCGAGCCCACCACCGAGGTCGATCTCCGGCAGCTCGACGCCGTGCTCGTCACGGATGTCCTTGAGCAGTCCGACGACCCGGTGGGCGGCGACCTCGAAGCCGGACATGTCGAAGATCTGCGACCCGATGTGGGAGTGCAGCCCGATGAGTTCGAGCCCGTCGAGCTGAAGGGCGCGCCGGACGGCTTCCGCCGCCTGTCCGCCCGCGAGCGGAATCCCGAACTTCTGGTCCTCGTGCGCGGTGGCGATGAACTCGTGCGTATGGGCCTCGACGCCGACGGTGATACGAATCTGCACCCGCTGCCGCTTACCGAGGGCCTGCGCGACATGGGCGACGCGCACGATCTCCTGGAAGGAGTCGAGAACGATACGGCCGACCCCGGCGTCGATGGCCCGGTGAATTTCGTCGACGGACTTGTTGTTGCCGTGGAACGCGATGCGATCGGCGGGCATGCCGGCGGAGAGGGCGGTGGCGAGCTCGCCGCCCGAACAGACGTCGAGGTTGAGCCCCTCCTCGTGCAGCCACCGCACGACGGCCCGGGACAGGAACGCCTTGCCTGCGTAGAAGACGTCGGCGTCGGCCCCGAAGGCGGTACGCCAGGCACGGGCCCGCTCGCGGAAGTCGGCCTCGTCGAGGATGTAGGCGGGGGTGCCGTGCTCCTCGGCGAGGGCGGCGACGTCGAGACCGCCCACGGTCAGCACACCGTCGGTGTTACGGGTGACGGTGTGCGCCCAGACCTTCGGGTGCAGGGCGTTGAGATCGGCGGGCGGGGCGGAGTAGTGCCCCTCCGGAAAGACGTCGGCGTGACGGGGCCCGGCGGGGTGGGCGGAACGGCTCATCTTTGGCGTGCTCTTTCAGAGATGGTCGGGTGCGTCGATGCCGAGCAGGGACAGGCCGCCGGCCAGCACCGTCCCGGCGGCTTCGGCAAGCGCGAGCCGGGCACGATGGGCGGCCGAGGGTTTCTCCTCACCACGGGGCAGGACGGTGGGGAGAAGAGGGGTGACGGCGTCGGCGACGGCGAGGAGATGCCGGGCGAGACGGTCGGGAGCATGCTGTGTCGCCGTCGCGGCCAGAATGCGGGGATGGTCGGCGAGGGCGATCTCGAGTGCGCGTACGTCCTGGACGACTCCGGGGTGGGCGTCGAAACCCAGGTCGGCGGCGTTACGGCTGAGCGCCCGGGTACGGGCATGGGCGTAACGGACCCGGAAGAGCGGGTTGCCCTCCCGCTGGGACAGATACTCGGACGTGACGCGGGGCCGGTCATGAACGGCGGGGTGGAGCAGGGCCCAACGACCGGCGTCGCGACCGAGCGACACGGGATCGGCCGGGGCGGCGGGGACGGGACGCACGTTGACCTCGAGCGGAGCCGGCGCGTCGGGCGTGCCGTACGCGTCGACCTCGACCCCGAGCACCTCGGTCCACTCCCGCTCGGGACGCGCCACACAGCTGGTACGGACGAGGGCGCCCTGCGAACGCAGCACACGGGCCACGACGTCCATGACGACGACGGCACGGATCTCATGAGCGGCGTGCAGCTGCACGACCTGCCCGGTGGGCCGATCGACGTACCCGAACCCAACCCCGCTCCGGCCCTGGCTCTGGCTCTGGCTCTGGCTCTGGCTCCGCAGGATCTCGCTGACGAGCGCGACCGACCCCTGCGCCGCCTGCGCCGCCTGCAGGCTGATATTGAGAAACCCGGGCCCGGTGACGACGACGTCACTGACCCCGGCGGCACCGAGAAGATACGGCCGGAGAACCTCGGCGACCCGCTGCGGCGGCTGCCCGGCCGGCCGCGCGAGCTGGAGGGCGATGTTGGTCGCGTAGTCCCCACAGCCACCGGGCCCCGGAACGGTGACCACGGCCTGCGGGGGTACGACCACACTCAGCTCCCCGTCATCGACAGCACGACGCACCGCGCACAGCACGGTACGAGAGAGCTCGACGGGGGTCACGGGACAAGCGTAGGGGAGGAGGGGGGTGGGTAGGCGACCCGGTTTACCAGAGGTCCGGGATGTGGACGGGGAGGGGATGGGGGCGGCGGGGCCCTGGCTGCGGTGAGGGCGGGGCCTCGGGCTCGGAGGGGGCGGGGTGCTGGGCGTGGAAGGGATGGAAGGAGCGGGGTGCCGACTGTGGGGCCGTGCGGACCGCTAATGGGCAATGGTCCGGGCGAGCTGGTGAACGGGTTCGGGCCTTGGCGCCTTCGCACCTTCGGGCCTTCGCGCCTTCGCACCTTCGGGGGGCAGAGCCACGGGGACCGTGCAGACCGGGAGGACGGACACCGGAACTGACCTACCAACGCGCTGATGCACCGAAGCACGGAAGCACCGAAGCGCTGATGCGCCTGATGCGCCTGATGCGCCTGATGCGCTGATGCCAGCCAGGCCGACAGAACGGCTCTACTCGGCCCCTGAGCCCGCAGTGCCCGGCCCCGGTCCTACACCCTTCCCCGCGCCTACGCCTTCCTCTGCCACACGCACGGTCCCGATCCCCCGCTCCAGACCCGGACCTTCCCTACGCTCCATCAACTCCCGTACGACTGAAACGAGTTCGGCAGGGTCGAAGGGCTTGGCGAGGAACGCGTCGACGCCGACCTCGAGACCGGCTTCGACCTCGTACTGCGTACAGGCACTGATGACGACAAGGGGGAGATCACGCGTACGTGGATCGGCACGCAACCGAGCGGCGGTACGCAACCCGTCCAACCGGGGCATGACGACATCGAGCGTCACAAGATCCGGCTGCACCTGATGAACGACATCCAGACACTCGACACCATCGCCCGCGGTCACGACCTCGATGCCCTCCAGCTCGAGATTGACCCTGATCAGCTGCCGGATGACCTTGTTGTCGTCCACAACAAGCACCCGGCCCGACGCGCCTGGCACAACTCGAGAGTAGGTCCGGACCGGCCACCGCGTCCGGGTTTTCCCCACTTCCACCCCGTGCGGGCGACCCACACCCCGCCCCGGACCCGCAGAAACCCGTTCATGAACACCCCGAGCGAGCTGGTAGTGTTCTACCCGTCGCCGCGAGCAACACCTCACGACCGACACGCCCCCGTAGCTCAGGGGATAGAGCAACGGCCTCCGGAGCCGTGTGCGCAGGTTCGAATCCTGCCGGGGGCACTTCGCAGCTACCAGCGCGATCAAGTCGCTGACCTGCACGAGTGCCACGCATAAAGAGCCGGACCCAGTCCCACTGAGTCCGGCTCTTTGTCGTTGTCTGTCACTGATCCCGAGTGAGTGGCGAGTGAGTTTCCCACTGCCTCCTTCTCCTGCACCACGCGTACCGATCTCATCACCCAGGGGCCTGGTTTGCGGCAGGATGCGCCCATGGGACAAGCAGCACGACGTAAGGCGGCATTGGCCAGCCGCCAACCCACTGGAGAGATCACCATTCGCGACGCAGCTCCGGGCGAGGGGCAACGGGTGCGGCATCTCCTTGATCGCTACATTGGCGGAGAGGGCACGGCTGACGTGGTGTCGCGCATCGACCACCCTCGCACGTCACCTCCTGGGCTGTGGGTGCAGCTGGTCGCAGAGCGAGACGGACTCCTCGTAGGCGCGTTGACCGCAGGTGACATATTCAGCAAGCCAGAAGTCCGGGAACAGCCTCAGGCTGAAGCGATGCTCGGCGCCCACGCAGAATTCATCAACCTTGCAGTACATCGTGATGCGCGAGGGCAGCGCTTGGGGCACCGCCTCCTAGCGGAAGCCGAGCAACGCTACACGTCAGCTGGGTACCGCTGTCTTTCTGGAGAGTTCACCGCAAAGCAAACGCACCTGCGGGACTATTACCGTGAGGCTGGCTTCGAGATCGGGAAGCCCGGCGGCCTAGTTGTGATGGTTTTCAGCGAACAGCTAATGTGCCCGCTCGAACCGCACAATGGCGCAAGCGCTATCTGGAAAGCCGTAAGCTCAGGAGTGAAGGTAGTGAACTTTTCTGCCGTCTCAGCAGCAGAAGGGGAGCGCCTAATCGAGCAGGCGATCCGCGATTTCCAATAGGGGCACTTACGCCCTCCATCGACTTCAAACACTCATTGGGACATCCCGTCTCTCCATCCCATCGCTTCCTCAATCTTCTGATTGTTCAGCGCCTCGTGACCGTCAATGCAACCCTCGTACCGGCGGTGGATCACCTCCGGCGAGTTGCCCGCACGACGCGCAACTTCTGCAACAGGCACACCTGCGTTCAGCCAATTCGTGATGCACGTATGTCTGAGGTCGTAAGGCCGATGCGCAAGCGGGGAATCCGCCTTGTCCGGTGGGAGTGCGATGTGCCTTGCTTCCTGCCACACCCTCCAGTAGCTGGACGTACCCAGCACGCCACCGCGCTCGTTGGCAAAAAGCCTGCCGTCCTTGGCTGTGCCGAACTCGGTGATGTGCTCCCGGAGCATCGCAACCAGCAGCGGCGGTATAGGGACAGGCCGGTCAGCTTTGACCTCACGCGACTTGAGCCCTCGCTTGTCGTGACGCTGCCCCGAATCGGTCCACTTCTTGCCGGACACCGGACGGGTTTCCCGAAGGGTGAGTGTCCCCCACCCCGTCTCGGGCAAATAGCAGTCCTTCTCTCGCAACCCGACCGCTTCCGCCGGCCTCATTGCGGCGTAGAGCTGGCAGCCGAAGAACGCGACCAGTCGACGGCCGCGATTGCGGTGCACGGACCCCACGTACGAGACGGCCGTGAGAAGTGAAGTCCCCTGAGCCGCGTTGACCAGAATCCGAGGATCCACCACGTCACCGCCCGTGGATCCGACCCGCTTCACGTTGGCAAGCGGGTTTTCATCCAAGTAACCCGCCTCGATCGCGTGCTCCATAGCGGTGTTGAAGCCGCGGCGGCGGCGCTTGTACGTCTCCCCTGCCGCTGGGGTGCCGTCCAACTTGAAGGAGAGCCGGTACTGGACGTCCCGGAGAATTCTCGGGTCCGTCAGCGAGGACAGCGGAAGCGAGCGGTTGGAGAGCCACGTACAGGCAGCCACGAGGTCGGGCGGGGGCTCTTCGCCGCTGTGGGCCGGTACGACAGCCCAGCGCACGGCCAGCCGCACTTCCTCAGGTGTCGGTGCCTTCGCTCCGTCGCCCATCATGGCAAGTGCCACCGTGGCCAGGCTGTCGGCGATGCCTTCACGCGTCTTCGCTGCTGTGGTGCGCCACCGTGCCGCCATGTATTCGCGGCAGAAGTCCCACCATGACGGGTCGGGCTTGGTGTTCTCCTTCGCCGCTGCGGCCCGGAGTTCAGACTCTGGCAGGCCGGTGTCTACGTCGAACGCCTCGCCCTTCCGCATGGCTTGCCACAACTCCGAGCGGCGACTTTCAGCGAGCGCGACCGTGGTGAAGCTGGCCGCCTTCACCTTGCCCGCGACCGTCCAACGGAGCTGGTACGGCGCCCTCTTGCTCCTCACCTTGTTGACCTTCCACACCCGTACGTCGGTGGAAAGTGTGGCGGCTGGTGCCTCAGGCCCGGACGGGCGCCCGCTGTTGCGGGCGCCCGGGGTCTCGCTGGCCCTGCGGTGGTTCACGCGGATTCCTCCAGTGTCTCCATCCAGCGGTCCAGTTCCGAGCGACGAATGCGCACCGAGCCGTTCGGGAGCTTGATGGCCTTGGGACCCTTCCTGAGCTGCCGCCAGCGGTAGAACGTGGAGCGTGGTACGCCGATCTCTTCGATGACTTCGGGGATGGTCAACTTCTCGTCGCGGGGCTTGGCCACGACTCCTCCTTGGGCGAGAGAGCAAGGCAGATGGGGAGCGGAGCGCCTGAGGGCCCGCCACAGAAACCACGAAATACACAGAAAGCCGGGGCGGGTGCTCTGACCTGGGAAAACAGCGGTCCGGGCGTGGTTGGGCGGGCTGCCACAGAAAGCGCGGGAAGTCCCACAGAAATAAGCGGGCCGGGGTGGGCTCGTATTTGTGTGGTTCTTCTGCGGGTTTCTGTGGCAGCCACCTCCCTGCCGTCCCTGACTGTGTTCGTGCAGGTCAGGGGCGGTGCGGGGTTATTTCTGTGATTCTGTGGTTTCTGTGGCGGGGTCAGACGGTGGGTTCGCTGAGCTGCGGGTGGATGAGGTAGCGCGGCGAGGGTGGTCGGCCGCGTCCCCCGGAGCGGTGAACGGGCTGGACCCGGATGTATCCGTGGTCTTCCAACAGGTTCAGCGCGGGGTCGAGGTCCGCCACGGTGGGGAACTCCGAGCGGGAGAGCTTCGTCATGACCTCGCGCTTGCTGACCTCGGTCCACTGGTTGGCGCGCAGCAGCTCGTAGACGATGCGGGCGCGGTTGGCGGTGTGGTCGGCGCCCATGAGGTCGAAGACCGCCAGGGCGTGGCCGGTGAAGTAGTCCGAGAGCTTCACCGCGTCGCGCATGGTGTCGGCGGTGATGGGCTGGGTGTGCCCGTTCTCGGTGTGCGTGGCGAGGTGGAGCAGCCCAGCGAGGCGGCAGGTCGCGCCCCCCAGTTTCGCGGCCCAGTTGCCGATGTGCCCGAGGTCCCCGCCGCGCTTGCGCAGTCGCGGTTCCTGCCGCTTCTCGTAGGCGACCAGCGCATCGTTCGCCTCGGGTGAGAGCTGAAGAACTGCCGGGTCTGTCCAGTCCGCGAGGGACATGGTCAGCGCGATGACGCGTTCCTCGTAGGTGTCGGCCACCTCGTCGGGGATGGTGTCGGGCAGGATCTTGCGATGCCCCACGAGGGAGGTGGGCAGCGAGTACAGGAACCGGGCCAACAGGCCTCGGTCCCCTGCTCCTTTGATGCGACCGATGTCTTCCAGGACGGACGGCTGCACCGTCAGACCCATGGTCAGCGCGGGCGCCTCGATGAACTCCTCACGCCCCCGGCGGTCCACGCGCAGCCGGTCGCCTGCCTGCCCTCGCAGGAAGACTTCCATGTTGGGGGTGCCGGAGTAGCGTCCGGCGATGATGTCGAAGATGCCGCCCTCAGCGCTCATCACGGCCAGCCTGCCGCCCTGTTCGGCCAGCAGCGAGGCAATCACCTCCGGCGTCGCGTCGTCGGCCAGCAGGCGGGGCTTGGCGGGCACGGTGAGCGATTCGGCGGTCTGCGCGAGGCTGATGGCCTCCGCAACGAGCTGGTCTCGCTTGTCGGCGTCCGCGCGGGCCGCCTTGGCAGCGGCACTGTCAGCGACCTCCTTGGCGAGCTTCGCTGTGATCTCGGCTTCGATGATGGTGCTGGCCGATGCGGCGGACAGCAGCGCTTCCGACTTGTAGAGCGGGTTGGTCATCAGGGAGAACACGGCCGACTTCCGGTTGCCCGGCGGCAGGGCGACGACCACGAACGCGTTGGTGGGCTCACGCCAGCGGCCCCGGACGTGGACCACGGCGCGGCCCCCGGCAGCGGTCGACAGCACCGCGAGCGCGAGGGAGGCGGCCATGTCCACGGGCGTCTGTGTCTCCTCCGCCACCGCCCTCACGAAGTCTCCGAGCCAGGCCGGGAAGACCTCGGTGGGGAAGGCGGGCAGTTCCCGGCGTGCGGTGAGCGGGATCGGCTCCTCCCAGGGCGCGGCGGCTGCCTGCTGTGCGTCCAGGGCTTCGAATCCGGCCCACAGTTCCGAGTTGTCCACGGGCTGTGTGCTCATGCCGCGCTCGCCTCCAGTGCGCCGCCGCGGACGAGTCCGGAGCGGATCGCGGTGCGGCACTCTCCGGTGGGCAGGCCGATGGACTGCCCGGCGCTCATGAGTTCGCCGGTGACGGCGGCCTCGGTGAGATCGCCGTTGCGGATCATCCGTGCGAGGGCGTAGGCGGCGAAGTACACCGCACGATTACGACCGCCCTGACGGGCGGACAGCACCTTTTCCAGCTCCCCGCGCAGTGCTGCGGTGGTGTAGGAGGTGGCGTTGCGCATCCGGGCCGACAGCTCCGCCAGCGGCATCGGGGCCGGTGCGGGCTTGGGGGTGAGCAGGTCACCAAGCCACGCAGGGAGGGGGGCCGTGGGCGCGTCGTGAATGATCTCGTACGGCGCTCCTCCCACGACACTGCCGGCCGCAACCACGTACCCGCCCCAGGCCCGGGTGTCGACCTTCCACCCCAGCACGTCCGCCGTGCTGCGTAGCCGCTTTTCGGCAGGTGCGGTGAAGTACAGGTGCTGTCCGCCACGGCGGGTGCGCACCGTGTACGTCTCGGTCGGCAGCGGCTCGCCAGCGCGCTCACACAGCGTGGCGAACACGTCCAGGCCATCGGCCATGCCCGCCCATTCGGGCGGTGCGGTGTCGTTGTCGTCCTTGGGGATGTCGAGGTCTACGACCACGAGCCCTGCGGGGCCGGTGGCGATGCCGACGTTGTAGGGGGCCGCCTGCCAGCACTGGGAGATGTGCTCGGGGTTGAGGGTGGCGCGCTGTTCCGGGGTGCGGTGCCCGTCCGCGCACCGGCCGGTGGCCGGGCAGTTGCGTTCGGGGTGTCCGGCGGGCCGCTTGTCGCCGGGGCGCAGGGGGAAGACGGGCCAGCCGCGCTCAGCGGCGGCCAGGGCTGCGCGCAGCAGCGCCGAGGCGAAGGTTGGTGTCATGCTGAGGGTTCTCCTGTTTCTGCGAAGGGACAGAGGAACCGGGGCGGTCGCGGTCTTTGGCGAGAGGCGACCGCCCCGGGCATAGCTACTCGTGCTCGGTGACTGCGGGCAGTTCGGGCAGGCCCGCGTCGGTGAGCGCCTTCGGGTTGAAGCCGGGCAGTGCGGCGCGGGTGACGAGTGCGGTGGCGAGCTGTTCGGCGTAGGCCGCGCCGGAGCGGGCGACCTCGATCTGTGCTCCGGCGCGCAGGGCTTCGACGCGTTCGATGTGGCCGTGTTCCTCGCGCCGTTCGGCGGTGTGCCGGTGATGGGCGAGGGTGGCGCGGCGGTCGGTGCGCCAGTAGCGGGCCGCGAGCCCGTAGGCGACGGCGGTGGCCAGGGCCCACAGCAGCAGCGGCAGCGAGAGGCCGTCCGCGTATCCGGCGACCCCGGCCAGGGCGAGCCCGCCGGAGGCGGCGAACGCGGTTCCGGCGATGACGGGGTCACCGCCGCGACCGGCCGACGCGAAAGCGCCGGCGGTCGCGGCCCCGGTGGCGAGCACGACCATGAGGGCGGCGTTGCCTACGGAGTGTTCGGCGCCGTTGGCGTTCCAGATCCGACCGAGGGTGAGCACGGTGGAGGTGGCGATGGCGGGGGCAGCTTTGGGCGCGACGATGGCGAGCCAGTGCCGGGCGATGATCGGTTCGTTCATGGCCAGCTCCTCTACAGGTTGCCGATGGCGTTGACGACGGCGGTGGTGAGGTCGTTCATCGGCTTGGAGGCGCCGGTGGAGGCGAGGTAGAAGCCGAACATCATGGCGATGAACGCGGAGCCGTAGCCGAGGGTCTTGGAGCGCAGCAGGAAGAACAGGACGAGTCCGAACAGGGCGACGAGCGAGACGGTGATGGCCATCGGGGTTATCCCTTCGAGGCGGGCTTGAAGGCGGGCTTCTTGGTGGTATCGGTGCCGTCGCGGTACAGGCGCAGCCACAGGTTGTAGAGGTGGCGGCCAATCCGTATGCGCTTGCCGTGGCCCTTGCAGCGGCGGCACGGCTTGCCGCGCATGAGGCGGCCTTTGCGGTCGGTCTTCATCGCGAAGCCGAAGCCGCGGCACTTGCGGCAGTTGCCGAACGGGCTGCCCGCACACAGGCTCGCGTAACCGAGAGTGACGATGAGCAGGCAGGTGCTAGCAAGGAGGGTGAGGGTCATGGGGTGCCTTCCAGGCAGGGTTTTCGGCGTTTCCGCAGGTGGGATGCTAGGTGCGAGATCGCTGATGAGGGCCGGTTTGGGCTGCTAGTGGAGCTGCTAGACCTAGCAGCGATGACTGCTAGGTCTAGCAGCGGTGCGCGTCAGCCCTCGGACCGCTTTTCGTCACGCACAGTAATGGCCGTGGTGACGTCGGCTCGGGCGATGCCCCGGCGGGTGGTGCCCTTGCCCTTGTCGCTCGTGCCCCATACGTCCTGCGCGGTGACGCCATGGGGCTTGAGGTTCGAGGTGACCGTCTCGGCCTTCCAGCCGCCGTAGACCTCCGGGCGCAGCGTGGCCAGGCGCGCGGCAACCTTCTCGTTCCACACCTTGTCCTCGTCGGCCGGAACGACCCTGAGGATGTCGGCCAGCAGATCGAAGGCGGCCTCACCGCTCTCCGGTTCCTGGCCGATCGCGTGGCCGGTGACGTTGCCGTACTCCTCGCGCATCTTGCGGGCCCGCACGACGACCTGTTCGGCTCCGAGTGCATCGACGAACGCTGAGGCGACGATGCGCGGGTCATCGCCCTCACCGGCCATCCAGCAGATACCGCGGTCGGTGCGGGAGAACATGGTGGCCCGGTATCCGGCCTTGTACATCGAGGTACCGAGGACCATGTCGTTGGCGGGCTGGCCCATGACCTTGAGGCAGAACCGCAGCACGGCGTTGGCTGAGATGCCGGTGGGCAGCGACTTCGCGTCGGGGCGCTGGGTGCCGAACAGGGTCACCATGCCCAGGGCGGGGCCGCGTTTGCCGAGGTCGGTGGCGATCTCTTCGATTTCCTTGCCGTACTTCTCGTGTTCGAAGGGGACTTGGCACTCGTCGAATCCGGCGACGATCGGGTGCAGGCCGAGGGACTTGTCGTTGGCCAGGGCCGGGGTGACCTTCGATTCCGGGCAGCGCGAGCGCGGCAGGGACTTGATGACCTTCGCTCGCCTGCGCAGCTCCGCCCGCAGCTCCCGCAGCGATTCCAGGACGTACAGGATGTCTTCGTCCTCGTCACCGGCCCGGTAGCGGTGGCAGACCGGTTCCAGGGCGCCGAAGTCGCCGGTGCCCTTGAAGTCGAACGCGTACAGCTCCGCGCGCGGGTCGAGGGCTGCGATGAGCAGGAACAGGCGCATCAGGAACGTCTTGCCCATGCGCGGGATGGAGCCGACGACGACGGAGGCGAACATCAGGGTCACGGCCACGTCGCCCATGCGCTGGTCGTTGCCGAACACGACCGGCTTGAACAGGTCCACCTGCCCGGACTTCAGCAGCGGCCACGCGGGCTTGGTCGTCTCGTTCATGGGCTTGTCGCCCACCCACAGGATCAGCCGCCCCTCGTGCTCGGTGGGGTCCGCCGATGGCCACACGCATCCGACCTTGCGGCGTAGCCCGGACGCCAGCGGCTTACGCGCCTCCATGATGTCCTCCGGGGTGACACCCCAAGGAAGGTCCAGGTCAGCGCGATATCCGGGGCCGTCCCGGGTGATCTCGCTGGTGAAGCGCATCCCGTTCATGTCACCGCCCTTCTTGATGGCGGCCGTCAGCCTCGGGTTGCCGATGTTGTCCAGCGCGCGCAGCACGATGGCCCCGGTGAGCTTCTGGATCTCGGTCTTGAGCACCGCGGGCCCGATGACGGGCTGGTCTTTGGGAGCTCCCCAGAAACCGGCGACCAGCACCGCAGCCGACGCCAGCACCGCGAGCCAGCCCGGGGCCATCACGTACATGGTCAGCGCGAACGCCGTACCGAAGACGAGCGCGACTGTCGTGACGAACACCCGCAGCCGAACCCGGCTGTCCCGCTGACGCGACAGCTTCAGGTACTCGGCGGTGTTCTCCTTGTAGACCTCGTAGGCGCGTAGCGGGGCAGCCTCGGCGTCCCACATCCACCGGTTGGTGTCGCGGACCAGACGGGCCGCACCGCGCGGGGCGTTCAGCCCGAGCTGCAGCGCGTACCAGGGGGTGCGGATGCCGTGGAAGGCGGTGGAGTAGAACGCGTTGCTGGCCGCGCGCTGGGTGGTGGAGACGAACCCCGGCTTGGACGTCAGCCAGCTCGGCAGGATCGGCAGTCGCTTGTAGTTCGTGATGCCTGGGGCGGGCAGGTTGAGCGAGTCGACCGGCCGCAGTCGGGGCGACTCGTCTTCGTCGTCGTCCGTTTCGGCCGGCGGGGTGGGAACGGGCGCTTCGGCCGGTTCCGGGGCCGGGGCGGCAGCGGGTCGTTTGGTGGTGATGTCGAAGACCTCGGCGTCGGGACGCTCGGGCTCTTCGGGCTGGCCAGTGACGGTGTTCTCAGACACGGGGGTCTGCTCCCTCTTGTCGAGTGGGGTGGGAAAGGGCCCGGACGGTGCTTTGGCAGGCGAGCCGTCCGGGCCCCCGCTGAGCGGGAGTTGTGGGAGGTCAGGCAGCGAGCCGGGGTGCGTCCGCGCAGCTCACGCACATGCCGAGCGAAGTCGGGATGCGGTATCCGGCATCGGTACGGCACTCGGGACAGACCCGGCGGGCGGCGTTCGCCTTGGCGAGCGCGGCCCACTTGGCCGGCGTCATCGGCCGGACCGTCTTGGCCAGGTCGACGCGGTACAGGTAGGCGACACGGATCGGGCTCGTGCCCTTGCGCGAGTAGCGGCGCGAGTACCACAGGACCTGAGCGGCGACGTCCTGCCCGCCGGGCCGCAGCCCCTTGGTACGGAGCTGTCGGCGGGTCACCATCCCGTCCGGAGCCATCCGCCACGGAAACGTAGGCACTCCGTAGCGGGCGCCGGTGGGGTCGTAGAAGCGGCTGGCCCCCATTACGCGGCCGTCGCCTCAGCACCGTCATCCGGCTCAGCGCGCTCCGCCTTGAGCGCGTCCCGCAGCGTGCGGCCGTTGGCCGACGATGTACGGACCGCCTTGCGGATCGCCTCGGCCGTCAGCTCACCATCCGACCAGTCGGCCGTGACCGACCGGGCCTCGGCAAGGAGTTCGTCCGGGGTGCGGGTCGGTCGGGGCGTGCGAGCCGACTGCGGTACCCGACCGGTCGCCCGACGCGGAGCCGACTCCACAGCGGCGACAGCCTTCACCGGAACCGACTCGGCGGGCTCCACCGGCTCGACTACCGGAGCCGAATCAACCGCCGCTACCGGCTCGGTCGCCGGTACGGGACCGGCCGACTCGGGGACCGGAAGTTCGGGCACCGCAGGCGGTGCCTCGGGGGTCGACTCGTGCAGGTCAGACCCCAACCGGTTTGTTGTGGGATGCTCTGATTCATCCTGATCTGTGACCGGGGCGGTTCGGTGGTGCAGAACCTTCGCCACGAGGTCCGAGCCGAAGAAAATCGACCCGACCGGCAGCGAGGTGGCCAGCAGTACAAGGACCCAGTTGGCGGGGTCCCAGTCGGCCAACTGCATCCGCTCGCCCCCGCCGTGCAGTGCGGGAACCAGGCCGTGCACGTAGTTGAGAACCAGCGAGGCGACCGTGTAACCGGCCAGCACCCGCAGGGCGAACGTCTTGTCCTTGCCGGTGAGCACGAGGGTGGCGACCAGGGCGAGGGCCATTAGGCCATCGACCACGAACGGGTAGAGCAGCGCAGCCGTGCCGTCCGCGCCTACCGTCCGGGCCACGTCCCGCTGTGCGTTCCACGAGACGCGGAAGGCCATGCCGACCACGCCGACCAGAGCAGCGACCAGCAGGGTTTTCGCGAAGCGGTTCATGCTGCTGCCCCCGTTCCGTTCGCCGTGCCACGGCGGCCGGCACGGCGGCCATTGACTGTGGCGCACTCTTTCTCAAGGCTCAGCGCGGTCAGCCACGGGGCGCCGGTGCGCTTGGCCCGGTACATCTGCTCATCCGCCAGCCGCAGCAACTCCGAGAGCTCCGCCACGTCCGTGCGCGGGTCGAAGCCGACCGCTCCGATCGACGCGGTGATCTCAAGCGTGTGCCCCACCGCCTCGACCGGCTGCTCCAGCTCCTCGGTGAGGGCGTTGAGCGTGCGGGTGAGGTGATCGAGGCTGTAGACGGCTGCGATCACGGCGAACTCGTCGCCGCCCAGGCGCCCCACGACAGCGGAGTTGTTCACGGCCCACTCGCGCAGGCGCTTGCCGGTGGAGCGGATGACGGAGTCCCCGGCGGCGTGCCCGTGCGTGTCGTTGATCTGCTTGAACCCGTTGAGGTCGATGAGATAGACCGCGCCAGGCCGCAACGAGAGGCGGCGCTCGGCGCGCTCGGTGAACGCGTCGCGGGTCCAAAGGCCAGTCAGCGGGTCGCGGCGGGCCGCCTCGATCCGGCGACGCATCCACAGACTATGGATGGACCAGCCGGACGCGAGCGGGAGGGCTGCGGCCAGGGCGGTAAGGGTGTGGCTCATGCCGCTTCCTCCGTTCCAGCCGAACGGCCGGCGGTGCGAGCGGCACGCAGGAACGGCACGGTGCGGGTCAGCGCGTCGGCGTACAGCGCGTCCCACGCGGCGACCTCGTCACCGCCCTCGCCCTGCCGGGCCAGGTCCGCGATGACCTCACGGGCCACGTCCAGACGGGCCGCCCGCTCCTCGGGCGACTCCGGGGCGAGCGGACCGCGGAACAGGTCGCGCTCGATACCGAGCGGCAGTTCGTCGAAGCCGAGCGCCAGTTCCTCGAACTCGGCGGGGTTCAGTACCTGATGGTTGCCGATGTACGTACGCATTTGGATCTCTCCTGAATGGCGAAGGGAGCCGGGGCAGCCTCGGTCTTTGGCGAGAGGCGACCGCCCCGGCAGGAATGTGCTGAGCGAGCCGTGAACCCTAGGAATCCGGGCTACGGCGACCGCTCGTCGAAGACGAGCGGTCATTGCTGCTGACGCCTCCACAGAGGAGCCATCAGCAGCCAAAATCACTCGTTCTTGGCACGCTGTTCAGTTCTCAAGGAACGACCGCTCCCAGCCCGTTGGCGTGCGACAACGTCGCCTTCCCAGGTCTTCCGGCTGATGCGGCACCGCCACACCGCAATGCGTGGTGTGTATTACCTACCACTCACGTTGGCAGAAGGATTCCGCGCCGTCAACCCGTAGTTTTTGACTCGGACCCGCCGACCTGTTCCGTGCGGTGGTGGTTCAACTGTCGCCAACCAGCCGGAACTTCGGGAGCGTGCACTTGGGGGTGCACTCGTGCACTTCTACGTGTAATACCTCTACAGCCCGGCCCTGACCTGCGTAGAGTGACGTTGAGTCAAGCTGGCACTACGGCCGTCCTCTGGGGGTTCGATGGCAGACCAGAACGCCGGACTAGCCGCGCTCATGCAGGAAGCCGACCTCTCACACAAGTCGCTTGCCCGCGCGGTGGTGGCCGCCGCCGCTAGGTCAGGTGAGGTCATCACCTGTGACCACACGTACGTCACCAGGTGGCTCAAGGGCTCCATACCCCGCGGCAACATGCCCCGGTTCATCGCCGACGCCATCGGGCGCAAGCTGGGGCGCCAACTCACGATCGACGACATCGGGATGGGCAACGCGGCGGTGTCCGCCGTGCAGACGGATCTGGGCCTTGAGTTCGCGGACAAGCCGGAGACCACAGCCAAGACCGTGGCCGACCTTTGGCGTGCCGATCTCGCCGACGCTCAGGCGCTGGTACGGGCACAGCCGGACTCCGCAGCCTGGAACGCCGCTTCCCTACGCTGGATCGTCGCCCCTCCGGACGGTGAACTGACGCGGACAGGCAACCGTGCGATCGGCGCCGTGGACGTGGACATGGTGCGCTCGACAGCCGAGGCGTTCAGCATGCTTGACGGGAAGTTCGGCGGCGGCCACGCCCGCCGGGCCCTGATTCAGTACCTGCACACGGACGTCCGCCCGATGCTTGACGGGAAGTACTCCGACGACGTGGGCAAGGAACTGCATTCGGCTGTGGCCGAAGCGCTCCTACTCGCCGGTTGGATGTCCTACGACAGCGGCCTTCACGGCATCGCTCAGCGGTACCTCATCCAAGCGCTTCGCATGACGCAAGCAGCCGGTGACAGGCTTCTCGGCGGAAGCGTCCTGTCGGCGATGAGCCATCAGGCCACCTTCCTGGGGCGATACCAGGACGCGGCGACGCTCGCCCGTGCCGCGTACACGGGGCCCGCCGGCATCCTGGGACCGACGATGGCAGCACAGTTCCGCGCGATGGAGGCACGGGCCCTCGCCCGTCTCGGGGATGAACGAGGTTGCGACCTAGCCCTTGCGGAGGCAGAACTCCGGCTTGGCCAACGGACCTCAGACAGCGATCCGCCGTACATCTCGTACTTCGACGAAGTGGAACTTGCAGCCGAGATAGGCCACTGCTTCCGCGATCTGGGGCGCTCCGTCGAAGCCACGGAACGGGGCGCGGGCTCCATCTTCGGCGACGGCCTGAACAACCGAAGCGACTTCTTCGCAACGATGGTTCAGGCTGAGGCGTACATCAACCAAGGGGAAATCAGCCAAGGATTCACTATCGGTCTGAACGCGCTACGACTCGGCGAGGGTTTGAAGTCTGCGCGCTGCGTTCAGTACGTGCGGGAGTTCCAGGAGCGGGTCACGGACGGAATGAGGCGGGCCACGGAGTTCCGCGAATTCGAGGAACAGGCCCGTGGATTCCGCCTCTGGCAACAGGTCGGCTGACGCGCCTAGAAAGGCGCCCAACCTCGGCGAGAGCCACCCGACCGGAGACTTTCCACTCGCTTCTCAATTTCATCCGCCGCGCGCGGGTCGGTACCAGCATTCTGCGAAAGCCACGTAACCATCAGCAGCTCGCGGACGCTGCGGAGGACGGTATACCCGGACCATCCCCTCACGTCGAACCCGTACCCATCGACGAAATCGGCGTATTCGGCTTCTGTGTGCCAACCGAAGCTGTCGTAGTACATAGCGGTCTGCATGAGGTCCCACTCTCGCGGGCCTGTGACGAAGCCGTCCAGGTCGATGACCTTGGGGTGGCCGGCCGTGTCACGCAGAACGTTGCCGACGTTGAAGTCACCGTGTAGATGACCCGTCGGAAGCGCGAAGCGGATACGGCCGTACTCGGCTTCCAAGTCGTCAGCCATGGACCGAAGAAATGCGCGGGTTGTGTCCGGGATGGCGGCACGCTTCAAACGCTGCGCGACCCTGTCGAAGGGCTGAAGGGGTGGGAGAGGAAAAGGTGGCGAATCCAGTTTATGAAGCCGCCGCAACAGGTCACCCATCTCGCCCGTACTTGCGTAGTTTTCTCCGTTGGCGAGACCTTCCCAAAATGTCACAGGATGCCCCTGAACGACGACCGGCTGTTCGGCCTCTGTGACGAGACGTGCCGCCGGGTATCCCTCAGCCGCGAGCCATTCCGCCACGGCCACTTCCCTTTGGACGGAGGGAAGGCGATCGGGGCTCCGGCCCACCCGTGAGATAATCCGGCCGCCGTCGATTCGGAATACCGCATGGTCCCCGAATCGCAGCATCTCAATTCCGTCTGGGTCCACGTCGGCGGCCTCGCATGCCTTACGCAGAATGGCACCTGCCGCGTCCGCATCGAACTCGGTACGCTCGGTCGTCGTCATGCCGTCTGAGTCCCCCGTCCAACAGGCAGCATGCGGACTTCCCGGCCTCGCCCCGCACCCTTGCCGATGAGCCCTTGCCCCTCCATTTGCGCGATGGCGGAACGGACGGCAGTCCGCGACGCTCCGAAGCGCTCGCACAGCTCCTTCTCGGTAGGGAAGCGATCGCCGACCCTCACCCCGTCGGCCCGCAACAGGTCGGTCACCTTCTCGACCAACGGCCGGCGGTCACCGGTCCCCGCCACGAACCACCCGGCACCCTGTACCGACTCGATGGCGCCCTCAGCTCTGAGCGCGGCAAGGGCCCGTTCAATAGTGCTGCGGCTCACGCTGTACTCGCTCACGAGTGCCGCCTGAGAAGGCAGTACCTCGGCGATCTCTCCCCTCCTGATCTTCTCGCGGAGAGATTCCGAGACCTCCAGGTACGTACCTCGCGGACTGCCCTGCGGCACTTCGCCTCCCCTACCTCGACCTCGCTGGCGTCCCGGTGGCGCCTCACTCCAGCTTCCCACGGACGTGCTGTCAGCTAGTAGGGCATCCAAACCGCCCTCCAAGATACGCACTGATGTTCGACTTTCCTCAATCTCCCGCCACGCGGGCTTTCCGCTAGTCACAATGCTTCTACAGAAGGGGCGCAAAGAGGAACGCTTTTACGAGCATACAAAAGGGTAGACATGAGCGGACAACCAGTCATAAACGAAGCATCCATCACGGAGGGGCTTCGACGAGTATTCCGCAGCGATGGGGCGGTAAACGGTGACTTCACCCTGCGGGACCCCATCCCGCTAGCCGACGGCGGGACAATCAATGGCGCAAGCAGTATCGAAATAAGCGAAATCGCGACTCGTCTTAACAGCGCAAAATCGAAGACCGAAAGCTCGTTCCAGTGGGAAAACGAAGCCGAGTTTTCCCTGGTTTCGCTCGATCAGGTCGGCGCTTTCGATAGATTTTTCGAAGACAAGACATTTGAGGGACAGGGCGACAACCCCGTCACTTTTAAAGTCGGTAGGCCCTCCCGAGAATTCGCCGCCTATCTATTGTGTAAGTTTGCACAAAATCCGGTTCTCCTGACTTCCGGGAGATCCAGGATGATACTGAACAGGATACGCCAAGCAGGCAACGGCCGCGTGGCACTGAGTCCGGTCGAAGGCGACACACTCTTTGATGTCATCGCCGAAGGTCTCCGCGCCACTACGTTGCAAATCACAGCCGTCAAATCCCGTGCGGACTTTGAGACACTCGCCAATTCATTCCTTTTCCATGCCGCTTACAACACGGATGCGGCAGCTCGTATCGGACTAGAAGCAATGTTTCGGCCGCAAGCTATCCAGCGGGTACGGAGGAGTCAAAACGGTTCTCTTGACGCACCCAGACAGACCTACGACGCGGACCTGGTGCACCACTACCTCATGGGCGTCGCCGCAGAAATCCCGCTATTGGAATACCTGGCCTACTATCACATCGCTGAGCATTTTTTCGAGAAGGTGTTCAATGAGGATTTGATAAACCAGGTGCGGTCGGGTATTACCGACCCGTCTTTCTCTGCTCGCCGGAACAAGGATATTCAGTCCATCGTCAAGATCGTCACCAAAGTTAAGGGCCAAATCAAGGACGACGGCGGGGTGAACGAACAGCGGGCACTGCAATTGGTGCTCGATAGATTCGTCAGCATCCCTCGCCTCGTAGCCGACCTCGATGCCTACGACGCCGACTTGGTCAACCACTACGCAACCAGTGACGTACCTTTTGCTGGCGCAAGCAAAGTGAGCATTCGCGGGAATGACGAAGAGGCGGCGCGTGGCGCAATCGCCAAAAGGATTTACAAAGTCAGGAATGCCCTGGTGCACGCCAAAGAAGGAGAACTGCCAAAGTATGCACCCTTCGCGCATGACGAGGAGTTGGCCCGCGAAATTCCCCTGATGCGATTCACGGCAGAGCAGATCGTAATTGCTCAGGGAAAAGTTTTGTGACTATCCGGACGCCAATAGAGACCCAGCTTCAGGGAGATGCCATGCCAATGTCCCACGCGGGCACCCTCGTACCCACGGACAGTGCCCCCGGCTCGTGGAACCTTCAGTGGAAGCTCATGTGCCCCGCCTGTGGAATCTGTGAGGTCGAACGGGCGGCCGACGGAGGTGACCACGGGGCGGTAACCGTCCAGCCTGACAGAGACGACTACGACAGCCCCCTTGGCACCCGAGGCGGATACGTACGGGTCGACCTCACTTGCGCGGCTGGCCACGGCTTCGCCTTCATTGTGGGCAATCACAAGGGCGAGGAATTCGTCGGCGTCGTCCCTCGCGTCTGAGCCGCGGCCTCGGCCTGAACCGTTCGCTCGTATCCGGTGCCAGTACCTCATCGGGCACGATGTGGAAGGGCCCCACCGTTCGCGGTGGGGCCCTTCGTCGTTGTCCGTCTCACAGAAGGCCTCCGAGTGAGCGACGAGTGAAAGTCCCGTTTGCGTGATCTTGGTGTCTCGTTTCCGCAGGTCAGGCGTGCAATGCAGCACTAGCTGATCACGCCCTCCGGAGCCGTGTGCGCAGGTTCGAATCCTGCCGGGGGCACCTTGGATTAGGTGCCCCAAGACCCCGCCACCAGCGCTTTCGCTGAGGACGGGGTCTTGGCGTATGTGCAGGCAAATGCAGCCCGAAGCCGCCCTATGTCGAGGTCTGTGGACGAGGCGTGGACGGGATCTTGGAGCATCGCCGCAGGTCGCCGACTACTTCCGACGACAGGCGACTAGCACGCCCCCAGCCGTGAAGTCTGCGGCGCCCGACTGCTTAGATCGCTGGCATGACGGACTGGTCGCAGCTCAACCACGCCTACGGCACGGCAGAAGACATTCCCGGTCTGCTCGAAGCGGTGAGCCAAGCCCCGAACGATTCAGACTGGACCGAGCTCTGGTCCCGACTGTGCCATCAGGGCACCGTCTACTCAGCAAGCCACGCGGCCTTGCCGGCTCTACGAGACATGGCGCGCCAGTGGTCGCCTGCGGACAGACAGCAACCACTCTTGCTGGCCGGCGCCATCGCGGCCAGTACTGACCAGCCATACGGCGAGCAAGATCCCCACGTGGCCTACGCCTCGGAGATGTCCGATCTGCTGCGACTGACTGAGGAAGCTCTTCGGGATCCGAGCCTCAGCGATGACCCCGGAACTTATGTCTACTTGCTCGCCGCACTACTCGGCTTCGAAGATGTCGCGGTTTGGGGCGAACAACTCGACGGCCTGAACGATGACGAGTACGAAGTGCCCTGCCCCGCGTGTGGCGCCGAGAACTTCATAGCCTTCGGTGAGTACGGCTTCTTCTCGACCACAGACAGCATGTACATGAACGAGACCGCGGCAAAGAAGATCCCTCTTCAGCCTGCAGACTCCTCAGCGCTGGAGGGCCTTGCCCAAAAACTGCACAGTCGCGCGCTCGCCGACAACCAGGCCGATGTCGCGGGCAAGTTGACTTATCTTTTCGGCAAGGCGCAATGCGCCGAGTGCGACGCTGTCTTCAGCGTCGCAGATGCCATTGCAACACGCTGAAACAGGTGAACCACTCCCCCCCAGGTATGACTGACACCTCGTTGAGACGGGCGGCTCAGGCCTGGCTCCAAGCCTGTCGATGGCGAGCGACGCTGTACACCTGCTCGACCTGCTCGGCCGTCAGCACCCCGGAGAGTGGCGCCAGTGCCGCCACCTGACGCTCCTGGTACACGCGCACGCTGAGCTGTGTGGCAACCACCTTCAGATCGGTCACGCCGACGAAGACGAGCACGGGCTCCACCGGTACGGGAAAGTTGCAATAGCGCTCAAGCACTCGAGCTACTCGCTTCGCTTCCGCCCGGCTCTTGCGCGCGTAGGGCGCCGACTTTCCGCGATTGACCTTCACGGAATCGTCGCCGACCCATACAGCCTTTTTGTGGTGGTGCTTGGTGTTGATGCTGAACACGCCGCCGGGCCCGACCAGCAAGTGATCGACGTCCACCTTGTCGGCCAGGGGGATGGAATGCAGGACCCGCCAGCCGTGACGCACCAAACGGTTCAGCTCGGCTCCCACTCTCCTCTCCCCCGCCAGTCCCTTGCGCCAGGAGTCCCACTCTGTGCGACGCCGCAAGAGCTGTGAGACGAGCCGCTCAATCAGACCCACCCCGGATTTGTCGAGCAGGTCCCGGAGGGACTCACCAGGGCGGTTGGTGGACAGGTCGTCGGCCGACGTCAACGGCGGCAGCATGGGGCGCATTTCAGCCTCAGGTGCCCCCTGCGGCATGACCGACTCGGAGTCGTTCCGTAAGTGGCGTGTCAGCACGGCAACCACGTCGTCGCGATACTCGGCGACCAGGACCGTGATGTCCCCCGTCCTAACGTCCGCCCAGCCAACCGCGGTGCCATCCGGCAGGTTCGCGTACAGACGATCCTGTCCGTACCGCTTCCAGCGCGTCACCCTCAGCTCCACGAGCCCCCCTCGTCCGCTCTCGGCTCGAAGCATCGCAGCAGGTAGCGCTCAAAACGAGAGAGGCCCCGGACAAGATGCCCGGGGCCTCGGTGGGGTGCAGGGTGTCTCACTC
Organism: Streptomyces sp. NBC_00080; assembly: GCF_045041255.1. Lineage (NCBI taxonomy): Bacteria > Bacillati > Actinomycetota > Actinomycetes > Kitasatosporales > Streptomycetaceae > Streptomyces > Streptomyces sp. NBC_00080. The sequence goes on from NZ_CP108235.1 coordinate 3,192,598, forward strand.
GTACTCGCGCAGAAGGTCCTCGATACGCCGGTTGGCGACGTCCTGCCGTCCGTCGAGGCACTTCGCGTAGCGGGTCAGCAGCACCTCGACGCTGTTGCCGGCGCGCTCAGCGACCTCGGTCGGGTCGACGCCGGCGTTGAGCCACGTGGACAGTGCGGAGTGACGGAGGTCGTACGGCCGACTCGCGAGCGGCGAGGAGGCGGCGGCCGGCGGGAGCGCGAGGAGCCGGGCCTCTTGCCAGACGCGGTAGTAGGTGGAGGACGGGACGACCGAGCCCTTCTCGCTGAAGAAGAGGCGCCCGTCGTCCGCCGTACCAAAGGTGGCCAGGTGCTCACGGAACACGGCGACGAGGTGAGGCGGAATAGGTACCCGCCGGACGTCCTCGGTCGGCCGGTTCTTCAGCCCGCGGTCATCGTGGGTCTCCCCAGAATCGGTCCACTGCTTGCCGACCGACGGGCGCGTTCGGTGAAGCACCGCCGAGCCCCAGCCCTGTTCGGGGAGGATCAGGTCCGTCTCCGCGAGGCCGACCGCTTCAGCCGGCCGGAGGCCACCGAAGTACATCGCGGCGAACAGACCCACGAGACGACGGCCGCGGGCACGTCGGTATCCGCCCACGTAGGAGACGGCCGCCAGGAGGTTGCGAGCCTGCTCCGGGTTGGCGACTACGCGCGGGTCCACCTGATTGGACACCTTCGGTTTCTGCCAGCGAACCGCAGTGATGGGGTTCTCGCGCAGCTCCCCCAGGTCGACCGCGTAGTTCGCGGCATTGACGAGCGTCCGACGCTTGCGCCGCACGGTCTCTGCCGCTGCCGCCGTACCGTCGAGCTTGAGCTTCAGCGAGTCGAGGACCGCGCGGGCCGTGGCGGGCTCAGCAAGATCGGCGAGCGGTCGGGAGGCCTTGGACACCCAGTGCAGAACGTTCCGCACGTCGTCCGGGACTTCCCGATCGTCGGGCCCCGGCAACACGAAGGCCCAGTTGCGCAATGCTTTGCGGATCACCTCATCGGACGGCCGTCCGGCACGCTCGTCGAGGAGCTCCAGCGTCACGCTGGTGAGGGATTCATTGATGCCGTCCCTCGTATTGGGGGCGGCATGGGGCCACTTCATGGCGAGGTATCTGAGGGCGAAGGCGTACCAGGACACGGCCGACTTCTTCTCTTCCAGCGAGGCCGGAAGGCCCGACTCGGTGTCGAACTCTTCACCGTCGCGCATCGCTCGCATGAGCTTCGTGCGGAAGTGGTCGGCGAGCGCCTTCGTGCGGAATGACTCCGAGAGCACGTTGCCGGCAACGGACCAGCGGACACCGTACGAGGGCGTTTTGGTGTCCCGCTTGCGAACCGCCCAGACCTTCACGTCAAGGGACTTCACGCCGCTGCCTCCAGCTGTCGAAGCCACGTGGTGAAGTCGCTCCGCCACACCCGGAGCTCTCCGTTGGGCAGCTTGAACGCGGCCGGCCCGTATCCCAGCTCCCGCCAGCGGTAGAACGTCCGGCGAGAGACGCCGCCCAGCTCGTCCAGGACCTGGCGAACGGTCATCAGCTCGTCTCGACGGGCGTCCACGTCGGTTCTCCTTCCGTTCCGGGGGCGGGTTCGAGGGATGCAGCCAGCCAGGCTTCGGCGCGGGAGAGACCTGTTCCGGCGAACACCCAGTGGCCGAGGACGAGGGTCGATTCCGTGGGCTCTGCCTCGACGGCCGGAGCAGCTTGTGCGCGTCGCCATTCGGCGCGGGCGTCGCGGAGTGCGCCGAGAGTGGTCGAGTAGCGGCGGGACTTGGTGGAGAAGTGGCCGCGAAAGCCGAGCATGTGAGCCCATGCCCGTAGTCGGAGCTCGGCGAGTTCAGGGCGTGCGCCGAGGGACCAGGCGACGCGGATCATGCGTCGGGCGTGGTCTGAGATGCGCGCTTGGGCGAGTTCGGCGAGGAATTTGAGTGGGCGGTCGAGCGTGCCGGTCGCCGTCTCGGCACCCTTGGTCGCGTACTTCGCGATGTAGGACGCTACGGCTCGTTCGGTGAGCTCCTGGCCGTCGTCGAAGTCGGCGGATCGGATCGTGCGGACGTCGAGTTGGCGGCCGAAGGCGAAGGCGTGTGCGCGTCCGTCGACGGTCGGGCCCTCGACGCGAGCGGCGGTGGCTGCGGCCTGGATGGCGTCCGTCAGGAGCTCTGCCGTCGCCCAGGTGGGCGGTGCCGTGTCGCCGCCTTCCGGGCCGTCGATGCGGATGACCGCGTGGAAGTGCACTGCACCGCGCTTCTGATACTCGGCGACCTTCGCAAAGGAGACGCGTGCGTGGTCGCGGAAGGTGCGTTGGGTGAGGCCGGCGCGCTTGGCCGTCTCCCGGCGGAGGTAGATGGAGAAGCGCCGCCAGAGGTGCCCGGCGTGGGCGTTCCAGAGCACGGCTGCTTCGTAGTCGTACCGGTCCGGGTCGAGGGGCGTGCCTAACGAGTTGTCGTTCTCGTCGTGGTGGGCACCGCAGCGGCAGGGGCGTCCGTCGGTGCGGCGGTTGTGGACGGGGCCGAAGCCGGGTGCGGTGAAGGTGGCGAAATCGCGCGGGTGGGTGGCGACCTGGTGCGAGGTGCCTTTGCCGCCGCGTAGTCCGGCGGTGATCAGGTGGTAGGTGTCGCGGCGGTAGGTCTCGGCGCAGGCCGGGCATCGGGTCGCGCGGCGGTTGTTGCAGCGGACGAGGAGTTGGCCGGCCGGGAGGGCGGTCGAGTCGAGGTGGTGCAGGGTGCGGCCGATCTCTCCGGTTGTCGTGGCGACGGCGTATTCGGTGCGGTGGCCGTCGAGGCGGACAGGGTGGGTGCAGCCGCCCAGGCCGGAGAGTTGGCGGGCCAGCTCAGGCATGGTGCCGAGAGAGGCCAGCATGGAGAGTTCCGCCAGCGGGGGCGGAGTCTGCCGGGTAATGATGGGTGTTCCTTTCGGCTGTTTCGGCGGTTGGGAGGGACGGCCCCGGGGCGGCGGGATGCTTGGCGGCGTTTGCCGCCCCGGCGGCCGGTCAGCGCCTGTTGGCGTTGTTCAGGAGCGAGCGCAGGACCACGGCAGAGATGGCCACGGAGATGGCCGTGATGGCGACCGCCGCCAGGAGCGCGGTGAGGACGACACCGCCGACCAGGACAGCGGCCACCGGGCCCGCGTAGGGGCTGAGCGAGCGGCCGGCCCTGGGCGCCGGGTCGTGATGCTGCTCGTGGTGAGTCAAGGCCGACGGCGGAACAGGAACGTCGGGCAGCTTGGGGCGGAACATGACGGAGCTCCTTTCAGCGGTTGTCGCCGTTGACGACGCCGACCCCGGAGCGGGTGCCGGACCCGATGGCGGGGGCGAGGAAGGTGTGCGAGAGCCAGAAGCCGAACAGGGCGATCACGATGGCGACCCACATGCGGACTCCCAGGAACTTGATCGCGGCCCAGGCGATGACGCCCAGGACGAAGACGAGCGGGAGCGAGACGGTCACGGGATCTCCTCAGCGGACGCGGCAGCGGTGGGTGCGGGCAGCGAGCTCGGCGGCGGCGCGGGTGTCGAAGTCGTTGGAGAAGCCGCAGCGCGGGGCGGTGCAGACGGCGGTGTGCTTCTCGCGCCCGCGGCCGTCGTAGGCGGTGCCGACCTGGACGGGTCCGATGCGGACGACGTTGCGGAAGCGGCGGTTGGCGGGCATCAGGGGAGCTCCACAGGGTTCTCGCCGGTGAAGTCGGCGACGTGGTCGGCAAGCCAGCGCAAGATCTCGTCGCCCTCGTAGCTGTCGGCGGTGAGAATCACCGGTTCGGCGATGAGCACGGCTTCGGTGAGGCGGTTCTGTCGGGTCAGCTCGGCGGCACGCTTAAGCGCGCGGAGCGTGGACGGACGCAAGGTGGAAAGTCCTCCGGAGTCAGGCGAGTTGGGCGGCGATGGCTTCGGCGAGCGGGAGCGGTACACCGAGCCGAGTGCGAAGGGTCGGGGTGTCGATGTCCGTCCCGGTCCGGGTCCGGTGGTCGTCGGCGACCTTGCGAGCGAGGGCGACGAGCGCGGGCGGGACAGGGGCGGCGGAGGGCGGTGCGGCCTGTTGTGGGTCGGCGGCGGGCAGCGCAGGGGCGGTATTCGTGACTGGCGTGGCCGGCACCTCGTCCTGATCCGGGGCCGGCACCTCGTCGCGGTCCGGGGCCGGGGCACCGTGCGCGAGGAGCGTTCCTCCGAGGAAGGCAACCGCGGGCCACCCGGCGACGAGGATGCGCAGCCAAGCCGGGACGTCCCCGAGGTCGAGCAGGCCGGCCGTGGCGACGTTCGCGCCCAGCGACGCGACCAGGGCGACGACGAACCAGCACCAGCCGGCGGCTTTCGCCGCACCGGAGCGCAGCCGTCGCCAGGCCGCGACGAGGAGCAGGTCAACGCTGATCGGGTAGGCCCACGCCTTCCAGCCGTCCTGTCCGGCCGCCGCAGCGAGGTCGTGCAGGTGGGCGAAGGAGAGCGCGGCGGCGATGGCCGCTTGGACCAAGACGGGGTCGATGCGGATGCGGTGGGTGCGCATCGCTCAGTCCTCCGGCGTGGAGGAGGCGAGATGCGCGGTGGGTACCGGTTGGGGGCTGTCGAGGACTACGGGCGGGACGTACGGCCGGAACGGCGTGAGCGCCGCAACGTCCGGAGCGAGGTGAGCCGTGTCCCGGCAGGTGGCCGCAGCGGCGGCGAGGGAGAGGTACGGAGTACGGATGCGGGACCAGCCGCCTGAGGTGTCACCGGCCACGGCCAGGCCCGGCAGCTCGGCAGGGATGGCGCAGGAGGCATCGACCGCTTCGGGGGCGATGTCGCCGAGGGCCATCTTGGCCGAGGCTTCGTCGTTGACGCGGTGGCAGACACGGCCGGTGAGCTGGGCCCGCAGCATGGTCGCGCCCTTGCCCAGTTCGGCGCCGAAGCGCTGCCCGCAGACCTCCAGGTAGATGCCGGCCGCGCGGCCCAGCTGGGCGAGGCGGATGAGGTGGGTGACCATCTCGTCTCGGCGTTCCTCGTCCTTGCGGGTCGCGACGAGGAAGAGCTCGGCCACCTCGTCGACGAACAGCACGACGGGTACCGGGCGTTCGCTCTCGGGCAGGCCCCAGATGTCGGAGGTGATCTCCTCGTCGGGCATGCCGGGGGCGATCCCCTGTCGAGCCTTGATCAGGTCGTATCGGTCCTCCATTTCCTTGACCAGGACCGGGAGCAGCTCGGCGGCCTCTCCCGGATCGGTCGCCAGCGCGGCAAAGCGGGAAGCGAACGGAGCCAGCTCCACGCCCCGCTTGCAGTCGACGCCGACCAGGGCGACGGACTGCCGGGCAAGCCCGGTGATCAGGTTCCGCAGGTACATGGACTTGCCCGACAGCGTTGCGCCGAGGACGAGTTCATGCGGAACGGCGCGGTAGTCACGTAAGAACGCCGTGGCGTCCTCCCGCAGCGCCACCGGCACCTTGAGGAACCCGCCCTCAATCCGTCGGGGCATCCGGACCTTGCGCAGGACGTCGAAGCCGATGAGCCGCAGTTCGACGACACCGGGCTTGACGTCCTTCACGTACACGCCGTGGACGCCCCAGGCATGGCGGAGCCGTTCCGCCGAGGCGGCGACGTCGGCGGGTTCCTGCCCCGGAGCGAGGCGGAGCCGGACGCGCAGGCCGGTCGTAGTGGGCCGGATGATGCCCCGCCGAGGCGGGACCGGACGGATCTCCCGTCGGCTGGTCGCCTTGATGGCCAGCACCCGCAACCGGGACGGCGCGACAGTCAGGCCGCAGGCGTCCATGGTCGAGGAGTACGAGGCCAGCAGCCGGGCCACCGAGACCGGCAGCCCGACCGTGGACCAGTACGCGGCCGGGTTGGCGTGCCGGACGTAGGCCGCGCCGCCTATCGCAGCGAGCGGTGCACCCAGCTCGGCCAACGTGATCAGGTCCGTCACGACGATCAGCCCGCCTGAGCGACCGGGACCGGGAAGGCACCCGGCGCGATCGCGGTGGCGCGGTAGGCGATGCCGTGCCGCTGCTGGCCGTTGAACACGCTCTCCCACGGCCGGGCGATGAGCCCCGGCAGGGACACCGGAGCGCCGACGGTCAAGCCCTCCGTCACACCGCTTTCGGGAACTGTGACCTGGATGAGCGACGAGTCCCCCTCGTCGATGAAGACGACGCCGACGGTCATCAGCGCCTCACCGCTCACGGCGTCCTTGGCAATCTCACCGGTCTGCCGGTCACGCACCTTCGGTGCCGGCGCTTCGGTGAGCAGGATCGTCGCGGTCGAGGCGTCAACGCGGATCACACGCACAGAGATTTCTCCTTTGGAGTCGACCAACTCGCCACCTGACAAGTTGACTTAGCAAGTTCGAAGTTAGAGATGCCAGGTTGACTTGTCAAGTGATTCCCGTGCCCGTCAACGAGCGTCACCAGCACCGCGAGCGCACCATGAAGCCAGCCGGCACAGAGGAGGGCGGGACATGGGCCGACGACGCCGTGCACAAGATCCACAGCAATGGGATCCACGCAACTCGCAAGGGTCCACACCGCCACCGAACGCTTGGCCGACACCGCCACAGGGGCCCCCGCCAAGCAGTCCCTACCAGGGCGGGACGCCACCTCAGCCGAAGAAGCGACGACGCGTCTTCCTGTGGCTCTTCCTTGCCGTCCAGCTCTTGTTCCTGATCTGGGTGATCACGGGTGCTTCGACCGCCAGCGGCACCCCCGAAGACTGCCGAAGCCGGACAGGCGACGCCCTGAAACTGTGCGAGGACGCGAGCGAGGTCGGAACAACAATCGGCGTGGGCCTCACCATCGGCCTATGGGCGGCCGTCGACGTCATCCTCGGCTTCACATACGTGGTCTACCGGCTCGCCAGCCGACGCACCTGAGACGAGCCACCGCACTACGCAGCACATGTGGCCCGCGCATCCGGACAGCTCAGCCGAGTCGGTAGGTATCTTCGAGTTCCTGCCCATCAGCAGGAAGCAGCACGTCAGAGACCTGCAAAGCCTGGCCGGACGCGTCGCGGGCGACGACCAGGACGCTGAGGACGGGCACGCCATCAGGCAGGCCGAGGAGCTCGGCCTCACCGGCATCCGGCATCCGGGCCGAGACGCGCTCCGTCACATGGTCGAATCGGACCTTCTTCCGGCCCTCAAGGTGTTCTCGGACGCCGACGCCCAGCGGTTCGGAGTTCCCGAGCTCAGTGCCTTCGACGAGGCCAGGCGGGAAGTACGAGGACGCGAGTTCAACAGCCTCGCCATCCACCTCGACCAGGAATCGGCGCATCAGGACCTTGGCCCGCTTGGGTAGCCCGAGCACGGAGGCGACACGCGCCGGAACCGGCACCTGGCCCACTAGAACCAGGCGTCCAGGAGTCCGCGACTCATCCCGCTCCAGCACTTCGCGCCCGCGGCGTTCCTTCTGCTCGACGTCGGCCGGCCGTCCGCGCACGATGGTGCCGTAGCCCTGCCGGGACTCGATCCAACCGTCTCGTTTCAGCAGCTCAAGGGCGCGCACGACGGTAGGGCGGGACATTCCGAACGCCTGGACCAGCTGATTTTCACTGGGGACCTTCGTGCCCGGCGGGTACGTGCCGTCCTCGATGCGCTGCTGGATCGTCTGCGCGAGGCGTACGTACTTCGGCGCCTCTACTTCATACGCCATGCACGCCGCCCGTCAGGATTGGCCAAGTCAACTGGTCAACCAGACTAGCGACAGTGCATATAGAAAAGAACCCGGCTCCCCCTTCAGGTCGGCCAGGCATCGGCCATCACGAAGGAGACGACCGTCCCGCCGAAGCGACTGGGCCCCGAGTGCCAGGACTCAGCGATGGAGTCGACGAGGAGCAGTCCGCGCCCGTGCGCGTCGACAGCGTCAGGCTGCCGCAGCCTCACCCTGGCCGGGAAGCCGGCATTGTGCACCTCGACCTTGAGCGAGGCCCCGTCCCGGAACCACTCCACCCGGACACGCCACACCTCATCCGACCGCCCGTAGACGATGGCGTTGGTCACGAGTTCCGAGATCATCAGTACGCAGTCGTCGACCGAACAGGCCGGGTTGTACGGGGCGATGAACTTCCGGAACCAACGCCTGGCCAGGTGCACGGACTCGGCGACGGGATACAGGGTCATCGCCCCGAGTCGCGGCGAGTCCTCAGAGGGATAGCGATCGATCGTAAAGGCCATCCGTGCTCACTCCTTGCCGCTGCCGTCACAGTCGAGGCAGCGCCGTTTCGATGCGGCACGGGCACGGTCGTTGACGGTGGACAGCGCCAGGGCCGTGCGCGAGCTGACGCGTTTCCAGCCCCGCCCACGGCATCCTCGGCAAGCTAAGTGCGCGCCTTGCTCCGGCCGCTGACCCGTCACAACGTGCCCCCTTCATGAAGTGGCCTTAGCCACTTAATGGATAGTGGCATTAGCCACTCACGCTGCGCAAGCGAAACTGCCAAATGACGATCCATCAAGTGCGCTCAGGTGAGGGGGTAGCCCTGCTCGAACGCCCAGCGCTGCGGCGGGTACGTGGCTTCGGCGAACTCCAATGGCCGGTCCTGGAGGTCGAAGACGACGTGGTGCACAATCAAGACCGCTGATCCAGAGTCCAGTTGCAGGTCTGCCGACTCCTCATCCGTCGCCTGCCGGGCGCACATCCGGTCTTCCGCGTAACTCCCCTGCCGCCCCGTCATGTTCTCGACGTACATCAGGGTGCCCTCCTGGATCCGCTCCGGCTCCAAGAGCTTGGGCGCCCGCTGCCCGACGTCAGGCGCGAACCACGAGGTGGACAGGGTGATGGGCCCGTCCTGGTTGTTCGTCACGCGCCGACGGTGCACGGCCCGCCGATCCTTCACCAGGCCCAGCGCCTCAGCGACGTGATCCGGAGCATCCAACCAGCCGGCCGAGGTGATGACCGCGTACTCACCAGGGGTGTAGATCTTCCCCGTCTGCCGCGCCCGCCCATACAACTCCCTTGCCCGACGGTTCACTTCGAGGCTGCGCACGTACGTGCCAGAGCCCTGCCGCTTCTCGACGAGCCCCTGGTTGCTCAGCGCCTCCAACGACCGCGCGGCCGTCGGCCTGGACACCTTCCAGTTCGTCGCAAGCTGCCTCTCCGAGGGCACCTCGTCGCCCGGCCTGAGGTCGCCTCGAAGGATCTGATCGCGGATGTAGTGAGCGATCTGGAGATACTTCGGTTGCGCCTCTTCGATCTGAGGCATGTCCCCTCCTCGTCCAAGTGGCTATGGCCTCTAGCCACTATAGGGTGAGTGGCCAGACCCCGAACCCGTAATGTTGCGCACATGACGCGGTTGATCGTCGCAGCAGGAGGAGGGGGCGACGCGGTCGCCTCCGCAATGCTTGACGCCGCCTTGTACGGCGACGACGACCAGGCGGTGATCCTCACCTACGCGTGGGACCGCCTGTTGGTCGACCCGATCCCAGGCCCCCGCGGCCCCGCCGACTTCACGGGACTCGAACCACTCACCCCGTCTGTCTGGTCGGTGCCGGCCGAAGCCCGCCCGATCGCTCCAGCAGGCTCCACACTCCCTCGGCTCGCCGCAGAGCTCCCGCACACCTTCGCCCTGATCGATCCGCATCACGGCGTCCAAGGCGTCACGCGCCAACTCCAAGAGCTGATCAGTCACTTGAGGCCGGACTCAATCGACCTCCTGGACGTGGGAGGTGACATCCTCGCGCGAGGCGATGAGCCCACGCTCAAGAGCCCGCTTGCCGACGCTCTGACTCTGGCCGCGTGCTGCCAGGTGAACGCCCCCGTGCGGCTCCTGGTCGCAGGCCCCGGCCTGGACGGTGAACTTCCACTTGACGAGGTACGCAGCCTGGTTGGCCCCCTCGTCCACACCTTCACCGCGAAGGACACTGAGTCGATCAGCGCAGTCCTGGAGTGGCACCCGTCCGAGGCAACCGGGATGCTCGCCGCAACAGCCCGAGGGATACGCGGCGTCTGCGAAGTGCGGGACGCCGGACTGCCCATCCCACTCACGGACGCCGGCCCGACGGTCCACGAAATCGACCTGGACGACGCCCTGCACCGCAACGAGCTGGCCCGCGCCATCCTCTCGACCACAACCCTGGACGAGCTCGAGGCGCACAGCCGCGAGGTCTGCGGCTACTCGGAAATCGACTACGAGCGCAACAAGGCCACCTGGCTCAAGGACCAGCCAACGGTGAAGCTCGATCCTGACATTGTGATGCCCCAGCTCGACGAGTTCGAGAACGAGGCTCGAAGCCGCGGAGTCACCCACACCACGTTCCGCCGGCTCACCGAAGCTTTGGGCATGCCCGGCAGCCAGCGCGAAGACCTCCGGGCCCTGCTCATCCATAGGCGACCGGAGCGATACGCAGCGCCCCTCTGGGAGCTGTCAGCCGTTGAGGACGAGACACGACCACGATGAGCGTCTTCAGGAGCGATCTCAGCCTGGATGCACGGGACGCCACCGGCACCGGGGCGGAAACCGACGTGGCCCTGAATCTGGCGACCGGCAACATCAGGTTGTCGATCCTCTGGACGCAAGAAATCCAGCTCTCAGCCGACGACGCCGACCAGGTAGCCGAGGCACTCCAGCGAGCAGCCGCGGAATCCCGAAGCCTTGCGATGACCAAGGAAGCTCAAGCCACCGAGGACCCGTCAGGCCCACCAGGAGCCTGAGTTACAACCTTCTTCACGGGTTCAAGTGCGGCTCGCTCCGCTCCCCGCGCGCGGCCCGGCCCCCGGCCGGGCCTGCGCTCCTGTCTCCGCCCCGCTCCAGCCCGGCCGGCGCCCGTGCCGCGCCCATAGCAAGCGGCCTCTTTCCTTTGCAAATTAGCATGTTACGACAGAGGGCAGTTACCTCTATTGCTCCATGGAGCCCTCTTGGGGCGTTTCACTTGCAGTTTTCCTTATACCAGTCTTCCATAGCCACATTAACGACATCGGCGGTGTAGCACTCATAGTTCCAACTGCGCTCCACTAGCTTTTTGTTTTCCTCTTTCAAATTGCATTGGAAATTCTCGTCGAGCATGATGGGTGGCACCATGAAGCCAGAGCTACCCTTCGCCGCAAGCTTAGCCGCCTTATTCACCACGTCTCCCATATAGACAATGTCGGAGATCCCGCTACCACTATAGCCAGCCTTAATCATCAGAGCTCTACCGTAAGCCGCCCCGATTCCGACCGCAATGGGATCACTGTAACCTGCTTTAGCTAGCTTGTAGTTAAGCACCTTGATCAGACTGTTGCAGCGCGCAATCATTGCGAAGACGTCGTCAATATGACTCTTATTGGGTGTGTTGAATACGGCCCACACGCCGTCACCAACAATATTAACCTCCCTAGCTTGCTCACTTCCGTTCATGATTGCCACCATCTCGGAAATGTAGGCCCGATACAGTTTGGCCAACTTCGGTCGCTTGTACTTTTCCGGCAAGCTCGATGACTTGCGAATATCGGCGAACACGGCGGTACATTGAGCGTAAAAGCCGTTGCTGTAGGTCAGCTTGTCTCTGTCAGGAAGTTCGTGTGTTTCTTCATAGTTTCCGGCAGGTGCTGACAAGATATCGTCAATGCGCGAAAAGCTAGAGACGTAGTTATAGGGCTTGTGATTGCTATCCATCTCTCCTGCTTTCTATTTCACATAGAGCACCACTGCCGTAGCGGCAAGCGCGGGGAGCGCTAGGAGAAGACTCATCAAGCCGTAATTCCCCCAGCGGTACTTATCTCGCGCAACGTGCGCATTAGCCCAAATCTGTGCTGCAATTTCAGCCACAAGCAACTCAGAATCTGCCGTCAAAGCCTTCAATTGCTCAACATACGGTGCACTCCCCAACTGGCGCACGTGCTTCCGCGCAATATGGTGGTAGTAGAGAGAGCTCGTCGGTTCTTCCTGAGATCGCAATCGTGGCCGTAGTGCAATACCTGCACAAGTAGCTGCAACCGCAGCAAAGAAGGCACACGTAATCACGCAGGCCGAGTCCAGGCAGCCTAGCTTTTTCTCATCCTTGATGAGGTTGTACAAAATAGTCGCGACAACTCCGGAAGCCGCGATAGTTGAAGCCGCCTTAGTTTCCGCATGCTTGATCCAATCAACCACCAACGAGAGAGCTTTCCAAGCCTGATCCGGGTTGGTGATCAATTCTGGTGTCACAGTCTGCCTGCCGCCGAACCGACCAAATCTCGACAACGGAACACCTCCGCAATGAGTCAGAACATTATCTATTTACAGTTTTGCTCGAACCACGACTCCATGCTCGAATTCACTACATACCCATGCCAGCATCCGCGTTGACTATTCCAACGCAGAAGCTTTTTGTTGTCCTCCGTGAGGTTCTCATAGAACAATTCGGAGACCATTACTGGCTCATCCGAGTGAGTCTTATTTCCGTGAGCTGCAAGTTTAGCTGAATGGTTAACCACGTCACCCATGTAAACTACATCATGCAAACCACTACCACTGTATCCGGCTTTGATCATAAGAGCGCGTCCGTACGACATGCCGAGACCCACCGAAATTGAGTTGATGCTTCTTCGCTGCAATTCGTAGTTGAGCACTTGAATCATCGAGTTGATGGTGTACGCGATACGGAACACGTCGTTGATGTCTCGAGCGCTCGGCGTGTTATAAACAGCCCAGGCTCCATCGCCAACGATGTTTACTTCACGACAGTACGGATCACTGTTCATGATGGCCACAACCTCACTCACATAAGCCCGGTAGAGCCGAGCAAGTGTCGGTCGCCTGTATTTTGAAGGAAGCTTCGAAGATTCCCGAATATCAACAAACAAAGCTGAACAGTAAGCGTAGAATCCGTTCGAATATGTAAGTCGGTCTCGATCGGGAAGTGAATCCACCTCGCTGTAATTCACATCCGACTGATTCAATATCTGGCGAATTCGAGAAGCACTCGCTACGTGATCGTAAGGCTTGAAGTTACTGTCCATATCCACCGCCCATGATTACTTAATCGGATGATCCGCACCGGATGGCGCAGGTTAGGGTTGGCTTCCCTAAATAGGCTTCTTAGCTTGTCCTGTACCTCAAACAGACGCTAGCAGCGGGTTATGACAATCGGCCTCGATATGCGTGATTAGCGCCTACTCCGAGCCCTAGAGGTTGAGGAGTCGCACGCTGGACTCACGGGCCGGCCGTCCCGGACTAGCCTGACCGACGACACAAGCCGGTAGCGTGGCCGTGGCCGGTGGGGGTGCAGCGAGGCACACGCGCGCCTGGTAGCTCGACGCACCCGCCGTCGTGGCTGGCTGTCGTCGGCTGAGGTTCGTGCCACTGCCGTGCCAGATGCAGGGGTCAGCCACGGTCAACGAGAGTGTCTAGCGGTTGAGTTACTGGGTGTCACACCAGTCATCGAAGCCCCAGGTCACTGGCCCTACGCCCCCGCCTCTCTCCTAAAGCGGTGGTCGGCTTCTGGCTACGTTTCCTAGCACGATGCCGGCCCCCGCGTCGTTGTCCTCAGACTTGCAGCGCGCTGCCGGGCATAGTCGTCGAGGCCGCTGCCGGGTGCATGTAGACCTTCGAACGCGCCTGTTGAATCGGTCGAGCAACACCCGCTGGACGGGGTCCGCGCTTGGATACTCCTGGCTGCCGAGTGGCTTGCCTCTGATGAGGCCGAGTGCCTGCTCCCGGGTCGAGACGCGCCACTCGCACCGGGTCGGCTGCAAGCGCAGCCCTTCGAGCGCGCTGACAGGTAGATGGCGAGAGATATCCCGAAAAGGTATATTTAGGAGCCTGCTCGGTAGTCATTCAGCAGCCCCAGGGCTTCGGGTCAGTGCGACCTGCTGAGGTGAAGCAACAGCCAGCGTCGCAGCTGCTAAGCGGCCAATTCGTCACTCCGCCGAAGGCGGTAGCCATGCCCATGGAACTTGACGTTCTCCAGCCCGCCCACGTTGCGGGCCATGCAGTGCTGCAGGCTGACCTCGGCGTCGGCGGGCGGCATCTCGTTGTGATCTCCGGGATCGCACGGCCGGAATGGGGGCTTAAAGACGACAACACTCACCGGGAAGTCTGCCGACTGCAATTGCGCGAACCAGCAGAGGCGATGGAGCAGTCGACCGTTCACGTCGGACTCGCAAGCATCGGCAACGACGACACGGCATGGGCTTTCGCTACGGACCAAGCCCACTTGGAGGTCAACGAAACCGGGCAGCTCGTCTTGGTTACCAATCTTGCCTTGATGGGCGAGCCGTCGACGCTGAACCGCTTCGCATACCAGGTCGTGTTGACGACTCGGGTGGTAGTTACCGAGATCACTGGAACTATCAGCTGGCCGACATCGATGTTCCGACCGGCGTCAGCGAGCCCCGCCGGGGTATCCGGGGTGTTCTCCGTGCTGGCGAACGAACGGACAATCACTCCGGTACCCGGTGGATTCGGTGGAGAGATCGAGCATCTGACGCCCGTCACTCCCGGGGAGGTTCTGTCCGTCATTATCGCCGAGGACTTCTGCCAGGTGCACTACAGGATTGCCGAACCACCCAAAGGTCGGCAGCTGAAGGTGACCGTGGCTCAGAGCGGGCTTCAAGGTCCCGACATATCCGTGGGGCCTACGACGCCGAATGGAGACCTCGTGACCCTGACCGTCGCGCAGCCCACCCGCACCGGTGTCGACTTCACCGCTGAGTCCTTTCACGGCCCGGCATGAACAGCCCCATCCCAGTCATCCCTCCGACGTGGGATCAAATTTACCCGATTCTGCCCTACCAATATCCGCTGATTGACTGGCAGCCAGTGGTTCGCATCCCGGTTGCAGGGCCCCCTCCCTTTAACACCCTCGCAGTTGTCCGCGGCAACGCGTGGGTCACTCGCTCGGCGTGGGCCTCTGGAGATCTCAGTAGGAGGCGGCTTGACATACCCACTGTCCTGACTCTCGCTAATTACGATCCGAGGCGACCCGAACAGCGACGCGTCCTTCACTCAAGCACGGCCACGTTGCACATGATGCAAATCGGTCCGGAGGTGGGTGCCTTCACCGACGACAACACCTCCTTTCACGTGGCTGTCGACGCCATCGTCGCCGAGTCAGCGATCGATGACCATGGCCGCTGGATAGTCAGCGTTGACGTTGCCGACGCGTTCCTTCAGGTTTACGCCGGCGTCTACGCCGAGATCAGCAGTTGGGTGCTGTGCTACGAACCCCCCACCCTGACCAGCCCCCCGACACCCGCCGTCAGCCCGCCCGCAAAGCAGACCGTCGACAAGCAGGTAGGGCTTGCTGAGGCTCGGCACAATCTGATCGCCCGACTGCTGGACGATCACCAGCTGGATCAGGCCGTCGCCCTGGTGCCGGAGACGATCGCGGGATACCGGCAGTACGCACGACTGGCGGGTGCGGATGTGATGCGTGCCGGACGGGATTTGGGAGCACTAGCCAACCAAATGGCCGGCGCCGGCCGGACCATTGAAGCGGTAAAAAGTCAGCAGGCGGCGGCGGAAGTGTACCGGACATTCACTCCAGGCGAGTCCGACCGACTGATCTACGAGATCGCGTTTACTGAGGCTCGGCACAATCTGATCGCCCGACTGCTGGACGATCACCAGCTGGATCAGGCCGTCGCCCTGGTGCCGGAGACGATCACGGGATACCGGCAGTACGCACGACTGGCGGGTGCGGATGTGATGCGTGCCGGACGGGATTTGGGAGCACTAGCCAACCAAATGGCCGGCGCCGGCCGGACCATTGAAGCGGTAAAAAGTCAGCAGGCGGCGGCGGAAGTGTACCGGACATTCACTCCAGGCGAGTCCGACCGACTGATCTACGAGATCGCGTTTACTGAGGCTCGGCACAATCTGATCGCCCGACTGCTGGACGATCACCAGCTGGATCAGGCCGTCGCCCTGGTGCCGGAGACGATCACGGGATACCGGCAGTACGCACGACTGGCGGGTGCGGATGTGATGCGTGCCGGACGGGATTTGGGAGCACTAGCCAACCAAATGGCCGGCGCCGGCCGGACCATTGAAGCGGTAAAAAGTCAGCAGGCGGCGGCGGAAGTGTACCGGACATTCACTCCAGGCGAGTCCGACCGACTGATCTACGAGATCGCGTTTACTGAGGCTCGGCACAATCTGATCGCCCGACTGCTGGACGATCACCAGCTGGATCAGGCCGTCGCCCTGGTGCCGGAGACGATCACGGGATACCGGCAGTACGCACGACTGGCGGGTGCGGATGTGATGCGTGCCGGACGGGATTTGGGAGCACTAGCCAACCAAATGGCCGGCGCCGGCCGGACCATTGAAGCCGAAGCCGCGCAACAAGCCGCAGACGAAGTTCGTCGAGACCACCACTAGTGTCAGCAGTTCAGACAAAGAGCGCGGAGTGGCCAGCCATGCCAGTCCCGCTCGCTGGCGGACCTGGCCAATGCCACCGCATCCCACGAGGCAGGGAGTCGCCGCGTTACCCCCTGAGCCCGCCTCCGCCAATGCGATGCTCACCCAAGCCGTGGACTATCCGTGGACTCGTTCAGACTTGATCTGCCACAGCCATGCCCTGACCTGCTGCGTTGCCCGAGTACCAAGCGGCCTCCGGAGCCGTGTGCGCAGGTTCGAATCCTGCCGGGGGCACCTTGAAGGAGGTGCCCAAAGACCCCGCCACCAGCGCTTTCGCTGAGGACGGGGTCTTGGCGTATGTGCAGGCAGATGCAGCCCACAGCGACCCTATGACGCGGTCTCTGGACTATTCGTGGACAGAATCTTCGGGCATCCCGCAGCGTGGTCAGCGGTTTGCCGATGCAGCGCGGGCTCAGCCCCGCGAACGGGGTTATCCAGGACGGCTCCGAAGCCGTGATCACACCTGTCGCATGAAGATCATCCCGCGTGGTGGGGCCACTCCTGCACTCGTCGTCCTACTCGGACTGCAATTCGCGAACCCGGGCACGGAACATGCGCCAGCGCCTCTCGTTTTCATGCACAAGCGTCGCCGACTCTGTCATCAGATCGGCCGCGCGGTCGAACAGCTCAGAAGCCGAATAGAGGTAGGCGGGGGCCTTTCGCTCGCCTCGCAGGTCGGCCCGAAGCGCCGCCGGAGAGAAGTCGACCCGGGCCAGCAGGTCGAGGGCGCGGCGCAACAGCCGCGCGACCAGAACCTGCAGACCCGCCGACTGCCAGTCATTGGCGATGATCCGGTGTCGCTCCCCCAACAGGTCGGCAAGGGCCGGATAGGCGGCCAGGCTTCCCGCGATCTCCCACGCCTGCTCCATCGCCTGGGCCAGCCAAGCGCCGCCCTGCTCGGTGTCATCGGCAAGCAGGTGGACTTCGTTCCTCAGCCTCCGGAGTTCGGCAGGCTCCTCCTCCCCTTCCATGAAGAGGATCCCCGACTCCGCTACGAGCCCTGGAGCATTCAGGTCCTCCGCGCCCGCGAACGCGATCGCCGACGTCTGCTCACCGGCTTCGACGTCGCTCCACCGGTCGGCCAGCGACTTCAGAGCCCGAGATCGAGCCTGAAGCTCTCCCGCCTGCCGCAGTGGTGCCTGGGAGTAGTACTTCTCATGCTCCCGATGGAACCGCGCCAGGTTGTCGATCACCTGCAGCAGGGAGTCTGGAGGGGTGCGGGGCGCCTCATCGTCAGGCATGCCAGCAGCGTGCACCACGTCTCACGCGCACGGCACCGGGGCTCGCCCGTCAGGGCAAACAGCAACTCGTTCGGCCGGAGCAGGCATTGACATACGCCGCCCCCACTCATCCTCGTCGGCCGGAGGGACCACCGATGGGGCCCGTGACACACTCAAAGATCATTTGCGGGACAGCCGCTGTGACCTCGTGCACGGTTGGCGGTGGCACGTCGAGGCCGTGATCGTTGATCATGTTTGCTGTGGTGGGGAACCTTGACGCCCTGAACCACGCCCGCTCCACGGTGTGTGGGTCGACGGCAGGCGGGATGGGAGCTGAGGTGAGTGGTGGGAGGGGCGGTCTCGTCAACGCGAGCTGGCAGCCCAGCCAGCCGAGCATCGCGTCGTCCGCCCTGGCAGCAGCCTCGAAGAACTCTGTGCGACCGTCGTACCAAGGACGCCCCCGCTCCAGCGATCCGGGCTCACTCCATCCGAGCGGATACACCTCGGCGTTGGTCAGTTCAGCAGGGTCCACGCCACTGATGAGCTGGGTCTAGCTCGTAACCCGCAGAGCTTCCGCAGCGAGCCGGACCCGCTCAGGCCGCAGGCACACCGGAGGCCCGTACCCCCAGTCCTCATCCTCGGTGAACGGCTCCTCGCCATGGATCACGTTCACGGGGAACTCGGCGCGCGCCAGCAGGAAGCGGAGCAGGGGGGTGCAGGGGGGTGGGGTCTATGGCCTGCAACATGGTCCCGAGGTGGCTCCCGGGGACCTTTGTGCCCACCCCCCTTGACCGCGGACCTCGAAGGTTCTCTGACCGGTCTCACTCCGCCAGGCAAGCTAGCAAGGGGGACTGACAACGGGACGGTGGCAAGGAGTTGCGGTACAGCAGCGAAGTACAGCAACCCCAGCAACTGGCAGCGCCCCGCACCGGCCGTCATGGGCTTCCGGGCAACCTGTATGACCTCCACTGATCGATCTCTTCAGAGCTACGGATCAGAAGGCTTCTGACATCCATGGCTGACATCCACGACGCCGGACGGGGGCGTGCACCAACACCCCCGTCCGGCCGTCAAGTTCTTCCTGGACGTGCACATCGACCAGAAGATCTTCCGTACAGCCGGTTGCAGCATCCGCAGCGAGTGGCGGAGCTGCGTCGGCCGGGCCCAGGCGTGGCCGTCCGCAAGCGCCTTGGGGGCATGGGGAGTTCGCGACAGCAGCCTACGTCTGCCCCGGCTACGCTCGTGCCTTGTCATGCCCGCCGCCACTCACGGGCAGGATCGAACAATTGACCGAGTTTTTGGAGGTTTGATGAAGTCCGTCATTCGGAAGGCCGCAAGCTTCGCGGGGGTGAGCGTGGCCGTCGCGGCCATCTCCGTGACCGGCGCATCCGCAGCCCATGCGGAGGCCCCCACCCACGGCTGTCCGTACCCCTACGTCTGCTTCTACGTGGACAACAACGCCCTGCTCGCCGGCACGCCGATCTCGAAGTACAAGGACGTCACCAGTACCTACCAGGCCGTCACGCCGCGGCCGCACTACGGGGTCATGAACACCCGGAACGACGACGTGGTGTACCTGCGGCTCCAGGACGGCACCTCGATCTGCCTTCCGCCGAACAACTCGACCGTGTTTGCCAACGCCTACAGCGTCACCGGAATAAAGATCTCCAGCAGGTCCACCTGCTGAGTTCGCTGGAAAGGCCAGCAGGCGCGCCTGATCGCGCCCGCTGGCCGGACGACGGGCAGGGGTGCGTCGTTCTCGCGATTTCACCCGGTTCGATCACGTGATGTCCAGAGTGGTGAGCAAGTAGGCGGGGTTGGGGGCGCGGTAGCGAAGGCCACCGGCGATGTCGGTGCGGCCGGCGAGTCGGAGTGCGCCGATGGCCAGGCGCCTCAGGGCGGCCGTCGCCCGGGACGGGGCGCCGGTTCTCACGCGGGAGGCAACCTTCTCCGTGGTTGACGTCTCTGGCGTGACGGAGACCTGGGGTACTGCGGCCGACCCTGCAAACAGGCGGCTTTGTGCCGGGGTCCGTGGGCGAGGCATGGATCGGATCTCGAAGCTTCACGCCTGGTGAGCGCCGCAGAGCGATGTGGCCGCGGGGCGAGTGCGAGGGCCGCATCGCAAAGTGGCACCGGCCCCCTAGTCGGCGGTGACTCCCCAGTAGCCGATTTGCTCGGGCCTGCCGTCGCGGTAGAGCACCGTGCAGTTCCCCTGGGCGCGGCCTGGGAAGTCCAACCGCTCGGAATCGAGAGCGGCGTCCCATTCCTCGTAGGTGGGCCGGGCGTGGGGAGCCCACGCACGCACCTCATCCTCCGTCAGCGGTCGCATGAACGGACCGTCGTCGGTGTCCGCGGCCTCGATCATGAGAGGGAAGTCCAGCACGGTGGCCGTGCCACCGGTGAATATGTACTCCTGCCACTCCGGGGCGCGCCACAGTTCTTCAACGGACCGGCCCTCGAAACCGTGGTTGTCCCGGGCCAGTTCGTCTTCCTGAGCCTGCCGAAACGCGGCCGCCAGATCACGCTGATACGGGCCCGTGTGACTCCATGCGTTGCCGCCCATCCGCGTCTCCTCTCCATCCGAACTGCTTGATCAAGAGCGGAGCATAAGAGACGGCACTGACAGGGCACCCCCTCGCGACGATGATCACCTCCGGGAGGCTCAAGCACTCGGACCACGCTCATGGAGGGACGCACCGGGAAGGTTGGCGGCGCCAGGTCGTCCGCCGACGTCAGAGGCGGCAGCATCGGCCGAGCTTCGGGCTCGGGTGCCCTCTGCGGCGGAACTGCATCCGTGGCGTTCCGGAGAACGGGCAGCAGATGTTCTCAATCGCGGTACGCGGCTGTCGCGATCTCGATGAACGATCGGATCAACGGGTTGGTGTCACCCTCGTTCCACACCGCCACCACTCGGCTTGGCGCCATGTCGGTCAGCGGGACCGCGGCCAGCTCTGCGGGCAGGTCGTGCCCGAGCGGAGCCAGGCCGACCGTGCCGTTCCACAGCACGGCCTGCAGGCATTCCTGGACGACGCGCACCACCGGGCCCTCGCGCGGCTCGCCGCCGTTCCAGTACGACTGCCAGATCGGGTCGGTTCCCCGCGGGAACCGGAACCAGTGGCGTTCGCCCAGGTCGGCCAGCTGCAGCCGGTCGCGGCGGGCCAGCGGATCATCGGCGCGCAGGACCACGCCCACCGGATCGGTACGCAGCTCACGCACCGTCAGGGCGGTCTCGTCGAACGGCGCCCGGGTCAGGGCGACGTCGACCAGTCCGGCGCGCAGCCCGCAGGTCGGGTCGGTCAGGTCGGTGTCGCGGATGCGGATGCCGATGCCCGGGTGGCGTCGACGGTAGGCGGCGGCCAGCCTGGTCGCTCCCGGGTCGGTGCTGTCGCCCAGGATGCCGACGGTGAGGGTCGCGAGGCCGGCCGCCGCGCTCACGCGAACGCGGAGGCGGTCGGCCTGGTCGAGCAGGGCCCGCGCCTCGTCGAGCAGCACTGCGCCCACCGGGGTGAGTGTGACGCCGACGGGCGAGCGGGTGAGCAGCGGGGCGCCGACCTCGGTCTCCAACTGCTTGATCGCCCGGCTCAGCGGCGGCTGGCTCATGTGCAGTCGAGTGGCGGCCCGGCCGAAGTGGAGTTCCTCGGCGACCGCCACGAAGTAGCGCAGGGTACGTAGCTCCACGCTGCGACGATACCCACGCGGTATCGGCGGTGCGGAATGGGTCTTGGACAGTCGCGGGGCCCTGGCGGTGCACTCGGAGCATGACCGAAGAAGCGAAGACCAGCGCACCGCAGGCCGACCCCGCCGTATCGGTGGTCGGTCCCGGCGACGGTGAGACGATCGTCCTGGGCACCACGCGCATGCGCGTCCTCGAAGACGGCAGCCATACCGGGCACCGCCTCGGAATCGCCGAGTCCGTCCTCGCCCCGCACACCCCCGGACCGCCGCAGCACCGTCACGCCCAGCACGACGAGGGCTTCTACATCGTCTCCGGCACGGTGCGGTTCACCGTCGGGGACAAGGACTACGACGCCACCAAGGGCGCGCTCGTGATGGTCCCGCCCGGCGCCCCTCACACCTTCGCCAACATCACCGGCCAACCCGCCGTCATGCTCAGCACGTTCACCCCCGACCTGTACGTGCAGTACTTCCGCGACCTCCAGAACGTGATCGCCGGCGGCCGGCCACTGACGCCGGAGGCCGGCGCCCACGCGATGGGCCGCTACGCGACCGAGCCCGCCGCCGACTTCACCTGAAGCCGGCGGGATGACACGACCCGGCCGTCCTTCACCTGACCAGCGCAGCCGGGGCGCTCCCCCCTTTCAACTTCCGGGTCGCTCAGACAATGGCTCGGGCCTTGTCCAGGGGTTGCCCTGGGAATCGACGGGTCATCTGCAAGCCGGTGACCGTGGACGGGAATCATGAACATCGCGTATTGGATCGTCGCCGGACTGCTCGCCCTCTTCTACCTCTACGCGGGCGGGATGAAGGTGTTCCGTAGCCCGGATCAACTCCGCCCGATGATGGCCTGGGTCGATCGCATGCCCCTGCCCGCCGTCAGGGCGCTGGGGGCGGTCGAGATACTCGGCGCGACCGGGCTGATCCTGCCGCCGCTGACCGGCATCGCACCCTGGCCGGCACTGGCGGCGACCATCGGGTTGGCGCTCCTGCAGATCGGTGCGATCGCCGTCCACCTGACCGGCGAGGACCGCCGGATCACACTCAACATCGGGCTCATCGCCACCGCGGCCGCGGCCGGCTGGCTGGCCACCACCTGGCTGTGACCGAACACGGTTCTCGACCGGTGGATGCGCCGGGGAGCCAGGGCGCCGCATGGCCGCCGGCCGCCGCCCTTTCACCTGGGCATCGAACACGCCGCCATCGGTGCTGCTCGGCGACGCGTGCACCTGCTGTCGCCACTCGTGGACAAAGCCACCACGTGCCTTGCACGGCGATGGGTCAGGGCTGTGCGTCGGCGTCGGCCTCCCGTGTGGAGGCCGACACCGACCGTATCGCCCTCAAGATGACCTCCCGCCGCCTCGAACCCACCCTCCTCGCCCGCGGGGTCCTCGCCATTCGCGGACGCATCGAACGGTGACCCACAGCCGGCGACCCACTTGGGCCAAGCTGACATGCACCTTGACTGCCGACCCGCAAGGCTGAAGCAACGTCGCACGGCTAGGGAGCACCATGCCTCACGAACAGTGCCAGGCAGCAAAGGCCAAACTCAAGCAAGCAGAGCAGCGAAAGAATCGCCTTCAGAGAGACCTGACGGAGGACGTAGCGAAGCTCTCCCACTTGAAGGCGGAATCGCATCCGGACGCTGCGGCGATCGAGGCCCAAGAGCGCATGGTCGAGATCGACCGACGAGTCCTGGGAGCGGCCGAAGTGGAAGTCGCCGGCTTTGAAGAGCTGGTCCACGCCCTCTGTGATGACTTGCCGTAGTCGTGCCGCCCAGGACGGCTTGAGCGCCAGGCCGTCGATCCCGTCGGCAGGGGCCGGCAGCAGCAACGTCATTCTGTTGGCCGGTGCGTTGACGCCGATGTCACACGCACTCCAGACCCTGCCGATGATGGCGATGGAGACGGAAGGCCGCCCAGCAGGCGCAGGACGCCCTGATACAGCAAGGCGAGCACGTCGTTGCGCTGCTCCAGCGCATCCGGGAGCGAGGGCCGGGCCGGCGGCGGGCGCGGGCGCTGACCGTGCTCGCCGAGCCGGGCGGCGAACCGGCGCTGTCCCGCGCCGACGTGGCCGCGATCGAACGACTCGTCCGCGCCAAGCTCCCCGACGACCGGCCGAGGAACCGGCGTCATCGCCCTGACGCCCTACTGCCTCGCCCATGGCGTACCGACCGGGGCCTACCGCATCCGAACAAGGGCCAGAACACGGCGATGCCGTTCGTAGGGGACGGACCGGCACAGGGGTGTGCTCAGGGTGGTCGGACCGGTGATCGTCCGGCGGCGCCCGCCACGGCTCGCGCCCTGCGCGCGCGCCGTCGTCCTGCCGCCCGCCCGGGAACTCAATGCCCCTTGTGCGGTGGTGGCTCTGGTGCGGTCGGGTCGGGCCTTCGGGCCTCGGCGGGTGGGGGCCCGGCGGGGTGCGGGGTCGGTGCGGAGTGCCTGGTCACGTAGGTGTCCAGGGGTTCCAAGGCACCCCAGGCCTGGTCGGAACTGTCCGCGAAATACGCCAGGAACTGGGGATTTTCGACGCTGAATCCCGTGAGTTGCCGGCGACCCGCGCCGGAGAAGGAGAGAAAGGTGACCGTGTCGTCGATGAGGCCCGTGTTGTACCAGGCGCAGGAAGCACTCCACGGCATGACGCGTGCCTCGTAGGTATAGAGATCCTTGACCTCCTCCTGGTGTTGCCTCGGCCACTCGAAGTAGGTCGCTTCCGGTACGCCCCTGCGTTCGGGGACGCCGATGATGCGCCTTACGCTCGCGCACTCGGCGGAATTGTCCCTGGCCCACTGCAATACCGTGTCGTAGCACGAGGCGGGTTCCGTGGATCCCCAGTGGGTGGGCGGGTGGAGCCGTACGTAGGTGAGGCGGATCTCGGATCGGGCCGCGCGAATGTGATCGGCTACGGCCGTGTAGAAGGCGGGAGGGTTCGGGTCGAACCCCATCTCCGTCCGGGCGGTTTTCCGGAACGCTTCGGAAAGGTGCAGTGAGCCTTTTCCAACCTGCCGCCGGGCTGGGCAGTTGTAATGAGTGCCTGACTTGGCGGGTGAGCGCTCGAGGTGTCGAGCAGTGGCTTGAGCTGCTGATGATGGGACAGCCGAGGTGTCCTTGAGCCACTCGACCCATCGGCTGGGCGCGGCTAAGTTGGCGGCGCAGATCCCCGCTGACCAGTCTTGGAGCAGTGCATGTCCTCGTTGGATGAGTTGCAGGCCCTGCTGGGCGAACCCGTCGGCCGGCAACCGAATCCGAACGACTGGAACGAAGTCGAGCAATACGTAGGCTCTGCTTTGCCCAGCGACTTCAAGTCGTTCCTCAATGCCTACGGCAGCGGGTCCATCTCCGGTGAGCTCGTTGTCTTCCACCCGCATGGATCAAGCCCGTTGCTGGAGCGCATGCGCAAGACGCACCAGACGTTCACTGAGCGTCGAGACAGAGCCTTGAGCGTTGGGGACTCCGAGCATGTCCCGTACCCCTTTCACCCCGAACCCGGTGGACTGATTTCGTGGGGGTACGACCACAATGGTGACGAGCACTTCTTCCTGCCTTGCGGCCCAGACCCGGACCGGTGGAAGGTCGTCACGATGGTCCATGAAGAGGGCTGCGAGACCTTCGACGGCCCGTTCTCGACCTTCGCGCTCGCGTTCGTGCGGCGGCTGCTCGACGTGGACCGCTACCACGGCATCGACCCGGAAGCCCTGGAGTACCTGGAGCCGGAGGACCTTGAAGAACTGGTCGCCGCCGGAGAGATTGGCCCCGTCCAGCCGAGCTTCGAGCCGTTCTAAACGGAGCGGCCCCGGACGACTTCCTGGACAGCACGTAGCGCTTCAAGCGACGGACCTCGTCAGTTGGGGCGCTCAGTTACAGCAGTTGGCCTGACAGGCAGGCGGAGCCCCTGGTAGGTGGGTTCTCGACCAAGAAATCCCTCTCCACCAGAGGCTTCGTGTGCTTGTCTATCCGTCCGGGCTGGACGTGTCCAGCTCTACCCTTCGCTTCCTCGCCGCCCACCTGAGAGAACGCCGGCAGGCTCTGCTCACCCTCGCCCATCTCCGCAACGGCCACCCCTACGCCCAGCTCGGGGCCGGGTTCGGTGTCGGCACCACCACCGCCTACCGTTACATCACCGAGGCCGTCGACCTCCTGGCTGAACTGGCTCCGACACTCGCCGAGGCGGTCCGGACGGCCTCGATGAAGGCGTTCGTCCTGCTTGACGGAACGCTGCTGCCCATCGACCGGATCGCCGTCGACCGGCCCTTCTACTCTGGCAAGCACAAGAAACACGGAATGAATGTGCAGGTCATCGCCGATCCCTTCGGCCGCCTGCTGTGGGCGTCTCCGGCACTGCCTGGGGCCGTCCACGATGTCCGCGCGGCCCGCGAGCACGGCATCGTCGAAGCGCTTGCCCAGGCCGGCGTCCCCTGCTGGGCCGACAAGGGCTACCAGGGCGCCGGAGGCACAGTTCGCGTTCCCTGCCGCGGCAGGTGGGAGATGCTTTCCACCAGCCAGCAGGCCGTCAACCGGTCCCACGCAAAGATCCGAGCCCTCGTCGAGCAGGCCGTCGCCACCCTCAAGTCCTGGCGACTCCTCCGCAAGCTCCGGTGCTCGACCACCCGCATCACGCGTCTCGTTCAGGCTGTCCTCTGCCTGCATCTGGCCAGCTCAGAGTGAAGATGGAAAGAGCTCAGTGGTTCACCGGAGTTCACCGGACCTCGCTGGAATTTGCTGCGCGTCGTTGCACTTCGGTCGGGAGCGGCGTCTTTTCGGGCGGCGGACAGCCCGCGTTCGGCATCGTACGTACGGAATGCGCTCGGGTGCCGTGTCGATCGGGACATCCCGGAATCCGTGGACGGCCGCCAAGGGGACTGATCGAATGGCCCTCACCGCAGGCAGGACAGGACGGGAAGAGGTGAGGATGCGTGCGCATCAGCTTTCGGGCCGTGCTTCACGATCACTACATGGGATTCCTGGCAATTATTCTCGTGACCGGAGTCATTCTGATCATCGCCGGGAACGGGATCTCGGAATCCACGTCGATCTATCCGGATTGCGTACTCGGTGTGGCCGGGCCGGTCGCCGCCTACGCGCTCACCACGCCGCCCGGCCCGCACACCGCCCCGCATCCCCTGTGACGTGAAAGCCGACGGGTTTACGCGGGTTTACTCGGCAGCCTTCCGGTTAGGCGTTGGCAGTGCCCGGTAAGGAGATACGCCCCCGGTCGGCCGGGGAAACGCCCGCCGGGTTCACTGTCGTCCGTCGCTCGGACTCACCCGGATGGGAGCCCTTGGTATGAGCCAGTTGTCCCGGCACCCTGCCGAAGGAGGCTCGGCGGCCGATGTGCCCGGCTCCGGGTACCGACAGGGAAGCGCACCGCGGTGGCGGCAGGACGATCTCGATCTGCGCAACCGCCTGTACGGCCGTGCCGGGGTCGCCCGTGCCGAAGGGGTGTTGCTCGACCGCTACGGTCTCGGCTCCACCGATGAGGCGTTCGCGCTGATGAAGAACGCCTCCCAGCAGTTCAACATCAAGCTCTCGACGCTCGCCGACGCCGTCGTACGCACACCGGCGCCCGATGCCGACGCCGAGCTGTGGTTCCCCGGCCGGGTGCGGCGCGGCCCGCCCGCGCTTCCCGGGCTCCCGGTGGAGCGTGGCAACGGCACCAGCCAGGGCGCCGTCGTCGCGGCGACCCTGCAACGGGTGCTGTCGATCACCCAGACGCCCATGGGCAATGTCCAGCTGAGCGAGCGAGGTCGGCTCCGAATGGTCCGGCACACCGGCCTGAACAGGTACTTCAGCGACTTCTTCGCCTTCGTCGACTCCCCGACCACCTCCTGCTCGCAGGCGGCCGTCCAGCGTCGGCAGGTCACCGTGCGGGACGTGGAGTCGGCTCCGGTGTTCGACGAGGCCTCCCGGCACGCCATCCTGCAGGCCGGCAGTCGGGCCGCGCACAGTGTTCCGCTGGTGAACCGGCTGGGTGTGCCGCTGGGAATGGTGTCCTCCCATCACGAGCGGCCGCTGACCGGTTTCACCCATGCCGAGCTGGCCGCGCTCCGGCAGACCGGAAGCGATGTCGGCCGGTGGCTGGCCTGGCACTGGAACACCGTCGTGCTGGACGCCCTGGAGCATCTCCACGCCGCGGCCTTGCGGGGCCCGGGCGATGGAACCCGGTCAGCCCCGTGATCCCGGTCGGCGTGGGCCGGCGGTGCTGTGGCGGACGCACAGGTCGACGGGGACGAGCGTGAGCGGGCTTCCGGGGGTCGACGGGCTGTCGATGCGGTTCAGCAGGATGCGGAGGGAGATCGTGCCGATGTCCGTGAAGTCCGTACGGATCGTGGTCAGCGGGGGAAGGAAGTGGGCGGCCTCGGGGATGTCGTCGTAGCCGACGACGCTGACGTCCTCCGGGACCCGGCGGCCCGCCTCGTACAGGGCGCGCAGGACGCCGAGGGCCATCTGGTCGTTCGACACGAAGATCGCGGTGACGGACGGGTCCTTCGCCAGTTCGCGGCCCAGGTCGTAGCCCGAGTCCGCGCTCCAGTCGCCGAAGACAGGGGTGTGCACCTCGGCTCCGGCCGCCTCGAGGGTGGTGCGCCAGCTCTCCGCCCGGCGGTCCGCCGAGGTCCAGCCCGCCGGGCCCGCCAGGTGGTGGACCGTGGGGTGGCCGAGGGAGAGCAGGTGCCGTGTGGCCTTGCGGGCACCGGTGCGGGCGTCCGAGGTGACCATCGGGGTGCCGTCACCCAGGTCGTTGTCCATGACGACCAGGGGGGTGTCCAGATGGGCCTCGGCGAGCGCGCGGGCCACCCGGACCTGGGGGGCGATCGCGATCACGCCGTCCGCGCCCTCCGCCGACAGCCGGTCCGCGGCCCGTACCACCGTGTCCCGGTCCGCGGTGTCCAGCGCGATCGAGCTCACCAGGTAACCGGCCTCCTGCGCCGCCGTGTTGATGGCGGTCAGGGTGGAGGCGGGGCCGTAGCGGGCCGCGTCGAAGGAGATCACGCCGAGCATGCGGGTGCGGCCGCTGGCCAGTGAGCGGGCGCTGCTGCTGGGGCGGTAGCCGAGGGTGCGCATGGCCGCCCGGACCGCCTCCCTGGTCTCGGCGCGGACGGCCGGGTGGTCGTTGAGCACCCGGGAGACCGTCTGTTTGGAGACTCCGGCCAGTTTCGCAACGTCGTCCATGACCGGACGTGAGCCCGCGAAGTTGCGTCTGCTGCGTCCCCTGGGCACCGGGCCGGCCGGGCCGTCGGCGGCGCTTCGGGTCATGGTGGGGGCTTCTTCCTCGGGACTGGTCCGGGGCCAGTCGCGCTGGGCCGCCCGGCGGACCCACAGGATAGGCCGGGCGGACGAGGAAGCGCGGGTCAGGTCGTGCCGAGCCGCCAGGTGCGGGTCGTGATCCGTTCGGCGTGCCGTAGCTCGGCGACACCGGCCGACGGGGTGACGGGCAGCTGGACCGCCGCGTCGGCGGCGAGCGGCAGGATTCTCAGGGTGAGCGGCTCACCGGGCGGGAGTCGGTCGAGCGCGATGTCCCACGGGCGGCCCGTGAAGAACTGGTCGGCGACCAGGGTGTCCCCCACGTAGGCGCGGGCCACGTCGCCGGTCCAGTGCAGGCGCAGCAGGTCGGATCCGGGCGAGGTCGGGGTGCCGGCGCGGGCCGCCGGTACGTCGACGCGGTAGACGGCCGCCTTCGTGTCGTAGTGCTCGTCGGCGGGGGCACTCGCCCGGCCCAGTACGCCCGTCTCCGGGGTCGGTGCCGGGCCCGCCGGGCGGAGCGCGGTGAGGGTGACGGCCGGGACGGCGGGCGGGTCCTCGTCGGGGACGAGTGTGTAGCGGGTCAGGGCGCCGTCCTGGCTCTCCTTCACGGTGGCACCGGGTGTCGTCGGCGTGCGGTGTGGGGCCGGGAGGACGGAGAGGGAGACCGAAGGGACGGCCGTGCGGGCGCGGGACCCCTCGTCCTGGGAGGTGCGGGGGTGGATGCGTACCTCGCCGTTCGGCGCGTCGAAGACCACGCCCTCGGGGCACAGGACGAGCCGCTGCGCGCCCCAGGCCTCGCCCCGGTAGGCGGTGCGGGCGGTGGTCGCGTCCAGTACCAGGAGGGCGACCCGGTCGCCGGCCGGGGTCTCCGTCTCGACCAGGGCGTCCGTGCCGGGGCGCAGGCCGGTGATCAGGATGCGGTCGCCGTCGGTCACGGTCGCGACGTTCGTACCGGGCGGGGTGGCGACGGACCTCACCGTCCTTGCGTCCAGGGCCAGTTCGGGCGCGATACCGTCCGTCGCCGCCAGGACCAGGACCGTACGGCCGTCGTCGTCCGGGATCGTGCAGACGGGCTGGGCGGTGGCCCAGTCCAGACGCAGGCCCGTCACGTCCAGGCGCAGCGGCCAGCAGAAGTAGGCGCCCGTGGGGACGATGACGGGGGTGCTGGGGAGGGTGAGCGGCGGGGCCTCGGCGAAGCCGATCGTGAAGCTGGTGTCCGGGTGGTCCGGGAGCGGCTCGTGCGGCTGGTGGTTGGTGACGAAGAGGAAGCCCGAGGTGCGCCCGTCGCCGCGGACCGCCCAGCGCAGGGTGTCGCGGTCGTGCTGGCCTCGCGGACGGCCGTCCGGCAGTACCGACCGCATGGGGGCGATCACCTCGCCGAAGTCCGCCAACAGCAGATGCTGGAGGCGCAGTTCGTCGTACGAGGGGCGGTACTGGCCGTATTCGCCGAGGGGGGCCTGGAAGTCGTAGGTCAGGACCGGGAGGTCGTTGGGGTAGGCGGTGGCGTGGGACTCCTGGAGGGTCGTCCGCTCCCCCGCCGGGTTCGTGCCGCCGTGGAACATGTAGTAGCCCTGCCAGACCGAACCGCAGCCGATCTTCGTGAGGCCGAGGGCGCCGATGTCGGCGGCGTCGACCCGCGGACGGCGGTGGTAGGCGACGGCCATGCCACCGCCCAACTCGCAGGTGGCCCAGGGGAATCGGTCCGCGTGGGTGTCGGGATCCGTGCCGCGTACGGTCGTCGGGCGCAGGTCGGCGCCGATGCCCTCGTCGTCGCGCTGGTGGGTGAAGAAGAAGTGTTTGCGGCAGGTGTCGGGCCAGCCGCCGTCGGCCTCGGTCCAGAAGGCCTCCGGGTAGCCGCCGTAGAGGGGCAGCAGTTCGTCGTCGGGGAGGTGGACTCCGCCCCATGCCGTCGAGGTCCAGAGGGGGGCGCTGAGGCCGGCCTCCTGGGCCATGCGCTTCAGCGTGCGGAGGTGGCCGGGCCGGTCGTAGAGCTCGTTCTCGATCTGGATCGCGACGATCGGGCCGCCGTGCGCGCGGTCCAGGCCGTGCAGTTGCGACGCGATCGCCTCCCACCAGGGGCGGACGGCGCTCAGGTACGCCGGGTCGTCGGTGCGGGGGGCCGCGGTGCGGGCGAGTACCCAGTCGGGGAGGCCGCCGCCCCGGACCTCCGCGTGCGACCACGGGCCGATGCGGGGGATGAAGTCCAGGCCGTGGCGGGCGCAGAGCCGGGCGAAGCGGCGCAGGTCGCGGTCGGCGTCGAAGCGGACGCGGCCCTCGGTCTCCTCGTGGTGGATCCAGATGACGTACGAGGCGACGGCCGTGACCCCGCCCGCCTTCATCTTCAGCAGCTCCTCCTCCCACTCCCGGGCCGGGTACCGGGAGTAGTGGAACTCCCCCGAGACGGGGAACCAGGGGCGGCCGCCCCGGGTCAGCCAGCGGCTGGTCACCTCGACGGGGTCGGGCGCGGTGGGGGCGTCGACGAAGGGGAGGTGGCCTCGGAGCGGGGGCCCGGAGGGAGGCGGAACGCTCACCCGGTGCCGCATCAGGACCGCTCCGGGCCGAGGTCGGGGGTGTCGGTGAGGTGGGCATCGAGGGTGGTGGTGCCGTGCAGTTCGAGGACGACCAGTTCGTTGACGCCGGGGCGCAGGGCGGGGGCCGGGACGTAGAGGGTGCGCTGCGGGCCGCGGCTCCAGTAGCGGCCGAGGTGGAACCCGTTGACCCAGGCCTGGCCCTTCGTCCAGCCGGGGAGGGAGAGGAAGGTGTCGGCGGGGGTCCGCACCTCGAACGTGCCGCGGTGCAGGGCGGGTTCGGCGGAGGTGGGGTTCTCGGCCGGGGTGAACACGGCGGTGACCGGTACGTCGTCCAGGGGCAGTGCGTGGGAGTCCCAGCCGTGCAGGGGTGTGCCGTCGAGCGTGACCGGGCCCAGCAGGCCCTTGGGGACGCCGATGCGGGGGCCGTAGTTGACCCGGCCCATGTTCTCCACGAGCACCTCGAGTACGGCGTCGGGGCGGGGGACGTGGACGGGCAGCGTCTCGTCGTAGCGCTCGCGTTCGAGGACACCCGCGGGGGCGCCGTCCAGGAAGACCTGGGCGCGGTCCCCCACTCCGCCGGCGAAGTGCAGGAGGCCGGCCCCGGGGGCGGGGACGGTGGTCCGGTACAGGGTGTACCCGGAGCGTTGGTTCAGCTCGTCGGCGGAGCGGGGGTCCGTGGCGTGCACGGGGCGGTCGGCGAGCGGGAGGAGCGGGGCGCGGTGGGTCAACCGGACCGTGGTCGGGGGGAGTTTGGGCGACGGGGCGGGCACCGGCTCGTCCGGGACCGGGGCGTGGCGGGCGATGACCTCACGGAAGGCGTGGTACTTCGGGCCGGGGTCGCCGCTCTCGGTGAGCGGGGCGTCGTAGTCGTAGGAGGTGACCGTGGGCACGTAGGCGTGGTGGTGGTTGGCGCCGTTGGTGTAACCGAAGTTGGTGCCGCCGTGGAACATGTAGATGTTGACGGAGGCGCCCGCCGAGAGGATCCGGTCGAGGTCGGCGGCGGCGTCCTCGGCGTCCCTTCCGTGGTGCTGACCGCCCCAGTGGTCGAACCAGCCGATCCAGAACTCCCCGCACATCAGGGGGCCTTCGGGCTGTGCCTCGCGGAGCCGCCGGAGGGACTGGTCCACGCGGCTGCCGAACGTGCCGGTGGCGAGGACGCCGGGCAGCACGCCGTTCTTGAGGTGGTCGCCGTCGGTCTGGTCGCAGGTGAAGAGGAGCTCCTCGACGCCGCGCGAGCGGAGCGAGTGCTCGAGGTGCTTGAGGTAGGCGATGTCGTCGCCGTAGGCGCCGTACTCGTTCTCCACCTGTACGGCGATGACCGGGCCGCCCGACGCCGCCATGTGCGGCAGGAGGGGTGGGAGGAGGAGGTCCAGGTAGCGGTCGACGGCGTCCGTGAAGCGGGGGTCGCTGGTGCGCAGGCGGATGTCGGGGTCGGTGGTGAGCCAGTGCGGCAGACCGCCGCCGTCCCACTCGGCGCAGATGAAGGGGCCGGGGCGGAGGAGGACGCGCAGGCCCTCCGCGGCGGCCAGCCGCAGGAAGCGGGGCAGGTCGAGGAGTCCGTCGAGGACGAGGGTGCCGGGTTCGGGCTGATGGAAGTTCCACGGGATGTACGTCTCGACGGTGTTCAGGCCCATGAGGCGGGCCTTGCGCAGCCGGTCGGTCCACTGGTCGGGGTGGACGCGGAAGTAGTGCAGAGCGCCGGAGAGGATACGGAACGGTTCGCCGTCGAGCAGGAAACCGTCGGAGGTCGTGGTCAGGGCTGGCATGCGGGTCCCTTCGTCGAAACGGACGTGCGGGTGCGGTCTCGTGCACGTACTCGTGCTCGGTCTCGGTCTCGGTCGCGGTCTCTCGGTCGCGGTCTCGTGATCGGTCTCGTGCTTGTGCTTCGGGGTGCCCCCTCGTCGGGGCGGACGTGCGGGCGCGTGGGTGTGCGTCGGGATGCCCGCGGGTCGGCGACGGGCTCGGCCGCCCCGGGCCGGCGATGCCGCGTGGCGGCCGGGAGCGGCGGGGCGGTCACCACGCGGGCTTCGGACGGGTCGCTCGGGTCAGCCAGAGGGTGGCAGCGAGGCAGACGGCGGAGACGGCGGCGAGGAGGAGCGGGACTGCTCGGACGCCGGACCACTCGATGACCTTGCCGAGTGCCGGGCCCGCCGCGACGCCGCCCATCATGGACGCGGCGATGACGACCGCGCCGGCCCGGCGGGCGTGCGGGGCGGCCCGGTGCAGCCAGGGCAGTCCGGTGGGGAAGATCGGTGCGATGAAAAGGCCCACGCCTGCGTAGGCGAAGGGCGCCAGGTCCGGAACGGCCGCCAGCAGAAGGCAGCCGGTCATGCCCGCGCAGGAGACCGTGATGATGGTCTGGGCGGAGAAGCGCAGCGCGATCGGTGCGACCACGAATCGGCCGACGGTCATCATCAGCCAGTACACGGAGGTCGCGGTGGCCGCGACGCCGGCGCCGTGCCCGACGGTCTCCAGGTGCGTGGGTTCCCAGCCGCCGACACCGGCTTCGATGCCGACGTGCAGGACGTAGAGGGTGACGAAGACGGCGAGGACGGACCGCAGGGCGCGGCCGGCGGGCGTGGACGCCCCGGTGGACGTGGGGCGCCCCGGGGGTTGCGGTGACCGTGACGGGCTGTCGCGTACGCCGCGCAGACAGAACAACAGGGGCAGGTTGGCGAGCGCGAAGACCAGGAAGACGACGGGGTAGTGCTCTGCGCCCACCACCGCGATCAGGACCGGGCCGAGGATCGCGCCGATGCCGAAGTGGGCGTTGAGGACGTTCAGCATCGCGGTCGAACGCCGGCCGAAGCCGACCGCGAAGAGCTGGTTGAGGCCGTAGTCGATTCCGCCGAAGCCGAACCCCGCGAGGAGCGCGGCGGTGAGGGCGAGCGGCCAGTTCGGCGCGATCGCGAAGCCTGCCGAACCGACGGCCATCAGCAGGTACGAGGCGGCCAGGATCCGCCGGTTGCCGATACGGCCGTACAGCCGGTCGAAGAGGAGGACTCCCGCGACCCCACCGACGAAGTGCGCGCTGAGCCCGAGGCCCGCCGCGGAGGGCGAGAGCCCGAACTCCTCGCGCAGGCCCGGGATCGCGGGGCCGTAGAACGCCTGGAGAGCGCCGATGAGCATGAAGCCGACGCAGGAGGCGACCACGGCGGACGGGGTGAAGACGGGGGCGGAGACAGGGGCCGGGGCGGGGGCGGGGGCGGTACTGGTGCCGACGCTGGTACCGGTGACGTGGGTCCTGTCGTCGGTCGGGCCATGGGGCGTGCCGACGGTGGAGTCCGGCGTGGGCGGGCCGGTCGGGGCGCGCTGCGCCGTGGGGTGGTCGGTCACACGGACTCCCGAGGGCGGACGGCCCACCTCTGCGTGGGCGGGCGGTTGGTGCTCCGACGACAAAATATGTTACCGGTAACATGCGGAGCGTCAAGATGCCTGACGCGTAGTCGGTGCTCTTGGGCTCCGGGTCTCCGGCCGTTGTCGGTGGTGGCTGTCAGCATGGGTGCGGGGTCGAAGCGCCGCCGGGGCTCGCGGACGCGGCGCGGACGGCGGCTGCCCGAGCGCCACTTCGGGTGGGAGCGGGCCGGCCGGTGTCGTCCCGGGTACGGCTTGGTTGCGACAAGGACTAGTCGCCGCAAGGAAGTTGGGGGGCGGGCAGCATGCGACGTATGAGCCGAGACCGGTATGTCGACTTCCTGCGGGCGTGGGCGATCCTGCTCGTCGTGCTGGGCCACTGGCTGATCACCGGGCTGATCCGGCATCCGGACGGCGAGATCACCGCCCCGGAGCTGCTCGCGACCGTGCCCTGGACGCAGTGGCTGACCCTGGGCTTCCAGATCATGCCGTTGTTCTTCCTCGCCGGTGGACATGCCGCCGCAGGCTCCTGGGCGCGGGCCCGGGCCGCCGGCGGGAGCGCCGCGGGATGGGTGGGGCAGCGCGCCGTGCGACTGCTGCTGCCCACGGCCGTGTACAGCGGCCTCGTGCTGCTCGCCGTCGGGGTGTGCTCCGCGCTCGGCGTGGACCGCGCCACCCTCGCGCTGGTGGGGTGGGCGATGGCCATGCAGTTCTGGTTCCTGCCGGTGTATCTGCTGCTCAGCGCCCTGACTCCGGTGCTGTACTCCCTTCATGAACGGTGGGGCCTGCGCGTCCCTGTGGGCATGGGTGTGGTGGGGCTCGGTGTCGGCATGCTCGTGGCGGCGGGCGACGCGTCCTCACGCGGCTCGGCCGTCGAGGCGATCGGGGCGCTCAACTACCTGCTCGTGTGGGGCGTCGTGTACCAACTCGGCCTCTGCTGGCGGGACGGGCTGCTGGGCGGCGACGGCGACGGGGGGACGGCGCCGCGGGCGCGGGGACGGGCGGTGGCCATGGCGGTGGGGGGCGGGGCGGGGTTCGCCCTGCTCGTCGGGCCCGGTCCGTTTCCCGTCAGCCTGATCCTGGTGACCGGGGAGGAACTGAGCAACACCAATCCCCCGTCGGCGGCCATGCTGGCGTGGAGCCTGGCTCAGGTCGGGGTGGCGCTGCTGATCGCACCGGTCGTGCGACGGGTGCTGGAGCGGGCCCGGGTGCGGCGGGCGGTGCGGGTACTGGGGGCCGGCAGCATGGCGCTCTACCTCTGGCACATGCTGCCGGTGCTGATCGTCGCCGCCGCCTTCTACCTGACCGGCCTCGCCCCCGAACCCCGCTACGGCTCGACGGGATGGTGGGCATTGCGGGTGCCGTGGCTGCTGGTGCTGGGCGTCGTCCTGGTGGGGGTGGTGCGGGCGTTGCGGCCGGTGGAGCGGGCGTTGGCCTCCGTGGAGGTGCGCGTGCGGCCCGGCGCGGGGATCCGGGGGGCGGCGGCCTGGCGGATGTGGGCCGGGCTCGGCGTGAGCGTCTGGGCGCTGACGTATTTCGCGGGGCACGGGTTCGCCTACGGCGGCGAATTCCCGGTGTGGCCGGCCGTGGGGCTGACGCTGGGCGTGGTCACACTGTGCGCGGCCCTCCCCCGCCGGGACGACGGGGACAGCAGAAGCGACGGAAGCGACGCGGACGACAACGACGGCGGCGTCGAGGCCCAGGAGACAGGGCGAGCAAGGCGGTCGGGGCGGTCGGGGCAGGCACAGCCGTCGGGGCGGGTCCGCCGGGGGCGAAGGGTGCCGGAAGAGGCTGCCCGGCTTGGGCGATCCCCTGCCGAAAGGGAGACCCGCAGGTGAGATGGGGGTGGGCTTCGGACGGGGTCAGGCCGTGCGTTTGCGGGCCGTCGTCGTCTTCTTCGCAGCCGACTTCTTCGTCGCCCCCTTCGCCGTCGTCCCCTTGTCCGTCGTCTTCTTCGCGGCGGCCTTCTTGGCCGTGCTCTTCGTCGCCGCCGTGCTCTTCGCCGTTGCCTTCTTCGCCGGCTGCGTCGACCTCGCCGTCTTCGACGTCGACTTCCTCGGCGCCGCGGTGGTCTTCTTCGCCGTCGCCGTCGAGGTCGACTTCTTGCCACCCGTCCCCTTGGGCGCGGCACGGGCCGACCTGCGCTGCGAAAGGTGTCTGACCTCGGCCCCCGACTCCGGCTCCCGGTCCTTCTCCTGCCCCGTCTCCTCCGTCTCCCGCCCCGAAGCGGCCTGCTCCGGCCCCTCGCCGCGCGACTGCTTCGCCGCCCGCACGCTCTTCTCCAGGGCCGCCATCAGGTCCAGCACCTTGCCGCTGGACGGCGCGGACGGGGCCTCGGGGGGTGTCTCGCCGGCCGCCTTCGCCGCCACGACCTCCTCCACCGCCTCGCGGTACTCGTCGTGCAGGTCCTCCAGATCGACCTCGCCGAGGGTGTCCATCAGGGCGTCCGCGAGGTCGAGTTCCTTGTCGCGGACGGTGACCGAGGTGTCCGGGGCGACGCCTTCCGGCGCGCGGACCTCGTCCGGCCAGAGCAGACCGTGCATGGCGATCGCCTCGCCGACCACGCGGAGCATGCCGAGCCGCTCGCGGCCGCGCAGGGCGTACTTCGCGATCGCCACCTTGTGGCTGCGCTTCAGGGCCTCCCGGAGCAGCGTGTACGGCTTGGCCGCCGGGGCGCCGCCCGCCTGGAGGTAGTAGGCGGCGTCCATCTGGAGCGGGTCGATCCGGTCGGCCGGGACGAAGGCCACGATCTCGATGGTCTTGGCGGTCGGGAGCGGAAGATGGGACAGGTCCTCGTCGGTGATCGGGATGATCGTGCCGTCCGCGTCCTCGTACCCCTTGCCGATCTCCGCCGAGCTCACCTCGCGGTCCTCCAGCTCGCAGACCTTGCGGTAGCGGATGCGGCCGCCGTCCTCCGTGTGGATCTGGCGGAAGGAGATCGAGTGGCTCTCGGTGGCGTTCACCAGCTTGATCGGGATGCTGACGAGGCCGAAGGAGATGGCGCCGTTCCAAATGGATCTCACGTGCAGCACCCTCCCGGATGAGCCTTATGTGACGGTTTCATGTGATTCTCATCGTATGACGCCGATCACGGAGGTGGAGGGGAGACGGCTCGCGCTCAGCAATCTGGAGAAGGTGCTGTATCCGGCGACCGGCTTCACCAAGGGCGAGGTGCTGCACTACTACGCGACCGTCGCCGACGCCCTGCTCCCCCATCTGCGCGACCGGCCGCTGTCCTTCCTGCGCTACCCGGACGGGCCCGACGGGCAGATCTTCTTCGCCAAGAACGTGCCGCCGGGGACGCCCGAATGGGTCACCACCGCCGAGGTGCCCCGGTCGGAGGGGCCCGCCCGGATGGTGGTCGTACAGGATCTGGCGAGTCTGGTCTGGGCGGCGAACCTCGTCACGGAGTTCCACACGCCCCAGTGGGTGATCCAGGATCCTCAGACCGCCGACCGGCTCGTCCTCGACCTCGATCCCGGCGCTCCCGCGACCGTCGTCGAGTGCTGCGAGGTCGCGGTGTGGCTGCGGGAGCGGCTCGCGGCGGACGGGATCGAGGCGTTGCCGAAGACGTCCGGATCGAAGGGGCTGCATCTGCTGGCGGCGGTGCGGGGTGCCTCCTCCGAACGGGTCACGGAGTACGCGAAGCGGCTGGCCGTGGAGGCGGAGCGGGCGATGCCCCGGCTGGTTCTGCACCGGATGACGCGGAGCCTGCGGCCGGGGAAGGTGTTCGTGGACTGGAGTCAGAACGCGGCGCGGAAGACGACCGCGACGCCGTACACCTTGCGGGCGCGGGCCGAGCCGACCGTGTCGGCGCCGGTCACCTGGGAGGAGGTCGAGGAGTGCCGGTCCGCCGGGACGCTCACGTTCACGGCCTCCGACATCGCTCCGCGGGTTCAGGACTTCGGGGATCTGCTGGCGCCGCTGCTCGATGCGGGGCGAGCGGGGGCGGTGCCGTGATCGGACCCTCGGGCCCGCGCTTTCCTCGCTCCCGCCGCTCGGTCCCGTCCCGTCTCCGGGGGCTGCCGCCCTCAGACCCCCGCTTCGGCCCTGAACGGGCCTCGTCCTCAAGCGCGGACGGGCCGACAGGGATCACCGGCAGCTCTCGCGAGGCCGATTCACACCCTCGCCCACGTCCCCCGGTCGCGGGCCATCGCGTGCAGGGCTTCCACGTCCGCCGGCTTCAGCACGCCCCCGAGGCGGGTCAGGTCGGCGAGCTCGGTGTCGGTCAGGACGCGGACCTCGCGCGGCGGGACGGTGACGGAGACGCCGGTCGGGCCGACCAGGGCCAGTACCGGGCGGACCTCGGCCGTCAGGGCGTAGGACGCGCGGTCGGCGTCGGCACGTACCCGGTGCAGCAGCGGCTGCGGGTCCCGGCGGCCCAGGCCGACCAGGGGGTCGGAGATCCGGACCCGCTGCTTACGGGCGTACAGCGTGTGGACCGCGAACAGGCCGGCCGGGCCGATGGCCAGGTGGTGGACGCGGTCCCCGCCGGGCAGGGGCAGCGAGTGCAGCGTGTGCCAGCCGGCGCCGTCCAGGCGGTCCAGGGCCACGCCGACGGTCTGCTCGGCCGCCAGGGCGCGGCGGCGCGGATCGGCTCGGAGGCGGTGGGCGGTATCCGGATCGCGGTCCAGGTCGATCAGGAGCGCCTCGCCGGGGCGGTTGGGGGCCAGGTCGTCGTCCGGGTGGAGGGAGAGCCGGGCCAGCTCCGCGGGTGTGGGGACCGGGGGCGGGCCGACCGTGACCGGGCCGGTGATGAAGGGGCCGAGGGCCTCCAGGACGTCCTCTCTGCGGCTCTCCCCGATCAGGTTGACCCTGGCCGCCTCACGGTCGTACCAGGCGATGTTCCTGCCGTCCGTGAGGCATACGTAGAGCCGCTCCTGGCCATGCCGCCAGGTCGGTATGACGCGCAGTCCGTTCATGCACCATCACCCCACGACCATGGGAACAGGAGGGGCGCTCCGGGGGCAAGAAGGCGGTTACCTTCGAGGGGAGTTGGGCAGGCACTGAGCAGCGGTCTGGAGAGGCGCCGTTACCGGGCAGCGCGTTTGGGGAGGCGCCGTTGCGAACCCGCAGGAAGCAACTCGACGTACCGCCTCCGGACCGTCCGTGGAGCGAGATCGTGCCCGGCCTGTGGATGGGCGGACACGAGTTCCGGGGACGCTCCGGCGAACTGGAACTCGCCGTGGTGCGGGGCGAGTTCGATCTCGTCCAGACGTTGACACGGGCCCGGCAGGGACATGGGCCCGACCCCGGGGTGCAGCATCACGTGTGGCCGATTCCGGACGGTCCGCTGGACGGGACCCAGCTCGCCGGGGTGATCCGGCTGGCGCGGGCCGCGGAGGACGCGATGGACGACGGCCGGACGGTCCTCGTCCGCTGCTACAGCGGCTACAACCGCTCCGGCCTGGTCATCGCCCACACACTCGTACGCCGGGGGCACTCGGCCGAGGAGGCGATCCGGCTGATACGGTCGCGGCGCTCACCGTGGGCCCTGCACAACGAGTTGTTCGTGGAGTACCTGCGGGCGGGGCTGCCGACGGCCAGGCTTTTGGAGGAACTGGCCGAATAATCGTTTCGCCATGGTCAGGACCCCGGCACCTCCAATGCTTCGCCATCCCCGGCCCACCAGTACGCAAAACGGACTTCCATACGAATAAGGTGTACGGGCCTGACACCGTCGTATCTCCAGAGGAGTCACAGGAGTCCCGTGCCCCGCCGTTGTCCCTCCCGCCCCTTCCGCCTCTCCCGTCCCGCCCGGCGGGCGCTCGCCGCCGCCACCGTCGTCATGCTGGCCTCGGTCGCGGTGGGCTGCGGTGACGCGGGTGAGCTTCAGGGCGCCGGGGCGACACCGACCGCGATCAGCCCGGACAAGCTCTGGCCGGATCTGACCCCCGCCTCCAGTCCCGCCTTCGACATCGGCGAGGTGGACACCGAGGTGGTGAAGACCATCAAGGTGCCCGGCGGCGACATCCGCAAGGTGGACCCGGTCGCGGTCGTCCGCGAGGAGATCACCACGCATCCGGGCGACTACGCCCAGGGAACGTACGCCGAGACGGCCCGCCGGATGGCCGACTGCGGCAGGAGCGGGGCGGCGGGGAGCCGGTGCCCGGTGCTCAAGGCGTACTACCGGGACCTCACCGGCGACGGCCACGACGACCTGACACTGGGCTTCCGGCAGCTGCCCGGCAATCTGACCGCCGTTCGCGTGTACACCGTGCGCAAGGACAGACTCGTCCAGGTCATGGCCTACGAGGACGCCGTGAGCGGGGTCGAACTGGCCGGACGGTCCGTGATCATCCGGGCCCCGTCGGAGGTCGCGGGCTACGAGTACCGGCTCCAGTGGACATGGGACCAGCAGCAGCGGGCGATGCTGCTCACGCACGACGAGATGCTGCGCACCGGGGGCCGGAAGTACTCACCCCACCCCTCCGCGTCGCCGACCTCGACCGCTTCCGCATCCCCGACCCCGTCCCCGGCCGCCTCCTCTTCCGTCTCTTCTTCGGCGAGCGGCCGATGAGGCTCGCGTTCCCCTCGTGGGCCGGCACGCTCGCCGCGAAGGCCGCCGTCTTCATCACGGTGATGTGCTGTGCGCTGGCCGCACTGCTGGGCGTACTCGTGCATGTCTCGGTGACGAACCAGACCGCCGGACAGGCCCGTGACCTCGCGCTCTCCCGGCTGAAGGACGCGACGGCGGCGTTCGAGGCCGGGGACACCCTCGAGTGGGGCGCGAGCCTCGATCCGCCGGGCCTGCCCGCTTCGCTGCGGGCCCTGGCGCTGGCCGGCGAGCGCGGCACGATGGTCGCCGACCACCAGGGGCGCGCGACGATGTGGGCGGCCGGTCCCGTCGACGGTGCGCGGGCCCTCGCGGTCCCGGTCGACTACTCGCAGAGCGCTCGCACCATCGAGGCCCTCGACACCGCGATCCTGTGGTCGTCGATCCTGGCCATCGGCGCGACGCTGCTGGTCGGCGCCGTAGCGGTCACCCGGGTGACCCGGCGGCTGCACACCACCGCGCAGGTGGCCAGGCGGATCACCGCCGGCGACCTGGACGCGCGCGTGGACGACCCCCGCACGAAGGAACCGGGCCGGCCGCAGGACGAGGTGGGGGCCGTCGCCGTCGCGCTGGACTCCATGGCGTCCTCGCTCCAGGGCAAGCTGCTGAGCGAGCAGCGGTTCACCGCCGACGTGGCGCACGAGCTGCGCACTCCGCTGACCGGGCTGCACGCGGCGGCGGAGCTGCTGCCGCCGGGGCGGCCGACGGAGCTGGTCCGCGACCGGGTGGCGGCGCTGCGCACGCTGACGGAGGACCTGCTGGAGATCTCCCGCCTGGACACCGGGCGGGAGCGGCTGGAGCTGGACGACGAGGAGCTGGGCGCGCTGGCGGCCCGCGTGGTGCGGACGGCGGAGGCTTCGGGCACCTCCGGGGCCTCGGCGACCGGCACCGAGGTGACGGTCGTCCGGGACGCGCGCGTGGAGACCGACCGGCGGCGCCTCGAGCGGGTGCTGGGGAACCTGCTCGCCAACGCTCACCGGCACGGGCGGTCGCCCGTCGTGCTGTCGGTGGACGGGCCCGTGGTCACCGTTCGGGACCACGGGGACGGCTATCCGGAGTACCTCCTCACGCACGGGCCGCAGCGATTCCGTACCGAGGGCGGGGCGAAGGGGCACGGGCTCGGGCTGACGATCGCGGTCGGACAGGCGGAGGTGCTGGGCGCTCGGCTGACGTTCACCAACGCGCCGGACGGTGGCGCGGTGGCGACACTGACGCTCCCTCAGACGCCTCCGGCCAGGAGCGGCCTCCCCGATGGCGCAGCGTGACGGGCGACACGCGCGAACCGATCCTAATGTGGCGATTAGTCAGCTTCACCCTCTTCATGGAGGTATCGCCATGCCCCTGCGCACCGCTCTCACCCGCCTCGCCATACTCACCGCAGCCGGCACCCTCGCCGCCACCGCGGCCGTCGCCCCGGCCATCGCCGACGACTGGGACGGCGACAGCCTCACCACCCAGGACGACGGCTCGTCCGACTGGCAGAACCAGGGCGGGGGAGAGGGCCAAGGGAACCAGAACCAGGGCGGCGGTGGCGGCCAGGGCAACCAGAACCAGGGCGGCGGCCAAGGCAACCAGGCCGGCGGTGGAGGCCAGGGCAACCAGAACCAAGGCGGCGGCCAAGGCAACCAGAACCAAGGCGGCGGCCAAGGCAACCAGGCCGGCGGTGGAGGCCAGGGCAACCAGAACCAAGGCGGCGGCCAAGGCAACCAGAACCACGGCGGCGGCCAAGGCAACCAGAACCAAGGCGGCGGCCAAGGCAACCAGAACGGAAGCTGGCAGTCCGGCGGGGGTGACTGGCAGTCCGGCGGCAGCGACACCAACTGGCAGTCCGACGGGGGTGACTGGCAGTCGGGCAACGGCAACCACAACGACTCCCGCCGCTACCGCGGGCGCGTCACCGCGAGCGAACTGCTCCTGCGCAGCGCGCCCACCCGAGCCAGCCAGGTGATCCGTGTGGCCCATCGCGGCGAGATCGTCTCGATCTTCTGCAAGACCCCGGGCCAGAACGTCCAGGGCAACTCCCTCTGGTACCTGCTCACGGACGGCACCTGGGCCTGGGGCTCGGCGCGCTACATCGACACCATCGGGACGGCACCTCGCTGGTGCTGATCCGCCACTGACACGAAAGCATCCAAGGCCCACAAGGGGTCATATTTGGGTAGGTTCCGGGCATGACGAAAGCCGGAGTCGGACCAGGGACGGGAGCGGAGACGGGAGCCGGGGCGGAAACAGGGACAGGAGCAGGAGCCGGTGCGGGCACCGCCAGCGCCGGAACCACCGTGGCGGCGGCCGACGCGCCCGCCCCCGCGGCGCTCCTCCCCCGGCGCCGAGGCGTCGAACTCTCCCTCATCGTCCTGGCCGTGCTGCTCTCCGTGTACGGCTACTGCGCTGTCGGCCTCGCGAAGGACGGCACCGTCCCGCCCGGCGCCGCCGGTTACGGCGCCGGGCTCGGCGTGCTCGCCCTGCTGGCGCACCTCGCGGTGCGGCTGCGCGCCCCCTGCGCCGACCCGCTGCTCCTGCCCATCGCGGTACTGCTCAACGGGATGGGCCTGGTGCTGATCTACCGGCTCGACCTGGAGACGCCGGGCGACCGGGCGGCACCCACCCAACTGGTGTGGTCCACGCTCGGGGTGGCCCTGTTCATCATGGTCGTCGCCGCGCTGCGCGACCACCGTCTGCTCCAGCGGTACGCGTACGTCTGTGTGGTCGCAGCCCTCGCCCTCCTCGCACTGCCGATCCTCTTCCCGGCCGTGAACGGCGCCCGTATCTGGATCCGGATCGCCGGGTTCTCCATCCAGCCGGGCGAGTTCGCGAAGGTGCTGCTGGCGGTGTTCTTCGCCTCGTACCTGGCGGCCAACCGCACGGCGCTGGCGTACGCGGGCCGCAAGATCTGGCGTTTCGAACGGCTCCAGCTGCCCACCGGGCGCGTCCTCGGTCCGATCGTCACGATCTGGCTGCTGAGCGTCGGCGTGCTGGTGCTGGAGCGGGACCTCGGCACGTCGCTGCTGTTCTTCGGGCTGTTCGTCGTCATGCTCTACGTCGCCACCGGCCGCACCGGCTGGATCGCCGTCGGGCTGCTGCTCGCCTCGCTCGGCGCGGTCGCCGTCGGCCGCCTGGAGCCGCATGTGCACAGCAGGGTCGAGGACTGGCTGCACCCGTTCGCGACGATCGAGGCCGGTGAGGGTCCCAACCAGCTCGCGCAGTCGCTGTTCTCCTTCGCGGCCGGCGGGATGTCCGGCACCGGGCTCGGCCTCGGCCACTCCGTCCTCATCGGCTTCGCCGCGAAGTCGGACTTCATCCTGGCGACGGCGGGCGAGGAACTGGGCCTGGTGGGCCTGTCGGCCCTCTTCCTCCTCTACGGCCTGCTGGTGGAGCGCGGCTACCGGGCAGGCCTCTCCCTGCGCGACCCCTTCGGCCGGCTGCTGGCGACCGGCCTCGCCTCGATCGTGGCGCTCCAGGTGTTCGTGATCGCGGGCGGGGTGACCGGGCTGATCCCGCTGACCGGCATGGCGATGCCGTTCCTGGCGCAGGGC
The DNA here is from genome assembly GCF_045041255.1 of Streptomyces sp. NBC_00080. Classification (NCBI taxonomy): domain Bacteria; kingdom Bacillati; phylum Actinomycetota; class Actinomycetes; order Kitasatosporales; family Streptomycetaceae; genus Streptomyces; species Streptomyces sp. NBC_00080. The sequence continues at coordinate 3,236,967 of NZ_CP108235.1, forward strand.
GGCTCCTCGGTCGTGACCAACTGGGCGATCGTGGCGCTGCTGATCCGGGTGAGCGACTCCGCGAGGCGGCCGCGCCACGCCGCCCACGACGCGCCGCGCCAAACCCCGCACGGCACACCGCACCCCACACCCCACGACCCACCCCACGCCCTACCTCTCGCCTCTCCCCCCGCCCCACTCCACGACGAGGACCCACGGAGGCCCGGTTGACCCGGCACATCCGGCACGCCGCCGCGTTCTGCGCCCTGCTGCTGGTGGCGCTCCTGGTCAACGCCCTGCGCGTGCAGGTCGTCCAGTCCGGCAGGTACGACGACAACCCGGCCAACCGGCGCGACTCCATCGCCCGTTACGCCCAGCCGCGCGGCGACATCCTGGTCGACGGCACCCCCGTGACCGGCTCCCGGGACACCGGTGAGCAGCTGCGCTACGAGCGCACCTACCGCGACGGGCCGCTGTACGCGCCGGTGACCGGCTTCGCCTCGCAGGTGTACGGGACGACGTTCCTGGAGCACACCGGGGACGACGTGCTCTCGGGGGCCGATCCGATGCTCTCGCCGTTCCCGCTGTGGAACGACGTCACGCACGGCCGGCCGCCCGGCGGCAACGTGGTGACGACCCTGAACCGCCGGGCCCAGCAGGCCGCGTACGAGGGGCTGGGCGGGCGCAAGGGCGCGGTGGCGGCGGTGGAGCCGTCGACGGGGCGGGTCCTGGCGCTGGTGTCCAGTCCCTCGTACGACCCCGCCGTGCTGTCCGGGAACGACGCCGCGGCCGAACGGGCCTGGGTGCGGCTGAACGGCGATCCGGACAAGCCGATGCTGAACCGGGCGGCGCGCCAGACGTATCCGCCGGGATCGACGTTCAAGGTGGTCACCGCGGCGGCGGCACTGGACGCGGGGGTGATCACCGACCTCGACGCGGCCACCGACTCCCCCGCCCCCTACCGGCTGCCCGGGACGACGACGGGCCTGACGAACGAGGGCCCCGGCTGCGAGGACGCGCCGCTGCGGGACGCCTTCGAGTGGTCGTGCAACACGGTGTTCGCGAAGCTCGGCGTGGACACGGGCCTGGCCCGGATGACCCGGACGGCGCAGGCGTTCGGTTTCAACGACGCGGACGTGCGGATCCCGTTCGCCGTCGCGCCGAGCACCTTCGACACCTCGCTCGACCAGGCGCAGCTGGCGCTGTCCTCGATCGGCCAGTTCAACACCCGGGCGACCCCGCTGCAGATGGCGATGGTGTCGGCGGCCGTGGCCGACGGAGGGCAGGTGCGCACGCCGTACCTGGTGGAGCGGACGACACGGCGCGGCGGGGCCACGGTGGCCACGGCCGGTTCCCGCCCGTCCCGCCAGGCGATGCACCCCTCGACGGCGCGGTTGATGCGGGAGCTGATGGTGGACGTGGTGCGGGAGGGCACCGGCACGAACGCCGCGATCCCCGGCGCGGTCGTCGGCGGCAAGACCGGCACCGCCCAGCACGGTCTCGGCAACGCCGGGATCCCGTACGCCTGGTTCGTCTCCTGGGCGCGGGGCGAGCGGGACATGGAGCCGAGCGTGGCGGTCGCGGTGGTGGTCGAGGACGGGTCGGCCCGCCGCGGGGACATCACCGGGGGCGGGATGGCGGCGCCGATCGCCCGGGCGGTGATGGAGGCGGTGCTCAAGTCGTGAGACGGGGGGTACCGGGACCGCACAGGGGCGTCCTACGGTTCGCTCATGACTGACACGAGCGCTGAGAACGTCACCGGTACCGCCGCTTTCGAACTCGCCCAGGTCAACATCTCGCGCCTCAAGTTTCCTTTGGACTCACCGGAGTTGAAGGACTTCGTGGACGCCCTCGACCCGGTCAACGCCACCGCGGAGGCGGCGGACGGCTATGTCTGGCGGCTCCAGTCCGACGGGGGCGACGCGACCGACATCCAGGTCTTCGGGGACTCCTGGCTGATCATCAACATGACGGTGTGGCGGGACATCGACGCCCTGACCACGTTCATGTACCAGGGGCAGCACCGCGAGCTGCTCTCGCGCCGCCGGGAGTGGTTCGAGCGGGTGGCGGAGGCGATGACGGCCCTGTGGTGGGTCCCGGCGGGCCACCGCCCGACCGTCGCGGAGGCCGAGTCCCGCCTCCTCCATCTGCGCGCGAACGGCCCGACCCCGTATGCCTTCGGCCTGCGCACGGCCTTCCCGGCACAGGGCGCGGAGCCGACGACGTTCTCGGTACCGGAGGACCTGGGCTGCTCGGTCTAGCCGGTCGGCCGGTCCCGTCGGGCGGACCAGCCGATCGGACCGGCCGCTCCCCCGCCGCCTTCGGCCCGGCCGAGGGGCCAGGGACTGGGGACTGGGGACTAGAACCAGGACCAGGGAAGCGCGATCCGGAACGGGCCGCCGGGCCGGGGCCTGTTGTGGCCGCAGTCGATCTCGTTGCCGTCGACGTCCCCGACGTAGGCGGGAAGCACCTCCGCGGTCATCCGTGCCCCGCCGTCCCGGGCAGGGGTTCCCGGCGCTCCAGCCACGGTGCGGGGACGGCGTCGACACCGGTGCGGGCGGCCACGATGCCGCCGGTGATGGCGCAGGTGGTGTCGACGTCGCCGAAGCCCTCGGCGGTGGCCCACAGCGCGGCGACGAGATCGTCGGGATGGCGGGCGGCGCACCAGACGGCGAAGGGCACGGTGTCGTCGGCGCGGATGCGCTGACCGTTGCCGAGGAGGTCGGAGGCCTTCCACGGCTCGGTGGTGAAGGGGAGTTCGGCGGCGCGGACGAGGCCGTCGCGGGTGGCGCTGTCCGGGGTCAGCTCGGCCACCGCGGCGATGCTCAACTGCCGACGTGTGGAGAGCGCCGCCGCCACCGCCACGGCGACCGCGCCCGCGATGCCCTCCGGGTGGGCGTGGGTGACCTCGGCGGAGCGGGTGGCCTGCTCGACGACCCGGCGAAGACTGGAGCGGAACCAGGCGCCCAGCGGCGCCACCCGCATCGCGGACCCGTTGCCGAGGCTGCCCTCACCGCCGAAGAGCTCGCGGCTGAACTCGGGCCATCGGTCGGGTTCCTGGAGCAGTCGCGGCAGCAGCTGGTGCATGCCGTGGCCGTAGCCGCGGGCCGGGTCGGCGTCGAAACCGAGCGCGAAGGCGAGGGCGAGTTCCCGCTGCCGCACCTCCCCGTACCGGTCGAGCACCCGGACGAGGCCGAGAGCCATCGCCGTGTCGTCGGTCCAGTGCCAGTCCGGTTCCTCGGGCATCCGGCGGGCGCGGACCTCCTCGTACGCCTGCCGGGGATCCCGGAAGAGCGGGAACCAGCGCTCCCCGAACGCGTCCCCGAGGGCCAGGCCCTCCAGACTGCGGCGGGCGGCGGCGCGGTCGGCGTCGTTTCCGTGCGCGGAGCTCAAGTCGGTTCCCCCCAAGGGCTCGTGGGGGCCGATTCTCGCAGACACCCGTTCGGGACCCGGATCAATAAATGGTGCGTGAGGGATTGACGGCCTTGCTGACAAGCAGTCTCATAAGAGCCATGACGACCCTCACCGATGCCGACGCGCTGGAAGGGCTGCGGGACGCGCTGGGCCTGCTCAAGGACCGGGAGCAGGTGGCCGAGCGGCTGCTCGCGTCCTCCGCCAAGCACTCGTTCGACCCCGACAAGGAGCTGGACTGGGACGCCCCCTTCGAGGAGGGCAAGTGGTTCTGGCCGCCGGAGCTGGTGTCGCTGTACGACACGCCGATGTGGCGGCGGATGAGCGAGGAACAGCGGATCCTGCTGTCCCGGCACGAGGCCGCCGCGCTCGCCTCGCTCGGGATCTGGTTCGAGCTGATCCTCATGCAGCTGCTCGTCCGGCACATCTACGACAAGGCGGCGACGAGCGCGCACGTGCGGTACGCGCTGACCGAGATCGAGGACGAGTGCCGGCACTCGAAGATGTTCGCCCGGCTGATCACCCAGGGCGGGACGCCCTACTACCCGGTGAGCCGCGCCCACCAGAACCTGGGCCGGCTGTTCAAGACGATCTCCACGACCCCCGGCTCCTTCACCGCGACCCTGCTCGGCGAGGAGGTCCTCGACTGGATGCAGCGGCTGACCTTCCCCGACGAGCGGGTCCAGCCGCTGGTCCGGGGCGTCACCCGGATCCACGTCGTGGAGGAGGCCCGGCACGTGCGCTACGCCCGTGAGGAGCTGCGCCGCCAGATGATGACGGCGCCGAAGTGGTCCCAGGAGTTCACCAGGGTCACGTCGGGCGAGTTCGCGCGGGTGTTCTCCGTGGCGTTCGTGAATCCGGACGTCTACACGAACGTGGGCCTGGACCGGCGGGAGGCCGTGGCGCAGGTGCGGGCGAGCGGGCACCGGCGGGAGGTCATGCAGACGGGATCGAAGAAGCTGACGGACTTCCTGGACGACATCGGGGTGCTGCGGGGCGTCGGGCGGCGGCTGTGGAGGTCGTCCGGACTGCTGGCGTGACCCGGCGGCGGGCACGGGGCGGGGGAGGGCGATTACGCTGCACGTCATGACCCCCGCCGCCCCCGCCTACCGTCGCCTCAGCGTCGAGGAGCGCCGCAGCCAGCTGCTCGAGGCCGCGCTCTCGCTCTTCGCGCACCGCGTCCCCGAGGACGTCTCGCTGGACGACGTGGCGGAGGCCGCCGGGGTGTCCCGGCCGCTCGTCTACCGGTACTTCCCCGGCGGCAAGCAGCAGCTCTACGAGGCGGCCCTGCGCTCCGCCGCCGAGGAGCTGCACCACTGCTTCGACGAGCCCCACGACGGCCCGCTGCTCCCCCGCCTCGCCCGCGCCCTCGACCGCTACCTGACGTTCGTCGGCCGTCACGACGCCGGCTTCAGTGCCCTGCTCCAGGGCGGCAGCGTCGTCGAGACGTCCCGGACGACCGCCATCGTCGACGGCGTACGGCGGGCCGCCGCCGAGCACATCTACAGCCACCTGGGGGTCCCGGATCCCGGGCCGCGGCTCCGGATGACCGTACGGATGTGGATCACCGCGGTCGAGGCGGCCTCCCTCATCTGGCTCGACGAGGACAAGCAGCCGCCCGCCGACGAGCTGCGGGACTGGCTGGTGGACCAGTTCGTCGCCGTCCTCACGGTGACCGCGGCGCGGGACGCGCAGACCGCCGAACTGGTCCGGGATGCGCTCGCGGCCGAGACCTGATCGACACTGGTGCGGTGAAGAGCCAAGACACCCCCTTCGAGGGCGGCCCCATGGACGGCCGGGTGCTGCCCGTGCTGCTGGGCCCCACCGGACACCCGCCGAAGACGTACCGCATCCCCGTCCCCGACGCGGCCGGCGGCCCGCCCACCGTCCTGGTCTACCGGCGCGTGCCGCGCGGCCACAGCAGGAAGCTCGGACTGCCCCAGGGCTGGAAGTACGAGTTCGCCACCGAGGGCGACAAGGGCGCGGGCAGGTGGAGCGGCGGCCCGGGCGGACTGAAGTGGCCGTGGTCGAAACCCGGCACCACGTCCGGCGCCACGCCCGACGCCACGCCGGGCGGACGGCGGGACGACGCCGACGAGTGACCCCGTTGCGCCGAACCGCGCACCTCCAGCGCGCGGGCCGCGCACGCGCGCCTGATGCTCGCCCTACGGGATGGAGGGGCCACCCCGCAGCGGAGGTGATGGCGTGTCAGGAAGACTGCTGCGTCCGGCCTGTACGGTCGCGACGGCCGCGCTCGCCGTACAGGCCGTCCTGGGCCCCGGGCTCGCCGTGGCGGCACCGGAGCCCCCGGAGCCCGGCGAACGGACGGTGACGACACCGGCGAAGCCGGAAACACCGGGGAAGCCGGGGAAACCGGAGACACCGGACCCGGAGGAACCGTCGGCGGCCGAGTCGGACGACCCGGACGACCCGGACGACGAAGAACGGACCGTCGCCGAACTGCTGACGGAGCTTCAGCGGCTGTACCAGGAGGCCGAACGGGCCACCGAGGCCTTCAACGCCACCGAGGAACAGCTGAAGCGGCGGCGGGCCGAGACCGGGCGGCTGGACGCCGCCCTGGTGAAGGCCCGGCTCTCCCTGCACCGGAGCCGGGGCGCCGCCGGACGGCTGGCCCGCCAGCAGTACCAGGGCAGCACCGACATCTCCCCGTACGTACGCCTGCTGCTCGCCCGCGATCCGCAGCACGCCCTCGACCAGGGGCATCTGATCGGCCAGTTGGCGCGCGAACGGGCCGGGACGGTCGGACGGCTGGCGAGCGGCGAACGTCTGGCCGACGGGCTGGCCCGCAAGGCCCGCGCCGCACTCGACGAACAGCTCACCCTCACCGAACGCCGGAAGAAGGAGCGTGACGACGTGACCCGGCGCCTGGCCGACGTCGAGGAACTCCTCGCCTCCCTCACCGCCGAGCAACTCACCGCCCTCGCCGAACTGGAACGGGACAGCGTGGCGCGGGCGCAGGAGAAGCTCATGGCCTCCGGCGCGCTCGACGAGGACCGCAAGCCGTCGAAGGAGGGCGAGAAGGCCGTGCGGTACGCCGTACGGCAGATCGGGAAGCCGTACGAGTGGGGCGCGGAAGGCCCGAGGTCGTACGACTGCTCGGGCCTGACGTCCGAAGCCTGGGGGCACGCCGGGACACCGATCCCGCGGACCAGCGAGGAGCAGTGGGCGCGCCTGCCGAGGATCCCGCTGACCCGGCTGCGCCCCGGCGACCTGGTGATCTACTTCCCCGAGGCCACCCATGTCGCGATGTATCTGGGCGCGGGCAAGGTGGTCCAGGCGCCGCGAACCGGCGAGCAGGTCAAGATCACCGAGATCGCGGCCCAACCGGTCCTCGGAGCCGTACGCCCGGACGCGCCGCCCGCTCCCGCTCGGGCTCCCGTCAAGAGCCCCGCTCGGGCCTCTGCTCAGGCCTCTGCTCAGGCCCCCGCGACCGAACCCAGGTAGGCCGCGGTCTTCTCGGGCTCGTAGAAGAAGTTCTCGAAGTCGGCCGGGTCGTTGAAGGCGTTGGCGAAACGATCAGCCACGGGAGGCAGCTGCCCGGCCGCGCCCAGCAGGTTGATGATGTGCTCCGGCGGCGGGGCCAGCATCGCGTTGGTCCACTTGGTGACGTGCTGGGCGGTGTCCCAGTACCGGTCGAAGGTGGCGCGCATCCACTCCTCGTCGAACTCCTTCTCGCCGCGCTCGAGGATCGAGGAGAGGTACGCGGCCGCGCACTTGGACGCCGAGTTGGAGCCCTGCCCGGTGATCGGGTCGTTGGCGACGACGACGTCGGCGACGCCGAGCACCAGACCGCCGCCGGGGAGGCGGCCGACGGGGTTGCGGACGGTGGGCGCGTAGCGGCCGGCCAGGGTGCCGCCGGCGTCGGTCAGTTCGACCTTGGTGGCCCGCGCGTACTCCCAGGGCGTGAACTTCTCCATGAGCTCCAGGGTCAGGGAGAGGTGCTCGGCCGGGTCCTTGACGCCCTTGAAGACGTCCAGCGGGCCGCCGGGTATGCCCTCCCAGAACAGGATGTCCGCGCGACCGGAGGTGGTGAGCGTCGGCATGACGAACAGTTCGCCGACGCCGGGGACGAGGTTGCAGCGGACCGCGTCCAGGTCCGGGTGCTCCGGGCGCGGGCCCAGTCCGTGCACGTAGGCGACGGCGAGGGCGCGCTGCGGCTCGCTGTAGGGGGAGCGCTCCGGGTCGCGGCCGAACATCTGGACGAGCTCGCCCTTGCCGGCCGAGACCATGACCAGGTCGTAGGCGCGGGAGAAGTAGTCGAGGTCCGAGACCGCCGCGCCGTGGATCACCAGCTGGCCGCCGCGCTGGGCGAACGTCTCCATCCAGCCGGCCATCTTCACCCGCTGGTCGACCGACTGCGCGTACCCGTCGAGCCTGCCCAGCCAGTCGATCGCGCGCTGTGTCGGGCCCGGGTCGTGCGAACCGGGGGCCGCCACCGAGACGCCGAGCCCGCCGATCTTCGGGGCCTGCTGCTCCCAGAAGTTCAGCTGTAGGTCGCGCTCGTGCTGGAGGGCGGTGTGGAACATGCACTGCGTCGACATGACCCGGCCGGAGCGGATCTCGTCCGCCGTCCGGTTCGACATCAGGGTGACCTCGTACCCGTGCGACTGGAGGCCGAGGGCGAGCTGGAGACCGGACTGGCCGGCTCCGACGACGAGTATCTTCCGCATGCGGGGGACTCTCCTTGAAGGGCCTTACTCGGGGGTTTCGTCGAGCGCGTGGCCCACCAGGGCCAGGAGGGTCTCGATCACCGAGATCCGGCGCCGCGCATCCATGATCATGACAGGTATGTGCGCGGGGATCGTCAGCGCCTCCCGCACGTCCGCCGGCTCGAACGCCTCGCTGCCGTCGAAGTGGTTGACGGCGACGACGTAGGGCAGCCCGCAGCTCTCGAAGTAGTCCAGCGCGGGGAAGCAGTCCTTCAGCCGGCGGGTGTCGGCCAGCACGACCGCGCCGATCGCGCCGCGCACCAGGTCGTCCCACATGAACCAGAACCGCTGCTGACCCGGCGTACCGAACAGGTAGAGCACCAGGTCGTCGTCGAGGGTGAGCCGGCCGTAGTCCATGGCGACCGTCGTGGTGACCTTCTCCGGGGTGCCGGTGAGGTCGTCGGTCCCCTCGCTGGCCTCGGTCATCAGCGCCTCCGTCTGGAGGGGCTCGATCTCCGAGACGGTGCCCACCAGGGTGGTCTTGCCGACGCCGAAACCGCCCGCCACCACGATCTTCGTGGCGATGGGGGCACGGGTGCGGTCCGTCTGCCAGGGCTGCAGGGGCTCGTCGGGTTCTGCCTCGACGAAGGGGGAGACGCCACGAGCGGCGTCAGAGACGACGGAGTCCACTCAGCACCCTTTCCAGCAGAGCGCGGTCGGGACGGCCCGTACCGTGAGCGGTACCGGTGCCGTACACACGGATCTTTCCCTGGTCCGCGAGGTCGCTGAGGAGCACCCGGACCACGCCGAGCGGCATCTTCAGCAGCGCGGCGATCTCGGCCACCGTGCGCATACGGCGGCACAGTTCGACGATGGCCCGCAGTTCCGGCATGACCGTGGACTTGAGGGACCCGTTCGTCAGTTCCTTGCGTTCTTCGGGGGCGTCGAGGGCCGCCACGAAGGTCTCGACCAGCAGGACGTGCCCGAAGCGGGTACGGCCGCCGGTGAGCGAGTAGGGGCGCACCCGGGCCGGCTTGCGGTCGCCGCCCCGCACGGGGAGCTGCTGCCGGTCACCGCGGGGCTGCTTCGGGACGGCGCTCATCGGACGCCCCCCGTCTCCTCGGACTCCAGTGACTGCCGTAGCTCGCTGCGCAGTTCCGGGGTCAGGACGTGTCCGGCACGGCCCACGAAGAGGGCCATGTGGTACGCCACCACGCTCATGTCGCAGTCGGCGGAGCCGTGCACGCCGAGGAGCGAGCCGTCGCTGATCGACATGACGAAGAGGCTGCCCTCGTCCATGGCGACCATGGTGTGCCTGACCCCGCCGAAGGCCATGAGCTTGGCGGCGCCGATGGTGAGGCTGCCGATGCCGGAGACGATGGTGGCGAGATCGGCGGAGGAGCCGCGCGGGCCGGAGGGTTTCGCCTCACGGGCCTCGCGGGCCTCCAGGTTGCGGCCCGGGTCGGAGGACAGCAGGAGCAGCCCGTCCGAGGAGACGACGGCGACGGACTGGATGCCGGGTACTTCCTCCACGAGGTTGGTCAACAGCCAGTGCAGGTTACGGGCTTCACTGCTCAGTCCGAAGGTACTGGGCGCGGTCAACTGCTTGCCTCCTCGACTGTGCCCCCCGTGCTTTCTTCGGCGTGTGCGCGTGCTTCTTGAGTTGTTTTTCGAGTTGCTTCGGGGGACGGGACCTGGTTCTGGCCCGTCCGTTCGGCGATTTCGGCTTCCACGTCGCGGTAGCCGGCCTCCGCTCCCCGGCGGAAACCGCCCAGACGGCGGCGGAGGGCGTCCGCGTCGACGGAACCGGTCCGCTGGCGCGGGGCTTGGGTGGGTGCGGTGATCTTGGGAGTGCGCTTCGGGAGGCCCTTGTCCGTGACGAGCTCTTCCGGGGCGTCCGGTGTGCGGGCGTGTTCGGCCTCGGCCTCGCCCGCGGAACGCGCTTCGTCGGGTACGGGTGGGCCCGGCGGGATGTCCGCGCGGTCGGCGGTGGCCGGCTCGGGGGCGATGACGGCGGCGCTCTGCTCCCCAGCCCCGTCGGTCTCCCCCGCCCCGTCGGTCTCCCCGGCGTCCGCCGCGTCCTCGCCCTGCGGGCTCGGCAGCAGCAGTTCCATCGTCGTCTCGGCGGGCGTCTCGGCCGGGAGTTCCGCCGGAGTCGGCGTGGGCGTGGGCGTCCCGGCCGGGGTCTCCGCCTGTCGTACCGCCCTCTCGGCCAGCGCGACCAGCGGGTCCGCGGGCTTACGGCCCGGCAGGACATTGGAGTTGGCTTCGGCGTCGGCGCCCGGCAGCGAGAAGGACTGGGGGGTGGCCGCCGGGTTCGTCACCGGGATCGCGGCGGCCGGGGCCGCGGCGAGCAGCGCGGTCGGCAGGACGACGACCGCCGCCACCCCGCCCTGCTTCTGCTCGCGCAGCCGCACCCGCGCCCCGTGCCGGTGGGCGAGCCGGGCCACCACGTACAGGCCGAGGCCGAGGCCCTCCTCGCCTTCCTGGTCGTACGGCGTCTGCGGGTCGAACTCGGCGAGGCGGGCGTTGAGGCGGCTCATCCGGTCCTCGGCCACGCCGATGCCCTCGTCCTGGACGGAGAGCATGACCTCGCCGTTCTCCAGGAGCCAGCCGGAGACCTCGACGGGCAGGTCCGGCGGGGAGAACGAGGTGGCGTTCTCCATGAGTTCGGCCAGCAGGTGGGAGAGGTCGTCCGCGGCGAATCCCGCCACGTGCGCGTGCGGCGGGAGCGCGGAGATGCGTACCCTCTCGTACCGCTCGATCTCGCTGACCGCCGCGCGGACCACGTCCACCAGCGGGATCGGGCCCGCGTGCTGCTGGACGTGTTCCGTACCGGCCAGGACCAGCAGGTTCTCGCTGTGGCGGCGCATGACCGTGGCGAAGTGGTCGAGCTTGAAGAGCGTGGCCAGCCGGTCGGGGTCCTGCTCGCGCTCCTCCAGCCCCTCGATGACCGCCAGTTGGCGTTCGACGAGGCCCAGAGTGCGCAGGGCGAGGTTGACGAACGTGCCGCCGATGCTGTCCCGCAGGCCGTCCAGCTGGGCCGCGGAGTCGGCGAGTTCGGTGCGCAGTTCCTCGCGGGCGTCGGCCATCCGCTGGCGCTGCCCGACGAGGTGCTTGCGATCGGACTCCAGGGTGCCGACGCGCTCGTGGAGCGCCACGGCGTGCTCGTGCAGGGCGTTGACGGAGCGGACGACCTGGGCGAACTCGTCGTTGCGGCCGGTGAACCGGACCGGTTCCTCCGCCGCCGGGTGCTCGGCCCCCGCCAGTCGCGCCGATCCCCGGCGCAGGACGGACAGCGGGCGGGTGAGGCTGCGTGCCATGCCCGTGGCGACGACGACCGTCAGCAGCATCAGGGCCCCGAGGAGGGTGACGCGCAGCTCCAGGTCGGTGACGTCGTCGTCCCGCATCCGGGCCAGGTCCTCGGCGCGGTGCCCGTACAGCGAGGACTCGACCCCGCGCATCAGGTCGACCCGGGCGGAGAGCGCGGCGTCGAGCTTCTTGACGCTGGTGTCGAGTTCGTCGCCGCTCAGCTTCGGCTGGTCGGTGAGGGCGGCGAGGTAGGCCTCGGCGGTGTCGACGTCGCCGCCGGTGACCGTGGAGTCGTACGAGGCCACCGTCTCCTGCGACGCGCCCTCCCGGAAGTCGGCGAGGGCCGCGTCGGAGCGCAGCCGGGCCTGCTGCGCGGCGGCGGTGAGCGCGTCGCGCTGCTTGGTGTCGGCGTCCGAGGAGACCTTCTCGGTGACCGACCGGCCGGTGACGGGGTCGTATTCGGTCTCGGTGCTGGTCGGCACGTTCAGCGCCGCGAGCAGCAGCCCCCGGGTCGCGGAGGCCTGCTGGACGACGGTGTCGAGCTCGGCGAGGGCGTACGCGCCGGAGCCCGCGCGGGGCGGCATCTCCTCCGCCAGCCGGTCGACGAGCACGTGGAGGGCGGCGATGGCCCGGGAGTACGCCTCGTGCGCCTGGAGCGCGGTGCTCTTGCCGGTGAGGGCCGACTGGCGCACGGACGGCACGGAGGCGAGGGCCTCGCGCAGCGCCGCGGAGACGTCCGTCTCGGCGGTCAGCTCGCCCGCCTGCCGGTCCACCCGGGCGCTGCCCTGGGCCGAGGGCGCCTTGGACTTCACCCGGCCGGCCGCCACGTAGGCGGTGACCTCGTCGCGCTCGTCCGCCAGGGACTGGGCGAGAGCCAGGGCGTCCTGGGTCTGTTCGGCCAGAGTGACCAGGTCCTGGGAGTCCTTCAGCTGCCCTGAGGCGGCGAGGATCGAGGGGGCGCCCGCCCCGGCGACGGCGGCGGCCACGACGGCCACCGCGACGATCAGCCGGTTGCGTACATGGGTGGGACGGCCCTTGCCGACAGGGGTGCGCTCCGCGCCCCCCTCGGAGGCCGTCTGCCTGCCTGTACGCCGAGGCCGCGTCTTCTGCACCGGTGCTCGCATTCCTGACTCGTGTGCCATGGGCCGGATGTGACGCCCCGTCAACTGGCGCGTACGTCCGGTACGGTTTCCGACCCTCCCAGTGCCGGTGGGCAGGGGCCTCGCATCGCTTGCCCCGCCACCCGAAGGAGTGAACATCGGGAGAGAGTTGGCGGGCAAGTTCCTCTGGCGCGTGCAGCGGCCTTGCCCGGCAGGCCGGTTGGACGTGGGCGGCGGGCTTTGACAGTATTCGCCGCCACGTATTCCCGGAGTGCTTCATTCCTACCCAAACCAGGCGCCTGACCTGCGGTGGTACGTAAGTTCGGGGTGCGATGCCAGCCTTTCGCGAAGGCTGTGAAGGGGTCGTGCAGACTGTCCGAATGCGTACGGAACTTGTGTCGGAGGCCGGCGACCGGGCCCGCCCCAACGAGGACTTCGCGAGCATCGGACTTCCCGCCTCCGGACAGGGCGGTTCGCTCGTCCTGCTGGACGGGGTGACACCGCCCCCGGACGGCGCCGGCTGTCTGCATTCGGTCCCCTGGTTCACCGCGCGACTCGGCGGCGCCCTGACCGAACTGACCGTTTCACTCCCGGATGTTCCCCTGGCCGAGGCGCTCGCCCTTGCCATCGCGCGTACCGCCGGGGCCCATGCGGAAACCTGTGACCTTTCTCACCCGCGCACCCCGCAGGCCACCGTGGTCCTCGCGCGTTGGTCACCGCGGACCGTCGAATACCTGGTCCTGTGCGACGCGACGTTGCTGCTGACCGCCCCGGACGGCACGGTCACCCCCGTCCGCGACGACCGGCTGGCCCGTCTGCCGCGCGCCCTGCTGCGGAGCGCCGAGGTCGTCGACGGCACGCTCCGCAACCAGGAGGGCGGGTTCTTCACGGCCGCGGCCGACCCCGGGGTGGCCGCCCGCGCGGTCACCGCGAGCGCGCCGCGCGCGGAGGTCCGCTCGCTGGCCGCGCTGTCGGACGGGGCCGCCCGCTGGGCGGAGCTCTTCCGGGAGGGCGACTGGACGGACCTGTTCGGCCTCGTCCGCGAGGAGGGCGCGCAGGCGCTGGTGGAGCGGGTGCGGGCGCTGGAGCGGGCGGACGACGCCGCCGGCCGGGCGCTGCTGGGCCGGGCGAAGACGCACGACGACGCGACGGTGGTGTGTGTGGAGCTCTGACGGGCGGGCCGTGCCCTCGGCGCTACTTCTCCATCCCCCGGTTCAGCTGGTGGAGCAGCCGGGCCAGCTCCGAGACCTCTCCGCGGTCCCAGTCCGAGAAGTGCGTGACGTACCGCTCGCGGCGGGCCTCGCGGACCCGCCTCACCCGGGTGCGGCCCTCCTCGGTGAGGTCGACGAGCCAGGCGCGGCCGTCCGCCGGGTCCGGCGCGCGGGCGACCAGCCCGAGTTGCTCGAGGGCACGCAGCTGGCGGGACATGGTGGCCTTGCCGACACCGATGTAGCCGGCGAGTTCCGTGGCGCGCTGGCGGCCGCACTCCTCCAGCCGGACGAGGAGCCCGTAGGCGGCGGACTCCAGGTCCGGGTGGACCTCACGGGCCATCTCCCCCTGGTTGGCGCGGGCGCGGCGCAGCAGCACCGTGAGCTCCCGCTCCAGGGACAGGAACTCCCGGTCGCCCTGCTCCACACCGCGCGACGACGTGTCGGACCCGCTGTCGCGTCCGTCGCCGTTTGTGTCCTCGTGCACGTCAGCACCCCTGATCTCGCCGGTCGCCGCCATCGGCGCAGTTCTTGAGTATTTCGCAGGCAGGGACCGGCTGCGCTTCCCAGGACCCCGTTGCGGGTCCGCGGCGGAACCGGGAAGGCCCGGGCCTCCCTCACGGGACCCGGGCCTTCCCTTCTCCGGACGCGTCCGTCACGCCGCGACCGGAACCTCCGGCGCCGCGCCGTTCGTGGCGGGCGCGAGCGCCAGTTCCAGGACCTGGCGGACGTCCGTGACGGCGTGGACGTCGAGCTTGTCCAGCACCTCCGCCGGGACGTCGTCCAGGTCGGGCTCGTTGCGCTTGGGGATGACGACGGTGGTGACGCCCGCCCGGTGCGCGGCGAGCAGCTTCTGCTTCACGCCGCCGATCGGCAGGACCCGGCCGGTCAGGGAGACCTCGCCGGTCATGGCCACGTCCGTGCGGACGAGCCGGCCGGACAGCAGGGAGGCGAGGGCCGTCGTCATCGTGACGCCCGCGCTCGGGCCGTCCTTCGGGACCGCGCCCGCCGGGAAGTGGATGTGCACGCCCCGGTCCTTCAGGTCGCCCACCGGCAGCTCCAGTTCGGCGCCGTGGCTGCGCAGGAAGCTGAGCGCGATCTGCGCCGACTCCTTCATCACGTCGCCGAGCTGACCGGTCAGGGTCAGGCCCGCCGCGCCGGTCTCCGGGTCGGCCAGCGACGCCTCGACGAAGAGGACGTCTCCGCCGGCGCCGGTGACCGCGAGACCGGTCGCGACACCGGGCACCGCGGTCCGGCGCTCGGCCGGGTCCTGGGCGGACTCGGGCACGTGGTGCGGCCGGCCGATCAGAGCGCGCAGATCCTCGTCCCCGATGGTGAACGGCAGCTTCCGCTCGCCCAGTTCGTGCTGGGCCGCGACCTTGCGCAGCAGCCGCGCGATGGACCGCTCCAGGGTGCGCACCCCCGCCTCGCGGGTGTACTCGCCGGCGAGCTTGCGCAGCGCGCTCTCGTCGAGGGCCACCTCGTCCTTGTCCAGGCCCGCCCGCTCCAGCTGGCGCGGGAGCAGGTGGTCGCGGGCGATGACGACCTTCTCGTCCTCGGTGTAGCCGTCGAGGCGGACCAGCTCCATACGGTCGAGCAGGGCCTCCGGGATGGCTTCGAGCACGTTGGCGGTGGCGAGGAAGACCACGTCCGACAGGTCGAGCTCCACCTCCAGGTAGTGGTCGCGGAACGTGTGGTTCTGCGCCGGGTCCAGGACCTCCAGCAGGGCGGCCGCCGGGTCGCCCCGGAAGTCGGATCCCACCTTGTCGATCTCGTCGAGGAGCACCACCGGGTTCAGCGACCCGGCCTCCTTGATCGCCCGCACGATCCGGCCGGGCAGCGCGCCGACGTAGGTACGGCGGTGGCCGCGGATCTCGGCCTCGTCGCGGACGCCGCCGAGGGCGACGCGGACGAACTTGCGGCCCATGGCGTGGGCGACGGACTCGCCGAGGCTGGTCTTGCCGACGCCGGGCGGGCCGACGAGCGCGAGCACGGCACCGCCGCGCCGCCCGCCCACGACACCCAGGCCGCGCTCGCCGCGCCGCTTGCGCACCGCGAGGTATTCGGTGATCCGCTCCTTCACGTCGTCCAGACCGGCGTGCTCGGCGTCGAGGACGGCGCGGGCGCCCTGGATGTCGTACCGGTCCTCGGTGCGCTCGTTCCACGGCAGTTCGAGGACGGTGTCCAGCCAGGTGCGGATCCAGGAGCCCTCCGGCGACTGGTCGCTGGACCGCTCCAGCTTGTCGACCTCCTTGAGGGCCGCCTCGCGGACCTTCTCGGGCAGGTCGGCGGCCTCGACACGGGCGCGGTAGTCGTCGGACTCCTCGCCCTCCTGCTCGCCGTTGAGCTCGCGCAGCTCCTTGCGCACGGCCTCGAGCTGGCGCCGCAGCAGGAACTCGCGCTGCTGCTTGTCGACGCCCTCCTGGACGTCCTTGGCGATGGTCTCGGCGACGTCCTGCTCGGCGAGGTGGTCGCGCAGCTGCTGGGTGGCGAGCTTCAGACGGGCCACCGGGTCGGCGGTCTCCAGGAGCTCCACCTTCTGTTCGGTGGTCAGGAACGGCGAGTAACCGGAGTTGTCGGCGAGCGCGGAGACGTCGTCGATGGCCTGGACGCGGTCGACGACCTGCCAGGCGGCGCGCTTGCGCAGCCAGGCGGTGGCGAGCGCCTTGTACTCCTTGACGAGTTCGGCGACGTGCCCGGGCAGCGGCTCGGGGACGGTCTGGTCGACCCTCGTCCCCTCGACCCACAGCGCCGCGCCGGGCCCCGTCGTGCCGGCACCGATCTGCACGCGGCCGCGGCCGCGGATCAGCGCGCCCGGATCGCCGTCGGCCAGCCGGCCGACCTGCTCGACGGTGCCGAGCACACCGGTGCTCGCGTAGGTCCCGTCGAGGCGCGGCACCAGGAGTACCTGGGGCTTGCCCGGTGTTGAACGGGCGGCGGCCTGGGCGGCCTCCACAGCGGCGCGTACGTCGGTGTCGTTGAGGTCCAGCGGAACCACCATGCCGGGGAGCACGACCTCGTCGTCGAGAGGCAGCACAGGCAGGGTGAGCGGAGCGGACGTCGATGCCATGATCTCCCCTTAGGCAGTCAAGTTGAGCTATGCCGACTCAATGCACGTGAGTCTCCGAATGTTCCCCGGGAGGCGACCCGTTCGCTGTGGGCGATCACGACTGCCACGGTGGGCGACTTCGCCCTTACGGTCGGAGGTAATGGTTCAACAAGCCGTACGGCTCTTACCGAGCCACTCTCGGGGGGGTTCCTGTGGATGGTTTCGTCCAGGCATGGGTGGACGGGTGGGTCGTGTCCCGCGGGGCGGCTCCCCCCGTGGCCGAGCCGTGGGGCTGGACCGTCGACGTGGGAACGGGGGTCCAGCACGTCAGTCGGCACGTGTTCGGCTCGACGGACAGCGCGGTGTCGGAGCCGGCCGTCCGGAAGGTGGCGGGCGCGGTGACCGGGACCGGCGTGTGGCTGAAGGTGTTCGCCGAACCCGCGGCGGTCGGGCCCTGGCTGGGGTTCGGCTGGTGGATCGACCCCGAGCCCGGCTTCCTGATGACCGCCGCGCTCCCCGACGTCGCGCCGGGTTCCGCCCCCGACGGCTACCGGACCCGCACCTGGTCGCGCGGCGGCGTGACCCGCACCATGATCGTCGCACCGGACGGCTCTCTGGCCGCACGCGGCCAGATCGCCCCGACCGGCGGCACGGCGGTCGTCGACCGGATCGAGACCTCCCCCGGCCACCGCCGCCGGGGGCTCGGCGCCCTCGTCATGCGGATTCTGCAGCACGCGGCGCTCACGCAGGGCGCCCGGACCGGGGTACTGGGAGCCACACCGCAGGGGCGGGCACTGTACGAGTCACTGGGTTGGCGCGTCGAGTCATCGCTGACCAGCGCGAAGTTCACGGGAGACGCACGGGGGTGACGTCCGGCGGCCGGGAGGGCGCACCCTTCGCCGCCGCACGACGGGGCACGCCCCTCGCGCCCCCTCTCCGTACCCCGCCCACTTCCGGCATTCACCCCGAAGTCGCCCGCCGACCCGACCACAATGCGCGTATGACCGATGACTGGAAGCGACGTCTCGACGCCCTCCACGCCGACCTGGTCCGCCGTGACGACCCCGTCGCCTGGGTGACGGAGGCCGACGCCGTCGAGGCCTCGCGCCGCTATCCGCAGATCGCGCTGCGCGGACCCGTCTTCGGTGTCGCCGCACGGGACCGGACGGCCGCCGAGCCGGGCTGGCGGCTGCTGAAGCCGGTGGTGGACGGCATGCCCCAGCAGGCCCGGGACGGGCTCAACTCGCACCTGTGGTTCAGGGCGAAGGACGACACCGACGACCCGGCCGCCCGGCGCGAGCTGCTGGCGGCCGTGGCCGTGCTGGAGCGGGCCCCGGCCGACGAGGTGGAGGCGCTGGGCGTGCGCTACCGGGTGGTGCGCGGCGACGAGTTCGCCCGGACCGGCGACGACGGCCTGGAGCCGCCCCGGCCCACCGACCTGGAGCCGGTGAGCCCGTCGTGGGAGGACCCGGGCACCGCCCCGTCGCCGGACGTGGGGTACGTCCTGGACCCGGACCGGGACGAGGGCCCGATGGCGGGCGCCCTCCGGCTGGGCCTGCGCGACTTCACGTACACGGGTGACCGCTTCCCTCCCGATGTGCGCGCGGACTCCGAGTGGGCGGCCCGGACGCACCCGGACGTGGTGCGGCTGCCGGTCGGCTTCTCGGTGGCCGAACGCGACGGGTCCGACTGGACCCCGTGCGGGTCCCTGGCGGCGACCCCGCACGAGGCGCGCCGCTCGCTGTACGAGGGGATGGCCCGCGTCTGGGCGATGCTCTACCGCTTCGACGAACACAAGAAGGCCCTGTACGCGCGGGCCGCGGAGACGTTCCGGGCGGCCGGCCGGGCCGACGAGGCCAGCGTGGAGGACCGCCTGTTCCGGATCTGCCGCGTCGAGCGGATGGTCCGCCTGGGGCCCGACGGCCCCGAGCCGCCCCGCCCGTCGGACCTCGACGAGTACGGCCCGATGAAGCTCCACCCGACCCTGCACACGGACGGCACGGTCCAGTACGACGACTGACCGGCAGCGACCGGCACCGACCGACGGCCGCGGTGACCGTCAGCGGCCGGAGTGACCGGAGTGACCGTCAGCGGCCGGAATGACGGTCAGCGCCGGGCTGACGGTCGGCGCCGGGCGAAGCGGCCGGGACCGCGGCAGGCGGCGGAGCCACGGCCAGGTGCCGACACCTATCCCCAGCGCGATCAGGTGTCCCCAGTTCGTCATCGGGTCGGTGAAGGCGATCAGCTCCTGGAGCAGCATCCCGCCGAAGGCGGCGAGCAGCGGCCAGCGCAGCCACGGCCCGAGCAGCCCCGCCAGGGCGCCCACACTCGCGGCGACACCGAAGCTGATGCCGTAGTCGAGGCGGTGCAGCGAACTCTCGGGCAGGCGGCCCACGAGCACGGCCAGGCCAACCGGCACCTCGGTCGCGAGGGTGGCCAGGACATGCCCGAACAGGAAGACGACGGCCGTACGGACGCCGCCTATGCGCCGCTCCAGCGTCGTCAGGACGGCCAGGAAGCCCAGCGTGAAGGGGGAGGCGAGGCCGCCCGCCACCCAGAGAGCGCTGGCCACCAGCACCAGCACGGGTGTCCGGACCAGATGCGCGACATCGGTACTGGAGCCCTGGTGCAGGGCGTGCACGAGGGAGGGGCCGACGTGCGCGGTGAGAAAGGAGGTGCCGGCGAGGACGGCCGCGTACGAGAGGGTGAACGGGACGGGGACCCGGTACCGGCGGCGGGGGGCCGCCTCGGCGGGCGGCTCGGCGGGCGGCCGGCCGCGAGGCGGCGGGCGCTGGCCCGGGATGCCGTCCAGCAGCCCGCGGACGTCGGGCAGCGGCGGGCTCGTGGGTGCGGCCGTGCGTTCCACCGTGCGGCGCTCCTTCCGTTCCACCCCACCTTTCGCGCCGCGCCGGTCCGCTGTCTGTGACCGACACCACGCCCGAGCCGATTCACAGCAAGCTCCGAGACTTTCCCCAGCCGGTTCCCACCCGCCCCGAAGCCGCTCAGCAGCGACTCCGAACCCCTTCCGAACGGCTGTACGTCAATCTCATCCGCCGCCCACGGAAATCCCTCAACAAACCGTCAGGGAAGTGCCAGGATGGGCCGATGCCCATCCCGTACGACATCCCCGACGCGCCCGAAGTGCTGGACCGTCGCGAGGGCCCCTACGGTGAGGTCGTCCTGCGCCGGCACGGGGAGTTGCTCCAGATCATCGCGAACGGCTGCTTCCTGATGGACACCTCGGACGGCCGCTCGGAGCGGCTCCTGGTCGACGCCGCGCTGAACGCGCTGGACGGCCGCCTCTCGCCCGATCTGCTGATCGGCGGCCTCGGCGTCGGCTTCTCCCTCGCGCATGCCGCCGCCGATCCCCGCTGGGGCGCCGTCACCGTCGTGGAGCGCGAGCGCGCCGTCATCGACTGGCACCTCGACGGCCCGCTGGCCGCCCTCTCCGGGGACGCGCTCGCCGACCCCCGGTCGAAGATCGTCGAAGCGGATCTGCTCGACTACGTCAATGAGACATGCGACACGTTCGACGCGGTATGTCTCGACATCGACAACGGGCCCGACTGGACCGTCACCGAGGGCAACGACAGCCTCTATTCCACGGCCGGACTCGCAAGCTGCGCACGGGTGTTGAGACCCGGTGGGGTACTGGCCGTGTGGTCCGCCCGACCCTCTCCGGAATTCGAGGGAACCATGGGGAATGCCGGGTTCCAACAGGTGCGTACCGAAGAGATCCCGGTTGCCCGAGGCGTGCCGGACGTCGTACATCTTGCCGTCCGACCTGGATAGCAAAGCCGTGGTGACTCCCCGTACGCTGCACCCCTGACGCCGATCATTTACGCGTCAACCGCAGTCATGCGCAGACATGGGATCACCCCACTGGTTCCGGAAAGCACACTCAGGGGCGGGCGATGGAGCAGACACACACCGCACACAACAGCACGGCGACGGCGACGCCGGGCGCGCAGCGGCGCGTCCTGGTGGTCGAGGACGACCCGACGATCGTCGACGCCATCGCGGCCCGCCTGCGCGCCGAGGGATTCCTCGTGCAAACGGCGGGCGACGGCCCGGCGGCCGTCGACACGGCAGAGGCCTGGCAGCCCGACCTGCTGATCCTCGACATCATGCTGCCCGGCTTCGACGGTCTGGAGGTCTGCCGTCGTGTGCAGGCCTCCCGCCCGGTGCCGGTCATGATGCTCACCGCGCGCGACGACGAGACCGACATGCTGGTCGGGCTCGGCGTGGGCGCCGACGACTACATGACCAAGCCGTTCTCGATGCGGGAGCTGGCGGCACGCGTGCATGTGCTGCTGCGCCGGGTGGAGCGGGCCGCGATCGCGGCGACGACTCCGCGCAGCGGGATCCTGCGGCTCGGCGAGCTGGAGATCGACCACGCGCAGCGCCGGGTGCGGGTGCGCTCGGAGGACGTGCACCTCACGCCCACCGAGTTCGACCTGCTGGTCTGCCTGGCGAACACCCCGCGCGCGGTGCTCTCCCGTGAGCAGCTCCTCGCGGAGGTCTGGGACTGGGCGGACGCCTCCGGCACCCGTACCGTCGACAGCCACATCAAGGCGCTGCGGCGGAAGATCGGCGCGGAGCGGATCCGCACGGTGCACGGCGTGGGCTACGCGCTGGAGACCCCGACGCCATGAGTTCCGGGCCGGACGGGCCGAGAAGCCCCGGGGAGCCCTGGGGCCGGGTACGGCCGTTCTCGATCAAGACCAAGCTGGGTGCGCTGGTCGTCGTCTCGGTGCTGATCACCACCGGCCTGTCGGTGATCGCGGTGCACACCAAGACGGAGCTGCGCTTCATCACGGTCTTCTCGATGATCGCCACACTGCTGATCACGCAGTTCGTGGCGCATTCACTCACCGCGCCGCTGGACGAGATGAACACGGTGGCCCGGTCCATCTCGCACGGCGACTACACCCGCCGGGTGAGCGAGAACCGCCGCGACGAGCTGGGCGACCTGGCCCAGACGATCAACGTCATGGCGGACGAGCTGGAGGCGCAGGACCGGCAGCGCAAGGAGCTGGTGGCCAACGTCTCGCACGAGCTGCGCACGCCCATCGCCGGCCTGCGTGCCGTCCTGGAGAACGTCGTCGACGGCATCGCCGAGGCGGACCCCGAGACGATGCGCACCGCCCTGAAGCAGACGGAGCGCCTCGGGCGGCTGGTGGAGACGCTGCTGGACCTGTCCCGCCTGGACAACGGCGTCGTCCCGCTGCGCAAGCGGCGCTTCGAGGTGTGGCCGTACCTGTCCGGGGTGCTGAAGGAGGCCAACATGGTCGCCTCGGCGCGCGCCACGATGGGCTCGGGCGGCAACCACACGCGCACCGACGTCCATCTGCACCTGGACGTGTCCCCTCCGGAGCTGACCGCACACGCGGATCCGGAGCGGATCCACCAGGTCGTCGCGAACCTGATCGACAACGCGGTCAAGCACAGCCCGCCGCACGGACGGGTGACGGTGAAGGCGCGGCGCGGGCCGCTGCCGGAGTCGCTGGAGCTCGAGGTCCTGGACGAGGGGCCCGGCATTCCGCGCTCGGAGTGGCGCCGGGTGTTCGAGCGGTTCAACCGGGGAGCCGTCCGCCGGCCGCACGGGCCGGGCAGCGACGGCGGTACCGGGCTGGGGCTGGCGATCGCCCGCTGGGCGGTCGATCTTCACGGCGGCCGGATCGGAGTGGCCGAATCCGAGCGGGGCTGCCGGATTCTTGTCACCCTTCCGGGAGAGTTTTCCGTCCCAAGTTGACGTAAAGTTCGAACCGGAGCCACAAGATCCACCGACGTCCGCGCAGTCGGACACGTGTGATCAGGCAGCGGACCGTCCCAGGTCGGCACGGGTCCGCACGCTCAGCGTGCGCGACCTGCATCAACGCACCCCTTTTGACGCGCAACCGCGCTTGTTTCCCGCCATTTACAGCCGTGAAACGCTCTTTCCGATGTGACTTACGCGACGATGCACCGGCCCGGCCTGACCTTCCCCCTCCAGGGGGCGTAGCCTTTATTCCCGCTGTCCATCACCTTGTGAAGCGGAAGAGGGCGGTTGCCGCCGTGTCGCCACAGTCCCCCAGTAACGCATCGAGCATCTCGACCGACGCAGACCAAGCGGGCAAGAATCCCGCTGCCGCGTTCGGCCCGAACGAGTGGCTCGTCGATGAGATCTATCAGCAGTACCTCCAGGACCCGAACTCGGTAGACCGTGCCTGGTGGGACTTCTTCGCCGACTACAAGCCGGGGGCCGCCACTCCCTCGGCTCCGGCGGGTACTGCGGCCGCGGGGGCCGCAGCGACCACCACGCCCCCGGCGCCCGCCGCACCGGCCGCTCCGGCCCAGGCGGCGCCCGCTGCTGCGGCGCCCGCCGCGCCGGCTCCCGCGCCGGCCGCCGCCCCGAAGCCCGCGACCGCTGCTCCGGCTCCGGTGAAGGCGGCCCCGGCCGCCAAGCCGGCCGCCGCGAAGCCCGCGCCCGCCTCGGCTGCGGCCCCGGCCGCGCCGGCGCAGGGTCCGGAGTTCGTGACGCTGCGCGGCCCTGCCGCCGCGGTCGCCAAGAACATGAACGCCTCGCTGGAGCTGCCCACGGCCACGTCCGTGCGCGCGGTCCCGGTGAAGCTGCTGTTCGACAACCGCATCGTCATCAACAACCACCTCAAGCGCGCCCGGGGCGGGAAGATCTCCTTCACGCACCTGATCGGCTTCGCGATGGTGCAGGCCATCAAGGCCATGCCGTCGATGAACTGGCACTACGCGGAGAAGGACGGGAAGCCCACCCTCGTCAAGCCGCCGCACGTCAACTTCGGCCTGGCCATCGACCTGGTGAAGCCCAACGGCGACCGCCAGCTCGTCGTGGCCGGCATCAAGAAGGCCGAGACGCTGAACTTCTTCGAGTTCTGGCAGGCCTACGAGGACATCGTCCGCCGCGCCCGCGACGGCAAGCTGACGATGGACGACTTCACCGGCGTCACGGTCTCCCTGACCAACCCCGGCGGTCTCGGCACCGTGCACTCCGTGCCGCGTCTGATGCCCGGCCAGTCGGTGATCATGGGCGTCGGCTCGATGGACTACCCGGCGGAGTTCCAGGGCACCAGCCAGGACACCCTGAACAAGCTCGGCATCTCGAAGGTCATGACGCTCACGTCGACCTACGACCACCGGGTCATCCAGGGCGCCGCCTCCGGCGAGTTCCTCCGCGTCGTCGCCAACTCCCTCCTCGGGGAGAACGGCTTCTACGACGAGATCTTCGAGGCGCTGCGCATCCCCTACGAGCCGGTCCGCTGGCTCAAGGACATCGACGCCAGCCACGACGACGACGTCACCAAGGCCGCCCGGGTCTTCGAGCTCATCCACTCCTACCGGGTCCGCGGCCACGTCATGGCCGACACCGACCCGCTGGAGTACCGCCAGCGCAAGCACCCCGACCTGGACATCACCGAGCACGGCCTCACCCTGTGGGACCTCGAGCGCGAGTTCGCGGTCGGCGGCTTCGCCGGCAAGTCCCTGATGAAGCTGCGCGACATCCTGGGCGTGCTGCGCGACTCGTACTGCCGCACCACCGGCGTCGAGTTCATGCACATCCAGGACCCGAAGCAGCGCCGCTGGATCCAGGACCGCATCGAGCGCGCGCACAGCAAGCCGGAGCGCGAGGAGCAGCTGCGCATCCTGCGCCGGCTGAACGCGGCGGAGGCCTTCGAGACCTTCCTCCAGACGAAGTACGTCGGCCAGAAGCGCTTCTCCCTGGAGGGCGGCGAGTCCGTCATCCCGCTGCTCGACGCGGTGCTGGACAGCGCGGCCGAGTCGCGGCTGGACGAGGTCGTCATCGGCATGGCCCACCGCGGCCGTCTGAACGTCCTCGCGAACATCGTCGGCAAGTCGTACGCGCAGATCTTCCGTGAGTTCGAGGGCAACCTCGACCCGAAGTCGATGCACGGCTCCGGCGACGTGAAGTACCACCTGGGCGCCGAGGGGACCTTCACGGGCCTGGACGGCGAGCAGATCAAGGTCTCGCTGGCCGCGAACCCGTCCCACCTGGAGACGGTCGACCCGGTCATCGAGGGCATCGCCCGCGCCAAGCAGGACATCATCAACAAGGGCGGCACGGACTTCACCGTCCTGCCGGTCGCCCTGCACGGTGACGCGGCCTTCGCGGGCCAGGGCGTGGTGGCCGAGACCCTGAACATGTCGCAGCTGCGCGGTTACCGCACGGGCGGCACGGTCCACATCGTCATCAACAACCAGGTCGGCTTCACCGCCGCCCCGGAGTCCTCGCGCTCCTCGATGTACGCCACGGACGTGGCGCGCATGATCGAGGCCCCGATCTTCCACGTGAACGGCGACGACCCCGAGGCCGTCGTCCGCGTCGCGCGGCTGGCCTTCGAGTTCCGTCAGGCGTTCAACAAGGACGTGGTGATCGACCTCATCTGCTACCGCCGCCGCGGTCACAACGAGTCGGACAACCCGGCCTTCACCCAGCCGCTGATGTACGACCTGATCGACAAGAAGCGCTCGGTGCGCAAGCTGTACACCGAGTCCCTCATCGGTCGCGGCGACATCACCCTGGAAGAGGCCGAGCAGGCGCTCCAGGACTACCAGGGCCAGCTGGAGAAGGTCTTCACGGAGGTCCGCGAGGCCACCGCGCAGCCCGCCGCCGGCGACGCCCACGAGCCGCAGGACAACTTCCCCGTGGCGGTGAACACCGCCGTCTCCGCCGAGGTCGTCAAGCGCATCGCCGAGTCCCAGGTCAACATCCCGGACTACTTCCACGTCCACCCGCGCCTGCTGCCGCAGCTCCAGCGCCGCGCGTCGATGGTCGAGGACGGCACCATCGACTGGGGCATGGGCGAGACGCTGGCCGTCGGCTCGTTGCTGCTGGAGGGCACCCCGGTCCGGCTGTCCGGCCAGGACTCGCAGCGCGGCACCTTCGGCCAGCGCCACGCGGTGCTCATCGACCGCGAGACGGGCGAGGAGCACACCCCGCTCCAGTACCTCAACGACGAGCAGGCGCGCTACAACGTCTACAACTCCCTCCTCTCCGAGTACGCGGTGATGGGCTTCGAGTACGGCTACTCGCTGGCCCGCCCCGACGCGCTCGTGATGTGGGAGGCGCAGTTCGGCGACTTCGTCAACGGCGCGCAGACCGTGGTCGACGAGTACATCTCGGCGGCCGAGCAGAAGTGGGGTCAGACGAGCGGCGTCACGCTCCTCCTCCCCCACGGCTACGAGGGCCAGGGCCCGGACCACTCCTCGGCCCGCGTCGAGCGCTTCCTCCAGCTCTGCGCCCAGAACAACATGACGGTCGCGATGCCCACGCTCCCGTCGAACTACTTCCACCTCCTGCGGTGGCAGGTGCACAACCCGCACCACAAGCCGCTGGTCGTCTTCACCCCGAAGTCGATGCTGCGCCTCAAGGCCGCCGCGTCGAAGGCGGAGGAGTTCACGAGCGGCCAGTTCCGCCCGGTCATCGGCGACACGACGATCACCGACCCGGCGGCCGTGAAGAAGGTCGTCTTCTGCGCCGGCAAGGTCTACTACGACCTGGAGGCCGAGCGTCAGAAGCGCGGCGTCACGGACACGGCGATCATCCGCCTCGAGCGGCTGTACCCGCTGCCGGGTGCCGAGGTCCAGGCGGAGGTCAACAAGTACCCCAACGCCGAGAAGTACCTCTGGACCCAGGAGGAGCCGGCCAACCAGGGCGCCTGGCCGTTCATCGCCCTGAACCTGATCGACCACCTGGACCTCGCGGTCGGCGCGGACGTGCCGCACGGCGAGCGCCTGCGCCGCATCTCGCGCCCGCACGGCTCGTCCCCGGCGGTCGGCTCCGCCAAGCGACACCAGGCGGAGCAGGAGCAGCTGGTGCGTGAGGTGTTCGAGGCCTGAGCCTGCGAACCGCCTGACGAACCCGTCCGACGAACCTGTCGGACGACCGTCCGACGGCGAAGGGCCCGCCCCCGAGGTTTCGGGGGCGGGCCCTTCGCCGTTCGTCCGGGCCGTCGGCCGGTCGTCCGGGGTCAGGTCGTCTGGGGTTCGAAGTCCCAGTACGGCCGGTTGCGGGAGCGTGCCGAGATGGTGTGCACGTGCTGCTTACCCAGCGTCGCCTCGAGATCCGACAGGGCTTCCTGCTCGACCTTCTCCGCCTGGCGCCGGTCCCGCAGTCCGCGCAGATCGGCCGCGTACGCGATGCGGGCCGACAGGGTGAGCGGGTGCGTGCGCCCGAGCAGCTCGGCGGCCCGGGTCGCCGTGTCCCTGCTGAGCGCTGCCGCGCTCTCCGTGTCGCCGACGAGGTTGCGCAGGGCGGAGGCGTTGAGGGCGCACCCCAGACTCCAGGGATGGTTCTCCCCGACCGCTTCCGTCATGGCGGCCAGCGCCTGTTCGAGGAGGACGTGGGCATGCTCCCGTTCGCCCACGTTGCGCAGGATGAGCGCCTGGTTGGCGCGGGCTCCGGCCACGAAGGGATGGTCGTCGGCGAGCATCACCTCGTAGCGCGCGACGACGGCTTCGCTGAGTTCCCGGGCCTGGTCGATGTCGCCGTGCTCCCGGGCGAAGCAGCTCTGGGCACAGCCGAACATGAGGGTCCACGGGTGCGTCTCGCCCATGACCCGCTCGCCGTTGTCCAGAACGGTGCTGAAGAGCTCGCCTGCCCGCGCGCGATCGCCGTTGCGGTAGTGGCACAGCGCGAGGTTGTACTCGGCCTTCAGGGTCTGCGGGTTGCTGTCCCCCATCACGATCGCGTTGTCGCGGACGCTCTGCGCCTGGATCGATTCGGCCTCGGTGTAGCGGCCCAGCAGCCGCAGGTCGATGGAGTAGGAGATCTGCGAGTCGAGCGTCCACGGGTGACGCCCCTTCAGCACCAGGCGCCGCGCCTCCATGACCTGCCGGTCGATGTCCAGCGCCTCCGGGTACGCGCCGAGCAGACGCAGCGAGACGGCCACGTTGTTGCGCGCGTTGAGGGTGCGTGAGTCCTGTTCGCCGAGGAGCTCGTGGTAGGCCAGCTGGCTCCATCGGGACAGTTCGAGCGCCTCTTCGTAGCGGCCCAGGCCGCGCAGGTCGGCGGCGAGACCGCTGGCGAAGCGCAGGTGCTCCAGGTCCTGCGCTCCCCGTTCCTCCCGCAGCTGGTCGACGGCCGCGCGGTTGAGGGCCTCGGTGCGCGCGTACTCACCGCCGGCGCGCAGCACGTTGACGTAGTGGAACGTCAGTTCCCAGATCCTCGGGTGGCTCTCGCCGAGAAGCGAACGCCAGGACTCCATGGCGCGTTCGCCGAGCTTGATGCCGGCCGCGTACTCGCCGGAGAAGTACATGTAGCGCAGACAGTTGAGGACCAGGCCCTGGACACCCGAGTCCCGGCTGTTGAGGACGTCCGCGTACTTCAGGTGCGGCACGATGTCGGCGTACCGCTGCCACAGGCGGGTGTCGGTGGGCCGACGCGGATCGGCCGCGGCCAGCGCCCGGCGCACGACATCGATGAACTCGGCCCGGTCCGCGTCCGGCATGTCCTTCTGGACGATCTGGTGGACCATGCGGTGCAGGTAGAGAGACTCACCGGAGGAGACCACCTCGTCGCCGAGGGTCTCGTGGGACTCCAGGCGCACCACGGAGTACTGGCGGAGCTGACTGATCGCCTTGTTCCACAGCAGCGGGTCGTTGAGCAGCCTGGCGATCTGTTCGGGCAGGTCGCCGCTCGGCATCTCCTTGAGGAGGCGTACGGGGATGAAGCCGGGCGCGAAGAAGGTGCACAGCCGCAGGAGGTCGACGGACTCGGGGACGGTCTCGCGGAGTTTGTTCAGCAGTATCGACCAGGCGGTCTGGAAGGCGAGCGGGAAGTCCGCCGAGACCTTCACGACGTCCTGGTCGATGCCGCCTTCCAGCAGTCCGATGTACTCCTGGACCGACAGGTCGGAGTCGTTGAGCCAGCCCGCCGTCTGGTCCAGCAGCAACGGCAGGTCCTCCAGCGCCTCCGCGAGCAGGTCCGCCTCCGGCTCGGCGAGACGCGGCGCGCGGCGGCGGATGAACGCCACCGACTCGTCACGCGCGTACACCGGCACTTCCAGCAGCATGCTGTTGTGCTCGCTCCACTCGGGGTTGCGCGAGGTGATGATCACGTGCCCGGGGCCGGTGGGCACCAGGTCCCAGATCTGGTCGGGCTCGTCGGCGCCGTCCAGGATCAGCAGCCAGCGGGCGAAGGGGTCGCCCCGGCGCAGCGAGTCCCGCACCGCGCGCAGCCGCTCGCCGTACTCCTGCCCGGTCCGCAGGCCCAGTTTGGGGGCCAGTTCGGCCAGCAGCCGTCGGTAGGTGACCCGTTTCTCGGCGTTGACCCACCAGACGACGTCGTACTCGGAGCCGAAGCGGTAGACGTACTCGGCGGCGAGCTGGGTCTTGCCCACTCCCGACATGCCGTGGAACGTCACCACGCCCGCCCCCGGCGCCGCGCCCTGCAGCTGGTGATAGGCGTCGTTGAGGAGGGACTCGCGGCCGGTGAAGCGCGTGTTGCGGCGCGGCACCCCGCCCCACACCTCGGGCATGGACGCGGGGAAGCGCGGCGCGCGGCGCTCGACCGCTGCCGTCTGCGGGAGCGGTCCGGCGGGCAGGCCGAGCCGGTCCAGCAGGCGCCGCTCGGCCTCGTCGGCGCCCACGTTGATCAGTTCGACCGGGGCGAGTACCGCGGCGGCGGTGGGCACGGACGCCGTGGTGACGGAGACGGCCGCGAACCGGGACGGGTCGGGGCCCACGACCTCTCCCAGCGCCGCGTTCCACTCCTCGCGGGTGCGCGGGCCCAGTTGGAAGTACCACTCGCTGACGAGCACGAGGATCCGGCCCTCGGCCATCTTCAGGTGACGCAGCAGGTCCACGAGCGGGACATCCGCGGGCGAGTCCCATCGCTGGAACACCACGCGCAGCCCCCGGCGCTCCAGCCGGTCGCCGATCCAGGCCGCCCAAGCCCGGTTGAACCCGGCGAAGCTGATGGTGACGGTCTGATTCGCCGCCTCCCCCACGGTCGTCCCGACCGGCGTACGAGCTCCAGACATGCAGCGGCCTCCAGCGCGTAGTCCACGAAAATCCTAGAACCTCGGCGCATCGCTGGTAAGTGCGGCGGGCCCGCGAACGACACCTCGGCGCGACGATCTTTCCGCAGTGGACGGCTCGGCGCCGGTATCTTCACCCATTCGGCCGTGGCACGGACGGGGTCTGACGTCGTGTCCACAACGTGCGCGCGGCCTTCAGGTACGCCTGGGCCCGGGCCGTGTGGCCCCGGGGCGCGGGATGGGCGCCCATGTCCTCGTAGGCGGCGGCCATGGCGTCGACGAACCGCCGCCCGCGGGCGGTGAGGTGCGGGGCCCCGACGAGGGCGGGCAGGGCCGCACCGACCTGGGCCCGGTAGCGGGCGTGCTGGGCCCATGCCGACTCCTGGTGCGCGGGGTCGGCGGTGAGGGCACGGCGCTGGAAGAAGTCCGCGAGCCCCAGATGGGCGTAGGCGCCCTGCAACAGGCCGTCGAACGGGCGGGGATCGGGCCTCCATGGAGCGAAGTACCGTGCGTCCGGCCCTGCCTGATGAAGTGTCGTCAGGTCGCTCAGCGCCGCCAGTTTCGCGTGTTGGAGTTCGTGGACGAGAGTCCCGGCGAAGGCCACCGGCGAAGGCGGGGTGCTGCACAACAGCGCGCCGAACGCGTCGCGCCGGGTCGCGCTGCAGCCGCCGTCTCCGTCGCCCTCCGCGTCCGGCGGCATCTCCAGGGGAACCAGGCACCGCAGCAGCGCGAGCGCCTCCGCCACCCGGTGCGCTCCGCCCGAGCGCAGCGCGGCGGCCGTGCCCGACCAGGCCTGCAGCCACCGTTTGCGTTCCGGGTCGTCCAGTGTCGTCGGCACGCTCAGCGCGCGGTGGCGGGGATCGCCCCGTGCCGTGCGGTACGGGTCGAGGTCGTCCAGGGGCAGCGGATCGGCCTCGGGCACGAGCCCGGGCAGCGCGTGGGCCGGTGTCCACGCGAGCGCCCCGGACCAGGCGCCGAGCCCGCGTTCCGGAAACACGATCACGTCAGCGGCATCGGGCTGACGGAGCGTCACCCGGCCCTGGGTGCAGGTCGCCCGGACCGGCACGTCACCGGCTGTCGCCGTGCGCAGGGTCCCGAGAGAGGGAAGGTGGAGCACCCCGTCATGGGCAGTCAGCCCGGCGGTGAAGGGGATCCCGGCACGTGCGGCGGCCACGGCGGCGAGGCCGCTGAAGTGGGCCAGGGCGCGGCGGAGTTCGCGCGCGTTCTCCCGGGCGGGAGGTCGCTCCACCGGGTCCAGGCCGCGCAGACAGCTCAGGGCCCACGGTCCGGTGAGCGGGTACAGCAGGCGGGAGCGTGCGAAGGAGGGTTCCGGGCGGTCCGGGGTCTCGGGAGTTCGCAGACCGGAGGGCACGGCGCGGTCCGCCTCGGCCAGCAGCGTCCAGTCGTCCCGCAACCGCGACTTCTCCGCCGCGGAGCAGACGGCCGGGTCCGCCGCCTGAGCCGCGTCGAGCACGGCACGCAGCAGAAGCAGCCGCCGGGCGTCCTGGTCTCGGGCCAGGAGTGCGAGCGTTTCGGGGCCGCCCTCGGACCGGCCGAGTTCGTCGAGGGCCCGGTCCGGGATCGCCGGGAGAATCACGGGATGCCCCCTTCAGGTGAGCTCGGGACGACGGCGGCGACGGCGGTGGCCAGGGCAGAGGTGGCGGTGGTGGCGGAGGCCGCGGCGCCGAGCCGGGTGGCCACGTGGCGGATGAAGCGCTGGAGGTCGGCGCAGTACACGGAGGGGTTGCGGAAGCCGTGCCCCGCCCGGTACCGGTGGACGTGGTGACCGCCTCCGCAGACCGAGACCAGCGGGCAGGCGCGGCACTGCTCGGCGAGGGCCGCCGCGCCCGCCTGCCGGGCGCGCACCCCCGGATGCCGCAGGGCCTCGTCGAACCCGTGCCGGAAGACGTCCAGCCCGGTACGGGCCGCGCCCTCGTAGGCGGACTTCAGGGAGTCCACCTGCTCGATCGACCCGTCCGTCTCGACCACCACGGCGTCGAAGGGCTGCAGCCCCAGCGCCTCCGTGATCGCCGGCAGGCCGAGCAGCAGCGCGATGCACTCCTCGAACAGCCGCACCCGCGTCTCCCGACGCCCGGCCTTCCACCAGCGGTCGAAGACCGTGCACAGCCAGCCGCCGTACACCGTTCCCGTGCCGTCCCAGTGGGGCGGCGGCTCCGACCAGTTCCCGTGCGGCAGAAGCAGGTCCAGGGCCGGCGGGCGCAGGGCGAGCAGCGACTCGTACGTCTGCACCGGGTCCTGCGTGACGTCGACGACCGCCAGGATTCCGGCGTACGACTCAGGGAAGCGCTCGGCGACGAGGCGCGCCCCGCGTGCGGCGGCGGGCCACGAGGGGCGCCCCGCGTGGTCGACGCGCCGTGCGTTGTGGGCGGGGAGGCCTCCGTCGAGGCTGATGCCGACCCCGATCCGGTGCCGGGCCAGGGTCGCCAGGCGCGGTTCGGTCAGCAGGGTGGCATTGGTCTGGACGACGGCGCGGACCATGCAGCCGGCCGGGGCGCGGTCGCGGACCAGGGCGGTGAACCGGCCGAGCGTCTCCGCTCCGGCCAGCAGCGGCTCGCCACCGTGCAGGATCAGCGAGAGGGCGGTCAGGCCGTGGGTGCGCGCGTGCTCGGCGATGCGGGAGGCGGTGCGGTCCAGGACCTCCGGGGGCGCGGCGGCGGGGCGGCCGCGCCAGGTGTCGTCGGGGCCCTCGTAGAGGTAGCAGTACCGGCAGGCGAGGTTGCAGCGCCCATGGACCTTGACGATGAACTGCCGGAAGGGCACGTGCTGTTC
The DNA here is from genome assembly GCF_045041255.1 of Streptomyces sp. NBC_00080. Taxonomy (NCBI): domain Bacteria; kingdom Bacillati; phylum Actinomycetota; class Actinomycetes; order Kitasatosporales; family Streptomycetaceae; genus Streptomyces; species Streptomyces sp. NBC_00080. The sequence continues at coordinate 3,269,499 of NZ_CP108235.1, forward strand.
CGCCACATCAGCACCCCCCGTCGTATGCCCGCGCCACGAAACCGCTCGTACGGGAACCGCTTCCCGTCCCGGGGGACGGCCCAAACGCGGAGCGGGTGACGCTGGCCGATTCGGTGGACGACACGACCGAAACCGGTGTGGCGCGCGGGAAGCACCCCGTGGTGGGCCGGGCGGGCGTTCAGAAGGAGTTGGCCCATCCCCAGAGCATCTCGCTCGGCCGCCTGGCCCGTTCGCGCAGATCCGCCAACACCTCTTGGAGCAGGGGGTGTTGGACCGTAGCCAGCTCGGCGAGACTCAGCTCCGTCAGGTCCGGCAGCGCCGACAGGTCTCCCGTGGGCTCCACGCGGTCCGTGCCGTCCGTACTGTCCGTGCGGTCCGAGCTGTCCATCTCGTTCCCCTCTCGTGCCGACGTGACCCGTACCGCCGCGTTCAGCCCAGTTCGGCCAGCCGCCGCGCCGTCTGCTCCGCCGTCGGCTCGCCCGTGCCCAGGTAGTCGTCCGGCAGTCTCGACCACTCCGCGCGGGCCAGTCGGTAGGCCTCGCGGGCGGCACGCGGCCGGGCGGCCGCCTCATAGGACATACCCCGCCAGTGATGCGCCTGCGCGCACAACTCGACGGCTTCATGGCGCCGCCGACCGGTTTCGGCCACCCCCTCCGCCTCCCGGGCCGCCTCCGCCGCGTCGCGGAAGGCGTCGACCGCGAGGTCGAGCCGGGCCGGGCGGCGCAGGCTGCGGTAGGCCTCGAACTGGACCTGGCCGAGGTCCAGTCGGCAGCGGGCGGCCAGCAGCGGATCGCCCGCCTCCGCCGCCGCGAGGCCGAAAAGGTGTTCTGCCTCGCGCAGGTCGACCCGGTCCCCGCGGGCCCGGTAGCGCAGCATCAGCGCGCGGCCGAGCAGCAGCAGCCGGTGGGCGACCTGGCGGCTGCCCGCCGGGGTCTCCATCCGGCAGTCCCGCAGCACGCGGATCGCCCGGGACAGCACGTCCTGCGCCCGTACGCCGGACTGGAGTCCGGCCAGCCGCAGCAGCGCCTCGCCCCACTCCGCTAGGACGTCGGCGTGCGCGGGCGCGTCGCGGGACATCCGCTGGGCGGCCTGCGCGAAATGGTCCGCTGCCACCTCCAGCTCCGCCGGTTCGCCCGACTCGGCGTAGCGGGCCACGGCGATCCGGCCGGCCCGCGCCAGCAAGGATGCGCGCCGACCCTGTTCGCGCACCAAGGCGAGGGCCTCGTCGACCCGGGCCTGGGCGTCGTCCAGCGGGCCGCCCGCCTGGAGCAGCGCGTCGATCAGGTCGAGCAGGATGCGCACACGCGCGCGTGCCGACTCGGCGGTGTACGGCTCCGTGCCGGTGTCCAGGGCGTTGCGCAGCGACTGAGCGCCCTGTTCGGCGTAGAGGCGCGCCTGGACGGGATCGGCGGTGGCGCCGGACAGACGCAGCAGGATCCTGCCGTGCTCCAGGGGAAGTTCGGGCGGGCGCAGGCGCCGGTCGGGCCAGACGTCGGCGAAGGCCTCCAGCATGCCGACGGCGCCCTGGAGCAGCGCGCTGTCCCCGCCGAGCCGCCACTGTGCCTCCAGGGCGCGCACCCGTTCCAGGGTGAGTTTCAGCGCCTGGTTCTCGTCGAGCCCGGGTGCGGCGCAGGCGACGGCGTACTCGCGGTCGGCGCGGCGCAGCAGGTCCAGGGCGCCGGTGCGGTCGCCGCGCCGCCTGCGGTCGGTCGCGGCCGCGTACAGCACCCGGGCCAGCACGGCCCGTTCGTGCAGCCGGCGCGGGTGTGCGGTCGCCCGTTCCGCGGCCGCCTCGGCCTCCTGGAGAAGGTCGTCGCCGCCCTGCACCTCCCACAGCCGCAGGGTGCAGTGCGCGTACTCGGCCCACAGTTCGGGGTCCGCGCCCGTCCGCTCGCGTTCGGTGGCGCCGCGCAGCAGCTGCACCGCGTCGATGACGTCCTGGATCATGCCCTCGCTGTCGAAGCGCTCGATCAGCGCTCGGGCCCTGCGGACCGCCTGGTGCGTCGGCCGTTCCACGGGCTGGCCCGGTCCGGTCCGGCTTCCGGGGCTCTCGAACTGCTCGGGCAGCGGCATGAACCGCCGCAGCACGCGGGCGGCGACCTCCGCGAAGGGCTGGGGCACGGAGGCCTCCTCGCCGTTGCCGCCGTTGTCCCCGTGGTCGGCGTGGTCGGTGTGGTCGGTGTTGTCCCGGCGGTCACCGTTGTCACCGTTGTCGCCGTCGTCCGTGCGCTGGGTGGTGGGTGTGTACGGGCGGCCGGCGCCGCCGTCGCCGAGCTGGGCCAGGGCGAGGGCCGGGAAGTTGGGGCCGCCCTTGCCGAAGCGCTGCTCGATGTACTCCGAGCAGTGTTTGAGCACCAGCATGGCCTCGTCGCGGCCCAGCCGGGACAGCAGAGCATCACGTACGTCGGGCTCGATGCGGTACCACTGGGCACCGCCGTCGGCGTACTCCTCCGACGCGCGCGTGATCAGGCCGCCGACCAGCACCTCGGCGAGTTCGGCCGGCCCGGAGTCGGGCAGCATCGTGCGCTGGACGAGCTGCATCACGGGCAGGCACAAGGGTGCGGCGGCCAGGTACACGGCGAGCCGGCCGGCGGCCGGGGAGGCGCTGGAGCTGAACCTGCTGACCCGTTCGAAGGGTGTGCGTCGGCGGTCGGCACGGGCCGCCGGGGCGGCCGGCTGGTCCGCGCGCACCCAGCCCACGGCCCCCGGGACGGGCCCGGCGCCGGCCCCGGACAGCAGCCTGGCCCAGGCGCCCAGGGCCACCGGCTCGGGCGGCAGCACCGGCACCGGCAGTGCTCCACGGCGCGCCTCCGCCGGGATCCCCGCGGGGGTCCTCACGCGCAGTGCGGCCGCTCCGCCCAGCGTCTCGCCGCGGCTCAACTCGCAGAACAGCACCGGCAGTCGGGTGCGGTTCCACAGGCGCTGCGGCAGCGGTTGGAGCACGGCGACCGGGCCCTGCCGGGAGAGGTGGTGCAGCAGCCGGTGCGCGTGGCCGCTGTGCCACAGCGGACCCGCGCAGTCACTGACCAGCAGGACGATCCGGCGGCCGGTGGGATCGCTGAGCCGGTCCGCGGAGTGCAGCGGCGCCGCGTAGGCGTCGGGGCTGCGGCTGACGGCCGGCTCACCGTCCGGCCCCTGGTGCAGATGACTGACCTGGATGTCGGAGAAGGCGCCCAACTGGCCGAAAACCTGCTGGAGTTCGATGAACAGCCTGTCCCACACGCGCATCGAGGAGGAGGCGTCCAGGACCAGTTGGAGCCGGGCGTCGCCCCGGGTGACGGCCCGGTACACGGGCAGGATCAGGCCGCCCGCCTGCGCGCTGCGCTCCGCCGTCGCCGTCTCGTCGAGCCGCATGCGCAGCGGCGGCGCGGGGCTGCGGTAGCGCTGCAACCGCCGTAATGCGCGCTGGAGTTCGAGTGGGGCGGGCAGTACGGGGGCAGCGGGCACACCCACCGGCAGCGCGGCGGCCCGTCCCGCGCCACGGGTCCGCTCCGCCCCGTCCTTCGGGACCGGGTACAGGCTCACCCGCCCGTCGGCCCCCACGTCCTGCGGCGACGGCTCCGGCCGTGCGGGGCGGTCCCCGCGCGGCCGTCCGTCCCCGTCCGGGCCACGTCCGCCGTCGGGCCGGGGCGTGGGCCGGGCACCGGTCCCGGCGGGCGGGTCCTCCTGGTCGGCGGCCTCGACCGGCCGGGTCCAGCGCGCCAGCCAGAGCGCGTCGCACAGCTGCGGCACATCGGGGTCGAGTCCGACGTCACGCAACCGCGCGACGAGTTCGGCGAGCGGATCACCGCCGCGCGCCACGGGAGGCGAGGCACCGCCGGGCTCGACGGTGCCGCCTCCGGCCGGGACGGCACCCGGGGGGCCGGGACGGCGGCCGTCGGGCGGGACGGGGCCGTGGCGGGCCGCTGCGTCGGGCATCAGGCCCTCACCTCGGGCGGTCGAGTCGCTGGATGAGCAGGTCGGCCAGACGGTCCCGACTGGGCGGCGCGGCCGCGTCGGTGAGGTAGATCGCGTTCAGCAACTGGTCCGCCGCGAGGAGTTCACTGCGCGACCGTTCCAGGAACCGCGTGATCAGGTCGTCCCCCGCGCGCGCCGCCTCGTCGCCGAGATGCGCGCGGACGAAGGTGGCGAGCCGGTTGTGGTCGGGGCGCCCCAACTCCAGGTGGATGCACCGGCGCATCAGCGGGGCCGGGAAGTCGCGCTCCCCGTTGCTGGTGAGCACGACGAACGGGAAGGCGCGGCAGCGTACGCGGCCGTCCCGCACCCGGACCTTCACCCCGTCGGCGGTCAGCACCTCCGCCTCGCCGTCCGGCAGCCGGTCGGCGATGCGCTCCAGCTCGGGAATGGCGAACTCGCCCTCCTCCAGCACGTTCAGCAGATCGTTCGGCAGGTCGATGTCGCTCTTGTCCAGCTCGTCGATGAGCAGCACGCGCGGGGTGTCGGAGGGCAGCAGCGCGGTGCCGAGCGGTCCCAGCCGGATGTAGCTGCCGATGCCCTCGACCGCGCCCGGCGAGCCCGCCGCCGACCCGAACCCGCCCTGCGCGGCGATCTGCACGTCCTGGAGTCGGGCGATCGCGTCGTAGTGGTACAGCCCGTCCTGGAGCGCGGAACGGCTGACGATCGACCAGCGCAGCACGTTGCCGAGGCCGAGTTCGTACGCCACCGAGTGGGCGAGCGTGCTCTTGCCCGCGCCGGGGCTGCCCGTGACGAGCAGGGGGCGGCGCAGATAGAGCGCCGCGTTGATCATCTCCAGCTCCTCGGCGCCCGGCCGGTGCAGTTCCGCCAGGTGCCGGTGGGCGCCGAGCCTGCGGTCCTGCGACCCGTCGCCGGAGCCGGCCGCGTCCCGGCTGGTGAAGTCCCGCCAGGGAGGCGGGTCGGGCAGCCGCTCGATGCCGTCGTGCGGTTCGCCGGCGCCTCGGTAGATGAGCCACTCACTGGATTCGGTCATGATCCGGTCCTCGTCACTCGTCCACCGCCGCGGCCGTCCGAACGTGCATCACGTTATCCATCCTGGAGGTGCCTGGTAAGGGGCCGGCCGGCCCCGCGGGCGGGTGGGTTCAAGGGGCCTCCAGCAGGTCTCCGGTGCCGGGCAGCGGCTGGTGGGGATCGTCGTACAGCAGGGCGACGCCGTCGGCCCAGAACGACTCCGTGCGGCCCGCGCGCAGCCGCATCCGGAGCTCGTGCACGACCTCGGGCAGGTGCTGCGCGGTGGGCGGTTCGGCGATGCCGTCGATCGTGCCGCGGTGGAACTCCCCGCAGACGGCGTCGGCCCGGCCGCGCCGCCGGCGCCACACGGCCACGCCGTATCCGCCGAGCACGATCCGGGCGAGCGCCTCCGCGTCGTCCTCGTAACGAAGGTCGCCGTAGCGGCAGAGCACCGGGACGGTGCCGTGCGCCAGGGCGCGCAACTGCTCCACCGTCGGTACGGGTTTACGCAACCCCTCGTCGCAGTCCAGGACTTCGGCCCTGGCGCGATGCGCGTGCAGCCAGCGCCAGCGGGCCCGGCGCTCCGCGTCCAGGTCGTCCGGGTCGTCCGGGTAATCCAGGTCGTCGGCGCCACCGCCGCCACCGCGGGCACCATCGGCTTGGCCCCTGTCGTCCGGTTCTCCGCCGCCGTACGCGCCGAATGCCTCGTCGGGCAGCCGGTCGCGGTCGGAGCAGCGCACGACGACCGGCCGCAGCGCCCCCAACGGCTCCTCCCCGGGCGTGAGTTGCCAGTTGTCGACCTCCAGGCCGAGCAGCGCGTGCGGCAGCGCCACCTGAAGGAGCGCGGGCCTGCCGGGCTCGTCGCAGTGCCGGAAGGCCTCCCCCAGCGGGCCGGAGAGGTGCGTGGGCAGGTCGGCCAGCAAAGTGCGCTCGGCCTCGTGCAGCCGGACCACCTCACCGCCGGACGCGGCCACGGAGACCGACCAGTCGCAGCGGTCCGGCTCCCAGCCCCGTCGCACCAGTTCGAGCAGGGCGGAGGGCCGGGCCACGCTGCCGACGAAACGGGCACGCGCGCGTGCGTCGGGCCCACCACGCCGGTGCCCCCTGCGCCCGCCGGGCCCGTCCGTCGGGCGGATGCCGCCGGAGAACGTGTCGGGGTCGTCGCGCTCCGCCTCGTCCCGTCGGCGCAGCCGCTCGATGCGCTGCTCGGCGAGACCGGACCGGTAGCGGGCGCCGAGCCGCTGCGCGGCCTGCCACACCCAGACCCACAGGGCCTTCTCGGCGTCCGGGGTGCTGGGCACGACGAACGGGCGCGGAGCGGACATCGCGCGCATCGCGTAGTCGAGGACGAGTTCCAGTGCCCCGTCGTCGCTCGCGCTCTCGTACAGCGCTCCGAGGCCGTCGCGCCAGCCGCGCGGCGCGGGCAGCGGGGTGAGGGCCTGGAAGTCGGGGAGGGAGTCCAGGATGTCCAGCAGGCCGCGGGTGCTCTCGGGCGGCGGGAGTTCGGCCAGCCGGCCCAGCAGCTGGATCCGCTCGTCCGGGCTGAGGGTGCGGCCCGGCCGCGCGCCGAGCCTGCCCTGGACGTCGGTCCAGGTCTGCCGCCGGGAGGCCGGGTGGCGCTGGCGGTCGCGGTGGTAGCGGTCGTGGGCGTGGAAGACCGCCTGGTAGAGGTCGCTGTGCTCGGCCACCGCCTCCGCGGGGACCCGCAGGGTGCGCAACTGCTCGATCCCCGTGGACGTACCGCCGGGCCGGTGGTCCGAGCGCGCTTTCAGCACGCCGATCACCTCGCCGCGCTCGGGGTCGATCACCGGGCCGCCCGAGACGCCGTACGGCAGGTCGTTGTCGCCCAGCCGCATCTGCACGTCCGAGGACCAGCCACCGATGGTGCCCTGCACGGTGAGCGTGCCGTCCAGGACCTGTAGGCGGCCCTCGTTCTCGGTCCAGCCGGCGTACAGCACCCGGCCCTCGCCGTAATAGGCCGCCGGACGCTCGGAGACGTACACGCATTCGTGGTCGTCGACGGGCTCGGTCAGCTGGACCAGGGCGAGGTCCGGGGCGGGCCAGTTGCCCGCGGGCAGGAGCCGCCCGGCACCGTCGGCCCGGTCGGGAAGGGTCGCCACCACCCGGCCGGGAGCGGCGGAGGTACCCCGCCCCGGCGCCGTCTCGTACACCACCGCGACCTCGCCCCCCTCCCCGCCGCAAGCCACATGTGCGCAGGTCAGAACCCAGTTCGGGGCGACGAAGAAGCCGCTCCCGAGGAACGTGCCGGGCTCCTCCAGGGCATACCCGACGACCGGGCGATGAATGCGCACGGTCGCCGCCACGACGAGTCCACGCAGTGCACGACGGGCCGCATCGAACGCGTTCGATGCGCCCGGGGCGTGCCCGCCCGTCATTCCGCGCCCCCGCCCGCACTGCCGTCGGCGCCCCCGTGCATCGGCGCGCCGGGAGACGCGCCCGCGTGCCGGACCCCGCCCTCGTCGGACGCCGAGCCGTCCCGCGCGCGGGCGCGCGCGCCGGAGGGTTCGGGAGGTGGTGCGTCGAGGTCCGGTGGCCCGCTGTTCCACGTGAGGGTGACCGTGATGCCGGCCTTGGCCTCCCCGTCGGCGAGCAGACCCACGACCTTCCCGGCCTTGGCGGTCAGCTCGATGCCGAACTCGACGCTGACCTCGTCCGGCCGCACCGCGCGCAGCGGTTCCGCCAGCGACCGCGCGACCCCGGTGACGAGCGCGTGCAGGCTCTCCACGCTCGCCTCCACCCGCTCGGCGAAGCCGGTGTCGCTGTACGACAGCCGCCCGGACGGCGCCGACAGCTCCCCCGCCCCCGAGATCCGGGCCCAGACGGGCGTCCCGTCCGGCAGCGCGATGCGCGCCACCCGCGTCACGTCCTCACCACTCATGAAACTCCCCCGCTGTCCCCAGTCCCCCCGGCCCCGCCCGTCGGTGCGGGCCCGCCACGGGGTTCCGACCGCGCGAGGGCCCCGGCGGCCCGCGGGACGCCGTCCCCCTGCGCCTATCCTTTTCCTGTCCCCTCCCCATCGGAGAGCGGATCTCTTCCTCCCCTCGCAGGAACAAGGGTCCTTCCCCCGAGGGGGGATCCCTATCCCTGCGACCGACCCACGGAGCACGATCCATGTACTTCACCGATCGCGGAATCGAGGAACTCGAGAAGCGGCGCGGCGAGGAGGAAGTCACCTTCGAGTGGCTCGCCGAGCAGCTGCGGACGTTCGTCGACCTGAATCCGGACTTCGAGGTGCCGGTGGAGCGGCTGGCGACCTGGCTGGCACGGCTGGACGACGAGGACGACGAGTAGTCCGTTCGGCGGCCGGTCGGCGGCGGTTCGCGTGGAGGGGCGCCCTGGGGCGCCCCTTTTGCGTGTGCGGAAGTGATCACCGGAACGGGTGTCTTGACTTTCCCCCACCGCGATATATCGTGTTTGACGGGAGACGCGATATGGCGTGTCGTGTCGCTGTCGTGGAGGAGGTCCGCACCATGTCCGAGTGGTCCGTCGCCGAGCCTGGGAAGCTCTCTTTCGACGAGCCCGTGAGCGAACTGCGCGTGCGCATCGTCGACGGCACCGTGAACATCGTGGGCACCGACGAGGGCCCCGCCCGCCTGGAGATCTCGCGGATCGAGGGACCGCCCCTGGTGGTGAGCCATCGCGACGGGAACCTGACGGTGGCGTACGAGGACCTCCCCTGGAAGGGCTTCCTCAAGTGGCTCGACCGCAAGGGCTGGCGGCGCAGCGCCGTGGTCTCGCTGGCCGTACCGGCCGGCACCCGCGTGGAGGTGGGCGTGGTCAGCGCCGGCGCGGTGGTCTCCGGCATCGAGGGCCGGGCCGAGGTGAAGGGGGTCAACGGCGACACGACCCTGGTGGGGCTCGCGGGCCCGGTGCGCACGGACACCGTCTCCGGAAGCGTCGAGGCCCAGGCCCTCACCGGCGACCTGCACTTCAACTCCGTGTCCGGCGATCTGACGGTGGTGGAGGCGGGCTCCTCCGTGAAGGCCGACTCCGTGAGCGGGTCGATGATCGTCGACCTCGATCCGACGAGCCGCCCCACGACCATCGACCTGACCAGCGTCTCGGGCGAGATCGCCATCCGGCTGCCCCATCCGGCGGACGCGCGGGTGGAGGCGAACACCGCGAGCGGCTCGGTCTCCAACGCCTTCGAGGACCTCCGGGTCAGCGGCCAGTGGGGCGCCAAGCGCATCACCGGCCGCCTGGGCGCGGGCAACGGCAGCCTGAAGGCGACGACGATCTCCGGCTCGATCGCCCTGCTGCGCAGGCCGCCGACGGAAGACGCGGCGGACTACGCGGCGGACGACGCCCGGCCCGACGAGCGGGAGGAGCGGGAGGAGCGGGAGGAGCGGGAGGAGCAAGAGACGAAGACGGCGACGGCGACCGGCAAACCGAAGCAGGCACCGGCACCAACGGCGGCAGCGGAACCGACCTCGGTTCCGACCTCGGTTCCGACCTCGGTTCCGGCGGCCGGTCCGCAGGGTGAAGCACGCTCGAACCGGCCCATCGACTCGGGGGACAATGCCGTTTCCGGCCCGGGTGGCGAGAGCCCCTCCGGCGACCCGGCCGACAGCACGACCGACAAGAAGGTGCTCTGACATGCCTCCCGTCTTCGCCCACGGCCGTCTCCGCCTCTACCTGCTGAAGCTGCTGGACGAAGCGCCGCGGCACGGCTACGAGGTGATCCGCCTCCTCGAAGAACGCTTCCAGGGGCTCTACGCGCCGTCGGCGGGCACGGTCTACCCCCGACTGGCCAAGCTGGAGACCGAGGGCCTGGTCACCCACACCACCGAGGGCGGCCGCAAGGTCTACTCCATCACCGACGCCGGCCGGGCCGAACTGGCGGACCGCAGCGGCGAACTGGCCGACCTGGAACTGGAGATCCGCGAGTCGGTCGCCGAGCTGGCCGCCGAGATCCGGGCCGACGTACGCGGCGCGGCGGGCGATCTGCGGCGCGAGATGCGGGCGGCGGCCACCGAGGCGCGCCAGGGGACCGGGGCGGGCGCCGCGGAGCCCGGCGAACAGGGTGAGTACGGGGAGTACGGCGACAAGGAGTCGTGGCGCGCCGCCAAGGAGGAGATGCGCCGCGTCAAGCAGGAGTGGAAGGAGCAGGCGCGCCGGGCCAAGGACGAGAGCCGGCGCGCCCGCGAGGAGGCCCAGCGGGCCCGCCGCCAGGCCAAGGAGGCACAGGAACGGGCCCGCACCCAGGCCCAGGAAGAGGTGCAGCGCATCGCCCGCCGGGTCCAGGAGCAGGTCCAGGACCACTTCACCCGGGGCGACTGGCCGACCGGCGTCCGCGAGGGCCTGACGGAACTCGCCAAGGAGTTCGGGGACTTCGGCAGGGAGTACGGCAGGGACTTCGGCTTCGGCCGCACGGGCACGACGGGCTCGACGGCGACCACACATCCGGAGGACTCCCGCACCACGGAGAAGTCCCCCACCGCGGACGACTCCCGCGCCGCCGAATACTCCCGCGCCCCGGAGGACTTCCCCGCCGAGTACGAACCGGCCTGGGCCCACGAGGACACCGGCGGCGAACCGGCCCGCGATCTGGACCGCCTGCTCGACCGCTTCCGGGACGACATCCGTGACGCGGCCCGCGACCACGGCGTCACCGGAGAGCAGCTCCGCGAAGCGCGCCGCCACCTGTCCACGGCGGCGGCACACATCGGGGTGATCCTGCGAGCGCCGAAACCCTGACGCCCCGGCCGACCCACCGCAGACCGGCGACCGCCGGGCAGGCAGGCAGACGTGCAGGCCGACAGGGAGCCAGGGAACCAGACAGACGGGGAGCCAGACAGACGGGAAGCCAGACAGACTGACAGGCGGCCCGCTCAGCCGGCCTTGGCCTCGGTCGCGGTCCCGGGCTCGCCTCCTCGGCCGGCGCCGTACAGCACCCGGGTGAGGGACGCATGGGTGACGCCGTGGTCGGCGAGGATCTCCGCGGGGACGCCCCGGCGCGTGGTGAGGGCCAGCAGCAGATGCTCGTCGCCGATGTGCCGCTCACCCTGGGCCACGGCGACGCGCAGGGTGCCGGTGAGCAGGTCCTTGGCACCGCGGCTGAACGACCGCCGGCCGGACCACCCGCCGAACAGGCCGCCCCGGCCGGTGGCGGCCAGTGCTCCTTCGCCGTGTGTCTCCTCGACCCGGGACACGATCTCGGACAGGTCGATGCCCAGCCCGGACAGGGCGTCCGCGTCGGCCCGGGAGAGTCCGCCGCGGCGGCGCGTCTCGTCCAGGGCCCGAACCAGCCCCGCCCGCCCACCGGGCGGCAGGCCGAGCGCGGCCAGCGCGAAGGAACCGCGGCCGCCCTCGCGGTCGAGCAGGGACAGCAGCACATGCGTCTCCTCGACCCGCGCCGCCCCCTCCCGCTCGGCGTGCCCCACCGCTCCCTCGACCACTGCACGGGCGTCCTTCGTGAACCGCTCGAACATCAATGCCTCCCGTACTTCTTGTGCACGGCCTGCCTGCTGACTCCGAGCTCAGCGGCGATCTCCTGCCACGACCAGCCCTGATTGCGCGCACTGCGCACCTGCACCGCCTCCAGCTGCTCCAGCAGCCTGCGCAGTGCGGCGACGGCGCGCAGTCCGACCCGTGGATCGCGGTCTCCCGCGCGCTCGGCGAGATCCGTTGCTTCGGTCATGATGTCAACGTACGTTGACACGAGAGCCATGTCAACCACAGTTGACAATGAACGGCGAACGGCACGCAAAAGGCGGGCCCGGAACCCCGGACCCGCCTGACAGCAGATCAGCCGTTGGTGAGCACGATCTTGCCGAACTGGTCGCCGGACGCGAGCCGTTCGAAGCCCTCGCGGGCCCGGTCGAGCGGCAGCACCTCGTCGATGACGGGGCGCACACCGGTGGCGGCACAGAAGGAGAGCAGGTCCTCCAGTTCGTCCTTGGTGCCCATGGTGGAGCCGACGACCTTCAGCTCCAGGAAGAAGATCCGGGTCAGCTCGGCGTGCGAGGGCCGGTCCCCGCTGGTGGCACCGGAGATGACGAGCGTGCCGCCGGGCCGCAGGGACTTCACCGAGTGCGACCAGGTGGCCGCGCCGACGGTCTCGATGACGGCGTCCACCCGCTGCGGCAGCCGCGCGCCGGGCTCCACCGCCTCGACGGCACCGAGCTCCAGGGCCCGCTTCCGCCTGGCCTCGTCCCTGCTGGTGGCGAAGACCCGCAGTCCGGCCGCCCGGCCCAGCACGATGGCCGCCGTGGCGACACCGCCGCCGGCGCCCTGGACGAGGACGGAGTCACCGGGTCGTACGCCCGCGTTGGTGAAGAGCATGCGGTACGCCGTCAGCCAGGCCGTGGGCAGACAGGCGGCCTCCTCGAAGGAGAGCTCCTTGGGCTTGGGCAGGATGTTCCAGGTCGGCACGGCGACCTGCTCGGCGAAGGTGCCCTGGTACCTCTCGGTGAGGATGGAACGAGGCTCGTCGGGCCCGACACCGTGCCCGGTCTGGCCGATGACGGAGTGCAGGACGACCTCGTTGCCGTCCTCGTCGACCCCGGCGGCGTCGCAGCCGAGGATCATCGGCAGCCGGCCCTCGGGGAGTCCGACACCCCGGAGCGACCAGAGATCGTGATGGTTGAGGGAGGCGGCCCTGACATGGACGGTGCTCCAGCCCGGCCGGGCCTCGGGGGCCGGGCGCTCCCCCGACTCCAGGCCGGAAAGCGGCTGGTCGCGGTCGATTCGGGCGGCGTAGACGGCGAACATGCAGCCGACGATAGGGTCCGACGCCGACAAGCGAAACCGGACGCCACTGTGAGACATACCCTCTTGCGCATCCGCCCCGCCCCGGGGCCCGACCCCACGGCGCCGAGCGAGTTCGGTCGGGATTTCCGGCCCGTCCGGCGTTCGAGGACGAGGCCCGTTCAGGGCCGAAGCGGGGCGCGGGGGCGGCTGCCCCGGCGCCGGCGCCCTCGTCATCACCCGATCGGGCGGGTGCGCGGGTAAAAAAGAGTGGCCCCGCCGAAACCGGCGGGGCCACCCACGACACACGTCAGCGCCGCGCAACCCCTTCGGCCCGAGCAGCCGCGGCAACCGCCGCGGTCACCGCAGGAGCGACCCTCTCGTCGAACGGCGAGGGAATCACGTAGTCGGCGGCGAGATCGTCACCGACGACCCCCGCCAGCGCCTCGGCCGCCGCGATCTTCATACCCTCGGTGATCCGCGACGCCCGCACCTGAAGCGCGCCCGCGAAGATCCCCGGGAACGCCAGCACGTTGTTGATCTGGTTCGGGAAGTCCGACCGCCCGGTCGCGACGACGGCCGCGTACTTGTGGGCGACGTCCGGATGCACCTCGGGCGTCGGGTTGGCCATCGCGAAGACGAACGCGCCCTTCGCCATCGAGGCCACCGCCTCCTCCGGGACCGTCCCGCCGGAGACGCCGATGAAGACGTCGGCGCCGGCCAGCGCGACCTCCAGCGACCCGCTCAGCCCGGCCTTGTTGGTGAACCCGGCCACCTCGCGCTTGACGTCGGTGAGGTCCTCGCGGTCCGCCGAGACGATGCCCTTGCGGTCGGTGACCGCGACGTCCCCGATGCCGGCCTCCACCAGCATCCTGGCGATGGCGACACCGGCCGCGCCGGCGCCCGAGATGACCGCGCGCAGCTCGCCGATGCCCCGGCCGCTCAGCCGCGCGGCGTTGCGCAGCGCCGCCAGCGTCACGATCGCCGTGCCGTGCTGGTCGTCGTGGAAGACCGGGATGTCGAGGGCGTCCTGGAGCCTGCGCTCGATCTCGAAGCAGCGCGGCGCCGAGATGTCCTCCAGGTTCACACCGCCGAACGAGGGCGCGAGGCGCACCACGGTCTCGATGATCTCGTCCACGTCCGTGCAGGCGAGCGCGATCGGAACCGCGTCCACACCGCCGAACTGCTTGAACAGAATCGCCTTGCCTTCCATGACCGGGAGGGAGGCCTCCGGGCCGATGTCGCCGAGCCCGAGCACGGCCGTGCCGTCGGTGACGACGGCGACGACGGACGACTTCCACGTGTAGTCGTTCACCAGCTCCGGCCGCTCCGCGATCGCGGTGCACACGCGAGCGACGCCGGGCGTGTAGGCGAGGGACAGGTCGTCCTTGTCGCGAACCGGGACGGTGGCCTGCACGGCCATCTTTCCGCCGCGGTGCAGCGCGAACACCGGATCGAACGAGTCGAGGGGCTCCGCACCGCCCTCCTGGCCCGTTCGGTCGGCGCTCTCGCTGCGAGGATTGACGATCTCCGCTGCCACTGTGTCTTACCCCTTAGGTCTGCATGGTTTGAGGGTGGCCACTCCTGATTGAGAAGTGGGCGGGCATCGCGCGGGCCCCAGAGGTGATGCGTACGGGCGCCTGCGCGTCGGGCGCGCCGCACACGCGCCCTGAGCCCCGGATGAGGGGTGTAAAAATCCTTCTTACCGGACGGAGACCACAGCCGACGAGTCCATTCCGTGCAAGGTCACATGGCTCACGCTGTGGACCTTGAACAGAGCTCACCTTGAGTGACATGGCTCATGCGCGATGTCTCGCCAAGCTGACAGAGAACCCTTGACATGGACTCAAGTCGACGAACAGCGCGCTCGCCGAGCGACCACACCATGAGATGAACCGAAGATCTTTCGGCCGGAACGGGGCATTCCCGCAGATGGTCCGGCTCCGTCCGGTCGTGATGTACCGGAGTGATGCGGTTCGGGGGTCGCCCGTTATCCGATTTTGACATGGCTGGCCCCCTGAATGGCGTAGTCCGAATGGCAAGATGCCGTCATCACACGAGGTCGCGACACCCGAAGGTGTGTGTTCTCGTCGACCCATCGGCTTTTGTCGAGCCATCGGCATCTCCATCCATCCGCCGGAGGAATCCACCATGACCGCAAGCTCCACCCGACGCACGACCGCCGCGCGCACCCGCCTGGCAGCGGTCGGATCCCTCGCGGTCGCCGGCGCCTTGCTGCTCAGCGCCTGCGGCGACCAGACCAAGGACAGCGACTCGGAGAGCAGCGGCTCGGCCTCGACGAGCTCGGCCCCGCTGGCCGACAAGCTGCCGAAGGCGATCCGGGACGCGGGCGTCATCAAGGTCGGCTCCGACATCGCGTACGCGCCGGTCGAGTTCAAGGACTCCGCCGGCAAGACCGTGGGCATCGACCCGGATCTCGCGGCCGCGATGGGCAAGCAGCTCGGTGTGACGTTCGAGTTCGAGAACGGCACCTTCGACACCCTCATCACGGGTCTGCGCTCGAACCGCTACAACATCGCCATGTCCGCGATGACCGACACCAAGGACCGCCAGGAGGGTGTCGACTCCGACACCGGCAAGAAGGTCGGTGAGGGCGTCGACTTCCTGGACTACTTCACCGCCGGTGTCTCGATCTACACCAAGAAGGGCGACGACCAGGGCATCAAGACCTGGTCCGACCTGTGCGGCAAGAAGATCGTGGTGCAGCGCGGCACGGTCTCCGAGGACCTCGCCAAGTCCGAGGCCAAGAAGTGCACCGGCGGCAAGACCATCGCCATCGAGTCCTTCGACAACGACCAGCAGGCCCAGACCCGCCTGCGTGGGGGCGGTGCCGACGCCGGCTCCTCCGACTTCCCCGTCGCCGCCTACGCCGTGAAGACCTCTGGTGGCGGCAAGGACTTCCAGCTGGTCGGCGAGCAGGTCGAGGCCGCCCCGTACGGCATCGCCGTCGCCAAGGACCAGACCCAGCTGCGGGACGCCCTGAAGGCGGCGCTGGACGCGATCATCGCGAACGGCGAGTACGAGAAGATCATCACGAAGTGGGGCGTCGCCGACGGCGCCGTCAAGGAAGCCACCATCAACGGCGGCAAGTGACCGCGCGGTCTGCGGCACTGAAAGGCAACACCCGTGACTGTTGACATCGACAAGGCGGACGGCCCGGCGGACACTCCGCCGGCCGGCCCGCAGGCCATCAAGGCCATCCCGGTCCGGCACTACGGGCGGTACGTGTCCGCCGTGGTCGCCCTCGCCGTGCTGGCCGGCATCGTCTACGCGTTCGCCCAGGGCAGGATCAACTGGGGCGCGATCCCGGACTACTTCTTCAACGACCGCATCCTCAGCGGCGTCGGCAAGACGCTTCTGCTCACGGTGCTGTGCATGCTGATCGGCATCGTCGGCGGAATCCTGCTGGCGGTGATGCGCCTCTCGAAGAACCCGGTCACGTCGTCCATCGCGTGGTTCTACATCTGGTTCTTCCGCGGCACCCCGGTCCTGGTCCAGCTCATCGTCTGGTTCAACCTGGGCCTGGTCTTCGAGTACATCAACCTCGGGCCGATCTACAAGAACGAGTGGTCGGACTTCATGACCCCGTTCCTGACCGCTCTGCTGGGCCTCGGCCTCAACGAGGCCGCCTACATGGCGGAGATCTGCCGTGCCGGTCTGCTGTCGGTGGACGAGGGCCAGACCGAGGCGTCGCACGCCCTGGGCATGAGCCACGCGAAGACGCTCCGCCGGATCGTCGTCCCGCAGGCGATGCGCGTCATCGTGCCGCCCACGGGCAACGAGGTCATCAACATGCTGAAGACGACCTCGCTGGTGTCGGTCGTCCAGTACTCGGAGCTGCTCCGGGTCGCCCAGGACATCGGCCAGACCTCCGGCGCCCCGGCCGAGATGCTGTTCCTCGCCGCGGCCTGGTACCTGGTGCTGACCTCGATCTTCAGCGTCGGCCAGTACTACCTCGAGAGGTACTACGCCCGCGGTGCCCTGCGTCAGCTGCCGCCGACGCCCCTCCAGAAGATCAGGGCCAACGTGCTGTCACTCGGCCGCAGCAAGGGAGGCCTGGCATGACCGAGAAGATCGCGAAGACGACCACGTCCGTCAAGGACTCCACGGTCCCGATGGTCAAGGCCGAGGGCGTCCACAAGTCGTTCGGCCTGGTCGAGGTCCTCAAGGGCATCGATCTGGAGGTCAAGAACGGCGAGGTGTTCTGCCTCATCGGCCCCTCCGGCTCCGGCAAGTCGACCTTCCTCAGGTGCATCAACCACCTGGAGAAGATCAACGCCGGGCGGCTGTACGTCGACGGCGAGCTGGTCGGCTACCGCCAGAAGGGCGACAAGCTGTACGAGCTCAAGGACAGCGAGGTCGCGCTGAAGCGCCGGGACATCGGCATGGTGTTCCAGCGGTTCAACCTGTTCCCGCACATGACGGCGCTGGAGAACGTCGTCGAAGCCCCGGTCCAGGTCAAGGGCGCGAGCCGGGCCCAGGCCAAGGAGCGCGCGATGCAGCTCCTGGAGCGGGTGGGCCTGGCGGACAAGGCGAGCGGCTACCCCTCGCAGCTCTCCGGCGGCCAGCAGCAGCGCGTCGCCATCGCGCGCGCCCTGGCGATGGACCCGAAGCTGATGCTGTTCGACGAGCCGACCTCGGCGCTCGACCCGGAGCTGGTCGGTGACGTCCTCGACGTCATGCGCGACCTGGCCGAGTCCGGCATGACGATGGTCGTCGTCACCCACGAGATGGGCTTCGCCCGCGAGGTGGGCGACAGCCTGGTCTTCATGGACGGCGGTGTGGTGGTCGAGTCCGGCAACCCGCGGGACGTCCTGACCAACCCGCAGCACGAGCGGACGCAGGCGTTCCTGTCCAAGGTGCTGTAGCGGCACGACGGACGAGTGGGGCGGTACGGGAATCCCGTACCGCCCCACTCCGTCGTTCGGGAGCCATCAGCGCCGAATGGCCGGATCCCGTCAGTACGGGGGTGCGGTCACTTCAAGGCCAGCAACAGAGTGTCGCAGGGGGACGCCCACACGGGCCGAGCCTCGCTGAAGCCCTGTTGGAGCAGCACGCGAGCGTGCCGGGAGGCGGAGGGCATGTCGCCGTCGGCGTGCTCGCCGTAGATCTCGAAGCGGCGGGCGGTCGGCCCGGCGAGGACGGGGTCCTTGGCGGCGAGCTGCCACCACTCGGCCCAGTCGAGCACCCCGTCGGCCCTGGCCTGATCCATGCGGGTGTGGCGCTGCGCGCGCTCCGCCGCGTTGATCCGGGGCGTCGTGTCGTCGATCATGTGGTCCGCGTTCATGAAGACACCGCCGTCGCGGACGAGTTCCGCGACCTGACCGTAGAGGGCAGCGAGGGGTTCGCTGTGCAGCCAGTGCAGGGCCGTGGCGGTCAGGACGGCGTCGTACGTGTCGTACGGCAGCCGGGCCGGCCAGTCCGGGTCCTTGAGGTCCGCCGTCACGAGGGTGACGCGGTCGTCGCCGTGGAAGGTGCCCTCGGCGATGGCGAGGAGCGCCGGGTCGAGGTCGACGCCGGTGCAGGTCGCGCCGGGGAGGCGGGCGAGCAGCCGGGCGGTGATGGTGCCGGTGCCGCAGGCGAGGTCGAGGACGCGCGGGGCGGGCCCGACGAGCCCCTCGACCATGTCGAGCATGATCCGGAAGCGTTCCTCGCGGTCGGGCATGTACCACTCCTGCTGGCGGTCCCAGCTCCGCTGCCAGGCAGCCCAGTCGGCGCCGGTCGTGGCACCCGTCGTGACACCGTTCGTGGCACCGGTCGTGGTCGTCTGCGCGTCCGTCATCGCAACCCTCCGCCGCGTTCGTCACGTAATACCCTGGAAGCACGAACGGCTGTTACCTCCGCCCGCACCCCGACCATAGAGCGCCACCGTAAGGACTACAAGTGGAACTGGCCTATTACTCGGACTACGCCGTGCGCCTCGTCAACAGCGAGGAACCGGCCCGGGGCAAGGACGCGCTGACCTCGGTCGAGGCAGTCCGCGCCCTCTTCGGCGGCAACCAGTCGGCGGGCCGCCGGGCGACCGACGCGGACGTCACCCGGTTCCGCTCGGTCCGGGCCCGCCTGCGCGCGGTCTTCGAGGCGGCCGACGGCGGCGACGAGACCCTCGCGGTGGACCTGCTGAACTCGCTCCTGCTGGAGTTCCCGGTGAGCCCGCAGATCTCCGGCCACGACTTCCGCGACGACGACGGCCGCCCGCTGTGGCACATGCACCTGGCCGACCATCCGTCGAACGCGACGGCGGGCTACGCGGCCATCGCGGCCATGGGCCTGGCGTTCCATCTCACCGAGTACGGCGTCGACCGCCTGGGCCTGTGCGAGGCCGGCCCCTGCCGCAACGCCTACCTCGACACCTCGACCAACCGCTCCCGGCGCTACTGCTCCGACCGCTGCGCCACCCGCGCCAACGTGGCCGCCTACCGCGCCCGCAAGCGCCTGGAGGCGGACCGGACGGCCAGCACCGGCCTGGCCGCCGACAGCGCCCAGCGCACCACCGCCAGCGGCGAACGCTGACCGGGCTTCAGCGGGCGGTAGCGCAGCCGCACCTTGCCCAGGATCAGCTCGTCGGGCACGGTCCCGTAGTCGGTGCTGTCGCCGCCGGCGTAGGTGTTGTCCCCGCGGACCCACCACCCGCCCTCACGACGCTCCACGGCCCGTTTGACGACGAGCAGGTCCTGCTGGAACGGATGCCGCAGCACGATCACGTCACCGACCCGGACCCGGGCGCCGTACTGCACCACCAGCCGGTCCCCCTGGTACAGCGTGGGCACCATGGACGGGCCGGTCACCTCGGCCAGTCCGAAGAGCGCGGCCGCCCGCGCGCGCTCGGTCTCCTGCGACAGCTCCGGCATCGCCGGCACCTCCCCGGTCTGTTCCTCCACCAGTCTCAGTCTGACCCCGGACTTTTGTCCTAAGCCCATGGGGGCACTC
The DNA here is from genome assembly GCF_045041255.1 of Streptomyces sp. NBC_00080. NCBI lineage: Bacteria > Bacillati > Actinomycetota > Actinomycetes > Kitasatosporales > Streptomycetaceae > Streptomyces > Streptomyces sp. NBC_00080. The sequence continues at coordinate 3,289,086 of NZ_CP108235.1, forward strand.
GCGAAAAGCCGTCTCCCAGGGAGTAATGTCCCACCTGAGAAGACGATCACGAGGAAGGAACGCTCCATGCTTTCCCGCCTGTTTGCCCCCAAGGTCAAGGTCAGCGCACACTGCGACCTGCCCTGCGGTGTGTACGACCCGGCCCAGGCCCGCATCGAGGCGGAGTCGGTGAAGGCCGTCCAGGAAAAGATGGCCGCCAACGACGACCCGCACTTCCAGGCGCGCGCCACCGTCATCAAGGAGCAGCGTGCCGAGCTCGCGAAGCACCACGTCTCCGTGCTGTGGAGCGACTACTTCAAGCCGCCGCACTTCGAGAAGTACCCCCAGCTGCACCAGCTGGTCAACGACACCCTGAAGGCCCTGTCGGCCGCCAAGGCCTCGACGGACCCGAAGACCGGCGAGAAGGCCCTGGAGCTCATCGCCGAGATCGACAAGATCTTCTGGGAGACCAAGAAGGCCTGACCAAGGCCTGAACTTCGTCCCGGGCCGCCCGACCTGCGCCGGCGCAGGTCGCAACGCCCACCTGTCCGCACCCGGTCCGCGGGCCGCCGAACACGGCGACCCCGACGGCCCGGGTGCGGTCTCCTTTTCTCCCCCGCCCGGATGCCGCCCTCCGTGCGATGCTGACCCCGTGACCCTCGAGGACCTGAAACGGCTGCGGCAGGCACGCGACCGGATGGACCGTGAGTACGCGGAGCCACTCGACGTCGCGGCGCTAGCGAGTACCGCGCTGATGTCCCCGGGCCACTTCCAGCGCAGCTTCCGCGAGGCCTACGGCGAGACGCCCTACGGCTACCTCATGACCCGGCGGATCGAGCGCGCCAAGACCCTCCTGCGCCGCGGCGACCTGACCGTGACGGAGGTCTGCATGGCGGTCGGCTGCACCTCGCTCGGCTCGTTCAGCTCCCGCTTCACCGAACTGGTCGGCGAGACCCCGAGCGCGTACCGGGCGCGGTCGCACGAGGCCGGCGAGGTGATCCCGTCCTGTGTGGCCCGGACGTACACCCGCCCGCTGCGCGGCAGGCACACCTAGGCTGGACGCCATGGACCTCAAACTCCACCAGTGTTTCGTCGCCGTCGACGACCACGACAAGGCCCTGCACTTCTACGTCGAGGTGCTCGGTCTCGAAGTCCGCAACGACGTCTCCTTCGAGGGGATGCGCTGGGTGACCGTCGGGTCGCCGCTCCAGCCGGACGTGAACCTCGTACTGGAGCCGCCGGGGGCGAACCCGGACTTCTCCTGGGCCGACCGGGAGGCGATGGCCCGGCTGCTCGCCAAGGGCGTGCTGCGCGGGGTCATCTTCACCACCGCCGACTGCGACGCGCTGCACGCGCGGGTGCGGGAGGCCGGCGTCGAGGTGCTCCAGGAGCCGACGGACCAGCCCTACGGGGTGCGCGACTGCGCGTTCCGTGACCCGGCGGGGAACATGTTGCGGTTCATGGAGCGGACCGGATGAGCGGACCGGTCCGCTGGGCCCACGTCTTCGTCGACCGGCCCACCCCGAGCTTCGCGCGGGCGTGCGACTTCTGGACCGCCGTCACGGACACGTCCCTCTCCGCCCCCAGGGGCGAGGACGGGGAGTTCGTCACCCTGCTGCCGAAGGGCACCGCCGCCGACGCCTGCGTGAAGGCGCAGGCGGTCACGGACGGCGAGGGCGGAGCTCATCTCGACCTCTCCGTGCGGGATGTGCCCGGTTTCGTCGCGTCGGCGCGGGAACTGGGCGCGGAGACGGCCGCCGCGCACGACGGCTGGGCCGTACTGCGCTCCCCCGCCGGACAGTTGTTCTGCGCGGTGCCGTGGCACGGGGAGTCCGTGCGGCCGCCCGTGCTGGCCGGCAGCCGCCTGGACCAGGTGTGCATGGACACCCCGCCGTCGGCGTACGAGGCCGAAGTGGCCTTCTGGAGCGGCCTGTTGTCCGACTGGTCGGCCCGGCCGGGCTCCCGGCCCGAGTTCCACGTGGTCGAGCCGCCGCCGGGGCTGCCGATCCGTATCCTGCTCCAGCGGCTCGACACGGAGAGCGCTGTCCGCGCCCATCCCGACCTGGCCTGCGGCCCGGACATCGACGCCGTACGCGCCCGGCACGAGGAGCTCGGAGCGGTCCTCGTCGCCCGCCGACCGCACTGGACGGTGATGCGTGACCCGACCGGCGGCCTGTACTGCCTGACGGGGCGCGACGCGGAGACGGGCGGGCTGTCACGAGCGGCTTCCCGGGCCACCGGACCGACGTCCGACCACTGAGCGCCGAGCGCTTACGGCCCCTCTCCCAGCGGCGCGCCCACCCGCAGGTTCCACCGTCCCGCCCGGCCGCTCAGGTCCACGGCGGTCAGCGGACGCACGTCGAGGCGCCAGAAGGCCGGTTCCGGCAGGCCCAGCGCACGCACGAGCAGGGCTCGCACGACGTCGGGTTCCACCACGGCGGTCACCCGCCCCGGAGTGCGGGCGGTGTCCTCCAGCCAGGCCCCGGCCCGGTCGCACAGCTCCCGCACCGTCTCCCCGCCGTGCGGGGCATGGGCCGGATCCGCCAGCCAGGACGCGACCGCGTCCGGCTCGGCGGCCGTCACCTCGGTGAGGGTCCGTCCGCGCCAGCGGCCCACGTCGAGCGCGGCGAGCGCGGGTACCTGGGGCGCGGGCAGGCCCAGCGCCTCGGCGGTCTGCCGGCACCGGGTGGAGGGCGAGGCCGCCGCGCGGTCCGTGCCCGGCAGCAGGGCCGCGACCGACCGGGCCCGGCGCACCTCGGCGGCGTCCACCTCGCAGCTGCCGTCGTCGAACCGCGCCTCGCGCAGGGCCGAAGTGATCGCCGGTGAGACCAGGGTCACGCGGCTGGTCATCGGTCTCCGCTCGGTGAGGTCAGGAGGTCGGGAGGTCAGGAGGTCGGGGCGGTGGGGGCTTCGGGCTCCGGTTCCTCTTCGGTCTCGGCGGCTTCGTGCTCGGCTGCCTTGTGGTCGGCTGCCTTGTGCCGGGTGCCCGGTTCCACGTACGCCTCGCAGCGCGGGTTGCGACACGGTCCCGGTACCCAGCGCGGGACCCACGTGCCCAGCGTCTTGTGTCGCCGGACGACGGACTGCACTGGCTGCCCACAGCTGGGACAGACGCGTTGTTCCCGGTCCATGCCTCCAGAGTAGGGCGGCACGGACCCGAGCGCCCCCCGCTGTACGTCGGTGTTGGTCAGCGTTCCCTGTCGTACGTCCGTACGACCGCGCCGTTGCCGAAGGAGCGCACCCCGCCGAAGGTGAAGCGGGCGATGTCGAAGCCGCCGCCGAACATCGGCATGCCGGTGCCGTAGACCATCGGATAGGTCTTGATCACGAGCTCGTCGATCTCGTCGATCAGCTCGCCCGCGAGACGGGAGCCGCCGCATAGGTAGATGTCGAGGCCGCCGTCCTCCGCCTTCAGTTCGCGGACCTTGTCGAGCAGACCGTCCGCGATGATCTCGACGTCCGGGGACGGCGACTGGCCGAGGGTGCGGGAGGCGACGTACTGGCGCAGGTGTGCGTACGGGCTGGGGATGCCCTCCTTCAGACCCACGTCGTAGCTGGCCCGGCCCTGGATGATCGTGTCGAACCTCCTGTTCTCCAGGTCGTCGAAGCCGAGCGCGCGACGGCCGTGCGTCGGCACGGTCTCCGGGTAGTCCGACTTGAGGAAGTCGAGGAACTCCTCGTCGACGTAGGCGACCATCGCCGAGCCGTCGCCGTTCACGTCTCCGATGAAGCCGTCGACGGAGCAGGCGATGAAGTAGGTGAGCTTTCGCAAGTGGGGCTCTTTCCGTAGGCTGGCTTCCGAACCACTCCAGTTGTAGTACTTCAGATGTAGTGGTTGCAAGCGGGTTTCCCGGTGTTTCGGGAAACGGAGCCAAGTGAGAGAGAAGGTTCCGCATGGCCGGAAATCCGGAGCGCCGGGCGGCCCTGGTGGACGCCGGGGTGGAAGTGCTCGCGCGTGAGGGCGCGCGAGGGCTCACGTTCCGTGCGGTGGACTCGGCGGCCGCGGTGCCGGTGGGCACCGCCTCCAACTACTTCACCGGGCGCGACGACCTGCTGCGGCAGATCGATGCCCGGTTGCACGTCCGGCTGGCGCCCGACCCCGAGGTGCTGGGCGCGCTGCTGGCGCGGCCGCGCGACCGCCGTCTGGTCACGGCGTTCATGCACGACCTGATGGCCCGCGCGACCCGTGACCGGAGCGGCTATCTCGCCCTGCTGGAGATGCGCCTCGAGGCCACCCGGCGCCCCGAGCTCCGCGCCTCCTTCACCACCTCGGTGCGCGGCGACCTCGACCACGGCATGTTCTTCCACCGCGAGGCCGGCCTGCCAGGCGGCGATGAGACCGTCGTCGTCCTGTACCTCGCGATGCTCGGGCTGATCCTGGAGCACCTGACCCTGCCGGGCGTCCTGGAGGGCGTCCTGCCGGGGGTGGGGGTGCCGGAGGGGCTGGTCGAGCGGATCGTGGCGACGGTGGTCCCGGACGGCGCCGAGGAACCCGCGTAGGGCGCACGGCGGCGGGTCCCGCACACCGTGGGGATGTGCGGGACCCGCCGGACCGGAACCCGCCGGAGAGACAGTCCGGCTTCGTCCGTCGTCCCTCCTCGCCTCCTCGTCCTCGCCTCCTTGCCCTCGCCTTCCTTGCCCCTCCTTGCCCTCGCCCGCGGACCGGTCAGGTCCTAGCTGCTGCGCCGGGTCACGAACTCCGCCAGGGACAGCAGGCCGCCCGCCGACTCCGGGTCCGGGATCGCCCGGGCCAGTTCGTGCATCGCGCGGGCCATACGGTCGGCCGCCTGCTCCTGCGCCCACTCACGGCCGCCGGCCCGTTCGACGGCCAGCGTCGTGCGGTCCAGGTCGGCCGAGTCGTAGGGCGCCGCGTACAGCTCGGCCAGTTCGCCGGCCGCCGGAGTGCCGGAGGTCAGCGCGGCGACCACCGGCAGGGACTTCTTGCGGGCGGCGAGATCCGCGCCGGCCGGCTTACCGGTGTGCCGCGGGTCTCCCCACAGGCCGATGACGTCGTCGATGAGCTGGAAGGCGAGCCCGGCCTCGCGGCCGAACGCGTCCAGCGCGTCCACGTCCTCCTCGGCCGCCCCCGCGTACAGCGCGCCCACGGCGCAGGCGCAGCCGAGCAGCGCTCCCGTCTTGGCCTCGGCCATGACGAGCACCTCGTCGAGGGTGATCTCGGCGGGGCCGCGCTTCTCCATGGCCGTGTCCGCCTGCTGTCCGGCGCAGAGTTCGACCACACAGGCCGCGACCCGGCGGGCGGCGGCCGAGGACGCGGGATGCGGATCCGCGGCCAGCAGTCCGAGGGCGAGGGCCTGCAGGGCGTCCCCGGCGAGGATCGCGTCGGCGTCGCCGAACACGGTCCAGGCGGTGGGGCGGTGCCGGCGGGTGGTGTCCCGGTCCATCACGTCGTCGTGCAGCAGCGTGAAGTTGTGGACCAGTTCGACCGCCGCGGCCGCCCGCAGGGCCGCCGCGCGGGCCGCCGGGCCACCGAGCGCGGTGGCCGCGGCGAGCACGAGGGCCGGGCGGATCGCCTTGCCCGCGTTGGCCGCCGCCGGGGTGCCGTCCGCGTGCTCCCAGCCGAAGTGGTAGAGCGCGACCCGGCGCATGGAGCCGGGCAACGTGTCGATGGCCTGGCGCAGTTCGGGGTCGACCGACGCCCGGGAGCGCTCCAGGATCACCGCCGCGTCGTGCCCGTCGGCGGGCCCCGGACCGCTGTCGCCCTGGCTGCCGATGGGCCTCCGCCTTTCGCGCGTCTCACCCCGGTACCGCCTGATGGCGGAAGTCACCGCCAGCGGCCGATCTCGACGTTCTCCAGGACGCCCAGCGCGTCCGGCACCAGGACCGCGGCCGAGTAGTAGGCCGTGACCAGGTACTTGATGATGGCCTGTTCGTTGATGCCCATGAACCGCACGGACAGGCTCGGCTCGATCTCGTCCGGGATGCCGGACTGGCGCAGGCCGATGACGCCCTGGTCCTCCTGGCCCAGGCGCAGCGCGATGATGGAGCTGGTGCGGGCCTCGGTGACCGGGATCTTGTTGCACGGGTAGATCGGCACCCCGCGCCAGGTCGGGATCCGGTTGCCGCCGACGTCGATCGTCTCGGGGACGAGCCCGCGCTTGTTGAGCTCACGGCCGATCGCGGAGATCGCGCGCGGATGGGCGAGCAGCATCTTGGTGCCGCGCCGCCTGCTGAGCAGTTCGTCGAGGTCGTCGGGGCTGGGCACGCCGTCGTGCGGCTGGAGCCGCTGGTCGTACTCGCAGTTGTGCAGCAGCCCGAACTCGCGGTTGTTGACGAGCTCGTGCTCCTGGCGCTCCTTGAGCGCCTCGACCGTCAGCCGCAACTGCTGCTCGGTCTGGTTCATCGGCTGGTTGTACAGATCGGCCACGCGCGAGTGGATGCGCAGGACGGTCTGGGCGATGCTCAGTTCGTACTCGCGCGGCCGGGCGTCGTAGTCCACGAACGTGTGCGGGATGTCCGGCTCGCCGGCGTGACCGGCGGCGAGGTCGACCTCCTTCTCGCCGTACTTGTTGGTGCGCTGCTCGGGGATCGCGCGCAGCTGCTGGAGGTGCTCGCGCAGGGATTCGGCACGCTCCGCGACCTGCTCGACGTCCTGCCGGGCCAGGATCAGCACCGTGCAGGCCGTGTCCGCGCGGGCCGTGTACTCCCAGATGGCGTCCGCGTCGAGCAGCGCCTGGTCACCGAAGTACGCGCCGTCCGCCAGGACGCCGAGCACCTGGTCGTCGCCGTAGGGGCCGGTGCCGACCTTCTCGACGCGGCCGTGCGCCAGCAGGTAGACCTCTTCGCTCTGGCTGCCGAAGGAGGCGATGACCTCGCCCGGGCCGAACTCCCGCTGCCGGCAGCGCTGGGCGAGTTCCCCGAGCACCTCCTCGTCCTCGTAGGAGCGGAGCGCGGGCAGTTCGCCCAGCTCGGCCGGGATGACCTCGACACGGTCGCCGGTCTTCACGAACGTGACGCGTCCGTCGCCCACCGCGTACGTCAGACGCCTGTTGACCCGATACGTACCGCCCTGCACATCCACCCAGGGCAGATTCCGCAGCAGCCAGCGGGAACTGATCTCCTGCATCTGCGGTGCGGACTTGGTCGTGGTGGCCAGGTTCCGCGCGGCCGCGGTGCCGAGACTCTGCTGCGGCTTGCCCGAATCCGCGCGGACCTCTTCGCCTACCGACATGAGAAATGCCCTCCCGATTCATGCACGGACGCCGAACTGCGCCGATGCACTTCGTTCACGCGGCAAGCCTTCCATCACGGTGTGTGCTCGTGCTATTACCCGAACGAGCGGGAATGGATCTACGTGGGCAGGGAAGAAGTACGTTTCACCGAACGGTGTTCGACAATGAGCGGGTGACCGACCTCCGCCCCCGCCTGCCCTCTCCCCTCCAGGAAGTGTCCGACGACCGGTTCGGGCGGTACGGCGTCCGGCTGCTGCTGAAGCGGGACGACCTGATCCACCCCGAGCTGATCGGCAACAAGTGGCGCAAGCTCGCGCCCAACCTGGAAGAGGCGGCGGGACGCACGCTCCTCACCTTCGGGGGCGCCTACTCCAACCACCTGCGGGCCACGGCCGCAGCCGGCCGTCTGCTGGGGCAGCCCGCGGTGGGCGTGGTGCGCGGCGACGAACTGGCCGGCCGGCCGCTGAACCCGTCCCTGGCCCGGTGCGCGGCCGACGGCATGCGTCTGCACTTCCTGGACCGCTCGGCCTACCGCCGCAAGACCGAGCCGGACGTGCTCGGGAAGCTGCTGGACACAGTCGGCGCACGGGACGCGTACGTCGTGCCCGAGGGCGGCAGCAACGCGGCGGCGGTCCGCGGCTGCCGCGCGCTCGGCGAGGAGCTGCGGGACCGCACCGACGTCGTCGCCCTCGCATGTGGCACCGGCGGGACCCTCGCCGGCCTGGCGGCCGGCCTCGCCCCCGGCCAGCGGGCCCTGGGCATACCGGTCCTCAGAGGTGGCTTCCTGGGTGACGGGATACAGGCGCTGCAGGAAGAGGCGTTCGGCGGCCGACGGGGCGAGTGGCGGCTCGACGAACGCTTCCACTTCGGCGGCTACGCCCGGGTCACCCCCGAGCTCGACACCTTCGCGGCGGACTTCGAGCGACGCCACGGAGTGCCGGTGGAACGTCTCTATGTCGCCAAGTCGCTCTACGGCCTTGTCGCCCTGGCCGAGGAGGGCGCCTTCGCGCGCGGGACGACCGTGACGGCCGTGATCACCGGACGCCCGTTCCCGTGAGGCGGCGGACGGCCGCGCCTACGCCGTCTCCCGGAACGCCGCCGCCTCCTCCAGGTCCAGCCGGCGCAGCAGCGTGCGCAGCATCTCGTCGTCGATGTAGCGGCCGTCCCGTAGCCGGACGAACATCTCGCGCTCGGCGCTGATCATCTCGCGCGACAGACGCCGGTAGGTGTCGTCGACGGTCTCGCCGGTGACCGGGTTGACCTGGCCGAGGCGCTCCCAGACGGCGTTGCGGCGCCGCTCCAGGACGCTGCGCAGACGGTCGGCGAGCGGCGGCGGCAGCGCGTTGCGCTCGTCGGACAGCAGCGCGTCCAGGCGCTCCTCGGCGACGCGGGAGGCCTGCGCCTGGGCATTGGCCTCGGCGAGCGTCGCGGCCTGCGGGTCGGGCTCGGGGAACTTCAGCAGGCGGATCAGCGGCGGCAGGCTCAGCCCCTGCACCACCAGGGTGCCGATGACCGTCGTGAAGGTGAGGAAGAGGATCAGATTGCGGTACGGGAAGGGCGCGTCGCCGTGGTCCACGGTGAGCGGGATGGAGAAGGCGATGGCGAGCGAGACCACGCCTCGCATGCCGGCCCAGGCGATGACGATCGGCCCCCGCCAGGTCGGATTCTCCTCCCGCGCGCGGATACGCGCCGACAGCAGCCGGGGCAGGAAGGTCGCCGGGTACACCCACAGGAAGCGCGTCGCCACGACCACGAGGAACAGCGCGACGGCGTACCAGGCGGCGTCCACACCCTCGTAGGCGCCGAGGCCCTTGAGGACGACCGGGAGCTGGAGGCCGATCAGTGCGAAGACCGCCGACTCCAGGACGAAGGCGACCATCTTCCACACGGCCTCCTCCTGGAGGCGGGTCGCGAAGTCGACCTCCCACGCGCGGTGACCCAGGTAGAGCGCGACGACGACCACCGCGATGACGCCGGAGGCGTGGAACTGCTCGGCCGCCGCGTAGGCGACGAAGGGGATCAGCAGGGAGAGCGTGTTCTGGAGCAGGGGTTCCTTGAGGTGGGTGCGAAGCCAGTGCAGCGGGGCCATCAGGATCAGGCCGACGGCGGTCCCGCCGACCGCCGCCACCAGGAACTCCTCGATACCGCCGGCCCAGGACGCGCCTTCGCCGACCACGACCGCGAGGGCCACCTTGTAGGCGGTGATCGCGGTGGCGTCGTTCAGCAGCGACTCGCCCTGGAGGATCGTGGTGATCCGTGACGGCAGGCCGACCCGGCGGGCCACCGCCGTGGCCGCGACCGCGTCCGGCGGCGCCACCACGGCGCCCAGCACCAGCGCTGCCGTCAGCGGCAGCCCGGGGACGATCAGATAGGCCGCCCAGCCGACGACGAAGGTCGCGAAGAGCACGTACCCGACCGACAGCAGGGCCACCGGCCGCAGCTGGGCGCGCAGGTCGAGATAGGAGCTGTCGGTGGCCGACGTGTACAGCAGCGGCGGCAGCAGGAGCGGCAGCACGACGTCCGGGTCCAGGGTGTAGTCGGGCACCCCCGGGACATAGGACACCAGCAGGCCGACGGCCACCAGCAGCAGCGGCGCGGGCACCGGGGTGCGCCGGGCCGCCGCCGCGAAAGCCGCACTGCCGGCCACCAGCAACAGCAGTGGCATCACGTCCATGTCCAGCCCGCCCTCGTTTTTCCGCGCGGTCGTCCGCACGCCCGTCGTAATCTGGCAATCATGAAACAGTGCACGCACGCCGACGCGCTGCCCCACCCGGAACCCGTCCCGCTCGGCGAGACGTGTCCGGAGTGCCTGCGGGACGGCACCCACCCGGTGCAACTTCGGCTGTGCCTGAGCTGCGGCCACGTCGGCTGCTGCGACTCCTCGCCGAGCCGGCACGCCACGGCGCACCACAAGGAGTCGGGTCACCCGGTGATGCGGACCTTCGAACCCGGCGAGAACTGGCGCTGGTGCTTCGTCGACCATGTCCTCGTTTGAGGAGCCCCGTATGAGGAGACCATGACGCCCCGGCCGTCCGGCGGGTACGGTTCGACCATCTGACGCCTGGGTACGTCAACCCGGCGCGCCCTGTTCCCATTTGGGCCGACCGACCTATAGACACGGAGCGTGTTCACAGCTTTACTGTGAGTGACGCCAAGGGGTTGGGGTCCCGGGGACAGAAACTTGAGAGCGCGATAGCGTCACCGCTGCACCACACACGCGTTACCCCGGGGGGCGACCCTCGGCCCCGAAAAGCTTGTACCACCTTGGAGGTGAGGGTGTCCCAGATCGCAGGCGAGCCCGCGACCCAGGACTTCGTGGAAGTCCGGCTGCCGGCTGCGGGTGCCTACCTGTCGGTGCTGCGGACGGCCACGGCCGGCCTCGCGGCCCGTTTGGACTTCACCCTGGACGAGATCGAGGACCTGCGCATCGCGGTGGACGAGGCTTGCGCGATCCTGCTCCAGCAGGCCGTGCCCGGCTCGGTACTCAGTTGCGTGTTCCGACTCGTCGACGACTCGCTGGAGGTCACCGTCTCCGCGCCGACCACGGACGGGCACGCCCCCTCACGGGACACCTTCGCCTGGACCGTCCTGTCCGCCCTCGCGGGCAAGGTGTCCTCCGCCGTCGACGAGGACAAGACCGTGACGATCAGTCTCTACAAACAACGCGGCGCGGGACCCGGGCCGGCGTGAGGAACGGGGACGGGCCGGTGCGGGACGAAGAGCGCGGCACACGGGAGCTGCCGGCCGAGAACGCCGAGATTCCAGTCTCTCCGGACGGTTCCCGCCGCATGGCGGACGGCATCGACGGCATTCCCGAGCAGGCCCGGCCGCATCCGGAGGACGACTCGGTCTCCGCGCAGGCGGGCCTGCCGGAAGGTGCCGTGCAGGGCTCGCCTCGGGAGAGGCGGATCGGGGGCTCGCCCCCGGGCCGAGCAGAGGCGAGGGCTCGACAGAGGGCGACGGGCGGGACAATGAGCGAGCACCAGCGAGACGGCGAACAGAGCGTGCCGGGCACGCAGCACGAACCACCGGTGGCCGCCCCTGTGCCGGCCACCCCCGTGCCGGTACCCCCCGCGCCGGGGGACCGCAGCGGCGCACGGGCGATGTTCATCGAGCTGCGCAAGCTCGAGAACACCAGTGCCGAGTACGCGGAGATGCGCAACCAGCTGGTCCGCATGCATCTGCCGCTCGTCGAGCACCTCGCGCGGCGCTTCCGCAACCGTGGCGAGCCGCTGGACGACCTCACCCAGGTCGCGACCATCGGCCTGATCAAGTCGGTCGACCGCTTCGACCCGGAGCGCGGCGTGGAGTTCTCCACGTACGCGACCCCGACGGTCGTCGGCGAGATCAAGCGCCACTTCCGTGACAAGGGCTGGGCGGTGCGGGTGCCGCGCCGGCTCCAGGAGCTGCGCCTGGCGCTGACCACGGCGACGGCCGAGCTGTCGCAGCAGCACGGCCGCTCCCCCACGGTCCACGAGCTCGCCGAGAAGCTGGCGATCTCGGAGGAGGAGGTCCTGGAGGGCCTGGAGTCCGCCAACGCGTACTCCACCCTCTCCCTGGACGTGCCCGACACCGACGACGAGTCGCCGGCGGTCGCGGACACCCTCGGCGCGGAGGACGAGGCGCTGGAGGGCGTCGAGTACCGGGAGTCCCTCAAGCCGCTCCTGGAGGACCTCCCGCCGCGCGAGAAGCGGATCCTGCTGCTGCGCTTCTTCGGCAACATGACCCAGTCGCAGATCGCGCAGGAGGTCGGCATCTCGCAGATGCACGTCTCGCGCCTGCTGGCCCGCACGCTGGCCCAGCTGCGGGAGAAACTGCTCGTCGAGGAATAGCGGTACCAGCGGTACGGAGGAGCGGCGGCGAAACCGGCCTACTCCGATGCGCGGCCCGGCCCCCGGATCCCGAGGGCCCGGGTCGTCTCGCCGTTGACGATCAGGACGAGCGAGGCGACGGCGGTGGCCGCGAGCGCGATGCCCGCCGGGATGGCCAGGCTGTCGGCCTGCAGGAGGTTGTAGGCCACCGGAAGCGCCATGATCTGGGTGATGACGGCGGGTCCCCGGCTCCAGCTGCGCAGACCCAGCAGCCCGCGGGCGGCGAGCAGCGGCAGCAGCGCGAGCACGATCAGCGTGACTCCGCCGGTGACGGCCTGCTGACGGTCGCCCGGGTCGCCGCCGATCCCCAGGGCGAGCATGCACACCCCGCCGACGACCAGCGCCAGCCCCTCCAGGGCGACGAGCGCGGCGGCGTACGTCAGCCGACGCGGGCGGGGTCCGGCGGTTTCCGGGGCGGCGGAAGTCTCGTCACTGCTCACCCCAGAAGGGTAGCCCGCACCTCTGAGCGGGCCCCTGGCCACCCGCGCGCGAAGGCGCGGCGCTCGTGTCGAGGCTCACTCCGCGATCTCTTACCCGATCCCCACCTCGGCCTGTGCCCGGTACCACCCAGTAGGTACGCTGCAACTCATGCGTGCACTTCTCGTGGTCAATCCGGCGGCAACCACTACGAGTGCACGGACGCGTGACGTCCTCATCCACGCGCTCGCGAGCGAGATGAAGCTCGAAGCGGTCACCACCGAGTACCGCGGACACGCGCGTGACCTGGGCCGGCAGGCAGCGGACAGCGGAAACGTCGACCTGGTGGTGGCCCTCGGCGGCGACGGCACGGTCAACGAGGTGGTCAACGGCCTCCTGCACGCCGGCCCCGATCCGGAGAACCTGCCCGGTATAGCGGTGGTCCCGGGCGGTTCCACCAACGTCTTCGCCCGCGCCCTGGGGCTGCCCAACGATCCGGTGGAAGCCACCGGCGCGCTGCTGGACGCCCTGCGTGAGGGCAGTGAGCGTACGGTCGGACTCGGCCTCGCGGCGGGTACGCCGGGCACGGAGGACGAGGCGGTGCCCTCGCGCTGGTTCACGTTCAACGCCGGGCTGGGCTTCGACGCCGGAGTGGTGGGGCGGGTGGAGCAGCAGCGCGAGCGCGGCAGGAGATCCACCCACGCTCTTTACATCCGTCAGGCCATGCGCCAGTTGTTGGGTGAGTCACAACGCCGGCACGGGTCGATCACCCTGGAGCGTCCGGGTGCCGAACCGGTGACCGATTTGGTGCTGTCCATAGTCTGCAACACGGCTCCGTGGACCTATCTGGGCAATCGCCCGGTGTACGCGTCGCCTAAGGCCTCGTTCGATACAGGGCTCGACGTACTGGGTCTCAGCCGTCTGTCCACGGCCTCGGTTGCCCGATATGGCACCCAGTTGCTCACTTCGTCCCCCGAACGGGGACCGCACGGCAAGCATGCCGTCTCCCTGCACGATCTGGACCAGTTCACCTTGCATTCGAAGGTCCCTTTGCCCCTTCAGATGGACGGTGACCACCTGGGGCTACGAACAAGCGTGACGTTCACAGGCGTACGCCGTGCACTGCGTGTGATTGTGTGAGCAGAAAGGGCTGAAGTCCTTTCACTCGAACGTTTAGGCCAGGGTCCACCCCATGGAAGTACGGCTGTGACCTAGTCGACACCGAGGAATCAAAAAAAACTTTCCGGAAGGGGTTGTATCCGCCGCTGAGGTTTGCGAGTCTCTACGTGGCGATCGGGACAGCCCGCAACACCGGCATCCACTGATCACCGGAACCCCTCTTCAAACAACAGGACCGCGCCAGGGAACCTGGCTGGTGGCCCTTCACTTGTTGAGGGATTCGTGAAAGCGTTCACATTCACAAGCAACTTGCACGTAATACCAAGGAGAGGTAGCAGCCATGGACTGGCGTCACAACGCCGTTTGCCGCGAGGAAGACCCCGAGCTCTTCTTCCCCATCGGCAACACCGGTCCTGCGCTGCTGCAGATCGAGGAAGCCAAGGCCGTCTGCCGTCGCTGCCCGGTTATGGAGCAGTGTCTGCAGTGGGCGCTCGAGTCCGGCCAGGACTCCGGCGTCTGGGGTGGCCTCAGCGAGGACGAGCGTCGTGCGATGAAGCGCCGCGCCGCCCGCAACCGGGCCCGTCAGGCTTCCGCCTGACAACACCCGCCCCGCAAGCCTGAGCTTGGCGGCGCGTACAGCGAGTACGCATCTCCCGCCCCCGAGCCGCAGCGCGCAGTACCCCCGATGCGCAGCACAAGCTGGCAACGAGCATTCGAGCCCCGGACCCCTGAACGGTCCGGGGCTTCTTGCTGTGCGCCCGCGGTCTGCCCACGCCGTCCGCCCACGCCGTCTGCCCCCGCTGTCGCGTGCCCGCCACTTCTGTTACTTCTGTGCGCGCACCGGGATGTCCAGGATCACCTGGGTTCCGCGCTCGGGGCCCGGAACCATGTCGAAGGTTCCGCCCAACTCGCCTTCCACCAGCGTCCGTACGATCTGGAGGCCGAGGTTGCCGGAGGTGTGCGGGTCGAAGCCCTCGGGCAGTCCGACGCCGTCGTCCTGGACGGTGACCAGGAGACGCGTCTCCTTGGTGGTGCCGCCGCGGACCGCGGACACCTCGACCGTGCCGGTGTCGCCCTCGACGAAGCCGTGCTCCAGGGCGTTCTGCAGGATCTCGGTGAGGACCATGGACAGCGGGGTGGCGACCTCGGCGTCCAGGATGCCGAAGCGTCCGCTGCGCCGGCCGGCGACCTTGCCCGGCGAGATCTCGGCGACCATCGCCAGCACCCGGTCGGCGATCTCGTCGAACTCCACCCGTTCATCCAGATTCTGAGACAGCGTCTCATGCACGATGGCGATCGAACCGACCCGGCGGACCGCCTCCTCCAATGCCTCCCGGCCGCGCTCGGACTCGATACGCCGGGCCTGGAGGCGCAGCAGGGCCGCCACCGTCTGGAGGTTGTTCTTCACCCGGTGGTGGATCTCCCGGATGGTCGCGTCCTTGGTGATCAACTCACGCTCGCGACGGCGTAGTTCGGTGACGTCACGGAGCAGCACGAGCGCGCCGATGCGGGTGCCCTTGGGCTTGAGCGGGATCGCCCGGAACTGGATGACCCCGTCCTTGGCCTCGATCTCGAACTCGCGGGGCGCCCAGCCGCTGGCGACCTTGGCGAGCGCCTCGTCCACCGGACCCCGGGTCGGGGCGAGTTCGGCGGTGGTCAGGCCGAGGTGCTGGCCGACCAGGTCGGAGGCGAGGCCCATGCGGTGGTAGGCCGACAGCGCGTTCGGGGAGGCGTACTGGACGATTCCGTCGCCGTCGACACGGATCAGGCCGTCGCCGACTCGCGGGGCGGCGTCCATGTCCATCTGCTGGTTGGGGAACGGGAAGGAGCCGGCCGCGATCATCTGTGCCAGGTCGGAGGCGCTCTGGAGGTAGGTGAGCTCCAGGCGGCTGGGGGTGCGCACGGTGAGCAGATTGGTGTTGCGGGCGATGACCCCCAGGACGCGGCCCTCACGCCGTACGGGGATCGACTCGACCCGTACGGGGACCTCCTCGCGCCACTCCGGGTCGCCCTCACGCACGATCCGGCCCTCGTCCAGGGCGGCGTCGAGCAGCGGACGGCGGCCGCGCGGGACGAGGTGGCCGACCATGTCGTCCTGGTAGGAGGTCGGGCCGGTGTTGGGCCGCATCTGGGCGACCGAGACATAGCGGGTGCCGTCCCGGGTGGGGACCCACAGGACCAGGTCGGCGAAGGAGAGGTCGGAGAGCAGCTGCCACTCCGAGACCAGCAGGTGGAGCCACTCGAGGTCGGAGTCGTCGAGTGCGGTGTGCTGGCGTACGAGTTCGTTCATGGAGGGCACGTGTGCGAGCGTACCCGTGGGTCTGTGCGGGGCCTAAACCTGTCGGCGGCGCTCGGTCGGCCGTGCGGGGCACCCGGGCCCGGAAACACCCGCGGGCCGCGGCGCCTGAGAGGGACCCTCAGCCCTCCCGGCACCGCAGCCCGGAGCAATATCGGCCGCGGGGTGTGCGGTCCCGTCGACCGAAGGGTGAGGAACCGGGGCAGTCAGGGCAGAGAGCTCCGGGTCCTCGGTCCGCCCTCCTGTGCGGGGAAGACGGAGGTTCTGTGTCGCACTCCCCTCCATTGTGGACTAGACCACTAGGGGTGTCCATGCGTGGAAGGTCGTTCGTTGTCGTGGGTATGCGGACGCTCTGACATCCACAACGCAGCCTAGCCTGTGCGGGTTCCCGCGCGGGGCCAGTTATGCGCGGCATTTTCCGCGATCCGCTCCCGGAGCGGCCCTCCTCCCCCTCCCGCGCCCCGAGACGGACACCGTCGACTCTGTTAGATTGACCCCATAGATTGGTCTAAACCACATAGCCCTTCCGGGCCCCCCGTGCCCCTCTCAGAACGGCAGGCCAGCGTGGAAGTTGTCATCGTTGCGGACGCCCGCTCGGGCGGCGAGCTCATCGCCGAGGCCATGGCGCAGCTCCTGCGGCGCAAGCCGGACGCCCTGCTCGGTGTGGCCACCGGCTCCACCCCGCTGCCCGTCTACCAGGCACTGGCGGCCAAGGCGCGCTCCGGATCGGTGGACACCGCGCGGGCGCGGATCGCCCAGCTCGACGAGTACGTGGGCCTGCCCGCCGAGCACCCCGAGTCCTACCGTTCGGTGCTGCGACGCGAGGTGCTGGAACCACTGGGCATCGGCATGGAGGCCTTCCTCGGGCCGGACGGCACCGCCACGGACGTACAGGCCGCGTGCGAGGCGTACGACCGCGCGCTGGCCGCGGCCGGCGGAGTGGACCTCCAGCTGCTCGGGATCGGCACCGACGGGCACATCGGCTTCAACGAGCCGTGCTCCTCGCTGGCCTCGCGCACCCGGATCAAGACGCTGACCGAGCAGACCCGCGTCGACAACGCGCGCTTCTTCGACGGCGACATCGAGCAGGTCCCGCACCACGTGATCACGCAGGGCATCGGCACGATCCTGGAGGCCCGGCACCTGGTGCTGCTCGCCACCGGGGAGGGCAAGGCGGACGCCGTCGCGGCCACCGTCGAGGGGCCGGTCGCCGCGGTGTGCCCGGCCTCCGCGCTCCAGCTGCACCCGCACGCCACGGTCGTCGTCGACGAGGCCGCCGCGTCCAAGCTGAAGCTCGCGGAGTACTTCCGGCACACGTACGCCGCCAAGCCGGCGTGGCAGGGCATCTGAGGGCACCGTCACCACCGCCGACGACGAAGGCGCCGGACTCCTCTTCAGGAGTCCGGCGCCTTCGTCTTGGTGGCGCTCAGGCGTGCGTGCCGGCCGCGATGACCTCCGCCGCCGCGCGGCCGCACACCCGGGCCGCGCCGTGGGTGGCGATGTGCAGGGCGCCGCGGGGCGGGGCCTGGGGGACGCCCATCTCGACGACGACCGTGTCCGGGCGCGCCGTGAGGAGGGTGTCGAGGGCCGCCGTCATCCAGGGGTGCCGGTGCTCGTCGCGGACCACCGCCACGATCCGCCGCTCGCCCGCCGCTGTCAGCGCCGCGTGTCCCGCGTCCGCGCCCGCGAAGCTGCCGGTCTCCGTCCCCGGCAGCAGCCGGCCCAGCTCCGCGGCCACGCCCCAGGGGGTCTCGTCGCCGACGGCGATGTTCGCGACCGGGGTGAGCGCGGCGACGTACGGCGGGTCGGTGAGCGGGGTGAAGACGTCGTCGCCGGTGAGGCGCAGTGCCCGGCGGGCGGCGATCAGCCCGACATCGGCCCGTCCGGCACTGCGGCCCGCGCGCGCCGTTGCCTCGTCGGGGCCGGCCGCGGCCGTGCTCCGCGAAGCCGTCCAGCGGGCCAGTGCCCGCACCCGCTGCGCCGCGTCCGCGAGGCGTTGCTCGGGGAGCTCGCCCGTGCGGACGGCCGTGACCAGGGCGTCACGCAGGCGGCGTACCGTCTCGTCGTCCGCCAGGCCGCCGCCCACGCAGATGGCGTCGGCGCCGGCCGCGACGGCGAGGACGCTGCCGCGCTCGATGCCGTAGGTCGCGGCGACGGCCTGCATCTCCATGCCGTCGGTGACGATCAGGCCGTCGTAGCCGAGTTCCTCGCGGAGCAGGGTGGTGAGGATGCGCGGGGACAGGGTCGCCGGCCGGGCCGGGTCCAGGGCGGGGACCAGGATGTGCGCGCTCATCACGGCGCGGGTGCCGGCGGCGATGGCGGCGCGGAACGGGGTCAGTTCGCGTTCCGTCAAGACCGCGGGATCGGCGTCGATGCGCGGGAGCGCGTGGTGGGAGTCGACGGCCGTGTCGCCGTGCCCGGGGAAGTGCTTGGTGCAGGCCGCCACGCCCGCCGACTGGAGGCCGGTGACGTAGGCGGCGGTGTGCCGGGCGACCAGGCCGGGGTCGGCGCCGAACGAACGGACCCCGATGACCGGGTTCGCGGGGTTGGAGTTCACGTCGGCGGAGGGCGCCCAGTTGAGGTTGACGCCGCACTCCGCGAGGCGGCGGCCCAGCTCCGCGGCGACCTCCAGCGTGAGCGAGACGTCGTCCACCGCGCCCAGCGCGTGGTTGCCGGGGAAGCTGGAGCCGGTGCGCACCTCCAGGCGCGTGACGTCTCCGCCCTCCTCGTCGATCGCGACCAGGACGTCGTCCCGCTCCGCGCGCAACTGCGCGGTCAACGAGGCGAGTTGCTGCGGCGAGGCGATGTTCCGGCCGAACAGACCCACCGACGCCAGCCCCTCGCCCAGGCGGCGCAGCAGCCAGTCGGGGGCGGTGGTGCCGGGGAAGCCGGGTTGGAGGACCGTCAGGGCGTCACGGGTGAGAGTGTCCGTGCCGCTGGCGATTGTCGTCATCGGGGGCGTTATCCCTTCACGGCGCCCGCGGTCAGCCCCGCGGCCATCTTGCGCTGGACGAGGAGGAACAGGGCGACGATCGGTAGCGCCATCATGGTGGCGCCGGCCATCATCGGGGCGTACTCGGTGCCGTGCTTGGTGGAGAAGTTGCTGAGCCACACGGTGGCCGTCTGGTTCTTCTGGCTGAGCAGCATCAGGGCGTAGAGGTACTCGTTCCAGGCCTGGATGAAGCCGTAGACCGAGGTGGCGACCATGCCCGGCGCCAGCAGGGGGAAGACCACCCGGACGAAGGCCCCGGTGCGGGAGCAGCCGTCGACCATCGCGGCCTCCTCCAGCTCCTTCGGGATGTTGACGATGAAGCCGCGCAGCGTCCACACCGTGAAGGGAAGGATGAAGGTCAGGTACGTGAGGATCAGGCCGGTCAGCTTGTCGTACTGACCCAGGTCGTTCAGGAGCAGGAAGACCGGGATGATCATGGCGACGAGCGGGACCATCTGGACGGCCAGGATGCCCACGATCACGATCTTGCGGCCGCGGAAGGCGAACCGGGAGATGGCCAGGGCGGCCAGCATGCCGACGACGACGCCGATCGCCACGACCGCCAGGGAGACGAGCAGGCTGCGGCCCACCGGGCCCCAGAAGTCGGCGATGTGCAGCGCGCGGCTGAAGTTGTCGAGGGTGAGTCCCGTCGGCAACAGGCTCGGGTCCGGGTCGATCGCGTCCTTCGCCGGCTTGAACGCGGTGTTGAGCATCCAGTAGACGGGGAAGCCCGCGACGACGAAGACGAGCACGCCGAGGAGGTTCCAGCCGGACTTCGACCTGCGGCGCCCGGACCGGCTTCCCGCCCGGCTCGCCCCGGAGGCAACGGCACTCATTCGACCTCTCCGATCTTCAGCATCTGGCGCATGTAGACGGCGACCACACCGAGCAGCAGCAGCACGGTGATCAGGGCGATCGCCGAACCCTGTCCGTAGTCGTTGACGACGAAGGCGCGGTCGTAGGAGTACGTCGTCAGGATCTGGAACTCGGCTTCCGGGTGTCCGTTGCGCATGACGAAGACCTGGGGGAACACGCCCATGTCCCAGATGACCGACAGGGTCGTGAGCATCACGATGATCGGCTTGAGGATGGGCAGGGTGACGTACCGGAAGACGCCCCAGGCGCCCGCGCCGTCGAGGCGGGCGGCCTCCTCCAGTTCGGCCGGGACCTGGGTGAGGCCGGCGCTGAGGGTGATGACCACGAAGGGCACGGCGCCCCAGACGACGAGGAGCATGATGACCGCCAGCCCCTGCGGTCCGCTGGCGAACCAGTTGTGGCCGATCAGCTCGACGCCCGGCAGCCTGCTCAGGACCGCGTTGAGGATGCCGTAGTCGGCGTCGAACAGCCACTTGAAGACGGTGGTGGCGACGATGACCGGCATGCCCCAGCTCGCCACGAGCGCGATGTTCACGAGGGTCTTCACCCAGCCGGAGACCCGCTGGAGGAGCAGCGCGATCAGCATGCCGATGACCATCGTGAAGATCACGCAGCCGGCCGCGAAGACGATCGTGCGGATGACGACCTGCCAGAACTCGCCGTCGCCCAGGACTCCGGAGAAGTTGTCGAACCCGACCGACTCGGCCGGCTGGAAGCCCCACAGCTGGGACTGCCCGAACTTCTGGAAGGAGAGGGTGACCAGCCGGACCAGCGGATAGCCCATCACCAGGGCGAGGACCAGCAGGCAGGGGGCGAGGAGCAGCCAGGGGGTCGTGGCCCCGCGGGAACCGCGGCCGCCGCGTGGTCTCTTCGCGCCGGGTCCGCCCGCGGGCGGTGGTGGTGGCGACTGCCGCGTCGGCGGCACTTTGGCAGTGGTCGTGTCTGCGGCACTCATCCGCGCGCTCCTCAGCGGTCCCTCGGGTCGTACGAAGGCGAAGCCCCGTACGGGTCGTACGGGAGGCAGGGCCCCGCCCCGATGAAGCCCTCCGGGGTCGACGGGGCCCTGCCCTCAGGTCACTTGGTGTTGATGACCTTGTCGATCGCGGCGTCCGCGTCCTTCGCGGCGGCCTCGACCGTCTTCTTGCCGGTGCCGATGCTCTGCAGCATGGTCTGCAGCACCTGGGCCTTCTCGACCTGGCCCCAGCCGGGAGCCATCGGGACGAACCAGTTGGACTCGGCGGCGGTGGCCGGGACCGCGGTGGCCGGGTCGCTCTTGAGGGTCGCGAGGTCGGTCTTGTTGTTGGGCAGGTTGCCCTTGGCGATCAGGCCCTTCTGGCCGGACGGGCCGGTGAAGGCGTTGATCCACTCGGCGGCGAGGGCCTGCGCGTCCGACTTCACCGGGACGGCGAGGTCGGAGCCGCCCAGGAAGACGGGGAGGTTCTTGCCGGACGGGCCGGGCATCACGAAGTTCTCGACGTTGTTCGCGAGCTTGCCGGTCTTGTCGTTCTCCTTCGCCGCGGCGGTCGCGCCCTCCCAGGCGGGGGCGAAGATCATGCCGGACTTGCCCTGGCCGTAGACGATGTAACGGTCGGACTCGTCCTTGGTCTTGTCGCCGTGCATGTACTTGTCGAGGACGTTCTTGAACTCGGTGAGGCCCTTGATCGACTCGGGCGAGGACAGGTTGGCCTTCCACTGGCCGCCGTCCTCCTTGGCGATCGAGCCGCCGGCGTCGTAGACGAAGGACATGGCCGCGTACCAGTCACGGGTGGGCTGGTACCAGGCGGAGAACTTGTCGCCCTCCTTCTTCTGGACCTTGTCCAGGGCGGCGGTCAGCTCGGTGTACGTCTTCGGCGTGGTCTTGACGCCCGCCGAGGCGAAGAGGTCCTTGCGCCAGTTGGCGACCCGGCCGCCCGCGTAGTACGGGACGCCGTAGGTCTTGCCGTCGTAGGTCACCGAGGCCTTGAGGCCGTCGAGCCAGGCGGAGGAGTTGTCGAACTCGGCGGTGTCGAGGGGAGCGAAGGCACCCTTGACCATGTAGCCGAGCATCTCGGTGTTGCCCATCTCGACGACGTCGGGGGCCTTGTCGGTGGCGAGAACCGCGTCCAGCTTGGCGTTCTTGTCCGGCCAGCCGTAGTACTCGTGGTTGATCTTGACGCCGGGGTGCGCCTTCGTCACCGCCGCGTCGGCGGCCTTCACGAGATCGGGCCAGTTGTTCTGCGCGTCGACGGTGAGCCAGACCGTCAGCTCCTTGGCGTCGGCGCCCTTCGAGTCCCCGCTGCCACTGTCGTCCCCGCACGCCGCGATGGAGACCATCATGCCCGCGATACCGATCGCGGCTATCAGCTTGCGCTTCACGCCATCCTCCTCAGGGATGCCACACCCCCCGCCCACGGGCCGGGAACTCGATCTGGACCAATGGTGTAGACCAGTGCGCAGAGCTTGGCTCAGACCAATAAGCCTGTCAAGGGTGGCCGAACCCCCTCCGAACAGCCGTTATGGGACCTACATATGCAGGAACCTTTAAGTAAGAAGCCCTCGAAAACCCGGGCCCCGGAGGGTGCCGCTCCGGTAGACCATTTGCCCTGGTGGACTAGACCAGCAAAGGTTGCGCCGGTATACAGAGGGATCACGGAACGGTGGGGCAGCATCCCCGCGTCCGTGCCACGATGTGAGCCGCGGCCGACGGCGTGTCGGCCATTTCGGCACCCGCAGCCGGGAAGGCAGGCCATGAGCACCGACGTCAGCAGTGCGGAGAACGAGGGTGGGGCGACCGTCCGTACCGCGCGTGTGCCCAAGTACTACCGCCTGAAGAAACATCTGCTCGACATCACGGAGACACAGTCTCCGGGCACCCCGGTCCCGCCGGAGCGCACCCTGGCGGCCGAGTTCGACACCTCGCGCACGACCGTCCGCCAGGCCCTGCAGGAACTCGTCGTCGAGGGCCGTCTCGAGCGCATCCAGGGCAAGGGCACCTTCGTCGCCAAGCCGAAGGTGTCCCAGGCACTCCAACTCACCTCGTACACCGAGGACATGCGCGCCCAGGGCCTGGAGCCGACCTCGCAGCTCCTGGACATCGGCTACATCACCGCCGACGACCGCCTCGCCGACCTGCTCGACATAACGGCCGGCGTCCGGGTGCTGCGCATCGAACGCCTGCGCATGGCCAACGGCGAACCGATGGCCATCGAGACGACCCATCTGTCGGCGAAGCGCTTCCCGGCCCTGCGCAGGTCGCTGGTCAAGTACACCTCGCTGTACACCGCCCTCGCCGAGGTCTACGACGTCCGGCTCGCCGAGGCCGAGGAGACCATCGAGACCTCGCTGGCCACCCCGCGCGAGGCGGGCCTGCTGGGCACCGACGTGGGCCTGCCGATGCTGATGCTCTCCCGCCACTCACTGGACCAGGAGGGCCGGCCGGTGGAGTGGGTGCGGTCGGTGTACCGGGGCGACCGGTACAAGTTCGTGGCCCGACTGAAGCGGCCCACCGAGTAGTCGTCGAGAGCCGTCGAGCAGCCCGGCGAGCAGCCCACCGAGTAGAGGGTCTGTGGAGGGTCTTCCGCTGGGCTTATCCGTCACTTACATTGCCTGCGCATTACATCTGTGATCAAGGCGATCAGAGTGAGGGGACGGCCGCCGATGTCCGACGAGGAAACGAGGGAACCGGTGGTGACGCCTGCGCGCGTCGCCATCGCCCTCTGTCTGATCGCGCCCTTCGTGGCCATGCTGTGGGTGGGGTCGTACGCGAAGGTGGATCCGGCGTTCATCGGGATCCCCTTCTTCTACTGGTACCAGATGCTCTGGGTGCCCCTGTCCGCCGCGCTCACCGTGACCGCGTACAAGCTGTGGCAGCGTGACCAGCGCGGCCGCGCCGCCTCTTCTTCCGCGAAGGGTGGTGCGTCGGAGTGAAGGACGGCGTGAACGGCGTCGCTCTCGCCGTCTTCATCTTCTTCTTCCTGGCCGTCACGGTCATGGGCTTCCTGGCCGCGCGCTGGCGCAAGGCCGAGAACGACAGCCTCGACGAATGGGGCCTCGGCGGCCGGTCGTTCGGTACCTGGGTCACCTGGTTCCTGCTCGGCGGCGACCTGTACACCGCGTACACCTTCGTCGCCGTACCCGCGGCGATCTACGCGGCGGGTGCGGCCGGCTTCTTCGCGGTGCCGTACACGATCCTCGTCTACCCGCTGATCTTCACCTTCCTGCCCCGCCTGTGGTCGGTGTCCCACAAGCACGGCTATGTGACGACCTCGGACTTCGTGCGGGGCCGGTTCGGCTCGAAGGGCCTGTCGCTGGCGGTCGCCGTCACCGGCATCCTGGCGACGATGCCGTACATCGCGCTTCAGCTGGTCGGCATCCAGGCCGTGCTCGACGTGATGGGCGTCGGCGGCGGCGAGGACACCAACTGGTTCGTGAAGGACCTGCCGCTGCTGATCGCGTTCGGCGTACTGGCGGCCTACACCTACTCCTCGGGTCTGCGGGCCCCCGCCCTGATCGCGTTCGTGAAGGACACGCTGATCTACATCGTCATCGCGGTGGCGATCATCTACATCCCGATCAAGCTGGGCGGGTTCGACGACATCTTCGCCAAGGCCGGCGAGGCGTTCAGCCAGACCAACCCGGCGACGGGCAAGCCGCGGGGCGCGCTGGCACCGGCGGAGCCCGGCCAGTGGACGTACGCCACGCTGGCGTTGGGCTCGGCGCTGGCGCTGTTCATGTACCCGCACTCGATCACGGCGACGCTGTCGTCGCGCAGCCGTGAGGTGATCCGCCGCAACACCACGATCCTGCCGCTGTACTCCCTGATGCTGGGTCTGCTGGCGCTGCTCGGCTTCATGGCGATCGCGGCCGGGGTCAAGGTCACCAACGGGCAGCTGGCGATCCCGCAGCTGTTCGAGGACATGTTCCCGTCCTGGTTCGCGGGGGTGGCGTTCGCGGCGATCGGCATCGGCGCGCTCGTGCCCGCGGCCATCATGTCGATCGCGGCCGCGAACCTCTTCACCCGCAACATCTACAAGGACTTCATCAAGCCGGACGCGACGCCCGAGCAGGAGACGAAGGTCTCCAAGCTGGTCTCGCTCCTGGTGAAGGTGGGTGCCCTGGTCTTCGTCCTCACCATGGACAAGACGGTCGCCATCAACTTCCAGCTGCTGGGCGGCATCTGGATCCTCCAGACGTTCCCGGCCCTGGTCGGCGGCCTCTTCACCCGCTGGTTCCACCGCTGGGCCCTGCTCGCCGGCTGGGCGGTCGGCATGGTCTACGGCACCTTCGCCGCGTACGGTGTGGCGTCCCCGACCCAGAAGCACTTCGGCGGCTCGTCGAAGGAGATCCCGGGCATCGGCGAGATCGGCTACATCGGTCTCACGGCGTTCGTGATCAACGTCGTCGTCACGGTGGTGCTGACCTTCGTCCTGAGGGCCGCCAAGGCTCCCGACGGCATCGACGAGACGAAGCCGGAGGACTACACGGCGGACGCGGGCGACCCGGGCGTGGCGGTGGAGCTGCCCTCGGCGACGGCGGGCGCCGGCCACTGAGTGGCCCAGGGGCAGGCGATGGCCGGCCGGACGGGTCCTAGTCCCGCGTCCGTCTGGCCATCGCGTCCCAGAAGCGGTCCAGTTCACGGACCCGCATGCCGACCCGGAGCGGGGTCTTCCTGCGCAGCCCCCGGGGCAGCCGGCGCCGGACGCTGCCGGGCAGCAGGGCCTGTTGCCGGCGGCAGAACGGCTCGCGGATCTCTCCCCGGGGCACACCGCCCCGGGGCGGGTACGGACAGAGCTGGAACCCGCAGCCGGGCAGACAGGCCGAGCCCGGTGCGGGCACGCTCCGCAACCCGGGACCACGTCTGCGAACCTCCGGTTTTCGTCCGTACACCCGAGCGGGACCGGCATCCCGTGCCACACCGGAACGATCTCACCCTGATCGCCTGTCAGCTGACGCTCTGAAACCGCCCCGACACAACATCTGGGGGTGGCGTGACAGGTAAGCACAAGATGTATGCTCATGCTCGCTGTCGCCGCAGGGGAATCCGGTGCGAATCCGGAACTGTCCCGCAACGGTGTACTTGCGTGCATGCATACCCGTATGCGCACGCCCGTTCAGTCCGAGGTCCTGCCGACAGCGTGCCCGGCCGTCCGGTCCGGGTGCCCTGACGTCCGGGTCTCGTGGAGTGGGCCGGTGGACGCGACGCCCCGCGCGCTCGTGTGCTGCCCCCTGCCCTCCGCAAGGCCCATCGCCGAGCGAGGGAGAGCCCCACGTGACCATCGCGCCAGCCGGCCCGGTTCCCGTCACCGAGCTGGAGACCGACGGTCCCGGTACCGCGTTGCTGCGGACCCTGACCGAGCTGACCGCCGACCTGCCCGACGCCGACCCCGGCCGGGTCGCCGCCGCCGCCCTGCGCGGCCGGTCTGCGCGGGCTGCCTCCGAGATCACCGCGGAGCTGCGCGAGCTGGCCACGGAGGGGGCCGCGGGCCTGATCTCCGAGGACCCCGCCTACTCGAGGCTGGCCGCCCGGCTGCTGACGATCAGCATCGCCGCGGAGGCCGCCTCCCAGGGCGTCACCTCGTTCACCGGATCGGTCGCCGTCGGCCACCGCGAGGGCCTGATCGCCGACCGCACCGCCGAGTTCGTGCGCGTCCACGCGGTTCGCCTCGACGCCCTGATCGACGAGCAGGCCGACGACCGCTTCGGCTACTTCGGGCTCCGTACCCTGCACTCCCGCTACCTCCTGCGGCACCCGATCACCCGCAAGGTCGTCGAGACGCCGCAGCACTTCCTGCTGCGCGTCGCCTGCGGCCTCGCCGAGGACGACACGCCCCGTTCCCTGGACGAGGTCGCCGCGCTCTACCGGCTGATGAGCCGTCTGGACTACCTGCCGTCCTCCCCCACGCTCTTCAACTCCGGTACCCGGCACCCCCAGATGTCGTCCTGCTACCTCCTCGACTCGCCGCTGGACGAGCTGGACTCCATCTACGACCGCTACCACCAGGTGGCCCGGCTGTCGAAGCACGCGGGCGGCATCGGCCTTTCGTACTCCCGCATCCGCAGCCGCGGTTCGCTGATCCGTGGCACCAACGGGCACTCCAACGGCATCGTGCCGTTCCTGAAGACGCTCGACGCCTCCGTCGCCGCGGTGAACCAGGGCGGCCGGCGCAAGGGCGCGGCGGCGGTCTACCTGGAGACCTGGCACTCCGACATCGAGGAGTTCCTGGAGCTGCGGGACAACACCGGTGAGGACGCCCGCCGGACGCACAACCTGAACCTCGCGCACTGGATCCCGGACGAGTTCATGCGCCGGGTCAACGCCGACGCCCCCTGGTCGCTGTTCTCCCCCGCCGACGTGCCCGAACTCGTCGACCTGTGGGGCGAGGAGTTCGACGCGGCCTACCGCAAGGCCGAGGAGGCGGGCCTCGCGAAGAAGACCATCCCGGCCCGTGATCTCTACGGCCGCATGATGCGCACCCTCGCGCAGACCGGCAACGGCTGGATGACCTTCAAGGACGCGGCCAACCGCACCGCCAACCAGACGGCCGAGCCGGGCCACGTCGTGCACTCCTCCAACCTCTGCACGGAGATCCTGGAGGTCACGGACGACGGCGAGACGGCGGTCTGCAACCTGGGTTCGGTGAACCTCGGCGCGTTCGTCGACACGGCGGCCGGCACGATCGACTGGGAGCGGCTGGACGAGACCGTCCGCACGGCCGTCACCTTCCTCGACCGGGTCGTCGACATCAACTTCTACCCGACCGAGCAGGCGGGCCGCTCCAACGCCCGCTGGCGCCCGGTCGGCCTGGGTGCGATGGGCCTCCAGGACGTCTTCTTCAAGCTGCGGCTGCCCTTCGACTCGCCCGAGGCCAAGGCGCTGTCCACCCGGATCGCCGAGCGCATCATGCTCGCCGCCTACGAGGCCTCCGCCGAGCTGGCCGAGCGCAACGGCCCGCTGCCGGCCTGGGAGAAGACCCGTACGGCCAGGGGCGTGCTGCACCCGGACCACTACGGCGTCGAGTTCAGCTGGCCCGAGCGCTGGGCGGCCCTGCGCGAGCGGATCGCCCAGACCGGCATGCGCAACTCCCTGCTCCTCGCCATCGCCCCCACCGCCACCATCGCGTCCATCGCGGGCGTGTACGAGTGCATCGAGCCGCAGGTGTCCAACCTGTTCAAGCGCGAGACGCTGTCCGGCGAGTTCCTCCAGGTCAACTCCTACCTGGTGCAGGACCTCAAGGACCTCGGCGTCTGGGACGCCCGCACCCGTGAGGCGCTGCGCGACTCCAGCGGCTCGGTGCAGGAGTTCGCCTGGATCCCGGCGGAGGTGCGCGCCCTGTACCGCACGGCGTGGGAGATCCCGCAGCGCGGCCTGATCGACATGGCCGCCGCCCGCACCCCGTACCTGGACCAGGCCCAGTCCCTGAACCTGTTCCTGGAGACGCCGACCATCGGCAAGCTCTCCTCGATGTACGCGTACGCCTGGAAGTCGGGCCTGAAGACGACGTACTACCTGCGCTCCCGCCCGGCGACCCGCATCGCCCGCGCGGCCCAGGCGCAGGCTCAGCCCGAGAAGACCGTCCCCGTGCAGCAGGCGACCGAGCCCGACGCCGTCGCCTGCTCCCTTGAGAACCCCGAGTCCTGCGAGGCCTGCCAGTAATGACCACCGCACCCGAGAAGACCGAGAAGAACCTGCTCGACCCGGGCTTCGAGCTGACCCTTCGCCCGATGCGCTACCCGGACTTCTACGAGCGCTACCGGGACGCCATCAAGAACACCTGGACCGTCGAGGAGGTCGACCTCCACTCGGACGTCGCCGACCTGGCGAAGCTGTCCGAGGGCGAGCAGCACATGATCGGCCGGCTGGTCGCGTTCTTCGCGACGGGCGACTCGATCGTGGCGAACAACCTCGTGCTCACGCTGTACAAGCACATCAACTCGCCCGAGGCGCGCCTCTATCTGTCGAGGCAGCTCTTCGAGGAGGCCGTTCACGTCCAGTTCTATCTGACGCTTCTGGACACCTACCTCCCCGACCCGGAGGACAGGACGGCGGCCTTCGACGCGGTCGAGAACATCCCGTCCATCCGCGAGAAGGCCGAGTTCTGCTTCAAGTGGATCAACGAGGTCGAGAAGCTGGACCGGCTGGAGACCAAGGCCGACCGCCGCCGCTTCCTGCTCAACCTGATCTGCTTCGCCGCGTGCATCGAGGGCCTGTTCTTCTACGGCGCCTTCGCGTACGTCTACTGGTTCCGCAGCCGTGGTCTGCTGCACGGCCTCGCCACGGGCACCAACTGGGTGTTCCGTGACGAGACGATGCACATGAGCTTCGCCTTCGAGGTGGTCGACACCGTCCGCAAGGAGGAGCCGGACCTCTTCGACGACCGGCTCCAGGAGGAGGTCACCGCCATGCTGCGGGAGGCCGTCGAGGCCGAGCTCCAGTTCGGGCGCGACCTGTGCGGCGAGGGGCTGCCGGGCATGAACACCGACTCGATGCGGCAGTACCTCGAGTGCGTCGCCGACCAGCGTCTGTCGCGGCTCGGGTTCGCCCCGGTGTACGGCTCGGAGAACCCCTTCTCCTTCATGGAGCTCCAGGGCGTTCAGGAGCTGACCAACTTCTTCGAGCGCCGTCCGTCGGCGTACCAGGTCGCGGTGGAGGGCACCGTCGACCTGGACGAGGACTTCTGACCCTCCCTCTCCCCTCGGGCCTCCTGGGCCTCCCTGATCTGCCGGTCGGCGCGCCGGTCGCGCACGATGCCGAGCACGGACGGGAGGACCAGGAGGACGAGGATCCCGAGGACCATGAGCATTCCGATGAGGCCTTCGATCTGGTTCGTGTTCATGGACATCAGTCTGCTGCCGGACACTCCTGACCGTGAGTGGCAGGACTGCCGCACACCTTCAAATTCCTGCCACTTCGGGTGCACACTGGCAGCATGCTGAAAAACGTGGCCGCCGTCCTGGTCGACGGTGTGCATCCCTTTGAACTCGGCGTCGTCTGCGAGGTGTTCGGCCTCGACCGGAGCGACGAAGGGCTGCCGGTGTACGACTTCGCCGTGGTGTCGGCGGAGGGCCCGGTCCTGGGCACCCACGTCGGCGGGCTGACCGTGTCCACGCCGTACGGCCTCGACCGGCTGGACGAAGCCGACCTGATCGCCGTACCGGCCGCCGACGCGAACATCGACCGCGCGTATCCGCCCGAGCTGCTCGACGCGCTGCGCCGGGCCGTGGACCGGGGTGCCCGGGTGCTCAGCGTCTGCTCCGGGGTGTTCGTGCTGGGCGCCGCGGGACTGCTCGACGGCCGGCGCTGCGCCGCGCACTGGCGGCACGCGGACGTGCTGGCCCGCCGCTACCCCCGGACGTCCGTCGAGCCGGACGTGCTGTACGTCGACGAGGACCCGGTGATCACCTCGGCCGGCACGGCCGCCGGTATCGACGCCTGTCTGCACCTGGTCCGCAAGGAGCAGGGGCCCGAGGTCGCCAACCGGATCGCCCGGCGGATGGTGGTGCCGCCGCACCGGGACGGCGGCCAGGCCCAGTACATCGAGCGGCCGCTGCCCCGGTCGCGGTGCGACACCGTCGGCGAGGTGCTCGCGTGGATGGAGCAGCACCTCGACGAGGAGGTCACGGTGGAGCAGCTCGCGGAACGCGCGCACATGTCACCGCGCACCTTCGCCCGCCGGTTCCAGCAGGAGACGGGCACCACCCCCTACCGCTGGCTGCTGCGTCAGCGGGTGCTGCTGGCCCAGCACCTGCTGGAGGCGACGGACGAGACGGTGGACGCGATCGCCTGGCGCGCCGGCTTCGGTACGGCCGGCGCCCTGCGCCACCAGTTCGTGCAGGCGCTGGGGACGTCCCCCAACGCCTATCGGCGCACGTTCCGGGGCCCGCAGGCCGTCGCCTGAGCCGCGGTTCTCACCCGGACACCGCCCGCAGCAGCAGCCGGCGCGGCCGGAGCGTGATGCCGATGTGCGTCCGGTTGTCGGAACCCGGCACCGGCTCGAAGCGGAACGCGGACGCCACCACCGCGGCGATCAGCGTCAGCTCGGCCATCGAGAAGTGGTCGCTCGGGCACTTCCGGTTGCCTACGCCGAACGGCGTCATGGCGTACTTCGGCACCTCCGGCGAGCCGCCGGGCAGCCAGCGGTCGGGATCGAACTCCGTGTGCCGCTCGTACGACCGCGGATCGCGCTGTACGGCGTACGGGCTGTAAACGATGTCGGCGCCCGCGGGAATGCGGTAGCCGCCGAGCTCGGTCTCGGTCACCGCGCGCCGGGTCAATATCCATACGGCGGGATACAGCCGCATGGTCTCGACGACGACATTGGCGGTGTGCTGGAGCTTTCGGACGTCGCCGAATGCGACCGGCCGGTCCCCGACGACCCTTTTCACCTCTTCGCGGATCTTGTCCACCTGGTCGGGGTGCTCGGTGAGGACGTGGAGCAGTGACATGACCACAGAGCCGGCTGTTTCGCTGCCCGGGGTGAGTATCGCGATGACCTGGTCGTGGATCTCCTGTTCCCCGATCGGCTCACCATTCTCGTCCTTCGCCTCCAGCAAAGCCGTCAGCAAATCGTCCGGTTTTTGACCGGATGCACGGCGGTCGGCAATGATCTCGTCCACCAGCCGATGCAGATCGGCCAGCGCCCGGTTGAATTCGCGGTTGGCCGAAATCGGTACCCGATAAAGCGGCCCGAGGGGCACCACCATGCGCTGGTACATACCGGCGAACAGTGTGGCGAGCGCGGACGTGATGCGCTCGGACCGGGCGTCCATATAACTGCCGCGCATCAGACAGCGGGCGGAGATGCGCACGGACACCCGGAAGGACTCCGCGGTGACGTCGAGGACTTCGCCGTTCCGCCAGCGCTCGACGAGCGCGTACGCCTCCTCCTCCATGATCGGCCCGTAGCCGGGGATGGCGTCGAGCCGGAAGGCGGGCTGGATCGTGCGCCGCTGGCGGCGGTGCAGCGGGCCGTTGGCCGTGGCCACGCCCTCCTTGCCGAGCAGGCTCTCCAGGGACTCCCACAGGGGCCCCGAGATGATGTAGTCCGGGCTGAGCGCCAGGGCGCCGGTGAGCTCCGGCGCGGTGACGGCGTACACCGTCTTGGGGCCGAGCCTGAGGCGGACGATGTCGCCGTGGTCGCGGAGCTGGGCCAGGAAGGCCAGCGGGTCGCGGGCCAGCTTCCAGCCGTGTCCGAGGAGCGGAACCCTGCCACCGGCCAACGGTGGCTCACGCAGTTCGGGCGCCGCGGGGGTCGTGGGTTTCACCGACTCGACGGTCATTTCTCACCTGCCGCTTCGTTGTTGACGTACGGGGGCGTGGACCGGTCGTCCCAGCTGTCGACCATGTATCGGCCGGACTCGTGGTGGAACCAGTAGACGGAACTGAACCAGTTCCGCATATTGCCGAGGCAGGACCGTACGGCGGCGCCGAGTTGATTTCCGCGGACCGTCCCGTCGGCCAGCCGGTCGGCGAGCCGTAAGACGTCCTTCTCGACGACGAGGAACTCGGAAATGCATTCCTCGACGCGTCGCCTTACTTCCTCCACCGCCTCTTCCAGGGTCAGCCCCTCATGGGTGATGAGACTGATTCCGAGATTGTGCACCTCATCGCCCGCTATTTCCTTGGGAAGCGAGCAGAGGTCGTTGTACCATGCGGCGAATTCCTGACTCAGCAGCGCCGCGCGCTGAAATGCGGGGTGTTTCCGCACCGGGTCCGGTAGTTCATGTCCCGCACTCGGCTCCAGCAGGTCGGTCCAGATCCAGTGCGCGAAGGTGAGCCGACGCAGCGCCAGGTATTCCTCG
This sequence comes from Streptomyces sp. NBC_00080, assembly GCF_045041255.1. NCBI lineage: Bacteria > Bacillati > Actinomycetota > Actinomycetes > Kitasatosporales > Streptomycetaceae > Streptomyces > Streptomyces sp. NBC_00080. The sequence goes on from NZ_CP108235.1 coordinate 3,321,603, forward strand.
ACTCCTGGAATGCGCCCTTCGATTCGGTTGTGGAATTCCCGGTCGTACGCGTCGATCACGGCGTGGAAGTGCCGGGTGAACCGGGCGTTCCAGGTAGCGGGAAGGAAGGAGTGCAGCCGGCCCACACTGTCCGCGAGCCCGGCGACCAGCGGATCCGGGTGGCACAGATGCTCCGCCGGGGCGTCCAGGGCCGCGTGCAAGCGGAACCTGAGCCGCCACCAGGAGGACGTGCGGCCGTGTACGACGTCACGGTCGTGCCGATCGTCCCAGACGAAGAACCACGCGCTGTAGTCGGCGATGGCTTGCATGACCTCGTCGGGTGCGCCGAGGTAGAAGCCCGCCATCAGGTCGGTGTAGCAAAGTCCGTCGGCATATTCTGCGACCTTGTCCGCCGGCATCAACCGCATTTCCAGCAGCCAGGAGCGTGTCTTCTCCTGCAACTGAGGCCAATACGGATGCAGTTGCCGGGGAAACGCCGCCTCGATGACCGGAAGAGAGAGCGAGGGAGGGACCGCGGGCGCGGCCACCGTCGCTGTGGTGCTGTATGTGGTGCTGTATGGGAAAGCTGGCACGGACAACCCCTCTCAGCCGCCAGTGGGCACACACCCCTCCCCCCGTGCCGGGCGTGCGCCGTTGCGTATCCCCGCACATCCCATTCAGCACTACAACTGACCGTTCTGGGAACGGATTTGCTTCATTCACCACCCCAACATGCCGAGAATCCATCCCTGCGTGACTGGTTACGGATCAACAGATGTGCAGTAGATGTGCGTAAGCGATCGAACGTCCGTCGGACACACGAACGACGCCCGGCCGGAAGGATCCCGGCCGGGCGTCGTGGTGGTGCGGGTGGGCTCAGTCGTTGGCGACCACGGGATAACGGGGCTCGTTCTCGGCCATCTGCCGCAGGGCGTCCTTGCGTTCGCGCTTGGACAGACGGTCGATGTAGAGGTAGCCGTACAGGTGGTCGGTCTCATGCTGCAAACACCGAGCGAAGTATCCGGTGCCGCGCACCTTGATCGGATTGCCCTGCTCGTCCTGCCCGGTCACCTCGGCGTAGTCGGGACGGGCCAGCGGCGCGTAGGCGGTGGGTACCGACAGACAGCCCTCGTTGCTGTCGTCCAGCCGGCGCCGGTCGGCGGGCAGTTCGACGAGCTTCGGGTTGCAGACGACGCCGGTGTGCCGGGCGCCCTCGTCGTCGGGGCAGTCGTAGACGAAGACCTTCAGGTCGACGCCGATCTGGTTGGCGGCCAGACCCACTCCCTCGGCGGTGTGCTGCGAGGCGAACATGTCCGCGACCAGCTGCCGCAGCTCCTCGCCGAACTCGGTGACGTCCCTGCACTCCTTGTGCAGCACCGGGTTCCCGACGACGGTGATCGGCCGCGAGGTGCCGGCCTCACGCCATGCCAGCTCGCGCGCCTCCGCCTCCTCGGTGTCGATGACGAAGCCCTCGTCGTCCACGGGGAGCACGCCCGCGTGCTGCTGATCGGTGTCCTGCTGCGCCATGACCGACGATGCCTTCCTCAAACAGACAGGGGGTGAATGCTCGATACAGGGTACGGGCAGCGCGCCCCCTCAGGGGCGCGGGGAACGGCGCGACCAGCCACGACGAACACGCGACCGAAAGCGGTCAGCAGACCTCTTCCAGGTCCCGCCAGTCCCTGGAATCGGGGCTGTCGGCGACCCACCCGTCCAGCAACCCCCGGACGAGAGAGGCCGGGGCGGCCACGCCGCACTCCCGCTCCGGCACCCACAGCTGCCCGTCCGTCCGGTGCCCGAGCGGACCCGGATGCCCCGGCTCGCTGTGGTCGTGCGGGTCGAGATGCTCGCCGTCACCCTCGTCGGACGGCATCCGTGACTCCGAGCACATCCGGCAGAGCAGCCGCACCGAGGACGACCAGTCCTCCGCCGCGAAGCCCGCGTCGGCCGCCAACTGCTCCAGCGCGTCCCGGTCGGACTCGGTGGCCGCCTCCAGCAGGACGACCCAGGTCGGCACGGGCGACGGCGCCCACAGCTCGATCTCGTCGAAGACCGGGTAGGAGTGGCCCGTGGCCGTGGTCCGCTCGCCGTGCGGCACCCCGTCGTGCAGCACGACCTCGCCCCAGCGCCGCCCGGACGAGGGCAACGGGATGGACAGCACCTCCATCCGGGCGGGGTCCAGCCGCCGCCCCCACACCACCTCGGCCTCGCCCTCCGGCGACAGCCGTACGGCCGCGCTGCCCAGCTCCATGCCGACCGGCTCACCCGCGCCTATGGCGTTGCCGGGCACCCGCAGCCCGTACGCCTGCCAGGCCCGGCGGGCCAGCGGCCAGTCCTGGAGGGCGGTGGCCGCGATGCCCACGTTCCACCAGTCGGGGGCCCCGGCCTCGCGGTCGAGCAGGGCGACGGCCCGCAGCCCCGCCGTGCGGGCCTGCTCCCAGTCGTGCCGGAACTTGTGCAGCAGGGCGAGGTTGAACCAGGACTCGGACAGCCAGGGTTCCAGGTCGGCGGCACGTGTCAGCAGCGCGCCCGCGTCCTCGTACCGCCCGTCGCCGATCAGCGTGAACGCGCGGTCGGTGGCCTGCCGCCAGGAGGCGGAGGGCCGGTGCCGTCCCTTGCCGAAGATCCTCACGATTCCCGCCTGCCAGTTCCGTTCTGTGGGCTGGCCAGTGCCCCCGGACACTCTCTCCCTCGCATCCAACCACGTGTGGCCGGAGGGCCGCTCATTACCCATGGGTTACCCACCCGCGGGCGAGGTCAGACAACGCCGCGAAAGCACCCTGGCCAGGGCCTCCACCACCTCGGGCGCGTACTCCCCGCCGGTGCCGAGGCGCAGCTCCTCCAGGGCGGTGAGGGGCCCACCGGGACCGCTGCCCCGGACCTTCTCCTCGTATGCGTTCACCACCCGGACTATGCGCGCGGCCACCGGCTGCTCCGGGTAGGGGTCGGCCTGCCGCTCGACGACCGTGGCGACCTGGGCGCCCGCCCCGGTCTGGCGGACGACGGCGCCGCCGAGCAGCGCGATCCGCCGCTGCTGGGCCGCCGGCAGCCCGGCGGTGGCGCCGGCCGGGACCGGGTCGACGAGGCTGAGTTGGCCGATGTCGTGCATGAGGGCCGCGTACTCCAGGACGGTCAGCTCGGGCTCCGGCAACCCCAGGTCCAGGCCCACGGCCTGGCTGAGGGCGGCGACCCGGCGGGCGTGCCCGGCCGGGGTGTACCCGGCGATCTCGGTGGCCCGGGCCAGCGAGGCGATGGTCTGCCGGTAGGTGGCCCGCACCGCCGCGTACCGGCGCAGGGACAGCTGGGTGAGCAGCAGCGGCACCGAGAACACCGGCAGCGCCCACAGCCCGACGACGGCCACCGCGAGCGCCATCACGGCCCCCGTCGCGCAGACCGCCGAGCCGATCCCGGGCACCGCCCGCAGCTCGTCCCGCAGCAGTGGGGTGAACGGCCAGCAGGTACGGGAGTGGGCGAGCGCGGCGGCGACCACGGCGTCGCACAGCACGGTCAGGACGAGCAGCGTGAGCAGCAGCAGCGCGTAGGCGGGCCCGCCCCAGCCGTCGAACACTCCCCGGTTGTAGAGGGGCTGGAAGCAGACGGCGGCGAACCCGACGGCCAGCACCCGCCGGACCAGGTGGTCGAGGACGGCCTGTCCCCGGGCCAGCTGCGGCACGCTGCCGAGCAGCGAGGCGGCGACCACCACCGCCACCACCTGGGTGACCCCGTGCTGCGTGGGGTGCCCGGCATGCTCTCCGACCAGGGCGTACGACAGTGACCCGGCGGCACCGAGCGGAGCGGCCTCCCGCAGCCGGGGTCCGCTCTGGGGGCGGGTCAGCTCCCCGACGGCGACGAGGATCCCGAAGGCGAGCGCGACGGGGCGGTCCTCGACACCCGTCAGGAACGTGCCGAGGAGGGAGACGCCGACGAGCAGCGCGGCCGCGGAGTGGAGGGCGACGTGCGAGCGGCGGACGGTCATCGGCGTACCTCGGACCGGTCGTCGGCGGCCTGCGCGGGCACGGCCGGCCGGTCCTCCTCGGCGGTCACGACGGGATGCCAGCCGTCCCGGGCGATGGCGTGCGCCAGCGCCGCGACCATCCGGGGGTCGAACTGGGCGCCCGCGCACCGCCGCAGCTCCTCCAGGGCGACGTGCACCGGCCGGGCCCTGCTGTAGGACCTGGTGGACGTCATGGCGTCGAAGGCGTCCGCGACGGCGACCACCCGGGCCGGCTCCGGGATCTGGCTGCCCACCAGCCCGTACGGATAGCCCTTGCCGTCGATGCGTTCGTGGTGGTGGAGGATCGCCGAGCGGGCCTCGCCCAGGAAGGAGATCCCGCGGGTGATCTCGTGCCCGTACTCGGGGTGCAGCTCGATCACGCGCCGCTCCTCGGGTGTCAGCGGCCCCTCCTTGCGCAACAGCCGGGTGGGGACGCCGAGTTTGCCGACGTCGTGCAGGATCCCGGCGAAGCGGAGCATGTCGATCCGGCCCTCGTCCATCCCCAGTTCGCGCCCGATCAGCACCGAGGCCTGGCCGACGCGCTCGCTGTGGCCGCGCGTGTAGCCGTCCTTGATGTCGACGGCCTGCACCAGGGCGCGGATGGTCGCCTGATGAGCGGCGCGCTCCCGGTGGTACTGCGCGAACACCCACCACGACACGGCCATCGGGAACAGCACGAGCAGGGCGGCCACCGGCCCGTACGGGCTGAGCCACAGCACGGCCATCATCAGCCCGCCGAGCCCGTGCACCGCCAGCGGCGCCAGGGAGCGCAGGAACAGCCCCCGGCAGGCCTGCCGCAGCGGCAACCCCTCGGCGAGCGCGAGCATCCCGCCGTCCAGCAGGGCGAGCGCGGCGCAGAACACCAGCACGGCCGCGCCGGCCGGTACCAGCGCGTACGGCAGGTCGGAGCCGGCCACGGCGTCCCGGCCGCCGAGCGCGGCGTGCACCCGGGCGGCCGCCCACACGGCGAGCGACGCGTGGGCGGCCCGCCAGACCCGGCGCAGCAGAAAGGGGCGCCGCTCGACGTGCGAGAACAGCGCCCCGGGCAGCGGGACGAGAGCGGCCGCGGCCGGCGAGAGCAGGAACGCCCCGGCCAGCAGCACGGGATGGAGGGTGCCGCCGAACCTGCGCCGGGCGATCCGCTCGCCGCCGGCGTACAGGGCGGCGAGCAGGGCGACGGCCCACCAGGGGGTGCGTGCGCCGGGCAGCGAGGGGAGCGTGCAGAGCAGGGCGCCGAGGGCGACACAGGCGGCGTATCCGCGCGCCCGCGCCGGAATCCCTTCCATGACGCCTCCCCCAGCCGTACCTGTCCGGGCTCAGGAGCCTAGGACGGCCGGGGGTGGGTCCGCGGGTGTATCACCCGCGGATTAGCACATTCGAGTGACGGCGGCGCTTTCTGAGAGCTGCTCCTGAAAGCGGCTCAGGTCTCCTGGGCCGTCGCCGTCACGTCGTGCTCGGGGACGGCCTGGCCGGAGCGGATCAGGTCGATCCGGCCCATCACCTTGGCGCGCAGGTCGGTCGGCACGTCGTCACGCCCGCAGCACCGCTTGACCAGCTTCTTCACGGCCTCCTCCAGCCCGTACTTCTCCAGGCAGGGGGAGCACTCCTCGAAGTGGTGCTGGAACTTGTCCCGGTCCAGCGGAGGCATCTCGCTGTCGAGGTACTCGTACAGGTGGTCGAGGACCTCACCGCAGTCCGTCTCGTGCGGATCTCCGCAGCTCATGAGCCCGAACCTTTCGCTTCGTTCGACTCTCCGGCACCGGCCGGGACCAGCCCGCGCTCACGGGCGTAGTCCTCGAGCATGCCGCGCAGTTGACGGCGGCCCCGATGCAGCCGGGACATCACCGTACCGATGGGTGTCCCCATGATGTCCGCGATCTCCTTGTACGCAAAGCCCTCTACGTCCGCGAGATACACGGCGATCCGGAACTCCTCGGGGATGGCCTGAAGCGCCGCCTTCACGTCCGAGTCGGGCAGGTGGTCCAGCGCCTGCGACTCCGCGGAGCGCAGACCGGTGGACATGTGCGACTCGGCACGCGCCAGCTGCCAGTCCTCGATCTCCTCGGCCGCGCTGCGCTGGGGTTCACGCTGCTTCTTGCGGTACGAGTTGATGAAGGTGTTGGTGAGGATCCGGTACAGCCAGGCCTTGAGGTTGGTGCCCTCACGGAACTGGTGGAAGGACGCGTACGCCTTCGCGTACGTCTCCTGCACCAGGTCCTCGGCGTCCGCCGGGTTGCGCGTCATGCGCAGCGCGGCCGAGTACATCTGGTCGAGGAACTCGAGCGCGTCCCGCTCGAAGCGCGCGCTGCGCTCGGCGGTGGACTCCGCGCCCGTCTCCCCGCTCACGCCCTGGCCCTCGGGCAGCTCCGCCTGGCCGTTGTCGGTCCCTGCGTCGGTACCGGTGACCGGACCCACCTCCTCAAGATCGCGGGTAGGACCGAAACCGATCCCACTCGAATCGGAGGATAGACGACTACCCGCGCCTGCCGCCGCTCCAATAGGAGCGGTCCTCGCCGCGTGCAGCACCGTCCAGTCCAGATCGGTGCGGCTGCTGCGGCTCGGGCAGATGGTCGAACCCATGCGGCGGACTTCCTCTCCCACTGACGTCGGTGCCGGTTGTTCAGCACTTCTGTCCGCCTCAACAGCGCCGGGCCCCTCCACATTCCCCACCCGTCGCCTCACCCGAGTGACGCGACCCACCCGACGACTCCCGCGGTGACGACCTCCAGCGTCTCCTCCTGCGTGACCCCGGCCCGCTTGGGCACCGCGAACCCGTGATCGCCGTACGGCACCTCAACGAGGTCGTACCCGCCCGCGGGGAACTCGTCCGGCCTGCCGAAGGGATCGTTGCCGCCCTGGACCACGAGGGTCGGCACCCCCGCCCCGAGCAGCTCGTCGGCGCGGGACTTCTCCGGCCTGCCCGGCGGGTGGAGCGGGAAGCTCAGCGCCAGCACGGCGTGCGCGCCGAGCTCGGAGGCCGTTCGGCAGGCCACCCGCGCGCCGGCCGACCGGCCGCCCGAGATCACCGGCAGCCCGGGCGCGACGACGGCCGGCCAGATCCCGCGCCAGCCGACGTCGAGGGTCTTCGGCGCGGGCGCGACCTTCTTGCCCGCCACCCGCCAGGGCTGCTCCACGAGGGCGACGCTCACCCCGCGTCCGGGCAGCACGGCGGCGAGCGCCCGGAGGTCCCGGGCCTCGACACCGCCCCCGGCGCCATGGCTGACGGCGAGGACGAGCCGCGGCGTCTCGGCGTGGTGCCAGGTGATGCGGGCGGTACCCGCCTCGGTCTCCACCGTTTCGGTGCTCACCACTGTTTCGCTGCTCACGTCAGAAGAGTGTGCCCTCCTCGGGCCCCTCCAGCTCCTTCAGCAGCTCCGGGCCGTTGTTGCGGACGTTGCTGACGGCCGTGGACACCGGGTAGGCGCGCATCAGCCCCTCCGGCGGGGGTTCGAGGAGGGAGCGGAGGTCGTCGACGTCCGTCCGCGCCGGGTCGAGCCAGGCGTCCCAGCGGTCCGGGGTCAGCATCAGCGGCATCCGGGGGTGGATGTCGGCGAGGGCGTGCGGGCCGTCGGCGGCGGCCACGGCGAGCGGGGAGGTCTCCGCCTCGGTCGTGATCACCGAGCACGTCACCCACCAGGCCCGCGGATGGTCGTCGGGCAGGGTCCGGTCCCGCCAGAACTCGTACAGCCCGGCCATCGCGAAGACCGTGCCGTCGGCCGGGAGCACGAAGTAGGGCTGCTTGCGGGGCCGCTTCTTCTTCCCCTCGACCTCCAGATCCCGCTCCTGGACGCCGGTGACCCACTCGTAGTAGCCGTCGGCGGGCAGGACGCAGCGCCGGGTGGCGAAGGCGCGGCGGAAGGAGGGCTTCTCGTGGACGGTCTCGGCGCGCGCGTTGATCATCCGCGCGCCGCCCTCGGGGGTCTTCGCCCAGGAGGGGACCAGGCCCCACTTCAGCTTCCGCAGCTGCCGAACCGGCTGCTTGTCGTCGGCGTCCTTCAACGGACGGTCGAGGACGGCGTAGACCTCCTTGGTCGGCGCCACGTTGTAGTCGGGCTCCAGGGCCTCCTCGGGCTCCCATTTCTCGACCTCAAAGATTCCTGCGAGATCCTCGGGCCTGCGACTCGCTGCATACCGTCCGCACATACGTGCCACACTGCCAGACTCCGTGAGCCGAAAGGGAGCCACCAGAAAACATGGAGAGCACCGCCGCCCTCGCGCTGCCCGACCTGTGGGACCGCCTCGTCGGCACCCAGACCGATCCCGACCTGTGGGTGGTGGTGGCCACCGCGGTCGCCGCCCTCGCGGTCGTCGTGCCGCACACCCTGTGGCGGATATCGCGCAACGCCATCACCATCGCCCACGAGGGTGGCCACGGCCTGGTCGCGCTGCTGACCGGCCGCCGGCTGACCGGGATCCGGCTGCACTCCGACACCAGTGGCCTGACCCTCAGCCGGGGCAAGCCGCACGGCCTCGGCATGATCCTCACCGCGGCGGCCGGCTACACCGCTCCCCCGCTGCTCGGCCTGGGCGGCGCCGCCCTCCTCGGGGCCGGCCGCATCACCCTGCTGCTGTGGGTGGCCACGGCCCTGCTGGTCGTGATGCTGGTGATGATCCGCAACGCGTACGGCGCCCTCACGGTGGTCCTCACCGGCGGCACCTTCCTGCTGGTGTCCTGGCTGGCGGGACCGCAGGTGCAGGCGGCCTTCGCGTACGCCGTGGTGTGGTTCCTGCTGCTGGGCGGAGTCCGCCCGGCCTTCGAGCTCCAGGCGAAGCGCTCCCGGGGCGGCGCGGGCGACTCGGACGCGGACCAGCTGTCCCGGCTGACCCACGTACCGGCGGGCCTGTGGCTGTTCCTGTTCCACGCGGTGAGTCTGTGCGCCCTGCTGGGCGGGGGCCGGTGGCTGCTGGGGCTGTGAGGCAGCCCCGGAGCGGCGCGTCACCGGCGTGCGGGATGTGACGTCGGCGGCTCCGCCGCGGGGCGCGACCGGCCCCGACGGCGCCGCACCCGATGCACGGCCGACCACTAAAGTGGAGCCCATGGCCCCGAACCCCGCACACACCGCCCTCTGGCCCGCCCCGCACGCGAGCGAGGCCGTCGCCGCGACGGTCCACGTGCCGGGGTCCAAGTCCGTCACCAACCGCGCCCTGGTCCTCGCCTCCCTCGCCTCCGAGCCCGGCTGGCTGCGCCGCCCACTGCGCTCCCGCGACACCCTGCTGATGGCGGGCGCCCTGCGTGAGATGGGCGTCGGCATCGAGGAGACCGTGTCGTCCAGCTCCTCCGGCGCGGGGAGCCCCGACGGCACCGGCGAGGCCTGGCGGATCCTCCCCGCGGGGCTGCGCGGACCGGCCACGGTCGACGTCGGCAACGCGGGCACGGTGATGCGCTTCCTGCCGCCGGTCGCCGCCCTGGCCGACGGCCCCGTCCACTTCGACGGCGACCCGCGCTCGTACGAGCGTCCCCTGAACGGCGTCGTCGACGCGCTGCGGGTCCTCGGTGCGCGGATCGACGACGACGGGCGCGGCGCGCTGCCGTTGACCGTGCACGGCGGGGGCGCGCTGGACGGCGGGACGGTGGAGATCGACGCCTCCTCCTCGTCCCAGTTCGTGTCGGCCCTGCTCCTGTCGGCCCCCCGCTTCAACCAGGGCGTCGAGGTCCGCCACACCGGCTCCACGCTGCCCTCCGTACCGCACATCCGGATGACGGTCGACATGCTGCGCGCGGTCGGCGCGCAGGTGGACACCCCGGAGTCGGGCGGCGAGCCGAACGTCTGGCGGGTCACGCCGGGCGCCCTGCTGGGCCGGGACCTGACGATCGAGCCGGACCTGTCCAACGCCCAGCCGTTCCTGGCGGCCGCGCTGGTGACGGGCGGCCGGGTGCTGATCCCGGACTGGCCGGCCCGCACCACCCAGCCGGGTGACCGGCTGCGCGAGATCTTCACCGAGATGGGCGGTTCCTGCGAACTGGCCGACTACGGCCTGGTCTTCACCGGCTCGGGCTCGATCCACGGCATCGACGTCGATCTGGGTGACGTCGGCGAGCTGACCCCGGGCATCGCGGCGGTCGCCGCCCTCGCGGACTCCCCGTCCACCCTGCGGGGCGTGTCCCACCTGCGCCTGCACGAGACGGACCGGCTGGCCGCGCTGACGAAGGAGATCAACGAGCTCGGCGGCGATGTGACCGAGACCGCCGACGGTCTGCACATCCGCCCGCGCCGGCTGCACGGCGGGATCTTCCACACCTACGACGACCACCGCATGGCGACGGCCGGCGCGATCATCGGCCTGGCCGTGGAGGGCGTGCAGATCGAGAACGTGGCGACGACGGCGAAGACCCTGCCGGACTTCCCCGAACTGTGGACCGGGATGCTCGGGGTATAGGGACTTTCGCCATGCGCCGCTACAGCAAGAACACCGACGAGGACGACATCCGCAGCCGCCCGAACCGCAAGGGCAACCGGCCGCGCACGCACATCCGTCCCAAGCACGAGGACGCCGCCGAGGGCATGGTCCTCACCGTCGACCGGGGCCGGCTGACCTGTCTGGTCGACGACCGGATCGTGATGGCGATGAAGGCCCGCGAGCTGGGCCGCAAGGCCGCGATCGTGGGCGACCGGGTCGCGATCGTCGGCGACCTGTCCGGCAAGAAGGACACCCTCGCCCGTATCGTCCGCATCGAGAAGCGCACCTCGGCACTGCGCCGCACCGCGGACGACGACGACCCCTACGAGCGCGTCGTCGTGGCCAACGCCGACCAGCTCGCCGTGGTCACCGCCCTCGCCGACCCCGAGCCCCGCCCGCGTCTGATCGACCGCTGCCTGGTGGCGGCCTTCGACGCCGGCCTCGCCCCCCTGCTGGTCATGACGAAGTCGGACCTGGCCTCGCCGGACAAGCTGCTGGAGCTGTACGGCCATCTCGACATCCCGTACGTGGTCACCAGCCGCGACGAGCTGGAGAACGGTGACGCGGCGGACCGGGTGCGCGCGTTCCTGGCCGGGAGGATCACGGCGTTCGTCGGTCATTCGGGCGTCGGGAAGACGACCCTGGTCAACGCGCTGGTCCCGGAGGAGCGGCGCCGGGTGACCGGCCATGTGAACGCGGTGACCGGCCGCGGCCGTCACACCACGACCTCGGCGCTGGCCCTGCCCCTGGCGGGCACGGACGACTGGGTGATCGACACCCCGGGCGTACGGTCCTTCGGCCTGCACCACGTCGACCCGTCCCGGGTGGTCCTCGCCTTCCCCGACCTGGTGCCGGGCACGGAGGGCTGCCCGCGCGCGTGCAGCCACGACGAGAAGGACTGCGCGCTGGACGCGTGGGTGGCCGAGGGTCATGCCGATCCGGCGCGGCTGTACTCGCTGCGCCGGCTGCTGGCCACCCGGGAGCGCACCGAGGGCGACTGATCACCGGCTGATCCACCGGCTGACCACCGCGTTGTTTGCGTCCCCCCGGCCCCGGTAAGTGCATAATCGCACCGAGCCGGAGCCGGACCGGGCCGGGCGTACGGAGGGACAGCACATGGCGTGGCTGCTGGTCGTCGTGGCCGGGTTGCTCGAGACCGGTTTCGCCGTGTGCCTCAAGCTGTCCCACGGCTTCACGCGACTGTGGCCCACCATCGCCTTCTGCGCCTTCGCGCTGGGAAGCTTCGGTCTGCTGACCCTCTCCCTGAAGAAGCTCGACGTGGGCCCCGCCTACGCCGTGTGGACGGGCATCGGCGCGGCGGGCACCGCGATCTACGGCATGGTCTTCCTGGGCGACCTGGTGTCGGTCCTGAAGCTCATCTCGATCAGCCTGGTGATCATAGGAGTGATCGGGCTCCAGCTGTCGGGGTCGGCTCACTGACCCGACCGGTCGGCCGGCTGCCGCTGGAGCGCCCCCCGCACCAGCTCCGCGACGCCGTCCTCCCCCGCCGGGGGCGCGGCCACACAGGACAGGGCGAGCCGGACGGCGAGTTCGCAGGAGCGGGCCAGGTCGGCGGCGTCGGCCCGGACGGCGCCGGGACCACAGAGCACGGCCACGGCCCGGTCGCGGACGGCGCCCAACAGGTCACCGGGCGAGGGCAGCGGCCCGTCGGCCCGGCGCTGGGCCGGCACGGCGGAGGAGGACGGAACCGCCGAGAGCGTCGGCGAGGGCAGGCGCTCGCTCCAGAAGCCGGTGAGGACGGCCCGTACGAGAACGTTGTCGCGGGCGGCGGAAGTGGTCCACTCGGCGGTGGCGGTGAGCTTCTCCCGGGCGTCGCCGTGCACGGCCAGCGCCCGCTCGACCCCGGCGAGATATCCGTCGGCCTCGCGCCGCACGAGCGCCCGGGCCAGGCCCTCCTTGCTGCCGAACTCGTTGTACAGCGTCTGCCGGGACACTCCGGCCGCCGCAGCGACGTCCACCATCCGCACCGCGGCCCACGGCCGTAGTGCGAGCGCCTCGAAGGCGGCGTCCAGTAGGGATTCCCGCGCTGCAGGCATCATCGCCTCCCTGGGGCGAGCGGCTCTGCGCCCAGGTTTGACGCGGACGGGAGCACTGTCAAGGGTTCGCGGCGGCGACCGATGGTTCACCGGCCGTGTCCACGGCTCCTCCACGTCCACCCCGCGGTCCCCTGTGGCCCGTTCTCACCTTCGGCGGATACGGTTCGTCCCATGCCGGACTACCACGACGACCTCCGACTCGCGCACGTCCTCGCGGACGCCGCCGACGCCGTGACCATGGACCGTTTCAAGGCCCTCGACCTCAAGGTCGAGACCAAACCGGACATGACCCCGGTGAGCGAGGCCGACAAGGCCGCCGAGGAACTCATCCGCGGTCAGCTCCAGCGGGCCCGTCCACGCGACGCGATCCTCGGCGAGGAGTACGGCGTTCAGGGCACCGGCCCCCGCCGCTGGGTGGTCGACCCGATCGACGGCACGAAGAACTACGTGCGGGGCGTGCCCGTCTGGGCCACCCTCATCTCGCTGACGGAGGCGGGCGAGGGGGGCTACCAGCCCGTGGTCGGCGTGGTCTCCGCCCCGGCGCTGGGCCGTCGCTGGTGGGCCGCGAAGGGGCACGGCGCCTTCACCGGCCGCAGCCTGACCTCCGCCACCCGGCTGCGCGTCTCCCGGGTCTCGGAACTCTCGGACGCCTCCTTCGCGTACTCCTCGCTGACCGGCTGGGAGGAGCGCGGGCACCTGAACGGCTTCCTGGACCTGACCCGCGAGGTGTGGCGCACGCGCGCGTACGGCGACTTCTGGCCGTACATGATGGTCGCCGAGGGCTCGGTCGACCTGTGCGCCGAACCCGAGCTCTCGCTCTGGGACATGGCGGCCACGGCGATCGTCGTGACGGAGGCCGGCGGCACCTTCACGGGCCTCGACGGCCGCCCGGGTCCGCACAGCGGCAACGCGGCCGCGTCGAACGGCCTGCTCCACGAGGAACTGCTGGGTTACCTCAACGAGCGCCACTGAAAGACCCGCCGGAGACTCACAGATGAGCGCGCGCGCCCTCAATTGGCTGCGCGCGCCCTCTTGTTGACCCCCGCTTTACCTGCCACGCTGACAGCACCCCCCACTTGTGAACTTGTGAATCCATGAACAATCGTGGGTTCTTAGGAGGTGGCTCCAGCCATGCTCGTCCGCGACGCCATGAGCACGGTGGTCCTCACCATCGGCCCCGCACACACCCTCCGTCAGGCCGCCGCCCTGATGTCCGCCCGCCGCGTCGGCGCGGCCATCGTCCACGACCCGGACGCCGGCGGCATCGGCATCCTCACCGAGCGGGACATCCTCAACTCCGTGGCCCGGGGGCAGGACCCGGACACGGAACGCACCCACGCCCACACCACCAACGACGTCGTCTTCGCCGCCCCGAGCTGGACCCTGGAGGAGGCGGCCCAGGCCATGGCCCACGGCGGCTTCCGGCATCTGATCGTCCTCGAACGCGAGGAACCGGCCGGGATCGTCTCGGTCCGCGACATCATCCGCTGCTGGGCACCGGCGCGGCAGCAGGTACCGGCCTGAGCACGCGAACAGGCCGGACCTCCGAAGGGAAGCCCGGCCCGTTCGTCCACGACAAGCGGTCCAGTGCTGTCAGCCGCGCAGGGCCTGGACCGCGGCCTCCAGCCGCTCGCCGTGGATTCTGTCGACTTGATCCTACAGTGGACTTCATCCAAATCCATCAGGGATCTAAAGTCACACCTGTTCGGGACCTGGTCCCTGTAGATGCTAGGCTGATTCCATGAGCGATCTCCTGGAACGGCTGCGCGGACGTGGATGGCGGATGACCGCCCAACGGCGCGTCGTGGCCGAGGTGCTCGACGGTGACCACGTCCACCTGACCGCCGACGAGGTGCACTCCAGGGCCGTCGTCCGGCTGCCCGAGATCTCCCGGGCGACCGTCTACAACACGCTCGGCGAGCTGGTCTCGCTCGGCGAGGTGCTCGAGGTCGCCACCGACAAGCGCGCCAAGCGGTACGACCCGAACGCGCACCGCCCGCACCACCACCTGGTGTGCGCCCGATGCGGAGCGATCAAGGACGTCCACCCGGGTGGCAACCCGCTGGCCGACCTCCCCGACTCGGAGCGCTTCGGCTTCACGGTCTCGGACGTCGAGGTGACGTACCGCGGCATCTGCCCGACCTGCGCGGCCGCGTAACGCCCTGCCCCGTACGCGCAACCCCGTTGCGCATCGCGGCGGGGCGTACCCGCACATGACTGAGGGCCGGAACCCTTTCGGGTTCCGGCCCTCAGCTTTCAGTAGCGGGGACAGGATTTGAACCTGCGACCTCTGGGTTATGAGCCCAGCGAGCTACCGAGCTGCTCCACCCCGCGCCGTTGAATGCAACGTTACGTGAAGGGGAAGGACAAAGGCAAATCCATTGACCGACACCTGTCGACGCAGGTCAGAGCACTTCAGCCCGTCCACAGCCGACACGGTCAGAACACCTCGGCCCGTCCACAGCCGACCGGTCAGAACACTTCAGCCCGTCCGGCCGTTCGAGGACGAGGCCCGTTCAGGGCCGACAGCGGGGGTCCGGGGGCGGCAGCCCCCGGGGACGGGGACGGGAAGGAGCGGCGGGGGCGAAATCCAGCCGTACGGGCTCCAGCCCGGCTCCACGACCCGCCCCAGAACCCTCAACCCGGTGGCCCCACGACCCCGCCCCAGACCAGGGACGCCGTCAGGCAGACAGCTCTTCCCGCAACGCGTCCCGCAACCGAGCCGCCCGCTCGGCCACCTCCCCGGGCCCCAGCGACACCGCCCGGTCCGCCCACCGCTGCCCCTCGGCCAGCTCACCGCGACGCGCGTAGACCAGGGCGAGCCGCAACGCCGCCCGCCCGTGCCCGGCATCGGCCGCCCGCGTCCACCACACAGCCGCCTCGGGCTCGCTGCCCTCCCGCGCGAGCAGCAGTCCGAGGTTGAACGCACCGTTGCGCGACCCGGCCTCCGCGGCCGTCCGGTACCACCGCGCCGCCTCCACCACGTCCCCGCGTGCGGCGGCCAGCATCCCGACCCGGACCTGCGCCCGCCGGTGTCCCTGGGTCGCGGCCCGCTCGTACCACTCCTCGCACTCGGTCTTCTCGTGCACGGTCTCCCCGAGTTCGTGCGCGGGCTGCGGCGGCCGCCGCGCGTCGAGCACGGCCGCCAGCCGGTACGCCGCCTCCGCGCTCCCGCCGCCGGCCGCGCAGCGCAGATGCCGCTCGGCCTCCTGCTCGTCCCCGTCGCGCAGGCGCGCGATCCCGACCTGGAGCGCCGCCTCGGTGTGCCCGGCGGCGGCCGCTCGCTCGTACCAGCGCAGCGCGACGGCCTCCTCGCCCCGCCCCGCGAACAGGATCCCGAGGTTGAACGCGGCGTCGACGCTGCCCGCCTCCGCCGCCTTGGAGAACCAGGGCTCGGCCCCGGCCGTGTCGCCGCCCTGGAGCAGCAGGATGGCCAGTGCGTTGGCCGCCTCCCGGTGTCCGGCGTAGGCGGCGCGCCGGTACCACTGCTCGGCCTGCACGGTGCGGCCCTGCTCGGCGCAGAGCAGGGCGAGGTTGTAGGCGCCGTTGTCGTCCCCGGCGTCCATCGCGGCCCGGTACCAGCGCTCGGCGGTCTGGGTCTGCCCCCGCTCGGCGTGCAGCGCGCCCAGCGCGTTCGCCGCGTTGCCGTCGCCCTCCTGCGCGGCCCGCAGCCACCAGATGGCCGCGCTCTCGGTGTCGCCGGCGTCGCGCAGCAGGAACCCGAGCGCGCAGGCGGCCCGCGCCTCGCCGTCCTTGGCGGACGTCAGGTACCAGCGTCCGGCCTCCTTCAGGTCGCCGCGCCGCTCCAGGATCGTCCCGAGGTGCAGGGCGGCCCGCCGGTGTCCGCGCGCGGCGGCCTGGCGGTACCACTGCTCGGCCTCCGCCCGCACGATGACACCGTTGTCATGCTCGCACCCGTCCGCCTCGCCGTCCGTGCGGGAGCCGCCGCACTCCTGGTGGTCGAGGGCTCGGGCCAGCCGGTACGCCGCCTCCCGGTGCCCCCGCTCGGCGGCGGCCCGCATCCACTGCTCGGCCCCGGGATCCCCACGGTGCTCCAGCAGGTCGGCGAGGGCGTACGCGCCCAGCGCGTGTCCCTGCTCGGCGGACTGGCGCAGCCAGTACTCGGCGGCCGGCTCGTCGCCGCACTCGCGGCGGTGGCGGCCCAGGGCGTGCGCGGCGGCGGCGGAGCCGGCGACGGCGGCGACCCGCCACCATCCGGCGGCCTCGTCGGGGTAGCCGCGCTGATGGAGGAGGACGCCCAGGTTGTTGGCGGCGGCCCGGTCGCCCTCCGCGGTGGCGGCACGCAGATGGGGCTCGGCTCCGTCGAGGTCACCGCGGCGCAGCAACATGGCCCCGAGGACGCTGACGGCCTCGACATCGCCGGCTTGCGCCGCGAGCCGCAGGCTCATCTCCTCGACGGCCTCCCCCGTCTCGACGGCGTCCGCCGTCTCGTCCCGGCTCTCGTCCGGGGTCGCTTCCTCACCGGAAGGCTGCACAAACCGCCCTGTCTCGAACAGAGTTGCCTTGTCCCCCATAACGTCCATCGTCGCACCACCCGCAACCCGGGTACACCTGGTATACCGCGGCCCGTAAGGTCACTTCAGCGTTTTGTCGACATGCCCACAGAGAGACAAGTCAAACACAGATCGCTCAACTCCCCACGGCGGCGCGGCCACCAGTCCCCCCGGCACATGCGTTCGCACACCACGAAGGCCCGGATCCTTTTCAGGATCCGGGCCTTCGTATTCAGTAGCGGGGACAGGATTTGAACCTGCGACCTCTGGGTTATGAGCCCAGCGAGCTACCGAGCTGCTCCACCCCGCGTCGTGTTCCACAACCGTATCACGACGCGGGGTGGGCAAGATCAGCCGCTGCTGGGACTCGGACTCGGACTGCTACCGGTACTTCCTCCGGAGCTGCTGCCGGATCCACCGCTCGGACTCGCCGAACTCGTCGGGCTCGGACTGCTGCTCGCCTTGGCGCCCTTGTCGGCCTCGGCCTGCGCGTCCTCGGCCCGCTTCAGCGCGTCCTCGAGATCCTTCTGCGCCTTGGCGTACGCGTCCCAGTCGGGCTTCTTCAGAGCCTCCTGGCCGGCCGTGAACGCCTTCTGGGCGTCGGCCAACGCCTCCCGGACCGTCGGGTTGGTGGACGTCGGTGGTGTGGTCGTACCGCCGCCCTCGTCCGCCGGTGGCGGGGTCGCGCCCTCCGCGCCGAAGACCTTGTTGAGGGCCTCGTCCAGGGTGTCCTCGAAGGCGGTGTTGCCTCCGTAGGTCACCAACACCTTCTTCAGGAGCGGGTACTTGAGTCCGCCACCGCGCACATAGACGGGCTCCACGTACAGCAGACCGCCGTCGAGCGGCACCGTCAGCAGGTTGCCGTACTCGATGTCGGAGTCGCCGCCCTTAAGAAGCCTGATGGACTCGGCGATGTCCTGTTCGGAGTTGAACTGGCTCTGCACCTGTTTGGGTCCGTCGACGGTCGTACTGGTCGGCAGTTTCAGAACTCTGATCTTGCCGTAGTCGGGAGTTCCCGCCTCGGAGTCGACCGCCATGAACGCGCTGAGGTTGTCCCGGCCGTTGGGCGTGAACGTCGTCGTCAGCGAGAACGCCTGTGCCTTCTGGTCCGGCATCTTCATGCTCAGGTAGTACGGCGGGACCGCGTCACCCGACTTGTTGGACGGGTCGTCCGGCACCTGCCACACCTCGCTGCCGCTGAGGAACGTCGTCGCGTCCTTCACGTGGTAGCGGGTGAGCAGCTCGCGCTGGACCTTGAACAGGTCCTGCGGGTACCGGAGATGGGCCATCAGGTCGGCCGAGATGGACGACTTGGACTTCACCGTGCCGGGGAACGCCTTCATCCAGGTCTTCAGGACCGGGTCCTTGGTGTCCCACTGGTAGAGCTTGACCTCGCCGGTGTACGCGTCGACGGTCGCCTTCACCGAGTTGCGGATGTAGTTGACCTGGTTCTGCTGGGCCACCACCGCGCGGTTGTCGTTGGTCGCGGTCAGCGAGTCGGCCGTGGTGTCGCCGAGGGTCGTACGGGAGGCGTACGGGTAGCCGTTCGTCGTCGTGTACGCGTCGACGATCCACTGGATCTTGTGGTTGACCACGGCCGGGTAGGCGTCGCCGTCGATGGTCAGCCACGGGGCGACCGCCTCGACGCGCTCCTTGGGCGTGCGGTTGTACAGGATCCGCGAACCCTCGCCGATGGCGCCGGAATACAGGATCTGCGGTTCACCGAACGACACCGCGTACGCGGCCCGGTTGATGGGGTTGGAGAGGTTGACCCCGCTCTTGCCGGTGTAGCTGGTGGTCTTCTCACCGGCGTCGTCGGAGTAGTCGATCTCCTTCTGGGGACCGCCGACGATCGAGTACGCGGTCGTCTTCTCGCCGTAGTAGATCCGCTGCTGGTACGTGCCCAGGTCGCCCTCGGAGGGCAGGTTGGACTCGGTGAAGAGCGGGCGGCCCTCGGCGTCGGAGGTGGTGCCCTTGGCGGCGACCACGCCGTAGCCGTGGGTGTAGCGGAAGTGGTTGTTGATCCAGTTCTGCTTGTCGACGCCCGCGAGGTTCAGCTCGCGCAGACCGATGACGGTGTCCTGGTCGGCGCCGTTCACGTTGTAGCGGTCCACGTCCAGGTTGGTCGGGAACGCGTAGTACTTCCGCATCTGCTGGAGCTGCTGGTACGTCGGGGAGACGATGTTCGGGTCCAGGACGCGGATGCTCGCCGTGGCGTCGACGTCGTCGCGCAGCGTCGTCTTGTCCTTGGTGGTGCTCGTACCCGAGTACTCGGTGACCTGCGCGCCGTCGATGCCGTACGCCTCACGTGTCGCCTTGAGGTTCTTCTCGACGTACGGGGCTTCCTTGGCCTGCTCGTTCGGCTGGACCTGGAACTTCTGGACGATCGCCGGGTACAGCCCGCCGATGAGGATCGCCGAGAGCACCATCAGGCCGAAGCCGATCACCGGCAGCTGCCAGGTGCGCCGCCACAGGGTGGCGAAGAACAGCAGGGCGCAGATGACGGCGATGCAGAACAGGATCGTCTTGGCCGGCAGATAGGCGTTGGCGTCGACGTACCGCAGGCCCGTCCAGTTGTCCGTCGCCTTGAAGTCGCTGGACTTCACGGCCAGGCCGTAACGGTCCAGCCAGTAGGCGACCGCCTTCAGCGTGACGAAGATGCCCAGCAGCACCGACAGATGGCCGGTGGCCGCGGCGGTGGCGCGCGCGCCCGGGCTGGTGACGCGCAGTCCGCCGTACAGGTAGTGGGTGAGCGCGGCGGCGATCAGCGACAGGATCGTGGCGGCGAAGCCGAAGCCGAGCAGGAACCGGTACCAGGGCAGGTCGAACGCGAAGAAGGACACGTCGAGGTGGAACTGCGGGTCCTTCTGGTGGAAGGGCACGCCGTTGACCCACATCAGCCAGGTCCGCCACTGACCCGCCGCCGAGGCACCCGCGATCAGGCCGACCAGGGCGGTGATGCCCAGCAGCAGCCATGTCTTGTAGGGGGCGATGCCCATGCGGTAGCGGTCGAGGCTCTGCTGCTCCACCGACATCGCGCTGAGCGGCGGCCGCAGCCGGTGCGCCAGCCAGATGTTGAAGCCGACCGCGAGGGCCATCAGCAGGCCGAAGACGAAGAACAGCCCGATCTTGGTCCACAACGTGGTCGTGAAGACCGACGAGTAGTTCACCGAGCGGTACCAGAGCCAGTCCGTCCAGAAGCCCGCGAACATCGTGAACGCCATGCCGATCACGGCTAGGACGCCCAGTGTCATGAGCAGGGTCCGGACGCGCCGGGACGGGCGGCCCACTCTGATCCGCGGCCCCGTGGGGCCTCCGCCGCGGTCCGGCATCTGGAAAGCCAAGGTGCGCACCTCGAAAGTCGCAGTTGATCCATCAGGCCCGCGTGTTCGTGGACCGTTCGCGGCCCCCGGTGATCGGGGGCCCACACCTATGCAACTTACTCACCGTTTACTCGGTTCCCGATTCCACCCCTGAACGAGGCAGGATTGTGACCATGTCCAACACTCCCATGGCGGCGAGCCCGCTCACCCGGGCCGTACTCGAGATCGACGAGTACGCCTCCGGCCTCGGCTGGGACCAGCCCGCCCGCCTTTTCGCCCTCGTAGACACCGCTCGGCTGCGAACTCAGGAACCGTCGCTCGCCGCCCAGCTCGGCCTTCAGGACGAGCCCGAGACCACCGGTCTCACCCCGATCGAGCAGGACGAAGTGCCAACGGACAAGCCGCTCGACGAGTTCCTCGCCACGATCGCCTGGCCCGACGCGGTGGTCGGCTGTGCCCTCACCGTGGAGCGTCTGATGCTGCCCCCGTCCGCCGAGGCTCAGGTCCCGCAGGGCCTGAGCGACAAGAAGCTCGCGAGGTGGGTCGCGGAGCACCCCGACCGTCAGGAGGTCCGGATCACGGTCGGCGTCCTGCGTGACGGCACCCGCGACTCGGCCCTCCGGCTGCGCGAGAAGGACGCCCCGACGGAGGTCCTCACCGGGGCGGGTCTGGTGCCGGGCCTCGCCGAGGCGTTGTCGGTGACGTTCGCGGAGTAGACCTTCCGGCTACTTCCCGCACTTCGGCAGGTCCGCGGTGTCGCCGCCGCGGATGTCCTTGAGGGCGTCGAGGGCGTCGTCGATGGTGTTCACCTTGACGAGCCTGAGCCCCGAGGGGGTGTCCTTGGCGGCGGCCGCGCAGTTCTCCGCGGGGGTCAGGAAGTACTGGGCGCCCTGACTGCGCGCGCCGACCGTCTTCATCTCGATGCCGCCGATCGGCCCGACCTTGCCGGTGTCGTCGATGGTGCCGGTGCCGGCGACGAACTTGCCGCCGGTCAGGCTGCCCGGAGTGAGCTTGTCGTAGATGCCGAGCGCGAACATCAGACCGGCGCTCGGCCCGCCGACGTCGGCGAGCTTGATGTCGATGGTGAACGGGAAGGTGTGGTCGGTCCCGGCCGAGATCCCGACGATGGCCCGCTTCTCGCCGCTGTCGTCGGAGGTCGCGGTCGTGATGGTGACGTCCTGGGTCTTGGTCGCCGTCTTGTGCGCCTTCTCGGCGGCCGCCTGGTCCTTCGCCGGGACGATGCGGAAGACGACCTTCTCCCCCGCCTTGTGCTTGGTCACCAGCTTCGCGACGTCGCCCGGCTCCTTCACCGCGGTGCCGTCCACGGCCTTGATCACGTCACCGGCGTGCAGCCGGCCCTCCGCCGGGGAGCCCTTCACCACCGTCGAGACGATCACCCAGGACGTCACCGGGATGTCCAGCTCCTCCAGGGCGGCGACCTTGGCGCTCTCCTGGGACTGGCTGAACTCCTCGGCGTTCTCCTGGGTGGACTGCTCCTCGGTCTTGCCGTCCGGGTACAGCGTGTCGTGCGGCACGACCTTGTTGTCGTGCGCGAGCCATCCGTAGACGGCCTCGACCAGGTTCATCCGGTAGTCGGCGCTGGTGACCCGCACGGTGGTCATGTTCAGGTGACCGCTGGTCGTGTAGGTCTTGCGCCCGGAGATCTGGAGCACCGGCTCGCCGCCGTGATCGCCCAGGGTGTTCACCGTCGGCCCGGGGGACATCTCCGCGTACGGCACGGGGATGAGTACGCCCGCACACAGGAGCGCGATCAGCATCAGGGTGGAGGCGAGCATCGTCGCGGTGCGGCGTGGCATGTCTCGACACTACGGGACGCCTCTGTCAGCGCACCGTCAGGGCTGCCACCCGGGTCACGTACGCGAGTGGGGCTTCTCCATGGCCGCCCGGAAACGGGCGTATCCGTCCAGCTCAGGGCCGTCGCTGCGGGCCTTCCGGGTGCGGTTGGCCCAAGTGCCCCACAGACCGGCGCCGATAGCGGCGACAAGCGGAATCAGCAACCAGACGAGCGCCGCCATGCCGACCTCCCAACCCCTATGAGCCACCACAACTGACTGATCAGCAGATTAACCATCCGCACCGACAACGCTCACGGCAGGGGTCCGGTTACGCAACCGGAAGGGATTCAACAGGCGCCGACCCATTCGTCGGTACCGTCCGAGAACTTCTGGTGCTTCCAGATGGGCACTTCGTGCTTGAGATCGTCGATCAGCTTCCGGCAGGCCTCGAAGGCCTCGCCGCGGTGCGGACACGAGACGGCGACCACGACGGCGAGATCACCGACCCCGAGGTCGCCGACCCGGTGCACCGCGGCCAGCGCCCGCACCGGGTACTCGGCGACGACCTTCTCCGCGATCCGCCGCATCTCCGCCTCCGCGCCGGGATGGCAGGAGTAGCCGAGGGCGTCGACGTCGGCGCCGCCGTCGTGGTTGCGCACCGTGCCCACGAACAGCGCGATCCCGCCCGCCGCGTCGTCCCCGACGGCCTTGAAGACTTCGTCCAGGGAGAGTGCGGTGTCACGAACGGCGATCAGCTTGATGGGGTCCTGCGCTGCCCGCTCGCCGGGATGGTCGTCGATGGCTGCCATACCCCCATCGTGCCGCACCCCGGGAAGCAGGCGAAATAGCGTGATCACCCGGCACACACGCGTGCGCCTTTGGAGCGACCTCCAAAGTCAGCCCGTCCGAGGAAGGGGCCGCGGGGGTGAAAATGCGCCCCGCGCGCCCCCCACGCTCACCGCCGCCGGGCCTTCCGGGCCCGCCGCACCACGGCCGCCGCACCCAGCAGAGCGACCGTCGCGCCCGCCGCGCCCGCCGCGGTGGCGTCCTTGCGCCCGAGCCGCCGGCCGACGACGGTGTGCCGTCCGGCCACCTCCTCCAGCAGCTGCGCGAGGACCTCCTCGTTGGTCCACCGCGGCCGCCACCCCGCGTCGTGCAGCCGGCTCCCGCTCACCACCCAGGGGTACATCGTGTAGGCCAGGTCCCCGGCGGGGGACGGCGTCAGCCCGATCCGGTGCAGCCGGGCGGCGGCGCCCAGCGCGACCGCCGACGGCAGCTCCATGCGCCGGATGCCGCTGAGCTCCTCGACCTCCTCCTGCTCCAGCCATCCGTCGCAGCCGACGGCCAGTTCTCCGTCGACCTTCTCCAGGACGGCGTACTCCAGTGCGCTCACCAGGTCCTCGACATGGCAGAACTGCCAGGCCGGCCGCGATCCGGCGACGACCAGCAGCCGCGGCGACTCGAAGTACCGCGTCAGCGCGGTGTCCGTACCGCCGACCAGCACCGCGGGCCGCACCACGGTGACGTTGAGCCCCGGATGCGCCCGGGGCGCACGCCGGGCCAGCCGTTCGATTTCCAGGAGGTCCCCGACGCCGGTCGCCTCCGCCGTGGCCCGCAGCTCGGCGTCCTCCGAGAGCGGCAGCTCGTTGTCCTCGAGCGCGCCGTAGACCATCGCGGAGGTGCACAGCACCACCCGGTGCACCCCGGCCGCCGCGGCGGCCGTCAGCACGGTCTGCGTGCCCCGCACGTTGTAGGCCGTCCGGGCGGCGGCGTCACTCCCCAGGTCGAGGTCGAGCGCGAGGTGGACCACGACGTCCGCGCCGCGCAGCTTGTCGGCGATCGCCGGGTCGCGGACGTCGAGGATGTGCCAGGTCGCCGCGTCGCACTCGCCGCGCCGTTCGTCGATGGCGACGACCTGCTTGACCTCCTCCGACGCGGCGAGCCGCTCGGTCAACAGCGCGCCGATCCCGGTCGCGGCGCCGGTCACGGCCACGACGGGCCCGCGCGCGCCGGCCGGGGTTGAGTGGTTTCGCGCTGCGCGAACCTGCGGATCTGGGGAACTCACCAGGTGTCTCCAGCGGTTGTCATGGCATACGGGCGCGAGTGAAGCGTACGTACCAGGTGGCATCCATCCTGCCGCAGGCCAGGAGTCGGCGAAGCACCGAGGCCCGATCGAGCCGGGGTGTCTACGCTGGGTGGTGTTGCAGGGCAGTCGCCGCCGGCCGAGAACCGGTGGCCTTACCAGCCGAGGAACCCCGTGAGTGACACCCCATTCGGATTCGGCCTTCCGCCGGAGGAGCCGGAAGACGGCGACGAGGGCAAGAAGAGGGACCCGCAGAGCGGCGGTGGTCAGGGACCGGCCAACCCGTTCGGTTTCGGCGGGCTGCCCGGCGCCGGAGGCTTCGGCGCCCCCGGTGCGGACAACCCGCTCGCCGCTATGTTCGGTTCACTGAACCCCAACGACCTGGGCGCCGCCTTCCAGCAGCTGGGCCAGATGCTCTCCTACGAGGGCGGCCCGGTGAACTGGGACATGGCCAAGCAGATCGCCCGCCAGACGGTCGCCCAGGGCACCGCCGACGGCGTGAAGGACGCCAGCGTCGGCCCCTCCGAGCGCACCGCCGTCCAGGAGGCCGTCCGTCTGGCCGATCTCTGGCTGGACGACGCGACGTCCCTGCCGTCCGGCGCGGGCACGGCCGTGGCGTGGTCCCGCGCGGAGTGGGTCGAGGCGACCCTGCCCGCGTGGAAGGAGCTCGTCGACCCGGTCGCCGAGCGCGTAGGCGCGGCCATGGGCGATGTCCTGCCGGAGGAGATGCAGGCCATGGCCGGCCCGCTGATCGGCATGATGCGCTCGATGGGCGGCGCGATGTTCGGCTCGCAGATCGGCCAGGCCGTAGGCGTGCTCGCGGGCGAGGTCGTCGGCTCGACCGACATCGGCCTGCCCCTCGGCCCGGCCGGGCGGGCCGCGCTGCTGCCTGTCAACATCGAGGCGTTCGGCAAGGACCTCGGTGTGACGAAGGACGAGGTGCGGCTCTACCTCGCGCTGCGCGAGGCGGCCCACCAGCGTCTGTTCGCGCATGTGCCGTGGCTGCGCTCGCACCTGTTCGGCGCCGTCGAGGGCTACGCGCGCGGGATCAAGGTCGACACGGCCAAGCTGGAGGACGTGGTCGGTCAGTTCGACCCGCAGAATCCGGAGCAGTTGCAGGACGCCCTCCAGCAGGGCATGTTCCAGCCGGAGGACACCCCCGCGCAGAAGGCCGCCCTGGCCCGTCTGGAGACGGCCCTGGCGCTCGTGGAGGGCTGGGTGGACGCGGTGGTGCACGCGGCCGCGAAACCCCGTCTGTCGTCCGCGGACGCCCTGCGCGAGACGCTGCGCCGACGTCGCGCGTCGGGCGGTCCGGCGGAGCAGACGTTCGCGACGCTGATCGGCCTGGAGCTGCGTCCGCGACGCCTGCGTGACGCCTCCCGCCTGTGGGCGTCCCTCACCGACGCGCGCGGGGTCGACGGCCGTGACGCCCTGTGGGCCCACCCGGACATGCTGCCCACGGCGTCCGACCTGGACGACCCCGACGGCTTCGTGCACCGCGAGCACCTGGACTTCTCCGAGCTGGACAAGATGCTCGGCGAGGCGGCGAGCGGCGGCTCCGGCGAGAAGCCGAACCTGAAGAAGGACGACCCCGGGACCGACTCCAAGGACGACGACACCGAGTGAGCCTGTACGACGACGCGGTCCTCGTCCTGAAGGGGTACGAGGGCCAGGAAGAGCTGCGCCAGGCCTATCTGGACCACCTCGGGGCGCACCCGGACGGCATGTGGAAGACCTGCGGGGACGGCCACGTCACGGCGAGCGCGCTGGTGATCGACCCGGAGCGCGGCCGGGTGCTGCTGACCCTGCACAAGAAGATGCGGATGTGGCTCCAGATGGGCGGCCACTGCGAGCCGGCCGACGAGAGCGTGCGGGCCGCCGCTCTGCGCGAGGCGACCGAGGAGTCCGGCATCGGGGGGCTGGCCCTGCTGCCCGGCGGCCCCGTGCGCCTGGACCTGCATCCCACGCCGTGCGCGTGGCACTACGACGTCCAGTACGCGGCGCTCGCTCCGGCCGGGGCCGTGGAGGCCATCAGCGACGAGTCCCTCGACCTGCGCTGGTTCGCCTACGACGAGGTCGCGGGCGTGGCCGACGAGTCGGTCGTACGCCTGCTGGAGGCGACTCGCGCGCGGCTGTGAGCCGGAAGGCGGCTGAAGGGACGGCGGTGAGCCGGAAGGTGGGTGACGGGCGGCTGTGAGCCGAGACGGGTGAGGGGCGACCGCCAAGCGGCCGCCCCTCACGTCTGCTTTCCGGACGGTCAGCTCCAGGCGTTGCCCTGGTTCTGCTGCCGTACGCCCTGCTGTCCCATGCCGTACTGGGCGGCCAACCCGGAGCCGATCTGGGCGTTCTGCGGCGGCAGCAGCTCGCTGGGCTGGACGAGCGCGTAGCCGGAGCCCATGAAGCTGAGCTCCCAGCCCTCACCGGTGTTGCCGCGCCGGCGCCACACTCCGGAGGAGTGCGTCTGGGCCTGCATCTGCACCCTCAGCCCGGTGGACCAGGCCACGATGGCATCGGCGTCGCAGTTGACGTACTTGTCGGGCGTGACCTGCATCATCAGCGGCGCGCCCGAGGTCATCAGAGCGACCTTGCCGCGGCCGGTGATGTTGAGCTGGTACTTCCCGGAGCCGGAGATGCCATAGAGGCTGTCGACGGCGATGACCTCGTGGTGCAGCGAGGAGTCCATGGCCAGGACATAGCTGCTGTCGACGGTCAGGCCGTCCTGCTCCACGTCCATGACGTGCACGTGCTGGGCGAGGTTGGCGAGGTACACCGTGCCCTGCCCGTGGCAGCGCATCAGGTCCAGGCCCTCACCCGTGTGCGCACGCGCGCGTCCCTGCTGGTTGTTCTGGTACTCGGCGTCGAACTCCATCAGGCCCTGGTAGGCGACCATCGTGCCCTTGCGGGCGAGGATGTCGTCGTGGCCCTCGATGCTGACCCGGAGCATCTGCTTGTTCTGGAGACTCCAGCGCTCCTGGGTCTGCGAGTCGTTGTGCGCGAAAAGTGAGCTCTGCATGGCGTTTCTGGCTCCCCCTCAGCCCCGGACCCGGAGGCGGTCGGTGCTGTCCTCACTGGGCTGGACGACGACGATGCCCTGGCCGGAGAAGGCCATCTGGTAGGCCTCGCCGCTGCCCCGGCCGATGAGCGACTGCGCCTTGAAGCTGCGCTTGCCCTTCACCTTGAGGTTCGGCGACCAGGCGACGAGCGCGTCGGGGTCGACGTACGTCTCGTCCTCGCCGCCGCCGCAGTCGACGACGATCGGCTTGCCCCGGGAGGTCAGCGCGACCCAGCCCTGTCCGGAGATCTTGGTATTCCACAGGCCCTGGCCGGCGAACTTCGCGAGCCCCTTGACGCGCTCGACGCCCCAGGTGAGGTGCGCGTCGAAGGCGAGCAGGTTGGTGGCGTTGACGGAGATGCCGTCGCCGTTGAGGTTGATCACGACGACGTTGGCGCCGTAGTCGGCGAGGTAGAGCAGTCCGTCGCCCGAGCACTTCATCAGGGGCGCGCCCTCGCCGGTCATCCAGTCGCGCGCGATCTGGCGCACGGCCGGCGGGTTGGGCTCGTACTGCACGAAGCCCTCGTAGGCGACCATCGAGCCCACGCGCGCGAGGAGGTCGTTCCCGGTCTGGAGGGCGACCTTCAGCATGTGGTTGCCGTGGTTCTCCATACGGGCGGTGACGGGTGCGGGGGCGTAGCCCGCGAGTGGCTGGTTCATGACGGGCTCCCTCAGACCTCGTACGGCTGGACGACGATGAAGTTGCCGGGAGCGCCCCGGAACTGGAGGTTGACGCTCTCCCCGGTGTCGCCGGGGTAGGCGTTGCGCCGCATGCGGACCTGGCTGGAGACGACCACCTGGGCGGCGGACGACCAGGCGACGACGGCGTTGCAGTCGGCGAACGTGGTGGGGGTGACCGGCAGGACGACGGGCGTGCCGTGCGTCTTGACGACGATCGTGCCGGTGCCCGTGAACTGCATGGTGAACAGGGCGCCGCCGGGGATGCCGTGCCCCTCGATGCGACGGACCTCGTACTGGAGGCTCTCGTCGAAGGCGAGGACGTTCTCCGCGGAGACGCAGATGCCGTCACCCTGGAGTTCGATGGGGTGCAGCATCGTGGAGTTCTCGGCGAGGAACACCTGTCCCTGGCCGGTGCAGCGCATCAGCTGCATCTCCTGACCGGTGGCGTTGCCGACGATCCGGCCCGCGAACCCGGCGCCCTTGTAGCTGAAGTCGACCTTGCCCTGGTAGAGGACCATGCTGCCCTGGCGGGCGAGCACGGGCTGGCCTCCCATCCCGAGGTCGACGCGGACCAGCTTCCGGTTCTGCTGCGTCCAGCGCTGTCCGGTGGGCGTCTCCTTGAACTGCTGGAGCGCGGCGGCCACCCCGGCACCGCCCTGGGGCGCGCCCTGCGGCACGCCGTAGGCCTGCTGGCCCGGGACCTGCCCGAACGGGGGCTGCTGACCGTAGCCGGGCGGCTGGGGCGGCTGACCGTAGCCGGGCGGGGCCTGAGGCGCCTGAGGCTGCTGCCCGTAGCCGGGGGGCATGGGCGCGGTCGGCGCGGGGCCCTGACCGTACGGCTGCGGCTGGGGCGGCTGGCCGTACGGCGCCGGGGCCGGAGCGGGAGGCGGTACGTGGCCGCCGCCGGGCGGGGTCAGGGGCGCGACGATGGTCGGCGCGGCGTGCACCGAGGGCGCGGGCGCCGGCGGGGTCGCGCCGGGCGGGGGCGCGAAGCCCTGCGCGGCGGGCTGCGGCTGCGCCGGAGCGGGCGCCGACGGTGCGCCGAAGGCGGGCGGAGCGAAGCCGGGAGTGGCGGCACCGGCCTGCGGCTGCTGCGGCGCGGCGGGCGCCTCCTCCTCCGCGACCTCGCCGCCGAAGTTCTTCAGCAGCGCGTCCAGACCGCCGTCGAAGCCCTGTCCGACGGCGGCGAACCGCCACACGTCCTTCAGGTAGAAGTCACCCAGCATCACGGCCCGCTCGCTGGAGAACTCGGAGCCGTTGAACGCGTAGCGGGCCACTTCCTCGCCGCCCGCGACGATGCGGAGATAGCCGGGGCTGATCTGCGACATCTGCCCGGCGCCGTCAAGGGTCGCCGTGAAGGACAGCTTCTGGATCTGCGGCGGAATCCGGTCGAGGGTGATGCGGAAGGACTCCGTGTCGCCCGCCTGGGCGCCCAGGAGCTGGATGGACTCCTCGGGCGACTTCGGCTGGTTGAAGAAGATGAAGTACCGGTCGTCCGAAAGCCGCTCTTCGGCGTCGAGGCCGAAGCAGCTGATGTCGAAGGTCAGGCCGGGAGCGGTGATCTGCACGCCTACGTACAGATCGGTGCCCGCGGTGAGGTCACTGATCCTGGCCTTGTGGCCGCGCTGGAATTCCCTGGGCATGCGTAACGACCGTCCCCCATCCCGATTGTGAATGCGTTGCGTCAGGCTAACGGCAAAGTCGGACAACGCACGATGTCGGTACAGACCCGGTACACAACCAACCTCACGTGCCGGGGGACGGACTCACCGCCTACGCCGCAGGTCACTCCTCGTCGGCGGCGGCGGGCAGGTGGGGCAGCCGATCGGCCGCGACGACGCCCTCGAGGTAGCCCCGGGCGCGTTCGGTGCGCGGGTACGCCTCCAGCAGCCGCCAGAAGTCGGGGCCGTGACCGGGCACGAGCAGATGCGCGAGCTCGTGGGCGAGGACGTAGTCGATGACGTACTCGGGCATGCCCTTCAGGCGGTGCGACAGGCGGATGCTGCCCTCGGCCGGTGTGCACGAGCCCCAGCGGGTGTTCTGGTTGGTCACCCAGCGGACCGAGGCGGGCCGGGCCCGGCCGCCGAAGCACTGGGCCGACAGCCGCTCGGCGCGCTCGGCCAACTCCGCGTCGCCCGGGACGCGCCGGCTCTCCTGGGCGGCGAGCTTGTCGAGCATGACGCTCACCCAGCGTTGCTCCTCCGCCTCGGACATCCGGGCAGGGATGAGCACGATGGTGCGATCGCCCTCGCGGTACGCGGAGACCGTCCGACGTCGACGGGCGCTTCTGCGGACCTCGATCGCGCTCGTTCGTGAGCCGCTCGGCGGCTGGCTCGTCGTGCTGCGCTGTGGTGTTCCGGCGCGGTGCAATGGGTCGGCGGACACGCCCCGACGTTACCCGCTGCACACGGGGGAAGTCCCGACTCCGGGACGGCCAGGTTCCGATCCGTCGTGCCGCGTTTGCCTCGTACGACGGATTTGTACGATGAACGCCCCTGCCTGTGGACAACTTTCGGCGCGCTCGGACGGGTCCGGGCATGCTGGCACCCGTCGGCGGAGCGAGGACACCCTCACGCTCCCGCTCCGCCGAGGTGACGGGGAGTTTTCAGGCATAAGGCATACGGGGGCCTTTGATGCATCCGATGGTGAAGCCCGCGCTGCGGCGCGGCTGGCGTGACCTCAACACGGTGCAGTTCGGGATGACACCGGCGCACGCGCTGACACTCGGCCCGGTGGACACGGCGACAGGCAGTTTCCTCGACCTGCTGGACGGCACCCGCGGGCTGGAGCTGCTGCGCGAGGAGGGCCGCCGCATGGACCTGCCCGACGGTCATGTCGACCGGCTGGTGGAGCGGCTGGCGCGGGCGGGGCTGCTCGACGACGCGCGCGGCGGCGGGCCGGAGGCCGCCGATCTGCGGGAGCGCAAAGAGGTCCTGGACCGGCTGCGCCCCGACCTCGCCGCGCTGTCCCTCCTCACCGCGGAGCCGGGCGACGCGATCGAGCACCTGGCCGTCCGGCGCCGGCTGCGGGTCCAGGTGCGGGGCGCGGGCCGGGTCGGCGTGGTGCTGGCGGCGCTGCTCTCGGGTGCGGGGGTCGGTGAGGTGGACGTGCGGGACGGCGGCCGGGTCGAGCCGGGGGACATCGCACCGGGCGGTCTGTCCGCCGAGTCGGTCGGCGAGCGTCGGGACGAGTCCGCCCGCCACGCCGTACGCCGGGCCGCCCCGGGCCCCGCACCCCGCAGAGGCCCGAAGTCACCGGCCGAGGCGGACACACCCGGCTTCTCGCTCGTGATCATCACTCCGCGGGACGACGTGTCCGTGCACGCGCCCGCCCCCTCGGAGGCGGAGCCTCTGATCGCCTCGGGCACACCACACCTCTATGCGGGGGTCGTCGAGGGGACGGGCGTCGTCGGCCCGCTCGTGCTGCCGGGTGAGACGGGCTGCGCGGGCTGTCTGCATCAGGAGCGCACCGACCAGGACCCGGCCTGGCCGCGGCTGGTCGCCCAGTGGCACTCCGGGAGAAGGCGCTCGGCGCGCGCCTGCGATGTGACGTTGGCCACGACCGTCGCCGGGTTGGCCGCCGCCCACGCGCTCACCTTCCTCGACGGCCGGACCCCGTCGAGCGCCGGCGCCCGCTGGGAGGTTTCCGTTCCCGCCCTCCAGTGGCACGCCCGTCCGGTATGGCCCCATTCGGCCTGTCCGTGCGGGGCCGCGCAGAAAGGTAAGCAGGAACACATCTCCGAGGACCGGGGAACGCACGCGACAATGGCAGTGCAGCATTCGCAGGAGTTCTGCCGTACGACGGACGCCGCGCGGCTGGCCGGTACTTGGAGGGCGCATGTCTGATCTTCCCCGGAAGGCGGTCACCCGGACCGCCAAACTCGCCGCGCTCCCGCTCGGCTTCGCCGGGCGAGCGACCTGGGGTCTGGGCAAGCGGATCGTGGGCGAGTCCGCGGAGATCGTCGGCCGCGAACTGCAGCAGCGCACCGCCGAGCAGCTGTTCAAGGTGCTCGGCGAGCTGAAGGGCGGTGCGATGAAGTTCGGGCAGGCCATGTCCGTCTTCGAGTCCGCCCTGCCCGAGGAGGTCGCCGGTCCCTACCGCGCGGCCCTCACCAAGCTCCAGGACGCCGCGCCGCCGATGCCGACCCGCACGATGCACTCCGTGCTCGCGGAGCGGCTCGGCGAGAACTGGCCCGAGCTGTTCCTGGAGTTCGACGACAAGCCGGCCGCGGCGGCCTCGATCGGCCAGGTGCACCGAGCGGTGTGGCACGACGGCCGGGAGGTCGCGGTCAAGGTCCAATACCCCGGGGCGGGCGAGGCCTTGCTGTCCGACCTGAACCAACTCAGCCGTTTCGCACGCCTGTTGGGCCCCCTCATCCCGGGCATGGACGTCAAGCCGCTGATCGCCGAGCTCAAGGACCGGGTCTCCGAGGAGCTCGACTACAGCCTGGAGGCACAGGCTCAGCAGGCCCACGCGGAGGAGTTCGCCGACGATCCCGACGTGGTGATCCCGGCGGTGGTCCACCAGCGCGAGCAGGTCCTGGTCACCGAGTGGATCGACGGTGTGCCCCTGTCCGAGGTGATCACCGACGGCACCCAGGAGCAGCGCGACCGGGCCGGCCAACTGCTGTCCCGGTTCCTCTTCTCCGGACCGGCCCGCACCGGCCTGCTCCACGCCGACCCGCACCCCGGCAACTTCCGCCTCCTGCCGGGCGGACCGGACGGCGAGGACGACTGGCGCCTGGGCGTCCTGGACTTCGGCACGGTGGACCGGCTCCCGGGCGGTCTGCCGGACCCGATCGGCGAGTCCCTGCGCATGACCCTCGACGGTGACGCGCAGGCGGTCTACGAACTCCTGCGTACGGAGGGCTTCGTCAAGGACTCCATCGAGCTGGATCCCGACGCGGTCCTCGACTACCTCCTGCCGATCATCGAGCCGGCCCAGGTGGAGGAGTTCACGTTCAGCCGCGGCTGGATGCGCAGCCAGGCGGCCCGGATCGCCGACCTCCGCTCCCCCGCACATCAGCTGGGCAAGCAGCTCAACCTGCCGCCGGCCTATCTCCTGATACACCGGGTGACGCTCAGCACGATCGGCGTGCTGTGCCAGCTCGGCGCGACGGTGCGGCTGCGCGAGGAACTGGAGGAGTGGCTGCCCGGCTTCCTCGCGGCGGAGGTCCTGGAGGCTTTCGAGGCGGAGGAGTCGGCCGCGGAGGCGTGAGCGCCTGGACCCGCTGACCGGGCTGTGACGCGATTCACCACCACTCCGAGTCCAGTCGGCCTTCGATCGCCCTGAGGTTCTCGCGCGCGCAGGCCTCGCAGAAGTAGCGCCGGACGCCGTTCTCCACGGAGCAGGTCCAGGTGACGGGCGGGGGCTCCTGCGCCCGGGCGCCGCAGCGGGCACACACGAGGGGGCGGGGCTCCGTCGGGGAAGCGCCTCGGTCACCGTCTCCGGGAGGACTCGTCATCTTCGGGACGATAACTCCGGGGCGGTGGATCCTCCGCACAACGCACCGCGGGGGCCGGTCCGTTCGGACGGACCGGCCCCCGCAGGGAGAGCTTCGCCTCCCCTGTCGGGAGGCCACCGCTTCAGGTGGGTGTGGTTACTGCATCACGGCCATGGCGAGCGCACGCCGGGCGCGCAGCGAGGCGCGCTCGGCCCGTCGCTGCATCCGGCGAGCGGTCGCCAGGCGCAGTGCCCGGCGTTCCCGCTCGGCCTCGTGCAGTCGGTCGTGCATATGCGCACGAGCCAGGGCTTCTGGGATGAGTTGCATCTCGCGTGTCCTGTTCTGACGCGAGTCGTACGCGCCGGTGGTGGTGATGTCTTCGATCGCGGAGCCTGCGGGCTCGCTGGGGAACGGCTTCATCGGGGCCTGCTTCTTGGGGTCTTGCGTGAGGGGGCGGTCGATCGTTCCTGCGGTGTTCATGCCGTGACCGGGTTCTTGCGCGGGCGGCCACGCGGCCGCTTCCGGGCGACGACGACACCCTGGACGAACAGCTCGCCACCCCAGACGCCCCAGGGCTCGCGCCGCTCCTTGGCGCCGGCGAGGCAGGCCTCCATCAGCGGGCAGGTGCGGCAGAGGGACTTGGCGTACTCGACGTCGGCCGGCGACTCGGCGAAGAAGACCTCCGGGTCGTAGGAGCGGCAGGGGACGGGTACGCCGAGGTTCTCGATGGCGTCGTCGAGCGCGGTGAGCGCCGTGAGCGGGGTCAAGGTGGGGTCCTCCGTGAGGCCGGGCGGGGGGATCGTTTCGGAAGGCGGTACTGACGGGGCGTGCGCTTCGAGTTGCACGGTCGTCTTTCCTCGTCTGTCGGTCCGGTCCTGTAGGACCGGGTGTCGGCTGGGTACCGGGTTCTTTTCTTGTCCCGAGGCCCCTTCGCTCCGCTGTCCCCGTGTTCGGGGCAAACAGAAG
Organism: Streptomyces sp. NBC_00080; assembly: GCF_045041255.1. Lineage (NCBI taxonomy): Bacteria > Bacillati > Actinomycetota > Actinomycetes > Kitasatosporales > Streptomycetaceae > Streptomyces > Streptomyces sp. NBC_00080. Next base: position 3,355,890 of record NZ_CP108235.1, read on the forward strand.
GGCCGCGGATCCCGAGTGGGTTCCGCGGCCCTGAAGGCGCCGGCCTGATCGACGATCAGGCTGGATCACTCCAGGGTTCTGGCCCACGGAAGGCCCACATCAGGTGGTGCTGCGTCGTCTGCTTCCGGGCTCCGGCACCGGCTGCCGTAAAGGCATAGGCGTGCGCCTGTGCCCCTACTGCTTCCAGTGCCTCGGTCGGTCGCTCATTGCGCTCGCGGCTGGGAAGAACCGCGGAGGCAACGGAGGAGGACGCCGGCCGGTCGGCACGAATGCCGGACAGACCGGTGCCCAGGATCGAGGCGTCGAGCATGCACACGGAGACGACCGAGGGATCGGTCAGTTTGGCGGTGGAGCTGCGGTTGATGATGATCACTGGAATCGCCTCCTCTCGGCGTCTCGGGGGACCGGGGGTGAATCCGGTCCGACGGGTATGCAAGTACAGCACGGAATCAGGGCCTTCGAGAAGGCCGCCGTTCCCGTGTCTAAGAACCTATGGGGATTGCCGGGGCATGCGCAAACTATTTTTCCGACGAGTTCGGATCAGTTGCCCGGCCGTCCGCCCTCAGTCCCCCTCGCCGTCCCCTTCGACCTCTTGGCCTGCGCAGATGGCCAGGACATCGGCTCCGTAGCGGTTGAGCTTGCGGACGCCGACCCCCGGGATCCGCGCGAGCTCGCCCTCCTCCTCGGGGACGGTCTCCGCGATCGCCATCAGAGTCTTGTCGGTGAAGACGCAGAACGCGGGCTGTCCCGCCAGCTGTGCCTGGACCGCCCGCCAGTCGCGCAGCCGTTCGTACAGCCCCTCGTCCATGTCGGAGGGGCACTCCTCGCAGCGCATCAGCTTCATCTCGCCGGCGTCGGTCAGGGTGCGCCCGCAGACCCGGCAGCGGGCCGGGGTCCGCTGGGTCCGGCGCCGCTCGACCGGGGCGCCCGCCGCGGCGCCGGTGAAGCCGCGCTCGATACCTCCGGTGCCCGCGATGCCCCCGCTGCCACCGCGGCCGGCGGCGGCGCCCGAACCGGGACGCAGACCGTCGAGGAACCTGCTGGGGCGGCGGCTCGGACGGCCACCGGGTGAGCGGGAGAGCGCCCAGGAGACATACAGGCGCTCCCGGGCCCGGGTGACTCCCACGTAGAGGAGGCGGCGCTCCTCCTCGATCTGCTCGTCGGTCTTGGCGTAGGTGATCGGCATCATGCCTTCGGCGACACCGACCAGGAAGACGACATCCCACTCCAGGCCCTTGGCCGAGTGCAGGGAGGCCAGGGTGACGCCCTGGACGGTCGGGGCGTGCTGGGCGTTCGCCCGTTCGTCCAGCTCGGCGACCAGGTCGGCGAGGGTGGCGCCGGACTGCGCGGCGGCGAAGTCCTGCGCGAGGCCGACCAGCGCGGCCAGCGACTCCCAGCGTTCTCTGACGGCCCCGGAGCCGGCCGGTGGCTGCGGGGTCCAGCCCTCCCCCGACAGGACGGCACGTACCTGGGAGGGCAGGTCGACGGCGTCCTCGAGGAGGGTGTCGTTGCCGCCGAAGCGAGCCGCGCCGCGCAGGGCGACGCCCGCCTTGCGGACCTCGGGGCGGTCGAAGAAGCGCTCCGCGCCGCGCAGCTGGTACGGGACGCCGCGGTCGGCGAGGGCCTGCTCGTAGGTCTCCGACTGCGCGTTGGAGCGGAACAGGACGGCGATCTCCGCGGCCGGCACTCCGGCGTCGAGAAGCTCGCGGATCCGGCGGGCCGCGCCTTCGGCCTCGGCGGGCTCGTCGGGGTACTCGCCGTAGCCGGGCTCGGGTCCCGGGCCACGCTGGGAGACGAGCTCCAGGCGGTGGTCCGCGGCGCGGCCCCGGGCCTGGGAGAGCAGACCGTTGGCGAGGTGGACGACCTGGGGGGTGGAGCGGTAGTCGCGGACCAGCTTGACGACGGTGGCGCCGGGGTGGCGGGTGCGGAAGTCGAGGAGGTGGTCGGGGGTGGCTCCGGTGAAGGAGTAGATCGTCTGGCTGGCGTCCCCGACCACGCACAGGTCGTCCCGCTCGCCGAGCCACAGCTCCAGCAGGCGCTGCTGGAGCGGGCTGACGTCCTGGTACTCGTCGACCACGAAGTGCTGGTACTGGGCGCGGACCTGCTCGGCGATGTCGTGCCGGTCCTGGAGGACGGCGACGGTCAGCAGCAGGACGTCCTCGAAGTCGATCACACCGCGCTGCCGCTTGAGGTCCTCGTAGGCCGCGTAGAGCTGGGCGATCTCGGCGGGGTCGCGGGGGATCTCGCGGCCCGCCTTGGCGGCGGCCAGGGCGTAGTCGGCGGGCACGGTCTGGGTGACCTTGGACCACTCGATCTCCGCGGTGGTGTCCCGCAGCTCGCCCCGGTCGAGACGGATGCGGCAGGCGGCAGCCGCGTCGGCGACGAGCTGGATCTTGCGGTCGACGAGCCGGGGCAGGGAGCCACCGATCGCTTTCGGCCAGAAGTACTGAAGCTGACGCAGGGCCGCGGAGTGGAAGGTGCGGGCCTGGACGCCCTGGGCGCCGAGCAGGCGCAGCCGGCCCCGCATCTCTCCGGCGGCACGGTTGGTGAAGGTGACGGCCAGCACGCTGGAGGGGTTCAGGATGCCGGCGCGCACCCCGTAGGCGATGCGGTGGGTGATCGCCCGGGTCTTGCCCGTGCCCGCTCCTGCCAGCACGCACACCGGACCGTGCAGGGCGGTGGCCACCTCGCGCTGCTCGGGGTCGAGCCCTTCGAGCACCGCGTCGGCCGAGTCCGGTACCTGCGGGAAGAGGGGGGAGTGCGTTGCTGCTGTCACATGGCCATGCTGCCAGGTCGGCGGAGACGGGCGAGCCGGTTGTCCACAGGTGGGCCCTCGCAGTCGTACTAATGCGGCGAGTGTCACCCTCGGAGGTCCGTGCCTCGCCGAGAACGCGTCCCCGGGACCGGTGCCCGGCGGGAATGGGGGCCGACGGGAATGGTGGCCCTTTCAAGTACGTTCTCCCACTGCGACCACCTGCCCCGACCCGCCGAAGGAGCACAAAAGACATGCTGGGCACTGTGACGATGTACAGCACCACGTGGTGCGGCTACTGCCAGCGGCTGAAGAAGCAGCTCGACCGCGAGGGCATCGGATACACCGAGATCAACATCGAGCAGGACCCGCAGTCCGCGGCGTTCGTGGAGAAGGCCAATGGCGGAAACCAGACGGTTCCGACCGTGCTGTTCCCCGACGGTTCCACGCTGACGAACCCGTCGCTGGCGCAGGTGAAGCAGAAGATCGGCGCGTAACCGCGTTCGGCGCTCAACCGCACGCGGGAAGGGCGGTCCCCCGAGGTGTCGGGGGACCGCCCTTCCCGCGTGGTGGGTCAGATGAAGCTGCGGGTCGGCAGCGGCTTGCCGTACCAGAGCTCGATCAGCCGGGCCGCGATCGAGATGCCGTAGGGGGGCAGCACCTCGCCGGACTCGAAGGCGGCGCCGAGTTCGTCGCGGGAGAACCAGCGGGCCTCGTGGATCTCGTCGCCGTCGACGTTGATGTCGGTGGAGGTGGCGCGGGCCATGAAGCCCAGCATGAGGCTGGACGGGAAGGGCCAGGGCTGGCTGGCGATGTAGTCGACCTGGCCGACGGTGATGCCGGCCTCCTCGAAGACCTCGCGGCGTACGGACTGCTCGATGGACTCGCCGGGCTCGACGAAGCCGGCGAGGGTCGAGAAGCGGCCCTCGGGCCAGTGGACCTGGCGACCGAGGAGGATGCGGTCCTCCTCGTCCGTGACGGCCATGATCACCGCGGGGTCGGTCCGCGGGTAGTGCTCGGCACCGCAGGCGGGGCAGCGGCGGATGTGGCCGGCCGCGGCGATCACCGTGCGCTCGCCGCAGCGGGAGCAGAAGCGGTGCAGGCGCTGCCAGTTCTCCAGGGCCACCGCGTGGACCATCAGTCCCGTCTCGCGCGGCGACAGCAGCAGGCCGGCCTCGCGCAGACCGGCCGGGCGCGCGGACTGGTCGATGCGGCCGGGGAGCGCGTCCTTCTGGAGGGCGAAGTAGCTGACGCCGTCCTCGTCGGTCCCCAGGAAGTAGCGGTGCGCCTCGGTGAGGGGCGCCTCGAACGACGGGGTCATGACGAGCTCGGTGTGCCCTTCGGACGTCTCGTCGATGAGGACCTGGCCGCCGGAGACGACGAAACAACGTGTCGTGGGGTGGCTCCACGCCGCGGCGAGCCAGGCCTCGTCGAGCCGGTGGTGGGCGGCCCGGTCGACACCGCTCGGCGCGGTGAGCGAGATCGGGCGATCGGCGTTCTGGTCGGTCCAGGTGGTCACGGGTACTTCCAACTCCCCCGGTGGAACGGTTGTTTCGGCGGGCGGTTCAGCGGGACGTACGGCAGAGGACGACCGGTTTCGGTGCGGTGTCGCGGTGCGGGGCGGTCTTTCCAGTGTGCCCCGCGCGCGCGTCCCCTCCGGACCGTGCGGGGGCGTCAGGGCGCACGGCGCCAGTTCTCGGCCAGGTCGCCCCAGAGGTACGCGGTGGTCTCGACGCCCTTGAGGAGGAGGTCCAGCTCGACCTTCTCGTTCGGCGCGTGCCAGCCGTCCGAGGGAACGGAGATGCCCAGGAAGAGCACGGGGGCGCCGAGCACCTCCTGAAGGTCGGCGGCCGGTCCCGAGCCGCCCTCCCGGGTGAAACGGACGGGCCCTTCGAAGGCGCGGCCCATGGCCCGGACCACGGATCGGAGCGCCGGGTGGTCCAGCGGGGTCAGACACGGGCGCGTGGCCGGGCTGAACGTGATGTCGTGCCGGATCCCGGCGGGCAGCTGCTCGGCGGCCCAGGCGCGGACGGCCTTCTCCACGTGCGCGGGGTCCTGGCCGGCGACCAGCCGGAACGACAGCTTCACGAAGGCCGAGGACGGGATGATCGTCTTGCTGCCCGGGCCCTGGTAGCCGCCGCCGATGCCGTTGACCTCGGCGGTGGGGCGGGCCCAGACGCGCTCCAGGGTGGTGTGTCCCGCCTCGCCGTGGGTGGCGCGCGACCTGGCGGTGCGCAGCCACCGGTCCTCGTCGAACGGCAGCTCGGCGAAGAGCTCGCGCTCGCGGTCGGTGAGCTCGACGATGCCGTCGTAGAAGCCGGGAACGGCCACGCGCGCGTGCTCGTCGTGCAGGGCCGCGACCAGGCGGGCGGCCACGGTGGCGGGGTTGGGGACGGCACCGCCGAAGGAGCCCGAGTGGATGTCCTGGTCGGGGCCGGACAGCCGGATCTCGCATTCGGCGAGGCCGCGCATGCCGGTGCACACCGTGGGGGTGTCCTCGGACCACATCCCGGTGTCGGAGACGATCACGGCATCCGCGGCGAGGCGGTCCGCCTGCTCCTCGACCAGGGCGCGGAAGTTCGGGGAGCTGGACTCCTCCTCGCCCTCGATCAGCAGCTTGAGGCCGACGGCCGGGGCCTGGCGGCCGGTGGCGGCGAGATGGGCGCGGACACCGAGGGTGTGGAAGAAGACCTGGCCCTTGTCGTCGGCCGCTCCCCGCGCGTACAGACGGTTTCCGCGGACGACGGGCTCGAAGGGGTCGGTGTCCCAGCCGTCCTCGCGGGCGGCGGGCTGTACGTCGTGATGGCCGTAGACCAGGACGGTGGGAGCCTGCGGATCGCCGGACGGCCACTCCGCGTAGACGGCCGGAGCGCCCGGCGTCCGCCAGACCTCGACGGTCGGGAAGCCGGTCTCCTTGAGCTTGGCCGCGAGCCAGTCCGCGCTGCGCCGTACGTCGGGGGCGTGGTCGGGCTGTGCCGACACCGACGGGATGCGCAGCCATTCGGCGAGGTCGTCGAGGAAGGCGGCGCGGTGCTGCTCGATGTACGTGCGGACGGCGCTGACGGCACTGTCAACGGTATGGCTCATGGTCACGAGCCTATCGGCCCGCACCGACATCCTCGCCGGACCCTTGCGCAGGGTTTACTTGCGCGGCCGGTCCGCCGTGCCCGTCCCCGGCACCGTCGTCCCCGGTCAACAGGCGCTCCAGGGCGGCACGATCGGGCAGGCTCTCCGGTCGTACGACGTCGCCGCTGCGTACATAGAGGAACGCCGCTGTGACGGATTCCACGGGCACACCCTGCTGCTCGGCCCAGGCGAGCCGGTAGAGAGCGAGCTGGAGGGGGTCGGCGGTGCGGGCCCGGTGGGTCTTCCAGTCGACGATGTCGTAGGTGGCCGTGTCGCCGTCGCCCTCCTTGTAGACCGCGTCGATACGGCCCCGTACGACGCGGCCGGCGAGGGCGAGCTGGAAGGGGGCCTCGACGCGGTACGGCGTCCGGTGGGCGTACTCGGTGCTCTCGAAGGCTTCCTTGAGGGCTTCCAGGTCGCGCTCGTCGGCGATCTCGGCGTCGTCGCCGGGCAGCTCGTGCGGTTCCAGCAGGGGAAGCGTCAGCTCCTCGAAGCGGGCCTCCACCCATGCGTGGAACCTGGTACCCCGGCGGGCGGCCGGTTGCGGGGGGCGGGGCATGGGGCGCGCGAGTTCCTGCGCGAGACCGTCCGGGTCGGCGGCCAGCCGCAGGACCTGCGAGGCGGTCAGCGTCGTGGGAAGAGTCACGTCCGTGACGCTGCGGCGGGCGCGGAGCAGCTCGCCGGCGAGCGCGTCGAGGTCACGGTCCCAGGAGGCGACGGCGCGGGCTTCCTCAGGAGTGAGGGAGGGCCTGCGCGGGCGGGTCACGGGAAGCTGGGGGGCCGTCGCCTGGTGCGGCACGGCGAGGGGGGTGTTCTCGAAGGGCGCGTCCCCGAACGGGTCGGACTCGTCGTACGGCGGCTCCCCGTACTCGGGGTCGTCGTACCCGGGCCCGCCGTATTCGGGCTCGCCGTACTCGGGCTCGCCGTACTCGGGCTCGTAGGAGAGCTCGTCCTCGTCCGGTGGCGGGGGCCAGTCCGGGTCGTCGTACGTGTCCGGGTCGTGGGTGGCACCGGGGTTGCCGTCCTCGTGCGAGGCGAGGTCCTCCAGGTGGGCGAGGACGGTCTCGGCGGCGGCGCGGCGGCGGGCCAGGGAGTCGTCGTCCAGGGGGAGCGGCCAGACCTGGTCGGCCGTCGGCCGGTGCAGGACGGGGTTCTCCGAGTCCTCCTCGGGTTCGTCCGCCCAGGCCTCGATCTCGCCGTGCCCGGCCGCGCAGTGTCGGTACAGCTCCTGGAGGAACTCGGACGGGCCGCGGGGCTTCTTCTGGGTGGGGCCCCACCAGTGGCCGGACCCGAGGAGCAGGGAGCGGGGGCGGGTGAAGGTGACGTACCCGAGGCGGAGTTCCTCGGTGTGCTGGTGATCCTTCATGGCCTCGTGGAAGGCCTTCATGCCCCGCGCGTCCCAGGAGTCGAGGTCGGGGAGGGTGTCGGCGTCGCCGCGCAGTTCGTGCGGCAGCACCTTGGCCTGGGCGGTCCACTTCTCGCGGCCCTGGCCGCTGGGGAAGGTCCCGGCGACCAGGCCGGGGACGGCGACGACGTCCCACTCCAGGCCCTTGGACTTGTGCGCGGTGAGCACCTTGACGGTGTTCTCGCCGCCGGGGAGGGCGTTGTCGAGGCCCTTCTCGTACTGGGCGGCGGTGCGCAGAAAGCCGAGGAAGGCCAGCAGGCTCGCCTGGCTCTCGCTCGCGGCGAAGGAGGCGGCGACGTCGAGGAAGTTGGACAGGGTCTCGCGGCGCCGGGCGGCGAGGGCCTGCGGGGACGCCGACAGTTCGACCTCGAGGCCGGTGACGGCGAGGACGCGGTGCAGCACGTCCATCAGCGGGTCGGCCAGGGACCGGCGCAGGTCACGCAGCTCGGTGGCGAGTCGCGCGAACCGCACGCGCGCGTCCGGCGAGAAGGGCAGCCCGTCGTCGTACCCGGCACCGCCGTCGCCGTACAGGGGCGTCTCCAGGAAGGTGTCGAGGGCGTCCGCGAGCGATATCACCTCGGACGGGTCCACTCCCTCGACGGCCTCGGCGAGCCGGCGGTCCGGGTCGTCGTCGCCGCCCCCGCGCGCGTGGGTGACGAGCAGCCGTGCCCGTCGGCCCAGGAGCGCGAGGTCGCGGGGGCCGATGCGCCAGCGCGGGCCGGTGAGCAGGCGGACCAGGGAGGCGTTGGCGCCGGGGTCCTGCAGCACCTCGCAGACGGCGACCAGGTCGGCGACCTCGGGCAGGTGCAGGAGACCGGAGAGACCCACCACCTCGACGGGGATGTCCCGGGCGACCAGCGCGCCCTGGATCTCCGCGAAGTCGGTGGCCGTACGGCACAGGACGGCGATCTCACCGGGTGCCTTGCCGGTGCGCACGAGGTGGGCGATGGAGTCGGCGATCCAGTCCATCTCCTCGGCGTGCGTGTCCAGAAGGGCGCAGCGCACCACTCCGTCGCGTTCGGCACCCGGGGCCGGGCGCAGGGCCTCCACGCCCGCGTGCATGGCGCGCAGCGGCTCGGCGAGGCCGTTGGCGAGGTCCAGGAGGCGGCCGCCGCTGCGGCGGTTCTCGCTGAGGGACTGACGTCGCGCCCTGCTTCCGTCGGTGTGCGCGAAGTGCTCGGGGAAGTCGTCGAGGTTCGCCACGGACGCGCCACGCCAGCCGTAGATGGCCTGGCAGGGGTCGCCGACGGCGGTCACGGGGTGTCCGGTGCCGCCGCCGAACAGACCGGCCAGCAGGATGCGCTGGGCCACCGAGGTGTCCTGGTACTCGTCGAGGAGGACCACACGGAACTCCTCGCGCAGGATCGGGCCCACCTCGGGCACCTGGGCGAGCCGGGCCGCCAGGGCGATCTGGTCACCGAAGTCGAGCAGGTCGCGCTCCCGCTTGGCGGTCCGGTAGCGCAGCACCAGCTCGGCAAGTTCGCGGCGGGCGGCGGCCGTCTCGGGCACCTTGCGCAGGTCGGCGTTGGTGAGTCTGGCGCCCTCCAGGCCGTTCAGCAGTGCGGCGTCCCACGCGCGCAGGTCCTCGGGCCGGACGAGGTGTTCGGCGAGTTCGGCGTCGAGCGCGAGGAGGTCGCTGATCAGGTCGGCGAAGGAGCGGGTGAGCGACGGGTAGGGGCCGGGGGCCTCGCGCAGCACGCGCGCGGCGAGCTGGTAGCGGGTGGCGTCGGCGAGCAGGCGGGACGTCGGCTCCAGGCCGATGCGCAGGCCGTGGTCGGTCAGCAGGCGGCCCGCGAAGGAGTGGTAGGTGGAGATCACCGGCTCGCCCGGCGGGTTGTCCGGGTCGATGAGGTCGGGGTCGGTGACGCCCGCCTTGACCAGTGCCTTGCGGACGCGCTCGGCGAGTTCTCCGGCTGCCTTGTTGGTGAAGGTCAGGCCGAGGACCTGCTCGGGGGCGACCTGGCCGGTGCCGACCAGCCACACCACGCGCGCGGCCATCACCGTCGTCTTGCCCGACCCGGCTCCGGCCACGATCACCTGCGGGGCGGGCGGCGCGGTGATGCAGGCCGTCTGCTCCGGGGTGAAGGGGATCCCGAGGAGCTCCTTGAGCTGCTCGGGATCGCTGATACGGGCGGGCATGGGGAGAGGCTAGCGGCGGGCACTGACAGTCGATGACAAATCACCCGCGCAGAAGGAGAGAAGCGCAGGTCAACACCAGTGGTGCGGTCCGTCACACGAGTCTGTCACTCGACCACGTGCCGTCCCTCGGGCCGCGCGCTGCACGAGGCGCGGAACGCGCAGTGGGTGCACTGCTGGCCTGCGGTCGGTGTGAAACGCTCGTCGAGGACCTTGCCGGCCGCCGTGGCCAGCAGGTCACCGACCCACTCCCCCGCCGAGCCCTCGATGGCTTCCTGCGCCTGCACCTTGGGCAGGCTCTCGCCGCCGTCCCGCTTGGCGGCGCTCTGCCGCAGCTGGACGAGTTCGGCACCGCCCGGAGCGGGCCGTACGCCGTCGAAGGCCTCGTCGACGGCGCCCTCGCGGACGGCGAGCTGGTACACGGCGAGCTGGGGGTGGCGCTCCACCTCGCGGGCGGTCGGCGCGTGTTTGCCGGTCTTGAAGTCGACGACGTAGGCACGGCCTTCGGCGTCGGCCTCGACGCGGTCCATCTGGCCGCGGATGCGTACCTCGTACTCGCCCGCTTCGAGGGTGACGTCGAAGTCGTGCTCGCTGGCGACCGGTGTGCGGCCGGTGCGGTCCATCACATGCCACTTCAGGAAGCGTTCGAGCGCCACACGCGCGTGTGCCTTCTCCTGTGCGGACTTCCACGGGGCGTCGAAGGCGAGGGCGTTCCACACGGAGTCGAGGCGCTCCATGAGGACGTCGAGGTCGGCCGGGGTGTGCCCGGAGGCGACCTCGTCGGCGAGTACGTGCACCACGTTGCCGAATCCCTGGGCGACGGTGGCGGGGGCGTCCGCCTTCACCTCGCGGCCGAGGAACCACTGGAGGGCACACGTGTTGGCGAGCTGGTCGAGGGCGCTGCCGGAGAGCACGACGGGCTGGTCGCGGTCGCGCAGCGGCACCTTGCTCTCGGTCGGCTCGAACATGCCCCACCAGCGGTACGGGTGGGCGGACGGCACCAGGGGCCTGCCGTCCTCGTCGGCGAGCGCGGCCAGCCGGGCCAGCCGGCGGGCGGCGGCCTCCCGGAGGGGGGCGGAGGCCCGTGGGTCGACCGTCGTGGCGCGCAGTTCGGCGACCAGCGCGGCGACCGCCAGGGGGCGGCGCGGGCGGCCGGTGACGTCCTTGGGCTCGACGCCGAGTTCGGTCAGGAAGCGGGAGGGCTGGTCGCCGTCGTCGGCGGGCGCCTTCACAGCGGTGACGACGAGCCGTTCCCGCGCGCGTGTGGCGGCGACGTAGAACAGGCGGCGCTCCTCGGCGAGCAGCGCTCCCGGGGTGAGCGGCTCGGCGAGTCCGTCGCGCCCGATGCGGTCCGCCTCCAGGAGGGAGCCCCGGCGGCGCAGGTCCGGCCACAGCCCTTCCTGGACGCCGGCGACGACGACGAGGCTCCACTCCAGGCCCTTGGTCCGGTGGGCGGTCATCAGACGTACGGCGTCGGGGCGCACGGCACGCCGGGTGAGGGTGTCGGCGGCGATGTCCTCGGCCTCGATCTCGGCCAGGAAGTTCAGGGCGCCCCGGCCGCCGGTGCGCTCCTCCGCGCGCGCTGCGGAGGCGAACAGCGCGCACACGGCGTCCAGGTCCCGGTCGGCGTTGCGCCCGGCCGCGCCGCCGCGCCGGGCGGCCCGCTGCAGACGCGTGGGCCAGGGCGTGCCGTCCCACAGGGCCCACAGGGCCTCCTCGGCCGTACCGCCGCGCGCGAGGCCCTGCCGGGCCGCCGCCAGCAGCGCGCCGAGGCGCTGGGCGCCGCGCGCGTACGTGGGGTCGTGGGCGACCAGCCGCTCCGGCTCGGCCAGGGCTCGCGCGAGCAGTTCGTCGGAGGGCGGCGGCAGCGCGTTGCCCGCGGCGCGTTCCTCCTCGCGCAGGGCCCGGCCGAGGCGGCGCAGATCGGCGGCGTCCATGCCGGCGAGCGGGGAGGCGAGGAGGGTGAGGGCGGTCTCGGTGTCCAGCCAGCAGGCGTCCGCGCCGGCCGCGGGGGCCTCGTCCCCCGCCGGTGCCGGCGCGGAGGCCTCCGCCGTCGCCACCGCCCGCAGGGCCGTCAGCAGGGGTGCCACGGCGGGTTCGTGGCGCAGGGGGAGATCGTCGCCGTCGATGTCGAGGGGGACGCCGGCGGCGGTGAGGGCGCGGCGGACCGTCGGGATGGTGCGGGAGCCGGCGCGTACCAGGACGGCCATCTCGCGCCAGGGCACGCCGTCCTCCAGATGTGCGCGGCGCAGGATGTCGGCGACGTTGTCCAGCTCGGTGCCGGGGGTCGGATACGTGTACACCTCGACGTGGCCGCCGTCGTGGGTGGCGGTCAGCTCGCGGTGGGCACGCACCTTCTCGGCCGGAAGGCGGGTCAGGGGCATCCGCTGGGTGAGCAGCCGGGTGGCGGCCAGGAGACCGGCACCGGAGCGGCGGGAGGTGCGCAGGACCTCGACGGGGGCCGGACGGCCGTCGGGGCGGGGGAAGGCGTCGGGGAAGTCCAGGATGCCGTTCACGTCGGCGCCCCGGAAGGTGTAGATCGACTGGTCGGGGTCGCCGAAGGCGACCAGGCTGCGGCCGCCGCCGGCGAGGGCGTGCAGCAGCCGGACCTGGGCCGGGTCGGTGTCCTGGTACTCGTCGACGAACACGGCGTCGTACCGCGCGGCGAGCCGCTCGGCCACCTCGGGGCGGTGGGCGAGGAGGACCGCGCGGTGGACGAGTTCCGCGTAGTCGATCACGCCGTGCAGATCGAGCACGTCGAGGTACTCGGCGAGGAAGGCGGCGGCGGCGCGCCAGTCGGGGCGGCCGATGCGGTGCGCGAAGGCGTCCAGGGCCGCGGGGTCGAGGCCCAGTTCGCGGCTGCGGGCGAGCACCGCGCGGACCTCGTCGGCGAAGCCGCGCGTGGTGAGGCAGGCACGCAGCTCGTCCGGCCAGCGCACATGTGCGAGACCGAGCCGTTGCAGGTCGAGCTGGCCCTCGAGCAGCTCGCGGACGGCCACGTCCTGCTCGGGTCCCGACAGCAGCCGCAGGGGTTCCACGAACAGGTCGGCGTCCTGGTGAGCGCGGATCAGGGCGTAGCAGTACGAGTGGAAGGTGGTCGCCTGCGGCGCGCGGGCGGCGCCCATGCGATGCGCCATCCGGTCCCGCAGCTCCACGGCGGCCTTGCGGCTGAACGTGAGCACCAGGATGCGCTCGGGGTCTCCCCCGCGGGCGACCCGGGCCGCCACGGACTCGACGAGGGTGGTGGTCTTCCCAGTGCCCGGACCTGCGAGGACGAGCAGCGGGCCGGCGCCGTGGTCAACCACGGAGCGCTGCGCGGCGTCCAGACGAGGGGGGCCCACCCTGGCCGGCGGGGTACGCACCAGCCGGTAAGCGCCACGGTCCCCCTGTCGCCCCTGGGGGTGCGACAGGCGCCTGGTGGAGGAAGAGGAGCTCACGTGGTTCGCCGGTCCTGGTGGGTGTACTGGTTGACGGAGCACCGATCGGGGCGAGCGGTGATCACGGGATGAGAGGGACGCGTGCTGCCGACGCTACGCCGACGAGCGGGCCGGACGGACGGCTTCCGATTCTTCTCTCGAGGCCCTCGCGGCCCTCACGCTCCTCCCGGCCCGGATACCACGCACGTCCTTCGCCCCTCGAACGTACGCCATGCCGCGGACGTGCCCCCTTTGCGCCGTTTCCCCCGTACGGGCCACAAGGTCCACTCGGCGCCGCCCGATGGCGGAAGCTGTCAGGTGTGACCTTCCGCGCGCTCGCCGCCGTCCCACCGCGCCCGCTTCATGTCGAGGCGCGGCAGGTGCCCCTGTGCGGCTCTGCTCGCCTGCTTCAGAGGAGTGCCCTCGGCCCGGTAGCGGGCCAGCGCCCGCAGCTCGTGGCCCGGGAGCAGCATCCCGTCCGCGCGGACCACTCGCCACCACGGGACGGCGCCGCCGTAGAGGGCCATCACCCGGCCCACCTGTCTCGGCCCGCCCTCCTCCAGCCATTCCGCGACGTCCCCGTACGTCATGACCCGCCCGGGCGGGATCAGCTCAGCGACCTCGAGGACCCGCTCGGCGTACTCCGGCAGCGCGTCCGTGTACTCCGAGCGGGCGTCGTCCGGAAGGCTCTGCTCGCTCATCCGCCCCATCCTGCCCCACGGCACCGACAATGCGACGGGCCCGCGACCCTGTGTGACCCTCGCCCCCGGGCGGCGCTTCAGGCAGACTGTGCGCCCCCGCGTTTGCACCCTGATGCCCCCGTGTGTCGGTGGGGCATGCCACCATCGTGCGGGCGGTGACACCGGTGATACGAGATCAAGAAGAGACGATGAAGCAGCAGGGCGTGCATCCTGAGGGCGCGGAAAGCACCTCTGACGCTGCCCCGCGCCCGGACACCACCGACGAGGCACGGGAAGAGGTGCACATCGACGAGGTCGAGGGCGACGAACCGCTGCTCCCCGCGCGCGTGCACCGTCCGTCCGACCTGATGCGGCTGCTGGTGGGCGTGCTCGCCGTGGCCCTGCTCCTGGGCATCGCCGCCTTCGCACACGGGACGACGTCGGGTCTCGAACAGGACATCAACAAGGGCACCGGACAGGCCCCCGATCTCCTCATCAAGATCGCGGGACTGGCGTCCAGCATCGCGATCCTGCTGGTGCCGGTCGCGTTCGCGATCGAGCGGCTGATCAAACGCGACGGGCTGCGCATCGCCGACGGCGTCCTCGCCGCGGTCCTCGCGCACGGTGTGACCCTCGCCACCGACCTGTGGGTCGCCAAGGCCGCCCCGGGCTCGATCCAGGAGGCGCTCACCCAGCCCTCCCCCGGTGACATCCACGCCCTCACCGACCCCGTGCACGGCTACCTCGCGCCCGTCATCGCCTATATGACGGCCGTCGGCATGTCCCGTCGGCCGCGCTGGCGCTCGGTGCTGTGGATCGTGCTGCTCCTCGACGCCTTCTCGATGCTCGTCACCGGCTACACGACACCGTTCTCGATCATCCTCACAGTGCTGATCGGCTGGACGGTGGCGTACGGGACGCTGTACGCGGTCGGCTCCCCGAACGTGCGTCCCACGGGACGGACGCTGATGGCGGGCCTGCGGCACGTCGGCTTCCGCCCGGTGAGCGCCGCCCGCGAGGAGGGGCCGGAGGCGGCGGAGAGCGACCGGGGCAGACGGTACTTCGTCACCCTGGAGGACGGTCCACCGCTCGACGTCACGGTCGTCGACCGGGAACAGCAGGCCCAGGGGTTCTTCTACCGGGCGTGGCGCAATCTGACCCTGCGCGGCTTCGCCACCCGCAGCAGCCTCCAGTCGCTGCGCCAGGCGCTCGAGCAGGAGGCGCTGCTCGCGTACGCGGCCATCGCGGCGGGCGCCAACGCGCCGAAGCTGATCGCGACCTCCGAGCTCGGTCCCGACGCGGTCATGCTCGTCTACGAGCACACCGGCGGCCGCGCCCTCGACTCGCTGGCGGACGACGAGATCACCGACGACCTGCTGCGCAACACCTGGCACCAGGTGCAGGCACTCCAGTCGCGGCGCATCGCGCACCGCCGGCTCGCGGGTGACGCGATTCTGGTGGATCGTTCCGGCGCGGTGATCCTCACCGATCTGCGCGGCGGCGAGATCGCGGCCGGCGACCTGCTGCTGCGCATGGACGTCGCCCAGCTGGTGACGACGCTCGGCCTGCTGGTGGGCGCCGAACGGGCGGTGGCCTCCGCGGTGGGCGTGCTCGGACCGGACGCGGTCGCGGACTGTCTGCCGATGCTCCAGCCCATCGCCCTGACCCGCTCCACGCGCGCGACGCTGCGCCGACTGGCACGCGAGCGTGCGCAGCGGGAACGCGAGGCGGTCCTGGAGGCCTCGCAGCAGGCCAAGCAGGCCCGTCTGGAGGCGGCGGGGCACGACACCGCGCCCGTCGTCCTCGAAAAGCCGGACAAGAAGGCCGTCCGCGCGGAGGCACGGGCCGAGAAACGGGCCATCGACGACGCGCTGGAGGAGGCCCGCGAGGAGGATCTGCTGACGCAGATCCGGCACGAGGTGCTGCTGATCCGGCCCCAGGCCCCGGTCGAGCCGGCCCGGCTGGAGCGGGTGCGGCCACGCACCCTGATGAGCTTCATCGCCGGTGCCATCGGCGCCTACTTCCTGCTGACACAGCTCACCCACATCGAGTTCGGTCCGCTCATCGCCAACGCCGAGTGGGGCTGGGTGGCCGCGGCCGTGCTGTTCTCCGCGGTGAGCTACGTCGCCGCGGCGATGGCTCTGCTGGGCTTCGTGCCGGAGCGGGTGCCGTTCCCGCGGACCGTGGCCGCGCAGGTCGCCGGGTCGTTCGTGAAGATCGTGGCCCCGGCCGCGGTCGGCGGGGTCGCCCTCAACACCCGATTCCTCCAGCGCGCGGGGGTGCGCCCCGGTCTCGCGGTGGCCAGCGTCGGCGCCTCGCAGCTGTTCGGGCTCGGCTGCCACATCCTGATGCTGCTGTCGTTCGGCTATCTGACCGGTACCGAGAAGACGCCGTCGCTGTCGCCCTCCCGCACCGTCATCGCGGGTCTGCTCACGGTGGCGGTGCTCGTGCTCGTGGTGACCTCGGTGCCGTTCCTGCGCAAGTTCGTCGTCACGCGCGTGCGGTCCCTGTTCGCCGGTGTCGTGCCGCGCATGCTGGACGTGCTTCAGCGTCCGCAGAAGCTGGTCACCGGCATCGGCGGCATGCTCCTCCTCACCGCCTGCTTCGTGATGTGCCTGGACGCGTCGATCCGCGCGTTCGGCGACGAGTCGACCTCGCTCAGCATCGCCAGCGTCGCCGTCGTCTTCCTGGCCGGCAACGCGCTCGGCTCCGCGGCCCCGACACCGGGCGGAGTCGGCGCCGTCGAGGCGACCCTGACGGTCGGTCTGATCGCCGTGGGCCTGCCCAAGGAGGTCGCCGCTCCCGCGGTGCTGCTCTTCCGTCTGCTGACGCTGTGGCTGCCGGTACTACCGGGCTGGCTGGCCTTCAACCACCTGACCCGCAAGGGCGCCCTGTAGGAGGCGCGCGCCCGTACCTCGTACGGCCCGCGCCCCGCGCGCGTGCCCGGGCACGACCGCAGGATGGGATCATGCCGAACCCCTCCCGCCTGCGCGCCGCCGCCGTGACCGCCGCCGCCCTGCTGCTGTCCTCCATGGTGGCGGGCTGCGGCGACGACGCGCAGGACGAGGACCTGACGGCGCAGAAGCCGAGCTGGAAGGACTGCTCGGCCCCCTCCCAGGCGGAGGGCGGCGGCAGTGCCCCCTCCCCGCTGCCGGACGGCGACCAGTGGCAGTGCGCCACCATGAAGGCGCCCCTCGACTGGGACGACCCCGAGGGCGACACGATCGACATCGCGTTGATCCGGGCCCGGACGAGCGGCGACGAGAGCGACAGGATCGGCTCCCTGGTCTTCAACTTCGGCGGACCCGGCGGCTCGGGCGTCTCCACCCTGCCCGCATTCGGCGAGGAGTACGCGGCCCTGCGCACCCGCTACGACCTGGTCAGCTTCGACCCGCGCGGGGTCGGCCGCAGCGCCGGGGTGCGCTGCGAGAACGACCAGCAACTCGACGCGTACTTCCAGCAGGACGGCACACCCGACGACGCCGTCGAGCGCACCGCTCTGCTGGACAACACCAAGGACTTCAACGCGGCCTGCGAGAGGAACGCGAAGAAGATGCTGCCGAACGTGCGGACCACGGACGCGGCCCGCGACATGGACCTGATGCGCCAGGTCCTCGGCGACGACCGGCTGTACTACTTCGGCATCTCCTACGGCACCGAACTGGGCGGCGTGTACGCCCACCTGTTTCCCAAGAACGTGGGACGCGCCGTCTTCGACGCGGTCGTCGACCCGACGCAGACGTCCGAACAGGGCTCGCTCGGGCAGGCGAAGGGCTTCCAGCTCGCCCTCGACAACTTCGCCGAGGACTGCACGTCCAAGACGCAGGACTGCCCCGTCGGGGACACCGCTCAGGACGTGAAGGACCGGATCGCGAGGCTCCTCGAAAGCCTGGACGGCAAGCCGATCCCGGGCATCTTCCCGCGCGAACTGACCCAGAGCGCCGCGACCAACGGCATCGCGCAGGCGCTGTACTCGAAGGACTTCTGGGAGTACCTCACCGAGGGCCTGGAGCAGGCCTACGCCGGGGACGGCAAGATCCTGATGCTGCTGTCCGACCTGATGAACGGCCGCAACGAGAACGGCGAGTACAGCAACATCGCGGCCGCCAACATCTCCATCAACTGCTCCGACGACAAGCCCCGCTACTCCACGGCCTATGTGCAGCGGCGGCTGCCTGAGTTCCGGGCCGCCTCCAGCCTGTTCGGGGACTTCCTGGCCTGGGGCATGGTCAGTTGCACCGACTGGCCCGTCCCCGGCGCCGCCGAACATCCCGATGTGAGCGCGCCCGGGTCGGCGCCGATCCTCGTCGTGGGCAACACCGGCGACCCGGCGACCCCGTACGAGGGGGCCCGGAAGATGGTGGCCGCGCTGGGCCGCGGGGTCGGGGTGGAGCTGACGTACAAGGGGCAGGGGCACGGTGCGTACGGCAGCAAGAACGCCTGCGTCCAGACGGCGGTGAACGGCTACCTGCTGAACGGCAAGGTGCCGGCCGCGGGGACCGTCTGCTCCTGACACCGCCCCGAATTCCCCGATAAACCCGCAGGTCAAAAGGTTATCCACAGGCCCCGACGGGTGGGCCGTGCGCCGCCTAATATGGCCTGACAGCCGTTCGCCGCCGAGCGCGGACGGCCTGCGAGGGGGGAAGTGCACATGGCGCGATTCGTACGGTGGACGGCGCTGGGGGCTGCCGCAGCGCTGCTGGTGGCGGGCTGTAGCGGCGGTGCGTCGGACGGGGACGGAGACGACAAGGGCGGTACGGCCGACGCGCAGCCCACCGCCTCCTCCGGGGCGACCGCCACGACGGCCGCGCTGCCCGCCTCGCTGACCGGGCAGAAGCTCGACTGGGGACGCTGCAAGGCCACCGCGGACTCCGCCGCGCCGGGCAGCGACTGGCAGTGCGCGACGCTGAAGGTGCCACTGGACTGGTCGAAGCCGGACGGCAACACGATCGGCCTCGCCCTGGTGCGCACCAAGTCCCGGGCGGAGGGGAGCAAGCGGGCCGGCTCGCTGCTGTTCAACTTCGGCGGCCCCGGCGGCTCGGGAGTGTCGACGCTCCCCTCCTACGGTTCCGCGTACTCCTCGCTCCGCGACCAGTACGACCTGGTGAGCTGGGACCCGCGCGGGGTCGGCGCCAGCGAGGGCGTCCGCTGCCGCACCGACAAGGGCATCCAGGCCGCCGAGTCCCTCGACTCCACACCGGACACCCCGGCCGAGGAACAGGCCTACTTCGAGGACGCCACCGCATTCGGCAAGGGCTGCGCGAAGGCCGCCGGCAAGCTGCTGGCGCATGTGTCGACGACCGACACCGCCCGCGACATGGACCTGATGCGCCAGGTCCTCGGCGACGCGAAGATGCACTACTTCGGCATCTCCTACGGCACCGAACTGGGCGGTGTGTACGCCCACCTGTTCCCGAAGAACGTCGGGCGGCTGATCCTCGACGCGGTCGTCGACCCGAGCGCCGACTCCGTGGGCCACGCGCAGAACCAGGCACGCGGCTTCCAGCGGGCACTCGACGACTACCTGAAGTCCACGGGCCAGGACCCCGCGAAGGGCAGCAAGAAGATCGCGGATCTGCTGGACCGGATCGACACCGACCCGCTCCCCACGTCGGACGGGCGCAAGCTGACGCAGACACTCGCGGTCACCGGCATCGTCCTGCCGCTGTACAGCAAGCAGGGCTGGCCGAGCCTGACCAGCGCCCTGAAGTCGGCGGAGGACGGGGACGGCACCGAACTGCTGACGCTCGCCGACGGCTACAACGAGCGGGACACCTCGGGGCACTACGGCACGACGACCCACTCGCAACGGGTCATATCGTGCCTGGACGACAAGCAGCGGCCGAACGCCGAGGAGACGAAGAAGCTGCTGCCGGAGTTCGAGAAGATCTCACCCGTGTTCGGGGACTTCCTGGGCTGGGACACGGCCGGCTGGTGCCACGACTGGCCGGTGGCCGGGCAGTACGACACCCCGGAGGTGAGCGCGGCGGGCGCGGCTCCGATCCTGCTGGTCGGCAACACCGGGGACCCTGCGACGCCGTACGAGGGCGCGCGGAAGATGGCGGACGAGCTCGGCAAGGGCGTCGGTGTGCTGCTGACCTGGAAGGGCGAGGGACACGGCGCCTACGGCAGCGGGAGCGACTGCGTCGACGCGGCGGTGGACGCGTACCTGTTGAAGGGGACGGTGCCGAAGGACGGCAAGGTCTGCTCATGACGACGGCGGGGGCTTCGCGCACTCGTGGTACGCGAAGCCCCCGCCGACCGGACCGGGTACCCCGGTGCGCGAAGGGAGCAGCCGGGTCAGTAGATCGGCTTGCTCGGCTCGATCTGGTTGACCCAGCCGATCACGCCGCCGCCGACGTGCACGGCGTCCGAGAAGCCCGCGGACTTCAGCACCGCGAGGACCTCCGCACTGCGGACACCCGTCTTGCAGTGCAGAACAATCTTCTTTTCCTGCGGCAGGGCCTCCAGGGCGGTGCCCATCAGGAACTCGTTCTTCGGGATCAGCTTGGCGCCCGGGATGGAGACGATCTCGTACTCGTTGAGCTCGCGGACGTCGATGATCTCGATGTTCTCGCCGTCGTCGATCCACTCCTTGAGCTGCTTGGGAGTGATCGTCGAGCCGGCCGCCGCCGCCTGGGCCTCCTCGGAGACGACGCCGCAGAAGGCCTCGTAGTCGATGAGCTCGGTGACGGTCGGGTTCTCGCCGCAGACCGCGCAGTCGGGGTCCTTGCGGACCTTGACCTGGCGGTACTGCATCTCCAGGGCGTCGTAGATCATCAGGCGGCCGACCAGCGGCTCGCCGATGCCCGCGAGGAGCTTGATCGCCTCGTTGACCTGGATGGAGCCGATCGACGCGCACAGCACGCCCAGTACGCCACCCTCGGCGCAGGAGGGGACCATGCCCGGCGGCGGGGGCTCCGGGTAGAGGCAGCGGTAGCAGGGACCGTGCTCGGACCAGAAGACGGACGCCTGGCCGTCGAAGCGGTAGATCGAGCCCCACACGTACGGCTTGTTCAGCAGCACGCACGCGTCATTGACCAGGTAGCGGGTCGCGAAGTTGTCCGTGCCGTCGACGATCAGGTCGTACTGGCTGAAGATGTCCATCACGTTGTCGGCCTCGAGCCGCTCTTCGTGCAGGACCACATTCACGTACGGGTTGATGCCGAGGACGGAGTCGCGGGCGGACGCGGCCTTGGAGCGGCCGATGTCGGCCTGGCTGTGGATGATCTGCCGCTGGAGGTTCGACTCGTCGACCTCGTCGAACTCCACGATGCCGAGCGTGCCCACGCCCGCCGCGGCCAGGTACATCAGCGCCGGCGAACCCAGACCGCCGGCGCCCACACAGAGCACCTTGGCGTTCTTCAGCCGCTTCTGCCCGTCCATCCCGACATCGGGAATGATCAGGTGGCGGGAGTACCGGCGAACCTCGTCTACGGTGAGCTCAGAGGCTGGCTCGACCAGGGGTGGCAGCGACACGGGGACTCCGTTGGTCGGTCGATCACTACAGTTGTTCTCCCCGTAACACTGCCATGGCCTTCTTCATTCCGAGACACCCGTTCCGATCCGCGAGACGAGTTCGTCCCAGTAGCCGGGCATGGCCTCCCAGGGGTCGACGAGGCCGCCGCGGTCGGTACCGTCGGTGAACCAGATCGTCGCGGCGCCCTGCCAGCGGGCGATGCGCAGCGCCTCGTCGAGGTGACCGCGCGGCACGCCGTGCACAAGGTGGCAGAAGCGCTCGGGCGGGTGCTCCGCGGTCCACTCGGCAACCTGCGACCAGCGGTAGTCGCTCCAGGGGCCCGAGAAGGTGATCACCTGGTCGCCGTGCTCGACGTAGCCGGGGTAGGGGTGGGTGCCGTGCCCGAGGACGATGTGGGGCGCGTCGCCGAGGGTACGAAGTGCCCCGACCGTGCGGCGCAGCCCGGGGAGTTCGGCGCGCCCGGCCGGACACCGGTCCAGGAGGAAACCGTCGACCTGGTACCAGTCGAGGTGGCGCTGTGCGTCGGAGATCACCTCGGCGAAGGGCCGGGCGCCGTAGCGGGTGTCCAGGCGCCCGAGGACCCGGACGCCGGCGTTGCGCAGCCGGCCCGCGGCTTCCAGGCAGCGCGGGTCGGGGCGGACGCCGGGGCCGTCGGCGACGTCGAGGAGCACCCAGTGCAGGCGTCTGCCGGAACGGGCCAGTTCGCGCCACTCGGTCGGTGCGAGAAGGGGGTGCGCGATGCCGGGTACGCCGAAGCCGGTGCGGACGTCGGTGGTGCCGGCGCTCGCGGTGCCCGCCGGGGTTCCGGTCAGATACGACATGCCGCCTCCATCCAGATGTCGGCGAGGGACTCCTCGAGGTTGATGCGGGGCCGCCAGCCGAGCCGGTCGCGGGCGGTGCGCACATCGGCCTGCTGCCACGTGCCGCAGCCGTCCGGATACGGGTACGCGACGGGGCCCGCGTGGTCGGACTCGGGGCGCGGGTGGCCGATGGCGGGTCTGAGGTGGACGCCGGGCGGCCCGTCGAGTTCGTGCAGTGCGCCGCCGTATCCGGCCACGCGCGCGAGGATCGCGGCGGCGTCGCGCAGACGGACGGCGCGGCCCGAGCCGATGTTGATGACGCCCTGCGCGGCGGAGAGCGAGGCCGCGTGCACGGCGCGGGCGACGTCCCGGACGTCGATGAAGTCGCGTTGCACGCCGAGGCCGCCGAGCTTGAGCTCGCCGTCGCCGGACTGCATGGCGCGGCGCATGGCCTCCGCGAGTCGGCCCAGCGGGGAGCCGGCGGGCGTGCCCGGACCGGCGGGCGAGAAGACCCGGAGCACGACGGCGTCCAGACCGGAGCCGAGGACGAGTTCGGTGGCGGCGAGCTTGCTGACGCCGTACGGGCCGCCGGGGCGCGGCACTGCGTCCTCGGCCGTCGAGGAGCCGGGCTGGCTCGGGCCGTACTCGGCGCCGCAGCCGATCTGCACCAGACGGGCGCCGCAGCCGCTGCGGCGCAGGGCCTCGCAGACGGTGGCGACGGCGACGGTGTTGTGCCGGGTGAGTTCGCGGGCGCCGCCCCGGGTGGTACCGGCGCAGTTGACGACGACCTGGGGGTGGACCGCGTCGAGGAAGCGGGTGAGCGCGCCGGGGCTGCCGGACGCGAGGTCGAAGCGGACGTCGGCGTCGTCGCCGCGGCCGAGCGCGGTGAGCTGGACGGCCGGGTCGGCGAGCAGACGGTCGGCGACGAAACGACCGAGGTAGCCGTTGGCTCCGATCAGCAGGACCCTCATCGTGCGGCTCCCGGGGTGTGCGCGGTGGCTGTGGCCGGGGCCGCGGGGGCGCCGGTCGCCGCGTGTCCTCCGGCTGCTCCTGCGACCGCGGGGGCGCCCGTGACCGCGGGTGCCCCGGTATCTCCGGTCGCTCCGGATCGGGAGGTGGTCATCTGGTCTCTCCTTCAAGCGTGTTGGGGTGGGGTGCGGCTGGGTGGAGGAACACGTGCGTCGCGTGGTCCGGGTGCGGCGGGAAGTGCGGCGGGGGATGCGCCGTGCCCGGTGGCCGTGCCGCCGACGGCAGGCGTCGGAAGGGCGGGCGGGTACGGACACGAAGACGGGCTCGGATCGGCACGACTGGTCCATCCAGCACGATGGGTCCGTTGAGCACGGCTGGTTCCTTCAGCACGGCTGGTCCGTTCGTGCGTGGGCCGAGGCCCTGGTCAGCGTGCGGGTCGCATGGAACAACAGGGTCAGCGCGGCGGCTCCGCAGACGAGGGTCGGGACACCGGCCGGGCCCCAGGCGGCCACCAGGCTCTCCACTGGGGCGGCCAGGAAGCCGCAGCCGGGCAGCCGACCCGCGAAGACCGTGGCCGGGGCGAGCGCCTCCGCCGTGCCGACGACACCGAGGACGACCGCCGGGGCGTGGGTGAAGCCGTGCACGGTGAGGAGACGGGCGAGGAAGAGGAGCGCGCCCAGGGTGAGGGTGTGGCCGTAGTCGGCCGGCTCGCCCATGACCGCGGCGCTCAGCGGGGTCAGCGCGGCCAGCGCGCCCAGGAACAGGGCGAAGGTGCCGAGCAGCAGGGGCTGTACGGAGGCGGCGAACTCCTCCAGACCACGGCTGGTGTCCAGGCGGCGCCGGGCATGCACGGCGAGGAGATGGGCGCTCCAGGCGGCCGGCGCGCAGGCCAGGGTGAGGGTCAGCAGCGGGGCGGCGGCGAAGGGCCAGTGACCGCCCGTGGTCCCGTCGGGCAGGCCGTCGGGACCTCCGGCGACGGCCGTACGCAGAAGGCTGTCGCCGAGGGCCGCGTAGCCGAGGAGCCAGCAGGTCCAGGCACCCGTCCGGTGCGGGCCGGGGTGGGCGCCGCGGTGCGGGCTCAGCGGGCCCCGGCGCAGTACCGCACGCAGGGCGAGGGCGACGGCGAGGATGCCCGCTGCGGCGACGAGCAGACAGGTGCGTCCATGGGTGAGGCGCACACCCGTCACGACGGCGGCGCACAGGACGCCGGGCAGCAGGGTGAGCAGTGCCCGGTCCAGGCGGGGCCGCGGGGTCGCCGTGACCGTAGGGGGCGGGGGCGCGTCGCCGTCGCGGGGGACGCGCGCGTACATCTCCTCCGCGAGGGAGAAGACGTCCCGGTGCCGGAAGCGTGCGGCGGTGCGGTCGGTGACCCCGTGGGCCTCCAGGCCCGCCGCGATCTCCAACGGGTCGACGGCGCGTTCGCACAGCTCACGGTGACGGTGCATCAGGGCCTTCACCGGGTCCGCGGCACCCCGGCGGGGAGCGGCCGGTGCGCGCCCCCGGGCGCCGGCGTCGACGCGCGCCCCGGATCTCCCCGGCGCCTCCGCAGCCCCCGGCGCTGCGGGCGTTCCCGGCGACGGCGTACCCGGCGTTCCCGGCTCCCCCGGCGTACCCGGCCGGTCCAGTTCTTCGAGCCCGCTCATCGTGCACCCTCCCTCGCGGCGATCGGCGGGGTGTCCCGTGCCGTCGGCCCCGCCGCCCAGCTCGGTCCGCCGCGGGCGGTGACACGCACATCCGGACCGGCCCAGTGACCCGTCAGACACGCCTCGGCCGGGACGGCGAACGGACGGGGATCGCCGTCGTCGAAGAGGAATCGCCGCGCCGGGGCCCTGGCGACGAGCTGCAGGTAAATGCCGTGAAATGCCGTGACGTTCTGCTCGACCGTGAAGAGTTCCAGGGCTCGGGCGCGGGCGGCCGCGCCCAGGCGTGCACGGCGCTCCGGGTCGCGCAGAAGCGCCACGCACGCCTCGGCGAGCGCCCGCGGATTGCGCGGCGGAACGACCAGTCCCGTGCCGCCGATGACCTCGACCACCGCTCCGACGTCGGTCGACACGGTCGCCCGGCCGCAGAACATCGCCTCGACCAGGCCGACCGGGAACCCCTCGACGACGCTGGACAGGACGACCACCGCGCCGGCCGTGTACGCCTCGGCGAGGGTGGGCGCGTCCGGGCCGCCGATCTCCTCGAAGGACACCGGGTTGTCACCGACGGCGTGCGGTCCGTCCGCCTCGTCGGGGAAGAGCTGTGCGGCCAGCACCTTGCAGTGGCCGAGGTAGGCCTGCCCCTCCGCCCCGGCCGCGGCGCCGATGATCCGCAGGCGGGTGCGCGGTTCCTGCTTGCGCAGCTCCGCGAAGGCGTGCAGCAGGGAGACCAGGTCCTTGGCCGGTTCCACCCGGCCGACCCAGACCAGGGTGTGCGGATCGGCGGTGTCGAGGGAGTCGCCCGCCTCGGCGAAGCGGGACGCGTCCATGCCCGGGTAGACGGTGCGCAGTTTGGCGCGGTCGGCACCGCATCGCTCCTGCCAGCGGCGGGCGTGCGCGTTGCCGGGGGTGACGCACGCCGCCTGTCGGTACACCTCGGCGGCGAGCCGACCGTGGAAGGCGGCGACCAGCGAGCGTACGGCGGGAGCCGCCTCGGCGGACGGCGCGGGCGCGGGCCCGGCGGGCCCCGCCGGCGAGGGGCCGGTCCCCGAGCTCAGATAGTGCGTCCGCAGCCGGACCCCGTATTCGGTCACCAGCAGCGGCACGTCGAAGAAGTGCCGTGCGAGCAGCCCGGGCAGGGCCGCCGCACCGCCGGACGTGGCATGGCACAGGTCGACCGCGCCGAGGCCCTCGTCCCCGTCGCCGCCGCTCTCGTCCCCGTACCAGTCGAGCGAGAGGGGGCGCAGGGCGCGTTCGAGGTGCGCGGCGACGGCGAGCAGTTCGGGTACGCGCGCCTCGCGCGCCGTACGCAGCGCGCCGGGCGCGCGGCAGGCACGTTCCAGAGCGCGCACGGCACTCTCCGAACGGAGTGCCCCCACCAGGCCGCCCTCGTCCCGGGCGAGTTCGGCGAGGCCGTACAGCGCGTTGGCGAAACGGTCCGCCTCAGCGGCCTCGGCGGCCCGCTGGGGGCCCGCAGGGTCCGGGGGGTCCCCCTCGCACAGCGCGGTCACCAACTCGCCGTAGGACTCCGTGAAGCGCCGGCGCGCGCGCCTGCCGTAGGCGACGCCGTCGTCCTCCGCCGTCCACAGCGGTGCCGTACGCACCCGGCTGACCTGCGGCGGAAGCTCGACCCAGCCCGCTTCTTCCTGGTGTTCGGCACGGCTGAGCGCGTAGACGTCGAACTCGTGCTGCCCGAGCCCGCGCACGAGCCGGTCGCACCAGAGCCCGGCGTCACCGCTCAGATACGGATAGCCGCCCTCCGTCAGCAGTCCGATGCGCACGCGCACTCCCGATCTCCCGTTTGGGGAGCCGCCGTTGACCCGGCGGCTCGCAGCGGGACGAACGTATGCGGACAAGGTGGTGGTGCGACGGACGGTTGTCCGTCGCACCACCAAAAGGGGTGAACGGTCGTAACTTTCCCGTGCGGGTCGCGTTCGGTCGCGCTAGGAGATCATCCGACTGCGAAACGTCACGTCACACGCGCCACACGGGTCTCAGGCCAGGGCCGGCTTCCGCCGTTCGGCGCGTCGGCGGGCGGCGACCGCCGGGTCGAGTGCCGGTACGGCGGCCAACAGCTGCCGGGTGTACGGGTCCCGAGGCGACTCGTACACCTCGTCGGCGGGCCCCTCCTCGACGACACGGCCGCGCCGCATCACCGCGACCCGGTCGCTGACCTGGCGCACCACGGCCAGGTCATGGGCGCCGAAGACCAGCGCGACACCGAGTTCCCGCCGGAGCTCGCCGAGCAGGGCGACGACCTGGGCCCGGGTGGTCACGTCGAGTGCGGAGACCGGCTCGTCGCACACGATGACGCGCGGGTCGGCCGCGCGTGCGCGCGCGATGCCCACGCGCTGGCGCTACCCGCCGCTGAACTCGTGCGGGTAGCGGTCGTGGTGCGCGGCTTCGAGTCCCACACGCTCCAGCAGTTCCGTCACGCGCCCCATGAGACACCCGTCCATCTCTGAGGCTCAACTGCCCGGATAGGGCCAGGCGTTGGGCAGGCAGTGGATGCCGTCGTGGTCGAGGAACTTCGTCTGCTGCTGCATGACGGGCGCCAGGTCGCCGTCCTTGTCGCAGGTGACATGGCTGTAGCCGAGGCGGTGGCCGACCTCGTGGTTGATCAGCATCTGCCGGTAGGCGTACATCTTGTCGCCGAAGGTCTCCGACCCCTGGGCCCACCGGTAGGCGTTGATCATCACGCGCTCGGTGGCGGCCGAGTCGCAGGAGACGTTGTCCTCCGTGGTGTCCAGACCCGACTTGGCGCACCACACGGCGGTGGTGCCCGGACTGGCGAGCGTGATGACGAAATCGGCCTCGCCCGACTGGATCCGCTCGAAGGTACGGGCGCCGTCGTGGGCCCAGCTGCGGGCGTCGTTGAGCGTCTTCTGCACGGCCTGCGCGAAGAGTTCGCCGTCGAGCCCGAGGCCCTGTTCCACGTCCACGCGGTAGGTGTACTTCTGCCCCTTGCCGGGCGCCTTGTCGACGCCCGCGACGGCGTCGAACTTTCCCGACCCCTCGAGCTCGGCGCCGAGCGTGTACTTCATGTCCATCCGCTGCGCGTACGTCAGCGTGGCCGCGGCGCCGGGCGCACCGGCGGACACGGACGGGCTCGGCCGGTCCTCCCCGCGCGCGGCGTCGTCGTCGACGGCCTCACGGGTCTGCCCGGAGGCGGACTGCGACCGGACGGAGTCGTCGTCCCGGCCGGTGGCGACCTGTCCGGCGACCACGACGGCCAGCACTGTGGTGACGGCGGCGGCCGCGATACCGGCGAACGCCCGCCCCTTGACTCCCGGGGTGGTCGCGGGCTCGCCGGTGGGCGGCGCGTCGCCGCCGTCGACGGCGGCCGGGCCGGTGGTACGGAAGGCAGCCTCCCGGTCGGTGTCGGTGGAGTAAGGCTCCTGCTCACGCACGCGCGTGGCGGCGGACCGCGTCCTCGCGCGCGTGAAGACGTCCTCGTCGTCCTCGCCGAAGGCGTCGAGGTACTCCTGACGCGGGCCCTGACGGGAACCTTGGCGAGGGCCCTGACGCGGACCGTCCTGGGGTATGGGTCGCTGACGCGGTATCACGGGCTGCCCGGTACCCGCTGATCGTCCCCTCAAGTCACCCCAGCCGCCCCCACCCTCACGCTGCTCGGGGTGACCGCCCCGCACCTGCGGAAACCCATGGGCCGGAGTTCCGTCGGGAAACGGGAAGCGGGGCACTCCGTGCGAGGGGGTTCCGTCGTACCCCGGGGGCGGCACCTGGACGCGGGCGCCACGCGGGTCCCCCTGGGGGGACGGCTCCGGAGAAGCCCCCTGCGACGCGCCCTTGGAGCCGCCTTTGGCGGCACTCCTGGGCGCGGGTCCACGCCGGCTGTGGCGTCCCACGTAGGTCTCAGCCTCCCGAGGTCTCGGTCGTGGTGTCGGCGAGCAGCTCCCGGAACGCCGTCGCCACCGTCTCGGGATACTCCATCATCGCCACGTGCCCGGCGTCGGGCAGCGTGAGCAGGCGGGAGTCACGGAAGGTACGGGCGGCCCGCTGCGCCATGCGGAAACCCACGAGTTGGTCGCGACCACCGTAGACCAGGAGGGTCGGCGCGAGGACTCGCTCGGCCTGGCGCCACAGCCCGTGCTGACCCCCCAGCGTGTACGCGCTGAGCAGGCCACGCGTGGAACGCGTCAGCGCGTCCCAGAAGTACGGCAGCCGAAGACGCCGCTCCAGCTCTTCCACCGCATGGTGGAACGCGTCCGGGCTGACGCGCCCGGGATCGCCGTAACAGAGCGCCGTGACGCCGCGGACGCGCTGCTCGGCTGTCCACTCCCGGGTGAACCTGGTGAAGAGCGCGGCCACGCCCGGCAGCCCGACCAGTCCGGTGGGCACCGCCGTGCGCTGCACCCGAAGCTCCGGCAGCGCGGGTGACACCAGCGTCAGCGTCCGCACGAGGTCGGGCCGGACCGCGGCGACGCGCGTGGACACCGCACCGCCGAGGGAGTTGCCGAACAGGTGCACGGGTCCTCGGTCCACCGCGTCGAGATAGCGGATGACGGCACGCGCGTGTGCCGTGATGGAGTAGTTGCCGTCGTCCGGCGGCGGGGAGTCGCCGAAGCCGGGCAGATCCAGGGACTCGCTCGCCACCGCCCCGTCGAGCAGCGCCATCAGCGCGGACCAGTTCTGCGAGGAACCGCCCAGGCCGTGCACGTACAGCGCGGGCGCGAGGCCCTCACGCGCGGGCGGCCTGGAGCGGATGGTGAGCGTGACGCCCGGCAGCCCGACCGACCGGAGCCGCTCGCCCTCGGCCACCCGGACCGCGATCGCCTTCGGCAGCACACTGGTGGGCGGCACGGAAGGCAGCTCGGTCGAAGACATGCCGGCAATGTTACGAGACGATCACGCCCGCCTTTGTGTGTTCGCCGTCACACGCGCGGGTCGCACGCGCGCGGGACGCACACCGCCCCGGCACCGCGCCGGTGCCATACCCGCGCGAATCGGGGGCACTCCACACAGCGATCGCATGGCGTCCGAAACGGGTGTCTCCTAGGCTCGTACCGAGGGCACCCGCTTGTGACCCCTGCACCTTGCAGGGACGTTCGTACGAAGGGAGCCCACCATGGCCGTTGACCCCACCGACCCGGAGACGTTCGAAGAGGACGACGACTTCGGGGAGATCGACGTCGAGGCGCCGGAGAACGACGCCGCCGAGCAGGCCCAGGACGTGACCCCGAAGCGCGACGACCCCCTGGAGGACGTGGATCCCGCCCGGGCCGACGAAGCCGATCTCGTCGAACAGGCACGCGTCGTCTCCCTCGACGAGGACGACTATCGCTGACATGGGCCGAGCTGGAGCGCGGCGGAGTATGCCCGTAACATCCCGGTTCAAACCTCTTTACACCGCTTTTGTCGTCGTCCAGTCCGTGAAATTCTGCACGCGCACCGCGCACAGCACGGTTACCGAAAAGTACGATGGCGTCGCGGCGCTCACCGCATGAGGACCACTTTGGGAGGCGGCGTGACAGCCATCGAGCAGACAGAGGCGGCACGCCCGCGAGGCACCCGCCTGCCGCGTCGTGCCCGTCGGAACCAGCTGCTGGGCGCCGCCCAGGAAGTCTTCGTGGCGCAGGGCTACCACTCCGCCGCCATGGACGACATCGCGGAGCGGGCCGGAGTCAGCAAGCCGGTGCTCTACCAGCACTTCCCCGGCAAGCTCGACCTCTACCTGGCCCTGCTGGACCAGCACTGCGAGTCGCTCATCCAGGCCGTGCGCGGCGCGCTCGCCTCGACGACCGACAACAAGCAGCGGGTCCGGGCCACGATGGACGCGTACTTCGCCTACGTCGAGGACGACGGCGGCGCCTTCCGCCTGGTCTTCGAGTCGGACCTGACGAACGAGCCCGCGGTGCGCGAGCGCGTCGACAAGGTCACCACCGAGTGCGCCGAGGCGATCTGCGAGGTCATCGCGGAGGACACCGGCCTCTCGCGCGCGGAGTCGATGCTGCTCGCCTCCGGTCTGGGCGGCCTCGCCCAGGTCGTGGCGCGGTCCTGGCTGCACAGCGACCGCAGCGTGCCGCGCGACCAGGCGGTGCAGCTGCTGGCCTCGCTGGCCTGGCGGGGCATCGCCGGTTTCCCGCTGCACGGCACCGATCAGCACTGACCGCGGGGGCGCCCGGCCGTTTGTTCCCGCCCGCTGTTCGCTCCTGGCGTGGACGGCCACGCCGTGAACGTCCCCTCACCGGGCTAATGTGTGCAGCGTACGGCGCGGACGCCCGCGCACCTCATGACCGTCGGAGGGACATAGCCGTGGAGGTCAAGATCGGCGTGCTGCACGCACCCCGCGAGATCGTTCTGGAGAGCGGTCAGACTCCCGAGGAAGTCGAGCGCGTGGTGGCCGAGGCCCTGGCCGGAAAGTCGCAGCTGCTCAGCCTCGTGGACCAGCACGGCCGCAAGGTCCTGGTGCCGGCCGACCGCCTGGCCTACGTCGAGCTGGGCGAGCCCGCCCCGCGCAAGGTGGGCTTCGGCGCTCTGTAGGCGAAGCAACGCGAGTGGGCCCGGCGACCAGATGGTCGCCGGGCCCACCTGCGTTCCTGCCGCCGGAGATCCCCACCGGAGATCCCCGCCGGACATTCCCGCCGGACATTCCCGCCGTCGGGCGCCCGGCCGGTTTCGCTGTCGGCGTCTTCTCCACAGATGGAGCACAAGTCGGCCACAGAGGAGGATTGCATTCCGCAGGTCACGGGTATGACGGGCTACGACCTTGGTGCACAGCCCCAACCGTCCGGGAGGGACCCACATGATCTTGGAAGCGCTCGGCTCCGCTGTGCTCGGTCTCGTGCTCGCGTGGGCGGCGGTCCACCGCTTCTCGCACCGTCTGCCGGTGCGCACCCTCGTCTTCGCGACGGGCGTCGCCGGAGCCCTGTTCGGTGACTTCGTCACCCACAGCGCGCTGGGCCCCGGCACCGCCCTGGCGAGTCTCCTCGGCGCCGGGATCGTCTCCGCCGCCTCGCTCTCCCTGCTGTTGCGCCCGGCCGGCCGACTCCGCCGGCGGTCGGCCCCGGCCTGAGCCCGGCGACGACCGGTGACAGCCGGAGGGGAGGGGCCCGTGCTGCCGCTCCCCCGCGACTCGACCGGCCGGAAAGGCCCTAGGCCGCCAGCCCCAGTGCCGCCATCCGCTTGGTGTGCGCCTCGGTGATCCGGGAGAACATCCGGCCGACCTCGGCGAGGTCGAAACCGTCCGCGACACCGCCCACGAGCATCGTCGACAGCGCGTCGCGGTCCGCGACCACCCGCTGGGACTGCGACAGGGCCTCGCCCATCAGCCGCCGCGCCCACAGCGCGAGCCGTCCACCCACCCGCGGGTCGGCGTCGATCGCGCCACGCACCCGGTCCACCGCGAAGCCGGCGTGGCCGGTGTCGTCGAGCACGGCCAGCACCAGGGCCCGGCTGTCGGTGTCCAGGCGCACCGCGACCTCGCGGTAGAAGTCACTGGCGATCGAGTCGCCGACGTACGCCTTGACGAGGCCCTCCAGCCAGTCCGACGGGGCAGTCTGCCGGTGGAAGCCGTCGAGCGCGGCGACGAACGGCTCCATCGCCAGCGTCGGCTCCTCACCGATCTCGGTCAGCCGGTTGCGCAGCCGCTCGAAGTGGTGGAACTCGGCCGACGCCATCTTCGCCAGCTCCGCCTTGTCCTCCAGCGTCGGCGCCAGCTTGGCGTCCTCCGCGAGCCGCTCGAACGCCGCCAGCTCGCCGTACGCCAGCGCACCCAGCAGATCCACGACCGCCGCCCGGTACTGCGGGTCGGCCGAGGCCGTGGTCCAGTCCTGGGCGGCGATCCCGGTGGCGGTGTTCTCAGGCTTGTCAGAGGTCGTCATGAAGCGCACAATAGCCCGCTCGTCGCACGGGGGAAGTCCCTGGTCAATCAGTGTGACAACGAAGACGTACGGGACCACCCCCGGCACTGTGACAACCACAACGTGACCGAATCGGCCATCGCGTGTGCGCGATTCCGGGGTATGGTGGTAATGCGCCTGCCGAATATTCGACGGGCCGCACGTATGAGGATGCCCGGTCGGTGGCCCGATCGGCTCCGACCCGACAGCCCTCCTCGCCCGTACGGCACTGTGCGTACGGAAACCCGGAGGGGACCCCCTCAGCGGTACGAGCGCTAGAGCGTCGGCAGAGGTCCCGTGTCCTGACGGCTGGCCCGTGAGGCAGTCGACGTCCCCCGGCACGGTCCTGACACGACCCCCGCGCTCGCCTCGCACCGCGCACACAGAAGAGGCAGCACCCTGACTACCACGTTCCGAGAGCTCGGCATTCTTTCCGAGACCGCTGAGGCCCTTGAGGCCGTCGGCATCATCAGTCCCTTCCCGATCCAGGAGATGACGCTCCCGGTGGCCCTCACGGGCACGGACGTCATCGGCCAGGCCAAGACCGGCACCGGCAAGACGCTCGGCTTCGGACTCCCGCTCCTCGAGCGCGTGACCGTCCCCGCCGACGTCGAGGCCGGCCGCGCCCGGCCCGAGGATCTCACCGACGCCCCGCAGGCGCTCATCGTCGTCCCCACGCGTGAGCTGTGCACGCAGGTCACCAACGACCTGCTGACCGCGGGCAAGGTACGCAACGTCCGCGTCCTGGCCATCTACGGCGGCCGGGCCTACGAGCCCCAGGTCGAGGCCCTCAAGAAGGGCGTCGACGTGGTCGTCGGCACCCCGGGCCGACTGCTGGACCTCGCGGGCCAGAAGAAGCTCGACCTCAAGCACATCAAGTCGCTTGTCCTGGACGAGGCCGACGAGATGCTCGACCTGGGCTTCCTGCCCGACGTCGAGAAGATCATCAACATGCTTCCGGCGAAGCGTCAGACCATGCTGTTCTCGGCGACCATGCCGGGCGCGGTCATCGGCCTCGCCCGCCGCTACATGTCGCAGCCCACGCACATCAACGCCACGTCGCCGGACGACGCGGGCAGGACCGTCGCGAACACCAAGCAGCACGTGTACCGCGCGCACAACATGGACAAGCCCGAGATGGTGGCGCGCATCCTCCAGGCCGATGGCCGCGGCCTGGTCATGGTGTTCTGCCGTACCAAGCGCACCGCCGCCGACCTGGCCGACCAGCTCCAGCAGCGCGGCTTCGCCTCCGGCGCGGTCCACGGGGACCTCGGCCAGGGCGCCCGTGAGCAGGCGCTGCGCGCCTTCCGCAACGGCAAGGTCGACGTCCTCGTCTGCACCGACGTGGCCGCCCGCGGCATCGACGTCGAAGGCGTCACGCACGTCATCAACTACCAGTCCCCCGAGGACGAGAAGACCTACCTGCACCGCATCGGCCGTACCGGCCGCGCGGGTGCCAAGGGCATCGCGGTCACGCTGGTCGACTGGGACGACATCCCGCGCTGGCAGCTCATCAACAAGGCGCTGGAGCTCGAGTTCAGCGACCCGCCGGAGACGTACTCCACCTCTCCGCACTTCTTCGAGGAACTCGGCATCCCCGCGGGCACCAAGGGTGTTCTGCCGCGCTCGGAGCGCACCCGCGCCGGGCTCGACGCGGAGGAGCTCGAGGACCTCGGCGAGCCGGGCGGCCGCGGAGCGCGCGGTCGCAGCGACCGGGGCGGCCGTGGTGACCGCGGTGGCCGTGGTGACCGGGGCGGTCGCGACGACCGCGGTGGCCGCAGCGATTCCCGTACCGGCGACCGGACCGCGGAGCAGACCGAAGAGCGCGAGCGTTCGGCGCGTACGCCCCGTCGCCGTCGTCGTACGCGCAACGGCTCCCCGCTCGACGCGACGCCCGCCGGAACCACGGCGGCCGAGCAGGCCCCCGTGGCCGAGCCGACGCCCGTGGCGGAGGAGGCCGCAGGCCCGCGTACTCCGCGCCGTCGGCGCCGCACCCGCAACGCGTCCGCGCACGAGGCCGCCGTCGTGACGGCCGTGCCGGCCGGCGCTGCGGCTGTCGAGCCCGTCGCCGAGGTCGCGGAAGCGGCTGTGGCGGCCGTGGCGACGGCCGAGGACACCGCTCCGCAGGCAGCTGCGGAGACCGTGGCCGCGCCGCGCCGCCGCCGTACCCGCAAGACGGCGGAGACCGTGCAGGCCGTGCAGGCCGTGCAGACCGAGGCGGCCGCACCGGTCACGGTGGCGGAGTCGCCGGCCGCCGAGGCCGCTGTCGACACCGCTGAGGCGACGGAGGCCAAGCCGCGCCGCCGCACCCGCAAGGCGACGGCTCCGGCCGAAGCCGTGGTCGAGACCGTCGAGGCCCCGGAGGCCGTCGCGGCCGCCGAGACCGTGGTCAAGCCGCGTCGCACCCGCAAGGCGGCAGCCGCGGCCCCGGCCGAAGCAGCCGTCGACACGGCCGAGGCGACCGAGGCCAAGCCCCGCCGCCGCACCACCCGCAAGGCCACCGAGACGGCGGCCGGCACGGCCGACATCCCGGCCCAGGCCACCCAGGAAGCGGAAGCCACCAAGCCGCGCCGCACCCGCAAGACCGCCGCCACCACCCCGGCCCCGGCCGAGGCCGAGACCGCGGTCGACACGGCGGAGGGTACGGAGGCCAAGCCGCGCCGCCGCACCCGCAAGGCGACGGTCCCGGCCGAAGCCGCGACGGACACGGTCGAGGCCACCGAGGCCAAGCCGCGCCGCACGCGCAAGGCCGCCGCCACGGCGACGGCGACCGTCGAGGCCCCCGCGGCCGTCGAGCCCGAGGCCAAGCCGCGCCGCACCCGCAAGGCAGCGGCTCCGGCCGAGGCCGCGGTCGACACGGTCGAGACCACCGAGGCCAAGCCGCGCCGCACGCGCAAGGCCGCCGCCACGGCGACGGAGCCGATCGCGGCGGCCGCCGCGGCGGCCGCCGCCGCGGTCAAGCCGCGCCGCACCCGCAAGACGGCAGCCGCGGCCCCGGCCGAAGCAGCCGTCGACACGGCCGAGGCGACCGAGGCCAAGCCCCGCCGCCGCACCACCCGCAAGGCCACCGAGACGGCGGCCGGCACGGCCGACATCCCGGCCCAGGCCACCCAGGAAGCGGAAGCCACCAAGCCGCGCCGCACCCGCAAGACCGCCGCCACCACCCCGGCCCCGGCCGAGGCCGAGACCGCGGTCGACACGGCGGAGGCGAAGCCGAGGGTGCGTCGCACCCGCAAGGCGACGGTTGCCGCGGAGCCTGCGGACGGCTGATCCACCGGCATGGCATGACGGCCCGACGGCCCGGTCCCTCCTCGGCGAGGGGCCGGGCCGTCGGCGTTCCCGAGGGAGCGTTCGGAAGAGCGTTCCGGGAGAGGTACCAGGGACGGCGTGCGGTGGGCCCTCCCGGTAGCCTCGGGGCGTGACCAGGCCCAGCACCAGCAGCCCCTTCCCGCCGCCCCCGGGCGCGCTCTCGTATCCGCTGCGGACCGAGCGCGGCGAGTTCGCCGTCGTCGACGCGCCCGTGCCCGCCGGTGTCGAGCAGCGGGGTGTCGCGCTGCTGATGCCCGGCTTCACCGGCAGCAAGGAAGATTTCCACCGGATGCACGAGCCGCTAGCGGCCCGCGGCTACCGGACCGTCGCCGTGGACGGACGCGGTCAGAACGAGTCCGACGGACCGGCTGTCGACGAATCCGCTTACGCGCGCGAAGAGTTGGCTCGGGACGTGCTGGCGCAGGCGGCGGCTCTCGACACCCCTGTGCACCTGATGGGGCATTCCCTCGGCGGTCAGATCGCCCGTGCCGCCGTGCTTCTCGACCACTCCCCCTTCCTGTCGTTCACGCTCGTCGCCTCGGGCCCGGCCGAGATCTCGGAGTCCCAGAAGCAGCGCGTGAAGCTGCTGCACGACGCGCTCGCGGTGATGACGATGCCGGAGGTGTGGGAGGCGATCCTGGCGATGGGTCCGCCGGAGGAGGTCGGCGGTCCGGCCCGCGGCCCCGGCGACCCCGAGCTGTTGCGCCGACGCTGGATGAATCACAAGCCTGCCCAACTCCTGGTGACCGGGCGCCAGTTGTGCGTGGAGCCGAACCGGGTCGGTGAACTCGCCGCCGTTCCCCTGCCGTTCCATGTCCTGTCGGGTGCGCGGGACGACACCTGGCCGGTGCCCCTCCTCGACGACATGGCCGTGGAGCTGCGGGCGCACCGGACGGTCGTCCCGGGCGCCGAGCACTCGCCGAACCAGGACCAGCCGCTGCCGACGGCCCACGCGCTCGCCGACTTCTGGGACCGTCACCCCGGGTGCCGGGGGCCCGTCGGGCCGGTCAAGCCCTAGGGCGCGTCCGGCGGGAATTGTCGGACACGCCCGAGGGACTGTCCTGGCGATCATGAGCGGAGCCAGATGACGAGTGCCGCGGCGGTGACGGTGCCGAGGTGGACGTAGGCGCGTTTGTCGTATCCGGTCGCGACCGCGCGGAACTGTTTCAGCTTGTTGATCGCCCGCTCGACGGTGTTGCGCTTGGCGTACCGCTCCTGGTCGAAGCCGGCTGGCCGGCCACCGGTGTCCCGTGCCGCAGACGGCCGGCCGCTTGGTCATCTTTCTCCGGGATGACGTGCCGGATCCCGCGTCCACGCAGGTGGGCGCGGGTGCGACGGTTGCCGTAGCCCTTGCCGGCGCTGACGCTGGCGGGCACCGGCCGCGTGCTGGTGAGCGCGCACGGAGGTGGAGTCCACGGGCACGTCCCGGTCGATGTCCCCGGCCGCGTCCGCCTCGGCCTGCACCCGCTGGAGCAGCCGCTCCCACGTTCCATCCGCCGACCGACGCCGACGCCGTGGTCGAAGTCGCCGTTGGCGAGCGGTGCGCGGACTTTCAGGACGGCTCCGGCGCCGGCGCTCCGCCCGGCCGTCGACGCGTTCGTCCGAGTAATTCGCTACCCGGCGGCCGGAGCCCCGTGGTACACAACCGCCGTGCAAAACATCTTGGAGTTCCCCGAGGTCCTGCGGCTGATCGAAGACCGCTCGGCCGCGTTCCGCGCTGCGATAGCTTCCGCCCCCGATCTTGACGTCCAGGTCCCGACCTGCCCGGACTGGACGCTGCGCGAACTGGCGCAGCACCTCGGTGACGGCCGCCGCCGCCAGGCGGCCATCGTCGCGGCGGGCCCGGGCGCCGAGCCCCCGGCGAAGACAGACCCGAAGGGCGCCCCGACCGCGCCCCGCGACCGCGAAGCCCTGGACGCCTGGCTCGCCGAGTCGACCGAGCTCATGCTCGACGCGATGCGCGCGGCCGGCCCGGACCGCGGCTGCTGGACCTGGTGGGGCCGCTCGCAGGCCCCGGAGACCAGCGGAGCCGTGGCCCGGCACCAGATCCAGGAGCTCGCCGTCCACACCTACGACGCCCAGCTCACCCAGGGCGCCGCACGGCCGCTGCCGACGGACGTCGCGGTCGAGGGCGTCGACGAGTTCCTGACGACCGTCTCGGCGACGACCGTCCCCTGGCCGTTCAAGCCGGCAACCATCGACCTGCACACGACCGAGGGCCGCTCCTGGCGCCTGACCCTCAACGCCGACGGCGTCCGCTGCGGCGACCTCGCCGCCGACGCGGAGCCGGGCGACATGGCGATGCGAGGCGCAGCGAGCGAACTGGTCCTCTACTTCTACGAGCGCGTCCCGCTCGACGGCCTGGAGACCACCGGCGACACCGAGCCGATGGAGCAGCTCGCAGACTGGGATCCGAACGAGTAGAACGCGCACTTGTGACGCGTCCGTCGGTGGTGCGCGCGTTCCTGCGGGCGCCACCGGGCCCGGGTTTGCGGACTTCGCGCGGCTGCGGGCAGGCTGCGGGCCTGCTGTTCGAGGGCGCGCCGACCAGGGATACGGCCACCATGGCCAGGACAGCCCCTAGTACTGCGTCTGCACGTGCTCCCAGAAGCCGTCCCGCAGGGCGCGTCTCAGGTCGGCCTGGCCGCGCAGGGAGTACTGGAGGATGCCTTCCGCCTCCACGAGAAGATCCTGGTCGACGGAGCCGGGGAGGTAGGGGTGGCCCGGCAGCAACTCGGCCAGCGACTCCCTGCCCCGCGCCGCCAGCCACTTCGCCGCCACCTGCGCGCCGACGAAGCGGACGGCCTCACGGGTGGGCCTGTTCGCGCCGGGGCCCTCGTAGGCCTGGGCGGCGCGCCGTGAGACATACGGCTTGAAGAAGTCGAGGTCGAGGGTGCGCTGGCTGTCGACCTCCCAGAGCAGCGGATCGGCCTGGTTGCGGCCTTCCGGCGCCTCGATGCCCCAGAGGTGCACCCGGGCGCCGTACCCCTGCGCGGCCTCCACCGCCGAGACCAGGTCCTCGTCGCCGCCCAGCAGGGCCGCGTCGCTGATGGCCCGGTGCCGGGCCAGGGACTCCAGGTCGGTCCGGATCAGCGAATCGACGCCCTTCTGCTGGTTGTTGGCGTTCAGGTTGCCCAACCGCACCTTCACGTCCGGCAGTTCGGCGATGGACTGCTGCTCGGAGGTGTGGATGCGGCGCCGGGCGCCGTCGTACCAGTAGACGCGCAGCAGCCGGCTGTCGGCGAAGATCGAGCGGGCGCGGTCGATGAGCGCCTCGATCAGACCCTCGGCGTCGAGATCGAAGGCCCTGCGGTCCTCGGTCCCGGCCACCAGGCGCCCCGCTGCCGCGTACAGATACCCCGCGTCGACGAAGATCGCGTGGGTCGAGGGTGTCTTGGCCACCTCGGCGAGCATGCGTGTCAGCAGCGCGTTCGTGCGGTCGATACGGTCGGCGAGGGCCGGGAGGTCGTCGTTCATCGCCTCCATTGTTCCGGTGGTCACGCTGCGAACACAACCGGTCCCGTTCAGTCTCCGCAAACCCACTTACTCGTCAGTAATTAGTCGTTCGAAAAATTTCTTTAGCGTAGGGAATGTTTGTAACACGCATCCCGTTGACTCCCTGTGTAACCAAGTAGTTCTCCTCAGGAGGATGACCAGACGAAGGGAGAAGCCCATGCGCTTCGAAATCATGCGACTCGACGACGTCGACGGCACACCCGTGGACAGCACCGTCGTAGACGCCGCCTCCGTCAATCGGATCGTTCAGCAGGCCGCCGCCATCGGGCAGCGGCTGTGGATCCGTCCGGCCGACACCTCGGCCTCGTAACGCGGGTCCCCCAACAGGTTTCAGAGGCCCCCCACGGCGATGCCATGGGGGGTCTCTGCGCGTACCGGGGCCCGGTCAGCCGGCCCGGATCACCTGAGTGATCCCGTTGATGATCTGCTGCACGGCGATCGCGGAGAGCATCATGCCCGCGAGCCGCGTCACCAGGACCACGCCGCCGTCCTTGATGACCCGGATGATCAGCAGCGAGTAGCGCATCACCAGCCACAGCACGACATGGATGGCGAGGATGGCCACCCAGACCGACACCTGCGTCGCCGCACTGTCGGCCTTCTGCACGGCGAGGATGACGGACACGATCGCACCGGGCCCGGCCAGCAGCGGCATGCCGAGCGGGACGAGCGCGACGTTGACGTCCTTGGTCTGCTTCGGCTCGTCGGTCTTGCCGGTGAGCAGGTCGAGCGCGATCAGCAGGAGCAGCAGCCCGCCCGCGATCATCAGCGCGGGGACGGAGACGTGCAGATAGTCGAGGATCTGGTGCCCGAGGAGCCCGAAGAGGGTGATGACTCCGCCGGCCACGCAGACCGCCTGGAAGGCCATCCGCTTCTGCACCTTGCCGGGGCGTCCGGCGGTCAGCGCGAGGAAGATCGGAGTGATCCCGGGGGGATCCATGATGACAAAAAGGGTGAGGAAGAGGGAGCCGAAGACGGCGACGTCGAACATCAGTACGGAAGCCTTGCGGGAAAGGGGGTGGGCCGGGACGCGTGGAGGTGAGCCTCAGGCTCCGCCGGTGCCCGGCACCGGGAACGCGCCGGTGGCGCGCCGGGTGATCTCCCCGTACACCTCGGGGTCGGTCGTGTACTCGCCGAGCACACAGGTCTTGCGGCTGCCGTGGTAGTCCGACGAGCCGGTGACCAGCAGCCCCAGATCGGCGGCGAGCCCGCGCAGCCGCGCGCGCGTGTCCGCGTCGTGGTCCATGTGGTCGACCTCGATACCGTCCAGGCCGGCGGCAGCCAGTTCGGCGACCACGGACTCCGGCACCGTACGACCGCGCTTGCTCGCGCCCGGGTGCGCGAAGACGGTGACCCCGCCCGCGCCCTTGACCAACCGGATCGCCTCGAAGGGGTCGGTCTCGTGCTTCTCGACGTGGGCCCGGCCGCCGTCGGACAGCCAGTCCTCGGTGAAGGCGTCGTTCACGGTCGGCACCACGCCGAGCTCCACCAGGGCGGTGGCGACATGCGGCCGCCCGACGGACCCCTCGCCCGCGATCCGCGCGACCTGCTCCCAGGTGACGGGGACGCCCAGCTCGTTGAGCCTGGCGACCATCGCCCGCGCCCGCGGCACCCGGTCGTCGCGCACCAGCTCACGCTCGGCGAGCAAGGCGGGCTCCTCGGGGTCGAACAGATACGCCAGCATGTGCATGCTGATGCCGTCGACACGGCAGGACAGCTCGGCTCCGGTCACCAGCGTGAGCCCCCGCGGCAGCGCGGCGACGGCCTCGGCATGTCCCCGGGTGGTGTCGTGATCGGTCAGCGCGACGACGTCCAGACCGGCGGCACCCGCGTTGCGGACCAGCTCGGCCGGGGTGTCCGTACCGTCGGAGGCCGTGGAGTGGCAGTGCAGATCGATGCGCACGACGCAGGCTCCAGGCGGTGACGGGACGGAAGGGGACGCTCCAGCATAGCCGGTAATCACAGCACCCCTGTCACACCCAAAACCACCAAGCACCCCCTACACGCACCCCACAGAACCCCCGACCCACAACACACGTACGGCACCGGCCACCCCCTAGGGGCGCGGGATACCGCGCGACCAGCCACGACGGCGCGGCAGTCAACCAGGACCGGAAGCGCAACGCACCCCCGCCAG
Organism: Streptomyces sp. NBC_00080; assembly: GCF_045041255.1. Lineage (NCBI taxonomy): Bacteria > Bacillati > Actinomycetota > Actinomycetes > Kitasatosporales > Streptomycetaceae > Streptomyces > Streptomyces sp. NBC_00080. Next base: position 3,397,115 of record NZ_CP108235.1, read on the forward strand.
CCGGACGCGGGGGAACGCTAAGGCTTCAGCAGGCGCGGCGACAGCGCCCCGCACGGCACCAGTTCCAGCTCGGCCCCGGCGTCCCGCAGATCCGTGAGCACCAGCTCGTCGTACATCAGCAGCCCGGACTGCTCGGGCCACACCACCGCCCACAGCCACAGCCCGCGCGCCTCCCCCGCGAAGACGGCCCGGTCGTCCGGGGTGGCGGAGACATGCCAGAGCGGGGTGGGCCGGCCGGCGGCCAGGACCTTGGCCTGCGGGGGTTTCTCGACGCTCATGTACGGACCCGGGTCCGGCCCGTCGACGCCGGCATAACGCGCGCCCAGCCCGACCCCCAGCTCCTCGGCGACCAGGATCAGCTCACCCATACCGCCGAGGGGGCCGGGACCGGAGCAGGCCACCGCGGTGGCACGGCCTCCACTGCGGTCGTCCCCCGCGTACGTCACGCCCGTGAAGAGCCAGCCGACCGGCAGCGGCCACGGCATCCACACCGGCACCTGCGTGCGATGCACGACGACGCTGAGAGCCTCGACGCTGGGCGGGATCACGGGCTGAAGCGGATGCACCGTCCCGTGCACATCGCACTGCCAGGAATCGGCGAAGAGTCCGGGAGCCCTGACCCGGCCACCACACTTCGGGCAACTGGGTTCGCCCCTCATAGAGCCCCACGGTCCTACCCGAGCACGCCCACGTCAAGGACGATCACCCGTCCGGACGGAAGTGACCTCCCGGCGACCGCCCCGGCCACCCCTCGGCCGCCTTGTCAGCCACTCCCCGCCCCGATATAGATGCAACTTGCATTAATTAGGTGATCTAACTTATCGTGTGTATATACCAACTACCTTCCGAGGGGTGAGCGGAACCATGGACCCATTCGATGCCGGAGCCGGAAGCATCCTGCGACAGCCGAAGGCGGTGTGGGCGACGGCCGGCGCGTCCGTCGTCGCCTTCATGGGCATCGGCCTCGTCGACCCGATCCTGCCGTCCATCGCCCAGGGGCTGGACGCCACGGCCGGCCAGGTCTCCCTGCTCTTCACCTCGTACTTCCTGATCACCGCGTTCGCGATGCTGGTCACCGGCTTCGTCTCCAGCCGGATCGGCGGCCGCAGGACTCTGCTGGTCGGCCTCGCCCTCGTCGTCGTCTTCGCGGGCCTCGCGGGCACCTCGGGCTCGGTCGGCGAACTCGTCGGCTTCCGGGCGGGCTGGGGGCTCGGCAACGCGCTGTTCGTGTCGACCGCCCTCGCGGTGATCGTCGGCGCGGCGGCCGGCGGCAGCGCGGCCGCCATCCTGCTGTACGAGTCCGCCCTCGGCCTCGGCATGGCGTGCGGACCGCTGCTCGGCGCGCTGCTCGGCGACGCCAGCTGGCGCTACCCGTTCTTCGGCACCGCGTTCCTGATGGCGATCGGCTTCCTGTGCATCACGGTGTTCCTGAAGGACCAGCCGAAGCCGGCCCGGAAGATCTCCGTCCTGGACCCGATCAAGGCGCTCGGGCACGGCGGTCTCGCCTCCGCCGCGGCCTCGGCGTTCTTCTACAACTACACGTTCTTCACCGTGCTGGCCTTCACCCCGTTCGTGCTGGACATGACCCCCTACAAGTCGGGGGCGGTGTTCTTCGCCTGGGGCGTACTGCTCGCCGTCTTCTCGGTTCTCGTGGCGCCGCGGCTCCAGGAGCGGTTCGGCTCGCTGAGGGTGCTCGGCGGCTCGCTGGTGCTGCTGGCCGTCGACGTGTTCGTCCTCGGGTACGGCGACCACACCACGGCGATCGTCTGCACGATCCTGTCGGGCGCGTTCATCGGCGTGAACAACACCGTCTACACCGAGTTGGCGCTCGGCGTCTCGGACGCCCCGCGTCCGGTGGCGAGCGCCGGCTACAACTTCGTGCGGTGGTTCGCCGCCGCGGCCGCTCCCTACTTCGCGCCGAAGATCGAGGAGTGGACCGACATCCATGTCCCGTTCGCCGTCGCGGCGGTCACCGCGCTGCTCGGCGCGGTCGTGGTCGTCGTCCGACGCAAGGCGCTCACCGGCGAAGCCGAGGAACTGGAAGCGCGGCACGCGACGCAGGACGGGGTCTCGGTCTTCGCCGACTGAGCCGACCGGGCATCAACTGACGATCGAAGCCCGAGGGTTGGTGACATCGGTCACCCGAACCTCAATCGAGCGGGACGGACCTGCGGGACGGATCCCGCAGGTCCGTCCCGTTCGTCAGCCAGCGCTCCTGGAGGGCCTGGGCGCCGTGCACGCGCTTCCAGGCGGCCTCGTTGGGTGTCATGGGGAGCAGGGGCAGGAAGCGGACCGGATCGAGGGGCTCGTCGAGGTCGAGATCCTCGACCAGACCGCCCGGCTCGGCGACCAGGACCGAGGTGAACGGGGCGCCCGGCCACAGGGGTTCACCCACGTCGAGGGAGCTGCCGGGAGCCACGACCACACCCTCGACCTGCGGGGACGCGGCGAGCACGGCCAGCGGGCGGAGCACCTTGTCGGTGTCGGACGCGCCGGGCCGGACGGACAGCACCAGCTCGGCACGCGGCCCCTCGACCGGGTCGGCGAGCATCGCCGTCGGGTCGCTCATCGGCTGCGCGGACATGCCGAGCGTGGCGTAGCGGACGACGTCGCCCTCGTGGAAACGCAGCACCTCGAGGCGGTCCGTACCGAGGAAGGTGACCGCGGCGCGGGCGTCCGGTTCGCCCAGCGCGCTGCGCAAACGAGCCTCGACCAGAGGAAGAACATCAACCATGCGGCGAGCATAGAACTCGTCGGTGCTGGGCAAAGCAGCGCCTTGACACTTCAGTCGACTGCTATTCTGAGCCGGTGGTTCGGGGCAGCACGCAGAAGCGTCGCGATCTTGCCCCGACCCAGACGAGACTCCCTTACGAGGGACCGGCTGGAGGAGGTGGGGCTGTCATGGATCGAAGTCACCCGTGCAGTACCACTCGCTCTTCCTGCCGCTGACGCAGCTGCTCCGGCTTCTTGGCCCCCGGCTGGTCGCCACCTCTCGCGCTCATCTTCATGCGGAAGAGCACTTCGTTTCCTTTTTCACCTGATCTGCTCGATCTGTCTGATCCGCCAGATCTCTCCGGTCTGATTCAGTAGCGAAGCTCGCCACCGCGACGGAGCGGTGCTCCCCGCTTTGTGGACGTGCCAAACCTCCGCTCTCAGGACGTCCTCATTCCGGGCAGTTCCACCCGTCGTGGCGGTCTTTCTTTGCTAGTCGCGAAGGAGCCTGCCATGTCGATGATCCGCGACCTCCGTGCCGTTGTCCGCCCGGCCCGTCCCTCCCTGCGCAAGGGGGGCGGGCGTACGGACACCGGCGCCTACGACACCACCCGCGACCCCGCGACGCCGTCGGCCGTCGTCGACTGCGCGGTCTACCGCGACGGCGCGCGCGTCACCTACGCGCAGCCCCCGACCCCGCAGGAGGCCATGCGCCGGGTGCGGCGCGACGGAGGCTTCGTGTGGATCGGCCTGCACGAGCCGACCGAGGCCGAATTCGCCGGTATCGCAAGCGAGTTCGGGCTGCACCCGCTGGCCGTGGAGGACGCCGTGCAGGCGCACCAGCGGCCCAAGCTGGAGCGCTACGACGACTCGCTCTTCACGGTCTTCAAGACCATCCACTACATCGAGCACGACCGGCTCACGGCCAACAGCGAGGTCGTCGAGACCGGTGAGGTCATGTGCTTCACCGGCAAGGACTTCTTCATCACCGTCCGGCACGGCGGCCAGGGCTCGCTGCGCGCGCTGCGCCACCGCCTCCAGGACGACCCCGAGCTGCTCGCCAAGGGCCCCTCGGCGGTGCTGCACGCCATCGCCGACCACGTCGTCGACGGCTACATCGCGGTCGCGGACGCCGTCCAGGACGACATCGACGAGGTCGAGACGGAGGTGTTCTCGCCGGGACGCAAGGGCACCCCGCGCGGCACGGACGCCGGCCGGATCTACCAACTCAAGCGTGAGGTACTGGAGTTCAAGCGCGCGGTGTCGCCGCTGCTGCGGCCGATGCAGCTGCTGAGCGAGCGGCCGATGCGGCTGGTCGACCCCGACATCCAGAAGTACTTCCGGGACGTCGCCGACCACCTCGCCCGGGTCCAGGAGCAGGTCATCGGCTTCGACGAGCTGCTCAACTCGATCCTCCAGGCCAACCTCGCGCAGGCCTCCGTCGCGCAGAACGAGGACATGCGCAAGATCACGTCCTGGGCCGCCATCATCGCCGTACCGACGATGGTGTGCGGGGTGTACGGGATGAACTTCGACTACATGCCGGAACTGCACTGGAAGTTCGGCTATCCCGTGGTCATGTCGGCCATGGTGGCGCTCTGTGTCGGCATCCACCGCACGTTGAAGCGCAACGGCTGGCTGTGAGGGCCCCGGTACCGGCTGGCTAGGGTTGAGCCATGACAAGAGAGCTACTGCTCGACCAGGCCCTCGTCGAGGAGGCCACCAAGAAGTCCGGCCTCGTCTGGGTCCAGGGCGCCGGTGAACCGGCCGCGCGTGCGCTGTGGCACGTGTGGCACGAGGGCGCCGTCTGCCTGGTCGGCGACGGGCCCGGGGAGCAGCCGCTGGCCGGGCTGACCGAGGGCGGTGCGGCCGAGGTCACCGTCCGCAGCAAGGACAAGGGCGGCCGGCTGGTCTGCTGGACGGCGGAGGTCGTCACCCTCGCGCCGGGCTCCGAGGCGTGGCAGGCGGCCGTCGCCGAGCTCAAGGGCAAGCGGCTGAACGCGCCCGACGGCGAGGCGATGACCGAGCGCTGGGCGCGCGAGTGCCGGGTGCTCCGCCTGGAGCCGACGGGGACCACGCTGCCCCTGCCCGAAGGGGATCTGGCGGCACGGCCCGTGCCCTCGCCCGCCACCACGCGAGAGCCGGCGCCGGCGGGGCTGCCGAAGCTGCTGCTGCGCAGGCGCAAACGCGCGTAGCCGGCACCGCGAGCGGTCGGGGGGCCGGTGCCGCGCGCGGCGGCTCACGAGGTCGGGAGCTGCTTCCCGTAGTCCACCGTCTCGTCCTTCGCCGGTTCCTTCAGCGCGAAGTCCTTGCCCCAGGAGGAGAAGCTCAGCGTTCCTGCTCCGCCGGCGCGTTCCAGGCGCAGCGGGTAGGGCTTGCCCTCCAGCGACACGTCCAGCTTGCCGCCGGAACCGCCGTCGCCCGTGATGCGGATCGTCCGGACGCCGGACTGCTCGTGGTGGCCGTCGGTGGCCAGCGAGCCGTGCAGCGTCAGCAGACCGTCGAGGAGGAGGTCCTTGTCCGTGAAGCCGCTGAACTTCTTGTACGAGGGGTCTCCCGTCGGCACCTTCACGTACTTGCCGTCGAGCTTGTCGGCGGCCGCCGTGTCCGAACCGTCCTCGCCGGACTTGCCGTCCTCCTTGTTCCAGAACGCCGCGTCGGCCTTCAGGTACAGCTGCTCGCCGACCCGCAGCAGGTGGAAGGTGGCACCCTCGGCAGTGACCGAACCGGTGCCGCCGTCCGCCTTCAGGCTCATGTCCAGCTTGTACGTGTGCCCGCTGGTGACCACGCTCCCGGAGAGCCGCACCTCGTCCACGGCGCCGGCCGCGGCCTTCGTCTTCGCCTGGATCTGCGCGGCGGACAGCTTGCCCACCCCGTTCGTGCCCGCGTCCGGATCCTCGCCGCATCCCGTCAGTCCCATGCCCACGACCAGTGCGCACATCGCGCTCACCAGCGAGGCGCGGCGAGTTCGGCCCTGGGGAATCGCAGTCACAGAGAAGGCCGCCTTTCTGCGGGGGTGTGCTGAGCGGCGTACGGCAGCGTACCGGGGTCGCGGTGCGCGAGCGGAGCCAGTCCGTCCGGACCGCCCACCAGGGCGGATCCGATCGGGACGGGCTAGCCTGAAGCCCGCACGAGCGGGCAATTGGGAAAAGAACATCACCGGCAACAGAAGAAGGAGGTGCGGCATGGCGGCGGGCGCCCCGCGGATCTTCGTCTCGCACCTCTCCGGCGTTCCGGTCTTCGACCCGAGCGGCGACCAGGTGGGGCGGGTACGCGATCTGGTCGTCGTGCTGCGGGTGCGGCGGAGGCCGCCGAGGGTGCTCGGACTGGTCGTCGAACTGTCCACCCGGCGCCGCATCTTCCTGCCCATGACCCGGGTGACCGGCATCGAGTCCGGCCAGGTCATCACCACCGGCGTGCTCAACGTCCGCCGCTTCGAACAGCGGCCCACCGAGCGCCTCGTCTTCGGGGAACTGCTCGACCGGCGCGTCACGCTCGGCGAGACCGGCGAGGAGGTCACCGTCCTCGACGTGTCGGTGCAGCAGCTGCCGGCCCGCCGGGACTGGGAGCTCGACCGGGTCTTCGTGCGCAAGGGGAAGAAGGCGAGCGCCTTCCGGCGGGCGAAGGGCGAGACGCTGACCGTGGAGTGGTCGGCGGTCACCGGGTTCTCGCTGGAGGAGCACGGACAGGGCGCGGAGAGCCTCCTCGCCACCTTCGAGCAGCTGCGCCCCGCCGACCTCGCCAACGTCCTGCACCATCTGTCGCCGAAGCGGCGCGCGGAGGTCGCCGCCGCGCTCGACGACGACCGTCTCGCCGACGTCCTCGAGGAACTCCCGGAGGACGACCAGATCGAGATCCTCGGCAAGCTGAAGGAGGAGCGCGCGGCGGACGTCCTGGAGGCCATGGACCCCGACGACGCGGCCGACCTGCTCTCCGAACTCCCGGAGCAGGACCAGGAGCGGCTGCTGAGCCTGATGCAGCCCGACGACGCGGCCGACATGCGGCGCCTGATGTCGTACGAGGAGCACACCGCGGGCGGGCTGATGACCACCGAGCCGATCATCCTGCGCCCCGACGCCACCGTCGCCGACGCCCTCGCGCGGGTGCGCAACCGCGACCTCTCCCCCGCCCTCGCCGCGCAGGTCTACGTCTGCCGCCCGCCCGACGAGACCCCGACCGGCAAGTACCTCGGCACGGTGCACTTCCAACGGCTGCTGCGCGACCCCCCGTACACGCTGGTCAGCTCGATGCTCGACGACGATCTCCAGGCCCTGGCGCCGGACGCGGCGCTGCCCGTCGTCGCCGGGTTCTTCGCGACGTACGACATGGTCTCGGCGCCCGTGGTCGACGAGGCGGGCTCGCTGCTGGGCGCGGTGACCGTGGACGACGTCCTGGACCACATGCTGCCGGAGGACTGGCGGGAGACGGAGTTCCACCTCGACGAGGACACGACCGAGGAGGTGGGCCCGCATGGCTCCTGAGCGCGAGAGCGGGCGCGTTGAGCGCACCCCGGTCGGCGCCACGGCGACCAGCCGTCCCCGGGCCCGGCTGGACCAACCGCGGCCGCCCCGGCACCGGATCCTGCCCGAGTGGGACCCGGAGGCCTTCGGGCGGCTGTCGGAGCGCATCGCGCGGTTCCTGGGCACCGGACGGTTCATCGTCTGGATGACGATCGTCATCATCGTCTGGGTCCTGTGGAACATCTTCGCCCCGCGCGACCTGCGCTTCGACAACTACCCCTTCATCTTCCTGACCCTGATGCTGTCGCTCCAGGCCTCCTACGCGGCCCCGCTGATCCTGCTGGCGCAGAACCGGCAGGACGACCGTGACCGGGTCAACCTGGAGCAGGACCGCAAGCAGAACGAGCGGTCCATCGCCGACACCGAGTATCTGACCCGGGAGATCGCCGCCCTGCGGATCGGTCTCGGCGAGGTCGCCACCCGGGACTGGATCCGCTCGGAGCTCCAGGACGTGGTCAAGGAACTGGAGGAACGGTGGGACGGCCATCGCGAACATGCCGTATTCCCGGCAGAACGGTCGCGGGGACGTGACGTAGAAGACCGGTGACGGGCTTACCTGCGCCCCCGTCCAGCGCCGTACCATCGTCCTTATGGCTAGCGAAGACGCGGTGCGCGAGGCACTGGCGACGGTGAACGACCCCGAGATCAACCGGCCCATCACCGAACTGGGGATGGTGAAGTCGGTAGAGATCGGCGTGGACGGGACGGTCGCGGTCACCGTGTACCTGACGGTCTCCGGCTGCCCGATGCGCGAGACGATCACGCAGCGGGTGACCGACGCGGTCTCCCGGGTCGACGGCGTCACCCGCGTCGACGTCACTCTCGACGTCATGAGCGACGAGCAGCGCAAGGAGCTGGCGAACGCCCTGCGCGGCGGCCAGACCGAGCGCGAGGTCCCGTTCGCCAAGCCCGGCTCGCTGACCCGGGTGTACGCGGTCGCGTCCGGCAAGGGCGGCGTCGGCAAGTCCTCGGTGACGGTGAACCTGGCGGCGGCGATGGCGGCCGACGGTCTGAAGGTGGGTGTCGTCGACGCCGACATCTACGGCCACAGCGTGCCGCGCATGCTGGGCGCGGACGGCCGTCCCACCCAGGTCGAGAACATGATCATGCCGCCGTCCGCGCACGGCGTGAAGGTCATCTCCATCGGCATGTTCACCCCGGGGAACGCCCCGGTCGTCTGGCGCGGCCCGATGCTGCACCGCGCGCTCCAGCAGTTCCTGGCCGACGTGTACTGGGGCGACCTGGACGTGCTGCTGCTCGACCTCCCGCCGGGCACCGGCGACATCGCGATCTCCGTGGCGCAGCTGGTTCCGAACGCCGAGATCCTGGTCGTGACGACCCCGCAGCAGGCGGCGGCCGAGGTGGCCGAGCGGGCGGGCTCCATCGCCGTGCAGACCCACCAGAAGATCGTCGGCGTGGTCGAGAACATGTCCGGCCTGCCCTGCCCGCACTGCGGGGAGATGGTCGACGTCTTCGGCACCGGCGGCGGACAGTCGGTGGCCGAGGGCCTCACCCGCACGACCGGCGCGAACGTCCCGGTGCTCGGCTCCATCCCGATCGACGTCCGGCTGCGCGAGGGCGGCGACGAGGGCAAGCCGGTCGTCCTGACCGACCCCGAGTCCCCGGCCGGCTCCGCCCTGCGGGCCATCGCGGGCAAGCTCGGCGGCCGGCAGCGCGGTCTCTCGGGACTGTCGCTCGGCATCACGCCCAGGAACAAGTTCTAGCCCGGCGCTCCGGCCCGGCCGCGAGTCCCGTACATCGCCTTCCCACGAGAGCGGGGGCGCCGTCCAGCACGGCCGGCGCCCCCGCTCTCGTACGGCTGATCAGGTGTAGGTCTCGATGTCCTTGATCATGGCGAAACCGAGGCCGTACGCGCTCATGCCCCTCCCGTACGCCCCCACGTGCACCCCTTGCGAGGTCGAGCCGGCCAGCACCCAGCCGAACTCCGACTCGCGGTAGTGGAAGGACGTCGGCACGCCGTCGACCGGCAGGGACAGCGTCGACCAGTCCGGCCCCGCGAGATCGTCGGCGAGGACCCACGCCGTCTCGGTCTGCTGGTCCAGCCAGTCGTCGCGCAGGCTGTGGTCCATCTGGCCCGGCCAGGTGAAGGTCAGCAGGCCCACCCCCGCCAGCCAGGCCGCCGAGGACACCGAGGTGGCCTCCAGCAGGCCCGTGCCGTCCGGGCTGCGCCGTACGGGGTTCGCGGCGACGGTCACCACGACCGCGAACTTCCCGCGGTCCTCACCGGCCGTCTCGTGCCGTACGGAGGGTTCGTCACCGTGACCGATGGAACCGTGCTCGACGGCCCCGTCGGCCGCCGCACCCACCTGCATCAGCCAACGCGGCCCCGTGAAGGCCTCGTCGAGGCCGTACCAGGGGAAGGGTGCCTCCAAGTAGCCGTCGACCGTACGCCGCGCGGAGGGGACCTGCTGTCCGCCCTCCGCGGCCGGCGTCTGCTCGACTGCCCGACTCGTCGTCTCCATGTGCCCGGACGCCTCCTCGTTCTCGACGGAACGACCGGCCCGCCCCCCTTCGGGCGTACTCGTCCGCTCCGCACAACAACCAGGCAGCATAGCCACCCCGCTCCGCGCCGCCGGGAAGCCGCCCGGCGCGTACGGCGTGCGCCCCCTCACATCGGGGAGCGCGAGTCACTCAGGTGGCGTCCGCGTCGTAGGGCGGACGGTCGTCCTTGGCGGGCTCCTCGGGCTTCTTGGTCATGTCGATACGACCGTCCCCCGAAGACGCCGCCGAACCCGACGAAATCGCCGAGGCGGCCGAACCCGAGACGGCGGCGTCCGTGTCGCGGCTGTGGACCGCGTCCGTGACCTCTGCCATCTCCTTCTTCAGGTCGAAGCCGTTGCGGATCTCCTTGAGCCCCAGCTCGTCGTTGTCCAGCTGCTTGCGGATGAACGTCTTGGGGTTGAGGTCCTCGAACTCGAAGTCCTTGAACTCAGGACCCAGTTCGCTGCGGATGTCCGCCTTGGCGCTCTCCGAGAACTCACGGATCTTCCGGACGGTACGCATCACGTCCTGGATGACCTTCGGGAGCTTGTCCGGACCGAAGACGAGCACGGCCAGGACGACGATCGTCACCAGCTCGAGCGGTCCTATGTCATTGAACACCTGAAGCTCCTTGCGATGTCCGCGGCCCTCGGCTCTCGGCCCTCGGTGGTCAAGTCGGGTCTTCCGTGGTCCGGGCCGGGTCCACGGTACCTGTCACACCTGTCCGACCGGTACCGTCCGGGGGCGTCCGAGTACCTGTACGCGGCCGGTTTTCCGCGTTGTTTGCCTTGTGGGGCCGGGTTTCGGGGCCCGACCTGTGACGTTTCTGTCAATCCCCGGGAAAGCGCCGGAAAAGGGGGCGGGCCGCGTCAGCCGCCGCCGGACGAGCCGAGGACCAGGGTGAGGGTGCGTTCCCCGCCGTCCCGTTCGATCGTCAGCGCCAGCCGGTCGCCGGGACGGTGGGCGCGGGTCTTGACGATCAGCTCCTCGCCGGAGTGGACGCGCCGGCCGTCGATCTCCGTGATGACGTCCCCCGCGCGGACGCCGGCCCGGTCGGCGGGCCCGCCCGCGGTGACCGGGTCGCCCGCGGTGCTGTCCGCCGTACCGACCCGGGCGCCGTCGCCCGCGTAGTCCATGTCGAGCGTGACGCCGATGACCGGGTGGGTCGCCCTGCCGGTGTTGATCAGCTCCTCGGCGACGCGCTTGCCCTGGTTGACCGGGATGGCGAAACCCAGGCCGATCGAGCCGGCCCGGGCGGTGCCGGAGCCGGTGCCGTCGTCGGCGGAACGGATGGCGGAGTTGATGCCGATGACATGACCCTGCGCGTCGAGGAGGGGGCCGCCGGAGTTCCCCGGGTTGATCGGTGCGTCGGTCTGGAGGGCGTCGACGTACGACACGTCGCTCCCGTCGCCGCTCCCGCCGCCGGCGGTGATGGGCCGTTCCTTGGCGCTGATGATGCCGGAGGTGACGGTGCCTTCGAGATCGAAGGGGGCGCCGATGGCGACGACCGGGTCACCGACCCGGACGTTGTCGGAGTTGCCGAGATACAGGGGCTTCAGCCCTTTCACCCCGGTCACCCTCACCACGGCGAGGTCGTAACCGCTGTCCCGGCCGACGACCTCGGCCTCGGCGGTCTGGCCCCCGTTGAACACGACGGTTATCCGGCCGTCGCCTCCGGCGGGCTCGACGACGTGGTTGTTGGTGAGGATGTGGCCGAGCGAGTCGAGCACGAAGCCGGTACCGGTGCCGGACTCCTCGCTTCCGCTGACGTGCAGCGTCACGACGCCGGGCAGGGCGCGCGCGGCGATCCCGGCCACGCTGTCCGCGGACCGCCCGGTGGGCGCCGCGGCGGCCTGCGGCAGCTCCACCGGGTCGAGCCCGCCGTTGCGCTCCAGGTAGACGCCCACGGCTCCGCCGAGCACACCGGCGACCAGCGCGATCGCCAACGCTCCACCGACCAGCCGCCCCCGCAGCCGCCCGCGCTGCCGGGAGTCGGTGAGGAAGCCCGCCCCGGGGTGCCGGACGAGCCCGCCCGCACCCTGGTACTGAAGCGGCCCGCCGACGAGCGCGCCGCGCCCCGGACCTCCGGAAGCCGCAGCCCCGGCGAGGGGGTCGGCGGACCAGGGGTCGTAGCGCTGCCAGGGGTCGGCAGGAAGCGCGACACCGGGATCCCCGCCAGAGACCTGCCCCCCGACGGAACCGACGGCAGGCGCGCCGGGCGAAGCGGCGGGTGCGGCAGGTGGGGCAGCTACGGCGGGTGGGACGGGTGCGGGCGGCACGGCAGATGTGGCAGGGGCGGCTGACATGGCAGGTGCGGCAGGCGTGACAGGCCCGGCGGGCTCGGCAGACGCGATGGGCACGGTAGGCGCAGTGGCCGTCGTTCCGGGGCCCGTGGGTTCCACCGTCATCGGCACCGCGGTGGGCGCGGGCGCGGGTGTGGCCGGCGCGGCGCCCTGTGCGGCCGGAGCGGGCGTGGAGGTCGCCGTCGGGTGTTGTACCGGCGGCGCGGGCGCCCAGGGGCCCGGTTCGCCGTACGGCGGGGTGCTGTAGGGGTCGGGGTCGTGCAGGGGCTTGGGCCGCTCGTCAGTGACCGACGGCGGCTCGGTGACAGGCACCTCGACGGAGGTGACGGCGTCGGCCCGACCGGCCGGAACCTCCGGGCCGACCCGCTCCGCCGGGGCACCCGGGCCGGCCAGGGCCTCCGGAGCAGCCTCAGCAGCCCGGGCCTCCGAGGCAGCGGAGGCGTCCGGGACAGCCAGGGCCACCGGAGGAACCGGAACAGCCAGGGCTTCCGAGGCAGCCGGAGCCGCAGGCGCCGCAGGCGCAGCAGGCGCAGCAGGCGCAGCAGGCGACGGGGCTGGGGGTGTCGGCGGAGGGGCGGTTTCTGTTGCGGGGCGGCTCAGTTCGTAGTCGCCGTCGTCGGTGGGGGGTGCCGGCCGTTCGGGTCGGGCCAGTTCGAAGTCGCCTTCGTCATCGGTCCTGGTCGACGGCCCGGGGCCGACGGTCTCCTCGGGGGCCGACTCCGCCGTCGTGGCGTCGACCGGGTCCGCGGGACTCTGTCGCCCCGGGGACCCTTGCGGTCGAGGCCGGCTCCACCACTTCGCCCTCGTGGGCTTCCCGTCGTCCATGCTCTCCCCCACCCGCCTTCGCGCCCGGCTGCCTGGCAGGGCGCGGTCCTCCCCGGATCCTCCCTGGATTCAACCAGGTTCGTGGCGGAGCGGCGCAGGGCCCGGGTCAGCGGGTGTTCTGCGAGGAAGGCGAGGTGGTGGTGGCGGGGACGGGTGCGGCGAGCAGACCGAGCCCGGTGACCTCCGGAGCGGTGGTCAGGGAGGTCAGGGTGATCGGCGGGGTGGTGCCGAGCGGGCGTATCAGCGGGGACATCACCGCGGCGCCGGCCACCATGGGCGAGGTGAGCCGGTGCAGGGCCTGCTCGACCGGACCGGCGGCCGGGGCGGGCACGCCGGGCAGCAGCGGTGCGGAGACCTCGGTCGGGGCGACCGGGGTGTCGCCGAGCTGGCCGCCCTGGGAGAGCAGCGGGCCGACGGAACGGCGGCGCTGGTTCTCGGGCGACGTCGCCGAGCCCGTGCCCGGGGTGCGGGCCGGTGTCACATTGCTCCCGGAGCCCGCGCCCCCGCGACCGTCCGCGGTGGTGTCGATCGGCGCGACGGTCGTCATGCCGCCCAGCGCGATCGCGGCCAGCGACACCGCGCCGGCGGCGACGAACGCGAACCGCATGCCGCGCGAACGCTCGGCGTCATGGCGGTCGCCACGGCCGACGGGGTGGATACGGAAGCCCCGGTCCGAGGCCGGTGACAGGAAGGAGCCGTGGCCATGGGCGGGTACGTAGCCGAACTCGAACGGCTCGTCCCGTCTTGTTCCGCTGACTCCGAAGACTCCGTCGCCGAACCCGCCCGCGCCCAGCGGCGGGCCGCCGCCGTCCGGGTCGCCTCCCCCGGGGAGCCCCTGGAGGCGGGCCAGGAAGCTTTCGGAGGGGGTCGGCGGGGCGACTTCCGCGAAGACGTTCTTCAGCCGACGCTGTGCGTCGACCTCCGACTTGCATTTCGGGCAGGTCGCCAGATGTGCCAGCACCCGCTCGCGGGTGTCGTGACCGAGTTCGCCGTCCACCAGGGCGGAGAGCCGGTCTCCGAGGTGCTGCTCGGCGAGGAGCCTCTCGGCGGAGTTGTGTCGGGATCCACTCACGCGGTCGCTCCCCTTCCTCCTCCCAGAGCGGGCACGCGGGGTACGAAGGAGCGGCGCTCGGCACGCGCTTCGGGCGAGCGGTGCGCGAGGGCCTTGCGCAGCTGCGAACGGCCGCGGTGGATGCGCGAGCGGACCGTGCCCAGCTTGACGCCCAGGGTCGCGGCGATCTCCTCGTAGGACAGGCCTTCGATGTCACAGAGGACGACCGCGGCGCGGAACTCCGGCGCGAGGGTGTCGAGGGCCTGCTGGACGTCCGCGTCGAAGTGGGCGTCGTTGAAGAGCTGCTGAGGGGTGGGCTCCTTGCTGGGCAGCCGCTCGGCCGCGTCGTCGCCCAGCGCGTCGAAGCGGATGCGCTGCTTGCGACGGACCATGTCCAGGAAGAGGTTGGTGGTGATGCGGTGCAGCCAGCCCTCGAAGGTGCCCGGGGTGTACGTGGAGAGGGAGCGGAAGACGCGGACGAAGACCTCCTGGGTGAGGTCCTCGGCGTCGTGCTGGTTACCGGTCAGACGGTAGGCGAGACGGTAGACCCGGCCGCTGTGCATGCTGACGATCTCCTCCCACGTGGGCGGAGTCCACGCCTGCCCGTCCGCGTCGGTGGAGAAGGTCGCGGTCTGGGCGGGGCCGGCGGCGGTGCCTGCGGCCTGGCTGTGGTCAGCAGCGGTGTCGTTCACGGATTTCGGCCTGCCTGCCGAACCGAGAAAGCGCCGCAGCACTCCTCCCCGATCCACGGGCGCGGCCGCACCTCCCCTGTCGGCTCTGGTGGTGATGTCCAGTGGAGCCCCTACCATAGCCACCTCGCCCGTTAGCTCCGGATAAGCGGTTTTACGAGAAATTGATCTGTGCTGATACGGCTCATACGGCTGCGTCAGCACTTGCTCGACACCCGGTCCCTCGTCGTGATCCAACTGTGTCCCCCCGCTGTCGTTCCCACCCCTTCAAACGCGCGGTCCCATCTGCGGGTTCCCGGCGGCAACGGATACAGTCACGCCCAGGCAACCACGGGGACAGGAGAGGGTCATTAGCGGCAACCGGCAGGCAAGCTGGGCGTTCGCCGACGCCTATGCCGCCGAGGACGAAGCGCTGCACTGGGCCCGTGACCGGGCCCGCGAGGCAGGGCTGCGCTCGGTGTCGCCGAGCACGGGCGCCGCGCTGCGGATGCTCGCCGCCACCGTGGACGCGAAGGCGGTCGCGGAGATCGGCACCGGCACCGGCGTCTCCGGGATCCACCTGCTGCACGGGATGCGCCCGGACGGCGTCCTGACGACCGTCGACCCCGAGCCGGAGCACCAGCAGTTCGCCCGCCAGGCCTTTCGCGCCTGCGGCTTCGCCAGCAACCGGGCCCGGTTCATCCCCGGCCGCGCGCTCGACGTCCTGCCCCGCCTCGCGGACGCGGGCTACGACCTCGTCTTCTGCGACGGCGACCGCCTGGAACTGTTGGAGTACCTCGCTGAATCGTTGCGCCTGCTGCGGCCGGGAGGACTCGTCGTCTTCGAGGGTGTCTTCGCCAACGGCCGCACGGTCGATTCCGGACCCCAGCCCACGGAGGTCATAAGGATCCGGGAGCTGCTGCGGGCGGTGCGCGAGAGCCAGGAGCTGGTGCCTTCGCTGCTCCCGGTGGGCGACGGACTGCTGTGCGCGGTCAAACGCTGAGTCCGAGGGTGCGCGGATCGTGGCCGGCAGACCCGTGGTCGGCCCTTGGGCCTTTCGGGCCATGCGGCCCGGCGGATCGTGGGAGGACGGACCGTGGGAAAGCCGAGAAAACAACCGCTCCGGCACCCTGAAGGATGCCGGAGCGGTCGAAAGAGTAGGGTCGCTTGCGCGTCAGCCGACGACCTTCTTGAGGGCGTCGCCGAGCGCGTCGGCCTCATCGGGGGTCAGCTCGACGACGAGTCGACCGCCGCCTTCGAGCGGAACGCGCATGACGATGCCCCGCCCCTCCTTGGTCACCTCGAGCGGGCCGTCACCCGTTCGCGGCTTCATGGCCGCCATGCTCGTTCCCCTTCCTGAAACCAGCTCATCGCCAAAGCCGACGGCCCCGTGGAGGGCAGCCGCGGTCCAGCGTGGGACACACGACACCGGCATCGAACACATTGCTTCCAGGCCATTATCCCGCATCTCAGGACCCGATGACCAACATCAGTCGGCATCGCTTGGGCAACGCGCGCGAGCAAAACCACTCAATTCGGCGATGTGACTGCGATACTGCACCGCCGCACGGACTTCCGCGCACCGGAAACCGTCCCGAATTCTTTGACGCAGGTCACATGTCGGGTCCGGTCCCTGGACGGTGATCTCCGCCATGCTGTCCTCGTACACCGGACGTACTGACCAGTAGTACGCCGGAGCCGCGACACGGAGGGGAAACGCCATGGCCGACACCGTGCTCTACGAGGTGAGCGACGGGCTCGCGACGATCACGCTGAACCGCCCCGAGGCGATGAACGCGCTGAACGTCGCGACCAAGGTCGCCCTCCGGGACGCGGTCCAGTCCGCGGCTGCCGACGACGCCGTGCGGGCCGTCCTGCTGACCGCCGCCGGCGAGCGGGCGTTCTGTGTGGGGCAGGACCTGAAGGAGCACATCGGGCTGCTGGCCGAGGGCTCGAAGCAGGTCATGAGCACGGTCGCCGAGCACTACAACCCGATCGTGCGGGCCCTGACGGAGGCGCCCAAGCCGGTGGTCGCCGCCGTGAACGGGGTCGCCGCCGGAGCCGGTTTCGGTTTCGCGCTGGCCGCGGACTACCGCGTCGTGGCCGACACGGCATCCTTCAACACCTCGTTCGCGGGGGTCGCGCTCACCGCCGACTCCGGAGTCTCGTGGACCCTGCCCCGGGTGATCGGTCCGGGCCGCGCCGCCGACCTGCTGCTCTTCCCGCGCAGCATCACGGCCCAGGAGGCGCACGAGCTGGGCATCGCCAACCGGGTCGTACCGGCGGCCTCGCTGCGCACGGCGGCCGAGCAACTGGCGCGGATGCTGGCCGAGGGGCCGACGGTGGCGTACGCGGCGATCAAGGAGGCGGTGGCCTACGGGTCCTCCCACTCGCTCGCCGAGACGCTGGACCGGGAGGACGAGCTGCAGACGCGGGCCGGCGCCTCCGAGGACCACGCGATCGCCGTGCGGGCCTTCGTCAACAAGGAGGAGCCGAAGTATCTGGGCCGCTGAGCCCGGTCGCAGGAGCGGCTTCGGGAGCTTCGGGGGCTGCGGGACCGGCATGACCGGTCGCGCGGTTCCCCGTGCCCCTCAAGGGGCGGTTCTCACCACGCAGGTCTCCAGGTGGTCGTCCACCAGACCGCAGGCCTGCATCAGCGCGTACGCCGTCGTCGGGCCCACGAAGCGCAGGCCCCGCTTCTTGAGGGCCTTCGACAGGGCCGTCGACTCCTCCGTCACCGCCGGCACGTCGGCCAGGGTCTTCGGGACCGGCCGCCCGGCCGGGTCGGGAGCGTGCGACCAGATCAGCTCGTCCAGGTCGCCGGGCGCCCAGTCGGCCAGCACGCGCGCGTTGGCGAGGGTGGCGTCGACCTTGGCGCGGTTGCGGATGATGCCCGGGTCGGCGAGCAGGCGGGTGCGGTCCTCGTCGGTGAAGACGGCGACCGAGGCGATCTTGAAGTCGGCGAAGGCGGTGCGGAAGCCGGGGCGTCGGCGCAGGATCGTGATCCAGGACAGGCCGGACTGGAAGGCCTCCAGGCTGAGGCGTTCGAACAGCGCGTCGTCGCCGTGGACCGGGCGGCCCCACTCCTCGTCGTGGTAGGTCACGTAGTCCGGCGTGGACAGGGCCCAGGGGCAGCGCGGCGCGCCGTCCGCGCCGGCGAGGGCACTCCCGTCGCTCACTGCTGGTCCTCCGGGGCCGGCTTCTCCATGGAGACGTGGCCGCCGCCGGCCGGGGTCCTGGCGCCCGCCAGGGCGGACTCCAGGTCGGCGATGCGCGCGTCACGCTCGGCGAGTTCGGCGGCGACGCGGTTGAGGGCGTCGTCCACGTCGGCCATGCGGTAGCCGCGGACGGCCAGCGGGAAGCGGAGGTGGTCGATGTCGGAGCGGTCGACCGGGCGGTCCGGGGGCAGCGGGTCGTGCAGCCGCTCGGGGGCGGCCTCCGGCAGCGGGCCGGTGCCCTCGCCGCCGCCCACCACGGCGAGTGTCACCGCGGCGACCACGACGGCGAGCGCGATGACCAGGAACAAGAACATAACCATCGGTGGGTCCCCACGCTCGGTGTGCTCGGAGTGGATGTGCTTGGGTCCGATCGTGCCATGCGGGTCCGACAGTTAGGGTCGCAGGCGGTGGATGTGCAGGACGTACTAGGAGAGGTCACAGGGGATGCTCAGGCTGGGCAGGCGTGAATTCGGCGCGCACGAGCCGGTGATCATGGCGATCGTGAACCGGACCCCCGACTCCTTCTACGACCAGGGGGCCACCTTCCGTGACGAGCCGGCCCTCGCACGCGTGGAGCAGGCGGTGGCGGAGGGTGCGGCCATCATCGACATCGGCGGCGTCAAGGCCGGGCCCGGTGAAGAGGTCACCGCACAGGAAGAGGCCCGGCGGACCGTCGGCTTCGTGGCCGAGGTGCGGCGGCGCTTCCCGGACGTGGTCATCAGCGTGGACACCTGGCGGGCCGAGGTCGGCGAGGCGGTCTGCGAGGCGGGGGCCGATGTGCTCAACGACGCCTGGGGCGGCGTCGATCCGCGGCTGGCGGAGGTCGCGGCGCGGTACGGGGCGGGGCTGGTGTGCACGCACGCGGGGGGCGCCGAGCCGCGGACCCGTCCGCACCGGGTGACGTACGACGACGTCATGGCCGACGTCCTGCGGGTGACCGTGGGGCTGGCGGAGCGGGCGGCGGACCTGGGCGTGCCGAGGGAGTCGATCATGATCGATCCGGGGCACGACTTCGGGAAGAACACCCGGCACAGCCTGGAGGCGACCCGGCGGCTCGGGGAGATGGTGGAGACGGGGTGGCCGGTGCTGGTGTCCCTGTCCAACAAGGACTTCGTGGGCGAGACGCTGGACCGGCCGGTGAAGGAGCGGGTGGTGGGGACCCTGGCGACGACCGCCGTGTCGGCGTGGCTGGGGGCGCAGGTGTACCGGGTGCACGAGGTGGCGGAGACCCGGCAGGTGCTGGACATGGTGGCGTCGATCGCCGGGCACCGGGCGCCGGCGGTGGCCCGGCGGGGGCTCGCGTAGTTTCCCCGCCCCCGCCGCCGCCCCTTCCCGTCCCGAACCTGGGGGCCGTCGCCCCCCAGACCCCCGCCTTCCGCCGAAAGGGCCTCGTCCTCAAGCGCCGGACAGGCTAAGTCGTCAGCGGCCCGCCTCCTTCGACACCAGGGCCACCGCCTCCTCCACGTCGTCCGTGACGTGGAAGAGGAGGAGGTCCTTCTCGGAGGCCTTGCCCTGGGCGATCAGGGTGTTGCGCAGCCAGTCGATCAGGCCGCCCCAGTACTCCGTGCCGAAGAGGACGATCGGGAAGCGGGTGACCTTCTGGGTCTGGACGAGGGTCAGTGCCTCGAAGAGTTCGTCCAGGGTGCCGAGGCCGCCGGGCAGGACCACGAAGCCCTGCGCGTACTTCACGAACATCATCTTCCGCACGAAGAAGTAGCGGAAGTTCAGGCCGATGTCGACGTGCGGGTTGAGGCCCTGCTCGAAGGGGAGCTCGATGCCCAGGCCCACCGAGATGCCGCCCGCATCGGACGCCCCCTTGTTGGCCGCCTCCATCGCGCCCGGGCCGCCGCCCGTGATCACGGCCCAGCCGGCGTCGACGAGGGCGCTGCCGAGCCGTACGCCCGCCTCGTACTCCGGGGAGCCCACCGGTGTGCGTGCGGAACCGAACACGCTGATCGCGGGAGGGAGTTCGGCGAGGGTACCGAAGCCCTCGATGAACTCCGACTGGATCCGCAGCACCCGCCAGGGGTCCGTGTGCACCCAGTCGGAGGGCGCCCGTTCGTCCAGCAGCCGCTGGTCCGTGGTGCTCGACTGCACCTGGTCCCGCCTACGGAGGACGGGTCCCAGGCGCTGCTCGTCCGGTGGCTGCTTCTTGCCCTCGGGGTTCCCTGTAGCCATGGTGAGCTCCCTCCGCGATTGGGGCCTCCCCGGCTCGGGCGAAGCCGAGAGCCGGGGAGTTCGTTCCACCTCAGCGTAGATCTACGCGGGTTACGGAGGGGGGACGTCGGCGTGTCCGCCCTGAAGCGCCCGCGCGCCGAACGTCTCCTCAGGCGGTGAGCCAGGCCCTCAGCCGCTCCTCGCCCGCCAGGATCTTGGCCGTCTCCACGCGCTCGTCCCGCTTGTGCGCCAAGTGCGGGTTGCCGGGACCGTAGTTGACCGCGGGGACGCCCAGCGAGGAGAAGCGACTCACGTCCGTCCAGCCGTACTTGGGCATCGGGGTGCCGCCGACCGCCTTGATGAAGGCCGCCGCCGCCGGGTGGGAGAGGCCGGGGAGGGCGGCCGGGCTGTGGTCGTCGACGACGAACTCCGCCACCCCGCAGTCGGCGAAGACCTCGCGGACGTGGGCGACGGCCTCCGCCTCGCTCCGGTCCGGCGCGTAGCGGAAGTTGACGGTGACGACGCACTCGTCGGGGATGACGTTGCCGGCCACCCCGCCGGTGATGCCGACCGCGTTGAGTCCCTCGCGGTACTCCAGGCCGTCGATGACCGGGTAGCGCGGCTCGTAGGCGGCGAGGCGGGCCAGGATCGGGGCCGCCGCGTGGATGGCGTTGGAGCCCATCCAGCTGCGCGCCGAGTGGGACCGCTCGCCCTTGGTCTTCAGCAGGACCCGCAGGGTGCCCTGGCAACCGCCCTCCACCTGGCCGTCGGAGGGCTCCAGCAGCACCGCGAAGTCGCCCGCCAGCCACTCCGGACGGTGCTCGGCCACGTGCTTGAGGCCGTTGAGGTCGGCGGCGACCTCCTCGTTGTCGTAGAAGACGAAGGTCAGGTCGCGGTTGGGCGCCGGGACCGTCGCCGCGATGCGCAGCTGGACCGCGACCCCGGACTTCATGTCGCAGGTGCCACAGCCCCACAGGACCCCGTCCTCGTCCAGCCGCGAGGGGACGTTGTCGGCGATCGGAACCGTGTCGATGTGGCCGGCGAGGACCACACGCTCCGCGCGGCCCAGGTCCGTGCGGGCGATCACGTTGTTGCCGTAGCGGTCCACCCTGAGGTGGGGCAGCGCGCGCAGGACGGCCTCGATCGCGTCCGCGAGCGGCTTCTCGGTGCCGCTCTCCGAACGGAAGTCGACGAGCCGCGCGGTGAGTGCGGCGGCGTCCAGAGTGAGGTCAAGGGTGGTGTCGGCCATGCCGTCGACCCTAACGCGCCCGCTGCGCGGCCGGCTTTTCCGCGTTCAGCGCACGGGCCTCCTACTCCTCAGTACTCTCCAGTACCTTGTACGCGTGCCAGAGCCGTCACCCTCTCCCAAGCGCCGCGGCCGCCTCCTCCGTTTCGGGGCGGCCTGCGTGGTCCTGTCCGCCGTCGCGGGTTATGTCGTGGTGCAGTACGTCACCGGCGGCACCGACGATCCGGGCTGCCGGGTCGTCTCGGGCGGCGCGAAGGGGGCGACGTACGAGTTCACGCCGGAGCAGGCGGTGAACGCGGCCACGATCGCCGCCGTCGGCACCAACCGGGCCATGCCCGAGCGCGCCGTGGCGATCGCGCTCGCGACCGCCCTCCAGGAGTCGGGGCTGCGCAACCTCACCCACGGCGACCGGGATTCGCTCGGCCTGTTCCAGCAGCGGCCCTCGCAGGGCTGGGGCACCGAGAAGCAGGTCACGGACCCGGCGTACGCGGCGAACATCTTCTACGAGCACCTCGCGAAGGTCCGCGACTACACCGAGCTCCCGCTCACCGTCGCCGCACAACGCGTGCAGCGCAGCGGCTACCCGGAGGCGTACGCCAAGCACGAGCCGGACGCCACGGTGCTGGCCGCCGCGCTGACCGGGACGGCGGCGGCCACGCTGACCTGCAACGGCCGCTCTGCCACCACACCGACGACCACCGGTCCGGACGCGGTGCGGGCGGCGCTGGTGCGGGACTTCGGGCGGGACGCGCTGCAGCAGGCGGGCTCGGAGGCCGACGCGCAGGGCGTCTCGTCCACTCCCCCGGCGGACCAGGACGCGCCGGCCGCCGAGAGCGCCGGGCGGACCGTGACGCTGCCCGTGACCGAGGACACCACCTCCGGTGGGCGCAGTGTCGGCGAGCGCGGCTGGCAGCTGGCGCACTGGGCGGTGGCCAACGCCTCGGCGCTGCGCATCGAGAGCGTGTCGTACGCGGGCCGGGAGTGGGTCTCCGGGAACACCGACAGCCGGTGGCGGGCGATCGGCTCGACCAGCGCGGAGGCCGCCGGGGCGACCGGGGCGGGCGGCGGAAGCGGCAGCGTACGGATCGTCACCGCGCAGTAGACCGCGCAGCAGTACGGGTCGTCACTCGGTGGGGTCACGTACGGACCGTTCGGGCGACCTAGTGCTCAGGTTTTCGCGCCATCACCCCCGCATCCGACGAATCCCTTGCGGACAAAGGGCTACAGGGGTTTGACGGACTTTCACATCGGGCGGTTTTTGCCCGTTTTTATCCACAGGCGATAATGCGACGCATTGCCAACTCTTTACGTTGGCCGTGCGCAACCTTCGCAGGCTTCGAGCGGTAGTCACTGCGTCCGGGCCCGGACAGACAGACAGTCACAGCAGTCACAGACAGTCCTTGTTCTCTCCCGTCGAAGGAGCATCATGTCCCTCCCCCTGACCCGCCGGATCGCCCGTGCCGCGCTGCTTGTCGCTGCGGGAGCGGCCGCCGGGGTCGGTGCGGCCGGCTCCGCCAGTGCGGCCCCCAGCCTTCCCGCCGCTCCGAACCTCGGCGGACTGACCGCCCTGGACGCGGCGAGTGTCGGCACCACGGTCGACGGCGCGGCGCAGAACGTCACCGGACTCGCGGGTGAGACCGGTGGCAAGGCCGTCAAGCAGACGGTGCCGGCCGCGGGCAAGACCGGCGGCAAGGCCGTGAAGAAGGCGGCGCCCGCGGCGCAGAAGACGGCCGGCGAGGCAGCGGGCTCCGCCGGGGGCCTCCTCGGGGACACCGCGTCGACCGCCACCAAGGGCGGACTGCCGACGGACTCGCTCACCAAGGGCGGGCTGCCCGGCGCCGAGACCCTGCCGGTGAAGAGCCTGCCGCTCGGCTGACGACCGCGGCCGTCGAGCCGGTGACGGGGCCCAGGGTGTTCCCTGGGCCCCGTCTCGTCGTCGCGGCGGGCCGGTCGGGCGCGGGAGGCGTCCTAGCGGGCGAGCCGGGCGACCGCCGCCGCGATCCGCTCGTCCGTCGCCGTCAGGGCCACGCGGACGAAGTTCTCGCCCGCCTCGCCGTAGAAGTCGCCGGGGGCCACCAGGATGCCCAGGTCCGCCAGGTGGGCGACGGTGGTCCAGCAGGACTCGTCCCGGGTGGCCCAGAGGTACAGGCTGGCCTCGCTGTGCTCGATGCGGAAGCCGTGGGCGAGCAGTGCCTCGCGCAGCGCGGTGCGGCGGGCCGCATAGCGTTCCCGCTGCTCACGGACGTGGGCGTCGTCACCGAGGGCCGCCACGGCCGCCGCCTGCGTGGTCGCCGACGTCATCATGCCGCCGTGCTTGCGGATCTCCAGGAGCGGGGCCAGGACGGCCGGGTCGCCCGCCAGGAAGGCCGCCCGGTAGCCCGCCAGGTTCGAACGCTTGGACAGCGAGTGGACCGAGACGATGCCCTCGTACGAACCGCCGTTGACGTCCGGGTGCAGGACCGAGACCGGGTCGGCCTCCCAGCCCAGCTCCAGGTAGCACTCGTCGGAGAAGAGCAGGACGCCGTGCTCACGGGCCCAGGCCACGATCCGGGTCAGCTCGTCCTTGGAGAGCACCTTGCCCGTGGGGTTGGACGGCGAGTTGAGCCAGAGCAGCTTCAGCCCCTCCGGGTCCAGGTCCGTGGGGTCGTCGTAGACCTCGTACCCGGCGCGGGCCAGGCGGGCGCCGACCTCGTAGGTCGGGTAGGCCAGGCGCGGGTAGGCGACCCGGTCGCCGGGGCCGAGGCCCAGCTGGGTCGGCAGCCAGGCGACCAGTTCCTTGGAGCCGACGATCGGCAGCACGTGCCGGTGGGTCACACCGCGGGCACCGAGCCGCCGCTCCACCCAGCCGGTGATCGCGTCGCGCAGCTCGGGCGTGCCCCAGACCGTCGGATAGCCGGGCGAGTCGGCCGCGTCGATCAGGGCCTTCTGGATCAGCTCGGGGACCGGGTCGACGGGGGTGCCGACGGAGAGGTCGACGATGCCGTCCGGGTGGGCCGCGGCCGTCGCCTTGTACGGCGCCAGCTTGTCCCAGGGGAAGGTGGGGAGACGGTCGGAGACTGCGGACACGGCTTCTGGCTCACTTTCTGGTACGGGAGCTGCCCCTTACGGCAAACGCCTCGGCCCCGCACGGCGATCTGAGGCGATCAGGCCGTACGGGACCGAGGCGGCACGAGGTGCGGGCCGCTTTACTGGTTCTGCGGCGGCAACGCGGCGACGAAGGGGTGGTCGCGCTCGATCAGCCCCAGCTTGCTGGCGCCGCCGGGCGAGCCGAGCTCGTCGAAGAACTCGACGTTCGCCTTGTAGTAGTCCTTCCACTCCTCCGGAGTGTCGTCCTCGTAGAAGATCGCCTCGACCGGGCAGACCGGCTCACAGGCGCCGCAGTCGACGCATTCGTCCGGGTGGATGTACAAGGACCGCTGGCCCTCGTAGATGCAGTCGACCGGGCACTCTTCGATGCACGCCTTGTCCTTGACGTCGACACAAGGCTGCGCGATGACGTAGGTCACGCTGTCGTTCCTCCTCGATAGGGCGCTGGCGGGCCTCCTCAGGCTCCGCCGCCTGGCGCGCGGGAGCGCGGCGTCGTCGATGCCCGCCTCTAGTATCTCCGTTCCTGGGCATGATCCGAACAGGAGGGGTGAACTGACCTGTGGAAATCTCGGCCGCCGGACGCCTCGAGGTCCGCATCACCACTGCTGACGTGGGCAAACGTGTCTCCGTACGATGCCTGACCGAGGCGGGCACCGCCGGGGGGAAATTCACCGACACGGTAGGTGTTCTCACATCATGGGACGCCGGTGTGCTGGTGATCACACGGAAGAGTGGCGAGAGCGTCCGCGTTGACGCGTCCTCGCTGGTCGCCGGGAAGGTCGTACCGGCCGCCCCGGCCCGCCGCCGAGGCCCCGCCGCCGGTTACCAGGAGCTCGCGCAGGCCGCCTCCCGGGCCTGGCGTCCGCTGGAGAGCGCGCGGCTCGGCGAATGGGAGCTGCGGGCCGCCGCCGGCTTCACCCGCCGGGCCAACTCGGTGCTGCCGCTCGGCGCGCCGGGCGTCCCTCTCGACGAGGCCCTGGACGTCGTACGGCGTTGGTACGGCGAGCGCGGGCTGCCCGCCTACGTACAGACCGCGACGGGGGCCGAGGGCACCCAGGAGCTGCTGTGCGCGGAGCTGGAGCGGCGCGGGTGGGTGCGTGAGGTGAGCGCCGAGCTGTGGATCGGGGCACTGGCGCCGCTCGCCGACCGGGCGGAGGCTGAGGGGGTGGCCCTGGCCCGGGAGGCCGACGAGGCGTGGCTGGCCCGGTATCAGCGCAAGGGGGTGAGCGAGGTGGCCCTGAAGGTACTGGGGAGCGGGGCCTCGGTGTGGTTCGCCTCGGTACCCGGGGAGCCCGGCGAGGCTCCCGCCGCCATCGGACGGTGTGTCGTGGACGGGCGCTGGGCCGGGTTCGCGGCGGTCGAGGTCGATCCGGCGCAGCGGCGGCGGGGGCTGGCCACCGTCGTGATGGCCGCACTCGCCCGGCGGGCCCTGGAGGAGGGCGCGTCGGCGGCCTGGCTCCAGGTGGAGGAGCAGAACGCGGGAGCACGGGCGTTGTACGCCGGGATGGGCTTCGCGGCGCATCACGCCTACCACCACTATCGGGAGCATGCGTGAGCGGGTTCGAGGCCGGGGAGGCGCGGCGGCGGTTCGCCGAGGAGGCGCGGGCCGAGCGGCCCGATCTGGCCCTGCTGTGCCTGCTGATCGGCGCGGAGCCGGACCGGGAGCTGGACGAGGCCGCACTGGACGCCGCGCAGATCGAACTGGACCGGCTGGCGGGAGAGCTGCCGTACCGGCCCGGCGGGCCGCGGGAGTGGGCGGTGGCGCTGCGGGAGCTGCTCGGCGAGCGGTACCGGTTCCATGGCGCGGCCGCGGACTACGAGCGGCTGGAGTCGTCGCTGCTGCATCGGGTGCTCGTACGGCGGCGGGGCCTGCCGATCCTGCTGTCCGTGGTGTGGGTGGAGGTGGCGCGGCGGGCCGGGGCGCCGGTGTACGGGGTCGCGCTGCCGGGGCACTTCGTGGTGGGGTTCGGGCCGCCCGCGGACCGGGAGCGCCAGGTGCTCGTCGATCCCTTCGACGGGGGCCGGATCCTGTCGGGCGACGACGCGGAGTCGCTGGTCACCGCGGCGACGGGGGCGCCGCTCGAGCCGTCGATGCTGGTCCCGGCGGAGCCGTTGGACGTCGTGATGCGGATCCTGAACAACATCCGGTCCTGGGCCCTGGCCCGGCCGGAGCGGTCGGATGTCGCGCTGTGGGCCGTGGAGCTGGCGCTGGCGGTGCCCTCCCATCCGGCGCGATTGCGGTACGAGAAGGGGCAGTTGCTGGTGCAGCGGGGGGACTTCGTCGGCGGGGCCGTGGAGCTGGAGGAGTACGCGGGGCTGGTGGAGGTCGTGGACGAGGGGACCGCGGAGCGGGTGCGCAAGGAGGCGTTCGCCGCGCGGGCGATGCTGAACTGAGGCCTGTGGGAGGCCCGTCGCGGGCTGACCGAAGGCCCGTCACGGGCCCGTCGGAGGCTGACCGGAGGCTCGTCGTATCCCCGAGGAAGGCCCGTCGCAGGCTGGCCGGAGGCCCCGGAGGCTGACCGGAGGGCCGCCCCGAGCTGACCGGAGGCCCGTCGCAGGCCAGCGGGAGGGTCGTCGGAGGCTGGTGGGGGCGCTGCCCCTCACAGCCAGCCCTTCTCCCTCGCGGTCCGCACCGCCTCGGCCCTGTTGCGTACCGCCAGTTTCTGTATCGCCGTCGACAGGTAGTTGCGGACCGTGCCCTGGGACAGGTGCAGGGCCGCCGCCAGTTCCGCGTTCGTCGAACCGTCGGCCGCCGCGCGCAGGACCTCGCGTTCGCGGTCGGTGAGGGGGTTGGCGCCGCCCGCCAGGGCCGCCGCCGCGAGCGTGGGGTCGATGACCCGCTCGCCCGCCAGGACCTTGCGGACCGCCTCCGCGAGCTGCGCCGCGGGCGCGTCCTTGACGAGGAAGGCGTCGGCGCCGGCCTCCATGGCACTGCGCAGATAGCCGGGGCGGCCGAAGGTCGTGAGCACGACCAGCTTCAACCCCGGTAGCTCCTTGTGGAGTTGCGCGGCGGCCTCGATGCCCGTCGCGCCCGGCATCTCGATGTCGAGGAGCGCCACGTCGACGTCGTGGGCGCGGGCGGCCGCGAGGACCTCGTCGCCGCGCGCCACCTGGGCGACCACCTCGATGTCGTCCTCGAGGCCGAGCAGGGCCGCCAGGGCCTCGCGGACCATCGACTGGTCCTCGGCCAGCAGGACCTTGATCATGCCACCACTCATGAGCCGGATCCTACGTCCGGCACCGGGCCGGCCGGGACCCGGGCCGTCAGCCGGAAGCCGCGCCGGACGCGGCCCGCCTCCAGGGTGCCGCCGGCCTTCTCCAGGCGCTCGGTGAGGCCGGTGAGGCCGTTGCCGGGGCCCTTGCCGGAACCACCGGAACCGTCGTCCTCGACGGAGAGTTCGAGGACGGGGCCGTCGAGGGTCTGACGCCGCACCAGGTCCACCGTGCAGCGGGCGCCGCCGCTGTGCCGTACGACGTTGGTGATCGCCTCGCGCAGGGTCCAGGCGAGGGCGGACTCGCTCTCCTCGGGGACGTCGTCGAGGTCCGGTTCGGCGGGGATCACGGCGATGATGCCGGCCGCCGTCAACGCGACCTGTGCGCCCGCGAGTTCGGCGGCGAGGCGGGGCCGCCGATAACCGGTGACGGCCTCCCGGACGTCCACCAGGGCCTGGCGGCTGACCTGTTCGATGTCGGCGACCTGCTCGGCGGCCTTCTCTGGATGGCCGGGGAGCATCCGGCCGGCCAGCTCGCTCTTGAGGGTGATCAGGGAGAGCGAGTGGCCCAGCAGGTCGTGCAGGTCCCTGGCCAGTCGCAGCCGTTCCTCGTTGGCGGCGAGCTGGGCGACCGTCGCGCGGGCCTTGCGCAACTCCACCGTCGTGCGCACCAGTTGGCTCACCCCGGTCATCGCGAAGCCGATGAGCAGGACCAGCAGGAGGAGGTTGAGCGCCTCGTCCTCGTCGGTGCGCAGGCCGACGAGGAGCATCACCGCGGCGGTGCCCGGGATCGTCCAGAACGCCACCCGCAGCGGGAGCACCATCCCGCAGGCCACGGAGACGTAGCAGTACAGGCCGAGCCAGGCGGAGCCGAGGGTGAGGCACAGGACGGTGGCGAGCACCGCCATGGAGCCGATCAGGGCGGCGACGAGCCTGTCGGGGTAGGGCGCGGCCCCCATGTCCCGGAAGAGCAGCGACAGGTAGACGGTGACGAACACCGCCAGGCCCAGCCAGCCGGCCACCGTGCCGCCGGTGGTGTGGTCACCCGAGACGAGGTCGTGGACCGGCGAGCTGAGGAACACCAGCCAGACGCCGATCCACAGCACCTTGCGCCGCCACAGCTCGCCCGTCGTGCGGGCGGTCCGGCCCAGCGCGATCGGCGGTCCGCCCCGGGCCTTCTCGGTCAGCTGGTCGTCCGTCATGACGCTCACGCCTTCAGCGTGTCCTTCCGGTACAGCCAGGCCGCGCCGCCCGTGAACAGGGCGAAGAAGACGACCAGGATGACGATGTCCTTGGCATGCGGGGCCTGACTCTGCTCGATGGACTGCCCCAGGGCAGCGTACGCGTGCGTCGGCACCCACTTGGCTATGTCCTGGAGCCAGGTCGGGAAGGTCGTCGTCGGCATCCACAGGCCGCCCAGGATGGACAGGCCGAAGTAGGTGATCATCGTGATCGGGCGGACCGCGTCCCCGTTCGCGAGGTAGCCGATCGCCACGCCCAGGGCGGCGAAGACCAGGCTGCCGGCCCAGATCGCGCCGGTGAGGGCGCACCACTGCCAGGCGTCCAGCCGTACGTCCTTCACGGCCGCGGCCACGGCGAAGACCACGACGATGGAGGGCAGGCTGACCACGGCCGCGCTCGCCGTCTTCGCCAGGACGTAACCGCGGCCCGGGAGCGTGGTCAGACGCAACTGCCGCACCCAGCCGCTCTGGCGCTCCTTGGCGATGCGTTCGCTGTTGCCCATCAGGACGGCCGTGAGGGCGCCGAAGGAGGCCATCGAGACCATCATGTAGGTCGGCAGGGTCAGGCCCGTGCCGTCGACCTTCTCCGCGCCGTCGGCGCTGCCCGCGATGAGCAGGAACAGGACCGACGGGTAGATCACCGAGAAGAACAGGAACTTGCGGTTGCGCAGGGCGCGGGTGAGTTCCAGTTTGATCAGGCCGTTCACTTGGACTTCGCCTCCTCGGCGGTGGTGAGGGCGACGAAGGCCTGCTCCAGGCCCAGCCCGGCGACTTCGAGGTTGCGGGGGTAGAGCCCGAGGCCGTAGACCGCGTGGACGGTGGCGTCGGCGTCGGTGGACTGGATGCGGACGGTCCGGCCGGAGCCGGCGCCGGAGCCGCTGGGGGACACCGTCAGGCTGGTGAGGAACGGCAGGGCGCGCAGCGCTGCCTCGTCGATCCCGTCCGCCAGGTCGAAGGCGATCCTGCGCGCCCCCGCCTTGGCCTTGATCTCGGCCGCCGTGCCGTCGGCCAGGAGCCGGCCCCGGTGCAGGACCAGCACCCGGTCGGCGATCGCGTCGGCCTCTTCGAGGTAGTGGGTGGCGAACAGGACCGTGCGGCCCTGGTCCGCCTGCTCGCGCATGGTGGCCCAGAACGCCTGCCGGGTGGTGACGTCCATGCCGGTGGTGGGCTCGTCCAGGACGATCAGGTCGCTGTCGCCTGCGGTGGCGAGGGCGAACCGGACCCGCTGGGCCTGGCCGCCGGAGAGCTTGTCGACCTTGCGGTCGGCGATCTGGGTGACGCCCGCGCGGGCCAGCACGTCGGCGACCCGGTACGGCCTGGGGTGCAGTCCGCAGGCCAGCGCGACCAGTTCGGCGACCGTGACCTCGTCCATCAGGCCGCCGCTCTGGAGCATCGCGCCGACCCGGCCGGCCACGATCGCCTCACGCGGGCCGGTGCCGAAGATGCGGACCGTGCCGCTGTCGGGCTGCTTGAGGCCGAGCAGCAGATCGAGGGTGGTCGACTTGCCCGCGCCGTTGGGGCCCAGCAGCGCCACGGTCTCCCCCGGGCGCAGGGCGAGTGTCAGGCCGTCCACGGCCCGCACGTCCCCGAAACTCTTGCTCACCTGGTCGAACCCGACCACCGGTGCTGTCGTCGTCATGACAGCGATCGTCGCCCCGGGGGCCGGGTGGGCGGCAGTGTCTGCCGTCCTCGGTGCCGCATGACAGATGTCATGCGGCACCGCCGTCGGATCAGCTCGGGTCGGTGTCGATGACCCCGGTCCGCTCCGTCTCGCTCTTCAGGGCCGGGCGCAGGGCGCTGATGACGTCCTGGACCGTGACGGCCGTCTTCTGACCGGTGCCGCGGGTGATCAGCACACCGTTGAAGGTGCCGCCGTAGAGCTCCGTGAGCGCGGCCTGGTCGTAGCTCTCGACGAGCTTGCCGTTGACCGCCTTGACCTGGAGGAACTTCCAGAGGGAGTTCTTCGGGCTGAAGGAGACCGTGTGCGCCGCGTCGGTCATGACGGTGACCTTGCCGGACATCGCCGGTTCGGCGAACTCCTTCATCATCCGGTCGACCTCGGCATTGGAGATCGTCGGCTGCTTGTCGGTCGTCGGGACCTTCACCCCGGCGGCCGTGCCGGTCTCCACCTGGGTGCGATAGGCCTCGACGACGGCCTCCTGGGCCTGCGCCGCGTCGATGCCCTTGCCCGCCTTGCCGTAGACGGCGACGGCCTTGCCGGACTCGAACTTGATCGTGCCGTCGGTGGCCGAGCCGGAGCCGCCCGCGGCGGACTCGAGGGCCGCCTGGAGCTTCTCCTCGTCGACCGGCATCGCCGGCTCGACCTCACGGTGCTGCCCGAACAGCGAGCCGATCACGGAGACCGGGTTGTAGTCGCTCTTGGCGGCGTCGTCGACGGTGGCCTGCAGGTCGAACTGCAGGCCCGCCTGATCCGGCTTCAGGGTGACGGTGTCGCCGTCGACGGAGAGCTTCAGTGCCTGCGTGACCCGCTTGCCGAAGGCGTCGTCGAGCTTCTTGACGGCGTCGTCGCTGGTGCCGCCGCCGACTTCGACGCCGAGCACGGTGGTGCCCTTGGGCACGTCGGAGTGGTTCATCAGCAGACCGGCGCCGTAGAGGCCGATCCCCGCGACGACCACCAGGCCACCCAGCAGGGGCAGCTTGCCGCGGCCCTTCTTCTTTTTCTTCTGTGAGTTCCTGGATTCGCCCGCGGGCGAACTCTGCGGGGCCGGGGCCGGTCCCTTCGGCGGGGTGTGCGGCAGCGGACCGTCGGTGCGCGTACCGCCCTGGCCGCCGGGCACGACGGGGATGCCGCTGGTGACGGTGTTCCCGGAGACGTTGTCGACGGGACGGCCGCCGTAGCCGCCCGCGCCCGGTTCGGGGGCGGGCTTCTGCGGGGTGAGGATCGCGGTGTCGTCGCTCAGGCCACCGCCGGGGAGACGACCGGTGCCGGGTCCGGGTCCGGGGCCGGCACCGAGGGCACGCGGACCGCCGGGACCTGCCTGGCCACCCGGACCGCCACGGCCGTTCGGGCCGCCGGGGCCACCGGGACCGGAGGGGGCGCCGGGCGGGCGCGTCACACCGGGAGCGCCGGGAGCGCCGTGCGGGACGCCGCCCATCGGAGGCACCATCGGGCCGTCGCCGGTGACCGGACCGCCGGTCGGGCCCGCGGGGCCGCCCTGCGGGCCGCCACGGCCGCCGGGACCGCCGGGTCCGTCCGGGCCGTTGAAGTCGTAGGAGCCGCCGGGACCGGCCGGGAGACCGCCCTGGGGGCCCTGGCCGTGCGTGCCGTTCGGCACGCCGAAGCCCTGCTGGCCGTTCTGACCGTACTGGCCGTTCTGACCCTGCCGGCCGTTGTCGGAGAAGTACGGCAGGTTGTCACGCCGAGGCTCGGCACCGCCGGCGCCCTGCCCCGGCCCCTGTCCCTGCACCGGCGGCTGGCCCGGCTGGCCCGGCCGCGGGCCGTTGCCGAGCGGGCCCGCGGCGAGTGCCTCGGTGACGTCGAAGGAGCCCGTGCCGCCGCCGTGTCCCGGAGCCACGGGACCGCCGGTGGCGCCACCGGGGACCCCGGCGCCGTTGGTGCCGCCGGGACGCGAGCCGCCCGGCACGCTCATGGAGCCGACCACACCGCCGGGACGTCCGTTGCCCGGCCGCGCGCCGCCGGGCGCACCTGCGCCGGTTGCGGCACCCGGTCCCGCCGCGCCGGCGGGGGCACCCGTGGGCGCGCCCGTACCGGCGGCGGAACCGCCCGGCAGACCCGCGCCGTTGGTGGAGCCGCCGCCCTGCCCGCCCTTGCCCGGCCCGGACTTGCGGGGCGCGAACCAGTTGCTCGTCTCCGCGGCGGGCGCGGGTTCGGCGGGCAGCTCGAACGAGCCCGTGTCGGACGAGGAGTGGCCGACGGCGGGCGCGGCCGGCGCCGACTGCGCGTCGGCACCGGCCTGGGCGTTGCCGTCGGGGCCGTCACCACCCTTGCTCTCGGCGTCCGCGACGGGCGTGCGCATCACGACCGGCGGAATCGGCCGCGAACCCGGGATGTTGATGCGGATCCGGGTCGTCAGCGTGGTCTCGGTCTTGCGTTCCTCCGGCTGCGCGGACGAACGGCCCGCGTCCGCACCGCCGTCGGACACCACGGGGGTGCCGTACGGCGGCGTGCCCGAGGGGTATGCGGCTCCGCCGCGCCCGTTGGGCCCGGAGGACGGACTGTCAGTTTCACGGCTCAAGGCAGGTTCTCCAGGTTGGCTCCGCCGCCCGCACGGCCTCACGGGCAGCTCGGCGGCGCGCACCACCATACTGGCCACTTCTGGCCCGTATCCCACGACCGCCGGGGAAACCCACACGGGACTCCCACGGGCACGCCACGGTGAAGTGGTACGTCACTTGCCAAGTCGGACGTCGCGGCCGACCGGTTGCCGCCCCAAACCAATGGTGGCGCAGATCACAGCAAGTGCCATGCCACCGAGCAGGAAGAGGTACGAACCGCCTCCCGCGCCGAACAGGAAGTCACCCTCGGGACGGCCCGCCGTGCACAGGATGACGGAGATCATCCAGCCGGCGGCGGGCGCGACGGCCCCGGCGCGGCTGCCGAGCGCACGCGCCCCGCCGAGGAACAGCCCGGCCGCGCCCACGAGTGCGAGGAGCAGTCCGCCCGGGAACCAGCCGGCCTGGACGAGCGCCCCGGCGAGACCGGTGACGGCGCCGAGGAGCAGGAGTCCCGCACAGGCGGCGATCCGTCCGGCGGGGGGCATCCGCAGCGGCTGGGCGAGCATCGAACCGCGGTCGGACATCACGCCACCTCCGTCGTGTCGCCCGTACCGGCGAACAGGTCGGTCTCCCTCTTCCCGGCGGGCTCCCCGCGT
Organism: Streptomyces sp. NBC_00080; assembly: GCF_045041255.1. NCBI lineage: Bacteria > Bacillati > Actinomycetota > Actinomycetes > Kitasatosporales > Streptomycetaceae > Streptomyces > Streptomyces sp. NBC_00080. Next base: position 3,430,710 of record NZ_CP108235.1, read on the forward strand.
ACGAGTTCGTAGTACTCGATCGGGAACAGGGGCTGCGCGAGCTCGTTGGAGAGGGCGAAGTACTGCTCGCCGGGGGCGACTTCGACCTGGGTGGCGTGCGCGCGCATCGCGGCGGCCTTGGCGGCGGCGTACACCGGGCCGCCCTCGATCGCGGCGGTGACCAGGCCGTCGTCCACCACGCCCGGCACGTCGGAGACGACGGCGCTCTTGGCGAAGGGCAGTCCCGGCAGTTCCTCCCGGAGCCGCGCGAAGGCGGCCCCGACGACGGAGCGCGGGACGCGGTTGACGTACACCTTCGGGATGCGCCACCCGGCGTCCTCGGCCAGCTCCGCGGCCCGCATGGCGACGCGGTGGGCCTGGATGTGGTCGGGGTGGCCGTAGCCGCCGTCGTCGTCGTAGGTGACGAGGACGTGGGGGCGCACCTCCAGGACGACCTGGACGAGGGACGCGGCGGCCTCGTCGACGTCGGCACGCCAGAAGCAGGCGGGGTCGTCGTTGTCGGGAAGGCCCATCATCCCGGAGTCGCCGTAGCGGCCGGGGCCGCCGAGCAGGCGGAAGTCGTCGACGCCGAGTTCGGCCATGGCGGCGGCGAGTTCACCGCGCCGGTGCTCCCCCAGGGCGGCACCGGTCAGATGCCGCAGCTCCGGCGGGATGACCTCGCCGCGTTCACCGAGGGTGCAGGTGACCAGCGTCACATGGGCACCCTCGGCCGCGTACCTGGCCATGGTCGCGCCGTTGTTGATCGACTCGTCGTCCGGGTGCGCGTGCACCAGCAGCAGACGCCGAGCGGCGCGAGCTGGGGGTCCCCCCGGCCGGAGGTTGGGGGAGGGGAGTTCCGTCATGGGGCCAACCCTACGAGGCAGGACTACATCTCCCGCGCAGGGGCAGACGCAGGGTCGGCACGCGTCAGAACTTGATGCTGCCGATCATGCTGGCCACGCTGGTCGTCAGGTCGCTGATCGTGGGCGCGATCGTCGAGGAGGCCAGATAGAAGCCGAGCAGGATGCAGACGACCGCGTGACCGCCTTTCAGCCCCGACTTCTTGACCAGCAAGAAGACGATGATCGCCAGCAGCACCACCGCCGAAATCGAGAGTGCCACGGCGGTTCACCTCCAAGGACCCGGGAACGTGGGGGCAAAAGCAGAACAAGGGAACTTGTAAATCCATACATCAGCCAGCAGGTTCATACCCACACAGCGCTAGTGATCATAACTATGTGTGGGTGCGCATCTCGCGGCGCACAGCCGCACAAGGGGGTCGCATGGCCAATATGGTCGGAGGATGACGACCGAGTCCGACTCCTTCCCCCGCAGACACGCCCGCACCCAGCGTTTCACCCTCGGCGCGCCGCGTTCGTTCACGGTGGCCCCCGACAGCTCCCGGGTCGTGTTCCTGCGCTCCGGCTCCGGCACGGACCGCGCGGGTGCGCTGTGGGTCCTCGACCCCGCGGACGGCACGGAGCGCCCGGCAGCCGACCCGCGCGCCCTCCTCGGCGGCATCTCGGAGGACCTCTCGCCGCAGGAACTCGCCCGCCGCGAGCGCAGCCGTGAGGGCGGCGCCGGGATCATCGGCTACGCCACCGACGAGGCCGTCGAGCTGGCGTCTTTCGCCTTGTCAGGGCGGCTTTTCACGGCGGAGCTGCGGGCCGGTACGGCGACCGAACTCGCGGTCCCCGGGCCGGTGATCGACCCCCGTCCGTCCCCCGACGGGCGGCTCGTCGCGTACGTCGTCGGGGGCGCCCTGCGGGTGGTGGGCGCCGAGGGTGACGGCGACCGGGCGCTGGCGGAGCCGGAATCGGACACGGTTTCCTATGGATTGGCCGAGTTCATCGCGGCCGAGGAGATGGGCCGCTCGCGGGGGTTCTGGTGGTCTCCGGAGTCGGATCGACTGCTGGTCACGCGGGTGGACGACACGCCGGTGGAGCGGTGGTGGATCTCTGATCCGGCCCAGCCGAAACGTGACCCACAACACGTGCCCTATCCGGCTGCCGGGACGGCCAACGCCGAGGTGCGGCTGTTCGTGTTCGGGCTCGACGGGGTGCGCACGGAGGTTGTCTGGGACCGGGTGCGCTATCCGTATCTGGCGCGAGTGCACTGGTCAGGGGCGGGGGCGCCGCTGCTGCTCGTACAGGCGCGCGACCAGCGCAGTCAGCTGTTCCTGGCGGTGGACACCGACTCCGGGGCGACCCGTATGGTGCACGCCGACGAAGATCGGATTTGGCTCGATCTTTTCCCTGGCGTGCCGTGCTGGAGCCCGTCGGGACAGTTGGTCAGGATCGTCGACGAGGGCGGCGCCCGGGTCCTGGCGGTCGGGGAACGTCCGCTGACGGGCGCCCAGTTGCACGTACGTGCGGTGCTCGACGTCACCTCCCACGACGTGCTGGTCGCCGCCTCGGCCGGGGCGGACGCGGCCGCGCCGGAGACCGGTGAGGTACACGTCTACCGGGTCAACGAACTCGGCGTCGAGCGCCTCTCCCAGGAGCCCGGGGTGCACTCGGCGGTGCGCTCGGGGAACGTGACCGTTCTGGTGTCGGCGGTGCTCGACCGGCCGGGCAGCGTGGCGCGGGTGTTGCGGGACGGGAAGCCGGCGGCGACTGTCCGGTCGTACGCCGAAGATCCCGGTCTGTCCCCCCGCGTACTGCTCACCGAAGGGGGCGCACGGCGCATCCCGTGCGCCGTGCTTATGCCTACGGACTACCCCGGTGACACCCCCCTGCCCGTGCTCATGGATCCCTACGGCGGCCCGCACGGGCCCCGGGTGCTCGCCGCGCACAACGCGCACCTGACCTCCCAGTGGTTCGCCGACCAGGGTTTCGCGGTGGTCGTCGCCGACGGGCGGGGCACCCCGGGCCGTTCCCCCGGCTGGGAGAAGGCGATCCATCACGACCTCACGGTCAGCCTGGACGACCAGGTCGAGGCACTGGAGGAGCTGGCGAAGAGCCATCCCCTCGACCTCTCCCGGGTGGCGATCCGCGGCTGGTCCTACGGCGGTTGGCTCGCGGCCCTGGCGGTACTGCGCCGCCCCGACGTCTTCCACGCCGGCATCGCGGGCGCCCCGGTGACCGACTGGCGGCTCTACGACACCCACTACACCGAGCGCTACCTCGGCGACCCGGCCACCACCCCGCAGGCGTACGCGAAGAGCTCGCTCGTCACCGACGAGGGGCTCTCCTCGCCCGCCGGACCCCACCGCCCGCTGATGATCGTCCACGGGCTGGCCGACGACAACGTGGTCGTCGCCCACAGCCTGCGGCTCTCCTCGGCGCTGCTGGCCGCCGGCCGCCCGCACGAGGTACTCCCCCTGTCGGGCGTCACCCACATGACCCCCCAGGAACAGGTCGCGGAGAACCTGCTGCTGCTCCAGGTGGACTTCCTCAAGCGTTCACTGGGGCTGACGTAGTGCCGTAGGCACGGCAACGGGCCGGGAGACATGGCGCTCCCGGCCCGTTTACGGCACCCGCACGGCCGTACGCTGTTCAGAGTGGCGCGTCCGTATATCGGAATCGGGTCGGTCAAGTTGCCTGTGTGTTAACGCGGTTGCTCAGCAAATGTGCTGCTATACACCGCCGTTGGTGTGATCATCCGGTGGTTCCTCCCGTGGTTCCTCCGGTGGGACCACCTGCTTCTCCTCCGCGAAGTGACATGCCGAGTCGTGTGCCGCCGGGCCGGTCGCGTGCCGGAACTCCGCCGGGACCGCCAGCACCGGCACCTCCAGCTCGCACCGCTCCCGCGCCTTCCAGCAGCGGGTGCGGAAGCGGCAGCCGGAGGGGATGTTCGTCGGGGACGGGACGTCGCCCGCCAGGATGATCCGCTCCCGGTGCTCCCGCGCCTCCGGGTCCGGAACGGGCACCGCGGAGAGCAGGGCCTGCGTGTAGGGGTGCGTCGGATGGTCGTAGATCTCGGCGTCGCGGCCGATCTCCACGATCCGGCCCAGGTACATCACCCCCACCCGGTCCGAGATGTGGCGGACGATCGAGAGGTCGTGGGCGATGAAGAGGTAGGAGAGGTCGAACTCGCTCTGGAGCCGGTCCAGCAGGTTGATCACCTGCGCCTGGACCGACACGTCCAGCGCGGACACCGGCTCGTCGGCGACGATCACCTCCGGACGCAGGGCCAGCCCCCGCGCGATGCCGATCCGCTGCCGCTGGCCGCCGGAGAACTGGTGCGGGTAGCGGTTGATGTACTCGGGGTTGAGCCCGACGACGTCCAGCAGGTCCTGGACCTGTCTGCGCCGGTCGCCCTTGGGCGCCACCTCGGGGTGGATCTCGTACGGCTCCCCGATGATGTCGCCGACGGTCATGCGCGGGTTGAGCGAGGTGTACGGGTCCTGGAAGACCATCTGGATGTTGCGCCGGACGGCCCGCAGCGCCTTGCCCGACAGGCCGGTGACGTCCTCGCCCCTGTAGCGGATCTCCCCCGCCGTCGGCTTCTCCAGGTTGACCAGCATCTTGGCGACCGTGGACTTGCCGCAGCCGGACTCACCGACGATGCCCAGGGTCTCGCCGCGGTGCAGGGTGAAGTCGACGCCGTCGACCGCCTTGACCGCGCCGACCTGCTTCCTGAACAGGATGCCCTGGGTGAGTGGGTAGTGCTTGACCAGCCCGTTCACTTCGAGGATCGGCTCGGCCGATGCGGAACTAGCCATGCAGGCACTCCCTCCAGAAGTGGCACGCGCTCGTGCGGTCCGCGTCGGACTCGTCGACCTCGTACAGCGGGGGTACGTCCGTACGGCAGACGTCCTGGGCCATCGGGCAGCGGGGGTTGAAGGCGCAGCCGGGCGGGATGTGCATGAGGTTGGGCGGCAGGCCCTTGATGGCGTAGAGCTCCTGGCCCTTCTGGTCCAGCCGCGGGATGGAGTCGAGCAGGCCTCGCGTGTAGGGGTGGGCCGGGGCCTTGTAGATGTCGTGGACCGGGGCCGACTCGACGATCCGGCCCGCGTACATCACCGCGATCCGGTCGGCCACGTCCGCGACCACTCCCAGGTCGTGGGTGATGAGGATCAGGCCCATGTGGTACTCGCGCTGGAGTTCCGCGAGCAGGTCCATGACCTGGGCCTGGACGGTGACGTCGAGGGCGGTGGTGGGTTCGTCGGCGATGATGAGCGCCGGCTCCAGGGCCATCGCCATCGCGATCATGATGCGCTGGCGCATACCGCCGGAGAACTGGTGCGGGTAGTCCCTGACCCGTTCCCGGGCGCCGGGGATGCGGACGCGGTCCATCAGCTCCACGGCCTTGGTCCGCGCGTCCTTCCGGGACATCCCCCGGTGCACGACGAACATCTCGCCGAGCTGGTCGCCGACCGACAGCACGGGGTTCAGGGACGACAGGGCGTCCTGGAAGATCATCGCCATCTCGGCGCCGCGCACCTTGCGGCGTTCCTCCTCCTTGAAGCGCAGCAGGTCCTTGCCGCGGAAGAGGATCTCGCCGCCGGTGATCCGGCCGGGCGGCACATCGAGGATGCCCATGATCGCCTGGGCGGTGACGGATTTGCCGGAGCCGGACTCGCCGAGCACGGCGAGGGTCTCGCCCGCGTCCACGCCGTAGCTGACGCCGTTGACGGCCCTGGCGATCCCGTCCCGGGTGCGGAACTCCACGTGCAGGTCGCGTACTTCGAGCAGCATCCGGCCGTCACCTCAGCTTCGGGTCGAGGGCGTCGCGCACCGCGTCGCCGAGCATGATGAACGCCAGGACCGTGAGGGCCAGGGCGCCCGAGGGCCACAGCAGGGCGTGCGGGGCGTTGCGGATGTAGGGCGAGGCGGCGGAGATGTCGATGCCCCAGGAGACGGTCGGCGGTTTCAGTCCGACGCCGAGGTAGGACAGGGTCGCCTCCAGTGCGATGAACGTGCCGAGCGCGATGGTCGCCACGACGATCACCGGGGCGACCGCGTTCGGCGCGATGTGCCGCAGCAGCAGCCGGGAGTGGGTGGCGCCCAGGGCCCGGGCCGCCTGGACGTAGTCGTTCTGTTTGGCGGTGATCACCGAGCCGCGGGCGATCCGGGAGATCTGGGGCCAGCCGAGCAGCACCATGAACCCGATGACCGGCCAGACCGTATTGCTGGTCACGACGGAGAGGAGGACCAGGCCGCCGAGGACGACCGGGATGGCGAAGAAGATGTCGGTGATCCGGGACAGGATCGAGTCCCCCGCCCCGCCGAAGAACCCGGCCAGACCGCCCAGCACGCTGCCGAGCAGGGCGACGCCGAGGGTGGCCAGGACACCGACCGTGACGGACGTCCGGGCGCCGTAGACGACGCGCGTGTAGACGTCGCAGCCCTGGCCGTCGAAGCCGAAGGGGTGGCCGGGCTGGGAGCCCTCCTGGGCCTTGGCGAGGTCGCACTTGAGGGGGCTCAGCCAGGTGATGGCCCCGGGCCACAGGGAGATGAAGACCAGGAAGAGGATGACCAGGCCGGAGATGATGAAGACCGGGTTGCGGCGCAGGTCCCGCCAGGCGTCGGACCAGAGGGAACGGGGCTTCTCGGAGGGCCCGGTGCCCTGCGGTCCGCCGGGTGTCTTCTCGAGGGTCTCCCCCTCCGCGGTGGCCAGGTCCATCGCGCCTCCCATGCCGGTGTCGGCGATGGCTCCGTCCTCCGGGGTGCGGCCCGCGCCCGGCAGGTGCTCCGGCGGCATCGGCTCAGGCATAGCGGATCCTCGGGTCGAGTACGGCGTACAGCAGGTCGACGAGCAGGTTGGCCAGCAGGAAGACCAGGACGAGGACGGTCACGAAGCCGACGACGGTCTGGGTGTTCTGGCGGAGGATCCCCTGGTAGAGCTGGAAGCCGACGCCGTGGATGTTGAAGATGCGCTCGGTGACGATCGCGCCGCCCATCAGGGCGCCGATGTCGGTCCCGATGAAGGTGATCACGGGGATGAGGGAGTTGCGCAGCAGGTGCCGGGTGACGACCCGGCGGCGGGGCAGCCCCTTGGCGACGGCCGTGCGGACGTAGTCGGACCGTTTGTTCTCCGCGATGGAGGTGCGGGTCAGCCGGGTGACGTACGCCAGGGAGACCGAGGCGAGCACCAGGCCCGGCACGATCAGCTCACCGAAGGTGGCCTCCGAGGAGACCGACGGTTTGATCCAGCCCCATTCGACGCCGAGCAGCAGCTGGAGCAGCAGACCGGTGACGAAGGTGGGGACGGAGATCACGACGAGGGTGAGGATCAGGACCCCGCTGTCGACGGGACGGCCCCGGTGCAGACCCGTGATGACACCCAGGGTGATGCCGATGACGATCTCGAAGACGATCGCGACGATCGTCAGCCGGATGGTGACCGGGAAGGCCGTCGCCATCAGCTCGGTGACCGGCTGGCCGTTGAACGCCGTACCGAAGTCTCCGGTGAAGACGTTCCCCATGTAGGTCAGGTACTGCTGCCAGACCGGCTTGTCGAGACCGAACTCCTTCTGCAGCTGGGCGGCGGTGGCCGGGTCGCACTCCCGGTCACCGCACAGGCCCGCGATGGGGTCGCCCATCACGTTCACCATCAGAAAGATCAACAGCGTGGCACCGATGAACACCGGGATCATCTGGAGCAGACGCCGGATCACATACCGGCCCATGGCGGGTCAGCTGACCTTGATCTCGTTGTAGACCGGGACGGAGAACGGGTTGAGCTTGACGTTCGAGAGCCGTTCCGAGTAGCCGGCGCTGCCGTTCTGGTACCAGAGCGGGATGGCGGCCATGTTGTCGCGGACGACCTCCTCGGCCTGCTGGAAGAGCTCCACGGCCTTGGCGGTGTCGGTCTCGGCGTTGGCCTGGTCGACGAGCTTGTCGAAGTCCTTGTTGGACCACTTGCCGTCGTTGGAGGAGGCGTTCGTGTAGTAGAGCGGCTGGAGGAAGTTCTGGATGAGGGGGTAGTCCATCTGCCACCCCGCCCGGAAGGGTCCGGTCATCTTCCGGTCGCCGATCTGGGTGCGGAAGTCCGCGAACGTGCCGACCGGGTTGCCGACGCAGGCCTTGTCGTTGTCGAGGGCGTTGTTGATCGAGTTGCAGACCGCGTCGACCCACTGTTTGTGGGATCCGGTGTCCGCGTTGTATGTGATCTTCACCTGGCCGCCGGGCAGGCCGCCGCCCTCCTGGATGAGCTTCTTCGCCGCGGCGGGGTCGTACTCGCAGGCGTCCCCGCACAGGCCTTCCTTGAAGCCGCCCTCCTCGCCGAGCACCGGGGAGGTCCAGTCGGTGGCGGGGGTGCGGGTGTTCTGGAAGATCGTCTCGGTGATCTGTTTGCGGTCGATCGCGCGGGAGAGGCCGGTACGCACCTTGTCCGAGCCGGTGGTGTTCCACTTCTTGTCGTAGAAGGGGAAGGCCAGGGTCTGGATGATGCCGGCGGGGGTGTTCAGATAGCGGTCGCCGAGGTCGTTCTTGACGTTCTTGAGCTGGGCCGCGGGCACGTCGTCGACCAGGTCGAGGTTGCCGGCCAGCAGGTCGGTGTAGGCGGTGTTGTTGTCGGTGTAGACCTTCAGGGTCACGCCGCCGTTCTCCGCCTTGTCGTCGCCGGGGTAGCCGTCCCACTTCTTCAGGGCCATCTGGGAGCCCTTGGTGTAGGAGTCGATCGTGTACGGCCCGTTTCCGATCGGTTTCTTCACCCAGTTCGCGTGGTCGGTGAAGAAGGCCTGCGGCAGCGGGGCGTAGGCCGGGTAGCCCAGGGTGTCGGGGAAGGTGGAGAACTTCTGCTTGAGCTTGACGGTGAAGGTCCTGTCGTTGACGACCTTGAGCCCGGACAGGACGTCGGTGGTCTGCGAGCCACTGGCGGGATGGGCCGCGGCGTAGCCGTCGATGTACTCGAAGAAGTAGGCGTTCTTCTGGTTGTTCTTCAGACTCGCCGCGTAGTTCCACGCGGTGACGAAGGATTTCGACGTCACTTTTTCGCCATTGCTGAACGTCCAGCCGTCCTTGACGGTGATCGTGAAGTTCTGGGAGTCCGTGGTCTCGACATTCTCGGCCAGCATGTCCTCGGCCGCGCCGGTCTCCGGGTTGTACTTCTTCAGGCTGCGGAAGATCATGTCGAGGACCTTGCCGCCCTGCACCTCGTTGGTGTTGGCGGGCTCCAGCGGGTTCTGCGGGTCTCCCCAGGAGGAGCTGAGCACCGCGCCGCCGTCACCGCCGCCGCTGTCGCTCCCCCCGCCCCCGCACGCCGTCGCCGCGAGTGCTGCCGCCGCCGCGCATGCGGCCCACTTGGCGTGCGTGGCTCCACGCATGGATGCCTCCTCATTGACCGCGCTTTTACCTGAGCGCTGTGCCGTCAGCACCGAAGCACTGATCCATTACCAGTAAATATCAACTTAAAAGGTGCATTACGCACAGGGGCCGCGCCCAACGGGAGGCCATCGGAGGGCTATTCGGGGGATGGCACAAGTGCGCCGGAGGCCGGCAGCAGGATCCTGGCGGGGGGTCGAAAAGGATCTTCTTCGCAGGTCACAATGGATCTTCGGTGTAGTGCGCAACGGATCTTCACCATCCGATGCCGAACCGTTGGATTGTGACCCCGAGATGTACGCATTCCGACACCCCGGCGTCCGAATATCGAACCCCTTGCCCGTTTAGTGCAGTTGGCCCGAATTCAGACACGGAACGATCACGGCGCGCTACACGCGTAGCTACGATATGGTCAAGCTCCGGTAAAGAAAGTAAAGAGAAAACCAAGGGAGACCAGAATTTATTGACCCTGAACGAATTGCGTTGAAAAAGTCCGGCGTAGCCCGTAGGGAGTGCCCTGCGGAGTCATCAGACCCTCCCGTGGGCCAGGAGCACCATGACCCCCCCAACTCCATCAGCGGCTGCCCCGCTTGAGGTGACCGACGAGAGCGTCGAGAAGTCGCCCACGCCCTCCACCCACAAGGGCAGCGAAGGCCGCTCCCCCGGACGGCTGGCGTGGAACCGCTTCAAGCGGGACCGCACGGGCGTCATGTCCGCGTGCATCGTGGGCTTCTTCTTCGTGATCGCCGTCGCCGCTCCGTTGATAGCCAAGCTGTACGGCAAGGACCCATACACCACGTACGCCAGTCAGCGCCCCGAGCTGCTGAACCCGTTCGCCTACCCGTCGGGTCCGAACGGCGGCATGAGCTCGGAGTTCTGGTTCGGCATCGAACCCCAGCTGGGGCGCGACGTCTTCACCTTCCTGCTCTACGCGATCCGCAACTCGCTGGGCATCGCGCTCGCCGCGACCGTGCTGACCGTGGTCGTCGGTGTGGTCATCGGCACCACCGCGGGCTACCTCGGCGGCAAGACGGACTATCTCGTGGGCCGGGTCATCGACATCCTGCTGTCGTTCCCCTCCACGCTCTTCTTCATCGCCTTCATGCCGGTCGTGTTCGGGCTCTTCGTCGCCCCCGACGAGGAGATCCCGACCTGGCTGCGGGCCACAGCGCTGATCATCGTCCTCGCCGCCTTCGGATGGGCGTCCATCGCCCGACTGCTGCGCGGCCAGGTACTGGGCCTGCGTGAACGGGAGTTCGTCGAGGCCGCGAAGGTCACGGGTGCATCACCGGGGCGTATCGTCTTCAAGGAGCTGCTGCCCAACCTGTGGACGCCCATCATCATCCAGACCACGCTGATGCTCCCGGCGTACGTCACCGCTGAAGCGGGTCTCGCCTTCCTCGGAGTCGGCATGATCGACCCGACCCCGGACTGGGGCGTCATGATCGCGCGGGGTGCAAGTTTCTACACCGAGGACCTCACCTTCATGCTCTTCCCGGGCCTGTCCATGGTGATCTTCGTCCTCGCGTTCAACCTGCTCGGCGACTCGGTGCGTGACGCACTCGACCCCAAGTCCAAGCGCTAGCTCCGGCCGTCTCCAGGCCCACGGCAAGGACGCCGGGGTGCCGGATCTCTCTCATCACTTCCACTTCAAGGCAGGCAGCATGTCCTTCTCGCGCAGAAACTTCCTCATCGCCACCGGCGTTGCCGCGGCGTCGACGTCGGTGCTGAGTGCGTGCAGCAGCGGCAGCGAGGGGGGCTCCTCGCAGGACAAGGCCCCCAAGGTCACCGGGGCCAAGACCGTCGAGATCCCGGTCGGCACCAAGGCCGACTCCACCGGCCCGGCCCCCGAGGTGACGGGCGCGGTCAAGGGCGGGACGATCTACTCGCTCCAGCAGTTCGACATGGACCACATGGACCCGGCGCAGATCTACGTCTCGACCGAGGCCGCCATCACCGTGCCGATCATGCGTGGTCTGACCGGCTACAAGCTGGACGCCAAGGGCAACGCCACCCTGGTCGGCGACGCCGCGACCGACGCCGGCACCATGAAGGACGGCGGCAAGACCTGGTCCTTCACGCTGAAGGACGGTCTGAAGTGGGAGGACGGCGCCGAGGTCTCCTCGGACGACCTCCGCCACACCTTCGAGCGCCTCTTCGCCACCTTCGTCACCGAGGGGCCGCGCTACGTCCAGGACTTCCTGGTCGGCGGCGACAAGTACAAGGGCCCGTACGAGGGCAAGAGCCTCGACTCCATCGAGATCGACGGCAAGACCATCACCTTCCGTCTCAAGGAAGCCCGCGCCGACTTCAACTTCACGCTCGCGATGCGCGCTTACTCCCTGGTGCCGAAGAAGCACGACACCAAGGAGAAGTACGACAAGCAGCCGATCTCCTGCGGCCCGTACAAGGTCGAAAGCCGCAACATCGGCAAGTCGATGACCTTCGTGCGCAACGAGCACTGGGACCCGAAGACCGACGCGATCCGCAACGCCTACCCGGACAAGTACCTGTTCCAGATGGGCTACGAGCTGGTCGCGTCCACCGACCGCTGGATCGCGGACAAGGGCACCGACCAGTACGCGGTGCCGATCTTCAACGAGGTCGCGCCCGAGCGCATCGCCCAGGTCCTCACCAACGCCGAGCTGAAGAAGCGCGTCCTCACCGCGGTCGACACGGTCACCTACTACTGGCCGATCAACATGACCCGGATCACGGACCTCAAGGTCCGCCAGGCCATCAACTACGCCTGGCCGCACCAGCAGCTCCAGACCATCGGTGGCGGCGCCTACAGCCAGGAGGTCGCCACCACGATCTTCGCCCCGGTGACTCCCGGCTACACCAAGTTCGACCTGTACGGCGTGGACAAGAAGCCGGGCGGCAACCCCGAGAAGGCCAAGGCCCTGCTGAAGGAGGCCGGCAAGGTCGGCCAGAAGCTGGTCATCGCCTACCAGCAGTCGGACACCGCGGTGAAGACCGCCGTCGCCATCAAGAACGCGCTGGAAGAGGCCGGCTTCACGGTCGTCAACAAGCAGGTCGACAAGTCGACCTTCTACACCCAGATCGGCAAGATCGACAACGACTTCGACCTGTTCGCGGCCGGCTGGAGCCCGGACTGGCCGAACGGTTACTCGCAGTTCTACCCCTGCTGGAGCGGCAAGAACATCGGCGACGGCCGCAGCAACTACGCCCAGCTGAACGACCCGAGCGTCAACAAGGCCATCGACGCGGCCTCCCAGATCGCGGACGTCGAGGAGGCCAACAAGGCCTGGGGCAACATCGACAAGATGATCATGGAGCTGGCCGCGGTCGTTCCGGACTACCACAAGATCCGTAACTACCTGTACGGCTCCAAGGTCGGCAACGTCCTGTGGGACAACGCCAACACCTGCGTCGCGCTCTGCAAGCTCTACGCCAAGAAGTAAGCGCACGCCCCCTGGGGGTGGCCGTCACCGCGGCCACCCCCCTGCGGCCCACCCCCCTCTCCTTACCGCGGCGACGGCGCCCCGTCCGGAAAGTCACGCCTCATGCTCCGCTTCCTTGTCCGCCGAGTCATCGGCGCGCTGGTCATTCTTTTGATCATCAGCGCCATCACCTTCTGGCTCTTCTACGCCGTGCCGCGTGACCCCGCCATGATGTCCTGCGGCAAGAACTGCACGCCTGAGAACCTCGCGCAGATCCGGAAGAACCTGGGCATCGACCACTCCATCCCGGTGCAGTACTGGTACTGGCTGAAGGGCGTCTTCGCCGGTCGCGACTACGCCGGTTACGGGTACTGCGACGCGCCCTGCTTCGGCTACTCCTTCGCCAACAACGTGCCGGTCTTCGACACGATCATGGACCGTCTGCCGACGACCCTCTCGCTCGCCTTCGGCGCGGCCGTCGTCTTCCTCGTCCTCGGTGTCGGCGCGGGCATGCTCGCGGCCCTCAAGCAGGGCAGGTTCCTGGACAAGTTCGCCAGCTCGGCGTCGCTGCTCGGCTCGTCGCTGCAGATCTACTTCGTCGGCTACATCGCGATGTACTACTTCGTCGCACAGCTGGGATGGCTCGACCAGCCGTCGTGGACGCCCTTCAGCGACGACCCGGTCGCCTGGTTCTCCGGACTGCTGCTGCCCTGGCTGGTCCTGGCGATCATCTTCACCGCCAACTACACCCGTATGACCCGCTCGCAGCTCGTGGAGCAACTGAGCGAGGACTACGTACGTACCGCCCGCGCCAAGGGCCTGTCCCGGTCGAACGTGTTCTTCCGGTTCGCCTGGCGTGGCGCGATGGGCCCCATCGTCACGGTGTTCGGCATCGACCTCGGCACGCTGATCGGCGGCGCCATCATCACCGAGCAGACCTTCAGCCTCCCGGGCATCGGCCGGCTCGCGGTGAAGTCCGTGGACCAGAGCGACCTGCCGATGCTGCTCGGCGTGACCCTCCTGGCGGCCGGTGCGATCGTGTTCTTCAACATCATCGTCGATGCCGTCTACGCTCTCATCGACCCGCGGATCCGGCTCGCCTGACCTCCGCCAAGCCCCCTACCTCTCGCATCACCCCCCAGGAGCGTCCCCGTGACGAGCACCGATCAGCAGCCCTTCCTCTCCGTCAGGGACCTGAAAGTCCATTTCTCCACCGAGGACGGCATCGTCAAGGCCGTCGACGGGCTCTCCTTCGACCTGTTGAAGGGCAAGACGCTCGGCATCGTGGGCGAGTCGGGCTCCGGCAAGTCGGTCACCAACCTGGCCATCCTGGGTCTGCACGACCGCGACCGCACGGCGATCGAGGGCGAGATCCTGCTGGACGACAAGGAACTGCTGACCGCGTCCGAGAAGCAGCTCGAGCGGCTGCGCGGCAACAAGATGTCGATGATCTTCCAGGACGCGCTGGCCTCACTGTCGCCGTACCACACGATCGGCAAGCAGATCAGTGAGACGTACCGCAAGCACACCGGCGCCTCCAAGAGCCAGTCGCGGGCCCGGGCGATCGAGATGCTGAGGCGGGTGGGCATCCCCCAGCCGGAGGTCCGGGTGGACGACTACCCGCACCAGTTCTCCGGCGGTATGCGCCAGCGCGCGATGATCGCGATGGCGCTGGTGTGCGACCCGGAGCTGCTGATCGCCGACGAGCCGACCACGGCTCTCGACGTGACCGTGCAGGCGCAGATCATGGACCTGCTCAAGGACCTCCAGCAGGAGTTCGGCACCTCGATCGTCTTCATCACGCACGACCTGGGCGTCATCGCCGACATCGCCGACGACGTGCTGGTGATGTACGGCGGCCGGTGTGTGGAGCGAGGCACCAAGAGGGAGGTGCTGCGGAGCCCGCAGCACCCCTACACGCTGGGCCTGCTGAGCTCGATGCCGAACCTGGAACACCCGGTGGACGTCCCGCTCAACCCGATCCCCGGTTCGCCGCCCTCGCTGCTGAACCCGCCCACGGGCTGCCGCTTCCACCCCCGGTGCACCTTCGCCGAGAAGGTCGAAGGGGGCCTGTGCTCCACGGAGCAGCCGCCGCTGGAGGTCACGAACGGCCGGGGTTCCGCCTGCCACCTGACCGCCGACCAGCGCGCCGAGTTCTTCACAGACCTCGCCGGCAGCGCCGCGAACTGACGTACAAGAGACGGGATTTCACCACCATGAGCAGCACCACTCCCCTCCTGGACGTCTCCGGGCTCACCAAGCACTTCCCGATCAAGGGCGGCTTCCCGATCCGACGTACGGTCGGCGCCGTGCAGGCCGTCGACGGGCTGGACTTCCAGGTCACCGAGGGCGAGAGCCTGGGCCTGGTCGGCGAGTCCGGCTGCGGCAAGTCGACGACGGGCCGGCTGATCACCCGGCTGCTGGAGCCGACCGGCGGCCGGATCGCCTACCGCGGCGAGGACATCACGCACGCGGGCCGCAAGCAGCTGGCCCCGATCCGCTCCGAGATCCAGATGATCTTCCAGGACCCGTATGCGTCGCTGAACCCGCGCCAGACGGTCGGCAAGATCATCTCCGGGCCGATGGAGATCAACGACATCCACCCGGCCGGCGGGCGCGAGGCACGCGTGCGCGAGCTGCTGGAGATCGTCGGCCTCAACCCCGAGCACTACAACCGCTTCCCGCACGAGTTCTCCGGCGGCCAGCGCCAGCGCATCGGTGTCGCGCGGGCGCTGGCTCTGGAGCCGAAGCTGATCGTGGCCGACGAGCCGGTCTCCGCGCTCGACGTCTCCATCCAGGCTCAGGTCGTCAACCTGCTCCAGAAGGTCCAGCGGGACCTGGGCATCGCGTTCGTCTTCATCGCCCACGACCTGGCCGTCGTACGGCACTTCTCGCAGCGCGTGGCGGTCATGTACCTCGGCCGGATCGTCGAGATCGCCGACCGCGACGACCTGTACGGCAACCCGCGCCACCCCTACACCCGGGCGCTGCTGTCCGCCGTGCCCGAGGCGACCGTGCAGGACGAGGGAGTCCCGGGCCGGGAGCGCATCCGCCTCGTCGGTGACGTGCCCTCGCCCATCAACCCGCCCTCCGGCTGCCGCTTCCGCACCCGCTGCTGGAAGGCGACGGAGAAGTGCGCGACCGAGGCCCCGCCGCTGGTGCAGGTCGAGGGCAACAAGCCCGGCCACCTGACGGCGTGCCACTATCCCGAGACGGCGGACGTTCCGGCCACCGTGCCGGCTCCCCGTCTCGCCAAGGACCCCGAGGCGGCGGCCTGACACACCCCTTTTCGTCAGCCGCCCCCTTTCGGAGCGGACTTTCTCGGCCCATTGACCCGAGCCCATGATCGTCCGGTCCAGGGGACGAAGGCCCGCGCTCACCCGGCGCGGGCCTTCACTCGTACCGATGGGCCCGCAGGGCCCACCAGGGGCGCGGGGAACGGCGCGACCGGCCACTTACGCACCCGCACCCGCCGACGCACCGCAACCCCGCCCGCCCCCACCGCGTCCCCGGCCGAGCCAAGCCGGCGGCAGCCGTGCAGCATCCATGCGCCAGCCGAACACCTCGCGCGCACAGTGGTGACTCGAGTGGTTCGAGGTACGGGGGGTACATGGAAATCCAGCTGCTTGGCTGCGTCGAGGCACGGGCCCGCTCCGGCGGCAAGCTGCCGCTTCCGCACGGCACGAAACTGCTGCTGGCGGCACTGGCCTGGACCCCCGGCGCGTTCGTCGCCGACGAGACGCTGATCGAGCGCGTGTGGCAGGAGCGCCGGCCTCAGCACCCGCGTGACGCGCTGTACATCCAGGCCACCCGGCTGCGGAAGGCGCTGCGGGCCGACGGGCAGCTGACCGAGGGCTTCGAACTGATCCGGAAGCGGGGCGGATACGTCCTCGCGATCGACGAACGCTGCGTCGACACCGCGCGGTTCCGCGCCCTGGTCCGGCAGGCGCAGCAGGAGGCCCGCGGGGGCGACACCGAGACGGCTCTCGGCCTGTACGCGCGGGCCCTGGAGCTGTGGCGGGGCGAGCCGCTGTCCGACGTACGCACGGCCTGGGCGGAGTCGACGCGGGTGACGCTGCGGCGTGAGCACCGGGAGGCGCTGGTCGGCAGCACCGAGCTGTACCTGCGCGTGGGACGGCACGAGGAGTGCCTGCCGCAGCTGCACTGGCTGGCCGAGATGCACCCCTTCGACGAGAAGGTCACGGGCCTGCTGATGCTCGCCCTGCACCGCGGGGGACGCCAGGCGGACGCGCTGGACGCCTTCCAGCTGCTGCGCCTGCGGATGATCGACCTGCTGGGCTGCGAACCGGGTCCGGAGCTGCGGTCCCTGCACGAACGGATCCTCGCCCGCGACCCGCGGCTGCGGCTCGGCAGCGCGTACGCCACGTCCGTCTGAACCGGCTCAGCCGTCGAAGTGCTCGGTCAGGTAGAGGGTGAGGCGGGACTCGGCGTCCGGAGGGAGTTCACGGTGACGGTGGTGGGGCAGCGGGCGGGACGGGGAGGGCGTCCCGGGGGGATGCCGGACGCCCAGCGCCGCGTACAGGGCGGTCGCCTCCGTCCTGGCCTCGTGCGCCGGGCCGGTGTCACCGTGCGCCTCGTGGGCGCGGGCGAGGGCCGCCGTGGCACGGGCGTGCAGGAGACGCTGGCCGGAGTCCCGGGCGAGGGCGGCAGCCAGGGCCGCCGCGTCGCGGGCCCGGGTGGGTGCGACATCGGTGCCGATGTCGGTGCCGATGTCGGTGCTGGTGTCGGTGCTGGTGTCGGTGCTGGTGTCGGTGCTGGTGTCGGTGCTGGTGTCGGTGCTGGTGTCGGTGCTGGTGTCGGTGCTGGTGTCGGTGCTGGTGTCGGTGTCGGTGTCGAGGAGCGTCAGGGCGGTGGTGAGGTGGACGCGCGGGAGGGTGAGGGGATTGCCGTCGGACGCGAGACGTTCGGCGCGCTCCAGATGGTCCAGGGCGTCGGCCGGGCGGCCCTGGGCGCGGGCCAGGTCGGCGCGGGCCAGCAGGACCTCGACGAGGCCCGCCCGGTGACCGGTGCGCTCGGCGATCTCGAAGGCGGCGTCGAGGTGTTCGGCCGACTCCTCGGCGCGGCCCGCGCGCAGCTTCACGGAGGCGACCCCGACCAGGCTGTCGACCTGGCAGTTGCGGTTCTCCACCCGCCGGGAGACGGCGAGGGCGTCCTCGTAGGCGAGCAGCGCCCGGTCGTCCCGGCCGGCGTCGGCGCGGACCCGGCCGAGCGCCTCCAGAGCCACGGCCTCCGTATAAGTGGACCCGGAGTCGCGGGAGACCAGGAAGCAGGTGCGCAGCGCCGCCGTCGCCTCGTCGAACCGGGCCTGCTTGTGCCGGACCAGGGCGAGGTTGACGAGGGCCATCGCGCGGTTGTGGTGGACCGTGTCGCCGATCAGGTCGAGGGCCGCGCACGCCGCCTCCTCGGCCGCGTCCAGGCGCCCCAGGGCGAGGTTCAGGGACGCCGTGTTGATCAGCATGATCTCCACGTTCTTGACGTTGTCCAGGGTGCGGTAGAGCGCGAGGGCACGGTCGTAGCAGGGCAGCGCGCGGCGCAGTTCGCCCAGCAGCTTGAGGGTGACGCCCTTGCCCTGGAGGCTGCCGGCCTCGCCGTACGTCCAGCCGGCCCGGCGGGCCAGCCGCTCCGCCTCCTCGTACTCCGTCAGCGCGCCCCGCAGATCGCCGTTGCGCCAGCGGGCGCTGCCCAGGGACAGGCACATGGAGGCCTGGCCGACCTCGTCCCCGCCGCGGGCAGCCACCTCCCGGGCGAGGGTGGCCAGCCGCATCCAGTCGGAGAGCGGCCTGCGGTGGTGGAAGAGGTCCTGGAGCGCGTCCACCAGCCACCACACGTACGGCGCGGGGCCGTGCTCGGCGGCGTGGCCGATCGCGGCCGCGATGTCGTCCCACTCGCCGTCGAACCAGGCGTACGCGTCCTCCGCGCCGTCGAACTCCCGGGGCAGGGAGCCGTCGACGGCGGGCGGGCGGGTGCGCATGACGTACAGGCCGGCCGTGGCGGCCGCGTTGACGACGCTCTGGAGGTAGTGGTCGAGGACGCGGGTGACGGCGGCGGCCCGCTCCTCGGGGGAGTCCTCGGCGGCCGTCCGGTCACGGGCGTACTCGTGCACGAGGTCGTGCCAGGCCGGGCGGCCGTGCTCGACGTCGCGCAGCAGGTGGACCCGCTGGGCCAGCCGCAGCAGGTCGGCCAGGCGATGTTCGTCGGTCCCGGCGGCCGCGGCGGCCGCCGGGACCGACCGGCCGGTGCCCGGCAGCGCGCCCAGCGCGCGGAAGGCCCTCCGGGCCTCGTCCGGCAGCGCTCCGTACGACAGGTCGAGCGCGGCCCGTACGGCGACGGACTCCTCGCCCTCGACGTGCAGCCGGGCCAGTCGCCCCCGGTCCGCGAGGTCACGGACGTAAGCCCGGATACTGCCTGGCCGGTCGCCGATCCAGGAACCCGCGACGCACAGGGCGAGCGGCAGGTGGTCGCAGAGTTCGACGAGCCGCGCCGCGGCCTGCGGATCGGCGGCGACGGCATCCTCGCCGACCGCGCCGCTGATCAGTTCCAGTGCGGCGGCGCTGTCCAGGACGTCGCAGGACACCCGGTAGGCGCCGTCCAGGGTGACCAGGCCGCTGAGTCTGTCGCGGCTCGTCACCAGCGTCAGCGAGCCCGCCGAGGCGGGCAGCAGCCGCCGTACGTACGACGCGTCGGCCACGTCGTCGAGGACGACCAGCACCCTGCGGTCCGCGAGCAGCGTCCGGTACAGCGCGGTCTGCGCCTCGGCGCCCAGCGGGATGTCGCGCGGGGCGCAGCCCAGGCCCTGGAGGAGCAGCGGCAGGGCCTCGCCGGGGGTCATCGGCTCGGCGTTGTCGAAACCCCGCATGTCCAGGAAGAGCTGGCCGTCGGGGAAGCGGTCGGCGACCCGGTGGGCCCAGTTCAGCGCCAGCGCGCTCTTGCCGACGCCCGCCGGCCCCACGATCAGGGCGAGCGGTTCCGAGGTGCGCAGACAGGAGTCGAGGCGGTCGAGTTCACGGTCGCGGCCGACGAAGCGGCGTGGCGTGGGCGGGAGTTGACGCGGCACGGGGCGCTCGGACGCCGGGGCGGACCGCTCGGGCGGGGCGCCTGCGGACAGACCGCCGCCTCGCAGCAGCCGCTGGTGCAGGTCCCTGAGGTCGGCCGAGGGCTCCATGCCGAGTTCGTCGACCATGCGCCGGCGCAGCGCGGTGTACAGCTCCAGGGCCTCGGCGCTGCGGCCGTCCTGGTGCAGGGCGCGCATCAGCAGGCCGTGCGGGCGTTCGCGCAGCGGGTGGGCGGCGGTCAGCCGGAGCAGTTCGGCGATGGCCTCGCGGTGCCGGCCGGTCTCGATCCCCGCCTCGGCCACGCCTTCGCGGGCCACGAGGTGCAGTTCGGCGAGGCGTTGGCGCTCGGCCTCGCGCACCGCGACCTCCGACAGGTCGGCCAGCGGCTCGTCCCGCCACAGCGCGAGGGCCTGTTCACCGTGGCTCCGGGCCGCTCGCCAGTCGCCGTCGGCCGCGGCCCGCGAGGCGTCCCTGATGAGGTTCTCGAAGGCCAGCAGGTCGAGTTCGTCCGGGCCCGCGTGGATGACGTAGCCGGGCCGACGGGTGGTCAGTAGCTCCGCCCCGGACGGGCCGAGGGCACGCCGCACCTCCGCGACGAGGGCCCGTACCCGGGCCGCGCCCGCGCCGGGCGGCCGGTCGTCCCACAGGCACTGAATCAGCCGGTCGACGGAGACGACATGGTTGGCGTGCAGCAGGAGCACGGCGCACAGCGCGCGTTGCCGGCCGGTGAGTACGACGGCCCGTCCGTCGATCTCGACGTCCAGCGGTCCGAGCAGGCGGAACCGGGGCCGTGGGGTGAGCATTCACAGAACGTAGTCCAGGGGCGACTGCCGGGCAACGCCGACCTTCACGATCGGGAACCGACGGATTCCCGGGCGTCGGGATCCGGCCAATTTCCGGGGCCGGGGCCGGGGTGGCGGCCGGGTGCCGTACGAGGCGGGGCGGCCGGGCCCGGGGCGGGGCGGGCGCCGCGTGTCCCCCGTCGGTCGCCCGCCCCGGACAAGAGTCTCGCCGAGCCGTCTTTCCGGATCCCTTCGGCGATCTTTCACCGGTCTTTCACCGGTCTCTCACCCTGGCCCGACCAGCGGAAACTCCTTCGCCGCGAGACGGAGAGACGCGCATCGGCCCCTAGACGCCGGTGCGGCCGTCGATCAGTTCGCGCAGGATGTCGAGGTGGCCGTTGTGCCGGGCCGTCTCCTCGATCAGGTGCAGAAGGATCCAGCGCAGGTCCACATGACGGCCGTCGCGCGTCGCCCGCTGTGCCTCGGTGTCGAGGGCGTGCTCGGCGACCAGCTTGCGGTGCCGTTCGGCGTGTTCGGCGTACTCGTCCAGCACCTGCGCGAGCGGGAGGTCGACGGCGATGCGCATCTCGCGGTCGGGGTCCTCGTCGGTCCACGGCCCCTCGTCCTCCTCACCGAGGAACACGACCCGGAACCAGTAGTACTCGACCCAGCGCAGATGGTTGACCAGGCCGCTCGGGGTCATCAGCGGCGAAGTCGGCAGGGGCGCCTTGCGGGCGTCCTCGGCGGAGAGGCCCTCGCACTTGGCGCGGGCGGTGTCGCGGGCGTAGTCGAGGAAGGTGGTGAGCTGGGTGCGCTCGTCCCACGCGGAAGGCATGTCGTCTGTTCTCGTCATCGCGCCGAGCATGTCCGGCCCCGGCACGTCTGTCGAGGGAATTCGGATGTTCTGGATCTTGTCCTGTGCCGCGCCGAGGTGTGGCACACTGCCGCGGTGGTCGATCATTCGTTCGCTGATCTGACACTCGCCGCGCTGTACGACAGCATCAATCCGTGGGGGCCGGACGACGACTTCTATCTGAACCTGGTGAGATCCGCCGACTCGGTGCTCGACGTCGGCTGCGGCACGGGCCGGCTCCTCGCGCGGGCCGCGTCGGACGGCCATCCGGGGCGGCTCACGGGCCTCGACCCGGCGGCCGCGATGCTCGTCCAGGCCCGGCGTCGGGCGCCCGGCGTGGAGTGGTTGCTGGGGGACCTCAACACCCGTGTGTGGCAAGGCGACTTCGACCTCGTGATCATGACGGGCCATGCCTTCCAGGTACTTCTCGGTGACGAAGAGCTGCGCGGCGCGCTACGAGCCGTACGGTCGGCCCTGAGCGACGGAGGGCGGTTCGTGTTCGAGACCCGCAACCCGGCCGCGCGGGCCTGGGAGAGCTGGACCCCGGACCGCGTCCGCGAGGTCACCGACGCGGAAGGCCGGGTCGTACGGGTCTGGCACGAGGTGGCGGACGAACCGTCCGGCGACCGGGTCACGTTCACGGAGACCTTCGACTCCCCGGGCTGGCCCCGACGCCACACCGGCCGCGCCACCCTCCGCTTCCTCACCCCGGGGAGCCTGACCGGTTTCCTGGCGGAGGCGGGGCTGCGGGTGGAGGAGCAGTACGGGGACTGGGACCGGGGGCCCCTGACCCGGGCGAGCCCGGAGATCATCACGGTGGCGACACCGGCCGGGTAGCCCCGAGCGGAAGCCCGGGGGCCCGGGGCCCGCAGGGCCCCCAGGGGCGCGGGGAACTGCGCGACCGGCCACCACGTACCCGCGCCCGCGCCGGCACCCGCACCCGCACCCGCACCCGCACCCGCACCCGCCGGACGACACCGAAACCAGGCATCCCGCCGGAGCGACGCCGGAGATCAGCCGCCGGCCCGACGGAGTCACCCGCGCCCCTCCTCCAGCGCCGCCAGCGCCGGGTCCAGCACGATGTCCTCCTCGCGCGCCTCGATCGTCGGCTCCTCCGGGAAGTGGCAGGCCGTCAGATGGCCTTCGTGGTTCCCGGAGATCCGGATCAGCGGCGGCTCCTCGGCCGCGCACTTGTCCTGCGCCTTCCAGCACCGGGTCCGGAACCGGCAGCCCGAGGGCGGGGCGATGGGCGACGGCACGTCCCCGGCCAGCCGGATCCGCTCCCGGGCGGGGGTCTCACCGCCGGCGACGTTCACCTCGGGGACCGCGGAGAGCAGCGCGTGGGTGTAGGGGTGCCGGGGCCGGGTGTAGATGGAGTCGCGGTCGCCGACCTCGATGATCTTCCCGAGGTACATGACGGCCACCCGCTGCGAGAAGTGCCGTACGACGGCCAGGTCGTGCGCGATGAACAGGAACGCGATGCCGAGCTCCTGCCGGACCTGCTGGAGCAGGTTGACCACCTGCGCCTGGATCGACACGTCCAGCGCGGAGACCGGCTCGTCGGCCACGATCAGCTTCGGCTCCAGAGCCAGCGCCCGCGCGACACCGATGCGCTGGCGCTGGCCGCCGGAGAACTCGTGCGGGAAGCGGTTGTAGTGCTCGGGGTTGAGGCCGACGATCTCCAGCAGCTCGCGCACGCGTGCCTCGCGCCCGCCCGCGGGCTCGATCCCGTTGACCTCCATCGGCCCGGAGATGATCTTGCCGACCGTCTGGCGGGGGTTGAGGGAGGAGTAGGGGTCCTGGAAGATCATCTGGATCTCGGACCGGATCGGCGCCAGTTGCCGGCGTGAGGCGTGCGAGATGTCCTGTCCGCGGTACGTGATCGTCCCGGCCGTGGGCTCCAGGAGCCGGGTGATCAGCCGGCCGGTCGTGGACTTGCCGCACCCCGACTCCCCCACCAGACCGAAGCTCTCCCCGGCCCGCACGCTCAGGTCGATGCCGTCCACGGCCTGCACCTGGCCGACCGTACGCCGGATCGGGAAGCCGCCCTTGACCGGGAAGTGCTTGGTGAGCCCCGTCACGACGAGCAGCTGCTCCCCGTCGCCGTCGGCGTCCGCCTCGCGCGGGGCGGGGAGAACGAGTTCCTCTTTCTTCACGTGCTCCTCCTGGCCTTCTTCACGTGCTTGCTCCTCAGGTCCTGCCCCTACCCCAGTCGGGGCTTGATCTCGTCCTCGAAGATGGTCCGCTTCTGCTCCGCCGTGAGATGACAGGCGGCGGCGCGGTCCGGGGCCAGCGGGGGACGTTCGGTGACACAGCGGTTGCCGCCCACCCGGTCCCGGAAGGTGCAGCGGGGGTGGAAGCGGCAGCCGGAGGGCGGGGTCAGCAGCGACGGCGGGGCACCCGGAATGGGGGCGAGCGGAGTGCCCAGGTCCGAGTCGAGCCGGGGCATGGAGTTCAACAGGCCCCAGGTATACGGGTGTTGAGGCGAGCGCAGCACCTGCTCGGTCGTCCCGCGCTCGACCGCGCCGCCCGCGTACATCACCATGATGTCGTCGGCCATGTCGGCGATGACACCGAGGTCGTGCGTGATGAAGATGATCGCGGTGCCGAACTCCCGCTGGAGGTCCTTGAGCAGGTCGAGGATCTGCGCCTGGACGGTGACGTCGAGTGCGGTGGTCGGCTCGTCGGCGATCAGCAGGTCGGGGTCGCAGACGAGGGCCATCGCGATCATGGCGCGCTGGCGCATCCCGCCGGAGAACTGGTGAGGGTAGTCCTTCGCCCGTTCCCGGGGGTTGGGGATGCCGACCTTGCCGAGCATCTCGACCGTGCGCTCCCAGGCGGCCTTCTTCGAGGCGCCCCGGTGCTTCATGTACGGCTCGGCGATCTGCCGGCCGACGGTGTAGTACGGCGAGAGCGCGGTGAGCGGGTCCTGGAAGATCATCGCGACCTTGTTGCCGCGCAGTCTCTCCAGTTCCGACTCCCGGGCCGTGGTCAGCTCCTGGCCCTCCAGCAGGATCTCGCCCTCGACGGTGGTGAACATCGGGTTGTGCAGCCCGAGGACGGTCAGGTTGGTGACGGACTTCCCGGATCCTGACTCGCCGACGATGCCGAGGGTGCGGCCGCGTTCGAGGTCGAAGGAGAGCCCGTCGACGGCCCGGACGGATCCGTCCTCGGTGCTGAAACTGACGTGCAGGTCCCGCACCGAGAGGAACGCGCCCGCGCCGGCCGGGACGGGCGCCCCGGCCTCCTTGGTCACAGTGGTCACGACAAAGCTCCTGACGACGGTCCGGGAAACGGCTAGGACAGCCGTACGCGCGGGTCGATGAAGGCATAGCAGGCGTCGACGACGATGTTGCAGAGCAGGATCACGGCGGCGGCGAAGAGCATCACGCCCAGCAGCAGCGGAAGATCGCTGAACTGCACGGACTCCACCGCGAGATGCCCGAGGCCGGGCAGTCCGAAGGTGTACTCGGTGATGATCGCGCCGCCGAGCATCGAGGAGAGGTCGATGCCGAGGATGGTGACGATCGGGATGAGGGAGCCGCGCCAGGCGTACCGGAAGAAGACGTACCGACGGCTCATCCCCTTGGCGCGGGCGGTGCGGATGTGTTCCTCCTGGAGCTGTTCGATCATCGACGAGCGCGCCATACGGGTGTACTGCGCGGCGAAGATCGTGGACAGCACGACCCAGGGAATCATCAGCCCGGTGAACCAGGCGACGGGATCCTTGGTGAGCTCGGTGTACCGGGGTTCGTCGAAGAGATGGGTCTGGTACACCAGCACGGCGAGGGCGAGCGGGCCCAGGAAGTAGATCTGCATCGAGCTGAGCACCATGGAGCCCGCGGTGAACGACTTGTCGATGAGCGTGCCGCGCCGCCAGGCGGCCAGCATTCCGGTGCCGAGCCCGACGAACAGGAAGACGACGGTGGCGCCGAGCGCGAGCGAGACGGTGAGCGGCAGCCGGTCCATCAGGGTCGACCAGACCTGCTCGTTGGTGTGGTACGAGTAGCCGAAACAGGGGGCGGGGCAGGGCCCCTGGGCGAAGTCGTCCCGGCCCGCGACCAGCCCTTGAAGGAAGATCCAGAACTGCTCGGGGATCGACTTGTCGATGCCGAGCGTGCGGTGGATGTTCGCCAGCGCGTCGGGCGTGCACGTCTTGCCGCACATCAGCAGCGCCGGGTCACGGGGCATGCCGAAGAACAGCAGGAAGGCGACGACGGTCAGCAGGACCAGGATCACCAGCGAGCCGAGGGTCCGGCGAAGGAGGAAGCGCAGCATCTCAGTGGCAGCTTTCGGGCTCGTGAGGCCGGCTCGTGAAGCCGGCTCAAAGGGCCGTGCGGGCCGGCGCGCCCCGTCGCGGAAGCGGGACGGGGCGCACCGGGCGCCGCGCTCGGGAAGGGGTTACTTCACAAACAGCCTGCGCGGGTCGATGCCGCCGATGACGTCGTCGTACACGAGGCCGCCGATCTTCGAACCGGCGATCTGGGTCTGCTTGTAGTACGCCGTCGGGATGTTGGAGACGACGTCCTTCACGATGTACTCGTTGATCTTGTTCCAGGCCTCCGCGGCCTTGATCGGGTCGGTGATGGTGCTCGCCTTGTCGATGTCGGCGTTCACCTTCGGGTCGTTGACGTGCGAGTAGTTCGCGGCGCCGTCCTGGATCTGGCGCCCGTCGTAGAGCGGCGGGATGACGGTCGAGGCGCTCGGCCAGTCGGCGCCCCACGCGGTGTGGTAGATGTCGAAGTTGTTCTTGACCTTGCCGACCTGGTCGTAGTACGTCTCGGCCGGGATCTCCTGGCGCTGGACGTCGAAACCGGCCTTCTCCAGACCCGCGGCCATGGCGGTCGAGTACTGCTGGCCCTCGGGGGTGTTGATGTAGCCGAAGGTCAGCTTCAGGCCCACCTTGCCGGCCTTCTCCAGGAGTTCCTTGGCCTTGACCGGGTCACCGGCCGGCTTCTTCTTCTTGCCGAACGGGTCGAAGTTCGGGTTGTAGCCGGAGACGGTCGGGCTGATCAGACCGCCGGCGACCTCGCGGGCCGCGGTGCCGCCGTAGGCGCGCACGAACGGGGTGATCGGCAGGGCGTAGGCGATGGCCTCGCGGACCGTCTTGTCCTGCATCTCCTTCTGGGTCAGGTTGATGTCGATCTGGCCCACGTACGGCTGGTAGCCGGCGACGGTACGGGACTTCAGCGTCGCGTCGGCGAGGACCTTGGACAGGTTGCCCGCGTCGACCTCGTTGTTGAAGCTGACCGCGGTGGCGTTGGCCCCGGAGTCGTCGAGGATGGCCTTGGTGGAGTCCTCGTACTGCTTGTTGAACGCGAAGGTGAACCGGTCGATGTACTGGTGCCGGATCGGGTCGGTCTTCGGGTCCCAGTTGGTGTTCTTCACCAGGACCATCGACTTGCCGGACTTGAACTCCTGGATCTTGTACGGGCCCGCGGTCATCGGGGCCTTGTCGTACTTCTCCTTGGTGTCCTTCGCCTTCGAGACGAGCGAGTAGCCGGCCATGGCCAGCGCGTACGGCAGGTCCGGCTTGGCCTTCTTGAACTTGAAGACGACCGTCTTCGCGTCCGGCGTCTCCAGGACGGTGTCCGGCAGGTGCTTACCGCCGTACGGGCCGCCCTTGAGCAGGTCGCGGTACCCGGTGCCCGGTGTGTCGGCGAGCCACTGCTGGATGAAGGTCGGGCCGTTGGCGACGAACGGCGCGAACAGCCGCTCGAAGGTGTGCCGCACGTCGGTGGCGGTGATCGCGGAGCCGTCGGCCCACTTGACCCCGTCCTTCAGCGTGTACTTCCAGGTCTTGCCGCCGTCGGTGGTGGTCCCGCTGTCGGTGGCCAGGTCGCCGACGACCTCGTGCTTCTTGCCGTCCTCACCGGTCGCCTTGTAGCCGGTCAGCCCGCGGTGGATGAGCTGCGACAGCGCCATCTCGTCGGAGACGTAGATCTGCCCGGGGTCGAGGTGCGCGTAGCTGTCTCTCTGGAGAACGGTCACCGCGCCTCCGGGTTTGGCACCGGGGACCTCGGTGGCCGGGCCGGTCGAGGCCTTCGCGTCGCCGAAGTCGATGGAGGACTGCTGCCGTTGGGCGTTCTCCTTGTCGTCCTTGTTGCTGCCTTCCTTGCTGCCGCCCTCGCTGCAGCCGGAGAGCACGAGCGCTCCGGCAGCGACCAGCGAGAGCGCGGCGTACGCGCGGCGTCCACCCTTACCCATCACTCGTTTCCCACCCATCTCTTTGAGTCCAGCACTCTGTGAGTCCAAAAGACGTGATGTGCGGATCAGCGCGCCGTCTTGGGGTCGAAGGCGTCCCTGACCGAGTCCCCGAGCAGGTTGAACGCCACGATGAAGATGATCATCGAGACACCGGGGAAGAACATGTAGGTGATGTCGTTCTGCATCACGAGTTCGGTCGCCGCCTTGGAGAACATCTGGCCCCAGTCCGGCGTCGGTTCGACCAGTCCCACGCCGAGGAAGGACAGACCGGCCTCGGCGGTCACGAAGTTCGGCAGCATGTAGGTGGCCTGCACCAGGATCGGCGTGACCACGTTGGGCAGGATCTCCTTGCGGATGATCCGCCCCGGTGGTGCCCCGCTCACCTTGGCGGCCTCGATGAACTCCCTTTCCCGCAGGGCGAGGCTGGTGCCGCGCAGGATGCGGCCGAGACTCATCCAGCCGAGGAACCACTGCACCGAGATCAGGGCGACGACCCGGACGTAGACGGGCGTCTCGTCGCGCGGGCTGACGAACAGGGAGACCACGACCGGCATGCTCGCGATGAAGAACAGCTGGGCCGGGATGGCGAGCAGGAAGTCGATCACCCGGCTGATCAGGAAGTCCGTCCTGCCGCCGAGATAGCCGGCCGCGACCCCGAGGACGATGCCGGTCAGCACGGTGGCGAGGGTGACCGCGAGGGAGATGCCCAGGGAGTTGCGGATGCCGTAGAGCAACTTGGTGAAGACGTCGTAGCCGTTGCCCGGTTCCAGACCGAACCAGAACTCGCCGCTGATCCCGCCGTTGGGCTGTACCGGCACACCCGCGCTGTCGAACAACTCCGGCCGTTCGTCCGCGTACACGGTGTACGGGTTGTTGCCGTAGAGCTTCGCGATCAGCGGGGCGAGCAGGCCGACCAGGAAGAAGAGCAGCACGACGTAGGCGGAGATCACGCCCGTGCGGTCCCGCTTGAAGCGGAGCCACATGAGCTGACCGGGAGACCGGCCCACGGGCACCTTGGCCTCGGGCGCCGCCGCCGGCTCCTGGTCGCCGTCGACCACGACCGACGTACCGCCGCCCTCGATGTCGGTAGGACTTGTCACAGTTCGCCCATTTCACTTCACGGGTGTGGGTGTGCCGAGCCGGCGACGGACGCGGGCTGCTGCCGCGTGATCGCCGATCGGTGCATGAAGGGACGCCGGAGCGCGCCGCACGGACGGCTCACAAGAAGCCGCAGCCGGACGCGCGTAGCCGAACGGCCGCGGTCGGCGGCCGGACGTCAGGTCAGTGACAGTCGCCGCGGGCGGAGGCGGACAGACCGGTGATGGACCGCATGGGCCGGTTGACTGGCATGGGGATCCTCCTTGTGACTCCACGTGTTCACCGACAGGAGGGGGCGCTCGTCCGACCTCCGACACCCCTGACGGAGGGTCAGACACCCCCTGGTGCTCGCGAGTCGGCGCTGTCCCCACAGCGCGAGACCCATTGACCCGAGCGTTACGCGGCTAACTATCTGGCATGCGCCATGTGCCGACCACCGTCTTTAAATCTCAATTCAGTCACAGCTGACGCCTAGATCTTCCAAAATCCGGACAAAGTCTCTGGCGCGAGAAGGGCGCGAAACGGACTTGTTACATGGCTATCGGGCGAGGATCACCGCATTTCGGACAGCGGTCACCGCGAGAGCCCCGAAAAACGGGTTGCAGAAAGCCCGGGTGCCCCCACGATGGGGGCACCCGGGCTTCCGAGTGTGCTGCGGCGGTGAACTACCCGCGGATCAGCCGTGCTTGGCGCGGCTCGCGGTGCGGGCGCGGTCACGCTGGTCGAGCACGACCTTGCGGATGCGAACCGCCTCCGGGGTCACCTCGACGCACTCGTCGTCACGGCAGAACTCCAGCGACTGCTCGAGCGACAGCTTGCGCGGCGGCACGATCGCCTCGAACGAGTCGGCTGCGGCGGAGCGCATGTTGGTGAGCTTCTTCTCCTTGGTGATGTTCACGTCCATGTCGTCGGCGCGAGAGTTCTCGCCGACGATCATGCCCTCGTACACCTCGGTGCCGGGGTCGGTGAACAGCACGCCACGCTCCTGGAGGTTCGTCATCGCAAACGCGGTGACGGCACCCGCGCGGTCGGCGACCAGCGAACCGTTGTTACGGGTCGTCAGCGTGCCGAACCACGGCTCGTGGCCCTCGTGGATGGAGTGGGCGATGCCCGTGCCGCGCGTGCCGGTCAGGAACTCGGTCCGGAAGCCGATGAGGCCGCGGGAGGGGACGACGAACTCCAGGCGGACCCAGCCCGAACCGTGGTTGGACATGTTGTCCATCCGGCCCTTGCGGACGCCCATGAGCTGCGTGACCGCGCCCATGTGCTCCTCGGGGACGTCGATCGTCATGCGCTCGACCGGCTCGTGGACCTTGCCGTCGATCTCCTGGGTGACCACCTGCGGCTTGCCGATGGTCAGCTCGAAGCCCTCACGGCGCATCTGCTCGACCAGGATGGCCAGCGCCAGCTCGCCGCGGCCCTGCACCTCCCAGGCGTCGGGGCGCTCGGTGTCCAGGACGCGGAGCGAGACGTTACCGATCAGCTCGCGGTCCAGTCGGTCCTTGACCTGACGGGCGGTGACCTTGCGGTCCTTGACCGCGGCCTTGGCGGAGGCGCCCTTGCCGGTGCCGCCACGGCCGACCAGCGGCGAGGTGTTCGTACCGATGGTCATGGAGATCGCCGGCTCGTCGACCGTGATCAGCGGGAGCGCGATCGGGTTCTCGGGGTCGGCGAGGGTCTCACCGATCATGATGTCCGGGATACCGGCCACGGCACAGATGTCACCGGGGCCCGCCATCTCGGCCGGCTTGCGGGTGAGCGCCTCGGTCATCAGCAGCTCGGTGATGCGCACGTTGGACATGGTGCCGTCGCGCTTGATCCAGGTGACCGTCTGGCCCTTGCGCAGCTCGCCCTGCTCGACGCGCAGCAGCGCGATACGGCCGAGGAAGTTGTCGGCGTCCAGGTTGGTGACGTGCGCCTGGAGCGGAGCCGCCTCGTCGTACTCCGGAGCCGGGACGTGGGACAGGATCGTGGAGAAGAACGGCTCCAGGCTGTCGCTGTCCTGCGGGACCGTGCCGTCCTCCGGCTTGGTCAGCGAGGCGACACCGTCACGCGCACACGCGTAGACGATCGGGAACTCGATCTGGTCCTCGTCGGCGTCCAGGTCCAGGAAGAGGTCGTAGGTCTCGTTGACGACCTCGTCGATCCGGGAGTCCGCCCGGTCGGTCTTGTTGATGCACAGGATGACGGGCAGACGCTGCTGGAGCGCCTTGCGCAGCACGAAGCGGGTCTGCGGCAGCGGGCCCTCGGAGGCGTCCACCAGCAGCACGACGGCGTCGACCATCGACAGGCCGCGCTCCACCTCGCCGCCGAAGTCGGCGTGACCGGGGGTGTCGATGATGTTGATGGTGATGACGTCCCCCCCGTCCTTGGGGTGGTACTTCACCGCCGTGTTCTTGGCGAGGATCGTGATGCCCTTCTCACGCTCCAGGTCGTTCGAGTCCATCATGCGGTCGTCGAGCGACTCGGCAGCGTGCGCGGCGAAGGCACCGGCCTGCTTGAGCATGGCATCGACCAGAGTCGTCTTGCCGTGGTCGACGTGGGCGACGATGGCTACGTTGCGAATGTCGTGGCGCGTGGCCATAAAGCGGCGTTCTCCCGGAGTGTGAGGGCGACCCTGCTGCGTACGTCTGTTACGCGGGCCCTGCCGGGCTTGACACGCCACGGCCTCACCCCATGGTACGTGGCCCGGCGGGGGACGGCCCCCGCAGGGCCACTCGGCTCACTTCGCGCTCACTTCCCGGAGGGGCTCGCGGAGGCCTTCGCCCCCTTCTTCGCGCCCTTCTTCAGGAAGCCCATGTCCTCGTAGACGGGGGTCTGGAAGCCGAAGGCACCCGCGTTGACCACGCTCTTCCGTACCGCGGTGAGCTGGGGGCGCTGATAGAGAGGAATCGATCCGGCAGCTGCCCAGATACGGGAGTCGGCCTTGCGGATCAGGGACCGCTTCTCGCCCTCGTCCAGGGTCGAGACCGCCTGTTCGAACAATTGATCGACCTGATCGGTGCCGACCCGGGTGTAGTTCTGCTCCACGTTCAGCGAGCCGTCGGCGGCCGGCACCGGCTTGGCGTAGATCGGCCGGGCGTCGGTGGCGGGGAAGGCGGATCCGGGCCAGGAGTACAGGGCGAGGTCGTACTGGCCCGAGGCGATGTGGTCCTTGAAGTAGCTCTCGTCCGAGACCTTGGTGATGTCCGTGCCGATGCCGACCTTCGCCAGCATCCTCGTGATCCGCGCGGCGACCGCCGCCAGCGGCTCCGACCCCGGGCCGGACGGCAGCACGAACCGCAGGCTGAGCGCCTTGCCGTCCTTGGCCAGCGCCTTGGCCGGGGCGGCGGCCGGCGCGGCGGTCCCCTTCGGGGCGTAGGCGCCGGGGGCGCCGCCGTGCACCTGCTTGAACTGCTTGCCGTCCTGGGCCAGCTGCCGGCCGTCGTCGCTCCTGCGCGCGGTCCACCCCTTGTCGTCCTCACCGACGACGTACGTGCCGTCGCCGTCCGCGGAGTCGTCGTCGGAGTCGCTCTTCTTGCCGCCCGCCTTCTTCCCCTCCGAGCCGGCCGCTTTCTCGGCCTTCTCCTGCTTCTCGACCGGGCCTCCGGGCACCCACCCGGCGTCCGCGAGCAGCGCCTGCGCCTCGGCGGTGTCCTGGCCGCCCAGCGCCCCGCTGTTGTCCGCGTACGCGTCCTGCCCGGCCAGGGCCAGATGGCTGCCGACCGGCTCCGCGGGCAGACCGAGCGGCTTGAGCACCACCTTGGCCAGTTCCTTGCGGTCCAGCGCCCGGGCGACGGCCCGCCGCACCCGCTCGTCCGCCAGCAGCCCGTCCGCGCCGTTCAGCGCCAGCTGCGTGTACGCCGGCTCCAGCGATCGGCGCACCTCGAAGTCGCGCAGCGCCTTCTGCTGCTCCTCCCACTTCGCGACCTGCTTGCGCAGCTCGGTGCGGGCCTCGACCTCGTCCTCGGCCGTGTCCTCGTCCGAACCGTGGGCGAGCGCCCAGGAACGCAGCGCCTTCGCCGCCGTGCGCCCGGAGCCGGGACCGGCCAGCGGTCCGGCCGTGCCGTTCGCGGCACCGTCGACGCGCTGCGCCGCGGCCGGGTCGATCTCGGCCAGATCGATCTTCCCGGCGGCCAGCGCGGACGCCCGCTCGTCCCTCGGGACGGCCGTCAGGACGATCTCGGAGAGTTTGGCCGGCCGGCCCCACCAGCGGGTGTTGCGGGTGAGCCGGACCTGGTCGTTCTTGCGGTCGACCTTCTTCACCACGAACGGCCCGGCGGTCACCTTCAGCTTGCGGCGCGCCCCGTCGTTGAAGGCGTCGGGCGTGCCCATGACGTCCTTGGGGTACAGCGGCGAGAACAGCGAGCGCCAGTCGGCGTAGGTCCGCTTGAAGGTGACCCGGACCTCCAGGTCGTTGTCCCCGCGCTCGATCTTCTCGATGCGCTCGTAGCCGGCGTTGCGGGCGGTCCAGTAGGCGCTGTCCTTGCCGGACAGGGCCCGCCACTGGGCGGCGAAGTCGGCGGCGCCGATCTCCCGGCCGTCGCTCCAGACGGCCTGCTGGTTCAGCTTGTACAGGACGACCTGCTTGGGCTCGGTGTCGACGACCTTCGCGGACTCCAGGTAGTCGGAGTCGCGCTGTGGGCGCCCGGTCGCGTCGAGCCGGTACATCGAGGGCAGGACGGCCTGGGCGACCCGCGTGGTCGTCGCGTCGGCGTCCGACTGGAAGGTGTTGAAGGTCTCCGGAACCGTGTCCACGGCCCACCTGAGTGTGCCGCCCTCGGCGACCTGGGCACGGCCGACCGGGGCGATGTCCTGGCGGGCCAGGGGCTTGCCTGCCTCGTCCGCGGACCCGCAGCCGGACAGCAGGGGCACCGCGAGCGCGCCCGCGGTGAGGAAGGCGACCGAGCGCATCACCGCGCGCGGGCCGACGCCGTCGTGGGACATCTCTGGTACCTCCGGTGAGCCGCTGCCGCCGGTGACCCGACACCCCGACATACATGGACGCGCATACGTCGACGCGGGTGCGTTTTGATCACGTTTGGCGGTATTTTGGAGTTGATCAGATCTAAGGCTCACTGAAGAGGAAAGGGTTCGCCTGCCGTGGGCGACACGGCGGCAGGGCCTGCCAAGGCCACTCGTGCGGAGCAACGCACCCGCCAATCGCTGCACACGCCTTCACATCGACCGGTGTGACGCGCAACACTCGCAGGCGCATGAACGTTGCCGTCCAGGGCCCAGCCCACACGGAAGCGAGGACTGCTCATGTCCGTGCACGACGACCTGACAACGGCCCAGCGCTGCCTCGACGACCTCTCCCGGTCCGTCGGCCGCCTGGAACAACAGCTCGGCAGCACCGGCCTGGAAATGCGCCGGGTCCGTGCCGACGCCGACCATCTGAGGGAGAGCGTCGCGCTGCTGCGCGAGGCCGCCTCCCAGCCCGGCTCGTCGCGCAGGCCCGAGCTCGTCACCATCCCCGACACCCCGTACGACGACTCCCTGTGGATCGACACGGACGACGAGGGACTCGGCGCCCGGGGCCGGCACGCCCCCTGACCCGGCACGCCCCCTGACCCGACCGGAGTCCTGAGTTGGCCACTGGTACGGAACCATCGCCCACCGACCACCGTCCCCCGAGCGGCGTACGCGGCGCAGGACGCGCCGCGATCGCCGCTCCCCATCTGCGGACCGACCGCTGGTGGCTGGCCCCCGCGGCCACCGCCGCCGGCCTGCTGGCGTTCGTCGTCTACTCGACCTGGCGGGCCTTCGCGAACGCGGACTACTACGCGGCGCCGTACGTCTCGCCGTTCTTCTCCCCGTGTCTGGCGGAGAACTGCGAGACCATGCGGTCCGGCCCCAACTGGGACCTGTTCGGCAGCTGGTGGAGCCTCTCCCCCGCGATCCTCATCCTGATCTTCCCGCTCGGCTTCCGCCTGACCTGCTACTACTACCGCAAGGCGTACTACCGCGGCTTCTGGGCGTCCCCGCCCGCCTGCGCGGTGGCCGAGCCCCACAAGAAGTACACCGGCGAGACCCGCTTCCCGCTGATCCTCCAGAACATCCACCGGTACTTCTTCTACGCAGCGATCGTCGTCGCCGGGATCCTGACCTACGACACCGTGCTCGCCTTCCGCGACGAGCACTACGCATGGGGTCACATGGGCCTCGGGACCCTGGTCTTCCTGGTCAACATCACGCTGATCTGGGCGTACACGATCTCCTGCCACTCCTGCCGGCACATCGTCGGCGGCCAGCTGAAGCACTTCTCCAGGCACCCCGTGCGCTACCGGGCCTGGCGGTTCGTGGGGAAGCTGAACGCCCATCACATGCTGCTGGCGTGGGTGTCGCTGGTGAGCGTGTCGCTCGCCGACTTCTACGTGTATCTCGTCGCGTCCGGTGCCTTCGACGATCCGAGGTTTTTCTAGATGAGTGGGGCCTGCTGATGTCCGTGGTCGACCGCCAGGAGTGGGACGTCGTCGTGGTCGGCGCGGGAGGCGCCGGACTGCGTGCCGCCATCGAGGCGCGCGAACGCGGTGCCCGCACCGCCGTCATCTGCAAGTCGCTGTTCGGCAAGGCGCACACGGTGATGGCCGAGGGCGGCATCGCGGCGGCGATGGCCAACGCCAACGAGCACGACAACTGGCAGGTCCACTTCCGCGACACCCTGCGCGGCGGCAAGTTCCTCAACCAGTGGCGGATGGCCGAGCTGCACGCCCAGGAGGCCCCGGACCGGGTGTGGGAGCTGGAGACCTGGGGCGCCCTCTTCGACCGCACCAAGGACGGCCGGATCTCCCAGCGCAACTTCGGCGGTCACGAGTACCCGCGCCTCGCGCACGTCGGCGACCGGACGGGCCTGGAACTGATCCGCACACTCCAGCAGAAGATCGTCTCGCTCCAGCAGGAGGACCACCGCGAGACCGGCGACTACGAGTCCCGGCTGAAGGTCTTCCAGGAGTGCACGGTCACCCGGGTCCTCAAGGACGGTTCCCGGGTGAGCGGGGTCTTCGCCTACGAACGCGAGACCGGCCGGTTCTTCGTCCTCCAGGCCCCCGCCGTGGTGATCGCGACGGGCGGCATCGGCAAGTCCTTCAAGGTGACGTCGAACTCGTGGGAGTACACGGGCGACGGCCACGCGCTGGCCCTGCTCGCCGGTGCGCCGCTGCTCAACATGGAGTTCGTGCAGTTCCACCCGACGGGCATGGTCTGGCCGCCGTCGGTGAAGGGCATCCTCGTCACCGAGTCGGTGCGCGGCGACGGCGGGGTGCTCAGGAACTCCGAGGGCAAGCGGTTCATGTTCGACTACGTCCCGGACGTCTTCAAGGAGAAGTACGCCGAGTCGGAGGAGGAGGGCGACCGCTGGTACGAGGACCCGGACCACAACCGGCGCCCGCCGGAGCTGCTCCCGCGTGACGAGGTGGCCCGCGCGATCAACTCGGAGGTCAAGGCGGGCCGCGGCTCCCCGCACGGCGGGGTCTTCCTGGACGTGTCGACGCGGATGCCCGCCGAGGTCATCAGGCGTCGGCTGCCCTCCATGTACCACCAGTTCAAGGAGCTGGCCGACGTCGACATCACCGCGGAGGCCATGGAGGTCGGACCGACCTGTCACTACGTGATGGGCGGTATCGCGGTCGACTCCGAGACGGCGGCCGCCCGCGGGGTGCCGGGACTGTTCGCGGCCGGCGAGGTGGCCGGCGGCATGCACGGCTCCAACCGGCTCGGCGGCAACTCCCTCTCCGACCTGCTGGTGTTCGGCCGCCGGGCGGGACTGCACGCGGCGCGGTACACCGCCGGGGCCGGTGCGCAACGCCCGGCGGTGGACGACGAGCAGGTCGACGCGGCGGCCGCGGAGGCGCTGCGGCCGTTCTCCGCGGAGGGCCCCGGGGACCGGGCGGACCACGCGCCGGAGAACCCGTACACGCTCCACCAGGAACTCCAGCAGACCATGAACGACCTGGTCGGCATCATCCGCCGCGAGGGCGAGATGGAGCACGCCCTGGAGAAGCTGGCGGAGCTGCGGGTACGCGCGTGGCGGGCCGGGGTCGAGGGGCACCGGCAGTTCAATCCCGGCTGGCACCTGGCGCTCGACCTGCGGAACATGCTGCTGGTCAGCGAGTGCGTGGCCCGGGCGGCGCTGGAACGCACCGAGTCGCGCGGCGGGCACACCCGCGAGGACCACCCGACGATGGACCGCGCGTGGCGCAACGTCAACCTGCTGTGCGCGCCCGTCGACCCCGTCGACGGCCCGGCGGCGACGGACCCCGTCCGCGGCCGGATCGCCCTCACCCGCGAGACCACCGAACCCATCCGCCCCGACCTGCTCGCCCTCTTCGAGAAAGAGGAGCTGGTCAAGTACCTCACCGAAGAGGAGCTGTACGAGTGAGCAGCTACGAGGCCCGCTTCCGGGTGTGGCGGGGCGACATCGAGGGCGGCGGCCTGAAGGACTTCGAGGTCGAGGTCAACGACGGGGAGGTGGTCCTGGACATCATCCACCGCCTCCAGTCCACCCAGGCGCCCGATCTCGCCGTCCGCTGGAACTGCAAGGCGGGCAAGTGCGGTTCGTGTTCCGCGGAGATCAACGGGCGGCCCCGGCTGCTGTGCATGACCCGCATGTCGGTGTTCGACCGCGAGGAGACCATCACCGTCACGCCGCTGCGCGCCTTCCCGGTGATCCGCGATCTCGTCACCGACGTCGGCTTCAACTACTCCAAGGCGAGGGAGGTTCCGGCGTTCGTGCCGCCCGAGGGGGTCGGCCCGGGCGAGTACCGGATGTTCCAGGAGGACGTGGACCGTTCGCAGGAGTTCCGCAAGTGCATCGAGTGCTTCCTGTGCCAGGACACCTGCCATGTCGTCCGCGACCATGAGGAGAACAAGACGGCGTTCGCGGGCCCGCGCTTCCTCATGCGGGTCGCCGAACTGGACATGCACCCGCTGGACGCGGCCGAGGAGAGCGGCCTGGACCGCCGGCGCACGGCCCAGGACGAACACGGCCTCGGCTACTGCAACATCACCAAGTGCTGCACGGAGGTCTGCCCCGAGGGCATCAAGATCACGGACAATGCGCTGATCCCTCTGAAGGAACGCGCGGTCGACCGCAAGTACGACCCGCTGGTGTGGCTGGGTTCGAAGATCAGGAGGCGCTCGTCGTAGGCGTCGGGGGCAGCCGGGGCGCGTGTCCGGGACGCTGGGCGAGCATCTGGACGGCGAGCCCGGCGAGGTTGACGGCCATTCCGGCGGGCGGGACGTACGGGTTGACCGCCAGGTCGTGGGCGGCCATCGGGCCCAGGAACATGAAGAGGCCCAGGCCCAGGGCGCTCATCAGGGCGCCGACACCCCACAGTCGCGGCCGCAGCACCCGCCTGCGGCCGAACGGCGGCACCCACCCCCGCATGACGGCCGCGATACCGACCACCGCCATGACCGTCACACAGACGACGGCCGTGACCACCAGACTCCAGTGCAGCATGCGCTCATGATCCCACCCGGGCCGGGACCGGGGGAGGGGTCGACCGGGCCTACCGGATCTGCCGCGGCTACCGGACCCAGTCCTTCTCGTACGACGTCCAGTCCTGCTCGGTCGCCGCGAAGTCCACGTACGCCGCGACGCCGAAGTTCGCACGGTCGGCGTCCGTACGGGACAACCCCAGCCGGACGCCCCGGACGGCGGCGGCGACGGTCTCGGCGTGATTCCAGTGGCCGAACCGGTTCTCGTGGTAGAAGGGCAGCCCCATCAGGAGGTCGGTGGAGGCCGGGGTGACCTCCAGGGCGAGCGAGGTCTGCTGGGCGACGTAACCGCCGTACGTGCTCTGCAGCGGCTGCATGGTGTCGTACGACATCACGGCGATCTGGTCGACGCGGCGGGCGACCTGGCCGAAGAACTTCTGCGACCACCACTTGGGGTGGCCGGTGGTCGTGCCCCAGAAGGAGTGGAATCCGGGGACCGGGTCGATCTGGTGCGCGGCGACGGAGAGTTGGGCGTTCCGGGCCTTGGTGACGGCACGCAGGTCGTCCAGGAGGCCCAGGTAGTCGCCGTCGCCGGAGTGCAGCGGTTCGAGGTCGAAGTGGGCGCCCTGGAAGCCGGCGGCGAGGATCTCGCGGGTGGACCGCACGACCGCGGCGCGGGTCTCGGCCCGCTCCAGCCGCATGCCGTTCGGGCTCTCGCTGGCGAGGACGTCGCCGAGCCAGGCCTGGACGCGGAGCTGCGGCGCTTCTCGGTGGACGGCGGCTATGAACCGGGGCGCGCCCGCGTACGCCGACGCCGGGAGGGTGCCGTTGTGCTCCAGGGGGCCGGCGTGGACGTACAGGTCTCGGATACCGGTCTTCCCGAGCCGGTCGGCCAGGGCCTTGACGTCGGCGTCGGTCTTGCGGCCGTCGACCCAGGCGTGGCCCAGCCAGATGGCGTCCTTGCCGCGGGTGTACGTGCCGTCGGCCGGGTCGCCGAGGTAGTTCACGCGGAGGGCCGTCTCGGCGGCGAGGACCGGGACGAGGAGGAGCAGGACCAGGGCGAGGACGGTGCGACGCACCAGCCGTCCGCGACGCCCGCGCCGAGGCGCCGTCCCGGCGGCGGGATCGTCGCCGGTCCCGTTCCCCTCGGCACCTCCGGCACCACCCGTACCTCCGGCACCACCCACGGCACTTTCGCCGCCCGCCGCGACGGACCCGGCCGACGCCTGCCCCGCCCCCGGCTGCGGCTCCGCCTGCGGCACCCCGTTCGTGTCCGTCTCCGGCTGCGGGTCGGTCTCCGACTCCCCCCGCGCGTCCTTCTCCGTCTGCGGTTCGGCCTCCGACTCCCCCTTCACTCCCGTCCCTGCGTGCGGCCCTGCCTCCGGCACCCCGTTCGTGTCCGTCTCCGGCTTCGTGCGACCCGGTGGCCGTTCCATCGCGGTTCCCCCTCGCGTGTCGTTCCGCCCCACCGCCCCCGTGTCGGGTGCATCCCGGTCGCGTGGCCGTAATCGCGGCCATACGCTCCCAAATGTGACCTCTTCCTTGCATCGGGGCCGGCCGCGGCGTGCCAAGTCGCACATATCCGTGCGGGTGGCGCATGCCGTGCTGGGCGGTGCGGTCGGGGTCGTGTGGCTGGTGTTGCCAGGGATGACGTCCGGTGGCGACGCTCCGGTTGCGATCAAGAACCCGGCGCCCGGCGCGAGCGCCACCGCGGCCGAGGGCGACGAGCGGTCCACCGTCGATCTGGTGCTGCCGCTCGTGGCGGTCGGCGCGGCCGGGGCGATCGCCGGATACGGGTACGTACGACGCGTCCGGCGCACCCGCGTCCGGACGACTCCCGGCGGGGCCGGCGGCTCACCGCCGCCGAGGTCGTCGCCGCCTCTCGCGGCCCTCGACGAGCAGGCCTGCGCGGCGCTCGTCGAGGCCGACAACCGGGTCCGCGCGGCACGCACCGAGCTCGGCTTCGCCGGGGCGCTGTGCACGGCGCGGGACCTGGAGACCTTCCGCCGGGCCGTCCGTGAGGCGGAGACGGAACTCACCGCCGCGTTCCGGATGCGGCAGCGGTACGACGAGGGCGTGCCTGCGGAGGAGGCGGCCCGGGAACACGCGCTCGCCGGGATCGTCGGACGGTGTGCGGAGGCCGGTCGGCGGCTGGACTCCGTGGCCGCGGAGTTCGGGCGGCTACGGGGACTGGAACAGGGGCTGGGAGAGGCGTTGGGAGTCGCCGAGGGCCGGTTCCGGGAGCTGGCGGGGCGTGCGGGGGCCTCGGAAGCGGTGCTCACCGGGCTCCGGGCCCGGTACGCGCCCACGGCCACCGCCTCCGTCACCGGGAGTGTCGAACAGGCCAAGGACCGCCTCCTGTTCGCCACCGTCCGGCTGAACCAGGCCCGTCAGTCGGCCGATTCGGGGCGACCGGAGCGGGCGGCCCGGCAGCTGCGCGCCGCCGAGGGCGCCGTCGCCCAGGCGGCCGTCTTCGTCGACGGCGTCGAGCGGCTGGCCGCGGAGCTGCGGTCGGCCGAGCAGACCGTGCCGGCCGCCCTCACGGGCGCCGAGGCGGAGCTGGCCTGGGCCAGACGTCAGCGGGACCCGTCGGCGCGACAGCGGTCGGCCCCCGGACCGGCGACCCCACACCCGGTCGAGCCCCGCCCCGACGCGAGCCCGCCGCCCGCTGCCGCCGGGACGACCCCGGGCGGGTTCGAGGTCCGGCTGCTGCACGTCGACGCCGTGCTCGACTCCGTGCGGCAGGAGCTGACCGGCGGTCAGCCCAGGGACCCGGTCGGGGTGCTGCGTCGGATCGTGCGGGCGACCGTGCCGGTCACCTCGGGGCGGGCCGGGGTGCTGCCGGCCGCCGCGCTGATCACCGCCCGCACCGCCACCGCCGCCGCGGCCGACTTCGTCGCGACGCACCGGGGCGCGGTGGGCGCCACCGCGCGCACCCGGCTGGCGGAGGCGGAACGGCTCCTCGCCACGGGCGACCCGGCGGACCGTCCGCCCGCCGACCTCCTCGCACTGGAGGCCCGGGAGCTCGCCGAGCGCGACGTACGCGCGCACGGGAACCCGTACGTGGGTGCCGTCGGCGCCGAGGAGACGGCCGGCACCGGCGGGGCCGTGCTCGGCGGCATCGTCCGCGCCGAGGAGCCCGAGGACGGCACGCCCGCGGGCTTCGCCGGACCGGCCCGCCCGCCCAGGCACGGCCCGGCCCCGAGTGACCGGAAGTGACCGGCGCCGGGCCGCAGGAAGGGTCAGAAACAGCTCCGGACCAGCTCCGGACGAGCTCGGAGATCGGCCCAGGGCCGGTTCGGAACGGGTTCAGAACAGGCTCAGCAACGCCTCCGCCGGGTCCGCCAGGCCCGTCTCTCCGTCCGGCAGCGGAAGTTCGAACCACACCGTCTTGCCGCGCGGGGTGCGGCGCGAGCCCCAGGCCGCCGACAGCAGGCCCACGAGCTGGAGACCCCGGCCGCCCTCGTCGGTGTCCCGGGCGCGGCGGCGGCGTGGCTGGACGAGGCCCGCGTCCCAGACCTCGCACACCAGCGTGCGGTCGAGGAGCAGCCGGAGCCGGATCTCGCCCTCGCCGTACCGCAGGGCGTTGGTGACCAGCTCGCTGACCAGCAGTTCCGTCGTGTCGACAAGGGGTTCCAGGTCCCAGGCCAGCAGCTGGCCGCGGGCGTGTTCCCGGGCTCTGCCCACGCTGCGCGGCTCGCGCGGCAGGGTCCAGTCGCCGACCGAGTCGACGGGCAGGCCCTGCACGCGTGCCATCAGCAGCGCGATGTCGTCCTCGCCGTGGTGCGAGTCGAGGGTGTTGAGGACGTGGTCGCAGACGTCCTCCAGCGGGCTGGAGGGGTCGGTGAGGGCTCCGACGAACGCGTTGAGTCCCTCGTCCAGCGGATGGTCGCGCGACTCGACCAGTCCGTCCGTGTAGAGCGCCAGCAGGGCGCCTTCGGGGAGATCGACCTCCACCTCCTCGAAGGGCTCGCCGCCGACGCCGAGCGGGAGGCCGGGCGGCACGTCGAGCATCAGGGCCGGCTCACCGGGTTCGACGAGCACCGG
This sequence comes from Streptomyces sp. NBC_00080, assembly GCF_045041255.1. Lineage (NCBI taxonomy): Bacteria > Bacillati > Actinomycetota > Actinomycetes > Kitasatosporales > Streptomycetaceae > Streptomyces > Streptomyces sp. NBC_00080. Next base: position 3,472,785 of record NZ_CP108235.1, read on the forward strand.
GGGCAGATGGCCCGCGTTGGCGAACGTGCAGCGCCGGGTCACCGAGTCGTAGACCGCGTACACGCAGGTCGCGAGGTACACCTCGGACAGGTCGGCCTCGCGGGGGCGGCGGGCGGCCCGGGTGGCCTGCTGGACGCCTCCGGGGGCGCCGAGGCCGCGCGCGATCTCGTCCAGCGCCGAGAGGACCTCGGCCGGTTCCAGGTCCAGCAGCGCCAGCGTCCGGACGGCCGTGCGCAGTTCGCCCATCGCGACCGCCGCGCGCAGACCGCGGCCCATGACGTCGCCCACCACCAGCGCCGTGCGGTGGCCGGGCAGCTCGATGACGTCGAACCAGTCGCCGCCGACCTCGCTCGGACGGCCGGTGGAGGCATTGCCCGGCAGATAGCGGCAGGCGATGTCCAGGCCCGAGGCCACCGGGTCCCCGGGCGGCAGCAGCGACCGTTGCAGTATCAGCGCCCGTTCGTGCTCCCGCCGGTACAGGCGGGCGTTGTCGATACAGACGGCCGCCCGCGCCGCCAGCTCCACGGCCAGATCGCGGTCCCGGTCGCCGAACGGCTCGCTGCCCTTCGTCCGGGAGAACTGCGCGAGGCCGACGACGGTGTCGTGGGCGACCATCGGGACGGCGAGGGTGGACTGCACGAGGCCGCCCTCCTCGCCGGGGATGGCCTGCGGGCGGGCGGTGCGCAGGGCGTCCGCGCAGGGCGAGTTGAACGGGAAGTGGTGGACCGCGCCGACCGCGACGGGCGCGCCGGCGCCGGGGAAGGGGGCGTCGGAGACGGCGGAGGAGAAGGCGACCCGGCGCAGTTCGGCGCTGCCGTCGGCGAGGCCGGACGGGGTCTCGTCGCCGGCCAGGAGGCCCTGGTAGAGGTCCACGGTGGCGAGATCGCAGAAGCCGGGCACGACGACGTCGAGGAGTTCGCGCGCGGTCGTCTCCAGGTCGAGGGAGTTCCCTATGCGGGCACCCGCCTCGTTCAGCAGGGCGAGATTGCGCCGGGCCGCGGCGGCCTCGCGGGCGGCGGCGCGGCGGGCGGTGATGTCGGTGCCGAGCCAGGCGATGCCGATGGGCCTGCCGGTGCCGCTGTGCACGCGGTAGAGGTTGATCGACCAGTGCCGGCGCTCGTCGGAGCCCGGCACGAAACCGGTGACGTGCATGTCCGTGATGGAGTCGCCGGTCTCCAGGACCCTGCGCAGGGTCGCGCTGACCCGGTCGGCCTCGGGCCGGGGCAGGTAGTCGTGGACGCCCTTGCCGCGGTGGTCGTCGGGGGTGCCGCCGAAGATCGAGGCGAACCGGTGGTTGGCGCGGCGGACCCGCAGGTCGGGGTCGATCAGCAGGAAGCCGAACGGGGATTGGCCGAAAATGGCCTGCGAGGCGGCGAGGTCGGTCTCGATGCTGCGGAGCGTGCGGACGTCGACGACGATGCACACGGCGGCCTTCTCGCCGTCCAGGCTGCGCGTCGGCATGACGTAGACCTCGGCGAGGCCCTTCTCACCGCGGCCGCCGCCGGGCACCGGATCCGGCATCCGGAACGGCACCACGCCGGTCCACTCCCGCCCGTCGAGGATCTCGGCCATCTTGCGCTGGCCGCGTTCGCGCAGGTCGGGGTCGATGAACGCGTCGATGGGGTCCATGCCGACGGCCCGGTCGGCGGGGATGCCGAAGATCTGCTCGGCGCGCAGGCTCCACTGGTCGACGAGGCCGTCGGGGCCGATCGAGAACGAGGCGACCTTGATGTAGTCGTAGATCGAACCGGGCGGACTGCTCTGCCACATGGCGTCACCTGGCGTCGCCGCGTCGCCCGGGCCGTCGGCGAAGCCGTGCGCGGCATCGGCGGCGAGCGCACCCGCGGCCTTCGCCCTCGCGCCGCCCGACGGGTCCTCGGACTCCGTGGCCTTCGCTGGTATCTCGCTCACGCGAACCGTCCCCTCCAGCTCACCGCGTCCGGCACCGGTCACCGGCGGCGGCTGCCCGCAGTATCCAGCACTACGGGTCCGCACGACACGGTGTTCACGATCACAGCACGGTCCAGGCGTTTTTTGGCCCGTCCCGCGACAACACTTCCAGTCTTCTAACCAGCGGACACGCCGTCGAACCACCTCTTCCGGGACCGTTCGGAGACCGGAACCGGACGGGCGACAGCGCGAGCCCCGCCGTACACCGGCTCATCCCCGTGAGACGCCCCGTCAACCCGGCACCGCCAGCTCGAACCAGACCGTCTTGCCGGTGTTCCCGGGCCGGCTACCCCAGCGGCGCGAGGAGGAGGCAACCAGCTGCAGTCCGCGCCCGTTCTCGTCCTCGGGCTGGGCGACCCGCTCGCGGGGCGGGTCGGGCAGCGGGTCGGAGACCTCGACCAGCAGGACGTCCGCCAGGCCGGCGGGGCGGACCAGACGGAGGCCGATGGGGCCGGTCGCGTGCCGCAGGGCATTGGTCACCAGCTCGCTGACCAGCAGCGCCGCGATGTCGCTCAGGCTGTCGAGGCCCCAGTTGTGCAACTGGCCGCGGACGGCACCGCGGGCGGTGCGCACCGCACCGGGGTCCGCGGGGAACGTCCACTCGGCGCATTCTCCGTCGGTGTCGATCACGCCGATCACTTCCCGGGCCAGCGAGTAAACCCATGTCCGGTTTCGTGGGGTTAATGGCCACATACCCGATATTTGGTGGCCAGTACCGCACAGCGAGGCGCACTGTGGCACGAACGGCGTACGCGGCGACCCGCCCCCCGGTCGAAGCGCCCCCGGATCGAACCCGCCGCCGCCCGACGCGCCCCCCGTCGACGGAACCCCGGCCCGGCGGCGCCGGTTCGGCGGGGCCCGGTTCGGCGGGGCCCGGTTCAGCGGGCTCCGGTGCCGAGTTTCGAGAGTGTCTCGCGTACCGCGGGTACGTCCTGGTCCAGCCAGTCGACGTCCCAGATCTCGGCCGGGGCGAGCCAGCGCAGCGCGTCGTGGTCCTGGAGGGGCTCGGGAGCGGCGGAGCCGGGGCACAGCCGGGCGGTCCACACCTGGAGGACGTAGGGCGGCCTGAGCGGCCACTCGCCGGGGACGCGCTCGACCGTCTCGGCCTCGACGCCGAGTTCCTCGCGCAGCTCGCGCACGAGCGCGGCCTCGGGCGCCTCTCCCTGCTCGACCTTTCCGCCGGGCAGTTCCCAGCGGCCGGCGAGTTCCGGGGGTGCGCTGCGGCGCGCGGCGAGCAGGCGGCCGGCGTCGAGCAGGGCGGCTCCCACCACCACGATCCGTTCCGTCATGTGCCGGAGCCTACGGGACCGCACGGAACGTCAGTTCAGCGTGCCGTCCCCGTTCTGCGCCTGGGCCTGTGCCTGGCCCTGGCCGATGCGCTCGACCCAGTAGAGCTGCTTGTGGCCGCGACTGTCGAGGCTGTCCGCGGTCTTCTGGGCCTCGGCCCGGGTCGCGTACCTGCCCACGCGGTAGCGATTGCCGTTGTCGTCCTGCCGTATGACGAGCCAGGGCAGGGAGATGGTGCTGTCGTTCATCGAGCCCCACACCCCCTTCTCGTCCCGGCCCGCCCGGATCCCGTCCGCGGCACGCCTCGCGCCCCGCCCTCTAAGGAAACCGCAATCCGCATATGCCCGAGCGTACGCCTTACCTTTACGCACCGAACACGACTTTGCACAAAGAGGTACGCAACCAGCCAAGACGCAGGGGGCGCGCGAGGCCGAACGCGCCGTGCGCGCGCCGCGATGCGTCCGGTCGGCGGGGTTCCGGGCACCTGGGGGACGACCTGCGGGAACAACCGGAAACGACCGGATTCCGACGGCGCGCGGGCGGGCCCACGGCGGGCGGATACCGGGGGCAACTGCCGGAAGGGTGTGCGCCGCCCGTGGGAATGCGCTACCGCCCCGGACGGCACCCCCGCCCCCACCGCTTCACCCACGCCGCCGGGGGCGGAGCCCGCCCCGCGCCGGGAGACGCCCCCGGCGCACTCCGGCGGTTACTTCACCGGCAGGTGGTAGGCGACCCGGTAACGGTCGGCCGGGATCACCACGTCGGCCGTCTCGACCGGGCGGCCCGAGGCGTAGTACGTGCGCTGGACGACCAGGACGACATGCCCCGGGACGCCACCGAGGGCGAGGAACTCCTCGGCGAGACCGGGCCGGGCGCCGACCTCCTCGGTGACGTTGTCGACGATCACGTCGATGGCGCGCATCCGCTCGACGACGCCCATCCCGCCGAGCGGACCCTCCTCGGGCAGCATGACGGGCGTGCGGCCGGTGACGGCGAGGGGCTCCCACGAGGTGGAGAGCATCATCGCCTCGCCGGCCTCCCGGAAGACATACCTGGTGCACATCACGCGGTCGCCGGACGCGATGCCGAGCCGCTCGGCGACGGAGACGCCCGCCTCGGCCTGCTCGCTGCTGGACTCCCAGGTCCCCCGCGTGTGCGCCTCGGCCTGCTCCTGCCGGAACGGCGTGGCGCCGCTCACGGGGCGGTAGCCGGAGCGGGCGATCCGGCGTGGCACGGGCCGCTCGCGCACATACGTGCCCGAACCGGAGCGGCCCTCGACCAGCCCCTCGGCCATCAGCACCTTGCGCGCCTCGAGGGCGACGGTGTCGGAGACCCCGTACTCCTCCCGGATCCTCGCCTGCGAAGGGAGCCGGGTGTGCGGTGGCAGCGACCCGTCGGCGATCTTCTTGCGGAGATCACCCGCGACACGCAGATACGCCGGCTGCTCACCGAATGTCACTGGCCACTCCCATCAGGTTGTACAGACAGCTACAGCCTGGCAACCGTGGGTTGTGCCGTGCAAGCAAAGGCCAGAGAATCACTCGATGTGATGACATGCGCTCGGGAAACCCTTTACCCAGGCACTTTCTCCCCGCTATGGACGCGATCACACATCCAGGCCGCTGTCGCTGTCGCCCCCGCCCGTGCCGCCGCTCCCGCTGTCGGAGTCCTCGTCGTAGGTGGGCGGCGTGGTGGCCAGGCCCAGAGCCTTGCGGGCCGTGACCGTGGTGGCCCCGTCGACGTAGGCGTAGGCCGTGTCGTAGTGCTCGTAGAAGCCGTCGGCGTCGGTGGCCTTCTCCGCCGCCGTCCACTCCTTCGCCGCGTCCCGCATGTCCTTCACCAGGGCGGCCATCGGCTTTTCCCGGGCCGGCGTCATCCAGAGGTGCGAGCCCAGCTGGTCCGCCTGATTGCCGGTCACTTCGCCGGTGTCACCGGCCCAGGTGCGGTTGCTCGCGAGGTCCTCCTCGGCGTACTCCTCCGGCTCCTCGAAGAGGACGTCGTCGACGGCGGCCATCGCCTTGAGGAAGGCGAACTGGTCGGGGTCGAGCGTCGACGCGTCGGCGCGCAGCGAGCCGGTCAGGGTGCCCTTCTCGTCCACGTTGGCGAAGACACAGGTGATCTCGCGGTCGCCCCAGCTCCAGCTGTCGGCGGTGGGCGTCAGGTAGTAGATGTCGACCTCGTCGGTCAGCGCCCAGGGGTCCATCGCGTAGGCGTCCTGGAGCGTGTAGCACTTGTCGTCGGCCACGTCCGTGACGTGGTCGTCGCCCGGGAAGCTGTCGCCGGTCAGCGGGACCGTGGCGAACACCTCGGCGTCGTGCTCACCGGAGCAGTCGACCTCGTCGACGTCGTAGACGTCCTCGTCGAAGGTCTCACCCGGCACGTCGAAACAGTCGCCCTTGGCGAGCGCGAAGCTGGAGTTGCCGCTCGCACCCTCCTTGAAGCCGTCCCAGAAGTCGGAGGCGCCGCCCGTGGACAGCGCGAGGACCCACACCGCGAGTCCGACCGAGGACAGGACCGTGCCCACGATCGCCATCGCCTTGCCGCGCTCCCCCCGCTTCCTGATCTGCACCAGGGCGATGATCCCGAGGAGCAGCCCGACGCCCGGCAGGAAGCAGAGCAGGCCGAGGACGAGGGCGGCGATGGCCACACCGTTGACCGGCGAGGGCCGGCCGTAGGGGCTGTAGCCCTGGCCCCAGACGGGGTAGGGCACCGCACCGTACGGGGCCTGCGGGTACGAGGGGTGCGGGTACGGCCCCATCGGCCCCGGACCCATCGGGCCCGGTGGGCCCTGCGGGCCGTACGGCCCCTGGGCGTACGGGTCCTGCGGGGGCGGGGCGAACGGGTCCTGCGGGGGCGGGGCGAACGGGTCCTGCGGGTACGGGCTCTGCGGCTGCGGAGGCTGGTACGGGTCCTGGGGCTGGTGCGGCCCGGGAGGCGGGGGTATGGACACGGGTACCGTGCTCCTGGTTCAGACGGTTCAGGCAGTTGTACGACTGCGCGCATCGTAAGCGCGGCACGACCAGGGGCGGAACGGAGATTCGGTTCAGGCGGCCGCGCCCGCCTCCTCGACGAGCAGCTCCCGGGTGCAGTCCCGGATCAGGCTGTGGAACGAGAACCTGGCCGGGGTGTCCTCCCGGATCAGGTTGTTCTCGATCAGCGCGTCGAAGTGGTGTTCCACGTCCCCGGCCGGCAGCCCCGTGACGAGGGCCGCGTGCGCGATGTCGTAGGAGGCGGCCGGCTGGAGGCTGATGAGCCTGCTGAACCGCCTTTCGGGCGCGCTCAGATGGTCGTAGGACACCCGCAGCACGGCCATCAGGTCGCGGTCGGCGGTCTGCAGACAGCGGGCCCGCTGCGCCGGTTGCGCGAGGCGCTCGACGAGGTCGGCGACGGCCCACGCCGGACGGTCGCGCAGCCGGGTCGCGGCGATGCGCAGGGCCAGCGGCAGCCGGCCGCACAGCTCGACGGCCCGCGCGACCTGCGCCGGTTCGCGCCGCGCGCGGGGCTCTCCGACGATCCGCCGGAACAGCGTCACCGCGTCGGCGGACGGCAGCACGTCGAGGCAGAGCGGCAGCGCGCCGTCCAGGGCGGTGAGCTTGCGCCGACTGGTCACCAGCACCAACGTGCCCCCGGTGCCCGGCAGCAGGGGCGTGACGTGGGCGCTGTCCGCCGCGTCGTCGAGGACGACCAGGCAGCGGCGGCCCGCCAGGCGTGAGCGCCACAGGGCGCTGCGCTCCTCCAGGCTGGGCGGGATCTCCTGCGCGGTGAGGCCACTCGCCTGCAGCAGGACGGCGAGCGCCTGCTCGGTCGGCACCGGCGACCGGGTCGCGCTGAAGCCGTGCAGGTTGATGAAGTACTGCCCGTCCGGGTAGAGCTCGGTGACCCGGTGGGCGAGGCGCACCGCGAGCGTCGTCTTGCCGACCCCGCCCATGCCGTCGATCGCCACCATCACCGGCGAGCCGCCCGGCTCCTGTGCGGCGACGGCCGTCAGGGTGGCCAGTTCCGCGGTGCGCCCGGTGAAGTCCGTGAGGTCGTGGGGCAGGTAGTGCCTGCCGTTCCCGGGCGGTGCGGACGGTCCCGTCCCGCGGTCGTCGGACGGCTCGGCGCCGGCCGCCGCCGCGAGCGCGGGTCCCGCCGAGCCGTGCAGGTCCGGGGAGTCGGCGAGGATCTCCGCGTGCAGGGCGCGCAGCCGGGGGCTCGGCTCCAGGCCTAGTTCGTCCACCAGGAACCGCCGGCCCTCGTCGTAGACCGCGAGGGCGTCGGCCTGCCGGCCGCTGCGGCACAGGGCGATCATCAGGCTGCCGCGCAGGGCCTCGCGCAGCGGGTACTCCGCGATCAGCGCGTGCAGTTCGCCGACGAGGGAGCCGGTCTCGCCGAGCTTCAGGCGCAGGGCGACGAGGTCCTCCACGGCGGTCAGCCGCTGCTCGGCGAGCTTGACCGCGGCGCCGGAGACCGCCGGGCACTGGATACCGGCGAAGGCCTCCCCGCGCCAGAGGTCCACCGCCGACTGGAGCAGCCGGACGGCCTCGGTGTACCGGTTCTCGCGCTCCGCCACCTTGGCCGCGCGCACCCGGCTGACGAACCGGTGCGCGTCCATGGCGTCCTCGGGTACGACCAGGCGGTAGCCGACGTCCACGGTGACCAGGCTGGTCCCGTCCGACGCGGAGAGGATGCGGCGCAGGTCGCGGATCGCGTTGTGCACCTGCGGACGGGCCGACGGCGGTGGGTCCTCCCACAGTTCGTCCACCAGCGCGTCCATCGGAACGACCCGGTTGGCGTTGAGGAGCAGCAGGGCGAGGAGCCGCTGTTGCCGCATGCCCCGGACGCGGATCGGGATGCCCGACTCACGCAGTTCCAGAGATCCCAGGACCAGGAATTCCATTTCTTCTGTCCCCCGATGTCTTTCAACTCGGTTCAGCACATGCCCCCGTGAATGTTCAGGGGCCCCAGGTGACATCGCCGTCGGTGTGGTCGCCCGCGGTGGTGCGGAGGTCGCTCTCGACGGCGTGCGTGATGTTCTTCGGAGAATCCGTGACGGTCACCGTCATCGCCATTCCGCCGAGAACGATCAGCGCGGCGGCGACGATTTTGGAGACACGGGTGCCCTGCATGGATTTTCTCCTCGATTGAGTGAGTGGATTTCCGGAGTGAATACTTCCGGACTATTCAGCGGACTCTTCGGTGAAGTCTTCGGCGGCTTTCGTTCCGTCGATGGCTCAACTCTGCTCGGCGGGCGGGCCGGAGGGAACAGCAGACGGCTGGACGGAATGTGCAGCGACCTAACCCGTCCACCCCGACCTGGGGAAACGTGCGGCTCACGTGTCCCACCAGGGGCCGGGCACCAGGACGGCCCCGGAGGTCACGACGCCGTAGCCGAGCAGGTCCGGATGGTGTTCCACGGCCCGCCGCGACAGCCGCGCGGCGCTGTCCTCGGCCGTGGCCAGGGAGTCGGCGAGAAGGAAAAGACCCAGCGTGAGGCCCTCGCCGGCGTGCTCGTGCACGGAGACGTGTTCCAGGCCGTCGCCTGCCTCGGCGCACGAGGAAATGATCGCCGCCAGATCGGGCCGGGCGGACTCCTCGGCAGGGGCGCGCAGGCGCACGTGGATGAGATACATGACTTCATCTTCGGCGCTGTTCAGCAGCCGTGGACCGGCTCGCGATGGACGCTTTATGCCATGGCATGAAGCGTCATGCGGAAGGAAGTCGAAAGCCGTCCCGGAAGCCGTCCTCGAATGGGCCGGGTGGCGCCTCGCGCCGGCCGGGACGCGGCGTGGTCCTCACTCTGGCACCACGGATGGTTGAAAGCCGAGCGATTGGCCGGAACCGTCCTCCGTGCCGCCGAGCCGCCATCCGCAGTTCAAGGTCAGTAAGCTCGGGGGCACTAAGTTTCGAACACAGTGTGTGCAGTGTGTGACAGCAACAGGGGGACTGCATCATGTTGGAGGTTCTGGGACTGGATGCCGAGGCAGAAGCCATCTACCGGTGGATGCTGGCCAATCCACTGGAGGGCATCATCGTCCTCGTGTCCCGGCTCGGGCTGCCGGAGGAACGGGTGCGCGCGGGGCTGGACCGGCTCAGCGAACTCGCGTTGATCCAGCCATCGGCCCGCAAGGGCATAGGGTTCCGGGCCGTCGGCCCGGAGACCGCCATGGAGGTGCTGCTGGCGCGCCAGCAGGCGGAGTTGGCGGCGCAGCAGATGCGCGTGGAGAAATCCAGAGCGGCCGCGGCCCAACTGATCGCCGAATGCTCCTCGCTACGACCACGGGGCATCGACAGCGATTCCGAACAGCTGGACGGCCTGGAGGCGATCCGGGAACGGCTCGCGGAACTGGCCCAGTCGGCGCAGGTCGAGGTCGCCACGTTCGCGCCGGGCGGCGCGCACCGGGCCGAGGACCTTCAGGCCAGTCGTGCTCCCAACTCCGCGCTGCTCGACCGCGGGGTGCGGATGCGGACGGTCTATCTCGACAGTGTGCGCAACCATCAGCCCACGCTGGACCACGTCGGCTGGCTGCACTCGCGCGGCGGACAGGTCCGTACCGTGCCCGAACTGCCGGTCCGGATGATCATCTTCGACCGGTGCAAGGCGGTGCTGCCGGTGGACACGAGCGACGCCCGGGTCGGCGGGGTGGTGCTGAGCGGGGCGGGGACGGTCGCGGCCCTGTGCGCGCTCTTCGAGGGCGTGTGGAACACCGCGACGGCGCTGGGGAGTACACCCAAGTGCGAGGCGAACGGCATGCCGCCACAGGAGCGTGCCGTACTCAAGATGCTCGCCCAGGGCTACACCGACGAGGCCATCGCCAAGCGCCTCGGCGTCTCCCCGCGCACGGCCCGGCGCACCGCCGCCACCCTGATGGAACGCCTGGACGCGCGCAGCCGCTTCGAGGCGGGGGTGCACGCCGTCCAGGACGGCTGGCTGCCCTCGTCGCGCTGAGCGCTGAGCGCCGGGCGCCGGCACGGGTGACCCGTACCGGCCGGTCGCCTCGGGCCCTGTCGTCGCATGCCCGCCCGCCGCGCCCGGGGCGCGGGCGGCGGAGGTGCGACGACAGGGCCCGTACGGTCACGCGGGCACCGCGCCGGCGCGTGCCTCCTTGCGGTCGGCGAGGAGCAGGGCCAGGGCGGGCAGCAGGGTGACGGTGTAGATCGCGAGGACCCAGGTGAAGGAGTGGGCGAAGGCGCCGGGCACCAGTCCGTGGCGCTCTCGGGCCGCCTGCTCCAGGACCACCGTGACCACGGCGAGAGCCACCGTGCCGCCGATCCGCTGGATCAGGTTGAGCTGGGAGGAGGCGTCCGGGATGGACTGCGGGCGGACCGACTGGAAGGCCCGGGTCATCGCCGGCACGATCGTCAGTCCGGTGCCCAGGCCGCGGACCACGAGGCTAGCGCACAGCAGCACGTACGAGGTGTCCGACGACAGCGTGGTCAGCGGCACGGTCGCCAGCATCGTCAGGGTGATGCCGACGACGACGGTGCCGCCACCGCCCAGCCGCTTCATCAGCACCCGGCACAGCCAGGCCGCGGTGACCACGCCGAGGCCTCCCGTGGACATCAGCAGACCGGTCGTCACGGCCGTCTCGCCGCGGGCGGTCTCGAAGTAGAGCGGGATGAGCATCATCGGCGAGTAGAGGACGAAGCCCAGGCAGAAGATGTTGATCGCGGCCGTCCGGTACACGCGGTGGGCGAACAGGCGCACGTCGAGCAGCGGGTGGGCCGCGCGCAGTTCCCGTACGACGAACACGGCACCGCTCGCCACGGCGAGGGCCAGCGGGACCAGGAAGGCCGCCCGCCCGTCGAGGGCGTGGTCGGAGAACTCGTGCACGGCCAGCACGGTGCAGACCGTGCAGGCGGCCGAGGACACCAGGCCGATCACGTCCAGCGGCTTGGCGGCACCCTCCCTCGGGCGGTCCGCGGGGACCCGGCGCAGGGTGACGTACAACAGGCCGGCGCAGAGCGGGACGTTGACGACGTACACCGCGGACCATCCCCCGGCCTCGACCAGGAGGCCGCCGATCGTCGGGCCCAGCAGCGGGCTGATCAGCATGACGCTGCCGTTCAACGACTGCACCCGGCCCAGGTGTTCGCGGGGCACGCCACTGGTGAGCAGGATCGTCGACACGGGGGTGAGCACACCGGCGGCGGCGCCGGCCACCCCGCGGGCCGCGATCAGCTCGGGCAGGCTCTGACTGGCCGCGCAGGCCGCCGAGCCGAGCGCGAACAGCAGGATCGCGGCGGCGAAGACGCGCCGTACGCCGAACCGGTTGGCCAGCCAGCCGGTGGCCGGCATGGTGGCGGCCAGCGCCATCAGATAGGTGGTCACCACCCACTGGACCTGGCCGATGGAGCCGAACCTGGCCGTGGTCTCGTGCAGGGACACGTTGACGATGGTGGTGTCGAGCAGGGCGAGGAAGCCGCCCGTGATGGCCGCGGCCATCGTGACGAGGGCGGGGCCGGAAGCGGCCCGCGGAGGGCTCGGCGCGTCCTCTTTGGTCTGTTCGGTCAGTGCCATGGGTGGGCGTCCTTAGCAGGGCGATGAGGTCAACAGGGCGGTGGGCCACAGCGGTTCGCGCAGGTCGGGGCGTACCGGTCCGCGCGCACCGGTCGAGGCGTACCGGTAGAGGCGTTACCGGTCGGTTCGGGCAGGCGGCTCGGGCCGGTCGGCACGGGTCTGCCGGGGGCCCGGCGGCTCGGGTCCGTCAGCGCGTGCCGGTCAGCGCGTGCTCGATGTCGTCGAGGACCGCCCCGGCCGCCTCGGGCGCGCCGGGGCGCCTGCGGCAGGACAGGGTCAGTTCGGTCTCGTCGCCGACCTGGCAGGTGCTCAGGAACATCTCGGCGTAGGGCACGAGCATCGGCAGCGTGGAGAAACCGGTCGGCCGGAACCGGTCGGTGCGCAGTTCGGCGGTGTCGATCCGGCCGTGGTCGGAGATGATCGCCGTGCACGGGAACCGGGTGCCGTCCAGTTCCTGGGCCTCGCGCAGCGAGTTGGCGAAGGGGTTGCTGCGCAGGAAGTCCCCCTCCAGCGCGGCCACCTCGCGCTTGCCGAGCAGGGCCCGGACGACCTGGCCGTGCAGCCTCTTCCAGCTGTCGTCCCGGTGCAGGTCCAGCACCAGCCGGGAGGTGAGGTTGGCGGTGGAGCGGACCGTGCGGTCGTGGCGGCGCAGGTCCACCGGCACGATCAGCCGGCCCGTCTCGCCGCCCAGCCGGCGGGAGAGGGCGGCGGCCACCCGGGCGGTGACCGCCGACGGGGCCGCCCGCACCCGGCGCCGCATCCAGAGCGGGGTGCCGTCGGCCGGTCCCTCGCCGAGGATCGCGGGCAGCCCCTCCAGCCGGGCGGGCGGCTCGGCGGGCGGCACCTTCCCGGCGGCCGTCCGGAAGTGGGTGTCGTCGACGACGGACGCGGCACCGACCGGCTCCTCGCCACGCAGCACCCGGAACACGTCGGCGATCCACTGCCGGAGCCCGCGGCCGTCGGTGACGATGTGACTGGCCCGCACGACCAGCCGGGCCGACGGACCCGCGACGAGCCCCACCTCACAGACCGGACCGGTGACGACGTCCAGGTCGCGGTGGAAGAAGGGGGCGTCGAAACCGTCACAGGCGGGGAGTTCGACGACCGGCGGGAGCGGGCCGTCGGCGCGCCAGCCGGCACCCCGGCGCCGCACCGCGAGGCCGGGGCTCGCGAGGGTGGCGGACCGTACCGCGTCCCGCAGCGCGTCGGGGTCGATGCGGCCCTCGCCCTCCACGATCATCTGGATCAGCTGCGGGGTGCCGGTGGCCGCGGCGTTCAGGTAGCCGCGCTCGATCTGCGAGATACGGCGGGTGTAGGGCCGTACGGCCGCCGCTGTGGCTGTCATGCCGGCTCCTGGGTCGAGGTGTGCATACGGACGGGGGCGGGGGCGTCGGCCGCGAGGGCCAGGTGCATCGCCGGGGCCACCGTCGTCGAACGCACGCGGTACGAGCCCACGTTGGTGGGCCGCCAGCCCGGCCGCCACGCGGGCAGCCGGACCCCGGCGAAGGTCTCCTTGGTGACGTGCGAGGCCTTGATGAGCGCCTCGCACTCGGCGAAGTCCCGGATCTCGGCGGGCTGCCGGCGGCCGAGCAGGGTGCCGAGCCACCGCATGGCGGCCGGACGGTCCCGTTCGTCCTGGAGGTCCACCCCGAGGTGCACCGGACCGGCCGACAGGGCCACGGCGCTCCAGCCGTCGCAGTGCGCGACCGAGGCCGTGAGGTGATGGGCCGGGACGTACCAGCGCTTGTGGACGTCCCTCGTGAGGTCCCGCGCCCCGATGTCGAGGCCGTACACCCGGGCGACGGCCTCGATGATCAGCGAACGGCCGGAGGCGTCGAGGCGGTGGCCCATGCGGTCGCGGGGAAGGTGCGGGTGGTGGGTGACCAGGCAGTCGATCGGGGCGGGTCGCGCCGCGCCGCCCACCACCGGATCCATCACCAGCCCCAGCAGCGCCCCCATCACGCCTCCGTGTCGAACACGGCCGCCGCGTAGCTGCCGCCGTAGGCGAAGCTGGAGAGCAGCAGCCTGCCCTGCCGGGTCGGGGCGGTCAGCGCCGCCACCAGGCCCAGGGCGCCCGCACTGCCGTAGGTCTCCCCCAGCAGGGCCTTGGGGGTGATCGTCGGGCGGTCGACCAGGCCCGCGAGGCGCAGGGCCCGGGACTGGGCGGTGTCCACCAGGCTGTAGCCGGAGGCCGCCGAGACGACGGTGTCGATCTCGTCCGGCGTGACCCGCGCCTCGGCCATCGCGCCGCGCAGCGCCCGCGCCCAGGCCTCGCCGTCCCGGCCGATGCGGCCGATCCCGGCCGACTCGCCGGAGGCGCCGTAACCGCGCACCTTCGCCAGGACGTCCGCGCCCCGGGACGAGGCCGACCGCTCGCTCTCCAGGAGGACGGCCGCCGCGCCTTCGCTGAGCACCATGCCGCTGCGGCCGCCTGGGACCACCGGTCCGGAGCGCGCGTAGCCGGGGAGGCCGGCCTGGGTGGCCAGCGCCTGCTCGGGGAACTCGTCGGCGATCACGACCATGATCCGGTCCGCCATGCCGCGCGCGATGACCCTGGCGGCGAGCTGGAGGGCCAGGACGGAGCTCGTGCCGCCGTTGGCGATCGTCGCGGTGTAGCCGCGGTAGCGGTGCAGCATCGCCACATGGCCGGCCGCCGCGTTGACGACCGTGTTGGCGAACAGCGCCGGGTTGGCGCCGCTGATGCCCTGCTGGAGGACGCCCTTGTGGAACTGCAGGACCGAGGTGACCGGTCCGTACCCGGTGGCGAAGACGATGCCCGTGCCCTCGGCCTCGGCCCGCGAGGGCTTGCCGTGCCGGCCGTAGAGGTCGGCGACCGCGGCGGCGGCCAGCAGGCTGAGCGGGTCCATCCGGCGGGCCCGGCTCGGGTTGATGCCCCGGGACGCCGACTTGACGTCCACCCGGCCGACCGGCACCTCGCCCACGCCCCGGACGTGTTCGGTGGCGGTGAAGCAGGCGCGTTCGTCGCCGAGGGCGGCCACCAGGTCGGCGGTGTTGCCCGCGCCGCCCGCCAGTCCCGCGACTCCGGTGACGACGACCTCGTGGACCTGCTCGGTGCGGCGCGGGGCCGAGCTCGGGCGGCCCGGCCGGTTGAGGACGACGGAGGCGTTGTTGCCGCCGAACGCGAACGAGTTGGAGATGACCACCTCGGGACCGACCCCGACGCGGCCGGTGTCCGGGATGACGTCCAGGCCGAACGGCTGGGCCACGCCCCGGGTGTTGATGGTCGGCGGCAGGGTGCCGCGGTCGATGGCCAGGGTGCTGACCACCGCCTCGACCGCCCCGGCCGCGCCGAGGGTGTGGCCGAGGATCGACTTGGTGGAGCTGGCCGGCGGCACCGAGGAGCCGAACAGCAGCTTCACCGCCTTCGGTTCGGAGGCGTCGTTCGCCGGGGTGCCCGTGCCGTGCAGGTTGAGGTAGTCGACGTCCTGCGGGGTCAGACCCGCCGTGTCCAGGGCCTGGGCCATGGCGGCGCAGGCGCCCTTGCCGCTCGGGTCGGGGGCGGTCTGGTGGTAGCCGTCGCAGGAGAGGCCGTAGCCGCCCAGTTCGGCGAGGACGCGGGCGCCCCGGGAGGCGGCTCGGTCCGCCGACTCCAGGACCATGAACCCGGCCCCCTCCCCGAGGGTCAGGCCCGTGGACGCCGACATCGGCGAGCACGGCTCCGGGTCGAGCGCGCCCAGGGCGCTGAACCCGTACGCCGAGAGCGAGGCGAGGGGGTCGACGCCGCCGCAGATGACGTGGTCGACGTCCCCCTTCCACAGCAGCTCGGCCGCGTAGCCGAGGGCCACGGCGCTGGCCGCGCAGGCGTTGGACAGGACCACGCGCGGGCCGCGCAGGTCGAACTCGGCGGCGATGTAGTCGCCGACGCAGGGCAGTTGGACGGCGGCCGCCCGCTCCGCGTCCAGCTTCCCCTCGTGGACGAGGTCCGCGTGGACGCTCTCCAGCGTCGGCATGGCGCCGAGACTGGAGCCGACCACGACCGCGACCCGGTCCCGGTCGACGGTGTCCAGGTCGAGCCCGCTGCTCTCCAGCGCCTCCCGGATGGCGGTGGCGGCGAGGCCGTAGCAGCGGTCGACGTCGGCCGGCTGCTCGCCGGTGACCATGCCGGCCCACTCGGTCAGCAGCTCGGAGGTGTCCATGAGGGTGTTGGTGCGGATGCCGGAGGTGCCGGCCGCGATGGACGACCAGCCCTTCTCGACGTCGTCACCGGCACCGGTGATCAGTCCCAGGCCCGTCAGGGCGATTCTCGGCGTGGACATCAGGCGATCCGGGTGGTGAGGGAGCGGGCGATGACACGGGGCAGGGTCACGGTGCGCAGCGGGCGCTCGGCGGCCTGCTCGTCCCGGGCGGCCAGTTCGAGGCCGGAGACCCAGAACGGGGCGTCCAGGAGGGCGAAGACGAGCTCCTCCTCCGGGTTGGCGGAGGGCGCCTGCCACAGGACCGTGCCGATCTCCCGGCCGGCCGCCGTCACCTGCGTGCCGGGCGTGAACCGGCTGTCCGCCGGGGCGGCCAGGGCGGTCAGCCGGGCGGTCTCGGCGGTGGGCCTGACCAGGTCGTCGGAGCCGCGGAACTCGCCGATCCGGTTCCAGTCGATCATCCAGGACAGGTCGGCCTCGCCGACCGAGAGACCGGCGAAGCCGGCCGCGTAGACGGCCATGCCGGCCTCGGCCTGGACCCGGGCGAGGCCCTCGTCGCCGACCGGCGCGCCGCCCTCCTCACGGACCGCGGCCAGCACGGCCCGGTGGGCGGCCTCGGGGGCGTTGCTGATGAGCAGGTAGCCGTACTCGCCGGTGGTGCCGACGCGGGCCAGGTGGGCGAGCGCCGCCGGGTCGTCGGGCAGCGCGGCCTCGGTGACGGCGTGCAGGGTCAGGCCCGAGATGTCGAAGTCGACGAAGCGCGCCGCGACCGACCAGGCCGTCGGGCCCTCGAACGCCGTGGCGGCCCAGCCCTCCGGCTCGATGTCGACCTCGACGCCCTCGGGGACGTCCAGCCCGTCGAGGTAGCCGCGCAGCTCGTCGGCGCTCACCCGGGTGCGGGGCAGCAGCCAGGCGTCCTCGCCGATCTCGAAGTGCAGCAGGATCGCGAACGGGGTGCCGTCGGCGTTCAGGGCCAGCACCTCGCGGACGGAGTCCGGCTCGACGAAGTCGCCCGACTTGGCCAGGACCTGGTCGAGCAGCGACAGCCGCTCGTCGCCCGAGACACGGACCAGCGGGGCGTCGATCCGGTAGGCGCCGATGGTGGTGCGCACGGTGGCGTAGTCGTCCGAGGCGGTACGGAGGGCGGAGACGGTGGTGGTGGTCATGGTGTGGCGTTTCCTCTCGAGAAAGAAGTGATGGACGGTCGTTCAGGACCGGGCGGGTTCGCTGTGCACGGCCAGCTGCCAGGCGCTCGGCCGGCGGGCCGGGGACACGCAGCCGATGAGCAGGCCGGAAGGGGTCGTACGGAGGACGAGTTCGGCCTGCGCGCACGCGCCGTCGGCGGGCCGGCAGTCGAGCCAGCTGCCGTCGGCGAGTCGTACGGTGGCCGCGGTGGCCCAGATCTGGCGGAAGCCGGCCGAGCCGAGCTCCCATCGGGTGCCGGCCGAGTCGAGCAGCACGGTGGTCTCGCGCGCGGTGTTCGGGGTGAGCCAGAGGACGATCTCCTCCTCGCTGTCCGGGGCCTGGATGTCGGCCCGGACCGGCTCGGCGGTGTCCTCGGGGGCGGTCAGTTCCCAGCCGATCCGCTCGCGCGGGGCGAACAGGCCGAGCGGGTGCTTCTCCTCCCAGGCGGCCTGTGCCACGCCCCAGCCGAGACCGCTCGCGCGGCCGAACCGGCTGTTCTCCGCGGTGACCCACAGGCCCGCCGACCAGCGGGGGTTGTAGCCGAAGGCCCGGGTGCGCGGGTACGGGCTGCGCAGGACCTTGGTGGTGCCCTCCTTCCACGAGGTGACCCCGGCGGCGGAGGCGGTGAGCTCCAGTCGGCGGACGGCGCCCGGCTTCGGGGCGGTGCGGCCGGGTCGTATGGCTTCGGTCCCCGCCTCCGTCCCCGGTTCCGTCCTTGCGCCGGTCCCCGGGTCGGTCCTCGCGTCCGCCGGGCGGAAGTCGGTCCGCAGCCGGGCCACTCCGTCCGGGCCGGCCGCCAGGCCGCGCTCCAGCAGAGCGCTGTGGATCAGCCGGACCGGCTCGCGGACCGGCAGCCCGATGCCCCACGACGCTCCACGCCAGGCCAGCTCGGTGCCGGCCGGGACCACCTGGGAGGCGGCGACCGCCTCCGAGGCGTCGCGGACGCCGAGGCCGAGGCCGATCGGGTGGCACTCGCCGTCCGGGTGGACGAAGGTGCCCTGCCGCAGTCCGACCGTCTGGAAGATCCGGCCGGGGCGGCTGGTGAAGGCGAAGTCCTGCCGCAGGGTGCCCTCGGTGAGGGTGACCGTGCCGACGACCTCGTCCTCGCCGCACCGCTCGGTGACCCGGACCCCGTTCTCGACGGCGACGACGTCCAGGTCGCGGGGCTCGCCCTCGCGCCAGCCCGCCGGGCGGTCGGCCCGGCAGCTGGGCCAGGTGGAGACGAACAGCGGGCCGTGGTGGCCTTCGGCCAGCACCGACAGCGTGCCGTCGTCGCCGTCCACCTCGCAGACCAGCCCGGCGGAGCCGAACCGGTGCGGCTCCGGCCGCCGCGGCGCGCGCACGTGGTACGGCGGTTCGGTGAGCCGCAGCGCGCGGGCGGTGCCGTCGGGTCCGGTGACCTCCGCCTCGCGGACGACGCCGCGGTCGACGTCGACGCTCGCGGTGATCCGGAACTCGCCCAGCGCCAGGTGGTAGTCGACCGTGCGGACGCCGTCCACCAGCCGGACGTCGGAGCGCAGTTCGTCGTCCCGGGCCTCGGTGACCGTGCCGAAGCTGTTCAGACCTCCGAGGGCCGACCTGACCTCCGGCCCCAGGTCCGCGAACACGCTGCGCAGGACCAGCGGGATGTAGTTGTGCAGTTCGACGTTGCCGTCCTCGCCGGGCACGGTCCGGCCCACGGAGACGCAGCCGACGCGCCGGTAGAGCTTGAACGCGACGCTGTTGGCCGGGTTGACGGTGAGCCGGAGCACGAGGCAGCCGGACTGCACCATCCACTCGACGGCCTCCGTGAACAGCCGGCCGGTGATGACGCCGTTGCGGTAGGCGGGGGCGACGAAGAACATGTCGGCGATGAGCTCACCGGCGCGGGCGGAACGCCGGCCGGTGTTGTGGAACAGGCCGAAGGTGCCCACCACACGCCCGCCGTCCACGGCCACGAGGAAGGTTCCCGTGTCCCGTTCGGCCAGCTCGCGCTCCAGCTCGTCACCGGTGATGCCGCCCGCTACCGGGTTGGGGTTGTCGCGGTGGCGGTTGTAGAGCGCCGCGATGTCATGCGCGTCGCCCTCCTGGTACGGGCGGATCGTGATGGACATGCCTCACCTCCTTTTCTTCGAGGGTTCTTCGGGAGTTCTTCGGGCGGGACCCGTGCGGAGGGGGTCAGGCCTTGCGGCCGGTGGTGACGATCAGGGAGCCGGCGGCGGCCAGTTCCGAGCCGACGCTCGCCCGCACCGACACCTGCCGGAGGCCGCCCAGCCGCTGGCCGAGCTTGGCGTCCAGGGTCAGCTGGTCGCCGGGGACGACGAGCCGGGAGAACTTCATCGAGCTGATGGACCCGAGGTAGCCGACGCTCGCGGAGGGGTCGCCGCCGCCCTCCGGCGCACCGGCGGCCTCGGCCGCCGCGGCTGCCTCGATGATCTCGGCGACATACACGACGGCCACCAGCTGGGCCATCGCCTCGACGATCATCACGCCCGGCATGATCGAGTGGTCGGGGTAGTGCCCGGCGAAGAAGGGCTCGTTCACCGACACGCTCTTCACGCCGCGGCCCGAGACGCCGGGGACGACGTCGTAGGCACGGTCGATCATCAGCATCGGCCAGCGGTGCGGCAGCATCCGCTTGATGTCGTCGGAGGAGTAACTGTGCTTCTGCTTCGGCCTCGCGGGGGCCTCGGAGGCGATCGTCATGCTCAGACCTCGCGGGCTTCGATGAAGTCGACCAGGGCGTTGATGGAGCCGAAGGCCTCGAAGTCGTCGTCGCTGATCAGCACGTCGTACTCGTTGTTGACCATGACGACGATCTCCAGGGTGTCCAGCGAGTCCATCTCCAGACCGCGGCCGAACAGCGGCTGGTTGTCGGAGACGACGGCGGGCTCGACGTCCAGGCCAAGGCGGTCGATGATCATCGACTTGACCTTCATGTTCTTCTCCAGGCGGGTCTCGGCCTGGGTGCGGATGTCCTCGAAGGTGGCGACGGACACGGTGCTTCCTTTCACAGAGGGATAAATGGTGTGCAACTACTGTTTTCTGATGGCTAGTTGGGGATCATCCCGCCGTCGACGGTGAGCACCTTGCCGGTGATGTAGGAGGCGGCGGGAGCGGCCAGGAAGGCGGCGGCCTGGGCCACCTCGGCCGCGGTGCCCATGCGCCCCATCGGGATGACCTGGAGGGCCTCCTTCATGTGGGCCGGCGGCACCTTCTTGACCATGTCGGTGTCGATGAACCCGGGCGCGACGACGTTGACCCGGATGCCGCGCGGGGCGACCTCGTACGACAGCGTCTTGGCCATGGCGATCACCCCGCCCTTGCTGGCGGCGTAGTTGGCCTGGCCGGCCCGGCCGGCGATGCCGCTGGTGGAGGCGATGAAGACGATCGCGCCGCCGCTCGCGTACATCTGCTTGGTCGCCTCGCGAGCGGTGTAGAAGGTGCCGGTCAGATTGGTCCCGATGACCTCCTGCCACTTGGCGGAGCTCATGGCGGCCAGGTGACCGTCGGCGGTGACACCGGAGTTGAGGACGGCGACGTCGAGACGCCCCCAGGCCGCCTTCAGCTGCTTGTACATGGCGGCGACCTGGGCCTCGTCGGAGACGTCCGCCCGGACCGGCAGGGCCTCCCGGCCGAGTTCGCGGATCCGCTCGGCGACCTCCTCGGCCTTCGCCTCGTTGGAGCGGTAGTTGAGGGCCACGTCGCAGCCGTGCTCGGCCAGGGTGAGCGCGATCGCCGCGCCGATGCCGCGCGAGGCGCCGGTGACGAGGGCCTTGGTGCCCTCGGCGAAGAAGGTGCTCATGCGGCCCTCCCCGCCATCGCCGCGGTGACGCGGTGGCTGCCCGGGTCGAACCCGGCGGCCTCGGTGCCGAGGCCGGCCGCGGTGGCGGCCTTGAGGACCGCCTGGGCGACCGCGAGGTCGAGGATGCCGAGCCCGAAGGGCGAGAAGACGATCGTGCCGTCCGTGGCCGGCGGCTCGGAGCAGCCCAGCACGGTGGCGATCTCTGCGTGCACGAACTCCCGGTGCCCGGTCTCCTGCTCGGCCCGGTGCAGGGAGGTCCGCTCACGGACGGCGTGCTCGATGTCGTCGACCACGTTGTACGCGCCGAGCACCGAGCCGGTGCTCAGGTCGCGCAGCGACAGGTGCAGGATCACCTGGCGGGACGGGCGGTCGGGGTGGTCGGCCAGGTCGAGCCAGTACGTCGAGTCGGTGGTCGCGATGCTCACCGTCTCGGCGCCGAGCGCCGCGGCCACGTCACCGGTGCGGAAGGTGATCCCCGGGTACTCGCACTCCAGTTCGGCGGCGAACACCTCGGCACGGCCCGGGACCACGTCCTGGAGCACCACGGTCTCCAGCTCGGGGTGGGTCAGGGTGAGGAAGGCGAGGACCCGCTGGTTGATGGTGCCGCAGCCGATGAGCCCGGCCGTGCGCACCGGACGGGAGCCGTGCAGCGCGCCGCTGGCGAGGGCGGCGCTCGCCGCGGTCCGGGAGGACGAGATCTGGCTGCCTTCCAGCAGGGCCTGCGGATATCCGGTGTCGAGGTCGTTGAGCACCTGGACGGAGGAGGCCCGCTGGAGACCCCGCTCGACGTTGGCCGGGAAGGACGAGATCCACTTCAGGCCCATCACGGGCTCCGGGCCGCCCAGGTAGGCGGGCAGGGAGATGATGCGCGAGCCGGCGGGCCGCGGCGGGCGCAGGAAGCTGGAGAACGGCACCTGCGAGTGGCCCTGGCCGTGCAGCACGTAGGCGCTGCGGACCGCGTCGAGGACGGCGGGTCCGAGGCCCTTCAGGGCCACTTCGACGTCGTCGCGACCGAGGATCCTCATGACTGACTCCTTTCGTGGTCGGTGGTGTCGGGAACGGTGTTGTCGTCGGTGAGCGGGAATTCCTTGAAGCGGTCCTCGACCCAGGAGTCGGAGTAGACGGTGTCGAGGTAGCGGTCGCCGCCGTCGGGAAGGACGGCCACGCAGGTCGCGCCCGGTTCGATCCAGGACGCGGCGGCCTGGAGGGCGGCCACGACGGCACCCGAGGAGCCGCCGGCGAGGATGGACTCCTGGGCGAGCAGCTGCCGGCATCCGCGTACGCAGTCGAAGTCGGTGACCTTGACGATCCGGTCCGCGAGGCCCGGCCGCAGCAGCGGGGGCACGACCGCCGCCCCGTGTCCGGGAATCGTGCGCCGGTGGGTGAGCTCCCACGGCTCCGGCGGGCCGAAGATGACGCTGCCGACCGCGTCCACCGCCACCACGTTCGTGGCCAGGCCGTGGTCGCGGATGTACTCGGCGCAGCCGCGCAGCGTCCCGGTCGTGCCCGCCGCGAGGAACAGGTGGTCGGGGCCGCCCGGGAGGGCCTCGTGGATCTCCCGCATGGTGTGGTGGTGGGCCCGTGAGTTGTGCTCGTTGGCGTACTGGTTGGGCCAGTAGGCGTCCGGGACGCTCGCCAGGAGCGACCGCACCCGCTCGATCCGGGCCGGCAGGTACTCGCCGGTGGCCGGGTCGCGGTCGACGACCTCGACCTTGGCGCCGTACGCCCGCATGATGGCGGCGTTCTGCGGGGTGGTGCGCGGGTCGATCACGCAGATCAGGTTCAGCCGGTAGAAGTTGCACAGCTGGGCGAGGGCGATGCCCAGGTTGCCGGAGGAGGACTCCACGACCGTGGACACGCCGGGGACGAGCTTCCCCGTCCGGATGGCGTGCTCGATCATCGACTTGGCGGCGCGGTCCTTGATCGAGCCACCGGGGTTGAAGCGCTCGCACTTGGCGTACACCTGGAACCGTGCGGGCGGGAACAGGCGGTCGAGGGCGACCAGCGGGGTGCCGCCGATCGTCGCGACGATGTCGGGGTCCCGGGTGCGGGTGGCACGGACCGCGAGGGCCGCGCCGTCGGAGGCGAGGACGGTCATTCCGGCACCTTTCTGCTGATCTGGAGCCGCAGTTCGCTGACGAAGCGCTCGCCGTCGGCGTCCGGCAGCCAGGAGTCCTCCGGAGCCGGCAGCGGCTCGCTGAGGGTGATGACGGCGTCGGGGTCGAGCCGGCGCGCGGCCCGGACGAGGTTGGCGAAGGACAGCACCAGCGTCGGGCTGGTGAAGTCGACGAGGGACGGCTTGGTCTCCTCGGGGAACTTGACGAAGAGCAGGTCGGGCAGGGCGTGTTCGGCCACCCACCGGCGGACGGCGAGATAGTCGCGCTCCCGCTCGGCCTTGTCGGGCAGGGCCGTTCCGGCGGCCGGCAGTCGCCAGGTCTCCCGGAACAGGACCAGGTCGTCGAGGCTCACGCGCGGGGCGTGCGGCCGGTCCAGGCCGATCTTGAAGGCGTCCGCGGCGATGATCGCGACGGGCACCGCGAGCAGCTCGGCGATGCTCCAGACACCCCCGTCGGGGGTGGTCGCGGTGACCGTGCCGTCCTGCTCCGCCAGGCCCACGGAGACCGCCGGATCGACGCGGGCGCGGTCGTCGTACGGGGCCCGGGTGAAGCCGATCAGCCGGTCGCCGGCGCCGATCGGGGCGGGCACCATACGGCCGCTGTTGCGCTTCCACTCGACCGGCAGCAGCGGCACCAGGCGCCGGGCGCCGATCGCCGCGTTCACCTTGTCCCGCAGCGAGCCGGCGTCGGTGGTCCAGTCGAGGAACGGCAGGTCCAGCGTGGCCAGGCAGGCGTGCAGTTCGCCGAGGACGGTGGTGTAGTCGCCGGCGTTGAAGGCGTCGACGGACCGGGCCACCACCTGCAGGTCGGGGCTGTGCACGGCGAGATGGGGTGAGCGCACCGGACCGGTCGCGAAGACCTCGCGGGCCCGCTCCTGGAGGTCGGTCACCGACAGGCGGACCGGGGCCCGCTGTGCCTCGGCCAGGTTCAGCACCTCGCGCCACTTCTCGGCGAGTTCACGGGTCGCGGTCTGCACCGGGGTGGCGTGGTCGCCCCAGAACAGCCCGAGCACCTGCGTCCACACGTCGGCGAGGGTGACGTCCCCGCGGCGGCGGGCCGCGGCCTTGCGGACGAACCCGGCGACCTCCGCCTCCACCAGCTCGGCGAGCCGGTTGCCGAACCAGTCCGCCGCGTCCGCGACCAGGGCCAGCGGACGGGCGATCCCGTCCAGGAAGTCCCGCCCCAGGTCCATCCGGCAGTCCCGGAGGGAGTCCTGGTAGCAGAGCGTGCGGCCGGCGTACGCCTTGCCCTCGTCGCGGGAGGCCGACTGTCCCGTCGTCCGGACGAAGAACTCGTCGAGCCGGTCGAGCGCCGCCACGAGCTCCTCGGCGCTCGACGCGCGGTCGATGCCGTCGCGCAGCCGGTCGAGTCCGGTGAGGACCGCGTCGAAGCGGACGAACAGCTCCGGGTCGCCGATTCCGGCCACCCGCCGGCGCAGCACCTCCTCGGCACGGACGTCGACGGGGATGTTGGCGTCCCAGGTCAGCACCCGCTGCCGCAGCAGCCGGGTCAGGACCTTCTCCACCCGCTCCCGCGCCGTCGCCGGATCCCAGCCGGTCGCCTCGGCGATGGCCTCGCCGCCGCGGTCGCCGTCCACCAGGCGCAGCACCCGGACGTCGTCCTCGCGCAGCCGCACCGTACGGCCGCCCTGCATGACGAGCCGGTCGCCGTCGAGGTGCACGTCGGGCCGCAGCATCGGCGGGAACCACCAGCGGGCGCCCGGCTGCCCGGCCATCCAGTCGGCCAGCGCGGCCACCGTCCAGCGTTCGAGGAAGGTACGGCTGCGCGAGGTCAGCGAGGGGCCGACATCGAGATCGACGGCGCGCTGCCCCTGCCCGACGGAGATCCACGCCCCGGGGCCGAAGAAGCCGATGGTGTCGGCCTTGGCGCAGTACCGCAGCCAGTACATGGCGAGAGTGCGTTCCCGCTGCCGGCGCTTGGACTCCTTGCCCTTGCGCGCGGCGAGGGAGTCGAGGATCTGGTAGACGGTGCGGTTCTGCCAGGCGATGGCGGTGCGCACCTTGTCGTCGGTGGCGAGCCGGGCCAGCCGCCCGGCCTCGGCGTCGGTGTCGGCGCGGTAGGCGGCGCTGAAGGCCTCCTGCCCGTCCGTCCCGCCGCCGGCCTCCAGCAGCCGCGCCGCGTGGGCGGCGCGCGGTCCGCCGATCAGGCCGAGGCCGGAGACCGGGAAGCCCGCGCTGCGGAGCAGTCCGACGCCCCACACCCGCCAGGCGCTGTCGCCCAGCCGGTACGACGGTCCGAAGGCCGTCCAGTCGAGCGTGCGGGTCGCTTCGAGCGTGCCGGTCATGCCGCCGCCCCTTCCGCCGCCCGTTGGCCGAGCGCGGCCGCCAGCCGGGAGATCCCCTCGGCGATCCGCTTCTTCGGCACGTGGCTGAAGCACAGCCTGAGCGCGTCGGCGTTCTCCCCGCCGATGCCGAAGTGGGAGCCGGGCACGAAGGAGACCCCGTGCTCGGCCGCCGCGTCGGCGAAGGTGTTCGTGTCGACGCCGTCGCGGTGCCGCAGCCAGATGTAGAAGCCGCCGTCCGGCCGCTGCCACGACCAGGGCCCGTCGGTGCCGAGTTCGGCGTCCAGCGCGTCGGCCATCAGCGTCGACCGCTCCCGGTAGCTCGCCCGGTAGGCGTCGACGAGGTCGGTCCAGCCGGACCGGGTGTGGAACGCGGCGAGCGCCGCCTGGGCGAGCGCCGACGGGGACAGCGCCATGATCTCGGTCGTACGGCGCAGGGTGCTCGCGAGTTCCGCCGGCGCCGCGATCCAGCCGCAGCGCAGCCCGGGCGCGAACACCTTGGAGAAGGTGCCGAGATAGATCACCCGGTCGGGGTCGAGGCCCTGGAGGGTGTCGGTGGTCCGCCCGTCGAAGCCGAGCAGGCCGTAGGGGTTGTCCTCGACGATCAGCAGGTCCAGCTCCCGGGCCACGGCGAGCAGTTCCTGCCGGCGGGCGACGGAGAGGGTCGCGCCGGTCGGATTCTGGAAGGTCGGGTTGCAGTACAGGAGGCGTGCGGTGCGGCCGTCGGCGCGCAGTTGCCGCACCGTCTCGCGCAGTCCCTCGGGGTCGAGCCCCTCGGCGTCCTCGGGCACCGCGTGCGGGTGCAGTCCGGCGGTGCGGAAGGCGGCCGCGGCGCCCGGGTAGGCGGGGGTCTGGCACAGGACCGTCTCCCCCGGGGCGGCGAGGCCCAGGGCCACCGCCATCAGCCCCATCTGGGAGCCGCCGGTCGGGACCAGGTTCTCGGGGTGGGTGCGCCCGCCCTCACGAGCCATCAGGTCGGTGATCGCCGGCACCAGGGCACCCGCGACATGCGGGGTCGTGTACTGCAGGGCGAGCTTCCCGCCGAGCCGCAGGAGCCGGGAGAGCTGGGCGGAGAGGACGTCCAGCGGCAGGACGTCCAGGTCGGGCAGGCCCCCGGCGAAGGAGATCAGGTCCCCGCCCCGCTCGAACAGTCGCGGCATCTCCACCGCGGGTCGTGTGTCGGTCCACATGGCGGTCAGCTCCCGGTTCTGGCCGGCAGTGCGGCGGCCAACTGGTCCTGCACGCAAGCCAGCAGGCCGGCCGAGGAGGTGAGCGCCGGGTCGGCGAGCGCCTCGGGGTCGATCTCGATGCCGTACTGCTCCTCGACGGCCATCACCAGGGCGATGGTCTGGAGCGAGTCCACGCCGAGGTCCACGAGCGGGGTCTGCGGGTCGGTGACCGTGACGGCGCAGATCTCCTCGACGAGCTGGTCAAACTGCGACTGGTTCATGGGTGGTCCTCGTCTGTGTGGGCTGTCGTGTCGTCGGTCCGATGGGGCGGGGGTCGTCGGCCCGGACCAGCAGCTCGACGGCCTTGCGGTCCGGTTTGCCGTTCGCGGTCAGCGGTACGGCGTCGAGAGGGACGATCCGGTCGGGCAGCCGGGCCCGGTCGAGGCGCAGCCGCAGCCGGTCGCGGACCTCTTCGGGCGTCAGGGAGGTCTGCACGGCCAGGAGCAGGGGGGCGTCCTCGGTCTCGGGCCGGAGCGCCACCGCCGCGATCACGCCGGGGATCCGCTCGGCGGCGTCCTCGATCTCGGTCAGCCCGAGGCGGATCCCGCGCCGCTTGATCATGTCGTCGTCGCGGCCGACGAAGTAGAGCCGGCCGTCCTCGTCGAGGTAGCCCTGGTCGCCGGTGTGGAGCTCCAGCGCGCCGTCGGCGCCGCGGACGTAGCGGTGCTGCGCCTCCAGCGGGATGCCCCAGTAGCCGGCCATCACGGTGGCGCCGGCCACGACGATCTCGCCGACCTCGCGGGGGCCGAGCTCCCGCCCGTCGCCGTCGACGATCCGGACCAGGTCGCCGGGGATGGGCCGCCCGACGGAGTCGGGGTGGGCGGCGTACTCGGCGGGGTCGAGGATCGAGATGCGCTTGCACTCGGTCATGCCGTACATCGAGGCGAACTCCGACCCCGGGAAGACCTCCAGGAGTTCGGCCATGACGGCCCGGCCCGGTCGGGCACCCGTGTTGGTGAACAGCCGCACCCCGGTGGGCCGCCGCAGCCTGCTCTGGAGCAGGGCCAGCATCTGGGCCAGCGAGGGCACGAGCGGGACGACCGTCACACCGTGCCGCTCGATCGTCCGCAACAGGCCCCGGTCGCCGCCGCGTTCGGCGAGAACGAGCGTGCCGCCGGTACGGGCGCAGAGCAGGGCCTGGTAGAGGCCGTAGTCGAAGGAGAGCGGGAGCCGGCACAGCACCACGTCGTCCGCGGTGTAGCCGAGGCAGGTGCCCACGGCCTCGACGGCCGCGA
Organism: Streptomyces sp. NBC_00080; assembly: GCF_045041255.1. Classification (NCBI taxonomy): domain Bacteria; kingdom Bacillati; phylum Actinomycetota; class Actinomycetes; order Kitasatosporales; family Streptomycetaceae; genus Streptomyces; species Streptomyces sp. NBC_00080. The sequence continues at coordinate 3,500,528 of NZ_CP108235.1, forward strand.
TCATCTGCCGGTGCGGGCAGACGACGCCCTTCGGGCGCCCGGTGGTGCCCGAGGTGTAGATCAGCATCGCGACGCCGTCGTCCGGGATCCGGGCGGCGAAGCCGTCGGCGGCGGCGTCCCGGATCTCCTGCCGGGCCTGCCCGACCGGGACGGTCCGGCCGGCCCGCTCCCCCGCGCCGGGCGGGCAGATCGCCAGGGCGGCCGAGCAGTCCTCGACGATGCCGGCGACCTGGAGGTCGGTCAGGTCGGGGTGGACGGGGACGAAGACGGCGCCGATCCGCAGGGTGGCGTGGAAGAGGGCAAGGAAGGTGCGGTCGTTGCCACCGGCGTGGACGACCCGCTGCCCGGGGGCGATGCCCTGGGCCCGCAGCCAGCCGGCCGCGCGGTCGACGTCCGCGCCGAGCTCGGCGTAGGTGAGGGTGCCGTCGCCGTCGACGACCGCGGGGTGGTCGGGGCGCTCGGCGCGGGCGCGCTCGAAGAGGTCAGACACCGGCATGGGCGGGTTCCTCCTTACGGGTGCTCTCGCCGATGCGCACGAGGGCCTTGCCGATGTCGCGGGCCGTGTTGACCGGGAGGACGTCGAGTTCGGGGTGGCGGCGCTTGAGGATGTTGGCGAGGGTGCGGGCGGGCGGCAGGGACACCGTCAGCCCGGGTGCCAGGCGGGCGAGGGTCTCCAGGCACAGGTCCCAGCGCACCGGTCGGACCACCTGCTCGACGAGCCGTCGGCGGACCTCCCCGGGGTCGGCGACCACCTCGCCGTCGGCGTTGGAGAGCAGGGCACCGCGGGGGGCCGCGAAGTCGGTGGCGGCGGCCGCGGCGGCGAAGGCCTGCCGCGCGGACTCCATGTACGGGGTGTGGAAGGCGCCCGCGACCGGCAGGGGTTTGACGGTCGACCCGTGCGGGGGCGCCGCCGCCAGCTGCTGGAGGCGCTCGGTGAGCCCGGCGGCCACGATCTGGCCGGGACCGTTGAACGTGGCCGCGTACAGGCCGAGTTCGGCGATCCGCTCCAGCACCGGGGCCTCGTCGCCGCCGACCACGGCCGCCATCGAGGTGGGTGCCTCGGCGCAGGCCGCGGCCATCGCCCGGCCACGGACCGCGGCCAGCCGTACCGCGTCGACGGGTGTGAGGACTCCGGCGTGGGCGGCGGCGGTGAGCTCGCCGACCGAGTGCCCGGCCGCGACCGCGGTGCCCGCCGCCGCCAGCGCCTCGTGGGCCAGCAGGCCCTGGGCGACCAGCAGCGGCTGGGTGTTCTCGGTGCGGGCGATCTCCGCGGCCGAGGCCCGGGTGCCCAAGTGGACGAGATCGCAGTCCGCGGCCTCGGACCAGGCCCGTACGCGCTCGGCGTGGACCGGGTCGCGCAGCCAGCCGGCCATCATGCCAGGGGTCTGGGAGCCCTGACCCGGCGCCATGATTGCGAACATGTGTTCTATCCCCCTTTCGTGTTGAGCCCGTCGCACGGCGCTCGGGCCGGCGGGCGGTGGGATGCGGATGGGTTTCGGTGAGGCGAGGCGAGGTGGGGCGAGGTGACGTGAGTTGGAGCCAGGTGAGGCGGAACGGCGCCGGGTGGGGTGGGCTACTGGCGGCCGGTGCTCTTCGCGAACCGGCGGACGGCCATGAAGCCGAACCCGGCGAACCAGGCGACGATGTTGAAGACGGCGCCCGCCAGGCTGGAGTGCTCGCCGCTGAAGCTGTAGCCGTCGGTGAGGGCGTAGCGGGCGAGGGTGGAGACGCCGTACATCGGCGTGTACCGCGAGATCTCGAGCATGGTGCCGCTCAGCGGGATGAACAGGTTGCCGAGGAAGGCCAGCGCGGTCATCGTCAGCCCCGGCATGTGCATCACGACGTCGGGCTTGAGGGCCAGGCCCAGCGAGATGCCGAGCGCCGCGAAGACCGCGGCCCCGAGCCAGGCGACGACCAGGGACGTCACCCACACCTCGGCGTCGGCGTGCGCTCCGGTGACGAGGCCCAGCACTCCGACGATGGCCACCGGCACGGCGGCCATCACCACCGAGCACAGGACCTTGACGAGCAGGTATCCGGGCGGGGCGAGCGGGCTCAGCGCGATCGTGCGCATCCAGCCGGCCGACTTCTCGACCGAGATGGTGGCCGCGGAGCTGGTGGCGGCCATCGCGGCCCCGTACACGGCGAGGCCGATCATCATCCAGGCGGCGAAGTTGCCGTGCGGCAGCGTGCCGTGGGCCGGCGCGGTACGGAACAGGGCGAGGTAGAGGACGGCCGGGAGGAGGAGGGTGAAGATCGTGGTCTGACGGTTGAAGCGGCGGGCCAGCTCGTAGCGGACGAAGGTGGGGTTGACTCCGCTGAACGAGGAGGCGCGCGGGCGGGCGGGCGGCGCGGTCAAGGTGGTCATCGCGGGCCCTCCTGGCCGGTGCGGCCGGCTTGCGTGATGGCCATGAAGGCCTCTTCGAGGCTTCGGGGCGCGACCTCGATCTCGGTGGCGGAGGTCCGGGTGACGAGCAGCCGCAGCAGGGCGTCGGAGTCGGTGGCGTCGAAGTAGTGGCGATCGCCGCGGACCGCGACCGACCGGACGGACGGCGAGCCGGCCACCGAGGCCGCGTCCTGCGGGCTGATCAGCGCGGAGACGGTACGGCCGCTGATACGGGTGCGGACCGAGGAGGCGGACCCGTCGGCGACGACCCGCCCCTGGTCGACCATCACCACCCGGTCGGCGAACTGGTCGGCCTCCTCCATGTAATGCGTGGCGAACAGGACCGTCATGCCGTGTCGGGCGTCCTCGCGGACGGTGGCCCAGAACTCGCGGCGGGCCGCCACGTCCATCCCGGCGGTCGGCTCGTCCAGCACCAGGAACTCCGGGTTCGACAGCAGCGCGATCGCGAACCGCAGCCGCTGCTGCTCACCGCCGGAGCACTCGGAGACCCGGCGGTCCCGCAGCCTGGTGACGCCGGCCCTGCTCATCACGGTCTCCGGGTCGGCGCCGGGGTGCAGCGAGCCGAGCATCCGTACGGTGGCCTCGACGGTCAGGTCGGGCAGCAGTCCGCCGCTCTGCAGGACCGCGGCCACCCGGCCGGCGCGCACCGCCTGCTGCGCCGCCTCGCCGAACAGCTCCACCTGCCCCGAGTCGGGCCGGGTGAGGCCCAGGAGCATGTCGATCGTGGTCGTCTTGCCCGCGCCGTTCGGTCCGAGAAACGCCACGACCTCGCCGCGCCGGATCCGCAGGTCCAGCCCGTCCACAGCGGTGAACTCCTCGCCCTTGGCGTTGGCGAACCGCTTCACGACCGCGCTGAGCACGGCGGCATCCGGTGACGTCACCTCCCCCGACGCCGGGCGGAGTTGGGTTTCGGTCATCTTCAGGTCCTCACGATCCGGTGGGGGGTGGCTTGACGAGAAACACTCTTGCGCCCACCGCTATCCGCCCGAACCGAAGCGGCTATCCCTGCCCTATCGAGCCCCGGACCGACACCCCGAGGAGGCCGGCAGAGCCCGTGAGCCCGCCCTGCCCAGGCGCCCTTCCCACACCTCTGACCAGCACTTCCGCCAGTACCTCCGCCCAGCGCCTGCGTCGGCCTCCGACGGGTGTCCCGACCGTCCCGCGAACTGCGGACCACGGTCGACACGGCCGGCGAGAACCTCTTCGTCGCCGTCCCCCGGATCGACCAGACCGACCCGACCGGGAAGGGTGGCCGGATGCCGTCGCACGAGGTCACTGCGGACGACACCCCTCGTGACGGCCGCGATCGCTAGGGTTGACCCATGACCGCACTGCCCGACTGGATGCGCCCGCCGCGCGAGGAAGGCTGGCTCGCGGAGGACCTGGACCGCCTCCCCGAGGCGCCCCGCCACACCGAGCTCATCGACGGAGCCCTCGTCTTCATGATGTCGCCCCAGCGCTGGTGGCATGGCCACCTCGTCACCATGCTCACCGTCGCTCTTATGGAGCAGGCGCCCGCCGATGTCAGGGTCGGCCGCGAGATGACCATAAAGCTGGACGCACGGAACCGGCCCGAACCGGATCTGCTGTTGACGACGGCCGACTACGACGGAGACCGCACCTGGTTCGCACCGGACGAGGTGCGGCTCGTGATCGAGGTCGTCTCCCCCGAATCCGCCCACCGCGATCGCACCGTGAAGCTCCGCAAGTACGCGGAAGCCGGAATCCCGCACTACTGGTGCATCGAGGACGAGGACGGCGCGCCTGTGGTCCACGTCTACGAACTCGACGAACCGACCGGCGCCTACGCACCCGCCGGTATCTTCCGGGGCGTCCTGGAGCGCCCCGTGCCCTTCGAGATCAGCCTGAATCTCGACAAGCTCACTCCGCCCCGGCGTGACTGACAGGTCGGCACCGACGCGGTGGCAGTACGGGTACGCAGAAGGGGCCGGGCTCCATGAGCCCGGCCCCTTCTGACCTGTCCGCCCGACGAATCGCCCGGCGCGGAGCGTCCGAACGCCTACACGTTGAAGCGGAACGTCTGCGGACTGATCCTGACCTGCGGCGGAGCCCCATCTAGGGCCCTGAACTGGGACTTCTCGGTTGGCATGCGTTGGCTCCCGACGGCCGTTCACGGGTGTCCCGCGGACTGGCTACGGACCGGAGGACACCCTCACTCGGATGACGTGGGCCTCTCGTCCGTCATACCCAGACGTGCCTGTTCCTCCTCGACGATCCGACGTGCCAACTCGGTGTCGGACACGTCGACCGCGTCCGGGGTGGCTTCGGCCACGGCGCTGCGGCGGGCATAGGCATCGAACAGGCGCGTCTTGGTCTCCAGCATCTTCACCATGCGTTCGTCCACGCCTCCGGTGGCGAGGAGACGGTGCACACGAACCGGCCTGACCTGGCCCATACGATGGGCCCGGGCCACCGCCTGATGTTCGATGGTCGGCTTGATCTGGGGTTCGCAGATGACGACGACGGAGGCAGCCTGCATGTTGAGGCCGACGCCCGCTGCCTGGATCTGTCCCAGGAGCACCGCCGGACCCTGGACACCGGCGAAGTCGTCGACGATCTCCTGGCGACGCTGGGCCGGGACGCCGCCGGTCAGCGGACCGAACACCGGAGTGGCCCTGGCGGTCCCGGCCGCGAGGGCCTCCTTCACCACGCCCAGCACGTCCTTGAAGTTGGAGAAGACCACCGTCTTCTGCCCGTTCTCGCCGGCCTCCTGAACGATCTCCCGGAGCCGGTCCAGCTTGGCCGACTTCTCGGGGCGCAGGTAAGCGGCCCTGCGCATGGCCATGAAGTTGCCCGCGCGCACGGCTTCGCGGTACGCCTCCTCGTCCGAAGCGCTCAGCTCCTCCCACTCGTCGGTCTGCTGAAGGCTCGGGAGTTCCGTCAGCACGTCCTCCTGGTTGCGCCGCAGGTAGACCGGGGCCACAGCCTTGCGGAAGGCGACCGATCCGGCCAACGCGTCCCGTTCACCGAGGGAGTCCGCGACATCGCCGTCGAGCATCCGGACCAGGTTGCGGAACTCCACGACCCTGTTCTCCATCGGGGTTCCGGTCATGAAAAGGGCGCGCTCGCAACGCTCCGCCCACAGGCCGACCGCTTGGGACCGCTTGGCCTTCGGGTTCTTCACGGAGTGCGCTTCGTCGACCACCAGCAGCCCGACTTCCCCACCGCCCGGTGCCGGAAAGCCGCGCAGCGCGTCGAACGTGGTCACCCCGACGCCGCCCCGTCCCTTCCAGTCGGCGAACGCATAGTGCCGGTCGGGACCGTGGAGCACCATGACGCGCAGGGCGCTGCGGGCCTCGATCTCCCGTGTCCAGTTCACGAGGACGCTCGCCGGGCAGACGACCATGAAGTGACTCCGCGTCTCGGCGGCAAGGTGGGCGAGGACGGCGATCGCCTGGATGGTCTTCCCGAGGCCCATCTCGTCGCCGAGTATCACCTTGCGCTGCGCAAGCGCGAAACGCGCGCCGAATGCCTGGTAACCGCGCAGGGAGACCCGCCGGTGCGTGTCGTCGAGGTGCTGGGTCCGTACCCGCTCCGCGATCTCGTCCGGCAGAAAGCCCTCTGCGGCAGCCGTGTCCGGCGACCGCCCGGAGATCTCGGCGAGCAGGCTGTAGTACTCGGCGGAGCGGAGTTCGAAGTCCACCCAGGCCACGACGTCGGACGAGAGCCCCCGGAGCAGGTCCACCGACGCCTGGGCGAGCAGTTCCGGCAGGCCGGCCTGCTCCGCCTCGTCCACCAGCGACCGGGTCTCGGCGACCGCCGCCCACGCGCGAGCCTTCTTCTCCCGGCCGGCCAGAAGCATCCGGACCCTTCCGGCGGCGGGTTTCGCGTCGGCCAGCAACGGACCGAGGCGTTCCGCCAGGGCGGTGGCCTTGTCGACCGCACGCCGGGCGTCCGGCCCGGCCTCCACCAGGACGTGCAGGGCCACGACGAGCGCGGTGGTGCTCGGTTCCGGCCGGTCCACGTCGATGTGGACGGCCACGGTCTCGTGCACGGCCTCGGAGAGCCGGCGGGCGGCGGCGAGCATCTGGTCGACGGTGCGCTGCCCTACACCGGGAATCTGCCGCAGCCGATAGGGGCCCGCTTCGAGCACACTGCCCAGGGTGCGCAGTCCGCTCTCCTCGACGCTCCCCAGCCGCAGCCGCCCTTCGGTGACGTCCTGCAGCCGGGCGACGGGAATGGCGTCGAGCTCCTGCTTCACCGCCGCGTCGTGGATCGGCTTCAGTGCCGCCCGTACCGCCTCCACCGCCCTTCCGTGGTCACCGACCACTGCCTGCGCCGCCTCATACAATCGCGCTCCCCTCGCGACCGTGTCCCGTTCGCCACGCCCCACGCTTCCCGCCCCTCTCTGGCCCTCCCCGCATCTTCCCACCGCCCACACCCGGCCTCGATGAGCGTTCGCAGCTCCCTGCGGACCGACCGAACCTCGGGTCAGTCATTCACACCCCCAGGCTTACGACCGCCGGTAGGATCAGCACCATGAGCGGTAGTAGGAAGTATTCGATCAGCCTGCCCGAGGATCTCGCCGAGGCCGTACGCGCCCATGTCGGGCCCGGCGGTTTCTCCGCCTACGTCGCCGAGGCTCTCGAACAGAGGGTCGCCATGGACAAGCTGCGGGAGATCGTCGCCGACTTCGAGACCGACAACGAGGCTCTCACCCGCGAGGAGGTCGAGGCCGCCCGGGCGCTGCTGCGCCACGACCACCGGCAGGCCGGCGGGGCCGCCGCCTGATGCCCGGCACCCTCCTGCTCGACAGCGAAGGACTCTCGAAGCTCTATCGCAAGGACCGCACCGTCGTGGCCCTGGTCCAGGCGGCGTCGGAGGAGGGCGTCCGAGTCGCCACCAGCGCCATGACCACGCTTGAGGCCGACTACGAGCGCATTCACCCGGCCCGCATCAAGTGGGTCCTCTCCCGCGTCGACGTCCACGACGTCACCAAGGAGATCACCGACCGGGCCGCCGTCCTCCTTCGCACCCATCACCTTCACGGCCACAAGTACGCCATCGATGCCGTTCTCGCCGCCATCGCCCGCAACGCGCCCCAACCGGTCACCGTCCTCACCTCCGACCCCGAGGATCTGACACTCCTGTGCGGCCCTTCCGTGGAGGTCGTCAAGGTCTGAGACCGCGTCGCCGCCATGCCGCCCGGCCAAACGCTGTCACCGCATCGCGGGATCGAGGACCCACTGCGGACACACAGCTGTGCCCGACCCAGCAACAGGCGGGTCGGGCACAGGTACTGACATAGCGTCAGACGTTGAAGCGGAACTCCACCACGTCGCCGTCCTGCATGACGTAGTCCTTGCCTTCCATGCGGGCCTTGCCCTTGGCTCGGGCCTCGGCGACCGAGCCGGTCTCCACCAGGTCGGCGAAGGAGATGACCTCCGCCTTGATGAAGCCCTTCTGGAAGTCGGTGTGGATGACACCGGCGGCCTCGGGCGCGGTGGCGCCCTTCTTGATGGTCCAGGCGCGGGACTCCTTGGGGCCGGCCGTGAGGTACGTCTGGAGGCCCAGGGTGTTGAAGCCGACGCGGGCGAGGGTGGCGAGGCCGGGCTCATCGGCGCCGACCGACTCCAGCAGCTCCATCGCGTCCTCCTCGTCCAGCTCGGCGAGGTCCTGCTCCAGCTTGGCGTTGAGGAAGATCGCCTCGGCCGGGGCGACCAGCGCGCTCTGCTCGGCCCTGAACTCCTCGTCGACCAGCTCGTCCTCGTCGACGTTGAAGACGTACAGGAAGGGCTTGGTGGTGAGCAGGTGCAGGTCGTGCAGGAGCTCCTCGCGCCCGGAGCCCTGGACGATGCCCGCGGAGAAGAGGGTGTCGCCCTTCTCCAGGATCGCCTGCGCCGCCTCGACCGCCGCGACCTTCGCCGCGACCTCCTTCTTGATCCGCGACTCCTTCTGGAGGCGCGGCAGGACCTTCTCGATCGTCTGGAGGTCCGCGAGGATCAGCTCGGTGTTGATCGTCTCGATGTCGTCCTTGGGCGAGACCTTGCCGTCGACATGGACGACGTTCTCGTCCTTGAAGGCGCGGATGACCTGGCAGATCGCGTCGGACTCGCGGATGTTCGCCAGGAACTTGTTGCCCAGGCCCTCACCCTCGCTCGCGCCGCGCACGATGCCCGCGATGTCGACGAAGTCGACGGTCGCCGGGAGGATCCGCTGCGAGGAGAAGATCTCGGCCAGCTTCGTGAGGCGGGCGTCCGGGACGCCGACCACGCCAACGTTCGGCTCGATCGTGGCGAACGGGTAGTTGGCCGCCAGCACGTCGTTCTTGGTCAGGGCGTTGAACAGGGTCGACTTGCCGACATTCGGCAGACCGACGATTCCGATCGTGAGCGACACGTTGCGACTTCCCGTGGTGAGAGGGCCGGAAGGCCAGTTCCCGGAGTGAGAGGGCCAGGGGCCAGAGAGCTGACCGGTCCACCAGTTTACGGCGTGCCCGGCGCCGCCCCGGCGGACCTGTCGAACGCATGGCCAAGCTCGGCCCCACGGCGTGTCCGACACCCGATTCGGCACATAAACCGACCTAAGTTGGTCCGGTGGAGCAACACAGGACGCGCCCCCCGGCCCAAGGCACCCGCCGCGACCCACCACCCCTGCCGCCCCAGGCCGGTCGGGATCCGGGCCGCAAGCAGCCGCGCCCGGCGGGTGGCCCCGGCCGGGCCGGCGCCCCGCGCTCCGGCGGACCCCGTCCCGCCCCCGCCGGGCGACGGCCCGCGCCGCCCCTGGAACGGGCGGCGCGGACAGGGCGGACGGCGCGCCGGATGCCGAACCCCCGGCTCACCGGACTCGGCGGCGGGCTGTTCAGCGGGGTGCTGATGTTCGGCATCGGCTGCCTGGACCAGCTGCTGTTCGGTGCCTCACTGACGGTGTACAGCGTGCTGTTCCTGCCGGTGTGCCTGCTGACGGCCCTGTGGGTGCGCGGGGGCGACCTGCTGTCCGCGCCGGTCGTCGTGCCGATCGCCTTCGCCGTGGGACTGCTGCCCGTGTCGGAGGGCGGGAACGGCGTCGGGGCGCGGCTGTTGGGCCTGGTGACGGCACTGGCCACACAGGTCGGCTGGCTGTACGCCGGAACGCTCGTGGCAGGAGCCGCCATCCTGGCGCGCGGACTGCGCCGGGCAGCGGCCCGCCGACAGACCGCAAACCACCACTAGCCGCGACCCGCCGCCGCCGACGGCACCACCGCCGAGCGCCGAGCACCACCACCGCCGTCGGCCACTGGGCCGACCGGCTACCAGGCGGCCGGGCGGCCGGGCTGGAGGTCGGGCAGGCAGCCGGGCGGCCGGGGGCTACTCGCTCTTCGCCGCCCGCATCGCCGCTCCCACGATGCCCGCGTTGTTCTGCAGTTCGGCCGGGACGATCTCCGCCCGGATGCCTTCGATGAGGTGCAGGAACTTGTCGGCCTTGCGGCTGACGCCGCCGCCGATGATGAACAGTTCGGGCGAGAAGAGCATCTCGACGTGGGCGAGGTACTTCGTGACCCGGCGGGCCCAGTGTTCCCAGGTCAGCTCGCCGTCCTCCTTGGCCTTGCTGGAGGCGCGCTTCTCGGCGTCGTGCCCGTGCAGCTCCAGGTGGCCGAGCTCGGTGTTGGGGATCAGGACGCCGTCGACGAAGAGGGCGCTGCCGATGCCCGTGCCGAACGTCAGCAGGATCACCGTGCCGCTGCGGTCGCGGCCGGCGCCGAAGGACACCTCCGCGACGCCCGCCGCGTCCGCGTCGTTGACCACCGTCACGGGCAGACCGCCCAGCCGCTCGCTGAAGAGGGCACGCGCGTCCGTGTCGATCCAGCTCTTGTCGACGTTGGCCGCCGTACGGATCGTGGAGCCGCCGGTGACCACGCCCGGGAAGGTCAGGCCCACCGGTCCGGTCCACTCGAAGTGCTCGACGACCTGCCGCACGCCGTCGGCCACGCCCTCGGGCGTGGCCGGGTGCGGGGTGAGCACTTTGTGGCGCTCCTGAGCCAGGTCGCCCCTGTCCAAATCCACCGGGGCACCCTTGATCCCGGAACCGCCGATGTCCACGCCGAAGATCTGCATGGCCCTACGTTACGACGGTCGACTGACAGTCACTCACTCGGCCGAGGTGTCGGTCAGCTGTCCGCCGGACCGGACACCGCATCGGACGACGTGCCGGACGCGGCCTCGGACGCCGTACCGCTGCCGCCCCGCTGGGCCGCCAGGGCCGCCGCCTCCTCGCGCAGGTCACGGCGGAGCTCCTTGGGCAGCGAGAAGGTGATGTGCTCCTCGGCCGCCTTGACGAGCTCGACGTCCCCGTAGCCACGCTCGGTGAGCCAGGCCAGGACCTCCTCGACGAGGACCTCCGGGACGGAGGCGCCGGAGGTGACACCCACCGTGGTCACGCCCTCCAGCCACGCCTCGTCGATCTCGCTCGCGAAGTCGACCAGGTAGGCCTCGCGGGAGCCGGCGAGCTTGGCGACCTCGACGAGCCGCTTGGAGTTGGAGGAGTTGCGGGAGCCGACCACGATCACCAGCTCCGCCTCCGCGCCCATCTGCTTCACCGCGAGCTGACGGTTCTGCGTGGCGTAGCAGATGTCGTCGCTGGGCGGGGAGATGAGCTGCGGGAACTTCTCCTTGAGGGCGTCGACCGTCTCCATGGTCTCGTCGACCGAGAGGGTGGTCTGGGAGAGCCACACGATCTTCGACGGATCGCGGACCTCCACCTTGGCGACGTCCTCGGGGCCGTCGACGAGCTGGATGTGCTCGGGGGCCTCGCCGGAGGTGCCGATGACCTCCTCGTGGCCCTCGTGCCCGATCAGGAGGATGTCGTAGTCCTCGCTGGCGAAGCGGACGGCTTCCTTGTGGACCTTGGTGACCAGGGGGCAGGTGGCGTCGATGGTGGCCAGTCGCCCGCGCGCGGCCTCCTCGTGGACGACGGGGGCGACGCCGTGCGCGGAGAACATGACGATGTTGCCCGGGGGGACCTCCTCCGTCCGCTCGACGAAGACGGCGCCCTTTCGCTCCAGGGTCTGCACGACGTACTTGTTGTGGACGATCTCGTGCCGGACGTAGACCGGCGCCCCGTACTGCTCCAGGGCCTTCTCGACGGCGATCACGGCACGGTCGACACCCGCGCAGTAGCCCCGGGGGGCGGCGAGCAGGACACGGCGGCGGCCAGGCGAAGCAGTCATGCGTCCCATCGTAAGGCCGCGCCCGACGGGTCGGAGATCACCGCTTTGGGGAGACTGGGCGGACCGGCGGTGAGCCGAGGGGGGTGGCCAGGACCCGACGCGCGGAGGCACTGATGTCCGAGACCGCCGACACCGGCACCCAGGACCGTCCGGCCCGGGAGGGCCCCGGACACCTGCGGCGCAGCCTGCGCTTCCGCGACCTGGTCGTCTACGGGCTGCTGTTCATCGCGCCCATGGCGCCGGTCGGCATCTTCGGCACCTTGGACGCGAAGTCGCACGGAGCGGTGGCGCTGGTCTACGTCGTCGCGACGGTCGCCATGGCGTTCACCGCTTTCAGATACGCGCAGATGGTGCGGGTGGTCCCCCAGGCGGGCTCGGTGTTCGCCTACGCGCGCGTGGCGCTCGGCGAGAAGACCGGGTTCGTGGCCGGCTGGATGGCGCTGCTGGACTACGTCCTGATCCCGGCCGTGGCGTACCTGTTCTCCGGCATCGCGATGAACGCGCTGGTCCCGGAGGTCTCCCGGTGGGTGTGGACGGCGCTCGCGGTCGTGATCACCACCCTGCTCAACCTGTGGGGCGTGCGGGCGGCGGCCCGCGTGGGCTTCCTGGTGCTGGCGCTGGAGATCGTCGTCCTGGTCGTCTTCGTGGTGTCCGCGGTGGTGGTCCTCGCGCGCGACGGTGCGGAGCGCGGCTGGCTGTCGCCGTTGAGCGGAGACGGCTCGCAGGGGGCGTTCGCGCTGTCCGCGGTGATCGGCGCGGTGTCGGTGGCCGTCCTGTCCTATCTGGGCTTCGACGCGATCGCGAGCTTCGCGGAGGAGGTCACCGGGGGCTCGGAGAAGGTCGCGCGGGCCCTGTTGTTCTGCCTGGCGCTGGCCGGCGTGCTGTTCGTGACGCAGACGTATCTGGTGGCGCTGCTGGAGCCGGTGTCGTCCGCCGAACTGGCCGCCGATCCCGGTCGGCAGGGGTCGGCGTTCTATGACGCCGTGGACGTGTCCGTCGGTACCTGGCTGCACGATCTGGTGGCGGTCAGCAAGGCGATCGGGGCCGCGTTCGCCGCCCTGGCCGGACAGGCGGCGGCCGGCCGGCTGTTGTTCGCCATGGGACGTGAGCGGCGGCTGCCGCGGGTGCTGGCCCGGACGGACGGGGGCGTGCCGCGGGTCGCGCTGCTGTGTTCGGCCGTCGTCACGATGGTCGCGGCGGTGTGGGCGGCGCGCCGCGACGACGGGATCGATCACCTGGTGTCGGTGGTCGACATCGGCGCGCTGACGGCCTTCACCTTGCTGCACGCGAGCGTGGTGGGGTGGTTCGCGGTGCGGCGGGTGGGTGGCCCGGTGGTGTGGTGGCGGCATGTGCTGATGCCGGTGGCGGGTGCGGCGATCACGGTCGCGGTGATCGCGGAGGCGTCCGGCACGGCACAGGCGGTGGGCCTGATCTGGCTGGGGGTGGGAGCGGTCGTGCTGTTCGCGCAGCGCGGGCGGCCGCGGGCCGCCGCCTAGGGGTACGCCGCCGCTCCGCCTGCCCTTTCCCCGGCCCCCGCCCTTTCCGGCCCCCGGGGGGCGGGACCCCCGGATTGTCGGTGACGGCCGATACGCTCGGGCGCATGGCTGTGAACACGTCCGCGGACGCCCCGCTGCCCGTCGGCGAGGTCTCGCGGCTCATCGGAAGCTGGATCGAGCGGCTCGGCGCGGTGTGGGTCGAGGGGCAGATCACCCAGTTGTCGCGGCGCCCGGGTGCCGGCGTGGTGTTTCTGACGCTGCGGGACCCGTCGCACGACATCTCGGTGAGCGTGACCTGCTACCGGCAGGTCTTCGACGCGGTCGCGGACGTCGTCGGGGAGGGCGCGCGGGTCGTCGTCCATGCGAAGCCGGAGTGGTACGCGCCGCGCGGCCAACTGTCGCTGCGGGCCGTCGAGATAAGGCCGGTGGGGGTCGGTGAGCTGCTGGCGCGGCTGGAGCAGCTGAAGAAGTCCCTGACCGCGGAGGGCCTGTTCGCCCCCGCCCGGAAGAAGCCGCTGCCCTTCCTGCCACAGCTCATCGGGCTGGTGTGCGGACGGGCCTCCGCCGCCGAGCGGGACGTCCTCGAGAACGCCCGGCACCGCTGGCCCGCCGTCCGCTTCGAGGTGCGCAACGTCGCCGTCCAGGGCGTGCACGCGGTCACGCAGGTCGTCCAGGCGGTGAAGGAGCTGGACGGCCTGGACGAGGTGGACGTGATCATCGTCGCGCGCGGTGGTGGCAGCGTGGAGGATCTGCTGCCGTTCTCCGACGAGCAACTGGTCAGGGCCGTCGCGGCCTGCCGTACTCCGGTCGTCTCGGCGATCGGGCACGAGCCGGACAACCCGCTCCTCGACCATGTGGCCGACCTGCGCGCCTCGACGCCGACCGACGCCGCGAAGAAGGTCGTACCGGACGTCGGTGAGGAACTGGAACGGGTGCGGATGCTGCGCGGGCGGGCGCGCCGGTGCGCGCAGGCGTTCCTGGAGCGGGAGGAACGCGGGCTCGCCCACGCCCTCGCGCGGCCGGTGATACAGGATCCGCACCGGATGATCGACGAGCGGGCCGATCACGTCTCCTCGCTCGTCGACCGTTCGCGGCGCACGCTCGGACACCTCCTGGACCGCGCCGACTCCGAGCTGACCCACACGCACGCGCGCGTGGTGGCACTCTCACCGGCCGCGACGCTGAAACGCGGGTACGCGGTGCTCCAGAAGGCCGACGGGCACGTGGTCCGGGATCCGGCCGAGGTGACGGCCGCCGAGACCCTGCGCGCGCGGGTCGCCGAGGGCGAGTTCACCGTCCGGGTCGACGACGTCGGCAACTAGTCACCAACGTCCACAACGACCACAACGACCACTGGGATTGGGTGCATGACGAGCAAGACGGACGAGGCGCTCGGGTACGAGCAGGCCCGCGACGAGCTGATCGAGGTCGTACGGCGTCTGGAGGCGGGGGGTACGACGCTGGAGGAGTCCCTCGCCCTCTGGGAGCGCGGTGAGGAGCTGGCCAAGGTGTGCCGGCGCTGGCTGGAGGGCGCCCGGGCGCGGCTGGACGCGGCGCTGGCCGAGGAGGGCGAGGCGGAAGAGGGGGAGTGAGCCGAGGCGCTCTCGGCGGGGGCGGTGAATCGGGCCTGTCCGGTGACCCGTGCAGTGCAAGCCTGTGAAGCGGATCACCCCACTCCGGGTTTTGTTGAACCTTGAACCTTCCCCGCGTACTGTCGGTGTCGTCAGCCTATCCGGACCGCGGTCCGGTACGGGATCCGGACGTCACCACCGAGGAAGTTCCCGCATGTCTCTCGTTCTCGACCCCACCGCCCAGGACCTGCTGTTCCGCGAGGCCCACACCGCGAACACCTTCACCGACGAGCCGGTGACCGACGAGCAGGTCCAGGCGATCTACGACCTGGTCAAGTACGGGCCGACGGCGTTCAACCAGACCCCGCTGCGCATCACCCTGGTCCGCTCCGCCGAGGCCCGCGAGCGCCTGGTGCAGCACATGGCCGAGGGCAACCGGCCCAAGACCGCCACCGCCCCGCTGGTCGCGATCCTCTCCGCGGACAA
The DNA here is from genome assembly GCF_045041255.1 of Streptomyces sp. NBC_00080. NCBI lineage: Bacteria > Bacillati > Actinomycetota > Actinomycetes > Kitasatosporales > Streptomycetaceae > Streptomyces > Streptomyces sp. NBC_00080. The sequence goes on from NZ_CP108235.1 coordinate 3,515,654, forward strand.
CGAGTTCCACCAGGAGCTGCCGACCCTGTTCCCGGCCTTCCCGCAGGCCAAGGAGCTGTTCTTCAGCGAGCGTCCGGCCCGCGAGGGCGCCGCCGCGCTGAACGCCGCCCTCCAGGCCGCCTACTTCATCGTCGGCGTCCGCGCCGCCGGCCTGGCCGCAGGACCGATGACCGGCGTGGACTTCGAGGGCGTCCGCAAGGAGTTCCTGGACGACGACCACACCCCGCTGATGGTCGTCAACATCGGCAAGCCGGGCGAGGGCGCCTCCTACCCGCGCTCCCCGCGCCTGGCGTACGACGAGGTCGTCACCACCGTCTGAGACCGGTGACATGCGAAGAGGCTCCCGCCGAGCACGCCGGGGGCCTCTTCGCATGTCACCTCGCATGTCACCGCGCGGGGCCGCTCGCGGGTCGCAGGGCGCTCACGCCAGCTTCAGCGCGCCGGCCATCGCCGACAGCTGTTCGAAGGACCCGGTGCCCGCCACCACGGTGGTGGAGCCCGTCTCGCCCTGGAGAACGAGCGCGTCGTAGCGGCCGCCGGTGTAGCGGGTCCAGGTGCGGCCGCCGATCTGCTCGGTGACCTTGGTCGCCTTCGAGCCCTGACTGGCCTCCTCGACGAACTCCGAGCGCTGCTGAGTGGACTGCTCGATCGCCACGTACTCCCCGTCGGGAGCGTGGAAACCGAGGTGCCATGCGTCGAAGTCGTCACCCTGGAACCTCACCGAGGTCGCCTTCCAGGCGTCGGACAGGCCCTCGGGCGCGGCCACCGGGTACGTCGCCGCGCGACGCGCCGTGAGGAGCTCGACGCGGTAGTCGACCTGCCGGACCTCGCGAGGGCGATCGTCGTGCGGGACGAAGAGGTATATGACCCACGCCGCGATCATGATCACCCCGAGGGAGAGAATCATGTCGCGGGCTGTCTTCTGCTTGCCGTTCGAACCTGCCACGCCCCCTATCGTCGCAGGTGCCCGATGCGCTCATCCGTGGGGTCCCCTGCTCATTTTGTCGGACTGACGATAGAGTCGGGATCGAACCCTCATCCGGCCGTCGTCGTATCAGAAAGGTGCGCTCCGATGACCGAGCATCATCAATTGCCGTCCGAACTCGATGTCCCCTCCGAGGCCCCCGACCGCAACCTCGCCCTGGAACTCGTCCGGGTGACCGAAGCCGCCGCCATGGCCGCGGGCCGCTGGGTGGGCCGCGGTGACAAGAACGGCGCCGACGGTGCCGCGGTGCGCGCCATGCGGACCCTCGTCTCCACCGTGTCGATGAACGGCGTGGTCGTCATCGGCGAGGGCGAGAAGGACGAGGCCCCGATGCTCTTCAACGGCGAGCGCGTCGGTGACGGGACCGGGCCCGAGGTCGACATCGCGGTCGACCCGATCGACGGCACCACGCTGACGGCCAAGGGCATGCCGAACGCGATCGCCGTCCTCGCGGCCACCGAGCGGGGCGCGATGTTCGACCCGTCCGCAGTGTTCTACATGGACAAGCTGGTCACCGGCCCCGAGGCCGCCGACTTCGTCGACATCGACGCGCCCGTGGCCGTGAACATCCGGCGGGTCGCCAAGGCCAAGCGGGCCACGCCCGAGGACGTCACCGTCGTCATCCTGGACCGCCCGCGGCACGAGGGCATCATCGAGGAGATCCGGGCGACCGGAGCGCGCATCAAGCTGATCTCCGACGGTGACGTCGCCGGCTCGATCCTGGCCCTGCGCGAGGGCACCGGCGTCGACCTGCTGCTCGGCATCGGCGGCACCCCCGAGGGCATCATCTCGGCCTGTGCCGTGAAGTGCCTGGGCGGTGTCATCCAGGGCAAGCTGTGGCCCAAGGACGCCGAGGAGCGGCAGCGGGCACTCGACGCCGGGCACGACCTCGACCGCGTCCTGACCACCGAGGACCTGGTGACCGGCGAGAACGTGTTCTTCGTCGCCACCGGTATCACCGACGGTGAGCTGCTGCGGGGGGTCAGGTACCGGTCGGAGACCGCGACCACCGACTCGATCGTGATGCGGTCGAAGTCGGGGACGGTCCGGCGGATCGACTCCGAGCACCGGCTGAGCAAGCTGCGGGCCTACAGCGCGGTCGACTTCGACCGGGCCAAGTAGCCCCGTAGTCCGACCGGGCCGAGCAACCCAGCAGTGGTCCGATCGGGCCGAACGGCCCCCGCAGTGCGTGAGAGGGGCACCCCCGGTGCGGTGGGGGTGCCCCTTTCGCGTGCCCCGAGGATCTCGGCCCGCCGCTCAGCCCGCCGCCGCTATGCGGCCCGCCGACTGTGCCGCCTTCTTCAGTTCCACGTCACGGCGGCGGCGCCGGGCGAGGGCCACCCGGCGTTCGGCGGCGGTCAGGCCGCCCCAGACGCCGTAGGGCTCGGGTTGGAGAAGCGCGTGTTCACGGCACTCGACCATGACGGGACAGCGGGCACACACCCGCTTCGCGGCTTCCTCGCGGGAGAGCCGGGCGGCCGTGGGCTCCTTGGAGGGGGCGAAGAACAGGCCTGCCTCGTCGCGTCGGCACACCGCCTCGGTATGCCAGGGGGCGTCCTGATCCCTGTCGCGCGCTGGTACCCGCGGGGCCGGAACAGCGGCGACCTGCACGGGCGAATGCGGCGGTTGCAGCACGGGTCTACTCCTGACGACGGCTTCGCGAGCGAGAGACGATGCAGCAAGGCCTACCCGCTGTGCGCGCGCCTATGCACTGAGTTCCCGACCGCCGTGGGCCTCGGCGCCCTCTCGACGCCTCGCCACCACCTCGCCACCACCTCGCCGCGGCTCCGCGAGGCCTCGCGGAGCCGCGCCACGGCCTCGCGGCGAAGTTCACGACCGTCAACGGTCCAGGTGTCTGCGCAGACTCCTGTCGACCTTGTGCTGGACCCGGTCGAGGATGTCCGCGACGAGCTTGCCCCGCTTCGGCCGGCCCTCGATGTTGCCCAGCACCGCCCAGCCGTCGACGTAGACCACCGGGGCGTCGGGCTGGGGCGAATCGAGCGCGTACACCTCGAAGTTGCCCAGCACCGCGCCGCCGGTGCCGCGCAGCGAGACGTTCTCCGGGACGCGGACCTCGACGTTGCCGAAGACCGAGATCGCCTTGATCACGACCTGCTGGTACTCGAAGAGCGCCTCGGTCAGGTCGATCTCGACGGTACCGAAGACCGCGTAGGCGTGGATACGGCGGCCCGCGCGCCAGCGGCCCCTGCGGACGGCGCTGCTGAAGATCGCGACCACGTTGTCGTCGGGGTCGGCGGGAATCGCTCCCGCGGTGGGCCGGCCGGGGGCGGTGGAGGGGGCCGTGCGCCGCTCGTGCGCGGCGGGCAGGTCCCGGACGAAGACCTCCAGCTCACCGACCGTCTTGGCGGCCAGTACACCCTCGACACGCTCCGCGTGCTCGTCGGCGGTCAGCCGGCCCTCCGCGAGCGCCTCGCGGAGCATGTCGGCGATACGGTCACGGTCGGCGTCCGAGGCGCGCAACTCCGCGGCCGGCGCGGGGGCGGCGGTCTGCTTGTGAAGGTCCACGAGGAGCAGCGTACCGAAACACGATAGATCGCGATAGCCCCGACTCGGAACGGGCGCCGACGAACTGAGCCTTACCTCACAAGTTCGTCGGCGACGGCAGGTCCTACGCTGGTGAGCGCCCGCCAATGGAGGCGGGCCCGCTGTCTGTCGAGTGAGGAATGGGCGAGATGCCTGAGTTCGCGTACACCGATCTGCTTCCCATGGGAGAGGACACCACCCCCTACCGGCTGGTGACCGCCGAGGGTGTCTCCACCTTCGAGGCCGACGGGCGGACGTTCCTCAAGGTGGAGCCGGAGGCGCTGCGCAAGCTCGCCGAGGAGGCCATCCACGACATCCAGCACTACCTGCGCCCGGCCCACCTCGCGCAGCTGCGCCGCATCATCGACGACCCGGAGGCCTCCGGCAACGACAAGTTCGTCGCGCTGGACCTGCTGAAGAACGCGAACATCGCGGCCGCGGGCGTGCTCCCCATGTGCCAGGACACCGGCACGGCCATCGTGATGGGCAAGCGCGGGCAGAACGTGCTCACCGAGGGCGGCGACGAGGCGGCCCTGAGCCGCGGCATCTACGACGCCTACCTGAACCTCAATCTGCGCTACTCGCAGATGGCCCCGCTGACCATGTGGGACGAGAAGAACACCGGCTCCAACCTCCCGGCCCAGATCGAGCTGTACGCGGCCGACGGCGGCGCGTACAAGTTCCTGTTCATGGCCAAGGGCGGCGGCTCGGCCAACAAGAGCTTCCTCTACCAGGAGACGAAGGCCGTCCTGAACGAGGCCTCCATGATGAAGTTCCTGGAGGAGAAGATCCGTTCGCTCGGTACGGCCGCCTGCCCGCCGTACCACCTGGCGATCGTCGTCGGCGGCACGTCGGCCGAGTACGCGCTGAAGACCGCGAAGTACGCCTCCGCGCACTACCTGGACGAGATCCCGGCCGAGGGTTCGCCGCTCGGGCACGGCTTCCGGGACAAGGAGCTCGAGGAGAAGGTCTTCGAGCTGACCCAGAAGATCGGCATCGGCGCGCAGTTCGGCGGCAAGTACTTCTGCCACGACGTACGGGTCGTCCGTCTCCCCCGGCACGGCGCCTCCTGTCCCGTCGCCATCGCCGTCTCCTGCTCCGCCGACCGGCAGGCCGTCGCGAAGATCACCGCCGAGGGCGTGTTCCTGGAGCAGCTGGAGACCGACCCGGCGCGCTTCCTGCCGGAGACCACGGACGAGCACCTCGACGAGTCGGACGTGGTCCGCATCGACCTCAACCAGCCGATGGACGACATCCTCGCCGAGCTGACCAAGTACCCGGTCAAGACCCGGCTGTCCCTCACCGGCCCGTTGGTCGTGGCCCGCGACATCGCGCACGCCAAGATCAAGGAACGTCTCGACGCGGGCGAGGAGATGCCGCAGTACCTGAAGGACCACCCGGTGTACTACGCCGGCCCGGCCAAGACCCCCGAGGGCTACGCGTCCGGCTCCTTCGGCCCGACGACGGCCGGCCGTATGGACTCCTACGTCGAGCAGTTCCAGGCCGCCGGCGGCTCCAAGGTCATGCTCGCCAAGGGCAACCGCAGCAAGCAGGTCACGGACGCGTGCGGCACGCACGGCGGCTTCTACCTCGGCTCCATCGGCGGTCCGGCCGCCCGGCTCGCCCAGGACTGCATCAAGAAGGTCGAGGTCGTCGAGTACGAGGAGCTCGGCATGGAGGCCGTCTGGAAGATCGAGGTCGAGGACTTCCCCGCCTTCGTCGTCGTCGACGACAAGGGCAACGACTTCTTCCAGGACCCGGCCCCGGCCCCGACGTTCACGTCGATCCCGGTACGGGGCCCGGGTCTGGCCTGACACCCGCGGAGCGGCCGGGAGCCTGAGACGGCCCGCGGCCACCCGACCGACGGACGGAGTCCGGCGCGGCCGGCCGAAGCCTGTGAGGCCCCCCGGGGCCGAGCAGTGCGAGGGCGGCCATCGGAAACAGTGCCAAGGGCAACGACTTCTGCCAGGACCCGGCCCCGGCCCCGACGTTCACGTCGATCCCGGTACGGGGCCCGGGTCTGGTGTGACGCGTGTGATGCTGTGACGGACGCCCGCCCCTGATTGACGCAGGGGCGGGCGTCGTTGTCGGGTCAGGGTGCGGTCAGCCGGCGCAGATGGTGAAGTCGACCGTGTCGCCCGGCTCGATGGTCTTCGGGGCGTGCGGGGTCACTTCGAGCACCGAGGTCGGCTTGCAGCCCTTGACGGCCTTCTTGGTGACGCTGCCGAGCTTCGTCTGCGTCTTTTCGAGCAACGGCTTGGCCATGTCCAGGCTGAGGCCCGCGAGGGGGAGCCGCGTGGTCGTACCGTCACCGAAGCGGTAGAGCAGGGTGGTGGCGTCGTCGTTCTTGGCGTCCGTGCCGGCCGCCGCCGGGGTCGAGCTGCTGCTGTCGCTCGCGACCGAGGTGGCCAGGGCCGTTCCGCCGCCCGCCGCGATGAGGGCGGCGGCGACGGCGGCGATGCCGATGGTCCGACGGCGACGGGTGCGGCGCAGGATCTGCGGCGCGTCGAAGTCGGGGGTCTCGGCGGAGTTCGCGAATCGGTTCATGGCGTGCGTCAGTTCCTCTTCGAAAGGTGAGCGGCCGGAAGGCCGTGCATCGCCGTACGAGGTCATCGGATACCTTCCGTGTGCCGCCGCGGTGAAGGGTCGGAGAGTGCGGGGAACTGACTTCTGAGCTTCTCGATGCCCCGGGCCAGCTGGGAGCGGACCGTGCTCGGCGTGATGCCGAGGTCGGCCGCTATCTCGCCGTCCGAGAGGTCGTCGAAGTATCGCAGCACCACCACCGTCCGCATCCGCATGGGCAGTTGCTGCAACGCGCGCACCAACTGGTCCCTGCTGTCGACCTGCCCGTACTCGTCCCCCGGGGCGACGGTGTCGCCGCCTTCGGGGTGGTGAGTCGTGGTCAGTCGGCGGAATCTCCGCCAGCGGTCGTTGGCCAGGTTCACCATGATCCGCCGGACGTAGGCGTCCGGAGCGTCCTTCGCTTCGATGACGCGCCATCTGCGGCAGGCCTTCTCCAGGGTCTCCTGGACCAGGTCCTCCGCCGCCTCACGGTTTCCCGTGAGGACCAGCGCGCCCCGGAACAACGCGGTCGATCGAGCGGCCACGAAATCCTGGAAGTCCGTCTCCACACGCTCCTCCCTTCCTGTCACCCCTCCTCGACGCGAGCGCGCCCCCGTCTGCTGCACGGCCCCGACGAGACCTGGGTCACATGCCGGACGCCATCCGGACGGCCCAGCCCGCGGAACATCCCGGCCGCCCCGATCGCTGTACCGGACATGAGCGAATACCGGATCGAGCACGACTCCATGGGTGAGGTACGCGTCCCGGCGGAAGCCAAGTGGCGGGCCCAGACACAGCGCGCCGTCGAGAACTTCCCCGTCTCGGGACAGCGCATCGAGCGTGCGCACATCGAGGCGCTGGCGCGGATCAAGGGGGCCGCGGCGAAGGTGAACGCGCGGCTCGGGGTGGTCGACAAGGACATCGCCGACGCCATCCAGGAGGCGGCCGCGGAGGTCGCCGAGGGCCGGTGGGACGAGCACTTCCCGGTGGACGTGTTCCAGACCGGTTCCGGGACCTCGTCCAACATGAACACTAACGAGGTGGTCGCCACGCTCGCCACCGAGCGGCTGGGCCGGGCCGTGCACCCCAACGACCACGTCAACGCCTCCCAGTCCTCCAACGACGTCTTCCCCTCGTCCCTGCACATCGCGGCCACCGCGGCCGTCACCCGCGATCTGATCCCCGCCCTGGAGCATCTGGCGGCGGCCCTGGAGCGCAAGTCCGCGGAGTTCGCCGACGTGGTGAAGGCCGGGCGGACGCATCTGATGGACGCCACGCCCGTGACGCTGGGCCAGGAGTTCGGCGGGTACGCCGCCCAGGTGCGGTACGGCGTGGAGCGGCTCAACGCCTCGCTCCCCCGGCTCGCCGAGCTGCCGCTGGGCGGCACCGCGGTCGGTACCGGCATCAACACGCCGCCCGGCTTCTCCGCGGCCGTCATCGAGGAGGTGGCCCGTGCCACCGGACTGCCGCTGACCGAGGCGCGCGACCACTTCGAGGCGCAGGGCGCGCGGGACGGGGTCGTCGAGACCAGCGGGCAGCTGCGGACGATCGCCGTGGGCCTCACGAAGATCGCCAACGATCTGCGGTGGATGGCCTCGGGGCCGCGCACGGGACTCGCCGAGATCAGCCTGCCCGACCTCCAGCCCGGCTCCTCGATCATGCCCGGCAAGGTCAACCCGGTGATCCCGGAGGCCGTGCTGATGGTCGCCGCCCAGGTCGTCGGGAACGACGCGACCGTGGCCACGGCGGGCGCGGCGGGCAACTTCGAGCTCAACGTCATGCTGCCGGTGATCGCCAGGAACGTGCTGGAGTCGATCCGGCTGCTCGCCAACGTGTCCCGGCTGCTCGCGGACCGGACCGTCGACGGGATCGTCGCGCACCGCGAGCGCGCCCGGGAGTACGCCGAGTCCTCGCCGTCCGTGGTCACGCCGCTGAACAAGTACATCGGGTACGAGGAGGCCGCGAAGGTGGCCAAGAAGGCGCTGGCGGAGCGGCGGACGATCCGCCAGGTGGTGCTGGACGGCGGGTACGTGGAGCGCGGCGATCTGACGGTCGAGCAGCTCGACGAGGCGCTGGATGTCCTGCGGATGACACACCCGTAAACCCTCGTGTGCTTTCGCGCCCCCGGCGCGAGAACCGTGACGCGCGCCGCAGCGTCGTATGCCCATGGCACCTAATATCTGTGCATGGCAGACGGTGAAGCGGTGAGACGCGTGGGAACTGGTGGTGCGGCGGCCTTCTGGGAGCCCGGGAGCCGGATCCTGTGGCGCTACCGGGAGAACGGCGGGGTGAACTTCCACATCGCCCGCCCGGTGACCGTCGTGCGGGACGACGAGGAGCTGCTCGCCGTGTGGCTGGCACCGGGCACGCAGTGCGTCAAGCCGGTGCTCGCGGACGGCACCCCGCCGCACCAGGAGCCGCTGCGCACCCGGTACACCAAGCCGCGTACCGTTGCGCGGGGACGCTGGCTCGGCACCGGGGTGCTGAAGGTGGCCCGGCCCGGCGAGCCGTGGTCGGTGTGGCTGTTCTGGGACCAGGGCTGGCAGTTCAAGAACTGGTACGTCAACCTGGAGACGCCGCTGGCCCGTTGGGACGGCGGCGTGGACTCCGAGGACCACTTCCTCGACATCTGCGTCTACCCGGACCGCAGTTGGGGTCTGCGTGACGAGGACGAGTTCGCGCAGGCCCAGCAGGACGGACTGATGGACCGGGCGGTCGCCGAACAGGTGAGGGAGGCGGGCAGCAGGGCGGTGGAGGTGATCCGCGCGTGGGGGCCTCCGTTCAGCGAGGGATGGCAGCACTGGCGCCCGGATCCGTCCTGGGCCGTACCGTTGCTGCCGGAGGACTGGGACCGTACGCCCGCGCACATGTCCACATGAGACCCTTGATGCGCCCCCGGGCAACAAACGTAGGATCGTCCTCCGCAAGGCACGCTGGCAGTAACTCCCGGAGCAGACGCCGGGCCTGACCGAACGTCACCGAGGGGCGGCAGCACGTGAGCGAGGGGTACGAGGGCAACACCGGCGGGACGCTCGACGTCGGCCCCCTGGGCCGCGCGCGGTCCACCGGTGGCACAGGAACAACCTCTGACCACGCGGGAATTCCGTTCCGGGGGCACGTATTCCGGGTATCGGGTTTCCTGCGGGACCAACTGCGCGCGCGGCGCGCAGCCCCGGACGGACGGATTCGACACGCGTGACGGAGCAGCCCACCTCCTACGAACGCCCCCAGGGCGTCGACCCCACGGACCCCCGTGGGGCACTGCTGCATACCCAGGCACCGGCGCCGGGCCAGTCCGCCTTACCTCCCGACACCTCGGGTACGACGACGCCGCGCGGCAAGGGCGGCAAGGGCGGAAAGGGTGGCATGGGCGGCCAGGGAGCCACGGGAATGGATGCGGCCGGTTCGGAGGCCGGTTCCGGCACCGAGCACTCCCAGCCGTCGGCGTCCGACGAGGCGATGGGAGCTCCTCCCGCGCGGGCCAAGCCGAGCGTGGGTGACCACCGGCCGCGCCCCGCTCCCGAGTCCATCCCGGCCCAGCCGGGCACCGACGCGCGCCCGGAGCGGGGTCCGGACGGGCAGGACCGGCGGGCCGGAGGGGCACTGACGCCCGGCCGTCCCACGCCGATGCGGCGGGACGGGGACCGGCTGCGTTTCGTGGGCGCCGCGACCCGGCGGATCGCCCGCGGCCTGGACCTCGACGAGATCGTGATGGGGCTGTGCCGGGCCACCGTGCCGACCTTCTCCGACGCGATCCTCGTCTACCTGCGCGACCCGCTGCCCGTGGGCGACGAGCGGCCCGCGGCGGACCGCATCATGCTGCGGCTGCGGCGCACCGACCGCATTCCGGAGGAACGGGACACCGAGACCGGCTTCGCGGCGCTCGCCCTGCCGCCCCCGGAACCGGGCGAGCTGACCGCCGAGCTGTCGGCCGCGGTCGGCGAGCTGTGCGAGGTACGGCCCGGCGGGGCGCTCGCGGAGGTGCTGCGCGGGGTGCGTCCGGTGTTCGCCGACCATCCGGCCGCACGCGCCGCGCTGCCCGAACTGCTGGGCGAGGACAGCACCTTGGCCATCCCGAGCGGTCAGCGGGCCGTCCTGGCCCCGCTACGGGGCCGCCGCCGGGTGATCGGCGCCGCGGTGTTCCTGCGCCGCCCGGAACGCATCCCGTTCGAGAACGACGACCTGCTGGTGGCCGCCCAGCTCGCCACGCACAGCGCCCTGGGCATCGACAAGGCGGTGCTGTACGACCGTGAGGCGTACATCGCCGACGAGTTGCAGCGCACGATGCTGCCGGAGACCCTGCCGCGCCCCACGGGCGTAAGGCTCGCCTCCCGGTACCTGCCCGCGGCCGAGACCGCGCGGGTCGGCGGCGACTGGTACGACGCCATCCCGCTGCCGGGCAGCCGGGTGGCGCTGGTGGTGGGCGATGTCATGGGGCACTCCATGACGTCGGCGGCCATCATGGGACAGCTGCGGACGACGGCCCAGACCCTCGCCGGCCTCGACCTGCCGCCGCAGGAGGTCCTGCACCATCTCGACGAGCAGGCCCAGCGGCTGGGCACCGACCGCATGGCGACCTGCCTGTACGCGGTCTACGACCCGGTCTCGCACCGCATCACCATCGCCAACGCGGGTCATCCCCCGCCCATCCTGCTGCACCTGGGCGGCCGGGCCGAGGTGCTGCGGGTGCCGCCGGGCGCGCCGATCGGCGTGGGCGGGGTCGATTTCGAGGCGGTGGAGCTGGACGCCCCGGCCGGGGCGACGCTGCTGCTGTACACCGACGGCCTGGTCGAGTCCCGGCTGCGGGACGTGGCCACCGGCATAGAGCAGCTGCGGGAGAAGCTCGCCGCGACCGCCCAGCTGACCGGCCCCGATCATCCGCCGCCGCTCGAGGCCCTGTGCGACGAGGTCCTCGACATGCTCGGCCCGGGCGACCGGGACGACGACATCGCGCTGCTCGCCGCCCGGTTCGACGGGATCGCGCCGAGCGACGTGGCCTACTGGTTCCTCGAACCGGAGGACGCGGCTCCCGGCCGGGCCCGCCGGCTGGCCCGGCAGGCGCTGTCCCGCTGGGAGATGGAGGACATGACCGACTCCGTCGAGCTGCTGGTCAGCGAGGTCGTCACGAACGCGGTGCGGTATGCCACGCGGCCGGTGACCCTGCGGTTGCTGCGCACCGATGTGCTGCGCTGCGAGGTCGGCGACGACGTGCCGCAGCTGCCTCGGCTGCGGCAGGCCCGGGCGACCGACGAGGGTGGCCGCGGCCTGTATCTGGTGAACCGGCTGGCCCGGCGGTGGGGGGCCACCCGGCTCAGCACCGGCAAGGTGGTCTGGTTCGAGTTGAACCGGAGCTGAGGCAGCCGCGAGAGACAGCAGGGAGGGCGCCCGGAGATCTCCGGGCGCCCTCCCTGCTGTTTCCGCCGCCGGCGGCCGTTACTGGCCGAAGAGCGGATCCCCGGGATCCTGCGGCTCGGTCGAGGGGGCGTCCGTGCTGGGCTCCGACGAGGTGTCACCCGTCGGTGTGCTGGACGGGGACGAGCTCGGCTTCGACGACGTGGACGGGGACGAACTCGTCGACGGAGAGGAGGACGGGGAGGGACTCGTCGACGGGGACGACGACGGGGACGAACTCGCGGACGGCGAGGTGCTCGGGGACGGCGACGCGGTCTGGACCGCCGCGCCCTGGTCGGTGTCCAGGTCGAACTTGGTGACCTTGGTGGAGACGCCGAAGGTGTACGACGCCCAGATCTGCGCCGGGAAGCCACCACCGTTGACGCGGCCCGCGTCCGAGGTCAGGCCGTTCGTCGCACCGGTGAGCGGGACCTGGGGGTGCGGGGCCTTCGCGGACTCGCCGAAGAGGCCGACCGAGGTGACCAGGTCGGGGGTGTAGCCGGTGAACCAGGCCGACTTGTTGTTGTCGGACGTACCCGTCTTGCCCGCGACCTTCTGGCCCTTGCGCAGCGGGTTGTCCCGCACGGACTTCTTCGCCGTACCGTCGTCGACCACGCCGGTGAGCACCGAGGTGACCGAGTCGGCGGCCTCGCGGCTGATGACCTGCTCCCCGACGGGGTCGGTGTGCTTGAACGTCGGGTGGGCGCTGTTCTCCGCCGACTTGATGAGCGCCGGGGTGACCTGCTTGCCGTGGTTGTCGAGGGTGGCGTAGACGCCGGCCATCTGCAGGGGGCTAGCGCCCATGGTGCCGAGGGTCTGGGCGGGCACGGCCTTGAGGTCCGCGGTGTCCATGCCGAGGTTGGCCGCGACCTTCAGCACCTCGGGCATGCCGACGTCGACGCCCATCTGCGCGAAGACGGAGTTGATGGACTTGTTGAGCGCCGTCTGGACGGTGACGTCGCCGTAGTCCTGGTCGTCCTCGTTCTCCGGGGCGAAGCCGATGTCGCTGCCGACGACCGGGCGCTTGCTGGTGCCGTCGTAGATCGTGTTCGCGGTGATCTGGTCGCCGTCCTGCGTCTTGGCGGCCTCGTCGAAGGCCGCGGCGAGGATGACCGGCTTGAAGGTCGAGGCGGGCTGGTAGTCGGTGCGAGTGGCGTTGTTGGTGTAGTGGTCGGTGTAGCTGGTACCGCCGTACATCGCCTCGACGGCGCCCGTCTTGGGGTTCACCGACACCGCGCCTGCCTGGACGTCGCCGTCGACCGAGCGCTTCTTCTTGTCCAGCTTGCTGGTCAGCTGTTCCTTGACGGCCGTCTCCAGCGCCTTCTGCTTCTTCTTGTCGATGTTGAGCTCGATGTTCCAGCCGCCGCGCCTGACCAGGGCCATGCCCGACTCGTAGTCGTCGGCGACGCCCTGGGCCACCAGCTGCTTGGCCAGTTCGGTGTTGGCCGCGTCGACGAGGTAGCCGATCTGGCCCTCCTTGCCGGGCGCTGCCTTGGGCTCCTTGGGCACCGGGAACGTCATGGCGTCGCGCTTGCCCTTGTCCAGCCAGTCCTGCTCGACCATGTTGTCGAGGACGTAGTTCCAGCGGGCCGTGACCAGCTTCTTGCCGGTGTCGGAGGCGGAGGTCCAGTCGTACTGGCTGGGGGCCTGGAGCAGCGCGGCGAGGTAGGCGCCCTGCGGCACGGTCAGCTTCTCGGCGTCGACGCGGTAGTAGGCCTGGGCGGCCGCCTGGATGCCATAGGCGCCGCGGCCGTAGTAGCTGGTGTTGATGTACCCGGCCAGGATGTAGTCCTTGTCCTTCTCCCGGTCCAGCTTCAGGGAGATGACCAGTTCCTTCAGCTTGCGCGTGACGGTCTGTTCCTGGGTCAGGTAGTAGTTCTTGACGTACTGCTGGGTGATCGTCGAACCGCCCTGCGCGCCCTTGCCCATGAGGGTGTTGAGGACACCGCGGGTGGTGCCCTTCAGGTCGACGCCGGCGTCGGTGTAGAAGGACTTGTTCTCGGCGGCGACGAAGGTGTGCTGGACCTCTTTGGGGATCTTCGAGAGTTCGACGTTCTCCCGGTTGACCTCGCCGTCGCGGGCGAGGATCGCTCCGCTGTCGTACTCGTAGACGTTGCTCTGGAGGTCGGCGTCGGGGTTGCCCTCGGGGATCGGCGTGCTCATGTACAGCCAGAGGAAGGCGCCGATGACGGCCACGGTCAGGCCGAGGAAGGTGCCGAGGATCTTCTTCCAGGTGAAGAGCCGGCGTATGAAGCTCTTGTCCTTCTTGCCGGCCTTGCCCTTGGTGCCCTTGCCGCTCTTCTTCGCGCCCCGGCGGGCGGCGGCGCGGCCGCCGGTCGCGGGAGCGGCGTCGGGCGCCTCGGCGGTCGCCACGGACTCCGCCGTCGAAGGGGTCGTCGAGTCCGTCTCCACCGAGCGGCCCCTGGGCGCCGCGCGGCGCCCACCGCGCTGTCGAGCTCGTCTCTCTTCCGCTCGTCCCATGAGTCCGCTCGCTCCGCTTCCTACTCGGCAGTCACACCAGTGCCCGGGGGCAGGGGCAGGTCAGCTCAGAAAGCTAACACCGCTGTCTATGACGAAGGGGTCTCGGTCCGGTCCGCACGGGGCGTGAGAATCAGCACCCCGCGCGAGGGAACCGCCCGGACGTCCCCACCGAGTCCGACGTACGAGAGTGGCACAGGGTTGCCATGAGGCGCTAAAGTGATATCACTTAGATAGGCCGCCGATTACTGAATCGGGCGGCGACGAGAAACGGGGACCCACCATGTCCACTCACGACCCCTCGGCCACCACCGAAGCCGCCACCGACACCGTCGACGTTCCCGAGATGCCCGCCCCGCGCGTGAAGGAGTTCCCGGCGCACAGCGTGGCCGGAGGACTCGCGCTGCTGCTCGGCCTGGCCGGACTGCTGGCCGGCGCCGGGATGATCGCCTTCGGTGCCCAGGTGGACGCGGCCGGCCTCAAGGCGGCGCTGATCACCGGCGGCATCCTGGTCGCCCTCGCCGCGTTCCTGGCGATGTGCGGGCTGAACACGGTGTCGCCGGGCGAGGCCCGCGTGGTGCAGCTCTTCGGCCGCTACCGGGGCACCATCCGCGAGGACGGGCTGCGTTGGGTGAACCCCTTCACCTCCCGGGAGAAGATCTCCACCCGGGTCCGCAACCACGAGACGGCCGTACTGAAGGTCAACGACGCCTACGGCAACCCGATCGAACTCGCCGCGGTCGTGGTGTGGAACGTGCGGGACACCGCGCAGGCCAGCTTCGAGGTGGACGACTTCCTGGAGTTCGTCGCCACCCAGACCGAGGCGGCCGTCCGGCACATCGCCATCGAGTACCCCTACGACTCGCACGACGAGGACGGTCTCTCGCTGCGCGGCAACGCGGAGGAGATCACCGAGAAGCTGGCCATAGAGCTGCACGCGCGCGTCGAGGCGGCCGGCGTGCGGATCATCGAGTCGCGCTTCACCCACCTCGCGTACGCTCCCGAGATCGCCTCGGCCATGCTCCAGCGGCAGCAGGCGGGCGCCGTGGTCGCGGCGCGGCGGGAGATCGTGGACGGGGCCGTGGGAATGGTCGAGGCCGCGCTCCAGCGCATCGCCGAACAGGGCATCGTGGAGCTGGACGACGAGCGGAAGGCGGCGATGGTGTCCAACCTGATGGTGGTGCTGTGCGGGGACCGTGCGCCCCAGCCGGTACTGAACACCGGGACCCTCTACCAGTGAGTGATGCAGCCGGGGGTCCGACCCCTCAGCGTCGGCCGCAGCAGCGCAAGCAGGTGCTGCTGCGGCTGGATCCGCTGGTCCACGACGCGCTGGCCCGCTGGGCCTCGGACGAACTGCGGTCGGCGAACGCGCAGATCGAGTTCCTGCTGCGCAAGGCGCTGAAGGAGGCCGGACGCCTCCCCGGCGACACCGGCCCCCTCCCGCGTCGCGGCCGGCCCCCCGGCGGCTCGCCCCCCGGCCCCCCGCCGGCCTGACCGGCTTCGCCGCGCCCTCCTCTCCCCACACAAGGCCAGGCGCCGGGCCTGTGGCAGAACGGTGACAATCGGCTCTCACCTGCGCACTCCCACTCCCTGCCGCCACCTGCACACGGGACGTATACACACCGGGTATACACCGCATGTACAGTCCTCTCCATGTCCATCGGTCACACCCTCCTGGGACTCCTGGAGTCCGGGCCCCGCCACGGTTACGACCTCAAGCGGGCCTTCGACGAGAAGTTCGGTCACGACCGGCCGCTGCACTACGGCCAGGTCTACTCGACGATGTCGCGTCTGCTGAAGCACGGGCTCGTCGAGGTCGACGGCATCGAGGCCGGCGGCGGTCCCGAGCGCAAGCGGTACGCGATCACCGACGCCGGGATCACCGACGTCGAGCAGTGGCTCGCGACGCCCGAGAAGCCCGAGCCGTATCTCCAGTCGACGCTGTACACCAAGGTCGTCCTCGCGCTCCTGACCCACCGCGACGCGGCCGACATCCTCGACACCCAGCGTGCCGAGCACCTGCGCAGCATGCGCATCCTCACGGACCGCAAGCGCTCCGGCGACTTCGCCGACCAGCTGATCTGTGACCACGCCCTGTTCCACCTCGAGGCCGACCTGCGCTGGCTGGAACTCGCCGCCGCCCGGCTCGACAAGCTGAAGGCCGCGGTGATCGCGTGAACGCCCCCGGGGGATCCCTGCTCGCCGCCGAGAACCTGCACAAGGCGTACGGGCCGACGATGGCGCTGGCCGGCGCCGAGTTCTCCATCCACCCCGGCGAGGTCGTCGCGGTGATGGGCCCGTCCGGGTCCGGCAAGTCGACGCTGCTGCACTGCCTGGCCGGGATAGTCACGCCCGACTCGGGTTCGATCATGTACGACGGTCGCGAGCTCGCGACGATGAGCGACGCCCGGCGCAGCGAACTGCGCCGCTCCGAGTTCGGCTTCGTGTTCCAGTTCGGGCAGCTCGTGCCGGAACTGACCTGCGTGGAGAACGTGGCGCTGCCACTGCGACTGAACGGCACCGCGCGCAAGCAGGCCGAGCGCACCGCACTGGGCTGGATGGAGCGGCTGGAGGTCGACGACCTGGCCAAGAAGCGACCCGGTGAGGTCTCCGGCGGACAGGGGCAGCGGGTGGCCGTGGCGCGCTCGCTCGTCACCAGCCCGCGCGTGGTGTTCGCCGACGAGCCGACCGGCGCGCTGGACTCGCTCAACGGCGAGCGCGTGATGGAACTGCTCACCGAGGCGGCCCGGTCGGCCAGCACGGCCGTCGTCCTCGTCACGCACGAGGCCCGGGTGGCCGCCTACTCCGACCGCGAGATCGTCGTACGGGACGGGAAGTCGCGGGACATGGAGCGGGTCATATGAGCCTGCGGAGGGGGCACCGCCCGCTCGAGCGAAGCCGAGAGTGGGGGAGGTCCAGGGACCTGGGCCTGGGGGTCCGGTTCGCCTTCGCCGGCGGCCGGGAGGGCTGGATACGGGCCGTGCTGACCGCGGTCGGCGTCGGGCTCGGCGTGGCGGTCCTGCTGCTGACGACAGCGGTACCGAGCGCCATGGGGGTACGCCACGACCGTGAACAGGCGCGGCTGGACTGGCCGTTCGGCAGCGAGCAGCCGGCCAAGGGCGACGACACCCTGCTGATCGCGCAGGCCGACACGACGTTCCGTGACAAGGACGTACGCGGTCGGCTGGTGGAACCCGAAGGATCGCGCGCGCCGCTGCCGCCCGGCCTGAGCCGGTTCCCGGCCGAGGGCGACATGGTGGTCTCGCCCGCGCTGAAGAAGCTGCTCGCCGCCGACGGTTCGGCGCTGCTGCGGGAACGGCTCCCGTACCGCATCGTCGGGACCATCGGGGAGAGCGGACTGATCGGCTCCCAGGAACTCGCCTACTACTCGGGCACCACCGAGCTCGCCTCCCACATGGAGGGCTACGGGGCGACCCGGTTGAACGAGTTCGGGAACCCGAACCCCTCGAAGGAGGACACCGACCCGGTGCTGCTCCTGCTGATCCTCGTCGTCATCGTGGTGCTGCTGATGCCGGTGGCGGTGTTCATCGCCGCGGCCGTGCGGTTCGGCGGTGAGCGGCGGGACCGCAGGCTCGCGGCCCTCCGGCTGATCGGTTCGGACGGCCGGATGACCCGGCGTATCGCGGCCGGCGAGGCGATGGCCGGGGCGCTGCTGGGCCTGGTCCTCGGCACGGTGTTCTTCCTGATCGGCCGCCAGGTGGCGGGTTCGGTCGAGGTGATGGGCATCAGCGTGTGGCCCAGCTACCTCGATCCCTCCCCCGCGCTGGCGGCGCTGGTCGCCCTCGCGGTGCCGGCGGCGGCGGTCCTGGTCACCCTCTTCGCCCTGCGCGGTGTGGTGATCGAGCCGCTCGGCGTGGTGCGCACGGCGAAGCCCGCACGGCGTCGGCTGTGGTGGCGGCTGCTGCTGCCCCTGGGCGGCTTCGCGATGCTCTACCCGATGATCGGGCAGGGCCAGACCAACGGCGACTTCAACCAGTACCTGGTGAGCGGCGGCGTCGTCCTGATCCTCGTCGGCATCACCGCACTGCTGCCGTGGCTCGTGGAGACGGTCGTCGGACGGCTCGGCTCCGGTGGCGTGGCCTGGCAACTGGCCGTACGCAGGCTGCAGTTGAGCAGCGGTACGGCGGCCCGGATGGTCAACGGCATCGCGGTGGCGGTGGCGGGTGCGATCGCGCTCCAGATGCTGTTCGCCGGCGTGGACGGCGCCTACACCGAGGCCACCGGCCAGGACCTCACCCGGGCACAGATGCAGGTCCGGGTGCCGGACGGCGCTCCGCTGGCCGCGACCGCCCAGAAGTTCGCCGACACCAAGGCCGTCAGCAAGGTCACGGCCCTGTGGGAGGGCTACCTGGGCGACTCCTCCTGGAACAGCGAGAACGGCCCGAACCTCTCCACCGAGCTGACCGTGGGTGCCTGTCCGGCGCTGCGCGAGGTGGCGAAGCTGCCCTCGTGCAAGGACGGCGACATGTTCGTCCTCGACGGCGACGAGTACTCCGCCGACGGGCCGCAGATGAACAAGCCCGGCAAGAAGCTGTACATCGAACCGGCCGGCTCAGGGGAGAGCCAGGACGTCGTCTGGACCGTCCCCGCGGGCATCACCGAGGCCCACTCGATCAAGGGCCTCACCGACTTCAAGCGCGGCGGCTTCCTGATGACGCCGAGCGCGCTGCCCGCGGCCGCCGAGAAGCTGGCCACCGGTGAGATCTACCTGTCGATCGACGAGTCCGTGCCCGACGCCTACGAGTACGCCCGCAACACGGCGTTCCACGTGGCTCCGCTGGCCGACCCGATGATGTGGTCGTCCACCCGGCAGGACACGAAGTTCACCACCATCCGCACCGGTCTGCTCGTCGGCTCGGCCTGTGTGCTGCTGCTGATCGGGGCGAGCCTGCTGGTCTCCCAGCTGGAGCAGCTGCGCGAGCGCCGCAAGCTGCTGTCGTCGCTGGTCGCCTTCGGCACCCGGCGGCGGACGCTGGGTCTGTCGGTGCTGTGGCAGACGGCGATCCCGATCGGGCTGGGCCTGCTGCTGGCCATGGGGGTGGGGATCACGCTGGGCGCGATCCTGCTGAAGATGACGGACACTCCGGTGAGTGTGGACTGGGCGAGTGTGCTGTCGATGACCGGCTGCGGGGCGGCCGTCGTCCTGCTGGTGACGCTGCTGAGCCTGCCCCCGCTGCTCAAACTGCTGCGGCCGGACGGCCTGCGCACCGAATGAGCGCGGTGCGCACGCGATGAACAGACGGTCCCTCCCCGCCCGGGGAGGGACCGTTCCGCGTTCAGAGCTGGTACTCCCGCACCACCCTGCGCACCTGGGCGAACAGCATGCCGACGTTGACGGACTTGCGGCAGACGACCACCGCGACGACGTCCTGCTGCTCGGTCATCCGCACGAACAGGTGAGTGAGATTCTCACTGTTCACGAGGATCTCCTGGAAGAAGTGGTTCTCGCTCTGGACCCCGCGCCGCTCCTTGAAGACGTCCTCGATCATCACGACCGTACGGCCCTGGAACAGGTCGAGCGTCGCACCCGCCAGCAGGTCCAGGACCTCGGGCGGATGGTTGTCGACGGTCTCGTAGGAGAGCAGCATTCCGGTGGCCATGTCGACGACGCCGGAGGCGACGCAGTCGGGGGCATCCGTGCGCAGTGACTTGACCAGGCCCATGACCTGGTCGGAGAAACCTGGGGTCATACGTTTCGTCGCCATCCCTTCAGACTCCTTCGGCGGTCTTCACGGTCGTCCCGGTCCGGTCGGTCAGGATCAGATCGATCCGGCGGAGGGCGGGTTGGGTCGCCCGGTGCAGACGCTCCACGTCCATGCCCTCGTCGCCGAGCACGACCATCAGCGCGGTGTCGCCGACCGCGTAGAACGCGGCGCAGCCGTGGCTGCCGTAGGCCACCGTGCGGTGCAGGGCGCCACGGGCGGTCGCCTGCGCGGTGCGGCGGGCGAGACCGAGGCCGGCCGCGGCGAGGGCGGCGAGTCCCTCCGGGTCGATGGTGTCGGCGGTGTCGGCGGCTATGAGCAGTCCGTCCGCCGCCGCCAGCGCCGTGTCGGTGATACCGGTCACCTGCTCCCGCAGGCCGCGCATCTCCCGCGCGAGGGCTGTGTGGTCCATGAGTGCAACTCCCCTAATTCTGATCGCATATGACCGTCTTCTTCGTGCGGGTCTACGTGGGGGCTTACGTGGGGTTTCTGCTTTCCTGCGTGGGGCCGCTATTTCGCCGTGGGGTTCCGCAGGCGGAAGAACTCCTTCCAGCCGGTGCCGTTCCGTTCCGTCGTGAGGGCTTCGTTGATGCCGCTGGCGCCGGGACGGCGGCGCGGCAGGGCCGTCGCCTCCGGCACCGCCACCGGCGGCTGCCTGGGCGGAGCCGGTTCACGGGGGCGTATGCCGTGCCCGTCGGGCGGCAGCCGGACCGGGATCGGCCGGGGTGCTTCCACGCACTCCAGAAGCCCCTCACCCAGCATCCGGGCCACCTCGACGGTCACGGTGTAGACCCCGCGCCCGGTACGGAAGGCAAGGTCCCTGGAGGTGCACCGGCCGTCGGCGTGGGCCAGCAGCTCGCGCTGGAGCACACCCAGCCGGCCGGCCGCGTAGGACAGGGAGGCGGGCACGGGCCGCTCCCGGTCCGGGCGCACGGGGTACGGCTGCTCCAGGAGCGCGCCGAGCTTGCGGGACGCCACCTGGAGCAGCCGGGTGGGCGGTTCGCCCACGGCGACCGGGGCGGGCGGCGCCCCGGTCGCCGGGCCGCGCTCGCAGCCGTCGACGCTGCCCGCGACGATCGCGAACACGGCGTCCTGGAGAGCCATCGCGCAGACCACCCGGAGCTGGGCGGCCCCCGCGTAGCCGTGGGCGATCAGCCCGGCGGCCGGCCAGCGCGCGCCGCCCGACTCACGCACCAGCCCGGCCCACTCCTCGCCGCCGATCCGGCCGGAGCGCAGCAGCAGCGCCTCGGGGGCGGGCGCGCCCGGCGACTCGACCGCGACGACCAGCCCGCCGTGCAGATGGAAGATGCCGCCGGGCGAGCCGAGAACGCGCAGTTCCCCGGTGAAGCCGTCCCGGCCGCACGCGGCAAGGTCGCGTGCCAGCAGCTGGTAGCCCGACATCACTCCCCTTGGACCTCTCGCACATACGCCTGACGCGTAGCGCTGAGGAGGGAATGTGTATCAGTCCGTACGCATATTCCAGCGAGGGATTTCCGACCTGCCCTCAGCTGACGGAAGTTGCTCCGTCGAGGGACTCAATTCGCTTTGTTCGGAGTCCATTTGACCGATTGAAAGACTGCCGCCGTTCCCTCAAGGAGCCTTGTCCGCGGGCGTCTCGGGCGTCTCGGAACCCGCGGGGACCGCCGGAGGAACCGTCGGGGAGGCCGTCGGGGTCGCCACCGGTGCCACCCCCGCCGCTGTCGCGCCCCTCGGCCGTGGTGCGTGCCGCAGCGCCTGTTCGCGGGAATAGGTGTGCAGGTAGCCCACCACCGTGTTGGTGACGGCCACCAGGGGCACCGCCACGATGGCACCGCCGATGCCCGCCACCATGCCGCCCGCGGCGACCGACAGGACCACCGCCAGCGGGTGGACGCGTACCGCGCGGCCGAGGATGAACGGCTGCAGGATGTGGCCCTCGATCTGCTGCACGGCCAGCACGACCGCCAGGGTCATCACCGCGGTGAACACGCCCTGGGTGACCAGTGCGACCACGACCGCCAGCGCGCCGGAGGCGACCGCGCCGACGAGCGGGATGAAGGAGAACAGGAAGATGAAGACGGCGAGCGGGACGGCCATCGGCACATCGAGGAAGTAGATGCCGAGGCCGATGAAGATCGCGTCGATCAACGCGACTATCACCGTGCCGCGCACATAGGCCGTGAGCGTCGCCCAGGCCCGCGGGCCCGCGCCCGCCACGCCCGGCCGGGCCGCGGCCGGGACCAGCTTGAGCGTCCACTCCCAGATGCGCTTGCCGTCGTACAGCAGGAAGAGCGTCGAGAAGAACGCCAGGAGGATGCCGGTCAGCGCCTCGACGACGACGGTGACGCCCTCCAGGCCCGCCGAGGTGATCGAGTCCGTGTTGTCCCCGATGGCATCCCGCAGGTTCTTGGCGATGCCGTTGATCTGCTTGTCGGTGACGTGGAAGGGGCTGTTGAGCAGCCAGCGGCGCAGATCGTCGATGCCGTCCTGGACCTGGCCGGAGAGGTCGTCGATGTTCGCCATGACCTGCCAGGTCACGAACCAGCCCATCAGCCCGATGACGACGAACCCGAGGATCGCCGTCAGCGCGGTGGCCGCACCGCCGGGCACTCCGGCCCGCTTCAGCCGGGCCACGGTGGGCTGGAGGAGCGCGGTCAGGAGCAGTGCGACCACGAACGACATGACGACCAGCTGGACCGCGCTGATGGCCTTCATCAGCACCCAGACGGTCCCGGCGAGCACCAGCAGCCGCCAGCCCGCCTCGGCGGCGACCCGGACCCCCCACGGCACGGCCTGGGCGGGGTCGGGACGCGGAGCGGCGGGCACGACCTCCTCCGGGTAGGCCTCGGCGGCCGGTACGGCGGTGTCGGGCGGTGTCGGCTCCGGTTCGGCGGCGCTCTCCCGCCTCTCCCGCTCGACCTCGGCACGCCGTTCGTCGAGCCGCTCACCCATCTCGCTCAGTCCGGCACCGAGCCTGCCGAGCCATCCTGGAACTCGCGACATGATCCGTCCTCTTCCCCCGTCTTCCCCCACCACTCCCCCTGGAGTCGTCGGCCCCGGCCGTACCGACCGTACAGGGCGAAAGCCCCTCCCCTAGGACGGGGAGGGGCTGCGCGGGGTTGAGCGGCCGAGGGCGGCCGCGGCTCAGTACGAGCCGTTGGCCAGCCAGTAGTCCCAGGCGTCGCAGGGACTGCCGTAGCGGTCGTTCATGTAGTTCAGGCCCCACTTGATCTGGGTGGCCGGGTTGGTCCGCCAGTCGGCACCGGCGGACGACATCTTCGAGCCGGGATAGGCCTGGACGAGACCGTAGGCGCCCGACGAGGGGTTGACCGCCTGGTAGTTCCAGGTGGACTCGTGGTCCACGATGTTGCTGAAGCACTGGAACTGGCCGCTGGGCACCATCTGACGGGCGATGGCCTGGACCTCGGCGACGGTGTACGAGGCCTGCTGCGGGAAGCTGCCGGCCGACGAGGTCGAGGCGACCTCGGTGGTGGCCTTGGTCTTCGCGGCCTCGGCCGCCTTGTCCTTGGCCTCCTGGGCGGCCTTCGCCTTGGCCAGGGCCGCCTTCTGCTTGGCCACGGCGTCCTTGGCCGCCTGCTTACGGGCGGACTCCTCCGCCGTCTTCTTGGCGGTGGTGTCCGCGGCGATGGCCTGGACGTCTGCCTGCTGTGTCAGCGAGGCCGTCTGTACCTGGGCCTGCTGCCCTACGGGTAAGTCCGACAGGAGCGTCGATTCGCCCGCCGTCGCCTCGGCGTCGTCGCCTGGCTGGGCCACGCTGCCCTGGGCCACTCCCATGACAGCGCCGACAGTGGTGACCGCGGTGGCCGAGGCCACGGCGAATCCCCGGGCCGATATCCGGCTCACGCGGTCTCCTTCTGTTGTGCCGTCGGGTGGAGAACTGCACGACCAGGGCCGCGTGGACTCAGTACCAGTGGTTGGCCTGCCAGAACGACCACGCCTCACAGGGGCTGCCGTACCGGCTGTCCATGTAGTTCAGGCCCCACTTGATCTGGGTGGCCGGGTTGGTCTGCCAGTCGGAGCCGGCGGACGCGTACTTGCCGGCGGGCAGGGCCTGGAAGAGTCCGTAGGCGCCGGAGGAGGCGTTCACGGCGTGGTAGTTCCAGCTGGACTCGTGGTCCACGATGTTGCTGAAGCACTGGAACTGGCCGCTGGGCACCATCTGGGCCGCCATCGCCTGGATCTGCGCGATGGAGTAGGAGCTCTGGATCGGGAAGTCGCCCGCGCTGCGGCTGGCCTTGGCCTTGGCCTCCGCGCGGTCCTTGGCAGCCTTTTCGGCGGCCTCCTTCTTCGCGATCGCCGACTTGGCGGCGGCCTTGCGGGCCGACTCCTCGGCGTCCTTCTTCGCGCCCTCGTCCGCGGCGATGGCCTGTACGTTGGCCTGCTGCGTGAGGGACGCCGTCTGCACCTGGGCCTGCTGGCCCACGGGTATGTCGGCGAGGAGCGTCGCGTCGCTGGCCGTCGCTTCAGCGTCGTTGGGCTGCGCGACGCTGCCCGAGGCAACGCCGACGACGCTTCCGACAGCGGTGACCGCCGTGGCCGAGGCCACTGCGAATCCCCGGACCGAGATCCGGCTCACACGGTTTTCCTTCCGGCATCGCCCGCTTCGGTGACCCTGGCGGACGCAATCGTGCCCTTGTCGCTGGTCTCCGAACTGCGGGGTCACAGGAGACACGGGCCCGGTGGGCAACTCCCGGTGAGGGAGTGCCACATGGTGCACGGGCGGCATACGACGGTCGGTATGGAGTTGAAGGTGATGCTCAAGCGGTGCCGTACTGCTGGGGGCACAGATGTGTCGCATGCGGGGCCTGACAGGACTGAGACTTTGCCGCAACCAGACTGTGCAAGGCAATTCCGAGTTGCGTGTGAAAGCTCACACCCGTGGGGACCCTGGGGATTTCGCGAAACCCCCACATACGCCGGCGCCGCCCGACTAGGCTCACAGCCTTTGTCGGACGGCGCCAACCACCGCTTTTCCCCGGTCAATTGGGGCGGGTCATTCAGATCTGCCCATCCTCCAGCATTTCGGTCACAAGTGCTGCGATCTGGGACCTCTCGGACCTGTTCAGCGTGACGTGCGCGAAGAGCGGATGGCCCTTCAGTTTCTCGACGACGGCGACCACGCCGTCATAACGCCCGACCCGCAGATTGTCCCTTTGCGCCACATCGTGGGTCAGAACCACCCGCGAATTCGCGCCGATCCGGGACAGAACGGTGAGAAGTACATTCCGTTCGAGCGACTGCGCCTCGTCGACGATCACGAAGGCGTCGTGGAGGGAGCGGCCCCGGATGTGGGTCAGGGGCAGGACCTCCAGCATCCCTCGTGCGGTGACCTCCTCGATGACCTCGCGGCTGGTGACCGCGGACAGCGTGTCGAAGACCGCCTGCGCCCAGGGGCCCATCTTGTCGGCCTCGGAACCCGGCAGATAGCCCAGCTCCTGTCCGCCCACCGCGTACAGCGGCCGGAAGACCATCACCTTCTGGTGCTGGCGGCGCTCCAGGACCGCCTCCAGACCCGCGCAGAGCGCGAGCGCGGACTTGCCGGTGCCGGCCCGGCCGCCCATGGACAGGATCCCGACGTCCGGGTCGAGCAGCAGATCGAGCGCGATGCGCTGCTCGGCGCTGCGGCCCTTGATGCCGAAGGCCTCGCGGTCACCGCGCACGAGCCGGACGTTGCCGTCGGCGGTGACCCGGCCCAGGGCCTTGCCCCGCTCCGACTGGATGGTCAGGCCGGTGTGCACGGGAAGGTCGGCGACCTCGGGCACGTGGATGTGCCCCTCCTCGAAGAGGATGTCCACCTGCTCACCGGACAGGGTCAGTTCGGACATTCCGGTCCAGCCGGAGGAGCCCGTGATCGCGAGTTCCGCGCGGTACTCCTCCGCGAGGAGACCGACCGACGACGCCTTGATCCTGAGCGGGAGGTCCTTCGACACGACCGTGACGTCGAAACCCTCGGCCTGGAGATTGCGGGCCACCGCGAGGATGCGAGAGTCGTTGTCACCCAGGCGGTAGCCGGAAGGCAGCACGCTGGGGTCCGAGTGGTTGAGCTCGACACGGACGGTGCCGCCGAGTTCCCCGATCGGGATGGGGGCGTCGAGGCGACCGAACTTCACCCGGTAGTCGTCCAGCAGGCGCAGTGCCTGCCGGGCGAAGTAGCCGAGCTCCGGATGGTGCCGCTTGGCCTCCAGTTCCGTGACCACGACGATGGGGAGCACTACCTCGTGCTCGTCGAAGCGGGTCAGGGCGTTCGGGTCGGCCAGCAGAACGCTGGTGTCGAGAACATAGGTGCGCCGGTCTGGCATACGGCGCTTTGTGCTGGTCACCACGGAAGGACGTACCCCCTCGGATGAGGTCGGGGAGCGACGGAGTGGAGCTGGACCGGTTTCCGGCCGCTTCGCACGGGCCGAGAACCGGCCCCCCGCTGCTTCTTCCGTGCCGTGACCGCACGGTCGGGCTGGTGCAAAAGGGCCTCCCGGGCGGACGGCCCCGTGCCGCCCGCTGAGATCCGACACCCGTGGTTCGGGCGTCGACCTGCTTGGCTTATGCCCTCGAACATGCGCCGCCATGCCACGGCATATGACGGCGCGCCGGTGAACTCCTCGTTACTTCCGCCCCAAACGGGGTAGACGGGACGCCCTCGAAGGGCGTCCGCCGACTTGTGCCTCAGCCGCCGTAACGGCGGTGACGGGCCGCGTAGTCGCGCAGGGCCCGCAGGAAGTCGACCTTGCGGAAGGCCGGCCAGAAGACCTCGCAGAAGTAGTACTCCGCATGGGCCGTCTGCCACAGCATGAATCCGGACAACCGCTGCTCGCCGCTTGTTCGGATCACCAGGTCGGGGTCGGGCTGGGCGCCGGTGTAGAGGTGGCGGCCGATCAGGTCGACGCTGACGGAGTCGGCGAGGTCCTCCATCGAGGTCCCCCGGTCCGCCGCGTCCACGATCATCGAGCGCACGGCGTCGGCGATCTCCTGGCGACCGCCGTAGCCGATGGCGACGTTGACCAGTATCCCGTCGACGTGGGCGGTGGACTCCTCGGCGACCTTCAACGCGGTCTGCACGTGGGAGGGGAGGATGTCGGGGGTGCCGACGTGGTGGACGCGCCAGCGGCCGTCGGCGGCGAGGGTGCGGACGACATCCTCGATGATGCCGAGGAGCGGGACCAGTTCGTCGTCGGGGCGGTCGAGGTTGTCCGTCGACAGCAGCCAGAGGGTGACGACCTCGACGTCCGTCTCGGTGCACCAGCCGAGGAACTCCTCGATCTTCTCCGCACCGGCGCGGTGACCGTGCACGGTGGTGGAACCCGAGGCCTTCGCCCAGCGTCGGTTGCCGTCCATGATGACGCCGATGTGCTTCGGCACCTGAGCGTGGTCCAGGTGACCTTCCACCCGGCGTGCGTACAGCCTGACCAGAAGGCCGCGCAGCTTGTCGCGCAGGTTCACGTGATTGTCAGCCCCTCCGTACGGTGCGGTCCCCGCGGGGCGCAGCCTACCCCCGCGGGGCTTGGACCGTTGACGGGGGTGGGAGGCGCCGCCCACGCCCGAGCGACTGTGCCGGGGCAAAAAAACGGGCCGGTCCGTGGGGGGGAGACGGACCGGCCCGAGGGGGGGTTTCCACCATAACCCTTCGTAAGTGATGCTGCGTGCATCGGCGCGCCACAACTACTCTCCGGAGTCGCGCGGCGACGCGCCGGTGGTCGCGGAATGCATGATTCATGGGTGGCGCATGGCCGGAACACAACCGATTCCCAGGGGAATGGGCACGATTGCCAGGGAAAGCTGAGGTTTTGGAGCAGCTTGAGGCTCCGTCGACCCGTCGCCCGTCCGTCCCTCCGACGGGCTACCCCGGCCGTGAACGCCCGCTTGACGCGGGCGTCACCGCGCAGCCCCCTCCGCTGCGCGGTGACGTCCACGCAGCTTTGCGCACGCGAATTGCCCGAAGGAGAACTTACGCGAGGTCGACAGGGCACATGAACCGATCGCGATAACGATGTGGAAACTCTGTGGAGGCAGGATCCCGAGCGCGGGAGGCAGCGGTCGGGGCAAGAGCGGTCGGAGGGCGGTTCCTGGCCAGTCCCGCGCTACGGGCGGCGGGCCTCGAAGAGGTGGCGGGTGCTGTGCGCCACGAAGGGGCCCTCGGCCTTCATCTGCTCGTGCAGGGTGCGGAGTCGGGGCCGGTAGGCCTCCACCGTGAAGCCGGGGACCATCCACACCACCTTGCGCAGGAAGTGGACCACGGCGGCGATGTCGTGGAACTCGACACGCAGCCGCTCCGTCCGCAGCCCGACGACCTCCAGCCCCGCCGCCTCCGCCCCGGCGCGCTCGCGCTCGGGATGCCGGGCGCCGCTCACCTCCTCCGGCTGCGGCCCGAGGAAGTACTCGACGAGCTCGAAGACGCTGCGCGGACCGACGTGCTGGGCGAAGTAGGTGCCGCCGGGCCGGAGCACGCGGGCGATCTCCTCCCAGAGAGGCCGCACCGGATGCCTGCTGGCGACCAGGTCGAAGGTGGCGTCCGCGAAGGGCAGCGGGGCGTCCTCCGGGGACGCGACGACCGCGATGCCACGCGGGCCCAGCAGCGCGGTGGCCTTGGCGACGTTCGCCGGCCAGCCCTCGGTGGCGACGGTGAGCACGGGGGCCTTGGGGGCTGCCCGGCCGAGCGCGAAGTCCAGGACCTCCCCTCCCCCGGTCTGCACGTCGAGCGCGGCGCTCGCGCCCGCCAGCCGTCCGGCCAGCGACATCGCATACCCCCAGGAGGGCCGCGCCTCGGTGGCCCGTCCCTCGAACCAGGAGAAGTCCCACCCCTCGGTGGGGACGGCGGCCCCTTCGGCGAGCAGTGCCTCGAAGGAGGGGTCCGCGTGGTCGCTGTCGTCACCGGTGTCCCGGCCCTTGTCGTCCATATGGGGATGGTGGCAGAGGGGCCGCCGGGGTGCCGCCGGTTTACGACGGCCCGTCACGCGTAGCGCAGCAGCACGACCCCGTTGCCGAAGGCGTGGGACTCGGTGAGGCGGAGCACGGTCGGGATGCTCACGTCGGGGTGCGGGAACAGGGCTTTGCCCCGGCCCACGAGGACCGGGTGGACGTAGACGCGAAGCTCGTCGACGAGATCGTGGCGCAGGAACTCGGCGACCAGGTCGGCGCCGCTGAGCCCCAGGTCGCCGCCCAGCTGCTCCTTGAGCAGCGCGACCTCCTCGGGGACGACGTCCCGGACGATCGTGGTGTTCCAGTCGGCGTGTGCCAGCGTCCGCGAGTACACGATCTTCGGTTTCTCGCGCCAGATCGCGGCGAACTCGACCATGGTGGCGGGGGTGTCCGGGTCGGCGTCCGCGGTCGGCCAGTAGTCGGCCATGAGCTCGTACGTGGTCCGGCCGCTGAGCAGGGCGCCCAGCTCCCCGACCATGTCGTTGAAGTGCTGGTGCAGTTCGTCGTCGACCTGGTGCCAGGAGATGTCGCGGTCCGGGCCCTCGATGTACCCGTCGAGAGACATCGACATGATCAGGACGATCTTCCCCATACGACGGTCCCCTTCGTGTTCCGGCTCGCTACGGTGCGAACGATCCAGAGGGTCGAGAGGGTAGTCACACGACCGAGGGGAGACGGGGATGGCGCGCTGGCGGGACGGGTGGGGAGAACTCGTGGTGGGGGGCCACGCGGACGGAGGGGACGGCGGGGCCGGGGGCGGCCTTCGGGTGCCCCTGGAGATCGCCGCCTCCTACCGGGCCCGTACCCGGGGGTTGCTCGGGCGGGACTCGGTGGACGGGGCGATGCTGTTGTCGCCCGCCGGCAGCGTGCACACCTTCGGTATGCGCATGCCCATCGACGTCGCGTACCTGGACCGGCGGCTCCGCGTCATCGCCGTACGCACCATGCGGCCGGGGCGGCTGGGCCTGCCCCGGCCGCGGTCCCGGCATGTGCTGGAGGCGGCGGCCGGGGCGATGGAGGGGTGGGGGTTGCGGGTGGGGGTGCGGGTGGAGGTGAGGGTCAGCTCGCCGTACGCGGGAACGTGACCTCCACCCGACGGTTCTTCTTGCGGCCGGCCTCGGTGGAGTTGTCGGAGATGGGGTACTGCTCGCCGTAGCCGCGCACCTCGAAGGTGATGCCCGGGTCGTTGAGGTCTCCCGCGAGTTCCGCCTGGACGGCGTCCGCCCGCTGCTTCGACAGGACGTCGCCGTGAGCGGAGGAGCCCAGGTTGTCCGTGAAGCCGAAGACCCGGACCACGGTGGTGTTGTTCTGCTTCTTGATCTCCGCGGCGATCGTGGCGATACGGGACTTCGCCTCCGTGCCGAGCTTCGCGCTGTCCTTGCCGAAGAGGACCTCGGCCTGGAGCGCGAACGTCACGTCCGCGTTGGTGTCCTCCCGGCGCTCGTCACCCGACTCGTCCTCGACGACCTGCTTGATGTCCAGCACCTTGGGCTCGGCGAGGGTGCCGCCCTCGGGGAGCTTGAGGTCGGGGTCGTTGGGGTCGACCTCCACGGGCGCGGTGGCGGTGGGCTCGGTACCGGGGGGAACGCTGGGGGTGGTGTCGGCTTCGGCGGCGGGCGCCGTCCCGACCATCACGAGGGTGGCCGCGGCCACCGCCAGAGTGAGACGTGGGGTCATGATCGGCCTCACCCGGAGATCTTGATGACCCCGCTGGGGAACAGCGGGAGTTGGAAGGAGACGTCCGTCGAGCTCGCGGGGGGCGCGGGGAACTGGAGGAAGACGTCGATGGACTCCCCGGCCTTGAGTGCCGAAAAGCCCGTGGTGGTGAGGGGACGCCCCTCGGTGTCGCGCAGGACGTAGTAGCGCTTCTTGCTCTTGGAGTCGACGAGGGTAGCGCCACCCAGGGAGAGGCCATTGTTGATGATTTCGGTCTCGTTGCCGCTCAACGCGGACGGGATCACAACTTTCGTCCCGCTGTCGTTTTTCAGAGCCCCGTTCACGGTGACAAAGCCGCCTGAGTCGCGCACGGCAGAGGTGATCTGGAGCAGGAGCCCGCTCGGGCCCTTCAGCTCGGCGATCGGTTCCTCCGACTGCCCCTCCTGCGGGTTCGGCTGCGACCCACCGGTTCGCGAGGCGGACGACGAGCTCTGCGGCTTCTTGTCGTCGTCGCCGCTGCCGCAGGCGGCCGAGCCGACTGCCAGCCCGGTCACGACCGCGAGCGCGACCATCCCCCTGCGGGCTTTCGCAGTGAACCGCATGCTCATCACTCCGCTTCTTTCTGCACTCGTCGATCGCACGTCAGTCGGTGGCCAGGTGGACATCGAAGAGGTCCTCGGGTCCGGGCAGATCGGTGGGATCGTCCGGGTCCAGCTCCCAGTCCCCACCCTTGCAGGTGAGCGTCGGCAGCACGTCGTCTTCGGCATCCTCGCCCGGCGGCTCACCCGACGGTTCGCCAGA
Organism: Streptomyces sp. NBC_00080; assembly: GCF_045041255.1. NCBI lineage: Bacteria > Bacillati > Actinomycetota > Actinomycetes > Kitasatosporales > Streptomycetaceae > Streptomyces > Streptomyces sp. NBC_00080. The sequence continues at coordinate 3,546,704 of NZ_CP108235.1, forward strand.
CGGCTCGACCGGCGGCTCGGACGGTGGCACGGAGGGCAGTTCGAACGTGCACAGCGACTCGATCACCGCGGTGGCCGAGGCGTGTGCCCTCGTGGTACTCGTGACGGGGATTACGGAGTCCCCCGCCGGCTTGTTCGCCTGCACCCTGACCGTGGTCCGGAAGCCGTCTTCGCAATCGTCCACACTGGCGTCGTTCTGCGCCGCGAGCTCATAGGCGCGCCAGCACGAGGGCTTCAGTCCCACATCGCCGTCGAAGATCCTCTGCCACTGCGTGGGGTCGAGGACGGCCAGCTTCCACAGATCGGCGAGCTCGTCCCTGGCCTCCTGCGCCGACGCCAGCGCCGCCGCGTCGGCGGCCGTCTGCGCGCCGTTGCGGTTCACCGCCGCCTGGCCGACCGCGAAGTAGGCGAACGCGAGAAAGAGCAGGCCCGCCACCACCACGATGTAGATGGGGAAGACCTGCCCTGCGTCGCCGTACGTGCGAGGTCGGATCAGGGGGCCACCTTTTCGATCTGTGTCCTCAGCTTGTCGACGATCGTCTGGCCCAGGTTCGTGTTGGCGATCAGGACCACGATCGCCACCACCACCGCGATGATGCCCAGGTACTCGACGGCGGTCTGTCCCCTGTCGTCGTCGGCGCGGCGGCGTACGGCCCGCACCGTCGTGTTCGTCCAGCCGCTCACCCGGACCCTGGCCGCGACGGCGGTCTTCAGCAGCAGGTCGCTCATGGCGTTCCTCTCCATCGGTGGCGTGACCGGCAACGTATGACCGTGTGTCCACCTCGGAGAAGGGCCCCTGGGCCCAATCCCGGACCCAGTCGGAGGGCAGAAGTAAAGTCCGGCGGTATCTCATGAGGTCACCGCCGTGCCCAGCCACTTGGCCGCGGCCTCGGAGCGGCTGCTGCTGTGCAGCTTGGCGAAGATGCGGTTGATGTGGTTCTTGACCGTCTTCTCGCTGATGAAGCAGGTGGCGGCGATCTGCTGATTGTTCATGCCCGACGCGATGAGGTCCATGATCTCCGCCTCCCTCGCGCTGAGTTGGAACCCCGCCCGGAATACCGAGGAAGAAGACTGTCTCACGATTGGTTGCAACTGCGAAAGCACTTCCGTGGAAGTCTCTGGAAATAGGGGGGATGGGTCCACTTTCACGTGTGCAGTCGCATCGCCCCGCAGCTGTGCCAGTACCGCTGTCGCCGCCGTCGGGGTGAAGTGGGCGCGGCCCCGGGTGACGTCCCGCACCGCCGACACCAACTCCTCCACGGTGAACTCCCCGTGGACGAGGTAGCCCCCGGCTCCCCCGCGCAGGGCTTCCTGGACGATCTCGGCCTCGTGGCTGTACGTCAGCATCACGACCCGGGCGATCCGTGCCAGGTGCGGAAGGGCCGAGAGTCCGTCCACCCCGGGCATGCGGACGTCCAGGAGGACCACGTCGGGGCGGTGCAGGCGGGCCGCCTCGTAGGCCTCGCGGCCGTCCGCCGCCTGCGCGACGACCGTGATGTCCTGCCGGCCGGAGAGCAGGGCGGTCAGGCCCGCCCGGACCACCGGGTTGTCGTCGGCCACGACCACGCGTACGGGGCAGGGCCTGGGCGGTGGCGGGAAGAGCGGCTGCTCGGCGCCGGGGCGGTGGGGCGGTCGGTCCGGCATCAGACGACCTCCTCTGTGAGCGCGGCCAGCGGGAGCTCCAGGCGCACCTCGGTGCCCCGGGAGTCGTGGCCGTGGCCGATACGGATGCGGGCGCCGACGGAGGCGGCCCGTTCGGTCATGCCGACCAGGCCGAAGTGGCCCGTGCGGCGCAGCTGTTCGAGGGTGACGCCGGGCGGGAGGCCACGGCCGTCGTCGCGGACGCTCAGGGTGAGGAGCTCGCCGTTCACGGCCGCTCGCACCTCCACATGGGTCGGGGCCGCGTGGCGGTGGGCGTTCTCCATGGCCTCGGAGGTGATCGTGAGGAGCTGTCGGGCCACCGCGGGCGGGACGGGGAGCGTCGCGCGGTCGCCGGAGGCGTGGTAGCTGACCGGCAGGCCCGTCCGGTCCCCGAACACGTCCGCGTGGGACGCCAGTTCGGGCAGGAGGTCGACGTCCTGCGCCGGGTCCGACTCCCGGCGGAGGTCGGTGAGGAGCTCCCGGGACTCGGCGGCGGCGCGGCGCGCGGCGCGGGCGACCAGCTCGGCGTGCTGCCGCACGATGACCGGGTCCATGCCCGGCGAGCCCGCCGAATGGGCCAGGGCGTCCGCGGCGAGGGCCACGCCGTGCAGCGTCTTGGCCACGGAGTCGTGCATCTCCCGGGCCAGACGGGCGCGTTCGGCGGCGACCGCCTCGGTGCCGGCCAGGCGCGCCCTGACCGCGGTCAGGGCCTGGGTGGCCGCGCCGAAGCGGAGCATCAGGTGGCGCAGCGACGAGCCCATCGCGCCGGTGATGACGCAGAGGCCCGGCAGCAGCAGTCTCTCGGCGAGGCCGACGCCGGGCTCTTGCACGAGGGTCGCGTGGACCAGCAGCAGGATCAGTGACTGGAGGGACGCGAAACAGGCGGCGCCCCGCCAGCCGTAGACGATGCCGGCCAGCAGCGGGGTACAGACGCTGACGTAGGCGAGCGTGGTGTCCGGCCCCGCCGAGATCAGCAGCAGGGTGCCGAACAGGGTGTCCACGGCCAGCAGCGAGGGGTGGCGCAGGAGGAGGGGGCCGAAGCGCTCCCAGTCGCGGAACAGGACGTAGGACCCCATGAAGGTGACGACCACGGCCGCGCCCACCAGGCGGGTGCCCAGGCCCGGGGCGGCGTTGAGGAGGGCCGCGGGCGCGGCGACCGCGATCATGGCCAGCCGGAACCCGAACACCTGCCGGCACATCGCCTGGAGCGCGTTGACCTGAAGAGGAACGCCCTCCAGTATCGGCACCTCGGCTTTCGGCACCTCGGCTTTCGGAACCTCGGACTTCCGCACCTCGGACTTCTGCACCCCGGTGCCGGAGCCGGTGCCGGTGTCGGTCGGCGTGGTGTCCGCCGGTACCGGGCCGGCCTCCCGCTCCGGGCGGCGCCCCAGCACCCCGCCGCGCGCCCGCGCCCGTGCCCGCGCCCGTGCCCTCGCCCGCGCGCTCACCGTCACGCTCGTCGTCGCCGTCGTCATGGCCGTCATCCCGTCCGCCTACTCGCCCGTGATCGAGGTGAAGTCCGTACCGGAGCCGAGCAGCATCCCCGCGCCGAGGAGGAGCATCGTCGCCGGGACCATGAACGTGGTGATCATCAAAGTGGCCTTGGGGACCGCGCGGGCCGCCTTGCGGCGGGCGTTCTGCGCGTCCGTCCGGCGCATGTCCTTGGCGATCGAGACGAGCGTGTCGACGATCGGCGCGCCGAGTTCCTCGCCCTGCTGGAGCGCCGTGACGAACATGGCGACCTGCTCGGAGTCATTGCGGCGGCGCAGCTCCTGGAAGGCCTCGCGGCGGCTCACGCCGAGGTCCATCTGACGCAGCGTGATGCGGATCTCGTCCGCCCAGGGGCCCGCGTAGTGGGACGCCACCCGGTCGAGGGCCTGCCGGAAGCCGAGGCCCGCGCTCACCACCACGGCGAGGACGTCGAGGAAGTCCGGCAGGGTCCGCTCGATGGCGTCCTTGCGGACCCGGATCGCGGACCAGATGCCGACCTCGGACCAGAACGCGCCGAAGGCGAGCATGAGCAGCCCGACGAAGAAGCTGCCCTGGAGCAGCGCGGCGAACGCGCCGAGCGCGCCGATCGCTCCGTAGACGGCGCGCCGGGCCGCGTAGCGGTCGATGGTCAGGCCGCCCGGGTTTCCCGCGAGGTCTATCCTGCGCCGGTACCTGGTGACCTGCTTGGGGCCCATCAGCCGCAGGACGGCGGGGGCGTAGCGCATGCCCATGCGGTCGACGAGCGAGCCGACGGCACTGGTACGCGTCGAGCCGACCTCCAGGGCCAGCGCGAGGTCGCTGGGCAGCTTCACGTCGGCCCGGTACATGCGGATACCGGCGAACATGCCCCAGACGCTGAGGCCCACGGCGAGTGCGAGCAGAAGTTCCATCTCCTACGCCACCTCCTGCTCAGACGTCGATACGGGACATGCGGCGGATGAGGACGAAGCCGACCGCGTAGAGACCGAACGCGATGATCACGCAGGCCTGGCCGACGGCCGAGCCCGTCATGCGGTCCAGCGTTCCGTCCTCGACGCTGTTCATGAGGAACAACGCCCCGATCCCCAGCGCGGGCACCGCGTAGGACGTCATGTTCACCTGCGACAGCTGGGTGCGGACCTCGCGCCGGGTCTCCTTGCGTTCCTCCAGCGTCTCCGTGAGGTTGCGCAGGGCGCCGACGACCTGGCCGCCGGCCCGGTTGGAGAGGACCAGGGTGGTGACGAGGACGACCAGTTCGCGGGAGGGGAGCCGGTCGGCGAGTTCGCCCAGGGCGTCGTCCATGGAGTGGCCCACCGCCAACTGGTTGGCCACCTTGGCGAGTTCCTCGCCCGCCGGGGCCTCCAGTTCCTCGGCCGCCATGCCGATCGCGGTGCGCAGCGCCAGGCCCGCGTGGGTGGCGTTGGCCAGGATGCGCGCCAGTTCGGGGAGTTGGTTGATGAACTTCTCGATGCGTTTCTGGCGTTGCCAGTTGAGGAACTGCCAGGCCGCCCAGACGCCGAGGAGGCCGGCGATCGGGCCGAAGAAGGGGGCCAGGGTGGCCTGGCCGATCAGCCACAGGCCGGCCACCGTCGCCAGCATGTGGACGAAGAACTCGCCGGGGGTCACGTCCAGGCCGGTCGCCGCCAGCTTCAGCTCCAGCCTGCGGCCCGTCTGCGTACGGCGCAGTCGTCGGTCCAGGGTGCGGAAGCGGCGTCGGCGGCCGGTGCCGGGAGGCTGGCCGGTGTAGGAGAGGCGCTCCACCAGCTCCGCCCGCCGGTCCCGGCCGCGTGCGTACGCGTGCAGGCCCGCGACGGCCAGGGCGCAGGTCAGGACGGTTCCGCCGGTGGTGAGGGCAATCAGGGTCTCGAGGTCCATCAGCGTTACCGGGCTTCCCTTGTCGTCAGTTCGTGTGCCGCGCGCGCCACCCCGAACGCCTGCGGGATCGGCTGGCTCGCCATGTACAGGCGGTCCGCGGTGCGGCGTGGGAGGGGGAAGTACTCGAAGGCGCCGTAGACGCGGCCGTCGGCGGCCATCGGCTGGGCGTTGAAGCGGGCGATCGTCGCCAGCCGGTACGGCTCTCCGCCGTGGCTGTCGAGCACGGCTATCTCGGTGATGCGGCGGGCGCCGTCGGCGAAGCGGGTGAGCTGGACGACGACGTCCACCGCGCTGTTGATCTGGTCGTGCAGCGCGATGAAGGGAATCTCGACGTCCGACATCGACGCGAGGGTCTGCAGGCGCATCAGGGCGTCCTCCGCGCTGTTGGCGTGGACCGTGGCCAGGGAGCCGTCGTGGCCGGTCGACATCGCCTGGAGCATGTCGAGCGACTCGCCGCCCCGGACCTCGCCGACCACGATCCGGTCCGGGCGCATCCGCAGGGAGTTGCGGACCAGGTCGCGGATGGTGATGCGGCCGTTGCCCTCGACGTTCGGAGGCCGGGACTCCAGGCGGATCACATGCGACTGCTGGAGCTGGAGTTCCGCCGAGTCCTCGATGGTGATGATGCGTTCGCCGTCCGGGATCAGGCCGGAGAGCGCGTTCAGCAACGTCGTCTTGCCGGTGCCCGTCGCGCCCGAGACGATCACGTTGAACTTGGCCTGCACGAGGCCCGCCAGCAGGTACAGCATCTGCTCGTCCAGCGAGCCGAAGCCGATCAGTTCGTGGAGGGTGAAGGACCGCGGGAAGCGGCGGATGGTGAGGGTGGGGCCGGTCAGCGACAACGGGGGGATGATGACGTTGACCCGCTCGCCCGACGGCAGCCGCGCGTCGACCATCGGGTTGGTCTCGTCGACGCGGCGGTTGACGGTGGAGACGATGCGTTCGATCGTCTGCATCAGCTGGTCGTTCGACGCGAAGCGGATGGGGAGTTGTTCCACCCTGCCGCCCCGTTCGACGAAGATCGCGTCGGGGCCGTTCACCATGATCTCGGTGATCGACGCGTCCTCGAGGAGCGGCTCCAGGATGCCCAGGCCCAGTGCCTCGTCGACCACCCGGCGGATCAGCTGTGCGCGTTCCACCGTGGACAGGACGGGGCCCTCGCGGCTGATGATGTGTCCCAGGACCCGCTCCAGCCGCGCCCGGCGCTCGGCGGCGGCCAGCGAGCTCATCTCGGCGAGGTCGATCTCCTCCAGCAGCTTGGCGCGGTAGGAGGTCACCAGGTGGCCGTCCTCGCCCCGGCCGCCGTTCTCCTCGGGGGAGGTGATGCGTGCCCGCAGGCTCATGTCGGATGCCCTTCCCTCAGTGGTCGACCGGCATCGTGGCCGTCTTGTGGGCCTGGCCGAAGTTCCCGATGCCGGGAATGACGGACGGGATGGTGACGGTGGAGGTGACCCGGACCTCGTCGCCCAGGCCGGCCGCGCTGCAACTCACGTCCAGCCAACTGCTCACCGCCTGCGCGCAGTCGGCGCCGTAGTCCTCGTCGAGGGAGGCGCTGCGGGCCCCGGTCCGGGCCGCGGTGCCCGCCTGCTGTGCCGCGTACGCGATCAGGCCGAGCTGTACGGCACCGAGCGCGACCAGCAGCAGGAGCGGCAGGAACCCCAGGTACTCCAGGGCCACTTGGCCCCGGTCGCGGGAGCGGGCTCCTGCGCGTGCGCGGCGTCCGTGGGCCATCTCAGTCGCCGTCCTCTTCCTCGACGGCGCCCGCGTGCCCGTGCACCGTGAACGGGAAGTCGATGGTGCCGGGGAACAGGACCGGCACCTTGAGGGAGACGTCCGCCGTGACATAGCCACTGCCGCCGCAATCGACCACGGCGTTCCCCTTCCACGCGTCCCCGAGCTTGTCCAGGCCCGCCTGTCGGCATGCCGCGAGCCGCTCCCCCGGAGGGGCCGCCGTCCCCGCCCGCACCGCCTCGTCGGCAGCATTCCCCGCGAGCGTGAACGTGTACCCCACGAGGACGAACTGCCACACCACCACCAAGGTCACGATGATCAGCGGTGTCATGCCGAGGAACTCGATCGTGACCTGGCCCCGGTCGCGTGCCCTGTGTCCCCACATGCCGTTCACTCCCTCCGCCGCCGGAACCCGGCCGCGCCCCGGTCCCCGCCGCGCGCCCGGCCGCCCGCCCTGCGCACGAGGGCGGTCTCCGGCGCCTTGACCAGCCCCAGTTCCGCCGCGAGCGCCCACAGGGCCTGCCGGACGGTGCCCTTGCCGTCGAGGGCGTGCACCCGGCCGGCGTCGACCGCGGCCTGGAGTTCCCGGAAGTTGGCGGGGACCGTGGTCGCGGCGATCGCCGTGCCGGTGATCTTCTGGATGAGCGGGGGCTGGATCTCCGTGCTCCGGGTGTGGCGGTTGACGACGACGGTCGTCTCCTCGGCCTTGCGGATCTGGAGCCGGTCCCACATGCGGACGGTGCGTTTGGCGCCGCGGACGGCGACGACGTCGGGGGTGGTGACGAGCAGGGCCCGCTCGGCCAGTTCGACGGCGGCCGCGCCCGCGCCGCTCAGCTGGGCGCCGCAGTCGACGACGACGACCTCGTAGCGGGAGCGCAGGGCGCTGATGATCTGGCGGGCGGCGCGGTCGGTGACCTCCTCGCCGCGTTCGCCCTCGGCGGGGGCGAGGAGGAGGGCCACGCCGGTGTCGTGCCGGAAGACGGCCTCGGCGAGGATGCGGGGCGAGATGTCGGTGATGGCGGCCAGGTCGACGACCGAGCGGCGGAACTGGACGTCCAGGTAGGAGGCGACGTCACCGGACTGGAGGTCGAGGTCGACGAGGGCGGTGGGGCGGCCGGACGCCTGCGCGGCGAGGGCGAGCTGTACGGCCGTGAGGGTGGTGCCCACGCCTCCCTTGGCGCCGCTGACGGTGACGACGGTGCCGCCGACGCCGGTGAACACGTCGGCCCCGTGGCCGAGATGGCGCCGTACGCCGACCGACCACTGGGCGACGGCCTGGACGCGGTTGGCGAGGTCCTCGTAGCTCAGCGGGAGGGTGACCAGACCGCGGGCGCCTGAGTCCATGGCGGCGGCGAACAGGCCGGGCCCCACGTCGGTGGTGACGAGGATGACGCCGACCGCGGGAAACCGCAGGGCCACCTCCCGGACCAGCTCGAGCGCCGGTACGGGGCCGATGCGTTCGTGGACGACGACGACCTCGGGCAGTTCGTCGACCGACTCGGCGGCGAGCCGGGCCAGGGTGTCCACGAGCTGGGTGGAGTCGGAGACCGGGGCGACCGGTTCGGCGTCCGGGAGCTGGCTGAGCAGGGTGGTGAGGGAACGGACCGCGTCCGCGTCGCCGACGGCCGGGAGGATCCTCGTGGGCATGGGCGGCGGCCTCTCACTTGTCCGTGACGAGTTCGTAGGTACGGTCCTGGTCGGGGACCGTGGTGTCGCCGCCGGGCGCGACGAGGGCGAGGCGGACGCGCTTGGCGAAGGACTCGGCGTACGTGATGCGCTGGGCGTCGAGCGTGGACAGTGCGAAGGTGATGGGGACCGCGTCGGTGGGCGACTGGCTGCGGTTGTTCTCGTCCGGCTCGAGGGCGGTCAGCTCGCCCACGTCGAGGACCCGGGCGTTGGTGACGATGATCTTCGACTGGTCGGGGTCGCTCTCCCGGGCGCCCTCGAAGGTGGCGTAGACGTTGACGGACGACCCGGGGGTGATCTTGCCGGCGACGCCGGTGGCCGCGTCGATCATGATGGCGACCTCCTGCTGGCCCGGCTGGAGGGCGGGCTGGTCGACGATCATGTCGCTCTGGAGCAGGGAGCCCTTCTTCAGCGTCGTCACGGCGATCTTGCCGCGGATGGCGGCGAGGTCGGTGACCGCGTTCTCCGACAGCCAGCGCTCCGGCATCTCGATCTTCTTGAACTGGCCCGCGTTCAGGGTGGTGTAGGGCGCCACGTCGGAACGCAGCTCGTACGCCGTGACCTCGGGACCGACCTTGGACTTCACGTCGTCGATGACGGAGAGGACGCCGGCGAACGCGCCGAGGGCGCACAGGATCGACAGGAGCAGGAGAATCACGCCGCGGCGCTGACGGGAGTTCATCGGGGTTCCTCCGTGGATACCCCGGCTTTCAGGCCGGGGAGGAAATGGACTCCTGCGGAGCGGGGCGGGGAGAGCCGGTCGGCCGCCAGAGCGGAAGCGCGCTCACCCATCCGAGGCGCGTTGCTGACCGCATGGAAGAAGACCGAGGAGCTGGCCTACCTGGGCGAGGTGTCGTCGGTCCCGCTCCAGCAGGCGCTGCGGCATCTGCAGATCGCCTTCTCGAACTTCTTCGCGAAGCGGGCGAAGTACCCGCGGTTCAAGTCCCGGAAGAAGTCCCGCAGGAGCGCGGAGTACACCACCAGCGCGTTCCGCTTCCGCGACGGGCGGCTGACTCTCGCGAAGATGAGCGAGCCACTGGACATCCGCTGGTCGCGCCCCATGCCCGAGGGCGCGAAGCCCTCGACGGTGACCGTGTCCCACGATGCGGCCGGACGTTGGTTCGTGTGCCTCCTCGTAGAGGACCCCGCCGTCCAGCCGCTCCCTGCCAACGGCACGGCCATCGGCATCGACGTCGGCCTCAGTCACCTGGTGACCCTGTCCACCGGGGAGAAGGTCGCCGACCCACGGCATGAGCGCCGCGACCGGGCCCGCCTGGCGAGGGCCCAGCGGCAGGTGTCCCGCAAGGCCACGGGTTCCGCGAACCGGACCAAGGCCCGTGTCAAGGCCGCCCGCGTCCACGCGCGGATCGCCGACCGCCGCCGCGACATGCTGCACAAACTGACCACTCGGCTCGTGCGTGAGAACCAAACGCTCGTGATCGAGGACCTGACCGTCCGCGGAATGGTCAGAAACCGGAGCCTCGCCCGCGCCATCAGCGACGCGGCATGGGCCGACTTCCGGAGCATGTTGGAGTACAAGGCCGCCTGGTACGGACGGGAAGTGATCGCGGTCGACCGCTTCTTCCCCTCCTCCAAGCTGTGCTCGCACTGCGGCGCCCTCGCCGAGAGGATGCCGCTCAACGTCCGTACCTGGACGTGCGACGGCTGCGGCACGACCCATGACCGGGACGTGAATGCGGCGAAGAACCTTCTGGCCGTCGGGCTGACGGCATCTGTCTGTGGAGCCGGTGTAAGACCTCAACGGGAGTCCTCCCGGACGGGGCGGTCGGCGACGAAGCAGAAAACCCCACGGCGCGAGCCGTAGGAATTCCCCTCTGTCAGGAGGGGGAGGAAGTCAAGAGCCGTGCAACCTCGCTTCTTTGCTTTGTGGGGGTCGGTCGAGCGGACGGGACAGGGGCCTGGGACGGGGTGCTCAAGGCGGTTCAGTCGCCCGCGGTGAGCGCGCGGGCGGCGGGACGGGCGGTGAGGTCGGAGGCGGGCGGCGGGGTCGCGGAGCAGAAGACGCAGCGGTCGCCGATGACGTCGATGCCGCACCAGTGGCAGACGCTCTGCCGCACGGACGTGACCAGCTGGTAGAGGACCGACAGGTCGGGCAGGTAGGCGCAGAACTCGATCGCCTTGCCGGTGCCCCACCAGTCGGCGGACTCGGCGGGCAGATGCGTCTCGCGCAGCCCCTGGACCTTCCAGGCGGGGGCGAGGACGTCGGTGACCCAGTCGGACTGCAGCTGTCCGCGGGCGACGAGCAGCCAGGTACCGAACTCCGGTCCGGGCAGCACTGTTTCGGGGGTGGCCTTGACCAGTTCCGGCTGCGGGTGGGCGAGCACACCGAACTGACTACCCGGAACCCATGACCTGGCATGCGAGGTCAGGCCGACCACGGGCACCCGGTCGAGGCGGGCGACCGAGCCGAGCAGCGCGCCCGCGTGGAGGTAGTGGGTGAGCAGCCGGCCCGCGGAGGCGAGGACGCCGGGGCCGAGGTCGCAGGAGGCCAGCTGACGCAGCTGGCGGGCGAGGACGGCCGTCGCGAGCGGGGGAAGGTCGGGGCGGAAGAGCGCGATGCGGTCGCTCTCCAGGAGGGAGCGGATGGTGTGCAGTCGCTGCTCGACGGCGACGGGGACGGACCGCGAGTACACGACGATCACGTGTCCGTACTGATCGACGAGGGCCTGGACGGCGGCCAGGGCACGGTCCAGCGGCTGTCGGTCGAGGTCGGCGAGAACGGTGGCGGGCAGGGTGCGCTCGTCCTGCGGCGGCAGCGCCAGGTCGGCTCCGGTCACGGCAATGGCTGTTGGCACGCGCAGCTCCCCGATTCCCGCGGTCCGGCCCACCGGCGTTACTCCGGTGCACCGGGGTGACTTCATTGCGTGACTACCCCAGCACTGTATCCACGCCTCTGTGGCCGGAGAACAGCTTTCCCTGGCTGCCAAGCAACTCTTCTTCGCGCAAGTCCCGTCAAATCGGGGCAGGTTACGCACGCGCGTCCTCCACCGGCCCTCCACGGCCGGACCTCTTGACAACAGAATTGGTCTGGACCAACTTACTGCCATGTCCCCACTGAAAAGAACGACACGACTCGGGCCGGGAGCCGCGGGCGTCCTCGCCGCCGCCCTCGCCCTGTCCATGACGGGCGCGGCTCAGGCGTCCGCCGCGGACCTGAACAACGCGAGGAACGCCGGCTTCGAGTCCGGCCTGACCAACTGGACCTGTTCGGCGGGCAGCGGTACGACCGTCTCCTCGCCGACGCACGCGGGAGCGGCCGCGCTGAAGGCGACCCCGGCGGGGCAGGACAACGCCAGGTGCGCCCAGACGGTGGCCGTGAAGCCCAACTCGACGTACACGCTCAGCGCGTGGGTCCAGGGCGGCTACACCTACCTGGGCGTGACCGGCACCGGCACGACGGACGTGTCGACCTGGACGCCCGATTCGGCGTCGTGGAAGCAGCTGTCGACGACCTTCACCACCGGCGCGTCGACCACGTCCGTATCCGTGTACACGCACGGCTGGTACGGCCAGGCGGCGTACTACGCGGACGACGTGTCGGTCTACGGCCCCGACGGCGGCGGGGGCGGCGACCCGGCCCCGACGGTGCCCGGCGCACCGGCCGGGCTGGCCGTGTCGGGCACGACCTCGTCGTCCGTGTCCCTCTCGTGGAACGCGGTCTCCGGCGCGACCGGCTACTCCGTCTACCGCGGCGGTACGAAGGTGACGGCGGTGACCGGGACCTCGGCGACCGTGACCGGCCTCGCGGCCTCGACGTCGTACAGCTTCCAGGTCACGGCGACCAACGCGGCCGGCGAGTCGGTGAAGTCGACGGCGGTCACGGGCACGACGACCGCGGTCGGCACCGGGGGCGGGACCGTGCCCAAGCACGCGGTGACCGGCTACTGGCAGAACTTCAACAACGGCGCGACCGTCCAGAAGATCTCCGACGTCCCCTCCCAGTACGACATCATCGCCGTGGCCTTCGCGGACGCGACGACGACGCCGGGTGCCGTGACCTTCAACCTGGACTCCGCGGGCCTGGGCGGCTACACGGTGGACCAGTTCAAGGCGGACATCAGGGCGAAGCAGGCGGCCGGCAGGAAGGTCATCGTCTCGGTGGGCGGCCAGAACGGCACCGTTTCGGTGAGCGACCCGACGTCCGCGGCGAACTTCGCGAACTCGGTGTACGCGCTGATGCAGACGTACGGGTTCGACGGTGTCGACATCGACCTGGAGAACGGCCTGAACGCGACGTACATGTCGCAGGCGCTGCGGTCGCTGTCGTCGAAGGCGGGCTCCGGGCTGGTCCTGACGATGGCCCCGCAGACGATCGACATGCAGTCGACGTCGAACGGCTACTTCCAGACGGCGCTGAACGTGAAGGACATCCTCACGGTCGTCAACATGCAGTACTACAACAGCGGTTCGATGCTGGGCTGCGACGGCAAGGTCTACAGCCAGGGCTCGGTGGACTTCCTGACGGCGCTGGCCTGCATCCAGCTGGAGGGCGGTCTGGACCCGTCCCAGGTGGGCCTGGGACTGCCGGCCTCGACGAGCGGCGCGGGCAGCGGATACGTGTCGCCGACGGTGGTCAACAACGCCCTGGACTGCCTCGCCAAGGGCACGGGCTGCGGCTCCTTCAAGCCGTCGAAGACCTATCCCGCTCTGCGGGGCGCGATGACGTGGTCGACGAACTGGGACGCGTCGGCGGGCAACGCGTGGTCGGCGGCCGTGGGCCCGCATGTGCACGGGCTGCCGTAGCGGCGCGGGGGCGGTAGCCGGTAGCCGGTAGCCGGTGACGGAGGGTGTCGCTCCACGGGACGACCGTGGGCGGCACCCTCCCGTGCGTCCGGCGCTGCCGCCGCCCGGCAGTCCGTCAGTACCCCGTCGGCCGGTAGTGGCCCAGCACCCAGGCCAGTTGGGCGAACCAGCCCTGCAACCGTTCCCTCGGCTTCGCCGTCACCACGCACTCGTAGACCCTGCCGTCCACGTGCACCACGGCGACCATGAGGGCCTTGCCGTCGGGGCTCGCCTTGTAGTGGACGCTGCGGACCTCGGGCCAGGGGAACTCGACCGTGATGTCGTACATCTCGAAGGCGACGCCCGCCGCGTCCACGACGACCGAGTTGCGCTTGTCGACCGCGAGGAACTCCGGACCGGGCGGCGGCTCCGCCTGCGGGGCGTACTGCGGGGCATAGTGCTGCGGGTGCTGCGGGTGCTGCGGGACATACGGCGGCGGGGGCGGGCCGAAGCCCGGCGGCGGCGGAGGGGAGGGCGGCTGGTCTGTCACAACGAAAAAGTACCCCCGCGATCCTGTGCGGCCACTTTCGGTCTCCCCTGAAACATTTCCCGCACCCCACCGCATTAGGGAGTTGAGGACAGCACGGCAACCGACACAGGGGGAACACTCATGAGGCAGGCCGCCCGCGCGGACGAGTACGCCGAGTTCGCGGCGGCGCGTACCGGGCATCTGTACCGGTCGGCCTGTCTGCTCACCGCCGGGGACACCCACCTCGCCGAGGATCTGGTTCAGGAGACCCTCGGCAGGCTGTACGTCCGCTGGGGGCGGGTGTCCCGGGTCGACAACCCGGCCGGTTACGCGCAGACCGTCCTCACCCGCACCTTCCTCGCCCACCAGCGGCGGCGCAGCAGCCGCGAGCGGGCCGTGGAGGCGTTCCCGGACGTGGCCGACGGCAGCGGTACCGACACACCGCTGCGGCTGACCCTGATGCAGGCCCTCGGGCGGCTGCCCGCCAAGGACCGGGCGGTCGTGGTCCTGCGGTACTGGGAGGACCGCTCGATCGAGGAGACCGCAGGCGCGATGAACGCGAGCTCGGCGGCCGTGCGGACGCGCTGCTCGCGGGCGCTGGGGCGGCTGCGGGAGCTGCTGGGCGAGGACATCGGCGAGTACGCCCGCCCCTGAGCCGTCCGGCACCCGGCCCCCGGTACCGCGCCCCGCGCACCTCCCCCGCCCCCCTTCTTCGAACTCTTTTCGACCCGTCTCGCCGAAAGCGGTGGTTCACCATGCCCGTCGACCAGTACAGCGACCCCTTCGAGGAGCAGCTCTCCGCCGCCCTGCGTGAGGCCGGCGGCCATTTCGACAGCCCCGCCGCGCTCGCCGCCGCCGGGCGGGCCCGCGGCGACCGCATGCGGCTGCGGCGCAGGACCGCGGTCGCGGGCGGAGCGGCGAGCCTCGCCCTGGTGGGGGTGGGCGGGGCGCTGCTCGTGCCGTGGGGCGGCAAGCCGGCGTCCCTGCCCTCCTCCGTCGCCGCGTCCGGCAGCAGCAGTGCCAAGACCGTCTACTCCCCCGACGACATGATCCGCACCCTCCAACAGCTGCTTCCCGAAGGGGAGTTCAGCATGACGGACGCGCGTGGCACGGGCGAGGAGCGGCCACCGCTGGCGATGGGCGTGTTCGACGACGGCAAGGGCAAGGGGTCCATCTCCGTGGGCCTGGCCCGGATCCCGGCGGACGCGGGTGAGGTCGATCCTTCCACCGCCGTGATGCCCTGCCCGGACGAAGAGGAGACTCACCTCGACAGCTGCAAGACCGAGCTCCTGCCCGACAGGTCCGCGATCACCGTCTACCAGGGCTACGAGTATCCCGACCACCGCGACAACCTCAAGTCGTGGGGCGCGGACCTGGTCACCCCGGCCGGGCACCATGTGAGCGTCATCGAGTGGAACGCCGCGGCGGAGAAGGGCAAGCCCGCCACTCGCCCCGAACCCCCCTTGACGGCTGGCCGGTTGAAGACGCTGGCCGCGGCCTCGGAGTGGCGCCGGATCGCCGACGCCATCCCCGGGGAGGAGAAGAAGCCGGTCTCCCCGACGGGCTCCTCCGCCCGGCCCACGGAGATGGCCGGCTGGCTCATCCTGCGCAAGCTCGCCCTCCTGCTGCCCAAGGGCCTGGAACGCGTCGGGAACGGCAGCCAGGAGACCGGGTACGGCTACTTCGTCGTCGACGACGGCAAGGGCGCGAGCCTGGTCCAGGTCAACGTGCAGCCGAACATGTCCGACGTGGCCGGTCAGCTGTACGGCTCCGGCACCGAGACCCTCCCCGACGGCACCCGCGTCTCGGTGAAGCAGGGCCCCGGCGAGAAGGGCGGTGCGGGGGTCGTGATGTGGACGGTGGACACCCTGCGCAAGGGCGGTCTGCGGGTGGTCGTCAGTGCCTTCAACTCCGCCGAGCAGGACAAGGCCGCGACCCGTGCGAAGCCCGCCCTCACGATCGAGCAACTGCGGGCCGTCGCGCTCAGCCCCCGGTGGACGGCCACCGAGGACTGACGGACGGAGACCGCGAATGGACTGGCCCTCGGGTTCAGGCTCGGGCGCCCGACAGCAGGTCGAGGATCTCCCGCGTCGTGCCCGGCTCGCCGATCAGCGGGAACAGGTACGACACCCGGTGCCGGTGCGCGTCCTCGTTGATGTCGGTCATCGCGTCGACCGCGAACGTGACGTGGTAGCCGTGCTCGTGGGCGGCGCGGGCGGTCGACTCGACGCCGAGGCTGGTCGCGATGCCGGCGAGGACGACCTGGGTCACTCCCCGGCGCCGCAGCTGAAGGTCGAGGTCGGTGGCGTGGAAGGCGCCCCAGGTCCGCTTGGTGACCAGGATGTCGCCCTCGTGGCCGGTCAGCGGTTCGGCGATCGGGCCGAGGTCGTAGGGGCGGGAGCGGCCGCCGGCCGCCCGCGCCGCCTCGCTGCGGCCGGGCACCGCGTCGGCGCCGTCGGGCGAGGTGGACATGCGGACCAGGACGACGGGGGCGCCCGCGGCGCGGAAGGCGTCCGCGAGTTCGGCGGCCCGGGCCACCACGTCCGCCGCCGGGTACGGCACGGTGGGGGCGGCGAGCGTGCCGGCCTGGAGGTCGATCAGCACGAGCGCGGTCTTGTCGTCCAGCACGGTCACAGCCACGGCGACGGCACCTCTCCTAGGGGGTCAGCAGCCTAGGAGAGATGTTTGCGTAACTCAAGCTTGAGTTACGCAAGTTCGAGCCGTGGCGATCATCAGAAGAACTCCGACCACGGCTGGTCCCAGACCTGCTTGACGCACAGCACCAGGAACAGCAGGCCCGCCAGCACCAGCATCGCGTTGCTCAGCAGTCCGTTGCGCCACTCGCCGGGCGTGCGGGAGGAGTTGAGCAGCCACAGCAGCGTCCCGGCCAGGAACGGCAGGAAGGCCGCACCCAGCACGCCGTACAGGATGATCAGCCGGAACGGCTCGCCCTGGAAGAGCAGCACGATCGGCGGGAAGGTCAGCCACAGCAGATACGCGCGGAAGGGCCAGGAGCGTTCCCGCTCGCCGGAGGCGACCTCCGCCCCGCTCGCGTCGCCCCGGCCGCGGTAGCGGGCCACGAAGTCGGCGAACATCAGGCTCACACCGTGCCAGACGCCGATCAGGGAGGTGAAGGAGGTGGCGAAGAAGCCGATCAGGAAGAACTTGGCGGTCGCCGTGCCGTACTCCGCCTCCAGGATGTCGCTCAACTGGACGAGCCCCTTGTCGCCGCTCGCGATCGCCACGTTCGCGGAGTGCAGCAGTTCCGCGCCGACGAAGAGCATGGCGACGACGAAGACACCCGTCGTCACGTACGCGACCCGGTTGTCGAGCCGCATCACCTTCATCCAGCCGGTGTTCGTCCAGCCCTTGGCGTTCACCCAGTAGCCGTACGCGGCGAGGGTGATGGTGCCGCCGACGCCGCCGATCAGGCCCAGGGTGTTGAGGACGGAGTCCTTCTCGTCCGGCAGGACCGGCAGGAGGCCCGCGAAGGCGTCGCCGAGGTTGGGGGTGACCCGGATCGCCAGATACACCGTCACCACGAACATGACGCCCACCAGGACCGTCATGACCTTCTCGAAGACGGCGTACTTGTTGAACCAGACGAACACCAGGCCCACCAGACCGCAGGCGATGGCCCACGACTCGAGGTCCATCACGTCCGGGAACAGCGCCTGGAGGGGCAGCGCGCTCGACGACATCGCCGCCGCGCCGTAGACGAAGCCCCAGACGACCACGTAGACGACGAAGAACCACGTCGTCCAGCGGCCGAGGCTGGCCCAGCCGTCGAAGAGGGTGCGGCCGGTGGAGAGGTGCCAGCGGCCGGCCGCCTCGGCGAGGGAGATCTTGACCAGGCAGCCGACGACCGCCGCCCAGAGCAGGGTGTAGCCGAAGTTGCTGCCGGCGATGAGCGTGGCCACCAGGTCGCCGGCGCCGACGCCGGTCGCGGCGACGACGATGCCGGGGCCGATGTACTTCCAACTGGATCTGCGGGGGGCCGCGTTGTCGATGCCGGATGGTGCCTCGGTGTGTGTGGAGTTTCCCGTGGGGGGTCCCGTGGTGTCCGCCATGGAGGTCAAGAAAACCCAAAGAGGCCGCTCCGGCAAGGGTGCGTGCGGGATCTCCACCCGATGTGCTCACACTCCGGTCAAACCCCGGGTACCGGCCGACCGGCGCGGGCGCGGATAAACTGCGCGGCCGGCCGCTCGTCGCATTCCGCATGATTTCGGCCAGCGGCCCTTTGTCGTCCCTTGACCTGCTCATGCCATGCCTCGACGATGAGCGGCACCGCACCGCCGCACACAGCAAGCGCACAGCCCCCCACGACCCGGCTCCCCACAAGGAGAGTTCATGCGACTTCGCATTCGCGGCTCAGGCGCCGGCGCCACAAGCGCCCGCAGCGGCAGGCGGACCGCCGTCCTCGCCGCACTGCTCGCCCTCGCTCTCGCCGCCCCGGTCTCGGCGACGGTCACCGACGCGGCGGCGGGCAGCGCACCGAAGGCGGCCCCCTCCGCCGACGACATCCGCCAGTACGAGATCCACGTCCACCACAGCACCCCCCAGATGCGCACCGCGATCGCCGCGTCCGGGGTGAGCGTCGACGAGGCCGACGAGGAGACCGTCGTGGTCTCCGGCCGCGCGGACCAGGTGAGGAAGCTGCGCGCGCAGGGGTACGAGGTGTCCCTGCTGGGCTCGGCACCCGACCGGGTCGCCGAGGACGAGGTACGGCTCTTCGACTTCCCGACCGCCGACTCGAAGTACCACAACTACGCCGAGATGACGACGGAGATCGACCAGCGCATCGCCGCCTACCCGGGCATCATGAGCAAGCGGGTCATCGGCAAGTCGTACCAGGGCCGGGACATCGTGGCCGTCAAGATCAGCGACAACGTCGCCACCGACGAGGCCGAGCCGGAGGTGCTGTTCACCCACCACCAGCACGCCCGCGAGCACCTCACCGTCGAGATGGCGCTGTACCTGATCCGCGAACTGGGCGCCGGCTACGGCTCCGACTCCCGCGTCACCAGCATGGTCAACGGCCGCGAGATCTGGATCGTCCCCGACCTCAACCCGGACGGCGGCGAGTACGACATCGCCTCCGGCTCCTACCGCTCGTGGCGCAAGAACCGGCAGCCCAACTCCGGCAGCTCGTACGTCGGTACGGACCTCAACCGGAACTGGAACTACAGGTTCGGCTGCTGTGGCGGCTCTTCGGGGTCCACGTCCTCCGAGACCTACCGGGGCGCGGCCGCCGAGTCCGCGCCCGAGGTGAAGGTCGTCGCCGACTTCGTGCGCAGCCGGATCGTGGGCGGGAAGCAGCAGATCACCGCCGGGATCGACTTCCACACGTACAGCCAGCTGGTGCTGTGGCCGTTCGGCTACACCACCGCGGACACGGCGACCGGGATGACCGCGGACGACAACGCCGCGTTCAAGGCCGTCGGGCAGAAGATGGCCGCGAGCAACGGGTACACCCCCGAGCAGTCGAGCGACCTGTACATCACCGACGGGTCGATCGACGACTACCTCTGGGGGACGCAGAAGATCTTCTCGTACACCTTCGAGATGTACCCGTCGTCGGCCTCCGGAGGGGGGTTCTACCCGCCCGACGAGATCATCGAGCGGGAGACCTCCCGTAACCGGGACGCGGTGCTTCAGCTTCTCGAGAACGCGGACTGCATGTACCGGTCCATCGGGAAACAGTCCCAGTACTGCGTCTAGGTACCGCGCCTAGTCGGCGGCCTTGGCGCCGGCGTCCTTGGCGTCGGCTCCCTTGACCTCGTCGTCCTCGGCCTCGGCGGCCTTGGCCTCGGTGTCCTCGGCGTCGGCGTCGGGGTCGGCGGCGTTCGCGGCGTCGGCCTCGACGGCCTCGACGGCCTCGTCGTCGGCGCCCGCTTCCGCTTCGGCTTCCCCGTCCTCGAAGTAGGCGTCGAGGACGGCGTCCAACTGCTCTTCCCACTCCTTGAAGCGGGACCTGGCCGTCGCCTCGATCTCGATCGGGTACCAGCGGCGGTCGGGAGTGTGCACCGTGATGGTGAACCGCTTGCCGAAGCGCGGTGCCTCGGTCTCGACCGCGCCGATCTCGTCCCAGCGGAATTCGCACGACTCCTCGTCGAGGCGGAGCCGGACGCCCTGCGCGTCGGCGGCGATCCGCGCACGGCGGTCGGAGGCCTCGAAGACGGGGCCCTCGACGGACTCGGCGGACTCGTCCGGTTCTTCGGACCCGTCGGGCCCGTCGGACGGGTCCGGCTCCGCCGACCCGTCCGGGCGCTCCGGCGCCGCTGACTCCCCCTTCCCCGCCTCGGGCTCGACGGCGTCGACGCCGTCGTCCTCGGCCGGCCTCTTGTCCTCCGGCTCCGCGGTCACGGGCGACGTGAGCCCGGGGATGAATGCCGGGTCGAACCCGGCGCCCTCCAGGGGCTGGCTGCTCGAACCTATGCGCTGCTCCACAGCGGGCAGTATGGTCGAAGATCCTGTGCCGGACACAGTCAGCCCCTGACTTCGTTACCGGAGTCCTACACGAAGAGGCTCATTCCGGCCGCCATCACGAACCCGGCCACCGACAGCACCGTCTCCAGCACGGTCCACGTCCTGAGGGTGTCGCGCTCGCTGATGCCGAAGTACTTGGCCACCATCCAGAATCCGCCGTCGTTGACGTGCGAGGCGAAGATCGAGCCCGCCGAGATCGCCATGATGACGAGGGCCACGAAGGCCTGCGAGTGGTCGCCCTCGGCGAGCAGCGGCGCCACGATGCCCGCCGTCGTCACGATCGCCACCGTCGCCGAGCCCTGCGCGACGCGCAGCACCACCGAGATCAGGTAGGACAGGACGATCACCGGCAGGCCCACGTCGTTGAAGGTGTCCGACAACGCCTGGGCCACCCCGCTCGCCTTCAGGACGGCACCGAAGATCCCGCCCGCGCCGACCACCAGCAGAATGTTGCCGACCGGCTTCAGCGAGGCCGTCGAGACCGTCTCCAGCGACTTGCGGGACCAGCCGCGCCGGATGCCGAGCAGGTAGTAGGCGAGGAGCAGGGCGATGGTCAGCGCCACGAAGGGGCTGCCGAAGAACTCGATCACCGAGCGAAGGGTGGACGGGTCCAGTGCGATCGACGAGAACGTGGCGGCGAGGATCAGCACCAGCGGCGTGCCGATGATCCCGAGGACCGTGCCGAGCGGTACCGGGTCCTCGCGGGGGACGACGCCCTGCGTCCGCTGCTCCTCGACGACCGCCCGCTTCGCCTCCGCCGCCGCCTCGACCATGTCCTGCGGAACGGCGACGAAGATGCGGCGGCCGATCCACGCCGAGAACACCCAGGCGGCCAGCACCGCCGGGATGCCGCAGACGACCCCCATGAGGATGACCCAGCCGAGGTCGACGTGCAGCAGGCCGGCGGCCGCGACCGGGCCGGGGTGCGGGGGCAGGAACGCGTGGGTCATCGACAGACCCGCGAGCAGCGGAAGGCAGTACAGCAGGATCGACTTGCCGCCCCGCTTGGCGGCCGCGTAGACGATCGGGGCCAGCACGAAGATGCCGACGTCGAAGAAGACCGGGATGCCGAAGATCAGGCCGGTCAGGCCCATCGCGAGGGGCGCCCGCCGCTCGCCGAACACACCGAGCAGCCGGGACGCCAACACCTCGGCTCCGCCGCTGACTTCGAGGACCGCGCCGAGCATCGTGCCCAGTCCGATGATGATCGCGACATGGCCGAGGATGCCGCCCATCCCCGACTCGATGGTGGAGACGGCGTCCGACCGCTGCACGGTGCCGAAGAGTTCGGTCACGGACAGACCGGCCAGCAGACCGACGGCTATGGAGACCGCGAGGAGGGCCACGAAGGGCTGGATCCTGACCTTGATGATCAGGAAGAGGAGCAGGGCGATGCCGAGGGCGGCGACCGTCAGCAGGCCTGCGGTGCCGTCGATCAGGAGAAGCAGTCCGCCGGTGTGGGGTGGCGCATCGGCGGGGGTGGAGGCCGCGAGCGGAAGGGGCATTCGGGGGTCCTCTGCTGGGGTTCACGGTGCTTTCGGGCAGGGGGTATCGCGGTGCGGCGTCCCCGGCGAGAGGGGACACCGCACCGTGAGGCGTTACGACGTGCGGGAGTTGACGATGTGTCGGCCGACCCGGCCGACCCGGCCGGACCGGCCGGACCGGCCGGGTCGGTGGGGCCGGTGGGGCCGGCGGATCGGGCCGGTCGGCGTGGTGTGGGTCAGCCGAGGACGGCGAGGGCGTCGATCTCGACCAGGAGCCCGGCCGGAAGGCCGACGTAGACCGTCGTACGGGCCGCGGGCGGGGCGGTGAGGGACTGCTCCCCGAAGTACGCGTTGTAGAGCTCGTTGAACTCGGCGAAGTGCGCCGTGTCCGTCAGGTAGACGCGGATCATCATCACGTCGTCCCAGCTCGCGCCGCCCTCCTCGAGGATCGCCTTGACGTTGGCGAGGGTCTGGAGGGTCTGCTCGCGCAGGGTGGGGCCCGCGGGCGTCGGGGGCTTGCCCTCCTCGGCGGGCAGGAAGCCGACCTGGCCCGCGACCTGGAGGATGTTGCCCTTCTTCACCCCGTGCGAGAACTTCGCGGGCGGGGTGGTGTGGGTCTTGGGGGTGAGGGCGGTCTTCTCGGTCATGCCGGGCTCATTCCTTCGGGGCTTCCTTGATCGGGGTTCTGCCGGAGTACTCGCCGCTGATCGCGTCCGCCGTGCGGCGTACCAGCGGGAGCAGGGTGAGGAGTTCGTCGGCGGTGACGACGACGTTCGGCGCGGAGACCGACATCGCGGCGACCACCCGGCCGTCGGCGCCCCGGATCGGCGCGGCGGCACAGTTGATGGACTCCTCGTGGCCACCGAGGTCGGTGGCCCAGCCCTGTTCGCGCACCTTTTCCAGCTCGCGCAGGAAAGCGGGGGCGTTGGGGGTCGAACGGGCCGTGTAGAGGGGGTAGTCGAGCTTCTCGGCGATCACCCGCCGCTCGGGCTCGGGCAGATCGGCGAGGAGCAGCTTGGCGACGGCGGCGACCGTGATGGCGACGGGCTTGCCGATCCGCGAGTACATGCGCACCGGGTAGCGGCTCTCCACCTTGTCGATGTAGAGGACCTCGCCCTCCTCGTACACGGCGAGGTGCACGGTGTGCCCGCAGGTCTCGTTGAGACGGGCGAGGTGCGGATGCGCGATCTCGCGGATGTCGAGGTTCTCCATCGCCTCCTGGGCGAGGGCGAAGAGACGGGCGCCCAGGCGGTAGCGCTGGTCGGACTGGCGGTAGACGAGGCCGTGCTCGTGCAGGGTGCGCAACAGCCGCAGGGCCGTCGATTTGTGCACGCCGAGGCGGTCGGCGACCTGTCCGAGGTCGGCGGGGCCCTCGGCGAGCAGCGGCAGGATGCTCAGTGCTCGGTCGACGGTCTGGCTCATGGGGTGGGTACCTCCTCGTCGGCCCGGTCTTCGGCGTGCGTCCAGCCGGGGCCGAGTCGAAGTCTCCCCCACGCGGCGTCGTCGAGGGCAGCGAGCCGGTCGGCGTGGTCGCGGGAGGGTGGCACGGCCAGGTCACCGGGGACGGTGAGGGCGGCGGCGGCCATCAGGTGCCCGTGCCGGAGGCGGTCGCGCACGGGCAGCCCGCGCAGGGTGGCGGAGAGGAACCCGGCGGCGAAGGCGTCCCCGGCGCCGACGGCGGCGACGACGTCGACGTGCGGGGCGGGGACGTGCAGGACGCGCTCCCGGTCGAAGACGGTCGCCCCGAGCGCCCCTTGTTTGACGACGAGCACCTCGGGGTCGGGGAACGCGGTCCGTACGGCGTCGACGCCGTCCAGGCCCCACACCTCGGCCGCCTCGTCCTCGCCCACGAACACCAGGTCGGCGCCGCGGGCCAGTTCGAGGAGGACCCGGGGGCTGTTGCCGTCCGTCCACAGCCGGGGCCGGTGGTTGACGTCGAAGGAGACGAGGGGACGGCCGCCGGGCCGGGGGGCCGTCAGTTCCCGCAGCAGGCCGAGGCAGTCGGCGGAGAGAGCCGCGGTGATCCCGGTGAGGTGCAGCACCCGGCCGGCCCGTACGGCGTCGAGGCCGACGGTGTCGACGGACATCGCGGACGCCGCCGACCCGGCCCGGTAGTAGGCGACCTCGTGCGCGTCGGTGGCCCGGTCGCCGGCGGTGCGGAAGTAGACGCCGGTCGGGCGGTCGGGATCGCGCCGTACGGAGGTCACGTCGACCCCGTAGGAGCCGATGGTCTCGACGAGATGGTCGCCGAACCCGTCCGCCCCCACCCGGCTGACCCAGCGCACCGTGTGTCCGGCCGCCGCCAGCGCGCAGGCCACGTTGGACTCGGCGCCGCCGATGCCCCGGTCGAAGGCGGGAACGTCGGCGAGGCGGCCGGGCCGGGAGGGCAGGAAGGTGACCATGGACTCGCCGAGCGCGACGACGTCCACGGCGTCGGGGGCGTTGCAGGGTCCGGTGGCGGTCACGATCGTCTTGGCTCCTGTGCTGGTGCGGGCGAGCGAAGCGAGATGGGGTCCCCCCGGCCGAAGGCTGGGGGAGGCTCCGTTGACCCCGCGTTGGCCGAGATGTTAGACAGCAGTAAGCGATATACGCAATGGACGTTGCAGTGAGTGCAACGCTCCTGATCAGGAGGTTCCATGAGTACCGAGGCACTCGAGGCGCTCGCCCGACTGGCCGGGGAACGCGTCGACCACCGCTTCAAGGGCCTCCCGCCGGACGCCGACGGCCTCACCGTCGGCGAGCTGGCCGCCCAGCGCCGCAACCTCTTCACCGACGGCTTCGCGACCCCCGTGCTGGCCCTCTCCGCCGAGCGCCTCGAACACAACCTCGCCCTCATGGAGACCTATGCGACCCGCCACGGGCTCGCCTTCGCCCCGCACGGCAAGACCTCCATGGCCCCGCAGCTCTTCCAGCGCCAGATCGACCGCGGCGCCTGGGGCATCACCCTCGCGGTCCCGCACCAGGTGCGGGTGGCCCGGGCCTACGGCGTCCAGCGGGTCTTCCTCGCCAACGAACTGGTGGACCCGGCCGCCCTGCGCTGGATCTCCGCGCAGCTCGACGCCGACCCCGCCTTCCACCTCGTCTGCTACGTCGACTCGGTGCGCGGGGTCGAGCTGATGGACACCGCCCTGCGCGGCGCCCGGCGCCCCCTGGACGTCGTCGTCGAACTGGCCGCGGGCGAGGGCGCCCGCACCGGGGTCCGTACGGAGACGGAGTGCGCGGCGGTCGCGGACGCGGTGGCCGCCGCGCCGACCCTGCGGCTGATCGGGGTCGCGGGCTACGAGGGCGAGGTCCCCCGCGCCGACCCGGAGCGGGTGCGGGCCTGGCTGCACCGACTGGTCTCCCTCGCCGCCGACTTCGACAAGGCGGGACGGTTCGCGGGCGCCGAGGAGATCGTGGTCAGCGCGGGCGGCAGCGCCTGGTTCGACACCGTCGCCGAGGTCTTCGCCGGAATCCCCGCACTCTCCCTGCCGGTGCTGAAGCTGCTGCGTTCCGGCGCGTACGTCTCGCACGACGACGGCCACTACCGCAGGCTGACCCCGTTCAACCGGGTCCCCGAGGAGGGCGCGCTGGAGCCCGCGTTCCGGCTGTGGACCCAGGTCGTCTCCCGCCCCGCCCCCGACCAGGCCTTCGTCAACGCGGGCAAGCGGGACGCGGCCTACGACCTGGACCTGCCGTTCGCCCAGGTGATCCGCCGCGACGGCACGGAACGCCCCGCCACCGGGGTCTCGGTGACCGCGCTCTCCGACCAGCACGCCTGGCTGCGCACCGACGCCGAGGCGGACGTCGAGGTCGGCGACTGGGTCGGCCTGGGCCTCTCCCACCCCTGCACGTCCTTCGACAAGTGGCCGCTGATCCCGCTGGCCGAGGCGGACGGCACCGTCGTCGACTACATCCGCACATTCTTCTAGGGAGCGGGAACGTGGAAGACCTCGTCATCCGGGACGCGGACGTCGTCGACGGCACCGGCGCGGACTCCTACCGCGCGGACGTCACGATCGACGACGGCAGGATCGTCTCGATCGTGAAGGAGGCGGCGGCCGCCGGCTGCCAGCGCCCGAAGGCGGTACGGGAGCTGGACGCGGAGGGGCTGGTCCTCTCCCCCGGCTTCATCGACATGCACGCCCACAGCGACCTCGCCCTGCTGCGCGACCCCGACCACAGCGCGAAGGCCGCGCAGGGCGTCACCCTCGAAGTCCTCGGCCAGGACGGGCTGTCGTACGCCCCGGTCGACGAGGGCACCCTCGAAGGGGTCCGCCGGGCCATCACCGGCTGGAACGGCCACGGCGACGACCTCGACTTCGACTGGCGTTCGGTGGGCGAGTACCTGGACCGACTGGACCACGGTTTCGATGGCCGGGGCATCGCCGTCAACGCGGCCTATCTCGTCCCCCAGGGCACGGTCCGTGCCCTGGTCGTCGGCTGGGAGGACCGCCCGGCCACCGACCGGGAGCTGGACCGGATGCGCCGGCTGGTCGCGGAAGGGCTGGAACAGGGCGCCGTCGGCCTGTCCTCCGGGCTGACGTACACACCCGGCATGTACGCGCGAGGCGCCGAACTGACCGAACTGTGCCGGGTGGTGGCCGGGTACGGCGGCTACTACTGCCCCCACCACCGCAGTTACGGAGCCGGCGCGCTGGAGGCGTACACGGAGATGATCGAGCTGACCCGCGAGGCGGGCTGCCCGCTGCACCTGGCCCACGCCACCATGAACTTCGGCGTGAACGAGGGCCGCGCCCCGGAGCTCCTGACCCTCCTGGACGAGGCCCTGGCCGCCGGCGCCGACATCACCCTCGACACCTATCCCTACACCCCCGGCTGCACGACCCTCGCGGCCCTGCTGCCCAGCTGGGCGAGCGAGGGCGGTCCGCCGGAGATCCTGCGCCGCCTCGCGGACGACGACACGGCCGCCCGCATCCGCCACGACCTGGAGGTGACCGGCGCGGACGGCTGCCACGGGGTGCCGGTGGACTGGGACACGATCGAGATCTCGGGCGTGGGCGACGAGCGGCTGGCGGGCCATGTGGGCCGCACGGTCCACGCGTCGGCGCTCCTGCGCGGTGAGGAGCCCTGGACGACGGCCCGCCGTCTGCTCCTGGAGGACCGGCTGGCGCCCACGATCCTCCAGCACGTGGGCCACGAGGAGAACGTGCGCACGATCATGCGCCACCGCGTCCACACGGGCGGTTCGGACGGCGTCCTGACGGGCGCCAAGCCGCATCCGCGGGCGTACGGCACGTTCCCGCGTTACCTCGGCCACTACGTTCGGGAGTCGGGGATCCTGTCCCTGGAGGAGTGCGTGGCCCACCTGACCGGCCGTCCGGCGGCCCGCCTGCGCCTGCCGGACCGGGGCCTGGTCCGCGAGGGCCACCGCGCCGACCTGGTGCTCTTCGACCCGCAGACCGTGGCGGCAGGCTCCACCTACGAAGCCCCGCGCACCCTGCCCACCGGCATCCCCCACGTCCTGATCGACGGCCGCTTCGTCATCGAGGACGGCCGGCGCACGGACGTACTGGCGGGGCGGGCGGTCCGTCGCAGTCCCGTGTGACGGAACGCCGCGCCCGGTGGCCCGAGCCCTACGGCTTGGGCAGGGTGCAGGCGGTCGCGCTCAGGTTGAGCTGGTTGCCGGTCGTGAAGCAGGCCGGGATCAGGTAGGTCTCCTGGGCGTAGTTGATGCCCTGGCGGACGGTGACGTTGCCGCTCGCGTCGACCTCACAGGGGTTGTTCTCCGTGCAGCGCGCGCCGTCCTCGTTGCCGGTGTTGTTGACGGCGACGACCTTGCCGGTGGACTGGTCGATCACCGGCGAGCCGGAGGTGCCGCCGATGGTCTGGCAGGCGGAGGTGTAACGGACCGAGTCCTTCCAGGTCCAGTCGCCCTCCTTCAGGCGGTACACGAACCCGTCGATGTTGCAGCTGTAGAGCCGCTTCCAGTAGCCGGACGCCACGGTGATGGCGGTGCCGGCGGTCGGGTGGGTGTCCTGCACGGTCAGTGCGGAGATCCCGTACGAGTTCTTGATCGTGGCGTACGTGCTGGTGAGCTGGTAGATCGAGATGTCCGTGTCGGTCATCGTCCCGTAGGCCAGCTTGCTGGCGCGCAGGGTCGCGACCCGGGTGCCGGCGGAGTTGAGCAGGCCGAAGGTGCGGCTGGAGGCCTGGTTGACGAGCACCTCGCCGGGCTCCGGGAAGCCGGTCGACAGGCAGTGGCCGTTGGAGAGCACCAGCGCCGGGTCGGTGTCCAGTGAGTTGGGGAAGCGGACGACCGAGCCGGAGCAGTTGCTGAGCGCGACGGTCCCGGCGAGGTTGACGGCCTGGAGTGTCGGCGCGGCGGCGACCTCGGTGTCCGCCGTGACGGCGGAAGCCGCGGTGGCGGAGGCGGCGGAGGCCGTCGCGGGCTTCGCGCTCACCGGCGCGGCGACCGCGGGTGCCGCACCCGCCCCGGCGATGGCCAGGGCGAAGAGCGCGGCAACGAGAGGCTTTCTCATGTGGGGGTCCCCTCTTACGACAAGGCGACCGGAGATCTTCCGGCCGCCCGCTGTTTTGTCATGCGCATTGTTAGTGCACGGAGGGGAGAGAACAAGGGTCGCTTTTCAGCCGCGGGGTACTGCCGCGGGGGGCTCGGTTCCGGGGCGCCCCGGCCTACCTGCCCCCCTTGTCCCGACCCCGGCCCTTCCCGGGATTGCCCTTCCCGGACCCGGACGCCGAGGCGGAGGGCGCGACGCTCGCCGCCCGGCTCGCGGCGGCTTCGCCCGACGACCCGGCCGAGGGCGCCTCGGACGCCGTGACCCCCGAGGACGGCACCGGAGCGACCGAGGCGGACGGAGTCGGCCCCGCGGACCCGGCGGAGCCGCTCGCGGCCGAAGCCGGCCCGTCCGACGGGCTCACCGCGTCGTCCGTCGCCGAGCGCGTGTCCCCCTGCCTGCCCCGCTGGTCCCCGGCCTGATCCCCGGAGAAGGACATCCCCGCCACCACCGCGGCCAGCGCCACCGCCCCCACCGCCCCGGCGGCGGCCAGCACGCGGCGCGAAGGCCGGCCGCCCGCCCGGCGCACGGCGCGCCGACGCTCCGCGCGGCCACCCGGCTCCCCCTCCGAAGGGCGAACCCGAGGCAGCTCGGCGGTCTCGTCGTAGGCGTTCTCCCACCCATGGGCGGCCGCCGGATCGGTGTACCGCTCGTACGCCGCCGGATCGGTCTCGGCGGACGGGTGGTACACGATCGGCCGCACCGGAGGCACGCCACTCTCACCTGGCCTGAACATGCCGCGGATTGTAGGGACAGGAGCGACTCCTGGGACAGCTACCGGCGATAACGACCCAAACCACCCGTCTCACGTGGCGGGAAACACGCCCCCGGAAGCGTTACCGGGCCGTAAGCTCCCAGACATGCAGGTGATCCAGTCGACCAAGCTCGCCAACGTCTGTTACGAGATCCGGGGCCCGGTTCTCGAGGAGGCGATGCGCCTGGAAGCGGCTGGTCACCGCATCCTCAAGCTGAACACCGGCAACCCTGCCGCCTTCGGCTTCGACTGTCCGCCGGAGATCCTGGAGGACATCCTCCGCAACGTCTCGACGGCACACGGCTACGGCGACGCGAAGGGCCTGCTGGCCGCGCGCAGGGCCGTGGTGATGCACAACCAGACACTCGGCATCGAGACGGACGTCGAGCACGTCTTCATCGGCAACGGCGTGTCCGAGCTGATCGTCATGGCGATGCAGGGGCTGCTGGACGACGGGGACGAGGTCCTCGTACCGGCCCCCGACTACCCGTTGTGGACCGCCGCCGTCTCGCTCTCCGGCGGCACCGCCGTGCACTACCGGTGCGACGAGCAGTCGGACTGGATGCCCGACCTCGCCGACGTCGAGCGCAAGATCACCGACCGCACCAAGGCGATCGTCATCATCAACCCGAACAACCCGACGGGCGCGGTGTACGACGAGGCGATGATCCGCGGGCTGACGGACATCGCGCGCCGCCACAACCTCCTGGTCTGCTCGGACGAGATCTACGACAAGATCCTCTACGACGGCGCCACGCACACCCCGACCGCCAAGGTCGCCCCGGACCTGCTCACCCTCACCTTCAACGGCATGTCGAAGGCGTACCGGGTGGCCGGCTACCGGGTCGGCTGGATGGCGATCTCCGGTCCGCGCGCGCACGCCGACTCCTACATCGAGGGTCTGACGATCCTGGCGAACATGCGCCTGTGCGCGAACATGCCGGGGCAGCACGGGGTCGTGGCCGCGCTCAGCGGGCGTCAGACGATCAAGGACCTGGTGCTCCCGGGCGGGCGGCTCAAGGAGCAGGTGGACACGGCGTACGAGCTGCTGACGCAGATCCCGGGCGTGACCTGCGTCCGCCCGAAGGGGGCGCTGTACCTCTTCCCGCGGCTGGATCCCACCGTCTTCAAGATCAAGGACGACCGGCAGATGGTCCTGGACCTGCTGCGCCAGGAGAAGATCATGGTCGTCCAGGGCACCGGCTTCAACTGGCCGGAGCCGGACCACTTCCGGGTCGTCACACTGCCGACGGCGACGGACCTGCGGGACGCGGTGGGCCGGATCGCCCGCTTCCTGGACGGCTACAGCCAGCCGTAGCGGCGGCTTTATGGACGACTCAACTTTAGACGAGATCTAAGCTAGGATGGTTTCCTGACAGCACAGGAGGCCATCCTCATGTACGAGCCGATCCGCACCCCCGCGTCCCGTGGGTCCGCCCACACCACGATGGCCGGCAAGCCCTCGGACTTCCCCCACCGCTCCCGCGAGGAGGAGCTGGACATCCAGCTCGCAGCGCATCTCGCGGCGCTGCTCGCCGTCACCGACGAGCTCCGCGCGGCGGCACCGTCCGCCGACCTGGACACCGCGACCGCACGGCTCGCGCAGCAGGTGACCCGGTTGCGGGGCGGGCGGACGCCGGTCCGCTCCACCCTCGCCGCCGACCCGGCGGACCCGCGCCTCGCGGTCCTGCACGAGCGGGCGCACGCCCTGGCGGGCCGCGCCCTCCTCGTCGCCGCGTCCCGCGCGGACACCGCGGCGGCGATCCTGGCGGCCCAGCGCATGGACGCGCACGCCGCCGCCCTGGTGGAGGACCAGGAACTGAGCACCGCCGGCTGAACCCCCTCACCGGGGCCACCCTCCCGGTGAACCCCTCCCCGGCACCGCCCCTGGCCGGGGCTCCCCTCCGGGGACCGTGAACGGCCCCGGTCCGCGTGCACCCGCAGCGACGCGCGGACCGGGCGCCATCTTTTGTTCGCCCTGGTCGGAACCTCCCCTTCCTGTTGCGTTCCGGGTCACCCCCTTCACCCCCCGTTCACCCGGACCACCCGGGAACGTGGGGTTCCGCGAGCACGCTCCCCCTGTGAGACGAATCGCAGGAATCGTCCTCGCGGTACTGCTGACGGCGGGTGTGGTGGTAGCCGTCGTCGCGGGCCGCAGCGATGAGGACAAGGGCACGGCAACGAAGACCGTGCGGATGGTGATCGGGTCGGAGAAGGCGGAGTTCTTCGCCGATCCGGACGTGGTGAAGACCCTCGCCGCCAAGGGCTACACCGTCGAGGCCGAGACCTCCGGGTCCTGGGCCATGGAGGGACTGGACCTCAAGGGGTACGACCTCGCCTTCCCCTCCAGTCAGGCGCCCGCCATCGAGCTGGCCGCGAAGTACAAGGTGCGGGGGACCCTCCCGCGCCCCTTCTACTCGCCCCTCGTCGTCGTGGCGCACCAGAACGCCGCCGGGGTGCTCGCGGGCAACGGCCTGGCCACGCTGGACGCCGAACACCGCGGCACCCTGAAGATGGCCGCCTACCTCGACGCGGCCCGCGCCGACCGGACCTGGCAGCAGCTCAAGGGGGCCGGGAAGTACGGGGAGTTGACCGGCACCCTCTACCTGTCCAGCACCGACCCGGAGACCTCCAGCTCCGGCGCCCTCTACCTGGCCGCCGCGTCCTACGTGGACAACGGCGGCAAGGTGGTCGCGAGCGACGCGGACGTCGAGCGCACGGCGCCCCTGCTGCACAAGCTGGTCAGCGTCCAGGGCGCCCAGCAGTCCAGCACGGACGCGGCCTTCCGGGACTTCGTCAGCGGCGCCGGCAATCCGCTCGTCCTGGTCTACGAGTCGCAGGTCGCCTCCCTCCTGGCGGACGGGCAGCAGCCGGACGACCTGGTGGTGCTCTACCCGGACACCACCGTCAACAGCGACCACACCGCCGTCCCGCTCACCGAGAGCGGCAGCGCACTCGCCCAGCTCCTTTCCACCGACCCGCAGTTGCGGAAGCTGGAGATCCGGCACGGGTTCCGTCCGCAGGGCGTCACCGCCGAGTTCGCCTCGGCCACCACCTACCTCAAGCAGGAACTGACCGGCGTCCGCCAGGCGCCCGTGCCCACCTCCACGGTGCTGCACGAGCTGGCGCGACGGGCGCGCGGATAGGGGGAACGGCACATGACCGACGACAGCACCTTCACCCTCACGCCGCCCGAGGCCGTCGCCGCCGTGCCGCGCGAGAAGGCCGGCGGGCTCGTGCCCCTCGACGCCTCCGTCGTCACGGACATGGCGACCAAGGCCGCCGCGTACGTCGAGGGGCTCGCCGCGCTCGACGCCCGCTCGCCCGAGTTCGCCGGCAAGGTCGGCGAGATCACCGCGCTCGGCGCCGGTGAGATGCGCACGGCCGCCGCGCAGTCCAACCGCATGCTGGAGCGGACCATCAGAAGCCTGCCGGACACGGGCGGGGACGCCCAGTCGAAGGTCGCGGGCTCGCTCGTCGAACTCCGGCGCGTGGTCGAGGACCTGGACCCGCGTGACCTGCCGGCCTCCAGGGGACGCAAGTTCCTGTCCCGGCTGCCCGGCGGGAACAGGCTGCGCGACCACGTCGCCAAGTACGCCTCCGCACAGGGCACGCTCAACCGGATCGTGGGCTCGCTGCGCGGCGGCCAGGACGAACTGCGGCGCGACAACGCCGCGTTGCAGACCGAACGCGTCCGGCTCTGGGAGACGATGGGCAAGCTCCAGGAGTACGTGGTGCTGACCGACGCCCTCGACGCGGCGGTCGGGCAGCGGATCGCCGGCGCCGAGGCCACCGACCCCGAGCGGGCCGACGGCCTGCGCGCCGACGTCCTCTTCCCGGTCCGGCAGAAGCACCAGGACCTGCTCACCCAGCTCGCGGTCTGCGCGCAGGGCTACCTCGCCATGGACGTCGTACGACGCAACAACGACGAGCTGATCAAGGGCGTCGACCGAGCGGCCACGACCACGGTCGCGGCCCTGCGCATCTCCGTGATGCTGGCCTCCGCGCTGGACCACCAGAAGAAGGTCGTCGAACAGGTCAACGCGCTGCGCGGCACCACCGAGGATCTCATCCGGGGCAACGCGGAGATGCTGGCGACCCAGAGCGGGGAGATCCAGCGCATCGCCGCCGATCCGGCGGTCGGCGCCGAGACCCTGCGCTCCGCCTTCCAGCAGATCTACCGCACCCTCGACGCCATCGACACCTACAAGGTGCAGGCCACCGAGGCGATGGCGGTGACCGTGGAGAACCTGACGGCCGAACTCCGGCAGGCAAGCGGCTATCTGGACCGCAGCCGCTCGCGGGGCGCCCTGGAAGGCGGGCTCGCATGAGACGTTCCCTCCCGGCGTGGACGGCCCTCGCCCTCCTGCTGACCGCCTGCTCGGCACAGAGCGGCGCCGAGGACCCCGACGCGCCCGAGCCGGGCACCCTGCGGATCCTCGCCTCCAGCGAGCTGAGCGACATGGCACCGGTGCTCGAACAGGTCCGCAAGGACACCGGCGTCGAGGTCAGGCCGACCTACATGGGCACCCTGGACGCCGTGAACCTGCTGGCGAAGGGCGGCACCGACGGGAAGTACGACGCCCTGTGGCTGTCCTCCGACGACTATCTGCGGCTGCGCCCCGACGCGGCGAAGAAGGTCGTCTCGGAGACACCGATCATGTCGAGCCCGGTGGCCCTCGGCGTGAGGACCGCCAAGCTCGGCGCCCTCGGCTGGACGGCCGGCCAGGTCACCTGGACACAGATCGAGCAGGCGGTGCGGGACGGGAAGCTCACCTACGGCATGACCGACCCGGCCCGCTCCAACTCCGGCTTCGCCACGCTGATCTCGGTCGCCTCGGCGCTCTCGGGAGCCCAGTCGGCGCTCACCGACGCGGACGTCACCAAGGCGACGCCGAGGCTGAAGGAGTTCTTCGAGGGGCAGCAGCTGACCTCGGGGTCGTCGGGCTGGCTGGCAGCTGCGTACACCCGGCGCGGTGACGTCGACGCGCTGCTCAACTACGAGTCCGTGCTGAAGGGCGTCCCGGGGCTGACCGTGATCCGCCCCACGGACGGTGTCGTCACCGCCGACTACCCGCTCTCCTCCCTCGCCGCGACCGACGCGACGACCCGCGAAGACGTCAAGCGGGTCACCGACGCCCTGCGCACCGAGGCCGTCCAGCGGCTGATCACCACCCGGACGCACCGCCGCCCGGTCGTGGCCTCCGTACCGCCCGCGGCCGGCCTCGACACCACCCGCCGGCGCGAACTGCCCTTCCCCGGCAGCCGTTCCGTCGCCGACGGGCTGCTCGACGCCTACGAGAACGAGCTGCGCCGCCCGTCGCGGACCGTGTACGTCCTCGACACCTCCGGCTCGATGGAGGGCGACCGGCTGAGCCGGCTGAAGGACGCCCTCGCCGATCTCACCGGTGACTTCCGCGACCGCGAGGAGGTGACGTTGATGCCGTTCGGGTCGGACGTGAAGAGCGTCGCCACGCATGTCGTCAGCCCCGCCGACCCGCAGACCGGGCCGGCCGCGATCCGCGAGGACACCGAGGAGCT
The DNA here is from genome assembly GCF_045041255.1 of Streptomyces sp. NBC_00080. Lineage (NCBI taxonomy): Bacteria > Bacillati > Actinomycetota > Actinomycetes > Kitasatosporales > Streptomycetaceae > Streptomyces > Streptomyces sp. NBC_00080. The sequence goes on from NZ_CP108235.1 coordinate 3,581,164, forward strand.
CACGGCCGACGGCGAGACCGCGATCTACACCTCGCTGGAGAAGGCCTACGACCATCTGGGCACCGACCGGGACACCTTCACCTCCATCGTGCTGATGACGGACGGCGAGAACACCAAGGGCGACGACGCCGACGACTTCGACGCCTTCTACCGGGACGACCTCACCCCGGCCGGAAGGCGGATACCCGTCTTCCCCATCCTCTTCGGCGACTCCGACCGCTCGGAACTGGAGCACATCGCCGAGCTGACCGGCGGCCGGCTCTTCGACGCGCAGCAGGGCTCGCTGGACGGCGCCTTCGAGGAGATCCGTGGCTACCAGTAGGTTCGTCGGGTACCTGGAGTCCCGCAAGAACATCGCGGGCAGCGCGGCCGGGCTGGCCGCACTGGTGCCGACCTTCACGGGGGCGGCGGGCGCGTACTGGCCCGTCGTGGTGGTCGGTCTGTACGGCGCGGGCGCGCTGATCGCCCCGCCGGAGCGGCCGCCGCTGCCCGACTTCCCGGATCCGTCGGCCCAGCTGGACGCGGTGCGCGACGACTTCGAGCGGCTCGGCGGGTACCTCGCGGAGATCGAGCTGCCGCCGGCCGCCGCCGGACGTCTCACCGAACTCACCGGCCTGCTGGCCGCGCTGCTGGAGCCCGGCTGGGTCGCCGAGGTCCTCGCCCAGGACCCGGAGGGCGTCCACACGCTCTCCCGGACCGTACGGCAGGACCTGCCCGAGGCCGTCGACAGCTTCGTACGGACGCGCTGGTGGACGCGGATGGCCCCCGGCCAGGAACCACCGGAGCGGCACCTGGAGCGCCAGCTGGCGCTCCTCCAGGAGGAGGCCGAGCGGCTGACGGCCGGGCTCAGGGAGATCGAGGCGCGCCGCCAGGAGACGCACACGCGGTACCTGCAGGACCGTTCGCCCGACCGGCGCCCCACATAGGCGAAGGCCTGTCGTCGTCTCCTCGTCGGGGCGGACGGGGAGACGACGACAGGCCCATGGCCACGTACGCCGTTGTACGCGGCTCGCCGCATCGCACCGCGGCCGGCCGTGACGATCACTGGTCAGGGCAATCCCGTGCCGGCCGCGGAGTTCTCGGTGGGCCTCAGCCCAGGCGCTGCACCAGCGCGCGGTACTCGTCCCACAGTTCCTTCGGGGTGTGCTCGCCGAAGGTGTTGAGGTGCTCGGGGACCAGGGAGGCCTCCTCGCGCCAGACCTCCTTGTCCACGGTGAGGAGGAACTCAAGGTCGGAGTCGGCGAGTTCGAGGCCCTTGGTGTCGAGGGCGTCCTTGGTCGGCAGGATGCCGATCGGGGTCTCGACGCCCTCGGCCCTGCCGTCCAGGCGCTCCACGATCCACTTCAGCACGCGGCTGTTCTCGCCGAAGCCGGGCCAGACGAACTTGCCCGCCTCGTTCTTGCGGAACCAGTTGACGTAGTAGATCTTCGGGAGCTTCGACTGGTCCTTGCCCTTGGCGACGTCGACCCAGTGGCCCATGTAGTCGCCCATGTTGTAGCCGCAGAACGGCAGCATGGCGAAGGGGTCGCGGCGCAGCTCGCCGACCTTGCCCTCGGCGGCGGCGGTCTTCTCGGAGGCCACGTTGGCGCCGAGGAAGACGCCGTGGTTCCAGTCGAAGGACTCCGTCACCAGCGGGACCGCGGAGGCGCGTCGGCCGCCGAAGAGGATCGCCGAGATCGGCACGCCCCTGGGGTCCTCCCACTCGGGCGCGATGATCGGGCACTGCGCGGCGGGGACGGTGAAGCGGGCGTTGGGGTGGGCGGCGGGGGTGCCGGACTCCGGCGTCCAGTCGTTGCCCTTCCAGTCGGTGAGGTGGGCGGGAGTCTCCTCCGTCATGCCCTCCCACCAGATGTCGTTGTCGTCGGTGAGGGCGACGTTGGTGAAGACCGAGTTGCCCCAGAGGGTCTTCATCGCGTTGGCGTTGGTGTGCTCACCGGTGCCGGGCGCCACGCCGAAGAAGCCGGCCTCGGGGTTGATGGCGTACAGGCGGCCGTCCTCGCCGAACCGCATCCAGGCGATGTCGTCGCCGATGGTCTCGACGGTCCAGCCGGAGACGGTGGGTTCCAGCATGGCCAGGTTGGTCTTGCCGCAGGCGCTCGGGAAGGCGGCGGCGACGTACTTGGACTCGCCCTGCGGCGGGGTCAGCTTGAGGATCAGCATGTGCTCGGCGAGCCAGCCCTCGTCGCGGGCCATGACGGACGCGATGCGCAGGGCGTAGCACTTCTTGCCGAGCAGGGCGTTGCCGCCGTAGCCGGAGCCGTAGGACCAGATCTCGCGGCTCTCGGGGAAGTGCGAGATGTACTTGGTGCTGTTGCAGGGCCACGGGACGTCGGCCTCGCCCTCGGCAAGCGGCGCTCCGAGCGTGTGCACGGCACGCACGAAGAAGCCGTCGGTGCCGAGTTCGTCCAGCACCGGCTGTCCCATGCGGGTCATGGTGCGCATGGACACGGCGACGTAGGCGGAGTCGGTGATCTCGACGCCGATCGCGGAGAGGTCGGAGCCCAGCGGGCCCATGCAGAAGGGGACGACGTACATCGTGCGGCCGCGCATGGAGCCGCGGAACAGCCCCTTGTCACCACTGAAGATCTCCCGCATCTCGGCGGGCGCCTTCCAGTGGTTGGTCGGGCCGGCGTCCTCCTCCTTCTCGGAGCAGATGAAGGTGCGGTCCTCGACGCGGGCGACGTCGGTGGGGTCGGAGGCCGCGTAGTAGGAGTTCGGGCGCTGGACCGGGTCGAGCCTCTTGAAGGTGCCCTTCTCCACGAGCTCGTCGCACAGTCGCTCGTACTCGGCCTCGGATCCGTCACACCAGACCACGTTGTCCGGCTGCGTCAGTTCGGCGATCTCGTTCACCCAGGAGACGAGTTCCTGGTGCTGGGTGGGGATGACGGGGGGAGCCGCGATGTCGCGCGCCACGATTGCTCCTAAATGAGGGATTTTTTGTTTGGAGGCCCCGTGGGGGCTGCGACCCGGATGCTTCTGATGGTGACCTTGGCGCTCATCCGGTGTCGACCGCACTCATTTGATCATCCGATGCTACCGCCCATATGTCCAGAGGGCCTCACAGGTGAGCGGAGTGAGGATGGCCACGTGTAGCGGCGCCGTTTTGCGTCCACATGACGTTCGGCCGACGACCCCTTGACCCGTCCGCGTGAGACGATGACCACTCTTGACGCCCGGATATGCCGGACCGACACGTAAGTTACGGTTCCGTAGGTACGATTCGCCCATGACTGCGTCCGTCCCCGACGCGCCCACGGACTCGCCGGCCGCCGGCCCCGCGTCCGTCGCGCACTCCCTGTCGGAAGAGATCAAGCCCAAGCTCCGCGGCTGGTTGCACCTCGGCATGTTTCCGGCCGCTCTCGTCTCCGGACTGGTCCTCACCGCCCTGGCGGACTCGTCCCGCGGCCGCATCGCCTGCGGAATCTTCGCCCTGACGGCCTGCCTCCTGTTCGGGGTGAGCGCCCTCTACCACCGCGGCAACTGGAGCCCGCGGATGGACGGCGTCCTGCGCAGACTCGACCACGCGAACATCTTCCTGATCATCGCGGGCACCTACACACCGCTCACCCTGCTGCTCCTGCCGGAGTCGAAGGGGCAGTGGCTGCTGTGGAGCATCTGGGCCGCGGCGATCGCGGGCATCGCCTTCCGGGTCTTCTGGGTGGGCGCCCCGCGCTGGCTCTACACGCCGTGCTACATCGCGATGGGCTGGGCGGCCGTCTTCTTCCTGCCGGACTTCATGCGGGCGGGCGGCATCGCCGTCATGGTCCTGGTGATCGTCGGCGGGCTCCTCTACAGCGCGGGCGGCGTGATCTACGGCATCAAGCGCCCCAACCCTTCACCGCGCTGGTTCGGCTTCCACGAGGTCTTCCACTCGCTGACCCTCGCCGCCTTCGTCGTGCACTACGTCGGCATCTCCCTGGTGGCCTACCAGCACGGATAGCACCCCTGCTCCGCCCCCTCCGGGCCACGGCTTCCGAGCCGTGGCCCTTTTCTGTGCGCCGGTTCCACATACCGGGAGACCATATCAATTGACACACACCATCTTATGATAGCTACTCTCATTTCATTGCTGCTGTCACGACTCTGCTGTTGTGGGGGCCGACCCCCGCCGCTGGTGGGCCCTGGGGGCTCTGGTCGCGAGCATGCTCACGCTCGGCTTCGACACGACGATCCTCAATGTGGCCCTCCCGACGATGGCGGAACAGCTCGGCGCCGGCACCGGTCAGCAGCAGTGGATGGCGGACGCGTACATCGTCGTCTTCGCGGCTCTGATGCTCCCGGCCGGTCTGCTGGGCGACCGCTTCGGCCGACGGAACATGCTGATCACCGGGCTGGGGATCTTCTTCGTCGGCTCGCTGGTCGGCACCCTGGCCGGGGACGTGAACGCGGTGATCGCCGCCCGCGCCGTGACGGGCGTCGGGGCCGCGCTGGTCACGCCGCTCGCGCTGTCGGTGCTGCCCTCGCTGTTCGCGCCCGACGAGCGCACCAGGGCCGTCGGCATCGTCTCGGCCGGCTCGACGCTGGGCCTGCCGCTCGGGCCGATCATCGGCGGCCGGCTGCTCAACCACTCCATGCTGCTGGGCAGCCGGACGACGGTCGACTCCGGTTACGGCTTCACCGCGCTGTGGCTGTCGATCGTCGGCTTCGGCTTCGGCTTCGGCTTCGGCTTCGGCTTCTCGATCGTGCCCGCGATGGCCGGCGCGCTGGGCACCCTGCCCACCGACCGCGCCGGCAGCGGCTCCGGCCTGCTGATGACCCTGCGCCAGGTCGGCGCCGCCATCGGCATCGCGCTGCTCGGCAGCCTGCTCGCGAGCGCCTTCCGCGACCGCCTCGACGTCACCGGTCTGCCCGCGGGGGCCGCCGACACCGCCGGGGACTCGGTGGTCGCCGCCCTGGCCTCCGCGCTGCTGGCGGCCGCGTTCCCGCCGGGAACCGCGCAGGTCGACAGGAGCGATGCGGTGGAGGGCCCGGCGGAGGACGCCGGTCCCGGCTTGGTCACCCCCGCGGCCGATGCCCGACAATGAGCCCATGACGGCCGCACGCACCAGCTCTCCCGCCGACCACCCGCAGCCGGGTCTCCGGGAGCGCAAGAAGACCAAGACCCGCGAGGCGATCCGCGCCGCGACCTACGCGCTGGTCAAGGAGCAGGGGTACGACGCCACGACGATCGACCAGATCGCCGAGCGCGCCGAGGTCTCGCCGTCGACCGTCTTCCGCTACTTCCCGACCAAGGAGGACATCGTCCTCACCGACGAGCAGGACCCGATCCTGCTGGCGCTGCTGCGCTCCCGGCCCGCCCGCGAGGCGGTGGCGGACACCATGCGGTACGTGATGCGGGAAGGCGCCCGCCTCGGCTTCGACGAGGACCCGGACACGGCACGGCTGCGCACCCACCTGATGGTCCAGGTCCCGGCGGTGCGCTCGCGGATGACGGAGAGCATGTCGGTCCTCGGCCGCATGCTCTGCGTCGCGATCGGCGAGCGCTCCGGCCGCGACCCCGACAGCCTGGAGGTCCGCGTCTACACGATGTCCCTGCTCGGCGGCCTGATGGAGACGGCCCTGTACTGGGGCGAGCACGGCCACGAGGACGACTTCGGCGCCCTCCTCGACCGCACCCTGGACGTCCTGGAGCACGGCCTGAGCAAGGAAAACAGCTGAGCCTGCACCCCTGGGCCGTGCCATCCTGACCAGGTGAACGCATTCGAGATCCGCGTCGAAGTCGCCCCGGAGCTGGCCCTGTTCGTCCCGCCCGCGCGACGTGCCGGAGCCACCTCGCTCGCCGTCGACGGCGTCTCCACCCTCGGCCATGTCGTCGAGTCACTCGGGGTACCCCTCACCGAGGTCGGCACCCTGCTCGTCGACGGCCGTGCGGTACCGGTCTCGCACATCCCCGCAGCCGGCGAGTCGGTGACCGTCCGCCCGGTGGCCCGCCCCCAGCGGATCCCGGAAGCGCCGCTGCGCTTCCTCCTCGACGTCCACCTCGGCACCCTGGCCCGCCGGATGCGTCTGCTCGGCGTGGACACGGCGTACGAGTCGACCGACATCGGCGACCCGGCGCTCGCCACCCGGTCGGCGGCCGAACAGCGCGTCATGCTGAGCCGGGACCGGGGCCTGCTGCGGCGGCGCGAACTGTGGGCGGGCGCGTTCGTCTACAGCACCGACCCCGATGAGCAGCTCCGCGACATCCTCGGCCGGTTCGCGCCCGAGCTGCTTCCCTGGACGAGGTGCACCGCCTGCAACGGTCTGCTGCGCACGGCCACCAAGGAGGAGGTCGCCGACCAGCTGCGCCACGGCACGCAGCAGTCGTACGACGTGTTCGCGCAGTGCCTGTCCTGCGGGCGCGCGTACTGGAAGGGCGCGCACCACGAGCAGCTGGTGGCCATCGTGGAGCGCGCCCTGGCGGAGTTCGCGGGACAGGGCAAGCCCTAGGCCTTGCGCAGGTCGCCCTTTCCGCACGCGAGGCCGTCCCGGTCGGGGTCGAGACCCAGTGGGTCGTCCTTGCCGTTGACCTTCAGCCGGCCGTAGTCGTTGGCCTTGAGCCAGGAGCAGCGGGCGGCCGTCGTCCTCTTCACCGTCGCCGGGAACGCCGTCGGCACGCACACGTTGATCGAGCCGTAGTGCCGGTCGCAGCCGGAGACGGTCGGGCCGACCGCTTGCGAGGTCCGCTTCCTGCCGGGTCCGGTGACCTTGCCGGTCAGGTCGTCGGCGAAGGAGTGCACGTGCGGTGCGGCCGCGGTGCCCGAGGACACCGAGAACGTCGACGCGGAGTCCGCGGCGAGTCCGGCCGGCCCCTGGAGGTGCACCCACTTCGCCACCGACGGCACCCCGTTCGCGTCCACCGCGAAGAGCATGTACCAGCCGGGCGGCGCCAGGTTCGGGTTGCTCGTCACGTTGAGGTCGACGTTGTTGCCGTCGACGGACAGCGGGAGGTCCACGAAGCGCTGGTTCGGGTCGGAGGAGTGGGTCACCGCCGCCGGGCGGATCAGCTCCGCCTTGGCGATGGGCCGGTCGACCGTGATGCGCTGGGTGTCGCCGTACGTCCACTCCGTGTCGATGACCGACGTGATCGCCGGCCGGGTGCCCTTGAGCAGATAGGGCGGGGTGTAGATCGACACGTTGTGGTTCCAGGTGCCGTTGCCCGGGTTGTCGCCGGTCGACATCACCCGGCCGTCGGGCAGCAGGAACGAGGACGAGTGGTAGCCGCGGGCCTGCGGGTCGGCGGCGACGGGATCGAAGGTGTTCGTGCCGGGGTCGTAGATCGACGACTCGAAGACCGGGTCGGCCCGGTTGTGCAGCGCCCCACCCGTCTCCAGCACCTTGCCGTCGGGCAGCAGCACGGCGGAGACGTACATCTTCCCCTGGTTGCCCGTCTCGGCGACCGGGCCGTTGCCGAGGTCCACCGTGCCCTGCGGGAGCGGTGGTCCGGCGACGTACGACGGGTTCGCGGCCTTCAGATCGATGATGTCGGTGAGCCGGTTGCCGTCCGGGTTGGAGTCGATGTTGCCGCCGCCGAGAGTGAGAACCTTCTGGTCCTGCGCAGGAGGCAGCAGGACGCTCGCCGACTGGTCGCGCTGGTCCTTGTTCTGCAGACCGGGGATCTGGGTGACCGTGTTGGCGTCGTAGTCGTAGATCGCCGAACCCGTGCCCGGGATGTTGTTGCCGAAGACATGGCTGCCCGAGTAGAAGAGGCGGCCGTCCTGCATCAGGATCATCGACGGGTACAGACCCCAGTACGACCAGGTCTGGTTGACCTTCCACAGCGGCTGCCACTGCTGCTCGGCCTGCGAGAACAGCTCGGCCGTCACCGATCCGGTCGAGTCCTCGCGCAGCCCGCCGAAGGACAGCACGTCACCGTTGCCCATGACCGTGGCCGACGGGTACCAGTGGCCGTCGTTCATGTCGTTGGTCCTGCTGTACGTCTCGGTGCCGGGGTCGAAGACGTAGGAGTCCTTGAAGCCCTCGTAGCCGTGCCCGCCGGCCACCGGGTAGGCCTTGTTGCCGCTCATCACGAGGACGCGCCCGTCCTGGAGCTGCACGTGCCCGGAGCAGAACATGTCCTTCGGCGTGGGGACGACCTTGTAGCTGCCGGTCGCCGGGTCGTACACCGCCGACGTGAACGTGCCCGCGTCGAACTGCTCCTCGCTGTTGCCGGAGCCGGCGATCAGCAGCACCTTGCCGTTGTTGAGGACGACGGAGTGCATGGAGCGGACCGGGTTCCGCGTGGGCAGCACGTCCCAGCGGCCGTTCGCGCAGGTGTCGGCGGTGCCCGTGCAGGTCGCGGGCGGGAGGACGTCCGGCACCTGCTCCATCGTGTAGTCGTCGGTGGTCACCGAGCCGGTCCCGTAGACGGAGACGCCCCAGGTGATGCGGTCGGTGCCGGCCGGCACCGCGGGGGTGCGGACGGTGGCCTGGGTGTAGGCGGACGCCATGTCCAGCGTCTTGAGGTCCGTCCAGTACTGCCAACCCGCCGTCGTGTCGTGCCGGAAGAGGGTGACCGAGGTGTCGGGGGTCGTCGACCTGTACCAGAGCGACAGGTCGTACTGCTTGCCCGGCGTCGCCGCGGGCGCGCACTCCGCCGACTCGGTGATCAGCGCCTTGCGGTCGCCGTCGACCCGGCGGGTCAGCGTCACCTTCATCGCCTTGGCGCCGGTGTGCGCGTCCGAGGTGTGCGCGAAGACGAAGTCGTTGTCGCCCCAGCCCGACTTCTCCCAGCAGTACGGCATGCCGTCCGTACCCGCCGTCTCGAAGCCGGCGTTCTTGATGAGGTTGGCGGCGGACGCGGGTTGCGGGCCGGCCAGCAACAGGCCTGAGGTGAGGCCCGTCACCGCCAGCATGGCGATCCGTCTGCGGCGTCTGTTCACACGGCTCTCCTTGCGGTGCGGCTCCCCCGCGGCCTCCGGCGGGGGAGGTAGACCAGCGCTTCGGTACCGGCGAAGCGCACGACGAACGTCGTGACCAGGGCCAGCGCGGTCGCGGACAGCGCGCCCATCCCGAACCGGTGCACGAACAGCGCGATCAGCGGGATGCGCAGCACCAGATCGGCGTTGGCGAGCAGCGCGAACCGGCCGGCCCTGTCCCACCAGCGTCGATGGGCCCGGCGGTCGCGGAACAGCAGATGCTCGATGAGGACGAAGTTCCAGGCGACGCCGAGCTGGTTGGCGAGGATCTCGGCCGGCACATAGTGCACTCCGGCGGCGGTGAGGGCCCACAGCCCCAGCAGGTTGGGCAGGAACCCGGTCGCCCCGATCAGCCCGAAGCCGATCATGCGGGCGACCGGCGACGCGGTGCGCAGTCCGACCAGGTGGCGCAGGAAGCGGAAGCCCTCCCGCGCGCTCGACTTGGACTCGCCGGCGAAGCGCTCCTCGAAGACGAACGGGACCTCGCCGACCGCGCGCGGGCGGCTGCGGACGGCGAGTTCGAGGAGGATCTTGTAGCCGAGCGGCCTGAGGACGTCGGCGGTGACCGCGCTGCGCCGGATCGCGAAGAACCCGCTCATCGGATCGCTGATGCCGTGCAGCTTCCGGGGGAAGAGGGACTTGGTGAGCCAGGTGGCCCCGCGGGAGACGGCCACCCGGTAGCTGCCCGCGAGCCCGGCGCGGCTGCCGCCCTTGACGTACCGGGAGGCGACGACGAGCGCGGCGTTGGACCGCTCCCCGGTGGCCACCAACTCCGGTACCAGGGACGGGGGGTGCTGGCAGTCGCCGTCCATGACGACGATCCAGTCCGAGCCGGCCGTCCTCATCCCCTCGACGACCGCGCCCCCGAGCCCGCCGACCGGTTCCTCCCGGTGCAGCACGGTCACCGGGAACGGGCAGTCGCGCGCCGCGTCCCGGATGACCTCGGGGGTGTCGTCGGTGGAGTCGTCCACGAAGACGACCTCGCAGGGCAGCCGGGAGGGAACCGACTCGGTGATCCGGTGCAGCAGTTGGCGGATGTTCGCCGACTCGTTGAAGGTCGGTACGACGATGGTGACCGCGCCGGGCTCGGCGAGCTGGGCGGCGCTCAGATCGGGTACGGGAGCGCTGTATTCGGTGTGTTCGTGGCTCATCGGACGCCTCCGGAGTCGGTCTGGATCCGCCGGATCTCGATCCGGTCCTCACCGGAGCCGAAGGTGGCCACCGGCGTCGAGTGCTCGAGAGCCGCCCCGACCTGCGGCAGGTCGCTCGCGTCCCGCCGGACGGTCGGCGAGGCGACGACGTAGTCGATGTCCCGCCAGCCGTTCGGCAGGGTCTTGGTGACGGCGGGGTCGAGGTCGGCCTTGTAGAACCAGATGGCCCCGGGTCCGGGCCGGTAGCCGGCGTGCACCAGGTCCAACCAGAGCGCGTCGTCGACCAGGACACGGGTGCCGGCCGGGTCCTCGACCTCGGTGGCCAGCCATGTGGAGGCGGCCCGGTAGGGGGCGTTGGCGTCGGCGGTGACGGCGGTGCGGTCGCCGTCGTACCAGCGCGGGACGACGTACGCGCCCGCAGCCAGGGCGAGGACGGCCGCGAGGGCGTAGCGGCCGCCGGTCCGCCACCGTGCCTCGTCCGGCCCGCGCCGTCTGCGCAGGACGGCGTGGGCGATGCTCGCCGTGCCGCCGGCGAGGACGAGTGCGAGGAAGGGCAGCGCCTGGATGACGTACATCGCGGGCAGGTAGCCGCTGGGCCGCATCGCGACGACCGCGAGGATCGCCACCGCCAGCGACGGTCCGGCGAGGGCTCGGGCGGTGACCGACCAGCGCCAGGTGAGCAGGAGCAGCAGCGCGCCCGCGAGGCCGCCGAGGATCAGCACCCGGTCGTAGTAGAGCCACGACCGGAGCGCGTCGTAGGACCCCGAGCCCTGGTCGAGGATGAAGCCCGACCCGGGTCTGGTCATCTGGTAGGCGATGCCGTCCCAGAGGGAGACATGGCCGCTGCCCGGCAGCAACTCGCCCTTGAGCAGGGCGAAGAGGGGATACGCGAGGCCGATCAGCACGCAGGCGGTGACCGCGCCGGTGAGGGCGAACTTACGGGTGTCGCGGTGGCTGTGCCGCCACATGGTGACGAAGACCGCCGGGAGGACGAAGAGCATCGTCTCCTTGGTTAGCACGGCCGTCGCGGCGGCGACACCCGCCGCGAAGTGGTGCCAGAGGTGGCGGCTCGGCGAGGCGGCCAGGGTGAACGCGAGCAGGGTCCACATCACCGCGAGGTTGTCCAGGAAGATCTCCCGCTGGAGGACGACCGAGAGCGGGGAGAGCCCGAACAGGACCATGCCGAGCCCGGCCGCCCATCGGGGCAGCGACAGCCGCCGCCCGAGGACGTGGACGAGAACGGCGCTGATCGCGCTGACGACGAGCATCGCGGGCCGCATCGCGCCGACGGTCATCGAGTCGGGGCTGACCAGCTTGGGGATCCAGGTCAGCAGGGCGAGCTGGATCCAGCCCAGGGGCGGGTGGTCGTACCAGTAGGTGTAGTGGGCGAGACCCCTGCCCTCCTGGACGGCCCAGGCCTGGGCCAGATAGGTGCCCTCGTCGTCGCTGAGGGTCGGGTAGTCGGCGATGTTCCAGCCCTGCACGACGAGGATCGCCACGAGGAGCACGCCGCACAGGATCAGGTCGGGACGGGACCGGCGCAGCCGCTTGGACACAGCGGTTCGACCGGTCGAACGCGGATCTGGCACAGGCCGGCGCTGCGCGGGGACCGTGCCGGTGGTCACCGCGGGAAGGGTGGAGGTCACGCAGGAACGTCCTCTCGGATCACTGCGGGATCGGAAGCGGGCCCGGCCACGGCCGCGGGACCGACTACGGCCCCGGCTACGGCCCCGGCGGCGGCGGTCAGATGCGCGCCGACATGCGAGGTCAACTCCCAGTCGGTACGGCCGCGTTGTTCACGCCAGACCGCGCGCATCGCGGCCCCCGCGAGGAGGACCTGGTAGAAGGGTCCGCCCACGACGAGCTTGAGGTAGTGGACGAGGCGGACGCGCAGGCCGTACTGCTTGCCGAAGTCGTGCAGGCCGACGAGCTCGAAGACGAAGGTGACGAGTGCCGTCACGGCCGGCAGGAAGGTGACGAAGGCGATCCCGACGGGCACGTCGAGGAAGAGCGCGATCGCCACGTTGAGCGGGATGACGACCCCGGAGAACGCCTGGAGAAAGGGCGTCATGAGGGTGTAGCGGGCCAGCAACCGCTGCCCGAAACCGGGGAGTTGCTTCCAGTCCTTCTTCCGGTAGACCTGGAGGAAGCCCTGGTTCCAGCGGGTGCGCTGCTTGAGCAGGGACATCAGCGAGCCCGGGGTCTCCTCCCGGGTCACCATGGCGGAGTCGTAGGCGACGACGACCTTCTTGCCGACGCTGGAGAGGCGGACACCGAGATCGCAGTCCTCGGCCAGGCAGTCCGGGTCCCAGCCACCGGCTTCCCTGAGGGTGTGCGTCCGTACGAATACGGTGTTGCCACCCAGTGGGATGAATCCTTTCTGCGCATGCAGATGGAGCCGGGAGCGGAACCAGAAGAAGTACTCCAGGCAGTTGCGCAGGCTGTACCAGCTGGAGTGGAAGTTGATGAGCTGCACCCCGCCCTGCACGACGTCGGCCCCCGTGGTCCGGAAGGCGTGGTCGACATGGGAGAGCAGCTCGGGATGGACCTGGTCCTCGGCGTCGAAGACCCCGACGACATCGCCCCGGCAGTGCGGCAGCGCCGTGTTCATGGCCTTCGGCTTGTTCTTCTTCTCGTGGGTGTCGACGACCACACGGACGCGCGGGTCGCGTTCGGCGGCGCTCTCGGCCACCGCCGTGGTCTCGGGGTCGTCGTGACCCACGATGACGATGATCTCGAAGTCGGTGTGGCCGGACTCCAGCAGCCGCCGGATGGTGTGGTCCAGCACGGCCTGTTCGTGCCGTGCCGGAAGCAGCAGCGAGAAGGAGACGTGTTCGTCGCCGTCCGGGCTGCTGAACCGGGTGGACGCGAGCACTTCGGGCGTACGCCACGCGTGCATCTGCCACCACAAGGTGAACGCCGCCATCCAGAACAAGGCCAGTGAGACGGCAGCGATGAAGACAGACGTGAGCAAGCAGATCCCCCCAGATCCCAGAGCCCCCTGTCGCGACGGCGTGTCACATCCGTCGCGTCACTGTGGAGAGACTAGGGGGACTCTGTGAAGTCCGGGAACTCTTCCGATAAATAGATCGTTTCGGAACTCTGCCGCTTGTAAGCCGACTTATCCGAACAGATGCTCAGCTTTCCCTGCGGAGCCACGGTGTTCCCGTGTCGCTTTGGGGGTGTTTCAGCCGCTCACCACGGTCGTCAACGCCGTGCGCAGTCGCTCCGGGTCGGCGGTCGGCGCGTCACAGGTGAAGTTACGGCAGACGTACGCGGTCGGTTCACCATCGATCAGCGGGCGGTCGGCGAGCAACGGGAACTCGTCACTCCCCGTCGTGCCGAACGCCACGACGGCCCCCGGGGCGGTGCCCAGAAGCGCCGTACGGTGCAACGCCGCCGAAGCCGGGTCGGCCCTGCCGGGTACGACCACGGCGACCTCGCGCGGCCCGTCGAGCAGCGCCTCGGCGGCGGCGAGCCCCCATCCGATGAACCGGGGCACCCGCGGCCCGAGCGCCTTCACGACGCCCAACGCCCGCTCCGCGGCGGTGCGGTGGGGCTCCGAACCGGTATGGGCGGCGTAGCTCAGCAGCGCGCCGGCGGCGGCGGTCCAGCCGGAGGGCACCGCGTTGTCCGTCGGATCCTGCGGACGCCGGATGAGCCGCTCGGCGTCGGCCGCGGTGTCGTACAGCGCACCGGACTCGGGGTCGACGAACCGGACGAGGACGTGATCGAGCAGGAATCCGGCGAACTCCAGCCAGACGCCCTCCCCGGTGACGGAGGCGAGGGCGAGGAACCCCTCGGCCACGTCGGCGTAGTCCTCGAGGACCCCCGCGTTGGCCCCGGGCTGTCCGTCCTTGCTGGTACGGGCGATACGGGCCTGCTCGTCGAGATGCAGCCGGACGAGGAGATCGGCGGCCCCGACCGCGGCCTCGACGAGATCCGGCCGGTCGAAGTAGGCGCCGGTCTCGGCGAGCGCGGCGATCGCGAGCCCGTTCCAGGCGGCGACGACCTTGTCGTCCCGGCCCGGGGCGGGCCGTCCGCCGCGCTCGCGCAGCAGCCGCTCCTTGATCCCGGCGATCCGTTCCCCGTCGAAGACCTCCTCCTGCTGCGGGAGTTGGAGGACGGAGGAGCCGTGTTCGAAGGTGCCCTCCTCGGTGACGCCGAAGTAGCGGGCGGCGAGCTCGGCGTCCTGCGGCCCGAGCACCTCGGTGAGCTGCTCGGGCGTCCAGACGTAATACACGCCCTCGACGTGCTTCCCGCTCCCGTCGTCGCTGTCGGCGTCGAGCGCGGAGGCGAACCCGCCCTGCTCGGTACGCAGTTCGCGCACCATGAAGTCGGCCGTCTCGAGGGCGACCCGCCGGGCCAGCTCGCTGCCGGTGGCCCGCCAGAGATGGGCGTAGACCCGGCACAGCAGGGCGTTGTCGTACAGCATCTTCTCGAAGTGCGGCACGACCCAGTCACGGTCTACGGAGTACCGGGCGAACCCGCCGCCGAGCTGGTCGTAGATCCCGCCCCTGGCCATCCGTTCGCAGGTGTCCCGGGCCATCTGGAGAGCGCCCTCGGCGCCGGTCCGCGCATGGTGGCGCAGCAGGAACTCGATCACCATCGACGGCGGGAACTTCGGCGCGCCGGCGAACCCGCCCCGCTGCGGGTCGTACTCCCGGGTCAGCCCCAGCAGCGCCTGGGACAGCTCCTGTTCCCCGGGGGCCATGCCGTCCCCGTAGGAGATCTCCCGTCCCGCCAGATCCCGGACGATCTTCCCGGCGACCTCCGCCACCTCGTCCCGCCGCTCGGTCCAGGCCTGCCGCACCCCCTCCAGCACCTGCCGGAAGGAGGGCATGCCGTGCCGGGGCGCGGGCGGGAAGTACGTCCCGAAGTAGAAGGGCTCGGCGTCGGGCGTCAGGAACACGGTCATCGGCCAGCCGCCCTGGCCGGTGGCCGCCTGCACGGCCTCCATGTAGACGGCGTCCACGTCGGGACGCTCTTCCCGGTCGACCTTGACGCTGACGAAGTGCTCGTTGAGCTGGTCGGCGGTCGTTTGGTCCTCGAAGGACTCGTGCGCCATCACATGGCACCAGTGGCAGCTCGAATACCCGACACTCAGCAGCACCGGCACGCCCCGCCTGCGCGCCTCCTCGAAGGCCTCCGCCGACCAGGGCCACCAGTCGACGGGGTTGTCGGCGTGCTGGAGGAGGTACGGGGACGTCTCATGGGCCAGTCGGTTCGGCATGGGGTCCATCCTGCCGCAGTACCCCGCCCGGCAGACGTCAGGCGCCCCCGGGCGATCACCGCCCCGGCGACCCGAGGCTCTTCGCCCCCTCGCTTCGCGGAGCCGCCCGCCGCACACTTGACCAAGGAAAGCTGTGACCTCCGGAGGGGGACGGGACATGCGGGACGGCCATAGGGCGGAAGCCGAGCGGTTGTTGGCGCGGGCCGTGGAGGAGGAAGTACGGCGGTCCGGCGGGCGCAGCGACCGGCAGGTGCTGATGACCCGGGCCCGCGGCGCGCTGGACGCCATGGCGCAGACGGCCGCCGAGGAGTACGAGGCGTACGCGCGCGCCCTGGAGGAGACGGAGTCCCACCAGGTCAGCTTCGGACAGCGGTACGCGCGCGAGGGCGGGCGGACTCCCCTGCTGGTGGCGGGTGTTGCCGCCGTCACGACGGCCGTCGCCGATCTCGCGCTGGGCACCGGGCCGGGCACGGCGCTCGGCGCCGGGGTGGCCGTCGGCGTCGTCGGCGCCGCGGCGACCGTGGTGAAGGTGGCGGGCTCCCATCTGCCGGCCGCGCATCACCGGGCCGGCGAGGCGGGGCAGCCCGGCGGAGCCGAGCAACTGCGGCTGCAATGGCTCACCGCGCTGGAGGTGCGGGGCATCCGGCCGTTCCTGGACCAGCAGCGGATGCTGAGCGCGACGACCGGACCGAAGAAGGCGCCGGGACCGCAGCTGCGCGGCGCCGACAAGAGCGCGGCGGCCCGCGGACGGACCGTGCTGGCCCAGTCGTTCGCCCAACTACCGGAAGCGGCGGGCCCGTTCGCCGGGCGGCGGACCGAACTCGGGCAGCTCCGGCAGTGGGTGCAGGCGGCACGCGCCAGCACGCAGACACGGCCGACGGTGGTCGTGCTGCACGGGCCTCCCGGCAGCGGCCGCACCACCCTCGCGGTGCGGGCCGCGCACGATCTGCGCGACCAGTTCCGCGGCGCCTGTGTGGTGGACCTGCGCGGCCACAGCACGCAGGAGACGCCACTGCCCACCCGGGACGCCCTGCTGCACCTGCTGAACCGGCTCGGCGCACCCCGCGAACAGCTCCTCTTCCGTGAGCGCTCCTCCGCGGACCAGCAGGTCAAGCGGCTCACCGAGCTGTACCAGCAGCACCTGACCGGCCTGCCGGTCACGGTGATCCTGGACGACGCCTCGGACCCCGAACAGGTCCTCGCCCTCGTGCCGGAACGTTCCGACAGCCTGGTCCTGGTCACCGCCCGGACCCCGCTGGAGCTGACGGCCGAACTGTCCGCGTGGGTGCACGAACTGGCGGTGCGGCCCCTGGACGCGGCGGGCGCGGAGGAGCTGCTGGGCGCGGCCGCCCAGGACGCATCCGGCCCGTACGACGCCGAATCCGCCGACCGCGTTCGGGAGTTGTGCGGCGGGCTGCCGCTGGCGCTGCGCGTTGTGGGCTCCTCGCTCGGCCCGCGCTCACCGCGCGCGCTGGCGGCGGACCTGGGGGTGTACGGACCGGTGGAGCCGGTCGAGCGCGCCCTGTGGCTGCGCTACACCGACCAGCCGGACGTGACCCGCAGACTGCTGCGCCGGCTGGCCCTGGCCGGACGGGCCTCGCTCGGGACGGCCGCGGCGGCCGCGCTCCTCGCCACGGACCGTGCGGAGGCGACCCGCCATCTCACGGCCCTCGCCGACGCCGGTCTGGTCGACCACGTCCGCGGCGACCGCTACCGCCTGCACGACCTGGTCCGCGCCTTCGCCCAGGCCCGGCTCCTCGACGAGGAGGAGCAGACCGAGCGCTCGGCGGCCCAGGAACGCCTGATCGTCAGCTACGCCGAGCTCGCCGACTCCGTGCTGCGGCTGGTCGACGGCAACATGTCGACCCGCTCCGACCGCTTCACCCCGCACGGCTTCACCTCCCTGGACGAGGCGCTGCGCTGGCTGGACGACGAGTCGAGCTTCATCACGGCGACGCTGCGGCACGCGGAGGGCGTCGACCAGAACGCCGTACTGAGCCTGCTGGGCGCCCTGTGCGACTACTGCCTGCTGCGCGGCGACCTCTACCGGCTCGGTGAGATCAGCGAGCTGGCGCAGTCGGTCGGTCAGGACCTGCTGGTGCGGTCCGTGCAGTGGCGTACCGGTATCGCGGCCCGTCAACTGGGCGAGCTGGACAAGGCCCGTACGACGCTCAGCTCGGTCGTCGACCTCTATCTCCAGGCCCACCACGACGCGGGGGCGGCTCGCGCCCTGTGCTCGCTGGGCATCACCCTGCACCACCAGGGCCAGCTGACGGAGGCGGCGGCGAAGCTGCGGGAGGCGATGGACCTGCAGGCCGCGCCCGAGCTGGCCACGGACCGGGCCTGGACGATGCACGCGCTGGCGGCGGTCGAGCGGGACAGGGGGCATCTCGCCGAGGCCCTCGACCTGCTCACCCGCTCCCTGGTCCTGCACCGCGAGGGCGGCTCCGTGCACGGCGAGGCCTGGGCGCACTTCCAGCTGGGCCAGCTGAACCTGCGCCGCGGCGACGTCCCGCGGGCCGAGGCCGATCTGCGCGAGGCCCTCGATCTGTACGGTCGCACCCGCGACGCCCGCGGCGAGGCCTGGGCGCTGACCCAGCTGGCACGGGCCCGGCTCATCGCCGGGGACCAGGGCCCGGCGGCGGAGGACCTGCGCCGGGCGTCGGCGCGGCACCGGGACAACGAGGACGCGCGTGGTGAGGCCTGGACGGTCTACTACCTGGGCCTGGCCCTGGAGGAGACGGGCGACCTGGACCACGCCGTCCGCGAGCTGGAACGTTCCCGCTCCCTCTTCTCCCGCATGCGTGACGTCTACGGCCTCGCCTGCGCCCGCCACCACTCGGCCCGGGTGACCCGGGACCAGCGCGCCGCCCAGACCGGTTCGCTGCGCAACTCGGGCTTCGCCCGGCAGCTCCTGGTCGACGCGCGCGCCGACTTCCAGCGCATCGGCGTCGCCCACGGCGAGGCCTGGACCTGCGTGGAGCTCGCGATCGTCGACGCGGGGAACGCCCGTACGCAGGCGGCCCTGGCCCTGTGCGACGAGGCGGCCGGCCTGTTCGCGTCGTACGGCGACCGGCGCGGCGAGGACTGGGCCCGCTTCCTGCGCTGCACCCTGCTGCCCTACGCGGCCCCGGGCGGGGTCGACGTCGGCACGGCGGTGGCCCAGGAGGAACTGGCCCAGCTGGTCCGCACCCACCACCCGCTGCGCGACACCCGACTGACCGAGTGCCTGGAGGCCTACGGGCTACTGCTGGAACGAGGCATCCGCCTGGAATCCGGCTGGCAGGCCTGGCGCCTGGGCCTGGTACCGGGCAGACACGGCCGAGAGGTCATGGGCGTGGCGGTCAGCGACGAGTAGGCGCGCGAACCGGGCGGGGCGCACGGGGGTGAGGCCCGCCCCGGGGGCGGGGGCACGGCAGGCGCCGGGGTGAAGCGGGCGCCGGAGCAGGGCATGCCCCGGGGTGAGGCGGTCAGCCCTCACCCCGGCGCCACGCGTCGCCGCGCCGTGCGTTCTCGCACTGGCCTCAAGACGTCGAGGAGGGCTTCCCCGTCGCCTTCGCCGTGCCGGCGGCGGAGGTCTGCTCGGGGTCCGCCGGCTCCTTGAAGTCGACCTTGCCCATGTGCTTGCTCATGGACTTCATCAGGCCCCACACCGCCACGGCCATCGCCGCGAAGACGATGAAGCCGAGGACGCCGGGGGTGACCTTGTTCTCGTCGACCTCCTTGGCGAGGGGGACGAGGTGCGTCATTGCCAGACTCACGCTTGCGCTCATGTCAGGCATTGTCGCGGATGCCCGCAAAGAGGTCGTCCTCGGGGAGGGAGGTATCGACGCGGGACTTCGCGAGTTCGTACTCCTCCGTGGGCCAGACCTCCTTCTGGATCTCCATCGGCACCCGGAACCAGCCGCCGTCGGGGTCGATCTGCGTGGCGTGCGCGATCAGCGCCTTGTCGCGGATCTCGTAGAAGTCGGCGCACGGAACGTGCGTGGTGAGGGTGCGCTCCTTCTGGCCGAACTCGTCCCAGCGCTTGAGCCACTCCCCGTAGGGCGACTCCATGCCGCGGTCGAGCATCGCGTGGTGCAGCGCCTCGGTGCGGGGACGGTTGAAGCCCTGGTTGTAGTACAGCTTCGACGGCCGGTAGACAGGACCGAACTCGGCCTCGGGGTACTTCGCGGCGTCGTCCGCGCCCTCGAACGCCACCATCGAGATCTTGTGGGTCATGATGTGGTCGGGGTGCGGATAGCCGCCGTTCTCGTCGTAGGTGGTGATCACCTGGGGACGGAAGGAGCGGATCTGCTTCACCAGTTCGCCGGCCGCCTTGTCGACGTCCTCCAGGGCGAAGCAGCCGTCGGGCAGCGGCGGCAGCGGGTCGCCCTCGGGCAGGCCCGAGTCGATGAAGCCGAGCCACTCCTGCTTGACGCCGAGGATCTCGCGAGCCTCGTCCATCTCCTTCTTGCGTACCTCGTGGATGTGCTCCTCGATGTACTTGTCGCCCTGAAGCTTGGGATTGAGGATGGAGCCGCGCTCCCCGCCCGTGCAGGTCACGACCAGCACGTCCACCCCCTCGGACACGTACTTCGCCATGGTGGCCGCGCCCTTGCTCGACTCGTCGTCGGGGTGCGCGTGAACGGCCATCAGTCGCAGCTGGTCAGTCAAGACTCAATCCTCGGTAAGTCGGCGCCCGGTGTGAACCGGCGCGATCGCAGGCTTCTATAGTGACCGAATCGGGAGGCGAATAATTCCGTGCCGGGAGGACGATCATGAGTACGGCGAGCACGCGACTCCCCGAGGGCCGCTACGGCCGTTCCTCGGACGAGCGGGCCGACCACAAGCTCAGGATCACCGGCGCCGTACTGGGCGCGTTCCTGCTCGCCCTGGTCGGCTACTTCGCCTACCACTACGTCGGCCAGAACAAGATCAGCGCCGAGGTGATCACCTTCAAGGCGACCTCGGACGAGGCGGTGCAGCTCCACCTGGAGGTCCGCAAGGACGCGGGCGCGAGCGGCTACTGCACGGTGCGCTCGCAGGCGGCCGACGGCGCCGAGGTGGGCCGGGCGGACTTCCGTTTCGCCGGCTCGGACACGCGTATCGACCGGACGGTCACGCTGCGTACGACGGCCAAGGGCACGACGGCCGAGCTGCTCGGCTGTCACGCCGACTGACGCCGACCGGCAGGGACTGACGCGGGGGCCGCCGGGCGAACCGCATCCTCCGCAATACGTACACGCTGACCTGCGGTGACGTAATTCTGATGGCTTATGTCCTCCCCCTTCGGCCACTGAATTGTTAGGCTCGTGGTTTCGCCCATCACCTGAGGAACATGCTTTTGGTAGGGCGATGCTTTGTATTCCCAGTACCGACGAGGAGCACCTGTGACCCAGACCAGCGAGTCCGTCACCTGGCTGACCCAGGAGGCGTACAACAAGCTCAAGGTCGAGCTTGAGTACCTTACTGGTCCTGCGCGCACGGAGATCGCCGCCAAGATCGCGGCCGCGCGCGAGGAGGGGGACCTGCGTGAGAACGGTGGGTACCACGCGGCCAAGGAGGAGCAGGGCAAGCAGGAGCTCCGTGTGCGCCAGCTGACCCAGCTTCTCGACAACGCCAAGGTCGGCGAGACCCCGGCTTCCGCCGACGGCGCGGTGGCGCCCGGCATGGTCGTGACGATCGCCTTCGACGGTGACGAGGACGACACCATGACGTTCCTCCTCGCCTCGCGCGAGTACGCGAGCTCGGACATCGAGACCTACTCGCCGCAGTCCCCGCTCGGCACCGGCGTGATCGGCCACAAGGTCGGCGAGGACGCGGAGTACGAGCTGCCCAACGGCAAGAAGGCCTCCGTGCGCATTCTCAAGGCCGAGGCCTACAGCGGCTGACCGGCCCCTGTCCGTCGCCCCGCTGTGACCTGCCCCCGGCGCCCACGCCGCCGGGGGCTTCGTCATGTCAGGAACGCTCAGGCCGTCGCCGAGCGGTACTTGCGGACCGCCAGCGTCCGGAAGATCACGACGATCAGCACCGAGTAGATCAGCGAGGCCCAGACCGGGTGCTGCATGGGCCAGGCGTCGGACGCCGACTGGCCCGGGTTGGCGAAGAGCACCCGGCAGGCCTGGACGGTGGCACTGAACGGGTTCCACTCGGCGATGTGACGCAGCCACGGCGTCATGTTGCTGGTGTCCACGAACGCGTTGGAGATGAAGGTCACCGGGAAGAGCCAGATCAGTCCGCCGGAGGTGGCCGCCTCGGGGGTGCGCACGCTCAGGCCGATCAGGGCGCCGATCCAGGTGAACGCGTAGCCGAGCAGGAGCAGCAGCCCGAAGGCGGCCAGGACCCGGGCGGCGTCGGTGTTGCCGTCGGAGCCGACCCGCCAGCCGACCAGGAGGGCGACCACCGCCAGGACGAGCAGGGTGAGCGCCGTCTGCACGAGGTCGGCGAGGGTACGGCCGGTGAGCACCGCGCCACGCGCCATGGGCAGGGACCGGAAGCGGTCGATGAGGCCCTTGTGCATGTCGTCGGCGATGCCCGCGCCGGCTCCGGCGGTGGCGAAGGTGACGGTCTGCGCGAAGATGCCCGCCATCAGGAAGTTCGTGTAGTCGGTGGCGCTCGTGCTGCCGCCGATCTGCATGGATCCGCCGAACACGTAGGTGAACAGCACCACGAACATGATCGGCTGGATGAGCCCGAAGATGACCATCTCCGGGATGCGGGACATCCGGATCAGGTTGCGCTTCGCGATGACCAGTGAGTCGCGGACGGACTGTCCCAGCGGGTGGGCGGGCTTGGGCGCCGCGCCGCGCACGGCGTCGGTGACGGCACTCATTTGACGGTCTCCCTCTCGCTCTGGCCGCTCTGGCCGCTCTTACCGCGCGGGGCGTCCCGTCGGTCCTCTTCGCTCTCCTCGGCCTTCGTCTCGGCGACGTGTCCCGTCAGGGACAGGAAGACGTCGTCGAGGGTGGGGCGGCGCAGGCCGATGTCGTCGATCTCGATGCCTCGGCCGTCGAGCTCGCGGATGACCTCGGCGAGGAGCTTGGCGCCGCCGGCGACGGGCACGGTGAGCCTGCGGGTGTGCTGCTCGACGGTGGTCTCGCCCTTGCCGAAGCCGGCCAGCACCTCCGCGGCCGTGGCGATGTGTTCGCGGTCGTGCACCACGACCTCCACGCGCTCTCCGCCGGTGCGAGCCTTGAGCTGGTCGGAGGTGCCGCGGGCGATCACCCGGCCGTGGTCGACGACCGCGATGTCGTGCGCGAGGTGGTCGGCCTCTTCGAGGTACTGGGTGGTGAGCAGCAGGGTCGTGCCGCCGGAGACGAGACGCTTGATCACCTCCCACAGCATCTGGCGGTTGCGCGGGTCGAGGCCGGTCGTCGGCTCGTCCATGAACATCACGGGCGGCGAGACGACCAGTGCCGCGGCCAGGTCGAGTCGACGGCGCATGCCTCCGGAGTAGGTCTTGGCCGTGCGGTCGGCGGCTTCCGCGAGGCCGAACTGGTCGAGCAGTTCGGCGGCCCGGGCCTTCGCCGCGCCCGCCTTCATCTGGTACAGCATGCCGACCATCTGGAGGTTCTCGCGGCCGGTGAGGTATTCGTCGACGGCCGCGAACTGGCCGGACAGACCGATGGAGCGGCGGACCTCGTTGGGGTGCTTGAGCACGTCGAGGCCGGCGACCACGGCCCGGCCGCGGTCGGGGCGCAGGAGCGTGGTCAGACAGCGGACCGTGGTGGTCTTGCCCGCTCCGTTCGGCCCGAGCAGGCCCAGAACCGTGCCCTCCGGGACGTCCAGGTCCACGCCGTCCAGAGCCTTTACGTCGCCGAAGGTCTTCACCAGGCCTTCGGCATAGATGGCACCTGGCATAACAGTCTCCACGTCATTGAGGATTCTTCGGAAAGCCTAGGTAGGTACTTTTCGTTCCGCCCGATGAGAGGTGAGGGGAGCGGCGCGAGACACACCATAACGCGATGTATCGCGTCTCACAATGGTCTTTCTCGAACGAGTGACGAAGGGACTCGAAGCGGGCTCCGGGTGGGCTCCGGGCGCGCTCGGAACGGGTTCCGGCCGGGGCTTCGACCTCGGTCGACGCCCCTGTCGGCGTCAGTCGATGACGGTGTAACCGGCCTCGCGCAAGGCTCGGCCGACCTCGGCGCAGTGCTCCGGCCCCTTCGTCTCCAGGTGCAGCTCGACCTCCGCCTCGGTCAGCCCGAGCCGGGGGTCGGTCCGCAGATGGCTCACGTCCAAGACGTTAGCGTCGACCACTGACAACGTCCCCAGAAGCGTGGCAAGGGCGCCCGGCCGGTCCGTCAGCCGCAGGCGTACGGCCAGGTAGCGGCCCTGCGCCGCCATGCCGTGCCGCAGGACGCGCTCCATCAGCACCGGATCGACGTTGCCGCCGGACAGCACCGCGACGACCGGGCCCTCGAAGGCACCGGGCGCGCTGAGCAGTGCGGCCACCGGACTCGCCCCGGCCGGCTCGACGACCAGCTTGGCCCGCTCCAGGCAGAGCAGCAGCGCCGCGGCCAGCTCGTCCTCCGTGACCGTGCGCACCTCGTCCACCAGATCGCCGACGATGGAGAACGGCACGTCACCGGGCCGGCCGACCTTGATGCCGTCGGCCATCGTCGCCGGGGTGCGGATCGACACCGGCCGCCCGGCCGCCAGCGAGGGCGGGTACGCCGCGGCCCCGGCCGCCTGCACCCCGACGATCCGCACGTCCGGCCGCAGCGCCTTCACCGCCACCGCGATGCCCGCCGCCAGCCCGCCACCGCCGATCCCGACGACGATCGTGCGCACCTCCGGACACTGCTCCAGGATCTCCAGGCCGACCGTGCCCTGACCCGCGATGATGTCGGGGTGGTCGAAGGGATGGATGAAGACCGCACCCGTCTCCGCCGCGTACTCCTGCGCCGCGGCCAGCGTCTCGTCGACCACCTGACCGTGCAGACGCACCTCGGCGCCGTACTCCCGGGTGGCGCTGATCTTCGGCAGCGGAGCGCCCTGGGGCATGAACACCGTGGAGCGCACACCCAGCACCGTCGAGGCCAGCGCCACACCCTGCGCGTGGTTGCCCGCGCTCGCCGCGACCACCCCGGCGGCCCGCTCCTCCGGCAGCAGCCCGGCGATCCGCACGTACGCGCCGCGCAGCTTGAACGACCCCGTGCGCTGGAGGTTCTCGCACTTGAAGTGCACCGGCGCCCCGACCAGCTGGGACAGGTGCCTGCTGCCCTCCATCGCGGTCGTCCGCGCCACACCCGACAGCATCTTCTGGGCCCCGCGCACATCGTCGAGGGTGACGGGACGCAAGGAGTCAGCCGTGCGGTAGCTCATGACTCCAGCATCGCAGTTCACAGGCGGCCACGACCTCTGTGACCAACCTCCGAGACCGGTTTCCGCAGCGTCGGTACGACCCGCCTTCCAGCCGCGTACTCTGTCCCCCATTCCAGCAGCCCCTTCATGAAGTGAGCCCCCGGCCATGCCCACAACACCTGAAATGTCGATGGACATGACGACCGTCGGTGACACCGGTCTTCTCGACACCTTGCAGCACGAGGTCGCGGTGTTCGCCCGCCGTGCCGAACAGACCCGGCTCGGCGGCGTCGGGCAGGTGCGCAACTCCATGGACCGCGCCGCATACCTGCTGCTCAACCGCCTCGACAAGGAAGGCCCGATGGGCGTCAAGGCACTCGCCGCGAGCATGGGCATCGACTCGTCCACCGTCACCCGGCAGGTGGCTCCGCTCGTCGACACCGGCCTGGTCAAGCGGACCTCGCACCCCGAGGACGGACGGGCCGTGGTGCTCCAGCTGTCCCCGCGCGGGCAGTCCCGGCTGGAGGAAGTACGTTCGTCCCGGCGCCAGTTGATGGCCGAGTTGACGGACGACTGGGCGCCGGAGGAGCGCGAGACGTTCTGCGATCTCCTCACCCGCTTCAACACCGCGCTGTCCTCCCGGATGGCGGCCCAGGGCGTACCGGGCGCGGAGACGTCGTCGACCGCCTCCTGAACCGGTCGCACGCGCGCGTGCGGCGACTTTCCGACGGCCGTGCGCGGCTCTTGACCGAAAGCCCACCCCTGGCCTCATATGAGACCGGGGCATATGGCCCTCCAGGGGGACGCCGTCAGGCGGGAGGCTCGGTGTGCGAGAGCGGCGTACGGCCCGGGAAGCCCGCCGGGCACGGGAGTTCGAAGCGTTCGTCGCCGGAGCGGGCGGGCGGTTGCTGCACGCCGCCACACTGCTCACGGCGGAGGCCCCGGCCGACAACCCGCGCGCGCGGCGCCTGCTGACGCTCGCCCTCGCGCACACGTACGCCTGCTGGGACCGGCTGCACGGCGAGGACCCTTACAACCGGGCCCGCGAACATCTGGCCACCCGCTTCGCCCACGGCGCCTGGCACCGGTACACCGCTCTGCCCCTCGGCCGCGGCCGGCCGCTCACCCCCGTCGGTCCGCTGGCGGGACTCACCCCCCAGGAGCGCCTCGTCCTGGTCCTGAGGCTCTACGAGGGTGTCGCCGACGAACAGGTGGCGGCCCTGCTCGGCCTGCCGGTGGAACGGATCCGCACGGTCTGCGACCGGGCGACGGCGACGCTTCTGCATCCGCCTCGGGGCCCGGCGCCCGCGGTGCGCCGGGCAAAGGCGGCGGCGTCGTGAACCGGCCCGAGCGGGAGGCCGCCGTACGGCAGCTCATGGAGCGGACCGCGCCGCACGTACCGACGGAACTCCACGCGGACGTCGTACGCCGGGGCGGCCGGATACTGCGCCGCCGGACGCTCGCCCGGCGGCTGCTGTGGCTGCTGCTGCTGGCGGCCACGCTGGCGTTCACGATCTGGGCGGTGGTGGCCCAGCCGTGGGTGGAGCCGCCGTCGCAGACGACTCCACCGCTGACCGGCTGGTGACCCCGAAGACCGGCGGACGGCTCTCCAGCGGCAGACTCTCTAGCCGAGAGCCTGCTGCAGGTCGCCGAGAAGGTCGTCGATGTTCTCGATGCCGACGGAGAGCCGGACGAGATCACCGGGGACCTCCAGCGCCGAGCCGACCACGGACGCGTGCGTCATGCGCCCCGGGTGCTCGATCAGGGACTCGACGCCGCCCAGCGACTCGCCGAGGGTGAACACCTTGGCGCGGTTGCACACCTCGACGGCCGCCTCCTCACCACCGGCGACCTGGAAGGAGACCATGCCGCCGAACGCCCGCATCTGCTTGGCCGCGACCTCGTGACCGGGGTGGTCGGGCAGCCCCGGGTACAGCACGTTCGTCACGCGCGCGTGCCGGGTCAGCATGTCGGCGACCTTGGTGGCGTTCTCGCTGTGCCGGTCCATGCGCACCGACAGCGTCTTGGCGCCGCGCAGCACCAGCCAGGAGTCGAAGGGCCCGGCGACCGCGCCCATCGCGTTCTGGTGGTACGCCAGCTCCTCGCCCAGCTCCGCGTCGCCGGTGACCAGCGCGCCGCCGACGACGTCCGAGTGACCGCCCATGTACTTGGTCAGGGAGTGCACCACGACGTCCGCGCCGAGCGACAGGGGCTGCTGAAGGTACGGCGTGGCGAAGGTGTTGTCGACGACGAGACGCGCGCCCGCCTCCCGGGCGACCTGGGCGACGGCGGCGATGTCGGTGATGCCGAGGAGCGGGTTGGAGGGGGTCTCCACCCACACCGCCTTGGTCTTCGGGGTGATCGCGGCCCGCACGGCGGCGGCGTCGCCGGTGTCGGCGACCGACCACTCCACACCCCAGCGGGCGACGACCTTCGCGAAGAGCCGGAACGTGCCGCCGTAGGCGTCGTTCGGGATCACCACGTGGTCACCGGGGCTGAGCAGCGTACGCAACAGGCAGTCCTCGGCCGCCAGTCCGGAAGCGAACGCGAGACCTCGGCGGCCGCCTTCGAGGGCGGCGAGGTTCTCCTCCAGGGCGGTCCTGGTCGGGTTGGCGCTGCGGCTGTACTCGTAGCCGCCGCGCAGACCGCCGACGCCGTCCTGCTTGTAGGTCGAGACCTGGTAGATCGGCGGGACCACCGCGCCGGTGAGGGGATCGGCGGTGTTGCCCGCGTGGATCGCGAGGGTCTCGAAGTGCTGACTGATGTGCCTGTCGCTCATGAGGACCGAGCGTAGTCCGCTCACGGGCCTGCTGCGGGACGGCGGGAGCGCGTGGGCGGGGGCGGACGGCGCAGGACGGCCCTCCCCCGACGTTTTTCCACAGGTGTGGGGGTGGGTTGGCCAATTGTCGGCGCGGTCTGGTTCGCTTGAGACATGGAGATTCTGTTCGTCCTGATGGCGCTGCTCATGATCAGCTTCGTGCTGCTGCCGTTCCTGCGGCGCAGGCGCGGCATGGTCGAGCAGGTCCCGGCGGGCCACCCGGACGCCGCGGACCCCGAGACCTACGGGTTCGTGCGCACGGAGGAACTGGACATCCGCATGCCCGGCCCCGACCAGGACCTGCTGGACGTCCTGGACGTGGTGCAGCACACGCAGGACTACCGGGCCGCACAGCAACTGCTGGCCGGCACGGAGACGGCGGGCGAGCTGCGCTGGCAGCGCGTGCAGGCCTTCGCGGGCGCGGCGGCACTGGAGCTCCAGCAGCGGCCGGGCGGGGTCAGCGAGACGCCGGGCGGGCAGTGGCTGCGGGTGTGGCGCACGGAGGCGCCGAAGGACGCGGGCGGCGCGGCGGTGCACGCCGAGTTCCTGGTGCAGCAGGCGTGGCGGACGTCGACGCGGGGCACGGACGACTTCCGGATCATCATGGAGGAGGCGAAGGACGCCTGCGGTCAGGCGGCACTGCTCTCCCCCGGTGACCCGGTCCCGTACATCGTCGAGTTGTCGGTGGCCCGCGGGCTTCAGTACGAGCAGAAGGAGTTCGAGCAGCTCTGGCTGAAGATCCTGGACCGCGCCCCGGCGCACATGGGAGCGCATCTGGCGGCCCTGCACTACTGGTGCGAGAAGTGGCACGGCTCGCGCGAACTGGCGAACGCGTTCGCGGAGGCGGCGGCCGCGCGAGCCCCCCAGGGCTCCCTCCTCGCGGCCATGCCGCTGTTCGCGGTCTTCGAGCACCTCCCCGAGGTGAACCTGGTCAGCGGCTTCTACCAGAGCGAGGTCGTGACGAAGGCGATGCACGGCGCGCTGTTCGCGGTGCACGCGGCCCGTCCCGACGACCCGATGCTGGCGCACGTCCGTCATCTGCTGATCTTCTTCCTGGTGCGCGCCGAACGCTGGTCGGAGGCGATGAACCAGCTCATACACGTGGACGGCCACGTGGGCGCCCTCCCGTGGACCCTGTCCCCCGACCCGGCCGGCGAATTCGCGGTCTACCGGGCACTGGCGGTGGCGGGCTACGAGGCGAACGGCGGCAGCCCGGCAACCCTGCCGCACTGACCCGGGCCATTCCGTGGCGACCGGGCGGACTGTCCGGGATGCGGGGCAGCCGGCGAGGCGAGCAGCTGGGGCACGGCGCCGGGCGGCCGGCCGAGGCGGGAGTGGCTGAGGCGGAAGGGGCTGCGGCAGGCCGGAATCCGATGGGCCGTATGCATGTTGACCCCCACGGACCCTCAACGCCCCTGGAGACCGCATGCTCCCGCACAGCCACACACCCCGGCTCCTGACGCCCGAGCAGGCTCTGCAAGGCCGTCCGGCACCGGTGTACTCCGTCCTCGACCGCCACACCGTCCTCGGCAACCGGCTCCTCGGCCCCTACCCCGAGGGCCTCGAGGTCGCCGACTTCGGCCTGGGCTGCTTCTGGGGCGCGGAGCGCACGTTCTGGCAGCTGCCGGCAGGTGTGTGGACAACCGTGGTCGGCTACCAGGGCGGCCACACCGAGTACCCCACCTACGAGGAGGTCTGCTCGGGCCTGACCGCCCACACGGAGGTCGTCCGCGTGGTCTTCGACCCTGTGGTGATCTCCTACGAGCGCCTCCTGAAGACGTTCTGGGAGTCCCACGACCCCACCCAGGGCTTCCGCCAGGGCAACGACGTCGGCACCCAGTACCGCTCCGCGATCTACACCCACTCCCCGGCCCAGGTGACAACAGCCGAGTCCTCCCGCACGTCGTACCGACGGGCCCTCACCAGCGCGGGCCACGGCCCGATCACCACAGAGATCCTCCCGGCCGCGAACCGCCCGTTCTACCCGGCCGAGACCTACCACCAGCAGTACCTCGCCAAGACCCCGGGCGGGTACTGCGGTATCGGCGGGACCGGTGTGTCCTGCCCGATCGGCGTGGCGGGGGCCGACGGGTGAGCGGGGGGCAAGGGCCGACGGGTGAGCGCTCGGGCCCTTACTCGTCCGCCGACGGACACTGGATCCTCGAAGACAATCTGCGACCGTTCTGCGAATCGGTCGCGGAGTTCTCGGGCTACCGCTTCGACGACTCGGACTGGCAGGCCATCGAGAACGCCCTCCCGGCGACGGACGCGGAGAGGCCCGACGGCTGGTACGACTACCCGCTGTCGGGGCGGGTACCGCTGACCTTGCTGGTCGCGGCCGAACCGGACGCGTCGGTCGTCTTCGTCCGGCTCACCGGGGAAGCCGAGGCCCGAACGAGAGCACAGATCGAAGCGGCGCTGTACATCTTCAGCACGTACAAGGCCGGCTGACACTGTCGGACAGGTCTGACAGGACGCCCGGTTCGGGCGGGGCCGCGCTCCCGGCTGCGGCATCCGCGGACGGATGGCCCGCCCGAAACCGGGGGTGCTTTCCCCGCTCGACGGCTCTCGTGTGCCAGCGGTGCGCACACTGTGAGCAGCGGTTCCGGTATGACTTGCGTACCCGTAGGGTGCATCCGTGACTGCCCCGTTGAGTTCCACAAGAGCCCGCGCCGCGCTCCGCACGACGGCGCGTGCCTCCGCCGAGCTGCTGCTCATACTTCTGATGCTCGCGGTGGCCTTGTGGATCCTGGGCCGGATGTGGTCGGTCGTCTGGCCGCTCGTGGTCGGCCTGCTGCTGACCACGCTGACCTGGCCACCGACCCGTTTCCTGCTTCGTCGCGGGTGGAAACCCTCCCTCGCCGCATCGGTCGTGACGGTGCTCTTCCTCCTGGTCGCCGTCGGCGTCGTGGCGCTGATCGCGGTACCGGTGGCATCCCAGTCCGGTGAGCTGACCGACGGCGTGGTCGAAGGCATCCAGAAGTTGCGCGAGTGGGCCGCCGGGCCGCCGTTGAACATCGGTGACGCCCAGATCAACAAGGCCTTCGACACCGCGGTCTCCCGCGCGCAGGACGGTCTCGGCAGCATGGTCGGCGCTGTCGTCACGGGAGTGAGCACCGTGGTGAACGGCTTGGTCACTGCCGTCCTGGCCCTCTTCCTGATGTTCTTCTTCCTCAAGGACGGCCCGCGGTTCCTGCCGTGGCTTGCCCGTCAGCTGCCCGGTCGGCTCGCCACCGACGTCCCGGCCGTGGCCGCGCGCGGCTGGGACACCCTGGGAGCGTTCGTGCGTTCCCAGGCGGCCGTCGGTCTGCTCGACGCCGTCCTGATCGGCCTGGGCCTGTGGATCGTGGGGGTACCGCTGGTGCTCCCGCTGGCGGTGCTGACCTTCGTCTCCGCGTTCGTGCCGATCATCGGCGCCCTGTTCGCCGGTCTCGTCGCGGTTCTCATCGCGCTGGTCTCCAACGGCCTGACGGACGCGCTGATCGTGCTGGCCATCATCGTCGTGGTGCAGCAGCTCGAGGGCAACGTGTTCCAGCCCATGATCCAAAGCCGTGGGCTCGGCCTCCACGCGGCCGTGATTCTGCTGGCGGTGACGTTGGGCGGCAGTCTGGCCGGCATCGTGGGCAGTCTGCTCGCGGTGCCGATCGCCGCGCTGATCGCGGTGGTCTGGAACTACGGGCGCGAGCAGCTCCGAGAGCCGTCCCCTCCGGGCACCGACACATCGGACGCCGCCGCCGACGCCCCCGTCCCGTCCTAGGGCTGCGTATCCACGCCTTCAGGGTTTCCTGCCCGACCGGGGCGCAGTGAACCGCGGTTCGAAAATCAGTGGCCGCCCGCACCGGCCCAGCCCACCCCACGCTGTACGCCATGGAACAACCGCGACACGGCATCCGTGCGGCTCACACGGAGTCCACGATCACCGTCTACCAGGCGCACTCCCCGGAAATCGGCCTGCCCGCCGTCCGCGACGGCCGTTTCCCGACCGTGTGGAAGCGGGACAGGACGACGTGAGTCATCAAGCCGCGTTCGCAGACTCCATCCGTGACCATGGGGCCTCCTGCCGTCGCGGTGGCGTCGAGGGACCTTCATAGGTCTCCCGAAGATTCGACTCGTTGGGCTTGCCAGAGGGATCGCAGTGTGGCGACCGCTCGTTGCACTGCCTCGCGGGGCTCGGGTCGCGGTGCGAAGGTCCTTGGGCCGGCCAGGTCCCGACCGCTGAGCGACCGGGCGGGGACGGCGGTCCAGTCGACCCGGTCCACCACGGCGACGTGTCCGTTCTCGTGCGCCGCTTCGTCCTGCCAGTCGTCCGGCGGTGCGACGAGGACACGCAGCGACCGTTCGTCGAGCCACTCCAGCCCCAGAACCTGACGGCCGAACCCGTTCTCGATGAGAGAAGCGACCGCCCCTGTTTTCAGGTGCAGAAGTAGTAGCTCCCCCTCGAAGAAGTAGCCACCGTCATACCGGCCGGTGCCTATCGCGAGCAGCGGACTCCGGGGGTGGAAGGCCAGTGCGTGCACGGGGAAGCGTGAGCGAATGAGCGCGCGGCGGACGAAGGAACGGCTGTTGTGGACCGCGACCGGCGTAGCTCTGTCGTGTGCATCCGTTCCTGCCACGGCCAGAAGGCCGCGCTGTTCGTCGTGGACAACCAGGAACGGGTCTCCGACGCCAAGGAAGGCCCAGCCATCGGGGGGATGGTCGTTGGAGGTTGCCATGCCGTGATCCTCTCAACTGCCCGGCTCCGCGCGGTATCCGCCTGGAGCGAGATCATGAAGAGGTGACGAAGGAGATCAAGAGAGCAGATCCAGTGGAGCAATCCGTCAGTGAACCGAGAATCTCCGCTTACCAGCGGGCACTACGAGACCGATTGCTCGCTGCCTCTGTCGTTCCCGCGCCCGCACCCTGGCGTCCTGTCTTCGAGTACGAGTACGGCGTCCCTGTCGGTGGACTCCTCGGGATCGGCTTCGCGTCGCACCCCGAGAACGGCCGTGACCTGGTCATGGTCGTCTCGCACGACGGTCACGGTCTCTTCGATGCCGTCACCGGTGAGAAGATCGCCAGGGACCGCGACCCCGATCCCGAGGACAGCACCCCCGACGCGGTCGCCGACCTGACTTGCCCCGGACTGGGACCGATCGCCGACAGCCGCGTACACATCGCAGGGCTCTTCGGCGGGGGGTTGCACACCACGACCGAGGACGGCTGGACCCTGGAGGCCGTCACACCGGCCTGGCCGAACGATCGTGTGCTGCTCTCGGTCGACGGCGGAATTCCCCACTCCGGCCCGTACGGAGAGCAGTGGTGGCACATCTTCCACTCCACTTACTCGGAACTGCGAGCCTTCGGCTTCTCTCCTTCAGGGGAGACCATCGCCGTCGCGACGAGCAGTGACGTATCTCTGTGGACCCGCGCCCCTGAGCACACCGATGGCAGCGTCGCTCAACACTGACCGTTCTCGCGGTCGAGATCAGCCGGGAGGGCTTCGAGTGGGCTCTGCGGCACGCGTGTCTTTCGAGCTACGTACCCGGAGTGCACGCCGACCGAGCGACCTGGCAGCATCGGTTGACGCGTGCGCCCGCTCGTGTGCAGTGGGACCCCGAGCGGGACCTGTGCCTCCGGCCGCTGCCGTACCGGTCCTTGCAACTGGGGCTCTCCGGTGAGGCCGTACGACGTTACGCGGACGAGTGGACGGTCGCCATCCGCGACGTGACCCCGCTCGCCCACGCGATCCACGCCCTCGTCAGGGGTGATGATGTGGACTCCGCCACTCCCGTGCTCACTCCCGCCCTCGGTCCTCTGCGCGCCGGTCTACCTGACGGTGAAGTCGGAGGCCTCGGTGTTCAGGGTCGTGGTGCCGTCCTGGGCGGTGGCCAGGACCGCGATGTGCCACAGGCCTCGCGGGGACGCCTCGGCGTCGGAAGCGGTGACCTCGGCGGTGTAGGTGCAGCGCACGGTGTCCTCCCCGGAGGGCTCGCAGACGGCCGGCTCCGCCGCGGCCATGTCCTTGTCGGTCAGCTGCTTCTCGGCGAAGGGCGAGTTCTCCGGCCATGCCAGCACCTTCACGCTCTTGACCCCGGAGGACGCCGTGACATCGGTGACGAAGGTCAGCGAGCCGTCGCGGTCGCCGTCGGGCACGGTGTAGCGGGCAGTACTGTCCGCCAGCGCGGGAGGCTGCTCCCCGGCGTGGGCGAAAGCGAAGGCACCGGCGGCACCGAGAACGACGACACCGGCGGCAACGGACAGGACGGTACGACGACGGGACATGGGATTCTCCGTGACTGAGTCAGCTGCATCGGGCCGGCGCACAGGACCCCGCGCCGCTGCACCGATGCTCGCCGCCCGGCCACCCGCCGGGCATGAGCGCACCTACTCAACTCGGCCTGAGTAAGCCCACCGACAAGCAGCCGCTGTGAGACCGCCGAACCCAACCCGAACCCAACCCGAACCCACCCCGTGACCCCGCTCGCCACCCTCCCCCCTCGGCACAGCGCCCAGGCCCCCTGCCGGCGGGTTCGGGTGAGCGAAACAGTCCGGTCGCGGCCCTTCCTGCGGTGTGCGAGCCTGGAATCATGATCCGGGAACTGAGCTGGTCCCTATGATTCCGGTCGCCGTGTCTCCTGTGCGGATCGAGGCGTTTCTCGATCCGCGGCTGTCCAGATGGATGTGGCTGGTGAAGTGGTTCCTCGCCATCCCGCACTACATCGTGCTCTTCTTCCTGTGGATCGCGTTCTCCTTCGTGACCGTCGTCGCGTTCTTCGCGATCCTGTTCACGGCCCGGTATCCGCGGGCGCTCTTCGACTTCAACGTCGGTGTGATGCGCTGGAACTGGCGGGTCGCCTACTACGCCCACGCCGCGCTCGGTACCGACCGGTACCCGCCGTTCACCCTCGCCGAGGTGGCCGACTACCCGGCGCATTTCGACGTCGTCTATCCCGAGCGGCTGTCGCGCGGTCTGGTGCTGGTGAAGTGGTGGCTGCTGGCCATCCCGCAGTACATCGTCGTGGGGATGTTCGTCGGCGACTGGGGCTGGGGCTGGGGCGGGACGGACCAGTGGCACGGGGGCGGGCTCGTCTTCTTCCTCTCCTTCGTCGCCGTGATCATCCTGGCCTTCACCGGCCGTTATCCGGTGCACCTCTTCGACTTCCTGCTCGGCCTGGCCCGCTGGGTCGCGCGGGTGGGCGCCTACGCGGCGCTGATGACCGACGCGTACCCGCCGTTCCGGCTGGACATGGGCGCACAGGACTCCCCGCCCGGAGAGCCCCGGGCCCCGGTGGGCGGGCCCGGCCGGTAGCACCTGTCGGCGTCGGAATTCGGTTGCCTCCGGCCGACCCGTGGGGGCTCAATGACGGGCATGGCTGACATCCAGGGCTCGTACGACGATCTGTTCACCGCCGTGCCCACCGCGCTGGCCGCGCTGCTGGACGGCGGGGATCTCGGCGGCTCGGTGGCCGTCTTCGTGGACGGCGAGCCGGTGGTGGACGTCTGGGGCGGGTTCGCCGACGCGGCGCGCGGTGTCCCCTGGCAGCGGGACACGATCGTCAACGTCTGGTCCGTCACGAAGACGATGACGGCGCTGTGCGCGCTGGTTCTGGCAGACCGGGGCGAGCTGGATCCGGACGCGCCGGTGGCCCGGTACTGGCCGGAGTTCGCGGCTGCGGGCAAGGAGGCGGTGCTGGTAAGGCACCTGCTCTCGCACACCGCCGGACTGCCCGACTGGGACGGCCCGGTGGCGGACATCTACGACTGGCCGGCCGCGACGGCGCGACTGGCCGCGCAGGCTCCGCAGTGGGAGCCGGGCAGCGCGGCCGGGTACCACTCGCTCACCCAGGGGTTCCTCGTGGGCGAGGTCCTGCGCCGGATCACCGGCCGGAGCCCGGGTGAGTTCTTCGCCGACGAGATCGCCGGACCGCTGGGCGCGGACTTCCGCATGGGGCTGCCGGCCGAGCATGATCACCGAGTGGCACTCACGGTCCCGCCGCCGTCCCGGGACGAGGACTACACGGCGGGCGCGGCCCGCAGCGACGTGGCCCGGACCGTGACGGCCACCCCGACCGCGATCCGGCTCCGCGACGGCAACAGCGTGGCCTGGCGGCGGGCGCAGATCCCGGCGGCGAGCGGCTTCGGCAACGCCCGCTCGGTGGCCCTCGTCCAGTCGGCGATGGCCTGCGGGGGCTCCGTGCGCGGGGTGCGGCTGCTGTCCCCGGCGGGCTGTGACCGGGCCTGGGAGGAGCAGTTCAGCGGCGAGGACCGCGTCCTGGGCATGCCGATCAGCTGGGGTCTGGGCTACGGACGGTTCGGCGGCACCTACGGGTGGGGCGGTTGGGGCGGCTCGACGGTCATGATCGACCCCGAGGCCCGCGCGGTGGTGGCCTACGTGACGAATCAGATGCGCGAACCGGCACAGGACACCCGGGGGCTGGACCTCGTGATGGCCGCCTACGACGGTCTCCAGGGGCTCCGGGCCGGTGGCTGAGGCGCGAACCGGCCGGACCGGTCGCCCTTCGTGAGTTACTTGCCCGAGTCGTCCATGAGCCATGAACCCTGGGGGGAAGTGCGCGTGAGCAGCGGTACGAAGAGCAGTGGTGGCCGGGTGTTCCTGATCGGCGGCGGGTGGGAGGAGACGGTCGCCGACGTCGTGCACGGGCCGTTCCTGCGCGCGGCCCGCGCCGCCTCGGAGGCGTCGGGGGCGTCGGGATCCGGCTCCGCCGGGTCGGCGCCCCGCGTCCTCTGTGTGATCGTCGACGAGGGCGACGGGGCCGAGCAGTTCGCCCGGTACGACGTCGCGTTGCGGAAGGCCGGGGACTGTACGCCCGTGCCGGTGCTGGTGCCGGTCGGGGAGCGGTTCGAGGTCGGCACGGTGACCGAGGACGTGGCCGGGGTGTTCGTCTGCGGTGGGCTGACGCCCGCGTATCAGGAGGCGCTCGCCGAGTCCTCCGGTCCGCTGTCCGCCCTGCTTCGCGAGCGCGGACTGCCGTACGCCGGATTCTCCGCGGGAGCCGCGATGGCGGCGCGGGACGCGGTGGTCGGGGGGTGGCTGGTGAACGGGGTCGCCGTGTGTCCGCCGGACACCGCGGAGGATCTCGAGGATCTCGATGTGCGGCCCGGACTGGGGCTCGTGCCGTTCGGGGTGGACAACCATGCCGCGCAGTGGGGGACGTTGGGGCGGCTGGCGGCCGTCGTGGCGGACGGCCGGCTGGCGCACGGGGTGGCCATCGACGAGAACACGCTGCTGGAGGTCGGGGGCGAGGGTGGTGACGGCCGCGCGCGGGTGGCCGGGCTGGGCCGGGCCCATTCCGTGCGTCCCGCCCCGGGCGGCGGAGTCCTCGTCCGCTCCTACGGCGACGGCGAGTCGTTTCCCGTGTCCTGACCGGACGCCCTCGCCGTGCGATGCCTGCGGCTGCCGCGGACGGAGATCGGGCTGACGGCGGAAGCCGCGCCCGGTCTCGCCGCCCGTTCCGGCCGGACCTACGTCCCGTCGGCCGGGGTGTGGTGCACCCTGCGCGCTGGAGATCCCGGTGGGCGCGCTGACCGCGCTGGTGGGCGGACCGTATCCGCTGTGGCCGCCGGGGAGGGACCGACGGAGCCAGTGAGGCGTCCGGCGCCCGTCCGGTGACGAGGAGGGCCCCCGGCGCGATGCGCCGGGGGCCCTCTCACGGTCGGGAGGCCGCGGGGACCGCCCGAGGTCGACGAGGTCCGTCACGAGGTCGACGGAGACCTCACGAGTCCGCGAGGTCCGTCACGAGGTCCGCGGGGACCGTCAGATCGTCGACGTGTCGATCACGAAGCGGTAGCGGACGTCGCTGGCGAGGACCCGCTCGTACGCCTCGTTGATCTGGTCGGCGCTGATCAGCTCGATCTCGGCGCCGAAGCCGTGCTCGGCGCAGAAGTCCAGCATCTCCTGGGTCTCCTGGATGCCGCCGATGCCGGAGCCGGCGAGGGTCTTGCGGCCGCCTATCACCGAGAACAGGTTGAGGGCGACGGGCTCCTCGGGCGCGCCGACGTTCACGAAGGCGCCGTCGGTCTTGAGGAGGGAGAGGTAGGCGTCCAGGTTCAGCGGGGCGGAGACCGTGGAGAGGATGAGGTCGAAGCTGCCCTTCAGCTCCTTGAAGGTGTTCTCGTCGCTGGTGGCGTAGTAGTGGGCGGCGCCCAGCTTCAGGCCGTCGTCCTTCTTGCGCAGCGACTGGGACAGGACGGTCACCTCGGCGCCGAGGGCGTGCGCGATCTTGACGCCCATGTGGCCGAGGCCGCCCATGCCGAGAATCGCGACCTTCTTGCCGGGGCCGGCGTTCCAGTGCTTCAGCGGGGAGTACGTGGTGATGCCGGCGCAGAGCAGCGGCGCGGCGACGTCGAGCGAGAGGCCGTCGGGGATGCGGACGACGTAGTTCTCGTCCACGACGATCTTCTGCGCGTAGCCGCCGTAGGTGGGCTCGCCGTCCTTGCCGACGGCGTTGTACGTACCGACGCTGCCGCCGGTGCAGTACTGCTCCAGGCCGGCCTTGCAGTTGTCGCACTCACGGCAGGAGTCGACGAGGCAGCCGACACCCACGCGGTCGCCGACGGCGAACCGGGTGACACCGGGGCCCACCTCGGAGACGACGCCCGCGATCTCGTGACCGGGCACCATCGGGAAGATCGCCTCGCCCCAGCCCTCCCGGGCCTGGTGGATGTCCGAGTGACAGATTCCGGCGAACTCGATGTCGATGAGGACGTCGAACTCGCGCACCGCGCGGCGTTCGATCGTCGTGCGCTCCAGGGGAGCCTTGGCGGAGGGTGCGGCGTACGCGGCAACGGTGGTCATGCCCTGGATCTCCTAGCGGGGGGTCGTGTTCCGGCCTGCCTTCCGGCCGGGTACGACGTTCAGCCTGCCCCATCGCACAACATTCACCCAGGTCACACCTCTGCGTACGTCTGCTGTGCCTACCACTGGCGGGGTCAGGCTGGTGTGCGTACGACCGGGAATACTGGACGGCATGGACGAACACCCCGAACCTCCCGGCACCCCCCTGGACCGGCGTGCCGAGCTCAGCGAGTTCCTGCGCACCCGGCGCGCCAGGCTGAAGCCGGAGGACGTGGGGCTGCCGGACTTCGGGCGGCACCGCAGGGTGCCGGGGCTGCGGCGCGAGGAGCTGGCGCAGCTGGCCGGGGTCTCGGTGGCGTACTACACGCGCCTGGAGCAGGGCAACGGGCGGAACGTGTCGGCGGAGGTGCTGGACTCCATCGCCAGGGCGCTGCGGCTCTCCGACGCCGAGCACGCGCATCTCACCCACCTGGCGAAGCCCAAGCACAAGAAGAAGCAGAGCGCGCCGCCGCAGCAGGTGCGGGGCCCGCTGCGGCAGCTGCTGGACGCGATGGACTCGGTGCCGGCGTACCTCATCGGGCGGCGCACCGAGATCCTGGGCTGGAACCGGATGGCGGCGGCCGTCTTCGGCGACTGGGCGGAGCTGCCGGTGGCGGAGCGCAACTGGGCCCGGCTGGTCTTCCTGCGCCCCGACTACCGGGACCTCTTCGTGGACTGGGAGCAGAAGGCGATCGACATCGTCTGCGCCCTGCGCATGGACGCGGGCTGCTATCCGGACGACCCGCGGCTCTCCGCGCTGGTGGGCCAGTTGTCGGTGAAGAGCGAGGACTTCCGGCGGCTGTGGGCGACCCACGACGTCAAGGAGAAGAGCCACGGCGTGAAGCTGCTGAGGCATCCGCTGGTCGGCGAACTCTCCCTGAACTTCGAGGGGTTCAGGCTGATGGGCGACGGCGAACAGACGATGGTGACGTATCACGCGGATCCGGGGTCGGCCTCGGCGGAGGCGCTGCGGCTGCTGGCGAGCTGGGGCGCGGACGCGACGCGGGCGGGGGCCGGCTCCCAGACTCCGTCCGTTTGAGAGCCGCCCTCCCCTGGCCGCCCCTCCCCCCTCGGGGCGGCCGTCAGCCCTGGTACGGCGGAGCCGCGCCCCATCCCCACTGCGGCACCGGCTGCTCGGCCGGCGGCTTGGCGTCCGGGCCGGAGAAGTGGACGGCGAGCCGGGTGCCCCACTCCACATAGGCGAGGAACGCCGAACGGAACTCGGCGTCGGTCGGCAGACCTGCCTCGTCGGCCGCGTCCTGGATGAGGTCGACCCAGCGGCGACGCTGGGGCTCGGTGATGTCCCGCCCGAAGTGCTTGGCCACCATGTGGCTGTGGCCGCCCTGGGTCGCCGAGTAGCTCTGCGGCCCGCCGAAGACCTCCGCGAGCCAGAGCGCGACGTGCTCGGCGTGCTCGGGGGCGAGGCCCGCGAAGACCGGCGCGAGCAGGTCGTCCCGGAGCACCATGGTGTAGAAGGCCTCGGTGAGCCGGGCGAAGGCCTCCGCGCCGCCCGCCCAGTCGTACAGCGTGGGCACGGCGGAGCCCCTCCCGTGCACCGAGGTGGCCTTGTAGTGCCGCATCTCGTCGATGTGCCCGACGTACGGGCGGATCTCCGCGAGGAAGGCGGGGAACAGGTCCGAGGTGCGGAAGCCCTCGAGGTGGTCTTCGGTCGACGTCCAGGTGATCCGCAGGATGTAGTGGCCGAAGTCCTCCTCGCAGCGGGCGAGTTCGTAGTCGACGCAGTGCGGGGAGGCCGCGAGTTCACGCGCGGCTCGGGTGTACGCGGCCAGGAACTCCGCGGACCGCTCCTCGGGGATCCGGTACCGGATGTACTCGACCGTGGTGCGGGGCGTGCTTGTCTCGGGTGCCGTCATGGGGCCACGCAAGCACGAACGGCCCGCCGGAGGCTTGTCTTCCGGCGGGCGTTCGCTCAGCGCTCAGCGAACCGGCGTCCCGCGGCCCCGTCAGGCCGACGCCGCGTTCTCCTTCACCGTGATCTTGCCCTTGCGGATCGTCGCCACGCGCGGGGCCTTCTTCGCGATCGAGGAGTCGTGGGTGACCATGATGAAGGTGAGCCCGTGCTCCTTCCACATGGTGTGCAGCACGTCCATGATCTCGTCGCGCATGCTCTCGTCGAGGTTGCCGGTGGGCTCGTCGGCGAGCAGCACCTTCGGCTGCTTGACCAGGGCGCGGGCGATCGCGACGCGCTGCTGCTGGCCGCCGGACATCTCGGACGGCAGGTGCCCGAGGCGCTCTCCCAGGCCGACGGACTTCAGCGCCTCGGCGGCCCGTTCGCGCCGCTCCTTGACCTTCACGCCGAGCGGGACGAGCGCGGTCTCGACGTTCTCCTGCGCGTTGAGCGTCGGGATGAGGTTGAAGGACTGGAAGACGAAGCCGATGTTCTCGCTGCGCACCTTCGTGAGCCTGGCCTCGGAGAGCTTGGCCAGGTCGACGCCGTCGAGGACGATCTCGCCCTCGGACGGCCGGTCGAGCGCGCCGATCATCTGGAGCAGC
The DNA here is from genome assembly GCF_045041255.1 of Streptomyces sp. NBC_00080. Classification (NCBI taxonomy): domain Bacteria; kingdom Bacillati; phylum Actinomycetota; class Actinomycetes; order Kitasatosporales; family Streptomycetaceae; genus Streptomyces; species Streptomyces sp. NBC_00080. The sequence continues at coordinate 3,621,899 of NZ_CP108235.1, forward strand.
GTGGACTTGCCGCCGCCGGTGGGGCCCTGGATGACGAGCCGGTCGCCGTCCGGGATGGTCAGGTCGACCCCGGCGAGGGCGTGGACCGTCTCCTTGCCCCGGCTGTAGCGCTTGGTGACGCCTCTGAGTTCGTACATGGGGACAACAACTCCTGGTGTGCGTTCGTTGGTTGGAGGCGGTTCGGCTACTCGACGCGGCGCAGCGCGTCGGCCGGGCGCAGCCGGGAGGCGCGCCAGCCGCCGAACGCCCCGGCGATCAGACCGCCGGCCACGGCGAGACCCACCGCGACGGCCACCGTCGTGACGCTCACCGGCGCCGTCAGCGCCACGTCGAGGGTCTTGGCCGCCGCCTGGCGACCGGGACCGCCGAAGCCGCCGCCACCGCCGCCGGGACCGCCCTGTCCCCCGCCGCCACCGCCGCCGCCCAACTGGGCCTGCAGGGTGGGGCTGATGGCGGTCACGACGTATGCGCCGCCCAGGCCCAGGGCGATGCCCAGGGCGCCGCCCAGCAGACCGTTGACCATGGCCTCGCCGACGACCTGCCGGGTGACCCGGCCGGACTTCCAGCCCAGCGCCTTCAGCGTGCCGAACTCACGGACGCGGCGGGAGACCGCCGAGGAGGTGAGCAGACCGGCGACCAGGAAGGCGGCGATGAGGACCGCGATGGACAGCCACTTGCCGACGTTGGTGGCGAGCGAGGAGGCCGTGGAGAGGGAGCCGGAGACGGTGTCCGCGAGGTCGGCGGAGGTCGTCACCGTGGTGCCCGAGACGTTCTTCTGGATCGTCGACTTGACGCTGTCGATCTTCTGGGAGTCGGTCGCCTTGACGTAGATCGTGGTGACCTTGTCCTTCGAGTCGCTGAGGGTCTGAGCCTGGGTCAGCGGAAGGTAGACGTTGGCGGCGGCGTCACCGCTGTCGGCCGTGGCGATGCCGATCACCGAGAACTTGACCTTGCTGATGGTCAGCGTGGAACCGACCTTGAGCGACTTCTCCTTGGCGTACGCCGAGTCGAGGACGGCTACCTTGCCGTTGTTCTCCGTGGTCTTGAAGGTGCGGCCGCTGGTGATCGTCGAGGAGGTCAGCGGGCCGAGCGCGGGCTCGGTGACGTCGGTGCCGTAGACGGAGTAGCTGTTGACGTCGAAGTTGGCTCCGCCGCCCCGCACTTCACCCTGCGGCTGGCCGTTGCCGCCGCCGTTGCCGCCGGCGCCGCCGCCCTGCTGGCCGCCGGCGCCGCCCGCGTTGTCGTTCTGCTGGAACTGGCCGCGGGTGAACTGGCCGTCGACCTTGAGGACCTGGAGGCTCAGTCCGCCGACCGCGTCGGAGACACCGCCCTGCTTGCCGACCTTGGTGACGGTCGCGGTCGACAGGGTCTGGAAGCCCTGCACCATGACGCGGTCGGTGCTCTGCTCCGCGTCGGAGTCGTCGTCCTGCGCGTCGAACTGGAAGCGCGGCCGGTCCGAGGCGCTCGCGGTGGGCGAGGCGGCCTTGGTGACCGTCATGTCCGTACCCAGTCCGTACAGGGACTGGAGGACCTTGTCCTGGGCCTTCCCCATGCCGGAGGACACGGAGGTGACCACGATGACCAGCGCGATACCCAGCGCGAGCCCGGAGGCGACGACGAGGGCCGCTTTTCTACGGCGGCGCAGTTCGCGCCTCAGGTAGGTGAAGAACATGGCCGCACGGTAGGTACCGCGCGTGATGAAGGGATAAGGCCGAAATAAGAGAACGATGAGAAGGCTGTGATCAACCCCGGAAACACCGGTGCCGCCCCTGGGGGCGGCACCGGAAAGCTGTGGGTGGACTGTCGGATCGACCGTCAGGAGCTACCTCAGACGGCCGAACCCGCCTTCCACTGGGCCCAGTCCATGTTCCAGCCGTTGAGGCCGTTGTCCGGGGACACGGTCTTGTCGCCGGTGTTCTTGACCACCACGACGTCGCCGACGATGGAGTTGGTGTAGAACCAGTAGCCCGCCGTACCCGAGTCGTTGGCGCCCTTGGTGTCGGACAGACCCACGCAGCCGTGGCTGGTGTTCACCGAGCCGAAGATGGACTTCGCGCCCCAGTAGTTGCCGTGCACGAAGGTGCCGGAGTTGGTGAGGCGGATGGCGTGCGGCACGTCCTTGATGTCGTACTCGCCCTTGCCGTCGTCATCGGTGAAGCCCACGGTCGCGCCGTTCATGCGCGTCTCCTTGAACTTCTCCGACATCACCATCTGGCCCTCGTACGTCTTGTTGTCGGGCGAGCCGGCGGAGATCGGGATCGTCTTGATGACCGCGCCGTTGTGCGTGATCTTCATCTGCTTGGTCTTCGCGTCGACGTAGGAGACCTGGTTGCGGCCGACCTTGAAGGTGACCGTCTTCTGCTGGACACCGATGACACCGTCGGCGCCCTCCACCCCGTCGAGCGCGAGCTTCAGCGTGACGGTGGAGTTCTCCTTCCAGTAGTCCTCGGGACGGCAGTCCATGCGCTGGGTGGAGAACCAGTGGCAGACGACCTCCTGACCGCTGGTGGAGGTGACCGTGACGCCCTTCTGCACGGCCGCCTTGTTGGTGATCTCCTTGTTGAAGTTGATCGACACCGGCATGCCCACGCCGACGGTCGAACCGTTCTCCGGCGTGAAGTTGCCTATGAAGCTGTTGTCCGGGGAGACCGTGGTGAAGGAGGCGTTCTCGTGCGCCACGAGGCCGCCGGAGTCCTTCGCCTCGGCCGCCACCTTGTAGGTGGTGGAGCGCTCGAGCTGGGTGTTCGGCTTCCAGCTGGTCTTGTCGGCGGAGAGCGCGCCCTCGACGGCCGTGCCGTCGGAGGTGGTCATCGTCACCGTGGTGAGCGTGCCCTTGCTGACCGTGACCGCCGCGGAGTTGTTGATGGAGGCGTTGTCCGAGCCGTCCGCGGGCGTGATCTTGATCTGGGCCTCGGAGGACTTCTTGGCCGCCGCCTCGTCGGCCTTGGCCTGCGAGGAGCTGCCTCCGCCGTCGGAGGCGTCATTGTCGCCGCCGGAACACGCAGAGAGCACCAGAACACCGCCGAGCAGTGCGGACGCGGTCATCAGACCTCGGCGCCGCCTACTGTCCGTCATCACACGCTTCTCCATCGTTGCCGATTGCCAGAACCCAGAGAGTCCCCGTCAAGAACATCAACGCTACGACCGGTTCCCCTCGTTCCACATTCCCGAAGGTGTGGGGCACGCCACGTTCATGGCGTGGATGATGCGGGTGTCGGTTCGTGCGCCTGGTGAGACGACGAAACCCCGGTCGGCGGTTGCCGTCCGGGGTGACGAGTTTCCCGGAACGCTCAGCCGATGCGCCCCTCTTCGCCGTCCGCCTCGTCATCCTCGTCGACATCATCCTCGTCGAGGTCCCACTCCGGCGAATCCGGGTCGTAGTCGATCCGTTCACTGGACCAGGAGGCCTGCTGGAGCTCCACCCCGGGCACCTCACCGACCAGGTCGAACGGGTCGACGAGATAGGCGAGCGCCTCCGCCGTGTCCTCCGTCACAGCCCCCTCGGCGTGCGCGCGCTCGGCGTCCGGGAGCTCCGCGTCGTCGGCGATCCGCCGCAGTGCCGCGGTCGCCACGGCGTTCTCGTCGTGCACCTCGAGGAGAATATCCACTCTGATCCGCACAAAACGTGATGTCTCTTCAGTGCTCATGGCCGGAGCGTACGGCTCACAGCTCCCGCAACTTTCCCGCGACCCGCGACTTTCATTAGCATCGGACCACACGGCCAATTCGCCAGCGCCACAAGGGGATCGATATTCCGTGTCATCCGCTCGACGTCCGTTGCTGACCGCCACCGCCGCGGGGACCCTGCTGGGTGCCCTGTGGTTCGTCCCGTCCGCGAACGCGTCCCAGGACACCCCGGCGAGAACGGGCACGACGACGCAGATCACGACCCAGGCACGGGCCGCGTCGACGACCACGACCGACACCGCCGCCGACACCGCCGCCGACGGCACCGCCGGGACGACAGCCAGGACGGCAGCCGATACAGCGGCCGACACGGTGACCGGCACAACGGTCGACGACGGCACCCGGCTCGCCGACACCGGCAGCTTCGACACGACCCCCTACGTCGTCGGCGGCACCACGCTTCTCGCGCTCGGTGCGGGATTCGTGGTTTATTCCGTTCGCCGGGAACGTCTGGGTTTTTGAATGAACTTGACTGTTCTTTGACAGGTTCTTCATAGTTCGCCCATGAAGAGATCACCGGGGGCACGGCTGTGCGCCACCGCCGCAATAGGCGCACTGTCGCTCTCCCTCCTCACCGCTTGTTCGGACGACGGGTCGAAGGACTCCGCGGACTCCAAGGCCTCCGCCTCCTCGTCCGCCGGTTCCTCCTCGTCGGCTCCGGCCGCGAAGGCGCTCACCAAGGCCGAGCTGGAGAAACTGCTGCTCGCACAGGGCGAACTCAAGGGCTACAAGGCCGACTCGGGCGACGACACCCTGCCGGCCTCCAAGTCCCAGGTGAAGACCGACAAGCCGGCCTGCGACCCGCTCGCCTGGGCCACGGCCGCTCTCGCCCCGGGCGACACGGACGCGAACGCCAGCAACACGGTCTCGGAGGACAAGACGTCGGGTGCCACCGTGCAGCCGGAGGACATCGCGGACGCCTTCGACGTCGACATGACGTTCGTGGGTCTCTCCTCGTACGAGGGCGACGGCGCCGAGAAGGCCATGAAGGCCGTCTCCGACGGCGTGACGGCCTGTGCCGGCGGGTACGGCCTGACGGCCGAGGGTGAGACCACCAAGGTCACCAAGGTGGTCGCGGAGAAGGGCGCCGCGAAGGGTGACGAGGCGGTGACCTTCGCCGCGGACGTCGACATGGACGGCGCGGGCACGGCCACCTTCCACACCCAGGTGGTGCGCAAGGGCAACACCGTCGCCTCGTTCTACACGGTGAACTTCGCCGCGATGTCGAAGGGCGGCGACATGGGCGCCGTCCCGGCGGCCGTGGTCGACGCGCAGGTCGCCAAGCTGAAGTAGCCCGCCGACCCACGCACGCCGAAAGGGCCCCGCCGCATCCGTGCGGCGGGGCCCTTTCGCGTTGCCGGAGCCCTTACCGCAGCGGTCCGGTGACCGTCTCCACCGCGGCGACGATCCCTCCGTCGCGCACGAAGGCGTCCGCCGCCGCGAGGTCGGGCGCGAGGAACCGGTCCGGGCCGGGGCCCCGCACGCCCGCCTTGCGCGCCGCCTCGATGACCGCACGCGTCGCCGGCGCCGGGGTGAGCCCCTCGCGCAGCTCCACACCGCGGCCGGCGGCGTACAGCTCGACGGCGATCACGCGCGTGAGGTTGTCGACGGCGGTGCGCAGCTTGCGGGCCGCGGACCAGCCCATCGACACGTGGTCCTCCTGCATCGCGGAGGACGGGATGGAATCGGCGGACGCCGGGACGGCCAGCCGCTTCAGCTCGCTGACCAGCGCGGCCTGCGTGTACTGGGCGATCATCAGCCCGGAGTCGACGCCGGCGTCGTCGGCGAGGAACGGCGGGAGGCCGTGGCTGCGGTTCTTGTCCAGCAGCCGGTCGGTGCGCCGCTCGGCGATGGAGGCGAGGTCGGCGACGGCGATGGCGAGGAAGTCCAGGACGTAGGCGACCGGCGCGCCGTGGAAGTTGCCGTTGGACTCGACGCGCCCTCCCCCAGTGCCGAAAGCCTGGGAGGTACCCCCAGGCAGCACCACCGGGTTGTCGACGGCCGAGGCCAGCTCCCGCTCGGCGACGAGCCGGGCGTGCGCGATGGTGTCGCGGCCGGCGCCGGCGACCTGCGGGGCGCAGCGCACCGAGTAGGCGTCCTGGACCCGGGGCGCGTCGTCCTGGTGGTGGCCGGTGAGTTCCGAACCCGCCAGCACGGCCAGCATGTTGGCGGCCGACGCGCCCTGCCCCGGGTGCGGGCGGATGGCGTGCAGCTCGGGGGCGAGCACCTTGTCGGTGCCGAGCAGCGCCTCCAGGCTGAGCGCGGCGGTGACGTCGGCGGACTTGTAGAGCATGTCGAGGTCGGCGAGGGCCATGACCAGCATGCCGAGCATGCCGTCGGTGCCGTTGAGGAGCGCCAGCCCCTCCTTCTCGCGCAGCTCGACGGGGGCGATCCCGTGCTCGGCGAGCAGCTCGCCGGCGGGCCGTACGGCGCCGTCCGGGCCCTCCGCGTCGCCTTCCCCCATGAGGGTGAGGGCGCAGTGCGAGAGCGGGGCCAGGTCGCCGGAGCAGCCGAGGGAGCCGTACTCGTGCACGACCGGGGTGATGCCGGCGTTGAGGATGTCGGCCATGGTCTGCGCGACCTCGGGGCGGACGCCGGTGTGCCCGGAGCAGACGGTCTTCAGGCGCAGGAACATCAGCGCCCGGACGACCTCGCGCTCGACCCGCGGGCCCATGCCGGCGGCGTGCGAGCGGACGATGTTGCGCTGGAGCTGGGCGCGCAGCTCCGGGCTGATGTGCCGGGTGGCGAGGGCGCCGAACCCGGTGGAGACGCCGTAGACGGGCTCGGGCTTGGCCGCCAGCGCGTCCACGATCTCGCGGGCCGCGGCGAGGGCCGCCACCGCCTCGCCGGAGAGCTCGATCCGGGCGCCGCCGCGCGCCACCGCGAGCACGTCGGACGCGGTCACGCCGGACGTCCCCACCACCACAGTGTGCATATCCATATTCAGGAGCGTACGCAGTGAAGACCAGGATGTCACCAGTGGGTACCGGGTTCACCCCTTACCGAATAGGTCACATCCTCAACGCCGCCCCCTGAACCGCCGCCGCTCGGCGGTCCGCTCGTGGGAGGGCTCGTCGGCGAGGCGTACGACGGGATCGTCGGGGCCCTCCCGCCCGGCGACCACCGGCCGGGCGGCCCGCACGGCCTTGGCCCGGTACTGGGCGGCGTCGGCCAGCCGGAACAGCCGGCGGGCGGAGGTCACCGGCCCGATGGGGTCCTCGGTGGAGGCGACCCCGCAGGCCACCCCCTCACCGAGCTCCAGCTCACCGGCCCGCCGACAGAGGTCGTCGGCGACCTTGACGACCTCGTCGGCGAGCGGCCCGACGGCCAGCAGGCAGAACTCGTCGCCGCCGAGCCGGGCGGCCAGCGCGCCGGGCAGCATGGCCCCGCACAGCGACAGCACCGACCCGAACCGCTCGAGGAGCCGGTCCCCGACGGCGTGCCCGAGGGTGTCGTTGACCCGCTTCAGCCCGTTGAGGTCACACACCACGAGGCTGACGACGACCCCCTCCGCGCGATGCCGCTCGACCGCCTCCTCCAGCCGTACGTCGACGGCGCGGCGGTTGGCCAGTCCGGTGAGGGCGTCGGTGAAGGCGAGCCGGCGGGCCTCCTCCAGCCGCTCGGTCTGGGCGAGCCCGGCGGCGACGACGGCGGCGAGGACGGTGGCGAAGTCCGCGTCGGCCCGGTCGAAGACGGGGGTGCCCACGGAACGGGCGACATACAGCTCCCCCCAGGCGCGGCCGTGCAGCACGATCGGCGCGACCACACAGGAGCCACGGCCCCGGCGGCGCAGGGCGGCGACCCGCTGATGGCAGTAGCCGGGGCGCCCGGCGGCGGGGCCCTGGGCCGTCTCCACCCAGGCGTCGGGCTCCCCGCCCGCCAGCCAGCGCTCGTGCAGGAACTCGGTGATCTCGGGGAACTGGTGCACCGGATAGGCCTCCCCGTCCGGGAATTCGTCCTCGTCGGCGGCCCGGTCCCCCACGTTCACCAGGACGCGCAGCCGCCCGAGGTCCCGCTCCCACACCGAGAGCGCGGCGAAGCCTCCGGAGAGCGCCCGGCAGGCCCCGAGCGCGGCCGCGCGCCACGACTCACGGGGGGTGTGCGCGGCCGCCATTCCCTGCGCGAGCGCCACCACGGCCACCAGGCGTCTGTCCTCACCCATCTCCCCAGGCTAGGGACATTCAGCCCGAAAGGGGACACCGAAGGGCGACTGAGAGTGATGAGCGCACTTCCGGTCGCGTGTCGCCCGGCGTCCGCCGCCCGCTCACTCGCCCGGCCACTGCGGCTTCCGCTTCTCGTTGAAGGCCGCCACTCCTTCCGCCCGGTCCCCGGAGAAGGCCACCGACCGCCACGCCGCGTCCTCGACCTCCAGCCCGGCCCGCAGGTCCAGACCCTGCCCCAGGCGCAGCGCCCGCTTGGCCGCCCGCAGGCCCACCGGCGAGTTGCCGCCGATCCGCGCGGCCAGCGCCAGCGCCTCCTCCCGGTCCCGCCCGTCGTCCACCAGGACGTCCACCAGACCCAGGTCCCGCGCCTCGGCCGCCGCCACCCGACGGGCCGTGAACACCAGCTCGGCCGCCCGGGCCGCCCCCACCCGGCGCGGCAGCAGCTGGGTCCCGCCGCCGCCGGGGATCACGCCCACCGACACCTCCGGCAGCCCGACCACGGCCGTGCCGTCGGCCACGATCACGTCGCACGCCAGCGCCAGTTCGAAGCCGCCGCCCAGCGCGAAGCCGTGCACCGCCGCGACCGAGGGCACCGGCAGTTCCAGCACCCCGGTGTACGCGGCACGGGTGAGCGGTCGCTGCCGCAGCAGCTCGGCGTCACTGAAGGAGTTGCGTTCCTTCAGGTCGGCGCCGACGCAGAACGCCCGCTCGTGCGTCGAGGTCAGCACCACCACCCGCACGTCCCGGTCCCCGCCCAGCGCCGCGCACGCCCCGGCGATCGACCGGGCCATGTCGGTGGAGACGGCGTTCATGGCCTTCGGCCGGTCGAGGACCAGCTCGGCGACGTGCCCGCCGTCCCCGTGCCGCCGCACCAGGACGAACTCCCCGAACCGCTCCTCGCTCATGCCACCGTTCCCGACACCGCTCACGACACCCTCCGGTTAACGCGGGTTAACAACGCTCGTCCGATCATCGCAGCCGGGACCGGGAGACGAAAGAGCGGCCCGGTCCCCTGAACTCCTGATATCCCGGCCCCGGCTACCCGTTCGGGTGACATGCCACCCAACTCCCCCCGCAACGCCCACGGGAGCGCATAACGTGCGTCCGCCCCGGCGCATCGGGGGCGCGACCGCACCGGGGAGAGAACGCGATGACGAGCACGCCGGTGAGCACATGGACCGGGCCGTACGAGACGGCTGCGCAGGACGAGGCGGCGTCCGGGGAGACCGGCGGGCTGTGGGCCCCGCGCCCCCGGGGCCGGCACCGCCGTCCCCGCCCCCGCAAGGTGCTGTTCGCCGCCGGCGGCCTCGCGCTGGCCGCCGGGGTGCTGAGCCTCGTCCGGCTGACCCCCGACCCGGGCGGCGCCGGTGGTCTCGGCACCGCGGAGGCCGAACCCCGGCCCGAACCGGTCGCGGGCACCGACACCGCCGCCGACACGGACACCGACACGGACACCGACCGCCCGGCCGGCCCGTCCACCCCCGTCGCGCCCTCGCCGACCGCGCCCAGCGCGATGGGCGGCGCGAGCCCCGCCCCGGCGCCCGAGGCAGGCCTGCTCCCGGGCGTCCCCGGCGCGCCGACGTCCGTCGCCCTCACCCCGGGCACCACCTACACCCCGGCCACGCCCGCGCAGGCACCGCGCGCCCCGGCACCCGCCACGAGCGCCGCCCCGCGGCCCACCGCGCCCCCGAGAACACCGGCACCCGCCCCGACCACGGCCGCGCCCACGCCCGCGCCGCGGTCGGAGCAGCCCGACGCGCCACGTCAGCCGGGCGTCTGTGTTCCCGTCATCGGCCTCTGCGTGGACCCGCTGGGTGCCGCCGCACCGAGGCTCTAGCCGTCGGCGTCGTTACGTCGCGTCAGCAGCCAGGGCTCGACCACGCCGAGACCGCGCACCGGCCGCTGCCACATCGGCTGGAGCGCGAAGCGGTACTTCGGCGGCTCCTCGCCCTCCTTCTCGGCGGCGGCCGCCTCCTCGGCCGCCTCCGCCTCCGAGGCCGGGGCGTCGCCGGTGCGGATCAGCTCCTCGGCGAAGGCGCTGTCGACGAGCACGGCGTCCCGGGGGGCTATCGACGTCAGCCGGGAGGCCAGGTTGACCGTCGTGCCGAAGACATCGCCCATCCGGGTGGTGACCGTGCCGAACGCCATGCCGACCCGCAGTTCGGGCATCGTCTCGTCGTTGCTCATCGTCTCGACGAGCAGCAGCGCGATGTCGGCGGCGATGCCCGCGTCGTCGGCCGCGTACAGCACCTCGTCGCCGAGCGTCTTGATCAGCCGTCCGCCGCGCGCGGCGACCAGGTCGGCGGCGGTCGTCTCGAAGGCCTCGACGAGTTCGCCGAGTTCCTCCTCCTCCATCCGCCGGGTCAGCCGCGTGAAACCGACGAGGTCCGCGAAGGCGACGGCCAGCCGCCGGTCGACCATCTCCTCGTCGTCGGCGGCCTGGACGACCCGGCCCGCCGAGGCGGCGAGCTGCCGGCGCCAGACGTAGACGAGGAACTCCTCCAGCTCGGGCAGCAGCAGCTCGACGATGGGATACGTGACCTCGGTGCGGGTCATCCCCGGCTCGGGCGGCTCGGTCAGGCCCTCCAGGAAGGAGTCGATCTGCCATTCCGCCAGACGAGCGGTGGTCTGCCCGGTGGACCGCGCCACCTGTACGGCCATCGCCTCGCTCAGCAGCCCCGCCTCCACGAGACCGGCCAGGCGCCGCAGGGCGAGGACGTCGGCCTCGGTGAGCGCCTTGGCCTGGCCGATGTCGGCGAAGCCCATGGCCCGCCAGAAACGCGACGCCAGCTCCATGGAGACACCGGCGCTGCGGGCGGCCTGGAACGGGGTGTAGCGCCGCTCTGCGCCGAGGATGAGCTGTTCGAGGCGCAGGGCGAGAGGATGCGGGTCCTCTCCGGGGTCGCCCGGCTCACCCGGCTCGGCCGGCAGGTTTCCCCGGCCGTCCGCGCCCGCGCCGGAGCCCGTGTCGTCGACGGTCACGCCTGCTGCCCTTCCGATCTTCCGCGGTCAGATATCGACCGGCCTCAACTCTACGGCAGGTGTGCGCCAGCTCACTCCGTCCGGTTCGGCGCGGTCAGGTCACCCGGCGCTCGGTCACGCCGGCCTCAGATGCACGATGTCTCCCGCGCCCACCGGCTCCTGTACCCCTTCCTTCGTGGCGATCACAAGCCGTCCGTCCCCGTCGACCGCGACCGCCTCGCCGACGATCGACCGGTCTCCCGGCAGTTCGGCCCGTACCGTTCGTCCCAGCGTCGCGCACCCGGCCGCGTACGTCTCCTGGAGACCGCTCGCCGCCGGGTCGCCGCCGGCCGCCCGCCAGCGCCCGTACCACTCCTCCAGCGAGCGCAGGACGCCCCGCAGCAGCGGGTCCCGGTCCGTGTTCTGCGCGCCGGCCAGGGCCAGCGATCCCGCCAGCGGCACCGGGAGCTCGTCCGCGCGCAGGGTGACGTTGAGGCCGACACCGACGACCACCGCGTCCCGACCGGCCCGCTCCGCGAGGATGCCGCCCGCCTTGCGTTCCTCTCCCCCGACGGTCACCAGCAGGTCGTTGGGCCACTTGAGTGCCGTGTCGACGCCCGCCGCCCGGGACAGTCCCGTCGCCACGGCGACGCCGGTGAGCAGGGGCAGCCAGCCCCAGCGGGCCACCGGCACCTCGCTCGGGGTGAGCAGTACCGAGAAGAACAACCCGGAACGCGGGGGCGCGGTCCACCGGCGGTCCAGCCGGCCGCGCCCCGAGGTCTGCTCCTCGGCGACGAGGACCGCGCCCTCGACCGCCCGGCCGGCACTCGCCGCGTCGACCAGGTCGGAGTTGGTGGAACCGGTGCTCTGCACCACCCCCACCTGCGACCACAGCCCGCCCTCCCGTACCAGCGCCCGGCGCAGTGCCGGGGCGTTGAGGGGCGGACGGTCCAGATCGGACCACCGGCTGCCGCCCTCGTCTGCTGCATCTCGCGGTGTCATGCAAGCCACCCTAGGTGTGTTGAATGCCGCACTGCCGATCCCCAGGGCCAGCACTACTCTACGGATGAGTAACCGTCCCCCCTTTTGAGCAGGCAGGGAGCCACATCCCGATGTCCGAGCCGGAAGAGCGCCACGAGATCCCAGGGATCGACATCCACACCACCGCGGGCAAGCTCGCGGATCTCCAGCGCCGCATCCAGGAAGCGACGCACGCCGGTTCGGAGCGTGCCGTCGAGAAGCAGCACGCGAAGGGCAAGTTGACGGCCCGTGAGCGGATCGAGCTGCTCCTCGACGAGGGTTCCTTCGTCGAGTTGGACGAGTTCGCCCGACACCGCTCCACCAACTTCGGCCTGGAGAACAACCGCCCCTACGGGGACGGCGTCGTCACCGGCTACGGCACGGTCGACGGCCGCCCGGTCGCCGTCTTCTCCCAGGACTTCACGGTCTTCGGCGGCGCCCTCGGCGAGGTCTACGGCCAGAAGATCGTCAAGGTCATGGACTTCGCGCTGAAGACCGGCTGCCCGGTCATCGGCATCAACGACTCCGGCGGCGCCCGCATCCAGGAGGGTGTCGCGTCCCTGGGCGCGTACGGCGAGATCTTCCGCCGCAACACGCACGCGTCCGGTGTGATCCCGCAGATCAGCCTGGTCGTCGGCCCGTGCGCGGGCGGCGCGGTGTACTCGCCCGCGATCACCGACTTCACGGTGATGGTGGACCAGACCTCGCACATGTTCATCACCGGTCCCGACGTCATCAAGACGGTCACCGGCGAGGACGTCGGCTTCGAGGAGCTGGGCGGCGCGCGCACCCACAACGCGGTGTCGGGCGTGGCGCACCACATGGCCGGCGACGAGAAGGACGCCATCGAGTACGTCAAGCAGCTGCTGTCGTACCTGCCGTCCAACAACCTCTCCGAGGCCCCGGTGTTCCCGGAGGAGGCGGACCTGTCCGTCACCGACGAGGACCTGGAGCTGGACTCCATCGTCCCGGACAGCGCCAATCAGCCGTACGACATGCACACGGTGATCGAACACGTGCTGGACGACGCCGAGTTCTTCGAGACCCAGGCGCTGTTCGCGCCGAACATCCTCACCGGCTACGGCCGGGTCGAGGGCCACCCGGTCGGCATCGTCGCCAACCAGCCGATGCAGTTCGCGGGCTGTCTGGACATCACGGCCTCGGAGAAGGCGGCCCGCTTCGTCCGCACCTGCGACGCCTTCAACATCCCGGTCATCACCTTCGTGGACGTCCCCGGCTTCCTGCCCGGCGTCGACCAGGAGCACGACGGCATCATCCGCCGCGGCGCCAAGCTGATCTACGCCTACGCCGAGGCCACCGTCCCGCTCATCACCGTCATCACCCGCAAGGCCTTCGGCGGCGCCTACGACGTCATGGGCTCCAAGCACCTGGGCGCGGACCTCAACCTGGCCTGGCCGACCGCCCAGATCGCCGTCATGGGCGCCCAGGGCGCGGTCAACATCCTGCACCGCCGCACGATCGCGGAGGCGGCGGCGAGCGGTGAGGACCTGGAGGCGGTGCGGGCCCGGCTGATCCAGGAGTACGAGGACGCACTCCTCAACCCGTACGTCGCGGCCGAGCGCGGTTACGTCGACTCGGTGATCATGCCGTCCGACACCCGCCGGCACATCGTGCGCGGCCTGCGTCAACTGCGCACCAAGCGGGAATCCCTCCCGCCGAAGAAGCACGGCAACATCCCCCTCTAAGGAGCCGCTGTGACGATCAAGGTCGTACGAGGCAACCCGACCCCCGAGGAGCTCGCCGCCGCCCTGGCGGTGGTCCGGGCCCGCGCCGCGGCGGCAGCGGTCACACCGTCCGGCGCGGAGCCCCCGAGGGACGCGTGGTCCGACCCGTCCCGCATCGCGGCACACCGAGTGCCGCAGCCCGGCCAGGCGTCCTGGACCCGCACCTACTGGCCGAGCTGACCGCAACCCGCCTGCTTGTCGCTTTTTTTGGGGGCGCGGGGCCGTATCGATATGCGGCTCCGCCGCGCGGGCGCGATCGACCCCCACCGGCCCGCAGTCGAACGACAACCGAACATCCGGTGAACGACTGCGGGCCCACAACTTGAGTACGGGTACTCAGGCACCGTCGACCCGCCAGGCCGCACGCTGGTGGCATGCTGTGGTCCGACCCCGAGAACGAGCCCCCCGAGGAACTCCGCGAGATGCAGGAGAGCCTGCGGAGACTCGGCCTCTTCCTCGCACTGGCCATGGTGATAGCGATGATCGTGCTGGGGCTCAGGTGAAGCGCCTCACGCCGCTAGGCTGATCACATGCGCCGACTCGTCCTCGCCTCCCAGTCCCCCGCCCGGCTGAACCTGCTGCGCCAGGCCGGTCTAGCCCCCGAGGTGATCGTGAGCGGGGTCGACGAGGACGCCGTCACCGCCCCCACCCCGGCCGACCTGGCGCTCGCGCTCGCCGAGGCGAAGGCCTCCGTCGTGGCCGCGAAGCCCGAGGTCAAGGGCGCCCTGGTGATCGGCTGCGACTCGGTCCTCGACCTGGACGGCGAGGCGCTGGGCAAGCCCGCGGACGCCGCGGAGGCCACCGCGCGCTGGAAGGCGATGCGCGGCCGGGCCGGGACGCTCCAGACCGGCCACTGCGTCTACGACACGCTCAGCGGGCGCTACACCTCCGCGACCGCCTCCACCGTCGTCCGCTTCGGCGAGCCGACCGACGAGGAGATCGCGGCGTACGTCGCCTCGGGCGAACCCCTCTACGTCGCCGGGGCGTTCACCCTGGACGGCCGCTCGGCCCCGTTCATCGAGGGCATCGACGGCGACCACGGCAACGTCATCGGCATCAGCCTGCCTCTCGTGCGCCGACTGCTGGCGCAACTGGGCGTCGGGATCACGGAGTTGTGGGCGCCGTCGGAGGCGTGACCGGGGCCGGCGCGACCGGTGGGGCGCCGCCGTCCCCCTTGCCGTCCTCCGGCTGCCGGGCCACGGACCGCTCCTGGGCGTCGTACGTCATCAGGAGCAGCACGATCAGGGCGAGGACGACCACCATGAACAGGAACTGCGTCCAGCCCAGCAGACCCCACGCGAAGGCGCCCAGCAGGCCGTGCACGACCGCGGCACTGATCAGCAGCACCCGGCCCACCCCGGCGGGCGCGCGGTCGCGCAGCGCCACCAGCAGGGCCACCAGGGCGCACAGGCCGAAGTAGAGGCCGAAGAGGATCCCGCCGACCTTCGAGGACGTCGACATGACGTCCGGGTCCATTCCGGCCAGGGACATGTCCTGCCGGTCCACCACGACGCCCATGAACCAGTTCAACGCGGCGACGCCGAGCGCCTCCGCGAAGAGCACGACCGCCACGATCCACGCCACCGGTCTGCGCACCACCGGTCCCACCCACTTTCGACCCCGACCCGAGCAAGGGTGCTGTTACCTGAAGTACGTTCGGAACATCCTGAACGCTACTAACGGGTAAACCACGGGACAAGGGTTCTGCGCGCGGCAAAGAATCGTTGGGCCATTCGTAGGGACTCCACAAAGAAACGGAGTGTGCCGCAGCACGTGCTCACAGAGACCTTGGCCACATCAGAGGGCTAGGGTTTGCCGGAGGAGTGCTGCGTACGGCGGTACTACAAGGGATTTCGCGGTCGAGTGAGCCTGGCATCACGCTCCGTGTGGGCAAGCTCACCTTTGGGGACGGGTCGAAGAGGCGTGTCGGCAGTCCCTAAACTCGGCTTGTTTCAAGGAGGGAGCCTCAATCGTGCGCAAGGTGCTCATCGCCAACCGTGGCGAAATCGCAGTCCGCGTGGCCCGGGCGTGCCGGGATGCCGGTATCGCGAGCGTGGCCGTGTACGCCGACCCGGACCGGGACGCTCTGCATGTCCGCGCAGCGGATGAGGCGTTCGCCCTGGGCGGTGACTCTCCTGCGACCAGCTATCTCGACATCGAGAAGGTGCTGAACGCGGCACGGGAGTCCGAGGCCGACGCCGTTCATCCCGGCTACGGCTTCCTCTCGGAGAACGCCGAGTTCGCGCAGGCGGTCCTGGACGCGGGCCTGATCTGGATCGGCCCGCCCCCGCAGGCCATCCGTGACCTCGGCGACAAGGTCGCCGCCCGGCACATCGCCCAGCGGGCCGGTGCGCCCCTGGTCGCCGGTACACCCGACCCGGTCTCCGGCGCCGACGAGGTCGTCGCCTTCGCCGAGGAGCACGGGCTGCCGATCGCGATCAAGGCCGCCTTCGGCGGCGGCGGGCGTGGTCTGAAGGTCGCCCGGACGCTGGAAGAGGTGCCGGAGCTGTACGACTCGGCCGTCCGCGAGGCGGTCGCCGCCTTCGGCCGGGGCGAGTGCTTCGTCGAGCGGTACCTGGACAAGCCGCGGCACGTGGAGACGCAGTGCCTGGCCGACAGCCACGGCAACGTGGTCGTCGTGTCGACCCGTGACTGCTCGCTCCAGCGCCGCCACCAGAAACTGGTCGAGGAGGCCCCGGCGCCGTTCCTCTCCGAGGCGCAGGTCGCCGAGCTGTACTCCTCCTCGAAGGCCATCCTCAAGGAGGCCGGCTACGTCGGCGCGGGCACCGTCGAGTTCCTCGTCGGTGTCGACGGCACGATCTCCTTCCTGGAGGTCAACACCCGTCTCCAGGTCGAGCACCCGGTGACCGAGGAGGTCGCGGGCATCGACCTGGTGCGCGAGATGTTCCGGATCGCCGACGGCGAGGAGCTCGGCTACGGCGACCCGGAGCTGCGCGGTCACTCGTTCGAGTTCCGTATCAACGGCGAGGACCCGGGCCGGGGCTTCCTGCCGGCCCCCGGCACGGTCACCACGTTCGCCGCGCCGTCCGGTCCGGGTGTGCGGCTGGACGCGGGCGTCGAGTCCGGCAGTGTGATCGGCCCGGCCTGGGACTCGCTCCTCGCCAAGCTGATCGTCACCGGCGCCACCCGTGAGCAGGCGCTCCAGCGAGCCGCCCGCGCCCTGGCGGAGTTCCAGGTCGAGGGCATGGCCACGGCCATCCCGTTCCACCGCGCGGTGGTCAGGGACCCGGCGTTCGCGCCGGAGCTCACCGGCAGCCAGGATCCGTTCACGGTCCACACCCGCTGGATCGAGACCGAGTTCGTCAACGAGATCCCCGCGTTCTCGGCTCCGGCCGACACCGAGGCCGAGGACGAAACCGACCGCGAGACGATCGTCGTCGAGGTCGGCGGCAAGCGTCTGGAGGTCTCC
Source organism: Streptomyces sp. NBC_00080 (assembly GCF_045041255.1). Taxonomy (NCBI): domain Bacteria; kingdom Bacillati; phylum Actinomycetota; class Actinomycetes; order Kitasatosporales; family Streptomycetaceae; genus Streptomyces; species Streptomyces sp. NBC_00080. Next base: position 3,638,905 of record NZ_CP108235.1, read on the forward strand.
CTCCCGTCCTCGCTCGGCATGAGCCTGGCCCGCACGGGCCTCGCGGCGGGCGCAAAGCCCAAGCGCCGAGCGGCCAAGAAGTCGGGCCCCATGGCCTCCGGCGACACGCTCGCCTCCCCTATGCAGGGCACCATCGTGAAGGTGGCCGTGGAGGAGGGCCAGGAGGTCAAGGAGGGCGACCTGATCGTCGTCCTCGAAGCGATGAAGATGGAGCAGCCGCTCAACGCGCACCGCTCCGGCACCGTCAAGGCCCTGGCCGCGGAGGTCGGCGCGTCCATCACCTCGGGCGCGGCGATCTGCGAGATCAAGGACTGACCCCGGGGATCACCCGTGTCGAGGCGCCCGCTCCCCGGGCGCCTCGCCGCGTTCACGGCCCCGTTCCGTCTCTTGCAGCCCGTCCGGCTCTCGTATTTCGCAGCACCGGCCAGTTGAAATCCAGCCCGTCCGGCGTTGGAGGACGAGGCCCGTTCAGGGCCGAACGGGGGTCTGGGGGCGGATCCCCCAGGTCACCCGTGGCAGGTCTCCGGCTCACCCCCGCCGGCGACCGCCCGAGGTCACCGGCGGCGCAGGTCCGCGACCCGCGCCCGCTCCCCGCCAGGAGCCTGCTCACCCAGCATCGAGGCCGCCCGCAGGCCCGCGGCAGAACCCGGCACCTGCCCCCGCCGCGGAGCCGGCAACGGCACGTCCCGACGCTGCTGCTGATGGCGCGCCGGGACCGCGTCACCCCCCGGGCTCCCCGACGCCCCGGCCACGGCGATCTGCACCCCCTGGTCCGCCAGAGCCTGCAGTTCGGTGGCCGCACGGTCGTCGTGCGCGGGTGGCTCGTCGGTCACCAGCCGGGTGATGACGTCCGTCGGCACGGTCTGGAACATCGTGTCCGTGCCGAGCTTGGTGTGGTCGGCGAGGACGACGACCTCGGCGGCCGCCTGCACCAGCGCCCGGTCCACGGACGCCGACAGCATGTTGGACGTGGACAGCCCGCGCTCCGCGGTCAGGCCGCTCCCGGAGATGAAGGCCCGCGACACCCTGAGTCCGTGGAGGGACTGCTCGGCGCCGCTCCCCACGAGGGCGTAGTTGGAGCCGCGCAGGGTGCCGCCGGTCATCACGACCTCGACCCGGTTGGCATGGGCCAACGCCTGGGCGACGAGCAGGGAGTTGGTGACGACGGTCAGACCGGGCACCCGGGCGAGCCGGCGGGCCAGCTCCTGTGTGGTGGTGCCCGCCCCGACCACGATGGCTTCGCCTTCTTCGACGAAGTTGGCGGCGAGGTCCGCGATGGCGGTCTTTTCGGCGGTCGCGAGATGGGATTTCTGCGGAAAGCCGGATTCTCGCGTGAACCCACCCGGCAATACCGCACCGCCGTGCCGGCGGTCGAGGAGTCCTTCTGCCTCCAGTGCGCGCACGTCCCGCCGTACGGTCACTTCGGAGGTCTGGACAACGCGGGCGAGTTCACGGAGCGACACGGCCCCGTTCGCTCGCACCATTTCGAGGATCAATTGACGACGTTCTGCAGCGAACACGAAACTGACAGTAACGCGGACGACCGTCTGCTTTCAGCTCTTTGCGCCGAATAGTAGAAGTTGTTCGCACAGGGGGACGGGGAGTGGTATAAGGCCCAGTTCCGGCGCCTATGCCTCCCGCATGTCCGGCAACCCGGCGACGACGCGCCGTCAACTCCCCGTGACCGGCGGGGAGTCGAAACCGGCCGTCAGCCCTCGTCCGCCGTCTTGCGGGTGTGCAACTGTCGTGCCACTTCCGCGATCGACCCGGAAAGAGACGGGTAGACGGTGAACGCGTTCGCGATCTGTTCGACCGTCAGATTGTTGTCGACGGCGATCGAGATCGGATGGATGAGTTCCGAGGCGCGCGGCGCCACGACCACACCGCCGACGACGATCCCGGTGCCGGGCCGGCAGAAGATCTTGACGAAGCCGTCGCGGATGCCCTGCATCTTGGCGCGCGGGTTGCGCAGCAGCGGCAGCTTGACGACCCGGGCGTCGATCTTGCCGCCGTCCACGTCGGCCTGGCTGTAGCCGACGGTGGCGATCTCGGGGTCGGTGAAGACGTTCGAGGAGACGGTCTTCAGGTTCAGCGGGGCCACCGCGTCGCCGAGGAAGTGGTACATGGCGATACGGCCCTGCATGGCGGCGACGGAGGCCAGGGCGAAGATCCCGGTCACGTCACCGGCCGCGTACACACCGGGGGCGGTGGTCCGGGAGACCTTGTCGGTCCAGATGTGACCCGACTCGCGGACCTTGACGCCCGCCTCCTCCAGCCCCATCCCCTCGCTGTTGGGAATGGCGCCGACCGCCATGAGGCAGTGCGAGCCGGTGATGACCCGGCCGTCGGACAGGGTGACCTCGACCCGGTCGCCGACCCGCTTGGCGGACTCGGCGCGCGAGCGGGCCATGACGTTCATGCCGCGGCGCCGGAAGACGTCCTCCAGGACGGCTGCGGCGTCCGGGTCCTCGCCGGGCAGCACGCGGTCGCGCGAGGAGACGAGGGTGACCTTGGAGCCGAGGGCCTGATAGGCGCCGGCGAACTCCGCGCCGGTCACACCCGAGCCGACCACGATGAGCTCCTCGGGGAGCTCGCCGAGGTCGTAGACCTGGGTCCAGTTCAGAATCCGCTCGCCGTCGGGCTGGGCGTCCGGCAGCTCGCGCGGGTGGGCGCCGGTGGCCAGCAGGACGGCGTCGGCGGTGAGGGTCTCCTCGGTGCCGTCGGCGGCGCTGACGACGACCTTGCGCGAGCCGTCGAGGGCCTGCATGCCCTCCAGCCGGCCGCGCCCGCGCAGCACGCGCGCGCCTGCCCGGGTGACGGAGGCGGTGATGTCGTGCGACTGGGCGAGTGCGAGCCGCTTCACCCGGCGGTTGACCTTGCCGAGGTCCACCCCGACGACCCGGGCGGCCTGCTCCAGCGGCGGGGTGTCGTCGGCGACGATGATCCCCAGCTCCTCGTACGAGGAGTCGAAGGTGGTCATCACCTCGGCCGTGGCGATCAGGGTCTTCGACGGCACGCAGTCGGTCAGCACCGACGCTCCGCCCAGACCGTCGCAGTCGACGACGGTCACCTCCGCGCCGAGCTGCGCAGCCACCAGCGCTGCCTCATAGCCGCCGGGTCCGCCACCGATGATCACGATCCGAGTCACGTACTCCATTGTCCCGCACGGGGGCCGGTGGTACTGCCCCGGGGGCCGCGGGCGGCGCCACTGTTACGAGAGTGACGCGTGCGCGGGCTGCCGTACTCTCCTTGCATGTCGCTCTACGCCGCGTACGCCGGCAACCTCGACGCGCGGCTGATGACCCGCCGCGCTCCCCACTCGCCACTGCGTGCCACCGGCTGGCTGAACGGGTGGCGACTGACGTTCGGCGGCGAACAGCTGGGCTGGGAGGGCGCGCTGGCGACGGTCGTCGAGGATCCCTCGGACCCCGGCGCGCAGGTCTTCGTCGCGCTGTACGACGTCGCCCCCATGGACGAGGACTCGCTGGACCGCTGGGAGGGCGTGAGTCTCGGCATCTACCGGCGCGCCCGGGTGCGGGTGCAGACGATGGACCGGGAGGAGTCCGCCTGGATGTTCGTGCTGAACGGCTACGAGGGCGGCCTGCCCGCGGCCCGCTACCTGGGCGAGATCGCCGACGCGGCGGAATCGGCGGGAGCACCACACGATTACGTGATGGAGCTCCGCAAGAGGCCCTGCTGAAGGCGGTCCCCTTCTAGACTCGGAGCATCTGCGCACCAACGGGAGATCGCATGGGCCACCCCAGCACCTACGACGTCTATTACACGGTGCAGGCCGCCGCGGCCCGCGACGGGCTCGACGATCAACAGCGCACTTCGTTCGACAAAGGTATCGCCCTGCTGGCTCGCGATCCGTTCCTGTCGGTGTCGAGGCCCATAGGGTCCACCGGCGACGACCGCACGATCCGCCTGACGCAGAACATCCTCGTCGAGTACACGGTCAGCCGCGGCCGCCTGCTGATCTTCATCGTCGAGGTGTTCAACGACAAGGACGTCCTGATCACGGACGAGTGACCGCCCGCCGCCGGGCGCCCTCGTTGGAAACGACAAGACAACGATCGCCATCCCGTGGGCTCTGTCATCTACGCGCGTAGGCCGGAACCGGCTACCCTCATCGCGTGAACGCATCTCTTCTCCCGGACGACATCCAGGGCGACCCGCACGCCGCGGCCGACGCCGCCGCCGCACGCCTGCGCGAACTGACCGGCGCCGAGACCCACGACGTCGCCCTCGTGATGGGCTCCGGCTGGGCACCGGCCGTGGACGCCCTGGGCGCTCCCGACGCCGAGTTCCAGGTCACCGAGCTGCCCGGTTTCCCGCCGCCCGCGGTCGAGGGCCACGGCGGCAAGATCCGCTCGTACCAGATCGGCGAGAAGCGGGCGCTGGTCTTCCTGGGCCGCACCCACTACTACGAGGGCCGCGGCGTCGCCGCCGTCGCCCACGGTGTCCGTACGGCGGTGGCGGCCGGCTGCAAGACGATCGTGCTGACGAACGGCTGCGGCGGCCTGCGCGAGGGCATGCGCCCCGGCCAGCCGGTACTGATCAGCGACCACATCAACCTCACGGCGACCTCCCCCATCCTCGGCGCGAACTTCGTGGACCTCACGGACCTGTACTCGCCGCGGCTGCGCACCCTGTGCAAGGAGATCGACGCCACGCTGGAGGAGGGCGTCTACGCCCAGTTCCCCGGCCCGCACTACGAGACGCCCGCCGAGATCCGGATGGCCCGCACCATCGGCGCGGACCTGGTGGGCATGTCGACCGTGCTGGAGGCCATCGCGGCCCGTGAGGCCGGGGCCGAGGTGCTCGGCATCTCCCTCGTGACCAACCTCGCCGCCGGCATGACCGGCGAGCCGCTGAACCACGAGGAGGTCCTCCAGGCGGGGCGCGACTCGGCGACCCGCATGGGCTCCCTGCTGGCACAGGTGCTGGGCCGGCTGTAGCGGCGCTCGCACCGCGGCGCCGGTCCGTACCACTCGGACCGTCCGGTGCTTGACGAGGCCCGTACCGGGCCGATGGGGGTCCGGGGCCGCAGTCCCCGGGAACCCGGACCACGAGACGACGAGAGGTTGACACCGACGTGCACGACGTCATCGCCCGCGCCCACGCGTGGCTCGCCGAGGACCCCGACCCGGAGACCCGCGACGAGCTCGCCGCGCTCATCGAGGCCGCAGACCTCAGCGAGCTCGCCGAGCGCTTCGGCGGCACCCTCCAGTTCGGTACGGCGGGGCTCCGCGGTGAGCTCGGGGCCGGGCCCATGCGGATGAACCGTTCCGTCGTGATCCGGGCCGCGGCCGGCCTCGCCGCGTACCTCACGAAGAACGGCGGGACCGGCGGCGTCGTCGTGATCGGCTACGACGCCCGTCACAAGTCGGAGGACTTCGCCCGCGACACGGCGGCCGTGATGACGGGCGCGGGCTTCCGCGCGGCCGTGCTCCCCCGCCCCCTCCCCACCCCCGTCCTCGCCTTCGCCATAAGGCACCTGGGCGCGGTCGCCGGCGTGGAGGTCACCGCCAGCCACAACCCGCCGCGCGACAACGGCTACAAGGTGTACCTGGGGGACGGCTCGCAGATCGTGCCGCCCGCCGACGCCGGGATCGCGGCCGAGATCGACGCGATCGCCGCCCTGAAGGACGTTCCGCGTCCGGAGGCCGGCTGGCAGACTCTCGACGACGCCGTCCTCGACGCCTATCTGGCCCGTACGGACGCCGTCCTCGCCGCGGACTCCCCCCGCACGGCCCGCACGGTGTACACGGCGATGCACGGTGTCGGCAAGGACGTCCTGCTGGCCGCCTTCGCCCGCGCGGGCTTCCCCGAGCCCGTCCTCGTCGCCGAGCAGGCCGAACCCGACCCGGACTTCCCGACCGTCGCCTTCCCCAACCCGGAAGAGCCCGGGGCGATGGACCTGGCCTTCGCCAGGGCCCGCGAGACCGGCCCCGACCTGATCATCGCCAACGACCCGGACGCCGACCGCTGCGCCGTGGCCGTGCCCCACGACGGCGACTGGCGCATGCTGCGGGGCGACGAGGTCGGCTCGCTCCTCGCCGCGCACCTCGTCCGACGCGGCGCGCGGGGCACGTTCGCCGAGTCGATCGTGTCCTCCTCCCTCCTCGGCCGTATCGCCGAGAAGGCGGGCCTGCCCTACGAGGAGACCCTCACCGGCTTCAAGTGGATCGCCCGCGTCGACGGCCTGCGCTACGGCTACGAGGAGGCCCTCGGCTACTGCGTCGACCCCGAGGGCGTACGGGACAAGGACGGCATCACCGCCGCCCTGCTCGTCACGGAGCTCGCCTCCACCCTCAAGTCCGAGGGCCGCACCCTCCTCGACCTGCTCGACGACCTCGCCGTGGAGCACGGTCTGCACGCCACCGACCAGCTCTCGGTACGCGTCCAGGACCTCTCGCTCATCGCCCGCGCGATGCGGCGCCTGCGCGAGCGGCCCCCGGCCTCCCTCGCGGGCCTGGCCATCACCCGGGCCGAGGACCTCACCCTGGGCACCGACAAGCTGCCCCCCACCGACGGCCTGCGCTACACGCTGGACGGCGCCCGGGTCATCGTCCGCCCCAGCGGCACCGAACCGAAGCTGAAGTGCTACCTGGAGGTCGTGGTCCCGGCCCCCACCCACGCCGACCTCCCGACGGCCCGCAGCACGGCCGACGACCTGCTCACCGCCATCAAGCAGGACCTGTCGGCGGCGGCCGGCATCTGACCCGGAAGCACCCGAGGGACACAGCCACACCGACCGCACGGACCTCGCCGGGCCGGCCGCGCGTATGACGCTCGGCCGGCCCGGCGAGGCGTTCGGACGCCCGGCACAGCGGCCGCGACGCACGAACCGCGCGCATCGGTCGATCCCTGACCGGAGGTGTCGGCGTCACCGTCCTCGTTGAGCGGTCGGCGACCCGGGCGGTGGAGAGCCGAGCCGCACGAGCCCGTGGGGCGGGCCCTGCACGGGCCGGGCGGGCGTCAAGGGAGGAGGGCCGCCGTCCGCGCGTACGCCGACGGCCGGCTCCTACCGGTGACCCTGCCCCGGCACGGCGGGTCCCGCGGCCGCGGTCTCCTCGGGCGCCTTCGTCGACGTGGTGGGCCGAACCCACGACATACGTGCGCCGGGGCACCCCTCCCGGGTGCCCCGGCGCCGCACGCGGACCCCGGACGACGCCATCGAACGGAACCCACGGCGGGACCGCCCGGCGGGAGTCGTCACGGCAGGAGGATCACCGCCGCCGCGCCCACGGCGCCGATGACGATCCCGATCGGCCACAGCGCCCGCCCCCGCTCCCGCTCGTCGGCGAGGCCTGCCGGGCGGGCCTCCGGGTCCCGCCACATCGCGGTGATCTCGGCGGCCGTCCGCTCGTACGGGTGCAGCAGGCCCAACCTGGTCTCCAGCCGGGGCCAGCGGGGCGAGGCCACCCGCCATTCCTCGAACGAGGCCTGCCGGCTGTGGATCCGCAGCCGGGCACCCTCGCACCCCACGGCCCGGACGTGGTCCCAGGCGAGGTACCGGGGGCCGCTCAGACCGTTGAACCACAGGCCCTCGCGATCGGCGGTGACCCGCCAGGCGATCCGGCGCGGCAGCAGCAGGGCGGCGAGCAGCGTGGCGACCAGGCCGTAGCCGTACCTCCACCACCCGGAGTCCTCCCAGTAGATCGGGAGGAACAACAGCACCAGCCCGACGGCGAACCAGTCGGCCCACCCGGCACGCCACCGACGCACCTTCACGAGGGCGGTCTTCGGCCCGGTCGGCTCGGCGCCGACGACCGCGGCGGCGGCCCCGCGCAGCTCCTCCTGCCGGGCCTCCCGGAGAGCCTTCCCCCGCTCGGTCCTGGCCCGCCACCGGTAGGCGAGGGCCGTCACCGGCCGCACGGGCCCGACGGACGCCTCCACCACCGGCGGCTCACCGGCCTTGTCGGCGGCGGCGAGGAACACGACCTCGGCGCCGTCGTAGGGGGTCCCGTACAGAACGGCCTCGCGCAGCGGCCCGGCGCGCTCGTCGTCGATCCGCGAGATCAGCTCCCGAAGGCTCTCGTCGTCAGCGTCGTCAGCGTCGTCAGCGTCGTCCTCGTCATCGTCGTGCTCGTCGTCGTCCGCGCGCCCGTCGACCTCGATGGTGGAGACCGTGAACAGGGGGCGCAGCGCGGCGAGGTCGTCGGCGGCGAAGACCTCGGTCTCGACGTCGCCGTTCTCCCGCACGAGCACGCGCAGCACCGGGACGGGCGCCCCGCGCAGGCCGACGGCCCGGCGGCGGGCCGACACCGCCGAGAACAGCACGGTGAGGCCGAGCCCGGCGAGGCACCAGCCGGCCGCCGGGACCACCTGTCGGTCCTCGGCCAGGTCCCAGAGGCCCGCGGTGGCGTACAGGGCGCCTCCGGCGACGACCGTGACGAGCCCGGACCACAGCAGGAACGTGCCCCGCTCCGCCCGTCCGCCCCCGCCCCCGGGCGCCCGGGGCACCTCGGCGCTCACTCCGCCGGCGGCCTCCAGCCCCGCCGCCCGCTGCCGCTTCCGCGCGGCCAGCCGCAGGCCCACGGCCACCCAGACGCCCACGAGCGCAGCCGTCAGCCCCAACCGGACCGGCCAGGCGAGGTCCCCGAGCGTCGACACGACGGCAACGGCGAACGGCACGAGGACCAGGGCGGCCTCGGGCCGCAGCACCAGCCACACGACGTGCAGGGCGACCAGCGCGGCAGCCCAGGCGGGCAGTCCCGCGGACCGGTGCAGCAGACCGGCACCGCCAGCGGCCACCACCGGCAGCGCCACGAACACGGACGTCCGCGCCCGCACGGGCACCCAGCGCGGCGGCAACCCGCGCGTCCAGCGCCCCGCCTGCTCGGCGTCCCAGGACACGCAGCCCTCGGGTATCACCGCCCCCGGCAGCCGCAGAACCTCAGCAGAATCTGTACTCATCGCTCCCCCGACCTACCTACGACCCACAAGATCTCCAGCTCCACACCGGCCGTCACGACCGGGACACGTGCCACGCCCGCGACCACCAGGACACGAACCACGCCGGTGCCGATCAGGCCACGTGCCACGCGCGTCACGACCGCGCCAGGTGCCACGCCCGTGAACACCGGGCCAGGCGCCAAGCCCCGTGACGATCAGAGCATGTGCCGATGATGACGAAAGACCCTGTGATCCACGGCAACGCCCAGATCACAATCCGCCCCACCCGACGGGCCGCACACCGGGATGCCCGCGTCGCCCACGGCGTCGGCGACACCGGCGACCGGCGGCGCCGCTGGGCCGACGACGACCGGCTCGGCACCGAGCTTCGACACCCCACCCGCACCCCGCCCCGGGCCCCCGGCTCCACACCCCCCACACCCCGCGCCGCACCCCACACGCGACACCCCGCGTCGCCCGCCCGGCACCCCACACGCGACGCCCGCTACGCCACGCCCAGCGCCCGACACCCCGCACCCCGCACACGACACCCGGCCCAGTGCCCCCGGCGCCCCGCACGCGACACCCGGCCCCCCGCGCCGCCCTCACCCCACAGCCAGCAGAATCCCCAGCACCACGGCTCCCGCCACCGCCGGGCCCAGGATCTCCCAGGCCCAGCGCACGGTCACCTCGCCCTGCGCGGTCTCCTCCTTCTCGCGCGCCCCCCACAGCTCCCGCAGCTCGTCCATGACCCGGTCGGTCTCGGCGCGCACGGGCCCGTCCGGTACGGCGGCGCCGCCGCCACGCGACAGCCCGCCGCCGAGGCCGCCGAATCCGCCGGCGCCCCGGGCGGCGTCCCGGCCGCCGGTCCGCCCGGTCCGCTCCGCCGCCGCCTTGGACTCCCGCCGGTTCGCCTTCTTCCGCGCCCGCAGCGAGACCGGGATGGACCACAGCTGGAACTTCTTCCCCGACGCGGCGACGACCTCGTTGGAGTAGCCGGACCGCAAGGAGGCCACCTGTCCCCACGGCAGCACGATCACCCGGAACGGATTGCGCACCCGGAGCCGGTTCTGACCCGCGAACACGGCCGGCCGCAGCGTGAAGGCGACGATCAGCGGCACCACCAGGATCAGCGAGGCGAGCGCCAGCCACGGCGTGCGCCCGTCGCCCACGAAGATCGCGTCGAGGCCGAGCCAGCCCACCAGGCCCAGCAGCAGCACGCCACCGGCCATGCCCGCGGGCGACCGGTAGATGCGGTCCTTGGTCTCGGGTGCCGAAGGCTGCGGCTCGGGTGACTGGTCTTCCGGGGTCGTCATGGCCCCGATTCTGCCCGACGCCCACCGGCCCGCTCATCCGCAGCCCCGCCGTTGCCGACGAGCACGGATGCAACCGACGGGGTGTACAGCAGCTACGCGCGTAGATATGCTCGTCTGGTGACCATGCCCACCAATACACCTACCGCAGCCGACGCACTCACGGACGTCACGGCGTCCGACGGCTCGCTGCGCCGCTTCCTGCACGGGCTGCCCGGCGTCGACACGGTCGGCCTGGAGGCGCGCGCCGCCGCGCTCGGCACCCGTTCCATCAAGACGACCGCGAAGGCGTACGCCATCGACCTCGCCATCTCGATGGTCGACCTGACGACGCTGGAAGGCGCGGACACCCCGGGCAAGGTCCGGGCGCTCGGCGCGAAGGCGGTCCACCCCGACCCGACCGACCGTACGACCCCGACCACGGCCGCGGTCTGCGTGTATCCGGACATGGTCGCCACCGCCAAGGCGGCCGTCGCCGGCTCCGGCGTCAAGGTCGCCTCGGTCGCCACCGCCTTCCCGGCCGGCCGCGCCGCCCTCGAGGTGAAGCTCGCGGACGTCCGTGACGCCATCGCCGCGGGCGCCGACGAGATCGACATGGTCATCGACCGCGGGGCGTTCCTCGCGGGCAAGTACCTGAAGGTGTACGACGAGATCATCGCCGTGCGCGAGGCGTGCGGGACGGCCGCCCGGCTGAAGGTCATCTTCGAGACGGGCGAGCTGTCGACGTACGACAACATCCGCCGGGCGAGCTGGCTCGGCATGCTCGCGGGCGCCGACTTCATCAAGACCTCGACCGGCAAGGTCGCCGTCAACGCCACTCCCGCGAACACCCTGCTGATGCTGGAGGCCGTGCGCGACTTCCGCGCCCAGACCGGCGTCCAGGTCGGCGTGAAGCCCGCCGGCGGCATCAGGACGACCAAGGACGCGGTCAAGTTCCTCGTACTGGTCAACGAGACCGCGGGCGAGGACTGGCTGGACAACCACTGGTTCCGCTTCGGCGCCTCCTCGCTCCTGAACGACCTGCTGATGCAGCGTCAGAAGCTGGCCACCGGCCGCTACTCCGGCCCCGACTACGTGACGGTGGACTGATCACCATGGCATCCACGACTGCATCCGCATTCGAGTACGCTCCGGCCCCCGAGTCCCGCTCGGTCGTCGACATCGCCCCCTCCTACGGTCTGTTCATCGACGGTGAGTTCACCGAGGCGGCCGAGGGCAAGGTCTTCAAGACCGTCTCGCCGTCCACCGAGGAGGTCCTCTCCGAGATCGCCCAGGCGGGCGAGGCGGACGTCGACCGTGCCGTGCGGGCCGCGCGCAAGGCCTTCGGGAAGTGGTCCGCGCTGCCGGGCTCCGAGCGCGCCAAGTACCTGTTCCGCATCGCCCGGATCATCCAGGAGCGCAGCCGCGAACTGGCCGTCCTGGAGACGCTGGACAACGGCAAGCCGATCAAGGAGACGCGCGACGCCGACCTGCCCCTGGTCGCCGCGCACTTCTTCTACTACGCGGGCTGGGCCGACAAGCTCGACCACGCCGGCTTCGGGGCGTCCCCCAGGCCTCTGGGCGTCGCCGGCCAGGTCATCCCCTGGAACTTCCCCCTGCTGATGCTGGCGTGGAAGATCGCCCCGGCGCTCGCCACCGGCAACACGGTCGTCCTGAAGCCGGCCGAGACGACCCCGCTGTCCGCCCTGTTCTTCGCGGACATCTGCCGCCAGGCCGGCCTGCCCAAGGGCGTCGTCAACATCCTTCCCGGGTACGGCGACGCCGGTGCCGCGCTGGTCGCGCACCCGGACGTGAACAAGGTCGCCTTCACCGGCTCCACCGCCGTCGGCAAGGCGATCGCCCGGCAGGTCGCGGGCTCGCACAAGAAGGTCACGCTCGAACTGGGCGGCAAGGGCGCCAACATCGTCTTCGACGACGCGCCGATCGACCAGGCCGTCGAGGGCATCGTCGGCGGCATCTTCTTCAACCAGGGCCAGGTCTGCTGCGCGGGCAGCCGGCTCCTCGTCCAGGAGTCGATCCAGGACGAGCTGCTGGAGTCGCTCAAGCGCCGCCTCGCCACCCTCCGGCTCGGCGACCCGCTCGACAAGAACACCGACATCGGCGCGATCAACTCCGCCGAGCAGCTCTCGCGCATCACCTCGCTCGTCGAGCAGGGCGAGGCGGAGGGTGCCGAACGCTGGTCCCCGGCCTGCGAACTGCCCACGTCCGGCTACTGGTTCGCCCCGACGCTCTTCACGAACGTCACCCAGGCGCACACCGTCGCCCGCGACGAGATCTTCGGCCCGGTCCTGTCGGTCCTCAGCTTCCGCACGCCGGAGGAGGCCGTCGCCAAGGCCAACAACACGCCGTACGGCCTGTCGGCCGGCATCTGGACGGAGAAGGGCTCCCGCATCCTCGCGGTGGCGAGCAAGCTCCGCGCGGGCGTGATCTGGTCCAACACGTTCAACAAGTTCGACCCGACGTCGCCGTTCGGCGGCTACAAGGAGTCGGGCTTCGGCCGCGAGGGCGGCCGCCACGGCCTGGAGGCGTACCTCGATGTCCGATAAGACCGACAAGACCGATCAGCAGCAGCGGCTCAGCGTCTTCAAGACCTACAAGCTGTACGTCGGCGGGAAGTTCCCGCGTTCCGAGAGCGGCCGGGTGTACGAGGTGACCGACGCAAAGGGCAAGTGGCTGGCCAACGCACCGCAGTCGTCCCGCAAGGACGCGCGGGACGCGGTCGTCGCCGCGCGCAAGGCGTTCGGCGGCTGGTCCGGGGCGACGGCGTACAACCGCGGCCAGATCCTCTACCGCGTCGCGGAGATGCTGGAGGGCCGCAAGGGCCAGTTCGTCCACGAGGTCGCCGAGGCCGAGGGCCTGTCGAAGGCCAAGGCCGCCGACCAGGTCGAGGCGACGATCGACCGCTGGGTCTGGTACGCGGGCTGGACCGACAAGATCGCCCAGGTCGTGGGCGGCGGAAACCCGGTCGCGGGCCCGTACTTCAACCTCTCCTCGCCCGAACCGACGGGCGTGGTCGCCGTCCTGGCCCCGCAGGATTCGTCCTTCCTGGGCCTGGTCTCGGTGCTCGCCCCGGTGATCGCGACCGGCAACACGGCGATCGTGATCGCGAGCGAGCGCTCGCCGCTCCCGGCGCTGTCGCTCGGCGAGGTGCTGGCCACCTCCGACGTGCCCGGCGGGGTCGTCAACGTCCTCTCCGGCCGTACGGCGGAGATCGCGGCGCCGCTCGCCTCCCACCAGGACGTCAACGCGATCGACCTGGCGGGCGCCGACGACGTGCTGGCGAAGGAGCTGGAGATCGCGGCGGCCGACAACCTGAAGCGCGTCCTTCGTCCACAGCCTGTGGACGACTGGTCGGCAACTCCCGGCACCGACCGCATGACGGCCTTCCTGGAGACGAAGACGGTCTGGCACCCCACGGGTTCACTGGGCGCCTCGGGCTCGTCGTACTAGGAGGGTCACCGGGCCCCCGGAACGCGGAAGCCGCGCCACCCCTCCGTCCGGGGGCGGCGCGGCTTCCGTCCGTGCGGGCCGGCCTCAGCCGCCCAGCACCTTGGTGACGCCTCCCAGCGCCTTCGTCACGTCACCCAGCACCGGGACCGAGCCGATGGACTGCGCCTGCGCCACCGGACCGGTGAGCATCTGGGAGGTCAGCGGCTTGAAGTCGGCGAGCTGGGTGCCGACGCCGTTGTCGAGCGGGTCGACGCCGGTGCCCGCGAGGGGGTTGGGCTTGAGGCCGGTCACGGCGCCGGTGACGTACGTCAGGGAGCCGAGCACCCCCTGCACTCCCGCCTGCGGGTCGAGCTGACCGACCGAGGTGGGCCTCGTCCGCACCACGTCGGCGACCGGCTCGCCGGTCGCCGCGGCGGCGGTCCCGGCGCCGGCGCCCAGCGCAACCCCGGCGGTCGCGAGGGCGGCGAGGGCGCGCCGGCCGGTGGGGGTCTGGGGGGAAGCGTGTCGGGCCATCGATGCCGCCTTCTGATGCGCAAGGTGATCAGGTCGACACGAAGGGTAGTTGAGGTGTGACGCGCACATCAAAGCCGACCCGCGGGGTCGTTGACGGCCGGGGGGATGCCTCACACTGGTGTCCCGTGACCTCCCCTCCGCCCATACCGACGCGAGTCGTGCTGCTCTGCGGCCCTTCCGGCTCCGGCAAGTCCCTGCTCGCGGCCCGCTCCGGCCTGCCGGTGCTGCGGCTCGACGACTTCTACAAGGAGGGCGACGACCCGACGCTGCCGCTGGTCGACGGAAGTTCCGACATCGACTGGGACCACCCCGGCTCGTGGGACGCGGACACGGCCGTCGCCTCGATCGTGGAACTGTGCAACACGGGCCGTACGAACGTTCCCGTCTACGACATCTCGCTCAGCGCGCGTACCGGCGCGGACGCGATCGACATCGGACGGACCCCGGTGTTCATCGCGGAGGGCATCTTCGCCGCCGAGATCGTGAACCGGTGCCGCGAACTGGGCGTTCTGGCCGACGCGCTGTGCCTGAGCCGCGGACCGGTGAAGACCTTCCGCCGCCGCTTCCTGCGCGATCTGAAGGAGGGCCGCAAGTCGGTGCCCTTCCTGCTGCGCCGCGGCTGGCGGCTGATGCGCTCCGAACGATCGATCGTCGCCCGGCAGACCGCGCTCGGGGCGCACGCCTGCGACCGCGACGAGGCGTTGGGCCGCCTGGCGGCGGCGACGGCGGGCGACCGCGCCCCGACGGCGCGTACGGCCGCCTAGGACGCTCACGCCGGCGCGGGCGGACACGCAGAAGCGGGACTGGACGGACCCCCCGGCCCTCCAGCCCCGCTTCCTCGGTGCTCCCCCGTGTCCCCCCGGGGTGGTGCTTCCCCCGTGCTTGCGCGGTACCGCTCCGCCGACGTCCCCCGTCGGGCCCCCCGGTACCGCTTCCCCCGTGCTCCCCCGTTCACCGGCTGCCCTGAGCGGAGCCGGGCCTTTCCCCCGTTCACCCTCAGGCGACAAGCTCCCCGAAGGCGTCTTCCTCGTCACGGCCGAAGCTGAGGACCTCGTCCTCGCGCAGCCGACGGAGCGACCGCCAGATGCTGGACTTCACCGTGCCGACACTGATGTCGAGGATCTCCGCGATCTCCGGGTCGGTGCGGCCCTCGTAGTAACGAAGGACCAGCATCGTCCGCTGGAGTTCGGGGAGCCGGGCCAGCGCCTGCCACAGGACCGCGCGCAGCTCGGTGCCGCGCATCGCGTCCGTGTCGCCGGCCGTCTCCGGCAGCTCCTCGGTCGGGTACTCGTTCAGCTTGCGGCGGCGCCACGCGCTGATGTGCAGGTTGGTCATCGTCCGGCGGAGGTATCCGCCGACCGCGGCCTTGTCACTGATCCGCTCCCACGCCCGGTACGTCGAGAACAACGCGCTCTGGAGCAGGTCCTCGGCCTCGAAGCGGTCGCCGGTGAGGTGGTAGGCGGTTGCGTACAGGGAGGCGCGGCGCTCCTGGACGTAGGCGGTGAACTCCGCCTCGGACAGCGAGCGACGCTCCCCCGTGTCCTCCCTGTACGCGGCTCCCCCGTGAGCCGCCTGTTCCCCCGTGTCCACCACCGTCATGAAGGCGGTGTGCTGTCGCCCGGTGCCGCGAGCGCACCCCCGCCCGCTCACGGCACCGGACTTCTCGGAACCCCGGTGTACGTCGTGCAGACGCGTGACGACTGCGACTGCGTTGGTGCTCATACCGTGCAGCGTGTTCATCTCGCGCCCCCCGTCGTGGACTTCCGGTGTTCGGTCTCCTGCGCCGGTCCGGCTCCGCTGTGTTTCGGCGTCGCCTTGCCCGTGACCAAAAGATTGCCCGGGGCACTTCATCGCCGTGTCCGCCGACTGTCACAGACCTGTCACAGGGGCCTGTCACGACAACTCCACAGACCGTCCACAGGCGTCCGGGGTACGGCAGTTGACCTGGTCCGCGCAGGTCCCCGCGGGACCCTGCCGGGGTGACTCCCGGCAGGGCGCCCGCACCGGGCCGGGCGCGGGTTCCGCCTGGACCGGACATCACCGCCGATGCCACCTGCCTGACGCTGTTCGCGACGGTGCGGCGCGCTGACGGGCCGGGGTGATCCCCGCAGTCGGCTTCGTGTTCGTCGCCGACGCGGCCTCGATCGTCAGTCGAGGCCTTCGATGATGCGGAAGTCGCGCTCGACGCCGTCAGCGAGTGCGGCCAGTGCCTCCTGGTAGGCCGCACTCGCACGTGCGGCGACCGCCTGTTCGAAGCTGTCGAACTCGATCAGGACGGTGCGCTCGGCGATTCCGGCGTCGTGTGCGACGACCCGGCCGCCGCGGGCGAGCAGCCGCCCGCCTGCGGCTCTTACGGCGGGACCAGCCAGCTTGTTGTAGGCAGCCAGCTTCTCGGGGTCCGCAATGGTGCGGTAGACGCTGACCCAATAGCCCTTGACCACGGTATCTCCTGTGTTCGGATTGGTTTCGGGTGAGCGTCGGCGGGCGAGGGCGAGGCAGGCCATCGTCGTGATCGCCATCGCGGCGACGCCGACCAGCGCCGCGGTCGTGTAGGCGTCGTCGTTCGGGAAGAGGCGGCCCGTGGCGGTCCCGGCGGCCAGGACCAGACCGCCGATGGCGCTGCCCAGGGAGTACCCGACGCTGCGGACGACGTAGTTGAGGCTCATGGCGCTCGACGTCTCGCTCTTGGGGGTGACGGCCAGGATGACGCCGGGCATGGCGGCCGAGAAGCTGCCGACGCCGAAGCCCAGCACGCCCATGGCCGCGAGCAGTTCGGCCAGGTTGGACCGGGCGGTGGCGAACAGGACGAACCCGCCGCCGACGATGGCGGCGCTGCCGGCCAGGAGCAGGGGGCCGTCGATCCGTTCGCGGACCCGCGGCGTGAGCTTGCCGGCGACGAACCCCAGCACGGAGAACGGGATGAGGACCAGCCCCGCCACGAAGGTGGTCAGTCCGAAGCCGTAGCCGGCGCTGTGCGGCGTCTGCGCGTAGCGGGTGATGAGCGTGAGCAGGAGGTACATGCCGCTCCCGCCGACGAGCATGGCGATGTTCGCCCCGGCGACCGCCGGGTGCCGTACCGCCCGGACGTCGACCAGGGGCGTCTTGGTTCGCAGTTCGGAAACGGTCCAGACGAAGAGCAGGAGTACGGCGGCGACGGCAAGGGTCACCGCCACGGCGAGGTGTCGGCTCCACAGGCTCCTCTCTCCGGCCAGGAACAGGACGAGGAACAGTCCACCCGCCAGGACGAGCGCACCGGCCACGTTCACGTGAGCGGAGCGGCCTTCGGGAGCTGCGGGCATGGAGCGCCACGCGGTCACGAAGGCGATGGCGGTGACGAGCAGGCCGAGGCCGTAGGCGGCCCGCAGTCCGCCGAACTCGGCGAGCAGCGCGGCCAGCGGGTAGCCGACGCCGGCTCCGATGATGGAGACCACTGAGATCAGGGCGATCGTGGCCGCGCTGCGCTCCTCGGGAAGATGGTCGCGGGCCACGCCCATCATCAGCGCCGTGAGACCGAGTCCGACGCCTTGGGCCGCTCTGCCCACGAGCAGCCAGGCGAACGGCAGCGGCAGCACGGTGAGCGCGCCGCCGACGACGACGATCGCCAGCGTGGCGAGAATCGTGGCCCGCCGGTGCGGACCGGCTCCGAGCCGGCCGAGGACGGGTGTGGCGACGGCGCCGCTGAGCAGGGCGATGGTCAGCGTCCACTGCGCACTGTCGAGGGAGACGTGGAACGTGGTCGCCACGCTGGTGATGAGCGGCGTCCCGAGGCTGGCGACCGCCGCCACGACCAGGGCGATGAACATCAGGGCGGGGACCAGCAGACGTGCCTCGGGAGGTATCAGGGCAGTGCTCATGGGCTGGTCATGAGCCTGGGCCGCGGTCACCGGTCCGACTCCTCTCGGGCGTGGCTTTCGAGCTCCGCCAGATGCAGCAGCGCCGGAAGGGCTGCCGCCAAGGCCTCGACCTCGTCACCGGTGAGTCCGTCGATCAACCGCGCGTACGCGTCGATGCCCGCCTGGCGTCGCGTCCGGACGTAAGACGCGCCGGCCTCGGTCAGGCACACCAGCGTGACCCGCTTGTCGGACGGATCGCCCTTCCGCTCGACCAGCCCGGATTCCTCCATCACCCGGACCAGGACGGTCATCGCGGGCTGGGTGACGCCCTCGGCCACCGCCAGATCGGTGATCCGTCGAGGGCCGGTCTTGTCCAGGGTGGCCAAGGTGGCGGCGGACGTCAGGCTCATGTCGCGGGGAAGGCGTCTCACGGCCCTGGTGGCCAGACCGTAGAGGGCTGACCCGATGGCATCGGAAGCGCCGTGCGCGGCGTCTCGGCGACTCATGCCTGAAGCATAGCAATTTTATATGAATCCTTTATGTATCTCGGCGGAACTTCGCCTTCCCGCGTCGGGTCTCGTCGATCCCCAGGCGCGTCACCGGCGGCGTGTCCTTCGGCAGCACAGCCTCGGCCGCGGCCGTGAACGCGGTGTTCGCCACCGGCCACGACACCTCGAAGTCGCGCGCGGCCCGCACCACCGTCCGTCCGCGGTAGGCGACACCGGCCGACCGCCGCCCTGGAACCGGGGGTGTACGACGAGGACAGCGCGATGTCGGGCGGGTTCCTGGCGGCACCTGCGGCCGGGCGGCGAGGGCCGGCTGATCCTGTCCGATGTGGCCGAACACCTCGGTCTGCGCACCCGCGAGGAGCTGCTCCGGCTGGTCGAAACCGCAGGTCTGCGGGCTGTGGGCCGTACCGGTGTACGGCCCCGGCACAGGCGTTCGCGTGATGTGTCCGACCCCCCGCACTCGGCCCGCGCCGCGGAAACCATCTCCCTCTGGCGCCTCACCACCGACCCACAGGTCGAACGACAGCCCCCTCATGGGCCAGAATGAGCCCGTGCCTTCCCTGTTGCTGATCGAGGACGACGACGCCATCCGTACGGCCCTGGAGCTCTCACTGACGCGCCAGGGACACCGGGTGGCCACCGCTGCCAGCGGTGAGGACGGTCTGAAGCTGCTGCGCGAGCAGCGGCCGGATCTCATCGTGCTGGACGTGATGCTGCCCGGCATCGACGGATTCGAGGTGTGCCGGCGCATCCGGCGCACCGACCAACTGCCGATCATCTTGCTGACCGCGCGCAGCGACGACATCGACGTGGTCGTCGGGCTGGAGTCCGGCGCCGACGACTACGTCGTCAAACCCGTGCAGGGCCGGGTGCTGGACGCCCGGATCCGGGCCGTGCTGCGGCGTGGAGAGCGCGAGTCGAGCGATTCGGCGACGTTCGGCAGTCTCGTCATCGACCGCGCGGCGATGACGGTGACGAAGAACGGCGAGGATCTGCAGCTCACGCCGACCGAACTGCGGCTGCTGCTCGAACTGAGCCGGCGGCCTGGGCAGGCCCTGTCCCGGCAGCAGCTGCTGCGGCTGGTGTGGGAGCACGACTACCTGGGCGACTCGCGGCTGGTGGACGCCTGTGTCCAGCGGCTGCGGGCCAAGGTGGAGGACGTGCCGTCGTCCCCGGTCCTGATCCGTACCGTGCGCGGCGTCGGCTACCGCCTGGACGCCCCTCAGTGACACAGCGGCAAGGGGGGCTCCGCGGCTGGTCCGCGGCGCGTAAGGGAAGGCTTTCGCGGCTGCGTTTCACCAGCCTGCGGCTGCGGCTCGTCGTCGTCTTCGGGGCGGTGGCGCTGACCGCCGCGGTGTCCGCGTCCGGCATCGCGTACTGGCTCAACCGCGAGGCCGTGCTGACCCGTACCCAGGGTGCGGTGCTGCGGGACTTCGAGCAGGAGATGGAGAACCGGGCGGGTTCGCTGCCCGAGCATCCGTCGCAGGACGAGCTCCAGCACACCGCCGGGCAGATGGCCAACAGCAGCCAGCGCTTCAGCGTGCTGCTGGTGGGCGAGGACTCCGGCGGCAAGACCGTCTACGGCAACTCGGGCGGCCTCAACGGGTTCTCGCTGGAGGACGTGCCCGGGGCGCTGCGTACGGCGGTGAACAAGCGGCAGGACGTCACGGGCGGCAACACGGCGCCGTACCACCTGTACTGGCAGCGGGTCGTCGACCACGGAACGCCGTATCTGGTGGCCGGGACGCAGGTGAACGGGGGCGGGCCGACCGGGTACATGCGCAAGTCGCTGGAGCCGGAGGCCAAGGACCTCAACTCGTTGGCCTGGTCGCTGGGGATCGCCACCGGCCTGGCGCTGATCGGGGCCGCGCTGCTCGCTCAGGCCGCCGGGACCACCGTGCTGAAGCCGGTGCACCGGCTGGGCGTCGCGGCGCGGCGGCTCGGCGAGGGCCGGTTCGACACCCGGCTGCGGGTCTCCGGGACGGACGAACTCGCCGATCTGTCACGGACGTTCAACCGGGCCGCGGAGTCCCTGGAGAAGCGGGTCGCCGACATGGCCGCGCGGGACAACGCCTCGCGGCGGTTCGTCGCCGACATGTCGCACGAGCTGCGGACTCCGCTGACCGCCATCACCACGGTCGCGGAGGTGCTGGAGGAGGAGCTGGACGCCGAGTCGGGCAGCATCGACCCGATGATCGAGCCCGCGGTGCGGCTGGTCGTCAGCGAGACACGGCGGCTGAACAACCTCGTCGAGAACCTGATGGAGGTCACCCGCTTCGACGCCGGTACGGCGCGGCTGGTCCTGGACGACGTCGATGTCGCCGACCAGATCACCCACTGCATCGACGCGCGCGCCTGGCTGGACGCCGTCGACCTGGACGCCGAGCGCGGCATCCACGCCCTGCTCGACCCGCGCCGGCTGGACGTGATCCTCGCCAACCTCATCGGCAACGCGCTCAAGCACGGCGGTTCGCCGGTGCGGGTGTCGGTGTCGGCGGCGGACGACGCGGTCGTCATCTCGGTGCGCGACCACGGGCCGGGCATCCCCGAGGAGGTGCTGCCGCACGTCTTCGACCGGTTCTACAAGGCGAGCGCCTCCCGGCCGCGCTCCGAGGGCAGCGGGCTCGGTCTGTCCATCGCCCTGGAGAACGCCCACATCCACGGCGGCGAGATCACCGCCGCCAACTCCCCGGAGGGCGGTGCGGTGTTCACGCTGCGGCTGCCCCGGGGCGTCCTGGAGGCGGCGGAGCAGGGCGGCGAGGAGGACGAGCGGGCCGCGCGGCCGACGCCGTCCGTCCACTCCGTGCCCGTGCAGTCCGGGAAGTCCGGGAAGTCCGTGCAGGACAAGGGGGACGCGTAGTGACCATGCGCCGTGCGACGGTACGACGGCTGCTCGCCGTGCCCGTGCTGGCCGGTCTGCTCGCCGGCTGCGGGATCCGGGCGACCGAGGTGCCGACCGACTTCGGGCCCGCCCCCTCCCGGGCGCGCTGCTCGCTCACCGAGCCGGACGTGACGTCACAGTCCGCCCGGGCGGGAGTGCCGGTGCAGGTGTTCCTGCTGTGCGGTTCGTCGCTGGTGACCGTCGACCGGTCCGTGCGGGTGCCGAACGGCGCGGCGGACTTCGAGCGGCGGGTCCTGGTGGCGCAGGGCCTGCTCGACCAGCTCGCCGAGTCGCCGTCGACGGGCGAGAAGGAGGCCGGGTACACGACGGACGTGCGCGGCGGCATGACGGTCCGCGGGCCCGGTGCGAACGACCCCGACGACGCGCTGCGGCTGAGCACCCCGCCCGGCGACCTGACCTCGTACGCCCTCGCCCAGCTCGTCTGTACGTTCTCCGACTCGGCGGCGGCCGAGGGCGACGGCAAGGTGGTGCTGGGCGGCCCCGGCTCCGACCCGCTGCGCCGCTACGAGTGCACCGACGAGGTCCGCTCCCGCCCCGGCAGCACGGAGCCCCCGTCCTCGGCGGTCACCGACGGCGGCTGACCCGGACCGGGCGTCCGGCCGGTGTGGCGGACGCCTCACGTGGCGCCCGCCGGCCGTGGTCGTCGCAGGTCACCGTCTGTCGGAAGGCCGTGGCGGCCGGGCGGGGCGGGTGACTCGTTCCGGTGTCGGGGGACGGGCCGGAACCGATCGTGCCGGGGGTCGCGTCTTGGGGGGCGTGCAGCGTCAAGGCTCCATCGGCGGCAGCGCCGCGATCCGCATCCGCGCGACCGGGATTCTCCTCCTGGCCGCCCATCTCGTGTTCGTCGCCTGGGTCGCGCTGCGCCCGCTCAACGTCCCCTGGGTGGTGCCGGCCAACCTCCATCCGTTCGACGGGATCCGGGCCGACCTGAGACTGGGCTGGCCCGAGGCGGCCCGGCGGATCGGCGAGGGGCTGGGGCTGCTGGCCCCGCTGGGCTTTCTGCTGCCGCTGGTGCACGGCAGGCTCCGGGTCTCGCCGCTCGCCTCCCTGATCCGTACGGTCACGGCCGGCGCCCTGCTGTCGCTGGGTATCGAGCTGTTGCAGACCGGGGTGCCCGGTCAGGTCGTGGACGTCGACTCGATGCTGCTGAACACCCTGGGCGTGGCGCTGGCGCATGTCGCGGTGGTGCCGACGGCACGCGCGTGGCTGCGCCGCAGGGACGAGCGCCGGGGACGGGCCGCGGTCCGTCAGGAGGAGGCCGCTCAGGGTCTGACCCCGAGGATTCCCAGGGTCGGGGTCGCACCGTAGAGCGACGCTTCGTCCCCTTCGTCACCGTAGCGTGGAAGACAGATGGAGGGGCCACAGGGGCCGCCTCCGCCCCCCTCTCGACTTCGCTCGAGCGGGTGGGGCCCCCATCGCTCGCGAAGGAGCCGCAGATGTCCAGCCTCGCTCGCCCCACCAACGGCCGCATGATCGGCGGAGTGTGCGCCGCGCTGGCCCGGCGCTTCGGCACCTCCGCGACCACGATGCGCGTGATCTTCGTGCTCTCCTGCCTGCTGCCCGGCCCGCAGTTCCTGCTCTACATAGCGCTGTGGGTCCTGCTGCCGTCGGAGGAGAAGGCGGCGCGCACGGCCTGGTGAGGCCGTCCACAGCAACGCCGTCGGGGCGCGCCCGGTGTTTCCGGGTGCGCCCCGACGGCGTGTCGTGCGTGACGGGCGGTGCCGTTCAGCCCAGCGGGATGCCGTTCACCGGCAGGCCGTGCGTCGGCAGGCCCTTGAGCGGCAGGCCACCGAGCAGACCGGAGACGGGCGCGGTCGGCCCCTCGGCGAGCACCTTCTCGGCGACCGGCTGCACGGCGGTCAGACCCGCACCGAGCGCCGGCTGGGCCTGCGTCAGCACCTCACCGGCCGCGGGCAGCGCCGAGGTCAGCTTCTCCGCCGGCAGCGTCCTGGTGACACCGTCCAGGGCCTGCGTGGCGTCCGGGACGGCCGGGGCGGCGTTCGCGGCGCCCGCACCGACTGCGGCGAAGGCGGCACCGAGAGCGGCGACACCGAGGGTCTTGGCAGCAGACTGCTTCATGATGAATGCGTCCTCGAATGGGATACGGGGAACTGAGCGGTTCTCGACCGTAAACACGGAGAGGGGTCGGCGGCAAACATCGAAATGCGGACGGATGGTGAACACCCGCCCGCATTCCGTGCCCCGGAAAACCGCTACTCAGCCTTCGGTACCCGCAGAACCGCTGGTGGAGGCGGTCTGCTGGAACAGCCATTCGGACTTCAGCTCGGAATATCCGGGCTTGATCACGTCACTGATCATGGCAAGTCGTTCATCGAAAGGAATGAATGCTGACTTCATAGCATTGACGGAGAACCACTGGAGGTCGTCGAGCGTATAGCCGAACGCGTCGACAAGGTGCTCGAATTCGCGGCTCATGCTGGTGCCGGACATCAGACGGTTGTCGGTGTTGACGGTGGCCCGGAAGTGCAGCCGGCGCAGCAGGCCGATGGGGTGCTCGGAGTAGGAGGCGGCCGCTCCGGTCTGCAGGTTGGAGCTGGGGCACAGTTCCAGCGGGATGCGCTTGTCGCGGACGTAGGAGGCGAGCCGGCCGAGCTTCACACTGCCGTCGGCGGCGATCTCGATGTCGTCGATGATGCGCACCCCGTGGCCGAGCCGGTCGGCGCCGCACCACTGGAGGGCCTGCCAGATCGACGGCAGCCCGAAGGCCTCGCCGGCGTGGATGGTGAAGTGGTTGTTCTCGCGCTTCAGGTACTCGAAGGCGTCGAGGTGTCGGGTGGGCGGGAAGCCCGCCTCCGCGCCCGCGATGTCGAAGCCCACGACCCCCAGGTCCCGGTAGCGGTTGGCGAGTTCGGCGATCTCCAGGGCGCGGGCCGCGTGCCGCATGGCGGTGAGCAGGGCACCGACGCGGATGCGGTGGCCGTTGCGCCGGGCCGTGCGCTCACCCTCCCGGAAGCCCTCGTTGACGGCCTCGACGACCTCTTCGAGGCTCAGTCCGCCGTCGAGGTGCTGTTCCGGCGCGTAGCGCACCTCGGCGTAGACGACACCGTCCTCGGCGAGGTCCTCGGCGCACTCGCGGGCGACCCGGACGAGCGCGTCGCGGGTCTGCATCACGCCGACGGTGTGCGAGAAGGTCTCCAGGTACCGTTCCAGCGAACCGGAGTCGGCGGCCTCCCTGAACCAGGTGCCGAGCTTGTCGGGGTCGGTTTCGGGAAGTTGGGCGTACCCGGCGTCCCGGGCGAGGTCGACGATCGTGCCGGGACGCAGCCCGCCGTCGAGATGGTCGTGCAGCAGAACCTTGGGTGCCCGCCGGATCTGGTCCGAGCTCGGGGTGATGCCCGCCTGGGTGCTCTGGCTCGTCATTTCCGCACTCTAACTCCTACGCGCGTAGACGGCGCGCTGTACAACTCCGCCGATACGTAACGGTGACCGCCCGGACAGGTGGAGTACAACGGCGCTTCTGACACTGTTCTGTCATGGCACAGGATGTGACGCCGGTTCGGACGGTCCGGCTGGGGAAGGCGCTCGGCCCCGCGCCGACGGCGGTGAGCGGGGTGGTGCTGCTGCTCCCGGGCGGCGAGGAGGTGTCCAGCCGGAGGCCGTCCGCCGTGTGGGCGGCCGCCTCCGTACGGGGGTTGGGGCGCAGGCTGGCCCGGGCGGGACGCGAGGAGGGCCTCGCCGTGCACGCCGTGCACTACCGCTACCGCGGCTGGAACGGCAGCGAGGCGCATCTCGCGGCCGACGCGGCCTGGGCGGCCGACGAGGCCGTACGGCGTTACGGAGACGTCCCGGTGTGCCTGACCGGCGTCGACATGGGCGCGCGGGCCGCGCTGCGGACGGGCGGTCACGAGGCCGTCAACTCCGTGCTGGCGATCGCTCCCTGGCTGCCGGAGGAGGACATGGCCGCTCCACCCGAACCGGTGAAGCAGCTGGCCGGGCGGCGGGTGCTGATCGTGCACGGCACCAAGGACGAGCGCTGCGACCCCGAACTGTCGTTCCGGCTCGCGGCACGGGCGAAGAAGGCGAACCGGGACGTGTGCCGGTTCGAGGTGCACTCCGACGGCCACGGGCTGCATCAGTACCGCGGTGAAGTCCTCGCGCTGGCCGAGGACTTCGTCATGGGCGCGCTGTTCGGCCGGGCGCTCTCCCGGCCGGTGGAGGACGCGCTCGCCGCCCCGCCGCCGCTGGGGCTGCGGATGCCGTTGGCCGTGGGGTTCGGCAGCTCGTTACGGCGCCCGGGCCGCCCGTGAGGCACGGCCCTCAGTCCGGCAGCAGGTTGCCCCTCCTGGACAGCAGGAACTTCTTGAAGGCCGCCACGGGCGGGGTGTCCGGATGTCCGTCCAGCCAGGCCACGCCGATCTCGCGGGCGGCCCGCGGGGCCGTGACCGTCAGCTCCACCACTCCCGGGCGGGCCACGGCGGGCGGCGGCAGCAGCGCCACCCCGAGCCCCGCCGCCACCAGTCCGCGCAGGGTCTCCGCCTCCTCGCCCTCGAAGGCGATCCGGGGCCGGAAGCCGGCCTCCTTGCAGAGGTCGTCGGTGATCCGGCGCAGGCCGTAGCCCGGTTCCAGGGTCACGAAGGTCTCGTCGGCGGCCTCGGCGAGGCGGACCCGCCTACGGGCGGCGAGACGGTGGTCGGCGGGGACGACCAGGCGCAGCTTCTGCTCGTCGAGGCGGCGGGCCACCAGGTCGGGGGCGTCCGGGACGGGGGAGGTCAGACAGAGGTCCAGCTCCCCCGCCCGCAGCCGCTCGAGCATCGCCTCGCCGTAGTTCTGGACCAGGCTGAAGCGGACGCGCGGGTGATCGGCGCGGAAGGCGTGGATCAGCCCGGGGACGGTCTCCGCTCCCATGGTGTGCAGGAAGCCGAAGGCGACCTTGCCGGTGGCCGCGTCGGCGTCCGCCCGGACCTCGTCGGCGCCCCGCTCGATCTCACCGAGTGCCCGCTCGACGGAGGCGAGGAAGGTGCGCCCGGCCGGGGTGAGGGAGACCGTGCGGCCGTGCCGGGCGAACAGGTCGACGCCCAGGTCCTGTTCGAGGCGGACCATGGCCCGGGACAGCGTCGACTGCGGGACCTGCATCTCCTGCGCGGCGCGCGTGACGTGCTCGGTACGGGCGACCCCGGCGAAGTACGCGAGCCGGGGGGCCAGCATCCTCGACATGGCTGCCATGTCCGCCATGTCTTCTGTGTCACTGGACGGTGACAGGCGAGCTGCTGACCTCTGCTGATGCACCATGGGAACGATTATGACGATTCCATGCATTGGACGGATGAGCGGGGGCGTACGTAACTTCGAGGCATGTCTCCCGCCAGTACCGGGGCGTCCACGATCGTGGGCGCCGCGTCCTCCGCCTCCGTCTCCTCCACTCCCCTGTCCGCCGACTCCCGTCTGGCCCCCGGCGGCCCCGGCTACCGCCGGATGAGCTTCGCGCTCTTCCTCGCCGGTGTGGCCACCTTCGCCCTGCTGTACTCCACGCAGGCGCTCCTGCCGCTGATCTCCACCGACTTCGGGGTGGCGGCGAGCCAGGCGAGCTGGACGGTGGCGGCGGCGACCGGCGGACTGGCGCTGTTCGTGCTCCCGATGAGCGCCCTGTCGGAGCGCTACGGCCGCCGTACGGTCATGACGGCCTCGCTGGGTGTCGCGGTCGGCGTGGGCATGCTGGTCCCGTTCGCGCCCTCGCTGGGCACGCTGGTCGTGCTGCGGGCGGTGCAGGGCGCGGCGCTGGCCGGTCTCCCGGCGTCGGCGACCGCGTATCTCGCCGAGGAGGTCCGGCCGAAGGCGCTCGTCACGGCGATCGGCCTGTTCGTGGCGGGCAACAGCGTCGGCGGGATGAGCGGGCGGGTCATCACCGGCTGGGTGGCGCAGGAGTGGGGCTGGCGGGTGGCCGTCGGGGTCATCGGCGCCCTCGCGGTGGCCTGCGCGATCGCCTTCCGCCTGCTGCTGCCGGCGCCCCGGCACTTCAAGGCGGGTTCACTGGCGCCCCGCGTGCTGATCGGCACGGTCCGCGAGCACCTCGCCAACCCGCTGCTGTGCCGCCTGTACGCGATCGGCGCGCTGTTCATGACGGTCTTCGGCGGCGTGTACACGGTGATCGGCTACCGGCTGACGGAGGCCCCGTTCTCCCTCCCCCAGGGCATCGTCGGCTCGATCTTCCTGGTGTACCTGGTGGGCACGGTGTCGGCGTCGACGGCGGGCCGGCTGGTCGGCCGGCTCGGCCGGCGCGGCGCGCTGTACCTGGCGGGCGGCACCACGGCCACCGGACTGCTGCTGTCGCTGGCGGACTCGCTGGCCCTGGTCCTGCTCGGCCTGGTCCTGATCACGGCGGGCTTCTTCGCGGGGCACGCGGTGGCCTCCTCGGCGGTCAGCAAGACGGCGACGACCGGCCGCGCCCAGGCCTCCGCCCTCTACCAGTCCGCGTACTACATCGGCTCCAGCGCCGGTTCCACGGTCGGCGCGCTGGCCTTCCACTCGGGCGGCTGGGCCGGCACGGTCTGCGTGGGCGTCCTGGCGGTGCTCGGCGTCGTGACGATCACGGTGTTCGGGACCCGGGCGGCCCGCCGGGAGACGCTGGTCGCCGCTCACTGATCGTCCCGCGGCCGTCCCGCGGTCCTCCCCCTGCTCGGGGCCGGTTGTCAGTGGTGGCGCATAGCCTCCGCGCGACGACCGGTACGAGCAGGGGGTTTTTGATGGAGTTCCGGATCGACCGCGGTGACCTCGCCGAGGCGGTGGCCTGGGCGGCCCGCGCGCTGCCCGCCCGTACGCCGGTGCCCGTGCTGGGCGGCTGCTGCTGGACGCGGCGGAGGGCCGGCTGACCGTGTCGGGGTTCGACTTCGAGACGGCGGCGCGGATCGAGACCGACGCCGAGGTCGGTGCGGCGGGCCGGGTGCTCGTGCTCGGCCGCCGGCTCCTCGACATCTGCAAGGTGCTGCCGGACGGGCCGGTGAGCTGCGCCGTGGCCGGCACCCGGTTCACGGTCGAGGCGGGCGGCACCAGTTTCGGCCTGTCGACGCTCCCGCGCGAGGAGTACCCCACCCCGCCCGAGCCGCCGCGGGCGTACGGCACCGTGGACGCGGCCGCGTTCGCGACCGCCGTCGCCCAGGTCGCGGTGGCGGCGGGCCGCGACGACACGCTGCCGGTCCTGACCGGCGTCCAACTGCACCTGGACGGCGACGAGATGACGCTGTCGGCGTCGGACCGCTACCGGTACGCGGTGCGACGGCTGGAGTGGAAGCCGCAGGCCGCCGCCGAAGGAGTGGCGGAGGCGCTCGTACCGGCCCGGCGGCTGCTGGACGTGACCCGGTCGCTGGCCCGGTGCGGGACCGTCCGGGTCGGGCTCGACGGCGCCTCGGGGGCCGGTCCGATCGGGTTCGAGGGCGGGCGGACGCGGACGGTGGTCCGACGGCTGGACGGACGGCTGCCCGCCTACGGGAAGCTGTTCGACATGGCGGGGGCAGCGGTCGCCGAGGTGGACGGCGGGGCGCTGACGGAGGCCGTACGGAGAGTGGCGGTGGTGGCGGAGGCGAACAGCCCGGTACGGCTGGACTTCTCGGCCGGGTCCGTCCTGCTGCGCGCCGGGTACGGCGACGACGTGGCCGCACAGCGGCTGCCCGCCGGGCTGACCGGCGCCGAGGAGGTGACCGTGGCCTTCAACCCGGTCTACCTGCTGGAGGCGCTGACCTCCTTCGAGGCGCCGAGGCTGCGGGTGGAGCTGCTGGGGACGGGCCAGCGGGCGCTGCTCGGCGCGGCGGACGCGCCCGAGGCCCATCGGCACCTGCTGATGTCCGTGAAGCAGCTGGTCTGAGAGCGCCTTCCGGGGCCCTTGCGGGCGCCTTCCATGTGCTGTCCCCACGCCTTCTGCCTGGGCCTTTGCCGACTCGGCGGGCCATTGTCAGTGGGCTGCGGTAGCTTCCGAAGTGCTGGGCGCGAAGACGCGTGAAAGAACGGCCACAGGGGTGGGTGGACGATGGGCAACAGCACGGCGACGACGACCGACATCGACGTCGCACTGGAGAAGCACCGGACGGAACTGACCGGCTACTGCTACCGCATGCTCGGCTCCTCCTTCGAGGCCGAGGACGCGGTGCAGGACACCCTGGTCCGCGCCTGGCGGAGCTACGCGAAGTTCGAGGGCCGCTCCAGTCTGCGCTCGTGGCTGTACCGGATCGCGACGAACGTCTGTCTGGACATGCTGACGGCCGGCAACAAGCGGGCCCGGCCGATGGACCTCTCCGAGTCCACCCCGCTCGCCCGGGCGGCGCTCTCGCCCCGCCCCGACAACACCTGGCTGGAGCCGATGCCGGACGCCCGTGTGCTGCCGACGGTGGAGGACCCGGCCGAGGCGGCGGTCGCCAAGGAGTCGGTGCGCCTGGCGTTCATGGCCGCGCTGCAGCAGCTGCCGCCGAAACAGCGGGCGGTGCTGATCCTGCGGGAGGTGCTGGCGTGGAGGGCGAGCGAGGTCGCCGAGCTGCTCGACACCTCGGTCGCCTCGGTCAACAGCGCGCTCCAGCGGGCGCGGGCGACCCTGTCCGAGCGGGAGACCGCCGGCGCGGACGCGGCGGTGTCCGACCCGTTGGACGAGGAGCAGCGGAAACTGCTCGACCGCTATGTGGCGGCCTTCGAGGGCTATGACATGACGGCGCTGACGGCCCTCCTCCACGAGGACGCCATCATGACGATGCCGCCGTTCGACCTGTGGCTGACCGGCCACGACGACATCACCGGCTTCATGACCACGCTCGGCTCCGCGTGCGAGGGCTCGCGCCTGCTGCCGGTCCAGGTCAACGGCCTGCCGGGCTTCGCCCAGTACAAGCCGGACCCCGACAAGGGCGGATTCACCCCGTGGGCGATCCAGGTCCTGGAGATCTCAGACGGCCGCCTCACCGGGTTCCACTTCTACCTCGACACCCAGCGCTGGTTCCCCCTCTTCGGCCTCCCCCTCCACCTCGAAGCGGAGACCGACGAGGTCGAGCAGGGCGCGTAGGGCCGGGTCGGGGGCACGCAGCCGCAGGTGTCCCCCGGCCCGCCGCGCGGCCAGCTGGAGCCGCGCCAGCAGGTCGACGGCGGTGAGCCCCGGCGGCCCGATCCCGGCGACGTCACAGACGACGACGGCGGCGCCGGTGGCCTCCATCAACGCCCGCACGTCGTCGACGAGCCCGGTCACCCGGGGGCGGGTGACGGGGCCTGTCAGGGTGAACACGGGCGGTGTCGTCGATTCCACGATCGGTAGACCGGCGCGGGGCGCCCGACTCATCGAAAGCGGGCGATCCGCCGCCGGGCGATCCGTTCAGGCGATGCGCTCCAGCACCACGGGGGACGCGGTGAACCCGGTGCCGGCCGCGCCGATGTCGTACGAGCCCGTCACCGCCTCGAGTGCGTACGCGAAGCGCTCCGGGGTGTCCGTGTGCAGGGTCAGCAGGGGCTGGCCCGCCGTGACCGTGTCGCCGGGCTTGGCGTGGAGTTCGACGCCCGCGCCCGCCTGCACCGGGTCCTCCTTGCGGGCCCGGCCCGCGCCGAGGCGCCAGGCGGCGATGCCGATGTCGTAGGCGTCGAGGCGGGTCAGGACGCCCGAGGCGCCCGCCGTCACCACGTGCTGTTCCTTCGCCGTGGGAAGCGGGGCGTCCGGGTCGCCGCCCTGGGCCGCGATCATGCGGCGCCAGACGTCCATCGCCGAGCCGTCGGCCAGCGCCTTCGCCGGGTCCGCGTCCTTCACGCCGGCCGCGTCGAGCATCTCGCGGGCGAGCGCGATCGTCAGTTCCACCACGTCCGCCGGGCCGCCGCCGGCCAGCACCTCGACCGACTCGCGGACCTCGAGGGCGTTGCCGGCCGTGAGACCGAGGGGGGTGGACATGTCGGTCAGCAGGGCGACCGTCTTCACGCCGTGGTCGGTGCCGAGGCCGACCATCGTCGAGGCCAGCTCACGCGCGTCCTCGATGGTCTTCATGAAGGCTCCGGTGCCGACCTTCACGTCGAGGACCAGGGAGCCGGTACCCTCCGCGATCTTCTTCGACATGATCGACGAGGCGATCAGCGGGATCGCCTCCACCGTGCCCGTGACGTCCCGCAGCGCGTACAGCTTCTTGTCGGCCGGGGCCAGGCCGTCGCCCGCCGCGCAGATCACCGCGCCGGTCGTGTCCAGGACGTGCAGCATCTCCTCGTTCGACAGCAGCGCGCGCCAGCCCGGGATCGACTCCAGCTTGTCCAGGGTGCCGCCGGTGTGGCCGAGACCCCGGCCGGAGAGCTGCGGGACCGCCGCGCCGCAGGCCGCCACCAGCGGGGCCAGCGGGAGCGTGATCTTGTCGCCGACGCCGCCCGTGGAGTGCTTGTCGGCCGTCGGACGGGACAGCGCCGAGAAGTCCATGCGCTCACCGGAAGCGATCATCGCGGCCGTCCAGCGGGCGATCTCGCGGCGGTTCATGCCATTGAGCAGGATGGCCATGTTGAGGGCGGCCATCTGGTAGTCGGCGACCTCACCGCCGGTGTACGCGTCGATGACCCAGTCGATCTGCGCGTCGCTGAGCTCACCGCGGTCCCGCTTGGTGCGGATGACGGAGACGGCATCCATCGACAACTGCGTCATGGCTTTCCTTCCGATGGTGCACCGCAGTGCGGGTGCAGGGTGGTGCGGCAAGACGTTCCAGAAACCGCGCGGCCCCTCTGCGCCGGTCAGAGGGGCCGCACGGGACTTACTCGGTGAGGTGGCCCGGGCCGAAGGCCTGCGGGAGCATCTCGGCCAGCGGCAGGATTCCCGCCGGCGTCTCCAGCAGCAGCTCCGGGCCGCCGAACTCGTAGAGCAGCTGGCGGCAGCGGCCGCACGGGACGAGGATCTCGCCGCGGCCGTCCACGCAGGTGAAGTGCGTGAGCCGGCCGCCTCCGGTGTTCTGGAGCTCCGAGACCAGCCCGCACTCCGCGCACAGGCCGATCCCGTAGGAGGCGTTCTCGACGTTGCAGCCCGACACGATGCGGCCGTCGTCGACGAGGGCCGCCACGCCGACCGGGAAGCCGGAGTACGGGGCGTACGCCCGGGACATGGCGTCCCGGGCCACCGTACGCAGCTTCTCCCAGTCGACCGTGTCGGCTGATCCGGCGGCGGGCGGGGTCACTTGCCCTGCCCCTTCCGGTACGGCATGCCGTCCGCCTTGGGCATCCTGAGGGACTGGGCGGAGAGCGAGAGCACCAGCAGGGTGACGACGTACGGCGCGGCCGTCACGACCTGGCGCGGAACCTCGTCCGTGCCGAGGTACCAGACGAACATCAGGGCCGAGATCAGCGCGGTGACGAGGGCGGGGACGTACTTCTTCTGCCATGCCAGGTAGGCCGCGCCGAACACCAGGATGATCGCGAGGAGCAGGATCAGCGCGTGCACGTTGGTGGTGCCGCCCCGCAGGTTGAGGCTGTCGGTGTAGCCGAACAGGCCCGCGCCGAGGGCGAGGCCGCCCGGCATCCAGTTGCCGAAGATCATCGCGGCGAGGCCGATGTAGCCACGGCCCGCGGTCTGGCCGTCGAGGTAGACGTTCGAGGCCACGATGGACAGGAACGCGCCGCCGAGACCGGCGAAGCCACCGCTGATGATCACGGCGATGTACTTGTACTTGTAGACGTTGACGCCGAGGGACTCGGCGGCCACCGGGTTCTCGCCACAGGACCGCAGCCTCAGACCGAAGGCCGTCCGCCACAGCACCCACCAGGTGACCGGGACGAGGGCGACGGCGACGACGGTGAGCGGCGACAGGTCGGTGATCAGACCGCCGACCAAGCCGGCGACGTCCGAGATCAGGAACCAGTGCTTCTCGTTGAGCGTGTCCAGCCAGCCCGACAGACCGGGTACGTCGAAGGTGCCCAGCGAGTCGATCGGCGGGGACTGCTTGGCGGAGCCGCCGTCGGCGTTCTCGAAGGTGAACTTCGACAGGTAGCGGGTGGTGCCGAGGGCCAGGATGTTGATGGCCACACCCGAGACGATGTGGTTCACGTTGAAGGTGACGGTCGCGATGGCGTGCAGGACGGCGCCGAGCGCGCCGCCGATGATGCCGAAGGCGACGCCCGTCCACGGACCCCACTGGTAGCCGGCCCAGGCGCCGAACCAGGTGCCGAGGATCATCATGCCCTCGAGGCCGATGTTGACGACACCCGCGCGTTCGGCCCACAGACCGCCGAGACCGGCGAGGCCGATCGGGACGGCGAGGCGCAGCGCCGTGGACATCTGGCCGGTGGAGGTGATGCCGTCCGCGCCGGTGATGAGGCGGACGACGGAGGTCAGCACCAGAACGCCCGCGATGATCAGCAGGAGGACCGGGAGCGAGATTTTGCGGCCGCCCTTGCCGGGCTGCTTCGCCTGCGGCTTGGCGATGGTCGTGGTGCTCATCAGACCGTCACCTCCTTCTTGGTGTTCTGGGCGGCGGCGGCGAGCTCGGCGCCGACGCGCTTCTGCTGACGGCGCAGACCCCACTGGCGTACGGCCTCGTACGAGATGACGACCGCGAAGACGATGAGGCCCTGCATGATCGTGGCGATCTCCTTCTCGTACGCCACCGGGGTCGCGTAGTCGAGGGCGGGAGAGGCCTTGTCGAGGAAGGCGATCAGGAGGGCGGCGAAGGCGATGCCGACCGGGTTGTTGCGGCCGAGCAGGGCGATGGTGATGCCGGTGAAGCCGAGGCCCGTGGGGAAGCTCAGGCTGTAGGTGTGCGCGTCGCCGAGCAGCAGGGGCAGGCCGGAGAGGCCCGCGATGCCGCCGGAGATGAGCATGGCGGTCAGGACCATCCTCTTGGCGTCGACGCCGGAGGCCGCGGCGGCGGTCTCGGACTCGCCGGTGGCGCGCAGGTCGAAGCCGAAGCGGGTGCGGTTGAGGACGACCCAGTAGACGATGCCGAGCGCGATGGCGAGGAAGACCAGGCCGTAGATCTCGCCGACGTCCGCGCCGAGGTCGATGCCGGGCACCCAGCCGGAGTCCTTCATGATGCCGGTGGTGTTGTTGTTGCCGACCTGCACGCCCCACATGTTGTCGAGGGTGAGGTAGCCGATGACGCTGGTGGCGATCGCGTTCAGCATGATCGTCGCGACGACCTCGCTGACTCCGCGGGTGACCTTCAGGACGCCCGCGATGCCGGCCCAGAAGGCGCCGGTGAGGACGCCGACCAGGAGCAGCAGCGGGATCTGGAGGAAGGACGGCAGGGCGATGTTCGCGCCGACCACGGCGGTCATCATCGCGGCGAGGCGGTACTGGCCGTCGACGCCGATGTTGAACAGGTTCATGCGGAAGCCGATGGCGACCGCGAGGGCGGCGACGTAGTACATCGAGGCCTGGTTGACGATCAGGACCTGGACGTCGGAGTAGCCGGCCTGCTCCAGCATGAGCGTGTACGGCTCGATCGGGCTCTTGCCCGAGGCGATCAGCACGACCGAGGTCAGCAGGATCGCCGCGACGAGCGCGATGACCGGGCCGGCCACCGCGAGGAGCACGCGCTCCTTGTCGAACTTCTTCATCGGGCCTCGTCCTCCGGACCGGCAGCTTCCTCGGTGGTTTCCGCGTCGTCCGCGCGTTCTTCGTCCACGTGTTCCAGGTGACCGGACGCGGCGCCGGTCATGGCGGAGCCGAGCTCCTCCGGGGTGATGGTGGCGGGGTCGGCGTCCGCGACCAGCGTGCCGTTGTAGATCACGCGCAGGGTGTCCGACAGGCCGATGAGCTCGTCGAGGTCGGCGGAGATGAGCAGCACGGCCAGGCCCTCGCGGCGGGCCTCGCGGATGCGGTCCCAGATCTGGGCCTGGGCGCCGACGTCCACACCCCGGGTGGGGTGGGCGGCGATCAGGAACTTCGGGTTGTGGCTCATCTCGCGGCCGACGATCAGCTTCTGCTGGTTGCCGCCGGAGAGCGAGGCGGCGGTGACGTCGATGCCGGGGGTGCGGACGTCGTACTCCTCGACGATCCGGCGGGTGTCGGCCTGGGCGCCCTTGATGTTCAGCCAGAAGCCCTTGGCGTTGGGCGCCTCGGTGACATGGCCGAGGATGCGGTTCTCCCAGAGGGGCGCCTCCAGGAGCAGGCCCTGGCGGTGGCGGTCCTCGGGGATGTAGCCGACGCCGGACTCGCGCCGCTTGCGCGTGTTCCAGGGGGTGATGTCCTCGCCGAGGAAGGCGATGGTGCCGGAGTCGGCGTTCTTGGTGCCGATCAGCGCGTCGATCAGCTCGGTCTGGCCGTTGCCCTCGACGCCGGCGATCCCCATGACCTCACCGGCGTGGATGGTGAAGCTGACGTCGTCGAGCGCCTTCTTGACCTCGCCGCCGAGAGCGACCTCGGGCGAGATCATGCCGCTGACCCCGCCGGCCGTGGGCTCCGCCTCGACGCCCAGGGAGGCGCCGCCGCTGGCGTACACGGTGAGGTTGGCGACCTGGATGACGGGCTTGTCGGTGACCGTGGACTCGGCGGTCTCCGGGGTGGGCAGCTCGCTGCCGACCATCATCTCGGCGAGCTGGCGCGGGGTCGTCTCGGCGGGGACGGCCGTGCCGACGGTCGTGCCGCGCCGGATGACCGTGATCTCGTCGGCGACGGACAGCACCTCGCCCAGCTTGTGGGAGATGAAGATGACGGACAGGCCCTCGGACTTCAGCTCGCGCAGGTTGTCGAAGAGCGCGTCGACCTCCTGCGGGACGAGCACGGCGGTCGGCTCGTCGAGGATGAGGGTCTTGGCGCCGCGGAAGAGGACCTTGAGGATCTCCACGCGCTGGCGGTCGGCGACGCCGAGGTCCTCGACCAGGGAGTCCGGGCGCACGCCGAGCCCGTAGCGGTCGGAGATCTCCTTGATCTTCTTACGGGCGTTGCCACCGATGCCGTACAGCTTCTCGCTGCCCAGCACCACGTTCTCCAGGACGGTCAGGTTGTCGGCCAGCATGAAGTGCTGGTGGACCATGCCGATGCCGCGTGCGATGGCGTCGGCGGGGCTGGAGAAGCTCACCTGCTCGCCGTCGATCGCGATGGTGCCCTCGTCCGGCTTCTGCATGCCGTAGAGGATCTTCATCAGCGTCGACTTGCCGGCGCCGTTCTCGCCGACGAGGGCGTGCACGGTGCCTTTGCGGACGGCGAGGTGGATGTCGTGGTTGGCGACGACACCGGGGAAGCGCTTGGTGATCCCCGCCAGCTCTACCGCGATCGTCGACTGTGCGGTGAGCGGAGGGCTGCTGGACGCGTCGATGGCGCACTCTCCTTGGGAAAGGGGCCGCTCTACGCGCGTAGCGCCCCTGCTTTAAATAGTGCCCGGATCAGGTCGAACTTGAATGATCTTGATAGCCGCCATGGGGGCATCCTGATCAGGTCTCGATCCGTTCCGAGCATTCTGCCGCGCGAACGGGGCGCGGGGAGGACATCCTTCCCGCGCCCGGTTCCGTGGCCGTAACGCTGCCATTACAGCGTTCCATTGGCCAAGGCCTCTGACAGAAGGTCAGGAGGTCTTCACCGTGATGGTGCCGTTCTTGATGCCCTCTTCGGCCTTCTTGATCGCGTCCTGGATCGCGGTGTTGCTCGCGAAGGCCGGGTTCGAGTCCGACACGCTCACGCCGCCGTTCTCGAGGCTGCCGCGGACGACACCGGTCGCCGGCTTGCCGTCCTCGACGGACTTGGCCAGCGTGTAGACCGCGCCCTCGACGTTCTTCATCGCCGAGGTGAGGATCGAGTCCTTGTACGCCTTCAGCGCGTCCTGCTTGTACTGGTCGGAGTCGACGCCGATCGCCCACACCTTGTGGGCGTTGGCGGCCTTGATGACACCCTGACCGGACAGTCCGGCGGCGGCGTAGACGACGTCCGCACCGGCGTCGATCTGGCCCTCGGCGGCGCTCTCACCCTTGTCGGGGCTGGAGAAGCCACCCTCGGCGGCGGTCTCGGTCAGGTACTGCGACTTGACCGTGACGCCCTTCTTGGTGTCCTCGACGCCCTGCTTGAAGCCGGCCTCGAACTTGTGGATCAGCGGGACGTCCACGCCACCGACGAAGCCGACGGTGTTGGTCTTGGTGGCCTTGGCGGCGGCGACACCGGCGAGGTAGGAGGCCTGCTCCTCGTGGAAGACGAGGTCGGCGACGTTGTCGGCCTTGATCTGCTCGTCGTCGACGATGCCGAAGGTGGTCTTCGGGTACTTGGCCGCGACCTCCTTGACGGCCGGCGCGTAGGCGAAGCCGACGCCGATCACCGGGTTGTAGCCCTGCTTGGCAAGGCTCTCCAGGCGCTGCACCTTGTCCGCGTCGGACTCGCCGTCCTGCGGCTCGACCGCGGTGGACTTGTAGCCGAACTCCTTGTCGGCCTTGTCCAGGCCGGCCGTGGCGGCGTCGTTGAAGGACTGGTCGCCCTTGCCACCGACGTCGTACGCGAGCGCGAGGCCCAGGTTCTTGTCACTGCTGTCGGAGGAGGAGGACGACGTGGAGGAGCTTCCGCAAGCGGAAACGGTCACGGCGAGA
Organism: Streptomyces sp. NBC_00080; assembly: GCF_045041255.1. Taxonomy (NCBI): domain Bacteria; kingdom Bacillati; phylum Actinomycetota; class Actinomycetes; order Kitasatosporales; family Streptomycetaceae; genus Streptomyces; species Streptomyces sp. NBC_00080. Next base: position 3,676,772 of record NZ_CP108235.1, read on the forward strand.
GCTGCGGTGGCAACACCCGCAACCGCGATTCGGGACACCCGGCGCATGGAACTTGACTCCTTTGTGCAAGCGCCCAAACCAGGCGCTGGTTCCGCCGCAGCGTAACGCGCGTAGACCAGACGGAAAAACCCTTCTGTCCGCTCCGTTACCGAGCTGTGGCCACAGTCGCGGTCCAGGTTACGGACAGCAGTACGCCCCTTGCGGGAGGCAAGGGGCGTATGGGCTGCAAGGACGCTCGGAAGGGCGTAGCCGAAGCCGGTCGGAACGGGTTTCGGGCCGTTACTTGGTGTTTACCGTGATCTTGCCGTCGATGATGTCCTGCTTGGCCTTGTCGACGGCCGCGACGACGTCCGTCATCGCCTTGTACTTCGGGTTGCTGTCGGCGAATCCGACACCGTCGTTGGAGAGGCTGCCGCGGACCACACCGGACAGCGGCTTGCCCGCGTGGACGGACTTCACGAGGTCGTAGACGGCACCGCCGACGTTCTTCAGCGCCGAGCCGAGGATGTAGTCCTTGTACGCCGCCAGCGCGCTCTGGCTGTACTGGTCGGAGTCGACGCCGATGGCCCACACCTTCTTGGCCGCGGCCTCGGTGATCACGCCCTGACCGGAGAGACCGGCCGCGTGGTAGATGACGTCGGCGCCCGCCTCGATCTGACCGCTCGCCGCGTCCTTGCCCTTGTCGGGGCTGGAGAAGCCGCCTTCCTGGGCGGTCTCGGTCAGGTACTGCGACTCGACCTTGATGTTCGGGTCGACCGACTTGGCGCCCTGGACGTAACCGGCCTCGAACTTGTGGATCAGCGGGATGTCCACGCCGCCGATGAAGCCGATGTGCGCCTTCTTGCTGGCCTTGGCGGCGGCGACACCGGCCAGGTACGAGGCCTGCTCCTCGTGGAAGACCATGTCGGCGACGTTCTTCGCCTGGATCTGCTCGTCGTCGATGATCCCGAAGGTGATCTTCGGGAACTTGGCGGCGACTTCCTTGACGGCCGGCGCGTAGGCGAAGCCGACGCCGATCACCGGGTTGTAGCCGGCCTGGGCGAGCTGGGTCAGGCGCTGCACCTTGTCCGCGTCGGACTCGCCGTCCTGCGGCTCGATGTCCTGGCCGCCGATCTTGAATTCCTTCTCGGCCTTCTGGAAACCGGCGTAGGCGGCGTCGTTGAAGGACTGGTCGCCCTTGCCGCCGATGTCGTACGCGAGGCCGATGCCCTTGCCCGAGTAGCCGCCGCTGCTGGATTCCGTGTCGCTCGACCCCGAGTCGGTGCTGGACTTCCCGCAGCCTGCGGCGGCGAGCGCGACGACCGCGACGGTCACCGCGGCCCGGGAGAATCTCGTCCTCCGAGATATCAGACGCATAGCAAGCACCCCTTCATCCCCACGGCGCCGTGACCGGCCCGCTTCCCCTTGGTGGCGCCGTTCAGGAGGGGCTCCCCAACAAGCCTTTCCCGGTGGCGATTCCGGCGCACAGTAACGCGCGTAGAAGCGGAGGGGAACGGGGTTTCTCCGGGCCGTTATCGATTCGTGCCGACGCGGGGTTACAAGCGCGTCCCCGGGGTTACGGGTGGGTGACACAAGGGGACGAAGGGGCGCCTTTCCGGCACCCCTTCGCCCGGGTTCCCCCGCCGGCTTGCCTCGCCGGAGTTGCCTCAGTGAGCGCGGGTCGCCGCGTCCAGCAGCGCGGCCGCCGTGAAGAGCTCGACGCCGACGGTGATCGCCGACTCGTCCGCGTCGAAGTCGCCCTGGTGCAGATCGCGCACCGTGCGCTCGCCGGGCGGGCGGACCCCGAGCCGGGCCATCGCGCCGGGCACCCGCTCGAGGTACCAGGAGAAGTCCTCGCCGCCGAGGCTCTGTTCGGTGCTCTCCACGGCCGTCTCACCGCGCCGGGCGACCATGGCGTCCCGCAGCAGCCCGGCGACGTCGCCGTCGTTGACGACGGGCGGGACACCCCGCACGTAGTTGATCTCCGACTTGGCCCGGTGCAGGTTGGCGACCTCGTCGATCGCCGCGACGACGATGTCCGGGGCCTGCCGCCATGCCTCGATGTCCAGGCAGCGGACGGTCCCGGAGAGCTCGGCGTGCTGCGGGATCACGTTCGGCGCGTGGCCGCTCTCGATCCGGCCCCAGGTGACGGCCAGCCCGGCCCGGGTGTCGACGCGACGCCCGACCAGCGCGGGCACGTCGGTGACGACCCGGGCGACGGCGGTCACGAGGTCCGTGGTCAGGTGCGGGCGGGCGGTGTGGCCGCCGGGCCCGTCCAGCGAGATCTCCAGCCGGTCGCAGGCGGAGGTGATGGCACCCTCGCGCAGCCCGACCTTGCCCGCGTCGACCCGCGGGTCGCAGTGCACGGCGATGATCCGTCCGACCCCGTCCAGCGCCCCGCCCTCGATGGCGTCGGCGGCACCGCCGGGCAGCACCTCCTCGGCGGGCTGGAAGATCAACCGCACGGGTCGCGGGAGCCGGCCCTGCCGGTGCAGCTCGGCGAGGACGAGTCCGGCGCCGAGGACGACGGTGGTGTGCACGTCGTGCCCGCAGGCGTGCGCGCGGTCCGGCACCGTCGAGCGGTACGCGCACTCGGTCTTCGTGTCCGGGATGGGCAGCGCGTCGATGTCGGCGCGCATCGCGAGGACGGGCACCCCGTCGGCCCCGGCGCCCGCGACACCCCCTCCGCCCACGGTCCCGATGTCACAGATGAGGCCGGTCCCTACGGCGAGTACGCGCGGCTTGAGGCCCGCCTTCTCGAGGCGGGCCTTGATCGCGGCCGTCGTACGGAACTCCTGGTTGCCGAGCTCGGGGTGCATGTGCATGTCGCGGCGGAAGGCCACGAGCTCTGCGCGCAGCGCCTCCGGCAAGGTGCCGGGAAGGGCGCCGGGCAGCGCACCCGGAAGTGCGCCGGGGAGCACGTCTTCCCCTGACGGATCGGCCTCGGACTCTCGGGACATCAGTTGCTTCACCCTCTGAAGGGTAGGACGCCGGGGCGGTCAACTGACCCGATCAACAAAAGTTCAACCCGTTAGGCGAAGAAAAGTTGGCCGCGCGGCGCATGGCTGCTGTGGTGGATGGGTAAACTCGCCGGCTTCTCGGTCGGCACCCACACTTCTTCCTTCCTTTCACGGATACCACGGACGGCTCGAGGCACGCTGGGTTTGTCCACGTACCGGGACCGATCCCGAAATCATCACCTCCGTGCAGCGATTGCGCCACGCTGGGCGACGACCCGGGGCCGGCCGGGCACGGTGGCCCTCATGGAGACGATGACGTGCGGGTGCGGCGAGGATCAGATCCCCGGGGTCCTGGCGAGGGGCGTGGCGGCGCTGGCGCTGACCGGGCTGACCGTGATGGCCGTCACGGCGTGTCTGCTCGCAGGGGGGCTGTGGGCGGTCACCCGGTGGCGCGACAGGGCGAGCGCCGAGCGCGAGGAAAGCTTCTTCGACGGGTTCGGCCGTTGGGAGGAGGAACGGGCGGAGCCGCCGCTCCCACGGGGCGGCGGCTCGTAGACACCCTGGTCCCGGCCCTCGTCAGAGCACGCTCACCGCTGCCAGCCGGTGGACGTCCTTGGCCGTGCCCGTCACTCCGGACAGGAACCCCTGGGCTCTGGGCGAGGCGTGGTCCGTCAGCCAGGCCGGGTCGATGTCGCAGACCGCGACCCGGACGTCCGTGCCGGACAGGGCCAGCGGCAGCGTGTGGACGACCGTGGAGGGGAAGCTGAGGACGGTCCGGCCGATGGGGCCGCGGCGGGCGATCAGTTCCAGCGGGAGCTCCGGGCGGACCACCTCCAGACCCGTCTCGACGGCCAGCCGGTGGAGCTTCTCCGTGCTCTCCCGGCGGTGGGCGAAGTAGCGGGTCGCGCCGTGGGCCCTGGCCAGCGTCCGGACCGCCTCCACATAGCGGTCGGCGTCCACCACGCCGGTCTCCACCAGCGAGGTGCCGACCATGTCCGCGCTCTTCGTCACCCGCGGCGGGCCGAAGCGGTCGCGGGTCCAGGCGAAGACGTTGGACGTGATCGTGACGCCGTCGGGGGAGTCCGTTATGGGCATGGAGGAGAAGACCTCGACGCCGCGCTCCGGGCCGGGGGTCAGCCGGCGGCGGGCCGCGGCGGACACCGGGGCGAAGAGCACGTCGCGGGGGCCCGTGCGGCCGCCCTTGCGGTGCCAGCGGACGAGGCGTTCGCCGCGGGCCAGCTGGCCCACGAACTCCATCGTCGCCGTCCCGTCGTCCACCACGACCAGCTCGCTCGCCCTGGTGATGGTCAGCAGCAGCTGGACGTAGCGGGAGAACGGGTCGCCCATCACCATCCGTTCCGCGCGCCGCAGCAGTGGGGTGAGGCCGCCGATGGTGCGGAAGGGTGCCGTGGTGCCGCCGCGGGCCTCCTCCCAGCGGACCGTGTGCCCTTCCCTGCGGGCCAGCTCGGCCATGCGGCGCAGCTGGCCGCGGGTCATCGGGTCGGTCGGGGACAGGACGACGAGGGTCAGCCCCGCGCCGGGCTCCTCGCACGGACGCAGTTCCCGGGCGTGCGCCCACTCCAGGACGTTCAGGAGCTGCACCGGACTCTCGACGAAGGCGAGGGTGTGGGGGGTGTGGCCGGTGTTCTTCCCGGCGCGAGGACTCATCGTCGGACGACCATCCCGTAAGGCACTCGGAGGGATATTCAGGTCACACCGCGACCGGTTCGCCCGCCGCCGCCGCGATCTCCGCCTCCGCGACGACGCCCGAGACGCGGCGCAGCTTCTTCATGGGGCCGAGCTCCGAGTCGTAGACCTTCTTGACGCCGTCGCCGAGGGAGGCCTCGATGGTGCGGATGTCACGGACGAGGCGGGTGAGGCCGCCCGGCTCGACGGAGGCGGCCTGGTCGGAGCCCCACATCGCGCGGTCGAGGGTGATGTGGCGCTCGACGAAGGCGGCCCCGAGCGCGACCGCGGCGAGGGTGGTCTGGAGGCCGGTCTCGTGGCCGGAGTAGCCGATCGGGACGTTCGGGTACTCCTTCTCCAGCGTGTTGATCACGCGGAGGTTGAGCTCCTCGGCCTTCGCCGGGTAGGTCGAGGTGGCGTGGCACATGAGGATGTTGTCGCTGCCGAGGACCTCGACCGCGTGGCGGATCTGGCGCGGCGTCGACATGCCGGTGGAGAGGATGACGGCGCGGTTGGTGGAGCGCAGGGCGCGCAGCAGCTCGTCGTCCGTCAGCGAGGCGGACGCCACCTTGTGCGCGGGGACGTCGAACTTCTCCAGGAAGGCGACCGCCTCGGTGTCCCACGGCGACGCGAACCAGGCGATGCCCTTCTCCTTGCAGTACTCGTCGATCTGCCGGTACTCGTCCTCGCCGAACTCGACGCGGTGGCGGTAGTCGATGTAGGTCATCCGGCCCCAGGGGGTGTCGCGCTCGATGTCCCACTGGTCGCGCGGGGTGCAGATCTCGGGCGTGCGCTTCTGGAACTTCACGGCGTCGCAGCCGGCTTCGGCGGCCGCGTCGATCAGCTTGAACGCGTTCTCGAGCTCGCCGTTGTGGTTGATGCCGATCTCGCCGCAGATGTAGACGGGCCTGCCGGGACCGACCTCGCGGGAACCGAAGGCGCGCAGACGGGAGTTGGTGCTCATGGCGCAGATGTCCTTACTTGGTGAGGGGGTCGAGAGAGGGTCCGAGGATCCAGCCGGCGATCTCCCGGATCGCGCCGTCGCCACCGGGGAGGGTGGTGACCGCGCGGGCGGCGCCGCGGACGACGTCGTGGGCGCTCGCGACCGCCACCGGCCAGCCCACGAGGGCGAAGCAGGGGAGGTCGTTGACGTCGTTGCCGACGTAGAGCACGCGCTCCGGCGCGATGCCCTGTTCCTCGCACCACTGCTTGAGCGCGAGGTCCTTGCGGTCGATGCCGTGCAGGACCGGGAGTTTCAGCTTCCGGGCCCGGGCGGCGACCACCGGGTTCTGTTCGGTCGACAGGATCAGCATCCGCAGGCCCGACCTGCGCAGGGCGGCGATGCCGAGGCCGTCGCCGCGGTGCACGGAGACGAACTCCCGTCCGTCGGAGTCGATCAGCACCCGGTCGTCGGTCTGGGTGCCGTCGAAGTCGAGGACGACCGCGTCGATGTCGGAGGCCGTGGGGAGGGAGCCGGGCCGGTTCGTGTCGAAGAGGGGCGCCAGCGCACGGGCCCGGTTCAGGTCGTGCGGGTCGTCGATCTCCAGGACCCGGGCGGGGTCGGTGCGGACGAGTTCCGTGCGGCCGAAGAAGCGGTGGCCGTGCGCGCGGAAGCCGTCGGTCTCCATGGCGTAGGCGGCGCCGGTCTCCAGGAGGTCCTGGGGCCGGTCCTGACGGCGGGGGCGGAAGGCCTTGTCGTGGTTGACGCCGAAGCCGCCGGCCCGGCCGGGGTCCCCGTCGGCGTCCGCGCCCTGCGCGGCGTCCCCGTCGCGCCAGACGAAGCCGTGGAACGGGGCGACCGTCACCGCGGTGTCGGCGCCCTGCTCGACGACGGCCGCGGCGACGCCGTCGATGTCGTCGCGGACGAGGAAGGGGCTGGTGCACTGCACGAGCAGGACGGCGTCGACCGGGGAGCCGTGCAGTGCCTCGTGGGCGTCCAGGGCGTGCAGGACGGCCGCCTCGGAGGTCGCGGTGTCGCCGGCGATGGCGGCGGGCCGCAGCACGACCTCCGCGCCCGCCTCGCGTGCCGCCGCCGCGATGGCGTGGTCGTCGGTGGAGACGACGACGTCCGTCACGAGGCGGGTCGCCCGGCATTCGCGGACCGCGCGGGTGACCAGCGGTACCCCGCCCACGGGTGCGAGGTTCTTCGCGGGCACGCCCTTGGAGCCGCCGCGCGCGGGGATCACCGCGAGCACACGGCGCACCCCGGCTGCTGAGTCGGACATGGGTTTCTCTCCTTGACGGGTCACAGCTCCCCCATCCGCCGGATGACCGGGGCCACCCGCTGCACGCCGTGCCGGTAGGCGCCGCGCGCCGCCCGGCGCACGATCTGCCGGACCGGGCCCGGCTCCCGGTCGGCGGCGGGCGCGCCGGGCAGCGGGCTGCCGTCGGGGCCGAGGTGGTGGCGGGCGAGGATGCCGGGCAGATAGCCGGGCGCGGTGGCGGGCGTGTAGTAGGGGGTGAGGGGCGGAAGGCCTCCGGGACCGCTGAGCGCTTTGCCGATCCGCTCACGCGCGGCGTCGAAGGCCGTCGCGTACGAGCCGTCCGCCGCGACGCCCTGCCGGGCCACCCACTCCTCGTCGGGGGCGGGCCGGTGCCCGGCGTCGAGCTGGTCCCAGGAGGCGAGGCAGCCGGAGCCGACGAAGTGGTGGTTGCCGAGCGCCTCGCGCACCCCGAGGTCGGTGAGGACGACCGTGGGGACCCGGCGGTGCAGGGACTCCAGGGCGGCCGTCGAACTGACCGTGACCATGAGGTCGGTGCGGTCGAGGACTTCGCCCATGTTCCCGTACACCAGACGGAAGTTGGGCGGTGGATCGAGCTTCTGCACCAGCTTCTGGTAGGGCAGCTCCTCGATGTGGGTGGTGTGCTCGCCCGGCTTGGAGCGGAGCTTCAGCAGCACCTCCCGCTCCGGGTGGAGCCGCGCGTGCCGCACCAGCCGGTCGAGCAGGTACGTACGGTCCCTGCGGTTCTCCGGCACGGAGGGCTGGGCGGCGAAGACGACGGTGTAGGGGTCGTTCTCACCGGTGTACGGGGCACCGCCCAGGAACGGCAGGGCCACTTCGGTCACCGAGGAGGCGTCGGCGCCCACGCCCTCGTACACGGCACGGAAACGCTCGGCGTCCTGGCGGGAGTTGGCGAGGACGAGGTCGGCACCGTGCCGCAGCAGCAGGCCGTCGGCGAGTTTCTCGTAGACGACGCCGACATAGCCGGTGACGACGACGGGACGCTCGGTCCGTCCCTCCCAGATCCGCTTCAGGCCGTGCAGGATCGCCTGGACGCCGCCGCCGACCAGGGCGAGGACGAGGACGTCGTACGAGGTCCGTGTCATGGCGCGCAGGAACTCGAGCGCGGTGACCTCGCTCAGCGAGTCGGCGTGCACGCCGACCTCGGCCAGCTGGCGGGGGGTCGGGGTGGCCCGGCCGCGCAGCAGGAATCCGTCCAGGACGGGGGCGACTTGCGCCCCGCTCCCGGATCCGGCTTCCATGGAGGGCGCGATCCGCGTCGCGGTCAGCGCACCCCATTTCCATCGGGTGTCGGAGTCCGCGAGGACGGCAATCCGTGGGGGGTTGGCAGTACTTGCTGGCACGGCCATGACGCTAGAAAGCAAAAGCCAGGCTTGGCCCAATCACCCCTCAACAAAAAGTTAACAGCGGACCACCGAACGCCGAACTGGCCCGCCTATCAAGCGAAAGCGCAGGGGGTGCACCATTCCGACACATCGAGTTCACCCCCCGTATCCACACCGGAAAGTTTTGCCGCCGGGTGCCCTTCTAGGGTTTCGCAGGTGCCCAAGCTTTCCGTGATCGTGCCGTTCTACAACGTTCAGCAATACGCGCCCGACACCCTGACGAGCCTGCGTTCGAACGCACGCGAGGACTTCGAGTTCATCCTGGTCGACGACTGCTCGACCGACGCGACCTCGGAGATCCTCACGCGTGCGGAGCGGGAACTGCCGGGCGCGGTGTTGGTCAGACACGAAAAGAACGGAGGGCTGGCGACCGCGAGAAACACCGGCATCGACAAGGCGCGCGGCGATTATCTGACTTTCCTGGACGGCGACGACTGGCTCGCGCCCGGATACTTTCCCCGGCTCCTCGCCTCCATCGAGCAGCTGGATTGCGACTTCGTCCGCACCGACCACGTGCAGTGCACGGCGCGGGCCCGGAGCATTCACCGCGTGCCGCACGGCCGGCGCGGGACGGTGATGAACCCGCGGGAGGCGATCCTGCCCGCCGACCGGTCCACTTCGGTGGACTACGCCTACGCCTGGGCCGGCATCTACCACCGCCGCCTCGTCGACCGCGGGCTGCTGCACTTCACCGACGGGCTGCGGACGGCCGAGGACCGGCCCTGGATCTGGAGGCTCCACCGGGAGGCCGACACCTTCGCCGTGGTGGGGCTGCTGGGCGTCTACTACCGGCGCGGGGTGGCCTCCTCCCTCACCCAGATCGGCGATGTACGGCAACTGGACTTCATCCGCGCCTTCGACCAGGTGATCGAGGAGACGGCGCGGGACGCCGAGGGCGGGAAGCTGCTGCCCAAGGCGGTGCGCACCTATTGCGCGATCATGACGCATCACCTCGGCTCGATCGAAAGGTTCGAACCCGCCGTGGCACGGAAACTGCGCTCCCTGTGCGCCGCCGCCCTGAAGCGAATGCCGCAGGACGTGCTCGCGGAGGTCATGGACTCGATGGACGTACAGCGGGCGAGTGCGCTGCGGCGGGTACGGCGCAGGCCGGTGGCGGCACGGACGGTGGCCGTCTGATGCCTCGCACGACCCGGATCTTCTGCGTCTCGACCCTGTACGGCGCCGCGACCCTGGCCGCGGCCCTCGACGCCGGGCTCTTCGGACCGACCGACCGCCGGCTGCTGCTCGTCACCAACAACGCGGTCAATCCGGAGATCACGCCGTCCGTGGACGCCATGCCGGGCTTCGCCCGGATCCGTGAGCGCTTCGACGAGGTGCTGTCCTGGAACGAGACCATCGCCCCCTTCCACCCCGGCGGCTGGGGCCCCCGCGGGGACGACATCCCGCTGTGGGAGCGGTACGTACGGCTGCTGTGGGACCTCGGTGACGACGAGGTACACCTGGCCGTGGAGTCCATCCAGGTGAACCCGGCGCTGGCGCTGTGCCAGATGTTCACCGGCGCGCCCGTCGACGCCTACGCCGACGGCCTGATGAGCTACGGCCCCACCCGCGACAAGATCGACCCGCTGGTCGGCACCCGGGTCGACCGGCTGCTGCACCTCGATCTGGTGCCGGGCCTCACCCCCCTGCTGCTCACCGAGTTCGGCGTGCCGCCGGTGCTGGTGCCGTCCGAGGCGTTCCTGAAGGTGCTGGGCGAACTCGCCGAGGACGAGACCGAGGTGCCCGCCCCCGAGGAGCAGCCGGCGCTGCTCCTGGGGCAGTACCTCTCGGCGCTCGGCATCCTCGGCGACGCCGAGGAGGAGGAGCTGCATCTGGGCATGGTGCGCGGCGCCGTGGCGCTCGGGCACCGCAGGCTCGTCTTCAAACCGCACCCCGTGGCACCCGCCCGCTGGTCCCGGCTGCTGGAGGACGAGGCGGCGAAGCTGGGCGCCGAACTCGCCCTTCTCGACCGGCCCGTCCTCGCGGAGGTGGCCTACCAGCGGCTGCGGCCCGCTCTCGTCGTCGGCTGCTTCTCCACCGCGCTGCTCACCGCCGCCGGTCTGTACGGCCTCCCGGTCGCCCGGGTCGGCACCGGCACCGTGCTGGCCAGGCTCGCGCCGTACCAGAACAGCAACCGGGTGCCGCTCACCATCGTCGACGCGCTGCTGCCGGACCTGGCGGACGGGCCGGCGGTGGAGGCGTGGGCCGTGCCGTCGGCGGAGCGGGTGGCTGAGCTGGCCGCGCTGCTCAAGGCCGTCGGCTTCGCGATGCAGCCCAGGATCTACCCGGGGCTGCAGGCCGAGGCGGAGCGCTACCTCTCCACGCATCTCGACCCGCACACCTGGCGCTACTTCAAGCGCCGGCGCCTGGCGGCGCTGGCCCTCCCCGGTGCCGTCCCGGGCCGGCTCGCCTTCATCCCGCGCAACACGACCGTCCGCCGGCTGGCGCGCCGGGCGCGGGCCCTGAAGCGCGCGACCGGCAAGCGGTAGCGGTCGCGTCTCCGGTGTGCCGGTGACTCCACGACCGGAAACCCGACATACCGGGACAGCTGTTCATCCGATCGTCATTCCTACGCCGTCGGTGAGTCAGCCGTCACTCATCCCGGACTTGTCGCGGATGCATAGCGTTCCGTCGTCGAGCCGACGGCCATGGCCGTCCCTCACGACGGAACACCTCTCATGACTCCCACGGAAGGTCCCAGGATGAGCGCGGCTGACCAGGCGGCGGCACCGGCCCCGACACCGGCACTCCGGCTGAACCTTCCCATCCCCGACCGGACGCCGGTCCGGCCCCGGGCGGAGAGCCGGCTGCGGGCCCTGGACGGGCTGCGCCTGATGGCGGCCCTGATGGTCTGCTTCTACCACTACGCCGGCAAGAACGGCGAGGTCGCGCAGTCCTGGCACCAGTCCCCCGGCCAGAAGTTCCCGACGCTGTCGCAGTTCGCCACCTACGGCAGCCTGGGCGTGCAGTTCTTCTTCCTGATCAGCGGTTTCGTGATCTGTATGAGCAGCTGGGGCCGGAGCACGGGGGACTTCTTCCGCTCCCGGGTCGCCCGGCTGTACCCGGCGTACTGGGCGGCGATCGTCCTGGTCACCGCCGCGGGCCTGATCCTGCCGGTGGTGGCCTCGCCGCTGCGCCCGGACGAGATCCTCACCAACCTCACCATGCTCCAGCAGCCGATGGGCGTGCCCCGGGTGCTGGGCGTGGACTGGACGCTCTGGGTGGAGGTGCGCTTCTACGCCCTGTTCGCGCTGTTCGTGGTCTGGCGGGGTGTCACCTACCGCAGGGTGGTGATCTTCTGCTGCCTGTGGACGCTGGCCGGCGTCTTCGCCCGGGTCGCCGACAACCCCCTGACCGACGAGCTGGTGATGCGTGACCACGCCCCGTACTTCATCGGCGGTCTGGCCTTCTACCTGATCCACCGCTTCGGCAACGACCTGCTGCTGTGGGGCATCGTCGGCTTCAGCTTCCTGCTCGGCCAGCGCTACTCGGTCACGGCCCTGTGGCACCCCGGCCCGCAGGGCCAGTTCCACCGCAGCCCGTACGTCATCCAGCTGATCGTCCTCGTCGCCTTCGTCGCCGTCGCCGCGGTGGCCCTGGGCTGGACGAGCCGGGCGAACTGGCGCTGGCTGACGGTGGCCGGGGCGCTGACGTACCCCTTCTATCTGATCCACGAGCACCTGGGCTGGTTCTTCATCCGGGTGCTGTACCGCGACTTCGGCCTGAACGCGTGGCTGACGCTCGGGACGACCATCCTGTCCATGCTCGGAATCGCCTGGCTCCTGCACCGGTTCGTGGAGAAGCCGGTCGGGCCACGGCTGAAGCGGGCGCTCGCCGTGCGGCGGGCTTGAGCGGTCCGGCGTCCGGCGGTGCCGCGGTACGCCGTAAGCCGTAAGCCGTCCGCGGCACCTTCGTGGCTGGTCGCGCAGTTCCCCGCGTCCCTTTGGGGCGCGGGGTCCTACGCCCGCAGCCGGCGTACCGCGCGACGTACCGCCGGGTGGCGGCGCAGGGCCTCGGCCCGGATCGGGCCGCCGCCGGGCAGGCGCAGGCTGGTCAGGCGGCGGCGCTTGAAGTAGCGCTGGTACGGGGACTGTTCGGCGAGATGCGCGGCGAGCCAGGTGACCGCCTCGGCGCGCAGGCTGTGGTACTTGCGGGACTGCATGCAGTACCCGACGGCCCGGATCAGCGGCGTCAGTCGCTCGGCCGCCCCCGCCAGTTCGAGCGGGGCGCCGAGCTCCGCGTGCTCCGCGTCGGGCAGCGCCACGTCGATGATGGTCAGCGGGACGCGGTTGCTGTTCTCGTACGGGGTGATGCGCTCCAGGAGCAGCTCCGTGCCGACCCGGGCGACGGGAATGCCGTAGAAGGCGGCGGCGGTCATCAGTGCCGTGGAGAAGCAGCCGATGACGAGCTCGGGCTTCAGGAAGGCGAAGACCGTCTCGGCGAGGATCGGTTCGTTCAGCACGGTGAGCCGCACGCCGAGTTCGCCGGCGGCCGCCTCCAGGGCCTCGCTGTAGACGGCGGGCGCGCTCGGGTGCGGCTTGAACAGCACGTCCCGGTGACCCGCGCGGGCGGCGGCACGCAGCATGCGGACGTGCAGCCGCTCCTCCTCGTCCTGGGTGATCAGGTCGATCGCGGAGAGGTACTGGCCGAGGAGCACGGCGGTGGCACGGTGGTCGGCCGGGAGCCGCTCGGCGAGGACGCCGGCGCCGGACTCGCCGATCTGCGCGAGGACGTCGACCATCGCCTCGCCCGGTACGGCCTCGGGCCGGACGCCGTACTCGGACAGGAGCATCGGCCGCAGTCCGGGCACCAGGTCGAGGTGGAGCACGCGGGTGATGCGGCTGCTCATGCCGTGCGGGATGCGGTTGCGGGTCGGGCCGTAGCTCATCAGTCCGTCCGCGTACACGTGGATCGGGCTGTCCGCGAAGATGTCGGCGATCGCGCGGGACGGATTGGCCTGGATGGACTCGCAGGCGATCTCGACCGGTTCCTCGCCCAGGTCCCAGGCGAGGCGTACGGCCTTCTCCCAGAGCCGGGTGTCCTGGGCGCGCGGCGACCAGCCGGCCGGGTGGTGCGGGGAGATGAACTCGTTCCAGGAGTACACCTGGTCGAACTCGGGGCGCAGCTTCTCGAAGCCGGCCATCCGGTCCAGTGGGGTGGAGACCTCGGGCGCGGCGGCGGTGTTGCTGACGACGAGGATGCGGCGGACGCCCTCGCGCGGGCCGAACCGGCCGGCGCGGATCGCGGCGGTGACGGTCGCGGCCGCGTACTGGGTGGCCGAGCAGAATATCTGGATCATGCCGCCACACCCTTCATACCGCCGCGGACCCGGCGCAGCACACGGACACGTTCCTCACCCATCCCCACCACGGCCTCGCTCAGTTCCTCCTCGCTCATCGCGCCCAGCGCCTCGGCGGCCAGCCGCTTCAGCTGCGCGGCGACACCGCGCTCGAACCGGCGCCGGTCGATCAGTTGGTGGGCGATGACGACGCAGAAGTTGCGCAGCGCCTTCCCGCGCAGCCGGTCGGCCTCCGGGTCGTCGGCCAGTTCGGCGAGGACGAGGTCGAAGGAGCGGAAGAAGTCCAGCTGGCGCACGTCGCCGATCTGGGTGAGCGAACTGGCGATGCCCCGGCGGTAGAAGACCCCGTGCAGGCTGGCGACGACGTAGGACTCCGCCCTGCGGTGCAGGTCCCAGATCCACGGCCGGTCCTCGGCGGTGCGCAGCCCGTCGTGGAAGCGGAGCATGCCCCGGTCCAGGAGGCGGCGATGGTAGACGCCGGCCCAGGCGTACGGATAGTCGACCATCGTGGTGTCGTCGACGGGGAGGATCGAGGTGCGCGGGTCGAGCGGGGTGTGGCGGCGGCCCTCGGGCGCCCGGTGAACGGCCCGCTCGATACCGGTGACCTGCACATGGTCCGTGCGGACGAAGTCGACGTCGAACCGCTCGGCGACGTCCACCAGCCGGGCCAGATAGCCGGGCGCGAGCCAGTCGTCGCCGTCGAGGAAGGTGAGGTAGCGGCCTTCCGCGACGTCGATGCCGGTGTTGCGCGCGGTGGCCAGTCCGCCGTTCCGCTCGTGCCGGATCACCCGGCTGTTCCCCAGCCGCTCCGTCAGGGCGAGGAGCGCTTCGTAGGTCCTGTCCTTGGTGGATCTGTCCTCGACGAAGATGAACTCGAAGTCGTCCCGCGCATTGTTGACCAGACTGGTCACCGTCTCGGGTAGATATGACTCGATGTTGTAGCAGGGGACGACGACGGACAGGGTCGGTGTGTTGGCCACGAGTGCGCACCTGGATTCTCAGCGGAAAGTCAAGTGATCCTAAGAAAGCAGGATCAGCTTCCGCATGTCCCGTCGCCGACCCTCAGGTGAATTCGGCGTGACATCCGGATCGGGTCGGGAAATGGCAGATGAAGAACGGGTGAGCCGGCGCCTCCCCTTTTCATCACCCCGTAATTCTCGCGGAATTCGATGCTACGTTCGCGCACGTGACCGACATATCCACCGCACCTCCACCCGCCGAGCGGCGCGGGCGGAGTCCGCACGGACCGGCGTCGCGTCGGCTGCGCCTCGCCTCTCCCGCGGGGTGGACCACCGCCCTCACCACCGCCGCGCTGCTGATCTACACGACCCTCACCGCCGGTGTCTTTCTCGACATCCGCTATGTACTCGCCGCCCTGCGGACGACGGGGGCGAGCGGGCTCTCCCCGTCCGAGATATTCGCCCACCGGCCCTTCTTCTACCGCTGGTTGCTCGACGGTCTGGACTCCGTCACCGGCGGCTCGAACGCGGTGCGCGAGGCCCTCCTGCGGCTCATCGGCATCGCCCTGTGCGCGGCCGCCGGTCTGCTGATGCACCGGACCCTGCGCCGCCGTATGCCCGAGCGGGACGCGCTGCTCGTCTCGGGCCTGATCGCCCTCACGTCGGCTTTCGCGCCCGTCATCGACTACCTGCAGCCGGAGTGGTTCGCCATCGTCTTCGCGACGGTCGGCGTCGCCGCCGCGCTGGGTGTCCGCGGCCGCTGGCAGGCCGCAGCGCTCGGCGCGCTGCCGCTCGGTCTCGCCGTGCTGATGAAGTTCTCCACCGCGGGCACCGCCGCGATGGCGCTCCTCGTGGTCTTCGCCGTGGACCGGGTACGGGGCCTGCTGCTCGCCGCCGCGACCGCCGTCGGCACCGGCCTGCTGTTCGCGGTCAGCGCCTGGTCGGGCTCGCGCGAACTCCAGTGGCTGCGCGACATGCCGCACATCAACGCGCACGCGCTGGGCAAGGACCCGATCGTCGTGTCGGACCTGCTGCTGCGGACCGCCGACTACCTGGGCGACCGGATCGCGCTGACGCCGGTGCTCGCGCTGCTGCCCGGCGCGCTGCTGCTGTTCGCCGCCACCCTTCCGTCGCGCCGGCAGCGCGTCGAGGCCGTGCTCGTCACGCTGCTGCTCCTGGTCGTCGGCCTGGCCGTCGTGGTCTACCAGGGCAACTGGTTCGCCTACCACGGCGAGAGCCTGCCGGTGGTGGCCGCGGCCCTGACCGCTCTCGCGATCGGCCGCTGGTACGGCGCACACGGCCGGCCTCCGCTGTGCCTGACCGTGCTCGCCCTTCTGTACGGGGCACTGGCCCCGCTCCTCGCCCTCGTCCGTGCGGACGTGGACACGGACGTCGTCGCGTGGCTGGCCTCGGCGGCGGCGCTTCTCGCCGGGGCGGTGGATCTGCTGTGGGTACGGGCACCGCGTCCGCGCGCCCTCCGTGTTCCGGTCGCCCTGCCGGTCCTCGCGGTCGTCGTGTGCCTGGCCGCGACCGTGTGGCCGCTGTCCGGGGTCCGCGTGATCGAGGGGCGGATCGTCACGACCAACGCGGAGCTCAAGGAACAGGCGCGGTCGGCGCGAGCGGCGGCCGAGCAGGTGGACGCCCGGCTCCCGGACGGCGCGCCCGTGCTGTATCTGACCTTCGGCCAGCAGGCGTACTACATAGGCCACCCGACCGCCTGCCGGTATCCCTTCCCCACCTTCTTCAACGTGCCCAAGCAGCTCACCGACGTGCCCTCGCTGGAGTCGACCCGGGAGAACGTGCGCTGCGTCACACAGGAGCACCCGGCCGCCTACGCCGTCTACCAGCCCGGCTGGCTGTCGCTCGGCATCATCGACCCGCGGATCGCCGCCGACATCCGCAGGGCGTACGCGTGCCCCAAGCCGGAGGGGCGGCAGCTCGTGGTGTGCACCGCGCGCCGCTGAGGCAGGCACGGCACACAGGACGGGCCCCGGCGGTGAACTCCCCGCCGGGGCCCGTCCTGTGTGCGGCAAGGCCCGGTCAGGCCACTCCCGCGATGCGCGCAGCCTTGTGCCCCAGCTCCACCGAGTAGCTCTGCCCCCGGTCCTGCGGGTAGATCTGCGCCATCGTCGCGAGGGTCACCCCGCTGAGATGGGTCTCGTGGCCGGGGATCAGCGCCTTGTACTCGGGCGTGACCACGGGCTGGGCGAAGGGCGCCCGCGAGAAGTGCCAGTCCAGGATCCAGGAGCGGTCGAACTCCGGGTTCACCCGCTGGAGCCACGGCAGGAACCGCTCCAGCAGCTCGGCCGGCTCGGTGGTGAAGCGCCGATCGTCACGCTCGACGTAGTTGCCCACGTAGAGGATGTGACGGCCCCCGTAGCGCGCCGGGTCGATCATGCGTGTGTGCTCGACGACCGCCAGGAAGGGGAAGTCGGGTTCGTTGATGTTGAGCCAGTAGTACGGGATGGCGCTGCGGTCCAGCTCCAGCACGAAGCAGGTCGCGCCCAGGTACTGGTTGCGCCAGACGGCGTCGTCGGCCGGCGCGTCGGCGGCCTTGGCGAAGGCGGGCTGCGCCGTGGTGACGATCAGATGGTCGAAGGCGTACGAGGCGCCGTCGGCGGTGCGCACGGTGACCTGCCCGTCGCGGCCGTCCTGACGGATCGTCTCCATCCGCTTGCCGAACTCGACCTTGCCGCCGCGCTCGGCGATCCGGTCGGCGAGCGTCGCGTACACCCGCTCGAACCCGCCGTCCATATACCCGAGTTCGAAGGTGCGGCAGTGGACCCGCGCCCACAGCCAGGCCATGGACACCTGGTCGGCGCGGTCGCCGAACTTGCCGCGCAGCAGCGGCTCCCAGACGGCCTCGGTGGCGCGCCGCCCGGCCCACTTGCGCAGCCAGCTCAGGGCGGTGCGGTCGGTGAACCGCTCCCCGTCACGCACGATCTTCAGCCAGGCCGACGACAGACCGAAGCGGACACCGGCGGGCAGGCCGTACAGCGGGGAGGTCAGCATCTCCAGCGGCGTGCTGAAGGGGTGGACGCGCCCGCCCCGGAACACACCGGTGGTGGCCTTGTGGAAGCGCAAGGAGCCGCCCAGGCCCAGCTCCTCGATGAGCTCGATCATCGAGCGGTCGCTGCGGAAGATGTGGTGGTAGTAGCGCTCCAGCGGCACTCCCCCGACGGGAATGGACGCGGCGAGCCCGCCGAGTTCGTCGGCGGCCTCCAGGACGGTGACCGCGTGGCCCTGCTTGACCGCGTCGTACGCGGCGGTGAGGCCGGTCGCTCCCGCGCCGATGACGCCGAGGTTCATGCGAAACTCCACTTTCTGTTGAGCGCGAACTGGAAGACCAGCACCAACGGCAGCGAGCCCGCCTTCACCAGGTTCGGATCGATGCCGAGCCCTCGGGAGAACACCGCGAGCAGGACGAACGTCAGGGCGATACCGGTCAGGCCGACGGCGTAGAAGCGCAGATAGCGCAGCAGCAGACGGTCGCGCTTGCCGAAGGTGAACAGGGCGTTCAGGACGAAGTTGTTGGTGATGCCGAGGCTGGTGGAGAGCACGTTGGCGACCTGCTCGTGCAGGCCGACCACGTTGTAGAGCAGCAGGAACGCGCCCAGGTCGAGGAGGACGCCGCTGCCGCCGACCAGCGCGTAGGTGATCAGCTGCCGGAGGTCGCGGGTGCCGGTGCCCTGCGGGATGCCGGTGCCCTGCGGGATGCCGGTGCCCTGCGGGATGCCGGTGCCGGCCGGGGCGTCGGCGCCGGTACGGGTGCCGGCCCGCACCGTGTCCTCAGTCGCCATGGCCGGTGCCGTCACCGCCGGCCTCCGAGTCGTGCGAGATGACCTGCCGCACGGTGTACAGGGGCCGCCCCTGCACCTCGTTGTACGTCCGTCCGATGTAGCTGCCCAGCACGCCGAGCGACAGCATCTGCACACCGCCCAGGAACAGCACGACGACCATCAGCATCGTCCAGCCGGAGACCGTGATCTCGGGCCGCAGCACCTTCATGCCGAGCGCGTAGCAGATGCCGACGAGGGAGAACGCGAGCACCGCGAAACCCAGTTTGGTGATCATCCGCAGGGGTGCGGTGGAGAAGCCGGTCAGGCCGTCGATGGCGAGACGCGCCATCTTGCGCAGCGGGTACTTGGTCTCGCCGGCGAACCGCTCGTCGCGGTCGAAGTGCACCTCGCTCTGCCGGAAGCCCATCGAGGCGACCATGCCGCGCACGAACCGGCTGCGCTCCCGGAAGCGTCGAAGCTCTTCGGCGGCGCGTCGGTCCATCAGCCGGAAGTCGCCGGTGTCCAGCGGGATGTCCACCTCGGTGGAGGACCGCAGCAGACGGTAGTAGGCGTGCGCGGTGGCCCGCTTGAAGAGCGTGTCCTGACGGCTGCGCCGACGGGCGTGCACGATCTCCGCGCCGTCCCGCCAGGCGTCGATCAGCCGGAGGCTGACCTTCGGTGGATCCTGGAGGTCGGTGTCCATGACGATCACGGCGTCGCCGCGCGCCTCGTCGATACCGGCCGTGATGGCCATCTGGTGGCCGAAGTTGCGTGCGAGGTCGACGACCCGGACGCGCCGGTCGTTCTTCGCGATGTCTTCCAGGATGAGCGACGTGCCGTCGGCGGAGCCGTCGTCGACGTACACCAACTCGAAGGTGTACTCGGGGCGTTCGCGCAGTGCCGCCACGAGTTCCTCGTGGAAGTGGCGGATCCCGTCCTGTTCGTTGAAGACGGGCAGTACATAAGAGACGAGCGCGGCGCCACCCCGCTGACGGGGCACGCGGGACTCCTGCACCCGGCTGGATATGTCAGGCATTCGGCGAAACTAGGTGCGCGATGTGAACGTGATGAGAACGTGCGATGAGTGCCGCAATGCGGTGAATCGACGGACGGCTCCGGCTCGCGCCACGGCCGGCCGGCGATGGCTACCGGGCCTGCCGCACCCCGTACCGCGCGGCGATTCCGGCCACGATGATCTCCAGCCCCTCCCCGAACTGCCGGTCGAAATCCTCGAACATCTCCGCGCCCGCCTTCGCCGACACTCTCGTGGTCGGCGGCACTTAACGGCGTTAAGGGGAATTGCATGGATATGAAAGTGGACGTCCTGATCGTCGGCGCGGGTCTCACCGGCCTCGCCCTCGGCATCGACCTGGCCCGGCGTGGCGTGCACGCGCTGGTGGTGGAACGCGGCGAGACCCTCTCCCCCGGCTCCCGCGGCAAGGGCCTCCAGCCGCGCACCATGGAGGTCTACGAGGATCTCGGCGTCCTCGACGAGATCCTCGCCGCCGGTGGCGTGTACCCGGTGGGCATGGTCTGGGCGGGCGGCGAGCAGGTCGGCGAGCACGCGATGTTCGACCCGGCGGAGGACGGCGAGGAGGACTGCCGCTTCACCGTCCCCTGGATGGTCCCGCAGTGGCGCAACCAGGAGATCCTGCTGGCACGGC
Source organism: Streptomyces sp. NBC_00080 (assembly GCF_045041255.1). Taxonomy (NCBI): domain Bacteria; kingdom Bacillati; phylum Actinomycetota; class Actinomycetes; order Kitasatosporales; family Streptomycetaceae; genus Streptomyces; species Streptomyces sp. NBC_00080. The sequence continues at coordinate 3,696,726 of NZ_CP108235.1, forward strand.
TGACGGAACTCGACGGGACCGTGGCCTTCGGCCGTGAGGTGGTACGGGTCGAGCAGGACACCGAGGGCGTGACGGCGCACTTCGCCTCCGGCGAGCCGGTCCGCGCCCGGTACGCCGTCGCGGCGGACGGCGGCCGCTCGGCGGTGCGCCGCGCGCTCGGCATCGAGATGAGGGGCGAGACGCTCGACCCGGGGGCGGCCCTGGTGGCGGACGTGCGGATCCCCGACCTGGACCGGACATGGTGGCATCTGTTCCCGCCGAGCGGGCCGGACTCGGACTTCCTGGCGCTGTGCCCGCTGGCCGGGACGGACCAGTTCCAGCTGGTGGCTCGGTTCCCCGGCGGGACGGATCCGGATCTCTCCCTGGAGGGCGTCCGCAAGCTGGTCTCGGAGTGCACCCACCTCGCCCCCGGGGCGGTGACGGAACTCTGCTGGGCGTCCGACTTCCACCCGCGCGCCGCCCTGGCCGACCGCTTCCGCGAGGGACGGATCTTCCTGGCGGGCGACGCGGCCCACGTCCACTCCCCGGCCGGCGGCCAGGGCCTGAACATCGGCGTGCAGGACGCCTACAACCTGGGCTGGAAACTCGGTGCGGTGCTGGGCGGGCGGGCTCCGGAAGCCCTGCTGGACACCTACGAGGAGGAGCGCCGCCCCGTCGCCGAGCACGTGCTGGGCCTCTCCACCGCGATCCACCGCGAGGAGGCGAGGCGGGGTGCGTCGACCCGGCAACTGGGCCTGCACTACCGGCACTCGTCACTGAGCGAGGAGACCCGTAAGAACCCCGGTCCGCTGTCCGCCGGTGACCGCGTCCCGGACCTGACGGTCGACGGCGTCCGTCTCTTCGACCGGCTCAGGGGCCCGGACTGGACCCTGGTGACCCTGACGGACGGCGTGTTCCTGGTCCGCCCGGACGGCTACGTGGGCTGGGCGGGCGCCGCGGAGGACGGCCTCGCGTCCTACCGCGCACGGGTCGGCCTCGGCTAGTCGTCGCCGTCGAGGAGGGTGTCGACGGAGAGCTCGAGAGCGACACCGACGGACTCGGGAACGGGGACGGCCTGGCCTCGCCGGTAGCGGAGGGGGTCGGGGTACTTGCCGTCGGCCGGGGCGGTGTAGAGGAGGATTTCGTCGTGTTCGCGATCGACCACCACGTAGACGGGGATACCGGCCTCGGCGTAGACCTCCGGCTTGCTGAGCGTGTCGTCGGACCAGTTGGAGGAGGTCACCTCCAGCACCATACGGAAGACGTGTGGGGCATAGCGGTTCTTCCGTACGAGCGCGTCACCGATGTCAGACTCGACGATCGACAAGTCCGGAATCGCATAATCCGCCGGCCCGGACGGCAACCACAGGCCGATACCCGGGCGCACCTTGAGACCGGCCTCCTTGGCCCCGGCCCGCCGGAACTCGTAGCCAACCTCGAACACCGTTCCCTGATGCGGCTCATCCGGCGGCGGTGACACGATGATGCTCCCTCGAATGATCTCCACGCGGTGTCCGGGCAGCCAGGTGGAGATACGGTCGGCGGCCTCAGCCATCGTCATCTCGCGCTCTATCACAGCCACGGCAACCTCCTTTCGGGAGCACTCTTCACGAGAGTAGCCGCGAGCGGGCATTTTCCGCCCCCGATCACCCATTCAAGGGAATCGCCCAGCTCAGAACGCATCCGACGGCACGTACGTCCCCCAAACCTCCCGGAGGGCGTTGCACACCTCGCCCACCGTCGCCCGGGCCCGCAGCGCGTCCTTCATCGGGTAGAGGACGTTGTCCTCGCCCTCGGCCGCCTTCCTCAGGGCGTCCAGAGCCGCGTCCACCGCCCCCTGGTCGCGCTCGGCCCGCAGCTTCGCGAGCCGCTCGGCCTGCTGGGCCTCGATGGCCGGGTCGACCCGGAGCGGCTCGTAGGGCTCCTCCGTGTCGAGCTGGTAGCGGTTGACGCCGACCACGACCCGCTCGCCGGAGTCGGTCTCCTGGGCGATCCGGTACGCGCTGCGCTCGATCTCGTTCTTCTGGAAGCCGTGCTCGATGGCCGACACCGCGCCGCCGAGGTCCTCGACCTTCTTCATCAGCTCGACGGCCGCCGCCTCGACGTCGTCGGTCATCTTCTCCACGACGTAGGAGCCCGCGAAGGGGTCGACGGTCGCCGTCACGTCCGTCTCGTAGGCCAGCACCTGCTGGGTGCGCAGGGCGAGACGCGCGCTCTTGTCCGTGGGCAGCGCGATCGCCTCGTCGAAGGAGTTCGTGTGCAGGGACTGGGTGCCGCCGAGGACCGCGGCCAGGCCCTGGACGGCGACCCGGACCAGGTTCACCTCCGGCTGCTGGGCCGTCAGCTGGACGCCGGCCGTCTGCGTGTGGAAGCGGAGCATCAGCGACTTGGGGTTCTTCGCGCCGAACTCCTCCCGCATCACCCGCGCCCAGATCCGGCGCGCGGCGCGGAACTTCGCGACCTCTTCGAGGATCGTCGTGCGGGCCACGAAGAAGAAGGACAGGCGGGGCGCGAAGTCGTCCACGTCCATCCCCGCCGCCACCGCCGTACGCACGTACTCGATGCCGTCCGCCAGGGTGAAGGCGATCTCCTGCGCCGGGGACGCGCCCGCCTCCGCCATGTGGTAGCCGGAGATCGAGATCGTGTTCCACTTCGGGATCTCGGCCTTGCAGTACTTGAAGATGTCGGCGATCAGCCGGAGCGAGGGCTTCGGCGGGAAGATGTACGTGCCGCGCGCGATGTACTCCTTCAGCACGTCGTTCTGAATCGTGCCCGTGAGCCGGTCGGCCGGGACGCCCTGCTCCTCGCCGACCAGCTGGTACATGAGCAGCAGCAGGGCCGCGGGGGCGTTGATCGTCATCGACGTCGACACCTTGTCCAGCGGGATCCCGCCGAACAGCACCCGCATGTCCTCGACCGAGTCGATGGCCACGCCCACCTTGCCGACCTCGCCGCTCGCGATCGGCGCGTCGGAGTCGTGGCCCATCTGGGTGGGCAGGTCGAAGGCGACCGACAGACCCATCGTGCCGTTGGCGATCAGCTGCTGGTAGCGGGCGTTGGACTCCACCGCCGTGCCGAAGCCCGCGTACTGGCGCATGGTCCAGGGGCGGCCGGTGTACATCGACGGGTAGACGCCCCGGGTGAAGGGGTACTTGCCCGGCTCGCCCAGCTGCCCGGCCGGGTCCCAGCCCGCCAGGTCCTCCGGCCCGTACACCGGCTCGATGGGCAGTCCGGACTCCGACTCACGCGTCATGGGTGTGATGCCTCCCGCAGAGCAATACCCGCTGCTTCGACCACTCGGGTCACCTACCGGTCACCTGTGCGACCGGCCCGTAGGTTACCCGTCAGTACGGTCCGATCGTCCGACGGACTGTATCGGCACGCGCGCAGCCGGCGCAGAGGACCACGCTGGGACCTTCCTCACAGACTGTTCGCGGTACCGGTCACCACAATGCCGGTCCGTTCGCGAGGCGTCATCCCGGGGGAACATCTCAGGCATGCGGATGCGGAGATCGATCGCCGTCCTGGCGGGCACGGCGGCTCTGGTGACGGTGTGCGGCTGTAGCGTGCAGGACCCTGACCGGGACGGAACGGCGCGCGCGCCCGTGCCTTCCGACGTCGGCCGGTCGGCCTCGCCGTCGGCGTCGGCCCGGACCACCACCGACGACAGGCCGAGCGCCCCGGCCACCGGTGCCCCGCCTCCCGCCGTCCTGTGGTCGCGCGGCGCCAAGGGACGCGACGTCCGCGAGCTCCAGGCCCGGCTGCGCCAGATCGCCTGGCTCTTCGACGGGCCCACGGGCACGTACGGCGAGGTCACCGAGGAGGCCGTGAAGGGCTTCCAGGGCAAGCGCGGGCTGCCGGTGACGGGGCGGACGGACACCGTCACCTGGCAGCGGCTGCTGAGGATGACCCGTGAACCCGGGCAGTGGGAGCTGTATCCGATGGGCGGCCAGCCGGCCGCCGCGCCCGATCCGCGCTGCCTGTCCGGACGGGTGCTGTGCATCGACAAGACGACCAGGACCCTGCGCTGGATGGTCGACGGCCGGACCCTGACGACGGTGTCGGTCCGCTTCGGCTCGCAGTACACGCCCACCCGGGAGGGTGTGTTCCACGTCTACTGGAAGTCCCGCGACCATGTGTCCACGCTCTACCACTCACCGATGCCGTACGCGATGTTCTTCAGCGGCGGGCAGGCGGTGCACTACTCGTCCGACTTCGCCGCCCGCGGCTACGCGGGGGCCTCGCACGGATGCGTCAACGTGCGGGACGAGTCGGCGATCGCGAGTCTCTTCGCCCAGGTCAGGAACGGCGACAAGGTCGTCGTGTCCTGGTGAGCGCGGCGGCGCGGGAGCGGTGTGAGGTGTTTGGGGCGCGAGCGGGACCGGGGGAACGTGTCCCGCCCGCGCCGAGCGCACGAGCCGGAAGTACGGGGGGAACCCCGGCTCTGTGCAAGGGCCGATGACCAGTCGGCTCACTTCTTACTGCGCTCCGGCCGCCGAAAACGTCACACCCCTGGCGAAGAAACTTCGGCGATCCGCGAAACCGCAGGTCAGTGGCGGTGAGAAGACGAGTTTCCGCCGGAATGGCCGGAGCCGCCGCGATCCCGGCCGTCACCACCACCGTCACCGTCGTGACCGCCGCCGCCGTGTCCCGCGCCACGGCCACCGTGGCCACGGCCCCGGTCGCGGTCGCGGTCGCGGTCGCCGTAACGATCACGATCACGGCCCCCGTCGCCGTCGCCGTCGTCGTCGGAGCCGCCCTTGTCGCCCGAACCGGACCTGTCGCCCGTGGCGCCGCCGCGGCCTCCGCGGTCGCTCTGGTTCTTTCCGGTGTCCCGGCCGGTGGCGCCGTTCGGAGTGCGGTCGTCACCCCGGGAGTTTCCGGCGGCGGTGCCGTCGAGGACGCCCGCGCAGTACTTGGGCACGCGCTTCGGGCCGCCGGCCAGGTGCTCCAGGCTCTGGCGGCGCTCGGTGTCCAGGGTGCGGCCGGCGCTCAGGTCGCGGCAGGACGAGGCCACGCCGGGGGGCCAGGTGCCGCTGGGGTCCGGGGCGGCCGAGGGCGCGCCGTCCGCCTTCCCGTTCCCGGCGTCCTCGCGGCCGGTGGCGCCCGCGCCGCCGTCCGGAGTCGCCGGGTCCTCGTCGCCGCCCGAGGCCTCCGGCGTGGGCGGTACGAGCGCGCGCTCGTCCGGGGGCACGGGGGCCGAGACGGATGCCACGGGACGGGCGGGTTCGGCGCCGTCGAAGGGAGTCGGCAGGACACCGGTCCCGGCCGCGATCCCGCCCACCATCCCGGCGACGAGCGCGGCGGCCAGCCCCAGCCGTACGGGCCGGCTCCACCGGGCCGGACGCCCGGTTTCCGGAACACGACCGCCGATGCGCACCAGTACCGCGTCGGCGTCGTGCGTGGCCCGGAGCCGACCGGTGGCGCCGGCCGTCACCCCACCGTCGAGGCCGGCGGGATCCGTGGCGAGGCCGGCCCGACCGGCCCGTCCCGCGAGGTCGGCGCGGTCCGCGTGAGCTTTGCGGAAGGCGGCCAGGGCCGCGGCCTCACCGGGCAGTTCCTCGTCGGCGGGCAGGGGCTCGGCGGCCAGCGCGGCGAGCGCGCCGAGGGTCCGGGCGAGCCGCTCGGCCTCTTCCCGGGCCACGGCATCGACGGCGTCGACAGCGTTGTCCGGTGACTCACCGCGCAGCAGACGCTCCGCCGTTTCGCGATCGAGCCACCTGTCCTGCTTGTCGGCCATCACATGTCCTTCTGCGTCCGCGCGCACGTATGCGTCACACCGGCGGACGTCACCGCGCGCGAGCGCGGTTCTCGCTGGGACGGCAGTGCCTCGAGCGCGCCGGCCGTCTCCGGGTCGTCGCCGAGCAGTTCGGCGAGCTTCTTCAGGCCGCGGTGCGCGGCCGTACGCACGGCACCGGGCCGTTTGCCGAGCGTCTCGGCGGCCGTCTTGGCGTCCAGACCCATGACGACCCGCAGCACGACGGCCTCGGCCTGGTCCTGCGGCAACCGGGCTATGAGATCCAGGGTGCGGCCGGTGGCCAGCGCCTCCATGGCCTCGCCCGCGGTGTCGGACTCGGCGGGGCGGCCGGTCAGTTCGGTCTCGTCGGCGACCGTCGCCGGGCGCCGGCCGCGCATGCGTATGTGGTCCAGCGCGCGGTTGCGGGCGATCCGGGCGGCCCAGCCGCGGAAACGGTCGGCGTCGCCGCTGAACCGCTCCAGGTCCCTGGCTATCTGGAGCCAGGCCTCGGAGGACACGTCCTCGGCGTCGAGGTCGCCGACGAGCGTGCGTACGTACCCGAGCAGCCGCGGGTGCACCGTGCGGTACACAGTCCGGAACGCGGTCTCGTCCCCGTTCTGTGCCGCGAGCACCGCGGCTGTCAGCTCCGCGTCGTCCCCCACGTCGTGGTTCCTCGGTCGATGGTGCACGGTTTTCTGGACCGCAGGTCGTTGCGGTGGTCTGCCGCTTGGCCGTCCGGCGCGAAAGGCACGTTACGACCTGAAACCGCCGCACGTCCATGTCCGTAGAACATGCAACTAACTCGTGACGCGAGCGGGCGCGCGCGGGGTGTGACAGAAAACGCACTCATGGCGCTGTAGGGAGTACGGGCCGCCGCGCGGCCCGTGCCGCGCGACGGCCGGGGCCTCTCCTGTGGGGGGTGGCGGCCTCGGCCGTTGCTTTGGCGGCAACCGGCTACTGGCTCCCGGCCCCGCTCTTGGCGGCCTTGGTGGCCTCGGCCCTCTGCCCGGCCCCGGGTGTCTTCCCGGCCTTCGGAGCAGGCTCGGCCTTCTGTGTCTTGCCGCCCCCGGAACCGACCTCCGCAGTCCTGTCGGCCTTCGGGCCCGTGCCGGACTTCGGCCCGCCCCCGGCCGATCCCGATCCCGATCCCGATTCCGATGTGGCTGCCGCCGCTGCCGCCGCCTCGCAGTACGCCACGACGTTCTCCGCTCCGCCCGCCGCGGTCACGAGCCGCTGCCAGGCGGTGGAGTCCGTCGCCTTGCCACGCCCCAGGACCTTCTCGTAGGCACGGCAGTGCGCGTCGATGTCCTCGGCGCTCACGGGACGGTCCCGGTCGGTGGCAGCGGCGGGCGGCCGGGGGCTCACGGATTCGGTGTCGGCGGACCCGGACCCGGCCCCGGCCCCGGTCGCGGTCGCCGCCGGTTCGGGGCGACCCCCGCCACCGGCGACGCCGTCCGTGGAGGACCCGACGGCGGCGAACGCGACCCCGCCCAGGGCGAGTCCGGCGACCAGCACGGAGAGCGTGGCCCGCAGCGAGCGGACCGTGTGCCGACCGGCCCTGGGCCGCCAGTCGTCCCGGCGCCGGGTACGGGCCTTGTGCGCACCCGCGTCCCGGGCGGCCCGAAAGGCGGCGACGGCCCGCCGCTCGCCGTCGCCGGGCCCGCGCGGGCCCTGGGCGCGCAGGGCCTGAGAACTCAGGACCTGGACGAGCAGCGCCTCCAGCAGGGGTGTCGCCGCTCCTGGTGTGTCGGTGGCGGCTTCGTGGTCGGCAGCGGCGTCCACGGGGTGTGTGCGGCGACGGCTGTGGCCCGCGCCGTCGTTCAGCCGTTCACCCATGTCCGTTTCCGCCTCTGTCGCGTCCGTCCGTTCAGGCCGTTCGACCTGGTGGCCGGGCCCGCCACCGATCCATACGGTCCGCGGCCCGCGCCGTTCATGTCGACTCCCCCAGCGTTCGGGGGCCGCCATCCGTCACACCTTCGCCCGCGCTCGCGGCACCGAGTTGGTGGGCCAGCCGCTTGAGGCCCCGGTGCGCGGCCGTACGGACGGCGCCGGGGCGCTTGCCGAGGACGCGGGCCGCGGCGGGCCCGTCCAGCCCGACGACCACCCGCAGCAGCACCGCCTCGGCCTGGTCGCGCGGCAGCCCGCGGACCAGCTCCAGGGCGTGCTCGGTGGAGAGCGACTCCAGCGCCTCGTCGTGCGTGCTGTGCGGGCCGGCCAGGTCGAGGACGACGTCCTGGTCCAGCACCGCCGACCGGGGCCGGACCCGCAGCCGGCGCAGATGGTCGAGGGCCCGGTGCCGGGCGATGGTCGCGGTCCAGCCGCGGAACCCGGCGCCGTCGCCCTTGAACCGCCCCAGGTCCCGGGCTATCTCCAGCCAGGCGTCGGAGGCCACGTCCTCGGCGTCGTCACCGACGATCCCGCGCAGGTAGCCGAGCAGTCCGGGCTGCACGATCCGGTACGCCACCGCGAACGCGGCCTCGTCGCCGTCCTGGGCCCGTGTCACGGCCGCGCCCAGTTCCCCGTCGTACGGCTGCGCGCGCCGGGGGTCCCCTCCCTGGCCCAAGACTGTCCTCGTTCTTGCGGAGTTCGTTCCGGCGCGCGACTCCCCCGCCGGACCCCGGGTCCGAACACGGCCACGCACTCACGGTCATTCAGCGCCGGGCCGCGCAGAAGTGTCACAGCGTGGGAGAGAAGGCACGCAGAAAGGCCGGGCCCCGTCCGTCAGGACGGGGCCCGGCCCTCTTCGCCACTCGCTCAGCTGGGTTCGTCGTATCCGCAGGCCAGGTAGAGGGCCTTGCCGATCAGCGCGAGATTCTCCTCGGAGATGTTCTCGCAGGTGTACCGCAGCGGAATGGGATATGTCCCGTAGAGACTGAGGACGAAGCACAGCACGGCGACGTCCTCGTTCCACTCACCGAACTCCCCCGCGTCGATCGCGGAGCCGGCGCCCGGGACGTCGATTCCGGCCCACGGCTCGGCGCGCTCGTTCAGCGTGACGTCCACGTAGGCACGGAACCGCGGGTCGTCCAGCCACACCCCATGGCGGTCCAGCAGCCAGACGGCCGCTTCCACGGACCACATCCCGCTCGTTCCGCGATCCAGCGCCTTGAGGTAGTCGGCGGCCGACCAACCGGTCACATCAACCTTTTGTGCCATTTCCACAGCCTATCCACCCGCCCCGCGGGAACGAACCCGGAGCAGGAAGTCCGCGATCTTCTGCGCCGAGGTGACCGGAACCCGGCCGCCCTCCGTCGGGAACGGGTTGCCGGACAGCGGGACGCGGACCGCGCCGTCCTTTCCGCTTCCCTTGATCTGGTACTTCACGTACGGGCCCTGGTGCACCCGTTCGCTGCTGGTGTTCTCCGGGTCGCCGATCTCGTAGAAGACGTTGACGTCCTTGTCGGCCGCCAGGTAGTAGCGCGTGCCCTTGCCGCCGGTGGCGGCCCGCGGGTTCATCGGCTCCGAGGACATGCCGGCCTTCTTGGCGAGCTCGTCGATGTACTCCGGGGTCTGGCCCCGCACATGCTCCGGGTCCATCAGGTTCTGCATGGCCTTGGCCGAGGTCATGCCCGCGACCACGCTCGCGGCCGCCTGCTTCTCCACCTTCATGCCGAGGCCGGTGTCGTACGAGCGCAGCCCGAAGTCGGACAGCAGGGTGGCGTCCGGCTTGTCCTTCGGGCAGCTCTTCGCCTTGTCGCAGTACGTGCCCCAGAACAGTTCGCTCATCGCGGCCATGCCGTCGGGGGTGTCCGCGCCGTTGCCGAAGAAGTTCTTCTTCGACTGGACCATCTTCAGTGCCGCGGCGAACGCCGCCCGGTCCTGGGCCGAGAGGCCGACCGGCGGCTTGGCCTGGATGGTGACCTTCGTCTTCGGGTAGTCCGGGTAGATGTCCGCGTACGTCTTCCCGGAGCCGAAGGCGGGTGCGGCGTGCGAGTCGACGAACTTGACCTGGTCGCTGCAGTCGCTGCTGCACTTGATCTGGTTGCTCATCCCGGACGGGTCCGGGAAGGCGAACGGGTTGGCCTGGCCGTAGCCGAAGCCGTTGAGGGACTGCGGGTTGGCCGGTTCCAGCAGCGGGTCGACGCTGAGGAACTGCCCGAGGGTGGGGTCGTACTCACGGGCGGAGACGTGCACCAGGCCGGTGCCGGCGTCCGCGGTCCTGTCCAGGAAGCCCCGGTCGTCCGGCCAGGTCCCCGTGCCGGTGGCCTTGCCGCGCTCCGCGCCGAACGGCGTCGAGCGCCGCTTGACGTAGCTCTGCGTGCCGTCCGCCGAGATCGCCAGGGACTGGGTGCCCTCGCGGTCGCCCGCCAGGTACGTCAGCTGCTGGGAGCCGCCCGCGTTGGAGCGGACCGCCACCGTGGCGTCGCCGGAGGAGTAGTGGCGCTGGGCCCACGTCGTACCGTCGGCCCGCAGGTGCAGCTCGGTGGCCCCGGCGTACAGGACGCGCTCGCCGCCCTGGGCCGCGCGGATCAGCAGGGTGCCGTCCGCGTCGTACAGGTAGTCGGTGGCCTTGCCGGACTGGGTGAGTCTGGTGAGCTCGCCCTCGCCGTTCCAGACGAGGTCCTGTGCGCCGGACGCGCCCGGGCGCCCGGTGGTGTTGCCGGTGAGGTCGTGACCGTAGGAGCGCTGCGGCGTGGCGCAGTCGGTCCCGGTGGTGGTGCCGGTCAGGACGTGCGGCTGCGTGGTCTTCTTGTAGCAGTAGGTGGTCCTGGTGTCGCCGGTGCTCCTGTGCGTCGTCTCGGAGGTCCGCTGCCCGGTCTCGCCGTAGGCGTACGTCGTCCAGTAGGGCGCGGGACCGGACAGGCTCGTGGCGCTGCGCGCGTCGGCGCAGTTCTGCGAGGCCGGGGTCCAGGCCTCGGTCAGCCTGCGGTGGCCGTCGTAGGCGAAGCACTGGGTCTCCGCGCTCGTCGCGCCGCCGAGGGTGGCCGGGTCGCTGATCGAGGTGACGTTGCCGGCCTCGTCGTAGCCGTAGTTGAGGTCCTGGAGGATGTACGGGTGGGTCTGGTCCGTGACATGGCTGCGGGTCAGACGTCCGGTGCTCTCGTCGTACTCGTTCTTGACGTAGGCCTTCTTGAACTCCTCCGTGTCCGCGGCGCCCAGCGTCAGCAGCTGGGGCTGGCCGAGGGGCGTGTAGTCCGTGCCGAGCAGGTAGCCGGTGCTGCCGCGGATGCCGGTGAGGCCGCCGAGGCCGTTGTAGCTGTAGTCGACGATCTCGGAGGGCAGTCCGCCGAGGGCGGGCTCCTTGCTGTTCTGGACGGTGCCGTCGAGGTTGAAGTAGCTGCTGAAGTCCAGTGTGGCGGGCTGGCCGGCCTTCACGAACGGGTCGTCCGAGGGCAGCTGGAGCCGGGTGGCCACCGGCCGGTCCAGGACGTCGTACTCGGTGACCGACTTCGTGTACGCCTGTCCGGCCTTGCCGCCGACGTAGCGGGTCGAGGAGGTGAGCAGCCCCTTCAGGACGCTGTCGTAGGCGTAGGAGGTGAGCAGGTTGCCGTCGGCCTTCGTGCCCGCCCAGGTGGCGGTCGTCCGGCCGAGGTCGTCGTACTCGGTCAGGACCGCGCGGCCCTCGGAGTCCGTGCTCCTGATGACCCGGTCGAGGTCGTCGTAGCCGGTGTCGGTGCGGCCCCGGTCCGGGTCGGTGGCACTGGTCTCCCGGCCGAACAGGTCATAGCCGTAGGACCACTTGGCCTGGTCGGGGGCGGTGATGGTGGACTGCCGGTCGTCGAGGTCGTAGGTGTACGAGGTCGACGCGTACGACGCTCCCGGGCCGGTGCCGAAGCCGGTGTCGGCCGGGTTGTTCGAGGCGTACTCGCGGGACTCCACGGTCCGGCCGCGCGCGTCGGTGACGACACGGACCGCGGAGCCGCCCTGGAGGGCGGAGACCGCCGTGGAGTCACCGGTGTAGCCGGTGGTCGTCGTGGACTTCTTGACGCCGAACTCGTAGAGCGTGGTGGTGGTGGGCCGGCCGGCGCCGTCGTAGACGGTCTCGGTCTGCGCCGGGGCGCCGCCGTACTCGGCGCGCGCGTAGGTGCCGCCGGGCGTGTTCTTGCTGTCGAAGATGTTCGCGTAGGTCTCGTAGGCGAGGCCGCGGGCGTCGTAGCGGGTGTCGGTGAGCAGCCGCCCCCCGTTGGGGGTGGGCGACTGGGTCTGGAGCGGCCGCAGCAGCGCGTCGTAGATCGCGTAGCCGGTGTTGAAGCTTGTGCCGTCCTTCTTCAGCGTCGAGGTCGACACCCAGGGCTGCTCGGTGCTGCCGAGGTGGTAGGCGAACGCGGTGTTGGGCCGGTCGCCGGCCGCCTTGTTGCGGTTGGGCTGCCACACGCCGGTGAGCCGGCCGAGCGCGTCGTACGTGAACTCGGTCTTCTTCAGGTTGGCGTCGTAGCTGCGCTGGACCAGGCCGCGGCGCGGGTCGACGAAGGTGGTGGTCTTGTAGGTCTTGGGATCGGTGACGATCCGCTTGGTCGTCGGACCGGCCGTGGGGGGCGTGTACGCGGTGGTGACCGGCGCGATCCTGTCGTCGGCGCCGGCCGCGCTCAGCGGACGGCCGAGCACGTCGTAGCCGACGGTGCCGGTCCTCTGCCAGGCGGGGGCGGTGGCCGTGTAGGCCTTGGCCCGGCCGGACCAGGTCGCCAGTCCCTTGGTCGGCTGCATGCCCGCCGTCCAGGTGGTCGCGCCGTCGTAGCCGGTGGCCGTGTCGGACAGCACGTCACCGCGGCGGGTGGCGTCGGCCGGCAGGTCCAGCGTGGTGTCCGCCACCGAGCAGGCCCTGCCGACCAGGCGGGTGCGGGAGACCAGGTTGGTGAGGCCCGCGGTGTCGTTGCGCGCGTACCAGAGGCGCCGGCAGGTCTCGTCCCCGCTCCTGGCGTTGTCGCCTCGGTCCTCGACGGTCGACGTCATGCCGTGGTCGTCGTACGTGGTGGCCACGGTCCGCGCCCGCCAGGCCTTGGCCCCGGTCAGATACGTGTACGTGGTGGTGGCGCCGGTGCGCACGTACCGGGCGACCTGGTCGCCCGCGCCGCTCACCTTCTGCCGGGCGGTCTCCTTGGACCAGGGGTCCTCGACGGTCGCGCTGATCGGGGTGGTGCCGTCGTAGACGACCTGTTCGCGGGTGAGGCCCGCGTACTGGTCGCTGTCGGTCAGCGAGGCCGCGCCCAGGGCCGGGGCGGCGAGCGGGGCCAGCGTCACCGACTTGGTGGTGCCGTCCTTCTTCTTGTCCCCGTGCATGCCCTGGAGGAAGAGGGAGACGGTCTTGGAGCGGGTGGACTGGAGAGCGCCGCTGTACGCGGTGACCTGGCGGTAGCCGCGCCAGTCGGACCAGGTCCGCTCGGCGGCGGGCGTGAACGGGTCGTCGCTGTGGTGCCAGGCGGCGCCCGCGTAGTCGTAGGCATACTCGACCGCCGGGTTCTGACCGGACGGGTCGGAGACGGTCACGGCCAGCACCCGGTACTTGTGGAACCAGTCGACGGAGGCGTTCTCGGCGCCGTTGATGTTCCAGAACTGCGGGTAGCAGGATCGGGTGTTGACGTCCTCGGCGGCCCCCGTGACCTCGCTGCGCACGCACTCCGGCGAGGACAGGGTGACCTCGGTGACGGCGCCGGTCTCGGTGGTGACGGTGGAGATCCGCGGCCGGCTCAGCGGCAGGATGTCGTCGGTGCCGTCGACCCGGTTGGGGCGCATCTGGTAGGTGAAGCCCACGGGTTCGAGCGCGACGGCGCCGTCGCCGGCCTTTCCGGTGCGCTTGAGCGACTTCAGGGTCAGCACCTGGTCGGAGCTGTCGCCGATGTCGCCGCCGTCCAGGTACTCCTGGACCAGGTCCCAGCTGTCGACCGGGTCGTAGGCGGCCGTGGTGGCGTTGTACGAGAAGGTGTCGAGGCCGGTGATCCGCTTGCGGGTGAAGAAGGCGGGGCCGGATGCGTCGCAGCTCGTGTCGTCCTGCGTGCAGATCATGTCGAACGGCACGTCGGGCCACTTGTCCGCGGTGTCCGAGGTCAGCGAGGAGCAGTCCGCGGCCGTGCACCGCTCGGCGGTGCTGAAGGTGACCTTGGCGTCGGCGGCGTCGGTGAACAGCGCGCCCTTGCGCAGGCCGTACCTGATCTCCTTGAGGTAGCCGCCGCGGGTGTAGGCGGCGGACGCCTTGGTGGCCTTGTTGCTCTTGTAGTAGTTGGTCTCCTTGGCGTACCAGTACGTGGCCGCGTTGCCGGCGGTGTCCTCGACGAGGTCGAGGTTCCAGCGCCATGCCTGGGTCTTGCGGCGGTCGGCGAACGCGGTGCCGGCGGAGTGGCCGGGCTCGCCCGAGTCGTCGCCGAACACCGGAACGGTCCAGGTGGAGTCGGTGCGCTGGTCGGCGGCGGCGCCCTCCAGCTTGTTCAGGCCGAAGACGTACTTGGTGCCGTTGCCGGTGACGACGGTCCAGTACTCGCCGTCGTCGTCGCCGTTGTCGGCGCCGGTGGCGCGCGTCACCTTCGCGTCGTCGTCGCCGCTGAGCCGCCAGGCCCCGCTGGTGTCGTCCTTGACCAGCTTGGAGGACTTGCCGTCGAGGACGAGGGTGGCGTTGTCGTACGTCCAGCAGCGGTCGAAGACATCGCTCTGGCCGTCGTCGTCGCACGAGCCGTACGAGCGCTCGATGTAGGACTCGGTGAGCGAGAAGCCCTCGCCGACCGAGGTGCCCTGGTTGTTGGTGGACGCGGTGCGCCCGTCGACGCCGGCCGAGTCGTACGACAGTCCGAGCGACGGCTCGGGGCCGGCCGCGGCGGGCGGCACGGTGAAGGCGTAGGACCAGGTGAACGAGCCGGAGCTGCCGCCCGCCTGCCAGGCGGAGGACGGGGACAGCTCGGTGGCCGAGTAGCTGCCGGCTCCCTTGGGGGAGGCGCCGTCGCCGGCGCCCGCCGCGGTGACGGCCAGGACGGTCGCGCCGAAGGAGGCCGCGCCCAGCTGGGTCGACGGCCCGTCGGCGGCCCCGGCCACGGCGACACGGGCGGAGACGGTCCGGGCTGCGGGGTCGTTGTCCGACCGCAACGGGGTCTGGACCCGGCACTTCGCCAGTTCCGGTGTGGTCAGCGCGCACGCGGGCAGGGTGACCAGGCGCAGCCGCTGGCTCCAGCCGCCACCGAGGACGGCCGCGAAGGAGCCGTAGCCGACGGTGAGTTCGGCCTTCCGGGCGGCGTCGGCCTCGGCGGTGAGCAGGACACCGGTGACGCCTGCCGCGCGGGCGGCCTTCTGGTCCAGGACGGTGACCCGGGCCTCGGCGGCGCCGGTCGGCTCGGGGTCGACGGTGACCGGGACGCCGCCGGGACGGACCGTGGCGGCCTTGCCGCCGGTGAGGCTCGCGGTGGCCTCGCCGCGGGCGGGCCAGGCCGCGCCGTTCTGTTCGGCGGCGGCCCGCCGGGCCTGGGCGGTGTTGGCCTTGCGGTCCTCGGCGACCTTGGCGCGGGCCTTCTTCGCGCCGAGCTCGTCGATCTCACGGACCTCGGCGGACCGTGCCTCGGTCAGACCGGGTCGGCCCAGACCGGCGGGGCCGTCGGCGGCCTGGGCGAACGGCGCGAGGCCGAGCGGCGCCAGCAGGGCCAGCGCCAGGGACTGTGTGAGCAGTCGTCTGCCGGGCGGCAGAGCCGCGTCGCGGCTCCGTCTTCCGGGCATGCGTATTCCGAACTTCATGCGTGGTGCTCCACCGTGGGAGAAGGGGTGAGGGGTGTGGGACGGGCGGGACGCGCGCGGGCGCCCGGAGGGAAGCCCCTCCGGACGCCCCGGGGGGTCAGTCCCCGACCCGGGCGTCGATCTGGTCGCCGCTCGCCATCGCGCCCGCCCACAGCCGTACGTCGTGGACCCGGGCCGGCAGGTAGTGCTGCCAGGCACCGGCGGCGTAGCCCTTGCCGACGGCGAAGTCGCCGGCGCCGAGCTGCACGGAGTAGGCGAGGTCGTCGCCGTTCTGGTTGTGGCCGAGGTAGAGGCTGATCGTCCCGTAGAGGGAGTCGTAGACGCCGGTCAGCCGGACTTCGCTGTCCAGCGCGGCGACCTGGTCGGAGACCACCGAGGACCAGGTGCCGCCCGCGTTGCGGCGGCCGAAGTGCCACTTGCCGACGGGCTTGACGACCTCCTCCATGGTCTCCTCGTCGAGGACCGGGTCCTTGCCGGTCAGCTCGAACCAGAAGCCCCACGACGAACCGTCGGCGGTGCGCTGGCCCATCACCTGTCCGATGTAGCCGACGTCCTTGGACAGCAGCTTCTGCGTGTCCAGTGCGACGAGGGTCGACACGGTGAACGGGGCGTGGTCGTAGACCAGCGGCCCGGGCGCGGTCGCCGCGTCGTCGACGCCGTCCAGGGTGATCGCTTCGCCGTCGAGCGTCGCGCCGCCGGAGAGCGTGAGGGTGCGGCCGTAACCGGAGGTGGTGTCGGCCAGGGCGGTGCCGGTCTTCCCGGCCGGATCCCAGTCGGCGACCAGCTCGACGCCGGCGTAGCCCTGGGAGATCAGCTGGAGCGTCTCGTCGGCGACCTCGCGCTGGCTCAGCTTGCGCTGCCAGACGGCGACCTCGTCGATGCTGCCCGGGAAGTAGTACGTGGCGTTTCCGCTGGGGAGCTCGTAGCGGCCGATCTGGAGCGGCCCGCTGGAGGCCCAGGAGGCGGCGCCGGTCATCAGAGGGGCACCCTGGACCCGGCCGTCGACGTAGAAGACCAGCTCGCCGGTGGCGGGGTCGTAGCTGCCCGCGAGATGGGTCCACACCCCGATTTCGGCGGTGTACGACGAGTACACGCCGCTGAGGGTGGTTCCGTCGGGCTTGAGGACGCCGAAGTACCACTTGTTGTTGCTGGTCGAGTACCACAGCACGAACGGGTTGCCGTTCGCGCCGCGCTGCCCGAGCACGGAGGCGTTCTTGTCCTTGCGGTCCAGGCGCACCCAGGCCGAGACGGTGTACGCCGAGCGGGTCTCCAGGGCGGGGCCGCCCGCGGTCTGCGCGTAGTCGTCGACGCCGTCCAGGAGCAGGCCCTTGTCGGTCACCGGTTCGGCCAGGGGGACGCCCTGGGCGTCATGGGTGACCAGACCGCGGCGGCCGCGGTCGTCTCGGACGGCGCCGCCGTTCAGGGTGGCATCGTGCCGGGTCGTGCCGCTGACCGTGGCGGAGTCCACCGCCACACCGCTCGCCTCGTCGAAGTGCCAGCGGCCCACCGGCCCCTGGCCCTGTGCGACCAGGAAGTCGACGGAGGCCTGCGCGCCGGGCCGGCCGGTGCCGACATTGTCCCGGGCACGCGCCTGAAGGGTGTAGGTGCCCGATCGGGCGGGGGTGAGAGTCACCGTGAGCGGTGAACCCGCCTTGGGGACGGTCCACTTGGTGTCGGTGGACCACTTGTACTCGTAGGAGGCGACGTTCTTGTCGGCGGCGTCGGGGCTGAAGGTGAAGCTGCCGGGGACGCCCGGACCGCCTTGCGCCGCACAGTCGTTGGTCGTGCACGGGGTGTACGGGGCGCCGAGCTTGATCTGCGGCGCCTTGGGCGCGGTCGGGTCGACCTTGAAGTAACACCAGCCCGTGGTGGTCGCGTTGGACGGGCCGGACAGGTAGTCGGCGTCCTTGTTGTAGTAGGAGCGCACCCACGCCCGCAGCCGGTAGAGCTTGCCCTCGCTGAGCGCCGACCAGTTCATGGTGACCTTGCGGCCGTCGCCCACGAAGCCGGTCGTCGGCCAGGTGTCGGCCACGGTCACCGGAGAGTCGGCCCAGGTGTTGTCGGCGTCGTTGCGCTGGTCGACGTCGAAGGCGACGCGCAGGTGGGCGTCGTCCTCGCCGCCCGCCTTGGTCTGGGCGGTGGCCTGGAGCGGTGGCGTCGGGTCGGAGAGGACCAGCGGGTCGGCGGCGTCCTTCTCGCAGACGGACGTGGTGCCGACGGTCAGACCGACCGAGGTGGGCTTGTCGGGCACGCCGACGAAGTCGACGGCGAGCACCGCGTCGTTCTTGAACCGCTTCCAGGCGGCGGTGTCGGACTCGTCGTGCGCCTTGATCTCGAGGGTGAGCCGGGAGAACTTGCCGGCCGCGAAGTCGCGGACGGTCGGGGTGAGGTTCTCGTTGGTCTCCTCGGGGTTGTCGTTGAACTCGATGGGCGCGTCCGGGGAGTCGGGGTCGCACAGCGAGCCGCGGCCGGCCGAGACGTTCCGGTCGCCCATGAGGTCACGCTCGGTGGGGCGGGAGGTCCAGGTGGTGGAGGAGGAGATGTTGTCGGTGCGCACCAGGTCGACCCAGCGCGGGCTGCACTGGAACGCCCACGGCTCGGTGACGCGGAAGGTGGCGTCGAGGACCTGCTTGCCCTTCAGGCTGGCCGGCGAGAACTCGAAGTACAGCTTCTGCACATAGCCGGGTCCGCAGTAGTAGTTGCTCCAGACACCGCACTTGCCGGCGCCCTTGCCGAGATCGTCGTCCCCGTTGCTCCAGCCGTAGGACTCGTAGCCGTCACTGCGCAGCAGCGTGCGCTCGGACTCGCCCCAGGTGACGGTCGGGTCGATGAACAGCGGATAGGCGGCGGAGTCGGTGCCGCTCAGCATCGCGGGGTCCGGGACGACCGCGAGCGTGTCCTTGCCGACCTGGACGTCCATCCGGGCGACGGCGTCGCCCTGGCCGGGCTCGAGGCCGGTGCCGGAGGGCGCGGTCTCGGCGGGGTCGGCGGGTGTCGTCGGCGCGGCGGATGCCGGCCCGGCCGGGGCGGCCAGGGCGCTCTTGGTCTTCGCGCCCGCGGCACCGGCCTTCGCGCCCGCGGCGCCGGCCTTGGTCCCGGTGCGTCCCCCCGAGTCCCACATACGGGCGGGCGGCGCCTTGAACACCGTGCGGCCGTCGTCGTCCACGGCGGTCAGGTTTCCCGCCGCGCCCTCGCGGACGTCCAGTCCGTCGGCCTTCAGGCCGAAGGCGAGCTTCTTCAGTGCGGGGTTCCTCGCCGCGGCCGGGCTGTTCACCACCAGCACGTGCTGGAAGCTCTCGGGCGTCGCCGTGACCTTCAGGTCCACACCGGGCAGCACCTCGCGGTACAGGGCGCTCGCGCCGTCCAGCTCGGGCTCGGGCAGCCGGCCCGGCCAGGTGAGCTCCAGCGAGCGGCCGCTCTCGGCGATCCGGGCCAGGGGCGCGTCGGCGCCGCCCCCGGAGAACGTCATCTCGGCCGCGCCGGCCTTCGGCCCGACCGTGCCGTCGGCGTTGCGTCGCAGCGTCGCGTCCGGAGCGGTCCAGCCGCCGCCGGGCCGGGCCACCCGCACCGGGACGGCCGACTCCTCCAACGTGAAGGTGTATCCGTCCGGGTTGGCGAACACCGTCGTGCGCTCGGACCGTTGTCCGGCGACCTCCACGCGTTCGCCGGACTCCTTCGCGACTGCCAGCGCCCGCTTCGCCTCCGACTGCCCGGCGGAGTCCCCGGGTTCGGCCGCGGCGGCCTTCGGTGCCCCCGAGAGGGGCGTCACCAGCGCCGAGACCAGGGCGATCAGTACGCCTGTCGTCGGCAGCACGGCACGTCCCGCGCGTCTTTTCCTCACACCGTTCTCACGATGCGCCCACCCGTGCACGCGAACCCTCACCCTTTTCTCATGTGAATCTCACAAACGGGCAGAGTCAACGCGGCTGGTGATCAAGAAGTCAACGCCGGACGATCACGTTTGAGTCAAAACCCGTCAACCGAGGACCGATTGACGCATCTTCAGGCAGGTTTGCGTCCGCTCGGGACGCCGGACCGGGCAGCTCTCAACCGCGCGAACGGAACCGGGAGCCGGCCGCGCCCCCGCTCATCGCGTCCCGGCACAGCAGGCGGAGCGAACCGTGGCCGCCGAAGCAGCGGCGGGACTCGTCGAGGGGTTCCCAGAGACGGCCGTCGGGGGTGCGGACCCAGTGGTCACCGGCGGAGCCCCACCACTCGGCGCCGGTCTGCCGGACGATCACCTCGCCGGCGTAGGCGCCGAACCCGCGCAGCACGTTCGCCACCGCGGCGTGCGGCGAGCCCTCGCGCCGCAGCTCCTCGATCAGGCGGTCGACGCGCCACAGGCTCTGCGCGGAGTGGTCGAGATGGGGCCGGATGCCGTCGGGCGCGGCCGCCACCGCCTCCGCCGCCCACCGCACGGGCTTCGCGGCGGCGGAGGGACGGGGCGGCTGCTCGGTCCGGTCGCTCTGGCCGCTCTGGTCGGTCGTCCTACGCGTCACATCAGGAAGAGCGAGGTCGGCGCGCGTTGCGTCACTCATGTTCGGGGCCGTTCCGAGACCGGTGCAGGACCGCCCCACATCCCCCGCACTCCGCTCACTTACGTCCACGAGCCCGCCGCGAGACCACCGCGCGCAGCACCCGGCGCCCCTCCGTGGACACCTCCAGGGCACGGCGCAGTCCGCCCGCGCCATGACCGGCGAGCACCTCCAGGACGGTGACCTGGCGGCGCAGCTCGGCGGCGACGAGGGGGGACATGCCCTCCGTACGGCCTTCCCGGCGGGAGTCGACCGGGGAGGCGTCCTCGGCCGGGTCGAGGAGGCGGTGGATCTGGAGCGAGGCGACGGAGCAGGCGTCGGCCCAGAGCCGCACCTCGGCGGCGGAGCGGCTCCCCGGTGCGGCGGCCAGCATCCGGCGGGCCAGCAGCTCGGCCTCGTCGCCCTCCTCCGCGGCCGACGCCAGCTTGCCGCGCGCCTGTTCCAGCAGTTCGCCCCAGTCGGCGGTGCCGGAGTCCTCCGTGAGGGTGCCCCACAGCGGTCGCAGGATCTCGTCGTCACCCCCGAGCAGGGGTATGCACCGATCCAAACAAGCCAGCCCACTGGCAGCCAGTCCGCGTTCGTCGGCCTGAGCGATCAGTTCCACCAGGCTCATCCATGCCCCCTCACCCCAGGGCACCGCCCTTACGGAGCCCGCACTTCCCCTTACTGCGTGCGACAGGCCAGGAGTATCACAGGAGGGTTTTTCAGCCAACCCTCAGCGGCTCGGCAATCGTTCGCCGCACGGCCGGGAGCCCGCTCAACCGAGCTGGTTCGCCAGGGCCTTGAACTGCGTCCAGGTCAGTGATGGGGTCCCGGCGTCCCACAGCTTCTGTGAGGTGGCTCGCAGCGGCATCCGGATGCCGGCCGCGATCTGGTCCTGGGTCTGCGAGTTCGAGAGGTCGCACCACACCGAGAAGGAGCCGCCGAGGATCTGGGCGTCGTACTTCGCGGGGACCGGCGTCGTGCCGCGCAGCACCCTCGGGGTCCACTGCTCGTAGATCCGCTTCCCGGTCGGATAGACGAAGTCGTTCGGTTCGCCGAGGACGTAGTACAGGTACTCGTCGTTGTAGTTGAGCATCTTGAGCCCGGCGCTCAGGTACTCGACCGGCGGCCGCGCGCCGATCTCCTTGCCGGTCCAGTAGGCGACCACGAGGTCGGAGGCCGGCTTGACCGACGTGCCGCGGAAGAAGCCGTCGTTCCACACCCGCATGGTGCGGTCGTGGGCGCGGACGGTGTCGGCGCGGTCGTTGAGCCAGCCGGTGGTGAGGTCGGCGACGCCCGCGCCGGAGCCGTACCGGGCCGTCGCGGCGGAAGCGAGCTGAGGGTAGGAGACCGCCGGGTTCGAGACCGTCAGGGCCTGGTACTCGTCGCCGCCGAGGTGCCAGTAGGCGCCGGGGAAGACGTCGGCGTACTCGTCCAGCAGGTCGTCGAGGAGGTCCGCGGACTCGTCCTTGGAGATGTCGATCGCCCCGCGGGTCGCCACCCCGCTCGCGTTGCGCAGCTGGAGCTCGGGATGGGCGGCGAGGACGGCGCCCAGGTGTCCCGGTGAGTCGATCTCGGGCACGACGGTGATGTGCCGGCTCGCCGCGAGGTCGACGATCTTCTTCACCTCGGCCTTGGTGAGGTGCTGGGCGGAGACGATCTCCGGGTGGCTGTCGGACTCGATCCGGAAGGCCTGGTCGTCGGAGAAGTGCAGGCCGAGCTGGTTGTACTTGAGATCGCCGAGCTCGCGCACCCGGTCCTCGATCCAGGCGGCGGTGAAGTGCTTGCGCGCGATGTCCAGCGTGAACCCGCGCTGCGGCTTGGCCGGCTGGTCCCGTACGACGCCCTCCGGCGCCGTACCGCCGGCGTGCACCTCCTGCTTGAGGGTGCGCGTGCCGTAGAAGACGCCCGCGTCGGAGGGCGCGCTGATGGTGACCCGCCCGCCGCGCACAGTCATGGTGTACGACTCCGGGTTCGCGCCCTCGTCGTCGTTGAGCGCCAGCCGCAGATCCCCGGCGCGCACGTCGTCCTTCTCCCCGGCGTACGTCAGCCCCAGCTCGCCGGCGACCAGCCGCCCCTCGTCGGCGAGGCCCGCGTCGCTCACCACCACCCGGCGGGTGGACCGCGGCTTCCACCCGGGGCCGCGCGCCGGGGTGTGGGCATTGACGGCGGGGATGGTGCGGGGGGTGGTGGAGAGGGCGTAGGAGCGGGTGGGCGTCGGGGTCGGGGCCTGCGCGGCGGCGGCGCCGGTGTCACCCGCGCCGGGTGTCCTCGCGGCGGCCTGCCGGGAGGCGGCCGATCCGGCCGGTGTCGTGCCGTCGTCGTCCGACGAGGCCCACACGCCGAGCCCGACACCGAGCGCGGCGACCAGGGCGCCCGCCATCACTGCCCGCGCCGCGACCTGCTGGTGCGGCTTCCTCTGCGGCGCCCGGCGCCGATGCCTGTGCCTGCTCACTCCGCCCACCGTACGACTCCCGGCCGCCCGAAGCGCGTCGAGCCCGTGGTGACGGAGTCCACGACACATTCCGAAACTCTCTCGTTCGGGTGAAATTCAGTCATCGGTCAGACACGTCCTGACCGCTCTCGATAACGTGTCGACACACCTTTCACTGCATCCCCTGCCACAACACACGTGACGCGAGGATCCACGCTGCCTGCGCACCGTCTTTCCCCTCCCTCCGGCTGCCTCGCCATACCGGCGCAGACCCGGACCTCACCCGCACCTCTGCCGGACGGTTTCAACACCGCTCCCGCCGCCGAGGCGCACCGCACCCTCCTCGCCTGCCTCCACAGCCTCCGCTGGGCCCGCCGGATCGCCGACCACCGCCCGTATCCGACGCTCGACGCCCTGCTGGCCGCCTCCGACGAGGCCGCGTACGACCTGAGCCCGGCCGATCTGGCGGAGGCCCTGGCGGCGGAGTCCCTGCCCGGCCTGCCCGCGGACGCGTACGGAGCGGCGCACATGGCACTGGACGCGGCCCACGCGGCCTACGAGGCCCGATTCGGACACGCGTTCGTCATCTGCCTCGACGGTGTTCCCCGGGAGGAGTCCCTGGACCACGTCCTGGAGGGCATCCGGTCACGATTGACGAACGATCCCGAGGACGAACGGGTAGTGGCGGCGGAGGAACTCCGGAGACTGGCGAGGCAACGGCTGACGCGGCTCGCCTGAGGGGCGCGCAGCGGTGACCGGGCGGCTCCGCCGCAGGACGTAACCGGCCGGCCCGGCGCCCCATCCGGACCCAAACGGGACACTCCACCCCAGATGCCGCAACGCTCACCCATCTGCGTGCCACTTTGATCACACAGGTAGGCCCGACGTAAGCCGAGCGCCCGTGCCTCGCTACGATGCTGGGGGCCGGTGGACCGTACCCGGCCGGGCCCGTCCGACACCCCAAGCCGGCAGGCCCCAATCCCCGCTCCCGGAGGGTTCTTCCGTGCCGGCTGGAACGCTGTACCGCGGCCGGGAAGGAATGTGGTCCTGGGTGGCTCATCGAGTCACCGGCGTCCTCATCTTCTTCTTCCTGTTCGTTCACGTGCTGGACACCGCCCTCGTGCGTGTCTCCCCCGAGGACTACGACAAGGTCGTAGCCACCTACAAGACGCCGGTCGTGGCGCTGCTGGAGTACGGCCTCGTGGCCGCCATCCTCTTCCACGCGCTCAACGGCCTGCGCGTCATCGCCGTCGACTTCTGGTCGAAGGGCCCGCGCTACCAGAAGCAGATGCTCTGGAGTGTCGTGGGCCTGTGGCTGCTGCTGATGCTCGGGGCGATCTACCCCGTGCTCGGCCACGCCGCTCGTGAACTGTTCGGGAGCTGAGACCGATGGCCACCACTGAAACCACCGCGGCCGGGATCGGCCCCGTCGAGGGCGGCTCCGTCTACGACGTGGACAACCCCGCGCCCTTCATCGAGCCCCCGCGCCGGCGCACCAAGAAGACCCCCAGGTCCACCCGGGGCAACTTCGAGATGGGCGCCTGGCTGTTCATGCGCCTGTCCGGCGTCGTACTGGTCGTCCTGGTCCTGGGTCACCTGCTGATCCAGCTCGTCCTGGACGGCGGCGTCTCCAAGATCGGCTTCGCCTTCGTGGCCGGCCGCTGGGCCTCCCCGTTCTGGCAGGTCTGGGACCTGCTGATGCTGTGGCTCGCCATGCTGCACGGGACGAACGGCCTGCGCACGGTCATCAACGACTACGCGGAGCGCGCGAACACCCGGCTGTGGCTGAAGGGCCTGCTCTACACCGCCGCGGTGTTCACCATCCTGCTGGGCACGCTGGTGATCTTCACCTTCGACCCGAACATCCGCTAGGCGCACGGGACCGAGGGACTGAGAGAAACACTCATGAAGATCCACAAGTACGACACAGTCATCGTCGGCGCCGGCGGCGCCGGTATGCGCGCCGCGATCGAGTCGACGAAGCGCAGCCGCACCGCCGTGCTGACCAAGCTCTACCCCACCCGCTCCCACACGGGCGCCGCGCAGGGCGGCATGGCCGCCGCGCTGG
The DNA here is from genome assembly GCF_045041255.1 of Streptomyces sp. NBC_00080. Lineage (NCBI taxonomy): Bacteria > Bacillati > Actinomycetota > Actinomycetes > Kitasatosporales > Streptomycetaceae > Streptomyces > Streptomyces sp. NBC_00080. Next base: position 3,721,109 of record NZ_CP108235.1, read on the forward strand.
CCAACGTGGAGGAGGACAACTGGGAGTGGCACACCTTCGACACGGTCAAGGGTGGTGACTACCTGGTCGACCAGGACGCCGCCGAGATCCTGGCGAAGGAGGCCATCGACTCGGTCCTCGACCTGGAGAAGATGGGCCTGCCGTTCAACCGGACGCCCAACGGCACGATCGACCAGCGCCGCTTCGGCGGTCACAGCCGCAACCACGGCGAGGCCCCGGTCCGCCGGTCCTGCTACGCGGCCGACCGCACCGGTCACATGATCCTCCAGACGCTGTACCAGAACTGCGTGAAGGAGGGCGTGGAGTTCTACAACGAGTTCTACGTCCTCGACCAGCTGATCACCGAGGTCGACGGTGTGAAGCGGTCCGCGGGTGTGGTCGCGTACGAGCTGGCGACCGGCGAGATCCACGTCTTCCAGGCGAAGGCCGTCATCTACGCCTCCGGCGGCACCGGCAAGTTCTTCAAGGTGACCTCGAACGCGCACACGCTGACGGGTGACGGCCAGGCGGCCGTGTACCGGCGCGGGCTGCCGCTGGAGGACATGGAGTTCTTCCAGTTCCACCCGACCGGCATCTGGCGCATGGGCATCCTGCTGACGGAGGGCGCCCGCGGTGAGGGCGGCATCCTCCGCAACAAGGACGGCGAGCGCTTCATGGAGAAGTACGCGCCGGTCATGAAGGACCTGGCGTCGCGTGACGTCGTGTCCCGCTCGATCTACACGGAGATCCGGGAAGGCCGCGGCTGCGGCCCCGAGGGCGACCACGTCTACCTGGACCTCACCCACCTCCCGCCGGAGCAGCTCGACGCGAAGCTCCCGGACATCACGGAGTTCGCGCGCACGTACCTCGGCATCGAGCCGTACACGGACCCGATCCCGATCCAGCCCACCGCGCACTACGCCATGGGCGGCATCCCGACGAACGTCCAGGGCGAGGTCCTCAGCGACAACACCACGGTCGTCCCGGGCCTGTACGCGGCCGGCGAGGTCGCCTGTGTGTCGGTGCACGGCGCGAACCGTCTGGGCACCAACTCGCTGCTGGACATCAACGTGTTCGGCAAGCGGGCGGGCATCGCCGCCGCCGAGTACTCGCAGAAGGCGGAGTACGTCGAGCTGCCGGAGAACCCCGCGCAGCAGGTGATCGACCAGGTGGAGCACCTGCGCTCGTCCACCGGCACCGAGCGGGTGGCGGAGCTGCGCCGCGAGCTCCAGGAGACCATGGACGCGAACGTCATGGTGTTCCGCACCGAGCAGACGATCAAGACGGCGGTGGAGAAGCTCGCCGAGCTGCGCGAGCGCTACCGGAACATCTCGATCCAGGACAAGGGCCGACGGTTCAACACGGACCTGCTGGAGGCCATCGAGCTGGGCAACCTGCTCGACCTGGCCGAGGTCATGGCGGTGTCGGCGCTGGCCCGCAAGGAGTCCCGCGGCGGTCACTACCGCGAGGACTACCCGAACCGCGACGACGTCAACTTCATGCGCCACACCATGGCGTACCGCGAGGTCGGCGACGACGGCACCGAGTCCATCCGTCTCGACTACAAGCCGGTCGTCCAGACCCGCTACCAGCCGATGGAGCGTAAGTACTGATGGCAACTCCCGTTCTGGACAAGGTCGAGGCGGAGTCCGCGGCCTCTCCGTACATCACGGTCACCTTCCGGGTCCGCCGGTTCAACCCGGAGGTCTCGGCGGAAGCCGTCTGGCAGGACTTCACGCTGGAGATCGACCCGAAGGAGCGCGTCCTCGACGGTCTCCACAAGATCAAGTGGGACGTCGACGGCACGCTGACCTTCCGGCGCTCCTGCGCCCACGGCATCTGCGGTTCGGACGCGATGCGGATCAACGGCAAGAACCGCCTCGCGTGCAAGACGCTGATCAAGGACATCAACCCCGAGAAGCCGATCACGGTCGAGCCCATAAAGGGCCTGACGGTCCTGAAGGACCTGGTCGTCGACATGGAGCCGTTCTTCCAGGCGTACCGGGACGTCATGCCCTTCCTCATCACGAAGGACACGAACGAGCCCACGCGTGAGCGCTTCCAGACCGCCGAGGACCGCGAGCGGTTCGACGACACGACGAAGTGCATCCTCTGCGCGGCGTGCACGTCGTCCTGCCCGGTGTTCTGGAACGACGGCCAGTACTTCGGTCCGGCCGCGATCGTGAACGCCCACCGCTTCATCTTCGACTCGCGCGACGAGGCGGGTGAGCAGCGCCTGGAGATCCTGAACGACAAGGACGGCGTCTGGCGCTGCCGTACGACGTTCAACTGCACGGACGCCTGCCCGCGCGGTATCGAGGTCACGAAGGCGATCCAGGAGGTGAAGCGAGCGCTGATCACGCGCCGCTTCTGAGCCTTCCGGCTCGCCGGCTTTCCGCACACGGCGAGGGCCCCGCTCCTTGAAGGAGCGGGGCCCTCGCCGTGTTGCCGCGCCGGTGTCAGCCGCGCAGGACGCGACCCTGCTTGTCGGTGCGGTCGTTGCTCGTGAGGAACAGGATGCCGTCGACCAGCGCCCAGATGCCGAGGCCGCCGCAGGTGAAGAGCTGGGCGACGCCCACGCCGACGGAGCCGACGTAGAAGCGTCCGATGCCGAGGGTGCCCAGGAAGAGCTGGAGGATACCGGCGACGATCTTGGACTTGTCGGAGTACGGACGACCAAGCGGGTCGACCCCGTAGGGGGCCTGCGGGGTGGGGACGGTCATGAGAACTGCTCCTGAAATGCCTGCGGGAGGCCGGTGCGGCCTGCTCCGAAATGGGGAGTCCAGGAGGCACGCGACGCGACAACCACACGCGTCGACCGACGTCGACCGATCTCGACCCACGCCCTCGCACGGCTCCGCCATGCCAGGACGTCCCCCCTGTGACTGGTGAGCCTAGAGAAAACAGAGGGTAAAAAGGGAGTACAAATGATCCATCGTTCCTGATCCGTGATCAAAATCAGTCAACTACGTTCCGGAGCACCGTCCACGCCACCGCGACACCGAGGACGAGCGTCAAAGCCCTTGGCCCCAGGCGCGGATGCCAGGTGCGGCCGTGGAGGCCCGCCCACATCCAGCGGACCAGCAGCGCGAGCGCGTACGGCGAGGCGAGCAGCAGGACACGGTTGTCGAGCCAGGCCTGCGTGAAGTGACCGTGCATCAGGTCGTACACCATGCGGGTGCCGCCGCAGGCGGGGCAGAGCTGCCCGGTGACGAGCCGGAACGGGCATCGCGGGAGCCAGTGGCCGGGCTGGTGCGGGTCGGTGACGTAGAGATACGCGGAGCCGGCCGCGCCGGCGGCGAGCACCACGAGGGGAGCCGCCGCCGGGTGCCGCAGCGCGGCCGAACACCTCGCGGAGAGGCGCTCCGCGTCAGCCACGCAGGATCCGCCCGTTGGAGTCGGTCTTGTCGTCGCTGACCAGCAGGATGATGCCGTCGATCAGCGCCCAGATGCCGAGGCCGCCGCAGGTGAAGAGCTGGGCGAGGCCGATGCCGACGTCACCCATGTAGAACCGGCCGACACCGAAGCTGCCCAGGGTGAGCTGGAGCACGCCCGCGACGATCTTCGACTTCTCGGAGTAGGGGCGGCCCATGAGGTCGTACCCGTAGGGGGCCTGGGGGTCGCCGGTGAAGGTGCCGGGAGGTATGTAGCCGCCGGCGGGATAGCCGGGGCCCGGGTACCCGGGGTGGGCGTAGCCCGGGTACGGCTGGCCGGGCTGGGGATAGCCGTAGGGGCCGGGGCCCGGCTGTCCGGGAACCGCGTCCTGCGGGCCGCCCGGACCCCCGGGACCGCCGACGGGGTACCCGTAGCCGGGCGGGGGCGGCTGCGGAGGCTGCTGGGGCCCCTGGGGCTGCGGAGGCTGCTGGGGCCCCTGGGGCTGCTGAGGCTCTTGGGGCTGCTGTGGCGTTTCGGACAAGGTGAGTTCCCCCGAGGTCTGGTGATCGGATCATCCGCAGATGAGACGAGTGCGGATGAGTGCAGAACATCTTGCAGCAGAAAACCCGCCACGCGGAGACCGGGGTGCTCTTGACCGGTTTTCGGGCCCTCCGCACCTAATCTGACGGCATGTCAGATGACCATTCGTACGAGCTGCTCGGATTCGACAACCTGCTGCTGCCCGTCGGGGACCTCGGCGAGGCGGTCGACTTCTACGGGCGGGCCGGGTTCACGGTGGGGCTGCGGTTCGACGAGGCCGGGATCGCGCTGCTGAAGGTCGGGGGCGAGACACCGGGGGTCCTCCTCCGGCACGAGGAGGCCCTGGGGCACCGGCCGCCGCCCTGGCCGTCCCCACGGGTCTGGCTGGAGGTGCCGGACGCGCGGGCGGCGGCGCGGCGGCTGGCCGAGGCGGGCATCACCCCCCTGGATCCGCCGTTCTCCACCTCCACCGGCTGGACCGTCGAGATCGCCGACCCGTGGGGGAACGTCCTCGGGTTCACGGACTACCTCAAGCGGCCCGAGCTGGCGAGGCGTTAGAGCGGCCGAGGCGGCGGCACCCGACCCCCACCCCTTCAGTTGAACGTGTTCAAAACAAGCGCTACAGTCGTCCACGACAGCGTTTTGAACGCGTTCAGAAAGGGTGGGGAACATGGACCGCACGGTCATCGCCTACGTCGTCTACCTGGTCGTCAGCATCGGACTGACCGTCTGGGTGGCCAGGACCCTCAGCAGCAACGGACGGATCTTCCTCGCCGACGTGCTCCAGGGCAACGAGAAGCTCGCCGACGCCGTCAACCACCTCCTGGTGGTCGGCTTCTACCTCGTCAACCTCGGCTTCGTCGCCCTCTACCTGAGCGGCGACGACACCATCGAGGACACCCGCGGCATCTTCGAGGCCCTGTCGACCAAGGTGGGTGTGGTGCTGCTGGTGCTCGGCGCGATGCACCTGGCCAACGTGTACGTCCTCAACCGGATCCGGCGGCGCGGGGTCATGGAGCGGGAGCAGGTCCCGCCCGTCGCCCCGCAGGCCTGGGCCGCCCCCTCGGCGCCCACCGCCGGGGCGTGAGCACGATGGCCGCCGACCGGGACGCCGCCGACCGGGACGCCCGGCGCGTCCCGGTCCGCCGGCTCACCGTGCTCCACGACGCCGAATGCTCCCTGTGCCGCTTCCTGCGCGACTGGCTGGGCCGGCAGCCGCAACTGGTGCCGCTGGAGTTCGTCCCGGCCGGGTCCGCGGAGGCCACCGCCCGCTTCCCCGGCCTCGACCATCGCGCGACCCTCGACGAGATCACCGTCGTCGGCGACTCCGGCCAGGTCTACCGCGGCACCGCCGCCTGGATCGTCACCCTGTGGGCGCTGCGCGAGTACCGCCCGCTGTCCCACCGGCTGAGCACCCCCGCCGGGGCGAAACTGGCGCGGGGCGCCGTTCTCGCCGCCGCCAAGTGGCGCGACGGGCAGGGGCGGTCCGTGGGCTGGGGCGGGGGCGTCTACCGCCGTGGCGACGGCTGGTCGTACGACCCGCAGCTGGGCTGGAGCTACCACCCGCCCACCTGTGCCGACGGCACCTGTTCCACTGGCTAGGCTCGTGCATGTGCCCGCGAACAACGACGGTCCCGCCGAGGCCGCTTCCCCGTCCGAGCCCCATGAGGCCGCTCCCGCGACCGAACGTCGTGAGGCCGCCCCCACGTCCAAGTCCGAGCAGACCCGCGCTCTGATCCTGGAGACGGCGATGCGGCTGTTCCAGGAGCGCGGCTACGACAAGACGACGATGCGGGCCATCGCCCAGGAGGCCGGCGTCTCGGTCGGCAACGCCTACTACTACTTCGCCGGCAAGGAGCACCTGATCCAGGGCTTCTACGACCGGCTCGCCGCCGAGCACCGGGAGGCCGTCCGGGACGTCCTGGCGCGGGAGAGCAGCCTGGAGGCCCGGCTGGCGGGGGTGCTGCGGGTCTGGCTGGAGGTGGCCGAGCCGTACCACGAGTTCGCGGTCCAGTTCTTCAAGAACGCCGCCGACCCGGACAGCCCGCTCAGCCCCTTCTCCGCCGAGTCGGAGCACGCGCGCGTGGAGGCCATCGCCGTCCACAAGGAGGTGCTCGCGGGGTCGAAGGCGAAGGTTCCCGAGGAGCTGCGCGAGGTGCTGCCCGAGCTGATGTGGCTCTCCCAGATGGGCCTCGTCATGTACTGGATCTACGACCGTACCCCGGGGCGCGAGCGCAGCTACCGGCTGGCCGGCCGGGGCGCGCGCCTCACCGCGCGGGGCGTGGCGCTGGCCCGGTTCCGGGTGCTGCGGCCGCTCGTCCTCGAGGTCCACGACCTGTTCACGGACTTCCTGCCCGGCATGACCAACGCCCTGCCGGACCCCACGAAGAAGAGCCCGCCGGGCCGGGCGGGCTCCGAAGGCTCTCTGGGCTCCGAAAGCTCTGCGGGCCCCGAGGGCTCTGCGGGCTCTTCTCCGGATGGAGTCAGCTGACCTCCGCGGCCTCCTCCAGCTCCACGTCGTGGACCAGGGGTTCCCCCGCGACCGTCAGCCGCCGGGCACGCTTCAGCAGGGGCGGCGCGGCCGTCGTCGCCAGCAGATACGTGCCCGGCGCCGGGACGGAGAGGATGTACGAGCCGTCGGCGAGGGAGGTCACGCGGTCCAGTTCCCGTCCGCCCTGCGACATCAGGGTGAGCGTCGCGTCCTCGACCGGTTCACCGGCCGTGTTCCGGACGAAGCCGTGCACGACCGAGGCCGGCCCTTCGCCCGCCGCGGCCGTCGCCGGCGCCGCCTCCTCCTTGGGCTCGACCGCGAGATGCGGCAGCCGCTTCTCCAGCCACCCGGGCAGCCACCAGTTGGAGTCGCCGAGCAGGTGCATCGCGGCCGGGACCAGTGCCGTACGCAGGATGAACGCGTCCAGCGCGACCGCGGCCGCGAGGCCGACGCCCGCCATCGCCGCGCCCGAGTCGCCGCTGAGCACGAAGGCGAGGAAGACGCAGACCATGATCAGGGCGGCGGAGTTGATGACCCGGCTGGTCTCCGCGAGGCCCACCCGGACCGCTCGCGCGTTGTCCCTGGTGTGCACCCACTCCTCGTGCATCCGGCTGACCAGGAAGACCTGGTAGTCCATCGACAGGCCGAAGAGCAGGGACAGCATGATGACGGGCAGGAAGGCGTTGATCGGCCCCTCCTTGCCGAGGCCGAGCAGATCGAGGCCCCAGCCCCACTGGAAGACCGCGACGAGGACACCGAAGGAGGCCGCGGCCGCGACCAGGTTCATCACGGCGGCCGTCAGCGGCACCACCAGGGAGCGGAAGGCGACCAGCAGCAGCAGGAAGCCCAGGCCGATGATGGTGGCGATGAAGAGCGGCAGACGGTCGCCGGTGACCGTGGCGAAGTCCTTCGACACCGCCGTGACGCCACCCACGTGCGCCTGGGCCCCGGCCTCCGGGATGACGTCGTCCCGCAGCCGGTCGATCAGGGTGTCCGTCTCCGCGGACTGCGGGGAGGTCGAGGGCACCACCTGGATGACCGTGACCCCGCTCGCCGGCGGCAGGGCGGCCACCTGGGCAACACCGGGCGTGTCCTTGATGCCCGCGGTCAGGGCGGTGGCGTCGCCGCCGTCCACGACCACCTGGAGGGGGCCGTTGAAGCCCGGCCCGAAGCCCTCGGCGAGCAGGTCGTAGGCCTTCCGGGTGGTGGTCGAGGCGTCGTCGTTGCCCTGGTCGGTGGCGCCGAGGCGGAGCGACAGCACGGGGAGCGCGAGGACGGCCATGACGACCAGCGCGAGCGCGGCGATCGTCCGCGGCCGGCGCTGCACGCCCACGGACCAGCGGGCCGCGGGACCACTCGACTTCTCCGGCTCCGGGCCGGTCGCGGCCAGCACGCGCCGCTGCTTGCGGCTCAGCACCCGCGCGCCGAGGAAGCCGAGCAGCGCGGGCAGCAGGGTCGTCGCGGCGAGGACGCTCAGCACCACCGTCAGGGAGGTGCCGATGACGACGCCGTCCAGGAAGCGCAGGTTCGTCACCAGCATGCCGGCGAGGGCGATGCACACCGTGCCGCCCGCGAACAGCACCGCCCGGCCGGACGTGTTGAGGGCGACGACCGTCGACTCCTCCGGGTCCAGGCCGCGCAGGACGCCCTTGCGGTGCCGGGTGACGATGAACAGGGCGTAGTCGATGCCGACGCCGAGGCCGATCAGCGAGGACAGCAGCGGGGCCAGGTCCGGGATGTCGGTGACATGACTGAGCAGCTGGGTCGAGAACAGGCCCATGCCGACGCCGAAGACCGCCACGGCGAGCGGCAGCAGCATCGCGTACAGCGAGCCGAAGGCCAGGAACAGGACCACCGCCGCCGCCGCGAGGCCGACCATCTCGGCGAGGCCGGTGGGCGGTTCCTGCACCCGCTGGACGGCCTGGCCGCCCACCTCGACCTCCAGGCCGTCCTGTCCGGCACCGCGCGCGGTGTCGACGACGTCCTGGACGAGTTCCTTCGGTACGGCGTTCGCCTGCTCGGTGAAGGTGATCTGGGCGTAGGCGATCCGCCCGTCACCGCTGATCTGCGCCGCGCCCGCCGCGTCCGCCGCGTAGGGGCCGGTGACCCCGCCGACGCCCTTCATGCCCGCGATCTCGTCGAGCGCGGGCTGGATCCGGGACCGTACGTCCTGGTCCCGTACCGAGCCCTCGTCGACCTTCCACACGACCGTGTCGGTGTCGCCGGCGCTCGCCGGGAACGCCTTCTCCATCAGGTCGTACGCCTTCTTGGAGTCCGTGTCGGGGAGGGAGAAGACGTTCGCGTAGTCCGTACCCGCCGTCGAGGCCGAGAATCCCAGGCCGAACAACGCCCCCACCCAGAGCAACAGGACCACCAGCCGGTGCCGATAGCACCAGCGTGCCAATGCCGCCACGCTCAATCTCCTTCACCAGATCGTCGGTCGGTCCCCCAGGTCCTGGGCAACAGGATCGGTGGCGCCACGCGTGCGTGGACATGTGATGACCATGACTCTCAAGGAACTCCAAAGCGTGAACCGGCGCGATCGTCGGTGGGTCCGCCGATACTGGGGGCATGACGACGGCTTGCGGCACCGTGCTGGTCGTGGAGGACGAACCGAGCATCGCGGACGTCCTGGCCATCGCCCTGCGCTACCACCGTTTCGAGGTCATGACGGCGGGCACCGTCCGCGAGGCCCTCGCCCTCGCCGACCGCACCCGGCCCGACGTGGCCCTGCTGGACGTGATGCTGCCGGACGGCGACGGCCGGGCCCTGGGGCGTGAACTGCGGTCGCGCAGGCCGGACCTGGCGCTGGTGTTCCTCACCGCGCGGGACGCGCCGACCGAGATCGTCGGCGCCCTCGGCTTCGGCGACGACTACATCACCAAACCGTTCGACATCGACGTGGTCGTCGCCCGGATCACCGCCGTGCTGCGCCGTACCCGGCCGGCCGACGTCCTTCCGCAGCGGCCGCCGCTGCGGTACGGAGACCTGGAGCTCGACGAGACGACGTACAGCGTGCGCCGCGCGGGCCGCTCGGTCGAGCTCACCCCCACCGAGTACGCGCTGCTGCGGTTCCTGGTGCGCAACGGCGGCCGGATCGTGCCCAAGGAGCAACTCCTGCGCCATGTCTGGCAGTACGAGCACACCCCGCCGGAGTCGACGGTCGTCGAGACCTACATCAGCTATCTGCGGCGCAAACTGGACGTCCTGGGACCGCCGGTGATCACCACCCGGCGCGGCGTCGGATACGGGCTGGCGTGAGGCGGATCCACCGGCACGGCATCCACTCGCTGCGTGCCAAGCTGACGGCGGCGAACGTGGGGCTGCTCGCGCTCGGCATCGTCGTCGCGACCGCCGTCAGCCTGATGGGGATGCGGCACTACCTGCTCGACCAGGTGGACGCCGAGCTGACCAAGATGCGTGACTCGCTGGGCAGTTCGCAGCTCACCCTGCGCCAGATCGACTCGCTGTCCGTGCTGAGCGTGGTCAGCGACCGGCTCGTACCCCACAACACGGACACGCAGAACACGGACCCGCAGGGCACGGACACCCGGCCGGCTCCGGACTCGATCTTCACCGCCGTCGACGGCCGGGGCACCGCCCTCGCCGTCTTCGACGTCCGGCCCACCGAATCCCAGCGCGGCCTCGCGGACGCGGTGTCCGATCCGCTCGCCCTCAGCACCGACGCCGACCCGCACGACGTCACCGTGCACGGCGACACCTACCGCGCGACCGCGACCCGGCTGCCCGACGGCACGTACATCCTGCTGGCCACCTCCACCGAAGCCCTGCACCAGGGCATAGCGAAAGCCCTGAAGCTCGACCTGGCCGTCGGCACGCTGCTGCTGGCCCTGCTCGCCTGTCTGACCCTGTTCAGCGTGCGGCAGCGGATGCGGCCGCTGGAGGACATGGTGGAGACGTCGTCGGCGATCGCCGAGGGGGACCTGACCCGGCGCGTGCCGTCCAGCCACCACCCCACCCAGGAGGTCGAACAGCTGCGGCTCGCCCTGAACTCCATGCTCCACCAGGTGGAGACGGCGTACCGCACGCGCGAGCACAGCGCGGCCCAGCTGCGCCGCTTCGTGGCCGACGCCTCGCACGAACTGCGCACCCCGCTCTCCGCGATCCGCGGCTACCTCCAGCTGTACGACCAGGGCATGCTGGTCGAGCAGGAGGAGCGCCGGCGGGCCTGGGACCGGATGAACGGCGAGGTGGACCGGATGGGCCGGCTCGTCGACGAGCTGCTCACCCTGGCCCGCCTCGACCAGCGGCCCGAACTGCGGCTGCGGGGCGTCGACGTGAGCCGTCTGGTGCGGGACTCGGCGCAGGACCTGCGCGCGCAGCAGCCCGGGCGGCCGGTGACGGTCGAGGCCGAGGGCGCGGTACTGGTGCGGGCCGACGAGTCGGGGCTGCGTCAGGTGCTGGGCAACCTGGTCGCCAACGTGCGCACGCACACCTCGGCCGAGGTGCCGGTGCGGCTCGGTGTGGAGCGGGTGGACGGGGTCGTACGGCTGTCGGTCGAGGACAAGGGGCCCGGGCTGGGACCTGAGGACGCGGCGCGGGTCTTCGACCGTTTCTTCCGGGCCGGGGGCGGCGCGGGCAGCGGCCTCGGTCTGGCGATCGTGCAGGGGGTCGTCCAGGCACACGGCGGCGAGGTGAGCGTCCGGACGGCACCGGGCGAGGGGCTGGCCGTCACGGTGACGCTGCCGGCCCGTCCGAAGGCCTGCGGCTGAGCGCGTGCCACGGCGGGGCAGCCCCGGAGTGATCGTCTAGGTGGGGGCCGTGACCAGGGCCCATACCGTCTTGCCGTGCCGGCCTCTGCTCCACACGCCCCACGCGGCGGCGAGGTGCTCGACCAGATGCAGCCCGCGGCCGTGTTCCTCCGCCTCCCCGACCGGTCGCGGCCGGGGTTCGAGCCGGCCCTCGTCGGAGACCTCTATGAGGCAGGAACCGTCACCGAGGGCGGTGACGGCCACCTCGAACTCCCGCTCGAGGAGGGGGCCGTGGCGTACGACGTTGGTGGCCAGCTCGGACACGACGAGGACGGCGTCGGCCAGCGCCGGGTCGTCGGGGCCGTGCCCCCAGTCCGCGAGATGGTCCCGTACCCGGCGCCGGGCGAGACCGACGGACGCCGGATGCCGGGGCAGCCGGAAGGAGTTGCGTCTCAGCACGTCTGCTCCTCACCCCGTACACACCTCCGTCACATGGTGCCGCTTGGGGTGCCTGCCCGGTGCGACGGGGGCGCATGCCCGGCTCACGGGATCAAGTGTGCGAGCCGGGTGGGTACTTCGGCTCAGATCCAGTCGAGCTTCCAGAGGCGGAACACGCCGTTGCCGTCCGCGAGGAACTGTCCGCCGCCGATGTCCGCGCTGGTGACGATGTACTCCTTGCGCTGCCACAGCGGGACGACCGGCACGTCCTGGGCGATGACCTGCTGGAGGTCGCGGAAGTCGCCGGCGGCCCGGCTGCGGTCGGCGAACTGCCGGCTTCCGGCGATGTACTTGTCGACGGCCTTGCTGCTGTATCCGGTGTTCATGGTGGAGTCGGTGCCGACGAGCGGGCCCGCGAAGGTGTCCGGGTCGGGGTAGTCGGCGACCCAGCCGACCGCGTACGCGTCGAGTTTGCCGGTGGCCCACCTCTTCTGGAAGTCGGTCCACTCGTAACCCTTGACGTCCACCTTGAACAGACCGCTCGCCTCCAGCTGCCGCTTGAGCTCCTGGGCCTCGGCCGCCGCGGCGCCGCTGCCCAGCCCGTAGCCGTAGGTGAACTCCACCGGGATGCTCACGCCGGCCGATTTCAGCAGCTTGCGGGCCTTCTCGGCGCTCCGGTCCGGATAGCTGTCGAAGAAGGAGGTGGTGTGTCCGGTGATGCCGGTCGGGATGAGCGAGTACAGCGGGTCGACGGTCCCGTCGTACACGCTCGCCGCCAGCTGCTCGCGGTCGATCAGCCAGGCCAGCGCCTTGCGGACGTCCCTCTCGTGCAGCGGCGAGCCCGAGCGGGTGTCGAAGTACAGGTTGCGGGTCTCGGAGCCGTCGGCCTCGTAGACGCGCTGGTCGGGGTCGCTGGTGTCGAGGGCGGCCAGCACCGCGGGCGGCAGCTGACGGGTGGCGGCCTTGACCTGCTTGGCCTTCCAGGCCTTCTCCAGGGCCTGGGGGTCCGCGTAGTAGCGCAACTCGATCGGGGAGCCGGTCGACACGGCGCCCTTGTAGCGCGAGTTGGGCGACAGCAGGACCTTCTTGCCCTTCGTGTACCCGGTCAGCCGGTACGGTCCGGTGCCGTCGACGCTGCTGCCGACGCGCAGACCGTCCGCCGGGTAGCGGGTGTGGTCGACGATCGAGCCGGCTCCGGTGGCCACCTTGAACGGGAAGGTGGCGTCCGGCGACGACAGGTGGAAGGTGACCTTCAGGCCTTTGGCGTCCACCGACTTCAGGGTCGAGAACAGGGATGCCGGGCCGACATCCGAGTTGATCTTCTTGACCCGGTCGAAGGAGTACTTCACGTCCTCGGCGGTCACCTCGGAGCCGCTGTCGAAGGTGAGGTCGTCACGCAGCTCACAGGTGTACGTGACGAGGCTGCCCTTGTCGAAGGCACAGCTCTCGGCCGCGTCCGGCACGGGCGAGACGCCGCCGGGCTCGTAGGTCAGCAGCGACTGGAAGACGTTGCTGAACAGCGCCCAGGATCCGGCGTCGTAGGCGCCCGCCGGGTCGAGCGAGGTGACGGTGTCCGTGGTGCCGACCGTGATGGTCGCGCCACCGCTGTCCTGCGACGGCAGCAACTGCCAGCCACCCACTCCGACGACCGCGAGAACCAGCAGCGTCAGGAGTATCCGCATGCGAACAGATCGCATGGTGATGCCCTGCCTCCCCAGGCCGCCAGACGGGCCCAGTCCACAGAAAAAAGTGCCGCTCCCCTTGGCGGCGGGCTCACCTAATCACACGTGTTTCGCCAGGGGGAAGAGGATTCTGGCGAGATGGGAAAGAACTTACCGACGCCTTGTTTCGACCGGGTTTCACAGCCTCTCCACAGGGTTCTGACCGGCCGTCAGGCGTGCGTCGAGGCCAGTTCGACGACGGTGATGTCGGAGGGTGCCCCGACCCGGGTGGGCGGGCCCCAGGCGCCCGCGCCCCGGGACACGTACAGCTGGGTGTCGCCGTAGCGCTCCAGCCCCGCCACGGTCGGATTCGCGGCGGCCGCGAGGAAGTTGCCGGGCCACAGCTGGCCGCCGTGCGTGTGGCCGGAGAGCTGGAGGTCGACGCCATGGCGTACGGCGTCGTGGATCTGGACGGGCTGGTGGGCGAGGAGCACGCACGCGCGCGTGGTGTCACGGTCGCCGAGCGCGCCGGCGAAGTCGGGCCCCTGGCCCTCGCTCTCGCCCGCGATGTCGTTGACGCCGGCCAGGTCGAACCAGGGCAGCTCCGTACGGGCGTTCTCCAGCGGGTTCAGGCCGAGCCGCCGCACCTCCTCGACCCACTGTTCGGCGCCGGAGAAGTACTCGTGATTGCCGGTGACGAAGAAGCTGCCCTGCCGGGCCTTCAGCCGCGCGAGCGGGGCCGCCGCCGGGCCCAGGTCCTTCACGCTGCCGTCGACCAGGTCGCCGACGACCGCGATCAGGTCGGGCTGCGTCGCGTTGATCGTGTCGACGACCTTCTGCGCGAAGCCCCGGCCGAGGACCGGGCCCAGATGGATGTCACTGACGACCGCGATCCGGTAGCCGTGGGCGCCGCGCGGGAGCTTGGCCAGGGGCACCGTCACCCGCTTGACCCCGGGGCCGCGCAGCACGCCGTAGGTGCCGTAGCCGACCGTGCCGACGGCGGCCGCGGCCGCCGCACCGGCCACGACCCGGGACACGAAGAGCCGGCGGGAGGGGGCCGAGGGGGACCGCTCCGGACTCGCGGGCTCCGGGCGCTCGGACGCCGGGCGCTCGGACGCCGGGCCCTCGGGCGCCGACTTGCCGGCCCCCGGCCGCTCGGACTCCGGCCGCTCGGACTCCGGGCCTTCGGACTCCGGGCCCTCGGACGCCGGCTCGGCGCGTTGCGGTCGCTCGGCGTCCCGTGTCCGGGAGGCCGGCGCTCCGATCGGGACCGGCTTCGGCTCGGGCTGGGCCGCGGAGGTCTCGGCGGGCGCCCGCTTCTCCAGGAAGCGGCGCAGCAGCGGCCGTACGGCCTCGCCGACGATCACGGCCAGCAGCAGGTAGACCGACAGGGCCAGCCACAGGAAGCCGGGCCAGGCCAGTGCGCGCTGGAGCCAGAAGGGGGCGTCGGCGCGTTCGGCGACCAGGGCGCCGATCGCCAACGCCCAGCCGCCCGCGACCAGCGCCGCGCCACCGCGGCGCGCCCGGCCGGGACCGCGGGTGGTGTCGCGGAACAGCCGCCGCCACAGGTACCAGTTGGCCGTGACCAGCACGGCCAGCACGGCCAGGGCGAGCAGGGCGAAGACGATCACCATGGCTATGACGCCTGCCGCAGTGCGCGCAGACCGCGCAACCCGATGGCCCCGACGACCGTCCCCAATACGAAGGAGACGACAGCGAGCGTCAGGTGCACCCAGAAGTACGCCGTGGGATCGCCGTCGTCGAAGGCGAGCCCGCTGCTGTCCTTGATCAGGTTCTTGACGAAGGTGACCCAGATGACCCAGCTCCACACCCCGAAGGCGAGCAGGAACCAGGAGACGGGGCGGCTGAGCTTCATGGGTTCAGTATCACCGGCGGTTGTCCGGTTCCGTGACCGGGGTGGGGAGGGTGACGGGACTTCCCGTCGCGTGCCGGGTACGTTCTCCGTCGTGCCCGCACCCATGAAGCAGACCGTCAGGCGAACCCTGCTGGTCACCTCCGCGACCCTCGCGTCCCTCGCGCTCACCGCGCCCGCCTCGCTCGCGGTGCCGAGCCCGTCACCGTCCCCGGCGGCGTCCGGATCGCCGTCCGCGTCGGTCCCGCCGTCCGGATCGCCGTCCACCTCAGCGTCCGCCTCGCCGTCGGTCACTCCCCCGGCGGACATGTCGTCCGTGGGCGGTACGCGGCTCGGGCAGGCCGGGACGCAGGTGGCGATCGCGGGTGGCGCGCCGGTGCTGCCGAAGGACCTCACCGCGCGGTCGTGGATCGTCGCCGACGCCGAGTCGGGGGACGTGCTCGCCGCGCACAACGCGCACTGGCGGCTGCCCCCGGCGAGCACGATGAAGATGCTCTTCGCCGACACCGTGCTGCCGAGGTTCCCCAAGAGCACCGTGCACAAGGTCGAGGCGAAGGACCTGGCCGGCATGGGGGCCGGTTCCAGCCTCGTCGGGATAAAGGAGGGCGAGACGTATACGGTCCACGACCTGTGGCTCGGCGTCTTCCTGCGCTCCGGCAACGACGCGGTGCACGTCCTGTCGCAGATGAACGGCGGCATCGGCGAGACCGTCAAGGACATGAACGAGCACGCCGAGGAGCTCCAGGCCCTCGACACGAACGTCGTCTCCCCGGACGGCTACGACGCCCCGCACCAGGTCTCCTCCGCGTACGACCTGACGCTGTTCGCCCGCTCGGGACTCCAGAAGCAGGACTTCCGGGAGTACTGCTCGACCGTCACGGCCAAGTTCCCCGGCGAGACGACGAAGAAGAAGGGCAAGACCAGCCGCGGGACCTTCGAGATCCAGAACACCAACCGGCTGCTCAGCGGCGACTACGACATCTCCCAGTACCCGGGCATCGCGGGTGTCAAGAACGGCAACACCACCAACGCGGGCGCCACCTTCACCGGCGTGGCCGAGCGCAACGGCAAGGTGCTGCTCGTCACGGTCATGAACCCGGAGAAGACCGACCACAACGAGGTCTACAAGGAGACCGCCGCCCTGCTGGACTGGGGCTTCCAGGCGGCCGGCAAGGTGACGCCGGTCGGTGAGCTGGTCGCGCCGAAGGGCACCGCGCAGGCCGGCGCGCAGCCCGGCGCCAACCCGTCGGCCTCCGAGGGGTCCGGGCAGGCGGGCGGCGCCGGGGACGTGTCGGCGAAGCCGGTGGCGGGCGCGGTGACCGAGAACGGCTCGGGCGGCATGTGGATCGCGCTGGCGATCACCGGCGGACTGCTGGCGCTGCTCGCGGGCGGCGGGTACCTCGTCAACCGCCGCTGGCCGCTGCCGGACCTGGTACGACGTCGTCGCTGACGTCGATGTCCCGCGGGTTGTCGGGGACGCTGCCCGTCGCCGTCCAGGCCGCGCAGTACAGGACCAGCTTCGAGGTGAAGTTGATCCACAGCAGCAGGGCGATGGGCACGCCGAACGCGCCGTACATGCTCTTGGCGGCCACGCCCTGCATATAGCCGCTCAGCAGCAGCTTCAGCAGTTCGAAGCCGACGGCGCCGATGAGCGCGGCGACGACGAGGCGGCGGCGCGGGGGTTCGACGCCGGGCAGCAGGGTGAGGACGTAGAGCAGGAGCAGGAAGTCGGCGAGGACGGCGACGGAGAACGCGGCGACGCGCAGCAGCACGCTGCCCCAGCCCTCCTTGTCGATGCCGGACTGCTCGATGATCCAGCCGACCAGCGCCGAGGCGACGGTGGAGATGGCGAGGGTGAGCAGGACGGCGCCGCCGAAGCCGACGAGGACGCCCGTGTCCTTGACCTTGCGCAGGACGGGGTTCTCGTCGTCGTCCGGCCGCTCCCAGACGGCGCGCAGGCAGTCCCGCATCTGGCCGACCCAGCCGATGCCGGTGAGCAGCAGCAACGCGCCGGCGATGAGACCGATGGCGCCCGCGTTCTGGACCAGGCCGTTGATGTCCAGCTGGTCGGAGATGCCGGGGACCTGATCGGCGATCTTGTCCTGCAGCTCCTGCTGCTGGGACTCGCTCACCGTGGCGGCGGCGACGGCGGCGGCCACGGTCAGCAGCGGGAAGAGCGCGACGAAGCTGACGAAGGTCATGGCGGCGGCCAGCCGCGTCCACTTCACCCGGTCCAGTCGCTCGTACGACCGCCACGCGTGCGTGGCCATGAGGCGCGCGACCCACGGCCCGATGCCGGGGAGCTTCTTCAGCCAGTCCATGATCCGACTCTGCCCCTGTCCGGAGGAAAGACGCGGATATCGCCGATGCGGATATCGCGGAACACCGGAATTCGGGTACCCCGGAACGGCGGGACGGTGGCCGGTGCCGGGCCACCTGGTCGCGGCACGCGCGCGTGGCTCACCAACCGGCCACGGCCAGCGCGTACATGGCCAGCCAGGCCAGGCCGATGAGGGCGAGAGCGCGGTCGCCCAGGACGACCTCCTCGGGCTCGCCCGCGGTGCCCCGGTCGGCGAAGACGGCGTACCGCAGGACGGCCAGGATGAACGCGACCACGGACAGCTGGCGCCAGGGCAGTACGCCCGGGTGCGGGACGCCGCCCTCCTCCAGGGCCCACAGACAGTAGCCGAGCACCGCAACACCGGCCGCCAGCTGCCAGACGAAACGCAGGTAGCCGGTGGTGTACTCGGTGAGCAGCACGCGCGTGGCGCCCACCGTGCCGGCCAGCTGCACGGCCTCGGAGTAGCGCTTGGCGGCGACCATGAACAGCGCCCCGAACCCGGTGGTGATCAGGAACCAGCGGGAGAGCGGGATGCCCAGGGCGAGTCCGCCCGCCATGGCCCGCATCAGGAAACCGGTCGTGACGACGACGAGGTCAAGGACCAGGACGTGCTTCAGGCTGACGCAGTACGCCAGTTGCATGCCCAGGTAGGCGGTGAGGAGCAGCGCGACGGCGGGTGTCGTCAGCCGGGCCGCGGCGGCCGGCGCGAGGACCGCGAGGGCGACCGCGACTCCGTACGCGACGGGCACCGGAACCTGTCCGGCGGCGATCGGGCGGTGCCGTTTGGTGGGGTGGGCGCGGTCCGCCTCGGCGTCACGGGCGTCGTTGACCAGGTAGACGGCGGCGGCGCAGGCGGTGAACAGGGCGAAGACGAGGGCGAGTCGGGTGACCGCGTGCAGGGAGAAGAGCCGGCCGGCCGCCGCGGGGGCGGCGACGACCAGGATGTTCTTGACCCACTGCTTGGGGCGGGTGGTCCGCAGGAGGCCGCCGAGGAGGGTGCCGGGGCGGTCGCTCGGGGGCCGGGGGGCCGGCGGGCGGTGCGTGCGCTGTTGGTGGAGCAGTGCCTCAGCCATGGTGCCCCTCTCTCATCCAGCGCGCCCCCAGCCGCGCGGTGACCGCCCCCAGGGCCGCGCCCGCGGCCACGTCGGAGGGGTGGTGGACGCCGGCGACCAGACGGGAGAGGCACATCGCGGCGGCGAGCGGCGCGGTGGCGTACGCCCCGAGCGAGCCGTAGGCGACGGCGGCGGCCGCGGCGGAGGTCGCGTGCGAGCTGGGGAAGGAGTGCCGTCCCGCGGTGCGCACGAGGGGTTCGAGGTGGGCGGGGCGCGGGCGTCGGACGATACGTTTCACCCCCATGCTGGCGGCGTGCGCGCCCGCGGTGAGCGCGGTGGCGCGCAGCCAGGCGCCGCGCCGGGAGCCGTCGACGGCGGCTCCCGCGACGCCCGCCGCGAGCCACAGGGCGGCGTGCTCGCCCGCCCAGGAGAGGGCGCGCGCGACGCGGGCGACGCGTGGGTCCGCGCCCCGGGCGTGGAGCGCCGAGAGGATCCGGTGGTCCAGGTCGTCGAGTTCGTCCATGTGGACTCACTGTTCACGCCTGCGTCCTCGGAACTCCGGCAATATTGAGCGACATCCCATTAATCACCCATTTCGGGGAGTAATGCATGTTTCAAAATTAATCGCTCATATAGAGGCGATACGGTCACCAGCATGCCTGCCGAGACCACCGCCGAGAACGTCTCCGTCACGGGATGGGGCCGCACCGCCCCCACCACCGCACGCCTGGTCCGACCCCGGACCTACGCGGAGGCCGTGACGGCGGTCCGGGAGTGCGGGCCACGCGGAGGCATCCCCAGGGGTCTGGGGCGCGCCTACGGAGACGCGGCACAGAACGCCGGCGGAGCGGTGATCGACCTGACCGGGCTGGACCGGATCCACGTCATCGACGCCGACGACGGGAGCGTCCTGTGCGACGCGGGGGTCTCCCTGCACCGGCTCATGGAGGTCCTGCTGCCGCTCGGCTGGTTCGTGCCCGTGACCCCCGGCACCCGGTACGTGACCGTGGGCGGCGCGATCGGCGCCGACATCCACGGCAAGAACCACCATGTGTCCGGGTCCTTCGCCCGGCATGTGCTGTCCTTCGAGCTGCTCACGGCGGACGGCACGATCCGCACGGTGGAGCAGGGCACCGACCTGTTCGACGCGACCGCCGGCGGCATGGGCCTGACCGGCGTCGTCCTGACGGCCAGGATCCGGCTCCAGCCGGTCGGGACGTCGCTGATGTCGGTCGACACCGAGCGGGCCGCCGACCTCGACGACCTGATGGCCCGGCTGACGGCCGGCGACCACCGCTACCGCTACTCGGTCGCGTGGATCGACCTCCTCGCGCGCGGCGCGGCCACCGGACGCGCGGTCCTGACCCGCGGCGAGCACGCGCCCCTGGACGCGCTGCCCGCCCGCGCGCGCAGGGCCCCGCTCGCGTTCCGGCCGTCCCGGCTCCCGGCCGCTCCCGCGTTCCTGCCGAGCGGCCTGCTCACCCGGACGACCGTCGGAGCGTTCAACGAGCTCTGGTACCGCAGAGCGCCCCGCGCGCGTACCGGCGAACTCCAGAGTCTGTCCGCCTTCTTCCACCCCCTCGACGGCGTCCCGCACTGGAACCGTGTCTACGGCCGCGACGGCTTCGTGCAGTACCAGTTCGTCGTCGGGTACGGCCGGGAGGACACCCTGCGCCGGATCGTGGGGCGCCTCTCCGCCCGCCGCTGCCCGTCCTTCCTGGCCGTCCTCAAGCGGTTCGGGGACGCCGACCCCGGCTGGCTGTCCTTCCCGCGTCCGGGCTGGACCCTCGCCCTGGACATCCCGGCCGGACTGCCCGGCCTCGGCGCCTTCCTCGACGAGCTGGACGAGGAGGTGGCCGCCGCGGGCGGCCGCGTCTACCTCGCCAAGGACTCCCGGCTGCGCCCCGAACTGCTCACCGCGATGTACCCGCGCCTCGACGACTTCCGCGCGCTGCGCGCGGAGCTGGACCCGCGCGGGGTCTTCGTGTCGGACCTCGCCCGCCGGCTCAACTTCCAGGAGTCACCATGAAGGACGCCTTCGGCCTCCCCCAGTCCCTTCTCGTCCTCGGCGGCACGTCCGGCATCGCGCTGGCCACCGCCCGCCGGCTGATCGTCCGCCGCACCCGCACGGTGTGGCTGGCCGGGCGCCCGTCACCCGCCCTGGAGTCGGCCGCCGCCGAGCTGCGCACCCTGGGGGCGGACGTCCACACCGTGCCCTTCGACGCGCTCGACCCCGAGTCCCACGAGACGGTCCTCGGCAAGGTCTTCGCCGAGGGCGACGTCGACGCGGTGCTGCTCGCCTTCGGCGTCCTCGGCGACCAGGCGAACGACGAGCGCGACCCGGCGGCCGCGGTGCGCGTCGCGCAGACCAACTACACGGGGGCGGTCTCGGCGGGGCTGGTCGCCGCGCGCGCCCTGCAGACCCAGGGCCACGGCTCCCTGGTCGTCCTCTCCTCCGTCGCCGGCGAGCGGGCCCGCCGCTCGAACTTCATCTACGGCTCCAGCAAGGCGGGCCTCGACGCCTTCGCCCAGGGGCTGGGCGACGCGCTGCACGGCACCGGCGTACACGTCATGGTCGTACGCCCCGGGTTCGTCCGGACGAAGATGACCGCCGGGCTGCCCGAGGCGCCGCTGGCGACCACCCCGGAGGCGGTCGCCGCGGCCGTCGAGCTGGGGCTGCGGCGCCGCTCGGAGACGGTGTGGGTGCCGGGCGTGCTGCGCGTGGTGATGTCGGCGCTGCGCCACGCGCCCCGCGGGCTGTTCCGCAGGCTGCCGATCTAGCGCGTCGGCAGCGTGCCGCGGTCGACGTGGGCCGCCTGCGGGGGCACGACCGCGCCCCCGAAGGCGTAGTCGCGCAGCTTGCGCCAGACGCCGTCGGCGCCCTGCTCGGCGAGGGCGAAGCCGGTGCAGGACCACTCGGCCTCGTACTGGGCGAGCTCGTCGAAGGCCCGGTCCATCGCCGCCTCGTCGATGCCGTGCGCGACGGTGACGTGCGGGTGGTAGGGGAACTGGAGCTCGCGGGTCAGCGGCCCGGAGGCGGACCGGATCCGCTGCTGGAGCCAGGCGCAGGTCTCGGTGCCCTGGACGACCCGCACGTAGACCACCGGCGACATGGGCCGGAAGGTGCCGGTGCCGGACAGCCTCATCGGGAAGGGACGGCCGGCCGCGGCGACCTCGCCGAGGTGCGCTTCGACGGCGGGCAGCGCGCTCGTCCCGACCTCGGTCGGCGGCAGCAGCGTGACGTGCGTGGGGATGCCGTGAGCCGCGGCGTCGCCGAAGCCCAGGCGCCGCTCCTGGAGCAGGCTGCCGTGAGGCTCCGGGACCGCGATCGACACACCGATCGTTACGGTCCCCACGTCTTCTCCTGTCGTCATGTCGTCAAGCCGTCATGTCGGGGTGATGCCGGGTTCGTACTCAGTCGTACGGCTATCGACTGTACGGCCACAGCTGTGCTCTGGGCAGGCGCAGGGAAAGTGATGTGCAGCGCTCTGCCCAGAGGAACAGGTGTGCGGTGCGCCCCGAGTGCTTCCGCGTGCTTCCGAGCGCCGCTCAGTGCTTCGCGGGCAGGAAACCCACCCGCTCGTACGTCCGGGAGAGGGTCTCCGCGGCGACGGCGCGGGCCTTCTCCGCGCCCTTGGCCAGGATCGAGTCGAGCGTCTCGGGGTCGTCCAGGTACTGCTGGGTGCGGTCCCGGAACGGCGTCACGAAGTCGACGACGACCTCGGCGAGGTCCGTCTTGAGCGCGCCGTAGAGCTTGCCCTCGTACCGCTGCTCCAGCTCGGGGATGCCGGTGCCGGTCAGCGTCGAGTAGATGCCGAGCAGGTTGCTGACGCCGGGCTTGTTCTCGGCGTCGTAGCGGACGACCGTGTCGGTGTCCGTGACCGCGCTCTTGACCTTCTTCGCCGTCGCCTTCGGCTCGTCGAGCAGGTTGATGAGGCCCTTCGGCGTGGACGCCGACTTGCTCATCTTGATCGACGGGTCCTGGAGGTCGTAGATCTTCCCGGTCTCCTTCAGGATGTGCGGCTTCGGGATCGTGAAGGTCTCGCCGAAGCGGCCGTTGAAACGCTCCGCGAGGTCGCGGGTCAGCTCGATGTGCTGGCGCTGGTCCTCACCGACCGGCACCTCGTCGGCCTGGTACAGCAGGATGTCCGCGACCTGGAGGATCGGGTACGTGAACAGGCCCACGGAGGCGCGGTCGGCGCCCTGCCTGGCGGACTTGTCCTTGAACTGGGTCATCCGGCCGGCCTCGCCCATGCCGGTGAGGCAGTTCATGACCCAGGCGAGCTGGGCGTGCTCGGGGACGTGGCTCTGGACGAAGAGCGTGCAGCGGTCCGGGTCGAGACCGGCCGCGAGGAGCTGGGCGGCGGCCAGCCGCGTGTTCGCGCTGAGCTCCTTCGGGTCCTGCGGGACCGTGATCGCGTGCAGGTCGACGACCATGTAGAACGCGTCGTGGGTCTCCTGGAGCGCCACCCACTGGCGGACGGCGCCGAGGTAGTTGCCGAGGTGGAACGAGCCTGCGGTGGGCTGGATTCCGGAGAGCACGCGGGGTCGGTCTGAGGCCATGTCCATCATTGTCTCAGAGCGCGGAGACCGCCCGGAACGGGTCCCGGGCGGCCACGGGGGCCGCCCGGGGTGCCGCCGGGTCAGCCGAGGTCGATCTCCGGGTACAGCGGGAAGCCCGCCACCAGGTCGGTCGCCCGCCGGGAGATCTCGTCCGCGACCTTCGCGTCCAGGACGTGGGCGGCCTTCGAGGGGGCGCCCGACTTCGTCGTGCCCGGCTCCGTCGTGGTCAGGACCCGGTCGATCAGGCCGGCGACCTCGTCCATCTCGGCCGTGCCCAGGCCCCGGGTCGTCAGCGCCGGGGTGCCGATGCGGATGCCGGAGGTGTACCAGGCGCCGTTCGGGTCGGCGGGGATGGCGTTGCGGTTGGTGACGATGCCCGAGTCGAGCAGCGCCGTCTCGGCCTGGCGGCCGGTGAGCCCGTAGGAGGAGGCCACGTCGATCAGGTTCAGGTGGTTGTCCGTGCCGCCGGTGACCAGGGCCGCGCCGCGCCGCGTCAGGCCCTCGGCGAGGGCGCGGGAGTTGTCGACGATGCGCCGGGCGTAGTCCTGGAAGGACGGCTGCCGGGCCTCCGCCAGGGCGACGGCCTTGGCGGCCATGACGTGCGGGAGCGGGCCGCCGAGGACCATCGGGCAGCCGCGGTCGACCTGGTCCTTGAGGGAGTCGTCGCACAGGACCATGCCGCCGCGCGGGCCGCGCAGGGACTTGTGGGTGGTGGTCGTCACGATCTGGGCGTGCGGGACCGGGTCGAAGTCGCCGGTCAGGACCTTGCCCGCGACCAGGCCGGCGAAGTGCGCCATGTCGACCATGAGGGTCGCGCCGACCTCGTCGGCGATCTCGCGCATGATCCGGAAGTTCACCAGCCGGGGGTACGCGGAGTAGCCGGCGACGATGATCAGCGGCTTGAAGTCGCGGGCCGAGGCACGCAGGGCCTCGTAGTCGATCAGGCCGGTGGCCGGGTCCGTGCCGTAGGAACGCTGGTCGAACATCTTGCCGGAGATGTTGGGGCGGAAGCCGTGGGTGAGGTGGCCGCCGGCGTCCAGGGACATGCCGAGCATCCGCTGGTTGCCGAAGGCCCGGCGCAGTTCGGCCCAGTCGGCCTCGGAGAGGTCGTTGACCTGGCGGACGCCCGCCTTCGCGAGGGCCGGGACCTCCACGCGGTCGGCGAGGATCGACCAGAAGGCGACGAGGTTGGCGTCGATGCCGGAGTGCGGCTGGACGTACGCGTGGCGGGCGCCGAAGAGCTCGCGGGCGTGCTCGGCGGCCAGCGCCTCGACGGTGTCCACGTTGCGGCAGCCGGCGTAGAAGCGGCGGCCGATGGTGCCCTCGGCGTACTTGTCGCTGAACCAGTTGCCCATCGCGAGGAGGGTGGCCGGGGAGGCGTAGTTCTCCGAGGCGATCAGCTTGAGCATCTCGCGCTGGTCGTGGACCTCCTGGCCGATGGCGTCGGCGACGCGCGGCTCGACGGCGCGGATCACGTCGAGTGCGGCACGGAAGGCGATGGACTCGGTGGAGAGGGACTGCTGCTCGGACATGTCGTCGGCCTCCGGGGGCGTGGCGTGCGGTCACGGTTCTCGGTCTGGCCCAGGCGCACGGCACTCTTGTCGCTCACAGGCCGCTCCCCGATGGTCCGTCCCATCCCAGCGCGCCAGTCACGGCCCGCTCGCCAGCCTACCGGCCACGCCCGAAGCCCAAGGTCCGGCGTCCACCATGCGAGCGACGTCGGACCCGCGCAGGAGCACACCTCCGGTCGCCCCGGAGCAGCCTCGGACCGGGATTGCGGGCCCTAGAGGATCACGTGGGGCAGGAAGCGGGCGTACTCGTCCGTGATCAGGCCGGAGGACTCGCGGATGCCGAGGCCGGCCGACTCGTCCTCCACCGTCCACGCGCCGAGGACGACGTGGTTGCCGTCGAACGTGGGCAGGGGCGCCAACTGCTGGTAGCAGCAGGCCTCGTCGGTGCGCGGGGCGGGATCGCCGCCCGGTGCGTGCAGGGTGACGCCGGCGCCCTCGCGGCCCAGCAGCGGCTTGGCGACATAGCCGGTGGTGGCCGCCAGTTCGCGGGGCCCGTCGAGATAGGCGGGGAGGAGGTTGGGGTGTCCGGGGTACAGCTCCCACAGGACGGCCAGCAGGGCCTTGTTGCTGAGGAGCATCTTCCAGGCCGGTTCGATCCACAGGGTCGTGCCGGTGCCGCCGCCGTTGTCGAGGGTGTCGAGGACATGGCCCGCGAAGCGGTCGGTGGTCAGCCACTCCCAGGGATAGAGCTTGAAGCAGCTGCGGATGAAGCGGAGTTGACGGTCGACGAAACGTCCGGACAGCGGGTCCCAGCCGATCTCCTCCATGGAGATCCAGGCGGTGTCCAGGCCGGCCTGCTCGGCGGTCTCCTTGAGGTAGGCGACCGTCATCAGGTCCTCGCCCAGCTCGTCCGCCGAGGAGTGCGCGAAGTGGAGCGGGCCGCCGGGCGGGAGCAGGGGGGCCTGCTTCTTCCAGGCGGCGACCAGGCGTTCGTGGAGGGAGTTCCACTGGTCGGCGCCGGGGAATCGTTCCTCCATCCAGAACCACTGGGGGGAGGCCGCCTCCACGAGCGAGGTCGGGGTGTCGGCGTTGTACTCCAGGAGTTTCGCCGGGCCGGTGCCGTCGTAGTGGAGGTCGAAACGGCCGTAGACGGAAGGGAGTTCGGCACGCCGGTGCCAGGCCTCGGCGACCGCCGCCGCGAGTCGCGGGTCGGTGATGCCGAGGTCGGCGAGGCGGTCGGTCTCGACGAGGTGGGCGGCGGCCGCCAGGCACATGGTGTGCAGTTCCTCGACGGTCTCCTCCAGCGCCTCGACCTCGTCGAGGGTGAAGACGTAGTACGCGCTCTCGTCCCAGTAGGGGCGCAGTCGGCCGTCGGGGTGACGGGTGAGGGGGTAGACGAGACCCTGGTCCTCGACGGTCCGCTGCCAGTCGGGGCGGGGTTCGATGCTGTGACGTCGCACGGTGCCGGTGTCCTGTTCAGCGTCTCGGGCGCTCAGCCGCCCGAGCTGCCCTTGCCGACACCGCTGCCGCTGTCGCTGTCGCCGCCGAACCCGTTCCGGTCGACTCCGCTGCCGCCACCACTGCTGCCGCTGCCGCCGCTGCTGCTGCCGCCACTGCTGCTCGAACCGGTCGAGCCGCTGGACCCCTTGCCCGGCTTGGTGAAGGAGCCGCCGTCGACCCAGGAGCCCTTCTTTTCGCCGCCGTAGTACCAGGCGGCGTCGGTGGAGGCCGTGGCGGACTTGCCGACCTTGCCGGCCGAGCCGGACTTGCCGGACGTGGACTTGCAGTTCTTGTCGGCGACGACCTTGTAACCCTTGGTGAGGTTGTAGCTGTCGCGGTCGACGCACCGCTTGTCGGGGTCGGAGGAGCAGGCGGACAGGGCCGCCGCGAGCACTCCCATGCCACCGAGTACGACCGTGCCCGAGCGAAGTCTGCGACGCGCGTCCGCCATGTTCCGTCTCCCCGTTTCCGCATCGCCGCTACGACGATTTCCGGCCGTCAGCCTAGACACCGTGCCGCGAGCGACCGAAGGCGGCCCGCCCACCAGCCGCTCCCCTACAGTCCTTTCGTGCTCTTTGGAATGGTGTGTGCCCTCGGCGCGGCGGTCTGCTTCGGTACGGCGACGGTGTTGCAGGCGATGGCGGCGCGGGCGGCCGTCGGCGGGAGCGGCGGGGACGCGGCGCTGCTGCTGCGGGCGGTGCGGGAGTGGCGGTATCTGGCGGGGCTCGCGCTGGACGGGCTGGGGTTCCTGTTCCAGATCGCCGCGTTGCGCTCGGTGCCGATCTACGCCGTGGGGGCGGCACTCGCGTCGAGCCTGGCCGTGACGGCGGTGGTCGCGGCGCGGCTGCTGCGGGTACGGCTGAGCCGGACCGAGTGGGCGGCGGTGGGGGTGGTGTGCGCTGGCCTTGCGATGCTGGGTCTGGCGGCGGGGACGGAGGGCGAGGAGAGCGGACCGCAGGCGCTGCCGTGGGTGATGCTCGGCGCGGCGGGCGGGGTGCTGCTGCTGGGACTGGCCGGACGGCGGCTGACCGGGCGCGCACGGGCGCTGGTGCTGGGCCTCGGGGCCGGTTTCGGGTTCGGGGTGGTGGAGGTGGCGGTGCGGCTGATCGACTCGCTCGCCCCGTCGGAACTGCTCACCGACCCGGCACTGTACGCGCTGCTGCTGGGTGGCGGTGCCGCGTTCCTGCTGCTGACGACGGCTCTCCAGCGGGGGTCGGTGACGACCGCCACGGCCGGGATGGTGATCGGCGAGACGATCGGTCCGGCGCTGGTGGGCGTGGTATGGCTGGGCGACCGGACCCGTGAGGGGCTCGGCTGGCTGGCCGTGCTCGGCTTCGCCGTCGCCGTGGCGGGAGCGCTGGCCCTGGCCCGGTTCGGGGAGGCACCCGAAGCGGCGCCCGTGGCGGAGCCGGCACCGGAGCCGCCGGTCACGCCATCGCCTCCGTGATGCCGTCCCACAGGCGGGTCCTCGCCTCCGGCGCGAGGGTGGCCGAACAGGGACATGAAATCCCGTACCGCGAACACCTGGTGCGCCATGAAGACCACATGTGTTCCCGGCTGCTTATCCGCTGGTAGATCGGATGAACGGCCACTTCCTTTCGGACCGGTTCTATTGCCGAACGAGCCCTTTCGATTCCCTCATGGGTCGGATTCCGATCACACCTGGACGTGGCTCTCGTTCGACGGGGGAGCTCGATCGTGCACTTCTCCCGACGTACCGGCAAGCACTTCCAGGAATCCCGGAGAAGTTACCGGAAGTACCGCCCGACAGAAAGAGTAAAGACCACCGAAAAGGAGATCAAAAGCCGCGTTCCGGGCAGTCGGCGACAGTTGTAGAAGTTTGAAGAACCTGTGAACGCAAGCGCTCTCTCCCGCGTACTCGACGGCGTGACCAGTAATCCCGTCACCGTCACCGCCGCATATCGCGTGGTGCCGGGCCGCGAGGCCGACTTCCACTCCTGGGGGTGGGCCATGCTGGGCGCGAGCGCACGGCAACCCGGCTTCCTGGGGGGCGGTGTACTTGTCGATGGAGAGGCGGAGTGGCATGTGGTCTATCGCTTCGCGACCGAAGGCACGGCCCGGGCCTGGGAGGACTCGGCCGCCAGGGTCGAGTGGGACGGCCGGGCGCTGGGCATCGCCCGGCAGACGGACCGCAGGAGCGTGCGCGGCTCCAAGGCCTGGTTCGACGCCCAGACCCCCGCACCGAAGGCGCCGGCCCCGCCGTCGAAATGGAAGTTATGGTTCGTGAATATGAGCGCGGTTTTCCCACCGGTGCTCCTCTTCAATCTGATCGCGCTTCCCTATCTCGGTGACCTCAACCCGTTCATCCGCACGCTGCTGCTCTGTCTGTGCGTGACGGCCCTGGTCACCTGGATTCTCATGCCTCGCCTTCAGCGTTTCTTCAAGAAATGGCTGTATCCACCGCTCCAGGCGCTTCGCGGACGGCATAAACGACGGACCGCATAGCGCCAGAGAACGACCCCAAGGAGGTGGGCGGGTGAAGACCCTGCTCATCGACAATTACGACTCGTACACGTACAACCTGTTCCAGCTGATCGCCGAGGTCAACGGCGAGGAGCCGGTGGTGATCCTCAATGACGCCCCCGCGGACGCCGTTCCCGATATCTCCGCCTTCGACAACGTGGTGGTGTCGCCGGGCCCCGGGCATCCGTCGAAGACGCGTGACTTCGGCATCAGCGCCGCCGTGCTCGCCGAGTCCCCGGTGCCGGTGCTCGGGGTCTGCCTCGGCCACCAGGGCATCGCGCACGGGGAGGGCGGCCGGGTGGTGTCCGCCCCGGAACCGCGGCACGGGCATCTGTCGGCCGTCCGCCACGACGGACGGGACCTGTTCCAGGGGCTGCCGCAGAACTTCACCGCGGTCCGCTACCACTCGCTGTCCGTACGGGAGCCGCTGCCCGACTCCCTGGAGCCGACCGCCTGGGCGGAGGACGGCGTCCTGATGGGGCTGCGGCACCGCGAACGGCCCCTGTGGGGCGTGCAGTTCCACCCGGAGTCGGTGCTCACCGAATACGGCCACCGGATCCTCGTCAACTTCCGGAACCTGACGGCCGAGCGGGCCCGCAGGCCACGCACGAAGAACACCGCGGTCACCCCGGCCGCGGCGGCTATGCCGAGCCGCAGGGTGACCGTCCCCCGCCCGCGTCGGCCCGACCGGCCCGCCCTTCGGCTGCACACCCGCCGCATCGCCGAGGCGATCGACGCGGAGGCCGCCTTCACGCGGCTGTACGCCGACTCGCCGCGGGCGTTCTGGCTGGACAGTTCCCGGGTCGAGCGGGGACTCTCCCGCTTCTCGTTCTTCGGCGACGACAGTGGTCCGCTCGCCGAGTTCGTCCGGTACGACGTCGAGGCCGGCCTCTGCGAGATCGAGCGGGCGGGACGGCCGACGCGCAAGGTCCGGGCGAGCGTCTTCGACTATCTCAAGCGGCAGCTGGCGAGCCGTCGGGTCGACGCCACCGGGCTTCCCTTCGACTTCACCGGCGGCTATGTCGGCTACTTCGGCTACGAGACCAAGGCCGACTGCGGCTCCCCCAACCGGCATCGCGCCACCACCCCGGACGCCTGCTGGCTGTTCGCCGACCGGCTGATCGCGGTGGACCACGAGAAGGGCTTCACCTACGCGGTCTGTCTGGCGGAGGACACCCCCCAGGCCACCGGCGAGGCCACCGAATGGCTCGAGACCATGCTGGTCCGGCTCACCTCCCTCCCCGCCGAGCCGGACCGGCCCCGCCTGACACCGCCCAGGACGGGCAGGACGCACGGGACGCACGGGACGGGCAGGACGGACGGGACGAGGACGACACGGGGTGCGGCCGCACGTGAAGGCGGCGGGACCGGACCCGGGACGGCCGGAAGCGGACTCGGGGTCGGGGATCACGAGGTCGGGGACGTCGAGCCGTGGCTGGTGCGGGACCGGGCGACCTATCTCGCGGACATCGCGGCCTGCCGGCGCGAGCTCGCGGCGGGCACCAGTTACGAGATCTGCCTGACCGACGCCGCGGTCCTACCCGCTCCGGACGACGCGTACGGCCTCTACCGGGTGCTGCGCCGGGTCGATCCCGCGCCGTACGCGGCCTTCCTGAGATTCGGCGACCTCGACGTGGTGGGCTCCTCGCCCGAACGGTTCCTGCGGATCACCCGGGACGGTGTCGCCGAGGCCAAGCCCATCAAGGGGACCGCGCCGCGCGGTGCCGGTCCGCTGGAGGACGCCCGGCTCAGGGACGCGCTGGCGGCGGACGCCAAGACCCGCGCCGAGAACCTGATGATCGTCGACCTGCTCCGCAACGACCTGGGGCGGGTCAGCCGGACCGGGACCGTGCGGGTCTCCCGGCTCATGGCCACCGAGACGTACGCCACCGTGCACCAGCTCGTCTCCACCGTCGAAGGCCGGCTGCGCGAGGGAACCGACGCGGTGGACTGCGTGCGCGCCTGCTTCCCCGGCGGTTCGATGACCGGAGCGCCGAAGCAGCGCACCCTGGAGATCATCGACGGTCTCGAGACCGAGGCGCGCGGTGTGTACGCGGGTGCCCTCGGCTATCTGGGGTGCAGCGGCGGCGCGGACCTCAACATCGTCATCCGCACGGCCGTCCTGGCCGACGGCCTGATGCGGATGGGGGCCGGGGGCGCGATCGTCCTGGACTCCGATCCGGCCGCGGAGTACGACGAGATGCTGTTGAAGACGGCCGCGCAGATGCGGGCCCTGCGGGAGCACGGCGCGGCGCTCGCCCGGGCGCCCGGGGAGCGGGAGCGGGAGCCGGAGCCGGCCGAGGCACGGGCGGGCGCGGGCCGCTCCCGGGGCACCACCCCCGGCCCCGGCCCGGCCGGCGCGAAGGGGGCCACCCGATGACGCCCCCGCGGTCGACGACGACGTCACAGCCCGCGACCCGGTCGTCCGGTAGCTCCAGAGGCTCCGGTGGCTCCCGTGAGCAGGGGGTGGGCGTCGGGGCCGGGAATCTCGCCGCGGAGCTCGCCGCGCTCGCCGAGCGGAGCGGGTGGGGTGGACGGGCCGCGTTTCATCAGGGGCACCGGGTGTGGACCCACGGTGAGGTGCACGAGCTGGGGGCGCGGGCGGCCGGGGTGCTCACGGAGCTCGGGGTGCGGGCCGGGGACCGGGTGCTGCTGGCGCTGCCCGACGGGATCGCGTGGGTCGCGGCCTTTCTCGGCGTCGCCCGTCTCGGGGCCGTGGCCGTCCTGGTCAATCCCGAACTGCCCGCGCCCGAGCACGCGTTCATGGCCGCGGACGTCGACGCCGTGCTGTGTGTGACCGGGCCGGGTCTCGAGGACCGTTTCCCGGACCGGGCATGCCTCGGCGCCGACCGGTTCCTCGCGCTCGCCCCCGCCGCCGAGCCGGCCGCCGCCCACCCGGTGGACGCGCGGACGCCGCTGTACGTGCAGTACACCTCCGGCACCACGGGCCGCCCGAAGGGGGTCGTGCACACGCACGGCGACCCGTGGGCCTACCACGACCTCATCGGCCGACGGCTGCTCGGGATCACCGAGGAGGACGTCACGTTGTCGGTGTCGAAGCTGTACTTCGCGTACGGCTTCGGCAACGCCTTCGTCTTCCCGCTCTTCTCCGGCTCCAGCGCCGTCCTGGTGGACCGGCGTCCGACATCCGCCGCCGTCGACGAACTCGTGGCCCGGCACCGGGTGAGCCTGCTCTACTCCGTGCCGTCGGCGTACGCGGCACTGGTCGCCGACCGGGGTAGCGGTCACGCGGCCTGTTTCGCCTCGGTGCGTGCCGCGGTGTCGGCCGGCGAGGGCCTGCCGGACGGGCTCGGCGGACGGATCACCGAGTTGCTCGGCGCACCCGTGCTGGAGCAGATCGGGTCGACCGAGGCCGGTCACGCCTTCTGCGCCAACAGTCTCGGCCACGACCGTCCGGGCACCGTCGGGCGTCCCGTGCCGGGGTTCGAGGTGGAGCTGCGTGACCGCGCCGGTCGGCCGGTGCCGGACGGGACGGAAGGGGAGCTGTGGGTGCGCGGGCCGACGGTGACACCCGGGTACCTGAACCGACCCGTGGAGACGCGGCGCACGCTGGTCGGCGGCTGGCTGGCCACCCACGACCGGGCGCGCCGCGAACCGGACGGCACCTACCGGCATCTGGGCCGCACCGACGACATGGAGATGGTCGGCGGGATCACCGTCTCCCCGCTGGAGGTGGAGGCAGTCCTGCGCACCCATCCGGCGGTCCGCGAGGTCGCGGTCGCCGCCGTCCCGGACGGGCAGGGCCGCACCCGCCTGCGCGCCTTCGTCGTCCCGACCACAGCCGCCTCCGCCGCCGGTCTGCCCCGGCTGGAGGCCGAGCTCGTCGCACTCGCGCGGGAGCGGCTGGCCGCGTTCAAGGTGCCGCGGGGCGTCAGCTTCGTCGCGTCGCTGCCCCGTACTCCCACCGGCAAGCTCCGTCGGCACCTGGTGCGCCAGGGGGCGTGGTGAGCGCCTCCCCGTCCGTGTCCCCGTCCGTGTCCGAGAGGAACAGCCACATGTCGCAGCAACCCCTGC
The DNA here is from genome assembly GCF_045041255.1 of Streptomyces sp. NBC_00080. NCBI lineage: Bacteria > Bacillati > Actinomycetota > Actinomycetes > Kitasatosporales > Streptomycetaceae > Streptomyces > Streptomyces sp. NBC_00080. Next base: position 3,753,664 of record NZ_CP108235.1, read on the forward strand.
TCGCCGACCGCGGGTTCTATCTGGGTCCGTTGTTCCGGCGGGCTGCCGACCGGCACGGAGCCGTCTTCGTCACGCTGGACCGGCCGCTGGACACCCACCCCGACCTCGGGGTCGACCTCGACTACCGGAAACTGGCCGACGTGGTCGAGGAGTTGTCGGGCCGGCTGTGGACGGCCGGGGTACGGCCCTCGGAACAGGTGGTCGTACACAAGACGGACAACGTCGACATCGTGCTGCTGGCCTGCGCGGTCTCCCGTATCGGCGCGGTCCCCGTGCTCCTCTCCCCCGGTCTGGCCGGCCCGGTCGTCGGGCAGCTGCTCGAACGCCTGCGGCAGCCCTGGCTGATCACCGACCGGGCCAAGCTGGAGGGGACGCTGAAGGACGCCGGCATCGCGTCTCAGGTGCGCCGGACCCTCTCCGTCGACGACGCGCCCGGCGCCGAGCCGCTGGCGAAGTACGCCGGCGCCGAGCCGCCCGCTCCCGTACGGCTGCACCCGCGTGAGCCCGCCCTGATCACCCACAGCTCGGGCACGACCGGCGTCCCCAAGCTGGCCGTGCACTGCCCGAACACCATGTGGAACCGGCTGGTGCCGCAGAAGGCGATGGGCTGGCCCACCCGGGGCGAGACCGCCGCGCTGCACATGTCGTTCGTGCACTCGCGCTTCCACCACCTGCTCAGCGTCCTGCTGCACTTCGGCAGCCCGCTGGTGCTGATCACCGACCCGGAGCCGGCGAGCGTGGGTCCGCTGCTGACCCGCCACCGCCCCGGCATCGTCGAGACCCACCCCAACACCTTCGTGCTGTGGGAGGAGTTGGCCGACGCGCCCGGCGCTCCGCTGTCCCGGGTGAAGTCGTACGGCTCCACCTTCGACGCGATCCATCCGCGCACCGTACGGCGGCTGCTGGGCGCCTCGCGTCGGCGTGCGCCGTGGCTGATCCAGCTGTACGGACAGAGCGAGACCGGGCCCGTCGCGTTCCAGTGGTTCACCCGGCGCAGCGCGGAGCGGGCGGACGGGCGGCGGGTGGGGATCGGGATCCCCGGCTTCACCCGGCTCCGGGTGGCGGACCCCGACGGCAGGCCGGTTCCGCCCGGCACTCCCGGGCGGATCGAGGCCCGCACCAGGGGGCGCATCCTCACCTACCTCGGCGCGCGGGCGCAGTACGAGCGTCAACTCGACGGCGACTGGTGGCAGATGGGCGACCTGGGATACATGAGCCGCCTGGGCGCGCTGCATCTGATCGACCGGGAGGTCGACCGGCTCGACGCCGTGCACAGCAATCTGGCGGTCGAGGACGCGCTGATGGAGCGGCTGGAGGAGCTCCGCGAGGTCGTGATCGTGGCCGGCGCGGACCGTGAGCCGGTGCCGGTGGTGTGCGTGCGGGGCGAACAGCCGCTCGACCCGGAGCGCTGGCGGGAGGCGACCGCCGATCTGCCCGCGATGGCCGAGCCGCGCCAGTGGCGGTTCGAGGAGCTGCCGATGACGGCGACCTGGAAGGTGAAGCGGGTGGAGATCACCCGGATGCTGACGCAGCCGGCACAGACCCGGGCGGGCGTGCGCGCGTGAATCCCGTGATCGTGGTGGGCGCGGGTCCGGTCGGCCTGTCGGCCGCGCTGGCCCTGCGCGCGCACGGGCTGCCGGTCGCACTCCTGGAGGCGGACCCCGCCGGCCGTGAACGGCCGGGCAGCCGGGCCCTGTTCGTGCACCGGGAGACCCTGCGGCTGCTCGACGGGATGTCCCCGGGCCTGGCCGCCGAGATCACGGCGTACGGCCGGACCTGGCACACCCGGCGCACCCTCTACCGGGGCCGCGAGGTGTACGCGCGGACCTTCCCGCCCCCGTCCGGGCCGCCGCCCTTCACGAGCCTGCGCCAGCTCGACACCGAGCGCTTCCTGCGCGCCGCGTGCGAGCGGTCCGGGGTGGACTTCGTCTGGGACGCGCGGATCGAGGGTGTCCGCAGCTCCGGGTCGGCTGTGACGCTCGTCGGCGAGGGCGGACGGGAGTGGAGCGCCGGGTATGTCGTCGCCGCCGACGGGGCCCGCTCGGCCGTCCGGGGCGGGCTGGGCATTGCCCTGGAGGGCGTGCGCGGCGAGGGCTTCCATGTCGTCGTCGACGTGGCGGACGTGCCGGACGCCGAGCTGCCGCTGGAGCGGGTCTTCCATTACGAGCATCCGGGCGTCGGGGGCCGCAGTGTGATGCGGGTGCCGTTCACCGGCGGCTTCCAGGTGGACCTCCAGTGCCGCGACGACGACCCGGAGGAAGCCTTCGGCACCGAGGACGCCGTGCGGGAGTGGCTGCCCGGGGTGGTGGGCGACGGGTACGCCGACCGGATCCTGTGGGTGTCGACCTACCGCTTCCTGCGCAAGGTCGCGGCCTCCTTCACCGACCCGCACGGGCGGGTGCTGCTCGTCGGCGAGGCAGCGCATCTGTTCCCGCCGTTCGGCGCGCGCGGCATGAACAGCGGGATCGCCGACGCGGCGGCGGCCGCGCGGGCCGTGGCCGCCGGGACGCCGGAGGCGGTGGCCGCGTTCGCGGACGTACGGCGGGCCGCGGGGCTGTTCAACAGCGAGGCCGCCGGACTGGCCCTGGAGCATCTGCGGCCACGGCGTCGGATCCTGCGGCTCAGACAGCGCGCGGCGGCGGCCCTCGCGCCCGTGCTGCCCTCGTGCGGCTCATGGCTGGAGCACGCGCCGTACGGACCCCGGGGCGGGGCGCCGGCGGTGGCGGGCGGGAAGTACTGAGGAGGACCGAGTGGGTGCACGACCGACCGTCGGCGAGGAGCTGTCGACGTGGACGCCAGGCCGTGGGCTGACCGTCGCCGCGGAGTCCGTGGCGGACGGGCCGCTGCTGGTCGCGGACTCGTGGCTGGTCCGCGGGGGCCGGGTGCGGGGGTACGGCCGGCACCGGGAGCGGTTTCTGCGGGCCTGCGCGGAGTGCGGCGGCCCGGGGCCCCGTCGGCTCGTCGAGTTCTGGCAGGACGTGACGGCGGCGCTGCCGCGCACCGGCGACTGGTTCCCCCGGGTGGAACTCACGGCCGGTTCAGCCGGTTCACGGGAGTTGAGACTGCGGCTGCGGCCCGCCCCGCCGCTCGGCACGGAGGTGCGCCTGTGGTCAGTCGGCCAGCCGGACCGGCGGACCGCGCCCCGCCGCAAGGGCCCGGACCTGGACGTCCTGGCCCGGGTGCGGGGGCGGGCGGTCGACGAAGGGGCGCAGGAAGGGGTGCTGGTCGGTCCGTGCGGGGTGGTGCTGGAGTCGGCCACCGCGAGCGTGCTGTGGTGGGAGGGCGACACCCTGTGCCTGCCGCCGCCCCGGCTGCCCGTCCTGCCCGGCGTGACCGTGGCACTCGTCCGGGAGCGGGCCGCACGGTCCGGGATCACCGTCGCCCACCGGGAGCGGACCCTCGCCGAGCTGGACGGCCGGGAGGTGTGGACGGTGAACGCGCTGCACGGACTGCGACCGGTGACGAGCTGGATCGGCGAGCCGATGACAGCGGGGCCCGCGGTACGGGCGCCGGAATGGCGGGAATGGCTGGAGGGATTGCCGGAGCCGCTTCCGGATCAATAGGGAACGGGGCAAGGAAACGAAAAGGAAGAGCAGAGGACGGGCATCGGCGAATACCGCCGATGCCCCGATTCCACATGGCCCGGAACTGCTTTTCCTGGGATTATGCCCGGAATTACTTCTCGGCCGGTCGATAGGCCCCCGGCGCCATGCGCGTCGCAATGGCGATCCGGTTGTACGCGTTGATGACCGTGGCCGTCCAGATCAGCGCCGCCACCTGGGCCTCGTCGAAGACCTCGGCGGCCTCGGCGTACACCGCGTCCGGCACCTGCCCGTCGTGCACGAGGGTCACCGCCTCGGTCAACGCCAGTGCGGCGCGCTCCCGGGCGCTGAAGAAGGGGGTCTCCCGCCAGGCGTTCAACGCGTAGATCCGCTGCTCGGCCTCGCCCTGGGCGCGGGCGTCCTTGGTGTGCATGTCGAGGCAGAACGCGCAGCCGTTGAGCTGTGAGGCGCGGATCCTGACCAGTTCCAGGATCTCGGGTTCGACCTTGGCGTCCTGGGCGGCGGAAACGGCGGCGCCGTGCAGGGATCCCATCGCGGCGGAAACATCGGGGGTTATCTTCTTGAGGGCCACGCGGGACACGGAATTGCTGTTCGTCATGGGAAGACTGTATCCGGGAAATCTATCCGGGAAAAGGAATTCCGGAGCCGTTCTCACCGAAAGGAAGCGCCGCGCACAACGCGTCCAGCGCGCCGGACCAGGCATGGTCCGGCGGGGTCCCGTAGCCGACGACCAGGGCGTCGAGGGGCTCGGTGACCGCGTCGGGGTGACGGTGGCGGGGGGTGAGGCCGTCGACCGCCAGGCCCTGGTAGGCCGCCGCCCGTACCACCGCCTCCTCCGTACCGGGCGGCAGCCGCAGCACGGCGTGCAGGCCCGCCGCGATTCCGGTGACGCGGATCGCGGGGGCGTGCGCGGCCAGGGCCGCGACCAGAGCGTCACGGCGCCGGCGGTAGCGGATGCGCGCCGCCCGGACATGACGGTCGTACGCGCCCGACGTGATGAACTCCGCCAGCGTCAACTGGTCCAGGACCCCCGAGGTGTCCACTCCGCCCTTGGCCGCCAGCACCTCCTCCGTGACGTCCGGTGGCAGCGCCATCCAGCCCAGGCGCAGGCCGGGAGCCAGTGACTTGCTCGCGGTGCCCAGGTACACCACCTGGCCGGGGTCCAGGCCCTGGAGCGCGCCGACGGGCTGGCGGTCGTAGCGGAACTCGCCGTCGTAGTCGTCCTCCAGGACCAGCCCGCCGGTGTGCCGCGCCCAGTCCACGACGGCCGCCCGCCGGTCGTGGTGCAGCGGCACGCCCATCGGGAACTGGTGGGCGGGGGTGAGCAGGACCGCGCCCGCGCCCTGCGACAGCCCTGGGTCCGTCAACAGCCGCGTGTCCGTGCCGCGTTCGTCGACGGGCAGCGCGGTCATGGCCAGCCCGGCCGCCGCCAGCAGCCTCCAGTGCTCGTCCAGGCCGTACGAGTCGACGGCGATCGTGCGCACCCCGCGCGCCCGCAGGACGGTGGTGAGCAGTCTCAGGCCGTGCGCGAATCCGGCGCACACCACGATGCGTTCGGGGTCGGCGCGCACGCCGCGGGCGCGGGCGAGGTAGCCGGCGAGGGCGGTGCGCAGTTCGACCCGGCCGCGGGGATCGCCGTAGCCGAGGGCGTCGGAGGGGGCGGCGGTGAGGGCGCGGCGGGCCGCCCTGAGCCACTCGGCGCGCGGGAAGGACCCGAGGTCGGGGGTGCCGGGGCGCAGGTCGTAGGCGGGCCGGCGGCGCTCGGGGCGAGGGGGTACCGCGCCCGCGGTCGGGGCGGTCCTCCCCTCGGCCACCCGCGTGCCCGAGCCCTGGCGGGCGGTGAGCCAGCCCTCGGCGACGAGGTCGGCGTAGGCGTCGGCGACCGTGTTGCGGGCGATGCCCAGGTCGGCGGCGAGCGAGCGTGAGGAGGGGAGCCTGGTGCCGGCGGGGAGCCGGCCGCTGCGGACGGCCTCGCGCAGGGCGTCGGTCAGGCCCCGGCGCAGGTGCGGTCCGGTCGGTTCCAGATGCAGGTCGACACCGAAAGTGGCCCATGATCTCGCCATGGAAATGGACCATACTCCTGGGCTGCCCCGCTCCTAGGGTCGAGGGCATGACGACGCACGCAGACCCCACGACCACCGACGAACAGATTCCCCACGCCCCCGAGCACACTCCCCGGCTGAACTGGTCCGCGCACGCCCCCGAGGTGCTCAAGGCGATGCTCCGGCTCGACGCCGCCGCCCGTAAGGGCCTCGACCCGAAGCTGGTCGAACTGGTGAAGGTCCGCGCCTCGCAGATCAACCGCTGCGCGCTCTGCGTCGACATGCACAGCAAGGACGCGCTCGCGGCGGGCGAGAGCGTCGAGCGGATCATCCAGCTCAGCGCGTGGGAGGAGTCGGCGCACTTCTACACCGAGAAGGAGCTCGCGGCGCTGGCCCTCACGGAGGCGGTGACCGTGCTGACGGAGGGCTTCGTGCCCGACGCGGTGTACGAGCGGGCCGCCGCGCACTTCGAGGAGGCCGAGCTGGCGCAGCTGATCGCCGCGATCACGGTGATCAACGCGTGGAACCGGTTCGGCGTGACCTGCCGCCTGGTGCCGGGCCACTACCGGCCGGGGCAGCACGCATGAGCCGTACGAACCTCCTCGACCGCGAGGTCGGCCGGGCCATGTCCACGCTCAGCGCGGCCGCGAAGCAGGGTCTCGGCGACCCCGCGCTCGCCGAGCTCGTGGTGATCCGCGCCTCGCAGCTCAACCACTGCGCGTTCTGCCTCGACATGCACCTCACCATCGCCCGCGAGCACGGGGTGCGCGAGAAGCAGCTCGATCTGCTGAGCGCGTGGGAGGAGGCGGGGGACGTCTACGACGAGCGGGAGCGGGCCGCGCTCGCCCTCACCGAGGCGGTGACCCTGCTGACTGGGGGCACCTCCCAGGCCTCTGGCTCTGGGGGAGGCTTCGTGCCCGACGCGGTGTACGAGCGGGCGGCCAGGCACTTCGACGCCCCGCGGCTCGCCCACCTCGTCGCGCTGATCACCGCCATCAACAGCTGGAACCGGGTGATGGTCGCCCGCCGTATCCCGCCCGGGGGTTACACACCATGAGCGAGGTGGACGCCAAGGGCAAGGTGGACGTCTTCCGTCGGCTGCACCACGGCCGGCTGCCGGACGACCCTCTCGTGCTGCCCGGCCCCTGGGACGCGGCCGGCGCCCGGGTGTTCGCCGAGGCCGGGTTCCCGGCGCTCGCCACGCCCAGCGCGGGCGTCGCCGCCTCGCTCGGGTACGCGGACGGACGGACCCCGGCCGACGAGATGTTCGCGGCGGTCGCCCGGATCGCCCGGGCGGTGGACGTGCCGGTGTCGGCGGACGTGGAGGGCGGGTACGGGCTGCCCCCGAAGGAACTGGTCGAACGGCTGCTGGAGACGGGCGCCGTCGGCTGCAACCTGGAGGACTCGGCAGACGGTGTCCTCAAGGACCCGCACGAACACGCCGAGTGGCTCGCCGAGGTCCGGCAGGCGGCGGGCGACCGGCTCTTCGTCAACGCGCGCGTCGACACCTTCGCGTACGGCGACGGGGATCCGGACGACGCCATCGGCCGGGCGGCGGTGTACGTGGCGGCGGGCGCCGACTGCGTCTATCCGATCGGTGCACCGGCGGCCGTCCTGCCGTTGCTGCGGTCCGGGACGCAGGGGCCGCTGAACGTGTTCGCACAGGTCGGCGCGGGCCCCTCGCCCACCGCACTCGGTGAACTCGGGGCCACCCGCGTCACGTTCGGACCAGGACTCCAGCAGCGGGCGACGGTCCTTCTGCGGGATCTCGTCACCGAGCTGAGACCGTGACCGTCAGGACAGCCACGCCTTCCACGTCGACGCGTGGCTGTCCACCCACTTCTTGGCGGCCGCCTCCGGAGTGAGTTTCTGGTCCGCGATCATCAGGGACACCTCGTTCTGGTCCTCCGTCGTCCACTTGAACTTCTTCAGGAAGGCGGCCGCCTTGCCGCCGTCCTTCGAGAAGTCCGCGTTGAGGTACTTCTGGAGCGGGGTGTGCGGGTAGGCGCAGGCCACCTTGTCCGGCTCCGCGTCGCAGCCCTCCTTGTAGGCGGGCAGCTTCACCTCGGTCATCGGGACCTTCTCGAAGAGCCACTGCGGGGAGTACCAGTAGGTGAGGAAGGGCTTCTTCTCCTTGGCGAACTGCCGCATCTGGGTGATCTGGGCGGCCTCGGAACCGGCGAAGACGACCTGGTAGTCGAGCTTCAGGTTCTGCACCAGGGCCTTGTCGTTGGTGACGTAGGACGGGGAGCCGTCCATGAGCTGGCCCTTGCCGCCGCTCTCGGCGGTGCGGAACTGCGACGCGTACTTGTTGAGGTTCTTCCAGTTCGTGACGTCCGGGTGCTGCTTGGCGAAGTACGTCGGGACGAACCAGCCGATGTGCCCGGTGACGCCGAGGTCGCCGCCGCGCGCGATCGTCTTCTTGTCGTCGACGTAGCGCTGCTCCTGGTCGGGGTGGCCCCAGTCCTCCAGGATCGCGTCGACCCGGCCCTGGCTGAGCGCGTCCCAGGCGGGCACCTCGTCGACCTGGACGGTGTCGACGCGGTAGCCGAGCTTGTGCTCCAGGAGGTACTGGGCGACGGCCACGTTGGCCTGCGCGCCCACCCAGGACTGGACCGAGAGGGTCACGGTCTTGGCGCCCTGCGCGTTGGCGAAGGGCGACGCCTGCTTGGTCATGTCGGCGGCGCCGCAGCCGGTCAGCAGCAGGAGCGCGGACGCCCCGGCGGTCATGGCAGTCGTACGAAGCCGCAGGTCGCGAAGTCGCATGTCACGCTCCCTTCTTCACGCGGCGGTCGGCCGGCTGGGTCACCCGGTCGAGCATCAGGCCGAGGCAGACGATCGCGGCACCGGCCACCAGACCGGTCGCGAGGTCGCCCTGGGCGAGCCCGAACACGGCGTCGTAGCCGAGCGCGCCGCCGCCGACCAGACCGCCGATGATGACGACGGCGAGGACGAGGACCACGCCCTGGTTCACGGCGAGCAGCAGCGCGGGCCGGGCGAGCGGGAGCTGGACCTGGCGCAGTTGCTGCGCGCCGGTCGCGCCGAGGGACCGGGCGGACTCCATCGCCGCCGGGTCGACCTGGCGCAGGCCCTGGGTGGTGATGCGGACGACGGCGGGCAGCGCGTAGACGACGGCCGCCGCGACGGCGGGGGCGCGGCCGACGCCGAACAGGGCGACGACCGGGATCAGGTACACGAACTGCGGCATCGTCTGGAACACGTCCAGGACCGGGCGCAGCACCTGTTCGACGCGGTCGCTGCGGGCGGCGGCGATACCGGTCGCGAAGCCGAGGACGAGGGTGACGGCGACGGCGGCCAGCACCTGGGAGAGGGTGTCCAGGGACGGTTCCCACACGCCGAGCACGCCGGTCGCGGCCAGCGCGAGGACCGCGGTCAGCGCGGTGCGCCAGGTGCCGATCGGCCAGGCGATCGCGGCGACCAGCAGCAGCACGGCCCACCAGGGCAGGCCCTGGAGGCCGGCCCTGAGGGGGTCGAGGACCCAGGTGGTGAAGTGGCCGGCCCAGTCGGCGGTGCCGCCGATCACGGGCACCCCGGAGTAGAGGTGGTCGGTCATCCAGTCGACGGCGTCGTTGACCGGGGCGGCGATGCTCACCGTCCAGGCGTCGGGCCAGTCGAGCCGGCCGACCACGCGCCCGACGAGGGCGACGGCCACGGCGGCACCGGCGGCGTAGAGCCAGCCGGCCCGGTGGCTGCCCGGTTCGCCGTCACCGGCGCGGCCTGCGGCGGCCGTGACACGGTCCAGGACGACCGCGAGGAGCACGATCGGAATGCCGGCGGCGAGGGCGGCGCCCACGTCGACCGAGGCCAGTGCCTGGTAGACGCGGTCACCGAGGCCGCCCGCGCCGATCACCGAGGCGATGACCGCCATGCCCAGCGCCATCATGATCGTCTGGTTGAGGCCGAGGAGGAGTTCCTTGCGGGCCAGCGGGATCCGGGCGGTCAGCAGGCGTTGCCGGGCGGTCGCGCCCAGCGACTCCACCGCTTCCAGGACCTCCTTGTCGGCGCCGCGCAGTCCGAGTGCGGTGAGCCGGGCCATGGGCGGGGCGGCGTAGACGACGGTGGCCAGGACGGCCGCCGGGACGCCGATGCCGAAGACGAGCACGACCGGGAGCAGGTAGGCGAAGGCGGGCAGTACCTGCATGGTGTCGAGGATCGGGCGCAGACCGCGGTCCAGGCGCTCGGAGAGACCTCCGGCCAGGCCGAGCACCACGCCCACGACGACCGACACGAGGACGGCGACGATCATCAGGGCCAGTGTCTGCATGGTCGGCACCCACATGCCGAGCAGGCCGCAGGCCAGGAAGGCGGCCGCCGTGCCGAGCGCGAGCCGCACCCCGGCCACCCGCCAGGCGACCAGCGCGGCCGCCGCGGTGACCCCGGCCCAGCCCGCGCCGAGCAGCACCAGGTACACGGCGCGCACCGAGAGGACCACGCCGTTGCTGAGGTAGCCGAAGAAGTAGAGGAACAGGGGGTTGCTGTCGCGGTTGTCGACGATCCAGTCGCTGGCACCGGTGAGCGGCGTGGTGAGGTCGACGGTGAGCGCGTGCGGCCAGGTGCCGCTGGACCACCGGGCGTGGGCCAGGGGGACGAGGATCGCGGCCGCGAGCGCGAGCATCAGGAGCTTGCGGACGGCCTGGTGTTTGAGGAAGCCCGGGAGGGCGACCCGGGGGGCGGGTGTGGTCAGCGTGGCCATCAGACCGCCTCCTTACGGGGCTCCGTTCCGACGGCGACGGATCCGGGCCCCCGTCCGGCCGGGACGGCTGCGGGGCCCGTGCCGGCCACCACGCCGAGCAGTCCCTCGTGGTCGACGACGCCCAGGCAGCGGGCCGAGTCCATGACCCGTACCGGGACGCCCGCCCGGGCGACCGCCTCGATGGCCTGGGACACCGTGGCGTCCGGGGACACGGCCGGACCGGTGCCCGCCTCCTCCAGGGACGCGGGCCGCATGGCCGTACGCACCGTCAGGACCTGCTCGCGCGGTACGTCACGGACGAACTCGCGGACGTAGTCGTCGGCCGGGGAGCCCACGATCTCCTCGGGCGTGCCCAGCTGCACGACCTCGCCGTCGCGCATCAGGGCGATCCGGTCGCCCAGCTTCAGCGCCTCGCTGAGGTCGTGGGTGATGAAGACCATCGTGCGGCCCTCCTCGCGGTGCAGCCGGACGACCTCCTCCTGCATGTCGCGCCGGATGAGCGGGTCGAGGGCGCTGAAGGGCTCGTCGAAGAGGAGCACCTCCGGATCGACGGCCAACGCGCGGGCCAGGCCGACGCGTTGCCGCTGGCCGCCGGAGAGCTGGGCGGGCCTGCGCTGTTCCATGCCGTCCAGGCCGACCTTGTCGACGACCTCCTTGGCGCGGGCGCGTCGCTCGGCGCGGCCCATGCCCTGGATCTCCAGGCCGTAGGCCACGTTGTCGAGGACCGTCCGGTGCGGGAGCAGGCCGAAGTGCTGGAAGACCATCGCGGCGCGGTGCCGGCGCAGTTCGCGCAGCCGGGTGCGGTCCATCGCGCGGACGTCCTCGCCGTCGACGACGATGGTGCCGGCCGTCGGCTCGATCAGCCGGGTCAGACAGCGGACCAGGGTGGACTTGCCGGAGCCGGACAGGCCCATGACGACGAAGACCTCGCCCTTGCGCACGTCGAAGGAGACGTTGCGGACGGCGGCGGTGCAGCCGGTGCGGGCGCAAAGTTCGGCGGGCGGGAGCGCGGCGAGCTCGGGGTCGGCCGGGATGCTATCGGACTTGGGTCCGAAGACCTTCCAGAGGCCGTCCACCGAGAAGACGGGGGCTTCGGTGTCCGCGGTGGGCGGCTTACGGGTGGCGGGCATGATCGTCATCGCGCATCGTCTCCGATCAGGTCGACGGCTTTCTCGCCGACCATGAGCACCCCGATCATGGGGTTCACGGCGGTCATGGTGGGGAACACGGAGGCGTCCGCGACGCGGATGCCCTCCAGGCCTCGGATCCGCAACCGTGGGTCCACCACGGCCAGTTCGTCGTCCTCGGCGCCCATGCGGCAGGTGCCCGCGGGGTGGTAGACGGTGTGCGCGACCTTGCGGGCGTACTCGCTCAGTTCCTCGTCGCCCGTGATGTCCGGGCCCGGCGCCACCTCGCGCTTGAGCCAGCCGGCCAGCGGCTCGGTCTTCGCGATCTCGCGGGCGATCCTGATCCCGTCGACGAGGGTGCGGCCGTCGTGATCGTCCTCGTCGGTGAAGTAGCGGAAGTCGAGAGCGGGCTTCACGGCCGGGTCCGCGCTCTCCAGGTAGAGCCGGCCGCGGGACTTCGGCTTGGGGATGTTGGGGGTCATCGAGACGCCGTACGGCGGGCGTTCGTAGCCCAGGCGTTCCGGGTTGTCCGTGAAGGGGACCTGGTAGAAGTGGAACATCAGGTCGGGGCCCTGGTGGGCGGGGTCGCGGCGCACGAAGAGACCGGCGTCGGAGTCCATCGCGGAGTTCTCCGGGAGCGGCCCGTGGGTCTCCCAGACGATCACCGACTCGGGGTGGTCGAGGAGGTTCTCGCCGACGCCGGGCAGGTCGAGCACGACGGGTATGCCGAGCGCGTCCAGGTCGGCCTTCGGGCCGATGCCGGAGTGCAGGAGCAGGCGCGGCGAGTCGACGGCGCCCGCGCACAGCACGACCTCGCGCCGGGCCCGTACGAGGATCTCCTCGCCTTCCTTCGTGCGGACGTGCACGCCTTCGGCGCGGGTGCCGTCGAGCTCCAGCCGGTGGGCCCAGCTCTCCAGCAGGATCGTCAGGTTGGGCCGCTCGTCCATCACCGGGTGCAGATAGGCCACCGAGGCGCTCGACCGCTTGTTGGTCTCCGGGTGGTAGGCGAGGTCGAAGAAGCCGACGCCGTCGTCGAAGGGCTCGCTGTTGAAGCCCTCGATCCGCGGCACTCCGGTGGCCTGCTGAGCGGCCTCGACGAAGTCGCGGGCGATGGCGTTGCGGTCCTTCTCGTCGACCGGGACGATGTTGTTCAGCAGGCGCGCGTAGTACGCCTCCATCGGGACCGCGCCCCACCCGCGGGCGCCGGCCGCCTCCCACTCGTCGAAGTCGGACGGCAGCGGCTTGAAGGCGATGAGGGTGTTGTGCGAGGAGCATCCGCCGAGGACGCGGGCGCGACTGTGCCGGATGTGGGAGTTGCCGCGCGGCTGCTCGGTGGTCGGGTAGTCGTAGTCGAGTTCGCCACCGAGCAGGCCCATCCAGCGGCGCAGGGTGAGGACGTCGTCGCGGCCGACGTCGCTGGGGCCGCCCTCGATGACGGCGACGGTGATGTCGGGGTTCTCGGTCAGCCGGGAGGCGATGACGGAACCGGCGGTTCCGCCTCCGATGACGACGTAGTCGTAGACATGTGCGTTCTCTGGCATGGGGGGTACTCCAGGGGCGTGCGAAGTCTTCGAGCAGGCTCGGGTCGGGCGGGGGGTCAGCCGGCGAACCAGCGGACGGGGCGCGGCGCGAGGTTCTGGTAGATGTGCTTGGACTCGCGGTACTCGGCGAGCCCGGCGGGGCCGAGTTCGCGGCCCACTCCGCTCTTCCCGAAGCCTCCCCACTCCGCCTGCGGCAGATAGGGGTGGAAGTCGTTGATCCAGACGGTGCCGTGCCGCAGCCGCCCGGCGACCCGGCGGGCCCGGCCCGCGTCGGCGGTCCAGACGGCGCCCGCGAGGCCGTACTCGGTGTCGTTGGCGAGCGCGACGGCCTCGTCCTCGGTGCGGAAGGTCTCGACGGTGAGGACCGGTCCGAAGACCTCCTCCCGCACGACCCGCATCTCGCGGTGGCAGCGGTCGAGGACGGTGGGCTCGTAGAAGTAGCCGGACTCCGGTCGCTGCGGGGCGGGTTCCGGGCGCCGGCCGCCGGACCGCAGGACAGCTCCCTCCGCGAGGGCGGAGGCGACGTACGCCTCGGTCTTGGCGCGCTGCTGCTCGGAGACGAGCGGACCGCACTCGACGCCGTCCTCGGTGCCGCGGCCGAGCCGGATCCGCTCGGCCCTGCGGGCGAGTTCGGCGACGAAGCGGTCCCGGACCGACTCCTCGACGATGAGCCGGGAGCCCGCCGAGCAGACCTGGCCGCTGTGGATGAAGGCGGCGTTGAGGGCCTGGTCGACGGCGGTGTCGAAGGCCTCGTCGGTGGCGCAGGCGTCGGCGAAGACCACGTTGGGGTTCTTGCCGCCGAGTTCGAGGGCGACCTTCTTGACGGTCGGGGCGGCCGCCTGCGCGACCTTCGTGCCGCTGACCAGGCCGCCGGTGAAGGAGACGAGGTCGACGTCGGGGTGCTCGGCGAGCCGCGCGCCGACCGTGTGCCCGGGTCCGGTGACGATGCCGGCGACCCCGGCGGGCAGCCCGGCCTCGATGAGCAGGTCGATGAGCGCGATGGTCGTCATCGGGGTGATCTCGCTCGGCTTGACGACGAACGTGTTGCCCGCGGCGAGCGCCGGAGCGATCTTCCAACTCGCCTGCAGCAGCGGGTAGTTCCACGGGGTGATGAGTGCGCACACGCCGACCGGCTCGTGGACGACGACGCTGTGGATGTCGGGCGAGCCCGCGTCCACCACCCGGCCCGGGGACTCGGCGGCGACGAGGGCGGCGAAGTAGCGGAAGGCGTCGGCGACGCAGTCGATGTCGACGCGCCCCTCCTCGACGGTCTTGCCGGCGTCCCGGCTCTCCAGCAGGCCGAGCCGTTCGCGATCGCGCACGAGAAGATCGGCGACGCGGTACAGCAGGGCGGCGCGTTCGGCGACGGGGGTGTGCGGCCAGTCGCCCTCGTCGAAAGCGGTGCGGGCGGCCGCGACCGCGAGGTCGGTGTCCTTCTCGTCGCCCTCCGCGACCACCGCGAAGGGGCGGCCGTCCGCGGGGTCGAGAATCTCGCGGGTCGCGCCGGAGACGGCTTCCAGCCACTCTCCGCCCGCGTGGATCGTCCGGTGGTCGCGCTGTTCCGGCTGTTCCGTCCTGTCGGCCATGATCGCTGTCGCCTTCCGTTCCTGTTCAGTCCCCCTGCGTCACCTATGGGTCTGTCTCGGCGACGGCGTCCACATGCCCCCAACCTCTCATTGCATGCGCAATGTTTGGCCGAAAGTGCGCTGCATCACTGAAGTTCTGGACATAAAGCGACAAACCGTACGCCTGATCGTGACCGGCCGGCCTGGACGGACCATGGACGCGGCCAGAACCTTTGACTAAAGTCAAAGAACTATGGAGCCAGTGCAGACGGAGCCGGTGCCGGCCGAGCAAGTACAGGCCGAGCAAGTGCGGGCAGAGCAAGTGCGGGCAGAGCAGGTGCGGGCAGAGCAGGTGGCGGCCTTCCGCCGCTTCAACCGCTACTTCACGCGCCGGATCGGCGCCCTGGACGACCACTACCTCGGCCAGGGCCGCCCGCTGGGCGAGGCCCGGCTGCTGTTCGAGGTCGCCGACGCCGAGACCGGCGTGTCACTGCGCACGCTGCGCGCCCGGCTCGGCCTGGACGCCGGGTATCTGAGCCGGATGGCGAAGGCCCTGGAGGCACAGGGCATGGTCCGGATCAGCGTGCACCCCGAGGACAACCGGCTGCGGATGGTCGAACTGACCCCGGCCGGACACGTCGAGCTCAAGGAACAGAACCGCCGCGCCGACGTGCGCACGGCGGACCTGCTGACCGGACTCGACGCGCGACAGCGCACGGACCTGACCGAGGCGATGGCCACCGCGCGCCGCCTGCTGCGCCTGGCCGCCATCACCGTCGAGCGGGTCGACGGCGCCGCGCCGGACGCCCGCGCCTGCCTGGAGGCCTACGCCGCCGACCTCACCGCCCGTTTCGGCAGCTTCACCGCGTCCGACCTGGTCGGCCCGGAGGAGGTCTCCGGCGCGACCGGCGCCTTCTTCGTGGCGTACGAGGAGGGACGGGCGGTGGGCTGCGGCGGGCTGCGCACCCTGGAACCCGGCGTCGGCGAGCTGAAGCACGTCTGGGTGCACCCGGACGCCCGCCGCCTCGGCCTGGCCCGGCGACTCCTCGAACAACTGGAGCGCGCGGCGGCCGAGCGCGGCCTGAACCTGCTGCGCCTGGACACGAACGCGTCACTCACCGAGGCACGGGCGATGTACCGGGCGTGCGGGTACCGCGAGATCCCGGCGTACGTCGACCACGTCTACGCCGACCACTGGTTCGAGAAGCGGCTCACGCCGTCGGAACCGCTGCGCTGACTACCGGGCGAGCAGGCCCCGCACCGCGCCGCGCAGCCAGGCGTGGGCCGGGTCGGCGTCGTGGCGCGGGTGCCAGGCCATGCCCAGCCGGAGCGGGGGCAGGGGCAGCGGCAGCCCCCAGGCGGTGTTGAGGCCCACCAGATCGGTGTCGCGGATGACGAACAGGGAGGAGGGCAGGGAACCGACGGTTCCCACCACCCGCCGCTCCAGGCCGAGTTCGGCGAGCGCGGCGTCGACGGGCCCGTGCAGCTTGCCGCGCCGGGACACCAGGATGTGGTCGGCCTCCCGCGCGTCCCGCCCGTGCGTCAACTCGCCCTCCAGCAAGGGGTGTCCGGCGCGGGCGACCCCCATCATGCGGTCCTCGTGGAGCTGTTCGCGGTGCACCTCGGGGGCGGCCGTGTCGAGGACGCCCACCTCCAGATCGGCGGTGCCCTCGCGCACGAACGGCGCGTCGATGTGACTCTCGCTCAGGAAGCGGAGCCGGATACCGGGCGCCTCGGCGGCGATGCGGGCGTAGAGGGCCGGACCGGCGCGTCCACCGCGGGCGCCGGCACGCCCTACGCGCTGTACGCCTGCTGGCTGCTGGCTGCTGGCTGCTGGTCATCTCGGCGGGCACGGGCCTGTCGACGCCCGCCCTCACCCTGGGGGTCGTCGCCTCCCTCCCCCACCACCAGGCGGGCCTCGGCTCCGGCCTCGGCACCTCGGCCCGGGAGATCGGCGCGGCCCTGGGCGTCGCGGTCACCGGCACCGTCCTGGCCGGCCATACCGGCTTCACCGGCGGCATGGGCCCGGCCCTGCGCAAGGTCGCCGTGATCGTCCTGGCCGCGACCGCCGTGGTCGTGACCGGCCTGCGCGACCGGGGGACGGCCGCCGACCAGGCAGTACCGGCGAACCACCTGATCCAGGAACGGCGTTGAATTACTCTGCGTGTTCCAGGGGTTACACCGAGGAGCGTGCGATGCCATCGCGACGAGTGGTCACCGGACGGAGCCAGGAACCGCGCCGCCGGTTCGCCGAGGAGCTGCGGCTGCTGCGCGGTGCGCGCGGGGAGAGCCTGCGGCAGGTCGGCGAGCGGCTGGGCTGGGACCCGTCCACGTTCGGCAAGATGGAGAGCGGGGAGTCGCTGGGCAGCCCCGAGATCGTCGAGGCGCTGGACCAGCACTACGGCACGCCGGGGTTGCTGCTGACGCTGTGGGAACTGGCGCTGGCGGATCCGAGCCAGTTCCGGGAGCAGTACCGGCGGTACATGGTGCTGGAGGCGGAGGCGGTGAGTTTGTGGCAGTTCTCCGTGAGCGTCACGCCAGGTCTCCTCCAGAGGCCCGGATACGCACGGGAGGTGCTCGCTCTGGGCGGCCTCAAGGGCAAGGATCTCAATCAGCAGATCGAAGCCCGCACGGGTCGACAGAAGTTACTTGAAGGAGAGGACGCACCACCTTTCCGGGCCATCCTGTCCGAGGCGGTACTGCGCACGCCGATGCGTGACACCCAGGGGTGGCGGGATCAACTGGAGTACCTGCTCGAAGTGTCTGAGCGCACCAACGTCACGCTCCAAGTGCTACCCCAGAGCTCGGGTTTGTACGGACTGGTGAACACCGACACGATGTTCCTGCGGCTGTTGGACGGCACTACCGTCGCCTACGTCGAGACCGCTCACCGTGGCGAACTGATCGAGGAAAACGTATCGGTTGAGCGGCTACAACGTGCGTACGATTTGATGCGCGACCTGGCTCTTTCCCCGGTCGAGTCGCGGAAGTTCATCCTGCGGATGTTGGAGGAAGTGCCGTGCGAGCCATCGACCTGAGCACCGCCACGTGGCGCAAGTCCAGCTACAGCAACCCGGACGGCGGCAACTGCCTCGAAGTCGCCGAAGGCGTCCCCGCCCTCGTCCCCGTGCGGGACAGCAAGGCCCCGGAGCGCGGAGCGCTCCTGTTCGATGCGGCGGTCTGGTCCGTTTTCGTCTCGTCGATCACAATGTCGGCGTGGCCGAACCGATAAGCGCAGAGGCAGAGTTGGACGACGGGACGCCCGTCAGATTCCTCCTCACGCCCAGGGCCGCGCCCGTCCCGGCGGGCGGTGACGGCCTCCCCGAAGGCATGGGCCGGGCCGTCCCCGTGGCCACCGGTGGCGCCGCCGTCGCCAGTTTCGCGGCGGGGGCGCTGAAGGCCGCGCTCAAGCCGCTCGGGCCGCTGCTGCAGGAGGTGCACGACGTCGTCTCGGCCGTGCCGGACCCGCCCGCCGAGCTGAGCGTCACGTTCGGTGTCCAGATCGGGCAGGACCTGAAGCTCGGGATCGTGGGCGGGAACGGGCAGGCGCATCTGACCGTCACCGCCTCCTGGAAACCGGCACCCGGCGCGGAGTGAGCCATGGGCTGGTTCGGGGGGACGCAAGGGCACGGGAACGGTGCGGAACCGGCCCCGGTGTCCGTCGGCGGGGCGGACACCGGCGACTGGTCGGGGGCGGGTCTCCTGCTCGGCGACGACCTGGTGCTCACCTGCGCCCATGTCGTGAACGACGCCCTCGGCAGGTCCCTGTTGGAGACCCGGCCACCGGGCCCCGTGGCACTGCGCGTCGTCCTCCGGGGGGAGTGGGACTCCGCCGAGCACTGCCCCGCCCGGGTCGCGCACTGGATCGCGCCGCGTGACCGGGACGGCGGCCCGGTGTCCGAGAGCACCGACGTGTGGTTCGGCGACCTCGCCGTACTGCGGATCGACGCCCCGTCCGGCCGCGCCCCCGCGCCACCCCGCCGGGCCGTACTGCGGGCCGGGCAGGCGGTGCGCGCCTGGCATTGCAGCGGCCGCGAGGACACCTTCGCCGACCTGAAGGTCAAGACCGACCGTGGGCCGGTCGCCTACTTCGACGGTGAGGCCACCGGCATGGCGGTCAGCCGCGGCTTCAGCGGCGGACCGCTGTGGTCGCTGCACGACGAGGCGGTCGTCGGCCTGCTCGTCGCCCACTACTTCGTCCCGCCCGTCGACACCGCCGGGCAGCCCCGCCCGTTCAACCCCCAGGACCTGATCCGCCGCAGCTGGGGCTTCTCCTGGCAGACCGTCCAGGCCGAACTGCGTGCCGTGGGAGCCCTGGAGAGCACGGAGCCGGCGCCCGTCGGCCTCGACGATCCGGCGTTCGTGGTGCTCATGCAGGAGATCGACAGCGCCGTGCCCACGGCGAGCGAGCGCGGCGGCATCGCCCGCCGGCTGGCCTGGGAGTGCGGTGTCCCGCCCGGCAGCGAGGTCACCCCGCCCACGGTCGAGGAGTTCGTGTCCTTCCTCCTGAGCCGGCCCCGGGCGTTGCCCGCCCTGATCGGGCTGCTGCGCCGCGACCGGCGCGACCCCGAGGCCGTCGACCGCATCCAGGCGGCGGGCCGGCTCTCGGGCGTGCCGCGGCTGCTCTCCACGCGGGAGCTGCACGGGCTGCACGAGTTGCTGCGCCGCCTCGACCACGAGGTGGTGGGCCGGTTCGCCGAGGCGGTGCGGGCCGCGCTGCCCCTGGCGGCCGCGTTTCCGGGCGGCGGGACGCTGGACGCGCTGATCGACCACCTGGAGACCCTGCCCGGCGACGGTCGCGCGGAGGACGGCGAGCCCCGGGTCCCGGCGCTGCTGCGCGCGGTGGAGTACTTCGGCGAGCTGTGCGGGACGCAGCGGGCGGGCGTGCGCCTGTGGTCGGACGGGGTGGCCGCCCGGCTCGGCATCCCGCGCTCGGCGATGGGCGAGCGGCGCTCGGACGCCCAGGAGTGGGGCCGGGTGCTGCGCGGCCGCTCCCTGCGCACCCGTGTCCTGGTTCAGGTGGGCCGGGCCGAGCCGGGCCGTCACCGGCTGCGGATCTGGTGCGACGAGGGGGCGGGGCCGCGCCAGGTCTCCACGGACACGTCCGTGTCGTACTCGGCGTCCGGGGCGGCCCGCGAGCTGCTGCGGGTCCTGGAGACCCTGGGACCGTCGGCCGTGGACGGGCAACGCCCCCTGGTGGAGGTGCTGGTGGACCGGACCGGCCTCAACCTGCCCATCGACGAGTGGGAGGGACACACCCCGGACCAGATCGTGCCCGGCGTCCTCGGCGTCGAGTTCCCGCTGGTCGTGCACTGTCCGGAACTTCTGCGCCGGCACGAGCGTTTTCTCCCCGACTGGCGGCGCCGCTGGAGCCGGCTCGATTCCGGCACGACGCTGGTCGTCTCGGACGCCACGCTCGATCCGAACAAGATCTACTACGAACTGATGGGCCGTCTCGACACGGTCCGTGTCTCCGTCGCCGCCGACCCGGCCCTCCGGGACCGCGTCGTGCAGATCTGCCTCGCGGTGGGCGTCCCGGTCGTCGTGTGGGACCGCGACCGGGACGCCGACGGCCATGTGGTGGAGCGCCTGGCGGAGGTGGCCACCCGTGAGCTGCCCGACGGGGTGCGCTCCTACCGCGCCAACACTCTGGCCCGCCCGCTGGAGTATCCCGGCCGGCCCGTCCTGGCCTGGGCCGACGCCGACCGCACCGTACCCCGGCTGCACCTGACCGACCCCCAGGAGAGCACATGACTTCCGCCGCCGAAGCGGACTGGCACCTGTTCCGCGGCGACGGCGTGCCCCGTGCCGTCGCCCTGCCCACGGCCCCGCCGTGGCGCCGTTTCGGGCCCACCGGGGCCGGGCGCCAGGAACTGCCGTACCTCATCGAGCCGAAGCACGCGGACGTCGTCAACGCCGCGCTGCACCTGCGCCGCCCCCTGCTGGTCACCGGACCCGCCGGCACCGGCAAGTCCTCCCTGGCCCGGGCCGTCGCGCACGAGCTGCGGCTGGGCGAGCTGCTGCGCTGGCCCATCAACAGCCGATCCACCGTGAAGGAGGCGCTGTACCAGTACGACGCGATCGGACGGCTGCGCGAGACCACCCTCAGTCGCGACCGCGGCGAACGCGAGCCGTCCATCGGCACGTTCGTCCGGCTCGGCCCGCTCGGTACCGCCCTGGTGCCGTCCCAGGTGCCGCGCGCCCTGCTCATCGACGAGATGGACAAGGGCGACGTCGACCTGCCCAACGATCTGCTCACCGTCTTCGAGGAGGGGGTCTTCGAGATCCCCGAGCTGACCCGGCTCCCCGAGGACGTCACCGACATCGAGGTGCAGACCGCCGACCACCGCGGCACGGTCCCGGTGCACCAAGGCCGCGTCCAGTGCGCCGAGTTCCCCGTCGTCGTCATCACCAGCAACGGCGAGCGCGACTTCCCGCCCGCCTTCCTGCGCCGCTGCATCCGCCTGGACCTGCCGGTGCCCGACGAGGAGCGGCTGCGCAGGATCGTCGCCGCGCATCTCGGGCAGGACGCGCTGCGGGCGGCCGACGACCTGCTGGAGGCGTTCCTGCGGCGGCGCGTGCCGGGTGAGCTGGCCACCGACCAGCTGCTCAACGCCGTCTTCCTGCGCGCGGGCGGGGTCGACCTCGACGCGGAGGGCCTGCTCGACGCCGTGCTGCACCAGCTCACCGGGTCGATGTGAGATGTCCGGGGGCAGCGGGCTCGCCGAGGCGCTGCGGGTCCTGCGGGCCTGCGGCCACGACCTGGACGCGGAACAGGTCCTCGACGTGCTCTGGCTCGCCCGCCGGCTGCCGGCCGGCCCCGACGCGCCGCTGAGCCGGGGGCTGCGTCCGGCCGAGGAGCCGCCGCTCCCGCCGCCGAGCGCCCCGGCGGGTGGCGAGACCCCGCCGCGGTCGGCGCCGCCACCGCGGGGCGAGGACCTGCCCGACCTCACCTCGTCCTCCTTGTACGCGTCGGCCCGCCGTCCGCCGGCCCCCGCCCTGCCCGAACTGCGGCCCGCCCGGCAGGCCGAGCCGCGGTCGGCGATGCCGGTGCGGGTACCGGAGGGCAAGGCGCTCACCGACGAGCTCGGACTGGGCCGTGCGCTCAGGCCGTTGCGGCGCAGACAGGCCAGCCGTCGGCGGCGCGAGATCGACGAGGAGCGCACGGCCGTGGAACTCGCCGAGACCCGGCTGCCGGACGTGGTGCTGCGGCCGGTGCAGGAACGCTGGCTGCATCTGGTCCTGCTCGTCGACGACGGCCTGTCGATGCTGCTGTGGCACCGGCTCGGCGCCGAACTGCGCGTCCTCCTGGAGCGTCTGGGCGCCTTCGCCACCACCCGCGTCCTCGGCCTGGACACCCGCTCCGCGGGCGAACCCCGGCTGCACGTCCGCCCCTTCCAGCCGGACAGCACGCCCGTGCCCACGACCACCGTCAACGACCCGACGGGCCGCACCCTGGTGCTCGTGGTCAGTGACGGCATGGGCCGGGCCTGGCGGCACGGGGCCCTGTACGCGCTGCTGCACTCGTGGGCGGCCCGCGGCCCGGTGGCGCTGCTGCACACCCTGCCGCAGGAGATGTGGGAGGCGTCCGGCATCCACGCCGAGCGCTGGCAGGCGACGACCCGGCGCATCGGCGGCGCCAACACGTCCTGGCGGATCACCGATCCGGTGCTGCCACCCGATCTGGCCCGCTTCGCCGACGTACCGGTACCGGTCCTGGAGCCCTCGGCCCGGGCGCTCGGCGACTGGGCGCGGCTGCTCGCCTCGCCCGGCACCACCGTGGAGCTGCCGTTGCTGTCCCGGCCGACCCGGCACGCGGCCGTGACCGCCGCCCGTGACCTGCAGAGCGCCCAGCACTTCCGGGACGCGGCCACTCCGGAGGCGTATCGGCTGGCGGCGCATCTGGCGGCGGTCTCGCCGCTGTCGGTGCCGGTGATGCGTCTGGTGCAGTCGGCGGTGCCGTGGCCGGCGACGACGTCACACCTGGCGGAGGTGTTCCTGGGCGGGCTGGTCCGGCCCGCGCCGGCCCCCGTGCCCGGTCCGCTGCCCGCCAAGCACCTGGTCTTCGACTTCACCGAGGAGTCCAAGGCGGTGCTGCTGGACGCCGTTCCGCAGGCCGAACTCCTCGGCACCAGCCGCAGCATCGGACGGCGCCTCGAGCAACTGGCGGGAAACTCGCCGGACTTCCCCGCCTGGCTGGCGCATCCGGACGGCTCGGCCGAACTCCCGGGCTCGCATCGGCCGTTCACCTCGGTGGAGCGGCGGCTGCTGAGCCGGCTCGGGGTGTCGACCGTACGGCGTGACCGCGGGGCGGGACCGTCCCGTCCCGCGCAGCCGTCCGACCTGAGCGACGACTGGGGGCAGCTCACGGACACCGACCCCCGGCGCATCGGCCCGTACGAGCTGCTGGGGCGGCGGCGCGGCCGCCGCACGGTGGCGTACTGGGGCGTCGACGAGCGCCGGACACCGGCCGTGGTGCGTACCCCGCGACCCGATCTGCCGGCCGCCAACGCGCGGTTGATCGAGGTGGAGGCCCGGGTCCTCGAACGGCTGGGCGGCCAGTACGCGCCCAAGCTGCTCGGCACCGGTCTCGACGACAGCCCGCCGTGGCTGGCGATGGCCCCGATCGCCGACGAGGGCTCCCTCCGGCAGCAGCCGCCGCGCCTCGCCGAACTGCTGACCGTGGCCGCCGAGGACGGCAGCGCCCCCTTCGACCTGCTGACCGGACTCCTCGTCGGCTGGCATCTGTCGAGCGCGCTGAGCGTGTGCCATCTCAACGGCCTCGTGCTCTCCGACCTGAGCGCCGACGGGGTGTTCGTACTGCGGCGCACGGTGGTGCTCGGCAACCTGTCGGACTGCGTGGTGGACGGCCGCTACGAGGGCACCGGCTCGGCCCCCACCGTCAAGGACAACATGCGCTCGCTGGGCGAGCTGCTCCAGTTGATCAGCAGCCGGGTCGGGGTGAACACCCCGGGCCTGCCGGACGGCATGCACCTGTGGCAGGGCGACGGCTGGGAGAGCCTGCGCCTGCTGGTCCTGCGCTGCCTCGACCCGCTCCCCGCCGTGCGCCCGGCGGCGGGGGAGATCGCGGACGTCCTCGCCCGGTACATCAGCCTGGCGCGCGCGGTGCGGGACTCCTCGCCGGCACGGGTGCCGATCCGCCTCGCCCCCCGGGTGCCGCTGCGCCCGCCGCCCGCCGAGCCCGTGCGGGCCGAGACCGTGAGCCCGCTGCGGCTGCCCCGCTTCGGCGCCGCCCGCCGGGACAGCGAAGCGCTGCTGGAGCGGCTGCGCGTCCCGCTGGACCAGGGCCGGCGGCTGACCGTGCTCGGCACCCACGCGGGCACCGGGCGGACCGTCACGACGGTGGTGCTCGGCTCCCTGCTGGCCACCGTGCGCGGCGAGCCCGTCCTCGCCCTCGACGGACCGCCCACCGAACGGGCCCTGGACATCTACGTGAGGGGCCCGGTGACGGCCACGACGCGGGACATCGCGCTGCTGCCGCCCGACACCCCGTACGCGGGGATCCGGGCCCTGACCACGCGCCTGGACTCCGGTCTGGAGATCGCCGGGTACGGCGCCAGGGCCGACCTCAATCCCGCACACGCGCAGGAGTACGCCCGGGTGCTGACCCTGGCCGATCCCTACTACGCGTTCGTGCTCACCAACTGCCTGCCGTCGCGCTCGGACCGGCCCGCCGAAGCGGTCCTGGATCCGACGGACCAGCTGATCGTGTGCTGCACCGCGTCCGAAGCGTCCCTCGGCGACGCGAGACACCTGCTCCGTCGGTTGCCCGAGGACCGGTCACGGGTCCTGTTGAGGAACGCCGTCGTGGTGGTCGGCGGCCCGGGGAACACCGGCCGCCAGCTGCCCGCCGACTTCCCGCAACGCCTGGGCGTGGACGCCGAACGGGTAGTCCGCATCCCGTTCGACCCGGCGCTGCGCTACTCCGGCTTCGACGGCCTCGGCCGGCTGCGCCCGGCGACCACCCGGGCGTACCTGAAGCTGGCGGAACTCGTCACGGACCCCGGAACGCACTGATCCCCGGGCAGCCGAAGCCACCCGGGGATCAGAAACAGTCGGCAGCGGTCAGGGACCGGCCGGCAGGACTCAGATGAGGCCGAGCGCGCGGACCGCCTCGCGCTCCTCCGCCAGCTCCTGCACCGACGCGTCGATACGGGCCCGGGAGAACTCGTTGATGTCCAGGCCCTGGACGATCTCGTACGAGCCGTCCTTGGTGGTGACCGGGAAGGAGGAGATGAGGCCCTCCGGGACGCCGTAGGAGCCGTCCGACGGGATGCCCATGGAGGCCCAGTCGCCGTCCGCCGTGCCGTTGACCCAGGTGTACACGTGGTCGATGGCCGCGTTGGCGGCGGAGGCGGCGGAGGACGCGCCACGCGCCTCGATGATGGCCGCGCCGCGCTTGGCGACGGTCGGGATGAAGTCCTCGGCAAGCCACTTCTCGTCGTTCACGGTCTCGGCCGCGTTCTTGCCGGCGATCGTGGCGTGGAAGATGTCCGGGTACTGGGTCGCGGAGTGGTTGCCCCAGATGGTCAGCCGCTTGATGTCCGCGACCGTCGAGCCCGTCTTCTTCGCGAGCTGGGTCAGCGCGCGGTTGTGGTCGAGGCGGGTCATCGCGGTGAAGCGCTCGGCCGGTACGTCCGGGGCGGCGGCCTGGGCGATCAGGGCGTTGGTGTTGGCCGGGTTGCCGACGACCAGGACCTTGATGTCGTCCGCGGCGTGGTCGTTGATGGCCTTGCCCTGCGGCTTGAAGATGCCGCCGTTGGCCTCGAGGAGGTCACCGCGCTCCATGCCCTTGGTGCGCGGGCGGGCGCCGACGAGGAGGGCGACGTTGGCGCCGTCGAAGGCGACGTTCGGGTCGTCGCTGATGTCGATGCCCTGGAGCAGCGGGAACGCGCAGTCGTCGAGCTCCATGGCGGTGCCCTCGGCGGCCTTCAGCGCGGGGGTGATCTCCAGCAGGCGCAGCTTGACCGGCACGTCCGCGCCGAGCAGCTGGCCGGAGGCGATGCGGAAGAGCAGGGCGTAACCGATCTGGCCGGCCGCGCCGGTGACGGTGACGTTCACGGGAGTGCGGGTCATGGCGTTCTCCGTATGACAGCTGTCGGTGGGGCGTCCCTGCCCCTGGTGGGACGTACAAATGATCGATCTCTTGGTATCAAGAGATCCAACCAGCGGTCAGGCTATCGCGCCGCCGGGATCCCGGGCGGCCGGGGTTGTGTGGCCCGTCCCACAGAGTGGTCCCGGCTGCCCGGCCGGAGCGGCCCCGGCCGGACGGAAGGCGGCGGCCGCCGGTCCGGGAGAGGTGGAACCGAGCGGCCGCCGTGGAGGGGGTACCGGGTCGCGCCGGACTCCCGTGGGGGTACGGTTCGCGTGCCCGGGGCGGAGGGCCGGTATTCCTGCCCGCTCCGACTTTTTTGCGCCAGGTCCCACGGACACCGCTCCCCTCACCCGTTCGGCCCAGCACCGGGCCCGGCGTCCGGCCGTCTCAGGGCGTGCACCCCTGCTGCCCCGACGCCAGCACCGCGCACGCCGTCGCCTCCGCAGCGCTCCTCACCGCCACCATCGGGGTGTACGCGATCGCGTCGCCGACGACCTTGACGGCGCCGGTCTGCCGTACCGGACCCACGGTCACCCGCACCTCGTCGCCCTGCGCGGCCCCGGTGATCCGGCCCCAGGCCGCCCCGCAGGTCCTGCTGTAGCGGACCTCGACCAGGGTCGTCCCGACCGTCGCGCTCTTCGCCGTCGTCACGAGGTCGCCGCTGCACCCCATCTCCTCCGCGTCCCGGCCCGTGCAGTCGGCGCCGGCGCACAGCACCCCGGAGGGCAGGGCGGTGCTCGGCGCGGCCGAGGCGGGCGACGGCGACCCGGTGGTGCCCACCGCCTGCTGCGGGTCCCCTCCGTCGGTCAGCAGGAACGCGCCGACGGCGATCGTCACCACCCCCACGACCCCCGCGAGGAACAGTGTCGTGCGCCGCGGGCCGGAACCGCCCGGGGCACCCCCCGCCGAACTGCGCGTCTCCCGCGACACCGGCATGGTCGGTGACACGCCCGCCGGTCCCGCGACGCCCGGGGTCAACGCCATCCGGCCCGCGTCGAACTCGCGCACATCGGGCGCCGGCCCGAACTCCCCCGGCGCGGCCCGCGCCTGGGAGATCCGGACGGCCTCCATGGTCCGGTCGTGCCGCGCCTCCGAGCGGCTCCAGGCCCGCTCGGCCAGTTCCCACATGGTGGTGAGATGGATGGGGGGCGTGCCGGTGACCTCGGCCAGCGCGACGATCGCGCCCTTGGGGGCGAGCAGCCGGCCGTTGAGATACCGCTCCCAGGACGTCTTGCTGTAGCCCGTACGGTCGGCCACCGCCGCGACACTCAGTCCCGTGCGGTCCACGACCCGCCGCAACTGCTCGGCGAACTCCCTTACCTGCGGGTCGAGTTCACCGGGCAATGCCCTCCAGCGAGCCATCGAACCCCCTCCCTCCGCCAAGTCCCCCATTGGCCACGTTAGACCCGATGACGAGACGATTCGGGACACATACCCGAACTGTCAACGTATCGACACGACGAACGCACATCCGCACGACGAACGCACATCAGCCGAAGACGACCGCTCCCCCGACGGCGGTGCACAGCAGGGCCAGCAGAAGCAGGGCCGCATACAGCAGCAGGCGTCCGGCGGGCCGGGGCGGGGCCTGCGGAGCGGGCTCCTCCAGGCGGTCCCACCAGGGGATCGTCGGGTCGTCCCGGTACTCCTCGGCCGGGTTCGCCGAGACCGGCCGCGGCCAGACCTCGACGGCCAGCTCCCAGCGCACGACGTGCCGTTCGGCGTCCGCGCCGGCCAGACCCGCCACCCGGCACAGCGCGGCGACGGCCTGCCGGGGCGGCGGCTGGACGGCGTTGAGATAGCGCTGCCAGGAGGACTTGCTGTACGCGGTGCGCGCGCCGAGCGAGGCCAGGCTGAGACCCGTACCGTCCTTGAGCTGCCGCATCTGCTCCACGAAGTGCCGTACCTCGGACGGCAGCCCGTCCGGCAGCGGCTGCCAGGCGCCCATCCCGCCCACCTTTCCTTCGATCCGTTGGGGGGACGACGCGGGACGGCCGGACGGTTCCCGGAGCGGGGGCGGCTGTGGCGGGGCGCGCACACCGTGGCGGAACGGTCACTTCCGTGCCACAGCGACCGGCCGACTGTTGAACAGGCAGTTCAGGAGGGTGGAACGTGGAACGCGTCGACGGCCCGTCCTCCTCGGGGGATGGGGACGGGCCGCCGACGCGTTGCGCTGCGCTCGGTTCGGCCTGGCCGAGCCCGGCTCAGCTGCTGACCGTGAAGTGCAGGGTGTCCTTCAGGAAGGGGATCTGGAGCCACGGCTCGGGCTGCGCCATCAGCGACAGCAGGACGATCGCCGTGCCCAGCACGGTGTACGTCACGATGTCGGTGAAGCGGGAGCGTACGGCGAGCATGCCGACGCCGGGCAGCAGCCAGCGCAGCGCCGCGCCGACCAGCAGCCCGACGCCGATCAGGATCGTGCCGATCCGGAACACGTCGAGTGCGGTCACCAGCAGACCGAGCGCGACGATGCCCAGGACGACGATGATCGGCCACTGCCGGGCGGCCAGCGCGTCACCGGGCGCTGCCCGGCCGCCGCCCTCGGGGCGTGCGGTGTCCCGGGTGAACAGCGGGAAGCGGCGGGTGGTGCGACGCGGCACCCCGTCGGCGTCGGGCGCGCTGACCGGGTCCCGCACCTCGATGCCGTCGACGCCCTCGGTGACGTCGGCGCTGGTGGTGCCGACGGTGTCGGTGGTGCCGCCACCGTCGGCGCTGTCGCTCTCGTCGATGTTCCCGGCCTTGCCGGTCGTTCCGTCAGCCGACACTGCGCTCCGCCGCCTCCACCACGTTGACCAGCAGCTGAGCGCGGGTCATCGGGCCCACGCCACCGGGGTTCGGGGAGACCCAGCCGGCCACCTCACGGACGTCCGGGTGGACGTCGCCCACGATCTTGCCCTCCGCGTTGCGGGAGACACCGACGTCCAGCACGGCCGCGCCCGGCTTGACGTCCTCGGCCCGGATCAGGTGCGCGGAACCGGCCGCGGCGACGATGATGTCGGCCCCCTTCAGGTGCGCCGAGAGATCCCGGGTGCCGGTGTGGCACTGGGTCACCGTCGCGTTCTCGCTGCGCCGCGTCAGCAACAGCGGCATCGAGCGGCCGATGGTGACACCGCGGCCGACGACCACGACCTCGGCGCCCTTGATCTCGACGCCGTACCGGCGCAGCAGCGTGAGCACGCCGTTGGGGGTGCAGGGCAGCGGGGCGGGCTCGTTGAGGACCAGCCGGCCGAGGTTCATCGGGTGCAGGCCGTCGGCGTCCTTGGCCGGGTCCATGAGTTCCAGGATCCGGTTCTCGTCGATGCCCTTGGGCAGCGGGAGCTGGACGATGTAACCGGTGCAGGCGGGGTCGTCGTTCAGCTCGCGGACGACCGCCTCGATCTCCTCCTGGGTGGCCGTGCCGGGCAGCTCGCGCTGGATGGAGGCGATGCCGACCTCGGCGCAGTCACGGTGCTTGCCGGCGACGTACTTCTGGCTGCCGGGGTCGGTGCCGACGAGGATCGTGCCGAGTCCGGGCGTCACGCCCTTCTCCCTGAGCGCCGCCACCCGGGCGGTCAGATCGGACTTGATCGCGGCTGCGGTGGCCTTGCCATCGAGAATCTGGGCGGTCATGGACCCATCCTCCCGGATGACGGGCCCCCGGTTCCAATCCGGATGAACCCGTGCACCGGCGAACCCGGCTCCGGCCACCCCCCTCGACGGGTCCGCCCGGTGCCGTTTCGGCCATGATCGGGAAGGTTGCACTTGCACAAAGCCTGCGGAATGCGGCTGGACAGGAGCACACCTGTCCAAGAACGATGGGTCTCCGCAGTATGCGGTCGGTGTTGGGGGGCAAACCGCTCATCTGAAGATGTTCCTCCGCGCACTCCGCGTCGTCCCCGCTTGTGCAACGGAGGAAAATCGCCATGAGCTTCGGCCCGCCCAACGACCCCTACGGTCAGCCGCAGAACCCCCAGCCGGGGCAGCCCGGTTACGGCTACCCCCAGCAGGGCCAGCCCGGTTACGGCCAGCAGGCGCCGCAGGGCGTCCCCCCGCAGGGGTACGGCCAGCCGCAGCAGCCCGGCTACCCCCAGCAGCCCGGCTACCCGCAGCAGCCCGGTTATCCGCAGCAGGGTTACGGCTACCCGCAGCAGCCCGGCTACGGCGGTCAGCCGCCGTACGCGAACTGGGGCCAGCGGTTCCTGGGCACCCTGGTCGACATGCTGGTGTTCGCGGTGCCCTACGCCCTCGTCATCATCGGCAAGGACACTCCGGCACTGATGGCCCTCGGCGCCGTCGCCCTGCTCGGCCTCGCGATCTGGCAGCTGATCCAGGAAGGCCGCACCGGCCAGACGGTCGGCAAGAAGGCACTGGGCATCCGCCTGGTGCGGGAGATCGACGGGCAGCCGCTCGGGGTCGGCATGGCGTTCGTCCGCCGCCTGGCCCACTTCCTGGACAGCCTGGCGTGCTACCTGGGCTGGCTGTGGCCGGCCTGGGACGCCAAGAAGCAGACGTTCGCCGACAAGGTGTGCAGCTCGATCGTGATCCGCACGCACTGACGCACGCACGACCTGACACACGCCCTGACGCACGCGTTGCGCCGCGGATGAACGCACATCGGCCCCGGTCCCCCTCCTGGTTCCAGGAGAGACGACCGGGGCCGCCGCGTCGATCGGGGAAGATCAGTGGAAGAAGTGACGCGTCCCCGTGAAGTACATCGTCACGCCCGCCTTCTTCGCGGCCTCGACGACCAGCTCGTCACGGACCGAACCACCGGGCTGCACCACGGCCTTGACGCCCGCCTCGACCAGCACCTCCAGCCCGTCGGGGAAGGGGAAGAACGCGTCGGAGGCGGCGTACGAACCGCGCGCCCGCTCCTCACCGGCCCGCTCGACGGCCAGCTTCGCCGAGTCGACCCGGTTGACCTGCCCCATGCCGACGCCGACCGAGGCGCCGTCCTTGGCGAGCAGGATGGCGTTGGACTTGACGGCCCGGCAGGCCCGCCAGGCGAACGCCAGCTCGGCCAGCTCGGACGCGCCGAGCGCCTCGCCGGTCGCCAGGGTCCAGTTCGCCGGGTCGTCGCCGTCGGCCTGGAGCCGGTCGGTGACCTGGAGCAGCGCGCCGCCGCCGACGGGCTTGAGCTCGACGGCGCCCGCGGGGCCCTGCGGCGCCCTGAGCACCCGGATGTTCTTCTTCTTGGTGAGGGCCTCGAGCGCCCCCTCCTCGTAGTCGGGCGCGACGATGACCTCGGTGAAGATCTCGGCGACCTGCTCCGCCAGCTCCTTGCTGACCGGCCGGTTGACGGCGATGACGCCACCGAAGGCCGACAGCGGGTCGCAGGCGTGCGCCTTGCGGTGCGCCTCCGCGACGTCCGCGCCGACGGCGATGCCGCACGGGTTGGCGTGCTTGATGATCGCGACGGCCGGCTCGGCGTGGTCGTACGCGGCACGGTGCGCGGCGTCCGTGTCCGTGT
This sequence comes from Streptomyces sp. NBC_00080, assembly GCF_045041255.1. Classification (NCBI taxonomy): domain Bacteria; kingdom Bacillati; phylum Actinomycetota; class Actinomycetes; order Kitasatosporales; family Streptomycetaceae; genus Streptomyces; species Streptomyces sp. NBC_00080. The sequence goes on from NZ_CP108235.1 coordinate 3,784,781, forward strand.
AGTTGTTGTACGACATCTCCTTGCCGTGCAGCTGCTCGGCCTCGGCGAGGCCGCCACCGCTGCCGTCCACGTAGAGCGCGGCGGGCTGGTGCGGGTTCTCGCCGTAGCGCAGGGTGCTCTTGCGCTCCCAGGTGGCGCCGAGGAAGTCGGGGAACCGCGACTCGTCCACGGGCGCGTAGGACGACGCGAACCAGGAGGCGACCGCAACGTCGTAGGCGGCGGTGTGCTGGAAGGCCTCGGCGGCGAGCCGCTTGCGGGCGGCCAGGTCGAAGCCGCCGGACTGCACGGCCGAGAGAACGTCGGCGTACCGCGCCGGGCTGGTGACCACGGCCACCGACGGGTGGTTCTTGGCGGCGGCGCGCACCATGGACGGCCCGCCGATGTCGATCTGCTCGACGCACTCGTCCTCGGAGGCGCCCGAGGCGACGGTCTCCCGGAAGGGGTAGAGGTTCACCACGACGAGGTCGAACGGCGCGACGCCCAGCTCGTCCAGCTGCTGCCGGTGGCTGTCGAGTCGCAGGTCGGCGAGGATGCCGGCGTGCACCTTGGGGTGCAGGGTCTTGACCCGGCCGTCCAGGCACTCGGGGAAGCCGGTGAGCTCCTCGACCTTGGTGACGGGGACGCCGGCGGCGGCGATACGGGAGGCGGTGGACCCGGTGGAGACGAGCTCGACGCCGTTCTCGTGCAGCCCGCGCGCGAGCTCTTCCAGACCGGTCTTGTCGTAGACGCTGACGAGCGCGCGACGGATGCCCCGCTTGCTGCTCTCTGCCGTGACAGTGCTGTCGGCGGTCACTGGATAACTACCTTTCGTCCCTCAATGCGATAGCCGTTGCGGGCGAGCCGCCCCACGACCTCGACGAGCAGCCTTCGCTCGACTTCCTTGATGCGCTCGTGCAGAGCGCTCTCGTCGTCCTCGTCCCGGACCTCGACCACGCCCTGGGCGATGATCGGTCCGGTGTCGACGCCGTCGTCGACGAAGTGGACGGTGCAGCCGGTGACCCTGGCGCCGTACGCGAGCGCGTCCCGCACACCGTGGGCCCCGGGAAAACTGGGCAGCAGGGCCGGGTGCGTGTTGACGAACCGCCCCCCGAACCTCGCCAGGAATTCCTTCCCCACGATCTTCATGAACCCGGCGGAGACGACGAGATCCGGCTCGTGGGCGGCCACCGCCTCGGCGAGCGCGGCGTCCCACTCCTCGCGGCTCCCGAAGTCCTTGACCTTGCGCACGAAGGTGGGAATCCCGGCGCGCTCGGCGCGGGCGAGCCCCTCGACGCCCTCCCGGTCGGCTCCGACGGCGACGATCTCGGCGCCGTAGGCATCGGCGCCGGTGGCCGCGATGGCGTCGAGGAGAGCCTGGAGGTTCGTACCGGATCCGGAGACCAGCACGACGAGGCGCTTGGCCACGGGCTTGGCGGCCACGATGGGGGCCCTTTCTCGGGGAAGCGTTTGCACGGCCGGTTTATACATTCGTACGAATGCTTCGCGCCCCGGGATACGGGGAAGTCTACGAAGCGGCCGACCGTCAGCAACGATACCGGCACACCGGGCGGCCCCCACGGGACGGGGGCGTGGCCGGAAGGTAGCGTCTGGGGCGAGCGGGCTCGGGAACGCGGTGGCGACGCGGTGCGTTCTGCAAGTGACGGCCCAGCCAGGCAGTACCAGCCCAAAACCGTTCATTATCAGCCAAAGCCGATCACTGGCCGATCACTAGGGGAAGACGCCCACTTGATGCCGGACCGCAGTCTGCGACTCCTCACGCTCCCTCCGCAGTCACGGCAGGGAGGGGAGCGCGGCGCCGTGCTGCTGCGAGAGCGCCCAACCTCTCCCCCCGACGCCCCCTCGGGCGACAGTTCGGGCGACAACCCGCCCCCCGAGGACGACAACCCCTTCGCCCCGCCCCCCGAGGGCACCCCGGACCGTCCCTGGCAGCCCCGGCGCCCGGCGGGCGGCGCCCCCGAGGGCGGGCGCACCCCCTGGGGCGGCCAGTGGAGCGACCAGCAGCCCGGCCGCTCCCCCGGCGGCTTCGGCGAGCGCCCCGGCGGCGCCCCCGAGGGCGGCGGACCCGGCACCGACCCCGCCAAGCGCTGGGACCCCACCGACCCCGCCCAGCGCCACGCGCGCTATGCCCTGCTCTGCGGGATGTGGGCCTTCTTCTTCGCGCTCTTCGGCTGGCCGTACGTGGCCCTGCTGCTCGGCGCGCTGGCCTTGAACTGGGGAATCAGCGCCCTGCGCGCCAAGCCCCGCACCCCCGACCCCGATGCCCCGCCCGCCCCGGAGCCCACCGGCCGCCCCCAGAAGACCGCCGCCGTCAGCGGCCTGGTCACCGCGTCCCTGGCCCTGGCGCTGGTCGCCGCGAGCTTCACCGCGCAGCTGGTCTACAGCGACTACTACACCTGCACGAACGACGCCCTCACCAACGAGGCCAAACAGTCCTGCGACGACCTGCTCCCCAAGGAACTGAAAAACATCCTGGGCGCCAACGCGTGACTCTCGGCCCGTCCCGGCGTGCATTCAGCCCGACCTGGCGTGCATTCAGCCCGTCCGGCGCTTGAGGACGAGGCCCTTCAGGGGCCGAAGCGGAGGTCCGGGGGCGGCAGCCCCCGGGGACGGGAAGAGAAGGGGCGGCGGGGGCGAAAAACCCCTGGGCGGTCACCGCCCCACCCCACCGCCCTCGCTCCCCGCCGGACCGTCCACTCCCTCGTCCTCCCCCGCCTCCCGCAACGCCGCCCACCGAGCCTCCCGAGCCACATCCCCATGCCACACCGGCTCCACGTAACCCACGGGGTCCCTGGGGTCGCTGGGCTCCAGGGGGTCGAAGAGGTCCAGGGGGTGCATCGGGTCCCGGGGGTGCAGGGGGTCTCGGCGGTGCACGCCCAGCGGGCCGATGGGGTCCACCAGCTCGACAGGCGCGGGCGCAACACCAGGCACAGGCGGCACGACCTGCCCGGTCGGCACAGGCGGCACAGGCGACCCGGGCGCGACAGTCTCGACAAGGTCGTCATACGTCACCGCACCGTCGTGCGCCTGAGGACCCGCACCACCGCGCCCCACCGACGTGAAGTCATACAGCGCTGCCCCCAGCCCCGAGCCGGCGGCAGCAGACCCCACCGAACCCGCGGAGCCCCCAGCCCCCTCCTTCCCCACCCTCGCGGCCCCCCAGCGCCGCCACCCCCGCACCACCAAGGCCACCGGCACCCCCACCCCCACGGTCCACATCAGCACCGCACCCCCCACCTGCCACCACACCGGCCCGAACCGAGCCAACGCGGAAACCCCCAACGGCCCACCGGCCAACCCCGCGAGTCCTCCCATCAACAGCCCGCACAACACGCCCGCCAGCACCACACCGCCCGCGGTCCGCCCGCGCGACCAGGCGCCTCCGGCCCCCGCCCCCCGAGCCACGAACACCCCCACCGTCACTCCGGCGATCACCGGCACCGCTCCGACCGCCCAGTTCCACGGCGTCCCGCCGCCCGCGTCCGGCACCGCCGCCAGCAGCGGAAACTGGGGCAGCAGGGGCGCCGGGTCGGAGGACAACGGCGCCACCACATGTCCGGCACCGAGGACGTACCCCGGCCCGAGGGCGTACGCCGCCCCCCACACCGCCGCGTTCGGAACCAGCGCCACGCACAGCAACAGCACCGCGAACCGCCCCGACCAGCCCTCCGTCAGCTGGAGAAACGCCTCACGGGCCGCACCCAGGTGCCACACCGAGGACACCGCCACCAGCGCCGCCCCGCCCCCGAAGAGCACCGCCGCCCCGGCCCCCGCCGCCCGCCCGGCGACCGCCAGCCGCTCCCGCCCGTCCGGCTCGAGCAGCAGCCGCCGCACACCGCGGGGCAGTAGCAGCAGCGCGCTGTCGACGGGCCCGCGGGGACAGCCGTGGGCCGACCACACCCCCGCCCCGGCGGCCAGCACCGCGACCGCCGGCACGCACACGGCCGTCCACGCCCACGAGGGCCGCAGCGCGCCACCGGTGGCGGCGTAGCAGGCGGCGCCCGTCCCGACGGCGAGATAGCCGAGCACGACACCCGCCCACGCCGTACGGGCACTCCCGAGCACCGCGCCCTCGTCGTCACCGCCGCCGTCCACCGCGTCCCGTGCGGCGCGCCGCACCAGCCACACCGGCAACGCGAGCAGCAGCAGCGGGGTGACGCCGACCGGCGCCGGGACCCCGGACAGCGTGTCGACGCGTACCAGCTCCGCGCCATGGGCCAGCAGCCACAGCGCGGCGGCGACATGCAGCGCGCCGTCCGGCCCGCTGTCGGGATACGGCGAGCTGATCCACAGCACCATCACGAGGACGGCGAACGAACCGAGCCCGAGCCCGGCCGCGAGCGCACCGCCCAGGAGGCCGGCGGCCAGCCCGGAGGATCGGTCACGCATCCGGCTGAGCAGGGGCGACAACGACAGTCGGCGAGCGGTCATCTGGGTCACGCCCGTCATGCTCCCAACGACACGCGCTTTCCCGTCGTAACAGGCGAAGTCCCGTTGTGTCGCTCAATATACGTTTATGTACATTTTCGTGCGAAGGGTTCCCCTGTGACACAGAGCCCTGCCCCGCTCCCCCCGCCCAAGCTGCGCCGACACCTGCGCGAGGCGGCCTCGCTGACACATGATCAGGTCGCCGAGCGGGTGGGCGTCGCCCGGGAGACGGTGCGCGCGTGGGAGTCCGGCCGCACGACGCCGCGCGGCCGCAGGCGGGAGGCGTACGCGAAACTGCTGGCATCGCTGACCGAGGCGGCCATGGTGACGAACACCCAGGAGACAGCGCGCCCGCCCCAGGTGACGGTGTACCTGGACAACGACCCTCACCACCCCGAAACCCTGGAAGTCCCAGAAGCCCCAGAAGTCTCGACAGTTCCAGAAGTTCCAGAAGTGCCAGAAGTCCCCGGAGCTCCTGGAGGCCGGCCCACCGGGACCACTCTGACGCCCGCTCAGGCCTTCGACGCCCTCTACGCCTTCTGCGCCCCCGCCCTCGTACGGCAGGCATACCTGCTCTCCGGCCGCCGCGAGCTCGCACGCGAATCGGTCGAGCGGGCGTTCCAAGTGGCCTGGGAGCGCTGGCCCGAGGTGGCCGTGGACCGGGACCCGGCCGGTTGGGTGCGGGCGACGGCTTACGAGTACGCGCTCTCGCCCTGGCACCGGTTCCGCCCCCGCTACCGCCACCCGGAGCCGCCCCCCTCCGACGCCGCCGACCGCGCCCTGCTGGACGTCCTGCTGACCCTCCCCACGCCCTACCGCCGCACGCTCCTCCTCTACGACGGTGTCGGCCTCGACCTCCCCGAGACGGCGGCGGAGACGGAGGCGAGCACCCCCGCGGCGGCGAACCGGCTGCTGCACGCCCGTGAGGCGGTGGCCGCGCGGCTGCCCGAACTGGCGAGCCCCTCGGCACTGCACCGGCGGCTGGCGGAGGTGGCGTCCGCCGAACGGCTGCGCGCGGCCGAGCCGACCACCGTGCGTGCGGGCAGCGAACAGCGAGCCCGCTTCTGGACCAGGGCGGCGATCGCGTTCACGGTCGCGATCATCGGCGCGACCGCACTGACCGTACGGACGGCCCCCACCCGCTACGAGCCCGCGGTACCCCCCGGTGAGACGGTGCAGGGCGTCCCCCCGCGATCCGCCCCCGGCACACTCTCGGACGCGGAAATGGACCTGCGCGCCAAGCTGAGGTCCGGGATCCAGCACGGCCCGCAACGGCTGATCCCGCTGGCCGAATGAACCCGGCCCGCCCGGACCGCCAGGCCCGGCGCCCACGCCCCGGAAACGCCGGTGGGCCCGCTCCCCACAAAGGGAACGGGCCCACCGGTACCGGCCTGGAACTCAGCCGGCCGCGAGGATCTCGCGGGCCAGCTTCGCCGTCTCGGTCGGCGTCTTGCCGACCTTGACGCCGGCGGCCTCGAGGGCCTCCTGCTTCGCCTGGGCGGTGCCGGAGGAACCGGAGACGATGGCGCCGGCGTGGCCCATGGTCTTGCCCTCCGGCGCGGTGAAGCCCGCCACGTAACCGACGACCGGCTTCTTCACGTTGTCCTTGATGAAGGCCGCGGCCCGCTCCTCGGCGTCGCCGCCGATCTCACCGATCATGACGATCAGGTCGGTGTCGGGGTCCGCCTCGAACGCGGCGAGCGCGTCGATGTGCGTCGTACCGATGATCGGGTCGCCACCGATGCCGACGGCGGACGAGAAGCCGATGTCACGCAGCTCGTACATCATCTGGTAGGTCAGCGTGCCGGACTTCGAGACCAGACCGATACGGCCCGGCTTCGTGATGTCGCCCGGGATGATGCCGGCGTTCGACTGGCCCGGGGAGATGAGACCGGGGCAGTTCGGGCCGATGATCCGAGTCTTGTTGCCCTGCGACACGGCGTACGCGTAGAACGCGGCCGAGTCGTGGACGGCGATGCCCTCGGTGATGACGACGGCCAGCGGGATCTCCGCGTCGATCGCCTCGACGACGGCGGCCTTCGCGAAGGCCGGCGGCACGAAGAGGACGGACACGTTGGCGCCCGTCTTCTCGATCGCCTCGGCGACCGTGCCGAAGACCGGGATCTCGGTACCGTCGATGTCGACGGACGTGCCCGCCTTGCGGGGGTTCACGCCACCGACGATGTTGGTGCCGTCCGCCAGCATGAGCTTGGTGTGCTTCATGCCCGTGGCACCGGTCATGCCCTGGACGATGACCTTGCTGTCCTTGTTCAGGAAGATAGCCATGGCTGTTCTGTCCCTCTTCCCTTACTTCGCAGCCGCGAGCTCGGCGGCCTTGTCGGCCGCGCCGTCCATGGTGTCCACACGCTGCACCAGCGGGTGGTTGGCGTCGGAGAGGATCTTGCGACCCAGCTCGGCGTTGTTGCCGTCGAGACGCACGACCAGCGGCTTGGTGACTTCCTCACCCCTGTCCGCGAGCAGCTGAAGCGCCTGGACGATGCCGTTGGCGACCTCGTCACAGGCGGTGATGCCACCGAAGACGTTGACGAAGACGGACTTGACGTCCGGGTCGCCGAGGATGATCTCCAGGCCGTTCGCCATGACGGCGGCGGAGGCGCCACCACCGATGTCGAGGAAGTTGGCGGGCTTGACCCCACCGTGCGCCTCACCGGCGTACGCGACGACGTCCAGGGTGCTCATGACGAGACCCGCGCCGTTGCCGATGATGCCGACCTCGCCGTCGAGCTTGACGTAGTTGAGGTTCTTCGCCTTCGCGGCGGCCTCGAGCGGGTTGGCCGACGCGTGGTCGACGAACTCCTCGTGGCCCGGCTGACGGAACTCGGCGTTCTCGTCCAGCGAGACCTTGCCGTCGAGGGCGATGACGTCGCCGGAGGCGACCTTCGCCAGCGGGTTGACCTCGACGAGGAGGGCGTCCTCCTCGATGAAGGTCTTCCACAGCGTCACGAGGACGTTGGCGACCTTGTCGGCGACCTCGGCCGGGAAGTTCGCGGCCTCGACGATCTGGCGCGCGACCTCGGGGGTCACACCCACGTTGGCGTCGATCGGCGTCTTGGCGACGGCCTCGGGGCGGGTCTCCGCCACCTCCTCGATCTCCATGCCGCCCTCGACGGACGCGATGGAGAGGAAGGTGCGGTTGGCACGGTCCAGGAGGAAGGAGACGTAGTACTCCTCCAGGATCTCCGGGGCCGTCTCGGCGATCATCACCTTGTGGACCGTGTGGCCCTTGATGTCCATGCCGAGGATGTTGGTCGCGTGCTCGACCGCCTCGTCGGCGGTCGCGGCCAGCTTCACGCCGCCGGCCTTGCCACGCCCGCCGACCTTCACCTGGGCCTTGACGACGGACTTGCCACCGAGACGCTCGGTGGCTGCGCGGGCCGCCTCAGGCGTGTCGATGACTTCACCGGCCAGCACCGGTACATCGTGCTTGGCGAAGAGGTCCCTCGCCTGGTACTCGAACAGGTCCACGCGCTTCCGTCCCTATCAGTGATCTCGCGGTTCGTTGTCTGCGTGGGCGTGCCGCGAGGGCAACGTGACGTCCGCCGTCTGTCAGTCACAAGGGAGGCGCACACGGTGTCCGAGCGCGCGGCATGTCCGTCTCGCAGGTTATCGCTGCTTGCAGGAGGCCCCTAAATCGAGGGTCACACCTGAGCGGTGATACCTGTCACATGATGCCGGGATCACTGGCACCCGGTGCCGGGTGTGAGGAGATCGGGAGGAGACGGGAAGGGCCTCACCGGGTTGGGGTTGACCCGGTGAGGCCCCCTGAACAGCCCTTTGAGGGCTCAGGTCGGTCGATCCTCACCCCAATGAGGAACACTCGACCCCACCCGTGAGGTTTCGGTCGGACGAACCGGTGGCTTTCGGCCGTCCGGGGGCCTGCCGCCTCACGGAGTCAATCGGTCAGACGCGTGACGCGCTGCCGTGGATCGTGGTTCGCGCGATCTGCGCGGAGCCCCGAGCGCCGGAGGCTCCGAATGCTCGGGGCTCGGGGGCTCGGGGAAGGAGTGGCGCCTGTCCCTAGCCGGGGAAGACCGGGATGTTCCGGTGCCCGTCCCGCGTGTCGGCCGCCTCGGAGCGCGCGACACCGCCGGGCACCAGCCGAAGCGGGATCCGGTGCCGCGGCGTGACGGCGTAGGTGTCGCCGTGCCGGGACGCGCCGCCGTCGAACACCGACACACCGCCGCCCAGCACGCCGTCCCGGTCACCGGCGGGCCCGCGGCGCACCGGCCCGGGAGCGTGAGCAGGAGCGTTGACGGAAGCTTGGCCGGTGCGGAGCGACTCGACGCGGTGACCGACGTCGACCCAACCGCCGACGCCGGTGCTCACCGGGCCGTACGACGCCGTATCCGCATCCACCGCCGTGTCCGCCACCGTCACCTTCGCGCTCACCGGAGCCGACGGAGGATCCGGAAGGGCCGGAAGGGCCGGGAGAGCGGGGAATACGGGGAGAGCCGGAAGGGCCGGCAGGTCGGGGAGGGCGGGCAGGGCTGGGAGGGCGGGAAGTCTCGGGAGGTCGGTCGGGCCGGAGACCTCGGGGAGCTCGGGAAGATCCGCAAGCTCGGGAAGCTCGGGAAGGGTGGCGAGGGCGGCGAGCTTGGGGAGCTTGGGGAGCGCGGGAAGGTCAGGGACCTCGGAAAGGGTCTGCTCGATCGGCTGCCTCGGCGACGACGAGACGGACGGCGGCGACACCTGCACCGAGAGCCGTTCACGCTGTTCACCCACGGCCGCCACCACGACATCGCCGACCGCCGGAACCGAACTCGGGCCCTCGACCTGGTCGGTCACCGCGGCCGGCACGGACAGGACCGGCGACAGGCCGGGAGCCGAGAGGGCCGGTGCGGACCGTGCAGGTGCCGGCAGGGCCGGTGCCGACAGTGCCGGTGCGGTCAGGCCCTCCGCCGCGTGTGCCTGTTCCCCGCAGAGAAACCCGAGCGCGAACAACCCGCCCACCAGGAGCGCCAGTTGCACCACGCGCCGACCGGCCGCACCGCGCAGGACGCGCAGGATCCGCAGAGCGGCACCGGGCGGGGTGGTGAGCCAGGTCAAGGGGGGAAGTTCCTCCCGTGCGGCGACTACGTGCCCCCGATCCTTGCATGTGCCCCCCGCGTCGCGTCAGGCGGTGTCCGGCACGGGCAGCGGGCGCTTCTCGATCGCCGCCGCCATGACGTCCGGGAACAGATCGGGCGTGCAGGCGAACGCCGGTGCGCCCAGCGCCGCGAGTGCCGCCGCGTGCTCCCGGTCGTACGCGGGCGTCCCTTCGTCGGACAGCGCGAGCAGCGCGACGAACTGCACGCCGGACGCCTTCATCGCCGCGACGCGCTTGAGCATCTCGTCCCGGATGCCTCCCTCGTACAGGTCGCTGATGAGCACCACCACCGTCTCGGCGGGCCGGGTGATCTGCGCCTGGCAGTACGCGAGCGCCCGGTTGATGTCCGTACCGCCGCCGAGCCGGGTGCCGAACAGGACGTCCACCGGGTCGTCGAGCAGGTCGGTGAGATCGGCGACCGCGGTGTCGAAGACGACGAGCCGGGTGCTGATCGACCGCATCGACGCCAGTACCGCCCCGAAGACCGACGCGTACACGACCGACGACGCCATCGAACCCGACTGGTCGATGCAGAGGATCACCTCCTTCTTCACGGACCGCGACGCCCGCCCGTACCCGACGAGCCGCTCCGGCACGACCGTCCCGTACTCGGGCAGGTAGTGCTTGAGGTTGACGGCGATCGTGCGGTTCCAGTCGATGTCGTGATGGCGCGGGCGGTGGACGCGCGTGCCGCGGTCGAGGGCGCCGGTGAGCGCGGCCCGGGTGCGGGTGGCGAGCCGCTTCTCCAGGTCGTCGACGACCTTGCGGACCACGGCCCGGGCCGTCTCCTTCGTCGTCTCCGGCATCGCCTTGTTCAGTGACAGCAGCGTGCCCACGAGGTGCACGTCGGCCTCCACCGCCTCCAGCATCTCCGGTTCGAGCAGCAGCGCGGACAGCCCCAGCCGGTCGATGGCGTCGCGCTGCATGACCTGTACGACGGAGGAGGGGAAGTACGTGCGGATGTCCCCGAGCCAGCGGGCCACCGACGGCGCCGAGGCCCCGAGCCCCGCCGAGCGGTCCCGCCCCGTCCGCGCTTCGTTCTCCTTTCCGTAGAGCGCGGTGAGCGCCCCGTCCATCTCGGCGTCCCGCCCGGAGAGCCCGTGGCCGGTGCCGTCCGCCGTGTCGCCCCCGAGCACCAGCCGCCAGCGCCGCAGCCGCTCCTGTCCGGCCTCGGTCGTCGCCGCGTCGGCCGTCGTCATGTGCCCACCCCCGCAAGCTCGTCGTCGTCGGCCGGGCCGGGATCCGGTCCCGGCCCTGGTCCCGGTGCCGGCCCCAGCAGCAGCCGCACCACCGGCAGGACGGCGTCCGCGCGTCCCTCGTCCAGCCCGGCCGCGAATCCGGGTGTCCCGGAGCCCGTGCCCGGCCCGCTGCCCCGCTGCCCCGGGCCGCGCCGGACCAGTTCGCCGAGCGTTCTGCGCACCCCCGGTTCGTACGCCGAGAACGTCCGCCGCAGCAACGGCAGTACGTCCGTGAACGCGTCCGCCGGTACCGCCGTGAGCCATCCGTCGACCAGGCCGAGCAGCCGTTCGTCGTGCATGAGGAGCAGTCCGCCCCCGGAGCCGCCTCCGACGAAGCCCTCGATCCAGGCGGCCGCGTCCGACGGCGGTGTCCCCGGTGACAGGGCGAGCCCCATCAGCCGCGCGGCCTCGTTCTGGTCCAACTCCCCCTCGTCCAGAAGCAGCCGCACGGTCCGCCCCCGGATCACCCCGGGCACGGTGTCCCTCCCGGACAGCACCCGCAGCACCCCCCGCCAGCGCTCCCGCAGACCACCGCGAGCCGCCCGGGACTCACCGCCGAGATCCCGGTCGTCTCCCCTCGATGCACCCGGCGGCCCCCCGTCCCCGTCCGTCTCCACCGCTCGGGAGCGACCCCCCGCTGACTCGGCCGCCGTCCCGGTCGGTGCGTCGGCCCGTCCCGGGGTCGTCGACGTCTCCTCCAGCATCCCCACCGCTGCGTGCACCGCGTCCACATGGCGCCGCATCTCGTCCGCCGCGTCCGCGTCCAGCGAGGCACAGGCCGGGGGGAGGCCGACGAAGACCCGTTCGGCGAGGCCGGCGGCCACCTCCGCCAGTGCTCGGGTGTCGGTGCCCCGTACGTCGCCGTAGCGCAGCGAACGCACCAGCGCGGGCAGGGCCTGGGCCAGATGGCCGACGTCCGTGTCGAGTGCCGCCCGGTCGGCGAGGACCCGCATCACCGTAGGGAGCGCCTCCGGCAACCCGGCCAGGAGGCAGCGCTCGGCGAGCCCGGTCACCTCGGCGAGGCCCCGCGCGGCGACGGCGTCCGCTTCCGCCTTGGCGGTCGCCGCGGCGAGCACGGTCGTCCCCCACACCCCGGCCTCGGCGGTCCGCACCGACAGCTCCGGCTCCCACCGCAGCCGCCACGCCTCACGGAAGGTTCCCGTACTGCCGGGCGAGGCGGTCGGATCGCCCCAGTCGATGCGCAGCAGCCGCAGCCGGTGCAGGAGCCTGCTGCGCTCGGCGTCGTTGTCCTTGCGCAGGTCGAGCGCCAACTCGCGTGCGTCCGCCTCCGGTTTGAGCCGCAGCCGGCGCTGAAGCCGGTCGAGGTCGCGCTGCAACGGCACGGCGGGCGCACCGGCCGGCACCTCCCCCAGGACGTCCCCGACCACCAGCCGGTCGCGCACCAGCGCCAATGGCACGTCCGAGCCCTCGCACAGCACCGCGCGCACGGCGTCGGACGTCTCGCTCAGGCCGGGCAGCGGCCGGCCGCGCAGGGCGGCGAGCGTCTCGGCCAGCCGGACCGCCTCGATGACATGCGCCGAGGACACCATCCGGTCCTCCGCACGGAGCAGGACCGCCACCTTCGTCAGCCAGCGCTCGACCGGCCGGTCCGGCGCACCGAACAGGTGGGCGTACCAGCCCGGCGAGTCGATACCCGCCCCGTACCCCCCGGCCCGGGCCAGTCTGCGGTGGGTCCACGGCACCCAGGTGAGGTCGGCCTTGACCTTGGGCAACCCCTTGACCAGCGCCCGGTCGGCGGCGACGGCGACCTTCCGCCGCAACGCGGGCACGTGCCACGCCCCGCACACCACCGCCACTCCGTCCGGCCCGAACTCCCTCTGTGCCGCCCGCACCTGGATGCGCATGTACGCCTCCCGCACGAGATCCCGGCCGCCGCCGTGCTCCCCTGCTGCGGTTGCGCACGCCTCCCTCAGCGCCCCCATGGCCTCCTCGATCGCGGCGAACGGCGCGAACGGGTCCTTCGCCCCCGTCGACCGGTGCTCGACGACGTCCTCCCACCACCGCTCGGGATCGTCGTATCCGGCGACCGCGGCGAGCCGCCCGAGCGGGTCCCCTCGCACCCCCTCCCAGACACCGGGCGCGTCGGCACCCCCGCTCGCACCCCCGTTTTCGTCGCCGTTCCCGTTCTCGCCCTCGCCCTCGCCCTGATGCTGTCCCTCTGGTCGCGGCCCCCTCTCCGGTCCCTCGTCATGCCCATGCCCCTCCTTCTCCCAGGCCAGGGTGTGGGTGGCCGGGAGGTCGATGAAGCGGGCGGGGACGCCGTGCTCCAGGGCCCAGCGGAGGGCGACCCATTCCGGGGAGAACTCGGCCAGCGGCCAGAAGACCGAACGGCCGGGTTCGTCGACGGCGTGGGCGAGCAGCGCGACCGGCGGCCGCATGTCCTCGTCGGCGGCGAGCGGGATCAACGCGTCGGCCTCGGGCGGCCCCTCGACCAGTACGGTCCGGGGCCGGGCGGCGTCCAGCGCCGCCCGTACCGCCCGCGCCGACCCCGGCCCGTGGTGGCGCACCCCGAGCAGCAACGGCCGGCCCGCCTCCGGGCCCTGGCCACTGCCCTCCGCGACCCCCGTCATCCCCTGCCCTCACACCTGCGGGGCCACCTCGTGTCGTCGTTCACAGCCGCCCTCCACGCTCCGCGGGCCCACGCCCGAATCTCCTCGTTTCCGTTGCTTGCGTCGCTCCCGTTCACGCGCTCACCTCCCGGCAGGCCCGGTAGAAGTCCGTCCAGCCGGCCCGTTCCCGGACGACCGCCTCCAGGTACTCCTGCCAGACGACCCGGTCGGCCGCCGGATCGCGGACGACGGCGCCGAGGACGCCCGCGGCCACGTCCCCCGCCCGCAGCACGCCGTCGCCGAAGTGCGCGGCCAGCGCGAGACCGCCGGTGACGACGGAGATGGCCTCGGCGGTGGACAGCGTGCCGCTCGGCGACTTCACCTTCGTGCGCCCGTCGGAGGTGACGCCCGCGCGCAGTTCCCGGAAGACCGTCACCACCCGGCGGATCTCGTCGATGCCGTCGGGAGCGGCCGGCAGATCGAGGGAGCGGCCGATCTGGTCGACACGCCGGGCGACGATGTCCACCTCCGCCTCGACGCTCTCGGGCAACGGCAGCACCACCGTGTTGAAGCGGCGGCGCAGGGCGCTGGACAGCTCGTTGACCCCGCGGTCGCGGTCGTTGGCCGTGGCGATGAGGCTGAAGCCGCGGACCGCCTGCACCTCCTGCCCCAACTCCGGTATCGGCAGTGTCTTCTCGGACAGGATGGTGATGAGGGTGTCCTGTACATCGGCCGGGATCCGGGTCAGTTCCTCCACCCGCACCGTCGCCCCCTCCGCCATGGCCCGCATGACGGGACTGGGCACCAGCGCGTCCCGGCTGGGCCCGTGCGCGAGCAGCTGCGCGTAGTTCCAGCCGTAGCGGATCGCTTCCTCCGGCGTGCCCGCGGTGCCCTGCACCAGCAGTGTCGAGTCACCGCTGACCGCCGCCGCCAGGTGTTCGGAGACCCAGGTCTTGGCGGTGCCCGGGACGCCGAGCAGCAGCAGGGCGCGGTCGGTGGCGAGGGTGGACACGGCGACCTCGACGAGGCGGCGCGGGCCCACGTACTTCGGCGAGATCACCGTGCCGTCCGGCAGGACGCCGCCGAGGAGATAGGTGGCGACGGCCCACGGCGACAGCTTCCAGCGGGCCGGGCGCGGGCGGTCGTCCTGCGCGGCCAGCGCGGTGAGTTCGTCGGCGAAGGCGTCCTCGGCGTGCGGACGCAATGCTTCCGCCGGCTCGTTCCCACTCGGTTCCACGGACGTCGGATCTGTCGTGGGATCTACGGACACGGACATGGCTGAGGCCCCCTCCAGCTCGGCCGGTTCGGCATCTGGTGTCCACCGTGCACCACGCCACTGACAATGCGATCCGACCTGCGAAAACGTCCTCCCGGCCACCCGCGACGGACGGCCTGCCGACGGTCGGCGGACGCTCGCCGGACCGATTGTCAGTGGGGGGATCTACCTTCGATGACATGACTCAGCAGGGGGTGCGCTGGACGGCGGACCAGGTGCTGGCACTGGCGCCTGACTCCACGTCACGCAAAGCGGGAAGCAAACTCGGCACGGCCGATCCGTGGTCGGGCACGGGCAGTTCGCGGGAGGGGGCGGTATGGGGCTTGTGCGAGGGAGGCGGGGGCACGCCGTACCGGACGGTCGTCGACACCGCGGACGGGACCGGTCCGGCGTACAGGTGCAGCTGTCCGAGCCGTAAGTTCCCGTGCAAGCACGCGCTCGGGCTGCTGCTGCTCTGGTCGGGCGGCGAGGGGGCGACGCCGGCGGGGCGGGCACCGGACTGGGCCGAGCAGTGGATCGCGGGACGCAGGCGTACACAGGAGAAACGGGAGGCCGACCCCACGGGTTCCGGATCCGGCCCCGCCGATCCGGAGGGGGCGCGCCGCAGGGCCGAGCGACGCGCCGAGCGGATCACCTCGGGGGCGACGGAACTGGAGGAGCGGCTCGCCGATCTCCTGCGCTCGGGCCTGGCCACCGCCGAGCAGTCGGGGTACACGCTGTGGGAGGAGACGGCGGCCCGCATGGTCGACGCGCAGGCACCCGGACTTGCCTCCCGTGCAAGGGAGTTGGGGGCGGTTCCGGGGTCCGGGCCCGGCTGGCCGGCGCGGTTGCTGGAGGAGTGCGCGCTGCTCCATCTCCTCGACCAGGGCTGGCTGCACCGGGCGCGACTGCCGGAGGCCCTGGCGGCGACGGTCCGCGCCCGCGTGGGTCTGCCGACCCCCCCGACGGGCCCGCCCGTCCGCGACCACTGGCTGGTGCTCGCCCAGTACGACACGCCGGACCCGAAACTGACGACCCGCCGTATCTGGCTGTACGGCACCGCCTCGGGCCGCACGGCTCTCCTCCTCTCCTACGGCGCCGCGGGCCGCGCACCGGAGCTCACGCTGCCCGTCGGCCTCGCCCTGGACGCCGAAGTGTCGGCGCACCCGGGTGCGGGAGAACGGGTCTCCCTCGGCGAGCAGTTCGCCCCACCCGTCCTCACCGGAACCCGTCCCCCCGGCATGACGACGGCCGAGGCGACCGCCCGCTACGGCGAGACCCTGCGCCACGACCCCTGGCAGGACTCCGTCCCGGTGACGCTGGACAACGTCATACCGGCCCCGGACGGCGACTCCTGGCAACTGGCGGACGCCGACGGCGACACGGCACTGCCGCTCACCTCCGCGGCGGTCTCGCGCCCCGGCCTGTGGCGCCTGGTCGCCCTCTCGGGCGGCGCCCCCGTCAAGGTCTTCGGTGAGTGCGGCCATCGTGGCTTCACTCCGCTGACGGCCTGGCCGACGACCCCGGGGGAGGCGGTACGCCTGTGCTGAACCAACGCCCCGCATCAGCAACGACAGCCGTACCAGGCACCCCAGGCACCTCAGGCGCAACAACCACCACGACGACGGCAGCAGAAGGGAGTCGCATGAACGCCACCCCGCCCCTCCCCCCACAGACCGTCTGGGAGGACCTGGTCACCGCCGCCCTGCTCGGCACGAATCGCCGTACGCCCCCGGGTGCGCCCCCCGGCCGGACCGCGCCGGCCGCGCTCCTGGACGCGGCGGCCGCGGAGACCGTACGCCGACGGGCCGGCCTGCGCCCGGGCCGGGCGGCCCCTCGGCCCGCGCCGGCCGCCGAGGATCCCCGTCCGGCACTGCCCGTCGCGGCGGCGCGCCGGCTCGCCTTCCTGCTGGCCGACCGCCCCGGCACCGGCCCCGGTGGCCGCAGAGGCACCGCACCGGATCTCATGGAGCTGCTGCCCCAGTGGCTGACGGCGGTGAACGCCCGGGGGTTCGCAGCCCCCGCCGAGTCCCTGCCCGCATTGCTCGACGCGGCGCGCGGACGTACGGACCTGCGCCCGGCGGCGCTGGAGTTCGCCGGACCACGTGCCCTGTGGCTGGCCCGGCTGAACCCCGACTGGCGGTTCGCACTGCGCGCGACACCGGGCGGCGGCACCTCGCTGCCGGGACCCACGGAGACCGAACGCGCCGAAAAGCTGTGGCAGGAAGGCCTGTTCGCCGAGCGGGTCGCCCTCCTGGCGTCGATCCGCTTCCGCGACCCCGACGCGGCGCGCGAACTGCTGGCCGCGTCCTGGTCGACGGAGCGTGCCGAGGACCGGCTGATGTTCCTCGACTCACTGCGCACCGGCCTCGGCACCCGGGACGAGCCCTTCCTGGAACAGGCCCTGACGGACCGGAGCCGCAACGTGCGGGCCACCGCCGCGGAACTGCTCTCGGCGCTGCCGGGTTCGGCGCTCGCCGCGCGGATGGCGGTCCGGGCCGGCGCGTGCGTGGCCGTCGACCACACCCTGGACGCCCCGACGCTCCTCGTCGAGGCCCCGCACGAGTGCGACGCGGCGATGGAACGCGACGGTGTGTCGGCGAAGGCGCCGCCCGGCCGGGGTGAGCGGTCCTGGTGGTTCGGCCAACTCGTGGAGGCGGCCCCGCTCGCCACCTGGCCGGCGCGCCTGGGCGGCCGTACGCCGGAGCAGATCGTGGCGTTGCCGGTGGCCGACGACTGGCTGGGCGAACTGCACGCGGCATGGTGCCGGGCCGCCGTCCGGCAGCGCGACGCCGACTGGTCGCGGGCGCTGCTCGGGGTGCCGTCGGCGCCGGGCGCGGGCGGGCCGGGCGCGGTCTCCCTCGCCGAACGGGCCAAGCTGCTGGGCACGCTCCCGGCGGCCGAACGGGCCGAGTGGGTCGCCGGTTTCATCGCCGCCCACGGCCTCTCGGAGGCGTTCCAACTGCTCGGCGTGTGCCCCGTGCCGTGGGCCACGCCGCTCGGCCGCGCCGTCGTGGACGCGCTCAACATCGCACGGGACGCCGGCAGTTACCCCTGGAGCTTCAGCGGCGTCATGGGCCTGGCCGAACGCTGCCTCGACCCCGAGGAGGCAACCCGCCTGGACGCCCTCCTGGCAGTACCGGACGAACCGGAGGACGCCTCCCCGGGCGCCGGCGGCTACTGGGCGGAGGCATTCCAACGACTGGGCAGGACACTGCGCCTGCGGGCGGTGATGGCGGCGGAACTCAACCCCTGGAAGCGGCACCCCGGGCAATCCAGCCCGTCCGGCGATTGAGGACGAGGCCCGTTCAGGGCCGACCGGGGGTCTGGGGGCAGCGCCCCCGGGGAAGGCCCGTACAAAGCCACCCGTACAAAGCCACCCGTACAACAACCCGCTCAGGCGCCGGCAGGCTGCCGCACGTTCGCCCGGACCCAGTCGACGATCGAAGCGGTGGTCGCCCCCGGCGTGAAGATCTCCGCGACCCCCTTCTCCTTCAACGGCGCGATGTCCGCCTCCGGGATGATGCCCCCGCCGAACACCAGGATGTCCGCCGCGTCCCGCTCCTTCAGCA
Organism: Streptomyces sp. NBC_00080; assembly: GCF_045041255.1. Lineage (NCBI taxonomy): Bacteria > Bacillati > Actinomycetota > Actinomycetes > Kitasatosporales > Streptomycetaceae > Streptomyces > Streptomyces sp. NBC_00080. The sequence continues at coordinate 3,802,948 of NZ_CP108235.1, forward strand.
GCTCGATCACCGCGGCGAAGAGCGTGTTGTGGGCCCCGGACAGGATGGACAGACCGATCGCGTCGGCGTCCTCCTGGATCGCCGTGCCGACGATCTGCTCGGGCGTCTGGTGGAGCCCGGTGTAGATGACCTCCATACCGGCGTCACGCAGCGCCCGCGCGATCACCTTGGCCCCGCGATCGTGGCCGTCGAGCCCCGGCTTGGCCACCACCACGCGGATCGGACCGGCTGCCACACCCATCACTGCCTCCATGAAGCGACTACGTCCATCCTCAACGGCACGGACACCCCGTGCCAGACCGCCCGGGGAAGTGAACGAACGTTATCGCCAGCATCCCGCAACCGGCAGTTTCACGGTGTGGACCGAGGGGGAAATCACACGAAGGGACACTTTCACCGCGCACCGATCCCCCGCGCCACGGGGGACCAGTCGCACCGGGAGCCGCAAAGAGGTCGCCGTACCGTCACGCCACAGGCCGCTGGCGTGGCGGTACGGCGCATCGGAAGGCACGATGGGCAGGTAGGACAGGTAAGGCACGACAGCGGGGAGCCTCGTCGCCAGACCGGCAGGGTTCCTTGTCGTCATCGGTGTAACGGGTGTCACACAAGCCGTACACGCCCCGCACGCCAGGCCGCACCCGCCCCACTCCCTGCCGTGCCCGATCGACCTCCTCCACCGCGACTTCCACGAGGGCACACGGGGGACAGAGAAGTCCTCAGCGTGCCGACAGGAGGTCGGCCATGAAGGTCACCCGGGCACTTCAGCCCTTTCTTCCGCTGTGCCAGCGTCTGCTGCCGGACATGCGGACCCTTCCGGGCATCCTGCACCTCTCAAGCCTCCCGAGCCTGCCGAACCTCCCAGGATTCCCCGGCCTGCCAGGCCTGCCCAGCAGACTGGCAGGGCTGTCCCTGACGCTCCTCAAGGCGACCGCTCTGGATCTCGCGATCCTCGCGGGCCACCTGCTCCTCTACCCCTCCGGCATCGCCCAGGAGCGCCGCGCCACGACCTGCCCCGCGCTGCCCAGGGCGGCCGGCGTCGAGGACCCGGCACAGCTGCCGACCAAGGCCCCGCTCCCGGTCGTCCTGCTGCACGGGTTCATCGACAACCGTTCGGTCTTCGTCCTGCTGCGCCGCAGCCTCGCCCAGCACGGCAGGCACCGGGTGGAGTCGCTCAACTACTCCCCCCTGACCTGCGACATCCGCACGGCCGCCGAGCTGCTCGGCCGGCACATAGAGGAGATCTGCGAGCGCACCGGCAGCTCGCAGGTCGACGTGGTCGGACACAGCCTGGGCGGCCTCATCGCCCGCTACTACGTGCAGCGACTGGGCGGTGACGGCCGGGTCAGGACGCTGGTCACGCTGGGCACCCCGCACTCCGGCACCCGGGTGGCTCCGCTGGCGAACGCGCACCCGATCGTGCGCCAGATGCGCCCGGGCTCCGAGCTGATCGAGGAGCTCTCCCGGCCGGCGCCGGGCTGCCGTACGCAGTTCGTCAGCTTCTGGAGCGACCTCGACCACCTCATGGACCCGCTGGAGTCCGCCTGCGTCGAGCATCCCGACCTGCTGGTGCAGAACGTCCGGGTGACCGGGATCGGCCACCTCGCCCTGCCTGTCCACCCGGCTGTCGCCACCGGCATACGGCAGGCCCTCGACACGGCACCCACGGGAGCGTCCGCCGGCAGCCGCGCAGACGCCCAGGCCGGCGGCCTCACCGTGGCCTGACAGCGGCCCCGCCGGCACCTGCGCCGGCACCCCTCACGACCGTCCGACCTCCGCCGAACCCCCTTCACTGCCCTTCAAGCGCCCTTCGACCGCCCTCCGAGCGCCCTCCGACTGTCACCCCGGCCGCCGTCCGCCCGCCGTCCGATATCGAACGTTATTCGAACGTAGGGCCAAACCCGCGCCCGCCGTCCCCCGAAACACGGCCGAATGCCCCTTTCCCGCAGGCATGAAACCTGCGGAAGATTGTCGTGCCCGCGTACTGCCGGGTACAGTCGCCGCACTGCTCTGGCAGCCCCTGTTGTCGGCGAAAGAGAAGTTGGTGAACGACCGTCACCCGTCGGGGATCATGACCACCCCGACCCCGGCTTCCGACGCCGCTTCGGCGCACTACGCGTCGTACGGCACCCAGGAAGCCCAGCACGACGGCTTCACCACGTACCACGGTTACGAGACCGGCGCCTTCGACGCCGGCGCCCACGCCACCGGCCACTTCACGCCGGCCGATCCGCTCTTCGGTGAGCTTCCGGGCGACGGCACGGCCCCCGCGACCGGCACGTACGACAACACCCAGTGGGGCACCGGCGGCCACCACGTCCCGGACACGGGCAGTCACCAGACCCTGAACTACGACGGGTACGCGGCCCAGCACCACGCCGCCTACGACACGGGCGCGTACGACGCCAACGCCTGGTCCACGGATCACCACCAACAGCTGAACGCCGTTCCGCAGCAGGGAACGGCACCGGACGTCAGCGGACAGTGGGACGCGAGCACCTGGCTCCAGCCCGACCAGTCCGTCAGCCCCGCCGACCGGACCCAGCAGTGGGAATGGGGCACGCAGGCCTTCGACACCGGCGCCTACGACGCCACGCAGTGGAACTCCGACGGCGGCGAGGGCGCCCAGCAGGCCTCCGACGAGCACGAGCAGCAGGCCGAGGTCCCGTTCGACCAGCAGGCCACCGCCACATTCGAACAGGTGGGGCTCGACGAACACGCCCTGACCGAAGGCGAGTTGTCCGAGGGCGACACCCCGCTGCTCCTCCTCGACGACCAGGAGGAGGCGGCCCCGGCCCCCGCGCCGGGCGGGCGGGCGGCAGCCCGCAACGCGAACCGTTCCCGGCGCCGGATGCCCGCGAAGCGCTCCGCGCTGCTGACCGTGGCCGTGCCCTCGGCCTGCGTGATGGGGGTCGCCGGGATCGCCGCGGCCTCGGTCGGCACGCTGACCGGCGGCGACGACAAGGACACCACGGCCTCCGCCTCGGACGCGCAGCCGGTGAAACCGTCCGCAGCCAACAACAAGCTGGACGCCCAGCTCGAGACCCTCAGCGCCGGGGCCGACGACTTCGCCGACCGGGCCAGCCGGACGCAGGAACGTATCGACCTCAAGACGCAGCAGGAAGCCGAGAAGAAGAAGGCGGCGGCCGAGGCGGCCCGCAAGGAGCGGCTGCGCCCCAAGTACGCCCTCCCGGTCGCGCAGCACGGACTCAGCGCCTACTTCGGCCAGGCCGGCATCAACTGGATGTCCCAGCACACCGGTATCGACTTCCCCGTCTCCTACGGCACCACCGTGATGGCGGCGACCGACGGCACCGTGCGGACGCAGTGGAACAGCGCCTACGGCAACATGATGATCGTGACGGCGAAGGACGGCACGGAGACCTGGTACTGCCACCTCTCCAGCTACCGCGTCTCCTCCGGTACGACGGTCAAGGCCGGCGACCCGATCGCGTACTCCGGCAACTCCGGCAACTCCACCGGCCCGCACCTGCACTTCGAGGTCCGGCCCGCGGGAGGCTCCGCGATCGACCCGCTGCCGTGGCTGCGCAGCCACGATCTCAACCCGACGTAGGCGCTCGACCCGACGTAGGCGCTCGACCCGAGGTGCACCCGAGCGTGACTGCGACCGCTCGCCGTAAGCGCGTGAGTTGAGCCCCCGCCCCCGAAGCGGGGGCTCAACTCACGCGCACAGCCACAAGCACGGGCGCGACCCCGGCCGCTACAGCTTCTCCACCGGCGCGTACCGCAGCAGCAGACGCTTCGGCTTGACGTCGCCGAAGTCGACCGTCGCCTCCGCGTTCGCGCCCGTGCCCTTCACGCCGACGACCGTGCCGAGACCGAACTGGTCGTGGGTGACGCGGTCGCCGACGGCCAGCGTGACCACAGGCTTGTCCGCGGCGGACCGGCGCGTCGCGAAGCCGGACGCGCCCGCGGCCGAGGAACGCGAGCGGGACGAGGACAGCGAGGCCGCCACACCGGAGACGGGACCGGAGGACACGGGCGCGGTCGCCCCCGTCCGCTTCCAGTCCACATGCGTCGGCGGGATCTCCTCCAGGAACCGGGAGGGCGGGTTGTACGACGGCTGCCCCCACGCGCTGCGCAGCGCGGACCGCGTCAGGTAGAGCCGCTCCCGCGCGCGGGTGATACCGACGTACGCCAGGCGGCGCTCCTCCTCGAGCTCCTTGGTCTGGCCGAGGGCGCGCATGTGCGGGAAGACGCCGTCCTCCATGCCGGTGAGGAAGACGACCGGGAACTCGAGGCCCTTGGCGGTGTGCAGGGTCATCAGGGTGATGACGCCCGAGCCGTCGTCCTCGTCGGGGATCTGGTCGGAGTCGGCGACCAGGGCGACCCGCTCCAGGAATGCGGAGAGCCCGGCCGGTGTCGTGCCTTCGCCCTCCGCCTCGCCGGTCTCCTGCTCGAACTCCAGCGCGACGGCGGCGAGTTCCTGGAGGTTCTCGATCCGGGTCTCGTCCTGCGGGTCGGTGGAGGCCTGCAACTCGGCGAGGTAGCCGGTGCGTTCGAGCACGGCCTCCAGGACCGTCGCAGGACCGGCGCCCGACTCGACGATCGTGCGCAGCTCCTCCATCAGCGCGTTGAACCGCTTCACGGCGTTCGTCGACCGCGAGGCCATGCCGTACGCCTCGTCGACCCGCTTCAGGGCCTGCGGGAAGCTGATCTTCTCGCGCTGGGAGAGGGCGTCGATCATCGCCTCGGCGCGGTCGCCGATGCCCCGCTTCGGCACGTTGAGGATCCGGCGCAGCGGCACCGAGTCCTCCGGATTGGCCAGCACGCGCAGGTAGGCCAGGACGTCCCGGACCTCCTTGCGCTCGTAGAAGCGGACCCCGCCGACGACCTTGTAGGGCAGGCCGACGCGGATGAAGATCTCCTCGAAGACACGGGACTGGGCGTTGGTGCGGTAGAAGACGGCGACATCGCCCGCCTTCGCGTCGCCCGCGTCCGTCAGTCGGTCTATCTCGTCGGCGACGAACTGCGCCTCGTCGTGCTCGGTGTCGGCGACATAGCCGGTGATGCGCGCGCCCGCGCCCGCGTTGGTCCACAGGTTCTTGGGGCGGCGGGACTCGTTGCGCTCGATGACGGCGTTGGCGGCGGACAGGATCGTCTGCGTGGAGCGGTAGTTCTGCTCCAGCAGGATCGTCGTCGCGTCCGGGTAGTCCTCCTCGAACTGGAGGATGTTGCGGATCGTCGCGCCGCGGAATGCGTAGATCGACTGGTCGGCGTCACCGACGACGCAGAGCTCGGCCGGTGGTACGTCGTACTCGCCCGGGGGTACGTCGACGGGGTGCTCGGAGGTGCCGACCAGTTCGCGCACGAGGGCGTACTGGGCGTGGTTGGTGTCCTGGTACTCGTCGACCAGGACGTGACGGAACCGGCGGCGGTAGTGCTCGGCGACGTCCGGGAAGGCGCGCAGCAGATTGACCGTCGTCATGATCAGGTCGTCGAAGTCGAGGGCGTTCGCCTCGCGCAGCCGGGACTGGTACATGGCGTAGGCCTGGGCGAGGGTCTTCTCGAACCCGTCGGCGGCCTGGGCGGCGAAGTCCTCCTCGTCGATCAGCTCGTTCTTCAGGTTGCTGATCTTGGCGCTGAAGGACTTGGGCGGGTAGCGCTTGGGATCGAGGTCCAGGTCGCGGCAGACCAGGGCCATCAGACGCTTGGAGTCGGCGGCGTCGTAGATCGAGAACGACGACGTGAAGCCGAGCCGCTTGCTCTCGCGGCGCAGGATGCGCACGCACGAGCTGTGGAAGGTCATCACCCACATCGCGTGCGCGCGCGGGCCGACGAGCGCTTCGACGCGCTCCTTCATCTCGCCCGCGGCCTTGTTGGTGAAGGTGATCGCGAGGATCTGCCCCGGGTGCACATGCCGCTCGGCCAGGAGGTGGGCGATGCGGTGGGTGAGCACGCGCGTCTTGCCGGAGCCGGCGCCTGCCACGATGAGCAGCGGCGAGCCCGCGTGGGTGACGGCCGCGCGCTGGTTCTCGTTCAGCCCCTCCAGGAGCGCGGCCGCGTCCAGGACGGGGCGCGGGGCGCCGTCGCGGTAGTGGGTGTCCCGGTCCGGGGGCACGTCGAACTTCCCGCCGAACAGATCGTCCGGAACCGACTCCGGTCCGTGATCGTCCTCGGGCGGTGGCGGGGGTTCCTCCTCATGGGCGCGGGGGCCCTGGAGGTTCGCCAGGAAGCTGTCGTCAAAGAGGCTGCTCATCGCTCTCCGAGTCTAGGGGGCGCCACTGACAACCCGGCGCCGTCCCGGGAACATCTCCCGCCCTCACCCTCCGGGACACTCCTGTCACGATCCGCGACCCGCACGACCGCGACGCGAACTTCCGGCCGAAGGTCACGAAAATGTATCGGGCATATCGCCCACCAACCTTCACACGGACCACACGAGTTGGCTACCGTGCCGAAAGGCCGTACGACCCCCACCGGCGAACCCCGCCGGACCGCACGGCCTCCGCCGAGTCCGACGCGTCCGCTCACGCCGACGGAACCGGGGAGTCACCGAGACCTCGGGGTGAATCGGCCCAACGCCCTTCCGGGGCGGGCCGTAGGGCAACCCTTCCGACATACCTGCCCGAACCCTCCCCCAGTGCCCTACCGGCCTGGGAGAGACCCCACCGCTGACCCGGCAGGCGGAGCACTGGAAGGAGTCGCCCCCCTTGGCGTCGCAGCACCGCAAGCCGCGCTCCGCGGGCGCGCGCGTGGCGGGGATACGCACCCCCGCCCTCGCCACCGCCGCCCTCACGTCCGTGGCCCTGCTCTCCCAGACGGCGAACGCCGCTCCGTCGGACGACGGCAAGCCGAGCCTGGAGGAGGTCGAGAAGAAGGTCGACGACCTCTACCGCCAGGCGGAGTCGGCGACCGAGAAGTACAACGCCGCCAAGGAGAAGACGACCAAGCAGCGCAAGCGCACCGACGGCCTCATGGACGACGTCGCCCAGCGCACCCAGAAGCTCAACGAGGCACGGGAGGAGCTGGGTTCCTACGCGGCGGCCCAGTACCGCACCGGCGCCTCCGCGCCCGACACGGCGGCCTTCCTGCTCGCGGACACCCCGCAGGACTACTTCGACCAGAACCAGCTGATGAGCCGGCTGACCGGCCGCCAGAAGGGTGCGGTCGACGACTACGTCACCGAGCAGTCCGCGACGATGAAGCAGCGCCGGGAGGCCACCGAGAGCCTCGCGACGCTCACCGACGCGCAGAACGACCTGAAGATCGCCAAGGCCGCCGTCCAGAAGAAGCTCGGCGAGGCGCGCGAGCTGCTGTCCCGGCTGACGGCCCAGGAGAAGGCGCGCCTCGCGGCGATCGAGAAGCAGCGGCAGGAGGAGGCCGCGCGCAAGGCGGCGGAACTCGTCCGGCAGCAGGCGGCGGAGCAGGCCGCGGATCAGCAGGAGAGCGGCGGCGCGTCGGCGGACACGGGGTCGTCCTCGACCGCCCCCTCCGCCGGCTCCGAGGACCCCTCGTACGCCACCAAGGCCGAGAAGGCACTCGCCTTCGCCCGCGCGCAGATCGGCAAGCCGTACGTCTGGGGTGCCACGGGCCCCGACTCCTACGACTGCTCGGGCCTCACCCAGGCCGTGTGGAAGGCGGCCGGCGTCACCCTCCCGCGCACCACCTACGACCAGGTGAACGCGGGCACCACGGTCTCTCTCGCCGACGCCCGGCCCGGCGACCTGATCTTCTTCTACGACGACGTCAGCCACGTCGGCGTCTACATCGGCAACGGCATGATGATCCACGCCCCGAAGCCGGGCGCGTACGTCCGCGAGGAGTCCGTCTTCTACGACGGCGAGTCGAGCATCCACAGCGTCGTACGCCCGGCCTGAGGACGAAGGGCACGCCCACCCCGGGCCTGCGCACACCCCCGGCACACCCGTTCCCGCCCCTGCGCGCACACCCCTCGCCCTGCCGCGCGTATTTCTGCGCGCCCGCGCGCGTGCCCCGCTTCCGCGGCGCGCCGTGCTCCTTAGCATCGGCCGCATGCCAGGCTCCCCCGACCTCCCGTCGCCGGCCCCCTCCCCCGGCTCCCCGCTCCGCGTCTGGTGGGCGCGGCGGCCACCGGCGGCGGGGGCCGCGGTCATGGCGACCGGCGTCCTGTCGATCGGACTGCACCTGACGGGATACGACGTCCTGTCGCGCGTCACCCTGGCGATGGCGGGAGTCGCGTGGGTGGCGCTGGCGGCGGACTTCGTCGTGCGGCTGGTGCGCAAGCGCGAGCGGTGGCTGACGGAGGCGGGCACGCCCGGGGCGCTCAACGCGGTGGCGGCGACGACCGTGCTCGGCACGCGGGTCTCCACGCTCGGCCGGCACACCCTCGCCGAGGCGCTGCTGGCGGTGGCGGCGGTGCTGTGGCCCGTGCTGCTCGTGACCGTCGTACGGCGGTGGAGGCGGGGCATGACGGGGGTGGTGTTCCTGAGCTGTGTGGCCACCCAGGGGCTCGCCGTGCAGGGAGCGGTCCTCGCCGAGGCGGAGGCGGTGGCCTGGCTCGCACACACCGCGCTCGTGCTGTTCTGGCTCGGGCTCGTGCTCTACGGCGTCGCCCTGGCCCTCTTCGACCTGCGGGAGGTGGCCGAGGGCGCCGGGGACCAGTGGGTGGCGGGCGGCGCGCTCGCCATCTCGGCGCTGGCGGGGGCGGGTCTCCTCGCGGCCGACGACGGGGGCCTGTATCTGTGGAACGCCGACGACACCGGCGTCCTGCGCACGGTGACCGTGGCGCTGCTGGTGCTCGCCCTGGCCTGGTACGCCGTCCTGCTGGTCGCCGAGGTGCGGTGGCCGCGTCCGCGCTACGACATGTGCCGCTGGGCGACCGTGTTCCCGATGGGCATGACGGCGGCGGCGACCTTGTCCGTCGCCGCCGCTGTCGACGTGCCGTCGCTGAGGGGGCCCGGGCAGGTGCTGCTGTGGATCGCGGTGGCGGCCTGGCTGGCCGTCGCCGTGGCGGCCCTGGCCACGGCCCGCGCTTCCCTCATGTCCAGAGCACCGCGATGAAGATGTTCGCCAGGGTAAGCAGCCCGACCAGGGCGAACAGGGGTTTCTTCACCACCTCTTCGTCCCGTTTCACGTAGACGAGGGCGAGGATCACGATCAGCAGAGCCAGCTTCACGCCGATCTTGGCGTTGTCGACGTTCTGGTCGTCCGCCCGGTTGAGGCCGACCAGGACCACACCGGTGCCCAGCATCGCCGCGGCGCCGCGGAGCATCAGTGGGACGAAGCGGGCCGTGCCCTGGCCGCCCATTGCCTTCAACTGCGTGAGATAGCCCCCCAGGAGTGCGGCGATTCCGATGATGTGCAGGCCGACGAAAAGATGAATGAGTAAGTCCATGAGGCCGGATGCTATTCCGCCGTGGAGGTCTCACGGCAGCAGCTCTCCACCATGCCTCAAGCCGCATATATGCGTCCCATAGCACCCAGCACCTTTCGCGTGTCTCGAAATCGCCGTTTCGGTCAGCGCGCCGCGCGAACCCGACAGCCCGGGTCCGGGGTTCCGGGCATTTTTGATCATGACGCGGTCCACTCGTGTCACTTCCGCACTTCGCGTTACCGGACTGTCACAGCCGGGCCTAGCGTCCTCCCCCAGGTGGCCGGCTCCCCACCGCCGCCCGGGCCAGGGGCGGCAGTCGGCCACCACCGCCGAGAAGGTCCGGCGGCGTCCCGCTCCCCCTGTGCGGGCCGTCGCCGGACGCGTCAACCGCCCTCCGGGGCCGTCCGTCCGCTCCCCCGACGGCTCTCCGGCGGCTGTACGGACGCATGAGGCGGTCGTACGAAAGGACGTGCAGTCCCACGTGGCAGCGCACCGCAAGCCCCGACAGCGCTCGCTCGGCGGCCAGACGGCCCGCACGGCGTTCACCCTCGCTCTCGCGGGCGCCGCGACGGCGACGGCCTTCGACGGAACCGGACAGGCCGAACCGAACCTGACTCCGGTCCAGGTCAAGGCGAAGGTGGCGAAGCTCTACCAGGAGGCGGAGGAAGCCACCGAGAAGTACAACGGCGCCCGGGAGAAGGCGACGGCGGCCGAGCAGCGACTGGAGAGCCTGCGGGACGAGGCTGCGCGCAAGGAGGAGAAACTCAACACGGCACGGGAGACGCTGGGTTCGATGGCGGCGGCGCAGTACCGCAGCACCGGGCTCGACCCGGCCGTGCAACTGGCCCTCTCCGACGACCCCGACCGCTACCTCGACGGCGCCGCCTTCGCCGAACGGGCCGGGGACCGCCAGTCGGCCGCCGTCACCCGAGTACGCAGACAGCTGCGGGAGATCGAGCAGCTGCGCGGCGCCGCGCGTGTCGAACTGACCTCGCTCCAGACGCGCCAGGCCGAGCTGAAGACCCACAAGAAGACGATCACCGGCAAACTCGACGCGGCGCGCCGCCTGCTGGGCCGCCTGACGGCGGCGGATCGGTCCCGGATCGGCGAGGAAACGAGCGGCGGCACCGCGAGCGGCCGCGCCTCACGCACCTCGGCAGACGGGCGCGACGGCCTCCAGGCCCCCGGCACAACAACCGACCGAGCCCCCGACTCCCGTGCCGCGGATGCCGTTTCCTACGCCTACTCCAAGCTCGGCAGCCCCTACGTGTGGGGCGCGACCGGGCCGAACGCCTTCGACTGCTCTGGCCTGGTCCTCGCCGCGTACCGCTCCGCCGGCGTCTCCCTGCCCCGCACCACCTACGCCCAGATCGGCGCCGGACAGCGCGTCTCCCGCTCCGAACTCCTCCCGGGCGACATGGTGTTCTTCTACTCCGGCATCACCCACGTCGGCCTCTACATCGGCAACGGCCAGATGATCCACGCACCGAACCCGTCGGCTCCGGTGCGCGTGGCGTCCATCGACGAGATGCCGTTCGCGGGCGCGACGCGCGTCGTGTGAGTCCGCCCGGTCAGGCAGGCCGTCCCTCATACCAGCCGTCGTGCCGTCGCCCAGCGGGTCAGCTCGTGCCGGTTGGACAGCTGGAGCTTGCGCAGCACCGCCGAGACATGCGACTCGACCGTCTTGACGGAGATGAAGAGCTGCTTGGCGATCTCCTTGTAGGCATAGCCCCGGGCGATGAGCCGCAGCACCTCGCGCTCACGCTGGGTGAGACGGTCCAGGTCCTCGTCGACCGGCGGAGCGTCCGTCGAGGCGAAGGCGTCGAGCACGAACCCCGCGAGCCGCGGCGAGAACACGGCGTCGCCCTCCTGCACCCGGAAGATGGAGTTCACGAGGTCGGTGCCGGTGATCGTCTTGGTGACATAGCCGCGGGCGCCGCCCCTGATCACCCCGATCACGTCCTCCGCGGCGTCCGAGACGGACAGGGCGAGGAAGCGCACTGGCCGCTCGGCGTCGGCCATCAACGGAGCGCAACGGCGCAGCACTTCGACCCCGCCGCCGCCCGGCAGATGGACGTCGAGGAGGACCACCTCGGGCCGGGTCGCGGTGATCACCGTGACGGCCTGGTCGACGTCCGCCGCCTCGCCGACGACCTCGACGCCGGTCTGTTCGGTCTGGCCGATCTCGGCCTGTACTCCCGTACGGAACATGCGGTGGTCGTCGACGAGGACCACGCGCACATGGCGCCCGCCCGTGCCGCCGAAGGACTGCGCCGGCTCGGCCGCCTCCGCCGCTCCCCCTGTGCTGTTCGTGTCGGTCGGGTCGCTCATGACGTCTTCTCCGCCCTCTCCATCTCCAGTTCGACCTCCGTGCCGCCGTCCGGGACGGCCCGCAGTCGCGCCGTGCCCCCGTGGCGCTCCATGCGGCCGATGATCGATTCTCTGACGCCCATGCGGTCGGCGGGTATCGAGTCGAGGTCGAAGCCGGGTCCGCGGTCGCGGACGGACACGAAGACCGTCCTGCCCTCGACTTCGGCGTAGACCTGCACGGCGCCGCCCTCGCCACCGTACTTGGCCGCGTTCACCATCGCCTCACGCGCGGCCTGCATCTGTGCCCCGACCCGTTCGTCGAGCGGGCAGTCGCCGACGACCACGACCTCGATGGGGACGCCGTGCTTGTCCTCGACCTCGGCGGCGTTGCGCCGCACCGCGTCGGCGACCGTGGTCGGCTCGTCGGCCTCCTCCTTGCCCGTGCCCTCGGGCTTGTAGAGCCAGGTGCGCAGGTCGCGCTCCTGGGCGCGGGCGAGGCGGCGCACCTCCCCGGCGTTCTCCGCGTTGCGCTGGATCAGGGTCAGGGTGTGCAGCACCGAGTCGTGGACGTGTGCGGCGACCTCCGCGCGCTCCTGGGCCCGGATGCGCATCAGGCGCTCCTCGGAGAGGTCCTGGGTCATACGGACCAGGTAGGGACCGGCGAGGAGCGTGATGCCGACGAGGACGGCGAGGGCCGCCTGGAGCACGGAGCCGAGGTGGGCGGCGGAGCCCTGGAGGACGAAGATGCCGGAGACGCCGGCCGTGACGAGCAGGACGCCGGCGCCCGCGCGCAGGAGCGTGAGCGTACGGCGTCTGCGGCCGACCTCGACCCAGCGGGCCCGGCGCGCGTTGTCCGCCTGGCGCCAGACGAGGGCGACGCCCGCGCCGACGAGTACGGCGGGCAGCAGATACGCCTTGGCGCCACTGCCCAGATTCACATTGCCCACGAAGACCATGGCGATGACGACCATGAGGAGCAGCGCGACGATCTGCCCCTTGTCCGGTTTGCGGGCGACGAGCCTGCGACGGCCGTCGGGCGCGGTCTCGGTGCCGACGAGCGCCGGGGGCTTCTGCCCGCCGACCCCGCCGACCCCGAGCGGCACGAAGAACCAGAAGGCCGCGTAGAGCAGGGCGCCGAGACCGTCCGCCATGAACAGGCCGGCGAAGACGAGCCGCACCCACACCACGGGCAGCCCGAGATGCCCGGCGAGCCCCCGCGCCACGCCCCCGAGCCAGCGTCCGTCACTGCTGCGGTAGAGCTTGCGCGGCGGCCGCGGTTCGACGAGTGGCACTGTTGCGGCTTCCGGCATGCCAACGATGGTCACACGGTCGCCGGTCCCGGGCATCAGGGTTCGCCCCCGAGACTCCCCTGATCTCCGGGGTTCTCGCCCGTCGAACGCCTCCCCCGCCCCGGATCAGGGCCGATATCAGGGTCCGACCAGGGTCGTTCCGACTGCCGCTGGAGCGGCTCGCCCGCCACCATGGACTCATGACAGATCACCAGCACGCCGCGGACGCCGTGCCCGACGGGGGCGCCGCGCCCGACGCGGCCGCCCCGTCCTCCGGCGCCCGGGGCGCCGCGGGTGAGGAACCTCGCGCGCACGAGCGGGCGGGCGCGCACGGGAAACAGGGAGAAGGCGCAGGACACGGCCCGTCGGAGGGCTCCGGCCCGGACGCGGGCACGCATACGGGCGCGGGCACGGACGCCGACGACAGGACAGTGGTCGAGGCGGCCACCGAGGCCGCGACCGCCGCCGCGGCGGCGGCCCGCACCGGCGCGGCAACCAACGGCGGGACGGAATCCGACGACGGTTCGCCGGACGGCGACCGAGGGCCGGGAGAAGCCCCGGGCCCTGGCCCGGGGGGAAGCCAGGGACCGGGTGGTCCCCGGGCACCGCGAGCGGCCGAAGCGGTCGGGCCTCCGCCCAGGTTCCGGCGGGACCGGGAGCACAAGGTGCTCGCCGGGGTGTGCGCGGGCCTCGGGCGGCAGTGCGACATGGATCCGGTGATCTTCCGGATCACGCTCGCCGTGCTCTCCGCGACCGGCGGCATCGGCCTCATCTTCTACGGCTTCGCCTGGCTCTTCGTCCCCTATTCCGACGACGAGCAGAACGAGGTGCGCAAGCTCCTGACCGGCCGGGTCGACGGCCAGGCTCTCGCGGCCGTGCTGTTCGCGCTGGTCGGCTGCGGGGTGTTTCTGTCGATGCTGAACAACGGCAGCGTGCTGACCTTCGCCGTCGTCGTCTCCTTCCTCCTCGCGGGCGCCGGCTACTGGTCACGGCACCGGGACGCCTCGGACCCCGACCCGCTGGCCGCACAGGCCGTGGCCGACGCCCCGCCGGAGGCCCAGGCACCGCCCGCCCCCTCCGCCTACCCCTCCTGGTGGCGCGACCCCATCGTCAAGGACGGCACCCACGACGGCGGCACGGGCTATCTGTGGGGCCCGTGGGACGCTCGGGCCCGGGACATCACGGAGACCATCGACGTCGACCTCGTCGGCCACAAGCGCCGCCCCGAGGACATACGCACCCTGCACAGGCCGTACGCCGGACCGCGCGGCCCGCGCTGGATCGGTGGCTGGCTCTTCCTGCTCGCCGCGCTCGCGGCAGCCCTCGTCACCCGGCTCACCTGGGACGACCACCCGCTCGGCACCAGCCTGCAGGCGGGGCTCGCGGCCGCGCTCATCGTGCTCGGCGTGGGGATCGCGGTCAGCTCGTTCCTGGGGCGGACCGGAGCGGGGTCGGTGTTCCTGGCGATCGTCACGGCGGGTCTGCTGGCCGGTACGACCGTCCTGCCCAAGGACATCGGGACGCACTGGATCGACACGGTGTGGCAGCCCGCCGCGGTGGCGGACGTACGGACGGGCTACGACCTGGGCACCGGGGACGGCACCCTGGACCTGTCCCGGCTGGAACTCGCGAAGGGACAGACGGTGAGCACCAATGCCGAGGTGGGGGCGGGCCGACTGCGGGTGATCGTCCCGCCGGACGTGACCGTGAAGGTGAGGATCGACGTGGGGCTGGGAGACATCCAGCTGCCGGGCGACGACGAGAAGGATGTGGACGTGCAGCCGGGCAAGCACAAGGAGGTGACCCTGTCGCCGGTCTCGGGCGCCAAGGACGCCGGGACCATCGACCTCGACCTCCAGGTCGGCGTGGGACAGGCGGAGGTGTCCCGTGCTGCGTCATGAGTTCCGGCCCGGCAGGCTGGTCGCCGGCGCCTTCTTCACCCTCGCGGGCGTCATCTACGCAGGTGACGCGGGCGGCCTCTGGGAGACGCCGTGGTTCGTGGTGATCCCGGTGGTCACGGCCGGACTCTGTCTGGCGGGCGCGACGGGCGTCGTGGCGAGGAGCATACGCAGACGACGAAGCCCGTCCCGCCGGACCACCCCGGCCGGGACCGGCCCGGACCCGGCCGCCTGACCGACGGACCGGCCCACCGGCCGAGGAGCAGACGGGCTGACCGGCCCACCGGCGGAGGGACAGACGGGCAGAGGGGCAGACGGGCAGACCGGCCGGCCGCACGATCCACACGTCGGTGGGCCGTCCGGGCGCAGGCCCTACCTGGCTCGGGTTCCCGCTCGCTGGCGCCGCCTGGAGCGCCAGGCGGCGTCGAGGGAGAGGACGGGGGCACCGGCGAGAACCAGGGGCAGCCAGGCCATCAGGTAGGCGAGGTCGTTGCCGTAGTAGTACGGGTCCGAGGCCCAGCTCACCGTCAGCCACAGGCTGAGCGAGATCAGGGCGCCGCCGAGCGCGGCGAGCCGGGTGAGGACGCCCAGCAGGGTGCCGATACCGACGGCGAGTTCACCGAAGGCCATCGCGTAGCCGAAGCCGACGGGGCTCTTCAGGGCCATGTCGACCAGGGCCGGGATGGCCGAGGAATCACGGACGGCGCGCATGGTGTCGCCGATCGAGCCTGCGCCGCCGGCCTTGAGGAAGGCACCGTCGGTGAGTTTGTCGAGGCCGGCGTAGATGAAGGTGACGCCGAGGAAGATGCGCAAGGGAAGGAGGGCGTACCGGGTGGCGGTGTCCCGCCAGTCGCGGCCGCCGCCGTCGAGATAGGGGGGGTAGGTATCCGTCCGCATGCCATGAGTCATCGCCCGTAGCCGCCTCTCGCCCGGAGGGGGTGGGACCCCTCAACAGACCATACGTACGAAATGGGGGGTGCGCTCAACTGTTTGCACGAGCTCTCGGCACCACTGGTTCACTTCGCCCGACCGATTCACTCCGGCCCGTCGGCCCACCCGAGCCCGAAGGGTCCCCTCCACCCCACGGTCCGGTCCGGTTCAGTCCGGTCCGGTTCAGTCCGGTCCGGTTCAGTCCGGTCCGGTTCAGTCCGATCCGGTTCGGTTCAGTCCGTGACGTCGATCGCGTACCGGTTGGTCTCCGCACCCGCGGCCGTGACGACCTGGACGTCCACCCGGCCCGGTTCCACGTCCGCCGGGACGGGGACGGTGAGAACGGCGTCGGTGGGGTTGCTGAAGCCACCGGTGACCGGCACGAGGGGAACATGCACATGGACCGGGCCGATACGGACGACCATGCGGGAGAGCCGGTCGGCGGTCTGGGCACCGGGCGGGACGAATCCGGCACCACGGATCTCGATGTCGTCGCCGGTGCGGATCGGGGCGTCGAGGTCGCCGGCCTCGCGGGAGCGGACGACGGAGAGGATGACGGGGCGGCCGCCCTCCGCGTACTTGCCGGCGAGGTAGGTCGCGGCCGAGACCAGGACGACGCCCGCCAGGCCCCAGGGGAGGTCGGGCAGTTGGTCGGGGCGGCGGGCCAGCCGGACCGCGGCGAAGGCCAGGGCGACGGCGCAGATCACGACGTACTGGATGTCGGCGAAGGTACCGCGGCCGGCGTCGTCGGTCAGCAGGTCGGCGGCCCGGGGGCGATGGGCGCGGACCTTCTGCAGCCGCTGGCCGAGGACCCGCAGGCCGACCACCCGGCGCACCAGCACGGCGATCCCGCAGACAACGGCGAGGACGGTCACCACGCCGGCGCCGCGGGAGAGATCGAGCCCGGCGAGCAGCGCGTCCCGTTCGGCATGGCCGGAGGCGGCGGCGAGCCGGCCCACCAGGACCAGCACCGCGTAGGACACGAGCAGCACCCAGCCGACGGCGACCGCGCGGGAGGTGGAGAGGCGGTTGTCCTCACCGATCACGGGGGCGAGGACCCCGCCGCGCGCCCGGTGGAACCAGGAGGCGGCGGTCAGCGCGCCGGCCACGACCAGCGCGGCGACGAGTCCGGCGGTGCGGGCGTCGGTCCAGCCCGCGCCGATGGCGGTCAGGGACTGCCCCAGCAACAGCGCCACGACCGACACCCACACGGTGACCGCCGTGCGGAGCCACAGGCGTGACAGCCAGGCCTCGCCCTCGGCGCGGCCGCGTTCGGCGACGAGTTCCGCGGACTGGGTGAGCTCCTCGGAGACCCACTGGCGGGAGGCCGAGACGGAGTGGGCGACGGCGGCCGGCAGGCCGTGCCCGGCCGCGAACCCGTCCCGCTGGACCAGGAACTCCGCCACCGCTCGCCGGTGTCCCGCGCGGGCCCCGTGCGGGCAGTCCCCGCAGGTACAGCCCCCGTCGTGCGTGCCCGGCCCCCTGCTCGACTCGGTGCCCTGTCTCGCCTCCTGTACCGCCATGTCCGACGCCCGCCTTCCCCACGACCCGATCGGATGGCGACCCTCGCAGGACCCTGCCCGGATCCCGGCCGCCGCACTGTGAACAACTCCCCCGCAATGACAGCGAATTGTGCCCTACGGCACACCCCTTGTTCCCGGCAGGTCTGGTCAGCGCGGGTGAAGCGGGCAGGGCCGTGTTGACCCGACTGCGAGAATTTCCGTATGGCCGAGATCATCCAGCGTGACGGGACCTGGGCCTTCGACGGCACATCGGTCAGGATCACCCCGGGACTCCACCGCTCCGTACCGCTGTTCCGGCAGACGTACGGGGAGATCACCGTGCCCCTGGAGGCGGTCGCCGGGATCGTCTACGAGCCAGAACGCAAGCGCGGACGGCTGCGGATGCGGCTGCGCGAAGGGGCGGATCCGCTGCTGCACGCGACCGGCGGCCGGCTCCCCGACCGTGCCGATCCCTACCGGCTCACCGTGGACGTGGACCGTTCCGGGGTCGCCGAGTACCTCGCCGAGGAGATCCGGCACGCGCTGCTCCTCGACCAGGTCCCGGGCGAGCCGACCAAGGCCTACCTCCTGCCGGGTCCCCCGGTTCCGGTCTCCGTGCGTTCCTCCGACGGCACGGTCTCCTTCGACGGCACCCAGGTGCGGGTCGACTGGGCGGACACCTCGGACCGGGTGAAGCGGGCGACGGGCCCGCGCGTGATCAACGTCGGCGATGTCGTGCGGGTCGAGTGGCTGCCCAACTCCGGCCTGGAGGACGGCTTCCTGCGGTTCGTGACCCGCGAGACGGTGTTCTCGAAACTGCCGTCGGAGAAGGACCCGTACGCCCTGGACCTGTGGGGGAACGTGAGCCGCGACCTGCTGACGGCCCTGGTCGCGACCGCGGTCACCGCCCGTCTGCCGCACCCCTCCACCCACACGGGTACGGAGCGGGAGCACGAGAGCGACCAGGAGCGTGAGCAGGTACGCGAGTACGGAAACCTGGCCCGCGGGCGCGGGCTCGCGGCGTCCGTCCCGCCCCCGTCCGACCACCACGACGTCCTGCTGCGCCGACTGCGCGAGTTGGGCGAGCTGCACCGGGACGGGGTACTCACGGACGAGGAGTTCGCCCGTACGAAGGCGGTCGTCCTGCGCGGCTTCTAGAACGCGCACCGGCACACGGCATGCGGACACGGGCTGCGGACACGGGCTGCGGACACGACCGCCGGGGCGGGTCTCAGCTCAGCAGGTCCGGCTCGCCCCGGCTGATGTCCTGCCACAGCGGCTGGTAGTTGATCCACGCCACGAGGTCGCCGCCGAGCTGTTCCCTGGTCGCGACCGCCGCCCGGTGGTCGATCAGGACGGGCCGGCCCGCCGCCCGCGCGGTCAGCTGGACCTGGCTGGAGCGTTCCATCGACAGGAACCACCAGGCGGCCGCGTCCACCGAGTCGCCGACCGTCAGCAGCCCGTGGTTGCGCAGCACGAGCGCCTTGCGGGAGCCGAGCGCGGACGCGATCCGCCGTCCTTCCTCCGCGTCGACGGCCACGCCGGTGTAGGCGTCGTAGAGCGCGTGGTCCTCGTAGAACGCGCAACTCTCCTGGGTGATGGGGTCGAGCAGTTCGCCGAGCGCGGCGAGGGCACGGCCGTGCACCGAGTGGCAGTGGGCGACCGCGACGACGTCCGGGCGGGCGGCGTGCACCTGGGCGTGCACGGTGAAGGCCGCCTGGTTGACGTGGTAGCGGCCCTCGACGACCTGTCCGTCGGCGTTGGCCAGCACCAGGTCGCCGACGGTGACGTGCTTGAAGGGCATCCCGAACGGGTTGACCCAGAAGCAGTCGTCGAACTCCGGGTCGCGGGCGGTGATGTGCCCCGAGACCCCGTCCTCGAAGCCGAGCCGCCCGAAGATGCGTACCGCGCCCGCCAGGCGTTCCTTGCGGTGGCGGCGCTCGTCCTCCACCGAGTCGTGCATCGGCGGCATCGCGAACTGAAGCCGGTCGGTGGGCAGGGGGGCAGGCGGCGTGGGCCCGTGCATCGGTCCTCCAGCACTGGTTGCTTTACGACGCGGAAGTTACCGTCGGTCAGTGCAAAAGGGCAGAGCCGTTATGTAAAGATGACGATTTCCGTCACCTTCGGAGCACACCGTGAGTCTCACCGACCGCCACATCACCGCCCTCATGCGTCAGATCGCGACGCGCAACGACATCGAGCTGGTCCACCCCTTCGCGGAGCTGGAGACGTTCGGCTCGCTGGTCTACCTCGCCGAGTGCTACGGCTTCCGGTACGAGAGCGTGCGCCTGGTCGGCAAACACCGCATCATGCACGTCCAGCTGGTGCGCGACTCCAGCCCCTGGGCGCGGCAGCGGGCCGCGGCGAACTCGGCGGCCTTCCCCGACCCTGGCCCCGGCCGCCCGGTGCCTGGCATGTACCTGGGCTCGCTCACCCCGGTCCCCGAGGTGCAGCCGGAGGTCGACGTGATCACGGCGCTCATCCGCCACGACGCCCTCGGCGCGGCCGCCAACCGCAAGCAGCTGCTGGCCATCGGCTGGGGCTCGGCGGTGCTGTTCCTGCTGATGGCGGTGCTGACCGGCAAGTACGCCGTCCTGCTCCCGCTCGCCGTGCTGATGCCGCTGTTCATGCTGGGCTCCCTCAAGGTCAACACGACCCGGCGCGCGAAGCTGGCGCAGCGGCTCATGGCGGCCGGCTGCACGCCGGTGCGGGACGCGGCGGGGCTGGAGCGGTACGTACGGCCGGTGCCGCAGGGTTTCTGACCCGCGGCAGCGCTTGCGGCCCACAGTCCGGCCATACCCGACAGCGGATGTCGGGTATGGGGGCCACACTCGCCGTATGACAGCGAACTGGGCGGCCTTCGCCGCAGCCGAACCCGCACTCGCGAAGATCACCGAGCAGCGCTTCGGAGCCTTCACGCATCACGTTCTCGCGACGCTCCGCAAGGACGGTTCCCCCCGCACCACCGGCATCGAGGTCCGCTTCCTCGGCGGTGAGCTGTGGCTCGGCATGATGCCGGACTCGCTCAAGGCCCTCGACCTGCGCCGTGACGCACGCTTCTGCCTCCAGGCCAACCCCGGCGAGGGCACCGGGATGGGCGGGGGCGACGTACGGGTCGCGGGTCGGGCGGTCGAGGTGGCGGACGGGGAGGCGAGGGCGGCGTACGTGAAAGAGGTGGAACCGCCGCAGCCGTTCCACCTCTTCCGCACCGAGCTGACGGAGGTCGTACGGACCTACGTCGAGGACGACACGTATCTGGTCGCCCAGGTCTGGCAGCCCGGGGCGCCGGTGCGCACGCTCAAACGGACCTGACCTCACAAGGCCTCAGAGAGCCCCGGAGGACTCGGGGAGCCTCGGAGCCTCGGAAGGACCTACTCCCACTCGATGGTGCCCGGCGGCTTCGAGGTCACGTCGACGACGACCCGGTTGACGTCGCGCACCTCGTTGGTGATCCGGGTGGAGATCTTCGCCAGGACGTCGTACGGGAGGCGCGACCAGTCGGCGGTCATCGCGTCCTCGGAGGAGACCGGGCGCAGGACGATCGGGTGGCCGTAGGTGCGGCCGTCGCCCTGCACGCCGACGCTGCGGACGTCCGCGAGGAGGACCACCGGGCACTGCCAGATCTCACGGTCGAGACCGGCGGCCGTCAGCTCCTCGCGGGCGATCGCGTCGGCGTCGCGGAGCAGATCCAGGCGGTCCTTGGTGACCTCGCCGACGATCCGGATACCGAGGCCGGGGCCCGGGAAGGGCTGGCGCTGGACGATCTCCTCCGGCAGGCCGAGCTCCTGGCCGACCATGCGGACCTCGTCCTTGAACAGCTTGCGCAGCGGCTCGATCAGCTGGAACTCGAGGTCCTCCGGCAGGCCGCCCACATTGTGGTGGGACTTGATGTTCGCGGTGCCGGTGCCGCCGCCGGACTCGACGACGTCCGGGTACAGGGTGCCCTGGACCAGGAACTCCACCGCCGGACCCGCGTCCGCGATGATCTCCGCCTGGGCCTGCTCGAAGACCCGGATGAACTCGCGGCCGATGATCTTCCGCTTCTCCTCGGGGTCCGAGACGCCCTTGAGGGCGGTGAGGAAGCGCTCCTCCGCGTCCACGACCTTCAGCTGGACGCCGGTCGCGGCCACGAAGTCCTTCTCGACCTGCTCGGTCTCGCCCTTGCGCATCAGACCGTGGTCGACGTACACGCAGGTCAGCTGAGAGCCGATGGCCTTCTGGACGAGGGCCGCGGCCACCGCCGAGTCCACGCCGCCGGAGAGGCCGCAGATGGCGCGCTTGTCGCCGACCTGCTCACGGATGGCCGCGACCTGCTCCTCGATGACGTTGCCGGTGGTCCAGTCCGGGGTGAGGCCCGCGCCGCGGTAGAGGAAGTGCTCCAGCACCTGCTGGCCGTGCGTGGAGTGCATGACCTCGGGGTGGTACTGGACGCCGTACAGCTTCTTCTCGTCGTTCTCGAAGGCGGCGACGGGGACGACGTCCGTGGACGCGCTGACGCTGAAGCCCTCGGGGGCGGCGGAGCAGGCGTCGCCGTGCGACATCCACACGGCCTGCTCGGCCGGGGTGCCCTCGAAGAGGGTGGAGGACGAGCGGGAGACGTGCAGTTCGGTGCGGCCGTACTCCCGGGCGCCGGTGTTGTCGACCGTGCCGCCGAGGGTCTGCGCCATCAGCTGGAAGCCGTAGCACATGCCGAAGACGGGAACGCCGGCCTCGAAGATCTCGCGGTCGAGGCGGGGGGCGCCCTCCTCGTACACGGACGAGGGGCCGCCGGAGAGGATGATCGCCGCCGGGTTCTTGGCGAGCATCTCCTGGACCGGCATGGTGCTCGGCACGATCTCGCTGTAGACCCGCGCCTCGCGGACTCGACGGGCGATGAGCTGGGCGTACTGCGCGCCGAAGTCGACGACCAGGACGGTGTCGGGGGCGGCGGCAGTAGGAGTCGCTGATGACACGGGGGCCTTCCGGCGGTGGGGCGGGGTCTCTGTGTAACCCGATTCTACCGAGGTGGACGTGGGACCGGTCCCGGCATCGGAACCACCACCGCGTCTCAGGATGCGAACCGCCTCGTGAACCGCCTTGGACCTCACCCGGCGACCCTGCATACTGGCCGCATGCTCACGCACCCGACCTTCGTCTTTACCTATGGCAACCGGCCCACCGGCTGCCATGGTCGTGCTGCTTGAGCAACTGACGAGCGACTTCCCAGGCGCCCCGGGCCGACAAGGCCCGGGGCGCCTGTCGTTTCTCCCGGGTCCTGCCGCTCCGGGGCACCCGTATCCACCACAGGAGCCCCCATGACCACCATCGACCTGACCGGCGCCCGCACCCCCGAGGCGGCCGACGTGATCACCGGCGCCCGTGAGCGCATCGACTCGCTCGACGACCGGATCATCGGTCTGATCCAGGAACGGATGGCCGTCTCCGCCGTCATCCAGGATGCCCGGATCACCTCCGGCGGCCGGCGCGTGAACCTCTCCCGCGAGATGGAGATCCTCGGCCACTACAGGGACGCCCTCGGCAAGTCCGGCACGTCCCTGGCGATGACGCTGCTCGAACTGTGCCGTGGCCGGGTCTGAGGTCGGGCGTCAGTTCGGCCCCGTCAGCCCCCTTCTCACCCGTACGGGCGCGTGACCGCCTCCCGGACGGCTTCGTTGGTCCCGGTGTCCGTTCCAGCCAGGGGCGGGCCCGGAATAACCACGCGTGGCTCGCTGGAGCGATGAGGCGTACGGATCGTGCCGTGCGCCGTGGGACCTCGCTCCGGACAAGTGACCGGACGGCAGGGGACAGCAGCCCGGTCACCCAAGAGAACGGCCGGCCTCGGGGACGCCCGGGGCCGAGCCGACCGGCGAAAAATGCAAAAATGCACAAGGGCTGGGTCAAACGGTTGCGGGCGCCGCGCGCATCCAGCACGATGCGTAGAAAGCCCCGACCAGCCCCAAATCCCCCTCCGGGCAACCCTCTTCCATGTGTTGCCCGCACTGCCACAGGTCCAGGCCAGCGGCGCGACCCCCCGGCGCCGCTCCCAGGCACCGGCGCTGCCCTGACGCCGGTGCTGACGATAAAGAAGGGCCTCGCGGATCCGTCCCGCGGGGCCCTTCGTCATGTCCCGGCAAGATGCCCCCGCCAGAAATGCGCGGCCCGAGCGGCCTCTATCGGAAGAGGCAACAAAGGACCCAGGAGGACTATCTGTCGCGGACGGTCGACCTCCGGGTCGAGGAGCTCGTCTGGGCCCGGTCCGACGCACCCGCCCTGCCGCCGACGGTGTCGGTCACCGCCGACGGATGGCAGCTGAAGGACGGTACGAAGAAGGAACTGGGGTCGCCCGACTCCTCGCGGTTCGAGGTCGGCCACGACTACGTGATCACGTTCGCCCGCTTCTCCGACGGAGCATGGTCACCGCTGGGCTCGAACGGTGTACCGCCCTACGACCACGGCCGGATCGGCGAGGGGGAGTTCCAGGGAGAGACGGGCACCGCCGACGCCTACCGCTCGACGTGGGAGGAGCGGCTGGTCGCCGGCGACGAGCAACCGATGGCGTTCCGGACCGTGGGGAAGCCTGCCACCAGTGTCCAGGGGATCCTGCGGAGCGCGACTCCCGACGCCACGGCCGCCCGGTACTTCGGTCTCGACCCGGCCGCCCGCCACCAGAAGGTCGCGGGAGCGAGTGAGCCGGCCGACACCTTCTGCTCCGTAGCCGCACCGCTATCGGTGTCCGAGGACAGCCGTCACACGCCGGACGAGCTGGCCTCCGTCCTCACCGACCTCGCCGACCTCGCCGGACCGGCCGGGAAGGACGCCTCGGCGCTGCGTCAGTACGCGAGGTCGCTGCAAGCCGGTGCCGGTACCTCCGCGCCGGTCGACGACACCGCCCGCAAGGCCTCGGTCGCCAGGATCGAGCAGGAGTGCGGGACCGAGGTGGGAGAGCTCCTCCCGACGGACACCGAGACGGATACAGGGAAGGGCTGAGCGGGAGGCCTCGCCGGGCAGGTGTGACGCGCGCCATATAAAGATCCTGTGAGCCCAGTACAACTGTTCACAGCTTTGGCCTGTCACACCTACCGAACCAAAGGCCACATCCCGAACCCCCATGCGGAAGGCCTCCCACCGGATCGACCGAGGTCTTCATGAAGCTTCGCCGTACGCTCGTCACCATGGCCGCGACGGCCGTCATCGCGCCGCTCGCCCTGCTGTCCGCGCCCGCCGCCTTCGCGGAGGAGAGCGGCTCGCCGTCCGCGAGCGCGTCCGACGGCACCTCCGCCTCGCCGTCGGGTTCGAGCGAGTCGAGCCCGTCCGCCTCCGCCTCCGAGTCCGACACCTCGTCCCCGTCGGCGTCCGGATCACAGAGCGGCAGCGCCTCCAGCTCCCCGTCCGGCAGCTCGTCGCCGTCCGGCTCGGGCAAGGCCTCCGCGAGCCCGTCGGCGAGCGAGAGCGAGGACGGGTTCGACCCGTACACGGACTGCAAGTCCTTCGAACTCGACGAGAAGCTCACCGCCCAGATCAAGGGTCTGCCGAGCAAGATCGTCGCCGGTTCCGGCTGGCACGACTTCGAGTTCGTCGTCAAGAACGGCTCCGACCAGGACCTGAAGAACGTGTACATCGACTCCTTCATGGAGTACGGCGACGACACGGACGCGTGGCTGTCCGAGGGCCTCGCCGTCATCCAGGTCAAGGAGGACGGCAAGTGGACCGACGGGTTCCAGGACTACTACGAGGACGAGGACGGCAAGAAGGTCAACGTCACCGGGTCGTTCGTGGGTCTGCTCGACTCGCTGGAGCAGGGCTCGACCGCCACGCTCGACCTGCGGGTGAAGGTCAAGGCGTCCGCGCCGGCGGGCTCCTCGTTCGCGCTGAGCGAGGCCGTCTACGCGGGCAAGAACGCCACCTGCTACGGCAACGGTGACTACTACGACGTCGAGATCCTCGCCGCCGGCAGCTCCGCGGACGGTGTCGACGACGCCGAGCCGAACGGTGACAAGCCCACCGACGGCGCCAAGCCCCAGGGCGGCGCCAAGCCGATCAGCGGCAGCCTCGCCTCGACCGGTTCGAACTCCGCTCTGCCGATGATCGGACTGGTCGGCGGGGTCGCCGTGGTGGCGGGCGCCGGTGCGGTGTTCGCGGTCCGTCGCCGCAAGGCCGGCACGCACGCGTAACGCGCGTACAGACCAGCGAAGGGACCTGCGCTCGGAGGGGGGCGCAGGTCCCTTCGCCGTGTGTCCGGGCGGATCCGCTACTGCTACTGCTTGGGCGGGACGGCCGGGATTCCCAGGAACGGCAGGCGCAGCGCGCCGAACGCCTCCGCCGGTACCGCCGGGCTGACCGGCTCCACCGGCTTCAGCCGTTCGTAGGCCGCACCCTGCGCCGGACGCGGGTCCGTCTCGCCCTTGTTCGGCCAGTACGACATCGCGCGCTCGGCCTGGGCGGTGATGGTGAGCGACGGGTTCACGCCCAGGTTCGCCGAGACCGCGGCGCCGTCGACGACCGAGATGCCGGGGTGGCCGTAGAGGCGGTGGTACGGGTCGATGACACCCGTCTCGCGCGAGTCGCCGATCGGGCAGCCGCCGAGGAAGTGCGCGGTGAGCGGGGTGCCCATCAGCTCGCCCACGTTGGAGCCGGCGAAGCCGTTGATGTCGGCGGCGATCGCGGAGGCGGCCTCGGAAGCGGCCCTGATCTGCTTGGGGTTGGGTGCGCCATGTCCCTGGCGTGCCGTCAGCAGGCCGCGGCCCACACCCGTCGGCTTCAGATACGTCGTCAGCGAGTTGTCCAGGGACTGCATCACCAGGCCGATGATGGTCCGCTCCGACCAGCGGCGGTTGGAGAGCGAGCGCAGGACGAGGAGCGGGTGGCGGGCCGCGTTGGCGAGCCAGCCGGCGACCCTCGACGAACCCTCCGCATACGGCACTTGCAGGATCGACAGGCCGCCCATCGAGTTGGAGCCCTTGCCGTAGCGGACGGGCTCGATGTGGGTGCTGTCGTCCGGGTGGACGGAGGAGGTGATGGCGACTCCGCGGGTGAAGTCCACCTTCGCCGCGCCCGTCGCCTTGCGGTAGCGGCGGTCGTCGGTCTGCGCACCGACCAGCGCCTCCGAGTTGGTACGGGTCAGCTCACCCAACCGCTCTGACAGGTAAGGGAGTTGACCGCCCGCCTTCATGCGGTGCAGCAGCGTCTGGGTGCCGTAGGTGCCCGCGGCGATCACCACGCGGCGGGCCTTGAAGACCCTGCCCTTCGCCTTGCGGCGGTCATCGGTCGGGAGTGTGGCGACCGCGTAGCCGCCCTGCGAGTCGTCCGTGACCGAGACGACCGTCGTCAGGGGGTGCACGACCGCGCCCGCCTTCTCGGCGAGGTGGAGGTAGTTCTCGTTCAGGGTGTTCTTCGCGCCGTGCCGGCAGCCGGTCATGCACTCGCCGCACTCGGTGCAGGCCTTGCGGGCCGGGCCGACGCCCCCGAAGTAGGGGTCGGCGACCTGCTCCCCCGGCGCGGCCTTCGCCGTCCCGTCGGCGTCCTCGCCGTCGCCGAAGAACACACCGACGGGCGCCATGTGGAAGGTGTCGCCGACGCCCATCCGCTCCGCGGCCGCCTTCAGATGCACGTCGGAGGGGGTCGTCGTCGGGTTGAGCCGTACGCCCAGCATGCGCCGCGCCTGGTCGTAGTACGGCTTCAGCTCCTCCTGCCAGTCGGTGATGTCACGCCACTGGGGATCGTCGAAGAAGGGCTTCGGCGGTACGTAGAGGGTGTTGGCGTAGTTGAGGGAGCCGCCGCCCACGCCCGCGCCGGCCAGCACCATGACGTTGCCCAGCAGATGGATCCGCTGGATGCCGTACATGCCGAGCCTGGGGGCCCAGAGGTAGTTCTTCAGATCCCAGGAGTTCTTGGGCAGCGACTCCCGGGTGAAACGGCGGCCCGCCTCCAGGACACCGACTCGGTAGCCCTTCTCCGTCAGGCGCAGGGCGGTCACCGAGCCGCCGAAGCCGGATCCGACGACGAGGACGTCGTAGTCGTAGGTGTCCTGGGACACATGCTCTCCTCTTTGAGAACGGGTGTGAGGGGGTGCGCGCCGGCGCGGGCGCCCTAGCGGAAGCGGAACGCTTTCATCAGCCGCAGACTCCGGCTCATGAACTCCGCGTACTTCTCGTCGTTCATGCCCAGTGCCGGGGCCATCGGAAGGAGGCGCTGCTGGGCCACCGTCTGGGCCTCGGTGTACTTGAGGATGCCCTCGGAGCCGTGGCGGCGGCCGAGACCGGAGTCCTTCATGCCGCCCATCGGGGACTGGACGCTGCCGTAGGCCGGGGCGTAGCCCTCGTTGACGTTCACCGTGCCGGTGCGCAGGCGGGAGGCGACGTCCCGGCCACGGCGGCCGTCCTTCGTCCAGACCGACGAGTTCAGCCCGTACGGCGTGGAGTTGGCCTGCTCGACGGCCTCGTCGTCGGTCTTGAAGCGGTAGATCGAGACGACCGGGCCGAAGGTCTCCTCGGTGCAGACGGACATGGGTTCCGTCACCCCGTCGAGGATCGTCGGCTCGAAGAAGTACGGGCCGATGTCCGGGCGGGCGACCCCGCCGGCGACGACCTTGGCGCCCTTGGCGACGGCCTCCTCCACGTGCCGGGTCACCGTCTCCAGCTGGCGCTCGCCCACCAGGGAGCCCATGTCGGCGCCGTAGGCCAGGGAGGTGCCCAGGCGCATGGCCTTGGTGCGGGTGGCGAAGCGCTCGACGAAGGCGTCCGCGATCGACTCGTGGACGTACAGCCGCTCGATGGAGATGCAGAGCTGGCCCGCCGAGGAGAAGCAGGCGCGGACGGCGCCGGCCGCGGCCTTCTCGATGTCGGCGTCATCGAGGACCAGCATGGCGTTCTTGCCGCCGAGTTCGAGGGAGACACCGACGAGACGGGCGGCGGCGCCCTGGGCGACCTCGCGGCCGGTACGGGTGGAGCCGGTGAAGGAGACGTAGTCGGCGTGCCGGACGACCTCCGGGCCGACGACGGGACCCTCACCGAGGACGACCTGGAAGACCTCGGCGGGCAGACCCGCCTCGACGAGCAGGTCACGGGCCCACAGGGCGGTCAGGCAGGTCTCGGTGTCCGGCTTCATCACGACCGCGTTGCCCGCGACGAACGCCGGCAGGGCGTCGCCGACCGACAGCTCCAGCGGGTAGTTCCAGGGGGCGATCTGGCCCACGACACCGCGCGGGTGGCGCAGTTCGGTCACCTTCGTCAGCGTCGGCATGGCGCCCGCGTGCCGCTTGGGGCGGAGGTAGGCGGGAGCCTTGCGGCCGTAGTGCCGGGCGGCGACGACCACCGCCTGCACCTCCTCGTGGGCGTGCAGACGGGCCTTGCCCGTCTCCAGCTGGATGAGGTCGAGCACCTCGGCCTGGCGCTCCAGCACCAGGTCGTGGAAGCGGAGCAGCACGGCGGCGCGTTCCCGCACGGGCGTCCGCTCCCAGACCGCCTGCGCCTTGCGGGCCGCCTCGAAGGCCTTCAGTACGTCGTCGGGTGTGGACTCGGGCAGGTCGGCCAGTTTCCCGCCGGTGAACGGCGTGTGGTTGGCGGTACGGCCGGAGCCGGTCACCCCCTTCGTGAGCTGGGCGACCAGCTCCGGCGTGACCACGTCTGCGGCGGTACGGACGCCGGTGGGGGAGGGGGCGAGGGGGTTGGTACCGGTCGTGGTCGTCCCACTGATCTCGGTGCCGGTCTTTTCCGGGGCCTGCGAGTCCGTCATGAGGCGCAGAGTATGACGTGGGGAAGACTTTGGGTACCCGCCGGTAATACGGTTTCACCGACCGCACACATGGCGCCAGCGTTCACTGGCAACAAACCTGCTGATCAGGACGTCATGCCCGGTCGTTTACCGATCTCCAGCCGGTCGCGCGCCTCCTTGAACACCGCCGTGCCCTGCTTCTCCTCCGGCGTCCCCTTGGGCATGTCGACGCGCAGTTCGTACATGCGGGCGTCGGCGGTGAGGACGAACAGCTCCATGACACGGGTCGGGGTGGCGTCCAGACCGTAGGTGGTGTCGGCGAGGGCGGCCTGGGCGCCGTGGAAGCTGGTGCGGGTGGTCTGGGTGCGCGCGTCCGGGGCGTGGCCGGTCCAGGTCTCGTGCGCCTGGGCCGCCCTGGCCATCGGGGCGGCGGGCGCCTTGTCCCAGAGGGTGAGGCGTACGTCGACCGCGCCCGCCGAATAGACCACCAGCCGCGGCTGCCGATCCGCGTCGGCCTGCCGGGCCGACTGCCGGTACCGGCTCGGGAGGGAGAGGACGGCGGCCAGCCCGGCCTCGCGGTGAGCGACCCACCGTGCGCCCGCGCCGGCGGAGGCAGGGGCGGATGCGGAGGCAGGGGCAGAGGCGGACGGTTCCGTCGGCGCCGAACCGGCGTAGGTCACCGGCCGCTCGGCCGCCCCGCTGTCGGCACCGCCGAGCCAGGAGCTCCCCCACCAGGTCCCGCCGGCGAGCAGCCCGACGAGCACGGCCAGAGTCAGCGAGCGACGCGTCAGCGGGCGGCGGAAGCGGCCCGCACCGGCCGACCCTGGCTCGGTGTCCGAGGCGGGCTGCGGCTGCGGTCCGGGGTGGTCGTTCGCCGCGGGCTGCGCGCTCGGCCGCGCCGGGTCCGGCCGCGCCGCCCCCACGCGCACCGTTCCCGCGTCCTCACCGAACTCCCGCAACGCCCGCATGTCCTGAGGCGCGCCCCCCTCCGCCTTCTCCCTCTCCGCTTCCTCCGCCTTCTCCGCTTCCTCCGCCTTCTCCGCTTCCTCCGACTCCCTTGTCCCGCGCTCCCCGCGCTCCCCGCGCTCCCCGGCCGGGACCGGTCGGCCCTCCGTGATCGCCGCGAGGATCTCGGCGACCTCCGCCGGGTCGGGCCGCCGTACCGGGTCGCGCACCAGGAGCCGTACGACGAGCGGGCCGAGCGGGCCGGCCTGTTTCGGCTCCGGTGGGTCCGCGGCGATGACCGCGGCGAGCGTGGACTCCACGGTCGTACGGCGGAACGGGGACCAGCCCTCCACGGCCGCGTACAGCAGGACGCCCAGGGACCAGAGGTCGGAGGCGGGGCCGCCGCCCCGTCCGGCCATCCGCTCGGGCGCGACGAACTCCAGCGAGCCGATGAACTCGCCGCTGACGGTGAGGGATTCCTCGCCCTGGATGTGGGCGATGCCGAAGTCGGTGAGAACGACCCGGCCATGGGGGTGCTCCCGCTCGGCCGAAGTCGAGAGTGCGGGAGGGCCGAGCAGGACGTTGGCGGGTTTCACGTCCCGGTGGACGATGCCGACGGCGTGCGCGGCACGCAGGGCGCCGAGGACGGCGAGGCCGATCCGGGCGGCCTCGGCCGGGTCGAGGGGGCCGCGCTTCAGCACCTCGTGCAGGGATTCGCCGCGGACCAACTCCATGACGATCCAGGGGAGTCCGCCCTCCGGGTCGACTCCCCCACCCTCCTCGACCACGACGTCGTGGATGGCCACGGCGGAGGGGTGGTCGACCCGGGCGGCGGCCCTGGCCTCGCGGTGCAGGCGGTGGGCGGCCCGGCGGTGGAAGTCGTCCTCGGGATCGCCGGGCAGCCGGGGCTGCTTGACGGCCACCTCGCGTTCCATGAGCTCGTCGCGGGCCCGCCAGACGGTGCCCATACCGCCGGAGCCGATACGTTCCAGCAGCCGGTAGCGCCCGCCCACCGTCCGGCTCTCGGCGCCGCCGGGATCCCCGTCGTTGCTCATGCCTCCATGACTACCACGATCTCCGGCGCCCTCACCTGCCCACGGCGAACCGTCCCGTTTCCAGCCGCCGCACCTCCACCGCACCCGGCCCGGCGAAGTGCGCGGGTATCACCAACTCCCCCTCCTCTGAGGCGCGTTCGAGGATCCGGGCACGCTGAGCAGCCGCGAGTGCGGGATCGAGGCAGAAGCAGCTGCTGCACTCGGGCCGCAGCACCTGCACCGGGTTGTGCAGCAGGTCCCCGACGAACACGGCCCGTTCGCCGCGCGAGGCGACCCGCAGGACGGCCGAGCCCGGGGTGTGGCCGGGGGTCGACTCCAGGGTGAGGTGCTCGTCGACGCGGTGCTCCCCGTCCCAGAGCACCGCCTGCCCGGCCCGGTGCACGGGAGCGACGCTGTCCTCGTAGACCAGGCGGTCGTCCTCCCGCACGCCGCCGCCGTAGCCGCCCGCGGGACCGAAGTAGGCGTCGTCGGCGGCCGGGAGGAGGTAGGAGGCGCGAGGGAAGGTGGGCACCCACTCCCCCTCGACGTCGAGGGTGTTCCAGCCGACGTGGTCCGCGTGGATATGGGTGTTGACCACGACGTCGACGTCCTGCGGGCGCACGCCGGCCCGCTCCAGCCGCCCCGGCAGGTCTCCCTGCCGCCGGTGGAAGTGCGGGAAGCCGGGCCGCTCCCGCCCGTTGCCGACGCCGGTGTCGACGAGAACCGTCCGGCCGGCACTGCGCACGACCCAGGTCTGCAGCGCCAGCATCACCCGGTCGCTGTCGGGGTCCCAGTGGTCCGGGGCGAGCAGCTCCCGGTGCTCCTTCCACACCTCGGGACCGCAGCCGGGGACGAGGTCGCGAGCGGGTACGAAGAGGGACTGCCACTCCACCACCCGGAGGATCTCGACGTCCCCGACCGTGAAGCTCTGCACGTGTTCGTCAGTCATGTCGGCGAGCCTAGGGAGGCACCCCTGAGCGTTTCGATGCCCGAACCGCTCAACCGGATACGCGTCCGCCTCACCTACGCTTCCCTCATGGACGTGGTGAGCGACGCGATCTCCTCGGTACGCACCGGACGGCCGCACTCCGACCGGCTGGGGGTGAGCGGGAGTTGGTGCACCCGGATCGCCTCCTACGAGGGGGCCGGGTTCCACGTCGTCCTGGCGGGGAGCTGCTGGCTGCTGCCGGAGGGCGGTACGGGGATCCCCCTCGGCCCGGGGGACGTCGTGCTGCTGCCGCACGGTGCGGGGCACGTGCTGGCCGACGGGCCGGTGGACGCGGCGACGGCGGCACGTGCGGTGCCGTTCGAAGAGGTCCGGCCGCGTCACACGGCGGGTGACGTGGAGCTGTTGTGCGGCAAGTACCGGCTGGACCGCAGCCGTACGCACCCGCTCCTTGCGGAGTTGCCCCAGGTGGTGCACCTGGCGAACCGGGTCGGCCGGCCGTCCGAACTCCGTGGCGCGGTCGACCTGCTGGCCCATGAGCTCGACGGCCGCCGGCCGGGGTCCTCCCTGGCTCTGCCCAGCCTGCTCGACCTGCTGCTCGTCTACATGGTCCGGGCGTGGCTGGCGCGGGCCGCGACGGGCACCTGGCCGGCCGTCCTCGGCGACCCGGTGGCCACGGCCGCGCTGCGCGCGCTG
The DNA here is from genome assembly GCF_045041255.1 of Streptomyces sp. NBC_00080. Lineage (NCBI taxonomy): Bacteria > Bacillati > Actinomycetota > Actinomycetes > Kitasatosporales > Streptomycetaceae > Streptomyces > Streptomyces sp. NBC_00080. Next base: position 3,835,499 of record NZ_CP108235.1, read on the forward strand.
CACGCGGACCCGGCCGCGCCCTGGACCAACGACAGTCTCGCGGCGCGGGCGGGGGTCTCCCGGGCGACGCTGGCGCGCCGCTTCACCGCGCTGGTCGGCCGTCCGCCGATGGCGTACCTCACGTGGTGGCGGCTGACACTCGCCGCGGCACGGCTGCGCGACACGGACGCGCCGCTGGCGGCGGTGGCCCGGGAGACGGGGTACGGCAGCCCGTACGCCCTCTCCCACGCCTTCAGCCGGGAGTTCGGGACGACCCCGGGACGGTACCGGGCCACCACCGGCCAGGGACCGGCCTAGAGCTTGTCGATCTTCAGGTTGGCGATCGCGGTGTCGGCCACCTCGCGGCCGCGCCGGGTGAAGTCGCCCTTGCCCGGGTAGCCGATCATCAGTTTGTACATGTCACCGCCGGTGGACTTGTAGTACAGGATCCTGAGCTCGCGCGGGGCCGGTTCCTGACTGTCGGTGGTGGTGTAGACGACCGTGTTCCCGGCGGCCTTGCGGTCGTGGAAGGTCAGGTTGTCGTCGGTCGAGGTCTTCGGCCCTTCCGGCATGTCGAGCTGGTAGCTGCCGGACTCCTTGAAGTCACCGTCGTCGGCGTACATCTCGGCGGCCGCGGAGGCCTTGATCTCGTGGCCGGTGTCCTCGGCCTTGCGGTCCACCGACAGCACCACCGAGATGGCACCGCTCGGGTCGGTGTAGCTGACCCAGTGTTCGTCGTCGGCGGCGTTCTTACCGGGCTCACCGCGTACGTAGGTGTCGGGCACCGCCAGCGTCGCGGTGACCGGCTTCTCGGGCTTCGTCGTCCAGCCGTCCGGCAGCGGCCCCGCGAACGGGTCGGCGAGCACCAGGTACGCCGCCACCGCCGCCGCGACGACCGCCGCGCCGAGCCCGGTCCACACCGCGCGGCCGAACCGGCGCCTGGCACGCGGGACTTCCACCTGCTGCACGACCTGGGTGAGCTGAGGCGCGGGCGGGTTCGCGGCAGCCTCCAGCAGGGCCCGCACCCGTGCGGCGGCCGGGCGGCGCGCCGGGTCCTTCTCCAGCAGACCGTTGACGGCCTCGGCGAGCGGGCCCTGGGCGGCGGCGGGCGGCGCGGGCACCGCGTTGAGGACGGACTGGAGCGTGGCCGGGGTGTTGCTGCGCCGGAACGGCGAGACGCCTTCCGTCGCCGCGTACAGCACCACGCCCAGGGACCACAGGTCGCAGGCCGGACCGGGGCGCTGGCCCAGCACCCGCTCGGGGGCGATGTACTCGGGCGAACCGACGAAGCCGCCGGTGTCGGTCAGGTTGGTCTCGCCCTCGATCTGGGCGATGCCGAAGTCCGTGAGCACGATCCGGTCGTGGCGGCCGAGGAGGATGTTGTCCGGCTTCACGTCCCGGTGCAGGATGCCCGCCGCGTGCGCGGCCTCCAGCGCGCCGAGCACCTCCAGGCCGACCCTGGCCGCCTCGCGCGCCCCGAGCGTGCCCTCCTGGAGGGCGTCGCCGAGCGAGCGCCCGTGGACCAGCTCCATCACGATCCACGGCCGGCCGTCGACGACCGCCACGTCGTGCACGTTCACCACGGCCGGATGGTCCAGCCGGGCCGCGGCCCGCGCCTCGCGGCGCATCCGCTCGAACGCGTTGGCCTGTTCACGTTCGGGAAGGTGGTCCGGTACGCGGGGTTCCTTGACGGCGACCTCGCGGTCCACCGTCTCGTCCTTGGCACGCCACACCGTGCCCATGCCGCCGTGCCCGAGCTTGGCGAGCAGCCGGTAGCGTCCCGCGATGAGCCGCCCGACGCCCGGCTCCTGCGGCGGGGCGACCTGGACGGGCACCGCCGCCTGCTGCTGCGGTGCCGGCCTGGGCGGTTGCAGAACAAAACTCGTCGTCTCGTCGGCCTCGTGGCCGGCGCCCCCGTCGAAACTCATGGGTCCATCCATATCGCGCCAGGCAGGCCGGTATCCACCGGCGGCCCCCACCGGTCACAGACCCGTGACGCGCAACGTTCCTTATCTCCCTTTTAGGTCGATACGGTGAACGTGTCGACCGCGACGTCGAAGTACTCGCGCGCCTCCCGCACCTTCCCGACCGGCGCCGACACCCACACGTCGTACAGCAGCCCGCCCTCCTCCCAGCACAGGTCGTACGTGTGCCGGGGCCCCTCCGCCGCGCTGAAGCCGTTCCAGGTGAACTCCCAGAGGGCGGCGGGGTGCCCGCCGTGACCGGTCTCGGTGACCCGGCCGTCGTGATAACCCGGGTTGGTGTCCGAGCCCTTGGCGGCCGCCGACTCCATCACGGCGAGCGGGCCGCCGGGCGGTGCGGCGGCGACCTTGACGCCGAGCCGGAAGACCTGCCCGGGGGACATGTAGAAGACCCGCTCGCCCTGCGGTACGCGGGTGAAGTCCTCCGGCACGGCGAGCGAGAACCCGGCGGGATCCACCGCCACCCGGTAGCCGGAGGGGGCGGTGGGCGTACCGGGACGGTCGTCCGAGGCCGGGGAGGCGGAGCCGCCCGTGGAGGACGCGGCCGGCCGGGAGGGCCGGGAGGACGGGGTGGCGCCGGACGGGGAGCGGGTGGCCGAGGAGGCCCCGGTGGGCGTGGGGCTCGTCGAGCCGCTCGCCGAGGACCCCGGCGCCGAACTCGTGGGCGTGCGCCCGCCGTCGCCGTCGCCGTTCAGCAGCAGCGCCGCCGCCGACACACCCGCCCCCGCCATCGCGGCGACCAGCAGCGCGGCCACGAGCACGCCCCGCGTGGAGCGCTCCCTGGCCGGTGCCTCCCACCGCGGCCGGGGCAGGTCCGCCTGGGTCGGCGTGTACCTCGACGACACCGGCGTCGGCGTACGCCCGGTGTCCAGATAGCCGCGCAGCAGCCGCTCCGCCTCCTCGGCCGTCAGTCGCCGGTCCGGATCGCGTTCCAGCAGCCCCCGGACGACGGGCAGCAGCGGCTCGGCCTGCGCGGGCGTCCGGATCTCGGCGAACACGACGGCGTGCAGGATGCCACCCAACGAGTCGCGGCGGAAGGGGGATTCGCCGCTCAGCGCCGTGCACAGCAGCGCACCCAGCGACCACAGGTCGGCTTCCGCGCCGGTCCGCGCCCCGGACATCCGCTCCGGCGCGGTGTACTCGGGCGAGCCGACGAACGACCCGGTCTCGGTGAGCGTGGTGGCGCCCGCGACCTGCGCGATACCGAAGTCGGTGAGGACGACGCGGTCGCTGTCGCGTTCGAGCAGGACGTTGGCGGGCTTGATGTCCCGGTGCAGGACCCCGGCCGCGTGCGCGGCGCGCAGGGCCCCGAGCAGGGCGATGCCGATCCGGGCCGCCTCGGCGGGCTCGATCGGTCCCCGCGCGGCGATCCGGTCGGCGAGCGAGCCGCCGTCGATCAACTCCATGACGATGTACGGGCGTTCGCCGTCCTCGACGACGTCGTGCACGACGATGATGTGCGGGTGGCTCAGCTGGGCCACCGCCCGGGCCTCGCGCAGTGTCCGGTCGCGGCGGCCACGCGCCTCCTCGTCGGAGAGCGTGTCGTCCCGGGTCAGCTCCTTGACGGCGACACGCCGTCCGAGCAGCTGGTCGGTGGCACCCCACACGACCCCCATGCCTCCGCGCCCGAGTCTCGCGTCCAGCCGGTAACGGCCCGCGATGACCCGTACGGCGTCCCCGCCCCCCTCTGTCCCCATGGGCTCATCATGCCCCACCGGACGTCACGCCTCCGGGGCGCCGTCCGGCCAACTACCGGGACGGGCGGAACTCTACGAAGTCGGCTCCCGCCAGCTCTGCAGTACGGTCTTGAACTGCTTGGCCGCCTCGGTCCAGTCCTCGGCGGGCGAGGACATGTAGATCGCGTACTCGGTGCCGTCGCGGGACACGTACGTCTCCTCGATCGCGCGGCGCGGCCCGGGGAACTCCGTGTCCTTCGCCAGCGCGGTCCAGGTGTACTCCCACTCGGAGCCCTCCCGGTCCCGGTAGACGTTCTTCTCCAGGGTGACCCGGTTGTAGGCGACCAGCCGCTCGAGCTGCTGTTCGAGGTCGATCTGATGCGCGTACGGGTCGCTGAAGTCGGGGGACCTGTCGAGGGCGATACGGATGAAGTGCTCGCCGCCGTCGGGCGTGTAGTCGATCTGCTTGAGGTCGCCGTCGTCCTGGTACACGTCCCGCTCCCAGCCCTTGGGGAGCGAGAGCCCGAAGCCCAGCGGGTCGTTGATCTCCTTCCAGGAGTCGGCGCCCTGCTCGCCGGGGGTACTCGTCCCGGCGGGGGTGCTCGGGCTCGGCGAGGTGGACTCCGACGCGGACCCGCCGGTGCCCTGCCGCCCCTCGTCCCACTTCTGCCACGCCACGGCCGTACCCCCGCCGACCAGCGCGGCGAGGACGACCACGAGCGCCAGCACACGACGACGGCGCCGAGGCGGCTGGGACTGCCGGGTGTCCGGGCCCGGGCCGATGTCCGTCGGTCCCACGGCGGTCGCGGAGGTCGCGGGGTGACCGGGAACGGGCGTCGCCGCCTCCGGCGCCACCGGAACGTACGCGGTGCCGGCCGTCGGGTGGGACAGCGGGTGCGCCCCGGAGTGATCCCCCCCGGCGGTGCGGTCGGGCCCTCCGTACTGCGTCGGCACGTACGCCTGTGCCCCGCTGGGGCGCCGGCCCTCGGCGGCCTCCGCGAGGAGCTGCTCGGTCTCGGCGGTGTCGGGACGGGTGGCCGGGTCCTTGCGCAGCAGGGCGGTGATGACCGGGCCGAGCGGGCCGGCGTACCGGGGGTCGGCGGCCTCCTCCTCGACGACGGCCTGAAGAGTGGTCAGCGGCGAGGTGCGCCGGAACGGCGACCGCCCCTCGACCGCCGTGTACAGCGTCGCGCCCAGCGCCCACAGGTCGGAGGACGGGCCGGGGTCCTGACCGCGCACCCGCTCGGGGGCCAGGTAGTCGACCGAGCCGACCACCTCTCCGGTCCGGGTGATGGTGCTGTCACCCTCGATCTGGGCGATACCGAAGTCGGTGAGGAGGACGCGGCCGTCGTGCGAGAGCAGCACGTTGCCGGGCTTGACGTCACGATGCAGGACGCCGGCGGAGTGCGCGGCGCGCAGGGCCCGCAGCACCCACAGACCGATCCGGGCCGCCTCGGTGGGCTCGACCCGCCCGTCCTCCTTGACGGCGTCGGCCAGCGAGCGGCCCTCGACCAGTTCCATCACGATCCACGGCCGGCCGTCGTGCTCGAGCACGTCGTGCACGGTGACCACGGCGGAGTGGTTGATCCGCGCCGCCGCACGGGCTTCCGCCCTGGTCCGCGCCAGCAGGACGGCCTGGTCGCCCTCCGCGACATAGAGCGCCGCCGTCAACTCCTTGATGGCGACGGCCCGGTGGAGCAGCTCGTCGTGCGCTCGCCACACCCGGCCCATACCGCCGCTCCCGATGGCGTCGGCGAGCCGGTAGCGACCCGCCAGGAGCAGGCCCTGCATCTGATTCACGTTGCCCCGCAATGCTCTTGACAGCGCAAGCCTAAGGACCGGGCACCTTCCGGGGAACCGGCAGGGTGCCAAGGTGACAGCACTGTGACGGTTGTCGCTTCCCCGGCCGGCGGGGAACCGAACGGAACCGTGGGACCGGACGGACGCTCAGCCGGTGTACTGGTAGGTGGCCGACGCCTGCTCGAACAGCCTGGTGACCTCGTCCCGCTCGGCCTCCGGGCCCCTGACCTGCACGACGTGGTACCGCCCCGAGATGAGGATCGCGACATTGCGGACGTACAGCGCCCGCCCGTCGCCACCTGTCCAGGTGAACTGCCCCTCGGCCATGGTCCGAGCGCCCACCGTCGTCGTACGCAGCCCGGAGGCCGTCGCCCAGCTGGAGTCACGGTACGGCTGGAGCTCGCTCTCCTTCTCCCGCTGGTAGATCATCGGGTCGCTGCCGTTCGACGCCGCGCTGTCGCGGCCGGGTACGACGATCAGCTCGAAGCCGCCGTGCGTGTACACGACCTGGCCGCGTCCGTTCTTCGGGGTGCGGTCCCAGCCGTTGGCCACGGCGACCCGGAAACCGGCGTCGTCCGCGCGGACGGTGAACCCGGCGGCGGCCTCCACGCCGGACCCGCCGGTCTGCGTCTGGGTGGCCTCCGCTCCCGAGGACGCGGAGGACGGGGAGGCCCCGGTGCCCGGCGAGGTCTGGTCGGGCCTGGGTTCGCTGCTCGCCTCGGGAGCCTGGCCGCCCGGCGCTCCGGTGGCCCCGGTCCGCTGGGAGCCGTCCGTACCGGCCGCGCCCTCCTCGCCCGCCTTGGGCATGAACATCAGGGCGTACGCGATCGCCCCGGCCAGCAGGAGCAGAATCAGCACCAGCAGGGTGCGGCCCAGGCTGCGGGGCGAACCGCTCGTCTCCGGCCGGCCGCGTTTGTGCCGCGCGTGGGTGGCGGGCAGCCGGGCACGGCGTCTGCGCACCAGTTCACCCCGGCGGCGGACGATCGGCAGCCGGCGCGGATCGGTCGGCGGCGCGGCGACGACGTACGTGCCCGCCTCCGGCTCCGGCGCGGACCGCACCAGCGAACGCAGCCAGCCCCGCAGTTCCTCGAAGCCGAGGCGCTCGGTCGGGTCCTGGCGCAGCAGCGACTCCACGACCGGCCTGAGCGGTCCGCACTCCTCGGCGAAGGCCGGCGGCTCGGCGCACACCATCTGCACCAGCTCGGCCGTCGACTCCTCCGGGTAGGGCGCGTGCCCCTGTACGGCCCGGAAGAGCAGCGCGCCCAGCGCCCACAGGTCGGTCGCGGGACCGATCGGCGCGGCCAGCTGCCAGTTCTCGTGCACCGGCCCGGCCTGCTCGGGCGCCCAGCGTTCGGTGACCGGACCGACCACGGCCATCCGCGCCTGGCGTGCCCGCTCGGCGGCCAACGCGGTGGCGGGCCCGCGCCGGGGCACGCTCCCGGGCGTCCCGGCCACCAACTCGTCCCACCGGGCCCCGCCCCGCACCTCGCCCGACGGCCCCTGGCCCTGGCCCTGTACGGGCACCTGAGTACCGGGGACGGGCGTGAGCGCAGGGTGCGACGCCGGAGGGACGGCATACGGTGCGCCGCCGGCACCGGGACCTGGACCGGCTGCGTGGAGATGAGCGGGCTGTCCCTGGCCCTGGCCGTACCCTGCGGGGCCGGGCACGGGCGCGCCCTCGACGCCGTAGGGGTCGGCGATCTGCCCGGGCGGATTGCCTCCTCGGGCCCCGTGGCCCTCGTCGCCCGGGGTACGGGCGCCGGGCAGGGCCGCACGGCCGTTCTGCTGCGCCTCCTGGGCCTCCTGCACCCGGGCAGCCGCCCGCGCTCCCGCGCGGTACGCGGCGATCGCCCCGGCACGCGCGGCCCGGATGTCCCCGCCGGTCTCCACGGGCGCCCTACGGGCCACGGCCCCGGACGCCCCGCCGCCACCGGACGGCTCACCCGCCGGCACCGGCAACGCGCCGGACGCCCGCGCCTCGATGGCGGCCCGCCGAGCGGCCTCGGGATCGACCGCACCGGTACCGAGCCCAGCCCCACCGGGGCCGACCCCGAGGGAACCGGCGAAACCACCGAAGTCCCCCGAGCCACCGGAACCGGCGGGACCACCCGGGCCGCCGAGAGCGCCCGGTCCGTCCTGTCCCTGTCGGGGCGGAGTCGCGGAAGTCCGGGGCCCGACGACGCTGCCGCCGTGGCCGCCCGCGTCTCCGTTCCCCCGGGCCGCCGCGGCCCGCTCACGCTCCGCCGCGTCCGGCGCCGGCACCGGGTCGTACCCGCACAGCGCCTCTTCCGCCGCGCCGACCGCCAGGCCGGTCAGCATGACCCGCCCGTCGTCGCAGACGAGGACCGTGCGCGCGGTGATGTTCCGGTGCACCCAGCCGTGGGCGTGCAGCACCCGCAGTGCCATGAGCACGTCGGAGGCGACCTCGGCCGCGCGGTACGGCGTCAGGGGCTTCTCGGCGAGCAGTGCCGACAGTGGCCGAGCGGCCACCAGTTCACTCACTATCCACAGCGAGCCGCCCTCGGCGAACACGTCGAAGACCTGGTCGAGCCGCGGATGGTCGGGAATGCTCGCCGTGGCCTGCGCCGCCTCCATGGCACGCCGGACGACGGGGTCGGCGGGCCGTCGCGTCCCCTCGCCCACACCCACGCCCCGTGGCCTCGGCCCCCGTGCCCCGCGTTCGCGCGCCGTGAAGCCCTCGGGCAACCCCTCCGCGTCGAGCACCTCGGCCTCGACGACCTCCGGCAACGGCACCTGGCGAACCAGGACTTCCTGCCCGCTGTAGGTGTCGAAGGCGCGCGTCTCGGTGAGTTCGTACTCGTCGGAGGGCGGCAACGGCAGGCGGTAGCGGTCGACGAGTACTCGACCCGCGTAGTCGTCCACGTTGCCTCCCCCGGCCGCCCGGTCGGTCAATTCCGTTCGCGTTGCGTGCCGTTACAGCCGTATCCGGCCGTATAGCTGGATGCGTACGGTCCGCAAGCACTCACGATACGTGCCGGAGGCAACTCGCAAAGAGGGGATGCCAGATCTCACGCCCGAACGCGGCCACTCGGCGGCCGCTACTTCTTGGGCGTGAACGTCTCCGTCAACGTCGTCCACGTGGTCTGCCGCAGGTCGGTACCCCAGGCGGCGGACTTGGCCGTGTACATCAGCGCGTACCCGAGGCTGTCGTTCACGACGAAGCCGCGGTCGATGGTGCGGTACGCCGTCCCGCCGTCCGTGTAGGTGAACTCCCAGTCGGCCGTGTTCCAGCCGCGGTAGTCCACCGCCTCTATTCGGATCTTCTTGTACTGAGAGCGCGTCATGTAGCGCTCCTGGTTCTTCCAGTCGGCGACGGGATCACCCTTGGGCGTGGTCGTCCAGGCGACGAGCAGCTTCTGTCCGTCGGGCCCGGTGAAACGATCGCCCGCGGAGTCCGAGGACTGGTACTTCCACCCCGTGGGCAGCCCGATCGAGTACCCCTGACCGCCCTTGTACGTCGTCGTCCTGCTGTCCCCGGACGCGGAGACACCGGATCCGGCACCCCCGGACGCGGAGGTTCCGCCGGACGCGGAACCGGAGGACGCGGCGGACTCCGAGGACGACGAGCCGTCCGTACGGGTCCCGTTGTCCTCGTCCTCCTTGGTGTCGGCGCTCGTACTCGTGCTCGCGCTCGCGCTCCCGCCGGCCACCGCCCGGGAACCGCCGCCGCCCTTCGCGCCGCCGGCGGTGTCGTCACCACCGCCGAGGGTGAGGGCCAGCACGGTACCGAGCACCGCGAGCGCCACCACGACGGCGATGATCACCAGCGTCCGCTTGGGCACCACATCGGTCAGCGGTGCCCTGGGCACGGACCGCGGCGGCAGATCCGGCGGCGTCATCACGGGCCACCCGGAACTCCGCCCGGCCCCGCCGCCATTACCCCCGGAACCAGCACCAGCACCAGCACCTGTGCCCGAACCGGAATCGGAACCGGAACGCGCCGCCGGCACGGACGGCGAAGCCTGCGCCGCACCGGACACCGGCCCGGACGCCGGGGCCGGCGCCGACCCCTTCGCGGCCCGGGAGACCGGGGCCGCGGGCGCGGCGGCGGACGGAGCGGCGGCGGTGGCCCCGGTACCCCGGCCCGCGCCACTCCGCTGCGCACCGTCCTGCTGCGTACCGCTCTTCCGCGTCTCGGGCGCCCCCACTGAACCGGAAGCACTCGTGCCGTTCGTCGACTTGGCGCGGGCCGCGGCCGCCGAGGTCGCGGCGCCCGCCGCGACGGCGGCCTTGCGCACGGAGCGGAACGCGCCGCGCAGCTTCTCGCCCGCCTCGGTGCCCGCCGAACTGCCCCTGTCTCCGGCGGCCTCCGGCAGCACCGGCAACGGCACGACCTTCGTCGCGTCCGCCGGCTCGGCGTGCCGCGGCTCGGGCGCGTGCAGCACCGCGTTGAACATCGCCCGCGCACCGGCGTCGTCGAGCCGCCGCGCGGGATCCTTGGTGAGCAGGCCGTAGATGACGTCCTTCAGCGGACCCGCGTTCTTCGGCTCCTCCAACTGCTCGGTCATCACCGCGGTGAGCGTGGCGATCGCCGAACCCTTGTCGTACGGGGGCGAGCCCTCGACCGCCGCGTACAGCAGACCGCCGAGCGACCACAGGTCGGCCGCCGGGCCCGGCTTGTGACCGCGGGCCCGCTCCGGGGAGATGTACGAAGGCGCGCCCACGAGCATGCCGGTGGAGGTGATCGACGGGTCGCCCTCGACCTGCGCGATACCGAAGTCGGTGAGCACGACCCGGCCGTCCTCGGCGATCAGCACGTTCGACGGCTTCACGTCACGGTGCAGGATGCCCTCGCGGTGCGCCGAACGCAGCACGTCGAGAATGGCCAGCCCGACCTCCGCAGCACGCTTCGGCTCCAGCACGCCGTCCTCACGGATGACCTCGGCGAGCGACTTGCCCTCGACGAGTTCCATCACGATCCACGGCCGGTCGTCCTCCTCGACCACGTCGAAGACCGTCACCGCGCTGTTGTTGCGGATCCGCGCGATGGCCTTCGCCTCGCGCAGCGTCCGCGTGATCAGCCGGCGCTTCTCGTCCTCGTCGATGTTCCCCGGGAACCGCAGCTCCTTGACGGCGACCGTGCGTCCGAGGGTCTCGTCCTCGGCGCGCCACACCGTCCCCATGCCGCCGCGGCCGAGTACGTCTCCCAGCCGGTACCGCCCGGCGAGGAGACGTGCGCTCTTGTCCTGACGGGATGCTCCCGCCCGCTCCGCCTCCGACATGCGTCCCCTCATGCAACCCGCCCTGACAGAGCCTCCATTGTCCCTCACCCGACAAGTGCCCGACGCCCAGGGTGCCTCTCATCCCCTCCCGGCCGCACTCAGGAGCGGTGCATTCCGGCCAGAAGGTGCAGCACGCTCCGGCCACGGAGCCCCCACGAGCCCCTTTCGTCGGTCGGGGACCCGATGAAGTGAGGCGCGACCGGCCCTGGATGATGAGCCTGCCGGGAGTGAAGAGAAGAAGGGAGGAGTCATGATGCGACCGCTTCGCAGCATGGTGGCCGTACCCGTGTCGCTCGCGCTCCTCGGCCTGTTCACGACCGGCTCACAGGCGACCCCCGTGCCCGCCACGGACTCCCTCCTGCCGCTGCTCCTCACCCGGGGCAAGGCGCCCGCCGCCGCCCTGCTGGCCCGCGAGGAGAGCGGCACCCGCTACGCGGAGGCGGGCCCGGGCGTCTCCCGGTCCGACCACTTCCGGGCCGGCAGTATCACCAAGACCTTCCTCGCGACCGTCGTGCTCCAACTGGCCGCCGAGCACCGGCTGTCACTGTCCGACACGGTGGAGTCGCACCTGCCGGGCCTGGTGCGCGGGGCGGGCAACGACGGGCGCGCGCTGACCCTGCGTTCCCTGCTCACCCACACCAGTGGCCTGTACGACTTCACCCGGGACACCGAGGGCACCGTCCCCGTACTCCCGCTGCAAGCCGTCCGTATCGCTGTCACCCACCCTCCGGCCGACCGCGGCCGCTTCGCCTACTCCAACACCAACTACGTCCTGCTCGGCCTGGTGGTCGAGCAGGTCACCGGCCGCTCGTACGCCACGGAGGCGGAGCGGCGGATCATCGCTCCCCTGCGCCTGACGGACACCTCCTTCCCAGGCTCCCGCACCTCTCTGCCCTCCCCGCACGGCCGCGCCTACGACCCGGACGGGACCGATGTCACCGAACTCGACCCGCGGGTGGCCGGGGCCGCGGGCGAACTGGTGACCACGCTCACCGACCTGGACCGCTTCTACGCGGCGCTGCTCGGCGGCGAACTGCTGCCCCCGCGCCGGCTGCGCGAGATGCTCGACGCCCGTACCGCACACGGCTCGTACGGCATGGGCCTGTTCCCCGCGAAGCTCCCGTGCGGCGTCACGGTGTGGGGGCACAACGGCCGGATCTCCGGCAGCTACGTGCGCACCGCGGCCACCGTCGACGGTCGGCGTGTCCTCACGTTTCGGGTGAACACGACGGCGATCGCAGACCCCGCCCTCGAACCGGCCCTGCTCGCCGCCGAGTTCTGCCCTCGCAATACGTAGAACGAGCCGGTGCCGAACGGAGATCCCGGATCGCTACACCCGTTCGAGTGAAACGACCATGCGAAAGCCGAACCCGACAGGCCCCGGCCCGACGCGGCCGGGCAGGACCCGGACGAGGACCGGGCGGGACCCGGGCGGGCAGGGAAACGGAACGTCAGAGCTGCACGATGTCCGGTGCTCCCAGGCGTGCCGCGTCCGCCGTCAGGTCGTCGGGCTGGCGCTGGGACTCGCGCTCGGCCTCCACCCGCTTCTCGTAGTGCTGCACCTCGCGCTCGATGTGGTCCTTGTCCCAGCCGAGGACCGGCGCCATCAGCTCGGCGGCCTCTCGGGCGCTGCGCGTGCCGCGGTCGAAGGTCTCGATGGAGATGCGGGTGCGGCGCGTCAGGACGTCGTCCAGGTGCCGCGCTCCCTCGTGCGAGGCGGCGTAGACGATCTCGGCGCGCAGGTAGTCGTCGGCGAACTGGAGCGGCTCGCCCAGCGTCGGGTGGGCGATGATGAGGTCCAGCACCTCCTCCGCCATCGCCCCGAAGCGGTTCAGCAGATGCTCCACCCGCACCACGTGCAGCCCGGTCCGCGCGGCGATCCGCGCCCGCGCGTTCCACAGCGCCCGGTAGCCCTCCGCGCCCATCAGCGGCACGTCCTCCGTGACGCAGTCGGCGACCCGCTGGTCGAGCCCGCGCACCGCCTCGTCGACGGCGTCCTTCGCCATCACCCGGTACGTCGTGTACTTGCCGCCCGCCACGACCACCAGCCCCGGCACCGGATGCGCGACGGTGTGCTCCCGCGACAGCTTGCTGGTGGCGTCGGACTCGCCGGCCAGCAGCGGCCGCAGCCCGGCGTACACGCCCTCGACGTCGTCGCGGGTCAACGGCACCCGCAGGACCGAGTTCACATGCTCCAGCAGATAGTCGATATCCGCGCTGGAGGCGGCCGGGTGGGCCTTGTCGAGGTCCCAGTCGGTGTCGGTGGTGCCGATGATCCAGTGCCGGCCCCACGGGATGACGAACAGCACGGACTTCTCGGTGCGCAGGATCAGACCGGTGGACGAGCTGATCCGGTCCCTCGGAACGACGAGGTGGATGCCCTTGGACGCCCGGACGTGGAACTGCCCGCGCTCCCCCACCATCGCCTGGGTGTCGTCGGTCCACACACCTGTGGCGTTGACGACCTGCCGGGCGCGGATCTCGTACTCCCCGCCGCCCTCGACGTCCTGCACCCGCGCGCCGACGACACGTTCGCCCTCGCGGAGGAAGCCCGTCACCCGCGCGCGGTTGGCCGCCTTGGCCCCGTAGGCCACGGCCGTGCGCACGAGGGTGGCGACGAAGCGGGCGTCGTCCATCTGGGCGTCGTAGTACTGCAACGCGCCGACCAGCGCGTCCTTCTTCAAGGCGGGGGCGACCCGCAGGGCATGACCGCGGGTCAGGTGGCGGTGCGTCGGCAGGCCCCTGCCGTGCCCGCGGGCCATGGACATCGCGTCGTAGAGCGCGACGCCGGAACCGGCGTACAGCCGTTCCCAGCCCTTGTGCTGGAGCGGGTACAGGAAGGGCACGGGCTTCACGAGGTGCGGAGCGAGCCGCTCCAGCAGCAGCCCGCGCTCCTTCAGCGCCTCCCGGACGAGTGCGAAGTCGAGCATCTCCAGATAGCGCAGGCCACCGTGGATCAGCTTGCTCGACCGGCTCGACGTGCCCGACGCCCAGTCGCGCGCCTCGACCAGCCCCGTGGACAGGCCGCGCGTCACGGCGTCCAGGGCGGTGCCCGCGCCGACCACACCGGCTCCCACCACCAGCACGTCCAGCTCCCGCTCGGCCATGGCTGCCAGTGACTCGGCTCGCTGCGCCGGCCCCAGTGTCGCTGTCCTCACCACTGCCTCCCGCTGTAGGTCGCGCCGGCCGCACCCTCAGGGCGAGATCCGGTTCGTATCCCTCATGCCCAAATTCTGACCTTGATGCCCGGCTTCAGCCACCACTCGCCCCCAGCCTGTGGACAACTCTCACGGAACCCGAACCGGCCTTCCGGAGAACACGGCGGAGAGCGCGGCGGACGACACGGCCGGTCATCGCAGGTCGGCACACCGCCCGAGCAGGCCGGTCGACACAACCGGCCAACACAGTCGATCAATCCCGCATAACGGTCATATTTACTCCTAGTCTGACATTGCGCTCGTCCACTCTGTCCACCGGGCTTGCGCACCTGTCCCACCTCGGTTACTGGGAAGGACGGCATACGCCATGCCCGCAGATCTCGCCGTCATCGGACTCGGCCCGTTCGGCCTGCCCTTGGCCCAGGCCGCCGTGGCCGCCGGAATCCCCACCATCGGCTACCGCACCGGCCCCGAGGCCGGCTCTCTCAGCCCCGCCGAACTGCGCCGGATGCTCTCGGGAGGCTTCCGGCCCGCCACCAACCCGGCAGAGCTGGGCCGGGTACGCACCGCCGTCATCTGCGCCCCCACCCCGCGCGACGCGGACGGCGGACTCGACCTGAGCCAGCTGGAGACGGCCGCCCGCACCCTCGCCGGACACCTGCGCCCGCACACCACCGTGATCCTCGAGTCGCCCGTGTACCCCGGGGCCACGGAGGAGTTCCTGCGGCCGCTGCTGGAGGAGACCTCCGGCCTTCGCGCGGGACGCGACTTCCACCTCGCCTACTCCCCCAGCCGGGTCGACCCCGGCAGCCGCGCCTTCAACCCGGCCAACACCCCGAAGGTCATCGGCGGCCTCACCCCCGCCTGCACCGAGTCCGCCGCCGCCTTCTACAGCCGCCTCACCGACAAGGTGGTACGCGCGCGTGGCCTGCGGGAGGCCGAGACCGTGCAGCTCCTGGAGACCAACTTCCGCCACGTCAACATCGCCCTCGTCAACGAGATGGCCGTCCTCTGCCACGACCTGGGCGTCGACCTGTGGGATGTCGTCCGCTGCGCGGAGACCAAGCCCTTCGGCTTCGAGACCTTCCGCCCCGGCCCCGGCGTGGGCGGCCACTCCGTCCCCCTGGACCGCACCGGCCACCCCGGCAGCCCGCTGCGCATGGTCGAACTCGCCCAACAGGTCAACAGCCGCATGCCCCGCTACGTCGTCCAGCGCGCCGCCGCCCTCCTCAACGAGCACGGCAAGTCGGCCCGGGGCGCACGCGTGCTGCTGCTCGGCGTCACCTACAAGCCGGACCTCGCCGACCAGCAGAACACCCCCGCGCGCGAGGTCGCGATCCGCCTGATGGAGCTCGGCGCCGCCGTCAGCTACAACGATCCGCACGTCCCGTCCTGGAGCGTCCTGGACCGCCCCGTGCCGCGCGCCGACTCCCTCTACGAGGCCGCCGCCGACGCCGACCTGACGATCCTCCTCCAGCAGCACCGGACGTACGACCTCCAGGGCCTGTCGGTGAAGGCGCAGCTGCTGCTGGACACGCGGGGAGCCACCCCTACGGGGGCGGCGCACCGGTTGTGAAACGGAGCGCGCACGGCCGTCCCGGGCTCCGGGGGCTGGTGGCGTACGGCACGGCCCGCCGGTAACGTACGAAACAGGTGGAGCCCACCGCAGTGGCCACTGGGGCAGGCTCCAGGATGGATCACGGAGTGTCCGCCCCTAGTGTGCTCGGGGGCGGCCGCTCACCATCCGAAAACAGGTGGAGCCCACCGCAGCCGATACTGCGGCAGGCTCCAGGATGGATCACGGAGTGTCCGCCCCTAGTGTGCTTGGGGGCGGCCGCTCACCATCCGAAAAGACGCAAGATCCACCTCCTCCGGCACTGCACCGTCCGAAGACGGAGTCGGTCCCAGCGGTGGGCTTGCGGTGACGTCCCATGGGCGCCCCCTTCCACGACGCCGCCCATGACCCGGTGGACGACACGTTCAGGAACTCGGGCCGGGCCCCGAGGGCCGGGGTCCGGAGCGATGTCCTTGGAAGGGGGCACCCCACACATCTGGGGCGCCGACCCGGACGCTGTCGCCCGCGACCCCCCTGACCAGACCGGTTCCGTCCCGAACGCAACCGCGCGCCCCTGTCCCGACCCGCCCCGGTTCACGCGGGCAGGGGAAAGGGCATGCGAAAGGGGCCGGCCACCTCACCCGAGTGAGTTGACCGGCCCCTGCCGACGTCCTACGGAAAAGCGCCTATCGCCGGTGCACCGAGTCCGCGACCGTCACCTCGACGCGCTGGAACTCCTTGAGCTCGCTGTAGCCGGTCGTGGCCATGGCGCGGCGCAGGGCGCCGAAGAGATTCATCGAGCCGTCGGGCGTGTGCGAGGGGCCCGTGAGGACCTCCTCGATGGTGCCGACCGTTCCGAGGTCGACCTTCTGCCCGCGCGGCAGCTCCTCGTTGACCGCCTCCATGCCCCAGTGGTGGCCGCGGCCCGGCGCGTCGGTCGCGCGCGCGAGCGGCGAGCCCATCATCACCGAGTCGGCGCCGCAGGCGATCGCCTTGGCCAGGTCGCCGGACCAGCCGACGCCGCCGTCCGCGATCACGTGCACGTACCGGCCGCCGGACTCGTCCATGTAGTCGCGGCGGGCCGCCGCCACGTCCGCGACCGCCGTCGCCATCGGGACCTGGATGCCCAGCACGTTGCGCGTGGTGTGCGCCGCGCCGCCGCCGAAGCCGACCAGGACGCCCGCGGCGCCCGTGCGCATCAGGTGCAGGGCCGCCGTGTAGGTGGCGCAGCCGCCGACGATCACCGGCACGTCGAGCTCGTAGATGAACTGCTTCAGGTTCAGCGGCTCGTGCGAGCCGGAGACGTGCTCCGCCGACACGGTCGTGCCGCGGATGACGAAGATGTCCACGCCCGCGTCCACGACGGCCTTGGAGAACTGGGCCGTGCGCTGCGGGGAGAGCGCGGCCGCGGTGACCACGCCCGAGTCGCGCACCTCCTTGATGCGCTGCCCGATCAGCTCCTCCTTGATGGGGGCCGCGTAGATCTCCTGGAGGCGGCGGGTCGCGGTCTGCGCGTCCAGCTCGACGATCTCGTCGAGCAGCGGCTGCGGGTCCTCGTGCCGGGTCCACAGGCCCTCGAGGTTGAGGACGCCGAGGCCGCCCAGCTCGCCGATGCGGATGGCGGTGGCCGGGGAGACGACCGAGTCCATGGGGGCGGCCAGGAAGGGCAGCTCGAACCGGTAGGCGTCGATCTGCCAGGCGATCGAGACCTCCTTCGGGTCCCGGGTACGGCGGCTGGGGACGACGGCGATGTCGTCGAAGGCGTACGCCCGGCGGCCGCGCTTGCCGCGCCCGATCTCGATCTCAGTCACGTGTGTGGCCTTTCCCTGATGCGTTGCAGCGTCTTCCAGTATCGCCGACGGGTACGACAAGGGCGGCCCCGGAGTCTTGGGGGCCGCCCTCGGTACGCCTTACGAACGCTTCACGCGCGCGTGGGGGTCACTTGCGGCTGTAGTTCGGCGCCTCGACCGTCATCTGGATGTCGTGCGGGTGGCTCTCCTTGAGGCCCGCGGACGTGATGCGGACGAAGCGGCCGTTGTCCTGGAGCTCCGGCACGGTCCGGCCGCCGACGTAGAACATCGACTGGCGCAGACCGCCGACCAGCTGGTGGACGACGGAGGACAGCGGGCCGCGGTAGGGCACCTGACCCTCGATGCCCTCGGGGATCAGCTGCTCGTCGGAGGCGACGCCCTCCTGGAAGTAGCGGTCCTTGGAGAACGACTTGCGCTCGCCGCGGGTCTGCATGGCGCCCAGGGAGCCCATACCGCGGTACGACTTGAACTGCTTGCCGTTGATGAACAGCAGCTCGCCCGGCGACTCCTCGCAGCCCGCGAGCAGCGAACCCAGCATCACCGTGTCGGCGCCCGCGACCAGGGCCTTGGCGATGTCGCCGGAGTACTGCAGGCCGCCGTCGCCGATGACCGGGACACCGGCCTCCTTGGCGGCGAGCGCGGCCTCGTAGATGGCGGTGACCTGCGGGACGCCGATGCCGGCGACCACGCGGGTCGTACAGATGGAGCCCGGACCGACGCCGACCTTGATGGCGTCGGCGCCCGCGTCCACCAGGGACTTGGCGCCGTCGCGGGTGGCGATGTTGCCGCCGATGACGTCCACCCGCGTGTGGTTCGACTTGATCTTGGCGATCATGTCGCCGACGAGCCGCGAGTGGCCGTGGGCGGTGTCCACGACGATGAAGTCGACGCCGCGCTCGATCAGGGCCTGGGCCCGCTCGAAGGAGTCACCGGCGACGCCGACGGCGGCGCCGACCAGCAGACGGCCCTCGGCGTCCTTCGCGGCGTGCGGGTACTTCTCCGCCTTGACGAAGTCCTTGACCGTGATGAGGCCCTTGAGGACGCCCTCGTCGTCGACCAGCGGAAGCTTCTCGATCTTGTGCTTGCGCAGCAGCTCCATGGCCTCGACACCGGAGATGCCGACCTTGCCGGTGACCAGCGGCATCGGCGTCATGACCTCGTGCACACGGCGCGTGCGGTCGGTCTCGAAGGCGATGTCGCGGTTGGTGACGATGCCGAGCAACCGCTTGTTGCCGTCGGTGACCGGGACGCCGCTGATGCGGAACTTTCCGCACAGCGCGTCGGCCTCGGCGAGCGTGGCCTCCGGGTGGATGGTGATCGGGTCGGTCACCATGCCGGACTCGGAGCGCTTCACGAGGTCGACCTGGTTGGCCTGGTCCTCGATGGAGAGATTGCGGTGCAGAACACCGACGCCGCCCTGGCGGGCCATCGCGATCGCCATGCGCGATTCGGTGACCTTGTCCATGGCGGCGGACAGGAGCGGGATGTTCACCCGCACGTTCTTGGAGACGTACGAGGCGGTGTCGATCTCGTCGGGAGCCATGTCCGACGGGCCCGGCAGCAGCAGCACGTCGTCGTAGGTGAGCCCGAGGGTCGCGAATTTTCCGGGCACTCCGTCGACGTTGGCAGTCATGACACCTTCCCCAAATGGCCTTGATCGGTGCGGATGTCCATGCTAACGGGAAGCGCACCTCCCGAATTCCACGGTCGAGCGTGACTCCGGGCTTCGTATGTTCGTACGGAAACGGTCGGCGCCCTGTTCATCGACGCCTGTTCCGAAGGGGCTGCTGCGGACTGCTACTGCTCGGCGAGTGCGCGCAGTCTGCTCAGTGCCCGGTGCTGGGCCACGCGGACCGCTCCGGGTGACATTCCCAACATCTGGCCGGTCTCCTCGGCGGTGAGGCCCACGGCGATCCGCAGCAGGAGCAGCTCCCGCTGGTTCTCCGGCAGGTTGGCCATGAGCTTCTTGGCCCACTCCGCATCGCTGCTGAGCAGGGCGCGCTCCTCGGGGCCGAGTGAGTCGTCCGGCCGCTCGGGCATCTCGTCGGAGGGGACCGCCGTCGAGCCCGGGTGGCGCATCGCGGCGCGCTGGAGGTCGGCGACCTTGTGTGCGGCAATGGCGAAGACGAAGGCCTCGAACGGCCTGCCGGTGTCCCGGTAACGGGGCAGCGCGAGGAGAACCGCGACACAGACCTCCTGGGCGAGGTCCTCCACGAAGTGGCGCGCGTCGCCGGGCAGCCGGGACAGCCGGGTGCGGCAGTAGCGCAGTGCCAGGGGGTGGACATGGGCCAGCAGGTCGTGGGTGGCCTGCTCGTCGCCGTCCACGGCGCGATGGACGAGCGACCCGATCGTCCCCACGGCAGTGACCGCCTCGTCATCGCGCATCGGTCCATGGTGCACTGCGGCCGGACCGGCCGCGGCACCGTGCCCGTCGTTGTGCACCGAAGCGTTATGAGCAGGTGCGCCGGAACTCATCCCCTGCGCCCTCCCCTCCCGCTCGACCGACTCGTCCCCGAGGAACTCCACACCTCAAGGATGCGGCATCCGCGGCGAAACGAGCAGCGGGCACCCGGCGAGAGCCTGTGCCGCCCCCGTCCGCCGTGCGGTGGGAGGGATCCTCGTCCGGCCTCCGCACCGCGTCTGAGCAGGGAGGTTCGCCCATGACCCCGCTCTCCTCACTGAATGACGGATGTCACCCGAACCCGGTCGGATCTGCCGGACGGCCGGGGGCCGCCCCGCCTCGAACCGGACCGGGCCCCGTCCCGCTCCGGACCCGCAAGGACGGGCGGCAAGGGACGGGAGGGCGCGGACGCGCCCTAACGGACCAGTCCCCACCGGAAGCCGAGCGCCACCGCGTGCGCGCGGTCCGAGGCGCCGAGCTTCTTGAAGAGCCGGCGGGCGTGCGTCTTGACGGTGTCCTCGGAGAGGAACAGCTCACGGCCGATCTCCGCGTTGGAGCGGCCGTGGCTCATGCCCTCGAGGACCTGAATCTCACGCGCGGTGAGCGTGGGCGCGGCGCCCATCTCGGCCGAGCGCAGCCGGCGCGGGGCGAGCCGCCAGGTCGGGTCGGCGAGTGCCTGCGTGACGGTCGCCCGCAGTTCCGCGCGCGAGGCGTCCTTGTGCAGATAGCCGCGGGCGCCGGCGGCCACCGCGAGGGCGACGCCGTCGAGGTCCTCCGCGACGGTCAGCATGATGATGCGTGCTCCGGGGTCGGCGGACAGAAGCCGCCGCACGGTCTCGACGCCGCCCAGTCCGGGCATGCGTACGTCCATCAGAATCAGGTCCGAGCGGTCGGCACCCCAGCGGCGGAGGACTTCCTCGCCGTTGGCCGCCGTCGTCACGCGCTCGACGCCGGGCACGGTCGCGACCGCGCGGCGGAGCGCCTCTCGGGCAAGCGGGGAGTCGTCGCAGACGAGGACGGAAGTCATGGCCGCCCTCCGCAGCTGATGCGCGTCACCTTGTGCCTCCAGGCTGTTACGAATCGTCACCTGTGCGGTCGACCGTCTCGGACGCCTGCCCGAGCGTTTGTGTTTTCAACCGCCACCGCACTCTCAACGACGGTCACTCGAAAGAGTTACGGGGCCGCATGCATTCTTCGGCACTCTACGTGAGGGGGCGGATACAGAGGAGATGCCCACGCGGACCCTCAAGCTTTCATCACAAGCGATGCCCCATTCAGCCCCATTTCTTCCCTTTTACTGGTGTCTGAGGCTAGATTCGCAATGAGTCATATTTTCATCTCCTTAGATCGTAGTTGTACGGTCGTGGGCACCGTATCCGCTCTGAACGGCTACAAGGGGTCACGCAATGGCAGATTTCTCCCGCCTTCCCGGACCGAACGCGGACCTGTGGGACTGGCAGCTCCTGGCTGCCTGCCGCGGGGTGGACAGTTCGCTCTTCTTCCATCCGGAGGGTGAGCGCGGGGCGGCTCGGAGCGCTCGAGAGAACTCGGCCAAGGAGGTCTGCATGAGGTGCCCGGTCCGCGCGCAGTGCGCGGCGCACGCGCTGGCGGTACGCGAGCCGTACGGCGTGTGGGGCGGGTTGACCGAGGACGAGCGCGAGGAGCTGATGGGCCGGGCGCGCAATCGCCTGGTGTCGGCGTCGTCGGGCGCGAGAGACGCTTCCTCGAACACATGAAGGAACGTTTCTGCAAGGCGCTGTGAAGCGGCGGTTCCAAAACGGCGGGCACACACGTGTGCCCGCCGTTTTCGGTTGCTGTCAGCCGAGGCGCGCCGCCGCCCGCCCCAGCTGCTCCAGCGTGGCCGACACCGCCGGCACCTGGGCCAGGTCGGGCAGCGTGAGCGCGACGATCTCCCGCCGCACCGCCGGTTCCAGGGTCACCGCGCGGGCACCACGCGGCCGGACGGACTCGATCGCGAGCTGGGGCAGCACGGCGACGCCGAGGCCGGCGCCCACCAGGCCGACCACCGCCGGATAGTCGTCGGTCGCGAAGTCGATGCGCGGCGTGAAGCCCGCGCTCTCGCACACCTGGACCAGCTGGCCGCGGCAGCGCGGACAGCCCGCGATCCACGGTTCGCCGGCGAGGTCGCCGATGGCGACGGACCCCGAGGGTCCCGTGCGCGCGAGGCGGTGCCGTTCGGGGACGAGGGCGACCAGCCGGTCCGTCAGCAGCGGCCGTACGACCAGGTCGTCCCACTCGCCTTCGCCTGCCTGCTCGGCGTCGCGGGTGCCCGTCGCGCGTTCGTAGCGGAAGGCGAGAGCGATGTCGCAGTCGCCCTCGCGGAGCAGCTCGACCGACTTCGGCGGCTCGGCCTCCTCCAGGGAGACCCGGGTACCGGGGTGGGCCGCGCGCAGGGCGGCGAGGGCGGTGGGGACGAGGGTGGAGCTGCCGCTGGGAAAGGACACCAGACGGACCCGGCCGGCGCGCAGCCCCGCGATGGCGGCGACCTCCTCCTCGGCGGCGGTCAGTCCGGACAGGATGCCGGCCGCGTGCCGGACGAGGGCCTCGCCCGCCTGGGTCAGCCGCATCTCGCGTCCGCTGCGGATCAGCAGGGGGGTGCCGACGGACGCCTCCAGCGCCTTCATCTGCTGGCTGACGGCTGGCTGGGTGCAGCCCAGTTCGCGCCCGGCCGCCGAGAAGGAGCCGGTGGCGGCCACGGCACGCAGGACGCGGAGATGACGGGCCTCGATCATTCGCCGAGCATAAGCGAGCCTTGGACAGTCGCGCGAATAATGCGTCGACACTTTGACCCCCGGGCTCGTACCGTGCCGCTATGAGGCTTCTGTCTGTCAATCTGGGCCGCCCGAAGGCCGTGCCGTACACCGACCAGCCGCAGGGCCTGACCGGGATCGACAAGCGGCCGGTCGAGGGACCCGTGCGGGTCGCGGCACCCGGCCCCAAGGGGGTCGGGGGGAGCGGACTGGCCGGGGACACCGTGTGCCACCTGCGCCACCACGGCGGCGACGACCAGGCGGTGTACGCCGTCGCCCGCGAGGACCTCGACGACTGGGAGCGCGAGCTGGGGCGCACGCTGGCCAACGGCGCGTTCGGCGAGAACCTCACCACCACGGGTCTCGACGTCTCCGGCGCGCGGATCGGCGAGCGCTGGCGGATCGGCCCCGAGGTGGTGCTGGAGGTGACGTCCGGGCGGATACCGTGCCGCACCTTCCAGGGCCACGTGGGCGAGAAGCGATGGGTGCGGCGGTTCACCGAGAAGGCGGCCACGGGCGCTTATCTGCGGGTCGTCGTGCCGGGTGAGATCCGCGCGGGGGATCCGGTGCGGATCGTCCACCTGCCGGAGCACGAGGTGACGGCCAGGATGCAGTTCCAGGCCGCCACCACGCACCGGGAGCTGCTGCCCCGGCTGCTCGCGGCGGGCGAGGCCCTGCACGCGGAGTCACTGGCGGCGGCCCGGGAGTACGTGGCGAAGTACGGGGGCGGGGAGGGGCCCCGGGCCGGGGACTAGTCCGGGGTCCGGGGCCGGTCCGGGTCCGGAAGCTTGTCCGGGTCGGGGGCCACTCCGGGTCCCGGGGCCGGTTCGGGGCGACGGGCGTGGCCCGGATCGGCAGCTCCGCGGCTTGGCCGTCGGGCGGGTCCGGGACAGGTTCCGGACCGGTCCGGGGCCGGATCCGGGGACAAGTCCGGTGACGGTTCCGGGTGCTGAGTCGGCGTCAGCCGAGCCCGTTTCGCGGGGCGGGGCGCGGCGCGGCGGGCGCGGGTGTACGCACGGGGTCTTCACCTTCGGGAGGCCGCGTGCAGAGAACGGCCGCCGGTACTCCGGGTCACTAATCTTCTGCCATGACAACGGCTCTGATTACGGGTTCGACCGCGGGCATCGGTGCCGCGTTCGCGCGCAGACTGGCGGCGGACGGGCATGATCTCGTCCTCGTGGCACGGGACATCAAGCGGCTGCGCGAGCAGGCGACCGAGTTGCACGACCGGCACGGCATCGAGGCGGAGGTGCTGACGGCCGACCTCGCCACGGACGAGGGCATCGAGGCGGTGGCCGCCCGGCTCGGTGACCGCAAGAACCCCGTCGACCTGCTGATCAACAACGCCGGCTTCGGGAACAAGGGCCGCTACCTCGACGTGTCCATGGCCGACGAGCTGAAGATGCTCAAGGTGCACTGCGAGGCGGTGCTGCGGCTGACGTCCGCGGCGACGGCGGCGATGCGCGAGCGCGGGCGCGGTGGTGTCGTCAACGTGGCCTCGGTGGCTGCCTTCGTACCGCGCGGGACGTACGGGGCGTCCAAGGCCTGGGTCGTGCAGTTCACCCAGGGCGCGGCGAAGGACCTGGCAGGCAGCGGGGTGCGGCTGATGGCGCTGTGCCCGGGGTTCGTGCGCACGGAGTTCCACGAGCGGGCCGGGATGGGCACGGACAACATCCCGGGCTGGATGTGGCTGGACGCGGACAAGCTTGTCGCGGCGGCGCTGCACGACCTGGCGCGCGGGAAGTCGCTGTCGATCCCCGACCCGCGCTACAAGGCGCTGATGGGCCTGGTGAAGGTGACGCCCCGCTCGCTGCTGGGCGGGATCAGTTCGAGGACGGGCCGGAAGTACGGGCCCCGGTAGCGGGCCCGGCGGTGGGCGGGTGGCGTCGGCGCTCCGGTGGGAAAATGGGCGTGACAGGGACCGGACCCAGGGGGGCCGGAGGCGGCGTCATGACGTTCGTACAGCTCATCGACTGCAAGACCAGCCGGTTCGACGAGATGGACCGGCTGATGGACACCTGGGTCGAACAGACCAGGGGCAAGCGGACCGCGTCGCACGCCGTGGTCGGCAAGGACCGCTCGGACGCCTCGCACTTCATCGAGATCGTGGAGTTCCCCTCGTACGAGGAGGCGATGCGGAACTCGAACCTTCCGGAGACCGACAAGGTCTTCCGGGAGCTGGTGGCCCTGTGCGACGAGATGCCGACCTTCACGGATCTCGATGTCGTACGGGACGAGCAGTTGTACGCCGGGACGGCGCGGCGGTTCTTCGAGGCGATCGGCACCCGCGGCGCACTGCCGCCGCTCGACGGCCTGCTGGCCGAGGACTACCACGACCACGATCCCGCCAACGAGCAGGACACCATGGGGATGGACGCGATGCGCCGGGAGGTCGAGATGTGGCGGGGCGGGTTCGACTTCGCCTTCTCCCTCGACGACCAGATCGAGCAGGGTGACCGCGTGTGCAACCGGTGGACCTGGAGCGGCACCCACAAGGGTGACTTCATGGGGATCCCGGCGACCGGGAAGCAGGTCGGGATGACCGGCACGACCGTCTTCCGGTGCCGGGAGGACGGGAAGATCGTCGAGGCCTGGTGGCAGTACGACCGGCTGGGGCTGATGGAGCAGCTGGGCGCGCTGGACGCGCTGGAGCGGTAGGCGACGCAGAGGCCCGGCACCCCTTGTTCGTGGGGTGCCGGGCCTCTGCCGTGCCTGCGACCTGGGTCAGTGTCTGTCGACCCGGGCCGGTGTACCGACGCGCTGCGTCAGTGGGAGTGACCGTGGGAGTGGCCCGCGGCGGCCGGCTCTTCCTCTTCCTTCTTCTCGACGACCAGGGTCTCGGTCGTCAGGAGGAGGGAGGCGATGGAGGCGGCGTTCTCCAGGGCGGAGCGGGTGACCTTGACCGGGTCGATGACGCCGGCCTTGACCAGGTCGCCGTACTCGCCGGTCGCGGCGTTGAAGCCCTGGCCCTTGTCGAGCTCGGCGACCTTGGAGGTGATGACGTAGCCCTCGAGGCCCGCGTTCTCGGCGATCCAGCGCAGCGGCTCGACGACGGCGCGGCGGACGACGGCGACGCCGGTCGCCTCGTCGCCGGTCTTGCCGAGGCCGCCCTCGAGCACCTTGGCGGCGTGGACGAGCGCGGAGCCACCGCCGGAGACGATGCCCTCCTCGACCGCGGCGCGGGTCGCGGAGATGGCGTCCTCGAGGCGGTGCTTCTTCTCCTTCAGCTCCACCTCGGTGGCGGCGCCGACCTTGATCACGCACACGCCGCCGGCCAGCTTCGCGAGGCGCTCCTGGAGCTTCTCGCGGTCCCAGTCGGAGTCGGTGTTCTCGATCTCGGCCTTGATCTGGCCGACGCGGCCCTGGACCTCGGCGGAGTCGCCGGCACCGTCGACGACCGTGGTGTCGTCCTTGGTGACGGTGACGCGGCGGGCGGAGCCGAGCACGTCGACGCCGACCTGGTCGAGCTTGAGGCCGACCTCTTCGGAGATGACGGTGGCGCCGGTGAGGACCGCGAGGTCCTGCAGCATCGCCTTGCGACGGTCACCGAAGCCGGGGGCCTTCACGGCGACCGCGTTGAAGGTGCCGCGGATCTTGTTCACGACCAGGGTCGACAGGGCCTCGCCCTCGAGGTCCTCGGCGATGATCAGCAGCGGGCGGGAGGAGTTGGTCTGGATGACCTTCTCCAGCAGCGGCAGCAGGTCGGCGATGGAGGAGATCTTGCCCTGGTTGATGAGGATGTAGGGGTCCTCGAGGACGGCCTCCATGCGCTCCTGGTCCGTCACGAAGTACGGGGACAGGTAGCCCTTGTCGAAGGCCATGCCCTCGGTGAAGTCCAGCTCCAGACCGAAGGTGTTGGACTCCTCGACGGTGATGACACCGTCCTTGCCGACCTTGTCCATCGCCTCGGCGATGAGCTCGCCGACCTGCTGGTCCTGGGCGGACAGCGCGGCGACGGCGGCGATGTCGGACTTCTCGTCGATCGGGCGGGCGGTGGCCAGCAGATCGTCGGAGATGGCCTTGACGGCGGCGTCGATGCCCTTCTTCAGGGCGGCCGGGGAGGCACCCGCGGCGACGTTCTTCAGACCCTCGCGCACCAGCGCCTGGGCGAGCACGGTGGCGGTGGTCGTACCGTCACCCGCGATGTCGTTGGTCTTGGTCGCCACCTCCTTCACCAGCTGGGCACCGAGGTTCTCGTACGGGTCGTCGAGCTCGACCTCGCGGGCGATCGTGACACCGTCGTTGGTGATGGTGGGGGCGCCGAACTTCTTGTCGATGACGACGTTGCGGCCCTTGGGGCCGATCGTCACCTTGACCGTGTCGGCAAGCTTGTTGACGCCGCGCTCGAGGGCGCGACGGGCGTCCTCGTCGAACTTCAGGATCTTCGCCATGGGAGCGGTTCAGCCCTCTCGGAAAACGTGGGAGAAACGAACTGCGCCCCCAGCACCCGGCTTCACAAAGTCGCGGGGCCAGGAGCGCAGTTCACTGCAAAACTGGGTGAATTACTTCTCGATGATCGCGAGCACGTCGCGAGCCGAGAGGACGAGGTACTCCTCGCCGTTGTACTTCACCTCGGTGCCGCCGTACTTGCTGTACAGGACTACGTCGCCGACCTTGACGTCGAGCGGCAGGCGCTCGCCGTTCTCGAAGCGACCCGGGCCCACCGCGAGGACAGCGCCCTCCTGGGGCTTCTCCTTCGCGGTGTCCGGGATGACCAGGCCAGAGGCGGTGGTCTGCTCGGCGTCGAGCGGCTGGACCACAATGCGGTCCTCGAGCGGCTTGATGGCAACCTTGGAGCTGGTGGTCGTCACGATCCGACCTCCCCCTTCGGAGATCTCACGGGGCTAACTGTCTGAGGTGGCGACCAGGTGGATCCGTCGTCGCGGGTGCCGGACCTGCCCGTCGCGTGTTGGCACTCTCCAGGGGGGAGTGCCAGACCTGAGACTATGACCGTGATTAGCACTCGGTCAAGCGGAGTGCCAATGCCTGCGGCGCGTCGGCGGGATTTCAGCCTGGGTGAGTGGCCCATTTGCCGTTGCGCGCCCGCGTGAGTCCCGTACCGGGCTGCCGCCCCCGGGGCCCCCGATTCGGCCCTGAAGAGGCCTCGTCCTCGATCGCCGGACGGGCTGAGATGCACGCGTCCTACAGGTAGTCCTCCAGCCTGGCCACCGTCAGGCCCTGCTCCTGTACCCGTCGCAGCAGGCGCGTCGTGCGTTCCCGTAGGCCCGGGCCCGTCGACTCGTCCGGGGCCACGGCGATGATGTCGCCGGGGTGGAGGCGGTGCGGGCCGTGTGTGTAGGTGAGGTCGGTGGGGCCCATCGAGGCGCGCCACAGGACGATGGCCGCGATGCCGCAGTCGGCGGCGGCGCGTCGGGTGGTGGTGTCGTAGGTGCCGTAGGGCGGACGGAAGAGGCGGGGGCGCAGGCCGAAGCGGGCGCGGAGCTTGTCCTGCTGGCCGCAGATCTCGGCGCGCTGGCCGGCGTAGGGCAGGCCGCGCAGGGCCGGGTGGTCCAGGGTGTGGTTCTGGATGTTCGCGCCGACGGACCGCAGGCGGGCGAAGTGGGCGTAGCCCGGGCCCACCACGCTGTCCGTGAGGAACATGCTCACCGGCAGACGCAACTCGCGGACCATGTCGACGAAACGGCGGTCGCGCTCGGCGCCGTCGTCGTAGGTGAGGAAGACGACGTTGTCGGTGGTCGGGACGTGGTCGACGACCGGCGGGAGGGCCGCTCCCGGGCTGCCCGCCAGGGAGCGGGCGGGGTGGCGCGGCGCGGGGGCCAGCGGGGCCGTCAGACCCCAGTGGCGGTAGGCGTCCTGCGCGGCCGCGTCGTGCGGGCGGACCCGGGCGGCGGCCTTCTTGCCGAGCCGTTCGATCGGGTCGACGGACTGGGCGCAGCCCGCCAGGGCCGCCAGTGTCGTGAGGGTCGTCAGGATCAGCAGTACCACCGGCAGCCCCCGCGTCCTCACAGGTAGTCCTCCAGCCGGGCCACCGCGTACCCCTTCGCCGTGACCTTGTTCAGGAACCGGCGGACCATGTCGGGCATCGTGCCCTTCCATTCGCCGCGGCCGCGGAAGTGGCTCAGGACGATGTCGCCGGGGTGGAGGTCCTGGTCCCACTCGCGGTACTCCCAGTGGTCGACGAAGACCTCCTCGGCCCAGAGCGGGGCGTAGCGCACGCCGCAGGTCTTCGCGGCGCGCAGGGTGTCCTGGTCGTAGTTGCCGAACGGTGGCCGGAAGAGGGTGGGGCGCCTGCCGTAGCGCTTCTCGATCACGTTCTGCATGCCGCAGATCTCGCGCTTCTGGCGGGTGTAGGAAAGGGCGGGCAGGTAGGGGTGGCGCAGGGTGTGGTTGTTCAGTCCCACGCCCCGGTCCTGCATCTTCTTGAAATAGCCGTAGTCGTCCTTGACCAGGTAGTCGCTGAGGAAGGCGGTGTACGGGATCTTCAGGTCGCTCATCATGCGCAGGAACGCCGGGTCCTTCTCTGCGCCGTCGTCGATGGTGAGGAAGACGACCCGGTCCCTCGTCGGGATCGTGGTGAAGACGGGCGGGAGGCCGAGTTCCGCGTGATCGTCGACCTCGAAGCCCTTGCGGGTGGTGATCTCCGGCTTGTCCGCGGGCGGCGCCGGGGGTGTCAACGGGACCTTCTTCAGACCCCAGCGCTTCGCCGCGGCGACCCGGGCCTGGTGTGCGGCGCGGAGCCTGGAGGCGTACGAGTGCAGGGCGCGGGCGGGTGGCGCCGCGGGGGGCGGCCCCGCCTTCCGGGGCTGCTGGCCCGGCGCGGGGCGGGCCGCGCGGCCGGCGCCCTCGCCGCCTCCCGCGCAGCCCGAGGCGATGGTGGCCAGCGCGAGGACGGCCATCAGGCTCCGGACGCCCGCGTGCCGGCGGGCCGGCCCGCGCCGCCGCGATACCCGAGAACAGCCGTGCTTGTCATCATTTTGTACGACAGATCCCATGGCGCCGGATCCTCGCAGTCACCGCCCCGCAACCCCGTCCGACACCGCCGCCGAAGACACACCGTCCACCGACTGGCCCAAAGGGACCGGCAGCGGCGGGCGGTGACCGGTGCCGCGGGCCGCTGGTCGACAATGAGGTGGTGAACGACCTCGCTCCCCTCCTCACCGCCGAGGGCCGTGCCCTCCTCGACCTGGTGCGTGGCACCGCTCCCGCCGACGAGCTCGCCGTCGCCACCCGGCTGCGCCGCGAGCACCCGGCCGGCCTGGTGTCCGCGGCGCTCGGCCAGGCCCGGCTACGACAGCGGGCGGCGGCCAAGTTCGGGGCCGAGGACGCGGAGCGGATGTTCTTCACGCCGAACGGCGTGGAGCAGTCGACGCGGGCGAGTGTCGCCGGATACCGGGCCGGGCGGATGAAGGCGCAGGGCGTGACGTCGGTCGCCGACCTGTGCTGCGGGATCGGCGGCGACGCGATCGCGCTGGCCCGGGCCGGGATCCGGGTGCTGGCCGTGGACCGGGACCCGGTCACGGCGGAGGTGGCGCGCGCGAACGCCGACGCGCTGGGGCTGAGCGCGCTGATCGAGGTGCGGGAGGCGGACGTCACCGAGGTGGACACCGGTGGCTACGACGCCGTGTTCGTCGATCCGGCGCGCCGGGGCGGCCGCGGGCGCATCTTCGATCCCGAGGCGTACTCGCCTCCCCTGTCGTGGGCGGTCGGCGCCGCCCTCGCCGCCCCGCGCGCCGCCCTCAAGATCGCGCCCGGTGTGCCGCACGAGGCGATCCCGGCCGAGGCCGAGGCCGAGTGGATCTCGGACGGCGGGGACGTGAAGGAGGCGGTGCTGTGGTTCGGCACCGAGCCGGGGGCCGTGCGGGCCACCCTGCTCCCGGGGCCGCGGACCCTGCTCGGCGCCGGGCTGCCCGACCCGGACGTCCGGCCGGTCGGGCGGTATCTGTACGAGCCCGACGGCGCCGTCATCCGGGCCCATCTGGTCGCCGACGTGGCCCGGGAGCTCGACGGCGGGCTGATCGACGAGACCATCGCCTACGTCACCGCCGACGCCCTGCGTCCGACCCCGTACGCCACCGCCTACGAGATCACCGACCGGCTTCCCTTCAACGTGAAGAAGTTGAAGGCGCTGCTGCGGGAGCGGGAGGTCGGGATCCTGACCGTGAAGAAGCGGGGGTCGGCGGTCGAGCCGGAGGAACTGCGCAGGAAGGTGCTCCCCAAGGGTCAGGGGCCGCACTCGGCGACCGTGTTCCTGACACGGGTGGCGGGGGCGCCGACGATGCTCGTCGGGGCCCCCGCCGGGTCGGCCGTTACTGCCGGTGGAGCGTCTTGAGCGGTGCCAGGTTCGGCTCGGCGCCGACCTGGTCGGGGCGCTGCCCGGTGGTGACGGAGGCGTCTCCGTCGGTGGGCGCGGCGAGCGCCCGGGCCGACGTGGTCGCAGGGACGAGGCCGTTGTAGTACGGGCGGTACGTGAAGTAGGCGCTGCCCGCACTCATCGAGGTGCCCGCGGTGTCCAGCTCGGCCTGGGCGAGTGAGCCGGTGCCGCCGAAGCCCACCATGGAGTTGACGCTGGCGGTCTCGCGCACGAGGTAGTTGTTCACCTCGGGCGACAGGGTGGTGGCGCTGCTGCTCCACAGCAGGGGGCCGAAGACGTTCATCGCCGCGGCGGCCGACACACCGTCGCGCCAGGCGCCGGAGTAGGCGAGGCCGGTCATGTTCGGCGCGGTCCACCAGAACATCGCGATGGCGACCGAGATGGACCCGTCCGTGGTGCCCGAGATCGGGTAGTAGGAGTACGTCGACGGCCACCGCGAGAAGCTGGTGTGCGTCAGCGCGTAGCTCGCCGCCGAACCGACCGGGATGATCATGGTCTTGTCCGGGTTGAGGCTGTTCAGGTACGACTGCACCGACGCGGTCAGCTTGTTGCCGTTGGTGAGGACGATCCCGGCCGCGCTGGCGGAGCCGTCGGAGCCGGCCGCGGCCGCCGCCGAGAGAGCCGCCCGGTACTCGGTACCGCCGGCCAGGAAGACGTACTTGGGGGCGGAGCTGATGGTCTTGCTCACCATCACCGAGGTCGCGTAGCGGTCCGCTCCGGTCAGCCGCACGGGGACGTAACCGAGCGCCTTCACCTGGCTGAAGACCGTGTTGTCCAGGACGGACGCGCTGCCGGTCAGGTAGACGGGCTTGCCCGGCGCCAGGATCCGCTTCAGCTCGTTCTTCGTCGTCGACGAGAGACCGGTCTTCTGCGTCATCAGCACCGGGCCCTCCTTCCGGCCGGCCAGGGCGGGCGCGGTGACGGCGTACGCCGGGTCGTCCTGGTTGACCAGCACGGCGGACTTGGCGTTCATCAGGCCGGGCTCACTGTGGCCGATGGTGTTCCAGGTCCAGCGGGACGAGGCGGTCGCGGTGAGGTAGGCGTTGGCACCCCAGACCCGTCCGGTGCTGTTCTTGCGCAGGGGCTGCCAGCTGGGGTTCCCGACGTGGTTGCTCTGCGTCGCGCCGGTGACCGCGGTCAGCTCGCCGGACGTCGTGTCGACGTATTCGACGGTGTGCACGTCGTCGCTGTTCGGCGAGGTGTGGGCGTCGAAGAGGATCCGCTTGCCGGTGGGCGACCAGGACGGGGCGGCGTACCGGCGCGGGCCGGTGGTGAGCTGCTTGACGTCGGTGCCGTCGGCGTTCGCCGTGAAGATCTGCGGGTTGCCGTCGGTGTCCTTGCGGACGAACGCCAGCTTGGTGCCGTCCGGCGACCAGGCGGGCTGCTCGGCGTCGGCCAGGGCGAGCTTGACCGTCTTCGTGCCCGCGTCGTAGAAGTACACACCGGCGGCGGCGTTGCAGCTGCCCGCGCGGCGCTCGAACGCGACCAGGCCGTTGACGTTCACGCTCGGTTCGGAGTCGCAGACGGTGGCCGGTTCCAGGTTCGCCGGCAGCAGCGGGCCGGGCGCCCAGGAGGCGTCGGACGGGCCGTAGGCGAGCTGGCCGCCGCTGGCGAAGACGACGAAACGGCCGCCGTTCCAGAAGGTCAGGTCCTCGTACGGGGCACTGGAACGCAGGCCCTGCGCCCACGGCAGGGTGATCTTCTTGGTGCCGTTGGGCAGCACGCTGGAGATCTGGCCGGACACGCTGAGCACGCGGCTTCCGTCCGGTGCCCAGGTGGCGTAACTGCCCACGTTGGGGATGGTGCTGGTCTGGCCGGTGGCGGGGTCGACGAGCAACCCGCCGTCGTTGAGGATCTTGCCCTCGGTGCCCGGCCAGGGTCCGGCGTCGTCGGCGACGGCGCCGGGTACGGCGGCCAGGGTGCCCGCGGCGGCGAGCGCCGCCACGGTGGCGAGCGCCGCGGCACGGCGGCGCGTGAACATTCTCAAGTTGTAGACCCCCGGGGATCACATGATGTCGTCGGTACCGCGCGTGGGCCGGGTCGGGTCGGCGTCGTCCCCCGTCGCCGTTTCCCCTCGGCCGCACAGTCGTTTCACAGCGGCTGGATCACTCTAGGTCGCCCCCGTCACAAAGGGAACGGATTTGCGGCCGACAAACGTTCGAAATTGCCAGGGCTTTGGGTGTGCGGACTGCGAGGTGCCCTCAATTCGGTCGGCACTCGTCGGCCCGCGCCCGCAGCAGCTCCCGTTCCCGTTCGTTGCCCGTCAGCTCCGCGGCCCGTTCGAACTCGGCCCTCGCCTCCGCCGTCCGGCCCAGCCGCAGCAGCAGGTCGCCGCGGACGCTGGGGAGGAGGTGGTAGTCGCGCAGGGTCGGTTCGGCGACGAGACGGTCGACGATCTCCAGCGCGGGTCCCGGGCCGTCCGCCATCGACACGGCGACCGCGCGGTTGAGTTCGACGACCGGGGACGGGGTCCGGGCGGCCAGCAGCCCGTACAGGGTGGCGATGGCCGTCCAGTCGGTGTCCTCGTAGGTGTGGGCGTGCGCGTGACAGGCGGCCACGGCCGCCTGGAGGGCGTACGGGCCGGGGGCGCCGGTGGCCACGGCGCCGGCCCGGTCGAGGGCGGCGATGCCACGGGCGACGAGCATGCGGTTCCAGCGGCGCCGGTCCTGGTCCCCGAGGAGGACGGGCCTGCCGTCGGGGGCGGTGCGGGCGGCCGTTCGGGACGCCTGGAACTCCAGCAGCGAGACCAGGCCGTGGACCTCGGGCTCCTTCGGCATCAGGGCCGCGAGCTGCCGGGCCAGCCGCAGCGCGTCCTCGCACAGGGCCGGGCGCAGCCAGTCGTCGCCCGCGGTGGCCGCGTACCCCTCGTTGAAGATGAGGTAGATGACGTCGAGGACCGAACCGAGCCGGGCCTCGCGGTCGGGTCCGTACGGCACCTCGAAGGCGATGTTCCTGGTGGCCAGGGTCTTCTTGGCGCGGACGATGCGCTGGGCGACGGTCGGTTCGGGGACCAGGAAGGCGCGGGCGATCTCGGGAGTGCTCAGGCCGCCGAGCAGGCGCAGGGTGAGGGCGGTGCGGGCCTCGGCGGAGAGCACCGGGTGGCAGGCGGTGAAGACGAGCCGGAGCAGGTCGTCGTCGATGGCGTCCGGGTCCGCGGGCTCCTCCGGCGGGGCCGCCGGGTCCAGACCGCGGCCGATCTCCTGGAGCTTGCGGGCGTAGTTCTCCCGGCGCCGGACCAGGTCGACGGCGCGGTGCCGGGCGGTGGCCGTGAGCCAGGCGCCGGGGTTGTCCGGCACCCCGTCGCGCGGCCACTGCTCCAGGGCGGCGACCAGGGCGTCCTGCGCCAACTCCTCCGCGATGCCGACGTCCCGCACGACACGGGCGACGGCGGCGATGACGCGGGGGGACTCGAGGCGGAAGACGGTCTCGATGGCGGCACGGGGGTCCGGCGGTCGCGCGGCCCGCGGATCAGGGGCGCCGCGGGAGTGCGAGGCGGCACGCGGGTCCGAGGCGGCACGCCGATCAGGGGCGGTGCCGGGGTCCGAGGCGGGCTGTTGTTCCACAGCCCACCATCGAACACCCCGGCGGTCGTTCAGGCCAAGAAAGACAAGGAGGGCTGGAAGGGCAAGGAAGGCTCAGCCTTCCGCGATCTCCCGTACCTCACAGGTCACCGTCCAGTGCTCCTCGTGCACCTTCAGGAACCGCTTCGTCCACTCCATGGCCTCGGCCATGTCCTTGCACTGCATGAGCGCGTAGCCGCCGACGACCTCCTTGGACTCGGTGAAGGGTCCGTCGGTGAGGGAGATCTTCCCGCCCTCCCAGTGCGCGCGGACACCCTGCGCGGACGGGGTGAGCCCGGCGGTGTCGAGCATGACGCCGGCCTTGGTGACCTCCTCGATCAGCTCGCCCATCCGCTGCATCAGCTCGGGGCTGGGGCCCTCGGCGGGCGCGGTGGCCTCGTCGATCTTCACGAGCGACAGGTAGCGGGGCATGGTGACTCCTCGGATGCGGTGAGCCGGGTCCCTCCCGGCCTCTCACCCCTTCGTCGAACGGGGGACGACCGGATCGACACCCTCGCCGGGCTTTTTTCGCGGAAACTTTTCCGGCCGGCGTTTCCGCAGCTCACACCCCCTTCCGCACACAGCCGGGCCGGTCACCTCAGCGACGCCCACAGCTCGCTCGCCGCCGGTTCCCGTGCCACCACCCGGTTGGGGTCGGAGGGGGCCGCCACCACGGGCATGGTCACCGTCCTGAGGTGGGCGGCCGAGAGGCCCTTCAGGCTCTGGCCGAGCTCCATCAGCGCGGCGAGGGAGTCGAGGCCGGTGTCCGTCGTGAGGCTGCCGGTGACCGCGTCGGCGACCGTGTACAGCTCGGTGGGGCTGGTCAGCAGGTCGGTCGAGGCGATCTGCTCCAGCAGGGCCTTCACCAGCGTCTGCTGAAGGCCGATGCGGCCGAGGTCGCTGCCGTCGCCTATGCCGTGCCGGGTGCGGGCCAGGGCGAGCGCCCGGGTGCCGTCCAGATGGTGGGTGCCGGCCGCGAGGTGCAGATGGCTGTCGTCGTCGTCGATGTCCTCGTCGGTGGTGACGGTGACCCCGCCGAGCGCGTCCACGAGCTTCGCGAAGCCCGAGAAGTCGACCTCGATGTAGTGGTCCATACGGACGTCGGTGATCGACTCGACCGTCTTGACGGCGCAGACGGGACCGCCGACCGAGTAGGCGGTGTTGAACATCACGCCGTACGCCACCGCCGTCGAACCGCCGTCGGACAGCGGGCAGGAGGGGCGGGTGACGAGGGTGTCGCGCGGGATGCTGACGACGGTGGCGGTCGTGCGGCCCGCGTCGATGTGCACGACCATCGCGGTGTCGGAACGGGCGCCCGAGCTGTCGCCGCCGCCGAGCGCCTGGTTCTCCTCGCCGCTGCGCGAGTCCGAGCCCAGCACCAGGATGTTCACGGCCTCGGTGGGCAGTGGGGAGGCGGACGCCGAGCCGGACGGGGAGGGGGCCGTGACCGCCATCGCGGGGCGGTTGTCGCCGAGCGCGTTGTCGATGTCGACGCTCTTGATGTTGTCGTTGAGGTGCCAGTAGGCCCAGCCCGCCGTCCCGATGCCCACCACCAGGGCGGCGGCCAGGGTGAGACCGGCGGCCTTCAGCACTCCCGACCGCCGGCCCGACTGTCTGCCCGCGTCGTCCTGCTCCTCGTGTCGCGTCACGCACAGGAACGTAAGTCCGAATTATGAGCGAACTGTTAGGACAGCCGCCTCACGGCGAACTTCTTGTGAAAATCTCACGATCCTCAGCCCAGCGTCACCGTCGGAACCGGATTGCTGCCGCTCCAGCTCGCGTTGAACCCGAAGCTCACCGAACCCCCGTCCGGAACCGACCCGTTGTACGAGGCGTTCACACAGGTCACGGCCGCCCCCGACTGGGTGCAGCCGGCGTTCCAGGCCTGGGTGATCTGCTGGCCCGCTCCGTACGTCCAGGTCACCTTCCAGGAGGACAGCGCAGCGCCCGAGCAGGAGATCGTCACGTTCCCGGTGAACCCGGTGTTCCACTGACTGCCCACGCCGTACGCCGCCGTGCAGGCGCCGGTCGGCGGAGGTGTCGACGTGCCGCCCAGCGCCTCCGCGATGCCGTAGTACGCCGGTTTCGGCACGTAGTTCGCGTCGTACGGCGTCGCCGCCCCCTGCCCCGGGAAGGTGCTCTCCACCCAGGAGTCGGAGTCGGTGAAGCCCCACACCGTGAGGTTCACGCAGCGCGCCACCGCCACACAGGCCGCGGTGACCGCCTTGTAGTCGGCTTTCTGCTGGGCCAGTTTGGCGCTGTCGGACGGAAGCGTCATCCGGATGTCCAGCTCGGTGATGGCCACGTCGACGCCGAGGTCGGCGAAGCGCTGGATGTTCTGCTGGAAGGTGGACGGGACCTGACCGAGGATGAGGTGGGCCTGGAGGCCGACCCCGTCGATCGGGACTCCCCGCTCCTTCAGCGACTTGACCAGGTTGTAGAGGGCGGTGCTCTTCGCGTTGACACCCTCGACGTTGTAGTCGTTGACGTACAGCTTGGCGGCGGGGTCGGCGGCCC
The DNA here is from genome assembly GCF_045041255.1 of Streptomyces sp. NBC_00080. Lineage (NCBI taxonomy): Bacteria > Bacillati > Actinomycetota > Actinomycetes > Kitasatosporales > Streptomycetaceae > Streptomyces > Streptomyces sp. NBC_00080. The sequence goes on from NZ_CP108235.1 coordinate 3,872,284, forward strand.
GCGCCCAGGTCAGCGCGTTGGCGATGTAGTCCGCACCGAGGCCGTTGTACCAGAGGGTCGAGCGGTAGGTGCCGTCCTCGTTGAAGGGCTCGTTGACGACGTCCCAGGCGGCGATCTTCCCCTGGTAGCGGCCGACCTCGGTGTTGATGTGGTTCTGCAGCAGGGTGCTCAACTGGGCGGACGTCCAGGTGCCGTTGGTGAGCCAGCTGGGGTTCTGGCTGTGCCAGACCAGGGTGTGGCCGCGCACCTGCTGGTCGTGGGCCTGTGCGAAGGCCACGATCTGGTCGGCCTCCGCCCAGTTGAAGGAGCCCTGGGTCGGCTCCACCGAGCCCCACTTCATGGCGTTGCCGGGGGTCAGCGAGCCGAACTGCGCCCCGGCGATGTCACCGTAGGTCCCGGTGAGCTTGGAGCCGGTGACCGCCGTGCCGACGACCTTGCCCTTGGCCGCCCCGAGCTCGCGCAGCGGGGTGTCGGCGGCGTGCGCCACTCCGCCCAGGAGGGCGCCGACGGTGGCCGCCCCGGCGAGCAGGGCGGCGAGACGTGCACGTATCGACGAACTGGAGGATCTCATTGCGGGTGCCTCCGAAAGTTTCGGTCGTGCATCCGATTGACTTCGGAGGAGTGTGGGGGCGTCCGTCACACCCGTCAATACGTCAACTTCCGGCCACTCGCGTCCCCACGCCCTGTCGGGCGGGCGGCGCCCCGGTGCTCGAACGCACCACCAGGCTCGTCGCCAGCTCCACCCGCGTCGCCGTCGGCGCCTCCCGGGACGCCGAGCGCCCCAGCTCCAGCACCAGCCGGGCCGCCGCCTCGGCCATCTCCGTGAGCGGCTGCCGTACGGTCGTCAGCGGCGGACCCACCCAGCGGGCCACCGGCAGGTCGTCGAAGCCGACCACGCTCACGTCCTCCGGGATGCGCAGCCCCAGCTCACGGGCGGCCTCGTAGCAGCCGAGCGCCTGGAGGTCGTTGCCGGCGAAGACGGCGGTGGGCCGGTCGGGGCGGTCGAGGAGCTCACGGCCGAGCCGGTAGCCGGTCTCGTGGTGGAAGTCGCCGGTCTTGATCAGCTGCTGGTCGACCGGCAGCCCGGCCGTCTCCAGCGCGGCCCGGTAGCCGTCGATCCGGGCGCGGCTGCACATCATCTGCGGCGGCCCGCTGATCGCCCCGATCCGCCGGTGGCCCAGCTCGACCAGGTGCCGGGTCGCGGCGAGGCCGCCCTGCCAGTTGGTGGCCCCGATGGACGGCACGTCGGCGCCCGGGTCGCCGGCCGGGTCCATCACCACGAACGGGATGGACCGGCTGGTCAGCAGCGCCCGCTGGGACTCGTCGAGCCCGGACAGGACCAGCACGACCCCGTGCGGGCGGCGGGCCGCCACCTGGTCGGCCCAGGTCCGGCCGGGCGTGAGCCGTCCGGCGCTCTCGCTCAGCACGACACTCAGCCCGGCGTCGCGCGCCACGTTCTCCACGCCCCGGATGACCTCCATCGCCCAGGCGCTCTCCAGCTCGTGGAAGACCAGGTCGATCAAGGGGGAGCGGGTCGCCTCGGCGCGGCGGCGGCGGTAGCCGTGGGCGCGCAGCAGTTCCTCGACGCGGGTACGGGTCGTCGGGGCGACATCGGCGCGGCCGTTGAGGACCTTCGAAACAGTCGGTGCCGATACGCCGGCCTCGCGGGCGATCTCCGCGAGCGTCGCGGTCTGCGTCGGCCGCGCTTCTGTCCGCGTTTCCATGGGCTCCGAGGGTGTCATGGCGGCGATCGTATCGCCACGCGACCTCTTGACGAACCTATTGCGACGCCATAGGTTCCCGGAACATTCGAAGTACAGCTCGAAACATTCGTACCAGTTGCTCTCCGCACCGACTGTCCACCTGGTGGCTCACCGACCTCTGACAGGAGTTTCATGACCACCGCCCCCTGGCGTGACCCCGCCCTGCCCGCCGCCGCCCGTGTCGACGACCTCCTCTCCCGGATGACCCTGGAGGAGAAGACCGCCCAGCTGTACGGCGTGTGGGTCGGCGCCGCGACGGACGGCGACGGAGTCGCCCCGCATCAGCACGACATGACCGCCGACTACGACTGGAACGAGCTGATCACCCGGGGGCTCGGCCAGCTGACCCGGTCCTTCGGCACCGCGCCCGTGGACCCCGCGCTCGGCGCCCGCGCGCTGGCCCTCGCGCAACGACGGATCGCCGCCGCCGGCCGCTTCGGCATCCCGGCCGTCGCCCACGAGGAGTGCCTGGCCGGCTTCACCGCCTGGCGGGCCACCGCCTACCCGGTCCCGCTGGCCTGGGGCGCCGCCTTCGACCCGCCGCTGGTGGAGGAGATGGGCCGGGCGATCGGCCGCGACCTGCGCGCGGTCGGCGTCCACCAGGGCCTCGCCCCCGTCCTGGACGTCGTCCGCGACCCGCGCTGGGGACGGGTCGAGGAGACGATCGGCGAGGACCCGTACCTGGTCGGCACGGTCGGCACGGCCTATGTCCGCGGGCTCGAGTCCGCCGGGGTCGTCGCCACCCTCAAGCATTTCGCCGGGTACGCCTCCTCGGCGGGCGCCCGCAACCTGGCCCCGGTGCGGGCGGGCACCCGGGAGTTCGCCGATGTGACCCTGCCACCCTTCGAGATGGCCCTGCGCGAGGGCGGCGCCCGCTCGGTGATGGCGGCCTACACGGAACGCGACGGCGTCCCGGCCTCCGCCGACCCCGAGCTACTGACCCGCCTCCTGCGGGAGGAGTGGGGCTTCACCGGCACGGTCGTCGCCGACTACTTCGGCATCGGCTTCCTCCAGACCCTGCACCGGGTCGCCGGCACTCCCGCGCAGGCGGCCCACCTCGCCCTCGCGGCCGGCATCGATGTCGAACTGCCCACCGTGAAGTACTACGGCGAGACACTGGTCGCGGCCGTGCGCGCCGGCGAGCTCCCCGAGGAGCTGGTCGACCGGGCCGCCCACCGCGTCCTGCTCCAGAAGTGCGAACTGGGCCTGCTGGACGAGGGCTGGCAGCCGCCGATCCCCGAGTCGGTCGACCTCGACCGGGCGACGAACCGCGCCCTGGCCCGACGGCTGGCCGAGGAGTCGGTGGTCCTGCTGGACAACCCCGACGGGCTGCTCCCGCTCGCCCCCGACACCCGCGTCGCCGTGGTCGGCCCGCGGGCCGCCGACGCGCTGGCCATGCTGGGCTGCTACTCCTTCCCGTCCCATGTCCTCACCCACCACCCCGAGGTGGACCTGGGCATCGACATCCCCACCGTGCTGGAGTCCCTGCGGGGCGAACTCCCCGACGCGAAGGTCACGTTCACGGAAGGGTGCGGGGTCTCGGACCCGGACCCGTCCGGCTTCACCGAGGCCATCGCCCGCGCCGCGGAGGCGGACGTCTGCGTGGCCGTCCTGGGCGACCGCGCGGGCCTGTTCGGCCGGGGCACCTCGGGCGAGGGCTGCGACGTGGCCGACCTCACCCTGCCCGGCGTCCAGGGCGAACTGCTGGACGCGCTGGTCGCGACGGGCGTGCCGGTCGTCCTGGTCCTGCTCACCGGCCGCCCGTACGCGCTCGGCCGCTGGCACGGACGGCTGGGGGCGGTCGTCCAGGCGTTCTTCCCGGGCGAGGAGGGCGGTCCGGCGGTGGCGGGCGTGCTCTCGGGCCGGGTGAACCCCTCGGGCCGCCTCCCGGTGAGCGTGCCGCGCGTGCCGGGCGGTCAGCCCTGGACCTACCTCCAGCCGCCGCTGGGCCTGGCCGGCGAGGTCAGCAACCTGGACCCGACCCCGCTGTACCCGTTCGGACACGGGCGCTCGTACACGCGGTTCGCGTGGGAGGACTTCTCGGGCCCGGACGCGGAGATCGGCACGGACGGCTCGTACGACCTGTCCGTCACGGTCCGCAACACCGGCGAGCGGGCGGGCGCGGAGGTCGTGCAGCTGTACCTGCACGACCCGGTGGCGAGCGTCACCCGTCCCGACGTACGGCTGATCGGCTATCAGCGGCTGGAACTGGCGGCGGGCGGGTCGGCCCGGGTGACCTTCCGTTTCCACGCCGACCTGTCGGCTTTCACCGACCGCGCGGGACGCCGGGTGGTCGAACCCGGGGATCTGGAGCTGCGGTTGGGGACGTCCAGCGGGGAGGCGCGGGAGGTGGCGCGGGTGCGGCTCACCGGGCCGGTGCGCGAGGTGGGGGCGGAGCGGCGACTGCGGTGCGAGGCGGACGTCCTGCGAGATTGACGTGTCCACAAGGCCCGTCACCGAGGACGGTGCTCGACGCGGCCGTCACGGCACCGCGCCGACAGGGACCGGTGGTTTCGTCCCGACCGACGGGAGCCCGGTCCGGACGGTGGCCTTCGCCCTCTGCGCGGGAACCCTGGCGACATCGGCCTGGGCGCTGTCGGCGCCGCAACCGCAGCCGTAGCCGCCTCACGCCGTTCGTTCGTCGCCCGTCGCGAAGTACCGGTCCACGTACTCCCCCGGCGGCAGTGTGCTCGCGCGCATCAGGGAGAACACCTCGGCGCCGTCACCGGGTGTCCCGAACAGGGTGAAGGCCTGGGCGAGCCGCGCGTACTCGACGCCGTCGAGGTCCTCGCAGTACTCGGCGGCCTCGGCCTCCGCCCGCTCGACCGCCTCGTCCGCCGACCGGGCCGTCCACAGGGTGATGCGCTCCTCGTAGACGCCCAGGGGGCCGTGCCGGAAGACGCACCGGACGCCGTACCAGGACGGTTCGTCGGTCGGTTCGTCGGTCGGTTCGTCCGGGGTGGGGCCTGCGCACCCGCTCCTCGCGGACGGGACCCGGCCGCTCACGTCGGGTCCGACACCGGCTCGAACCGCCACCGGTGCGCGGCCCGGCTCACCAACGCCGCGTCGGGATCGGGAAGTTCGGGGAGGACGGCGTCGTAGTCGGCGTCCCACCAGGTGATGACCAGCACCCGGTCCTGCGGGGCGCGGAAGGTCTCCCGGCGCCTGGGCGCGGGCGCGAGATCCTGCGCCCGCGCCCAGGCCAGCAGGTCCTCGCCCCGGCCGGTGACCGCCCGGGCCTCCCACATCAGCGCGACCGTCATGAATAGAGGTTGTCCTTGCCGGTCTCGTGGGCGTGGACGTGGTCGTGGTCGTGCGGGCGGCCCGGCACATGGGGGTCGGTCACCGGCAGCGAGGAGTCCGCCGACAGGTCCCAGTCGGACGCGGCGCGTCCCCGGGCCACCATCTCCGCGCCCAGGGCCGCCACCATCGCGCCGTTGTCCGTGCACAGCTTGGGGCGCGGGACGCGCAGCCGGATACCGACGGCCTCGCAGCGCTCCTGGGCCACGGCCCGCAGCCGGGTGTTCGCGGCCACGCCGCCGCCGATCATCAGGTGGTCGACGCCCTCGTCCTTGCAGGCCCGTACGGCCTTGCGGGTCAGGACGTCCACGACCGCCTCCTGGAAGGAGGCCGCCACGTCACGGACCGGGACCTCCTCGCCCGCCGCCCGCTTCGCCTCGATCCAGCGGGCGACCGACGTCTTCAGTCCGGAGAAGGAGAAGTCGTACACCGGGTCGCGCGGGCCGGTCAGGCCGCGCGGGAAGGCGATCGCCGAGGGGTCGCCCTCGCGGGCGTAGCGGTCGATGACCGGGCCGCCCGGGAAGCCCAGGTTCAGCACCCGTGCGATCTTGTCGAAGGCCTCGCCCGCCGCGTCGTCGATGGTCGCGCCCATCGGACGGACGTCGGAGGTGATGTCGGTGGACAGCAGCAGGGACGAGTGGCCGCCGGACACCAGCAGCGCCATCGTCGGCTCGGGCAGCGCGCCGTGCTCCAGCTGGTCCACACAGATGTGGGAGGCGAGGTGGTTCACCCCGTAGAGGGGCTTGCCGAGGGCGTAGGCGTACGCCTTCGCCGCCGAGACGCCGACCAGCAGGGCACCGGCGAGACCGGGACCGGCCGTGACCGCGATGCCGTCGAGGTCCTTCGGGCTCACCCCCGCTTCCTTCAGGGCCCGCTCGATGGTCGGGACCATCGCCTCCAGGTGAGCCCGGGACGCCACCTCCGGCACGACCCCGCCGAAACGGGCGTGCTCGTCGACGCTGGAGGCGATCGCGTCCGCCAGCAGGGTCGTGCCGCGCACGACGCCCACGCCGGTCTCGTCGCAGGAGGTCTCGATCCCCAGAACCAGGGGTTCGTCAGCCATTGTTCTCGGTTTCCTGTGTCCCTTGTACCGGGGTCGGTACTGATGTCGATGGATCGGTCAGCCGCATCACCAGGGCGTCCACGTTCCCCGGCTGGTAGTAGCCGCGCCGGAAGCCGATGGCCTCGAAGCCGAAGCGTTCGTAGAGCTTCTGGGCGCGGACGTTGTCGATCCGGCACTCCAGCATGACCTCGGCGCACTCGAAGGCGGTCGCCGCGCGCAGCAGCTCCGTCAGCAGGCGGCCGCCGAGCCCGGTGCTCCAGTGGCCGCGGGCGACGGCGATGGTCTGCACGTCGGCGACCGCGGCGAAGCCGTTGTCGGACCCCGTGCCGGCCACGGCCAGGCCCGCGTAACCGACGATCCGCTCGCCTTCGGCCGTGGTCTCGACCGCGACGAGATAGCGCCGGGTCGCCTCGGGGCCCCGCGCATGGGCCAGGTCGGACCAGAACATGCCCCGCGACCAGGCGTCCTCGGGGAAGAGGTCCTTCTCCAGTTCCAGCACGGGTTCGATGTCCCACCAGCGCATCTCCCGCAGTACGGGCCGGCCGGTCGGGTTGGCGGCTTCGGTCACTTGGGGGTGACCACCTTGTAGTTCTTCGGCACCTGGGCGTCCGGCCGGCGCAGGTACAGCGGGCGCGGGGCCGGCAGCTCCTCGCCCCGGACGAGCCGCTCGGCGGCGAGCGAGGCGAGGGCGGCGGCGGAGACGTGCTCGGGCTCGTGCGCTTCGGGGAAGGTGTCCGGGTACAGCAGCGCGCCCGCGCCGACGGACGGCAGCCCGGCCACCTCGTCGGCGATGTCGGCGGGCCGGTCCACCGCGGGGCCCGACACCCGGGTCCGGGAGTTGTCGTAACGCGCCCAGTAGACCTCCTTGCGGCGGGCATCGGTCGCCACGACGAAGGGTCCTTCGAGGTCGGCCGCGTAGGCGAGGCCGTCGAGGGTGCACAGACCGTGCACCGGGACGCCGAGCGCGAGCCCGAAGGTGTCGGCGGTCATCAGACCGACTCTCAGCCCGGTGTACGGGCCGGGGCCGACACCGACGACGATTCCGGTGACGGCGTCGAGACTGCGCCCGGCCCCGGCGAGCAGCCGGTCGACGGCCGGCAGCAGCAGCTCGCCGTGCCGGCGCGCGTCCACCTGACTCGAGGAGGCGATGACGTCCGTGCCGTCGTGCAGCGCGACGGTGACGGCGGGGGTGGCGGTATCCAGAGCGAGCAAGAGCACGCAAACAGCCTACGGCTCCCGTGCCCCGGACATGGCCGCGCCGGTCGAAGGCGTGATGACTGCTAACGTCACCGCGAAACGTGACGTACGGGACAGACTGGGTGGTCGTCGATGCCAAGCAACAGCTCGACTTTCGTCGCCGGGCTCACCGCGGCGGCCCTGGCGACGGTCGCGTTCCTCACCTTCCAGGCGTCGGCGAGCGCACCCGCCGACCTGTCCCGGCCGCAGCGCAGCGGCGGTGCCGCGAAGGCGCCCCGGGACAAGGCCCACCCGGCCGCGCTGCCGGCCGACTCCGGCCTCGGGGCGCGGGTCGTGTACTCGCTGGACGACGACCGGGTGTGGCTGGTCCGGTCGGACGGCGGGGTCAGGCGGACGTTCAAGGTCGCCCCCGGCAGTGTGGACCCGCCCCTGGGCAACTACGCCGTCACCTCCCGGGCGGGCGCCGTCACCGGCACCGACGGCACCCCCATCGAGCACGTCGTGCGCTTCGCCACCGTGAACGACGTGACGATCGGCTTCAGCGCGGCGTTGGACGGCTCGCTGCCCGAGCCCGACCCGACGGTGAGGACGGGCGGCATCCGGCAGACCGTCGCGGACGGCGACGCGATGTGGGACTTCGCGACGATCGGACAGTCCGTCGTCGTGATCCCGTAGGCGCGGCTCGGGCCCGGGGTGCGGCGCCCGAGTATCCCGTGAACGTTTCCGACGAGACGTCGGCAAAATGTTGCGTCGGGTGTCCGGTGCGTGGTCACATGGTATCAACTTCGTAGTTAGGTCTACCTAACTACGCCCGCCCCCGAACCTCAGGAGGCGTCCATGTCGGTCACCGAGCCCAAGGGCCTGCCGTCGCGGCCGTTCACGCTCGCCGGTGTGTCCATGCGTGATCTGCTGGCCTCGTGCGCGGCCGCGGAAGCCGTCTCGACGCCGCCGCGGCTGCCCGACCCGGCACTCACCGAGCAGCCGGTGGAGCGTCCCAGGGCGGCGTGAGCCCCGCCGGCGACCGGCGCCGCGGACCCCCGTCCGGCCGACCGCCCGCCGATCACGGCGACCGCCCGTCGATCAGGCCGACAGCACGCCGAGGTCCGCCGAGGCCCAGCGCTCGCCGAGCCCCGTCACCGTCACGTGCCGCACCTCGTCCGTGGTGTCGCCGACGGCACGGTGGATGAGGACCTGGAGCCGGTCGTCGGTCAGTTCCTCGACCTTGCCCTCGCCCCACTCCACGACGATCACCGACGCGGGCAGCGACACGTCGAGGTCGAGGTCCTCCATCTCGTCGAGCCCGCCGCCCAGGCGGTACGCGTCGACGTGGACGAGCGGCGGACCTTCCCCGAGGGAAGGGTGCACGCGGGCGATCACGAACGTCGGGGAGGTGACCGCACCCCGGATCCCGAGCCCCGCACCCAGCCCGCGGGTGAGCGTCGTCTTGCCCGCGCCGAGTTCCCCGCTGAGCATCACGAGATCACCCGCGCGCAGGAGCTTGGCGAGACGACGGCCCAGCTCCCCCATCTGCTCGGGGGAGTTGACGCGCAGCTGGACAGACCGGGGCGATGCTGCGTTCTCTTCCATCATCACTCACTCGCAGTAGTACACTGATCACACCCCGCAAGGGGTCGGTTCGGGCTGGGCCGCAGCCGAAGGCTGGAAGCCACCTCCGTCAGGAGGGGGCGGAGTCACAGCCGTTCACGGTAGCCGTGTTCGGTATCGCCCCCGTGCGGGCGAGCAGGTCGGCGAGGCGGTCGGTGACCACTTCCGGGTGCTCCAGCATGACGAGGTGCCCGGCGTCCGGTACCAGGACCAGTTCCGCGCCCGGCAAGGCGTCGGCGATCGCCTCGCTGTGCTCGCTCGGCGTGACCAGGTCCCCGATCCCGGCGAGCACCAGCACCGGCATGTCGGTGAAACAGGCCAGCGCCTCGGTCTTGTCGTGATCCGTGAACGCCGGATAGAACTCGGCGACCACGTCGATCGGCGTGCCCTCGATCATCCGCTCGGCGAACCGCGCCACCGCCGGATCGACGTCCCGCGACGCGAACGAGTACCGCTTGATGATCCCGGCGAAGAGATCGGCGGTGGCCCGCCGCCCCTTCTCCACCAGGGCCGCCTGCTGCCCCAGCGCCTTCAGCACCCCCGGCAGCACCCGCCGCACCGCGTTCACGCCCGCGACCGGCAGTCCGAAGTTGACCTCGCCGAGCCGCCCCGACGACGTACCGACGAAGGCGGTGGCGACGACCCGCTCGCGGATCAGCTCGGGGTACAGCGCGGCCAGGGCCATCACCGTCATCCCGCCCATGGAGTGCCCGACGAGCACGATCGGCCCCTCCGGCACGGCCGCGTCGATCACGGCCCTCAGATCGCGCCCCAGCTGATCGATGGTGACCGGCTCGCCGTCCCGTATCTGGGCGGTACCGCGCCCGGACCGGCCGTGACTGCGCTGGTCCCAGTGCACGGTCCGTACGACGCCCCGCAGGGCCGCCCGCTGGAAGTGCCAGGAGTCCTGGTTGAGGCAGTAGCCGTGGCTGAAGACCACGGTGACGGGGAGCGGGGCCTTGCGCCCGAAGAGCCTGCGCCGCCGGTTCGCCGGCCCGCCCTGCGGCTCGACGTCGTCGACCTCGTAGTACATCTCGGTGCCATCCTCGGCGTACGCCTTGGCGGGAGTGCCGCGCAGGCCGCCGTACGGCCCCGTCGAGTCGAGCGCGAGCCGGGCCTTGGCCCGCATGCCGCGGCCGACTGTCATCCGCTCCAGGGCGACACCCGCCGCGGCGCCGGCGGCGATCACGCCTATCGCGGCGCCGGCGATGCCGGTCGCCCGGCGCCACCCCCCGCCCGCCCCCGTGGCGGAGGCGGCAACGACCGCCGAGGCGGCGCTCGCCACCGCCTCCGCGCTGCTCTCGCTCACGTACCGCTCCTCTTTGGCCGATGCCCCTGTACTGACTGCGGGTTACCCGTCCTGGTCACTCGTTCACATAGACGCGGGGTACGCGCGATCCGATGCGTGTGACGATCTCGTACCCGATGGTGCCGGCCGCCTGGGCCCAGTCCTGTGCCGTGGGTTCACCGCGGTCGCCGGGTCCGAAGAGGACCGCCTCCGCGCCGGGGCCCGGCTCGTCGCCGCCGAGGTCGACGACGAACTGGTCCATGGCGATCCGGCCGGCCGCCGTCCGCCACTTGCCGGCGACCAGCACCGGACCGCTCCCGGAGGCGTGCCGGGGAACACCGTCCGCATAGCCGAGGGGGACCAGGCCCAGGGTGGTCTCGCCCGGGGTGACGTAGTGGTGGCCGTAGCTCACGCCGTGGCCGCCGGGGACGTGCTTCACCAGGGCCAGCGAGGCCGCGAGGGTCATCACCGGGCGCAGCCCGAAGTCGGTGGCGGAGCCCAGCTCGGGGCTGGGCGACAGGCCGTACATCGCGATGCCCGGGCGGACCAGGTCGAAGTGGGTCTCCGGAAGCGTGAGCGTGGCCGGGGAGTTGGCGATGTGCCGCACCTCGGGCCGCACGCCCTGCCGTTCGGCGTACGCCACCATCTCGTGGAAGCGGTCGAGCTGGGGCGCGATGGAGGGATGTCCGGGCTCGTCGGCGCAGGCGAAGTGCGACCACAGGCCGGTGACCCGGAGCAGCCCCTCGCCCTCGGCCCGCAGCGCCTCGCCCACCAGCTCGGGCCAGTCGGCGGGCTGGCAGCCGTTGCGCCCGAGCCCGGTGTCGGCCTTGAGCTGCACGCGGGCGGCCCGCCCGGCGGCCCGTGCCCCCTCGACGACCTCCCGCAGGGCCCAGAGCCCGCTCACCGACACATCGAGTCCGGCCTCGACCGCCTCCCGCCAGGGGCCGCCCGGCGTCCACAGCCAGCACATGATCCTGACGTCCGCCGGCAGCCCGCCGTCCGCGCGCAGCGCCAGCGCCTCCTCGGGCGTGGCGGTGCCCACCCAGCCGGCGCCGGCCGCGACCGCGGCGCGGGCACAGGGGGCGGCCCCGTGCCCGTACCCGTCGGCCTTCACCACGGCCATGAACTCCGCGCCCGGCGCCTTGGCGCGCAACGTACGCACGTTGGCCCGCAGCGTGGCCAGGTCGATCTCGGCACGGGCGCGCGACGGGGTGGCGGGCGGCTTGGCAGTCTCACTCATCGCGCCCAGTGTCTCAGAGGGCCCGGACAGCCCCCTAGGTACCGGGCCGGTGCCCCCACACGTAGACCCGGTCGCCCTTCTTCAGCACACCCCACAGTCTGCGCGCGTCACCGACGGTGAGATTGACGCAGCCCATGGAGCCGATGGTGGTGTGGATGCTGTCGTAGACGGCGTGGAAGGCCTGGCCGCCGTCGAAGAACTGCGCATACGGCATGGGGGCGTTGTAGAGCGTGGAGACGTGGTTCTTGTGCCGCCAGTAGACGGTGTGCCATCCCTTGCGGGTCGGGTGCACGGCCCGCCCGCTGCGCATCGACACGGGTCCGAAGACGACCTTCGTCCCTTTCTGCACCCAGGTCAGTTGCCGGTCGAGATCGACGCAGGCGACCCGGTGGGTCCGCACCGGACACTTCTTCTTGGCGTTGGGGTTCTTCCTCGCGGCGACGAGCTGCATCCGCGCCCAGGTGACGGGCCCGGCGAACCCGATCGCGGGCTGGATCCCCTGCTGCCGCTGGAACGCCCGGATCGCCTGGCAGTCGGCGGCGGACTGCTTACCGTCCACGGTCAGCTTCAGCCACCGCTCGACCGCCCGCTGGTACGGCCCGGCCCGCTTGCTGCACGCCACCCGGGTCATCACCTCGTCCAGCGGCACGTACTCGACGAGCGCGTACGTCCCCTCCACCGCGTCCCGCGGCTCGACGGCGTCCTCGGCCGCGGTGGGCGTGTACACCCTCGGCGCGAGCACCTGGTCGGGCGTGTCGACCTCCCAGGACGGAGGTGACGGAGGAGGAGCGGCGCGAGCAGGCGTACCCAGGGGAAGAAGCGCGACGGCAGCGAGAACGAGAGCCACGGTTCGTGTGCTGAACATCCGATCAGACAAGCGCGCCGCGTACGTCCCCCAGGACTGCCGCGCGGCAGCATCACCCTTTCGGCGGGGGGACTCTCAGCGCGTCCGGCGTTCGAGGACGAGGCCATCCAGGCCGAAAGGGGAAATAGGGGGAAAGGGGGATCTGGGGGCACAGCCCCCCAGGGAGGGAAGGGGCGGCGGGGGCGAGAAAACCCGGCCCCTACCGCCGCACATCCCGCCAGGCCCCCGCGACCGCCGCAGCCACCTCATGCGCCCCCACCGGCGCCCCGTCCGCGGCGAACCGCCCCGCCAGCCCGTGCAGATAGGCCCCCACGCTCCCCGCGTCCAACGCACTCAGCCCCGCCGCCAGCAACGACCCGGCAAGCCCCGACAGCACATCCCCGCTCCCGGCCGTGGCCAGCCACGCCGTCCCGGTCGCGTTCACCCGCACCACCCCCGCACCACCCGCGTCCGCGACCAGCGTCGTCGACCCCTTCAGCAGGACGGTCGCCCGATAGCGGGCCGCCAGCTCCCGCGCGGAACGCAGCCGGGCCGCCTCCACCTCCTCCCGCGCCACCCCCAGCAGCGCGGCCGCCTCCCCCGCGTGCGGTGTCATCAGCGTCGGCGCGGTCCGCCCGCGCACCGCGTCGGCGTCCGCGAGCCGGAGCCCGTCGGCGTCGATCAGCACCGGCACCTCGGCGGACAGCACCTCCGCCACCGTCTTGGCATCGTCCCCGGCGCCCGGCCCGACGACCCAGGCCTGCACCCGCCCGGCCTGCCGGGGCCCCCGGTCGGACACGAGCGTCTCGGGGAACCGCGCGACGACCGCGTCCCCGGCCGGCCCCACGTACCGCACGGCCCCCGCCCCGCCCCGCAGCGCCCCCGCGACGGCCAGCACGGCGGCCCCCGGATACCGGGCGGACCCGGCGGCGATCCCGACGACGCCCCGCCGGTACTTGTCGCTCTCTCCGCCGGGCACGGGCAGCAGGGCGGCCACGTCCGCGTGCTGAAGGGCCGCCAGCTCGGGCTCGGCGGGCAACTCGCCCCCGAGCCCGATGTCGACAAGCCGCACCGACCCGGCGTACTCCCGCGCCGGATCGACGAGCAGCCCCGGCTTGTGCGTGCCGAAGGTGACGGTGACGTCGGCACGGATCGCGCTCCCGTGCACCTCGCCGGAGTCGGCGTCGACGCCGCTGGGCAGGTCGACGGCGACGACGACGGCCCGGGCCTCGGCGACGATCGCGGCCAGCGAGGCCGCGTCCGGCCGCAGCCCGCCCTTCCCGCCGATCCCGACGATGCCGTCGAGCACGAGGTCGGCCCGCCGGACGACGGCTTCGGCGCCGGCCGGCGCGACCGTGTGGCCGCCCGCCCGGCGCAGGGCCGCGAGCCCTGCGGCGTGGGTCCGCTCGGGCGCGAGCAGCACCGCGGTCACGCCCGCCCCGCGCCGGGCGAGCCGGGCGCCGGCGTACAGGGCGTCACCCCCGTTGTCGCCGCTGCCGACCAGCAGCACGACCCGCCGCCCGTACACCCGCCCCAGCAGGTCGGCGCAGGCGGCGGCGAGCCCGGCGGCGGCCCGCTGCATGAGGGCCCCTTCCGGAACCCGGGCCATCAGCTCCCGCTCGGCACGACGGACGGTCTCGACGCGGTAGGCAGTACGCATACGGTCGAGTCTCCCCCGGACTCCCCCGTCACCGCACGCCGTCAGCCCATCCTGCGGTGCGCCCGTGGTTCACCGTGCGGCGGCCCCCGCGGTGCGCCCTCCGGTTCAGCCTTCGGCCACCACCACCGCCGAGGCGACGCCCGCGTCGTGACTCAGCGACACGTGCCAGCTCCGCACTCCCAGTTCGGCCGCCCGCGCCGCGACACTCCCCTGCACCCGCAGCCGGGGCCGCCCGCTGTCCTCGACGTACACCTCCGCGTCCGTCCACAGCAGCCCGGGCGGCGCCCCCAGCGCCTTGGCGAGAGCCTCCTTCGCGGCGAACCGGGCCGCCAGCGAAGCGGCACCCCGCCGCTCCCCGCTCGGCAGCAGCAGCTCGCTCTCCAGGAAGAGCCGCCGGGCCAGGCCGGGCGTCCGCTCCATTGACGCCGCGAACCGCTCGATCTCGGCCACGTCGATACCGACCCCGATGATGCTCATGCCGAGCACCCTACGGCCGGGCTGTCACAGCCTGCTGCTAGCCTGCGGCGACTTGATCACGTCAGTCGAGAAGCAGGTTTTCACCGCCGCACGCCCTGGGGGGCCAGCCCGCGTGCCGCGGACAGTGACGCCAGGGGGCGGAGGAATGACCAGCACCACCAACGGCATGGCCGGCGGCGGACCCACGAGCGGTTGGGGACCGACCTTCGACCCGTACGACAACACGCCCGAGCTGATCCCGATGCGCACCGCCGCGCAGGCCGGAGACTGGCCTACGGTGCGGGCCTGGTTCGCGGGCCTCGACTCGGTCGACAAGCTCTCCTCCGCCGTCGGCCTCCTCGCCGACATCCCCGGCGTCGAGAACTTCCTGGAGCGGGCGGCGGCGGAATCGCCCGGCGACCCGCTGCCGCGCACGCTGCTGGCCGAGCGGTACGTCTACATCGGCTGGGACATCCGCAGCGGCGCCCGCGCCCAGCACGTCTCACGGGACCAGTTCACCCAGTTCCACGACTGGCTGCGCAGGGCCGAGCAGCTGCTGATCGAGATCTGCGCCGAGCACCCCTCGTACGCCCCCGCCTGGACCGCCCGGCTGATGACCGCGCGCGGCCTCCAGCTGGGACAGGCCGAGGCGCGCCGCCGCTACGACCGCCTGTCCGCCCACCACCCGCACCAGTACCACGCGCAGGTCCAGCTGCTCCAGCAGCTGTGCCCGAAGTGGAGCGGCTCCTGGGAGGCGGCGCACGGCTTCGCCCGCGAATGCGCGACCGCGGCCCCCGACGGCTCGACCTCCGGCGCCCTGGTCGCCCTCGCGCACATCGAGCGCTGGCTCGACCTGGACAGCGGCGAGGACGCGGCCTACATGCGGGGCCTGTCGGTCCGCGACGACCTGCGCAACGCCGCCCAGGTCTCCGTGCTGCACCCGGCCCACCGGCCCGACTGGAACTCGCTCGGCGCGCACAACGCGTTCGCGTTCGCCTTCTCGCTCGGCAACCACTGGGAGTACGCGGCCCCGCACTTCGCCTTCATCGGCGACCGCGCGACCGAGTCCCCGTGGCACTACGTGCCCGACAAGAAGTCCTCGTTCCTCAAGTCCCGCAAGGCCGCGCTGGAATCCCGAGGAGGCGGCAACCGATGAGCACCGACCTGCACGAGCACGACGACCGCGCCGATCTCGCCGCCCTCGCCGGCCTCGTCTCGCACACCACCACCCAGCACATCCCCACCCTCTACGCCCCCGCCTCCGGCAACGAGATCACCGCCGGCCTCTTCTTCCGGGTGGGCCGCGCCGACGAGACCCTGGCCACCGCCGGCCTCACCCACCTCGTCGAACACCTCGCCCTGCACCGCCTCGGCCTGTCCGATCTGCACTACAACGGCGCGACGGCGAACGCGTACACGCTCTTCCACGTCACCGGCAGCGAGGAGGAGGTCGTCAAGTACCTCAACAGCGTGTGCGCGGGACTGCGGGACCTGCCGATGGAGCGGCTGGAGACCGAGAAGGAGATCCTGCGCACCGAGGCGGCCGGCCGGGGCAGCGGCCCCCAGCACCAGATGCCGCTGTGGCGGTACGGCGCCCAGGGCTACGGCCTGTCCAGCTACAACGAGCTCGGCACCTGGAGCCTGACCCCGGACCAGGTGCGCCACTGGGCCGAGACCCGCTTCACCAGGGACAACGCGGTGCTGTGGATCACCAGCGACCGGGTCCCCGACGGCCTGGACCTCACCCTTCCCCAGGGCACCCGCTTCCCCGCTCCCGCCGCGACCGGCGCACTGCCCAGGACCCCCGCGTTCATCAGCGGCGACGACGGCCATGTCGTCCTCACCTCGGTGCTCCGCCGCTCCACCGCGGCCAGCGTCTTCGCGGACGTCCTCGGCCGGGCCCTGTTCCAGGACCTGCGCCAGGAGGGCGGCTACTCCTACTCCGCGGAGGCCGACTACACCCCGCGCGACGCCGACTTCGCCACCCTCACCGCGTACGCGGACTCCCTCCCGCAGAAGCAGGACGCGGTCGTCGGCGGCTTCGTCGACACCCTCGCCCGGCTGCGCGCGGGCCGCATCGAGCAGGCCGAACTGGACTCCGCCCGCGCCAAGCTCCTCAAGATGTACGACACCCCCGACCTCGCGGCGGCCGCGCTCCCCTCGTACGCGCTGAGCCTGCTGCTCGGGCACCGGATCCTCACCCCCGAGCAGCACCGGTCCGAGCTGAACGCGGTGACCACGGACGACCTGCGCGAGGTCGCCCGGGAGGCCTGGGACAACGCGCTCCTCCAGGTGCCGGGCCGGGGCGTCGACTGGGCGGGCCTCACCCTCGCCCCGCAGCACTCGCAGGCCGCCCTGACCGGCACCCGCCACCAGTCCCTGGAGAACGAGGAGGTCACCCTGGTCATCGGCGCCGAGGGGGTGAGCCTGCTGACCCCGAGGGGCCCGGTCACCGTCCGCTACGACGCCTGCTCGGCGATGACCGCCCGCCCCGACGGTGCCCGCACCCTGACCGGCCATGACGGCTTCTCGGTCACCGTGGAGCCCACCCTGTACCGAGGGGTGACACCGGAACGCATCGCCGCGCTGGACGCGGCCGTGCCCGCCGGGGCAGTGGTACGGATGCCCGCCCGCGAGCCCGACCACATCCCCCAGCCGCGCAAGCGCACCTCCGGCCCGCGGTCCGCCGGCAACGGCCGCTCCACGGTGGGCTGGACCATCGCGCTCTGGCTGATCGGCCTGCTCGCGGCGGCATGGGGCCTGCTGTGCGGGATCATCACGGCCGACGAGGCCTCGGCGACCGCTCCGGAGTGGGACGCGGTGGTCGGCATCTGGATCCTGGAACTCCCCCTCGCCTTCGCCACCTGGAAGATCTACGCGGCCAGAAGACAACGCGTCCGGAGCTGACAAGCGCCCCTGGGGGCGGGAGCCGTCGCGGACGGTCCCCGCCCCCAGGGCGCGGGGCCCTGTCGATCTGCGGCGCCGCCGCGTGGGCGCGACCAGCCACGGCGCACCCGCACCCGCGCGGCGAGAACCCCCACCCCCCCCTCAGGCGCTCCCGCTCAAAACCGCCTCACTCCACCGTCACCGACTTCGCCAGGTTCCGCGGCTGATCCACCTCGTTGCCCCGCGCCGTCGCCAGCTCACACGCGAACACCTGCAACGGCACCGTCGCGACCAACGGCGACAACAGCACCGGCGTGACCGGGATCCGCACGAGATGGTCGGCGTACGGCACCACCGTCTCGTCCCCCTCCTCCGCGATCACGATCGTCCGCGCCCCCCGGGCCCGGATCTCCTGGATGTTGGACACGATCTTGTCGTGCAGGACGGACCGCCCCCGCGGCGACGGCACCACCACGACGACCGGCAGATCCTCCTCGATGAGCGCGATCGGCCCGTGCTTCAGCTCACCCGCGGCGAACCCCTCCGCGTGCATGTAGGCGAGCTCCTTCAGCTTCAGCGCGCCCTCCAGCGCGACGGGATACCCGACGTGCCGCCCGAGGAACAGCACGGTGTCCTTGTGGGCGAGGGACCGCGCCAGCTCCCGCACCGGCCCCATCGTCTCCAGCACCCGCTCGACCGCACCGGAGATCTGCGCGAGATCCCGGATGACGGCCCGGATCTCGTCACCCCACTTGGTGCCGCGCACCTGGCCCAGATACAGCGCGACGAGATAGCAGGCCACCAACTGCGTCAGGAACGCCTTGGTCGAGGCGACGGCCACCTCCGGCCCGGCATGCGTGTACAGCACCGCGTCCGACTCCCGGGGGATCGTCGACCCGTTGGTGTTGCAGATCGCCAGCACCTTGGACCCCTGCTCCCGCGCGTGCCGCAGCGCCATGAGCGTGTCCATCGTCTCCCCGGACTGGGAGATGGCGATGACCAGGGACCGCGAGTCGAGGATCGGGTCCCGGTAGCGGAACTCGCTGGCCAGCTCCACCTCGCACGGGATCCGCGTCCAGTGCTCGATGGCGTACTTGGCGATCAGGCCCGCGTGGAAGGCGGTACCGCACGCGACGATGACGACCTTGTCGACCTCCCGCAGCTCGGAGGCCGGGATCCGCACCTCGTCGAGCGACAGCGCGCCGGAGGCGTCGATGCGGCCGAGCAGGGTGTCGGCGACGGCCTTGGGCTGCTCGGCGATCTCCTTGAGCATGAAGTAGTCGTAGCCGCCCTTCTCCGCGGCCGACGCGTCCCAGTCCACGTGGTACGACCGGACGTCCGCCGGGCGCCCGTCGAAGCCGGTCACCGTCACACCGTCCCGGCGCAGCTCGACGACCTGGTCCTGCCCCAGCTCGATCGCCGACCGGGTGTGCGCGATGAACGCGGCGACGTCCGAGGCGAGAAAGGCCTCGCCCTCCCCGACACCCACCACGAGCGGCGAGTTCCGTCGCGCGCCGACCACCACGTCCGGCTCGTCGGCATGTGCCGCGACCAGCGTGAACGCCCCCTCCAGCCGCCGGCACACCAGCCGCATGGCCTCGGCGAGGTCGGCCGTCACCGAGAACTCCTCGGCGAGCAGATGGGCCACCACCTCGGTGTCGGTCTCGGAGAACAGCTCGTGTCCCCGCTCGGCCAGTTCGGCCCGCAGTACGGCGAAGTTCTCGATGATCCCGTTGTGCACGACGGCGACCCGCCCGGCGTTGTCGAGATGCGGATGCGCGTTGGCGTCCGTCGGTCCGCCGTGCGTGGCCCACCGGGTGTGCCCGATACCCGTCGTCCCGGTCGGCAGTGGCCGGGCCGCGAGCTCCTTCTCCAGATTGACGAGCTTGCCCGCCTTTCTCGCGGCGGCCAGCCCTCCGTCCGCCAGCACGGCGATACCCGCCGAGTCGTAGCCCCGGTACTCCAGCCGCCTCAGCCCGGCCATCACGACCTCCAGCGCCGACTGAGACCCCACGTATCCCACGATTCCGCACATGCGCGGCAGCCTACGACCGAATCACGCCCGGAAAGAGCCTCCACGTGCCCGATTTCGGAAATTCCCACGGCTGTACGCCCCCTCGGCCGGGCGTGACGGACCCCACCCACCATCCTGTTCAAACTCCGTTAACAATGGACTGTGATCTCTCCGGTCTCCCCGATGCCCCGGAGCGCCCACCGGCACAGGCCGGAGGCGACTCCCTTCGTCGACCTCACCCGATCCGAGTGGAGCGCGCTGCGCGAGAAGACTCCGCTGCCGCTGACCGCCGAGGAGGTCGAGAAGCTGCGCGGCCTCGGTGACGTCATCGACCTCGACGAGGTACGTGACATCTACCTGCCGCTTTCGCGCCTGCTCAATCTCTACGTGGGTGCCACCGACGGCCTGCGCGGCGCCCTGAACACCTTCCTCGGCGAACAGGGCTCCCAGTCCGGCACCCCGTTCGTGATAGGCGTCGCGGGCTCGGTGGCGGTCGGCAAGTCGACCGTCGCCCGGCTCCTGCAGGCCCTGCTGTCCCGCTGGCCGGAGCACCCGCGCGTGGAGCTGGTCACCACGGACGGCTTCCTGCTCCCCACCAGGGAGCTGGAGGCCCGCGGCCTGATGTCCCGCAAGGGCTTCCCCGAGTCCTACGACCGCCGCGCGCTGACCCGCTTCGTGGCCGACATCAAGGCGGGCAAGGGCGAGGTCACCGCGCCCGTCTACTCCCACCTGATCTACGACATCGTCCCGGACCGCAAGCTCACCGTCCGGCGCCCCGACATCCTCATCGTCGAGGGCCTGAACGTCCTTCAGCCCGCCCTGCCCGGCAAGGACGGCCGCACCCGCGTCGGCCTCGCCGACTACTTCGACTTCAGCGTGTACGTCGACGCGAGCGCCGAGGACATCGAACGCTGGTACCTCAACCGGTTCCGGAAACTCCGTCAGACGGCCTTCCAGAAACCGGACTCGTACTTCAGGAAGTACACCCAGGTCTCCGAGGACGAGGCCGTCGACTACGCCCGCACCCTCTGGCGCACCATCAACAAGCCCAACCTGGTGGAGAACATCGCGCCCACCCGGGGCCGGGCCACCCTGATCGTCCGCAAGGGCCAGGACCACAAGGTGCAGCGGCTGAGCCTGCGAAAACTCTGACGGCTACCCTGCCTCCATGCTGCACCTGCGCCTGATCACCCCGTCGGGCAGCACCGACGACGTGGTCGCACTGATCGAGAGCACCGTCGGCACCACCCACCTCGTGGTGGTGCCGGGGGCGGCCCGCAACCCGGCCGGCGATGTCGTGATGTGCGACGTGGCACGCGAAGCCGGCGACGAACTCCTCTCCGGACTACAGCGGTTGGGCCTCGACGAGACCGGCTCGATCGCCGTGGAGAACATCGACCTGTCGCTCTCGCTGCGCGCCGACAATGCCGAGGCGGAGGCGCCGGGCGAGGGCGCCGACGCGGTCCTGTGGGAGCACCTCACGGACGCCACCCACGAGGAGTCGACGCTCTCCGTCACCTATCTCGCGTTCATCACGCTCGCCACGATGATCGCGGCCTGTGGTGTGGTGCTCGACAACGCGGTCCTGATCGTGGGCGCGATGGCCGTGGGCCCGGAGTTCGGCCCCCTGGCCGGCGTCTGCACGTCGATCGTGCAGCGCGCTCCCCGCCTGGCCCTGCGCACGCTGATCGCCCTGCTGGTCGGCTTCGCGGTGGCGATGGCGGTGACGGTGGGCTTCAGCCTCTTCATGGACGCGGTCGACCTGTTCAGCGAGGAGCAACTGGAGGCCGACCGCCCCCAGACCGGCTTCGTCTACGCCCCCGACGCCTTCTCCTTCATCGTGGCCGTCCTGGCGGGCGCCGCCGGCACCCTCTCCCTGACCTCGGCGAAGTCCGGCGCCCTGGTGGGCGTGGCCATCTCGGTCACGACGGTCCCGGCAGCCGCCAACGCCGCCGTGGCCCTCAGCTACGGCGACATGACACAAACCCGGGGCTCGACAGAACAACTCCTGCTGAACCTCCTGGGCATCATCCTGGCCGGCACCCTGACCCTGCTGGCCCAGAAGTACCTCTGGGCCAGACAACGCCAACAGGCCAACGCGGACTAGCGCGAGCCCCTGCTACCAGAAGCCCGACGGAACAAGTCGACACCGCCCAGCCACAAGGCCTTCAGAGGCCCGACGGGACGAGTCGACACCGCCCAGCCACAGAGCCTTCAGGGGCGCGGGGAACTGCGCGACAAGCCACGACGCAGCCGCAGCCCGCAACACACAGAACCCCCACCCCGAACCCGCCCGAAAGACCGGCCCCGCCGCCTAACCCAGCGTCGACTTCACGACATCGGCCAGCCGCCCGGCAACGGACCGAGCCTGGTCGATGTCCGCGGCCTCGACCATCACCCGCACGAGCGGCTCGGTCCCGGACGGCCGCAGCAACACCCGCCCGGTGGACCCGAGTTCCCGCTCCGCCTCCCCGACGGCAGTCGCCAGCTCGGCAGAGTCCCCCACCCGCGACCTGTCGACGTCCGGCACATTGATCAGCACCTGCGGCAACCGCTCCATCACCGAGGCCAGCTCCCGCAGCGAACGACCGCTCTCGGCGACCCGAGCCGCCAGCATCAGCCCCGTCAGCGTCCCGTCACCGGTCGTCGCGTGGTCGAGGATGATCACGTGCCCGGACTGCTCGCCCCCGAGGGCGTACCCGTGCTCCTTCATCTCCTCCAGCACATACCGGTCGCCGACGGCGGCCTGCACGAGCTGGATCCCCTCCCGCTCCATGGCCAGCTTGAAGCCGAGGTTGGACATGACGGTCGCGACAACGGTGTCGGACCGCAGCGCCCCGTGCTCCCGCATGGCCAGCGCGAGCACGGCGAGAATCTGGTCGCCGTCGACCTCGTCACCCGTGTGGTCCACGGCCAGGCACCGGTCGGCGTCTCCGTCGTGCGCGATGCCGAAGGCGGCCCCGTGCTCGATGACCGCGGCCTTCAGCTTGTCCAGATGCGTGGACCCGCACCCGTCGTTGATGTTGAGGCCGTCCGGCTCGGCCCCGATGGTCACGATCTCCGCGCCGGCCCGCGTGAACGCCTCCGGCGACACCCGGGCGGCAGCGCCGTGCGCCTCGTCGAGGACGATCTTCAGCCCGTCCAGCCGGTTGGGAAGCACGGCGATGAGGTGCGCGACGTAGCGGTCGAAGCCTTCGTCGTACGTCCGCACGCGGCCGACGCCGCTGCCGGTGGGCCGGCTCCAGGGCGCGCCGGTGCGGTGCTCCTCATAGACGGACTCGATCCTGCCCTCGAGCTCGTCGGCCAGCTTGTGGCCGCCGCGGGCGAAGAACTTGATGCCGTTGTCGGGCATGGCGTTGTGGCTGGCGGAGAGCATCACGCCGAGGTCCGCGCCCAGCACACCGGTGAGATAGGCGACCGCGGGTGTCGGCAGCACGCCGACCTTCAGCACGTCCACGCCGGCGCTCGCCAGACCGGCCACCACGGCGGCCTCCAGGAACTCCCCGGACGCGCGCGGGTCCCGTCCGACGACTGCCACCGGCCGGTGGCCCTCGAACGTGCCCGCCTCGGCCAGCACATGCGCCGCCGCGACGGACAGGCCGAGCGCCATCTCCGCCGTCAGATCCGCGTTGGCGACACCGCGCACGCCGTCCGTGCCGAAGAGTCGTCCCACTTGTCCTCCTGAGGAAGCGTCAGTTTCAAAAGCCGTGCGGGTGCGTCGGACGATCGACCGATCAGTCGGTCGACGGCGGCTCCGCATCCAGGCATTGGATGCCCTGAACATCCGATCACACAAGCCTTTGAGCACCTTGTGCCGTTATACGCCCACGGCTGCGAGAAAACGAACGCCCCGGCGACACTGTGGCGTGCCGCCGGGGCGTTCGGAGTACGTACGAGCGAACCGCACGGGTCCGACCCGGAATACGTACGAGCAGGCAGCGAAGCTTAGCGCTTGCTGTACTGCGGGGCCTTGCGGGCCTTCTTGAGACCGGCCTTCTTGCGCTCGACCGCACGGTCGTCACGCGTGAGGAAGCCGGCCTTCTTGAGGGCGCCACGGTTGTTGTCGACGTCGGCCTCGTTCAGTGCGCGGGCGACACCGAGACGGAGCGCACCGGCCTGACCGGAGACGCCGCCACCCGAGATACGGGCGATGACGTCGTAGCGGCCTTCGAGCTCGAGCACCTTGAAGGGCTCGTTGACTTCCTGCTGGTGCACCTTGTTCGGGAAGTAGTCCTCGAGGGTGCGACCGTTGATCTTCCACTTGCCGGTGCCCGGAACGATCCGGACGCGGGCGATGGCGTTCTTGCGGCGACCCAGGCCGGCGGCCGGCTGGGGCTCGCCGAAGCGGGAGGCGAGGGACTCCGAGGTGTACTCACCCTCGACGGGGACCTCGGACTCGGTGGTGTAGCTGTCGATGTCGACGAGCTCGGTCTCTTCGAGCGGCTGCTCGGCAGTGGTCTCGGCCACGGTTCTCCTCAGTTCTTTTCAGCTAGGGGTGTGGCCGGAATTACTGCGCGACCTGGGTGATCTCGAACGGCACGGGCTGCTGAGCCGCGTGCGGGTGCACGTCACCCTTGTAGACCTTCAGCTTCGACAGCATCTGACGGCCCAGCGTGTTCTTGGGGAGCATGCCCTTGACGGCCTTCTCGACGGCCTTCTCGGGGTTGTTCGCGAGGAGGTCGTCGTAGCGCACGGAGCGCAGACCGCCCGGGTACCCGGAGTGGCGGTACGCCATCTTCTGGGTCCGCTTGTTGCCGGAGAGGTGCACCTTGTCGGCGTTGATGATGATGACGAAGTCACCGGTGTCGACGTGGGGCGCGTAGATCGGCTTGTGCTTGCCCCGGAGGAGGGACGCGGCAGTGGTGGCGAGACGGCCCAGGACGATGTCCTGAGCGTCGATGACGTGCCACTGGCGCGTCACATCGCCGGGCTTGGGGCTGTACGTACGCACGGTTCGTAGCCTTCGCTTCTTCAGTGAATTGGTCCTGACAAGGTCACCGAAGACGATCACGACAGCCCAGACCGCACTGCGGTGACGCAAACCGCGTGCTGGTCGCTGGTCATCGGCCCGGTGGACCGGTGTAAGGGCCCGTCCCGTGAGAAGAGCAAGCCAATACACAACGAAGATGCAGGATACCCGCGTCTCGGGGGCCGGGTCAAAACGGGCCTGCCATCCGATCACACGTGAGCATGTCAGCCTGACCGGAACCCGCCGTCGGAAACCCCCTCCCGGAGTGGCCTGCGCCACACTACAGGTCCCGGCCTGCGAATATGCCGCACCAACCACCCGGAGATGTCACGTTTGCCCGCACTCGCACCGGGAACACCGGGGACTTCAGCGCCGGTTGAGGCGGAACAGCATCCCCCGCTCCCCGTCTAAGATGCGGCCCATGAGCTATGGGCAGGGGGGACCTCAGTCCCAGTGGGATCCGTGGAAACCGAACTCCCAGCAGCCGTGGACCAGCGGCGATGACGGCCGGACCCCGGACTGGGCAGCGCTCGCGGAGGCGTCCGAGACGCGCAACAAACGCCGTCGGCTGTTCTTCATAGGCGGCGGCGCGCTCGCCACGCTCGCCATCGGCACCGCCGTGGCCATGGCCGTGGTGTCGGCGAACGGCAGCGACGAGGCGAACAAGCCGACTTCCTCGCTGCCCGCGACCGACCTGCCGAGCGCGTCCACCACGCCCTCCTTCGCACCGACCAGCGCACCGCCTCCGCTGGACCCGAAGGAGTTCGTCGCCAGCAAGGCCAAGGACACCGCCCCCAACGGGCCCGACCTGCTCTTCCCCGGCACCCAGCTGACCATGGGCTCGGCCGTGTACAAGAAGGGCCCCAAGGCCGACAGCACCACCTGCACCACGGGTGTCCAGGGCACCCTGCCCAAGGTGCTCACCGCCAATGACTGCACCCGCCTCATGCGCATCACCTACACCAAGGGCAACATCGCGGTCACGGTCGGTGTGGCGGTCTTCGACACCGAGGCGCAGGCCCTCAAGGTCAAGAGCCAGGCCGACAAGCAGAGCATCGTCAAGGCCCTCACCGGCGGGGACGTCAAGACCTTCTGCGACGGCGCGATCTGCCGCTCGACGACCAACTCCTACGGCCGGTACGCCTACTTCACCATCACCGGCTTCACGGACGGCAAGGACGTGACCACGAAGGACACGGCCGTCTTCGCCGCGGGCGACGACCTCGCGGAGTTCACCTTCCAGCGGATCCGCCAGCGCGGCGAGGCCCAGGCGTCCGCTGCGGCCGCGAACTGACCGCGGACGCCGACGCGGGGCCGGCAGGTCAGCAGCACCCGGCCCCGGGCAGCGTCCGCCTGTTGCGCGCCTCCTTGTTGCGTGCGGCAAGCAGCTCGTCGGCCGGGTAGCCGACCTCCTCCAGCGTCAGCCCGTGCGGCCGTACGACATGCACGGCCGAGTCCCGCACGCCCGCGGCCAGCACCTTCCCGGGCCACTCCGGCCCCCGGTGCCCGTCGCCGACGAACAGCAGCGCCCCGATCAGCGAACGCACCATGTTGTGGCAGAAGGCGTCGGCCCGGACGGTCGCGGTGACCACCCCGTCCTCGCCGCGCACCAGGCTCAGCTCCTGGAGCGTACGAATGGTCGTCGCCCCCTCCCGCCGCTTGCAGTAGGCGGCGAAGTCGTGCTCGCCGAGCAGCCGCCGGGCGGCCTCGTTCATGGCGTCGACGTCGAGCGGCCAGTCGTGCCAGAGGACGTGGCTGCGCAGCAGGGGGTCGACACCACCCGGGTTGTCGGTGACCCGGTACGCGTAGCGCCGCCAGATCGCCGAGAACCGCGCGTTGAACCCGGCGGGCGCCTCCGCCAGGGACCAGATCCGCACATCCTTGGCGAGCCGCCCGGCGAGCCGCTTGAGCAGCTTCTCCCGGTGCTCGGCCCACAACTCCTCCGGCAGGTCGACGTGCGCCACCTGCCCGCGCGCGTGCACACCGGCGTCCGTCCGCCCGGCCACGGTCAGCTCGTACATGGTCTCCCCCGACCGGGTCACGGTCCGCAGGGCGTCCTCGATCTCCCCCTGCACGGTCCGCCGCCCGCCGGCCTGCTTGGCCCACCCGGAGAACCCGCTCCCGTCGTACGAGAGGTCCATCCGCACCCGTACGAACCCGGGCTGTACTTCGTCACTCACTCCTGGATCCTCTCAAGCCTGCGACCTTCGAAGACGCCTCCGGCGGCGCCTCCGGAAACGCGGAACGGGCCCGCCCCGAAGGGCAGACCCGTCCACTGCGAGGCGATGCCTCAGGCGTCCTTGGACTCCTCGGCCGCAGCCTCGTCGGCCGGCTTGGCGTCCTCGACGGCCTCGTCCTTCTTGAGGCTGTCTTCCTTGACCGCACGCTTGGTGGCGGCCTCGGCCTCACCCGTGGCCTGCTGCGCGACGGTCAGCGCCTCGACCAGCTCGATGACAGCCATGGGCGCGTTGTCGCCACGACGGTTACCGATCTTGGTGATGCGGGTGTAGCCACCCGGGCGGTTCTCGTAGCGCGGGCCGATCTCGGTGAAGAGCGTGTGCACGATGCTCTTGTCCGTGATCACCTGGAGCACCTGACGACGGTTGTGAAGGTCGCCCTTCTTCGCCTTGGTGACCAGACGCTCGGCGTACGGACGCAGCTTGCGCGCCTTCGCCTCGGTGGTGGTGATGCGGCCGTGCTCGAACAGCGACTTCGCGAGGTTCGCGAGGAGCAGCTTCTCGTGCGCGGCACTGCCGCCCAGACGGGCACCCTTGGTGGGCTTCGGCATGGTCTTTCTCCTAAGTGTCTGCCCCGGCCGTATCAGGTACCGGGGTCAGTGTCCGAGCGGGCGATCGCCCGTCGGAGATCCAGACCCCCGAGGGGGTCTGGAAGAGGCACGGGGAACTGCGCGACCAGCCACGACGGTCCCGCAGCCGAAATCCGGCCGATTCGCGGAGCGACTAGTACTGCTCGGTCTCCACGAAACCCGCATCCGCGTCGTCGTCCGCGCCGAACGCGTCCGCAGCGGCGGTGGGGTCGAATCCGGGCGGGCTGTCCTTGAGCGCGAGGCCCATGCCGGCCAGCTTCGCCTTGACCTCGTCGATGGACTTCGCACCGAAGTTGCGGATGTCCAGGAGGTCGGCCTCGGAGCGGGCGACGAGCTCACCCACGGAGTGGATGCCCTCACGCTTGAGGCAGTTGTACGACCGGACGGTGAGCTCGAGCTCCTCGATCGGCAGGGCGAGATCAGCGGCAAGGGCGGCGTCCGTGGGGGACGGGCCCATGTCGATGCCCTCGGCGTCGATGTTCAGCTCGCGGGCGAGACCGAACAGCTCGACCAGCGTCTTACCGGCGGAGGCCATGGCGTCACGGGGACGCATCGCCTGCTTGGTCTCGACGTCGACGATCAGCTTGTCGAAGTCGGTGCGCTGCTCGACACGCGTGGCCTCGACCTTGTACGTGACCTTGAGAACCGGCGAGTAGATCGAGTCGACCGGGACGCGCCCGATCTCCTGACCGAGCTGCTTGTTCTGCACCGCGGAGACGTAACCGCGACCGCGCTCGACGGTCAGCTCCATCTCCAGCTTGCCCTTGCCGTTGAGCGTGGCGAGGACGAGGTCGGGGTTGTGCACCTCGACACCGGCCGGGGGCGCGATGTCGGCGGCGGTGACCAGACCCGGGCCCTGCTTGCGCAGGTACATCACGACCGGCTCGTCGTGCTCCGAGGAGACGACCAGCTGCTTGATGTTGAGGATCAGGTCGGTGACGTCCTCCTTGACGCCCGGCACGGTGGTGAACTCGTGCAGCACGCCGTCGATACGGATGGACGTGACCGCCGCACCCGGGATCGAGGACAGAAGCGTCCGGCGCAGGGAGTTTCCGAGGGTGTAACCGAAGCCCGGCTCCAGCGGCTCGATCACGAACCGGGAGCGGAACTCGTCGACGACCTCTTCGGTCAACGAGGGACGCTGAGCAATCAGCATGTTGCGATCCTTCAGTCATGGACGCCCGCTATTTGACGTCCTGCTGTTAATGCAAGGGTACGGGCGGCACGCCTCCGAGGAGACGTACCGCCCGGACCCCGGTCAGACCTGAGACAACCGTGCGTCAGACGCGGCGACGCTTGGGCGGACGGCAGCCGTTGTGCGGGGTCGGGGTGACGTCCTGGATGGAGCCGACCTCGAGGCCCGTCGCCTGCAGGGAGCGGATGGCGGTCTCACGACCGGCGCCCGGGCCCTTGACGAAGACGTCGACCTTGCGCATGCCGTGCTCCTGCGCGCGACGGGCAGCCGACTCGGCGGCCATCTGCGCGGCGAACGGCGTGGACTTGCGCGAGCCCTTGAAACCGACGTGGCCGGCGGAGGCCCACGAGATCACGTTTCCGGCCGGGTCCGTGATGGACACGATCGTGTTGTTGAACGTGCTCTTGATGTGCGCCTGGCCGTGCGCGACGTTCTTCTTTTCCTTGCGGCGCACCTTCTTGGCAGCGCCCTGACGACCCTTGGGGGGCATCTACAAACTCCTACGGGGAGGTGGTCGGTCCTACAGCGAAGACCGCTGATGAAGCGTTGTCCCGCTGAGGACTACTTCTTGCCCGGCTTCTTCTTGCCGGCGATGGCGCGACGCGGGCCCTTGCGGGTACGAGCGTTCGTGCTGGTGCGCTGACCGCGGACAGGCAGACCACGACGGTGACGGAGACCCTGGTAGCAACCGATCTCGACCTTGCGGCGGATGTCGGCCTGGATCTCGCGACGAAGGTCACCCTCGGTCTTGATGTTGGCGTCCACGTACTCGCGGATCGCGACGAGCTGCTCCTCGGAGAGGTCGCGAACGCGGGTGTTCGGGTCGACGCCGGTCGCTGCCAGCGTCTCCTGGGAGAGGGTCCGGCCGATGCCGAACACGTAGGTGAGGGCGACCTCCACACGCTTTTCGCGCGGGATGTCGACACCGGAAACGCGTGCCATTCAATGGCTCCAGTTGATCTTCGGAGGTCTTCCGCAGAACCGACTCCCATCCGCCGGCCTCCTCCTGTCGCTCGATGAGCGATGGAGGATTAGGTACGAATGGGTCCCCGGCCTCCGAGCCGGGGGTATCAGGCGGGAGAACCCGCCTGGGATCTGCGTATGAACAAATTCAGCTCGCGTCGCGCGAAGTCTCTGCGATATCGATGCAGAGGGTGTGATCTGTAAGCGATCAGCCCTGGCGCTGCTTGTGGCGCGGGTTCTCGCAAATGACCATGACCCGACCGTGACGGCGGATCACCCTGCACTTGTCGCAGATCTTCTTGACGCTCGGCTTGACCTTCATTGGGTGAGGTTCTCCGGGTCAGTTGCCGACAGCCCCGAACGCCCGACCGGGCGCACGAAGACCTGGGCAAGATCTACTTGTAGCGGTAGACGATCCGGCCACGCGTCAGGTCGTACGGAGACAACTCCACCACGACCCGGTCGTCAGGGAGGATACGGATGTAGTGCATACGCATCTTGCCGCTGATGTGCGCCAGGACCTGGTGGCCGTTCTGGAGCTCGACCTTGAACATGGCGTTCGGAAGAGACTCGACGACAGTGCCCTCGATCTCGATGGCACCTTGCTTCTTGGCCACGCTTCGCCCTTCGAATCGACTACCTTGATCGACTCCCCTGCGTTTCCCCTAAGGGTGCATGCAGACATGCGGGTGCACGAGAGCCGACGAGTCAGTCTACGTCAGGCCCCCCGGAAACACGAATCCGGAAGTCTGCCCCACAGAGGAGATCCTTAAGCGAAGCACCCGTCCGGTCCGGCGTGCGCAGGACGTCTCACCCCAACCGCCATCTCAGCCCGTCCGGCGTTTGAGGACGAGGCCGTCCAGGCCGAAAGGGGGGTCTGGGGGCAGAGCCCCCAGGGACGGGAAGGGAAGGGGCGACGGGGGCGAGGAACCCCACAGCGCGCCCCGGGAGGGGAACCCTCAGCCCAGCGGGTCCGGTGCCGCCACGACGCCGTGCTCCGCCAGCTTCGCCTTACCACCGTCTACAGCCGTCAGCACCAACGGCCCCGCCTCCGTCAACGCGACCGAGTGCTCCCAGTGCGAGGACCACGTCCCGTCGGTGGTGATGACCGTCCAGTCGTCCTCGAGGACCTCGGTCCGCGGGGTGCCCAGGGACACCATCGGCTCGATGGCCAGGCAGAAGCCGGGAACCAGCTTCGGCCCCTTGCCCCGCCGGCGGTCGACGTAGTTCAGCAGATGGGGGTCCATGTGCATCTCGGTGCCGATGCCGTGGCCGCCGTAGTCCTCGACGATGCCGTAGCGCCCGCCGCCCGGCTTCGGCTGACGCCGGATGTACGTCTCGATCGCGCGGGACACGTCGACCAGCCGGCCGCCCGTCTTCATGGCGGCGATGCCGGCCCACATCGACTCCTCGGTGACCCGGGAGAGCTCGACCAGCTCCGGAGCGTGCCCCGAGCCGACGAACGCCGTGTACGCCGCGTCACCGTGCCAGCCGTCGACGATCGCGCCGCAGTCGATGGAGATGATGTCGCCGTCCTTGAGGACGACCTCGTCGGAGGGGATGCCGTGCACCACCACGTCGTTCACCGAGGTGCAGATCGTCGCGGGGAAGCCGCCGTAGCCGAGGAAGTTCGACTTCGCGCCGTTCTCCGCCAGGACCTTGCGGGCGACGTCGTCCAGGTCCTTCGTCGTCGCCCCCGGCACCGCCGCTTCGCGCGTGGCCGCGTGGATGGCGGCGACGACCAGCCCCGCCTCACGCATCTTGGCGATCTGCTCGGGGCTCTTGATCTGCACCATGGGGGGCCTGCGCTCTCCGTCACTCAGGTCGGTCGGGTTACGTATGCACACAACAGTACGGCCGTGGTGTCCCGAAGGACTCCACGGCCGTACGGGGAGCGACGACTACTGGTCGTCGCCCTCACGCTTCAGTGCGGCCAGCGCACGGGCGGTGACCTCTTCCACCGGGCCCATGGCCTCGATGGTCACGACCAGACCCTGCGACTTGTAGTAGTCGATGATCGGCTCGGTCTGCGTGTGGTAGACCTCGAGCCGCGTGCGGACCGTCTCCTCGGAGTCGTCGTCCCGCTGGTACAGCTCGCCGCCGCAGACGTCACAGACGCCTTCCTTGGCGGGCTTCTTGTACGTCACGTGGAAGACGTGCGAGGAGTCGTTGCGGCAGATGCGCCGGCCGGCGATCCGCTTGACGACCTCCTCCTCCGGGGCCTCCAGGTCCAGTACCGCGTCCAGCTTGATGCCCTCGACGGTGAGGAGCTCGTCCAGCGCCTCGGCCTGCGAGACGTTGCGCGGGAAACCGTCCAGCAGGAAGCCGCGCTCGGCGTCCGGCTGCTCCATGCGGTCCTTGGCCATGGCGATGGTGACCTCGTCGGGGACGAGGTTGCCGGCGTCCATGTAGGACTTCGCGAGTTTCCCGAGCTCCGTCTGCTGGCTGATGTTGGCGCGGAACAGGTCGCCGGTGGAGATGTGCGGAACGCGGAGCTTCTCGGCCAGACGTGTGGCCTGCGTTCCCTTTCCGGCGCCCGGCGGCCCGACGAGGACGATACGCATCAGCGGAGGAACCCTTCGTAATTGCGCTGCTGGAGCTGGCTCTCGATTTGCTTCACCGTCTCGAGACCGACACCCACGATGATCAGGATGCTGGTACCACCGAACGGGAAGTTCTGGCTTGCCCCGAAGCCAACCAACGCCATCGTCGGTACAAGAGCGATCAGACCCAGATACAGCGAACCCGGCCAGGTGATCCGGTTGAGTACGTAGGACAGGTACTCAGCGGTCGGTCGGCCAGCCCGGATGCCCGGGATGAAGCCACCATACTTCTTCATGTTGTCGGCTACTTCCTCGGGGTTGAAGGAGATAGCCACGTAGAAGAAGGCGAAGAAAACGATCAGCAGGAAGTACATGCTGATGTAGATCGGGTGGTCACCCTTGGTCAGGTTGGTCTCGATCCAGGTCTTCCAGGTGGAGGTTCCGCTGGAGAACTGGGCGACGAGAGCCGGGATGTAGAGCAGCGAAGAGGCGAAGATGACCGGGATCACACCGGCCTGGTTCACCTTCAGCGGGATGTACGTCGAGGTACCGCCGTAGGACCGGCGGCCGATCATGCGCTTCGCGTACTGCACGGGGATACGGCGCTGGGCCTGCTCGACGAAGACCACCAGACCGACCATGACCAGGCCGACCAGGATGACGGTGCCGAACTCGATCCAGCCGCCCGCGAGCGTGCCCTGCTTCTTGATGGCCCACAGGGCCGAGGGGAAGGTCGCGGCGATCGAGATGAACATCAGGATCGACATGCCGTTGCCGATACCGCGGTCGGTGATGAGCTCGCCGAGCCACATGACCATGGCCGTACCGGCGGTCATGCAGATGACCATGACGATGGTGGTGAAGATCGCGCGGTCCGGGACGATGCTCGAGGCGACCGTGCAACCGGAGAACAGGGCGCCGCTGCGGGCGGTGGCCACCAGGCCGGTGCCCTGAAGAATGGCGAGCGCCACGGTGAGGTAGCGGGTGTACTGCGTGATCTTCGCGGTGCCGGCCTGGCCCTCCTTCTTGAGGGCTTCCAGACGCGGGATCACCACGGTCAGCAGCTGAAGGATGATGCTCGCGGTGATGTACGGCATGATGCCCAGCGCGAAAATGGTGATCTGGAGCAGCGCGCCGCCGCTGAACATGTTCACCAGACCGAAGAGGCCCTGGTTGCCGGACGCCTCGTCCACACACCGCTGAACGGACGTGTAGTCGACACCGGGGATCGGAATATGCGTTCCGAGCCGGTAGATCACGATGATGGCGAGCGTGAAGAGCAGCTTCTTGCGCAGGTCGGGCGTCCTGAACGCCCGGGCGAACGCGGTGAGCACGGTGCCTCCTGCGACCCCCACGCATCTGCGTCAAGGGTGACGGTCTTGAGGGTCCAATAAGAACAACGACAACGACAACGACAACGACATGTGTAACGGTCGACTGCCGCTCAAGGTGCCCCATGGGAAGCATCTTGTGAAAGTGGGCAGTGCAGGTCACCTTACCGGCGAGAGTACCGCCGTAGGAACGACCAACCGGGGATACCCCAAATGTGGGGTATCCCCGGTCGGGATCGTTCAAGTCATCGAGACGCCTGTGGTGTTCAGACGAGCTCGGTGACGGTACCGCCGGCGGCGGTGATCTTCTCCTTGGCGGAACCGGAGACGGCGTCGACCGTCACCTGGAGCGCCACGGAGATCTCGCCCTGTCCGAGGACCTTGACGAGGCTGTTCTTGCGAACGGCGCCCTTGGCGATGAGGCCCTCGACGGTGACCTCGCCACCCTCGGGGTACAGCGCCGCCAGCTTCTCGAGGTTCACGACCTGGAACTCGGTCTTGAACGGGTTCTTGAAGCCCTTGAGCTTCGGAAGACGCATGTGGAGGGGCATCTGCCCACCCTCGAAGCGCTCCGGAACCTGGTAACGGGCCTTCGTGCCCTTGGTACCACGACCGGCCGTCTTACCCTTCGACGCCTCACCACGACCGACACGGGTCTTGGCGGTCTTGGCGCCCGGGGCGGGACGGAGGTTGTGGATCTTGAGCGGGTTGTTCTCCGCCATGATCAGTCGACCTCCTCAACCGTCACGAGGTGGCGGACGGTGTGCACCATTCCGCGGAACTCGGGGCGGTCCTCCTTGACGACCACGTCGTTCAGGCGCTTGAGCCCGAGCGAACGCAGAGTGTCGCGGTGGTTCTGCTTGCTGCCGATGTACGACTTCGTCTGCGTGATCTTGAGGCGAGCCATTACGCACCAGCCCCGGCACGCGCACGAAGCAGAGCCGCGGGAGCGACGTCCTCGAGGGGCAGACCGCGGCGGGCCGCGATCTCCTCGGGACGCTGCAGGCCCTTCAGGGCCTCCACGGTCGCGTGCACGATGTTGATCGCGTTGGACGAGCCGAGCGACTTCGACAGGATGTCGTGAACGCCGGCGCACTCGAGCACGGCACGCACCGGGCCACCGGCGATAACGCCGGTACCGGGGGAAGCAGGCTTGAGCAGGACGACGCCCGCGGCCTTCTCGCCCGTGATCGGGTGCGGGATGGTGCCCTGGATACGGGGGACCTTGAAGAAGTGCTTCTTGGCCTCCTCAACACCCTTGGCGATGGCGGCCGGCACCTCCTTGGCCTTGCCGTAACCGACACCCACGGTGCCGTCACCGTCGCCCACCACGACCAGCGCGGTGAAGCTGAAGCGACGACCACCCTTCACAACCTTGGCGACACGGTTGATCGCGACGACGCGCTCAACGTACGCGGTCTTCTCGGCGGCAGCAGCGCCGCCGTCACGGCCCTTCCGGTCCCGCCGCTCGCCGCCACCGGCACCGCTTCCGCGGCGCTGGGGTCCAGCCATTGGATTACCTCTCTCTTTTTCCGCTAGCTACGCAGCGACCGAAGTCGCTAGCGCGACGGGCGACTCAGAACTTGAGTCCGGCTTCGCGGGCGGCGTCCGCCAGGGCGGCGATGCGCCCGGCGTACTGGTTGCCACCACGGTCGAATACGACAGCCTCGACACCGGCGGCCTTGGCGCGCTCGGCGACCAGGGCGCCGACCGACTTGGCCTGCGCGGACTTGTCGCCCTCGCCGCCGCGGATCGTCGTGTCCAGGGTCGACGCCGACGCCAGGGTGTGACCCTTGATGTCGTCGATGACCTGAGCCACGATGTGGCGGTTCGAGCGTGTCACGACCAGGCGCGGACGCTCAGCCGTACCCGAGATGTGCTTACGGATCCGGATGTGGCGACGCTTGATCGCGGCACGCTTGTAAGCGTCGCCCTTGAGGATCTTCTGTCCGTATGCCATGGCTTACTTACCCGCCTTTCCGACCTTGCGGCGGATGACTTCGCCCTCGTACTTGACACCCTTGGCCTTGTACGGGTCGGGCTTGCGCAGCTTGCGGATGTTGGCCGCAACCTCGCCGACCTTCTGCTTGTCGATGCCCTCGACCGAGAACCGGGTGGGGTTCTCGACCTTGAAGGAGATTCCCTCGGGGGCCTCGACGGTGATCGGGTGGCTGTAACCGAGCGCGAACTCGAGGTTCGAGCCCTTCGCGGTCACGCGGTAACCGACACCACTGATCTCGAGCTTCTTCACGTAACCCTCGGTCACGCCGGTGATCATGTTCGCCACCAGCGTGCGGGACAGGCCGTGCAGGGCCTTGCTCTGACGCTCGTCGTTGGGGCGGGTGACGTTCAGAACGCCGTCCTCACCCTTGGCGATCTCGATCGGCGCTACGACGGTGTGGGTCAGCGTGCCCTTGGGGCCCTTGACCGCAACCGTCTGGCCGTCGATGGTGACGTCCACGCCGGCGGGAACCGTGATGGGGAGCTTGCCAATGCGCGACATAGCTGTTTCCTCCGTTCCCTTCCGCTACCAGACGTAGGCGAGAACTTCTCCGCCTACGCCCTTCTTGCCGGCCTGCTTGTCGGTGAGGAGACCGTGCGACGTGGAGATGATCGCCACGCCGAGGCCGCCCAGCACCTTGGGCAGGGAGGTGGACTTCGCGTAAACCCGGAGACCGGGCTTGGAGATCCGCTTGATGCCCGCGATGGAGCGCTCACGGTTCGGGCCGAACTTGAGCTCGAGGGTGAGGTCCTTGCCGACCTCTGCGTCCTCGACCTTCCAGCCCGTGATGAAGCCCTCCTGCTGGAGGATCTCCGCGATGTGCGACTTGATCTTGGACGCCGGCATCGTCACGGAATCGTGGTACGCCGAGTTCGCGTTCCGCAGACGCGTCAGCATGTCTGCGATCGGATCAGTCATGGTCATGAATTGGCCTGTGGCCTCTCTCGCCGGGGTTTCCTGGTGCGCCATCCCTCTCCCCGATCCGAGACGGGGCGGGTGCGGCGCGGTGGACCTACGGCGTAGTAAGTCGTACGGGCGACCATCAGGTGCCCAACCCTCCAAGCCTAAGCCATGAAGAGGTGGGCACCTGACACGCCCATTGCTTACCGAGAGCCTCTGGAACCCCTAAAAAGGGGGTTTACCAGGAGCTCTTGGTCACGCCCGGCAGCTCGCCGCGGTGAGCCATCTCACGAAGGCACACACGGCAGAGGCCGAACTTGCGGTACACGGAGTGGGGACGGCCGCAACGCTGGCAGCGGTTGTACGCCCGCACAGCGAACTTAGGCTTACGAGCAGCCTTTGCGATCAGAGCCTTCTTCGCCATCTCGCTCACGCCTCCTTGAAGGGGAAGCCGAGGTGACGAAGGAGCGCACGGCCCTCAGCGTCGTTGGTCGCCGTGGTGACCACGGTGATGTCCATACCCCGGACACGGTCGATCTTGTCCTGGTCGATCTCGTGGAACATGACCTGCTCCGTGAGACCGAAGGTGTAGTTGCCACGGCCGTCGAACTGCTTGGGGGACAGACCACGGAAGTCGCGGATGCGCGGAAGCGCGAGCGACAGGGTGCGGTCCAGGAACTCCCACATGCGGTCGCCACGAAGCGTGACGTGGGCACCGATCGGCTGACCCTCACGCAGCTTGAACTGCGCGATGGACTTGCGGGCCTTGGTGATGGCCGGCTTCTGACCGGTGATGGTGGTCAGGTCACGGACGGCACCGTCCATGAGCTTCGAGTCACGGGCGGCGTCACCGACACCCATGTTGACCACGATCTTGACGAGGCCGGGGATCTGCATGACGTTCTCGTAGGAGAACTCCTCACGCAGCTTGCCCGCGATCTCCTCGCGGTACTTCGTCTTGAGACGCGGAGTGGTGGTGGTAGCCATCAGATGTCCTCACCCGTCCGCTTGGCAACGCGGATCTTGTTGCCCTCGTCGTCGAAGCGGTAACCCACCCGCGTGACGACCTTGTTGCCGTCCTTCTCAACGACCAGCTGGACGTTGGAGACGTGGACAGGCGCCTCGGTCGTGACGATGCCGCCGGCCTGCGAACCCTTTGCGGTCGGGCCGGCCTTGGTGTGCTTCTTGACCCGGTTGACACCCTCGACCAGGACGCGGTCCTCACGGGGGAAGGCCGCGATGACCTTGCCCTGCTTGCCCTTGTCCTTACCGGTGATGACCTGAACCAGGTCGCCCTTCTTGATCTTCATGCTTACAGCACCTCCGGAGCCAGCGAGATGATCTTCATGAACTTCTTCTCGCGCAGCTCCCGGCCGACCGGGCCGAAGATACGGGTGCCACGAGGGTCGCCGTCGTTCTTCAGAATGACAGCGGCGTTCTCGTCGAAGCGGATGTACGAGCCGTCCGGACGGCGACGCTCCTTGACGGTGCGAACGATGACCGCCTTGATGACGTCACCCTTCTTCACGTTACCGCCGGGGATCGCGTCCTTGACGGTGGCGACGATGACGTCGCCGATGCCCGCGTAGCGGCGACCGGAGCCACCGAGCACACGGATGCAAAGGATTTCCTTCGCACCAGTGTTGTCGGCGACGCGCAGTCGCGACTCCTGCTGGATCACGTCTATCTCCTGTGTGTCTGCCGGTTCCCCGCAGGGGCCTCGTGAGAGGACCCCTGCGGAGCCTGGCGGAACTGTCCTGCGAGGGATGCCCCGCAGGCCGACTTACTGGAATTCCCTTGCGGGAATTACCTACTTGGCCTTCTCGAGGATCTCGACGACGCGCCAGCGCTTCGTGGCGGACAGCGGCCGGGTCTCCGCGAGGAGGACACGGTCGCCGACGCCCGCGGCGTTCTGCTCGTCGTGAGCCTTGAGCTTGTTCGTACGGCGGATGACCTTGCCGTACAGCGCGTGCTTCACACGGTCCTCGACGGCGACGACGACGGTCTTGTCCATCTTGTCGCTGACGACCAGACCCTCACGGGTCTTGCGGAAACCGCGCGCCTCGGGGGTGTTCTCAGTCACGTTGCTCTCGCTCATCAGGCGCTCTCCACCGTCTCGATGCCCAGCTCGCGCTCACGCATCAGGGTGTAGATCCGCGCGATGTCCTTGCGGACGGCCTTCAGCCGACCGTGGTTCTCGAGCTGACCCGTCGCCGCCTGGAAGCGGAGGTTGAACAGCTCTTCCTTGGCTTCGCGGAGCTTGTTGAGAAGCTCCTCGTCACCCAGTTCGCGCAGCTCGGACGCCTTGGTACCGGCCGACATCACGCTTCACCTGCCTCGCGCTTGACGATCCGGCACTTCATCGGCAGCTTGTGGGCTGCGCGAGTGAGGGCCTCACGGGCGATCTTCTCGTTGGGGTAGGACAGCTCGAACATGACCCGACCCGGGTGCACGTTCGCGATCCACCACTCGGGAGAACCCTTACCGGAACCCATGCGGGTCTCGGCAGGCTTCTTCGTGAGCGGGCGGTCCGGGTAGATGTTGATCCAGACCTTGCCACCACGCTTGATGTGGCGGGTCATCGCGATACGGGCCGCCTCGATCTGGCGGTTGGTCACGTACGCCGGCGTGAGGGCCTGAATGCCGTACTCGCCGAACGAGACCGTCGTACCGCCCTTGGCCTGACCACGGCGCTTCGGGTGGTGCTGCTTGCGGTGCTTGACCCTACGGGGGATCAGCATGTCGGTCAGGCCTCCGTTCCGGTGCTCTCAGCCGGAGCGGCAGCCGGAGCGTCGGCCTTGGGGGCCTCGGCAGCGGGAGCCTGCTGCGGCTTGCGACCGCGACCGCCACGCTCGCCACCGCGGCCACCACGGGCCGGGCGGTCAGCGCCGCCACGGGCCGGGCGGTTGCCGGCGCGGGCAGCAGCGTTCTCGGCGCGGACCTCGGCGATGTTCTTGACATCGCCCTTGTAGATCCAGACCTTCACGCCGATGCGGCCGAAGGTCGTCTTGGCCTCGAAGAAGCCGTAGTCCACGTTCGCGCGGAGCGTGTGCAGGGGCACACGGCCCTCGCGGTAGAACTCCGAGCGGGACATCTCGGCGCCACCGAGGCGGCCACCGCACTGGATCTTGATGCCCTTGGCGCCCGCCTTCATCGCCGACTGCATGCTCTTACGCATGGCGCGACGGAAGGAGACGCGGGAGGAGAGCTGCTCGGCGACGGCCTGAGCCACCAGCTGAGCGTCGACCTCGGGGTTCTTGACCTCGAGGATGTTCAGCTGGACCTGCTTCTTGGTCAGCTTCTCCAGGTCGCCACGAATACGGTCGGCCTCGGCGCCGCGGCGGCCGATGACGATGCCCGGACGCGCGGTGTGGATGTCGACGCGGACCCGGTCACGGGTGCGCTCGATCTCCACCTTCGAGATACCGGCGCGCTCCATGCCGGACGTCATCATCCGACGGATGGCGACGTCCTCGCCGACGTATTCCTTGTAAGACTTGTCGGCGTACCAACGGGACTTGAAGTCCGTGGTGATGCCGAGCCGGAACCCATGCGGGTTAACCTTCTGGCCCATTACCGGGTTCCTTCCTTACTGCTGACGACCACGGTGATGTGGCTGGTCCGCTTGCGGATCCGGTAGGCACGGCCCTGGGCACGCGGACGGAACCGCTTCAGGGTCGGACCCTCGTCGACGTACGCCTCGGAAATGAAGAGGCTGTCGGCGTCAGTGTGGTCGTAGTTGTGCGCGGCGTTGGCAATGGCGCTGTCCAGCACCTTGCCGACCGGCACGCTCGCGGCCTGCGGGGCGAAACGCAGGACCGCCTGAGCCTCCGTGGCGTCCATGCCACGGATAAGGTCCACCACCCGGCGGGCCTTCATGGGCGTGACGCGGATGTACCGCGCCTGGGCCCTGGCTTCCATGGTTGTCCTTCCAGTGTCTGTCATGGTCATTCCACCCCGCGTTAGCGGCGCTTCGACTTCCGGTCGTCCTTGACGTGACCCCGGAAGGTGCGCGTCGGCGAGAACTCGCCGAGCTTGTGGCCGACCATCGACTCGGTGACAAACACCGGAATGTGGGTCTTGCCGTTGTGCACCGCGATCGTGTGACCCAGCATGGCCGGGATGATCATCGAGCGACGGGACCAGGTCTTGATGACGTTCTTGGAACCGGCTTCGTTCTGGGCGTCCACCTTCTTTACGAGGTGTCCGTCGACGAAGGGCCCCTTCTTGAGACTGCGCGGCATCTAAACCCGCTCCTAGCGCTTCTTGTTCGTCTTGCGGCGGCGGACGATGTACTTGTTCGAAGCCTTCTTCGGCGAACGAGTACGACCCTCCTTCTGACCCCAGGGGCTGACCGGGTGGCGACCACCGGAGGTCTTGCCCTCACCACCACCGTGGGGGTGGTCAACCGGGTTCATCGCCACACCGCGAACGGTCGGGCGGACGCCCAGCCAGCGCTTACGGCCGGCCTTGCCCCAGTTGATGTTGCTCTGCTCGGCGTTGCCGACCTCGCCGACCGTGGCGCGGCAGCGCTGGTCGACCAGACGGATCTCACCGGACGGCATACGAAGGTGGGCCATCGTGCCCTCCTTCGCGAGCAGCTGCACCGAGGCACCGGCGGAGCGGGCGAACTTGGCGCCGCCACCGGGACGGATCTCGATCGCGTGGATCGTGGTACCGACCGGGATGTTGCGGAGCGCCAGGTTGTTGCCCGGCTTGATGTCGGCCCCGGGACCGTTCTCGACGCGGTCGCCCTGCGACAGGTTGCGCGGCGCGAGGATGTAGCGCTTCTCGCCGTCGGCATAGTGCAGCAGCGCGATGCGCGCGGTGCGGTTGGGGTCGTACTCGATGTGCGCGACCTTCGCCGGCACGCCGTCCTTGTCGTGACGACGGAAGTCGATCACTCGGTAGGCGCGCTTGTGTCCGCCACCCTGGTGGCGAACGGTCACACGACCGGCGTTGTTACGGCCGCCCTTGCTGTGCAGCGGGCGGACCAGCGACTTCTCCGGCGTGGACCGCGTGACCTCGACGAAGTCGGCGACGCTGGAGCCACGACGGCCCGGCGTAGTCGGCTTGTACTTGCGGATTCCCATTATTCAGTCCTCGTCCGATATCGGACGATCCGGACCGCCCTCAGGCGGTCGGACCGCCGAAGATGTCGATACGGTCGCCCTCGGCAAGGGTCACGATCGCGCGCTTCGTGCCGGCACGCTGACCGAAACCGGTCTTCGTGCGCTTGCGCTTGCCGATGCGGTTGATCGTGTTGACCCCGGTGACCTTGACCGAGAAGACCGCCTGGACGGCCTGCTTGATCTGGGTCTTGTTGGCGTTCGGGGCGACGATGAACGTGTACTTGTTCTCGTCGAGGAGCGCGTAGCTCTTCTCCGACACGACCGGCTTCAGCAGCACGTCACGGAGGTCCGTGAACGCCTTGCTGGGCGCGGTGACGACGGTGTTCTTGCCTTCGGTGGCGTGGCGCTTCGCCTTGGCGACGCGCGCGGCCTTGGCGACCTTGGCCGCCTTGGAGGCGATGCTCGGGTGACGCGTAGCCATCAGGCGTCACTCCCTTCGGTGTCGTTGGCCTGCGGGCCGGCGACGAAGGACTCGAGAGCGGCCTGGGTGAAGACCACGTCGTCCGAGACGATCACGTCGTACGTGTTCAGCTGGCCCGGCTCCAGGATGTGCACCTGGGGCAGGTTGCGGGCGGACAGCCACGCGGCCTCGTCGGCGCGGTCGACGACCAGGAGCAGGTTCTTGCGCTCCGAGATCTTGCCGAACAGCGTGCGAGCGGCCTTCGTGGAGGGAGCCTCGCCCTCGATCACGCCGGTGACGACGTGAATGCGGTTGTGGCGGGCCCGGTCGGTGAGGGCGTGACGCAGAGCGGCAGCCTTCATCTTCTTCGGGGTCCGCTGCGAGTAGTCACGCGGCTGCGGGCCGTGGACGACGCCACCGCCGGCGAACTGCGGCGCGCGGGTCGAGCCCTGGCGGGCGCGGCCGGTGCCCTTCTGACGGTAAGGCTTCTTACCGCCACCGCGGACTTCACCGCGGCGCTTGGTCTTGTGCGTGCCCTGACGGGCAGCCGCGTTCTGCGCGACGACGACCTGGTGGATCAGCGGGATGCTGATCTTCTCCACGCCGAAGATCTCCGCGGGGAGCTCGACGCTTCCGGTCTTCTCGCCTGCAGGCGAAAGGATGTCAACAGTGCTCATCGGTACCTCAGGCCCCCTTGGCCGCAGTGCGGACCAGGACGAGGCCGCCGTTCGGACCGGGGACAGCGCCCTTGATGAGCAGCAGACCCTTCTCCGCGTCAACGGCGTGGACGGTCAGGTTCTGGGTGGTGACACGCTCGTTGCCCATGCGACCCGCCATGCGGAGGCCCTTGAACACGCGGCCCGGGGTGGCGCAGCCACCGATGGAACCGGGCGAGCGGTGCTTGCGCTGGGTGCCGTGTCCGGCGCCGAGGCCCTTGAAGTTGTGACGCTTCATGACACCGGCGAAGCCCTTGCCCTTGCTCTTGCCGGTCACGTCGACCTTCACGCCGGCCTCGAACACCTCAGCGGTGATCTCCTGGCCCAGCGTGTACTCGGAGGCGTCCGCGGTGCGGATCTCGACGAGGTGGCGACGGGGGGTGACGTCGGCCTTGGCGAAGTGACCCTTGAGGGGCTTGTTCACCTTGCGCGGGTCGATCTCGCCGAAGGCGATCTGGACGGACTCGTAGCCGTCACTGTCGTTCGTACGGACCTGGGTCACGACGTTGGGGCTGGCCTTGACGACGGTGACCGGAACAACACGGTTGTTCTCGTCCCACACCTGCGTCATGCCGAGCTTCTCGCCCAGGATGCCCTTGATCTGCTTAGCCATTCTTCAGATCACCGGCCCCTAAAGCTTGATCTCGATGTCGACACCGGCCGGGAGGTCGAGTCGCATCAGAGAGTCAACGGTCTTGGGAGTCGGGTCGAGAATGTCGATCAGGCGCTTGTGCGTGCGCATCTCGAAGTGCTCGCGCGAGTCCTTGTACTTGTGCGGCGACTTGATGACGCAGTACACGTTCTTCTCGGTGGGGAGCGGCACCGGGCCCGCGACCGACGCACCAGTGCGGGTCACCGTCTCGACGATCTTCTTCGCCGAGGAGTCGATGACCTCGTGGTCGTAGGCCTTGAGCCGGATGCGGATCTTCTGTCCCGCCATGGCTACTCAGTAGTCCTGTCTCTTCTAACGCTCTGGAACCAGATGGTCCGTTTACTTCGTTTCTCCGACCCACGCGGTCGGGTGTGTCGCGCTCTCGCCGACACAGATGCCCCTTGTTCGAACATCCCTGCTGGGAAAGCACGGCCCTTCCGGAACCGCAAGCCGGGGACGAAAGGTCCACCGGGTGCCTGGTCGGCGCTCTATTGACACTTCCCGAAAGATTCCCGTACGTCCGCCCCAGCGCTGCCAACAGGCAGTTAGGGCGACGAGTACTGTGGGACTCGCTTTCGGTCCTCCCGGCGGGAGGCGCGCAACATCAACACTCGACCGAGCAACTCCGACAGTCTGCCATATGGGGCACTGCCTCCGCCAATCGAGCCGGAGACAATACCCCGGACGTGACGTAGGTCAAACGCCGAGCCGGTCGAGTACGGGCCTTTCCGCGCCCGTACGTGAGGTCGGTCACCGTGAACCCGTTCGAGGGCTGCGGGTAACAACAGGTGCATCCGACCGACGGCAGACACGGAGACCGCGTGAACAGCCCCCCTGGCAGACATGACGAGGACGCCTCCGTCATCGCCGACTCCCTGACCCGGCCCGAGTTGTTCGGGGAGATCTACCATCGGCACGCGGCGCTGATCCACCGGTACGCGGCCCGCCGGCTGGGTGAGGACGCCGCCGAGGACATCACCGCCCAGACCTTCCTGGCCGCGTTCCGCGCACGGGGGCGCTACGACGTCTCGCGCGCCGGCGCGCGGCACTGGCTGTACGGAATCGCCGCCAACCTGATCGGCAAGCAGCGCCGTACCGAGGTGCGGGCGCTCAGGGCCCTGGCCCGCACGGGCCGCGACCCGGTGGCCGACTCCTGGACCGACCGCAGCGACAGCCGGGTCACCGCCCAGGCCGCGCAGGGCCGTCTGGCGGGCGCGCTGGCCGGTCTCTCGCGCGGCGACCGGGACGTCCTGCTGCTGGTCGCCTGGGCCGACCTCGGTTATCAGGAGGTCGCCGAGGCACTGTCCATCCCGGTGGGCACGGTGCGTTCCCGCCTCAACCGGGCCCGCAGGAAGGTCCGCCTGGCTCTCGGTGACGTGAACCCGACGTTCGTACGCGACTCCCCGGAGGTGATCGGCCATGGCTGAACCGGCGATGGACGAGATGACGGCGGTCCGGCAGCTGCGCGCGGACGCTCCCGTGCCCGACCTCGCCCGGCTCGCCCCGGCCCGCCGGCGGCTGCTGGACGAGATCGAGGGACGGCCCCGGCACGGAAGGGCCGGATGGAAGCTCAAGGCGGCCGGAGCGGTCGCGGCGGTGACGGCGGCG
The DNA here is from genome assembly GCF_045041255.1 of Streptomyces sp. NBC_00080. Lineage (NCBI taxonomy): Bacteria > Bacillati > Actinomycetota > Actinomycetes > Kitasatosporales > Streptomycetaceae > Streptomyces > Streptomyces sp. NBC_00080. The sequence goes on from NZ_CP108235.1 coordinate 3,916,838, forward strand.
GCGCTGCTGTCCACCCTGACACTCCACGAGGACGACAGGACACCCGCGCAGCCGGTCCCGACGGCGACCCCCCGGCCGACCTCGTGGGTGTTCCACCAGGTGCGGTTGGACACGGTCTGCGACGCGGGCATGAGTCCCTCCGACTACAGCGAGGCCGGCATGTTCCAGCTGTGGCCCGACGGAAAGCGACCGTGCGACACGAAGACGAAGACGTCGCTCGACTCGTACCGCTGGATCCGCTACGACGGTACGTCCACGGCCCTGGCGGACCGCAACACCGATCCGGCCGACGTGCAGGTGCGGACCGACCCCATCGGCCCGTTGTCGAGGGAGATGCTCGCGCCCCGGGAAACGGACGCCCTGCTGGCCGCCCTGCCCGACGACCCCGACGCCGCGCTGAGGTCGATCCTCAGGAAGTCCGTCCCCACCCGCGTCACCAGCGCCTGGCGGCTGACCCAGGCCCAGCGCGATTTCGACGAGGTGATCGAGGTGCTCTCCGGAGCCTCCGCCGTCCCGGCCGACAAGGCTCGGACGATCTACCGGATCATCACGGGCCTGGAGGGGGCGACCGAGCCGGCCGGGGCGACCGACGGCGCGGGGCGGAAGGTCCTGGCGATCGGCATCGACGGCAACTTCCGTGACTACGCCTATGAGCGCAACAGCATGCAGGTGCTGCTCGACCCGGAGACCTTCGCCTACCGGGGTGTCCGCTGGGTGGCCGGAATCGACTACTACGTGGGCGGCAAGGCCTCGGGCGGCCCGTTCGTGGCGAAGGGGACGGTCCTCGGCACGGCCACCCGCGTCGCCACGGTGGTCGTCGACAAGGCCGGCGACCGGAACTGAGCCACTGAGGCGACAACAGCATGCGAAAGGGCCCGTACGACCGAAGTCGTACGGGCCCTCTCAGGTGCTCAGCTCAGGCTGGAGCTACCAGGTCGATCAGCAAGAACTACTTGGTGATCTTGGTGACCTGGCCGGCGCCCACCGTACGACCACCCTCACGGATGGCGAACTTCAGGCCCTCTTCCATGGCGATGGGCTGGATGAGCTCCACCTTCATCTCGGTGTTGTCACCCGGCATCACCATCTCGGTGCCCTCGGGGAGGGTCACCACGCCCGTCACGTCCGTCGTACGGAAGTAGAACTGCGGACGGTAGTTGTTGAAGAACGGCGTGTGGCGGCCACCCTCGTCCTTGGACAGGATGTAGGCCTGGGCCTCGAAGTCGGTGTGCGGCGTGACCGAACCCGGCTTGATGATGACCTGGCCGCGCTCGACGTCCTCGCGCTTGATGCCACGGAGGAGCAGACCGACGTTCTCGCCCGCCTGGCCCTCGTCGAGCAGCTTGCGGAACATCTCGATGCCGGTGACCGTGGTGGTGGTCTTCTCCTGCTTGATGCCGATGATGTCAACGGTCTCGTTGACCTTCAGGACACCACGCTCGATACGGCCGGTGACGACCGTACCGCGACCGGTGATCGTGAAGACGTCCTCGACGGGCATGAGGAACGGCTTGTCGACGTCACGCTCGGGGGTCGGGATCGCCTCGTCGACGGCGGCCATGAGGTCGAGAACCGACTGACCCCACTCGGCGTCGCCCTCGAGCGCCTTGAGCGCCGAGACCTTGACGACCGGCAGGTCGTCGCCCGGGAACTCGTACTCGGAGAGGAGCTCACGGACCTCGAGCTCGACGAGCTCCAGGATCTCCTCGTCGTCCACCATGTCGGCCTTGTTCAGGGCGACGACGATGTACGGAACGCCGACCTGGCGGGCCAGGAGCACGTGCTCCTTGGTCTGCGGCATCGGGCCGTCGGTGGCGGCCACGACCAGGATCGCGCCGTCCATCTGGGCGGCACCGGTGATCATGTTCTTGATGTAGTCCGCGTGACCCGGGCAGTCGACGTGCGCGTAGTGACGCGTCTCCGTCTGGTACTCGACGTGCGCGATCGAGATCGTGATACCGCGCTGACGCTCCTCGGGAGCCTTGTCGATCTGGTCGAAGGCCGAGGCCTCGTTCAGGTCGGGGTACGCGTCGTGCAGCACCTTGGTAATGGCGGCCGTGAGGGTCGTCTTACCGTGGTCGATGTGACCGATGGTGCCGATGTTGACGTGCGGCTTAGTCCGCTCGAACTTCGCCTTCGCCACGGGGGTCCTCCTGGGAGTGGTTCTGGAACGCCTTGCTTCATCGGCGCCAGGTGATCTTTGCTGGAAAGCCCGGGTCCAGGGGGCAAACATCCGGGGATGCGGTTGTTTGCCCCTTGAGGCTCCGGAGTCAAGCCTACGGCGTGTAAACCGAGTGTGTTACTCGCCCTTGGCCTTCGCGATGATCTCCTCGGCGACGTTCCGCGGAACCTCGGCGTAGGAGTCGAACTGCATCGAGTAGCTTGCGCGACCCGACGTCTTGCTGCGGAGGTCGCCGACGTAGCCGAACATCTCCGACAGGGGCACCAGGCCCTTGACGACGCGGGCACCGGCCCGCTCCTCCATGGCCTGGATCTGACCACGGCGGGAGTTGATGTCGCCGATGACCTCGCCCATGTAGTCCTCGGGCGTGGTGACCTCGACGGCCATCATCGGCTCGAGCAGCACGGGGCTGGCCTTGCGCGCGGCCTCCTTGAAGGCCTGCGAACCGGCGATCTTGAACGCGAGCTCGGAGGAGTCCACCTCGTGGTAGCCACCGTCGAGCAGGATCACGCGCACACCGGTCATCTCGTAACCGGCGAGGATGCCGAACTGCATGGCCTCCTGCGCACCGGCGTCGACCGAAGGGATGTACTCCTTCGGGATACGACCACCGGTCACCTTGTTCACGAACTCGTACGAGGCGTCGCCGCCCTCGATCGGCTCGATCGCGATCTGCACCTTCGCGAACTGGCCGGTACCGCCAGTCTGCTTCTTGTGCGTGTAGTCGACCCGGTCGACCGCCTTGCGAATGGTCTCGCGGTAGGCGACCTGCGGCTTGCCGACGTTGGCCTCGACCTTGAACTCACGGCGCATACGGTCGACCAGCACCTCGAGGTGCAGCTCGCCCATGCCACCGATGATGGTCTGGCCGGTCTCCTCGTCCGAGTGGACCTGGAACGACGGGTCCTCTTCGGCCAGGCGCTGGATCGCGATGCCCAGCTTCTCCTGGTCGCCCTTCGACTTGGGCTCGATGGCGACCTGGATGACCGGAGCCGGGAAGTCCATGGACTCCAGGATCACGGGCTGCTTGTCGTCGCACAGCGTCTCGCCGGTCGTGGTCTGCTTCAGACCCATGACGGCGACGATGTCGCCGGCGCCGACCGACGCGATCTCCTCACGCTTGTTCGCGTGCATGCGGTAGATCTTGCCGATGCGCTCCTTCTTGCCCTTGACGGAGTTCAGCACGGCGGTGCCGGACTCCAGGCGGCCCGAGTAAACCCGGACGAAGGTGAGCTTGCCGAGGTGCGGGTCGCTCATGATCTTGAACGCCAGCGCCGACAGCGGCTCGTCGTCGGACGGCTTGCGCTTGACGATCTCCTCCGGGTCCTTGACGTCGTGGCCCTCGATGGCCTCGACGTCCAGGGGGGAGGGGAGGTAGCGCACGACCGCGTCGAGCAGGGGCTGAACGCCCTTGTTCTTGAACGCGGTGCCACAGAACACCGGGGTGACCGTGGTGTCGTTGGACTTGCCGGACGCGATGGTGATGCGACGGATCGCGGCGTACAGCTGCTCCACGGAAGGCTCCTGGCCCTCCAGGTACAGCTCCATGATCTCGTCGTCGTTCTCGGCGACGGTCTCGACGAGCTTGCCGCGGTACTCCTCGGCAGCCTCGGTGTGGGTGGCCGGGATGTCGACGACGTCGTACATCTCGCCCTTCTCCGCCTCGGCGGACCACACGAAGGCCTTCATCGTGACCAGGTCGACGACGCCCTTGAAGTCGGCCTCGGCACCGATCGGCAGCTGCATGACGATCGGCTGCGCGCCGAGGCGGCTGCTGATCATGTCGACGCAACGGTGGAACTCGGCACCGGTCCGGTCGAGCTTGTTGACGAAGCAGATGCGCGGGACGCCGTAGCGGTCCGCCTGACGCCAAACGGTCTCGGACTGGGGCTCGACACCCGCGACGCCGTCGAACACCGTCACGGCACCGTCGAGCACGCGCAGCGAACGCTCCACCTCGACGGTGAAGTCGACGTGGCCCGGGGTGTCGATGATGTTGATGGTGTGGTCGACATCGGCAAGCGGCCAGTGACAGGTGGTGGCAGCAGAGGTGATCGTGATGCCACGCTCCTGCTCCTGCTCCATCCAGTCCATCGTGGCGGCGCCGTCGTGGACCTCACCGATCTTGTAGGAGACGCCGGTGTAGAACAGGATCCGCTCGGTGGTGGTCGTCTTGCCCGCGTCGATGTGGGCCATGATCCCGATGTTGCGGACCTTGGCCAGGTCAAGTGAAGTGGTAGCCATAAGGCTTTCGTCTTCTCTCGGTCTCGATGTGGGTAGCGACTACCAGCGGTAGTGCGCGAAGGCCTTGTTGGACTCGGCCATCTTGTGGGTGTCCTCGCGCTTCTTCACAGCGGCGCCGAGGCCGTTGGACGCGTCGAGAAGCTCGTTGAGGAGGCGCTCGGTCATGGTCTTCTCGCGACGGGCGCGGGAGTAACCGACGAGCCAGCGCAGCGCCAGGGTGCTCGCGCGACCCGGCTTGACCTCGATCGGGACCTGGTAGGTCGCGCCACCGACACGGCGGGACTTGACCTCGATGGTCGGCTTGATGTTCTCGAGAGCGCGCTTCAGCGTGATGACCGGGTCGTTGCCGGTCTTCTCGCGCAGGCCCTCCATGGCGCCGTAGACGATGCGCTCGGCGGTGGAGCGCTTGCCGTTCAGCAGCACCTTGTTGATGAGCGACGTGACAAGAGGAGAACCGTAGACCGGGTCGATGATGACCGGGCGCTTCGGGGCAGGGCCCTTACGAGGCATTGTTTACTTCTCCTTCTTGGCGCCGTAGCGGCTGCGGGCCTGCTTGCGGTTCTTGACACCCTGGGTGTCAAGCGAACCGCGGATGATCTTGTAGCGAACACCGGGCAGGTCCTTCACACGGCCACCACGCACGAGCACGATGGAGTGCTCCTGCAGGTTGTGTCCCTCACCCGGAATGTAAGCAGTGACCTCGATACCGCTGGTCAGACGCACACGCGCGACCTTACGCAGGGCCGAGTTCGGCTTCTTCGGGGTGGTCGTGAACACACGCGTGCAGACGCCGCGACGCTGGGGCGAACCCTCGAGTGCGGGCGTCTTGTTCTTCTCGACCTTGTCCTGCCGGCCCTTCCGGACCAGCTGCTGGATCGTAGGCACTACTTCTCCGGTTTCTGTGTGCCGAATGGTGAAGCTAACCTGGAACTTCGCCGACCCACGCGGTCGGGTGTGTCGGATCCGGCGGACTTCCGCCGCGAGGCAGGAAGAGGCGCAGATCACGGTGGCCGCTAGCTAGGCCCCGTGTGCGGTTGAAGACACGCACGAGGGCCAGGGCACACCCCAGGCACAAGGTCTGAGCGTACCTAGCGCATTCACTCCGGTCAAAACAGAAACCCCGCCCCCGACACGCCGGACGTCTACGAGCGCCGCCCCAGCCCCTGTGATACCGGCGCCGCAGGGTCCGCGGAACCTCCCGGAGGCGACGCCGGGGACGGCACGGTCGGGTCGCCGCCGGCCCGGAACGGCCCCTTCGCGGCGTCCGCCCCCGTGTCGTGACCGATGAAGTACGTCGGACGGTTCTGCACGGCCGTGTAGATGCGGCCGACGTACTCCCCCAGCAGACCCACGCAGACCAGTTGGACCGCGCCGATGAACAGCACGCCGATGAAGAGGGACGTCCAGCCGGGGACCGTGTGCTGGAAGGCGTGGGCGCTCAGGGTGTAGATCATCAGGGCCAGGCAGACCAGGAACGCGAAGCCGCCCAGCCAGGTGGCGATGCGCAGGGGCGCCGCCGAGAAGCCCGTGACGCTGTCGACGGCCAGCCGGATCATCCGGCCGAGGGGGTACTTGCTCTGGCCCGCCGGCCGCGGGGCCCGCTCGTAGCGGACCTCGCCGCTGGGGAAACCCAGCCAGGGCACCAGGAGGCGGTAGACCCGCTGCTGGTCCGGCAGGGCCTTCAGGGCGTCCACCGCGGCCCGGCTCAGCAGCCGGAAGTCACCGGCCTGGGCCGGCACCGACGGCCCGGCGAGCCGGCGGACGAGCCGGTAGTACAGGCCCGCCGTCCACCGCTTGAAGCCGGTGTCGCTGGCCCGGTCGGCACGGATGCCGTAGACGATGTCGAGGCCCTCGGTGCGGGCCAGCGCGAGCATCTCGGGAATCTTCTCGGGCGGGTCCTGGAGGTCGGCGTCGATACTGACGACGTACGCGCCGTGTGCCCGGTCCAGGCCCGCGGTGAGGGCGGCCTGGTGGCCGGAGTTGCGGCGCAGGCCGATGACCCGCAGTTCCGGCCAGCCGAGCCGGAAGGCGGCCAGCAGCTCGGCCGTGCGGTCGGTGCTGCCGTCGTCGACCGCGACCACCTCGTAGCCGACGCCGAGATCCGCCAGGACCGGGCGCAACCGGCTGACCAGCGCGGGAAGAACCTCTTCCTCGTTGTACATGGGTATGACGACCGACAAGACGGTCGCCGTGGCCGTGGTGTTCGGCGCTTCGGTCACCCGTCCTCCCCCAACCTGTGGCGCACATGTGCGACTCTGTTGCGATCTTATGACCACACTCTTATGACCACACTTCACGATCATCCGGACAACCGTGCCGCCCCTGGTGTCCGGCGATCGGCCGAGGGGGGACCCCAGCGATGAGCACGGCTTCCAACGACACGGCGACGGACCCCGCCGTGCCCGACGGGCCGGTGGAGCGCTCGCCGAGACTGCGCCGCCTCACTCTGCCGGACGGTGTACGACCGTACCTCGCTCCGCTGCTCCTCTACGGCGTCACGAAGCTCGTCGGCCTGACCGTGTTCGCCTGGCTGCTGGAGTCGGCCGACGAATACCAGAAGAAGAACCCGCGTTTCGGCGGCGGCGCCCACTGGTGGGACGTCCTGGCCACCTGGGACGGCTGGTGGTACCTCCAGGTCGCCGAGAAGGGGTACGACCCCCGCCCGCTGGAGCAGCTCGCCCCGGGCGGGCTGTTCACCGTCAAGCAGAACTCGGTCGCCTTCTTCCCGCTCTACCCGGGCCTGATCCGGGGCGTCTCCGAGATCACCGGGCTGGGGCTGTACGGCTCCGGGATCCTGGTCTCGGTACTCGCCTCCTTCGTCGCGGCCGCCGGCATCTACGCCGTGGTCTCGACGCTCGCCGGGGTGCGGGCGGGCACGATCGCGGCCGGGCTGTGGGCGGTGGCACCCGGCGCGGGCGTGGAATGGGCGGTCTACTCGGAGTCGCTCTTCGTCGCGATCGCCGCCTGGTGCTGCTACTGCGTGATGAAGCGGCGGTGGGTCGCGGCGGGGTTGCTCGCCTTCGTGGCCGGGCTCAACCGTCCGACCTCCGCCGCGCTCATCGGCGCGGTCGGACTGGCCGCGATCGTCGCCCTGGCCCGGCGGGAGAGCAGGCGCGAGCACGGGATCTCGGGGCCCCTGTACGCGATGTTCGCCGCGCCGCTCGGCCTGCTCACCTACGTCACCTGGGTCGGCCTCGGCATGGGCGACCTCACCGCGTACTTCACGCTCCAGCGGGAGGGCTGGGCGCACTACTTCGACTTCGGCTCCTACACCCTCGACGTGCTGGGCAACACGGCGATCGGTCGCCACAACTACCTGTTCGCGTTCTCGGTCCCCGACCTCCTCGGTGTCCAACTGGTGCTGGCGCTGCCCTTCCTGATCGCGCTGATGCTCCGAAAGAAGCCGCCGCTGGTGCTGGTCGCGTACACCCTGGCGAGCGTGATCACCGTGCTGGGCACCCAGCAGATGTTCGGCAACACGGGGCGCTACCTGCTGCCGGTCTTCCCGCTGCTGCTGGCCCCGGCGGCGGCACTGAGCCGGCTGAAGTGGCCGAGCCTGGCGGTGTTCTTCGGGACGGCGGCCCTCGCGTCGGGGTGGTACGCGCACTACGTGATCTTCGAGTTGGGCATTCCGTAGTCCCGGTGCGGTGATCCGTGCGATGACCCGTGCAGTGCCCCGGTGCGGTGAAGGGCCGGAGGTCACCGGGCCCGGCGGGTGGCGCGTTCGGCGGCGAACACGTCCTCCAGCCGGAAGAGCTGGGCCCGCCCCGCCTTGCCGGCCGGTTCGAGATGCCCCAGCTGGACCCACTTGCGAATGGTGGCGGGGGCCACACCGACCTCCTGGGCCGCGAGAGGACCGGGAATCAGGGTCGGTCGCCCGGCGGTGCGCCGGTCGGGGGTGCGTCGATCCGCGGTGTGTCGGTCGGCTGTGTGTCGGTCGGCTGTGCTCATGCGCGCGCCCACTCCCCCTCGTCCCAGGTGTGCCGGTAGGCCGGGTCGTCGTGGCAGCCGCAGTCCGGTTCCGGGCAGCGGCAGGCCGGATTGACGCAGAGGACGGCCGCGCGGTCGGGGAACGCGCGCAGGGAGACGGAGTCGCACCAGGGGCAGCGGCCGGCGACCCGGACGACGGTCTCGGTGTCGCCCAGCGCGCGGGCGCAGCGGCGGGCCATCCGGCGGGTCTCGTCGCGCACATGCGTGGCCAGGACGGTGTCGGCGGCCACGCGGTCGAGGAGGGACGCGATCCGGCGCAGCCTCTCGGGCACGGAGGCGCGGCGCGGACGGGGCAGTCCGAGCCGGTCGCGTACCGCCTCCTCCAGTTCGAGCACGCCGTCGGTGATGTCACGGATCGCGTCGGAGACATGCAGGCGCAGCGGGGCCGCGCCGTGACCGGGCGCCACGAGGCCGTGCCGCTGCCGGAGCAGCAACTGCTCCTCGCGCTCCTCGCGCAGGCGGTCGCCGAGATCGGCGGGAGGCCGCGACGCGGCGGGGCGCCCGGCGGGGGTCGTGCGGCCGGGGACCAGTTCCGTGGACAGCTCGGGGAACTGCTGGAGAAGGGTGCCGATCCAGAGGGCGGCCTGGGCGGTGGGGCGGTCCTGGCAGCCGTCAGCCACGGGTTCCTCCCTGGGCCGGGAGGTGGGCGAGGCCGACGGCCGGTGCCGCGGCCGGTGCCGGCGGGAGGAGATGCGCGGGTACGGGGACCGGGCGGCCGGAGCGCCAGAGCCGGCCGCCGCAGACGCCGTCGAACCAGTTGTCGGCCGGCGCCACCGCCTCCTCGCAGGCCCGCCGCACGCGGCAGCCGGAGCAGGCCCGGAGCGCGGGGGCGGCGATCTTGGCCTTCTTGGAGAAGACGACCCGCGGGGAGAGCCCGGTACAGGCGGCCGCGGACTGCCATCCGGGGGCTGATGGGCAGGAACTCGTTTCGGGCATGGACATGGGACCCCCCTGGGTTCGTGAACGAGCCGTACTGGGTGAACGCCCTTCAGACTTACAGATTGCGTGCGCGCCCGCAACGAAATTCAGGCGGGCCGGGGCTCGCGACGTCCCCCGAATCTCCACGAACCGCACAAACTTTCCTCAGTGCTTGCTCGAGAGCACGTAATTCCGCGCGCGCAAGCAAGCTAAACTCTTGCCCACCCCCGAAGGAAGAGAGAAAGACATGACCAACCAGGGCTTGGACGCATTCGCCGCGTGGGTCGAAGACCTCATGCGCGAACGCGGCTACGACATCGACAGTCCACGCGGCGGCGGCAAGTCGAGAATCGCGGACGAGGCCGGCGTGCACCGCGCCGCGGTCACCCGTCTGCTCCAGCGGCAGAGCATGCCGGACCTGGAGACCACCCGCAGGCTCGCCCGCGTGCTCGGGGTGCCGGTCCGCGACATGCTCATCCGCTCCGGCCGGCTGACCGCGGAGGAACTGGCCGACCCGCACGACTACCTGGCCTCGCCCGCGCCCAGCGCGGATTTCGGCCGCCGCCCCACGCTGGAAGAGGTCGCCGACCTGCTGGGCGTGCCCGCCGACCGGCGCGAGATGTTCGTCAGGGTGGTGGAGCAGTTCCTGCCGAGCGAGGCCGAGGCCGAGGTGACGCAGGTGCGTGAGGACCGGCGGGTCCTGGTGGAGACGGCCGCGGCCGCACCCACCGCCGACTGACCGAGCCGAACCACCGGTACATGCCGCACCGGTACATGCCGCACCGGTCGCATGCCGTACCGGTTGCATGCCATACCGGTTGCGATGCCGTGCCGGATCCGATCGAGGGGCACCCGTGGGCCGACGGGGGCTCCGGTCGACGGCGCTCGGCTCGCCCGCGTCTCGGCCGACGCCGGCACTCGCCCATCCCATACGCCTGCACTGCCCCTTACGCCGCACGCCCGCATGCCCCCTTACGCGCTCGCACGCCCCTCCGGCTCTCCCCCTCCCCCCTCCCCCACCCGCCCCTCTCCCCCTCCTGGCCTGCGCTCCCGCCCCTCCCGTATCTCCTTTCCCATCTCCCTCGCCGTTTTAGTTGCGTGCGCGCACGCTCGTCTGTCACAGTTGGTGCAGCGGCGGAGCTGTGCCCGCGAGCCCCGAGTGGGCCGCACCCGCCGCCGTACGCCGGGCCGAGGCGCCGCGCGCCTCCCCTTCCCCGCCCCCGCGCGGCGCCCGCCCGGCGACTTCCCCTTCTTCACGGCGAGGTGACCCGGCATGACCACACCCACCCCACCGAGCGCCTTCCCGGACGTCGAGGCCCTGGTCGTCGACATCCTGGAGGCCGACTCGGCGCTCTCCACGGCGCTCGTCGCCGTCGAACCGCCCGCGAACTTCGACGGCACGACCGCCGCCGTCCTGGTCAACCGGCGCGGCGGCGCGTGGATCGGCGAGCTGCACGTCGACCAGCCCCTGATCGAGCTGGAGGTGTACGGCCCGACCAAGCAGGCCGCGCACGTCCTGGCCAACTCCGCCCGCCGCGCGCTGCTGGCCGCGGCCGGCAAGCGGTACGGCACGAACCTCATCACCGAGGTGGAGGAGCAGGACGGCCCGCGCTGGCTGCCCGACTACCTCTACTCCGCGGCAAACCGCTACGTCGGCGTGCTCAAGGTGTTCCTGGACGTCCACTGAGGCATCCGCCGAGACGTCCACCGGCCCGTCCACCGGGCCGTCCACCGAGACACCCGCCGGACCTCCGCCGACGCACCCCGCGCGGGCGGTTCCCGCTCCGCGCCCCACCGACCGAAGGCCCCGCCGTCCACACGGCGGGGCCTTCGCCGTACCCGGAGCGCTTGTCCACCGGGCGACGGCACCCAGCACCACCGCACCACTCCACACCCCGTCACACCCCTCTATAAGGAGACCCACCCATGGCAGGAACCAACTCCTCCGAGATCCGCATCGCAGGCGTCGGCCGGCTCTACGTCGCCGCCGCCGACACCAAGGTTCCGACGACCTTCTCCACCGACCCGTCCACCGACTGGGCCACCGGTTGGAAGAACCTCGGCTTCACCTCCGGTGAGGGCGTCACCTTCAGCAAGAAGGACAAGCTGGAGCCGGTCGACGTGTGGCAGGCCGTGAGCCCGGTGCACTTCGTGTACTCGGACCGCGATCTGACCCTGAAGTTCTCGCTGATGCAGTTCAACGAGGACACGCTGCCGTTCTTCATGGGCGGCGGCGCGGTCGAGGCGGTCACCGGCTCGACCGGCGTCTACAAGTACGAGATCGCCGACCGCCCGTACGCCGACGTGCGCGCCCTCGGCCTGGAGTTCACGGACGTCCGTGCCTCCGACGGCGCCACGGTGACCTACCGCTTCGGTGTTCCGCGCGGCCAGGTCACGGCGGCGGACGACATCAAGCTGGCCCGCAAGTCGGCGGCCCAGCTCGGCATCACCTACACGGCGATGGCCGCCGCCGACGGTTCGGCGCTGGCCAGCTTCGTGATGAAGGACGCCGCGTACGCCGCGTCCTGACCCACCGGGGCGGGGCGGGTCGACCCGCCCCGCCCCGGACCAACACCGCTTCTCCGCACACCCAAGGCCCAAGGCCCACGACCCCAGACCCAAGGAGTACCCATCGCCATGGCCCGTTTCGACGTCAACGCCGCCCGCGCCCAGCGCCTCGAAGCCCTCGGCCGTACCTGGTCGTTCGAGCTGGACGACGAGAGCTTCACCCTGCCCACGGAGCTGACCCGCGCCACCGCGAAGGCGCTGCGCGGGCTCGACGACAACGACGTGGACGGGCTGCTCGAGCTGCTCATGGGCGAGCAGCAGTTCGCCCGCTTCGAGCGGCACGAGGTCACCATGCAGGACATCGCAGCGATCCTGGAGGCCTACGGCAAGGAGACCGGGCTCGGCCTGGGGGAAGGCTGAGCCTCGTCGGGTTCGTCGATGAACACGCCGAGGCCCTCGAAGCGGACCTGCTCCGCTATTACGGGATCGATCTGCTCGACTGGCACCGTGAGCGCCTCTCCGCGCGGAGGCTCGCGGTGCTCGTCAAGCAGTTGCCGCGCGACAGCGCGCTGAACCGCGAACTGCACGGCGAGGCCGCCGAGTGGTCGGTGACCGACCATCTGCTGGCCGCCGTCGTGGACCATCTGGCGGCCGCCAACTGGATGTTCGCCTGCGTCAACTCGGAGGAGGGGGACCAGCCGGACGCCCCTGCTCCGGTGCCGCGTCCGACGGAACCGGACGAGAACGGCACCCACGGCGCGGGCGACGCGTACGAGGAGCGGAAGGACCACGTAGTGCACGAGGAGTACGAGGGAGTCGGCGAGCGTTCCGGGGGCGTCGGGCGGCCGGCTCCAGGGTCGGTTCCCACGGCGGACGGGTCACGGGGACCCGTGCCGGACGAGGCGCCGTCGGCGTTCCAACTGGCCCGTTTCTTCGGTTGATCCGCCCGGTCGCCCGGCCGCCCGGCCGCCCGGTTTCCCCGTTTCCCGGTCGCCCGTCGGACGGTCGGTCATGGCGTGCCCGTCGGCTCCTTCAGTGGGAGCTCGACGGGCCGTTCTGCTCGTCCCGGCGCCGGCCGCCGGCCCGACCCTCCAGTTCGTCCGCGAGGGCCCTGGCTCTGTCCGAAAGCAGGCGGGGCCGGGGTTCGTCGCGCACGCCCTGCGGCTCGACCGGTGCGTCGACCGGCTCGACCGGTTCCGGCCGCTCGACGTCGTCCGTCTGCTCGGACCGCTCAGCCCGCTCAGGCGGCTCGGGCGGCTCGGGCTGCTCAGTCCGTTCGGGACGCTCCCGCGGTGGCCGTTCCGCGGTCCCGGCGCCGTCCGGCCTGCGTGCCCTCTCCCGACCGGCGGCTCCGATCTCGCCGGGCAGGGCCAGTGGGGGCACGCTCGGCCGGCCGTTGCGCCGGACCACCGGCCGCCGGTCGGAGGGCATGACGCGCTTCCCCCGCACCTCACGTGCGGAGAGCAGGATGTCCCCCTCGGCACCCGAGCCGACCTCGGCCCCACCGGCCGCGCCCGCACCGCCGGCCTCGTCCTCGACGTCCCCGTCCGCCTCGTGCGGCCCGCCGGCCGGGCTGCTCGCGCTCGTCGGCGCGGTCGGGCTCGTCGGCCCGACAACGTTGGCCGCGTCCGGATCGCCGTACGGAGCCTCCGCGCTCCCGTCCGTCTCCGCTGCCGGGGAAGGCGACGGCACCGGGGTTGCGTCCGCCACCGAACGTTCCCGTTCGCCGCGTTCCTCCACGCGCGTCCACGCGGAGGGCGGGCGCAGCAGTTCGACATAGGGAAGCGGGATGACCTCGCCGCCGCGCTCGTGCTCGTGCTCCCCCTCGGCCCGTCGGGCCCGGTGGGGACGGTGTCCGGTGCGGGCGTCCTCCTGGCCCTGGAGGTAGGCGGCGGTGATCCGCTCCTCGTACGCGCGGCGGATCGCGGGCAGCTGTTCGTCGACCACGTCGGCCCAGCCCGCGCTGTACGCGGCCAGTTCCCGCCGGTCGAGTTCGCTGCGGGGAAGGACCACCAGGTCGTCCGGTTCATGGCCGAGCAGGAGGACCAGCTCCGAGACGCGGGCGATGAGATGCGGCAGATCGGAGGCCTGTTCGAGCCAATCGATCACATGCTCGCGCCGCACGTTGCTCGCGTCCCCGTCCACCCCGTAGGCCTTGCCCTCGTCCCCTGAGCCCCATCGCGCCCCCGCGCGAGGACGGCTGCCCGTCGCCGTCCACCGTCGTCTGGCGGTCACTCAGTTCCCTTGCGGAGTGCCGCTGTTCACCTTTTCGTATCCGACGGGAGAACGGCCGGATCCTACTCCACGAACCTGGGCGGCACTTCGGCCGCACCCGGCATTACCGCAGGTCCCGACCGCTGAACGACGGATGCTCCTCGCCAAACACGGAACGACACCACAGGATTACTCGTACACTAGTTCGAACACGCGTTTCGAACGCCCCAGAGGCGCCACCTGTACCACAGCCCAGCGGACAGACCGGAAAGCAGGCCGACATGGTGACTGGCACGAGCAACTCCCCGAAGCAGCCGATCGACACCTACACCCGCCTCGCCCACCTCCTGCACACCACGCCCCCCGACCGCGAGGCCCTGCTCGACCGGGTGTACGAGGAACTGCTCGCCCGGGAGTCCCGCGCCTACGCGGCCGGCTGGTCGGACGCCCTGACGGAGGCGGGGCGCTCCCGGCATCCCCGTCGAGGCCGGTCCTGAAGACCGCCGGAACTGTGGCCCCCCCGGCGAGTACGGTCCCGGCATGACGATCGAGCAGCTGGGCGGCAGCTTTGTCGCCGCCGCCACCGGCACCCTCTGCATACTGATGGCGGTCCAGGTCATGAGCCGATGCCGCCTGCGGTTGCGCGGAGTCAGAACGACCGCGGAACTGGTCCGCTTCCGCGAGGCGATGGAGGAGGACGGTCACGAGCTCTACTACGCCGTGGTGACCTTCGCACTGCCCGACGGCAGCGAGGTGACGGCGGAGGCGAGCGAAGCCGTCCGCCATCTGCCCCGCGGCATACAGGAGGGCGACCTCACCGAGATCCTCTACGACCCGGCGGCACCGAGCGTCTTCACTCTTCCCTCTCTCCTGCCGGGGCGGCTCAGAACGACCGAGATCCTCTCGCTGTGCGCCGGCTGCCTCGGCCTGGCCGCCACCACATGGCTGATCCTCGCGGATACGTTCTGAGAACACACCCGCACACCCGCCCCATCCGAAGAGGGCCCGGCTCCGGCAGCCGGGCCCTTTCTGCTGTCCAGGGAGGACGCATGGCCAATCGAGATCTCGCAACTCTCGACGGGGACCTGAAAACAGCCGAGAACGACATCAAGGAAATCAAGAAGGAGCTGGGGTCCACGCCCTCGGGAAACCCCAGACCCGTTCTGCAGCGGATCACCGATCTGGAGCAGTTGACCAATCCGGCCGCTGTGAAACTCAAGAACGATGTCGCAACCCATAGCGCCGAAATTCAGAAGTTGCAGGAAAAGATAAAAGCAACCCGCTGGATGATCATCGGCGGCGTCGCCGCGCTTCAGCTTGTCAAATTTGACATGCAGCTCCTTAAGGTCGACATCACCTTCATCAAGGAATGGAAACTGAAGGACGTCATCCAGGATTTCAAGACCGCGAAGGCCCGTGCGAAAGCACTGTTCAGCGCACAGGCCAAGGCGGCCCTGGCTGCGGATAAGCAGCGAAAGGCTGACGAAAAAACACTCAAGGAAGAATTCGAGAAAACCCTCAAAAAACTACCGGATCGGGTCGACAAGATCGAGGATGTCCTGAAAAGGGCACGCGACACGACACGCGACGCCCGGAACAACCGAGATGGGCTCCCCAAGAACCACAAGGGAATCGAAGCCAAGGAACCTCGGATCGGCCCCGTCACGAAGGACGTCGGCAAATTGCGCGACGCCGTGGACGCACTCACCTCCGCGCTCGACGGCCTGGGCACCTGACCAACGAATTGAGGGAACATGTCTCTCGTACAGTCGCTGAAGAGAACCTCCAGCGCTCTTGCGGACTTCAAGGGAAAGTCCACGGCCGCCGGCGCGGCCGCCAAGGAAATCGGCGACAAGGCTCGCACCGCGGACTCCGGCCTCAAAAATCTCAAGTCGTCCGCCCAGAGCTCCAGTAGCGAGCTCAAGAACCTCAAGACCGCCTCCGACCAAGCCGAGAAGTCGCTCGGCAAGGCCGGGAAGACCGGGTCCAGCGCCGGCACGAACCTCGGCAAGTACGAAACCGGGGCGGGCAAGGCGGCCAAGGGCCAGGACAAGATGAACAAGTCGATGAAGGGCAACTTCTTCGGCATGCTCATGGACCTGCTCGCACCGCTCATCGAGAAGGTCGTCGAAATGGCGACCAAGTCGAAGACCATGCAGAAGGTCCTCAAGACCGCCTTCGGCGTCATCAAGTCCGTGATCAGCACGGTCATGAAGGCCATCGGGCCGATCATGAAGAACGCCGCCAAGCTGATCAAGTCGGTCTGGGACGGCATCAAGAAGGCGATCTCGGCCGTCGTCAAGGCCGTCGCCACGGTGATCAAGACCTACGTCGCCATCTGGAAGAAGGTCATCACCACCGCGCTGAACGCGATCAAGACGGTCGTCTCCGGCGTCTGGAAGGGCATCAAGGCCGTCATCTCGCCGGTCGTCAACTGGGTCAAGTCCGCGATCCCCAACGCCTTCAAGGCCGTCAAGGACAAGCTGTCCAGCATCTGGGGCGGCCTCAAGGGCATCGCGGGCCGCGCCTTCGACGGCATCAAGGGCGCGGTGAAGGGCCCGATCAACGCGGTCATCGGCATCATCAACCGCGCGATCGGAGCCCTCAACGGCATCAAGGTGTCGATCCCGGGCTGGGTCCCGGGCGTCGGCGGCAAGACCTTCGGCGTCAGCCTCCCCAGGATCCCGATGCTGGCCACCGGCGGTGTCGTCATGCCCCGCTCCGGCGGTGTCCCCGCGATCCTCGCCGAGGCCGGTGAGGCGGAGGCCGTCCTGCCGCTGAGCAAGCTGGACCGGCTGCTGCGGCGGGCGGCGGCACAGGGTTCGGCGTACGCCGGGACGAGCGGTGCGGGCGGCGCGCTGCACATCGAGCACTACTACGCGGCCGAGAGCAGCAGCCCGCAGCGGACCGCCGACGCCTTGATGTTCCTGGCGAAGGCACGCGGATGAGTACCGCCGCGCTGCCTGCGGGAGGCGGGGCGGCCGGCCTGTTCGCCGGGGTGGCACCGGCACTCCAGGCCTTCCGGTCCCGGCTCGGACAGAACACCGCCACGGCGCGTTCTCTGGTCGGCCGGATCAGGAGCGCCGCCACCGGCGTCGACGCCGTCCGTTCCGCCGCTTCCCAGGGCGCCACCGCCGTACGTCAGGTCAAGACCGGCGCCGACGCCGCGAGCCGCTCCGTCGCCAAGACCGGACAGACCGCCACCACCGCCGCCTCCGGCATCAAGTCGGCCGGCACCCGGGCCAAGGGCGCCGGCAAGTCGCTCGGCACCCTGAACTCCGCGTTCGGCGGTGTCCTCGCCATCGTCGGTGCGCTGATCGAGGCCTCCGGCGTGCTCGGCAACCTGATGGGCGCCTTCGGCACCGCCATGACCATCGGCTCCGGCGTGATGCTGGTCATCAACGCCCTCACCCGCGCCAACCCCATCGGGTTCGTCACCGGTCTCCTCCTGCCCGTCGCCGGCTGGCTGATCGATCTCGCGCTGAACTCCGAGACCGGGCAACGGCTGATGGAGCAGCTCGCCACCCTCGTACTGAAGTACGTCGAGGGCTATCTGACCGTCATGACGCCGCTGCTCAAGGCCATCGCGAGCGCGGTGAACACGTACGTCACCGGATACCTGGCCGTCATCACCACCGCGCTCACCGTCATCGGCACGCTCCTCGGTACCGGCTTCGCCGTCATGAAGGCGCTGACCACCGGGGACACCCGGGCGCTCAGCGGCAAGGTGTCGTCGGTCTGGCGGGGGTTCAAGGACGCGGTGCGGCCGGCGCTGGAGTGGATCACCAGGGACGTCCCCCGGATGTTCACCCGGATCAAGGAGGCCACCTCCCGCACCCTCGACGCGATGGGCAGGTTCGTGACGACCGGCACCCAGACCGTCGCCGGTGTGGTCAAGGGGCCGATCCAGGGACTCATCGCCTTCGCCAACTGGGTCATCGACGGGCTCAACTCCCTGAGTTTCTCGATCCTCGGCAAGAAGTTCGGCATCCACCTGGACAAGATCCCGATGCTCGCGGAGGGCGGCATCGCCGTCCCCGGCGCCTCCCGGGGCGCGGGCCGGGTGCTGCCGCTGACCACCCTGGAGCGGCAGCGCGTGCTCGCCCGGCGACGCCGGGCATCGACGTCCCAGCCGCCCCACCGGGTCAAGGAGTTCCACGAGAGCGCGCGCACGGGCGCCCGCGGCACCGCGGAGGACCTGCTCTTCCTGGCCGCGGCCCACGCATGCGCCTGAACCCGCGGCCCACTCGTGCACCTGAACCCGCATGCGAACCCGCATCCGGGCACGCACCCGGACGCGCAGTCGCCCCGCCCGCACCAGCTCGCCCACAAGCCCGTACACAAGGAGTGAGGTGACGGCCCGATGGCCGAGATCACGACAACCGCATACACAGACGATGTGGCCCCCGGCTCACTCATCACCCGCGACGGGCAGATGCAGTGGGCCGGACTGCTGATGGGTCCCGGCACCTCCTACGAGATCGACCGCGGCGGCCTCAGCGGCTGGGAGGACCTGCCGGAGTACGACTCCTCCGACGCCGACCACCCCACCGCGCACGGCGCCTGGCCGGGCGCCCGCTACGCCAAGCCGCGCAAGGTCGGCGGCACGGTGTGGACCGTCCCGGCGCAGGACGACGCCGCCTCCTCGCTCACCGCCACCCGTGTCCTGCGCCAGGCGCTGCTGCTCGGCGACACGGAGCGCTGGCTCGCGGTGCGGCTGCACGGCGAGACGCTGGCCGTACGGGCCCGGGTCAGCCAGCGGGTGCTGGCCGCCGACCGGACGTACACCACGCAGGGCGTCTCCCGGGCGTCCGTGCAGTGGTACGCCACCGACCCGCGGCGCTACTCGGTCACCGAGCAGAGTGCCGTCACCGGTGCCCCGCAGCCGGAGAGCGGTCTGACCTGGCCGCTGACCTGGCCGCTGTACTGGGGGCAGGCGGCCTCCACCGGGGACGTCAACGCCGACAACGGCGGCTCCGCACCCACCCATCCGGTGATCACCTTCACCGGCCCGTGCGCCAACCCGACGGTGACCGACCGGACTTCGGCGCAGCGGCTGCGCTACGAGATCGCACTGGCCGCGGGCGACGAGCTCGTCGTCGACACCGCCGCCGGCACGGTCACCCTCAACAGCACCGCCTCGCGCCGGCACACCGCCGCCGCGGACAGCAGCCCCGAGGAACTCTTCGCGTTCGCCCCCGGCCGCGCCCAGCTGGCCTTCCGACCCGACACCTACGGCTCCGGCGCCCAGATGACGGTGCGCTGGCGAGAAGCGGAGTGGTGACCCCATGACCGTGCGAGCCGCCTGGCTCACGGAGACCGGCCAGACCCGGGAGGACACCCGGGTCACCCTGTCCGGACTCCTCACCCCGAACGCCCTGGTCACGGAGAACATCCCGCTCAAGGCCCGCGGCGGTATCGTCCCCGGCGGCTTCGCGCTCAGCGGCGCCACCGGGGGCATGACCCTCACGATCGGCACCGGCCGCGCCTTCGTCCAGGGCGGCCGGACCAACCAGGGCACCTACGCCGTGGCGGTGACCGAACCCGAGAGCCTGACGATCGAGGACGGCGACCCCGCGCACCAGCGGATCGACCTGGTCGAACTCGTCGTCCAGGACAGCACCTACGACGGCACCGCGGACACCGTGGCACGCGTCCGCCTGGTCAAGGGCACCCCCGCGGCCACGCCCCAGCAGCCGGTCGGTCCCGACGGCAGCACCCTGCCGCTCTACCGGATCCTGGTGCCCGCCGGGGCGTCGGCCGGCTCCGGCGGACTGGCCTGGGACTCCGCCGTCACCAACCTGCGCTACGCCACGGTGGCCCTCGGCGGGATCGTCCCCGCGGCCGGCTTCAGCGGCGCGTACGCCGGCCAGTACCGCGACAACGCCGGCGTCCTGGAGCGCTGGGACGGCACCGCCTGGGTCGCGTACCCCAAGGGCGTCGGCGGGATCCCACCGGCCGGCACCCTGACCGCGGGCAGCTACGCCGGCCAGTACCAGGAGGACCCCACCGGTCCGCTCCAGCGCTGGAACGGCAGTGCCTGGGTCGCGTACCCGAAGTCCATCGGCGGCATCGCCCCCGCCGGCACCGTCGCCACCGGTGGCTACCCCGGCCAGTACCGCGAGGACTCCGCCGGTCTGCTCCAGCGCTGGAACGGCTCGGCCTGGAGCTACGCGGAGGGCCGCACGACCCTGCTGCTCAGCGTCTCGCAGACCAGCATGCAGTCCGTGGCCCACAACACGTGGACGCAGATCACCATGGCGAGCACGGACGTGGACGACGCGGCCGGCTGGTCGGGGTCCAACACCTACACGGTGCCGAGGGCCGGCTGGTGGCGGGTGGCCGGCAACGTCACCTGGTACACGGAGTCCACCTCGGGTGCGCGCGGCGCACGGATCTACCTCAACGACAACGGAGTCGCACGCGCCACCTGGCTGATCGGCGCGGGCCCCGGGGCGACCTCGGTCGGCGGCAGCGCCCTGATCAGGTGCGCCGCCGGCGACAAGCTCGCGCTCTACGGGCTGCAGAGCTCCGGCTCGACCATCAGCACCCTCGGCGGCTCCGGCTACTACACCAACCTCAACGCCGAATGGCTCAGGTCCTGACGTGTCCTGACGGACCCTCACCTCACCCCCGTACCTCCGGAGTTCGCCTCCGAAGACCACAGGAGACCAGCAGATGAACCTGCGCAGCTCATGGGTGGCCGAGACCGGCCAGACCCGCGAGGACACCCGACTGACCCAGCTCGGCGCGACCACCCCGGCCAACCCGCTGGACGTCCGCTCCGGCATCCTGCCCGGCTCCTACGACGGCCAGTACCGCCTCTCGGGCTTCTGGATGGAGGGCGGCGCGGGCACCATGACGGCCACGGTCCACGAGGGCCGGGCCGTCGTCCAGGCCGACAGCAACCAGGGCGCCTACCCGGTCACGCTGGCCGAGCCGATCACCCTCACCTTCGCCGACGGCGACGCCTCCTACGGCCGGATCGACGTCGTCGTCCTCCGCGTCTACGACGACCTGTACGACGACTCGGGCTTCACCAAGGCCGCCGTCGAGATCGTCCGGGGCACGCCGGCGGCCACCCCCGTCGTGCCCGCCCTCCCGGAGATCGCGCTGCCGGTCTACCAGGTGGCCGTCCGGGCCGGCATCAGCGCCGGCAAGGGCGGGATCAACTGGAGCACCGACGTGACCGACCTGCGCACGCCCACCGTCGCGGTCGGCGGCATCCTGCCCGTCTACGGCGACACCGGAAACGGCGCCTACCCGGGCCAGTACCGCGACTCCGGCGGCGCACTCCAGCGCTGGGACGGCTCGGCCTGGGTGTCCTACCCCAGCGCCCTGGGCGGCATCGCCCCCTCCGGCACCGTCACCACGGCCAGTTACACCGGCCAGTACCGCGACACCCCCGCCGGGCTCCAGCGCTGGAACGGCACCGCCTGGGTGACGTACCAGCCGGTCCCGACCTGGACGAACTACACGCCGGTCTGGCGCTGCGAGACCGGCGTGGCGCCCACCCTCGGCAACGGCACGCTGGCCGGGGCGTACGTGAAGACGGGCACCGTCGTCACCTTCCGGATCTACCTCAAGATCGGTTCGACGACCAACCTGTCCGCCCAGTCCGCCGACGGTGACTGGACCTTCTCGCTGCCGGCCGCACCGGTCTCCACCGCCTGGAAGCTGGACGGCCGCGTGCTGAACGCGGAGGCCTTCGACGACTCCGCCGTCCTGATGTACCAGGGCAGCGGGCTCCTCGCGGTGGCCAACGGCGGAGTCGTCCGCTCGCTGCGCGACACCCTCAAGACCGGCACCAGCCCGTGGGACAAGTCCGCGCCGTTCACCTGGGCCGTCAACGACATCCTCTCCATCCACGGCACCTACGAGTCGGCCTCCTGACGAAAGGACACCCCATGACCGTACGTTCCGCCTGGCTGTCGGCCGACGGCCAGACCCGGGAGGACACCCGGGTCACCCAGATCGGGGCGGTCACCCCGGTCACCGACATCAAGGGACGCTCCGGGGTCCTGCCCGGCTCCGAGAACGGCCTGTACCGGGTCACCGGTCTCTGGCTGAGCGGCACCACCGGAGGCATGACCGCCACCGTCGGGGTCGGCCGCGCCGTCATCCAGACGTCCGTCGCCCGCGGCGCCTACCCGGTCGCCGTCACCGAACCGGTCCCGCTCACCTTCGACGCCGGCGACCCCCAGTTCGGCCGCGTCGACCTCGTCGTCCTGCGGATCTACGACGACGACTACGACGGCTCCGACCGCACCGAGGCCGCCGTCGAGATCGTCAAGGGCACCGCTGCCGCCACCCCGGTCGCCCCCGCCGCCCCGGACGCCTCCCTCGTGCTGTTCACCGTCGCCGTGGCCAAGAACGCCGGGGCGGGCAGCGGTGGAATCGACTGGGACAACGCCCGCGTCGATCTGCGCCCCACCACCGTCCCGCTCGGCGGCATCCTGCCGACCCGCTCCGACGACACCGCTCCCGGCGGCTACCCCGGCCACTACCGGGACATCAACGACACGCTCCAGCGCTGGAGTTCCACGGCCTGGGTGCCCTACCCCAAGGGCGTCGGCGGGCTCGTACCGGCCGGGGTGCTGACCACCGGCGGCTATGTCGGCCAGTATCGCGACTCCTCGCTCGGCCAGCTCCAGCGCTGGAACGGCAGCGCCTGGCAGCCGGCCGTCGCGGGGCCCGCCTTCGTGCAGTCGCTGGACGCCGGGACCACCGCCTCGACGACGTACACGGCCGCGCTCGCCTCCACCACCGTCACGGCGCTCACGCTGAGCTTCACCGCTCCGCCGTCCGGCTCCGTGATCATCGGCCTGGGCGCCCGGATGTCCTCGGGCGGCGAGACCGCGCAGGCGCACATGTCCCCGCAGGTCACGCTGGGCTCCACGGTGATCTGGGCGGCGGACGACGAGCGGGCCGCGTCCGGTTCGGGCGCCGTGTCCAAGTCGACGTCGACCCAGCTGCGCCTGAACTCCCTCACCGCCGGCTCGACCTACACCGTCACCGCGATGCACCGGTCGAGCAACGCGAGCTTCACCTGCGCGTTCGACAACATGTTCCTGCGCGTCGACCCGATCGCCTGAACCAGCCTCCCGCTCCCGCCCGTTCTCCCGAAAGGAGTCGACCATGCCCGTGCGCTCCGGATGGCTCTCCCCCGACGGCCAGTCCCGTGAGGACACCCGCCTCGTCTCGCTCGGCGCCCTGACCCCCACCTCGCCCGTCGCCACCCGCTCCGGTGTCCTGCCGGGCTCCTCCGACGGCGCCTCCCGCATCTCCGGCTTCACGCTCACCGGCACGGCGAACAGCATGTCCGCCACGGTCAGCCCCGGCCGTGCCGTGCTCCAGAGCACCGACGCCAGGGGCGCCTACCCGGTCGCCCTCACCGAGTACCTGCCCGTGACGTTCGCGGACGGCAACGCCCAGTACACCCGCATCGACCTGCTCGTCCTGCGGATCTACGACGACGCCTACGACGGCCTGGGCCGCACCGAGGCCGTCGTGGAGATCGTCCCGGGCACCCCGGCCGCGGCCCCGACGGTACCGGCGGCGCCCGGCCTGTCGCTTCCGCTGTACGAGGTCACCGTGCCGGCCAACGCGAGCGCGGGCACCGGCGGCATCGCCTGGGCCTCGGCGCTGCTCGGCCGCCGCACCGCCACGGTCGGCGTCGGCGGCATCCTCCCGGTGACCACGGACACCTCCAACGGCGCCTACCCCGGCCAGTACCGGGACCTGGGCGGCGTGATCCAGCGCTGGTCCGGCACCGCCTGGGCCGACTACCAGCCGCCGCTCGTCGTGGAGACGACCAACACCGGGGTCACCGCCCAGGGCAACTGGTCGCTGTCGTGGTTCGGTGCCCGCCGCACGCGCGGCGTGTGCTCGTTCACCGTCGGACTCACCCGCCTCACCAGCGCCCTCACCGCGACGGCCGCCGGCACCACCAACCCGGGCAACGTCGGCGACGAGCTGATCTGCACCCTCCCGGCCGGCTGGCGGCCGGTCGTCGAGAGCTACGCGTCCGCCAGCGACGGCTACGCCGACGGCGCCGTCCGGATCGCCGCCGACGGGTCGGTCCAGCTGATCACCTGGTCGACCAGCGGTGTCATCCAGGTCGGCAATGTCCTGCGCTTCTCCGCCTGCTTCGTGCTGTGAGCGCCGACCGACCCGGCCCTGGGAGCTGACCGCCGTATGTCCACGACCACCACCCCCTACCGCGCGATCTTCTGCGATCTGCGCACCGACGACACCATCGACATCCTGCCCCTGCGGGACGTCACCGTCGACGACTACATCGGCAAGGCCGGATCTCTCTCCGGCACCGTCCCCGTCCCCAACGCGCAGGTGGCCGCCCGCGTCCGCCGCATCGAGGAGGGCCGCACCGCGGTCTACCTCCAGCGCGGCAACGACCTGTGGTGGGGCGGCATCATCTGGACGTCCACCCTGCAGAGCGACGACCGGGGCGTACTCACCCTCGGCATCCAGGCGGCCACCTTCGAGTCGTACGCCGGCCGCCGCCGTATCCGCCAGGACCTCACGTTCTCCGGGAGCAACGACCAGCTGGAGGTGGCGCGACGGCTGTGGCGCCACCTCCAGACCGGCGAGCTCGTCGACGACGGCACGCCTCCGCCGCCGACCGGCGGCGACATCGGCGTCACCTTCGGGCAGGAGCTCTCCGGGGTGACGCGCGCGGTGTCGTACCGCGACGGCGACGAGACCGTCTACCTGGAGGCGATCGACGCCCTGGCCGCCCTGGAGAACGGATTCGAGCACTACATCGCCGTCTACCGCGACCCGGTCACCGGCACCCGGGTCCGCCGGCTGCGGCTGGGCAGCCCGAAGATCACCACCGGCAGCACCGACCTGGTGATGGACCGGCCCGGCACGATCCTGTCGTACACCTTCCCCCGCGACGCCACCCGCGGCGGGACCACCGCCCGCGCCCGCGGCGCCACGGACAACACCAACCAGGCCGTCGAGTCCCGTCCGCTGTTCGCCGACGCCGACATCCCCGACGGCGAAGACCTGATCAAGGTCGGCTATCCGCGGGTCGACCTCGCCTCGGACCACAACGACATCGCGAGCACGACGATCCTGCGGTCCCTGGCCAACGCCGAACTCGCCGAGGGCACCGGCGCCGTGGTGATCCCCGAGATCAGCGTCCGCCTCGACGACCTGGTGCCGTCCGCGCTGCTGGGCCGCACCGTCCGCCTCCGGATCACCGACGAGTGGTGGACCGAGGGCCTGGACGCCCGCTACCGGATCATCGGCGTCAAGGTCAGCCCGGCCCAGCGCGGCCGCCCCGACACCGCCGAGCTCTACCTGGAGGACGCCTGATGCCCCAGCTCCCCGAAGACATCATCGACCGGCTCACCCAGATGGAACGCCGCATCCAGCAGCTGTCCACCGCCGTCAACACCCGCCCCGCCCTCAACACGATCACCGGCGGCGAGGTGGAGATCAAGGACGGCACCCTGAAGGTCACCGACGGCGGCACCTTGCTCGTCCAGCGGCCCGGCAGCACCGACACGATGTTCCGGGTCGGCTCGTGGAAGGACGCCGAGTACGGCCTGGAGATCCACCGCCAGACCGGCAGCCTCGCCATGACCCTGTTCAACGGGGACGGCAGCGCCAACTCGCTCCAGCCGCTGCGGATCTACGACAACGGCAACCGGGAGATCTTCTCCGACGACGTCAACAGCGGCGGCCTGGCCCGGCCCTGGCTGGCCATGCTGCCCCCGCAGGACTCGGCGACGGCACGCTGGCCGCAGACCGCCTCGACGGCCTGGACGACGATCGCACTGTCGTACAACCCGGTCTGGCAGCCGAAGATGCGGCTGCGGCTGAGCACCGCGGCCAGTTCCGGCGCGGCCGGCCAGGTCCGGGTGCTGGTGAACAGCGCCCAGTGGGGTCCCACGGTCGCCGCGGGCACCGAGTTCGACTACACCGACCTGATCAGCGCCACCTTCTCCTCCGTGTACACCACCACGGTCAAGGTGGAGATCCAGGCCATCGTCACCAGCGCCTCCGGCACCGTCCACGCCACCCCGGTCCTCATGCACGGCCGCCAGAGCTGATCCCCGACACCACAGGAAGGCAGCGCGTCCATGGACATCGACCCCACCCAGCCCTGGGGCCTCGCGATCGACTACGCGGGCCGGGCCACCCTCACCGAGAGCGGCCACACGATCCACGTCAACGTCTCCGACACCAGCCTCAGCTCGATCATCGGCCCCGACTCGATCAGCGGGACCTACTCGCCGGTCAACGTCACGGCCCAGTTCACCGAGACCGGCGAGGGCGGCGCGGTCCTGCGCGGCACCGGCCGCATCACGATCATGCCCGTCGGCACGGACCCGGTCGTCCCCGACCCGACGGCCGTCCGGCGAGCGGTCGCCGAGGCCCTGACCGACTTCGCGACCAGCGCGACGGCCTACGTCGCCCTGTGCGCCCGCTGGCAGCCGGACGCCGGCACCGAGGACGGTGACGGCACCACCCCGGACACCGAGGCCGATCCCGAGACCGCCGCCGACACGGCCGCCGAGACAGGCACCGGCACCCCCACCGACGCCGACACCAGCACCAGCACCAGCACCGACGGCGACCCCGCCATGGTCTGAGGCCACCGCACCGGCACAAGGAACCACCCCCGCCGCCCCGAGCCGCTCCCCCGCCGGCCGGGGTTTTCTCATGCCCGAACACTCCCCAGGGAGGCACCACCATGGCCAACCCCCTCTCCGCCGACGCCCTCGTGTCCGCACTGCGGGCCGAGGGCGTCACCGTCGTCGAGCACTCCGGCTGGCGCACCAACAACCGCAACCACAAGGGCAGTTGGGGTCCGGTCAACGGAGTGATCGTGCACCACACCGTCACCTCCGGAACCGGCAACAGCGTGAGCCTGTGCTTCGACGGCCACTCCGCCCTGCCCGGCCCCCTGTGCCACGGCGTGATCGCCAAGGACGGCACGGTCCACCTCGTCGGCAACGGCCGCGCCAACCACGCGGGCAGCGGCGACGGCGATGTCCTGAAGGCCGTCATCGCCGAGAAGGCACTTCCCGCGCCGAACGAGAGAGACACCGACGGCAACGTCCACTTCTACGGCTTCGAGTGCGTCAACCTCGGCGACGGCAAGGACCCCTGGCCGGCGGTCCAGCTGGAAGCCATGGTCCGCGCCTCGGCCGCGCTGTGCCGAGCGCACGGCTGGTCGGCCGCCTCCGTGATCGGCCACAAGGAGTGGACCAGCACGAAGATCGACCCGCGCGGCTTCACCATGGCCGACTTCCGCGCCAGGGTCGCGACCCGGCTGGGCAAGCCGACCGCCCCGAGCACCGGCACCGGCACCGGCACCGGCACCGGCACCGGCACGAGCAAGCCGCAGTACCAACCCTTCCCCGGCGCCGCCTGGTTCCGGAAGAACCCGAAGTCGGCGATCGTCACCGCGCTGGGCAAGCGCCTGGTCGCCGTCGGCTGCTCCGCCTACACCTCCGGCCCCGGCCCGCAGTGGACCGAAGCCGACCGGCTCTCCTACGCCAAGTGGCAGCGCAAGCTCGGCTACACCGGCTCCTCCGCCGACGGCTGGCCGGGCGCCAAGTCCTGGGCGGCGCTGAAGGTCCCCCACAGCTCCTGAGAATCGAGGCTCCCGATGTCAGAGGCCGCCAAGCGCACCCTCCGTACCGTTCTCCAGACCGCTGTCGGGCTGTGTGTCCTGCTGCCGACGGTCGTCGACGCCGCCGGCATCCCCGGCACCCTGCCCTGGGCCGCCGCGGCGCTCACCGCCGCCGCCGGCGTGACCAGGGTCATGGCCCTGCCCGCCGTGCAGACCCTGCTGCCCTCGTGGCTGCGCACGGACATCCCGGCCGGCGGAAGGCCCAGCGAAAAGAGCGACGCGTGAACGAACCCTTCTCCGACCCGGCCGCCGTGGCCCTGGAACTGGAGCGGCTGCGCGGCACCGTCGAGGCCGGCTTCGCCCGCGTCGACGGCTCGCTCGCCCTGCTGGTCCAGCGCAGCGACCAGACCGACAAACAGATCGCCGACCACGAACAGCGCCTCGACGCCCTGGAACGCTCCCGCTGGCCGCTCGCCAGCATCGGCGCCCTGGCCGCCCTCGCGACGGTCGCCGTCACCGCCTGGGAGCTGACCGGCCGCTAGCGCCCGTCCCCGGGCATGCCGAAGGGCGGCCACCCCGTACGCAACGGGGTGACCGCCCTTCAGTACTTCAGACGTACGCCTTACTGGTTGTACGGACCGTAGTCGTAGTCCTCCAGCGGAACGGCCTGGCCGGAGCCCGTGCCGAACGGCGAGTAGTCGATGTCGTCGTAGCCGACGGCCGAGTACATCGCGGCCTTGGCCTCCTCGGTCGGCTCGACCCGGATGTTGCGGTAGCGGGACAGACCCGTACCGGCCGGGATGAGCTTACCGATGATGACGTTCTCCTTGAGGCCGATCAGGGAGTCGGACTTGGCGTTGATCGCCGCGTCCGTCAACACCCTGGTCGTCTCCTGGAAGGACGCCGCCGACAGCCAGGACTCCGTGGCCAGCGAGGCCTTGGTGATACCCATGAGCTGTGGACGACCGGAGGCCGGGTGACCGCCCTCCTGCACCACACGACGGTTCTCGACCTCGAACTTCGAGCGCTCGACGAGCTCGCCGGGCAGCAGCTCGGCGTCGCCGGACTCGATGATCGTCACCCGGCGCAGCATCTGCCGGATGATGATCTCGATGTGCTTGTCGTGGATCGACACACCCTGCGAGTTGTACACCTTCTGGACCTCGCCGACCAGGTGGACCTGGACGGCACGCTGACCCAGGATGCGCAGTACGTCGTGCGGGTTGGTGGCACCCACGGTGAGCTTCTGGCCCACCTCGACGTGCTCGCCCTCGCTGACCAGGAGACGGGCGCGCTTCGAGATCGGGAACGCCGTCTCGTCGCTGCCGTCGTCCGGCGTGATGACGATCTTCTTGGTCTTCTCGGTCTCCTCGATCCGCACGCGGCCCTGGGCCTCGGAGATCGGGGCGACACCCTTCGGGGTACGGGCCTCGAAGAGCTCGACGACACGCGGCAGACCCTGGGTGATGTCGTCACCGGCCACACCACCGGTGTGGAAGGTACGCATCGTCAGCTGGGTACCGGGCTCACCGATGGACTGGGCGGCGATGATGCCGACCGCCTCACCGATGTCGACCAGCTTGCCGGTGGCCAGCGAGCGGCCGTAGCACATGGCGCAGGTGCCGACCTGGGACTCACAGGTCAGGATCGAGCGGGTCTTGACCTCCTCGACACCGTGGCGCACGAGCTGGTCGATGAGCACGTCGCCCAGGTCCACGTTGGCCGGCGCGATCACCTTGCCGTCGATGACGACGTCCTCGGCGAGCATGCGGGCGTAGACGCTGGTCTCGACGTCCTCGGCCTTGCGCAGCACGCCGGCCTCGTCGTGCGAGGCGATCCGCAGCTTCAGACCGCGCTCGGTGCCACAGTCCTCCTCGCGGATGATGACGTCCTGCGAGACGTCCACCAGACGACGGGTCAGGTAACCCGAGTCGGCGGTACGCAGGGCGGTGTCCGCCAGACCCTTACGGGCACCGTGCGTGGAGATGAAGTACTCCAGCACGGACAGGCCCTCACGGAAGGACGCCTTGATCGGACGCGGGATGGTCTCGTTCTTCGCGTTCGACACCAGACCACGCATACCGGCGATCTGCCGCATCTGCATCATGTTTCCTCGGGCACCCGAGTCAACCATCATGAAGATGGGGTTCGTCTTGGGGAAGTTCGCGTTCATCGCCTCGGCGACCTCGTTGGTCGCCTTGGTCCAGATCGCGATGAGCTCCTGCGTGCGCTCTTCCTTGGTGATCAGACCGCGCTCGTACTGCTTCTGGACCTTCTCGTCCAGCGCCTCGTAGCCCGCGACGATGGCCTTCTTCGCCTCGGGGACGACGACGTCGGAGATGGCCACGGTGACACCGGAGCGGGTGCCCCAGTAGAAGCCGGCCGCCTTCAGGTTGTCGAGCGTCGCCGCCACGATGACCTTGGGGTAGCGCTCCGCGAGGTCGTTGACGATCTCGCCGAGCTGCTTCTTGCCCACCGAGTAGTCGACGAACGGGTAGTCCTCGGGCAGCAGCTCGTTGAAGAGCGCGCGGCCCAGGGTCGTCCGCAGGCGGAAGGTGTCACCCTGCTGCCACTCCGGCTCGCCCTCTTCGCGGGCCGGCGGGGTCCAGCCGCGCGGCGGGATGGTGCCCACCGGGAAGCGGATGTCGATCGCCGACTGCAGCGCGAGCTCACCGGCGTCGAACGCCATGATCGCCTCGGCCGTGGAGCCGAACGCGCGGCCCTCGCCCTTGGTGTCACGCAGCTCGCCGTCGGTGGTGAGGAAGAACAGACCGAGGACCATGTCCTGGGTCGGCATCGTCACCGGACGGCCGTCGGCGGGCTTCAGGATGTTGTTCGAGGACAGCATCAGGATGCGGGCCTCGGCCTGCGCCTCCGCGGAGAGCGGCAGGTGGACGGCCATCTGGTCACCGTCGAAGTCCGCGTTGAACGCGGTGCAGACGAGCGGGTGGATCTGGATGGCCTTGCCCTCGACCAGCTGCGGCTCGAAGGCCTGGATGCCGAGGCGGTGCAGGGTGGGCGCACGGTTCAGCAGAACCGGGTGCTCGGCGATGACCTCTTCGAGGACGTCGTACACGACCGTGCGGCCGCGCTCCACCATGCGCTTCGCGCTCTTGATGTTCTGCGCGTGGTTCAGGTCGACCAGGCGCTTCATCACGAACGGCTTGAAGAGCTCCAGCGCCATCGCCTTCGGCAGACCGCACTGGTGCAGCTTCAGCTGCGGACCGACGACGATCACGGAACGCGCGGAGTAGTCCACACGCTTGCCGAGCAGGTTCTGACGGAATCGACCCTGCTTGCCCTTCAGCATGTCGCTGAGGGACTTCAGCGGGCGGTTACCGGGACCGGTGACCGGGCGACCACGACGACCGTTGTCGAAGAGGGCGTCGACGGCCTCCTGGAGCATGCGCTTCTCGTTGTTCACGATGATCTCGGGCGCGCCGAGGTCGAGAAGCCGCTTCAGGCGGTTGTTCCGGTTGATCACACGGCGGTACAGGTCGTTCAGGTCGGAGGTCGCGAAGCGGCCACCGTCCAGCTGCACCATCGGGCGAAGGTCCGGCGGGATGACCGGCACGCAGTCCAGCACCATTCCCTTGGGGCTGTTGCTGGTCTGCAGGAACGCGGAGACGACCTTCAGGCGCTTGAGCGCACGGGTCTTCTTCTGGCCCTTGCCGGTACGGATGATCTCGCGGAGACGCTCGGCCTCCTCGTCGAGGTCGAAGGACTCCAGGCGCTTCTGCAGCGCCGCGGCACCCATCGAACCGTCGAAGTACGTGCCGAAGCGGTCACGCAGCTCGCGGTAGAGCAGCTCGTCGCCCTCGAGGTCCTGGACCTTGAGGTTCTTGAAGCGGGCCCACACCTCGTCGAGACGGTCGATCTCGCGCTGGGCGCGGTCGCGCAGCTGCTTCATCTCCCGCTCGGCGCCTTCGCGCACCTTGCGGCGCACGTCGGCCTTGGCACCCTCGGCCTCGAGCTCGGCCAGGTCGGTCTCGAGCTTCTTGGCACGGGCCTCGAGGTCGGCGTCGCGACGGTTCTCGATCTGCTGACGCTCGACGGAGACGTGCGCCTCCAGCGAGGGCAGGTCACGCGTCCGGCGCTCGTCGTCGACGTACGTGATCATGTACGCCGCGAAGTAGATGACCTTCTCGAGGTCCTTGGGAGCCAGGTCGAGCAGGTAGCCCAGACGGCTCGGGACACCCTTGAAGTACCAGATGTGCGTCACGGGAGCGGCGAGCTCGATGTGGCCCATCCGCTCACGACGCACCTTGGCGCGGGTCACCTCGACGCCGCAGCGCTCACAGATGATGCCCTTGAAGCGGACACGCTTGTACTTGCCGCAGTAGCACTCCCAGTCCCGGGTCGGACCGAAGATCTTCTCGCAGAAGAGTCCGTCCTTTTCGGGCTTGAGCGTGCGGTAGTTGATGGTCTCGGGCTTCTTGACCTCGCCGTGGCTCCACTGACGGATGTCGTCAGCGGTAGCCAGACCGATCCGGAGCTCGTCGAAGAAGTTGACGTCGAGCACTATGCGTCAATCCCTCTCAGGGTTGTAAGTCTTAGGGTCTGATACGGGGGTCCCGGGGCCGGCAGGGCTCAACGTCGTGAGCCCTGCCGAACTCCCGTCAGACCTCTTCGACGCTGCTCGGCTCACGCCGGGACAGGTCGATGCCGAGCTCCTCCGCAGCGCGGAAGACATCCTCGTCGGTGTCGCGCATCTCGATGGACATACCGTCACTGGACAGCACCTCCACGTTCAGGCAGAGAGACTGCATCTCCTTGATGAGCACCTTGAAGGACTCGGGGATGCCAGGCTCGGGGATGTTCTCGCCCTTGACGATGGCCTCGTAGACCTTCACGCGGCCGGTGACGTCGTCGGACTTGATCGTCAGCAGCTCCTGGAGGGCGTACGCGGCGCCATAAGCCTCCAGCGCCCACACCTCCATCTCACCGAAGCGCTGACCGCCGAACTGCGCCTTACCACCCAGCGGCTGCTGGGTGATCATCGAGTACGGACCGGTCGAACGAGCGTGCAGCTTGTCGTCGACCAGGTGGTGCAGCTTCAGGATGTACATGTAGCCGACCGAGATCGGGTCCGGGAACGGCTCACCGCTACGGCCGTCGAACATCCGCGCCTTACCGGTCGGGAGCACCATGCGCTCGCCGTCGCGGTTCGGAATCGTGTGGTTCAGCAGGCCCGCGAGCTCGTCCTCACGCGCACCGTCGAAGACCGGGGTGGCCACGTTGGTACCCGGGGCGACCTGGTCGGCGCCGATGCCCTGGAGCCGCTGCGCCCAGTCCTCACCGAGACCGGAGACGTCCCAGCCGCGGCTGGCGAGCCAGCCGAGGTGGATCTCCAGCACCTGTCCCGGGTTCATTCGGGACGGCACACCCAGCGGGTTGAGGATGATGTCGACCGGGGTCCCGTCCTCGAGGAACGGCATGTCCTCGATGGGCAGGATCTTGGAGATGACACCCTTGTTGCCGTGACGGCCGGCGAGCTTGTCACCGTCCGTGATCTTGCGCTTCTGCGCCACGTAGACCCGAACCAGCTGGTTCACGCCCGGCGGCAGCTCGTCGCCTTCCTCACGGTCGAAGACGCGGACGCCGATGACCTTGCCGATCTCGCCGTGCGGCACCTTCAGCGAGGTGTCACGGACCTCACGGGCCTTCTCACCGAAGATGGCGCGCAGCAGGCGCTCCTCCGGGGTCAGCTCGGTCTCACCCTTGGGCGTGACCTTGCCGACGAGGATGTCACCGGCGACGACCTCGGCACCGATACGGATGATGCCGCGCTCGTCGAGGTCGGCGAGGACCTCTTCGGAGACGTTCGGGATGTCCCGGGTGATCTCCTCCGGGCCGAGCTTGGTGTCACGGGCGTCGACCTCGTGCTCCTCGATGTGGATCGAGGAGAGGACGTCGTCCTGCACGAGGCGCTGCGACAGGATGATCGCGTCCTCGTAGTTGTGGCCCTCCCACGGCATGAACGCCACGAGCAGGTTCTTGCCCAGGGCCATCTCGCCGTTCTCGGTGGCCGGGCCGTCGGCGAGGACCTGACCGGTGATGATCCGGTCGCCCTCGTTGACGATGACCTTCTGGTTGACCGAGGTGCCCTGGTTGGACCGGGAGAACTTGGCCAGGCGGTACGTGATGTACGTGCCGTCGTCGTTGGTCGTGGTGATGTAGTCCGCGGAGACCTCCTGGACCACACCGTCCTTCTCGGCCTTGACCACGTCGCCGGCGTCGACGGCGGAGCGGTACTCCATGCCGGTGCCGACGAGCGGGGCCTCGCTCTTGATGAGCGGCACGGCCTGACGCATCATGTTCGCGCCCATGAGGGCACGGTTGGCGTCGTCGTGCTCGAGGAACGGGATCATGGCGGTCGCGACCGACACCATCTGGCGCGGCGAGACATCCATGTAGTCCACGTCGTCACCGGGGACGTAGTCGACCTCGCCGCCACGGCGGCGGACCAGGACGCGGTTCTCGGTGAAGCGCAGGTCGTCGTCGAGCGTGGCGTTGGCCTGCGCGATGACGAACCGGTCCTCTTCGTCGGCCGTCAGGTAGTCGACCTCGTCGGTGACGACACCGTCGGTGACCCGGCGGTACGGCGTCTCGACGAAACCGAACGCGTTGACGCGGCCGTAGGAGGCGAGCGAACCGATCAGACCGATGTTCGGGCCTTCGGGGGTCTCGATCGGGCACATGCGTCCGTAGTGGGACGGGTGCACGTCACGGACCTCGAAGCCGGCCCGCTCACGGGACAGACCACCCGGGCCGAGGGCGTTGAGACGACGCTTGTGCGTCAGACCCGACAGCGGGTTGTTCTGGTCCATGAACTGCGACAGCTGGCTGGTGCCGAAGAACTCCTTGATGGAGGCGACGACCGGCCGGATGTTGATCAGGGTCTGCGGCGTGATCGCCTCGACGTCCTGGGTCGTCATGCGCTCACGCACGACGCGCTCCATACGAGCCAGACCCGTACGGACCTGGTTCTGGATGAGCTCGCCGACGCTGCGGATACGACGGTTGCCGAAGTGGTCGATGTCGTCGGTCTCGACCATGATCGAGCGACCGGACTCGCCGACCGTCTCGGTCTCCCCGGCGTGCAGCTTCACCAGGTACTTGATCGTCGCGATGACGTCCTCGACGGTCAGGACACCCGCGTTGAGCGGGGCCTCGCCACCGAGCTTCTTGTTGACCTTGTAGCGGCCGACCTTGGCCAGGTCGTAGCGCTTGGGGTTGAAGTAGAGGTTCTCGAGCAACGTCTGCGCGGCCTCACGCGTGGGCGGCTCGCCCGGACGCAGCTTGCGGTAGATGTCCAGCAGCGCGTCGTCCTGGCCCTGGGTGTGGTCCTTCTCCAGGGTGGCGCGCATGGACTCGTACTCGCCGAACTCCTCGAGGATCTGCTCGGTGGTCCAGCCGAGAGCCTTCAGAAGGACGGTGACCGACTGCTTGCGCTTGCGGTCGATACGCACACCGACCATGTCGCGCTTGTCGATCTCGAGCTCCAGCCAGGCACCCCGGGACGGGATGACCTTGGCGGAGAAGATGTCCTTGTCGGACGTCTTGTCGATCGAGGAGTCGAAGTAGACACCCGGCGAACGGACCAGCTGCGACACGACGACACGCTCGGTGCCGTTGATGACGAAGGTGCCCTTGTTGGTCATGAGCGGGAAGTCGCCCATGAAGACCGTCTGGGACTTGATCTCGCCGGTCTCGTTGTTGGTGAACTCGGCCGTCACGAAGAGCGGGGCCGCGTACGTGAAGTCGCGGTCCTTGCACTCGTCGATGCTGTTCTTCGGAGGCTCGAAACGGTGGTCGCGGAAGGTCAGCGACATCGACCCGGAGAAGTCCTCGATCGGAGAGATCTCCTCGAAGATCTCCTCCAGCCCGGACTTGGTGGGGACGTCCTGACCGGACTCCAGGGCGGCCTCGACGCGACCCTTCCAGGCGTCGTTGCCGAGCAGCCAGTCAAAGCTCTCGGTTTGCAGCGCGAGAAGGTTCGGAACCTCGAGGGGCTCCCTGATCTTTGCAAAGGAGATGCGCAGCGGGGCGGTGCTGGCGGCGTTGTTCGTATTCGCGATCGAGGCGTTGCGCGAGGCGGCCAAGAGGGGGTCCTTCCGAGGGCTCGGACTCACTACGCGCGTACCGGCTCCTCATCCTGCGCACAGAGACAGAAATCCCAGGTGGGGGATTGTCTGGTCGTCCGGCTCAAGTGAGGGCATGCCCCTGGTGACGGGCAGGGAACAGCTAACAGGCAGCGCAAAGGGTCAGTGTAGCCACTTGGCACACTGATGTCCAGTGCGGGTTTCTGGAGACCCTCGTAGTTCTCAACGCCCTCGGTCTGCTAGCCCTCAACGCACGGTGATACTGCCCTCTTCGCCGTCGATCCATGCCTCGGATTCGGATCCTTGTGACGACGCGTCCTGAGAATTGCGCGCTGCGTGCGGTTCGTCAAGGCCCCCCTGCGCGAACTCGGGCGCTGGAGACACGATGAAGATCACCATACCCCCCGGTCAAGCAGGTGCAAGGCAACCGTGGTCACGCTCCCAGGAACGCCGAAGAGCGACCACCCAGATGGATGATCGCTCTTCGGTGCGTGAGCGTTACAGCCCCGGAGGGACTGATTCAGCCTTCGCGTCCGGTCGTCGCCGACCGGGAGGTGTTACTTGACCTCGACGGAGGCGCCGGCGCCCTTGAGGGACTCGGCGGCCTTCTCAGCGGCCTCCTTGGCGACCTTCTCGAGGACGGGCTTCGGAGCGCCGTCGACGAGGTCCTTGGCCTCCTTCAGACCCAGGGAGGTCAGCTCACGCACGACCTTGATGACCTGGATCTTCTTCTCGCCGGCGCCGGTGAGGATGACGTCGAACTCGTCCTGCTCCTCGGCAACCTCAGCGGCGGCGGCCGGGCCGGCCGGGGCAGCGGCGACCGCGGCGGCGGCGGTGACGTCGAACTTCTCCTCGAACGCCTTCACGAACTCGGAGAGCTCGATGAGGGTGAGGTTCTCGAACTGCGCGAGCAGCTCTTCCTGGGACAGCTTCGTCGCCATGGTGGGCGATCCTTCCATTCAATTCGGCAGGTGCCGGATGTACATGTCGGCGGGCGTACGTTCGGCCCGCGTCGACCGCTGCGTCATGCAGCGATCAAAGTGCGAGCCGAGTTACTCGGCACCGCCCTGCTCGGCCAGCTTGACCCGAAGCGCCTCCGCGGTGCGGACGAACTTCGACGGAAGCGCCTGGAAGAGCGAGGCAGCCTGGGACTGCTTGCCCTTCATGGCGCCCGCCAGCTTGGCGAGCAGAACCTCGCGGGACTCGAGGTCCGCAAGCTTCTTGATCTCGTCGGCGGACAGCGCCTTACCGTCAAGGACACCGCCCTTGATGACGAGGTTCGGGTTGTCCTTGGCGAAGTCACGAAGACCCTTCGCCGACGTCACCGGGTCACCAGTGATGAAGGCAACCGCCGTCGGACCGTTGAACAGGTCGTCGAGCGTCGAGATCCCGGCCTCGTTGGCCGCGATCTTGGTCAGCGTGTTCTTCACCACGGCGTACTGGGCGTCTTCACCGAGCGAACGACGCAGCGTCTTGAGCTGCGCCACGGTGAGACCCCGGTACTCGGTCAGCACAGCGGCGTTCGAGCTGCGGAACTGGTCCGCGAGCTCGGCTACCGCGGCAGCCTTGTCGGGCCTTGCCATAGAGCGTCGGCCTCCTTCCGGGTGATGAGGACCGCTCAGAAGGGGCTGGGACAAACGAAACGCCCCGGCGCAGGCGCACGGGGCGTAGCTCGACCGCACGAATTCCGTGGAAGGATTTCGGTCCGGGAGCGTATCCACTGACACCTGCGCGGGTCGTCCGCATTGCAGCGGATCCTTCGGCCACCGCCCCCTCTTGCGAGAGCACGGCA
The DNA here is from genome assembly GCF_045041255.1 of Streptomyces sp. NBC_00080. Taxonomy (NCBI): domain Bacteria; kingdom Bacillati; phylum Actinomycetota; class Actinomycetes; order Kitasatosporales; family Streptomycetaceae; genus Streptomyces; species Streptomyces sp. NBC_00080. Next base: position 3,954,403 of record NZ_CP108235.1, read on the forward strand.
ACGACCAGCGGTCTTTGGCTTCTCGAGGAGCCTACGTGAACGGGGCGCCGTCAAGCAAATCCGCCCGTACGGGGCCGGTACGGACCTCAGTCGCGGGCCTTCTTCAGCTCCTCCGCCATGTCCAGGGTGTCCGAGGCGGCCGGCACCTTCACGGTCACGGGCTTGCCGAAGTCGCGGAACGTGAGGGTGAGGTCGAGCTCCCCGTGCCGCCCGAAGCCCTGCACCCGCAGCTGCCGCGTACGGTCCTCGGCGTCGACCCACAGGTCCATGGTGAGTTCGTCCACGCCCTGCTTCTCGTACTGGGCGAGGCTCTTCTCGGTCCGCTGCCGGACGCTCTTGTCCTCGTCCTTGTAGGAGGCGCGGATGTCGTCGACTCCGGCCGTGCCCGTGTAGTGGGTGGTGCGGACGCCGTCGACGGTCTCGGAGCCGGCCTTCTTCAGGTCCTCGGCCGCGGCGAGGAAGCCGCTCTCGTGGGAGGGGTTGTCCCGGACCCGGTCCACCATCGTGCCGGTGTCGACCTTGACCCCGCTGGGGGTGTCGGAGCTGCCCGGCGCCCCGAACTTGATCCAGTGCCTGCCGTTCTCGTCGGCTTCGTCGGTGCCCACGTACAGCACCCCGCCGACCAGCCGGAACTCACCCGTGCCCTGGTCGGGCCCGCTGAGCACGGTGGACTTCAGGCTCATGGCCGGCGGCTCGACGCCGATCGCCGCCTCGGCCGTGATACGGCCCTCCTCCGGCGTCCGACCGGTCATGCGGTAACGCAGGGACACGGCCTCCTCCGCCTTCTCCGCGGCCCGGGTGACGGCGGCCGCGGCCGCGGAGTCGCCCCCGCTCTCCGTGCCGCCCGCCGCCCCACACCCCGCGACGAGCAGCGCGGACAGCCCGAGGACACCCACGGAAGACCTCATCCAACTTCCCCCAGAAGCCGATACAGCGAACACATGGTCGGTTCACAGCAAGACCGTGAAGGTATCCCAGGGGATCGGTAGAGGTCCCGTGATTTACGAGCCGGCCGCCCCCTGCTGCTTCACCAGCTCCGAGAAGTCCGCCGTGTCGCTCGCCGGAGGCACCTCGGCGGAGACCTCGGTTCCGTAGTCGCTGTAGTACGCGGTCTGGGCGTAGGCGCCCGCCGTGGTCTCGCCCTTCTCGACCTTCTTGACCAGCAGATCCCGGTGGTCGACCCAGATGTCGACCGTCTCGGTGGTGACTCCGGCCTGCTCCAGCGTCTTCCTCAGGTCGTCGAGCTGGCTCTGGCTGAGGTTGGAGTTCTTCTCGGCGAGGTCCGCCACCTCGACCGTGCCCGAGTAGTGCGTGGTCCGCTGCCCCCGCACCTTCTCCTCGCCGACCTCCCGCACGTCCCCGGAGGCCAGCAGCAGCTTCACCGACTGGTTCGGGGTGGTGTTCTGCATCTGGTCCTTCAGATACGCGCCGGAGCTGCCGCCGAGGCTCTCCAGGTCGTCGTACGCGTATCTGATCCAGTGCCTGCCGCCGGCCTGCTCCGCGAAGGTGTCGCCCATCCTCGCGTAGTAGGCGTCGGGCAGGTAGCGGGCCTCCATCGACGTGGTGCCCATCTGGCGCATGGTGTCGGCCATGGTGCCGCCGGTGTACGTGATGGTGAGCGTGCCGGTGAGGCCGTCCCCCCAGCCGAGAGCGCCGTCGGCGGTCATCGACATCACGGAGCCCATGGTCGTGGTCGACTCGACCTTCGCGGAGTCGGCACCGTCGGTGGACTTCTCGGCGGTGAGCAGGGCCGCGACGGGGCTGAGCCGGGGGCTGCCGTCCCCACCCTTCCCGGAGGCGCCGGAGCCGCCCGAACCGTCGGAGTCACCGGAGCCGCCGGAGCCGCCGCAGGCCGTCACCCCCGTCAGCAGAGCCGCCGCGACGATCGAGAGGCCCGCGCGGCGCAGGTTCGTGCACTTCATTCGTCCCACCCCCATGGATTCCTGTCACTGAACGCTAACGCACAGCACTGACAGTCGTACGAAAAAGATACGTACGGCAAAAGGGACGAGCCCCGCACCTCGAAAGGTTGCGGGGCTCGTCACCGACTGAGGGTGAGCTGTCAGGCTCAGACCGCGGCCGGGTCCTCCTCGACGAGAAGGTTCCGGGTGCGGTTCGGGTCCACCAGGATGCCGGGGCCGATCGTGGTGCTGATCGCGGCCTTCTTGATGTAACGACCCTTGGCGGCGGACGGCTTCAGACGGAGGATCTCCTCCAGGGCCGCGCCGTAGTTCTCCACCAGCTGGGTGTCGTCGAAGGACGACTTGCCGATGATGAAGTGCAGGTTCGAGTGCTTGTCGACGCGGAACTCGATCTTGCCGCCCTTGATCTCCGTGACGGCCTTGGCCACGTCGGGGGTGACCGTGCCGGTCTTCGGGTTCGGCATCAGACCACGCGGACCGAGCACGCGGCCGAGGCGGCCGACCTTGCCCATGAGGTCCGGGGTGGCGACGACGGCGTCGAAGTCCAGACGGCCCTTCGCGACCTCGTCGATCAGTTCGTCGGAGCCGACGATGTCGGCGCCCGCGGCCTCCGCGGCCGCAGCACGGTCACCGGTCGCGAAGACCAGGACCCGGGCGGTCTTGCCGGTGCCGTGCGGCAGGTTCACGGTGCCACGGACCATCTGGTCGGCCTTGCGCGGGTCTACACCCAGGCGGAAGGCGACCTCGACGGTGCCGTCGAACTTGCTCGTGGAGGTCTCCTTGGCGAGGCGGACGGCCTCGAGCGGGGCGTAGAGCTTCTCCCGGTCGATCTTGGCGTCCGCAGCGCGGAGGGACTTGCTGCGCTTGCTCACTACTGCTCCTGTGTGTCTTGAGGAGTCGTGGTATGGGCCGAGCAGGCCCTGCCACGGTGCTACGAAGGTGCTACGGGGCTGCTGATCAGCCTTCGACCGTGATGCCCATGGAGCGGGCGGTGCCGGCGATGATCTTCGACGCGGCGTCCAGGTCGTTGGCGTTCAGGTCGGGAAGCTTGGTCGTGGCGATCTCACGGACCTGCGCCTCGGTGATCTTGGCGACCTTGGTCTTGTGCGGCTCGCCAGAGCCCTTCTCGACACCAGCGGCCTTGAGGATCATCTTCGCGGCCGGCGGCGTCTTGGTGATGAAGGTGAAGGAGCGGTCCTCGTAGACCGTGATCTCCACCGGGATCACCCAGCCACGCTGCGACTCGGTCGCGGCGTTGTAGGCCTTGCAGAACTCCATGATGTTGACGCCGTGCTGGCCGAGCGCGGGGCCGACCGGCGGGGCCGGGTTGGCCGCGCCGGCGTTGATCTGGAGCTTGATGAGCCCCGTGACCTTCTTCTTCTTGGGAGGCATTGCTCTCTCCGGGTCCTAGTGAGAGTTTTCAGCCGTCCGGTCCGGATGATCCGGATGGAGGCATACCGCACAACGATAACGGGTATCCATGCGCGGCCAAAAACCGAGCAGGTCAGACCGTCCCCCGCGAGCGGGAGGTACCCCCAGGGAGGGCGTGGTCTGACCTGATCGGAGGCTTGTGCTCCAGAGGAGGATCAGTTCTTCTGGATCTGGTCGAAGCTCAGCTCGACCGGGGTCTCGCGACCGAAGATCTCGACGAGGCCCTTGACCTTCTTCGAGTCGGCGTTGATCTCGTTGATCGTGGCCTGGAGCGTGGCGAACGGGCCGTCGGTGACGGTGACCGAGTCGCCCACCTCGAAGTCCAGCACCTGGACCTCGACCTTGCGGGACGGAGCCGGCTTGCCCTCGGCCTCGGCGGCCTCACGCGCGGCCTTCTCCTCGGCCTCCGGGGCGAGCATCTTGACGATCTCGTCCAGGGTCAGCGGGTACGGGTCGTACGCGTTGCCCACGAAGCCCGTGACGCCGGGGGTGTTGCGGACGACGCCCCAGGACTCGTTCGTCAGGTCCATGCGCACCAGCACGTAGCCGGGGAGCTTGTTCTGACGGATGGTCTTGCGGTCGCCGTTCTTGATCTGGACGACTTCTTCCTGCGGCACCTCGGCCGCGAAGATGTAGTCCTCGACGTTGAGCGAGACGGCGCGCTGCTCCAGGTTGGTCTTCACGCGGTTCTCGTAGCCGGCGTACGTGTGGATGACGTACCACTCGCCGGGGAGGGTGCGCAGCTCCTCGCGCAGGGCGACAACGGGGTCGACGGGCTCGGCCGGCTCTTCTTCCTCGGCCTCGTCGACGACGTCCTCGGTCTCGACGTCCTCGTCGGCTTCCTCGTCCTCGACGTGGAGTGCGGCTTCCTCCGCGGGTTCGCCCGCTTCGGCCTCGGCAGCCTCGAACTCGTCCACCTCGTCCGCGCCCTCGACGATGTCGAGCTCGTCGTCCACGGACTCTTCCGGCTCGATGGCGTCGTTCAGGTTCTGGTCAGACACGGTGGCTGCTTCTTCCTGGATACATAGGGGTGGAACATGCGAAAGGGGCGCCGGATACCTCGGCGCCCTTCGCTCTAGGCTCAGCCAAAAACGTATTTGGCGGCGTGGCTGAGTCCATAGTCAATCACGGTCACCAGGCCGATCATGATGACGACGAAGACGATCACCACGGTCGTGTAGGTCGTCAGCTGATTCCGCGTGGGCCATACGACCTTGCGGAGCTCTGCGACGATCTGGCGATAGAAGAGCGCGAGACGCTTCAGCGGGCCCTTCTTGGCGCGCTTGCCGCCCTTGCGGGTCTTCTTCTGCGCCTCAGGCACCTCGTCCTGGGCATCAGGCGTGTCGATGGAGCCCACGGCATCCGCCATTCGTCCTCACCTGTTCCCGGGTCGTGGCCGTGCCGCGCCCGGTCTGAGCCGCACGGCGATGCATTGCTGGACGTACATGCGCTGCGCACACATCCTGGTGACGGAGTGTGTAGCAGGGCCGGAGGGACTTGAACCCCCAACCGCTGGTTTTGGAGACCAGTGCTCTACCAATTGAGCTACGACCCTTTGTGTGTTCCCCAACGTACCGCATCCGACCGGGTGCTCGGTGTGCACCTGTTGGGGCGCGGCTGTCGAAGGCCAACGACGTGTGAGTGTACGTGGTCTTGAGCGCCTCGTCGAACGGAAAGCGGCCTTGATCGGAATCACTCTGATGTTCAGTCGGCTGACCAGTCCGTGAAACCCGTGTGCCGGGGCGGTTTCCGGTCTGAAACCATGGGTGCCATGAGCGCTGCAACCCCTCCCACCGAGCGCCGGGTCTCCGCCCGCGTCGGCGCGATCTCCGAGTCCGCCACCCTTGCCGTGGACGCCAAGGCCAAGGCCCTGAAGGCCGCCGGACGTCCGGTGATCGGCTTCGGCGCGGGCGAGCCCGACTTCCCGACCCCGGACTATGTCGTCGAGGCGGCCGTCGAGGCCTGCAAGAACCCCAAGTACCACCGCTACACGCCGGCCGGTGGTCTCCCCGAGCTGAAGGCCGCGATCGCCGCGAAGACGCTGCGTGATTCGGGTTACGAGGTGGACGCCTCGCAGATCCTGGTCACCAACGGCGGCAAGCAGGCGATCTACAACGCCTTCGCCGCGATCCTCGACCCGGGCGACGAGGTCATCGTCCCGGCGCCGTACTGGACCACGTACCCCGAGTCCATCCGGCTGGCCGGCGGTGTCCCGGTGGAGGTCGTGGCCGACGAGACGACCGGCTACCGGGTCTCGGTCGAGCAGCTGGAGGCGGCCCGCACGGAGAACACGAAGGTCGTGCTCTTCGTCTCCCCGTCCAACCCCACCGGCGCCGTCTACAACGCCGAGGACGCCGAGGCGATCGGCCGCTGGGCCGTCGAGCACGGTCTGTGGGTGATGACGGACGAGATCTACGAGCACCTCGTCTACGGCGACGCGAAGTTCACCTCGCTGCCGGGGATCCTCCCCGAGCTGCGCGACAAGTGCATCGTGGTCAACGGCGTCGCGAAGACGTACGCCATGACCGGTTGGCGGGTGGGCTGGATCATCGGTCCGAAGGACGTCGTCAAGGCCGCCACGAACCTCCAGTCGCACGCCACCTCGAACGTCTCCAACGTGGCGCAGATCGCCGCGCTGGCCGCCGTCTCCGGTGACCTGTCGGCCGTCGAGAAGATGCGCGAGGCCTTCGACCGGCGTCGCAAGACGATCGTGCGGATGCTGAACGAGATCGACGGCGTCCTCTGCCCGGAGCCCGAGGGCGCGTTCTACGCGTACCCCTCGGTGAAGGCGCTGCTCGGCAAGGAGATCCGCGGCAAGCGTCCGCAGGACTCGGTCGAGCTGGCCGCCCTCATCCTGGAGGAGGCCGAGGTCGCGGTGGTCCCGGGTGAGGCCTTCGGTACGCCGGGCTACCTGCGGCTGTCGTACGCGCTGGGCGACGAGGACCTCGTCGAGGGCGTGAGCCGTATCCAGAAGCTGCTGGCGGAGGCCAGGGACTGAGTTCGGACCACCCACGTGAGCAGTCCGCGGGCCGTCTCCCTCCGGGAGGCGGCCCGTTGCTTTGTGCGAGCAAGACCACGATCGGGGAAAGCGCTACCGGGACGACCGGAAGGTACGGCAGGATCCTGGAATGGAGCGTGTACGTGATGTCTCTGAGCTGCCGAAAGCCCATCTGCACCTGCACTTCACCGGGTCGATGCGGGCCACCACCGTGCTGGAACTGGCCGACAAGTACGGCGTGCACCTGCCGGACGCGCTGAACGAGGCGCTGACCAGCGGGGAACCACCCAGGCTGCGGGCCACGGACGAGCGGGGCTGGTTCCGCTTCCAGCGCCTGTACGACGCGGCGCGCAGTTGCGTCCGCGAGCCGGAGGACATCCAGCGGCTGGTGCGGGAGGCCGCGGAGGAGGACCTGAAGGACGGCTCGGGGTGGCTGGAGATCCAGGTGGACCCGACCTCGTACGCGCCCCGGCTGGGCGGGCTGATCCCGGCGCTGGAGATCATCCTGGACGCGGTGGAGACCACCTCGCGCGACACCGGGCTCGGTATGCGGGTGCTGGTCGCGGCGAACCGGATGAAGCACCCGCTGGACGCCCGCACCCTGGCCCGGCTGGCCGTGCGGTACGCGGACCGGGGAGTGGTCGGTTTCGGGCTGTCCAACGACGAACGCCGGGGCATGGCGAGGGACTTCGACCGGGCCTTCGCGATCGCCCGGGAGGGCGGGCTGCTGTCCGCCCCGCACGGCGGCGAGTTGACCGGCCCCTCGTCCGTCCGCGACTGCCTGGACGACCTGGACGCGAACCGGCTGGGGCACGGGGTGCGGGCGGCCGAGGATCCACGGCTGCTGAGGAGGCTCGCCGACCGGGGCGTGACCTGCGAGGTGTGTCCGGCGTCGAACGTGGCGCTGGGCGTGTACGAGAAGCCGGAGGACGTTCCGCTGCGGACGCTCTTCGAGGCCGGGGTGCCGATGGCCCTGGGCGCCGACGACCCGCTGCTGTTCGGCTCACGCCTGGCGGCGCAGTACGACATCGCGCGCCGCCACCACGCCTTCACGGACGAGGAGTTGGCGGAACTGGCCCGCCAGTCGGTACGGGCCTCGGCGGCGCCGGAGGACGTCAGGGCGAAGCTGCTGGCAGGCGTGGACGACTGGCTGGCGTAGCGCGGCGGGCGCAGGGCGCGGGCCGCCTCGGACGCGCCCTAGAGCCCGGCGCCGACCATCACCGGCTCGTTGACCAGCGTGACCCCGAACGCCTCGCGTACCCCGGCCACGACCTCGCGGGCCAGCGCCAGCAGGTCCTCCGTGGTGGCCGCGCCGCGGTTGGTGAGGGCGAGGGTGTGCTTGGTGGAGATCCGGGCGGGCCCGCTGCCGTACCCCTTGGTGAAGCCCGCCTTGTCGATCAGCCAGGCCGCGGAGGTCTTGGTGTGCCCCTCCCCCGCCGGGTAGGCGGGCGGCTCCGCGCCGTCGCCCAGCCGCTCCCTCACGCGCGCGTGGAACGCGGCGAAATCGGCGTCGGTGAGGATCGGGTTGGTGAAGAAGGAGCCGGCCGACCAGGTGTCGTGGTCCTCCGGGTCGAGGACCATTCCCTTCCCGGCGCGCAGCTTCAGCACGGTCTCGCGGGCCTCGGCGAGCGGCACCCGGTCCCCGGGCTCGACGCCCAGCGCGCGTGCCGTCTCGGCGTACTTCAGGGGCGCCGACAGCCCGTCCGCGTCCTCGAGGGCGAACCGGACGCGCAGGACGACATAGCGCTCGGGGTCGGCCTTGAAGCGGCTGTGCCGGTAGGAGAAGGCGCACTCCCCGTTGGTGAGCGTGACCGTCTCGCCCGCCCGGCGGTCGTACGCGATCACCTCGGTGATCGTCGTGGAGACCTCCTGGCCGTACGCCCCGACGTTCTGGATCGGGGTCGCGCCCGCCGAGCCGGGGATGCCGGCCAGGCACTCGACGCCGGCCAGTCCGGCCTCCACGGTACGGGCGACCGCGTCGGTCCAGATCTCGCCCGCGGCCAGCTCCAGCCGTGTCCCGACGAGTTCGCAGCCGCGCGTGGCGATGCGCAGGGCGGTGCCCTCGAAGCCCTTGTCGCCGATGACGAGGTTCGAGCCGCCGCCGACGATCAGCAGCGGCGTGCCGTCGGCGTCGGCCTCGCGTACGGCTGTGATCACCTCGGCGTCGGTCGTCGCGGTCACCAGCCTGGTGGCGGGACCGCCCAGTCGGAAGGTGGTCAGCGGGGCGAGCGGGGCATCGTGGAGTTCCTGCACGCGCCCCAGCCTACGAGACACCACCGACAGCCCCGCCCGCCCGGCCCTCGACAGCCCGCTCCAGCCGCCCCTCGCCGGTGACGGCACGCGCGTACGGCCCCGCCGAGGTGGACGGGACCGTACGCGCGCGTGCCGGACGTATCCGGGCTCTTCGTGTGCCGTGTGTCTCAGCGGGCGGCGGGCTCCGGAACGGGCGCCGCCTCGGAGTCCGCGTCAGGACCCTTCTGAGGACCCGCCCCGGATTCCGTCGCCACGAGGTCCGTTCGCCGCCGGGCCGGTATCAGCAGGGTGGCGAACCCGGCGAGGGCCACCACCGCCGCGCCCGTGACCAGCGCGGGCCGCAGCCCGTCGACGAAGGTCTGGCCGGACTCGTAGCCGCCCTGCGCCGCGAAGATCGACGACATGATCGCGATACCGAGGGCCCCGCCGACCTCCCGCAGCGCGTTGTTGGCGCCGGAGGCGATCCCCTGCTCCTGCGGGCGGACGCTGGACATCACCAGGTTGGAGGCCGGGGCGAAGAACAGCGCCATGCCGATGCCGCTGACTATCAGGCCGGGCAGCTGGACGGCGTAGGAGGCGTCGACGGTCGCCACGGCGGCCATCCAGCCGAGACCGGCGGCCTGGAGGAAGAGCCCGGTGGCGACGACCGGCCGGCCTCCGACGCGGTCGGAGAGGATGCCGGCGATCGGTGCGACGAGCATCGGCATACCGGTCCACGGCAGCATCCTGAGGCCCGCCTCGGTGGGCGAGTAGCCGAGGACGCCCTGCATGTACTGGCTGAGCAGGAAGATCGAGCCGAACATCCCGAGGAACATCAGCAGGCTCGCGGCGTTGATCCCGGCGAAGGCCCGGGACCGGAAGAGGCGCATCGGCAGCATGGGGTTCTTGGCCCGCAGCCCGTGCAGGACGAACCCGACGAGCAGGACGGCGCCCGCGAACAGGCCGGTCAGCACGAGCGGGCTGGTCCAGCCGTCGGCCGGCCCGCGCACCAGGCCGTAGACGAGTCCGAAGAGGCCGCCGCTGGCGAGCAGGGTGCCGGGGAAGTCGAGCGGGGCACCGGTGCCGTAGGACTCGGCGAGGCGCAGCCGGGCGAGCGGCAGCAGGGCGAGGCCCAGCGGAACGTTCAGCCAGAAGATCCAGTGCCAGGACACGTGTTCGGTGAGGCTGCCGCCGATGAGCGGCCCGGAGGCGACCGCGAGTCCGTTGACCGCGCCCCAGATGCCGTAGGCCATTCCGCGCTTGGCGGCGGGCACGGCGGCCGTGAGGAGGGTGAGTGTCAGCGGCATCATGACGGCCGCGCCGACACCCTGGACCGCGCGGGCGGCGATGAGGGAGCCGATGCCGGGGGCCATGGCCGCGGCGGCGGAGGCGGCGGTGAAGACGGTGAGCCCGGCGAGGAACATCCGCCGGCGGCCGAACCGGTCGCCGAGCGCCGCGCCGAACATCAGCAGCACGGCGAAGGTGAGCGTGTAGGCGCTCACGGTCCATTCCAGGTCGCCCAGACCGCCGCCGAGATCCTCGCGGATGGACGGCAGGGCGGTGGTGACGACGAGGTTGTCGAGGGCCGCCATGAACCCGGCGACGCTGGTGATGACGAGGGCCCAGACTGCTCCCCCGCGACGTGCGGTCTGCTCTGACATCGCTCCCCCAGCGGGTGGTCTTCGGTTAGTAATTGATGACTAACTTTTGCGCCCATGAAAAGGCGCCCTTCAATGGCGACGGCGAACCCGCCGCCCGCGCTACTTCTCCAGCCGGCCCTTGATCCGAGCCGAGGGATACATCCCCTCCCAGACCCGGTCTCCGGGCGCGAACCCCATGGCCACCAGGCAGTTGACGAGCATGCCGTACGCCATGAAGGTCGTCGTCTCGTTCACGTCGGCACCCAGGGGCACATGGACGGTGTCCCAGAGCCGCATCCACCCTGCGCGCACGGCCTCCCCGAAGCCGTGGTCGCCCTCCGCCTCCGCGGCGGCCACCGCGACATACGTCTGCATCTGCATCATCAGCCGTTCGGGCTGCTCCGCGATGACCCTGGTGTACGCGTTCGCCATGGCGTGCAGGGCTTCTTCGCCCTCCAGCCCCCTGGCGGCCTCCTCGAACGTGCGGACGGTGTCGTCCATGCAGCGCTCGGAGGCCGCGAGGAAGATCGCTTTCTTGCCCGCGAAGAGCCGGAAGAGATACGGCTGCGAGACACCCACGCGCCTGGCGATCGCCTCGGTGGAGGTGCCGTGATAGCCACCCCGGGCGAACTCACTCGTCGCCGCGCGGATGACGCTCTCGCGCCTCTCGTCTGCGCTCATCCTGACCATGCGCTCAAGTTAGTGCTCAATCACTAACTAAGTCAAGACCCGGCAACGCGTAAGGGGCGCCTCTCCCTGGAGGGCGCCCCTTACGTCGTGTGTGCCGCCTCGGATCAGGCCAGCCGTACGACCGCCCGGGACATCCCGAGGACCTTCAGCCCGCCGCTGGTCACGGTCAGGTCGACCCGCACGGTGTTGTCGTCGAGCTTGGCGCCCACCTTGCCGGTGACCTCGATCACGGCACCCTGGTCGTCGTTCGGGACGACGACGGGCTTCGTGAAGCGAACGCCGTAGTCGACGACCGCGCCCGGGTCGCCGATCCAGTCGGTGACGACGCGGACCGCCTCGGCCATGGTGAACATGCCGTGCGCGATGACGTCCGGCAGGCCCACCTCCTTGGCGAACTTCTCGTTCCAGTGGATGGGGTTGAAGTCCCCGGAGGCACCCGCGTACTGCACCAGCGTGGCGCGGTTCACGGGGAAGGACCGGGACGGCAGTTCGGTGCCGACCTCGACGTCGTCGTAAGCGATCTTCGCCGTCATCGATTCCTCACGCCTTCCCGTCCGTGACGTCCGCGGATTCCGCCGGCTCCGCCGCGCGGGCGACGAGCTTGGTCCAGGCGGTCACGACGTGCTCGCCGCTCTCGTCGCGGACCTCGCCCCGGATGTCCAGGATGTCGTTGCCGGCCATGGACTTGACCGCCTCGATGGTCGAGGTGACCGTGAGCCGGTCACCGGCGCGCACCGGGCGCCGGTAGGCGAACTTCTGGTCGCCGTGCACCACCCGGCTGTAGTCGAGGCCCAGCCGAGGGTCCTGGACGACCTGTGCCGCCGCCTTGAAGGTGATCGAGAACACGAAGGTCGGCGGCGCGATCACATCGGCGTACCCGAGCGCCTTGGCGGCCTCCGGGTCGGTGTACGCCGGGTTGGCGTCGCCCACGGCCTCGGCGAACTCGCGGATCTTCTCCCGACCGACCTCGTAGGGATCGGTGGGCGGGTAGGTCCGCCCGACGAAGGACTGATCGAGCGCCATGGCCTCGGCACCTCCTGGTTGCTCCGCTGCTCTGCTGTTCCACTGCTTGGTGCCGTACCGCTCAGCGTTGCTCTACTGACCGGTACGGGTCGCTCAACGACACGAGGCCGCCCCCGATCACTCGGGGACGGCCTCGCATACGAGCCTGATTTATCGCGTTTCGCGGTGCGCGGTGTGCGCATTGCAACGCGGGCAGTGCTTCTTCATCTCCAGTCGGTCCGGGTTGTTACGCCGGTTCTTCTTGGTGATGTAGTTCCGCTCCTTGCACTCCACGCAGGCCAGCGTGATCTTCGGGCGGACGTCGGTGGCAGCCACAGGAGTGCTCCTTGACGAACGGATGGGACATATAACGCATGAAAGAGTAGCCGATCGAAGGACCGACCCCACAATCGGCTACTGTCAGTAGCGGTGACCGGACTTGAACCGGTGACACAGCGATTATGAGCCGCTTGCTCTACCGACTGAGCTACACCGCTTTGATGGGATCAGGTCCCGCCTTGCGACGGGAACCTCACCCACCAGAGCCCCAATACGGAATCGAACCGTAGACCTTCTCCTTACCATGGAGACGCTCTACCGACTGAGCTATTGGGGCGAGCGATGAAGACATTACACGGTCCGCAGCCGTTCACCCAAATCCGTTTCGCGAGGCCCTCCCGGACCGACCGGAGGCCCGATTCCCAAGGTCCCAGCGGCCTCCCGGGCCCCTCCCGCACGCCGGACCACACCGGTACGACTATTGCGCTCCTCCCCGCCGGCGCCGAAACGCCGTCCTAGGCTCGACTCACTCTGCGTGATCTTGCGTCCCCGCGACCGCGCGTCACCCGCGTCCCCGCGCAGTCCCGAGCCGAGCCCCTGGAGTGCGATGCCCGACAGCCAGCCGCAGCCGCCCCCTTGGCCGTCGTCCTCGTCCGGCGCCGCGGGAGGTTCTCCGGACCCGGCCGCCCTCCTGCTGAGCGGTGCGCGGCTGACGGACGGCCGGACCGTGGACGTACGGCTGGGCCGCGGGCGTATCGAGGCGGTCGGCACTGCGGGCAGCCTGACGACCGGCCCCGTCCGTGGCGGCACGCGCGTGGACCTCGGCGGCTACCTCCTGCTCCCCGCCCCCGCCGAGCCGCACGCGCACGCCGACACCGCGCTCACGGCCGATGCGGACGGCCCGGTCTCGTACGCCCCCGAGGACGTCCAGCGCCGTGCCACGGAGGCCGCGTTGCTGCAACTGGGCCACGGCGCGACGGCGCTGCGCGCCCATGTGCACGTGGGCGACGTCCAGGGCCTCGGCGCGCTGGCCGCCGTACTGCGGGCCCGGCGTTCGCTGCGCGGGCTCGCCGAACTGACGACGGTGGCGATGCCTCGGGTACTGACCGGGGCGGCCGGGGCGGACGGGCTCGCAATGCTGCGGGACGCGGTGAAGATGGGCGCCTCCGTGGTGGGCGGCTGCCCGGACCTGGACCCCGATCCGACGGGCTACGTGGAGACCGTCCTGGAGGTCGCCTCCGAGCACGGCTGCCCCGTCGACCTGCACACCGACGCCGCCGACCCGGCCCGCCTCGCCCGCCTCGCCGCGATGGCCGGCGGTCTGCGCCCCGGCGTCACCCTGAGCCCCTGCGGCGGCCTCGACGACCTCCCCGCCGATACGGCCACCCGCACCGTCGACCAACTCGCCGCCGCCGGCGTGACGGTGGTCTGCCTCCCCCAGGGCGGCTGCGGCACCGTCGACCACCGGGACGCGGCACCCGTACGGCTGTTGCGCGCGGCCGGCGTCCGGATCGCCGCGGGCAGCGGGGCGTTGCGGGACGTCTCCAACCCGGTCGGCCGCGGCGACCCCCTGGAGGCGGCCTACCTGCTCGCCTCCCGTCACGGCCTGCGCGCCGAGGACGCGTACGACGCCGTGAGCACGTCCGCGCGAGCCGCGCTGGGCCTCCCCGAGGTCCGCGTGGAGGCGGGCTTCCCGGCCGACCTCCTGGCCGTCCGCGGCGACCGGCTGGCGGGCGCCCTGTCCCTGGCGTACAGCAGGATCGTGATCCACCAGGGCCGCGTCGTGGCCCGCACGAGCGCGGTCCGCGAGTACCGCAGCTCGACAGCCGCCCCCGAGTGGGGCCTGCCGAGACAGGGACGGGGACAGCTGTCGTAGGACGGCGTGGGCGGGCCCGCGAGTTGAGCCGGGACCCGGGTGAGGTCATGCGGCGGATGCGGGTGTCCGGGCGTACGGTCGGAAGCATGCGCATTGTCATCGCTGGTGGTCATGGTCAGATCGCGCTGCGGCTGGAGCGTCTGCTCGCCGCGCGCGGGGACGCGGTCGCGGGGATCATCCGCAAGGCGGAGCAGGGCGACGACCTGCGGGCGGCCGGCGCCGAACCGGTCGTCCTGGACCTGGAGTCGGCGTCCGTCGAAGCGGTCGCGGAGCGGCTGCGGGGTGCGGACGCGGCGGTGTTCGCGGCGGGTGCCGGCCCGGGCAGCGGAGTGGGCCGCAAGGAAACCGTGGACAAGGGCGCGGCGGTCCTGTTCGCGGACGCGGCGGTCCGGGCGGGCGTACGGCGCCTCGTGGTCGTCTCGTCCATGGGCGCGGATCCCGATCACCAGGGTGACGAGGTCTTCGACGTCTACCTGCGCGCCAAGGGCGAGGCGGACGCGCACGTGCAGGGCCTGGACTCCCTAGGCTGGACGATCCTGCGGCCCGGCACGCTCACGAACGACGCCGGCACCGGTCTGGTCCGCCTGGAGGCCCACACGGGCCGCGGCTCCGTCCCACGAGACGACGTGGCCACCGTGCTGGCCGAACTGCTGGACACCCCGGCGACATCCGGCCTCACCCTGGAACTCATCAGCGGCTCGACACCGGTGCCGGTGGCGGTCAGGGCGGTGGCGGGCAACTGAGCGACGTCGTGCGTCGGATGGCGCCCCGAAGGACCAGGCCCTGAACGACCGGAACGCCAGAACCCTGGAAGCCCTAGAAACCCTGGAAGCCCTAGAAACCCTGGAAGCCCTAGAAGAGCGGCAGCTGTCCCGGAAAATCCGGGACCACATAACCGTCCAACGACGGCTGGGCCGCGCCCAGTTGTGCCGCACTGCGCGAGCCGGGGCAGGAGACGAGCTCCCCGGTCCCGCGCGCCCCCGGCGGGTCGTGCCGGGCGAACCGTCCGGCGACGACGGCGATCTCGCGACGGCACACGGGGCAGGTTCTACGACGACTGGACGCGCTGGACATGCCGTCAGTCTGCCCCAGTGGGCCACGCGGGTACCCCACGGCGGGACGCGCGCCGCTCGCCGCGCGGAAGTGCGATCACCTCCCTAGCATCCGTACACGTGGCACATACCTTCGAGGAACTCGTGGAGAAGCAACGCGCGGCCGACGAGGCACACGCGAGGGTCGAAGCGCTGCGGGACACGTACGGCGCACCCACGGCCACCCCCTGGCCGGAGATCCAGACCGACACCTACGAAACCGCCTGGCGCGCCTGGCGCGACCTCGCCCGGGACGTACAGGCCGCGGTGACCGAACACGCCAAGGACGAGAACAGACCACGCAACGACATCGAGGCAGAGGTGAAAAGAGCGGCGAAGACCCCCTCTCCGGAGGTCTCCGAACCGCCGGAAGACCCCGCCGAAGGGAAGTGAGGCGGGGCGCCGCCGCCCCGGTGTCTCCCTGTTCCCCTGTCCCCCGCACACGAAGAAGCCCCTCCGCGCTGCGTATGCGCAGTTCGGAGGGGTTCCCGCTGTCAGCACGGCGACACCAGGAGCCGAACGGCCCCGGTCGGCGGCGTCTGCTGTCTGCTGACTGCTGACTGCTGACTGCTGACTGCTGTCTGCTGTCTGCTGTCGGACGGTGACGCGGCTCAGCAGGTGCCGGCGCGCACGGCCTGCCACGGCATGCCGCACGGGTTCAGTGACGGGCCCGCCGGCTGGACGAACCGGTAGAGCGTGTGGTTCTCGCAGACCTGGACCTGTCGAAGATCCAGGCAGGCGTCGTTGTTGAAGGTGAGGGCCTGGGCCGAGCCGGACCCCATGAAGACGGCGACGCCGGCGACGCCGGTCGCGATGACAAGACCGATCTTGCGCACTGTTCCCCCAAGGATTGGTAGGCGCATCGAAAGAGAGCACCACCATCGTGCTGACGTGCCAGATGGGTGCACAGGTCACGAGCCGTTCACGTGTGACCGGTTGAGCTCCGGAACAACAGCGATCGCGCACTCCGCCACTTCGAATCGACGTCGGCCGGGCGTCCATATGATCTTCGCCACGCCGCGCTGTCCACCGGGCCCGCTCGCCAGAGCGCATGACGAAGGGCCCGTGACCTGCTGTGTAAGCAGGTCACGGGCCCTTCGTTCTCAGCGTGGCGGCGCCAGGATTCGAACCTGGGAAGGCTGAGCCGGCAGATTTACAGTCTGCTCCCTTTGGCCGCTCGGGCACACCGCCGGGTTTGCCGCCTGTTCGAACCGCTTTTCGGCGGTGCTCCCTGGCAACGACGTAAACGATACCCGATGCCCAGGGGTGCTTCGCCACCTGATTCCTCACCGCCCGGAGCGGGTGGGATGACTAGGCTTGTGCGGATGCGGCCCGGGATCACGCCGGGCTCGGCGGTCGCCCCCACGTACGCCGATACGCACCCGACACGCACCCCGATACAAGGAGCCACAGGACATGGCCGACTCCAGTTTCGACATCGTCTCGAAGGTCGAGCGGCAGGAGGTCGACAACGCCCTCAACCAGGCCGGCAAGGAAATCTCGCAGCGCTACGACTTCAAGGGCGTCGGTGCCTCGATCTCGTGGTCCGGCGACAAGATCCTGATGGAGGCGAACTCCGAGGACCGGGTCAACGCCGTCCTCGACGTCTTCCAGTCCAAGCTGATCAAGCGCGGGATCTCTCTCAAGGCGCTGGAGGCGGGCGAGCCCCAGCTCTCCGGCAAGGAGTACAAGCTCTTCGCGGAGATCAAGGAGGGCATCTCCCAGGACAACGCGAAGAAGGTCGCGAAGCTCATCCGCGACGAGGGCCCCAAGGGCGTGAAGGCCCAGGTGCAGGGCGAGGAACTGCGGGTCAGCTCCAAGAGCCGCGACGACCTCCAGACCGTCATCACCCTGCTCAAGGGCCAGGACTTCGACTTCGCTCTGCAGTTCGTGAACTACCGGTAGTCGGCCGGACGGACACGAGCCGGACAGACGCGAGCCGGACAGCTACGAGCAAGGGTGGGCGCCCGTGGGGCGCCCACCCTTCTCGTTCGGTCCGCCGCGGAGGTGCTCAGTCGCGTGAGTTGCCGAACAGCAGGCGATAGACGATCAACAGCACCAGTGAACCGCCGATCGCCGCGGCCCAGGTCGCGCCGTCGTAGAAGTCCTTGGTGATGGGGTGGTCCAGCCAGCGGGCCGATATCCAGCCGCCGATGAACGCGCCCGCGACGCCGATGAGGGTCGTGCCGATGAAGCCGCCCGGGTCGCGGCCCGGCAGCAGGACCTTGGCGATGACTCCGGCCAACAACCCCAGGATGATCCAGCTGATGATGCTCATGTCCTGAACCTGCCCTTCCGTGCTGTGCCCGCGCTGTCCGGACACTGTGATGTCGCTCGCTCCGGACGGGCTGTGCTCGTTTGCGTCGCACCCCGCGCCCTGCGTCGCACGCGAGTTCGGGTCGTATCGATCGCGAGTTCGGGTCGTATCAATGAGGACGACGTCACCACGACACCCGGTGGTTCCGTCGATCAGTAGGGTGCGGTCCATGACACAGTCCGGATCGCGCGCCGAACTGCGGCGGACGCTCGGCCTCGGCGACGCCGTGGTGATCGGGCTCGGCTCGATGATCGGTGCCGGCATCTTCGCGGCACTCGCTCCCGCCGCGCAGGCCGCTGGCTCCGGACTGCTGCTCGGACTCGCGCTCGCCGCGCTGGTCGCCTACTGCAACGCCATGTCGTCGGCGCGACTCGCCGCCCTGTATCCGGCCTCGGGCGGCACCTACGTGTACGGGCGCGAGCGGCTCGGCTCGTTCTGGGGGTATCTGGCGGGCTGGTCGTTCGTGGTCGGGAAGACGGCCTCCTGTGCGGCGATGGCTCTGACGGTCGGTGCCTACGTCTGGCCGGCGCAGGCGCACGCCGTGGCGGTCGCGGCCGTGGTGGCGCTGACCGCGGTGAACTACGGCGGCGTCCAGAAGTCGGCCTGGCTGACGCGGGCGATCGTGGCGGTGGTCCTGGCGGTCCTCGCTTGCGTGGTGGTCGTGTGCCTGGGGTCCGGAGCGTCCGACGACGGGCGGCTGGACGTCGGGGTCTCCGGGGGTGTCGGCGGGGTGCTGACGGCCGCCGGTCTGCTGTTCTTCGCCTTCGCCGGGTACGCCCGCATCGCGACCCTGGGCGAGGAGGTGCGTGACCCGGCCCGCACCATCCCGCGCGCGATCCCCCTGGCCCTGGGGATCGCTCTGGTCGTCTACGCGTGCGTGACGGTCGCCGTCCTCTCCGTGCTGGGGCCGGGCGATCTCGGAAGGGCCGGGGCGCCGCTGGCCGAGGCGGTGCGGGCGGCGGGGGCGCCCGGGCTGGTGCCGGTGGTACGGATCGGGGCAGCGGTGGCGGCGCTGGGCTCGCTCCTCGCCCTCATTCTGGGCGTCTCGCGCACGACGCTGGCCATGGCCCGGGACCGGCATCTGCCCGGCGCCCTGGCCGCCGTCCACCCGCGCTTCCAGGTACCGCACCGGGCCGAGCTCATCGTGGGCGCGGTGGTCGCGGTCCTGGCCGCCACGGTGGATGTCCGGGGCGCGATCGGGTTCTCCTCCTTCGGCGTGCTGACGTACTACGCGGTGGCCAACGCGTCGGCCTGGACGCTCGATCCGGCCCCGGCGAAGCGGATGCTGCCCGCGGTGGGGCTCCTGGGCTGTGTGGTGCTCGCGTTCGCACTGCCGAGGACCTCGGTGGTCGTGGGGGCGGGAGTGCTGACGGTGGGCGCGCTCGCTTACGGGGTACGGCGGCGCTGGGCGGACGTGCGGTAGCCGGACGACAGCGACGGCGGGCCGCGTCGGACGGCGACGGGCGGGTGCCCAGGCAACGGGTGCCCAGGTGACGGGTGCGCGGGCAACGGCGGGCGACAACAGGCTGCGGCAGCAGCCGCTACGGCGTCGTCGCCCCGGTCGCCGCCGTGCGTATGCGGAACTCGGTCCAGGGGGTCGGTTCCAGGTCGTCGTTCAGGCTGTCGTACCAGCCTGTGCCGTCGAGCCAGGCGTGCAGCCAGGCTGTGAGGCTGGGGGCGTCGACGAACCAGGCGTGGTCGGGGTCGCCGGGGTTCGGTTCGAAGAGCAGGACCGTCGCCTGCGGGGAACGGCAGTCCACGCACGCGTACATCGCGCAGCCCCAGTGGGATATCGGCAGGACGCCCTCGGGCCAGGGCCAGTCGGGGTCCTCGCGACCGCTTGCGCGGTTGGCGAGGTACTGGGCGACGGCGGCGGGTTCACCGGACGGAGAGCTGTCGAGCAGGGGCAGCAGGCCGTACTCCGGGCCGAATCCTCCGTCCCCTATACGCAGGTAGAGGTCGGCGAGCAGCGGCGGCAGGCGGAAGCCGAGTGCGGCCTCGGCACGGGCCACGGTGGCCGCGTCCACGGGGTCGGGGAGCGACGGCCAACCCCAGGGGCGGGTGGTGGCCGCCTTGGCCGCCACCCTTGCCCACAACTGCTCGTTCTCGGTCATGCGTTCATGATGCAGGCCGCCACTGACAACCGGGCCGGCCTGTGGAAAACCCACCGCCTGTGGACAACCGGCGAGCGGCGGGCCGCCGTCGAGCAGGCGATCGCCCGGCTACTGTCGGGCCGTGGCCAACCAGCCGCTCGGGGCTCGGCCCGTCAGCGCGAGGCGAACGGCTGGTCCGAGGGCACGATTTCGCGGCCCAGCGGGAACAGCGAGACCGGAATCAGCTTGAAGTTCGCGATGCCGAACGGGATGCCGATGATGGTCAGGCAGAGGAGCAGGCCGGTGACGATGTGCCCGATGGCCAGCCACCAGCCGGCGAGCACCAGCCAGAGCACGTTGCCGACGCAGGAGGGCGCGCCCGCGTCACGGCGCTCGATCGTCGTGTAGCCGAAGGGCCAGAGGGCGTAGACACCGATCCGGAAAGCGGCGATGCCGAAGGGAATGCCGATGATCGTGATGCAGAGCAGCGCTCCCGCGGCCAGGTAGGCGAGGAACAGCCAGAATCCGCTCAGGATCAGCCAGATGACGTTCAGGATGGTCTTCACTGGTGGCGACCTGCCATTTTCTCGAGCCGGGCGATACGGTCCGCCATCGGCGGGTGCGTCGAGAACATCTTGGAGAGTCCCTGGCCCGGACGGAAGGGATTCGCGATCATCATGTGGCTCGCGGTCTCGATGCGGGGCTCGGGGGGCAGTGGAAGCTGCTTGGTGCCCGTCTCCAGTTTGCGCAGCGCGCTCGCGAGGGCCAGCGGGTCGCCGGTGAGCTGCGCGCCCGAGGCGTCCGCCTCGTACTCACGGGAGCGGCTGATGGCGAGTTGGATGACGCTGGCGGCGAGCGGGCCGAGAATCATGATCAGGAGCATGCCGAGGATGCCGGGACCGTCGTCGTCGTCCGAGCGGCCGATCGGGATCAGCCAGGCGAAGTTGACCAGGAACATGATCACGGAGGCGAGCGCTCCGGCGACCGAGGAGATGAGGATGTCCCGGTTGTAGACGTGGCTGAGCTCGTGGCCGATGACGCCGCGCAGTTCGCGCTCGTCGAGGAGGCGCAGGATGCCGTCCGTACAGCACACGGCGGCGTTGCGCGGGTTACGGCCGGTGGCGAAGGCGTTGGGTGCCTCGGTCGGGGAGATGTACAGGCGGGGCATGGGCTGACGGGCCTGGGTGGAGAGCTCGCGGACCATCCGGTACAGGGCGGGAGCCTCGAACTCGCTCACCGGGCGGGCACGCATCGCGCGTAGCGCCAGTTTGTCGCTGTTCCAGTACGCGTACGCGTTGGTGCCGAGTGCGATCAGGACCGCGATGACCAGCCCCATGCGGCCGAAGAAGCTGCCGATGACGATGATGAGTGCGGACAGTCCCCCGAGGAGTACTGCGGTCCTGAGCCCGTTGTGCCGGCGGTGCACGGTACGCCCTCCAAGTCGTGCAGCAGGGGAACCCTTTGCTTGCGGATCTTGCTGTTGTCCGGTGGCACTGTGCCGTGGTGTCACATCCAGTGCACCTTCCCGTACTGGTCAACGCCAGGCGGGAGGCACTAGTTCCCTTGTGCTTGCGGGCATGGGTGTGGGCCGTCCGGGTGAGGACGGGGGCGTACGCGCGCGTGCGGTCTCAGAAGAGGCCGGTGTCGGTGAAGCGCAGAACCAGTTGGGGTGCTCCGGAGAGGGCGATGCCGAGGGCCGCGGTGAGGGTGATCGCGGCGGTGAGCGGGGCGGGGACGCGGTGCTTCTCGGGCTCGCCTTCGGGGGCGCGGAAGAGCAGCGCCGTCCACTGGAGGTAGTAGTACAGGGCGATCACCACGTTGACGGCCATGACGACCGCGAGCCAGCCGAGGCCCGCGTCGACGGCTGCCGAGAACACGGTGACCTTCGCGAAGAGGCCGATGATGCCCGGCGGCAGTCCGGCGAGGCAGAGCAGGAAGAAGGCCAGGAGCAGGGCTGCTGCCGGGTGCTTGGCGTAGAGGCCCCGGTAGTCCGTGATCCGGTTCGTCGCGCTGGTACGGCCCACGAGGGCGGCCACCGCGAAGGCGCCCAGGTTCACGGCGGCGTACATGAGGGCGTAGGCGACGGTGGAGCCGATGGCGTGCTCGGCGTCGTCGGAGTACGCGGCGGCGGCGATCGGTACGAGGAGGTAACCGGCCTGGCCCACGGAGGACCAGGCGAGCAGGCGTACGGCGCTGTACGCGCGCGTGGCTTGCTGACGGAGGGCGCCGACGTTGCCGACGGTCATGGTGAGGGCGGCCAGCACGGCCAGTGCGGGGCCCCAGACGTCGGCGTACGAGGGGAAGCCGATGACGGTGACGAGGATGAGGCCGGAGAAGCCGACCGCCTTGCCGACGACCGACAGGTAGGCGGCGATGGGCAGCGGGGCGCCGACGTAGGTGTCGGGGACCCAGAAGTGGAAGGGGACGGCGGCCGTCTTGAAGGCGAAGCCGATCAGGGTGAGGACCACGCCGGTCTGGGCCAGGGTGTCCAGCCGGCCGTCGACGTGCTGGATGCGGTCGGCGACCTGGGTGAGGTAGAGGGTTCCGGTCGTCGCGTACACGAAGCTGATGCCCAGGAGGCTGACGGTGGTCGCGGTGACGGACGACAGGAAGAACTTCAGGGCCGCTTCCGAGGACCGGCGGTCGCCGTGCCGGATGCCGACCAGCGCGAAGGCGGGCAGGGAGGCGACCTCCAGGGCGACGACGAGGGTGGCGAGGTCGCGGGAGGCGGGCAGCAGGGCGGCTCCGGCGGCGGAGGACAGCAGCAGGAACCAGAACTCGCCTTCGGGAAGTCGCCCGCGCGCGTCCTTCAGGGCGGTGACCGACAGCAGGGCCGCCAGCAGCGCTCCCCCGAGCACCAGGAACTGGATGACGAGGGTGAAGCGGTCTGCCGTGTAGCTGCACACGCGTGTGTCGCCGGTCAGGCAGAAGGTGGAGCGGTCGCCGTCCAGGAGGGGCAGGAGGAGGGCCGTGGCGGCGGCGAGTCCCGCGACCGACAGCCAGCCGAGGAGCGGCTTGCGGGCGTCGCCGACGAAGAGGTCGGCGACGAGGACGACCAAAGCGACGACCGCCGCGAGGGTGGGCGGCGCGATGGCCAGCCAGTCGACGGACTGGACCACCGACTCGGCCAGGGGCTGGAACACGGGCTGGGCCAGGGCGCTCATCGGGTGCCTCCTGCGAGGAGCTGTTGCACGGCCGGGTCGGTCAGCCCGAGGAGGGCCTTCGGCCACAGGCCGGCGACGACGGTGAGGGCGACGAGCGGGGCCCAGGCCGCGAACTCGTAGGTCTGCACGTCGGCGAGGCGCGGAGCGTCCTGCGGGACGACGCCCATGCAGACGCGGCGGACCACGACGAGCAGGTACGCGGCCGTCAGCAGGGTGCCGAACGCGGCGATCGCCATGAAGGTGAGGAAGGCGGGCCGGCTGAGGTCGTCGGCGGGGTTGAAGGCGCCGAACAGGGCCAGCATCTCGCCCCAGAAGCCGGCGAGGCCCGGCAGACCGAGGGAGGCGACGGCGGCGAAGGCGAGGAGGCCGCCGAGGCGGGGCGTCCTGCCGTACAGCGCGGCGCCGGTCTGCTCGGCGAGGGTGTCCAGATCGGTGGTGCCGGTGCGGTCCTTCAGCGCTCCGACCAGGAAGAAGAGGAGGCCGGTGATGAGGCCGTGGGCGATGTTGGCGAACAGGGCGCCGTTCACGCCGGTCGGGGTCATGGTCGCGATGCCGAGCAGGACGAAACCCATGTGACCGACGGAGGAGTAGGCGATGAGACGTTTGAGGTCGCCCTTCGCGCCCCGCTTGGCGAGGGCCAGGCAGGCCAGGGATCCGTAGATGATCCCGACGACGGCGAAGGCCGCGAGGTAGGGCGCGAAGGTGCGGAAGCCGTCCGGCGCGACGGGCAGCAGGATCCGGACGAACCCGTACGTGCCCATTTTCAGCAGCACTCCCGCCAGCAGGACCGAACCGACGGTCGGGGCGGCGGTGTGGGCGTCGGGCAGCCAGCTGTGCAGCGGCCACATCGGAGTCTTGACGGCGAGCCCGATCCCGATCGCGAGAACGGCGATGACCTGCACGGATGTGGTCAGCGACCGGCCGTTGTCAGTGGCGAGTGCCACCATGTCGAAGGTGCCCGCGTTGATTCCGATCAGGAGCAGGCCGAGCAGCATGACCACGGATCCGAGCAGGGTGAACAGGATGAACTTCCAGGCGGCCTGGGTCCGGCCCGCGCCGCCCCAGCGGGCGATGAGGAAGTACATCGGGACGAGAACCATCTCGAAGGCGAGGAAGAACAGCAGCAGGTCGAGGACGGCGAAGGCCGCGAGCGTGCCGGACTCCAGGACGAGCACGAGCGCGACGAAGGCTTTCGGGGACGGGTCCGCGGTCGGATGCGCCGGCGGCTGCTGTTGCCGCTTGAAGTAGGAGTACACCGCGCAGAGGAAGGTCAGCAGCGCGGTCAGGACCAGCAGGGGGAGGGAGATGCCGTCGATGCCGAGGTGGATGCGCACGTCGAGTGCGGGGATCCAGCTGATGTCCGTGGTGGCCTGCATCTTCGACGGATGGTCGTGGTCGAAGCCGAGCGCGAGGACGATCGCGGCGATGAGGATCGCGCCGGTCACGGTCATGCCGTGGCGCAGCACGGCCTGCTCGGGTGACTTCCCCTTCAGCCCGGGCGGAGCCGGCAGAAGAGCGGCGGCGGCGCCGAGAAGCGGGCCGACCACGATGAATACCAGAAGGAACTGCATCACGGACTCGTTGATATCGATCACGCCCGCTCACGCTCCCGAAGCGACGAGAAGGGCGGCGACCGCCAGGACGACGGTGCCGGCGAGCAGCGCGCTCACATAGGTCTGGACGTTGCCGGTCTGGGCGCGCCGTACGGCGGCCCCCAGCCAGCGGGGCAGGGCGCCCGCGCCACGTACGTAGGTGTCGACGACCTCGCGGTCGAGGAACCGGACGAGACTCGCGCCGGCCTGGACCGGGCGGACGAACAGCGCCCGGTACACGGCGTCGAGGTGGAATCCGACGGCCGCGTGGTGGTGCAGCGGGCCGAGCAGGAGCCGTCCGGGGTCCGCCGGGTCGGGGGCGGAGGCCACGTCTCCGTAGGTCGGCGCGTGCGTCGCGATCGCCTCGGCCTCGACGAGTCCCGCGTCGCCCTCGGGGTGGGCGGCGACCGCGCCCAGGGGGACGCGGGCGGCGAGTCCGGCGAGATGGCGCCAGGCGGCGTAGGTGACGAGTCCGCCGGCCAGGGCCACACCCGTGCCCAGGACGGACGTGGTGAGGGTCGGGGCGAGGTCGTTGCCGTCGAACCAGTCGGGGAGGGTGCGGTAGGCGAGCCCGCCGAGGGCCAGGGACGGGACGGCCAGGACCCACAGCACCACGGTCATGGTCAGTGGCTGGCGGCCGTGGTCGGGGGCCTCGGCGCCCCGGCCGTGGAAGGTCAGCAGCCACAGGCGGGTCGCGTAGGCCGCCGTGAGGAGGGCGGTGAGCAGGCCGGCGACGAGGACGGTCCAGCCCGCGGCGCCGGGCGCGTGCTCGGTGTGGCCCGCGGTGATGTGCTCGGCGGCGCCGAGCACCGACTCCTTGGAGAAGAAACCGCTGAACGGCGGGATCGCGGCGAGCGCGAGAAGCGCCACGGTCATCGTCCAGTAGGCGTCGGGGACGCGGTCGCGCAGGTGGCTCATGCGGGACATGGCGGCCAGCGAGTTGGTGCCGGCGGCGTGGATGATCACACCGGCCGCGAGGAAGAGCAGCGCCTTGAACGCGCCGTGCGAGAGGAGGTGGAAGACGGCGGCACCGCGGTCGCCGACGGCGAGGGCGCCGGTCATGTAGCCGAGCTGGCCGATCGTCGAATAGGCGAGGACGCGCTTGATGTCGTCCTGGGCGAGGGCGGCCAGGCCCGAGCCGACCATGGTGATGGCGGCCATCACGGCGAGGGTCACCATCGCGGCCGAGGACGCCTCGAAGACCGGGAGGAGACGGGCGATGAAGTAGACGCCGGCGGCGACCATCGTCGCGGCGTGGATCAGCGCGGAGACGGGGGTGGGGCCGGCCATCGCGTCCGGGAGCCAGGTGTGCAGGGGGAACTGCGCGGACTTGCCGGCCACGCCCGCGAGGAGCAGCAGGGCGACGAGCGTCGGGTGGTCGAGTCCGCCGTGGGCGACGGTGGCGAGGACCTTCGTGATCCGGAAGGACCCGGCGTCGGTGGCGAGGGCGAACAGGCCGATGAGGAAGGGGACGTCGCCGAGTTTGGTGACGAGGAAGGCCTTGATGGAGGCGGCGCGGGCTTCCGGGGTCTCCCAGTAGTGGCCGACCAGGAAGTAGGAGCAGATGCCCATGACTTCCCAGCCGACCAGCAGCACGATCAGGTCGCCGGAGTAGACGACCAGGAACATCGCGGAGGTGAAGAGGGAGACGAGCGCGGCGTACGAGGGGTAGCGCGGGTCCTCGCGCAGGTAGCCGGTCGAGTAGATCTGCACGCAGGTGGCGACGAGGCCGACCACGACGGCGACGAGGGCGGCGAAGCCGTCGATGTACAGCGCCAGTTCGATCGGGATCGAGCCGGTGGGGGTCAGTTCGGTCGCCGCGGTGACGGAGGCGTCGCCGCCCTGGCGTACGGCGACGATCGCGGCCAGTACGAGCGCGGCGAGGGTCGGCAGGACGGCGAGCGGTCGCACGAAGCCGGGAGCGGTGCGGCCCAGGAGCAGTCCGGCGGCCGCGCCCAGGAACGGGAGGAGGGGGACGAGGACGGCGAGGGTGGTCGTGGTCACGCGGTGGCCTCAGCCTTCTCGGCGGCCGTTCCGGTCGCGGCGGTGTCGCTGTCGGGGCCGTCGGGCTCGGGGCTCTCGTGGCCTTCGGCGGTGTCGCGGAGACGGTCGATGTCCGCGGTGCCTCGGTTGCGGTGGACGGCGAGGACGATCGCCAGGCCGATGCCGATCTCGGCGGCGGCGATGGCGATGGTGAACAGGGTCAGGGCCTGACCGGAGTGCAGGGTCTCCTCGGCGGTCCTGCTGAGCCAGACGTCGAAGGCGACCAGGTTGAGGTTGACGGCGTTGAGCATCAGCTCGACGGACATCAGGACGAGGATCGCGTTGCGGCGGGCGAGGACGCCGTACAGGCCGGTGCAGAAGAGAAGGGCGGACAGGACGGCGGGATAGGCGAGGTGCATCAGCGGGTGCCTTCCTGCTCGGCCGGGTTCTCGGCGTCCGGAACAGAAAGAGAACTCTCCGTGATGGATCGGGAACTCCTGGTGACGCTCCGGGAGTTCACAGGGTGAGAGCTCGACTCCGCCTTCGCCCTGCGGGACAGGACGATCGCGCCGACCAGTGCCGCGAGGAGAAGGACGGAGAGGGCCTCGAAGGGCAGGACCCAGTTCTGGAACAGGCTCGCGCCGGTGACCTCGGTGGAGCCGGCGGCCGGACCGTCCAGATCGATCCAGGTGGCGCGGAAGGCGTCGACGACCACCCAGACGAGCGCGGCGGCCGCGGCGACGGCCACCGTGAGAGCGGCCCAGCGGTTGCCGGAGTCCGCGTCCGGGGAGTGGCCGATGGGGGCCTTGGTGAGCATCAGACCGAAAAGGAGGAGTACGACGACGGAACCGACGTAGATGAGGACCTGCACCCAGGCGATGAACTCGGCGGTGAGCAGGAGGTACTCGACGGCGAGGCCGCCGAGGGCGACCACGAGCCACAGGGCGGCGTGCACCAGTTGCTTGGTGATCACGGTGACGAGGGCAGCGCCGAAGGTGACCAGTCCGACGAGCAGGAAGGCGATCTCGACGCCGGTCGGGGAGAGAAAGCCGTGGTGTGCCTGAGCGAGGGTCACGATTCTCCTCCCTGGGGTGCGTTCGGCTCGGGTGGCTGGGGGGTGTTCGACGCGGCCTGGGCCGCCGCCAGCTTCTCGGCCGCCTTGCGGGCGGCCGCGAGCTCCTTCGGCTCCTCGGCGGCGGGGTCGAGGGCGGGTGGGGCAGGGACGGTCCACATCCACTCGCGGAGCTTGTCGCGTTCGTGGGTGAGTTCGTGGATGTCGGTCTCGGCGTACTCGAACTCCGGGGACCAGAACAGGGCGTCGAAAGGACAGACCTCGATGCAGATACCGCAGTACATGCACAGGGAGAAGTCGATGGCGAAGCGGTCGAGGACGTTGCGACTGCGCTCGCGGCCGCCCGGGGCGGCGGGCGGGACCGTCTCCTTGTGGGAGTCGATGTAGATGCACCAGTCGGGGCACTCACGGGCGCAGAGCATGCAGACCGTGCAGTTCTCCTCGAACAGGCCGATGACGCCACGGGTGCGGGGCGGGAGTTCGGGCTGGGCGTCCGGGTACTGCTCGGTGACGGTCTTCCGCGTCATCGTGCGGAGGGTGACGGCCAGGCCCTTGGCGAGGCCACTGCCGGGGATGGGGGCCATTACCGGATCACCACCTTGACGATGCCGGTGAGGGCGATCTGGGCGAGGGAGAGAGGGACGAGGAGGGTCCAGGAGAGCTTCTGAAGCTGGTCCTCGCGCAGGCGGGGGTAGGTGACGCGGAGCCAGATCACGACGAAGGCGAGGACGGCGGCCTTGAGGAGGGTCCAGACCCAGCCGAGGCCGTCGGCGCCCCAGGGGCCGTGCCAGCCGCCCAGGAAGAGGACGGTGGTCAGACCGCACAGGACGACGATTCCGGCGTACTCGGCGAGGAGGAAGAGGGCGAAGCGCAGGCCGGTGTACTCGGTGTACGCACCGAAGATGATCTCCGAGTCGGCGACGGGCATGTCGAACGGAGGCCGCTGCAGTTCGGCGAGACCGGCGACGAAGAAGACGATGGCGCCGGTGATCTGCCAGGGCAGCCACCACCACTGGAAGGCGTCGACGATGCCGGGCAGGGACACCGTGCCGGCCGCCATCGCCACCGAGGCGGCGGTGAGCAGCATCGGGAGTTCGTAGGCGAGGAGCTGGGCGGCGGTGCGCAGGCCGCCGAGAAGGGAGAACTTGTTGGCACTGGCCCAGCCGGCCATGAGGGAGCCGAGCACGCCGACGCCCATCACCGCGAGCACGAAGAAGATGCCGGCGTCCACGACCTGGCCGACGGCGCCTTCGCCCGGGCCGATGGGGATGGCGAGGAGGACCAGGAGATACGGAAGGAGGGCTACGGCCGGCGCGAGCTGGAAGATACGGCGGTCCGCGCCCGCGGGGACGATGTCCTCCTTCTGTACGAACTTGACGCCGTCCGCGACGAGCTGGGCCCAGCCGTGGAAGCCGCCCGCGTACATCGGCCCCAGGCGGCCCTGCATATGGGCCATCACCTTGTGCTCGGTCTGACCGACGATCAGGGGGAAGGTGAGGAAGACGACGAAGACGACCAGGAGTCGCAGGGCGACGTCGAGAGCGTCGTTCACTGCGGGCCTCCTGTGGGGTCCTCGGGGGCGGGGGATTCCGTGCCGTCGGTACGGGCGGGCGTGCCTCGGGCGGGCGAGGGCTTCTCGTCGGGGTCGGGCTGCTTGGGCGCGGCCGTCCCCGGGGCCGCCTGCTCAGGGCCGGCCGACCTCGGCTCCGGGCCGGGCTCTGAGCCGGGCTCCGGGTCCTGAGCCGACTCCGGGGCCTGAGCCGACCCCCTCTTGTGATCCGGGTCCGGGTCCTGCGTCGGCTCCGGCTTCTGATCGGGCTCCGGGGCCGGCGTCCGGTCTGGTTCCGGCTCCTGGCCCGACTTCGACTCGCGTCCCGACTTCGGCGCCTGACCCATCTCCGTCTCGCGGCCTGGCTGCGTCTCGCGTCCCGACGCCGGCTCCCGGCCCGGTGCCGGTGCCGAAGCTCGGTCCGGTTCGGGGTTCTGCTCGCCCCTCGGTTCCTGTTGCTCGCTTGGCTCTGGGGTCTGCTGTGGCTCGTCGAACGCTGGGCGGGCGTGGTGCCACGGGGCGTCGGAGCTGCGGGGGGCCGTGGAGGGGCGGGCGGCGGTGTCGGGGGGTGTCGTCGGGGGCTGGGTGTGCTGGGACGCCGAGCCCTGGGAGGCGCTGCGCGTGCGGCGCGGTCCTGCCGGGGGTTGCGGGGGCGACTCGGGGGCCGTCGGTTCCGTCGGCGCGGCGGGCTCGGTTCCCGCGGCACCCGGGGACTCCGTGGCACCTGCCCGTTGTGACGCCGAGCCCGCGCTCGCGCTTCGGGCGCGGCGGGGTCCGGCAGGCGCCGCCGGAGTCGCCGGACCCGAGGGAGTCGCCGGAGCCGAGGGGGTCGAAGAAACCGCGGGAGCCGAGGGGGCCGGAGGAGCCGGTGAGGTTGGTGGGGTCGGGGGGGTCGGCTGGGTCGCTGAGCCGTCCGATGCCGTGCGGGCGCGGCGGACCGGGCGGTCGCCTGCCGCTCGTCCCGCCGCCGCTCGGGCCGGGCGGGCCGGGGCGGGCGGGAGCTGGCCCTTCAGGGGGCCCCATTCGTTGGGGTCGGGGACGCCTGGGGGGAGCATCTGCCGGCGCTTGGGGCCGCCGTGCTCGGACTCTCCGGGCTCCTTCGCGCCGGGCCAGGCCTTGGCGACGCGGGCGGCCAGGACGAAGTCCTTGCGCAGGGGGTGGCCTTCGAAGGTCTCCGGGAGGAGGAGGTGGTTCAGGGCGGGGTGGCCCGCGAAGGTGACGCCGAACATCTCGTGCGTCTCGCGTTCGTGCCAGGCCGCGCCGGCGTATACGTCGACGGCGGAGGCGAGGGTCGGTGCCTCGTGCGGGACCGTCGTGCGCAGCAGCAGGCGACGCACCGGGGACAGGGCCACCACGTGCGCCGAGACGCGGAAGCCCGTGCCCGGTTCGTCGACCGCGCTCAGCCAGTCGAAGTAGGTGCAGGTCAGGCGGTCGCGGGCTACGCGCAGGGCGTCGGTCCAGGATGAGGGAGGGACGTCGACCGTCAGGAGGTCGTACGACTCCTCGGCCGTGGCCTGCGGGCCGAAGAGCTCGTCGGCGGGGGCCGGGAGCCAGCCGATGGTGGTCATCGGCCCTCCCCCGACGGCGCGGCGGGGGACTCGGCGGCCGGGGGCCGCACCAAGCCGCTCTGAAGGGCGGCCGGCGAGGGGCGGGAGACGGCCGGACGGGACGGGGTCGGGCCGTAGCGCTCGTGCAGGGACTCCCTGGCGATCTTCTCCTGGAGCTTGAGGATGCCCTGGAGAAGCGCCTCCGGGCGCGGCGGGCAGCCCGGCACGTACACGTCCACCGGGATGATCTGGTCGACGCCCTTCGTCACCGAGTACGAGTCCCAGTAGGGGCCGCCGCAGTTGCTGCACGCGCCGAAGGAGATGACGTACTTCGGCTCGGGCATCTGCTCGTAGAGACGCTTCACGGCCGGGGCCATCTTGTCCGTGACGGTGCCGGAGACGACCATCAGGTCGGCCTGACGGGGGCCCGGCGCGAAGGGGATGACACCGAGGCGGATGAAGTCGTGGCGGGCCATCGACGCGGCGATGAATTCGATCGCGCAGCAGGCCAGGCCGAAGTTGAAGACCCAGAGCGAGTAGCGGCGGCCCCAGTTCAGGATCACCTTCATCGGCTCCGGGGCCAGGCGGGCCAGGGTGCCCAGGCGCTTCGGCTCCGGCAGCGGTACGGGTTCCGAGAGCACCTGTTCCGACTGCTCCGGGTGCTCCGGGTGCTCCGACCCTTGCGGTTGTTCCGGGTGCTCCGGTTGTTCCGGGGCATTCACTTTCGGCGTCACGTCCATGTCAGGACGCCCTTCTTGTAGGCGTACAGCAGGCCCACGGCCAGGAAGCCGAGGAAGATGAACATCTCCACGAGCGTGGCCGCGCCGTAGCCGGGGGCCGCGAAGACCGTCGCCCAGGGGAAGAGGAAGATCGAGTCGACGGCGAAGATCACGTAGAGGAAGGCGTAGACGTAGTAGCGGACCTGGGTGTGGGCCCAGCCCTCGCCCACGGGGTCGACACCGCACTCGTACGTCAGGAGCTTCTCCGGGGTGGGTACCACCGGGCGCAACAGCCGCCCGGCGCCGAACGCCACGGCGACGAACAGCACGCCGACGACGGCGAGCAGCCCGACGACGGAGTAGGACTGGAAGTAGTCCGCCGCGAATTCCGCCGCGACATCGACGGTCCGTTCCCGCACGCCCGTCCCTCGCTCCCTGACCTCAGTCTCTTCGACGACAGGCCCGTTCGACGATCTGTACGCACGGGAGTCTAGGCCCTGATAAAGGGACGGTAAGCAGCCCGTCATGCCTCGTCTTGCGGGGCGGGGGTTTTCCCCCGGCCGAGGAAGGCAGCAGACCTCATGGCGCGGTGCCCTGCGGCGCGGCAGGCTAGCCCATATGACCGCTTCCGCCAGCCGATCCGCCTCCGACCCGAACCGCTCCGACATGGAGGGTTCCCACCCGGAGGGCTTTCAGCCGGGCGGCTCCCACCCGAGAGCCGCTCCCCTCACGACCGTTGTGCCCGGTACGGCCGGGCAGGACGCCGGGCGTCTGCCTCCGGCCCGTCTCGCCTACGACCCGCAGACGTGGAAGGAGATCGCGCACCTTCTGACGAATCTGCCGATGTCGTTGATCGGGTTCACCTATGTGATGACGGTGATCGTCACCGGCGCCGCGATGACGGTCACCGTGATCGGGTTCCCGCTGCTCGCGCTCGGGCTGGCCGGGGCGCGGCTGCTGGGCCGGTTCGAACGGGGTCGCGCGCGTCTCCTGCTCGGGGTGCGCATCGACGAGCCGAGCCCGCTGCCGCTGCGCAGGGCGGGCGGGCTCTTCCAGCGGTTGTGGCTGCTGCTGAAGGACCCGGTGGCCTGGCGCACGGTGCTGTACGACCTCATCCGGCTGCCCTGGGGAGTCCTGACGTTCAGCGTGGTCGTTCCCTCGCTGTTCGTGCTGTGGCCGGTGCTGCCGTTCGTGGTGCGCGGGCTGACCAACGCGGACCGGGCGATGGTGCGGGCCCTGCTGTCCCCCTCCGACGAGCTGGAGCGGCGGATCGCGGAGCTGGAGTCGGACCGGGGTGTCGTGGTCGACACGGCGGCCGCCGATCTGCGGCGCATCGAGCGTGACCTGCACGACGGGGCGCAGGCCCGGCTGGTCAACCTGGCGATGGGGCTGGGCCTGGCGAAGGAGAAGCTGCTGGAGGGGCAGGCCGACGATGTCGTGGCGGCGATGGTGGAGGAGGCGCACGGCGAGGTGAAGCTCGCGCTCCAGGAGCTGCGGGACCTGGCACGCGGGATCCATCCGGCCGTCCTGACCGACCGGGGGCTGGACGCGGCGCTGTCCTCCGTGGCCTCGCGCTGCACGGTGCCGGTGAAGGTGACCGCCGACCTGACGTCCCGACCGGCGCAGGCCATCGAGGGCATCGCCTACTTCACCGTCTCCGAGCTGCTCCAGAACGTCAGCAAGCACAGCGCGGCGCGGTCGGCCTCGGTCGACGTGTGGCGGACCGACGACCGGCTGCTCATCCAGGTGTGGGACGACGGCCGGGGCGGGGCGCGGCTCGACGGCGGGTCGGGGATGCGGGGACTGGCCGAGCGGCTGGACGCCGTCGACGGGCTGTTCATCGTGGAGTCGCCGGTGGGTGGCCCCACGACGGTGACCGCGGAGTTGCCGTGGCGCAATCGCGGACAGAACGGATAGTCGGCACAGCGGACGGTGGACGGGGCGGGCAGGGTGGTTCGCGGGGTGTGGGAGGTGGCGGCCGTGGGAGGTAGGGAAAACCCCCCTTCCAAGACGCCGACGGACTCCATGGTCCACGCGCTCGCCGCCGAGCAGGGTGGGAGGTACGGATCGACAACTGCGCGACGAGCAGGACGAGTAGAACGGACGACGCCGATGGCCACGCAGTACGGGCAGTACGGGGAGCCTGACCAGTACGGGCAGTACGGGCGGTACGGGCGCCATGACCAGTACGACCCGGGGTACGGGCACCGCGACGGCGGGCGCCGACACCTGTTGCCGACGGGACTGCGTGAGCCGCTCACGGCGCGCCACTGGCGCGAACTCGTCTATGTCCTGCTCGGCCTGCCGATCGGCATCGTGCTGTTCACCTTCACGATCACGATGCTGTCGCTGGGGGCCGGCCTGCTGGTGACGTTCCTCGGCATTCCGGTGCTGGCGGCGGGACTGGCCGCGGGCCGGGGCTTCGGAGCGCTGGAACGGGCCCGGGCGCGCGGGCTGCTCGGCCTGGAGGTCGCCGATCCCGAGCCGTTGCGGCCTCGGGGCAAGGGCGCGATGGCCTGGATGGCGGCCGTCCTCAAGAGCGGAACGTCGTGGCGGCAGGCGCTGTATGCGGTGGTGCAGTTCCCGTGGGCGGTGTTCTCCTTCTGCGTCGCGCTGACCGTGTGGTCGTTCGGCTGGACCATGCTGACGTATCCGCTGTGGTTCTGGGTCTTCCCCATGTACGGCGGTCAGGGCGGGCTTCAGCTGTACGGCGACGAGCAGCACAGCGTCTACCTCGACAACCCGTTCGAGATCACGGTGACGGCGCTGGTGGGACTGTTGATCACGCTGGCCACGCCGTGGATCGTCCGGGCACTGACGACGGTGGACCGGCTGCTGGTGCACGGGCTGCTCGGACCGTCGTCGCTGGGGGCGCGGGTGGTGGAGCTGGAGTCCGACCGGGGGGTCGTGGTGGACACGGCGTCCGCCGATCTGCGGCGCATCGAGCGCGATCTGCACGACGGGGCACAGGCCCGGCTGGTGGCGCTCGCGATGGATCTGGGGTTGGCGAAGGAGAAGCTGCGGGAGGATCCGCGGGAGGCGGCGCGGATGGTGGACGAGGCGCACGGCGAGGTGAAGACGGCGTTGCAGGAACTGCGGGACCTGGCGCGCGGGATCCATCCGGCGGTGCTGACGGACCGGGGGCTGGACGCGGCGCTGTCGGCGGTGGCGTCGCGGTGCACGGTGCCGGTGCGGGTGGATGTGGATCTGGTGGAGCGGCCGGCGCCGGCGATCGAGGGGATCGCGTACTTCACCGTCTCGGAGCTGCTTCAGAACATCAGCAAGCACAGTGGGGCGCGGTCGGCCTCGGTCGATGTGTGGCGGGTGGAGGATCGGTTGATGCTGCAGGTGGTGGACGACGGGGTGGGCGGAGCGGATGCCTCCGGCGGTGGGTCGGGGTTGGCCGGGCTCGCGGGGCGGCTGGACGCGGTGGACGGGATTCTGGTGGTCGATTCGCCGACGGGCGGGCCCACCCGGGTGACCGCGGAGCTGCCCTGGCGCGGGAACGCGGCCTGAGGGGCGGGCTCCTTCGCCCCCGCCGCCCCTGCCCTTCCCACCCTGGGGGCTACCGCCCCCAGACCCCCGGGGCCCAGCCTCCCCCCGACCCGGACCCCGGGCCACGCCTCCCCGGCCCGTGCCCCGGACCCCAGGCCCCCGGACCAGACCCACGGACCCCCAGCCCCCAGCCGTCAGCCCCCAGCCCCCAGCCCCCAGCCCCCAGCCCAGGCATCTCGCGTCGCAGGGTTCGAGTTGCCCGGTGCCTGATGCCGGGGGTGGACGGGCCTCGTGTTCGTGTTCGCCCGACCGGGTTGCGCTTGGGTGGGCTGGTGTCGTCGCTCGCGCTGATTCGCCCGGTGGCTCGTTCCGAGGCCGAAACCGGGT
Source organism: Streptomyces sp. NBC_00080 (assembly GCF_045041255.1). Classification (NCBI taxonomy): domain Bacteria; kingdom Bacillati; phylum Actinomycetota; class Actinomycetes; order Kitasatosporales; family Streptomycetaceae; genus Streptomyces; species Streptomyces sp. NBC_00080. Next base: position 3,989,482 of record NZ_CP108235.1, read on the forward strand.
GGGTCAAGGCCTGATTCGCGCCGTCCTCGTCGTGGTCGGGCTCCTCGGCGGGTACAGACGGGCCCGTTGCTGGAATGCTTGACTGGTTCTACCAACGGGGTGGACGGCTGGGGGGCCGAGGATCGTGGAGGACAGGGTGCGGGTGGTCATCGCCGAGGATTCGGTGCTGCTGAGGGAGGGGCTGACCCGGTTGCTGACCGACCGGGGGCATGAGGTGGTGGCCGGGGTCGGGGATGCGGACGCTCTGGTCAAGACGATCACGGAGCTCGGCGACGAGGGCGCGTTGCCCGATGTCGTCGTCGCGGACGTGCGGATGCCGCCGACCCACACCGACGAAGGGGTGCGGGCCGCCGTACAGCTACGCAAGACGCATCCGGGGCTCGGGGTGCTGGTGTTGTCGCAGTACGTGGAGGAGAGGTACGCCACCGAACTGCTGGCCGGTTCCAGTCGCGGGGTCGGGTATCTGCTCAAGGATCGCGTGGCCGAGGTGCGGGAGTTCGTGGACGCCGTGGTGCGGGTCGCGCAGGGCGGTACCGCCCTCGATCCGGAGGTCGTCGCGCAGCTGCTCGGGCGGAGCCGGAAGCAGGATGTGCTGGCCGGGCTCACCCCGCGGGAGCGGGAGGTCCTGGGGCTGATGGCCGAGGGGCGGACGAACTCCGCGATCGCCCGGCAGCTGGTCGTCAGCGACGGGGCCGTGGAGAAGCATGTCAGCAACATCTTCCTGAAGCTCGGTCTGTCGCCGAGTGACGGGGATCACCGACGCGTACTGGCGGTCCTCACCTATCTCAATTCCTAGCGAAGTGGCACTGTGCCTTTCGTCGAGCGGGGGAACTCGGTGGAGGCGACGAACAGGTGGTGGAGAACCGTGGTGTGATCCGGAGCGTCTACCGGATTCGCGCCGGGCGGCGGGAAATCATGAAAAGCGGGGGTGCCGGGCCGTCTCGGGACAACGACCGTCATACGAATGGCCGAGGTAAGGCGACCCTTACAGACGTAGGGTTGATCCGTGGATGGCCTTCGAGAAGGCCCTCCGGGACAGCCACCTCGAGGGAGGTCCAGTTCAGTGACCAGTCAGGTCAGCAGCCCAGCGGAACAGGACGACGGGACCGACGGAGCCGACGGGACCGTCGTGGGAGAGCAGCGCAAACCGGGTGGGACGAAGGACGTCCGTCGTCTCGACCGGGTGATCATCAGGTTCGCGGGCGACTCGGGTGACGGTATGCAGCTCACCGGCGACCGCTTCACCTCGGAGACCGCGTCGTTCGGCAACGACCTCTCCACCCTGCCGAACTTCCCCGCCGAGATCCGCGCGCCCGCCGGCACCCTCCCCGGCGTCTCCTCGTTCCAGCTGCATTTCGCCGACCACGACATCCTCACTCCGGGTGATGCGCCCAATGTGCTGGTCGCCATGAATCCGGCGGCGCTGAAGGCCAACATCGGCGATGTGCCGCGCGGCGCGGAGATCATCGTCAACACGGACGAGTTCACCAAACGGGCGATGCAGAAGGTGGGGTACGCGGCCTCGCCGCTGGAGGATGGATCCCTCGACGGTTACCAGCTCCACCCGGTCCCGCTGACCACTCTGACCGTCGAGGCACTCAAGGAATTCGACCTCACCCGCAAAGAGGCCGAGCGCAGCAAGAACATGTTCGCGCTCGGCCTCTTGTCATGGATGTACCACCGGCCCACCGAGGGCACCGAGAAGTTCCTGAAGTCGAAGTTCGCGAAGAAGCCCGACATCGCGGCCGCCAACCTCACCGCTTTCCGTGCCGGGTGGAACTTCGGCGAGACGACCGAGGACTTCGCCGTCAGTTATGAGGTCGCCCCGGCCGCGAAGGCGTTCCCCGTCGGCACCTACCGGAACATCTCCGGGAATCTCGCCCTGGCATACGGGCTGATCAGCGCGTCCCGGCAGGCCGACCTGCCGCTGTTCCTCGGGTCGTACCCGATCACGCCGGCCTCCGACATCCTGCACGAGCTCAGCAAGCACAAGAACTTCGGCGTGCGGACGTTCCAGGCCGAGGACGAGATCGCGGGCATCGGCGCGGCACTGGGGGCGGCCTTCGGCGGGTCCCTCGCCGTCACCACCACCTCGGGGCCCGGGGTGGCGCTGAAGAGCGAGACCATCGGGCTCGCGGTCTCGATGGAGCTGCCACTGCTGATCGTGGACATCCAGCGGGGCGGGCCGTCGACCGGCCTGCCGACCAAGACCGAGCAGGCCGACCTGCTGCAGGCCATGTTCGGGCGCAACGGCGAGGCGCCGGTGCCGATCGTCGCGCCCCGCACCCCCGCCGACTGTTTCGACGCGGCCCTGGAGGCGGCCCGGATCGCGCTCACCTACCGCACGCCGGTGATGCTCCTGTCCGACGGCTACCTGGCCAACGGCTCCGAGCCCTGGCGGATCCCGGAGCTGGACGAGCTCCCGGACCTGGCCGTGCAGTTCGCCCAGGGGCCCAACCACACCCTGGACGACGGCGGTGAGGTCTTCTGGCCGTACAAGCGCGACCCGCAGACGCTGGCCCGGCCGTGGGCGGTCCCGGGCACGCCGGGGCTCGAGCACCGCATCGGCGGGATCGAGAAGGAGGACGGGACCGGGAACATCTCCTACGCCCCGGCCAACCACGAGTTCATGGTCCGCGTCCGGCAGGCCAAGATCGACGGCATCGACGTCCCCGACCTCGAGGTCGACGACCCGCACGAGGCGAACACCCTGGTGCTGGGCTGGGGGTCCACCTACGGGCCGATCACCGCCGCGGTCCGGCGGCTGCGCACCGCCGGTGAGGCTGTCGCGCAGGCCCATCTGCGGCATCTGAACCCGTTCCCGCGCAACCTGGGCGCCGTGCTGGAGCGCTACGACAAGGTCGTCATCCCCGAGATGAACCTCGGCCAGCTCGCCACTCTCGTACGGGCGAAGTACCTGGTCGACGCCCGTTCGTACAACCAGGTCAACGGCATGCCGTTCAAGGCGGAGCAGCTTGCCGCGACGCTCAAGGAGGCCATCGATGGCTGAGACCTCGACGGAAGGCACGGGCACGATCGAGGCGCTCTCGCTCGTCCCCAAGGCCGTGGCCCGGCAGTCCATGAAGGACTTCAAGTCCGATCAGGAAGTGCGCTGGTGCCCCGGCTGCGGCGACTACGCGATCCTGGCCGCCGTCCAGGGCTTCATGCCGGAGCTGGGGCTGGCCAAGGAGAACATCGTCTTCGTGTCGGGCATCGGCTGCTCGTCGCGCTTCCCGTACTACATGAACACGTACGGCATGCACTCCATCCACGGGCGGGCGCCGGCCATCGCGACCGGCCTCGCCGCCTCCCGGCGGGATCTGAGCGTGTGGGTGGTCACGGGCGACGGCGACGCGCTGTCCATCGGCGGCAACCATCTGATCCACGCCCTGCGGCGGAACGTGAACCTGAAGATCCTGCTGTTCAACAACCGGATCTACGGGCTCACCAAGGGCCAGTACTCGCCCACCTCGGAGATCGGCAAGATCACGAAGTCGACGCCGATGGGCTCACTGGACGCGCCCTTCAACCCGGTCTCGCTGGCGCTCGGCGCGGAGGCGTCGTTCGTGGCGCGGACCATCGACTCCGACCGCAAGCATCTGACGGAGGTGCTGCGCCAGGCGGCCGCCCACCCCGGGACGGCGCTGGTCGAGATCTACCAGAACTGCAACATCTTCAACGACGGCGCGTTCGAGGCGCTGAAGGACCGGAAGTCCGCCGAGGAGGCGGTGATCCGGCTCGAGCACGGCCAGCCGATCCGGTTCGGGGCGGACCGCGCGCGGGGCGTCGTGCGCGATCCGGCGAGCGGCGACCTGCGGGTCGTCACGGTGACCCCGGAGAACGAGGCGGACGTGCTGGTCCACGACGCGCACGCCGCGTCCCCGACCACCGCCTTCGCGCTGTCCCGGCTGGCCGACCCGGACACCCTGCACCACACGCCCATCGGTGTGCTGCGCTCGTTCGAACGGCAGGTCTACGACACCCAGCTGGCGGACCAGCTGGACGCGGCGATCGAGCAGCACGGCAAGGGTGACCTGGGGGCGCTGCTGGCGGGCGGCGACACCTGGACGGTCGTCGGCTGAGGAGCGGAGCGGTTCACGAGGCCCGGGAGCGGAGTTCCCGGGCCTCGTCGTATGTCCGGCGGGCCTGCTCCACGTCCGGCATCCGGGTGTGCGTCCACAGGGCGAGCGCGCGCACCTGCTCGGCCGCCTCCCGGCCGAGGTCGGTCAGGGAGTAGTCGACGCGCGGCGGGATGACCGGCTTGGCGTCGCGGTGCACCAGGCCGTCGCGTTCGAGGGTCTGGAGGGTCTGGGTGAGCATCTTCTCGCTGACCGGCCGGCCCACCGTGCCGATCGCCCGGCGCAGCTCGCTGAACCGGTGCGAGCGGTCGAGCAGCTCGATCAGTGCCAGGACGCCCCAGCGGCTGGTGACATGTTCCAGAACGAGTCGGTGCGGACACATGCCCTCTGCTTCGACCGTACCCACCTGCATACTTACTGCCATGCCAGTACCTTACTTCAAAGTGGGTACTTTCGCTTGGTTAGTGCTTCTCCTAGGGTCGGCGGCAGACCCGCAGCCCCCACTAGGAGTTCTGAGCCATGAGCATCGTCGTCACCGGAGCCACCGGACACCTCGGCCGTCACGTCGTGGAGCAGTTGCTGGAGAGGGTTCCGGCGGAGCAGATCACGGCCGTCGTGCGCGACGAGGCCAAGGCCGCCGACTTCGCGGCCCGTGGCGTACGACTCGCCGTCGCCGACTACAACGCCCCCGAGACCTTCGGCAGCCTGTTCGCCTCCGGCGACAAGGTGCTGCTGATCTCGGGCAACGAGTTCGACAAGGGCCGCCCGGCGCAGCACCAGGTCGTGATCGAAGCCGCGAAGGCGGCCGGGGTCGCGCTCCTCGCGTACACCAGCGCGCCGGGCAGCCTGAGCGCGGCACTGGCGGACGACCACCGCGCCACCGAGAAGGCGCTGCTCGCCTCCGGTCTGCCGTACACGCTGCTGCGCAACGGCTGGTACCACGAGAACTACACCGAGCAGCTCGCCCCGGTGCTGGAGCACAACGCCGTCGTCGCCGCCGCCGGTGAGGGCCGGGTCTCCTCCGCCTCCCGCGCCGACTACGCGGCCGCCGCCGTCGCCGTGCTGACCGGCGAAGGCCACGAGAACCGGACGTACGAGCTGGGCGGCGACGAGGCGTGGAGCTTCGCCGAGTACGCGGCCGAGCTGAGCAGGCAGACCGGCAAGGAGATCGTCTACACCTCCGTGCCCGGCGAGGTGCTCACCGGCATCCTGACCGGCGCCGGCCTGCCCGAGACGTTCGCCACGATCCTGGTCGGCGTGGACGCGTCGATCGAGAAGGGTGAGCTGGTCGTCGCCGGCGGTGACCTGTCCCGGCTGGCGGGCCGCCCGACCACTCCGCTCGCCGAGGCGATCACGGCCGCGCTCAAGGGCTGACCCTCCCCCGAGGGCCCTCGCGCCGCCCCGCGCCACGCCACCCCTGCCTGTCATGACCGTATGGCGATACGGGCATGACAGACGGGGGTGGTCGGCGTTACCTTCGTCCACGCATGCCTGAACGTGAGAAGGAGGGGCCCCGTGGCCGGGACGTCGAAGAGTGAAGGCCGGACAGGCCTGCTGAACGGCCTCGCGGCGTACGGGATGTGGGGGCTGGTCCCCCTCTTCTGGCCCCTGCTCAAGCCGGCCGGGGCGACCGAGATCCTCGCCCATCGCATGGTGTGGTCCCTGGCCTTCGTCGCCGTCGCGCTGCTCGTCGTAAGGCGTTGGGCGTGGGCCGGTGAGCTGCTGCGGCAGCCGCGCCGGCTGGGGCTCGTCGTGATCGCCGCGGCCGTCATCACCGTGAACTGGGGCGTCTACATCTGGGCCGTGAACAGCGGCCACGTCGTCGAGGCGTCCCTCGGCTACTTCATCAACCCGCTGGTCACCATCGCCATGGGTGTACTGATCCTCAAGGAACGGCTGCGGCCCGCGCAGTGGGCGGCGGTCGGCATCGGCTTCACGGCGGTACTCGTCCTGACCATCGGCTTCGGCCGCCCGCCGTGGATCTCCCTCACCCTCGCCTTCTCCTTCGCGATCTACGGACTGGTGAAGAAGAAGGTCAACCTCGGCGGGGTCGAGTCGCTGGCCGCCGAGACCGCCATCCAGTTCCTGCCCGCGCTGGGCTACCTGCTGTGGCTGTCCGCGCACACTGGCCTCACCTTCGCGACCGAGGGCGTCGGACACGCGGCCCTGCTCGCCTCCACCGGTCTGGTCACCGCGCTCCCCCTCGTCTGCTTCGGCGCGGCGGCGATCCGCGTGCCGCTGTCCACGCTGGGTCTGCTCCAGTACCTGGCGCCGGTCTTCCAGTTCCTGCTCGGCGTCCTCTACTTCGGCGAGGCCATGCCCCCCGAGCGCTGGGCCGGGTTCGCGCTGGTGTGGCTGGCGCTGGTGCTGCTCACCGGCGACGCGCTGCGCACCTCACGCCGGGCGGCCCGCACGCTCGGCCCCGCGATCACCGAGGGCAGGGCCGCGGCGCCTGGCGCGACCGACCCGGCCGGCGCGGCCGGTGCGGCCGGTGCGGCCGGTGCGGCCGGTGCGATCGGTGCAGCCGGTGCGATCGGTGCAGCCGGTGCGACCGGCACGATCGACGGCGTTCGGGAGGCGGAGAGCGTGGCCTCCGGCGTCTCCGGCACACCCGGTGGTACGGCCGTCGCCGCCGCATCCGGCGTGCCCGGCGCCCCCGCTCCGGAGGCGGCAGTCTCTCCCCTCGCCAAGCCGTAGACCGACGCCCCCGACCGCACCGACGCCACTGCGTCACCGTCGTTGGAAGGCATGGACGGCATGGAAGGCACGGCCGGCAGCGACGGGATCGACAGGAGTCGACGAGGCCGGACCGGAGCGCGACGGTCCGGTCCGACCGCTCCGGCGGAGTACGGCGCGCGGGAGGCCGACCCCTGGCGGGGCCTGCTAGAAGTGGCTGCATGACCGAGACATCTGGAGTACCCGAGACCGGGCCCACGCCCGTGCACTGGAAGCTCGTCGTCGACGCAGCCGACCCGCACGCACAGGCCGACTTCTGGGCCGGAGCGCTGCACTACGAGGTCGAGGACAACAGCGCGCTCATCGAGCGGCTGCTGGAGCTCGGCGCGCTGCCGGGGGCGGCGACGCTGGAGTTCCACGGCCGCCCGGCCTTCCGGGACCTGATCGCCGTACGCCATCCCGACGACCCGTTCGACCCCGACAGCGGGACCGGGCTAGGACGGCGGCTGCTGTTCCAGCGGGTCCCGGAGGCGAAGACCGTGAAGAACCGGCTCCACCTCGATCTGCATCCCGGTGCGGAGCTGCGCGCCGGAGAGGTCGAACGGCTGACGGCGCTGGGCGCGAGCGTGCTGTGCGAGGTGAAGGAGCCGTCCGGGCAGTGGGTGGTCATGGCGGATCCGGAGGGCAACGAGTTCTGCGTGCACTGAGGGACACAAGGGGCTTCGCTATGTGAAACCGCTGTCCGGATAGCGCTCTTGACGGAGTGTTGGCCTCGGCTTCACCATCCAGTCACCCCATTCACTGTGGATTACCTGTGGGCGTCCAGGTGCTCGACGGTCGCCCACGGGTGTCCCGCTGGAATTCGGAGCCCCCCACCATGAAGCTCCCCGTTTCCGGGCGGGCGACGGTCACCGCCGTCGTCGCAGCCGTCACCCTGCTCGCCACCGGATCCATAGCCGGGGCGGCACCCGCCCCCGAGCCCGGGGCGATCGCCGCCGCGCCCGACATCCCGGTGGCCAACGTCAAGGCCCACCTGACCCAGCTCCAGTCCATCGCCACCGCCAACGGCGGCAACCGTGCGCACGGCCGCACCGGCTACAAGGCGTCGCTCGACTACGTGAAGGCCAAGCTGGACGCCGCCGGATACACCACCACCATCCAGCAGTTCACCTCCTCCGGCCGCACCGGCTACAACCTCGTCGCCGACTGGCCCGGCGGCGACACCGGCCAGGTGCTGATGGCCGGGTCCCATCTGGACTCCGTGACAGCGGGGGCCGGCATCAACGACAACGGCTCCGGCTCGGCGGCCGTCCTGGAGACGGCGCTAGCCGTGTCCAGAGCCGGCTACCACCCCACCAAGCACCTGCGGTTCGCCTGGTGGGGCGCGGAGGAGCTGGGCATGGTCGGGTCCCGGTACTACGTCAACAACCTCTCCTCGGCGAACCGGGCCCGCATCAGCGGCTACCTGAACTTCGACATGATCGGCTCGCCGAACCCCGGCTACTTCGTCTACGACGACGACCCGGCCATCGAGAAGACCTTCAAGGACTACTTCACCGGCCTCGGCGTCCCCACGGAGATCGAGACCGAGGGCGACGGCCGCTCCGACCACGCCCCCTTCAAGAACGCGGGCGTGCCGGTGGGCGGCCTGTTCAGCGGCGCCGACTACCTCAAGACGGCGGCGCAGGTGGCCAAGTGGGGCGGCACGGCCGGCCGGGCCTTCGACCGCTGCTACCACTCCTCCTGCGACACCACGGCCAACATCAACGACACGGCCCTGGACCGCAACGCGGACGCGCTGGCGTACGCGGTCTGGACCCTGTCCTCCTGATCGGCCGGGGGGCCGCTACGCGCCCGACTTCCGGGCGCGTTCGGCCAGCCGGAGCATGCGCGCGCGGGCCGACTCCAGTTCCTCGACGTCGTCCGCGGCCGGGCCCTCCTCGGTGGTGAGCTCCGTCCACAGGCCGAGGAGTTCGGTCCCCAGGTTCAGTCCCTGCAAGGGGTCGCGTACGGCACGCCAGGCCGTCGCCGCGCTCTGCACGTTGCCGTACGCGGCCTCCGCGTCCGGGGTGCGGCGGTGGACGCGGGCCAGGTCGAGGGAGGTGTGGAAGGAGCGCAGCGGGTCGCCTGCCAAGTAGGCGATGTAAGCGGTGAGTTCGCGCAGCCGGAGCACCTCGGGGTGCTCCGGTCCCAGCGTCGCGGACGCCTCCAGCACGGTCCGCTCGGCTAGTGCGGCCGCCGTGTCCGTACGGCCCGCCCGCACGGCCTCGTTGATCCGCGCGAGCGGTTCCGCGAGGAGGGCCGGGGTGCCGCCGTCGCCGTGGAGGGTACGGGGGTCGTCCCCGAGCACCGCCTCCGCGACGGCGTCGAAGCCCCGGGCGGGGGTGGGCTTGGGGCCGGGGTCCGGGTCGAGGGCCGCGTCGGAGATGAGGTCGTCGGGGAGGAACGGGGTCGGCGTGGAGCCGGACTTGGTGATCGTCCCGGGGGCCGAGGCGGGCGTCGGGAGCGGCAACGGGATCGGGGCCGAGGTGGGGACCGGGGTCAGGGTCGAGGTGGGGGTCGAGGTGGGCACCGCGTCCTGGGGCGGCTGCTCGTCCATCGTCGGGGGCGGGCCGAACACACCCGTCGGGGCGCTGACCGTACCGGGAGCCGGGGTGTCCCCCGCCGTGTACCCGGGCGCCGGTGCCGACGCCGACCGGGCGTCCCGCTCCGCTTCCTGCTCGGGCACCGCGCGCAACGGGAACGTCGGGGCCGCGTCCCGCACCGGTTCGGACACCGGGCGCAGGAAATGCGTGGCCCTGTCGCGTCGCGGCCGAGCGGACCGTGCGTCTTCGACGGGCACCGGCGTATCGGCGGACTCGGGGCCCGCGGCCGACGCGGGCGTGTCGGCGGGCCCGGGCAGGTCGGCGGGCCCGGAGACTGCGGCGGGCGCGGGCGCGGCAGCCGCGGCAGCGACCGGCGCGGGCGGGCCGGCCGGGGCAGGCGTCACGGCAGGCGCGGGCGGGCCGGCCGTCGCAGTGGGCTCGGGCGTGCCGGTGGGCGCGGTGTTCCGCGTGTCCGGCGCCGTCTCCCCCCGCGCCGTCTCCCCCCGCGCCGCCGCCGACGGGGGCGCGGCCGCGGGCGTCCGCAGGGGATCCGCCGTGAAGTGGCTGGAACCGTCCGGGTCCACGCGCAGGGCGACGACGTAACCGATGCGTTCGTCGTGGACCGTGGCGAGGACCGGGTGTCCGGTGGCGAGGGCGATGCGGTGGAGGTGGCTCAGGACGGCGCGCTGGATCTCCTCGCCGTCGGCCGCCACGACCGGGACACCGCCTATCGTCGCCGTCCCGCCCCCGCGGACATGGACATCGAGCGGGGCCACCACGACGGCCGTGGGGCCGGCGTACTTCTGTTCCCGCTTCTTCTCGCGGCTGAGTCGAGACATCGGTTCCTCACTCGGATGCGTCGTCACGATCCGGTCGTCCAGGCACGTGTACGTGGACACGTACTGTTGAGTCTCTCCGAGCGCTCCCGGTCCACGCGTCACCGCGACGTCACAGCCTCGTTCCAGGAACCCACGCCCCGCTCCCGGGGCAGCTCCGGGACCACCATGATCAGGGGCGTCCCGGGGGACGGCGACGACTGGGAGGAACACGGGTCATGGGGACGACGGACGGGCAGCGGGGGCCGGAGATCTGGATCCGCGGGCCGGTGGCCGCACCGGATCCGGTACCGATGCCGTACGCCTCCACCGCCGCGCCCCGGCGCTTCTCCTGGGTCTGCACGCACGGCGGGGCCGGCGGCTCCACGCTCGCCGCGGTCTACGGCGGCCACGACTGCGGACGCGCGTGGCCGGGCGCCGGGGATCCCCCGTCCGTGTTGCTGGTCGCCCGCACCCACGCGGCCGGACTGGACTCCGTGCTGCGGACCCTGGAGGTCTTCCGGCGCGGCGAGGCTCCGCGAGGGCTCGACCTGGACGCGGTGGTGCTCGTCGCGGACGCGCCGGGCCGGCTGCCCCGGCCGCTCGTCCAGCGGGTGAAGGTGATCGAATCGGTCGTCGACGTGTACCGCGTCCCGTGGGTGACGAACTGGCGCCTCGGCGAACTGGGCGGGACCCCGCCACGCGAGACGGAACCGCTGTCCCGGCTCACCGGGGCACACTGACCGGGCGCGGGAGGACGGGGTGGGGTCCGGTCACCCGGCGTGGCCGCCGGCCGTGGAGATCGCCGCGGCCGTGCGGGCGGAGCGGCCGTCCGCCGTGGACGTGACCGGCGAGGCGCTCGCACGGATCGCGCGGATCGACCGTTCGTTGCGCGCCTTCGCCGAGGTGTGGGAGGAGCGGGCGCGGGCGTGGGCGCGTGCGGTCGACGCCCGGGTCGCCGCGGGCGAGCGGCTGCCGCTGGCCGGGGTGCCGATCGGCGTGAAGGGGCGTCACGGGCTACGCGCCGCGGGCCCGCTGATCGCCGCCGGATGCGTGCCGGTGGGGGCCACGGCCGTACCGGGACCCGGCACCCCCTGGCAGACCTGGGGCCTCGGCGCCCACGGCCGGACCGTCAACCCCTGGCACGCCGACCGCACACCGGGCGGCTCCTCGGCCGGGTCCGCGGCGGCGGTGGCCGCCGGCCTGGTCCCGCTGGCGACCGGCAGCGACGGCGCGGGCTCGGTGCGGATCCCGGCCGCTTGGTGTGGCGTGATCGGCCTCAAGATCACGAACCGCCGACCGCCGCCCGGGGAGGGATCGGCACCGGCCGCCCGGGACCGTACGGGGCTGGCGGCGCCCGGCGTACTCGTACGCCACGCGGCGGACGCCGAGGCGTACTGGCAGGTCATGGCACCGAGGGAGGGGTCGCACCCCGTCCCCTCACCGGGTCGTGTCCCGCCGGTCGCCGTCTTCTCCGCCGACCTCGGCTTCGCCGATCCCGACCCGGAGCCGCTCGCCCTGGCCCGTGCCGCCGCCGGACGCCTCGCCGAGGCGGGTGTCGTACGGCTGTCGCCGCCCTCCGGCGCACCCCTGCGGCTGGCGGACCCCGCACCCGCCTGGCTCGCGCTGCGCACCCCGGGCTCGGACCTCCGCGCAGCCGAACGCGTCCGGAACCTCAACGACGGTCTGCTGGCCGACTTCTTCGCCCGCGCCGACCTGCTGCTGACCCCGACGACGCCGAACGCCGCGCACGGTCACGAAGGCCCGGGCGATCGGTACTCGACCGCGCTCACCTGGGCGTTCAATCTGAGCGGGCATCCGGCGATCAGCATCCCGGCGGGGATCGGCTCGGACGGCTGTCCCGTGGGGCTGCAGCTGGTCGCGGCACACGGTGGCGAGACGGCACTCCTGGCGGCCGCCCGAGCCGCTCAATCCGTCTAGGCCGGGGCGTCAATACTTGCGTACACATATAATGCAGGTGCAGACTATCTTCGTACGCCGACTACCTGGGGGATGGATCATGACCCGTCGCAGCTTCCTGTTCGTGCTGGGCAGCAGCCGTCCGGACGGCAACACCGAGTTGCTGGCCCGCGCGGCCGCCGAGCAGTTGCCCTCCGATGTCGAGCAGACGTGGATCAGCCTGGCCCGACACCCGCTGCCCGACTTCGAGGACCAGCGGCACGACAGCGACCACGTCCGCCCCACCGAGGGCAACACGGCGCTGCTGCTCGACGCCACGCTCGCCGCGACGGACATCGTGATCGCGTCCCCGCTGTACTGGTACTCGGTCTCCGGCCAGACCAAGCGGTACCTGGACCACTGGTCGGGCTGGCTGCGCACCCCCGGCCTCGACTTCAGGGCGACGCTCGCCGGGCGCACCCTGTGGGGCGTCACCGCGCTCGCCGACGACCAGCCCGTGGTCGCCGATCCGCTCGTCGGGACGCTCAACAACTCGGCCGCGTACATGGGGATGTCCTTCGGCGGGGTGCTGCTCGGCAACGGCAGCAAGCCCGGTGACGTCCTCAGGGACACGGAGGCGCTGACCCGCGCGAAGACGTTCTTCGCGGGAGAGACGCCGGCGGCGCGCTTCCTGTGGGAAACCCACTGAGGCCTGCGCCCGAGGCCTACGCCGTGACGCCTATGCCGTGACGCCTATGCCGTGATGCCTATGCCGTGATGCCTGAGGCTGTGATGTCTACGCCGTGATGTCCCTCGTCGTGAAGCGTGCCCAGGCCGCCGAGCCGAAGACGGCCGCGTACAGGGCCTGGAGGCCGAGGTTCTTCTCCAGGTCGTCCCAGTAGACCGGCTCGCGCATCAGGTCGGCGAAGGACAGCCAGTGGTGTGAGAAGAAGTACGGCTGCAAGGCGTGCAGTTGGGGGATCTGGTCGAGGATCTGGACCGTGATCAGCAGGCCCACCGTCGTCGCCATCGCCGCGATGCCGCTGCTGGTGAGGGTCGAGACGAACAGTCCGAGCGCCGCCACGCCGGTCAGGGAGGCGGCGACGACCAGGGCGATCAGCAGCGCCCGCAACAGCCCGTCGCCGAAGCCGATCCGGGTGCCGGAGATCGTCGTCAGGTCGCCCAGCGGAAAGAGCAGCGCCCCGACCGTCAGCGCCGAGACCGCGACCACCAGCGTGGCCACCAGGCAGAAGATCATGACGGTCGCGTACTTGGCGAGCAGCAGGCGGGTGCGCCCGGCCGGGGCGACCAGCAGGTAGCGGAGCGTGCCCGCGTTCGCCTCACCGGCGATCGAGTCGCCCGCGATGACACCGATCGCCATCGGCAGGAAGAACGGCAGAGTCACGGCCAGCGCGGTGAAGACCAGGAACAGCCCGTTGTTGGTCACCTGCGAGATGAAGGCCGGGCCCTCGCCACCGCCCCCTCCCCCGCCGGGTCCGCCGGACGAGCCGTCGCTCGTCTCGATCTTCACGGCGATCCCGACCAGCACCGGCACGGCCGCCAGCACGCCCAGCAGCGCGAGGGTGCGCCAGCGCCGGAAGGTGGTCAGCAGTTCGCTGCGGAGCAGCCCGAAGGTCCAGGTCCAGTTCGCCGTCCGCACCGATGTCGATGCCGGTTCCGGTGCCGTCATCGATGCCGGTGTCCGGTTCCGGTCGTCCACCGTGTCAGCCCGCGACATCGAATCCCTCCCCCGTGAGAGCCACGAACGCGTCCTCCAGGGAGGCCCGCTCGACGGCGAAGCCGCGGACGCGGACCCCCGCCGACACCAGCGCGGCGTTCAGGTCCGCGAGATCCCGGTCCGGGGGCGGGGCCTCGGCGCTCACCCGGTCCTCGCCGAGGACGACATCGTCCGCCCCCTGCTCCTTCAGCACCCGGGCCGCGTCCGCCGGGTCCGGCGTCGTCACGACCAGTCGGCCGCGTGTTCCCGCGGCGAGGTCGGCCACCGGGCCCTGGACGAGCAGCCGGCCCTGTGCCATCACCGCCGCGTGCGTGCACACCTGCTCGATCTCGTCGAGCAGGTGCGAGGAGAGGAAGACGGTCGTGCCCTCCGCGGCCAGCTCCCGGATCAGCGAGCGGATCTCCCGCATGCCCTGCGGGTCCAGGCCGTTGGTCGGCTCGTCGAGGACGAGCAGCCGACGGGGCTGGAGCAGGGCGGCGGCGAGGCCCAGACGCTGCTTCATACCGAGGGAGTACGCCTTCGCCTTCTTGCCGGCGGCGGCCGTCAGGCCCACCCGCTCCAGCGTCGCCGAGACCCGCGCACGCCGGGTGCGCGGATCGGCGGTCGGGTCGGCGGCGTCGTAGCGGAGCAGGTTGTCGCGGCCGGAGAGGAAGCCGTAGAGAGCGGGGCCCTCGATGAGGGTCCCGACGTGGGGCAGTACGGCCCGCGCGGCCCGCGGCATGGGTTGCCCCAGGACACGGGCCGCGCCGGCCGTGGGCTCGATGAGTCCCATCAGCATGCGGATGGTGGTGGTCTTGCCGGAGCCGTTGGGGCCGAGGAAGCCGAAGACGCTGCCCGCCGGAACGGTCAGGTCGAGGCCGTCCACGGCGAGCTGTCCGCCGCGATAGCGCTTGGTGAGGCCGCGGGTGTGGATGACGGCGCCGTCGTCCACAGGCACCCGTACGGACTCCGGCACGGGCACCCGTACGGACTCCGGCTCCGACTCCGGCTCGCGTACGGGCTCCGGCACGGGCTCGCGTACGGGCTCCCGCGCTGGCTCCCCCATCGGCCTTCCCCTCCGGCTCATCCGGCCTCCGGTGTCCGGAGGCCGGTCTCTGCCCTACGTCACCCGCGCCGCCACTTCATCACGTCATCACTTCACCACGCGGCCACGCGGCCACGCGGCCACGCGGCATGCTTCGGCCGCTTGGCCTACTTCGCCGCGTTCGCCGCCTTCACCAGGGCGTCCTTGGTGACCGCACCGACGTAGACCTTGCCGTCGTCCGTCATCAGGGCGTTGATCAGGCGGGTGGAGAAGACGGTGCCGGAGCCGAACTTGCCGGTCACCTTGTCGCCGAACGAGCCGAGGAAGCCGCCGAGGTCGCCGCCGGCCTCCGCGCCCGAGGGCATTCCTTCGCCACCGGTGTCGAAGACGGCGACGGACGTCCAGCCCTCGCCGAGGACGTTGAGTCCGTCGAGGCCTTCAAGGCCTTCCGCACCCTCGACGCCCTCGACGCCTTCGAGGTCCTTCGCGAGGTCGTCGGACTTGCCCGAGTGCCCGGGGGCGCTCTTCCCGGCCTCGTCGCCCTCGGTGACCTTCGCGCCCTTGGGGGCGGTGAAGTCGAAGGTGGACGCGGCGGGCTTGGCGAAGCCGACCTGGGTGAAGCCCGCGTCCACGACGGCGGCGCCACCGCTCGCCGGGGTCAGCGTGAACTTCAGCGGCAGGCCCGTCTTCGCGTCCACGGCCACACTGATCGCGCCGACCGTGGAACCGGACTGCTTCGGCTTGACCAGCAGCTTGTAGGCGTCACGGCCGGCGACCTGGACGGTGCCGTCGACGGTCACGGAGGTCGTCTCGTCGACCGCCTTCAGGGCCTCCTCGGTGAGCTCCTTGGGCGTCGCGGGGACCGGGGTCTCCGCCGTGCCGGAGCCCTTGCCGGCGCCCTTGTCGGAGCTCTCGTCGGCGGTCGAGTGGTAGACCTCGTTGGAGGCGCTGTCGTACCCCCACACGTCCTTGCCGTTGTGGATGACGCTGTACTCGGCGGCGTTCTCCAGCAGCGAGAGCTTCTGGCGGTCCGGGCCGTCGGTGGCGACGCGCAGGGTGTGCGTGCCGGCGGCGAGCTCGGTGAGCTTGGTGGACGGGTCGGCGGACGAACCGTCGCCGCCCTGGGTGGCCCCCGAGAGGAGCCCGCTCTCCAGCCCGCCGAGGTCGGGCAGCCCGAGATCGGTGCTGATCTTCACCGTCCCGGACAGCTGCTGCACGTCCGAAGCGGCGATCTTGTCGAGGAGCTGCTGGGCGGTGATCTTCGGCAGGTCGGGGTCGCCGGAGTCGGCGAGCGCCGGGACCAGCCCGATCGTCGCCGCCGCCACACCGATCACGGTGACCGGGACGATGTACCGTGCGGCCTTGCGCCGTCCGAGGCGCAGGTCGTCGGCTTCCGCGCCGGTCGACTCCCCGCCGGTCGTGGTGTCGTCGGATGCCTTCGGTGCCATGTGTGCCTTACCTCCGTCGTCGGCGGCGGCTGGTCATCTCACGCCTGAACGTCCCCACCCCAAGCCGCCATTCTCACCCGAATCGGTGAGGAGTGGTGTTTTCCGTGGTTCCCATCTGACCAAATCAGCCATGGGGAAGCGTCAACCCGAGGGCTCAACTCCACATACGCCTGCGGTATGACACGAAGGTGACGAGGCGGCATCCGACCCGTAGGGGTCCCGGGGTCAGCCCGCCCGGTGGACCACCGCGTCGCAGAGTTCCATCAGCGCCGCCTTCGCGTCGCACTCCCGCAACGGCGCCAACGCGGACCGCGCTTCCTTCGCGTACCGCACGGTGTCCCGGCGGGCCTGCTCCAGCGCCGGGTGGGCCCGGAGCGCCTGAAGCGCCTCGGTGTGCCGGGCGTCGTCGGTCAGGTCGGAGTCCAGCAGCTCGCACAGCGCGATGTCCTCGGGCAGCGACAGCCGCGCCGCCCGCTCCCGCAGCCGCAGCACGGGCAGCGTGGGAACGCCCTCGCGCAGGTCCGTCCCCGGCGTCTTGCCCGACTCGTGCGAGTCGGAGGCGATGTCCAGGACGTCGTCCGCCAGCTGGAAGGCGACACCGAGCCGCTCGCCGTACTGCGTGAGCACGTCGACGACCGTCTCGTCGGCGCCGGACATCATCGCCCCGAAGCGGCAGGCCACGGCCACCAGCGAGCCGGTCTTGCCGCCGAGCACGTCGAGGTAGTGGTCGACCGGGTCCCGCCCGTCCGTCGGCCCCGCCGTCTCCAGGATCTGCCCGGTGACCAGCCGCTCGAACGCCTCCGCCTGTACCCGCACCGCCTCGGGCCCGAGGTCGGCCAGGATGTGGGAGGCACGCGCGAAGAGGAAGTCACCCGTGAGGACGGCGACGGAGTTCCCCCAGCGGGTGTTCGCGCTGGACACCCCGCGCCGCACGGCCGCCTCGTCCATCACGTCGTCGTGATACAGCGTGGCCAGGTGGGTCAGCTCCACCACGACGGCCGAGGGCACCACACCCGGCGCGTACGGGTCCCCGAACTGTGACGCGAGCACCACGAGCAGCGGCCGGAACCGCTTCCCGCCCGCGCGTACGAGGTGCTGGGCGGCCTCCGTGATGAACGGGACCGCACTCTTGGTGGCCTCGAGCAAGCCTTCCTCGACAGCCGCCAATCCGGCCTGGACATCGGCTTCCAGAGCCTGGTCCCGCACGCTCAGCCCGAACGGCCCGACGACGGTCACGAGGGGTCTCCTGTCTGCTGGTGTCTACTGGCGATTACGCGGTTTGTCGATAGGTCTCTGCCATCACTCAAGTCAGCGTATCCGGTCACGTTTCGATCACCGATAGCCCCCACGTCCCGCGGGCTCGAATGGACTCGCCCGGGAGGCCCCCGCAGGCCAGGCGCCATCGGATCACGCCCGATATGTTTTTGATCAGCTCATATGAGCGGACATGGAGAGAGTTTCCGGGAACTGGAGATTCATGTCCCGGAGCGGGGCTCCCGTCGACCCGACGCGCCCGTCCGACCCTCTCGCCACGTGACGACGATCACGCATTCCCCCCAGCCTTCCCCCGTGACGCATCGGGCGCGAAGGAAGGCGATTCCGTCACACCCCCCTCCGCCGCCCAGCACCGGTGCTTTAACAATGAGTTGGGGCTAATGCCCGTTTCGCCGCTCTTGTGAACGCTGGTGAGTTGGCTCACTGCCCGCGGAGATCCGGTCCGGGTTCACCCTTCACCGATTCTCCGCACCCCTCAAGCAAGTTGAAGCTTTGCACCGACAAAGGATCAAGCACCTCATAGGCCACAGACCAAGGTCAATAGGGGTGATCTGTGAATCCGGTACTTGTTTCGGACATGTGCTCTCGCATACGTTCCCGGCCTGTCGGGCGGAACGCCGAATCCTGCCGCCGCCCGAACACCCATCGATAACGCTCGGCAGGAGCGGGGGAACCAGGTAAGTCGCCGAAACGGAATTTCCGGATGTCTTGGACACACAAGGCGTTTCGGACAGACCGTACGGCTTGGGGTTAAGCCGCGACCGTCAGGACGCGACCGGGCAGCTCCCGCCCGAACCCGACAGCTCACCTCGCAGGCGCCGGAGAGGAAATTCGACATGCCCGCTGCCGCTCAGCCGCGCCGCAACCGTTTCATCCGCACGCTCGCCGTCGCCGCCACCGGCGCGGCCGTGCTCGCTCTCCCCGTCCTCGGGGCGACCACCGCCTCCGCGGCGACCCCGGCCGTCTCCACGGCCACCAGCCTCGGCTACGCCAACAACCTCGACGGCTGGATCCGCGCCTCCCTCCAGGTCATGGGGCAGCACGGCATCCCGGGGACGTACAACGGCATCTACCGCAATGTCATCCGCGAGTCCTCCGGCAACCCCAACGCCATCAACCTCTGGGACTCCAACGCGGCCGCGGGCATCCCGTCCAAGGGACTGCTCCAGGTCATCGACCCGACCTTCCGCGCCTACCACGTCAGCGGCACGTCGTGGGACTCGTACGACCCGGTCGCGAACATCACCGCCGCCTGCAACTACGCGGCCGCGCGCTACGGCTCGATCGACAACGTGTTCGGCGCGTACTGATCGTCCCGCCGGCCGGTCACCGGTCACCGGTTGTCGGCCGCCGGGGCCCGGGGCTCGGCGGCCGGTAGCCGGTAGCCGGTAGCCGGTAGCCGGTTACGGAAACAGACGTTCGAGGACGACGGCCACGCCGTCGTCCTCGTTCGACGTCGTCACCTCGTCGGCCACCGCCTTGAGCTCAGGATGGGCGTTGGCCATGGCGACGCCCCGGGCCGCCCAGTCGAACATCGGGATGTCGTTGGGCATGTCCCCGAAGGCCACGGTGTCCTCGGGCCGCAGCCCCAGGTGTTCGGCGGCCAGGGCCAGACCCGTCGCCTTGGTGATCCCGCAGGGCTGGAGTTCGACCGTGCCCGGCCCCGACATGGTGACCGTGGCCAGCGAGCCGACCACCGAGCGGGCCGTCGACGCCAACTCGTCGTCGGACAGCGTGGGATGGCGCAGCAGCACCTTGCTGATCGGCTCGCACCACAGGTCGTCGCGCCGGCCGACGCGCAGGGCGGGCAGCGTCGGGTGCGGCATCCGGTAGCCCGGCTCGATGAGCGTCAGCCCGTCGACACCGTCCTGGTCGACGGCCGCGTACAGCTGCCCGACCTCCGCCTCGATCTTGCCGAGCGCGGTCTCGGCCAGCTCCCGGTCAAGGGTGACCGACCACAGCAGACGGTCCGCGCCGGCGTCGTACAACTGCGCGCCCTGCCCGCACACCGCGAGCCCCCTGCTGTGCAGCCGGTCGAGCAGCGGGCGCACCCGGGGCGCGGGCCGTCCCGTCACCACCAGGTGGCGTGCGCCGGCGGCCGCCACCCGCGCGAGCGCGTCGAGCGACCGGTCGGAGAAGGTGTCGTCGCCCCGGAGCAGCGTCCCGTCCAGGTCGGTGGCGATGAGGGAGTACGCGGTGCGCGCGGCATATGCGGTGGGTGCGGCCATGATCAGAGAATACGGATCCCGGGCCCCCCGGGTTCGACGCGAACCGGCCGACGTCCAAGTCCTGTCCGGTTCTGCCAACTCCCCTTGTACGCCTGGCTCACGCGTGGCTGCCGACCGACGCAATGAAACGGCTTTCTGGCACATAGCCGGGTAGCGGACGGTTAAAGGCCTCTGCACCGATTGGCAACAACATACGACGCTACCTACCGCGATGCCCGGGTGGACCGGTACCGTCCAGGTGTCCAGGGGGGACTTGATCGGGGGGTCAGGTTGAGCAGTGGGCGCATTCGTGTGCTGAGGCCGCAGGACCTCGGCGAGGGGGAGAGGGAGCGGTGGCGCGCGCTGCGCGCCGCGTCGACGCTGCCGCGAAACCCCTTCATGGAACCGGAGTTCACCGACGCCATGGGCCTGGTACGGCCACGCTCGCGGGTGGCAGTGGTGTACGAGGGGCATGAGCCGGTCGGCTTTCTGCCCCACGAGCGGGGCCGGCTCGGACAGGGCCAGGCCCTCGCGTACGGCGTCTCGGACGCGCAGGGCGCGGTGCTGGCCCCGGGTCTCGGGCTGAACGCCGACGAACTGATGCGGGCGTGCGGCCTGTCGAGCTTCGCCTTCGACAACCTGGAGGCGGAGCAGGGGCTGTTCGTCCCGCAGGCGGCCGAGGAGTACGCCTCCTATGTCATCGACGTCGAAAAGGGTTACGAGACCTACGAGTCCGTGCTGCGCGCCCAGTCGCCGAAGTTCCTGAAGACGACGCTGGCCAAGGAGCGCAGGCTCGGCCGCCAGGTCGGGGAGGTGCGGTTCGTGTTCGACGAGCGCGATCCGGCCGCGCTGCGCACGCTCATGGCGTGGAAGTCCGCGCAGTACCGCAGGACCGGCCGCCGGGACCGGTTCGCTCAGGAGTGGATCTCCCGGCTCGTGGACGCGCTCTCCGGGACCCGCGCGCCGGAGTGCTCCGGCACGCTCTCCGTCCTCTACGCCGGCGGCCGGCCGATCGCCGCGCACTTCGGACTGCGTTCGTCGACCGTCCTCGCCTGCTGGTTTCCCGCGTACGAACCGGAGTTGGCGAAGTTCTCGCCGGGCCTGGTGCTGCATCTGCGGATGGCCGAGTCCGCTGCCGCCGAGGGCATCGGCCTGCTCGACCTGGGGCGGGGCGCGGCCGAGTACAAGGACTCGCTGAAGACCGGGGAGCTGCCCGTGTACGAGGGGGCGTGGTCGCGTCCGGGAGTGGGCGCCGCGCTCCACTGGCTCAGCCGTGAGCCGTCCCGCAGGGCGCATCACTTCGTGCGCAGCCGACCGAGGCTTGCCGCGGCGGCCGCACGGACCTTGAAGGGCGCGGGCCGACTGCGCCGACCGTGACGGGCGGCACCGGCCGGCCGGCATGACGGGTGTGACGGGCGTGAGACGAGGGGGGTTCGTGTACCGCGCTGCACGTGCACAGCAGGAGATACAGAGGTTCCTGGACATCGAGCCGGTGCAGGTCGCCGAGCTGGAACTGGACGACGGCGGTGCCCTCAGACCAGGGCCGGGAAGTCCGCCCGTCACGCATGGCGAGGTGTTCGTGCTGGTCAGAAGGGGCGGGCGGCCGATCGGGACGCTGCTCGGGTCGGTGCCGGAGGGAGCGGACCCGAAGACCGTCCTCATGGACCTGGCCACTCGCGAGCAGGCCCCCGGGCCGCCTTCCACGGGGCCCGGGCAAGGGGCAGCCCCGGTCACCACGGCCCAGGCCGTCATGACCACGACCACCACGGCCCAGGCCGAGACCGCCCCGGACGCCACCATCCCGACCGTCATGGCCCAGGCCGAGACCGCCTCGGCCGCCGTCCCGACGGCCACGGCCCCGACCATCGCCTCGGCCGCCGCCGTCCCGTTCACCACCGTCGTCGTCGCCACTCGTGAGCGCGCCGAGAAGCTCGCGCTCGCGCTCGACTCGCTGCTCGCCCAGGATCATCCGGACTTCGAGATCGTCGTCGTCGACAACGCGCCCGTGACGGACGCGACCCGGGACCTGGTCGAACGCAAGTACGCCGAGCGCGTGCGGTACGTCACCGAACCGGCACCCGGTCTCGCCGTCGCGCACAACAAGGGCGTCGAGAGGGCCCACGGCGAGGTGGTCGCGTTCACCGACGACGATGTCGTGGCGGACCCGCGCTGGCTCACGGAACTCACCGCGCCCTTCACCGCCGACCCCGGCCTCGGCTGCGCCACCGGCCTGATCCTGCCGGCCCGGCTGCGGACCCCCGCCCAGGTCCTCCTGGAGAGCCACGGCGGCTTCGCCAAGGGCTTCACGGCCCGCACGTACGACCCGCAGGATCCGCCCGCCGACGAACCGCTGTTCCCGTTCACCGCGGGCCGCTTCGGCTCCGGCGCCAACATGGCCTTCCGTACGGAGGTGCTGCGGGCGGCCGGCGGCTTCGACCCGGCGACCGGGGCGGGGACGCGCGCGCGGGGCGGCGACGACCTCTACGGGTTCGTCCGGGTCCTCGCCGGGGGCCATCGGCTCCACTACACCCCGCTGGCCCTGGTCTGGCACCACCACCGGGAGACCTGGCGGGACCTGGAGACCCAGGCGTACGGCTACGGCGCCGGCCTCACCGCGTACCTCACGGCGATCCTCGTCAACCGGCCCGGCCTGCTGCCCGCGTTCCTGGCCCGGCTGCCCCGGGGGCTCGCCCACGCACGGACGCTGACGGCGAGCCGGGAGGCGGAGCCCGCGGCGGACGGCGCACCCGGCGGTCACGACGCCCGGACCCACGCCTGGCCCGCCCGGCTCTCCCGGCTCCAGCGGCGCGGCATGCTCTACGGGCCGGTGGGCTATCTACGGGCCCGGCGCGCGCTGCGAGGTGCTGCGCGATGACGGCGTCCGCACACAGAACCGGCGGAAGCAGCGACGGCGGCAGTAGCAACGGCGGCAACGGGAGTATCCCGGTGTTTCTGTATCACGCCGTGATGGAGGAACCGCCCGGCTGGATCGCCGAGTTCACCGTCAGCCCCAAGCAGTTCGGCGAGCACCTGGACGCCGTCGTGGACAGCGGCCGTACGCCCGTCACGATCAGCGCGCTCGCCGACCACCTCGCGGGGCGGGCGCCGCTGCCGCCCCGGCCGGTACTGCTCACCTTCGACGACGGCTTCGCCGATCTGCCCGGTCCGACCGCCGAGGCGCTGGCCGGGCGCGGACTGTCCGCGACCGCCTACCTCACCACCGGAGCGATCGCCCGCGGCGGGCGCAGCCTGCTGCCGCCCGCCCCGATGATGACGCTGGAGCAGGCGGCGCAACTCGAGCGGTACGGCATGGAGATCGGCAGCCACACCGTCACCCACGCCCAGCTGGACACCCTCGCGCCGCGGGCGCTCGCCCGCGAACTGCGGGTGTCCCGCTCGGTGTTGGAGGACGCCCTCGGCCACCAGGTCCGTCATCTCGCCTACCCGCACGGCTACAACAGCGGCCGGGTACGGCGAACGGCGGCGGCCACCGGCTACGAGACGGCCACCGCCGTACGGCACGCGCTGAGTTCGGACCGTGACGAGCACTACCGCATCGCCCGGCTCATCGTGCGCCGCGGTCACACCGTCGCCGACGTCCGGGGCTGGCTGGCGGGATCCGGTGCCCGTGTCGCCCCGTACCGCGACGGACCGAAGACGGTCGGCTGGCGCTGGTACCGCCGCGCCCGCGCCGCCGTACAGGGACCGGTGTTCGCAGGTTGAGCCGAGTTCGACGATTTTGGTGTGAAAAGAAGAGAAAATTCCTATAGTTGACTTGAGGGAGGGGAGCCTCGACGTGCATCAACACGTGCCCGTACCGAGCACCGAGAGCAGCGAGCTGCCCACCCCTGACCTCTCCACCGGACCGGGAAGCCCCGGCGCTCCGGTCAGTCCGGCTGGTCCGGGCAGTCCGGCCCCGGCCGCCGGCGGTGACCGCAGACCCTGGCGGATCCCGCTCCGTCCACCGGACGCCGGCCTGCTCACGCTGCTGCTCGCCGCCGGGCTGTGGGTGTACGCGCTGCCCCGCATCGGCTTCCGCGAGATCGGCGACTACGGCCTGCTCGACCGGCTGCCGGTCGCCTACTACCTCTCGTTGCTGGTCCTCACCGCGGGTTTCGTGCTCAGTCTGCGGCGCGCGGGCACCGTGCCCTGGTGGCCGGCCGCGCACTGCGCCGCGCTGCTCCTGGGGCTGAAGGCGCCGCCGGCGGTGCTGTACGACGCGGTGCGCTACCCGTGGGCCTCCAAGCACGACGCCGTCGTCAACACGCTGCTCGCCAACGGTGAGCTGCGACCGGGCGCGGCACTGTCGGGCAACATGAGCGCGTACGACCAGTGGCCGGGCTTCTTCACCCTCGACGCGGGCCTGGTGCGCGCCTTCGGCGTGGAGGACGCCGCCGTGTACGCCAACTGGGCGCCCGTCGTCGTCGGCCTGCTCATGATGCCGGTGCTGGTCCTGATCTACCGCACCTTCTGCGAGGACTGGCGGCTGATCTGGACCGCCGTGTGGATCTTCCAGCTCGCCAACTGGGTGGGCCAGGACTACTTCGCCCCGCAGGCGCTCGCTTACCTGCTGCACCTGACGGTCCTCGCGGTGGTGCTGCGGCACTTCGTGCGGCCCGGGTCCGCCGGACGGCTGCGCGACCGCACCTTCCTCGACCCGGTGGCCGCGCCCGTCCCGCCGCCGACGGGGAGGAGGCAGCGCGCGGTGTGCGTGGTGATCCTGGCCCCGCTGATCGCCGCCATCAACGCCACGCACCAGCTCACCCCGGTGATGCTCACCGTCTGTCTGGTCGCGCTCAGCCTCACCCGCCGCTACCGCAACTACGGGCTGCTGGTCGTCGCCGCGCTGCTGATGCTCACCTGGGACCTGACCATGGGGCGGCCGCTGTTCGTCGAGACGCTCTCCACCATCAGGAAGTCGATCGGCGAGCTGACGGAGAACTCCCGCGCGGGCTACGCGGGGCAGCTCACCGGGCCCGGGCCGGAACTCGCGGGCACCGCCAACGTGGCGATGGTGCTCGCGGTCGCCGTCCTCGCCGGAGCCGCCGTCGTACTGCGGCGCCGGCTGACCCGCAGCGCGCTGCCCCTGCTGCTGGTGTCCGTCGCCCCGGTACCACTGTTCGCCGTCAACGACTACGGCGGCGAAATGCTCTTCCGTGTCTATCTGTTCGCCCTGCCCGGCGCGGCGTTCTTCGCCGCCGCCGCGCTCGTGCCGGCCGTCGCGGGGACCCACCGCAGCAGGGCGAAGGCACTGCGGCGCAGGACGGCGGCCTTCGCGCTGCCGGCCGTCCTGCTGGTGCTGCTGGCCGGCTTCCTGCCGTCGTACTACGGCAAGGAGAAGATGTTCTACACGCCGCCGGACGAGACCGCCCTGGTCACCAGGGCCCTCGACAACGCTCCCGACGGCTCGCTGATCCTCTCCACCAGCGGCTCCTTCCCGCAGGCACTGCACCGCTACGACCGTCTCGAGCACTGGTTCTTCGCCGAACAGGCGCTGCCCGAGAACGAGAAGATGCTGAAGGACCCGGCCGGGTATCTCGCGGACGGGATCCCACCGGGTACGAAGGCGTACGTCGTCCTCACCCGCACCCAGGACGTCTACACCGCCGGCGAGGGTCTGCTGCCGCCCGGCGGCTTCGACACCCTGCGCTCGAAGCTGTCCGCCTCGTCCCTCTTCCGGACCGTCGAGAGCCATCCGTACGGCGTCGTCCTGGAGTACCGCCCGGCCACCCGATGAATGACCACAAGGTGATCGAAGTGACGACCACAGACCCCGAGGACATCGACAACGAGAACACCGCCGACAAGGGCCGCCGGGACCTGGGTCACGGGGTCCTCGGCCACGGGGAACCGGGTTGCAGGGACCTCGGCCACAGGGAGCTGGGCCATGGGGATGTGCGCCACAGGGAACAGGGTCCTGGAAACGTGGGCGCCGGGCACGGGGGCGTGGGGCACTGGGGCGTGGGGATCATGGGCGAGGCCGAAGGGGTCGAGGGCAGCAGGTTCACCTCGACGCACCTGCGGGTCCTCGTCGCGGCTTCGGGCTGGTCGGCGCTGGCCGCCACCGCCGTACCCGGCCCCTCTCCGCTCCGCTGGATCCCGGTGCTGCTGTTCGTCCTGTTCGGTCCTGGCTGCGCGGCGCTGTATCCGCAGCCAGGACGCCTGGCCTCCGGCGCCAGACTGGAGGCGGTCGCGCTCGCCGCGCCCATCAGCCTCTCGCTCGGTGTGCTCACCGCGACCTCGCTGTTCCTGGTGAAGGCCTTCTCCATGACCGCCTTCCTGGTCTCGCTCGCCTGCTTCACCACGGTCACCGCGGCTCTGCCGGGGCTGCCGCTGCCCGCCGCTCGGCGCGGCGCGGTCGAGCGCGCCAAGGTCAGGCGCAGGCCTTCCGGCGGCAGCGACACATGACGGGGCGGCATCGGCTGCGCGGGCCACGCAAGCCGGCCGAACCGGACGGGACGGGAGGCGTGGAGAACCACACGGGGGACGGCTTGGGGGACGGCTTGGGGGACGGCTTGGGGGACGGCTTGGGGGACGGCTTGGGGGACGGCTTGGGGAATGGGTTGCGGGACGGGCTAGGAGACGGGTTAGCGGACGGCTTGGGCCACGACTCGGCGGACGACGGGCCGGGGAAGGGCTTGGGCCACAGCTCAGAAGACGGACCGGGAGACGGATCGGGGAGCGACCCGGCAGCCGACCCGGCGGACGCCCCGAGGAACGACCCGAGAAGCGCGAGGCGCACCTACACGGCTGTCGCGATGGTGGCGGTGGCCGCGCTGCTCGCCGGGCTCGGCATCTGGGCCGGCCGCTCCGAGGACCCGGATTCCGCGGCGGACGCTCTGCCCGACAACGCGGCCTCGGGTGAGCTGCCCACCGGACCCTGCGCCCCCACCGACACGCTGATCCCGCCCTGCGGCGCCTGGTGGGGCGCCGCCGTGCCGTACGCCGAGGACGGCTCGCTCAAGGACGCCGTGCACAGCTTCGAGAAGAGGATCGGCCGCAAGCTGGACCTCGTCTACAACTACCACGACATGTCGGACACCCGGCTCGACGGGGAACTGCTCACCCCCGACGAACAGGAACTCGGCAAGGACCGGCTGCTCATGCTGGCCTGGGAGTCCACCGTCTGGACCGAGCCGCACCACGAGAACTGGACGGAGACCCAGCTCGGCTGGAAGAACATCGCCTCCGGCGAGCTCGACGAGAAGATCCTCGATCCGCAGATCCGGCGTATCAAGGCCTACGGCAAACGCGTCTTCCTCTCCTTCGACCAGGAGACCGACGCCCGCATCAAGGAAGGCGCGGGCACCCCTGAGGAGTTCGTCGCCGCGTACCGCCATGTCCGGGACCGGTTCCGGGAACTGGGCGCCGACAACGTGGTGTGGGTGTGGACCGTCTCCGGCTACCTCGGCAGCGCGGCCGACATGAAGGCGCTCTACCCGGGGGACGAGTACGTCGACTGGATCGCCATGGACCAGTACAACTACTACCAGTGCCACGGCACCACGGACTGGAAGGACTTCCTGCGCAGCCAGCGGCCCAGCTACGAGTGGCTGCGCGAGAACATCAGCGACGAAAAGCCGGTGATGCTCGCGGAGTTCGCCACCGCACCGGACGCCGAAGCCCCGCAACGCCAGCGCGACTGGTACACCCGGATCCCCGCCGCCGTGAAGAAGCTCCCGGAGGTGAAGGCACTGGTGCACTGGAACCGGCCGACCTCCGAAAAGCCCGTGTGCGACCTGACCGTCAACGAGGGCCCGGGCCTCGAGGGCTACCGGGAGGCGGGCAGGAACGGCTACTTCCACCAGCCCGTGCCGCCCCGCTGACCGCGCCGCGCGGCTCTCCGGCGCCCACCCGGCCACGGGTGACGAGCCGCAGGAACACGGCGGCGAGGACGAGCACGACGAACAGGGGCGCGGCCGTCGGCGCGAGTTCCTGTCGCCATACCCAGCCGCCCACCGCGACGAGATACAGGACGCCCCAGCGCCCCGGCCACGTCAGCCACCGGTCCGCGTCGGCGAGCAGCAGCCACAGAGGTATGAGACCCAGCAGCTGTGCGGCCGGCGGTGCCCAGCGCAGCAGCGGCTCGGGCCCGTCGAGTCCCATCCCCTCCGCCAGGAAACCGGCCGCCTTCGCGTACCACGCCCCACCGACCGGTGACGGCTCCCCGCCGAAGGCGAAAGGTACGGCGTACAGGGCGAGCAGCACCGAACCCAGCGCCGCCCCCGGCAGCAGCGCGCCGCGTGTCGCGCGCAGCGTCACCGCGCCGACGAACACCACCAACAGCAGGCCCCCCGCGAGCAACGCCATGAGCGGCAGCGCCGCCAGCAGCTGACGTCCGGTCAGTATCTCTTCGGACGGGCCGTCGAGCCACGGCAGCCGGCGCAGCGCCGCCGTCCAGAAGGCCGCGGTGGCCACGCCGAGCAGGCCCCACAGTCCGCCCGCGACCCACCGCTCCCGGCTCCCGGTGTGAGCGGACCGGCCCCGCGCGCCCCCCCGAGCCGGCTCGTCCCGTCTCCCGGCCCCCTCGGTCCCCTTGCTTCTCCGGCCTGCGTCGGACTCGTGCGGGTGCCGCCTTATCAGCGCCAGCGTGTCCGCCTGCAGCGCCTCGCGTTCGTACCCGGGACGTCCTATGAACAGGGTGACCGTGTCCTCGTCGACGCCGTCGCGTTCGTACGCCGCCCGACGCGCCCAGTTCGTGCCGTATCCGGCGGTGGCGTTCAGCCGTGCCCAATGGGTGCCGTAGGCCGGGGCGGCGGAGGTACGGCCGACGGGCGTCCGGTCGTTGCGGCGCAGCGCGGACCGCAGACCGACGGCGGAGACGGCGGCAATCAGCGTCATGCTGATCAGCACCGCCCAGCCCGCACCGTCGATCCCCGCCGGGGCGAACAGCAGGGCGGCGCTGCCCAGCACCAGCGTGCACATGGCGCCCTGGAGCGCGGCGAGCACCCCGGTACGCCCCTGCACGCGCAGCACCCCGATGTACAGCTCGACCACGACCCGGGGCAGCGCCCCGGCGGCCAGCAGCCGCAGCACGGTGGTGCCGTGCTCGGCGTAGTCCTCGTGGAACGGCAGCAGGATCTGCGGGGCGAACACCACCAGGACCAGCACCACCGGCACCAGCAGCAGCGTCATCCGGCGCAGCGCCCCGCGCACGCCCTCGGCGAGCCGGCGCGGATCGTGCGAGGCGTGCGCGGTGAGGGAGGAGGCCATGTTGATGGCCATGAACTCCATCGTGCCGCCGACGGTGTACGCCACGTAGAAGTAGCCGTTCTCCGCCGCGCTGAAGCGGACCGCGACCATCACCGGCAGCAGGTTGATCATCGCCAGGCTGAACAGTGCGCCCAGCGAGTCCCCGGCCAGGAAGCGGCCCATCTCCCGCAGTTGCGGAGGCTCCAGGTCGCGGTCGGCGGTGGCCTGGCGCGGGATCAGCCGACGGAAGATCAGCCAGCCCAGGGGCAACGTCGAGAACGCGATCGCGACGGCCCAGGAAACGAAGATCCCGAGCGCCGGCAGCGCGGTCGCACACACGACCAGCAGGATCAGCTTGCCGACGGAGAACACCGCGTTGCCGACGGGCACCCAGCCCGATCTGCGCAGGCCGGTGAGCACCCCGTCCTGGAGCGTGAGCAGCGCCCACGCCACGCACGCGACGACGAACGCCGTGCCCGCGGCGGCCGTGCCGAGCGGTGCGTACGTCGCCCCCCACAGGTCCAGGGTGAGCAGGAAGACGAAGGCGGCGACGGCCACGACCACCGAGCTGGCCGCGTACGCCCGCCACACCAGCGAGCCCGTGGCCCGCCCCGCGCGCGGCACGAAGCGGACGACGGCCCCGATCATCGTCGTCGCCGTGATGCTGGCGAGCAGCCGCATGGCCGCGATCGCGGCCGAGCCCTGGCCGACGGCCTCCTCCGAGTAGTAGCGCGCGGCCACCAGCCAGAAGCCCAGGCCCAGCACGGCGGACACGCCCGTGCTGAGCATCAGGAAGTAGGCGTTCTTGAACAGGGATTCGGAGCCGCGTGTGTCGTCGGCCGGTGTCGTGGCCGCCGCCTCCTTGCCGACGGGCGGCGCCGAGGGTTCGGGTACCTGGATCTCGGCCTGCGTCTCAGCCACCGGTCGGCTCCAGCCCTCCCGGCGCCTCGGCCGGCCGTACGCCGGTCTCCTGGAGCACCTCGACGACCTGCCGGGCCCGCAGCGGATCCACGGGCAACGCGTGCCGGGCGAACCAGCGGGCCCCGGCGGGATCGGGCGACGGGTCGGTGAAGGCGGCACCCGCGTAGTCGTCCAGAGGCGGGTCATAGAGGTACCCGACGACGATGCCCCGCCGCGCGAGCGCCGCCCTCGCGGCGTCCCGGTCGGCGACGAACAGGGGTACGCGGAAAAGGGGTTGGACCCGGTCGGCGCGGGCCGCGCCGGGCCGCGCCCACGGTGTGGACAGGAACAGCTCCGTGCCCGCCCGGCAGGCCGCCAGCACCTCGTCCAGGTGGTCGAGCCTGCGGCCGATGCGGCCCGCTCTCAGCGGCCCCGAACGCAGCCGGTAGTCGTGCATGTCGACGCGGACCCAGGAGTCGTGCGCGGTGAGGTCCGGCGCCGCGTCGAAGGCGCGGGCCAACTCGGCCGGCCGTAAAGGCATCCGGATCTCCTCCCGCTCCATCAGCCCGAGCAGCCGCATCGTGGCCCAGGCCGCCCGCCGCAGCCGCAGCGCCCGCACGGCCGCCTCCGCGTGGGGCCGGACGGTGTAGGCGAGTTCCGCCGTGAACCGCCCCGGCAGCAGCAGGTCCTCGCAGGCCTTCGCCAGGGCCTCGCGCAGCCCCGGGTCGGCGCAGGCCAGGAATCCGCCGGCCTTGGCACCGACATGCTTGGAGAGGCTGAAGACCGAGGCGTCCCCCCAGGCCCCGACCGGTCTGCCCCCCACTTCGCTGCCGATGGCGTGCGCCCCGTCCTCGAACAACGGGATGCCCAGCGCGTCGCACTTCTCCCGTAGGCGGGGTGCGTCGTCCGGGTTGCCGTACAGATTCGTCGTGAGGACGCCGGAGAGCGAGCCCCACACCTCGTCGGGCACGGCATCGACGTCGATCGACGCGTCCAGCGGGTTCAACGGCACCTGCACGGGCCGCAGTCCCGCCGCGAGCAGCACGAAGAAGATCACGTCGTCGTTGACCGGCGACATCAGTACCCGTCCGCCGGGCGGGCACCAGTGGCGCAAGGCCACGTACAGCCCGAATCTGCACGACGGTACGTACACGCATTCCCGGCCGAGTCTGTCGCGCATGGTCGCTTCCAGCCGTTTCGGCCGTGAGCCACGCCGCGCCGACCCGAGGCCGGCCTCCCCTATGGCCATCCGCCCCCCAGTTGTGCCAGGGGAAGGCCCCCTCCCCGAGGCCTTCCAGCACCCGCCCAGACTCTCCCGTTTCGCACCGCTCCGTCAAGATTGCGTACCGGCCGGTGGACGACTTCGGGTGAGCGACCGGAAGCGGAGAGCTGCCGACCGCAGCGCTTCGCCGGCCCGGCCCCCGTGTCGCTTCCACGACGTCGGCCGTAACGTGTGGCGCGGCTCGGCGCACCCGCGCGACACCCGTTCGAGGTCCGGCGAGCCCGACATGGCGAGCACCAAAGAGCGCACGAAAGAGAGGCAGTACCCGATGCCCCCCTTCGACCTTCCCGAGGGCGACCCCTTCGGTCCGCACAACCTCCCGTACGGCGTCTTCTCCCTCCCGGGCTCCACGGAGCGGACCGTCGGCGTCCGGCTCGGCGACCATGTCCTCGACGCGGGCGCGGCGGCCCGCGCGCTCGG
This sequence comes from Streptomyces sp. NBC_00080, assembly GCF_045041255.1. Lineage (NCBI taxonomy): Bacteria > Bacillati > Actinomycetota > Actinomycetes > Kitasatosporales > Streptomycetaceae > Streptomyces > Streptomyces sp. NBC_00080. The sequence continues at coordinate 4,021,022 of NZ_CP108235.1, forward strand.
CTCGCCACACGTCGGCCTCCTCGCCTCGCCGACGCTCGACCCGCTGCTGGCGGCGGGTCGCACGACCTGGTCGCAGGTGCGCCGTGCCCTGACGGAGTGGGTGACCGACCCCGCCCACCGGCCCACCGTCGAGCCGCTCTTCCATCCCCTTTCCGGCGTGACGCTGCACCTTCCCTTCCAGGTCGCCGACTACGTCGACTTCTACTCGTCCGAGCACCACGCCCGGAACGCGGGAGCGATCTTCCGTCCGGACGCCGGTGACGTCCTCCTGCCCAACTGGAAGCACCTGCCGATCGGCTACCACGGCCGGGCCGGCACGGTCGTGGTCTCCGGCACGGACGTCGTCCGCCCGTCCGGCCAGCGCAAGGCTCCCGACGAGCCGGCGCCCGTCTTCGGCCCTTCCGTGCGGCTCGACATCGAGGCCGAGGTCGGCTTCGTGGTCGGCGTGCCCTCGCGGCAGGGCAGCCCGGTCGCGCTGGCCGACTTCCGCGAGCACGTCTTCGGTCTGTGCCTGCTCAACGACTGGTCCGCCCGCGACCTCCAGGCCTGGGAGTACGTCCCTCTCGGCCCGTTCCTCGCCAAGTCGTTCGCCACGTCGGTGTCGGCGTGGATCACCCCGCTGGAGGCCCTGGAGAGCGCGCGGGTGACGCCCCCGGAGCGGACCCACCCCCTCCTCCCCTACCTGGACGACGCGGACGCCGAGCCCGGCGGCTACGACCTGCGCATCTCCGTCGCGCTCAACGGTCAGGTGATCTCCGATCCGCCCTTCTCCACCATGTACTGGACGGCCGCCCAGCAACTCGCCCACCTCACGGTCAACGGCGCCTCCCTGCGCACCGGCGACCTGTACGGCTCGGGCACGGTGAGCGGTCCCCAACCGCACGAGCGCGGCTCCCTGCTGGAACTGACCTGGAACGGCCGTGACCCACTGGAACTCCCCGACGGCAAGCGCACGTTCCTGGAGGACGGCGACGTGGTGACCCTGTCCGCCTGGGCTCCCGGGCCCGGCGGCACGCGAGTGGGCCTGGGAGAGGTGACCGGACAGGTGAGCGGACAGGTGACCGCCGAGTGAAGCGGCCGGGGGCGGGCCCGGTGCCGGTGGTGGGGTCGGCGGTGGTGGGGTCGGTGACCGACCCGGTGGTGGGGTGGCTGACCGTGGCGAGGCCGCCGAGTCGGGGCGGACGGGGCTGAATCGGAGCCTCGTCGTGGGCTGACTCCCGGAGGAACCGCCGTCATACTGGCGGCGGGCACGGTCCTCGTGCCGAGCCCGCCGCCCAGGGCAGGCCGCACGCACGCGGGTACTCCGTACGCACCCCGCGCGCACGTGGCCCACGCCTCCTTCCCGACCAGGATCCGGAGCCCATGGCATGACTCTCTGCCTGCTCCTGCTGAGCGTCGTCGCCCTGACCGCCGCCGTGCCGGCTCCGCGCGCGCTCACCCGGTCCGCCTGGCCCGAGCGGGAGCCGGTGATCGGGCTGTGGGTGTGGCAGTGCCTGGTCGCCACGGTCCTGCTGTGCTGCCTGACCGCCCTGACCCTGGGCGCCGCCGCCGTGTTCCACACGGTGCGCGCCCGGGTCTTCGCCCCCGCACCGCCCGGGGTCTCCGAGGCGTACGACCTCTCCGCCGCCCCCTGGTGGGCCGCTGCCCTGACCTTGCTGCTGGCCTGCGGGGCCGCCTGGACCACCGCGATGCTGGCCCGCGAACTCGTCGAGGCGCGCCGGCGCCGCGGCCGGGCCAGGGCCCACCTGCGTGAACGCGCCCCCGACCTGCCCGCGGGCCTGCCGTCCGCGCGGGCCCCACTGCTGGTGCTGGAAGACGAGTACCCGGACGCCTGGTGGATGCCGGGCAACCCACCCCAGTTGATCGTGACGACCGGCGCCCTGCACCGCCTCACCTCCCACCAGCTGGACGCCGTCCTCACCCATGAGCGTGGCCATGCCCGCGCCCACCATGACTGGCTGCTCCACCTGTCGACCGCCCTTGCCACCGGCTTCCCCCGTATTCCGCTCTTCTCCCACTTCTGCGACCAGACCCACCGCCTGGTCGAACTCGCCGCCGACGACACCGCGTCGCGCCGCTGCGGTCACCTGACCACGGCTCTGGCCCTGATCGAGCTGAACCAGCACCGGGGCGTCCTGTCCTGCGCCTCCAGCAACCGTCTCCTGGGCGAGCGGGTCGACCGCCTGCTCCAGCCGCCCCCGCGCCTGCTCCGCAGACAGCGGGCGCTGACGACGACGGTGGCCACACTGGTCCCGCTGCTGCCCCTGCTGATCACCTTCGCCCCGGGCCTGACGGTGTTGGCCTGACGGCGTCGTCCCGACGGCGTTGCTCCGACGGCCCCCGCCAGACGGCCTTGGCCAGACCGTGTCGTCCCGACCTGGCAGATCAGTACCCGCACGGCCTGGACCGTCTGATGGGCCTCGCGGAGACCCGGCACCGAGCCTGGGAAGCCGCCCGCGCGGCCCTCGCCACGGCGACGACGGACCCCGACGCGGACGTCAGGGCGTACGCGACCCGCGCTCTGTGAGACACCGGTCCGGCAGCGGACCGGGACTGCCGGCCTACATCCAGTCCTCGGGCTCCGGCTCCGCGTCCATCTCGGGCCAGTAGTCCGGGTCACCCTGATCCGCTCCGGCGCCGGTTCTGGCGCCGGCCCCGACACCCGAAGCCGGCACCGGAGCGGAGGTCTCCGCCGTCCCCGGAGCGGCGGTGCCCGGTGTCCCGCCCAGCGAGGCCAGCACCGCGATCACGCCCTCCCCGTACGTCACCAGCTTCTTCTCGCCGACCCCGCTGATGCCGCCGAGCTGCCGCACCGAGGTCGGCCAGGCCGTGGCGATCTCCCGGAGCGTGGCGTCGTGGAAGATGACGTACGCCGGGACGCCCTGCTCACGGGCCTGTTCCGCACGCCAGGCGCGCAGGGCCTCGAACGCCGGCACCAGTTCCTCGGGCAGCTCGGCCACGGCGGCCTTGGACTTGCTCCTGCCGGAGGAGGAAGAGCCCGACGCCTTCGAGGTCGCCGGCTTCTTCGGCTCCTTGCGCAGCGGCACGTCCCGCTCGCGGCGGAGTACCGAACCGCTGGCCTCCGTCAGCACCAGCGTGCCGTACTCGCCCTCGACCGCGAGCAGCCCCTGCGCCAGCAACTGCCGCACGACGCCGCGCCATTCGCCTTCGGAGAGGTCCTCACCGATGCCGAACACCGACAGCTGGTCATGGTCGAACTGGATCACCTTGGCCGAGCGCTTGCCCGTCAGGATGTCGATGATCTGCACCGCGCCGAACTTCTGCCCGCGCTCCCGCTGGAGCCGCACCACCGTCGACAGCACCTTCTGGGCCGCGACGGTGCCGTCCCAGGTCTCCGGGGGTGTGAGGCAGGTGTCGCAGTTTCCGCAGCCCGCCGGCTCCGGTTCCTGGCCGAAGTAGGCGAGGAGCTGTCCGCGGCGGCACTGGGCGGTCTCGCACAGCCCCAGCATCGAGTCCAGGTGCGCGGCGGCCCGCCGACGGAAGGCCTCGTCACCCTCACCGGACTGGATCAGCTTGCGCTGCTGTATGACGTCGTTGAGGCCGTACGCCATCCATGCGGTGGAGGGCAGTCCGTCGCGGCCGCCACGCCCCGTCTCCTGGTAGTAGCCCTCGATCGACTTGGGCAGGTCGAGGTGGGCGACGAACCGTACGTCCGGCTTGTCGATGCCCATGCCGAAGGCGATGGTCGCGCACACGACCAGGCCGTCCTCCCGCAGGAAGCGGGACTGGTGCGCCGCACGCGTGCCCGCGTCCAGACCCGCGTGGTAGGGCACCGCCTCGACGCCGTTGCGGGAGAGGAACTCGGCCGTCTTCTCGACGGAGTTGCGCGAGAGGCAGTACACGATGCCCGCGTCGCCCGCGTGCTCCTCGCGCAGGAAGCTCAGCAGCTGCTTCTTGGGGTCGGCCTTCGGCACGATCCGGTACTGGATGTTGGGTCGGTCGAAGCTCGCCACGAAGTGCCGGGCGGACGGCATGTTCAGCCGCTGGGTGATCTCCTCGTGCGTCGCGCGGGTGGCCGTCGCCGTGAGGGCGAGCCGCGGGACGTCCGGCCAGCGCTCGCCGAGCAGCGAGAGGGACAGGTAGTCGGGACGGAAGTCGTGGCCCCACTGGGAGACGCAGTGCGCCTCGTCGATCGCGAAGACCGCGATCTTGCCGCGGGAGAGGAGGTTCAGCGTGGAGTCCAGGCGCAGTCGCTCCGGCGCCAGGTAGAGCAGGTCCAGCTCGCCGGCGAGGAACTCGGCCTCGACCACCCGCCGCTCGTCGAAGTCCTGCGTGGAGTTCATGAACCCGGCGTTCACGCCGAGTGCCCGCAGCGCGTCCACCTGGTCCTGCATCAGCGCGATCAGCGGCGAGACGACAATGCCTGTACCCGGCCTGACCAGGGCAGGGATCTGGTAGCACAGCGATTTGCCGCCGCCGGTGGGCATGAGGACGACCGCGTCCCCGCCGGCCACCACGTGCTCGATGACCGCTTCCTGCTCGCCACGGAAGGCGTCGTATCCGAAGACCCGGTGCAGCGTGGCCAGCGCCTCGCTCTCGGTCCGCTCCGGTGTCCCGGTGATCGCTGTCATCGCGCTGATCCCACCTGTCCCGCCCATCGTCTGGTCCCCCGTACGTCGTCCCTCGACCACTGCCTCCACGATAGGGGTCCGGACTGACAGCGCCGGAGTTATCCACAGGCTCGTTCCGGTGACTCCGGGTGACGGGCACGGGAAAATCCCCGCACCCGATCGTCTGTGCGACGCCGACGGGCCCGGCCCCCACCTGGGGAACCGGGCCCGTCGTACAGGCACACGCAGGTCGGCGCACCTGCTCGGAGCGGCTCAGCGAACGAACACTCCCGCCTGGTTCGCCAGGTCCAGGAAGTACTGCGGTGCCACGCCGAGCACCAGCGTGACCGCCACACCGACCGCGATCGCCGTCATCGTCAGCGGGGACGGAACGGCGACGGTCGGGCCCTCGGGCCGCGGCTCGCTGAAGAACATCAGCACGATCACGCGGATGTAGAAGAACGCCGCGATCGCCGACGAGATCACACCGACCACGACCAGCGGGGCCGCGCCGCCCTCCGCCGCCGCCTTGAACACGGCGAACTTACCGGCGAACCCGGAGGTCAGCGGGATACCGGCGAAGGCCAGCAGGAACACCGCGAACACGGCCGCCACCAGGGGTGACCTGCGCCCGAGCCCGGCCCACTTGGACAGGTGGGTCGCCTCGCCGCCGGCGTCGCGCACGAGGGTGACCACGGCGAACGCGCCGATCGTCACGAACGAGTACGCGGCCAGGTAGAAGAGAACCGACGAGACGCCGTCCGGAGTGGTCGCGATGACACCCGCGAGGATGAATCCGGCGTGCGCGATGGACGAGTACGCCAGCAGCCGCTTGATGTCGGTCTGCGTGATCGCGACGATCGCGCCGCCCAGCATGGTGATGATCGCGACGCCCCACATGACCGGCCGCCAGTCCCAGCGCAGGCCGGGCAGGACGACGTAGAGGAGACGCAGCAGCGCGCCGAAGGCGGCCACCTTCGTCGCCGCGGCCATGAAGCCGGTGACCGGGGTCGGAGCGCCCTGGTAGACGTCGGGTGTCCACATGTGGAACGGCACCGCGCCCACCTTGAACAGCAGCCCCATGACGATCATCGCGGCGCCGACGAGGAGCAGCGCGTCGTTGCCCATGGTGTCGGCGAGCGCCGGGTTCACGTTCTGGACGGTGCCGTCGACGACCTGCGCGATCGTGCCGTAGGACACCGAGCCCGCGTACCCGTACAGCAGAGCGATACCGAAGAGGGTGAACGCGGAGGCGAACGCGCCGAGGAGGAAGTACTTCACCGCGGCTTCCTGCGACATGAGCCGCTTGCGGCGGGCCAGTGCGCACAGGAGGTACAGCGGCAGCGAGAAGACTTCCAGGGCGATGAACAGGGTCAGCAGGTCGTTGGCCGAGGGGAAGACCAGCATGCCGGCGACCGCGAACAGCAGCAGCGGGAAGACCTCGGTCGTCGTGAACCCGGCCTTGACCGCGGCCTGTTCACTGTCGCTGCCGGGCACGGAGGCCGCCTGGGCGGCGAAGGAGTCGACCCGGTTGCCGTGCACCTCGGGGTCGAGGCGCCGTTCGGCGAAGGTGAACAGGCCGACGAGGGAGGCCAGCAGGATCGTGCCCTGAAGGAAGAGGGCCGGTCCGTCGACCGCGATCGCGCCCATGGCCGCGATGCGTGCCTTCGTGGTGCCGTACCCGCCCTCCGCCAGCGCGACCACCGCGGCGAAGGCGGCGGCCAGCGCCACGACGGATACGAACAACTGTGCGTAGTAGCGGTGCTTGCGCGGCACGAACGCCTCGACCAGCACTCCGATGATCGCCGCGCCCAAGACGATCAAGGTGGGCGACAATTGCCCGTACTCGATCTTCGGCGAGTCGATCTTCGAGATCGGTTCGGCCGCGGTTGCCGCCGTTGTCCACAGGCTGTGGACGGCTGATGCGCTCACTTGGCCGCCTCCACCTCGGGCTGGGGGTCCTTCTTGTGTACGTCGGACAAGGTCTGCTTGACCGCCGGATTCACGATGTCCGTGACGGGCTTCGGGTAGACGCCCAGGAAGATCAACAGCACGATCAGCGGGGCGACGACCACGAGCTCACGCGCGCGCAGGTCGGGCATCGCCGAGACCTCGGGCTTCACCGGGCCCGTCATCGTCCGCTGGTACAGGACGAGCGTGTAGAGCGCGGCGAGGACGATGCCGAAGGTGGCGATGATGCCGATCGCCGGGTAGCGCGCGAACGTGCCGACCAGGACCAGGAACTCGCTCACGAAGGGCGCGAGTCCCGGCAGCGAGAGCGTCGCCAGACCGCCGATCAGGAACGTGCCGGCGAGCACCGGGGCGACCTTCTGCACCCCGCCGTAGTCGGCGATGAGCCGCGAGCCGCGCCGGGAGATCAGGAAGCCCGCGACCAGCATCAGGGCGGCTGTCGAGATGCCGTGGTTGACCATGTACAGCGTCGCGCCGGACTGACCCTGGCTGGTCATCGCGAAGATGCCCAGGATGATGAACCCGAAGTGCGAGATCGACGCGTACGCCACCAGCCGCTTGATGTCCCGCTGGCCCACGGCGAGCAGCGCCCCGTAGATGATGCTGATCACCGCGAGGACGAGGATGGCGGGCGTCGCCCACTTGCTCGCCTCCGGGAACAGCTGGAGGCAGAACCGGAGCATCGCGAAGGTGCCGACCTTGTCGACGACCGCCGTGATGAGCACGGCGACCGGGGTGGTCGCCTCACCCATGGCGTTGGGCAGCCAGGTGTGCAGCGGCCACAGGGGCGCCTTCACGGCGAAGGCGAAGAAGAAGCCCAGGAACAGCCAGCGTTCGGTGTTCGTCGCCATGTCGAGCGTTCCGTTGGCGCGGGCCTCGGCGATCTGCGTGAGCGAGAAGTTCCCGGCCACCACATAGAGGCCGATCACCGCGGCCAGCATGATCAGGCCGCCGACCAGGTTGTACAGGAGGAACTTCACGGCCGCGTACGACCTTTGCGTGGACGCCACCTCCTCGCCGTGCTCGTGGGCACGGTCCCCGAAGCCGCCGATGAGGAAGTACATCGGGATCAGCATGGCTTCGAAGAAGATGTAGAAGAGGAAGACGTCGGTCGCCTCGAAGGAGATGATCACCATCGCCTCGACGGCCAGGATCAGGGCGAAGAAGCCCTGGGTCGGCCGCCAGCGCTTACTGCCCGTCTCCAGTGGGTCGGCGTCGTGCCAGCCCGCGAGAATGATGAACGGGATCAGCAGCGCGGTCAGCGCGACGAGCGCGACCCCGATGCCGTCCACGCCCAGCTCGTACCTGACCCCGAAGTCCGCGATCCAGGAGTGGGATTCGGTGAGCTGGTAGCGGCCGCCGTCCGGGTCGAAGCGGACCAGGACGACGATCGCCAGGGCGAGTGTCGCCAGAGAGAACACCAGGGCCAGCGATTTGGCGGCGTTGCGCCGGGCGGCCGGTACGGCGGCCGTGGCGACCGCCCCGATCGCCGGGAGCGCCGCCGTCGCTGTCAGCAGAGGAAAGGACATCGGTATCAGACCGCCCTCATCAGCAGGGTCGCGGCGATGAGGAGCGCCGCACCGCCGAACATCGAGACCGCGTACGACCGCGCGAAGCCGTTCTGGAGCCGGCGCAGGCGCCCGGAGAGGCCGCCGACCGAGGCCGCCGTGCCGTTGACGACTCCGTCGACCAGGGTGTGGTCGACGTAGACCAGGGAGCGCGTGAGGTGCTCGCCGCCGCGGACCAGGACGACGTGGTTGAAGTCGTCCTGGTAGAGGTCACGCCGGGCGGCCCGGGTGAGCAGCGACCCGCGCGGGGCGACGACCGGGACGGGGCGACGGCCGTACTGGGCGTAGGCGATCGCCACGCCGATCACGAGCACCACCATGGTGGCGAGGGTGACCGTCAGGGCGCTGACCGGGGAGTCGCCGTGGCTGTGGCCCGTGACAGGCTCCAGCCAGTGCAGGAAGCGGTCACCGATGCTGAAGAACCCACCGGCGAAGACCGATCCGAACGCCAGCACGATCATCGGGATCGTCATGGACTTCGGGGACTCGTGCGGGTGCGGCTCGTGGCCGTCCGCGTCGGGCTGCCAGCGCTTCTCACCGAAGAACGTCATCAGCATCACGCGCGTCATGTAGTACGCGGTGATGGCCGCGCCGAGCAGGGCGCAGCCGCCGAGGATCCAGCCCTCGGTACCGCCCTTGGCGAACGCCGCCTCGATGATCTTGTCCTTGGAGAAGAAGCCGGACAGACCGGGGAAGCCGATGATCGCGAGGTAGCCGAGTCCGAAGGTGACGAAGGTGATCGGCATGTACGTGCGCAGGCCGCCGTACCTGCGCATGTCGACCTCGTCGTTCATGCCGTGCATGACCGAACCCGCGCCGAGGAACAGCCCGGCCTTGAAGAAGCCGTGCGTCACCAGGTGCATGATCGCGAAGACATAGCCGATGGGGCCGAGGCCCGCGGCCAGCACCATGTAGCCGATCTGCGACATGGTCGAGCCGGCCAACGCCTTCTTGATGTCGTCCTTCGCGCAACCGACGATCGCACCGAACAGCAGCGTGACGGCACCGACGACGGTGACGACGAGCTGCGCGTCGGGTGCGCCGTTGAAGACGGCCGCCGAGCGGACGATCAGGTACACACCCGCCGTCACCATCGTCGCCGCGTGGATGAGGGCCGAGACCGGGGTCGGGCCCTCCATCGCGTCCCCGAGCCAGGACTGGAGCGGCACCTGGGCGGACTTGCCGCACGCGGCGAGCAGCAGCATCAGGGCGATGGCGGTCAGCTTGCCCTCACTCGCGTCACCCGCGATGCCGGGCTCGCCCTCCGCCCCCAGCAGCGGGCCGAAGGCGAAGGTCCCGAAGGTGGTGAACATCAGCATGATGGCGATCGACAGGCCGATGTCGCCGACGCGGTTGACCAGGAAGGCCTTCTTCGCGGCGGTGGCGGCACTGGGCTTGTGCTGCCAGAAGCCGATGAGCAGGTAGGACGCGAGCCCGACGCCCTCCCAGCCGACGTACAGCAGCAGGTAGTTGTCGGCGAGGACGAGCAGGAGCATCGCCGCCAGGAACAGGTTCAGATAGCCGAAGAAGCGGCGGCGCCGCTCGTCGTGCTCCATGTACCCGATCGAGTACAGGTGGATCAGCGAGCCGACACCCGTGATCAGCAGCACGAACGTCATCGACAGCTGGTCTAGGCGGAAGGCGACGTCCGCCTGGAAGCCCTCGACCGGGATCCAGCTGAACAGGTGCTGCGTCAGCGTCCGGTCCTCGGCGTCCTTGCTCAGCAGGTCGCTGAAGAGGATGACACCGAACACGAAGGAGACGGACGACAGGAGCGTGCCGACCCAGTGGCCGACGGCGTCGAGCCGACGGCCGCCGACCAGAAGGACGGCCGCTCCGAGCAGGGGCGCCGCGATCAGCAGCGCAATCAGGTTCTCCACGATTCTTCCGACCCCTTACAGCTTCATCAGGCTGGCGTCGTCGACCGAGGCCGAGTGGCGGGAACGGAACAGCGACACGATGATCGCGAGTCCGACCACGACCTCCGCGGCGGCGACGACCATCGTGAAGAAGGCGATGATCTGGCCGTCGAGATTGCCGTGCATCCGGGAGAAGGTGACGAACGCGAGGTTGCAGGCGTTGAGCATCAGCTCGATACACATGAAGACGACGATCGCGTTGCGCCTGATCAGCACGCCCGTCGCACCGATCGTGAACAACAGTGCCGCGAGATAGAGGTAGTTGACGGGGTTCACTTCGACGCCTCCTCGGTCCGCTTCAGGTGTGGCGGCTCGATGGCGGCGCGCTCCAGGCGCTCCTCAGCGCGCTGCTCCAGGGCCTTGAGGTCGTTCAGGGCGTCGGCGGACACGTCCCGGATCTGACCGCGGTCGCGCAGCGTCTTGCTGACCGTGAGCTCCGAGGGAGTGCCGTCGGGCAGCAGCCCCTGGATGTCCACGCCGTTGTGCCGCGCGTACACACCAGGCGCGGGCAGCGGCGGAACGTGCTTGCCCTCACGGACACGCTCTTCGGCCAGCTCCCGCTGGGTCTTGGCCCGCTCGGTGCGCTCGCGGTGGGTGAGCACCATGGCGCCGACCGTGGCCGTGATGAGCAGGGCTCCGGTGATTTCGAAGGCGAAGACGTACTTGGTGAAGATGAGGGCGGCGAGGCCCTCCACATTGCCGTTCGCGTTCGCCTCGGCGAGGCCGTTGAACTCCGTCAGGGAGGCGTTGCCGATGCCGGCGATCAGCAGGAGGCCGAAGCCGAGGCCGCTGACGAGGGCCAGCCAGCGCTGGCCTTTGATGGTCTCCTTCAGCGAGTCCGCCGCCGTGACGCCGACGAGCATCACCACGAACAGGAACAGCATCATGATCGCGCCGGTGTAGACGACGATCTGCACGATGCCGAGGAAGTAGGCGCCGTTGGCGAGGTAGAACACCGCCAGGACGATCATGGTGCCGGCCAGGCAGAGCGCGCTGTGCACGGCCTTCTTCATGAAGACGGTGCACAGGGCGCCGATCACCGCGACGGTGCCGAGCACCCAGAACTGGAAGGCCTCGCCGGTCGAGGTGGAGTAGGCGGCGAGTTGCGCGCTCATCGGCCGACCACCTCCTCCGACGTCGGATCGTCCGCGCCGGACGTCGCGGCGGCCTCCTGCGGGCCCTCGCCCTTGGAGACGGCCGGCTGCTGTTCCGTGCCGGGCGCCGCCTCCGTCACCAGACCCCGGTAGTAGTCCTGCTCGTCCGTACCCGGGTAGATCGCGTGGGGCGAGTCGACCATGCCCTCTTCGAGGCCGGCGAGCAGTTGTTCCTTGGTGTAGATCAGGTTGGCGCGGCTGGAGTCGGCGAGCTCGAACTCGTTGGTCATCGTCAACGCGCGCGTGGGGCATGCCTCGATGCACAGGCCGCACAGGATGCAGCGGGCGTAGTTGATCTGGTAGACCCGCCCGTACCGCTCGCCCGGGGAGTAGCGCTCCTCGTCGGTGTTGTCCGCGCCCTCGACATAGATGGCGTCGGCGGGGCAGGCCCAGGCGCACAGCTCGCAGCCGACGCACTTCTCCAGGCCGTCCGGATGGCGGTTGAGCTGGTGCCGTCCGTGGAAGCGGGGAGCTGTGGTCTTCTGCTCCTCCGGGTACTGCTCGGTCAGCCGCTTCTTGAACATGGCCTTGAAGGTCACGGCGAAGCCGGCCACGGGGTTCTGGAAGCCAGGCTTCGTCTGCCCGGCCTCCTTGGGCTCCTCAGCCATCGGACGTCTCCTTTCCATCCAGCGATCCGTCACTCACAGTGTCCACTCCACCACTGACAATGAGCTCTCGCTCCTGGTGGGGGCGGCGTCGGGGTACCGGCGGCAACTCCTGTCCCGGCAGCGGCGGTACGGGGAACCCGCCCGCCATCGGGTCGAAGCCGACAGGCTCGGCGGGGGCCTGCGCCTCCTTGCCCGCGTTGCGGAACATGTCCGCGATGAAGGAGAGCAGCAACAGGGTCAGGACGCCGCCGCAGACGTAGAGAGCGATCTCGGCGAAGTCGTAGTTCTCGTTGCGCAGGGTCCGTACGGTCGCGACGAGCATCAGCCACGTCACCGAGACGGGGATCAGGACCTTCCAGCCGAGCTTCATCAGCTGGTCGTAGCGGACGCGGGGCAGCGTGCCGCGCAGCCAGATGAAGAAGAACAACAGCAGCTGCACCTTGACGACGAACCAGAGCATCGGCCACCAGCCGTGGTTCGCGCCCTCCCAGAAGGTGCTGATCGGCCAGGGAGCCCGCCAGCCGCCGAGGAAGAGGGTGGTCGCCACCGCGGAGACCGTCACCATGTTCACGTACTCGGCGAGCATGAACAGCGCGAACTTGATCGACGAGTACTCGGTGTTGAAGCCGCCGACCAGGTCGCCCTCGGACTCCGGCATGTCGAAGGGGGCGCGGTTGGTCTCGCCGACCATCGTGACGATGTAGAGGATGAAGGAGACAGGCAACAGCAGGATGTACCAGCGGTCCTGCTGCCCCTCGACGATCGTCGACGTCGACATGGACCCCGAGTAGAGGAACACCGAGGCGAACGCGGCGCCCATCGCGATCTCGTAGGAGATCATCTGCGCGCAGGACCGCAGTCCGCCCAGCAGCGGGTAGGTGGAGCCGGAACTCCAGCCCGCCAGCACGATGCCGTAGATGCCGATCGAGGCGACCGCGAGGATGTAGAGCATCGCGATCGGCAGGTCGGTCAGCTGCATCGTGGTGCGCTGGCCGAAGATCGAGACCTCGTTGCCGGCCGGACCGAAGGGGATCACCGCGATCGCCATGAAGGCCGGGATCGCCGCGATGATCGGCGCGAGGATGTACACCGCCTTGTCCGCGCGCTTGACGATGAGGTCTTCCTTCAGCATCAGCTTGATGCCGTCGGCGAGGGACTGGAGCATGCCCCAGGGACCGTGCCGGTTGGGTCCGACCCGCAGCTGCATCCAGGCGACGACCTTGCGCTCCCAGACGATGGAGAACAGCACGGTCACCATCAGGAACGCGAAGCAGAAGACGGCCTTGACGACGACCAGCCACCAGGGGTCGTGGCCGAACATCGAGAGGTCTTCAGCGGCGAGGTACGGGCTCATGCCTCCACCTCCTTGGGCGCGTCGGCGATGAGCGTCGCCGGGCCGATGCGGACAAGGGCGCCGGGCGTCGCCCCGGAGTCGGAGGCGACGCCGTTGCCCGTGGAGTTCAGCGGGAGCCAGACGACCCGATCGGGCATCTGCGTGATCAGCAGCGGGAGTTCGACCACCCCCGCGGGCCCGGTCACGGCAAGGATGTCGCCGTCCTTGACGCCGACTTCGGCGGCCGTGGCGGGCGATACGCGCGCGCGTGCGGCGTGCCGCGTCCCGGCGAGCGCCTCGTCCCCCTGCTGGAGGACACCCTGGTCGAGGAGCAGGCGGTGTCCGGCGAGGACGGCCTCCCCCGCGGCGGGACGCGGCAGATGGGCGGCGGTCTCCAGGGACTCGGAGGCCCGAGGCCCGTCCCACGCGCCGAGCCGGTCGAGCTCCGCGCGCGCGGTGCGCAGGTCCGGCAAACCGAGGTGGACGTCCATGGCGTCGGCGAGCATCTGGAGCACGCGCGCGTCGGCGGGCGCCGGTCGGCGTGTCATCTGGTCGGGCTTCAGTGCCGCCTCGAAGAAACGGACCCTGCCTTCCCAGTTGAGGAAGGTGCCGGCCTTCTCGGCGACCGCGGCCACCGGGAGGACGACATCGGCGTGCTCGGTGACCTCGCCGGGCCGCAGTTCCAGCGACACGACGAAGCCCGCCTCGGCCAGCGCCGCACGCGCGCGTGCCGGGTCGGGCAGGTCCGCGACCTCCACGCCCGCGACGAGCAGCGCCTGAAGTTCGCCGGACGCGGCGGCCTCGACGATCTGCCCGGTGTCCCGGCCGTAGCGGTGCGGAAGCTCGGCCAGTCCCCAGGCCGCGGCGACCTCCTCACGCGCGCGCGGGTCGGTGGCCGGGCGGCCGCCCGGCAGCAGCGACGGCAGCGCGCCCGCCTCGATCGCGCCCCGCTCGCCCGCCCGGCGTGGGATCCACACCAGTCGGGCGCCGGTCGCCGCGGCGGCCCGCACGGCGGCGGTGAGACCGCCGGCCACACCGGCCAGCCGCTCGCCGACGACGATCACCGCGCCTTCGGCCCGCAGCGCCTCGGCGGCCTGGCCGCCCGCGTCCTCCAGGCCGACGCCGCCCGCGAGCGCGTCCAGCCATTCGGTCTCGGTGCCCGGGGCGGCCGACAGCAGCGTGCCGCCCGCCTTCTCCAGGCCCCGCGTGACGTGTGTGGCCAGCGAGAACACCCGTTGTCCGTGCTTGCGCCAGGCCTTGCGCAGCCTCAGGAAGACGCCGGGCGCCTCCTCCTCCGACTCGAACCCGACCAGCAGGACGGCGGGCGCCTTCTCCAGGGAGGTGTACGTGACGCCCGTACCGTCGAGGTCACGGCCGCGGCCCGCGATGTGGGCGGCCAGGAAGTCGGCCTCCTCACTGCTGTGCACGCGCGCGCGGAAGTCGATGTCGTTGGTGTCGAGCGCCACGCGCGTGAACTTGCTGTACGCGTAGGCGTCCTCGATGGTGAGGCGGCCGCCGGCCAGGACACCGGTCCTGCCACGCGAAGCCAGCAGGCCCTGGGCCGCGATCTGCAACGCCTCCGGCCAGGAAGCCGGTACGAGGTCCCCCTCGGCGTCGCGCACCAGAGGCGTTTCGAGCCGGTCCCGCTGCTGGGGGTACCGGAACGCGAACCGCCCCTTGTCGCAGATCCACTCCTCGTTGACCTCGGGGTCGTTGGCGGCCAGGCGCCGCATGACCTTGCCACGCCGGTGGTCGGTGCGCGTGGCGCAGCCGCCGGAGCAGTGCTCGCAGACCGACGGCGAGGAGACCAGGTCGAAGGGCCGGGAGCGGAATCGGTACGCCGCCGAGGTCAGCGCGCCGACCGGGCAGATCTGGATGGTGTTCCCGGAGAAGTACGACTCGAAGGGGTCGCCCTCGCCGGTGCCCACCTGCTGGAGCGCGCCCCGCTCGATCAGCTCGATCATCGGGTCGCCCGCCACCTGGTTGGAGAAGCGGGTGCAACGCGCGCACAGCACGCACCGTTCACGGTCGAGCAGCACCTGCGTGGAGATCGGCAGGGGCTTCTCGTAGGTCCGTTTCCTGCCCTCGAAGCGGGACTCGGCCTGGCCGTGCGACACGGCCTGGTTCTGCAGGGGGCACTCACCGCCCTTGTCGCAGACCGGGCAGTCCAGCGGGTGGTTGATGAGGAGCAGCTCCATCACACCGTGCTGTGCCTTCTCGGCCACCGGTGAGCTGAGCTGGGTCTTCACCACCATGCCGTCCGTGCACGTGATCGTGCAGGACGCCATCGGCTTGCGCTGGCCCTCGACCTCGACGATGCACTGCCGGCACGCGCCGACCGGATCGAGGAGGGGATGGTCGCAGAAGCGCGGGATCTCGATGCCGAGTTGCTCGGCTGCCCGGATGACCAGGGTGCCCTTGGGCACGCTGATCTCGGCGCCGTCGATCGTCAGCGTCACGAGATCTTCCGGCGGGACCGCCGCCTCGCCGCCTCCGGAGGGAGCGCTGGTGGTCACCGTCATGCGTTCACCTCCGTGTGCTTGTCGGCCCAGACCGTCGACTTGGCCGGGTCGAAGGGGCAGCCGCGGCCCGTGATGTGCTGCTCGTACTCCTCGCGGAAGTACTTGAGCGAGGAGAAGATCGGCGAGGCGGCGCCGTCGCCGAGGGCGCAGAAGGACTTGCCGTTGATGTTGTCGGCGATGTCGTTGAGCTTGTCGAGGTCGGAGAGGACTCCCTTGCCGGCCTCGATGTCCCGCAGCAACTGCACGAGCCAGTACGTTCCTTCACGGCACGGGGTGCACTTGCCGCAGGACTCGTGGGCGTAGAACTCGGTCCACCGGGTGACGGCCCGAACGACGCAGGTCGTCTCGTCGAAACACTGGAGAGCTTTGGTGCCGAGCATGGAACCCGCGGCACCCACTCCTTCGTAGTCGAGAGGGACGTCGAGGTGCTCCTCGGTGAACATCGGCGTCGAGGAGCCGCCCGGTGTCCAGAACTTGAGCCGGTGCCCGGGTCGCATTCCGCCGCTCATCTCGAGGAGCTGGCGGAGGGTGATACCGAGCGGGGCCTCGTACTGGCCGGGTCCGGCGACATGGCCGCTGAGCGAGTAGAGCGTGAAGCCCGGGGACTTCTCGCTTCCCATCGACCTGAACCATTCTTTGCCGTTTTGCAGAATCGCGGGAACTGACGCGATCGATTCGACGTTATTCACCACAGTCGGGCACGCATAGAGGCCCGCGACAGCAGGGAAAGGAGGGCGCAGCCGCGGTTGACCACGGCGGCCTTCGAGCGAGTCGAGCAGCGCGGTCTCCTCACCGCAGATGTACGCGCCGGCGCCGGCGTGCACGGTGAGTTCGAGGTCGAGTCCGCTGCCCAGGATGTTCTCGCCGAGGTAGCCCGCCGCGTAGGCCTCGCGCACGGCCTCGTGCAACCGCCGCAGAACGGGGACGACTTCACCACGCAGATAGATGAAGGCATGAGACGACCTGATGGCATAACACGCGATCACAATGCCCTCGATGAGGCTGTGCGGGTTCGCGAAGAGGAGCGGGATGTCCTTGCAGGTCCCGGGCTCCGATTCGTCGGCGTTGACAACTAGATAGTGCGGCTTTCCATCACCCTGCGGAATGAACTGCCATTTCATTCCCGTCGGGAATCCCGCGCCGCCCCGCCCTCGCAGACCGGACTCCTTGACGTACGCGATCAGGTCGTCCGGCGACATGGCGAGTGCCTTGCGGAGGCCCTCGTACCCTTCGTGCCTTCGGTAGACGTCCAGACTCCAGGACCGGTCCTCGTCCCAGAAGGCCGACAGCACGGGTGCGAGCAGCTTCTCCGGGCTGCTGCCTTTCAACTCGGGTGCCAAGGTCATCACTCCCCCTCCTCGGCGGTAGGTCCTGCCGGGTGAGCCGGGTCGGAGGCCGACGTGTCCTGTGGCGCGTCGTGCGAACTCCGGTGCTCCGCGGGCGACGGCTCGTGCACCGCACGGTCCTGCGGCTCGTCGTGCGGCCCGCCGTCCCGCGGGTGGACCACGCGCGCGGGTGCGGTCTCTCCCCTTGCCAGGCGAAGACCCACCAGTGACGCCGGCCCCGCACTGCCGCTCGCCTCGACGGCCCCGTCCCGCTCGTCGGGGAAGCCCGCCAGGATCCGGGCGGTCTCCTTGAAGGTGCACAGCGGCGCACCCCGCGTCGGCGAGACGGTGTGACCGATCCGCAGGTCGTCCACCAGGCGCTTCGCGCTCTGCACGGTCTGGTTGTCGAAGAACTCCCAGTTGACCATCACGACCGGCGCGAAGTCACAGGCCGCGTTGCACTCGATGTGCTCCAGGGTGATCTTGCCGTCGTCGGTGGTCTCGCCGTTGCCGATGCCCAGGTGCTCCTGGAGCTGTTCGAAGATCGCGTCGCCGCCCATCACCGCGCACAGCGTGTTGGTGCAGACGCCCACCTGGTAGTCACCGCTGGGGCGGCGCCGGTACATGGTGTAGAAGGTGGCGACCGCGGTGACCTCGGCCGTGGTCAGTTTCAGCACGTCCGCGCAGAACTGCATCCCGGTGCGCGTGACGTGCCCCTCCTCCGACTGCACGAGATGCAGCAACGGCAGGAGCGCGGACCGGGAGTCGGGATAGCGGGCGATGATCTCGCGCGCATCCGCCTCCAGCCGGGCCCGGACGTCGTCCGGGTAGGCGGGCGCGGGCAGTTCGGGCATACCCAGGCTGACGCCCCGCTCGGAAGAAGAGGTGGTCACCGGTCGACGCCTCCCATAACGGGGTCGATGGAGGCGACGGCGACGATGACGTCGGCGACCTGGCCGCCCTCGCACATCGCTGCCATCGCCTGAAGGTTGGTGAAGGACGGGTCCCGGAAGTGGACCCGGTACGGGCGGGTGCCTCCGTCGGAGACGGCATGCACCCCGAGTTCGCCCTTGGGTGACTCGACGGCCGCGTACGCCTGTCCCGGCGGGACGCGGAATCCCTCGGTCACCAGCTTGAAGTGGTGGATCAGGGCCTCCATGGAGGTGCCCATGATCTTCTTGATGTGGTCCAGGGAGTTGCCCAGACCGTCGGGGCCCAGAGCGAGCTGGGCGGGCCAGGCGATCTTCCGGTCGGCGACCATGACGGGGCCGGGCTGCAGCCGGTCCAGGCACTGCTCGACGATCCGGAGCGACTGGCGCATCTCCTCCAGGCGGACCAGGAAGCGGCCGTAGGAGTCGCAGGAGTCGGCGGTCGGGACATCGAATTCGTATGTCTCGTAATCGCAGTACGGCTGCGCCTTGCGCAGGTCGTGCGGGAGGCCGGTGGACCGCAGGATCGGGCCGGTGGCGCCGAGGGCCATGCAGCCGGCCAGGTCGAGATAGCCGACGTCCTGCATACGGGCCTTGAAGATGGGGTTCCCGGTGGCGAGCTTGTCGTACTCGGGAAGGTTCTTCTTCATCTTCTTCACGAACTCGCGGATCTGGTCCACCGCGCCGGGCGGCAGGTCCTGGGCGAGTCCGCCGGGGCGGATGTACGCGTGGTTCATCCGCAGGCCCGTGATGAGCTCGTAGATGTCGAGAATCATTTCACGATCACGGAATCCGTAGATCATGATCGTGGTGGCACCGAGTTCCATGCCGCCGGTGGCGATGCACACCAGGTGGGAGGACAACCGGTTCAGCTCCATCAGGAGCACCCGGATGATCTTGGCTCGCTCGGTGATCTGGTCCTCGACACCGAGGAGCTTCTCGACGGCGAGACAGTAGGCGGTCTCGTTGAAGAAGGACGTCAGGTAGTCCATGCGCGTCACGAACGTGGTGCCCTGGGTCCACGTGCGGTACTCGAGGTTCTTCTCGATGCCGGTGTGGAGGTAGCCGATGCCGCAGCGGGCCTCGGTGACCGTCTCGCCCTCGATCTCCAGGATCAGCCGGAGCACCCCGTGAGTGGAGGGGTGCTGGGGACCCATGTTGACGATGATGCGTTCGTCGTCGGCGCGGGTCGCGGACTGGACGACCTCGTCCCAGTCGCCACCGGTGACCGTATATACAGTGCCCTCGGTGGTCTCACGGGCGGATGCTGACTGCGTGCTCATGAGTACGACCTCCGCTGGTCCGGAGCCGGGATCTGGGCGCCCTTGTACTCGACGGGGATGCCGCCGAGGGGGTAGTCCTTGCGCTGCGGGTGGCCCTGCCAGTCGTCCGGCATCATGATCCGCGTCAGGGCCGGGTGACCGTCGAAGACGATCCCGAAGAAGTCGTAGGTCTCGCGTTCGTGCCAGTCGTTCGTGGGATACACGGAGACCAGGGACGGGATGTGCGGGTCCTCGTCCGGGGCGCTGACCTCCAGGCGGATCAACCGGTTGTGGGTGATCGAGCGCAGGTGGTAGACGGCGTGCAGCTCACGCCCCTTGTCGTTCGGGTAGTGCACGGCGCTGACGCCGGTGCAGAGCTCGAAGCGCAGGGCCGGGTCGTCTCGCAGGGTGCGGGCCACCCGGAGCAGGTGCTCGCGCTCGATCTGGAAGGTGAGCTCGTCGCGGTCGACGACCGTCCTCTCGATCGCGTTGGCGGGGAGCAGACCCTGCTCCTCCAGTGCGCCCTCGAGTTCGTCGGCGACCTCGTCGAACCAGCCGCCGTAGGGCCGGCTCGCCGCTCCCGGGAGCCGGACGGAGCGGACCAGGCCGCCGTATCCGGAGGTGTCGCCGCCGTTGTTGGCGCCGAACATGCCGCGCTGGACACGGACCTCCTCACCACCCTGGCCGCGCTGACCTGGCAGGTTGGAGGCGGAGAGATCCTTCTCGGGGTTCACCCCGTTCGACCCGTTCGCGGGGCCGTTCGCGCCGTGGGTGCCGTTTGCGTCGCTCACCGCAGCAGCCCCTTCATCTCGATCATGGGCAGGGCCTTGAGCGCCGCTTCCTCCGCCTCGCGGGCCGCCTCCTCGGCGTTCACGCCGAGCTTGCCGTTCTGGATCTTGTGGTGGAGCTTGAGGATCGCGTCCATGAGCATCTCGGGGCGCGGCGGGCAGCCCGGGAGGTAGATGTCGACGGGCACGATGTGGTCGACGCCCTGGACGATCGCGTAGTTGTTGAACATGCCGCCGGAGGAGGCGCACACGCCCATGGAGATGACCCACTTGGGGTTCGGCATCTGGTCGTAGACCTGCCGGAGCACCGGCGCCATCTTCTGGCTCACCCGGCCGGCGACGATCATCAGGTCCGCCTGGCGGGGCGAACCCCGGAAGACC
Organism: Streptomyces sp. NBC_00080; assembly: GCF_045041255.1. Taxonomy (NCBI): domain Bacteria; kingdom Bacillati; phylum Actinomycetota; class Actinomycetes; order Kitasatosporales; family Streptomycetaceae; genus Streptomyces; species Streptomyces sp. NBC_00080. The sequence goes on from NZ_CP108235.1 coordinate 4,041,353, forward strand.
TCCATACCGAAGCGCGCCAGGTCGTAGCGGCCGGCGCCGGTGGTCATCATCTCGATGGCACAGCAGGCGAGGCCGAACGTGGCGGGGAAGACGGACGCCTTGCGCACCCAGCCCGCGGCCTGCTCGACGGTGGTCAGCAGGAATCCGCTCGGCAGCTTTTCTTCGAGTCCCATGGCTAAAGGCCCCTCAGTCCCATTCCAGGCCGCCGCGCCGCCATACGTACGCGTACGCGACGAAGACGGTGAGCACGAAGAGCAACATCTCTACGAGCCCGAAAACACCCAGGGCGTCGAAGGTGACGGCCCAGGGGTAGAGGAAGACGATCTCGATGTCGAAGACGATGAAGAGCATCGCCGTCAGGTAGTACTTGATGGGGAAGCGCCCGCCGCCGGCCGGCGTGGGGGTCGGCTCGATACCGCACTCGTAGGCCTCGAGCTTGGCGCGGTTGTACCGCTTCGGCCCGATCAACGTGGCCATGACCACGGAGAAGATCGCAAAGCCTGCCCCGAGGGCTCCCAGTACGAGGATGGGCGCATACGCGTTCACCGCTCCTCGCTCCTCTCAGTCGGCACTGACTGCTGGCGATGACGTCGGACTCTGCGGCCCCTGGCACCCGAACCCCGCCCGTCCCGGCGAAGATCGCGAACATGTGAAGCAGGTCACAAGCCCAACTGCCTCGCATCTTATGCCCGCCGCTCTGTGATCTGCGACACGGGGTATTACACAAGCTTTGTGATCTCCACCACCTGACGAAGGATCATGAAGTCATATCGACGGTGATCTTCGTACGTGAAGCGTCAGAGTGATCACAAGAAGTGACATTTGCGCTCGTCACCGCAAGAATCGAAGGTCGTCTCCATATCAAGAGGCTTCCCTTGCATGCAAATTGGTGATGGACGCAGGGCCCTGATAGAGGCACGCGTTCACACATCAGGGGGAGGAGGGGGCGGGGTGTGGACGTGTGTACGCGTTCACAAGCGGAGGTGGTCGTGCCGGACACGCTGGACGCGGCCGCTCCGGTAACCGTTCCGTGACCTCCGCCACATCCGTGAGGGGCACCTAAGAACCGGGCTTGGCCAACGGTCTCCACCGGTGGTAGGTGGCGGGCAATCCGGGCGTAACGACGAAAGTCCATGATCACAGGCTTGATCACCTGCGTCCGCAATGTCCGTTACGGCGTCAATAAAGAACCCAGGCCAGGGAATTTGGGGCGCCCATTGAACAACTGTGGCGCAGCACACGTTTCTTGAAGGTATGGAGGAGCCCCTGATACCGGTTGTACCCATGTCCCACACCGCTCACATACGCAGCCACCGGAAACCCCGCCGCAGCGCGTCGACGATCGCGATGCGGGCCGGAGTCGCCAGTGGTGTCCTCGGCACGCTGGCCGTCGCCACAGCAGCCGGCACGGCCAACGCCGCCGAGCCGGTGACGCAGACGCTCGAACTGCCCGTCCTCACGGGCGACCTGGCCGCCCAGGTCGCGCAGTCCGCTCAGGCCACGCAGCAGGCCGCGGCGAACTACCAGCTTCAGGCAGAGCGCGACGCGGCCGCCACCGCAGCCGCCAAGGAGGCCAAGAAGGACCTCGCCGACGCCAAGGCCGAGGCGAAGAAGAAGGCCGAGGCCGCCCGCAAGGCCGCCGCCGAGCGGGCCACGCGCGCCGCCGAGCGGACCACGCTCACCTCGACGTCGAGCAGCAGCAGCTCCGACAGCACGAGCAGCTCCACGGCGACGGGTTCGGCCGCGGCCGTCATCGCCTTCGTGAAGGCACAGATCGGCGACGCCTACGTCTCCGGCGGCACCGGCCCGAACTCCTGGGACTGCTCGGGTCTCATGCAGACCGCCTTCAAGCAGGTCGGCGTCGACCTGCCGCGCGTCTCGCAGGACCAGTCGACCTTCGGCACCCAGGTGTCGCTGGACAACCTGCTGCCGGGCGACATCCTCTACTGGGGCAGCGCGGGCAGCGCGTACCACGTGGCGGTGTACGTCGGCGACGGCATGTTCGTCGGCGCGCAGAACCCGTCCACCGGTGTGGCCGAGAAGCCGATGTCGTACGACCCGCCGACCGGCGCGGTACGGGTGCTCTGACACCCCCGGGTGCCCCTGAGGGCACCTCACGCACGCAAGGGCCGCAGCCGCTCGGGGGCAGCGGCCCTTCGGGCACTGCCGACGCGCGCGGCCGGTACGAGCGGCTCCGCGCGCCGCGGCCGCTCTCCTGACGCACGGGCTCAGCAGCCACGCCCTAGGACTCAGCAGCCGCTTCCAGGACGCGCGTAGAGGCCCTCAGCCGCCCCCTGGCCCTCCAGGACACCCGGAGGCACCACTCCCCGTTCCGGGACCGCGCACGGGCGCGCCGGCCGGGTCTCGTGGCCACGCCTGACACCCTCCGCGCCACCGCCGGGGCCGGGGTCGCGTCACATCGAGCATGATGTACCGACATGTCGGACACATCGTCAATCCAGCGCCGGATCGGCTAGGTCCGGCCCGGTAGGGCCGCAGCCGCGAGGCCGGGCCGGTGGGCGGCAGGCGGGCATGGCGGGCGGCTGACGTGGTGGGCCGGCGGGCGGCGTGGCAGGCCGAAATGGCGGGCCGGCGGGAAGGGGCTTCGCGCCGGGCCGCCGGTGCTCCGCTTACGGAGGGGCCCCGCCGTGGTCAGGCCTTCGGGGCCACCTTGCTCAGGCCGTTGATGATGCGGTCCATCGCGTCGCCGCCCGTGGGGTCCGTCAGGTTGGCGAGCATCTTGAGGGTGAACTTCATCAGCAGCGGGTGGGTCAGACCGCGCTGGGTCGCGATCTTCATGACCTTCGGGTTGCCGATGAGCTTCACGAAGGCGCGGCCCAGCGAGTAGTAGCCGCCGTAGGTGTCCGCGAGGACCTGCGGGTAGCGCTGAAGGGCCAGTTCGCGCTGGGCGGGGGTGGCGCGGGCGTGAGCCTGCACGATGACGTCGGCGACGATCTGACCGGACTCCATGGCGTAGGCGATGCCCTCGCCGTTGAAGGGGTTCACCAGGCCGCCGGCGTCGCCGACCAGGAGCAGGCCCTTGGTGTAGTGCGGCTTGCGGTTGAAGGCCATGGGGAGGGCGGCGCCGCGGATCGGGCCGGTCATGTTTTCGGGGGTGTAACCCCAGTCCTGCGGCATGGACGCGCACCAGGCCTTGAGCACCTCGCGCCAGTCGAGCTCCTTGAAGGAGTTGGAGGTGTTCAGCACACCCAGGCCGACGTTCGACGTCCCGTCGCCCATGCCGAAGATCCAGCCGTAGCCGGGCAGCAGGCGGTCCTCGCCCGGGCCCCGGCGGTCCCACAGCTCCAGCCAGGACTCCAGGTAGTCGTCCTCGTGGCGCGGGGAGGTGAAGTAGGTGCGGACCGCGACGCCCATGGGGCGGTCCTCGCGACGGTGCAGGCCCATCGCCAGCGAGAGACGGCTGGAGTTGCCGTCGGCGGCCACCACGAGCGGGGCCCGGAAGGTGACTTCGCGCTTCTCCTCGCCCAGCTTGGCGTGCACGCCGACGATGTGGCCGGTGCGTTCGTCGACGATCGGGGCGCCGACGTTGCAGCGCTCGTAGAGGCGGGCGCCCGCCTTCTGGGCCTGGCGGGCGAGCTGCTCGTCGAAGTCGTCGCGCTTGCGGACGAGTCCGTAGTCGGGGAAGGAGGCGAGATCCGGCCAGTCCAGCTGGAGGCGGACCCCGCCGCCGATGATGCGCAGGCCCTTGTTGCGCAGCCAGCCGGCCTCCTCGGAGATGTCGATGCCCATGGCCACGAGCTGCTTGGTGGCTCGCGGGGTGAGGCCGTCGCCGCACACCTTCTCGCGCGGGAACTCGGTCTTCTCCAGGAGGAGTACGTCGAGTCCGGCCTTGGCGAGGTAGTACGCGGTCGTGGAGCCGCTCGGCCCCGCGCCGACGACGATCACATCGGCGGTACTTTCGGAGAGGAGCTCGTTCACGGCGGTCACGGCGGGATCTCCCCAAGTTCGGAATCTTCGTGCCGACCGGCACTGGACATGGGCAGTCTATTCAGCAGAATTGATCACCCGGCTGAAGGGCTGCCCCGTGAACCGAGCTCTCCCCGTAGTACGGCTGCGTGTCCCCACCGACGAGGACGCGGTCACCTGGCACCGGGTCTTCGACGACCCGGACGTGATGGAGTTCCACGGCGGCAGGTCCGCGGAACTGTCCGCCTACGAGGAGCTCACCGCCCGCCAGCGCCGGCACGACGCCGAGCACGGCTTCTGTCTGTGGACGATGCTGGACCGGGACGACCGGGTCATCGGGTTCACGGGTGCCCAGCCGTGGCCGCAGCAGTGGGGCCCCAAGGGCGAGATCGAGATCGGGTGGCGGCTCGGGCGGGAGCACTGGGGGCAGGGGTATGTGACGGCGGCCGCGCAGATGACGCTGGAGCGGGTGCGGGCGGCCGGGGTGCCGGGGGTGGTGGCCATGGTCGACGCGCGCAACGCCCGGTCCATCGCCGTCACGGAGCGGCTGGGCATGCGGCTCGCGGAGGTCTTCACGACACCGGAGCCGAAGCGGGAGGGGCGCTGCTACCGGCTCGCCTGGTGACCTCAGCCACCCGAGCCGGAAGTAACTCTCCGTAGTCTTTGGCTACAGAAAGACACTCGACCCTTCCGGACGACACCCCCGTGCGGTTACCCTTCCAGTACCGCTGGGGGTGACATTTGTGCTCATACCACCCAATACACCCGACGTGCGCGTGCCGAGACTCGTCGGTCTGATGGCCGTGGACGCGCGCGAGGCGGCCGCGGCGCAAGGTGTGCTGCTGGCCGCACCGGACCGGCCCGAGTTCCACCGCGCGGTCGTGGACCACGTCGTACGGCAGTACCCGCCACCCGGGGTCGAGGTGCCGCGCGGCGCCGTCGTCACCGTGTGGTTCGAGTTCGGCGAAGGAGAGGGCGGCGGAGGCACGGGCGTGCGCGAGCCTCGGGTGCCCAGACCGGGCGGGGGCGGACTGCAGCGCGAGCTGGACCGGCCCGGCCGTCCCTTCGAGGCGATCACCGGGTAGCGGCGACGCAGCCGGCCGAGCCGCACAGCCGGCCCGAGCCGCGCGGCCGTCCCACGAGGCCCGAGCCGTGGCCGCGTTCCGTGATCCGTGATCCGTGCCTCAGGCTTCCTTGAAGCCCCGGTGCAGGGTCACCACGCCACCGGTCAGGTTGCGCCAGGCGACCTTCGACCAGCCGGCCTTGCGCAGGTGTTCGGCGAGGGCGGGCTGATCGGGCCAGGCGCGGATGGACTCGGCGAGGTAGACGTAGGCGTCCGGGTTGGAGGAGACCGCGCGGGCGACCGGGGGCAGCGCGCGCATGAGGTACTCGGTGTAGACGGTCCGGAACGGCGCCCAGGTCGGGTGCGAGAACTCGCAGATCACGACGCGTCCGCCGGGCCGGGTCACCCGGTACATCTCGCGCAGGGCCGCGTCGAAGTCCTGCACGTTGCGCAGGCCGAAGGAGATGGTGACGGCGTCGAAGGCGTCGTCCTTGAAGGGCAGTCGCGTGGCGTCCCCGGCGGTGAACGGCAGCCAGGTGTGGTTCTTCTTTCCGACCTGGAGCATGCCGAGGGAGAAGTCGCACGGGACGACGTAGGCGCCGGTCTGCGCGAAGGGAAGGGAGGAGGTCGCCGTACCCGCTGCGAGGTCCAGGACCTTCTGGGCGGGGCGGGCGTCGACCGCCTTCGCGACCTCCTTGCGCCACCTCCGGTCCTGGCCGAGCGACAGGACGTCGTTGGTCAGGTCGTACCGTTCCGCCACGCGGTCGAACATCGAGGCGACTTCGTGGGGCTGCTTGTTCAGGGAAGCACGGGTCACCCGCCCATTGTGGCAGCCCCCTCCTCACCGGCTCACGGCAGGAGCCTCGGCTTCTTCCGTGCCGCGACGTCCTCGACCCAGCCGCAGAGCAGCACGAACAGGGCGATCAGCAGCCAGCCCACGCTGAACATGAACCACTGGCTCTCCAGCGGCAGGTACTTCTCGAAGGCGGGGATGTCCCAGAACCGGTCGATCAGCGGCACGGCCAGGATCAGGGCGATCTCGTGCCAGAGGTAGATCGTCACCGCGCGCGCGTTGAAGACGGTGACGATCCGGTTCGTGCGCCGGAAGCGGGTGAGCCAGGCGAAGTCGATCCCGAAGTGCGCCTTCGCCCACATCAGCAGCATGACGAAGCCCGCCGACCAGAACGCCTGCGCGAGGGGGTCCTCGTCGAGGTCGTAGGTGCCGAACTCGGTCTGGTGGGTGAAGGCGTACCAGCCGCCGAACCCGATCGCCGCGAGCGACATCACGACCACCAGGGCCGGCTTCATGCGCTGGAGGACGCCGTCGCGGTGCGCGAAGCCGAGCATCCAGCAGAAGAGGTACGTCGACAGGTCCCACATCGCGGTGCCGACGCGGTTGTCCGGGCCCGCCCAGACGAAGGTGAGCACCAGGATCGGCGCGAGGGAGAGCGCCAGCACGGGGACCGGCGCGAGCCGGAACAGCCGTAGCAGCAGCGGGGAGAGCAGGACGAACCAGAGGTACGTCCGCAGGTACCAGAGGATCTCCCAGGCCTGCTGGCCCCAGGCGATTCCCGGCGGGTCGCCGAGCGGCACGACCCAGTAGACGATCTCCCAGCCCGGCATCCAGTCGTGGATCAGCATCGCCAGGACGACGAAGACGCCCCAGAACCAGAAGGGGGGAAGGAGCCGGCGGAAGCGGCTCTTCACCACCTTCAGCGCCGGACGCTCCAGGGACTTCGCCATCAGGGTGCCGGCCAGGCCGAACATGATCCCCATGGAGGGGAAGACCATGCCCGCCCAGGCCCAGCCGAACGTGTGGTAGGCGACGACACGGATCAGGGCGAGGGCGCGGAGCGTGTCGAAGTAGCGGTCGCGTTGGGGAGCAGCGGGCTCGGACCGGGGCGGGGGCTCCTCCGTCACCTTCTCGGTGACGGTGCCGGCCGTCGCCGGAGCCTCGGGATCCCGAACGGGACCCGGGTCCGGGTCCGCGTCCACCGCCGGCAGGGGCGCCGTCTCGTCGACGGCGACACCCTGCCCGTACTCCGCGTTCTGCGCGTGCTCCTGCGCACAGGGCTGCTGCGGATACGGCTGTTGCGGATACGGCTGCTGCCCGTACTGCTGTGCGTAGGGCTGCTGCGGATACGGCTGCTGCCCGTACCCGTCGTATCCCTCGTACCCGTACGGATACGACGACGGATGCCCGTACTCGTGGCCCTGCTGCCCCGGTCCGTAGCCGTTTCCCTGATCCGGACCCGGCCCGTACCCCTGGCCGAAGCCCTGCTGCTCCCAGCTCATCAGCTCGCCCCGGCGGGGGTGCCGACCTCACCGGTGCGCTTCAGTTTCTGCCAGCGCAGGCGGCCGCCGGTGAGGGCGGTGATGCAGGAGTGGATGAGGACGAGGTACATCATCTGGCGGTAGGCCAGTTGCTGCAGCGGCATCATCAGCAGGTACCGGTACTTCTCGCGGTCCAGGCGGAACGCGTAGGCCGCGCAGCCCAGTTGGACGCCGAGGACCGCCAGCCAGGCCAGCAGGGCCGCCTGGAAGTCGACGAAGATCATCGAGTAGATCGTGAACACGTCGATGAGCGGGGCGAAGACCGGGGTGACGATCTGGAAGAGGACCACGAGCGGCATGCCCACCCGGCCGAAGCGACCCGAAGGCCCCTTGTCCGTCAGGGACTTGCGGTGCTTCCACAGCGCCTGCATGGTGCCGTAGGACCAGCGGTAGCGCTGGGACCACAGCTGCTTCAGCGAGCCGGGCGCCTCCGTCCAGGCCTTGGCGTGCTCCTGGTAGACGACCTGCCAGCCCCCGCGGTGCATCGCGATGGTGATGTCGGTGTCCTCGGCGAGGGTGTCCTCGCTCATGCCGCCGACCTCGAGCACGGCCTCGCGGCGGAACGCGCCGATCGCGCCGGGGATGGTCGGCATGCACCGCAGCAGGTCGTACATGCGGCGGTCGAGGTTGAAGCCCATCACGTACTCGATGTGCTGCCAGGCGCCGATGATCGTGTCGCGGTTGCCGACCTTGGCGTTGCCGGCGACCGCGCCGACCTTCGGGTCGGCGAAGGGCTGCACGAGCTGGTGCACGGCGTCCGGCTCGAAGACGGTGTCGCCGTCCATCATCACGACGATGTCGTAACTGGCGCTGCGGACACCGTTGTTGAGGGCGGCCGGCTTGCCCGCGTTCTCTTGCCGGATGACGCGGACGTTGGTCATGCCGAGGGCCCTCGCCGCCTCGCGCGAGATCTCGGACGTGTTGTCGTCCGAACCGTCGTCCACGATGATGATCTCGATCGGATGGGTGCTCTTCGCCAGCGACTTCAGGGTGTTGGCGATGCACTCCTTCTCGTTGTACGCCGGGACGATCACGCTGACCGGCCGGGTGACCGTCGGCCCCCAGCTGAAGCGGCGCTTGTTGCGCTTTCTGTAGTGCCGGCGGGCCAGGATCAGCATCATCCCGAACCGGCCCATGACGGCCACGCCGACGACCATCAGCCCCACCGACAGCGTCGGGACGGTCCACTCGGCGAGGGTGACCGCGGCGATGAGCGCCTTGCCCTCGTAGAGCGTCACGCCGGTGGCCTCGCGGTGGGCCGCCTGGAGCCGGTTGACGGTCTGGCCGGTCCCACCGGTGCCACCGTTCGCGCCGGTGCCGTCGGTGCCGCCTTCGCCGTTGGGCACGTTGCCGGGCTGCTCGCCGGTAGCCCCCTCGGTTGCGGCAGCTCCCTCGGTTCCCGTCGTCCCCTCGGTCGCCGTCGCCGCGCCGGCCCCGGCATCCGCGGCCTGCTGCTGACCCGTGCCGGAGGCCTGGCGGGCCGCGGCGTTCTGCTCCTGCATCACACCGCTGATGGTGGTGAAGGTGTAGCCCGCGGCCTTCATCTTCTTGATGTACGTCGGCAGCGCCTTGATCGTCTGCGAGCGCTCGCCACCCGCGTCGTGGAAGAGCACCGACGCGCCCTTGCCGTCCTCCGGCGTGGCCCACTTGATGATCTTCGAGACGCCCGGCTTCTTCCAGTCGTCGCTGTCCGTGTCGACGAAGACGCTGGTGTAACCGTCCTCGCCCAGCTTCTTGTAGATGGGCCAGCTGTAGTTGTCGATGGCGTCCGTCTCGGAGGAGTACGGGGCGCGGAAGAGCGTCGTCGTGATGCCGGCCGCGCCCGCCAGCGCGAGCTGGGTCTGCTCCATCTCACGGTCGACGCGGGCGTCGGACTGGTAGGAGAGGTCGACGTGGGTGAAGGTGTGGATCCCCACCTCGTTGCCCTCCTCGACCATGTCCTTCACGATGCTCGGGTAGCGCGAGACCATCGAGCCGACCAGGAAGAACGTGCCGGGCACGTCGTACTCCTGGAGGATCTTCAGCACCTGGGGCGTCCAGGTCGGGTTCGGCCCGTCGTCGAAGGTCAGCGCGATCGTCTTGTCCGGCACCGAGACGGTGGTGGCCTGGCCGCCCTGGAAGGTCAGGATCGGGCCGCCGTCGAGCACCTTGTCGGGCACCTTGCCGGCGCTGGCCCCGGTGCGCACGCGCTGGTCCCCGCCGACCTCGGCGCGCAGATAGCCGTCGAGGAGCATCACGCTGGTCAGCGCGAGCAGAAGCAGCAGGGCGAGGATGACACGCGGTTTCTGCAGCGCCGCGGCCTTGCCCGCCGCACGGGACATGCGGGTCGGAGCACGGCGGCGGCCGCGAGAGGAAGTGGTCGTCATGGGAGTGGCTGAACTCCGGTCAGTTGGCGGCCGCGGAGGCGGTCGCGGTCGGGGCGGAGCTCGGCGGCTCGCCGGTGGCGACGCCCGTGGGCGGAGTGCCGGTGGGCCTCGAGGGCGGGGTGCCGATACCGCCCTGCGGCTGGGCGCCGCCGGGGCCGGAGTTCTGGGAGCCGCGCGGGCCTCCGTTGCCGAACGGCAGCAGGGAGGACGGGGCCAGGGAGGTGCCCCAGCCCATGAAGGCGGCGCCGAGGACGACGGCGTACACAAGACAGCCGACCCCCATGAGGAGACCGATCCGGCGCAGCAGCTTGGACCTGCGCCCGGAGTTGTCAACGAACACGGGCCCCTCGGCGGAGGCGACGTCACGTTTGCGGCTGCGACGGCTGCCGCGAGCAGCGGCACGGCTTTCGATGGCAGGCTCGGATTGCATTCCACGGATATTAGAGAGCCTTTATGTGGCACAAACTCTGCGCCGCTTGTGAGAGACCCATGAGAAACAGGTGAACCTGTCTCTTCCCTGAGAGATCCCCGAATCCCCTGCGCGGCGCCTGCCCGTCATGGGAGGGTTGATTATCCCTTTTGGGCAGGTGGATATCACCTTTTGCGCGGTTACCTCCATGAACTGTCTGTGTGTCCACTGTTCCCGCGCGATCCGCCCACTTGTGAGACATTTCTATTCGGGAAACGCGCTTTGTTTCCATGCTGAGACAGAAATCACGAGAGCGGGTGCATACGCAATGAGGAGTTTCCTGATGCCGATGGCCGGGGTCACCTGCCTGTTTGCCCTGGCCGTTACAGGATGCTCCGCGGGGTCCGACACCACGTCGGACGCGGCACCACCCGCGGAGAGCGAACAGGCGAACAGTCCCTCACCATCGCCCAGCGCCACATCATCGAGTACCGGCACCTCCTACGCGCCCTACGTGAGCGCGGTGGAGGCCAATGACAACGACTCGGCCGGCTCGCCGACGTCGTACAACCTGGCGTTCGTCATCTCCGGCGGAAGTGGCTGTACACCGAAATGGAACGGTACGAACGCCATCGACGACTCCGCCGTGAAGTCCCGTATCTCGGCGCTGACCGAGTCGGGTGCCACGGCGCGCGTGTCCTTCGGCGGGGCCTCCGGCAAGGAGTTGGCGGCCACCTGTGACAGCGTGTCCGAACTCGCGGAGGCGTACGGCGAGGCGCTCGACGCGGCCGGCTCCACCCAGGCCGACTTCGACATCGAGGGCGACGAACTGACCGACTCCGACTCGGTCGCCCTGCGCTCCCAGGCGATCTCCGCCCTTCAGGAGGAGCGCCCGGACCTCGAAGTGTCCTTCACCCTCCCGGTGATGCCCTCCGGGCTGGACGCCGACAGCCTGGCGCTGCTGGCGTCCGCGAACAAGTACGACGTCCAGGTCTCCACCGTCAACCTCATGACGATGAACTACGGCGAGTCGTACGCCGGCGACATGGGCGGTTACGCGGTCACCTCGGCGACGGCCGCGCAGGCTCAGCTCAAGAAGGTGTTCGGGACGACGGACGCAGCCGCGTGGAAGGGGATGGCGCTCACCTCGATGATCGGCACCAACGACGTCGACAACGAGACGTTCTCGCTCTCGGACGCGGCACAGGTACGGACGTTCGCCGAGGAGAAGGGCATCTCCTGGGTGTCCATGTGGTCGACCTTCCGCGACCAGCAGTGTGAGGACGGCTCCGCCACGGATGACGCGTTGACCAATTGCAGCGGGGTCGAACAGAGTGCGGGAGCGTTCGCGGAGGCGTTCACGGGCTGAAGAACGGCGGGTTCCCGCTCAGCGCCGTCGGTACACCAGGCGGCCCTCGATCACCGTGGCCACGCAGGTTCCCGCACCGCGGGCCGACAGGGCCGTCTCGTCGGGCACGTCGAAGACGGCGAAACGGGCGGCGGAGCCGCGTTCCCGGGGCGGGGCGAACTCCACCGGCAGACCACAGGCGTACGGATCCAGCGAGGGCACCCCACCGGGGCGCGGTGCGGGCCGGTCCACGACCGCCAGGCCGGAGCGGGCCACGGCGTCCCGCACCGTGCGCCGGCGCAGTTCCCCGCAGGCCACCGCGACCGTGCCGTGGGCCAGCATGCGCTGCACCCCGCGCCGGGCGCTCGCGCCCCAGCGGGCGTCGTCCGGCGCCAGGGCGGTGAGCGCGTCCCCGGTCAGCGGCTCGGTGCCCAGCTCGTCGGCCTCGCGCGGGTCGGGGTGGTAGGCCCCCTCCAGCAACTCCGTGCCGTGCGGGTTGACGAGACCGGGCGTCAGGATGCCGGGCCACCGGCGCACCCGCGCCGACGGATACGCGGCGACGAGCTGCTCCAGCGGACCGGCGGCGGCGATCCCGGCTCCCTCGACGGCCAGGGCACGGCCCCGGGAGTCGGCGTGAATCGTCAGCAAGAGGACCCTAGTTGGAAGCGAGGAGCTTCAGCTCGGGGTGCGCGGTGCCGCCGGCGATCGCGGTCGACGAGATGTGGGACATGACCCGCTCGTCCACCGGGTCGTTCGCCGGGTCGTCGTGCACCAGGAGGTGCTCGTAGGTCGTCGCGCGCTGGGCCGGGACGCGGCCCGCCTTCCGGATCAGGTCGATGATCTCGAGGCGGTTGGAGCGGTGCTTGGCGCCGGCCGAGGAGACGACGTTCTCCTCCAGCATGATCGAGCCGAGGTCGTCCGCGCCGTAGTGCAGGGAGAGTTGGCCGACCTCCTTGCCCGTGGTCAGCCACGAGCCCTGGATGTGCCGGACGTTGTCGAAGAACAACCGGGCGATCGCGATCATCCGCAGGTACTCGAAGAGGGTCGTCTGGGTGCGGCCCTTCAGGTGGTTGTTCTCGGGCTGGTACGTGTACGGGATGAAGGCCCGGAAGCCGCCCGTCCGGTCCTGCACGTCACGGATCATCCGCAGGTGCTCGATGCGCTCGGCGTTGGTCTCGCCGGTGCCCATCAGCATGGTGGACGTCGACTCGACGCCCAGCCCGTGCGCGGTCTCCATGATCTCCAGCCAGCGCTCCCCGGACTCCTTGAGCGGGGCGATGGCCTTGCGGGGACGGGCGGGGAGCAGCTCGGCGCCGGCGCCGGCGAAGGAGTCGAGGCCGGCGGCGTGGATCCGGGTGATGGCCTCCTCGACGGACACCTTCGAGATCCGCGCCATGTGCTCGACCTCGGACGCTCCCAGCGAGTGGATCACCAGCTGCGGGAACGCCTCCTTGATGGCCGCGAAGTGCTTCTCGTAGTACTCCACCCCGAAGTCCGGGTGGTGCCCGCCCTGGAACATGATCTGCGTGCCGCCGAGCTCGACGGTCTCGGCGCACCGCCGCAGGATGTCGTCGAGGTCGCGCGTCCAGCCCTTGGCGGTGTCCTTGGGGGCCGCGTAGAAGGCGCAGAACCTGCACGCCGTGACACAGACGTTGGTGTAGTTGATGTTCCGCTCGATGATGTACGTGGCGATGTGCTCGGTACCCGCGTACATCCGGCGGCGTACGGCGTCGGCGGCGGCGCCGAGCGCGTGCAGGGGGGCATCACGGTAGAGGTCGAGGGCCTCTTCCGGGGTGATCCGCCCGCCGTCCGCGGCACGGTCGAGCACAGACTGGAGGTCGGCCTTCTCGGGCACCGGATGGTCCCTTTCGTCAAGGGTTGTGGGCGGACCGAACCAGCCTACGCCAGCGGTCCCGGCACCCGGACGTCAGGCCGCGTACGCACCGATCAGCAGCCCGGCGAAGGTCCCGGCGAGCATGAACGGCCCGAAGGCGATCATCGTCTTGCGGCCGGCCCGTCCCGCGACGGCCAGGGCACCGCCGTACAGCGCCCCGAGCAGGAACGCGGCGAACGTGCCCAACATGACCGTCGCCCAGCCGTACCAGCCGAGGACGGCGCCCACCGACAGCGCCAGCTTCACGTCTCCGTAGGCCATGCCGCCGGGGTTGACGAGATGGAGCGCGAGATATCCGGCGCCGAGGGCGAGCGCGCCCAGCAGGGCCGTCGTCCAGTCGCCGGCGTGCTCGGGCAGCAGGGCGGCCGGGCCCAGCAGGACGAGGGCGGCGGCCGCGAGCGGAAGAGTGAGCGGATCGGGCAGTCGGCGCACCCGCAGGTCGACGGCGGCCAGCAGCACCCCGACCGGCGCGAGCAGCAGCCAGACGACGAGTTCGGGCCGCAGACCGGTCGCGGCGGCGAGCGCGGCACAGACGAAAGCGGTGAGCAGGGGGAGACCGACGGCACCGGGCGCGTAGACGGCGGCGCACCGCTCGCATCTCGCCCGCCCGAGCCACCCCCGGATCGGGTGTCCGCCCGGGCAGGTCGCCCGCCAGCCGCCGTCCCGCTCCTCCCACGGTACGGAGAACCGGTGGACGGCCCGGGGCAGCAGCGCACCCGCGACGGCGCCCCAGAGGGCGGCGCCGGTGATCAGCGCCAGGTCGCTGGGAGGTGCGGTCATCGGCAGAGATCCCATGGATTCCGAGGCGGCCTCATGACGAACGCGCCGCCCTGCTCCTGCCCTTGCCCTTCTTGCGCAGTCTCCTCATCCGGGCCCGCTCCTCCGCGCGGCGCGCCGCGGTCACCGTGCCGCGCCGGCGGTACCAGAGCCCGCCGAGCAGGGCGGCCGTGGCCGCGTAGGAGAGGAACGCGCTGCCCGTGCCCGGGATGTACGCGCACATCGTGGCGCCCGAGCGGCAGTTGCGGCCGGGCAGGGCGCCGAGGACGTACATCGGCGCGCCGAGGGCCACCGTCCAGCAGACCGCTCCCCCGATCGCGAGCCCGACCCGCGCCGGGCCCGTACGGCCGCTGTCCCGGTTCCGTTCCGATGAGGAGAACCACGTGCCCCCGGCACAGCCTGCCACCGACAGCAGTCCGAGCACCGCGCCGGCCGTCCAGCCGCCGCCGGGCAGGTCCACCAGCGCCGGTGCCGTGCGGCGCACGAACCATTTCCACAGGCCCATGGCGGACAGCAGGACGGCGAGGAGGGCCGCGAGAAAGAGGACGCCGCCCGCGATGCCCCAGCCGGCCCGGGATCGGAACCGGCCGCGGACCCGGTTCACCGTGCGACCGAACCGGTTCACCGGGCGACCTTCGACATGCGGGCCACCGGATTGCCCTCCGCCGCACTGTCCGAGGCGTACGTCAGGTCGTCGCCGGTCGGGGTGAGCCGGATCGTGTGGGCCTCGGGATTGCAGCCGCTGTGGTTGCTCTCGGCCCCGACCGAGGTGGCGACGACCTCCTTCGCCGTCACCTGTTTCAGCGTCAGGACGTCGAGACAGCTGCCGCCGAGCACATCGGTCTGCCGCAGCTCCCCCAACTTGTCTCCCACGTCGGCCTGTTGGACCGTGACCCGGAAGGTGCCCATCGGGAGCGTGCCGCCGAGGCCGCTGCCCTCGCCCTCCCAGGTGCCGACATAGCGGGCCGGAAGCACGGTGGGCGCCTGCGAGGCGGCCGGGCCGGAGCTCGAACCGTCCGCCGGAGCGGAGGAGTAGGCGTCGCTGCCGGAGGCGTCGTTGCGTTCGTCGTCGCCCGGGAGCATGCGGAACAGGAACACCGAGCCGACCGTGACCGCCGCCATCGCCCCCGCGACCGCCAGCGCGACGGTGCAGCTCAGCCGCCGCCCGCGCCCGCCCTCTCCCGGAGTCGCGGTGGCGGCTACGGTGACGGAGACCTTGCCCGGCCGGTCCGCGCCGGTGGCCGCCGGCTCGGCGTCCCTCGGCTCGGGAACGAGACGCGGCCGGTCCGCCGGGGTGACGGCACCCCCGCCCATCACCGGCGGCGGCCCGAACTCGCCCAGCGACACGGCCGGTTTCCCCGAGGTCACCGCCGGACTGCTGAACCCCACCGGCCCGGACGCGACCGCTTCCGCCCCGGCCCCCGTCCCCTCCAGGTTCAGCAGCTGTACGGCGCTGCGCCCCAGTTGCTCCACGAGCGCACCCGGCAGCCATCCGCCCGCCACCAGCCGGGCCGCACCCTCGGGGGCGAGCCGCCGGGCCACCTCGGCGGGGGCCGGCCGGGCGGTCGGGTCCTTGGACAGACAGGCCTCGACCACCGCCCGGAGTTCGCCCCGCAACCCGCTGTCCGGCTCGCCCAGCTCGGGCTGTTCGTGGACGACCTTGTAGAGGAGGGCGGCCGACGAGTCCCCGGGGAACGGGGGCTGCCCGGTCGCCGCGTACGCCAGCACCGCGCCGAGGGAGAAGACGTCGGCCGCGCCGGAGGCGACCTTGCCGAGGATCTGCTCGGGGGCCATGTAGCCGGGCGAGCCGACCGAGACACCGGTCGAGGTGAGCGACGCCGTGCCGTCGGTGGCCCGGGCGATGCCGAAGTCGATGAGCAGCGGGCCGTCCACCGTCAGCAGGACGTTGGACGGCTTCACGTCCCGGTGCACCAGGCCCAGTTCGTGCACGGCTCCCAGCGCCTCGGCCAGACCCGCGCCCAGCACCCGTACGGAGTGCTCGGGCAGCGGTCCGCCGCCGGAGGCGACCGCCGCGGCCAGGGACGGGCCTGCCGCGTAGCCCGTGGCGACCCACGGCACCGTCGCCTCGGGGTCGGCGTCCAGGACCGGCGCGGTCCACGCGCCGCCGACCCGCCGCGCTGAATCGACCTCGCGCCGGAAGCGGGCGCGGAACTCCTCGTCGAGCGCGAGGTGCGGGTGCACGATCTTCACCGCGACCGTGCGGCCGCCGGCGCTGCGGCCCAGATAGACGCGGCCCATCCCGCCGGCGCCGAGGCGGCCGAGCAGCCGGTAGGGGCCCACGGTCGTGGGTTCGTCTGCTCCGAGCGGCTGCATGGGATGTCCACCTCTCCCCCGAAAGGCGCCCCCCGCGGGGCCCCGTAGGACTCGGCAGCAGCGTAGTGCCGTGGCTACGGCCGGAGCAGCTCGACCTTCACGTCCGCCGGGAAGCCCGTCGTCGGGCCGACCCGGCGGGCGAACTCGGTCACGGCCTCCAGCTGGGGCGCGCCGAAGCGGAAGTCGAGGGTGGTGAAGTACTGCTCGAGCACCCGCTCGTCGAACTCCTCCCAGCGCGCCGCCTGCTCGGCGACCTTGCCGACCTCGTCGAGGGAGAGGTTGCGGGACTCGATGAAGGCCTCGTGGACCTGACGGGTGATGACCGGCTCGCGTTCCAGGTACTCCCGGCGGGCCGCCCACACCGCGAAGACGAACGGCAGGCCGGTCCACTCCTTCCAGAGCGACCCGAGGTCGTGCACCTCCAGGCCGAACTTCGGTCCGTCCAGCAGGTTGGCCCGCAGCGCCGCGTCTCCGATGAGTACGGCCGCCTCGGCGTCCTGCATCATCAGGCTGAGGTCGGGCGGGCAGGTGTAGTAGTCCGGCCGGACGCCGAAACGGTCCGCCAGCAGCAGCTGGGCGAGACGCACGGAGGTACGGGAGGTCGAGCCGAGGGCGACCCTGGCGCCGTCCAGCTCCTCCAGCGGGACCTGGGAGACGATCACGCAGGACATCACCGGGCCGTCGCAGCCGACGGCGATGTCGGGGAAGGCGACCAGGTCGTCGGCGTTCTTGAGGAACTCGACGAGGGTGATGGGCCCGATGTCGAGGTCGCCCGACACCAGTCGCTCGCTGAGCTTCTCCGGGGTGTCCTTCGTCAGCTCGAAGTCGAGGAGGGTGCCGGTTCTCGCGAGCCCCCAGTAGAGGGGCAGGCAGTTGAGGAACTGGATGTGGCCGACGCGCGGCCGGGTGCGAGAATTGTCCACATCGCGAGGCTAGACCCCATCGGATACCGTGGGCACTCCACCCCCTCGGTCAAGCCCTTCCGGGCATGTTCAAACATCCGGGTGACGTGATCTTGACCTCTATTGCTTTCGGCTGCCTGCATGCTAGGCTCGCCGCAAGTTGCAGTTTGGTTTCCCTTGCAGTACAGAGCCTGCGGAGCATGTAACCGCGGGCTCTCGTCGTTTTCAGACGTATGCAGTTGTGCGGCACTCGCTTTCACGCTTGCAGGGTTCTGGAGCAGGGCAACCCTTTGGGCCCAAGGAGGGCTTATGGCTACCGGAACCGTGAAGTGGTTCAACGCCGAAAAGGGCTTTGGCTTCATCGCCCAAGAAGGCGGCGGCCCCGACGTCTTCGTCCACTACTCCGCGATCAACGCGCAGGGTTTCCGCTCGCTCGAGGAGAACCAGCAGGTTTCCTTCGACGTGACGCAGGGCCCGAAGGGTCCCCAGGCGGAGAACGTCACCCCCGTCTGATCTTCAGAACCCTGAGATCGCAAGTCTGAGAGCAGTACCCAAGGAGCCCTGTGCCGGTCGGCACGGGGCTCCTGCCTTTGCCCTGCGGCCGACACCCGCCGGCCCCCCGCTGCCGCCCCTCGGCCTCCGGCCGGCTCACACGTGCTGCATCACCAGGACGAACGTCGTGCCCGGCGCCAGCGCCTCGTACGAGTGCGGCACATCCCCGCGGTAGGTCATGTAGTCCCCCGGTTCCAGTTCCACCGTCTCCCCGGCCGGCCCCGCCTTCACCCGCCCCGTGCTCACCACCAGATGCTCGACCGTGCCCGGAATGTGCGGCTCCGAGGTCCGTGCCGCGCCGGGCTCGGCCCGCAGGTGATAGATGTCCCGCCGCGCGCCCGGCGGGCTGGCCGACAGCAGAGTCGCCACGTAGGGCGCCTGCTCCGAGGCGACCGTGGGCCCCTCCCCGGCCCGGATCACCCGGACCGCCGACACCGGCGGCTCGACGAGCGCGGCGAACGGCACGCCCAGCGCCACGCCCAGCGCCCAGATCGTCTCCATGCTCGGATTGCCGCTCGCCGCCTCCAGCTGGGACAGCGTGGACTTCGCGATACCGGCCCGTTTGGCCAGCTCGGAGAGGGACAGCCCGGCCCGGGTGCGTTCGCGGCGCAGGGCGGCGGCGATCCAGTCGAGGGGCAGGCGGGACGGGGGCCGGGGCGGGGGCGCGGCTTCGGGCATGTCGTTCGCTCCATCGGTACGTGCGTTCGCCTTGACGAACAGCGGCCGGTCTGTTCATTGTAGAAAACATGCGTTCGCCACAACGAACATCCCCTCCTCCGAACCCGAACCCGATTCCGGCTCCGGCTCCGGCTCCGGCTCGAACGACGCGATCCCTGCTCCGCGACAGTTCACTCGTCTGGCTGGCCGGTGGTGTGGTGGGGGTCTCCTTCGGCGCGATCGCCGTGGCGGGCGGGCTGCCGGTCTGGGTGCCGGTGGTGATGTCCGTCGTGGTCTACGCGGGATCCGCCCAGTTCAGCGCGGTCGGTGTGCTGCTCGCCGGGGGCGGTCCGCTCGCCGCCGCCGCGACCGGGCTCCTGCTCAACACCCGCAACGCCGCCTTCGGCCTCGCGGTCGCCGACCTCCTCGGCCCCGGCCTCGCGACCCGGCTCCTCGGCGCGCACCTGGTGACCGACGAAACGGTCGCCTTCGCGCTCGCCCAGCCGGATCCCGCCCGCCGCCGCGCCGCGTTCTGGATCTCCGGGATCGGCCTGTTCGCCGCGTGGAACACGGGCGTGCTGGTGGGCGCCCTGGCCGGCAGCGCCCTCGGGGACACGGCGGACTACGGCCTGGACGCGGCGTTCCCCGCCGTCCTCGTCGCCCTGGTCCTGCCCGCCCTCCGTGAGAACGCCCGCCTGCGCGGGCCGGCGGCACTCGGCGTCGTCCTGGCTCTGGCGGCCACACCCTTCGCACCGGCCGGGGTGCCCGTGCTGCTCGCCCTGGCCGGGCTGGGGCTGTACGGGTACGGCCGTAAGGGGGCCGCCGGATGAACGCGACGGTCGCCCTGATCCTGATGCTGGCGGTGGGCACGTACGTCCTCCGGCTGGTGGGCCCCGCGCTGCACGGACGGGTGGAGCTCCCCGCCCGGGTCCAGGAGCTGCTGTCGGCCGGGGCGGTGGTCCTGCTGGTCGCGCTGCTGGCGACGGGCGCGCTGACCGAGGGCGGCGGCTTCGCCGGGTGGGCACGGCCGGCCGGGGTGCTGACCGGTGGGGTCCTGGCGATGGGGGTTCCCCCGCTCGGACGCGGCCGGAAGTGGGGAAAGGGGGCGCCCTTCGCGGTGGTGGTGCTGGGGGCGGCGACGGTGACGGGGGTGCTGCGTGCGATGGGTGTGGCGTAGAACCGCCCCCACTGTCGGTGCCGACTCCTAGGCTCTCCGCCCATGACCGCCACCCCGGACCCCGTCTCCGCCACCCGTGCCTTCTACGACGCCATCGCCGAGGACTACGCCGAGCGCTACCGTGACGAGCTGGCGGCGAAGCCGCTGGAGCGGGCCGTGCTCGGCGCGTATGCCGAGCTGGTCGGCGCCGGTGGCCGGGTGGCGGACCTGGGGTGTGGTCCCGGCCGGGTGACGGGGTTCCTCGGTGCGCGTGGGCTCGACATCTCCGGGCTCGACCTGTCGGAGTCGATGCTGGCGGTCGCGCGGCGCGAGAACCCGGCGATCCGGTTCGAGCGGGGCTCGATGCTGGAGCTGGACTTCGCCGACGGGAGTCTCGCGGGGGTCGTCTCCTTCTACTCCTCCATCCACACCCCTGTGGAGAACCTCCCGACCCTCTTCACCGAGTTCCACCGCGTGCTCGCCCCCGGTGGCCATCTCCTCCTCGCTTTCCAGGTCGGCGACGAACCGCGTCACTTCGACCGCCCGTGGGGCCACCCGGTCACCCTCGACTTCGAACGGCGCCGCCCGGAACGGATGGCCGAGCTGCTGACGGCGGCCGGATTCGCGGTGCTGTGGCGCACGGTGCGGGAGCCGGTCCTCGCCGAGTCGACCCCGCATGCCTTCCTGATCGCGCGCAGGCCTGCCGCGCCGGGCTCCTGAGCTTTGGGTATGGGGTGACACAAACCGGGTACGGGAGTGGTCAGCGAGGTTTGGGAAACTGGTGGGTATGGACATCGATCGCAGGAACAACGTCACGGTCACCGGCAACCCGCAGGGGCCGACGGTGGTTCTGGCGCATGGATTCGGCTGTGATCAGAACATGTGGCGGCTCACCGTGCCCGCCCTGGCCGAGAAGTACCGGGTGGTGATGTTCGACTACGTGGGGTCGGGCCGCTCGGATCTGTCCGCGTTCTCGGAGGCCCGCTACTCCTCCCTCGACGGTTACGCGCGAGACGTGGTGGAGGTGTGCGAGGCACTCGACCTGCGCGACGCGGTGTTCGTGGGGCACTCGGTCAGCGCGATGATCGGCGTGCTGGCCGCCGACCTGGCTCCGGAGCGCATCGGGGCGCTGGTGATGGTCGCCCCGTCGCCGCGCTACATCGACGACACGGACTACCGGGGCGGGTTCAGCGCGCCGGACATCGACGAGCTGCTGACGTCACTGGAGTCGAACTATCTGGGCTGGTCGGCGACGATGGCCCCGGTGATCATGGGGAACCCGGAGCGGCCCGAGCTCGGTGACGAGCTGAAGAACAGCTTCTGCGCCACCGACCCGGACATGGCGCGCGTCTTCGCCCGGACCACGTTCCTGTCGGACTCGCGGGACGACCTGAAGAGCGTGCGGGTGCCGACGCTGGTGCTGGAGTGCACCCAGGACGCCATCGCGCCCCGGGAGGTCGGCGCCTTCGTCCACCGGTCGATCCCCGGCTCGACGCTGATCACCCTCGACGCCATCGGGCACTGCCCGCACCTGTCCGCGCCCGAGGCCACCAACGAGGCGATCACCGGCTTCCTGGCCGGGCTGCGGTGATGTGCCGGACCGGCCGGCAGACCGACCCGGCCGATCCACATCCCGATACCCGTACCGGTACCGACCCCGCTGCCGGTGCGGACCCCGCTGCCGGTACCGACCCCGCTGCCGACGCCGGTACCGATGTCGAGGCCGACAACGGGAAGACCTCGGACGCGGCGTTCGCCGCACTGCTGGAGGACAGCGCCGAGGACCTGTACGAGAGCGCGCCGTGCGGATACCTGTCCATGCTGATGGACGGCACCATCGCGAAGATCAATACCACCCTGCTGGACTGGCTCGGCCTCGACCGGGAGGCGGTGGTGGGCCGGATGCGGTTCACCGACCTGCTGACCGTCGGCGGCAAGCTGTACCACGAGACCCATTTCGCGCCGCTGCTGCGCATGCAGGGCCGGATCGGCGGCATCGCGCTCGAGATGAAGCAGGCCGACGGCGCCCGGATGCCGGTGCTGGTCTCCTCCGTGGTGAAGTGCGGCGGTGGCGGCGAGCCGCTGCTGATCCGCACCACCGTCTTCGACGCCCGGGACCGCCGCGCCTACGAGGAGGAACTCCTGCGCGGCCGGAAGGCGGCCGAAGAGGCGCGCAGGCAGGCGGAGGCCGACCGCGCCAGATTGCAGGAGGCCCTCGCGGTGCTCCAGCAGTCGCTGCTGCCCGCCACCCTGCCGCCGGTGCCCGGGATGGAGACGGCCGCCCACTACTACACGGCCTCCCCCGACCGGCTCGGCGGGGACTTCTACGACGTCTTCCCGCTCGACGGCAAACGCTTCGCGTTCTTCCTCGGCGACGTGTGCGGCAAGGGCCCCCAGGCCGCCGCCGTCACCTCGCTGACCCGCTACACCCTGCGGGCCGCCGCGCTGCACGACTCCGAGCCGGTCGCGGCCCTGTCGACCCTCAACAAGGTGCTGCACGAGCGGTACTCCGCCGACGGTGATCCGCGCTACTGCACCGCCGTCTTCGGGGTTCTCGAACCCGACCCCGCGACCGGACAGGTCACCGTCCGCATCGCCTCGGGCGGGCATCCGCCGGCCCTCGTCCTGCGTGCCGACGGCACGGCCGACTTCCTGCCCACGCCGGGCGGTCTCCTCGTCGGCGTCCTGCCCGACGCGCGCTTCGTCGCCGCCACCACGGTCCTCGCCCCCGGCGACACCCTCCTGCTCTACACCGACGGACTCACCGAGGCGCGTACCGGCGAGGACCGCGACACCCTGTACGGGGACGAGGCCCTGCGCGCCTTCGCCGCCGAGCACGCCTGCCGGCGCCCGCAGGCCGTCGTCCAGGCCCTGACCGGCCTGCTGGACGAGTTCGGCGACGGCCTCGACGACGACACCGCCCTGCTCGCGCTCGGCGTCCCGGCCTCCGATCCCGACCCCACCCCCGACCCCGACCCGGCGACGAAGAGCACCCGATGAGCCCGCTGAAGATCACCACCCGCGACACGACGACCGGTCCCGTCCTGGCGATCCTCGGCGACCTCGACTACGCCCACGCCGGCGAGCTGCGTGACCTGCTCACCACGCTGCCCCTCCGGCCGGGCCAACGCCTCGTCCTGGACCTGGCCGGCATGGACTTCTGCGACTCCAGCGGCATCACCGCGTTGATCGCGGCCCACCACCACGCCCAGGCCGCCCACGCGGACATCGCGCTGGCCGCCGTTCCGGCCAACACCCTGCGCATCCTGCGCATCGTCGGTCTCGACCAGATCTTCCCCCTCCACCCCGACACCGAGAGCGCCACCCGAAGCACCCGCCCGAGCCGCTGATCGAGAGGCGGCTGTCCCGGCACAATGGGGCCATGATCGAGGTACCGCAGGCCTTCGCGAGCACCACCGTCCAGCGGGAGGGGAAGCGCGGGGCGGGCTGGGTCGAGGGACTCCCCGCGCTGGTGGCCGAGTTGCTCGACCGCTGGGACTGCGCGCCCGACGGCGAGATCGTGCACGGCGGCGTCGGGATCGTCGTACCCGTGCTGCGACGGTCCGACCGGACCCCCGCCGTCATCAAGGCGTCCTTCCCGCACCCGGGCAACGTCCACGAGCCCGACGCCTTCGCCGCCTGGAGCGGATCGGGTGCCGTACGGCTGTACGAGCGGGACGACGCGCGCTTCGCGATGCTGCTGGAGCGGGTGCGGACATCGTCCCTCGCCGAGGTCGAGGACACCGAGGAGGTCGCCGTCGTCGCCGGGCGGATCAGCCGGCGGCTCGCCGTTCCCGCGCCGGACCGCCTGCCCCGGCTGAGCGACATGGCCGACGGATGGAAGCGGCAACTGCTGCTCGACCAGGCGGAGTTCGACCGGGCCCTGCCCGCCCGTACCGTCGACGCGGCCCTGGACACCGTACGAGAACTCGGGCGCAGCCAGCCCGAGCTGCTCGTGCACGGTGACCTGCACGCCCGTAACATCCTGCGCGCCGAACGTGAGCCGTGGCTCGCCGTCGATCCCAAGGGGTGGGCCGGGGATCCCGCGTACGACGGCGGCACCCTGCTCAAGCCGCTGATCTTCGGGCACGTCATGCGGCACGGCCCGGGAAGCGACTCGGACCTGCGCCGGGTCGCCCACCGCATCCTGGACCGCTTCGCGGAGGCCGCCGGACTGGACCGCGAACGCACCCGCCGCTGGGCGCAGTTCCACCTCGTCCAGGCCGCCTTCCACGGGCGACACCACGGGTTCCGGGTCGCCCGTGAGGGGCCGCGTCTCGACCTCGTCACCGAGTTCGTGGACCGGCTGGCGGAGACGCTCACCCCGTACCGGCACCCGTCCCACCCCTAGAGTGCCCCGGCGAGGTCGAGGGCCGCGATGTAGCCGAAGGTCGCGCGACGGTCTTGTGAAGTCAAGGGCTGAGCGGTAGTTCCGCCCGGACCGTCTTGCCGACGTCCCGCTCAGCGACACCCCACGTGCGGGCCAGCACCCAGACGAGGATCAGACCCCGGCCGCCCTCCTCCTCCGGGTTCGTGACGATCCGCAGTCGCCGGTCCGCCCGGGCGTCGCTCACCTCGACACGCAGCGTGTCCTCCGGGAGCAGCCGCAGCCGCAGCTCGAAGTCCCGGCCCGGGACCCGGCCGTGCGTGACGGCGTTGGCGGCCAGCTCCGCGACCACCTGCTGCGCGGTGTGGTTGGCGTCGCTGCCGTGCGGATGCCCCCAGGCGGTGAGCTGGTGACCCGTGAGGCGCCGGGCCAGCCGGGCACCGCGCGGCGTCGCGCTGAGACGCAGGGTCAGTTCACCGAGAGAGACGTCCCGGGTGGATCCCTGGGCGCATCCCTGGGTGGAGATCTGGGTGGAGATTTCGGAGTTCACCTGACTGAGCGTGGCCGGTTGTCCCTACCCTGACCAGGAGCGGCTCGGCGACTCTGTGTAGTTGTACGGCTGCGGTGGGGCAGGCGTACGGGTCGTCGGCCGTGACCACGGAGGCGGGAGGGTGGTGGCGTACGTGACGGACGACCGCAGGCCGGAGACGCCGGCGGAGGCCGACGGCACGACAGGGCTGTTCACGGCCCTGGGCAAGATGCTGAAACTGCTGCGGGAGCGCAAGGGACTCACCCAGAAGGAGTTCGGGGAGCTGGTCGGGTACGGGCCGGACGCGATCTCCGCGATGGAGCGGGGCGTGCGGACCATCCGGCCCGAGGTGCTGGAGAAGGCGGATGAACTGCTCGACTCCGGGGGCCTGTTCAAAGAGGCGATTCCCGAGGTCAGGGAGGCGATGAGTCGGGTACGGACGCGGCACCCCGAGTGGTATCGCGGGTACGCGGCGATGGAGGCCGAGGCCGTTGAGCTGCACCAATACTCCATCAACGCGGTGCACGGGCTGCTCCAGACCAAGGATCACGCCCACGCCGTGTTCGCGAACCGGCGTCCCTTCCTGAACGAGGAGACCATCGAAAGGCGGGTGGCCGACAGGCTCTCGCGGCAGCAGGTCTTCGACCGTTGGCCTGTGCCGATTGTGAGTTACGTGATCGAGTAGACCGTCCTGGACCGGCCGATCGGCGGACGGGACGTCCATGCGGAGCAGTTGCGGCGTTTGCTGACGGTCAGCCGCATGCGGAACGTCGAAATCCAGGTAATGCCGACCAGCGTGGAAGAACACCCCAACCTGGGCAGTGCGTTCAACCTTCTGACGCCCAAGAAGCATTCACAGGTCGCCTATACAGGGGCGCAGGGCTATCCAAGGCTGATCACCGACCCGGAAGAGGTCCGGAAGATCGCCGACTGCTATGGGAGCATGCGGGCAATGGCTCTCCCGCCCAGGGAAACCCGCACGCTGATCGAGAAAAAGCTGGAGGAGCTGTGAACAGCGAGGACCTCAACTGGTTCAAGTCCAGCTACAGCGACGGTGGGGGCGGCGAATGGATCGAAGTCGCCTACACCTGGCGCAAGTCGACGTACAGCGACGGCGAAGGCGGCGATTGCCTCGAAGTAGCCGTCTGCCCCCGGATCATCCACGTCCGTGATTCCAAGAACCCCGACGGCCCCCGTCTCTCCCTCGCGACCGGGGCCTGGGCCGAGTTCCTCGCCCATGCCGTGAAGTAGTCGCCTCAGCGCAGCACCGCCCCCAGCAGGTCGGACCCCAGTGCCGTCAGCGCGGGCAGATCGAGGGTTTGACGTGCTCCTCGGGCTTCGGCCTCGCCGTCTCCCCGGCGGTCATCACCGCTCTCGCACCCCACGGCCCGCCGCGCTCTGGGGCGGCCTCGCCGGTGCGACGCTGCTGTCCGCGGCCGTCGCCGCCGTCGCCACCGAGAAGGGTCAGGGAACGCAGCCCAAGGACTCCGGAGCCGGGCCCAGCGGGTCCTCCGCCAGCACCACCGGGGCGCTCAGCGCCTCCTCGTAGACCTGCCGCTCGAAGACGAACGGACCCAGGGGCAGTTCGCCCCACTCATCGCGCTCCGGGTAGCGGAAGCCGGACCAGGTGACCGTCGTGGGCGTCATGGCGACGCGGGCCATGAGGGGCCAGCACTGCCAGATGCCACAGGGGCAGCCGAGGAGCGGGGTCCGGTCGGCCGTACGCAGAAACGGGTTCTCGGTGAAGTCGAGGACACCCAGCCCTCCGTGCTGCCGCCAGATCAGCTCGGCCGACTCCCGCTCCTGGTCATCGAACTGACCCTCCAGCTCCGGCCGCCACAGCTCCCGCGTCGCCCAGGCGGTCAGCGCCCGCAGATCGACACCGTCGACGCGGGCACCCCAGACCGGGGCGGCGGGGCGCTCGTCCCAGGGACAGTGGAAGAACTCGATGCCGTTCACCCGCCGCATACTCCCGGGCCCGAGGCCCCTCCCGCGAACCCTTTAGTGCGCGTACAGCCCCTCCACCTGGTCGGCGAAGTCCGCCAGGACCGCCTCGCGGCGGAGTTTCATCGAGGGCGTGAGGTGGCCGGCGTGCTCCGAGAAGTCGGTCGGGAGGATGGCGAAGCGGCGGATCGACTCGGGGCGGGAGACCAGCTTGTTGGCCTCGTCGATCGCTCGCTGGAGTACGGCGTGCAGGTCCGGGTCGTCCATCAGCAGTTCCACCGGGACCGGGTGCTTGCCGTTCATCTGGCGCCAGTGGGTGAGGCCGTCCGGGTCGAGGGTGAGGAGGACGGAGACATAGGGGCGGCCGTCGCCGAGGACCATGGCCTGGGAGACCAGGGGGTGGGAGCGCAGCCAGTTCTCCAGGGGCGCGGGGGCGACGCTCTTGCCGCCCGCCGTGATGATCATTTCCTTCTTGCGGCCGGTGATCGTCAGATAGCCCTCGTCGTCCAGTTCGCCGATGTCGCCGGTGGGCAGCCAGCCGTCGGGCGTGGCGGGGACCACTCCCCCGGCAGACGGGTCCCAGTAGCCCCGCAGGACGTGTTCGCCGGCGATCAGGATCTCGCCGTCCGCCGCGATGCGGATCTTCGTCCCCGGCAGTGGCCAGCCGACCGTGCCCAGACGGGGCTTGAGCGGCGGGGTGACCGTGGACGCTCCGGTCGTCTCCGTCAGGCCGTAGCCCTCGTAGATCTCGATGCCCGCGCCGAGGTAGAAGGCGGAGAGGCGTTGGCCGAGCGGCGAGCCGCCGCAGATGGCGTGGCGGACGCGGCCGCCCATGGCGTTGCGGATACGGCGGTAGACGAGCGGGTCGTAGAAGGTGCGGGCGGCGCGGAGGGTGGCCGCGGGGCCGGATCCGGTGCCGGTCTTCTGTGCTTCGACGGCCTCGCCGTAGCGGCGGGCCACGCCGGCCGCCCGGTCGAAGGAGGACAGCTTGCCGCCGGCCTCGGCCTTCGCGCGGGCGGTGTTGAAGATCTTCTCCAGCATGTACGGGATGGCCAGCAGACAGGTGGGTCTGAAGGCCGCCAGATCCGGGAGGAGTTCGTCGGCCTTCAGGCTCGGTGCGTGGCCGAGGCGGACCCGGGCGCGGACACAGGCGATGGCGACCATGCGGCCGAAGACGTGGGACATGGGGAGGAAGAGCAGGACGGAGAGGTCTTCGCCGCTCGACTTGAAGACCGGGTAGAGCAGTTCGATCGCGTTGTCGACCTCGGCGAAGAAGTTGCCGTGGGTGAGCGCGCAGCCCTTGGGGCGGCCCGTGGTGCCGGAGGTGTAGATGAGGGTGGCGAGGGTGTCGGGGACCAGCATCCCCCGGCGGATCTCGACCTCGGCGTCCGGTACGTGCTCGCCCGCCTCGATCAGCCTGTCCACATGTCCCTTGTCCATCACCCACAGGTGGTGCAGGTCGGGCAGCCGGTCGAGTTCGGGGCCGAGGGCGGCCGCCTGGGCGGTGCTCTCGGTGACCAGGGCGACCGCGCCGGAGTCGTGCAGGATCCAGCGGGTCTGGAAGACGGAGGAGGTCGGGTAGACGGGGACGGTGACCAGGCCGGCCGCCCAGGCCGCGAAGTCGAGCAGCGTCCACTCGTAGGTGGTGCGGGCCATGATGGCGAGCCGGTCGCCGGGCACGAGACCCTCGGCGATCAGCCCTTTGGCCACCGCGTGGACCTGGGCGGCGAAGCGTTCGGCCGTGATGTCCGTCCACTCGCCGTCCTGGCCCTTGCGGCTGAGCACCACCGTCTCGGGGACGGCGGCCGCGTTGTCGTAGGGCAGGTCGGCGAGCGAACCGTACGTCACCGGGCGGGCGAGCGCCGGTACGGACGCCTCCCGGACCACGCCGTCCAGTCGTCGTGTCTCGGGTTCCACCAGGGTGGGGGGAGCGTCGGGATCGGCGAAGGCCGAGCCGTCGGCTGGATACGGGGTGGACACGGGCGACTCCCTGGGCGTGCAGCGACGAAACTGCTTGCTGCATGACGTACGTGCCTCAAGTACCGAGGCGTTCAACCGGGATGCCCCCTAAGAAAGGGGTTACCGCCAGTTAGGTAGGGGATCGTACGGCGCGCACGTGTGGGGCTTGTGCGTGTTCCGGGATGTTCCGGGGCTGGGGATGTGCAATCTCGGGGGTTATATGAGGAATCTTCACGTTCGTTCCAGAATCGCGGTGACTCCCTGTCCGCCCGCCGCGCAGATCGAGATCAACCCCCTTGCGGGGCCCTCCCGTTCGGCGAGCAGCTTGGCCAGGGTCGCCACGATGCGGGCGCCGGTCGCCGCGAAGGGGTGACCGGTGGCGAGGGAGGAGCCGGCCACGTTCAGACGGTCGCGGTCCACCGGCGCCAGCCCCTGCTTCTCCCAGGCCGCGAGCGTCGCCAGCACCTGGGAGGCGAAGGCCTCGTGGATCTCGAACAGGTCGAAGTCCTCGATGCCCAGACCGGTCCGCTCCAGCATGCGCGGGACAGCGTACGCGGGCGCCATCAGCAACCCGTCCTCGCCGCCCGCGACATCGCCGCGTACGAAGTCCACGGCCGCCGTCTCGTACGCCGTCAGGTAGGCGAGCGGTTCCAGGCCCCGCGCCTCGGCCCACTCCTCGGAGGCGAGGAGTACGACCGCCGCTCCGTCCGTCAGCGGCGTCGAATTGCCCGCCGTCATGGTCGGGTCGGGCCCGTCGGTGCCGAACACCGGCTTCAGCGCGGCCAGTTTCCCGACCGTGGAGTCCGGGCGCAGGTTCTGGTCGCGGGCCAGGTCGCGGAACGGGACCACCAGGTCGCCGAAGAAACCGCGTTCGTAGGCGGCCGCGAGCCGCTGGTGGCTGGTGGCCGCCAGTTCGTCCTGGGCCTCGCGCTCGACGCCCCAGGCGCGGGCGGTGACCGCCGCGTGCTCGCCCATGGAGAGACCGGTGCGCGGTTCGGCGTTGCGCGGGATGTCGGGGATCAGATGGGAGGGGCGGATCTGCGCGAGGGCCTTGACGCGATCACCCGTCGATTTCGCCCGGCGGGCCTCCAGGAGGATGCGGCGCAGCCGGTCGTTGACGCCGAGCGGGGCGTCGCTGGCGGTGTCGGCGCCGCCGGCGATCGCGGACTCGGTCTGGCCGAGGGCGATCTTGTTGGCGGCGGCGATCACGGCCTGCAGGCCGGTGCCGCAGGCCTGCTGGATGTCGTAGGCGGGGGTGCGGGCGTCGAGCTTCGAGCCGAGGACGGTCTCGCGGGCGAGGTTGAAGTCGCGGCTGTGCTTGAGCACCGCCCCGGCGACCAACTCGCCCACCACGCCGGGCACATCGAGCGCGTAGCGGTTCGCCAGACCGTTCACGGCAGCCGTCAGCATCTCCTGGTTGGAGGCGGTGGCGTAGGGGCCGTCGGAACGGGCGAAGGGGGTGCGGGTGCCGCCGACGATCGCCACGCGGCGGATCCGCGGCAGTTCCGGCCGGGGCACGGGCGCACCGCTCTCCGCGACCTTCAGATGGCTCACTCGCCGGCTCGCCCGTGACGGTTCCGAGGTACTCATCTCGACCTGCTCCTCACCCGTGACCTAGACTTACCCACGGTAACCTTACTCCAGAGTAAGCACCCGGTACGAGGTGTGCGCCGAGCCCGTGGGAGATCATCATGGCCGACCGCTATCTGAGCTTCACCGCCACGGCCCCCGGCCGGTTCCTCACCGCGCGGCTCGGGCTTCCACAGCCGGCCGCGCTCAGCCGCTGGACGGCCGAACGTCCCTCCCTGAACGGCCACTTGCTGCACCTCACGGCCGGCGGACCGTCCGGGCTCGACCTCGCGCCGGTCCTGGCCCGCACCGGACCGCCCACGGCCAGCGTCGCAGCCGGAGCCACCACCGGATCCACCGCCGGAGCCGCCGGCGGGTCCACGGGCCCCGCCGCCGTCGTCCTGGACGCGACCGGTGTCCGGGACGTCGACGCGCTCGCCGAGGTCCACGCGGCCCTGCACCCGGTCGTACGGTCGGTCGCGGCGAGCGGGCGGGTCGTCGTGCTGGGCGCTCCCCTGGACGCCCGGGACCACCACCAGGCGGCCGTGCAGCAGGCCCTGGAGGGCTTCGTACGGTCCCTGGGCAAGGAGATCGGACGGGGCAGGACCGTCAACCTCGTCCGGCTGACCGACGCGTCCGCCGCCGAGTCCACCCTGCGCTTCCTGCTCTCCCCCAGGTCGGCCTACGTCAGCGGCCAGGTGATCGGGGTGGGGGCCGCCGAGGGTCCCGCCGGCCCGGTCGACTGGGATCTCCCCCTCACCGGGCGCACGGCGCTCGTCACCGGCGCCGCCCGCGGCATCGGCGAGGCCGTCGCGGAGACGCTGGCCCGGTACGGCGCCCATGTCGTCGTACTCGACGTACCGCAGGCCGCGGAGGACGCCCGCCGGGTCGCCGCGCGGCTGGGCGGCAGCGCCCTCACGCTCGACATCACGGCCGCCGACGCGGGCGAGCGGATCGCCGCCGAGCTGCCCGACGGGCTGGACGTACTGATCCACAACGCGGGGATCACCCGGGACCGGCGACTGGTCAACATGTCCGCCGAGCGCTGGAGTTCGGTGCTCGACGTCAATCTGGCGAGCGTGCTGCGCACCACGGACGCCCTGCTCGCCAAGGGCGCCCTGCGGACGGGCGGGCGGATCGTGGCCACCGCCTCCATCGCCGGACTCGCGGGCAACGCGGGGCAGACGAACTACGGCGCGAGCAAGGCGGGCGTCGCCGGTCTGGTCCGGTCCCTCGCGCCGCGCGCGCTCGCCGAGCACGGGGTCACGGTCAACGCGGTGGCGCCCGGCTTCATCGAGACGAGGATGACGGCCGCGGTGCCGCTGTTCATCCGCGAGGCGGGACGCCGGATGAACTCCCTCGCCCAGGGGGGCCTGCCCGTCGACGTGGCCGAGACGACCGCCTGGCTCGCCCACCCCGCGTCCGGCTCGGTGAACGGTCAGGTCGTGCGCGTGTGCGGCCAGAGTCTGCTGGGGGCGTAGTGACCGGCGTGGTGACCATCCTGTCCGGGCCTCCGTCGCTCGGTCCCCTGCTCGCCGTCGGCGCGCTGCGCTCGCCGTTCAAGCGGCCCCGGCCGGGCCTCGCGTTCCCCGGCACCGGCGACCGGCTCGTCCTGCCCGACCTGCGGGTGGACCTGGCCCGGCTGGCCGCCTACGAGCGGGTGTGCGGCTTCCCGACCGGCGAGGACTCCCTGCCGCTCACCTATCCCCACGTCCTGGGCTTCCCGCTGGCCATGCGGATCATGAGTGGCCGCGGCTTCCCGCTGCCGCTGCTCGGCCTCGTCCACACGTCGATCGAGATCACCCGCCACACCACCCTCGCGGCCACCGGCAGCTACGAACTCACCGTGCACGTCGAGCGGTTGGCCGCGCACCGGCGCGGGACCGAGGCGGTCGTCGTCACGGAGCTGCGGGACGACGGCACGGTCGTGTGGGAGTCGACGAGCACGTATCTGGCCCGGCACCGCACCGAGGCCGCGCCCGCTGCGCGGGAACCGGAGCCCGACCCGCTCCCCGTTCTCGACGAATGGCGGCTCGCCGCCGACGTCGGACGGCGCTACGGCGCCGCGTCGGGCGACCGCAACCCCATCCATCTCCACCCGCTCACCGCCCGTCTCTTCGGCTTCCCCCGGGCCATCGCGCACGGCATGTGGACCGTGGCCCGCTGCCTCGCCGCACACGGCACCCCCCAGGCCGTACGGGTGCGCGCGGAGTTCCGGGCACCGGTCCTGCTGCCGGGAACGGTGACCTTCGCGGCGGACGGCGAACGCTTCGAGCTGCGCGGGACGGGAGAGTCGGGACGCGTACATGTGAACGGCCGGGTGGACCCGCTGACACGGTGACGGGCCCCGGGTGACCGGGGCGGGTGACCGGCCCTGGGTGACCGACCCCGAGCAACCGACCCCGGGACCGGTGCGCCGCTTCGGCGGCAGGGCGCCGATTGCCCTGTTCGTCGCGGCGCGGCTCTGCCGGATCGCCCGGTGGTCCTGCGCGATCGGCCCCCGACACTGCCCTTGAGGTCCTTACTCCGGTCGCGTCCGGTCGAGCACAGTGGTGGGTTCAGATGGCTCTGTCGCTGAAGGGAGCGTTCATGCGCGCGCAGGACCAGGAGAACGACCTGGGTGGCAACCGCCGGTCCAAGGCCGGGAGAGGCTCCGCACGGTCGTCGCTCCCGGGACCGGCGGCGGGACTGCTCGCCCTCCAGCGCTCGGCGGGCAACGCGGCGGTGACGCGTGCCATCGAGGAGCAGCGGCACGAGCACGGCCCCGGCTGCGGCCACGCGGACCGGTCGGTCCAGCGGGTCGCGGAGACCGACGAGGCACAGCAGGCGACGGTGCAGCGCGAGGCGTCGCTGGCCGAGGTGACCGGATCCGGCGGCAGTTCTCTGGACCCGCGCATCCGGGCCAAGGCCGAGCAGGCGTACGGAATGCCGCTCGGTCACGTGCGCGTGCACAACGACGCGACCGCCCAGCGCGCGAGCGCCGACTTCCAGGCCCACGCCATGACCGTCGGCCATCACATCGTGCTCGGCTCGTCACGGGTGGACGACGAGACGATGTTCCACGAACTCGACCACGTCCGGCAGCAGTCGCAGGGCCCGGTGGCGGGCACCGACAACGGCTCGGGCGTGAAGGTGTCCGACCCGGGCGACGCCTTCGAGCGCCAGTCGGCCGCCAACGGCCGTCTCGTCGCGCAGGGTTCGACCCCCGATCTCTCGCTGCCCGGCTCGGCGGGCCACGGGGCTCCGGTGCAGCGGGCGGCGACCGGCACCGGCGAGCGGCAGAGCGTGCAGCGGATGCCCAAGGAGGCGACCAAGTCCAAGGCCGGCAGGGGCGGCAAGAAGGCGACCGTGGCGCAGGCGATCACCAAGGCGCTCGTGCAGAACCACGGCTGGAAGGAGTACGGCGGGCAGCAGAACAAGACCGTGCACTTCCCGGTCGCCTCCGACAACGCCCCCGAGCACGCGAAGAGCGAGGGGCTCAAGGGCGCCGCGCTGAGCGCGATGTACCACGGCACCAGCAACATCCGGAAGGAACGCTCCTTCTCGGCGGAACGCCCGGAGCAGGCCCTGCGCTGGATCTCCACCGTCACCTTCAACTACCTCAACGACCTGCGCAAGCAGCCCGAGGAAGTACAGGCGGGCGTGAGCGCCGTCCAGCAGGAGGGGCCGGAAGGCGCGGCCACGCGGTTCCAGCTGTACATCTCGTCGAACAAGGACGGCGCCAACAAGGCACTCACCGACCTGTACGAGGGCAAGGCCAGCGCCGCGGAGTTCCTCACCGCGATCCTGAAGGCCGGCGAGCCGAACCTCTCCACCCGCACGGCGCTCGAACAACGGCACGCCCAGAAGCTGGCCTCGCGTCTGCTGGGCGACGGGCAGGGCAGGGAGGCGTACAGCGCCGTCCTCCAGGCTCTCGGTGGCTCGGTGAGCGTGCCCGCGAAGCGGGAGGACGCCGCCACGGACGGCCTGCACGCCGAGCGCCGCATCGTGGAGAGCGCGCCGGCGGGAAGCGTCTCCGCGATCGCCGGGGTCAAGCGGCCCTGCATGGTCTGCTACATGGAACTCTTCGTCGGCGACGACTCCAAGCGTCCCGGCCCCTACTGGCCGAGCAAGGCCTCCAACATCGGGGAATCCGACTACACCATCGCGAACGCCGACATGCTCGCGCTGCGCATCCACACGGCGGCGGTGACGGGCGGCGGCACCCATGTCAGCCTCCGCGTCGACTGCGAGGGCCAGGAGCGGGTGGACACCGGGTACGGTTCCGAATCCGACTCCTCGGCCTCGGACAGCGAGCAGGCCCCGATGCTGGTGCCGGCGGAAGCCATGGACCTGAGCTGAGGCGACCGCCTGGCCCTGCCGGAGGTCCTCAGGCCTCCGGTGGGGTCCAGGGCCGCCCCTCCATGAGGTTGCCCAGGCCTGCCCAGGCGAAGTTCATCAGGGTCGCCGCCGCCTGCCGGGCCGTGGTGCCTTCGGCGGTGTTGGCCCAGGCGGCGAGGGACTCGGCGGCGCCGACCAGCGCCTCGGCGAGTCCGGCGACCTCTCGTTCGGGCAGGTCGGGGTCCCGGTGCGCTTCCCTGGCCGCGACCACGATCAGGTGCGTGACGAACGCGACGATCTCCTCGCGCATCGCCGTGACCTCGGCGGCGAAGGGCTCGCCGTGCGTGCGGGCCTGAAGATGCAGGACGGACCAGGCGTGCGGATGCTCGGCGGTGTGCGCGAAGAACGCCCGCAGACCGTCCCAGAGTTGGCGGTCGGCGGGCAGGTCGGTGCGGACGCCGGTGCGCACCGCCGCGACGAGCGCCTTGGCCTCGCGCCGGATGCAGGCGGTGAAGAGGTCTTCCTTGGAGTTCAGGTACAGGTACACCAACGGCTTCGACACGCCCGCGAGTTCGGCGATCTCGTCCATGGACGCGGCCATGTACCCCCGGCGTCCGAAGGTCTCCACGGCGGCGTCCAGCATCTGCTGCTCACGGACCGCACGCGGCATCCGCTTGGTCTTCACGGTCCCCATGGACACAGCGTAGTTGGGCCCGCTCGGGTCCCTGCCCGGCCGTCCCGCCGCGCGAGGCGACTACGAGGTCTGCGTCTGGCCCTGCGGGCGCGCCGCCTCGTCGATCGAGGCGTCCTCCTGGGACTTGTTGGCCTCCAGGTTGGCCTTCATGCGGTCCACCCGCTGCACGACGTGCACCGAGGCACGGTCGCGCTCCTTGCGCAGCACCACGAAGCTGATCGGCGCGGAGATCACCAGCGAGAGCAGCAGGATCCACATGATGTTGGAGTCGCCGAGCCCGCGGGGCACGACGCCCGAGTAGACGAGGCCCCAGACGACCACGAGGCAGCCGGCGAAGACACCGAGGCGCATCAGTGTGTAGCGGAGCATGTCAATCCACTCTTCCGATTCCAAAAGGGGCCGTCGTCCAGTGAAGCACGTCGGGGTGCCGATCTTGCATCGGGGTGCGAGCGGTCGCGGCGGCCGCAGCGGTCACGTCAGGGGCAGCAGCATGATGATGTCGTCGCGGTCGTCGCCCGGCGCGACCCGGATGGCGCCGGGCACCCGGCCGACCTCCTTGTAGCCGCAGGAGCCGTAGAAGTGCTCCAGGCCGAGTCCGCCGCGGCAGGTGAGCCGGATCGCGTCGATGCCGTCGAAGGCGCGGGCCTCCTCGGCGGCGGCCGCCAGCAGGTCACGGCCGTAGCCCTTGCCCTGGTGCCGGGGGTGCACCATCACCGTGTAGAGCATCACCCAGTGGGTCTGGAGCCGGTGGGTGTTGAAGCTGAAGAACGCCGTCGCCGCCACCTCGCCGGCCGCGTCGTGTCCGACGAGCAGCCGGGTACGGCCCTCGGCCATCTGGACGAGGTGGCGGACCAGTTCCGGCCGGACCGTCTCGCGCTCCACCGGCGCCACGAAGCCGACGGCTCCGCCCGCGTTGGAGGCGTCCGTCCACAGGTCGAGGATGCCGTCACGCAGGGCGGGGGTGACGGCGGGGTCGAGAGCGAAAGTAAGGGCCACGAAAGGATGGTAATCCTTACGCGGCCCCGACTTCCAAGTACCTGCTCCTACCGCCTCAGACCCGCATCGGCTGCGGCGACTCGCGGAGCTCCGGGTCCGGGCCGTCGTACTCGCGGATGATCTCGTACCGGGTGTTGCGCTCCACCGGGCGGAAGCCGGCGTCCCGGATGAGGTCCAGCAGGTCGTCGCGGGTCAGCTTGTTCGGGGTGCCGTAGTTGTCGGCGTCGTGCGTGATCTTGTACTCGACGACCGAGCCGTCCATGTCGTCGGCGCCGTGCTGGAGCGCGAGCTGCGCGGTCTGGACGCCGTGCATGACCCAGAAGACCTTGACGTGCGGGACGTTGTCGAAGAGCAGCCGGGAGACCGCGAAGGTCTTGAGGGCCTCCGCGCCGGTCGCCATCTGGGTGCGGGCCTGGAGCCGGTTGCGGACCTTGCCGTCCTGCATGTCCACGAAGTCGTGCTGGTAGCGCAGGGGGATGAAGACCTGGAAGCCGTTCGTCTCGTCCTGGAGCTCACGCAGGCGCAGGACGTGGTCGACGCGGTGGCGGGGCTCCTCGATGTGTCCGTACAGCATGGTGCACGGGGTCTTGAGCCCCTTCTCGTGCGCCAGCCGGTGGATGCGCGACCAGTCCTCCCAGTGCGTGCGGTGGTCGACGATGTGCTGCCGGACCTCCCAGTCGAAGATCTCGGCGCCGCCGCCGGTCAGCGACTCCAGACCGGCGTCGATCAGCTCGTCGAGGATCTCGGAGGCGGACAGCCCGCTGATCGTCTCGAAGTGGTGGATCTCCGTCGCCGTGAACGCCTTCAGGGAGACGTCCGGGAGCGCGGCCTTCAACTCCCGCAGCGAGCGCGGGTAGTAGCGCCACGGCAGGTTCGGGTGCAGGCCGTTGACGATGTGCAGCTCGGTGAGGTTCTCGCCCTCCATCGCCTTGGCGAGCTTCACCGCCTCCTCGATGCGCATCGTGTACGCGTCCTTCTCGCCCGGCTTGCGCTGGAAGGAGCAGTAGGCGCAGGAGGCCGTGCACACGTTCGTCATGTTGAGGTGCCGGTTGACGTTGAAGTGCACGACGTCGCCGTTCTTGCGGGTCCGCACCTCGTGCGCCAGTCCGCCCAGCCACGCCAGGTCGTCCGACTCGTACAGCGCGATGCCGTCCTCACGGGTCAGCCGCTCACCGGCCCTGACCTTCTCCTCCAGCTCGCGCTTGAGTCCGACATCCATGCCCACACCTCTCTACGACTTTCTGCGATGACCAACCGACAACCGACAACCCACCGTACGGCTATACCTCTTCCGGAAGCTCCCCGACCCGGTTCTCCCACTTGGTGGAGAGCACGATGGTGGTACGGGTCCGGGACACGCCCTTGGTCCCGCTGAGGCGCCGGATGATCCGTTCGAGACCGTCCACGTCGTTCGCCCGCACCTTGAGCATGAACGAGTCGTCGCCGGCGATGAACCAGCAGTCCTCGATCTCGCTGAGGTCCTTCATCCGGTTCGCCACGTCCTCGTGGTCGGCGGCGTCGGAGAGGGAGATGCCGATGAGGGCGGTGACGCCGAGGCCGAGCTGGGCGGCGTTCACCGTGGCGCGGTAGCCGGTGATGACACCGGCCGCCTCCAGCCGGTTGATGCGGTCGGTGACGCTGGGTCCCGACAGACCGACGAGGCGTCCCAGCTCCGCGTAGGAGGCCCGGCCGTTCTCCCTCAGGGCCTGGATGAGCTGCCTGTCCACCGCGTCCATGCGATCGAAGCCTTCCGATGAGGAGAGATGAGGAGTGTGGGGGGAGTTCCTGAAACGGGTTTTTCTGAAGCGGGTTTTTCTGAAGCGGGTGTTTCTGAAGCGGGTTTCCCGAAGCGGTGGTGCGTGCCGCCCGCGCCGTCCGCGTCCGATGCTCAGGCGGGAGGGCGGGAGCCGCCGCCGATCTCGCCCTTCCAGCGGCGGTACAGCCCGTGCCCGACGCCCGCCACGTCGAGGACCCGCCCGGCGACGAAGTCCACCAGGTCCTGGATGTGGGTGGCGCCCGCGTAGAAGGCCGGGGAGGCCGGCACGACGCTCGCGCCCGCCTCGTCCAGGGCGACCAGATGACGCAGGGTCTGCCCGTTCAGCGGGGTCTCCCGTACGGCCACGACCAGCGGGCGCCGTTCCTTGAGCGTCACGCTCGCCGCCCGCTGGAGGAGGTCCTTGGAGAGCCCGAGGGCGACCCCGGCCACACAGGCGGTGGAGGCGGGCACGATCAGCATGCCCTTCGTGGCATACGACCCGGAGGAGGGTCCGGCGGCCAGGTCCCCGGCCGCCCAGTACCGCACCCGGTCGCTCTCGCCCTCGCCCCCGCCACCGCCGAGATCCACGTCGAAGGTGCCCGGCTTCCCGTCGGCCCCCCGCGCGAGCCATTCCCGCAGGTCGTCGCGCCAGTGCGCGTCCCGGAAGGAGATCCCCGTCTCGTCGAGCAGGGTGAGCCGCGAGGCCCGGCTGACCACCAGGTCGACGCTCTCCCCCGCGGCGAGCAGCGCGCGCAGCACAGCGGCGGCATAGGGCGTACCGGACGCCCCGGACACCCCCACGATCCAAGGCACGCGCTGCGTTTCTCCTGCGTTCACACCTTGAGCGTACCGGTGGGCGGAGTGGTCTTCAGGACCGGTCGGCCCTGGAGCCCGCGTGCCCCCTTCGCTCCCTCCGCCCGCCCGTTCACCCGGACGGAGTACATGGCCGGATCGCACGGACCGCCCGGCCCTAGAGCGTGAGCCCCCGCACCAGCAGGTCGATCAGCGCACACCCGAACAGGCTGATGCCGATGAACCCGTTCGTCGAGAAGAACGCCCTGTTCAGGCGGGTCAGGTCGTGGGGCCGCACGATCGTGTGCTCGTAGCCGAAGGCACCCGCGACGATCACCAGGCCGAGCCAGAAGAAGGCGCCGGCGTCGGTGGCCAGGGCGTACCAGACGAACAGGGCCGTCGTGATCGCGTGACAGACCCGCGCCCCCCAGACCGCCGCCGGGATGCCGAAGCGGGCCGGGACCGACAGGACGCCGACCTCGCGGTCCGTCTCCACGTCCTGGCAGGCGTAGATCAGGTCGAAGCCGCCGATCCAGATGCCCACCGCCAGGCCCAGGATCACCGCGTCCCAGGACCACTCGCCGGTGATCGCCAGCCAGCCGCCGATCGGGCCCATCGCCTGCGCCAGGCCGAGGATGGCCTGCGGGAAGTTCGTGAAGCGTTTGCCGTACGGGTAGACCACCATCGGGATCACCGCGATGGGAGCCAGGGCCAGGCAGAGCGGGTTCAGCAGCGCCGCCGCGCCCAGGAAGATCACCAGGGCGATCAGGGCGCCGGTCCAGGCATGCCGCACCGACATCGCGCCCGTCACCAGCTCGCGGTGCGCCGTGCGGGGGTTACGGGCGTCGATCTCGCGGTCGATGATCCGGTTGACCGCCATGGCGAAGGTGCGCAGGCCCACCATGCAGACGGTGACCAGCAGCAGCCTGCCCCAGTGGATGTTCTCGTCGGTCTGGAACATCGCCGTCAGCGCGGCGATGTAGGCGAAGGGCAGCGCGAAGACCGAGTGCTCGATCATCACCAGCCGCAGGAAGGCCTTGGTGCGTCCTGGCTGCGGCAGCGCCGCGGAAGCGGAACTCACAGGCCGTACTCCTTCCAGCGGCGGTCGACCTTCGCCGCCGTATCCGGGTCGGACAGCACCATCTCCGGCCAGCCCCCGTCTCGCGTGTACCCCTCCTCGGGCCACTTCCGCGTCGCGTCGATGCCCGCCTTGCCGCCCCAGAACTGCTGGTAGGAGGCGTGGTCGAGATGGTCGACCGGGCCTTCGACGACGGACAGGTCGCGGGCGTAGTCGGTGTTGCCGAGCGCCCGCCACGCGACCTCGTGCAGATCGTGGACGTCGCAGTCCGCGTCGACGACCACGATCAGCTTGGTCAGGGACATCATGTGGGCGCCCCAGACCGCGTGCATGACCTTCTGCGCGTGCTTGGGGTACTTCTTGTCGATCGAGACGATCGCGCAGTTGTGGAAACCGCCGGCCTCGGGCAGGTGGTAGTCCACGATGTCCGGGACGATGATCTTCAGCAGCGGGAGGAAGAAGCGTTCCGTGGCGCGGCCCAGCGGGCCGTCCTCCGTCGGCGGCCGGCCGACCACGATCGACTGGAGCAGCGGACGCTTGCGCATCGTCACGCAGTCGATCTTCAGCGCGGGGAACGGCTCCTGCGGGGTGTAGAAGCCGGTGTGGTCGCCGAACGGGCCCTCCGGCAGCATCTCGCCCGGCTCCAGCCAGCCCTCGATCACGACCTCCGCCTGCGCCGGCACCTGGAGCGGGACGGTCTTGCAGTCGACCATCTCGATCCGCTTGCCCGCGATGAAGCCGGCGAAGAGGTACTCGTCGATGTCGCCGGGGAGCGGGGCGGTGGAGGCGTACGTCACGGCGGGCGGGCAACCGAAGGCGATCGCGACGGGGAGCTTCTCGCCCTTGCGGGCGGCGACCTGGTAGTGGTTGCGGCTGTCCTTGTGGATCTGCCAGTGCATGCCGATCGTGCGCTTGTCGTGACGCTGGAGGCGGTACAGGCCGAGGTTGCGGATCCCGCTCTCCGGGTCCTTGGTGTGCGTCAGGCCCAGGTTGAAGAAGGAGCCGCCGTCCTGCGGCCAGGTGAAGAGGGCGGGGAGGGCGTCGAGGTCGACGTCGTCACCGTGCAGGACCACCTCCTGGACGGGTGCGTCCTGGGGCTTCACCTTCTTCGGAGGGACGTGCGTCATCGCGCCGAGCTTGCCGAACGCCTCGCGGACGCCGACGAACCCGTGCGGCAGCTCGGGCCGCAGCAGTCCGCCGATCTTCTCGCTGATCTCGGCGTAGGACTTGAGGCCGAGGGCCTTCAGGAGCCGTCGGTCGGTGCCGAACACGTTCATCGCGAGGGGCATGCTCGACCCCTTCACGTTCTCGAAGAGCAGCGCGGGGCCACCGGACTTCTGGACCCGGTCGACGATCTCCCCGATTTCCAGATACGGATCGACCTCAGCCTTGACGCGCTTGAGGTCGCCTTCGCGTTCCAGTGCCCTGAGCAGGGAACGAAGATCGTCGTAAGCCATGTGTCCCAGTATCGCCGAGGCCCGTCCGGCGCCGACGCGCGCCCCGCACTACGAGCCCGCACCGCCTCGCGGGAACGTTTTCCGCCACCCGCTACCCTGGCCCGGTCACCGGGGCGCTCCCGCACCCCCGTCGCCGTCACCGTCTCCTGGGGGAACCCGCCACCATGCTCAGGTATCTGCCGTTCCTGCTGGTACTGGCGCTGTGGATCTACGCCTTCATCGACTGCCTCAACACCCCCGAGGAGGAGGTGCGGGGGCTGCCGAAGGTGGTCTGGGTCATCATCATCCTGCTCTTCGGCGAGGTGCTCGTCGGTCCGGTCGCGTGGCTGGTGGCAGGAAAGGCGCGCCGCGCGCCCGTGGGCGGTGGCGCTCCGGCCGAGTCGTCCCGCGGCCGACGCGCCGAGTGGGTCGCGCCCGACGACAACCCCGAGTTCCTCAAGTCCCTCAAGGAGAACAAGGGCGAGGACAAGAAGGACGACGAGGCTCTCCTCAAGGACTGGGAGGCCGACCTGCGCCGCCGCGAGGACGAGCTGAAGCGCCGCGAGTCCGGTGAGGACCCCCAGCCTCCGCAGGCCTGAGACACGCCGACGGCGCCCTGCGGTCTCGGTGAGACGCGGGC
The DNA here is from genome assembly GCF_045041255.1 of Streptomyces sp. NBC_00080. NCBI lineage: Bacteria > Bacillati > Actinomycetota > Actinomycetes > Kitasatosporales > Streptomycetaceae > Streptomyces > Streptomyces sp. NBC_00080. The sequence goes on from NZ_CP108235.1 coordinate 4,083,112, forward strand.
GCCGGGGCGTGGACGCGGGGGGCCACAGCCGGAACGGGTGACCCCGGAGCGGGGGCGGATCCTAGGCGGCGTCGTGTTCGACGGACCTGGGCGAGCACTGGGGAGCGTGCTGCCAGTAGCAGCCGACCTGGACGAGTCCGTACCGGTAGTCCGAGCCGGTGCCGGCGACGGGCCGGGCGTCCCGGCCGAGCGTGCGCAGGATGTCGCGGGCGTTGCCCTTGCAGTGACCGGAGGTCAGGCACAGCGCGGCGGAGCCGGTGACGAAGGGCGCGGCCATGCTCGTGCCGGAGAGGAACCCGTAGTCCTCGCCCAGCGGCGTGGCGCGGGTGGGGAGAGTGGAGAGGATGTCGGCGCCCGGGGCGGCGATGTCCACCCACGACGCTCCGTAGTTGGAGAAGGGCGCCCGCTGGTCGAACACCGTGGTGGCGGCGACGCTGATCGCCTCCGGGTAGGCCGCCGGGTAGTTCAGCGCGGTCGTACCGGCGTTGCCCGCTGAGGCCACCACGGCGACGCCCGCCTGGGTGGCCAGCCGGACGGCCTGATGCACCAGCGGACTGTCCACCGAGGTTCCCAGACTCAGGTTGGCGACCCGGATGTTCTTCGCCTTCGCGTTCTGGGCGACCCAGTTCAGGCCCGCGATGAGGTCGGAGAAGAGCCCTGAGCCGCCGTCACCCAGGACCTTGACGTTCCACAACCGGGTGCCGGGGGCGGTGCCCTCCGCGCCGATGCCGTTGTTGAGCGCCTGGATGATGCCCGCGACGTGCGTCCCGTGGCCGTGGAGGTCGTTCGCGCCGGGCGAGGTACTGAAGTTGGCGTTACCGGCCACCCGCAGGTCGGGGTGACCGGCGTCCACGCCGGTGTCCAGCACCGCCACCCCGACCCGGGCGGCCGCCGGCACCCGGAATCCGTGCTCGGAGCCCGCCACGGCGCCGATCCGGAACAGGCCCCACTGCCCGGCGAGCAGCGGGTCGCCCTTGTACGCGACACCGCCCCCGTCCGGCTTGCCCGTCCGCTGCCGCGGCGCCTGGAGCGAGGAACCGGCGACCGGTTCGGGCAGGGACACCGTGTGGTCGGGTTCGACCGAGGCGACCTGCGGGTCGGCGCGAATGGCCTCGATCTGGTCCGCGGTCGCCTCCAGGGCGTACCCCTTGAGGGCCGCCCCGTCCACGGTGGCGTCGAAGACATGGCGCAGCCGGCTCCCGCCGTCCGACGCCTGTCCCTTCGCCTGTTCCTCGGCGACCTTGCCCGGATCGGCGACCGTGTCCTTCAGCTGCACGATCCACCGCTCCGCCGGAACGGGCTCGGCGGCCTGCGCGGAGCCGGGCACGACCGCGGCGGCCGTGAGGGCCGACAGCGCGGCACAGGCGACCAAACCATTACGGAGCGGAATCTTTCCGAGTCTTCGCACCAAATCCTCCACACCCTGCACACCGAAGATCGACAAGGTAGGACAATAGGAGCGGCCGGATGTTCCCCGGAGGAGACTCACTCGGGATCACCCGGACCGATCGTCGAATCACCTGATCGGCCGCGCGGGCTACGCTGACGCCGACAGCAGCGCGACCGAGGACAGCCGTTCGATGAGCCCCGAGCAGCAAAGCGGCCAGGCCACCGCCGAGTTGACGCAGGACGCGACGGTCACCGAGCCCATGAGGTCCGGCCCGGCGGCCGGCCGGCCGCTGCGCTCCGTCGACCTCGCCCGACTCGCCGGGCTCTCGACCCAGCAGATCCGCAACTACGAGGAGGCGGGCGTCCTGCCGCCGGCCGAGCGCACGACGTCCGGCTACCGCACCTTCACGGACGTCCACCGGCAGGCGCTCACGACCTACCGGACGCTGGTGAAGGGGTACGGACCCGTGGTGGCGGCCCGGATCATGCGGACCCTGCACGCCGGCGACGTCCCGGCCGCCCTCGCCCTCGTGGACGCCGCGCATGCCGCGCTGCACGAGGAGCGCGGCGCGCTGCGGGCCACCGGCGAGGCCCTGGAAGCGCTGGGCCCGGCACCCCCGGGCACGGCGCGGGCGCGGCGGGAGGCGGCCGGGGCAACGCCCCCGGCGGCGCCCCGCTCCGGCCTGCGTATCGGCGAGGTCGCCGCGCTGCTGGGCGTACGGACGTCGGCGCTGCGGGTGTGGGAGGCGGCCGGGCTGCTCAGCCCGGCGCGCCAACGGGGCACCGGATACCGCGTGTTCAGCCCCGCCGACGTGCGCGACGCCCGGGTGGTCGACTCCCTGCGACGCGGCCACTACCTGTTCCGGCAGATCCGCCCGGTTCTCGATGGCCTGCGCCGGGAGGGCGGCGGCGAGCCCCTGCGGGCGGCGCTCCAGGCCCGCGGGGAGGCGCTGACGGCCCGCACCCACGCGATGCTGGCGGGCGCGGGCGCCCTCCACGGCTACCTCGCCCGGGTCACCGCAGCCGGGACGACGACAGGATCGACAGCAGGTGGGCCGGGACCATCACCCAGGTGATCGCGGCGATGGCAGCCAGCGCCCAGCGGGTGGGTCCGACACCGCCGGTCGCCGCGTCCAGGGCGGCCACGGCCAGCAGGACCAGGGAGGCCTCGATGCCGTTGGTGACCCGGTGGATCTTGAAGGCGGCGGCGAGCCGGCGCAGTGAGGCGACGCCCTGGGAGCGGGGCGCGGTGGCCTCGTCGTCGGCGACGGCGAGGCCGCGCCGGGCCCGGGCCACGTCCACCAGGTCGGTCGAGGCCTTCAGCAGCACCACACCGAGCGCGGTCGCCAGACCCAGCGACACCCAGCCGTTGAAGCCCGCCCAGCCGCCGAGGCCGGACTCGGCGGCCCGGAAGCCGAAGCCGATCATGAGTGCCGCGTCGGCCAGATAGGCGCCGAGCCGGTCGACGTAGATGCCGGTCGCGCTGTTCTGTCCCTTCCAGCGGGCGACCTCGCCGTCCACGCAGTCGAAGAGCAGGAACAACTGCATCAGGAGCGCGGCGAGCACGGCCCCCGCGAGACCGGGGACGAGCAGCGCGGCACCGGACAGCACCCCGCACACCACCATCGTCCAGGTCAGCTGGTCCGGGGTGACCCGGGTGCGCACCAGCTGGCGGGTGAACCGCAGCGAGACGCGCCGCATGTAGAGGCGTCCCGCCCAGTGCTCGCCGTTGCGGCTGGCGAGCTTGGCCTGCGGCTGGCAGACCTCCCGCAGCTCCTCCAGAACAGGAGCAGCAACCATGAACTTTCCTTCCGCCAGGGGCTCAACTGCCGCGCCTGCGGCGGTGATCGGCACAGGTTACTTGACCCGCTCCCGGACATTTCCCGGGGGACTTCGGCCCGGTCGGGTGCGGTGTCCCGCCCCTCCCGGCCACACGATCGCGTGAGCGCCCGCGTCGGCGCGGACCCCTCCGGGAACGGATCGAGGTGAAGACACGCACCCCGTCGAGGAGGACCGTATGGACCGTATGGATCGGGCGACGGCACGGTCGTGGCTCGCCACCGCCGTCGCAGAGGCGCGGGCCGGTCTCGCCGAGGGCGGCATCCCGATCGGCGCCGCGCTCTACGGCCCGGACGGCACCCTGCTGGGCCGCGGCCACAACCGGCGCGTCCAGGACGACGACCCCTCGATGCACGCGGAGACGGCCGCCTTCCGCGCGGCGGGACGGCAGCGCTCGTACCGCGGCACGACGATGGTGACCACCCTGTCCCCCTGCTGGTACTGCTCCGGGCTGGTCCGCCAGTTCGGCATCTCCCGGGTGGTCGTCGGCGAGGCGAGCACCTTCCACGGCGGCCACGACTGGCTGGCGGAGCACGGCGTCGAGATCGTGCTCCTCGACGACTGGGAGTGCATCGCCCTGATGCGCGACTTCATCGCGAAGAACCCGGCTCTCTGGAACGAGGACATCGGTGAGTAACCCCCCTGCCCGCACCTCCCGCATCCCGGCCATCGACCTCGGGCCGTGGCTCTCCGGCGACGCCGGCGCCCGCGCCGCGATCGCCCGTACCGTCGACGACGCCCTGCGGACCGCCGGGTTCCTGCTGGTCACCGGGCACGGGGTCGACCCCGCCCTGCGCGACCGCATCCGGGAGGCCGCCCGGTCGTTCTTCGTGCTGCCCGCCGACGTCAAACAGGCCTACGGCGCGAAGGTCGGGGGCCGCGGCTGGCTGGGGCCGGGCGCGGAGGCAAACGGGTACTCGGAGGGGACGAAGACCCCGCCGGACCTGAAGGAGTCCCTGACCTTCGCCACGCACGAGCCCTTCGACGACCCGGTGGTCAACGCGGAGTGGTACGCCCCGAACGTGTGGCCCGCGGAGGTACCGGAGCTCCGGGGCCTGTGCGAGGAGTACCTGACCCGGATGGGTGAACTGGAGAAGCAGCTGCTCTCCCTGCTCGGGGAGGCCCTCGGCCTCGGGGCGGACTTCTTCTCCCGGCACATGGACCACCCGACCTACGGATTCAACATCAACTGGTATCCGGGTACGGAGGTCGTCGGGGAGCCGCGGCCGGGCCAGTTCCGGATCGGCCCGCACACCGACTTCGGCACCGTCACCATCCTCGACCGGCAGGCCGGCAGGGGCGGGCTCCAGGTCTGGACGGACGAGGGCGGCTGGGAGGACGCGCCCTTCGACCCGGACGCCTTCACCATCAACATCGGCGACCTGATGGCCCGCTGGACCGGTGACCGGTGGCGCTCGGGCAGGCACCGCGTACTGCCGCCCCCGGCCGACGCGCCCGCCGAGGAGCTGATGTCCCTCGTCTACTTCGGCGAGTGCACCCCGGGGACGCTCGTGGAGTCCGTCCCGGCGCCCGTCGGCCGGGTGGCGTACGAGGCGGTCGACTCGCATGTGTATCTGCGGGAGAAACTGGACTCGATCACGGTGGAATGACGGCCTCATTCCGCTCACGTCCGGAAGTTTCGTGACCCAACGGACACCAGGCGATCTGGCACTTACCAACTCCCTCTCCTTACCCTTGCGTTGGGAACCGAGCCCTGGGGGAGGAGCGCGGTGCACAGACGGTTGTACGGGCGTGGCGCGCTGTTCGACGTCGAGCCGGCCGGTCTCGTACCGCGACTCGTGGGGATCCGTCCGTACGAGCTCCACGCGGAGAAACCCGAACACCCCGCAGGACCGCCCCTGCTGGTGCTGGCGGGCGGCCGGGGTCTGGGCAAGAGCGCGGTGCTCGCCGAGTTGTGGGACGCCTACACGGAACACACCCGCAGGGGCGAGGCCCGCAGACGTACCCCCGTCGCGTTGATCGACTGCGAGGACGAGCAGTTCGCGCGGCCGCCGCACGAGGAGAGCCCCGAGTCCTGGTCGCCGGTCTGGCAGGCGCTGCTGGTCGTCGCCGAGCAGCTGACGGAGCCGGTGCGGGCGGCCGGGCAGCTCACCTTTCCGCGGCTGACGGCCGGGCTGGTGGCGGTCCGGGCCAGCGACTGGAGCGGCCGGACCGACTCCGACCGCATCCGGCGGGAGCTGGTGCGGATCCTGCTGCTGAACGAGCGCGCTTCCCGGTTCAGCCTGGCCGGGCGGTGGGCGGCCAAGGTCGCGTCGAAGGTGATCGCGGCGGCGAGCGGCGGGGGCCCGTTCGTCGCGGCGACCGTCGAGGCCACCCTGGAGGCACTCTCCGAGGGCGTCACGCACCGCAAGGAGCAGAAGCCGGCCACCTGGTACCGCTCCTATCCGAACGCGGGCGGCAACGCCAAGCGGGGACTGCTGCTGCTCGCCGGGAACTTCCGGGCCGGCGGCACCTCGCGCGAACACGCCGAGCGCTGGCTGGTACGGGCGCTGCTCGCCGACCTGGCCGAGGCCTACTCGGGGCTCGGCTCGCATCTGACCCGGCTGGGCCGGCCGCTCGTGCTGCTCGACAACGCGCGGAGCGGACCGGGCCCCGGGCTGCTGGACGCCGTCCTGCGGGACCGGGCCGACGGGGTCGCCGACCAGGTGGTGTGGGTGGCGACGGTACGCGGCGCGAGCCATCCGGCGCTCGGCGACGCCGTACGCCGTGAGCTGCCCGAGGTGGCCCGGGCCACGAACTGGGAGCCGGCCGGTTCGCCCTCCTCGCGGGCACTGCTCGTACCGCTGCCGCCGCTGTCCCCCGACGACACCCTGCACATGGTCGGCGCGGTCTGCGACGACACCGAGCTGCCGCCCCGATTCCCGCACGCCACCCACCGGCTGACGGGCGGCAACCCGCTCGGGATCGTGCTGCTCGCGACCGCCGCCCGGCAACACCCCGGGCGGGCCGCCTCGTTGGGGTGGCTGCTCACCGCGAAGGTCCGGCTGGAGGAGGGGCAGGCCGACGACGGCAGGCCCGCGTACGCCGAGTTGCTGGGCCGCCTGGTGCCCGCCGACCGGCTCGACGAGCTGACGGTCCTCGCGGCCGCCCACGACCACGACTCCGCCGTGGCCCTCGCCGACGCACAGCTCCCCGACGACTTCGGTTCGTCGGGCGTCCGGTCGCTGCGGGCGCGGCTCGCCGCGGAGGGGATGCCGGCCGCGCCGGGGCACTTCGTCGGCGACCCCTTCACCCGCACCCTGCTGCTGCTCCGGCTGCACCACCGGCCCGCCGACCACGCCAAGTGGCGCGAGGTGCACGAGACCCTGATCCGGCACTACACCCACGCCGACGGCCGGGAGCCGGACGGCCAGGACCCCGCCCACGCCCGGTACCGGCTCTACCACGAGCTGGCGCTCGGCGACACGGCCGGCGCGGTGGCCTACCTGCGCGACACGTTCACCGGCCTGCGCACCCGCACCTGGCTGGACACCCTCCGGTTCCTGGCGTCCGCGCCCTACTTCCACGCGCACGACGCGGCAGGCCGCGACTTCGACGGCCGAGGCGACCACCGGTCGGCGATCGCACTGGGCCGCACGGACGCCGGGCAGGAGCCGCCGGAGGGCGTGAACGCCGCCCTCCACCTGCGGATACGGCGGCTGCTGCACGCCGTCTGGCAGGTGACCGACCCGCTGGTGCTGCCGGACCCGAAGGTCTGCGGGCGGCTGGAGTTCGAGCTGCTCCAGCTGTCCGACCAACGGCCGGCCGGGGGCGCGCTGCTGTTCGCGACCTCCCAGACCTGGCCCCGGGACGCCCTCGCGGGCCGCCCGCTGCGCATCCCGGCCGAGGACGACGACGGCGACACGGACGGCGACGGGCACGGACCGGACGACGGGGACGGGGTGGCGTGATGGCCGACGGAGTCGGAAGCCCGCTGGTGCGGTGGCTGCGGGAGATCTGGGAGATCCGCCTCTACCGCTATCTGGCACTGCTGATCACGGCCGCCGTGCTGACCGGGCTGTTCTTCGCCGTGCGGGCGGTCACCGACGAGGACCGGTCCTGCGCGCCCGGGGTGGCCCGTCCGGCCGGCAGCGACGAGTGCGTGGGCGTGGCCACGGGCGCGTACGACTTCGGGCATCCCCAGCTGCGGGACGCGGTGCGGGCGATCGACCGGGAGAACGACCGGCTCAAGGCGGGCGGTTACGTCACGGTCGCGCTGATGCTGCCGTACACCGCCTCCACCCCCTCGACGCTCAGCGACATCCAGCACGAGGTGCAGGGCGCCTACCTGGCCCAGTGGCAGGCCAACCACACCTCCAACGGCCAGGCTCCGGCGATCCGCCTGGTGCTCGCCAACCCGGGTGCCACCAGCGACCACTGGGAGACCATGGTCGACCGACTGGAGCGGATGGCGAAGGGCCCCGACCGGCTGCGCGCGGTCGCCGGGGTCGGGCAGAGCACCGACAACAACAAGAAGGCCGTGGCGGAACTGACCCGGCGGGGCATCCCGGTGGTCGGCGCCTCCATCACCGCCGACAACCTCGCCAACGGGCAGCACGGCAAGGACCCCTTCCCCGGCCTGGCCCGGGTCTCCCCCACCAACACGGACGAGGCACGCGCCCTGGCCTCGTTCGCCGAGGTCGACGCCGGCCGGGCCCTGCTGGTGTACGACAAGCCGGGCGACCCGTACACGCGGACGCTCCAGACGTCGTTCGCCGCGTTGCTGAAGGGTTCGCCCTACGAGCCGCAGCCGTTCACCCCGCCCGCCGACCGCACCCAGGAGGGGACGACGGCGAACACCTTCCGGCAGATCACCCACCTGGTGTGCGACACCTCCGCGGAGACCGACACGATCCTGTTCGCGGGCCGGCACACGCAGTTGCGGCAGTTCGTCAACGCGCTCGGCACGCGCGGCTGCCAGAACCGGAAGTTCACGGTGCTGACGGGCGACGAGGGCTCGTACCTGTCCGGCGACAAGAAGCTGGACCGCACGGCCCTCACCCACAACCTCTCCGTCCGCTACACCTCGCTCGCCCACCCGGACGCCTGGGTGAACGCCCCCGTGACCCTGCGGGGCGGTTCGGCGGCGGACGCGAAGGTCCTCACCGACCTCCTCGCCCGCAGCGCCCGCGAGCCGGTCGGCCCGATCGGCGACATCGCCCTGGAGGACGGCCAGCTGATCATCGGATTCGACGCGATGACGCTGGCCGTGCACGGCATCCGCGAGGCCACGCCCGACGGCGCGACCGTCCCGCCCCTCGCGGACGTCGGCCTCCAGTGGCCGCAGGTCAAGGGCTCGCTGCGGGTGAGCGGGGCGAGCGGCTGGATCTGCCTGGACGTGCACGGCAATCCGTACGACAAGGCCGTACCGATCGTGGAACTCCACCCCGACGGCGGCTCCCGCTTCGTCCGCATCGCCTGGCCGGAGGGCAAGCCCCCGACCACGGAGTGCCTGCCGCCGTCCTGACGGCTCGACGGAAAAAGGCCGGTTCCCGTGACCCGGGGTCACGGGAACCGGCCTTCGCCGTGGGGCGGCTACACGCCCGCGTACGAGTGCTTTCCGGAGACGAAGATGTTGACGCCGTAGTAGTTGAACAGCCAGCAGCCGAACGCGATCAGGGCCAGGTAGGCGGCCTTGCGGCCCTTCCAGCCGGCCGTGGCCCGAGCGTGCAGGTAGCAGGCGTAGGCGACCCAGGTGATGAACGACCAGGTCTCCTTGGGGTCCCAGCCCCAGTAGCGGCCCCAGGCGTCGCCCGCCCAGATGGCGCCCGCGATGATCGTGAACGTCCACAGCGGGAAGACGGCCGCGTTGACGCGGTAGGCGAACTTGTCGAGCGACGCCGAGGCGGGCAGCCGGTCCAGGACCGAGTTGGCGAACCTGCCGGGCTTGCCGCCGGTCGCCAGCTTGTTCTCGTAGGCGTCCTTGAACAGGTACAGGATCGTGGCGACCGCGCCGACGTAGAACACCGCGCCGCAGAAGATCGCGGTGGAGACGTGGATGTACAGCCAGTACGAGTGCAGCGCCGGGACCAGCTGGTCGCTCGCCGTGTAGAGGACGGTGACCGCGAGACCCAGGTCCAGCAGGACCGAGGTGATCAGGAACAGGCCGAGCCAGCGCACGTTCTTCTTCAGCGCCAGCAGCCCGAGGTACACGCCGACGGCCACCGTGGAGAAGGTGAGGTTGAACTCGTACATGTTGCCCCACGGCGCCCGCTCCACCGAGGCCGCGCGGGCGATCACGCCGCCCAGCTCGACCAGGAACGCGAGCACCGTGAGGGAGATGGCGATCCGGCCGTACATGTCGCCCTGCTCGTCACCGCCGTGCGCGCCGGGCCCGTCGGGCACGTCACGCGCGCCGGCCGCGGAGCGCACGACGACCTGCGGCCGCTCCAGGACGGCCGTGCCGCCCTTCTTCTCGGCGGTGACGGCCGGGCCCTTGGCCGTGGTCGTGGCGGTGAGCGCGGCGGCGGTACGGCCGACCTTGCTGCGACTGCCGAGGAGCCATTCGGCGATGTACGCGAAGAAGGCCAGGGTGTAGACGGCCATCGCGGAGTAGATCAGCGTGTTGCTGATGCTCGCGAGGTTCTCGTTGGTGGCGGCGGCAAGCTCCGTGGTGGCGGCGAGAGTCACTTCTCAGCCCCTTCGGCAGGTACGACTTCGGGTTCGGGGGATGCGGAGGATGCGGACGGCCCGGGGGTGTCGGGGTCCGGGGTCGAGGGAGCCTGGTCGTACAGGATTCCGGCGAGGTCGCCGAGTTCCTCGGGCACCTTGGCCGACTCGCTGCGGCCGAGTCCGCCCATCTCGACGACCGTCACCCCGTCGTCGCCCTTCACCGCGCGCACCCAGACCCGGCGGCGCTGGAGGAACAGGGAACCCGCGAGACCGAAGATCGCGGCGATGGCCCCGCCCAGCGCCCAGCCGCTCGCGGGCTGCTGGGTGATCTGGAAGTTCGCCCACTCCTTGGTGCCCTCGTAGGTCACCGAGCCGGCGCCGTTCGGGAGGGTCATGGTCTCGCCGGGCTTGAGGTTGTCCCGCAGCTGAGCGCCCTTGGAGTCCTTGAACTCCTTCATGTGCGACTTGTCGAGCTGGTACACGCTCTGCGGGATGCCCGAGTCGACGCCGAGGTCGCCGTGGTACGGCGTCAGGTTCAGCACCGGGTTGCGCAGCGCCGGGAACGTCGAGGCCGCCTCGCTGCCCTTGGTGTACGTCGGCAGGAAGAAGGCCGAGATGCCCAGCTGCTCACCGACGCCCTTGGCGTCCCGGTAACCGTCGAGGACCTTGATCACACCGCTGGAGGTGATGTTGGAGTCGAGCGGCAGCAGCGGCACCGCGTCGCGGTAGACGACGTCGCCCTTGCCGTCGCGGACGGTGATGACGGGCGCGTAGCCGTGGGCGGTGAGGTAGATCTTCGAGTCGTCGATCTCCAGCGGGTGGTTGACCTTGACGACGGCCTTCTTGTCCTTGCCGTAGGCGCCCACGCTGTAGGTGATGGCGGACTGGAAGGTGCGCGCGGTGCCCGTGTTGGGACCCGAGGTCTCGTACGTGCCGGTGAACTTGTCCAGGGTGAAGCTGAACGGGTTCAGGTCGTCGGTGCTGAAGAGGTTGCCGGACTTGAAGTCGTTGTACTGGGTGAGGGTGTTGGAGAAGCCGTCGCCCTCCACGACCAGCTTGTTCCCCTCGGACTTGTAGAGCTGGCCGCAGGCGAAGGAGACCAGCATCACGATCAGCGCGATGTGGAAGGAGAGGTTGCCGACCTCACGGAGGTAGCCCTTCTCCGCTGCGACGGCGTCCCCGGCCAGGTGGGCGCGGAAGCGGCGCTTGCGCAGCAGGGTGAGCGCGGCCGCACGGACCTGTTCCGGCTCGGCGTCGGTGCGCCAGGTCGTGTACGCGGGCAGCCGGGTCAGCCGCTTCGGCGCGCCCGGCGGGCGGCTGCGCAGCTGACCGACGAACTGCCAGGTGCGGGGCACGATGCAGCCGATGAGGGAGACGAACAGCAGGATGTAGATCGCGGAGAACCACACCGAGCTGTAGACGTGGAAGAGGCCGAGCCTGTCGTAGATGGGCGCGAGGGTCCCGTGGGCCTGACGGAACTCGGCGACCTTCGTCTCGTCGGTGCCGGACTGCGGGATCAGCGAACCGGGGATCGCGCCGAGCGCCAGCAGCAGGAGCAGCAGCAGCGCGACCCGCATGGAGGTGAGCTGCCGCCAGAACCAGCGGGCCCAGCCGATGATCCCCAGGGCGGGTCCACTGGCCAGCGTGTCCACGGGCGCGGTGGACAGCTGGGAGCCGGCGGCGCCGAGATCCTGCTCGTCGGAGGCGGCCGGGGTCTCGCCCGGGGCGGGGCCGACGGTGCTCTTGCTCATGAATCAGATCCCTACGGTGAAGCCGACGGACCAGGACTGGATGTCCTGCACAAGGCGGTCCCAGGCACCGGTCAGCAGCAGCAGACCGGTCACGATCATCATCGTGCCGCCGATCCGCATCACCCAGGCGTAGTGACGCTTGACCCAGCCGAAGGCACCGAGCGCCTTGCGGAAGGCGACCGCGGCGAGCACGAAGGGCACACCGAGGCCGAGGCAGTAGGCGACGGTCAGTATGGCACCGCGGCCCGCGCTTCCCTGCTGGGAGGAGAGGGCGATCACGGAGGCGAGGGTCGGGCCGATGCACGGGGTCCAGCCGATGCCGAACAGCGCGCCGAGCAGCGGGGCGCCGGCCAGCCCGGCGACGGGCCGCTTGTGGAAGCGGAACTCCCGCTGGGTCATCCAGGGCATCAGCCCCATGAAGAAGACGCCCATGAGGATCATGAGCACCCCCAGCACCTTGGACAGGACATCCTGGTTGGCCTGGAGGTTCTCGCCGAAGTAGCCGAACAGGGCCCCGCTGGAGACGAACACGGCGGTGAAGCCGAGGACGAAGAGCGAGGCACCGGCGACCATCCGCCCGCGGCGGGCCTCGGCCAGGTCGGTGCCGGCGACGCCGGTGACGTACGACAGATAGCCGGGGACGAGCGGCAGGACGCACGGCGAGAAGAAGGAGACGAGCCCGCCGAGCAGCGCGATCGGCAGCGCGACCAGCAACGCGCCGTTGAGCACGGTGTCGTTGTAACCCGTCGCGGCGAGCGTGGTGACCGCGCTCACGTCACTTCTCCGCGAGGACGGGCGCGATCATCTTGCGCAGCCTGTCCTCGCTGAGCGCGGCCAGCGACCGGGCCGCGATCTTGCCCTCCCGGTCGATGACCAGCGTGGAGGGGATGGCCTGGAGGCTGAGCGTGCCCTTCTTGAAGCGCAGCAGCAGCTTGCCCTTCGGGTCGGACAGGCTGGGGTAGGTGATGCCCTGCCGCTTCTCGAAGGCGAGGGCGTTGTCGTTGCTGGTGTCGAGGGTGTTGATGCCGACGAACTGCACACCCTGGCCCTTGAGGTCCGTGTAGACCTTCTGGAAGCCCGGCGCCTCGGCACGGCACGGAGCGCACCAGGAGCCCCACACGTTGAGGACGACGACCTTGCCCTTGTAGGCGGCGATGTCGAGCTGTCCTCCGGCGACGCTCTTGCCGGACAGGTCGGGGGCCGCGGCGCGGGTCCCCTTCTTCGCGGTGGAGATGCCGTCCTTGCCCATCACGAAGTTGGTGTCACCGCCTCCTCCGGCGGTTCCTCCGGAGGTGCAGGCGGACAGCAGCAGTGCGGCGACGGCTCCGCCGGCGGCCGCGGTCAGGGCGGCACGGCGCGAACGGTTCCGGCTGGTCGAGCACAGGGGGGTGCGGCTGGCGGCACTCATGTGAAAAGTTTCGCATGCCCGTTCCGGGGATCTTGCCCACCCCCCTTGCGGGGAGAAAACCCCATTTCAGGCAGCGTTGGCGGCGGTACCCGCCGAGGTCGAGGCGGAGGTGGACGCGGAGGGCGCGCTCGCGCCCAGGAACGTCTTCCAGCCCCCGGCGGGCTGCTGCCCGACGTCGAGGGTGCGCAGCTTCTCGAGGACCTCCGGCTTCTGGACGTCGATCCAGTCCACGAACTGCCGGAAGGAGACCAGCCGTACGTCGGCGCCCTTCTCCTTCTCGCGCGCGATGTGCTTGAAGGCCTCCTCGACGGCGTCCATGTAGATGCCGCCGTTCCACTGCTCGAAGTGGTTGCCGACGAAGAAGGGTGCGCGGTTCGTCTCGAATGCCCGCTTGAATCCCTGTATGTACGCCTGCGAGGACTGCTGCCGCCAGCCCGGATAGTTGTGGCTGGGCGCCTTGGTCGAGTTGATCGACTGGTTGGCGAGCATGTTGTAGTCCATCGAGAGGACCTCGAAACCGCGGCCGGGGAAAGGTATCTGCTGCAACGGCAGATCCCAGAGCCCGTCCTTCTTCTGCGGCCACACCTGACGCCCGCCCGGCGAGGAGGCGTCGTAACGCCAGCCGAGGGCGCGGGCGGTGGGCAGCAGATTGTCCTGGCCGAGTAGACAGGGCGTCCGGCCGCCGACGAGTTCCTTGTCGTAGTCGAAGGGCAGCGCGGGCAGGTCGCTCCAGCCGGTGTTGGTCCGCCACTCCTTCACGAACGACTTCGCCTGGTCTATCTCGCTGCGCCACTGCTTGGACGTCCAGTTGCCGACGGTCCCGTTCCCGGAGCAGAAGTGCCCGTTGAAGTGGGTGCCTATCTCGTGCCCCTCGAGCCAGGCGCGGCGGACGCCGTCGAGCGTCATCCTGACGTGCTCGTCGGTGAGGTAGCCGATGTCGGAGGCGCCGCGCGGGTTGTTCGGCGGGTCGTAGAGCCGCTTCTTCGACTCGGGCAGCAGATAGAGCCCGGAGAGGAAGAAGGTCATGCTCGCGCCGTGTTCCTTGGCGAGGTCGAGGAAGCGCGTGAAGAGTCCGTTGCCGACCTCGCCGGCCCCGTCCCAGGAGAAGACGACGAACTGCGGCGGTTCCTCGCCGGGCTGGAGCGGCACGGGCTTGGCCGGCTGGTGGAGCTGCTTGCCGGTGAAGGAGGTGGAGCCGTCGCCGATGGGGCGGGCGGTGACCTTCGGGCTGGGGCTGCCGGAGGGCTTGCCGGAGCCACTGGAACCGCCGGGGGTGCTCGGCCCGTCCGAGTTCGTGAGGCTGCCGCAGCCCACGAGTCCGGCAGCGGCGGCGGCCCCGGCGCCGAGTCCGAGTGCTCCCCTTCGGGTGATGGCGCGCATGGCAACCCCGTTCGTCACATTTTCCGATGGTCACCCATTCAGAGGACGTGACGAACGAGGAGGTTCCGCCGATAGTTCCGGATTCCGTAACAGAAGGGCTTGTTTCAGCCACAGCACCCGGCCACGTGTTCCGGGGTCGGAGCCGGTGGCCGGACATGGAGGGCAAACCGGAGGGCCGGACCCGGAGGGCGGATCCGGCCGGGCGGTGGGCCTACGCCCCGAAGGCCTTGCTCTTCCCCTGCACCGGCTTGGCGCCGGCCCGGAGATGGGCGGGCACCAGGTCGATGGCGGGCTCGCTGTAGCCGACGGACACGATCCTGTCGCCCTGGTACGTGAAGGTCGTCAGCGAGGCGAGCGTGCACTGCCGCTTGCGCGGGTCGTGCCACAGCCGCCGCCGCTCGACGTAGGACCGCACGATCCAGATCGGCAGCTGGTGGCTGACGAGCACCGCCTCCCGCCCGCGGGCCGCGTCCTTCGCCGCGTCCAGCGCACCCATCATCCGGACGACCTGGTCGACGTACGGCTCGCCCCAGGACGGCTTGAAAGGGTTGACGAGGTGCTTCCAGTTCTCGGGCCGGCGCAGCGCCCCGTCCCCGACACCGAAGGTCTTGCCCTGGAAGACGTTCTCCGCCTCCAGGAGTCGCCCGTCGGTGGCCAGGTCGAGCCCGTGCGCCTTGGCGATCGGCGTCGCCGTCTCCTGCGCCCGCTCCAGCGGGGAGGCCACGACATGGGTGACATCGCGGGAGGCGAGGTGCTCGGCGACCCGGTCGGCCATCTGCCGGCCCAGCTCGGAGAGGTGGTAGCCGTCGAGACGGCCGTAGAGCACCCCGTCGGGGTTGTGGACCTCACCGTGCCGCATGAGGTGGACGACGGTGAGGTCCTTGTTGCCCGAGGTGTTCGCGAGGGCGTCTTCGAGGTCGTCCTCGAAGGCCTTGTCGGGCGCGTTCTCGGGGGCGTTTTCCGGGGTGGTCATGCCGCTGTGGCCTCCGCAGCCGCTCGGGCCGCCGCCGGGAGGGCGTCGGCGATTCTCTGGACGGCCCGGTCGTCGTGGGCCGTGGACACGAACCAGGACTCGAAGGACGACGGCGGCAGATACACGCCGTTCGCCAGCAGCGAGTGGAAGAAGGCGGTGTAGCGGAAGGACTCCTGCGCCTTGGCGTCCTCGTAGTCACGGACCGGCCGGTCCGTGAAGAAGACGGAGAACATGTTGGAGGCGCTCTGGAGCGTGTGCGCGACCCCCTCCTTGGCCAGCGCCTCCGACACCAGCGTCTGGATCCGGGTGGAGACGTCGTCGATCCTGGCGTAGGCGGCGTCGTCGAGGAGCCGCAGCTGGGCGAGCCCGGCGGCCGTCGCCACGGGGTTCCCGGAGAGGGTGCCGGCCTGGTAGACGGGCCCGGCGGGGGCGAGGTGCGCCATGATGTCCGCCCGCCCGCCGAAGGCCGCGGCGGGGAAGCCGCCGCCCATGACCTTCCCGAAGGTCATGAGGTCGGGCCGCACACCGTCGATCCCGTACCAGCCGGCCCGGCTGGTACGGAACCCGGTCATGACCTCGTCGGAGATGAAGAGCGCGCCGTTGTTCTGGCAGGCGTCCTTGAGCCCCTGGTTGAAGCCGGGAAGGGGCGGCACGACTCCCATGTTGCCCGGCGAGGCCTCGGTGATCACACAGGCGATCTCGCCGGGGTGCCGGTGGAAGGCCTCCTGCACGGCCTCGATGTCGTTGTACGGCAGGACGATGGTGTCGCCGGCCTGGGCGCCGGTGACGCCGGGGGTGTCGGGAAGCGCGAAGGTCGCGACCCCGGAGCCGGCCGCCGCGAGGAGCGAGTCGACGTGCCCGTGGTAGCAGCCGGCGAACTTGATCACCTTGGTGCGCCGGGTGAAGCCGCGGGCCAGCCGGATCGCCGACATGGTGGCCTCGGTGCCGCTGGAGACGAGCCGCACCGCCTCCAGGGGCTCGATGCGGGCGACCATCTCCTCGGCGAGCGCGACCTCGCCCTCACCGGGCGTACCGAAGGAGGTACCGCGCGAGACGGCCTCCTGAACGGCGGCGATCACCTCGGGGTGCGCGTGCCCGAGGATCATGGGCCCCCAGGAACAGACCAGGTCGACGTACTCCCGGCCGTCGGCGTCCGTCAGGTACGGGCCGGTGCCGGACACCATGAACCGGGGCGTGCCGCCCACGGCACGGAACGCGCGCACCGGCGAGTTCACACCCCCCGGCGTGACGGCGGACGCACGGTCGAACAGCGCCTGCGATACAGGCGCATCGTATGAATAGGGCAGTTCGCTCATGACCTGCGACTTCTCCGACCTTCTCCGACTTGCTGGACTCCGGTTGTCAGTGACCTCCCAGGGTAGGCCAGCGGCGGTCGGGGCCGGCGGGGCCGTCATCCGCTTCACCATCTGCGAAACTGAGTCGGAACGGGCCTGATAGACGTAGCTCACACCGACCGTGTGTCCAGTGGCTGCGAAGATCCTGCGGACAGGTGTTTCAACGCACGTTTCGGCGGGCGGCCGTGGGGGAGGTCACTGACACGATGATCGGGTTGCGCGGCGGGGGCCACGCGTCCTAGAAAAGCAGTCGGGTGGAGATATGCATCGCGGTGGTGGACTGGGCGAGGGGACTGACGACCTGGGTCCTCGACGTGCCCGGCGGGGAAGGCACCGGCGCGACGCTGAGGAAGCCAACGAAGCACGTCAGACGCAGGCACAAGGTGTACCGAGTGAGCCCGAGCGGATCGACCGGATCGATCAGATCGACCGAATCGACCAGATCGAGCGATTGGACCAGGTCGAACGGTTCGAGCAGGTCGAGCGGCGAGTCGACCAGCGGATCGATCCCCTCCGGGCGGGGAGCAGGAATGGTGGTCGGGTGGGGGTGACGTACAAGTACTTCGGCGCGCCCGACGGCGCGACCGCGGCCCGCGTCCCGATCTCGATGCGCCCCGAGGAGCTCGGCGGCGACGAGCTCGGCATGAACGGCATGTTCACCAAGATCAAGCCGGAGACGATGGCCGCGATGGTGCTGACCGGCATCGAAGGCGTCCCCCTCAGCAAGGTGCCCCCGCTGGAACTGGTCGTCCTCCATCCCGACTACGCCGTGGTGAAGCTCCCCATGACGGTCGTGGATCCGCTGCGGGACATAGGCGAGGAAGCGGTGGGCGCGGCGGCCTTCATCTGGTCGACGGTCCCGGACCGAGGCGGCCCCCGGGACGCGTTCAACGTCTACCAGCTGCTGCACGAGTGGCAGGACTTCAGCCACCGTCTGCACGAGGCGGGGCATCAGCCGTACTGCTTGGTGTGGCCGTGAGCCGAGGTCTCCACGGTGGCGGGCGAGGTCTTCGGACCTCGCCCTTTTCGGTGGGTGCGGCGCGCGCTCGATGCCGTCGGGCGTCGAGGCCGACATGGCCGAGGCGGCTGACCATGGCCGGATCCCGGTGATCGAAGAACAGGGACTCCCCCGTGCCCAGGGCGGCGACGGCGGCCATCTGGTTCGTCGGTGAGCCGGAAGTCGAAGACGTCGATGTTCTCCGCCGTGCGCTCGGCGCGGACCGACTTCGGGATCACGACGACCTCGCGCTGGAAGCCGTCGTGACCGTGGCCGCATACAGCCGTACCCGTCGGACGGCGGCGCCTCACGGTCGGTGCTCCACGCGGGCACGCCTTTCTGGCGCGACGGTGTCAGCGCCTCCGCCGGGCCTCACCAGCGTCGAGCCGCGGCCGTCCGGGCGGCAGCGGCGACCGTCGTCGGCGGCTCGCCCTCGTGACGGGAACTCCCGCTGTGGGTCCGGTCGTTCGGGTTCACGGAAGGCGTCGACCGCCACGGGGACGGGCTGGTCTTCGAGCGACCCCGCATGGTGAATGATGATCCGACAGTCACTCACGGCGGTTCATCCGGTGGTGGGACGCGAGTCCAGGACGGAGCCAGGCAGCATGACCTCTCCCCTCAGCGGCAGCAGCGACGCCGGTAGCGGCGGCACCGGCAGCCCCTTCTTGAAGATAGACACGAGCAAGCCCCACCCCGCCCGGATGTACGACTACTTCCTCGGCGGGAAGGACAACTACGAGGTCGACCGGGATGCCGCCGAGCAGTTCATCAAGGTGGCACCCGAGGTGCGGGACGGGGTCCGCGCCAACCGGTACTTCATGCACCGCGCCGTCCGGCACGTCGTCGCGGAGGGCGGTGTCCGGCAGATCCTCGACATCGGTACGGGCCTGCCCACCGAGCCCAACGTGCACCAGGTCGCGCACTCCATAGCCCCCGGCACCCGGGTCGCGTACGTCGACAACGATCCGATCGTCAGCACCCACTCGATGGCCCTCATGGCCGACGCCGACACCGATTCCGGCACCAACGCCCACACCTCGGTCGTCCTGGCCGACCTGCGGGATCCGCGCGCCGTCCTCGACCATCCCGACGTCCGCAAGATCATCGACTTCGACGAGCCCGTGGCACTGCTGCTGGTGGCGGTCGTGCACTTCCTCGCCGACGCGGACGACCCGGACGCCGTCGTCGCGACGCTCCGTGACGCGCTGCCCACCGGTTCCTACCTCGTCCTGTCGCACGCCACGGGCGACGTCCACGAGGACCGGCGCGAGAACGCTGCCTCCGTCTACAACAAGGCCAGCGCCTCCCTGAACCTGCGCCCCCACGCCCGCGTCCTGGACCTCTTCGGCGACTTCACGCTCCTCGACCCGGGCCTGGTCCCGGTCCCCGACTGGCGCCCCGAAGAGCCCCCGAAGCACAACGCCCCACCGATCGGCATCTACGGCGGAGTGGCCCGCAAGGACACCTGACCGGCGGGCGGGGGCGATGGACCGGCGGAACGGCCGGTCAGCGTAGAGCTGTTGTCTGGAGGAGGTGGCGGGCCTCGTGGTGGGCCGGGGTCTCGGTTTGTCGGGCCACTTGGCGGAAGCTGTCCTGGGCGGGGCGGGCCGGCCAGTCCGGGGGGAGATGCCGGGACGGGAGCCGGGGGTCCGCGCGGATCGTCCAGAGCCACTCGCTGACCAGGCGCAGGCGGGTGCCGATCGGATCCTCGCCCGGTCCCGCGTTCAGGTGGGCCGTCCAGCGCTTGTCGAAGGAGACATAGCGGGCGGCGACGCTCTCCAGGTCCCAGGTGTCGCGGATCATGAGGCCGATGTCGGTGGCCTCGTCGGCGGAGGCGTGGAAGATCTTGACGTGGGCGGTGAGGCCGAGTTCGGCCACGACGGGGGCGACGTCGACCTTCCCCGGCGCGATCCACAGCCCGCTGTACAGCGCGCCGAACCCGGACCAGGCGAGCCGTGAGCGCAGGTCGTGGCGCTCGCGCTGGCGGGACTCGGGGAGCGAGAAGCCGAGCAGCGTCCAGTCGCCGTCCCAGTCGTCGTTGACCGCGCCCTCGCGCCAGATGCGGGTACGGCCGTCCCGCAGTACGCGGGTCGCCTGCTCGGTGAGGCCGAAGTACATCTTGCGGCCCTCCCGCTGCCGTCGCAGCAGGCCCCGGCTGACCATGCGGGTCAGCGTGGACCGTACGGCCTGTTCACCGACGCCGACCCGGCCGAGCACGTCGATGATGCTGCCCGAGTAGACGCACAGGTCGCCTTCTTCCAGGACGTGGTTGCCGAAGAAGGCGAGCATGAGCGACTGCGGGCGCAGCTGCGGAGCACCGCCGTCCGAGGTGTCCGGCACCTCGCTTGGCATGTCGTGTGGCATGTCGTGCCGCATGGTGTCCGGGATGTCGTCGTCCTCCACGGGGGAAAGGGTACGACCGCCCGCCGGAGGGTGCGGCGGACGGTCGTCGGGGCTATCGGCGGTCGGCAGGGTGGGCGAGGTCGTACGGGCGCAGGTAGGGCGTGGGGCGATAGGCGACGTAGCGGGTGGGGGTCGTCGGATCGGCCGCCGTGGCACGGGAGTTGAGGGCTGCCGGGTCGGTGCCCCGCCAGTGCCCGGTGGAGAGGCGGTCCTCCAGGGCGTGCAGGGCGGCGAGCTGCTCGGCGGGGCTGAAGGTGCAGTGGCCCGCGTTGTCGACGTACGCCTGCCGCAACAGGGCCGAGGACCCGGCGGCGGTCACGGCCCGGCGCAGGGCGCTCTCGGTCTGGACCGGGACGAGGGCGTCACCGGTGGTGTGGACGGAGAGCTGCGGCTTGGTGAGCTTCCCGGTGAAGGAGCTGGTGCCGCTCATCCATGCCGCCGCGGCCGGGTCGGCGGCGATGCGCGGGGCCCGGTTCAGGGCGGTCAGGTCGGCCGTCAGGGACAGTCCGGCCTTCCTGTACAGCTCGGTGACCTCCTTGCGGACGGAGGACCGGCCGAGCAGCTTCGCGTAGTCGACGCCGGTGTTCCAGGACATGTTGCCGCCGGCCCGGACCTCGGCCTCCTGCCGCCGGTTGAAGGCGGCGATCTTCAGCAGCCCCTTGACGGCGTCGTACTGGTTGGCCTGCTGCGCGTCCCAGTCGGTCGCGGCGGGCCGGGGCTGCGTCGGCTGGTTCCAGACCGGGATGTTGTGCAGGGCGGCGGCGAGGGCGATCCGGGCCCGGCCGGCGGCCGTCGTCTGCGCCGAGTCGACCGCGGCCGTCAGGGCGTTCGCCGCCTCGGTGGCGGCCGTCTGGTCCGCGAGGTCCACCAGCGGGACGTCGGAGCCGGGCGCGAGGAGGGTCTTGACGGCGAAGGCCGGGTCGAGGGTGTTGTTCCAGTTGGCGACACCGCCCTGGACCAGGCCGCACAGCGCGACGGAGCCGTCGATGCGGTCCGGGTGGCGTTCGGCGATGGCCGTGGTGACGAGCCCGCCGTACGACCGTCCCCAGGCGATCGTCCGGCCGGCCGCGCCGAAGCGGTCGGTGAAGGCGGCGAGCGCGGCGAGCTGGTCGGGCACCGCGTCCGTCACCGCCCAGCCCGTCGTGGCGTACGAGGAGCCGACGAGCGCGTAACCCCTCTCCAGGAGGAGGGTCTTCGTGGCGTCGTCCGGGGCGTCCTGCGCGGGGTTGGCGGGACCGGACGTGTAACCGTGGCTGAAGAGCAGCACGGTGCCGTTCCAGGCGGCGGGCACGTCCATCATGTACGCGGCGCCGGAGGGGAGTCGGCCCTCGACATGGCTCGTGTCCGGCGCGGCCACCGCCGTCGAGGCCGGAAGGGCGGCGACGGCGAGCAGGACGGCAGCCGCCCAGGCGGTGCGCGTACGGCCCCGGGTGGGGACGGGGGTACGGGTGTGGTCGGGGGGCGTCATGCGGAGATCTCCTGCGTGTGGGGGGCGTCGGAGCCTTCGGCGGGGTCCGCGGTGTCGGAGAGGGACGTCCGACTGGTCTCGCGCACGAAGAGGACGGTCACGGCGGTGACCGCGGCGCCGCCGCAGAGCAGCAGGGAGACGGGGGTGCTGTTGCCGCTTCCCGCCACCAGACTGCCGGCGATCATCGGGGAGAAGCCGGCGCCGATGAGGGTGGCGCCCTGGTAGCCGAGGGAGGCGCCGGTATAGCGGACCCGGGTGCCGAACATCTCGGTGAGCAGGGCGCCCAGCGGGCCGTACATCGTGGACTGGGCGATGCCGTGGCCGAGGACGACGGCGAGGATCAGCAGTCCGGGCGACCCGGAGTCGACCAGCGCGAGGACGGGGAAGGCCAGCGCCGCCGAGGCGAGCGCTCCGGCGAGGACGACCGGACGGCGGCCGACCCGGTCGGAGAGCGCGGAAGCACAGGGCAGCACGACGAGGGCGACGGCGGCGGACACCGTGAGCGCGGTGAGCACCTGCGGACGGGCGTAGCCGATGCCGGTGGCGTACGCGATCAGATAGCTGGTGAGCAGCGACTGGGCGGTGAAGGCGCCGATGCCGACGCAGCAGGCCAGCAGGACCGGGCGCGGTCGCCGCAGCACGTCGAGGATGGGCAGCCGTGACTCGGCGCGGTCCTTCTTCACCTCGGCGAACAGCGGGCTCTCGACGACCTTGAGACGGACGAAGAGCCCGACGCCGAGCAGCACCACGCTCAGCAGGAACGGCACCCGCCAGCCCCAGGCCGCGAACTCGTCCTTGGGGAGGGTGACGACGAGTGCGACGACGGCGGTGGAGAGCAGGGAGCCGAGCGGGGCCCCCATCTGCGTGAAGCTGGACCACAGTCCGCGCCGCCGCTCGCCCGCGTGCTCGACGACCATGAGCGTGGCGCCGCCCCACTCACCGCCGATGGCGAGGCCCTGCACGACCCGCAGGGTGATCAGCAGCACCGGCGCCCACACGCCGATCGTGTCGTACGTGGGCAGCAGTCCGACGAGGAAACTCGCGCCGCCCATCAGGCCCATCGTGAGCAGCAGCATCGACTTGCGGCCGAGCCGGTCGCCGAAGTGCCCGAAGAGGATGCCGCCGAGCGGGCGGGCGACATAGCCGGCGGCGAAGGTGCCGAACGCGGCGATGGTGCCGACGGCGGGGTCGGCTCCGGGGAAGAACAGCTCGCCGAAGACGAGGGCGGCGACGGTTCCGTAGACGAGGAAGTCGTAGAACTCCACGGCGGTGCCGAGCAGTCCGGAGGCGGCGACCACGCGCAGCTGCCGGGTTCGTTCGGCGGTCGTGGACTTGGACGGGGACGGGGACGGTGACGGTGATGCGACGGGGGACGGGGGCATCGCGGTCTCCCTAGACCGGGGGAAGGACACCGTGAAGTTAGGCCTTGAAGTAACCGCCGTCAATAAAGTGCACAACATTGACCCATGGTGCGGGCCACCGCCTCCAGCAGAGCCGGTGACCCGCCCGGGTCATGTCGGAGCTTGTACGGGTCCTACGGGCCGCACGAGTCGCACAGACCGCACGAGTCGCACAGACCGTGCGGGTCAGGCCGCGAGGGTGGCGGGTTCGTCCGCCGGCTCCTCCTCCAGCAGGTCCGCCAGGGTCGCCCGGGCCCGCGCCACGCGCGACCGCACGGTGCCCACCGGACAGCCGCTCGCCTCCGCCGCCTCCGCGTAGGGCAGTCCGGCCAGTTGCGTGAGCACGAACGCCTCCCGCCGCTCCGCCGGGAGCGCGGCCAGCAGGTCCAGCAGGACGACGCCGTCGTCGAAGCCCGGCAGGTCGCGCGGCTGGGCGCGCTCGGCGGCCAGTTGCCAGTCCGGTACGTCGGACAGCCGGGGCCGGGTGGCGGCGTACCGATAGCTGTCGATCACCGCCCGGCGGGCGATGGACAGCAGCCAGGAACGGGCCGAGGAGCGACCCTCGAAACGGTGCAGGCTGCCGAGGGCGCGCAGGAAGGTGTCCTGGGCGAGGTCGTCGACCGCCTGGGGATCGGCGCACAGATGCGAGACGTAACGCAGGACGTCGCGGTGCAGAGCGCGTACGAAGCGCTCGACCGCGTCCGCGTCACCGGCCCGGGCGGCGAGCGCCCATGCGGTGATCGACTCGTCGAGCGCGGCCTGTGACGCAGGGGAGGCATGGGGTGTCTGAGGTACCTGGGTTGCCTGAGGTACCTGGGTTGCCTGAGGTGCCTGAGGTGCCTTCACGGCAGACGTGATCACCTGGTGTCCTTCTCGGATCATCCACGAGGGCATGAGGGTGTTATGGCCCCACACCCGTCTGCACGGGCGTACGGCCGTGGCCCGGGGCGCACAGGGGCAGCCCCGGGTCGCCTGCTGCCGGTCTGTCGTCGGACGTCGAAAGTCGGATGTCGGACGTCGGATGTCAGACGGCGGCAGCGGCCCCCAGGGGCGGACCCCGAGTGGCGATCGCGTGGGTGAGAAGGAGCAGCCGGGGCGCTCGTGCCGAGCGGCGGCGGCGGAAGCGGACCCGTGGCCGGTCCGGGGTGACGGGCACGGCGAGCAGCAGCCGCAGCGGCGCGGCCAGCCGTCCGGCCACCGCCCGCAGAATCCGGAACGCGGCCTTCTCGCCGTGCGCCAGCCACAGCCCGCACAGCAGCGCGGCGAGCAGGTGGGCGGCGAGCATGCCGAACGAGGAGGAACCGACCCCTCCGGCACCCTCCCCCATGTGACTCATGTGGCCCACGTGGCTCATGTGGCCGACATGACTCACGTGATCCATGTGGCCCATGTCCATGGAGTCCATGTGCGTCGAGCCCATGTCCATGGCGCCCATGCCCGCGGACGCCGCGGCACCGGACTCCGGCGCGGCCAGCGAGAACGCCGAGTGCAGGGCCGTCTGGGCGGCGACCACGACCGTCACGATCAGCGGCAGCCCGCGCTCCCGGCCCGCAAGGCACCAGCCCGCGATCCCGGTGACGGCCACGGCCGCGGCCAGCGCCCACGCGGGCACCTCGGCCCCGGACATCATCACGTGACCCAGGGCGGCGAGCAGCACGCAGACCGCCGCGAACAGCGCGGCCCGTAGCGTGCGAGTACACCACCCAGCAGTCATGGCGCCTCATCCTCGCACTCGGACACCGCCGTCGTACGGGGGTACGGAATTCACCCCCGTACGGAACTCAATCCGCCGCATATGACCTGCCTCACCTCACCTCCCGTCACTCCCGTCACCTCGCCCTGTCGGCCACGGCGCATGGTTCCCCCGAAGGGTCTAGTCCACCGCGCAGGAGGCGCCCGCCCCGCCGACTCTGGGACGGGGCGTGCCGGTCGTGCCCTGTCCATCGAGCAGCGGAGGTGCCGGTGAGCGGTTGCGCCGAACGCGTGCGGATCGCGGTCATCGGGGACTGCCCCGTCTTCCGGCACGGCATCTCGAACCTGATCAGCGCCGCTCCCGACCTCCACCTGGTCGCGGCCGCGCCGTCGATCGAGAGCGCGGACGGCAGCCTGCGAGGCGCGCACGTCGTCCTGATGGACCTCCAGCAGCCCGCCCCGAGACTCGCCGCGACCGTGACGAAGCTGCGGAGGAGGGGGCACGCCGTCCTCGTGCTGTCGTCCTCACCGCAGCTGGACGCGGTCCAGGCGCTCCGGGCGGGCGCGAGCGGTTATCTGAGCCGGCAGGCGGAGGCACACGAAATGCTGACGGCGATCCGGACCGTGGGCTCGGGCAACAGCTATGTCTCCGCACCCGCCAGCCATCTGATGGGGAACTCTCCCCATTTCACGGACCGGGAGCAGGACATCCTGCGGCTCCTCGCCAATGGTTCAACGGACCACGAAATCGCCGCCGCATTGGGCATCAGTAAACACACGGTCCATTCGCACCTCGACCGAATCGGCGAGAAAACAGGTTCGCGACGCCGCCCCGATCTGACCCGGATCGCTCTGGAAAACGGCCTCACCGACCCGGAATGAGCCCCCCGTGTGGGTAGTTCTACCCCGCTGACCATGGGTAATGATCACCCTTGACCCGCACACGGCAAAAGCGAGACCTTGGCAGAGGACCACTCACCCACGCCGTAATCAGCTGGGAGAAGCTCATGCGCAATCGTCTCGCAATTCTCACTGTCGCAGCGCTGCTGCCCCTGTCAGGGGTGGCGGCGTCGGTCGCCGTCGCAGGTCAGGCGCAAGCCGTCACCATCGGGCCTGTCACGGTCAGCGGAACTGTCGAAGACTGCAACGACGGATCTTCCCCCGACTCTGTGACGATCAAGGCGGGCGCCGAATCGAAGACGGATAATTCACTCGCCGGCAACAGCAATTCGTATTCCGTCACGTTCAAGAAGATTGCCAAGAATGCCACGGTGACAGCGAAGGCGACCGTGAGCTGCGAGAGCGAGGAAACGTACAAGCAGAACTTCCCCCTCAAGGGCTCACCCTCCACGGACCCGGTGAAGCGCAAGCAGAATCTCGAGCCGTAACCGCCTCCGATCGGGCCGGGTCTCGCCACGGCGACGCCCGGCCCGTCGGCATGCTCCGCCCCGTCACACCCCGCCGCCCACCGTGAACCCGATCACCGATCCGCCCCCCGCCCGCCGGTGCGCGAACGGCGCGCCCCCGTGTGTCAGGGCCACCTCGCGCACGATCGACAGGCCGAGACCCGAGCCCGGCAGTGAGCGGGCGTCGGCGGCGCGGTAGAAGCGGTCGAAGACGCGGGTCAGGTCGGCCTCGGCGATACCGGGGCCGCGGTCGAGGACCTCGACGCGGACGACTCCCGGCCGGGACGGCCCGGTGACGGCGATCTCGACGGGCGTCCCGCCCTCGCGGTCGAACTTGGTCGCGTTCTCCACCAGGTTGGACACCGCCCGCTGGAGCATGCCCGGCCGCCCGTAGAGGGTCGTGTCCCCGCTCGTCCGGACCAGGACCGGCCGCCCGGTGCGGCGCCGGACGAGGCCCGCGACCTCCTCCGCGATGTCGGCGAGGTCCAGCCGCCGCGGCGGCTCGGTGTCGGACTGGCCGGCCGCGAGGTCGACCAGCTCGTTGACCAGGTCGGTCAGTTCCCGGGCCTCCTGGGTCAGATCCGCCACCAGTTCGTCACGGGTGTCCGGCGGCAGCTCGTCGATGCGGCGCAGCAGCGAGATGTTCGTACGCAGTGACGTCAGCGGCGTGCGCAGTTCGTGGCCCGCGTCCTGGACCAGCCGCCGCTGGTCCTCCTCCGACTGGGCGAGCCGGCCGAGCATGCGGTCGAAGGCGCGGCCCAGCCGGCCCACCTCGTCGTGGCCGGTGACCGGCACCTGCACGCCGAGCCGGCGGGTGCGGGCGACGTCCTCGGCGGCGGTGGTGAGGATCACCAGTCGGTGGGTGATGCGCCGGGCCAGCCACCAGCCGAACAGCCCCGCGGCCGTGACCACCGCGATCATCAGGATCAGGGTGCGCTGCTGGAGGGCGCGCAGCAGGTCCTCGGTGTCGCTGAACTCCTGCGCCACCTGCACCGCGCCCCGGCTGCCGCCCAGGGAGACGGTCGCGATGCGGTAGACGTCACTGCCGACGTCGACGTCCTTGTGCTCGGTGATCCGCCCGGCCGCCGCGGCCGCCGCGATCGCGCGATCGGCGGTCCGGACGGGCAGTCCGGGGCTGCCGCTGTCCACGACCGAGCCGTCCGCGCCCAGCACCTGTACGTCCGTACGGGCCGGTCGGACGATGTCGTGTCCCGGCGCGGACGAGGAGAAGTCCTCCGGCGCCATCCGGTGGTCGCGCACCTCGTCGCGCAGGTCCTGCACGACCTCGTCGAACACCGACTCCTGGTCCACCCGGACCAGCCGGGCGGCCGCCGAGTACGACAGGACGCCGACGAGCACGGTGACCGCGGCCGTCACGGCCGCGAAGGACACCGCGAAAGTGGTCCGCAACGACACCAGCTTCGGCCGCGGCCGGGACAGCAACCGACGCAGACGACTCACTCGCGTCCTCGTCTCACCGTCGACCTCGTCTCACGCTCGACCGCTTCACTCAGTCTTCCCGCAGCACGTAACCCACCCCGCGCACGGTGTGGATCAGCTGCGGGGCGCCGGGCTGGTCGAGCTTGCGGCGCAGATAGCCGACGTAGACGGCCAGGTTCTTGGAGCCGGGACCGAAGTCGTAGCCCCAGATACGGTCGTAGATCGTGGAGTGGTCCAGGACGATCCCGGCGTTGCGCGCCAGCAGTTCCAGCAGCTCGAACTCGGTCCGGGTCAGCTCCAGCTCGCGCCCGCCCCGCCACGCACGCCGCGCCTGCGGGTCCATCCGCAGCCCGGCCGCCTCCACGTGCCGCTCCGTGCCCCGCTTCGGTGCTTCGGGTACCGGCGCGGCGGCCTCGGGGGCGGCGTCGGGGTTGGTGCGGCGCAGCAGCGCCCGCAGCCGGGCGAAGACCTCCTCCACGTCGAACGGCTTCACGACGTAGTCGTCGGCACCCGCGTCCAGGCCGGCGATCCGGTCGGCGGTCTCCACCAGCGCGGTCAGCATCAGGATGGGCGTGCGGTCGCCCTCGGCGCGCAGCACCCGGCAGACCTGGAGGCCGTCGATGCCGGGCATCATGACGTCGAGGACGAGCACGTCCGGCGGGTTCTTGTGGGCGTGCGCCAGCGCTTCGACCCCGTCGGCGACCGCGGTCACCCGGTAGCCCTCCAGGGCCAGGGCGCGTTCCAGGGCGTTGCGGATGGCACGGTCGTCTTCGGCGAGCAGCACGGTGGGAGGCACCAGGCCAGTCTGCCAAGGCCTCCGGCGGTTGGGCGGTGGGGACGGTCCTACGATCACCCTTCTTACTGGGCTCTCACCGTCCGACCGGGTGGGCGTGCCCGGGGGCTGCCGCCCCCGGACCCCCGCATCGGCCTGAACGGCCTCGTCCTCGATCGCCGGACCGGCCGGCTTGTCCCGCCCGGCACTCAGGAGGGCAGCGCCGGACAGGAGGATTTCCCTTCCCGGCGCCCACGAAGGCAGCGCCGGACAGGGCGGATCGGCCCGTCCGGCGCTCAGGAGGGCACCGGTCAGTGGTTACCGGGCGGCCAGGGCTGCCAGCTGGTCGGCGAAGGGGACCACCGTGAGCTCGCTCTTCCCGGTCTTCTCGTCCCTGTCGTCCTTCGCCGGTGCGGACGGCGTCGACGGTGTGGACAGGCCCTTCATCAGCGTCGCCAGCTCGGCCGCCGCTCGCTCGATCCGCTCGGGCAGGCCCTCCGCGCCCCAGTCCTCCGAGGCGGCGTAGACGGCGGTCGGGACGACCACGGCGCGCAGGTACGAGAACAGCGGCCGCAGGGCGTGTTCGAGTACCAGCGAGTGCCGCGCGGAGCCGCCCGTGGCGGCGATCAGCACCGGCTTGCCCGCCAGCGCGTCCGGGTCGATCACGTCGAAGAACGACTTGAACAGGCCGCTGTAGGACGCGGAGAACACCGGCGTGACGACGATCAGCCCGTCCGCCGCCGTCACCGCCGCCAGCGCGGCCGCCAGTTTCCGTCCGGGGAAGCCGTTGGTGAAGTTGTGGGCGATCTCGACGGCGAGGTCGCGCAGCTCCACGACCTCCACGTCGACGTCCGCTCCCGCCGTGGTCCGCCCGACGGTCGCGGCCGACAGCCGGTCCGCCAGCAGCCGGGTCGACGACGGGACGCTCAGCCCCGCCGAGACGACGACGAGCCTCATGCGACGTTCACCCCTTCCTGGGTGGCCTGGGTGGCCTGGGTGGCCTTGAGCAGCGACTCGTGGGTCGGCGCGTCCGGCACCTCGGCCGGCCGTCCGACGGCGAACTCCTTGCGCAGCACCGGCACGACCTCCTCGCCGAGCAGGTCGAGCTGCTCGAGCACGGTCTTCAGCGGCAGCCCCGCGTGGTCCAGCAGGAACAGCTGGCGCTGGTAGTCGCCGGCGTACTCGCGGAACTTGAGCGTCTTCTCGATGACCTGCTCCGGCGTGCCGACGGTCAGCGGGGTCTGGTCGGTGAAGTCCTCCAGGGACGGTCCGTGACCGTAGACCGGCGCGTTGTCGAAGTACGGCCGGAACTCGCGCACCGCGTCCTGCGAGTTCTTCCGCATGAAGACCTGCCCGCCGAGCCCCACGATGGCCTGCTCGGGCGTGCCGTGTCCGTAGTGCGCGTACCGGGCGCGGTACAGCTCGACCATCTGCTTGGTGTGGTCGGCCGGCCAGAAGATGTTGTTGTGGAAGAAGCCGTCGCCGTAGAACGCGGCCTGCTCGGCGATCTCGGGCGAGCGGATGGAGCCGTGCCAGACGAACGGCGGCACGTCGTCCAGCGGACGGGGCGTCGAGGTGAAGCCCTGGAGGGCGGTGCGGAACTTGCCCTCCCAGTCGACGACGTCCTCGCGCCACAGCCGGCGCAGCAGGGCGTAGTTCTCGATGGCGAGGTTGATGCCCTGCCGGATGTCCTGGCCGAACCAGGGGTAGACCGGGCCGGTGTTGCCGCGCCCCATCATGAGGTCGACGCGCCCGTCGGCCAGATGCTGGAGCATCGCGAAGTCCTCGGCGATCTTCACCGGGTCGTTGGTGGTGATGAGGGTGGTGGAGGTGGAGAGGACCAGCTTCTCCGTCCGCGCGGCTATGTAGCCGAGCATCGTCGTCGGCGACGAGGGCACGAACGGCGGGTTGTGGTGCTCACCGGTGGCGAAGACGTCGAGGCCGACCTCCTCGGCCTTCTGCGCGATGGCGACCATGGCCTTGATCCGCTCGCGCTCGGTCGGCGTACGGCCCGTGGTGGGGTCCGGCGTGACATCGCCGACGCTGAAGATCCCGAACTGCATGGTCGCTCAACCTCCAAAGTTGTTGACCGTTAAACTATACCGGCCAAACACCTCCCTCGTCCCCACTATTCCGCCACCGGCACGAGTGGCCGTCGCGCTGTCCGTACCGCTGCCGTGGCGTTGTCGGCGGCGCCGCCGATCGCGCTGTCGGCGGCACTGCCGTGGCGCTGTCAGTGGGCCGTCCTACGATCCGGAGATGGCCACCCCACGCCGTGACACCCGAGGCATCGTCGACGCGGCGGACTTCCTCGCACGCGTGCGCTTCCGCCGCCCCGAGCCGGCCCCGCCCCTGCGGCCCTACGTCGAGCACTACTGGCTGATCGACTGGGACCTGACCGAGCCGTACGTCTCCCATGTGGTCCCGCACCCCGCGGTCCACCTCGTCTTCCAGCGGTTCGAGGGGCAGGAGCCCTTCGTCGAGATCGCCGGCGTCCAGCAGGGCCTCTTCAGCCAGAAACTGGAGGGCCGGGGGCGGGTGTGCGGCGTCAAGTTCCGCCCGGGCGGCTTCCGCCCGTTCGCCCCCGAGCACCCGGTCTCCCACTGGACGGGCCGCCGGGTCCACCTCACCGGCATCGACCCGGCCCCGGTCCTGGACCCGACCGACGAGGAGGCCCGGGTGGCCGCCCTCGACGCACACCTCCTGGCGGCCCGTGTCCCCCGCCCGGACCCCCAGGCCGACCTCGCGATGACCCTCGTCGACCGCATCCGCACCGACCGCGCGGTCCGCCGGGTCGCGGACCTCGCGAGCGACGAGGGACTGTCGGTACGCCTGCTCCAGCGCCTGTTCGCCGCGTACGTCGGCGTGGGCCCCAAATGGGTGATCCTGCGCTACCGCATCCACGAGGCCCTGGAACGGGCGGAGGCCGAGAGGACGGTGGACTGGGCGGCCCTGGCCGCGGACCTGGGCTACGCGGACCAGGCCCACCTGGTCCGCGACTTCACCACGACGGTCGGGGTCCCCCCTGCCACCTACGCGAGGCATCGCGGCCCATGACCGGCCCGAACCGAGCCACCCGCGGCTTCGTGGACGACCCGGACGCGCCAGGTCCCGCGGCCCCTCGGGCCCGCGGCGGTCCTGCTCCTCCCCTCTGCCCCCCTGCCCTCCACCACCCCCGGCCTCGGGCCCCCGCCTAAGGAACCAGCACCAGTCGTCCCCGGACCCCGCCCTCCGCGAGTCGTGCGTGTGCCTTCGCGGCGTCCTCCAGTGCGAAGGTGTCGGCCACCCGGAGGGTCAGCTCGCCCGCGTCCACCGCCCGCACCAGCTCCGCCAGCCGGGCCCCGTCCGCGCTCACCTCGACGGCCTCGGTCCGCACCCCCCGCTCCGACGCGGGCTGGGCCTGCGGAATCACCCCCACGTACGCGCCCCCGTCCCGCACCAGGGCCAGCACCTCGGCGCCGAGCACCGCCGCGTCCAGCACCGCGTCGAAACTCCCCTCGCCGCCCGGGAAGCGCGTGGCCCCCAGCGACCGGACGAACTCCTCGTCCTGCGCCCGCGCCAGCACGGCGACTGTCACGCCGCGCCGCGCGGCCAGCTGGACGGCATAGCCGCCGACCGCTCCCGCACCGCCCGTGACCAGCAACGAATCCCCCGGCGACAGGGCCAGCAGATCCAGCGCCTGCGCAGCGGTCAGCGCGTTCAGCGGCAGCGTCGCCGCGTGCGCCGCGTCCACGGAAGCCGGCGCGACCGCCACCGCGTCCGCGTCGACGACGACGTACTCCGCGTGGGTACCGAGCGGCTTGACCATCCCGTAGTCGAGCGCCACAACCTCCTCCCCCACGTTCCACGCGGCGGCAACCCCCACCGCGTCCACGGTCCCGGCGACGTCCCAGCCGAGTCCGATCTGCTTGCCCGCGCCACCGAAGACCCCGGAGCGCACCCCGGCGTCCACCGGGTTCAGCGCGGCCGCCGCCACCTTGATCCGCACCTGCCGGGCGGTCGGCTCCGGCAGCTCCGCGTCCACGAGCTCGACGGCCTCGGGCCCGCCGAACGTCCGCACCACTGCTGCACGCATGACAACTCCCCTGGACAGGCGGGCACTTGCGGGCATCTCCCGCTTCCCTCCTGCTGTCACAACCCTAGGAAGAGTTACTATCCAGGGGGAAGTAGTTACCTGAAGGTGCCTACGTCACCAGGAGGAGAGTCACCATGGCCACCACGACCGCCGCCCAGCGGCGCGAACAGGCACGCGGCGAGTACGACGCCTTCCTCCGCAGCTGCCCGACCAACCAGCTCCTGGACCGCCTCAGCGACAAGTGGGTCAGCCTGGTCGTCTCGGCCCTCGCCCCCGGCCCCCAGCGCTACAGCGACCTGGCCCGCAGGATCGCCGGCGTGAGCCCCAAGATGCTCACCCAGACCCTGCGCACCCTGGAACGCGACGGCATCCTGACCCGCACGGTCACCCCGTCCGTCCCCGTCCGCGTCGACTACGAGCTGACCCCGCTCGGCAGCAACCTCGCGCTGCTGCTCACGGCCGTGAAGGACTGGGCGGAGATCCACTTCGACGAGGTCCAGGCGGCCCGCCGACGCTACGACGCGGACGGCACCGACGTCTGAGCGGCGCCGCTCGGTGCCGCTCGTGCCGCTCCGTGCCCAGGTCCGTGCCGTTCAGGAGGTGAGCGGCAGCGCGTCCATGTACGCGTTCGACGGCTTGCGCACCTTCTGCACGCCCCGGGCGTCCAACACGACCGCAGCCGACGAGGTGCCCAGCGTGCCGCTCCCCCGCCAGTTCCCGGTGACGTTCACCCAGGTGTCGGCCTTCGGCGCCGCGATCCCCCGGACCAGCACCTTCACGGACGACGCGTCCGCCGCACAGCAGTTGACGATGATCCGGGTCAGATACCAGCCGTCCTGCTTCCCCGGGGCCGGGGTGACGAACCCGGTCATCACGACCGCGCGGCCCCGGATGGCCCGCGACCGGTCCTGCTGCACCCGCTGGGTGAAGTCGGTGAGCGTGATCGGCAGCGGGGAGGTCGCGGGCAGCGGATCGAAGGCGTCGTCCTGCACGGCGACGGCCTTCGCCGGCTCCCGCGATGCCGTGTAGGAGCCGAGCGCGGGAGGCGCGTAGAAGAGCAGGCTCAGAACGGGCAGGAACAGCAGCCAGGCGACCCGCGGAACACGGGAGTGATCGTGCCCGTGCCCCTCGTGCCCGTGCCCCTCGCGGGCGGGGCTCACGTGCCCGTGCCCCGACTCGCCGTCCTCCTCCGTCGGCGGGGTGGCCCATGCCTCCGCCACTCCCAGTACCAGCAGCAGCACCCCGGAGGCGACCAGCAGCGGCCGCATCCCCTCCTTGACGTACCGCAGGTACTCGTCCGTGAACAGCGAGGTGTGCAACAACCCCAGCCCACCCAGTACCAGCAGCCCCACCTGCACGAACCGCCTCACAGCAGCACCCCTCCGATCACCGCGCTGCACACCACGGCCACCACCGCCGTGGCCGCCGAGAACCGCACCGCGAAGGCCCGCCCGAACGTGCCCGCCTGCAGCGCGATCAGCTTCAGGTCGACCATCGGCCCCACCACCATGAACGCCAGCCGCGCGACCGGCGAGAACCCGCTCAGCGAGGCCGCCACGAACGCGTCCGCCTCGCTGCACACCGCCAGCACGATCGCCAGCGCCGCCAGGAACAGCACCGACAGCCACGGTGAACCCGCGAAGGTGTCGAGCAGCGTGCGCGGCACCGCCACGTTGAAGGTCGCCGCCGCCATCGCCCCCACCACCAGGAAACCCCCCGCGTGCAGGAAGTCGTGCTGGAAACCACGCCGGAACTCCGTGAACCGGCTGCGCCCCGGAACATGCCCGGTGTGCCGGACGACGGTGGGCTTCAACCACTCCTCGCGCCCCAGCCAGAGCCACAGCCAGCCCATCGCGGCGGCGGTGAGCAGCGAGGCGAGCAGCCGGGCCAGCACCATCTCCGGGCTGCCCGGGAAGGCGACGGCCGTGGCGGTCAGCACCACCGGGTTCACGGCGGGCGCCGACAGCAGGAACGCGAACGCGGCGGCCGGGGTGACCCCCCGCCCGATCAGACTGTTCGCCACCGGCACCGAAGCGCACTCGCACCCCGGCAGCACCACACCCGCCATCCCCGCGACCGGCACCGCCAGCGCGGCCCGCTTCGGCAGCAGCCGGCTGAAGAACCGGGCCGGCACGAACGCGTTGATCGCCCCCGACAGAGCCGTGCCCAGCAGCAGGAACGGCAGCGCCTGCACGGTCACGGCCAGACACACCGTCCGCCACGCCTGCGTTGCCGGCTCGTCCAGCGACCGCCCGACGAGCACCAGCAGCACACCCGGCACCACCGCCGCGCCCAGCAGCAACAGCGGCCAGTGCCGCGGCAGCGCACCCGTCGGGCGGGCGTCCGCCGCCCGCACTCCCTCGGCCGCCGCCGCGGACGGCCGTATGTCCGTCTCCTGCATCCCGCCCTAGACCCGACCTTCCCGCAACCGTGCGACCTGGACCGCGCCGAACTCCACCGTGCGCCTCATGTGCCGCACGATCACCGCGAGTTCGCCGTCCTCCAGGTCCTCGAAGAGCGGCATCCAGTCGCCGCCCAGCCGCTCCCACATCCGGGTGAACTCCGCGATCCGCTCCGGCACCGTCACCACGAGGACCCGCCGCCGGTCGGCCGCGTCCCGCTCCCGGACGACGTAACCCGTCTTCTCCAAGCGGTCCACCAGCCGCGTCGCCGACCCGGTGGTCAGCCCCGTCAGCTCGGCGACCCGGCCCGTCGTGACCGGCTCCCGCTCCAGCATCAGCAGGTTCAGACACTGAAGATCCGTGGGATGCAGCCCGAGACGGTCGGCGAGAGCCTGGTTGAACAGCGCGTACGCGGCCACGTACCGACGCGACACCACGGACAGCTCGTCCAGCAGCCGCGAGCGCACGTTCCCGGACATCGCACCCCTTCGTCGGCACCGCCGTCGGCGCCGTCCGCAGATCGTACGACGCTCCGCAACCTCGACCGTCAGAAGAAGTAGGCGTCCCCGGTGTCCAGGACCAGCACCTGCTGCCGGTCGTTGGAGCGGTTGCGGTCCACCGCCCCGCCGCCCCACAGGGTGTCGACGGCCATCGTCACCTCCGTCGGCCGCCCCCGCAGCCACACCCGCAACGCGATCCGCTCCCCCAGTCCGTCCGCGGCCAGCGCCCCCGTCCGGCACACCACCTCCTGGCGGCCCGTCCGCGCGCAACCGGTCGGCAGCCG
The DNA here is from genome assembly GCF_045041255.1 of Streptomyces sp. NBC_00080. NCBI lineage: Bacteria > Bacillati > Actinomycetota > Actinomycetes > Kitasatosporales > Streptomycetaceae > Streptomyces > Streptomyces sp. NBC_00080. The sequence continues at coordinate 4,118,658 of NZ_CP108235.1, forward strand.
CTGCGCCCCGGCCGCCAACGGCACCGACCAGCGCAGCCGCACGGTCGAGTCGGAGACGTCCGCCGGACCGTGGTTGCGCGGGGTCAGCCGGACGTCGACCCGGCCGCCGTGCATGACGGCGGAGCCGTGGTACGACAGGTCCGCCTCGGTCGCCTCCCCCGCCGTCCCGGCCGCCCGCGCGGGCGCGACCCCCACCCCCACCGCCAGCACCGCAGCCCACACCGCGAGACCTCGCATCCAGCGCATGCCACCACTCCTCGATTCCTCGATCGGAAACCGCCCGGGTACGAAGGGCCGGGTACGAAGGGGATGTATCCCACGCCCGGCGCCCGGCAGGCGCCCTCCAACAGGTGACAGCACCCGGCCGTGTCAAGCTGCCGGCATGTTCGTCCTCCGGTCCGCCGCCCTGTTCGTCGTCGCCGCGCTCTTCGAGATCGGCGGCGCCTGGCTGGTCTGGCAGGGCGTACGCGAGCACCGGGGCTGGCTGTGGGCGGCCGGCGGTGTCCTCGCCCTCGGCGCGTACGGCTTCGTCGCCACCTTCCAGCCCGACGCCCACTTCGGCCGCATCCTCGCCGCGTACGGCGGCATCTTCGTGGCCGGCTCCCTGCTCTGGGGCGCGGTCGCCGACGGCTACCGCCCCGACCGCTGGGACGTGACCGGTGCCCTGGTCTGCCTCGCCGGGATGGCCGTGATCATGTGGGCCCCGAGGAACGGCGGCTGACCCCGATACCCTGGGCGGCAGCCGGTCGTATGAACGAACACCCCCGTGTACGAGGAGCAGCCCATGGCCACCGCCGCACCGTCCGCCGCCTCCCGCATCGCCGTCGTCACCGGTGCGAGCAGCGGAATCGGCGCCGCCACCGCCCGGCAGCTCGCCGCGGCCGGTTACCGGGTCGTCCTGACCGCCCGCCGCAAGGACCGCATCGAGGCGCTGGCCGAGGAGATCACGGGGACGGGCGGCTCCGCGACGGCCTACCCGCTGGACGTCACGGACCGCGCGGCGGTCGACGAGTTCGCCGGCGCGTTCAAGACGATCGGCGTCCTCGTCAACAACGCGGGCGGCGCGCTCGGCGCCGACCCCGTCGCCACCGGCGACCCGGCCGACTGGCGCACGATGTACGAGACGAACGTCCTCGGCACCCTCAACGTCACCCAGGCCCTGCTCCCCAAGCTGGTGGCGAGCGGCGACGGAACGGTCGTGGTGGTGTCCTCGACCGCCGGCCACGGGACGTACGAGGGCGGCGGCGGCTATGTCGCCGCCAAGCACGGCGCCCACGTCCTCGCCGAGACCCTCCGCCTGGAGATCGTCGGCCTGCCGGTCCGCGTCATCGAGATCGCCCCCGGCATGGTGAGGACCGACGAGTTCGCCCTCACCCGCTTCGGCGGCGACGCGGACCGGGCCGCCAAGGTCTACGAGGGCGTCGCCGAACCCCTCACCGCCTCCGACGTGGCCGAGACGATCACCTGGGCGGTCACCCGCCCCGGTCACGTCAACGTCGACCTCCTCGTCCTGCGCCCCCGCGCCCAGGCCTCCAACACGAAGGTCCACCGGGAGCTGTGACGGCCGAGGAGGGGACCGCGGGCCAGGATCCGGACGCCCGGGAACAGCTCTCCCCGGAACAGCTATCCCCGGAGCAGCGCTCACTGGAGCAGCGACGCCTCGCCCAGGAGACGAAGGACGAGCGCCACATGTGGGTCTTCCTGGCCTACTTCCTCTTCGGCATCCACATCGTGGCGTTCGTGATGATCTACGCGGTGCGCCACGCGAAGTGACGGCCGCCGCGCCATAGGGTTTCCACGTGGACAGACACATACCGTTCGAGACGCTGCACAACTTCCGTGACCTGGGCGGATATCCGACCAGCAGCGGCCAACGGGTCCGTGCGGGCCGGCTGTTCCGCGCGGACTCCCTCGGCAAGCTGCGACCGGGCACCCCGGACTGGGACCGCTTCCTCGCCCTCGGCGTCCGCACGGTGATCGACCTGCGTCACCCCTGGGAGATCGAGGCGCGGGGACGGGTACCGGAGGACGACTCCTTCACCTACCTCAATCTCAGCATCGAGCACCGCCCTTACGACCAGGCCGCGTTGGCCCCGGACGTGGATCCGGGCCCGTACCTCTCCGCCCGCTTCATGGAAGTGGCGGAGGACGGCACGAAGGAGATCGCGGCGGCTCTGGAGCTGGTGGCCGAGGCGCGGGAGGGACTGGTCTTCCACTGCGCTTCGGGCAAGGACCGCACCGGGCAGCTGGCGGCCGTGGTCCTGAGTCTGCTGGGCGTGCCGGACGAGGTGATCATCGAGGACTTCACCCTGACGGAACTGGCGACCCCGGCCCTGCTCGCCGACTGGCGCGCGCGAAACGACGGCCGCTCCCCGGCGTGGCCGGCCTTCGGCCGGGCCCCCGAGTCGGTGATGCGCCTCTTCCTGGAGGCGCTGCGGGCCCGTTACGGCTCGGTGGAGGCGTATGTGTCGGGAGCTCTCGGCATGGACGCCGAGGCCTTGTCGGCCACCCTGCGCGCCCGCCTCCTGGAACCTGCCCCCACCGTCCGGCCGGAGTTGATCCACCGCAGGGCGGAGCCGCTCGACGCCCCTGTCCTGGTCCGCCTGCGCGACACGGCGGCCCTGTGGCAACTGGCCCGGGGCATCGATCAGTGGCAGCCCGGCGAGAAGACCGCGGCCCACTTCGTCGACCGCATGCGCGAGGGAGAGGTCTGGCTGACGTACGCGGACGGCGCGCTCGCGGGCGGCTTCGAGCTCTGGTGGGACGATCCGGCCGCCTGGGGCCCCCGCCCGCCCGAGGCCGGCTACATCCACCGCCTGATGACGACGCCGCACACCGCCCCACCGGGTACGGGCCGCAGGATGCTGGCCCAGGCCGAATCCCGCATCACCGCGGCCGGCCGCCCCTACGCCCGCCTCGACTGCCTCTCCACCAACCCCCGCCTGCGCGCCTACTACGAGTCCGCGGGCTACACGGTCGTCGGCGAACAGCGCGCCAAGGAGGGCGGCACGGGAAGCCCGTACGCGGTGACCCTGCTGGAGAAGCGGCTCGGCTGAGGCAGAGACAGGTGGGGGGCCCGAGCCGTGACCGGCCCGGGCCCCCATCTGCTGGCGTCGACGCGGATCCGCGGTGTCAGCCCTTCACGCACACGACCTGCTTCAGCTTCGCCACGACCTCGACCAGGTCCCGCTGCTGATCGATGACCTGCTCGATCGGCTTGTAGGCGGCCGGGATCTCGTCCACGACGCCGGAGTCCTTACGGCACTCCACGCCCCGCGTCTGCTCCTCCAGGTCCCGGGTCGAGAAGCGGCGCTTGGCCGCGTTGCGGCTCATCCGCCGACCCGCGCCGTGCGAGGCCGAGTTGAAGGCCTTCTCGTTGCCGAGACCCTTCACGATGTACGAACCGGTGCCCATCGAACCCGGGATGATGCCGTACTCGCCGGAACCGGCCCGGATCGCCCCCTTGCGGGTCACCAGCAGGTCCATCCCGTCGTAGCGCTCCTCGGCGACGTAGTTGTGGTGCGCGCTGATCTCCTGCTCGAAGGCCGGCTTCGCCTTCCTGAACTCCTTGCGGATCACGTCCTTCAGGAGCGCCATCATGAGCGTGCGGTTGTACTTCGCGTACTCCTGGGCCCAGAACAGGTCGTTGCGGTACGCCGCCATCTGCGGGGTGTCCGCTACGAAGACGGCGAGATCGCGGTCGACCAGGCCCTGGTTGTGCGGGAGCTTCTGCGCCACCCCGATGTGGAAATCGGCGAGTTCCTTGCCGATGTTCCGGGAACCGGAGTGCAGCATCAGCCAGACAGAACCGGATGTGTCGACGCAGACCTCACAGAAATGATTCCCGGACCCAAGGGTCCCCATCTGCTTCACGGCCCGCTCCTGACGGAACTTCACCGCCTCCGCGACCCCGTCGAACCGTCCCCAGAAGTCGTCCCACCCCGCGGTGGCGAATCCGTGGAGGCTGCCGGGGTCGACCGCCGTGTCGTGCATCCCCCGGCCCACCGGGATCGCCTGCTCGATCTTCGAACGGAGCGGGGAGAGGTCGCCGGGCAGGTCGTTCGCCGTGAGCGAGGTCCGGACGGCGGACATTCCGCACCCGATGTCGACGCCCACCGCCGCGGGGCAGACGGCGCCCCGCATCGCGATGACCGAGCCGACCGTCGCGCCCTTGCCGTAGTGGACGTCCGGCATGACCGCCAGTCCCTTGATCCACGGCAGGGTCGCCACGTTCCGCAGCTGCTGGAGCGCACCCTCCTCGACCGACGCCGGGTCGGCCCACATACGGATGGGTACCTTCGCGCCCGGCAGTTCCACGTACGACATATCGTCCTCATTCCCCCGGATTAAATACAAAAGCCTTAGATCGCAAAACCGGCGCCAAGGTCAACGAAAAGGACAGCGAACCGGCATCCACAGCTCCACGTGCGATACACATTGTCTCCAGGGGCCGCCCCCGTCCGGCAAGCGAATAACCAGCGGGGACACCGGCAGCCACCCACATCACCCGAACTGTCGAGAGGAGCCGACCGTGCAGCGGAAGGCATACGTACCCGGCGTCGTCGCGCTCCTCGCGGCGCTGCTGGCCGGCTGCACCGGCGGTTCGGACGAAGGCGGCTCGACGGACAACTCCAACCCGGGCGAGGCGGGGACGGCCAGCGCCGTCGCGCAGCCCGGCAAGTACGACACGCTCCCCGAGGCCTGCGGTGTGGTGAGCCGGTCCACCCTCGACTCGCTCCTCCCCGGCATCAAGCAACTCGCCGACGAGGCACAGCGCGACACGGCCTACGCGGGTGAGGCGACCCAGACGTTCGACACCGACCGCAAGGTGGGCTGCCGTTGGAAGGTGGAGTCGACGGACGCCACCGACCATCTCCTCGTCGACTTCGAGCGGGTCGTCTCGTACGACAACGCCGTGAGCGACGACAACCAGGCCGAGGCCCTCTTCGCGCAGCGGGTGACCGCGGCCGACCTTCCCGCACCCGCCGCCTCCGCCACCGGCGCGGCGACGGGCTCCGCTTCCGCGAGTCCGAGCACCTCCCCCTCGACGACGACCTCCCCCTCCGCGGGCGCCTCCGCGTCGGCCTCGCCCTCGGCCTCCTCCACCGTCACCCCCGCCGACCTCCAGCCCCGCCTCCTGGAGGACCTGGGCGACGAGGCGTTCGTCGACGACGCGCTCGGCGGCTCCGGTTCGACGGCCAAGCAGCGCACGGTGACTGTGGCGTTCCGCACGTCCAACGTCATGGTGACCATCCAGTACGAGGAGCAGCCGGCGACCGTCGGCGCGGTGCCGGACAGCGAGGAAATGCAGGACAAGGCCCGGAAACTGGCCGCGCAGCTCGCCGACTCACTGGCCGGCTGAGGGCACTTCGGCCCGGTTCGGGCCCCACCCGCAAAGCCCTCGAAGCGGAACCGCACAGCTTCTTCACCGACTACGGTGGCCCCTCGGACCCGATCCGACCGCAGGAACCACGAGCGTCATGAGTGAAGGAACCATGCAGCGACGAGCCCAGCGAGACGGCCAGTTTGACCAGCGCGAGCAGCGTGCCGAGCGAGTGAAGCGTGCCGGAGGGCTGAACCGCCTCCTGGCCGCGGCGGTCGCCGTCCCGGTGATGCTGATGGCCGCGGGCTGCTCCTCGGACTCCGGCTCGGGCGGCGACGCGAAGGACGCCGGCGCTTCCGTCGGTGCCGGTTCCGGCACCGACTCCGCGGCGAGCGCCGCGCCGACCGTGCAGGCGGCGGCGTACAAGACGCTGCCCGAGGCGTGTGCGGTGGTGTCGAAGAAGACGCTGACGGAGCTGGTGCCGAAGGGGGCGGCCAAGGGCAAGGAGGGGACGTCCAGCGACACCGCGGCCCGGGCCAGTTGTTCCTGGTCCAGCCTGGCCAACAACGGGGTGAAGGGTTCGCAGTTCCGCTGGCTGAACGTTTCGCTGCTGCGCTTCGAGTCGGACGCGACGACCGGTGACGGCGAGTCGCAGGCGAAGACGTACTACGCGAAGCAGGTCAAGGACGCCCAGGCGGTGTCGGGCGCGAAGAACGTGAAGTCCGCGCCGGCGGCGGCGACGGGTGACGAGGCGACCTCGGTGCGCTACGACCTGAAGAAGTCGGAAGGCGCCTTCAAGCAGCAGACGGTCGTGGTGCGCGTCGAGAACGTCGTGCTCACGCTCGACTACAACGGTGCCGGTCTGGCGGGCGACAAGACGCCGAGCGCGGAGACCCTGACGAAGGCGGCGGAGAAGGCGGCCAAGGAGGCGGTGGCCGCCGTGCGGTCGGCCAACGGCGAGGGTGACGGCGGCGGTTCGGACTCCTCGACCACCAGCCCGTCCCCGTCCGAGTCGGCCTCCTCCACCCCGAAGGCGACGCCCTCCAAGTCGTCCTCGGCGACCCCGAAGGCGACGGCCACCAAGGCGGCCGCGGCGGCACCGAAGGCCTCCGCTTCCGCGAAGAGCTGACGGACCGGCAACACGTGCGCCGCACACATGTGCCACCCTGTTGCGCGCAAGAACACGCAAGGGGAGGGGAGTACGGGTGTCCGCGCCAATACAGCTGACCCGGACGCACCGCGTTCTCATCGGCGTGGTCGTGACCGGCGCCGTGATCATCGCCGGAATCGGCTTCGCCGGTTCGTACGCGGCCGTCCGGGAACTGGCCCTCGAGAAGGGTTTCGGCAACTTCTCGTATGTGTTCCCGATCGGTATCGACGCGGGTATCTGCGTCCTGCTGGCCCTGGATCTGCTGCTGACCTGGATCCGCATCCCCTTCCCGCTGCTGCGGCAGACGGCGTGGCTGCTGACGGCGGCGACGATCGCCTTCAACGGCGCGGCGGCCTGGCCGGACCCGCTGGGCACGGGTATGCACGCGGTGATCCCGATCCTGTTCGTGGTGTCCGTCGAGGCGGCCCGGCACGCGATCGGCCGGATCGCGGACATCACGGCGGACAAGCACATGGAGGGCGTGCGCCTCACGCGCTGGCTGCTCTCGCCGCTGCCCACCTTCCTGCTCTGGCGCCGTATGAAGCTGTGGGAGCTGCGCTCCTACGAACAGGTGATCAAGCTGGAGCAGGAACGTCTCGTCTACCAGGCGAGGCTGCGTTCCCGCTTCGGCCGCGCCTGGCGCCGCAAGGCCCCGGTGGAGTCGCTGATGCCGCTGCGACTGGCCCGGTACGGCGTCCCGCTGGCGGAGACCGCCCCGGCGGGTCTGGCGGCGGCGGGCATCGAGCCGGCCGTGCTCCCTCCGGCGCCGGTCCCGGCAGCCGCGCCCCAGCAGGAGCTGACGGCGGCCCCATCGGTCGACGCGGGCGTCCGTGCCGTCGAGGCCGCTCCCGCGCCCCGGCAGGGCCGGCAGGTCGGCCACGCGCCCGTCCCCGCGCCCACGGAGGAGGAGCAGAGCCCGTGGTTCCAGGCGCCGCACGAGGTGGCGTACCAGGGGGGCTACGACCCCACGTACGACCCCTCGGAGCAGTACGCCCAGTGGTACGAGGAGCAGCAGCAGGCCGAGCAGTACCAGGACCAGTACCAGGAGGAGCCTCCGGCGCAGGAGCCCTCTCCCGAGGAGACCGGTTCGTTCCCCATCCCGGTGGGTCCGGGCCGCAGCCGCGAGCTCGGTGAGGGCGGCGGCACCCCGGTGATCGAGCCGGACGAGGAGGCCTACTACCAGGTGTTCCGTCAGTCGATAGACGGCAGCTTCCCCACGCCCGGCGTCCTCGGCGACAACATCCAGGCGACCTACGGCACGACCATGAGCCCCAGCGCTCTGAAAACGCTTACGGAGCGCTTCCAGCACCGCTTCAACACGGAGCTGGAAGAGGACCACATCGCGTGATCCGCGCGAACGAGGAGGGGGCGCCCGGTACTGGACCGGGCGCCCCCTCCTCGTCGTACGCCGCCTACTCCCCGAGCAGGGCCCGCACCCGCTCCTGGCCCACGGCGAGCAGCAGGGTGGGCAGCCTCGGGCCGGTGTCACGCCCCACCAGCAGGTGGTAGAGCAGGGCGAAGAACGTCCGCTGGGCGGTCTTGATCTCCGGCGGGAGTTCCTTGGGGGTGGCGTCGGCGGCGAACCCGGCCTGGACCTTGGGAACGCCGTAGACGAGGTGGGTGAGCCCGTCCAGCGACCAGTGGCCGGCGAGTCCGTCGAGCAGGAGCCGCAGGGACTGCCGGGAGGCCTCGTCGAGGGACTTCAGCAGTTCGGCGTCGGCTTCGGCGCGGACGATGGTGCGCTGGTCGGCGGGGACATGGGTGTTGATCCAGGCCTCGGCCTTGTCGTACCGGGGCCGGGCCTCGTCGAGGGAGCCGAGCGGGTTCTCCGGGTCGAGGTCGGAGAGGATCCGCAGGGCCTGGTCCCGGTGGCCGGCGGTGATGTCGGCGACGGAGGCCAGCGTGCGGTACGGCAGCGGCCGGACGGTGCGCGGCAGCTCACCGGCGGCGGTGCCCACCGCGCGGGAGTGCGCGGCGATGTCGGCCGGGAGCGCCGAACCCTCGGCGACCTTGGCGTCCAGCTTGTCCCACTCGTCGTAGAGCCGCTGGATCTCCTGGTCGAAGGCGATCTTGAACGACTGGTTGGGACGGCGGCGGGCGTAGAGCCAGCGCAGCAGCTGCGGCTCCATGATCTTCAGCGCGTCGGCGGCGGTGGGGACACCGCCCTTCGAGGACGACATCTTCGCCATGCCGCTGATGCCGACGAAGGCGTACATGGGCCCGATGGGCTGCTCGCCTCCGAAGATGCCGACGATCTGGCCGCCCACCTGGAAGCTGGACCCGGGGGACGAGTGGTCGACGCCGCTCGGCTCGAACACGACGCCCTCGTACGCCCAGCGCATCGGCCAGTCGACCTTCCAGACCAGCTTGCCGCGGTTGAACTCGTTCAGCCGGACGGTCTCGGCGAATCCGCAGGCGGCGCAGGTGTAGGACAACTCGGTGGTGTCGTCGACGTACGAGGTGACCGTGGTGAGGTCCTTCTCGCAGTTGCCGCAGTAGGGCTTGTACGGGAAGTAGCCGGCCGAGCCGGACGAGCCGTCGTCCTCGTTCGCCGCGCCCGATCCCTCCGCCGCCTCGAGCTCGGCCTCGTCGAGCGGCTTCTGCTGCTTCTTCGCCGGGGCCTTCTTGGTGCGGTACTGGTCGAGGATCGCGTCGATGTCCGCGCGGTGCTTGATCGCGTGCAGGATCTGCTCGCGGTAGACGCCGGAGGTGTACTGCGCCGTCTGGCTGATGCCGTCGAACTCCACGCCGAGCTCGGCCAGCGACTCGACCATCGCGGCCTTGAAGTGCTCGGCCCAGTTCGGGTGGGTCGAGCCCTGCGGCGCCGGGACGGAGGTCAGCGGCTTGCCGATGTGCTCGGCCCAGGAGTCGTCGATCCCGTCGATGCCCTGCGGCACCTTGCGGTAGCGGTCGTAGTCGTCCCAGGAGATCAGGTGGCGGACCTGGTGTCCGCGACGGCGGAGCTCGTCGGCGACCAGATGCGGGGTCATGACCTCGCGGAGGTTGCCCAGGTGGATGGGTCCGGAGGGGGAGAGTCCGGACGCGACGACCACAGGTTTGCCGGGGGCCCGACGCTCCGACTCCTCGATGACCTCATCCGCGAAACGGGAGACCCAGTCGGTGGTCTCGGTGCTCAGAGCCACGATCGGCACGTCCTCTTGTTCTGAAGGCTTCCGGGTTTGAAGTGCGTTCCATTGTCCCAGACGGCCCCGCGCCCGGGAAAACGGCTTTACCCCCCATGGGATACTGACTGCGTCTATCCATCCCCACGAGGAGAACGGCACCCACTCCTATGGCCCCGGTCACGTCCCTCAGTCACTCCGTCGAACAGCACCTCACGTCCGCTCTCTCGGCCACCCTGCCGGAGGCCGCCGGCGCGGACCCGCTGCTGCGACGAAGCGACCGGGCCGACTTCCAGGCCAACGGCATCCTGGCGCTGGCCAAGAAGGCGAAGGCGAACCCGCGCGAGCTGGCGACGCAGGTCGTGTCGCACGTCGTCACGGGTGACCTGATCGGGGAGATCGAGGTCTCGGGCCCCGGCTTCCTGAACGTGACGGTCACCGACGGCGCGATCACCCGGAACCTCGCCGCCCGGTACGCGGACGCGGACCGCCTCGGCGTGCCGCACTCCGCCGCGCCGGGCACGACGGTCATCGACTACGCCCAGCCGAACGTGGCGAAGGAGATGCACGTCGGTCATCTGCGGTCGGCGGTCATCGGCGACGCGACGGTGCAGATCCTGGAGTTCACCGGCGAGAGCGTGGTCCGCCGGCACCACATCGGCGACTGGGGTACCCAGTTCGGCATGCTCATCCAGTACCTGGACGAGCACCCGCACGAGCTGGACCACAAGGATTCCCAGGTGAGCGGCGAGGAGGCGATGTCGAATCTCGACCGCCTCTACAAGGCCGCGCGCAGGCTGTTCGACGCGGACGAGGAGTTCAAGACCCGGGCCCGGCGCCGGGTGGTGGACCTCCAGGCGGGCGACCCGCACACGCTCGCGACCTGGCAGAAGTTCGTCGACGAGTCGAAGATCTACTTCTTCTCGGTCTTCGAGAAGCTGGACATGGAGATCCGGGACGAGGACATCGTCGGCGAGTCGGGTTACAACGACATGCTGGCGGAGACCTGCCGTCTCCTGGAGGAGTCCGGGGTCGCGGTCCGCTCCGAGGGCGCCCTCTGTGTCTTCTTCGACGACGTCAAGGGCCCGGACGGCAACCCGGTCCCGCTGATCGTCCAGAAGTCGGACGGCGGCTACGGCTACGCGGCGACCGACCTGTCGGCGATCCGTGACCGTGTCTTCAACCTCAAGGCGAGCACGCTGCTGTACGTGGTGGACGCCCGTCAGTCGCTGCACTTCAAGATGGTCTTCGAGACGGCGCGCAGGGCGGGCTGGCTGAACGAGGACGTCAAGGCGCACCAGTTGGCGTTCGGCACGGTCCTCGGCAAGGACGGCAAGCCGTTCAAGACCCGTGAGGGCGAGACGGTCAAGCTGGTCGACCTCCTCGACGAGGCCGTCGAGCGGGCCACCACCGTGGTCCGGGAGAAGGCCGTGAAGGTCGGCCTGTCCGAGCCGGAGATCGTGGAGAACGGCCGGTACGTGGGTGTCGGCGCGGTGAAGTACGCCGACCTGTCGACGTCCGCCGTGCGGGACTACAAGTTCGACCTGGACCAGATGGTCTCGCTGAACGGCGACACGTCCGTCTACCTCCAGTACGCGTACGCCCGGATCCAGTCGATCCTGCGCAAGGCCGGCGAGGCCCGCCCGCTCGCTCACCCGGAGCTGGAACTGGCCCCGGCGGAGCGCGCGTTGGGCCTGCACCTGGACCAGTTCGGCGAGACGGTGCACGAGGTCGCGGCGGCGTACGAGCCGCACAAGCTGGCGGCGTACCTGTACCAGCTGGCCTCACACCTGACGACGTTCTACGACCAGTGCCATGTGCTGTCCCCCGACAACTCGCCGGAGGTCGTCGAGAACCGCCTGTTCCTGGTGGACCTCACGGCCCGCACCCTCCACCTGGGCATGGCCCTGCTGGGCATCAGGACGCCGGACAAGCTCTGACCGACCGGCGGCACCCAGGGACGCTCGACGTACCGCGGCCCGTCCTCCTTCCGATTTCCGGGGAGGGCGGGCCGCGGCCATGTCCGGGTACGTCAGCCGGCCGCGGAGACGGGGGCAGCGAGAAGTCGTGGGAGCGGTATCGGGTCGACCGGGCCCCGGAACCAACTTCTCGCCCTCGCGCGTCCCACCCTTCGACGACCTGAGAACACCAGTGCAAGGAGCGGCGGTTGGGCGGCGCGGACGACCTGTCGATCGTCGACGCCCTGATCACCTTCCTGCTGGTCGGAGGCGCGGGTGTGGTCATCCCGGCCGTCGTCGTCCTCCCGCTCGTCGGCCTGGGCATCTGGCTGACGCACGTCTGGCGCCGCCGGCGCGCGAGACACTCCGCCTGACGGCCGTCGCGGACCGGACGGAACACACCGACCCGGGCCGGTGTCAGTGCCTGCCCTTACAGTCACCGGCATGGCGACTCTTCCCAACCCGCTCCCCAAGCTGGCCTCCGATCCCAGCGGCCGCTCCCTCGGCCTGCAGCTCCCGCCCGGCCGGCTGATCGACACGACGGACGAGGGGGTCTGGCACGAGCCGCTGCTGTGGCACGCGGAGCAGTCCGCCTCCTCCGGCAACTGGACGGCCCTGGGCGGGACGGCGGGACGGGCCGGGCTGCTTCCGGTCCTGGTCGACCTCGGCGGCTCCCAAGGCGGCCCGTCGGAATGGGAGTTGATGCCCGCCGAGGTGTCCTACCCCGGGGACCACGACGCGGAGGAGGTCCTCGCGCAGTACTGGCAGGAGTGCGCGGCGGACGGCGAGGAGTGGCCCGGTCTCGCCGCGCCCGGCACCCTGACGGCGGATCCCGACGCACGCGCCGCGCGGATCGCCGACACCCTCGCGGAGCAGGGGCCCACCTGGTTCAGGTCGCCGCATGTCGCCCTGGTCCCCGCCCGCCGCAGCGCGGACGTCCCGGCGGCCGTCGGCTGGTCGGGCCCGGCCAACCACGAGAACGACACCGCGCGTCTGTGCGCCGTCCTGCGCTCCTGGGAGGACCGCTTCGGCATACGGGTCGTCGGCCTCGGTTTCGACGTCCTGGCCGTGTCCGTCGCGGCCCCGCCCGGCACCCTCGCGGAGGCGGAGCCGATCGCCGCCGAGCACTTCGCGTTCTGCCCGGACAACGTCCTCCAGGGCCCGGGCACCCTGAAGGCCTACGCCCAGCAGCTCGTCGGCGAGCCCACCTGGACCTTCTGGTGGGACTGATCCGCGCTACCCGGTGAGCCCCCGCCCCAGCCTGCGCAGCCCCTCCCCGATCTCGTCCGGGGCCTGCGTCACGAAGCACAGGCGCAGGGTCGAGCGGTCGGGTTCACCGGCGTAGAAGGGGGCGCCGGGGACGTACGCCACGTCCTGGGCCACGACCCGCGGGAGGAGGTCCGTGGTGTCGTACGACTCGGGGAGGCGGGCCCAGAGGAACATCCCGCCCTCGGGACGGGCCCACACCGACCCTGCCGGGAGGGCGTCCGCGAGGCCCGCGAGCATGGCGTCCCGGCGCTCCCGGTACACGGCGGCGACCCCGGCCACGTGCGCGTCCAGGTCGAAGGCGGTCAGGTACCGTGCCGCGGCGAGCTGGTTGACGGTCGGGGTGTGCAGGTCGGCGGCCTGCTTGACGACGACGCAGGCCCGGCGCAGCTCGGCCGGCGCGCGCAGCCACCCCAGCCGGATCCCGGGTGCCATGACCTTGGAGAAGGAGCCGAGCAGGACCGTACGGTCGCGGGCGTCGGGGTGGGCTGCGATCCAGGGGACGCGCTCACCGTCGTAGCGGAGTTCGCCGTAGGGGTCGTCCTCGACGATCCACAGACCGTGCCGGGCGGCGACGGCGGCGACCGCGGCACGGCGCTCGGCGGGGAGGGTGCGGCCGGTGGGGTTCTGGAAGGTGGGGACGGTGTAGAGGAGCTTCGGCCGTTCGCGGACCACCAGGTCGGCGAGCGCCTCGGGGTCCAGGCCGTCCTCGTCCCCGGGCACGGCCACGATCCTCGCTCCGGCCAGCCCGAAGACCTGAAGGGCGGCCAGATAGCAGGGCTCCTCGACGAGCACCGTGTCGCCGGGGTCGAGAAGAGCGGTCGCCAGCAGGGACAGGGCCTGCTGGGAACCCGTGGTGACGAGGAGGTCGTCGGCGGTCGTGGGCAGACCACGGGCCGTCGTCCGCGCCGCGAGCCCCTCACGCAGGCTCGGCTCGCCCTCGGTCGTGGCGTACTGGAGGGCCTGGGCCGGGGCCTCCTCCAGCACGTACCGGAACGCGGCGGCCACGCCCTCGCGGTCGAACAGCTCCGGCGCGGGCAGCCCGCCCGCGAAGTTGATCACCTCGGGGCGGCCGGTGACGGCGAGGATGTCCCGCACGGGCGAGCCGCCGATCGACCGGACCCTGGCGGCCAGTGAAGGCACGGAGGCCGGACCGGAAGCGGGGCCGGGGACGAAGGCGGAGGCGAGGGCGGGCGCACTGGGCGACTCGGCTGCGACAGTCATGCCCGCACCCTAGGGAGATACATGCCGCCTACACACGGGTTTCTGCCATGTGGACAGCGGCACGCGTTCACACCTTCGTGCCCGTCGCCCCGTACACGTTGACGTCCTCGTCCGTCACGTCGTCGATCCCGCGACAGCGGATCTTCTCGATGTCGTCGAGGGCGGCGAACGCGTCCGGCGCGATGGCGGGCGGGGCGGGCGCCGGCCCCGGGTTCCACCGGTGCACGGGCACCACCCCGGGCGCGGCCAGGACGAGGCCCGGAGTGTCGCCGAACAACCGCTCCACCTCGGCCCTCGACCGGAAGACGAAGGTGAACCCGCGCTCCGTGTAGGTCCGTTGGACGGCCCGGGTCGGCTCGGGATGCGGTTCGTCGGTCAGGTGGGTGAGGACGACCCTGCTCCCGGCGGGCAGCCCCGCCACCAGCTCCCGCAGCACGACCGGGTCATGGTCGACGTACACCACCCGCGCCTCGGGGACCGGACGTTGGGCGATCTGGTGCACGTTCTCCCCGGTGGGCAGCCCGGTGCCGAGGTCGAGGAACTGGCGTATCGCGGTTGTGCCGTACGTCGAGGTGGCCGCGCGGGTTGGCGGCGAGGGCGGCCGCCGCGGCGGCACGGTCCACCGGGTAGTTGCCCCGGCCACCGAGGAACACGTCGTAGACGCGGGCGGGATGCGCCCTGGTGGTGTCGATCCCTGCGGACTCTGCGGACAAAGGGGCTCTCCCTGGGCAGTCGGGCGTCCCACATCCCGTCCCGGAGGGGCTCTGTCTGCGCAGGTCAGAGGCTATGGGACCGGACCGGCGTCCCGACTTGCGCGGTGGATGTGGAAGGGCGGAGGCCGTACGACCCAGGCTTGCCCCATGCCCACACGCCCCACTCCCCCCACGCGCCGCCGCGTCCGTCTGCTCGCCGCCGCGCTGACCGCCGCCGCGGCGCTCACTCTCACCGCGTGCCACGACGGCGAGGGCCTGCGCGACGAGGGCCCGTCGGGCGCCGGCACCCCGACAGGGACCGGCACCCCGACAGGACCGGGCCCACCGGGCCGGGCCCCTTGACCGGGTCGAGCGCCCCGACCGGTTACAGCGCCTACGGCGTGGGAGAGGCTCCCGCCCGTTCCCACGCTGAGCCGCCGAGCGGGAACTCGTAGTCGGGGCGCCCGTTCTCGCCGCTCGTGCGGAACGGCCTCCCCTTGTCGTCGATCTTCAGCTTGCCGTGCCGTGCGCCGCTGGACCAGGACAGCTCCAGGTACCAGCGCACGTCGTACGCGGAGGCGTCGGCGGTGACGTAGTAGACCTCCGGGTCCGACTCGCTCACCTTGAACGGGAAGTTCTTGTGCCCCGCCTCGGGCACCAGCGCCGGCCGCGCCGCGTCGAGGGCGACGGAGAAGGCGCGCGTCGGCACACCGCCACCGCAGCCGACGCCCGGGTAGCCCATGGCGTAGTCGTTCCAGGCGAGCGGCGCGGCCTTGCCGACGGTCCGGACCGTCAGGCTGTCCACGACGACGGTCTCCTCGCCGGTCCCCTGCACGGTGAGCTCCAGATACTGCTCCCCCGCCGACACGGCCCCGTGCCGGGCCACCCACGCGGGCGCGTCCTGCTCGACCGGCGGCGGCCCGACCTGCCCCGGCCCCCGCTCGATCAGATAGCGCTGGCTGCAGGGGCTCTCCCAGGCGTACGGGCGGGTGGTGACCGTCAGCGGGACGCGGTCGCCGGCCCCCGCGCCCGGCGCCGGCGAGGAACCCGCGGTGGCTGAGCCCGACGGGAAGACGGATCCCGAGGCGGAGGCCGAGGCCGACGGCGACGCGGACACGGACGGCGACGCGGACGCGGACGGCGAGGACGTGTTCCCCGTTCCCCGCCCCTGCACGGACGGTGTGGCCGCCGCACCGACGCTGTCCCCGTCGCCGGACCCGCCGGACGGCAGGGTCAGGGCGAGCGCCAGGGCGACCGAGCCGAGGGCGGCCACGGCACCGACCCCGGCGAGGGCCAAGGAGCGGCGGGTGGGGCGGGTCCGCTCGTCCCCCACTACCTCGACAACCGCTTCCCCGGGCCCGCCGTCCACCACTGCGGCGTCCACCACCCCGGCGTCCGCGACCGGCGCCCCCGCGAGGGCATCGCCGACGGCGGCGTCCGCGACCCCGCCCGCTACCGCGCCCGCGACGGCGTCCGCCTCGGCCGTACTCCCCTTCCTCCCGCGCACCGCGTCCGCCAGCACCCACCGCCGATGCAGTTCGACGAGCTCCTGAGGTGACGCCTTGCAGAGCCGCGCCAGCCGCTCCACGGGCGCGTAGTCGGTGGGGACGGCGTCCCCGTTGCAGTAGCGGTGCAGCGTCGACGTACTCATGTGGAGCCGCTTCGCGAGCATCCCGTAGCTCAGCCCGGACCGCTCCTTCAAATCTCGCAGCAGCTCGGCGAACTCGGTCGCAGACACCGTTCCTCCACTCCCCATGTCCCATCCCCGCATTCCAGGCATGGTCCGTTTCCCCAGGTCAGACCCATTGCGGGCATTCCAGCGTCCCTGATCGTCCGCCGACCGTGGCGGCCGGGACGGGTCCCCGCACAAGCTTTGGCCATCCAAGCACGCCGCTTCAACACGGCATTCCGGAAGAGGACCTCACGATGCGTATCCGCCGCAACAGCCACCTGCTCGCCCTCACCGCCCTGGCCGCCCTCGCGCTCACGGCGTGCGAGGACGGGACGGGCGTCAAGGACGAGGGCGCCTCGCGTCCGGCGTCGTCGACGGCCACGGCGGCGCAGCCCACACCCGGCACGGACAAGGGCACCGGCACGGCCCCGACGAAGGACACGACGGGCTCGGCCGGCTCGTCCGGCAAGTCGGGTGGCACGGCGGGCGGCAAGTCGGGCGGCACCACCGGCGCCGGCACGGGGGCCGGAACGGGCGGCGATACGGGCGACAAGGCCGCCGACACCGCCTCCGACAGCCGCGTCCTGTGCAACGGATCGAACACCAGGGTCACCGCGCAGACCGTCGCCCGCCCGCTCAACCACATGCTGCTCACGGTGACCAACACCGGCAGCAGGACCTGCGACCTGACCTACAACCCGGTGCTGCGCTTCGACGAGATGCAGTGGGTGCCGCAGGCCGCCAAGGAGACGCAGCCGCAGGCGGTGACGACCCTCGCGCCCGGCGAGTCGGGCTACGCGGGCGTGCTGCTGTCCGCCGCCGACGGCAGCGGCGACGGCGGCCAGACGGCCAAGAAGCTGACGGTCGCCTTCCAGGGCTACACCCCGAACAGCGACGGCGGCGCCTCCGCGACGCCGACCCTGCCCGCCGAGGGCGTCTACTACGACAGCTCCCTGACGGTGACGTACTGGCAGCAGGACATGGACGACGCGCTGTCCTGGTGAGAACGGGCGAACTACCGCAGCTTCTGGGCCACTTCGGTGGCCCAGTAGGTGAGGATGTTCCGCGCTCCGGCCCGCTTGATGCCGGTCAGCGTCTCGAAGATCGCCCGGTCACGGTCGACCCAGCCCTTCTCCGCGGCGGCCTCGACCATCGAGTACTCGCCGGAGATCTGGTAGGCGACGACCGGCACGTCCACGGCGTCGGCGACCCGGGCCAGGACGTCGAGGTAGGGGCCGGCCGGCTTCACCATGACCATGTCGGCGCCCTCCTCCAGGTCCAGCGCCAGCTCGCGCAGCGACTCACGGAGGTTCGCCGGGTCCTGCTGGTAGGTCTTGCGGTCGCCCTTCAGCGACGAGCCGACGGCCTCCCGGAACGGGCCGTAGAAGGCCGACGAGTACTTGGCGGTGTAGGCGAGGATCGAGACGTCCTCCCGGCCGATCTGGTCGAGCGCATCGCGGATGACCCCGATCTGGCCGTCCATCATCCCGCTGGGCCCCAGGACATGGGCACCCGCGTCGGCCTGGACCTGCGCCATCTCGGCGTACCGCTCCAGGGTGGCGTCGTTGTCGACCCGCCCCTGCTCGTCCAGCACCCCGCAGTGGCCGTGATCGATCGTCTCGTCCAGGCACACGTCGGACATGACGAGCAGGTCGTCCCCGACCTCGGCCCGCACGTCCCGGATGGCGACCTGGAGGATGCCGTCCGGGTCGGTCCCGGGCGTGCCGAGCGCGTCCTTCTTGGACTCCTCCGGCACGCCGAAGAGCATGATCCCGGAGATCCCGGCCTGTACGGCCTCCAGCGCGGCCTTCTTCAGGCTGTCGCGCGTGTGCTGCACGACACCGGGCATGGCCTGGATCGGCACCGGCTCGCTCACGCCCTCCCGCACGAACGCGGGCAGGATGAAGTCGGCCGGGTGCAGCCGGGTCTCCGCGACCATGCGCCGCATGACGGGGGTGGTACGCAGCCGCCGGGGACGCGTACCGGGAAAGGATCCGTACTTCGTCATGGCCTCTACGCTACGCCCGGCCCGGGCAAGCATTTGCCGACGACCTGTCGACCCGACTGCCCCTCCCGTCGGCGCCGACCGGGTGAGGGCAGACCGTCTCATCCCGTCCGGGGGTGCCCCGTCCGAGGAAGCCCCGGGACGAGGCACGTGCAGCGCCGAAGCGGGGGTCCGGGGGCGGCAGCCCCGGGACCCTCCACCTCAGCGCTCAGGTAGCCCGCCTACGCCGCGCACCCGGACGCCGCTCGCTCGGCCGGCTGACCGGGTCGCCGGCCTCCTGGGCCGCGGCCCGTCGGCGCAGTCCGAAGTCGGCCAGTGCCTCGGCCAGCTTGAGCGCGGACGGCTCGGGTGCCATGACGTCCACCCGGAGCCCGTGCTCCTCGGCCGTCTTGGCCGTGGCCGGGCCGATGCAGGCGATGACCGTCACGTTGTGCGGCTTGCCCGCGATGCCCACCAGGTTCCGCACGGTGGACGACGACGTGAAGAGCACGGCGTCGAACCCGCCGCCCTTGATGGCCTCCCGCGTCTCCGCCGGCGGCGGCGAGGCCCGCACCGTCCGGTAGGCGGTGACGTCGTCGACCTCCCAGCCCAGCTCGATGAGCCCGGCGACCAGGGTCTCGGTGGCGATGTCGGCGCGCGGCAGGAACACCCGGTCGATCGGGTCGAAGACCGGGTCGTAGGGCGGCCAGTCCTCGAGGAGCCCGGCGGCCGACTGCTCGCCGCTCGGTACGAGGTCGGGCTTCACACCGAACGCGACCAGCGCCTTCGCCGTCTGCTCGCCCACCGCCGCGACCTTGATGCCCGCGAAGGCACGCGCGTCGAGCCCGTACTCCTCGAACTTCTCGCGTACCGCCTTGACGGCGTTCACCGAGGTGAAGGCGATCCACTCGTAGCGGCCCGTCACCAGGCCCTTGACCGCCCGCTCCATCTGCTGGGGGGTGCGCGGCGGTTCGACGGCGATCGTCGGCACCTCGTGCGGCACGGCCCCGTACGACCGCAGCCGGTCGGAGAGCGACACCGCCTGCTCCTTCGTACGCGGCACGAGCACCTTCCAGCCGAACAGCGGCTTGGACTCGAACCACGACAACTGGTCACGCTGGGCGGGGGCGGAACGCTCACCGACCACGACTATCACCGGTCGGCCGCCCTCGGGCGAGGGCAGCACCTTCGCCTGCTTCAGCGTCTGCGCGATCGTGCCCAGGGTCGCCGTCCACGTCCGCTGCCGCGTCGTCGTACCGGCCACCGTGACCGTCATCGGCGTATCGGGCTTGCGCCCCGCCGACACCAGCTCGCCGGCCGCCGAGGCCACGGAGTCGAGGGTCGTCGACACGACGACCGTGCCGTCGGAGGCCCCGACCTCGGTCCAGCAGCGGTCCGAAGCCGTACGCGCGTCGACGAACCGGACGTCGGCGCCCTGCGCGTCCCGCAGCGGCACACCGGCGTACGCGGGCACGCCGACGGCGGCCGCGACACCGGGTACGACCTCGAAGGGAACACCGGCCGCCGCGCACGCGAGCATTTCCGCCGCCGCGTACGTATCAAGTCCGGGGTCCCCGGTCACCGCACGGACGACCCGCCTGCCGCCCCGCGCGGCCTCCATGACAAGATGTGCGGCATCGCGCACAGCGGGTACCTCAGCGGTTGTTGACGTGCCGTCAACGATCGTCGGGAGGGGCGCGCCCGTGCCCGGAAGAGGGTCCGATGGACCCGCTTCCGCGTTCACGACGGCGACGCCCGGCCTCGCGTGCGTCCGTACGACGTCGAGCACCTCGTGCTCGGCGACGAGGACGTCCGCGTGCGCAAGCGCCTCCACGGCGCGCAGAGTCAGTAGTCCCGGATCCCCGGGTCCGGCACCCAGGAAGGTGACGTGCCCGTGTTCAGGACCAGCGGCTGGAAGGGCGGTGGGGCTCACAGTGCTCGCTCCCCCATCAGACCGGCCGCGCCCTGGGCGAGCATCTCGGCTGCGAGTTCGCGACCGAGCGCCATTGCCCCGTCGTGCGTCTCGGGCACGGGACCGGTGGTGGACAGCTGCACCATGCGCGTGCCGTCGGTGGTGCCGACGACGCCACGCAGGCGCATTTCGTTGACAATCTGCCCGTCGGCCAGCAGGTCGGCAAGCGCGCCCACAGGGGCGGAGCAGCCGGCCTCCAGGGCGGCGAGCAGGGACCGTTCGGCGGTCACGGCGATCCGGGTGAACGGGTCGTCGAGCTCACCTAGCGCGGCGATCAGTGACGCGTTGTCCGCGGCACACTCGATCGCCAGTGCTCCCTGGCCGGGAGCGGGCAGAACCGTGTCTATCGACAGGAAGTCGGTGACCTCGTCGATGCGGCCGATGCGGCTGAGGCCGGCCGCCGCCAGCACCACCGCGTCCAGCTCGCCGTCGTGCACGTACCCGATCCGCGTGTCGACGTTCCCGCGGATCGGGACGGTCTCGATGTCCAGCCCGTGGCCGCGCGCGTACGCGTTCAGCTGCGCCATCCGGCGCGGCGAACCCGTACCGATGCGCGCTCCGCGCGGCAGGTCGGTGAACTTCAGCGCGTCCCGGGCGACGATCACGTCGCGGGGGTCCTCGCGCACCGGTATGGCGGCCAGGACCAGGTCCTCGGGCTGCGTGGTCGGCAGGTCCTTCAGCGAGTGAACCGCGAAGTCGACCTCGCCCTTGGCCAGCGCGTCGCGCAGTGCGGTCACGAAGACGCCCGTGCCGCCGATCTGCGCGAGGTGCTCGCGGGAGACATCACCGTAGGTGGTGATCTCGACGAGTTCCACGGGCCGTCCGGTCACCTGGCTCACGGCGTCCGCGACCTGCCCGGACTGGGCCATGGCGAGTCTGCTTCGCCTCGTCCCCAGTCTCAGTGCCTTCGTACTCATGCCGCTCATGCCGGCCCTCGGCTCTCTGCGTTCTTCTCGGTGCTTTCCTCGGCCCGTGACACGGCGGCCACCGCCTCCGGGTCGAGGTCGAACAGGGTCCGCAGTGCGTCCGCGTACCCGGCGCCGCCGGGCTCGGCCGCGAGCTGCTTGACCCGTACGGTCGGTGCGTGCAGCAGCTTGTCGACGACCCGCTTCACGGTCTGGGTGATCTCGGCGCGGTGCTTGTCGTCCAGGCCGGGCAGCCGCCCGTCGAGCCGGGCGATCTCCGTGGCCACGACCTCGGCGGCCATGGTGCGCAGGGCGACGACGGTCGGCGTGATGTGCGCGGCCCGCTGTGCGGCGCCGAAGGCGGCGACCTCGTCGGCGACGATCCGCCGCACCTGGTCGACGTCGGCGGCCATCGGCGCGTCGGCCGAGGCCTCCGCCAGCGACTCGATGTCCACCAGCCGCACGCCGGCCAGCCGGTGGGCGGCCGGGTCGACGTCCCGCGGCATCGCGAGGTCGAGCAGGAAGAGCACCGGCTCCGGCCGGACGAGCGCGGCGACCGGCTCGGGTCCGCGGCGCTCGGGGATCCGGCCGAGGGTGGCGGCGGTCGCGGCGAGCGCGGTGATCAGCTCGGCGTCGGCCTCGGGGGTGCGGCGGGCGGTCGGCCTGCGGTCGACGGTCGCGTTGTCGACCCAGGCGGCGTGCTGCTCCAGCGTCGCCGCGTCCATGCCGGCGACGGCGGCCTCGCCCAGCACGGAGAACCCGGACTGCTGCACGGGGGCCTGCTGTACGGCGGCCAGGTCGAGGGGGCAGTTCTCGTCGGTGCCGACCGAGGTGGGCGGCAGCGGCCGTACGTCCGTCGCCGCGGCCTCTTCACCGAGGGCGACGGGTGCCCCGGTGCGGCCCTCGACGGCATCGGCGACCGCCTCCGCCGTCAGGACCAGGCCCGTCGCCCCGGTACAGGAGACGGCCACGTCGGCACGTGTCAGCTCGGCCGGCACCGACTCCATCGGTACCGCGCGGGCCGACACGTCCGTGTCGCCGCCCTCGGTCAGTATCTGGGCGAGCCGCTCGGCCCGGTCGGGCGTGCGGTTGGCGACGACGATCTCGGCGACCCCGGCGCGCGCGAGCGTGGCGGCGGCCAGCGAGGACATCGAACCGGCGCCGATGACCAGCGCCTTCTTGCCCCGCGCCCACGCGGTCACGTCCCCGCCCGCGGCCAGCTGCTCCAGGCCGAAGGTGACCAGGGACTGCCCGGCGCGGTCGATGCCGGTCTCGGAGTGGGCGCGCTTGCCGACCCGCAGGGCCTGCTGGAACAGGTCGTTCAGCAGCCGTCCGGCGGTGTGCAGCTCCTGCGCCCGGGCCAGGGCGTCCTTGATCTGTCCGAGGATCTGCCCCTCGCCGACGACCATGGAGTCCAGCCCGCAGGCCACCGAGAAGAAGTGGTGGACGGCACGGTCCTCGTAGTGCACGTACAGGTAGGGGGTGAGCTCCTCGAGCCCGACCCCGCTGTGCTGGGCGAGCAGCGTGGAGAGCTCGGCGACACCGGCGTGGAACTTGTCCACGTCGGCGTACAGCTCGATCCGGTTGCAGGTGGCGAGGACCGCGGCCTCGGCGGCCGGTTCGGCGGCGACCGTGTCCTGGAGCAGCTTGAACTGGGCGTCCGTGGACAGCGAGGCCCGCTCCAGCACGCTGACCGGAGCGCTGCGGTGACTCAGCCCGACGACGAGGAGACTCATGCCGGCATCACGGCGGGTACGTCCCCGTCGGGTCCCTGGTCGGTGGAGTCGGCGCGGCCGGCCGGGGCCGGTACGGCGTTCTCGTTCGCCGCGGCCTCCTCGCCGGCCTTGCGCTGCTCGTGGAAGGCGAGGATCTGGAGCTCGATGGAGAGGTCGACCTTGCGCACGTCGACGCCGTCCGGGACGGTCAGCACGGTCGGCGCGAAGTTCAGGATGGACGTGACGCCGGCGGCCACGAGCCGGTCGCAGACCGCCTGGGCGACGCCCGGCGGGGTGGTGATCACGCCGATGGAGACGCCGTTGTCGGAGATGATCTTCTCCAGGCCGTCGCTGTGCTGGACGGAGATCCCGGCGACCTGCTTCCCGGCCATCGCGGGGTCGGCGTCGATGAGCGCCGCGACCCGGAAACCGCGCGAGGCGAAGCCGCCGTAGTTGGCGAGAGCCGCGCCGAGGTTACCGATACCGACGATCACGACGGGCCAGTCCTGGGTGAGGCCGAGCTCGCGGGAGATCTGGTAGACGAGGTACTCGACGTCGTAGCCGACCCCCCGGGTCCCGTAGGAACCCAGGTAGGAGAAGTCCTTGCGCAGCTTGGCGGAGTTGACCCCGGCCGCGGCCGCGAGCTCCTCGGAGGAGACCGTGGGTACCGAGCGCTCCGACAGTGCGGTCAGCGCGCGGAGGTACAGCGGAAGCCGGGCGACGGTGGCCTCGGGAATCCCTCGGCTACGGGTCGCCGGTCGGTGAGTTCGGCCAGTTGCCACGGTGCTCCTGCGGGTAGAGCGGGGCTGTAGGCGGTCACACGTACCCAGACCGCCCCGTCGACAGCAGGCTATGTCTTTGTGAACGCGTGCACAAAGATGGTGTCCGATTTGCCCGGCCAACGTGACCGGGGTCACGCGCAACATTCCAGGGGGCAAAACCGCCACTCTCCTCGTGAATCCCGCCCCCGAGACAAAACCGCCATCGATCCTAAGCGACGTTCGGTACAGCCTTGTACTGCTCGGTCAGTTCCTCACCCGGCCAGTTCTTTGCGCAGGCGACTCTCGTCCACCCGCCAGAAGGTGTGCTGCCTGCCGTCGACCAGCACCACCGGAATCTGCTCCCAGTACTGGTCGTACAGCTCCGGGTCGTCGGCGATGTCCTTCTGCTCCCAGGACACACCGAGTTCCCCGCAGACCTTCTCGATCACGCGCTCGGCGTCGTCGCACAGATGACAACCGGACTTACGAATGAGGGTGACCGACCGCTCGCCCGTGGCGGCCTTACGTCGAAAGAGGGGAGTCATACCGCCATTCTCGCGCTTCTTTAACGACGCGGTCGCGGAGAGTTCACACCCTTCGAACCTCTCGGCTCCGGAACCACCGAACGGACTGGCTATGCTCACGCCATGGCCGCTCTAGGATGGCTCACCCCCCGTAGGCGCTCCGCCACGGCGCGGAGCGTGTTGGCAGGCGAGGCCTCGGCGGAGGCAGCCCGCAAGTCCACCCAGGAAGCCCTGGACTCCCAGGAGACCCTGGCGCCCCTGGACACTTCCGACCGGGAACCGCAGTTCCCGGTGCACGGCGACGCGATGGCCGCCGCCTTCTTCGACCTCGACAACACCGTGATGCAGGGCGCCGCGCTCTTCCACTTCGGCCGCGGCCTGTACAAACGCAAGTTCTTCGAGACCCGCGACCTGGCCCGCTTCGCCTGGCAGCAGGCATGGTTCCGGCTGGCCGGCGTCGAGGACCCCGAACACATGCAGGAGGCCCGCGACTCGGCGCTCTCCATCGTGCAGGGCCACCGGGTCTCCGAACTGATGTCGATCGGCGAGGAGATCTACGACGAGTACATGGCCGAGCGCATCTGGCCGGGCACCCGGGCCCTCGCCCAGGCGCACCTGGACGCGGGCCAGAAGGTGTGGCTCGTCACGGCGGCCCCGGTGGAGATCGCCCAGGTGATCGCCCGCCGCCTCGGCCTGACCGGCGCGCTGGGCACGGTCGCGGAATCCGTCGAGGGCGTCTACACGGGAAAGCTGGTCGGCGAGCCGCTGCACGGCCCCGCGAAGGCGGAGGCGGTCCGCGCGCTGGCGGCGGCGGAGAACCTGGACCTCTCCCGCTGCGCCGCCTACAGCGACTCCCACAACGACATCCCGATGCTCTCCCTCGTCGGCCACCCCTACGCCATCAACCCCGACGCCAAGCTCCGCAAGCACGCGCGCAACCTCGACTGGCGGCTGCGCGACTACCGCACCGGCCGCAAGGCCGCGAAGGTCGGCATCCCGGCCGCGGCGGGCGTGGGCGCGGTGGCGGGCGGCACGGCGGCGGCGATCGCGCTGCACCGACGACGGCGATAACGCGGGCGACAACGAGGGCGATGACGACGACGGCCGCGACGCGTGCGCGGCCGTCACGACCGAGCGGCCGAGGCGCAACAGCCCGGCCGCTCCTTCGCGTTACCGGACAACACCCCACACCGGGCACCGAACCCGGCCAATCCGACGGTCTTACCCCGGTATCCCTCCGTCCAGTCCTGTTGTCCGCGCACAGCCACAACACGCCCTGGACCGACCCGAAACTCGAACTATTTCGATCAACAATCGTTCAGCCTATGCAACTTGATCGAGCGTCAATAGGCCACAGAAGCGACGTAATCGATGATTTGAGCAACTCGGTGTAGCAGGGCCTGCACGAAGCGTTATTCTCCTCAGACGCAATCCGGTACCCCTTCCGTCGCTACGACGGGTGAATGGTTCCGTACTGCACGTGATGCAAGCTCTGCCTCTGGGAGTCCCGTGTACCCACACGTCGGGGTTGACACCTCGGGCCTGGCTACGCTGCGCGCAACGGTCGCTACGGTCCATGACCTCTTGCGCGGCGTCGTCCCCACCGCGTACGCCGTCCCCGCCTTCGCCACCACCGCTCCGCTCGGCCCGTGCTACGCACTGGCCGACGGCAGCGCCGCGGTGGGCAGACGAGGACGCTCGGCCGGCGCGGCCACCGCCCGTCGGCCGGCCGCCGACAGTGACAGCGCCCGCATGATGGACCTCGTCGAACGCGCCCAGGCCGGCGAGGCCGATGCGTTCGGGCGCCTGTACGACCAGTACAGCGACACGGTCTACCGCTACATCTACTACCGGGTGGGCGGCAAGGCGACCGCCGAGGACCTGACCAGCGAGACATTCCTGCGCGCCCTGCGCCGCATCGGGACGTTCACCTGGCAGGGCCGCGACTTCGGCGCCTGGCTCGTCACCATCGCCCGCAACCTCGTCGCCGACCACTTCAAGTCGAGCCGCTTCCGGCTCGAGGTGACGACCGGCGAGATGCTCGACGCCAACGAGGTCGAGCGCTCACCCGAGGACTCCGTCCTGGAGTCCCTCTCCAACGCGGCGCTTCTGGACGCCGTACGCCGACTCAATCCCCAGCAGCAGGAGTGCGTGACGCTCCGGTTCCTGCAGGGGCTCTCCGTCGCCGAGACCGCGCGCGTCATGGGCAAGAACGAGGGCGCCATCAAGACGCTCCAGTACCGGGCCGTCCGGACCCTCGCCCGCCTGCTGCCGGAAGACGCCCGCTGAACCCGTCCCCCCGCCCACGACCGACGCCACACACTCCGTGACGCCAACTCACCTTCAGTGAAAGTCCGTTGTCTTCCCGATCCGATCATCCGCAGTCCGTAACCCAAGTGCCGCGCCAGTCGTTGTGCGGGATACAGGCTCCCTGTGGTCACGTCCTGGCCGACCCCGATCACTCGATCGTGTGGATCCGGTTCAGGGCGTGCAACCGTCAGGACCCCAGGGGAGTCGACCGTCATGACGAGAGGAGGTGCCGCCAGTGATCGCGAACGTATCGGCGCACCGGCGGGCGAGCGCCTTCGCCCAGGCCTTGGAGGAGCAGTCCGACTGCTCCGTCCAGGGCACGGCGGCCGAGCAGACCGAAGGATCACCGCCGGCGTCGGCCGCTGCGGACCAGACCGGGCAGGGCCATCTTCTGGCCCTCGCCACGAGTCTCGCCGAGCTGCCCAAACCGGAGTTCGATCCCGAGGTCAAGGTCGTCCAGCGGGCCCAGTTGGTCGCCGCAATGGAGGCCATGCTGCAAGCGGGCACCGCGGGAGGCGAAACGGCGGACCCTTCGGTGCCGGAGCAACGCTCCCACCGGGCCAGGGGCACTCACCGGGCCAGTCCCCTGGGCAAGTTCCGACCGCGTTCCCGCCTCGCCAAGGGCCTCACCGCGGGCGGCCTCAGCGTCGGCGTCGCGGCGGGCGCCTTCGGTGGAGTCGCGGCCGCGAGTTCCGACGCCCTCCCGGGCGACGGGCTCTACGGGCTGAAGCGCGGCATCGAGGACTTCAAGCTCAACTATCTGGCCGACGGCGACGACGAGCGCGGTCGGACCTATCTCGACCAGGCCTCCACCCGGCTCAGCGAGGCCCGTCGGCTCATGGAACGGGGCCGCAGCGGCGACCTCGACCACGAGTCCCTCGGTGAGATCCGACGCGCCCTGAACGGCATGCAGCACGACGCGTCGGAAGGCCACCGGCTCCTTCACGAGGCGTATGAACGCGACCCGAACTCCCTGGGCCCCATCCAGGCCCTCGACGCGTTCTCCCGCTCGCACCGCGAGGTCTGGGGCGCCCTGCGTGATCGCTTGCCGGTCCAGCTCGGCGACGTCAGTCAACAGGTCTCGTCGGTCTTCGAGGCCATAGACGAAGAGGTCGCCCCGCTCCAGTCCCTCCTCCCGCGGCCCCCGGCCCCGGGCGGCGGCACCCGCGAGGGCACCGGCCCGGCGTCCACCGGCACCTCGGACACCGGCCGCCACGCGAGCACCCCGGGCCCCGGCCACGCCCCGTCCGACGGGACCGGCGCCGACACCGGAAGCCCCAGCAAGTCGTCCACCTCCGGCACCACCGACGACGGCCTGCTCGGCGGCAACACCGGCGGCCTCCTGGACCCCCCGAAGGACGCCGGAACCACCGCCCCGACCCCCCTCGTCCCCAGCACCCAGCCGGACGTCACCCTCCCGCCCCTCCTCCCCGGCCTGCTGCCAGGCCTGGGCATCGACAGCGAGGACGCGGAGTAACCCGAACAACCCAGCCCGTACGGCTGTGGGGGCGCCCCTCTCATAAAGAGGAGCGCCCCCACAGCCGTACCCGAAACCCCACCGGGAAGAACACCGACCGCCGCTGCACCAGCAGCTTGGCCCCTCCCGCCCGCCGACTCGCACCGCTACGCGGGCTTCACCCGGCTGCGCCGGACTCCGTCCGCCGGCTCATCGCGCCGTCAGAAGAACACCGACCGCCGCTGCACCAGCAGCTTGGCCCCTCCTGTCCGCCGACTCGCACCGCTACGCGGGCTTCACCCGGCTGCGCCGGACTCCGTCCGCCGGCTCATCGCGCCGTCAGAAGAACACCGACCGCCGCTGCACCAGCAGCTTGTAGAGCGTGTGCTGGATCTGCTCCCGTACCTGGTCCGTCAGGTTGAACATCAGCATCGGGTCCTCCGCCGCCTCCGGCGGGTAGCCGTCCGTCGGGATGGGCTCGCCGAACTGGATCGTCCACTTCGTCGGGAGGGGGATGCCGCCCAACGGTCCCAGCCACGGGAAGGTCGGCGTCAGCGGGAAGTACGGGAATCCGAGCACCCGTGCCAACGTCTTCGCGTTGCCGATCATCGGGTAGATCTCCTCGGCCCCGACGATCGAGCAGGGGATGATCGGAGCGCCCTGACGCAGTGCCGTGGAGACGAAGCCGCCCCGACCGAACCGCTGGAGCTTGTAGCGCTCGCTGAAGGGCTTCCCGATGCCCTTGAAGCCCTCCGGCATCACCCCGACCAGCTCGCCCTGGCCGAGCAGCCGTTCGGCGTCCTCCGCGCAGGCGAGGGTGTGCCCGAGCTTGCGGGCCAGCTCGTTGACGACCGGCAGCACGAAGACGAGGTCGGCCGCCAGCAGTCGCAGGTGCCGGCCCGCCGGGTGGTGGTCGTGGACGGCGACCTGCATCATCAGGCCGTCCAACGGCAGCGTCCCGGAGTGGTTGGCGACGATCAGCGCGCCACCCTCCGCCGGGATGTTCTCGACACCCTTCACCTCGACCCGGAAGTACTTCTCGTACAGCGGCCGCAGCAAGGACATCAGGACCTGGTCGGTCAGCTCCTCGTCGTAGCCGAAGTCGTCGACCTCGTAGTCGCCCGTGAGGCGCCGGCGCAGGAAGGACAGCCCACCGGCGATCCGCCGCTCCAGGCCGCCCGCGTCCTTGTCCAGCCGTTCCTCACCCGTCACAGGAACATCATCCTGCCCAGCCGTCCTGGTGGGCAGGGGCTGGACCTCACCGACCTCACCGACCTCACCGATCTCCCGGACCGGCGCGGGCTCGCCGTTCCGGCGCCGGCTGACCGCACCCCGGCGCCGGGGCGGCCGCGCTACGGCGCTCCCCCGGGACCGGTCGTCGTCGAACGGAATGACCTTGGCATCCGCCATCGTTGATGCGCTCCTCAGTTGGCGCTCTGCGTCGGGAGGTTGACCGGGGGGTGGGCGCCGCCCGGCAGGGACAGCGCGGCGATCCGGTCGACGGCCCCGGCAACGGCCTCGGGCGGCAGGAGTCCGGGTCCGTGACTGCGCGCGAAGTCCGCGAAGGTCTCCGCCGTGGTGTACCGCGGCGTGAACCCCAACGTCTCGCGCATCTGGTCCGTGGACACGACCCGGCCGTGGGTGAGCAGCCGGATCTGCTCGGGCGAGAAGTCCGTCATGCCCAGCGTACGCACCAGCGACCCCGCCCAGGTGACAGCGGGCAGCAACAGGGGCACGGTGGGCCGCCCGAGCCGCCGCGAACACTGCGACAGCAACAGCGCCCCGTCCCCGGCGATGTTGAACGTGCCACTGTTGAGCGTGCCGCGCCGCGGTTCGTGCGAGGCGATCCGCAGCACCTCGATCACGTCGTCCTCGTGCACGAACTGGAGCCGGGGGTCGTAGCCGAGCACGGTGGGCAGCACCGGCAGCGAGAAGTACGCGGCGAGCGGCGTCTCGGCGGTCGGCCCCAGGATGTTGGCGAACCGCAGCACGCAGACGGCGACATCGGGCCGCCGCCGGGCGAACCCGCGCACATACCCCTCGACCTCGACGGCGTCCTTGGCGAAGCCGCCGCTTGGCAGCGACTTGGGCGGGGTCGTCTCGGTGAACACGGCGGGATCACGCGGCGCGGACCCGTAGACGTTGGTGGAGGACTTGACCACCAGCCGCTTCACATTCGGCGATTTCTGGCAGGCGCCGAGCAGCTGCATGGTCCCGATGACGTTGGTCTCCTTGACCGTGGTCCGGCTGCCCCTGCCCAGCGCGGTCGCCGTCACGTCCAGATGGACGACGGTGTCGGCACCGGTCTCGGCGAGCACTCGCGCGATGGTGGGCTGCCGGATGTCGGCCTCGATGAAGTCGGCGCCGCCGAGATGGTGCTCGGGCCGCACCGCGTCCACGGCGACCACCCGGTCGACCTGTGGATCACGCTGGATCCGTCGTACGAACCGGCCCCCCAGCTGACGGGCCACTCCGGTAACGAGCACGACCTTTCCCAAGATCAGCGCCTTCCTTCCGTCCTGGAACCGCCGGCCGCCCTGCCGAGTTCCCGTCTGCGGCCAACCTAGCGGGTCGATGTTGCGCTGTGATGACCGCCCGATGCACGAAGTGACGAGATCTCTTCGGTCATACGACCAGATCAGCCATGGTGCACGTCCAGGCATACGCACGGCGTTCAGCCGACCGTACGAGCACCCGGATATGCGTGTGGCCCCCCACCGATAACACGATGGGGGGCCACACCACGCCTACGCGGCTCGCGTCGCGCGAAGTAAGTGCTTGCGCTTACTTCTGCTAGCGCTTACTTCTTGTTGCGACGCTGAACGCGCGTGCGCTTGAGCAGCTTGCGGTGCTTCTTCTTGGCCATCCGCTTGCGCCGCTTCTTGATAACAGAGCCCACGACTACCCTCGCTCACTTCTCATCACTCGGTGCTGGGCGCCATGGGCCCATACGACCTACGAGGGCCTAGCCTACCCGCCTGAGCGCTGAGGTCGTAATCGAGGGGCGGGAGGGGCCCGAGACGACCCTGAGGCCGGGCCCCACCCCGGGCCTGCCCTGCCGGACAGGCCCTGGCCGTCAGGCGGTTTCCACCCCCACGTAGCTCTCGCGGAGGTACTCGTGCACCGCTTGTTCGGGGACGCGGAAGGACCGCCCCACCCGGATCGCGGGCAGATGACCGCTGTGCACCAGTCGGTACACGGTCATCTTCGACACTCGCATCACCGAGGCGACTTCCGCCACGGTAAGGAACTGAACCTCGTTCAGAGGCCTCTCGCCAGCTGCACCCATGACACACCTGAACCTTCCGCACTCGACTCGACGGCCACCGGCTTCCCCTTCCGGTGACTCTTCGTCGCTGCGTGCTCACTCCCCAATGTAGGGGCGGGTGATGCGAGTGGGGAAGAGGTGCACCCATCAGCGGCCTACTGTGACAGACACGCTCGATTGAGTACGTAGCGGGTCAGCGGCCTGTAGTAAGCGGACCGCACGGCGTCATCAAGTGGAACGACGACGGAGACGACCCCCTCGGCCTCCCCCACGAACAACGCGGGGTCGTCGGTGTCCGCCAGCCCCATGGCCTCGAACCCCAGCTGACCTGCCCCGCAGACCCATCCGTGGTCCCCGATGACCAGCTCGGGCAGCGGCCCCCCGCCCTCGGCCGCCGCCGCCAGCGCGACCCGAACCGGGAGCGGCGAATGGCTGTGCGCTCCGGTCGCACAACCGGCGCGTTCGACACCCTCCTCCCGGACGACCGCGACTCCCCGTACGTAGTCGAGGTTGTGCGTACGTAGACCGAACCGGGTCGTTATGTCGACACAGTGACCCTGCGCCGGGGTGAGAACATCACATCCCGCCGCCGACAAAGCGTCCGCAACGGCGGCGTAGAACCCCAGCAGCCGATGCGGATGCCCGGTTCCCAGCAGCACGGGGGCACCACGCTGGGCGACGGAGGCGAGCCGCTTCGCGAAAGCGTCCAGCGCGGCCAGCGTGCGCTCGGGATC
This sequence comes from Streptomyces sp. NBC_00080, assembly GCF_045041255.1. Lineage (NCBI taxonomy): Bacteria > Bacillati > Actinomycetota > Actinomycetes > Kitasatosporales > Streptomycetaceae > Streptomyces > Streptomyces sp. NBC_00080. Next base: position 4,150,694 of record NZ_CP108235.1, read on the forward strand.
GATCACATCATGCCCGGAAACGCAGCCGGGATCGGCCGAAACTCCACACTTGTCTGCCATCAGCGCGATCAGATCCCGCTGCCCCCAACTCCACTCGGGATCAAGCCCGATCAGCACCCGTGGATCACGAGCGGCGAAGAGCCGATAGCTCCGCAGGCTCTCCTCCCGGGAGGTGGCCACCGCCCCGGCCAACCGCGCGGCAAGCAGATGCGCCCGAAGCGCCCCGGCACTCAACACACAAGCGATGCTGCCGGACGAAGCCCCGCCCCGCGGCAGAACCCCACCAACACCGCACGGTTGGCGTAAGCCCCTCCGACCCTGGCCGGGGAGTTCGAACACCGGCCAGTGTCCTTCCGCCCGTCCGGGGGTACCCCCTCTGGGGGAGATCGAGGACGAGGCCGTTCAGGCCGATACGGGGTCCAGGGGAAGAGCCCCTGGCGGGGCCGAAGGGGCAGAGCCCCCGGCAAGGACGGGAACGGGAAGGGCGGCGGGGGCGAACCCCACGACGCCCACCCGCCACACTCTTCACACCCTCTACGGCAACAACCCCCGCAACGGAAACACCGCCCGCCGCGTGGCCAACACCGCCTGGTCCAACCGATCGGCCGGGTCGTACCCCGACTCCCACCCGGCCCACTCCACCGGCCACCGCCCGTCGGTCATCCGCACCGGCCCCAACTGCCGAGTACGAGCGAAGACCTCCTGCCGCCACCCCTCCGGAATCACCGTCTCCGGCGCCACCGGCACCCCCGCCGCCACCCCCACCAGATGCGTCCACGACCGCGGCACCACATCCACCACCGCGTACCCGCCCCCACCGAGCGCGACCCACCTGCCCCCGGCGTACTCGTGCGCCAACTCGTGACACGCCACCTGCACAGCCCGCTGCGCGTCGAGAGACACCGCGAGATGAGCCAACGGGTCCTCGAAGTGCGTATCGGCCCCGTGCTGGGTCACGAGCACATCCGGCCGGAAGTCGGCGATCAGCTCCGGCACCACCGAGTGGAACGCCCGCAGCCACCCCGCGTCCCCGGTCCCGGCCGGCAGCGCCACGTTCACCGCCGACCCCTCCGCCCGCTCCCCACCGGTCTCCTCCGGCCACCCGGTCTGCGGGAACAAGGTACGAGGATGCTCGTGCAGGGAGATCGTCAGCACCCGCGGGTCGTCCCAGAACGCCGCCTGCACCCCGTCCCCGTGATGCACGTCCACGTCCACATACGCGACCCGCTCGGCCCCCAGCTCCAGCAACCGGGCGATCGCCAGCGAAGCGTCGTTGTAGATACAGAACCCCGACGCCCCACCCGGCATCGCATGATGCAACCCACCCGCGAAGTTCACCGCGTGCAGCGCCTCCCCCCGCCAGACGGCCTCCGCGGCCCCGACCGACAGCCCGGCGATGAGAGCGGACACCTCGTGCATCCCCGCGAAGGCCGGATCGTCCATCGTCCCCAGCCCGTACGACTGGTCCGCCGACCCCGGCTCCACCGACGCCGCCTTGACGGCCCGGACGTAGTCCTCCCGGTGCACGAGCCGCAACGTGGACTCCCCGGCGGGCTTCGCCGCGACGACGTCGACCTCCCGGTCGAGCCCCAGGGCACCGACCAGCCTCCGGGTCAGATCCAGCCGAACCGGATCCATCGGATGCTCGGGCCCGAAGTCATAGCCCGTTACTGCCTCGTCCCACATCAGCTGTGCGCGGCCGCTCATGCCCGCCACCGTATCGGTCCGGTTGAGCGGCGAACGACCGGGCGTACACCAACGTCACCAGCACCAACACCATCGGCACCACCATCGCTCCCCGATAGGTCCAGGCGTCCCCCAGCGCCCCCACCAACGGCGAACCGATCAGGAACCCGACGTAATTGAAGATGTTGAGACGGGCGATCGCCGCGTCCGAAGCCCCCGGGAACAACCGCCCCGCCGCCGCGAACGTCTGCGGCACCAGCACACACAACCCCAGCCCCACGAGCGTGAACCCGAGCATCCCGACCCACGCCCCGGGCGCGACGGCCACCACCGCGAACCCCGCAGCCGCCACCAGAGCCCCCAGCCGCACCACCGCCGCGGCCCCGAACCGCCGCACCCCGAAGTCCCCGATGGCCCGACCGAGCAGCGTGGTCACCATGTAGACGTTGTACGGAACGGTGGCCAGCTGCTCGCTGCTGCCCAGCACGTCCTGGAGGTACTTCGCGCTCCAGTTGGAGACCGTCGAGTCCCCGATATAGGCGAAAGTCATCACCAGACACAGCGGCAGCAACACCTTGAAGACGACACCCGTACCGCCGTCTCCCGACCCGGCGTCCGCCGCCTTGCCGTCCTCCTCGTTGCCCTCCTCCGCGCCCCTGTCCACATACCAGCGGCTCCCCACCAGGACGGCCGGCAACAGCACGGCCACGACCGGCAGATACGACACCCACAGCGCGAGATGCCAGTGCGCCCCCACCCACGCCAGCGAGGCCCCCACGATCCCGCCCAGGCTGTAGACGGCATGGAAGCTGAGCATGATGCTGCGCCCGTACGTCCGCTGAAGACTTACCCCGAGCATGTTCATCGAGGCGTCCAGCGCCCCCACGGCGAGGCCGAAGACGGCCAGGGCGACACCCAGCTCGGCCATTCCCCGCCCCGCTCCGACCCCGAGCAGCGCCAGCAGCACCACCGGCTGGGACCACCGCAGCACCCGGCTGGGCGGTATCCGCTTCACCAACTGCTCTGTCGACACGCTTCCGACCCCGGCCAGGATGGGTACGGCGGCCAGGAAGACGGGCAGCAGCGCGTCCGAGACCTCGTACCTGTTCTGGATTGCCGGGATCCTGGTCACCAGCAGCGCGAAGGCCGCGCCCTGCGCGAAAAAGCTGAACGCCAAAGAGGCCCTACCGCGCCGCAGCACTTCTGTCATGGCGGCGAGCGTAGGGCCCCTGCGTACTCGTGGGTAGATCCAGCCAAAGATGAATTCTCCTCAGCTTTGCCGGACTTCACCGGGCGAGGGCCACCTCGGGCACCTCGACCTCGGCCTCCACGGCCTCCCCGGCCCTCGTCTCGAAGGCGACCATCGCCGCCATCGGCCCCGCACCGAGCGCCCCGCCGACCACGAAACCGATCCCCATCGCCACCACCATGACCACGGAACCGAGCCACACCATGGTGTCCACCGGCACCGTGTACGCCCCCACGACCCGCACGACGCACTCGACGAGCAGCACCACACCCCAGACGATCGAGAAGGCCCGCTCCCGCTTGCGGAAGTCCGCCGACGCGACCGACGCGCCGCTCTCCAGCCGCGCCCAGGCCGCCTCCCTGACCGTGTCGCCCTTCACCAGGAACGGCTTGACCGCGGCCGTCATCATCGGCCTCCCCAGCGCCACGGAGATCAGGATGCCGATCCCGATCGTGCTGCTGACCCCGCTGTCCTTGGCCAGCATCAGCCGCGGATCACCGGAGACCAGGCTCAGCACCAGCCCGACGATGTTGACGACGAGGATGAGCCCGGCGAGCCCGTTGACCGTCCGCCGGCTGACCGCGCTCCACAGCGTCCGCCCGGCCGGAACCAGGCTGCTCCAGGCGAGAGCGGCGAAGGTGCTCATCCCGAACGCGCCCTTGAAGAGGTAGTACGACCCGAGCGGCACCGCCACGTCCACGAGGAGCGGGGCGAAGGCGTTCTGCTTCTTGTGCTGGTTCGTCGTCATGCCCATAGCTTCGCCCCCGGGAGGGGTCCCCCAGTAGAAACGATCGTCCGGAGCTACGCATGACAAATGTCAGCCCGACACCGGAACGTCCGTCAGATCAGCAGGTCAGGCAACTGCCCGAGATCGGCGAAGAGTTGAGTGGCGCCCGCGAGCTTGGCGGCCGGCGTCATGGCGGTGAACCCGTACACGTCCATCCCGGCCGCCACCGCCGCCCGCACCCCCAGCGGACTGTCCTCGACGACCACACACCGCTCCGGCGCCACCCCCATCCGCCGGGCCGCGTGCAGGAAGAGATCCGGCGCCGGCTTCCCCTTCCCTACATCCTGCGAGCTGAAGATCCGCGCGTCCTCGAACCACCGGTCCAGCCCGGTCTTCCGATGCCCCACCCGAATCCGCTCATGACTCCCGGACGACGCCACGCAGTACGGCACCCCGGCCGCGGCCAGCTTCGCGAGGACGTCCTCGGCGCCCGCCACCGGCTCCAGCTCCCGCTCGAAGGCCGCGAACACCCGGCGGTGAAACGTCTCGTCGAACTCCGCCGGCAACAGCTGCCCGGTGCGCTCCTGGACCAGGTCGTGAATGCGATGCATCGCGGACCCCATGTAGTCACGAATGGAGTCCTCGTACGAGGTGGGATGCCCGATCTCGGTCAGATAGGCGGCGAGCAGCCGATTGGAGATCGGCTCACTGTCCACCAGGACACCGTCGTTGTCGAAAATCACCAGGTCGTAGCGCATGACCAAACCCTAAACGAGCCCAAACGCAGAAAACCCCCGCACCGTGAGGTGCGGGGGTTTCCCGTAATATTTGTTCGGCGGTGTCCTACTCTCCCACAGGGTCCCCCCTGCAGTACCATCGGCGCTGTAAGGCTTAGCTTCCGGGTTCGGAATGTAACCGGGCGTTTCCCTCACGCTATGACCACCGAAACACTATGAAACTGTCCAGCCGCACCACACCGTGACCATGGCATGGGGCTGTTCGTGGTTTCAGAACCAACACAGTGGACGCGAGCAACTGAGGACAAGCCCTCGGCCTATTAGTACCAGTCAGCTTCACCCATTACTGGGCTTCCACATCCGGCCTATCAACCCAGTCGTCTACTGGGAGCCTTAACCCCTCAAGGGGGTGGGAATACTCATCTCGAAGCAGGCTTCCCGCTTAGATGCTTTCAGCGGTTATCCCTCCCGAACGTAGCCAACCAGCCATGCCCTTGGCAGAACAACTGGCACACCAGAGGTTCGTCCGTCCCGGTCCTCTCGTACTAGGGACAGCCCTTCTCAATATTCCTGCGCGCGCAGCGGATAGGGACCGAACTGTCTCACGACGTTCTAAACCCAGCTCGCGTACCGCTTTAATGGGCGAACAGCCCAACCCTTGGGACCGACTCCAGCCCCAGGATGCGACGAGCCGACATCGAGGTGCCAAACCATCCCGTCGATATGGACTCTTGGGGAAGATCAGCCTGTTATCCCCGGGGTACCTTTTATCCGTTGAGCGACGGCGCTTCCACAAGCCACCGCCGGATCACTAGTCCCGACTTTCGTCCCTGCTCGACCCGTCGGTCTCACAGTCAAGCTCCCTTGTGCACTTACACTCAACACCTGATTGCCAACCAGGCTGAGGGAACCTTTGGGCGCCTCCGTTACTCTTTAGGAGGCAACCGCCCCAGTTAAACTACCCATCAGACACTGTCCCTGATCCGGATCACGGACCCAGGTTAGACATCCAGCACGACCAGAGTGGTATTTCAACGACGACTCACCGTGAACTGGCGTCCACGTTTCAAAGTCTCCCACCTATCCTACACAAGCCGAACCGAACACCAATATCAAACTGTAGTAAAGGTCCCGGGGTCTTTCCGTCCTGCTGCGCGAAACGAGCATCTTTACTCGTAGTGCAATTTCACCGGGCCTATGGTTGAGACAGTCGAGAAGTCGTTACGCCATTCGTGCAGGTCGGAACTTACCCGACAAGGAATTTCGCTACCTTAGGATGGTTATAGTTACCACCGCCGTTTACTGGCGCTTAAGTTCTCAGCTTCGCCACAACGAATTGTGACTAACCGGTCCCCTTAACGTTCCAGCACCGGGCAGGCGTCAGTCCGTATACATCGCCTTACGGCTTCGCACGGACCTGTGTTTTTAGTAAACAGTCGCTTCTCGCTGGTCTCTGCGGCCACCCCCAGCTCGAGCAGCAAGTGCTCTCACCAGACGTGGCCCCCCTTCTCCCGAAGTTACGGGGGCATTTTGCCGAGTTCCTTAACCATAGTTCACCCGAACGCCTCGGTATTCTCTACCTGACCACCTGAGTCGGTTTAGGGTACGGGCCGCCATGAAACTCGCTAGAGGCTTTTCTCGACAGCATAGGATCATCCACTTCGCCACAATCGGCTCGGCATCAGGTCTCAGACTATATGGCGTGCGGATTTGCCTACACACCGTCCTACACCCTTACCCCGGGACAACCACCGCCCGGGATGGACTACCTTCCTGCGTCACCCCATCACTCACCTACTGCAAGTCTGGTTCGTCGGCTCCACCACTTTCCTTTCCCCGAAGGGTCCGGAACGGCTTCACGGACTTAGCATCGCCTGGTTCGATGTTTGACGCTTCACAGCGGGTACCGGAATATCAACCGGTTATCCATCGACTACGCCTGTCGGCCTCGCCTTAGGCCCCGACTTACCCTGGGCAGATCAGCTTGACCCAGGAACCCTTAGTCAATCGGCGCACACGTTTCTCACGTGTGTATCGCTACTCATGCCTGCATTCTCACTCGTGAACCGTCCACAACTCGCTTCCGCGGCTGCTTCACCCGGCACACGACGCTCCCCTACCCATCCATACAGGCGTTGGCCCTATTGTATGAATGACACGACTTCGGCGGTACGCTTGAGCCCCGCTACATTGTCGGCGCGGAATCACTAGACCAGTGAGCTATTACGCACTCTTTCAAGGGTGGCTGCTTCTAAGCCAACCTCCTGGTTGTCTGTGCGACTCCACATCCTTTCCCACTTAGCGTACGCTTAGGGGCCTTAGTCGATGCTCTGGGCTGTTTCCCTCTCGACCATGGAGCTTATCCCCCACAGTCTCACTGCCGCGCTCTCACTTACCGGCATTCGGAGTTTGGCTAAGGTCAGTAACCCGGTAGGGCCCATCGCCTATCCAGTGCTCTACCTCCGGCAAGAAACACACGACGCTGCACCTAAATGCATTTCGGGGAGAACCAGCTATCACGGAGTTTGATTGGCCTTTCACCCCTAACCACAGGTCATCCCCCAGGTTTTCAACCCTGGTGGGTTCGGTCCTCCACGAAGTCTTACCTCCGCTTCAACCTGCCCATGGCTAGATCACTCCGCTTCGGGTCTTGAGCGTGCTACTGAAACGCCCTATTCGGACTCGCTTTCGCTACGGCTTCCCCACTCGGGTTAACCTCGCAACACACCGCAAACTCGCAGGCTCATTCTTCAAAAGGCACGCAGTCACGACGCATTGAGTAAACTCAATGCGCGACGCTCCCACGGCTTGTAGGCACACGGTTTCAGGTACTATTTCACTCCGCTCCCGCGGTACTTTTCACCATTCCCTCACGGTACTATCCGCTATCGGTCACCAGGGAATATTTAGGCTTAGCGGGTGGTCCCGCCAGATTCACACGGGATTTCTCGGGCCCCGTGCTACTTGGGTGTCTCTCAAACGAGCCGTTGACGTTTCGACTACGGGGGTCTTACCCTCTACGCCGGACCTTTCGCATGTCCTTCGCCTACATCAACGGTTTCTGACTCGTCTCACAGCCGGCAGACTGTGAAAGAGAGATCCCACAACCCCGTACACGCAACCCCTGCCGGGTCTCACACGTATACGGTTTGGCCTCATCCGGTTTCGCTCGCCACTACTCCCGGAATCACGGTTGTTTTCTCTTCCTGCGGGTACTGAGATGTTTCACTTCCCCGCGTTCCCTCCACACTGCCTATGTGTTCAGCAGCGGGTGACAGCCCATGACGACTGCCGGGTTTCCCCATTCGGAAACCCCCGGATCAAAGCCTGGTTGACGACTCCCCGGGGACTATCGTGGCCTCCCACGTCCTTCATCGGTTCCTGGTGCCAAGGCATCCACCGTGCGCCCTTAAAAACTTGGCCACAGATGCTCGCGTCCACTGTGCAGTTCTCAAACAACGACCAGCCACCCATCACCCCGAACCCTTAACAGGTCCGAGTGCACTGGGGCCGGCATCAGAAGGACGAGCAAACGCTCGCACCCTCAGATACCCAACAGCGTGCCCGACCCGGTCCCGTCCGGAGATCATGCTTTCCACGCCCTTGCGGACAGTACTTGCAGCCTCCGACCCGTGAACCGGACCGAATAATCAACGTTCCACCCATGAGCAACCAGCATCGGACGTACGCCGATGTACTGGCCTCTGACCGGGCAAGCCCGGTAAGAAGTGCTCCTTAGAAAGGAGGTGATCCAGCCGCACCTTCCGGTACGGCTACCTTGTTACGACTTCGTCCCAATCGCCAGTCCCACCTTCGACAGCTCCCTCCCACAAGGGGTTGGGCCACCGGCTTCGGGTGTTACCGACTTTCGTGACGTGACGGGCGGTGTGTACAAGGCCCGGGAACGTATTCACCGCAGCAATGCTGATCTGCGATTACTAGCAACTCCGACTTCATGGGGTCGAGTTGCAGACCCCAATCCGAACTGAGACCGGCTTTTTGAGATTCGCTCCACCTCACGGTTTCGCAGCTCTTTGTACCGGCCATTGTAGCACGTGTGCAGCCCAAGACATAAGGGGCATGATGACTTGACGTCGTCCCCACCTTCCTCCGAGTTGACCCCGGCAGTCTCCTGTGAGTCCCCATCACCCCGAAGGGCATGCTGGCAACACAGAACAAGGGTTGCGCTCGTTGCGGGACTTAACCCAACATCTCACGACACGAGCTGACGACAGCCATGCACCACCTGTACACCGACCACAAGGGGGCGCCTGTCTCCAGACGTTTCCGGTGTATGTCAAGCCTTGGTAAGGTTCTTCGCGTTGCGTCGAATTAAGCCACATGCTCCGCTGCTTGTGCGGGCCCCCGTCAATTCCTTTGAGTTTTAGCCTTGCGGCCGTACTCCCCAGGCGGGGAACTTAATGCGTTAGCTGCGGCACCGACGACGTGGAATGTCGCCAACACCTAGTTCCCACCGTTTACGGCGTGGACTACCAGGGTATCTAATCCTGTTCGCTCCCCACGCTTTCGCTCCTCAGCGTCAGTAATGGCCCAGAGATCCGCCTTCGCCACCGGTGTTCCTCCTGATATCTGCGCATTTCACCGCTACACCAGGAATTCCGATCTCCCCTACCACACTCTAGTCTGCCCGTATCGAATGCAGACCCGGGGTTAAGCCCCGGGCTTTCACATCCGACGCGACAGACCGCCTACGAGCTCTTTACGCCCAATAATTCCGGACAACGCTTGCGCCCTACGTATTACCGCGGCTGCTGGCACGTAGTTAGCCGGCGCTTCTTCTGCAGGTACCGTCACTTTCGCTTCTTCCCTGCTGAAAGAGGTTTACAACCCGAAGGCCGTCATCCCTCACGCGGCGTCGCTGCATCAGGCTTTCGCCCATTGTGCAATATTCCCCACTGCTGCCTCCCGTAGGAGTCTGGGCCGTGTCTCAGTCCCAGTGTGGCCGGTCGCCCTCTCAGGCCGGCTACCCGTCGTCGCCTTGGTGAGCCATTACCTCACCAACAAGCTGATAGGCCGCGGGCTCATCCTTCACCGCCGGAGCTTTTAACCCCCACCCATGCGAGTGGAAGTATTATCCGGTATTAGACCCCGTTTCCAGGGCTTGTCCCAGAGTGAAGGGCAGATTGCCCACGTGTTACTCACCCGTTCGCCACTAATCCCCACCGAAGTGGTTCATCGTTCGACTTGCATGTGTTAAGCACGCCGCCAGCGTTCGTCCTGAGCCAGGATCAAACTCTCCGTGAATGTTTACCGGTAATCCGGTCGACACCACGAGAGCGGAACAGCCAGGCGGAATAAGCCCGGCCGTTCACAGCGTCCTCGCTGTGTTTTATTTCAAAGGAACCTCATCCTCGGCTATCACTGCCGGGGACGGGGTATCAACATATCTGGCGTTGATTTTTGGCACGCTGTTGAGTTCTCAAGGAACGGACGCTTCCTTTGTACTCACCCGAGAGACTCTCTCAGGCTTTCCTCCGGGCGCTTCCCTTCGGTCTTGCGTTTCCGACTCTATCAGATCTTTTCTCGACCCGATTTCCTCGGTGCTTTCCAGGTTCTTGCTCTCGCGTTTCCCTTTCCGGCGGTTCCGACTCTATCAGATCCTTTCGGGCCTGATTCCCAGTCAGAGGGGGCTTGCCTTCCCGGCTGTTGGGCCGTTCCGACGAGTGAGACTTTAGCGGATTCCCGGCCCCCGAAGCCAATCGGGGTCCTGCGTCCTTTCGAACGCGGATTCCTCATTTCGCGAATACACATGACAACAACACGACGGCAGACGAATCGACTGCGCGTCGAGAAGTGGTTGGTACTTGCGGAATGGCTGTCCGGGGACCGACCGGGGTCGGCGCTCACGTCGAACAACTCGGAGAACACTACGTATCGGGTCGGGGTGTGTCAACTCATGCCCCGCGGGCACCCCTGAGGCGTACTCTGACGGGCATGACTACGCGTACGTGCACCCAGCTGTGGTGGGCCGCCTGACGGCGGCCGTGCTCACGTATGCACTCAACGGCCGCCGCTTCGGCGGCCGTTCTCGTTTGTCCCTCCAGGGTTCCCGAGGGTCGGCCGGCCGGAGTGGCGGTCTCGACCAGGAGGTGGAGAGATGAAACGGGTTTTCAGCGGGGTCAAGCCGACCGGGCATCTGACGCTGGGGAACTACCTGGGCGCTCTGCGGCAGTGGGCCGAGGTCGACCAGCACCGGGCGGACTCCCTGTTCTGCGTCGTCGATCTGCACGCGCTGACCGTGGAGCACGATCCGGCGCGGGTGCGTCGGCTCAGCCGACAGGCGGCGACGCTGTTGCTGGCGACGGGACTGGATCCACAGCTGTGCACCGTCTTCGTACAGAGTCATGTGGACGAACACGCGCGGTTGTCGTATCTGCTCGAGTGCGTGGCCACGGACGGTGAGATGCGGCGGATGATCCAGTACAAGGAGAAGTCCGGGCGGGAGCGGGAGCGCGGGGGCAGTGTGCGGCTGTCGTTGCTGACCTATCCCGTGCTGATGGCGGCCGACATCCTCGCCTACGGGGCCGACGAGGTGCCGGTCGGCGACGACCAGGCCCAGCATGTCGAGCTGACGCGCGATCTGGCCGTGCGGTTCAACCAGCGGTACGGGCACACGTTCGTCGTACCGAAGGCCACGCATCCGGCGGTGGCGGCGCGGGTGATGAACCTCCAGGAACCGACGACGAAGATGGGCAAGAGCGACGACTTCGGGCCGGGGATCGTCTATCTGCTGGACGAGCCCGACGTGGTGCGCAAGAAGGTCATGCGGGCCGTCACCGACAGCGGGCGGGAGGTCGTGTACGACCGGGAGGAGCGGCCGGGGCTCGCCAATCTGCTGGAGATCCTCGCCGCGTGTACGGGTGGGGAGCCGGAGGCATTGGCCGGCGCCTATGGGTCGTACGGCGCGTTGAAGAAGGACACGGCCGACGCGGTGGTCGAGGTTCTGCGGCCGGTGCAGGCCAGACACAGGGAGCTGTGCGCGGATCCCGTCCATGTGGAGGCGGTGCTGCGGGACGGGGCGGCGAAGGCCCGGGCGATGGCGCGGCCTGTCGTGGACAGCGCCTATCGCGCGATCGGGTTGCTTCCGCCCGCGCCGGAGCCGGTCGCCGATCGGGTGCTGAACGCGGTCCGGTAGGCGCGTGGGCTGGTGGCGAGGCGCGATGCGAAGTGCTGGCGCATCGTGACCTCGCTGCCGAAGCCGGCCCGCCGGGCCACCTCGGGCATGGGGAGGTCGGTGCGTTCGAGGAGCTTCTGGGCCGCGGCGATGCGCTGGTCGAGGAGCCAGCGCAGGGGGGTGGCGCCGGTCTCGGCCGTGAAGTGGCGGGCGAAGCTGCGGGAGGACATGCCGGCCCGCGCCGCCAGGGCCGCGACGGTGAGTGGTTCGTGCAGGTGGCGCAGGGCGTGGTCGCGTACGGCGGCGAGGGTGTCGGCGTCCCGGTCGGCGCGGGGGGTGGGGTGTTCGATGAACTGGGCCTGGGTGCCGGTGCGGAAGGGGGCGGTGACCATCGAGCGGGCGATGGTGGCGGCCGCTTCGGCGCCGTGGGAGCGGCGGACCAGGTGGAGGCAGAGGTCGATGCCGGCTGCCGTGCCGGCGGCGGTCCAGATGTTGTCGTCCTCGATGAAGAGGGCGTCGGGGACGACGTTCACTCGGGGGTGGTGTGTGCGGAGGAGGTCGATCAGGCCCCAGTGGGTGATCGCTCGGCGGCCGTCGAGGAGGCCGGCCTGGGCGAGGGTGAAGGCGCCGCCGCACAGGGCCGCGAGGGTGGTGCCGCGGGCGTGGGCGCGGCGGAGGGCGTCCAGGACGGGGGCGGGTGCGGGGGTGACGTGGTCGTCCAGGCCCGGGACCAGGATCAGGTCGGCTCGGGAGAGCCAGGTGAGGGTGCGGTCGGGGGCGAGGGCCAGGCCGCCGCGCATCGGGACCGACGCGCTGTCGGTGGCGACTCGGCGCAGGTCGAAGGTGGGGGCGCCACGGTCGGTGCGGTCGGTGCCCCAGACCTCGGTGATGACGGAGACGTCGAAGGCGCGGATGCCGGGGAAGGCGACGAGGGCGACCCGGTACGCAGGCTTCATGTGTGGCAGTAAACCATCGATCGCTGTCTTCCGACCTGCTGGGGCGGGGGCGGTCCCGGCGGCAGGATCGACGGCATGGATATCGCGGAGAACGCAGCGCTGGTGGTCGTCGATGTGCAGAAGGGCTTCGAGGAGCTGGACTTCTGGGGGGCGCGGAACAATGCCGGGGCCGATGACAACATCGCCGCGCTCATCGACGTATGGCAGGGGACGGGGCGGCCGGTCGTGTTCGTGCGGCACGACTCGGTGAAGCCGGGGTCGCCGTTGCGGCTGGGGTATGAGGGGAACGACTTCAAGGAGTACGTGGAGGGGCGGCGCGGGAAGGGCTCCGGGGCCGAGCTGTTCCTGACCAAGACGGTGAACTCGGCGTTTCTCGGGACGCCGGATCTGGGCGCCTGGCTGACCGCGGCGGGGATCTCGCAGATCGTGGTGGCCGGGATCCAGACGAACATGTGCGCGGAGACGACGGCGCGGATGGGCGGGAACCTCGGGTACGACGTGCTGTTCGCGTACGACGCGACGTACACGTTCGACCTGGAGGGTCCGTTCGGCTGGCGGCGGAGTGCGGAGGAGATCGCGCAGGCGTCGGCGGTGTCCCTGCACGGGGGCGGGTTCGCGCGGGTGGTGACGACCGAGGAGCTCGTGGGGGCGGCCGGTGCCTGACCGCCCCGGCGGCGTCAGTCCTTCTTGCCCGAGGCCAGTTCGCGGCTGCGGTCGCGGGCGGCCTCGAGGGCGGCGATCAGGGCGGCCCGTACGCCGTGGTTCTCGAGTTCGCGGATGGCGTTGATGGTGGTGCCGGCGGGGGACGTGACGTTCTCGCGGAGCTTGACCGGGTGTTCGCCGCTGTCACGGAGCATCGTCGCGGCGCCGATCGCGGACTGGACGATGAGGTCGTGGGCCTTGTCGCGGGGCAGGCCGAGCAGGATGCCGGCGTCCGTCATGGCTTCGACCAGGTAGAAGAAGTACGCCGGGCCGGAGCCGGAGAGGGCGGTGCAGGCGTCCTGCTGGGACTCGGGGACGCGGAGGGTCTTGCCTACGGCGCCGAAGATCTCCTCGGTGTGGGCGAGGTGGGCGGCGGTGGCGTGGGTGCCGGCGGAGATGACGGACATCGCCTCGTCGACGAGGGCGGGGGTGTTCGTCATGACGCGGACGACCGGGGTGCCGGCGGCGAGGCGCTCCTCGATGGAGGCGGTGGTGATGCCGGCGGCTCCGCTGATGATCAGGCGGTCGGCGGGGACGTGCGGGGCGAGCTCGTCGAGGAGGGTGCCCATGTCCTGCGGTTTCACCGTGAGGATCAGGGTGTCCGCGGTCTTGGCGGCCTCGGCGTTGGTGACCGGGGTGACTCCGTAGCGGGTGCGGAGTTCTTCGGCCCGTTCCGGGCGGCGGGCGGTGACGAGGAGGTCGGCGGGGGGCCAGCCGCCTCGGATCATGCCGCTGAGGAGGGCTTCGCCGATCTTGCCGGTGCCGAGGACTGCGACTTTCTGGGTCATGGTGCGGGGTCCTCCGGGGGTTGCGTCGTCCGGGGTTCATCGTCGCACCGGGGGTGCTCGTCCGGCTTGCCTGTCCGGTGGGCGGACGTCGTTTTCTCGCCCCCGCCGCCCCTGCCCTTCCCGTCCCCGGGGGCTGTGCCCCCAGCCCCCTTTCCCTCCCTTCGGCTGGACGGCCTCGTCCTCGAGCGCCGGACGGGCCGGCGGGTCACGCTGTGCGGCGTCGGAGGGTGGCCGCTCCCAGGCACAGGACCAGAAGGGCGCAGCCGCCGACGATGAGGATGTCTCGTACGAAGGTGGCCGTCATGTCGGTGTGGGTGAGGACCTCGTTCATGCCGTCGACCGCGTAGGACATGGGGAGGGCGTCGGAGACGGCTTCCAGGGCGGGGTGCATGGTGTCGCGGGGGGCGAAGAGGCCGCAGAGGAGGAGTTGGGGGAAGATCACCGCCGGCATGAACTGGACCGCCTGGAACTCCGAGGCCGCGAAGGCCGAGACGAAGAGGCCCAGGGCGGTGCCGAGGAGGGCGTCGAGGAGGGCGACCAGGAGGAGGAGCCAGGGGCTGCCCGTGACGTCCAGGTCGAGGAACCAGACCGCCAGGCCGGTGGCCAGGGCCGACTGGATGATCGCGATAGTTCCGAAGGCGAGGGCGTAACCGGCGATCAGGTCGCCTTTGCCGAGGGGCATGGCGAGGAGGCGTTCGAGGGTGCCCGAGGTGCGTTCGCGCAGGGTGGCGATCGAGGTGACCAGGAACATCGTGATCAGCGGGAAGATGCCCAGGAGGGACGCGCCGATGTTGTCGAAGGTGCGCGGGCTGCCGTCGAAGACGTAGCGGAGCAGGAACAGCATCACGCAGGGGATGAGGACCATCAGCGCGATGGTGCGGGGGTCGTGGCGCAGTTGGCGCAGCACCCTGGCCGCGGTGGCGGTGGTGCGGGAGAGGCTCAGGGCGCTGGTGGTGGGGGCGGGAGCCGGGGTGGTGGGCGTCGTCGTGCTTGTGGTCGTGGTCATCGGGTCGTCTCCTTTTTGCTGGTCTCCTTCGTGCTGGTCTCCTTCGCGGCGGCCTGCTCGGTGCGGGCTGCCTCTGTCGCCGCGTCCACCAGGTGCAGGAAGGCCGACTCGACCGTGTCGGCGCCGGTGCGGCTGCGCAGGGCCTCGGGGGTGGCGTCGGCGAGGATCTCGCCCTCGCGCATGAGGAGCAGGCGGTGGCAGCGCTCGGCCTCGTCCATCACGTGGGAGGAGATCAGCAGGGTCGCGCCCCGGGTGGCTGCGATGTGGTGGAAGAGGTTCCACAGGTCGCGGCGCAGGACCGGGTCCAGGCCGACGGTCGGTTCGTCGAGGACCAGGAGTTCCGGGGTGCCCAGGAGTGCCACGGCCAGTGAGACGCGGTTGCGTTGGCCGCCGGAGAGGTTGCCGGCGAGGGCGTCGGCGTGGGTGGTGAGGTCGACGTCGGCGATGGCCCGGGTGACGTTCTCGTGACGGCGGTCCGCTGCCGCTCGGCCCGGGTCGAGGATCGCGGCGAAGTAGTCGAGGTTCTGGCGGATCGTCAGGTCGTTGTAGACGGAGGGGGCCTGGGTGACGTAGCCGATGCGGGTGCGGAGGGCGGGGTGACCCGCGGGCCGGCCGAGGACGTCGAGGGTGCCGGTGACCTTGTCCTGGGTGCCGACGATCGAGCGCATGAGGGTCGACTTGCCGCAGCCGGAGGGGCCCAGCAGGCCGGTGATCTGGCCGCGGGGGACGGTGAAGTCGAGGGTGCGCAGGACCGTGCGGGGGCCGCGGACGACGGTCAGGTTCTCGGCCTGCACGGCGGGTGGGGCGGGTGGAGCCTGGGTCGTGTCCTCACCGGGTGGGCGGGAATCCGGATCAAAATTCATCATGCGATGAATAATGCTCCGTGGCGCGCTGGGGCGTCAAGTCGCGTGGGGGTGGTGGGGGCGCGTGAGAGAGGCGCGGGCGCATGCAGGCGCGTGAGAGAGGCGCGGGCGCGTGAGGGTGATGCAGGCGCGTGAGGTGGTGTTGGAAGGGGGTGTTCCGATTCGTTCGCTTCCGTGTTCACCAGGTCACCACAGGAACCTCCCGGTCGGCCGGTCGTTTCAACCGACAATGGAATTCATGCGCTTCCGGGGCGTCGGGCTCGCCCTCGTCCCGTTCCGCGCAGCTTCGTCGCCGTGCCCTCCCCCGGTGCGGCGCGCCCACGCATCTCCCGTTTCCTCCTGGAGGTGCCGCCGTGTTGCTCCGTGGTGTCCGTAAGGCCGACCTGTTCGCTTCCTTCGTCGTGTTTCTCGTCGCGCTCCCCCTCTGTGTGGGCATCGCCGTGGCCTCCGGCGTGCCCGCCGAGCTGGGGCTGATCACCGGCATCGTCGGCGGGCTGGTGGTCGGGGCACTGCCCGGCGGCAGCCTCCAGGTGAGCGGGCCGGCGGCGGGGCTGACCGTGCTTGTCCACGAGGCCGTCCAGCGGTACGGCGTGGCGGCGCTCGGCGTGCTCGTCCTCGCCGCCGGGCTGGTGCAGCTGGGGCTCGGCGCGCTGCGGCTGGGGCGGTGGTTCCGGGCCGTGTCGGTGGCCGTCGTGCACGGCATGCTCGCCGGGATCGGACTGCTGCTGGTCGCCGGACAGGTGTACGCCCTCGGGGACGCGACCGCGCCGGCGGGCGGGCTCGACCGGCTCACCGGGTTGGTGTCGCTGCCCGGGCGGGTGGATCCGGTGGCGTTGTCGGTGGGGGGTGCCACGATGGTCGTGTTGCTGTTGTGGGGGCGCTGGCGGCGCGGGGCGCGGCTGGTTCCGGCGCCGTTGGTAGCGGTGGCTTCGGCGGCGGGCGTGACGTGGGTGTTCGACCTGGAGGTGCGGCGGGTCCAGGTGCAGGGGCTGTGGAATGCCGTGCGGGTGCCGGAGGCGGCAGATCTCGGACGGCTGACGGAAGTGGGGGTGATCGGGACCGTAGTGGCGTTCGCGTTGATCGCGTCGGCGGAGTCGCTGTTCGGCGCCGCGGCGGTGGACCGGCTGCCCGACGGACGGGGGACGGACTACGACCGGGAGTTGATGACACAGGGCGCGGGCAATGCAGTGTGCGGGGTGCTGGGTGCGCTGCCGATGACGACCTTCATCGTGCGGAGCGCCGTCGCGGGAGCCGGGGGCGCCGTCTCCGAGGGGGAGCGGGCGGGCGCGCGGACCAAGGCGTCGCGGGTGCTGCACGGAGTGTGGCTGCTGCTGTTCGCCGCAGCGCTGCCCGGAGTGCTGGGGGCCGTTCCGGTCGCGGCACCGGCCGGGCTGCTGGTGTACGTCGGCTGCAAGCTGGTGCCCTGGCGGGAGGCGCGGAAGCTGTGGCGCGGACACCGGGCGGAGGCCCTCGTGCTCGGGGTCACGGCGGTGACGATCCTGGCGGGGAACCTGTTCGAGGGGGTGTTGGTCGGGCTGGCGCTGGCCGTGGCGAAGACGGCGTGGGAGATCAGCCATGTGCACGTCGAGACGGAGGACCAGGGAGACGCCGGCCTCGTCGTACGGGTACGGGGGCACGCGACGTTCCTGCGGCTGCCGAAGCTGCTGGACGCGTTGGACGCGCTGCCGCACGACCGCGCGGTGCGGCTGGAGCTGGGCGGTCTGCGGCATGTGGATCACGCGTGTGCGGCGGCCCTGGCGGGGTGGGCCACCGCGCGCGGTCAGGCTCTCGTCGCGAGCAGCAGGACGACGTCGTAGACCTCTTCGACGAGTCCGTCGGGGAAGGCCCGCGTCAGGTGGTCGCGCTCCTCGGCGAGGAAGGCTGTGCTCGCCTCCTCGCCGTGGACCAGGAACAGCGAGTGGCTGCCGATGTTGGCGAGGTGCGTGTCGACGGGGACTCGGCGGCTCCAGCGGACCTCACGACGGGTCAGTCCGAGGCGGCCGGTGGGGTCGACGACGTGGGCGTCCACGTTCTTGGTGTTCGCGGGGATGCTCTCCCCGAAGTACCGGTCGATGCGCTGGGCCGCCTCCGCGAGCCAGGGCACGTCGAGGGCGCCGGTGTTCCACCACAGCGCCAGCGCGCCGCCCGGACGCAGGACGCGCAGAGCCTCCGGAACCGAGTGGGCCGGGTCGGTCCAGTGCCAGGACTGGGCGTAGGTGAGGAAGTCGAGGGAGGCGGTGGCCAGGGGTAGGTGGTTGCCGTCGCCCCGGACGATCGGCACGTCGGGGAGGGCGTGGCGGAACTGCGCGGTCATGCCGTCCCCGGGCTCGACGGCGATGACGTCGGCGCCGCGAGCGTGCAGGAGGGCGGTCGCTATGCCGGTGCCCGCCCCGACGTCCGCGACCCGCGCCCCGGCGAGGGGGCGGCCGGCGAGCTCCTCGATCGTGTCGAGGAGGGCGGCCGGGTAGGAGGGGCGGTTGGCCGCGTACTGGGCCGCGGCGGAGTTGAAGGAATGGGCTCGGGTGGTGTGACCGGGAGTGTCGGAGGAGGACGTCATGGGGTCATGGTGGCCGGAGGCGGGCGGGAAGGGGAACAGTCCGGGGCTGTGGGTCGGGGCGGCGGGCCGGGTCTGTGGGTCGGGCATACGGGCCGGGGCCGTGGGTCGGGTCGGCGGCGGCACGGTCCTTCCCCCACGTCCTGCTGCCCGGCGGCACCGGCACGCGGACGGGTCAGCCGCTGCGGCGCTTCTTCGACGGGTTGCCCGTGCGGCGGGTGGAGCGGCGTTCGTACTGTTCGCGAGCCGTGTCGTACTCCTCGCGGTGGAGCCTCTCGCCGGGTGCCTCGGTGAGGGTGCGGAAGAAGTACGCGAGCAGCGAGCCGACGAAACCGACGGCGAGCAGACCGCGCAGGGAGGCCTGGCGGTCGGGGTCGGGGCGCTTGGTGAAGCTTTCCCAGGTGTGGCGGAAGGCGAGTGCGGTGCAGACCGCGAACATCACGACGACCAGGAGCGTCACGAAGCCGCCCAGGTCGGCGATCGCGATGCCCTCGTAGGCGAAGCGCAGGACGAGGCAGGAGACGATGGCGGCGGCCAGGGAGCCGACGGCCACGGCGATGCGGCGGGCCGCGTAGCCCCGGTGGCCGCGGTCGTGGTCCACCCAGGTGGTGCCGAAGAAGCGGAGGGGCTCCGGGCGGGGCCCGGAGCCGGCGGGGCTTCCCGGCCGGTCGGCGGGGGTACCGGTGGGAGTGCCCGCCGCGCCGGTCGAGGTGTCCCGGGAGCCGGCCGAAGTGTCCGGGGTGCCGTTTTCGTCGCTCACGGGACGATTATGGCTCCGGGCGGAGGCGAGCTCCCGGGTGGGTTGCTCGTAGACCGGTCCGAGAACCGTCGAGAGCCGGTCCGAGGCCGTCCGAGGCCGTCCGAGACCGGTCGAAACCGGTCGAAGGCTTGCCCGAGACCGGAATGCCCGTCCGGGGCCCGCCGAAAGCCGGGCCGAGACCCGTCGGAAGCCCACGGAAAGCCAGTCCGAACCCTGGTCCGAGGAGCAACCTCGGACCAGGGTTCGGATCAGTGCTCGACTCCGGTCCTGATCCGGGTCCGGTTCCGGGTTCTGATCCGGAACCGAGCCCGGATGCCGATCCGGGACCGGGGTCCTGGACCGGGCCCGAGGGCCGGGTCGTGTCAGGCGCAGTGGGCGGCGACGTAGCCGTCGCTGCCCGTCCGCACGTACGCGTCCGAGACGAACTGGCTGTCGGCGATGTTGTCCCAGATGTTCGTCGTGCCGTACGGGCCGGACACCGAGGTGCCCGGGGTCTGGCAGAAGATCGGGACCTTGGTGCCCTCGGCCAGGACCCTGACGACCGGGTAGCTCGTGCCGGGGCCGCTGCGGACGTTCAGTCGGACGCCCGGGGCGATCGGGTAGTACGTGAGGGCCGCCGTGGCCGTCGCGACGGCCTCCGCCGTCCCGCCGCTCGCGACCTCTTCCACTTCCACACGGTCAACAGACATGGAAAAACCTCCCCCGTCGAACCCCATGACTGCCATGGGGTCACGTTGATTCCCCTAAAACACGCAATGAAACACATGTACAGGATTCGCACACGGAGGCTAGCAAGCCGCCTCTGTCCCGTACGAGTCATCGACTAGGCTCCGTGCGTCGCGCGCGCGGTTGAACAGCACGGGGGTGGTTGGTCCATGACGCCACAGCGCAACACCGGGGCGGGCGCGGAAGCGGAACTTCCGGAGTACGCCGGCCACTACCGCCTGGACGAACGTCTGGGCTCCGGTGGCATGGGCGTGGTGCACCTGGCCCGGAGCACCTCCGGGATGAAGGTCGCGGTGAAGGTCGTCCATGCCCAGTTCGCCCGGGATCCCGAGTTCAGGGGTCGTTTCCGGCAGGAGGTGGCCGCCGCTCGGCGGGTGAGCGGGGCGTTCACCGCGCCCGTCGTCGACGCCGATCCGGAGGCCGAACGGCCTTGGATGGCCACCCTGTTCATTCCCGGTTCGACGCTCGCCGAGCAGGTGAAGCAGAACGGCCCCATGCGTTCGGGCGAGTTGCGGCGGCTGATGGCCGGGCTCGCGGAGGCGCTGCGGGACATCCACCGGGTCGGGGTCGTGCACCGGGATCTGAAGCCGAGCAACGTCCTGCTGGCCGAGGACGGGCCGAAAGTCATCGACTTCGGCATCTCCCGGCCGAAGGACAGCGAACTGCGCACCGAGACCGGCAAGTTGATCGGTACGCCGCCCTTCATGGCGCCGGAGCAGTTCCGGCGGCCGCGGGAGGTGGGGCCGGCCGCCGACATCTTCGCGCTCGGGTCGGTGATGGTGCACGCGGCGACGGGACGCGGGCCGTTCGACTCCGACAGCCCGTACGTCGTCGCCTACCAGGTCGTGCACGACGAGCCGGATCTGACCGGCGTGCCGGGGAACCTCGCGCCGCTGGTGGTGCGTTGTCTGGCCAAGGAGCCCGAGGACCGGCCCACGCCGGACGAGTTGATGCGGGAACTGCGGTCGGTGGCGGCCTCGTACGACACGCAGGCGTTCATACCGTCGCAGCGGCCGCCGGCGGAGGCCGAGGCCGAATCGGCGGGCGCGGCCGGGCAGCCGGAGGGTGCGGAGGAGCCCGCGGCGGCACCGGACCGGGCGGCGGCGCGGCCGCGCCGCCGGCGCCGGCGGCCGGCCCTCGCGGTCGGCGCGCTGGTCGTCGTCCTCTCGGGCGGCGCGGTCCTCGCCACGCAACTGCCCGGCGAGGACGGCCCGGGCCGGGACGCGCGGGGAACGGCGGGCGGCTCGCAGTCCGCGTCACCGGCCTTCACCCCCTGGAGCGCGCGGCCGGCGAAGGGCAGCACCGGCGCGGGTGCCGGTACGGGCACGGGCGGTATGCCCCGGTGCACCTACGACGCGCGGCGGCTGCTCTGCGTCCAGAAGGGGCTGGTGTCGGCGTTGGACGCGTCCGACGGGCGGGTGCTGTGGCGGCACGTCCTCACCGACGACGACGGGCCGAGCCAGGCCCCGGTGCTCTCGGGCGGGCTGGCTCAGGTGATCACGCACTCGGGCAAGCGGATGGAGGCGCTCGACCCGGCGTCGGGCGCCACCCGCTGGCAGCGCGACCTGTCGGACTACCCGGGTGTCCGGAGCGTCGGCGGCACCCTGTTGCTGACCGCGGCCGACAACACGGTGACCGGGGTGGACGCCGCGACGGGGAAGTCGGTGTGGAGCCGGCGCATTCCGGGGCTGAGCGAGCCGTACTTCACGGCGTTCCCGAAGGATCCGCTGGCGTACGCGTCGACCACCTCGGACGACGGGCACACCCGGATCACGGCCGTGGATCCCGCGACCGGAAAGGTGCGCTGGGACGAGCGGCTCAGCGGCACGCTGCGCCTCGTGGGCACCACGGACGGCAGCCTCGTCCTGCTGTCCCAGGGCGCCGATTACGGCACGGTCGACGCCGTGGTCCGCTACTCCCCGCAGGACAAGGGGTCGCTGCGGGTGAAGCTGCGCGTCGCGCTCCAGGAGGCGCAGGCGACCGTGCAGGGCGACCGGGTCTACCTCCTGGCCTTCGACGGATCGCTCGTCGCCGTCGACACGGTCCTGGACAAGCAGGTGTGGTCCCTGCAGACGTCGGTGAGCCGGGGTTCGGTGCCGGCCGCCGACGGCGAGCACGTCTACTTCAGCGCCGCCGACGGACGGCTCCTCGCCGTGGACGCCGGGAAGGGCAAGCTCGTCGGGCAGACGGAGCTGCGGCTCGGCGCCAACTCGGACGAGGTGGTGGCCACGCTGCCCGCGCCCGAGGCGGTCGACGGCCACGTCTACGCCGGCGCCCCGGACGGAACCGTCTTCGCGGTGGACGGACGGGACCCGGCGGGATGGTAGGACCGGGCGGGTGACGGCAGGCCGGCTACGGCGGACGGATGGCGACGGGCCGGTGAACAACAGGCCGGGGGCGACCAGCCGGTGACAACAGGCCGGTGGCGACCAGCCGGTGACAACAGGCCGGGGGCGACCAGCCGGTGGCGACGGACCCTTGTCAACGGACCGGTAGCAGCAGGCCGGTGACGGCGGACCGGTGACAGCCGGCCAGTGACAGCCGGCCGACAAGACGCGCCGAGGGCCGCCTCCGTACGGCGGAGACGGCCCTCACAGCGACGCCGGTTTCTGGCTGACGTCAGCCCAGCTTCGACACGTCCCGCACCGCGCCCTTGTCGGCGCTCGTCGCCATCGCGGCGTAGGCCCGCAGGGCGGCGGACACCTTGCGCTCGCGGTTCTTCGGGGCGTAGACGCCGCCGAGGGCCGCCTCGCGCCGCGCCAGCTCGGCGTCGTCGACGAGGAGCTCGATCGTGCGGTTCGGGATGTCGATGCGGATGCGGTCGCCGTCCTCGACGAGGGCGATGGTGCCGCCGGAGGCCGCCTCGGGCGAGGCGTGGCCGATCGACAGACCCGAGGTGCCGCCGGAGAAGCGGCCGTCGGTGATCAGGGCACAGGTCTTGCCGAGGCCACGGCCCTTGAGGAAGGACGTCGGGTAGAGCATCTCCTGCATACCCGGGCCGCCCTTGGGACCCTCGTAGCGGATGACGACGACGTCGCCGTGCGTCACCTGCTTGTTGAGGATCTTCTCGACGGCCTCCTCCTGCGACTCGCAGACGACGGCCGGGCCTTCGAAGGTCCAGATCGACTCGTCGACGCCGGCCGTCTTGACCACGCAGCCGTCGACGGCGATGTTGCCGCGCAGGACCGCGAGACCGCCGTCCTTGCTGTAGGAGTGCTCGGCGGAGCGGATGCAGCCGCCCTCGGCGTCCACGTCCAGCGCCTCCCAGCGCTCGGACTGGGAGAAGGCCTCGGCGGAGCGGACGCAGCCGGGGGCCGCGTGCCACAGTTCGAGCGCCTCGGGCGAGGGGGAGCCGCCACGGACGTCCCACGTCTTCAGCCAGTCCGCCAGCGACGGGCTGTGGACCGAGAACACGTCCTCGTTGAGCAGTCCCGCGCGGTGCAGTTCGCCGAGCAGGGCGGGGATGCCGCCGGCGCGGTGCACGTCCTCCATGTAGTACGTGCGGTCCTTCGCCACGTTCGGCGCGACCTTGGCCAGGCAGGGAACGCGGCGCGAGACCTCGTTGATCTCCTCCAGGCCGAACGGGACGCCCGCCTCCTGGGCGGCGGCCAGCAGGTGGAGGATCGTGTTGGTCGAGCCGCCCATCGCGATGTCGAGGGCCATCGCGTTCTCGAAGGCCGCGATGGTGGCGATGCTGCGGGGCAGGACCGTCTCGTCGTCCTGCTCGTAGTAGCGGCGGGTGATGTCCATCACCGTGCGCCCCGCGTCCTCGTACAGCGCCCGGCGGGCCGTGTGGGTGGCCAGCACCGAGCCGTTGCCGGGGAGGGAGAGGCCGATGGCCTCGGTCAGGCAGTTCATCGAGTTGGCGGTGAACATGCCGGAACAGCTGCCGCAGGTCGGGCAGGCGTTCTCCTCGATACGGAGGATGTCCTCGTCCGAGATCTTGTCGTTCACGGCGTCGGAGATCGCGTCGACGAGGTCGAGCGTGCGGACCGTGCCGTCGACCAGGGTGGCGCGGCCGGACTCCATCGGGCCGCCGGAGACGAAGACCGTGGGGATGTTCAGGCGCAGGGCCGCGTTCAGCATGCCCGGGGTGATCTTGTCGCAGTTGGAGATGCAGATCAGGGCGTCGGCGCAGTGCGCCTCGACCATGTACTCCACGCTGTCCGCGATCAGGTCGCGGGAGGGCAGGCTGTAGAGCATGCCGCCGTGGCCCATCGCGATGCCGTCGTCGACGGCGATCGTGTTGAACTCGCGCGGGATGCCGCCGGCCGCGGTGATCGCCTCGCTGACGATCCGGCCGACCGGCTGGAGGTGCGTGTGGCCGGGCACGAACTCGGTGAAGCTGTTCGCCACCGCGATGATCGGCTTCCGGCCGATGTCCGCACCGGGTACACCGGAGGCGCGCATAAGGGCGCGGGCGCCCGCCATGTTGCGGCCGTGGGTGACTGTGCGGGACCTCAGCTCGGGCATCGTCGCTCGCTCCTTCAGAGACTGCGATCAGAGACTTCTGACTGCTAACGAGCGTACGCCGGTCATCCAGGGGGCGGACACGGTGTCCGTATAGCGGGACGCATGTCTCACCTCCGAACCCGCGTCCAAGCCCGCGTCCGGGCCGCGTCCGAGCGGCGTCCGAGCGGCGTCCGGGCCGCGTCTCACGGCCCGGTCAGGTGCCCCTGCACGACCGGTGCCACGCGCGCGATGATCAGCTCCAGGTCCGCCGAGGCCAGCGGCTCCACCTTGATCACGTACCGCAGCATCGCGCAGCCCACCAGCTGCGCCGCCGCCAGTTCGGCGCGCAGCTCGGCGTCCGGCAGATCGAGCCGGCCGGCGATCCGGCGCAGCACCTGGGTGGCGACCAGACGGCGGAAGACGGCGGCCGCGATGTCGTTGTTCACGGCCGAGCGCACGATCGCCAGGAGGGGCTTCCGGGTCGTCGGGTTCTCCCAGATGCCGAGGACGAAGCGGGCGAGCCGCTCGCCGACCTGGTCCAGCGGGCCGTCGGCGACCGCTTCCGGGGCGCCCAGCGCGGGCCCGAAGGCGACCTCGACGGCCGCCTCGAAGATCTGCTCCTTGGTGCCGAAGTAGTGGTGCACCAGGGCCGGGTCCACGCCCGCGGCCTTCGCGATGCCGCGTACGGACGTCTTGTCGTAGCCCCGCTCGGAGAACTCCTCGCGGGCGGCCGTCAGGATCAGGTCCCTGGTGTCCGCCGACTCCGAACGAGGGGGGCGGCCGCGCTTGCGGGCGGTGACGCCGGTCATCGGCGGGGCGCCTTCGCCGTGGGGGACGTCGTGGGGGACGGGGCCGACGGGCCCGTCGACGAGGCGGAGGCCAGGTGCAGGCGCGTGAAGGCCAGGGCTTCCGCCAGGTCGGCCTCACGTTCGGCGCTCGACATCGCGCGCCGTGTGTTGACCTCGATGACGACGTGCCCGTCGAAGCCGGTCAGCGCGAGCCGTTCCAGCAGCTCGGCGCAGGGCTGGGCGCCGCGGCCGGGGACCAGGTGCTCGTCCTTGGCCGAACCGTTTCCGTCGGCGAGGTGGACGTGGCCGAGGCGGTCACCCATGCGGTCGATCATCTGCATCGCGTCCGCGCGGGCCGTGGAGGCGTGGCTGAGATCGATCGTGAAGTGCCGGTAGTCGTCCTTCGTGACGTCCCAGTCGGGCGCGTACGCGAGCATCTCGCGGTCGCGGTAGCGCCACGGGTACATGTTCTCGACGGCGAACCGTACGTCCGTCTCGTCCGCCATCCGCCAGATGCCCGTGACGAAGTCCCGCGCGTACTGGCGCTGCCAGCGGAACGGCGGGTGGACGACGACCGTGCTCGCGCCGAGCTTCTCCGCCGCCGCGCGGGCCCGCTGGAGCTTGGTCCACGGGTCGGTCGACCACACCCGCTGGGTGATGAGCAGGCAGGGAGCGTGGACGGCGAGGATCGGGATCCGGTGGTAGTCGCTGAGTCTGCGCAGCGCGTCGATGTCCTGGCTGACGGGGTCGTTCCAGACCATGACCTCGACGCCGTCGTATCCGAGGCGCGCGGCGATCTCGAACGCCGTCGCCGTCGACTCCGGGTAGACCGAGGCCGTCGACAGGGCGACCTTCGCATCCGGGATCCGCACGACTGGCTCTGCCATGGGGGACAGGTTACGGGGTGCGGTCACCCGGGTGCCGGGCCCCGGGCCGCCGTTGTGGTGTTCGCCACGGGAGGGTGCGGGTACGCCCTGGGACCCGTGCCCGCGCGGCGGAGTGGGCCCGGTCACGGCCGGGCGCCGCGCGGGTCCGTCACTCCGACGCCATGTGATCGAGTTTGCGCAGGATGACGCCCTCCCTGAGCGCCCAGGGGCAGATCTCCAGGTTCTCCACACCGAAGAGGTCCATCGCCCCCTCCGCGACCAGCGCGCCCGCCAGGATCTGGTTGGCGCGGCCCTCGGAGACGCCCGGGAGTTCCGCTCGCTGGGCGGTCGTCATGGCCGCCAGACGGGGCACCCAGGCCTCGAGCGACTCGCGCTTGAGCTGCCGCTGGGCGTACGGGCCGTCCATGGAGCGGGCGGCGCCGGCGATGCGGGCGAGCTGCTTGAACGTCTTCGAGGTGGCGACGACGTGGTCGGGGGCACCGAAGCGTTTGAACTCCCCCACCGTGCGGGCGATCTGCGCACGGGCGTGGCGGCGCACGGCCCGTATGTCCTCGGGGTCGGGCGGGTCGCCGGGCAGCCAGCCCGCGGTGAGCCGGCCGGCCCCGAGCGGCAGCGAGACGGCCGCGTCGGGCTCCTCGTCGATGCCGTAGGCGATCTCCAGGGAGCCGCCGCCGATGTCCAGGACCAGCAGCTTCCCGGCGGACCAGCCGAACCAGCGGCGGGCGGCGAGGAAGGTGAGCCGGGCCTCCTCGGCGCCGGTGAGGACCTGGAGCTCGACGCCGGTCTCGGCCTGCACGCGCGCGAGGACGTCGTCGGCGTTGCTGGCCTCGCGCACGGCGGAGGTCGCGAACGGCAGCAGGTCCTCCACGCCCTTGTCCTCGGCGGCCTGGAGCGCCTCCTGGATCACGGCGATCAGTTTGTCGACGCCCTCCGGACCGATCGCGCCGTCCTCGTCGAGGAGTTGGGCAAGGCGCAGTTCCACCTTGTGCGAGTGCGCCGGCAGGGGGCACGCGCCCGGGTGTGCGTCCACCACCAGCAGATGCACCGTGTTCGATCCCACGTCGAGGACACCGAGTCTCATGTAGGGAACGCTACTGCCCACAAGGACCTCGGCCGTCCCCGAAGCGGCCCCTGGCGACTTACCCTGGACGAGTGCCAAAGACGAACAAGGCGAAGACCGACAAATCGACCGGCGGTTCTTCGCGGGCGAAGCCGGTGAAGCCACCGAAGAAGTCGAACAAGGCCCAGGCAGCGGCAGCGCAGGCGCCGGCCGCGGACGAGAAGGGTCTCGATTTCGCGCGCGCGTGGGTGGAGTTCCCCGACCCGGCGGACGACGAACAGGTCTTCCGGTGTGATCTGACCTGGCTGACCTCTCGCTGGAACTGCATCTTCGGCAGCGGCTGCCAGGGCATCCAGCCGGGCCGCGCGGCCGACGGCTGCTGCACCCTGGGCGCCCACTTCTCCGACGAGGACGACGAGAAGCGCGTCGCCGGGCATGTGGCGCGGCTCACGCCGGACATCTGGCAGCACCACGACGAGGGCGTCCGGGACGGCTGGGTCTCGGAGGACGACGAGGGCTCCCGCCAGACCCGCCCGTTCAACGGCTCGTGCATCTTCCAGAACCGTCCCGGTTTCGCGGGCGGCGCGGGCTGCTCGCTGCACATCCTGGCTCTCAAGGAGGGCCGCGAGCCGCTGGAGACCAAGCCGGACGTCTGCTGGCAGCTGCCGGTGCGCCGGACGTACGACTGGATCGACCGGCCCGACGACACACGGGTGCTCCAGGTGTCGATCGGCGAGTACGACCGCCGCGGCTGGGGGCCAGGCGGCCATGACCTGCACTGGTGGTGCACGTCCGCGACCTCGGCACACGGCGCGGGCGACCCGGTGTACGTCTCCTACCGCCCGGAGCTGACCGAGCTGATGGGCAAGGCCGGCTACGACCGCCTGGTCGAGCTGTGCGAACAGCGCCTCGCCTCGCAGCTCCCGCTGCTGGCACCGCATCCGGCGGACCCGACGCACGCGCAGGGCTGAGGGTCGGCGGGCCGAGGGCCGGCGGGCTGACGCGCCCGGCCCCTCGACCCCTGTGGGACGGCCGGGATCCCGGCCGCGCGGGCCCGCACGGGCCGTGCCGCCTGCACCGCCTGGGGCCGACGCCTACGACGTCGCCGGGCTCGGCGGGTCGTTGTCGTCGGACGGCGGGGGCGGATCCTCCGAGTCGGTCGGGGACGGGTCGCCCGGTGTGGGCTCCGGGTCGGACGAGGACGGCGGATCGGTCGGCGTGGGATCCGGGGAGGACGGCGCCGTGGGCGTCGGTTCCGGGTCGGACGGCGAGGGCGGGCCGCCGGGTCCGCCCGGTCCCGGGCCGTTGCCCGGGTCCGAGGGGCCGGGCGCGGTGCCGTGGCCCTCGATGGAGACGACGGCGCCCGCCGGGGCGACGGCCACGCGCGCGTGCCAGTGCCCGGAGGGCTCGCGCAGATGATCGACGTACACCTTGATCGTCACCGACTCGCCGGGCTTCAGCGTGCCCGTGGAGCGGCTCAGATAGAGCCAGGAGGCCGCCGTGGTGGCCGACCAGCGGACCGGCCCGTCGGCGTCGGCCGCCGCGGTGAGGGTGATGAGGGTGGTGTCGCCGCTGTTGGCGGCCGTCACGGAGAGCTTGCCGGCCGCGCTCCTGCCGAGTCCCGAGACGCTGACGACCTCCACGGAGACATCCGGTCCGTCGCCCTTGGGGAGGCCGGTCCCCGGGCGGGTGCTGGCGTTCCCCGCGTTCTCGTAGCCGCCGACCGTCTCGCCGTCGAGGCTGTCGGGGTCGTGCGCCTCGCTGGCGCTGGCCGAGCGGCCCTCGACCCCCTCCCCCGTCGGTGTGCCCCGGTAGGCCGCCCACAGGGCGAGCACGGGAGCGGCGACGACGGTGGCGACGACGGTCGTGGTGACGGCACGCGCGCGAAGTCGCTCCCGGCGGGCGGCCCGATCCTTGGGGTCCATGGGGAAGCCCCGCCGGTCGTAGCGCGGTGCGGTGGCTCCCCGCGCGCGGGGGAGGTGACCCATGACCACGTGCAGCTCCGCGCGGGGCGCCGACAGGACGGGCAGCTCGGCGGGGGTGACACCGGCACCGGGCCAGCGGCCGGGGACGGCGCGTTCGGCGGCCCGGCGGCAGCGCGGGCAGTCGTCGACGTGCCGGACGAGCTCGCGGCGCAGGGCGGCGCTGAGCACGAGCCGGTTCTCGCCGGCGAGACGGGCCACACCGGGACAGCCGCCGGTCTCGACGACGGCGAGCGCCGCGCGCGTGCGCTCGACCTCGCAGGCGGCGGAGGCGAGCAGTTCGCGGGCGGCGGCCAGGTCCTTGCCGAGGACGGCGGCGACCTCGTGGGGGGCGAGGTGGTGGCGTACGGCGAGTTCGAGCGCCTCGCGCTGTTCCGGGGTGGTGCCGGCGGCCTCCGGCCAGGCGAGCTGGGTCAGCTCACGCCGTCGCTGTTCCCTGGCCTCGTCGGAGGCGGGCGGGCCTGCCGGGGCGGTGTCGGTCGGGGCGCCCGTGGCCGTGGCGGGCTTCGCACCCGGCTGCCGGCGGGCGCCGTTGCGGGCCGCCGCGTGCGTGCCCTGACGTTTCTGCGCGCCCTGACGTTTCTGCTTGGCCTCGGTGAGCTTGCGCAGGCACGCCCAGCGGGCCAGCGCGTAGAGCCAGGCCCGGCGGTCGCCCTCCGCTTCGGGGCCACGCTGACCACGCCGTTCGGCGAACGCGAGGACGTCACCCAGGGCGGCGGTGGCGGCTTCGTGGTCGCACAGGACGGACAGGCAGTAGGTGAACAGGCCGTCCAGGTAGGGCTCGTAGCGCGCGGGAGGTCGCTGCGCGAGCGTGCGCGCCGCAGCGCCGTCGCGCGCCTCCCGGTGCGCCCGGTGTGCGCCGGTCATGCGGGTCGAGATTTCCGGGCTGCTGCTCATCACCCGTGCGACCGTAGGCGGCGCGGAACTAGGTCTTCTTGTCCCTTGAGTCCTTTTAATCCGTACGGGTGAAACGATCCCTCATAAGGGGACAGGGAAGGGGGGTCCCATGGCTCGTTCGTGACGGGGCGTGGCGAAATCGCAAGGGGTGCCTGGCTCCTCCCGGGGTGCGCGGGTCCGCGCGGGGCGACGAGGAGGCACTCGGGACGGGCCCCGGCGAGGCCTGTTGTCCACAGGCGCGTCCGGCTGTCGGTGGCGGCGGTTACGGTTTCCCCATGGCTGCCCGCACGAAGACCACCAAGGACCGTCCGTCCTACCGCTGCACGGAGTGCGGCTGGCAGACGGCCAAGTGGCTCGGCCGCTGCCCCGAGTGCCAGGCCTGGGGGACGGTCGAGGAGTACGGCACGCCCGCGGTCCGTACGACGACGCCGGGGCGCGTCACGACGTCCGCCCTGCCCATCGGCCAGGTCGACGGGCGGACGGCCACCGCCCGCCCCACCGGCGTGCCCGAGCTGGACCGCGTGCTGGGCGGCGGACTCGTACCGGGCGCGGTCGTCCTGCTCGCCGGCGAGCCGGGCGTCGGCAAGTCGACCCTCCTGCTGGACGTGGCGGCCAAGTCGGCGAGCGACGAACACCGCACGCTGTATGTGACCGGCGAGGAATCGGCCTCCCAGGTCCGCATGCGCGCCGACCGCATCGGCGCCATCGACGACCACCTGTATCTGGCCGCCGAGACCGACCTGGCGGCCGTCCTGGGCCACTTGGACGCGGTGAAGCCGTCACTGCTGATCATGGACTCGGTGCAGACCGTGGCCTCCCCGGAGATCGACGGAGCGCCCGGCGGCATGGCCCAGGTCCGGGAGGTCGCCGGCGCCCTGATCCGCGCCTCCAAGGAACGCGGCATGTCCACGCTTCTGGTGGGCCATGTCACGAAGGACGGCGCGATCGCCGGCCCCCGCCTCCTCGAACACCTCGTGGACGTCGTGCTGAGCTTCGAGGGAGACCGCCACGCTCGCCTGCGCCTGGTGCGGGGCGTCAAGAACCGCTACGGCGCCACCGACGAGGTCGGCTGCTTCGAACTGCACGACGAGGGCATTACGGGCCTTGCCGACCCAAGCGGACTTTTCCTGACCCGACGTGACGAACCGGTCCCGGGTACCTGCCTGACGGTCACCCTGGAGGGCCGCCGCCCCCTGGTCGCCGAAGTGCAGGCCCTCACCGTCGACTCGCAGATCCCCTCACCCCGGCGCACGACGTCCGGCCTGGAGACCTCCCGGGTCTCGATGATGCTGGCCGTCCTGGAGCAACGCGGCAAGATCAGCGCACTGGGCAAGCGGGACATCTACTCGGCGACGGTCGGCGGAGTGAAGCTCTCGGAGCCCGCCGCGGACCTGGCGATCGCCCTCGCCCTGGCCTCCGCCGCGAGCGACACCCCGCTGCCCAAGAACCTGGTCGCGATCGGCGAAGTCGGCCTCGCGGGCGAGGTCAGACGGGTCACGGGCGTCCAGCGCAGGCTCTCGGAGGCACACCGTCTGGGCTTCACCCACGCGCTCGTGCCGAGCGATCCAGGCAAGATCCCCGCGGGCATGAAGGTCCTGGAAGTCGCGGACATAGGGGACGCCCTGCGGGTCCTGCCGCGCTCCCGTCGACGAGACGCCCCACGGGATGCGGAGGAGCGCCGGTAGACTTTGCCCTGGTCTCGCCCGTCCGTACGAAACGAGTGCGCGAAACGGGAGCATCCCAGACCTGTGACCGGAGGAGTGCAGTGGCAGCCAACGACCGGGCGGCAGCTCCCGGAAAGTCCGGTGGGAGTTCCGGTGCCGACGGCCTGATGCGCGCCGCGCTGAGCGCGGTGGCTCCCGGCACGGCCCTGCGCGACGGCCTGGAGCGGATCCTTCGCGGCAACACCGGCGGACTCATCGTGCTGGGCTCCGACAAGACGGTCGAGGCGATGTGCACGGGCGGGTTCGTCCTCGACGTGGAGTTCGCGGCCACGCGCCTGCGTGAGCTGTGCAAGCTCGACGGCGGCATCGTGGTCTCCTCCGACCTGTCGAAGATCCTCCGGGCCGGCGTCCAGCTGGTGCCGGACCCCACGATCCCCACGGAGGAGACGGGCACCCGGCACCGCACGGCGGACCGGGTCAGCAAGCAGGTGGGCTTCCCGATCGTCTCCGTCTCCCAGTCCATGCGGCTGATCGCCCTGTACGTCGACGGCCAGCGCCGCGTCCTGGAGGACTCCGCGGCGATCCTGTCCCGCGCGAACCAGGCGCTCGCGACCCTGGAGCGCTACAAGCTCCGCCTGGACGAGGTCGCGGGAACGTTGTCAGCGCTGGAGATCGAGGACCTGGTGACGGTCCGGGACGTCTCCGCGGTGGCCCAGCGCCTGGAGATGGTGCGCCGCATCGCCACCGAAATCGCCGAATACGTGGTCGAACTGGGCACGGACGGGCGGCTGCTCGCCCTCCAGCTCGACGAGTTGATCGCGGGCGTGGAGCCGGAGCGCGAGCTGGTGGTCCGGGACTACGTGCCCGAGCCCACGGCCAAGCGGTCCCGCACGGTCGACGAGGCGCTGTACGAGCTGAACGCGCTCAGCCACGCCGAGCTCCTCGAACTGTCCACGGTGGCCCGCGCGTTGGGCTACACCGGATCTCCCGAGGCCCTCGATTCGGCGGTCTCGCCCCGCGGCTTCCGCCTGCTGGCGAAGGTGCCGCGGCTGCCCGGCGCGATCATCGACCGTCTCGTCGAACACTTCGGCGGCCTCCAGAAGCTCCTCGCCGCGAGCGTCGACGACCTTCAGACGGTGGACGGCGTGGGCGAGGCACGGGCCCGGAGCGTCCGCGAGGGCCTGTCACGGCTGGCGGAGTCGTCGATCCTGGAGCGGTACGTCTAGCCGGTCGACTGTCCGGGGCTCTCTAGTCGTCCTTCAGCACGAACGACGTCTGTGCCTTGGCGAACCCCGGCGCCTTCGCCTCGACCAGATACGTACCCGCTCCGGCCAGCCCCGCCGGAGGCGTCGCGCACTCGGGGGCGCTCGGCTTGCGGTCCCACTTCACGGTGTAGGTGAAGCTGTTCCCGGCCGGCACCCGGTACAGCAGGCTTCCGGCGGTCCTGGGGCAGTCGGCGGACGACCAGTACGCGTCGTCGCCGCCGGTCTGAGTGATCGTCAACACCGCGGCCTTCGGCCCGAGGTCGACCTTGCAGTCGCTCCCCGAGGCGTTCTTCGCGATCATCTGGAACGTGGGCGTCTGGTCGGGCGAGTAGGAGTTCTGGACACTGCGCAGGGTCAACGTGACCGCCCCGGCGGTGCAGTTGGGCAGGGTCGTCCCGGCCGGCAGCGTCGTCCCCG
The DNA here is from genome assembly GCF_045041255.1 of Streptomyces sp. NBC_00080. Taxonomy (NCBI): domain Bacteria; kingdom Bacillati; phylum Actinomycetota; class Actinomycetes; order Kitasatosporales; family Streptomycetaceae; genus Streptomyces; species Streptomyces sp. NBC_00080. The sequence continues at coordinate 4,183,995 of NZ_CP108235.1, forward strand.
TACCACTGCCGCCGCCGCTGCCGCCGCTTCCGCTTCCGCTCCCGCTGCCGTTGGCGCCGTCGTCGGTGCTCCCGGCTCCCGCCGAATCACCGGCCGAGCCGCCCGACCCGGTGCCGCCGTCCGCGCCCGATCCCGAGCCCGACCCGCTGGAGGTGCCGTCGCCCGACTCGTCGCGGCCACCCGGGTTTTGGCTGATCGCGGGCCCTGATCCGGACGGCCCCGGCGTGATGGAGGAGGCGGGATTCTTGCCCCCGCCGCCGTCGGCACCGTTCTTCTTGCCGCCCCCGCCCGAGGTCACCACCCACAGAGTCAGCAGCGCCAACAAGGCGAACACGGACAGCAGTACGACCCTCCGACGCCAGTAGATGGAGGAGGGAAGCGGCCCGACCGGATTGCGCAGAGATCCCACGGCGCAAACTGTACGAGAGATCGACGGCTTCGCTGGCCCCACCCGCCGCCAGGATCGCAACTTTTCCGGATCATCATCCCGGAAACCGTTTCCCCTGCCCCTCTTCGGTCCGCGCGGCCGTCCCTCCTTGCCGATCGCACCCGTTGCACCTCTGGCCACGGCCCCGGGCACGCGCGCGTGACGCGCCCTCGGGACCTCGCCCGGCCGAGTGGCGGTACGCGCGCGTGCCCCGGTCCGCATGGCAGGATCGGAAGGGCCATGACTGCGCCCACGAAGCCCCCGCACCGATCCCCCGCCCACTCCGACGCCGACGCCACCGCGACGGACCTGCACGCCCCGGTGATCGACTGGTTCGACGAGAACGCCCGCGACCTGCCCTGGCGGCGCCCCGAGGCCGGCGCGTGGGGCGTGATGGTCAGCGAGTTCATGCTCCAGCAGACACCGGTCAGCCGCGTGCTGCCGGTCTACGAGCAGTGGATCGCCCGCTGGCCGCGCCCCGCCGACCTGGCCGCGGAGTCGCCGGGCGAGGCCGTACGCGCGTGGGGGCGGCTCGGCTACCCGCGCCGCGCCCTGCGGCTGCACGGAGCGGCGGTGGCGATAACGGAACGGCACGGCGGCGACGTACCGTCGGGGCACGCGCAGCTCCTGGCGCTGCCCGGCATCGGCGAGTACACGGCCGCGGCCGTCGCCTCCTTCGCCTACGGGCAGCGGCACGCCGTCCTGGACACCAACGTCCGCCGTGTCTTCGCGCGCGCCGTCACGGGCGTGCGGTACCCGCCGAACGCCACGACGGCCGCCGAGCGCAAGCTGGCCCGCGCCCTGCTGCCCGACGACGAGCCGACCGCCGCGCGGTGGGCCGCCGCGTCGATGGAACTCGGCGCGCTCGTCTGCACGGCGAAGAACGAGACGTGCGTGCGCTGTCCGATCGCGGCACAGTGCGCCTGGCGGCTCGCGGGCAAGCCGGAGCACGAAGGCCCGCCGCGCCGGGGCCAGACGTACGCGGGCACCGACCGGCAGGTCAGGGGCAAGCTGCTGGCCGTCCTGCGGGACGCGCACACCCCCGTTCCGCAGGCCGCCCTCGACCGGGTGTGGCACGAGCCGGTGCAACGCGCGCGTGCGCTGGACGGTCTCGTCGCGGACGGACTCGTGGAGCCGCTGCCGGGCGGGCTGTACCGCCTGCCGCTGACCTGACGCACGGTCATTTCACAGGTACGCCGCTTCATCACAACAGCCGTCGGGCTTTTGTCACGCCCGACGGCTGTACAAATCACCTCAGAGCCGAGCCATTCGGCCTGTGTCTCTTCCCTAAACCTCTTTCCGTTACACAACCGACGGACAGCTGAGCGCTGGCCGCAGGCTGCCTCGGACAACGCCGTGACAACACCTCCGTAGCTTCATTTGCGTACCCGGCAGGACCACGAGGGCTACAGACCACAGGCAGTGAACCGGCGGCGGCAGTCCGCCGGTACGGGGAATCGGAGGCGGTTGACCATGGCACAGGGCGAGGTGCTCGAGTTCGAGGAATACGTCCGCACGCGGCAGGACGCGCTGCTGCGCAGCGCACGCCGCCTGGTGCCGGACCCGGTCGACGCGCAGGACCTCCTCCAGACCGCGCTGGCCCGGACGTACGGCCGCTGGGACGGCATCGCGGACAAGCGACTCGCGGACGCCTACCTGCGCCGGGTCATGATCAACACACGTACGGAGTGGTGGCGGGCCCGCAAGCTCGAGGAGGTTCCGACCGAGCAGCTCCCGGACGCGCGTGTCGACGACTCCACCGAGCAGCACGCCGACCGCGCCCTGCTGATGGACGCGATGAAGGTGCTCGCTCCGAAGCAGCGCAGTGTCGTGGTGCTGCGACACTGGGAGCAGATGTCCACGGAGGAGACGGCCGCTGCCCTCGGCATGTCGGCGGGAACGGTCAAGAGCACGCTGCACCGGGCGCTCGCCCGGCTCCGCGAGGAGCTGGAGGCCCGCGATCTGGACGCACGCGCGCTGGAGCGTGAGGAGCGGGAGCGTTGCGCGGCGGCCTGACCGAGGCCGGGCCCACACCGGCCCGAAGCACCGTCCAGGCGGCGATCACGGCGATGTCCGTGCTCGCCGCCCTCGCCCTTTTCGTCTCCGCCTGCGCCACCGGCGGCACCGGCGCCCGTGACGAGGGTCCGGCCCACTCCGACACCGTGGCGGGCGCCACCGCCACCCCGTCGTCCGCCTCCACCGGCCCCCCCGACCGGACGGAGGCGGTCCGGCTGATCAAGGACGACCCGGAGGTCTCGGCCGAGGTCAAGCGCGAGTTGCAGCCCTGCGTCGGCGACGAGTACCCGGTCGACGTGTCGTACGGCGACCTCACCGGCGGCTCCGGGGACGACATCATCGTCAACGTGCTCACCTGCGGTGACGTCGTCGGCGTGGGCTCGTACGTGTACCGGAAGGACGACGGCGGCTACCGGAACGTCTTCCAGGCCGAGGAGCCTCCCGTGTACGCGGAGATGGACCGGGGCGACCTGGTGGTGACCAAGCAGGTGTACGAGAAGGGCGACCCGGTCTCGGATCCGTCCGGCGAGAACGTGATCACGTATCGCTGGACCTCGGGCCGCTTCGTGAAGGAGTACAGCTGGCACAACGACTACAGCAGCGTCGTCGGTGACCTTCCCACGGTGGCCCCGGAAGCCGGCTGACCTGGGCTGACCTGCACCGACGCGACTTGCGGAAAAATTGTGCGCCGCCGTGAACCGATCGGCCCGCTCGTTCCGATCAATGGGTGGACGGGCGGGGACGGGCGAGAGGGGCAGGGACGCGCAAGGACGGACCGCACGGAGAACGGACATGGATCGCGCGCGAAGTGAACGCTCGGCGTGCTCCACGCGTCCAAGCAAGGGACGCACCCGACAGTTCACCGACAGGTGAGGGTCAGGGCGCAGGCGCAAGCCCGTCAGACCGACGGCCCGCACGCACACGAGACCGCATACGAGAACTGAGAGCACCGGGATGGCAGACCAGACCCACGTCCTGTTCGTCGAGGACGACGACGTCATCCGCGAGGCCACCCAGCTCGCTCTCGAGCGGGACGGCTTCGTGGTGACCGCGATGCCCGACGGCCTGTCGGGCCTGGAGGCGTTCCGTGCCGACCGCCCCGACATCGCACTGCTGGACGTCATGGTGCCCGGGCTGGACGGCGTGAGCCTGTGCCGGCGTATCCGGGACGAGTCCACCGTTCCGGTGATCATGCTGTCGGCGCGTGCCGACTCCATCGACGTCGTCCTCGGCCTGGAGGCCGGCGCCGACGACTACGTGACCAAGCCCTTCGACGGCGCCGTGCTGGTCGCCCGGATCCGCGCCGTGCTGCGCCGCTTCGGTCACGCGGGCGGCGGCGACCGCACCGAGCCCGCCGCCTCCACGGCCGGAGGTGTGCTGTCGTTCGGCGATCTGGAGATCGACACGGAGGGGATGGAGGTGCGCCGGGCCGGGCAGCCGGTTGCGCTGACCCCGACCGAGATGCGCCTGCTGCTGGAGTTCTCCTCCGCTCCGGGCACGGTCCTCTCGCGCGACAAACTGCTGGAGCGGGTGTGGGACTACGGCTGGGGCGGCGACACCCGGGTCGTCGACGTCCATGTGCAGCGGCTGCGGACGAAGATCGGCCAGGACCGTATCGAGACGGTCCGCGGTTTCGGCTACAAGTTGAAGGCCTGAGCGGGGCAGGGGCAGGAGGGTGCGGGGGATGATCCGGCAGCTGGTTCCGGCTCGCAGAGAACGCGTGGGTATCCGTACGGGGCTGCGGTGGAAGCTGAGCGCGGCGATCGCACTGGTCGGCGCGCTGGTGGCGATCGCGCTCAGCCTGGTCGTGCACAACGCCGCACGCGTGTCCATGCTCGACAACGCGCGCGACCTCGCCGACGAGCGGGTCCAGATCGCCCAGCGCAACTACGAGCAGTCGGGGCGGCCGAACTTCCCCAACATCAAGATCGACGACTCCCGCCTGCCGCCGTCGCTGCGGGAGAAGGTCCAGGAGGGCCGCCGGGCCACCTTCGTCTCCGACCGCACCGGCGGGGTACCGGACATCTGGGCGGCCGTGCCGGTCAAGGACGGGCATGTGCTGTCCCTGCACACCGGCTTCACCGACCGCAGCACGGACATCCTCAACGATCTCGACCAGGCCCTGGTGATCGGCTCCATCGCGGTCGTGCTCGGTGGCAGCGCGCTCGGCGTGCTCATCGGCGGGCAGCTCTCGCGCCGGCTGCGCAAGGCGGCGGCCGCGGCGAACCAGGTCGCCAGCGGCGAGTCGAACGTACGGGTGCGGGATGCCATAGGCGGGGTCGTACGGGACGAGACCGACGATCTGGCGAGCGCGGTGGACGCCATGGCGGACACGCTCCAGGAGCGGCTGGAGGCCGAGCGCCGGGTCACCGCGGACATCGCGCACGAACTGCGCACCCCGGTGACGGGACTGCTGACGGCCGCCGAGCTGCTGCCGCCCGGCCGGCCCACCGAACTGGTCCTGGACCGGGCGAAAGCCATGCGCACCCTGGTCGAGGACGTGCTGGAGGTGGCCCGTCTCGACGGCGCCTCGGAGCGCGCCGAACTGCAGGACATCGTGCTGGGCGAGTTCGTGGCCCGACGGGTCGCGGCCAAGGACCCAGACGTCGAGGTGCGGGTGGTCCACGAGTCGATGGTCACGACCGACCCCCGGCGCCTGGAGCGTGTGCTGTTCAACCTGCTGGCCAACGCCGCCCGGCACGGCAAGCAGCCGATCCAGGTCACCGTCGAGGGCCGGGTCATCCGGGTCCGCGACCACGGCCCCGGTTTCCCCGAGGACCTGCTCGCCGAGGGACCCAGCCGCTTCCGCACCGGCAGCGCCGACCGGGCCGGACACGGACACGGCCTCGGCCTCACCATCGCGGCGGGCCAGGCCCGAGTGCTCGGCGCCCGGCTGACCTTCCGCAACGTACGGCCCGCGGGGGCACCTGCGCACATATCCGCCGAGGGTGCCGTCGCGGTCCTGTGGCTGCCCGAACACGCACCGACGAACACGGGAAGCTACCCGGTCATGCCGTGACGGCGGACACCGTGGGAGGACGGGGTCCAGTCGCGTCGTCGAAGTTGCGGTTCTCGTCGCGGGGAAGCCGTCGGCCCACAGCATCGCGCAGCCCCCGGGATCAGGGAGGCACCTCGGCCGACCCGGGCGGTTCGGTCCCTTCCCTCGGCACCGGGAGAGCGGCATCGGTCCGGGCGTACGAAAGCGCAGGCCCCCGGGGCGGACACCGCCGGGGGCCTGCGCTCACAACAGCGCGGTCAGACCGCGTCGACCAGGGGCGGTTGCGTCGCTGCCGCATCGCCGGCCGACTCGTCGTCCTTCTGCGGACCCGCTCCCTTGAGCGGGACCTCCTTGACGAAGACCGCCGCCACCAGTGCGGTCACCGCCACCACGGCCCCCAGCAGGAACGCGGAGTGGATGCCGGCCGACACCGCGTGCTGGTAGGCCTCGCGGGCCGCGACGGGCAGCTTGGCCAGGCTGGCCGCGTCCAGTTGCGCGGACTGCTCGGTGATCTTCGAGCCCAGCGCGCCGGCCCGCTCGGACATGACGTCCTGGACGCGGTTGTTGAACAGCGCGCCCATGATCGCGACGCCGAAGGAGGAGCCGAGCGTACGGAAGAGGGTGGTGGACGAGGACGCGACGCCCATGTCCTTCATCTCGACGCTGTTCTGCGCGACCAGCATCGTGATCTGCATGAGGCAGCCCATGCCGAGACCGACGACGGCCATGAACACACCGGAGGTGAGGCGGCTGGTCCCGGTGTCCATGGTGGACAGCAGGTACAGGCCGATGACCATCGCGACGCTGCCGACCAGCGGGAAGATCTTGTACTTGCCGCTGTTCGTGGTCACCCGGCCCGCCACCATCGAGGTGACCAGCATGGCGCCGAGCATCGGCAGGAGCAGCAGCCCGGAGTTGGTCGCGGAGGCGCCCTGCACCGACTGCTGGTACAGCGGCAGGAAGAGGGTGGCGCCGAACATCACGAAGCCGGCGACGAAGCCGATGATCGACATCAGGGTGAAGTTGCGGCTGCGGAAGATGTGCAGCGGCACGATCGGCTCGGCGGCCCTGGTCTGCCAGAACACGAACCCGATCAGCGAGGCGACGCCGATCCCGATGAGCTCCATGATCCGCGCGGACGACCAGGCGTACTCCGAGCCGCCCCAGGTGGTGACGAGGACGATGGAGGTGATGCCGACGGTCAGCAAGGTGGCGCCCAGGTAGTCGATCCGCGACTGCGAGCGCTTCCTCGGCAGGTGCAGAACGGCGCTGATGAGGGCCAGCGACACCACACCGAGCGGCAGGTTGATGTAGAAGGACCAGCGCCAGCCCCAGTTGTCGGTGATGGTGCCGCCGATCAGCGGGCCACCGATCATCGCGAGCGCCATGACGCCGGCCATCATGCCCTGGTACTTGCCGCGCTCCCGCGGCGGGATGAGGTCACCGATGATCGCCATGACGCCGACCATCAGACCACCGGCACCGAGGCCCTGGATCGCGCGGAAGCCGATCAGTTCGCCCATGTTCTGGGCCATGCCGCTCAGTGCGGAGCCGATCAGGAAGATCACGATCGACGTCATGAAGGCGCCCTTGCGCCCGTGCATGTCGCCGATCTTGCCCCAGATCGGGGTGGAGGCCGCGGTCGCGAGGGTGTACGCGGTCACGACCCACGACAGGTGCTCGAGCCCGCCGAGTTCGCCGACGATCGTCGGCATCGCCGTGCCCACGATCATGTTGTCGAGCATCGCGAGCATCATCGTGATCATCAGCGCGAGCAGGACGACCCGCACGCTCCTCGGTGGCTTCTCCGCCTCGGTCTCGACTGTCTTCGTGTCCGCCATGATTGCCACTCCCCTGGGCTTCCCCCCGGTCGGCCACATACTTGCCGCCCGGCTAGTTCACTACACTGGGAAGGTAGACCTGCAACTAGCCGGGCGTCAAGTAAGTTTCCGCATCCAACTAGCCGGACGGCAAGTAAGTTTCGCGGAGACACGAAGACCACGAGAATGGACGTCACCATGGACGGCACGAAGCAGCAGCGGCGCGGCAACACCCGCCAGCGCATCCAGGACGTCGCGCTCGAACTCTTCGCCGAGCAGGGCTACGAGAAGACCTCCCTCCGCGAGATCGCGGAGCGCCTGGAGGTCACCAAGGCGGCCCTGTACTACCACTTCAAGACCAAGGAAGAGATCATCGTCGGCATCTTCACGGATCTGACGAAGCCGATCGAGGACCTGATCGAGTGGGGCAGGAGCCAGCCGCACACCCTGGACACCAAGCAGGAACTCGTGCGGCGCTACAGCCGGGCGCTCTCCGAGGCGACCCCGCTCTTCCGCTTCATGCAGGAGAACCAGGCCACGGTGCGGGAACTCCAGATCGGTGACTCGTTCAAGGACCGCATGCGGGGTCTGCGCGACATCATCATCGACCCGGACGCCCCCCTCGCCGACCAGGTCCGCTGCGTGAGCGCCATCTTCACGCTGCACGCCGGCATGTTCTTCCTGCAGGACCTCGAAGGCGACCCCGAGGACAAGCGCGCAGCCGTCCTCGAGGTCGCCATCGATCTGGTGACGCAGGCGCATCAAGGCGCCTGATCACCTCGGCGTCAGACCTTCACGCCCTTGCTGTGCAGGAAGGTGACCGGGTTGATCGCCGAACCGTAGTTGGCGGTCGTACGGATCTCGAAGTGCAGGTGGGGACCGCTGGAGTTGCCGGTGCTGCCGGACAGGGCGATCTTCTGGCCCGTCTTGACGATCTGGCCGACCTTCACGTGGATGCTCGAGAGGTGGGCGTACTGCGAGTAGACGCCGTTGGCGTGCTTGATCACGACGGCGTTGCCGTAGGCGGGGCCGTCACCGGCGCCATTGCCCCCGGCCTTGACCACGGTGCCGCCGTGCGCGGCCATGACCTTGGTGCCGGTCGGCACGGCGAAGTCCTGACCGCTGTGGGTGGACTGCCACATCGCGCCGGCCTGGGCGTAGCCGGCGGACAGCGTGTACTTCTTCACCGGGTCGATCCAGGAAGCGGCCGAGGCGGCCGTCTTGGCCGCGGCGGGCGCGGCCGCGGGCGCGGCGGCGGACGCCACTCCGCTCCCCAGCACGACCGAGGCGCCCAGGGCGGCGGCGCCGACGACCACGCGAGTGCGGAGCTGGGACGTACGGGAAGAACGGAACGTGACGCGCTGGAACATCGAAGACCTCATGGGGACGGGGACAGAAGAAACCACCCGGCGTGACCTCCGCCGAAGTGGCCATCCCTTGGTAACCCCGAGGCCCACAGACCCCCAAACGTGTGATCTACGACGGAACCTAGTACTTCACCCCAAAACTTCCCACTTCTTGACAGAACCCCCTTTCCGGACACATGCGACGATCGCCCATGCCGGAGGCCTGAGCGAGGATCGGACCCTCCGCAGCGTTCGTCCCTTTTAGTCCGATTTGGGTTACGACTACCCGCCCTAGTAGGGTCCGGATCGCCTGTGCGCCATGTCACCGGCCGCCCCCTGCAAGGGACTTCGGAATGTGACGGCGACTACTCCCGTACCCCGCAGGGCACTTGTGACCCCGCTCACGTCGCGTGCACGGGTCTGTGATCGGGCTCTCATCGACCTCTACCGTCCAGTAACCCGCTGGTTCCCCTCAGGCCACCCCCAGCGATCAGCATGCTCACGACACCGGCAGCGCAAGGACGCGAGAGGACCCCACACATGACCAGAGGCAGCTGGACGCGCCGCATCGCCATGACCGCCGTGGCGACGGCAGCCGTCACGGCGATGGCTGTACCGGTCGGCGCCCAGGCCGCAACGGCCGCCGGCACCTCCACCGTCTCCACGACGGCCGCCGCGGCCGCCGCCGAGGACGTCGACTACGCCACCTGGCAGCAGGACTGCCAGGCCGTGGTCGACCAGGCCCTGCCGGCGCTGAAGCAGCGCATCGCCGCCACCAAGCCGGGTGAGAAGCAGGCGATCGTCTTCGACATCGACAACACCACCCTGGAGACCGACTTCGGCTTCAACTACCCCCAGCCGGCCAACAAGCCGGTTCTCGACGTGGCCAAGTACGCCCAGGAGCAAGGCGTCTCCCTGTTCTTCGTCACCGCCCGCCCGGGCATCATCTCCGGGGTGACCGACTACAACCTCAAGTACGTCGGCTACCAGGTCTCCGGCCTCTACGTGCGCGGCTTCCTCGACCTCTTCAAGGACGTCGCCGCCTACAAGACCGCCCAGCGCGTCGCCATCGAGTCCAAGGGCTACACGATCATCGCGAACATCGGCAACAGCGCCACCGATCTCTCGGGCGGCCACGCCGAGACGACGTACAAGCTGCCGGACTACGACGGCCAGCTGTCGTAGGTCCCTGCCCGGCCGTGGGTGCCCGCGGAACGCGCGCGGTGCCTGCGGAGCGCACGCGGTGCCGCGGACCGATCGCGGTGCCTGCGGAGCGCATGCGGTGCCGCGGACCGATCGCGGTGCCTGCGGAGCGCATGCGAAAGGGGCCGGTGCTGTGAAGCACCGGCCCCTCTCTGCGCTCAGCCCCGAAGGGTCAGGCGTCCTTGCTCAGGTTCGGTCCGGCGCCGCCGGCCGCCTGCTCGATCGGCGGGACGTCGGGCAGAGCCGACTTCTCCTCGCCGCGGAAGGTGAAGGTCTTGGTCTCACCCTCGCCCTCGGTGTCCACGACCACGATGTGACCGGGGCGCAGCTCGCCGAAGAGGATCTTCTCCGACAGCGTGTCCTCGATCTCGCGCTGGATCGTCCGACGCAGCGGACGCGCGCCCAGCACCGGGTCGTAGCCCTTCTTGGACAGCAGTTCCTTGGCGGACTGGGAGAGCTCGATGCCCATGTCCCGGTCCTTCAGGCGCTCGTCGACCTTGCCGATCATCAGGTCGACGATCCGCAGGATGTCCTCCTGCGTCAGCTGCGGGAAAACGACGACGTCGTCGACGCGGTTGAGGAACTCGGGGCGGAAGTGCTGCTTGAGCTCGTCCGAGACCTTGTTCTTCATGCGCTCGTAGTTCGACTTCTTGTCGCCCGAGGCCGCGAAGCCCAGGTTGAAGCCCTTGGAGATGTCCCGGGTGCCGAGGTTGGTCGTCATGATGATGACCGTGTTCTTGAAGTCCACGACCCGGCCCTGGGAGTCGGTCAGACGACCGTCCTCCAGGATCTGGAGCAGCGAGTTGAAGATGTCCGGGTGGGCCTTCTCGACCTCGTCGAAGAGGACGACGGAGAACGGCTTGCGGCGGACCTTCTCGGTCAGCTGGCCGCCCTCTTCGTAGCCCACGTATCCGGGGGGCGAACCGAAGAGCCGCGACACCGTGTGCTTCTCGCTGAACTCCGACATGTCGAGGGAGATCAGCGCGTCCTCGTCGCCGAAGAGGAACTCGGCGAGCGCCTTGGACAGCTCGGTCTTACCGACACCGGACGGACCGGCGAAGATGAACGAACCACCGGGACGCTTCGGGTCCTTGAGGCCCGCACGCGTACGACGGATCGCCTTCGACAGCGCCTTGACGGCGTCGACCTGACCGATGACCCGCTTGTGGAGCTCGTCCTCCATGCGCAGCAGGCGGCTCGACTCCTCCTCGGTCAGCTTGAAGACCGGGATGCCGGTGGCGGTCGCGAGGACCTCGGCGATCAGCTCGCCGTCGACCTCGGCGACGACGTCCATGTCGCCGGCCTTCCACTCCTTCTCCCGCTTGGCCTTGGCGGCCAGGAGCTGCTTCTCCTTGTCGCGGAGGGAGGCGGCCTTCTCGAAGTCCTGCGAGTCGATCGCGGACTCCTTGTCGCGGCGGACGCCGGCGATCTTCTCGTCGAACTCGCGCAGGTCCGGCGGCGCGGTCATCCGGCGGATGCGCATCCGGGAACCGGCCTCGTCGATCAGGTCGATCGCCTTGTCCGGCAGGAAGCGGTCCGAGATGTACCGGTCGGCCAGGGTGGCGGCCTGGACCAGCGCCTCGTCGGTGATCGAGACACGGTGGTGCGCCTCGTACCGGTCACGCAGACCCTTGAGGATCTCGATCGTGTGCGGCAGGGACGGCTCCGCGACCTGGATGGGCTGGAAGCGGCGCTCGAGGGCCGCGTCCTTCTCCAGGTGCTTGCGGTACTCGTCCAGCGTGGTCGCACCGATGGTCTGGAGCTCACCGCGGGCCAGCATCGGCTTCAGGATCGAAGCGGCGTCGATGGCGCCCTCGGCGGCACCCGCACCGACCAGCGTGTGCAGCTCGTCGATGAACAGGATGATGTCGCCGCGGGTGCGGATCTCCTTGAGGACCTTCTTCAGACGCTCCTCGAAGTCACCGCGGTAGCGGGAACCGGCGACCAGGGCGCCGAGGTCCAGGGTGTAGAGGTGCTTGTCCTTGAGGGTCTCGGGCACCTCGCCCTTGACGATGGCCTGGGCGAGACCTTCGACGACGGCGGTCTTGCCGACGCCGGGCTCACCGATCAGGACCGGGTTGTTCTTGGTGCGGCGGGACAGCACCTGCATGACCCGCTCGATCTCCTTCTCGCGCCCGATGACCGGGTCGAGCTTGGACTCACGAGCGGCCTGGGTGAGGTTCCGGCCGAACTGGTCGAGGACCAGGGACGTGGAGGGAGTGCCCTCGGCAGGACCGCCGCTTGCGCCCGCGGTCTCCTTGCCCTGGTAACCGGAGAGCAGCTGGATGACCTGCTGCCGCACCCGGTTGAGATCTGCGCCCAGCTTGACGAGGACCTGGGCGGCGACGCCCTCGCCCTCGCGGATCAGGCCGAGCAGGATGTGCTCCGTGCCGATGTAGTTGTGTCCCAGCTGAAGGGCCTCGCGGAGCGACAGCTCCAGGACCTTCTTGGCACGGGGGGTGAAGGGGATGTGCCCGGACGGGGCCTGCTGGCCCTGGCCGATGATCTCCTCCACCTGCTGGCGGACCGCCTCGAGCGAAATCCCGAGGCTCTCAAGGGCCTTGGCGGCGACACCCTCACCCTCGTGGATCAGGCCCAGGAGGATGTGCTCGGTGCCGATGTAGTTGTGGTTGAGCATCCGGGCTTCTTCCTGAGCCAGGACGACAACCCGCCGCGCGCGGTCGGTGAACCTCTCGAACATCGTTAATCGCTCCTCAGAGCGGTCAGGCAGTGGGGGGAACTTCCCCTCCCTGTCCTTCCGCAGCTTAGTCCCGCAAGCGGGGACCGCTCATTCCAACTGCCGACACCGTCGATGGCCTCCTGACCCCGAACGCCGACATCTGCTCCAACCCGATGGTGCGAGACGATGTTCCCGCAGGCCAGGCTGTTACCCCAGTCGCCAGTACGCCGATGGCGAACGTGAGACGGCCTTTCCTGCGTGTCGCCCCCTCCCACTAGGGATGTCTTACCCGCTGCAACCGACAGTCCATGCCGTGCGCACCGGTCCCCTCCGCTATGGGCGAACAACCTTGCTTGTCCCGACACCCCCACACGCCCTGTTTGTCGACACACGACGCATCCGTTCAAACACCCAGCGTAACTCGCGGGCCTTTTCGACGGTTGCACTTGGCATGGTTGGCTCCGTCCCGTCGGCTGTCTGCTCGGCCGCCGCTGCGATCCTCACGGTCCCTCTCCCCCGACGGCCGCTCGACCCGGACGATCCGGCCGACCGGATCCGCGGCTGGTACGAGAACGAACTGGGGTGGCCGACGGTGCCCGGGGAGCCGGTACGACTTTTGGTCGGCGAGCGCTTCGACGTGCTGGACGTGCCGACCGAGGCGGGCCTGGCGGCGCTGCGGCGACTCGCGCCGGGCTCGCCGGTGGCCGTGCGGGGCGACCGGATGCGGCTGCTGGTGGCGGCGGGCGGCGCGGAGGAGGTACCGGGGATCCTCCAGTGGCTGGAGTGGGGCGCGCTGCCACTGGATCTGACGGCGATCGGCGCGGGCGAACTCATCGAGGCGCCCCTGCCACCCCCCGGCGGGAGCCGGGGCCGCGATCCGGGCCCGAACCGTCCCGGGCCGGTGCAGGGGGCCGCTGTCTGGCTGCGGCCCCCCGTGGCAGGGTGCGAGGCCGAGGCCTCGCTGCCGACGATGTCGGCGCTGGGGGGCGTTGGGGGCGCCCCCGATCTCGTACGGCTGGTGGACACGCTGGCGACGCACTGTCACCGTGTCCGGCTGCGGCGCGCGAGCGCTCAGCCGTTGGCCTTCTCGTAAGCCTCGCGAATGGACGCGGGAACGCGGCCGCGGTCATTGACCTCGTGACCGTTCTCCTTGGCCCACGCGCGGATCTGGGCGGTGTCCTGGCTGCCACCGGTAGCGGCGCGCGCCTTTCCGCGTCCGCCCGAAGCACGGCCACCGGTACGACGACCACCCTTCACGTAGGGCTCGAGAAGTCCACGGAGCTTGTCCGCATTGGTAGTCGTGAGGTCGATCTCGTAGGTCTTGCCGTCCAGCGCGAACGTGACGGTCTCGTCCGCCTCGCCGCCGTCGAGGTCGTCGACAAGAAGGACCTGAACCTTCTGTGCCACCGGATTTCCTTTCATCGAAAACGTGAGGGCCGGGGGTCCGCGGCGTCCGCCGTTTAGCCGCGCCCTGTTATATGCAGTACAGCAGTACGTCGGAAAGCAAACCGCTTTTGCTGGGAAAACACAAACCCCCGGCGAGGACCCACAGCCCGCCCCCAGCCCGGAAACGTGCGCGTTTCGGACATAGGGAACCCGGGCAAGGCGGGTCGCTGTGAATGGACGTCGACGATCACAGATGCAGAAGCATCCGACTGTTGCCCAAGGTGTTCGGTTTCACTCGTTCGAGTCCGAGGAACTCCGCGACGCCCTCGTCATAGGAACGCAGCAGCTCCGCGTACACATCGGTGTCGACCGGCGTCTCACCGATCTCCACGAAGCCGTGCTTGCCGAAGAAGTCGACTTCGAAGGTCAGGCAGAAAACGCGTCGAACCCCGAGCCAGCGTGCGGTGTGGAGCAACTTCTCCAACAACTGGTGACCGATGCCCGCGCCCTTCAGCCCCGGCTTCACCGCGAGAGTGCGGACTTCCGCCAGGTCTTCCCACATCACGTGCAGGGCGCCGCAGCCGACCACCTCGGCGTTGTCGTCGCGTTCGGCGACCCAGAACTCCTGGATGTCCTCGTAAAGCGTCACCGTCGCTTTGTCGAGCAGGATGCCACCGCGGACGTGGGCGTCAAGGAGACGGCGCACGGCGGAGACATCGCCGGTCCGGGCCCGGCGGACGGTGATGGCTTTAGCGGTGACTTCGGGGTTCTCGGCCGAGGGACTCTCTGCTGACATGTGCGGACGCTATCGCCCGTCGGACTCCGTCGCCGAGCCGGGGTTCTCACCGGTACTCCCCGTACTCCCCGGACTCCCCGCAGTTGCGGGTTCGGCAGTTTCCGGACCCTGGACCATGCGTACGGCGTCGCGCAGCGCGAGCCGCTGTTCCGCGCTCATCATCCCGAAGAAGGCGACGAGAGCGGCGGCGGGGTTGTCGCTCTGCGCCCAGGCCTCGTTCATCAGGGCGGCTGCGTAGGCGGCCCGGGTCGAGACCGCCTCATATCGATAGGCCCGGCCTTCTGCTTCCCGGCGCACCCAGCCCTTCTGATGGAGATTGTCCAAAACGGTCATCACCGTGGTGTAGGCGATGGACCGTTCCTGCTGAAGGTCTTCCAGGACTTCTCGAACGGTCACCGGGCGGTTCCACTTCCACACCCGCGTCATGACCGCGTCTTCGAGTTCTCCCAATGGGCGAGGCACAGCTCAGAACAATAGTGGGAGATCTCGCCAATCGCGTGCCGGACGTGCGCTTTCATCGGCAAACGGGAACAAAAAGGGCGTGCGGCTCCGAAAAGAGCCGCACGCCCCGGGCGGTGCGGAAGCGTCGCGGGTCGGTCAGGCGTCAGGGCTCGCGGAGGCCTGACGGGCGCCGTCCGCGCGCGCGAGGACGGCGTCGACGGCCGCGTCTTCCTTGGCCTTGTTGGCTCCGCCCTGGGTCTTCACGATCACCCTGATCACACCGATGAAGAACACGGCCATGACGACGGGAGGCACGAGCGCGGAGACATAGTCCATGGATCCAGGGTAGCCAGGGCGGAACGGGACATCGGGGCGGGGTCGCCCGTGTCAGCCGGCGGCCAGCCGCTGCTGTTCCGGGTGGGCGGGTGGCGGGGTCGGTCTGCGGCGCGGGAAGACCTCGCCCGGCGTCGGGACGGGCCGTCGGGCGGGCTCCGGGGCGGGCTCGGCGGGCACCGGACCGGGAGCGGGCGTGGCGGGCTTCCCGGCGGGTTTCCTGCGCGGCTCCTCGCCCGGACGCCCGCCCGGATCACCGGCGGCGACCGCCGGACAGGCGCGGCCGTCCTCGGAGAGGCCCCCGGGAAGGGCCAGAAGCCGGGTACGGGACGCCGGGACGGTGGGGGCGGCCTCCGGGGCCCTGTGGGCCGCCCGGCGGGCCAGACGGGCCCGCACGTCCCGTTCGGCGAGCATCTGACAGCGGCCCAGGAGGGCGGCGGCGGTGGGGTTGCCGCACAGGGCGCGCAGGGCGGCGAGGTCGTCGGGCTCGGGCCGGTAGCCGGTGGGCAGTACCTCCTCGAGGAGCGTGAGGTAGCCGGCGGCGGTGCCGGGGAGGGCGGCTCGGTACCGGGCGAGGTCGGCCACCAGGAAGGCCCGCAGTCGGGCGGCCTCGCGCGTCGCCTCGTCGAGGGACTCGGCGAGGCGATGGCAGTCCTGGATGTCCTCGGCGGAGACGGGGCCGAGGTGAAGGGCGAGGGCAAGGGCGCGGCGGAGCACACGCAACTCCTCCGTGCCGAACGCCATGCCGCCGCGAGATCCGTAGGGCGTGGGCATGCCGCGACGATACGCGCTAATCAGACAAATTCGACATAGGGGACGGGCGTGGCGCGTCCATGATCCGAACCGGTGCCCCCGCCTGCCGGATCAACCGCCTCCGCCCGTCCGCCTCCGCCCGTCCGCCTCCGCCCGCCCGTCGCCGTGGGTCGCCCGCCCCCGCGCGTCCGCGGTGGCGTTCCCGCTCACATGCGGGACACGTTCCGCTCGTACACCAGGCGCAGCCCGATCAGCGTCAGCCACGGCTCGTGCTCGTCGATCACGGAGGACTCGCCGAGCACCGTCGGTGCCAGCCCGCCCGTCGCGATCACGGTGACCTCGTCCGGGTCGTCCGCCAGCTCGCGGGCCATCCGGGTCACCACGCCGTCGACCTGGCCGGCGAAGCCGTAGACGATCCCGGACTGCATCGCCTCGACCGTGTTCTTGCCGATCACGCTCCGGGGCCGGGCCACTTCGATCTTGCGCAGCTGTGCGGCCTTGACGCCCAGCGCCTCGACGGAGATCTCGATGCCGGGGGCGATCACCCCGCCGACGTACTCCCCGCGCGCGCTGACCGCGTCGAACGTCGTCGCCGTGCCGAAGTCGACGACGATCGCCGGGCCGCCGTAGAGCTCGTTCGCCGCGACCGCGTTGATGATGCGGTCGGCGCCGACCTCCTTGGGGTTGTCGAAGAGGATCGGCACCCCCGTCTTCACGCCGGGTTCGACCAGCACGGCGGGCACGTCGCCGTAGTAGCGCCGGGTCACCTCGCGCAGTTCGTGCAGCACGGAGGGGACGGTCGCGCAGATCGCGATCCCGTCGATGCCGTCGCCCAGTTCCTCTCCGAGCAGCGGGTGCGTTCCCATCAGGCCTTGCAGGAGCACGGCCAGTTCGTCCGCGGTCCGGCGGGCGTCGGTGGAGATCCGCCAGTGCTCGACGATGTCCTCACCGTCGAAGAGGCCGAGCACGGTGTGCGTGTTGCCCACGTCGATCGTCAGCAGCATGGCCGGTCCCCGTTCCCTACTCAGCCGCTCGCAGATCCAGACCGATGTCCAGGATCGGCGAGGAGTGCGTCAGGGCGCCGACGGCGAGGAAGTCGACGCCGGTGTCGGCGTACGCCTTGGCGTTGTCCAGGGTCAGCCGGCCCGACGCCTCCAGCAGGGCGCGCCCGCCGACGACGCCGACGGCCTCCGCACACTCACCGGGCGTGAAGTTGTCCAGCAGGATCAGGTCCGCGCCGGCGTCGACCACCTCCCGCAGCTGGTGCAAGGTGTCGACCTCCACCTCGATCGCGACGTCCGGGAACGTCTCCCGCACGGCCTCGAAGGCCTGGGCGACGCCGCCCGCGGCGACCACGTGGTTGTCCTTGACCAGCGCCGCGTCGGACAGCGACATGCGGTGGTTGACGCCTCCGCCGCAGCGGACGGCGAACTTCTCCAGGGAGCGCAGACCCGGCGTCGTCTTGCGGGTGTCCCGCACGCGTGCCTTGGTGCCCTCCAGGACGTCCGCCCACGCGCGCGTGGCGGTGGCGATGCCGGACAGCCGGCACAGCAGGTTGAGCGCGCTGCGCTCGGCGGTGAGAAGGTCACGCGTGCGCGTGGTGACGGACAGCAGCTTCTGGCCGGCCTCCACGCGGTCGCCGTCCTCCACGTGCCGCTCGACCTCGAACTCGTCCGTGCAGACGACCGAGACGACCGCCTCGGCGATCCTGAGGCCCGCCACCACGCCCGCCTCGCGCGCGGTGAAGTCGGCGGTGGCGACCGCCTCCTCGGGGATGGTCGCGACGGTGGTCACGTCCACACCGTGGGCCAGGTCCTCCTGGATGGCGACGTTGGCGATGTCCTCGACCTCCACGGGGTCGAGTCCGGCGTCGGACAGCAGCTGGGCGAGCGCGGGGTCAAGCCCGCACTCCGCGTATTCGGCGTATCCCTCGCCGGCGAAATCGGTGTCTGCGTCGGCGCCACAGGCACAGCCGTCGCCGCAGCCGCCGCTCTGGGCGAGGGGAAGGTCGGGGGTGCTCACGTCTGTCACTGCTCCTGGAGGTGCTGCCGGGTCGGGGGGAAGTCTGCGGTATCGGTGGTGTGTACGGCGAGCGTGCGGTCCGGATTCAGCCGGACGACGATGTGGCGGTGCCAGTTCGCGTCGTCGCGGTCGGCGTGGTCCTCGCGCCAGTGGCAGCCTCGGGTCTCCTCGCGCTGCCGGGCGGCGGTGACCAGGACCCGTGCCACGCACAGGAGGTTGGTGGCCTCCCAGGTGTCGACGCCGGGCTCGGCCGTCTTGCCGTTCTCGGCGAGGGCGTCGCGGGCCTCGGCGTGCAGCCGCACCAGCTGGCCGGCCGCCTTCTCCAGGGACGCGGCGGAGCGCAGGACGCCCGCGCCGTCGGTCATGATCCGCTGGATGGCGAACCGGGCCTCCGGGGCGAGCAGCGGGTGCGCCGGCTTCTCCGGGCGCTCGACCGGCTCGGGCACCCGCGCGTGCAGGCCGTCGCCCGTCCGGCTCTCCACGATGTCGGTGACGATGCGCTCGGCGTAGACGAGGCCCTCCAGGAGCGAGTTCGACGCGAGCCGGTTCGCGCCGTGCACGCCGGTGCAGGCGACCTCGCCGCACGCGTACAGGCCCGGGACGGTCGTCCGGCCGTGGGAGTCGGTGCGCACGCCGCCGGAGGCGTAGTGGGCCGCCGGGGCGACCGGGACGGGCTCGGTGACCGGGTCGATGCCGTGGACGCGGCAGGCGGCCAGGATCGTCGGGAAGCGGTGCTCCCACATGTCTGCGCCGAAGTGGCGGGCGTCGAGGAACATGTGCTCGGCGTCCTGCTCCTGCATGCGGCGCATGATGCCCTTGGCGACGATGTCGCGGGGCGCCAGCTCGGCCAGCTCGTGCTGCCCGACCATGAAGCGCACGCCGTCCGCGTCGACCAGGTGGGCGCCCTCGCCGCGTACGGCCTCCGAGACGAGGGGCTGCTGGCCCTCGGCGTCCGCCCCGAGGAACAGCACGGTCGGGTGGAACTGGACGAACTCCAGGTCGGAGACCTCCGCGCCCGCGCGCAGGGCGAGCGCCACGCCGTCGCCGGTGGACACCGACGGGTTGGTGGTGGCGGAGAACACCTGGCCCATGCCGCCGGTCGCGAGGACGACCGCGGGGGCGTGCACGGCGCCCACACCGTCGTGCTGGCCCTCGCCCATGACGTGCAGGGTGACGCCGGCGGTACGGCCGTCGGCGTCCGTGAGCAGGTCCAGCACGAGCGCGTTCTCGATCGTGCGCAGGCCCCGCGCGCGTACCGCCTCGACGAGCGCCCGGGAGATCTCCGCACCGGTGGCGTCGCCGCCCGCGTGGGCGATACGGCGGCGGTGGTGGCCGCCCTCGCGGGTGAGCTCCAGGCCGCCCCCCTCGGACTCGTCGAAGTGGGCGCCGGTCTCGATCAGCCGGCGCACCGCGTCGGGGCCCTCGGTGACGAGGATCCGTACGGCGCCCTCGTCGCACAGGCCCGCGCCCGCCACCAGCGTGTCGTCCAGGTGCTGTTCGGGCGTGTCCCCCTCGCCCAGGGCCGCGGCTATGCCGCCCTGCGCCCAGCGGGTGGAGCCGTCGTCGAGCCTGGCCTTGGTGACGACGACCGTCGTCAGGCCGGCGGCCTCGCAGCGAAGGGCCGCGGTCAGGCCGGCGACGCCGGAGCCCACGACCACCACGTCCGCGTCGATGCTCCACCCGGGCGCGGGTGCGTGCAGTCGTATGCCTGTGCTGGTCACGAGGCGGCTCCGAAGGTGAGGGGGAGGTTGTCGATCAGCCGGGTCGTCCCGACCCTGGCGGCGACGGCGAGGACGGCCTCGCCGGTGAAGTCGCCCTCGAACTCGGTGATCTCCGTGAAGTCCGAGGGGTCGACCAGCGCGAGGTAGTCCAGTTCCAGCGGCGGGTCCAGCCGGGCGGCCTCGTCGAGGACCAGGCGGGCCGCCGCGCGGATGGCCGCCGGGCTGCCGGGGGCGGCCTTGGCGACGGCGTGCGCGTCGGCCGCCGCGCGGGACTCCCCTATGGCGCTGAGCGCCTCG
Source organism: Streptomyces sp. NBC_00080 (assembly GCF_045041255.1). Classification (NCBI taxonomy): domain Bacteria; kingdom Bacillati; phylum Actinomycetota; class Actinomycetes; order Kitasatosporales; family Streptomycetaceae; genus Streptomyces; species Streptomyces sp. NBC_00080. The sequence goes on from NZ_CP108235.1 coordinate 4,204,234, forward strand.
GCACGCGCGCGCGTGGCGGGCACCTGACGCGCGCGTGCCCGCAGCGCCTCCTGCGCGGCATGCCGGTCGCGGCCCGCGAACAGGGCCTGGGAGAGCGCCAGCGCGGTGCGCCGCCCGGCGGCGGACAGATAGCGGTTGCGGCTGGACAGGGCCAGCCCGTCCTCCTCGCGCACGGTGGGCACGGCGACGATCTCCACGCCGAAGTTCAGGTCCCGCGTCATGCGACGGATCAGGGCGAGCTGCTGGGCGTCCTTCTGCCCGAAGAGGGCGATGTCGGGCCGCGTGAGGTGCAGCAGCTTGGCGACCACGGTGAGCATGCCGTCGAAGTGTCCGGGGCGGGAGCTGCCCTCGAGCCGCTCCCCCATGGGTCCCGCGGTGATGCGGACCTGGGGCTCGCCGCCCGGGTAGACCTCGTCCACGGACGGGGCGAACACGACGTCCGCGCCGGCCTGCTCGGCGAGCTTGAGATCGGCGTCCAGGGTGCGCGGGTAGCGGTCGAGGTCCTCGCCCCGGCCGAACTGGAGCGGGTTGACGAAGACCGTGACGACGACCTCGCCGTCCGGCCCGGCGAGGTCCCGGGCGGTGCGGACGAGGGTGGCGTGGCCCTCGTGCAGGGCGCCCATGGTCATCACGACGGCCCGACGGCCGCCACGCGCGCGTGCGTGCAGTTCGGCGGCGGTGCGCAGCAGGGTGGTGGTCATCCGGCATCTCCTTCGGTGCCGTGGGTGCCCGGGGCACCGGGGTTTCCGGGAGTGCCGTGGGCCTCGTCGGCGAGTACCCCGAGGAGGTCCTCGGCGAGCTCGGGCTTGAGGAGCCCGTGGGCGAGCGCGCGGTCGGCGGTCGCGCGGGCCATCGCCAGGTAGCCGGCCACGGTCTGCGGGGCGTGCTCGCGCAGCTCGGCGACGTGCGCGGCGACCGTGCCCGCGTCTCCGCGCGCCACGGGGCCGGTGAGCGCGCCGTCGCCGGAACGCAGTGCGTTGTCCAGGGCCGCGCCGAGCAGCGGGCCGAGCATCCGGTCGGGGGCCTCGACGCCCGCCGTCCGCAGCAGCTCCATGGACTGGGCGACCAGCGTGACCAGATGGTTCGCGCCCAGGGCGAGGGCCGCGTGGTAGAGCGGCCGGTTCTCCTCGGCGATCCACTCCGGCTCGCCGCCCATCTCGATCACCAGGGCCTCGGCGGCCAGCCGCAACTCGTCGGGTGCGGTGACGCCGAAGGAGCAGCCCGCCAGGCGCTGGACGTCGACGGGGCTGCCCGTGAAGGTCATCGCCGGGTGCAGGGCCAGCGGCAGCCCGCCCGCGCGCAGGGCCGGGTCGAGGACCTTCGCGCCGTAGCGCCCCGAGGTGTGCACGATCAGCTGGCCGGGTCGTACGGCGCCGGTCTCGGCGAGGCCTTCCACGAGCCCGGGCAGGGCGTCGTCGGGGACGGTCAGCAGCACCAGGTCGGCGCGCTGGAGGACCTCGGCGGGCGGGAGGAGGGGCACGTCGGGCAGCAGCAGCGCGGCTCGCCGCCTGGAGGCGTCGGAGACACCGGAGACGGCGACCGGGCGGTGCCCGGCGAGCTGGAGGGACGCGGCCAGGGCGGGGCCCACCCGGCCGGCGCCGACCACGCCGACGGCGAGCCGCGCGGGGCGGTCCCTGGGGTCTGGCTGTTGGGCTGTACTCACGCGACGGAGGCCTTCCGTTCCAGTCCGCTCCGGGTACCGGACGATTTCTCGTCATGTTAACGCTATCCGTCCGAGGAGCGTCCGGTTGTCCACAGGCTGTGGGTTATCCCACCCGTTCCCGACCTGCGGCCCGGAGCGCGGGCGGGGCCGGAAACGCCCGTGGTTCCGCGGGCCGTCGCACGGCATCATCCGGTGCATGACGAACACGGCGGAACACGGCGAGGAGAAGTCGGCGCAGCAGCGCCTGCGGGAGCGGCGGGCGGCCGCCTACCGGAAGGCGGAACGCGTCCTGTCGCGCGACGGCGCGCGGGGCACGCTGCGGGACCGGCTCGCGCTGCTGCACGAGGCCGCGCCGCGGGTCCACGACCTGGACGAGCCCGCGGATCTCTACGGCGACGGGGTGGTGGCGGCGCTGGAGGAGCGGGTCGCCGGGCTGCTGGGCACGGAGGCCGCCGCGTTCTTCCCGACCGGCACGATGGCCCAGCAGGTCGCCCTGCGCTGCTGGGCGGGACGCACCGGCAACCCCACGGTCGCGCTGCACGCGCTGAGCCATCCCGAGGTGTGGGAGCGCGGCGCGTTCGGCGCCGTCAGCGAACTGCGCACGGTCCGGCTGACGCGCGAACCCCGGCTGCCCACGGCCGAGGAGGTGCGCTCCTTCGAGGAGCCCTTCGGGGCGCTGATGCTGGAACTGCCGCTCAGGGACGCCGGTTATGTGCTGCCCTCCTGGGAGGAGCTGACCGAGGTCGTGGAGGCGGCACGCGAGCGCGACGCGGTGGTGCACTTCGACGGCGCGCGCCTGTGGGAGACGACCCACCACTTCGGCCGCCCCCTGCGGGAGATAGCGGACCTGGCCGACAGCGTCTACGTGTCGTTCTACAAGTCCCTCGACGGCTTCGGCGGCGCCGCGCTCGCCGGACCGAAGACGCTGGTGGACGAGGCGAAGACGTGGCGGCACCGCTACGGCGGGATGGTCTTCCAGCAGTTCCCCACCGCCCTGGCGGCACTCGTCGGCCTGGAGCGGGAACTGCCCCGGCTGCCGGAGTACGTGATCCACGCGCGCGTGGTGGCCGCCGCGCTGCGCGAGGGGTTCGCCGAAGCGGGCGTGCCGTGGGCACGCGTGCATCCCGAGGTGCCGCACACGCACGAGTTCCAGGTCTGGCTGCCGTACGAGGCCGACGTGCTCGCCGAGGCGGCGGCGCTCCAGGCCGAGCAGACGAAGGCGATGCTCTTCGTCGGCGGCTGGAGCCGCGGCGGGCCGGGGCTGTCGTACACCGAGGTCACCGTCAGCTCCGCCGGACTGACGTGGACGGCGGACGACGTGAGGGCGGCGGTCGTGGACTTCGTGGGCCGGGTGGCCGAGGTGGTCAGCAGGTAGGACGCGGGCGCAGCAGGCGGGCCAGGGCCTTCCGCAGCCGCCCGCGGGCGGGTCGGCCCGCGAGAACCGCGCGGAACTGCTGGTAGTCCCGCAGCTCGCGCATCACCTGCCAGTCGTGGGCGCCGGGCGCGGGCACGACGGGCTCGCCGTGCTGCCTGGCCCGGTAGGCGTCGAGGGCGTACTGCTGCGTGATGCTCATGGCTGATCCCTCTCGGAACGAACGTCGTCCGGACGGTGCCCGGACATGGCCGCGCCCGGTCGTGGTCCGGGCAGGGCAGGACAGGCGGAAAGGAGTTCTGAGGCCTGTTCCGCGGCTGCCCCGGCCTCTTCAGGCTGCGCCCGGCCGACGCCCGGCGTCGCGTCGATTGACGGCGGCCGTCAATCGAGGACCGCGTTGTCGGTGGCGCGGTGCACCATGAGGGCATGAGCCTGAGCATCGACATCGCGGGGCTGCGGCCGGAGAGGGTCGCGGTCGTGCCCTCGCCCCTGGCCGAGCTCGGCATGGCGCTGCACGCGCTGTCCGAGCCGGGGCACCATCCCGGCCTTCAGGGCTGGGTCACCGGCGTGACCGCCGGGCTCGACTCGCATCTGGCGGACCGGATGTGCGAGGCCGACTTCCTGTGGCGGACGACGTTCTCGGACATCTTCCTGCCGTACGCGGGCATCCCGGGCAGAAGCACGCTCCCCGGGGCCACGCTCGCCGAGGAACTCGATCTCCTGGACAAGCTGACGGACGAGCAGTTCGTGGACTCCGCCCTGGAGTTCACCTGCGCGCCCGGGTACGACGTGCCGAGCGCCAGCGTGCTCGCCGACGCGAAGCTGCGCAGGCGCGCCTTCGAGCTGGCCGCCACGCGCGGGCCGCGGCAGGTGCGGTTCACTCAGCGGCTGCTGGACGACCCACCCCGCGTGCGTGCGTGGCTGAGGCAGTTCCTGGAGGACTGCGACGAGGCGTTCTTCGCCGACGTCTGGGCCCGGGTGCGCCTCCCTCTCGCCACGGACGCCCGCTACAAGACGGATCTTCTGCGCCGCAAGGGCCTGGCGGAGGCACTCGCCTCGGTGTCCTCGGCGGTGACGCTCGACGTGGACGCCGCGCGGATCACCGTGGACAAGCTGGTCCAGGGCCGCAGCGCCACCGGGGACGGCGGCCTGCTGCTGGTGCCGACGAGCCTCGGCTGGCCGCACCTGATGGTGCTGCACCGGTACGGCTGGCAGCCGGTGCTGCATTACCCGGTCGGCTCGCCGGAGCTGGCCTCGCCGTCCTCGGTGGAGCAGCTGACGCTGCGGATGAAGGCGCTGTCCCATCCCGTGCGGATGCGGATCTGCCGTCTGCTGGCCCGCAGTGCGTACACCACGACCGAGCTGGCCCAGGTGCACGGCATGACGGCCCCCGAGATATCCCGGCACCTCGCCGTCCTGAAGAAGGCGGGCCTGCTCACCACCCGTCGGCGCGGTCGCTATGTACTGCACCAGCTCGACGTGACGGTGGTGGCCCGGCTGGGCAGCGACTTCCTGGAGGGAATGCTCCGCTAGCCGTCGGCGCCCCGTGGAGGCCGCACGGGCCGGTGCGGGTCAGCCGTGGCCGCCGGCCCGGACGATGCCCGTCTCGTACGCGAGGACCACCACCTGGACCCGGTCGCGCAGCCCCAGCTTGGTCAGGATGCGGCCCACGTGGGTCTTCACGGTCGCCTCGGACAGCACCAGCCGGGCCGCGATCTCCCCGTTGGACAGCCCCTGGGCGACCAGCACCATGACCTCGCGCTCCCGCTCCGTGAGGCGCTCCAGCTCCTTGTGGCGGGGCTCCCTGCCGGTGGTGGGCAGCATCGGCGCGAACCGGTCCAGAAGGCGGCGGGTGGTGGACGGGGCGACCACCGCGTCGCCGCTGTGCACGGAGCGGATGGCGGCGAGGAGCTCGCCCGGCGGCACGTCCTTGAGCATGAACCCGGAGGCACCCGCCTTCAGCCCGGAGAACGCGTACTCGTCCAGGTCGAAGGTGGTCAGGATCAGCACCTTGGGCGGTTCGGCCTCGGCACAGATGCGCCGGGTGGCCTCCACGCCGTCCAGCTTCGGCATACGGACGTCCATGAGCACGACGTCGACCGCCGTGGAACGCACCACCTGGAGGGCCTCGACTCCGTCGCCCGCCTCCGCCACGACCTCCATGTCCGGCTGGGCGGCGAGCACCATCCGGAACCCGGTGCGCAGCAGCACCTGGTCGTCGACGAGCATCACGCGGATCGTCATCGAGTCCTCTTCCGTTTCTTCTGTCTCTTTTGTTTCTTCGGTTTTCGTCGGCCGGTGCGAGTGCGTCGGGGGGCGTGACAGGTGTCACCAGGGCGTGCGTCGGCTTCAGTGCGCGGGTTTGAGCGGGAGCAGAGCGCTGATGCGGAATCCTCCGCCGGGCCGCGGGCCCGCGTCCAGGGTTCCGCCCACCATGCCGACGCGCTCGCGCATGCCGATCAGGCCGTGACCCGCGCCGTCGGCGCCACCCTCCTCGTACAGCTCGTGCGGGGCGCCCTTGCCGTCGTCCTCGACGAGCAGGCCGAGACCGTCGTCGAAGTAGACCAGGCGCACGCTCGCGCCGGTGTTGGGCCCCCCGTGCTTGCGCGTGTTGGTCAGCGCCTCCTGCACGATCCGGTACGCCGTCAGCTCGACGCCGCTGGGCAGCGGCCGCGGCGTGCCCTCGACCTTGAAGTCCACCGGCAGGCCCGAGCCGCGGCACTGCTCGACGAGGTCCTCGATCTGCTCGACGTCGGGCTGCGGCACGTACTCGCCGCCCTCCTGGTGCTCGCCGGTGCGCAGTACGCCCAGCAGGCGGCGCATCTCGGCGAGGGCCTGGCGACCCGTGGAGGAGATCGTCTCCAGGGCCTTCTTCGCCTGGTCGGGTGCGGCGTCGAGGACATAGGCGGCACCGTCGGCCTGCACCACCATCACCGACACGTTGTGCGCGACGACGTCGTGCAGCTCCCGCGCGATACGGGCGCGCTCGGCGGCGACCGCGACCTTCGCCTGCGCCTCGCGCTCCTTCTCCAGGCGGGCCGCGCGCTCCTCCAGCTGCGCGAAGTACGCGCGACGGGTGCGAATGGAGTCGCCCAGCACCCAGGCGAGGGCGAACGGCACCGTCTGGAAGACGATGACCGCGACCTGGCCCGGCACGCTCGCGTTCTCGTGCGGCCAGCGCACCTGCGCCAGGGTGGCCGCGCTCAGCGCCATGACCAGTGCGAGGCGGGAGGCCCAGCGGGCGCCGGTCGCGGCGACCGTGTAGACGATCACCAGCAGGGAGAAGTCGGCCGCCGTGACCCCGACGTTCAGCACCAGCTGGGCCAGTCCGAGCGCCGCGGCAAGCACGAGCATCTGCTCGGGCATACGCCGACGCATGGCGATGACCAGGCACAACAGGAACACGACCGGCACCAGCAGCGCCATGGAGTCGGTGCCGCCGCGGTCCTGGCCCGCGGTTCCGGCAGCCGCGGAGATCCCGAACAGGACGAGGGCCCAGAAGCCGTCAACCCCGGTCGGGTGTCTGCGGAGGAAGTCATAGAGGCGCTGCACGTAACCCAGCGTAGGGAAGCCCGATGCGTGCAGGGTCAACCGGAGGACCGATCCGGTCCGGGCGCGCGTACTCCGCAAGGTGGATGCCGTGATCACCTGTACGCCTAGTCTGACCGGGTGGTGGACAAGGTGACGGGCTCGGGCGGGTGGCGCGGCTGGCGGGCGGCGACGCAGGCGGCGCTGTACGGCGTGGACGGAACGGGCGGCTTCTACCGGCGCTCCGAGGGCCCGGCCGGACACTTCCGTACGTCCGTGCACGCGTCGCCGCTGTTCGCCGCTGCCGTGGCCCGGCTGCTGTGCCGGGTCGACGAGGCGCTGGGCCGGCCCTCCTCGCTCGACTTCGTCGACATGGCGGCCGGGCGGGGCGAACTGGTCACCGGAGTGCTGGCCGCGCTCCCCGCCGAGGTGGCGGCACGCACACGCGCGTACGCCGTCGAACTCGCCGACCGCCCCGCGGGCCTCGCTCATCGGATCGCGTGGCTCCCCGAGCCTCCACGGCAGCTCACCGGGCTGCTGTTCGCCAACGAGTGGCTGGACAACGTGCCCGTCGAGGTCGCGGAGGTCGACTCCGCGGGCGTGGCGCGGCTGGTGCTCGTCCGGGACACCGGGGCCGAGCGGCTCGGCGAGGGGGTGTCCGGCGCGGAGGCGGAGTGGCTCGCGCGGTGGTGGCCGACGGCGGGCGAGGAGGGGCTGCGCGCGGAGATCGGGCTGCCCCGGGACACGGCCTGGGCGTCCGCCGTCTCGTGCCTCGAGGGCGGGCTCGCGGTGGCGGTGGACTACGCGCACACGGCGGACGCGCGCCCCCCGTTCGGAACGCTCACCGGCTTCCGGGAGGGGCGCGAGACGGCACCCGTGCCGGACGGTTCCTGCGACATCACGGCCCACGTCGCGCTGGACGCGTGCGCGGAGGCGGGAGCGACGGCGGCGAAGGGCACGGCGCGGGCTGCCGTCGGCGCGCGCCTGCTCACCCAACGCGCCGCGCTGCGCGCCCTGGGCATCGCCGGCGCGCGCCCCCCGCTGGCGCTGGCGTCCACGGACCCCTCCGCGTACGTGCGCGCCCTCTCGAGCGCCGGAGAGGCCGCGGAGCTCCTCGCGCCGGGCGGACTGGGCGACTTCGGATGGCTGCTCCAGCCGGTCGGAATTCCCCACCCGCTCGACCCGGAAGCCCAAACCGGCTGACCGCCCGCGGCATGCCCCGGCCGCCGCCCGGCCTACTTGTCGATGTCCCCCACCACGAAGAACATCGACCCGAGGATCGCCACCATGTCCGAGACGAGGGTGCCCGGCAGCAGTTCGGTCAGCGCCTGGATGTTGTTGTACGAGGCCGAGCGGAGCTTCAGCCGGTACGGGGTCTTCTCGCCCTTGCTGACGAGGTAGTAGCCGTTGATGCCGAGGGGGTTCTCGGTCCACGCGTACGTGTGCCCCTCGGGCGCCTTGAGGACCTTCGGGAGCCGCTGGTTGATCGGACCGGGCGGCAGCTCCGCGAGACGGTCCAGACAGGCGTCCGCGAGGTCGAGCGCGTTGTACGTCTGCTCCAGGAGGCACTCGAAGCGCGCGAGACAGTCGCCCTCGGTCCGGGTCACCACCTTGAGGGTGTCCCGCAGCTCCCCGTACGCGAGATAGGGCTCGTCCCGGCGCAGGTCGAAGTCGACACCCGAGGCGCGCGCGATCGGCCCGCTCACGCCGTACGCGTGCACGTACTCCGGCGCGAGCGTTCCCACGTCCCGCGTGCGCCCCCGGAAGATCTCGTTGCCGACCACCAGATCGTCGAAGACGTCCATGCGCGAGCGCACGGCGGCGACGGCGCCACGCGCGCGTGCGGCCCATCCGGCCGGCAGGTCCTCCTTGAGGCCGCCGACGCGGTTGAACATGTAGTGCATGCGCCCGCCGGAGACCTCCTCCATCACGTTCTGGAGCACTTCGCGCTCACGGAAGGCGTAGAAGACCGGCGTGATGCCGCCCAGCTCCAGGGGGTACGACCCCAGGAACATCAGGTGGTTCAGCACCCGGTTCAGCTCGGCGAGCAGGGTACGGGTCCACACCGCGCGCGGGGGGACCTCCATGCCGAGCATCCGCTCCACCGCGAGGACCACGCCCAGCTCGTTCGAGAAGGCCGACAGCCAGTCGTGGCGGTTGGCCAGCATGATGATCTGGCGGTAGTCACGCGCCTCGAACAGCTTCTCCGCGCCGCGGTGCATGTAGCCGATCACCGGTTCCGCCTGCCGGATGCGCTCGCCGTCCAGGACGAGCCGCAGCCGCAGCACACCGTGCGTGGAGGGGTGCTGGGGGCCGATGTTGAGCACCATGTCGGTGCTCTCCGCGGCACCGCCGATCCCGACCGTGGTCTCCGTCGTAGGAGTCATGGGCACAGTCTCCCCTACGTGCTCCGCTCCGTACGCTGACGGTATGGAAACGGGGAGCCCGGGTGGCGTGGGGACGACGGCGGCCGGACCGGAGTGGATCGGACTGCCGCCGGGACTGTTGCGGATGCGGCGGCTGTTGCTGGTGGTGTGGCTGGGGCTGGCGGCCGTCGGCGCCGGGCTGCTGCTCGGGCTGCTCGTCGGCCCCGCGTGGGCCGCGTTCGCGCTGCTGCCCCTGGCCGGCATCGGATGGGGCTGGGTGCTGCTCGGCCGCAACTGGCACTCCTGGCGGTACGCCGAGCGGGCCGACGACCTGCTGATCAGCCGGGGCGTGCTGTGGCGGGAGGAGACCGTGGTGCCGTACGGGCGTATGCAGCTCGTCGAGGTCACCTCCGGGCCCGTCGAACGGCACTTCGGCCTGGCCAGCGTCCAGCTGCACACCGCGGCCGCCGCGACCGACGCGACCATCCCGGGCCTGGACCCGGCCGAGGCGGAACGGCTGCGCGACCGGCTCACCCAACTCGGCGAGGCCCGATCGGCGGGGCTGTGACGACCCCGGGCGTCGAGGACGGCGTACCCGACGTACCCGCCACAGCGGAGGCCGCGAACACTGCGGACACCGCAGAGAAAGCGAACATTGCGGACACCCCGGAGCCGGCGGAGACAGCGGGTACACCGGACCCTCCCGGCACCCACCCCGAACGGCCCGTCACCGAACGACGACTGCACCCCGTCACACCGTTCCGGCGGGCGTGGGCGCCGATCGCGGTCCTCGTCGGGTGGGCCGTGCACGACCCCAACCAGGCGCAGGAGCAGCTGACCCGGCTGACCACCACGACCCTGCTGATCTCGCTCGCCGTCCTCGTCCCCGCGGCTTCCCTCTACGGCTTTCTGACCTGGTGGTTCACCCATTTCTCGGTGACCGACAGCGAACTGCGCATCCGGACCGGCCTGCTGTTCCGGCGCGCCGCGCACATCCGGCTGGAGCGCATCCAGGCGATCGACGTCAGTCAGCCGCTGCTCGCGCGGATCGCGGGCGTCGCGAAGCTCCGGCTCGACGTGGTCGGCGCCGAGAAGAAGGACGAACTCGCCTTCCTGGGCGAGGAGGAGGCCCGGGTGCTGCGGGCTGAGCTGCTCGCGCGGGCGGCGGGTTTCGCGCCGGAGACGGCGCACGAGGTGGGCGAGGCGCCCGCGCGCGAGCTGCTGCGCGTACCGCCGCGCGAACTCGCGATCGCGCTGGTACTGACCGGCGCGACCTGGGGCGCGCTGGTCGCCGCGCTCGTCGTGCCACCGCTGCTGTGGCTGGCCACCCACAGCGTGTGGACGGTCCTCGCGACCGGCGTGCCGCTGCTCGGCGCGGCGGGCGCGAGCAGCGTGGGGCGGTTCGTCGGCGAGTACGACTGGACGGTCGGCGAGTCGCCGGACGGGCTGCGGATCGACCATGGGCTGCTGGACCGTACGCACGAGACGGTGCCGCCCGGGCGGGTGCAGACCGTACGGATCGTGCAGCCGCTGCTGTGGCGGCGGCGCGGGTGGGTCCGGGTCGAGCTCGACGTGGCCGGCTCGGCCAACTCCGTACTCGTGCCGGTCGCCCCGCGCGAGGCCGCGGAGGCCGTCGTGACGCGCGTACTGCCCGGGGTGAGCGTCCCGGCCGGGACCTCGCTGTCGCGGCCGCCGCGGCGGGCCGGGCGGTGCGTTCCGCTGTGGTGGCGGGGCTACGGGATCGCCGTCACGGACGCGGTGTTCGCCACCCGGCACGGACTGCTGCGCCGCAGCCTGGCGCTCGTCCCGCACGCCAAGGTCCAGAGCGTGCGACTGACACAGGGGCCCTGGCAGCGCCTCTGGCGGCTCGCGGACGTCCATGTGGACACGGGGGCCGACAAGACCGTCACAGCCCGGCTGCGGGACGCACAGGAGGCCGCGGAGCTGCTCCGGAGCCAGGCCGAACGGTCACGGACCGGGCGCCTGGACGCCCGGTCCGACCGGTGGATGGCGTAGGACACCTCAGGAGACGGCGCTGCGCAGTCCCTGAAGGTCGATGTGCTCCGTCTCGTCGTGGGCTGTCAGGTCGATCACCTGGCCCACACCGCGCGCCGCCTCGTCCAGCGGCTTGAACTCCGCCTCGGACTCGGCCTTGTGCAGGGCGAGGGCCTCCTGACCGACGACATCGGCCAGGTCCTCGTTCTGCACCGCCTCCAGGGCGTAGGGCGCCGACGCGCTCTTCGTACCGAAGAAGTCGAAGCCTCCCTCGGCCGTCGGACGCCGTACGGGCTGCGCGGCCGGTACGACGGCCACGGCGGTCGGCACGGCGAAGTGGCCGGAGGGGCGGCGCTGCACGGCGCCGGCGGGACGGGGGACGAGCGCACCGGCCGCGGTGGCGGACGGGGCGGAGGCGCCGGTGGGGGCGCTGACGGGGGCGGAGTACACCGGCGGCGCGGGCCGCACGGTCTCCGCGTGGTCCAGACGCTCACCGACCACGGCTGCTTCCGAACCGACCACGGCCGCTTCCGAAGTCACCGGCTCCGCGGCGTTCTCCTCCGCGTCGTCCGCGTCAGCGGCGGCGGCCCGGTCACCCGGGGCCTGGTCCTCCGCACTCTCGTCGTCCGCGCTCCGGTCGTCCGACACCGTTTCGGCCTCGGCAACCGTGTGGGGGGCGGCCGCGCGCGCGTGCTCGTCGACCGCCTCGGGCTTCCCCTGTGCTTCGTCCTCCTGCGCGGCCTCCGCGTCGCCGCCGACGGCTGTGGCGCCGACGTCCGCGGAAGTCGCCCGCGCGGGCTCGTCCTCGGCGTGGTCCTCGATCTTCGCGGCCTTGACGCCGTCGGTGTCGAACCGGGCCAGCGCCGCCTGGGCCCGCAGGAACAGTTTGGACCCCGCGGGCGAGAAGACCGCCGAATCCGTCGGCTCCTCCTCGGTCTCCCCGGCCTCCGCGCTCTCCCCGGCCGCCCCGGTCTCCGCGACCGGCTCGGCGGTGGCATCGCCGGACCCGGCGGAGTCGCCAGAATCGGCAGAGTCGGCAGAGTCGGCAGAGTCGTCGAACACGGCCTCCCCGGCCGACTCCTCGGCTCCGGCCGACGCCTCGACGGCATCCGTGCCTTCGGTGCCCCCGGAGTCCTTGGTGTCGTCGACGTCCTCGGCCTCCCGCGCGACGACCGCGCCGGCCGGCTCCGCGTCCTGCGCCGCGCGCGCGGCGGGCAGCGCGGGCGTGGGCGCCGCTTCTATCTCGAGCAGCCGGCGGCCCTCCAGGGCGCTGGCCCGCTCGGTCTCCGCCGTGGCATAGCGGCGCAGCAGCGCGGCGTGCTCGTTGCGCAGGCCCGCCAGTTCGGTGCGCTTGGACCGCAGGCGCTGCTCCAGCTTGACGCGCAGCTCACGTGATTCGTCGAGGTCGCTCTCCAGTTCGGCGACCCGTTCCTCGTAGCGCCACTCGTCGCCGGCACGCGCGCGTGCCAGGTCGGCGACCTGCTTGCCGGCCTGCACGTCCCAGCGGCGCATCACGTACGCGCCGAGGATCGCCGTCGCCGCGGCGGCCGCGGCCAGACCACGGAGCGCCATCGGCTCCGTGAACACCCAGGGGCCGAGGGCGCAGACAAGGGAGACGCCTGCGATTGCCGAGGGAGGCAGCAGCCTGTGCAAAGGCGGGGAATGGCGGTGACGTCCACGTGGCATGGCCAGAAACTTACCGCGCGTAGGCGAATGTTGGCGCCCCGCCCCGCAAAAACACGGCCATACCCAAGTCTTCACAGGGCATCAGGAAACAACGCGGTCACGGAATTCGACGAGAAGCAAGATCATTTCCTGCCGGGGTGCCCCGAACAGCCCTCATGAACCCCGGCCGAGCCACCCGGCACACCCGGCCTTCGATGCCCGTCAGACCCCTCTTCGACGCCCGTCAGACCCCTCCGCGGCGCCCGTCAGCCTCCTCTTCGACGCCCGCCGCCCCGCCCCGGCATTCGACGCCCGCCGCCCCGCCTCAGGCATTCGGCATTCGGCGCCCGCCGCCCGGCCCCCGCCGTCGGGCGCCCCTCACCCGTCGCTCAACCGCCCGCTGATCCACTCGAGCGTCGGCGGGATCTCCCGCCGCCAGGTGTTGAAGTTGTGCCCGCCGCTTTCCAGGATGATCGACGAGATCCTGGTCTTGCCCGTGGCCTTCGCCAGCCCTATGAACTTCTGCGTGGCCTTGAAGTTGGATTCTCCGACCTTGCTGCTGGTGACGAGCAACGAGGTGTCGGGAGCGGAACGATTCTTCAGAAACCAGTGCAGATCCGCCTCGTTGCGCAGGGTCGCGTTCCCGTGGAAGAGGTCGCCCGTGGTCGGATCGGTCGGCGCCTTGTAGTACGCCGACAGGCCCGCGCCCGCCCCGTAGACCTCCGGGTGGTGCATCGCCAGCTTCAGCGCGCAGTAGCCGCCCGTGGAGTCGCCGATGATGCCCCAGCTGCCGGGCTTCCTGGTCACCCGGTAGTGGGCCGTCACGGCGTCCGGCAAGTCCTTGGCGAAGAACGACTCGGTCTGCGGGCCGCCCGGGATGTCCACGCACTCGGTGTCGCGCGGCGGCGCCACCGTCGGCCGCATCATCACCAGGATCATCGGCTGCATGCGCCCGTCCTTGGCGAGCTGCCGCGCGGTACGCGGGTAGTGCAGCTTGTCCACCAGCGCCTCCGCCGTTCCGGGGTAGCCCGTGAGGACGACGGCCGCGGGGAACGTACGCGTGCGGTACTGCGGGTCGAAGTACTCCGGCGGCAGGTACACGTACGCCGGCGTGGCTATGTGTGTCGTACGTCCGTCGACGGCGACCTTCTGGATCTGTCCGCCGTACTGCGGACGCGGGCTGCCGCCACCGTCCACGCGCCGGGTGTCGACCACCCGCAGCGGCCCCGCCGGGGCGCCGCCCGCCGCGTGGTCGACGACCACGCCCTGGTCCGTCTCCCGGCCGAACAGATCCGCCCAGCTGGCGTAGAAGCCGAACGCCTGGTTGGCGGTCAGCCCCACGGAGACGAACAGCGCCAACTGGGTGGCGAGCAGCAGCCCGACCCGCCCGCTGACGGCCCGCCAGCCGGTTCGGGCAAGGCGCGGCCACTGCCAGACCGTGCCGACGAACAGCAGTAAGGCGAACAGCACTGACAGCAGCAGCGTTTTGTCGCTCGTGAGCCCCATGCGGTGGTTTCCTGCCTGCTCTCCGTCCGGGATCACGCCCGCTCCCCCGACTCCTTCGCGAGGGCTTGTCCCGGACTTTCCTTCGCCTTTTCAGTGGCTTTGAGAAGACGAGTGAACCTCTCTCCTCAAGACACCGTCCTAGAGGGCGCAATGTCGCCGGATGCCCGAATCGGGCCCGGGTCCAAGGTCTCTCGCGGAACTACGGGATGCGATGTCTGTCACTCAAGATGGGGAAATGTCGGGCGGGGTTCCGCACCGATCAAGCCGGGTGCGGCAGATAGTGCGAGGTCCGCGCCCCGAGTCCGTCCCTGCCCTGGTCGCCCGCGCCTGTGCCCTCGTGGGCCTGCTGGATGTCGCCGGAGGCGTCTTCCCGCGGTTCCGGCACAGTCGTATGCACACCTTCGCCGAGGTGCTGCCCGGCTCGTTCGGGCCGTTCGCCGCGGCGCTGTCGCTCAGCGCCGGCGTCCTGCTGCTGCTGCTCGCCCATGGCCTCAGGCGCGGCAAGCGGCGCGCGTGGCGCGCGGCGGTGGTGCTGCTCCCGGCGGGCGCGGTGGCCCAGTTCGTGTACCGGCACTCGATCGTGGGCGCGCTCATCTCGGTCGCGCTCCTGGTCCCGCTGCTGCTGCACCGCGACCAGTTCGCGGCACTGCCCGACCCGCGCAGCCGCTGGCGCGCGCTCGCCAACTTCGTCCTCATGGGCGCCGGTTCCCTCGGTCTGGGTCTGATCATCGTCAGCGTCCACCCGCGGCGCCTGATCGGCGACCCGAGCCTGGCCGATCGCATTACGCACGTCCTCTACGGCCTCTTCGGCTTCGAGGGTCCGGTCGACTACCAGGGCAACACCTCCTGGACCGTCGCCTTCTCCCTGGGCGCCCTCGGCTGGATCACCGCGGTCACCACGATCTACCTCGCCTTCCGCCCCGAGCACCCGGCCGCCCGCCTCACGGAGGAGGACGAGGTACGCCTGCGTGCCCTGCTGGACAAACACGGCCGCCGCGACTCCCTGGGCCACTTCGCACTGCGCCGCGACAAGGCCGTGGTCTTCTCGCCCAGCGGCAAGGCGGCGGTGACCTACCGCGTCGTCTCCGGCGTGATGCTCGCCAGCGGCGACCCCATCGGCGACGTCGAGGCCTGGCCGGGCGCCATCGAACGCTTCATGGACGAGGCCAAGGCCCACTCCTGGACGCCCGCCGTCATGGGCTGCTCGGAGACGGGCGGCGAGGTCTGGACCCGTGAGACCGGTCTCGACGCGCTCGAGCTGGGTGACGAGGCGGTGGTGGACGTCGCGGATTTCTCCCTGGCCGGACGCGCGATGCGCAACGTGCGCCAAATGGTCAAACGCATCGAACGCGCCGGTTACGAGACCCGGGTACGGCGCGTCCGTGACCTCGGAGAGGCCGAACTGGAGCGCATCCGGCGGGCCTCCGAGGACTGGCGCGGCACCGACACCGAGCGCGGCTTCTCGATGGCCCTGGGCCGCGTCGGTGACGCCGCCGACGGGGACTGCCTCATCGCCACCGCGCACAAGGCCGACGAGATCCCCGGCGAGTACGGCGACCTGAAGGCGATCCTGCACTTCGTGCCCTGGGGCCCGGACGGCGCCTCCCTGGACCTGATGCGCCGCGACCGCTCGGCCGACCCGGGCATGAACGAACTCCTGATCGTCGCCGCTCTCCAGGCCGCCCCGAAGTTCGGCATCGCGCGCGTGTCGCTGAACTTCGCCATGTTCCGCTCGGCACTGGCGCGCGGCGAGAAGATCGGCGCGGGCCCGGTCCTGCGGGCCTGGCGCGGGCTGCTGGTGTTCCTGTCCCGCTGGTTCCAGATCGAGTCGCTGTACAAGTTCAACGCCAAGTTCCAGCCGCGCTGGGAGCCCCGCTTCGTCGTCTACCGGGCCTCCGGCGACCTTCCCCGCATCGGCTTCGCCGCCATGCAGGCCGAAGGCTTCGTCAGCCTCGCCCTCCCGCTGCCGCGCTTCCTGCGCCGCCGCTCCACAGCGGCACGCGTGTGCACGCACGCGGTGGCGGAGAGAGACGTACGCGCGGCGTAGGCGCGGCGATGCCGGCCCGGCGGGCATCGGGCCCGCGCCACGAGACAGGCCCCGGTGGCGCCCCTGCCCGGCTCCGGGGCTTCCACCCGGGCCGCACCGCGGCACGGCCCCCTGCTGGGCCTACGCTGAACGCATGAGCAAGCAGAGCGGACGCGGGCGCGTCGTCGGTCTTCCGGAATGGGACCGCTGCGCGGTCATGGGAGTCGTCAACGTGACCCCCGACTCCTTCTCCGACGGCGGCCGCTGGTTCGACACGACGGCCGCCGTCAAGCACGGCCTCCACCTCGTCGCCGAGGGCGCGGACCTCGTGGACGTCGGCGGCGAGTCCACCCGCCCCGGCGCCAGCCGGGTCGACGAGACCGAGGAGCTTCGCCGGGTCATCCCCGTGGTCCGCGGTCTCGCCTCCGAGGGTGTGGTCGTCTCCGTCGACACGATGCGCGCCTCCGTCGCCGCCCGGGCCCTCGCGGCCGGTGCCGCCCTCGTCAACGACGTCAGCGGCGGCCTCGCCGACCCGGCGATGATCCCGGCCGTCGCGGACACGGGCGCCCCCTTCGTCGTCATGCACTGGCGCGGCTTCCTCGAGGGCGGCAACGTCAGAGGCGTCTACACCGATGTCGTCGCCGAGGTCGTGGACGAGCTCCACGCGCGCGTGGAGGCCGTCCTGGCGGGCGGCGTCTCCCCCGACCGCATCGTCGTCGACCCGGGTCTCGGCTTCTCCAAGGAGGCCGATCAGGACCTCGCCCTGCTGGCCCACCTCGACCGGCTGCACGCCCTCGGTCACCCGCTGCTCGTCGCGGCCTCCCGAAAGCGGTTCCTCGGGCGTGTCCTGGCCGGCCCGGAGGGCGCGCCGCCGCCCGCACGCGAGCGCGACGCCGCCACCGCCGCCGTCTCGGCCCTCGCGGCGGAGGCAGGCGCCTGGGCGGTCCGCGTGCACGAGGTGCGCGCGACGGCGGACGCGGTACGGGTCGCCCGTGCCGTGGAGGGGGCGCGCGAGGAAGGCAGCGCGCCCGGCGCGGGCGCACCACGCCCGGCGGACACCGCCACGGGCGAACCCGCGCCCCCGGACGCACGCCGCGGCGGACACGGCCCGAGCGGCGCAGAAGGAGTCCGGTGAGCGCCCCCCACACCGACGTCGAGCAGGTCGAGGCCGCCAACACCGCCTTCTACGAGGCCTTGGAGCAAGGCGACTTCGACGGGGTGTCCGCGCTCTGGCTCACCCCGGCCGACCTGGGCGTGGACGAGACCTACCACGACCCGGCGGACGTCGGCGTGATCTCCTGCGTGCACCCGGGCTGGCCCGTGCTCACCGGCCGGGGCGACGTGCTGCGGTCGTACGCGCTGATCATGGCGAACACCGACTACATCCAGTTCTTCCTCACCGACGTGCATGTCTCCGTCACCGGCGACACGGCACTGGTGAACTGCACCGAGAACATCCTCAGCGGCGGCCCGGCGCCGGAGGACGGCGAGGAGCTCGGGCCGCTCGTCGGCCAGCTGGTGGTCGCCACGAACGTGTTCCGTCGCACCTCCGACGGATGGAAGCTGTGGTCGCACCACGCCTCCCCGGTGCTGACGGAGAACGACGAAGCCGACGGTCCCGAAGAGCCCGAGAGTGACGAGACCCCCTCCTGAGCGGGTAGGCGGACCACAGGAAGGGGGCAGGAGGCCCCGAGATGCCCCACAGGGACCAAGAAGTGGTTGGAATCACGAACCGTGGGTAGGGGCGGCTACCAGCCCGTGAGCAGCCGGGTTCCCGCAGGGAAACACCCGGTGAAAAGTCCTGACTCCGGCCCGGGCCACCGTGGCCGGAGCCCGGGTCCGTCAGTGCTCGCGGGTAGATTCGTTCGAGGCCGGGGTGCCGCCCGCACCCGGACGCACCGGCCGAAACCGACGACTGCAGGAGTGATTCGCGTGGATCGTGTCGCGCTGCGCGGCCTGAAGGCCCGCGGGTACCACGGCGTGTTCCCCAAGGAACGCGAGGAGGGCCAGACCTTCATCGTGGACCTCGTCCTGGGCCTGGACACCCGACCGGCCGCGGCCGACGACGACCTGGCGAAGACCGTCCACTACGGCATCGTGGCGGAGGAGGTCGTCGCCGTCGTCCAGGGCGATCCCGTCGACCTCATCGAGACGCTCGCCGAGCGCATCGCCCAGGCCTGTCTGAAGCACGAAGGGGTCCAGAAGGTCGAGGTCTGCGTCCACAAACCGGACGCGCCGATCACGGTCCCCTTCGACGACGTGACCGTCACCATCATCCGGAGCCGAGCATGACCGCGTTCTTCACCGAGGGTCACAGCGACCCGACCGTACAGCCGGTACCCGCCTCCGTCGTGGAGAAGGTCGACGCCGCCGACACCACCCTGCACAATCCCCAGCGGGCCGTGATCGCCCTCGGCTCCAACCTGGGCAACCGCCTGGAGACCCTCCAGGGCGCCATCGACGCCCTCGAGGACACCCCCGGGGTCCGCATCAAGGCCGTCTCCCCGGTGTACGAGACGGAGCCCTGGGGCGTCGAGCCCGGCAGCCAGCCCTCGTACTTCAACGCGGTGGTGGTGCTGAAGACGACCCTCCCGCCGTCCTCGCTGCTGGAGCGGGCGCACGCGGTCGAGGAGGCCTTCCACCGGGTGCGCGACGAGCGCTGGGGCGCGCGCACGCTCGACGTCGACATCGTCGCGTACGCCGACGTCGTGGACGACGATCCGCACCTCACCCTCCCCCACCCCCGCGCCCACGAACGCGCCTTCGTCCTCGCCCCCTGGCACGACGTGGAACCCGAGGCCCAGCTGCCCGGCCGCGGCACGGTCGCCGGTCTGCTCGACACCGTGACCCGCGAGGGCGTCGCGGCACGCAAGGACCTGGAACTCCACCTGCCCGAGTAGTCGTTAAGGTCGACAGGACCACTGCCCGCGGGATGTCCATGCCCGCGGGCTCGGGGGAGTTGAAGGGACACCGTGAGAGAACTGCGCATCAGGGTGCTGGCCGGCGTGTTCGGCGTGGCCGCGATCCTGTCCTGGGCCGGAGCCCGCCTGTGGAACTCGATCGGGACCCTCCCCAGCGTCCCGCTGGCCGCGCCCATCGTCCTCGCCCTGATCGCCGTGGTGCTCACGGCCACCGCGCTGTCGCTGCGCGCCCGGCTCAAGGCCCAGCGTGAGCGCCGCCCCGAGGCGAAGGGCGTCGACCCGCTGATGGCGGCCCGCGCGGTCGTGTTCGCCCAGTCCAGCGCCCTGGTGGCCGCCCTCGTCTCCGGCATGTACGGCGGGACGGGCGTCTTCCTGCTGGAGTCCCTGGACATCCCCGCCCGCCGCGACCAGGCCATCTACGCCGGTTTCTCGGTCCTGGCGGGCATCGCTGTCATAGCGGCGGCCATCTTCCTGGAGCGCGTCTGCAAGCTCCCCGAGGACGACGATCACGACAAAGGGGTGGCGTCACCGGCGTGACGCCTTCCCGGTGAGCGCAGGCCCCGTCAGCGCGCCATGATCAGGCTCATCGCCTCGTTGCGCGTCGCCGCGTCCCGCAGCTGTCCCCGCACCGCCGAGGTGATGGTCTTGGCGCCGGGCTTGCGGATGCCCCGCATGGACATGCACATGTGCTCGCACTCGATGACGACGATCACGCCACGCGGCTCCAGGATCTCCATCAGAGAGTCGGCGATCTGCGTGGTGAGACGTTCCTGTACCTGGGGACGGCGTGCGTAGACGTCCACGAGACGGGCCAGCTTGGACAGCCCGGTGATCTTCCCGCTGGTGGACGGGATGTAGCCGACATGGGCGACGCCCCTGAACGGCACCAGATGGTGTTCACAGGTGCTGAACACCTCGATGTCCTTCACGAGCACCATCTCGTCGTGCCCGAGGTCGAAGGTGGTCGTCAGCACGTCCTCGGGTTGCTGCCACAGCCCCGCGAATATCTCCCTGTACGCCCGCGCCACCCGTGCCGGGGTCTCCCGGAGGCCCTCGCGGTCCGGGTCCTCGCCGACCGCGATCAGCAGCTCGCGTACGGCGTTCTCGGCGCGCTTCTCGTCGAACTCGCCGATGGCGCCCTCGCCGTCCAGCGTCACGGGGTCGGTCATGTGGTGCCTCGTTCCTGTGCGGGTCACGCGTGTGGGTCACGCGCCTCATCGCGGCATGGAAGACATCGGACGAAAAATGCCGCGCCCCCCAGGCTAGAACCTGGGGGGCGCGGCATCCATTCCGGGCCTGGTGGGGCGCCCGGGAGCCGGATCAGCTCTCGGGGCGGTCCTCCGGGGCCGGCTCGGTCACCGGGGTGGGCTCCACCGCGGTGGACTTCGCCGTGGAGATCGCCGGCGTCG
The DNA here is from genome assembly GCF_045041255.1 of Streptomyces sp. NBC_00080. Classification (NCBI taxonomy): domain Bacteria; kingdom Bacillati; phylum Actinomycetota; class Actinomycetes; order Kitasatosporales; family Streptomycetaceae; genus Streptomyces; species Streptomyces sp. NBC_00080. Next base: position 4,224,685 of record NZ_CP108235.1, read on the forward strand.
CGCCGTTGGCGCCGTTCGTCAGTGCGAGCTCCCGGGGGGAGAGCACCGGCGGACGGGTGGACGGCGTGCGCCGCGAGGAACCGGTCCAGGCGGGCCGGGCCGGGCGCTTGACGATGGCGGAGAAGACCTCGGCGATCTGCTCCTTGTTCAGCGTCTCCTTCTCGAGCAGCTGAAGCACCAGGTTGTCGAGGACGTCGCGGTTCTCGACCAGGATCTCCCAGGCCTCGTTGTGCGCCGTCTCGATGAGCTTCTTGACTTCCTCGTCCACCAGCGCGGCGACCTCTTCCGAGTAGTCGCGCTGGTGAGCCATCTCACGGCCGAGGAACGGCTCGGTGTTGTCGCCGCCGAACTTGATCGCGCCCAGTCGCTCGGTCATGCCGTACTGGGTGACCATCGCGCGGGCCGTGGCGGTGGCCTTCTCGATGTCGTTCGCGGCGCCGGTGGTCGGGTCGTGGAAGACCAGTTCCTCGGCAGCGCGACCGCCCAGCATGTAGGCCAGCTGGTCGAGCATCTCGTTGCGCGTGGTCGAGTACTTGTCCTCGTCCGGCAGGACCATCGTGTAACCGAGGGCCCGCCCGCGCGACAGGATCGTGATCTTGTGGACCGGGTCGGAGTTCGGGGAAGCCGCCGCGACCAGGGCGTGGCCGCCCTCGTGGTACGCGGTGATCTTCTTTTCCTTGTCCGACATGATCCGGGTCCGCTTCTGCGGGCCCGCCACGACGCGGTCGATGGCCTCGTCCAGCGAGTGGTTGTCGATGAGCTTCTTGTCGCTGCGCGCCGTGAGGAGCGCCGCTTCGTTCAGCACGTTCGACAGGTCCGCGCCGGTGAAGCCCGGAGTACGGCGGGCGACGGCCGACAGGTCGACGTCCGGAGCGACCGGCTTGCCCTTCTGGTGAACCTTGAGGATCTCCAGACGGCCCTGCATGTCCGGGCGGTCGACCGCGATCTGGCGGTCGAAGCGGCCGGGGCGCAGCAGCGCGGGGTCGAGGATGTCGGGACGGTTCGTGGCGGCGATGAGGATCACGCCGCCCTTCACGTCGAAGCCGTCCATCTCGACGAGCAGCTGGTTCAGCGTCTGCTCGCGCTCGTCGTGACCACCGCCGAGGCCGGCGCCGCGATGGCGGCCGACCGCGTCGATCTCGTCGACGAAGACGATCGCCGGGGCGTTCGCCTTGGCCTGTTCGAAGAGGTCACGGACCCGGGAGGCACCGACACCGACGAACATCTCGACGAAGTCGGAACCGGAGATCGAGTAGAAGGGGACGCCCGCTTCGCCGGCGACGGCGCGCGCGAGGAGCGTCTTGCCGGTACCGGGCGGGCCGTACAGGAGTACGCCCTTGGGGATCTTGGCGCCGACGGCCTGGAACTTCGCCGGTTCCTGGAGGAACTCCTTGATCTCGTGGAGTTCCTCGACGGCCTCGTCCGAGCCCGCGACGTCGGCGAAAGTCGTCTTCGGGGTGTCCTTGGTGATGAGCTTGGCCTTGGACTTCCCGAAGTTCATGACTCGGGAGCCGCCGCCCTGCATCTGATTCATCAGGAACAGGAAGACGACCACGATGAGGACGAAGGGGAGCAGGGACAGCAGGATCCCGACGAAGGCGTTCTGCTTCGTCGGCGAGACTGTGTATCCGTCCGGGATCTGCTTGTCCTGGTACTTGGTCTGCAGCGTGTTGGCAATGGTCACGCCTTGGTCGCCGATGTAGCTCGCCTGGATCTTCGAGCTGTCCTTGACCTTTTCGCCGTCCTTGAGCGTGACCTTGATGGTCTGCTCGTCACCGGTGGTGAGCTTGGCCGACTCGACCTTGTTGTCGTTGATCGCTGCAATGACCTGGCCGGTGTCCACCGTCTTGTAGCCGCCGGACGAGCCGACGACCTGCATCAACACGACCACGGCAAGGACGGCCAGCACGATCCACATGACCGGCCCACGGAAGTATCGCTTCACGTCCATCCATACGGAGCGGTGTCGCCCCGTCCCTCCTGCCATAGTGAGTTTGATAAGACAGTTCTTCTGACGGTACCCCAGCTTTGTCGCGCGGAGCCGCACGGGACGGCTGGCGCACCCGTCTGCATGCTCCAACGGCGAAAGGCCCGCCGAGGTTCCCGATCTTCGTACGGGGCTTGGGCCCTTCGGGTTTCAGCCGCCGTAGACGTGGGGCGCGAGCGTACCGACGAACGGGAGATTGCGGTACTTCTCGGCATAGTCGAGGCCGTAGCCGACGACGAACTCGTTGGGGATGTCGAAGCCGACCCACTCGACGTCGATGGCGACCTTGGCGGCCTCGGGCTTGCGCAGCAGCGTGCACACCTTGAGGGTGGCGGGCTCGCGCGAGCCGAGGTTGGAGATCAGCCAGGACAGCGTCAGACCGGAGTCGATGATGTCCTCGACGATCAGGACGTGACGGCCCTTGATGTCGGTGTCCAGGTCCTTGAGAATCCGCACGACACCGGAGGACTGGGTGCCCGCGCCGTAGGACGACACAGCCATCCAGTCCATGGTGACGGGGGTGGACAGGGTTCGGGCGAGGTCGGCCATGACCATCACGGCGCCCTTGAGGACACCGACGATGAGCAGGTCCTTGCCCGCGTACTCCGCGTCGATCTTCGCGGCCAGCTCTACCAGCTTCGCGTCGATCTCTTCCTTGGTGATGAGCACCTCTTTGAGGTCGGTGCCCATGTCTTTCGCGTCCACCCGCATCACTTTCGGTTGTCCCACCGGCCACCGAGACCGCCCACGACCACGTAAGCGGTCCTGCCGGAGGGCCCGGATTCAGCCTTGCCGAATCACCAGTCTGCCACCCTGGCGCTGGGCGACGACTTTGCCGGGGAGATTGATGACCCCCTGGCCGCGCCAACCGGTGATCAGCCGGTCGACCTCCTCGATGTGCCGGGCGAAGAGGGAACCGGCCGGAGCACCCGCCTCGATGGCGGCGCGGCGCAGGATCCGACGGCGTACGGCGGGCGGCAGGGCGTAGAGCTTGGCGCACTCCAGAAGACCGGCGGCGTCCCGCACGGAGGCCTCGGCCTGGCCCGCCCAGGCGTCGAGGGCGTCGGCGTCGTCACGGGAGAGCTGGGCCGTACGGGCGAGCGCCTCGACGACACCCTTGCCGAGGGCCTTCTCCAGGGCGGGCAGCCCCTCGTGGCGCAGCCGGGAGCGGGTGTAGGCCGGGTCGGCGTTGTGCGGGTCGTCCCAGACGGGCAGGGACTGGACCATGCAGGCCTTGCGGGCGGTCTGCCGGTCGAGCTGCAGGAAGGGGCGGCGATAGCGGCCGTCGGCCCCGGAGACCGCCGCCATCCCGGACAGCGAGCGGATGCCGGAGCCGCGGGCGAGGCCGAGCAGGACGGTTTCGGCCTGGTCGTCGCGGGTGTGGCCGAGCAGGATCGCGGCGGCGCCGTGGCGGACGGCGGCGGCGTCGAGGGCGGCGTAGCGCGCGTCGCGGGCTGCGGCCTCGGGCCCGCCTTCGCGGCCGACGGTCACGGCCGTGGCCTCCACGGGATCGAGGCCGAGTTCGCGCAGCCGCAGGACGACTTCCTCGGCGCGCAGGTCGGAACCGGGCTGGAGCCCGTGGTCGACGGTGACACCGCCGGCCCGGATGCCGAGCCGGGGCGCCTCGAAGGCGAGGGCGGAGGCGAGCGCCATGGAGTCGGCGCCGCCGGAGCACGCCACGAGCACGAGCGGCGGTGCCGGTCGCTCGTGGGAGCCCGTCTCGGGGGTGGTGTGGTCGTTGAGGATGTCGTGGAGTACGCGGCGGACCGCCAGGCGTATCGCCGCGACCGCAGGATGGGGACCCACTGTCCGGTTCCCTTCATGAAGTTGTCGGGGGTGAACCCGAGGTTCGGTCACGCAGAGTGTGTAGATGGTGACAGAACCGGGGCGTTCCCCGAGCATTGCACGCCTGCCCAGGGCTCACGGTCCCTCGGACGGGTGATTGAAGGGGCGTTCGCCTGCCGTCGGCCGGATTCGTTCATGGCCGTTCCGGCGGGTTCATGACTCGGCCTTGCGGTGCACTCGCGTGACCCATTCCGCCGGCTTGGCGATCTCGGCCTTGGTCGGAAGTGTGTTCGGGGAGGTCCATACGCGGTTGAAGCCGTCCATGCCGACCTGGTCGACGACGGCCCGTACGAAGCGCTCGCCGTCCCGGTACTGCTTGAGCTTGGCGTCCAGGCCCAGCAACTTCCGCAGGGCGATGTCCAGTCGGGAGGCGCCCTTGGCGCGGCGCTGCTGGAATTTCTCGCGGATCTCGGCGACGGACGCCACGACTTCCGGGCCCACTCCGTCCATGACGAAGTCGGCGTGTCCCTCCAGGAGGGACATCACGGCGGTGAGGCGGGCGAGGATCTCCCGCTGGGCGGGCGTCTGCACCAGCTCGACCAGGGAACGGCCGCCGTCGTCCTCCTCGCCCTCGGGCCGGCCGCCGGAGAGGGACTGGGCCGCTTCCCTGATCCGCTCCAGGAACGTCATGGGGTCGACGTCGGTCTCGCCCAAGAACGACTGGATTTCGCCCTCGAGGTGGTCCCGCAGCCAGGGCACGGCCGAGAACTGGGTGCGGTGCGTCTCCTCGTGGAGGCACACCCACAGCCGGAAGTCGTGCGGCTCCACGTCGAGTTCGCGTTCCACGTGGACGATGTTCGGCGCGACGAGCAGCAGACGGCCGCCGCCGTTGGCCCCGGCGGGGAGCGCGCGGGTGGCGGGGGCGAAGGTCTCGTACTGGCCGAGGACGCGGGAGGACAGGAAGGACAGGAGCATGCCCAGTTCGACGCCGGTGACCTTGCCGCCGACGGCGCCGAGGACCGCGCCGCCGGGGCTGTTGCCGCGCCGCTCCTGCATCTTGTCGAGGAGCGGTTTGAGGATCTCGCGGAAGCCCGCCACGTTCGCCGCCACCCAGCCCGGGCGATCGACGACGAGGACCGGCGTGTCGTGGATGTCCTCGGTGCCCATACGAGTGAAGCCCCGGACGTGTCCCTCCGAGGCCTTGGCATGTCGGCGCAGTTCCGCGACGACGGCTCGCGCCTCGTCGCGGCTGACCTCGGGTCCCGGCCGCACGAGCCGGGTCGCGGTCGCCACCGCGAGATTCCAGTCGACCATCCCCGAAGAAGCAGCGCCACCGATGCTCGTCATGCGTCAACCGTACGTGAGCGCCGCCGTTGGGGGCAGGCCGCAGGAGGCCGGTCAGGGAGATGTCAGGGTCGGGCCGGGGGCGGCTCGGGGGTGCCGGGCTGCGCCGCTCAGCGGCAGCCGCACCCCGCCAGCGCCGTCGCCGCCCGGTCCAGCGCCGCCTGGGCCGCCGCCGGATCGGTCGTCCCGGCGGCCAGGAGGGCGAACGCCAGGAGCCGGCCGTCCTGGTCTACGACCGTGCCGGCGAGGGTGTTCACGCCGGTCAGGGTGCCGGTCTTGGCGCGGACGACGCCGGCCGCGCCCTCCGTGTAGCGGCCGGTGAGGGTGCCGGTGAAACCGGCGACGGGAAGGCCGGTGAGGACGGGGCGCAGATCGGGGCGGCCGGCGTCCCCGGCCTTGACCAGGAGGGCGGTCAGGAGGTTCGCCGTGAGCCGGTCCTCGCGGTCGAGACCGCTGCCGTCCTTGATCCGTACGCCGGTCAACGGCAGTCCCAGCTTCTTCAGTTGCGCCCGGACGGCCTTGCCCGCGCCGGCGAAGTCGGCGCGGACACCGGTCGCGACGGCGGTCTGGCGGGCGAGGGCCTCGGCGATGTCGTTGTCGCTGTTGGTCAGCATCCGTTCGACCAGGACGGACAGCGGGGGCGAGGAAACCGTGGCGAGGGTCGTCGCGCGCGTGGTGGCCTTGGACGGTCCGGGGGACGAGGTCCTGATGCCGGCGGCCTTCAGGAACTCGGCGAATGTGCGGGTCGCGTCGGCCGCCGGGTCGCTCACCCGGGTCGTCGGGCCGCTGGTGGAGTCGTCGGTGCGGCCCTCGTCGGCGGACAGGGCGGTGACGGCGGCGAGGTTGGGGTTGACCCCGATGGGGTGAACCTGGGTTCCGGCGAACAGCGTCGTGTCGTACGAGAGCGTCACCTGGGTGAGGCCGCGCTTCTTCAGGGCGGCCGCCGTGGAAGTGGCGAGGGTGCGCAGGTCGGCCCAGCCCTCGGCGTCCGCGCGGGCCGTGAGGGTGGGGTCGCCGCCGCCGACGAGGACGACTTCCCGGGTGTCGGGTTCCAACGCGGCGCGGGTGGTGAGGCGGTGCTCGCCGCCCATCGCGGAGAGCGCGGCGACCGCGGTGGCGATCTTCGTCGTGGACGCCGGGGTCAGCGCCTCGTCGGCCCCTGAGCCGTACAGCCGCTTGCCGGTGGCCACGTCGACGACCACGGCGGTCCGCCGGGCGCCGAGGGCCGGATCGCCCAGGAGGGGGTCCAGGACGCCCGAGAGGCCCGTGCCGGTCGGAAGGGCGTCCGGGGCGGACTTCACGGCGTTGGTGGCGCCGCCGAGGCCCGCGAGGACGGAGGCGGCGCTCGGCGCGGGCCGCGGCGCCCCGGCCGTCGTGTCGGAGGTATCGGACGAATCGTCCGTACGGCCGTGATCTGTGCCACCCGCCTGTTCCAGGGCGGCGGCCCGGTCCCGCTCGGCCGTACGCTGACCGGTGGAGTCCCAGGGGCCGGCGGCGGTCACCACACCGGCGGCCAGCGCCAGCCCGGCGGTCGCCGCACCCGCGGTGTACTGCCACGACCTGGTGTTCGGACCGGCCTTCGTGATCCGCTCGAGCTGCGGCCTCGCCGCCTGTGTGAGCCGTGCGACCTGCGGCTTCGCGGCCGCCGCCACACGTGCGAGACGAGGCCGTACGATCCCTGCGGCCCGTGCCAGACGCGGTCGAACGGCGTCCGTGACCCGCACCACGTGCGGTCTCACGGCCCGCCAAGGCCTCAGCTCTGGCACGAACACCAGCCCCTTTCGCGATCACACTGCGGCGTGAGGGACACTTAACCACCAGAACTATGTGCTGATCATGGAGGAGCCACCGGTGGAGTTCGACGTCACGATCGAGATCCCGAAGGGTTCGCGGAACAAGTACGAGGTGGACCACGAGACCGGTCGGATCCGCCTGGACCGTCGACTCTTCACCTCGACCGCCTACCCGACCGACTACGGATTCGTCGAGAACACGCTCGGCGAGGACGGTGACCCGCTGGACGCGCTGGTCATCCTGGACGAGCCGACGTTCCCGGGCTGTCTGATCCGCTGCCGCGCGATCGGCATGTTCCGGATGACGGACGAGGCCGGCGGCGACGACAAGCTGCTGTGCGTCCCGTCGACCGACCCGCGCGTGGAGCACCTGCGGGACATCCACCACGTGTCGGAGTTCGACCGCCTGGAGATCCAGCACTTCTTCGAGGTCTACAAGGACCTGGAGCCCGGCAAGTCCGTCGAGGGCGCCGACTGGGTGGGCCGCACCGACGCCGAGGCCGAGATCGAGCGGTCCTACAAGCGTTTCAAGGACCAGGGCGGCCACTGAGGTCTCTGTCGCCTGATGCCGCCGGAAGGGTCGCACGCGTACGCGTGCGACCCTTCCGCGCGTCTGTGCGCATACTGAGGCCTAAGGAAGGTGTCGTTCAGGGAGCGTTGCTGAGTGTCGGAGGCGGAGGACCGCAAACCGCAGTCGGACGAGGCGAGGAGTGGCTTCGACCCCGAGATCACGTCCGAGTTCGCGATCCCGGCGGGGCTCGCCGTCCCCAGAACCGGCGGTGAACCGGAGACCACGTCGGAGTTCGCCGTCCCGAGCGGGCTGGACATGGGTACGCCCGCCGCCGCGGAGGGCGAGGGATCGGCGTTCAGCCTCCCGAGCACCTACAGCTCCCGGCAGGCCCCGCCGGCCTTCACGCCGGCCGAAGGCGTGCCGGTGGTGAGTCTGATCAAGGACCTGCCCTGGCAGGACCGGATGCGCACGATGCTGCGGATGCCGGTGGCCGACCGGCCCGCGCCGGAGCCGGGGCCGAAGGCGGAGGAGGGCGGTCCGGCCGTCCCGCGCGTGCTCGACCTGACGTTGCGTATCGGCGAGCTGCTGCTCGCGGGCGGAGAGGGCGCCGAGGACGTGGAGGCCGCGATGTTCGCGGTCTGCCGCTCCTACGGGCTCGACCGCTGCGAACCGAACGTCACCTTCACACTGCTGTCGATCTCGTACCAGCCGTCCCTGGTGGAGGACCCGGTGACGGCGTCCCGGACGGTCCGCCGCCGGGGCACCGACTACACGCGCCTGGCGGCCGTCTTCCGGCTCGTGGACGACCTGAGCGACCCGGAGAGCCATCTCTCCCTGGAAGAGGCCTACCGGCGGCTCGCGGAGATGCGCCGCAACCGGCATCCGTACCCCACCTGGGTGCTGACCTCGGCGAGCGGGCTGCTCGCGGGCGCGGCCTCGGTGCTGGTCGGCGGCGACCTGGTCGTGTTCGTGGCGGCGGCGCTCGGCGCGATGCTCGGTGACCGGCTGGCGTGGCTCTGCGCGGGGCGCGGGCTGCCGGAGTTCTACCAGTTCCTGGTCGCCGCGATGCCGCCGGCCGCGATAGGCATCGCGCTGACGCTGGCGCACGTCGAGGTGAAGGCGTCCGCGGTGATCACCGGTGGGCTGTTCGCGCTGCTGCCCGGACGGGCGCTGGTGGCGGGCGTCCAGGACGGCCTGACCGGCTTCTACATCACCGCGGCCGCGCGTCTGCTGGAGGTCATGTACTTCTTCGTGGGCATCGTGGCGGGCGTGCTGGTGATGCTGTACGTCGGTGTGCAGCTCGGCGCGCATCTCAATCCCGACGCGGCCCTGGGCATCACCGAGCGGCCGCTGTGGCAGATCGGCGCGTCGATGCTGCTGTCGTTGACCTTCGCGGTGCTGCTTCAGCAGGAACGATCCACCGTGCTGGCCGTCACCCTGAACGGCGGAGTGGCGTGGTCGGTGTACGGCGCGATGCACTACGCCGGGGAGATCTCGCCGGTCGCCTCCACGGCCGTCGCGGCGGGTGTGGTGGGCCTGTTCGGGCAGTTGCTCTCGCGCTACCGCTTCGCTTCCGCCCTGCCGTACACGACCGCCGCGATCGGGCCCCTGCTGCCGGGATCGGCGACCTACTTCGGGCTGCTGGCCATCGCGCAGAACAAGGTGGACGCGGGGCTGGTGTCGATCACCAAGGCCGCGGCACTGGCGATGGCCATCGCGATCGGCGTGAACCTCGGGTCCGAGATCTCGCGGCTGTTCCTGCGGATCGGCTCCGCCGAGAAGCGGCGGGCAGCCAAGCGGACGCGGGGCTTCTGAGCCTCTAGTAGCCCTGGTTGTCGTAGGGGTACTGGCCGTTCTGCTGCGCGCCGTACGGCTGCTGCTGGGGCTGCTGCTGGGGCTGCTGCCAGTCCTGGGGGTACTGCTGCTGTTGCGGGTACGGCTGCTGCTGGGGGTACTGCTGCTGACCGTAGTAGTCGGGCTGCTCGGCCTGACCCTGACCCTGGCCGTGGCCCTGGCCCTGGCCCTGGCCGTGGCCTTGGCCTTGGCCTTGGCCGTGGCCCTGGTTGCCGTACTGGTACTGCTGGTCGTGCTGGTCGATCCGGCGGAGCTGGGTCGTCGCGTCGTCCATGACCGGGGGCTGCTGCTGGTGGGGCTGGTGCTGCTGCGCGGGAGCCTGCGACGGGGTCTGCTGCGGGTTCTTCTTCGCCTTCGAGCGGGCCCGCAGGAACTCGATGATGATCGGGACCACGGAGACGAGGACGATCAGGATGAGGATCGCTTCGATGTTCTTCTTGACGAAGTCGATGTTGCCCAGCCAGGAGCCGAGCAGGGTGACGCCCGCGCCCCACAGGAGGCCGCCGATGACGTTGAAGACCAGGAAGGAGCGATACCGCATGCCGCTGACGCCGGCGATGATCGGCGTGAACGTGCGCACGATGGGCACGAAGCGGGCCAGGACCAGGGACTTCGGGCCGTACTTCTCGAAGAACTCGTGCGCCTTGGTGACGTTCTCCTGCTTGAAGAGCCGGGAGTCCGGTCGGTTGAACAGCGACGGCCCGACCTTCTTACCGAACATGTAACCCGCCTGGTCGCCCAGGATCGCGGCGACGCAGATCAGCGCGACCGCGCCCCACAGCGGGAAGTCCAGCTGGTTCGACGTGATCAGCAGGCCGGCGGTGAACAGCAGGGAGTCACCGGGCAGGAAGAACCCGATCAGCAGGCCGGACTCCGCGAAGACGATGAGCAACAGGCCCCAGAGACCGAAGTTGTCGAGCAGGTAATTGGGGTCCAGCCAGCTCGGTCCGAGGGCGATCGTCGTCACGGTTCCGGGCTCCTGATGGGTGGGGGAAGGGCGGCGTCCATGGTGCAGCCGCACAAAGCTATCAACGCAATGTGTCCGCCCCAGGTTCCACGGATGTCTCCGGGATGCACTGTGGGCCCGCTGGGACGAAGCTGTGAGCCATGGGCATCGAAGACTACGGCGGCGGGCAGGGCCCCGAGCCGGACGTACTGGTCGTCACCACGAACGACGTACCCGGGTTCCGGGTGGAGAAGGTCATCGGCGAGGTCTTCGGGCTGACCGTGCGCTCACGGCACCTGGGCAGCCAGATCGGCGCGGGCCTCAAGTCGATGATCGGCGGTGAGCTCAAGGGCCTGACGAAGACCCTCGTCGAGACCCGCAACCAGGCCATGGAACGCCTCGTCGAGCAGGCACGCGCGCGTGGAGCCAACGGTGTGCTGATGTTCCGCTTCGACGTGACGGAGGCGGCGGAGGTGGGCACCGAGGTGTGCGCGTACGGAACCGCGGTGGTGCTGGTCCGGGAGTAGTCCCGGACCAGCACCCACACGGACGCCCCTACGCCGTCCCTCGGGCCGCGTTCGCCGTGATCGCCTCCTTGAGGTGCTCGGCGAGGCCCGGGCGCATCGCGTCGTAGAACGCCTTGAAGCGCTCGTCGGAGACGTACATCTCCCCCAGACAGCGGTGCGTCTCGTACGAGCAGTCGTAGAACCACCTACCGATGTGCTGCCGGTGTTCCTCGGCCATGTCCATGGCCGCGTCGCCGGCCGGCGGCTCACCGCCGGCCATCAGGCCCGTGTAGCGCTCGCTCCAGTCGTCGACCTCGGCCTGGAGACGCTTCCAGTCGTCCTTCGTGTAGCGGGCGGCGCGGCGCTGCGACTCCGCGTAGGCCTCGGTGCCGCCCCAGCGCTGCTCCGCCTCTTCGGCGTACCGCTCCGGGTCCTTGTCGCCGAAGACCTCGAACCGTTCCTCGGGCGTGAGGTTGATGCCCATCTCGCGTGCCTCCATCGCGTGTTCCACGGCCGCGGCCATCTTCTGCAGCTGCTCGATCCGGGCGGTCAGCAGTTCGTGCTGCCGGCGCAGGTGCGCGCGCGGGTCGGCCGCCGGATCGTCGAGCAGGGCCGCGACGTCCTCGAGCGGGAAGCCGAGCTCGCGGTAGAACAGGATCCGCTGGAGCCGGTCGAGGTCGGCGTCGTCGTAGCGCCGGTGGCCCGCGTGGCTGCGCCCGCCGGGGACGAGCAGGCCGATGTCGTCGTAGTGGTGCAGCGTGCGCACCGTGACACCGGCGAATCCGGCGACCTGTCCTACCGAGTAGCTCACTTCGTCCGCTCCCTTCTCGTACGCGCTCCACGGTGCGTCCTCACGCCGCGTGAGGTGCAAGGGGCTTCCGCCTCGTCCGCCACCGCCCGGATGTCTTGTCCGGTTTGCCCGCTTATCGTGAGCCCGTGGCCCAGGACACCGCACAGCAGCCGCCCAGCGTTCCGGCGACCCCGGCACGCATCCTGCTGCCGTCGATCCTGCCCGCCCTCGCCATCGGCGTGCTGGCGAGCCTGATGCTCCTGCTGGTGGAGGGGGCGGCCGAGCAACTCCAGCACGTGCTGTGGCAGACCCTCCCGGACGCGCTGGGCGTGGGCCGGTACTCCGTGCTCTGGATGATGGTCATGCTCACCATGACGGGCGTGCTGGTGGGGCTGGTGGTGTGGAAGGTGCCGGGGCACGCCGGTCCCGACCCGGCCACGATGGGGCTGGACGCGCGCGTGCTGCCGCCGGTGGTCCTCCCCGGGCTGCTGGTGGCGACCGCGCTGATGCTGGCGGGCGGACCCAGTCTGGGCCCGGAGAACCCGATCATCGCCGTGAACGTGGCGGTCGTCTTCTGGCTGGGCCACCGGTTCCGGCCGCAGGCACCGGGCGCGTTGTGGGTGATGCTCGCGGAGGCGGCGACCATCGGCGCGCTGTTCGGTACGCCGGTGGCGGCGGCGCTGCTGATCTCCGAGGCGCTGGCGGGGCGGCAGACCAAGGGGCCGCTGTGGGACAGCGTCTTCACACCGCTGGTCGCCGCCGCGGCCGGCGCGATGACGACCACCCTGGTGGCCCATCCGAGCTTCGACATGCACCTGCCCCCGTTCGGACAGCCCGGTTGGGACGACCTGCTGGCGGCGATCGTGGTCGCGTCGGCGGGCGCGGTGCTCGGCATGTGCGGCGTGTACGCCTTCCCGTACCTTCACGGCGCCTTCGCGCGGCTGCGGCACCCGATGCTGATCCTCCCGGCCGGCGGGGTCGTGCTGGGGCTGCTGGCGGCCCTGGGCGGCCATCTGACGCTCTTCAAGGGGCTGGACGAGGTCGCGGAGCTCGCCGCCGACCCCGACGGCTGGACGGCCGGGCAGTTCGCCACGATGACGGTGGTGAAGATGGCCGCGCTGGTCGTCGCCGCGACCTCCGGATTCCGGGGCGGGCGGATCTTCCCGGCCGTGTTCGTGGGCTCCGCCCTGGGTTTCACCGCCCATGCGCTCGTGCCGGGCGTCCATCCGGCGGTGGGCGTGGCCACCGGGGTGCTGGGCGTCCTCCTGGCCATCACGCGCCAGGGCTGGGTCAGCCTTTTCGTCGCCGCCGTCCTGGTCGCCTCGCCGTCGATCATCGCCCTGCTCTGCATCGCCTCGCTGCCGGCCTGGCTGCTGGTGACGGGGCGGCCGCAGATGCAGTTGCTCGCGGACGGAACTTCGGTCCGCTGACACCCGTTCGATCCATCAGGAGGCACTCCCATGGCGCTGCACAAAGGTTCCGAGAAGTCCGACGAGCGGACCCTGTCCGTGAACCCCTTCTACGGCGAGGCAGATCCGGTCAGCGGCATGGTCGAGGCGCCGCCCAAGCACCGGCTGCCGGACGGCCCGACGCCACCGTCGGCGGCGTACCAGCTGGTGCACGACGAGCTGATGCTGGACGGCAACTCACGGCTCAACCTGGCCACCTTCGTCACCACCTGGATGGAGCCTCAGGCCGGCATCCTGATGGCGGAGTGCCGCGACAAGAACATGATCGACAAGGACGAGTACCCGCGCACCGCCGAACTGGAGCGGCGCTGCGTGGCGATGCTCGCCGACCTGTGGAACGCGCCCGACCCGTCGGCGGCCGTGGGCTGTTCGACGACCGGGTCGAGCGAGGCGTGCATGCTCGCCGGGATGGCGATGAAGCGGCGGTGGGCGCAGCGCAACGCGGACCGCTACCCGGGTGCCCGGCCCAACCTCGTGATGGGCGTCAACGTCCAGGTCTGCTGGGACAAGTTCTGCAACTTCTGGGAGGTCGAGGCCCGCCTGGTTCCCATGGAGGGCGAGCGTTTCCACCTCGACCCGCAGGCCGCGGCCGAGCTGTGCGACGAGAACACCATCGGCGTCGTCGGCATCCTCGGCTCCACCTTCGACGGCTCCTACGAACCGATCGCGGACCTCTGCGCGGCCCTCGACGCCCTTGAGGAGCGCACCGGACTCGACATCCCGGTGCATGTGGACGGCGCGTCCGGCGCGATGATCGCCCCCTTCCTCGACGAGGACCTGGTGTGGGACTTCCGCCTCCCGCGGGTGGCCTCGATCAACACCTCCGGGCACAAGTACGGGCTGGTGTACCCGGGTGTCGGCTGGGCGCTGTGGCGGGACAAGGAGGCCCTGCCGGAGGAACTGGTCTTCCGGGTGAACTACCTGGGCGGCGACATGCCGACCTTCGCCCTCAACTTCTCCCGGCCGGGCGCCCAGGTCGTCGCGCAGTACTACACGCTGTTGCGGCTGGGCCGCGCGGGCTTTCGGGCGGTGCAGCAGACCACGCGGGACGTGGCCCGGGGCATCGCCGAGCGGGTGGAGGCGCTCGGCGACTTCCGGCTCCTCACCCGGGGCGACGAACTGCCGGTGTTCGCCTTCACGACGGCCCCGGGCGTGGACTCGTACGACGTCTTCGACGTGTCACGGCGGCTGCGCGAGAGCGGCTGGCTGGTGCCCGCGTACACGTTCCCGCCGAACCGGGAGGACCTGTCCGTCCTGCGGGTCGTGTGCAGGAACGGCTTCTCGGAGGACCTCGCCGACATGTTCGTGCAGGACCTGTCCCGGCTGCTTCCGGAACTCCGCCGGCAGTCGGCACCCCGAACCCGGGACAAGACCGCGGCGACCGGGTTCCACCACTAGGACAGGCCCCAGGGCCTGCCCGCTCAGTGGCTCATGCGGGCGAACTTCCGGATGGCCAGGGGAAAGAAGACCGCCAGCAGGGCCAGGGGCCAGGCGGTGGCCGCCCACAGGTGGGCCGGGTCGGCGCCCAGGCCGCCGAACAGGTCGCGTACCGCGGTCGCCGTCCGGGACATCGGGTTCCACTCGACGGCGGTGCCCAGCCAGCCCGGCATCGCGGCAGGGGCGGCGAGGGCGTTGGAGAGGAAACCGACCGGCCAGACCAGGATCTGCACGGCCTGCACCATCTCCGGTTTGCCGGCCACCAGCGCCAGGTGGATGCCGATCCACAGCATCGCGAAGCGGAAGAGGAGGAGCAGTCCCACCGCGGCCAGGAAGGCGCCCGGCCCGCACTGCGGCCGCCAGCCGAGCGCGAGGCCGACGACGATCAGCACCGCCAGGCCCACGGCCGACTGGAGCATGTCGGCCGCCGAACGGCCCACCAGGACCGCGCCGTCGGCCATCGGCATGGCGCGGAACCGGTCGATGACACCCTTGTTGAGGTCCTGGGTGACGGCGAGCATGGTGCCCTCCAGGCCGAAGGCCATGGTGAGCGCGAGCATGCCGGGCATCAGGTAGTCGAGGTAGTCGCCGCTCACCCCCCGGCCGCCGCCGACCAGGTAGCCGAACATCAGCAGCAGCATCACGGGGAAGGCGAGCCCAACGACCAGGCGGCCCGGCTGCCGTGCCCAGTGGGCGAGTTCGCGCCGGGTCATGGTCCAGGAATCGGTCAGCGCGTACGTACTCACACGGTCTCCTTCGTACGGTCGTCCTGCCCGGTCAGGTGCAGGAACACCTCGTCCAGCGTGGGGCGGCGCAGGGCCACGTCCTCCGCGTCGACGCCGGCCTCCTCCAGGGCGCGGACGACGGCGGAGAGGGCGGCCATGCGGTCGGTGACCGGAGCGCTGAGCAGGCGGCGGTCGGGGTCGACGGTGATGTCCTCCTTGGGCAGGGGCAGCAGGGCGACGGCCGCGCCCAGCAGGCCCGGATCGCGCAGGACGACGTCGATGCGGTCGCCGCCGGTCAGCGCCTTCAACTCGTCCGCGGTGCCGTCGGCGATCACACGGCCCCGGTCGACGACGGAGATCCGGTCGGCGAGCTGGTCGGCCTCCTCCAGGTACTGGGTGGTGAGCACGACCGTCGTCCCGCCGCCGACCAGCGAGCGGACCGCGGACCACACCTCGGCGCGCCCGCGCGGGTCGAGGCCGGTGGTCGGCTCGTCCAGGAAGAGCACCTCCGGGTCGGTGCCGTGCCGGTTGCCGATGAGGGAGGCGGCCAGGTCGAGGCGGCGGCGCATGCCTCCGCTGTAGGCGCGGACCGGCTTGCGGCCGGTGGCGGTGAGGTCGAAGCGCTCCAGGAGTTCGTCGGCGCGCACGCGTGCGTGGCGGGCGCCCAGGTGGTGGAGGCGGCCGAACATCTCCAGGTTCTGGCGGCCGCCCAGCTCCTCGTCGAGGGCGGCATGCTGGCCGAGCAGTCCGATGCGCAGGCGGACCTCCCCGGCCTGGCGCACGACGTCGTGGCCGGCCACCTCGACGCGTCCGGAGTCCGGCCTCAGCAGCGTGGACAGGATCCTGACCAGGGTCGTCTTGCCCGCGCCGTTCGGCCCGAGCACCCCGTGCACGGTGCCTCGGGCCACCGTGAGGTCGAGCCCGTCCAGTGCCTGTGTGTCGCCGTACCTCTTGCGTACGCCTTCGACGGTGATCGCCGTGTCGGCCACGAAAGTCCCCCAACCTCTCTGCTAATCAAACTTGACTACCGAGGCAAAGTATCGCCACGGGACAGGCTCGTCAAACTTGATTAGCGGGCGTCTCCCGGATGCCGCTCATCCGTGGCGTACGGGTTCTCCTCGCCCTCGGCGAGGACGCCGACGAACGGATCGCCCTCCCCCGCGAAGGTGTACGCGCCGCGCTCGATCCGCGCGATCAGGCCCCGCGTCCAGGTGGCCTCGGCGTCGGCCGTGTGGATCCAGAGGTTCATGATCTCCCCGATATGGCCCAGTTGCTCCGGTCCGTCCTCGGGGACGTAGTGCTCGGTGACGGCGGAGCGCCACTCCTCGATGCCGTGGATGCGCTCCTTCAGGAGCGACACGGCCTCCGCGCGCGGGAGGTCGACCACGAAGCCGATGGCCGCCGACTTCACGTCCGTCTTCTGGTCGTAGGAGGTCAGCGCCTCGCGCAGCAGCCTGAAGTACTCCTCGGTGCCGGCCTCGGTGATCTCGTACTCGGTGCGCGGCGGGCCGCCCGCGGTCGACGGGGCCGTCTCGTGCTCGCGCAGCAGCCCCTGCTTCGCCATCTGCTTCAGGGCGTGGTAGATCGAGCCCGGCTTGGCGTTGGACCACTCATGGGCGCCCCAGTACTCCAGGTCGCCGCGCACCTGGTAGCCGTGGGCCCGCCCGTGCTGACGCACGGCGCCCAGCACGAGAAGACGGATCGCTGACATGCGCCCAGGTTATGGCGTGGCGGACACACGCCCGTCAGGTGCCCGGACGCATGTCCGCCGTGCTGCCGAAAGGCCGGCCCTCCGGCCCTCAGGGGGTCGGTCGGCTCAGAACGGGAATCCGCTGCGGCCGTGCTGGACCGAGATCCACTTCGTGGTGGTGAAGGCCTCCAGGGTCGTCTCGCCGTTGAGGCGGCCGACGCCGGAGTTCTTCTCGCCGCCGAAGGGGACGATCGGCTCGTCGTGGACGGTGGCGTCGTTGACGTGGAACATGCCGGTGACGATCTGCTTGGCGAAGGCGACGCCCCGCTCGATGTCGGCGGTGTGGACGGCGCCGCTGAGGCCGTACGGCGTGTCGTTGGCGATGCGGACCGCCTCCTCCTCGCCGTCGAAGGTGTTGATGAAGACGACCGGGCCGAAAACCTCCTGCTGGAGCAGGGCGGAGTCGACGGGCAGGCCGGCCAGCACGGAGGGCTCGACGAGGTTGTCCGTGGTCGTGCCGTGCAGCAGGGCGGTCGCGCCCTCGGCGATCGCCTGCTCGACGGCGCCGGTCACGGCCTCCGCCTGCTGGGAGTTGATCACCGGGCCGATGGCGGTCTGCGGGTCGCGCGGGTCGCCTGCCTTGAGGGTCTTCACCTTGGCGACGAACTTCTCGGTGAACTCGTCCGCGAGCGAGCGGTCGACCAGGATGCGGTTGGCGGCCATGCAGACCTGGCCCTGGTGGACGAAGCGGCTGAAGACGGCAGCGTCGACCGCGTAGTCGACGTCGGCGTCGTCGAGGACGACGAAGGCGCTGTTGCCGCCGAGTTCGATGATGGACCGCTTGAAGTGCGAGGCGGCGACGGTGGCGACATGGCGGCCGACCTTGTCGGAACCGGTGAAGGAGATGACCCGCGGGATCGGGTGCTCGAGGAAGGCGTCGCCGATCTCGGCGATGTCGGTCACGACGACGTTCAACAGGCCCGGGGGCAGTCCGGCGTCCTCGAAGAGCTTGGCGATCACGGTGCCGCCGGCGATCGGGGTGTTCTGGTGCGGCTTGAGCACCACACCGTTGCCGAGGGCCAGCGCGGGGGCGACGGACTTCAGAGACAGCAGGAAGGGCACGTTGAACGGGCTGATCACACCGACCACACCGACCGGCTCCCGGTAGACGCGGTTCTCCTTGCCGTCGATCGGCGAGGGCAGGATGCGGCCCTCGGGACGCAGCGCCAGGTGGATCGACTCGCGCAGGAACTCCTTGGCGAGGTGCAGCTCGAAGGCGGCCTTGCCGAAGGTGCCGCCGGCCTCGGCGACGAGGACCTCGCTGATCTCGGCCTCGCGCTCCTCGACCAGCCGCAGCACCTTCTCGAAGACCGAGCGGCGGGCATAGGCATTGGTCGCCGCCCACTGCTTCTGGACGCGGGCGGCGGCACGGTAGGCGTCGTCGACCTCTTCGACGGTGGCTATCGTGATCGAGGCCAGCTTCTCGCCGTCGTAGGGGTTGAAGTCGATGATGTCCCAGGACCCGGTCCCCGGACGCCACTTACCGTCGATGTACTGCTGGGCCAGGTCAGTGAAGTAGGACGTCATGTGATCCCTCAATCCCCTGCTGCGATCGGCTGCGATCGATCGGCATCACGATCTGATCACACGTCATCGTACGGGGGTTTCAAGGGAGTTGGGGCCGTTCCAGGTGGTGCCCAGGGGAATCCCTAGGACAGCTGGATCAGTCCGCGCAGGAGGTCCCGGCTCTCGTCCGGCCCGGGGCTGTCCTGCTGGAGCTCCTTCAGCGCCTGCTCGTACTGCGCGACGTCCTCGCGCTTGTCGAGGTAAAGGGCGCTGGTGAGCTGCTCCAGGTAGACGACGTCCTGGAGGTCGGACTCCGGGAAGCTCAGGATGGTGAAGGCGCCGGACTCGCCGGAGTGCCCGCCGAAGCTGAACGGCATCACCTGGAGCCGCACGTTGGGACGCTCGGAGATCTCGATCAGATGCTGGAGCTGTCCGCGCATCACCCCGCGGTCGCCGTACGGCCGGCGCAGCGCCGCCTCGTCGAGGACGATGTGGAAGTCGGGGGCGCTCTCCGCGACGAGGTACTTCTGCCGCTCCAGTCGCAGCGCGACCCGCCGGTCGATGTCGGCCGCGTTCGCGCCCTTCATACCCCGGCTGACGACCGCGTGGGCGTACGCCTCGGTCTGGAGCAGGCCGTGCACGAACTGGACCTCGTACGCACGGATCAGCGCGGCCGCGCCCTCCAGGCCGACATAGGTGGGGAACCAGTTGGGGAGGACGTCCGAGTAACTGTGCCACCAGCCGGCCACATTGGCCTCACGGGCGAGTCCGACGAGCGCCTGGCGCTCGGTGTCGTCCGTGATGCCGTACAGCGTCAGCAGGTCCTCCACGTCCCGGGTCTTGAAGCTCACCCGGCCCAGTTCCATCCGGCTGATCTTCGACTCCGAGGCCCTGATCGAGTAACCCGCCGCCTCGCGCGTGATGCCACGTGCCTCACGCAGTCGCCGTAGTTGCGAACCGAGCAGCATCCGCCGCACCACCGATCCGGGCTCTCCCGCGCTCACGTTCGCCAGCCTCCCCAACCGTCTTAGGGGCCGCAGTCTGCCACTAAAACACTTCGAGCAGTACTCGTCCGATTACAGAGATGGAAAGAAGACAAAGGATACGTACAGCGCGATGCGAGGGAACAGTGAGGAGAAAGCAAGAGAAGTGGCTCTGATGGGCGAGAAGTTGGCGGAAAAAATGGCCAAGAAGCGGTACGGGCGGGTCCATTTCGGTCACGTGCACGTGCATCTGCCCTTGCATCCGCAGTGCGCATCGGAAACCATGGTCTCGCGCCACCGCTGCATCGCAACGACCGCGAATCCCGGGAGTGCCTCGCATGGGGACGAATGGATCGACCATGCTCGAGCCGTTACGGCAGGGCCTTCCGCCGCTTGATCCCGCGGCCGTGTCCAACGCCGCCTCGTGCGCCCTGCCCGCCCGCTTCGAAGCGGTGCGCGAGGCCCGCCAGTTCACCAAGCGGACCCTCGGCCAGTGGGACGTCGGAGACCGTTTCGACGACGTCTGTCTGGTCGTCTCGGAGCTGGTGACCAACGCTCTCAGACACGGACTCTCCTCCGACGACGTCCCGCACGTACCCGACCGGCAGCATCCGCCCGTGCGGCTGCACCTGATGCGGTGGACCGAACGACTCGTGTGCGCGGTGCGCGATCCCAGCCGGGAGAGTCCGCTGCCCCGCGGGGGCGAAGACTTCTCGGCGGAGTCGGGCCGCGGCCTGTTCCTCGTCGACTCCTTCGCCGACAGCTGGGGCTGGCACCCGCTCTCCGGCAGCCTGGGCGGCAAGGTCGTCTGGGCGCTCTTCCGGCTGCACACGCCTGCCGAATGACGAACCGCGGCGCGCCCTGACGCCGCGGTTCTACGCGCGTCGCCCACCATTTTCAAGCGAAAAGTCCGAAATCCCGGTGTGCGCGGAGTCAAGGCGCGGGAGAAGAGACGGGAAGCGGCCGAGGGGAGGGCGAGCACGTCGAGGGACGTCAGCTCGCGATCAGGTGGTCGAACTCGCCGTCCTTGATGCCGAGCAGCATCGCCTCGATCTCCGCGCGGGTGTAGACGAGCGCCGGACCGTCGGGGAAGCGCGAGTTGCGCACGGCCACGTCACCGCCCGGCAGCCGTGCGAACTCGACGCAGGAACCCTGCGAGTTGCTGTGCCGGCTCTTCTGCCAGGCAACCCCGTACAGCTGTGTGGCCGTCATGCCGTTGTGCACGTCGTGCCCCCCGTCAACGTGGTGGTCCACAGGTCGCTCCCTGGTGGTGCACTGGCTCGTGTGGCCATTGGTGGCGTGGTCAACTGTCCCGGATCATAACCCCGTTCATGTGCAGACGCATGAGCAGATGCACGTGCACGCGGGGTGCCTGCCTGGTTACAGCTTTGACGCCCGCTTTACCCGGCGTTCCGCCCCGCACGTCCGGGTCGGCGGTGGACGTCGGGTCCACGTGAAAGTCGTCCGGATCGAACTACTCCTGCACTAGGAACAGACGCATGGCGTGGCCGTCCTGTTCCGTCGACACGGGAACGGATCGGCTGACGGGGGCCGGTGTCCGGCGGCGGGGCCGTCCCGAAATGAGCGGTTCCGGCGGATGCCCGGCATCCGCTCGGCACGGCAGGACGCCCCTCCGGATGTGGTTCCGCCCGGTGTACGCCAGTGCCGCGGGACGGCGGGCGGCGCGGCGGCCGGGCACCCCTCCGGCGTCCCGCCCGACGCCGAAACCCCCTGACACCTGTCCGTCCGAGGACGACCCGACCGGTCCGCCGCCCCGGCCGGAGCCGGCAGACCCCGGATGACGACGATCGACGGCGACAAGCCGCCGCCCCCGCGCACGACGGTGAAGTCGGCCGCGGGGGCGGGACGGAGACGGCCCGACGCCGTAGTGAGGCATCGGCTCAGTGTCGGGTCGACGGCTGCCTCGAACGGCCAGGGTGAGTAGACGCCGTAGGTGAATCCCCTCATCCGGATGAGGGGCAGGCCGTACGGAGACAGCGGGCCCGGAAGTACGGATGGAGCCACTCCCGGGCGAGGGGTGGGTGGACGGGGAGGACGCGTACAGGACAGCCGCGGGAAGGGGGCGGGGTGGGTCAGCGGGGGGTGGCGTGCGGGAGCAGGGCCATTTCTCGGGCGTTCTTGATGGCTCGGGACAGTCGGCGTTGCTGTTGGGCGGAGACGCGGGTGACCCGGCGGCTGCGGATCTTGCCTCGGTCGGAGAGGAACTTCCGCAGGAGGTCGGTGTCCTTGTAGTCGATGTACGTGATCTTGGCCTGGTCGAGCGGGTTGGGGCGGGACCTGGCGGGCGGGTGCTCGGTCTTGCGGGGCATGGGTCAGACCTCCAGGAGGGTGTCGAAGGCGGGCGGCAGCCGCTTCCAGGCGGCCCGGCCGGCGGTGTACTCGGCGTCGGTGAGCAGGCAGGACTCCAGGAGGTGCGCCAGGCCGTCCCGGTCCAGGCCGGGGGACGTGAAGACCAGGTGCTGGCAGCAGTCGCCGTGCTCGGGGTGCCAGTCGAGCGCGGCGGCGGCGCGCCGCAGCGGCGGGACCATGTCCCAGGCCGCGTCGGGCAGGGAGGCGAGCCACGGACCGGCCGACTCCACGCACAGCGCTCCGCCGGCCGCGTCCCAGTGGAGCAGGACATCGGGTTTGTCGGCGAGCCAGAACCGGCCCCGGCTGCGGGCGGCCGCGCAGGTCAGGTCCTCCAGCGCCGCGTACAGCCGCTCCGGGTGGAACGGGCGGCGCCGGTGCCAGACGAAGGTGCTCACCCCGTGCGCGTCGGCCTCGGCGGGCAGCAGCGCGCAGGCCGGGTGCTGGGCGGCGGCGGCCGACTCGGCGTCGAAGCCGGCCAGCACCGCCCGGGCGAGAGCCGACCGCGCGTCCGCACGGCCGGCCGGTCCGATCCGGACCTGGCGGGCCGTCGGGTGCAGTTGCGCCAGCAGCTCGCGGTCCTCGTCGTCGGCCTCCTCGGAGTCGACGACGGCCAGCACGGGCGCGTACTCCAGCTGGCGCGCGAAGGTGTCGGCGACCGTGCGCCGGTCGGTGGCGGCCGCGGCGAGACCGCACTCGGCGAGGTCGTCGCCGTTGCCGAGACAGGGCAGGAGCAGCGCCGGATCGACGGCGGTGACGACGCCGGTGACCGTGAGCCCGCCGGCCACGACCACCTCGGCCATGGCCTTGGGCTCGACGGAGTCCCACAGTTCGACGACCGCGAGACGCGTGCTGCCGTCGTCGGCGAGGCGGCGCAGCTCGGGGACGAGATCCTCGCGCAGGGCGCAGCAGGCGCAGTCGTTGACCAGGGGCGTCTCGCCGGCGGCAAGGATGCCGGTGGCGTCGCTGGTGGTCCGTACGACCGTGCCCGCCACGGCTGTCGAGAGGTCGTGGTGGAGCACGACGCTGCCCGGGACGTCGGCGAGCAGACGCGCGACCGTCGTCCGGCGGGCGTCGGCGTGCAGTCCGCCGACGATCACGACCGACATGTTCACGCCCCGCCCCGCTTCCCGAAGCGGCGCTCGAAACGCTCGACCCGGCCGGCCGTGTCCAGGACGCGGGCGGTGCCGGTGTAGAAGGGGTGGCTGACGTTGGAGATCTCGACGTCGACGACGGGGTAGGTGTTGCCGTCCTCCCACTCGACGGTCTTCCCGGCCGTCGTGGCGGTCAGCGTCGAGCGGGTGAGGAAGGCGTGGTTCGCGGCGCGGTCACGGAAGACGACAGGACCGTAGGCCGGGTGGATTCCCTTGCGCATGGCGGTGGTTCAGCGCTCCTCTCGGAAGTCGACGTGACGGCCGACGACGGGGTCGTACTTGCGCAGGGTCATGCGGTCCGGGTCGTTGCGGCGGTTCTTGCGGGTCACGTAGGTGAAGCCCGTTCCCGCCGTGGACCGGAGCTTGATGACCGGGCGGAGGTCGTTGCGTGCCATGCTGGTACCTTACTGAAAATGAATTCCATTAGCACTACTGCCCCTGGCATCGATCGAGGAGAGGTACGTCACCCGTGTCCGCGCACTGCATGCTGACCGGCGCTCAGCCGGGCTTCGGCAACCGCATCTCCCACTCCCACCGGCGCACTTCGCGCCGCTTCGACCCGAACATCCAGTCCAGGCGCTACTGGCTGCCGAGCGAGAGCCGCCACGTACGGCTGCGGCTGAGCACGAAGGGCATCAAGACCGTCGACACGATCGGCGTCGAGGCGGCCGTGGCGCGCATCCGCGCGCGGGGGGTGCGGATCTGATGGCGAAGAAGAGCAAGATCGCGAAGAACGACAAGCGGCAGGAGACCGTCGCGCGGTACGCGGCGCGGCGGGCCGAGCTGAAGGAGATCATCCGGCGGCCGGAGTCGACGGACACGGAACGTGCGGCGGCACAGCGGGAGTTGCGCGCACAGCCGCGGGACGCGAGCGCGACGCGCGTACGCAACCGGGACCAGGTGGACGGGCGCCCGCGCGGGTACTTCCGGACGTTCGGGCTGTCCCGGGTGAGCCTGCGGGAGCAGGCCCATGCCGGACATCTGCCCGGGGTCCGGAAGTCGTCCTGGTAGGTCACAGGCCACCCCCAGTGTTCTGCGGGGACTTGCTGGTAGCTTGCTGCGGTCCCTTACCGGGCCGTACGGCCCCACGGTCCGTACGGTCCGCGGTCCGTGCGGTCGACCCGGTCGGCCGGCTACAGCTTGGGAGCTTGCAGTGACTTCGGCGATCTTCTCGCGGGGCGCGTCCCGTCGGCCGGTGCGGGCCGCGGCCGTTGCCGCGGCCGCCACGCTGGCGGGCGTACTCGTGCTGACGGGATGCAGCGACGACGGAGGGTCCGACGACGGCTCCTCGGCGACGCCCACGACGGCGACCGGAGGCACGGGCGGTGCGACGGACTCCGCCTCGGCCTCCGTCTCCGCCTCCGGTGAACTGGAGGGCAGTTGGCTCGCCACGACGGACGGCAAGGCCGTCGCCCTGATCATCACCGGCAAGCAGGCCGCCCTCTTCGTGACCGGCGGGACCGTGTGCAGCGGGACCGCCGGCGAGGAGGCGGGCATGCAGATGATCCACCTCAAGTGCACCAGCGGGACGGACGACCGGACGACCGGCATGGTCGACTCCGCCGACGCCAAGTCCCTGAAGGTCACCTGGTCGGGTGCGGTCGGCAAGGAGACGTTCGCCAAGGCGGAGGGCGGCCAGTGGCCGTCGGGGCTGCCGTCGTCCGGCCTCGGGTAGCGAAGCGGTCATGAGAGCGGGGGCGCGCGACACGAGCACGCGCGCGTGCGTGATGATCCTTCGAGCACCGTCACGAAACCCTAGGGATCACTCATGCGCGCCGTTCCCCTCACCGTCACCGCTCTCGCCGCCGCCCTGCTCCTCACCGCCTGCGGCGGCGGGGACGACAGCGGCTCCGGCACCGACGAGAGCAAGGCCGCCGAATCCACCGCCTCCGCCGGCGGCGCCTGCGCCGCCGACGACCTCGGCCAGGAGGTCGGCCCCGTCAACGCCGCTCCCGCCGCCGGGGACAGCGGCAACGTCACCGTCACGCTCACCAACAAGGGCGCGGAGTGCACCCTGAACGGCTTCCCCACCGTCGATCTCACCACCGAGGACGGCTCCACGACCGTCCCGAAGGACGAGGCCGCCGAGGCGCAGGCGCTGACCCTCCCGGCACAGGGCACCGCCACCTTCACGATCACCTATGTGCGCGGCGAGGACGGCGGCGACCAGAGCCTCGCCGTCAAGACGGTGAAGTACGACCTGCCGGGCGGCTCGGCCGACCAGAGCTTCCCCTGGTCGTACGGCGATGTCGCCCTCAAGAGCGGAAAGGTGCCGGACGCGACGGTGAGCGCCTTCCAGCAGGCGGGCGACTGATCCATCGGGCGCCGGGCACCTGCCCCCGCCCGGGCATCAGGGCAGCCGGGGCCGGGACCGCATCCTGGCCCGGTCCGCCGCGTCGGCGCCCTCGGTCCAGCCCGCCTCGTCGGTGACTCCGCGCAGGCGGGTGGAGACGGTCTTCGGGAACATCCGGTCCGTCGCGGCGGTGACCGCGACCTCGCGGGAGGCGAGCACCGGCAGCAGTTCCTCGGTCACCTGGGTCTCGGCGGCGGCGGTGACCTCGCCCAGACGGGTGCCGATGCGGTGGGCGTAGGCGGCGAGGAAGGACTGCCGGAAGGTCTTGGTCCGCCTGCGACCGCCCGCCCGTTGGGCCGCCTCCGCCTTCGCCATCGCGGACTGCGCCTGCACCAGCAGCGAGGTGTAGAGCAGTTCCACCACCTCCAGATCGGCCTCGAATCCGACGACCGTGGAGAAGGCGAAGGGTTCGTTCCACACCGCCCGGCAGTGGTTCGCGTCGGCGACCGCGTTCAGCAGCACCGCCTTCGCCTGCTCGTACGGCGGCTCGACGCCGATCCGGCAGGCGCCCGGCGCGTCCGGGGCCGGCGCCTGGGCGTCGAGCAGCGCCTCGTCGACGCTGTGCCGGGCCATCAGCTCCTGCGCCTTCGCCGTGAGTGCCTCCGCCTCCTGCGGAAACCCGGTCGCCTCGGCCTTGGCGAGCAGCGCGCGGATGCGGGTGAGCATGCGGGAGTGCGAGCCCGGGCGGGACTGCCGGTGCGGTTCGGCTTCCTGGAGGGGTTCGAGGGCGGGCAGGCGCAGCAGCAGGCGGTAGAGCTCCAGGACCGTGGTGGCGTACGAGAAACGGTCGGTGGCGGGCGCGGGCGGAGTGCCGTCGGACAGCTCCGCCAGCTGGGCCGCCCAGCGCCGTCCGCGCGCCCGGTCGTCACGCGCCTGCGCGCGGATCAGCTCCGACACCAGGCCGACGTGGACGTCGTCCAGCTCACGCCGTACGAACCGTACGAGGTCGGCGGGCTGCCAGCCCCGCCGCCAGGCCGCCGCCACGAACTCCTCGCCCCGCCCGGCCAGTTCGGCGTCCGCCGCGCGGTCGGCGGCGAGGAGCGAGGCGCCGGTGTCGAGGGTGGCGTCGGCGGTGTCGTAGAGCGCGGCCCGGAAGGCGCGTTCGACGGTGCCGGACGGGCCGCCGGGCGAGTCGCCTGCCGGGTCGCCGGACCGACCGCCGGACCGACCGCCGGACCGGTCGTCGCTCGGGGTGCTGTGGTGGGTGCTGCTCACCGGTCGATCGTGTCACGGAGCCCGGCGACGACACCCAGGGGAGTGACAACCTCGGGTTGACACTCCCCTACTGTCAACCTACGGTTGACACATGACGACTCCACGACCCGGCACCACCTCGTCCGTCCGTCTCGACGACCTCATCGACGCCATCAAGAAGGTCCACAACGAGCCGCTCGACCAGCTCCAGGACGCCGTCATCGCCGCCGACCACCTGGGCGACGTGGCGGACCATCTCATCGGCCACTTCGTCGACCAGGCCCGCCGCTCGGGTGCCTCCTGGACCGACATCGGCCGGAGCATGGGCGTCACCCGGCAGGCCGCCCAGAAGCGGTTCGTGCCGAAGGAGTCGGCCGACCTCGACGCGAGCCAGGGCTTCACCCGCTACACCCCCCGCGCGCGGAACGCGGTCATGGCCGCGCACAACGCGTCCAAGACCGCCGGAAACGCCGAGGGGCTGCCCGCGCACCTCGTCCTGGGCCTGCTCGCCGAGCCGGAGGCCGTCGCGGCGAAGGCGATCATCGAGCAGGGCGTCTCCCTGGAGGCGGTCCGCGAGGCCGCGACCGCCGTGCTCCCGCCCGCCGTGGCGGAGGCGCCCGAGCTGGTCCCCTACGGGCCGGACGCCAAGAAGGTCCTGGAGCTCACCTTCCGCGAGGCGCTCCGCCTCGGCCACAACTACATCGGCACCGAGCACATCCTGCTGGCGCTGCTGGAGTTCGAGAACGGCGAGGGCGTCCTCAGCGGCCTCGGCGTCGACAAGACCGGCACCGAACGGTATGTCGCGAAGGTTCTGGCCACGATCTCGGTGCAGCAGGGGCAGGAGCCGGGACAAGGGCAGCAGTAGCCGTCAGGGGCAGGAGCGACGGCCGGAGGCAGGCACAGCCGTCAGGGTCAGGAGCAGCGGTCAGGGCCAGGGCCAGGACCAGCGGTCAGGGTCAGGAGCAGCGGTCAGGGGCGTTGTCAGACCCTCCTGCCACACTCACAGCATGGCCGACCGGTGGGCACTCGCTCCGGCCGAGGACGGTGGCGTGGAACTCGCCCCCCTCGGTCCCGGCGGGCTGCCCACCGGCCCGGTGCTGCGGGAGGCGGACCTGGCGCGGGCCGTGCGCGACCGGCCCGACGTCACCCGGTGGGTCTGGCGCTCCACGGCCGAGGTGTACCCACGTCTGCTCGCCACGGGGATGCGAGTAGAGCGGTGCTACGACGTCGAGGACGCCGAGACCCTCCTCCTGGGTCACGAGGGGCGCTCCGGAGAGCCCCGCTCGGCGGCCGCCGCGCTGGCCCGGCTGCGCGGTGGCCCCGTACCACCGGACCCGCCGCAGCGCTCCGCCGCGCCCGGCGCGCAGTCCTCGCTGTTCGAGGCGCAGGACACCGCCGTCCGGCTGCCGCTCGAAGACCTGCTCGCCGTCTACGCCGAGCAGCAGCGGCGGCACGAGCTGGCCGAACACCCGGCGCGGATGCGGCTGCTGACGGCGGCCGAGTCGGCGGGGATGCTGGTGGCCGCCGAGATGAACCGGGCCGGGCTGCCGTGGAGCGCGGAGGTGCACCGCGCGGTCCTGCACGACCTGCTCGGCGAGCGGTACGCGGGCGGGGGCGAGCCCAGGCGGCTGGCCGAACTGGCCGACGAGGTCTCGGCCGCCTTCGGGCGCCGGGTCCGCCCCGACCTGCCCGCCGACGTGGTCAAGGCCTTCGCGCAGGCCGGCATCCGGATCAAGTCGACCCGGCGCTGGGAGATCGAGTCCCTCGACCACCCCGCCGTGAAGCCGCTGATCGAATACAAGAAGCTGTACCGCATCTGGGTGGCTCACGGGTGGTCCTGGCTCCAGGACTGGGTGCGGGACGGGCGGTTCCGGCCGGAGTTCCTCGCGCACGGCACGGTCACCGGGCGCTGGGTGACCAACGGCGGCGGCGCCCTCCAGATCCCCAAGGTCATCCGGCGGGCGGTGGTAGCCGACCCGGGCTGGCGGCTCGTCGTCGCCGACGCCGACCAGATGGAGCCGCGCGTGCTGGCGGCGATCTCCCGGGATGCCGGGCTGATGGAGGTCGCCGGCCGGGAGAGCGACCTCTACCAGTCCGTCTCCGACCGCGCCTTCTCCGGCGACCGCGCCCAGGCGAAACTCGCCGTCCTCGGCGCGGTCTACGGCCAGACCTCCGGGGACGGTCTGAAGAATCTCGCCGCACTGCGCCGCCGCTTCCCGCGCGCGGTGGCGTACGTCGACGAGGCGGCGCGGGCCGGCGAGGAGGGACGGCTCGTGCGGACCTGGCTCGGCCGGACCTGCCCTCCGGCGAGCGGGGCGGGGGACGAGGGTACCGAGGAGGCCGGCATCCCCGTCGACTCCGCCGCCCTCGGCGGTCCTGGCGGTTCTGGCAGCCCCGGCGGTCCTGGCGGAGACGACGACACCACTGCCGACCGGCAGTGGGTGCCGGGGTACGCCTCGACCAACGCACGCGCGCGTGGCCGGTTCGCCCGCAACTTCGTCGTCCAGGGCAGCGCCGCCGACTGGGCGCTGCTGCTGCTCGCCGCGCTCCGGCAGGCCTGTGCGGGGATGGCGGCCGAGCTGGTCTTCTTCCAGCACGACGAGGTGATCGTGCACTGTCCGCAGGAGGAGGCCGAGACGGTCGTCGCCGCGATCCGCGAGGCGTCCGACCTGGCCGGGCGGCTGACGTTCGGGGAGACACCGGTGCGGTTTCCGTTCACCACGGCGGTGGTGGAGTGCTACGCCGACGCGAAGTGACCGGGCCAGGTCGGATCGGATGGCTGGGCGGTGGTCGGCCGGCCCGACGTCAGCCCACGTCGGCCTTCGCCCCGTCTGCTTTCGCGAGTTCGCGGGCGAAGTCCCGTACCAGGTCGTGTGGGGTGTAGTGGCCGTATGCGTGCTCCTCCAGAAGTGCCACGTCGACGAGCCGGTTCAGGGCTGACTCGGCGCGGGGTTCGTCGGTGCCGGTGAGTCGGGCGAGGAGGGGGGCGTCGTACGTGGGCAGGTCCAGCGTGCCGATGCGGCGCAGGGCGAGGGCCGCGTCCCGGTCGGCCTGGCGTACGGAGGCGGCGAGCGCGTCGTGCGCCACGGCGAGGGAGCGGCGGACGCTGAGATCGTCGTACTCCAGGTGGGGCAACCTGCTCTCGGTGTCCGCCAGTTGACCGGCCAGCCCGTCCGGGATGAGGGCGCTGCGCGCGGCGAGTCGGGCGGCGACGACGCGCAGGGCGAGCGGGAGGCGGCCGGTGAGGTGGACGAGGGGATGGGCCGCGTCCAGAACGGCACGCCCTTCGCCCGGACCGGACGCCGCACGCAGCAGGGCCGCACTGTCCTCGCCCGACAGCGGCCCGAGCGGGAAGCGGTGGGCGCCGTCGAGCGTGGTCAGCGGCGAGCGGCTGGTGACGATCACCGCGCAGCCGGGGCCGGCCGGCAGCAGGGGGCGGACCTGGGAGGCGGTCGCGACGTCGTCCAGGACGACGAGCGTGCGGGTCGGCGCGAGCAGGGTCCTCAGCAACGCGGACGCGGCGTCCGGGTGTTCGGGGATGTGCCGGGGTTCGGTACCGAGGTCGCGCAGCAGGGCGGTGAGCGCCTGGGGCGCGGTGAGGGGGGCCATGCCGGGGGTGGCGCCATGCAGGTGGAGGTAGAGCTGCCCATTGGAGAAACGTTCCTTCAGGGCGTGTGCGACGTGCAGTGCGAGCGCGCTCTTGCCCACTCCGGCCATACCGCTGAGGACGACGACCCGACTGCCGCCGGCAAGCGTGCGGTGGAGGAGGCGCAGGGGCTCGTCTCGGCCGGTGAAGTGGGCGGGCGGGGGCGGCAGTTGCGCCGGTCGGGTGCGCGGGTGGGCGAGATCGGGTGCGGACTTGGGCGCGGGCGGGAGCGCGGGCGGGCTCTCAGGCTCGGTGGCCGGGGCGGGAGGGGACGTCGTCGGAGCCGGAGCCGCAGCCGGAGTGGCAGCCGAAGCCGGAACCTGCGTCGGAGTCGGACTCGGAGCCGGAGTCGGCGAGACAGCCGGAGTCTGCGTCGGAGTCGGCATCGGCGTCGGCGTCGGCGACACAGCCGGATTCGGAGCCTGGGCCGGAGCCGGAGCCCGCGTCGGAGCCCGCGTCGGAGCGTGCGTCGGAGCCGGAGCCACGGTCGGCGTTGCAGCCGAAGCCGAGATCGGGGCCGGAGTCGGCGTCACAGCCGGGCTCGGAACCGGAGTCGGGCGATCGTCGGTCGTGGGGGCCAGTATCTCCACGTGGGCGTCGCGTATCGCCGGGCCCGGTTCGATGCCGAGTTCCTCGGCGAGGCGGGCGCGAAGGTCGCGATGGACGGCGAGGGCCTCGGCCTGGCGGCCGGTGCGATGCAGGGCGAGCATCAGCTGACGGTGGTAGGCCTCGCGCAGCGGATGGTCGGCGGCCAGGGCCGTCAGCTCGGGGACGAGCCGCTCGAACCGCGTCCCACCAAGGGCGAGTTCGGCGTCGTAGCGCCACTCCAGCAGAAGCAGCCGGGCCTCCCGCAGGCGTCGTACGAAGGCGTAGCCGCCCAGGTCGGCGGGGAGTCCGCTCAGCGGGGTGCCTCGCCACAGCGCGAGTCCCGCCGCGCACTCGCGCGCGACGCGTTCCCAGTTCCGGGCGGCGTGCGCACCGCGTGCCGCTGCGACGTGCCGCTCGAACACGTGGACGTCGAGCTCGCCGTGTTCGACCCGGAGCCGATAGCCGGGCGGCACCGCGCGCAGCCGCTCGGGGTCGTCGAGCAACCGACGCAGCCGGGTCACGTGATTGTGCAGCGAGGCCTGCGCGGACACCGGCGGCGCGCCGCCCCACAGCGCATCCTTGAGTGACTCGACCGGCACGATCCGGCCCGCGTCGAGGAGCAGGGACGCCAGCAGGGCACGTACCTTCGGGCTGCGGACGGTGTCGTACGGAGGGACACCTGCCTCGCACTCGGCCTCCGGCGCGTCGGCCGTGTACAGGACCGGTGGGCCCAGCAGCCCGAACCGCAGCCCGTACCGCCGCATCACGCCACCCATCGTCCTTCCACGCCCGGTCCGTACCGAGGGTCTGTTCCTGAGTTGCCTTGCCGAGTCGCACTACGAGTCGCATGACGCGTCGCTGACGAGTCGCATCACCGAGTCGCTCGCGCCCGGGACGCGTACCCAGGCGCCGTACCGGAACACCAAGTGACCAGCGGCAACGCGAAGGGCCGTTGGCCACATGTTAGCGATCCGTTGGCGCGATCTGATGTGATCACATCATCGGAATCGGCCCGACGGTGCGCGCGTATCGACGCGCAACTCGGGGGAGTGTCGCCGCCGCGGCCGGATCCGGGGGCGCGCGGGGCCTCGGTCGGCGGAGGTGACCGACCGGGCCCTGCGCCCCGTTCCGTTGCGTGCCGTTCCGGTCCGTACCGGTCGTGCCGTGCCGGTCCGTACCGGTCGTGCCGTTCCGGTCCGTACCGGTGGTCCCGACGGTCCCTCAGATGACCGGCGGCCTGCCCAGCCGGGTCAGCCGCCACACCGTCCGCCACTTCATGGGCCGCCGATGTCCGGCCGGCTTGCGCACGCCCTCCGCGAACCCGCCGAACCAGGCCTTGAGACCGCCGAGCGAGCGGGTCCGCAGGAGGGTGACGGCGAGCCAGACGCCCAGGTGGACGGGGATGAGGAGCAGCGGAAGGTTGCGGCGGACCAGCCAGACCCGGTTCCGGGCCGTGACCCGGTGGTATATCGCGTGCCGGGCGGGCGAGGTCTTGGGGTGCTGGAGGAGCAGCTCGGGCGCGTAGAGGATCTTCCAGCCGGCGTCGGTGGCCCGCCAGGCCAGGTCGGTCTCCTCGTGCGCGAAGAAGAACTCGGCGGGCCAGTCGCCGGTCTCCGCGAGCATGGCCATGCTCAGGGCGTGGCCACCACCGAGGAAGCCGGTGACGTACCCGCCCTGCATCGGGTCCGAGGCGCCGACGCGCGGCACATGCCGGCGCTGGGTCTCGCCGTGCTCGTCGGCGATCCGGAAACCGACGATGCCGAGGCGCGGATCGGCGGCGTACAGGTCGCGGACGCGGCTCAGCACATCGGCGTCGACGAGCAGCCCGTCGTCGTCCAGGTCGACCACGACGTCCACGTCGCCGTACTCCCTCAGCCGGGCGAGGGCGATGTTGCGGCCGCCGGGGCAGCCGAGGTTCTCGTCGACGTCGATCGTCGTGACCTCGCCGGGCAGGAAGAGGCGTTGGGCGAAGTCGGGCAGTTCGCAGCCGTTGCCGACGATCACGATGCGGGCGGGCGCCAGGTCCTGCTTGGCCACCGACTCCAGCAGCGCGTCGACCTCGGCGGGCCGGTTGCCCATGGTCACCACGGCCACGGCGATCCTCGGCTGCGCCGCGTCCCCGAAGTCCCCCACGTCCACCACGTCCCTCACTCCGTCCGGCCCTCGGCGCGACCGCGTCCCGTCCACCCGCGGGCCTGTCGTTCACCTAGATGTTGCCTCAGGTGCGGGCGTTGCTCCGGCACCGCCTCTTTTTGCTTCCCTTTTATGCCGGTTCTGCCCAAGCCGGTTCCGCCGATCCGGCCCCTTGCGGCGATGCGCTCGGCGGGTCGCCTCGGTTCCGATGGAGCACAGCGGTTCTCCATGGCTCGCCTCTGGATACGTCGGCTCCGGTTGTGTCGGTTCAGCGGCGTCGGTTTTCCCTGCGCCGGACGAACTTCAGCCCCGACCAGTCCTCCCCCAGCGCGGCGACCTTCACATCCACGAGGCCGAGGGGCAGGAAGAGCTCGCGCAGGGCGTTCTCGGTGAGGTCGCTGACGTGTCCGGCCGCCTTGCGGGGCCAGGCGACCCAGAGCATGGCGTCGTCGGCGAGGTCGCGGACGAGGGCCGGGGTCTCGGTGGCGAGGTCGGCGTGGTCCCGGTAGAAGGCGACGGTGATGTCGGCGTCGCGGGGGCCGCCCGGGGCTACGTGGACACCGTCGGGGAGGCCGGGGAGGTCCCATCCGGCCGGGGCGTGTCGCAGTCGCACCCGGTGGCGGGGCTTGACGCCGAGCTTCTTGGCGAGGGGGGTGCCGGAGTAGCCGCCGGTCGCGGCCGAGTCGCTCACGGTCTCACCGTAGCCTCGGACCGGACCTGCCCCCGGTCGAAATCACCTCACCTGGAGGATCAGCCGTGCCCTTTCGTTGTGCCGTACTCGACGACTTCCAGAACGTCGCGACGACGCTCGCCGACTGGTCGGCGTCGGCGCCTGCGTCGGGCGAAGGGCTGGAGGCAGTCTCCTTCACCGAGCACTTCGTCGACGAGGACGAACTCGCGACGGCGCTCGCCGACTTCGACTGTGTGGTCACCCTGCGGGAGCGCGTCCCCTTCCCGGCGTCGCTGCTGGACCGTCTCCCCCGGCTGCGCCTGCTGATCGCCTCCGGCATGCGCAACTCGGTGATCGACTACGCGGCGGCGAAGGCGAACGGCGTGACGGTGTGCGGTACGGAGAGCTCCTCGACTCCGCCGGTGGAGCTGACCTGGGCGTTGCTGCTGGGCCTCGCGCGCGGACTGGTGCAGGAGAGCACCGCGCTGCGGGAGGGCGGGCCGTGGCAGTCCACGGTCGGCGCGGACCTGCACGGTCGGCGGCTCGGACTGCTGGGCCTGGGGAAGATCGGCGCGCCGGTCGCCCGGGTGGGCCTCGCCTTCGGCATGGAGGTGAGCGCGTGGAGCCAGAACCTGACGGCGGGACGGGCGGCGGAGGTGGGGGTGCGGCCGGCCGCCTCGAAGGAGGAGCTTCTCTCCGAGAGCGACTTCGTGTCGATCCACCTGGCCCTGAGCGACCGCACCCGGGGGCTGCTCGGCCCGGCCGAACTGGCTCTCCTCAAGCCGACGGCGTACCTGGTGAACACCTCGCGGGCGGCGATCGTCGACCAGGACGCGTTGCTGACGGCGCTGCGCGAGGGCCGCATCGCGGGCGCGGGCGTGGACGTCTTCGACGTCGAACCCCTCCCCGCCGACCACCCGATGCGGAGCGCTCCGCGCCTGCTGGCGACTCCACACCTTGGGTATGTGTCGCGGGCCAACTACGAGCGGTACTACGGACAGGCGGTGGAGGGAGTTCGGGCGTATCTGGCGGGGGCGCCGGTGCGGGTGCTGGGCTGAGTCGACCCGGTGGCCGATGACGCCAGAAACGCGCTACGCCGCGTTCAGTTCGCACCACACGAGCTTGCCCCGATACCCCATCCGGGACAGCGGCTGCCAGTGCCAGACGTCGGCGCAGGCCCGGACCAACGCCATGCCGCGCCCGCTCTCGGCGCCGGTCAGCCCCTCCAGCCGTCCCGGCGGCTCGGGCGGCTCAGGGTCCGCGTCCCAGGCACCGATCTGGAGGATGCCGTCCCGGAAGCGGAGGCGCAGGCAGGCCGGTCCCTTGGTGTGCAGTACGGCATTGGAGACCAGCTCCGAGGCGAGCAGCTCCGCGATGTCGACCAGGTGGATCAGGCCGTGCAGGGTGAGGATCAGGCGCAGGGTGCGGCGGCAGACCGTGACGGCGCGGGGGTCGCCGGGGATGTAGAGGGAGTACTCCCAGGAGTCGGGGGTGGCGGCGGTTTCGGGCATGCGTCAGCTCCGGGGGTGGGGGGTGCGGGAATTGCGCGCGGTGGCATTGCCGCAGCCGTCATGGCAGGACGGAGCGGTGCGCTTCCGCAGCGTGTGCGGTGCGCCACCGACGGTACGGGTAAAATTTGGGACGCTGCAAGTCGTTGCCGTAATCTGCCGCTCGAACGAGTCGCTGCCCCCAGGGCAGTTGGGGCTAGGAGGAAGCCATGCCGCGCAGACGGCAGCCCACCGCACGTCAGGAGCGCCTAGGCGCCGAGCTGCGCAAACTGCGTGAAGCCGCCGGCCTCAAGGCGCGTGAGGCCGCCGCACTCATCGGGTCCGACTCCGCCCAGATGAGCCAGATGGAATCCGGAGTCGCCGGGGTCGGCGAGGACCGGCTACGGAGCCTGGCATCCCACTACGCCTGTATGGACGAGGCGTTCATCGAAGCTCTGGTCGCGATGGCATCCGACAGAACACACGGCTGGTGGGAGAGGTACCGCGGGCTGCTGCCCATGCCCTTCCTGGACCTCGCCGAACTGGAGCACCACGCCACTTGCCGGTATGACGTGGAGTTTCTGTACATCCCTGGCCTGTTCCAGACGGAGGACTACGCCCGCGCGATCTACTCCTACAGGGTTCCGGAACTACCCCACGGCGACATTGAGTTGCGCGTTCGCCACCGGATGGACCGGAAAGTCGTCATCGAGGGCCCCACCCCGATCCCTTATGCGGCGGTGATACACGAGTCGGCGCTCCGCATCAGAGTCGGCGACCGGGTGGCTGCACGCGCTCAACTCACCCACGTCCTGGAAGTCTCCGAAGCCGACCAGGTCACCGTGCGCGTCATCCCTTTCGACCTGGATGGCTTCGCCGGTGCAGCGAGCGCGATGGCCTACGCGGGCGGGGCTGTGCCCAAGCTGGACACAGCGTTGCGCGACACGCCACACGGCACGGCCTACATCGACTCAGAGGCTCAACTGGGCGCGCTTCGAACGCTCTTCCGTAAGGTGGAAGCAGTGTCACTGGACCCCGAACGTTCGCGTGACTTCATCCACAGGTTGACGAAGGAACTGTGATGCGCGCTGCGACGACCCCCGACGGCTGGCAGAAGTCGTCCTTCTCAGGTTTCGGCGACGGCAACAACTGCCTAGAACTCGCGACCGCCACCGCCACCACCTTCCGCCTCCGCGAGAGCGACAGCCCCACCACGATCCTGACCACCACGCCCGCCGCCCTCGCCCACCTCCTGTCCGGCATACGCCGGCTCGGTGCCCCCGTTGCGTCAGAACACGCGGACGTTGGTGGCGTTGTCCCAGAGCATGTCGGCGTTCGGGCCGCCGACAGAACCCCTGCCGTTCCCGTAGTAGACGAACACCTGGAAGTCGATGGGCCGCAGGAGGTCGGAGAGGCCGTCGCCGTTCACATCGCCCGTCGCGATCACCGGCTCGTCGCTGGGCCAGGCGTAGGGCAGCTTCTTGCGCGGCACGAAGCCGCCCTTGCCGTTACCCGCGTACAGCCACAGCGCACGTGATCCGTCGCGGGCCACCAGGTCGCTCTTGCCGTCGCCGGTCATGTCGCCCGGTGAGACCATCTGGTTCAAGGCGTTCCAGCCACTGCCGGCGATCTTGCGGGCGCCGAAGACGCCGTTGCCCTTGCCCGGGTACAGCCACAGCTTTCCGGCGCTGTCGCGGGCCAGCAGATCCCTGCGGCCGTCACCGGACAGGTCTCCGGCCGCGCTGATCTCGCGCATGGTGTTCCAGCCGCCGCCGACCTTCTTCCGCGTCCCGAAGGTGCCATCGCCCCGGCCCGGGTAGAACCACAGCACCCCGGTCTTGTCCCGGGCGTACAGGTCCTCCTTGGCGTCCCCGTTGTGGTCACCGTGCCGGACCAGTTGCGTCATGGCGTTCCAGCCGCTCCCGACGAGCTTCCCCTTGGTGCTCCCGTCGGCATTGCCGATGCCCGAGAGGAACCACAGCCGGCCGTCAGCCGCGCGCTCCAGGAGATCGGGACGCCCGTCGTTGTTCAGGTCCCCGAAGCGGGCCACGTCGGGCAGTCCCTCCGGCCGCTTCTCCTCCGGCTGGCGGTACCAGTCCATCCAGGGGACGCCCTGGACCGCCTCGTACTCGGTGGTGGCGACCCGGATCGAGCTGATCTTGTTGTCGAACGCGCCGCCGAACGCGCCGCCGGTGAGCTCGATGGCCCCGTTGTGCGGGCTGATGAGCAGCGTGTCACCGCCGGTGTACTTGGCGCCGGTGTACGCGACTGCCCACTTCCCGCTGTTGTTGACCAACGACGAGGTCTTGTTGTCGAAACCGCCCAGGGCGGCCTGGCTCGACGAGACGATCTTCATCTCGCCCTTGTACTGGCCGTACTGGAAGAAGCACAGCTTCCCCGAGGGGCAGCGGGCCGAGTTGTCCGTGGCCGCCGCCTGCGGGGCGGTGCCGACCAGCGTGGCCATGGACGCGGCGAGGGCCACCGCGGCACCGAGGGTTCGCCGGGTGGCGGTACGTCCGAGCGACGGGAGCGCGCACGGGGTTCGTCGGCCCAGGGAAATGCGAAGCATGAATCGTTCTCCGTTCGGTCCGGCAGGATCGGGCCCGGCGGTACCGGCCCGGAAGCGGTCGGGATCAGTCGGTGAGGTGCGATGCGACCTCGGGACGGCAGCGGTCCCGCGTGCCGGTCAGAAGACCAGGACGCCCGACTGGAGGCTGCCGAAGATCTTCGCGGCCTTGACGCCGCCGTCCGCCGCGCCGGTTCCCGGGTAGACGCGCAGCGAGGCCTCGCGCGGGGCGTGTGCGATCAGGTCCGGCCGTCCGTCACCGGTCATGTCGCCCAGGCCGACGAGCTCGGTGAACCCGTTCCAGCCGGCTCCGATGAGTTTGCGGGTGCCGAAACCGCCCTTGCCGTTGCCGGGGTAGAACCACAGCTTCCCGGCGGTGTCCCGGGCCACGAGGTCGGCTCGCTTGTCGCTGTTCATGTCGCCCGCGCCGACAAGCTCGTTCATGACCTTCCAGCCGCCGCCGACCTTCTTCCGCGTCCCGAAGGAACCCTTGCCGTCGCCCGGATACGCCCACAGGGTGCCCGCACGGTCGGCGGCGAGCAGATCGGCCCTGCCGTCGCCCGTCAGATCCCCTGCGGCCGCGAGGTCGCGCATGGTGTTCCAGCCGCCGCCGACCCGCACCCTCGTGCCGAAGGTCCCGTCGCCCCGGCCCGGGTAGAACCACAGCACCCCGGTCTTGTCCCGGGCGTACAGGTCCTCCTTGGCGTCCCCGTTGTGGTCACCGTGCCGGACCAGTTGCGTCATGGCGTTCCAGCCGCTCCCGACGAGCCGGGCACCGCTCCCGCTGCCGTACGCGTGGGATGTCCACAACTGCCCGTACTTGTTACGGGAGAAGAAATCGGCGTACCCGTCGCCGTTCACATCGCCGAAGGCCCCGTGCGCGGGAAGTACGGCGGGCCTGGGCTTCGGCTCGTTGTCCCACTGGAAGGTCGCGTACCGGCTCTCACCCGCGCAGAACTGGTCTGCTTCGGGACCGAGGTCGAGCGAGCTGACCGCGTTGTCGAGCTCGGGCATCGCGCTTTCGTCGAAAGAGCCCCGCCCCGGGTAGTAGTGCGTGCCGCCCTCCCGCGGGTCGAGCCCGGCAGCGATGGTGAAGCACACGGGCCAATCCGTGTAGTTCGCGTAGGAACTGATGCGGTTGTCCCACGCGCCGAGGTTCAGCGCGCTGCCTTTGACGACCAGCATCTGCCCCTTGCCCAGCGGATCGCTGAAGACACAGAGGCTGCCCCATGAGCAGCGGTCGTACCCGCTCGCGGCCTGGGCGGGCACGGTGACGCCGGTCGCGATGATTCCGGCTGCGACACCGGCCGTCAGGGCGCCACGAAGGGCACGCGAAGAAGTCGGACGCACTCAGTTTCCCCCGGGGTGCGCTGTGTCCGGGGCGCGCGTGCGCGCATGCCTCGAACACGTGAATGTTGTGTGCATGATAGGCACACCGCGCCCCACATCATCATGCTGATCACCGGCCTGGCAGCCATCGCGACCGGCGCGGCCCTGCTGTGAGACCCGGACCGCTGTGACACCCGGCCGCTGATCCACCCCGGACCGCCGACGTCCGTCCGGCCCGGCGACCGCTTCCGCGGGATCCGTCACCAGGTGCTGGACGGGTTCGACGGCTGGGTCGGCTGCTGCGGGGGAAACCCGTTGCCCCAGCCGGTGCCGTGGCCGGTGCCGTAGATGTCGCCGCCGGCGTCGTAGTGGTCACCGCCGACGCCGTAGTTGTCGCCGTCGACTCCTTGCGGTGCGGGCGCCGCCCGGTCGGCTTCCTTGTCGCCGAGCATCATGTCCGGGTCGAACATCACGATCACGGCGGCGATCAGCAGAATGGCGAACGGTGCGGCGAGCATGACCAGGAGGAACGACAGGAGCGTGGTGGACGACTGCACGGCCGGCGCTTCACCGGTGAGGTGGACGGAGACCGCGGCCATCCCGGTGTAGTGCATGCCGGTCACGGCCACGCCCATGACCAGGCTCGCGCCGACGCTGGACCACAGCCCGTGGACGGAGACCGCCGCCCACAGCGCAGCCGTGGCGGCTGCGACGGCGATGACGACCGACAGGGCCACCGCCCGCGTGTCGTAGTGGAGGCCGCCGTCGGTGTGGATGGCGGCCATACCGAGGTAGTGCATGGCCGCGACCCCGAGCCCGGTGATCAGCCCGGCCACGCCCAGGTTCAGCGGTGAGCCGCCGCGGTAGCCGACGAGGAACACTCCGACGGCGACCACGACGATCGCGACGCCGAGACTGAGGAGCGTCTTCGTCACGTCGTAGTTCACCAGCGCGCCCTGGACGCTGAAGCCGATCATGGCGATGAAGTGCATGGTCCAGATACCGCAGCCGATCGATATGGCGCCCAGCGCCAGCCAGCCGGCCCGGTGCTGCGGGCGCCGGAGCGAGCGGGTCGTGCACCGTAGCCCGAGTCCCGCGCCGAGACACGCCATGAGATAGGCGGCCACGGGAGTCACGGCTCCGTAGTGGAAGTTGGAGACGGTGGCGGTCATCAGGGTTCCCTTCACATGCGTCACGACCGAGCACACGACAGACGGGCGCGGTGTACCGACACGGTGATGCGGCGGCCGAATCCGCCCGCCGGACCAGTGATGAACTACGGCTCGGCTCAGGTGGCTTGACCGGGAGGCGCGGCTGCCCTGCCGAGGGCGGCAGGGCAGAGGGGAAACCGGGCGATCAGATCAGGCCACCTGGCCGAGTTGTGCATGATTCAAGCACATGATGCACACACTTCCTACACAATGAGGGCACTCGTTCGCCGAATCGATACATCGCCGCTCTTCGCCACAAATCCGGTCCGCCGTACGGCGGACGCCGGGCCCGACGAGGCGATGCCCCGGCGCCACGCCCCCCCCGCCCCGCGCCCCGACAGCCCGGAACTTCTCCCGAAACCGGGCCGGAAGCTTGATCAGAATTCGGTGCCGCGTCCAGGTTCGGTATTCAACTGCGTTTTCTGCGGGCGAGTTTGGCGATCTTTTCCTTGTGGTTGAATGCCTGTGCCGTGATTCGGTTTACCGCGGGTGGAGCAGCGTTGATCAAGGAAAAGACTTTCGAGGCCACTTCGGCTCTGCTCACCGAACTGCTGGCCACCCAGCCGCGATACCGGACCCGGTG
Organism: Streptomyces sp. NBC_00080; assembly: GCF_045041255.1. Classification (NCBI taxonomy): domain Bacteria; kingdom Bacillati; phylum Actinomycetota; class Actinomycetes; order Kitasatosporales; family Streptomycetaceae; genus Streptomyces; species Streptomyces sp. NBC_00080. The sequence continues at coordinate 4,265,352 of NZ_CP108235.1, forward strand.
GCGCGCACGTGTACAGCGGGACCGGTCGGGCGGGCGGGTGAGCATCGCCGCCGTGGCCCAGGTCCTGGCCGAACACCTCTGGGAGTCAGGCGAGTTCCCCGAGTCCGAGCAGTCCCTCCCGCGCATCCAGAAGGACCGCGTCCGCCGTGCGCTCGACGGCACGATGATCACGGCGGAGACGCTGACCTGGCTCATCGACGCCTTTCAACTGGACGAGCGGGACGCCGAGTGCCTACGGGCCACACACGAAAGCGATTCCGGCAACCGGCCCGACGGAATCTCCGACGCGGTCCAGGAACCCCGGGAGATGATCAGACGACAATGGCATCGCACGGTGACAGTATTTGAGCGCTATTTCTTCGACTGTGACGGGCAGTTGACCGAACGGCGTACCAAGCATGTGATCATGGCTCTGGAGGACGGAGTGGACAGCTACCTGTTCAATCACGAATCCTCCGTGGAGGCCATCGAGGTGCTGCACGGCGGAACCCTCGGACCGGAACATCACTACGACGGCCTGGTGTCCCACGAGATCCTGTTCCCACAGCCGCTCAAACAGGGGCAGCGCACCTCGTTCGAGTACCGCACCGCCTACCGCCCCGCTCCGCACCCCCCGCAGGAGGTACGGCGTCCCGCCCGTGGCCGGATCGAGAACTTCGACATGGCGGTGCACTTCGAGCCGCGCCGGCTGCCCAGTCGACTCTGGTGGGCGACCTGGGCGGACCATCATCTGGGCGATCCGGTGCAATTGGAGCCCGCCCAGGTGTGCGACACGGGCAGCGCGCACCGCTATGTGCCCTTCGTCGAGCGGTCGGTGGTCGGTTTCCGCTGGAACTGGTGAGCCGCGAACCGGACTTGGGTGGCCCGTGCGCCGTAACGACGCTCTGTGCGCCGTAAGTGCGCCATGCCGCGTGTTCACTCCCCCTGTCAGTCAATCGGACGATCTCGGGGGGACACCGTGGGAATCCTCAACCAGTTCGACGTCATCGACTCCTTCAACCAGCTGATCCCCGGCGCGGCCGGGCACTCCGACAGCTATCTGCGTGAGGTCGCCAAGGCGACCCAGGATCAAGGCCTGCCCGTCGAGATGAACCTGGAGAACAACTCCGACGGCCTGTTCTCCGCGATGCGCGGGCAGGGCGCCCGCAGGTTCCTCGTCGTCCAGCCGTTGGACCGCAAGGCCCGCGGCCTGCGGATGATGCACTACGGCTTCCCGGTCGGCACCAACCTCACCGCCGGCTGGCTCCTCACCGGAACCACCGGCAATCTCAAGCTCTTCGACTACCTCGACCTCACCGCGGTCATCGAGTCCGTCCATGGACTCGCCGTCGCCCCGGCGCTCTACAGCGTCGCGGACAGCACCGGCTTCGCCCGCGAGGAGATCCGCAAGTACCAGAGCGGGTTCTTCGGCGTCTGAGCCGCGCCCGCCCCACCATCAGGCCGCCTCCGGCCGTCATCCGGCCGCTCTCCGGCCGGGGCCGCTCTCCGGCCATCATCCGGATCCCCGACGATCCGAGCCGTCACGGAAGGACAGCCATGGGCTGGGTCATCTTCATCCTCTACGTCGCGGGCATCATCGGCACCACCCGCTACGCGATGGGTCTCTTCAACCTGCACTGGGCCGACATCAACGGCTCCGGCCTGAACGGCATCGGCGCCCGCTTCAAGACCATGGTGCCGGGCACCTTCTGGCCCATCGGCCTGCCGATCCTGCTGCTCGTGGCACAGCAGCGGCAGGGACACCGCCAGGCCACCCGGCAGAACATGGCCAACCTCATGCGAGGCGACGACACCGCGCGGAACACCCCCGCGCCGCAGCCCGAGCACCGCACCCGCAACCCGTTCGACGACATCTGAGCCGCCGACACCCGCTCTCCCCAGGAGGTGACAACGTGCAGTGGCCCCCGGACATCCGCCATGACACGGCTGTGATCTGGGCCGACACGGACTTCTTCGCCAGGCCGGTCTGCTGGGCCACCGCGGCGGCCCGGATCGTCTCGGGCCCCCGAGCGCCCGAGACAGCCGGCCCCGCGGAGAGCGGCGCGGCGATGCGCGCCGTCTCGACCCGGATCGTGCAGGCCCTGCGGGGCTGGGCGAACCGCGCCGCCCTGGAGGTCCGGTACACCGCGCCCGCCGCCGGTCGCCCCCAGGGCATCGACTGCCACCTCGTCGCCCGCGCCGCCGGCAGCACGCCGTCCGACGCCACCGCTTCCGCCCAGCAGTTGCTGGGCGCGGCGGAGCGGCTGCTGCCTCCCGGCTTCGTCCTGGAAAGGGCCGACCCGACGGACCTCGTCGTCCCCAACGGCGCGGTGACCTGCGCCGAGGTCCGCCGACAGGAGGAAGTCGTCGCCCCCGCCCTGGCCGCGTACTCCGCCGCCGAGTACTACTACGTGCCCGGACGGCTGCACGGCGACGGCTCCGCCTGGGACCCCTTCCTTCGCGCCCTGCTGCACACCCCGTCCCCCGTCCTGGTCAGCCTGGTGTTCCTGCCGACCGCGCTGAGCCCCCTGGAGAGCGAGGCCTACGGCCATCTCTGCTCCGGGCTGGAGTACGAGGCAGCCGCCCGGACCGTGCAGGAGTACCTCGGGCCGGTGGAGCTGCCGCCCGACGACAACGCCCGCCGCGCCCTGGAGGCCTGGCGCCGCTTCGGTGACAGCTCGGCCAAGGTCCTGGCGCGGGCCACGGTCGTCGGCGACCGGGCGACCACCGACACGGTCGCCGCCACGCTCGCGGCGGCCGTCGGGTCGTCGTACGAGGTGACCGAACGCGGGATGACCGGCGGCGTGAGCGTCGTCCGGCCCGGCGACGGTGAGGAGCTCCGGCTGGCCGCGCAGTGCCTGGCCGGCGGCTCCATCGCGCCCTGGGGCGGTCATCCCGTCTGGCAGCTGCCCCAGGCGCCCGGGTCCATACGCCGCGTGCCCTATCTGTTCGGACCCGAGGAAGCCGCCTCGATGCTCGTGCTCCCGGTTCCCGGCCCCGACGGCTGCCCCGGTCTGGAGGTGTCCTCGCCCGCGCTGGACCAGGTCACCCCGGCGCCCGCGACCGATCCGGACACCCCCGTGCTCGCCCTGGGCAACCGGATCAGCGGCGGCCCCGCGGCCGCCCTCCACCTCCCGCTCGACGACCTCGTCAGCCACGCCCTGATCGTCGGCGCGCCCAACACCGGCAAGTCGACCACCCTTCAGAGCCTTCTCGTCCAGCTGTGGCGGGACCACAAGGTGCCCTGGCTGGTCGTCGAGCCGGTCAAGACGGAGCATCGCGGAATGCTCGCCGTGCCCGGCATGGAGGCGTTGCGCGTCCACACGCTCGGTGACTCCGAGCGCGCGCCCTGGCGGTTCAACCCGCTCCAGCCACCCCCGGGCGTCACCGTCCACGCGCACATCTCGTCGCTGATGGCCGTCTTCCGCGCCGTGGTGCCCGACATGGACAGTGCGCTGCCGCTCATCCTCGAGCAGGCCCTGGAGGAGACCTACGTCCGGGCGGGCTGGGACGGCGGGCGCGCGCTGCCCGGCCCCGCCCCGACCCTGCGCGCACTGCTTCCCGTCCTCGACACGCTCCAGGACGACAGCGCCTACCGCGGCCAGGCCCTCAACGTCTTCCCGGCCCTCGCCACCCGCGTCCGGGCTCTGCTCAGCGGTGAACACGGCTACATGTTCGACACCGTGGAGCAGACCGACTGGGCCGGCCTCCTCGACCGGCCCGCCGTGCTGGAACTGGCCTCCATGGCCGACCCCGCCGCGATCGACATGACCCTCGGCTTCCTGATCTCCCAGCTGTCCGCCTTCGCCCGGCTGCGCGGCAGCCAGAACCGCCGGCTGCGCCACCTCATCGTGCTGGAGGAGGCCCACCGTGTCTTCGCCCGTCCGACCGGCGGCCCCGACCGCAGGTCGGCGGAGGCGGTCTCCGCCCTCGCCAACGCCCTGGCCGAGCTCAGCTCCTTCGGGCAGGGCTTCGTCCTCGTCGACCAGGTGCCCGAACGCCTGGACGAGGCGGCCACCGCCCTCACCGGCGTCAAGGTCATGCACGCCCTGCGCAGCGCGCAGAGCCGCCAGGCCATGCTCGACGACATGGGCGCCGGCCCCCGCTCCACGCAGACCGCGGCCACTCTCCGGCGCGGCCAGGCCCTCATCACCACGCCCCGCACCACCGATCCCCTGCTCGCCGGGATCCGGCCCGACCCGGCCGTGGACACGGCACGCGTCGTCGACGACGGCGCCGTCGTACGGCACATGGCGGAGCCGACCCGCGCCCTGTCCCGGCTGCTCCCGTACGAGCTGTGCTCCCGCGACATCTGCCGGGACGGTTGCACCCCGCAGCGCAGGGAACGAGGGCGGGCCCTCGCCTTCGCCCGGCGCCGGGAGGAACGCGCCGAGGCGCACCGGGCGCCGCACGGCGAGCCGCGCCGCGCGCCCGCCCTCGGCGACCTCGCCCAGTCCATGGCCCGTGCCTGTGGCGGCGAGGTGGCCGACACGTACTGCGCCATGGTCCACGTGGACCTCGACAAGCCACTCCCCGGCCTGACCCCTCAGGGCCGGCAGTCCGATCTGACGGCGGTCGTACGCAAGCAGGCGGCACGGACGGGAGGCGCACGGTGATCCTCCACGACACACCCGAGGACGAGCAGGACCACGAGGAGATGCTGCGCCAGGTCCTCGACGAACACCAGGACCTGCACCCCGACCACCACCGGGAGCGCGGGCGGGTCGCCGACTTCCAGGACCGGGACGCGGAGTACCGCGAACTGTCCGACCGGCTGCCGCCGTCCGGCGTCGACGTGCTGAGCGACCTGTACCGCGAGGAACTGCGCGACGTCGGGCACTCGATCGACAAGCACGTGGGGTGCTCCCTCGACGAACTGCGGGAGTTCGATTCGTACGACTCGGAGGCAGGCGCGTCCTCCTTCGACACCCCCGGGCAGGCCGCCGACGCCGTCAACGACGCCCTGTACAACTCCGCGGGCGACATGGTCGCCTGGCTGGTCGGCGACGACTCACGCCCCTTCGTCTGCGACGCCGACCTGGGCAGGACGACGGGCCGTTGGGCCCGCGGCCGCGACCACGCGGACGGCACCGATGTGACCGGCGTCCGCGTGGTGCTGGCCAGGGACACCGACGATCCGCGCGGGTACGTGTTCCGCACGGCGTTCCCGATTCCGGCGGATCACGTACGGGGCGCGGGGCGGCGACGGCCATGAAGGACATACGGCAGCAGGTCACCGTCGGAATCGTCTGCCTGGTCTGGCTCGCCCTCGCCCTGCTCACCGGCGAGGCGCTGTCCCCGACACCACTGCGGCTCTTCTCCGTGGCCGGGACCACGGTGGCCATCGTCGCCCTGGCGTACGACAGGTCTCTGTGGCACTGGAAACTCGTACGCCGGTTCACCGGGAGCCCGCTGCTGCACGGCACGTGGCGGGGCGAGGTGATCACCTCCGTCATCCGTGCGGACGGCACCCCGGTGCCCCCGATCCCCGCCGTCCTGCACGTGGTGCAGAGCGCCTCACGCGTCAGCGTGTCCCTCTTCACCGCGGACTCGGTGTCGACCTCGACCCATGCCTCGCTGCTGCGCGGGGACGACGGCCGATGGTGCCTGCGCTGGCAGTTCACCAACCAGCCCCGGCCCGGGGCCCGGCAGCGCAGCCAGCGACACCGCGGGGTGGCGGAGCTGTGGATCGGCGCCGTACCCGGTGAAGGGCTCAGCGGTGAATACTTCACCGACCGGCGGACGTACGGCGAACTCAGCTTCGTGGAGTGGAGCCCGCGGCGCTACGGCAGCGCGTCGACGGCCCTCGCGGCAACGGACTTCGCACTCGCGGCGCCGTACGCGGCCACCTGACCCACACCCTGCCCGCCCGCCCACTGATCTCGCGCCCAACCCGGCCCCGAGAAAAGCAAAAGCCCCAGGTCACGGCGAGTGAGTCCTGAGGCTTCGGCAGAGCCGCCTTCGGGATTCGAACCCGAGACCTACGCATTACGAGTGCGTTGCTCTGGCCATCTGAGCTAAGGCGGCGCGCTGTCACACCATGGTGCGATCAGCAACGTCGGTAAGTCTACACAGTTTCCAGGGGTGCTCCGAACAGCCCCCGGGAGCGGTCCTCCCGGGGTCCGCGCGGGCCGGCACCGGGCGGTCTACTTGCAGCGCTTGCCGTCCGCCGGAGGCGTTCCGTGGAGCAGGTAGGTGTCGATCGCGGAGTCGATGCAGGCGCTGCCGCGCCCGTAGGCGGTGTGGCCGTCGCCCTCGTAGGTGAGCAGGCGGGCCGAGGCGAGCTGGTGGGCGAGGGACCGGGCCCAGCGGTACGGGGTCGCCGGGTCCCGGGTGGTGCCGACGACGACGATCGGGGCGGCGCCCTTCGCCTCGATGAGGTGCGGCTCACCCGTGGGCCTCACCGGCCAGTAGGCGCAGTTCAAGGAGGCCCAGGCGAGGCCCTCGCCGAAGACCGGGGACGCCTTCTCGAAGGACGGGAGTGCCTTCTCGACCTGGTCGGGGGTGGAGAAGGCCGCGGGGAGGTCGAGACAGTTCACCGCGGCGTTGGCGGCCATCAGGTTGGCGTAGCGGCCGTCGGCGTCCCGCTCGTAGTAGCTGTCGGAGAGGGCGAGCAGGCCCGCGCCGTCCTTGTCCTTGATCGCCGAGGTCAGCGCCTCGCGCAGTTGCTCCCAGGTGCTCTCGTCGTACATCGCCGCGATCACGCCGGTGGTGGCGAGGGCCTCGCCGAGCTTGCGGCCGTCCGGGTCGCCGGTGGGGATCGGGCGAGCGTCGAGTTTGCGGAAGAAGGACTTGAGGTTCCGGCCGACCTTGGCGGGAGCCGTGCCCTTGCCGCCGAGCGGGCAGTCGGACCGCGTGACGCAGTCCTTCGCGAACGACTGGAACGCCGTCTCGAACCCCGCCGTCTGGTCCAGGTTCAGCCGGCGGGCGGGCAGCGACGGGTCCATCGCACCGTCCAGGACCAGCCGGCCCACCCGGTTCGGGAAGAGCCCCGCGTACGTCGCACCGAGGAACGTCCCGTACGAAGCCCCCACGTACGTCAGCTTCCCGTCGCCCAGGACCGCGCGCAGGATGTCCATGTCACGGGCCGCCTCCACGGTGGAGACGTGCCGCAGCAGCGGTGCCGAGTGCGCGCCGCAGCCCTCCGCGAACTCCTTGTAAGAGTCGACGAGTTCGCCGGTCTCCCGCTGGTCGTCGGGGGTCGCGTCCGTCTGCGTGTACGTGTCCATCGCGCGCCCGTCGAGGCACTCCACGGGCTCGCTGCGGGCCACGCCCCGCGGGTCGACGGCGACCATGTCGTAACGGGCGCGGACTCCGGCGGGGTAGCCGATGCCGGCGTACTGCTGGAGGTAGCCGACCGCCGAGCCGCCCGGTCCGCCCGGGTTCACCAGCAGCGAGCCGAGCCGCTTGCCCGGCCCTGTCGCCTTCTTGCGGGTGACCGCGAGCCGGACGTCGCCCGCGCCCGGGTCGGCGTAGTCGAGCGGCGCCTTCAGGGTGGCGCACTCGAAGCCGGGCACACCGCAGCCGCGCCAGCTCAGCTTCTGCCCGTAGTACGGCGCGAGCGCCGAAGGCGTGGCCCGCGGCAGCGCGACGAGCGCCGCCACCGCCGTGGAACCGGCGGAGCTCGTCGACTCCGCGGCGGAACAGCCGGAGACGAGCAGCGCGGCGAGCGAGAGGAGGGTGACGCCGGTACGGGACCTGCGGAGAGAGCGCCTCATGTACATCCAGCGAGCGTAACTCTGCGCAATGTCGCGAACGCGTTACGTACGCGAACGGACACGGACGAGTGACGCCGTCAACCCAAGACCGACGTCAGCCTCGGTGCGGCGGCCGGCGTCGGCCCGGCACTCAGTGGCAGCCCCGCAACCGGCCTCGGCCCGGCGGCCGACACCAGCCCGGTAACCGGCGTCCGTCCGGTGGCCGGTACCAGCCGGTGGTCGGTGCCGACGCGCTCGCCGCCGTCGGTGTCAGCCCGCTCTCAGGGCCATCGTCATCGCCTCCACCGCCAGCAGCGGAGCCACATTGCGGTCGAGGGCCTGTCTGCATCCGGCGATGGCCTCGATACGGCGAAGGGTGGATTCCGGGCTGCTGCCACGGGCGAGCCGCTCGAGGGCGTCCTCGGCGTCCATGTTGGCGATCGCGACGCGGGAGCCGAGCTGGAGGGCGAGGACGTCGCGATAGAAGGCCGTCAGGTCGGTGAGCGCGAGGTCGAGGCTGTCGCGCTGCGTACGCGTCCTGCGGCGCTTCTGCTTGTCCTCCAGGTCCTTCATCACACCCGCCGTACCGCGGGGCATCCGGCCGCCCTGGGCCGCGCCCAGCGCCGCCTTCAGCTCCTCGGTCTCCTTGCCGTCCCTCTCCTCCGCGAGCTGCTTGGCGTCCTCGGTCGCCGCGTCGACCAGCTCCTGGGCGGCACGGAGACAGCCGCCGACGTCGTCGACGCGCAAGGGCAGCTTCAGTACGGCCGCGCGGCGCTCACGGGCGGCGGGGTCGGTGGCCAGCCGACGGGCGCGGTCGACGTGCCCCTGCGTGGCCCGGGCGGCGGCCGCGGCGACGGCCGGCTCGATGCCCTCGCGCCGGATGAGCATGTCGGCGACGGCGTCGACGGAGGGCGTGCGCAGGTTCAGGTGCCGGCAGCGGGAGCGGATGGTGGGCAGCACATCCTCCAGGGAGGGCGCGCAGAGCAGCCAGACCGTCCGCGGGGCGGGCTCCTCGACGGCCTTGAGGACGGCATTGGCGGACTTCTCGTTCAGCCGCTCGGCGTCCTCGACGAGGATGATCTGCCAGCGGCCCGTGGCGGGCGAGGTGTACGACTTGCGGACCGTGTCGCGCATGTCCTCGGCGAGGATCTGCGAACCGACCGCGGCGACGGTGTTGACGTCGGCGTGGGTGCCGATGAGCGCCGTATGACAGCCGTCGCAGAACCCGCAGCCCGGGACGCCGCCGAGCGCCCGGTCCGGGCTCACGCACTGCAGGGCGGCGGCGAAGGCCCGCGCCACCTGTCCGCGACCGGCCCCGGGCGGCCCGGTGATCAGCCAGGCGTGCGTCATCTTCGACGTCTCGGGCGGCGGGGCGGCGGCGCCTGCCGCGGTGACGAGCGCGTCGGCGTCCCGAGCGGCGGCGGCGAGCTGCTCGCTCACCTTCTCCTGCCCGACGAGGTCGTCCCACACGGTCATGCGTCACGCCGCCCTTTCGTCACGTTTCGCGTTGCGGCTTCCATTGTGCGGGGAGCCACTGACAATCGAGCCACGGGTGAGGTCGGCGTCCCGCCGCCGACCGACGGCGGGACGACCGGCGGCGTCGGACGCTCAGCGGCGTCGGCCCCGCCCGCGGCCCTCGTCGTTGCCGTCGTCGTCCCGGCGCGGGCCCAGCAGTTCGTCCGCCAGCGTCGGCAGATCGTCCAGCGGGGTCTCCTCGGCCCAGTCCGACCGGGGTCGCCGGCGGGGCGTGCCCTCCTCGTCGACCTGCGGCAGCTCGCGCGTACGGTCGTCGGCCCCGTCCGGCCGCGCCCCGTCCTGCTCGCCCAGCTCGTCGCGGAAGTACCCCGGCGGCACCCGGTCCGAGGGGTTCCGGTCCCGCACGGGAGGCAGCACGGCCGTCTCGTCGGCCGGGTTCTCGTCCCGGACCGGAGGCAGTACGGCCGTCTCGTCCTCGGCGCTGTCGCCGCGAACCGGAGGCAGTACCGCCGTCTCGTCGGCGGCCCCCGTCGGAATCGAGGGCTGTGGCAGCTCGGCCGTCACCTCGGCGTCGGCCCCGCCCGCGGAGCCCTGGGGCTTCCTCCCGGATCCGGACGCGTTCGCGGACGTCCTGGAGGGCTGCTCGGGCTCCTTGTCCATGCGGATCGGCGGCAGCACCGCCGTCTCGTCCACCGGGCCGCCCGACGCGTTCGTCGGAGTCACCACCGGCGTCGGCACGGTCACGGCCTCCGGCGGGACCGCCGGAGCCGGGGTCGCCGCGGGGCGCGCCGGCTTCGGTCCGACCTGTGCCGCGGCGGCGGCCTGCTCCGCCGCGCGTCGGGCCTGCTCGGCCCGCAGCAGCGCCTCCTCGGCCTTCCGCTGCTTCTCCAGGCGCCGGGCCTCGGCCTCGGCACGCAGCCGCGCCTCCTCCTCGGCCTGGCGGCGGCGCCGCTCCTCCTCCGCCTTGCGGCGGGCCTCCTCCTCGGCGCGGGCCTTCTCCTCCGCGAGGAGCCGGACCCGCTCCTCCTCGGCACGCCTGCGTGCTTCCTCGGCGCGCAGCCGCGCCTCCTCGGCCTGCCGTTCGGCCTCGCGCCGCTGCGCCTCCTCCAGCTCCCGCCGCTTGCGCTCCTCCTCCTCGGCGCGCAGCTTGGCGAGCTGCTCCTGGCGCTCGCGCTCCAGGCGCTCCTCCTCGGCCTTGCGGGCGGCCTCTTCCTCGGCCTTGCGGCGGGCCTCCTCCTCGGCCTTCCTGCGCGCCTCCTCCTGGGCCTTGATCTCGGCCTCGGACAGGGGCAGCAGCTGGTCGAGCCGGTGCCGGACGGCGGTCGTGACCGCCTCGGGCTCCTGGGCCGCGTCGACCACGAGGTAGCGCCCCGGATCGGCGGCGGCCAGCGTGAGGAAGCCGGAGCGCACGCGCGTGTGGAACTCGGCCGGCTCCGACTCCAGCCGGTCCGGCGCCTCCGTGAACCGCTCGCGGGCGGCCTCCGGCGACACGTCCAGCAGGACCGTCAGATGCGGGACCAGGCCGTTCGTCGCCCAGCGTGAGATCCGCGCGATCTCGGTCGGGGACAGGTCGCGGCCCGCGCCCTGGTAGGCCACGGACGAGTCGATGTACCGGTCGGTGATGACGACCGCGCCGCGCTCCAAGGCGGGCCGGACGACCGTGTCGACGTGCTCCGCGCGGTCCGCCGCGTACAGCAGCGCCTCCGCGCGGTGCGAGAGCCCGGCGCTGGAGACGTCCAGCAGGATCGAACGCAGCCGCTTGCCCACGGGCGTGGCCCCCGGCTCACGCGTGAGGACGACCTCGTGGCCCTTGGCCCTGATCCACTCGGCGAGCGCCTCGGCCTGCGTGGACTTTCCGGCGCCGTCGCCGCCCTCCAGGGCGATGAAGAAGCCGGTCCCGACCGAGGTCTGCGCCGGGTCGTCACCGCCGAGCAGCGCGTCCCGCAGGTCCTGCCGCAGGGGTACGCCGGAACGGTCGTCGACCTTGGCCAGCACCAGCGCGGCCACCGGCAGCAGCAGCGCGCCGACCAGCATCAGCGTGAACGCCGCCCCGCCGTGCGCGAAGACGAACTTGCCGCTTTCCAGCCGGTGCGGCCCGATGAGCGCCGCCACCAGCGGGGCGATCACCGCGCCCAGCGCCACCACGACCCGTACGACGGCGTGCAGGTGCTCCGTCGTCCGCGCCCGGCGGTGTTCCTCGGTCTCCTGGTCGAGCAGGGCGTGCCCGGTGTTGGCGGCGACGCCCGCGCCGACGCCGGCCAGGGCCAGGATCAGCAGCACACTGGTGACGTCCGGGACCAGCCCGGCGGCCAGCAGCGCCACGCCGGTGAAGGCGATGGCCAGCGCGAGCAGCCGGCGCCGCGACAGCGACGCCAGCACCTTCGGCGCCGTACGGACGCCGACGACGACCCCGCCGGTCAGCGCGAGCACGAACAGCCCGTACATGACCGGACCGCCGCCCAGGTCCTTGGCGTGCAGCACGGCCACGGCGACGGCGGCGGCGATCGCCCCGGCGACAGCGGCGCAGGCGAGGACCAGCAGCGGGATCGCGCCGGTGCGGCCCGCGTCGACGCCGGTGGCGGTCCTGGGCCGGCGCAGCCCCTCGAGCGGCGACCGCGCGCGCGGGGTGCGCAGTCCGGGCAGCTCCAGGAAGGTCACGATGGACAGCGACCCGGCGAAGAGCCCCCCGGCGACATACGAGGCGAGGGCCGCCTGGTGCTGTCCGAACCAGTCGATCCCGGCACCCAGAAGATTGTTGAACAGTGCCGCGACGACCAGAGTGGCCGCGCCCAGCGGGATCGTCACGAAGCCCGTGCGCAGCGACAGGCGGCGCAGGGCGTCCAGGTGGTCGGGCAACGGCCGGACGGTCGCGCCCTCCAGCGGCGGGGCGGGCAGCAGGGCCGGGGACGCGCTCTCGCGGGCGACCGTCCAGAACCGCTCGGCCACCCCGGTCACGAACACCGTGACGAGCAGCAGGGCCAGCGCGTCGTCCGGCGTCCAGTCGATCCACAGCGGTGCGACGATCAGCAGCGCCGCGCGCACGCCGTCCGCGCCGACCATGGTCCAGCGGCGGTCGAGCGGGCCGTCCGGCGAGGTCAGTGAGGTCAGTGGACCCAGGAGGACGGCGCCGAAGAGGAGGGTGGCCAGAATCCGCACCGCGAAGACGGTCGCCACCGCGAAGGCCACGCCGCGGTAGCCGCCCCCGAAGGAGCCCTCCACGATGGCCGCCTGGAGGACGAGAAGGACGAACACCAGGAGTGCGAGGGTGTCTCCCACCCCGCTCACCAGCTGTGCGCTCCAGAGCCGCTTGAGCTGCGGCTCGCGCAACAGGGCGCGCACAGCGCGCTCGCGGGAGTCCGCCACCAAGGCGTCGTCCGGTGCCGGGTGGTGGGCCGTTGGCTGCTCGGCTCGCGTCATGCTTTCAGCCTATCGGCCGCGACTGACACCCTGTCGCCCCCGTCCACGCGTGCGACCGCCCCGACACCAAAGTGATGCCGGGGCGTTGGTTTGAAGAACCGCCGTGGAGGAACGGTGCCGGGTGCCGGCCGTGCGTCCGTCGTGCGATCAGCCGTGCGCTCAGTCCTCCGACGAAGCCGGGGAAGCCGTCGCCTTCTTCGTGGCCGTCTTCTTCGCCGTCGTCTTCTTGGCCGTGGTCGTCTTCGCGGCGGTCTTCTTTGCGGCCGTCTTCTTCGCCGGGGCCGCCTTCTTCGCCGTCGCCTTCTTCGCCGTCGCCTTCTTCGCGGGCGCCTTCTTGGCCGTCTTCTTGGCCGGCGCCTTGGCGCGCTTCTCGGCGAGCAGCTCGAAGCCGCGCTCCGGGGTGATCTCCTCGACGCTGTCGCCGGAGCGCAGGGTCGCGTTGGTCTCCCCGTCGGTGACGTACGGCCCGAAGCGACCGTCCTTGACGACGACCGGCTGTCCGCTGACCGGGTCCGCGCCCAGCTCCTTCAGCGGCGGCTTGGCGGCGGCCCGGCCACGCTGCTTGGGCTGGGAGTAGATCTCCAGCGCCTCTTCGAGGGTGATCGTGAAGAGCTGGTCCTCGGTCTGGAGGGACCGCGAGTCCGTGCCCTTCTTCAGGTACGGGCCGTAGCGGCCGTTCTGCGCGGTGATCTCCACGCCCTCCGCGTCTGCGCCGACGACCCGCGGCAGCGACATCAGCTTGAGGGCGTCCGCCAGCGTCACCGTGTCCAGCGACATCGACTTGAACAGCGAGGCCGTACGGGGCTTCACGGCGTTCTTGCCGGTCTTCGGGGTGCCCTCGGGGAGCACCTCGGTGACGTACGGTCCGTAGCGGCCGTCCCGGGCGATGATCTGGTGACCGCTCTCCGGGTCGGCACCGAGTTCGAAGTCGCCGCTCGGCTTGGCGAGCAGTTCCTCCGCGAGTTCGACGGACAGCTCGTCCGGGGCCAGGTCCTCGGGCACGTCCGCCCGCTGGTGCCCCTCGGCGTCCTTCTCCCCGCGCTCGATGTAGGGGCCGTAGCGCCCGACCCGCAGCACGATGTCGTTGCCCACCGGGAACGACGACACCTCGCGCGCGTCGATCGCGCCCAGGTCGGTCACCAGCTCCTTGAGGCCGCCGAGGTGGTCCCCGTCGCCGTTGCCGGCTTCGGCCGCGCCGCCGTGGCCCGCGCCTTCACCGAAGTAGAACCGCTTCAGCCACGGCACGGCCTGCGCCTCACCGCGGGCGATGCGGTCGAGGTCGTCCTCCATCCGGGCGGTGAAGTCGTAGTCGACCAGTCGGCCGAAGTGCTTCTCCAGGAGGTTGACCACGGCGAAGGACAGGAAGGACGGCACGAGTGCCGTGCCCTTCTTGAAGACGTAGCCACGGTCGAGGATCGTGCCGATGATCGACGCGTAGGTCGACGGACGGCCGATCTCGCGCTCTTCGAGCTCCTTGACCAGGCTGGCCTCGGTGTAGCGGGCCGGGGGCTTGGTGGCGTGCCCGTCGACCGTGATCTCCTCGGCGGTCAGCGGGTCGCCCTCGCCGACCTGGGGCAGCCGGCGCTCACGGTCGTCCAGCTCCGCGTTCGGGTCGTCGGCACCCTCGACGTACGCCTTCAGGAAGCCGTGGAAGGTGATCGTCTTGCCGGAGGCGCTGAACTCGACGTCCCGGCCGTCGGCGGCGGTGCCACCGATCTTCACCGTGACGCTGTTGCCGGTCGCGTCCTTCATCTGGGAGGCGACCGTCCGCTTCCAGATCAGCTCGTAGAGCTTGAACTGGTCGCCGGTCAGACCCGTCTCGGCGGGCGTGCGGAAACGATCACCCGAAGGGCGAATCGCCTCGTGCGCCTCCTGCGCGTTCTTGACCTTGCCGGCGTACGTGCGCGGCTGGGGCGGCAGGTAGTCGGCGCCGTACAGCTGCGTGACCTGGGCGCGGGCGGCGGTGATCGCCGTCTCGCTCAGCGTCGTCGAGTCCGTACGCATGTACGTGATGTAGCCGTTCTCGTACAGCTTCTGCGCGACCTGCATGGTGGCCTTCGCGCCGAAACCGAGCTTGCGGCTGGCCTCCTGCTGAAGCGTCGTCGTACGGAACGGGGCGTACGGCGAGCGGCGGTAGGGCTTCGACTCGACGGACCGGACGGCGAACCGCGTGTTCTCCAGGGCGACGGCCAGGGCGCGGGCGTTCACCTCGTCGAGGTGGAGGATGTTCGCGCTCTTGAGTTGCCCCAGGGAGTCGAAGTCGCGACCCTGCGCGACCCGCCTGCCGTCGACGGTCTGGAGGCGCGCGACCAGCGACGACGGGTCCGACACATCGCCGGCGCGGCCGGTCGAGAAGGTGCCCGTCAGGTCCCAGTACTCGGCAGAACGAAACGCGATGCGCTCGCGTTCCCGCTCCACGACGAGACGGGTGGCGACGGACTGGACACGGCCGGCCGACAGGCGCGGCATGACCTTCTTCCACAGGACCGGCGAGACCTCGTAGCCGTAGAGACGGTCGAGGATGCGGCGGGTCTCCTGGGCGTCGACGAGCTTCTGGTTGAGCTGGCGCGGGTTGGCGACGGCGGCCCGGATCGCGTCCTTGGTGATCTCGTGGAAGACCATCCGCTTGACCGGGATCTTGGGCTTGAGGACCTCCTGGAGGTGCCAGGCGATCGCCTCGCCCTCGCGGTCCTCATCGGTGGCGAGGAAGAGCTCGTCGGATTCCTTGAGGAGATCCTTGAGCTTCTTGACCTGCGCCCGCTTGTCGGCGTTGACCACATAGATCGGCTGGAAGTCGTGTTCGACGTCCACACCGAGACGGCGGACCTCGCCCGTGTACTGGTCCGGCACCTCTGCGGCGCCGTTGGGAAGGTCACGGATGTGCCCGACGCTGGCCTCGACGATGTATCCGGGGCCGAGGTAACCCTTGATCGTCTTCGCCTTGGCAGGCGACTCGACGATCACGAGTCGGCGGCCGCCCTTCGCGGTCTCGCTGGTCGGGGACAACTTCGCTCATCTCTCCGGTCGACGCTGGGGCCTCACCCAGGCCTTGCTCCCGGGGTCGGGTCATGGTGACGCTGCGGAGTGTGACGGTACATCCCGCCCCCGTGTCAAACGGGAAAAGCCCGCAACGGCCACTCGAACGGTAACCCGACTACCGCCATTCCTGCCGCCCGGAGTACCGACCGGCCCCTTTCCGTACGACCGGAACGCGTCTTCCTCTTTACCGGCGCGGCCACGCCCACGCGGTTCGAAGGGGGTCCGGCGAGATCCGCGAAGGCGGCCTCGGAGTCGGCCCCGTAGGCACTTCCGCAGGTGGCCGCGGAGTCGGCTTCAGAGCCGGGTGAAGCACCACACCCCGACGGCCAGCGCGCCGACGGAGGCCAGCGCCGCCAGGGTCGCCGATGCGACGGGGCTCACATCCTGGGCCACGGGTTCACGGTGTCGTACCCGGATCGTGGTCCACATCAGCAGTGCGGCCCCGAACAGGGCGAACACCGTTCCCGTGAAGATCGTCGGCCCGCTCTCCATGATCGTCCCCGCCCCTTTTGCTCGGCCCGCACCTGCCCCGGCCACGGGAGGCTGTCACCCGCGGGCGGCGCCCCGGCGAACCCGAGGTGAACGCCGGCCCACGGACGGGGGCGGAGGGCCCGGCGAGCCGTCGGCCGAGGCACCGCCGACGGCCCCTCGGAACGGGGCCCCGGGCTGTCCGGGGTGCGGCGGGGCACACCGAACCGGGTGCGGGCTTATCCGGCCGACTTCGCCGACTTCGCCGTTGTCCCCGTTGTCGGCGTTGTCGATCGGCTCACATTGCATACGATCTTGGCGAATCGGCGCCGAGCGCGAAGAAACCATGGAGAGCGGCGAAGAACGGGCGGGAGCCCGCATCCGGATGGCCGGAACCGGCCGGATCCGCTCTGGTCACTCCGCCGGTTCGAGGAAACCCTGCTCCACCAGCAGGCGGATCTGGGCCGGAGTGCGGTCCCGCAGCAACACCGGATCCTCACCGACCAGTTGGGCGATGGCGTCGAGAATGCGGCCGGCGCTCAGCGAGCCGTCGCACACGCCCGCGAAGCCCGCGCCGACCGTGTCCACCTTGGTGGCCCGGCGCATGCCGCGGTGCTGGCGCAGCACGACGTGCTCCGGATCCTCGGCGCCGGGCAGCCCGACCTGCTCCTGGACGACCTCCGTGACCAGCCGGAAGCGCCCGGCGAGCAGGGCCGCGTCGTCATGGGCACGCAGGTAGTCCAGCCGTCCGAAGTGCGCCAGGACCGCGTCCCCCAGCGGCTGTTCGACCGGGTGCGGCCACTCCTCCACCGTGATCACGGGCTCCGCGGCCGTCGTCCTGCGCAACGTGATCCAGCCGAAGCCGACCCCCTTCACCTTGCGTGCCTCGAACTCGTCCAGCCAGGTGTCGTAGTGCGCCTGGTACTCGGCCTGGTCGCCGCGGTGATCACCGGCGTCCCTCAGCCAGAGCTCCGCGTACTGCGTGACGTCCTGCACCTCGCGCTGCACGATCCACGCGTCGCACCCGCGCGGCACCCACGACCTGAGCCGGTCCTGCCAGTTCTCCCCTTCCACGTGCTGCCAGTTGGCGAGGAACTGCGCGAACCCGCCCTCGCTCAGCCGCTCCCCCGCCCCTTGAACGAGCGAGCGGCACAGATCGTCCCCGCCCATCCCGCCGTCCCGGTAGGTCAGCCGAGCACCCGGCGAGATCACGAACGGCGGATTCGACACGATCAGGTCGTACGTCTCGTCGTCCCGGACCGGTTCGAACAGCGAGCCCTCGCGCAGGTCGGCCGCCGGAGCCCCGGACAGCGCGAGCGTGAGCGCGGTGATGTGCAGCGCGCGCGGGTTGAGGTCGGTCGCCGTCACGCGCGTGGCGTGCTGGGCGGCGTGCAGCGCCTGGATGCCCGAGCCCGTACCGAGGTCGAGGGCGGCGGAGACGGGCGTGCGCACGGTGATACCGGCGAGGGTCGTCGACGCGCCGCCGACACCGAGGACGACAGCGGTGTCGGCCTGGCCGCCTTCGCTCCCGCTGCCGCCGGCGCCACCGACCGCGCACCCCAGGTCGGAAATGATGAACCAGTCCTCACCGCCCGGCCCGCCGTACGGCCGTACGTCCACGGTCGCGGCGACCTCGTCCTCGCCCGTGGGGACCAGCCAGCCGCTCTCCACGCACGCGCGTACCGGCAGGAACTCCTCCACGCGTGCGTGCGGCACGGGCTGCTGGAGCAGGAAGAGGCGGACGAGCGTCTCCAGCGGCGTGTCCCCGCGGGTCGCGCGCAGCGCGGGGACGGTCTCGCTGCGGGCCAGGGCGGCGTAGGCGGGCGCGCCGAGCAGGTCGAGGAGTCCGTCCGCGGTGAAGGAGGCCGCGAGCAGCGCCTCGCGCAGCCGGGCGGCCACGTCGGGGCGGTCGGCGGAGGGCAGGGGGGAGAGGGTGGCGTTACTCACGCCCCCCATTGTCTCCCGTCACCACTCGGGGCGCTTTCCCCCGGATCGTTCTGAGCCGCGCGGCCTCAGCTGGTCGTCGCGCGGGCCGAGGCGGAGGTGGCCACCTTCTTGCAGCTGGGCTGGTTGGCCATGGCGTTCTTGACGTCACCCTGCTCGAGGTTCTTCAGCGCGGTGTTGCCGCTCTTGCTGAGTTCGCCGAGGTCGGTGGCAATGTCCTGGAGACCGTCGGCGAACTTCGCCTGGTCCTTCGTGTCCAGCGCGTCGACCTGCTTCTTCAGGCCCGCGTAGGAGGTGGAGAGAGTGGTGAGCGCCGAGACGGCGTCCTTCTGCTTCTTCTCGCCGTCGTCGACGCCGGGCGGCGTCCCGGCCTTCTGGACGGCCTGGGCGAGTGCTCCGTAGGCGTCGGACATGTCCTGGAAGGCCTGCGAGTCGGTCTTCTGGACGTTCGCCGGAGCGTTGTTGTCCGTGGCGGCCTGCTTGATCGCGGCGTTTGCCGCGTCGACCTTCGCGTCCTGGGCAGGCAGCGCGTCGCAGACCTGCTTGGCCCAGGCGTCGAGCTCCTTGTTGCCGTCGTCGCCGCTGCTGCATCCGGTCAGCGCCAGTACCAGTACCGCACCGCCGGACATCACGGCCGCGAGCTTCTTGTTCACCGGGTTGGTCCCTTCCATGGCTCTCGGCCCCGGAACATACACGGCAACCGGGCGCGAACCCCAGAACGAATGTCCGCTATGGGATTATTGAAGCCATTTGCACCAGGAGAGAGAAGGCTCACGGCTCGGACACATACTCAACACAACGGGCGGGCGACGCGACAACGCGCGTCACCCGCCCGCCCCTTGAGCTGGGCCCCGGTGGGCTGGTCTACGAAATCACCGCCGGATCGGCGGACTTGGACGAGGAATCGGCGTTGTCTTCGTCACCCACGGCGATCCCGCGCCGCTTGGAGATGTAGACGGCCACCACGATGACCGCGAGCGCCAGGACCGCGATCAGGATCCGTACACCGATGCTCTTGTCCTCGCCGTAACTGAACTTGATCACGGCGGGCGCGATGAGCAGCGCCACGAGGTTCATGACCTTCAGCAGCGGGTTGATCGCCGGGCCGGCGGTGTCCTTGAACGGGTCGCCGACCGTGTCCCCGATCACCGTGGCGGCATGGGCCTCGCTGCCCTTGCCGCCGTGGTGACCGTCCTCCACGAGTTTCTTGGCGTTGTCCCAGGCGCCGCCGGAGTTGGCGAGGAAGACGGCCATCAGCGTGCCGGAGCCGATCGCGCCCGCCAGGAACGCGCCGAGCGCGCCGACCCCGAGGGTGAACCCGATGAAGATGGGCGCGAGCACGGCGAGCAGTCCGGGGGTGGCCAGCTCGCGCAGGGCGTCCCGGGTGCAGATGTCGACGACCTTGCCGTACTCCGGCTCCTCGCTGTAGTCCATGATCCCGGGGTGCTCGCGGAACTGCCGCCGCACCTCGAACACCACGGAACCCGCCGACCGCGACACCGCGTTGATCGCCAGCCCCGAGAAGAGGAAGACGACCGCCGCGCCCGCGATGAGGCCGACGAGGTTGTTGGGCTGCGAGATGTCCATCATCAGGCTCATCGGAGCGCCCGCGCCGGAGAGCTTCTCCCCGACGTCCTGCGCACCCGTCGTGATGGCGTCCCGGTACGACCCGAAGAGCGCCGACGCCGCCAGGACGGCGGTGGCGATGGCGATGCCCTTGGTGATGGCCTTGGTCGTGTTGCCGACGGCGTCGAGGTTGGTGAGCACCTGCGCGCCCGCACCCTGGACGTCACCGGACATCTCGGCGATGCCCTGCGCGTTGTCGGAGACCGGCCCGAAGGTGTCCATGGCGACGATCACGCCGACCGTGGTGAGCAGCCCGGTGCCGGCCAGCGCCACCGCGAACAGTGCCAGCATGATCGACGTACCGCCGAGCAGGAACGCCCCGTACACCCCCAGACCGATCAACAAGGCGGTGTAGACGGCCGATTCGAGGCCGACGGAGATACCGGCGAGGACGACGGTGGCGGGGCCCGTCAGCGACGACTTGCCGATGTCGCGCACGGGTCGGCGGGTGGTCTCGGTGAAGTAGCCCGTCAACTGCTGGATGACCGCCGCCAGGAGGATGCCGATCGCCACCGCGACGAGGGCGAGGACGCGCGGGTCGCCGTTCTTGCCGTGGATCGCCGCGTCGGTGACGCCGTCGAGGTCGGCGTACTTGCCGGGGAGATAGAGGAAGACGGCCACCGCGACCAGCACGAGCGAGATCGCCGCGGAGATGAAGAAGCCCCGGTTGATCGCGGTCATGCCACTGCGGTCGGTGCGACGCGGGGCGACCGCGAAGATGCCGACCATGGCCGTGAGCACGCCGATGGCGGGAACGAGCAGCGGGAAGGCGAGCCCGGCGTCGCCGAAGGCCGCCTTACCGAGGATCAGCGCGGCCACCAGGGTCACGGCGTACGACTCGAACAGGTCGGCCGCCATGCCCGCGCAGTCGCCGACGTTGTCGCCCACGTTGTCGGCGATGGTCGCGGCATTGCGCGGGTCGTCCTCCGGAATGCCCTGCTCGACCTTGCCGACCAGGTCGGCGCCGACGTCGGCGGCCTTCGTGAAGATGCCGCCGCCCACCCTCATGAACATGGCGATGAGGGCCGCGCCGAGTCCGAATCCCTCCAGCACCTTCGGCGCGTCGGCCGCGTACACCAGCACCACGCAGGCGGCGCCGAGCAGACCGAGCCCCACCGTGAACATGCCCACGACGCCGCCCGTGCGGAATGCGATCTTCATTGCCTTGTGCGAGACGGCGGTGAGATCCTTTTCCGGTTCACCCTCCGCCGGAGTCGCTTCCCGGGCCGCCGCGGCGACGCGGACATTACTGCGCACGGCGAGCCACATGCCGATATAGCCGGTAGCCGCGGAGAACCCCGCGCCGATCAAGAAGAACACCGATCGTCCGGCGCGCTGATTCCAGTCGTCCGCGGGCAGCAGCAAGAGCAGGAAGAACACCACGACGGCGAAAACACCGAGCGTGCGCAGCTGCCGGGACAGATACGCGTTGGCGCCTTCCTGGACCGCCGCCGCGATCTTCTTCATGCTGTCGGTGCCCTCGCCTGCCGCGAGCACCTGGCGCACCAGTACGCCCGCGACCACGAGTGCGGCCAGGGCGACGACCGCGATGACCACCACGAGCAGGCGATTGCCGTCGGTCAGCACTGCGGCTGCGAAGGTTGTGGAGTGGTCCAACCGATGAGGGGTAGAAAGCCCCGCCATTCGTCCTCCTTGACGCTTGGGCTGAGCTCAAGATGTGGACGGATTGTAGGTACCGGAACCTGATCAAAACAGTGTGCGGCAAGCGGAATTCGCCTTCGCACGCAAAACTCGCACGATCTCGCTCGGTAATGGCTTCAAGGCATTCTGGTTCGTGAATTGATTCACGATATTCGCGGCAAGATTCACTACAGCAAGATTCACTGCACCGAGATTCCAAGATTCATTTCACGGAACCACTGTAAGCGCGGTCGCCGAGGTCCGCACATGCCGAAGGGCCCTACGAGGTAGGGCCCTTCGGGTGAGTAAATCGCGAGGTTCGGGTCAGGACAGCGCCGCGGTCGCCGGCGTGGTCGGCCAGGTCATGCGGATCAGCCCGCCGTGCTCGCCCGCGGAGACCTCGACGTCGTCGACGAGGCCGCTGATGACCGCCAGGCCCATCTCGTCCTCCTCGGCCTCCACGTCGACGCCTGCGCCCGAGCCGGGCGCCCGGTCACCGGGCGCCGAACGCGGTGCTTCGTCGCCGACCTCGATGGAGAACTGTTTCTCCTCCTCGATCAGCGACACCTTCACCGGCGCGGTGATGCCACCGGTCTGATGCAGTCCGACGGCACGGGTGCAGGCCTCGCCGACGGCGAGCCTGACCTCGTCGAGGACGGCCTCGTCCACTCCGGCCCTGCGCGCCACCGCTGCCGCCACCAGTCGGGCGGTCCTGACGTGCTCGGGCAGCGCGCTGAAGCGGAGTTCAACGGTGGCCATGCGTCCCCCTCGGAACTACGGGCGTGCTGTCGGGGGGCCGGGCCACCAAGCCCGGACCCCCTCTTTGTTCAACCAGCCGTGCCGGGCCGCGCGGGCCCGGGACGACGTGGTCAGTCGGTGGCAGCGACCGCTTCGTCGACCGAGGTGTGGATCGGGAACACCTTGGTCAGACCGGTAATGCGGAAGATCTTCAAAATACGCTCCTGGTTGCAGACCAGACGGAGCGAGCCCTCATGGGCACGCACCCGCTTCAGTCCGCCGACCAGCACGCCGAGCCCGGTGGAGTCGAGGAAGTCCACGCCCTCCATGTCGACGACGAGGTGGAAATTCCCGTCGTTCACCAGCTCGACCAGCTGCTCGCGCAACTTGGGCGCGGTATATACGTCGATTTCGCCACCGACCTCGACGACCGTACGATCGCCGACGGTACGGGTCGACAGAGACAGGTCCACGGATCCTCCAGCACCTTGCTATCGAGCGGTCGCCCCTCGGAACACCTGGGCAGGAGTCCCCGGGACGGTACGCCAGCCGCCATGGCATTCAATCACTTACCGGCAGGCGTGCACGACGCCTTGGCCCCATTGTCCGTCACGCCAGTGACACACTCGGTGCCGATGGCCAAGAATCACCGATCCGATCGACCCTCGCCCGAGGCCGTGCCCCGCCTGTCCCCGGCCGCGGTCCTGGACCGGCTCGCCCCGGGACCGAACCGGGCGTCGCGCATCACTCATACGGAGCACTTGCCCCCGCGTGAGGGCCGCCATGCCGTCTGGCCGGACCGGATTCGCCCCGAGGTCATCGCGGCCGTGCAGGCCTGCGGCATCGAACACCCCTGGGCCCACCAGGCCCGGGTGGCCGAGCACGCCCTGGACGGCGAGTCCGTGGTCGTCGCCACGGGCACCGCGTCCGGCAAGTCCCTGGCCTATCTCGTACCGGTCCTCTCGGCCCTCCTGGAGGGCTCCGAGGCCCCGAACGGCCGCGGGGCCACCACCCTCTACCTGGCCCCCACCAAGGCCCTGGCGGCGGACCAGTGCCGCTCCGTGAAGGAACTTTCACAACCGCTGGGCAACGCTGTCCGGCCGGCGGTGTACGACGGCGACACCCCGTTCGAGGAACGGGAGTGGATCCGCCAGTACGCCAACTACGTCCTCACCAACCCGGACATGCTGCACCGCGGGATCCTCCCGTCCCATCCCCGCTGGTCCTCCTTCCTGAAGTCCCTGAAGTACGTCGTCATCGACGAGTGCCACACCTACCGCGGCGTGTTCGGCTCCCACGTCGCCCACGTCCTGCGCCGGCTGCGCCGCCTGTGTGCCCGCTACGGCGCCTCCCCGGTCTTCCTGCTGGCCTCCGCGACGGCCGCCGAACCCGCGGTGGCCGCCGGGCGCCTCACCGGCCTCCCGGTCGTCGAGGTCGCCGACGACGCCTCACCCCGCGGTGAACTGGTGTTCGCCCTCTGGGAGCCGCCGCTCACCGAGATGGTGGGCGAGAAGGGCGCACCCGTCCGGCGTACCGCCACCGCCGAGACCGCCGACCTGCTGACCGACCTCGCCGTCCAGGGCGTGCGCACCGTCGCCTTCGTCCGCTCCCGGCGTGGCGCCGAGCTGATCGCGGTGATCGCCCAGGAACGCCTCGCCGAGGTCGACCGCTCACTCGCCCGGCGTGTCGCGGCCTACCGCGGCGGTTACCTCCCCGAGGAACGACGCGCCCTGGAGCAGGCCCTGCACTCGGGCGAGCTGCTCGGTCTCGCCGCGACCACCGCCCTGGAGCTCGGCATCGACGTCTCCGGACTCGACGCCGTCCTGATCGCCGGCTACCCGGGCACGCGCGCCTCCCTGTGGCAGCAGGCCGGCCGCGCGGGCCGGTCCGGGCAGGGCGCGCTCGCGGTGCTCGTCGCCCGGGACGACCCGCTGGACACCTTCCTGGTCCATCACCCGGAAGCGCTGTTCGACCGCCCGGTCGAGTCGACCGTCCTCGACCCCGACAACCCCTACGTCCTGGCCCCTCACCTGTGCGCGGCGGCCGCGGAACTCCCGCTGACCGACGAGGATCTGCCCCTTTTCGGACCCGAGGCCGAGGGCCTGCTGCCACAGCTGGAGGCTGCCAAGCTGCTGCGCCGCCGGACCAAGGCCTGGCACTGGACCCGCCGGGAACGCGCCGCCGACCTCACGGACATCCGCGGCGAGGGCGGCCGGCCCGTCCAGGTCGTGGAGGCCGGCACCGGCCGGCTCCTCGGCACGGTCGACGCGGGCTCCTCCCACACCGCCGTGCACGAGGGCGCCGTCCACCTCCACCAGGGACGCACCTATCTCGTGCGGTCCCTGGACCTGGAGGACTCCGTCGCTCTGGTCGAGGAGGCCAGCCCCCCGTATTCGACGGTGGCCCGCGACACGACGTCGATCTCCGTCCTGGAGACGGACGTCGAGATCCCCTGGGGCCAGGGCCGGTTGTGCTACGGCTCCGTCGAAGTCACCAACCAGGTCGTCTCCTTCCTGCGCCGACGTGTCATCACCGGTGAAGTCATGGGCGAGTCGAAGCTCGACCTCCCTCCTCGTACGCTGCGCACGCGTGCCGTGTGGTGGACGGTGACCGAGGACCAACTGGACGCGGCCCGGATCAACCCCGAGATCCTCGGCGGGGCCCTGCACGCCGCCGAACACGCCTCGATCGGCATGCTGCCCCTCTTCGCGACCTGCGACCGCTGGGACATCGGCGGCGTCTCGGTCCCCCTCCACCCCGACACCCTGTTGCCGACGGTCTTCGTCTACGACGGCCATCCCGGCGGCGCGGGCTTCGCGGAGCGGGCCTTCCACACGGCCCGCGCCTGGCTGACCGCCACCCGCCAGGCCATCGCCTCCTGCGAGTGCGACGCCGGCTGCCCGTCCTGCATCCAGTCCCCCAAGTGTGGCAACGGCAACGACCCACTCCACAAGAGAGGCGCCGTCCGGCTGCTCACGGAACTGCTGCGGGAGGCTCCCGAGGAGAAGTCCCAGGAGGGGGAGCCTCCGACAGCGCCGGAGAAAGGGCCGGGGGCAGGTCCGGAGAAGGGACCGGGGGCAGGTCCCGAGATAGGACCGGGGACGGCAACGGGTGAGGCTGCGGGGGCAGGTGCGGGGGCGGCACCGCGTACGCAGGCCCCGCCCTCGCCCTGACCTCGGCCGCGAACAGCCCCCGTCCCGAAGCCGCCGTCACGTCCGAGATCCCGCCGACGACCACGCACCGCACCAGTCGCGCCCCCTGCGACCGGGCCACCCGGTCCGCCCGGTCGCAGGCCCGCGCGACGCCGTCCGCTCCATGGTCGGCGGCCGCCAGCGCCGCGAGGTCTGCGCCGCCGGCGGCACGGTGCCGGGCCGCCACGGCCTGTCCGAGAGCGAGCACGATCCCGAACACCACGCACAGCACGGCGATCGCACCCACACTCCAGACGGTGGCGGAACCCCGGTCCACGTCCCCGTGGCGCCCTCCGAGGACCCGCCCGCCGAGGACCCGGGCCCACGCCCCGCCGCCACGCCCAGCGCCCCTCACGGCACGTCTCCCAGCGACTGCTGGGCGTCTGCCGTCGCGCCCCGGGGGTCACCTGGCGCGCGGGCGGGATGCGGCGCGCCTCGCGGGGCACCTGAGGCGCGGGCATCGCCCGGCGTGCCCCGGGCCTCCTCAACCGCCCCCACGCCCTTCTCGGCCGTCCCCACGGCTGTCTCGGCCGCTCCTACGGCTTCGCCTCCCGTCGCCACTGCCGACTCCACCGTCCCCACGGCCTCCTCCGCCGCCGCCACGGCCTCCTCCCGCACCTCGAAGGGCAGGCCGCGCAACGCCGGTGGTTTGGCCACGACCACGACGCGGACCTGGTCGCCCTCCCGGCTGATCGTCACCTCCGCCCCACGCGGCGCCGTCGCGCGGGTCACCTCGAGGACCGCGGCCGCCGGATCCTGCCGGGCCGCCGCGCGAGCGCCGGTCCTGGCCGCGTCCACGCACTGGATCTGGGCCGCCATGACCAACAGCCCCCACACCAGCGCCATCGTGAACACCACCAGCACCGGCAGCACCACGGCCGACTCCGCCGTCACGAACCCCCGGTCCCCGGCACACACCCACCGGGAGGCGCGCCGAGGCTCCCGTCCGCGCTCACGCCCCCGCACTGAGCGCCCGCTTCACGATGGCCTGCAACTGAGCCGCGACCACCTCGCTCGTCACCACCTGGTAGAGGAGCACCGCGAATCCCACGGCCGCCACGATCCCCATCGCGTACTCGGACGTCACCATCCCCGCGTCACCGCGCGCCGCACGCACCCGCACCCTGCACACCAGGGCGCTCAGCCGCGCCCACACCATCTTGTACATCTCAACCCCCGTGAGGTCCCGTTGTGTTGATCTCTGTGTCTGGTTCGGCCACTTCGTTTCGACCATTCGCCGCTCGGCCATTCGCCGCGCGCCCCTCGGCCCTCGGCATTCGCCGCGCGCCCCTCGGCACTCGGCACTCCGATGGTCGTCGGCCGGCTCTTCAGTCACCCGCGCCGTCGCGCTTCGGCGTGCACGTTGTCCACGCCGTCCACGCCCTCATCCACCACCCCCTCCCAGCACCCCGCCCGCGAGCCCGATGACGATGGGCAGCACACCGACCGCGATGAAGGCGGGCAGGAAGCACAGCCCCACCGGCACGGTGACCATCACGGCTGCCCGCCGGGCCCGAGCCGTCGCGGCGCGCGCCCAGTCGGCTCGGGTGTCGGCGGCGAGCCGGGCGACCGGTCCGGCCGCGGGCAGTCCCGAGATGTCGGCCCGCTCCAGCAGGCGGGCCAGGGACGCGGCACCCGGTATCGAAGCCAACCTCCGCCAGGCGATGGCCGGTTCGCCACCCAACCGCACCTCGGCGGCACCGCGCGCCAGCCCTTCCCCCACCGGCCCGCCGAGGGCCTCACCCACGGCCTGCGCCGCGATCACCGGGCCGGCTCCCGCCGCGATGCACGCGGCCAGCAGGTCGGCCGCGAGCGGGAGTTGACGTGCGGCAAGCCGGACGTCGACTTCGCTCACCACCCCCGCCGCCTGTTGCCAACGACGCCACCGCCCCAGCACCACCGCGCCGATCAGCCCCAGTACGAGACCGGCGACGCCACCGACCACCACCCATCCCGCACCGAACACCAACGCGTCGGGAAGCCGCCGCCGCACGGCGTTCCGCAGCCCTGCCCCTCGGACGGTCGCCGCCGTGGCCGAGGCGAGCAGTTCGGCAGAGCGCCGCCGTGCCCTGCGTCGGCGCCGCGCGGTCTCCCACCACCGCGTCAGCCACCCGAGGGCCACCACGATCCCCACGATTGCCCCCAGCCTGTGGACAACTTCCACACTCACGCCTCCTCCGTCCACGTCACCCACCTCCCTCTCGCCTCTCGTCACGCTCACTTCGCTTCCGCGTGGCGGACGATCCGCAGCGCCCACCACATCCCCACGCCCTCCAGCACTCCGCCGACGAGCAGGCAGCCCAGCCCCGCTCCGGTGTGCAGCAGGACGTGCAGCGGGTCCGCTCCGAGCGCGGCGCCCAGCAGAAGGCCCAGGACCGGCAAACCGGCGAGCATCACCACCGTGGCGCGCGGACCGGCCAACTGAGCCCGCAGGTCGGCACGCTGATCGCGCTCCGCACGTAACGCCGCCTCCAGCCGGTCGAGTCCGGCGGCGAGACCGGCGCCCTGGTCCACGGCCACCCGCCAGCACGCGGCAAGTCCCAGCAGGCCGTCGGCACCCGGTTGCCGGGCGGCGACCGCGAGAGCCTTGGGCACGTCGCCGCCGAACCGTGCCGCCGCCAACACGGAGGGCTGCGCCGCACCCAGTCCTCCGGAGTCCTGCGCGGCCCGCCGCAGCGCCTCCCCCGGCTGCCGGCCGGCAAGCACCTCCCCGGCCAGCGCCGCGCACAGCGCGATCACCGCGTCGCCTCGGCGCTCCCCCGCCCGCCGGGTCTCGGCGGCCTGCCGCGCTCGGCGCAGCAGCGGTACCCCGGCCGCGCCCGCGACCACCGGCAGCACCGAACCGCCCAGCAGCGCCAGGATCAGTCCGGCGACCGGTGCCCACCATTCGGGTCGCCAGCGTCCCCGGAGCTTCCGGAGCTCGCCGGTGAGCTGCCGCCATGGCGGGGGCCCGCCGCCGGCCACCCCGCCGCCGGCCAGGAGCAACTGCGCCCGTCTGGCTCCTGAGTACGGTCCGCCCATCAGCCAGGCCGCCGCTCCGGCACAGGCCACGGCCGCAGCCATCGGCATCTCACGCATCACGCCCGCACCTCCCTTCACTCGCCTCGCCCCGCAGCAACTCCCGCAGCCGCTCCCATCCCCGCTCGTAGGCGAAGGCGTCCGCCCGCCATCGCAGTGCCGGCACGGTCCGGACCAGCCCGGACGGGTCCCGCTCCAGCACGTGCACCTCGGCGATCCGCCGCCGCCCGGCGGGATCGCGTACGAGGTGCAGGACCACCGACAGGGCCGCCGCCAACTGGCTGTGCAACGCGGTCCGGTCGAGCCCGGCCGCCGTGCCGAGCGCCTCGAGCCGGGCGGGGACATCCGCGGCGGCATTGGCGTGAACGGTCCCGCAGCCGCCCTCGTGGCCCGTGTTGAGCGCGGCCAGGAGGTTGACGACCTCCGGCCCGCGCACCTCCCCCACGACCATCCGGTCGGGCCGCATCCGCAGGGCCTGCCGCACCAGGTCCTCGAGGGTGACGAGCCCAGCGCCCTCCTGATTGGCGGGTCTGGTCTCCAGGCGGACGACGTGCGGGTGATCCGGTCGCAGCTCCGCCGAGTCCTCGGCGAGCACGATCCGCTCCCCCGGCCCGACCAGGCCCAGCAGCGCGCTCAGCAGGGTCGTCTTGCCGCTGCCGGTGCCACCGCTGACCAGGAAGGACAGCCGTGCCCGCATCAGATCCCGCAGCACCCTGTCGCCGCCCGGCGGCACCGTGCCCGCGGCCACCAGCTCGCCGAGCGTGAACGCCCGGGGCCGTACGACGCGCAGCGACAGACAGGTGCAGCCGACGGCGACCGGGGGCAGCACCGCGTGCAGTCGCGTCCCGTCGGGCAGCCGAGCGTCGACCCAGGGGCGCGCGTCGTCCAGGCGCCGTCCGGCCACGGCGGCCAGACGCTGCGCGAGGCGCCGTACGGCCGCGGCGTCCGGGAAGGAGACGCCGGTGAGCTCCAGACCGCCGCCCCGGTCGACCCAGACCCGGTCCGGAGCGGACACCAGTACGTCGGTCACCCTTGGGTCGGTGAGCAGGGGTTCCAGAGGTCCGCTGCCGATCAGCTCGGACCGCAGATGCTCGGCCGCGCCGAGGACCTCCGCGTCGCCGAGGACCCGCCCCTGTTCGCGCAGCGCCTGCGCCACGCGCGCGGGTGTCGGTTCGGCGCCGCTGTCGGCGAGCCACTGCCGTACGCCGTCGAGAAGCGTCCCCGTCGCCTTCGCCCGTTCGAGGCCGGCCGGCGTGCTCATGGGCCACCCGCCTCGGTGAGCGCGCGCTCCCAGAACTCCTTGCAGAAGCGCGCGAGCGGCCCGCGAGGGGTCGCGCCCGGCGGTGACTTGCCGCCGTCCGGGCGCAGCAGCCCCGATTCGACGGGCACCTCGCCGGCCAACGGCAGGCCGAGCAGTCGGGCCACCTCGCTGTCGTCGAGTCCCGGCGCATAGGGGCCGCGCACCGCCACCCGCAGGTCGCGCAGCACCATGCCGACGGCGGAGGCCACGCGCTTGCCGGCCGCGACGGCGCGCAGTTCGGCGGGGACCACGAGGAGCCCGAGGTCGAGCTGGGCGAGGATCTCGGCGACGCCGTCGTCGATGCGGCGCGGGAGGTCGACGACGACCGTGCCGCCCCGGCGCCGGGCCGCCGCCAGCACCGCGCGCACGGCCTGGGGCGCGATGGCCACGCAGTCGCCCCGGTCCCAGCTGAGCACCCGCAACGAGTGCAGCCTGGGCAGCGACTCCTCCAGGGCGCTGCCGCCGACCCTCCCGCGTGAGGCGGCGAACGCGGGCCAGCGCAGACCTTCCGTGCTCTCGCCGCCCAGGAGGACGTCGAGTCCGCCGCCGAGGGGATCGGCGTCGACCAGAAGGGTGCGCAGCCCTTCTCGCGCGGAGGTGACGGCGAGGGCGCACGCGAGCGTGGAGGCTCCGGCGCCGCCGCGTCCGCCGATGACGCCGACGGTGAGGGCGGGCCGTCCGACGCCTTCGGCGACGTCGGCAATGCGGTCGACCAGCCACTGTTCGCCGTCGGGCAGCATCAGGACGTGGTCGGCGCCGATCTCCACGGCGCGCTGCCACACCCCGGAGTCGTCCTGGTCGCGGCCGACGAGGACCACTCCGCGCCTGCGGGCGGCCCCGCGGACACGGCGTGCCGCGTCGTCGCCGACCAGGACAAGTGGCGCCGACTCCCAGCTCCCCCGGCGTTCCGGCACCGAGTGGTGCACCTCCGGTGTGGCGCCGGCGGCGGCGCACAGGCGCAGCAGGTCGTCGAGGAGTCCCGCGTCCTCCGTGACGATCAGTGGTTTGCCCGGTCCGCCTCCGGTGGTGGGCGGCGGGTCGTGTGTGACGGCTCCGGTCACGATTTCCATCCCCCTTCGCTGCGGGGCGCGCAGTCGCTGCGGTCCCGCGATTCCCAAACGTGTGGAGAACCGGCAGCCGGTCTCCATATGAACGGCCGACAGAATCCGGCCGAACGCCCCCGGCAATCGGAACCGGCCGTGTGAAGCCGGCCCGGAGCGGACGCGTTGGAATCACGGTGCAGTGGGCCCGGAAATCGTGTGGATCTTGGTGGAAAACTGTGGACGAGCGGGTGGTTGTGAATATCGCTGTCACCCATACCGGTGAGCCCCGCACCATCTGCTGTGCGACTTCCGCAGAGGAGTCCGACGACTACGTACAGTGACGGAGGGAGGGAAACAAAAGAGGCGGCCGCGGCCGCCTCGATGCGGCTCACTGGCCGCGTTCAGAACTGAAAAACCCGCCCGGACATGCGACGACCCCCGCCGGGGGGGAGAGCGGGGGTCGCCTTCACGGCCGACTCGGGGGGGGAGGAGTCGGACCGCGTTAGCACGGTCGCGAACGATCCGTGACTTCCATGGTGTACCCGAGAGCCTTCTCAGGCAAACCCACACGCCCACCTTACGCCGAATGGGCTGCCCCTATGCTCATGGTTGTGGAAAACCACTCCTTGCCCCGCACAGCGGCCTTCTTTGACCTGGACAAGACGGTCATTGCGAAGTCGAGCACGCTCACGTTCAGCAAGTCCTTCTACCAAGGCGGTCTGATCAACCGCAGGGCGGCCCTGCGGACCGCATACGCCCAGTTCGTCTTCCTCGTGGGCGGTATGGACCACGACCAGATGGAACGGACCCGCGAGTACCTGTCCGCCCTCGTGCGCGGCTGGAACGTCCAACAGGTGAAGGAGATCGTGGCCGAGACCCTTCATGACCTGATCGACCCGCTGATCTACGACGAGGCCGCCTCCCTGATCGAGGAACACCACACGGCCGGCCGTGACGTGGTGATCGTGTCCACATCGGGCGCCGAGGTGGTCGAGCCGATCGGCGAACTGCTCGGCGCGGACCGCGTGGTCGCCACCCGCATGGTCGTCGGCGAGGACGGTTGCTTCACCGGCGAGGTGGAGTACTACGCCTACGGCCCGACGAAGGCGGAGGCGGTCAAGGAGTTGGCCGGGTCCGAGGGGTACGACCTCTCGCGCTGTTACGCCTACAGCGACTCGGCGACCGACCTGCCGATGCTGAAGGCGGTCGGGCACCCGCACGCCGTGAACCCGGACCGGGCCCTGCGACGCGAGGCCGTCGCACGCGGGTGGCCGATTCTCGACTTCCATCGGCCGGTGCGCCTCAAGCAGCGGATTCCGTCGTTCTCCGTGCCGCCCCGCCCCGCGCTCGTCGCGGCCGCGGCCATAGGAGCGGCGGCGGCCACCGCGGGCCTCGTCTGGTACGCGAACCGACGCCGGGCGGCGGCCGTCTGAAGCCGCTCCCGCGCGCGGGGGCGGCCCCCCACCCTTCAGGGACGCCCGTTTAAAACCCGTTTGGGAGCAAAAGCAAAGAACTGGTGCCAGCACTTCCACTTGCTGGGGTCCAGGAGTACAAAGGACTTAACGGCCCGCGAGACCAAGGACATCCGAGAGGATCACCTTAATAACGCATTTGGCCCCACGGACCGCGCATGACCACTGGGCACCCACGCGACGTCGACCCGTCGATTACGGGCCAGCCGCACCAGGTCACGGGCAAAGTTCCCGGCCTGATGGGCAATACATCGAGGACGCTTGGTAACCGGGTGAGCATGCCAGCGGCGGTACGAGAACTCGTACCGCCGCAACCCTTTGCAAGGCCCCCGCGAGGGGGCCCTTTGCATACCCGCGTCTCACGCGCGCGTGGGGCTCACGCCGCCCCGCGCTGCAGCGCCTCGCACACCGCCGTCGACTCGCGGGCGCCCAGCTCGACCGCCCTGCCGCAGTGCGCGATCCAGGACGCCATGCCGTCCGGGGTGCCGGAGACGTAGCCGTCCAGGGCCGCCAGATAGGCCGCCCGCCCCAGCTCGGCGTGCCCGACCTCGGCCGGGCAGACCGACTTGGGGTCGAGGCCGCTGCCGATCAGGACGATGCGCTCGGCGGCCCGCGCGACCAGGCCGTTGTGGGAGGTGAAGGGACGCAGGGCCAGCAGCTCGCCATGAACGACGGAGGCCGTCACCAGGGCGGGCGCGGAGCCTCCCGCGATGATCAGCTCGGACAGCCCCTCAAGACGGCCGGCCACTTCGGTGGCACTCGGCAGTGGCAGCTCGATCAGCGGCTCGTCGACCTTCTCACCGGCCTGTCGCGGACGGCCGACCTCGTCGTCGCTCGTCGCCGCGGCCACCAGATGCAGCCGCGCCAGCACCCGCAGCGGCGACTGCCGCCAGATGGACAGCAACTGGCCCGCCTCGGCGGACAGCCGCAGAGCCGCACCCATGACGCGCGCCTCGTCGTCGGCGCCGAAGTCGGTGCGCCGACGCACCTCTTCCAGTGCCCAGTCCGCGCCGGACAGGGCCGCCGAGCCGCGGGCGCCGCGCAGCGCGGCCTCGGAGGTGATCTCGGTGCTGCGGCGACGCATGACACGGTGGCCGTAGACCCGGTCCACGGCCTTGCGCATGGTCTCCACGGACTCGGCCACACCGGGCAGGGAGCCCAGGGCCGCGAGCGGATCGGCGGACGCGCCTGTCGTACTCATGAGTACGACACTACGCAACGCGCGCGGGCACCCCACGAAGGAGTGGTCTTCTTCACGCACGCCTGCCACGTACAGCAATCACCGCACTACCCTTGGTGAACATGAAAATTGCTTTCGTCGGGAAGGGTGGCAGTGGCAAGACCACCCTGTCCTCCCTGTTCATCCGCCACCTCGTCGCCGACGGCGGGCCCGTGGTCGCGGTCGACGCGGACATCAACCAGCACCTGGGGCCCGCTCTCGGCCTCGACGAGGCGGAGGCTGCCGAGCTGCCCGCGATGGGCGACCGGCTGCCGCTGATCAAGGACTACCTGCGCGGCTCCAACCCCCGTGTCGTCTCCACCGAGACGATGATCAAGACAACACCGCCCGGTGAGGGTTCCCGGCTGCTGCGGGTGCGCGAGAACAACCCGGTGTACGACGCCTGCGCGCGGCCGGTGGAACTCGACGGCGGCGCCGTCCGTTTGATGGTCACGGGCCCTTTCACGGACGCCGACCTGGGGGTCTCCTGCTACCACTCCAAGACGGGAGCGGTGGAACTGTGCCTGAACCACCTGGTGGACGGGCCTGACGAGTACGTCGTGGTCGACATGACCGCCGGCTCGGACTCCTTCGCCTCCGGCATGTTCACCCGCTTCGACATCACGTTCCTCGTCGCCGAACCGACCCGGAAGGGAGTCTCCGTCTATCGCCAGTACAAGGAGTACGCCCGCGACTTCGGCGTCGAGCTGAAGGTCGTCGGCAACAAGGTGCAGGGCCAGGACGACGTCGACTTCCTGCGGGCCGAGGTAGGGGACGACCTGCTCGTGACGGTCGGCCACTCGGACTGGGTGCGCGCCATGGAGAAGGGCCGACCGCCCCGGTTCGAGCTCCTGGAGGACACCAACCGCCAGGCCCTGCGCCTGCTGCGGACGACCGTCGACTCGGCGTACGAAAGGCGCGACTGGGAGCGCTACACACGGCAGATGGTGCACTTCCATCTGAAGAACGCCGAGTCCTGGGGCAATGAACGGACCGGGGTCGACCTGGCGGCGCAGGTCGACCCCGGATTCGTCCTCGGCGAAAGCCTCACAGCCTCCGTGTGACGGCTTCCGTGCGATGGCCTCCGTGTCATGGCCTTCGTGTGATGGCCCCCGTGCGGCAACCTCCGCGTGACGGATCCTGTGTGACGGGCCCTGTCGGTGAAGGTTGCCGCCGGGTCACCACCTGGCTGCGGCGCCCGTCGGGCTGGGTGCCTACTGCCTGACCGCCGGAGCCCCGGGCACGCCCTTCGGGGCCGGTGCCGGGCTGCCGGACAGGAAGGACGCCCAGCCGGGCTTCGGGGACTCGCCGACCTCCAGCGTGCGCAGCTTGGCCACGACCTTCGGGTCCTGGGCGTCCAGCCAGTCGGCGAGCTGACGGAAGGACACACAGCGCACGTCCGGCTTGTTGCAGACGTTCTCGACGACCTCCTCGACGGCGCGCATGTACGTGCCGCCGTTCCAGGACTCGAAGTGGTTGCCGATGATCAGCGGTGCGCGGTTGCCGTAGTAGGCCCGGTCGAAGCCCTTGAGCAGGCCGTCACGCATCTGGCGCCCCCAGAACGCGTGCTTGTCGGGGTCACCCTGACTGGTGCTGCCGGACTGGTTGACCATGAAGTTGTAGTCCATGGTGAGCTGCTCGTAGGAGTGGCCGGGGAACGGCACGAGCTGCATCGACAGGTCCCACAGGCCCTGCTTCTTGCCGGGCCACACCTGGTTGTTGACGCCACTGGTGTCGTAGCGGAAGCCCAGCTCGCGGGCGGCCTTCATGAAGTTCTTCTGGCCCTCGAGGCAGGGGGTACGGGCGCCGATGAGTTCCTTGTCGTAGTCGAAGGGCAGCGGAGCCGCGTTCTTCATGCCGGTGTTGGTCTTCCAGGTCCTCACGAACCGCTTGGCCTGGTCGATCTCGTCCTTCCACTCCTCGATCGACCACTCACCGACGCCACCGTTCTTGCCGCAGAAGTGGCCGTTGAAGTGGGTGCCGATCTCGTTGCCCTCCAGCCACGCCAGACGTAGCTGCTTCACGGTGTCGGCGATGCCCTGCTCGTCGTTGAAGCCGATGTCGGAACGGCCCGGCGAGTGCTGCGGCGGCCGGTACAGGTCGGCCTTCTCCTCCGGCAGCATGTACACGCCGCTGAGGAAGTACGTCATCGTCGCGTGGTTGGCCTTGGACACCTGGCGGAAGTGCGAGAACAGCTTCTGGCTGTCCTCGCCCGCGCCGTCCCAGGAGAAGACCACGAACTGCGGCGGCTTCTGGCCCGGCTTCAGCCGCTCGGGGCGGGGCAGGTGGGGCTGCGCCCCGGTGTACGCGGTGGAGCCGTCGCCGATCAGGCGGACGACACTCTTGGGGGCGGCGGGTGCCGGCTTGGCCTTCTGCGGGCCCGGCACCCCCTCCCCGGAACCCTGGGAACCCCCGGTTCCCGTCGCGCAACCGGCGAGCGATGCGGCGACAGCCGCGGCGACCACTGCGCCCGCGGCGATCCTCTGGGTGGCGGCCATCTTCCGCCCACCTTCTTCCTTCTCTCGGCCAACGCCGGACGAGGGCGTTCTCTGGTGACGCGCCGGGACGAGCCGGCAGCGCCGTCAAGGTCGCATGGAGTCGAGAAGGAATTAGTACGACAAGCCGATAAAAAGGCCACTTCACTCTTGGAGGTGATTACCTGCCCCATTTGCCGCAAAAATCCATGCTTGGCCTTTACTCTGCATTACGATCTGTTTACCGAGCGTTGATTTTCATCCCGCCGCTGCACGCCGTGACCCACGGCCGCGACCGCCCCCGCCCCAACCGGGGGACCACATGTTCCGCGACCGCGCTGCCCCGGAGGAGACGGGAACCATGTCCGCCTGCGCCCCCACCCGCACCGACCACTCGAAGCGCACCGAGCGCATCCACCCGACCCACAGCCCCCCACCGGCCCCGCACCGCCGCTTCCGCATCGCGGGCGCGGACGTGTCCGCCTCGATCGCGGTCTTCCTGATCGCCCTGCCCCTGTCCCTCGGCATCGCCCTCGCCACCGGCGCGCCCCTCCAGGCCGGTCTCGTCGCCGCCGCCGTCGGCGGGATCGTCGCCGGGTGGGTCGGCGGTGCGCCGCTCCAGGTCAGCGGCCCCGCGGCCGGCCTGACCGTGGTCACCGCCGACCTCATCCAGCGTTACGGCTGGCGGACGACATGCGCCATCACCGTCCTCGCCGGACTCGCCCAGCTGGGTCTCGGCTGTCTGCGCGTGGCGCGCACCGCCCTCGCCGTCAGCCCCGCCATCGTGCACGGCATGCTCGCCGGCATCGGCGTCACCATCGCCGTCGCCCAACTGCACGTCGTCCTCGGCGGCACCCCCCAGAGCTCGGTCCTCGACAATCTCCGCGCTCTGCCCGCCCAGTTGGCCGGACTGCAGCCGGCGGCCGTGGCCGTGAGCGCGCTGACTCTGACCCTGCTGCTGCTCTGGCCACGTATCCCCGGCCGGGTGGGCCGCCTGGTGCAGAGAGTGCCCGCCGCGCTCGTCGCCGTCACCGGTGCCACCGCCATCGCCGCGCTCGCGGGCCTCACCCTGCCCAAGGTGGACCTGCCGTCCTGGAGCAGTCACGCGCTGGCGGGGCTGCCCGAGGGACCGGTGCTCGGACTCATGGCCGCCGTCCTCACCACCACTCTGGTGTGCAGCGTGCAGTCGCTGCTCGGCGCGGTCGCCGTGGACAAACTGATCGCCTCGCGGCCGGACCTGCTCAGCGCCCGCTCCACCCGTGTCGGCCGCTCCGATCTGGACCGCGAGCTGCTGGGCCAGGGCGCGGCCAACATCGTCTCCGGAGCACTCGGCGGGCTGCCGGTGGCGGGCGTGGCCGTGCGCAGTTCGGCAAATGTCCAAGCCGGTGCCGTGAGCCGGAACTCGACGATGCTGCACGGCGTTCTCGTAGTAGTCGCCGCGCTGCTGATGGTCCCGATCCTGGATCTCATCCCGCTCGCCTCACTCGCCGCCCTGGTGATGGCCGTCGGCATCCAGATGGTGTCCCTGCACCACATTCGCACGGTGACCCGCCACCGTGAGGTGCTGGTGTACGCCGTCACCACCCTCGGCGTGGTCGTCCTCGGCGTCCTGGAGGGCGTGACGCTCGGCATCGCCGTGGCTGTCGCCGTCGCCCTGCACCGCCTCGCCCGCACCCGGATCACACACCACGAGGAGGAGGGAGTCCATCACGTACACGTAAGAGGCCAGTTGACGTTCCTCGCCGTGCCACGGCTGAGCCGCATCCTGCATCTCGTACCCCAAGCCACCCATGTCGTCGTCGAGTTGGACGGCTCCTTCATGGACCACGCGGCGTACGAGGCCCTACAGGACTGGCAGAAGACACACACCGCCCGGGGCGGCTCCGTCGAGCTGACCGGCCGCCGCTCCAGAACGGGCCTCGACACCGGTACCGATGTCGAGGCGGAAACCGAGGCGGAAACCGAGGCAAGCGTCGGCTCCCGCAGCCGTACCGGCACCGGCACCAGAACCGGCCTCGACACCGGCACCGGCGCCGACCTCGACACCGGCGAAGGTGGCTCGGCCGCTCCCGCAGCCCTCGATCACGTTCGCACCGGCGAGGGCCCGATCGCCGACTGCCGCTGCCGTCCCTGGACGCCGTGGCGCAACCACCAGTGCGAAGTACCACGGGAAACGACACAAACCCCGCAGACCCCGCAGACACCCCAGGCATCGACACCGACACCGACATCACTGGCGGCGCAGCCTGCGGAGTCGACCGACGCAGCACGTCCAGCGGAAGCGACAGCGGCAGGGGCGCCCGAAACTGCCCAGGGGAGAGGAGAGAGAAAGAGGGAGACGACAGAGTCCGCCGAGTCAGCCAGGCCAAGAGAGCCGAAGCGGCCGGGCCAGCCGGGCCAGCCGGGTCAGCCGGGTCAGCCGGGCCAGCCGGGTCAGCCGGGTCAGCCGGGTCAGCCGGGTCAGCCGGGTCAGCCGGGTCAGCCGGGCGAGGAAAGGCAGCCAGGGGCGTCCGTCGAGCCGGGTGGGCATCAACTGGTACGTGGCATCAGCGCGTTCCAGCGCAACACCGCACCGCTGGTGAGGGGTGAGCTGGCGCGGCTGGCCCGGGAGGGGCAGCGGCCCACCCAGCTCTTCCTCACCTGCGCCGACTCCCGGCTGGTCACGTCGATGATCACCTCCAGCGGTCCGGGCGACCTCTTCGTGGTGCGCAACGTCGGCAACCTCGTGCCGCCGCCCGGTGAGGAGAGCGGGGACGACTCGGTGGCGGCCGCGATCGAGTACGCGGTGGACGTGCTGAAGGTGCGGTCCATCACGGTGTGCGGGCACTCCGGATGCGGCGCCATGCAGGCACTGCTCGACACCGAACCGGGCGGCGCGCGGACACCGTTGCAACGGTGGCTGCGGCACGGTGTGCCGAGCCTGGAGCGGATGGCAGACGGCGGCCGTCCCCGCGCCCGACTGGCCGGGCGGGCGCCGGTGGACGCGGTCGAGCAGCTCTGCCTGACCAATGTGGTCCAGCAGTTGGAGCACCTACGGGCGCACGAGTCGGTGACCCAGGCCCTGCGGAGCGGGGCGTTGGAGCTGCACGGGCTGTATTTCCACGTGGGTGAGGCACAGACGTACCTGCTCACCGAGGCGGCCTCGGGCGACGGCGAGTTGTTCGGTCATGTGGGAGAGGCGGGCGTGCCGGCCTGAACCGGCGCGACGCCTCCCGGATGTCTCGCGGCGGCGGGCGGGGATGTGAAAGGCGTTACACCGGCTGAACTCCGTCCGCTCCGTGTCCGTGGGTACGGATGACCCCTGGGTCGATCCAGGGGTCGGCCTCCGGCCACCGTAAAACGGGGTCGAGAAGCGGCGACCCCTACAGGTCTAAACCAATTTTTGGTCGGGCCTTGTCACCGGACCCCTGGGTCTGATGAGCTGTGGCCTGGGACACAACGGACACGGACACCCTTCGAGAGGGAGATGTCGTGAGCAACGAATCCTTGGCCAACCTGCTCAAGGAAGAACGCAGGTTCGCGCCGCCCGCCGATCTGGCGGCCGACGCCAACGTCACGGCGGAGGCGTACGAGCAGGCCAAGGCTGACCGGCTCGGCTTCTGGGCCGAGCAGGCGCGTCGGCTGACCTGGTCCAAGGAGCCGACCGAGACGCTGGACTGGTCGAACCCGCCGTTCGCCAAGTGGTTCAAGGACGGCGAGCTCAACGTCGCCTACAACTGCGTCGACCGGCATGTGGAGGCCGGCAACGGGGGCCGGGTCGCCATCCACTTCGAGGGCGAGCCCGGCGACAGCCGCGCCATCACCTATGCCGAGCTCAAGGACGAGGTGTCGAAGGCCGCCAACGCCCTGCTGGAGCTGGGGGTGCGGAAGGGCGACCGGGTCGCCGTCTACATGCCGATGATCCCCGAGACGGCGATCGCGATGCTGGCCTGCGCCCGCATCGGCGCCGCCCACTCGGTCGTCTTCGGCGGCTTCTCGGCGGACGCGCTGGCCACCCGTATCCAGGACGCGGACGCCAAGGTCGTCATCACCTCCGACGGCGGATACCGGCGCGGCAAGCCGTCCGCGCTCAAGCCGGCCGTCGACGACGCCGCCGACCGTGCGGGCAACGTCGAGCATGTCCTCGTCGTACGGCGCACGGGTCAGGACGTCGCCTGGAACGGCGAGCGTGACGTGTGGTGGCACGAGATCGTCGAGCGTCAGCCGGCGGAGCACACCCCGGAGGCGTTCGGCGCGGAGCACCCGCTGTTCATCCTCTACACCTCCGGCACCACGGGTAAGCCGAAGGGCATCCTGCACACCTCGGGCGGCTACCTCACGCAGACCGCCTACACCCACCACGCGGTCTTCGACCTGAAGCCCGAAACGGACGTCTACTGGTGCACCGCCGACGTCGGCTGGGTCACCGGGCACTCCTACATCGTCTACGGGCCGCTGGCCAACGGCGCGACGCAGGTCATGTACGAGGGCACCCCGGACACCCCGCACCAGGGCCGCTTCTGGGAGATCGTGCAGAAGTACGGGGTGACGATCCTCTACACGGCGCCGACCGCGATCCGTACGTTCATGAAGTGGGGCGACGACATCCCCGCCAAGTTCGACCTCTCCTCCCTGCGCGTGCTCGGCTCGGTCGGTGAGCCGATCAACCCCGAGGCCTGGATCTGGTACCGCAAGCACATCGGTGGCGACCGGACACCGATCGTCGACACCTGGTGGCAGACCGAGACCGGCGCGATGATGATCTCGCCGCTGCCCGGCGTCACCGCCACCAAGCCCGGCTCCGCACAGCGGCCGCTGCCCGGTATCTCCGCCACCGTCGTCGACGACGAGGCCAACGAGGTGCCCGACGGCGGCGGCGGCTACCTCGTCCTCACCGAGCCCTGGCCGTCGATGCTGCGCACCATCTGGGGCGACGACCAGCGCTTCCTCGACACCTACTGGGCACGCTTCGAAGGCAGGTACTTCGCCGGCGACGGCGCGAAGAAGGACGACGACGGCGACATCTGGCTCCTCGGCCGCGTCGACGACGTCATGCTCGTCTCCGGCCACAACATCTCCACCACCGAGGTCGAGTCCGCGCTCGTCTCCCACCCGGCCGTCGCCGAGGCGGCCGTCGTCGGCGCCGCCGACGAGACCACCGGACAGGCCATCGTCGCCTTCGTCATCCTGCGCGGCACGGCCGACGCCGAGGACAAGAACCTCGTCGCCGACCTGCGCAACCACGTCGGCACCACCCTCGGCCCGATCGCCAAGCCTCAGCGGATCATGCCGGTCGCGGAACTTCCGAAGACCCGCTCCGGCAAGATCATGCGCCGACTGCTGCGCGACGTCGCCGAGAACCGCCAGCTCGGGGACGTCACCACACTGACCGACTCCACCGTCATGGACCTCATCCAGGCAAAGCTCCCAGCCGCACCCAGCGAGGACTGAGCAGGTCAGGGAAGGGCACCCGGCGACACCGCGCCGGGTGCCCTTTTCACCCCTAGCGTGGGGATCACCGGATCCCTCCCGGCGCACTTTAGGTAAGCTAAAGAAAAAGGTGCGCCGGGAAGTCTGGTCGGCATGTGTTCACTGCTGCCCACCGACCGGAGGCCCCCACCGTGTCCGCGCCCCGCAACACCGCTCCCCGCAAGGTCTTCGGACGGCTGTCCCTGCCCGAGCGGAACTTCGTCGCGGAGGCGCTGCGCGCCGAGACCGTCGGCGGTGTGCTGCTGCTCGCCGCCGCCGTCGCGGCGCTGATCTGGGCGAACGCACCCGGGCTGCACGACAGCTACGAGAGCGTCAGCCACTTCCACTTCGGCCCCTCGGCCCTCGGCCTCAACCTCTCCGTCACGCACTGGGCGGCGGACGGCCTGCTCGCGATCTTCTTCTTCGTCGCCGGCATCGAACTCAAGCGAGAACTCGTCGCCGGTGACCTCAAGGACCCCAGAGCCGCCGCGCTCCCCGTCGCGGCCGCGCTGAGCGGGATGGCCGTACCCGCGCTCGTCTACACGCTCACCAACCTCAGCGGCGGTGGCTCGTTGGCCGGTTGGGCGGTGCCCACGGCCACCGACATCGCGTTCGCGCTCGCCGTGCTCGCCGTCATCGGCACGTCCCTGCCGAGCGCGATGCGCGCCTTCCTGCTCACCCTCGCGGTCGTCGACGACCTGTTCGCGATCCTGATCATCGCGGTCTTCTTCACGAGCGACATCGACTTCCTGGCGCTGGGGGGCGCGGCCGTCGGCCTCCTCGTGTTCTGGCTGCTGCTGCGCATGGGCGTGACCGGCTGGTACGTCTACGTCCCCCTCGCGCTCGTCATCTGGGCGCTGATGTACAACAGCGGCGTGCACGCCACGATCGCTGGCGTCGCGATGGGCCTGATGCTGCGCTGCACGACGCGCGAGGGCGAGGAACACTCCCCCGGCGAGCGGATCGAGCACCTCGTCCGGCCCCTCTCCGCAGGGCTCGCGGTGCCGCTGTTCGCCCTGTTCAGCGCCGGTGTGGCGATCTCGGGCAACGCGATCGGGGACGTCTTCGGCAAGCCGGAGACGCTCGGCGTCGTCCTCGGTCTCGTCGTCGGCAAGACGATCGGCATCTTCGGCGGGACCTGGCTGACCGCCCGCTTCACCCGGGCCTCGCTGAGCGAGGACCTCGCCTGGGCGGACGTCTTCGCCGTCGCGGCCCTCGCCGGCATCGGATTCACCGTGTCGCTGCTGATCGGGGAGCTCGCGTTCGAGGGCGACGCGGTCCTGACCGACGAGGTCAAGGCGGCCGTCCTGCTGGGCTCGCTGATCGCGGCGACCCTCGCGACGGTCCTGCTGAAGCTGCGCAACGCCGAATACCGCCGGATGTGGGAGGCCGAGGAGCGCGACGACGACCTCGACGGCATCCCGGACGTGTACGAGGAGGACGACCCGGCCTACCACCTGCGGATGGCGGAGATCTACGACCGCAAAGCCGCCGAGCACCGCCGCCGAGCCGAGGGGATCGCCCGCGAGAGCGGGCGCGAGGAGGCTCTCGGAGAGAGTCGGGGGAAGCCCGGGGAGGGGCCGACACGCGCCACGGGCCTACCGAAGTGACGGGCGGGGCAGGCGAGGAGGGCAACCGTCCGGCATGATCTGACGGGACGGTACAAAAGAAGTCAGAAGCAGCACAGCAGCAGAAGAGGGAGAACGCGATGAGCGCACCCGACGGCAGCCCGGTCGGCGCCGAACGCAGCATCGGCCAGCTGTTCGCCTCGGCGACGACCGAATTGTCTGCGCTGGTGCACGACGAGATCGCGCTGGCGAAGGCGCAGCTGAAGCAGGACGTCAAACGGGGAGCGACGAGCGGTGGGGCGTTCTCGGTGGCCGGCGGGGTTCTGCTGTTCTCCCTTCCGATGCTCAACTTCGCCCTGGCGTACGGCATTCGGACCTGGAGCGACTGGAACCTCGCGATCTGCTTCCTGCTCTCCTTCGCGGCGAACGTGCTCATCGCGCTCGTCCTCGTGCTGATCGGCGTGGTCTTCGCGAAGAAGGCGCAGAAGAGCAAGGGCCCGCAGAAGGTCGCCGCGTCGATGAAGGCGTCGGCGGGCGTCCTCCAGAACGCCAAGCCGCACCCGCGGCCCGAGCTGCCGCAGGACCGGGTCCCGGAGGCCATCGAGGCTGTGGCACGCTCGTCGTCATGACGGACCCCGCCACTCCTCCGGCCCAGCCCGCTTCGGTCGTACGGCCGGACGCCGTCTGCGGCGTGCAGGTCACCCATCGCGAGGTCGCCGCGAACGGTGCCCGCTTCCACATCGCCGAGGTCGGCGACGGTCCGCTGGTCATGCTCGTCCACGGTTTCCCGCAGTTCTGGTGGACGTGGCGGCACCAGCTGGTCGCGCTGGCCGACGCGGGCTTCCGGGCCGTCGCGATGGACCTGCGGGGCGTGGGCGGCAGCGACCGTACGCCGCGCGGCTACGACCCGGCCAACCTCGCCCTCGACATCACCGGTGTGATCCGCTCCCTGGGCGAGCCGGACGCCGCGCTGGTCGGCCACGACCTGGGCGGCTACCTGGCGTGGACGGCGGCCGTGATGCGCCCCAAGCTCGTCCGCAGGCTCGCCGTCTCCTCGATGCCGCATCCCCGGCGCTGGCGCTCGGCGATGCTCGCCGACGTCCGGCAGACGACCGCCGGCTCCCACATCTGGGGGTTCCAGCGGCCTTGGATCCCCGAGCGGCAGCTCACCGCCGACGACGGCGAACTGGTGGGCCGGCTGATCCGGGACTGGTCCGGGCCGCGGCTGCCGGAGGACGAGGCGGTGGCGACCTACCAGCGCGCCATGTGCATCCCCTCCACCGCGCACTGCGCCGTCGAGCCGTACCGGTGGCTGGTGCGCTCCATGGCCCGGCCGGACGGCATCCAGTTCTACCGGCGTATGAAGCGGCCCGTGCGCGTGCCCACGCTGCATCTGCACGGGTCCCTCGATCCGGTGATGCGCACCCGGAGC
The DNA here is from genome assembly GCF_045041255.1 of Streptomyces sp. NBC_00080. NCBI lineage: Bacteria > Bacillati > Actinomycetota > Actinomycetes > Kitasatosporales > Streptomycetaceae > Streptomyces > Streptomyces sp. NBC_00080. The sequence goes on from NZ_CP108235.1 coordinate 4,309,542, forward strand.
GCGGCCGGCTCCGGGGAGTACGTCGAAGCGCCTTACCGCTGGCGGCTGTTCGACGGACTCGGCCACTTCCCGCACGAGGAGGATCCGGTCGCTTTCTCCACCGAACTGGTCAATTGGCTGAAGGATCCCGAGCCCGATCGGTGATCGCGCCATCGGGCCCGGTACCCGGTTCCGGACGTCTGTACGACGAACAGCCAAATGCCCGGCGCATAGGCCAATTGGCCGCTCTGAGAACGGTTATCGACCTTGGGGCAGGGGCAGACGTCGGTGTATGGGCTGGACGCACGACTACAGTGACGCACCACGCAATCGCCGCTCGGCCAACGGCCTGAGCCCCCACCAACGAGGTGCCGACCCGCAACTGCCGGGATCAGACCTCCGGGTGGGCATTCCGCGCATCCTGCGCCGCCGGGCCCGCTGGGTCTCGGTCCGCCTGCGTCACCCTCGAGGCTGACCCGGCAGAGGAACGCCGAGGGGGCCCTGTGCGGGTCCCCTCGACCCCCCTTCAGCGGGGTGCTCCTGACGGCTCCTCAAAGGGCGCAGCTGTCGCTGTCCACCTGTTGGCCCGCGGTACGCCCCTCGGTGATGTCCTGCCGGATCTCGTCCGCGGTGAGGGCATAGCCGGTGTCGGCGTCGTCGAGAGACTTCGCGAAGACCACGCCGTACACCTTGCCGTCCGGGGTGAGCAGCGGTCCTCCGGAGTTGCCCTGACGGACCGTCGTGAACAGCGAGTACACGTCACGGCGCACGGTGGTGCGGTGGTAGATGTCCGGGCCGTTGGCCGTGATGCGACCACGCACCCGCGCGGCACGGACGTCGTAAGACCCGTTCTCCGGGAACCCGGCGATGATCGCGTCGTCGCTGCTCACCGCGTCCTCGGTGGTGAACTGCAGCGCGGGCGCGTCCAGATCCGGTACGTCCAGGACGGCGATGTCGCGCTTCCAGTCGTACAGGACGACCGTGGCGTCGTACTTGCGGCCCTCGCCGCCTATCTGGACGGTGGGTTCGTCGACGCCGCCCACGACGTGCGCGTTGGTCATGACGCGGCGCTCGCCGAAGACGAAGCCGGTGCCTTCCAGGACCTTGCCACAACTCTCCGCGGTGCCCATGACCTTGACGATGGAACGCTGCGCGCGCTTGGCCACCGCACTGTTCGCCAGGGCCGGGTCGGGCGGCTGGACGTCGGTGATCGGCTCGTTGGAGAACGGGCTGAAGACCTGCGGGAAGCCGTTCTGCGCGAGGACGGAGGAGAAGTCGGCGAACCAGGTGTCGGCCTGGTCGGGCAGCGCGTCGGACACCCCGTGCAGCACCTTGGAGCTACGGACCTCCTTGCCCAGCGTGGGCAGGGTGGTGCCGGCGAGGGCGGACCCGATGAGCCACGCCACCAGCAGCATCGCCACGACGTTGACCAGCGCGCCGCCGGTCGCGTCCAGCGCGCGGGCCGGGGACCAGGTGATGTACCGGCGCAGCTTGTTGCCGAGGTGGGTGGTGAGGGCCTGACCGATCGAGGCGCAGACGATCACGACGATGACCGCGACGACGGCGGCCGTGGTGCTCACCTCGGAGTTGTCGGTCAGCGCGTCCCAGATCACGGGCAGCAGGTAGACGGCGACGAGGCCGCCCCCCAGGAAACCGATCACCGACAGGATGCCGACGACGAAGCCCTGGCGGTAGCCGACGACCGCGAACCAGACGGCCGCAAGCAACAACAGGATGTCCAGCACGTTCACCGCTTCGCGCCTCGCCTCATCATTTCGCGGTCACCACAGGTCGGCCGGGGGTCCGACCCGCCGCGAAGCGGCGATGGGGCAGAGCTTCCCCCGGGCAGACACAGCACGGTGGACACCCTGTCATGACCGCCAGTCGAGCGGGACCTGCTTCTCGCGGTCCCAGGGGTGCTCCCAGCCCGCGAAGTGCAGCAGGCGGTCGATCACCCCGGCCGTGAAACCCCAGACAAGGGCGGATTCGACCAGAAATGCCGGGCCTCGGTGGCCACTGGGGTGCACGGTCATGGCGCGGTTCTCCGCGTCCGTGAGATCCGCCACGGGAACGGTGAAGACGCGCGCCGTCTCCGCCGGATCGACGACGCCGACCGGGCTCGGCTCGCGCCACCAGCCCAGGACCGGGGTGACGACGAAGCCGCTGACCGGGATGTAGAGCTTGGGCAGCACGCCGAAGAGCTGAACGCCGGCCGGATCGAGCCCGGTCTCCTCCTCGGCCTCGCGCAGGGCGGCCCGCAGCGGCCCGTCACCGTGCGGGTCGCCGTCCTCCGGGTCGAGGGCGCCGCCCGGGAAGGAGGGCTGGCCCGCGTGCGAGCGCAGGGAGCTGGCGCGCTCCATGAGCAGCAGCTCGGGACCTCGCTCGCCCTCGCCGAACAGGATCAGGACGGCCGACTGGCGTCCCGCGCCGTCCTCCGGGGGCAGGAAGCGGCTGAGCTGGAGCGGCTGGACCGTCTCCACGGCGTGCACCACCGGGTCCAGCCAGGCGGGCAGACCCTCCTTGCTGAGCGTCACCGCACCGCCCTGCGTGTTGCTCGCGCGTGTCATCGCCACACCACCCCCCGTTCTGCCCTGTCCAACGCCCGGCAACCGACAGATCGTTCCGCGGACCGTCCCCCGAACGCGTGTGTCCTGAGGGTCATTCGCGTCGCGCGGGTCACATGTGTCCTGCGGGCCGTGCGTGCCCTGCGGGGAGTACGGCGCGCGCGGGTCGCGGGCATGCGTAGGCCGGGGTGCCCCGCGCCGACCGTCCGTACCTCGTCGGTCCGTCCCTCGTCGATCCGCGCGACCTGATCGGGCCGGACCGCCTCCTCGGGCCGGACCGCCCGTTCGGTCCGTGCGGCCCGGTCGGTGCGGGCCGCCGTCCGCTCTTCCGTCTGCCCTTCCGTCATCCGGCCCCCAGCGGCGGGGCCGGCCTACCGCCCGCGTCCAGGTAGGCCTGGGGCGGGTTCAGGCGCTGGCCGGGGAAGCCGCCCTTCTCGTACTTCAGGAGCTTCTTCGCCTTCTCCGGGTCCGTCTCGCCCTCGCCGTACGCCGGGCAGAGCGGGGCGATGGGGCAGGCGCCGCAGGCGGGCTTGCGGGCGTGGCAGATACGGCGGCCGTGGAAGATCACGTGGTGCGAGAGCATCGTCCAGTCGCTCTTGGGGAAGAGCGCGCCGACGGCCGCCTCGATCTTGTCGGGCTCGGTCGCCTCGGTCCACTTCCAGCGCCGTACGAGCCGCTGGAAGTGCGTGTCCACGGTGATACCGGGCCGGCCGAACGCGTTCCCCAGCACCACGAAGGCGGTCTTGCGACCGACACCGGGCAGCTTGACCAGGTCCTCGAGCCGACCCGGGACCTCCCCGCCGAACTCCTCCACGAGGGCCTTGGAGAGACCCATCACCGACTTGGTCTTGGCCCGGAAGAAGCCGGTGGGCCGGAGGATCTCCTCGACCTCCTCCGGATCGGCGGCGGCCAGATCCTCGGGGGTGGGGTACTTGGCGAAGAGGGCCGGGGTCGTCTGGTTCACCCGGAGGTCGGTGGTCTGGGCGGACAGGACCGTGGCGACCACCAGTTGGAAGGGGTTCTCGAAGTCCAGTTCGGGGTGGGCATAGGGGTAGATCTCGGCGAGCTCGCGGTTGACGCGGCGGGCACGACGGACGAGAGCGGTGTGGGACTCGGGCTTCCTGACGACGGCACCCTTGCTCGCGCTCTTGCGCGCGCCCTTGCTCGCGGCACCTTTGCTCACGGCATCCTTGTCCGCTGGGGCCTTGCTCGCACCGCGACCGGCCGCGACCTTCTCGACGGCTGCTTTCCCGCTGTCGGCCTCATTCCCGCTGTCGGCCGCTTTCTTCGCAGGCATTTCGTTTGTCACCTTTGCCGTTTTCCTACCACCGCCGGGGTCCTGTTCGCCCACAGCGGAAACGCGACGTACAACCACCCGCCCAGCCCCCTTGGCCTGTGCTCTCACCGGCGTTTTGGACACTCGGCCAGCCTAAAGCCCGGCACCGACATCCGCCCCGGACCCTGAAGATCGGCCCCCAATTGGACCCCTGCCGCTTACCTCGGGACACGTGTGCGGCATCCTTGTGACAGATCACACTGTTTGGACCGTCCAGCAAAATGGGGAACACGGTCCCCTGGTAAGCGGGGGAGCAAGATCCCCTGAGCAGGTCGACAAGGAGAGAACTCGTGGACGACGTTCTGCGGCGCAACCCGCTCTTCGCGGCACTCGACGACGAGCAGGCCGCGGAACTGCGCGCCTCCATGAGCGAGGTGACCCTGGCCCGTGGTGACTCCCTCTTCCACGAGGGCGACCCGGGCGACCGGCTCTATGTCGTCACCGAGGGCAAGGTCAAGCTCCACCGCACCTCCCCGGACGGCCGGGAGAACATGCTGGCCGTGGTGGGCCCCAGCGAGCTGATCGGAGAGCTGTCGCTCTTCGACCCGGGTCCGCGCACGGCGACGGCCACCGCCCTCACCGAGGTCAAGCTCCTCGGCCTCGGTCACGGCGACCTCCAGCCCTGGCTGAACGCCCGGCCCGAGGTGGCCACCGCACTGCTGCGCGCCGTCGCCCGGCGCCTGCGCAAGACCAACGACGCCATGTCCGACCTGGTCTTCTCGGACGTCCCCGGCCGCGTGGCCCGCGCCCTGCTGGACCTCTCGCGCCGCTTCGGCGTGCAGTCCGAAGAGGGCATCCACGTCGTCCACGACCTGACGCAGGAGGAGCTGGCCCAGCTCGTCGGCGCGTCGCGCGAGACCGTGAACAAGGCGCTTGCGGACTTCGCCCAGCGCGGGTGGCTGCGCCTGGAGGCGCGGGCGGTCATCCTGCTGGACGTGGAGCGACTGGCCAAGCGGTCGCGCTGACGCCCGGTCCTGGCCGTACGGTGTGCAAGGGGGCGTCCCGGGGGCTGCGCCCCCAGCCCCCTTCCCCCCTGAAGGGGCCTCGTCCGCAAGCGCCGGACGGGCTGGAAGGCCCTGACCGGCACTGAAAATGCGACGGCTTCACACGCCTCTCGGTGCACAGTGACCCCATGACCGAAACGGTTCCTCACCGGGGTCTCGACTCCCGGGGCTGCATCGCCCGTGAAGGCTCCCTCGCGCGTGTGCCGTACGCGTTCCGGCCCGTCGTCGTGGCGGCTCGGGACCGGATCCCGGACGTCTTCGGTGCCCGCCTGCACAGCGCGTACCTCTACGGGTCGATTCCGCGCGGTACCGCGCGCGAGGGCCGCAGCGATCTGGACCTCCTGGTGGTCCTGCACGAGAAGCCGACCGACGCGGACCGCGCCGACGGCCGTGCGCTCGACGAGACCCTCGACAGCGAGTTCCCGCAGATCGACGGCGGCGGCACTCTGCTGGTCGGCCACGCGCGCGTGCTGAGCGACCTGGAGAGGCACGACCTGGGGTGGTTCCTGGCGTGCCTGTGCACGCCGCTGCTCGGGGAGGACCTCGCCGCGTACCTCCCCCGCTACCGCCCGGACTCCCTGCTCGCGCGCGAGACCAACGGCGATCTCGCCCTGCTCCTGCCGCGCTGGCGTGATCGCGTCGCCTCGGCGGGCGGCTCCGAGGAGGTCCTGCGGCCTCTCGTCCGGGGCATGTCCCGCCGCCTCGTGCGCACCGCGTTCACGCTCGTCATGCCCCGCTGGAACGGCTGGACGAGCGACCTGCACGAGATGGCCGAGGCCTTCGGCGCCTACTACCCGCAGCGCGCGGAGCAGCTACGGACGGCGGCCGTCCTCGGGTACGAGCCGAGCGGCGACCGCGCCGTCCTCTCTTCCTACGTCGACGACCTCGGCCCCTGGCTCGCCGAGGAGTACGCGCGCGTGCACGGCGTGAAGGCCGACAGGCCGGAGGAGCCCTAGACCGAACCCTGGATGAGCCCGTGCTCCCTCAGGTACTCCAGCTGCGCCCGCACGGACAGCTCCGCGGCCGGCCACAGGGAGCGGTCGACGTCGGCGTACACATGGGCGACGACCTCGGCGGGGGTGCGGTAGCCGTTCTCGACGGCCGTCTCGACCTGGGCGAGGCGGTGGGCCCGGTGGGCGAGGTAGAACTCCACGACGCCCTGTGCGTCCTCCAGGACCGGCCCGTGGCCCGGCAGGACGGTGTGGACCCCGTCGTCGACCGCGAGGGACCTGAGCCGCCGCAGGGAGTCCAGGTAGTCGCCCAGGCGGCCGTCGGGATGCGCGACGACGGTCGTGCCACGGCCGAGGACCGTGTCGCCGGTCAGCACGGCCCGGTCGGCCGGGAGGTGGAAGCAGAGGGAGTCGGCGGTGTGGCCGGGCGTCGGGACCACCCGCAGCTCCAGGCCGCCCACCGTGATCACGTTCCCGGCGGCCAGGCCCTCCTCGCCCAGCCGCAGCGCCGGGTCCAGGGCCCGAACCTTCGTGCCGGTCAGCCCGGCGAAGCGGGCGGCGCCCTCGGCGTGGTCGGGGTGGCCGTGCGTCAGCAGGGTCAGGGCGACCCGCTTGCCGGCCCGCTCGGCGGTGTCGACGACCGCGCGCAGGTGGCCGTCGTCCAGCGGGCCCGGATCGATCACGACCGCCAGGTCGGAGTCGGGCTCGGAGACGATCCAGGTGTTCGTGCCGTCCAGGGTCATCGCGGACGCGTTCGGCGCGAGGACGTTGACCGCGCGCGGGGAGGCCGGGCCGGAGAGGACTCCGCCTCGCGGCTGGCCGGGGAGGGCGGCTGCGTCGGTCATGCGAAGGGGCCTTCCCTAGGGCTGGGCGGAGGGCTGGGCGGAACGTCACCTCGGCGGCGGACGGCCGGCGCGGCACAACGAGGCGCTCCAGGCGGCACGAGAGGCCCGCGAAGGACCCGTCCCCCGCCGGTCGGCCGGCTTCGACCGCTCACGCCCGTCCGCCCACGGATGTCCGTCATGCGGTGCCCCCGCGCGTCTCCTCGGCCGCGTCGGTCACGCCGGTCGCCCCGATCGGGATGTGCTTGGTGAACTCGTCGTGCCCCGGCCACGACAGCACGACCTCGCCCTGCTCCAGGCGGGCTTCCGCCAGGACGGGCGTCAGGTCGAGGCCGGGGGCCGCGGCGAGCGCCTCGGCGGCCGTGCCGTACGGGACGAGCCGGCGCAGGGTCGCGATGGTGGGCGGCATCATCAGCAGCTCGCCCTTGTCGTACGAGGCCGCCGCGTCCGCCGGACGGATCCACACCGTGCGGTCGGCCTCGGTGGAGGCGTTGCGGGTGCGCTGGCCCTCGGGGAGCGCGGCCACGAAGAACCAGGTGTCGTAGCGACGGGACTCGAACTCCGGGGTGATCCAACGCGTCCAGGCGCCGAGCAGGTCGGAGCGCAGGACCAGGCCGCGGCGGTCGAGGAACTCGGCGAAGGACAGTTCACGGGCGGCCACGGCGACCCGGTCCGCCTCCCAGTCGGCGCCCGTGGTGTCACCGACGACGGAATCGGGCGTGAGCCCCGCGAGCAGGACGCCCGCCTCCTCGTAGGTCTCGCGTACGGCCGCGCAGACGATCGCCTGGGCCGCCGTCTCGTCGACGCCGAGCCGCTCGGCCCACCACGCGCGCGTGGGGCCCGCCCAGCGGACGTGAAGGTCGTCGTCACGCGGGTCGACGCCGCCACCGGGATAGGCGTACGCGCCTCCGGCGAAGGCCATGGAGGCGCGCCTGCGCAGCATGTGGACGACGGGGCCGCCGTCGGTGTCCTTCAGGAGCATGACGGTGGCCGCGCGCTTCGGGACGACCGGGGTGAGGGTGCCGTCCGCGAGCGCGCGGATGCGTTCCGGCCAGTCCTGGGGGAACCACTGCCCATTCGCCATGGGCGCGAGGCTATCCCGTGGTGCGCGAATGTTCGAGAGGCCCCCGAGGTCAGAGCGCCTCCACGGGGCGCCGGCGGGGACGCCTCCGGATGCCGGCGCGGCAGCCGGGAGAGGCGTCCGCAAGGCGCCTACAGGGCGAAGGCGCCTACGGGACCGGAAAGCGACTACTGGACGAGTTCCACCTGGATCTCGACCTCCACGGGCGCGTCCAGCGGCAGCACCGCGACGCCCACCGCACTGCGCGCGTGCACGCCCTTGTCGCCGAGAACCTCGCCCAGCAGTTCGCTCGCTCCGTTGAGGACGGCGGGCTGGCCGGTGAAGTCCGAGGCCGACGCCACGAAGCCGACGACCTTCACCACGCGCGCGATGCGGTCCAGGTCGCCCGCGACCGACTTGACGGCGGCCAGGGCGTTCAGCGCGCAGGTGCGGGCCAGCTCCTTGGCCTCCTCGGGGGTGACCTCGGCGCCGACCTTGCCGGTGATCGGCAGCTTGCCGTCCACCATGGGCAGCTGGCCGGCCGTGTACACGTACGGGCCGGACTGCACGGCCGGCTGGTAGGCCGCGAGGGGCGGCACGACCGCCGGCAGGGTCAGCCCCAGTTCGGCGAGCCTCGTCTCGACCGCGCTCACGCCTTCGCCCGCTTCAGGTAGGCGACGAGCTGCTCCGGGTTGTTCGGCCCGGGCACGACCTGGACGAGCTCCCAGCCGTCCTCGCCCCAGGTGTCCAGAATCTGCTTCGTTGCGTGGACGAGCAGCGGCACGGTTGCGTATTCCCACTTGGTCATGGGGCCGACTGTATCCGCTGTCGCCCGAGGGCCCGTTCCACAGGCCATGTGGCCGATATCGCCCCCCCTTGTCCACAGCCTCCCGATTGCCTCGGGCGCCGAATGGTTACGCTCGAAGACGTGAGCAGGCTCCAGGTCGTCAGTGGTAAGGGCGGGACCGGCAAGACGACGGTCGCCGCGGCCCTCGCGCTGGCCCTCGCCACGGCAGGGAAGCGAACGCTTCTCGTCGAGGTGGAGGGCCGGCAGGGCATCGCACAGCTCTTCGAGACACAGGCGTTGCCCTATGAGGAACGCAAGATCGCCGTCGCCTCGGGGGGCGGTGAGGTATACGCACTGGCCATCGATCCCGAACTGGCCCTTCTGGACTACCTCCAGATGTTCTACAAACTGGGAGGCGCCGGACGGGCCCTGAAGAAGCTCGGCGCCATCGACTTCGCCACCACCATCGCGCCCGGCCTGAGGGACGTGCTCCTCACCGGCAAGGCGTGCGAGGCGGTACGGCGCAAGGACAAGAACGGGCGGTTCGTGTACGACTACGTCGTCATGGACGCCCCGCCCACGGGCCGCATCACCCGCTTCCTGAACGTCAACGACGAGGTCGCCGGGCTGGCCCGGATCGGCCCGATACACAATCAGGCACAGGCCGTGATGCGGGTGCTGAAGTCGTCGGAGACGGCCGTGCACCTGGTGACGCTGCTCGAGGAGATGCCCGTCCAGGAGACCGCCGACGGTATCGCCGAGCTGCGGGCCGCGAAGCTGCCGGTGGGGCGGGTCATCGTCAACATGGTGCGGCCCGAGGTGCTCGACGCGGACGGTCTGGAACTCGTACGGACCGTGACTCGTTCTTCCGTCGCCCGGTCGTTGTCCGCCGCCGGGCTCGGCGGGGCGCGGCGCGGGGGGCACGCCGAGCGGCTGGTGGATCCGCTCCTTCAGCAGGCCGAGGAGTACGCCGAGCGGTACGCGCTGGAGCACGAGCAGCGCGCGGTCCTCGGTGAACTCGACCTGCCGCTGCACGAACTGCCGTTGCTCGCCGAGGGCTTGGACCTCGCGGGCTTGTACCAGCTCGCCAACGAACTGCGGAAGCAGGGGATCGCATGAGTCCGGATCAGGCTCACGACCAGGGAAGCACCCGGCGCCGTCTCTCCCCCGCGCCCGTGCTGGACCTCGATCCGCTGCTCGACGACCCGGCGACCCGCATCGTGGTGTGCTGCGGCTCCGGCGGCGTCGGCAAGACGACCACGGCGGCGGCGCTGGGGCTCCGGGCGGCCGAGCGGGGCCGCAAGGTGGTGGTCCTGACCATCGACCCGGCCCGCCGGCTCGCCCAGTCCATGGGCATCGACTCGCTGGACAACACCCCGCGCCGCGTCAAGGGCGTCGAGGGGGACGGCGAACTGCACGCCATGATGCTCGACATGAAGCGCACCTTCGACGAGATCGTCGAGGCGCACGCGGACGGCGACCGGGCTGCCTCGATCCTGGGCAACCCGTTCTACCAGTCGCTCTCGGCGGGCTTCGCGGGCACGCAGGAGTACATGGCGATGGAGAAGCTGGGGCAATTGCGCGCCCAGGACGAGTGGGATCTGATCATCGTCGACACGCCGCCGTCCCGCTCGGCGCTGGACTTCCTGGACGCGCCGAAGCGGCTCGGGTCGTTCCTGGACGGCAAGCTGATCCGCGTCCTGCTCGCGCCCGCCAAGGTCGGCGGCCGCGCGGGCATGAAGTTCCTGAACGTCGGGATGTCGATGATGACCGGCGCGCTCGGCAAGCTGCTCGGCGGACAGCTGCTGAAGGACGTACAGACGTTCGTCGCGGCGATGGATTCGATGTTCGGCGGCTTCCGCACGCGCGCGGACGCCACGTACAAGCTGCTCCAGGCGCCCGGCACGGCGTTCCTGGTGGTGGCGGCTCCCGAGCGGGACGCGCTGCGGGAGGCCGCGTACTTCGTGGAACGGCTGGCCGCCGAGGACATGCCGCTGGCCGGCCTGGTGCTGAACCGCGTGCACGGCAGCGGTGCCGCCCAGCTGTCCGCCGAGCGGGCGCTCGGCGCTGCGGAGAACCTCGACCTCGTCCATGCCCGCGCGGATGAAAATCTTGAAGAGCCCCGCATTGTGGATCAGGACGGCGGGAAAGCTGGTCTTCGTAACTCTCCCGACACGTACGGCAGTTCAGAATCTCCCGCAACCGATCCGGAGCGCGACGCCCCCACCGGCGCGAACCGGCACACGGCCACCGACACGGACCGGACAGCGAGCGCCGAAGCGAACACCGGCGCGGACGCGGACCGGACCGTGGACGACCTCACCGCAGGCCTGCTGAGGCTGCACGCGGAACGCATGCACCTGCTCTCCCGCGAGCAGCGCACGCGTGACCGCTTCACCGCACTGCACCCCGAGGTGGCAGTGTCCGAAGTGGCCGCGCTGCCCGGCGATGTGCATGACCTCACGGGGCTGCGGGACATCGGGAACCGGCTCGCGGCCAACCGGCCGGAGCTGCCCGAGGCTGCCGACGCCTGAGCCGAGGGTTCTCCTCAGCCCACCGCCGCGTAGTTCTCGTAGATCTCGTCGTCGTCGAGCGGCAGGATGCCGGCCCCACGCTCGTACTCCGAACGCGCCGTCTCCAGCAGGCGGCGCCAGGAGGTCACAGTCGGACGCCTGCGCAGCAGTGCGCGGCGCTCGCGCTCGGTCATGCCTCCCCACACGCCGAACTCGACGCGGTTGTCGAGCGCGTCGGCCAGACATTCGGTGCGTACCGGGCATCCGGTGCACACCGCCTTGGCCCTGTTCTGCGCTGCTCCCTGAACGAACAGTTCATCCGGATCGGTAGTGCGGCAGGCAGCCTGCGCACTCCAGTCGGTTACCCAGCCCATACCGGCGCCGTCCTCTCCCGAATCGAGGCTCCCCCACGGCGGCAGCGGCATATTCACCGCCGCCAGTTGAGGACGTTACGGAAGGTGGGCACAGCGCAACACCCCCTTCGGGCCCAATCTTGAATGGCCCGAACGGACTATGCGTAAGCGGCAGATCACCCGGGGGAGTGAGCCCGCGACATATGCGACTTTCCCGGCAACCGGGACAGTTCAGTTGAGTCACAACGGACGCCGGGTGACACACAAGGCAGATTCGGACACGTCCCCATCAAAAAGTCGGGGAACCTCCGGAACGATTCGGGGTCGCCGGACGTATTGATACGTAGCCCTGCTGCTGTGACAGTTGAGAGCAGCTTAGGCCAAGGCATTGACGCGTGTCCGGCGAATGAGAACGTAGGCTGCCCTCATGCCAAAGAAGCGCTCGGGCGGTGGTCTGTCGCCAACGCAGCAGGCCGCCAAGTTCCTCGGTGTCAGTGTGCTCGCGGGAGCCGTGCTGGCCGGTATCGCCCTGCCCGCGTTCGGCGCGCTGGGTCTCGCCGCCAAGGGGTCGGTGGAGTCGTTCGACGAACTCCCGGCCAACCTCAAGACGCCCCCGCTGAGCCAGCGCACCACGATCCTCGACGCCGAAGGCGGCCAGATCGCCACGGTCTACTCGCGGGACCGCACGGTGGTCGACCTCAAGAACATCTCGCCGTACATGCAGAAGGCGATCGTCGCGATCGAGGACTCGCGCTTCTACGAGCACGGCGCGGTCGACCTGAAGGGCATGCTGCGCGCGCTCAACAAGAACGTGCAGAGCAGCGGAGTCTCCCAGGGCGCCTCCACGCTCACCCAGCAGTACGTGAAGAACGTCTTCGTGGAGGAGGCGGGCGACGACCCGACGAAGGTCGCGCAGGCCACCCAGCAGACCATCGGCCGCAAGATCAAGGAACTGAAGTACGCGATCCAGGTCGAGGAGGAGCTCGGCAAGAAGAAGATCCTCGAGAACTACCTGAACATCACGTTCTTCGGCGAGCAGGCCTACGGCGTCGAGGCGGCCTCACAGCGCTACTTCTCCACGCACGCCAAGGACCTCACCCTCCCCCAGGCGGCGCTGCTGGCCGGCATCGTCCAGTCCCCGACCGTCTACGACCCGGTCAAGGACGACGTCACGGCCACCAACCGCCGCAACGTCGTGCTGAAGCGCATGGCCGAGGTGGGCGACATCACCGAGGCGGAGGCCGCCAAGGCGCAGGAGTCGCCGCTGGGCCTGAAGGTCAAGCAGCCGAAGAACGGCTGCATCACCGCCGTGAAGGGCGCCAGCTTCTTCTGCAAGTACGTGGAGCGCGTCTTCCTCAGCGACCCGGTCTTCGGCAAGACCAAGGAAGTGCGGGCGAAGCTCTGGAACCAGGGCGGCCTGACGATCCGGACGACGCTCGAACCGCAGTCCCAGAAGTCCGTCCAGGACTCGCTCAAGGACCACGTCTACAAGTCGGACAAGGTCGCCGCGGCCGCCACGCTCGTCGAGCCCGGCACCGGCAAGATCCTCGGCATGGGTCAGTCGAAGCCGTACGGCTACGGCAAGAACGAGACCGAGTACAACTACTCCGTCAACGCCTCCATGGGCGGCTCGAACTACGGCTTCCCGACCGGCTCGACCTTCAAGCCGTTCGTGGCCGCGGCCGCGCTGGAGGAGGGCCGCCCGGCGAACCAGAGCTACCCGGCGCCGTACGAGATGCCGTACCCGGACACGGTCCAGACGTGCAGCAGCAAGCCGTGGACCAACCAGGGCAACGACAAGCTGGAGAACGAGAGCGAGTCCGAGAAGGGCCCGTACCAGCTGAAGAAGGCCATGGAGCTGTCGGTCAACACCTACTTCGTGCAGATGCTCGCCGACATCGGCATGTGCCCCGTGGTGAAGATGACCGACAAGCTGGGCGTCGTCCAGGGCAACGGCGACAAGGTCCCCGAGGTGCCCTCGTCGATGACCCTCGGCTCCACCGGCCTCTCCCCCCTGACGATGGCGACCGCGTACGCGGCCTTCGCCAGCCGGGGCATGTACTGCACCCCGATCGCGATCGAGTCGATCACCCAGACCGTGGGCGGCACGAAGAAGTCGCTGGAGGTGCCGAAGTCGACCTGCTCGCGCGCGATGAGCGAGAAGACCGCGGACACCATCAACACGCTGCTGAGCGGTGTGACCGACTCCGGTACCGGCAAGCAGGCCGGTCTGTCCGGCCGCGCCAACGCCGGTAAGACGGGTACGACGGACTCCCGCAAGAACGCCTGGTTCGTCGGCTACACCCCGAACCTCGCCGGCGCCGTCTGGGTCGGCAGCGCCACCCAGAAGGTCGAGATGACCAACATCACCATCGGTGGCGTCTACCACTCCCAGGTCTACGGCGGTGACACCCCGGGCCCGATCTGGCGCGACGCGATGACCGGCGCGCTCGAGGGCAAGGAAGCCCCGCCCTTCAACCTCGTCCACATCCCGAACCCGCCCGACAAGGACCGCGGTGACGAGAACGACGACGGTGACAACGGTGACAACAACGGCGACACCGGGGACAACGGCGACGGCTTCCTCACCGGTCTGCTCACCAACGGCACGACGAACGGCGGGAACTCCACCGGCGGCAACGACGGCGGCACGTTCTTCCAGGGCCAGAGCATCGGAAACGGCAACGGCGGACGCGGCTGAGGCCGATCCGACATCGGCTGGCCGGTCGTTCCGCCGGCCGGTCCGCCGGTAGGGAACACAGCGAACGGCCCCTGTCTCTCGTACGGGAACTCTTCTCGTACGGAGAGACAGGGGCCGTTCGACGTGCGGGGGCCGTTCGACGTGCGGGTCCGGTGGCGCTCGGCGGAGGCTGACGCTCCGATACGGCGCGTGGCGGCGCCTGGCCGTCACCTGGACGGGGTCAGGCCGTCATCCCGCGAGCAGCTTCTTGACGACCGCGGCGACGCGGCCGCCCTCGGCCAGGCCGGCCACCTTCGGGTTCACGATCTTCATGACGGCGCCCATCGCCCGCGGCCCCTCGGCGCCGGCCGCCCTCGCCTCCGCGACGGCCTGGGCGACGATGTCGTTCAGCTCCTCTTCGCTGAGCTGCTTGGGCAGGTAGGTGGCGAGCAGCTCGCCCTCCGCCTTCTCCCGCTCGGCGGACTCGGCCCGACCACCCGCCGCGAAGGCGTCCGCCGCCTCACGGCGCTTCTTCGCCTCCTTGGTGATCACCTTGAGGACCTCGTCGTCGGAGAGCTCGCGCTTCTCCTTGCCCGCGACCTCCTCCTTGGTGATCGCGGTGAGCGTGAGCCGGAGCGTCGAGGAGCGGAGCTCGTCGCGCCCCTTGATAGCGGCGTTGAGGTCTTCCTGCAGCTTCGACTTGAGCGTGGTCATGGGTTGATTGTCGCAGGTGTCGGCGGCCGCACGCCCGCCGATTTAAGGGGCGGCGGGGCAAAGGCTTTTGACGGCGTCTGACACGATGGACGTATGCGCGCGCGATACGGAGTTCCCCTGTCCATTGCAGCGGCCGGCGCCGCCGGTCTGGTGTACGCGGCGGGCTTCGAAGCCCGCTCCTTCCGCCTGCGGCGGGTGACTGTCCCCGTCCTCCCCGCCGGGATGCGCCCCCTGCGCGTGTTGCAGGTCTCCGACATCCACATGGTCGGCGGCCAGCGCAAGAAGCAGCGCTGGCTGCGATCCCTGGCCGGCCTGCGCCCCGACTTCGTGATCAACACCGGGGACAACCTGTCAGACCCGGAGGCCGTTCCCGAGGTCCTGGACGCCCTCGGCCCGCTGATGGAGTTCCCGGGCGCGTACGTCTTCGGCTCCAACGACTACTACGGCCCGACGCTGCGCAACCCCGCCCGCTACCTCTTCGAGAAGGCCCAGGGACGCCACGGCCTGAACGGCAACGCACCCGCCGTCGACGTGGTCCACAACCCGTGGGAGGACCTGCGTGACAACTTCGACGCGGCGGGCTGGCTGAACCTGACGAACACCCGGGGCGTGCTGAAGGTCGAGGATGTGTCGATCGAGCTGACGGGCGTGGACGACCCGCACATCAAGCGCGACCGCTACGCACAGGTGGCCGGTGGCCCGTCGGCGTCGTCCGACTTCTCGATGGGCGTCGTGCACGCGCCGTACCTGCGGGTCCTGGACTCCTTCACGGCGGACGACTACCCGCTGATCCTGGCCGGCCACACCCACGGCGGCCAGCTCTGCATCCCCTTCTACGGCGCCCTGGTCACCAACTGCGACCTGGACACGGGACGCGTGAAGGGCCTGTCCACGCACACGGCGGAGGGGCACACGTCCTACCTGCACGTGTCGGCGGGATGCGGAACGAGCCGCTACACGCCGGTGCGCTTCGCGTGCCCGCCCGAGGTGACCTTGCTGACCTTGGTCGAGAAGGCGTAGGGCGAGGAGCGAGAAGGGGCGGCTGTGACGGAGGGGTCGCAACGGTGACGGAGGGGCGGCAATGGTGACGGAGGGGCGGCGAAAGTTCCCTCGAACGGCCCTCCCATATCGCCCCTTCTGTCATGTTTGCCTAGCTTGAGGGTATGACCGCGCCGATACCCAGGGACATCCCGGATCTGCCCGCGATCCCGCGGACCCACGCGCTACTGCTCTCCTCCGTCCCCGCCTCGGCGGTGGTCGCCCCCGTGCGCCGTCCACTGGCCGCCGTCCTGCGCCTGCTGCTGGCCGGTACTGCGGCCGCGGGCGCGACGCTCGCCCTCCTGCTCGGCAGCCCCTTGCGGGTCCTGAGCCACTTCGCGATCCAGAGCAACATCCTGCTGGCCCTGGTCGCGCTGCTGTCCGCCCGCCGCGCGTGGACGGCCCGCCGCCCCCTCCCCGCCGCCCTGACGGGCGCCGCGCTGCTCTACGTCACGATCACCGGCCTCGTCTACCACCTGCTCCTGGCGAACGCGACGGCCCCCTTCTCGGTGACCGGCACGACGACCGCCCCCACGGGCTGGCACCTGGTCGCCGGACACCTCATCCACACGGTGACACCGACAGCCGCCGTCCTCGACTGGCTGCTGCTGACACCCCCGGGCCGACTGCGCCTGCGCCGGGCCGCCACCTGGATGATCTACCCCGTGGCCTACCTGGCGTTCTGCCTCACCCGCGCCCAGCTGATCCCGGCCGGCACCCCGGGCCGCTACCTCTACCCCTTCTTCGACGTCGAGGCCCACGGCTACAAGCACGCCCTCGCCAACGCCCTCCTCCTCGGCCTCTCCTTCTACGCCCTCGCGGTCCTCCTCGTGGCCCTCGACCACGCCCGCCCGAACCCGATCAGCCACCGCGCCAAAACCGGATTTCGTCTCGGGCCACCGGTGGGCTAAAGTAAACGACGTCGCCGCGACAAGCAGGACAAGCAGCGACATCGGGGTGTAGCGCAGCTTGGCAGCGCGCTTCGTTCGGGACGAAGAGGTCGTGGGTTCAAATCCCGCCACCCCGACAGTGAAACACCAGGTCAGGCCCGGTGCTGAGAAATCAGTACCGGGCCTGCCTCGTTCTCCAGGGGCTCTCTGGAGAATTCCTGGAGAAGATCTTGGAATCTGTCTCCAGATCAGCGCGCTGCTAGCGAGCTTTCAGCAGCGCATCCAGAGCGGTCACGGGCGAGCGGAGACTCATGGTCCGGCGCGCGTCCAGTGCTTCCTCCCACATCCCGGTGAGTGCGGTCATGAGCGCCTGCCGCATGCCTGGCGTGATGTGGTCATAGCGCGACTGGACGGAGCCGTCCTCATGACCCATGCGCTCGTCCATGAGCTTTGGCGGGGTCCCCACTTCCCTCATCAGGGTCTTGTGAGTGTGGCGCAAGCCGTGCGGAGTGAGCCCCGGGGCGATCGGCACCCAGCACGTCTCAGCCCGCTTGGAGGCTCCTCGCCCGCGTGCGGGGATGCCAGGCCACGGCTCAGCAACCACAGGCACTGGCCGCTCTTCCTGACTGCCTCGCCCGGGATACCGCCCTGTCGCGGCCGGTCGAAAGAGCCACGTGGCGAAACCGGAGCGCCGCCAGTGAGCAGCCAACTCCCCCGATGCGGCGTTGCGGATGTACCCGAGATCACTGATGGCTTCCAGCACCTTCAGACGAGTCGACTCCGCCACAGCATCCGGGCGGTTGAGGACGTTGGAGACGGTGCCGGTCGATACGCCAGACCGGCGCGCCACGTCGACTAGCTTCGCTCCGGGGCGACTTACGGACCCGTTGGCGGTGCCATGGCCGCGGAAGACGTAGGCCAGTCCGTGGCACTCGCAAGGCTTCGGTCTCGTCCGGGCGACGTGGCCGGCCAGCAGTGAGGCGAGGAAGCCCGGCGTGTCGATGTCGCGGTAGGAGTCATCCTTGGGCGGGCAACGGTGCAGTTCGCCTGTGTCCAGTTCGTAGAGCTGCCACTCCACGCGGATGCTCTTCGGTCGGACGAACTCGGGCTCAAGACCAACGATCTCGCCCCAGCGCATGCCGGTGTAGCCCTTGACGATGCCAGCAACGAACTCGTCGTCGCGGCCGGACAGCAGCGCCATTCTCTCGGCGAGCAGCAAGATGCCGAGTGCAGTCGTGACCGCCTTCTCCGGGCCACGGTTACGTGAGCGGCCGGCACGCTTTCCTCGTCCGCGGCGCTTGGTGGCCGGATTGGAGTCGCGCAGCCCCTCGTCAACAGCGTCGGCAAGGATCAGGTGCAGAGTCGCCCGCCATGTCTTGACGCTGGATGCCGCATAGGGCACCGCGCGTTCGTGCTTCTCCCAAGCGGCAATGTCGGTGCTCAAGATGTCGGCAACGGCCGAATCCTCGAATGCGGGGAGCAAATGCTCTTCGATGTGCCGCCGGTAGTTCTGCATGGTGGATGCCGCCAAATCCTGTGCGGCGTACCAGCGGTTGACGTAGGCACCAAAGGTGATCCGCTCACCAGGTGCCTTCTTCGTTCCGGCCAACAGCTTCGCTTCTTCGGCGTCAGCCGCCTTCTTTGCCGCAGCCTTGGTCCGGAAGCGGATCGCATCGCCATCGGCATCGCGGACAGTGGCGTACTTGCCCGGCGCGAGCTTGTACCGGCCGCGCCAGTAGCTGCCGAGACTCTCGGCATAACCCACCTTGTTCTCCTATGAACGGGCGTGCCGCCCGGCTGGAGGGCCGAGCGGCACTCGGAATCAGGCTGCGCTGGACTGCGGTCGGCCGCCTTGCGCCCTGCGCGGGGTCCTCGCCTTCAGGAAGGTGACGGACGCCGCCGTTGTAGTCGCCTTGCGCCGTGGTGCTTGTTTTGCTGGCACAGGAGCTTCATGGCTTTCGGCGGGACGACTCTCGAAGATGCGCATGATCTCGGCGAAGTGCTCGGCTGTGAACCGGTAGCTCCCTGCGGGCTTGGTGAAGGGGATGCGTCCCCTTCGAGCTTGTTCCTTCACCCACCACTCTGAGCAGTGGAGGGCCTTGGCGATGTCGCTCGGGAGGTAGACAGGGGGAAGTGCCGGGGGTTCCAGTCGCGGAGCGGTCATGTGGCGGTGACTCCTCACGAGAAAGCTGGATCCGGTGACAGAACTGACAGAACCTCGCTGGTAGGTCGTTGACCTGCGACTTTGATGCGTTCTGGATCTTTGACAGAACTGAATTAATTGCTGACAGAACCTCGCCGGGGGAGGTTCTGTCACAGGACTCCCGACGGCGCTGCCGGGGGTTGTGTCGAGTTTTAATTCAGTTCTGTCAAAACCGTGATCATGGTGGTTCGTGCAGGTCAACGGCTTGCGCGGGGGGTTGTGTCAGTTCTGTCAGCGGTCTGGGGGTTCTGTCAGGCTCCGCGCGTGATGCGCGGGTGGGTCTCGTAGCGCGGCGAGGGCGGCCGGCCGCCGCGACCGGTGCGCGGGGG
This sequence comes from Streptomyces sp. NBC_00080, assembly GCF_045041255.1. Classification (NCBI taxonomy): domain Bacteria; kingdom Bacillati; phylum Actinomycetota; class Actinomycetes; order Kitasatosporales; family Streptomycetaceae; genus Streptomyces; species Streptomyces sp. NBC_00080. The sequence continues at coordinate 4,328,784 of NZ_CP108235.1, forward strand.
TGGTGGCTGCTGGCGGATCCAACCGTGTTCTTCGAGCAGGGCCAGGGCGGGGTCCAGGTCGCCGATGGCGGGGAACTCTGCCCGGCGCAGCATCCGGAACAGTTCCCGCTTGGTGAACTGTGCGGGGTTGCTGGAGACGAGCTGCGCGAGGACGGTCACCGCGGATTCGTGGGCGGGGTCGGCGCTCATGACGCTGAACACGTCCAGGGCGTGCGCGGTGAAATAGTCGCCCAGTTCGGTCGCGGCGGCCATCGTGGACGCTTCGATGGGCTTGTGCCACCCGTCCTCGGGGTGAGCGGCGAGGTGCAGGAGCCCGGCGATGCGGGCCACGGCCCCGTCCCGCTTGGACGCCCATTTCACGATCGGCGCGAAACTCCCGTCCGGACCGAGACGCGACTCGGTGACCTTCTGGAAGGCCAGGAGCACCGCATCGGCTTCCGGGGTGAGTTGGATGAGGGCGGGGTCGGTCCAGTCCGCCAGGGCGAGTGTCAGACCTGCCAGGTGTTTGGCGTAGGTGGCGGCGACCTGCTCGTTCAGCAGGGCGGGGGTGAGGCTGCGGGAGCCGACCAGGGACAGGGGCTTGGAGTAGAGGAACCGGGCGAGGAGCCCTCGCCCGTCAGCTCCGTCGATGCGGCTGAGCGCGTCCAGGACTTCCGGCTGCACGGCCAAACCGATCGTGACCGCCGGGGAGTCGACGTGCTGGGCACTGCGGCCCTGCCGGTTGACCCGGAGCATGTCTCCCGCGTGGCCCTTGAGGAACATGCCCATGTTGGGCTTGCCCGTGTAGCGCCCGGCGATGATGTCGAACAGCTCCCCTTCGGCGCTCAGGCAGGAGATGCGCCCGCCCTGCTCGTCCAGCAGGGTCCCGACGTTTTCCGGTGTCACGTCGTCCGCGACGAGTTGCGGTTCGGCGGGAATCCTCATCTTGTCCGCCTTCTGGGCCAGTTGGACGGCTTCGGCGGTCAGGGTGTCGCGGTATTCGGGCTCCGCGTTGGCCGCCTTGCCAGCGGCTTTCTCGGCTGCGGACTTGGCCAGCCTCGCCAGGGTCTCTGCTTCGGCCCTTACGGGTCCGGATAGTTCGATCAGGGCCTTCTCCGCATCGAGCAGCGGTTTCACCATGAGGTCGAATACGGCGGACTTGCGGTTGCCGGGGGGCAGGGCGATGGCGGTGTAGATGTTCACGGGCTCACGCCAGTGACCGCGTACGCACACCTTGACCCGCCCGCCGGCGGCGGTGGCGAGGACCGCCAGGGCCAGGCATCCGGCGAGGTCCGCCGGGGTCTGTGTTTCCTCGGCGACACCGCGCACCATGCTGTCCAACCAGGTGGGGAGGGCATCCACGGGGAAGTCCGGGAGAGGCGGGCGGGCCCGGAGGGGGACGGGTTCGTCCCAGGCGGGGCCGGTGATCTGCTCGGGTTCGATGTGCTCGAACCCTTCCCACAGGTCCGCGCCTGCGTCGTTGGTCGTCATGCGGCGGCCCTGCCTTCCGAGGTGGGGTTCAACAGTGGGCATGAGGTGCGGTGTTCGTCGTGGGCGGAGGTCAGTTGCAGGACGGCGGCACGGCCGATGGCGTGGCGCTCGTAGCCGCAGGTGCACCAGGAGTGGGCGGAGGGGGTGACGCTCCAGGACGGCGGCGCGGTGATGTGGAGCCAGGCCACGGGGCGGCGCCCGTCGTCCCTGCGCGGGTCAGAGCGAACAGCAATGGGGACGCCTACGGCGACGCCCTGCGGCTCGCCCACAGCCGTCGTGTCCCCAGGCTGTGGAGCGGCGTACGGCCCGGCCGGGGTGGTGGTGATGCTCTTCAGAGGGGGATGCCGGCGGGCGCTCATGCCGTCGCCCGGCGACGCTGGTTGTGGGCGATGGACCAGTCCAGAGCGCTGCGGAGGGTGGAGCGGCACTCGGACGCGGACAGTCCGGCCGCCTCGCCTCCCTCCTGAAGAGCCTGTTCAACCACGTGGCGGGGGAGGTCGCCCCACGCGACGAACCGCCCCAACGCGCGTGCGGCCCTGAACAACGTGGCTTCCCGCTCGCCGATTTGAGCCGCAGCCACGTTCCGCGCCTCAGCGGCGAGTGCCACATCCGTATATCGGCGTGATTGCCCCGTGACGACTACAGGAGGGACCTGAGGGGGCTTGGGGGCCGGTTGCAGGATGCTGTGAAGCCAGGAAGGCAGACAGGCTGTCTCAGGGCCGGACAGAGCCTCGTAGGTTCCTGCGGGGGTGACGCTGCCGGCGGCGACGACGTATCCGCCCCACCCTCGGGTGTCGATCTTTTTGGCGAGGCGTCCGGCGGTGGAGTCCAGCCGGATTCCGGGCGGTTGGGTGAAGTACAGGTGCTCGCCACCGCGCGCGGACCGCACCCGGAAGGTCTCCGGGACGGTCTGACCGGCGCGCTCACAGAGCGCTTGGAAGGAAGTGGCGCCGTCAAGCGTTCCTTTCGAGTCTTCAGGCTTGAGCGTGTCCAGGTCGACGACCAACAGCCCGGAGGGGCCGGTGGCGATGCCGACGTTGAACGAGCCGTGCGACCAGGTGGCGCGGATACGTTCTGGGTCGGTCGTGGCGCGCTGCTCCCACTTCCGGTGTCCGTTCGCGCATGGTCCCGTGCCAGTGCACGCCCGCTCCCCGTGCAGTGCCGGCACCTTGAGACCGGGGCGCAGGGGGAAGACGTACAGGCCGCGTTCTGCGGCCGTCAGAGCCGCGGTGAGTAGGAGCCCGTTCATGCAGCGGTCCTCCCTTCTCGGGTCCCCAGCCGTGCGGCGAGGGTGGTGAGGTAGGCGGCACCGATCCATTCGGTGTAGGCGGGCGGGAGGGCTTCGCGTAGGCGGAAGTGGTCGGTGGACCAGTCGATTTCCTTGGCCGCGCGGATCTCGTCCACAGTGGCCTTGCCGCCGCCCTTGCCGTACGCGGCGACGTACGGGCCGTCGCGCCAGACGCCGTGGCGGCAGCCGCGAACGTAGCCCCGGTGGCGCGGGTGGACGGGCTGAGGAAACGTCCAGCCCCCGAGCTCGAAGTAGCGGTGCATGAGCACGGCGAGCCGGAACTGTTCCCCGCACAGCCGAATGTCCTTGCGGACCTCGGAGCCGGCCACGTTCTCGATCACGTAAGGCCGGCCCGTGGTCTCCAGCGCGGCCCGGGTCGGCCCGATGAGCCGCGGGTAGGTCCGGCCGATCGCCTTGTTGCGCGCCGCATTGGTGCCCTTGGCCGGGGCTCCCTCACCCTGGCAGGGCGGGGAGGCATGGATGAAGTCGTACTCGTGGCCGTGGGCGCGGATGTACTCGATCGCGTCGCCCTGGTGGAAGACGTCACCGCAGTAGTCGGGCTGCTGCTCGATGTCCACGCCCGTGACGTGCCAGCCGGGCAGCCGCTTGTAGCCCTTGGCCGCGCCGCCGATGCAGCAGAAGGCGTCCAGGACCCGGAAGGGCCGGACCAGGTCGAGAAAGGCGAGCGCTCGCCTGATGTCAGGGTGTTGAGTCATGCTGGGAGGTCTCCAGTCCTGTTGAAGGTGCTGGTTGGCAAGGGCGACCCCGGGTTCTTGGCGGAATGGGGGTCGCCCTTGGCGTAGCTACCGGTCGGCCGTGCGGTGCCAGGGCTCGCGCTGGCGCGAGCAGGTGGTGAGGCCTGCAGCGTGGAGTGCTTCGGCGTCGAGACTGGTGCAGGGGCGGCGCTGCTCACTGCCATTGGGCAGCAGCCACAGCGCCATTCCGTCTCCGGGGCAGGCGGTGCATTCGTGGTGGCTGCCGCGCTGTTCGGCGGTGATGTACGGGCGCGTCCTGGTGCGGTCGCGGGTGGGGAAGCGGCGGACGGATACGGCGTCGACGGAGCCGAGGACGGCTTGGGCGACGCGCGGCAGGTCCTGGGTGGCGCAGATGATGCGGATCTCGAACACGGTGCTCCTTCTCTGGGGTCAGCCCTTGGAGCGGGCGAGTTTGAGGCTGATGCCGCCGATACCGATCGGGCCGGTGGCGGCGCCGATGGTGACGGCGGTGTGGACGGCGAAGTCGAGCAGGGCGATCAGCGCGGCGACGGTGGCGAGGATGCCGATCGCGGCGGCGCCGGCGACGGCGAGTGGGTAGAGGTAGTGGCCCAGCGGGCGGCCAGTGTGGTCGGTGGTGTGGACGACGATGACGACCGGTTGCCCGGTGGCCTGTGCGCGGCGGTAGGCATCGGCGGGGATGTGGGGGGCGATGCTGCCGGGCGGGTTGTGCTGGTTCATCGGTGCTCCCCTCGGGGCGCGCGACGGGCCCGCACCGGAAGGTGGTGCGGGCCCGTGCGGGTGGGTGTTAGGCAGGGGTGTCAGGCGCTGTTACGGGCCGGTGTGAGGGCGCGTAACGGCGGGTCTGCCTAGGGGTTTGGGTGTTAGGGGCCCGTAACGGTGTTACGGCCGTTAGGGGTGTTAGGCCGCGGCGAGGGCGGGCACGATGCGCCACCGGCCGGTGGTGTTCGTCGCCTCCAATCGGCCGTCCGTCGCGGCTTCCTTCAGACGGAGGGACACCCAGGAGCGGGATAGGTTGTTGCGGTCGCACCAGTCGGTGAAGTCGACCGGCCCGACGACCATCCGTCCGGCCGCCTCGAACTCTGCGAGCGCCCGCGCGAACAGTTCCCGCGCTTCGTCCGGGGACGGCTTGCGTCCGGTCTCCTCGCCGAAGATCGGGGCGTCGTCGCCGTCCTCGGTGTCGGGGAGTTCGGCGTCGGGGTCGATGCCGGCGTCCTCGGGGTCGACCAGCAGCCCGCCGCCGTACTCGCTCATGTCGTCGTCCTCCTGGACGGCCCGCAGCGTGGCCGGCTGCGGGGCGGCGGTGCCTGTGGGACGGCCGGTGTAGGCCTGCCCCGCGACGCCGGCGGCGGCGCCCTCGGTGATCGGGTCGGCGGTTGCGCCGTTGTGCTGCGCCCACGCGGCGAGCTGCTGCATGACGGGCACGGCCCGGAGGGTGAAGCGGCGGGTGCGGCCCGGGGAGGGGTAGCGGTCCTCGGGGATGCCCGGGGAGACGGTGTAGCAGTAGCCGGGGCGCCGGTTGCCCCACGCCCCGGGGTGAGCACCGGCGTCCAGCACCGTGTCCGGGAGGCAGAACCCTTCGTCGCGCGGGTCGCAGCCGAGGGCGATCACGGACGGCAGCGAGGCACGGGTGGACGTGGACATCTGGTCGTAGGACGGCCGCTGAAGTGACACGATCAGCGAGATACCCGCCGATCGAGCTTCCTGCGCGATCCCGGTGAACGCGTCGTCCCCGAGCGCGCGCAGGGTGTTGGCGGCCTCCTCGAACCACGCGACCAGGAACGGCATCCCGGCGCAGCCGCACGCCCGCCCGCTCTCGCAGGAGTGGGCCGGATCGTTCTGCTGCTGGGCTGCGGCCGGTACCCACTGGCGGTAGCCGTGGGCGCCCAGCCACCGGGTGCGGGCCGGGATGACGGCCTTGACCGCCTCCACCATTACCTCGGTGTCCGTACCGCCCTCAGCCGACCAGTCCAGGCCGGGGCGGAGCGGGCCGAAGTCCTGGAAGGCTTTCGGGTCGGAGAGCCACACGATCACGTCTCGCCGCGAGAGAACCTCGGTCAGCAGGTTCAGGGCGGCATCGCCCTTGCCCGACCCGGAAACGCCAGCGACCAGGACGTGGGTGGAGTTGCGCTCCGCGTCCGGGTCTCCGGGCAGCCAGAGCACGAGCGGGGCGCCGTCGTCGTAGCGGCCGATGACCAGCGGTTCGGCGATCGAACCCCCGAGGTTCGACGGCCCTTCCCACTCGACGACGTCGGCCAGCATGTCTTCGGGGACGATGACGAGTTCGCCGCGGCGGTTCGATCCGCCGTCGGGGGTGTAGCGGACGGCGGACGTCGGCAGGTCCAGCGCAGAGGCGATGCGGGCCAGAGCCTTGGCGACGTCGTCGTTGGTCTGCTCACCGGCCACGACGGCGAGCGGCGCGGTGACTCGGTTCGGCTCCACCTTCGCCGCACCGATCTGCGCACGGGCAAGACCTACCTTCTCCAGCAGGCCGCCATCGGCGTTGCCGTTGGTGGCGCCTTCGGGGTTGTGGCGCAGCATCATGCGCACGTTCCACGACAGCGCCACGACCGGCCCGCCCATGAGGAACATGTCGTCGATGGGGCCGGCCGTGGGGCCTGTGAGGCAGGCGGCGGTGACCCAGGCGGAGCCGGCGGCGACGGTGACGGCGGAGTGCAGCCGGCGCTGCTGGCTGGTCGACTTCCCCGCCCACCACGTCGCCCCCGTGAGGGCGACGGAGGCGAGGGTGAGGCCGACGCCGGCGCCGGCGCTGCCCTCCCACCGCCAGTTCCCCAGCGCGCCGGCGATACCGGTGCCGGCGAGGCTGAGCCACGGGGGAAGGTGGGGCTTGGCCCGGTGCAGGAGGTAGGCGCCCACGCCCCCGCCCGACGAGCCGTGCATGTCGGGGACGGTGTAGGTGGCCATGGTCCGGCCGTCGTCCAGGAAGTCGGTGACGTTGCGGCGGTTGTTCCTGGTCATGTGGCTGCCTCTCTTACTGCTGGTGCCAGTTCATGACCGGCTGCTGCGGCTTGCGGGCACGGTGGCGGACGCGGTTGATCTCCTCCTCGAACTCCTGCTGAAAGGTCGAGTAGCAGGCCGCGGCGTTCTTCGCCGCGTCCCGGAGGGCGTCGGCGGAGCGCTGCATCTTGCGCGCCACCTTGGCGGCGCGGACGCGGGATCCGAAGGTGCGGCCCTGCGGGTCAGGGACCGCGGCCAGGACGCCCTTCATGATTTCGGCGCCCATGGCCACCTCGATGGACAGGGTCACGGCGGCGGCGCGCAGGGTGTTGCAGTACTGCCGCACCTGAGCCGGCGACCCGAACTCCGGAGAGGGAAGCAGAGACTCGGAGTGCGACCGGCCGCCCCCGGTGCGGGCGGTCTGCTTGCTGTTGTTGACGGTGACGTTGATCGGCGGGACGAACGAGCCGCCGAGGGCGCCGACGAATCCGCCGGCGGCGGCGCCAGCGTTGGCGAACTTGTGGCCCTTACCGTCGTTGGTGCTGCGCGGCCGGCTGTTGGTCTGCGTCCGCCGGTGGGCGGAGGCGTTGTCTGCCATAGGGCGATCTCCTCAGGTCAGTCAGTGCGAGCGGCGGACGATGAGCCAGGTGGTCTGTGCTGCGATCCACATCAGGAGCCAGACCAGCTCCAGCGGGCCGGCGAGCGGCCCGAACCCGGCAGCCAGCGCGGCCCACGCGGCGGTGAAGGTGGTGAGCAGGGCCAGACCGGCGCGCCACAGGACGACCGTGCCGCGGGCGGGCCGGCGGACCTGCATGACCGCCAGCCACACCAGCGGCGCCACGGCCAGGGGCGCGAGGACCAGGGACGACCACCAGGCCATGACGTGCAGCAGGCCGACGACCACGAACGCAAGCAGGGCGAGCATCGTGGGGGCGAGGGCGCGGCGGCCCTTCCACAGCGCGCGGCCGATGAAGCCGAGCGCCTCGCGGGTCAGCGAGGGCGACTCGGGGACGACGATCACGAACGGCTGCGCGCCGCGGCGCCCGCGCTGACGCGGGATCGAAACGGTGTGGACGCCGGCAGCCCTCTTCGGGCCGCGGGCACGGGTACGACTGGACACAGCGAAGCTCCTAGGTCGGAGGGTGATTGAGGGGTGCTGTGCAGGCGAGTCAGGCCGCGGCGGCCTGGTCGTCGGGATAGGCGCAGGGCACGCACACGCCGAGTTGAGCCGGGATGACGTAGCCGGCATCCCGGAGGCAGCGCGGGCAGGTGCGGCGGGCCTGGTTCGCCTTGTCCAGTGCCGCCTGCTTGGCCGGCGTCATGGGGCGTACAGGCTTCGCGCCGTCGACGCTGTAGAGGTAGGCGACCAGCGGCGGGCGCCGGTAGCGGGGGCGCTCGATCTGCGCGACGACGTCTTGCCCACCAGGCCGCAGCCCCTTCGCGCGCAGCTGGCGGCGGGTGGCCAAACCGTCCGGCGCCAGGCGCCAGGTGTAGACCGGTAAGGCGGCCATCACCGGCTCACGATCGCGAGCTGCGCGCCACCGTCACCGGGGTCGCGGTACTCGGCGTAGCGGGCGGAGACCCAGCCGACCGACCAGCCGCACAGGTCCGCCGCGCGCCGCACCGACACGCCCTCGGCCACCGCGGCGACGACGATCCGCCGGGCGTGGTCCTCGGGCAGCTTGATGTTCACGGGCGGACCATCCAGCAGCGCGGCGTGCTCACGGCGGGCGGCTTCCGCACGCTCCCGCGCCTGCCTCGCTACCCGTTCGGCGGCCTCGCGTTCAGCGTGTTCACGATCGCGCTCGCGCTGTTCACGCTCGCGTTCACGGCGTTCACGCCCCTCGCGGTCGGCAGCCTCCAGGGCGGCGCGCTCTTCGCGCTCCTCCCGCCGCCGGCGCTCCTCGCGCTCCGCTGCTTCCGCGGCCAATCGGGCTTCGTGTTCACGCTGTTCACGCGCCAGCGTCGCGGCGTGCTCGCGCTCCTCGCGCGCCTCCCGCCGGGCCGCTTCGGCACGCTCGCGGGCGGCCTGCTCGGCTGCTTCACGTTCGGCCCGCTGCCGCGCCTCCAGCGCCGTGACAGCGGCGGTAATGGCGCGACGGTAGGCAAGACCCGTTTCCGCGGTGACGATCAGCAGCAGCGGAGCCACCGAGTGAACTGCTACTCCGACCAGGTCTTTCTGTAAGGCGGAGTCGGCGGTGTTGAGGGCGAGGGTCATGGTGCCGGTCATCCAGCGCAGCGCGATCGGCCAGCGTCCGCCGTGTCCGCCGAGGCGGGCCAGGACGGAGTCGAGACGGACCACGATGACCACCGCGGCGTCCACGACGAGCGGCAGGATCGGCGCCGTCCACCCCCATTTGGCGGGGGTGTGGGCGGACATGAGCGGGGTGACGGTGAGGATCGAGTACAGCATCGCGCCGCACACGATCAGCCACGTCCCCACGTTCAGCGCGCGCTCCGCTGAACGGATCTGAACACCGTTCACGCGGCAGCCTCCCGCCGTGAACGCACCCCGACGTAGGCCAACAGGTGCGCCGGCGAGGCAGGGTCGGCGGGGTCATCGCTGAACTCCTGCCACTGCCACACAGCACCCGGTACGGGCTCGAAGCCGAGGCCCTTGAGCGCCTGCACGCGTTCCGTGAACGTCGGCAACCGCTCGCCCTCGAAGCTGTGCTCAGGCCACGGAGTGGGCTCGCCCCGCAGCGCCACGAACACCAACCACTGGCCCATGCTCATGCACATCTGCGCCGTGAACTCTCGCGGCTTCATGCCGCCTCCCCTGCCGTGGCGCGGTTGGCGAGCGTCGCCCGCTCCGACAGCACCCGGCGCCGGCCGCGGCGGGCGCGCCGCTGGTCCAGCTCGGTGGGCGCCTGGTCGAGCAGGGCGATCTGCACGTCCAGCGCCTCGACGTCGGCGAGGATCTGCGGCATCTCAGCTTCGATCGCGTCCAGCTCGCCGTCGGTCGGCTCCATCCATTCGGCGAACGCGGTAACAGCGTCCTGAACAGTCACGATGTGCTCCATGGGTCGTGTTCTCCCTGCAAGGTGGCAACGGCCCGAACCGCGCCCCCGGTGTTAGAGCACCGGGGGCGCTTGCCGTTGGGGTCGGAAAGTCCGGCTCCCCTCAACCCCGGCCGTACGGACTCCGCAAGGTGCGGGACCGGACGGCCAGGGGAGGCAACCGGCGCGACGTGAGCCGCCGCGAAAGCTGAAGGGAGTGGACCGAGCTACTGCACAGGCGACGCCGGCCGGTCCATCACGGCGACACCCAGAGCGTTCGTTGGCGCATCGGAACTCCTCGGTCGAAGGGGCACGGAAGATCACTGCAAGGGGGACCACGTCCCCACACGCCGGCCGTTGATCGTGGTCGCCGGGCCACCTCGCCAGTACGGGCCGAAGCCCTGTTCTTCCTGGCCTTTAGCGGGATTGCAGCGTCCCCGCCCTGTGCATTTGTGCAGGTCAAGCAGCAACGGGGGACCTCCCCGAAGCTTGCCTAGGGGGGGTTGCCGTCTCGCTTGCTAGGTACCGTAGGCAAACCCAAGGCTGCGCGCAACCCCCTCTCGCGATAGAGTTCGCTAGCCCCCCTAGGCGATGTTGGGAGAGACGTGCAGAACGACATGGAGACGGTCTCTGGGATCACGAACCCCGTCGACCGCGCCAAAGCCGCAATCGAGCTGATGGCGCGGTATCAGAGCCACGTGAACGAGCTGTCGCGCATCCGCCGGGAAGCGATCGAAGAGGCTCAGGCATCGGGCATGACCCATGCCGAGATTGCGAAGCGACTCGGGGTCAGTCGGGGCCGCGTGGGTCAGCTCGCGTCGGCTGGCCCCCCGCCGGAGCGCGCCTTCTTCGGCACGGACCTGGTCACGGTGTCGCTCGGTGGCAAGTACGAGGCAGGGAAGGCGGCCGACCAGCGCCCCAACGAGGTAGTCGCCCGCGAAGACCTCAGCAACTTCGAGCACCTTCGGAAGTTGCTGGGCGGCATGAAGCTAGACACTCAGTACGAGGTGATTCCGCCCACGGGAATCGTGAACCTTAACCGGGACAACCATGTCGTCGTCTGTGGTCCCCGCCTGTCGCCGATCGTGGCGCAGGTCCTCGAAGGTGATGACAACCTCCGGTTTGCCAGGGACAGCGCGTGGCACCTGGTGGACCAGGTGGCTGGGCAAGAGTTCCGGTCTCCACAGGATGAGGACGGGTCGGCCGGCGATGTCGGTTACCTGGGACGACTCCCTCGCCTCGACGGGAAGGGAACGTTCCTCTACATCGCTGGCATCCACGCCATCGGGGCGAACGGAGTCGTTCACTTCCTGGAAAACAACCTGGCAGAGCTGTACCGAGAGGTGCGCACGCGTCGCTTCTCCACGCTGATTTCGTGCCGTTACGACCCGAAGACGCTCGAAGTGCTGGAGAGTCGACGCGTCACCCCCCTCTACCGACACGAAGGCTGAGTATGCGCGTCGCCATCGACACCCAACCCGGTGGAGCCGCACCCAACGAAGACTGGGTAGGCGGCACGCCAACTCTCGCCGTGGTGCTGGATGGCCTCAGCACTGCGGGCCTCGATACCGGATGCCGCCATGGCGTCCCTTGGTACGTGGCCCACCTGGGCAGTCAACTTGTGGCCGCTCTGGCGGACCCGGGAGTCTCACTCACGGCCGGCTTGGCGACTGCGCTCGAACGGGTGGCGACACTGCACCCCGAGTGCGACTTGGCGAACCCAGGAACGCCCTCGGCGACAGTTGCGATCCTTCGTCAACGCCAAGAATCCCTTGACTACCTGGTATTGGCGGACTCACCCATCGTGCTCGAAGAAGATCAGGGTTTCTCAGTGATTACTGACCTTCGCGTGGACGAAGTGCTTCCCGAACTGAAAGCCGAAGTCGGGCGCTACGCGACTCATACGGAAAAACACAAGGAGGCGCTTCGCCGCTTGGTACTCGCGCAGCGGCAGACACGCAACACGGCATCTGGATATTGGGTGGCCGCTGCTGGCCCAGAAGCGGCAGAACACGCGCTAACCGGCAGCACCCCCGCTCAAGACGTACGCGCTGCCGCCCTGCTGTCCGACGGCACAGCCTGCCTCGTTACGGACTACGCCATGGCGACGTGGTCTGAAGTTTTCACGACGCTTCGGGCCGGGGGACCGCGAGAGTTGATCGACATCGTTCGGAAGGTGGAAGCCACAGACCCCAGGGGTCACCGCTGGCCGCGCTACAAGTCCGGTGACGATGCCTCCGTAGCCTTCTGTCAGTGGTGAGAAGCTGATCCGCGAGCGCGCCCCGACAGTGCGGCGCGGGTTGGATGAGCCCCCGAGAGCGGTGGGGAAAATTCAGACCGGCACCTTACTAAACTAGCCTTAGTTGGGCTGGTCGATTTGCAGGGTGGATTTCCTGTTCGGGTGTTGGTGTTGCCATCAGGCCGAACACCCAACTGTTCAACTCTGCGATGGAGGTCTTGAGCTGGTCAGCAATCTGAAGCGGCCTGATGCCGTCTGCCCAAAGTGCGCTGAACACCTTTTGCAGAAGCATTGATGACTCACGGGAGCCGTCGCCAGGTTCTCCCGTCCTGAATCCCAGCCGACCCAATTCGATCACAGATTGGCGATACTGCCATTCCGTGATCCTGCCTAGAGCGTGTAGACGATACGTCAATGCTAGGGCTGATACGTTCCAGTGCTTCCTCGATCTAATGATTTGATCTGTGGTCGGGCTCGTTGGAACTCGTGCCGCGATGCTGCGTCGTGGCATCAAGAGGGTAGACGCGAATTCGTCTGCCTCCTTTTCGGCTGCTCGCGTCCTCACCCCGGCCTCATCGTCGCAGTGCATCATGAGATGTCCGAGTTCGTGGGCAACGTCGAATCGACTACGAGCTGCGGACTTCAATGTGTTAAGGAAGATGTATGGACGCCCGTCGCGCCAGAACGAGAATGCGTCCACTTCTTTATACTCTGGCGCGAGGGAAAATACGCGAACTCCATGAGCCTCGACCAGGTGGATCATGTTCCTGATGGACTCGCTTTCCCCCATACTCCAAGCGGATCGAAGGTACTCGACATTCAGCTCCGGAGTCATCTTCCTTCCTGGTGTTGGGATGTCCGGAGCTGGGAGGGTGAATAGATCGTCCATCCAGTGGCTAAATTCCACGGCTAGACGTGATTCTGACAATGCCGCATCACGAATGTAGGCGGATAGCTTACTTCGGGCGCGAAAGCTTACGGATGCTGGATCGATTTCATCAATCTCGGGGGCTGCAAAGAATGACAGCGGAAAACCTAGAATCTCTGCGATTTTTTCTAGGGTGTGTGGTGACGGTTGCTGGCGATCGTGTTCGTAGTTCGAGATACTTTGGCTGCTCACGCCAACCTGGTTTCCAAGCTCGACAAGTGTCATGCCGCGACGCTTGCGAGCTAGTGTCAACCGGGATGGCGTGAACATTTGGGTACCTTTCCTTCTAGATCGTCAGGACTTCCGCCTCTCGACTGGAACTTCGCTAGGCGGACCGAACCCGTCGTTGGGGTCGTTGTCGACGGAGTCGAACTCCTCACCGTCGACTGAGTACGGAGTAGGTGGGAGGATGCGGTCATACCAGTCCTTCACGTACCCCTTGGCGTTCAGGCGCTCGGGCAGCGAGACTTCGTGCCGGATCTCTTTCTTCTTTTGATCAAAGTAGACCAACATGAGCCAGAGGTTGTAGCCGGTCAGCTCGTCTGCCTCTTCCTCCACCTGGAAGGCTGAGCGACCCAGAAGGGCGATCTGCCCAAGTGGCACATTGCGCTCTACCAGCTTCTTGGTGAGCTCACCCTTGGGGTAGCGCGAGCTGGGTTGTAGCCTCCCAGCCCTCTGGCCAGTCAGCGGACTGCCACTCGCTACGCCTAGGGCTACCCGGGTGCGGGAGTTGAGCATGATGGGAAGGACGCCAGCCAGGTTGACGCGACGCCAGTCGTCCTCGCCGTCCAGTTGGCGGCTCAAGCTCGTAACGAGCCCGTTGTACGCATAGATGCCGGGAGCGATCTTGGCTGCGTGGTCCTTCGAGCACAGTCCGCGTTCCGTGTTGCTCGCTCCAAGCGCTTGACGCAGCACGTCTCCCTGGAGACCGAGGCTGGTGACCCGAGCCTCGTAGTCCGCATGGGTCTCTGCTGCTAACGATTCGATCATCCCGCCTCCAGGCTTAGGGAATCCGGCCCTCGGATGAGGGCTCGAATCAATAAGCCAGCCTACAGGGGTGCACTGACAGTCGTGGCAGGAAGCGAGGTGAGCTGCTCACGCTCTCGCCCGGTGGCGGGGGCAGGCCCCGGATCCTTCGCCGCTGCCCGGAGGTCCGTGTCATGCCGTGACGACCCCCCAAGTGCGTGAGGCTTCGCTGTCAGTGCTCCGCGGTACGCTGCATGGTCGCCAGCGAGCGACAGTCAGAGCGGGCAACCGGGCTCACCGAGCTCGGAGCACCGTCGCCCCGTTACGACACATCTGGAGACCGAAGTGCAGCCCACCAAAATCGTGGACCTCTTCGCCGGCCCCGGCGGACTCGACGTGGCAGCGGAGAAGCTTGGTGTCCCCACGGTGGGCGTCGAATGGGACTCGGCCGCGTGCACTACCCGCCGTGCCGCGGGCCTGGAGACCGCCGAGGGTGACGTTCGTCTGTACGGGCCCTCCGATTTCCCCGAGGCCGATGTTTTGGCCGGCGGACCCCCGTGCCAGACCTTCACCGTCGCGGGAACGGGCGTGGGCCGCAGGGCCCTCGATGAAGTTCTGAGGTTTGTCGAACGGCTGGTTGCCCGAGAGGACCGCGAGGAGATCGAGAAGGATCTTGCCAAGCTGGACGACGAGCGGACGGGGCTCGTCCTGCAACCGCTGATGTGGGCGCTCGATGCCATCGACAAACTCGACCGTCCCTATCGAGCAATCGTCCTTGAGCAGGTGCCCGCCGTACTTCCGGTGTGGAAGGCATACGGGGAGGCGTTGGTCGAGGAGGGCTATCAGGTCGACTGCGGCATCCTGCATACCGAAGCATTCGGCGTCCCGCAAACCCGTCGGCGGGCTGTGCTGATCGCCCGGTACGGCAAGGATCCGGTGACGCTCCCATCAGCGACCCACCGCATTTACCGCAAGGGCGTCGCTCGAGACTCCGGGGACACGAACCTGTTGCCGTGGCGGACAATGGCCGACGTGGTCAACCGACCGACCGCCTTCGAGGTCATCTCCAACTATGGCACCGGGGGCGACCCGAAAGCCCGCGGTCGTAGGCGATCCGAAGAGCCTTCCGCCACAGTCACGGGGAAGATCTCCCGCAACCGCGTCGTCGGTCCGGATGGCTCCGAACTCGACCGTTTCTCCTTCTCCGAAGCAGGCCGCCTTCAGACCTTCCCGACCAACTACCCATGGTCCGGACGTGACGTCGGTCAGCAGATCGGCAACGCCGTGCCTCCCCGGTTGGCTATGCATGTCCTCAGCGCCGCATTCGGTTGGGCCAGCCCCAGTGAGGACAAGCTGCAAGGCCTTAACACGTGGACTGTTCGCCAGTCGGTCGAGGATGCGTCTCCCGTTGATTGCTGATTGACGGCCGCGCCTGCCGTGGTGGGGCTCGTCGCAGTCGGCTGAGTGCGTGCTGCCAGACTTCAGTGCGTGACGATACAGATGGGTCTGCCGTTCCCGCAGGATGCCGCTCAGGCTGGCATGCAGGAGTCGCGAGCGTTGGCGGCGAAGCACTCGCGCCGCAATAAGTTCCGTACCTGGGATCCTCCGGGCGAGATCATGGGCAAGGTGCCGCGCGAGTGGCGGATCCAGTCCGGTCTTACGCAGCACGTCCCCGATGACCTTGCCCCGTTCGTGGAGTGGTTCTATAACCAGCCGGAGGCGCGAGAGCGCTTCCGATGGGCCCTCCGCGACTCCCTCGACGAATTGCTCGATGGCCGGCGGACGGGGCGCTGGGCGTACCAGCACCTGACGAAGACCGAGAAGACGTATCTCGGCACAGCCGTCGAGGTGAACCTCACCAAAGAGTTCGACATCGAGAACGGCATCGACCTCGACTGGTCCATCGCCGGTCTCGACATCGACTGCAAGTTCTCCAAGGATCTCGGCGGCTGGGAGATCCCGATGGAGATGTATCGATGCGCTGACCACGGCGAGCGTGGTGGTCGTGCCGACCATGTTGCAGTACTGACCTGGATGAACGACGACACGAACCAGTGGGCCGCGGGCATAGTACGAATCACGGATGAGCGCTTGCGCTGGAAGCAGGAGCGGGATGCAAACGGCGCCCGCGTCCGTGCCTACAACCGAGACAACAAGCGCAAGCTCGACCACGGCGCCAAGTCTGAGGTGCACTGGCTCTGGGGTGGGCTCCAGACAGATCTGCCCAAGAACCTGCTGCTTCACCTGGAACGCGAGACACGCGAGCGGATTCTCCCTACATCACAGGCGGGCCGAGCCGCGTCGGGACAGCAACGGGTGAACCACCTATTCCGCGAGGTGCCAAACCGGATCATTGGCCGACAGACCGTGTTGACCGTCGCCCAGCAGGACGACTCGCCGAAGCGAGCCCGCGACGCACGGATAGCGCTGCGTCCGAAAGGCATCATCGTGCTGGGTCACCAAGGCTCACACCCTCACGTCGCCCGCGCGCTCGACTTGCCGGTACCGATCAAGGGTGAGTGGATCTCCACCCGTCTCGTTCCTGTCTCCTCTGACGATGCGCGCCCCAAGTTCTCACTGGAAGGCCAGTTCTGGGCGCGCGCTCGTGAGGATGAACTGCATCTTGAACCCGAGCCAGCCCCCGACCTGCCTTACACACGAGAGATCGACGGGCAGAATCGCTCCAGTTGAGTTCACCTCGTAGCCGCCCACTCAGACGTCTCGGCAACACGACGGCCTAGCCGATCTACGGGCTAGGCCGTCAAGCCACACGAAGCACGCCGCATCGTCGCCTGTGCCTCCAAGACGTCCGGATGGAACGTCGCGCGGGGCTGGCAGCTACGTCGTAGGCAGGTCCGCCCACCCGGCCCGAACCGCAGTGATCTGCCAACTTGCACAGCCCAATGTCAGTGCCCGTGGCTACTGTTCGGGCGTGGATGAACTCTTGAGTGAGGTGCTCAGCCTTCAGAAGGTATGGCAGGCGAAGAACACCGAAGAGATGCAGCGCCGTGGCTTCATCGTTCGTACCGAGATCCGCAACTGGCTGCGTGAGCATGCCGAGGCTCTCGCCCTAGCCATGGAGATACCCCTCGACGACGTAGGAGTGGAGGGCAAGGACGGGGCCGGCCAGAGGGCCGAAGTCGTATGGACCCGCGTCTACTCGAAGAGCAGAACTCCGAGCGCAACCGACGGCTGGTACGTCGTCTATCTCTTCAGCGGCGACGGTGAACGCGTCTACCTGTCGCTCAACCAGGGCACGACCGAGTGGATCGCCGGCGAGCTCAAGCCCCGCGAGCCTGCCGCCTTGAAGAAGCGCATCGACTGGGCCCGCCCGCTCATCGAGCAAGTCGTCAACGAGCGCGCTGACTTGCTGACAGAGATCCGTCTCAATGCACGCACGAAGCTTGGCAAGGGTTATGAGCCGGGCAACGTCGTGGCCATCGAGTACCAGCGCGATGCCATCCCCAACTCGGATGTCCTGAGCGAAGATCTGCTCTTCATGGCGCGGCTCTTGGGTCCCCTCTATAAGGCCGCGGACGATGCAACCTACGTTCCCGGCGATCTGCCGGTGGAGGTCCGAGAAGCTACCCAGAGTGCGGCGACGACCGCGAACCGCAGGAGCGCCCGAAAGGGCGGTCAAGGGTTTCTCCTGACCGCCGCCGAGCGCAGGGCCATCGAGAAGCGCAGCGTCCTGCTCGCCACGGAGCACTTCGAGGCCCAGGGATGGACCGTGAAGGACGTCGGCGCCAGCAAGCCGTACGACCTGCACCTGGCGCGTGGGGACGAGAAGCGTCACGTAGAGGTGAAGGGGACCACGTCCGACGGTAGCCAGATCATCCTGACGCGGGCTGAGGTCGAATGGCAGCGCAAGTTCGCGCCGGACAACGCCCTTGTGATCGTCCACTCCATCGAACTGGACCGCACCGTTGAGCCTGTGACCGCGACTGGTGGAGTCCTCCACTGCACCTCGCCGTGGACCATCGAGGAGGAGACCTTGACCGTAATCTCTTACATCCACCGAACCGGACTGTGAGGCGGCGGGGGAGACCGTGACTTCCTCCCCTAGGTGTCAACAGCGATACACCGGCGCCCCGTCTCGATGGGACGGGGCGCCGCAGAGTGCACTTGCCGACTTACCTACTGCTCCGGCCACTGGTCATGGTTGAAGCCGCAAGAAATGCTGACAGTGAACTGCGCGTTGCCTCACCTTGCCGAAGTCGGAGCCGGAGTGGAGATCGGCGCAGGGCGCGAGGCCGGCGGAGGGGTGCCGCCGCTCGTCGACGAGATGAAGAAGAGGCAGACACCGGCGATGCATGCCACGACGAAGCCGAGGAAAACCAGGCGCTGCTTCTGTGTACTGGCTACCCGTCCTTTGGTGTCGCGAGCGATGATCTGGTACTTGGACGTGCGGTGTTCGATGTACTTGTTGATCGAGTCGGTGGGCAGGTTCTTCACGATCCTGGCCACAGCGGCGAAGACCACACCGACCACACCGATGGGGACGAGGGCCTCCGCAGTGGCCCCCTCGAAGAGCTGGAAAAGCATGCTGACCCTTATCTGACGGGCGGCCAGCCGAGAGACACGTCGAACGTCACGCATGATGCGCGAAGCGTTCGCCACCCGCACGAGGCAGACGGCCGCCTTGGGCTGACAGGAGCCTGTTCTGCGGCCCGCTTGGGCGGGGCATCCCACCATCGCATGCGGTTCGAGCGAACAGGCATTGCGACGGTGAAGCGCGCTCGGGACCAGCCGGTGAACTCTCGCCCTGGTGACGGGCGCCGACCTGTCGTTGAGCTACGCCTCGATGCGGTTCTCGGGCTTGCGGCCCCTGTTCCACGCATGGAGGACGAGGCGGCCCGCCGTAGTCACCCGCGACCCAGCACCGCTGTTGTTGAAACCGCCGCGCGAGGACTGGCTGAGGATTTCAGACCGCCATTTGGCCGCGGTACCCATGGCCAGCATCTTTCGAGCCAGTTCCGCATCGTCGATGAGATCACCCCATCGCCCGACACACATTCCGATGCCCCCGAGGAGCATGCCGTCCCACGTCTCCGAGGACCGCCCCCAAGCCTTCTCTGCGACCGTCAGCGTGCGGTCGAGGGCTTCGGCGCCATACCGATCCACGATCTGAAGCACACCGGACACGGCGCCCACACTGTTCGTAGACGACGAGCCGAGGGCCAAGCCGTGCGCTTTGAGGATCCCATCGGTGTCCACGAACAGAGGAACGCCACCGGTGAGCCCAACGTGGAATTCATCGATGGGCCGGGGCTTGTGTGATTCCTTGTTCTTGATCAGGAAAAAGATGGCTTCCTGTGCCTGCGACAGCCCATGATGGATCTCCGCGAAGATGGTGGGGATGCCCGCCAGTTCGCACGCACGACGTCGGTGCTGCCCGTCGATGATGTAGAGCTCGCCGCCGGGTCGCTCCGAAACGATCACAGTCCCGAGTGCCTCAGGGACCAAACTGTTGGCGATGCCCTGTGCTCGCCGCTCATTGAGTGTCCTCTGAGCCTGAGGGTCGACCTTGAGGTCGGAGACCTTGACCTTTACCCCGTAAGTCACTTCGTGCTCGGGGATGCGGAACGCGTATCCACCCATGGATATATCCAGCCTCTCAGCGCATAGCTCTGCCATGAGCGCTGGTTAGGGTGGATTGCGGCGATGCCGGGCCTTGAGGAACAGCGCAAGGTCCAGCAAATCACGTATCGATGATCGTACACAACTAGTCTAGTTGGAAGCCTTGTTGAGCGAGCCGCCGAAGGATCGGGGAGGGCTGGTCTCACTCGTGGCCACATGTACCGCCCAGGCTTCGGGCGCCCGCGAACGCACTCGTTGACCGCCGCACTGGGGGCCTGGATTCCCCCAAGCGACGTGCACGCACAGGGAACGCCTGGTCAGCAGGTGGAGCAACGGCCTGCAGTAACTGTCCCTAACAAAGGCGTTGGACGTGGCGGTGGATGATCAGGCAGACGGCGGGACCTCGGCACCCAGCGAAGCGGTCGATCCTCCAGGTGGCTGGGGTGAGGCCACCGAACGGGCGTGGAGAGCGCCCCGGCCCTAAGCGTAGAGGGATGGCGTGTGCGGACGGCAGCGCAGCGAACCCACCCCGCAGCCTTGCCTAACGCTGTGGAGAAACTCTGGAGAAGATCTTGAGACAGAGGGCTCGGGGGGCCGCCGGAAACCGATACATCCCGATGCCCTGACCTGCATCTTTGCCATGAGTCTCAGGTCGACGATCTTCCAGAGCCTAATTCGGGACGAAGAGGTCGTGGGTTCAAATCCCGCCACCCCGACACAGGTCAGAGGCCCATTCACGTGATCGTGAATGGGCCTCTGTCGTGCGTACAGCAGCGGAGTACAGCAACCGCTATGACTCTTGCTGGCCCTCCTTGGCCGCCTGCTCTTCCGTCCTCTTCTGCTGCTTGCGCTTGCCCTTCTTTTCCTTCCCCTCCTCCTTCTTCTGCTTGCTGCCGCCTCCCAGTGCCTTTCCGAGCTTGCGGAGAGCGCGGCGGGTGTCGGCGGAAGGCACGTGGGTGTAGACCTCCATCGTCACCGCGATCTCGGAGTGACGAAGGATCTGCATCGCGATCCGCTGGTGGACGTCGAGTGCGGCCAGGAGCGAGGCGCAGGTGTGCCGGGTCTCGTGCACGCGGATACGGCGGACGCCGGCGCGCTCGCAGCGGCGGTCGAACTCGCGGGTGAAGTTCCTCGGCTCGACCGGGGTGCCGTAGCGGGTGGTGAAGACCATGTCCGATTCCGTCCAGAGATCATCGGCCCGCTCCTTCGCCGCCTGCTGTTCCTTCTGCCGGAGCCGGAGGGCGGCCAGGCAGATGTCCGGCAGCGGGAGCACAGCCTCCGACGCCTCCGTCTTGGCCGTGTCGGTGTGCAGGAGACGCCGGCGGACCCGCTGAAGCTGATGACGGATATGCAGCTCCCCCGTGTCCAGGTTCACGTCCGACCAAGTGAGGCCGAGCACCTCCCCCTTGCGCAGGCCGAGGACGAGAATCAGCGAGTAGGCGCAGTACAGGTAGTCGCGCCAGAGCTGGGCGTTCTCCAGGAAGCTGCATGCCTCCTCGACCGACCAGGGCTCAGGCCGCTTACGCCGGGCCCGCTGGACCTTGACCAGCTGGGCGACGTTCTTCGAGATGCGTTCCTCAACCATGGCATTGGTGAGTGCGCTACGGAGGATCGTCCGGGCGTCGTTGACCGAGCGCTTCGAGAGCGTCTGTCGGCAGCACTCCCCCTTGGCACAGCACCGCCCCCGCTCCTCGGGCCGCTTGGTGTCCTTGTCCTGGGCGCAGCACTGGCAGGTGTCCGAGAGCTTGTTGAGCCAGCTCCGCATGTCCTGAACGGTCAGCCGGTCCAGTCGCTTGGAGCCGAGGAGCGGCACGATGTAGAGGCGCACGGTCGTCTCGTACGTGGCGGCGGTCAGCGGCCGAAGGTTGGGCTCCACGACTTCCTTGAGCCAGTACGCGAGGTACTGAGCAAGGCTCGGCGTGTTGGTCGCGACCGGCCCCTTCTTGGCTTCGTTGTGGAGCTTGAGCCACTTCTCGTGGACGTCCTTGCGCGTCGGTCCATAGACGTACTTCCGCTTGCGGTTGCCCTCCGGCGTGGTGACCCACGCGTAGGCCGCGTAGCCGTTCCGGTAGACGTAGATCGATCCTTCGCCATTGCCTCGCTTGCCGCTCACGCGGACCACCTTTCGGATTCGTCGGCGCAGCGGTTCACGTAGTCGTCCACCCAGGCCGGGAGGATGCGGCGGTTGCGGCCGATCTTGACGGAACGGATCTCGCCGGTGAGGACGAGCATCTTCGTCTTGGACAGGCTGAAGCCGAGCATCTCGGCGACCTCAGCCGTCGTGTGCCACTTGCGGTGAAGCGTGGCCGTGGTCATGGAGTCGCTTCTCCTTCTCCGTCGGGCGCGGGGGTACGTGAGGCGGCGAACAGGGTTTCTGCGGCAGTGAGGCCGGTACCGGCGAAGCGCCAGTGAGAGAGGACGAGGACGGTGTCCGGGTCTGGGAGAGGGTGGCCGGCCAAGGTCGCGCGTTCACGGGTGAGTGCTTCGTTGTGGTCGGCGCGTTCCTGGCGGAGGGCCCCGAGGGTGACCGAGTACGCGCGGGACTTGGTGGAGAAGTGGCCGCGGAAGCCGAGCATGTGGGCCCACTTACGCAGCCGGAGTTCCTCGAGTTCGGGCAGTCCTCCGAGGTGCCAGCAGGTGAGGATCATCCGGCGGGCGTGATCGGTGACGTCGGTGCCGATCAGGTCGGTGATGGGGTTGCGGATCGGGCGGTCAAGGGTGCCGGTCGCGCTTTCCGCTCCCTTGGTGGCGTACTTGGCGATGTATGCGGCGACGGCCCGACTGGTCAGGTCGGTGGTTCCGGTGAAGTCGGCGGAGCGGATGGGGCGGATGTCGAGCTGTTCGCCGAAGCGGAAGGTGTGGGCGCGGTCGTCGAGAGTCGGTCCGGGGGTCTCGGCGAGCCGGACGGCCGAGCGGATCGCGTCGACGAGGAGCTCTGTCGTGGCCCAGACGGGCGGAGAGTCCTCGGCACCCTCCGGGCCGTCGAGACGGATCACGGCATGGAAGTGCACGGCTCCGCGTCGCTGGTACTCGGCGACCTTGGCGTACGAGAGCTTGAGGCAGTGGCGCAGTTCGGAGCGGGTGACGTTCGCACGGGAGGCGATCTGTTGGCGTAGGTAGGTGGTGAAGCGGGCCCACAGGGCACCGGCGTGTGCGTTCCACAGGACGGCGTCGCGGTAGTCGTATCGCTCCGGGTTCAGCGGGGTGCCGAGGGCGGGGTCGTCGTCCGGGTGGAGGCGTCCGCAGCGGCAGCGACCGCCGCCGGGCCGGTTGTGGACGGGGCCGAAGGACGGGGCGGTGAAGGTTGCGAAGACGCGGGGGTGTTGGGCGACGGCTGGGCCGATTCCCTTGCCGCCGCTCAGGCCGGCCGTGACGAGGTGGTACGTGTCCTTGCGGTAGACCTCGGCGCAGGCGGCGCAGCGGGTCGCGCGGCGGTTGTTGCAGCGGATGAGGAGCTGTCCGGCGGGAAGGTCGCGGTCGACGACTTCGCGGACGATTTCGCCGGTTGCCGCGTGGACGTCGAGGCGGGACCCCTCCATCCGTACGGGCCGCTCGCAGCCGCCAAGGCGCTGAACCTGGTGTGCGTGGGTGCTGAGGTCGCCGTGCTGGGCGAGGGCTGCCAGCTGGCGGATGGCTCCGGTGGGAGCCTCGGGGCGCATGTGCGGGTGCCTCCTTGGGGCGGAAGTTCGGGACGCGCACCCCAGCCTGCGTAGGGGGCTAGACAGTGTGGGCAGGCCGGGATGCTGCGCAGATGAGGTCAGCGTCGGTCGCTCTTGAGGATCGAGCGGATGACGACGGCACAGACGGCCACGGAAGCGGCGGTGATGGCCACGGCGAGAAGCATGGAGACCAGGACAGCGCCGACGACCAGGACCAGGGCTCCCCCACCGGCGGCGAGGGTGAGCACGCTGCCCGGGGTGAGCTGGACCGTCGGCCGGTTGGAGGTAGAGGTTGCCTCTACCTGCTTGACCTTGTGAGCTTCGAGACCCCAACCGAAGGGCACTGAGGTGGCCTGACGGTCCCGCCGGCATAGCTTGCTCTGGGCGTCTACTGGGACAGCGTGGCCAAGGTTCGGTGATGGTGCCAGCAAGGCATTCACGAACTTGACCCGCTGGCGCACCCACTACCCTGACTGACTGTCACCGACTCAGGCACAGGCGACGCCCGCAACGGGCCGCTTCAGCACTACCACTCCACCGGCCCGGCTCAAACGGGCTCGCGCCTCCACAACGGGCCGGTGCTGTTCGTCTACAGCGGGCCGGCCGACCCGGGCAGACTGAGCGTAGGACCGCGTTCAGCGTCCCCGAACCGGCCTGTCCCGCGCGCGGCAGCGGGTGCGTGTCTAACTGCGTGACAACGCCGACGTACACCGGCGGACGAGCGCGGACCTCTGCGGACCATCAGCGCAGGTGAGAGTCACGCAGCCCAAGGAAGCAACCTCACCCAAGTTGCTTCGGGACGAAGAGGTCGTGGGTTCAAATCCCGCCACACCGATACAGGTCAGGAGCCGTTCACGCGATCGTGAACGGGCTTCTGTAGCAGCTACATCGACGGAGATCTTGGGGTGATGGGTAGGGTGTCGCCATGTTGCAGTTGCCGCCCGGCCGTCCTGAGGACGAAGTCACGAGCAGGGAAGAGCTGGTGGCCTTCATCGCCCAGCTCCGGGACGACTTCGTGGAGCGGGGCGAGCAGTGGGAGAACGCCACCCTGGACCGCTTCTTGGATGCGCTGACCGCCTGGATCGGGTCTTCCCCCAGTTGGTACCGGAACTTCGGCCAGGAGATGCCGGCCAACGGCGACTGGACTCTCTTTGCTCGTGCGCTGAGTGCCGCAGTCGTCTACGAGTGAGTAGGCACGCCCCGCCCTGTGCCAGATCGATCCTCAGCACCCGCACCACAAGCCACCAGATAGAGCGGGGAACACCGGGGAATCACGGTGAAAGCAACAGAGCCCAGCGGGACCACACCTCCGCCGTTCAGCCAGGTCAGCGCTCGGACCAGCACCAAATGCCCGCAGCTTCCCAAACTGAGGGCTCAGGCACCGTCGTCACGTGCCGGCCGTCGCGGCTGCCTCTGGTCGACGGCACTGGCAGCATGGTGAAGGCCGGTGGGGGTACAGCGAGACACACGCGCGCCTGGTCGGTCGGCGCCCCCACCCCGCCTCTCTCCTAAAGCGGGTGTCGCAGCTTCAAATCCTGTCGGCGGAAGCGAGTAGGGAGCCAGAGCATCAAGACGTTCACTGTTCTCGGTCTTGCTGACGCTCGGTTTCGGCACTTGGCTCTGGAACCCACCAACGAGCGGCGACCCCACCAAGTTGCCACTCATCATGGATGATCCTGAATATTTCGTCCTGTACCTCCTTTTTCGCTAGCCGTCGAAGCCAGCGTATTGCCCGTGTGTCGAAGATCGTGGAAGTGCAGTTCGGCCGTGACACCCGCCGCTTTCCGAGCCTTTGCCTCGGTCGCCCCGGAAGTTGCTCCGGCGCAGTTGTCCGCCCTGCGGCCCGGCTTCAGGTCGTCTCAGATCCTGCCTGCTTGGACTCCGACCCTCGCACATTGTCGAGAACCTCGCGCCCTTTTGCGTCGATATACCGGGTTAGAATCTGCTGAGAGGCTCCAAAAATTACCGCCCAAGCGAAGATATCTTCACGAGTGATCGGCCTGATTACGCCTGGAAGTATTCCAGACGCGATCAACTCGAGGCCAATCACTGCCGAAATTGCTCCTGCTGGCAGTTTGAGAAGTGCAAGTGAAAAGGGAATTGAGTACGGGGTGGACGTGCCATCGAGTTTACGAATGGTGAAGGCGGCAGTGAGAGCTGCTGCCGCCAAACCGATTACTTCCACTGCAAGCGTATCGTAGGGGCCAGGCTTACGTGTCTCGCTAGCGGCGCAAATTAGTTTCGTGCCGATTGTGTCTGTATGGAAGCACATCTGCATCACATTTGGGAGGAAGTAGCCGAAGACGGCAAGGCCTGCAGCTACGGCCATCAAGATAATCGTTGTCGCCACAAGAATGGCCCGGAAGCTGCGCGCCTGCATCTTCTCGACGGAAGAAGCATCTTGCGCCGCCCTGAGAGTCTGGACAGCAATCTCTCTGTCCTCTGGGGCTAGCGGTTTCATTTCTTCTGGCTGGATAAGGATCTCTTCCAACCGCATCCGTCGCGGATCCGTCGAGCCGAGATGCTGACGGGCCATCGCAAGGATTTCCCAGCCCCAGGCGGGCAGATCACCGTTCTCCACGACCTCCAACAGGAGGATTTGAGCTGCGTAGATGTGATTCCAAGTTCGCTCTAAGGCAGGACCTGTACGAATTGACCTCGATCTCTCTGCACCGTCCTTGGCGTAGTCAAGATTCCTTGACACGCCATCCAGTAGCCGCTCAGTCTTGGCGCTGATATTCTCTTGACATCGAGCGGCCTCCTCCCTAGCCTCCAATTCATGGATGCGAGCGAGTGCAAATTGCTGCCACGATGCGCGTCCTCTTCGCGAATCCGAGCTTTCCGTGGAACTGGACCCCTTCGTTTCTCTATTTCCGTTTTCCGTGTCCATATATAGATCTTCGGTGGTGGTTTACGCTGCAGTCAAACCTTGCTACGCCGAGCGGACGATGCTCGGTCTCAACGGCCTGCGCCTGCCCGCTGGCTGAACCGGGAGCCGTGCCCGTGCCGGGCTGGATAAGCGAAGCTGCCTTGCCAGATGTACAGCTCGGGCCCATGCGGCGGTGGTGTCGGACAGCAACGAACTGCAGCAACCACCGCATCCGAAGGTGGCTGTCAACGGCCGTCGATGACACCGCGACCAGCGTCCTGGACCGCAATGGTCACCCGGCCGATAGTTCGGGACAAAGAGGTCGTGCCAGACGCGTGCCAGATCCAGGGGGGAACCGCGGGGAACAGCGGGGTATCAAGCGGCGGTCCATCAGGGTGCCAGCGCTCTTAGCCACAGGTCAGCGGGGCGACCAAAGCCAGAAGACACGAGCTTCCCAAGCTGAGAGCGTCCGCCGCCTGCCCGGGCTCCTCTAAGAGTCAGAGAAGGTCCCGCCAGAAGAGGGCCGTCGCTTGCGGGTTCCAGCTGTCATCGACCTCGCCCCGCGCCTCGTCGAACTCCTGGTGCATGTAGTCGGCCAGGTCCAGGCCGTAAAAGATGACGTCGGTCTGCCACATCGAGAGCACCGGATGCCCGAAGCTTCCCCGGCCGGCAGGCAGGTATCGGTGGGCATACACGGGCACCATCACTGGCACCTCCGCCAGATGACGCCGCGCCGTATCCAGTGCCGCTGTTCCGTTGGCTGGACGCTCACCCCAACCCTCGTACCAGAACGCGTTGTGCTCAACGTCGAGCAGAACGCCTTCGACCGGCCAGTCGAGCTGTCGACGCAAGCTGTCCAAATCGCCGCCGCGCCACTCCGGCCAGGGCCTGGACCAGGTCTGCCCGTCCTCGGGAGGGACGTTGGTCGGGAGCCCGGCCGCAAGGAATGCTCGGTGATCGTCCGCGAACTCGAAGCCGTGCTCGCGCTCGATGCGCGTGAACTCGGCCTCCGTCAGCCCCGCCTCGAACTCATAGAGTCCCGTCTGTGCCAGGCGATGTGCGGCCTCCGCACCCAGGCGTATTCCCTCATTGCTGATCACCGCCGCACGCTAGCGCCGATCGCGTCCAACCGTCACCCGAGTTCTGCGCGGGCTCCGTCTCAGTTTCCGTCTCATTCAGCCCCGTTCACGGCCGTTCAGGCGAGACCACGAGTCGGCTGCAGCTCACGAGCGGGCCGTCCGTGAACGCAGGTGAACGGCCCTGTACGCGACACTGCGAGGCACCAACACAGTTGGAAAGCGTGTTGGCCGGGCGCGGGTTCAGCAGGTGTCTGGTCGTGCCGAGTCTGGTTGGGATT
This sequence comes from Streptomyces sp. NBC_00080, assembly GCF_045041255.1. Lineage (NCBI taxonomy): Bacteria > Bacillati > Actinomycetota > Actinomycetes > Kitasatosporales > Streptomycetaceae > Streptomyces > Streptomyces sp. NBC_00080. Next base: position 4,355,831 of record NZ_CP108235.1, read on the forward strand.
GCCGAACGCCAGTGCACGCCACCAGCATGCTGCCGTCCGCGTCGAGAAACAGCATGAAGATCCACGATCCGTCGGCAGTCCTGATCTGCCCCAGTCGAACCGGTTGGCTGCATAGGTCGAGGCGTTGCACGGCCCGGGCCAAGCCGGAGGTCTCGATGCCCCTCCGAAGGGTGTGACGGAGTCGGCGCCCGTAGACCGTCGCGAGTGACTTGGGTGAGGTCGTTCCGTCCCAGACGACGTATGAAGCGTCGGCGCGGAGTGCAGCCAGAGCGGCCGACGACGTGTCGTCGCCACCACGCAGCAGCCGTTCGAGCTGTTCCCGTTCCATGGCCCCACCCTGAGGCGTAGACGAACCCCGTATCGAACCGCTCAGCAGATGTCAGCCCACCTGGCCCGGCTCGAACGGGCTGGTCCCCTCCACAACGGGCCGGTGCTGCGGGTCTACAGCGCGCCGACCGACGCAGGCAGACTCATCGTAGGACAGCCGTCAGCACCCTTGCACCGTTGTTTCCCACACGGCAGAAGTAGCAAGGCTGAGTGTCTAACTGCGTGACAACGCCTACGAACAATGGCGGACGAGCGCGAACGTCTGCGGACCGTCAGCGCAGGTAAGAGGCACACCAGCCCAAGGCGGCACCCCCACCCAGGTTGCTTCGGGACGAAGAGGTCGTGGGTTCAAATCCCGCCACCCCGACACAGGTCAGAGGTCCATTCGCTTGATCGCGAATGGGCCTCTGTCGTGCGTACAGCAGCGGAGTACAGCAACCGCTACGACTGTTGCCGGCCGTTCCTGGCCACCTGTTCTTCCGCTCGCTTCTGCTGCTCGCGCTTGCCCTTCTTTTCCTTCCCCTCCTTGCTTCTGCTTGCTTCTGCTTGCTTCTGCTTGCTTCTGCTTGCTGCCGCCGCCCAGTGCCTTTCCGCGCTTGCGGAGCGCCCGGCGGGTGTCGGCGGAAGGTACGTGGGTGTAGACCTCCGTCCTCACCGCGATCTCGGAGTGGCGAAGGATCTGCATGGCGATCCGGGGGTGCACGTCGAGGGCCGCGGGGAGCGAGGCGCACGCGCGCGCAGTCGGCCGGCGCATCCGCCGTCGTGGCTGGCTGTCGTCGGCTGAGGTTCGTGCCACTGCCGTGCCAGATGCAGGGGGCAGCCACGGTCAACGAGAGTGCCTGGCGGTTGAGTTGCTGGGGGTCACACCAGTCATCGAAGACCCAGGTCACCGCCCCTACGCCCCAGCCTCTCTCCTGAAGTGGCTGTCCAGCGCGCTCACCGAGTCCACACCCGATGGAACTCGTCGGCCGGGATGGTCTCCAGAGGCTCTTCCACGGGGTCGATCGCTTGGTCTGTGAGGAAGCCGTGCTCGTCCTCCAGATGCTCCCAGCTGTACCGGTGGAGCTGGCCGGCCGAAGTGATCTCGCCAACGGCAACGGCCCCTGACCTGCCCGGAAAGACAAGTCAGGGGCCGCTGGTGCCTCAGGCGCCCAGGTAGACCGGGGGCTTCTGGGCCTTGCCATATACGTAGCCACTGAGGGTGCCGTCGGCGCCCAGGACGACCAGGGTGACGTCGTCCTGCTGGACGGACGGGCGACCCTTGGCGTATTCGACGGGGAACGTGCCGTGGCCGGTGGTCAGCTGCGCCCCGTAGACACCCGCGCGCTTGACGAGCTCCACAATGGCACCGTTGGCAAGCTTGTAGCGGCCGAGACGCGGGTTGGCGGCGGTCTTGGCGCCGGTCCAGGTGACGGTCGTGCCGTCGGGGTTCAGCACGAGCGTGCGGCTGCCGAACAGGGCGGCGCCGGCGCGACCGTGCGCGTCGATGAACCGCACCAGCTTGCCGCTCTGGTAGACGCGGGCCTGGTAGTGGCCGGCGGAGACCTTGAAAATCTGCGCGGACGTACGGGAGTCGAGACGCAGGGTGCGCACGAGCTTGCCGCTCTGCGTGCAGTCGGCGGACAGCACCGGGAAGGCGGTGGACTTCCAGGGGGTGGACCCACCCTCGCTGCGCTGTCCGAAGACGGGCTTGGCGCTGAGCACTCCGGTGATCCGCAGACCATTGGCCGAGTCGACGGTCCTGCTCTGGTCCACGGTCGAGACGACATGGCCCTTCTCGTCGAGGAGCTTGGCGGACGCGCCGCTGTCGGCGCTGTTGACCAGCTTGACCTTCCAGCCACCGAAGGCGGAGGGGATGGTCTTGGTGGCAACGCAGGTGCTGCTCGTGGAGGACGGGGTCGCGGTGGCGGCGTCGGCGGCAGTGGCTGTCACGACAGAAGCGGTGGCCGTACCCACGAGGGCGAGGAGGGCGAGGGTGGTACGGAGTGCGGTGCGCATGACGGCTCCTGGCGGTTTGGCTTCTGACGCGCCGGCCTCTCTGACCAGCGAGAACAACGTTATTGGGTCATGCGTTCCGGAACCGTCGGCCCCATGTCACAGGCATGTGACAGCCCGTCTCTTCCCGTCTCTCACACGTCAGTTGCCGCTCGCTGGTCTGGCACCTCGTTTACGGCGAGCGTCCGTCCGTGGTCGGCAATGGCCCCGTGACCAGCGTCGGCGACCTCGGCGACCGTCTTGCCCGTAGTTCGCATCGAGGGGCGCGCACGGCAGCACCCCCGGTCGGGCCGTGCCTGGGCCGTACGAGGGTGCTCGACAACGCCCAACGCTGACAACCGTCGACAGCCCGATCGCAGGTCGCGGCGTTGGTCGACTACATGCCCGCAGGTCACAGACGCGGCCCGCCACTTCTTCGGCTACTGATACCGACTGACGACTTCAGGGACGGACGCCGGCGTTCAAGAGGGTTCGGCCGTCGGGTCTCGTTGACAACGCACCGGTCGGCGACCGACCGTTGAGCGGGTGAGTGTCCGACCGAGGTCTGGCCGGCCCGATGCCGGGGCGTTCACCCGGGTTCATGTCCGTCCGGCGGAGTGGCAAAGCAGACGCACAACGGCGGACGCCCACGAACGTCTGCGGACCATCAGAGCAGGACCGAGGCAGCCGCCCTGGGTGGCGCCTTGGTGGGAGGGGTAGCCACCGTTGCCGCCGCGCGTCTTTTGCCGACTCCGCGACCGTTGGCACTGCGAATCACCCGTCCGTGTCGTCGTCACCGCTCCGCCCGGCCTCCGGTTCCCTGGTGAGCCGGGTCGCAAGGTGGTAGGCGACGGTGACGTCCTGGTATTCCTGACCGGGGACGACCGGGTCCGGTAGCCGGGTCCGGTCGCTGCGGCTCGTCGACTCTCGCTTCCCGGTGCCGGGGAAGCGAACGGCTGTCCGGGGTTCCTGCGTGAAGCGGAGCCGTTCGGCGTGGACCGTCGACCGGAACAAGATGTCCCCCACCGGGCTCCCGGCTCCCGCCCCTCGCGTTCAGGGCGGCTCCTCCGGCTCCCTGGCGGTACGCAGGCGACTGGATCTTGGCGGCAGCTTCCCGTCCTCTCCGCGCACCCGGCGCGTGCGGGTGCCGCCTTGGCTCCGGCCGGCCCTGCCCCGCTCTCCCTCCGCGCCCTTGCGCGCCGCACGCGGCTCGGCCGGCTCGGTCCCTTCGGCGGTGGCGTTCGCCGTCTCAGCGGCGTCCGCAACGGCATGGCCGCCGCCCAGTGCCGTGTCGCCCGCCGCTTCCGTCACGCCCGCGGCCTGTCCGGCCACGCTCCCGGCGGTGCTGCCGACCGCCTCGCCTGCGCTTCCGACGGTCCGGCTCGTCCCATGGCCGACATCCTCCACCGCGCGCCCGGCGCCACCGCCCACGTCCTGAACGGCCCTCCCGGCTCCCCGACCGACATCCTGCGCCACGGAGCCGACGCCCCTGCCCACGTCCTGGACAGCAGCCATGGCGCCCTGCCCCACGTCCTGAACGGCCCTCCCGGCTCCCTGACCGACGTCCTGTACGGCGGCTCCGGCGCCCCAACCGACCTCCTGGACGGCCCTTCCGGCACCCGTACCCAGCTCCCCCACTGCCTGACGGGCTCCGCCGCCGACATCCTGCACGGCGGACCCGACTCCACGCGCCAGCTCGTGCAGGATCTCCGGATTGCGGTCGAGAGTGGTGAGCACTCGGTCGATGATCTTCGCGACGTGGTGGAGACGCACCCTGAGCTGGGCCTGTGCCTCGACACCCGAGATGCCCAGGTGCACCCGGCCGAGCGAGACGTCGGCGCCCACATTCAGTTTGAGCAGATCCAGCACCTCGGCCTGCAGCGATACATGCGCCCGCAGATCCTCGACGTCCAGGTCGATCTCGTCGACCTTCAGGATCGGAACGTCGAGGAAGACGTCAGGGCCCGCACCGGCTGCGTCCTCCTCGTCGTAGGACGCCGGCTCCTCTTCGAACGATGCCGACTCCTCGTCGTAAGCCTCAGGATCGGCGTACTCGTCACTGTCCTCGGCGTCGAGTTCGTCACCGTGTTCGTCGTCGTAGTCCTCGACGGAGCCCTCGTCGTTCTCGGCGTTGCCGCGCATCGCCACGCCTCCGCGGTTTTGGCGTATGTTTCGACCATTTTCATCCATTATGGCCATTGATGCGCGGCAGGTACCGTCCGCCCAAGCGAGGGCGATGGCCGCCAGGCGCGCTTGGATGGGTTCCTCTTGCCAGATCGCGCGGGGAACCACGGGAAGCGTCGGCGAGCGACCGTTGAGCGGGTGCCCGAGGCCCACCGGCTCCTCGTGCGGGTTTCAGCGGGCCGGGCGCCGGGTGGAGCGCCAGATGGAGCGGGCCGCCAGGTAGAGCAGATCGGCGATGAGAAGCAGTACGCCGACGGACATCAGGTAGAGCACGCCGTCGACGGCCGCGCCGATGGCGACCAGAGCGATTCCGGCGACGAGCAGGGCGAGGAAAAGGACCACGACGGGATGCCTCCCGGGAAGGAATTGCGCGGGACCTCATGCGGTGCGTCGGGCGCGGTGGCGGGCCTCCCTGAGTCGGACCTTCGACGGGAGGCGGTCCAGGCCGGCCGAGTCTCGGGCGTGTGCGAGCGTTTCGCGGCTCAGCTGTCCCAGAGTTCGCGCCGGTTCCGCGTAGGGCTCCAGCAACAGCCGCACGCGTGCGGTGGGAGCGGTACGTCGGCCCGACAGCCGGACCTGAGCCTGCGAGACCCCTTTCAGTGCTCGCGCCTCTTCCTCGATGGCGTCCTCCAGCGTGCGGCCGTCGAGCCGGGCCGTCGAGCCGTCCTCGCTCTGGACGAGGACCCGGTCCAGGCGATGTCCGCGCTGCGCGAGGAGCCACCACAACAGCAGGACCAGCAGGACGGCGAGCACCGCGATCACGGTCGGCCACCACCAGCCCTCGTCCCGCCACCGGGTACGTCCCTCGGCACCCAACAGCACATCGTCCGGCCCGACGAAGGGCCACCAGCCCGGCATGCCGAAACCCCAGCGGCGCTGGAGATCCAGCCCTCCCAACAGCACGCCGCCGCCCAGGGCGAACAGTCCGAGGCCGAGAAGCCCCAGCAGCACCCGGTTCACCGTCCTGCGCATCAGGATCACCTCAGCCCTTCTTCGGGCGCCGGACGCGCACGGTCAGTGTGGGTTGCCGGGCGAGACCCAAGGACTTCACGGCTTCCCCCAGCGTGGCGTCCAGATCCTCGCGGACCTCTTCGAGCCCGCGGAAATGGGCCTGCGCCAGGACTTTGACCTTCCGGCGGCCGACAGCGATCCGGGCCGAGCGGACACCGGGCACCCGTACCGCCCAGTCACGCAGCACCAGAGCGGCCGCGCGGCGGTCGAGCCCGGCTCGGACATCCTCTGTGCCGGGGATGACGGTGAGCCGCCGCATGGGCAGCAGCCTGCGCATACCCGGTGTCACCGCCAGCAGGAAGAGCCACAGGCCAAGGGCCATCGCCACCGCGGCCCCGACGATCACCCAGATGTCGTCCAGTGGCCGTGTGGCCAGTTCCTCGGCGAGTCGTCGCCGCCAGCTCATCGCAGGCCGTCCTGCCCGCACCGAGACCACGTCGTACAGGAGCAGTCCGACGGCCGCGGCGGACAGCAGGGCCACCAGGGCCGCGGGAATGCGCCGCGCCGACCAGAAGCGGCGCGCCGACCGGCCTGGTGCGTCGGTCGTCGCCGTCGCGCCCGTGCCCGGGGTGTCGTCGGCGGACGAAGCCGCCTGTCCGGGATCGGCGGGAGGGTCGCTGTCGCCGGCACCGGTCGCCTGCCGCCAGGTGTGCGCGCTCATCTCACCCTCTCCTGGTCCTTGCGCCGCCCATGCACCGGGTGCAGCCTCTCCACCGACACCACGAGCTCGGACACGTCCATGCCGCCCCATGTCCTGAGCCGTTCGGTGACCTCCCTGCGCACCGCGGCGCACTGCGCCCCGATGTCGGACGGATAGCCGAGCTCGACGGCGATGCGCAGCCGCGCCTCGCCGAGCGCCGCCTGCCGCAGCGCGGCGGACTCGGCGTCTCGTCCTGCCGTATTCCGCCCCGGCGCCCGCCGCACAGACGTGTTCACACGTGGCGTCCGGCGGCCCGGCGGCACGCGGCCGGCCGACTCGGTGAACCTGCTCAGCGCCTCGCGCGCCACATGGGCGGCAATCTTCGCAACGACCCGGTCGGCGACGGTGATCGCACCGCGCTCCTCGCGGGGAACGGCCGGACGCCGATCTGCTTCACCGGTCACTGCCGCCAGTCCCCCCGAGTGCGTCGCCGGTCGTCGCGGATCCGCTCCTGGCGGTCCCGGCGGCGGACGAAGTCGCCCGCTTCGAGATCGCCCTCTGTGAACCGCCCGACCACAAGACCGACGACACCCAGCCCCAGCACCAGCAGGAAAGCCCAGAAGCTACCGAAATACGCCGCGAAACCCAGCGCCATTCCGGCCATCAAGCCCACCACGGCCCTGCTCATCACGCGCTCCTTCACTCAAGGCCGGCTGCTCCGCGCGCCCCGGCTACTGAATGCGCTGCCGCTCTTCCCCTTCGTCCTCCTCGTCGGCCGGCAGCTTCACGTCGCTGACCGTGATGTTGACTTCCACCACTTCCCGACCCGCCATCCGCTCCACCGCGGAGATCACGTTCTCCCGCACCTCGGCGGCCACGTCCGTGATCGAGACGCCGTAGTCGACGACGAGCTCCAGGTCGATGGCCGCCTGTAGCTCTCCGACCTCGACACTGACCCCGCGCGTGGCGGATTTGCCACTGCCGGCGCCGGGCACCCGCTCCCGCATGGCTCCCATCGAGCGGGCGAGTCCACCGCCCAGGGCATAGACGCCGAGCACGTCCCGTGCCGCCATTCCGGCGATCTTCTCCACCACCACATCGGCGACGGTCGTCCGGCCGCGAGAGCCGGGCGCACCGCCGACTTTTACGCCGGTGTTCTCAGTCATCGGGACATTCCTCCCTCAAGAGGCCCACCTATCACTCACCGTTGATATTGTAGTCGTTTTAGTATGTTTTGACCGAAATGTATGCCGCGAGGGGAGCGGTCCGACGAGTGGCCCGAACGTCCCGCCTGGGGCCCTCGCGGACACTCCGAGCGCAGTGTGGGCGGGACGAGGACCGCAGCCGTGGGAGCAAGAGGGTGAGAGGGCGGTGAAAACCGAGGCGTGGACGCAGGCAGGACGGCACCAGCTCGACCTCGGTCGGTTGCTCCCGCTCGGCGGGCCGGGCGACGGGACATGGATCACCGAGCGAGCGGCCGTCGGGGTCCTGGGGCGCGCGGCCGCCGTGATTCCCGGTGTTCGGCTGGAGTCCCTGCGCATCGGGCCGGTACCGCTCGAGCCCGTGTCCGAGCCGGTCGTGCGTCCGCCGGCCAGCGCGCTACCGCCCGGCCCTCTCAGGATCGAAGCCGCCTTCGCGGCATCCCTTGACCGGCCACTGCCCGAAACCGCCGCCCAGTTGAGGAGTGCGCTGCTCGGTGCGGCCGCCGAACGGCTCGGCCTGGCCACCGTCACAGCCGACCTGCGCGTCACGGATCTCCAGGTGGGCTCGGAGACGGTCGTCAGGTCGCCAACCTCAACGAGGTCCACGGAGCCCGCGCCGGAAGCGGCTGCCGCAGCCCCAGCCGCGCGAAGCTCGCCCCCGGAGACCGGAACAGGACCCACGCGGGGACCCGTCGGTGAGCTGGCGGACGTCGCGACGGCTGTTCCGGGCGTCGCCCGCCTCACCGCCGTGTTGGGAAGCCGCCCGGTCAAGGTGCAGGACCACGACGATCCACCCGGCCGCCGCATCGAGGTCCAACTCTCGGTCGCCCCAGGACACCAGCCACTGGAAGTCGCCCGCGCCGTCCGGGCCGCCGTAGCCGACGCAGCCACCGCTGAGGCCCCGGGCCCGATCACCGTCGCCGTCCTCGTCGCGGAAACCGCGACCTAGTCAACCACTCGTCGACAACGGCTCGTCGACAACAGCTCACCGCATTCGGCCCGATGCGGTCCATGCTCCGGCCTCACCCCCGGCGCAGGCTCCCGGCGGATCGGGACGCTGTGGTGGCGGGGGCCGTGGTGCTGGGTGAGGGGGTGGCTGTCGGGGTGGGGCCGGTGGTCACCGAGATGCTGGTGCCGAGGCGGATCCGGGCGTAGAACCACCGGGCGTCCTCGGTGCTGAGGGCGATCACGCCGGCTGTGACGTCGTAGTCCCCCCGAGCCTCGACGTCCGGGGCGAAGGCGCCGACGTAGAGCAGGCCGCCCTTTCCGTCGCGCAGCTGGACCGCGTACGCGACGTTCACCACGGTGGCGCCCTTGGCGGCCAGGTCGGCGGCCAGCGCTATCCGGACCGGCTTCGCGACCACCGTCATCGGGGTCGTGCTCGTGGGCCCGGGCGGGAGGTCGAACGTCGAGAGGATCGGCATCATCCGACCGCCGAACGTGAGGTCGCTCCCGGGCAGGTCGAGCGTGCCGGAGGCGGGTATCGGGGTGGCCGGCGACGGCGGGGCGGAACCCGAAGACGCCCCGGCGGCGGTTCCGCGCCCGGCCGGGCGGTCCGGGTCCTCGCCGAGATGCAGGGTCAGGGCGAAGCCCAGCAGCGCGAGGACCGCGGTCCCCGCACCCAGGGTCGCGGCGGCACGGCGGCGACGCCTGCGGCGCAGCGCCCGGGCACGTGTCGCGGGGCCGCCGACGATCGGAGCGGTCGCCCGGGCGGCGGCCAACTCGCGTAGCGCGGCCGACAGTTCATCGGACACGGCGGCTCTCCTTCCGGACCGGCCCGTCGGCCTCGTCCACGTGTCCGTCGGCGTCGTCCTCCGCGAGTCGCTTCGCCAGCTCTGCCCGCCCCCGGAACAGCCTCGCCTTGACCGTCCCCACGGGCGCGCCGGTCTCGGAGGCTACCTGCTCCACACTCAGGTCGCACAAATGGTGCAGGACGATCGCCATCCGCTGGGCCTGGGGGAGTTCGCGCAGGGCGGCCACGAGCGCGGTGCGCTCGGGACCCGGGCCCGGGGTGGATTCGGGCGGCGGAGTGCGCCGTACGAGTTCCAGCCAGCGCCTCGCACGCCGCCAGCGGCTCACCGCCAACCGCATGGCCACCGTGCGGATCCACGCCTCGGGAGCGCTGTCCGACAGGAAGTGCTGTCGCCGGTCCCAGGCCCGTACGAACGCTTCCTGCACGACGTCCTGGGCCTCCCCGTGGTCTCCGGTGAAGGCGTAGAGCTGTCCGGTCAGCCGGGGGAACGCGGTCGCGTAGAACGCGTCGAACTCGTCCTCGGTCATGCCCCCACCGGAATCTGTGCCCTTTCCTTGCAACCCCGCCACCTCCGTCGTGCGTACAGGTCGCGTAGGTCGCGTAGGTCGCAGCCGGCGAAGCGCAACCCCACCAGGAAGACGGCGTACACGGGTTCCAGGCTCCCTCTCCCCTGACGACGTTGGCTCACTGCCTGCTCAACCTACTTGCACGACCGAACGGTTGCCCGACCAGGACGGACGGCCCCATGCGTCCGGCCACGACCGAGTTCCCGAGCCGAAGGACCGCCCACGTGCCACCGACCCCCGACGTACTCCCCGGCCGCCCCGTCCGCCCCGTCCGCCCTGTCCGCCCTGTGCGCCCCGTGGTACTCGCCGCCGCCGGCCACGACTTCGCCGCGTACGCCCGGGCGCACTGGTCCCGGCTGGTCGTGACCGCTCGGCTGCTCACCGACGATCCCGGGGCCGCGGAGGAGCTGGCGCGGAGAACGCTGGTGCGGATGTACGCACGGTGGCGACGCGTTCCGCGCAACGACGTGGACTTCCATGTGCGGCGCTGTCTGGTGCGCACCCATCTGCGCCGGCCGCGCGGACGACGGGCCGCGCGACGACGGGCTGTTGTGGTGCTGCGGGTCTGGGAGGGGCTGGCGGACGCGGAGATCGCCCAGCTGCTGGGCTGCTCGGTGGGGGCGGTGCGGGCCCATGCCAGACACGGTCTGAAGGAGGCCGGCACCGGCCCCGGGCACCTGCGCGAGGAGTTCACCCGTGCCGCCGCCCGGAGCGTCGTCCCGTCCGAGGTCCCTCTTTCCGACATCCGGGCAGAGGGCCGCATCCGGCGACGACGTCGCCTTGCCGTGGCCTCGGCCGCCTGCGCGGCGCTGCTCATCCCCGTCGCCCTCCTCGGCGCCGACCGTCTCGGGGGCGGCGGTGCGCAGGACGGGACGTCCGGAGCCCGGTCGGGGGACGGCAGTCGCCAGGCCACGAGCCCGATCCGGGTCGTGGCGCCGGGCGAGCGGGTGACCGCCGGGGCGGGGGTACGGATCTGGCTGACGGCCGACGGCGCGCACTGGTCGGTGCCCCTCCCCGGGGACGACAGCGACCACCCCCTCGACGAACCGGGTGTCTCCCTCCGGGTGGACAGCGTGACCGGCGGGTTCTTCCTGTCTGGCCTCTTCCACGGTCTGAGCGGCGATCCGGGTCGCGTCGAGGTGAGAACCGGCGACGGCGGCAGAACCACCGCGAAGGTCCTCGTCCTGGCGGGCAGCCCGGGGTGGGGCATCTGGTACGCGAGCACGCCACTGCCCAGCAGGAACGTGCAGGCGCTCCTCTCCATGGACGGCGACGATCGGGTCGTCACGGTGTACGACGCCGCCGGCAGGGTCGCCGTACGGTCGGACCGCGAGTGGTGGCGGATATGAACCTGGTCGAGGACGGGAACCGGGACGGGGACGGGGACAGGGGCGAGCCGGACGGGCCGCCTCGACCGGGGCGCGCCGCCCGGCGGCCGGGGAAGGGGATGCTGTCGAGGCGCCGGCACCGTGAGCGCGCGCCGCTGCGGATCCGGTTCCGGCGCAACCGCGGTCGGCGGCTTCGCCGGCTGCTCTACGCCTTCCTCACGCTGCTCGCCACGCTGTGCGCGGCGGCCGTCGTGGCGTACCACCTGACGTCCATTCCGAAGCCGCACCCCGAGACCGTCACCCAGAGCACCGTGTTCCTCGACGCGGACGGCGCCTATCTGGGCCGGCGCGGACCGGTCGACCGGCAGGACATCCCGTTGTCCGCGGTCCCGCGGCATGTGCAGGAGGCGGTGATCGCCGCGGAGAACCGTTCCTTCCGTACGGACAGCGGGATCTCGCCGAAGGCCATCACGCGGGCCGCGCTGGCGACGCTGACGGGCGGCGACCCGCAGGGCGGCTCCACCATCACCCAGCAGTACGTGAAGAACGCGCTGCTGAGCCCGGAACACTCGTTGGCCCGCAAGGCGCGTGAGGCGCTCATCGCGATCAAGCTGGACCGCACCCACACCAAGGACGAGATCCTCGAGGGCTATCTCGACACCGTGTACTTCGGGCGGGGTGCCGCCGGGATCCAGTCCGCCGCGCGCAACTACTTCGGCGTGGACGCGAAGAGCCTGACGGTCGCGCAGGGTGCCGCGCTGGCGTCCATCCTCAACATCCCCTCGTACTACGAGAAGGCGGGCTCCGATCCGAAGGTGACCGCGAAACTGGAGAACCGCTGGGAGTGGGTGCTCGACGCGATGGCCGCGAGCGGAAGCATCACGGCGAAGCAGCGGGCCGCGGCGCGTTTCCCGGCGTTCCGGTTCTATCCGCCGGGCGAGACCGAGGGGCAGCGGCAGTACCTGATCGACGTCGCCGCGAAGGAGGCCGCCGACCGGCTCGGCATCACCGAGGACCGGCTCGCGAGCGGCGGCTACAGCGTGACGACCACCTTCGACCTGGCGCTGCAGGACAGCGCAACCCAACTGGCGCAGAAACACCCGGGGGGCGAGAAGGGCGTGCGGGTGCACACCGCCGTCGTGGGCATGGTGCCCGGCGACGGAGCGGTGCGGGTGCTGTACGGGGGCTCGGACTATGCGCGGCAGTCCTTCAACGACGCGGTGAGCGGGGCGGTGGAGGCGGGTACGGCGCTGGATCCGTTCAGCGAGGTGGAGCACCCGGGCGAGCCGTTGGGCAAGCTGCTGAGGAAGCCGGCGCCGACCCCGCTGGACCTGGCATCGGTGTACGCGACGGTGGCGGCGGACGGCAAGTACACCGGCCCGTACACCGTCGCTCGCATCACGAAGGAGGGCCGTACCGTCTACCGGGCGCGTCCCGACGTGCGGCAGGTCCTGGACGAGAAGGAGGCGCTGGTGGCGGGCGCGCGATCCGGGGCCGGACCGACGCCCGTCGCCGTTGCCGTCGATGCAGATGCCGATGCCGAGGTGGCCGCGGGCTCGGCGGAGGCGAAGGGTTTCGCCATCGCCGGTGCGGGCGGCGGCATCACCCGGCGGACCGTGTGGACCACCGGGTACGACGGCCGACTCGCCCTGACGGTCGCACTGTTCGCCGACCGGGCAGGCAGCAAGAAGGGCACGACGGTGCCCGCGCAGCTGCCGAACGAGCCGTCGCCGACGGAGTTCGCGCAGAGGGTGGCGGCGGGGATCTGGGATGCCGCCACCTCTCAGGGCGAGGCGAAGGGCGGGTCGAAGGGTGCCTCTGAAAATGCCGCCGAAAGGGACGCGGCGAACTGACGTGGAGAGTGGCGGTGAGCCTGGCCGGGCCCTGATCTCCGTGCCTACTTTCCGGCCACCGCCCAGGGCACCCCACGCCGGAGGCGGGCCGCGACGGCGAGGGTCGCGACCGCGCCGGCGACGAGCAGAGGGTGCCCGACCAGCCATGTCTGAGCGCCCTCGAACGGGTCGCCGGCGGTCAGCTTCGCGCGTTCGAGCATCCAGGACACCGAGAACACGAGCCCGATGACGGCCACCGCGATGCGGAACGCGGGGTAGACGGTCGTGCGGGACAGCACGAGCAGCGACGGCATGATCAGGGCGACGACGAGCAACTGGGTCAGTTCGATGCCCAGGTTGAAGCCCAGCAGCGTGGTCACGAGCGACCCGCGGTCCAGGCCGAGGTCGCCGATGAGCGAGGCGAACGCGAGGCCGTGGACGAGCCCGAAGCCCGCGGCGATGAGCACCTCGCCTCGCGCCACCAGCGGCCGTATCGCGTGGACCGCGGAGACGGCGATGGAGAACGCGATCAGCGTCTCGACCGGCCGTGACGGGACGTGGATCACTCCCGAGGCGGCCAGGGCGAGGGTGAGCGAGTGGCCCAGGGCGAACGCCGACACGACGTGCACGACCCGTACGAGACTGCGGCGCGGCGAAGAGTCTCCGGCGTCTCCGGCGACTCCGGTGCGCCATCGGCCGGTGGTGGCCACCAGCGGGGCGGGGATGAGCAGCATCAGCAGGAACAGCAGATGGTCCGCGCCCTCACCGACATGCTCGATGCCGAGCCCCGCGGTGGTGACGAAGCCCTTCAGCCAGGAACCCTCGTCGACCGGGACCCGCAGGCTCTTGGTGTCCCAGTCGAGGACGCCGAGGGTCTCGGCGTCGTCCGTCTTGAGGATGCCGCGGTCGAAGTCGTACCGGACGGTGGCGATGACCTTGTGGGTGAGGAGTTCCTCGACGATGACGTCGTAACGCAGACGGAAGTCGGTGACCCGTCCGTCCGGCGGGCGGATGGTGAGCGGGTAGACGAGGTGCGCCGTCCCGTCGATCGTCCGCACCGACCCCGTGCCGAGTCCCACGGTCCAGGGGGTGCCGTCCTCGCCGACGGCGCTGATGTGCTGCGCCGTGTAGCGCTTGAGGAAGGACCGGTCCTCGCCGAGCACGCCGGCGGGGGTGAGGTCGCGGTCGACGGCGATCGCCAGGCGGTCGACGGGCAGTTGTACCTCGCCTTCGACCCGGTCGTCACGGATGTCGAGCAGGACGGCCGAGGTGCTCATCGGGTGGGCGGCGGCCGGCGACGCGAGGCCGCCGACCAGCAAGAACGCCGAGAGCAGCAGGGCGGAGACGAGACGGCGCACGGACGTCACTCCCAGCCGTAGTCGGAGGTCTCGTCCCGGAAGATCGTGTGCTGGTGGATCTCGTCGGTCGAGGCGCCGGGCTGGTTGGAGAACTCGATCCAGGCGGACGGCCCGTCGAGACGGACGTACGTCTGGTCGTTGTCGATGGTGGTTCCGCCGCTCCAGCCGATGTACGTCTCGTCGTACTCGGCCACGTACTTGGCCAGGAGGCGTGCCGCGGCCTTCTCGTCCAGGTCGTCGACCCAGGTGCGCAGCATCGCGGTGACCTTCGCCTGCTGCTTCTTGGTCAGGCTGCTGACGAGGACGCCCTCGGGTTCGGTCGGGAAGGGACCGTCGTTGCCCGGGCCGAGGTAGAGGTCGTCGAAGCTGCCGTCGATCTCGGCGGCGGCCAGTTCGTCGGCGGTGAGCGACTGGACGGCGCCGATGGTGGCGGCCCGCTTGTCCGCGAGCGGGGCGTAGGCCTTGTCGTCGAGGATGAACTCCTCCGGCTCGACCGCGGTCAGGGTGGGTGACATGGTCACGTTGCTCCCGGCGTAGGTGATGTTGTACGCCGCGTGGTGACCGCCGTACTGGACGGTGAACTCGCCGGTCCTGCTGGGCTGTCCGAAGAAGGAGAGGTAGTACCACTCCGAGCCGAAGTTGGCGCCGCCGCCTCCGCCGCCGGGACCGCCGGGACCGCCGGTGGCGCCATCGGTCGGGGCTCCGGAGGGAGGCGTGCGGGTGGCGGTGGGGGAGGCCGACGCGCCGTCACCGGTGTCCTCGCTGTCCGACAGCGACGCGAGGTAGTCGTCCGCCTTGCGGATCTCGACGAGTTCCTCGTAGCCCTGCTTGCTGAGCGCCGCCTCCATGACCTGCATGGCCGCCGCGTCCTGCGCGTCGGTGAGGTCGCCCAGCTTCAGGCCGTTGCGTTCGACGACGGGCGTCGGGAAGTTCGACCAGCCGGTCTTCTTCGCCTCGTCGTCGAAGTCGTAGAGGACGGCGTCCTTCTGTTCGTCGGAGAGCGTCGCGAGGAAGGCATTGGCGGCCTTCACGACCTCGGCGGTGTTGGCGCCACCGGCTCCGGTGCGGGCCGCGGAGGCCGGGACCGCCTGCTTGGCGACCGTCGCCGAGGCGGATCCCGGGTCGAACGCGAGACAGCCGACGGTACCGAGGGCGATGCTGAGGCACGCGGCGAGCACCACGGGCCGGCGCAGAACGGGGCGGGTGTGGGAGGACATGGGGCTCCTGTGGCCTGAGGGTGGTGGGGTCCTCCATCGTGGGAGAGCGGTCTCAGAGCGCGGCCGGAGCCAGTCCGGAATTGGATGAGAAGGGGCTCACAGAACGCTGTGCGAGCATGCGCGCATGCCGGAACGTGTCCTCGTCGCCGACGACGATCGTGCCGTCCGCGAAGCCGTCGAGCGGGCGCTGGAGCTGGAGGGGTACGACGTCGTCACCGCCGGTGACGGCGTGGAGGCCCTGGTCCTGGCCCGCAGGGAGTCCTTCAGCGCGCTCGTCCTCGATGTGATGATGCCGCACATCGACGGTGTGGCCGTGTGCCGGGTGCTGCGCGCCGACGGTGACCGCACCCCCGTGCTGCTGCTCACCGCGCGGGCCGGGATCCCCGACCGGGCGAACGGTCTGGACGCCGGCGCCGACGACTACCTGCCCAAACCCTTCGAAGTGCCCGAACTGCTCGCGCGTCTGAGGGCGCTCCTGCGTCGGGCCGTGCTGACGGCATCGCCCGCCTCGCCGGCCGAGCGGAACAAGGAGGGCGCCGAGGGCGACGCGGTCGAGGAGGGCTCGCCCTCGGGTGACGTGCTGCGGATGGCTTCGCTGCGCATCTCCCCCGGTACGCGGCGCGCCTGGTGGGGAGCGGCGGAACTCCGGCTGACCAGGACCGAGTTCGACCTGCTGGAGCTTCTGGTGCGCGACGAGGGGCTCGTTCTGGACCATGCGGCGATCTACCGGAGCGTCTGGGGTCCCGACGCCGGTGTGGACGCGAAGAACCTCGCGGGATACATCGGCTACCTGCGGCGCAAGCTCAACGATGCCGGGGCACCCGACCTGATCCGCACGGTACGCGGCGTGGGTTACGCGGCGCGGCGGCCGTGAGTCTGCGCTCGCGGTTCGCGCTCGCCTTCGCCGCCGTCGGTGCCGTGGTGGCGGTGACGGTCGGTGCGCTGAGCTATCTCGCCGCCTCCGACAGCGTGTTCGCGGAGGTCGACCGGACCCTGCGGTCGACCACCGTGGCCCTGACCCGTGGCATGGAGAAGCGCCAGGAGGAGACTCCGGCCGCCCCGGCCGGCCAGAGCCCCGGCCGGGATCCCGACACTCGGACCCCCGCCCCCTTTCCCGGGCTGGACCTGCCCGCCCCGGGCGGTGAAGCGGCACCGCAGCCGGTCCTGCAGGCCGTGGGCCGGGACGGTACTCCCATCCGCCTGAGCGGCCCGCTGGCGAAGCTGCCGGTGTCCGACGCCGCGCGCGCCCTCGCCGCCTCCGGTGAGGCCGGGCAGTCGGACACCACCGAGATCGACGCGGGCGGTCACAGCTACCGCCTGCTGACGACCGCACTCGGCGAGAGCCGCGGCGCCCTCCAGGTGGCCGTCCAGGTCGACCAGACCCGCCAGGTGCTGGCCGGCATGGCGCGACAGATCGCGGCGGTCAGTCTGGCGGTCATGCTCGTCGCGGCGGCCGCGGGCCGGCTGCTCGCCGGACGCGTCACCCGACGGCTGGCCCGGCTGGCCGAAGTCGCCGAGGAGGTCAGCACGGACGGCCGCGTCACTCACTACGCCACGGAACCGGTGGACGGACGCGACGAGGTCGGGCGGCTTTCCGCGTCCTTCAGCACGATGCTCGGCCGCATGGTCGCCGCCCGCGAGGCCCAGGAACGGCTGGTGCACGACGCCGCCCACGAGCTGCGGACCCCCCTGACCAGCCTGCTGGCCAACGCCACCGTGCTGCACCGGGTCGGCGAGCTGTCCCCCGACTCCCGCGACCGGCTCCTCGACGACGTCCGGCACGAGACGCGCGAACTCGGTCACCTCGTCGACGAACTCGTCGAACTGGCCTTGGCGGGCGGCCGCGAGGAGACCGAGGAATCCGTGGACCTGGCCGAGGTGGCGCGGCGAGCGGCGCGGCGCGTGTACCGGCGCAGCGGACGCCTGGTCCACGTCGACGCCGACGGCTCCGTGGTCCGCGGCCGCCCTCAGGGCCTCGAACGCGCGGTGGGCAATCTGCTGGAGAACGCCGCCAAGTTCGACGCCGACGGCGACGAGCCCATCGAGGTGCGCATCCGCCGGGGAGCGGTCACCGTCCACGACCGGGGGCCCGGCATCACCGCCGACGACACGCGTCGCGTGTTCGACCGTTTCTACCGGGCCGACAGCGCTCGCGGTCTGCCCGGCTCCGGACTCGGCCTCGCCATCGTCCACGACGTCGCGGAGGCCCACGGCGGCTCCGTGTCGGCGGGTGCGCGGCCCGGCGGTGGCGCCTCGGTGGGCTTCACGGTGAGCCGGTCGCGTCTTCTGCCGGCCTCCCGCCCACCGACGGACGCCGTGGCGGCGGACTGACCGAGCCCACGCGTCCGGGCAGGACACCTCAGGGGTGCGGCGCCGGGGGTGCAGTCGTCCGAGCGATGTCAGGAGTGAGCGTCTGCCGCGGCCGCCATGGACAACTGTGCGGCCTGCTCGGTGGTGTCCGGAGGGACGACCAGCAGATCCCAGCGCCCTTGGCCGGGCGCGAGCAGGACGACGGTGTCCGGGGCGGACGCCGTCACGGTTCTGCGCAGTCGTACGACCTGGTTGCAGACGAGGGTCCGGCCGGGCGTCGCGGACCACTTCGACCCGCTGACCGTGACGCTGGTGACCTGGCCCCACTCGGGCGGCAGTCCGCCCAGGAGACGGGGGAGTTCGGTGAGCAGGTCGTAGGAGCGGGGCCACCACGCACCGTCGATGGGCCGTGGCATGGCGCCTCGGGGCGCCAGGCTCAGGCGGAGGAGGGGATGGGAGGGAAGCGGGGGCTGTAGTGCGATGGTCATACCTGCTCCTGTCGGCTGCCGTACGGCGGTCGCGTCAGTGGGCGGTGTGCAGTGGGCGGTGGGCAGTGATCGGCGGGCAGGCGTGAACAGCCAGGACCTTGCGCCTCGGTGGGCGTGAACCCGTCGGGAAGCACGCTTCGTTCGGGGGTGGGCCCCTCCGGCGAGGGCGCGGTCGGGGGAAGCGCTGCCCTGCCGGAGGGGGACGGAGGTGCCGCGGGGGCGGCCATCAGCGGCTTCTGCCGTCCACGAAGGACTGTCCGCGCGAGCCGTCGTCTTCGCGCCTCGCGGGAGAACTCCCGGTGTCGTCACAGGCGAAGAACCAGCGGAGCGCGTCGGCGGCCTGCCGGGCGACCGCGGGGTAGGACGACACCCTCGGCGCGGCCGAGGCACGATCGGACCGGTGAGCGGCTTCGGCTGCCATAAGGCGGAACCTGCCTCGAGCGCGGAGCACCCGGTGTGGTCGAACCAGGAGGACGAGACCGGCCTGAACGCCGGTATACGAAGGATCCTCGCTCCACCAACCTACTCCCCCGCGCCCCGGGACGACGCGGATCCATGACGACGGTCCGCTCCGGGACCTCGGGCCGGGGCCCGCCGCGCCGTCACCGTTGCGGCGGCTCAGGAGAAAGGTCGTGCTGGATCGGCCAGAGGCAGGTGGCCTGCGGCAGGTGGCCTGAGGCGGTGGGACGGAGGCGGTGGGACGGAAGCCTTCCGCCCGGCCGGTGCGGGGTGCGGGGTGCGGCCGTGAGCCACCTCCGCGCCTGTCGGGCGCGCCCGCCTTCAGGCCGCCTGGGCCGGCAGTCGCCCCTCCTTGACGGCGGTGACGAGTGCCTCGTGGTCGCGCTCGTTCTGGTCGGCGTACTGCTCGGCGAAGGTCACCAGCGCCCGGTCGAAGCTGTCGCCCCCGCCCAGGTAGGCGGCGATGGCGATCCGGTCGCCGGATCTCGCGTGGGCCCGGGCCAGCGTCGCGCCGCACAGCGCGCCGAAGGTGCGCATGCCGCGGGGCACCATGTCCTCGGCCACGGCGACCCACTTCCAGTCCCGCAACTGCCGTACGTAGAAGTCCCGTCGCCGGCCGTCGATGCCCTCGACCCGCTCCCAGCCCAGGAAGATGTCGCTGGTGGCCTGCATCAGCCGCTGTCCGGCGACCACCCGCTCGCCCTGCGTCCGGTACGTGCTCACCCCGGCGAAGGGCGCCAGCACCGACTCATCGGCCTCCTTGGCCTGTAGGAACAGCGGATCCTCGTCGTCCCTGCCGAGCAGCAGCACGATCCAGCAGCGGGTGCCGACGCTGCCCACGCCGACGACCTTGCGGGCCATGTCGGCCACCCGGTACTGCTCCAGCAGGTACCGCCGGTCCGACTGGATGGACTGGCCGTAGCGCTCGATCAGCCGACGGATCCCCTTCTCCACGTCGCCACCGCGGCCTTCACCGGGCAGCAGGTCGTCGAGCCGGGTGATGAGCGGGGGGTCGGGGGCGATGAGGCGCCTGCCGTCGACGACGTGGGTGAGCTTGTCGAAGACCTGGAGGGTGTCGTGCGAGAGCGCCTTGGTCACGGCCTGCGCCCACCGCTCGCGGCCCCGCGCCGACAGGTCCGCCCCGAACCGGTCCCGTACCCAGTTGACGTCGAACTGGGCGTACCAGACCGCCAGGTTGCCGAGTCCGGCGAAGGACCGCATGCTCTCCCGGTACGACCGCACGGTGGCCCGTACGATCCTGGCCCGCTCCTTCGTGCTGAAGCCGTTCGCCCGGCCCGCGATGACGAGGCTCGCGGCCAGGCGCTTGACGTCCCACTCCCAGGGGCCCGGCAGCGTCTCGTCGAAGTCGTTGATGTCGAACATGAGGCGCCGCTCGGGTGAGGCCAGCAGCCGGAAGTTCAGCATGTGGGCGTCACCGCACAGTTGGGTGCGCAGCCCCGTTGTGGGGGTGTTCGCGAGATCGGACGCCATGATGGCGGCGGCCCCCCGGTAGAACCGGAACGGCGACTCGGACATCCTGCTGTAGCGGATCGGCACGAGGCCGGGCAGCCGGGTCGCCGACTGCTTCTCGATGATCTTCAAGGGGTCCGGCCGCTTCGGTCCGGGCGCGAACTCGGCGTGGCTGGAGCGGGGCGCGTTCGCGCGCGCGGCCTTGCCGAGCGCGGCCCGTTCCTTCGGGGCGCGGTGCCGCACGTCGTGTCCGTCCAGTTGGTTGTCGGTCATGGCTGCGGCTCCGTGGGGTGGTCTCGCCGGACGCCCGGGGCGCCGACGAAGGTCATGGCCATGGCGAGGTCGGGGGCTCCCTTCGGCCGATCATGAGCGGTCCGCGTGCCGGCGCCTCGACGGGAGCGCGGTCGGCGTCGTCCCGTGCGAGCGCCCGGACGCCTGCCGCATCGCCGGTGTGTCCGCTTACAGGGCACCAGGGATCCGCGCCGCAAACTTCACCCGCCCCGGGTGATCTCCCCGCGCCGGCCACGCCACAGGCTCGGAGAAGGCAGTGCCGCACATCGCGCATCACCGACGAAGTGAGGAATCCGCCATGACCACGAGCACGGCACACCACAGGTCGTCCGCGTCCGAAGCGACCGCCGGCGGGCTGGTGACGTTCGCCGGCGTGATGCTGTTCATCGCCGGTGTCCTCGATCTGTTCCGAGGCATCATGGCCATCGCCGACGACGACATCTACGTCTCCACCCCCAACTACGTCTTCAAGTTCGACCTGACGAGCTGGGGCTGGATCCAGCTCGTCCTCGGCGTGATCGCCATCGGCGTGAGCGTCGGTCTCTTCTCGCGTGCCACCTGGGCGCGGGTCGTCGCGGTCGGCATCGCGGGGCTGCTGATCATCGCCAACTTCCTGTCGATCCCGTACTACCCCGTCTGGTCGCTCACCCTGATCGCGCTGTACGCCTTCGTGATCTGGGCCCTGTGCACGGCCCCGCGGGAACGCTGACGCGTGGGCGGCCGGGTCGCGGTCGGCCCGCCGAGCCGCCACCCGGCCGGCCCCCGGACTGCCGGCCGCCGCGATCCTGATCCCGCGGCTCCTCCCCGACGTCTCACCGCGCAGGGTCGTGCGGTCCGGGGTCCTCGCCCTGTTCTTCACCCACCGGGTCCCGACGACCCGGGCTCGACCCGGCGGTAGCGGGGAGCCCTCGTCCTCCACCGTCGGCTCGTCGAAACCCGAGGATCGTCACACGCCGCACCGTTGGCCACCGGTCCCTCCCCTCGTGCGGACCGGTGACGAACGGTGCGGGTGGAGTCGACCACGCCATGACGGCGCGGTTCGCGCGCCGGGCGCGCGGTCGCCCGCGTTACGCCCGGTTCATGCGCTTCTGCCTCCGGATCCTGCCAGCTGAGGCCCGAACCGAGGAGGATCCGATGTCCGGTCAGCCACTTAACCGCAGGTCAGCCATATAAAGTGGTTTTTCCGGTCCGGATTGCAGGTGCGGGGGAAGTTAGGGGTGGAGGCCTTGAGTTCCGACTCGGGCGCACGCACAGCCTTCGCGGAACGACTCGCGCTGCTGTACAAGGAGGCCGGCAACCCACCGCTCAAGCGCGTGTCCGAGACGGTCGCCCGACTCCAGCGGGTCGACGAGCGGGGACGGCCCGTAAGGGTGTCCACCCAGCGGATCAGCGACTGGCGACGGGCCAGGAACGTACCCGCCCAGTTCGCCGCCCTCGCCGCCGTACTGCACGTCCTGATACCCGAGGCACGGCGCGCGCGGCCCGCACCGGTGTCCACCGGGCTGTACGACCTCGGCCAGTGGCAGCGGCTGTGGGAGCGGGCGGTGGCCGATCCGGTCCTCGGCGACACCCCCGTCGCCCCGGTGACGGAAGAGGAAGGCGAGCGGCCGGCGGCCGAGGCTCAGGGTGTCCCCGGAGGGGTGTGCCCCTATCGCGGGCTCGCCTCGTACCGCGAGCAGGACGCCCGTTGGTTCTTCGGCCGGGAACGGAGCACGGACGCCCTCGTCGCCCAGCTTCGCGCGGCGGAACGGACGGGCGGCCTGGTCATGCTGGTCGGCGCCTCCGGGGCGGGCAAGTCATCCCTGCTCAGCGCCGGTCTCGTGCCCGCCCTCCAGAACGGTGCGGCCGGTACGGCAGCCGACCGGCACCGCAGCGGCCGGGCAGCCAAGGCCGACGACTCCGCGCGGGTCCTGCAACTGGTGCCGGGCGCCGATCCGCTCGCCGAGCTGACCAGCCGTATCCCCGAGCTCGCCCCTTTCACCACATCGGCATCGGCCTCTGCCCCTGGCTCGACCTCGGCACCGACCACAGCCACGGCTCCCGGCGGGAAACCCGGCACCCCCGGCTTCGCGCGGGCCGTCCGGGAGGCCGTCACCGCCTGGGCGCGACGAGACACGGCCGCCTCCTCCGAAGCGTCCACCACCTCCGAAGCGTCCGACCTCTCCGACCCCTCCGGTCTCTCCGACCCCTCCGGTCTCCCCGCCCGCCCCGTCATCATCGTCGACCAGTTCGAGGAGGCCTTCACCCTCTGTCCCGACGAGGCGGACCGGCGCCTCTTCATCCAGCTCCTGCACGACGCCTGCACCCCTGCCGGCCCCGACCCCGGCACGGACGGCACGCCGTTACCGCCCCCCGTCCTCGTCGTCCTCGGTGTCCGCGCCGACTTCTACGAGGAGTGCCTCAGCCACCCCGAACTCTCCGACGCGCTCCAGCACCGGCACATGGTGCTGGGGCCGTTGTCCACTTCGGAGCTGCGCGAGGCGGTGACCGGGCCGGCCAGGGCCGTGGGGCTGGAGCTCGAGCCCGGGCTGGCGGAGCTGATCATCCGTGAGGTGACCGTCGACGGTCCGCGCGGAGCGCACGCGGGCGCGCTTCCCCTTCTCTCGCACGCCCTGCTCGCCACCTGGCAGCGCCGGAAGGCGGGACGGCTGACACTGGCCGGCTATCGCGCGGCGGGCGGCATCCAGGGCGCGGTGGCGGCGACCGCCGAGCGGGCCTGGTCCGGGCTCGACCCGGCGGCGCGTACGGCCGCCCGGCTGCTCCTGATGCGGCTGGTCCGGCTCGGCGAGGACACCCAGGCCACCCGGCGCCGGGGCACCCGTCGGCAGCTGGCGGAGGAATCGGCCGATCCCGGCAAGACGGAGGAGTCGCTGGAGGCCCTGGTGCGCGCCCGGCTCGTGACCCTCGACGCGGAGACCGTCGAGATCACCCACGAGGCGCTGCTGCACGCCTGGCCGCGGCTGCGCGACTGGATCGACGAGGACCGCAGCGACCATCTGCTGCGTCAGCGGCTGGAGGAGGACGGCCGGGCCTGGGACGGCTCGAACCGTGACGCGGCGCTGCTCTACCGGGGCTCCCGGCTGGAGCAGGCCCACAGTTGGGCGAAGTCCGCCGGCGACACCTTCCTGACCCGCAGCGCGGTGGAGTTCCTGGCCGCGTCGGTCAGGCTGCGCAGGCGCATCGTGTGGATCAGCCGGGGCGCCGTGTCGGCGCTGGTGGTGCTGGCGATCCTCGCCGTCGGCGCGGCCGTGGTCGCCTGGCAGCAGCGCAACGACGCCGTGTTCGAGCAGGTGGTCGCGGAGGCCGACCGCGTCCAGTACACGGATCCGTCGCTGTCCGCGCAGCTCGACCTGGTGGCGCACGACCTGCGGCCGGACGACGCGGGCACCAACAACCGTCTGATCTCGATCGTGAACGCGCCGCTGGCCACACCGCTCCTCGGCCACACCGGTGCCGTCTACCTCACCTCGTTCAGTCCGGACGGCAAGGTCCTGGCCACCGCCAGCTACGACCGGACCGTCCGGCTGTGGGACGTCGGCGACCGGTCCCGTCCCAAGCCCCTGGGCAAGCCCCTCACCGGCCACCGGAGCTGGGTGAGCAGCGCGGTGTTCAGCCCGGACGGCCACACCCTCGCCGGCGCGGGCGACGACGGCACCGTCCGGCTGTGGGACGTCCGGGATCCCGCCCGCCCGCGCCCGCTCGGGAAGCCCCTGACCGGCCACACCGGCACGATCTACCTGCTCGCCTTCAGCCCGGACGGGCGGACCCTGGCCTCCGCGGGCGAGGACCACACCGTCCGGCTGTGGGACATGACCGCACCGGGCCGGCCGAGGGCGCTCGGCGCGCTGACCGGCCACACGGCCGCCGTGCGCTCCGTGGCGTTCAGCCCGGACGGCCGGACCCTCGCGGCCGGCGGCGACGACAACACGATCCGGCTGTGGGACACGACGGACCCGCGCAGGCCTGAGCGCATCGACAGGGTCCTGGCGGGTCACACCGACACCGTGCACTCGCTGGACTTCAGCCCCGACGGGGACACCCTCGCCAGCGGCAGCGCGGACGACACCATCCGGCTGTGGAAC
This sequence comes from Streptomyces sp. NBC_00080, assembly GCF_045041255.1. Taxonomy (NCBI): domain Bacteria; kingdom Bacillati; phylum Actinomycetota; class Actinomycetes; order Kitasatosporales; family Streptomycetaceae; genus Streptomyces; species Streptomyces sp. NBC_00080. Next base: position 4,380,323 of record NZ_CP108235.1, read on the forward strand.
GTGACCGACCCCGGCCGGGCGACCCAGCTCGGCCCACCGCTCACCGGGCACACAGGACCCGTGTGGTCGGTCGCGTTCAACCCCGCCGGGACCATGCTGGCCGCCGGCAGCGCGGACAGCACGGCCACCCTGTGGAACGTGAGCGACCCGGCGTACCCCTCGCAGGTCGGCGAGCCGCTCGCGGGGGGCAGCGGCGAGATGTACGCCGTCGGTTTCAGCCCCGACGGCCGGACCCTCGCCACCGGCAACGGCGACAGCAAGGTCCGGCTCTGGTCGATCCCGACGGCGGACATGATCGGCCGCAGCGGCGCCTTCCGGCCGGACGGGCGGGTGCTGGCCACGGCCGCCCGCGACGGCAGGGTCCGGCTGTGGAACGTGGCGGACCCCGACCGGCCCGTCACACTGGGCGCGCCCTTCATGCCCGACGACGGCAGCGAGCGCACGCTCGCGTTCTCACCCGACGGCCGTACGCTCGCGGTGCTGACGGCCAACCGGGCGGTGTACCTGTGGGACGTCACCGACCCGGCCCGGCCGGTCTCCGCGGGGCCGCCCGTCGAGCTGCGCACCCGGTTCCTGGGCCCCGACGCACTGGCCTTCGCGCCGGACGGACGCACGCTGGCGACCGCCTACGACGACCGCACCATCCAGCTGTGGGACGTCGGCGACCCCGCCCACGCCACCGCGCTCGGCTCCCCGCTCACCGGGCACAAGGGGTTCGTCAACGCCCTCGTGTTCAGCCCGGACGGACGCACCCTCGCCAGCGGCAGCGCGGACCACACCGTACGGCTGTGGAACGTGACCGACCCCCGGCACACCACGCCCGTCGGCAAGCCGCTCACCGGGCACGTCGGCCCGGTCAACGCGCTCGTCTACAGCCCGGACGGCCACACGCTGGCCAGCGGCAGCGACGACGACACGGTACGGCTGTGGGACGTGACCGACCCGGCGCAGGCGTCCCGGCGGGGCTCGCCCCTCACCGGCCACACCGAGGCGGTCGTGTCGCTGACCTTCAGCCAGGACGGCGACACCCTCGCCAGCGGCGGCAACGACAACACGATCCGGCTGTGGAACGTGACCGACCCGACCGGGGCCTCCCCCATCGGGCAGTCGATGAGCCCCAACGCCAAGACCGGCAACTTCCTGTCCTTCAGCCCCAGCAGCCACATGCTCGGCGTCTCCAGCGGCGCCGACACCGTACGGCTGTGGAACCTGGACGTCGACGCGGCGATCAGCCGTATCTGCGCGACCACGCGAGGCGTGCTGACGGCCGACAAGTGGCACGAATACCTGCCCCGGCTCTCCTACGAGCCGCCCTGCGAGGACTGACCGGGAGAGTGATCCCGATCACAACGGCGGAGCAGCTGAGAAGTCGGCTCCCGCCGACCCGGCCACCTTGTTAGCCTTGGCCATAGCCCGGTCGCTGGTGCATCCCCCGTCGCCAGCGACCGGGCCTTTTCCTGCCGTTCTCCCGGCCGGTCCCGCGTTCCCCCGCCCCCTTTCCCGCCCGGCCCGTCCCGGTGAGCCCCCTCGGTGCACCCTCGGTGAGTTCCGGTGACCGGGAGTCGTAGGCTGGCGAGGTGCCGATACCCAGCAGAGTGATCGCGGTCCGTGACCACGGGGGGCGCGAGCGCTCAGGGCGCCTGGATCTCCCGGAACTTTGCCCGGAAGTGCCCTCGTGAGCCGACGCATCGTCATAGTCACCGCAGTGCACGCCCCTTCGGCCCGGTATCTGCCCGAGGCCTACGAGTCGCTGCGCACCCAGGAGTTACCCGCGGGCTGGGACTGGCGCTGGGTGATCCAGGAGGACGGCACGACGGACGAGGTCGCGCCCCACATCCCGGACGACACCCGGGTGACCTTCCGTCAGGGACGTCCGGGCGGACCGGGAGTCGCCCGCACGATCGCGCTCGCGCACGCCGAGGGCGAGTACGTGAAGGTCCTGGACGCCGACGACCGGCTCGCGCCCGGCACCCTGGCCCGCGATCTGGCCGCCCTGGAACGGGATCCTGGCCTCGGCTGGGCGACCTCGAGCGCCCTGGACCTCCTGCCGGACGGCTCCACGATCGGCTTTCCCGGCGATCCCGCCGAGGGGCCGATCGAGCGGGGGGCCGTCCTCGACCACTGGAAGGCGAACGGCTTCCGCGCGCCGGTGCACCCCGCGAGTCTCTTCGTACGGCGGGACCTGCTGACCGCGCTCGGCGGCTGGATGGCCCTCCCCGCGTCCGAGGACACCGGTGTCCTGCTGGCGCTCAACTCGGTGAGCCGCGGCTGGTTCTCGGCGCGGACCGGGCTGCTCTACCGCAAGTGGGACGGTCAGGTGACGGGCCAGTCCGCACATGTCGACCCCGTCGAACGGGAGGCGCGCATGGCGGTGGTGGAGGCGCGGACCCGCGCGCTGGAGTCCTTCCGCTGGAGCTACCCGCCCGGGGGCGCCCTCAGAGACTGATGGCCTGCGACGGGCAGCGCTCGGCCGCGTCCCGCACCTCCGGGTCGTCGCCCGTGTCCTCGCGTCCCGGGACGACGGCTCCGAACCCGTCGTCCGCCGTGGTGAAGACGGAGGGCAGGCGGAAGGCGCACTCGCCGGAGCCGTAACAGAGTTCGCGGTTCACGGAGACCGTCATACGACGTGTCTGCCCTCCGGCCCCCTCACTCAACCGGCCCGCCGGCCAAGGCCATCCAGTGGGCGACCCTGCGCAGCGTGGCCTCGTCCACCTGGTCGACCAGGGTCCGGACGGCCGTCACGTCGTCCGGCGCGAGATCGTAGAGGCCCGCCTTGCTCAGGCCCGCCATGAGGACCTGGTGCCGGCGGTCCTCCATGCGTTCCGCGAGCTTGGCGTGGCCGGGCCGTGCGGCGCCGTCGCCCGGCGGCGGGGGCGCGGCCTCCGGCGCGGCCGCGGCCGGGGACGGGTCGTAGCGCTGCCACTCACCGTCCTTCGGCCCCCACAGAGCGACGGCGACCTCGTCGCCCCGGGCCCGCTTGACCTGCGTCATCTCGCCGATCGCGTACAGCACGGGGGTGCGGTCGGGGGATTCGGCGCCCGGCCGCCACGAGGTCGAGGCCGGGTCGTAGAACATCGCCACCCAGCGGGGGACGCCCGGCGGCTGCGGGCTCGGGGGACGGGTCGGACGATCCGGTTCGGTCTCCATGGCGCTCGCCCCTTCCGTATCGGTATCGGCGTCGGCGTCGGTATGGGTGATGGCTTCAGCACGCCAGGGCGACCATAACTGACGGACCGTCAGCTCACCAGACGGCCGGGGCGGGCAGCTGCCGACCGGCACGGACTGCGGCACCGGGTGAAAGGCGCCTCGGAGGTCTAGATGCCGCCGACGCTGTCACGGGTGAGCGCCACTTCCCGGTGCTCGTTGCAGCGCGGAAGGGCGGTGAGGTCCAGGTCCGGGTGCCTTTGGTGGGCCTGGAGGGCGGCGCTGACCAGCGTCATGAGCAGGTCGATGTCCGTCTCGCACTCCAGATGGACGGTCACCCAGGGCGAACCGGGCAGCAGCCGGATCGCGCTGGAGTGCCTCAGGTCCCGCTCGAACCGGTGGATCGCCTTGCCGGTGAGATGCAGGTCGACACTCCGGTCGGAGTGGAAGTGCGCGATCTCGGCCCGGCCCGAGCGCAACGCCCGACCGGTGCCGCAGCTGGGCCGGACCTCCGCGAGGTCGGGCCAGGTCGCCAGTCGTGTCAAGGCACGCGAGGCCGCCGTCATGGCCCCATCATGAGGCGCTAACCGCCCGGCCACCAGGGGTTGAGGGAGCCTTAACCGGGCCGTATCGCGGAGAGTTCCACCCCTCAGTTGTTCCACGACTCGTCGTAGGGGTCCCGCGGGGTCGGGGTCGGGGTGGCGGTGGTGACCTCGATGAAGGGGATGGGGCCGTCGTTGACCGGGTCGTGGGTGGTGCGAGGGGTGTAGGCGCCGGTGATCGTCAGCCAGGTGTCCGGCTGGAGGACCGGGGGGATGTGGCCGGTCAGGCCGACCTTGACCGGCTGGGCGTCGGCGGCGCAGCAGTTGAGGGCCATGCGGACCAGATAGGGCGTGCCGTCGTGGTCCAGGGCCACGAAGCCGGTCAGGCGGACCTCGCGGCCGGTGAGGGTGCGGCCGCGGTCGTATACGGCACGGCCCGCGTAGTCGACGACGCTCAGGGGCAACGGGTCCGTGGCGGGGAGGGCCGGGTAGGCGAGAGGCTCCTGGAGGGCCGTACCCGTGCGGGTCGCGCTGTACGAGCCCAGGGCCGGCGGGGCGACCAGGATCAGGGCCAGGAGGGGGAGGATCAGGAGCCAGGAGACCCGGGGTTCGGGGTGGGCGTGCCCGGCGTGGGTGTGTTCGGGCGTGAGGTGTTCGGAAGCGGCGGGGGTCTCCGCGTCTGCCTTCCGGTGCTCCCGTTCCTGCTGCCCCTGTTCTCGCTGTCCCTGTTCCTGCTGCCCCTGTTCCTGCTCGTGCTTCGTCTTCGTCCTGCGGTGTTCGTACCAGGCCGTCGCCAGCGCTGTGACGATCAGGATCACGCCGGACGCCAGCAGCAGCGGGCGCAGGCCCGCCTTGACGTAGCGGAGGTAGAGATCGGTGGTTCCGGCGTGCAGCAGGGCCGCGCCGAGGAGGAAGAGGACGGCCGCCTGGGACTGTCGGTTCACAGCAGGACCCATCCCGTCAGGACCGCCGACACGATGGCCAGCGCGAAGGTCGCCGGGGCGAAGCGCAGCGCGAAGCCCCGGCCGAAGGTGCCCGCCTGCATCGCGAACAGTTTGAGGTCGATCATCGGGCCGACCACCAGGAAGGCCAGCCGGGCCGTGAGGGAGAACTGGGTCAGGGACGCGGCCACGAACGCGTCCGCCTCCGAACAGATGGAGAGGACCACCGCGAGGACGGCCAGCGTCAGGACGGCGACCGCCGGGTTCTCCGCGGCCGTGCGCAGCCAGCTCTCCGGGGCGACGGCCTTCAGGGTCGCCGCCGCCATCGCGCCCAGGACCAGGAAGCCGCCGGCGTGCATCACGTCGTGCCGTACCGAGTCCCAGAACGCGGCCCCCTTGGTCTCCCCCTCGTGCGGCGCGTGAGCCGGCAGCCGCAACCAGTCCGTGCGGCCCAGCCGTTGCCACAGCCAGCCCATCGCGCACGCCACGAGCAGACTCGCGACGAAACGGGCCAGCACCATCTCGGGGTTGCGGGGAAAGGCCACGGCCGTCGCCGTCAGCACGATCGGGTTGATCGCCGGGGCGGAGAGCAGGAAGGCGAGGGCCGCGGCCGGGGTCACGCCCCGGCGGACCAGGGCTCCGGCCACCGGGACCGACGCGCACTCGCAGCCGGGCAGCAGCGCGCCCGCGACCCCGGCGACCGGCACGGCGAGTCCGGGGCGGGACGGCAGGGCGCGGGCGAAGAAGGAGGGCGGTACGTAGACCGCGATCGCCGCCGACAGCAGCACCCCCAGCACCAGGAACGGCAGCGCCTGCACCACCACCGCCACGAACACCGTCGTCCAGCTCTGCATCACCGGGGCGGACAGGGCGCGCCGGATGGGGCTCTGCAGCAGCACCATCAGGAGCAGCAGCATGGTCAGGACCAGGGGCGAGGTGAGCCGCCCGGGCGCGTCGAGCGGCGCGGGCGGTGTGGGTGGTGCGGGCGGTGCGGGCGATGCCTGCGGTCGGTCCCGGCGGGCGCCCTTCTCGTGCGGGGCCGCTCTGGTGATGGCCACGGGTCGCGCACCTCCGGCTTCCGTGTTCTCCCTGATGCCTGTTTCTCGCATTCCCTCCCCTTTCATACGGGAGTTCCGTACGGGGTGTTCACCTCATCCGTGGAACCTCCCGTCCCGGTGAGGCAGTCTTCTCCCTCGTGGGGAGCGTTCCGAATCAGGGTCAGCCGCCGGGGACCGCCGGCGCGCACATGGTGGTGTGCGGTGACGACGGTCTCGCGCACCGGCTCGCCGCCGAACTGCGGGGGGTGTACGAGGAGCAGGTCACGCTCGTCGTGCCGCCCGCCGAACGGACGGTACGGCCGCCGGTCGTGGGGCGGGCCCGGGCCGTGTCGGCGGCGCTGCTCGACCGGGTGGTGAGCGCGGCCGTCAACCGCGCGGCGGGCAACGGCACGCCCACCGTCCCGAGCGAACCCGCGGGCGGACAGCGGACCTTGGAGGCCGTGGAGGCCACCGAGGCGGTGCTCGCCGAGGCGGGTGTGGAGCGGGCCGCCGCGCTGGCGCTCGTGTACGACGACGACGAGACCAACATCCGGGCCGCCCTCACCGCTCGCCGGCTCAACCCCCGGCTGCGGCTCGTCCTGCGGCTCTACAACCGGCGGTTGGGCCAGCACATCGAGGAACTCCTCGACCAGGCAGCCGCGTTGGCCGCCGAGGGCGCGGGCGCGACCGGTGACGCCTATGACGCCTCCGCCGGTGACGCCTCGACCACCGTGCTGTCCGACGCCGACACCGCGGCCCCCGCGCTCGCCGCGACCGCCGTCGTCGGCACCAGCAAGGTCGTCCAGACGGACGGGCTGCTGCTGCGCGCCGTGGAGCGGGCGCCGGCCGGCCCCGGGGAGTCCGACCCGCCGGGCCTGCCCACGCTCGCGCTGCTCTCCGCGATCGGCAGCGACCCGGCCTTCGCGGACGGTTCCGAGGCCAGCGGTGAGCAGGGGCCGCTGCTGTTGCCCGACGCGGCGGCCGTACGGGAGGCGGCCGCGTCCGGGAGGCGCGGGTCCGTCGTCCTGGAGCAGGTCGCCTACTCCGCCGGGCCCGCGTTGCCTGCCGGGCGGGGCGTCGGGGTCGTGATGCCGTTCGCCTCGCTGTTCTCGCGGCGGCTGCGGTGGTCACTGGCCGGGCTGGTCGGGTGTGTGTTCGCGCTGGCGGTGGCGTTGTGGCTGGTGACCGGCATCCATCCGCTGGGCGCGCTGTATCTGACGCTGCTGGATCTGTTCGCCATCAACGACCCGGCCGTCGGGGCCACCACCGAACGCCAGGTTCTGCAACTCCTCTCCGGGCTGATGGGATTGCTGCTGCTGCCGGTGCTGCTGGCGGCGGTGCTGGAAGCGCTCGGGACGTTCCGCGGGACGGGGACCCTGCGCCGGCCGCCCCGGGGTCTCGGCGGGCATGTCGTACTGCTCGGGCTGGGGAAGATCGGCACGCGGGTGCTGATCCGGTTGCGTGAGCTGAACATCCCCGTGGTGTGCGTCGAGGCCGGGCCGGAGGCGCGGGGGCTCGCGGTGGCGCGGCGGTTACGGGTGCCGGTGGTGTTGGGGGACGTCACGCAGGAGGGGGTGCTGGAGGCCGCGAAGATCCACCGCGCGCATGCGCTGCTCGCGGTGACCAGCTCCGACACGACGAATCTGGAGGCCGCGTTGTACGCGCGGTCGCTGCGGCCCGATCTACGGGTGGTGCTGCGGCTGTACGACGACGACTTCGCGACCGCCGTGTACCGCACCCTGCGGGCCGCGCATCCGCAGGCGCTGACCCGGAGCCGGAGCGTGACGCATCTCGCGGCGCCCTCGTTCGCCGGGGCGATGATGGGGCGGCAGATCCTGGGGGCGATCCCGGTCGAGCGGCGGGTGTTGCTGTTCGCCGCGCTGCAGGTCGGGGGGCATGCGCAGTTGGAGGGCAAGACGGTCGGGGAGGCGTTTCGGGCGGGGTACTGGCGGGTGCTGGCGCTGGACACCGGCCGTGAGGGCCAGGGCGGGTCCGGACTGCTGTGGGATCTCTCGGACGCGTATGTCCTGCGGGGCTCGGATCGGGTGGTGCTGGCCGCTACCCGGCGGGGGCTGGCGGAGTTGCTGCGGCGCAGGCGACGAGGCGGGTCGGGGGGCTAACCCCCACCACCCCTCTGGGCGAGCCCCCCGACCTCGGCGAGCCACCACCCCTCTGGGCGAGCCCCCCGACCCTCTCGGCGAGCCACCACCGCTCTGGGCGAGCCCCCGCCCGGGAGTTGCTCAGAGGGGTGGGGGTCGCCGGAGGGGGTGGGAGTGCGGTGCTTATCGGGGCAGGTGTCGTTCCGCGAACTCCAGTTCCAGTCGTACCTGCTTGATGCGTTCGTCCACCACCAGCGAGCCGTGGCCAGCGTCGTAGCGGTACACCTCGTGCACCGCTCCCCTCGCCTCCAGGCGCCTGACGTAGTTGTCGATCTGACGGATGGGGCAGCGGGGGTCGTTCACGCCGGCCGAGATGTAGACCGGGGCCCGCACCTTGTCGACGTACGTCAGCGGGGACGAGGCCTCGAAGCGCTCCGGGACCTCCTCGGGGGTGCCGCCGAGCAGCGTGCGGTCCATCGCCTTCAGCGCCTCCATCTCGTCGTGGTAGGCCGTGACGTAGTCGGCGACGGGGACGGCAGCGATGCCCACGGCCCACGCGTCGGGCTGGGCGCCGAGGCCGAGGAGGGTGAGGTAGCCGCCCCAGGAACCGCCGGTGAGGATCAGCCGGGCGGGGTCGGCGAGGCCCGAGCTCACCGCCCATTCGCGGACCGCCTCGATGTCCTCGAGCTCGATCAGGCCCACCCGGTGCTTCAGGGCGTCCGTCCAGGCGCGGCCGTAGCCGGTGGAGCCGCGGTAGTTGACGCGGACGACCGCGTAGCCGTGGTCCACCCAGGCCGCCGGGGCCGCCGCGAAGGCGTCGCTGTCGTGCCAGGTCGGGCCGCCGTGGATGTCGAAGACGGTGGGCAGCGGGCCGGTGGCACCGGCGGGCCGCTGGACCAGCGCGTGGATGCGGCCGCCGGGGCCCTCCACCCACACGTCCTCCACCGGGACCGAGCCGGGGGACTTCATGCCGGGTGGGTCCAGGACCACTTCGCCGGTCGTCGAGCGGACCGCCGGCGGCCGGGCCGCGGACGACCACAGGTACTCCACGCTGCCGTCCGGACGGGCCGTGGCCCCGGAGACCGTGCCGGGCGGGGTCGTGATCCGCTCCAGCGCGGCGCTCGCGAGGTCGTAACGGAACAGTTCGCTGCGGGCCTCGAAGCCGTGCACGACGAGCAGGCCCGAGCCGTCCGGGTACCACTCGGCGCTGACGTCCCCCGGCAGGTCCAGGTCCAGGTCCGTCTCCAGGCCGGTCGCCACGTCCCAGACCAGGGGCTCCCAGCGGCCTCGGCGCTGGTGGCCGATCAACAGCCGGGTGTCGCCGTCGACCGGGGCGAAGCCCAGCACCTCCAGGCCCAGCTCCTCGACGCCGCCCTTGGTGTCGTCCAGCTCGGCGACCTTCGAGCCGTCGGGGCGCAGGACCCGCAGCGCGGAGTGCATCGCGTCGCCGTGCTCGGTGTGCTCGACGGCGATGAGGGAGCCGTCGTGGGAGAGGTCGCCCACGCCCGCGGACTCCCGGTGGCGGTACAGCTCGAAGGGGGGTTCGCCGACCCGCGCCACATGGATCGTCGTGCCCTCCTCGTCCGTGGAACGGCCGACCACCGCGGTACGGCCGTCGCGGCCGAGGGCCAGGCCCGCCGGGTAGGAGGCGTCCAGGCCCGGGGTGGCGGGCTCGTCGGCTCCGCCGCCGAAGGGCTGACGGCGCCAGACGCCGAACTCGTCGCCGTCCTTGTCGTCGAACCACCAGATCCACGCGCCGTCGGGGGAGAGCACGCCGTCCGTCGTGCCGTTGGCCCGGTCGGTCACCTGGCGCTGGTGGCCCGTGGCGCGGTCCCAGGCGTACAGCTCGTACGTCCCCGTCGCATTGGAAACGAACAGGGAGCGGTCCGGCGCGTCCTCCGCCCAGTCGGGCAGCGACACCCGGGGCGCCCGGAAGCGCTTCTCCCAGTCCGGCATCTCCTCGTACTGCTCGGGTGCGGCGGACCCGTTGCTCTCAGTCATGACCCCATATTGCCCGCCCGCGAGGGCAATGGGACGCCAAGGTCCCCAGGCTGTGGATAACTTCCCACCGACTTCGCACCTCCTTCCCACCAATGAGCCCCACCCGAGCCCCGCCCGACCCTCACCCACGTGCCGCCCGACCCTCACCCCGCGGGTCGGCGTCGGGCGCGCGCCCCGTACCGTGGAGGCCGTGTACCGGTTCCTGCTGACGCCCCGCTGGTGGGGGATCAACGTCTTCGTGCTGCTGGCCATCCCCTTCTGCGTGTTCATGGGGTCCTGGCAGCTGAGCCGGTTCGAAGCGCGGGTGGACGACCACCGCAGCGCGAAGGAGCAGGCCGAGTCCGCCCGTACGCAGGCCGCGCGGCCGCTGGCCGAGCTGCTGCCCGTGGACAAGTCGACCTCCGGCCGGCGCACCACCGCCATCGGGCACTACGGCAAGCAGTTGCTGGTGCCCGACCGGCAGCTGGACGGCAGGGACGGGTACTACGTGCTGACCCTGCTGCGCACGGACGGCGGCAAGGCGCTGCCCGTGGTGCGCGGCTGGCTGCCCGGCGACGCCGACTCCGCGAAGGCCCCGCAGCCGCCGGCCGGCCGGGTCACGGTCACCGGCACGCTCCAGGCCTCCGAGACGCCGGGCGACAACGGGGTGAGCGCCCAGGGCGGCCTGCCGGCCGGGCAGACCTCGGCGATCAGTGCCGCTTCGCTGGTCAACCTGGTGCCGTACGACCTCTACGACGCCTGGATCACGCTCGACACCGCCGACTCGGGGATGACGGCGGTGCCCGCGACCGCGGCGGCCGACACGGGGCTCGATCTGAAGGCGTTCCAGAACCTGGGCTACACCGGCGAGTGGTTCGTCTTCGCCGGGTTCGTGGTGTTCATGTGGTTCCGGCTGCTGCGCCGCGAGGTGGAGTTCGCGCGGGACGCCGAACTCGGCATCCTCCCCGAACAGCCCGGGGAGTCCGAGAAGGCCGGGGAGTCCGAGAAGGCCGGGGAGTCCGGCGCCGGCTCAGCCGGTCGCCATGAGCCGCGGGCTCAGGAAGACGCCAGCACGCCCGTCCGGTAGATCGTCCCCGCGCACGCGTCGGACACCGTGGCCACGCTCGTCGGGGAGCCGCTCTCGGCCGTGTAGGACACGTTCACGCTGCCGTCGACCGTGCCGTCCTCGGTGTACATCTGGGCCGAGGTGCCGGAGGTGGTCTCGCCGGTCGTGCTCGACTGCTCGGTCGGAGTCGGGGACGGGGACGCCGAGCCGCCGCTGTCGCCGCCGCTGCTGCCGCCCGTGGTGGGGCAGGTCTCGGAGGGCACCCAGGCGAACTTGACCTCGTAGGCCGAGCCGGGGGCGAGCGCGTGCTGGGAGACGTAGAGGGAGGGGTCGGGCAGGCCGGCCGCCACGTCCCCGGAGGCGTGCTCCACGACGGCGATCTTCGAGGCGTCGGCGGCGCCCTGGGCTCCGAAGGTCACGGAGACCGCGCCGCTGACGGTGCAGGTGGCGCTGGAGGCGTTCTGGACCAGGAAGGTGCCGTAGACGGTGCCGGCCGAGTCGGGGACGTCGACGCTCGGAGTGCCGGCATCGAGCTGGTCCGCCGTGCAGGCGGGCGCGCTCGCCGCGGACTCGGAGGAGGGGCCGGTGCCGCTGGAGGCGGTGCCGCCCTCGGACTCCTTGCCCTGGTCGGAGTCGGTGGCGCCGCCCTTGTCCTGCTCACCGGTCTTGCCGGAGGAGTCGCCGACCTTGCCCGAGGAACCGCCGTCGGGGCCCTTGCCCTGATCCGCGCCCCCCTGCGCCTGTGAGGCCTGGCCGGCGATGGAAGGGTTGGCGTCGGAGCCGCCGGAGTTCGAGACGTGGAGCACGGCCGGGACGGCGGTGCCGAGGAAGAGAGCCGCGGCCGCCATGCCCACGGCCGCCTGCCGCTTGCGGGCCCGCCGGACGGGAACGGCCCGCCGCAGGTGGTCCAGCGAGCCGTCGCGCGGCTCCATCTCCTGGACGGCGTCGTGCAGCATCCGGCGCAGTGCCAGCTCGTCCGAGTCGAGCCCGTCGGGGCTCTGTTCGTCGAGGTGGTGGTTCACGGTTGAGTTCCCAGCGTGCGATTGCTTCGGCTCTTGTGTACGCGACGAGGACGTCGGCTCATGCCACGCGAACGGCTCGTGGCGATCGTGACTGTCGTGACCGCCGTGCGAGCCCTGCCCTTCGGCTTCCCCGCTCACGCCGACGCCTCCATGGCTATGCGCAGGGCGGCGATGCCGCGCGAGCCGTAAGCCTTGACCGAGCCGAGGGAGATGCCGAGGGTCGCGGCGACCTGAGCCTCGGTCATGTCGGCGAAGTAGCGCAGCACGAGGACCTCGCGCTGCCGGCGCTGAAGGCCCTTCATCGCCTTGATGAGCGAGTCGCGCTCCAGCTGGTCGTAGGCGCCCTCCTCCGCGCTGGCCATGTCCGGCATCGGCTTGGAGAGCAGCTTCAGGCCGAGGATGCGGCGGCGCAGGGCGGATCGGGAGAGGTTGACGACCGTCTGACGCAGGTAGGCCAGGGTCTTCTCAGGGTCGCGGACGCGTTTGCGCGCGGAGTGGACGCGGATGAAGGCCTCCTGGACGACGTCCTCGCAGGAGGCGGTGTCGTCGAGGAGGAGCGCGGCGAGGCCGAGCAGCGAGCGGTAGTGCGCCCGGTAGGTCTCGGTGAGGTGGTCGACGGTGGTGCCGGCCGCCTCGGCGGTCTCGGCGACGACGGTCGCTTCGGCGGCTTCCGCGCCGTCACGCTGACTGGGGACGCGGGCGGGCCGCGCTGCGGGCATGGGCGCGATCACCGGCATGCCGCCGGGCGAGCCGGACATACGGGGCCGGAGGACGGCCCGCGGCGGCCGAAGGGCCGCGCCGCGGGGCGCCACTGGGAGTTCGAGTACCTCTGCCACGCCAGTTGGACACACTTCCCCCCGTGGGGGTTGTACGCGTCCGGCGTCACTTTTGCGTCGACCAAGGCCCCGCGCACCCGTCTCATGTGTCCCGCTCTTCCCCTATATGCCATATGAACGGGCGTCCCCACGCCCAGATCACCGCGTCCCCGAACGCTTTGATCGTTCACACGTCTGCGCACACCCCGCAGGGTGTCCGCAAAGACGCTCCCCGCCCTGCGCACGGTTGCGGAGAGCGGGGAGGAAAATCTTCGGATGCCAAAGGTGTCCGATACAAGTGGTTCGGACCATCGACCCGCTCACATTGCACTGGAGATCCTACAAACCCACCGATCCCTGGCCAGCGCATTTACTCACGGCAGCACCTCCCCGGACGCCGGTACGGCCGCCTCAGGACAGCTCGGCCGCCACCAGCTCCGCGATCTGCGCGGTGTTCAGCGCGGCCCCCTTGCGCAGATTGTCCCCGCACACGAACAGTTCGAGCGCCGTCGGGTCGTCGAGGGCCCGCCGCACCCGGCCCACCCAGGTGGGGTCGGTGCCGACCACGTCGGCGGGCGTGGGGAACTCCCCCGCCGCCGGATTGTCGAACAGGACGACACCGGGCGCCGTCGCGATGATCTCGCGGGCGCCGTCCACGGTGACCTCGTCCTGGAAACGGGCGTGCACGGTGAGGGAGTGCGTGGTGACCACCGGGACGCGCACACAGGTCACCGCCACCGGCAGCTTCGGCAGCCCGAGGATCTTGCGGGACTCGTCCCGCACCTTCATCTCCTCCGACGACCAGCCGTCCGCGCGCAGCGACCCCGCCCACGGGACGACGTTCAGCGCCACCGGCTCCGGGAACGGCCCGGTGTCGTCGCCGACGGCCCGCCGCAGGTCACCGGGGCCGGTCCCCAGCTCGGTGCCGGCGACCAGCGACATCTGCCGCCGCAGTGTCTCCACCCCGGCCCGCCCGGCCCCGCTCACCGCCTGGTACGACGACACCACCAGCTCGCGCAGCCCGTACTCGGCGTGCAGCGCGCCCAGGGCGACGATCATCGACAGGGTCGTGCAGTTGGGGTTGGCGACGATCCCGCGCGGGCGGGTCCGCAGCGCGTGCGCGTTGACCTCGGGGACGACCAGCGGCACCTCCGGGTCCATCCGGAAGGCGCCCGAGTTGTCGACGACGACCACGCCCTTGGCGGCGGCGACCGGCGCCCACTGCGCGGCGACCTCGTCGGGCACGTCGAACATGGCGACGTCGACCCCGTCGAAGGCCTCCTCCGACAGGGCCACCACCTCGACCTCCTCACCGCGCACGGCCAGCTTGCGGCCGGCCGAGCGCGGTGAGGCGACGAGGCGGATCTCGCCCCAGATGTCGGCCCGCTGGGAGAGGATCCTGAGCATGACCGAGCCGACGGCCCCGGTCGCTCCCACGACCGCGAGGGTCGGGCGCACGGTAGTGGCCATCAGCGGCCGGTGCCCCCGTAGACGACGGCCTCGTCGCTGTCGGAGTCGAGCCCGAAGGCGGTGTGCACGGCGCGCACGGCCTCGTTGACGTCGTCGGCGCGCGTCACGACCGAGATGCGGATCTCGGAGGTCGAGATGAGCTCGATGTTGACGCCCGCGTCGGACAGGGCCTTGAAGAAGTCGGCCGTGACGCCCGGGTTGGTCTTCATCCCGGCGCCGACCAGGGAGATCTTGCCGATCTGGTCGTCGTAGCGCAGCGAGTCGAAGCCGATGCCGGCCTTGTTCTTCTCCAGCGCGTCGATGGCCTTGCGGCCCTCGGCCTTGGGCAGCGTGAAGGAGATGTCCGTCAGACCGGTGGAGGCCGCGGACACGTTCTGCACGATCATGTCGATGTTGATCTCGGCGTCGGCGATCGTCCGGAAGATCACGGCAGCCTCGCCCGGCTTGTCCGGCACGCCCACGACCGTGACCTTGGCCTCGGAGGTGTCGTGCGCGACACCGGAGATGATGGCCTGCTCCACCGGCTTTTCCCCTTGCTGCTGTGTCTTCGGAACGAGTGGCTCACTGCTGACCCACGTGCCCTGGAGTCCGCTGAAGGACGAGCGGACATGGATCGGGATGTTGTAGCGGCGGGCGTACTCCACACACCGGTGGAGCAGCACCTTGGAACCGGAGGCCGCGAGCTCCAGCATGTCCTCGAAGGCGATCCAGTCGATCTTCTGCGCCTTCTTCACCACGCGCGGGTCGGCGGTGAACACGCCGTCCACGTCGGTGTAGATCTCGCAGACCTCGGCGTCCAGCGCGGCGGCGAGGGCGACGGCCGTGGTGTCGGACCCGCCACGCCCCAGCGTGGTGATGTCCTTCTTGTCCTGGCTGACACCCTGGAACCCGGCGACGATGGCGATGTTGCCCTCGTCCAGCGCGGTCCGGATGCGCCCCGGCGTGACGTCGATGATCCGGGCTTTGTTGTGAACCGAGTCGGTGATGACGCCTGCCTGGCTGCCGGTGAACGACTGGGCGCTGTGACCCAGGTTTTTGATCGCCATCGCCAGCAGGGCCATGGAGATCCGCTCTCCGGCGGTCAGCAGCATGTCGAATTCCCGGCCGCTGGGCATCGGGGATACCTGCTCGGCGAGATCGATCAGCTCGTCCGTCGTGTCGCCCATCGCGGAAACGACCACGACCACCTGGTGGCCGTTCTTCTTCGCTTCCACGATTCGCTTGGCGACGCGCTTGATGCCCTCGGCATCGGCTACGGAGGAGCCTCCGTACTTCTGCACGACAAGGCCCACGTGCGCTCCTCGCTCAGTTTGTCTGTTTCCGCACATACGCCCTTGTACTGCGGGTCGGCTCAGTCTAACGAGCGCCCGAAAACCACCTCCCGAGTACCGCATGGTGAGACTCGTCGAGGCTCGCGGCAGAGGCCGGAAAGGGGTCCGGACGCCCGTCGTCGGGTCTTCCCTTCCCACTGAAGCCGAAGTGATAGCTGTGAATTAAGTTTCAAGCACTATCGTGCGGCTGTGCACGTACTCCTCGTGGAAGACGACGAACCGGTCGCCGAGTCGCTGCGGCGCGGGCTGAAGCGCTACGGCTTCGAGGTCGACTGGGTCACCACGGGTGCCGCCGCGCTCGCCCACTCCGACCCCTACGACGTCGTCCTGCTGGACCTGGGCCTGCCCGACACCGACGGCCTGGACGTGTGCAAGGCCCTGCGCGAGCGGGGCGACGTCCCGATCATCGTGATCAGCGCCCGCAGCGACGAGACGGACCGGGTGGTCGGCCTGGAGCTGGGCGCCGACGACTACGTGTCCAAGCCGTTCGGGGTACGGGAGGTCATCGCGCGCATACGAGCGGTGATGCGGCGCGTGCGGCGGCGTACGGCGGACGAGGGCACGTCCGGCGGCGCGGACCGCTACGGCACCCGGCTGACCGTCGACCGCAAGGCGGCCCGCGTCCACGTGGACGGCGCGGAGATCGCGCTCGCGCCGAAGGAGTACGACCTGCTGTCCTTCCTCACCGAGGAACCGGGCGCGCTGATGTCGCGCGAACAGATCATGGAAGCGGTCTGGGACGCGAACTGGTTCGGGCCGACGAAGACGCTGGATGTGCACGTGGCGGCACTGCGGCGGAAGTTCGCCGGGGTCGTCGCCATCGAGGCGGTGCGGGGAGTGGGCTTCCGGCTGGAGATAGTCGGCGGGGCCGCTCCCACAGGCCCGAGCGGTCCCGTCGGTCCGGCCGGCCCGACGTCATGATCAAGCAACTCATCCGCAGCTATGTGCTGCTGGTGGCCGTCGCCATCCTGCTGTTCACCGTGCCGGTGGCCTTCACCCTCACCGCCCAGCTGCGCGGCGACACCGAGGTGTCCATCGCACGCGAGGCGACCACCATGGCGCTGCTGCTGGGCAACGGCGACACCGCCTCCTGCCAGGCGCTGGAGGAGATGGCCAGGGCGTACGCCGTGGAGACCGAGGACGAGGTCCAGGCCACCACCACCGCCCGGTGCACGTCGGCACTGCCGCGCCCCGAACGGGACGCGGCACTGGCCAGGGCCCTGGAGCGGGGCCGGCCGACCACCGACTGGGGGTCGGACCTCATCTGGGGCCGCGACCTGGTGATCACGGTCCCCGCGAAGGACGACGGCCGGGTCGTCGGAGCCGTACGGATCGTCTACGCGACCTCGGGACTCACCCACAGGCTGTGGACGATCTGGGGCTTCAGGGCGGGCCTCGCCGTGGCGGTGCTCGGCGTGGCCGCACTGATCGGCGCGGTCGTCGCCCGCCGCATCACCCGCCCCCTGCGCCAGCTGAACGACATGGCGAGCAAGTTCAGCGACGGCGACCTGACGGCCCGCTCCCCCGTGACGGGCCCCCAGGAGACCCAGACCCTGGCCCGCACCCTCAACCAGGCCGGTGAGCGCCTCGACACGCTGATCGCCTCGCAGCGCATCTTCGTGGCGGACGCCTCGCACCAGCTCAGGACCCCGCTGACGGCGCTCCGCCTCTCGCTGGACAACATCGCGGACGGTGTCGACGACGAGTTCGTGCGGGAGGACGTGGAACAGGCCACCGCCGAGGTGGTGCGGATGAGCCGGCTGGTCAACGGCCTGCTGGTGCTGGCCAGGGCCGAGGCCAAGGTGACCGCGGCGGAACCGCTGTCCCTGACGGACATCGTGGCGGAACGCCTGTCGGTGTGGAGGCCGGCCGCCGACGAGCGCGGAGTCACCATCGCGCTCAGGGGGAGTGTTGTCGACGACCGGCCGTCTGTGCTGGCCAGCCCCGGTCACCTGGACCAGGTGCTGGACAACGTGCTCTCGAACGCCCTGGAGGTGTCACCCGACGGCGGGAAGATCACCGTCCGGACCGAGGCCGGAGCCAGGGAGGTGGTCCTGTCCGTCGCGGACGAGGGACCGGGCATGTCGGACGCGGAGAAGTCCCGTGCCTTCGACCGCTTCTGGCGCGGCCAGGGCCTGACCGGGCGCTCCGGTTCCGGGCTCGGCCTCTCCGTCGTCAAACAACTGGTGACGGACGACGGCGGGACGGTGGCCCTGGCGGACGCGCCCGGGGGCGGGCTCTCGGTGAGGATCAGCCTTCGGGCATCGCGGACGAGTGGTGGTTGACGATCTTCCACACGCCGTCGCGCTTCTCGTACTCGTAGGTGTAGCGGGCCTCGACGACGCGCTTCTCGCCGGTGTCGTGGTCGGTGAGCGTGAACGCGTAGACGCCGGTGTCGATGGCGGAGTTGCTGTCGAGGACGTTCACGATCGTCCGGACCTTCTTGCCGACCGGCTTGTTCTGGAGGAAGTGCTCGAAGTAGTCGACGATGGCGGCGCGATCGGTGCGGACCTTGTTCGAGACGGTGGGCAGCAGGACCGCGTCCTTGGCGTAGCGGTCCGCGACGATCTCCGCGTCACCGGTCCGCAGCGCGGCGTTCCAGCCGTCGAAGAGGGCGGCGATCTGCTTCTTGGTGGGCTTCGAGGGCTTCTCGGAGCCGGCCGCACTGACTCCGACCGACACCGTGGCGGCGGTGACGACGGCGGTGGCGGTGACGAGGGCGGCGCGTATGCGGGTCGTGCGGGTCATCGCAACTCCTGTGCGGCTTGCTGCTGTCGGGATGACCCAAGATTCGCTTCCGGCCGGTTAGCGCCCGTGCAGCCCGCGTACAGGGGACGTCCAACACCCGGCCAATTCTCAGGAAGCGGTCTTCGGGCCCCGGTCCCGGACCAGGCTCACACCGGCCCCGAGCGACACGACGCCCATCCCGACGGCCGTCATCACGCCCTGCGATCCATCGACCACGAAGGGGGCGACGGCGGCGACGGCGAGGTTGAAGAGGAAGAGGAACCACAGGACGGGACGGGAGGAGAGCAGAGCCTTCATGACAGGCCTTCCTTGAGCGGGAGTCGGTTTCGCTTGCGAGATCAACGATCCCGTCCCGGGCTTGCGGGAACGAGGGAGCGCACTCCCGAAGGCATGGTGTAGGCAGGTACACCATGACGAGCGGGACGAGTGAGGTATTGCTGGCGGGGATCGTGCTGCTGGGCTCCTGTGTGCAGTGGCTGACCGGGATGGGCTTCGCCCTGGTCGCCGTCCCCGCGCTGGTGCTGCTGGTCGGCCCGGCCCAGGGGGTCGTCCTGGCGAACTGCGCGGCGGGCGCGATCAGCGTCGTGGGCCTGGCGGGCGGCTGGCGCCGGGTGCGGCCGGCCGCGATGGTCCCGCTGTGCGTCGCCGCCGCGTGCACGGTCCCGGCGGGTACCTGGCTGACCCGCCGGCTCCCCGAACCCGTCCTGCTGTCGGTCATGGGCGGGCTGGTGACGGTCGCGGTCCTGCTGGTCATGCGGGGCGTCCGCATCCCCACACTGCGCGGCACCCGGGGCGCGGTCGTGGCCGGCGCGGCGGGCGGCTTCATGAATTCGGCGGCGGGCGTCGGCGGCCCGCCCGTCTCCCTGTACGCCGTCAACGCGGGCTGGACGGTACGGGAGTTCATCCCGAACGCGCAGTTCTACAGCGTCGTCGTCAACGCCTTCTCGGTCGCGGCGAACGGCCTCCCGCAGCTGAGCGGCCCCCAGTGGACGTCGGTGGCCGTCGCGATGACCGCGGGCGCACTGATCGGCAGGGGTCTCGCGGGACGGCTGCCGGAGAACCGGGCCCGACTGCTGGTACTGGGCCTGGCCCTGGCGGGCGGGGTGACGGCGATGGGGAAGGGCGTGTGGGGGTGGTGGTGAACGACGCCGCACTCAGTCCGCGAGCTTGCTGCCGAGCCGGCCGCCGTGAGTGGCGAGCCAGCGCCCGCCCCACTCGCTCAGCTGCTCCTGGGGCAGCAGGGTGACGAGGGACGGCCGAAGGGCGGCCGCGAGATCTGCAAGGAGTTGGGCGGCCGGCACCGCTCTTCCCCGCCGGGCAGGCCTACTTGACCGGGCCCAGGCCCAGCCGGCCGCCGATCTCCTCCTCCATGACCCGGCCCGCCTCGAACTCGAGGGTCTCGTCGCCCAGGGGGGACTGGTCGATGTCGAGGCCGTTCAGTTCCTCGAGGGGCTGGTCCAGGCGGATGTGGGCGAGGACCGAATGCAGCGCGCGCAGGGTCGCCGAGGCGGTGGAGCCCCAGTTGGAGAAGTAGGAGAACTGCCACCACCACAGGGCCTCCGTGGTACGGCCCGCGCGGTAGTGGACCATGCCGTGGCGCAGGTCGGCGATGACGTCGGCGAGGTCGTCGGAGATCCGGGCCGGGACGGGCGCCTTGCGGGGCTCGTAGGGGTCGAAGACCTCCGAGTAGACGTCGACCGGCTCCAGGAGGCGGGCGAGGTTCTCGCGGAGTTCGTCGGCGTCCGGCTCGAAGCCCGGGTCGGGCTCGTAGCGCTCGTCGGGGACGATGTCCTCGTGGGCGCCGAGGCGGCCGCCGGCCAGGAGCAGCTGGGAGACCTCCAGGAGGAGGAAGGGGACCGCCAGGCCCGGCTCGTCGCCCTTCGCGACCTCCGTGACGGCTACCAGGAAGCTCTCGACCTGATCCGCGATCTGGACCACGAAATCGTCCGGGTTGTGGTCGGTCGCGTGCAGCGTGGCGTCAGACATCTAGGAGTCGTCTCCCCTCGAAGGCGCGACCGAGGGTCACCTCGTCCGCGTATTCCAGGTCCCCACCCACCGGGAGGCCGCTGGCCAGGCGGGTGACCTTCAGGCCCATGGGCTTGATCATGCGGGCGAGGTACGTGGCCGTCGCCTCGCCCTCCAGGTTCGGGTCGGTGGCCAGGATCAGCTCCGTGACCGTCCCGTCGGCCAACCGCGCGAGAAGTTCTCGTATACGCAGGTCGTCGGGACCGACACCTTCGATGGGGCTGATCGCGCCGCCCAGGACGTGGTACTTGCCGCGGAACTCACGCGTGCGCTCGACCGCCACGACGTCCTTCGGCTCCTCGACGACGCAGATGACGCTCGGGTCGCGGCGCGGGTCGCGGCAGATGCCGCAGAGCTCCTCCTGCGCCACGTTGCCGCAGGTCGCGCAGAAGCGGACCTTCGCCTTGACCTCCATCAGGCACTGCGCGAGCCGCCGTACGTCCGTCGGCTCCGCCTGGAGGATGTGGAAGGCGATCCGCTGCGCGCTCTTGGGACCGACGCCGGGCAGTCGCCCCAGTTCGTCGATGAGGTCCTGGACCACGCCTTCGTACAACGGACTGCCGTCCTTCCTGGGATTCCTTGCGGTACGTACGGTAGTTGGCCGAGGCCGGTCTTAGAAAGGCGGACCGTCCTCCTAGAAAGGCAGTCCCGGGATGCCGCTGCCGCCGCCCAGGCCCTGGGCCAGCGGACCGAGCTTCTGCTGCTGGAGCGTCTGGGCGTTCTCGTTGGCCGCGTGGACGGCCGCGACGACCAGGTCGGCGAGGGTCTCGGTGTCGTCCGGGTCCACCGCCTTCGGGTCGATCCGCAGGGCGCGCAGCTCGCCGGAGCCGGTCACGGTGGCCTGCACCAGCCCGCCGCCCGCCTGTCCGTCGACCTCCGTGTTCGCCAGCTCCTCCTGGGCACGGGCCAGGTCCTGCTGCATCTTCTGGGCCTGCTGGAGCAGCTGCTGCATATTGGGCTGGCCACCACCGGGAATCACGATCAGCTCCTGTGTCCTACGACTGTCGGGCGTGCCTTCGGGCGGGTTTTTCCCGCTCGGCACGAGCCTACGTGGTCTGTGCGGGTGTCGCCCCAGCACTCTTTCGAGTGAGTCAGGTGTGAGGCCTATACCTGATCAAGGCCCACTTCCGGGCGTAAAAGAGATGAAACCTTCCTCTTCGCCACCCATTGGGAGGTAGGAAAGGTCCGGCGCAGCAGCATCAGGCGTCACGGGTGTCACGCAACGTGAGCGGTCGGGATCGGTCGGGTTCCATCGGCCGGGATCAGTAGGGAGTGCCGGGTGGGTCAGCAGCCGGAGATGCAGCCCGAGGGTCCGCCTCAGGACGGGCGGAGTGAGGGCGCTGCCGGGCTGCGGCCGGGCGACCTGGCCGGGCGGACGTTTCCGCTCGGGGACTGGGGTGAGCCAGCCGAGCGGCTGGACGAGCTGTACCGGTGGGTGGAGCGCGGGGCGCTGGAGACCGCCGCCTGGTACCTCGCGGACCGGGTGTGGAAGCGGCGGGGCGCCCGGGGGTTGCGCACCGGGGCGGCGGCGGGGGCGGTGTGCGCGGCCGCGCTGCCGTTGCTGGACCTCGCCCGGGTACTGGACGGCGCCGCTGCCTGGGGGTATCTGGCGCTGCTGCTCGCGGTGGCGTGTGTGGCGGTGGACCGGTTCTTCGGGGTGACGTCCGGCTGGATAAGGGACGTGGCCACCGCGCAGGCCGTGCAGCGCCGGCTCCAGGTGCTCCAGTTCGACTGGGCCTCGGAGAGCGTCCGGGAGGTGCTGGGCCCGGCGGAGGGTACGGCGGGCGAGGCCGCGGAGCGGTGTCTGGCGGTGCTGCGCCGGTTCTCGGAGGACGTCTCGGAGCTGGTGCGTACGGAGACGGCGGACTGGATGGTCGAGTTCCGGACCGGACCGGCGCCCATGGGGATCCAGGGGGCGGTCGCCTCCGGCGGGCGGGCGGACGTGGGCGGGGGGTACGGGCGGTTTCCGATGCCGCCGGGGGCGAACGCGCGGCCGAACATGCCGCGGCAGCGGCCGCCCGAGCCTCGGTGAGGGGGCGTCTTCGCCGCGTCTTTTCTCGCCCCCGCCGCCCCTTCCCTTTCCCGTCCCTGGAGGCTGCGCCCCCGGACCCCTCTTTCGGCCTGGACGGCCTCGTCCTCAATCGCCGGACGGGCTTCATCGGCGCAGGCGCACGCCCTCCGGGGTCCGGACGTCGCACGACGTTCACCGCCGGGTGTAGGTCAGCTTCTCCCCGGTGCCGGTGTTCACCCGGCGCAGTGTGCCGTCGGCGAGCAGGGTCACCTCGGAGGCGGCGCCCGGGCTGCACGAGGAGAGGGGTTCACCGGTGGTGACCTTGGACGGACCTATCTTCAACGGGCCTTCACCGCCCGGCCGTTCGGAGAGGGCGGCGCTGAACTCGCAGTGGTAGCCGTCCCCGTCGGCGACGAGGGCGAGCACCGCGTCGCCCACCTTGCCCTGGGCGAGGGTCAGCCGACGCGTGTTCGTGCCGCTCTCGTTCTCGATCGTGGTCGTCCAGGTGCCGAGGTAGGCCGCCGGGACCACCCCGTTCGCCGAGGACGCGGAGGGGGACGCGGAAGGGGACGGCGACGAGTCCGGCGCGGGCAGCTCCGAGGCCTTCGCGGAGGAGGACGTCGAGCCGCCGGACCCGGTGGGCGCCGCGTTCGCGGCGGCATCGTCGTCACCGTTCATGAACGCGTACACCGAGCCGCCCGCGGCGATCGCGACCACCAGGCCGACGGCGACGAGCACGGCGGTCGTCCGGCCGCTGCGGCGCGCCGGCTCCTGCGGGCCGGTGGGGCCCGGCCCGTACGGGTCGTGCGCGGGAGCGGCGCCGGGGCCCGCGGTGCCGTCCGCGTACGGGTTGTACGGCGCCGCGGACCAGGCGGCCGACGGCTGCTGCGGGTGACCGTGGGCGGCCGGGGCCTGCTGGGGATAGCCGTACACCGGGTGGGCCGGGGCGGCCTGTCCGCCGGGCGGGCGGGGCTGCGCCGGGATGCCGTCGGCGCCCGCGACCAGGGTGGGGCGGCGGTCCGGCGAGGGCGCGTGGCCGCGCGGGCCGGAGTGTTCCGGGAAGGCCTCGGGGGCGGTCGCCGCGTGGTCGAGGAGGGTGGGGCGCGCCCCGTAACCGGAGGGGTACGGGGCCGCACCCTCCGGGTCCTCCACCTCCAGCAGTCGCACGGCGTGGCGGCCGAGCTGCGCCACCAGGGCACCGGGCAGCCAGGGGTCGCGGGAGCGGCCGTCGGAGACGGTGTCGTCGACGCCGGTGAGTTCCAGGACGCGGTCGAGGGAGGGGCGGGCGCCCGGGTCCTTGCGCAGACAGGCGCGGACCAGGTCGGCGATGCCCTCGGGGACGCCCGCGAGGTCGGGTTCGTCCTCGGCGATGCGGAACATCAGGGCGTGTGCCGCGCTGTCGGCGGAGCCGAAGGGGAGGGCGCCGGTCGCGGCGTAGGTGATGACCGAGCCGAGGCAGAAGACGTCGCTGGCGGGCGTGACCGGATCGCCGCGCAGCTGCTCGGGGGCCATGAAGCCGGGCGAGCCGATCACCGCGCCGGTCTGGGTCAGCCGGCTGTCGCCGGTCACGCTCTCCAGCGCCCGCGCGACGCCGAAGTCGATGACCCGGGGCCCTTCGATGGTGACCATCACATTCGACGGCTTGAGGTCACGGTGGACGATCCCGGCCGCGTGGATGTTCGCCAGCGCGTGCGCGAGCCCGGCGGCGAGGATGCGCACCGACCGCTCGGGCAGCGGACCGTGGTCGTGGCTCACCACCTGCTGGAGGCTCGGCCCGGCGACATAGCCGGTGGCGACCCAGGGCACGGCGGCCTCGGTGTCGGCGTCGAGCACCGGCGCGGTCCAGAAGCCACCGACCCGCTGCGCGTTGCGCACCTCCTGCCGGAACCGCGCCCGGAACTCCTCGCGCGCCGCCAGCTCCCGCCGGACCAGCTTCACGGCGACGGTGCGCCCCCGGTCCGAGCGGGCGAGGTAGACCTGCCCCATGCCGCCCGCGCCCAGCCGCGCGAGCAGCCGGTAGCCGCCGATGCGCTGCGGGTCCCCCTGGCCCAGCTTCTCCATCGCAGCGCCGCCTTTCCCGCACATGTGTGATCGAGACATGTGCAACCCAGCCGAGAATAATCCGGCGGTTCGGGGAGTAGTGCGGTGTGGTGTCTACGGTTGCGTAACAGCGGGCGCAGCGGACGCCAGGCCGTCCAGCACCTTGGACAGCCGTTCCAGTACATGGACGGCCTCGGCGAGCTCCGTCTGCCCGAACGCCTCCGCCAGCCGGTCGGCGAGGGCCTCGTGCCCGGGATCGATACGGGCGACCGCGGCCCGCCCGGCCTCCGTGGGCGCGAGCAGCTTGGCGCGCCGGTGGGCGGGGTTGGGCCGGTACTCGGCGAGGCCTTGCTCCACCAGCAGGTCGGCGACGCGCTGGACGCTCTGCCGGGTGATGCCCATGGCACGGGCGATGCCGGACACGGGCAGCGGGTCGCCGAGCACCGCGCCGAGCACCTGCCACCGGGCGGCGGTGAGACCGGCGGGCCCGGCCAGTTCCTCGGCCACGGTGAGGAACTGTCCGTTCAGCCGGAACACCCCGAGGGCGCTGCGGCTGAGCAGATCCTGTCGCTCCCTGCTCACCGGTCGGCCGTCGCCTTCTCCAGCACCTCGTACGCCGCCGCGTCGGAGTCGTGGAACAGCCGGTACCAGGCGTCCAGCACCTCGCCCTCGTAGACGCCGAGCAGCCGGAAGATCTCACGCGCGAAGGCGACCGGCTCGGTCGGACCGGCGGTGATCAGGTTCGAGTCGGTGACCGCGTCCGCCTCGACGTACCGGTCGCCGCCCGCGTAGCCGGTCGCCGCCAGGTAGAAGGAGACCGCACCGGTGTGGTCCCGGTCGTCGAGCAGGCCCTCGCGGGCGAGTCCCGCGGTGGCCCCGCAGATCGCCGCGACGGGCACCCCGGCGTCGAGGAACGCGCGCGCCGTGCGGGCGAAGGGCGCGAGGTCGTCGGAGGTGTCCCAGAGGTCGGCGCCCGGCAGGATCAGCAGGGAGCTGTCCTCGGGCCGTACGGCGTCCAGCGCCAGGTCGGGCCGGATCCGCAGTCCGCCGGTGCTGACCACCGGCTCCTCCGATCCGCCGACCGTCCGGATCTCGTACCCGTTGCGCGCGAGGTACGCCGTCGCGAACCCCGTCTCCCAGTCGGCGAGCGTGTCGTACACGGCGAGATGCACCGGCTTGCGGCTCATGGTTCCTCCTCGGTGAGCGGATCCCCGTAAGGCTTGATGACAGCAGTCTGTCATTTCGACAGCAGGCTGTCAATACCGGAAGGGCTCCCCCCACGCCCGACAACCTGTCGCGGAATCGCCCCCTCCACGGAACAGGACGCCGATACCGCTTCCGCATCGCGGACATTTACGCTCACTGACATGACCCCTCAGTCCAGCCCCCAGGCCGGCGCCGCCGTGAAGGCCGCGGACCGCGCGCATGTCTTCCACTCCTGGTCCGCCCAGGAGCTCATCGACCCGCTCGCCGTGGCCGGCGCCGAGGGGTCGTACTTCTGGGACTACGACGGCAAGCGGTACCTCGACCTCACCAGCGGGCTCGTCTACGCCAACATCGGCTATCAGCACCCGAAGGTCGTCGCCGCGATCCAGGAGCAGGCCGCACACCTGACCACCTTCGCGCCCGCCTTCGCCGTCGAGGCCCGCTCGGAGGCCGCCCGGCTGATCGCCGAGCGGACGCCCGGCGACCTGGACAAGATCTTCTTCACCAACGGCGGGGCCGACGCGGTCGAGCACGCGGTGCGCATGGCCCGGCTGCACACCGGACGCGCCAAGGTGCTGTCCGCCTACCGCTCGTACCACGGCGGCACCCAGCAGGCCGTCAACCTCACCGGCGACCCGCGCCGCTGGGCCTCCGACAGCGCGACGGCCGGGGTCGTCCACTTCTGGGCGCCGTACCTGTACCGCTCCCGCTTCTACGCGGAGACGGAGGAGCAGGAGACCGCGCGGGCGCTCGAGCACCTGGAGACGACGATCGCCTTCGAGGGGCCGGGGACGATCGCCGCGATCATCCTGGAGACCGTCCCGGGCACCGCCGGGATCATGGTCCCGCCGCCCGGCTATCTCGCCGGGGTGCGGCAGCTCTGCGACCAGTACGGGATCGTCTTCGTCCTGGACGAGGTCATGGCCGGGTTCGGGCGCACCGGTGAGTGGTTCGCGGCCGACCTGTTCGACGTGACGCCCGACCTGATGACCTTCGCCAAGGGCGTGAACAGCGGATACGTGCCGCTCGGCGGGGTCGCCGTCTCCGGCGCGATCGCGGAGACCTTCGCCAGGCGGCCCTACCCGGGCGGTCTGACGTACTCCGGGCACCCGCTGGCCTGCGCGGCCGCCGTCGCGACGATCAACGTCATGGCGGAGGAGGGCATCGTCGAGAACGCCAAGAACCTGGGCGCCTCGGTCGTCGGACCGGGGCTGCGGGAACTCGCCGAGCGGCACGCGTGCGTCGGCGAGGTGCGCGGTGTCGGCATGTTCTGGGCCCTGGAGCTGGTGAAGAACCGCGAGACCCGCGAGCCGCTCGTGCCGTACAACGCGGCGGGCGAGGCCAACGCGGCCATGGCCGCCTTCGGCGCGGCCGCCAAGAAGGCCGGCGTGTGGCCGTTCGTGAACATGAACCGCACCCACTTCGTGCCCCCGCTCAACGTGTCCGAGTCCGAGATCAAGGAGGGCCTCGCAGCCCTGGACACGGCACTCTCGGTGGCCGACGAGTACACGGACTAGAACCGGCCGGGGCCCGCACGGAAGCCGGCCGGGGGCGCCCCCAGGCGCCCTCAGGGGCGCGGGGAACCGTGCGACCGGCCCCCACCGGCCCGCACCCGACAACGCACCCCCGTCGCACCCTCCACCGCACCGATCGTCCAAGGTCTTGATTTCGTCGAACGCGTAAGGTGGCGTGCTCGTACATACCGACGAGCACGCCGCTTTTCCCGTACCTGACGATGGAGACGCCCCGACCATGCCCGGCAGCACCGGCAACGGAGCCGTGACGCGCAGCACCCTGCGACAGCAGATCGCCGACGCGTTGCGCGACGAGGTGCTGGGGGGACGGCTCCAGCCGGGCCAGGAGTTCACCGTCAAGGAGATCGCCGAGCAGTACGGCGTCTCCGCGACCCCCGTCCGCGAGGCCCTCGTCGACCTCTCCGCACAGGGCCTCCTGGAGGCAGACCAGCACCGGGGCTTCCGGGTCCACGAGTACTCCGTCGCGGACTTCCGGGGCATGATCGAGGCGCGCAGCCTGATCATCGAGGGCATGTTCCTCGCCCTGGACGAGGGCCGCCAGCGCCACCACAACTACGAGGACCCGCGGACCGCCGCCGCCATAGCGGGGGTGCGCCGGCGCGGCGAGGAGTCGCAGCGGGCCGCGGCCGCCGGTGACCTCACCGTCCTCATCGGCTACGACCTGCGCTTCTGGCGCGAGCTGAGCGCCCTGTTCGGCAACCCCTATCTCGCCGACTTCCTGCACCGGCTGCGGCTCCAGTCCTGGGTGTGCACGGTGCAGCACCTGCGCCGGCCGACCGATCTGCGCGGCCACCTGTGGTCCGGCCACACCGAACTGGTCGACGCCCTGTACGACCGCGACACCGCCACCGCCCGGGCGATGCTCGCCGCGTACAACGACGACTCCATGGCCCTGATCGAGCGACTGGCGGCGGAATGAGCAGGGCGCACGCCCCCGGCTCGCCCGCCCCCGGTCCGCCCCCTACCCGTACGCCCCCTACCCGTACGTCTCCTACCGGCACGCCCGACCCCGCGCACCGCACCGCGCCCGTCGAACTCTCCGTCGTCGTCCCCGCCTTCAACGAGGAGCGCCGGCTCGGTCCCACCCTGGACGCCGTCACCCGCTACCTCGACGCGACCGGGAGCCACTGGCGCACCTGGGAGATCCTGGTCGCCGACGACGGTTCCACCGACGCCACCCGTGAGCTGGTCACCGTCCGCCGCGACCCCCGGGTGAAGCTCGTCGCGGGCTCCGGCAACCGGGGCAAGGGCCACGCCCTGCGCCGCGGTGTCGCCGCCTGCCGGGGCCGCCAGGTACTGGTCATGGACGCCGATCTCGCCACTCCCGTCGAGGAGCTGGAGCGCCTGGAGAAGGCGCTCGCGGACGGCAACGCGGCGGCGATCGGCTCGCGGGCCGTACCCGGCGCGACCCTCGGCGACCGCCGGCACCGGGTACGCGAACTCGCCGGCCGGGCGGGCAACCTGCTCATACGCGGGACGACACTGCCCGGGACGCGCGACACCCAGTGCGGGTTCAAGCTGTTCGACGGCGACAAGGCCCGCGTCGCGTTCGCCGCCTCCCGCCTCAACGGCTGGGCCATCGACGTGGAGGTGCTGCGCCACTTCCAGCGGGTCGGCTGGCCGGTCGCCGAGGTGCCCGTGCACTGGTCGCACCAGCCCGGCTCGAAGGTCCGTCCGGCGGACTACCTCCGGGTCCTGCGCGATCTGGTCCGGCTCCGGATCCCGGCGCCGAGACCCGCGGACGTCGTCGCCGTCCTGCTGTTCCTCGCGATGGCGGTGGCTCTCTACTCCGGCCGCCTCCTCGACCCGGCCCACCGCTATCTCACCGACTCCCTCCAGGACCAGAACCAGTGGGAGTGGTTCTTCGCGGTGACCGCCGACAACATCGCTCACCTGCGCAATCCCCTCTTCACCGGCCTCCAGGGCGCCCCGGACGGCGTGAACCTGATGGCCAACACCACGATGCTGGGCCTGTCCGTCCCGCTCACGCCCGTCACGCTGCTGTCCGGCCCGGCCGTCACGCTGAGCCTGGTGATGACGCTGGGCCTGGCCGGGACGGCCGTCGCCTGGTACCGGCTGATCGTGAAACGGCTCGTCCGCCAGCGGGCGGCCGCCTTCGCCGGAGCCGCGCTGGCCACGTTCGCGCCGCCCCTGATCAGCCACGCCAACGCGCACCCGAACTTCGTCGTGCTGTTCATGATCCCGCCGATCATCGACCGCGCGCTGCGGCTCACGGCCGGGGAACGGGTCACCCGCAACGCGGTCGTCCTCGGCCTGATGGCGGCCTACCAGTTCTTCCTCGGCGAGGAACCGCTGCTGCTCGCCGCGATGGGCATGCTGCTGTTCGCGGCCGCCTACGCGGCCGTGCGCCCCGACGTCGCGCGGAACGCCGTACGGCCCCTGCTGAGCGGTCTGGCGGTCGCCGCCGCCGTCTGTCTGGCGCTCGTCGTCTACCCGCTGGCCTGGCAGTTCTCCGGCCCGCAGAGCTACACCGGCATCGACCACGGCACCGCGCCCGGCGTCGCCAACTCCGTCCGGGCGCTGGTCTCCTTCGCCGAACGCTCCCTGATCGCGGGCGACGCCCACCGCGCCGACGCCCTCTCCCTGAACCCGACCGAGCAGAACGCCTTCTACGGCTGGCCGCTGGTGCTGCTCGCGTTCGCGATCGCGGTGGGGCTGCGGCGGCGGCCGGTGGTCAAGGCGCTGGCCGGTACGGCGGCGGCCGCGGCCGTGCTGTCCCTCGGCTCGCGCATCGCCCTCCCGCTCACCGACACCACGGTCCCCGGCCCCTGGGCCGCGCTGGCGGGCCTGCCGCTCTTCGATTCGGTCATCGAGAGCCGGGTGGCGCTGGTCTGCGCCCCGCCGCTGGGCATGCTGCTCGCCCTGGCGGTCGACCGCCTCGCCCAGGCCCGCCGGCTGGGCACCCAGTACGCCGGTCTGCTCGCCGTCTGCCTCGCCCTGCTTCCCCTCGTCCCCGCCCCGCTGAAATCCGAGCCGCGCGCCGAGGTGCCCGCCTTCTTCACCGACGGCACCTGGAAGTCCTACGTCCGGGGCGACGAGAGTCTGGTCCCGGTGCCGCTCGCCGAACCCGAGGACGCCGAGGCGCTGCACTGGCAGACGGCGGCCGGCCTCGGCTTCCGGATGCCCGGCGGCTACTTCAACGGCCCGTACGGCGACGGCGACCGCACCGGCGTCTACGGCGTCCCGCTGCGCTTCACGGCGAGTCTGCTGCGGGACGTGCGGTACACGGGCGTCGTCCCGGTGATCGACGCCCGGGCTCGGGCCGAGACCCGCGAGGACCTCGCGTACTGGCGGGCGGGCGCGCTGGTGCTGGCCCCGCAACCGCACGACGACCGGCTGCGTGAGACGGTGGAGAAGCTGGTCGGCCGGCCGGGTAGGCGGGTGGCCGGAGTGTGGGTATGGGATCTGCACAGGGGGAGCTGATGCGGGTCGCACCGACTAGTCTTCCCTGACCGGTCAACGTACTGAGTGAGGAGCTCTCTTTGGCCTGTGACCTGTGGCTGGTGCCACTCGTCGACGTGTTGTGCCACACCCCCGACAATCCCTTCGCCGACGAACTCGCCCAGTACAACAAGGTGCTGGCCGAGGCGGGGCTGCCGCCCGTGCCGGTGTACCAGTACATGCCGGGGCTGTCCGGCGAGGTCGCCCCGGTGGCCGGCTTCGACTACGACGCCCTGCACTTCCTGCGCCGCGCCTACCTCCTCCAGGTGTGCGGGCTGCCGGTGACGCCGGTGGACGCGCTGGGCGGCGACTACGAGCAGCTCCTGGAGATGTTCGAGGCGACGGCCCAGCAGTCGCACCTGGTCTGGCACTACGACCACGCGGGCGCCTACGTTCCGGTCGACTTCCCGCAGCCCCTGTCCAACGACGAACTCCTCGCGGGCGGCGGACCCCTGGGTTCCGCGCAGTCCCTGCTGCGGGAACTGGAGTTCGTGGCCCCGTCGATCGGCATCGATCCGGCCAATCCGCCGTTGGCTCCGCAACCGCCCGCCGGGCCCACGGAGTTGGAGGAGCCCGCCGTTGCGGCGCCGTACGACTCCAGCCCGTTCGCGCGCGAGCGGCACGTCTGGCTCGGGCTGCACGCGGCGGCGACGCGGAGCCTGGCGCAGGGGTCGATGATCGTGTTCAGCTGAGCGGCCGGTCGGGTGGGCGGTCAACGGCCGAGCTGCGAGAGGCCCTTCTGTACGTCCTCCCTGTTCATCACCGGGGTGTAGGAGATCTCCGCCCCGAGGTGGAGGAAGAACGGTTCGCTGAGCACGGGCATCTGCGCGCTCTCCTCCATGTCGAAGAACAGGAAGGCGGTGCGCTTGCCGTGGTCGGTGGTGAAGTAGGCGGCCTCGGGCTTGAGCTGCGCCATGGACTCCTCGATCAGCTTCCCGAGGGTGCCGTTGCGGATGGCCTCGTTCGCCTTCTCGGTGTCCATGGACACCTTCAGCATCATGCGCATCGCAGTCACTTCCTTCTGGTCGACACACACGCCTGTCAACCCCAGGATATGCCTGTATGCGGCATTTCTCCCTTGACCCGGGACCGGCCGGCCGACGTCAGAAGACGGCCGTGCCGGCCTGCGTCAGCTTCCAGTTGGCGGCGGCGAAGGCGGCCGGGTCCAGGGTTCCCTCGGACGTGACGTAGTCGATCATCAGCTGACGGATCTCGTCGGTGGAGCTGTAGGCGATGTCGGCGGCGGCCATGTGCGGGTAGCCGCTGCCGCCGTTGGCGCGGTAGTTGTTGACGGCGACCACGAAGACCTGGTCGTCGGCGACGGCGGCGCCGTCGTAGGTGAGGTTCCTGATCCGCGCCCCCTCCGCCTGTGCGATGTCGATGTCGTACGAGACGCCCGCCGCCGTGTCGTACATGTAGTCCCAGAAGCTGTTGGCGTTGGTCAGGGTCGCGGTGTCGACCGCCGTGCCCGCCGGCACCTGGTGGTAGTACTTCGCCGCGAACTCCAGGTAGTCCTTGAGCTGGGCGCCGGTGAGCTTCTTGCCGTACAGGGTGTTGTCGTAGATGTAGAGCCCGGCGATGTCGCGGATGGTGACGTCACCGGCCGGGATGTCGGCGGTGCGGCTGAAGGGCGCGGCGACGGAGATCAGGGGCAGGGCGGCGTCGGCGGCCGACAGCCCGGCGGCCACCGCCTTCAGCTGGACCTCGTGGATGAAGTCCATGATCGGGACGTCCTTCCAGCAGGACTCCGCCGCCGACAGGTCCTGCGTGCAGGTACCCACGGCCGTGTTGACGTACTTCACGACCAGGTCGTGGTCGGCCTTGAGGAGCCTGGTGATCTCCGGGTCCTCGTCGACGGTGCGGGGGTCGAGCGTCTGAGCCTTCTTGCCGGTGACCTTCCAGCGCCCGTGGTGCAGTTCGAGCTCGAAGTCGAAGACGGTCAGCCGGTAGCCCCAGCAGTACGGCTCGGAGAGCAGGACCTCCTCTCCGGTCTCCGCGTTCTTGACGGTGTACGAGGAAACCTCGACGTGGGTGTGCCCGACGAGGATCGCGTCGATGCCGGGGACCTGCTCGGCGACGAGGTTGGAGGCGTTCTCGACGTACGGGAGCGCGTCGCCGTAGGAGGTCGATCCGTCGAGCCCGGAGTGGTCGGTCAGGAAGACGACGTCACAGCCGAGCGCCCGCAGTCTCGGCACGTACTTCTTCGCCTGTTCCACCAGCCCCGGGAAGACCATCCTGCCGCTGACGTTGTCCTTGTCCCACAGGGCGATGCCGGGGTTGGTGAGGCCCAGGATGCCGACCTTGATGTCGGGGGCGCCCGGGACGCGGATCTTCTTGACCGTGTACGGGGCGAAGGCGGGCCTGAGGGTCTTGGCGTCCAGCGCGTTCGCGCCGAGCAGCGGGAAGCGGCACTGCTGCTCGAACTTCCGCAGCACCTCGATGCCGTAGTTGAACTCGTGGTTGCCGAGGGCGGCGGCGTCGTAGCGCATGTGGTTCATGGCGACGGCCATGGGGTGCTTCGGCCCCTGCTTGCCGTCGGTCCCGGTGATCGGGTCGACGCGCGCGAAGTAGTAGGCGAGCGAGGTGCCCTGGATGATGTCGCCGGCGTCGACGAGGAGGACATGCCCCTCGCCCTTCGCCGCCCGCTGCTGCTCGACGAGCGTGGCGATCCGGGCGACCCCGACCGAGTTGCCCTTGCTGTCCGCGTAGGCGGCGTCGGTGTAGTAGTCCCAGTCGAAGACGTGACTGTGCAGGTCGGTGGTGCCCAGGATGGAGAAGGACCAGGTGCGGGGCGTCTTCTCGGGAGCGTGGCCGGTGGCGGCCTCGGCGGTACCGGAACCGACCGCTCCGGCGACGGCCACGGCCGCTCCGGTGACGGCCGACTTCTGCACGAACTCACGCCGGTTCATGGGGTTCACGGGCATACGGGGCTCCTGGAACTGGTGAGGAAGGAGGGGCAACTACCCGCGTAGATGCTTGCTTCCGCCAGTTACGGGCGTAACCGCGAACAGGCCATGGGCCGGTCAAGGATGTCCAAGACCGGCCCAAGCCGAGCTACCGCCGTGGACTACAGGAACGAGTTGATCTCGATCGTCTCGTCCCGGCCCGGACCGACGCCGATCGCGGAGATCGGGGCGCCGGACATCTCCTCCAGCGCCTTGACGTACGCCTGGGCGTTCTTCGGCAGGTCGGAGAAGGACTTCGCCTTGGTGATGTCCTCGGACCAGCCGGGCAGGGTCTCGTAGATCGGCTTCGCGTGGTGGAAGTCGCTCTGCGAGTACGGAAGTTCCTCGACGCGCTTGCCGTCGATCTCGTACGCCACGCAGACCGGGATCTGCTCCCAGCCGGTCAGGACGTCGAGCTTCGTCAGGAAGAAGTCCGTCAGGCCGTTCACGCGGGTCGCGTAGCGGGCGATGACCGCGTCGAACCAGCCGCAGCGGCGGTCCCGACCGGTCGTCACGCCCCGCTCGCCGCCGATGCGGCGCAGCGCCTCGCCGTCCTCGTCGAACAGCTCGGTCGGGAACGGGCCCGAGCCGACACGGGTCGTGTAGGCCTTCAGGATGCCGATGACCCGGCTGATCTTCGTCGGGCCCACGCCCGCACCCGTGCAGGCGCCGCCCGCGGTCGGGTTCGACGAGGTGACGAAGGGGTACGTGCCGTGGTCGATGTCGAGGAGCGTGCCCTGACCGCCCTCGAAGAGGACGACCTTGTCCGCCTCGAGCGCCTGGTTGAGGAGCAGGACCGTGTCGGTGACGTACGGAGCGAGCTTCTCCGCGTAGCCGAGCAGTTCCTCGACGACCTGGTCGACCGCGATCGCGCGGCGGTTGTACAACTTGGTCAGCAGCTGGTTCTTGCCGTCCAGCGCCGCCTCGACCTTCTGGGTCAGGATCGACTCGTCGTACAGGTCCTGGACCCGGATGCCGACCCGGTTGATCTTGTCGGCGTAGGTCGGGCCGATACCGCGGCCGGTGGTGCCGATCTTGCGCTTTCCGAGGAAGCGTTCCGTCACCTTGTCGACAGTGACGTTGTACGGGGTGATGATGTGCGCGTTGCCGCTGATCAGCAGCTTCGACGTGTCGACGCCGCGCTCGTTCAGACCGCTCAGCTCGGAGAGCAGGACCGACGGGTCGACAACGACACCGTTACCGATGACCGGCGTACAGCCGGGTGACAGAATTCCCGAAGGGAGCAGGTGGAGTGCGTACTTCTGGTCGCCCACGACGACCGTGTGGCCGGCGTTGTTGCCGCCCTGGTAACGCACTACGTAATCCACCGAGCCACCGAGAAGGTCGGTGGCCTTTCCCTTGCCTTCGTCACCCCACTGAGCACCGAGCAGCACAAGTGCGGGCACGCGCGTACACCCCTTCCGGGTGGGGCATGTCCAAGGCCAGGGGCGTACGCGGTGGCACTTTCCACCGCGTGCACCACGTGCACCGCGACCGTCGTCGGTCGCCGCTTGTCGGACCCGGATGCCCCGGAATAGACCAAGCCCCTGGCGCAATAGCGCAAGGGGCTCTTGCACAAAGATGCTACCCGAGGAAGCGAGGCAGGACCGAGGTGGCGACTTTCGCGACGTCCGATCAGCTGCTGGTGATCATCGATCCGGTCGCCCGGCGCTGGGACGGGGAGTCCGTACGCATCGCGAAAGACGTGCTCAGCGCGGGTGCGGCGAGTACGAA
Source organism: Streptomyces sp. NBC_00080 (assembly GCF_045041255.1). NCBI lineage: Bacteria > Bacillati > Actinomycetota > Actinomycetes > Kitasatosporales > Streptomycetaceae > Streptomyces > Streptomyces sp. NBC_00080. Next base: position 4,415,476 of record NZ_CP108235.1, read on the forward strand.
GGTGTGCCTGCCCGAGGACCAGGAGGAATTCGCCCGGGTGCTGGCCCGGCGGGGCTCGCGGCGGCCGGTGGTCGTCGGCGACGACCGTGCGCTGATGCGGGCGGTGGCCCTGCTGCACCGCCAGCGGGCCCTGGCCGAAACCGTGCTGTCGGTGGTGCCGGTGGGTGCGGGCCTGGGCGTCTCGCACGCCCTGGGGGTGCCCTCGGGTGCGGTGGCGGCGGCCCGGGCCGTCCTGGACGGCGCCGAGCGGCGCCTGGACGTACTGGTGGACGACAGCGACGGGGTGGTGCTGGGCGCGCTGCGGATCCCGCCGGTGCCGCTCGCCGCGCAGGCGGAGCCGACAGTGGCGGAGGCCGGCCTCGCACAGGGCGGCGGCCACCCCTGGCTGCGGACCTACCAGTCGCTCTTCCGGACGCTGGTGCCGTCGCGGCCGTCCCGGCTCTCCGCCGCCCCGGCCACGCCCGGCCCGGCCCGGCTGCGGATCGAGGTCGACGGGGTGACCCTGGTCGACCTCGACCAGCCGGTGGAGGCGGTGTCGGTGACCCCGGGACCCTCCGGCACGGCGGTCGTGCGGGTACGGCCGCTGTCCCTGGGCGCGGTGGCGTTGCCCCTGGAGGCCCGGGGGCGGACGGTGACCGTCTCGGGCGCGGACTTCCGCTACCGGGCGGACGCGGCGGTCGCGGGGCCGGTACGGGTGCGCACCTGGACGGTGCGTGAGGGGGCGCTGGGGCTGATGCTGCCGGGGCGGTGAGTAGGCCTGCTCAGTACCCCCTCGACCACGGCGACGAGACGATGTTCCCCTTGATGATCCCGGCCTTGCAGCCGTCCGGCACGATCGGCTCGTCGAGGACGTCCTGGAGTTCCTCGACGCTGTGGGGTTCGGTGCCGCTTGTCGTCGGTCGCTCCGTCATCGACGTCATGATGCGCCCCCTTCGCCACGAAACCGGCCGCCACTCAGAGGAGCTCCTCGGCCACGGGCCCGTCACCGGATTCGTCCTTCAGGCCGACCCCCGACCGCCCCAGCTCCCGCGCCCGCGCAAGCAGCGCCACCAGCTTCGTCGCCGCCGTCTCGTAGGCGAGGCCCAGCGGCGGCCGGATGTTGGACAGGCAGTTGCGGTCGGCGTCGGTGGTGACGCCCGGTACGGGCCGGTGGGTCAGGTACGCGCCCAGGGAGTCCGCCGCCGACATGCCGGGGCGTTCGCCGACGAGGAGCACCACGGCCGTGGCGCCCATGGCGTGCGCGACGTCGTCGCCGAGGGCCACCCGGGCCTGTTCGGCGAGGACGACGGGCGCCACCCTGGTGCCGGACGGCAGCCGCGCGGCCGTCGCCCGGATCAGCGCCGCCGCGTGCTCGTGCACCGCCCGGCTGGACAGCCCGTCGGCGACCACGAAGACGACGTCCCACTCCCCGGTGGGCAGATGGGCCCGGTCGACGGGGTTCAGCCGGCGGCCCAGGTCGGGGCGCTGGAGGTAGGTGAGGCGGTCGGGGGCGGCGCTGCGGACCCGGACCACCGGGGTGCCGGTCAGCCGCGCGGCCACCGCGTCCGGGTCGAACGGCGAGTGCACCGCGTCCCGGGCGGCGGCATGCGCCGCCTGGAGCTCCAGGCGGTGCCGGGTGGGGAGGGCGGAACCGGCCCGGCCCAGGCCGATACGGGCCTGGGTGCGCAGGCGCAGGGACGCCCACAGCTCTCCCTGGCCGTCGGTGGTGATCCGGCTGATGGTCATGCGGCGATCTCCATCAGCGGATGGGCCGTTCCGGACAGCTCGCGGATGCCGCCGCGCGGGTCCAGCAGCCCGATCGAATCCAGCCATGCCTCGAACTCCGGCGCCGGGCGCAGCCCCAGCACCTCCCGCAGGTACAACGCGTCGTGGTACGAGGCCGATTGGTAGTTGAGCATGATGTCGTCGCCGCCCGGGGTGCAGATCACGAAGGAGGCCCCGGCGACGCCGAGCATCGTCAGCATCGTGGCGATGTCGTCGTCATCGGCGTCGGCGTGGTTGGTGTAGCAGATGTCCAGGCCCATGGGCAGGCCGAGCAGCTTGCCGCAGAAGTGGTCCTCCAGGGCGGCGCGCAGGATCTGTCGGCCGTCGTAGAGGTACTCCGGGCCGATGAAGCCGACGACCGTGTTCACCAGCAGCGGGTCGTAGCGGCGGGCGACCGCGTAGGCCCGCGCCTCGACCGTCTGCTGGTCGACCCCGTGGTGGGCGCCGGCGGAGAGGGCACTGCCCTGCCCGGTCTCGAAGTACATGACGTTCCGGCCGACCGTCCCCCGCTGCAGCGCCAGCGCCGCCTCGTACGCCTCGTCGAGCAGACCGAGGGTGACCCCGAAGGAGGCGTTCGCGGCCTGGGTGCCCGCGACGGACTGGAAGACGAGGTCGACGGGGGCGCCCCGCTCCATCAGGTCCACGCTGGTGGTGACGTGGCACAGCACGCAGGACTGGGTGGGTATCGCGTACCGGCCGATCACCCCGTCCAGCAGTTCCAGCAGGTCCCGTACGGCCTTCGGGCTGTCGGTGGCCGGGTTGACGCCGATCACCGCGTCACCGGAGCCCAGCAGCAGACCGTCGAGGAGGGCGGCCGCGACGCCCGCCGGGTCGTCGGTCGGGTGGTTGGGCTGCAGCCGGGTGGCCAGTCGGCCCGGCAGCCCGATGGTCGAGCGGAACGCGGTCACCACCCGGATCCTCCGGGCCACCGCCACCAGATCCGCGTTCCCCATGAGCTTGGAGACGGCGGCCGCCATCTCCGGGGTGAGCCCCGGCGTCAGCGCGGCCAGCGTCACCGCGTCCGCGGCCTCCGACAGCAGCCACTCCCGCAGCTCCCCGACCGTCATCGACGCCACCGGCGCGAAGGCGGCCTGGTCGTGGGTGTCGAGGATGAGCCGGGTGACGTCGTCGTCCTCGTAGGGGATCAGGGGCCGGGTCAGGAAGTCGGTCAGCGGCACGTCCGCCAGCGCCCGGCGCGCGGCGACCCGCTGCCGGGCGTCCTGCGCCGCGAGACCGGCCAGGCGGTCGCCGGAACGTTCGGGGCTCGCTGCGGCGAGCAGCCGGGCGAGCGAGTCGAAGCGGTACCGCTCGCCGCCGAGGGTGGAGGTGTAGGCGCTCATGGCGGCGACCGTACGAGGCGCGTGTTGCGACCAGATTTCTCAGGGGTCTGCCAGATTTCTAAAGGTCTGGTTGACAAGCATTTAACGTCTCGACACCCTTGACCGACTCATTCGGGCTACAGAGTTCCGGTCCAGCACACCAGTGGACGACCAGGAGAGGGGCCACCCCGATGGCAGTGGACGAGGGCGTCGCCTCAGCGGCGGGCACAGCGGCGAAGTCAGGCGGGGAAGGTGCCGTTCACCGGCTCAAGCCCAACGCCATCGGCCTGCTCGGGGTGGTCTTCATGGCCGTCGCGACGGCCGCGCCGATCACCGCGATGACCGGCAACGTGCCCTTCATGGTGTCGTCGGGCAACGGCATCGGCGCCCCGGCGAGCTATCTCGTCGCAATGGTCGTCCTGGCAATCTTTTCCGTCGGTTTCACCTCGATGGCGAAGCACATCACCTCGACGGGCGCCTTCTACGGCTTCATCTCCTACGGCCTCGGCCGCTCGGTCGGGCTCGCCTCGGGGCTGCTCGCGACCTTCGCGTACGTGGTGTTCGAGCCGGCGCTGATCGGCATCTTCTCGACCTTCGCCACGACCACCCTGCACGACCAGACGGGCCTCGACATCCCCTGGTGGGCGTTCGCGGTGCTGATGCTCGCGGTCAACGCGACGGGCACCTGGTTCGGCGTCTCCGTCGCCGAGAAGCTGCTCGTCGTCCTGCTCGCCACCGAGGTGACGATCCTCGCGGCGATGGCGGTCTCGGTCGCCTTCCACGGCGGCGGCCCGGACGGCTTCAGCATCGACCCGGTCAACCCGGTCAACGCCTTCAAGGGGACCAGCGCGGGCCTCGGGCTCTTCTTCGCGTTCTGGTCCTGGGTCGGCTTCGAGTCGACGGCGATGTACGGCGAGGAGTCGCGCAACCCGAAGAAGATCATCCCCAAGGCCACGATGATCTCGGTGCTGGGCGTCGGCGTCTTCTACGTGTTCGTCTCCTGGATGGCCATCACGGGCACCGGACAGTCGTCGGCCGTGCAGGTCGCCGGCGACAACCCGCTCGGCCTGTTCTTCGGCCCCACCGAGCGGTACGTCGGCCACTGGGCCGTCGACGTCATGCAGTGGCTGATGATCACCGGTTCGCTGGCCTGCGGCATGGCCTTCCACAACTGCGCCGCCCGCTACATGTACGCCCTGGGCCGCGAGGGCGTGCTGCCCTCCCTGAAGAACACCGTCGGCCGCACCCACGCCCGGCACGGCTCCCCGCACATCGCGGGCCTGGTCCAGACCGTCGTCTCGGCCGTTCTGATCGGCGCGTTCTGGGCGGCGGGCAAGGACCCGTACACCGGTACGTACGTGCTGCTCGCGATCCTCGGCACGATGGCGATCCTGGTGGTGCAGGCGGTGTGCTCGTTCGCCGTGCTGGTCTACTTCCGCTCCCACCACCCCGAGAGCAGGCACTGGTTCAGGACGTTCACCGCCCCGCTGGTCGGCGGTGTCGCGATGCTCGCCGTGGTCAAGCTGCTGGTGTCCAACATGGGGGTCGCGGCCGGGCCGGAGTCGGGTTCGCCGGTGCTCAAGGCGACGCCTTGGCTGGTCGCGCTGATCGCGGTGGCCGGCGTGGGCTACGCCCAGTACCTCAAGCGGCGGGACCCGTCCCGCTACCTGCTGCTGGGGCGGACGGTGCTGGAGGAGACGAAGGAGCGCTAGCGAGGGCTAGTCCTGTCCGAACACCGTCACACGGTGGACGCGCCACCGCTCCATCATGGCCGAGATCTCGCCTTCCATGAACTCGAAGAAGGCGAGCGTCTCGGCCATGCGGCGTCCGGCGGGCGTGTGCGGGCCGAGGCTCAGCACGCCCTCGCGCAGCGCGCCCTCCCACCGCTTGATGAGGGTGTCGCGGTTGGTCAGCGCCTCGTACCACTGGTCGCCGTGCACCCGGTAGCGCTCCCGGCGCGAGCCGGGCTCCCGCTCGCGGGACACCATGTGCGCCTGAGCCAGGTAGCGCACCGCGCCGGAGACGGCGGCGGGGCTGATCCGCAGCTGCTCACCCAGCTCGGCGGAGGTCATCACACCCTCGTCGGAGGAGAGGAGCGCGGCGAAGACCCGCGCCGCCATGCGCTGCATCCCCGCCTCGACGAGCTGGGCCGCGAAGGACTCGACGAACTTCGACACGGCCTCCGCGTCCCGCCCGTTCTCGCTCATGCCCCGCATTCTAACGGTTCTTCGCACGATTCCTTAACTTCACAAACTTCTGAAAGAAGCGTACGTTCGATGCCATGACGAAGGCCATCTCGGTGTCCGGACTGCACAAGTCCTTCGGCCGCGCCCACGCTCTGGACGGCCTCGACCTGGAGGTCGAGACCGGTGAGGTGCACGGCTTCCTCGGCCCCAACGGCGCCGGCAAGTCCACCACCATCCGCGTCCTGCTCGGCCTGCTGCGTGCCGACTCCGGCGCCGCGCAGGTCCTCGGCCGCGACCCGTGGACCGACGCGGTCGAGGCGCACCGCCGCATCGCGTACGTCCCGGGCGACGTGACCCTGTGGCGCAACCTCTCCGGCGGCGAGGTCATCGACCTGTACGGCAGACTGCGCGGCGGCCTGGACGCGGCCCGCCGGGCCGACCTGATCGACCGCTTCGAACTGGACCCCACCAAGAAGGGCCGTACGTACTCCAAGGGCAATCGCCAGAAGGTCGCCCTGGTGGCCGCGTTCGCCTCCGACGTCGACCTGCTGATCCTGGACGAGCCGACCTCGGGCCTGGACCCCCTGATGGAGGAGGTCTTCCAGGCTTGCGTACGGGAGGAACGGGACCGCGGCCGGACCATCCTGCTGTCCTCCCACATCCTCAGCGAGGTCGAGGAACTGTGCGACCGCGTCAGCATCATCCGCAAGGGCCGCACCGTGGAGACGGGCTCACTGGCCGACCTGCGCCACCTGACGAGGACGAGCGTGACGGCCGAACTCACCCGCTCCCCCAACGGGTTGGCCCAGCTGCCGGGCGTGCACGACCTCGACGTACAGGGAAAGCACGTGACGCTGCACGTCGACACCGACAAACTCGACGCGGTGCTGCGGTCGTTGGCGGACTCGGGCGTACGGTCGCTGAGGTCGACACCACCGACGCTGGAGGAGCTGTTCCTGCGGCACTACCAGGAGGCGCGGGCATGACCACGCTGGCGGGCACCGGCCCGCTCCTGCGCTTCGCGCTGCGCCGCGACCGGGTGCTGATCCCCGTCTGGGTGGCCGTGAACACCCTGATGGTCCTCTCCATGCCCAACACGCTCGAGAGCCTCTACAGCACCCCGGCCGACCGGGCCGACCTGCTGCGGCAGATGGAGACCAACGCCTCCCTGCGGGCCCTGATCGGCCCCGTCTTCGACGACTCGATCGGCGCGCTGACGGCCTGGCGGGTGGGCGTGTACGCGGGCGCGCTCGCCGCCGTGACGAGCCTGCTGATCGTCGTACGGCACACCCGTGACGAGGAGGAGAGCGGCCGCCAGGAACTCCTCGCGTCCGGCATGGTCGGCCGCCGCGCCTCCCTGACGGCGGCCCTGCTCGCGGCGGGCGTCGCCAACGCCGTACTGGCCCTGCTGGTGACGGCGGGCCTGGCGGGTCGGGGAGCGGCGGGCGCGGTCGCGTTCGGCCTCGGGCTCGCCGGGGTGGGCATGGTGTTCGCCACGGCGGCGGCGGTCCTCGCGCAGCTCACCGAGAGCGCGCGACTGGCCCGGGGGCTGACGGCGGCGATGCTGGGCGCGGCCTTCGTCCTGCGGGCGGCGGGCGACTCCTCGACCGACACCGGCTCGTCGGCGCTGACCTGGCTGTCCCCGCTCGGCTGGCTGGAGAACCTGCGGGCGTTCGCGGACGAGCGGTGGTGGGTGCTGCCCCTGTTCGCGGCGGCGGCCGTGGCGCAGGGCGCGCTGGCGTACGGGCTGGCCGGCCGCCGGGACGTGGGCATGAGCTTCCTGCCCACTCGACCGGGCCCCCCGACAGGACGTCTGGGTACGGCCTCCGCGCTGGCCCGGCGGCTGCAACGGGGCGCCCTGCTGGGCTGGAGCGTCGGCTTCTTCCTCGCGGGGGTGGTGTACGGCGGGCTCACCGAGGGCGCGGCCGACCTGGTCGCCGACAACGAAAGGGCCCGCGAGATCTTCGAACGGATGGGCGGCCGGTCGGACCTGACGGACGCGTTCCTCGCCTCGATGATCGGCATGCTCGGCCTGATCGCGGCCCTGTACATCGTGTCGTCCGTCCTGCGGCTGCACGGCGAGGAGACGTCGGGCCGCGCGGAACCGGTCCTGGCGAACGCGGTGGGCCGGCTGCGCTGGGCGGCCGGTCACCTCCTGACCGCCTTCGGCGGCGCCACCCTGATCATGCTCCTGGCCGGGCTGGGCTTCGCGGCGGGCTACGGCAAGGAGATCCTGCCGATCATGGGCGCCTGTCTGGTGCAGCTCCCGGCGGTCTGGCTGGTCGGCGGCCTGACCGTCCTGCTGTACGGCACGGCCCCGCGGCTGGCGCCGGCCGCGTGGGGTGTGGCGGGCGCGATCCTGCTCATCGGCTGGATCGGCCCGGCCCTGGACGCCCCGCAGGCCGTCCTGGACCTGTCCCCCTTCGGTCACCTGCCGAAGCTGCCGGGCGGCGGGATGGAGTGGGCGCCGGTGCTGGTGCTCTCCGCCGCCGCGGCGGCGCTGGTGGCCGCGGGGCTCGCGGCGCTGCGCCGGCGGGACCTGACGACCTAGGCTGCCGGGCGCGCGGCGCGTGGTGTCCGGTGCCGGCTGCCTGGCGCCCGGGCCGGTTCACGCCGGCGGGGGCACATACGAGAACCGGGAGGCGCCGCGTGGGCGCCTCCCGGTCGAAGCAAACGGCGAGGAAAGCGAAGGAACTTGTATCAGAGTGGAGTTGAGAAGGAAGCCCCTTCATGGCCTCGCCAAGGGCAACGCTAGCAGTCAGCCCGGGATCAGGTCGCGCAGATTTCCGAGGGTGATCACCCGGGAGTCCGGGTGCAGCCCCTCGGGACGTTCGAGACCGATGTACGTCACGGGCTCGTCCGGGACCGGCTCGCCGTCCCACAGTTCCGCGTCCGTGGTGCCGCCGGACATCAGGTCGATCAAGTACGCCACCGTCAGCTGCTCACGCTCCACGAGGGCGCGCACGACCTTGGACACCGACACCTGGTTCTCCTCGACCCGGTTGGCCGACGAGATGCCCTTCAGATACAGGTGCAGCCACTTCGCGCGCCACCGGCCGTCGTCCTCGCGCCGGAACACCAGCGGCAGCGCCACCCGTCCCGCCCCGCGCAGCTCGGACTTCATCCGCACGGTGCGCGGCTCGAACGGCCGGCCCTCCTGCTCGCCGTCGCGCACCATGAAACCGAAGAACGACTCCTCGACCTCCTCGAAGCCCTCCCCGGCGAAGATGTTGACCTGCGGGACGATGAACGAGCCGCGTACCCGGTCCAGGGACAGGTCGATGAACTCCGAGGCCCCGTCGGGCGCCTCGGTGACGTCACCCGAGTGCACACCCCCGACCGCCGTGAGAGAGGTGTAGGAGAGCCAGGAGTCGGTGCTGTAGTCGGCGTGCAGGAGCAGCGCCGAGAGGTCGAAGTCGGTCCGGTCCTCGGTCTCCTTCCAGTACACGAAGAAGCGCAGCCGCTCGCCGTCGACCGTGGAGAGGGAGCCCCTGGGCAGTACGCCGAGCCCGGCCGCGGTCGCCCGGCCGCTGAGCGGGAGCGCCACGTCGAGGACGTCCGGGTCGACGAGCAGCCGCCCCGGTGCCGGAAGTCGGCGGCGCAGCTCGGTGTCGAGGGCGGCGATAAGCCGGTCCCGGTCGGCGGCCGGGACGGACGGCCGGTGATCGGAGGTCACCCAGGCGCGGCCCCGGCGGTTGACGAAGATCCGGGGTTCGTCGGTCTCCCGCTCCCGGTTGTGGAAGTGCTCGCGGACCGAGAGCACGACCCGGCCGGAGACCTTGGGAGCGACCCGCACCGCGGCGGCCACCACCGCGTCCCGCTGCTCCTGGTCGGCGGCGATGCGCAGCAGGAGGTCCAGGGCGCGGAACAGCTTGCCGGGAGCGGACTCCAGCAGCCGCACCGCGCCGAGGACGTCGAAGGCGTCGAGCAGCTTCTCGGCACGGCTGTCGAAGGACCGCGCCTCCTTCTCGCCCCGCGCCACGGCGAACACGTCGGCGGCGTGCGGCCAGCGCGGGTACTCGTGCGGGTGGAGACGCTCACCGAGCCGCTTGAACGGCTCGCGGTACGCGTGCACATCGGCCAGCTTCGCGGGGTTCGCCGCGACCACGGCGTCCAGGCCCGCGAGCAGCGCCCGGCGGACCGGCCGCGAGAGCGCCCGGAACCGGGTCGGCTCCTGCAGCGTCACGTCGCCGCCCGACAGCGCGCAGGCAAGCCGCAGCACATCGGTGACGGTGTCCAGCAGCAGGTCCGCGCCGGCGGCGAGCCGGGCCTCGTTGAGGACCGCCCGGTTCTCCCGGACCGGGATCGACTCCGGCTGGGGGCCGAGCGCGCACCGCTCGGCAAGGTTCTTGAGGTCGCGCAGATGATCCTCGCCCAGTGGCGTCGTGCTGCCCGCCAGGGCCAGGTACAGGTCCGTGAGTTCGTCGTCCAGGTCGCGCCCGAGGTGCAGGACGGTCACCCGGTCGCCCGCCGAGGCGATCAGCTCGTCCTGCGCCGCGAGCATCTCCTCGTAGGTGTGCTGATAGCGGCCGTACGTGGGGAGGCTGAGCAGGTCCAGCACCCCGTGCGCCAGCTGCGTCAGCACGTTCTCGCGCGCCTTCTCGTCGCCGAGCGCCTTCGTCACGCACCGCATCCAGAACTCTTCGGTGTCCGGCACGCTCGCCGGGAAGTCGATGAAGTACACGTTGTGCCGGACGTGGTCGCCCACCATCTCGCTCACGGTGCGCAGCGTGCGCTTGGCGGTGTGCACGACCGCCGCCTCGGACAGCCCCGACAGCCGCTCGAGCAACTCCGCGGAGAGCTTGAAGCCGACGGAGGTCAGCGCCGCGTCGAACTGCCGCGCGGCGGCCGCTCCTTGTCCGGCGGAGCCCTTCGGGGAGGGGAGACGGTGGGTGTGCCGGATGACCAGCGGTTCGAGACGGTGCTCCATTCGGGGATGATCGCAGAGGCGTACGAGCGGGCGCACGGGAGTTTCTGCGCGCTGCCCGGCTCGCGCAACCGATGGCCGGCCTGCGGGCCGTGCGGGAGCGGACCGTGCGGGAGCGGACCGTGCGGGAGCGGCCCTGGTCGGCGGGGAACCCGAGGCGGCCGGCGTGCGTCCGTCCCGGGCATGGGACAACGTACGCAGGCCGCCGCCGGCTGCCTGACCATGGCGTTCGGCTGGGGCGCGGGGCTCGCGGTGTGGGCCGTCAGTGTCCGCGGCCGCTTCCGGCGCTTCGAGCAGAGCCCCGACTGGAGCGTTCTCTACGCCGAACTACCGCTGGCCCTGCTGGGCGGAACAGCCGGAGGTCTCGCCCTGTGGGCCTTGTTCGCCCGGCTCGGAGGTCGCCTCGAAGGCGGCCGCCTCAGAGGGTCACGCTGAGCCCCTCCAGCCCCCGGATCACGAAGTTCGGCTTGCGCCGGGGCTCAGCCGCCAGGGCCAGGGTGGGGGCCCGTTCCAGCAGTGCCGTCATGGAGGCGGCGAGCTCGATACGGGCCAGCGGGGCGCCGATGCAGTAGTGGATGCCCGCGCTGAAGGAGATGTGCGGGTTCTCGGCGCGGGCGAGATCGAGCCGGTCCGGATCCGCGAAGACAGCCGGATCGCGGTTCGCCGACCCGAAGAGCATGGCGATCTCGGCTCCCCTGGGCACGGTGGTGCCGTCGATCTCGATGTCGTCGAGCACCCACCGCTCGAAGAGCTGGAGCGGGGTGTCGTACCGCATCAGCTCCTCGACGGCGGTGGGGACGAGCGAGTGGTCGGCGCGCAGCGCGGCCAGTTGTCCCGGGTTCCGGAAGAGCGCCCACCATCCGTTGACGGTGGCGTTCACGGTGGCCTCGTGCCCCGCGTTGAGCAGCAGCACCGCGGTCGAGATCATCTCCTGCCCGGTGAGCCGGTCGCCCTCGTCGTGCGCGGCGATGAGACCGGAGATGAGATCGTCGCCGGGCTCCTTGCGCCGGGCGGCGATCAGCTCCAGCAGATACTCGGAGAACTCCACCGAGGCCCGCACGGCCTTCGCCGCCGTCTCCTTCGACGGGCTGAGCTCGTACATGCCGCAGATGTCCGCCGACCAGGGCCGCAGCGGCGCCCGGTCCGACTCCGGGATGCCGAGCATCTCCGCGATCACGGCGACGGGCAGCGGCTCGGCGACATCGCTCAGCAGATCGCCCCCGCCCGCCGCCACCAGCCGGTCCACCAGCTCCCCGGCCAGCCGCCGCACATACGGCTGCAGCCGCTCCACCGTGCGCGGGGTGAACGCCTTCGACACCAGCCGCCGGATGCGGGTGTGGTCGGGCGGCTCCAGGTCGAGCATCCCGTGATCGTTGAGCGTGTGGAACGGCTCCTGCTCGGCCGGTGGCGCCGTCCGCCCGAAGTCCTCGTGCGTGAACCGGTGCTGATACGTCCGCCCGAGCCGCCGCTCCCGCAGCAGCGCCGAGACATCTGCGTGCCGCGGCACCAGCCACTGGTCGGTCGGCTCGTAGTAGATCACCCGCCCCCGCTCCCGGAGTTCGGCGTAGGCCGGGTAGGGATCCGCCACGAACGCGGGATCCCAGGGGTCGAACGAGAGAGCGTCAACGACTGCCATGCACGGACGCTAGCCGGGGATCGGCCTGCTGACCAGGGGTGTCTTCGCCGCACGCCCCGCTCCGCCACCGCCCCCGCGATGCACGGCCCACCTGCCCCTCCCTCAAACGGGCGGGTGGCTGGGGCACCGTCGGGCCGCCCCGGTGGGGTGTGGCCCCTTCGGTGACGTACAGCCGGACCACGTCGTCAGCGGCTTCCCAAAGGGGATTCCGGGGACGTGCGGGGCACTGCCAGCACGCTTCCTCCTGCGGGAACGGGAGGCAGTGGCCGGCCGCGCGGTTGCGTCTGGCCCACCCGCGCCAGCGGGCTTCGCACGGGTCCGGCAACCGCCATACGCACGGGTCCGGTGTCCGTGCCTCCGAGACCGTGTCCCGGTCCCGGTCGTTCGGCACGGGAACGTTCTTGTGCCACAGCCCGGCGAGCGCCTCATGAATCCGCCGGAACATGGGCCCTCTCCGGACTTTCCGCGAGCGTGAACCGGGCCCACACGCACTTCGTGTGGGGGCACGTCCGTGCTTGAAGCGCCGGAGGATCTCGCGGCTTACGGCAATGCGTTCGACCTACTACGATCGGCAGCACTGTCACCCGAGGCAAGCGCGCGACTTATCCGGGACGTGCTGCGGAGCATGAAGGAAGTCTGATCGTGACCGAGGTTGTGGGGCGCTTTCGGAAGTCGTCCTATTCCGCTCAGCAGGGCGACTGCGTCGAGGTCGCGCCCACAGTCGCCGGTGGCCGTGCCGTACGCGACAGCAAGCAGCCGCACGGCCCGCTCCTCACCGTCTCCGGAGAGGGCTGGCGCGCATTCGTCCGGCATCTCTGAACGACCCGGCGGAGAATCTCGCCCCGCCGGCTCAGAGGGTCGGGAAGATCAGCGTGAAGAACAACCACAGCAGGACGGCCCAGAAAGCCGCCGCCGCCAGCGACACGAGCAGGGAACTGCGCCACTTCAGCACCAGGAACGGGAAGAACGCCAGGGCCGCCCAGTAGCCGGTCAGGTCGATCGCCACACCGGCCGCCTCCTTGAGGGTCCCCGCGCGCCCTGCGGCGATGAGCCGCAGCAGGCGCTGGGAGACGAACCCGTACAGGCCGAAGACGACCGGGAAGAACCACACCGGCGTGATCGTGACCAGCTCGGACTCCGAGAAATCGTCGAACATGACCATGTAGACGAGCGCGGCGCCCGCGAGACCGCCGATCAGGGCGATCACGTAGAGGGCGGTCAGGGCCGCCGGATCAGCGGCGGCGGTCGGCACGGGGACGGGCGAGGCGTACGGAACGTCGGGCTGCGGAACCCGGACCACCTGGTGGCAGTGGGGGCAGCGGACGTCCTGCCCGCCCCGGTCGACCGGAGCCGAGATCCTATGCCCGCACGAGGCGTGGAATTCCATCTGCTGAACCGGGTTCATGCCCTGCCCCTCCATGTTCCGAGCCGGCGTCGCGCGACGTCGGCCCCGCCCGTCGGACACCTCCGACGGGTCCGACCAAAGACATGGACGTGATCGGCGAGCAGCCGGTTTCTGCTTTCCGCCGACGGCATACTCCCCAGCCGGGCCCGCCGGTTCCGGGCGGCCGGTCGGCCCGACCGGCCGGGATCAGCCCGGGGTCACCAACCGGGCCTCGTAGGCGAAGACCGCCGCCTGGGTGCGGTCTCTCAGGCCCAGCTTGACCAGGATCCTGCTCACGTGGGTCTTGATGGTCGACTCCGCGACCACCAGCCGGCCGGCTATCTCCAGATTCGACAGGCCCTGGGCGATGAGGACCAGCACCTCCGTCTCCCGTTCCGTCAGGTCGCCGTAGGCCGCCTGCGCGGTCGACGACAGTCGCGGGGTGTCGGACAGTTTGGAGAACTCCGTGATCAGACGCCGGGTGACGGACGGGGCCAGGAGCGCCTCGCCGGCCGCCACCACCCGCACCCCGTCGGCCAGTTGGCGGGCCGACGCGTCCTTCAGCAGGAAGCCCGAGGCGCCCGCGCGCAGCGCCTGGTAGACGTACTCGTCCAGGTCGAAGGTCGTCAGTACCAGGACCTTCGCCGAGTCGTCCGCCGCCACGATCTCCCGCGTCGCCTCGATGCCGTTCAGCTCCGGCATGCGGATGTCCATCAGGACCACGTCGGGCGCGAGCTCGCGGACGCGGTCGATCGCCTCCCGGCCGTTGACCGCCTCGCCCACGACCTCGATGTCCGGCATCGCGTTCAGCAGGACCGAGAAGCCCTCGCGCACCATCATCTGGTCGTCGGCGATCAGTACTCGGATCGTCATGTTCCACTCTCGCTCGCGGCGGGCACCGGCAGGAAAACCGTCACCTCGTAGCCGCCCGTCGGGGTCGGCTCCGCCGTCATCTCGCCGTTCAGCATGCCGACTCTCTCCCGCATTCCGGTGATGCCGTGACCGGCCCCGGGCGAGGGCTTGACCAGGGAAGGGTTCGGCGGTGCGCCGTTGACTATCCGCAGCCCCAGGCCGCCCAGTACATAGCCGATCTCCACGCGGGCGCCCGCCCCGGGGGCGTGGCGCAGGGTGTTGCTCAGCGCCTCCTGGACTATCCGGTAGGCCGACAGCTCCACGCCCTGCGGCAGCTCGCGCACCGCGCCGGTGACCGTCTTCTCCACGTCCAGGCCCGTCTCCCGCACGTTGGAGAGCAGCCCGTCCAGTTCGGCGAGCGTGGGCTGCGGGGCGTCGGGGACCTCGTAGTCCTCGGCGCGGACCACGCCCAGGACCCGGCGCAGCTCCGTGAGAGCGGCCACCGCGTTCTCCCGGATGGTGGCGAAGGCTTTCTCCAGCTCCGGCGGCGGGTTCTCCACCCGGTAGGGGGCGGCCTCGGCCTGGATGGCGACCACCGACATGTGGTGGGCGACGACGTCGTGCAGCTCGCGGGCGATGGTGGTGCGCTCCTCCAGCAGGGTACGGCGGGAGCGCTCGTGCGCGGTCACCGTCTGCTGGGCCGTGACCTTCTCCTCGGCCTGCCGGCGGATGTGCCAGACGGTGACGGCGAGGAGGAGGATCGCCGAGAAGACCAGCATGGGCGCGACGTTCGTGAAGTAGTGGCCCCAGCTGAAGACGGTCTCGGCGACGAAGCCGTAGGCCGCCGTCACCATCCACATCCACGCCGCCGTGCGCGGGCGGGTGCGTATCGCCACGACCGTCAGCACGATCAGGTGGGCGGCGAAGCTGCCCGGCAGCCACGGCCACTCGGTGTACGTGCTGCCGATGATCGCGACGCCGGTGGTCCCCGCGAGCGACAGCCAGAACGCGCCGACCGGCCGCACCAGCGTCAGCAGCACCGGGGCCAGGGCGAGCAGCCCGCTCAGCAGACCGACGCCGCTGCCCTCCGCGTCCGCCCAGGCGATCAACATCGCCAGGGCACCGGCCGCCCCGACCAGCGTGTGCCGGGACCAGGCCGCGTACTCCCGCCTGCGGCCCTTCAGACGGCCAAGGGCGCGGCCGGTGGGCTCCTTGCGGGGCAGCGGGCGGTAGGCGAAGGCGTCGTGGAAGAGGTCCTCCCGCAGGCCGCGCAGGGCTTCCACGGCCGCCCGGAACTCCGGACTGCGCGGCCGGTAGGCCTCGTAGGAGTCGTCCGGATCGTCCGGGCGCGTGGTGTGCGTCTGCGTCGTCTCTGTCACGTTGAGAACGGTAGGCGGAGGAGGGGGTCCAGGTCGTCACCAGTGAGAGGGGTTCGTGCGGATCCCTCTCAAGTACTACGGGTCCGACGGGGAGCCGTCGGGAGCCACCGGACGCCGCCGACCGGGGCCGCCGGGAACGCCGCCGCTCAGTACCCCGACGGTCTCACCAGCCCCGACTCGTACGCGAACACCGCCGCCTGGGTGCGGTCCCGCAGCCCCAGCTTCACCAGGATGCGGCCCACGTGCGTCTTCACGGTCTGCTCGGCCACGAAGAGGTGGTCGGCGATCTCCGCGTTGGACAGTCCCTGGGCGATCAGGGTGAGCACCTCCGTCTCGCGCTCGGTGAGATCGCCGACCCGCTCCTTCAGCGGGGCCCTGGGCCTGCCGTCGAGACGGGAGAACTCGGCGATCAGCTTGCGGGTGATGACGGGCGCGAGCAGGGCGTCGCCGGCCGCCACCACCCGGACCGCCTCGGCGAGCCGGTCCGCGGAGGCGTCCTTCAGCAGGAAGCCGGACGCCCCGGCCCGCAGCGCGTCGTACACGTACTCGTCGAGGTCGAAGGTGGTGAGGACCAGCACCTTGATGTGCGGGTGCGCGAGGGTGATGCGCTGCGTGGCCTCGATGCCGCCGAGCTCGGGCATGCGAATGTCCATCAGGACGACGTCCGGGGCGAGTTCGTCGACCTTGGCGACGGCGTCCAGGCCGTGCACCGCCTGCCCGACCACCTCGATGCCCGGGTGGGCGTTGAGCAACACGGTGAAGCCCTGCCGGACCATCTCCTGGTCATCGGCGATCAGTACGCGGATGGTGCCGCCGGTCGTCATCGGGTTCCTTCTCCTGTCGGGGTCGGGGCGCCCGCGTCGTGCACAGCGTCCGTGCCGTTCATACCGTTCATGCCGTTCATGCCGTTCATGCCGTTCATGCCGTTCATGCCGTTCATGCCGTTCATGCCGTTCATGCCGTTCATGCCGTTCATGCCGCCCCGGTCGTCCCTGTCGTCACTGTCGTCCCTGTCGTCCCTGTCGTCCGGGAAGACGAGTTCGAGGCCCTCGGGGGTAGCGGGATCCGCGGAGTCTTCTCCGGAGCGGGAGGCGGGGAGAGCGTCCGAGTCGTCGCGGGGCGTCGCCGCACCCTCCCGCGGGAGGAACGCCGACACCGCGAAACCGCCGTGCAGGGTCGGACGGGCGCTGACATGGCCGCCCAGCATCACCGCCCGCTCGCGCATCCCGAGCAGACCGTGCCCCGCTCCCGGGGAGGACGATACGGGTGCGCGCGGGCGGGAGTTGACGACCTCCAGGTACAGGCCGTGGCCATGGTGGGTGACCTCCACCCGCACCTGGGAACCCGGCGCGTGCCGCAGCGCGTTGCTGAGCGCCTCCTGGACTATCCGGTACGCCGACAGCTGCACGCCCGGCGGATACACCGGCGCCTCGCCCTCGACGGTGGCGACCACCTCCAGCCCCGCGGCGCGGGTGTTCTCCATGAGGGCGTCGAGGCGGTCGAGCGTGGGCTGCGGGGTGTCCGGGGCGGCTCCGGTGCCGGCCGCGCCCAGCCCGTAGGGGTCCTCCGGGTTCTCCGAGCGCAGCACCCCGAGCACCCGGCGCAGTTCGGCGAGCGCCTCCAGGGCGTTCTTCCGGATGCCGGCGAGGTTCTCCTTCAGTTCCTCGGACGGGTTCTCCACCAGGTGCGGGGCGACCTGGGCCTGGATGGAGATCACCGACATGTGGTGGGCGACCACGTCGTGCAGTTCGCGTGCGATCCGGTTGCGCTCCTCCAGCAGGGTGCGGCGGGCGCGTTCCTCGGCGGTGATGCCGGTCTGCTCGACAAGCTGCCTACGGGCCTCGCGCCGACCGCGCAGAGAGCTGCCGACGAGAACCACGGCGGCGAACACGATCACCGCCACGGGACCGGTCGGCGCGTAGTCGGCGGCGCCGATGAGTCCTTCCATGACGTAGGTGACGAGCGCCGTGAGGACCAGCGCCGCGACGGAGGCTCGGGTGGGCACGCGCAGCGACAGCAGGAGCAGGACCATGGCGTGTGCGATCAGGCCCGCTCCGCCCCAGGGCCATGAGGCGTAGGGCTCGGCCTGGCCCGAGAGCAGTTGGGACCGGGCGCCCATGGCCACGACCACCGTGACCGTCATCGACAGCCACCACGCCAAAACCGGCCGCCACAGTGCCAGGGCCACCGCCCCGCCCTGCGCCGCCGCGCACAGCAAACCGTAGTTCGTGCCCTGACGGTATTCGTCGGCGATCTGATCCACTCCGCCCAGCGTGATGCCGACGGCGACCAGGACCACATGCACGTGCGGCAGCCGGCGCAGCCATACGAACGACGGCAGCGGTGCCGCCCGGGTCGTCCACAGGTCGTCACGCAGGACCCGCAACCTCGCGGTCAGCCACTCCCCCACACCGTTCATCCGCACCACCCTAGACATGCCATGTCTCCCGCAGACCCGACGGTTTCGGCCGCCCTCCGACGCGCACCACACGTGAGCGGCCCTCGCTCTTCCGCCCCCATCGCCCTCCGCTGTTCTCACAGCCGTGGAACGCGGCCCAGCACACCCCCAGCACCAGGGTGAAGACCGGCAGCCACAGCAGCCGGGCCGCCACCCACCCCAGCCCGTCGGGGACCGTGTGCAGGCCGGGCAGGCGGCCCGCGAACAGGCCCGTCGCGGTGGTGGCCATCATGGCCGTCTGGTGCCAGAGGAACACCGTCATCGCCGAGAGGTTGACCAGCGCGACCGCCGCCCAGGCCAGGGGCCCGCGCACGGCCCGGCGCAGCCGGTCACGCAGCAGCAGCGCCAGTCCGCACTGGGCGAGACCGAAGGTGACGGCGGCCAGCGTCGGCGGGTTGAGGTTGGACACCGCCGCGCCCGGCACACCCACCATCGAAGCCGGGTATCCGGCCCAGCCGACGAGCAGTGCCGTCGCCACCGCGCCGCCGACCAGCAGCAGTCGGCCCGCGCGGGGCCGCTCCAGCTCACCGCGGGTCCAGGCCGCGCCCACGGTGTACGGCACCAGCCAGCCCGCCACCACGTTCACCCAGCCCAGCCACGACGGGCCGCCCAGGCCGAAGCGCACCAGGTCCACATGGAGGACGACGGCCAGCGGCCACAGCGGGTTGAGCCGGACCAGCAGCGGGGTCGCGGCCGTCAGCACGGCGAAGACCAGCAGGAACCAGAGGGGGGACAGCGCCAGTTTGACCACGGTGTGCACGGTGACGAAGGACGCGCCGCCGAGCAGGAGGCCGACCGCGGCGACCGTCCACACGGCCAGCACGGCGGCCACCGGGACGAACAGCCGCGCCAGCCGGCTTCTGAGCCATGCGCCGTAGGTCGCGCCCCGCGCGCGGGCCGAGGCGAGGCTCCGGGTCGCCACATGGCCGCCCACCATGAAGAACACCGCGAGGGTCTGGAACATCCACGACACCGGGGCCAGCCAGGGCATGGGCCCCAGCGGGCTCGCGGCCCGCAGGGTTCCGCCGTCGGCGACGAGCGCCGTCACCAGCCAGTGGCCGAGGACGACACCGAGGATCGCCAGTGCCCGCAGGGCGTCCACGGCCCGGTCGCGCTGCGGCGGTGTGGCGGCGTCGATCCGGACGGCGGCCCGCCGGATCCCGAACAGCGCCCGCCCCTGCGCCCCACGCTCCTGGGTCTCACGCTCCGGCGCCTCACGCACCGGTGACTCACGCACCTGGGTCTCACGCTCCTGGGTCTCACGCACCGGTGACCTCCGAGGTCTCGCCGAGGACGATCCGGGCGATGTTGGCCAGGGAGGGCGAACCCGGCCTGAAGTAGTCGCTGTGGCCGCCGGAGCCCGCCGCGAAGACACGGGCGCCGAACGACGGGGACAGGGGATCGGTGCCGAAGCCGACCGTCGTGCCGAACAGGTCGGCGCTGACGTGCGGAACATCGGCCACCCAGTCGTCGGCGCCCCGGGCCGCCCAGATCCGCGCGCGGGTGCGCAGGTCGGCCGCCGATGCCGCACCCGTTCCCGGGCTGCCGAGGAGGACGAGATCCGTCACGTCCAGGTGCGGGGCGGCGCGGCCGCAGACCACCGTGCCGTACGAGTGGCACAGGAGGGTGAACCGGGCACCCGGTGCGGTGACGGAGCGCAGTTCGCGCAGGAACTCCCGCAGGTCCGGGGCCGCTTCTTCGGCGCGGTCCGGGGTGATCACGGTGGCGCTGATCGTGCCGGGGGTGGTGTATCCGAGCCAGGCCACCACCGCCGTACGGGGGCCGGCGCCGGTCTGCCCGGTGAGCCGGTGGTGCAGTGCGGCCGCTCCCGCGCGGAAGCGTCCGAAGGTGTCGAGCGAGGTGTCGGAGCCCGGTACGAGAACGGCGACACGGTCGGCGTGGGCGAGGTCCCCGAAGACCTCGACCGCACGGCCGGAACCCCGGCCGTCGAAGGAGAGCAGATTGCGGGACGGGGCGGCCAACTCCCGCTCGGCGGAGGCGCGGTGGCGGTCCCCGTGGTCGGCGGCCATCCCGGACGCCAGTGTGGCGTTGGCCCGGTTGGCGGCGTACACCCTCTCCAGCGTCGCCGCCGTCGGCGGGGCGAGGGCGGCGGGGGCCGGGGCCGGGATCCGAGGCCGGGCCGCCGCGGCCGTGAGGGGGACGACCACGGCGGCGGTGACGAGGACGGCCAACAGGGCGCGAACCCAGTGCCGCCCCCCGCGCGTTTCCCTCGCACGGCGCCACCGCCCGCGAAAACGAAGCTCCGCCATCCCGCCCCTCCCCCGCCACAGCGCCCGGCCATCGGGCCCTTCTGGCTTGGAAGTTACGGATCGGCGCTCGTCGTTCGCGTCCCGCTGAGGAGCTCTTCTTCGACGTAGCTCTCAGGTACTACGGGTACGACCTAGGGGACTTCACCCCGCCGGACCGGGGGCACGGCTACCACGCCAGCTGCGCGATCTCCTCCGCCACCACCGCGCACGCGTCCGCCGCCGGGTCGATCAGCGGGAAGTGGCCGACGTCCTCCAGGAGGGTCAGCCCCACCACCTCACCCGCCTTCGCCGCCGCGTCCGCGTACGCCTCGGCGACCGCCTGCGGGACGACCAGGTCGGTGCGGCCCTGGACGAGGGTCGTCGCGACCCCGGTCGGCAACAGCAGCGCGGGGTCGGCGTACGGCCGTCGCTCGCCGAACTGCTCTTCTCCGCCCAGGAGTTGGTGGGCCGCTCCACCGCACACGTCCAGCTTCTCGGCGACCGCGAAGTCGGCGATCGGGGCCAGCGCGACGACGCCCCGCAGCGAGGCCGATCCCCCGGTGCGCCAGGGCGCGTCGGCGGGCAGCACATGCCGGGACGCCGCCCACAGGGCGAGGTGGCCGCCCGCCGAGTGACCGGTGAGCACCGTACGGCGGGCGTCGGCCTGCGGCACCGCCTCCCGGACAAGGGCGGGGAGGGCGTCGAGGGCCGCGGCGACATCGTCGAAGGTGTCCGGCCAGCGTCCCGCGATCGGGGATGTCCCCTCCGGGGCGGGGCTCTCGGCGCCCCGCCGGTACTCCACGTTGGCCACGGCGAAGCCTCGCTGGGCCAGGAAGTCCGCGAAGGGCGTGATGTGCCGCCGGTCGTACGGCGCCCGCCAGGCCCCGCCGTGCAGCACGACGACGAGCGGGACGGACCCACCGGGGCCGACCTGTGCACGCGGGACGTAGAAGTCGATCACCTGGTCGGGGTGATCGCCGTACGCCGTGGTGACGTCGGGCTCGACGGGCGGATGCGCGAAGGCCGATGCCTCCTCGGCGGTGGCCCGGGCTGCGACAACGTCGTCCGGCATGCTCCAACCTCTCAGCGGCGAAACAGATTTGGCGGACCAGATGAGAATTCGGCCGTTGGCCGGGACGGTATCAGGCCCGTGACGTGCGCGGACACGCGGATGTCACGCTCGGTGAGAGGCAACCGGTCCAGGTGAACGGTTCTGCTGTTCCGCCGCCCCGGCAGGCCCGCCCGCCGGGAATCCCCCTGGGCGTACCCCTGAGTACGCCCGGGAGACCCGGCCGGTTCAGCCCACCGGGCCCACCGTCCCGGCCTGTCTGACTGCCGGCCGACCGGCCGGCCGGCGGATCAGCCCAGTTCCTCCGCCAGCACCCGCGCCGCCCGCTCCACGTCCGCGAACCCGACGTACAGCGGGGTGAAGCCGAAGCGCAGGACGTCCGGGCGGCGGAAGTCGCCGACGACCCCGCGCCCGATCAGCCGTTCCATGACCTCCCCGGCGTCCTCGCAGCGCAGCGCCACCTGGCTGCCACGCTCCTCGTGACGGACCGGAGTCAGCGACTCGACCCGCCCCTGGGGGACGTACGCGGCGACGCATTCCAGGAAGAAGTCCGTCAGGGCCAACGACTTCGCCCGCACCGCCTCGACCGAGACCCCGTCCCAGACCTCGAGTGCCGCCTCCAGGGCAAGCATCGACAGGATGTCCGGGGTGCCGACCCGCCCGCGCGGGGCACCTGCCGCCGGCTCGTACGTCTCCCGCATGCCGAAGGGCTCGGCGTGCGAGTTCCAGCCGGGCAGCGGTGAGTCGAACCGGTCCTGGAGACCACGGCGGACGTACAAATACGCCGGTGAACCCGGTCCGCCGTTCAGGTACTTGTAGGTGCAGCCGACCGCGAGATCCACGCCGTGCTCGTCGAGACCGACGGGCAGGGCACCCGCGCTGTGGCACAGGTCCCACACGGCGATCGCGCCGGCCGCGTGCACGGCGGCGGTGAGCGAGGGCAGGTCGTGCAGCCGCCCGGTGCGGTAGTCGACATGGTTGAGCAGCACGGCGGCCGTACGCTCCGACAGCGCCGCCGGCACCTCGCCCGGTGTCACCGCGCGCAGGGTGCGGCCGGTGAGACGGGCCGCGGACTCGGCGATGTAGCCGTCCGTGGGGAAGGTCGTCGCGTCCACCAGGATCTCGTCCCGGGCGCCGTCCACCAGGCGTACCGCTCCCACGAGTGCCTTGAAGACGTTGACACTCGTCGAGTCGCCGACCACGATCTGGCCGGCCGCCGCGCCCACCAGCGGGGCGATCAGGTCGCCGATCCGCTCGGGCGCCGTCCACCAGCCGCTCTCGTCCCAGGAGCGGATCTTCAGCGCGCCCCACTGACGGCGCACGACGTCCTCCACGTGCCCGGGGACGGAGCGCGGCAGTGCGCCCAGCGAGTTGCCGTCGAGGTAGACGCCGTCGTCGAGGAGGAACTGGGCGCGCTTGCCCGCCAGATCGTCGCCGCCGTCCAACTCCTTCGCCCTGAAGGCGAGTTGCTCGAAGCCGGGGCGCTCAGACATGAGACCTGGCCGTCCACAGCTCGGGGAACACGTTCTTCTGCGCGCGCTTCTCCAGCCAGGCCACGCCGGCCGAGCCGCCCGTGCCGGCCTTCGCGCCCATCGCGCGGCGGGTGGCGACGAGGTGGTCGTTGCGCCAGCGCCACACCAGCTCGGCGACGTCCGTCAGGGCCTCGCCGAGGCGCGCGATCTCGTCACCCTCGTCGCCCGCGTACACGGCCGTCCAGACCGCCTCGACCTCCGCCGAGGGCTCGTACCGGCGCGAGATGTCGCGCTCCAGGACGGCCGCCGGGATCGCGTGACCGCGCCGGGCCAGCAGCCGCAGCACCTCGTCGTACAGGCTCGGCTCGTGCAGCGCCTTCTCCAGCTCCGCGTGGACGCGGGGCGCGCCGCGGTGCGGGACCAGCATGGACGCGGACTTCTCACCGAGCAGGAACTCCATGCGGCGGTACATCGCCGACTGGAAGCCGGAGCCCTCGCCGAGCGCGGAGCGGTACGAGTTGAACTGCGCCGGGGTCAGCTGCCCGAGCGGCCGCCAGGACGCGTTCAGCGCGTCCAGCTCGCGGACGGACCGCTTCAGCGCGTCGATCGCCACTGGCACCCGGTCCTGGCGGAGCGCCTGCGCGGCGGTCTCCCACTCGTGCACGATGACCGTGAACCACAGCTCCATGACCTGGGTGGTGACCAGGAAGACCATCTCTCCGGGATCGTCGGAGAGGGTGTGCTGGAGGTGGGTGAGCACGTCCGCCTTGACGTAGTCCTCGTACGGCGTCGTGCCGGCGAAGTCGAGATGCGGGGTCTCGGGCTCCGAAGCCTCTTGGGGCTGAGCCTGCTGGGACATCGCTGTCTCCTGTTGTGTACTCCGGGTAGCGGTCCGCCCCTGCCGTTACCGACACGGGGGCCCCGGTCCCCACCGGCACATACTGCGCAATGCTCTCCCGAAAACGCAAGGCCCGCCTGGTCACACCAGGCGGGCCACGGAAGGGCACACAGGCGAACGGCTATCCCAGGGTCTGGGCCGCCGTCGGCGAGGAGTCCTTCAGGAACTGCGAGCAGCGCTCCCACTCCGCCTGCTCGCCGATCGCCTGCGCGGCGCGGGCGAGGCCGTGCAGGGCACGCAGGAAACCGCGGTTCGGCTCGTGCTCCCACGGCACCGGGCCGTGGCCCTTCCAGCCGTTGCGGCGCAGGCTGTCCAGGCCGCGGTGGTACCCCGTACGGGCGTACGCGTACGACTCCACCACGCTGCCCCGCTCGAACGCGTCGTCGGCGAGCTGGGCCCAGGCCAGCGAGGACGTCGGGTACTTCGCGGCGACGTCGGCGGGCGCCGTGCCGTTCGCGAGGAGCTCGCGCGGCTCGGGGTCGTCGGGGAGGTGGGTCGGGGGCGGTCCCCCGAGGAGGTTTTCGTGAATGGACATGCGTCCAGTCTGCGCCATCCGCGGGCCCTCGGCCCCGGCCCGGGACGGGACCTCGTGGTCCTGGAGGTCTCCCTCAGGACCACGAGGCGCCGGTCTTCCACGGCTGCCAGCCGCCGACCGCCCGATGGCTACCTGTTCTGGATCCACCAGACAAGGAGCGTGATGACTCCCACCGATTCTTCCTGCAGGCCGATACGGCGCCGGCGCCGAGAGCCGAGCTGGCTCCCACAGAAAGGCTCGTCCTCGGCACAGCAGGGAAACTGCCTCGAGTTTGCGATCGGCAGGCGAGTGATGGTGAGAAATTCCGCGCACCCGGATCGGGAAGAGTTATCCTTTCCCGTGTCGTCCTGGAAACTCTTCGTCGGGTTCGTAGAGTCCCTGGAACCGCCGGAAGCGGACGCGTAGAGCGACGCCTTTCCAGTATTCCGGAACATCACCACCCCCCCCCGCGTCTCCCTACTGGAGACCCCGCATCAAGAACTCTTCGGTCAGATCCAGCGCAACCTGCTTCTCCACGAACCAGAAGTCGTCCAGGCAGTCGCTGGGATCCTTGGCGTCCATCCCCGTGAAGGGTGACCTCTCGCTGAGGAGAACCTGCCCGTCCGGCTTCTCCAGGTAGGCGACGAGATCTTCGTCCTCCTCCGGGAACTGAAAGAGCACATACGGCGAACGGAACTGTCGGTAGAGCCCGGCCGTAAAAGGGGCCACCTTGATCGTGACGTTCTCCATCTCATTCAGCGTCAGCAGTTTCTCGTACTGATTCTTCATGATCTGCGCACTGCCGACGATGCGCCGGATCGCGGCCTCATCGAGGACGAAGAAAAATTCGGGACCGTTCGCCCGGACGATCCGATCCTGGCGTTCGAGCCGAAGCTCCAACAATGCTTCCACGTTCACCGTTCCGCCGGGCATTCCGAATACCTCTTTGGCGTACTCCTCCGTCTGAAGGAGACCGGGAATGAGGCAGCCGCCGCACGTACGGGCCCCACCTGCGAGACGGAACAGCTCACAGGACCCGCGGATGCGGGCCGGGCGGAGCCTTCCGCAGGCTAGGCCAGGCGTCGTTTCGTCCGCTCCCCCTCAAGAGGCGGTGCCAGCACGCTCCCGTGCGTCCTGCACTCCGGCCGGCGGCAGTCCGGGGCCGGGCGGCGTACCGTCGTGAAGGCGACCACCGCGCCCACCACCAGCACCCCCGCACACAGCACCATGGCCTGCTGGAACGCGTCGTCGAAGGCGGTGGCCGAGCGGTACGCCTCCGAGCTCATCCCGGTCAGCAGGGGCAGCGCGGCCACCGCGACGAGACCGGCCGCGCGGGCCGCCGCGTTGTTGACGCCGCTGGCCACCCCGGCCCGTGTGACGTCCACGGAGGCCAGCACGGTCGCGGTGAGCGGGGCGACCAGCGCGACCATGCCGAAGCCCAGCACCAGGACGGCGGGCAGGACGTCGGTGGCGTAGGACGCGCCGGGCCCGACGCGCAGCATCAGGAGCATCCCGGCGGCGCACAGCAGCGGGCCGACGGTGAGCGGGATCCGCGGCCCGATGTGCTCGGCCAGTTCGCCTGAGCGGGCGGACAGCAGCAGCATCAGCACCGTCGTCGGCAGCAGCGCCGTACCGGCCCCGAGGGCGGACCAGCCGACCACGACCTGGAGCTGGACCGCGGACAGGAAGAAGAACCCGCCGAAGGCCGCGTACACGCACAGGGTGACCAGGTTGACGGCGGTGAACTGGCGGGACGCGAAGATGTCGAGCGGCAGCATCGGGTCCGGGTGGCGGCGCTCCACCGCCACGAAGGCGACACCGGCGACCAGTCCCGCGACCGCAGCACCCGTGACGACCCCTACGGGCCCGCTCCGGGCCTCGATCAGCGCGTAGGTGACGAGGGCGAGCGACAGCGCGCCCAGGAAGGCGCCCAGTACGTCGAAGCGCTCGTGCGGACGCCCTGTCCCGCCCCCTGCCCCGCTCCCGGTCACGCTCTCGGCCGCGCTCCCCGCCGCACTCCCGCTCGCGCCGGAGCGGACGGGCCGCCCGTCCGACTCCGGTACGTGCCGCAGCGCCACCGGCACGCACACCACCGCCAGCGGCACGTTCAGCAGGAACACCCACCGCCAGCCCGGACCGTCCACCAGCCAGCCGCCCAGGAACGGCCCCACGGCCGCCCCCATGCCTCCGAACCCGGACCACAGACCCACCGCCCGCCCCCGGTCCTCGGGGTGGAAGGAAGCCTGGATGAGCGCGAGGGAACCCGGCGTGAGAAGCGCGCCGCCGACCCCCTGCAACGCCCGGGCGGCGACCAGCACGCCCGCGTTCGGGGCGATACCGCACAGCAGCGAGGCGGCGGCGAACCACACCACCCCGACCACGAACACCTTGCGCCGCCCGTAGTGGTCGCCCAGGGAGCCGCCGAGCAGGATCAGCCCGGCCAGCGTCAGCAGATACGCGTTGACGGTCCACTGCAGGGCGGCCAGGTCGGCGTCCAGGTCGCGGCCGATACGCGGGAGGGCGACGTTGACGACCGTCGAGTCCAGCAGGGCCATGCTGGAGCCGAGCACGGTGGTGAGCAGGATCCACTTGCCCTGCGGCGAGGCCAACCGGACGTCAGGCATGCCCTTAGGTATACAGCGAGCCCGGCGCCGTAGACAGACGCCGGGCTCACCCGTACCCGTAGTACCTCCGGGTACCTCCGGGGGTCCGGAGGTACTCCAGAGGTGCCTTCGGGGATTACTTGATCTTCTGGCCCGCCGAACGCAGGTGCTGCGTGGCCTCGAGGACCCGCGCGGCCATGCCCGCCTCGGCCAGCTTGCCCCAGGTCCGCGGGTCGTAGGTCTTCTTGGAGCCGACCTCGCCGTCGACCTTCAGGACGCCGTCGTAGTTGCGGAACATGTGGTCGGCGACGGGACGCGTGAAGGCGTACTGCGTGTCCGTGTCGATGTTCATCTTGACGACGCCGTTCTCCAGCGCGGTCGCGATCTCCTCCGGGCTGGAGCCGGAGCCGCCGTGGAAGACGAAGTCGAACGGCTGGGAGCCGGCCGGCTTGCCGTACTTCGCGGCGATGCCCTCGTTCAGCTCCTTGAGCAGGTCGGGGCGGAGCACGACGTTGCCCGGCTTGTACACGCCGTGGACGTTGCCGAAGGACGCGGCCAGCAGGTAGCGGCCCTTGTCGCCCAGGCCCAGCGCCTCGACGGTGCGCACCGCGTCGTCGACCGTCGTGTACAGCGAGTCGTTGATCTCGTGCGAGACGCCGTCCTCCTCGCCGCCCGTCGGGGTGATCTCCACCTCGAGGATGATCTTCGCGGCGGCGGTCCGGGCGAGCAGTTCCTGCGCGATGGTGAGGTTGTCGGCGAGGGTCTCGGCCGAGCCGTCCCACATGTGGGACTGGAAGAGCGGGTTGCGCCCGGCCTTCACGCGCTCCTCGGAGATCGCGAGCAGCGGACGGACGAACCCGTCGAGCTTGTCCTTCGGGCAGTGGTCCGTGTGCAGCGCGATGGTGACCGGGTACTTCTCGGCGACGATGTGC
This sequence comes from Streptomyces sp. NBC_00080, assembly GCF_045041255.1. Taxonomy (NCBI): domain Bacteria; kingdom Bacillati; phylum Actinomycetota; class Actinomycetes; order Kitasatosporales; family Streptomycetaceae; genus Streptomyces; species Streptomyces sp. NBC_00080. The sequence continues at coordinate 4,443,118 of NZ_CP108235.1, forward strand.
GCGAACTCGGCGAGGGCCAGCGCGCCCGTCACCATGTCCTTGCTGTACTGGCCGCCCGCGAACTCGGCGCCACCCGTCGTGATCTGGACGATGCCGTCACTCTCCGCCTCCGCGAAGCCGCGCAGTGCCGCGTGCAGGGTCTGGCTCGAGGTCACGTTGATGGCCGGGTAGGCGAACTTGCCTGCCTTCGCCCGGTCGAGCATCTCGTTGTAGACCTCGGGGGTTGCGATGGGCATCTGTCCGCTCCTTGGTATCTGCGGGTTGGCGATCTGTCGATCTGCGTACTACGGCCCTGACCTAGACCTGGGGTGCGACGTCATCGTCGGCCCCATCTTTCCAGACCTGGGCGAATGGTCCATGCCTGGTCCACGCCCCGGTCAAGTGCAGGTCAATACGGCCCGTCAGTCCAGACCCAGTTCATCCTTCGAGAAGGCGAACAGGTACGGCACACCCGCGCCCTCGCGGATCTTCTCGTCGGCGCCGGTCGCCCGGTCCACGATCGTCGCCACGGCCACGACCTCGGCGCCCGCCTCGCGGACGGCCTCCACCGCGGCGAGCGGCGAACCGCCCGTGGTCGAGGTGTCCTCGACGACCAGGACGCGCCGGCCCTTGATCTCCGGGCCCTCGACCCGCCGCTGGAGCCCGTGCGCCTTCGCCGCCTTGCGGACGACGAAGGCGTCCAGCTTCTTCCCGCGCGCGGCGGCCGCGTGCAGCATGGCCCCGGCCACCGGGTCGGCGCCCATGGTCAGACCGCCCACCGCGTCGAAGTCGAGCTCGGCGGTCAGGTCGAGCAGCACCTGCCCGACCAGCGGAGCGGCCTCCCCGTCGAGGGTGATGCGGCGGAGGTCGATGTAGTAGTCCGCCTCCAGACCCGACGACAGGGTCACCTTGCCGTGCACCACGGCCTTGTCCTTGATCTGCTGCAGCAGCGCGCCACGTACGTCCGTCATGCCGCCCAGCTTAAAGGCGAAGCCAGGAGGCCGAACTCAGAGCCGGGTCCACTGCCACGCGGTGGTGGCCTCCAGCGGATCCAGGGGCGTGACCAGGCGCGGAAGCGTGTTCAGTCCGTCGGGCGGCCCGGTCTGCGGCTCCACGCACACGGCCGCCTCCTGCTCGTCGTAGACGACGACCCACTCCTCGGGGCTGGTCACCTTCAGCTCCAGCCGGCCCGGCCAGGTGAGGCCGACGGCGACACCACCGGGCATGCCGAAGCAGTCGTCCCAGAGGCCGGGCCTCGGCTCGATCCGGTTGCCGGTCGGCAGATGGTCCTCGCCGCGCTCCTCCTGCCACGCGGGGTCGAAGGAGACCCGCACGTCCTGGTCGTCCGGGCCGCCGAGGTTGCGGTTGAACCAGGGGTGCCAGCCGATCTGCGCCGGGAAGGACGAGCCGTGCGTCTCGACGGCCATCGCGAGGGTCAGGGTGTCCTCGGTCAGCGTGACCACCTGGGTGACCCGGCCGGGGTACGGCCAGGGTTCCACCAGGTCGTACGTCAGGACGGCCTCGTCGGCGGTCCGCCGCGCCACCTTCCAGGCACCGTCGCGGACGGTGCCGTGGATGGCGTTGGGCGCGGCGTTGAGCGGCATCTGGCGGACGGTTCCGCCGTCCCGGAAACGGCCGTCGCGGATCCTGCCGCACCAGGGGACCATCGGGAAGCACCCGAAGCGCTCTCCCTGGCGCAGCAGTTCGAGGCCGCCGACGCGCAGCCCACCGACCCGGCCGCCGTTGCCCGGCTGGACGGTCACCTCCGCGTCGCCCGCGGTCAGCGTGATGTCTTCGTCACTCACGGGACGACCCTACTGGGGCGGTCGGACCGGTGCGGTGGCGGACCGGCCGAGACGCCGGGCGAGGCACCGGACCACGCTGTCGGCCCGCGTGGACGTGTCGGTCCTCAGCCGCGCCGGCGCAGCGCCCTGCCCACCACGATCGCCGACGCCACGACCAGTGCGGCGGCCGGAGCGGCCCACCGCAGCGTGCTGTTCGGTACGACCGTCTGCGGGGCCGGGACCGGCGCGTAGCGCCCGCGCGGCGGGGCGTGGTCCACCTCCTCGGCACTGCGCCCGATCATCGTCCGGCGCGCGTGCGCGGCCTCGGCGGGCGGCTCTCCGGGCCCGGCGAGGTCCTCGAGTCCGGCGGGCGACACCTCCGCCTCGAAGACGGCCCCGGGGACCGGTGATTCGTCGACGTCATCGACGTCATCGATCGCGTTGCCCGCGTCGACGTGATCGGCGGCGTCGTCCAAGGCGTCCGCATCCACGGCTTCCGCCGCTTCCGCCGCCTCCGCCGTTTCCGCCGTTTCCGCCGTTTCCGCCGTTTCCGCCGTTTCCGCGGCCAGGTTCGTCGCGAAGCGGTTCAGCAGCCGGGTGACCGCCGCGTCCACCGCCTCCGACGGCAGCTCCGCGATCCGGCCGTCCGCCGACGCCGTCCCCTCGAAGCGGAGTGTCGTGCCCGCTTCCGCCTCCCGCAGCCACAGCGTGAGGATCGGTTTCACCACCCCGCTGCCGCGCACCTCGGTCGCGTCGCCCTCCAGGGCGTAAGCACCGTCCTCGCGCGGGGAGACACGCAGGGCACCCCGGTAGGTGATGGTGTGGCCGCCGACCCGCACCTTCAGCCGTCCCGCGACGGGCTCGGTGCCCGCGTCCTGCTGGAGCCCGGGGACCGCCCGGGCCACCTGCGCCGGATCTGCGAGAGCCGCCCTCAACCGCTCGGCCGGAACCGGAACGAACACCTCTTGCTCCATGACATCGGAGCCTACCCAGCGGGCACGGGAAAGCACCCGGCGAAACCGGGATTCGGCTCCGCCGGGCCCCGGCCGGTGATACGCCCCCGGCGCCGGGTCAGTACCGCGGATGCACCAGTGTCGAGGGCCGCAGCCCCGGCACCCGGGTCGCCTCCGCCGCCCGCGCGTCCGCCGTCAGTTCCGCCTGGGTCAGGGTGCGCGGCGGCGGCCCGAGCCGGTCGAGGCGCAGTGGCGGGCGCGTGTCGGCGGTGCCCAGGACGAAACCCCAGTCGCGAGGGGCCCGGGAGCCGCCTGCGGTGTCGGGTCCCACGGTGCGGCCGGCGTCGAGGCCGTCCACGCGGTAGGGGGCGGTGTACAGGCCCGCCGCGCGCATCGTCGCCTCGACCGTCCAGAACGCGCGCGGCCGGCCGGCGACCGGCCCTGCGTGCACGACGAGGCGGCCGCCCGGGGCGAGGGCGCGGCGGGCGAGGCCGTAGAACTCCTGGGAGTAGAGCTTCGTGCTCGCCGTCATGCCGGGGTCGGGCAGATCCGCGACGACCACGTCGTACGTCGCCGCGGGGGCCCCGCGCAGCCACTGGAAGGCCTCCCCCGTGGCGACGTGGATGCGCGGGTCGCCGTAGACGTGGTCGTTGAGGCGGGACAGGCCCGGGTCGGTGCGGGCCAGCCTGACCAGGCCGGGGTCGAGTGCGACGACATCGGCGCGGCGCACGCCGGGGTGGCCGAGAACCTCGCGGGCGGCCAGGCCGTCGCCGCCGCCGAGGATCAGCACGCGCGCGTGGGGGCCGCTCATCGCGGGCCGGACCAGGGCCTCGTGATACCGCCGCTCGTCGTGGCCGGCGAAGCGGAGCCGGCCGTCCAGGTAGAGGTCGAGGGGCCGGCCGTCGGCGTCGCCGGTGAGGACGATCTCCTGGACGCCGGTCCGCACCGCCACGCGCACTCCGTCGCCGTAGACCGCCTGCCGGGCCGCCCGTTCGAAGTCGTCGACGAGGACGGCGGCGGAGGCGAGGACGCCGAGGACGGTGATGTTGGCGACGAGCAGCAGACAGCGGGCCCGGCAGCTGAGGTCGCGTCGGAAGAGGCCCAGGACCAGGGCGGCCCCGGCCACGACGTTGACCCCGCCGGTCAGCAGGGAGCTGGTCAGCTGGCCCAGGAAGGGCAGCAGCAGGAACGGGAAGGCGAGGCCGCCCACCAGCGCGCCCACGTAGTCCGCGGCGAACAGGTCGGCCACCGCGCCGCCCGCGTCCTGGCGGCGGATGCGCTGGATGAGTTCCATGAGGAGGGGCACCTCGGCGCCGATGAGCACACCGATGGCGAGGGAGAACGCGACGAGGAGCACGCGGGGGCCCTGGGCCCACACGCCACCCCAGTCGCCGGTCCAGGCGAACACCGCGTAGAGCGCCATGGCACTGCATCCGCCGACCAGCGCGAGGGTCGTCTCCAGGGCGCCGAAGCCGGCCGCGGCGAACCGGCGCAGCCGTTTGGCGGCGAGGGAGCCGATACCCATCGCGAAGACCATGACGGACAGCACGACGGAGGCCTGGGTGACGGAGTCGCCCATCAAGTAGGAGGCGAGTGCGACGAGTTCCAGTTCGTAGACGAGACCGCAGGCCGCGCAGACGAAGACGCACGCGAGGACCAGGAACCGCCCGGTGGCCGGCCGGACGGGGAGCCGCGCGGGCCCCGGCGGGGGCGGCTCCCGGTCCGGTCGGACACCGGGCGGGGCCGGTGCGTGCGGTTCGATCACGACTGCGACGTTACGTCACTGCATGGTGGCCCTTCGTCACCCACACGTGTGGAATCCGAGGTCGTTCGCGCAGCGGACGTTTGAGCCGCCGGTGCCTCAGACTCCCTGGGCGGAGGCGCTCACGGACAGGCCGGGGTCGCCCGACCGGACCCGGACACCCACCCTCGTCCTGGTCGCCACCAGCTGCCCGTCCTGCGGGTAGGCGTGCCAGGTGCGCCAGTGCACCTGGCCGTCGCTGCGGTGGGCGAGCAGCGCGGTGAAGGCGTGCGGGCTGCCGGGGAAGACGCCGGCGAGACCGTGCGGGTGCTCGGAGACGAGGGCCAGGAGTTCCTGGGCACGGCCCGCGAACTGGCCGGGCGAGAGCTCCTCGACGCGCGCCGCGAACTCGTACTCCCAGTCGCCCACCCGCTTGGCGACGCCCAGCGGGAGCGGGGTGCTGCTGCCGGCGAGGCAGGCCACCGTCTCGGAACAACTGCCCTGCTCCTCCTCCAGCAGCACCTGGTGGGATGCGCCGAGCAGTCTCAGCTGCAACCTGGCGGCGGACAGTTCGAGGTCGAGTGTGGCGAGGGCGGGCAGCGGCTCTCGCCCCAGGGCCCAGGCGAGATCGGCCGCGCGCGTGTCGGTGTAGGAGGTGTTCAGGGTCGTGAGCATGGATCGGCTCCGCGGAGACGCAAAGAGAGGAGGGGGCAGGTCGGCGCACCCCGGTCGAAGCCGGGAGAACGGCCCCGGTCGGCCCGGTCCGGAAGGTCGTCCGCACGGGACGTCCGAAGGGGTCCGAGGGGCTGCGTTGGTCGTCTAGAGGGAATCATGAACTGCGGTTGCTCCACAGCGTTTTTACCCAACTTCGTGCGGTTTCCATCCCTCGGGGGGTCCACAGCTCAATTGTTCAACTATGGCGTACCCCGGGCGGCCCAGGTGTGCATCCGCGCGCCCCACATGAAAGGGGCGAGCGCGGGTAGACGATGCGGCCGCCCCGCACGTACGACCGCGGAGCCCGTGGTCAGCTCGGGCCCCGCGGTCCGGATGCGGCTTCCCCCGCGGGGAGCTCAGCTGCCCCGTGTCAGCTGCCTCCGCCGCATCCGCCACCCCCGCCGCAGGACGATCCGCCGCCCCCGCAGGACGACCCGCCGCCGCAGGAGTGGCCTCCGTGGTGACCGCCGCCGGAGCCGCCGTCTCCGCCGCTGTCGCCGGCCCACCAGCTGCCACCGCCACCGCCGGCCGCGCTGCCGCCGCCGCTGTAGCGGCGCGGCCGACCGCCGCGGTACGACCTCGCGGCGCCGCGACTGCGGACGTTGACCAGCAGGGCCGCCACGAGCACGATTCCGATCACCGCCAGGATGATGCCGAAGACCATGGCGCCACCCTCCTTCCGTGTCCCCCGAAGCGGCCCCCCGTGGGCGCCTCGCGTGGCGTCCGAGCGCCACGTGCACGGGGGATGCCCGCCCGTCTCATCTGCCAAAGCAGAGTTGAGGAACTTCAGAGGGTTCTCCCCAAGAAAATGCCCCTGACCTGCACAGAAGGGCAGGTCAGGGGCCGCCTGAGTCTCACTGGGCCGTCTGTGGGCCGTGAGCTTCCTGAGAGATGCGCTGGAACACGGAGTCGATCGCACGACGGGCACGCTCGCGGCCGTCGGGCATCAGGTGGGCGTACACCCGCAGTGTCAGCCCCGGGTCGGCGTGCCCCATGTACTCGCTGATGGCCTTGATGTTCTCGCCCGCGTCCAGCAACGCGGAAGCGTAGAAGTGCCGCAGGGCGTGCATGCCGTGTTCACGCGCCGACTCGTACTTCCCGTTCTCATCCACTTCCGGGCGGATGAGGCCCGCGACCGCGAGAGCGGGCTTCCACTCCTTGCCGTTGAAGTTGCTCCGCCACACCATGCCCCCCTGCTCCGCCGTGAAGATCAGCCGGGCGGACACCTTCGGGCCCTCCGGCACGTCCCAGGGCAACGTGATTTCCACCGGCTTGCAGGCATCCATGTGCGCCCGGAGAGCTTCCGCCAGCGAGTCGGGCAATGGCACATCCCGCTTCTTGCCGCCCTTGGGGAGAGCGAACACCGGGTGCCCTTCCACATGCTTGATCTGCCGGACCACGTGAAGCGTGCGCCCGTCGGCGTCGATGGCGTCCTCAGCCAGTCCGAACACCTCGCCCTGCCGTAGACCGCATCCGGCGCCGACGTCGACCATCGCTCGGTACCGCTCCGGAAGAGCTGCTCGAACAGCGAACACCTGCGCGGGCACCCATGGGACTACGCGATGCGGGTCAGGCTTGGGGCGCCGAACGGTCCTTGCACCGCACGGGTTGCGCGACAGCAGCGCGTCATCCACAGCGGCAGACAGGACCGACTGAACGTCCGCGAAGATGTTCCGGGTGTAGGAAGGGCCTACACCGGGCTTCGCATCCAGCGCGGCCAGGAGCTCCCGGATGTGTTCGGGCCGGAAGGTCCCGATCGGCCGGGAGCCAAGCACCGGGTAGACGTGCAGTCGCAGGCGCCGGCCGAATTCCTTCCGGGCCATCGGGCTGGACGTCTTGCTGTCCAACCACTTGTCGGCGTACTGCCGGAACGTGATCCGCACGGACTTGGGATCGGTGTACTGACCGCGCGTCATGTCCGTCTCAATGGCGCTCAACCATTTCTCGGCGAGTCGCTTCTTTCCGTCGGGAAAGCTCTTGGACTTCTCTGCGCCGTCTGGACCGATGTAACGGGCCCGGTAGCGCAGACCACTTCCGTGGCGGTCGCTCTTGATGCGGACGGTCTTTCCGCCGGCGTTCGTCTCGGTCTTGAACCAGCGGTCTTGGATGTGGCCTGCCATGAGGCGGGGGTCCTCTCAACACGCAGCAGGGAGAGCCGCCAGGTCGCGGCTCTCCCTGCTGTCTGCGGTGGGTGTTGGGTTAGGCAGCGTTTTGTTCGGTGCTCTTGCGTTCGGCGACGTGGGCAAGCACGTCGGCGGGGTCGTAGCGGATGTACTTGCCGATGCGGAATCCGGGCGGTCCCACGCGCTTCCGGCGCCACTGGTAGACCGTCTCTTTGGGCACCTCGAACATCTCGGCGATGTCGTCGGGGGTGAGGTAGCGATCCGGCAACCCGCCACGGAGCGTGGCGCGCGGGTCCGGTTGTTCACGTACAGCACTCATCGCGTGTCCTCCGTGCGCGGGTGAGGATCCGGATTCGGGGCGTGTCTGTCCGAGGTTCGGATTTCTGCGTCACCGCGTCACCTGCGTCATTTAGGGCTCTGACCTGCGGTTTTTGGTGACGCTGCGGATCGGGGCTGCGTCACCCGTGCGTCACCGGTTGCGTCACCGGGTGACGCAGGTGACGCAGGATGACGCAGAGCCAGCCGTCTGCGTCACCGCTGTCGGCGCAGGTCAGCGGCCGTTTTCCGGCCCGGGTGACGCAGGTGACGCAGCGTCTTCCTACTTAGGACAAAGAAGGGGCTGCCTGTAGTAGTTCGGTGCGCCTTACAGAGCGAAGAAGGAGCCGCTGCGCGGCACGACCTTGGGGCGGCGCGCTGCGCCGAACAGCAAGAGGAGCACACCCCAGGGCTGGTGCTCCTCTTACTTGTCCCCTGGCGTGCGGATCGCGGGAATCAGTGCAGCCGCTGCTGCTCGTGTGGAGGCAGGGGCAGGACGACCGTGCGAGTCATTTCGAGGTAGCGGCCCGCCTTGGTACGGCCCGAGTCGATCAGCACACCCCGGGCGGCCAGAGTCGGTTGGAGGCGCTTGAGGCGGTCGGAGAGGACTTTGCCGGTGGTCGGCCATCCCTTGGGCAGGGCACGGCATTCGTCGCCGCTGTAGAGGAGGCTGAGGCAGTGCAGCCACTCTGTGGACGTCATCTGCTGCGCGGCGCCCGGCTCGATGGTCTCGGCATGCCTGAGGACGGTCTGTGCGAGGAGGTCGCCCTCGATCACGTCGTCGTTCAGGTCGTCCAGACTCGCCCGGTACGCGGCGAGGGCCCCGAGACCGGTTGCCGCGTCGAACTGCGCGCACAGGTGGGCGAAGTCTGCCATTCGCAGGTCGGTGGGGGTCTCCGCCTCCACAGCGCGGACCTTGACCGTGAGGTCCAGGAGCGAGCCGAGAACGACGGGCAGGACTTCCGCGTAGTCCGCCCACAGTTCGGCCTCCGTGCGCCGGACGCGGGGCCGTTCCAGCCGCAGCGGCAGGAGCCGTTCCGCGAGGTCGGGCCGGATGACGCCGACGTCGATTCCGGTCAGCAGGAGTGGCCGGCGGTAGCCGACGCGGAACACGTCCCCGTCGGTGAACAGCGCGCGCTTGACGCTCTCGGCTCCGGTGACGATGCAGCACATGGCGTCGGAGAGGTCCGGCGTCATGTGGGAGAGGTTGTCCAGCGCGGTGATCCATCCCGCTGCCACGGCCGCGATCAGGTTCTCCTCGTCCTTCGGGGCCCGGCGCAGGTCGCCGCTCATGCCCTCGATGATCCTGGTGAGCATCCGGCCCCCGGTGGACTTGCCCGCTCCCTGCGGTCCGGTGAGGAACGGCGCGGGGACCGGCACGGACGGTCCGAGGCAGCCGATCAGCCATGCGATGGCCAGGCATTCGGTTTCGGCGTTGGCGAAGTTGCACAGCCGCATCAGCTGGTCGATGCCCTTGCCGTCGGTGTCCTTGACGGGCAGCGGGAGTTCGCCGGTGAGCTGGGTGCGCCTCCAGCAGACCTCGCGCGGGTCGGGGGTGATGATGTCCCACCCGGTGGGGTGGATGCGGACGGACTTCCCGTCATCGCGGCCCAGGTCCAGCCACGTCGCCCCGTCGAAGCCGGGGGCAACGCGGATGTTCACGGCGTGCGTGTCCGCCTCCAGCGCGAGCGCTTCGATCAAGTCCAACGCCTCCTTCATCGCCGATCCGTTGAACACGCCGCGACCGTCCTTGAACAGGCCGACCATGAGTTCCTGCCTGTGGCTGCCGGTGGCGCCCTGCGAGCGCATCGGCCGGGCGACGGGGTGCCCGTTCTTCTGCGCGTACACGGTCCCGTCGGCGGTGCGGAAGTACCGGAAATGGGACTGCGCGTAGTCCGCGATGATCTGCCGGGCGGGGTTCTTCTCGTCCTCAGGCATGACTCAGTCCCAACGTGGTCAGGGCGTTGGTCCACGCGTCCGTGCAGTGCCGGGCGGTCTCGCCCTTGGCCTGCGCGGCGGTGAACAGCCGCGTGACATGGGCGTCGGTGAGGCAGCCGCACCGTCCGTGCGTCGACAGCACCGCGAGGAACGTGCGGTACACGGTCGCGTGGATGGCGCTACGGGCCTCGGTGATGCGCTGCACGGCCATGGAGATGCCACGGTCCAGATAGGCGGGCGTACGGTGCCTGCACTCGCCCCCATGGGTCCTCAGGGGCACTGTGAGCGTCTGTGGCGCCCTGCGGACCGGGGACGGCTCCTTTACTGCCAGGGCCCGCACAGCGTCCGGGAGAGCGGCGGTGGAGCCGGTGCCGGATCCGAGCCAACGGGCGTACGCCATAAGGGACTTGATGTCGACGCCGGGCCGGACCGCGTTCGATGAGGGCATGGTGCCCCGGTAGATCCAGTGCTCGCCCCGGGTGGTGGCCACGGTCCGGGTCGCGGGCAGGGTCTCGCGGGCCCACTGGACGGCGGCGGGGTCGTCCAGGTCGACGACGGTCACGCCGGCGCCGCCGGGGTGGTAGGCGACGGCGGCGGCCCGGCGCCACGCGCCCGCCCAGGCCGGGGAGGTGAGGACGTGCGGGTCGGTGGTGGCGGCGGCCCACCCGTGGCACGGGTTCGGGCAGGAGCAGGAGCCCGCGGCTTTCATGTTCGGCCGGCCGCCGCACGCGTTGCCGGTGCAGGCGGCGCAGTTGCCGAACGGCGCCTTCCCCGCCCGTAGGGGCAGGGGCGGGACGCCGTGGGTGGCCAGCATGAGCGCGGTGTCCAGCGGGGCCGGGACGGCGGTCATGCGGCCACCCCCAGAACGGGGGTGTGGGCGGCGAGGAAGGCGCGCCCGATCCATTCGGTGTAGGCGGGCGGGAGCGCCTCGCGGAGCCTGAGGTGGTCGGTGGACCAGTCGATGCGCTTCGCGTCGCGGATCTCGGCGACGGTGGCCTTGCCGCCGCCCTTGCCATAGGCGGCCACGTATGGGCCGTCGCGCCATTCGCCGTGCCGGTAGCCGCGCACGTAGCCCCGGTGGAGGGGGTGGGCCGGCTGTGCGGTGGTCCAGCCGCCCAACTCGAAGTAGCGGTGCATGAGCACGGCCAGGCCGAACTGTTCCCCGCACAGGCGGATGTCCTTGCGGACCTCGGAGCCGGGCACGTTCTCGATGACGTACGGGCGGCCGGTGGCCTCCAGCGCGGCCCGGGTGGGGACGATGAGCCGGGGGTAGGTGCGGCCGATCGCCTTGTTGCGGGCGGCGTTCGTGCCCTTGGTCGGGGCGCCCTCGCCCTGGCAGGGCGGGGACGCGTGGATGAAGTCGAACTCGTGGCCGTGGGCGCGGATGAACTCGACCGCGTCGCCCTGGTGGAAGGCATCGCCCCGGTAGTCCGGCTGCGCCTGGATGTCGACGCCGGTGATGTGGCAGTTCTTGAACGCGCGTCGGTAGCCCTCGGTGCCGCCGCCGATGCACGAGTAGGCGTCCAGCACCCGAAGGGGCTCGATCCGGGAGAGTAAGGCGAGGGCTCGCCCGATGGGGGTGGGTTGCGTCATGCTGGATGACCTCCAACAGGTCTGTAGTGGGCTGGTTGGGCAAGGGCGGCCCCGGACTTTTGCCGAGAACGGGGGCCGCCCTGTGTCGTTGGCTCGCTTGGACGAACGCTGGTGTCGTGAGGGGCGGGGCGAGTGGAATGGACTGCGCTGGTCAGCACCCTTGCGGGAGGCGGTATCGCCACGCTTTCAGCGGGAGCGCTTGAGTTCTGGCGTTCGAAACGGCACAGGGTTGACCAGAACACCGAGAACAGGCGGGTCCTCTACGGCTCGTATCTGGCGGTCTTGTCCAAGACGCGACACACAGTGGGTTCTCTTGCACGAGCGAGGGACATGCGGTCGACGGAGCGTGCAGCGGCGGTCTGGGATGCGTACGTGGAGTGCATCAGCCGTCGCTACGAAGTTGAGATCACAGCACCCACACGGGTTGTGGCTGCAACGGAGAACACTCACCACGCGATTCGCGATCTGTGTGTTGCAGTCGCAGACGGCGTGCCGAACGACAGCGACGAATACGCGCAACTCCGTCGGGCTTACAAAGAGGCTCATTCGTTGCTGCGGCGCGCCATGAGAGCTGACCTCGGCGCTGAGCTCTAGCCGTTGAAACGGTTGCGCTTGAAGATCGCCTTGCGGATATGCACGACGGTGCCACCGTTGCCGTGCTGCGGGCCGATGGCCTGGACGGCGATCCAGCCGCCGAAGATCACGGCGGCCAGCGTGATGAGCTGGGTGACCAGCGTGGCCAGCGCGGTGATGAACGTGGTCAGCAGCAGCAGTCCGCCGCATACGGCGAGGAACCCGACGCCTCCGAGGGCGACGTTCACCGCCGTCCTGGACACGGCCGGCCGGGTGGCGACCGGTTCGGGCTGCATGGGGCTGACGGCGTAGCCGGTGACGACCCGCCCGTCCGGCAGGACCACGCTCGCCACCGCCGGGACGGCGCCGGGCTGCATGGGCACGAGGGGTGCCGCGTATGGCGCGGCGGGGGTGATGGGGGTGGGTTGGTGGACTTCCACGGACCGTAGTGCGGGCGTGTTGTGGGCGTGTTCGGGATACATGGATGGTTCCCTTCCGGTGCTCGGTCGGGGCGGCGGGCAGGGTCCGCGATGGACGCTGCGGAGGGGTTGGCAGGGGGCCGGGCGTGCCCCCTCTACCGGCCTTACCTTGCAGGTCAGGGGCCTCTACCTGCCCCTCTACCGGGGTAAGGAGCCCCCTCTACTCCGGTGCGGTCGCGGAGGGCGGCGTACGGCCGGGTGGAGGGGGTGTCCGGTGGGGCCGGGGTAGGGCGGGGGCCCTTTACCTGCCGGTGCTGAGGAGGATCTCGGCGGGGACTGCGGCTTCGATGTCGCGGCGCTGGTAGCCGGCTGCGTTGGCGCCGCTGATCTTGACTTGCTTGCTGGTGCGCTTGACGCCGGCGCTCTCCAGTTCGGAGGCGAGGCGTTCGGCGTTGAAGTCGCCGTAGACGTCCTCGTCGAGGTTGACGAGTCCGGCGAGCAGGTCGGTGGTGAACATGCGCGGGGCGTGCCGCATGACCTCGAGGACGTCGGAGACGACGGCGGGCACGGTCAGTCCGGCCGCGTCGGCGGCGGCGGTGACGTCGCCGGCCGCGTCGCCGGTGAGCTGTCCGGCGGCCTCGCGCAGGGCGCGGCCCTTGCGGCACAGTGCGGCGAACCCGGTGCCGTCGAGGTAGTCGGCCCGTACGGTCACGAACGACGCGGGGCCGGTAACCAGCACACCCACACCCTTGTGGTCCTCGGACAGCACGGAGGCGTCTGCGCCCTGGGCGGCCTTGCCCTTGCCGAGGACCATGTCGGAGCTGGTGCGGTCGACGACCTGCGTGGAGTAGCGGATGGTGATGATCTCCCGCAGCTTCGCCGGCACCGACTCGGCGTCGGGGCGCTGGGAGGCGAAGTTGGAGATGAACCCGGCGGCCGGGCCCCGGCGGGCGATCCGGCACAGGTCGTTGATGACCTGCTCGCGGTCCTCGCGCTCCATCGCGGTGAAGTACTCCTGCAACTCGTCGATGGTCACGAAGATGACCGGCAGGTTGTACTTGACCATGATGTCCGGGGTCAGCTTGCCCTCCGGGCACACCGACGTCGGCAGGTCCCGCAGCAGCGCGAACCGGCGTTCCATCTCCGCCAGCAGCTCTTGCAGCATGGCCTTGAGTGCTTCGATCGCAGCGTCTTCGGCGCCCATGACCAGCCGGTGGGCGACGGCCTTCATGGGCATCCAGTCGGCGCCGCCCTTGCCGTCGGCGACGTAGTGGCGCACGTAGGCGTCCAGCAGACCGGCGGCGGTGAGCAGCCGTTGTGAGAACGTCTTGCCCCGGCGGGGCAGGCCGCCGAAGAACATCGACTGCCACATGACCGGCACGGCCACGCGGTTGCCGCGCGCGTCCTGCCCGAACGGGACCGCGTCCCAGATCGAGAACCTCTCCGCCTTCTCCAGCGGCGAGGGGTTGAGCGGGCCCAAGTACGGGTCGTCGTCGGCCACCCACATCGAGACGCGGCCGGCGTTGCCGCCCTTGGCCGCGCGGACGCGGGACATGATGACCTGGATCTCGTCGACTCCGAGTTCCTGCGCGATGACCTCCCGCTTGGCGAGGACGTCGGAGGCGGTCTTGCCGCCGCCCCGGGGCAGGTCGAAGATCACGGCCCAGCCACGGCCGTCGCGGACCGGGCCCATCGTGCAGAGCACCTTCGGAAGGTCCTTCTCGTCCTTGCCGCTGCCGCTTTTGAGGAGGCCGGCGGCCCGCAGCGCTTCATTGAGCTGCTGCGCGGACATGTCCACCTTCAGCGGCGGCGCCGCCTGGTCCAGCAGACGCGTTTCCTTGCCCCGTCCCAGGTAGGCGAGCGGGGTGACGACGGCGGCCCCTATGCCGGCTTGCAGCAGCGGGGGCGCCAGCGCGATACCGAGTGCGGCGGCGGCGACCGCAGCGGCGGCGGCACCGAACCGCCAGCGCCGGGCCCGGGTGCGGATGCCGTGGGCGATCTGGAGCCGGGCGGCCAGCTCCACATCCTCCGGCCGCGCCTTGGACTGCGCCCGCAGGGCCTTGACCACCGCGCTGTGGTCCTGCGCCGAGAGGGTCGGCCACAGTCCGGCGGCGGCCCGGAAGAAGCCACGCGCGGCCAGCAACACCGTCTTGACCAGGTACTTCGGGGTACGGAAGGAGTGGTAGCGGGTGTGCCACCAGGTGAGCCGGCCGAACGCGCGGACGTTGGCGATCACGGACGCACGCGAGCGGGCCCACACGGGCAGCACGGGCGCCTCGGGGGCGGTGAGCCAGTCCGCGAGCGGGTTGCCGGGCAGGTCGACGGCCTCAACAGCCGGACCGGCCAAGGCCGTCGGAGCGGCGGGAGCGGCCGGCGCCGGGTCGGGGACCACGGTCAGGACGGCCGGTTGGGCGGGGGCGGTGTCTTTGTGCAGGTGAACGACGTTCTCGGACATGCGGAAGTCTCCTCAGCACCCCCACGACGGGGGCAGGCAAGGACATGCGGGAAGGGTGGGGGCCGGGACGGGCGGGGGCCGTCCCGGCCCGGCTGTGTGTCAGCCGGTCCTGCGGAGTTCGTGGCCGTGGCAGAGCACGGGGCCGATCAACAGGCCGACGCCCTTGACCGTCCACCGGCCGTTCGTGAGCGGGCCGGGCGGGACCTCGTCGATAATCCGGCCGATCCGGCCGATGGCGCGGGGGTCGTCCTGGCAGGCCACGATCGCGACCTTGTCGCCGGAACGGAACACGATCACCACCACCCCGAGGACTTCTTCGCGGCCTTGTCCTGGGCCTTGGCCTTGGCGTCCTCGCGGATGAGGGTCTCCCGCACCGTCCGCAGCGCGCTCAGCTCCGCCGACAGCCGGGACTCGATCTGCACCGTCAGGCGGTCCAGCTTGCTCTCGGCGCGGGCCGTGCTGTTGCCCCGCAAGATCGCGCCGGAACCGCCCGCCAGAGCGGTGATCACCTTGCGCTTCTCCGACGCGGTCAGCGGCCACAACTCGCTGTTGCGGGCCGCCTCCAGCTTGCGTTCGGCCCTGACGATCTCGCGGTCCACACGTCGGATCTCGGAGTTGCCCATCTCAGGCAGTCCCTTCGGACCCGTGAGGGTCGGGGTAGGCGCAGGGCACACACATGCCGAGCGCGGGAGGAATGACGTATCCGGCGTCACGCCGGCAGGAAGGGCAGGTACGGCGGGCGGTGTTGGCCAGGGCCAGAGCCGCCCACTTCGCGGGAGTCATGGGCCGGACCGGCTTGGCCAGGTCGACCCGGTAGAGGTAGGCGACCAGCGGGCCCCGGCGGCGGCGCGGCCGTTCGAGCTGAGCGGCCACGCCCTGACCACCGGGGCGCAGGTCACGCGCCCGCAGTTGGCGGCGGGTGGCGTAGCCGTCCGGGGCCAGGCGCCACCGGTAGACCGGCAGCGTGGCCATCAGGCGACGCGCTTCCAGGCCTGCCGCAACCTGACCTCAGAGGCGGAGTGGCCGGCCGCCCGGAACCGCACGGCCATCTCCCGGTACGACAGCGCCGGCGTCTGACTGTGCCGGATCTCGTCGACCAGCACGTCAAGCTGAGCGTCCGTGAGCGCGGGGCCGGCTTCCAGCGCCGGAACGGGCTCGGTGGGGCCCCACACGGGCAGATCCCACGCGGGTGTGACGTCGGGTGTGACGCGGGCCGTCACGCTGGTCAGCGCCCTGCCCGTCCCCTCTCCCTGACGCGCCGACTCCAGCGTCGACCACGCCCCCGCGAGCGTGGCGGCGGTCTTGGCCTGCACGCGGGCGACGCGCGCCCCGGCCTGCGTCACGGCCGTCAGCCGCGTCTCCTCCGTGCCCGCTTCGGCCCGCAGTCGGGCACGCGCCACGGCCGCTTCGTCCCGGGCTTCCTGCTGGATGCCCCGGATCGCTCCGAGGGCTGACGGGGTGAGCGCGGTGCGCTCCCACAGCCCATGCACCAGCCACAGCGCTTTCGCCGCGACCGGAAGCCAGGCGACGGCCAGCCACGCCCCGGACGACTCCTTCGCGAGCAGGGCGTGAGCGACCAGGACGCCGGTCGCGATGAGGCCGAATCCCCAGCCGACGGCGGTCACGCCGTTGCTGTGGTCGCCCTGCGCGGCCAGCCTGCGTTCGTAGGCGAGGGTGGCCAGCCATCCCCCGTCGATGCCGAGACCGACGACCAGCGCGACCGGCCACGGCATAGCCGTGCCCAGCCACATCACCACCACGGCCAGGGTGAGCACCATCGAGACGGCCGTCATCGCGACGGCCGGCAGTGCGGTCTTGGCCTTCACGCCGCACCACCCGGCGCGGTCGCGGCGGCGGTGCGGTTGGTCAGGTCCCGGCGGGCGGCCAGGACCCGGTTGCGGGCCCGGCGGATGCGGCGGGTGTCGACCTCGTTCTCGGGGTGGTCCAGGGCCTTGATCTGCGCGTCGAGCAGGTCGACCTCCGCCAGGATGAGCGGGGACTCCAGCTCGATCGCGTCCAGCTCCGCGTTCGTCGGCTCCATGAAGTCGGCAAACGCGGTAACAGCGTCCTGAACAGTCACGATGTACGTCATTGGGTCGTGTTCTCCCTGCAAGGTGGCAACGGCCCGAACCGCGCCCTCGGTGTTCCCGCACCGGGGGCGCTCGCCGTTGGGGTCGGAATGTCCGGCTCCCCTCGACCCCGTCCGTACGGACTCCGCGAGCTGCGGGACCGGACGGGCGAGGGAGGCAACCGGCGCAGCGTGAGCCGCCGCGAAGGCTAGAACTACGCGGACCGAGCTACTGCACAGGCGACGCCGTCCGGTCCATCACGGCGACACCCAAAGCTGTCGTTGGCACATCGGGGCTCCTCGGTCGAAGGGGTACGGAAGATCACTGCAAGGGGGACCATGTCCCCACACGCCGGCCGTTGCTCGCGGTCGCCGGGCCACCTCGCCAGTACGGGCCGAAACCCTGTTGCGCCTGGCCTTCAGCGGGATTACAGCGTCCCCGCCTTATGCATTCGTGCAGGTCAAACAGCCGTGCCGGAACATCCCTGACCTTCTTGGGAGTTGGCCTTCGGCACATCCATAGACTGGACCGGTGGACCGGTCCAGTCAAGCACCAAGTCACCCCCTTTATTGGGGAGTTGGATGTTTGCGCTGGTCAGATAGGTCGGATGGCATGAAAAAAGCTGGACCGGCGGACCGGTCCAGCTTTCTCATGGGTCACTCGGGCCTACATCGCATAGGTGTCTACCTGTTCGTAGTGAGGGGAAGGCGTGATGCCCTCCTCGCACACGAGGGGGCGCCCCTCTTGGTCGTAGGCGGTGTGGAGAACCACGGCGACTGCCGTTGGTTCGGAGAGGCCCAAGTGGTGGGCTTCCGTCTCGGTTGCCATGCGAACCGTGGTGACGTCCACTCCCTCTGCGGGAAAGCGGCCGGTCTGCCGGCGCACGTAGCGAGTCGTTCCTTCCGGGATGGGTGCGGTCTGAGCAAGCCTGGGGGAGGCCTCCGCGATGTCCGGCGGAAACCAAGCTTCCGCGTAGCTGTGGGGACTCCCGTTCGGGAGCTGCAAGACTCGAATCCGCCGCAGGGTGGTGGTGCCAGGGTCCATTCCGAGCACGGTTGCCACTCGGCTCGGCGGCTCTGCCCAATCAGGCTCACCGACGCGCAGGAAGGGCATGCCGCCTGTGATGCGTGCGGAGCCAGCCTTCCGTGAACCCGCAGGTCGTGCGACGGGCGTCTCTGTCACCACAAAGCCGGTCCCCTGCTTGGCCGTAACGACTCCGTCGTTACGCAGCACGTCCAACGCTTTGACGGTTGTCGCACGCGACACTGACCACTGTTCGGCTAGGTCACGCCCGGACGGAAGGATCTCACCCGGCGCGAACTCGCCGGCAGCGATCCGGGCGCGTAGCGATTCGGCGATCTCCTCGTACTTCAGTAGCGCCATGACTACCTCTCTTGCCGTCACTGCTGGACTGGTCCACCGGTACACAGCATACTGCCGTTATGTCGAATGTCGGATTGGCTCCTTCCGTTCTGCGCTTCTACGGGCAAACTGTGGACGAAAGCAGGCGTCTGCATCGCTCCGCGGACGGCCGTCTTGAGTTGGCCAGGACTCAGGAGCTTCTGCGCCGCTTCCTACCGCCAGCACCCGCGAGCGTGCTGGACGTCGGTGGAGGCACCGGAGTGCATGCCGAGTGGCTGGTCAAGGACGGTTACACCGTGCGTCTGGTGGATCCGGTCCCGCGTCACGTTGAGCAGGCAGCAGCGGTCTGCGCGGCATCCATTGGAGATGCCCGAGCGTTGGATGCTGGTGATGACAGCTACGACGTGGTCCAACTACTCGGTCCGCTCTACCACTTGCCCGATGCTGCCGACCGCCGTACGGCGCTCGCTGAAGCGCGGCGAGTGGTCAAGCCGGGCGGACTCGTAGCGGCAGCGGCGATCAACCGTTACGCATCGCTTTTCGAGCATGTCACGTATGCCCACTTGCACACCGAGCACATGCACGAGCCGGTGTCCAAGATTCTTCGCACAGCCGTACACGACGGGGATCACTTCACCCTGGCTTACTTCCACCGCGCGGAAGAACTGGCCGACGAACTGCGGGAGTCGGGACTGATCGACGTAGAGGTGTTTGGCATCGAGGGTCCGGCCTGGTCACTCGTCAAGGCAGTCGAACAGCAGCCTGGCGACGGACCCACTGAGGACTTGATCGCTTCCGCGATCGCAGCCGCGCGGATGGCTGAGCCGTACCCGGAGTTGCTCGCCGCCAGCTCTCACCTGCTCGCCGTGGGGCGGGCCTCATCTGACGCCACTGCCTGACGGGTCTACGGACCTAGTTGGGCTTGCGCAGGACCCTCACGGCCACCCTATGGCCGACCCGGGGCGTCACAGCAGGGAGAAGGGAAGTGCAGGTCAAAAGCGACTATCTGGCGGGGAAGCGGAAAGCCTGGAAAAGCATTCCGGTAATTCATGGGACAGTATGTGAGCCCTCTGGCCTCCTTGGAGGTCTTTGCCGTTCGCTCGCCAGTCGGAACCTGCTGCGAGGCTTGTTCGACGCTCAGAGATAACTGGCGGGGGCGGACAGGGCGAGTCCAGTGCATAGGGGACGTGTGCACCCCCGAGCCCGCCGTGGGCCAGTGCACATAAATACCGCATAGCAGGTGCGGATTATCCACCCATCAGGAAGAGGTCGTAATCAGACATGCCATGCACTGGGCATGTCTCTAGATCAAGGGGCCTCTGGGGAAGCTCCGCTATCAAATCTCGCGCCTCTTCACGGTTCGCATTTAGCTGCCGGCCGAAGGAGATGCCAATGACGCAGGCTGCGCCGGCGTCACGCAAGGCGCGAGCAGCACTGGCCATGGTGCCACCAGACGTGAAGGTGTCGTCTAGAAGGAGGACCCTTTTGCCGTTGACGCTCGGATCGGCGGCGAAGAGGTCCGGGACTATTCGTTGGCGCCGCTCGGAGGCAGACTCGCTGCGCGTCTTGGTCAAGACACCCTGCCTCCACGCCACAGGCCATGTCTTTATGCAAGACAAGAGGTCGTCGAGGTGATTGATGCCGTTCCGCTGCTTAGAAGAGGGCACGGTGACGCCCATGTCGAATGGCCCGCCGTACGCATCCTCGATGCACTTAATATGGCTATCCAAGAATGTCCACAGAAGGGACGCCAGAGGTAACTGGAGCCAACTACTCGATTCCTCATTCTTGACTCGCCAAAGAGCCCCTTCAAGCCCCCCGTGCACTGAATAGCAAATAGGGATGAAGCCGGCGAGGACCGTGGAATACTGACTATTGCACGGAAAGCACCGTGCAAAGTGAGTGCCCTGAGACCCTATAGGTGTTGGGGCGCGGCAGATTGCACATACGTCTACTTCCGTCGGAGTGACGGACGGGGTGAAGTCCTGGCTCTTCAGCCATGCCACCCACTGGGCTATCGTCCAGTTCTCGCGGGTCGGGCGGGCGAAGCGGCGATACGACACAGATGACCCCTTGAACCCTCAGTCGGCTACAGAGAGAGCGCTGTGGATCACTCTACGTCGAGGCGCAACTGCTCCGTAAGGGGTTCGGGATGAGACGGCCGAGGGTCGCGCAAGCGTTCGATTATCTGGTCGGTGCTATCCACGGTCGTTGCTCGACCGGATTCCACCATCTTGCGGGCCCACTCCTGTGTATCTACCAGCGAACGCAGCAGTAAGACATGTCGCCCCTGCTCGGACGCGACACGCGCCTGCATTTTTGCTCCAGAAGTTCGGGAGGCTTCGATTACGACGCTGCCCAGACTCATTCCAGACGTAACGTGATTTCTCCTCGGAAAAGTATCCCTACCGGGAGAGCGAGATGGCCAGAACTGAGACAAAACTGCTCCCGATTGTGCGATTTCCTCCAGGAGTCCAGCATTCTCTTTGGGGTAGCAACGTGTGATCCCAGTGCCCAGGACGGCGAGAGTGCGACGCTCGAAGTGCAATGCCGTCTCATGCGCGGCAGTGTCGATGCCGCGCGCGAGACCGGATGAAATGGTAAATCCAGCCTCACCCAATTCTCGCGCTACCCTTTTCGCTCGCGACAAACCGATATCCGTCGCGTCCCGAGTGCCGACTACAGCTACTGTGTGCCTGTCGGCCTCTGTAATCAGATCCCCCCGGAAGAACAGGAAGGGTGGGAGGTCTTTGAGGGTGCGGAGGTTCTCGGGATAGCTGCTGTCGAGCACGGTGGTCAGCCTGGCGCCAACCTTTTCCGCCAAGCGAAGCTCCTCGTCGATGCGAGAGGCGTGGTCGCTGAGAGGGGTGCGAAGGCCGTGGCGCAGAATGGGCAGAGCTTTCCTTGCCGCCGGTGATTCCTCGGGGATGTTCCCGTCGCATAGGGCATCGAGGTGGCCCCTGAGGGCGCATCGGGCAATGAGTGCCCAGTCGACGCTTTTACCCTCTACACGAATCGAGCAAAGCGCCAATAGGCGCGTCTGGCCATCGGTGATCACTTGTTGCTCCTTCTACTCAAAGATCACTGTTCGAAGGATCAGTTCGGTTGACGGGTGGTACTACCCCAGAGTAGGGGGTGCAGCGATGTCCTATCCACCGTTTGTAAGGCAAAGACGGGAAATACCTGGTAGGCCGGGCCGGTGGAGAGGTACAGGAGTTGACGACCACAGCCTTGTCAAGTACTCGCATGGCACGCACTGCATGCGGGCTCACTGGTACAAGGCGGTGCTGCGGGCAGAACACTGTGCGGGCGTCTGCGCTGGTCAGGTCGCTCAACAGGAGGTGATCCTTAAGGGACTGCCAACACACACCCTCGTCGACCGTGTGCCTCTAGCCGTGGCAAGTGCGTTGTCAGCGCTTGGAGTTACGCTGCGCCGCGTGGATGATCTCCTGAGCAAAGTCCTTGAGCTTCAGCCGTCTTGGACGGCGACGAACACGGAAGAGATGAAGGAACGAGGTGCCGTCATCCGACAGCACCTGCCCGATCTGTTGAGGCAGGACAGGGCTCGGCTGACTGCCGCGCTCGGGGTTCCGCCCAAAGACGTGGGTGTCGAGGGGCGTGACGGTACGGGGCTGAAGTCGGAGATCCCGTGGGTTCGAGTGTTCGGGCGCGAGCAGTCGCCCAGTTCGACCACCGGCTGGTACGTGGTCTACCTGTTTAGCGCCTCCGGCCAGCGGGTCTACCTGTCCCTGAATCAAGGGACGACGATCTGGACCGGAGGCGTGTTTAAGGCCCGCAGGGTCGAAGACCTCCGGGCCCGTGTCGACTGGGCCCGGCCGCTACTGGCGGAAGCTACAGCCGAGCGCCCGGACCTGCACAAGACCATCGAACTGGACGCCCGGACACCCCTGGGGCGGGGCTACGGTCCTGGGAATGTGCTGGCCATCGAGTACGACCGAGAGCAGCTGCCCCCGCAGGAGATCCTGCTGGAGGACCTCCTCTTCATGACCCGACTGCTCGGCATCCTGTACGCCGCAGAGCGGCTGACCCCTTACATCCCCGGGGACCCGACTCCAGAGGTGCTAGAGGCCGAGCGGAGTGCGGCGAAGACCGCTGGCCGGCGCACCCCGGGCAGCGCGCGGCCGCGCAGGGCGGGACAGGGCTTTCTGCTCACGTCGAGCGAGCGGCGAGCTATCGAGCAGCGCAGCGTCGGCATGGCCACCGAGTACTTCAAGGCGCAAGGGTGGAAGGTCAAGGACGTCGGCGACAAGGAGTCCTTCGACCTCCTGCTCACAAGGGGGGAAGGCCGGCTGCACGTCGAGGTCAAGGGAACGACCTCCGCAGGACTGGAGGTGATTCTCACCCGTGCCGAAGTCGAGAAGCAGCGGAAGTACTACCCCGACAACGCGTTGGTCGTCGTGCACTCGATCGAGCTGGACCGTACGGGGGAGGAGCCGGCGACCTCGGGGGGTGTCCTCCACTGCACCTCACCGTGGCTTGTGGAAGACGCAGATCTGACGGTGATCTCGTACGCGTATCGAACCCAGGTTGGCATGCAGTCGTCCGGCGAGGTGGCCGGGGAGCAGACTCTGTTTCCCCCAGGCGTCCCCCAACAGCGGCAGGCGCAGGAAAAATCGCAGGTGGCAGACGGTGGATGTAGCCCGCTGTAAATCTGCTGGTGGTGCCTCAGCGGGGCCGTCTGTGGGCCGTCCGAGGGTGGCCGACGACGACAGACAACGACAGACAACGACGGCTCTCCCCCTGCTCAGAGGTGGTGCCTTGGGCCCCCGCGCAGGTCCCGATCCGTGAACGTCAGTTGAGGAACTCCAGAGCTTCGGCGCAGGATGACGGGCATGACCTCCACCGCGCGCCCCTTCCTCAACCGCCGTCTCGCCGAGTTCGGGACGACGATCTTCGCCGAGATGTCCGCCCTGGCCGCGGCGACCGGCGCGATCAACCTGGGGCAGGGTTTCCCCGACACCGACGGCCCCGAGGAGGTCCGTGAGGCGGCCGTGCGGGCGCTGCGGGACGGGCGCGGCAACCAGTACCCGCCGGGCCCCGGCGTCCCCGAGCTGCGCACGGCGATCGCCGACCACCAGCTCCGCCGCTACGGCCTCTCCTTCGACCCGGACACGGAGGTCCTGGTCACCGCGGGCGCCACGGAGGCCATCGCCGCCACCCTGCTCGCGCTGCTGGAGCCGGGCGACGAGGTCGTGGCCCTCGAGCCGTACTACGACTCCTACGCGGCCTGCATCGCGATGGCGGGCGCCACGCGGGTGCCGGTCACCCTGCGCCCGGACCCCGGGCAGGCCCGTTTCCGCCTCGACCTGAACGAACTGCGCGACGCGGTCACCGGGCGCACCCGACTGCTGCTGATCAACACCCCGCACAACCCGACCGGCACGGTCCTCACCCGTGAGGAGCTGACCGCGATCGCCGAGCTGGCGGTGGAGCGGGACCTGCTCGTCGTGACGGACGAGGTGTACGAGCACCTGGTGTTCGACGAGGCCGAGCATGTGCCGCTGGCGACGCTGCCCGGGATGCGGGAGCGGACGGTCACCATCGGGTCGAGCGGCAAGACCTTCTCGTTCACGGGCTGGAAGGTCGGCTGGGTCACGGCGTCGCCCGGACTGGTCACGGCGGTGCGCTCGGCGAAGCAGTTCCTGACGTATGTGTCGTCCGGCCCGTTCCAGTACGCGGTCGCCGAGGCGCTGGCCCTGCCCGACAGCTACTTCGCCGACTTCCGCGCGGACATGCGGGTCAAGCGCGACCTGCTGGCGGCGGGGCTCGCGGACGCGGGCTTCGCGGTCTTCCGCCCGGCGGGCACCTATTTCGTCACCACCGACATCCGCCCCCTCGGCGAGTCCGACGGCTTCGCCTTCTGCCGCTCGCTGCCCGAGCGGGCGGGCGTGGTCGCCATCCCGAACGCCGTCTTCTACGACCACCGCGAGGAGGGCGCGCCCTTCGTACGGTTCGCGTTCTGCAAGCGGGTGAGCGTGCTGGAGGAAGCGGCCACCCGGCTGAAGGCGCTGGCGGGCTGACGGCACGCGTGGAGTGTCCGGCCACGAGGTGTGGGCGGGCGCCTCTCGGCGGTTCCGACCTCGGACGTCATCTTCCGTCAGCTCGGCAGGGGCGTTGCACTCGACCAGAACGCGGACCGCCGTTCGGCTCCGGCAGCTTCTGCCTCGAGCCGTCGGGGCACCAGCGCGGCAGCCGCTGCAACCCTCGCCCTCATCGTGGCGTCTCCCTCACGACGTATCCGCACGTCGCCTTTCCTGCGGCACGGTCTCCCCTCTCACTCCGGTCGGCCTGGCACCTGCATCGCCTGCGGTGCAGGCTGTTACGGGCCCGGCCTCTTCACTGATCCCGTGCTGGATCGTCTGGATATTCTGACCCGATGTCAGGAGTGCTCAGGTGTCGTAGAGGTGGAGCGATGCCCGACGTGTACGACCCACACCACCAGCTCGCCGTTGTCGATGGTGTAGATCACGCGGTAGTCCCCTACCCGTAGGCGCCGCCGGCCGGGCTGGGAGACGAGGGCCGTTGTGTTGAACCCCATCGGGTCGTTCTCCAGCTCAGCCAGCTTGGCCAAAACGCGGAGGGCCATGTCTCGCCGCACCTTGCGGAGTTCGGCCTGAGCCTCGGCTCGGAAGACGGTGCGGTACTCACTCACTGCGCGCCAGCGTCTCCCTCATGATGTCCTCGATCGGGATGCCGGGTGCCGGGTTGGCCATGCGCTCGTCGATGATCCGGTTGATCTCGCGCTCTTCCCACTCCTGGTATTTGCGCAGCACTTCGATGGACACCACGGCGGCGACCTGCTTGCCGCGCCGGGTGATGACGGTAGGTACGTCGTCCCGGTCGGCCCGCTCCACGACCTCGGCCAGGTGTGCCCGGACATCGCGGATGGACTCTATGGGCATGGGCTGCGTCATGCACCCAAAGGTACCGAGTGTCTCATGTGTACACAACAGCTCACTGTCTCTCGAGTGCGTAACCCCGTGGGCCCCCACGCGAACATGTACGCGAACGAGGCGTCGCCCGGGTCACGGCGGGCTGACGGCACTGGCGTCCTGACGGCGCCGGGCGGGAGCGAGCACACGGGAGCGAGCACACGGCAGCGGGCGCCCGTCCACAGGCTGTGGACGGGCGCCCGCTCGGCGTACAGGCAGGATGGGGACCTAGTTGTCGCCCTCGGCGCCCTCGGCGCCGTCTTCGGGCTTCTCGTCGGCGTCGTTGACCGCCGACTCCAGGCCCAGCTGCTCCACGAGCCACTTGTCGAACTCGATCGCCGCCCGCACCCAGCTCACCGTCGAGGAGACGAAGAGCTCGATGTTCACACCGGCGCCGATCAGCAGCTGCGCCTCGCCGATGAGGCGGACGGTGCCGTCGTCGTGGGTGTGGGTGTAGACCTTCGGCCACAGGGTGCGGCGGTTCCAGTCGTCGATCGACTCGAGCAGCGCCACCTTGTCGTCGATCTTGTGGGGCCGGTCGTAGAACGTCCGCACCGAGTAGACCGCCTGGTCACCCTCGCCGCGGAACATGAAGTACGTACGGAACTCCTCCCACGGCGCCGCGAGGTCACCCTCGTCGTCGACGACGTACTTCAGCTCCATCTGGTCGAGGAGCTGCTTCACGAGATCCTGATCCGGGACGACGGGGCCCGCCGGTCCACCCTGGGGCTGCGGCTCCTGCTGGCCCCCGAAGTTCGGAATCGAGGACGGGTCGATACTCACCGTGATTTTCCCTTCGTACGGATCCCGCCATCCTCCCCCATGCGGGGAGGGGGGTGGCAAGCCCAGCACGGGCCTGTCAGCCGTGAGCTGACATGATCCGGCCTGTTGCGCGAAGGGGCGGTGACAGGTGGAGGGGAATCGCATGGCGAACGGGCGAAGCGCGGCCGGAGTATCGCCGGGGCCGGTGCCACGGGGCCGGACCAGGTGGGGTGTGGTGGCGGCGGTCCTGGCCCTGCCGGTGCTGCTGGTGGCCGGCCTGCTGGTGCTGGCCGTCGTCTGGGTGCTGACCGACGACGCGGAACAGGACGGGACCCGGCTGAAGAAGGTGCCCTGTGCCGAGGCGCTGGCGTTCGGCGGAGCCGAGCTGCCGGCGGGCGCCGAGGACACCTCGTGCACGGTGCAGTCCTGGCTGGACACGAACTACCAGGCCGACTTCCGGATGCCGCGCGCGGGCTTCGACGCCTGGCTGGCCGGCACCTATCCGGAGGCGCCCGAGCCGGGCGGCCCCGGGACCCAGGCCTGTGGGCACGGCTCGGACTACTGCTTCCAGCTCGACGTCACCGACCGCCCCGGGACGGACGCCTACTACGTCAACGTGGACGTGACGCAGGTGAACGCCGAGACCGTACGGGTGCGGTACTCGGCGTTCACGACGTGAGGTGACCGGGCAGGCGGGGGCCGGTGGCGGTGGCGGTGGCGGTGGCGGTGGCGGTGGCGCTACAGCGTCTTGCCGGTCGCCGGGCCCACGATCAGGCCCTCGCCCTCGCCGAAGGTGTCCACCCGGACCGTGTCGCCGTCCTTGATCTCGCCTGCCAGGATCTCCTTGGCGAGCCGGTCGCCGATGGCCGTCTGGACCAGGCGGCGCAGCGGGCGGGCGCCGTACGCCGGGTCGTTGCCCTCGTCGGCGAGCCAGGCCAGGGCCGCGTCGGTGACCTCCAGGGTGAGGCGGCGTTCGGCGAGCCGCTTGGCCAGGCGGTCGATCTGGAGGCGGGCGATCCGCTCCAGCTCCTCCTTGTTCAGCGCCGAGAAGACGACCAGGTCGTCGAGCCGGTTGAGGAACTCCGGCTTGAACGAGGCCCGCACCACCTCCAGGACCTGCTCCTTCTTCTCCGCCTCGGTGGTCACCGGGTCGACCAGGTACTGGCTGCCCAGGTTCGACGTCAGCACCAGGATGGTGTTGCGGAAGTCGACCGTGCGGCCCTGGCCGTCGGTCAGCCGGCCGTCGTCCAGGACCTGGAGCAGGACGTCGAAGACCTCCGGGTGCGCCTTCTCCACCTCGTCCAGCAGGACCACGCTGTACGGGCGCCTGCGCACCGCCTCCGTGAGCTGGCCGCCCTCCTCGTAGCCGATGTAGCCGGGGGGCGCGCCGACCAGGCGGGCGACGCTGTGCTTCTCGCCGTACTCCGACATGTCGATGCGGATCATGGCCCGCTCGTCGTCGAAGAGGAAGTCGGCGAGGGCCTTGGCCAGCTCGGTCTTGCCGACGCCGGTCGGGCCGAGGAAGAGGAAGGAGCCGGTGGGGCGGTCGGGGTCGGCGATGCCGGCGCGGGAGCGGCGTACGGCGTCGGAGACGGCCTGCACCGCCTGCGCCTGGCCGATGAGGCGGCGGCCGAGCTCCTCCTCCATGCGCAGCAGCTTCTGCGTCTCGCCCTCCAGGAGGCGGCCCGCGGGGATGCCGGTCCAGGAGGCGACGACGTCGGCGATGTCGTCCGAGCCGACCTCCTCCTTGACCATGGTGTCCTTCGCGGCCTCCTCCTCGGCCTCGGACGCGGCCTCCAGGTCGCGCTCCAGGGTCGGGATCTCGCCGTACAGCAGCTTGCTGGCGGTGTCGAAGTCGCCGTCGCGCTGGGCGCGCTCGGCCTGGCCGCGCAGGTCGTCGAGCTTCTCCTTCAGCGCGCCGACCCGGTTGAGCGACTGCTTCTCCTTCTCCCAGCGGGCGGTGAGCAGGCGCAGCTCCTCCTCCCGGTCGGCGAGGTCGCGGCGCAGCTTCTCCAGCCGCTCGCGGGAGGCGGCGTCCGTCTCCTTGCTGAGCGCCAGCTCCTCCATCTTCAGCCGGTCCACGGACCGCTGGAGCTCGTCGATCTCGACCGGCGAGGAGTCGATCTCCATGCGCAGGCGGGAGGCCGCCTCGTCGACCAGGTCGATGGCCTTGTCGGGGAGGAAGCGGGAGGTGATGTACCGGTCGGAGAGGGTCGCGGCGGCCACCAGGGCCGCGTCCGCGATCTGCACCTTGTGGTGGGCCTCGTAGCGGCCCTTGAGGCCGCGCAGGATCGCGATGGTGTCCTCGACCGACGGCTCCGCCACCAGCACCTGCTGGAAGCGGCGCTCCAGCGCCGGGTCCTTCTCGATCCGCTCCCGGTACTCGTCGAGCGTCGTCGCGCCGACCATGCGCAGCTCACCGCGCGCGAGCATCGGCTTGAGCATGTTGCCGGCGTCCATCGCGGAGTCGCCGCCCGCGCCCGCGCCGACGACCGTGTGCAGCTCGTCGATGAAGGTGATGATCTGCCCGTCGGAGTCCTTGATCTCGGCGAGGACGGTCTTCAGCCGCTCCTCGAACTCGCCCCGGTACTTGGCGCCCGCGACCATCGCGCCGAGGTCGAGCGCGACGAGCCGCTTGTTCCTGAGGGACTCGGGCACGTCGCCCTTGACGATCCGCTGGGCGAGCCCCTCGACGACGGCGGTCTTGCCGACGCCTGGCTCGCCGATGAGGACGGGGTTGTTCTTGGTGCGCCGGGAGAGGACCTGCACGACGCGCCGGATCTCCTGGTCCCGCCCGATCACCGGGTCGAGCTTGCCCTCGCGGGCGGCGGCGGTGAAGTCCGTCCCGAACTTCTCCAGGGCCTTGTACTGCCCCTCGGGGTCGGCGCTGGTCACCCGGCGCCCGCCGCGGGACTTCTGGAAGGCCTCCTGGAGCTTCTTGGGGGTCGCGCCCTGCCGGGCCAGCACGTCAGCGGCCTGTCCGCCCTTGGCGGCGATGCCGATGAGCAGGTGCTCGGTCGACAGGTACTCGTCCCCCAGGTCGGCGGCCCGGCTCTGCGCGTCGGCGATGACGGACAGCAGCTCGCGGTTGGGCTGCGGGGGCGCGACGGTGGACCCGGTCACGCTGGGCAGCGCGCCGAGCACCTTCTCGGCCCCGGCCCGCACGGCCGCCTGGTCCGCGTCGACGGCGGCGAGGAGGTCGACGATGTTGTCGTTCTCCTGCCCCTGGAGCAGAGCGAGCAGCAGATGGGCGGGGATGAGGTCGGCGTGTCCCTGGGACACGGCCCGGTTGCTGGCCGCGTTGATCGCGTCCCGGCTCCGGTTGGTCAGCTCGGCGTCCACGTCGCTTTCTCCTCCTGGCGTCAGCAGTCTCCCGTGTCTGACTCAGTCAGCGTACACAAAGTTGAGTCTATTCCGCTCAAGGTGTGCGCGGGAGTCCGGGAACGGGTTAGGTTCCGGACCATGGCCGCATACCCCCAGGACCCGGGCGCCCCGGACGCGCCGTATCTCGCCTTCTGGCGCGAACGGCACCTGTGCACACTGACCACACCACGTCCGGACGGCGGTCCGCACGTGGTTCCGGTCGGAGTGACATACGAACCCGGGGCCCGACTCGCTCGGGTCATCGCCGACAAGCGCAGCACGAAGGTCGGCAACGTCCTGGCGGCGGGGCCGGACGGCGCCCGGGTCGCGGTGTGCCAGGTGGACGGCCGGCGCTGGGCCACCCTGGAGGGCAGGGCGTACGTGCGAGGGGAGCCGGACCGGGTCGCGGAGGCTGAGCGCCGGTACGCCGAGCGCTACGGGCGCACGCCGAGCCCGAACCCCGCGCGCGTGGTGATCGAGATCGAGCTGACCCGGGCGATGGGTCGCGGCTGACGCGGGTGAGGCATGGCGGATGACCAGATCCGTCCCCGTCGTTTTTCGGCCAACGCTCAAGCGGGTGCATGTGCGGAAATGTCCCCGCAAATTACAGCGGCGTCACCGTGTTCAGGTCACGGTGACGCCGCTGCGGGGGGAAGCACCTGAGCGATCTGTTACGACGGGGGAATCGCGTCAGGCACTGCGGGGGGTGGCTGAGATGGTCTTCAGGGGCGGGGTCTCGGGCTCCACGAGCCTGTGGTCCCGCTGGTCCAGGTTCACAAAGATCATTCCGTAACGAATGGCGCACCGCACGGGCTGCGGCGCCCCCCGGGGCTTGCGCAGGCACCGGTAGGCCCGTACGTCCTCGTCCTCGTCGCGCGTCACGACCACCGGCTCGCCGAACACGGTCACCATCAACGAGTCACCACTGTGGGGGATGGCGGTGACCAGGTCGATGAAGTGCCAGCCGGAGCGGTAGGCGGTGGCCATTTCGCGGCGGAAGGAGCGGTCGTCGGGTGGAGTGGTCATGACTCGGCGACCCACGTACTGTCGCCGGGAGCGACCCACGTGCTGTCACCCGGCACGTCTGCCGCCGTGATCACCCACGTGCTGTCACTGGGCGCGACCCACGTACTGTCCGCGGGCGCCGCGACGGTCTCGGTACCCGTGCTCCAGGTACTGTCGCGCGCCGTGTCACCCGTCGTTCCCGCAAGGCCACTCAGCGCCCCGAAGGCCAAGGCGGCGGAGAAGGCGGCGGCAAGCGCCGAGCGAAGCATTCTCTTATGCATAGTCGGCTTCGTCCTCATTTGAAGGTCACCTCTCCCCCGTCCACTACGACGATGGCCCATTCGGGCACGTCATGGCCACACAATCGATGCATCATGTTCCTGCACGTTCAGGACCCTGGGGGGTGGAGATTTGACGAAAAATGAGACAAAGCAGACACATCCTCATGCGTCGACTGAGCTGTGCGAGGAAGGTCGCCGTCTCTATGGGAACGCTCTTCGGACGGGCCGCATAGCCCGTGCCGACGTGGAGCCTGCTCCGTGTTTGATGGAGTTCGCCCTGCTTCATGCGGACCCCGACGACGCGAACTGGCTACGTCCGGTGCCCCCGTCGATCGCCCTGTCCCAGCTGCTCAACCCGATCGAGCGCGAGATCACCCAGCGCAGACGGCTGTCGGTCGAACTCGCCGACGCTTTCGAGCCGTTCATGACCCTCAGCGCCCAGCCGACGCCGACCACACACTCGATCACGGTGCTGGAGGGCATCGACCGGATCAACGCGGCACTCGATCTGGCCACCTCCCAGTGCCAGACCGAGATGCTCACCGTCCAGCCGAGCCGCCGGCGCCTCGAACACACGCTCGTACAGGGCCTCGAGCGCGACCGGCCGCTGATCGAACGCGGCTGCCGGATCCGGACCCTCTACCAGCACACGGCCCGGTACAGCCCCGAGACGCTGGCCTACGTCTCCCAGTTCACCGACGGCAAGGTGGAGTACCGCACCATCGACGAACTCGTGGAGCGGCTGATCATCTGTGACGAGACCGTCGCCTTCATCCCGACCCGGGACGACGGACAGGTCGCCCTCGAGCTCCGGCACCCGGGACTCGTCCGCTACCTGATCAAGGTCTTCGAGTTCATGTGGGGCCGCGCGGTCCCGCTGGCCACCGGCGCCCCCTACGAGACCGCCCCCGACGGCATCACGGACATCCAGCACTCCATCGCCAAGCTCCTCGTCGAGGGGCATGTCGACGAGGCCATAGCCCGCCGTCTGGGCATGAACGTACGCACCTGCCGAGCCCACATAGCGAAACTCGCCACGGCTCTGGGCAGCGGCAGCCGCGCCCAACTCGGCTTCCTCATAGCTCAGTCGGGGATCCTCAAACAGGAACCCTGACCCCGCGGGCGGGCCCGGGACCGAGAACCGGGAACGGCACGCCCGCGCCCGGCCGGGGCCGCGCACCTCCCGGCCGCCCGCAGTCGACCGCACGCCGTCGTCGTCCACCGTCCGCCGTCCACCGTCCGCCGTCCTCGAACGGGAGAGAGATCCGCAGTGAACGCGCCGCCGCACGCCCACCACGGCGTGGAGAACCTGTGCGCCGCCGGCACGAACCTCTACGAGGCGGCCCTGCGCGACGGACGGGTCAAGACCGAGGAGGCCGAGACGGCGGCGCCCTGTCTGCTGTCCTTCGGCCTGCTGCACCCGGTCGTGGACGACCCGGACCAGCTCGAACCCGTCTCCCCCGCCCTGGCCCTGCACCGGCTGCTGCGCGCCTCGGGCACCCGCATCGCCGACGAACGGCGCCGCGAGGAACGACTGGCGACCCTCTTCGAACCCCTGATGCGGATCACCGGCAGCCGCACCGCCGCCGCCGATCCCGCCTCCCTGCGGCTCCTCAGCGGCACGGAACAGATCAACGGGGCCATCACCGAGGCGACGGCCGAGGCGACGGACGAACTGCTCTGCATCCAGCCCAACGTCCACTACAGCGGGCCGCGCGGGGAGACGGCCCAGACCGTGGCCATGGCTCGCGACCAGGCCCTGCTCGACCGCGGCTGCCGCATCCGCACCCTCTACCAGCACACCCAGCGCCACCAGCCCCTCGTCCTGGCCCGCTACGAGCAGCTCCGGGGCGACGTGGCGGCCCGGACCCTCGACGAGGTCACCGACCGCCTGATCGTCATCGACGGCAAGGTCGCCTTCATCCCCGCCGGCGAGGACGGCCGACTGGCCCTGGAGGTCCGCCACCCCGCCCTCCTCACGTACTTCACCATCACCTTCGACCGCCTCTGGCGGCTGGCCACCCCGATGTACCCGCAGGCGGTGCACCGCCCGTCCCTCAACGGCGTCACCCCCCGGCAGCAGGCCATCGCCGCCCTCCTCGTCGAAGGGCACACCGACGCCGTCATCGCCGACCGTCTCGGCATGAACATCCGGACCGCACGCGTCCACATCGCCAAACTCGCCACCACCCTCGGCAGCGAGAGCCGCGCCCAACTCGGCTACCTCATCGGGCAGTCGGGGATCCTCGACCGGGAACGGAACCCGAACCGGGCGGCGCAGGAGCAGGAGCAGCGGCCGGGTCCGGACCGGCCCCCGGCGCCGGGAGACTGACCGACGGCGGCTCCGCCTCCCCGGACGGCCGGTCGAGGCCGACCTGCGCGATCCGCACCCCCAGCTGGGTCCGGCTGGCCGCGCCCAGGGTCTCCGAGAGCCGGGCGATGTGCGCGCGGCAGGTGCGCACACTGATGCCCAGACGCTCGGCGATCACCGCGTCCTGATGCCCCTCCGCCAGCAGGGCGGCGATCGACTGCTCCCGGTGCGAGATGCCCTCGATCCGGGTCTCGGGCAGGGGCGCGGTGAGCGGGATCGCCAGCCGCCACAACCGCTCGAAGACCGTCACCAGGTAGGAGACCAGGGCCGGGTGGCGCAGCTCCAGGGCCATCGTGCGGTCGGTGTTCGCCGGGATGAAGGCGACCGTGCGGTCGAAGAGGATCAGCCGGTCGATGACCTCGTCCAGCGTGCGGGCCTCCACCGCGTCGCCCATCAGCTCCAGGTAGGTCAGCAGACCCTGGCCGTGCCGGGCGACATGGTTGTAGATGTCCCGCATGCGAACGCCCCGGCCGCGCAGCTCCAGCGCCCGGTGCAGGCCCTCCGACAACTCGTGCTCACGCCGGATGCCGCCGGGCTGCACGGTGAGGACCTCGGTCGTGCACGCCACGGTCGCCGCGTCCAGGGCGGCCTGGATGCGGGAGGCGCCGTCCAGTACCCGGATCGCCGCGCCCTCGCCGGCCGTCCCGCCCCGCGCCGGGCCGCCCAGGCCCGCGTACCACTCGAAGGCGGCGACCGCCGAGCCCATCCGGCGCCCGCTCGCGCTCACCTCGTCGTACAGTCCGCGCAGCAGACGGGTCATGACCTCCTGCGGGGAGGTCGGCACCAGCCAGTCCATGTCGTCGGGGTCGGGGTGCAACAGGGCGAGTTCCAGGAGGCACGGGACCGGCTCGGCGTCCGTCCGCGCCACCCGACCGCGCCGCACGGCCCGGGAATACACCCGATCCCCGGCCTCGCACAGTCGGTCGGCACCGTGTGGATGCTCCTCCGTCCCGTGCCCGGCCATCGCCCATCCCACCCCCGCCGTACGCCGCTTCCGGAGCGCAACTATGCGCGGCCCGGACCGGCTCCGCAACACGGCTGCCCCGGCCGACGCCCGAGAAAACCACCGGTCTGTTCCTGTTTCTCCCGGCCTCCTCCCCTCGCACTGCAACAAGCTGACGGTGGTGCCGGGCGCTCGCGGCAAGGCAAGGTGGGTTCCGCTTGCCCCCGGGTGCTCCCCACTCGGGGGAGGGCACAGCCAACCCGGCCGGACCACGGGGGAGTCCGGCCGGGCCAGGCCACGGGCCACCACACCCGCGATGCCCCGCGGGCACACCGAGCACCCGTGCACTCCCGGAAATGCCGGAGTGATCGCCGTGTCACGTAGCCCACTTAACGTCGGCCCATGGCGGACATATTTGACGCGTACGCGCTGGCCGACGCGTGGGACGAAATGTTCGAGCGGCCGGGTGAGGTCAGGACCGCCTACGAGCCGGTACTGGCCGCGCTGCAGCCGATCGAACCGGGTGAACTGCGCTTCAGGGCCGACCAGATGGCCCGCGCCTTCACCGACCGCGGGGTGACCTACGCCTTCGCGGGCGAGGAGCGTCCCTGGCCGCTGAACCTGGTGCCCAGGATCCTCGACGCGCTGGAATGGGATTTCGTACAACGAGGGGTCGCTCAGCGGGTCAGAGCCCTGGAGGCCTATCTCGCCGACGCCTACGGGCCCTGCCGCGCCTTCGAGGACGGCGTCGTCCCCTGGCGGCTGCTGCTGGGCTCCCCGCACTTCCACCGCGCCGCCCACGGCGTCGACCCGCCCGGCGGGGTACGCATCCACGTGGCCGGCATCGACCTCGTCCGGGACGAGGCGGGGGACTTCCGGGTGCTCGAGGACAACGTGCGGGTCCCCAGCGGGGTGTCGTACGTCATCGAGAACCGGCGGGCGATGACCCGGGTGTTCCCCTCGCTCTTCGACGGGCAGCACGTCGTGCCGGTGGACGGCTATCCCGCGCGGCTGCTCGCCGCCCTGCGGGCCGCCGCGCCCGAGGGGACCGCGGACCCGCGGGTCGTCGTCCTCACCCCCGGCCCCAGCAACGCCGCCTACTTCGAACACGCCCTGCTGGCACGGCTGATGGGCGTGCAGCTGGTCGAGGGCCACGACCTCGTGTGCCGCAACCACCGGGTGTGGATGCGGACCACCAAGGGCGAGGTACCGGTCCATGTCGTCTACCGGCGGCTCGACGACGACTTCCTCGACCCGCTCCACTTCCGCCCCGACTCGGTGATCGGCTGCCCGGGCATCATGACCGCGGCCCTGGCCGGAAAGGTCACCCTCGCCAACGCCGTCGGCAACGGCATCGCGGACGACAAGCTGCTGTACACCTACGTCCCGGACCTCATCCGGTACTACCTCGGCGAGGAACCGGTCCTCCCCAACGTGGAGTCGTACCGCCCCGACGAACCCGGTCAGCTCGACGCCGTCCTCGACCAGCTGGACAAGCTGGTGATCAAGCCCGTGGACGGCGCCGGCGGGCAGGGCATCGTCATCGGTCCGAAGGCCGACGCCAAGACCCTGGCGAAGACGCGGAAGGCCGTCGCCGCCGACCCGCGCGGCTTCATCGCCCAGCGGCCCGTGGCCCTGTCCACCTCCCCCACCCTCGCGGGCGACCGCATGGCACCGCGCCACATCGACCTGCGGCCGTTCGCCGTCAACGACGGCACCGACGTCTGGGTGCTTCCCGGCGGACTGACCCGCGTGGCCCTGCAGGAGGGCAACCTGATCGTCAACTCCAGTCAGGGCGGCGGCTCCAAGGACACCTGGGTGCTCGCCGAGGGTCCGGCGGACGGCCCGGCCGCCCTGCCGGCCGACGACGCGCCCCCGGCCGTCGCACCCCGCCAGCTGGGCCCGGACGGGGTCCCCACCGCCGTACAGGAAGGGGCGCAGCAGCAGTGAACGACGTGATCCTCTCCCGCATAGCGGAAGCGCTGACCTGGACCGGCCGCTACGTCGAACGGGCCGACGCGACCGCGCGCATCCTCGACGCCTACCTCCACCGCATGCTGGAGGATCCCTGGCGCGACGAGGACGCGGCCTGCCGGTCGCTGTACGCGATCCTCGGCGTCGACGCGGGCCCCGACACCGTCGACATGCGGCAGGTCCTGGACCAGCTGGCCTTCGACTCCCGCTCCACCTGCGCCATCGAGGGCGCGCTGGGCGCCGCCCGGCTGAACGCGCGCAGCGCCCGCGAGGCCGTCTCCTCGGCGATGTGGGAGTGCCTGAACGCCACCTGGCACGCCTTGGCCGACCAGCGCCGCGCGGCCTCCCGTACGGGCCCCTACGGCTATCTGGAGCTCGTCCGCAGCCGTGCGGCCCTCTTCTTCGGGCTCGCCGACTCCACGATGAGCCGCGACGACAGCTGGCGGTTCGTCGTCCTGGGCCGGAGCCTGGAGCGGGTGGACATGACCGTGCGGCTGCTGTCGGTGCGCGTCCTGGACGCCGCCCACGCGCCCGACTGGCCGACCCTGCTGAGCGCCTCCGGCGCCGACGAGGCGTACGCGCGCGTGTACGGCGGTTTCGGCGACACCCCGAGGGTGGCCGAATTCCTGCTCCTGGACCGGGACTTCCCGCGGTCGGCACTGCACGCGCTGACGACGGCCGAGGAGTGCCTGAGTGCGCTCGGCCGTCCCCGGCAGGACCCGGCCCGCCGTCCCATCGGCCGGCTGCGCACCCGCCTCGAATACCTCGACTCGCCCGCCCTGGAGGAGCAACTGCCGCTCCTCCTGGGCGACTTGCAGACGGCCTGTATGGCGTCGGCGGAGGCGGTGGCGGAGCGGTTCTACCCGTACCAGGGGCCCGTGGTGTGGGCCCAGGAAGGAGCGTGAGCGCGATGACCACCGCGGCCACCACCCGCAGGCTCCGCATCCGGCACACGACCCGTGTCTCCTACACCCAGGCCGCCGTCCTCTCGCACAACGAGGTCCGGATGACCCCCCTCACCCTGCCGGGCCAGACGACGCTGGACTCCCGGGTGACCGTCCGCCCGGCGGCCACCACCTGGTCGTACTGGGACTACTGGGGCACCCAGGTCACCGCCTTCGAGCTGATGGACCCGCACGCGGACCTCACCATCACGGCGTCCAGCCTGGTGGAGACGGCCCCGCCGGGCCCGCTGCCGCCGGCCCCGGGCTGGCCGGAGATCGCCGCGCACACGGCCGGCTCCCGCCTGCTGGAGTTCGCCGGCCCCACGGCCCGTACGACGGTCCCGCCGAAGCTGGTGAAGAAGGCGAGGAAGGCGGCCATGGGCCTGGACCCGCACGGGACGGCGGAGGCCGTGTCGGCGATGGTCGCCGACCAGGTGTCCTACCTGCCCGGCGTCACCGGCGTGAACACCTCGGCCGCCGAGGCCTGGGACCAGGGCGCCGGGGTCTGCCAGGACATCGCCCATGTCACGATCGCGCTGCTGCGCGGCCTGGGCCTGCCCACCCGGTACGTCTCCGGCTACCTCCACCCCGAGCGGGACGCGGAGCTGCACCGCCCGGTGGCCGGGCAGAGCCACGCCTGGGTGGAGTACTGGGCCGGCGACTGGCACGGCTACGACCCGACGAACCGGACCCGGCCCGACGAGTCCCACGTGGTGGTCGGCCGGGGTCGCGACTACGACGACGTCACCCCGCACAAGGGCATCTACCGAGGTGTCGCCGGCGGACCGCCGGAGGTGACGGTGGAGTTCACCCGGGTGGCGTGAGCGGAGGCACGGGCGGGCACGGGCCGGGCCGGTGCGGGCCGGTGCGGGCCGGTGCGGGCCGGGCCAGTACGGTCCGGGCGGTACGGTCCGGGCGGGCGCTCGGCCCGCCCGGAGTCCGTGGCTCGGATCAGAGCAGGTCGAGGGCCTGGCAGGCGGCCTTGTACTTGGCGGTGCAGATCTCGGAGACCTTGTAGATGCCGTCGGCGACGATGGTCGACTTGATGTTGCTCTTCGTCAGCGCGACCACGGTCACCAGCTTGGCCGGGATGTCCTTGGTGGTCGGGCTGTCGACCCGGTCGCGGGTGAGCGCGTCGAACTGGATGTCACGGCCCTGGACCTTGGCGACGGCGGCCTCGGCGGCGGCCTCGGCCTCGTTGGGGTACGGCTTGTAGACACTCATGAACTGCTCGCCGCTGATGATGCGCTGCACGGCCGCCAGCTCCGCGTCCTGGCCGGTGATCGGAGGCAGGTCGCCGGAGCTGACTCCCGCGGCCTTCAGGGCCTTGATGATGCCGCCGGCCATGGCGTCGTTGGCGGAGTAGACGCCGGCGATGTTGGACACGCCGAGCGCCTCGATCGCCTTCGTCATGTTGGCCTCGGCGACCTCGGGGCTCCACTTGTCGGTGTCGTACGACTTCGCCACCGTGACCCGGCCGTTGAGCTCGTTGAGCGCGCCCGCCTTGAACTGCCCGGCGTTCGGGTCGGTGGGCGAGCCGTTCACCATGACGATCTTGTCGCTGGCCTGAAGGTTGGGGATGGCCTCCGCGAGGGTGCGGCCCTGCACCTCGCCGACGAGTTCGTTGTCGAAGGAGACGTACCCGTCGATCGGCCCCTGGGCCAGGCGGTCGTAGGCGATGACGGGGATGTTCGCGTCCTTGGCCTTCTGCACCATCGTCGCGATCGACTTGGAGTCGACGGCGTCCAGCAGGATGACGTCGACCTTCTCGTCGATCATCTTCTGCATCTGGGTGAGCTGCGTCTTGGCTTCCCCGGCTGCGTTCGCGTACTCCGTCCGGCCCTTGTTCTCGGTGAGCTCGGCGACCTTCTTCTTGATGATGGGGTAGTCGAAGTCCGCGTACCGGGTGTTGGTCTCCTCCGGCATCAGCACGCCCACCGTGACGTCGTTGCTCCGGGTCGGTGTCGCGCTGCTGCTGTTCTCCGAGGCCCCCAGCATTCCGCACCCGGCGAGCGACAGGGACATCGTGGAGGCGACCACAGCTATGGCGATACGACGCATTCGGGGGCTCACTTCAGGTGCGTTCGGTGCGATTCCGGACACATGGGTGTGACATGTAGACCCAGGTGTCTGAAAAGACAACGCGGCGGCGGCCGTCGGCGTCAAGCGGAACTACTTAACGAAGTAGCAACATCACGCTCCGCTCAGCAGGTGAAGACGCATGGAGAGCACGCGGAGACGTTGAAAAGACCTGGACAGAGAACCAGCCGGCGAGTGCGCAAAAAGTCGCACAACCAAGTCCGTTCCTCGCGGTCACGATCACGCCGGCTTCCCTTCCGACCCGAGTAACGCACGCATCCCGCCGGCCTCGCCACGGCCGTCGTACCGACCACGACCGGCGGCCTCCTCACCACAGCCGTCGCCGCCGCGCCACGGCAACCGCCTCCGCAGGGGACGGCGGAGCGGAGCGTGACCCCCCGGTTATAGGCCCGTGACCAGCGGAATCGTCGCTTCCGGCGCTGTTGCGAAGTGGTGACGGAGCGACGATTGATCACCTGTGAAATCCGGGTCAGGATGAGTGCACCGCGAGCCGCCGGGGGGACAAGCAGTACCGGCGGGCGGTCACTTCTCCTCCTTCTCGTCGCACTTCGTCGTTGCACCTCTCGCTCGTGTCTTCGCACGCCGTCATCACGGCGTGCCCTTGCTGATCGATTCCTTGGGGGGATTCATCATGTCCGCTGGTTCCGTCGCCGCCCGCCGCATCCGCACCGTGGCCGCGACCGCCGTCGTCACCGCTGTCGCCGGCGCCGCCTTCGTCCCGGCCACCGCTGTCGCCGCCGACAAGGCGGGCGAACACGCGCTGAAGATGACGCTGGGCGCGCCCACCCCCACCGGCC
Organism: Streptomyces sp. NBC_00080; assembly: GCF_045041255.1. NCBI lineage: Bacteria > Bacillati > Actinomycetota > Actinomycetes > Kitasatosporales > Streptomycetaceae > Streptomyces > Streptomyces sp. NBC_00080. The sequence continues at coordinate 4,482,629 of NZ_CP108235.1, forward strand.
CGCTCAAGCGCGGTGGGGCGACGGAGTCGATGGTCCTCACGGTCGCCAACTCCTCCGACAAGGCACAGGACTTCTCGGCCTGGCTGCCGGGCACGCCGGACGGTCCGAGCCCGGTGCTGAAGGACTCCGTCGTCTTCGACGTGACCGCGCTCGACGCGCCCGCGACCAAGTCGGCCGTCGGCCGCCAGGACGGCTCCTTCCAGGGGTTGTTCTTCCCGGCCACCGGGAACGCGGCGTCCACCTTCTCCATCCCGGCGAAGACCGAGTACACCTGGAAGGTCACGGTCGGCCTCGGCGCCTCCTACCCCACCAACGACGGTGATTTCACCCTCACCGCCGGGCGGCTGGTCGGCGACACCGACGACGACCCGTCCCGCAACACCCAGGTCTTCAAGATCGACCCGGCGATCACGCCCGGCAAGCTCAACGTGGCGTGGGAGCAGAAGACGGGCGCCGTCGCACGGCCCGGTCAGCGTGCCGAGCTGGTGCTGAACGCCACGGCCACCGGCCCCGGCGAGTTCCCCGCCGAGCTTCAGCGCACCGTGTCGGCCCAGCAGTTCCGTGACGGCGCGGGCAACCCGGACTTCATCCTGGAGGCCGAGGTCGACGGCAAGATCGTCAAGCTGAAGGAGTCCAACGACAGCGAGTGGGAACTCCCCGCCATAGCCAAGGGCTTCGGCTCCGCCAAGGGCACCGAGGGCATCAAGCTGTACCTCTCCCTCGGTAAGAAGAGCGACATCAAGAAGGACACCGTCGTCCCGCTGGAGGCGCTGTTCTCCATGGCCGACTCCTGGGGGTTCAACGGCGCCCAGACCAAGGTGAAGGCCGGCCCGGCCCTGGTCACCCCGCCGAGCGGCACTCCGTCCACGACGCCGTCCGCGTCCGCGTCGGCGTCCGCGTCCGCGTCCGCCTCCGCATCCTCCTCCGCGGCCACCACCACGGGCGGCACGACCGGCGGCACCACGAACACGACGAGCGCCACCGGTTCGCTCGCCGCCACCGGTTCGGGCGGTGGTGTCCTCTACGGCGCCCTCGCGGCGGCCCTGCTGGCCGTCGGCGGTGCGGCGGCCTGGTTCGGCACGCGTCGCCGGCGGACCGCACGCGTCTGATCCCCGACGGACGACGGACGACGGCACGACGGCACGACGGCACGACGGCCCAGCCGACAGCCGACAGCCGACAGCCGAAGACCACGGACAGGGGAGGGCCCGGAGGCAGTCGCCTCCGGGCCCTGCCCTGTCCTCGGTGCTGCCGCCGTCGGCTCAGCGCGCCCCGGGGTCGTACTTCTTCAGCGAGGCCTGGACCTCGGCGGCGTACGCGCCCTCCCACCACGGGACCGTCTCGACCAGTACCGGCTTGGTGCCGGAGGCGAGGACGAGGGCCCGGCCGGGCGGCATCGCGCCCAGGTCGGAGACCTGGAGGACGCGTTCGCGGCGCGTGGACTCGCTGATCGCCCGGTTGCCGGACCAGCCGCCGAACTCCGACTCACGGCTGGTCTGGTACTCGCGCAGCTCGTACTCGCCGGCCAGCTCGCTCAGGTCGCCCAGGAAGCGGGTGTCCGAGACGCCACCACCGTAGACGCGCACGTTCGCGGCGGACCACAGCTTCTCCATGCCGCGCTCGCCCCACACCTCGATGCCCTGTGCCCAGGACTGCAGGATCGTCATCAGGATGATCCCGCGCGAGCCGTAGTGCGAGTACAGGTCGGGCAGGGTCCGCCAGCGGCACACGTTGGCCGCCTCGTCGAGGACACCGACGAGAGGCAGCGGGAGACGGCCGCCGCGCTGGGTGGTGGCGTACTCCTCGGCCGCCTCGACGACGGCCACGGTCAGCGCGGTCACCAGCGGCCCGGCGGAATCGCGCCCCTCCCGGCTCAGCGAGTACAGGGTGCCGCCGGTGCGGACGAACGCGTGCGGGTCGAACTCGCCCGCGTACTCGTCGGCCGGGGGCGTGACCCACCGGTTGACCTCGGGATTGACCAGGCAGGACGCCATCTGCTGGGCGACACCGTAGATGCCGCTGCGCTGCTTGTCGGGGGCGTTGATCACGCCGGCCAGCCCGTCCGCGGACATGGCGTGTCCGGCGCCGCGCAGGATCCGCTCCGGGGCGTCGTCCTTGGGGTTGGACAGCCAGGTGTAGATCTGGGTGATCGGCGCCTTGGCACACGCGGCGGCCAGCAGCAGGTTGGCGAGCAGGTCCTGGCCGGCCGGGTCGAAGAAGGCGTCGGTGGAGGCGTTGGCGTCCCGCGAACCGCTGGCGAAGTGGTCGGCCATCTTGCGGGCCTTGGCCACGTCGGTGACGTACGACAGCGGGTTCCACCACCAGCTCGGCTCCTCCTGCGCGACCTGCTGCGGGTCGAACACCCACACCGGGCCGCGCGCGGTCCGCGGACCCCGGGTCGCGTCCACGATGTCGCGCTTGTTGGAGGTGACGAGGACGGCGCCGGGCCCGTCCAGGATGGCGGGAATGGCGCGCCGGGTCGTCTTACCGGTCCGCGGGCCCCAGATGTCGACGTGCATGTCCTCGTACGACCCGTACAGCGGCTGACGCCCCTTGACGGACCGTCCGATGAACACGCCGGGCGTGCCCGACTGCACGCCGAGGCGCTCGGCGGTGGCGGCCGCGCCCTTCATCGTCAGCTTGCCGAGCTCCTCGCCCTTCGCGAGGTGCTGGGCGGCACCGTCCACCTTGGGCTTGTTCCTGAACCGCTCCCGCACCCGGTAGGCGGCCAGGCCGAGGATCCCGACCACCACCGCCTCACCGGCCGCGACGGCACTGGCCGCCGAGCCCGGCCAGCTGTAGTCGCCCTTGATCACCTCGACGAGGAACGTCAGCGGGTTGCCGGGCGGCGCGGGCGCGTCGGCGTACCCGGCCCCGACCTTCGCCGCCAGCCAGGCCCCGGCCGCGACGAGGAGCACGACCGCGACGGCGATGACGATCTCAAAGGTCCAGTCGTCCTCGGCGCGGGGTTTCTTCTGCTGTTCTGCGGTCACCCGCGGGTCCGTCCTTTCTGGACTGTGGACTTGCTGAGTTGTCTGGGGGGTGGGGGTGCTGGGAGGCGGTGTCCGGGAGGACCGGGGTCAGGCCTTCTCCGGAGCGAAGACGAAGACGCCCTCGCTCGTAGCCAACAGGGCGTGGCCGTCGGACGTGCGTTCCAGGACGTCGACGTCGTCGTTCAGCGAGGAGCCGGGCTCCAGGCCGGAGGCCAGCACCCTCTTGGTGCGCATGTCGAGCGCCGCCAGCCCCAGGTCGCTGACGGACGCGTACAGGACGTCGCCGGTCGGCAGGGCCACCGGCTCGATGTCCTGCTCGTCCGCCTCCTGACGCCAGAGCTCGTCGCCCGTCTCCGCGTCCCAGGCGACCGCGCCTCCGCCGAACTGGGTGACGACGCTCTTCCCGTCGGCGGAGAGGACGACGACCGGCTCGTGCGCGTCGTTGGGGTCGAGGAAGGTCTTGGGACCTTCCACGAGGGTGCGCCCCGTTCTGAGGTCGACCACCGTCAGGAGCGCGTCGTACGTGTCGTCCTTCAGGCCCCAGGCGAGCAGGCCCTTGTCCCCGGCGAGCGGGAAGAGGGAGGCGGCCGCCCGGTCGCCGTCCGGGGTCTGCGCCGCCACGGCGGCGGGCAGGGTGACGCCCTCCGTGTCCCACAGTTCCTTGCCGGTGAGCCGGTCGGAGACCTGGAGCCGGTCGCCGCTGACGTAGAACTCGGCGAGGGACGTCGCCACCCGGTAGCCGAAGCCCGGGCCGATCGGTGCCTGGTCCTCCCACCGGTCCTGGACCTCGACGGTGGCTCCGCCGCCGAGCGGGGCGTAGGAGCCGCTGTCGTTCCCCACCTTCAGCCGTACATGGCCGGCCTCGACGGTGTAGTCGGTGCCGTCCTCGCCGTCGTAGGCCGAGCTGCCCAGCTTCTCGCCGGAGGGGGCGTACATGGTGTACGTCGTCCGGACCGACTCCTTCTTCAGGCCGCTCGCCGGGGTCACGTCGCCGTCGACGGCCAGGAGCGCGGGTGTGCCGTCCTTCCACTGCCCGATGGTGAAGAACTCGGCGGGCGCCGGATCCCGGTCGCTCGACCAGCCGTCGGCGGGGATCGTGACCTCGACCGACGTGCGTTCCCGGCCGGTGGCCGCGTCGAGGAGGCGGGCCCGGAAGAGGTATTCCTCGGGTGTGCCGCCGGTGCTGTCGGGGTACGTCGTCGCGTCCTCGGTGAGGACGACGGCGTCACCGAGCACGCAGGTCTGCGAGTGGTCTCCGACGACCCTGCTCGTGGCCCGCTCGACCGGGTCGCCGGGGCATCCCGAGACACCGTCCGCGGTCAGGCTCCACACGGGCTTCCGGGCCAGGCCGGGCAGCGCGGCGCCCTCGTACGCGGGGCCTCGGGCGATGGACGCGGACGCCTTGGGCGTCGCCTTCCCGTCCGTCGCGTCGCCCGTCCCCGTGTCGTCGCCTGCGCCGCAGCCCGCGACCAGCCCCAGTGACACCAGGGCCCCGGTGAGGGGAAGAAGGTGACGCCTCATCTGTTGGTTCATGCTCCTGTTCCGCTGTCTGTGCCGTCGCCCTCGACCGCGTTCGTGCCCTGGGGGATCGGCACGCGGTAGACCCCGGTGATCGTGTCCTGGTAGTCCCAGTTGCTGAACTCGACGGACTTGCCGGGACGCGGGGCGTGGATGATCTTGTGACCCTTGGGGTCCCAGACCAGGCCCACATGGCCCGAGTGGCCCGCCTCCGGCCGGAAGAAGATGACGTCGCCGGGCTGCGCCTCGGACAGCGACACCTCGTACTTCTTGAGGTACGGCTCCTGCGTGTAGGTCGTCGTACCGATGTTGATCTTGCCGTCGCTGGCCATGTAGTACGCCCACTGCGTGAAGCTGGAGCAGTCGAAGCTGGTGGGGTTCTCACCCTGGAGCCGCGGCGCGCCGAACACGTACGGGACCCCGATGCCGCGCTGGGCCCAGCCGAGGACCGCGCGGATCACCGGGTCGTCGGCGTCGGGAAGGACACCGGAGGCGCCCGCGCCGTCCGGGGCCACCGCGGCGCCGCCGTTGTCCTCGGCGCAGTCGGCGTACTGCGCGTCCCTGCTGCTCTCGTCGGATCCCGGGACGGTCCCGTAGTCGGGGTTGGCGGTGACCTTGCCCTTCATCCACTCGTCCGGGTCGACCATGCCCGGGCCCTTGTCCTGGCCGCCCACGAACGGGTTGTCGACACCGGGAACGAGGACCTCCCAGTGCAGGTGGGGTCCGGTGACGTTGCCGGTCGCGCCGACCGTGCCGATCTGCTGGCCGCGCTTGACGGTCTGCCCGACGGACACCTTGATCGAGGTCTGGTGGCCGTAGAGCGTGATGACCCCGCCCGCGTGCTCGATCTTCGTCATGTTGCCGTACGAGCCGCCGGGACCGGCGTGGACGACCTTGCCGTCGGCCGGGGCGTAGATCGGGGTGCCGCTGGAGGCCACCAGGTCGAGGCCGGTGTGGTAACCGAGGCTCCACATACGGCCGTTCTGGTGGTACGGGGTACCGACCGTGTACGTGCCCTGCTTCATGGGCCACTGCCAGTCCTTGCCGGTGGTGGGCTCCTTGGCAAGGGGGAAGGACACGGTCGTCGCGTAGCCGGCGCCGATGCTGCCGCTGCCGCTGTTGCCGCTGATGTCGCTGCTGTACGCGGCGAGGGACATCGCGGTCGTGCTGCCGTCACCGCTGTCGTCGTCCAGCGCCGGCGTCGACCAGGAGCGGGCCGGGGTCGCGGCGATGCTGAGCGCGGAGCCGGGCTGGGCGTTGTTGCCGACCGGTTCGGGAATGTCCGACTGCTTCCCGAGGGTGGGGAAGCCGGGGTTCTTCTCGATGGTCTCCTTCAGATGCGCGTACCAGCGCTTGATGAGGTCCTGGTCGCCGGTGAGCACCCCGCGGTAGCGCGCGGCCTGGGTGAGGACGACCCGCGGGTAGATCGTGTTGGCGGCCGTGGAACCGGAGTAGATCTGGAGCGCCTTGAAGGGAGCGGTCTCGGCCTTCTTGGCGTGCAGGAAGTTGGCGGCGGCCCAGGCCGCGTCGTCGATGTTGTACAGGTCCTTCGTGCCGTCGCCGTTGCCGTCGGCGCCGTAGTCGGTCCAGGCCGGCTTGCCGAACTGGAGGATGCCCATGTAGCCGAGGGAGTTCTTGCCGCCGGGCGCGGCGGAGGGGTCCTGGCCGTACTTGGTCTCCTGGTACATCTGCCCGGCGATGAGCGTCCAGTCGAGGCCGTCGTAGCGGGCGGCGGCGCGCATCGCGGCGAGGATCATCTTCGGCGGTATCTCGTTGCGCGCCGTCTCGCTCGGCATGTACATCTTGCCGGCCGGCATGACCGGGTTGGTGGCCGCGGCGTCACCGGTGTTGCCGGCGTTGGCGTTGTCGGCGTAGTCGCCGCAGGAGGCAGCCGCGGCACCGGCGCCCACCCCGCCGATCATGCTTCCCACCAGGACCATGACGAGGGTGCCGACCCCGGCGATGGGCAGGCAGCCGACACCGCCGGCCATCCACATCCACTTGTTGTTCTTCTTGTCGCCGCCGCCACCCTGACCGCCGCCGCGCTGGGCCGCCGCCTTGGCCGCCTTCGCGGCCTTGGCGACCTTCGCCGCCTTGCCGGCGGCGGCCAGTACCGCTGGTGCAACCATGCCGGCTCACACCCCCGAGTCGTCGGACGCGCCCACGTCACCGAGGCCGAAGACGTCGAACCCGGAGACGAGCCAGTCGCCGCCGTCCTCCTTGACCGTCACCAGCCACTGGTTGGACTCGGTCGTGGTCTGCCCGCCCGCGGTGTGCGTGGCGGTCACCTTGACCAGGGTGGACATCGAGCGGCCGCTGTCACGCACCAGGTCGTCCGAGACCAGGGCATCGCGCACCACGACGGCCTCCCCCTTGGAGGAGCACTGCTCGGCCTGGCAGGTCGCCCACTCCTTGCCGGTCGGCAGCGAGGTCGCGACCTTCATCCGGTCGTCGTTCGTGGTGAGCCGGACCAGCGGAGCACTCCAGGTCGCGGCATTGCTCTCGTGGTCGTACGTGGTGAGCCCGGCCATGTACTGGACCATGGCGGCGTGCGCCTTCACCGCTTCGGCGGCCGAGACGATCGGGGCCACCGCGGTGCTCTGCGATCCGTCGCCGTCGGCTCCCTCCCCGTCCGAGCCTGCGGCGCCGCCGCCCGCGGTGGCCGTGGGCACCGCGGAGCCGTCCTTGGCGTCACCGCCGTCGCCCTCGTCGTCTCCGTCGAAGACGGTGAACACGGTGAGCACGGCGATCAGGAGAAACCCGAGCACCCCCAGGGCCAAGAGCCCCGTGCGCTTGTTCTCCGCAGGCAAGTCCACGTTCCCGCGCCTCCCTTGTGCTGAGCCGGTACGGCGGGTCACCGGGACACGGTAGGGGGAGGCGGAAGCGAGGAGTCGGGGGAATTCCCGGCGAGGAAAGCGGGCGGACGGCGGGCGGGAATCCGGGGGAAAACACGAAGCCGGGTCACCTCGCCTCGGCGCCGTTCACGGATCGCGTGTCCGGCTGCCCGCCGCGGCGGTCACTCGGGCCGCGGATCCACCGGCAGCGGGTCGAACGGGTACGCCGTGTGCCCGTCCTTGGGCGAACAGGCCGCGAACGGGCCCGAGTCCGCGTCCATCAGGACCCGCAGATGCGGGTCCGCGTGATGCAGCCACCACGTCGACATGCCGAGCGCCGGGTCCTGACGCAGATGTTCCCAGGCCAGCCAGAGCGCCGACAGACGGGCCCCGGCCTCGGGGTGCTCCCACCACGTGGGACACCAGGTGGCCGAAGTGCCGTTCACCCGGCGGCGGATCATCTGGGCGAGATAGTCGGAGACGAAGACGAAGACGTCCGCGAAGTAGAACTCCGGCTCCTCGGAGCCCTCTGCGGTGCCGGACATCGTGCCCCCATCGGTCGTTCGGTCGAGCTGCGGCTGTCGGGTGATCGGGCGGCGCCCGGCCGGGTACCGCGTGATCAGGTCAGGACGATACCGAGCAGCAACAGCACCACCACGACCGCGCCCATCACGATGCGCGCCGTCGGGTCCTCGCGTTCCCACAGGTCGTGGACGACGGCCCAGCCCGTCAGGCGCGCGGCCCGGCCGCTGTGGATGTCGGAGGCGGACGCCTGCTGTTCCTCGTCCGCCACCTCCTGGTCCGGCGACGACGGCTCGGGGTCCTCGTCGAAGCCGACCGGCATCCCCTGCTGCTCCTGCGCCACCAGGACCATCTGCTCGAGGAGTTCGGGAATCGTGTTCGGCGTGAGGGGATAGGCGAAGGTCCCGTACGGCGTCTCCACGCACAGGCTGGCCTGCCAGGGGTTGCCGGGCTCATACCCGTCGACCCAGGCGCGGTCGGCCTGGAAGACCTGCGGAGCCTGGGCCGGCTCAGGGGCCGGTACGGCGACGGGGGCGGATGCCGGAGCAGGAGCCGGGGCCGGAGCCGGTGCAGGCACAGGTACCTGCTGGACCGGCGGGGCCTGCTGGGGGATCTCCCAGGTGCGCGGGTCGGGCTGCTCCGGGGGTTGCGGCTGCTGCGGGTACTGCGGCTGCTGCGGGTGCCCGTTGTGGTCGGTCAACTCTCGTCCTTCGCCGGGTCCGTCGGGTCCAGGGGGTGGTGCCGGGTGACGGTACCCAGCACCTCGGGCACACGCGCCCAGCGCATTCTGGGCCCAGAGCGGGTCGGTACGGCACGGCGCCTTCCCGGCGTGTCCCTGACACTTTTCCCCACCGGTTTCCTCATGGACGCGGCATCGGGAATTCCCGCAGTCCCGGCGAGGAAAGCGACACCGGTCCGGTGACAGGTCTTTGTCACACTGCCAAGCGCACCTGGCCGGGCCAGGGCCCGTCGTGCGGTGCGGTCGTGAACCCGCCCAGGCGGACGGGGAACCGACTCGCTGGAGTAACCGACTCGATGACAGACCACAACAGCCCTGCTGGCGCGGTCGGCGGAGGCCAGCCTTCCGGGCAGCCCGGGTCCTTCGGTCCTTCCCAGCAGCCGCAGCAGGCGTGGCAGGGGCAAGGGCAGCAGGCCCCGGCCCCGCAGCAGGCCCCCGCCCCGCAACAGCCGCAGCCGCTGCCCTCCGACGCGGCCCGCGCCCAGGTCGCCGCCGCCTGGGTGCGCAGCACGCCCCGGGCCGGCCAGGCCGCCGTCCCGTCCCTGCCGCCCCGTGAGACCCGGCCCCAGGGCGAGTCGAAGAAGGAGAAGCGCGAGCGCGAGCGCGCGGCGCGCAAGGCGGCGTACGAGCAGAAGAAGGCGGAGAAGGAGCAGCGCAAGCGGGGCGGCACGGCAACGGCCGTGGCCACCGCGCCGGCGCCCACGCCCACCACGGCCGCCCAGCACCCGCCCCAGCACGGCCACCAGGCCCCCGCCCACAGCTCTTCCACGATGTCGCTGAGGGCCACGGCGCCCCCGGCCACGGGCCCGACCGCCCCGGCCGCGGGTGCCGCCACCCCCGGTGCCGCCGCCCCGGCCACCCCCGGTCACGCCCCCGCGCGTGACTTCGACGTGCCCAAGCCCGGCGGTCGTATCTCCGGCGGCGGGCGCCGTACGCACGTCGCGCTCCGCGCCACCCTGCTGATCACGACCTGCGTGTTCGCGCTGGGCTCGTGCGGTGTGATGGGACTGGTGATCGGCAAGTCCTCCGGCACCACCACCGCCGGGCTGGACTCCTCGGACGCCACCCGGTACCGCCTCACCGAGTTCCCCACCGAGCAGGCGGCGGCCTTCGCGGAGCAGTACGCGCAGCTCTGCATGACGTTCTCCCCGGACACCTCGTCCACCCGCCGCACCGACCTCGCCCGCTACGCCTCCGCCGGTGTCGACCCCGACTGCGGCTGGAGCGGTGAGGGCACCAGCAAGGCACTCTCCGTCACCTGGGACGGCACCGCCGAGAAGCTTCCGGAGTACGGCGACCACGGCCGCTACATCGGGGTCCAGGTCCGCACCGACGACGGCACGCTCACCACGCTCACCGTCCCCGTGTACGTCCAGAACCTCAAGACGGGCGAGGGCATGCGCGTCTCCGGCGACGTGGGCCAGATGCCGCTGCCGGCCGCCGCGGACGTGCCCGAGGTCGACCAGGGCGACGAGGTCGTGGACGACACGCTGTCCACGCAGCTCCAGAAGGAGGTGCTGCCGGGCTACTTCCAGGCCTGGGGCGCCTCCGACGCCACCGCCATGGCCCGCTTCCTCACGCCGGACGCGACCCTGACGGCCACCACCGGTCTGGCCGGCCGCCTGACGGGCCCGCAGATCGGCACCGTCGTCGCGCTCGTCCCGGCGAGCGCCCAGGACACCAAGCCGTACGCCTACGACGCCGGACAGGCCGTCCAGGTACGGGTGGCCGTCGACTGGACCGACGCCAAGGGCGTCGCCGTTCGCCGCGCCTACCGGATGACGATGGTCAACACGGCCCAGGGCTGGTTCATCAAGGACGTCCGGGGCGGCGTGCTCGACGCCGAGGGCGGCCGGGCCGACGGCGACACCGACAGCGATACCGCGACGGGGACGGCCGCGCCCCCGGCCGGTGCCTCGGGATCCCCCTCGCCCTCGGCATCCGCCTCCGCGGCCGTCCCGTCGTCCACGGCCAAGCCCGCCAAGCCCTGACCGGACCGCGCCACCCGCACCCCCATACCACTACCGCAGCTCCACCACCGAGAGGAACCACCATGTACATGGCCGAGACGACCCTGAACGACATGTTCGGGCAGATCGAGGACATCCTGCGCAACGCGGGCACCATGGTCGCCGTCATCGCCCTGCTCATCCTCGGCATCCGCATGCTCCTGTCGATGAAGCGCGGCGACGGCATGCGCGAGGCCTTCCAGGGCTTCGGCATGATCGCGCTGGCCGCCCTGATCATCGGTGGTGCCGGCGGCCTCGCCGGTGTGCTGATCGGTCTCGGCAGCCAGATCGGCGGCGGCAACTGACGGACCGCTCGGGCACCGCCCGACGTACCGTCAGCCGCCGTTTCAAACAGGGGAGTTCGCAGACATGAGCCAGGAGGCACCACCGGAGCCGCTGGTCGCGTACGACCACACCGACCTGGTCAACCGCCCCAAGCGGATCTGGAACTGGGGCAACATCCCGCTGCCCGGACTGCTGCTGCCCGCACTGGGCGCGGCCTTCGGCTTCGGGCTGGTCTGGCTCATCACCCTGTTCACCGTGTCGGCGTTCCTGCCCTTCCTCGGCATGTCGATGTGGACGTCGGTCCTCTACTTCGGCCCGCCGTTCGGCATCTACTTCGTCTGGGGGCGCCCGCTGCCCTCGGCGCTCACCCTGAGCCAGCAACTCGTGGTGTGGACCGACTGGTGGTTCCAGCCCAAGCGGCTGCAGGGTCTCGCCGCGGACCAGGAGCCGGAGCAACTGCACTGGCAGGTCATCCTCTTCACCCCTGGCTCGCCGCGCTGGCAGGCCCGCTACGAGGCCGCGCGCCGCGTCGCCGCCGAGCGCGGCAGCGCCTTCGCCGCCGCCAGGCGCTGACCCCGCGATCACCCCACCACTTCCCGATGTCGACTACCGCAGGATGAGTCCTCCATGTTCATGATGATCCTTCTGGGCGGGGCGGCCGCCTTCTTCGTGGTCGCCATGATCATGGCCGCCTCGTCGAGCAAGAAGAACGGCCAGGGCGGCTCGAAGCAGTCGTCCTCGGCACGTTCCAGGCCGTCCGGCTCGTCGGCCGCCGCCCGCCGCGAGGACCTCCGCCTCCCCTACCGCTACGCCGACGACATGATCTTCGTGCACGGCGATTCGGTGTGGACGGGCATGGTCCTGCCCAACGCCATCGACGAGTACCTGAACGCCGGCGAGCTCCAGGCGATGGCGGAGGGCCCGGCCCGCGGTCTGCTGAACCTGGCCCGCGGCGACCGCAACGTCGAGTGCCACTACCGCAAGGTCTACCAGCCGATCACCGCGCTGACCTGGGCGGAAGACCTGAACGCGGTCGCCTGGGATCCCACGGAGAACTACAAGGCGTACAACCTGCGCAAGGCGGAGTACCAGGAGCGCATCGGTGCCAAGCGCGAGCGCAACATCCTGCTGGTGAAGCTGGGTTCGCTGAAGCGCACCAACGGCGGCAGCGGAGTCGTCGCCCAGGACGACGAGCCGTACGACGAGCCCGGCCTCCTCCAGGGTGTCCGCGGCGCCGCCGACCAGGCCGCCGCGACCGCGACCGGCGTCACGGACGAGTACCTCTCCCCGCACGTCCTCGCCGAGTGGACGCAGGTCGCCGTCGAGGTCCACGAGAGCCTGGAGGGCCTCAAGGGCACCCCGCTCAGCCGCGAGGAGCTCGTCTGGCTGATCCGCAAGCCGCTCCACGGCGACCTGCCGGTCCCGCCGGAGCCGGTGCTCGGCTCGCGTGCCTGGGGACCGAACCAGTTCGACCTGGTCGTCGACTTCTCCGGCGAGAACCGCAAGACGCACATCGTCCTGAACCAGTACGACGAGGTGACGGGCGAGCAGCAGACCAGCTACACCACCACCCTGGTGGCCGCCAACTGGCCCGCGGAGACCCGCTTCCGCCAGTCGACCGCGTGGGCGCGTTACGCCGCCCAGCACGTGGACTTCCCCGTCGAGATCGACATGCGGTTCACGCTCATCCCGTACCTGAAGTTCAAGGACCGCGCCGACAAGATCCGCGGCAACCTCGTGGACGAGATGAACGACATGGCCAACTCCGGCCGCAGCCCCGACACCAAGCTGGCCACGCAGGTCACCCGAGCCCAGGAGCTCGTCGACGACATCGACGAGCACAAGATGCCGGGCATGGAGGCGCAGATCCGCTTCACGATCTCGGCGCACGACGTGAAGGAGCTCGAGCGCCGACGCCGGGTCCTGGAGATGCAGTTCAAGCAGGACCTGAAGGTCACCCTGCTGCGCCCGACCCGCCAGCAGTGGCGGCTGCTCCAGGCACAGCTCCCCGGCGACGCGCCCAAGCTCCCGATCGCGCCCTACCTCCGCCTCCAGGAGGTCGAGCAGCTCGGCGCCGGACTGCCCACCGCGGGCACGGAGCTGGGCGACAACCCCGAGCACCGTTCCGGCAAGCGGCTGGGCTGGGTCGGCAACCTGGTCGGCTGGGCGGGCAAGATGCCGGTCCACTACTCACTCCACGTCGGCCCGGCCCGCAACGACGGCGGTGGCCTGGCCATCGTCGGCGCCTCCGGCGGTGGCAAGTCCTCGCTGGCCCTCCAGAAGTTCTACGAGGAGTCGGAGTCGGGCGTCCGCTGCCTGGTCATCGACCCGAAGACCGACTTCGCCCAGCTCTGCTACTACCTGGCCTTCGGCGCCCAGGTGAACGACCCGGACTTCGCCGGCGACGCGGAGACCGGCCTCCTCGGCACCCCGGCCAGCAAGTTCCAGCCGGTGAACCCGGACTTCTGGGCGGAGACGGAGGTCGTCGACCTCCTGAAGGGCCAGGCAGGCGTCCTGGACCCGTGGGTCATCGCCCGCGACGTCCCCGCGGGCCGACTGCTCGCCGAGTCCATGCTCCGGGGCTTCCTCGGCGACGAGGACTACCAGCGCGTACGCCTCCCCGTCATCGAGGGCATGGCGACCGTCATCGGCCGCTACAACTCCGCGATCCGCCAGGCCGTCGAGCAGGGCTACACGGCCCGCGACGCCGAACTCGCCGTCCCCCGCCCGACGTTGTGGCAGGTCGTGGACGAAGTCGTCGCGGCGTACGACCACGCGGTGGCCAGCGGCGACCGCGAGGCGATCAAGGACCTGAAGCTCGCGCAGATGCTCCTCACCGAGCTGCGCACGCTCCCCTACGCCCGGCTCTCCTTCGCGGAGCGCCCGCAGCCCCTGTCCAGCATGCGCAAGCGCCGTACGGTCATCACCCTGCGCGGCTTCCAGTCGCCCGCGGCCTCCGACCCGCGCAGCTGGAACCCGGCGGAACGCCTCGCCGCGACGGCCCTTATGGCGGTCGTGGAACTGGGCAGCCAGATGCTCGACGTCGGCTACGAGAAGAACCCGGTGACCGGCGAGATCGGCCTGCGCCCGAAGGCTCTCTTCGTCGACGAGGCGTACGTCGTCACGGCGACCGAGTCCGGCCGCGACCTGATGCGCCGCGCGCTGAAGCAGGGCCGCTCCTACCTGGCCGTCACCGTCCTGATCACCCAGCAGGCCATCGACCTGGTCCAGATCGAGGACTCCGAGGCCCGCAGCGGCGGCGCCAACCAGATCCACACGGTCTTCGCCTTCAAGCAGAAGTCGGCGCAGGAGGCGTCCCTGGTGGCCCCGCTTCTGGGCCGCCCGGAGAACGACCCGAAGGTCATCGCCGCCCTCCAGGAACTCCGCACCGGCGTCTGCCTCCAGCGCGACGCGGACAAGCGCGTCGGCACGGTCGCCGTCGACCTGGTCTTCAAGGAGATCCTCGCCGCCACGGACACCAACGGCACCACCCGCCCGGCCCGCCAGGGCATCAACCCACCGCTGAGCGTCTGGGACTGGACGTTCCTCCAGGAGGCGGAGGAGGACCCGGCACAGTCGGCGACACCCACGCAGGAAACGGCGACGGCAACGGCATGACGCGCCTCACCGGTCCCACCCGCACACCCACCCACCGAGGAGCCCGTCCCACCGTGCGCCTGTCCAGAAGTCTCGCCACCGGGGCCGCGACCCTCGCCCTGCTCACGACGCTGAGCGGGTGCGGGTCGGACTCGGAGTCCGGCTCGGGGGCCAGGACCGGGGCGGACTCCGTCTTCGGCTCGGACGCCGAGTCGGACGGCGGCAGCGGGCAGACCACGACCGGTGGCCTGCCCCAGGCGTCGGACACGGAGTCCGTCGCGAGCTACCTGAACCGGTACACGCCCTGCCAGGGCGTGGTGACGGGCGACGAGTACGACGGCGGGCACGACGGTGAAGCCTGGGGTACGGACGAGTCGGAGGACCCGGCCTGGGGCATCGAGGAGCGCGCCGTGTGCACGGACGGGTCGGACCGGCCCATCGCGCTGCTCACCGTCTCCGACATGAAGGAGTTCCAGACCGCCGCCAAGGCGAGCGGCGACGAGTTCCTGGTCGGCGAGGACTTCGCGGTCGTACCGGTCGGCGACGAGGCGATCCGCAGCCTCCGGCAGTCCGACCTGAGATTCCTGACGTGCGATGCGGACCTCGCGGTGCCGAGCGGCTTCGAGAAGGAGCCGGCCCTCGTGGACGGCTGCGTCCTGACCAACTACGTCCCCGAGTAAGGCGAGACACACCATGCGAATCAGGCGAGCGATCACCATCGGCGCCGTCCTCCTCATGTCGGCGTCACTGACGGCCTGCGGCGGCGACGACGGCGACACCGGGAACAGCGACGGCGACGGCAAGAGCAGCGCGAGCACGGGCGCCGGCAAGGGCGACAGCGGCGAGTCGGCGAGCACGGAGCTGCCGGAGGCGTCGGACATGGCGTCCATCGCGTACTACCTCAACCAGTACGGATCCTGCCTGGATCTCACGCCGGGCGCCGAGTACGACGACTCCTCCCTGGCAGACCATGATCCCGCCTGGGGCGATGACAACATGACCCGCGACCCCGCTTGGGGGATCAAGGAACGTGCCGTCTGCCGGGACAACTACGACGACTCCAGCACGCTGCTGGTGCTGTCGGACATGAAGAAGTTCCAGACCTCCATGCACGCCGGAAACTACAGCTCCATCCTGATCGGCAAGGACTTCGCGGTGGAGCCGGGCGGCACCGAAACGATCGAGGACCTGAAGACCTCCGGCCTCGTGGCCCTGTCGTGCGATCCGGAACGCCAGATCCCCAGCGGCTACAAGCAGGAGCCTGCGCAGGTGGACGGGTGCGTCCTCACGAACTACTACGCCAACTGATCCCTCCGAAGGGCTTTTCATGCTGACCCGCATCCGGCCGCGCTCCGGCCGTCCGGCACGGCCCCGGACGAGGCGCTCCCTGCGCGAGAAACTCATCAGCACCGGCATCGCCGCGCGGGCCATGTTGTTCCTGGTGCTCGGGGTGATCGCGCTCTCGTTCTCCGCTCCACAGCAGGCGCAGGCCCTCTTCGACACCTGTGACTGGGCGCAGCAGAGCATCAACCAGAAGGCCGACATGCCAGGCCCCGCCGCGGAGAACATCTTCCCCTCGGTGAAGCAATGGGACGGGAAGCGCGAACTCGTCGCCGGGGCGACGAAGATGGACGGCCCCGCGTCGAAGTACACGCTCTACGAACTCAGCGCCATGCGGGGTCTCAACTGGGCCTCGACCCAGCAGAGCCAACACGATGCGAAGCAGGGCGAGCGCGGGCAGGCCGCCGACGACGACGAGTGCAGCCTCCAGAACGAGATCTACAACGGCGTCGCCCAGGCCATCTTCGACCTGAGCAAGATCATGAGCCGGGCCGCGATCAGCATCAAGGAGATCTCCTCCAACCCCAGCCCGTTGGCCGCCCTCTACGACGGCACGGTCTCGGGTGACGACAGCGTCGTCGACCGCCTGAACAACGGCGTCTTCAAGCTCGCCGTGCCCACCATGATCCTGCTCACCGGCCTCTGGGTGTTCGGCAAGTGGCGCAAGGGCGACATGCGCGAGGTCTGGTCGGGCGTCGGCTGGGCCGCGTTCGTCGTCATCGCCGTGTCGGCGTTCCTCGTCAACGGAAACTACGTGGCCGTGGTCGAAACGGCCGACTCGGGAATCGCGCAGGGAAACGCGGCCCTGACCGAGGCCGTGCTGGACGGCGCGATCGACGGTGTCGACCCGCCCTGCGACCTGCCCGACAACGCACCGCAGCGCGGCATGCGCATCTCCAGCTGTGCCATGTACGACACCCTCGCGTTCCGCCCGTGGGCCATCGGCCAGTTCGGCGACCCGGGCAAGGCTCGCATGGAGTACAAGGGCACCGAGAAGTGCGACTTCGGCACGGGCAAGCGTTGCACCGACCTGCGGGTCAAGCAGGTGATCATCCAGTCGGTGACGAACATCGAGTACTACCAGCACCCTTCGCCGGTCGAAGTCGAGGAAGGCGAAGAGGGCGACATCATCAAGGCAAAGGAAAACCAGTACGGCGAGCTGCGCAACTACATCGCCAAGAACGAGGATGCGCGCATCTACGAGCAGTGGTCCGGCGACAAACCCGCCAACCGCATCAGCATCGGGGTCTACGCCCTGGTCGCTTCGCTCATCGTCGGCCTGATGGTGGTCGTGCTCAGCGCCCTGACACTGCTGTGGCACGCGGTCACGCTCATCATGGTGATCCTGTTGCCCCTGGTCGCGATCATCTCGATCCACCCGACGCAGCAGAAGCTGCTGCGGGGCTGGTGGCAGACCTTCGTGCACAGCTTCGTCCTGCGCGCCGGATTCGGCGTCATCCTCACGATCCTGCTGCTCTTCTACCAGCTGATCCTGCCGCTTCAGGTCCCGCTGGGCATGCAGCTGCTGATGCTCCTGCTGGTCACGGTCGCAGTGATCATGCTGCTCAAGAACCTGCTGTCCGGGAAGTTCAGCCCGCAGGTCCAGGGCGCGGACGACGCTCTCGGCGTCGGGGACATGGCCGGCAAGGTGACCGCCATGGCTCCCGGTCTGGCCGCGTCCGCCGCAGGCTCCACCGCCCGCACCACAGGCCGCGTCGCGAGCACCACGGCCAAGGGCACGGCCCGCGCTACGGGCAGCACGGCACGCGGGACCGCCTGGGCGGTGGACAAGCTCGCCTTCAAGGGCAAGGGCCGGGCCAAGATGCAGGAAAAGGGCTGGCTCGGTCAGTCCAAGCGTGAGCAACGGCAGACGGCCTACCAGAGTTCGCAGGTCGCCCAGAAGAACTACGACCGGGAATTCGGCGAGCAGGGAGGCCAGGAGTCGCCGGCTCCGGAGCCGCCCCGCACCCGAGGCCGCCGGGTCAGCGGGTCCAGCAGTGCGCCGGCTCCGCAGTCCACTACGCCGACCGAGTCCCGCCCGGCACCCGCACCCGCACCCGCTCCCACGCCCGTACGGCAGGCGCCGGCCCCCCGCCCCCGGCCCGCCGAGCCGCCGGTGGCACCCGCCCCGGCACCCACGCCGCCCCGCAGGGACCCGCGCGACCCCAGCGGCCGCGTCTAGCCCAGTCCTGTCACCCCCGCCGCCCCTCCCCCACCAAGGAGCCATCCGATGCCCGCCCTGACCGCCGACCGCAGTCCCGACCAACTGGTCGCGGAACTGGAGCGGCTCATCGGCGTGGACTGGCCCACGGTGTGGGCGGGGGTCCCGGAGGACGCGGAGAAGCGGGCGCGGTGGTGCGCCGGGTTCGACTGGCGTCCGCTGTGGGCCGAGGCGGGACTGCGCGTCCGTACCAGCCTGGGCGGCCGCCTGTATCTCGCCTCCGCCGCCCCCGGCGGACCGGTGACCCGGATCGACCACACGGTGTGGTCGGCCCGGGCCCGGGACACGGACGAGAACCCCCTCGTCACCGACCTGGCGGAGGCCCACTGGACCGCCTGCCTGACCGCCCTGCGCGGCCTGCTGGGCAACCCGACCTGGCACGGCACCTGGAACACCCCGGACTTCCCGGAACTGCCGGGTCGAGGGCCCTGGTACAGCCCGCAGTGGCGCCTGGACCAGCGTGATCCGTACCGGGTCGCGGTGTGGCGGTTCCGCACGCCGGGAGCCCCTGTGTTCGAGCTGAAGGCAACGCTGGGAACCGGCTCCGAGGATCGGCCGACAGCGGCCGATGCGAGGATCGAGCTCAGCTGTCATGGTCCTCGCGAGCCCGACAACCATGAGCCGGCTCAAGGCACTGACGTACGAAGAAACTGAGGCGGGAGCACACATGCCGACTTACGAGATCGAGGAATCGCCGCAGCACCTTGCCCAGGAGCTGACCGGCCTCGGGCACGTGGACTGGCCCGCGGTATGGGCCGGCCCGCCCACCCCGGGCCGCGCACTGGACGACTGGTGCGCGTTGTTCGGTTGGAAGCCGCTGCCCGAGGATCGCGTACTCGCCGTGCGTACCGCGACGGGTGGCCGACTGAGCCTCACGCCCGTCGTGGAGGGCGGGTGGAGCCCGGTCAGGTCGCTCGGCTGGACGACGTGGCATCTCAGGGCCGAATCGTCCGGCGAGAACGACTCGGTACTCGAGGAAGCTGCAAACGTATGGCCCCACTACGAAGCCGCCGCCAGGGACGTGCTCGGAGCGCCGGAATTCTCGGGCGGCTGGGATGCTCCCGACTTCCCCGAAAGCCGAAGCCACCGGCTTCCCTCCCGTGAGAGGCGTCTGCGCAACCGCAATCCGTACCGACTCGCCGTATGGCGGGGCGCGAGCCCGGAGGAGCCGGTCATCATGCTCGAAGTCTTCAGCGGGGGAGTGACCCCCACGGGGGTGGGCCTCCGTGGCGTCACCATCAACGTGGACTGCTACCCGCAGGAGATCGAGTGAGCGAGGCCACCGCCGTAAGGACTCCCGTCCAACAGGCCCTTGCCCGGCAGACCGCCGCAGCTGCCGCTCTTCCCGAGGGGGAGGGCGAACGCATCGCCTACGAGATCATCGAGGCTGCGGACAAAGCCGGGAAGAGCCCCCAGGAGTACATCGTCGACTACGCCAGGAAGCTCGACGTCAAAGCCCCCCGCGAGGGCATGAAGTCTGCTTTCTGGTCCTTCGGCATTCCGCACCCCGATCTGCCGCAGGACCAGGTACTCAGCAGCCAGTTCCTGGCCTCTGTCTGGACCGATATGGAAAACGCGAGCGTCGACGGCAGCGCGCGTTACCTGGAGGGCACGCCTGGCGGGGAGGAACTGGGCCAACTCCACCTGTGGGACGCCGATGTGTACACGGTCCTGGGCCTCAACAAGGCACAGGGCGATGCCCTGGCCCGTGACGCCTGGAGCGCCCTCTCGGAGAACTACGCCAAGGCCACCGATGGTGAGGCGATCGTCTTCACCGGAGAAATGGTGCCGTGGAGTGTCGCCTATGAGACGGAGATGCCCCAACTGCGCTGCACGACGGGGCCGGAAAACATCCACTTCATGTACGACCTGCCAGAGGACGTGCTGAAGGGGCTTCCGTCCGAGAGCAGGCAGTTGCTGTCCGAAGGCTGGGTGCGCTCCCACGTACATTTCCGCGCGCCCGACGAGAACAGCCCACCGCCCCAGAAGTACTGGACCGCCGGGTACCTCGATGTTGAGCAGCTCAGGTCGTTGCCCACACCGGAAGCCCAGCGCGCGGCCGTCCTGGAAGTCTGCGCCCGTGTGGCCACTCTGGACGGCGTCGGTCGTGAGGCGGACGTCGAGCGGCTCGTCGAAGAGATCAAAGTGCTGCGCCCCGATCACGAGGTGGTTCTGCCCAGCGTCGAGGAGCAGCTGTCACAGGTGCCCACAGCAGCGCCGACTTCCGAGATCCGAACCCACGCCCCGTACCTCCCTGGCGTCACGGTCAACGCCAGGACGGGACCGGCCACCCTCGAATCACTCACCCTCCCGACAACGGGGGCAGCTACCGTCCAGGCGCACAGCTTCCTCCCGGGCGTCACCCCGCAGGCGAAGTCGGTCGTCGCCCCGAACAGGACCGACACCCCGACGGCTCCCCCGAAGGCGCCTCCGGCCCCGGAGCAGTCGAACGACACCGGAATGGGAGTGTGACCGGCCCATGAGCCGCACTCCGGGCGACGCCCGCACCCCGCGCACCACCCCCAGGCCCACCACCGACCGACCGGACACCCCCACCGCCCCGGCACCCGACGCCCCGGCTGCCACCGCCCCGGCCCTCCCGCTCCTCCGCCGTTTCCTCCGCCAGGAGAAGAGCGACGCCTGGGCCGTCCGCCTCCTCCCCCGCATCGTCTTCGGCGTGGCCGCGCTCTACACGGTGATCACCCTCGCCTCCCAGAGCGGCTCCGCTTTCTTCGCGGTCGTCACCGCGCTGCTCCTCGGCCTCGTGCTCTGGCTCCTGCGCCGCCGCACCCAGCTGCTCCTGGCGATGGGGGTGAGCATCCTCGCCATCGCCTTCACCGGCTACTTCTCCGCGGTCGGCGACGCGGCCCGCACGAGCGAGGACGCCGGCGCCACCGTCACCGGCACAGCCGCCTTCGGCTACTGGGCCCTCGCCGGAATGGCGCTCCTCGGCGCGTGGATGGTGAAGGAGCACCCGGGCCGACGGGGCGTCACCGTCGTCCTCGCGGATGTGATCCTCGTCATCGCCTCCGTCGTCGGGATGTTCCTGCCGGAAGCGGGTGTACCACTCGGATTCCTCGGCGTGCTCGGCGTACTGGCGATGCGCGGAAGCAGCGCGAAAGCGGTTGCAGGCCGCGCCCGCCAGGCACTTGACCGCCTGCGGACGCGCAAAGCCAGTGACCCGTCGGACAGTTGAGGCCCGTGTGAACGTTTCGTCTCGTCACTGTGCCAAGTCGGCACATGCTTTGCAGATGCGTTGCACCGGGTTGACGGAACGTTTTAGAGTCCCCCCCGATCACGTATCACCACGGGGGACAACACACATGCCTATGGCCAGCCATACGGCGCTGCCCACGCGCCCCGCGCGCGGGCCGGTACGGGGAGCGGGGGCGGGGACGGGGGTCCACACTCCCGACGCCGCTCTGCCCTGCCAGCGCCGACCGGACGTCTTCCAGCACCCGCTGCTGGAGGCACCCACGGACATTCCGTACACCTCGCCCGAACAGCGCCACCAGCACCTCGTGCTGCTCCGCACCGCCCGCGACCTGTGCGCTTCCTGTCCGTTGTGGGCGGAATGCCTCCAGGACGCCGTCGCCCACGCCGAGCCCTACGGCTACGCGGCCGCGACCACTCTCGACGACCGCCGCTGGATCCGCCGCGCCCTCGGCGTCGGCGACGCGAACGGCGACCTGCCCACCCACACGGCGGACGGCCCCGGCGCCGGCCCCGGCTACAGCTCCGGCGAAACGTCCCGCCGACTGCTGCGCCTGCGCTCCCGCAGCACCGACACGGCCGCCCGGCACGACGCCGAGCGCGGCCAGCCCACGCTGGAGCGAATCCTCGACGCGTTCGACGCACGCCAGGACCAACTGGCCAGGCCACGACGCGAGTTGCCCGGCATCCCGAGGCAGTTGCACGAGCACACCACCGCACAGCAGCCGCACAGCGGCGGCCACCAGCTCAGACCCACCCACCCGGAAAGCAGGAGCGAGGACATGGCAGCGGCCGAGTCCGGGCAGCGGATCGCCTTCTCGTACGAGGATCCCGCCCAGGCCGTACGACAGGCTCTGCTGGCCCCCCTGATCCGCTCCGCCCTGCCCACGCTCACCGGCCTGGAGCAGCTGGTCACGATGCTGGCGAGCGTGCCCGGCGGCGAGATCGCGCCGGAGATGCCGGACACCATCCGCGCCGCACGCAAGGCCGTGGAGGCACTGGCTCCGGAAGGGGGCCGAGGCTCCTGCGACTCCGCCGACGGCACCCCGGACACCGCCGGCCCGCTCCGCGCCCTCACCGGCTCGGTCTCCGTCGAACTCGCCACCACCGACCCGGTCGCGGCCCTGCGCCGTGACTTCCTGGAACCGCTGCTGCGCGAGCTGGCCTCCTCGCTCGCCAACATCGAGAAGGTGGCGACGATGCTGGCCGCGACCGAGGCCTCGGACGGCGACGAGATCCACCTGGAGCCGATCCGCACCGCGCTGCAGGGCATCCGCGCCTGCCTCCCGCATCCGGCCCCGACCGGCAGGACGTCCACCGGCACGGGCCAGGCCGCCGCCCCCGCACCCTCCGGCGCCCCCAGCATCCGGGCGGCCGTGGAGACGGCCGTGTCGACCTTCCCCGGCCCCTTCTCGGCCCGTGACGTCCTGCGCGCCCTCCCGCCCGGCGTCTACGGCGACCCCTCGAAGACGATCAGCAACGTACTGTCCGCCCTCGTCAAGTCGGGCCGTCTTCAGCGCCTCGCCCGAGGCACGTACGCTCGCACCGTCGACGTCACCATGGACGTCGCCGTGGACGTCCCCGAGCAGGACGAGGCGAAGAGCGCCTGAGCCGGAACCGAGCCGGAAGGAACCCCGACCCCCGATGACCGAACCGACGCCGCCACCCCCCGCCACGGCGGACGCCCAGGTGCACGTCTTCTCCCCCAACGCCG
Organism: Streptomyces sp. NBC_00080; assembly: GCF_045041255.1. NCBI lineage: Bacteria > Bacillati > Actinomycetota > Actinomycetes > Kitasatosporales > Streptomycetaceae > Streptomyces > Streptomyces sp. NBC_00080. The sequence goes on from NZ_CP108235.1 coordinate 4,505,615, forward strand.
GCCTGATCGACGGCGTCCCGGTCACCGCCCCGCCCTACGGCGACATCCAGGACGTGGTCCTGGCGATCCTCCAGCAACGCGCCCAGCAACTCGGCGCCCCCACCCCGGCCACCATCACCGACAACCGCTACGGCGGCGCGATCCGCCTCCTGATCCACCCGGACGGCACGACGGAACAGCTGGGCTGAGCCGTCCGCGCCGCCGAGCCCGCCCTCAGGCCCGGGGTCCGGTCCCCCCGGGCGGAGGGCTGACCTCGTCGATGTCGGCGAGGATCTTCCGCGTGAGGTCGATGTCCATCTCGAGAATGTCGCGGTCGAACTTCGCCGGCTCCCGCTCGTAACGGGCCCTGCCCACCTCGGAGGTGAAGGCCGAGGCGGGAACCGCGTCCTGCCCCGGGAGGACGAACTTCACCACTTCCTCGAAGGCGGCCAGCGCGTACGCCATGGCTCCCCGGTACTTGTGGTGCTCGGATTCGGGTGAGTTGAGCATGTCCAGTCCCGCGCGGCGCGAGATGTCGTGCGCGACCTCCGCGAACTCGCCGGGGTCGATGATCTCGGAGGGCTCGGGGCCGCCGAAGGCCGGCGGAGGCGGGGGGATCTCGTCGGCCATCAGGAAGGCGAAGTTCCGGTTGCGGCCGCACTGGGTGCACGGCCCCTCGTACACGGCGACGATGCCGTCACCGCGCTGCTCCAGGCGGTGCCGACGGACGAAGTCGGAGCTCCCGCACTCGCATGGGTGCAGGTCCATGTACAGGTGCGCTTCGAGTGAAGAACGGGCTCTCAACATGGGATGATCCTAAAGTCTGTTGTGCGGTGTGCATATGTACAGAGCCTGGGGGAGGGCATCACGTGGACACATCGGCCGATCCGCAGATCGCCATGGGCACGCTCCGCACGGGCGGACCCGCGCAGCAGCAGGATCTCGTGTGGGCCGCGAGGCGGGACATGGGTGCGGTGGCGGCCGTCGTCCTGGGGGACAGACTGGCCTCCCTCACTCCGGCCCAGACCGCGGACGGCCGTCAGTATTTCGTGTTGCAGGACAGTCAGGGGGAGTCCGCCCAGATCTGGGTGGACGCCATTCCGCTGACGACGGGAGCGATCGCCGACACGGCGACGAACACCGCCTCGCAGAACTACGTCATCCGGGTGTCCGACCGCCTTCCCACCGCGATGCTGGGACGAGTCCTCGCCCACGAACTCGGTGAGCTCGCCGCCGTGCGCGAGCGCGCCGCCGATGGTCTCACCCCCGTACGGGACAATCTCCTGCGCGAAGGGGCCGAACTCCCCGCGCACCAGGAGCTGTCCGCAGCGGACCGAGGCCGCATAGGTGAGCTCAACTGGCTCGCCGCGCGGAGCGCGGCCCCCGATCTTTCTCCACAGCAGCAGTTGGAAGCGCGTGCGCAGTTCTCGGCGCTGCTCGATCCCTACGGCATCCGGCCGACCGCCGTCATGAGCGACGAGGAAGCGTTCCGCCCCCAAGAGAGGGCGGCACAGGTGCGCCACCGGGTGTCGGCCGATTTCCTCTCCGCCGGCTCCCGGCGCCTGCTCACCACCCTCGCCCGCCCCATGGAAAACCTCTCCCCCGCCGACGCCACCGCGCTCCAGGCGTCCCGGGACGCAGCGCTGCGGGCCGAGCGGCAGGTCGAGGCGTTCATCGGGCGGCGTGACGTCACCATGCCCATGCCCGGCTACGACCAGAACGGGCTGCCGCTTCCCCGCGACGAGCTGGAACCGGCCGCCGAGCGGTGGGCCGAGTACCGCGCCCAGGTCAGCGAGCGCACCGTCCGGACGCTGGAGGGGCAGCTCGCCGAGGGGCAACTCCCGCTGCGCAAAGTCGTGATCGGTGGCGGGGCGAGTCTCACCGGGCGGGATCCGGAGGCGCTGCTGGTGGACGGCGCGGGCCGCTGGCACCTGGACCCCGGTGCCGGGATCGTGCAGTCGGCGGATCAGGACCGCGACCTCGTTCAGTGGATGGGCGTCGACCCGTACTCGGCGGTGGAGGATCCCCGGCACCGCATCTCCATCCACGCCGTCCGCGTCTGGGAGGACCAACTCGCCACGCAGGGCGACGTGGTGAACGGCCACGCCCGGCTGCGCCTGGGGCAGAACGGCGAACTCCTCGCCGAGGTGCGCACGTTGGGCGAGGACGGCGCGGAGAGCGCGACCCCCCTCTGGGTGGCCTGCGACGGCACCCCCAGCATCGCCACCGGCCTCACACCGGAACTCGTACCGGGAATGCCGCGCGGAGAATTCGCCGTGGAGAGCCGCGGCGAAGCCGTCCGCCTGATCAGCGATCGGCTGCGAGAGCTGGAGGGACAGGGGTTCGCCGGTGCGGGCGAGATGCGCGCCTGGCTGACCCGGGCCGAGCGGAGCGGCACGGACGCCGGTACCGTGCTCGGCGCCCTGAACTCCTACGCGGAACTGAAGGACGCCCTCTCGGCCGGCCTGGGCGCCGCGGACGAGGCCCGCATGGGCAACTGCTTCACCGCTCTCGACTCGACGCAGAAGTGGGAGGCGGCGCGCAAGGCCGCGGAGGGGCGGGCACTACTGGGCGACGAGGTCGCCGAGAGCCGTTTCGACCCGCACGCCGCCCGGGAGTGGATCGTCGTGGGATCCGGCGGAACCGCCGTGGCCAACGCGGAGATCATCCTGATCCAGAATCCCGACGCCCACGTCACGATCATCGGCTCGAGACCGCCGCCGGCACTGCAGCACCAGGTCCAGTTCCCGGCGATGGAGGCGAAGTTCGGCCACGGCGAGGGTGGGGAGAAGCGTCTGAGCTTCGTCGAGGCACGTGTCGGGGCCATCGAGACGTACCAGGACGAGAAGGGCGAGACCCGCTTCCAGGTCCCCTACGTCGAAAAGGGGACCAAGGAACAGAGAGTGGCCCGCAGCGACGGATACGTCACCAGTCTCGGCCGCACCAACCCCCTTCCGCCCGCCCTCCAGGTCCTCGCCGACGAGGTGCGCGACCGCGGTGGGGAGATCTCCGGGGACCTGCTGTTCGACAAGGACGACCAGTACATCGGCTACGGGCTCACCTTCGCCGTGGACGGCAGGGAACACCGCGTCGACGTGGACGGCGCGGCCTCCTGGCAGCTGCCGCGCGAGATATTCACCCCGGAGACGGGAATCCAGGGCCAGTTGAACGGGATGGGCGTCCGCGGTCTGCCCTCGGAGACCGGCAACGCGGCTCCCGGCTTCTCGCCCATCGCCCGCCAGAGCGCCCTGCGCGCACGCGCCGTCGCGGCGGCAGCGGCGGGCGACCCCGAAGCCGTACGACGCCTGTCGACGATCCCGGACCGCTGGCGACGCCCGGACCTGGGGCAGGACCGGCATCAGGACGCGGGCACGGACCCGGGCACGGACCCGGGCAAGGGCACAGGCACGGAGGCGCAGCCACCGGCTGCGGGCACGGGCAGCGCCGCCCCGCACCAGGAGAAGGCCAGGCCCGCACCGGAACGGGAACGGGAACGGGAACAGGCCCAGGATCAGGATCAGGACCAGGGACGAGAACAGGACCCGGAACCCGTCCCCGCCCCCGAATCGGCCACAGCCCCGGTCCCGACCCCGACGACAACCCCGTCCCCGTCCCCGACCCCGACGACAGCCCCGAGTCCGGCACCGGGACCTGCCTCTGCATCGCCCCAGACCCCGGCCCCGGCCCCGGCCCCGACGACGCCCCCGGCGCCCGCACCGGCCCCCTCCCCCGCTCCGGACATCCCCGGCTCCCACCTGTGGCAGATGGGCGTGCCCCGGGGCGGCGGCAACCGGCCCCCCGCTCCCGTCCGGAAGCCGGAGCAGCAGCCGCCGGGTCCCGAGCGGCCGGAGCCGGGCGTCGACATGGGCGAGTGACGGCCGCGGAGAACGAGGAAGGGGCCCGGAGACGAATCTCCGGGCCCCTTCCTTCGTATACGTACCGCCAGGTGTCAGTCCGTCGGCTGCTGCCGCTTGGGCCGCCAGACCACCAACGCGCTGGTCTGCTGCACCTCCTGGTACGGCACCAGGTCCCGCCGGTAGGAGGCGTGCACCGCCGCCTCCCGCTGCTGCATCGCCGCGGCCGCGCCGTCCAGCGCGGCCTCCAGCTCCGCGGCCCTGGCCTGGAGCGCGGCCACCTGGTTCTCCAGCTCGATGATCCGCTTGATGCCGGCCAGGTTGATGCCCTCGTCCTGGGACAGGGCCTGCACCGTGCGCAGCAGTTCGATGTCGCGGGCCGAGTAACGGCGCCCCCGGCCGGCGGTGCGGTCGGGGGAGACGAGACCCAGGCGGTCGTACTGGCGTAGCGTCTGCGGATGCAGGCCCGAGAGCTGGGCCGCCACCGAAATGACGTAGACCGGAGTCTCCTGGGTCAGTTCATACGGGTTACGCCGACGGCCGTCCATCACTCTCATGCTCCCTTCGCGGCCTCGAACAGCTCCGCCCGCGGATCCTCGCCCGCGGTCGCCTCGCGATACGCCTCCAGCGCCTCACGAGCCTTCCCCGACAAGTCCTTCGGAACACTCACCTCGACGGTGACCAACAGGTCGCCGCGGGTGCCGTCCTTGCGGACCGCGCCCTTGCCCCGCGCCCGCATGGTGCGGCCGTTGGGCGTGCCGGGCGGAAGCTTCAAGGTCAGGGACGGCCCGCCGAGCGTCGGCACCTTGATCTCGCCACCGAGTGCCGCCTCGGTGAACGTGACCGGCACGGTCACCGTCAGGTTGTCCTCCTTGCGGCCGAACACCGGGTGGGCGCCGACATGGACGACGACGTACAGGTCGCCCGCCGGGCCGCCACGCTCGCCCGGGGCGCCCTTGCCGCGCAGCCGGATGCGCTGACCGTCCGTCACCCCGGCGGGGATGCGGACCTGCATGGTCCTCGACGACTTCGCGCGGCCGCTGCCCTTGCAGTCCAGGCAGGGATGCTCGGCGATCAGGCCGCGCCCCTTGCAGTCCGGGCAGGGGTCGGTCAGGGAGAAGCCGCCTCCCGAGCCCCGCGCCACCTGGCCCGTGCCCACACAGGTCGGGCACACGCGCGGGGTGCCGTTCTTGTCGCCCGTCCCCGAACAGGCCTTGCAGGGGGCCTGCGAGGACATGCGCAGCGGGACCGTCGCGCCCTCGATCGCCTCCGTGAAGGTCAGGGTGACCTCGGTGTCGATGTCCTGGCCGCGCCGGGGCTGGGTACGGGTCGTGCCGCCGGGGCCGCCGCGGTTGAACAGGCCGCCGAACACGTCCCCGATGCCGCCGCCGAAGCCGCCCTGGGCACCACCGCCCTGGGCACCGCCTCCGAAGAGGTCGCCCAGGTCGAAGTTGAAGTTGCCGCCCGCGCCCGGACCGGGGCGGAAGCCGCCGTTGCCGAAGAGGGCGCGGGCCTCGTCGTACTCCTTGCGCTTCTTGGGGTCACCGAGGACGTCATTCGCCTCGGAGATCTCCTTGAAGCGCTCCTCCGCCTTGACGTTGCCCTTGTTGGCGTCCGGGTGGAACTCACGGGCGAGCTTCCGGTACGCCTTCTTGATCTCGGCCTCGGTGGCGTCCTTGGGGACGCCGAGGACCTTGTAGAAGTCCTTCTCGACGAAGTCTTTGGTGCTCATCCTCGACGTCCCTCCTCCCCATCACTCATCCGATCGAGCTCAGCCCTCGTCCGGGCCACCGCTCTCCTTGTCGTCGGCCGCCTCGGCCTCGTCGGCCTTCGCCGCCTGTGCACCGGGCTGCGGTTCGGCGACGGCCACCCGCGCGGGGCGGATGGTGCGCTCGCCGATCCGATACCCGGGCTGAAGGATCGCCACGCACGTCGTCTCGGTGACGTCGGGCGCGTAGCTGTGCATCAGGGCCTCGTGGATCGTCGGGTCGAAGGGCTCGCCCTCCTTGCCGAACTGCTGGAGGCCCATCTTGGCCGCGACGGTCTCCAGCGATTCGCCCACCGACTTGAAGCCGCCGACGAACTCGCCGTGCTCCCGCGCGCGGCCGATGTCGTCGAGGACGGGCAGGAGCTCGGTCAGGAGGTTCGCGATGGCGATCTCCTTGACCGCGATCCGGTCGCGCTCGACCCGGCGGCGGTAGTTCTGGTACTCGGCCTGGAGGCGCTGGAGGTCCGCGGTGCGCTCGCCCAGAGCGGTGCGCACCTGGTCCAGCTGGGCCACCAGACCGGCTGTCTGGTTCGTGTCCCCGGCCGGGGCCGCCCCCGCCGCCGAAGCGGAGGAGGAATCGGCCTTCGGCTCGGCGTCTTCAGGGGTGGCGCCGGAGGGGACGTCGGGCTTCTCCTCGAAGCCCGGGGTCTCCTCCGTCACGCGGCACCGTCCTTGCGCTCGTCGTCCACGATCTCGGCGTCCACGACGTCGTCGTCCGCCTTCGGGGCGTCGGCCTTGGGAGCGTCGGCGCCCTGACCGGCCTGGGCGTCGGCGTACATGGCCTGGCCGACCTTCTGCGAGACCGCGGCGACCTTCTCGGTGGCCGTGCGGATCTCGGCGGTGTCCTCGCCCTTGAGCGCGGCCTTCAGCTCCTCGACGGCGGCCTCGACCTCGGTCTTGACCTCGGCCGGGACCTTGTCCTCGTTGTCCTTGAGGAACTTCTCCGTCTGGTAGACGAGCTGCTCGCCCTGGTTGCGGGACTCGGCGGCCTCGCGGCGGCGGTGGTCCTCGTCCGCGTACTGCTCGGCCTCCTGGCGCATGCGGTCGACCTCGTCCTTCGGCAGCGAGGAGCCGCCGGTGACGGTCATCTTCTGCTCCTTGCCGGTGCCGAGGTCCTTGGCCGTGACGTGCATGATGCCGTTGGCGTCGATGTCGAAGGCGACCTCGATCTGCGGGACGCCACGCGGCGCCGGCGGCAGACCGGTCAGCTCGAACATGCCGAGCTTCTTGTTGTAGGCCGCGATCTCGCGCTCGCCCTGGTAGACCTGGATCTGCACCGACGGCTGGTTGTCCTCGGCCGTCGTGAAGATCTCCGAACGCTTCGTCGGGATCGTCGTGTTGCGCTCGATCAGCTTGGTCATGATGCCGCCCTTGGTCTCGATACCGAGGGACAGCGGGGTCACGTCGAGGAGCAGGACGTCCTTGACCTCACCCTTGAGGACACCGGCCTGGAGCGCGGCGCCGATGGCGACGACCTCGTCCGGGTTCACGCCCTTGTTGGCGTCCTGACCGCCGGTCAGCTCCCTGACGAGCTCGGCGACGGCGGGCATCCGGGTCGAACCACCGACGAGAACGACGTGGTCGATCTCGGAGAGGTTGATGCCGGCGTCCTTGATGACGTTGTGGAACGGCGTCTTGCAGCGCTCCAGCAGGTCGGCCGTCAGCTGCTGGAACTGGGCGCGCGTGAGCTTCTCGTCCAGGTGCAGCGGGCCCTCGGCGGACGCCGTGATGTAGGGCAGGTTGATCGAGGTCTCGGTGGACGAGGACAGCTCGATCTTCGCCTTCTCGGCGGCCTCACGCAGACGCTGCAGCGCCATCTTGTCCTTGGCGAGGTCCACGCCGTGGCCGGCCTTGAACTGCTGCACCAGGTAGTCGACGACACGCTGGTCCCAGTCGTCACCACCGAGGTGGTTGTCGCCGTTGGTGGCCTTCACCTCGACGACGCCGTCACCGATCTCCAGGAGGGACACGTCGAACGTGCCGCCACCGAGGTCGAAGACGAGGATCGTCTGGTCGTCCTTGTCCAGGCCGTACGCGAGCGCGGCCGCGGTGGGCTCGTTGACGATACGAAGGACGTTGAGACCGGCGATCTCACCGGCTTCCTTCGTCGCCTGACGCTCGGAGTCGTTGAAGTACGCCGGGACGGTGATGACCGCGTCGGCCACCTTCTCGCCCAGGTAGGCCTCCGCGTCGCGCTTGAGCTTCTGCAGGATGAACGCGCTCATCTGCTGCGGGTTGAAGTTCTTCCCGTCGAGCTCGATCGTCCAGTCCGTGCCCATGTGACGCTTCACGGAGCGGATGGTCCGGTCCACGTTCGTGACTGCCTGGCGCTTTGCCACCTCGCCGACGAGCACTTCACCGTTCTTGGCGAAGGCGACGACGGACGGCGTGGTCCTGGCACCCTCGGCGTTGGTGATGACGGTGGGCTCGCCGCCCTCCAGAACGCTGACGACGGAGTTGGTTGTGCCCAGGTCGATGCCGACCGCACGTGCCATGGTGATCTTCCTCCAGCTGACTTGAGTGGAACGGACTCAAGTGTGCACGAGGCTCACCTCTCGGTCAACAGACCTGAGTCGCACCCACTCAACTCTTATCCGTTCCTTACACGCAAGGACGCGTTGACCTGCGGCGATACGGATCGACCGGTTCTCCTCACACCGGGTTCCGGGTGATGCGCCTGGTCCTCGGATTGACGCCGGGGCGCGTACACCGACGCCGAACCCGACCCGGGACGCTGCTCGGGGCGGGGCGCCGAACGACCCGCGGCCCGCGCCTCCCGAAGACCGCCGCCGGCACCATGACCGGCACCGCCCGTCCCCCTCGCCGCACCCGCGGTACGGGCACGCCGAGCCCGCCGGTCGCGTCGGCCACGCGCGCGTGGGGGCCCGTACACCGCGACCCGCAGCATCCCGAGCACGACGACGAGTGCCCCACCGGCCACCCACAACACCGCCCGCGCGTCGGCCCATCCGGCGTGCACCAGCACCCCGACGAGCACCGCGGCGAAGGCCGCCACCGCGACCAGGACGGTCACGCCCTGCGCGGTGAGCCCCAACCGCCGCAGCCGGTGGGCGAGATGGTCGGACCCGCCGCGCAGCAACGGCCGCCGGGCCAGCCGCCGGGACAGCACGACCAGGACGACGTCGGCCGCGGCGACCGCGGTGAGCGCGACCAGCACCCCCGCCCCGGCGACCGGATCATGCCCCGCGCGGGCGATCACGGCGGCCGCGGCAAGGAGGAACCCCGCGAAGAGCGATCCGCACGCCCCGAGGGCGACACGTGCGGGGGGCCAGTTGTGCATCAGGAAGCCCGTCAGCGCGGCGGCGAACACGCTCAGCAGTACCGCCAGCCCGTCCATGACCTCGACGGCGGCACAGGCGGCCACGCCGAAGGCGGTGACGACCCCGACGGTTCCGGCCACTCCGTCGGCGTGGTCCAGCGACCGGAACGCGAGGGCGACGAAGGTGATCCAGCCGACACCGGCCGCTCCGGCAACCACTCCGGTGTCGCCGTACGGCACCACGAAGGCGGCCGCGACCGCCGTACCGATCACCAGGAACCGGGCGTTGAGCCGCCACACGTCCGCGACCAGCCCGAGCGCGGCGACGGCGCCCCCGGCGGCGAGCAGCACCTCGATGCCGTCGCCGAGCGGGGCGATGCCCGTCCAGTCCCCGGCGACCGCGACGAGACAGGTGGCGAGCACCACGGCGGCACCCCCGAAGAGAGGCACCCGCCGCTGCCGCTGCCGCCGGTCGAGCAACCCCAGGCGCAGGGCGGGTACGCGCAGCAGCGCGGCGAGGACGGCGGCGAGGAACAGGGCGGTGATGGCGGCGACGATCCCGTAGAGCACGGATATAAATTAGTCACATATGTACCAATTTGGTACGAATAACACGGCCGATTCGCCACCGGATCCCAGCCGGACCTCAACCGGACCTCAACCGGACCTCAACCGGAACCCGACCGGACCTCAACCGGAACCCGACACTCCGCCCACTCGAATCCGACCCGATCCTGAGGCAACCCTCAGCGACTGAGATCACTCAGCATCCCGCTACAGTGCGACGGAGAATACGGGGTAGTCTCAAACGGACTGCATAAGTTACCGCTTAGTAATTTCCCTCGCAGGCCCGAGGAGCCCCCAAATGCAACTCGCCGCGATCATCGTGTCGCTGCTTCTGACCGTGGTCGGCGTCGCCCTGATCGCACGTGCCATCGGCCAGTTCGTCCGGTACTTCAAGCTGGGCCAGCCGCTCCCCGCCGGAACCCGGACAGACAACCCCTACGCGCGCAGCGTGACGCTGGTACGGGAGTTTCTCGGCCACACGCGGATGAACCGCTGGGGCATCGTGGGCTTCGCCCACTGGTTCGTGGCGATCGGCTTCCTGACGCTGCCACCGACCCTCGCCCAGGCCTTCGGCCAGCTCTTCGAGGCCGACTGGGTGCTGCCGATCATCGGCGACTTCCTGCCGTTCGAGCTCTACATCGAGTTCATCGGCGTGATGACGATCCTGGGCATCGTCGTCCTCATGGCGATCCGCCTGCTGAACCTGCCCTCCCGCGCGGGCCGCAAGTCCCGCTTCGCCGGCTCCAAGTCCGGTCAGGCCTACTTCGTCGAGTACGTCATCCTCACCATCGGCCTCGCCATCTACGTGCTGCGCGGCCTGGAGGGTGCACTGCACCACGTGGAGCACTACGAGGCCGGCTACTTCGCCTCGTACCCGCTCGTCCTGGCCTTCAAGGGCCTGGGCGTCAGCACGCTCCAGAACCTGGTCTACCTCGTCGCGATGATCAAGATCGGGACGTCGTTCATCTGGATGATCGTGGTCTCGCTGAACACCAACATGGGTGTGGCCTGGCACCGTTTCCTGGCGTTCCCGAACATCTGGTTCAAGCGCAACGCCGACGGTGCCACCGCGCTGGGCGGTCTGCTGCCGATGACGTCGGGCGGCAAGCCGATCGACTTCGCCGACCCCGGCGACGACGACGTCTTCGGCGTCTCCCAGGTCGAGCAGTTCTCCTGGAAGGGCCTGCTCGACTTCTCCACCTGCACCGAGTGCGGCCGCTGCCAGTCGCAGTGCCCCGCCTGGAACACCGGCAAGCCGCTCTCCCCCAAACTCCTGATCATGTCGCTGCGCGACCACGCGCACGCCAAGGCCCCCTACCTCCTGGCCGGCGGCGGCAAGACCGTGGAAGGCGAGGAGAAGGCCTCCGCCGAGCAGCTGGCCGGGGTGCCGGCCGCCGCGCTCGCCGAGGCCGAACGCCCGCTGATCGGCACCGCCGAAGAGAACGGTGTCATCGACCCGGACGTGCTGTGGTCGTGCACCACCTGCGGCGCCTGCGTCGAGCAGTGCCCCGTCGACATCGAACACGTCGACCACATCGTCGACATGCGCCGCTACCAGGTGATGATCGAGTCCGCGTTCCCGTCCGAGGCGGGCACGATGCTCAAGAACCTGGAGAAGAAGGGCAACCCCTGGGGCCTGGCGAAGAAGCAGCGCCTGGAATGGCTCAAGGAGGTCGACTTCGACATCCCCGTCGTCGGCCGTGACATCGAGGACCTCGGCGAGGTCGAGTACCTGTACTGGGTCGGCTGCGCCGGCGCCCTGGAGGACCGCGCGAAGAAGACCACCAAGGCCTTCGCCGAACTCCTGCACATCGCGGGCGTCAAGTTCGCGATCATGGGCGGCGACGAGAAGTGCACCGGCGACTCCGCCCGCCGCCTCGGCAACGAGCCCCTCTTCCAGGAACTCGGCATGGAGAACGTCATGTCCCTCAACGCCGCGTTCGGCGAGGAGACGGACGACGACGGCAACGTCACCGAGGAGTCACGCAAGCCGAAGTCGGCGAAGAAGATCGTCGCGACCTGCCCGCACTGCCTCAACACCCTCGGCAACGAATACCCGCAGCTCGGCGGCGACTACGAGGTCATCCACCACACCCAGCTGCTCCAGCACCTCATCGACGAGGGCAAGCTCATCCCCGTCACCCCGGTCGAGGGCCTCATCACCTACCACGACCCCTGCTACCTGGGCCGGCACAACAAGATCTACACGCCCCCGCGCGAGATCATCGCCAACGTCCCCGGCCTGCGCAACGAGGAGATGCACCGCCACAAGGAACGCGGCTTCTGCTGCGGCGCCGGCGGCGCACGGATGTGGATGGAGGAGCGGATCGGCAAGCGCATCAACAACGAGCGCGTCGACGAAGCCCTCTCCCTCAACCCCGACATCGTCTCCACCGCCTGCCCGTTCTGCCTCGTCATGCTCACCGACTCCGTCAACGGCAAGAAGAACGAAGGCAAGGCCAAGGAATCCATCCAGGTCGTCGACGTCTCCCAGCTCCTCCTGGAATCCGTCAAGACCCCGGTCGACGACGAACCCCCCGCGGGCGAGGCACAGACCGAGAACGAACCGGAACCCCAACCGGTGGAGTAACCCGAACGGCCGCACCCCGGCTGTGCCCCAGGTTCGCCCCAGCTGTACCGACGCCCCCGTGTCCCACCGTGGACACGGGGGCGTCGCTGCACAACCTCCCCACCCCCTACGACCCTCCCCTGAAGAACCACTGAATCCCGCCCCGTTACTCCCCTTAGGGGATGTCACAGCTCAGCAGCAAAGCCGTGCCCGGACGGTCGGCCCCGCCACGTCACTCTCCGGGACCAGGTACGTTCGAAGGCGTGGCTGGATTCAGGATGGGACGCGGCGGCCGGGACAACCGTGCCCCGCAAGCGCGACCGCAAGACCCTCCGCACGGGCGGCAGGCGCCCCAGGGACCGTCGCGGTCCTCGGGACCGTCGGGACCCTCGGGGCCGTCGTACGGCTACCCGTCGGCCCAGCCGCCGTACCCGCAGCAGCGTCCGCCGTACGGCGGCACGGGCGCGGGCGGCGGCCAGTGGCCGCAGGCGAACGGCGGCCAGAACGGCGACGAGCCGGAGTACTTCGGCGGCGACGCCCCGTACGGCGCTCCGGGCGGCCCCGGCGGCCCGGGGGGTGCCCCGCACGACCCGTACGCCGCGAACAACCCGGGGCACACCCAGGCCTTCTCGATCGACGACCACCAGCAGTACGACCAGTACAACCAGGGTGGTACGTATCACGCGGGTTCCGCCCCGGCGGGCCCGGTCGGTCCGCGTCTGCACTGGAAGGAGCTGCTGAAGGGGATCGTCCTCACCCCCAAGCAGACCTTCCTCCAGATGCGGGACTACACGATGTGGGGCCCCGCCCTCGTCGTCACGTTCCTCTACGGCCTGCTCGCGGTCTTCGGCTTCGACGACACGCGCGCGGACGCGATCAACGCGACGCTGTCCAACGCGATCCCGATCGTCCTGACGACGGCCGTCGCGATGGTGCTGAGCTCCTTCATCCTGGGCGTGGTCACCCACACCCTGGCCCGCCAGCTCGGCGGCGACGGCGCCTGGCAGCCCACCGTCGGCCTCTCCATGCTGATCATGTCCCTCACGGACGCCCCGCGTCTGGTCGTCGCGATGTTCTTCGGCGGCGACGCGTCGTTCGTACAGCTGCTGGGCTGGGTGACGTGGGTGGCGGCCGGCGCCCTGCTGACCCTGATGGTCAGCCGCTCCCACGACCTGCCGTGGCCGAAGGCGCTGGGCGCGTCGTCGATCCAGCTGATCGCACTGCTGTCGATCGTGAAGCTGGGCACGTTCTAGTACCTGGCGGACACCGGTAGGGCCCCCGACGGATGGTCGGGGGCCCTTGGCATGCCCTCACCTGAAGCAACCTCTCGCGACCACCAGCCGGAACGAACCATCCGAAATACCGCATGTCGCACCGTGATAACTACAGAGCGTAATATATTGTGACTGTTCCCTACACCTCCTACAAGGAGTGCGCGTGAAAGCTCGCTTTGGCGTGAGGCGGGGAACGGCGCTCGTGGCCGCCCTGCTGGTCGCCGTCATCGCCCTGATCCTCCCGGGATCGGCAGCCGCCCGGACGGACGACGGCCGAGCCCACTCTGACCACTGGGGCGTGATCGCCCGCAACACGATCGGCTCGCCGGTCGCCGAACTCCGCAACGGCCCCTTCGGCCCGTTCGGCGCCACGGGCACGGCCGCCAGGCCCCCGTACGGGCGGGGCAGCCTCGGCATCGAGGTGTTGGGCGCCACCCAGACGGTGACTCCGACGGTGGTGGAGAAGGTCGACTTCGGCAATGAAGTGGACTTCTTCGGGAAGCAGCTGCTGGGGCTGCGCCGAATCGGTTTCCACGTGTTCCAGACGGGCGAGAACGTCGGCTACGGGGGCTCCACGCCGAACATGCCGAACATCAGGTTCGAGATCGACCCGAACGTGACGGGAAGCGACGACTACTCCACGCTGGTGTGGGTGCCGGCCGCGTCCCCGGTGACGAACGGCTGGAGCCCCTTCCTCGACGCCACCCGGACGGGCTACTGGTACCTCACGGGCGGCGAGACGACCTGCACCCAGGCCGCCCAGTGCACCTTCGCCCAGCTGAGGGCCTCGTTCACCAACGTCAACGCCAAGCCGACGGTCTACACGGTCGCCGTGGGCAAGGGACGCGACTTCATGTGGACCGGCGCGGTCGACGGCCTCCGGCTCAACGACTACGTCTACGACTTCGAGCGGGACGGCGTCAAAGTACTCCGCGCGAAGTGACGGACGGCAACGCGGAGAAACAGAAGAAAACATGAGCCGTACCGGGCCGGCCGCCACCAGAAACGGCCGGCCCCCCTCATGCCCAGACGGCCCACTCCCGCAGGGCCATGCCCCACGGGGTCCCCAGAGGGCTTCCCTAGAGGGCTTCCCTGGAGGGCGTGACGGCCTCGCCCGCCTTACGCACCACCGGCAGGACGCTCCACGGGAAGTTGATCCAGTCGTCGGTCCGCTTCCACACGTACTCGCACTTCACGAGCGACTGCGGCTTCTCGTAGATGACGGCGCTGCGCACCTCGGCGACGGCGTCCAGACAGAAGTCGCGGACGAGCTTGAGCGTCTTGCCCGTGTCGGCGACATCGTCGGTGATCAGGACCTTCTTGTCCGAGAAGTCGACGACGTCGGGGACGGGTGCGAGCATGACGGGCATCTCGAGCGTCGTCCCCACCCCGGTGTAGAACTCCACGTTCACCAGGTGGATGTTCTTGCAGTCGAGGGCGTAGGCGAGCCCGCCGGCGACGAACACTCCGCCGCGGGCGATGCTCAGTACGACGTCGGGTACGTAGCCGTCGTCGGCGACGGTCTGCGCGAGCTCACGGACCGCGGTGCCGAACTGCTCGTAGGTCAGGTTCTCCCGCGTCACGCCCGCGCCGGTCAGGTCGTCGCCGCTCACACCTGGGTCCGGTGGAAGTTGAGGAAGGACCGTGAGGCCGTCGGCCCGCGCTGGCCCTGGTACCTGGACCCGTACCGCTCGCTGCCGTACGGGGACTCGGCCGGCGAGGTGAGCCGGAACATGCACAGCTGACCGATCTTCATACCGGGCCAGAGCTTGATCGGCAGGGTGGCGAGGTTGGACAGCTCGAGCGTCACATGCCCGGAGAACCCGGGGTCGATGAACCCGGCGGTGGAGTGGGTGACCAGCCCGAGCCGCCCGAGGGAGGACTTGCCCTCCAGCCGCGAGGCGAGATCGTCGGGAAGCGTGATGACCTCGTAGGTACTCGCGAGCACGAACTCCCCCGGGTGGAGGATGAACGGCTCATCGCCCTCGGGCTCCACGAGCCGGGTCAGGTCGGCCTGCTCGACCGAGGGGTCGATGTGCGGGTACCGGTGGTTCTCGAACACCCGGAACAGCCGGTCGAGCCGTACGTCGATGCTCGAAGGCTGCACCATAAATTCGTCGTAGGGATCGATCCGCACTCGCCCGGCGTCGATCTCGGCCCGGATGTCCTTGTCTGAGAGAAGCACGTCCCGAGGATACGCAAAGCGCGCGGAGCGACCACCATCGGACGACTCCGCGCGCCAGACCGGCGGCGCCTCCAGCGCCTCCGGCTCCTGTTGCCGCTACCGCTTCTCGAGAATCACCGGTACGGCACTCCGCAACCGGGTACACCGAGGGCACCGGACGAGCCGCCCGGGACCGAGCCGCTCGGCCTGCTGCATCGGGAACGAAGCGGTGCTGAACACGTGCCCATCGGCACAACGGACGACGGTGCGCTCCATCAAGTCCTCGAGTCCCTTCCCCAAGAGCCCTGTCCGGCTGCTGCCCGCCGGACCACGAAAGCCACATTACGGGACGAACGGGACGACCCTCCAGGCGGCACTCCGACCCCGCCCGACCCCACTTCCACCACCCCACCGTACGCCCCAACTCCGGCCGCTCGCAGCAGGATCCATCCCCTGAAACGCGCTCGGACCCCATGGCTTCATCGCCCGGGGCCCGGCATGAGGTAGAGTGACGGAGCGTTCCGACACCGGTCGAACCGGTGCCTTTCGCGGGTGTAGTTTAATGGTAGAACATCAGCTTCCCAAGCTGAGAGCGCGAGTTCGATTCTCGTCACCCGCTCCATGTGAAACCCCCAGGTCGATGACCTGGGGGTTCTTTGTTGTCCAGACCTGTGAGCGGGGCGCGCACCACATCCGCACCACAAGGGCGCGACTAGCTACCCGTGGGCTTCTCGTTGTGGTGCGCGGGGTCGTGATCCTTGCCCTCGTGGTGCTTCGCACGCTCGGCGCGGACCAGGTCGTCGAGGCCGGCCGCCAGGTCACGCTGACGCTCCTCGTCGGAGTGCTGGTAGATCAGCGCGGCTTTCTCAGAGGACTGTCCGGCGCGGACCATCGTGTCCTTCAGGGTGGCGCCCGACCGGGTCGAGAGCGTGTGTCCGGTGTGACGAAGGTCGTAGAACCGGAAGCCGTCCGGGAGGCCCACGACGGCGCGAGCACGGGCCCACTTCCGACCGAAGGACGTACGCCGGAACGGGGCACCCTTCTCCCCGACGAAGACCAGGCCGTCAGGCTCCTTCTCGGCGAACCAGGCGAGGTGCTGCTTCGCCTCCTTGTGGAGAAAGCCAGGGAGGACGACGGCACGGACACCGGCGTCGGACTTGGTCTCTCCAGGGGCGCGCTTGCCGTTGGTCCGCTCCGGTTCGGCGACGCGAACGCGGATCACCAGGTTGTCGAGGTCGACATCCCGGCGGCGCAGGCCGGCCAGTTCCTCAGGTCGCATCGGACCGTACGCACCGAGGTAGACCATGAGCCGCCAGCGGATTCCGATCGCGTCGGCGAGGGCGTCGACCTGGGCGACGGTGGCAATACGGCGCTCAGCCGCGGATTCCTTGCCCGCACCCTTGATCCGACACGGGTTGCGGCTGATCAGGTCGTCGTCAACCGCCGTTTCGAGGATGCCCTTGAGGAGGCGGTATGCCTTCGCAACGGTGGTCTTGGTCTTGGTGGTGCGGAGCCGCTCGGCCCGCCATTCACGGACGCGGGGCGCGGTGATCTCGTCCAGGTCGAGCGCCGCGAAGGTCGGGAGGATGTGGAGCCTGAGGAGGTGCTCGTACAAGTCCACGGTCCGAACAGCCAGCTCCCGTTCCTCGACCCATTTCTCGGCATAGACCCGGAAGTTGACCGCACCGACGTCGGGAGCGCGCCAGTCTCCGCGGCTGAGGTCTGCCTCAACCTGGGACAGCCAGATCTCCGCGTCCTTCTTGGTCTCGAACGTCTCGTCCGCGCGGATGCGCTCGTTGTCGGGGCCGAGGTACGACGCGGTCCAGCGGCCGGACCGGTACTGCCGTACCGCACCGAAGCGGCGACGCCTCCCCTTCCTGTTGGCCATCAGGCAACCCTCCGAAGTGCGGTGCGACGACGGAGCCTGATCGGCTCGACCGTGCGGGACTGAACGAACTCCTCGACCGCGCTCTCGGGGATGCGGACATGTCGGCCGACCTTCACGTACCGGATGCGCCGTTCCTCGATCAGTCGCCGGGGGAAGCGGCTGGTCGTGCCGAGCAACTCGGCGACCTGGTCGACGGACAGATAGCGGTCGGTCATTCGGCGGGTTCTCCTTCCGAGTCGTGTGTGTCGGGTCGTCGTGAGGTGGCGAGCCAGGATTCGGCGGCGGTCAGGCCGGTACCAGCGAATCGCCAGTGCGAGAGGACCAGGACGGTGTCCGGGTCCGGGAGGGGGTGGCCAGCCAGGGCTGCTCGTTCGCGGGTGAGTGCTTCGTTGTGGTCGGCGCGTTCCTGGCGGAGGGCGCCGAGGGTGACGGAATACGCGCGGGACTTGGTGGAGAAGTGGCCGCGGAAGCCGAGCATGTGGGCCCACTTGCGCAGCCGGAGTTCTTCGAGTTCGGGCAGTCCTCCGAGGTGCCAGCAGGTGAGGATCATCCGGCGGGCGTGGTCGGTGACGTCGGTGCCGATCAGGTCGGTGAGGGGATTGCGGATCGGGCGGTCGATGGTGCCTGTCGCGCTCTCCGCTCCCTTGGTGGCGTACTTGGCGATGTAGGCGGCGACGGCCCGGCTGGTCAGGTCGGTGGTTCCGGTGAAGTCGGCGGAGCGGATGGGGCGGATGTCGAGCTGTTCGCCGAAGCGGAAGGTGTGGGCGCGGTCGTCGAGGGTCGGGCCGGGGGTCTCGGCGAGCCGGACGGCCGAGCGGATCGCGTCGGTGAGGAGCTCTGTCGTGGCCCAGACGGGCGGGGCGTCCTCGGCACCTTCGGGGCCGTCGAGGCGGATCACGGCATGGAAGTGCACGGCTCCGCGCCGCTGGTATTCGGCGACCTTGGCGTACGAGAGCTTCAGGCAGTGGCGCAGTTCGGAGCGGGTGACGTTCGCGCGGGAGGCGATCTGTTGGCGTAGGTAGGTGGTGAAGCGGGCCCACAGGGCACCAGCGTGCGCGTTCCAGAGGACTGCGTCGCGGTAGTCGTACCGCTCCGGGTTCAGCGGGGTGCCGAGAGCGGGGTCGTCGTCCGGGTGGAGGCGTCCGCAGCGGCAGCGACCGCCGCCGGGCCGGTTGTGGACGGGGCCGAAGGACGGGGCGGTGAAGGTGGCGAAGACGCGGGGGTGTTGGGCGACGGCCGGGCCGATCCCCTTGCCGCCGCTCAGGCCGGCCGTGACGAGGTGGTACGTGTCCTTGCGGTAGACCTCGGCGCAGGCGGCGCAGCGGGTCGCGCGGCGGTTGTTGCAGCGGATGAGGAGCTGTCCAGCGGGAAGGTCGTGGTCGAAGATCTCACGGACGATTTCGCCGGTTGCGGCGTGGACGTCGAGGCGGTGGCCCTCCATCCGTACGGGCCGCTCGCAGCCGCCGAGACGCTGGATCTGGTGTGCGTAGGTGCTGAGGTCGCCGTGCTGGGCGAGGGCTGCCAGTTGGCGGATGGCTCCGGTGGGAGCCTGGGGGCGCATGTGCGGGTGCCTCCTTGGAGGGGTGGAAGTTTGGGACGGGCACCCCGGCCTGCGTAGGGGGCTAGACAGCGTGGGCAGGCCGGGATGCTGCGCAGGTGAGGTCA
Organism: Streptomyces sp. NBC_00080; assembly: GCF_045041255.1. Lineage (NCBI taxonomy): Bacteria > Bacillati > Actinomycetota > Actinomycetes > Kitasatosporales > Streptomycetaceae > Streptomyces > Streptomyces sp. NBC_00080. Next base: position 4,524,623 of record NZ_CP108235.1, read on the forward strand.
GCGGCGGTCGCTCTTGAGGATCGAGCGGATGACGACCGCGCAGACGGCCACGGAAGCGGCCGTGACGGCGACGGCGAGGAGCATGGAGACCAGGACGGCGCCGACGACCAGGACCAGGGCTCCCCCACCGGCGGCGAGGGTGAGCAGGCTGCCCGGGGTGAGTTGGACCGCCGGCCGGTTGGAGGCGGGGGCCATCGGGACCGGGGCCGGGGCGTAGGCGGTGGGGGTGTAGACCGACGGGCTGTAGGTCGTCGGGGGCGTGATGGTGGGGATCGGGGCGGTGTCCGGGCGGGGGTACTTGGGGGTGAACACGGGGCGGTCCCTTCTGTGGGTCAGTCGAGGAGCGTGGCGACGGCGGGGGCGAGGACGCTGTTGGCGACGAGGTAGCCGCCGAGGAGGAGCAGGGCGACCAGCCACCACGGAGGGCGGGCGAGCTGGATGCCGAGGACGGCGACGACGAGCACGGCGAACCAGAGCGGGACGGTCATGGCGGCGGTCTCCTGTCAGGCCTTGCAGCGGTGGGTGCGGGCGGCGAGTTCGGCGGCGGCGCGGCTGTCGTACTCGGTGGAGAAGTCGCATCGGGGTGCGGTACAGGCGGCGAGGTGGCGGTTGCGGCCACGGGCGATGTAGGAGGCGACCTGTACGGGGCCGGTGCGGCGGACGTTGCGGAAGCGCGGGTTCACGGTGTTCGTCCCTTCTCAGAGGTGGGCGGCGACAGAGGGCGTCATGGACGGAGGAAGTCCAAGGCGGGCACGGACCGCGTCGGGGTCGGGGGCGAGACCGGTGGTGGCGCGGTGTTCCTCGGCCAGGGCCTGGGCGCGGTCGACGAGGGCGGGTGGGAGGGTGACGGCCGGGGCAGGCGTCGGAGCGGGGACAGCCGCAACTGGTTCGGGGGTTGCGGCCAGCTCCGAATCGGAGTCCGGGCCGGTGACCAGGGCCGGAAGCGCGGCACGTTCGGGCGCGTCGACCGCAGCCGGAACGTGGGCCGGTTCGGTGTCCGTCTCGGGCGTAGCCGTGGCCGTCGGTGCGTCCGGGGTGCGGGGTGTGTGGGCGAGCAGGGTTCCCCCGAAGAAGGCGACGGCGGGCCAGCCGGCCACCACGACGCGGAGCGACGCGGGGACGTCGTCCAGGTCGAGGAGCCCGGCGGTGGCGATGTTGGCCCCGAGGGACGCGGCCAGGGCGATCAGGAACCACAGCCGCGGTCCCCCGGCCGGTTGTCCGGCGCGCTGCTGTTCGCGCATCCGACGCCAGGCGGCAACCAGCAGCAGGTCAACGGAAACGGGATAGGCCCATGCCTTCCAACCGCCCTGCCCGGCCGCATCGGCAAGGTCGTGAAGGTGCGAGAAGGACAGGGCACCCGCGATGACGGCTTGGACGATCACGGCGTCCACACGGGCCAACTGGGCGCGCATCGGCTCGGGTTCCTTCCTGTTCGAGGCATGGGAGGGGTAGGGACGCGGCGCGAGGCGGTCACGCCGACCGTGGGGAGGGGGTGCGGCTACTCGGTCACCGGGCGGGCGGTAGGCACGCTGGCCGGGGTGAGCGTCTTGGAGGACTCGACGGCGACGGTGGGCCGGAAGGAGTCGAGGCGGGGCAGTTCCGGCACCAGTGCGGCCGTCTCGCGGCAGATGGCCGCCGCCTCGTCCAGGGACAGGTGCGGTGAGCGGGCGCGGGACCAGCCGCCGGAGGAGTCGCCGACGATGGCGACGCCGGGCCGTTCGGCCGGGATGGAGGTGGCGGCGAGGGCCGCTTCCGGGGAGATGTCGGCGAGCGCCATGTTCGCCGAGGACTCGTCGTTGACGCGGTGGCAGATGCGGCCGGTGAGCTGGGCGCGGAGCATGGTCGCGCCCTTGCCGAGTTCGGAGCCGAAGCGCTGCCCGCACACTTCGAGGTAGATGCCGGCCGCGCGGCCGAGCTGGGCGATGCGGATCAGCTTGGTGACCATGGCGTCGCGTCGCTTCTCGTCGTCGCGGCTCGCGGCGAGGAAGAGTTCCGCGACCTCGTCGACGACGACCACGACCGGCACCGGCCGCACCGCGTCCGGCAGCCCCCACACGTCCGAGGTGAGCACGGCATCCGGACCCGCAGCGGACGACAGACCGATCAGGCGGAACCGTGCCTCCATCTCGTCCAGCAGGACGTCAAGGAGTTCGTTCGCCCGGTCCGGGGTGTCGGCGAGTGCGGACAACCGGGGTGCGAACGGGGCGAGTTCGACGCCCCATTTGCAGTCGACGCCGACGAGGACGACCCGTTGCCGGGCCAGGCCGCACACCAGGTTCCGCAGGTACACGGACTTGCCGGACTGCGTTGCTCCGAGGATGAGTTCATGCGGCACGGCGCGGAAGTCCCGTACGTGCCACCGTCCGTCATCGCGAAGCGTCAGCGGAAGGGTGAGCGGCCCGCGCTGCTTCCAGCGCCGTGCGGGCTGCACGTCGGAGAGAACGTCCCAGCCGATCAGGCGCAGTTCGAGCCAGCCGGGCTTGGTGGGGCGGATGTGCACGGCGTGCGCGGCCCAGGCATGGCGCAGCCGGTCGGCCGAGGCCATGAAGTCCTCGGGGGCCTGGCCGGTCGCCATGCGCAGCCGCATCACGAGCCCGGACCCAGTCGGCCACGGCAGCGACCGCCGAGGCGGGACGGGCGCGGCTTCCCGTCCGATCATCCGGGCCGTGGCCCGACGGACGGCCGAGGCCGGGACCGTCAGGCCGCACGCGTCCATCGTGGCCCGGTAGGTGGTGAGCACGCGGAGCGCGACGAACGGGTAGCCGACGAGCCACCAGAACGCGACCGGTGCACGGCGGCGCAGGACCAGCAGGGCGGCGACTGCCAGCAGGCACAGTGCCAGCGTCCAGACGGTGTCAGTCATGGCGTTCAGCCCTGCACCGGAGCCGGGGCGTTGACCATGACAGCGTCCGCGCGGTAGGCGATGCCGTGACGCATCCGCCCGCCGAACTCGCTCTCCCACGGCCGGGCGATGAGGCCGGGCAGGATGACCGGAGCTCCCATCACCAGGCCCTCACCGATGCCCTTCTCGGGAACGGTGACCTTGATCATGTCCGAACCGCCCGCCGCGATGAACACCAGCTCCAGCACCATGAGCCGGTCGTTGGTGACCGGGTCGATGGCGATCTCACCGGTCTGGCGGTCCTTCACCTTGACCTCGGGGAGCTTGGTGACGAGGAGCGTCGCGGCCGAGACGTCTACGGGGATGACACGCATTTCTTGAACCTCACTTGGTTGGTGATGCGACCAAGCCGCATCGTTGGGACTGAATACCCCCCTAGACAGCAGAGGAGTGGCCCGCCCTAGCTGTCTAGGGGGGTTGACGACCACAGTAGACCGACGGGCCGTCAACTGTCTAGGGGGGTATACGAGGTGGTTGGGTCATGGCGGATCGCAACGGCCGGCGAGGAGAATGCCGTCATGGCGTCCACATCTCCCGCATCGCGGCTCGTGGCTGCGGCCGCTAAGGCTCGACTCCGACCCCTTGGGCTTCGCCAGCATGGCCGCTCTCGCCTGTGGCTAGACGATCATGGCTGGTGGCTGGGGCTCGTCGAGTTCCCCTCGCCTCAATGGAGTCAGGGCAGCGGACTGCACGTCGGAGCTATGTGGCTTTGGCAAGACTCGGACCACTTCACGTTCAACGTCAGTGAGCGGGTGGGAGCGACTGAGCACTACCGCAACGATGAGCAGTTCTCGCGAGAAGCAGAGCACCTTGCCTCACGCGCTGGGTCAAAAGTGCAAGAGCTCCGCAGTAGGTTCGCCGACTTGGAGGCCGTAGCGAATCACCTGATCGCCCAGCCGGTCAGGCTCGGATGGTTCTGGGAGTCCTGGCATGCCGGAGTCGCTGCCGCACTCATGGGCGATGTCCCCGTGGCGCAGAATCGGTTCGCGGCAGCGCTCAAGGGTGAGCCTGTCGCCCCCTGGATGGACGACGCTCAACGATCGGTGCGGGAGCTCCTGCAGATCGTTCAGGACGGGAACGCAGTCCAGTCCTGGGCTCTGGAACGGATCGCCGCATGTCGGCAAAGCCTGGGGCTGCCACCGTTCCAACCACTCGACGGAGTGCTGATCAGCGAGTTGCGGGAGAGCACCCAGCCCAAGCAGTAGCGGCCGAGCGCTACGACAACGTCCAGTGCAGCGCCGTGGCGTCATCCTGTGCTTTGCCGCGGGGCCAGCGCCGGCCATCGGGGTCGTCGAGCTCTGCCGCCCGGACGCGGCGGATGAGTTCAGCCGGCCCGGATGAACCGAGAACAGTCAGCGTCTCTTCCCAGGTGTCCAGGTCGAAGGAGTCGACGAGCCGTGTCGCACCGTCGCTGAGCAGCGTGGCAGACGCCAGCGACGCCACTGGAACCGTCCCCGTGAGGGCGTGATCGGCCGCTCGCGAATCAGGTCCAGCGATCCAGAAGCCGCCGGGCCGATTACGGAGCCCCGTCAGAGCGTCGCGGTAATCGGCCAAGGCGGCGGCATGCTCGGGTGAGCCGGTAGGCAATTCGTCGACCGGGCCGCGAAGTCGTTTCCCGACCTCGTCCAGGCGCTGGTCTGTGATCGCGGTTGTCTTCCCGTCCTGGTCGGCGAGGAGAAGCGTCGAATCGCCGAGCACTAGGTATTCCAGAGCTTCTGCGCCGGCCCGGACGGCGACCACCGTGCTGGTTGGACTCGCGCGATAGGACAGATCGCAGCTGTCCTCGTGCAAGGACCGAACAGCCCGGATCGAGTCGGCCAGGCAGCCGGCGAGCGGCCGGGCAGGGTGTGCGGTGATGGTGCTCAGCAGCAGGCCCCCCAGCGTTGAGGAGAACCAGGCGATGCCGTGCGTGCACCCGGTATCTGCCCCAGCGACGCCGGCCCCGTCCAGCAGTACAGCCGCCCCGGAAGCGGCGGCGGCGAAGTCCTCGTTCGCCTGTCCAGGTTCTGCGGGCAGTGAGGCGATGGCGACGTTCACGCCGTCGTCTCCTCGTCGTGCCGGTAGAGAGGGGTGAGCAGTTCTACGGACTGCGGTTCGTCCGTCTCGGGGTCGTACTCGACGCTTACGAGCGTGGAGAAGTGATGCTCTCCCACCTGGCCCCAGAGCGTGTTCAGGTCGGAGGCGAGCAGCTGGACGACTCCGAGGGAGCCCGCGGTGTGGATACCGGCGATCGCGAGTACGGAGCCGTTGCCGTCCGGGCGGGGCAGTCTGCCGAGGTATCCGACGTCGTGCGGCCGCTGCGGCTCGGTGTCCGCTCCCGCGCGGTACGCGGTGCCGGTACGTCGATCCAGCAGCGCCCACGGCTCGTCTTCGGGGTGTTCCCAGCTGAGGACGGGATCCTGCGCGTAGAGGTCGCTCATGGTCTGCGACATGCCCGGCCCACAGACGACGACCAGGCCGTCACGGTTGAGGTCGACCTCACCGCTCACCAGGACGTGGCCGGAGCTGACGTCGAGCCCGTACGACTTGGCCAGCTCTTCCAGCCGCCTGCCAGAGTTAACGTCCGCCATGGCGACGACCGGCCGCTTCTTCTCGTCGTCCCACCGCAGCGGAGTCACGACCGTGACGGCGCCCGCGCCGAGGAAAGCACCCTCGGGCGCCGGGCCCGTGTGGCGGATCTGGTGAATCCGCCCGCGGCTCAGACCGGCCTTCTCGGCGATCTGCGCGTAGGACAACCCCTGCGAGTGGAGGTCCTGAACGACACGACGGCGGAGCCGGGCGAGTTCGGTCACCTCCTGCTGCGCGTCGGCCAACCGTGTCGTGACCTCACGCAGGAGCAGGTACGGATCATCGATCGCCATGATCCGCTGCAACTCGTCCGACATGACCACACCTCCTAGAAGTAACCAGGAGTCTAGGGCCCTAGACGGAATGGGCGGGAGTCGCCTGCCCGAATGAACCCCGATCACGTAGAAGCCGGCCCGACGCCCAGGCACTCCCCGGGGGCTCACCCCCCACTGCCCGCGAGGCTGCCACCGATCACCGCGGGAAAGCCACCCATCACGAGCCGGTCCGCACCAGCTCGGCCCAGACGCAGCGGGCACCCGAAGGCCGGTCCTTCACACCCCAGTTCTTGGCGCAGGCCGAAATCAGCATCAGCCCGCGGCCGTCCTCTTCCACGTGCCTGGTGACGTTGCGAACCATGGGTTCCTCGTCGCCGCCCTGGTCGACGACCTCGATACGAACCAGGTCATCCGCGAAGTGGACGAGCACGAGGAACCATCCTCGGTACCAGCCGCTCCGCGTGTGCTTGACGGCGTTGGCCGCCAGCTCGCCGACGACCAGGACGGCGTCGTCGACCAGCTCTGCGGTCTCGTCCTCCAGCAACGCGGCGACGAAGTGACGGGCCTGGGCAACCTGCCAGGTCAGGCCGGGGAACATCCGGCACCAGCTTTTGGGCATGAGAAACACTCCTCCTCGTCTAGGGGGCTAGACGACTCAGCGAGCAGAGTATTCCTACGCGCGACCAGCAGGCCAGGCATCTTTAGGAATTATTCCTCTAACGGGTGGTGGAGTCCTCCAACTCCTGGAACTCCCGCATCACACGAACCAGGAGCTCGCGCGCCTCGCGGCCGAAGACGGCCGCCTCCTCGAAGCGCCGGAAGGTCTCCTCGTACGCGGCAACCTCGTCGGAGTCCTCGACGACTCGCTCACCGCGGAAGGCTTCCACAACGACCGCCCGCCGGTCACACAAGGTGAACCCGTGCCGGGGCATGACCGGCACCGCGCGACGCCACGGGATCACCCCAAGGCGCACGGTGCTCAGACTCTCGACAGCGAGCAGCCGGTCAAACTGGGCGAGCATGAGCGAAGGATCCCCCGGCCAGGTTCGCAACACCGCTTCGGTCAACACGAACACCGACTCACGGCCCGGCTCGTACAAGAGGCTCTGCCGCTCGACACGAGCAGCGACAGCGCGACCGACGGCTTCCGGCGTCGAGTACGGCGCACTCGCGAAGATGTGCCTGGCGTACTCGGCGCTCTGAAGCATGGCCGGCAGAACGACGCATTGAAACGACCTGACCAGCCGAGCAGACCGCACCGCGTCATCGAGGACCGACCCGAGCGGAGCCACGCCGTTGGCCTCGACTGCGTCAGGCGCAGCTTCTACGGCCACCAAGAGCTCCCGCACTTCGCGAGACGTCGACGCGTCGAGATCGAGAGCGAGCAACAGGCGTCCCAACACGTCGAGGCTGGGGACCATGCGTCCGTTCTCCACCTTGGACACGGTCGGTTGCCCCACGCCAGCACGCTGCGCCAGAACAGCACCAGTCAGACCGGCCTCCGTGCGAAGCCCTCGAAGGCGTGCCCCAAGCGCCCTCATCAGCTCTCGTCGCTCACTCCCCATACCGAGGGTTCTACACCACACGGCAGTCAGAGCCGGACCCGCCAGCGATGGCCGTCACGACCGAGCACCCAAGCCATGATTCAAAGTTTCTCTACTGGTTCAAGGCGGCTCGCTCCGCTCACCGCGCGCGGCCCGGCCCCCGGCCGGGCCTGCGCTCCTGTCTCCGCCCCGCTCCAGCCCGGCCGGCGCCCGTGCCGCGCGCACGACAATCAGACGCCTGACGCAAGAGCAGGCCACTCGTTCAAATTCCGGGCATGATCACGGCCTGCCCGAGTTGCCGGCCAGCGTATGGCCCCCTGATCACGCTCAACCCCAAACCGGGCAGGACACCGGCCAAACCCGCTCCGCTGACCTGGGTTCCCAAGTGACCGGCGGCGCTTCCAGCACGTTGCACGTGAGTGCTCCGGTTCCTCGGATCCTCCAGAAACGGAGGACTGCATAACGCTCCCCCGCCGCAGCCAGAACCATGGAACCACCTTGATCTGGCACGCCATCCCGCACGAACATACTCTGTGTGTAACGAAGTTGGGGGGAGCATGGCGTCGAGGTCCTACACCGAGCAGACGATCAAGCAGTTGTTCGGTTCCGCCGCTGGCCGCTGCGCGTTTCCGTCGTGCCGGAGGAAATTGATTCATCCCGCTACAGAGCAGAGCAGCACCACCATTATCGGCGACATCGCGCATATATTGGCCTTTTCGAATGAAGGTCCGCGTGCCAATTCCGCCATACCCGACAAGGACAGGAACACTTTCGAGAATCTACTACTATTGTGCGCTGCCTGCCATCGACTCGTCGACGGCCAACCAGACGATTACCCCGATGAGACGCTGAGAGCAATGAAGCTTGATCACCTGGATTGGGTGGACAGGAACCTTGAAAATGAGATGAGCGACATCAGATTCCCCGAACTTGAAGTCGTGTGCAGACGGATCATCTCAAGCGAGATTGCCGATTCGACGGCATTCAATTCGCTGCCCCCTCAAGACAAGATCAGCTTGAACGACCTTGGTCCCAGCAGTGCAAAGAAGATCACCATGGGGCTGATGCAGGCCCCACTCGTCGCGAACTACCTGCAGAGTATGGTCACTCACGTGGATCCAGACTTCCCACCTAGACTGATCTCGGGATTTCGGCAAGAGTACGACAAGCATCGGAGAACCGGCGCCAAGGGCGATGGCCTCTTCGTCCTGCTGGAGCATTTCGCTGCCGGTGGTTCAGCGGACTTCGAGCGCCACGCAGCCGGCCTGGCTGTACTTGCCCACCTATTCCAGGTCTGCGACATCTTTGAGACCACATCATGATCGCGCCCAATAAATACGTCAACACGAAGAACTCTATCCTGGGGCAGGCGAGTTCTATTCTGGCGTTGCGCAAAAATAGCACGACAGTATCATCCCTTTGGGATGAAGTGAGAGAAGCGAGAGAGGATATCTCTTACGAGCGATTTATCCTTTGCCTCGATTTCTTGTATACCGTCGGAATCGTCGAACTAGACAAAGGAACTCTATCATGGCGTCGCTAAAGATTAGGAAGGTGAGGGCCAACAAAGAATCGTTCCGCGAGGTGGAGTTCACGGACGGCCTCAATTTGATCGTGGCCGAGAGGAACGCGACTTCCACCGATCGCGACTCACGCAACGGCGTAGGGAAGAGCACGCTTGTTGAGATTGTGCACTTTTGCCTCGGCTCTTCGGTTACCCAGAAGAACGTTATCCACCAACTTCGCGATGACGACTGGGAATTCTCTCTTGACGTTGAGTACGGAGACCGCGCGTTCACCGTGCGCCGCTCCTTGAGTAAGCCGACCGCCGTCACTCTCACTAATCCGGCGCGCGACCTGCCCCTGATGGATGGGGCGAAAGTCTCATTGAATGGCGAAATTGAAATCACCACCAAGGCGTGGAAGGAAGTTTTGGGTCAGATCTGTTTCGGCCTCACTGAAGCGACCGCAGCAGAGAAGTACGCGCCGACATTCCGCTCACTGATCTCGTATTTTGCTCGGTCTGGTCGGGATGCCTATCTCGATCCGTTCACGACATCTCGCCAGATCCGTAGCTACCAGAAGCAGGTGTACAACGCGTTCCTGGTGGGACTTAACTGGCGACACGCGTCCGAATGGCAAGTACTTAAAGACCAAGAAAAAAGTGTGCGCACACCGTCACCGGATTCCGCTTTGCAAAAAAGGTCCACACTGGCCGCCTTGGAAAACGAACAAGTTAGACTGGTCGCCGACCAACAACGCCTGCGCAGTCAGGTGGAAGAATTTCGCATTGTTCCTGAATACTCTGCCGTTGAGGAACAAACCCGGCACCTCACGACAGAGATGCGCGAACTCGTGAACGAGTCGAATATCCTAAAGCAGAAGATCTCTCGATACGAGCAGCAAATGTCAGCAGAGTCGGCTGGAGACCTCAGTCGGGTGAAAGATATCTATAGGGAAGCTGGCCTCCTATTCCCGGACAGCGTGAGCAGGGATCTTTCTGATGTAATTCGATTCCACAATGAAGTAACGACGCATCGCAGAGATTACTTGGAGAACGAGATCGTCCGCCTCCGAACACGGGCTGGCGAGATTTCCAGCAGGCTAGATCTCCTGGATGATCAACGCTCCGAGTTGATGCGACTACTCAACGAGGGCGGCGCGGTCGAGGATCTCGGCCAGCTACAATTTCGCTTGGGCCGAACACAGGAACGTCTTGAAGAGATCGAAAAGCGAATTACTAGCCTTGAAAGTTCGGCCGCCAAGGAAGCAACAGTGGCGTCTGGGCGCCAAGCCTTGCTCAGTCGCGCACTGCTGGATCGTTCGGAGCGTCGCCCGAAGTGGTCGACCGTAACATCTCGATTTGTCGAGGTCACGCAGTATCTTTACGGACAGCCGGGCGAAATCAACTTCGGCCTGAATGAAAACGGGTTCATCTTCGAAACAAAGATGCAGCGCCGTGGCTCAAACGGAGTAGACCTTATGGGGATCTATTCTTACGACATTGCGCTCACGCAGGTCTGGCAGACAGCAGAGCACAGGGCTGGGTTCCTAATCCACGATAGTTTGCTTTTCGAAGGTGTGGATGAGCGCCAGATCGCCCTTGCTTTGAACTATGCCAAGCAAAGTAGCGAGGACCTTGGCTTCCAATATATTGCACTCATCAATAGCGATAACCTACCGCTGACAGATCTCCGCGACATCGGCCTTCACTGGCAGGATTATGTAAGGCTGCAACTGGGAGACGCGCGCCCGGAAGATGCGTTGTTGGGATTTCGGTTTAGCCAAACGCCTTCCTGATCGCATGCCTGAAAGTTGCACCTCGCGCAGATAAGCGCGGCCCTTCCATGGACGGATTACTTACAACGCAGTCAAGCAGCATACAACTACCCACAAGGGGAATTACGTTGGCCGACAGCAGGCCAAAATGGCAGCAGTATCAGCATGAAGTCGCAGCAACTCTGACTCAACTGGGTTTTACGGCAAGAGTCGAGGAGAAAGTAGTAGGCGCACGGGGTGAACACGATATCGACGTAACTGCACGGATCAAGTCGGCAGGTGTCACCCAGTTGTGGGTAGTTGAATGCAAGAGGTGGAATCGGGCCGTACCAAAAGAACGCATTCTCACGTTCTCCGCAATTGTCTCCGATGTGGGTGCGGACCGTGGCCTTGTTTTTGCCGAAAAGGGTTTTCAGGCTGGGGCGATCCGGGTCGCGAGAAATACCAATCTCACTCTAACTAGCCTTACCGACTTTCGCCAGAATGCGGAACATGAACTAGCGGCCATTAAAGTGAGGGGACTACAAGACCGCATCACTGCACTTGAGAACGAATTCCACTCCCTCTGGGACTTGACTGAAGAAGAGCGGGCCAAGCGAATCGCCCACTACGTTGGACCATCCTCAGCCTTTGGCCTGCCAGGGAATAGCGCGATTATGTCCCCCATCTTGGCGCGCTTGTCGCAAATGAAAGAGGCTCTTAATTTTGCAAGTTTTGACCGCTGGCCAGTGGCTTATTGGGCATTGGATGACGAGATCCCGATCGATGTGAAGGATTGGGCGGGCCTGCTTTTCGTAATCGAAGAGACGGTCGCCACGTGCGAGCGAATTCACGATCAAATGATGTCACCGAAAAAGAAGATTGGAGATTGGAGGGAATTGCAGTCTAAAGAACTGACCGAACTTCTGAACGCAATTCGCCAGACCGCAGGTGGGTAGCACAATATGACGCTCCATCATCAGGCTGATCAGTCCTTGGGACACCGTCACCGAAGCCGACGAAGCTATAGGACCAGAGATCACCTCAGCTTCCCATGCTGAGGACTCCGGCCGTCGTCACGGCCGGCCATGGCCGCTTGCTCTGATCGACGACAAACCCCTATAGCGTGGCTGAGGCCGGTGGGGGTACAGCGAGGCACACGCGTGCGTGGTCGTTCGGCGCGCTCGCCGTCGTGGCTGACTGTCGTCGGCTGAGGTTCGTGCCACTGCCGTGCCAGATCCAGGGGTCAGTCACGGTCAACGGCGGTGTCTCGCGGTCGAGTTCTCGGTGGCCCGGCCAGGTATCGAAGCTCCAGGTCAGCGCCCCCACTCCCCCGCCTCTCTCCTAAAGCGGGTGTCGCAGGTTCGAATCTGCCGACGGCACCAGCCAAAGGCCCCGGACCGATCATGGTCCGGGACCTTCGACATCTGGCTTATGCCTTCCTGAGCACGGGACGGCCTATGGGGAGGGCTGAGAGCGAGAACTCTCCGGTTGCCCCTGCTCAGTATGGGTCTGCTTGAGGTCCCGCCAAGCAGTCCGAGCGCGATGCGCTGAGGCGAAGACATCAGGCAATTGGTCGAGGAACCCCCGAATAGCGAACAGCAGAATCGATAGAACCCCGAAGATCGCGAGGATGCCGAGCGTCACGGCCGCGTCCAACAGTCTCAGTACCTTTCAGGTCAGGTGACCGAGCCGGGTCTCTTGCGCAGGGCATTCGTCAGCTCGGCCACGGTGAAGTGGCTCGAACCGAGAAGCCCTACGCTCGACGCAACGCTGGGTGTCTCAGTGGCCGAGGCGGGTGCGCTCGGCAAAACGTGGTGTAGCTAGTGGGTCCATAGAAAGCCGAATGCTCCTCAAGCGACTTTGCGGGCCGACATCGATTGGGCCAGGACTTGCAGGTATATGACCCTGCGTGCCCCGCCCCGGTCCCGCGCCTCCTGGAACTCCCTGCACCATCGGGGCGCAGATCACAAGAAGCGACGCAAAGGGCTTCGACTGCGCGCAGGATGTTGCACTCCAGCGCGCAGAACTGATGGTAGGTCAAGCCCAGGCAAGATCGCAGCTCGATCCAGGAACAAGTGAGCCCCGTCTCAATCCCCTTGGCTGGCATGGCAGATGGGGTGACCGTGGATTACCTATACGGCGCTGGGCGCGTTCTGCTCGTCTCCGCCGTCGACCGAACGCGTCCTTGTACCGGAAAGCTGGGCCGTCTCTGGGCCGTCCGAGGTCGCTCGATGGTGGCCAACAACGACCAATGACGACCATTTGGCCGGCCATGAGCACTGCCCTGACCAGCAAAACCCAGCTCACCAAGATCCCCGGGAAGACCCAGGGCAAGAAGACACCTAGGTTGCATCCCGCCGCGGGTCCGACAGGTTGTGCCAGTCGTGACCGCACCCATCGGCGCAATACAGCGTCCGCCTGCGGGTATCCGCGATGCTGAAGAGGGCGACGAGCAGGCGGAACGACTTGGTCAGTTCGTAGGCCGGAAGTCGATCCATTCCGAAACGCCACTTCGTGAGCATCACCGCCGGCGTGTAAGAGGGACGGATGCCGGAACGCGCGATGCTCTCCGGCACGTCCTCCTCGCAGGCGCGGGCCTGTCCGCAGAACAGCACCAGTGCATGAAGGACCTTGCGCTGGTCATCCTCCACGAGGCCCTCGAACCACTCGACACCCTCGACCACCGGCCTGAGCCCCTGCGCAAGTTCGTTCAGGATCACCTCGTGTGCGTACAACACCGACCACCTCCTCGTGACTTCAGGCCGACGGTACGCTCACCAGAGCCCCGACAATTCCCCAGGCTGTTCAGTGCGAAGGCTTGAAATCGGCGGACTGGTCGAGGTGGAACGCGGAACCCGGAGCCATCGGAGTCCACCCCTCACGCAGGGCAAGTCGAACAGCCGCAGCAACACCGGACGGCCGTACAGGCTCAGCCTCTCGACCAATCCAGTTGCTCGAATGCGACTGGTCGGTGGTAACCACGAGCGTCGCTCCCGGGGTGTTCGCATGCTCGACCACGAACGTGCACGGCAACCAGGCCAAGCCCTGGAAGTATGTCGGCCGGCCTCACAGCCGCCATCGGTAGGCCGTACCGTCAACGACGATCAGCCGTGATCCCTTGCGGACCAACGCCATGGCTCCCTTCAACAGCGAAGATGCTAGCGAGCCCGGCCCCGCCGTCCGTCTCAGTTTCCTTCTCATTCAGCACCGTTCACGGCCGCTCAGACGAGACCGGAGGCGGTAGCCGCCCAGACGACCGGCCACCCATGAACGCAGGTGAACACCCCTGCCCGCGCCCCACCGCCCCAAAACCACAGTCGGAAGGCGTGCACATCGGGGAGGTGCGCCGGATGTACTGACCGCGTGCGCGTGGGGCCCGGGTGCCGCCTGCCGTGCGCCCTCCCCTACGGCTGCAAGGCCACGCACGCTGGTTGTCGACAGGTGGAGCTGGACTACCGGGGGTTGACGGTGGGCGAGTGGAAGCAAGGGAAGTGTGGTTGGCCAACGGCGGCCGGCGGTCGGTGCCAGAACAAGACAGTGAAGGGCACATCGCGCTGCTACCTCCACCAAGGCGACTGGACGAAGCGCGGCCAAGCCGAGCTGAAGAAGAGGACGAGCAAGCGCCGCAAGAAGTGAGCTGGAGCCGCGGGGGTGAGTGTCTACTGCCCTTTTCGGGTTAGCTTCGGGTGACTCGAGGTGAGGGTCAGTCCGGTCTCGGTGAGGCAGCCGTCGATGAGTTCGGGATGGCGCTGGATGTGGGCGAGTCCTCGACGGAGGGTGCGGGTGAGGTGGTCGGCATCGGTGAACGCGGTGTTGGCCATCGGACCGCGCCGTAACAGCGACCAGATGCCTTCCACGGGATTCAAGTCCGGGCTGTAGGGCGGCAATTGGATGATCGTGAGCCATTCGTGGCCGGCGGCGTACGTGCGCATCCCGGCGGTGCGATGGGTGTTCAGATTGTCCCAGACGACAATGATCGGGGCGCCCAGTTGCAGGTGCGCGCGGACCAGGAGGTCACGGTAGTCCTGCCAGGCGAAGCTCTTGCGTGCTCCTTTGAGGAGCGTGTGGAAGCGGGGCCGGTAGATCAGCCGGGAGCGTTCACCGGGCCGGTAGCAGCACATCGCTGCGATGGAGATCCGTCGCCGGGACCGTCCCCGCACTCTGACCACGGGAGTCTGTCCGCGCCGGCCCCAGGTGCGGGCTCGTGGCGGCGTCATCGCGAACCCGGCCTCGTCCTCGAAGACGATGTAGGCCCCGAGCGCCGCCGCGGTCCTTCCACCTGCGGCCACACGTCCTTCTTCCAGAGCTCGACCGCATGGTCGTCGCGTTCCAGCGCGCGACGGGCCGGGCTCTGCCAGGACCAGCCGTGGCGGTGCAGGAGCCGCCACACTCCCGCGATGGAGCAGCTGATCTGGAACTGGCGGCCGATCACCGTTCGCACACGTTCCAGGGTCCACCGCTGATCTTCCCAGCCATGTGCAGCCGGACCCTTGGCCAGCTCTTCCTCCAGCCTGGCAAATCGTTCGTCCGACAGCTTCGGTAACTTCGCCGGACCCTTCGATTTCAGACCCGCCATGCCGCCTTCACGCCAGTCATGGCGCCAGCGCTCCACCGAACGCTCGCTCACCCGCAGGTCCTTGGCGATGTCCGACGTTCTGTCATCACGTGCGAACCTCTCTCCGGCCTCCAGCCGGAGCACCTCGCGCACAGCCCGACGCTCAGCAGTCAGGCCCCCACCCTCCGCATACCGCATAACACCGGCATACCGCAGCGATCACCCATCGTCACCACCCGAAGCCAAACCGAAAAGGTCAGTAACTGCGTGACAACGCCGACGAACAACGGCGGACGAGCGCGAACGTCTGCAGACCGTCAGCGCAGGTAAGAGGCACACCAGCCCAAGGCGGCACCCCCACCCAAGTTGCTTCGGGACGAAGAAGTCCTTGCCCAATGCTTCGTCACCACGGTTCCGCCGTTGCCGCATGCTCTGACGGACGTCACCAGGCAGCGTGGCTGAGGCCAGTGGGGGTACAGCGAGGCACACGCCCGCCTGATCCATTGACGAACCCGCGATCGTGGCTGACTGTCGTCGGCTGAGGTACGAGCACCAACAATGCCCCGCATCCGGTCAGTTCGAAGGCGTGAAGCCGGCGGACTGATCGAGGTGGAACGCGGAGCCCGGAGCCGTCGGAGTCCAACCCTCCCGCAGGGCACGTCGAACAGCCGCGGCAACACCGGACGGCAGTAAAGGCTCAGCCTCACGACCGAACCAGTTGCTCAAATGCGGCTGGTCGGTGGTGACCACGAGCGTCACGCCCGGGGTGTCCGCATGCTCGACCGCGAACGTGCACGGCGACCAAGTCAGCCCCTGGAAGTACGTCGGCCTGCCTCGCAGCCGCCAGCGGTAGACCGTGCCGTCGACAAAGATCCGTCGTGAACCCTTGCGGACCAGCGCCATGACTCCCCCTTCAACAGCGTCGATGCTAGCGAGTCCGGCCCTGCTCTCCGCCTCAGTTTCCGTCTCATTCAGCGCCGTTCACGGCCGTTCAGACGAGACCCGGAGCCGCCCCCGCCCCGATGGCTGGCCGCCCATGAACGCAGGTGAACACCCCTGCACCCGGCCCAAGACCCCACCACAGTTGGAAAGCGTGTTGAGATCGGACTTGGGTTGGGCGTCCGAGGACGGCAAGGCGTGATGAGCTTGGGGTGTGGAGACCATCATCGCCAGCGGTATAGCCGTCCTGGGGACGCTGTTTGGTTCGGGGATCACCCTGGCTTTCCAGCAGCGAACCGCCGACAGGAGCCACCAGTTCACCCGCCGCGAGAAGCTCCGGCAGGAACGGCTCGATGCCTACTCTGTCTACGCCGGTGCGTTGGTCAACTACCGCCGCTGCCTGGTTCACCTCTGGTTCTGCGAGAACGAACAGCCACCACCGGAGGACCCCGACGCTGTGCGGATCCGCGCCTACGATCTACGTTCCAACGCCCAAGAGGCGCTGTTCCGGGTACAGATGCTCACCGATGACGAGACGCTGAGCCGGGCCGCGGAGGACGTGCTGGCAGACGTTACGGTGCTGTCCAAGACAGACAGCAGAACCGAACTCGACGACGCCAGGGCACGGACCCGTGACGACATCAGCCGACTCGTCAGAGAAGCCAAGCAACACCTCTGATGCGCTTGCAGACGCGCCGACTCGTGTAGCTCCATGTCGACGGTGGCTGCACCACAACCGCACCAGAACGAGCGGGGAACAGCGGGGAATCACGGTGAAAGCAGCTGAGCCTGCAGAAGCCTCGAACCGGCCGTTCGAGCAGGTCAGCGCCCACACCAGGCCCTCGATGTCCGCAGCTTCCCAAGCTGAGAGCGCGAGTTCGATTCTCGTCACCCGCTCCAGATTGAAACCCCAGGCCGACGGTCTGGGGTTTGTTCGTTGTCTGGACCCAGCGGCGCGCCAGTTGCCGTTCGCCGGCCGCACCGGCCCGGTAGGGCAGTCCGGTCCGTACCGGGGCCATGGCCGGTTCGTCGCTGGTGGTGTCCAGGTAGACCGCCTCCAGGACAACGATCTTGCGCGACTCGGTGTCGACGACGTCGCGGTTGCGCCATTCCCGGACGTCGGCTGCGTGGATCATGGCCTCTCCCTACCTGGACCGCTCATCGGCCGGGGGTGAGTCGCACCGTCGGTCTTCGGCGTGAAGCCGCCGCAGGGCACGCCGCAGCGCCCGCTGCATCCGCTCCGAGAGCGGCTTGCCCTCCCAGGCGGCGACCACGGCCGCGGCCACCGCCGGAAGTTTGGTGTTGCACTGCCGAGAGATGTCGACCAGGAGCTCCCTGGCCGTCTCCCGGGTGCAGGGGGTCAGGACCATCATCATGCCGCGGGCCTGGTCGATGACCGCGCGACCGGCCAGCGCCCGCCGCAGCTGATCGTTCTCGGCGCGCAGGGCGACGAGATCCTCTCCCGCGGACGCGTTCCCCCACGTGGCCTCGGCCCGCAGTTTCCAATAGTCCTCACGGAGCAGGGTGGTGCGATGCATGGCATGTACCTCTCAACGAGTTCGACGTGTCCGGCCCGGCCGAAGCCGTCCGGAACACATGACTGCCAGGTCGCTCCACGAGTCACCTGCGGTGTTCGTGGTCCCGACGGTCCTCGCGGCTCCAGCGCACCCGGTTCTGGCGGCTGTAGCGGCGGTCCCAGCGGTCCTGACGATCCCGGCGCTCCCGGTAGTCCCGGTAGTCCTCGCGGTCGGAACCGCCGCTGCGGCTCCGGCCTCCGCCACGGTCGCGTGCGTGCCGGGTCGCGCCGTAGACCAGCACCGCTGCGGCCACCCACCAGATCGGGTGGAGGAAGCCGAGGCCGAACAGGGCGGCGATGAGGATGAGGAGCAGGACGAACACAGGGGGCCTCCCCGGGAGTTGGACTCTGCATCGATACCGGGGACTGGGGCCTCACACCAGAGCGTAGTCCCGTTCGACGGTGGTGGATACCGTGCGAGGTCAGCCGCGGGCTGCCTCTTGATCGGATCGGCGCGGTACTCGCCGTCCGGGCGGCCATGCGGCGCTTCCCGCGGCAGCTGGACACCGCCGCCATGAGCCGCCGTACGAAGCAGGTCGTCACCGCTCTGGGCGTGGGTGGAGGCGTGGCGCGTGGCGTGGTGTTCGCCGCGGCCGGGGTCTCCGGGGTGGTCAGGCCACCAGCCCGGGGAGGGGTTCGGAGCCGTCGATGAAGGCGCGGGCCACATCGGACAGTCGCCGGTTGTGCGCACGGGCGTAGCCGCGCAGCGCAGTGAACGCCCGTTCCATGTCGATGCTCTGGCGTTCGGCGAGTTTCCCCTTGGCCTGTTCGATCAGTACGCGGCTGTTCAGCGCGGTCTGCAGCTGTTCGTTGAGCACGGTGCTGCGGTGGGTGGAGCGTTGCTGTAGGAGGCTGATGGTGGCGACGTCGGCCAGGGCCTGGGCGATGAGTGTGGCGGGCGGGTCGAAGGGGCCGGGGGCGGCGCGGAAGAGGTTCAGCGCACCGACGGTCTCGTCCCGCAGCCGCATGGGCAGGGCCTGGACAGCGCCGAAGCCGCTGCGGTGGGCCGCCGTTGCGAAATGCGGCCAGCGGTCGACCTCCCGGGTCAGATCGGGGACGATCACCGGTGCGCCGGTACCGAAGCACTCCAGGCAGGGGCCCTCGTCGTTCTGGAGCTGGAAGAGCTCCAGCAGGCGCACCTGTTCGTCGGAGGCGGCCATCACGCGCAGTTTGCCGTCCCGGTCGGCGAGCAGCACCCCGGCGGCGCTCGCATCGAGCATGCTCACGCAGCGGTCGGTGAGCAGGCGCAGGAAATCGATGAGGTCGAAGTCGGCGACCAGGTTGTCCGCCAGCTCGACGAAGGTCTTGGCCAGGAGCTGCTGATTCATCGTGACACCCTCGATTGAGACTGGTCCCGCCGGGAGGGGGCGGGAAGTGCAGGACGTTCGTCGGCCCGAGCCGATGGGTCAGTTGCCGTTGTCGCTCCGTTTCGGTTCGCTGTCCGGGGAGAATCGGAGCCGGTGGGCCACCACGTCGGCGGCCACGTCGGCGAGCCGGCGCCCTTGCGTATAGGCGTAGGCGCGCAGCCGGACGAAGGCTTCGTCGATGCCGACTTCGAGCTGGACGGTGAGGATGCCGGTGGCCTGGTCGATCTCCGCCCGGTATCCGCCCAGGTCCTCGAAGCCGTGGTCCGGTGACGGTGCGCCGGCCTGCGCGCCCGTCTCGTCGATCCGCGCGTCGAGCAGGAGCAGCGTGGCGAGATCGGCGAACGCCAGCGCGTCGGCCAGCTCCTCCGCGTCCAGCACGGTCGGCACGTCGGCGTACAGGTCGAGGACTCCCGGGCTGATCGCCCCGATCTGCAGGGGGAGTGCGAAGACGGCGCGTGCCCCGGCTTCCAAGGCCACGTCGGCGAACACCGGCCAGCGGTCCTGCAGCCCGCCGGTCAGCAGATCGGGGGACAGGACGGCCGAGCCGTGGGTGAAGGCGTCCACGCAGGGGCCCTCACCCAGGGTGAGCTGGAGCTCCTCCAACTGCTGGCTGATGTCGTCGGTGCTGCACAGCGGATGGCTCGCGGCGGTCCGGGACATCGCCGACACCCCGGCTCCGCCGACCGGCAATGCGGCCACGGCCGCGGTGCACACGTCCACCACACCGACCGGCGCGCCGCGTCGGGCCGCCTGCTCGGCGACCAGCACCTGGATGAGGGCCGACCGGCTGTCGGCCCTCATCCGGGCCACCGCGTCCATTCATCGTCGGCCAGGCCCTCCAGCCGCGCCGTGGTGCGTTCTCCGAGGGGGAATACCAGCGCACGGAACACTGTCGGGCCCGCGTGCCGCCACACCTCTCCCATGTCCAGCCATCCCCAGGAGCGGAGGGACGCGAGGGTCGGGTGATCGTCCGGATCCACCAAGGCGGCGCCGAGGGATGCCCGGTGGCCGCTCAGCAGCCGCTCTTGCAACCGGCGGGCCACGTCCTGGTTCTGTGGGTGTGGCTGGACCAGAATGCCGGTGATCGCGAAGACGCCGCCGGAGGCGGTGAGTTGCTCGATGCTCCGCGGCTGTGCTCCGTGGAACCCGAGCCACCAGATGCCGTCACCGGCCACCGGGAAGCCGAAAGCGCATCCCACCAGGTGGTCCGTCTCCGCGATCACCATGGCGAACCCCGGCCGCCGGATGTCGCCGGTGAGACGGTTCAGGAAGTCCTGACGGCTGCGGCTGCGGTACGCCTCGGCGGCGGACGTCTCTCGGGAGTCGACGTACAGATCCGCCAGCTCTCCGGCCAAGTCCTGCGCCAGCCAGCGGTTCACGCGGCGCAACCGCACCGCGTCCGTGGTGGACGACTCGCCTGCATGCGACTCGTGCGGCTGCCCCTGCCTGGGCCGGGCCTTCACCGCACATCGCCCGAGAGGACAGCCACCAGCGGAACACTCCGGTCCGGCAGGGCTGGAGCGACCGGGTCAGGGACGTCCCCGAGAGACGGTGGCAGATGCCCGAGCGGAAGGCCGACCACCAGGAACCCGCAGCCGGTGAGCTCGAGGATCCGCGCCAGTGACGGTGGCGGGTTGTGCAGTCGTAGGATCCCGCCGGCCTCCCTGGTCCGCTGCGCGGCGTAGAGGAAGGCATTGAGGCCGCTGCAGTCGCAGAAGGCCACAGGGGTGAGGTCGACATCGACGATGCGGATGCCGTCGCTCAGGCATCGCGCCAGTGCTGTGCACACCAGCGGTGCCGATTCCAGGTCGATCTCACCGGCGAGGGTGATCAGTGCCCGTTTCCGCCGGTCATGACGATTGATGGTGAGCCGTGGGAGGGGCATGACGCCTCGGTTCCAAAGACCATCCGGCAGCGAGACGGGGACGCCGGGAGTCCCGGCTCCTCGTGGCGCGCTGCCGGCGGGGGCGTACGTGCGGCGGAGGCGGAACGACGGCCGGTCCGAGTGCCTGCGCAACAGGACATGGGGCCCGCCCGGTTCTCTCCAGGGATGCGTCGGGTGACGGACGACAGGTCCGCTCCACGCAGCCATCTGTGTCGCGAAACGACAAGCCGCCGGGGTCTGGGACGCTTGTACGGCATGCTAATCCTGTCCCAGTGCGACGGAGGGTCCGAAACCTCCTCATCTCAGGATGTGGACAATGTCGAAGTGTGACGGCGCACTCATATCCGTTGCCCTGCACGGCACTTGGCCCAAGGACGGGAAGACCGCTGCTCGCGTCGGACCGAGGTCCGGATCTGTCGCAAAGGCCGCGACAGGAGGATGTCGCGGCGGCCTCGGCCGTCGGCGTCGCCGGTGCACTGCAGTCGGTCTTCGCAGACCCGGCAGGCAGGTCGGGGAAGGAGACGCCCAGGCGGTCTCCAGGGCCGGCCTACCGTTACTGCAGTGCGTGGACCGCTGCTGAGAACACCGGGGGCATCCGGGATGCTGCGGGGACGATGAGGCGGGCGGTGCCGGGACGGCGGCTCGCGGCCAGCAGGGCTCCGGTCAGCAGTCGGTGGCGGCGGGTCAGCCGGGTCCAGGTGTGTTCGTACGCGTCCGCCCGTCCGGCGGCAAGGCAGCGGACGGCGGCCCCGGCCGTCGCCAGTGCGAGGGCGATGCCCTCGCCGGTGAGGGCGTCCAGATAGCCGGCGGCGTCGCCGACGAGCAGGACACGGCCGGCGACTCTGTGCCGCACCCGCTGTCGCAGTGGTCCGGCGCCGCGTACCTCCGTCGTGGCCGGGCCGCGCAGCGAGGCGGTGAGGGCAGGGAAGTCGGCCAGGTGCTCGTCGTACCCGCGACGGTTGCGGCTGAGGACCGCGACGCCCACCAGGTCGTCGCCGACCGGTGTCACATAGGCTTCGCCGTGCCGGGACCAGTGGACCTCCACGAAGTCCGTCCACGGTTCGACGCGGTAGTGCCTGCGCAGCCCGTAGCGGCCGTGGGGGCGGCCCGGCAGTTCCAGCCCCAGTCCGCGGCGCACCGGGG
The DNA here is from genome assembly GCF_045041255.1 of Streptomyces sp. NBC_00080. NCBI lineage: Bacteria > Bacillati > Actinomycetota > Actinomycetes > Kitasatosporales > Streptomycetaceae > Streptomyces > Streptomyces sp. NBC_00080. Next base: position 4,546,638 of record NZ_CP108235.1, read on the forward strand.
AGTGCAGGCCGTCGGCGGCGATCAGCCAACGGGCTGTGGTTCCGGCGGCGGTGACCGTGTCCGCGTTCTGTCGCACCTCGCCGACCTTGCCCGGCACGATCCGCACGCCGAGGCCGAGAGCGCGCTGGTGCAGTGCGGAGTGCAGCGTCGTACGGCGGATCCCCAGCCCGCTGTGGCCGCGGAAGGACGCTTCGGCGCGGACGGCACCGTCCACGTAGCGGATGCCGCGCAGTTCGCGGCCACTGGCCTCGACGCCCAGTGCCCGCAGCGCGGCTACACCGCCGGGCATGACTCCTTCTCCGCATGCCTTGTCCACCGGTGAGGTCCGGGGTTCGACGACGACCGTCTCCAGGCCGGCGAGCGCGGCATGGATGGCGGCGGCCAGTCCCGCGGGTCCGCCGCCGGCCACCAGGACGTCGATCACGCCGGCGCGGTCGTGGTCGGCGTGATCGCGGCGGCCAGCGCCCGGTTCTCGCAGCGGACGCGAACGGTGAGCAAGGCGGCGTTGAGTACCGTGAACACGGTCGCGGTGATCCAGGCGGTGTGCACCAGGGGCAGGGCCAGGCCCTCGGCGACGACGGCCACGTAGTTCGGGTGCCGCAGCCACCGCCACCGGTAGGGGCCGCCGGTCACCAGCGGCAGGCCGGGTACGACGATCACCCGGGTGTTCCAACGGGGTCCCAGGGTGTGGATGCACCACCACCGCAGCGCCTGGGCGCCCGCGAGCACGGCCAGCATCGGCCAGGCCAGGGCGGGTACGAAGGGCCGGTCGGCCAGCCAGACCTCGGCCGGGCAGGCGACCAGCAGGCCGGTGTGGAGGGCGACCATGGCCGGGTAGTGGCCCTGTCCGGTCTCGGTCGCGCCGCGGGCGGTGCTCCACCGTTCGTTGCGGCGGGCGACGACGAGTTCGGCGACGCGCTCGGCGGCGACGGCGGCCACCAGCAGTCCGTACCAGATCATGTGTCCTTCGTCCTGTGCCCTTCGTGATTCCTCGTCGGTTCGAACTACCAGTGCAGTAGAACGAGTTCGCTGGCGAAGCCGGGCCCCATGGCCAGCAGTACACCCGGGGTGCCCGGCGGTGGACGGCGTTGGGCCAGGGTGTCGCGCAGTACGTGGAGCACCGATGACGAGGACAGGTTGCCGACATCGGCCAGGTGACGCCAGGTCACATCGAGTGCGTCGTCGGGCAGGCCGAGGGCGTCGGTGACGGCCTCAAGGACCTTGGGGCCGCCGGGGTGGCACACCCAGGCGGTCACGTCCTTCGGCTTGATCCCGTGGTCGCCGAGGAACCCCTCGACGTCATCGGCGAGGTAACGGCGTACGACATCGGGGACCTGCGGGTCGAGGACGACCTGGAAGCCTGAGTCCTTGATGTCCCAGCCCATGACGCGGCCGGTGTCCGGGTACAGGTGGCTGCGGGTGTCCACGATCGTCGGGCCGGCGGTCTCGTCCGGGCGGTCCGGGCGGTTCGCCCCGCAGGCAACGACCGCGGCGGCGCCGTCGCCGAAGAGTCCGGTGGCGACCATGTTGGCCATGGAGGCGTCGTTGCGCTGGAAGGTGAGCGAGCACAGTTCGACGGACAGCAGTACCGCCACGTGGTCGGGCCGGCCCAGCAGGTAGTCGTGCATACGGGCCAGGCCGGCTGCGCCGCCGGCACAGCCCAGGCCGAACAGAGGCAGCCGTTTGACATCCGGCCGCAGTCCGAGGCGGCCGACCAGCCGTGCGTCGATCGAGGGGGTGGCGATGCCGGTGACGGAGGTGAAGATCAGCAGGTCCACGTCGGCCGCGGACAGACCCGCCATGTCCAGTGCGTCTTGGACGGCCTTGGCGCCCAGGTCGGTGGCAGCGGCGATGAAGACGTCGTTGGCGGCGCCGAAACCGTCCAGTTCCCCATACCGTTCGAGCGGCAGCGTCATGTGACGCGCGCCGACCTTCGCGCTGAGGTGCAGCCGGTCCAGAACCCTGCGGTCGGTTCCCTCCGGCAGGCAGGTGCGGGCGACCATGTCGGTGATCTCGGACTGGGTACGACGGTGCGGTGCCAGGGCACCGTGAACGGCTGCGATCCGCGTCATATGGTTCCCGTCCGGTTCCCAACTCGGGTGAGTTGCTCCCCACATGTTCCCCGGACCGGGACTTCGACACCATGAATGGCCCGTCCGGCCGTTCCTCCCGAGGGGGCGTGTGCTCCAGCCGGGTGGGGCTCGGGCGCCTAGGATTGGCCGGTGGTCACTCCCGAGCAGTCGACGGCCGACGGCCCGACGGCGAGTTGGGCCGACCGGGTGGCTGGTCTGGCCGGGTCGTGCCACCCCGGGCCTGTCGTGGCGGTCACCGCCCTGATGGCGGCTCTGGCCGTCACCGCCGGCCAGAGCGCCGCGCGTTGTGTCCTGACCGCCGCCGCCGTGCTGACCGGGCAGTTGTCCGTCGGCTGGTGCAACGACGCGTTCGACGCGCGCCGGGACATCGCCGCCGGCCGCCGGGGCAAACCCGTCGTCGACGGCACGGTCGGCGTGACGGAGGTGTGGGTGGCCGCGTATGCCGCGCTGGCACTGTGCGTGCCGCTCTCGCTCGCCTGTGGCCTGCGGGCGGGCGCCGTTCACCTGACCGGGGTGGCGGCGGCGTGGGCCTACGACCTGCGGCTCAAGGCGACAGCATGGTCCTGGGCACCGTATGCGGTGGGCTTCGCCGCGCTCCCGGCGTTCGTCGCGCTGGCCTTGCCGGGGCAGCCATGGCCGGCCTGGTGGGTCGTCACCGCCGGGGCGCTGTTGGGGGTCGGCGCCCATCTGGGTGACGTGCTGCCGGACATTCGCGGGGATTTGGCGACGGGAGTTCGGGGATGGCCGCACCGGCTGGGCCCGGACGGCACCCGGCTGCTGCTGCCGGTGCCGCTGGTGGCCGCGTCCGCGGTTCTGGTGCTGGGTCCTGCCGGGCCCCCCGGCAGGTGGGGACCGGCCGCGCTCGTGGTGGCCGGCCTGGTCGCGGTGACGGGGACGGTGCTGGGACGCCGCTGCGAACGGGCGGCGTTCGCTGCGGCGGTCGCGGTGGTGGTGGTGGACGTGGCGCTGCTGCTGCTGCGCGGCACCGGGATCGCCTGACCCAGCCTCCTCGCCGGCCGGCTCACACCGCGCACCCACCACCGGAGACAGCAGATCACCGATCCCTGCTGCGGATGCCGGCGAAGACGGCCTCCGCATCGGTGACGGTGTCATGGACCCGCAGAAGCTGGGACGCCGGACGGGTCACCGATTTGGTCGACGGCTGCGACGCGGCCGGCATCCTCGTCCTGCCTGACACGAAGGTGGAGACCCTCGCTCCCACTCACCGGCTGGTCACCGACAGTGCCCTGCCGCAACAGCAGCTGGGGGAAGGGCCGTGTTTCGGCCGCTGGGACGAACGGAGCCTTTGCGGGAGGGTCGACCGGCTCGGCCGGCGCCGCCGGCAGGATGCGGTCTTCCCACCAGGACAGGCCCATGACGGTGGCGAGCAGGACGAAGGGGACAGAAGCCGGAACGATCAGTACGTACATGCGTACCGCCTGCGGTGGCTGCGTGCGACGCGGCGGGCAGCGGAGGGGGGATGCCCGCATGGGGCGCATCGGTGCGGCGCCGGGATCGAGTGGCGACGGCGGGGGCGCCCCGTTGGGGTCGGGGCGGTTCCGGCACTGATGCGCGAGGTGCGCCCTCGAAGGAGCGCGAGAGGTGTTCGACGCTGCCGGGGGCTCGGGCCGTACCGCACACGCTAGCCCTGACCGCACTCCCTGGACAGACGGCAAGCGGCCATCCGTCCAGGGCGGAAGACCGTGTCGGAAGGGCTTCCGCATTTCAGAAGCCCTGTTCGCACGTACCCCGCCCCGTTGGCGCTGGGCCGCGCGCGGGAGCAACCGACCTCCTCCCTCGGGAAGGACCGTGGTCGTGTGGCGGGCAGGTGTCGTTACGGCCCGCTCGGTACCGGTGGTTCCGACCAGCCGTGTCGGACGGCATGGGCGCCGAGTTGCATGCGGGTGCGGACTCCGGCCGTGTCCATGAGGTGGCGCAGGCGGCGGTGGAGCGTGCGGGGTGACAGGCCCAGCTGGGTTGCGGTCGTCTGGTCGGTCAGGCCGGCCAGCAGGAGCGCGAGGATCCGCCGGTCGAGGTCGGCCGGGCCGGGGTACGGCCCCGCCCCGTCCGTCACATGGGTGACGACGGGGACACCTCCGGTGCGGGCGCCGGACTGGGCCCGGTCGACAGCAACGCCCTTACGACACCGGCCCGTTCGAGAGTGATACGTCCGGCACCCGTTCCCGCTCGCACCTTCAGGCGTTCGGCCACGGGGCCGGTGACGGCCAGCGGTACGCCCGACACCGTCACGCGCAGGATGTCCCGCCGTCGCCTCAGCGTGACCCGGGCCGGTCCTCGATCGCCCGCGCCGAGCGCCGCCTCGACGATCCGGTACGCCGACAGGGCCACATCGGGCGGCAGGTCCCGCGCGGCCTCCGGCAGGCCCCGCAGGGCCACGTCCCGCCCGGCCGCGCGCGCGGTCCGGCACAGTGTGCCGAGGTCCGCGACGGTGGGCGCCGGAGCCAGTCCGTGCCCGGGATCCTCCGACTCGCCCAGGCCGTGCAGGAGTTCGCGCATGGCGGCGAGTACCGACCGGGCCTCGGCGGCCACCGCCTCCAGCCGCCCCTGCCGGGCCTGTTCGACCAGTGCCGCCGTGCGGTGCAGGACGGCGTCCCGCAACTTCGCGGCCAGCCGGTGCCGTTCCGCGTCCGCGGCCCGTTCCGCGTGCCACAGCGCGCCCGCCAACGCGAAGTCGTCCAGGGCCAGGAGCCGCAGCCGGCGGCGCCGCACGGCGAGCCCGGCACCCCACAGGCCGGCGAACACCGCGCCCAGCACCACGGCCAGCGGCACGAACATCACCACGGCGGTGGGCCCCATCGACTCCTCGCCCGACAACGAGCCGTCCGCGCCCGCCGTCGCGACCAGGGTCCCGGAGAGCGAGATCGCCGCCGCGCCCCACGCGGGCCAGGTAGGGGCGGCGCCCCGGCCGTAGACCGCCACCGCGTACACCGCCAGCAGCTCCGCGAGCGCGCCGCCGGCGAAGAACACGAACACCCGCGACGGCAGCCCGGCCCCGGCGACCGCCACCGGCCACAGCCACGACGTGGCCAGCACGCCGAGAAGCGCCGGCCACGGGGCACGCCGTCGCCACAGCAGCGGCACCGCGTGAGCGGTCAGCAGCACCGCCACGACGAGCAGGCCGGGCACCGCGGCGCGCAGGCTCGCGCCTGACCACTCCTCCGCCGTGACCAGGGCGAACACCAGGGGAAGGAGCGTCGCCGTGCACACCAGCGCGGGATCGGCCAGCCGTTGTTCCCGCAGCACGTCGCGCCGGCCCGTGCCCTCGGGCGGACCCCACGGTCCCGTCACGTCGGGCAGGGTGGCCCGGACCCGCCAGCCACCGCCGGGTGCGGGGCCCGCCGTCAGTCTTCCGCCGACGGCCGCGGCCCGCTCCTTCATCCCCGTGACGCCGCGTCCCGACCCCAGCCCGTCGACGGGGCCGACGGCGTCGACGCCGTCCGGTGCCGAGCCGCGCGGGGGAGCATTGTCGACGCACAGTTCCAGGACGCCCTCCCCGCGCAGGACGCCGACGTGCGCGGCGGAGCCCGGGGCGTGCCGCAGGGCGTTCGTCAGGGCCTCGCGGACGATCCCGTGCACCGCCTCGGCCGCCGGTCCGGCCAGGTCGTCGGGGAGCACGGCGTCGATCGGTCGCCCCAACCGGCCGAATCCGGCGATGAGTTCCTCGATGCGCGCGGTCATCGGAGGGGGAGCCGGACGGTCGGCGTCGCGCAGCAGACCGACGAGCCGTTGCAGCGCCGTCAGGGTCTCGATGCCGGTGCGCTCGGCGAACGACAACGCCTCGGCCGTCAGCTCGGGCCTGCTGTCGCCGAGTCTTCGCGCGGCGTCGGCCGTGATGACGACCGAGGTCAGGTGATGGGCGCTCACATCGTGCAGTTCACGGGCCAGCCGCCGCCGTTCGGTGTCGCCCGCCAGCCGCCGGGTCTCCTCCGCGCCGGCCAGCAGTCGGGTCGCGAGCGACCGTCCCTTCAGCCACTGCCTGCGGGCCTCACCGAGCCCCGCGCAGACGACGTACAGGAGCGCGCCGAGCACCCACTCGGAGGCGAGCGCGGGCCGGACCCCGACATGGACGAGCGACAGGAGCCACTCGACGCCCACGGCCGCGGCGACCGCGCGTACGGTCACGGACACGGGGCAGCGCACCGCGACCGAATACAGCGCGACCGGCGCACCCACCCCGAAGTAGCCGTCCTGCCAGGCCGTCTGGCCCACCAGGAGAGCGCCGAGGGACCAGGCCAGGGCCCGGACCGGCGCCTGCCGTCGACGGCCCAGCGCGGCCGTCTCCACGACCAGCGCGCCGAGCACGGCGACGAGTGCCGCCACCCCGGGCACCTCCTCGCCGGCCAGACCGGCTCCGGGCCACAGCCAGGCGATCTGTCCGGTCGCGAGCAGTGCGGGGAGCAGCCAGTTGCGTATCGTCTCCATCTCGGCACGAGCGTAGGCCGGGGTGCGGCGGCGCGGCACCGGCCCCGGGGAGGACGCCGCTCTCCACCCTCCGGCAGAGGCGCCGTTCGTGCCCGCGGCCGATGTGGGGGAACGGGCCCGCGGGGAGGCTTGTCGCCATGACGCATCCGCTCGCCGCCCCGGTGCCCGCGCTCCTGCCCGAACTGCTCCCCTATCACCGCATGGCCCGCGTCTCGGCACGTCACCGATGGTGGCGGCCCGTGCTCGGCACCGGGTTCGTGGCCGTGGCGTGCGTGCTGGTGGCCGGACTGCTCTACGCCCTCGGCTCCGCCCTGGGAGCGGCCAGGGGCTACCCCGAAGCCGCCGACGGGACCGTCGAGTTCGGGCCCGTCTCGGGCACCGCCCTCGACCTGCTGGCGATCGCCTCCGCCATACCCGTCGTCCTGCTCGCGGTGCGCTGGGTCGGCCGTCGCCCGGCGGGCACGGTCTCGTCCGTGACGGGCGGACTGCGGTGGCCCTGGCTGGGCCGGTGCGTGCTGGTGGCCCTCCCGGTCCTCGCCGTGAGCACCGGGGCCGTGCTCCTGCTGCCTGCGGACGATGCCGCTCCGTCGCGGTGGGCGGGCTGGGAGGTCTTCGGCCCGGCCCTCGCCATGCTGGTGGTCCTGGTACCGCTGCAGGCGGCCGCCGAGGAGTACGTCTTCCGCGGCTGGCTCACGCAGGCGGTCGGCGCCTTCCTGCGCTCTCCCTGGTGGGCGCTCGTGCCCCAGGCCGTCCTGTTCGCCGCCGCCCACGGCTGGGGCACCCCGTGGGGCTTCGCCGACCTGGTCCTGTACGGAGTGGTCGCGGGCCGGCTCACCGTACGCACCGGCGGGCTGGAGGCGGCCATCGGCCTGCACGCCGTGAACAACCTGCTGGCCTTCGGCGTCTCGGCCGCCGTCGTCGACGGCCTCAAGAGCGACGACACCGCCGCGGACGCTCCCTGGCAGCTCGTGGCCCTCGACCTGGTCGGCATCGCCCTGTACACGGCGGCCGTCCTCTGGCTGGCGCGTCGCCACCCGCCGACCCGCACCGTCCCCGCACCGGCACCGGCACCAGCACCGCCCCCGGTCCCGGTCCTGCCGCCGTGGCCCTTCCCCGGCCCGCACCCCCAGGCCCTCGCCGCTCACGTCCCTGTCTCCTGGGCCCCTGTGCCTGTGCCGGTCCCTGGGTCTGGGTCTGCTGGGTCTGGGTCTGGGTCTGCTGGAGCTGTGCCTGCGCCTGGGCCCGTCCCGTACGCCGACCGCACGGACGCGCCGGGTGTGCCCCCGGGGGCGGCTCCCCGCACCGCACCTCCGCCCGGCGAGACCGGGCTGCCCCCGCACCGAGAGTCGGGTCGGGACCTCTAAGTTGCATTATCCGCAACGCAACTGACGGTCCGTCGACATGGGAACGCGTCGGAGGGGCACTCGGAGGAGCAAGTCGAAAGTGAGGAGCGCGAGGCCCGTTCGGTCCGTGCAACCGACAACCGGGAGTATTCGATGACGAGTTATGGCAGCTCTTCCACCGCGTCCTCGGGATCACGCGCCAACGGCCTGGCGATCGCGAGCCTCTGCTGCGGCATCGTCGGACTGTTCATCCTGAACATCGTCCTGGGGCCGCTGGCCATCGTCTTCGGTGCCGTCGCCCGCCGCCAGGCGGCGGTCAGGAACGGCGCCGGAATGGCGCGGGCCGGCATCATCCTCGGCATCGTCGACGTGGTGCTGTGGATCGTGCTGCTGGCCGTGGCCGCCAGCAACGGCGGATTCAGCTGGTACGTGGGCGGCTGACCCGCGGGGACGCGCGGCGGGCGGCGGTGCGGGGGCCCGAGAACCGCGTCCGGCGCCCGGGGAAGCACCGCCGTGGCCACCATCGCCGCAAGGTCCGACATGTTCCATATCTGCGCATGGGTGCCGATCGGCCGGATACCCGTACGGCATGGCACGGACACTGAAGCCGCACAAGCGGCACGGCGAGCAGACGGCGGACCGCGAGGGCGGGGCCGGGCAGGATCCGGTCGCCGCCGGTCCGGACGAGCAGGTGGAGCAGCAGGCCCCTGACAAGCCCACGGACCTGCCCAAACGCTCCTGGGGAGCGGTACTGAAAGGCACCCTGAAGGAGTTCAAGAAGGACGAGCTGGCCGACCGCGCGGCGGCCCTGACCTACTACTCGATCCTGGCGCTGTTCCCGGCGCTGCTGGCGCTGGTGTCGCTGCTGGGGATCGTCGGGCAGTCGGCCACCCAGACGGTCCTGGACAACATCCAGAAACTCGCGCCGGGCGCGGCTCAGGACGTCCTGCGCAGCGCGGTGCAGCAGATGCAGGGCAAGGGCGGGGTCGGCTCGGTGATGGCGATCGTCGGTCTGGTGCTGGCGGTGTGGTCGGCGTCCGGCTATGTCGCCGCGTTCATCCGCAGCGCCAACGCGGTCTACGACATCCCCGAGGGCCGTCCGGTGTGGAAAGTGCTGCCGGTGCGGGTCGGCGTGACCGTCGTACTGATGGTCATGGCGGTGATCAGCGCGCTGATCGTGGTGTTCACCGGCAGCCTGGCCCGGCAGGCCGGCACCACCCTCGGGGTCGGCGACACGGCGCTCACCGTGTGGTCGATCGCCAAGTGGCCGGTGCTGGTGGTCCTGGTCACGGTGATGATCGCGGTCCTGTACTGGGCCACTCCGAACGCACGCGTGCGTGGCTTCCGCTGGGTCACCCCGGGCAGCTTCCTGGCCCTGCTGATCTGGATGGTCGCGTCCGCCGGGTTCGCGCTGTACGTGGCCAACTTCGGCTCGTACAACAAGACCTACGGCACGCTGGCCGGTGTGATCATCTTCCTGGTGTGGTTGTGGATCACCAACCTGGCCATCCTGCTCGGCCTGGAGTTCGACGCGGAGATGGTCCGCCAGCGCGCCGTCGCCGGTGGCCACCCGGCCGACGAGGAGCCGTACGTCCAGCCGCGCGACACCCGGAAGTGGGACGAGGAGGACCGCCGCCGCCTCGGGTCCTGACCCGGCGGCGGCCGGGGCGCACCGCCGCCCGCATGCGAGGTCAGGACACCGTCCGCTCCTGGAGCGGCTCGAGGGAGATGTGCGGGGACAGGGCGCGGAGGAAGTCCGGCGCGTCGAAGATCTCGCCGGCCGAGGCGACACCCACCGTGCGGGTCCGGCCGGTGAGGATGCGGTGGACCGCCTCCACCGCGAGCGGCGCGCTGACCGCGTAGATGTCCCGGCCGCTCGCCACGGCGCGCCGTTCGGTGTCGCCCGAGCGCACGACGACGTCGACGACGAAGGTCTGGTCGGACCGGCCGTTCCCGTCGGCCGCGGTCGGCGCCGGTGTGTCCGGGGCCGCGAGATCCGTGGCCGCCTCGGTCGTCATGTGGGTGCGTACGGCGGGGACGGCGAGGTGGCTGGGGAGGGTGACCACGTCGGCCATGGTGAACTCCCCGACGACCTCCCTGGTGCCCATCGGGTCGGGAAACGCCCACTTCAGGAGCGTCGGACGGTCGTCGTGGTACTCCAGCCGCCCGCCGGTGTAGCGCACGCGCCGGCCGCCGCGCCGCTCCCGCGAGACCGTACCGGCGGTGCGCGTCCCGGGGGTCGGATGCCAACCGCTCAGTCCGTACGCGACGGTCGCCTCGTCGGCCGCCGTCCAGTCGCCCATCGCGGCGGTGGCCAGCAGATCACCGAGACCGCCGTAGAAGGCCATCGCGGGGACGATCACGGCTCCCGCCGCGCGGGCGCGGTCCGCGAAGTGCGCGAACGTGTCGAGGTTGGCCTCGATCTCGGCCGCCACGTCGACGTACGGGATCCCGGCACGCAGTGCCGCCTCGATCAGCGGAGCGGCGGTCGTGGCGAAGGGCCCCGCGCAGTTGATCACGGCGTCCGCGCCGGCCAGGGCACGGTCGAGCGAGGCGGGGTCGTCGACCGCCGCCGGCCGGACCTCCGGTCCGGGTGCGGGCGCGGGCGCGGACGCCGCTGCCGCCGTCGCTCGCAGCTTCTCGGCGTCGCGGCCGGAGAAGACCGGAACGAACCCGCGGTCCCGCAGCTGTGCCACCACGAAGCGTCCGGTGTGGCCGTACGCGCCGTACACCGTCACCGTCCGCCCCGACCCCGACGCCGGCACCGTCCCCGGCACCGCGGCCGTCCCCGGCACCGAGGCCGCTCCCGGCCCCGACGCCGCTCCCGCTCCCGCTCCCGCTCCCGATGCCGATGCCGATGCCGATGCCGATGCCATGGTTCGTCCCCCGCCTTTGAAAGATCCGTGATCTGCGTGATCCGCGCGATCCCCATGACCCGCGTGATCCGTCGAGAACATCCTGGCGAGGGCGGGGGGCTCCGTGGGAGTGTCCGGAACGACATGCCCCGTACACTTTCGGACATGGGTACCGTCGCGCTGGCCGTCACCGAGGGGATGCTGCACTTCGAACTGTCCATGGCGTACGAGGTGTTCGGCGCCGCCCCGGTCGGCGTGACCGTCCCCTGGTACGAGGTCGAGGTCTGCGGGTCGGACGCCGTGCGGGTCGGCCGGTTCCGGCTGGAGCCCGACCAGGGGCTCGACCGCCTCCGCCGCCTCCGGCGCGCCGACACGGTGATCGTCCCCGGCTGGGCGGACGTCGACGAGGAGCCGCCCGCCGAACTCGTCGACGCGGTGCGCGCGGCCCACGAGGCGGGTGCGCGCGTGGCTTCCCTGTGCACGGGCGCGTTCGTGCTGGCCGCCGCCGGACTGCTGGACGGCAGGCGCGCGACCACGCACTGGGCGCACACCGAGGTCCTGGCCGCCCGCTACCCGCGGCTGGAGGTCGACCCGGACGTGCTCTACGTGGACAACGGCAGCGTGCTCACCTCCGCGGGCAAGGCCGCCGCGATGGATCTGTGCCTGCATCTCGTCCGCCTCGACCACGGCTCGTCCGTCGCCAACGCGGTCGCCCGCCGCCTGGTCGTGCCGCCGCACCGGGCGGGCGGCCAGGCCCAGTTCGTCGCCGCCCCGGTGCCCGCCCGGGACGACCACCCGCTCGCCTCCCTGTTCCCCTGGGCGATCGAACGGCTCGACCGACCCCTCGGCGTGGAGGACCTGGCCCGCCGGGCGGGGATGAGCTCGCGCACCCTGGGCCGCCACTTCAGGACGGTGACCGGCACCACCCCGCTGCAATGGCTGCTGACCCAACGGATCCGCCGAGCACAGGAGCTGCTGGAGACCACCGACGACGTCGTCGACGTCATCGCGACGGCCACCGGCATGGGTACCGCGACGACACTGCGCCGGCACTTCAACCGTACGGTCGGCGTGCCTCCGGACACCTACCGCCGGACCTTCCGCTCACGGCCCGACACCGACCCGGCGCAGGCCACCACACAGGCGCGGGCCACACAGGCGCGGGCCACCTAGGCGCGGGCGGCCGCGCGAGCCCCGGCGATCCGGGGACGGCGAGGGCGAGGGCCGGGGCGTCAGTCCCGGACGAGCTGGTCGGCCAGGCGGTGTGCCTGGGCCAGCAGCGTTCCGTACGTCTCCAGCGCGTCCGGGTCGTCGGACACGGCTCCTGGCAGCTGCCGGCGGAACTCGTCGAGATTGCGGTGGAGGTCCTCGACCGCCTCGCGCAGTCGCTCCGCCGCGCGGTCGTCGGAGCCACCGGCGGCGAACCGGGTCCGACCGTACAGCCGGACCGCGCGGGCCGTGTGGCGCAGGAAGTCCGCGTAGGCGTGGGTGATGCCGGCGGGCGGCCGGGCCGCCTCCCCGCGCTCCGCGATCTCCCACACGGTCCGGGTCACCCCCACCGTGTGGACGGCGACATGGTCGAGCACGACCAGCGCGTCGTCGTAGGCCTTGCCGGGTGAGGAAAGGAGCCGCGTGCGGCGCCCCCGCGGATTGCCGCGCATGCTCTCCCGGCTCCAGCCGATCGCCGACCGGGCCTGGTCGACGAGCCGGCCCAGCCGCAGGGCCCGCTCGTGCCGGCTCCCCGCCGCCTGCCCGTCCCACTCGCCGTCGGCCAGGCCGTCGGCCACCGCGTCCAGGATCTCCTGTGCCTCACGAGCCGCGTCCTCCAGCGCGGCGCGGGCGTCGCGCAGGTACACCGGTGGCCGGATCAGCACGTTGACCGCCACCCCGACCACCGCGCCGAAGACCGCCTCCGCGATGCGGGCGGCCGACGAGACGATACTCACCTGGCCACCGGTCAGCACGAAGAGCGCACCGGTGGCTGCGTAGACGCCCTGGCTTCCCAGCCGCTGCCACTGCCCGAGCAGCAGCACCGCCGGAAGGACCAGGGCCATCGCGGCCATCGTGCTGCCCAGCAGCAGCGCCCCGGCCGTCGCCACCGCCGTACCCACCGCGATCGCCGCGAGCTGCTGGAGCCCGTGCGCGACCGACCGGTACACGGTCGCCTCCACCAGCACGACGGCGACCCACGGCGCGACGAACGCCATCGGCGCCTCGAGCCACCAGCCCACGACCGCCCACGCCAGCCAGGCGGCCAGCGCCGCCTTGCCGGCCTGCACCGCCAGGTCCCGCTCCCGGCCCGGCCCCTCCCCCGCCCGCCGCACCGCGGCCACGACGGAGCCGGCCCACCGCCGAACAACCCATGTCGCCCTACGCGTCCACTCCATGCCACAGCGAGTGCCACATCAGGGACGAGACGCACCCGCCGTTCAGCGGGCCGAGCCTGGTTCACCGGGCCGGATGGCCGGGTCACCGGGCCGGATGCGCACCCGACAGGAAGGAATATCCACACATGAGGGCGCAATACCGCGTATCACCGCGTCCTGCGGGCACTCGGCCGCCATGAACGCCGAGACAGGAACCCAGGGCTCCTACTGGCTGGAGACCGCGCCGCCCGGCGCCCCGGCTCCGCCGCCCTCCGGTGACCTCACCGTCGACGTCGCCGTGATCGGCGCCGGCATCGCCGGCCTCAGCACGGCCTGGGAGCTGGTCCGGCAGGGACGCGAGGTGGCGGTGCTGGAGGCCGACCGGATCGCCGCCGGGGTCACCGGCCACACGACGGCCAAGCTGACCGCCCAGCACACCCTGATCTACGACCATCTGCGGCGCACCCGCGGCCCCGAGGGCGCCGCCCTGTACGCGCGCTCGCAGACCGAGGCGATCGGGCACGCCGCCGAGATCGTCGCGGAACTCGGTGTCGACTGCGCGTGGGAGGAGGCGGCGGCCTTCACCTACGCCGAGGATCCCCGGCACGTCGCGGAGTTGCGGGCGGAGGCCGAAGCCGCACGTGAGGCGGGGCTGCCGGCCGAGTTCGTGACCGAGACCGAGCTGCCCTTCGCGGTCGCCGGCGCGGTCCGGGTGAGCGGACAGGCCCAGTTCCATCCCCGCAAGTACCTGCTGGCGCTCACCGACGACCTGCTCCGGCGGGGCGGCACGGTGTACGAGGGAACTCGGGTCGTCGGCCTCACCGAGGGCGAACCCTGCGTGCTGCGCACCGACGCCGGTGTGTCGATCCGCGCCCGCGAGGTCGTGGTCGCCACGCACCACCCCGTCTTCGACCGGGCCCTGCTGTTCACCCGGCTCAGCCCACGCCGTGAGCTCGTCGTCGCCGCGACCATCGACGAGGACCGCGCCCCGCGGGGCATGTACATCACGCCGGAACGGGCCACCCGCTCCGTGCGCACCGCCCCGTACCGCGACGGCAAGCGTCTGCTGATCGTCACCGGGGAGCACTTCACCCCCGGCACCGCCGACGCCGAGGAGAGGTTCGCCCGGCTGTCCGCCTGGGCCGACGACCGCTTCGCCGGTCTCACCTTCACCCACCGCTGGGCCACCCAGGACAACGACTCCACCGACTCCGTACCTCTGGTCGGACCGCTCCACCCCGGCAGCCGCCACACCTATGTGGCCACCGGCTTCGGCGGCTGGGGCATGAGCGGCGGCATCATGGCGGGCCGTCTGCTCGGCGACCTGATCAACGGGCGCGAGTCAGCCTGGAGCGGCCTCTACGACCCGCGCCGCCTGGCGTCCGTGGTCCGCGAGGGGACCACGTTCCTGAAACACCAGGCACAGGTGGCCCGGCACTTCATCGGCGACCGGCTGCCTGCCGTGACGGCCCCCGCGCCGGACGACATCCCCCGGGGCCACGGCGCCGTGCTGCGCCTGGGCGGACGGCAGTACGCCGTCCACCGGGACGAGAACGGCGTACTCCGGGCGGTCTCGGCGCGCTGCACCCACCTGGGCTGCATCGTGTCCTTCAACCACGGCGAGCAGGCCTGGGAGTGCCCCTGCCACGGCTCCCGCTTCGCCCCGGACGGACAGATCCTGCAAGGCCCGGCGGTACGCCCGCTGGAGAAGCGCGACCTCCCGGAGTAGGGGCACATCCGCGGGGACCCCGTCCCCGCACGCACCGTCCCCGCGTCCACCCCCCTCGCATTCACTTCGAGTTCACCCCCGGTACTAACGCTGTTCAGAGACGCCCCTCATCGGCCTTTCATCTCTTACCTGTTTCTTACAGGGATGTGACTGAAGGCCGACGATCTGAAGGGACGTCATGACTGGCTGGTTGAAGCGCCGTCGCTCCGGCGACGGCGGGCCGGGCGGCGACGAGACCCCGGTGCGGGCCGGGGGATCGCCGCCGCAGTTCGCGGACGACGAGGCGCTGCGGGTGGCCAGCAGACTCCACGCCTTCAACCGGTACGAGCTCAAGTACCTGGTTCCGGTGGAGCAGGCGGCACAGATCCGGGACGAGCTGGGCGAGCGGATGGACCGCGACCTGCACAGCCCCGTCGGCGGTTACGGCGTGTGGAGCCTCTACTACGACACTCCTCACCTCCGTTTCTACTGGGAGAAGATCGAGGGCCTGAAGTTCCGCCGCAAACTGCGCATCCGCCACTACGGAGACCTGGACGGGGTCACCGACGACTCCCCCGTCTGCGTGGAGATCAAGCAGCGGGTCAACCGGGTCACCCAGAAGCGCCGCATCACCGTGCCCTACGCCACCGCCCGGAAGCTGTGCGACGAGCGGGAGATGATCGAGCACTCGGCGAAGGAGAACGCCTTCGTCGACGAGGTCCTCGAGCTGGTGGTCAGGCTCAACCTCCGGCCCACCGCCATCACCGGCTACCAGCGTGAGGCGCTGGTCGGCCGCGACCAGGACACGGGACTGCGCGTCACCTTCGACCGCCGCATCCGCGGCCGCGACCGGGACTTCCACTTCGGCACGCCGAACGCCCAGAACCGGTTCACCGTCCCACCGCACCTGTCGGTGATGGAGGTGAAGGTCAACGAGCGCACCCCGTACTGGATCACCGACCTGGCGGCCAGGCGCAACCTGAGCCTCGTCCGGGTCTCCAAGTACGTCCAGAGCATCGAGGCGTTCGGGCTGGCCCCCAGGTCCGTCTTCCACGTCCGGGAGGAAGACCTCCCGCAGGCGCCCGCCCTCGTCCCCCTCGTTCCCACGCCCGCGTCCCCCACGACGCGACGCCCCACGGAGGCATCCCACTCGTGAATCTCAACGTTCAGGACCTGAGCGGTACGTTCAGCGTCACCGACATCGTGCTCGCCATGACCCTGTCCTTCGTGCTCTCCGCGATGATCGGCTACGTCTACCGGGCCACGCACAAGAACGTCTCCTACAGCCAGTCCTATGTGCAGACGCTGGTCATCGTCGGCATGATCGTCGCCCTGATCATGCTGGTCGTCGGCTCCAACCTGGCTCGCGCCTTCTCCCTGGTCGGAGCGCTGTCGGTGGTCCGCTTCCGCAACGCGGTCAAGGAGACCAGGGACGTCGGCTTCATCTTCCTGGCGATGGCCGTGGGCATGGCGTGCGGCGCCCGCTTCTACACGCTGGCCGCGGTCGGCGGCACCGTGATCGCCCTGATCATCCTGGCGATGAGCAAGTTCGACTGGTTCGCCCTCAACGTCCAGCGTCAGGTCGTCAAGGTCCAGGTCCCGGCGGGCGAGGACCACACCCACGCGATCCAGGACGTCCTGCTGCGCCACACCGACGAGTTCGAGCTGGTGAGCACGGAGTCGATCCGCGGCGGCACCCTGACCGAGGTGTTCTACACGGTCCGCATCAAGAAGGGCCACGAGCCGGGTGAGCTGGTCGCGGCGCTCCAGGAGCGCGCCATGGGGCAGCGCGTGACCGTGCTGACCGGTTACGACCAGACGGACCTCTGATGACCGCCCCCCGCAAGCGGCTGGCGCACCGCGTCCCGCTGCGGCTTCGCCACCACTGGAAGCCGGCCGGCTCCCTCGCCGTGGGGCTCTCGGTTCTGCTGATCTTCTTCGGGGACGTACGCGTCACCCCCTTCGTCACCAGCGCCTCCACGGCGGACGGGGACGAGATCACGGACAACGTCACGGGGGCGGTCGACCTGTTCGACGACTCACGGACGCACTCGATCCAACTCGAGTACAGCGAGACCGACTTCACGGACATGATGGAGAAGTACCAGGACGAGGGCGAGAAGGAGTACATCAAGGCCGACCTCACCGTCGACGGCGTGTACCTGAACGACGTCGGTATCCGCCTCAAGGGCAACTCCACGCTCCAGAGCCTGCGCGGCGGCACCACGGGAGGCGGCGGCCAGGGCGGCCCCGCGGGCCAGGACGGCGGTCAGCGGCAGAACACCGGGGCGCAGAACGGTGACCAGCAGCAGAACGGCGGTCGGCAGCAGGCTCCGCAGGGCGGCGGCATGGCCGCAGGTGGGGGCGGTGGCGGCGGCGGGATGACACAGTTCAGCCTCTCCGCCTCCAAACCCGAGGAACTGCCCTGGCTCATCAGCATCGACGAGTACGTCGAAGGCCGCGCCTACGAGGGCCACCGCGAGCTCTCGCTGCGCCCCGGCGTCGACGAGGCCCTGCCGCTGAACGAGGCCCTGTCACTGTCGCTGATGAAGAAGTCCGGTCAGACGGCCGAGAAGTTCGCCTTCACCGCGGTGAAGGTCAACAGCCGTCCGGTCGCGACCCGGCTCATGGTCGAGAACCCGAGCAAGGACTACGTCGACGCGGAACTCGGCGGCACGGGCGTGGCCTACAAGGCCCGGGCGGGCAGCAGCTTCGACTACGTGGGAGACGACCCCACCGACTACGAGGAGTCCTTCAAGCAGCTCAACCTCAAGGGCAGCCAGGACCTCTCGCCGGTGATGAAGCTCCTCAAGTGGGTCAACCAGGCGTCGGACGCGGAGTTCGCCGAGAACCTCGACAGGTACGTCGACGTGGAGTCCTTCTCGGAGTACGTGGCGACACAGAACCTGCTCCTGAACTTCGACGACATGGCCGGGCCGGGCAAGAACTACGTGCTCTGGTACGACCTCGGCACCAAGAAGTTCTCCGTCCTCGGCTGGGACTTCAACCTGACCTTCAGCGGCACCGCCACCACCGGGCCCGACGACAGTACGAGCATGGGCGGAGGAGGAGGCGGAGGAGGAGGCGGGATGCCGGGTGCCGCCGCACAGGACGGAGGGGCGGACACGCCGTCCGTGATGCCGTCCGGGATGCCGCAGGCTCCGGGGAACGGTCAGCAGGACGGCCGGCAGGACGCGGACACGGCGGAGGCCGGCGGTCCGGGCGGCGGTGGAGGTGGCGGCGGCATGGGCGGCAACCTCCTCAAGGAGCGGTTCCTGGCGGCGGACGCCTTCGACAACGCGTATCACGCGGCCTACAAGAAGCTGTACCAGGAGTTCTACGCCTCGGGGTACGCGCTCGACGCCCTCGACTCCCTCGCCGCGCGGGCGAAGCGGGCGGGCGCCGACACCTCCGGAGTCTCCGCCACCGCGAAGTCCCTCGGCGGCACGGTCACCTCACGGACCGAGAGCCTCGCGAAGAACGAGGTCATCACCGGCTGACGGCGGCCCCGTGGCCCCGAGGGCCACACATGCGAGCGGCGCGCCCGGGCCCTGGAGGGCCGGGGCGCGCCGTCTGTTGCGCGCCGGTGTGCCGAGTCAGGTGGTCATCGGCTCACCGGGGTGTGGGTCGGTCAGTGGCGGTTGCCGTCGTGGTGGCGGTTGCCGTCGTGGTGCCCGCCACCGTGGTGGCGGTTGCGGCCCCAGGACTCGTCGTCCACGAAGCGGCCGCGGTCGTTGCGCAGGGTGGCGGTGTCGGAGCGGTTGTCCCACACCTCCCTGTTACGGTCCTGGAAGAGGTCCCGACGGGTGTCGCGGCCCTCGCCGGTGTGGACGCGGACCGTGGAGCGGCCCTCCAGGCGGTAGTGGTGGAACGTGTAGGTGCGGCCGTCCTCGTTCTTGAGGGTCCAGCCGTCGAGGTTGATCGTGTGACGCGTGGTGTTGGTGAGTTCCACCCACTCCCTGTTCAGCGAACTCCGGGAGCGGTCGTCACGTCCCGGGGCGTCGTACTGGACGGCGCTGATCCGCACCTCCGGGCGGTTGGGACGAGCGTGGTCGGACGCGGACGCCGGCAGTGCCATCGCTCCGACCAGGGCGCCGGCCGTGAGGGCGGTGGCGGTCAGACGACGAGCGGTGACAGAAGCGGAAGTGGACAAAGAGTTCCCCTGGGATGTGCGGGCACCCTCCCACTGCGGCCTTCGTGGACGCCGTGGGGGTGGGTGCGATGTGCGGGTGCGGTCGGCTGGCCGCAGACACACTCTGTCCACGGAGTGCGGGAGATGGGTAGGAAACGTGGCGTGTGTTACCTGTTGTCCATATCTCTGTGACTCTCGGCTGCAACGTCCATTTAGGTGACTAAGTACTGAAGTTGACGTTACGACAGCTGATGACCCCTTGCGGGAGTTGGCCTGTACGGCCCGGACGCCATGGCGCGCCACCCCACCGGGAGACAGGCCGTCACCCGAAAGTGAGTAACGGCCATCTGTCCGCTGTCACCCTCCTGCCGCCGGGTGCCGTCGCTCAGTGGGCGCGGACGGCGTCGGCCGGCGCGGTGCGCAGTGCCTGGCGGGTGGGGAGTTCGATGGTGAGGAAGGCCGTGACGGTGACCGTGAGCGCGAGGCCGGGCAGGAGCCAGACGGGGCCCGCGGGCCAGGGACGGCCGAGGAAGCCCTGGCCCAGCAGGGCGAGGGGGAGCGCGGAGAGCAGCAGCGCGGTGACGAGCGCGGTGGCGGCGGTCACCGCGGCCTCGCGGCGCATCATCGACAGGATCTGCCGGGGTGTGGTGCCGTTCAGCCGGAGGGCGCCCAGCTCGACCCGGCGCTGGGCGGTGGCCGCGACGAGCTTGTTGGCGATGCTGAGCAGCAGGTAGACGAGCAGGACCACGATGGTGGCCAGGTTGATCCACACCTCGGGCGGGGCGTCCTCCAGGCCGCCGGCGGACGGCAGGTTCGCGGGCTGGAGTCTCAGGCCGGGGCGGGACGCCGCGAGGGCCGTGAGGCTCTGCCGGGCCGTCGCCGTGCCGTCCGTACGGATCAGGAGGGACTGGTCGAGCTTCGTCGTGGTGTGTCCGGCGGCCAGGTCGTGGGAGAGCACCACCGAGCCGAAGCCGAGGCCGCGGCCGTACACGGCGACCACCTCGGCCTCGACCCGCGCGCCGTCGCCCAGCACCAGGCTCACCCGGCGGCCCACGGTCGCGGAGCGGGTGTCGGCGGCGTCGCCGCTGACGGCGACGGTGGCCCCGCGCAGGCGGCCCAGGCTGCCGTCGGTCACGTCGAGATCAAGGACGTCGGAGGCGTCCGGGATGAGGATCGTCGCGGGAGCCGACTCGCTCACCGTGTCGCCGAACTGCCGGTACTGCCACACCACGGTGGTCGTGCCGACCGGGGCCACGGCCCGCACGCCGGCCGTGTTGCGTACGGCGGCGAGCGTGCCGGTGGGCAGTCCGCCCAGGCCGGGAGCGGTCAGGCGCTGCTGGGCGAGGGTGGCGGTGCGGGTGTCGTCGGCGGTGGCGGCCAGCACGGTGGTCTGGGTGAGGGTGTACGTCAGCACGAACACGACCGCCATGGCCAGGGTGCTGACGATCCCCGCGTTGCGCAGGGCGTAGGCGCGCAGGTTGGCCATCGCCAGCCAGGTGGGGGCGGAGGCGCCCGCCCCGGTCGCACGCGCCGCGGCGCCGCCGACGCCGCGGACCAGCGCCGGGCCGGCCAGCGCCAGGCCGATCGCCCCGATGATGCCCGCGATGGACGTGGCCGTCGCGCCGATGACCGTGCGGGAGAACAGCGGCAGCGCCGACAGCGCGGTCGCGGCGACGATGACCAGCACGCCGACACGCGTTCGGGTCCGCGACGGCTCGCGCGGCTCGCTGCGCGATTCCGCGACCGCTTCGGTGGCCGGCATCCGCGAGGTGCGCCAGGCCGAGCAGCGGGCCGACACCTGGACGGCAAGGACCAGCAGGAGGATCGCCGCCAGGGCCGGCAACGGGCTGTAGGTCAGCGGGAGTTCGGACGGTACGACGCCGCGGTCCGCGAGCAGGCGCCGGAACTGCCCGGCCAGCACATAGCCGAGCCCCACGCCGGGCACCAGGGCCACGGCCAGGGCGACGGTGGACTGGGCGGCGGCCAGGCGGCGGATCTGCTTCGGGGTCGCGCCGACGGCCCGCATCAGCGCCAGGTCGCGGCGCTGTCCGGCGATCGACACGGCCAGCGCGCTCGCCATCACGAACCCGGTGATCAACAGGACGATCCCGGAGAGCGAACCGGCCAGGAGGACCAGCAGCGAGCGGGACGCGCCGGCGCCGGGTGCGGCCGTGTCGCCCCGGTCGGGCCCGGTGACGGTCAGCAGACCGGTGCCCTTCAGCCTCGTCCGGACCTCGGCGGCGACGCGCTGCCCGGCACCGGGCTCGGCGCGCAGGCCCACCAGATCGACCCGGTCCCCGTGACCCGCCAGGCGGGCGGCCGTCGGGTCGGCGAAGAAGACGCCCGCAGCCGGTACGTCGACGACCGCCGAGACCCGGTAGCCGGCGGCGGGCCGGCCGTCGACGACGACCCGCACGCTGTCGCCCGCCGCGATCCCCGCCGCGGCGGCGGTGGCGCTGTCCACGGCGACCTCGCCGGAACCGGTCGGCGCGCCGCCGTCGAGGTGTGCGCCGGCCGACGGCCCCGCCAGCTTCGTCGAGGACCAGCCGTGCCCCGCCACCTGGGGGTCCCGGGTCGGTACGACCTGTCCGCGGGCGTCGAGGAGAGCCGCGGGGAAGCTGAGGTCGCCGACCGCCGCGGTGACACCGGGCAGCCCGGCCAGCTCGCCGACCAGGCGGGACGGGACCCTGCGCCGCTCCGGGAGCGCGAGCGGCAGCTCACCGGGCGGTCGGAACTCCTGGTCGGCCGCGACCACGACGTCGGCGCCGGCGAGCCGGCCGACGGGCAGCTGGGAGCGGAGGCCGGACTCGGCCAGGACACCGGTCGCGGTGATCAGTGCCGCACCGCCGAGGACCGCGCAGGCCACGGCGATCAGCGCGGTGATCCGGTGTCCGGCCATCCGTATCGCGAAACGGAACATGACTCAGACCTCTCCCAACGCGACGAGGCGGCTTGCCAGTTCGGGCGCGGTCGGCGCCTCGACGGCCTCGACCACCCGGCCGTCGGCCATCACCAGGGCGTGGTGCGCGCGGGCCGCGGCGGCGGGGTCGTGGGTGACCATCACCACCGTCTGGCCGAGGTCGTCGACCAGGTCGCGCAACAGGTCGAGGACCTCGTGGGCGCTGCGCAGATCGAGCGCGCCGGTCGGCTCGTCGGCGAAGACCACGGCCGGCCTGGCCACCAACGCCCGCACCACGGCAGCCCGTTGCTGCTGGCCGCCGGAGAGTTCGGCAGGGCGGTGGGTCAGCCGGTCGGCCAGTCCGACCCGTTCCACCAGCGTCCGCAGCCAGTCGTGGTCCGGCCTGCGTCCCGCCAGCCGCAGCGGCAGCGTGATGTTGTCCTCGATGCTGAGCGAGGGGATCAGGTTGTACGCCTGGAACACGAAGCCGACGCGTTCCCGGCGCAGTTCGGTGCGCCGGGTCTCGTTCAGCCCGGCGATCTCGTGGCCGTCGATGCGGACGCTGCCCGAGGTCGGGGAGTCCAGCCCGGCGGCACAGTGCATCAGCGTGCTCTTGCCGGACCCCGACGGCCCCATCACGGCGAGGAAGGTGCCGCGTTCCACGGTCAACGACACGTCGTCCAGGGCCCGTACGCCACCCGGGTAGGCCTTGCTGACCCCGGTCAGGGCGATGGCGGGGGCGCCGACGGCGGTGCGGGTGGCGTTCATCGACGGCCCCGCAGGTTCCGTACGACGAGGGTGCCCGCGCACAGGACGGTGATCGCGCCGCAGACCAGGTGCACCCAGGTGTCGGCACCGCCGAAGGAGGCCGCCATGTTGGTGACCGCGCTGATCACCACCACGGCCCAGAGCAGGGTGCGGGCGATGTCCCCGGAGCTGAGCCGGTCGGCGGGATCGGGGGTCGTCGTGTTCGGCATGGGGGCTGCTCCCGGGTCTTGTGGGGTGGTCCCGCGGGGGCCGTGTGCCGTTCCCGCTGTCGTCACCGACGCTATGGACCGGCACCGCTCGGGCCGATCCCGCAGTCCGCCCGGTTCGGGGTACGGCAGGCTGTACTCCTTCGTCCCTGGGCCACGAAGAACTGGCCTACGGCATAAGGTCGTTCGCATGACGGGAAGCACGAGCGAGACGGCGGCGGGAGGTGCGGTGGCGGTCCGACGCGAAGGCCTCGAGGACATCGCCCTGCGGACCCTGAGCGCCGCCGGTCGGGCGATCGCCCAGCTCGCCTCCGGTCTCGGCACGGCCCTGCTCGCCCTGGTCGTCCTGCTGTGGCTGGCCGCCACCGCCGTGACGAGCGTCGTGGGAGTCGGGCTGCTCATGGCGCCCGTGCTCCTGCGCGCCCTGCACGCTCTGGCCGGCCGGGAACGCGACCGGCTGGCCCGCCGAGGTCCCGAGGTCGCCGCCCCGGAGCCCCCTCCCACGCGGCTGCGGGCCGCCCTCGTCGACCCCACGACCCGGCGCGAACTGGGCTGGCTGGTCCGGCACTCCACCGTGGGGGCGTTGCTCGGGCTGCTCGGCGTCCTGCTGCCGGTCCTCGCCGTGCGGGACACCGCCTTCCCGCTGTACTGGACGTTCATGCCCGAGGGCGCGACCGCCACCTCCGTGGGCATGGGCAACGCGCGGACCTGGCCGGACGCCCTCGCCGTGACGCTGCTGGGCGTGGGCTGGATCGCCATCATCCTGGGACTGGGTCCTGGCATGGCCCGGCTCCAGTCGGGTCCCGGGCGGCGGCTCCTGTCGGCCGGTCCCGATGCCGATCTCTCCCTGCGCGTCGCGGAGTTGACCGCCACCCGCGCCGCCGCCCTCGACGCCCACGCCACCGAACTGCGCCGCATCGAGCGCTCCCTGCACGACGGCGCCCAGAACCGGCTGGTCTCCGTCACCGTGCTGGTCGGGGCGGCCCGCCGGATGGTGGCCCGTGACCCGGCCGGCGCGGACGAACTCCTGGAGCGCGCCCAGTCCGCGGCCGAGCGGGCGCTGGCCGAACTGCGTACGGTCGCACGCGGCATCCTG
This sequence comes from Streptomyces sp. NBC_00080, assembly GCF_045041255.1. NCBI lineage: Bacteria > Bacillati > Actinomycetota > Actinomycetes > Kitasatosporales > Streptomycetaceae > Streptomyces > Streptomyces sp. NBC_00080. The sequence goes on from NZ_CP108235.1 coordinate 4,570,547, forward strand.
CCGCCGGTGCTGGCCGACCGGGGGCTCGCGGGCGCCCTCTCCGGTCTCGCCGCGGACTGCGCGGTGCCCTGCCGGATCGACGTGGACGTGCCCGAACGCTGTGCCGCGTCCGTCGAGGCGACCGCCTACTTCGTCGTCGCCGAGGCCCTGACCAACATCGCCAAGCACAGCGGCGCCGGACACGCCGTCGTCACGGCCCGCGGGCGGGGCGGCCGCCTCCTGCTCCGCGTCGAGGACGACGGCCGGGGCGGCGCCGAAGCGGACGGCGGGACCGGACTCGCCGGCATCCGCCGCCGGGTCGCGGCGCACGACGGCAGCCTCTCGCTGGCCAGCCCGCCCGGCGGCCCGACCGTCCTGGAAGTGGACCTGCCCTGTGGAGCGTGAGTCGTGGAGCGTGAACTGTGCATCGTGAGCTGTGGAGCGTGAGTCGTGGAGCATGAGATGCGGATCGTGATCGCCGAGGACGACCCGTTGCTGCGCGAGGGGCTCGCCCTGCTGCTGCGCGCCGAGTCCCTCGACGTGGTGGCCACCGCCGGCACCGCCGACGAGGCGCTGGACGCCATCGACGTGCACGAGCCGGACGTCGCCATCCTCGACGTCCGGATGCCGCCGACCCACACCGACGAGGGGATCGTCGCGGCGGTCGAGGCCCGGCGCAGGCGGCCCGGCCTGGCCGTGCTCGTGCTGTCCGCGTACGTCGAGCAGAGCTTCGCCACCGAACTGCTCGGCGGCGGTGTGCAGGGGCTCGGCTATCTACTCAAGGAGCGGGTCGGCCGGGTGGAGGAGTTCCTGGACGCGCTGCGGCGGGTCGCGGCGGGCGGCACCGCCATCGACCCCGAGGTCGTCGCCCAGTTGTTCACCCGCTCTCGTCAGGACACCCGGCTGGAGCGGCTCAGCCCCCGTGAGCGGGACGTGCTCGCGCTGATGGCCGAGGGGCTGGGCAACTCGGCCGTCGCCGAACGGCTCGTCGTCACGGACGGCGCCGTCCACAAGCACATCCGCAGCATCTTCGCGAAGCTCGACCTGGCCCCGACGGACCAGGTGGACCGGCGGGTCGCGGCCGTCCTGCGGTACCTGGAGGCGACCGGCGCGGGAGGTCAGCCGGCCGGCGCGCCACGGGGACGGATCAGCCCGCTCTCGTAGGCCAGGATGGTCGCCTGCACCCGGTCCCGTAGCCCCAGCTTGGTGAGCAGGGCGTTGACGTGGGTCTTGACCGTTCCGGTGGTGACGCCCAGGACGGCCGCGATCTCCGCGTTGGCCAGGCCCGAGGCGATGTGCAGCAGCACTTCCCGTTCGCGCGGGGTGAGCCCGCCGAGGGCGCCGGTGACGACGGGCGGCGGGGGCGCGCCCTGGGCGAAGGTGTCGATCAGCCGGCGGGTGACGGCCGGGGCGAGGATCCCGTCGCCGGACGCGACGACACGCAGCGCGGTCAGGAGCTCCTCCGGCTGGGCGTCCTTGAGCAGGAAACCCGAGGCGCCGGCGCGCAGCGCCTCGTACACATAGGCGTCGAGGTCGAAGGTGGTGAGCACCAGGACGCGGGGTCCCGACTCCGGCACGGTGATGAGACGGGTGGCGGTCAGGCCGTCCATGCCGGGCATCCGGATGTCCATCAGGACCACGTCGGGTGCCTCGCGGCCGGCGAGCTCCACGGCGCTCGCGCCGTCCCCGGCCTCGCCGACCACGGTCAGGTCGGGTTCGGCGTCGACGATGGCGGCGAACCCGGCACGGACCACTGCCTGGTCGTCGACGACCAGCACGCGTGTGGCGACGGGGACACCTCCTGGGCCCGGGCCGGACCGGGTCCGGCCGGCAGCGGCAGCAACGCCCTCACCGTACCGGCCTGTTCGCACACGACAGAACGGGCCGGCCTCTACCCTGCGGTAGAGATTCCGTTCCTCCGTCGCGCCGACGATTCGCCGTCCGGCCGACGGAATGCTGAAGGCCATGGACATCACCTCGCTCACCGTCGTGCTCGGCGTGGTCGTGATCGTCGCGGCCTCGGTCCTCACCGCCTCCAACGAACCACCGCTGTGGGTCTACCTGCTGACCGGCGTGGGCTCCCTGCCCCTGAGCCACGCCCTGCTCGGCACGCGCTGCCTCAGCTCCACCGTCGGGGACAGCGGCGTCGCCCCGTGGGTCGTGCGGCTCGCCGTCATCGGCACCCTCACGGCCGCGCTGAGCTTCTTCGTCGGCGGGGACGGGCGCGGGCGCGCCGTGGAGGGCCGGACACGCCCTAGAGGTAGTCCTCGAGGCGGGCGACCGTGAAGCCCTGTTCCTGGATGTGCCGCAGCAGGTTGGCGGTCATCTCGGTCATGGTCGTGCCCTTGAGCTCGGACGGCCCGCGGAAGTGGGCCAGCACTATGTCGCCCGGGTGGAGCTTCTTGTCGCCGCGCTGGTACTGCATGTTCTTGATCTGCATGGACTCGCGCCACAGGACGATCGCCTCGACACCGCAGGACGCGGCGGCGGCCCGGGTGTCCTCGTTCCAGTTGCCGTAGGGCGGCCGGAACAGCCGCGGCACGGTGCCGTATCGATCCTTCAGCTTGGTCTGCTGGCCGCAGATCTCCTGCTTCTGCGCGGCCGCGCCCAGGGTGCGGAGGTTCGGATGGTTCAGCGTGTGGTTCTGGACGCCGTCGCCGAGGGCCTGGAGCTTGCCGAAATAGCCGTAGTCGGCGCGGATGGCGGAGTCCGTCAGGAACATCGTGAAGGGGATCTTCAGCTCCCGCATCATCGTCACGAACTCCGGGTCCTTCTCCGCCCCGTCGTCGAAGGTGAGGAAGACGATCTTCTCCTGGGTGGGTATCTCGCTGATCACCGGCACCGGGCCACCGGCGGCCGACGACCCGACGGGCTTGACCTCGGGCGGGGCGGGCGGTGCGGCCAGCGGCTCGATGCCCCACTTGGCGTACGCGGCCTCGACGTCCGCACGCGCGCCCGCCTCGCCGCGGGGCGACTGGCCGGACGGTGCGGAGCCGGACGGTGCTGCGGCGGGACGGTGGGAATCCGCCGAGGTCTCGGCCCCGCAACCCGTCGCGACGCCTGTCACGAGAAGGACGCAGGCCAGCGCCGCCCCTCTGATCCGCCTGTCCATCGTGTGCACCCCATGTCGTCCGTACGCCTCGCCCGTCCACTGCTTGATGTCGAACGGACGTCCGAGGTTCCGCCCCGGAGCGGACCGGGTGACGCGTCTCCCCGGTGCGGACGGGTACGGACGGGCGCGCGATGATGGCCGGCATGCGCATCCGCATCGACGCCGTCGACCTGCCCGGCCTCACCCGACCGGCCTCCGCCGACGGCAAGGTCCCCGCGTACGGCAACCTGCACGTCGCCGTGCAGCGTCGCGACCGTCCGGCCGAGCTGCTCGAGCCGCAGCCCGGCGACGCGCCGTCCGCGACCTGGACCCTGGAGTGCACCACCAGCGCCTCGCCGACCGGCACCGAGGTCAGAGGGCCCTATGTCCAGGACCGTCTGGGCCGGCGGTTCGTCTACCTGTCCTGGGGCACGGTCGACGAGGCGGGCGTCTTCACGATGTTCCGCCGCGCCAAGCTCATGCTCGACGCCGTCCCCGCCGACGTGCTCGACGCCGCCGCACAGGACGGACTGCTGGTCGGACGCCTCGGCCTGACCGACGCGCAGGGCGGACCCCTCTGCGCGCGCGTCGAGCCCCCGCGCGTCACCTGGACCGCCGAACGCGCCGACTAGAGCGGCATCGCTACGCTTGGCGTTAAGCGCCCATTACGGGGCAATGGCGGACAAATGTCCTAAGGAACCGAAGATGGGTCTCGGTGCCGGCCTTCGGGCCGTGAAACGCAGGTCCCTCACCCGCGCGTCCGTGGCGGTCGCGGTCGCCGCCGCTCTGGCCCTGGTCGGGGCCTGCGGCGGAAGCGGCACAGACGACGAGGGCGACGGCGGTCTCGCCGTCGGGGTGCTGCTCCCGGGGGGCGGCGCCTCGCGCTTCGGGCAGTTCGACAAGCCCCTGCTCGTGCGGCAGCTGAAGCGGCTCTGCCCGGACTGCCCGGCGCCGACCGTCGCCGCCACCTCCGACCCGGCCGTCCAGCGGCAGCAGATCGAGTCCATGATCACCCGACAGGTCGACGTCCTGATCCTCGCCGCCGTCGACCCCCAGCTGCTGCGCCCGTCGGTCGAGGCCGCACACCGGGCCGACATCCCGGTCGTCGCCTACGACCGGCTCGCCCAGGGCCCGATCTCCGGCTACGTCACCTTCGACGGCGCGACCGTCGGCAGGCTCCAGGGCGAGGCACTGCTGAAGGCCATGGACGCCGAGGCGCGTGGCGAACAGATCGTCATGATGAACGGCGCCACGACCGACCCCAACGCCGGCTGGTTCAAGCGGGGCGCGCTCTCCGTCCTCGAGGGCAAGACCGAGATCGGCAAGTCGTACGACACCGTCGGCTGGCGCCCGGAGAACGCCTTCGTGAACATGACCAACGCCATCGCCGCCCTGGGCGCGGGCGACATCGACGGGGTCCTGGCCGCCAACGACAGTCTCGCCGGCGCCGTGGTCGCCGCGTTCAACGCCGCCGAGGTCAGCCCGCTGCCTCCGATCACCGGCCAGGACGCCGATCTCGCCGGCGTGCGGCGGATCGTCCGGGGCGACCAGTACATGACCGTCTACAAGCCGTTCGAGCCCGCGGCCGGCGCCGCCGCGAAGATGGCCGTCGCCCTGGGGCGCGGCGAGTCGGTGGACTCCCTCGCCTCGGGCACCGTCGACAACGCCACCACCGAGGACATCCCGGCGGTCCTGCTCCCGTCGGTCCCGGTGACCCTCGGCAACATCAAGGACACTGTGGTCAAGGACGGTATGTACACCATCGACCAGATCTGTACCCCCGAGCTCAGGTCCGCCTGCGACAGGGCCGGACTCACTTGACGCGTCGTCCCCGAAGCGGAAGGAGGTGACCCCGTGGCGGCTCAGCCCCTGCTGGCGTTGCGCGGTGTCTCCAAGCGGTTCGCCGCCGTCCAGGCGCTGGAGGACGTCGAGCTGGAGATCAGGGCCGGGGAGGTGGTCGCCCTGATGGGCGACAACGCAGCCGGCAAATCCACCCTGGTCAAGGTGATCTCGGGAGTGGGCCCCGCGGACCGGGGCGTCATCGAGTGGCAGGGCAGGGCCGTCCAGATCAGGCGTCCCCAGGACGCCCAGGTGCTGGGGATCGCGACCGTCTACCAGGACCTCGCGATGTGCGGCAACCTCGATGTCGTCGCCAACCTCTTCCTCGGCCGGGAGATCCACCGGTTCGGCATCCTCGACGAGGTGGAGATGGAGCGCCGCACCCGTGAGCTGCTCAAGACCCTGTCCATCCGCATCCCCGACGTGCGCGTGCCGCTCGCCACGCTGTCCGGCGGCCAGCGGCAGGTCGTCGCGATCACCCGCTCGTTCCTCGGCGAGCCCCGGCTCGTCCTGCTCGACGAGCCCACCGCCTCCCTGGGCATCGAGCAGACCAGCCAGCTCCTCGACCTCATCGAGGAGCTGCGCGACCAGGGCCTCGGGGTGCTGCTCATCAGCCACAACATGGGGGACATCAAGGCCGTCGCCGACCGGGTCGCCGTCCTGCGCCTCGGCCGCAACAACGGCTTCTTCGACGTGACCACCACCTCCCAGGAACAGATCATCTCCTCCATCACCGGCGCGTCGGACAACGCCGTGGCGCACCGCACGACCCGCCCGGAGGAAGCATGGCCCTGAGGGGGAGGAGGAACCGGACCCACACCACCGATGCCGCGCCCACCACCGATGCCGCGCCCGCCGCCGACCGGGAGGACGACGGCCACCGGGGCCACGCCGGACGTCTCGGGGCGTACGCCGGACTCCTCGGAGGAGCTGCCGGACGTCTCCGTGCCCCCACCGACGCGATGCGCCGCAGGCTGCGCGAGGGCGGGCTCGGCCCCGTCCCGGTCCTGCTCGCCCTGGCCGTGACCTGGATCGTCTTCCAGGCCCTCAACGCCAACTTCCTCTCGCCGCGCAACCTGTCCGTCCTCAGCGTGGACATCGTCGGGACCGGCATGGTCGCCGTCGGCATCGTCTTCGTCCTGCTGATCGGCGAGATCGACCTGGCCGTGGGCTCGCTCGCGGGCCTGGCGGGCGCCGTGTTCGCGTCACTGAACGTGAACCTCGGGATGCCGGAGTGGCTCGCCGTGCTCGTCGCGGTGCCGTGCGGCACGGCCGCCGGGGCCGTCCACGGGTTCTCCTTCGCCAGGATCGGCGTACCCGCGTTCGTCGTGACCCTCGCCGGTCTGCTGGTCTGGAACGGCATGACGCTCTACCTGCTGGGCCCCGACAGCTCCATCAGCTTCAGCGAGGACGGGCTGGTCGCCACCCTGACCAGCCGCTACTTCGACTCCGCCGTCGCCGTCTACGGTCTGGCGGCGCTCTGCACGGCCGCATACCTCCTCGTCTCCCTCCACGACCGCGGGCGTCGCACCGCCGCCGGGATGCCGTGCCGGCCGACGGCCGGGATCTGGGCGCGTACGGCCCTGCTCGCGCTGGTCTCGTTCTCCGTCGTCTATGTGCTGGGCCGGTTCGAGGGGCTGCCGCTGGCGCTGCTGATCTTCCTGGCGGTCATCGTCGCCTCGGACCTCCTGCTGCGCCGCACGCCCTACGGCCGGCAGGTCCTCGCGCTGGGCGGCGGGGCGGAGGCGGCCCGGCGCTCCGGCGTCGACGTGGCGCGCGTGCGGATCTCGGTGTTCATGGTGTCGGGGACCCTGGCCGCGGTCGGCGGCCTGTTCATCGCGTCGCGGCTCACCTCGGCGAGCCAGATCTCCGGCTCCGGCGTACTGCTGATCAACGCCATCGCCGCGGCCGTCATCGGCGGCACCAGCCTGTTCGGCGGACGCGGCTCGACCTGGTCCGCGCTGCTGGGGGTGCTCATCATCCAGTCGATCGGCTCGGGCATGGCGCTGCTGGGGGTCGAGCCCCCGATCCAGTTCATGATCACGGGTGGGGTGCTGTTCACCGCGGTGGTCCTCGACTCGCTGACACGGCGCTCGGCGGAGTCGCGCGGACGGGTCTGAGAGCGGTCCGGGGCGATGCCGGTGAGCGAACATCACCGGCGCGAGGACGACGGTGAGAACCCCGTCCCGCAGCACGACACCCCGCGCGCTCCATCGCGTCACGACGGCTCGCGCACCGTCCAGCAGAGATGACAGTGATGCCGTCGTCGCCTCGAACACAGGGGCGAACCCGGCCTCCACCCGGCCTCCGGCCGCTCCGCTTCCGGGCATCGGGGAGAGCCCGGAAAGATCGGTGAACTTTCGAAACATTCGAAGAATTCACCCGAGGTCTCTTGATCTGGACTTTACCGATCTTGCTCGGGTGAATTGACGAATTCGAGTCGGTACCGCCACTGAACTGCAAATATAGGCCCCCGCGTACCATTTCCCGGTTCCGAATGTTTCGAAGTGAAAACCGAAAGTATTGACAGTTGTCGTGCTCCGGCCAACACTGACGCCGTCATCGGCCGTATGAGGACGAGGAGGAAGCACGCACATGAAAACCGCACCCGCACAGCGACTCAGGCTGCTCATCAGCGGTGTCTGCACCATGCTGCTGGTCGCCGTGGCCGCGCTCACCCTGCCCGGCACCGCGCACGCCGACACGGTCGTCACCACGAACCAGACCGGCACCAACAACGGGTACTACTACTCGTTCTGGACCGACTCGCAGGGCACGGTCTCCATGAACCTGGGCTCCGGCGGCAACTACAGCACCTCCTGGAGCAACACCGGGAACTTCGTCGCCGGCAAGGGCTGGAGCAACGGCGGGCGCCGGAGCGTCACCTACTCGGGCACCTTCAACCCGTCCGGCAACGCCTACCTGGCCCTCTACGGGTGGACGTCGAACCCGCTCGTGGAGTACTACATCGTCGACAACTGGGGCACCTACCGGCCCACGGGCACGCACATGGGCACCGTCACCAGCGACGGCGGCACCTACGACATCTACAAGACGACCCGGTACAACGCCCCGTCCGTCGAGGGCACCAAGACCTTCGACCAGTACTGGAGCGTCCGGCAGTCGAAGCGGACGGGCGGCACCATCACCACCGGCAACCACTTCGACGCCTGGGCCCGCGCCGGAATGACCCTGGGCAGCTTCAACTACTACATGATCCTCGCCACCGAGGGATACCAGAGCAGCGGCAACTCCAACATCACGGTGGACGGCACCGGTTCGGGCGGCGGCACCGGCGGCGGCGGGAGCAGCGGCTGCAGCGCGACCCTGTCCGCGGGACAGCAGTGGGGGGACCGGTACAACCTCAACGTCGCGGTCACCGGCTCCGGCAACTGGACCGTCACGATGAACGTGCCCTCCCCGGCGAAGGTCCTCTCCACCTGGAACACCAGCGCCAGTTACCCCAGCGCCCAGGTGCTGACCGCCAAACCCAACGGCAGCGGCAACAACTTCGGCGTCACCATCCAGCCCAACGGCAACTGGACCTGGCCGACGGTCTCCTGCGCCGCGAGCTGACCCCCACACCCCGCACCAGGCTGGAGGACCACCCCGCATGAGCACGAGACCGCATCTCTCCTTACGCACCCTGGTCACGAGGCTGGTCGTCGTCGCGACGACCGCCGCGTGCACCCTCACCGTCCAGGCCGCCGCCGCCCCGGCACAGGCCGCCACCTGCAACGGGTACGTCGGGCTCACCTTCGACGACGGCCCGGGCGGCACCACGACGGCCCTGCTCAACGCCCTCACCCAGAACGGGCTGCGGGCCACGATGTTCAACCAGGGCCAGTACGCCGCCGCCAACCCGTCCCTGGTCCGGGCCCAGGTCAACGCCGGCATGTGGGTCGGCAACCACAGCTACACCCACCCGCATCTGACCCAGCTCGGCCAGTCGCAGATCGACTCGGAGATCTCCCGGACCCAAGCGGCCGTCTCCGGCGCGGGCGGCGGCACCCCGGTCCTGTTCCGCCCGCCCTACGGCGAGACCAACGCGACCGTGAAAGCGGTCGAGGCCAAGTACGGACTGACCGAGATCATCTGGGACGTCGACTCGCAGGACTGGAACAACGCGAGCACCGACGCGATCGTGCAGGCCGCCGGCCGACTCACCAACGGCCAGGTCATCCTCATGCACGACTGGCCCGCCAACACCCTCGCGGCGATCCCGCGCATCGCGCAGGGTCTGGCCGCGCGCGGCTTGTGCGCCGGCAGGATCTCCGCGCAGACCGGGCGGGCCGTGGCCCCCGACGACAGCGGTGGCGGTGGCGGTGGCGGCACCGGCGGCTGCACCGCGACCCTGTCCGCCGGACAGCAGTGGAGCGACCGGTACAACCTCAACGTCACGGTCACCGGCTCCGGCAACTGGACCGTCACGATGAACGTCCCCTCCCCCGAGAAGATCATCGCCACCTGGAACATCAGCGCCACCTACCCCAGCACCCAGGTGCTCACCGCCAGGCCCAACGGCAGTGGCAACAACTGGGGGGTCACCATCCAGACCAACGGCTCCTGGACCTGGCCGACGGTCACCTGCACCGCGACCTGACCCCGACCGGCCGTCACACCGCACCCGTGGCGCGGCGACCCCCGCCGCCGCGCCACACAACGGCCCGGCGACGCCGGTGGGGCATTATCTGTTGTCGCAAAGTGAGAAATGGACGGGACACGCGATGAGTATTTCTCGACCGACAGACGGAGCGTAATTATCGGTCACGCAACGTCGATCGCGGCGTGCTACTGTCTTTAGCAGTTGCAGTTGTGGTCTCCAGAAGGTTTTTCCGACGGGGTGATCATCACGGCGACCGGGATCCGCACAGGGTGGATTCCGACACCGTTCCCGAAGGAGATTCAAAATGGCTGCTGGCACCGTGAAGTGGTTCAACGCTGAAAAGGGCTTCGGCTTCATCGAGCAGGACGGCGGCGGTCCCGACGTCTTCGCCCACTACTCGAACATTGCCGCCCAGGGCTTCCGCGAGCTCCAGGAGGGCCAGAAGGTGACGTTCGACATCGCCCAGGGCCAGAAGGGCCCGACGGCCGAGAACATCGTCCCCGCCTGACCCACGCTGACGCGGACACAATAACTTGGCAGCTGGGGCCCGCACCTTGGGGTGCGGGCCCCAGCTCGCTGCTTTCACGCGGATAAACCCGCGGCGCATTTTTCGCCGTCGACCCGATTCGACGCCATCGCCTTTGGCCCGTTCTCGCGATTCTCAGCGCCGCACCAGTGCCGCGGGAATTCCTTGATACGCGCCGACGCATCAAGGAAGGTCCCATGAACTACGCACGCACGCACACCCGCAGGAACGATCGCTTCGCCGATCACCGCTCCCGGCCCGACCGCTCCGGCGCTCCCCGCCGCGGCAACGACGGCGGACGTCGACGGATCTCGCCCCAGGGCGAGTTCGCGCCGCCGAAGACGATCACTCCGGCGCTGCCCGCCGTCGAGTCGTTCGCCGACCTGGCCATGCCGGAGGGGCTGCTGGCCGCGCTGGGTCACCAGGGCGTCGCCATACCGTTCCCGATCCAGGCCGCGACCCTGCCGAACTCGCTCGCGGGCCGCGACGTACTCGGCCGCGGCCGCACCGGCTCCGGCAAGACCCTCGCCTTCGGTCTCGCGCTGCTCGCCCGTACGGCGGGCCGACGCGCCGAACCCCGACAGCCGCTCGCGCTGGTCCTCGTACCGACCCGCGAACTCGCCCAGCAGGTCACCGACGCGCTCTCGCCGTACGCCCGCTCCGTGGGGCTGCGCATGGCCACCGTGGTCGGCGGGATGTCGATCGGCCGGCAGGCCGGCGCGCTGCGCAACGGCGCGGAGGTCGTCGTGGCCACGCCCGGCCGGCTCAAGGACCTGATCGACCGGGGCGCCTGCCGACTGGACGCCGTCGACATCACCGTCCTCGACGAGGCCGACCAGATGGCCGACATGGGCTTCATGCCCCAGGTCACCGCGCTGCTCGACCAGGTGCGGTCCGACGGCCAGCGGATGCTCTTCTCGGCCACCCTGGACCGCAACGTGGACCTGCTGGTCCGCCGCTACCTGGTCGACCCGGTGGTCCACTCGGTCGACCCGGTCGCGGGCGCCGTCACCACGATGGAACACCACGTCCTCCACGTGCACGGCACGGACAAGCAGCAGGCGACCACCGAGATCGCGGCACGGGACGGCCGGGTGATCATGTTCCTGGACACCAAGCACGCGGTCGACCAGCTGACCAAGCACCTCCTGCACAACGGCGTCCGCGCCGCGGCCCTGCACGGCGGCCGTTCCCAGCCGCAGCGCACCCGGACCCTGGCCCAGTTCAAGGACGGCCACGTCACGGTGCTGGTGGCGACCAACGTCGCGGCCCGCGGCATCCACGTCGACAACCTCGACCTGGTCGTCAACGTGGATCCGCCGAGCGACCCCAAGGACTACCTGCACCGCGGCGGCCGTACGGCTCGGGCCGGCGAGTCCGGCAGCGTCGTCACCCTGGTGACCCCCGACCAGCGGCGCGGCATGAGCCGGCTGATGGTCTCGGCCGGCATCACCCCGCAGATCACCCAGGTCCGCTCGGGTGAGGCAGAGCTCAACCGCGTCACCGGTGCCCGGACGCCCTCCGGTGTCCCGGTCGTCATCACCGCGCCGGTCGCGGCCACGCCCCGTCGCCGCTCGTCGTCGTCTTCGTCCTCCTCGCCTTCCTCCTCGTCCCGGTCCTCCTCGTCCCGGGGCCGCCGCGGGCGGCCGAGCCGGAACCGGCCCGCCGTCAACCCGGCGGCCTGATGCCGGACCCGGTTCACACGGCCGGAAGGCTCCCCCATCTCAGCAGGAGGCACCAGTGACATCGGTCCAGACGCACCCGGTGCGGACGCGGCGACAGCACGACGATTCCGGACCGCGGGTCCGTGACGACATGACCGTCGAGGTGGCCCTGTCCGTCATGGCCGGTGCCCAGGTCGATCGGCTGATCCTCTGCGACGGCGACGACCAGTGCACGGGCTCGGTCACCCGCGCCCAGCTGGCCGTGCTGCGCGCCGGGGCGACGTACACGGACCGGCTCCGCCTGCGGGACGTGCTCGACACTCCGGTCCGGCTCTCTTCGAGGCCCTGCTCCTTCTCTCTGTGAGGCAACATGCGCTGCGTCATCGCCCGGTACCCGTTCGACCTCACCAAGGACGGCGTCATGGACTCGATGAAGGGCGTCCCGGCCGAGCCCATCACGGGTGAGTCCGTGACCATCGGCCGCCGCCGCTACCCCGTCAAGCAGGTGGGGGAGATCATCACCCGCCAGGACCGCCGCGATTTCACCAGCGGCGAGGTCGTCCGGGCCATGGTCCGCCTCGGCTTCACCTGCCACGACCACCCCGCCGAACCCGTACAGGTCCTGACGCCGCTCCAGAGCGCCTCGGCGTTGCTCGGCGCGCCCGGGACATGGCAGGACTGACGGGCCGAAAAACCCGGAAGCACCCCAGAACAAACGCAGTGAGGGCCCCGCCGACACACGTCGGCGGGGCCCTCACCGCGTTGGGGGAGCGGGAGAGGTATCTGCGCCCCCGGCGATCTGAAATCTACTCTCGCCAGAGTAGACATTGGCATGCCGCTTGGGTAACGTTTCTTGCGTACGCACGACCAGGCACTGGTCGGTTCAAAGGAAGGACGGAAACGCATACGCCATCAGGATCGCCCGGCCCGAGGAAGCTTCCGGGTCCGGGTACCGCAAGGCCATGGATTGGAAGGTGGTCCCCGGTCACGCAGCCGCGATCCACGCGCCCCCGCCCGTATGACGGGCCCGGGTAGCGAAAACAGAAGGTCGGCACAGCAGTACAGCCGACCGATGGTGTTGAATTTCCCTCGGGGCCCTGGTGCCGTACGGCACCAGGGCCCCTCGACGCGTTGCTCAACGAGGTGAAATGACAGCAGATACCCCGCTCGGTGGTCGTCTGGAAGACGACGACTATCCCGCGTACACGATGGGCCGGGCCGCAGAGATGCTCGGCACCACTCCGGGCTTCCTCCGCGCCATCGGCGAGGCCCGGCTGATCACGCCGCTCCGCTCGGAGGGCGGACACCGCCGCTACTCCCGCTACCAGCTCCGGGTCGCCGCCCGCGCCCGCGAGCTCGTCGACAAGGGCACCCCGATCGAGGCCGCGTGCCGCATCGTGATCCTCGAGGACCAGCTCGAGGAGGCTCAGCGCATCAACGCCGAGTACCGCCGCGCCGCGAACGACACGTCCGACAGCTCCAGCTGATCTCAGGGCGTCGGGTCCGGGCGCTCGCCCCGGCGCAGAGCGCGGGCGCACCAGCCGATGACCGTGGCGTTGACCAGCGCGCCGAAGACGACGGCGAGGACGAACATCGCGATGCCGTCCGGCAGCAAGATGAGCACGAAGCAGGCCGGAGCGGTGGCGAGCAGGGGGATGACACCCGCCATGGACTCGTCCGAGGTGTCGACGGCGCTCACCACGATCGCCCACACCAGCAGGCCCGCGCAGAGCGCCAGGTAGACCAGGGCGAAGACATCGCCGAGGGCCTGGCCCACGCGGTGCAACAGCCGGTGGAACGGACGTCGGGGGTAGGTTCGGCCGGAACCGGTACCGGTCACGGTGTGGACTCCTCGGTTGCGGTGATCGTCGCGGTGGTCGGGGGCGTCGGACGGGCGGGCGTCGGGGCCCGTTGGAGTGCCGTCAGAGGTGACTGCCGGGTGGGTTCGGACGGGCGAGGCCGAGGTCGTACGCGAGGATCGTCGCCTGTACGCGGTCGCGCAGACCCAGCTTGCGCAGCAGCGCGTTCACATGGGATTTGACCGTGCCCACGGTGATCCCGAGCTCCTCGGCGACCTCCGCGTTGGTGAGCCCCGTCGCGATCAGCGTCAGGACGTACCGTTCGCGGGCGGTCAGGCTGTCCAGCTCGCGGGAGCCGCCTCCCGTCGGCTGCCCCGGGCCCGCTCCGGACGCGTAGTGGCCGATGAGACGGCGGGTGGCGGAGGGGGCGAGCACGCTCTCACCGGCCGCCACCACCCGGATGCCGTGCAGCAGTTCGGCGGGGTGCACGTCCTTGAGCAGGAAACCGGACGCGCCGGCGCGCAGCGCGTCGAAGACGTACGCGTCGAGGTCGAAGGTGGTCAGCACCAGGACCCGGGGCGCGTCCTCCCGGCCGGTGATGATCCGGGTGGCGGCGATGCCGTCCAGTTCGGGCATCCGGACGTCCATGACGACCACGTCCGGCGCCAGCTCCTCGGCGAGACGCACCGCGGCGACGCCGTCGGCGGCCTCACCGACGACCGTCAGGTCCTCCTCGGCGTCGATCACGGCGGCGAAGCCCGCCCGCACGATGCCCTGGTCGTCGACGACCAGCACCCTGAGGCTCATCGCTCCCTCTCCTCGTCGCCCTGCTGTGGAACCGGCGCGAGTGGCAGCCGGAGACCGACCGTGTCCGGCCGGCCGGTGGTGAGGGTGCCGCCGAGCGCCGCGACCCGTGCTGCCAGCCGCTCCCGTACGGCGGGGCGGGCGGCGCGCGGCACACCGGTGGCCGTGAGAGTCAACGTAACGCCGTCCGCGTCGAGTTCGAGCACCGCGGGCTCCTCGCCGCCGGCCGCCAGCACCGTCTCGGCGGCATGGTAGGCGGCCAGGTCGACCGCCGTGGGCAGCCGCTCCGGCACCCGGTCGGTCAACCGTATCTCGACGTCGCGGCCGGTGGCCCGGCACTGGCGGGCGAGCAGGTCGAGCGCCTGGAGGGTGGGCTGCGGCCGCAGTTCGGGCTCCGTCCGCCCCTGACGGACCGTGTCGAGCAGGGCGCGCATCGCGGCCAGGGCCTCGCGGGCGCGCTCGGCGCTCACGTCGAGCCGGCCCGCCTCCGCCTCGGTGACCATGTCGGCGGTACGCGCCAGCACGGTGGTCTCCAGACCGGCGGCGATCCGACGGCGTTCGGCCCACGCGTCCCGGACGGCCTCCTCGGTCCAGGCGGCGAGGCGTTCGTCCCGGGTGCCGCGGGCGGCCAGGTCGCGCCGCGCCCGCAGGGTCCCGCCCCGACGGGCCGCACCGACCGCCAGGGACGCCCCGGACAGCGCCCACCCGACCACCGCCCACAGGGGGACCGTCGTCCCCCGGTCCACAACGGCGACCACCGCGGCCGCCGCGTGCACGACCACGGCCGACGCCGGAAGCAACCAGGACCGGGCCGCCGCACGACACCCTCCAGCGGCGAACAACCCACCGGCCACGGCGAACCCGCCCGGTCCGGACCGGGCCGCGGCAGGCGGGACGGCTGCCGCACCGGACGCGTTCACAGCCGGGACCGGCTCCCGCGCCGCCGTACGCGACGCGTCCGCCGCGATCGCCGCGCAGGTGGCGAGGAGGCTCAGCACCGGGGGCAGGACGACCGGGCCTGTGTAGTCGCCCGCGGCCATCGCCACCGGCCAGAGGGGGGCCAGCCCGAGCAGAACGCCCTGGGCGGTGCGGGGCGCCCGGCGCAGCCACAGCAGCGCGACCGCCTGCGCCGCCGCCAGCAGGGCGAAGAACACGCCGGCGGACACCTGGGTCCCGGTCGACGTGGGCTGCGCGTGCACGACCAGGACGGGAAGCAGGGGCTGGAGGACGAGGCCGGCGGCGGCCGTCAGCTGCGCCACGCGGTAGTTCCGCGGCACCGGCCGTTCCGTCGGGGCGGCGGTCCGGCCGGGCAGCACGGCACGTACCTCCCAGCCACCGTCCGCCGTCGGGCCGCTGGTCAGGCTGCCGCCCGCCTCCCGGGCCCGGGACCGCAGGAAGCCCTGGCCGCGGCCGCCGCCCAGGTCCGCCCCGTGCGCCGCCGAACCGGCCGTCGGTGCCGCGCTCGTGACCACGACCTCCGTGCGGGTGTCGCCGTACCGGCACCGCACGGTCGTGTGCGCGCCGGGTGCGTGCCGTGCCACGTTGGTCAGCGCCTCGCGCACGATGCCGTACACCGCGTCCGCGACCACGCCGTCCGGCAGGGCGTCGATCTCGCAGTCCACCGGCTGGTCCAGCCGGCGGAACCCCTCGACCAGGGCCCGCAACCGTTCCTCCGGCGACGGCAGTTCCTCCCGGGAGGGAGTCGGCGCCCGCACCGCGCCGAGCGCCCGGGTGACCTCCCGGCCGGTCTCGGCCGCGAACTCCAATGCCTGGTCGGCGAGTTCGGGACGACGGTCACGCAGCCCGAGGGCCGCTCCCGCCGTGACCACGACGGCCGTCAGATGATGGGCGCTGACGTCGTGCAACTCCCGTTCCATGCGCCGCCGTTCGACCTCCGGGAGCCGGTGCCGTTCGGCCTCGGCCCGCTTCAGGGTCCGTTCGGCGGCCCGGCGGGCGCGTCGGGTCCGCCGCACCAGCAGTCCGGCGCCGCACGCGGCCGCGTACAGCATCGCGGTCAGGACGAGGTCGAGTCCGTCGCGGTCACCGATCCCGTGCAGGCTGATGTTCTGCAGCAGTTGCCAGGCGGCGAGCGCCGTCGCGCACAACACGGTGGTGAAGGTGTCGCGTTCGGTCGCCACGGTGAACAGGGCCAGCGCGACCCCCGCGGTCCCGAGTACCGCCATCGCCCCGGTGGGCAGCGGCCCCGCACCCAGCGCGCAGGCCGCGGCGACCACGACGAGGGCCGTCACCGGGCGGGCGCGGCGCAGGGCGAGCGCGGCCGTCACCGGTCCGGCCACCAGAGCCGCCACGAGCAGGGCGGACGCGGGCGGCACGGCCCCGCGCACCAGCTCGGCGCCCGGCCACACGGCGGTCTGGGCGCAGATCAGCAGGACCGGGAGCAGCCGGTCGTCGGTTCGGTTCATGGCCGGTCCAGGCTAGGCCGCAGGTGAGCGGGTCCCCCTCCGGCTGAAGGCGGATTTCGTTCTCTTACCTGGGTTGCAGTTCCTCTACCTGCGGTTCGACACCGCAATCGTCCCGCAGCGCGAGGACAGCCCCCGGCCCCCGGACCTAGCCTCGATCCCATCGAGAAAGCGGTCGACCACCGCTTCTCCGCACCGAGTTCAACGAGTTCAACGAGTTCAGTGCATCAAGCCCATCCAGCGAATCCAGGGGGATCTCCCATGTCCAAGCGCGTTCTCGTCTCGTCGATCGTCGGTGTCGTCGTCCTCGGCGGAGTGGCCGCCGGTGGTCTCGCCATGGCCTACGGCGCCACCGAGCCGACCGTGGCGAACGGCTCGGCCCGCTATGTCGCCCCCGTCGACGGCCGTGCGGGCACCCTCACCTTCACCGCGGACGTGAGCGACGACTCCGGCGTCCGGAGCCTCAAGGTCGTTGCCTGGCCCGTCGGTTCGAAGCTCGACCCGACCGAGGACGACCTGCGCAAGGACGACGTGGACAGCGCCGTGTGCCGGAGCGTTTCGGCGGAGAAGGCGCGCTGCACCTACACGCTGAAGGTCACCCAGGCGGAGGCGGCCGAGCTGCCCCGGGGCAGTTGGCACGTCTCGGCGCTGGCGACCGCCGAGGACGGGGGCACGGCGTTCGTGTCCCGTGCCGCCGTCTTCGACGTCACCGGCTGACCGCGTACCGGCTCAGCCGGCCTGGGACGGCGTCTGCTTGATGCCGTCGACGATCGCCCGGTTCAGGATGGCGCTGGTGTAGGTGACCGTGCCGGGCTTGATCAGGGCGTCCGTCCCGCTGAGCCGCTTCACCTGGACCGAGCGCTCACCGAGGAAGACGTGGGACTTCGTGTCGAAGATCCACTCCTCGCGCTGGCCGCTGGCCTCGTCCAGCCGGGCCACCGCCACCCCGTGCCGGCCGACCGCGTCCACCGCGTCGTTCACGACCACGACACCGGGGATCTTCGCGGCGGCCTTGAACAGCGCCGAGTACAGCTCCGCCGGCGGGTAGCTCTCGGAGAGCAGATCTCCGATGGTGGTGAAGGCCTGCTGGTCCGGGGTGTTCCCCTGGCCCTCGGTCTCCTTGTAGATCTTGGCGAGCAGCTCGTCGGGGTTGGTGGTCAGCTTGGTCAGGTAGTCGTACGACGGGGCGCCCAGGTGCGCCTTCGGGGTGTTGCCCAGCTCGTCGGGGAGGCTCAGGGTCTCGCCCTCGGGGCTGTCGTTGACGGCGGGGTCGATGAGCCAGCCCTTGGTGCCGTCCGGGGACTCCCACAGCTGACGGGTGTGCAGCTGGTGACTGGCCAGGCTGGTCTTGTCGTCGACGGTCTTCAGGAAGGTGTCGGCCGACTTGGACTCGATGTAGACGTACTGACCGGGCTTGACCACCGGGTGGTCGTCCTCGGCGGCCGCCAGCGAGATCTGGTCGAGCAGTTGGGGCAGGCCCTTGGTGGTGGCGACGCCGACGGTCGTGGTCAGGGCCGGTCCGGTGGCGACACCGCCGTCCCTGACGCCGTCGCCCCCGGTCCGCACCACTCCGGCGACGACCACTCCGGCCAGTGCGGCGGCCAGCACGGGCAGCGTGATCGCCGGGCGCGGCAGCCGCAGCCGCCGGATCCGGCCCGGGACGCCGGCCGTCGTGCGCTCTTCCTGTCGCTCTTCCTGTCGCGCTTCGTGGATCTGGGCCATCAGACGCTCCTTGTGGAACTGGTGACGACCCGACGGCAGGTCACGCGCCGTCCGGGTGAAGAGCTGTGCGCTCTCCTCCCCCTCGGCCGGACTCTGCCGGGACGTGTTCGCGTTCATCGGTTTCCTCCCTGCGCGGGCCGGACCACGTTGGTGTGATCGCCTCTTGTCTGTCGACCGGTGCGGCCGCCTTCCCGATTTCCGCGAACTTTCTCGGAAGTCCGGTCGGAAGTCCGGTCGGGCGCCGGGCGGAAGGCCGGGCGGCGGACCGGTTCGTCCGCGGCGAGCGCGCGCAGTTTCTTCCGGGCCCGGGAGAGACGGGAGGCGACGGTGCCGACCGGGATTCCCAGGGCTTCGGCCGCGGCCTCGTAGTCCAGCCCCTCCCCCAGACAGAGCGCCACGACCTCGCGCTCCGGTCTGCGCAGACCGGCCAGGGCGGTGAGGGCCGTCGCGAGCCGCCGCCGGTCGTCGATCCGGTCGGCGACCTCGTCGGCGTGGTCGGGCACGGACAGTTCGGCGGCCGCGGCGGCGCCGGCCGCCGCCCGGTACCGCCGGTTGCTGCGGTACTGGTTGCGGGCGGTGTTGGTGGCGATGCCCAGCAGCCAGGGCCGCAGGGAGCCGCCCTCGGGATCGACCCGGTCGCGCAGCCGCCACGCCTCCATGAAGGTAGCGGCCATCACGTCCTCGGCCGTCGACCAGTCGGCGGTCAGCCGGAAGGCATGGTTGTAGACGGCGCGGGCGTAGTCGTCGAACAACTCCGCGAACGCGCTCGACTCCCCGGCCCGTACCCGGGTACGCATATGAGTGCTCACCTCACTGAGCTGTCCGGCACACGACACCGACTTCCCGTGACCTGCGCCACACTCGCCCCACCGGCTGGTACCGGACCCCGGCGTAGAGGTTCGCACGCGGGCGCCGTCACTTCCGGCGGTGCTCGGCGGTGGTCTTCAGGTCGTGGAGCCAGGCTTCGAGGCCCGCGCCGAGTGCCGCGGTCGCGGTGGGGACGTCGGCTTCGACCTGGGCGCCGGTCCAGGTCTCCTCGGTGTGGACGCGGACGCCGCCCTTGACCTCGGTGAAGGTCCACAGGTGAACGCCCTCGTCGATACGCAGGCCCTGGCCGACCGCGGGTCCGCTCCACAGGACGCAGGCCCCCCGCTGGAGTTGCCGGACGGTGGAGGTGATCTCGAGGGTGGTGGCGGGGGTGGTGGGGGTGGCGGGCGCCGGGGTGGTCCAGCGGAACCGCGAGCCCTTGCCGAGCCGGCCGGGGTCGAGGCGTTCGGCGGTGAGCACGGGCTGCTGCCAGGACGGCCAGCGTTCGACGTCGGTCTGGAGCTTCCAGACGGTGCTCAGCGGCGCCTTGATCACCACGTCGGATCGGTAGCGGATACGGGCGGAGGCGTCCACGCCCTGCCCTCGGCAGTGGGACGGACGGCTGTGGTGGGCGCCGGCCCGGTCGGGCGCGGCCCGGTCGGGCGCGGCCTGGGCGGCGGGGATGGCGGTGGCGAGGGTGCCGACGACGGCGAGTGCGAGCGGGAGGGCGGACGTCAGCGTCCTGTTCCTGGTGCCGGGCATGGGGATTCCCCTTGGTCTGAAGGCCCGTTGGGCCGGTGAGCAGGCTGGCGGGTCGGCGCGAGGCGACGGGCGACGGGCGACGGGCGAGGAGTACGGGGTGCGGTGTGGGGGTGCGGGTGCGGGTGCGAGGGCCCCAGCTCACGGGTGGAGGACGACCTTGCCCGCGACCGTTCCGGACTCGGCCAGCCGGAGAGCGTCGGCTACGTCGGTGAGCGGGAGCCGGGCCGCGATCCGGGGTGTCACGTCACCGCGCTGGAGGGCGGCGAACACCTCGGTGAGGTCGGTCCGCAGCCGGGCCCGGAAGCGGTTCTTGGCCAGGGCGCGGCCGGCCCAGACGTTGAAGAAGTAGGCGCGGCGGCGGTTGGGCAGCGCGTTCCACACCCACAGTCGGCCGAGCAGCTTCAGCACGGGCCACTGCTTGGACCCCTCGTCGTCCCGGGTGGATGCGGTGCCGTACGAGACGAGCGTGCCGCCGGGGGCGAGGAGGCGCCAGGAGTCGGCGATGCCCCGCCCGCCGACGTGGTCGAAGACGGCGTCCACGCCACCGGGCGCGAGTTCGCGGATCCGCGCGGCCAGGTGGGCGGCGCGGTAGTCGACGGGGGTGACTCCCTGTTGCCGCAGGGCGTCGTGGTGGCGGGTGGACGCCGTGCCGATCACCCGCATGCCGGCGGCCCGGGCCAGCTGGACCAGGACCGAGCCGACGCCACCGTTGGCACCGTGCACGACGATGGTGCCGCCGGCGCGGACCCGTGCCTTTCGGTGCAGCATCTGCCAGGCGGTGATGCCGTTGACCACCAGGGTCTCCGCCTCCGCCGCGTCGATCCCGGCGGGCACCGGCACCACGTCGGCGGCGTCGACGAGGACATGGCTGGCCCAGCCGCCGACCTTGAGCAGGGCGGCCACCCGGATGCCGGCCAGGCCGGGCTCGACGCCGTCGCCGGTCGTCAGCACCGTGCCGACCAGGTCGTAGCCGGGGACGAAGGGGAACGGCGGCTGGTCGTAGTAGCGGCCGCGGCGCATCTGCTGCTCGGCGAAGGAGACTCCGGTCGCCTCCATCCGGATCAGCACCTGCCCGGGGCCCGGGGTGGGGACGGCTCCGTGCCGGATCCGCAGCCCTTCCGGCTCGACCTTGCCCGGCAGGACGACCTCGACGAGTCCCTCGGCGTTCATGACAGCCTCCAGTGAGCGTTACCTCTGCTTGCGTTCGTTAGAAGTTGTAACGCAGATCGAAGGGGAGTGTCAATAACCTCCGTGATAGCCTCTAACTAATTCTTGAAGCTATAGACGCGAGTGTGCGTCCGAGCTCGGGACCTTGAGACCGTGAGAGCGGAGAGGCGGCAGGCCATGGCGGAGACGGGTACGACGACCCCGCGCGAGCGCTATCGCGCCCAGGTACAGGCGGAGATCAAGGAGCGCGCTTGGGAACAGATCGCCACGGCGGGGGCGTCCGCGCTCTCCCTCAACGCGATCGCCAAGCAGATGGGGATGAGCGGGCCCGCGCTGTACCGGTACTTCGCCGGACGCGACGAGCTGATCACCGAGCTCGTCCGGGACGCGTACCGAAGCCTCGCCGACGCCTTCCGCACCGCCTCGGCCGCGGGCGGCGGCCTGACCGGACTGGCACACACGCTGCGCGACTGGGCCCTGGACGATCCCCAGCGGTACTTCCTCGTCTACGGCACGCCCGTCCCGGGCTACCACGCGCCCGACGACGTCACCACGATCGCGTCCGAGATCATGACGGCCCTGCTCGACGCCTGCGCCGACCTGCCCGCCGACGGCCCGCCGCCCCCGCTCGCCGCCCACCTCGAAGGCCTCGGCGACCAGTGGACGACCGGCCACCCCGCCCCACCCGCCGCCCTCCACCGGGCCCTGACCTGCTGGACCCGCCTGCACGGCGTCCTGTCCCTCGAACTGGCAGGCCACTTCAACGGAATGGGCTTCGACCCCACCCTGCTCTTCACAGCCGAACTCGACACCTTGACCGGCACGTCGGCGAACTGAGGAGCGCCCGCGAGGCCGACCTCCTCGGCGAACCCGTGGCCGAGGATCGTCTACATATGGCGGGGATCGGTGGCACGGAGGGCCGGATCCTCCGAGCGCAGCCGGAACTTCGCATGCACGCCCAGGCTGTCGCGGGCGGCTACGTAGAACTCGTCGCGCTTCTCCTGGAACTCACGGAACGCCCTCGTCCAGTCGTCCGGTGTGCCAGGGCGCATGTCGCGGACGAACTGTTCCAGTACCCAGGCGTGGCGCTGCAGCGCCCGGGCCGCGGAGATGGTTTCCGCGTCTCCCATGAGGAGGACGGCCTCGAAGGCGTAGCCGCGCTCCAGTTCGGCCTCCGCCATCAGCTCCAGGCCGGCTTCCTCGGCCAGTGGCTGAGGGAGTTGGAAAAGACCCTTCCCCGCCGCCAGCCGGCCCGCCAGTGACGTGAACCTCTTCACGGCGTCGGCATAGCGGAGATAGCAGTCCAGACGGCGCTCGTCCCACCTCGTCGAGAGCTGGCGCCGCCATCGTGCCCGTTCCATCAAGGCCCCGCCGACGTACGAGGCCGCCGCGCCGACCAGCACACCGATCAAGGTGAACAACTGTCCCGACATACCGCCCCCGCCGATCACGTAGGTACTCAGGAACCCTACTTGCGGGACCCGCGGCGCCCTCGACCGGCCGACAGACTGCTTACGGAGGTCAATTCCCGTGAAATGGGAGTGGAGTGAAATACCCTTGGGTCCAAGGGAGTTGATCACGTCATGACTCAAGGTCCCGCACCTCGCACGCTGTCCGACGAAGCGCTCTCCGAGTTGCTCGGGCGACAGCGGTTCGGCACGCTCGCCACCGTCCGGCGTACCGGGCACCCGCACCTGACCACGATGCTCTACAGCTGGGACGCCGACGCCCGGATCGTGCGGTTCTCGACGACGGCCGACCGCGTCAAGCTCCAGCACCTGCGCCGCGACCCGCATGCCGCCCTGCACGTATCGGGCGACGACGTGTGGTCGTTCGCCGTCGCCGAGGGCGAGGCCGAGGTCTCCGGGGTCACGGCCGTCCCCGGTGACGCGGTCGGACGGGAGCTGCTCGGGATGATCCCGGCGGACGCGCGACCCGAGGGCGTGGACGAGGACGCGTTCCTGGAGCAGCAGGTCGCCGAACGCCGGGTGGTCGTCCGGCTGAAGGTGGACCGACTGTACGGGACGGCGCTCGACATCGACGGCTAGGCACGACCCGACACGGCGGGAGACGGCGGGAGACGGCTGGAGACGGCTGGAGAACACCGCGTACGGGTGCGAGGAGGCCCCTCGCACCCGTGTCGGCCGGCCGCTTGTTACAGCGTCACCTTCGTGCCGCCCAGCGTCACCACCAGCTGGCCGTTCGAGGCGAAGGACCAGGCGAGGGCGCCGCCGTAGGAGGAGGCGCACCGGGAGCCGTTGGTGCCGGTCCAGAACTGGTTGGTGCTGTCGGCGTCACCGACCGTCTTGTCGTTCGAGCCGCTGACGTTGTACCGGCAGGACGTGTTGGTGCGGAACACCGAGGTCCCCGCGTCCCAGGAGTAGTTGCGCTCGGCGTTGTCGACGCTCAGGTTGTTCGACACGGCCATGGAGCCCGGGTTGCTGTTGTACGTGAACCCGTGATGGCCGTTGCGGTAGGCGATGCTGCGCCGGACGACGTGGTTGACGGCGATGTCGTCGCCGCCGAGCTTGTAGCCGTTGCGGTCGCCGTTGGTGTTCACGGTGCCGTCGGAGAGGGTGCCGTTGCCGTAGGAGAGGGAGTCCTCGACGGTCACCGGGCCGATGGCTCCGGTGTCGGTCTTGGTGTAGAGGTCCCAGCCGTCGTCGATGTTGTGGTGCGAGACGGCGTACCGGAAGACGTTGCCGGTTCCGGTGGTGAGCTTCGCGGCGAAGCCGTCGGCGTCCTCGCCGTCGGAGTCGGCGTTGTCGTGCGACTCGGCGGAGAGGATCAGGTTGTCGGACGGCCACTGCGCGGCGGGCGTGCTGGAGGCGATCCGGCCGAGCTGGAGCCCGGTGTCGTGGTTGAAGCGGGTGACGGTGCGCTCGATGACGTTGTGGCTGCCGCCGACGTAGATCCCGTTGTCACCGGCGTGTTCGACGACGACGCCGTAGACATGCCAGTACGAGCCGAACAGCTGGAGCCCGCGGTTCGACGAACTCTCGCTCTGTGCCGAGAAGTTGAGGACCGGCGTCTCACCCGGGTAGGCGGACAGGGTGGTCAGCGCGCTCGCCGTGCCGCTGCTGGTCGCCGGGACGGTGACCGTCGACGACTGGGCGTACGTCCCGCCGCGCAGGTAGATCGTGCCGCCCGCGGTGACCCGGCTGATCGCCGAGGTGAGGGTGGTCGGGGCCGACTGGGTGCCGGCCGCGCTGTCCGTGCCGCTCGGTGAGACGTAGAGCGCGCCGCCGGCCGGGGGTGTGGTGCTGTCGGCGGTCGTCGCCTCCAGGTAGTCGACGTTGGGCAGGCCGGCCGCGGTGGTCGGGGTGAGCCGGACGGTGTTGCTGCCCGCGTTGAGGGACACCGTGAGCGTCTTGGTGACCCAGGTCGACCAGGCGGCGGTGGCCTCGAAGGACGGCGTCTGCACGGCCGTGCCGTTGACGACCAGGGAGGCCGGGCGCGCCGTGCCGCCGCCGTTGGCGAAGCGGACGTTCAGGGTCGCCGTGCCGGCCGTGGCCGCGTTCACGGTGAACTGGGCGTATCCGCTGGTCGCGTTGGTGCCGTTGCAGAATCCGCTGCCGGAGTAGCCGGTCCAGTCGGAGTCGATGGTGCCGGCGCAGACCGCCGGGGAGGTCTCCGCCTCGTAGCGGGTGGTGGTGGCCGCCTGGGCCGTGGTGCCGGACAGCGCGACGAGCGCTCCTGCCACCAGGCTGACGCAGGCCATGACGGATCTCAGCTGCATGATTCATCTCCAGGAACGGAACGAGTGCGGGTCGGCCGGACCAGAAAGCGCTTTCTCCCGGAAGTTAGGGGCGTGGCGTGAGCGCGTCAAGAGACGCGTACCTGTTCTTCGTTCACATCTGTGGACGGAAGTGTGGCGTGTGCTCGTGTGCGCTCGATCTCCTCAAGGGATCCGTGCAGGAGCGTCACACAGACTGCACACAGTCTTTCGAACGACTCGTTAGCGTTGCCGGCCATCGGACCCCCGCGTAGGAAGACCGCAGATGGACTACTGCTCCACGTGTCGTCGGCATCTCAACGGCGCCCTGGTGTGCCCTGGATGCGGCGCCTACGCTCCGGACATCGCGCCGGTCACGGTCGACCGCGGCATCGCCCCGGCCCGGGTCGCGATGACGACACGGATATCGGCCCCGATGCCGGATCCGACGTCTACGAGAGTCACACCTCCGTCGACGACGTACACGGACACCCCGGCGTCGGACACCCCGGCGTCCGACTCCGAGAGCGTGCCGTCCGCGACGGCCGTTCCCTACGCACGGCAGGGGCGGGCGGCCCGTCGGCGGCAGCTGGCCCGCTGGAAGAAGAACCAGCGTCGAGCCGTGGTCGCGACGGCCGTCGCCCTCGTCGGAGGCGGTCTGACCTTCGCCGCGCTGGACCGCCAGACCGGCGACCAGGCACAGGCGGCCACCGTGCCGGAGACCCCGACCACGGCGGGCGGCGAGGAACCGACCCTGGAGCACACCCTGCCGACGGTGAGCCGCTCCGGCGCGCACCGGACCTCGCCCTCACCCAGCACCCCGCGGTCGTCGACGAACACCCACCCGGACTCGCTGGCCTCCTCCCCCGCCACGGTGCCGTCCGCCCCCCGGCAGCGGACCGGAAACTCGGCCGCCGACGGAACGGCCACCGCTCCCACCGGCACGACCGGCATCACGGACACGAGCGGCACGAACGGCACGAACGGCGCCAGTGGCGCGAGCGGTCAGCAGTCGTCCGCCTCCACTTCGACCGACGGCACGGAGTCGTCGACCTCGAACTCGAACTCCGCCTCGAACTCCTCGACTTCGTCGTCGTCATCTTCGTCTTCGTCGTCTTCGTCGAACTCCTCGTCGTCCTCCTCGACGAGCACCGCCCCCGCGGGGACCTCGCCTTCGGACGTCTGTCTGCTGGGCCTGATCTGCCTCGGCTGATGGGGCCGGGGCTGCTCGGCCCCAGTTCACGGACGTGCGCCGGGCCCACCGGGGCCGCACGCGCGACGGGTCCCGTTCCAGGAAGCAGGACGCCTCTTGGTAGCGGGACCCGGCGCCGGTGGAAACGGGCCCCGTGATTCACGAGCCCCTGGTGCGACGCCTGGTCACCGACCTGTGCCGACGCCCGGCTGTGTGTTGTCGACACCGGGTCACTGATTCCTTCCACCCGCCGTGCGGTCGTACGACCCGGCGGGTCTCCTCCCGGTGTTCCGGCGCCCCGTGGAGGCCGCCCGCGTCCGCAACACGCCCTTTTGGGAACGGGGCCTGAGGGGGCCGAGGAGGCCGGGGGAACTTATCGGGGCGGCTGTGAGTTTCTACGTTGCTGTAGATCTTGTGCAGTCACTTACTCCGCCCCGACCTTCTGGAGTTCTCATGGCCCTGTGGGACCGCATCAAGGAGTCCGCGTCGACGATGCAGACCCAGCTCGTGTCGAAGAAGAACGACCTCAAGAGCGGCGCCTTCCGCGACGCGAGCATGGCGATGTGTGCCCTGGTCGCGGCGGCGGACGGCACCATCGACCCCGCGGAGCGGCGCCGGGTGGCGCAGCTGATCGCCTCCAACGAGGTGCTGCAGAACTTCGACGCCGCGGATCTCCAGCGGCGCTTCGACGACAACCTCAACAAGCTGACCACCGACTTCGACTTCGGCAAGGTCAGCGTTCTCCAGGAGATCGCCAAGGCGAAGAAGAAGCCGGCCGAGGCACGGGCCGTCATCCAGATCGGCATCGTGATCGGCGGCGCCGACGGCGACTTCGACAAGACCGAGCAGGCCGTCGTACGGGAGGCGTGCTTCACCCTCGACCTGCCGCCGCACGAGTTCGACCTCTGAGCGCGCCCTCGCCCCCGTCGGCGCCGCCGCGCTCGGCAAGGTGAAGCCGCGCCGCTCGGCCGGGCCGCCGGAGGGTGGTGCGGGAGAACCCCTACGGCCTTCCCCCACCACCCTCCGAGCGCCGCCGGGGCCTCGGCGCAGACGCCCGTCAGCTGAAGCCCGTCATCCGACGCCCCGTCAGTCCCTGGCCGTCAGGCCGGTCGCCAGGCCGTTCTCGTCCCATCGGACCTCCATGACGCGGGTCACCGCCTCCCGGTCGATCGGCCCGAACACGTGCGGGAACAGGGTGCCTTCGGCGACCCCGGGCGGCGGAGCGGGCGCGGCCGCCTCCCATGCGCAGATCGCGGTGAGCCGCTTCTCGTCGAGCACGAGCGCCAGCAGCGGCCGGGGACCGGTCCGGTAGAACGCGTTGACGACGGCGAGCGTGCTCGCCTCGTCGGGCGAGCAGTGGACGAACCCGTCCTCCGCGAGGGAGGCCGGCGCGTAGGGCCGCTCGGGGGCGGTGCTCCAGTCGTCGAGCGGTACGACGTGATAAATCATCATCCCGTTATACAGCGGGCGTTCATCCGCCCTCGGGGAGCTCGATGATCTCGCCGTTCTCGTCGAGGGTGTGGGTGCTCCAGTAGGTGTCCCACTTGTCGCCGACCTTCTCGGGGACCTTGCCCTCCGGATAACGGGCCCAGCCCTGCGCCGGCTCCTCGCCGTCCGGCACACAATCGCTGCCGCCGCTGTTCACCGCCAGCACCGGGTACTCGCCGCCGCCGCAGCTCGCCTCCTCGATCCGGAAGGAGCAGCCGGTCAGCGTCGCGACGGCCACCACGGCCGCACCGGCCAGGGCGCGGCCCACTCCCACTCGGCTCCTGGTCCTGGTCCTGGTCCTGCGCACGGTCGGCTCCTCTGCACGGCTCGACGGCCGGCCGGCTCGACGGCCGTACCAGGTGTGCGATCAGCCTGCCGAGCGGCGGGAGTGTTCCTCTTGAGTACGGGTACTCATATGCCTGGGACGACGTCCTCAACACGTCCCGGTGGCGCTCTCCCGGTCCCCGGCCCCTCATCCGGACCTGTGCTACCGTGATAAAAGTGGCAGTTTCGGTTACCAGAGGCTTTTGAGTGCTCTTCGACCTTCCGTCGACGGGCACTCTTTTTGTTTGTGGGGCTTTCCCGATCCTGCCGCACCCGGGTCCGCAAGGTGCGGAGTCCGGGCATTGCCCCATAGGGAGATTCAACATGGCATCTGGCACCGTGAAGTGGTTCAACTCGGAAAAGGGCTTCGGCTTCATCGAGCAGGACGGTGGCGGCGCTGACGTGTTCGCCCACTACTCGAACATCGCCACGTCCGGCTTCCGTGAGCTTCAGGAAGGCCAGAAGGTTACCTTCGACGTCACTCAGGGCCAGAAGGGCCCGCAGGCGGAGAACATCCAGCCCGCCTGAACCGCCTGACGCCGCCTGACGCTGACGCTGACGCGATCGGCTGCGCATCACGCGGACTACGTGGTCGGGGCCCGCACTCCTGAGTGCGGGCCCCGACCCATGGCATTTTGCCCTTTCGAGGAAGGTATCGGATGAACCGCAACAGCTCCGTCCGCTCCCGTACGGACCGGCGCCAGGGTGCCCCGTCCCGTTCGGCCAAGCCCGGGCGGAGTGGACGCGGGAGTCGTCCCGCCGCGTCCGGCGGTGAATTCGCGCTGCCCGTGACCCTCACCCCGGGACTGCCGGCCGTCGAGTCGTTCGCCGACCTCGACATGCCCGAGCGGCTGCTGACCGCCCTCGGCGCCGAGGGTGTGACCACCCCGTTCCCGATCCAGGCCGCGACGCTGCCGAACTCGCTGGCCGGCCGGGACGTCCTGGGCCGTGGCCGCACGGGTTCCGGCAAGACCCTCGCCTTCGGGCTCGCGCTGCTGGCCCGTACGGCCGGACAGCGGGCCGAGCCCCGGCAGCCGCTGGCCCTGGTCCTCGTCCCCACCCGGGAACTGGCCCAGCAGGTCACCGACGCCCTCACCCCCTACGCCCGCGCGCTGCGGCTGCGGCTCGCCACGGTGGTCGGCGGTCTGTCGATCGGCCGGCAGGCGAGCGCCCTGCGCGGCGGCGCCGAGGTCGTCGTGGCCACGCCCGGCCGCCTCAAGGACCTCATCGACCGGGGCGACTGCCGGCTGGACCGGGTCGCCATCACCGTCCTCGACGAGGCCGACCAGATGGCCGACATGGGCTTCATGCCGCAGGTGACGCAGCTGCTCGATCAGGTGCTTCCCGACGGCCAGCGGATGCTGTTCTCCGCCACCCTGGACCGCAACGTCGACCGGCTGGTCCGGAACTACCTGCACGACCCCGTCGTCCACTCGGTCGACCCCTCGGCCGGCGCCGTCACCACGATGGAGCACCACGTGCTGCACGTGGAGGACGAGGACAAGCACGCCACGACGACGGAGATCGCCGCCCGCGACGGACGCGTGATCATGTTCCTGGACACCAAGCACGCGGCGGACCGGCTGGCGAAGAAGCTGCTGGCGGTCGGGGTGCGCGCCGCGTCCCTGCACGGCGGCAAGTCCCAGAACCAGCGGACCCGGACCCTGGCCCAGTTCAAGGACGGCCACGTCACGGTGCTGGTGGCGACCAACGTCGCGGCCCGCGGCATCCACGTCGACAACCTCGACCTGGTCGTCAACGTCGACCCGCCCGCCGACCACAAGGACTACCTGCACCGCGGCGGCCGTACGGCACGCGCCGGCGAGTCCGGCACCGTCGTCACGCTGGTCCTGCCCCATCAGCGCCGTGAGATGACGCGGCTGATGGCCGACGCCGGCATCACCCCGCAGACCACCCGGGTCCGCTCGGGCGAGACCGAGCTGAGCCGTATCACCGGCGCGCAGGCGCCCTCCGGCGTGCCCGTCGTCCTCGCTCCGGCGGTCACCGAGGAACGTCCCGCGCGCTCGGCGTCCACCGCGCGCTCGCGCCGTGGCCGCCCCGCGGCCCAGGGCAACGGCCGTCCCACCTCCCAGGGCGGACGACCCACCTCCCAGGGCCGTCGCCGCTCCCCCGCCAAGGGCAACGGCAACGCCGCGAACGGCCGCTGAGGCCGGGCCGGGGCCGGCGGGGGCTCACCCGCCGGTGTCCTCCGCCAGCGTGTGCGCGACCAGCGCGTTGGCGTGGCCGTGCCCCAGCCCGTGCTCGGTCTTCAGCCAGGCGACGAGTTCCATGTGCCGGGTGAGCGGCGAGGCCCGGATCAGGGTCTTCCACTCGGCGATCGGACGTCCGTACTTCTTCTCGATCGACGGGAAGTAACTCGCGGGGCCCTTCACAGCTTCAGTCATGTCCGTACGACCGGCGCGGGCGGGAGAAGTGATCGGCGCGGGGGAAGTGATCCGCGTCACCTGCCTCCGGCGGTCGCGTGGCCGGCCCGCGCTCACCCGCCGGCGGCGGCGTACACGGCGTAGGGCAGCAGGATCGCGGGCAGGGTCAGCAGCCGGGGCTTGAGCGGGCGGCCCGTCCGCAGGGGGCGCAGACCGTCGAAGAGGACGAGCAGCAGCGCGACGAACACCGCGAACAGGACGAGCGTGATCCGCACGAAACCGCCGTCCTCGATCTGGTCGTACGTGCAGTGGTCCAGGTCGCGGAGGCCGAGGTCCTCGTAGGTGCAGTGCCCGTGGCTGAGGTACCAGCGCGCGCACAGCAGGACGACGGCCGTCGGCAGGCCGATCAGCAGGTGTACCAGGAGCGGCGGCAGACAGCCGCGCAGTACGGAGAGTGCGGTACGCATCCGGTCACCCCACCAGGGCGGGGCCGGGCGGGCTGTGGCGGAAGCCACTCCTCCGGTCACAGGCCTGTCACAGCGGCCCGGCGCACCGGGAACCGGGCCCTGAACCGGCGCTTCGCGCGCCGGCCGGGGCGTCGGACGGTCAGGCGGGGGCGCCGCCGAAGCCGATCTCGTTGCCGTCCGGGTCGTGGAAGGTGACCTTGCGCACGCCGTTGGAGTAGGTCTCGCGGCGGGTCGGCGTCAGACCGCGGCCGGTGATGGCGGCGACCCGGGTGTCGAGGTCGTCGACGAAGAGGGTGTTCAGGGCGTGGCCCTCGTGGCCCGGGCGGTGCTCGATGTACAGGTAGCGGTGTTCGGCGAGCTCCCAGACGGCCTCCGTGTCGTTCGGGAAGAACGCCGGCGGGGCGCCGAGCAGCCGCTCGTACCAGGCGAGGGCCGCTGCGTAGTCGTTGACGGGGATGCCTGCGAAGAGGTCGACGGCCATCCCCTCATCGTAGGTCCGGCGGCGCGCGACGACCCGGTGCCACGCAGCCGCCTCAGTCGTCCAGCACGCCCCGCAACTCGCCCCGGCGCCGAATGCCCAACTTCCGGTAGGCGCTGGTCAGGTGGGTTTCCACGGTACGGCGGGCCACATGCAGGAGGTCCGCTATCTCGGTGTTGGTGCGGCCGTCCGCAGCGAGTTCCGCGATACGGCGCTCGCTGCCGGTGAGGGACCCGGAACCGGTGTGCGCGGGCGTGGTACGGCGGCCGCCCGCGGTGCGGAGGGCCTGTTCGGCGTAGGTCAGCAGGCGGACGCTGCCCAGCCGTTCGGCGCGTTCGGCGCCCTCCCGCAGATGGTCGCGGCCACGCCCGCGTTCACCTGCGGCGGTCAGCTGCCGGCCGTGGGCGAGGAGGGAGGCCACGAGTTCGGCCTCGGCCGGGGAGTCCCGCAGGAGGGCCACCGCCTCGGCGCCCAGTTCCAGGCCCCGCCGGCCCCGGGTGGCCCGGCCCAGGACCCGCAGCGCCCGACCCGTCGTGCGCGGGGTGTTCCACACCCGGGCCAGTCGCAGTTCCTCCGTCGCCAGGGCCAGCGCCTCCTGGGGGTTGCCCAGCGCCAGCCGGCACTCCGCGGCCGCCGTCCGCCACGGCGTGACGACCGGACTGTGCACGGCGCGGGCGGACTGACGCCGGCCGCACTCCAGGAAGTCGTGCAGGGCGCCCGCGACGTCCCCCTCGGTGTGGCGCAGCACACCCCGCGCGTACAGGAACCGGTTCAGCTCCCAGGAGTCCGGGGTGTCGCGGAGGTCGAAGGTGTCGGCCAGTCGGCGGGCCTGCGACGTACGGCCCGTCTCGACCAGCGCGAGCAGGGTGTGTGCGTCGGCGTTG
Source organism: Streptomyces sp. NBC_00080 (assembly GCF_045041255.1). NCBI lineage: Bacteria > Bacillati > Actinomycetota > Actinomycetes > Kitasatosporales > Streptomycetaceae > Streptomyces > Streptomyces sp. NBC_00080. The sequence continues at coordinate 4,602,665 of NZ_CP108235.1, forward strand.
ACCGGGCTGCCGCCGGTGCGCCGGGCACGGCCCGCCTCGGGGAGGGCGGCGAGCAGCGTGCCGTACGCGCCCCGCGCCGCCGCGATGTCCCACCTGGTGTCCAGCAGCGCCTGTTCCATCGGGTGCAGGAGGCTCGGATGCTGGCCGGCCAGGCCGCGTTCCACCAGGCGTTCGGCTTCGTCGAGTTCGTCGGCCCACTGGGCCACCGCCGCGGCCGTGCCCAGCAGGAACGGCTCGGCCAGGGGATCGGCGGGTTCCGTCAGGAGGGTGCGGAGCCGTCGCATCGCCTCCTGCGCCGGGAGGTCGCCCGCGGTCGCCGCGTACCGCACGAGCAGGGCCTGCCCGGACGCGCCGACGAGCTCCGGGGAGCGTTCGGCGGTGTCGGTGAGCCAGCGGTAGGCCTCCCGGCGGACCGTCTGGTCCTGGTCCGAGAGCAGCGCGGACGCGGTCTGCAGGGCCCGCGCCAGGTCGGGGTGACCGGCCAGCCGGCCTTCCAGTCGGCGCAGCACCTCCACCGCCGTACGGACCTCCCCTCGGCCCACGAGCGCGGTGCCCAGCGCGATGGCCGTACGGACCTGGTCCCGGGGTTCGGCGGGCAGGTCGAGCGCCTCGGCCAGCCGGGGGATGCCAGCCGGGGTGTCGGCCGAGGCGTACTCCAGGGAGCCGAGTTCGGTGAGCAGCCGCTGCCGCAGGTCGTCGGGCAACGGTTCCTGGAGGGCTCGGCGCAGGTAGCGGACGGCGTCGCCGGGGCGGGCGTCCCGGGCGGCCACGGTGGCGGCGTCGCGCAGCACGCGCAGCGCCCAGGGCAGGCCGGCGGGCGCGCTGCCCAGCAACTGCCGTGCCACGGCGTCGAGGTGGTCGCCCCGGCGGAGCATCGCCTGGGCGACCGCCCGGTGCGCGTCCTGACGGCGGGCGGTGGACCAGCCGCCGAGGACGGCGTCCCGCAGGAGCGGGTGCGCGTAGCGGGGCCGGCCGGCCCGGTCCGGGCGCAGCACGCCGAGCCGCGTCATCGCGGTGAACCACCCGGAGACACGGGCCGGGTCGGCGCCGGAGGCGTCGGCGACGAGCGCGGCGAGGGCGTCGGTGGCGGCTTCGGCCGCGGGCAGGGCTTCATGGGCGGCTTCGGTGACGGTGTCTGTGCAGCCGTCGGGATCAGGGACGGGGTCGGGGAGGGGGAAGGAGAAGGGAACGGGGACGGTGTCGCGGGCAGCGGAGCCCTCCGCCCGCTCGGCACTCGCCGCCCGCTCGGCGTTCTCCGTCCGGTCGGCGTTCTCCGCCAGCTCGGCGCTCGCCTTCCGCGCGGCCCGTGCAGCGCTCGCCGCCCGTTCCGCCCGTACGGCCCGTTCCGTCCTTTCCGTGCGTTCCGCCTGTTCCAGGGCCGCGAGGGTGCGGGCCACCTCCGCCGTCGCCGGGCCCGCGCTGTCCAGCCACCAGGAGACGGCCGCCGGGTAGGAACCCGGGTACAGCGCGGCGCACGTCCTCGGGACGGCCGTCGGCGGCGGGGCGCCGTCGAGGTCGTCGAGGAGGGCGTGCAGAAGCAGCGGGCTGCCCGCGCCGGCCCGCACACAGTCCGCCGTCCACCGGTCGGAGGCCGTCGGGAAGGCGGCCCGGACCAGGTCGGCCGAGGCGTTGTCGGTGAGCGGGGCGAGGGTGTGGGTGCGGACCATGGACGGGGACAGGGCGTGGGTGAGACCGGCGGGCCGCGGATCGATGTCGTACTGACTGCGCTCGGTGGCCACCAGGAGTACCGGTAATCGGTCGATGCGGCGGGCCGCCTCCACGAACCAGCGGCGCGAGGCCTCGTCGGCGAGGTGGACGTCGTCCACGGCCACCATGAGCGGCGACTCGTCGGCGTACGAACGCAGCAGTCGCCACAGCCGCGCCGCACTGCCCCGGTCGTCGTCGCCCGGCCCGACGTCCGCGAACTCGGGTACGGAGCCGAGGAGGTGGAGCACCGAGGAGAACGGCAGCGCGATGTCGTCGGGTGAGCAGCGGGCGCGCAGCACCCGCAGGCCCAGGTGGGTGGCGTGCGCGGCGGCGGCCTCCAGGACGGCGGACCGGCCGGTGCCCGTGGCCCCGCGCAGCAGGACGAGACGGCCTCCGCCGGCTCGGGCCCGCTCCGCCTCCGCCGTGAGCAGCGCGTGCGCGTCCTCGCGTTCCCGCAACGGTCCGGTCATCCCTGCCTCCTGCTGTCGGGCACATCGGACTTGTCCATGTACACGTAGAGGTCGTGCGGTTCGGTACGGGTCCGCGCGGCCGTTGTGGCGAGGCTCACGGTGCCCTGGAGCGCACCGACCGAAAAAGCTCTGACCTGCGACGATGCAGGCGAATCGTGGTGGTGGGGGGCTTGCTCTCGTGGTCCGCCTCGTGGTGCTCCACGATTGCGCGCGCCCCGGAGGTCACAGAAGTTTGGACCGTACCCACCCGTCACCGGTCCCCATCGGACGGCGGGCCCGTGAACTTGGGGGAAACGGTTGCTCAGCTCACCACGGACAACAGAGACCGGCACCGCGGGTATCGCCGCGATGGGCGCCGCCGTTCCAGGCGTCACCCTCGGCACCCGGCGGCGGATTCCCGTGGCCGTCCAGGCACCCGACCCGATCTCCCGCGAGGGCGCCGTCAGCCAGTTGCGCGGGCGCCCCGAGGTCGAGGTCCGCGAGGAGGTCTCGGCCGTCGCCGGCACGGTGGCGCTGCTGATCGAGGACACCCTCGACGAGGGGGCGCTGGGCCGGCTGCGGCGGATCGTGCGCAGCGAGGGGGCGCGGGCGGTGCTCGTCGTGGGCACGATCCGTGAGACGGAACTCCTGGACGTCATCGAGTGCGGGGTCGGGGCCATCGTCTGGCGCCGGGAGGCCACCGCGCACCGGCTGGTGCAGGCGGTGCTGGCCGCCCACCGCGGCGACGGCGACCTGCCCGCCGACCTGCTCGGAAGGCTCATCAGCCAGGTGGGCACGCTGCACCGCGGTGCGGCGGGCCGGCCCGGCGCCCCCTCCCTGGGACTCGCGCCACGGGAGGTGGACGTCCTGCGGCTGGTCGCCGAGGGCCTGGACACCGGAGAGATCGCCAGCAAGCTGTCCTACTCCGAACGAACCGTCAAGAACGTCATGCACGGACTCACGACGCGGTTGCATCTGCGCAACCGGGCGCACGCGGTGGCATATGCCCTGCGGGAAGGCTACATCTGACCGAACGGGCAATCGAAGGCGGACACGCGGGCAGCATGCCCTGCCCGGCCGCCGACCCCGTCGTGCCTGCGGATCCGGGGCCGTCCGGGGCACGATCGTCGGACGGTGGGTGTGGCACGGCAAGTTGAGGAGCACGACGGTGATCCACGAGGTGGACGAGGTCCTCAAAGAGCTGCTCTCGAGCGGCGCGCTCGCGGGCTCCGGCATCGACGTCTCCTTCGAGGCTCCGACCCGGGACTGGGCGGCCCGGCGCAACGCCCCTGTGATCAACACCTACTTGTACGACATCCGGGAGGACGTGACCCGTCGCCAGCGCGGCCAGATGGCGGTGCGGGACGAGCGGGACGTCGTCGTGAAGCGCCGTCAACCGCCGCGCTGGTTCCGCCTGTCGTACCTGGTGACCGCCTGGACGCGGACCCCGCAGGACGAACACAGGCTGCTGTCGGCCGTGTTGGCGACGCTGCTGCCGCGCGAGATGCTGCCGGCCGACGAGCTTCCGGGCTCCCTGCGCGCGTTGGGCCTCGCGATGCCGGTGACGGTGGCCGGCATCCAGACCGAGTCGCGTTCCCTCGCCGAGATCTGGTCCGCCCTGGGCGGTGAGCTGAAGCCGTCGCTGGACCTCGTGGTCACGGCACCCTTCCCGGCCTATCCGGAGTACGACGCCGGGCCGCCGGTCACGGAGGGCGCGGCGGTCCGCCTGCGCGGGATCGACGGCGACCCGCCGGAGTCCGGCGAACGCGCCCACCGCCCCCACCAGGTGGCCGCGGCCCGCGCCGCCCGCGAGGCCGGCACCGGCCGTCCGGACCAGCGGTGAGCGACGCGTACACCGGGGCGGCCGAGGCCGACCGCGACACACCGGCACCCGACACCGATACGTTCACACTCGACACCGAGGCACCCCTGCCGGCCACCGACGTACTCGCGGCCGACGCCGGCGCGTTCATGGCCGACACCGGCCCGGGCGCCGACGGCGCCGACGCGGGCGGGCACGGCGCTGTGGGGCACGAGGGGCACGAGGGGCACGGGGACTTTGATGCCCGGGACGACCGGGCCGGCGCGTTGCTCGGGCGGGTCGGTGTTCTGCGGGATCGGGTCGGTGCTCTGGTCGACCGTCGGGCCGCCGCCGACCCGACGGCCGCCGATCCGCTGCGCGGCCTGTACCTCTCCGAGGAGGCGGTACGGCACCTGCTCGACGGTGGCCGGGCCGCCGCCGGCCCCGTCGCGGCCCCGCCCAGGGAAGCGGAGCCGACCGACTCGCTCAGCGCCCTCGCCGCCCGGCTCCGGCTCACCGAGCTGGACGCCGCGATCCTCCTCATCGCCCTCGCGCCCGATCTGGACCGCGACTTCGAGCCGCTCTACGGCTACCTCAACGACGATGTGAGCAGGCGACGGGCCACCGTGGGGCTCGCCCTCGAACTGTGCGGGGTGCCCGCCCACCTGGCCGCGGCCCGAGCCCGTTTCCACTCCTCGGCGCCGCTGCGCGCGTACGGGCTGCTGGACGTCGAGGAGCCCGAACGGCCCTTCCTTTCACGCTTGTTGCGCGTACCGGACCGGCTGCTCGCCCATCTGCTGGGCGACGACACGCCGGACGCCGCCCTGCACGGACACCTGCACCCGCTGCCCCCGCCGCTGCCCGCCGACGACGAGGACTTCGTCCGGCTGCTCGCGCGCCGGATGCGGGAGGGCGGCCCGCTCACCGCCTATCTGCGCGAACACCGCGAGGGCGACGGCCTCGCCGCGATCACCTCCGCCCTGCGCGCCGCCGGAGTCGACGCCCTCCGCTTCACCGGTCCCGAGGACGGCGTGCCCGGCCTGCTGCGCGAGGCACGGCTCGGCGGCCGGGCGGTCGTGCTGTCCGGCCTGCCGGACCAGCCGGGGCCGCTGATCGGCGCGCTGGCCGACGCGCAGGACGTCACCGTCCTGCTCACGGACCCGCGCCCCTACGACCCGCACTGGTCCACGCACGATCCGCTGGTCCTGGAGGCGCCGCGCCGCCGGGCCGGCGGGACGGCCGCCTGGGCGGCCGCGCTGGACTCCGCCGGCCCCCTCGACACCGCCCCCGGCTTCGACCTCGCCGCCACCGTCGCCCCCTACCGCCTCGGCGGCGAGCGGGTCGCCCGGGCCGCGCGGGCCGCCTCCGTCCTGGCCGCCTTCGAGGGCGGGCCGCTCACCGCCGACCATGTGCGGCTGGCCGCGCGACAGCAGTCGGCGTCCGGCCTCGAACGGCACGCGCGGCGGATCCGGCCGGACGTCGGCTGGCAGGACCTCGTGCTGCCCGAGCGGCCGTTGACCCAGCTGCGCGAACTCGCCCTGCGGGCCCGGCACCGCGACCGGGTGCTCGGCGACTGGCGGCTCAGCGCAGGCGGCGGGCGCGGCCGAGGGGTGCTCGGACTGTTCGCGGGCGAGTCCGGAACCGGCAAGACGCTCTCCGCCGAGGTCGTCGCCGCCGAACTCGGCCTCGATCTCTACGTCGTCCAGCTCTCCTCGATCGTCGACAAGTACGTCGGCGAGACCGAGAAGAACCTGGAGCGCATCTTCTCCGAGGCCGACCGAACCGACGCCGTACTGCTCTTCGACGAGGCCGACGCCGTCTTCGGGAAGCGGTCGGAGGTCAAGGACGCGCACGACAAGTACGCCAACATGGAGAGCGCCTACCTGCTCCAGCGGCTGGAGTCCTTCGACGGCATCGCGCTGCTCACCACCAACCTGCGCGCCAACATCGACGAGGCGTTCACCCGGCGCCTGGACCTGGTGGTCGACTTCCCGTTCCCCGACGCCGGGCAACGGCTCGCGCTGTGGCGGCACGGGCTGTGCCACGTGCCGTGCGCCGCCGACGTCGATCCCGGGCAGCTGGCCAAGGACTTCGAGCTGGCCGGCGGTTCGATCCGCAGCGCCGTCGTCACCGCCGCCTACCTCGCCGCCGGACGCGACGAGCCGGTCGGCGACGGCGACCTGCTGGAGGGGGCCCGCCGCGAATACCGCAAGGCGGGCCGCCTGGTGCCGGGCGAAGCCAACTGGTAGGCCGCCTGCACCCGTTGGCTGCTACTGTGCGCGCCACTTCTGGTTGGGCGTCCCCGAGCACGTCCACAGCTGGAGCTTGGTGCCGTTGCCGGTGCCGTTGTCCTTGGCGTCGATGCACTTGTCGGCCTGCGGGTTGACCAGGTCGCCGGCCTGGCTCAGCACCCACTGCTGGGCCGGGTTGCCGGAGCAGTTGGCCACCTGGATGACCGCGCCGTCGTCCTTCGACCCCCAGGCGACGTCCATGCACAGACCGAGCGCGCGCACGGTGCCGTCGCTCTTGAAGACCCACTTCTGATTGGCCGACCCGGCGCAGTCCCACAGTTGGAGCGGGGTGCCGTCCTTGCCCTTGCCGTTCTGGGCGCCCGTGATGTCGATGCACCGGTCCGAGGCCTGGCCGATGATCACGGCGCCGGGCACGGGAGCCGTCGTCTTCGTGTCGTCCGAGCCGCCGGACCCACTGCCGCTCCCGCCGCCTGACCCCGAGGAACCGCCGGACGTGGAACCGCCGCTGCCGTCCTCCTCCGCGGCCGGGGCGGAGGACGTCTGCTGCTCGGGCAGCGGGGCGGCGGAGGCGTCCACCTTCGGAGCCGACGGCGCGGAGACGGACGGACTGGGCAGCGCGGTGCTGCCGGCCTCCGCGAGCTTCTCGCTGGCGCTGGTGTTGACCTGCGGCTTGTACGCCAGCCAGATCATCACGAACGCGATCGCCAGGGCCACCGTCAGGCTGAGGGCCGTCGCCAGCCAGCGCGGCAGGAACCCGCGCTGCACGAACGTGCCGTCCACCGAGAGCGGCACCGCCCCCGACCGCTGCACGCTCAGCGCGTACGGCCGCTGCTCCTTCGAGCCGAACCAGATGATCTGGCGCGGGCGCAGCGTCGTGTCGACGAACACCGCCCGGCCCGGCTCGATCTGCACGCTGCCCGGCCGGAACTCGTACCCGAGGTGGTCACCCATGTCGGTGCCCGTGACGGACGCCGTCAGCCGGGTGTTGCCGATGTTGTCGATCGCGAGGCGCGGCCGGCCGCGGAACCGCCCCTTGACCGTGGGCGGCACCAGTTCCGCGCGCACCTCGGTGAACGGCGTGATCGTCAGGTTCCCCTCGGGGACGGTCACCGCCTCCGGATGCTCGGTCGGCGTGATGCGCACCGCGTACGGGTTGGGGCCGGCCGTGGCGTCCGGGGTGCGCGGCGGGGCGAAGGTCAGCTCGACCGTGCCCGTCGTCCCCGGATACAACCGCAGCGTCTGCGGCTCCACCGCCGTCCAGGTCGCCACCGCGCCCACCGGCTCGAAGCGGTACTCGTCGACGACGTCACCGGTGTTGCGCACCCGCAGCCGGACGGTCGTCGTGCCGCCGGGGTCGACGGTCGCCGCGGCCGGTTCCAGAGAAGTCCACAGAGTCACCTGTCGACGCTATGCCGCGGGGTGAGGGCGCGTCAGGAGGCCGAGGGGCACGACCGCTGCCCGAAAGGGCCGAGCGGCCGTGCCCGTTCACCCGGTTTCGGACCGGGTGTCACCGCGTGTCAGACGGTGAAGCGGACGGCTTCCAGCTGGAGCTTCTGTTCCATGGGGCTGCCGCCGTAGATCCAGTCACCGGCCTTGGTGCAGCCGTTCCCCAGCCAGCCCCGGTCCTTGACGTGCGCGTTCTGGCAGACGGAGCCCTCGATCGTCTTGATCGTGTAGCCCTCCATCGCCGCGACCGCCGGCTTGCTGGAGCCCATCCACATGTTGACGCCGTCGCCGGCCTTCGACCACTTGTCGCCGGTCAGCCAGCCCCCGACCACATGGGCGGCGTTGCCCGTGACGCCGCCGGTCCTCGCCGTGGCGATGTTGAGGGCCTTGATGGCCAGGTTCTTGCCGGTCGTACCGGCGATCGCACCGTCGCAGACCGGGTCCTGCCAGCCCTTGTCGGCCACATAGGCGCGGTAGCAGATGTGCCGCCCGTCGCTGCGTGCCGCGAGCTTGTTCACGGCGTCGGCCGCCGTCTCCTGCTTGGGCTTCACGGGGGCCTTCGACTCGGTCCCGCCGCCCCCGCCGCCGCCGCCGCTGCCGCTGCCGCCGTCGGCCGGGGCCTGGCTGCTGGCGGGCGCCTCGACCACGACGGGAGCCGTCGGGGTGGGCACCAGGGCCGGGGCGCTGGGCGTGGCCGAGGGGCTGGGCGCGAGGGTGCTGACGCCGGCCTCCGCGAGCTTCTCGTTGGCGCTGCTGTTGACCTGCGGCTTGTACGCCAGCCAGATCATCACGAACGCGATCGCCAGGGCCACCGTCAGGCTGAGGGCCGTCGCCAGCCAGCGCGGCAGGAACCCGCGCTGCACGAAGGTGCCCTCCACCTCCAGCGCCTGCGCACCCGACCGGCGCACCGCCAGGTTGTAGCGCTGCTCCTCCTTCGAGCCGAACCAGATGATCTGGCGCGGGCGCAGCGTCGTGTTCACGAACACCGCCCGGCCCGGCTCGATCTGCACATTGGCCGGCTGGAGCTCGTACGCCAGCCGGTCGCCGTGGTCGCTGCCGCTCAGCGAGGCGGTGAGCTTGGTGTTGCCGATGTTGTCGATCGCGAGGCGCGGCCGGCCGCGGAACCGCCCCTTGACCGTCGGCGGCACCAGTTCCGCGCGCACCTCGGTGAACGGCGTGATCGTCAGGTTCCCCTCGGGGACGGTCACCGCCTCCGGATGCTCGGTCGGCGTGATGCGCACCGCGTACGGGTTGGGGCCGGCCGTGGCGTCCGGGGTGCGCGGCGGGGCGAAGGTCAGCTCGACCGTGCCCGTCGTCCCCGGATACAACCGCAGCGTCTGCGGCTCCACCGTCGTCCAGGGTGCGGTCGGGCCGACCGGCTCGAAGCGGTACTCGTCGACGACGTCACCGGTGTTGCGCACCCGCAGCCGGACGGTCGCCCGGCTGCCGGGGTCGACGGTGACGGAGGCGGGTTCGAGGGATGTCCACAGGCTCACGTGCCGACGCTACGGGGAGAACGGCGGGCGGGGTCAGAGGCGACGGGGCAGGGTGCGTGCCCCGCCGGGCCGCGACCGGCTGCCCGAGGGGACCCGGTGGCCCGTCACCGCCCCCGGGGCCGCCCCCGTGCTCCCGCCGGGGACCCCGGCGCACCGGCGGCGGTGACGGCGGCCCGGGCGGGGTCCGGCGGCCCGCGCTGCCCGCGAGGGCAACAGCCGTGCCCCGGACCGTGCACCGGAAGCCGTTTCGGCGGACGCGCTTCGCGCGTGACGGTGAAAGACGTCCTGACGCGTACCCCGAGGAGAGCACAGCATGCCGTCCTACCTGTCGCCCGGCGTATACGTCGAGGAGGTGGCCAGCGGCTCCCGCCCGATCGAAGGGGTGGGCACCTCGGTGGCGGCCTTCGTCGGGCTCGCCCCGACCGGCCCCCTCAACGAGCCGACGCTGGTGACCAACTGGACCCAGTACGTGGCCGCGTTCGGTGACTTCACCGACGGCTACTACCTGGCGCACTCCGTCTACGGATTCTTCAACAACGGTGGCTCGGCGGCGTACGTCGTCCGCGTCGGCGGTACCTCCGCGGGTGCCGCCGGAGACGCCAAGTCGCCCGCCGCGGTGTCCGGTTCCGGCTCCGCGCCGGCCGCCCTCCCGGCCGGTGAGCCCAAGCAGCTCGGCACGTTCACGGTGACGGCCGTGGCGCCGGGCGAGACCGGCGGCCCGCTGAGCGTCGAGGTCGCGGACGCGGAGGGCGAAGGCCCCGCCGAGCGCTTCAAGCTGATCGTCAAGGACGGCGACAAGGCCGTCGAAACGTTCGACGTGTCGGCAAAGAAGGGCAACCGCTCCTACGTCGTCACCCAGGTCAAGGAGCGCTCCAAGCTCATCACCGTGGCCGAGGCGGCGCCCGCCGCGCAGCTGGCCCGCCCGGACAACCAGACGGTCGCACTGGCCGCGCCGCCCGCCGGCACACCGGCCGGCGCGGTCGAGGCCGCGCAGTCCGTCGGCCCGGCGCAGTACCTGGGCGACAGCTCCGACCGCACCGGCTTCGGTGGCCTGGAGGCCGTCGACGAGGTGTCCATGGTCGCGGTGCCCGACCTGATGGCCGCCTACCAGCGCGGCGCGATCGACCTGGAGTCGGTCAAGGCCGTCCAGCTGGGCCTGATCGCCCACTGCGAGCTGATGGGCGACCGCGTCGCCATCATCGACCCGCCGCCCGGCCTGAACGCCCGTCAGATCCGGGTCTGGCGCCAGGAGACGGCCGGCTACGACTCCAAGTACGCGGCCCTGTACTACCCGTGGATCAAGTCCTTCGACCCGTCCGCCGGCAAGGCCCGACTGATCCCGCCGAGCGGCCACGTGGCCGGTGTGTGGGCCCGCAACGACTCCGAGCGCGGCGTGCACAAGGCCCCCGCGAACGAGGTCGTGCGCGGCGCGGTGGACCTGGAGATCCAGATCACCCGTGGCGAGCAGGACCTGCTGAACCCGATCGGCGTGAACTGCATCCGGGCCTTCCCGGGCCGCGGCATCCGCATCTGGGGCGCCCGCACCCTCTCCTCCGACCCGGCGTGGCGCTACCTGAACGTCCGCCGGTACTTCAACTACCTGGAGGAGTCGATCCTGATCGGCACCCAGTGGGTGGTGTTCGAGCCGAACGACCACGCCCTGTGGGCCCGGATCCGGCGCAACGTCTCGGCGTTCCTCGTGAACGAGTGGCGCGGGGGCGCGCTGTTCGGCGCCCGTCCCGAGGAGGCGTTCTACGTCAAGTGTGACGAGGAGTCCAACCCGCCGGAGTCGGTCGACCTCGGCCGTGTGATCTGCGAGATCGGCATCGCGCCGGTCAAGCCCGCCGAGTTCGTGATCTTCCGGCTGGCCCAGTTCTCCAGCGGCAACGGAGAGCTGGAGGAGTAGGCCGCGAGCAGGCCCTCCGCCGTCGTACCGCCCTCTTCACCACACTTAGAAGGAAAGTCAGATGAGTCTCCAGCCGGGTGACGCCCTTACTTCACACAATTTCGGCCTCCAGATCGACGGCGTGATGGTCGAGTACCTCGCCGAGGTCAGCGGCCTCAGCCTCGAACAGGACGTCATCGAGTACCAGCAGGTCTCCGCGCAGGGCAAGCCCGTCACCAAGAAGCTGCCCGGTGTGAAGAAGGCGGGCACCTGCACGGTCGTGCGCGGTATGACCCAGTCCGCGGCGTTCAACCAGTGGATCACCGAGTCGATCAACGGCGTGATGGGCACTGCCCGCAAGAACGCCACGATCATGGTGATGGACTACCAGAACAACCCGGTCAAGCGGTACAACATGCGCAACGCCTGGTGCAGCAAGATCGACACCAGCTCGGTGAAGGCCGGCGAGGCCTCCGCGCTGACCGAGACCGTGACGATCACGTTCGAAGAACTGGTCATCGAGTAATGCGGCGCACGGCTGTCCGGGCAGCGGCGGCGAGCGGGGAGCCGCAGGAGGCGCTCCCGGCCACCGCCGTGCCCGAGTCCGAATCCCTGTCCGGCGCCGCGTCCGCGTTCTCCGCGCCGGGCGCGGCCGCCGCCCCGGCCCCCGCGCCGTACCGGCTCCAGACGGAGTTCCCCTTCGAGCTGCCGCGCGGGTACGTCGACGAGGCGGGCACCGTCCACCGCGACGGCGTGATGCGGCTGGCGACGGCGCGGGACGAACTGGTCCCGCTCCGCGACATCCGCGTCCAGGAGAACCCGGCGTACCTGTCGGTGGTGCTGCTGGGGCGGGTCATCACCCGCCTCGGCAGCCTCCCGCTGGTCCACGACGGCGTCGTGGAGAACATGTTCGCCTCCGACCTGGCGTTCCTCCAGGACTTCTACCGTCAGGTCAACGCCGAGGGGCACACCCGCGCCTCGGTGCAGTGCCCTCACTGCTCGGAGCCCTTCGAGGTGGAACTCGGCGGGAGCCGCCTGGGGGAATCGTGACGTACGCGACCGACCGGCTGCACGAGGAGATCGCGTACGTCGCCTACCACTTCCACTGGGGCCAGGACGAGATCCTGGACCTGGAACACCACGACCGGCGCCGCTACGCCGACCAGATCGCGTCCCTGGTGACCCGGGGCGGGGCGGAGGGCTGAGGCATGGGGTTCCTGGAACGGTTCCGGGGTGGCCGCGGGGGCGGACGCGGGGACGGCTCGGCCCCTTCGCCGGCCGCCGACACCGCCGCGCCGACCACGACCGGCGGCGGTGGCGCACCGGTGAGCGACGCCGGTGCGGCGCCACGCGTCGTCGCGGCCGCCTGGCCGACGCTCCCGCCCATCCAACGCGCGGCGGCCGGGCGCACGTCGGGGGTCGCCGACGCCGGGTTCGGCGGCCGGCTGGCCACCTGGCAGAACCCCTCCTTCACCGGCACCGGCTTCCACGCGGTGCTGGACGCGGCGCCGGGCGGCCTGATGAGCAGCCTGCGGACCGCCCCACCGGTCGCCGAACCCGAGCGGGTGGCCGCGCCGCCCCGGCCGACCCCCCTTCAGCGTGCCGTCCCCGCGTCCTCGCCGGTCGCTCCCCGCCCGGCCTCGGCCGGTCCGGGCCCGACGGCCGGGCCGGGTGGGGCGGGTGCTTCGAGCACTTCGGGCGCTTCGGGTGCTTCGGGTGCTTCAAGTGGGGCGAGTGCCAACGGGGTTGCGGCTTCGGGTGCGGCCCCGCGCCCGTCCGGATCGGCGGCTCCGGCTGCCCCCACGGTGCCCGTGGTGCCGTCACGGCCGACGGAGCCGTCCGCTCCCGCCGCCTTCCCGGCGCGGGGCATCCGGGTGTCCCCTGCGAGCCCGGTCCCCTCGACGGGGCCGGCCCCGTTGACGAGGTCCGTGTCTGCGCCCGTACAGCGGCGCAGCCTGCCCGCCCGACCGGCGTCCCCGTCCACCTCCCCGGCACCGACCCAGGCCCCTGCCCCTGCCCCGGCTTCGTCCGGCGGCAGCGGATCGGCTCAGGCGTCCGGGCGGGGTGCGGAGACCGACGGCGGAAGCCCGGCGAGCGGCAAGGAACCCGCCCCGGGTCCGCGAGGCGCCGCCGACCCGGGTTCACCGGCGGCGGGAAGCAACTCCGGTGCGGGGGAGCCCCGTACGGCTGCACTCCCGCCCGTCGGGCTCCAGCGGGCGGTGCCCCGTCACACGGGCTCGGCGCCCAGCGGAACCCCGGTGCGGGTGCGGCGCGCGGTACCGGGCGCGGGCGGCACCGGTGCGGCTGTCCCCGGTCCGTCGACGGCGGGCGGCGTCACGCCCACCGCGCGGCCCGGCTCGGCCCTGCCGCCATCGGCGAAGTCCTCATCCACGTCGGCCGGTTCGGGTGCCGCGGGTGCGTCGGGCCCTTCAGGTGCGCCGGGGGCGGCGGCCGCTCCGTCGGCCGGTTCCGCCGGGTCCCCTTCGGCGAGCGCCGGTCACAGCGTGCAGCGTGCCGTTCCGGCCCGTACGGCGCCGTCCTCCTCCCCCGGTGGGGCGCCCGGGGGCACCGGCATGCGCTCCCCGGGCAGCGGCTCCGCCGCACCTCGGCCGGGCGGAACGGAACGTGGCCCGTCGCCGACGTCCACTCCGGGTCCCTCCCCGGCGACCCCTCCACGCTCCGCCCCGACCGCCCCGACCGCCCAGGCCTCCCTGCCCTCCGGCACGGTCGCGCCGGTCACCGTGAGCCGACGTGCCGCCACCGACGCGAGCTCCACGCCCACCGCCGATGTCCCCACCGGGGCTTCGGCCGCCCGCGGTTCGGGTCCCGGATCCGGTTCGGTGTCATCCCCGGGCCCGGCCTCCGCCCCCGCTGCAAGCTCCGCTTCCACCTCCGCTTCCACCTCCGGTGCCGCTTCAGGTCCCGCGCGAGGATCCGGGTCCGCGCCGGGCTCCGGCCCGAGCAGCGGCCCCGGTTCGCCCGTGCGGCCCGGCTCGGCCTCCGGTGGCGGTGGTCGTACGGCACCCCCCGGCGTGCAGCGGGCGGCAGCGACTCCGGGCTCGGCCTCGGGCCCCACCGCGACCTCGCGTGACGGGGGCCGCACATCGCCGCCCGGCCTGCCACGCGCCGCGTCGGCACCGACCTCGACCTCGACCTCCCGCACCGGTCCCGGCCACGGCCCCGGGTCGAGTGCGGCCTCCGGTGCGGGCCCCGCCCCGGCGCCCCGCGCCACCGCGACCTCGCACGACGGTGGCCGCACGCCCACCCCGAGCGTGCAACGCGCCGCGACGGCACCGGCCTCGCCCCCCGCCTCGGTGCCCGGTCCCACCTCGGGTTCCGGCGACACCGGCCGCGCATCGGCCCCCGGCGTGCAACGCGCCGCGACGGCACCGGCACCGGCCTCGACGCCGTCCCGGCCGACGACCACACCCGCTCCCACGCCCACGCCCACCGGCCCTCGTACGGCAGCCACCGACGTGCAACGTGCCGTATCGGCCCCCGTTGCGGTCACCCCGCCCGCGCGACCCGCCACGCAGGCTCCGGGCGGCGTGAGCGGTTCGGTGCCGGCGCAGACCGGGCCGGCGCTTCCGGCGCGTTCTGCCGCCAACTCCCCGGCGTCCGCCGCAGGTTCCGCGACCACGCCCGCACCTGTGTCCGTGCGCGCGCCCGCCTCCCCGTCCGCGACGAGCGTCCAGCGGGCCGCCTCCGGTGCGCCCGCCCCCCGGCGTCGCGCGGGCCTCGGCGCCCCCACGAGCCCTCCCTCGGGCGGACCGGGCCCGGCGACGCCGCTCAGCCCGCCCGCGGCCTCGCCGACGCCTCTCCCGGCTCCGGCCCCCGTCGGCACGCCCTCCGTGGCCGTGTCCGCCCACGGCACCGGCGCCCCGGGTGCGCGGACCGAACCGCTGTCCCCGCTGCGACGCTCCACCCCTCTCGGCGCCCCCGTGCAGCGTGCCGCCCTACCGGTCACCGCCGCCGCGCAGCCCACGCAGCCCACGCAGCCCACGTCAGCGCGCCCCGCGCTGGGCGCCCCCCTCTCCACCCGGCCCGCGGACGCAGCACCGCTGAAGGCACCGAGCGGCATCCCGATCGGGCCCCGGGGCGACGGACGCCAGGGCGAAGGACGCCAGGGCGACGCCCGTGCGGCGACCGGTCCCGGCGGCACCTCCTCGGCGCTGCCCTCGTTCACGCCCCCCGTCGTGCAGCGCAGCACCGCGTCGCCCGGCGCTCCCGGACTCCCGCCGGCCACACCGTCGTCCGCCCACAGCACCGGCACGCCGACGCATCGTCCGGCCCCGCTGCCCCAGGACGCCGCCACCGGCCCCACCGGCGCCCTCCCCCGTACCGTCCGTCCCACGACGACGACCGGACAGCACCACCCCGCACCGCCCGTCGTCCTCACCGGCAGGCCCCCGGTGGCCCCGGTCTCGGTCCCCCCGGTGTCCCCGGCGCCCGTGCAGCGCCACGCGGCCAGGACGCCCGTACCGTTGCGCCGCACCACGCCCGGGGCGACCGCGGGCGGGCCCGTGGCGCGTCCCTACCCCACCCCCGGCCTCACGCCCATGCCCGCTCCGGGGGCGGCCCCCGCGACTCCGACCGACTCGCCGGCTCCGGCCGTTCAGCGTCGGCCGCTGCCCGCTCCGGGAGCGGCGGGCGGTGCCCCCGTACGCCCGGCCGCACCGCCGTCACCCCTCGCACCACCGGCCCAGGCGGCGCCCGTCCCGGTGCCGGTTCCCCTGCCGGTCCCGACCCCCGCCCCACGGCCGCTGCCCGCGGCTCCCACGCCGCCCGCCCCGGTGGTGCAGCGGCGCCACGCCGCACCGCCCCCCACGCTGCCGAAGCCGCCCCGCGGCGCCGGCGGGCCCCCGCCCGGCGGCGACCAGGGTGCGGCGGATCCGGCTCACGCTCACACGCATCCCGGTTTCGATCCGCGCGCGCTCACCGACTTCCAGCTCGACGAGCTGACGCACCGCCTGACCGGTCGCATCACCCGTCTGCTCCGCACCGAACTGCGGCTCGACCGCGAACGGATCGGCAGACTCCGCGACCCCCGCCACTGACCGCCACCGACCCCGAAGCCCCGCCGCTCCCGACGCCCCCTCTCCCAGAAAGGCCAGGCCCCGATGCCCTCCGATCTCGACCCGGGCTCCACCATCTTCTTCACCCTGACCATCGACGGCGAGAGCCTCGGCTTCTTCAACGGGTGTGAGGGGCTCTCGTCCCAGGTGGAGATCGAGCACCGCCAGGAGGGCGGCAACAACGGCTTCGTCTGGCAGCTGCCCTCCCGGGTCACGTTCTCCACGATCCGGCTGACCCGGCCGCTCACCCCGGACACCACCAAGGTCGCCAAGTGGATCTCGTCGGTCACCACGGGGGTGACGCGGCCGACCGCGCAGATCGCGGCACTGCGCGCGGACGGTTCGGAGGTGGCCCGGTGGGGGCTCATCGACGTGCTGCCGGTCAGCTGGCAGGGGCCGTCCCTCAGCCCGGACAGCCCGGGTGTGGCCACGGAGGTCCTGGAGATCACCCACCACGGCTTCACGGACTGAGGACCGGGACGAGAACCGGACCAGGACCAGGACCAGGACCAGGACGAGGCAGGGAGTACAAGCCATGGCCAAGGGAAGCAAAGGCGGCGCCGGCAAGAGCCTGGTCCGTGCCACCCTCGCGATCCACGAACCGCCGGTGGGCACGAGCACGACCCCCGGCGGGCTGATCAAATCCTTCGGGTTCGACTTCAACCCGGCACAGCTCCAGCTCGGCCGCCGGGCCCAGTGGAAGGTCACCCCCACGGCGGCCGTCCGGGACGGCTCCGTACCGGAGTTCATGGGCCCGGAGCCCCGCGAGATGACCGTCGAGATCTTCCTCGACACCTCGGACCAGCCCGGCAGCAACACCGTCCTGAAGAAGGTCGAGTCACTGCTGGAGTGCTGCGAGGTCACCACCAAGAGCATCGCCGCCAAGCAGCCCTCGCCGCCGTGGGTGGTCTTCCAGTGGGGCTCGTTCTCCACGGCCCGCTTCACCGCCTACGTCAGCAGCATCGACGTCACGTACTCGCTCTTCGGCACGACCGGCGTCCCGATCCGCGCCACCTGCCAGGTACGCCTGAACGAGATCCCCAGCAAGACGAAGGGCCAGAACCCGACCTCCGGCGCCCTCACCGCGCAGCGGGTGCACCGGGTCGTCGCCGGTGACTCCCTCCAGTCGCTGGCCTGGCGCGAGTACGGCGACGCCTCCGCGTGGCGGTCCATCGCCGAGGTCAACGGCATCGACGACCCGTCCCGCCTGCCGACCGGCATCGAGCTCGTGCTGCCCTCCGCCGAGGAGGTGCGCCACTAGTGGTCCAGTCCGCGTTCTCCAGCGTCATCCAGGTCACCCTCGGTGGCGCTCCCCTGCCCGTCGACATCGCGCCGCTTCTCGTCGAGGGCTGGGTGGACCAGGGTCTCGGCGTGCCGGCCGCCTTCCGGCTCACCTTCCGCGACCCCGGCCGTCTGGTCCTCGGCAAGCTGGGCGTCAAGTTCGGCACCCCCGTCGTCCTCGCCCCGATCGCCGACGGCAAGGGCGCCTCCGACCCGCTCCTCACCGGCGAGGTGTGCGGCCTGGAGGCCGACTACGACGGCACCGGCACCTTCACCGTCATCCGCGGCTACGACTTCGGCCACCGTCTGATGCGCCAGCGCCGCGTCGCCGCCTACCGCAACCAGAGCGCCTCCGACATCGCCCGCAAGCTGGCCGCCCAGGACGGCGTCCCGGTCGGGAAGATCCAGTCCACCAAGACCGTCTACGAGTTCATCAGCCAGGCCAACGTCACCGACTGGGACTTCCTCGCCCGGCTGGCCGACGAGAACGAGATGGTCATGTCGGTGGACGCCAAGGGCAAGTTCCAGTTCGTCAAGCCCGACCCGGCGTCCGGCGCCCCGGCCACCTCCACCCCCGGTGACAAGAGCCCGTTCGTCCTGGAGGCCGGCACCGACATCCTCCGGCTGCGGGCCGCCGTCACGGCCGCCGAGCAGGTCGCGACCGTCGAGGCGCGCGGGTGGGACGTGACGACCAAGAAGAAGCTCACCGCGACCGCGCCCGCCAGGACCAACCCCGGCATCAGCATCGGCACGACCCCCGGTGAGGCCGCCGCCAAGTTCAAGCCGGCCAAGCTGGTGGACGCGCAGACGCCGTACGACCGGCAGTCGGAGGTGAAGTTCGCCGCCGAGGCCCTCGCCGACGACGTCACCGGATCCTTCGCCGAGCTGGAGGTCATCGCGCGCGGCACCCCGAAGCTCCGCCCCGGGCTGCCCGTCACCCTCGCCGACGTCGGCGCTCCCTTCGAGGGCAAGTACACCGCCACCTCCGTACGGCACGTCTTCGGCGACGGCAAGCACTACGAGGCCTGGGTGACGGTCAGCGGACGGCAGTGGCGGTCCCTGTACGGACTCGCCTCCGGCGGCGGCAACGCCTCCAACGGCCTGAACCTCCCCGGCACCGCCAACGCCCTGGTCACCGACGTCAGCGACCCGCTCAAGCAGGGCCGCGTCAAGCTCCAGTTCCCCTGGCTCGACGACGCCTACGTCAGCGACTGGACGCGCGTGGTGCAGTGGGGCGGCAAGCGTGGCGGCTCGATCTTCCCCCTCGACGTCGGCGACGAGGTGCTGGTCGGCTTCGACCGGGGCGCCCTGGACCACCCCTACGTCATCGGCGGCCTGTACAACGGCAAGGACAAGCCGACCCCCGTCAAGGACGTGCCCCTGCACGACGGCGCCCGGCAGCGGGCCTCCCGGCACACCCTGTCCGACCGCGAGGGCAACCGGGTGGACCTGCTCAGCCAGCGGACCGGCGGCAAGCAGGGCGTGCGGCTGACCAGCGGCGACGACAAACTCGTCATCAACCTGGACCGGGCGCAGACCGAGATCACCGTGGACAGCAAGGGCACCGTCAGCATCACGGGCAGCCGCTCGGTGACCGTCAAGGCGGGCACCGACCTCACCCTCACCGCGGGCCGCAACATCGCCATCCGAAGCGGCGGCTCCATCACCCTGAGGGGCAACCTGATCAACATCAGGTCGATGACGGGCATGGTGTCGGTGGACGCGGCGGGCCTGCTCAACCTCAAGTCGGGCGGCGCCGCCACGTTCAGCGCGGGCGCCACCGTCCAGATCAACTCCACCGCCAACGTGGGCATCCGGGCCGCCACGCTCATGCTCCAGGGCATGGTCATGGTCAACGCCAAGCCGTACCCGCTGCCGTGACACGCGGACGGCACGCCGTGAGAATCAGGAAAAGGCAGGTGGCCCTCTGATGGCCGAGCAATTCGTCGGATCGGGCTGGGCGTTCCCGCTCCGCATCGGCCCCACCGGGGGCATCGCCCTGGTCAGCGGGGAGCGCGAGATCGAGGAGGCCATCCGGCTGATCCTCGCCACCGCGCCGGGCGAACGCCCCATGCGCCCGGAGTACGGCTGCGCCATCCACGACCTGGTCTTCGCCCCGGTCAACGAGGCGACGGCCGGGCGTATCCAGCACGAGGTGTACACCAGCCTGGACCGCTGGGAGCCACGCATCGAGGTCACCGACGTCGAGGTCACGGCCGGCGCCGAGCAGGGCGTGCTCTTCATCGACGTCCAGTACGCGATCCGCGGCACCAACAATCCGCGCAGTCTCGTCTTCCCCTTCTACGTCATTCCGTCCCATGACGAGCCGGGTCTCCCCGGTCCGTCCGGTACGGCTTCCGAAAGCGACCGCTGATGGCCCTGCCCTCCCCGAACCTGGACGACCGCCGCTTCCAGCAGTTCGTCGACGACGCCAAGCGCTACATCCAGCAGCGCGCACCGGAGTGGACCGACCACAACGTCTCCGACCCGGGCGTGACGCTCGTCGAGACGGTCGCCCACATGGCCGACCAGATCGTCTACCGCCTCAACCGCGTCCCCGACAAGAACCACCTCGCCTTCCTGGACCTGGTCGGCATCCGCCTCTTCCCGCCGTCCGCCGCCCGCACGGAGGTCACCTTCTGGCTGTCCGCGCCGCAGGACGAGCCGGTCCTGCTGCCGGTGGGCACCGAGGTGGCGACGGTCCGCACGGAGAGCGAGGAAGCCGTCGTCTTCGCGACCGAACGGGAACTCACCGTCGTACCGAGCCAGTTGAACCACCTCGTCGTGCAGCACCGGGGCGAGCCGGTCACCGACCGGACCACCGACCTCACCGAGGGCAAGGACCTGCTCTGCTTCGCCGAGGCACCGCAGCCCGGCGACTGCATGCTGTTCGGTCTGAGCGCGGCCGTCCCGCACTGCGCGGTGGTCCTGGAACTCGACAGCCGCGTCGACGGCGTCGGCGTCGACCCGCGCCAGCCCCCGCTGGTCTGGGAGGCGTGGACCGAGGACGGCTGGCAGGAGTGCGAGATCGACCGCGACGGCACCGGCGGCCTCAACCGCCCCGGCGAGGTCGTCCTGCACATCACCGGCGGCCACGTCCTGTCCCGCTCCGGCGGCCAGGAGGCCGGCTGGCTGCGCTGCCGCGTCACCGAGCCCCTCCCCGGCCAGCCCTTCTACACGACCTCCCCCACCGTGCGGTCCGCCGAGGTGTTCACGGTCGGCGGCACCGCGCCCGCCGTGCACGCCGAGACCGTCTACGACGAGGCCCTCGGCGAGTCCACGGGCCTCCCCGGCCAGCACGTCGCCCTCGCGCACGCGCCCGTCGTCGGCGACGACCCGCCGCTCCTGCTCCAGACCGCCCAGCACGAGGGCTGGTCCGACTGGCAGGTCGTCCCGCACTTCGCCGCCTCCGGCCCCGACGACCGCCATGTCACCCTCGACGCGGCCACCGGCGAGATCGCCTTCGGTCCGTCCGTCCGCGAACCCGACGGCAAACTCCGCCAGTACGGCGCCGTCGCCCCCAAGGGCTCGGTCATCCGGGCCCGCCGCTACCGCACGGGCGGCGGCCGCGCGGGCAACGTGGCCCGGGGCGCGGTCCAGGTGCTCCGCACCTCCGTCCCGTACGTCTCGGAGGTCGTCAACCGGGAGGCCGCGCGCGGCGGAGTCGACGGCGAGACGGTGGAGGAGGCGAAACTCCGCGCGCCGATCACCCTGCGCGCCCAGGAGCGGGCCGTGACCCTGCGCGACTACGAGGAACTCGCCCGCCGCGCCGCCCCCGAGACCGCCCGCATCACCTGCCTGGAGGGTCAGCCCGACGAGCACGGCTCCTACGCGGTACGGGTGCTGGTGGTCCCGCAGGCCGTACCGGACCCCGGCGGCCGCCTCCGCTTCGAGCAACTGGTGCCCGGCGACTCCCTGCTGGACCGCATCACCCGCCACCTCGACGAGCGCCGCCTGATCGGCACCAGGCTGGCCGTCGGCCCGCCCTACTACCAGGGCGTGACGGTGGTGGCGACGGTGCACGCCTTCCGGGGTGTCGACACGGACCGCGTCCGCCGACAGGCCCACGACGCCCTCTACCGCCACCTCGACCCGCTGATCGGCGGCGCGGACGGCAAGGGCTGGCCCTTCGGCCGGCCGGTGCAGTCGGGCGAGGTCTTCGCCGTCCTCCAACGCGTCCCGGGAGTGGAGCTGGTCGACCAGGTCATGCTGCACCCCGCCGACCCGCTGACGGGCAAGCGCGGCGAGGCCACCGACCGCATCGACCTGGCCGCCCCGGCCCTGGTGTTCTCCTACGACCACCGGGTGCGAGTGATCGGGGACGGCGCATGAGCGGCGCGAACTCACGGAAGGTAAGGGGACGTTGAGGGGCTCGGTGGACGGACTCGGCTCCTCCGTGCCGATCGGCGCGATGCTGCCGGCCGTCTTCGCCGACGACGACCTGGCACAGCGCTTCGTCGGGGGCCTGGACGAGGTGATGGCCCCCATCCTCAACGTCCTCGACTGCCTGCCCGCCTACTTCGACCCGGCCCTGGCCCCGGTCGACTTCACCCGCTGGCTGGCGAGTTGGGTCGGCGCGGAGACCGACGGCACGGAACCGGAACCGAGGCTGCGGGCCGCGGTCGCGGCGGCCGCCTACCTGCACCGGGTGCGCGGCACCCGGCGCGGCCTGTCGGAGACGGTCCGGCTGGCCTTCGGCGTGGAGCCGGAGATCTCCGAGAGCGGCGGCGCCGAGTGGAGCGCCCGGCCGCTCGGGCCGGTCCCCGGCCAACCCCGGCCGCACCTGCACGTCACGATCCGGCTGCCCGACCCCGGCCCGGCGGACGAGCACCGCCTGGACACCCTCGTGGCCGCCGCCCGCCCCGCCCACATGCCGTACACGGTCAAGGTGACCGCCGCCGAAAGGACCCCGGAGAGATGACCACCCAGAACTGCGCCGAGTGCGGCACGCGGGCCGAGCCCGGCCAGTCGTTCTGCGACGCCTGCGGCGCCGTACTGAGCTGGACGGACCGCCCCCCGGCCCGCACCGGCGCGGGCACCGGGTCGACCGCCGGGTCCGGGTCGGGGTCCGGGACGGGCTCGGACCCGGGGTCCGGGACGGGCTCGGGGCCGAACCCCGGCACCGGATCCGGGTCGGCTTCCGGACCCGGGACGGGCTTCGCTGCCGGGACGGGCTCGAACTCGGGCGCGCACTCGGGCTCGGGCTCGAACTCGGGCGCGCACTCGGGCTCGGGCTCGGCCTCCGGAACAGGTGCCGGTGCCGGGGCCGCGACGGGTGACGAAGCAGGGGCGGGGACAGGGGCGGGGACAGGGGCGCCCTACGGGTCCGGGGCTGCCTCCGGTTCCGGGACGGCGTCCGCTCACGGTTCCGGGCCCCGGTCCGGGACGGCTTCCGGTTCCACGTACGGGTCCGGGCCGGTCT
This sequence comes from Streptomyces sp. NBC_00080, assembly GCF_045041255.1. Classification (NCBI taxonomy): domain Bacteria; kingdom Bacillati; phylum Actinomycetota; class Actinomycetes; order Kitasatosporales; family Streptomycetaceae; genus Streptomyces; species Streptomyces sp. NBC_00080. The sequence continues at coordinate 4,625,479 of NZ_CP108235.1, forward strand.
CCGGACCCGTCTCGGGCTCGGCGTACGGGGCGGGGGCGGCGGCCGGGGCCGACTCCGGGGCCCTGAGCGGCGGCTCCGGGGCCGGATACCGCCCCACGGAGGGCACGCGGGCGCCGTCGGGCGCCGCGGGGCCGGAGGCCGGTGCGGTCTCCCGTACGGCTTCCGCCTCCGCCACCACCGCTCCCGCTGCGGCACCCGCCTCCGGCGCCGTCCCCGGTACGACGGTGGCGAACACGTCGGCTCCCACCTCGCCCCACGCCACACCCGAGCCTTCGACCCAGGCCGCCGCCCCGGCCGCCGACGACGACCACGACCCGGACGACGAGGACACCACGGAAACTCCCCTGCCGGTCATCCCGCCGGAGGACGGCACCGCCGCTCCGTCAGGCGCAGCACCGGCTTCCGCGCAAGCACACGCCCACGCCCCCGACCAGACCGCCCCCACCACACCCGTACCGGCGGCCGCGCCCGCTCCCGCCCTCGGCGACACGATGGCCGCCCGCGCCCGCTCCCTCCTGGTCCCCGTCGCCGACGCGGAACCCCGCCCCGCCGCGCCCCCGTCCGTGGCCCCGGTGCTGCCGGGCAGGCCGGTCGCGGACCGGCCACAGGTACGCGCGCCCGGACCCGTCCAGGGCGAGCCGTACGGCGTCGCGTGCCCCTGGTGCGCCACCCCCAACAACCCCGACCGGCACTTCTGCGTCCGCTGCGCGATGCCCATGACGCTGGAGGACCGCTCCTCGATCCGCCTCCCCTGGTGGCGCCGCCTGTTCAACCGCAACGGCGCGTCCCCCTGGGCCGGCGACCGTCCGCGCCTGCGCCGTACGTTCGACCGCATCCTCAGCTGGGTGGTGGCGGCGGTCGTCCTCACCCTCGTGATCATCGCGGCGATGAACACGCCGGAGGCGATCCAGGCCACCCGCGACCACTTCGCCAAGCGCGCGCCGGTCGCCCCGGACTCGTTCGCGGCCTCGCGCTCCTACCCGGGGCACAAGCCGGAGCTGGCCTTCGACAAGATCAACAACAGCTGGTGGGGTCCCGGTGTCTCGCAGTCGGGCGAGGGCGAGTGGATCGAGGCCCGCTTCGACGAGCCGACCCGCCTGCTGGACCTGATCATCACCTCGGGCACGTCGGTCCGCCCCGACCAGCTCAACCAGTCGGCCCTCCCGCACCGCATCAAGGCGACGATCACCCTGAAGGACGGCAAGACGACGACCCGGGAGATCACCCTGGACCAGAGCTCGGGGGGCCAGCGGCGCGCCTTCCGCGTGGGCGAGGTCACCAAGGTCCGCTTCACGATCGAGTCGTCGTACATGGCGTCCGGGAGCAAGCAGGTGTCGATAGCCGAGATCGAGTTCTTCGGCCGGTCGAGCGCCAACTCGACGTGACGGCCTAACGGCCTGACGGCCTGACAGCCTGACGGCTCGACGGCTCGACGGCTCGACGGTCCGATCTGGCGGTTCAGGGCCCTGGTCGACCGGGAGGAAGGTCTCCCGGCGGACCAGGGCCCTTCCCCTTGGGGATGTACTTGCGTAAGTCAAGCAAGCTATTTATAGTTGCCTGAGTTAAGCAAGCCACTTGCCCGCCGTGGAAGGAACCGTCGTGAAGTCGCTGACCTCCTTCGCCCGCTTCGTGGTCCTCGGCGGCGGCACCGGAGTCCTCTCCAGCCTGGCCGTCCCGCTGCTGGCGGTGCTGATGCCGTGGACCCTGTCGAACGCGCTGATCACCCTCGCCTCGACGGTCCTGTGCACCGAGCTCCACGCCCGCTACACCTTTCGCACCGGCCGCCGCGCGGGCCTGCGCCGGCACTGGCAGTCGGCGGGTTCGGCGGCGGCCGCCTACGCGGCGACCTCCGTGGCCGTGTTCGCCCTCCACGCGATCCAGCCCACCCCCGGCATGCTCACCGAGCAGCTCGTCTACCTCTCGGCCTCGGGCCTCGCCGGCACAGGCCGCTTCGTGATCCTGCGCCTGTTCGTCTTCGCGACAGGCAGCGGCCAAGAGACGGCGAAGACGACCGGCTCGGTGCACACGCCGAACATGCCGAAGACGGCGAGCACGGCGAAGACGGCGAAGACGGCCGACACGAACCTGCCGACCAAGGCGACGACCGTCCCCCGCCCCCGGCGGACGCCGGTCACCACCGGCGGGCTCACGGCGGCAGTCAGCCCGAGCTGACCGAGGCCCGGGGCCGGGGCCGGGGCCACGCCCTCACCGCGCAGGCCGGCGCGCCTGCCTCGCTTCGCGGTCCAGGGCCCACGCGTCCGCCACCGGGCCCAGGTGGCCGAGCTTGTCCGGGTTGATCACCAGCCGGACCGCCTGGATCCGCCCCTGGACGACGTCCAGCGCCAAGGTGTGGAGCACCCGGCCGTCCCGGTCGCGGAAGATCGCGCCGGGCTCGCCGTTGATCTCGTGCGGCTCGAAGGTCACGTCGATCCGCGCCACCAGGACGGACGCGGTGGCGAGCACCCGGGCCACGTTCTCGGCGCCGATGACGGCCCTGGCCGGCTGCGGGGCCTTGCCGCCGCCGTCGCCGACCATCGCCACGTCGGCGGCGAGCAGCTTCTGGAGGCCGGCGACGTCGCCTTCGCGGAGGGCGTCGAAGAAGCCGGACGCCAGTTCCTCCCGCTCCCTGCGGTCCGCCGCGAAGCGGGGCCGGCCCTCGGCCATGTGGCGCCGGGCCCGCACCGCGAGCTGGCGGCACGCCGCCTCCGAACGCCCCACGGCCGCCGCGACCTCGGGGAATCCGAACGCGAACACCTCGCGCAGCACGAAGACCGCCCGTTCGAGCGGGCTGAGCCGCTCCAGCAGCAGCAGGGCCGCCACCGACACCGAGTCCGCCAGCTCCGCCGACCGCGCCGGATCCTCGTAGGGGTCGCTGAGCAGCGGCTCGGGGAGCCAGTGCCCGACGTACTCCTCCCGCCGGACACGGGCCGAGCGCAGCACGTCGATCGAGAGCCTGGTCACCACGGCCGAGAGGAAGGCCTCGGCCGACCTGGGCTCGGTCGGGGAGGCCTCGAAGCGCAGCCAGGTCTCCTGGACGGCGTCCTCGGCCTCACCGACGCTGCCGAGGATCCGGTAGGCGATCGAGAACAGCAGCGGCCGCAGCTCCTGGAACTCCTCGGTCCTGCCCATCCCGGCTCCTCCGTGTCATCACCCACGCGGTCAGAGGCCGAAGCGGCCCCACGCGACGAATGCCGCGCAGGCGAGATAGACCAGGTTGAGCATCACCAACTTGGACTCGCCCAGGCGGCCGTGGGTCATCATCGCGCCCACCATCAACAAGATCCAGCAGACGGCGGTCACCGGGACCAGAATCGGCGCGACACCGAGCGCGGCGGGCAGGATCAGGCCTGCCGCGGCCAGCAGTTCCAGGACACCGAGCGTCTTGACGAAGGCGACGCCGACGTCGGCGGTCCATCCCCCACCGTGGGCGGCGGCCAGCGTCTCCTTGGGCACGAACGTCTTGGTGACGCCACCGGCCAGGGCCACTGCGGCCAGCAGTCCGGCGACGATCCACAGCGCGAGGTCCATCGTCACTCCTTGATCGAGGCTTGCTCTCCCTGCACCCCGTAAGACGAGACAGCGGCCTCCACCTGTGACATCCGCCCCCCGGCGAACGCCACGAAGGCCTAAGGTCCCCGCCTCCACGGGCGGCGGCTACGGCCTCATCGGCATGCGGGAGCGGGCCCGCTCGGCGGGTGGGCGGGTCCGTACGGGGCATCGGCCCGGCGGGGGCTTCGAGGTCGTCACCGAACTGCCCCTGGGCACGTGGAAAACGAACGAGTCCCACCCCGTCTGACACGGGATGGGACTCGTTCCGCATGGAGCGCCGGGCAGGCCTTGCACCTGCATTTCCCCGCAGGAAGCGGGGCGTCTTTCCTTAGACGACCAACGCACGAGTTCGTTCACCGTTTTTCTTTCCGGTGACCGGCTCAAGATCAAGCTTACCCCATCTCCGGGGTGCTCTTGACCATGTACATCGTCAGGCCGGACGCCCCGTCAGGCGACGTCGCCGACCTTCAACTCGGGTCCGACGACCAGGGTGACGACACCCGGGGTGGCCGACGCGTCGGCGGTGGCCGTCCGGCCGGGCAGCCGGGAGGCGAGGACGGCGGCCTGGCTGTCGAGGCCGGTCGGATAGGTGACGGTCGTCCTGGCCACCGTCCTGGGGGCGTTGCCCGTGCCGGTGACGGTGTATCCGGCGTCCTTCAGCTTCTCCGCGACGGCGGCGGCGCGTCCGGAGACCCCGGTGCCGTTGAGCACCTGGACCCGCACGCTGGAGGCGTACACCACGTTCTTCTTCGCCGCCTCCAACTGCGGCTTGGTGACCTCCTTGTCCTTGGCCAGGGAGGTGAACAGGTCGGCGGCCTGCGGGTACTGCCAGACCACGTTGGCCTTGTCGGTGGGCTGGTCGGCCTCCCGCCCGTAGTTGGGCACGGTGAGGAAGCTCAGCCGGTCGCTCGGTATCCCCTTGAGCTCGTCGGCGAGCCCGTACAGCGGCTTGATGCCCGCCATGTCGGGGTCGGTGGTGAGCGACTTGGTGATCGACTGGAGGAAGCCGTACATGGCGTCGGGGCTCGTGAGCTTGGACTTGGCCTTCTTGGCCAGCGCGTCCATGAACTCCTGCTGGCGTCCGATGCGTCCGATGTCGGACCCGTCGCCCACGCTGTAGCGGACCCGGACATAGCCGAGCGCCTGCTCGCCCTTGACGGTCTGGCAGCCGGCCTCCATGTCCAGCCGGGACTTCTTGTCGTGGATGGCCTGCTTCGGGCAGACCTCGATGCCCTCCAGCGCGTCGACCATGCCCTTGAAGCCGGAGAAGTCGACCGACATGAAGTGGTCGATGCGCAGACCGGTGTTGGCCTCGACGGTCTTGATGCTGCACGCGGCGGCCTCGCCGACCTTGCCGTTGCTGCCGCCGAGCGCGAACGCCTCGTTGATCTTGTAGTGGTGCGGGGAGGACGAGCTGCCGTCCCCCTTCTCGCAACTGGGTATCTGCACCCAGGAGTCGCGGGGGAAGGACACGACCGAGGCCCACTTACGGTCGGCCGGGATGTGCAGCACCATCAACGTGTCGGACTGCATGGTGGTCAGGTCCTTGCCGTACTTGGCGTTGGCGCCGTCGCGGCTGTCGGATCCGACGATCATGATGTTCTTCGAGCCGGGGCTGAGGTTCTCGGGCCGGTTCTCGCCCAGCTTGTCGTCCACGTCGGCGGAGTTGATGTTGTTGTTGAGGTCGTTGTAGACCCAGGCCCCGACCCCGCCCACCGCGAGGACGACGACGGACGTGACGCCCGCGCCCCACGCGAGGATCCGCCCCCGCCTCGTCAGCCGCGTCCTGCCGGGCCCACCCGTCCCGCCACCGGGCCCGCCCGTCCTGCTCCTGCTGCCGCGGCCGGCCGCCTCCACCGGAGTACGCCCACGCCTCCTCGTCCCGCTCACCGGCGCTCGCTCCTCCGCCTCGGCTGTCTTCACCCCGTACACCGTGCTCGGATCGTCGGCGCTGGTCACCGCCGAACGTCGGAACCCTACACGCGTGCAGGAATACGTCTGAAAAGCACAGATGACTCAGGAGACTCACAGAGCCACCCAAGGGTTGCCCCCGCGGTGCATCACCGCGGGGGCGTCGGAGACCGACGGACGGACGGATGGACGTACGGCGGTCCGGTCGGTCAGGAGACGTACGGCTACGGCGCGTTGATCAGGTCGACCGGCGGGACCGAGACCGTGCGGGCGCCGTCGGTGCCGCCCAGGACGACCTTGCGCAGGGAGACGTTGTTCTTGGTGTCGGTCTCCTGCAGGCGGTTGGCCGGGTTGGCGATGACCTGGATGTAGTAGGTGCCGTTCGGCAGGCCGGTGATGTCGAAGGACTGGCCGGGACGGTACTGGGTGTACGTGTCACCGGAGCCGACGTCGAGGACCTCCCGCACGGAGATCGAGTTCTGCTGACCGCAGGCGGTCGACAGATCGGTGTTGTACGGGTGCCAGTTGGCGTTCTTCACCGTGTAGTCGATGGCGTCGGTGTTGGCGAGACAGAACGCCTCCTTGCCGCTCTTGACGATCTCCTTCTGGTCGGCGGCGAGCAGCCGGTAGCTGGCGAAGTCGGTGAAGTGCCAGTGCTCGTGGCCGATGCGCGGGTCCCACTCCATGGTCCCGGCCGGGGCGTAGCCGACCTGCTTGCCCTTGGCGTCGTAGAAGTACTGGTACGAGTCCATCAGGTCCGCGCCCGGCTTGCGGAAGCCGTCCACGACGAGCGGAGCGGGGCCGGCATTCCAGACGTTGGCGCTGAAGGCGAGGTAGTCCTTGCCGGCCACGTCGCCGTCCTCGCCGTCGGTGACCGCGATGTCCCAGGCCGGCAGCGAACGCAGGTCCGGCTTGGGCACGTTGGCCGGTACGCCGGCGCGCCCGGTGGGCCGCTTGGTGGCGGACTTCAGCGCGGGCGCGACCCGGGAGCCGTCGGTGTGACCGGAGCCGTCGCCCAGGTGGTGGGCGAGACCGCGGGCCTCCAGGGCGTGCGAGAGCGCGGAGGGCGTGGGGGCGTCGGCGCCACGGGGCCCGTAGTGATGACCGCCCCCCATGCCGGCCATGCCTTCCATGCCCTTCATGCCTTCCATGCCCGCCATGTCGTGCGACGCGCCATGGCCGCCACCGGTGGTGGCGCTGTGGGCGGTGAGGCCGGCCCCGCCGCCCCCTCCTGCTTGGCCTTCCCCGCCGTCGCTGATCTCCCGGACGGTCAGCGCGATGGTCGGCCGGTCGTCGGGGATGCCGAACAGGTCGCGGTACTTCTTCGCCACCCCGACCTTGACGGTGTACTCACCCGCGGCCAGGTCGACCGGCCTGTCGTAGTCGAAGGCGGAGGTGTTGGCCGCCCAGCCCTTCTCCACACCCCAGACCGAGCCGAGCGTGAAGGGGTTGGTGGAGCAGCTCTCCGGATAGTGCGAGGTGGCCGGGGCGTCCGGACGCAGCCGTCCGGAGGCGTTGTTGAGGCAGAAGTTGCTCTTGCTCTTCTGCACCTCCACCCCGGCCGCGTTCTTGATGGAGACCTCCAGGAAGTCCGGAAGGCCGCTGAAGTCCTTGACGAGCCCGGCGGGCAGCGTCTTCGTCGTCACCTTCGACCCGTTGCGCAGGATCTGCTGGGCGACGATCGGGTCCTTGTACGACTTACGGGTCACCTTCAGCTCCAGCGGAGCGTTGTCGACGGTGACGTACGTGCCGAGGTCGAGGTAGACCCCGGAGTTCCCCTCGTACCGGTCGGCGGTCACGGCCTTCGACGCGGCGACGAGCTTGAGCTTCGGCGTCCCGGCCGGGCTCGCGGGCGCGGCCCCGGCACCGGGAGCGGACCCGGCGACGGCGGCCACGACGGTGAGCGCGGCCCCGGCGGCGAACGCCGCCCGCTTGAGGCCCTTACGGTCTTGCGATCTGGTCATCGGTTCCTCGTCTGCGAGTGCCATGGTCAGTGGCATCGGACTGGACAGCCCACGACCCCGACCGGCACTGCAGACGCACCCCACGCGCCCCGGCCGGAACTGTGAGCACCCTGTGAGAGCCCCAAATAGCATGCCTGGGTTGCCTGTTGCGGCGAACCAATGAAGGAACCCAGGGGAAACCCGCAGCCCGGCGCCGAGGTTCACCCGCCCGTTTGACCGACCGCCGCTCCGGCCACGGGACGGCGCGGCGCCGACTGTTCCAGGTGGACGACGACGGTGGAGTGGAAGCGCTGTACGGCGTCGTCGACGCTGCGGATGAAGCCGGACTCGGCGTTGCCGCGACCGCTGCCCATGCCCTTGACGAGGGTGAGCCGGAAACCGGTGATCCGCGCCCCGTTCTTGGGCAGCAGGTCCGCCGGTTCCGGGCGGAGCCGCTCCAGGGTGCCGCGCGGCCCGCCCGGTCCGTCCTCGAGCAGGGCTTCCACGTGCAGGTCGGCCGGCGCTTCCGCCAGGCGTCGGAGGAGCCGCTTGATCCAGGTCAGCGGATAGCCCTGGTCGGGCACGGGGATCTCCACGGACGTACGCAGCCTGCCGGTGCGCAGGTCGGCGCCGACCGCCAGCACGCCGGGCGTCCCCTCGATCCGCAGCTCCGCCCCCACCTTCCCCTCCGCGCACAGCTCATCGGCCATCCGCGCGCGGCGGGCACCGGGGTCGGTGCCCCGCCGGGCGCGCTGGACGGGCAGTACCTTCTGCCCGAGCTCACCGCCGAGACCCAGACAGACCTGCCGGATGAGCCGCTCCCAGCTCTCCACGACCTCCAGGGCCCGCGCGTCACCCGGGCACAGCGTCTCGTCGTCGATGCCCTTGCGCACGGGAACCCAGGCCGCGCCCATGTTCTGGAATCCGTGGCAGCCGGAGTTGTCGTGCTGGAGGTAGTGCAGGAGTTCCTGGAGCAACCAGGCGTGCGCGCTGTTGCCGACGCCCTCGTGCCGAATGAGCAGCTGGGCCTGGTGGGCCACCTCGGCCCAGGACAGGTGACGGAGGGCCACCTTGTGCTTGCGCCGACCGTCGATCTTGACGTCGACGAGCGGACTGCCCTCGAGCGCGACGTCGTTGGAAATGGTGATCACGGCCTCGTAGCCCCGCCGCGTGGCGATGTCCATGTAGGCCTGCACCTGCTCGGGCCGCAGCGCGTTTCCGTTGGTCTTGGTCTCGACCAGCGCGGTCCACAGCTTGCCGGCGCGTTCGACGCGGATGACGCCGTCCGGGCGCCGCGGGGTGTCGCCGTGTGGCAGGGACACCTCGGTGAAGGTCTCCATGCGGCCCGCCGGCGCGCCGAAGGCGGCCGTGAGCCGCCGCCCGAACTCCGGGACCTGCGCCATCACCGACAGCAGTACCGAGGTCGCGCGGGTCTCCCGGTCCCGGTCGCTCTTGAGCGCGGAGACCGGGAAGAGCCGGGCGCCGCGCCACGACTCGTTCTCCGCGAGGGACTTCTTCGGCGTCTTCGGCAGGGTGATCTTCTTCTTGGCGGTTCGGGGCCGTGCCGTGGCCCTGTCCGGCTCGGTGTCGTCGGCGGCCGTGCGCGGCGCGGGTACGGCCGGGAGCGGATCAGACGTGGGCCGGTCGGACGCGCGCCGGTCGGACTCGGCAGTGGGAGCGGTGGCCGGCGCGGAGCCGTCTGTCTCGCCCGGGACGCCCGTGGCCGAGGCATCGGTGCCGGAGATGCCGGTGCCGATGCCTGTGTCGGAGGCGGAACCGGGCTGTGACTCGGGCTCTGACTCGTAGCCGATGGCGGACAGGGCGTCGGCGTGGGCGGCGTCCGCCTCGTCGGCGTCGTCGTCGATGTCGACGCCGAAGTCCATCGCGAGGCCGGCCAGACCGGTTTCGTAGCCCTGCCCGACCGCCCGGAACTTCCACTCCTCCCCGCGCCGGTACAGCTCACCGAAGATGAACGCGCTCACCGAGCCGGCGTCCTCGATGGTGAAACGCAACAGGTCCTCTCCCGCTCCGTCGGCCAACGTGACCCGGAGGTCGTCCAGTTCACCGAAGCGGGCACCCTCGTACCGGCTGGCGGCGACGACGATCCGGTCCACGTCGGCCGGGATCGCCGTCAGATCGAACCCGATCCGGTCCTCGCTGCCCTCGCCCGAGGGCACCTTGCCCAGGAGTTGCACGCTTCCGTCCGGGGCGACCGGGTGGTTGTAGAAGTAGAAGTCGGCGTCGCTGCGCACCTTCCCCTTCGCGTCGAGCAGGAGTACGGAGACATCCGCGTCGCCTTCGCCGGTCGGACTGGCCCACCCCAGGCTCACGACCACCGCGTCCGTGTTCTCGCTCAGGGCCGCCAAACCGACGTTGGCGCCCTTGACCATCTCGTGCACTAGCCCCCCTAGCGACCGCACTGATGTGACACGCGCCACATGTGACGCACGGTGAGACTCTAGTGCCAGGAGGGTGAATCTCGGGGCGATCCGCCGGAAATCCGCACGGCGACGACCGGGGAGGTCATCGCCGCGCGAAGGGAGGACCGACGGTTGGGGAGCGGGAGCGTCAGAGGTTGTAGCGGGGCTTCAGGTGGCGCCAGAAGTCTCGGAGCATCCACTTGTCGAAGTCGGTGATCTGGGTGGCGCTGCCCGCGTTCATCAGGAAGCAGCACTGGCCGGTCGGGGTCCAGTCGTAGAAGTCGTCGAGGCCGAAGGTGTGGCCGACTTCGTGCAGGTAGATGTGGATGTTCTCCTGGTTCAGGACGCCGGTGAAGTACTCCTGGCCGACGCGCTGGCCCCAGTCGCCGCCGGCGCCGCCCTGGAAGCCCTTGGTGAGCCAGAGGGACTGGTCGTAGTGGCGGGCGGTGCCGCCGGGGCACTTGGAGTAGTTGCCGTCCTGGTGGAAGAAGCGGCCGCAGTCGGGGGCGCACTGCGGGGCGCCGGCGCCGTCGAGGACGCCGGAGTAGATGTCGACGGAGTTGTCGGTCCACTGGAGGGTGGAGCGGTTCTTCACCGCCCAGCCGACGATGTTGACCGGGACGGTGGTGTACGGCCAGTTGTTGTAGGCCCGGCCGTTCTCCACCTGCGCCGCCATCCACTTGGCGAACTGCTTCTTCAGCGCGGCGTGGATCTGGTCGCGCAGGGTGGTGCTGACGGGGGCGTCGGACTCCCAGCGGACGCAGTAGTTGATGCTGCCCTTGTTGGCCATGACCTGGTCCCAGCCGTAGTTGCGGAAGCCGTAGAGGTCGGGGTAGGTCGTCGAGACGTGGTTCCAGACCTCGTTCAGGGGCTGGACCAGGTTGCTCGGCGGGTTCCACTCGTCGGCGGCCGCGGCTCGGGGGGCCGCGACGCCGGTGGCGTGGAAGAGGAGGGCGGTGAGGGCCGCGAGGACGGTGAGCAGTCGGGCGAGGGGTCTTGCGGGACGCCTTGAGGGATGGCGCGCGAGGTGCCGTGCGGGCTGTTTGCGCATGGTGAACTCCTCGTGTGGGGAACGGGATTCACTTGCCTTCGCGTTCGTTCGTCACTGGGTCGCCGCCGGGCCCCGGCGGGTTGCCGCATTCCGGCCGTAGCATCTGCGCCATGGCGGACTGGGTGACCCGACCGGCCACGGCGGACGACGTCGAGGCCGTCGCGGAGGTGCGGGCGGTGGCGATGCGTGCCGATCTGGAGCGGCTCGGGCGCTACGACGAGCACCGGGTACGGCAGCGGCTGCGCGACGGGTTCATACCCGCGCACACCCGGATCATCGAGGTCAACGGCGCCCTCGCCGGCTGTGTGGCCCTGCGTCCGGCGGTCGACGCGCACTGGCTGGAGCACTTCTATCTCGCGCCGCACGCCCAGGGGCGCGGTATCGGCACCGCCGTGCTGCGGGAGCTGGTCGAGACGGCCGATCGCTCGGCACTCCGGCTGCGCGTCGACGTCCTTCAGGGCAGTCCGGCCCGCCGTCTCTACGAACGGCACGGCTTCACGCTCGAAGAGGAGGACGCCGTGGACGTGTTCCTGGTGCGTGCGCCCCGCCCCTGACTCCGCCGTCGCCGTTCCCCTACCCGTTCCGTTCCCCTACCCGTTCCCGTCCCCGGTCCGGGTGGTTCCTGGCGGGTTCGGGGTGGGGGAGGCGGCCGCGGCTCCATCATGAGCCGGTGTTTCGCTTCCTTCGCTTCCTTCGCTCCCTTCGCTCCTTTCACTCCCCTCGGGCGCCGCTGGCCGCGCTTCTCGTCGCCTGTGCCCTGCTCGCCGGGCCCGCCTGCGTACCCGTCGGCCGAGGGGTCGGTGCGCCGCCCGGGGCCTTCGGGGCGTACGTCGGGTACGACGACGCCGGTGTGCGGCGGATCGCGGCGCTCGACGGGTGGCTCGGGGCGGCCACGCCCCGGGTCGGGCACGCGTATCTGCCGGGCGACCGGTGGAGCAACATCGAGGGGGCGCCCGGGTATCTGGAGTACTGGGCACGGTGGCGGCAGGAGCGCGCCGACCGGATGTTCGTGCTCAACGTGCCGATGCTCGAGCGCACCGAGGAGCATGTGCCCGACCAGGTCGTGCGGGACGAGCTGCGCGCGGGGGCGCGCGGGGCCTACGACGAGCACTTCCGGGTGCTGGCCCGGCGCCTCGTCGCGCTCGGGGTGCCCGATGCCGTGCTGGTGGTCGGGTGGGAGATGAACGGGGTCACCTACACGCACCGGTGCGGGCCCGACCCGGAGGCCTGGAAGCGGTACTGGGCGCGGATCGTCGACGCCATGCGGTCCGTGGGCGGCGGGCAGCGGTTCCGGTTCGAGTTCACGCCCAGTCGCGGGCTGGACGCCGTCCCCTGGAACGAGTGCTATCCCGGCGACCGGTACGTCGACGTCATCGGGATGGACGCCTACGACCAGCCCCACGGCATGTCCTTCGAGGAACAGGTCGCCGAGCCGTACGGCCTCGCCGCGCACGTGCGTTTCGCGCGGGCGCACGGCAAGCCGGTCTCGTATCCGGAGTGGGGGCTGTACCGCAACGGCGACAACCCGGAGTACGTGCGGGGCATGCTCACCTGGTTCGCCGAGCACCGGCCGCTGTACCAGACCATCAGCGACTACTGCCCGCACGGCGTGTGGCGGTGCTCCGGCAATCCCCGGTCGTCGGCCGTGTACCGGGCCCTGGTCGGGGGGCCGTTCGGTTGAACCCGGCCGCCACGCGGGCCGCGTGCCGCTCCTGACCGCCCCGCCGGTCTGATGATCCCAAGATGGGACGAGAACACCACGCGCGCCTCCCACGAACGCGGGCGCGCTTCCGTGGCGCGACCGGGGCGGCCCTGTTCGCCCTCCTGCTGCTCGCGCTCGCCGCCGTGCCCGCGGGAGCCGGTGCCGACGGGGCCCGCGGCGACGGCTTACGCAGCGACAGCTTCCGCAAGGAGGCGGCCCGTGCCGTCCGTGCGCACGAGCGGGCACGCGCGCGGGTGGACCGGCTGCGCGAGTCCGATGCCTCTCCCACGGAGGTCAAGGACGCCGAACGCCGCCGCAAGGCCGTCCGCGCCGGGCTGTGGGACCTGCTGTGGGCCAGCGGGAGAAACTCCGGTGATCCGGTGGCCGTCGACCCGTCCGGACAGGACAGCCGCTGTCCGTTCGGCGACCGGAGCCGCCCGCCCGAGCGGCGCGCGCACCCCTGGACGGCCCCGACCCGCCGCTACTGGCTCTCCGCGGGCTACGCCGCCAAGGGTTCCCGCTGGGCCCACCGGCACACCGGCCAGGACTTCGCCGTGGACTCCGGTACCCCCGTGTACGCCGTCGGCGCCGGCACCGTCCGGGCCACGACCTGCGGCGACGGCTTCGGCAACCAGGTCGTGGTCCGCCACCGCGACGGCTACTTCACGCAGTACGCCCACCTCTCGCGCATCGACGTGCGCAAGGGCGGGCGGGTGACGGCCGGTCAGCGCATCGGCCTCTCCGGCGCGACCGGGAACGTCACCGGACCGCATCTGCACTTCGAGGTGCGGATCACCCCGTACGTCGGATCCGCGGTGCCGCCCCTGCCCTGGCTGCGCCGGAAGGACGTCCAGGTGACCGGGGCGCCCGCGCTGCCCTGACCACGGGCGACGGCCGGGGAAGTACTACGCCTGCCGGGGGCGGTAGGCGGCCAGCGCCCAGATCACGAACACGTCGATGGCGATCTGGATGACCGCCCAGAACGGCGCGTACGGCAGGAACAGGAACTGGAGGATCAGGCTCAGGGACGCCAGCGCGAGGCCGCTGATCCGGGCCCACCCGGCCCACTCGCCCCCGCTGAGCAGCCCGTAGCCGGTCAGCACGGCCACGACGCCCACGATCACCAGGATCCAACCCCAGGCGGTGAGGTTCATCTCGTAGGCGTACTGGGCGACCCGGGCGTACACGTCGTCCTCGGCGATCGCGGCGATGCCCTGGAACACGGCGAGGAAACCGCTGACGAACATGAGCACTCCGCCGAAGACGACCCCGCCGGCGACCAGTCCACCCCCCGTCGGCGGGGGCGAGCCCAGGCCGGGCGAACCGGTGCCCTGGTGGGACGGGTCCCACACCCGGGGCCCCTGCGACGGCTGGGAGTGCGGCTGATCGCTCATGGCGCCACCCCGTCTCTGTGTCGGTGTTCTGCACTGCGTTCCGCACTGCGTTCTGCACTGCACCGACCATCCGTCCGGCCGGGGGCCGCCACCACGGGGGGTGCGCCGTACGGGTGACCCGGCATGCGGACGGGCGGGACCGCCCCTTCACTGGAGGAAGGCCCGCAGGACCCCTCAGGAGGAGAACAAGATGCCACGCACCAAGGGCGTGCTGCTGACGGCGACGGCGATCTGCTGCGCCATCGTGCTCACCGGCTGCTCGGACGACGACACCCCCTCGTCGGTGTCGTCCGCGGCGAGCAAGGCCGCCTCGGCGGCCGAGTCGCTGGGCCGGGAGGCCACCGCGGCCGCGTCCTCGCTCGCCTCCGGTTTCGCCTCCGAGGCCTCGTCGGCGTTCGCGTCGGCCTCGGCGTCGGCGAGCCGCAAGCTGGACGAGATCAAGGACGGCGTCGACGTGAAGTCCGACGTGAAGCTCGGCACCCCGGACACGGACCAGGACGGCCGGGCCACCGTCGAGGTCACCGTCACCAACACCACCGACGCGTCGAAGTCCTTCGCCGTCCAGATCGACTTCACCGACTCCTCCGGCAACCGGCTCGACACCGTCGTCACCACCGTCTCCGACGTGGCCGCGGGCAAGACGGGCAAGGAGACGGCCCGCAGCAACCGCACACTGTCCGGCCAGGTGAAGGCGGCGGTGGCGAGGGCGGTGCGGTACTGACCTCGGTGGGCGGAACCCCTGGGCTCACGCCATCCAGAAGAAGACGGCCGTCATCCGCTTCTCCTCCAGCGTCGTACCGGAGTAACCGGTCGCGCTGTGCACGAGGTTGGCGTTGTAGAGGAGCAGCCGGTTGTGCTTGTGGGGGACCCGTACGTCCTCCTCGAAGGCGTCCGGCGCGACGAACCGGGTGCCGAGCGCCTCGACGAGGTTGTTGTGCGGGGCCTGGACGACGTTGCCGCCGAGCCGCCCGCCGGGCAGGGACTGCCGGTAGAAGCTGGTGCCGCAGTCCTTGGGGACGGCCGGGTTGAGGTACAGCACGGCCGCGTACCGGCACAGTGCCCGCGAGTCGGAGTGCGGCCGGGGAGAGCTCTCGCCCTCCCCCACCACCTGGATGCAGTTGTGGTTGAGGGTCCCGCCGCCGGGCGCCCGCTGCACCCACAGCTTCCCGGCCCCCGTCGCGTTCCTCACCAGCCGTTCCACGTGTCCGAGTTCACCGGGGTCCAGCCCCGGCATGGTGCGCAGTCCGGGCCAGCTCTCGGAGGTGTACGGGTACCCCTTGACCCAGTCGTCCTTGGCGAGGCAGCGGTCGCGGATCGCGGTGATGCCGGCCTCGGGGAAGACGTCGTCGATCACCCAGTAGTCGCGGCCCTTGGTGGGCTTGCGGTAGGGAAGCACGGGGAGCGTGGCGGCAGCCCTGACGGGCTGGTGGGGCCGCTGTGGCATGGACATGCAGCGAATCTAGGTCGGGGGATCCTCATGACTCGCCCTTCCGTTCGTCCGCACTCCTCCGCGAAGTGGTCAACGTTTCGTCGGGCCGGTCAACGGTTCCCCAACCAGGGAAGCCCCGGCGTCATCCGTTCGGATCCGCGAAGAGGCCGTCGGCGGTGGTGGCGTGGACGGCGCGCTCGGACCAGACGGTCAGCTGGTCGAAGTCGGTGCACGATTCGACCCGCTCGCGGATGTGGTCGGGGACGTCGATGCCACGCCAGCGCAGGATGTTCAGGGTCATCTCGGCCCGATCCCGAATCCGGCCCTGCTCAAGGCCCTGCTCAAGGCCCTGCTCGCGTACCTGCTCGGCGAGCGGATGCCGCCAGAAGTACTGCATCGTCGTCATCAGGTCCCTCCACATCTGCTGCGCCTGGGGGTCCACCAGGCAAGAGTCGACGAACTGCACGAGCACCGCGGCACTGTCCTCGTCGATGGTCCGCAGGGCGGTTGCCAGCGATTCCAGTATGCCCGCGGCCATCGGGCCGCGACCGTGCGTCATCGCAGAAAACACCGCAAGGGTAACGTTCTGCGCGGCCTCGCGTACGTCTGCGATCACTGGCACGTTGTCAGGGCCCAGCACGAACGGCCACACCGCCATGGACGGCCGTCCCGGTACTCCCACATAGATGGGCTCCGCCGCCCAACGGGCAGTCGCGCTGTTCTGCGTGACGACGATCAGCACCGGCTCGCAGCGGAACTTCTCGCGGAGGAAGGCGAGGTAGTACGGCCAACTGCCTCGCTTCCTCTCGTCCGGCTTGCCCTGAGACTCCACAACCAGGAGGTAGCTGCCCTCGTCGGTCTCGGCCTTCAGCAGCGTGTCCACTCGCCGCTCGATGGGCTCGATCTCGGTGAGGTCGACGTTCATGGCAGCGAACTCGCGCGGCTCCGGGAAGGGCACGTGCAACACCTCTTGCAGGGCACGGGTCAGGAGTGCCGGATCCTTCTGGAAGATCCGGTGCAGTGCCTCGTGCGACGAGCCGACCATCGGCTCTCCTTTCTGTCCGACGTGATCAACGAGCTACGCCGCGTTCAGTTCGCACCACACGAGCTTGCCGCGACGCCCCATGCGCGACAGCGGCTGCCAGTGCCAGAGGTCCGAGCAGGCCCGGACCAGCGCCATGCCTCGGCCGTTCTCGGCGTCGGTCAGGTCCTCCAGCGGTCCCGGCGGCTCGGGCGGCTCGGGGTCCGCGTCCCAGGCACCGATCTGGAGGATGCCGTCCCGGAAGCGGAGGCGTAGGCAGGCCGGTCCCTTGGTATGCCGTACGGCGTTGGAGACCAGCTCGGAGGCGAGCAGCTCCGCGGTGTCCACGAGGTGGATCAGGCCGTGCAGGGTGAGGATCAGGCGCAGGGTGCGGCGGCAGACGGTCACGGCGCGGGGGTCGCTGGGGATGTAGAGGGAGTACTCCCAGGGATCGGACATGCGTCAACTCCGAGTGGCGTGAGGGGATTTACGCGCGGTGGCATTGCCGCAGCCGTCATGGCAGGACGAAGCGGTGCGCTTCCGCAGCGTGTGCGGTGCGTCACCGACGGTAGAACTGAATGTTTCGGTGCAGCAAGCCGATCGCGTAATCTGGCCCCGAACGGGTCGCGCTCTCGGGCGTGTTGAGCAAGGGGTGTCGATGACGACCAGGCGCGAACCAACAGCACGTCAGATGCGCCTGGCGGTGGAACTGCGCAGGCTTCGCGAGGCGGCGGGACTTTCCGCCCGCCAGGCGGCCGCACTTCTCGGCGTGAGCAACGTCCAGATCAGCCAGATCGAGTCCGGCGTCACCGGCGTGAGCGAGGAGCGGCTACGTCGGCTCGCTTCCCATTACGCCTGCACGAACGGCGAGTTCATCGACGCCTTGGTCGCGATGGCCACCGACAGGACGCGTGGCTGGTGGGAGGAGTACCGCGGACTACTACCGACATCATTCCTGGACCTGTCCGAACTGGATCACCACGCGAGGTTCCGGGACGAAGTGGCTGTGCTGTACGTGCCGGGCCTGCTTCAGACGGAGACCTACGCTCGCGCCGTCTTCTCGTCCCGACTGCCTGAGCTCACACCCGGAGAGCTTGAGTTGCGCGTCCGCCACCGAATGGCGCGACAGGAGATCACCATCCCGTACAAGGTGGTCATCCACGAGTCGGCACTACGCATCAGGGTCAGTGACCGTGCGGCCTCGCAGGCTCAGCTCGTGCGCCTCGCCGAGCTTTCCGAGGCGGACCACATCACCCTGCGCGTCATCCCCTTCGACCTGGACGGCTTCTCCCGGGCCGGTAGCTCCATGACGTACGTGGGCGGCGCCGTCCCCAAACTGGACACGGTGGTCCGTGATGCGCCGCACGGCACAGTCTTCATCGACTCCGAGTCCCAACTCAGCGCGTTCCGAGCGCTCTTCCATACTGTGGAGACGGCGTCACTCGAACCTGACAGGTCGCGTGACTTCATCCACAGACTGGCCAAGGAACTGTGAGGCGCACCATGAGCACCCCGGGCAAATGGCAGAAGTCGTCTTTCTCCGGTGGCGGCGACGGCAACGACTGCGTCGAACTCGCCTCCACCCCCGCCGCGCTCCACCTCCGTGAGTCCGACGCCCCCGGCACCGTCCTCACCACCGCACCGGCCCCGCTCGCTCGGTTTCTGCACGCCATACGCACAGGAACTCCCGGAATTGTGGCCTCCGTCACAGCACACTCGGGCGGCTCCTGCTGAAGTGACCGCATGATCGGTCTCGTAATCCGCGTCCTCCCGTTCTGGGTGCGCGAGCCCCTGCTCGTCGTCGTCGGCGTGCCGTTCAGTGGCCTGCTCTTCTACGCGGCCATCCGGGACCAGGAGTGGATCGGGGCCGCTCTCGGCCTCGCCGTCGCCGTGTTCACGGCCGTCCGCATCCACACGATCCGGCGCGCCCTCCAGACCCGCCGCCAGCTGAAGGCCATGGAGGGCATGAAGCGCATCGAGGGCATCTAGGGCACCTAGGGCGCCCCGAGGTCTCTCAGTCGTCGACGTCGACGTGGTCGAACGTCCTCAGCATCTCGGTCAGCACCCGCACGCAGCCCCGCACCTCGGCGTCGGTCAGTTCGCCCCCGACCTCGCGGTTCAGCATGTGCTCGCGGTCCAGGACGGTGGCAATCAGGGTCCGGCCCTCGTCGGTGATCCGGATCAGGGACGAGCGCTGGTGCGCGGGGTTGGGGAGGGTCTCCACCCACCCGTGCGCCACCGCGTCGTTGACCATGCGCTGCACGAACTGCCGGCTCAGTGCCTGGCTCCGGCTCAGCTGCGGGACCGTCAACTCTCCTTTGCGACGCAGCAGATCGAGCACGCCGCGCACCCCGACGGAGGCCCCCTCGACGGCCTCGCCCTGTTCGACCTTGCGCAGGGCGCGGCGGTAGAGGGGGCCGACCAGGTCGAAGACCTCGGTGAGCCGGTGGCCGAGTTCGTCGGGCGGGAGCGGGGCGTCGGCGGGGAGAGACGGGTCGGTGTCGTTCACCCCCACATGATGCACCCGGAGAACATGACACCTTGGTTGCCAAAACCCGCCCGGAATGACACCTTGGTTGTCATGACTGCTGCTTCGGACATGAAGTACTTCGCCTCCGCCGACGGGGACCTCGCCTACCGCGAGGCCGGCGCCGGACAGCTCGTGGTCCTGGTCCACTCGGGATTCGTCGATCACCGTGTCTTCGACGCGGTGATCCCGGCGCTGGCCCGCACCCACCGGGTGATCGCGCCGGACGTACGCGGCCACGGCGCCTCCGCCAACGCGACCCGGTCCTTCCGCTGGACCGACGACCTCGCCGCGCTGCTGCGCCACCTCGACGCGGGCCCCGCGGTGCTGGTCGGCGTCTCGATGGGTGGTGTGATCGTCAGCGACACCCTGCTCGAACATCCGGAACTGGTGCGCGCGGCCGTCGTGGGCGGCGCCTCGACCGGCGAGTTCCAGGACACCGACCCCTGGCACTGGGCGATCCAGGCCGAGACGGTCCGTACCCTGGCCGCCGGTGACATCGAGGGCTGGCTGAAGGCGTTCCTGAGCTATGTGCCCGGCCCGCACCGCACCCTCGACGAGGTGGACCCGGACATCCCGCGGCGACTGAGCGAGATGGCCCTGAACACCCTCTCCAAGCACACACCCGGCGAGCAGGACCACCTCGTCCGGGTGACCGACACCTGGTCGCGGGTACCGAAGATCGACGTCCCCGTGCTCACGGTGAACGGCGCCCTGGACACCCCCGACGTGATCGCCTCGGCGCAACGCCTGGCCGACGGCGTCCGGGACGGCCGGTCCGTGCTGATCGAGGGCACCGGGCACTACTTCAACATGGAGAAGCCCGAGGAGTTCACCGCCGCCGTCGCGGACTTCCTGCGCACCGTCTGACCGGCCGTGGGACCGGTCACGGGTCCGCCCGCGGGAGCGGCCGCCGGGTCGGCGGGTATCCGGTGGATCAGGCGGGCGGGGAGTGGCAGGCTTTCGGCACATGGGGGAACAGCCGTGGGCGGAGACCGAGTTCCGGACGGCCGGCGGCATCGTCCGCGGCCGGCGATCGCCCGACGGGATCACCGCCGTGCTCGGCATCCCGTATGCCGCCGCACCCTTCGGCGCGCACCGCTTCCGCGCGCCCCGGCCCGCCGCCGGGTGGAGCGCGTCACGGGACTGCACGGCGTTCGGACCCGTCGCGCCGCAGTCCGCGGAGCTGCCCGGTTCACCGGTCTGGCGTCCGGGGGACGAGGAGGTGCTCACCGTCAACGTGTGGGCGCGGCCCCCCTCGGACACCGGCCCGCTGCCGGTGCTCTTCTGGATCCACGGCGGTGCCTACACCTTCGGCTCCTCCGCCCAGCCCGACTTCGACGGCGCCGCGCTCGCCCGGGCCGGAGTGGTCGTGGTCAGCTGCAACTACCGGGTCGGCTTCGAGGGGTTCGGCCATGTGCCGGGCTTTCCCGACAACCGCGGGCTGCTCGACCAGGTGGCCGCGCTGCGCTGGGCCCGGGAGAACATCGCCGCGTTCGGGGGCGATCCCGGCAACGTCACGGTCGCCGGACACTCGGCCGGAGCGGGTTCGGCCGTCTGCCTGATGGCCATGGAGCAGGCGCGCGGGCTGTTCCGCAGGGTCGTCGCGCACAGCGTGCCCCAGGCCTTCTTCGGCGTCGAGGTCGCCGCCGCGATCACGTCGAGGATCGCGGCGGAGGCCGGGGTGGCCGCGACCGGTCCCGGGCTGCTCTCCGCGTCACCGCAGGCCCTGGTGGCCGCCTCCGACAAGGTCGCCGGGAGCTGCGGGGACGATCCCGTGACGGCGGTCCAGGCCTTCGACCCGGTCGTCTTCCAGCCGGTGATCGACGGCGAGGTGCTGCCCGTGGATCCGCTCTCCGCGCTCGCTTCCGGCAGCGCCCGCGAAGTCGACCTCCTGGTGTGCCACACCCTGGAGGAGTACTGGTTCCTGCACGAGGTCGGCGCGGTGCGGGAGGTCGCCTCGGAGCCGGAACTCGCGGACTTCGCCGAGGCCCTCTCGCTGCCCGCCCGGCTGGTCGCCGGATACCGCGCGCTGATGCCCGACGCTCCGGTGCCGGACCGCTACCTGGCGATCTTCGGCGACGCGGTGTTCGGCGAGTACAGCAGCCGGCTCGCCGAGCAGCACGCCCGGGCCGGCGGCCGGGCGTATCTGGCGCGGTTCGCCCGCCGACACCCGCGTCCCGGTGGCGGGGCCCGGCCCTGGCACACCGCCGACATCCCCTTCGCCTTCGGCAACCTGGACGCGGCGGGCGCCGACTTCCTGATCGGCGGCGCCCCCGACGCACAGGACCGGGCACTGTCCCGGCGCATGCTCCGGGCCTGGGCCGACTTCGCCGCCTGCGGTGACCCCGGCTGGCCCGCGGTCACCGCCGATGCCACGACGGTGCGGGTCTGGGCCGTGCCGGACGATCACCTGTCCGACGACGGCACCTCCGCCGTCCGCGCGCTGTGGCGGGGCGTCCCGCTCGAAGCCGAACCCTCGCTCGTGCCCGGACCGACCACCACCTCGTCGCCCAGCGACACCTTCCCCGCCCGCCGTACCTCGAAGTAGGCGCCGAAGGCGAGGCCGCCGCCGTCCGCCCGGCGGTAGTCCGCGAGGGTACGCAGGGGTTCCGGGCCCGAGCGGCGGCCGGTGCGCTGGTCGACCATCGTGATGGCGCAGCGGATCGTGTCCTCGGTGTGGGCAAGTTCGGTGTCGGCGATGGTGAGGCGGGCGGCTCCGTCCTCCGTGTGCGGGGTGCCCCAGCCGTCCACCACCAGGTTGGGCCGGAAGCGGTTCATCGGGAGGGGGGTGGCTCCGCGTTCCGTGATCCGGTGGTTCAGGGCGTCCAGGCTGGCCCGGGAGACGAGGTGCAGGCGGCCGCTGTTGCCGGCCGGGGACCGGACCAGGGTGCTCGGGGTGCCCAGTACGTCCGTGAGCCAGTCGTGCACGTCCGCGCTGTCCGCCCGCACCGGGTCCCGGCCGGGTGCGCGCAGCGTCAGCCCGCCCTCCGTCGACTCCGGTGTGATCAGGGCCAGCCCGGGGTCGCCCCACTGCCAGCGCAGGTCGCCCTTCTCGTCGGCGATCGCGTACGTGCGGTCGTGCAGCAGCCCGGTGCTCGTCAGCACCGCCTCCGAAAGCTCCGTTCCCGCGCATCCCTTCACCGGGTAGTACGTGATCCCGACCAATCGCGCGACCGTCATCCCCACGCCCCCTCGCCCCCTCGTCAGTCAGCCGGCCCGTCCGTCAGCCAGTCCGTCGATCCGTCACCAGCGCCAGTACGAATCCGTCGTACCCTTTTCCGCCCACCGTCTGCAACGCCGTCGCGGTCAACCCGGGGTTCCGCGCGATGAGTTCGGTGAAGCTGCGGACTCCCTGGACGCGGGGGTCCGTGCTCTCGGCGTCCGTGACCGCGCCCTCGCGCACCACGTTGTCGCCGACGATGACGCTGCCGGGGCGGGTCAGCCGCAGGGCCCACTCCAGGTAGAGCGGGTTGGACGGTTTGTCCGCGTCGATGAAGACCAGGTCGAACCGCTCGTCACCGAGCTCGGCGGCCAGCACCGGCAGGGTGTCCGCCGCCTTGCCGACCCGCAGGTCCACCACCGCGTCCAGTCCCGCACGCGCGATGTTCGCCGCCGCCACCTCCGCGTGCCGCTCGTCCGCCTCCAGGGTCACCAGACGGCCGCCCTCGGGCAGGGCGCGGGCCAGCCACAGCGTGCTGTAGCCGCCGAGGGTGCCGATCTCCAGGATGTTGCGGGCCCCTTGGACACGGGCGATCAGGTGCAGCAACTTGCCCTGGTTCGGCGCCACCTGGTGCGGCGGCAGGCCCGCCGCCTCGCTGCCCTCGCCGGCCGCCCGCAGGGCTTCGTCCTCCTCCACCAGCAGGTCGTTGAAGTAGTCGTCGACGGCGGTCCAGGTCGGCTGCACCAGGGGTCCCTTCGGTGTCCTGCACGGGCTTCAGCGAGTTCCGAGTGAGTTCCTTATGGGAACCTATCCTTGCCCGGGTGACCCGTCCATCAACTTTTCGCTCAGGACGGTGAGTACGATCGGCCCCGCGTCCGTACTCCTGTGCGTCCGCCCCCACCGGGCACAGCACATCGACACATCGGCGGAATCCCCGACCGGGCAGGAGGCACGGTGCCAATTTCGCGAAACATGATGGGAACCCTGTTCGTCGGCGGTGCGCTGACTCTGACACTCAGCGCGCTGGCATACCCATCGATGCTCGGACTTGACACGGTGTCGACCTCGACGGACCGGATCATCGCCAACACCCAGTGGGGTCCCCTGACCGAGGGCGACCGGGACTTCGTGGTGAAGGTGCGGGCCGCCGGTCTCTGGGAGTACCCGCTGGGCCAGATCGGGCTCCAGAAGGGGCAGAGCAAAGCGGTACTCACCGCCAGCGAGCACCTGATCGACGGTCACGGCGCACTGGACGAGAGCTGCCGCAAGATCGCGCCGATGCTGAACATCCAGCTGCCCAACGTGGCCAGCCCTCAGCAGGAGGGCTTCGTCACCCAGCTGAAGGCGGAAACCGGCAAGCAGTTCGACGTCGACTTCGCCAACATCCTGCGGATGACACACGGTTCGATCTTCAACACGATCGCCAAGATCCGTTCCACGACCAAGAACACGCTGGTCCGAGCCCTCGCCGACCAGGCCAACGACACGGTCCTGGACCACATCACGGTGATGGAGAAGACAGGGCTGGTCGACTTCGACACCACACTGTTCAACCAGACCACACCGCCGAAGCTGCCCCAGTCGGACATGACCCCTCCGGTCCCGCCCGCCGGCCAGCCCATGGTCGTCCTCACCCCGCCGCCGACCGCCACCTCCACCCCGCTGGACCTGAACGCCGCCGTGTCGGGCAACGCCGGATAACCGGCGGACGCAGACACGAGGGAGCCCGGCCGACGGAAGCGTCGGCCGGGTCCTGCCGCGGGGTCGTCAGTTCGCTCGATCCTGACGGGCATGTTCTAGCGGCCCTCGCGGGCACGATCCGCACCGGCTCGCCCGCCGCGCTCACCCCCACCCGGTCACCCGTGATCAGGGTGGTCCCGTGGGCTATGGGGGCGGCGGTGCACGGGTCTCCCTAGGCCAGCCACACCGTCGTGTCCGGGCCCAGCAGCCCGTCTCCGTCGAGGGAAACGCTGCTCAGCAGTACCTCGCCCGGCGGCAGCGGCACCGGCGCGTCCGACAGGTTGGTCACGCACCGCCAGCCGTCGTGGCGGGCGAACGCCAGCACACCCGGCGGGGTGCCGTCCCGCAGCCAGCCGAGCTCCTCGCCGTCGAGCAGCTTGCGGCGCAGGCGCAGCGCCGTGCGGTAGAGCTCCAGCGTGGAGCCCTGCACGCCCTCCTGGGCCTCGACGGAGTACCGCGCGAAGTAGGGCGGCTGCGGCAGCCAGGCACCGGACACGCCGAAGCCGTACGACGCTCCCGTCGTCGTCCAGGGCAGCGGCACCCGGCAGCCGTCGCGGCCCTTGCGGACGCGGCCCGTCTGCTCCCAGAGCGGGTCCTGGAGCACCTCGACGGGCAGGTCGGCGACCTCGGGCAGGCCCAGCTCCTCGCCCTGGTAGACGTACGACGATCCCGGCAGCGCCAGCATCAGCAGCGTCGCCGCGCGGGCCCGGCGCAGACCGGCCGCCTCGTCGACGGGCGGGGCGTGGCCGCCGGAGAGCAGCCAGGCGTTGTCGTCCGTGCCCGGCGGCAGCATGAGGCGCGAGCCGTGGCGCAGGACGTCGTGGTTGGACAGCACCCAGGTGGCCGAGGCTCCGACGGCGCGGGCGGTGGCCAGGGAGTCGGTGACGACCGTACGGATCTCCTCGGCGTCCCAGCTCGCCTGGAGATACTCGAAGTTGAACGCCTGGTTCAGTTCCTCGGGGCGGGCGTAGAGGGCGCGCCGGGCACCCGGGACCCAGGCCTCGGCGACGGCCGTGCGGGGTGGGGTGTAGGAGTCGAGGACGCGGCGCCAGTCGCGGTAGATCTCGTGGACCTCGTCGCGGTCGTAGAAGGGGTGGGTGCCGGGGGGCAGGCGGTCGAGGGCGTCCTCGCCCGCGAGTTCCGGTGTGCCCAGGTCGCGGAGGGGTTCGGCGAGGTCCTTGGCGAGGGCGTGGGCCACGTCCACGCGGAAGCCGTCCACGCCCCGGTCGGACCAGAAGCGCAGGGTGGTGCGGAAGTCCTCGCGGACCTCCTCGTGGTCCCAGTTCAGGTCGGGCTGCTCACGGGCGAAGAGGTGCAGGTACCACTGGCCGTCGGGGACGCGCTGCCAGGCGCTGCCGCCGAAGACCGACTGCCAGTCGGTGGGCGGGAGTTCGCCGCTCGGGCCGCGTCCGTCACGGAAGACATAGCGCTCGCGGGCCGGGGAGCCGGGGCCGCCGGCCAGTGCCTCCCGGAACCACAGGTGCTGGTGGGAGGTGTGGTTGGGGACGAGGTCGACGATCACCTTCAGACCGAGGCGGTGGGCTTCGGCGGCCAGCGCGTCGAAGTCGGCCAGGGATCCCAGGCGCGGGTCCACGTCCCGGTGGTCGGCGACGTCGTAGCCGCCGTCGGCGAGCTCGGACGGGTAGAAGGGGGAGAGCCACAGGGCGTCCACGCCGAGGCCGGCCAGGTGGGACAGCCGGTCGGTGACGCCGCGCAGGTCCCCGAGTCCGTCGCCGTCGGCGTCGGCGAAGCTGCGCGGATAGACCTGGTAGACGACGGCCTGGCGCCACCAGTCGGGGCGGTGGGAGGAGAAGTCGGTCATGAGCGGAAGTCTGTCCATCTTGCCCGGAAAGTGAACGTGCGGGCCGTTCGGAGTGGATCATTCCGAACGTGAGGGAGATGTGACGGAACCTTGAACTCCCTGAGGTTTGACGCAGGTTGACAGCGGTCTGTGGTCCGCACGACGATGGGCCCACGCTGTGGCCCCTGTGACCGGAGGGCCTGGTGTTTCTTCTTCTGATCTGACCAATCAGCCCCGGCCATTCAGCTCTGGCCGATCAGTCCTGGCACTCGCCAAGAATGGGATACGCATGTCCATAGCGAGACGTGTCACCGTGCGCCGCCTGCTGGGGACGGGCGCCGCTTCGCTCACCCTGTGCGCCGCCTCCGTAGCCGCCGCCTCCGGCGCCTTCGCCGGTACCGGCACGCCCGGTGGCGACGGCTGGAAGTCCGGCGGCCAGTACCAGCCGGGGACGGGCGCGGGCACCGAGACGGGCACCGACCGCTGCCAGTTCTCGCTCGACGGCACACACTTCTACGACTCGGTCCGGGTCGACGACCAGAACCTCAGGCCGAGCGAGGACGGCAAGATCCACGTCAAGGTCCGCGCGGCCGGCGACGCGTCGACGTGCACCGCCTCCCTCGCCTCCTACCTCGCCCACGGCTCCAGCTTCCGCACCTCCGGCGAGCAGGTCTTCGTCGACTTCGACAGCGTGACGGTCAAGCCCGGCCAGACCGACACCCTCGACATCGCCGTGCCCGACGCGGGCTGCTTCGCCCAGATCGACCTCTACCGGGGCGCGGTCAAGTTCGACGGCAAGCTCGACGCGAAGGACGGGTTCGTCCACGGCGACCTGCCCAAGGGGCCGGACCGTCCGGTCATCAAGGACAAGCTGATCGCGGCCTGGAACGGCGGCACGAAGGACTGCACGGTCACCGAACAGCCGCCGTCGTCCCCGCCGGCCGGGGACGGGTCGTCGCCGTCGCCGTCCGCCTCGACCCCGTCGGAGCCGTCGAAGCCCTCGGAGCCGTCGGAGCCTTCCGAGTCGGCGTCCGAGAGCACGTCTCCGTCGCCGTCCGCGCCGGAGTCGAGCACGCCGACGCCGTCCGCGTCCGAGTCGACGAGCGCGCCGGCCCCCACGCCGAACGGTGGCGGCGGTGACCTCGCCGAGACCGGTGCGGACGGCAACACCCCGCTGATCGCGGGCGGCGCGGCCGCACTGCTGGCGGGCGGCGCGGCGATCGTCGTCGCGACCCGGCGCCGCAAGTCGCTGCGCGGCTGACTCGGATGAGTGGCCGACTCGGCTCGGCCGGCCGGCGGAGTGGCCGGCTCGGCCTGAGCGGCTGACTCGGCCGACGTGACGCGGGCCTGGGGACCATGTCCCCAGGCCCGCGTTCCGCTTTGAGGGGGCTTGTGGAGCACGTGGAGGTCGCGGGGCTTGCGGGCTAGCCTTCCAGCGCGGTCAGCCACAGCTTCACGTAGCGCTCCACGTCCACGTCCAACGCCACGTCCACGAGGGTCTGTTCGCGTGCGCCCTCGTGGATCTCGGACTCGCCGGGGCGCGGGCGGCGGTCGACGACCGTCTGGCCGCGGGCCGGACCGGGGGCCAGCGAGACCTCCACCGGGAGAAGCTCGGTGGTCAGGCCCGCCGGGTCGGCCACCGCGCAGACAGCGCCCGCGTCGCCGAGGCCACCGGTGGGCGTGGGGTCGCCGGAGGTGGCCGGGTCGCGGTGGGCGAGCAGTTCGCCGGCCAGCCGCAGGCGGGGCTCCGGACTCGCCCGCAGCCGCGCCACGTCCGCCGCCGGCACCAGGACCCGCTTGAAGACGTCCAGCCCGTACATGGTGATCGGCACGCCCGCGGTGAGCAGGACCGCGGCCGCCTCCGGGTCGTGCCACACGTTGAACTCCGCGACCGGCGTGGCGTTCCCGGTCGTCACCGCGCCGCCCATGAACACGATCCGCTCGATGTTGCGGGTCACCTCCGGGTGGGTGCGCAGCAGCAGGGCGATGTTCGTCAGCGGGGCGGTGGGAACGAGGGTGACCGGGCGCGGGGAGGCGAGGATCTCCCGGCGCAGCAGCGTGACCGCGTCCACGTCGACCGCTCTGCGGGTCGGGGCGGGCAGCCCGAGGTCGCCCATGCCGTCCCGGCCGTGCACATGGCTTGCCGTGCGGACCGGTTCGATCAGTGGCCGCTCGGCGCCCCGGGCGACCGGGATGTCCCCGGCGCCCGCGTACTCCAGCACGGTCAGCGTGTTGCGGACCACGCCGTCCACGTCCGTGTTCCCGGCCACGCACGTCACCGCCCGCACGTCCAGGCCGGGATGGCGTACCGCGAACAGCAGCGCGAGGGCGTCGTCGACACCCGTGTCGCAGTCGATGATCACGGGGATGGGCTGCTCGGTCACCTCGGGGACTCCTTCCGCACCACGTTCGCCGTCGCCACCGACCCTATGCGGGCGCGTTCACACCCACAGCCCGGTCCCGCGCGCCGCCGCCCGCTCCCCGATCCGGCGGACCAGTTCGTCGGCGGGCAGCGCCCC
This sequence comes from Streptomyces sp. NBC_00080, assembly GCF_045041255.1. Classification (NCBI taxonomy): domain Bacteria; kingdom Bacillati; phylum Actinomycetota; class Actinomycetes; order Kitasatosporales; family Streptomycetaceae; genus Streptomyces; species Streptomyces sp. NBC_00080. Next base: position 4,653,649 of record NZ_CP108235.1, read on the forward strand.
CGGGCGGCGGCCGTCGCGCAGCCGGACGGCGGCCAGGTCGCCCTGCGCCTCCCGCTCCCCGAGCACCGCCTGGTACGGCACCAGCCGCGCCGCCCGGACCCGGGCCCCCAGGCTGCCCCGGTCCGGCCCGGCGAGTTCCGCCCTGAGCCCTGCCGCCACCGCCCGCCGCACCAGCTCCGCCGCCTGTCCCTCCTGCGCCTCGGACACCGGCAGCACGACCAGCTGGACCGGCGCCAGCCACACGGGGAACGCGCCGCCGTGTTCCTCCAGGAGATGCGCCACGGCCCGTTCCACACTGCCGATGACACTGCGGTGCACCATCACCGGGCGGTGTTTCGCCCCGTCGGCGCCGATGTAGTGCAGGTCGAAGCGTTCGGGCTGGTGGAAGTCGATCTGGACGGTGGACAGGGTCGCCTCGCGGCCCGCGCGGTCGGTGATCTGTACGTCGATCTTCGGACCGTAGAAGGCGGCCTCGCCCTCGACGGCCTCGTAGGCGACGCCCGCCTGCCGAAGGACCTCCCGGAGCAGGCCGGTCGCCCGCCGCCAGAGCTCCGGGTCGGCCACGTACTTACCGCCCTCGCCCGGCAGGGAGAGTCGGTACCGGGCCGGGCGGATCCCCAGGTCGGCATAGGCGCGGCCGATGAGTTCCAGGGCGGCCCGGGCCTCTTCGACGGCCTGCTCCAGGGTGCAGAAGATATGGGCGTCGTTGAGCTGGATCGCCCGTACGCGGGTCAGCCCGCCGAGCACACCGGACGGCTCGGAGCGGTACATCCCGCCCAACTCGGCGATACGGAGAGGCAGTTCGCGGTAGCTGTGGGAGCGGGAACGGTAGATGAGCGCGTGGTGCGGACAGAGGCTGGGGCGCAGCACGACCTCCTCGGCACCGAGCTCCATCGGCGGGAACATGTCCTCGCTGTAGTGGTCCCAGTGACCGGAGATCTCGTACAGCTCGCGCTTGCCGAGGACCGGCGAGTAGACGTGCCGGTAGCCGGCGGCGCGCTCGGCCTGCCGTACGTACTCCTCCAGGGCGTGACGTACGACCGCGCCGTCCGGCAGCCAGTACGGCAGGCCCGCGCCCATCAGGGGGTCGGTGTCGAAGAGGCCGAGCTCGCGGCCTAGGCGCCGGTGGTCATGGCCGTGGCTGTGCTCGGGGTCGTGGTGCTCGGGGTCGCGGTTCCGGTCGTTCATGAGGGCTCCCTCGATCGGGGAGGGGCGAGGAACCGGAGCACGTCGAAGCCCCGGGGCACTCGCCCCGGGGCTACGGACATCCAGTTCGTGGATCAGCGCGCCGGGACGGGGTCCGGCGTCGTCGTGAGGGACGGCTGGGCGCGCTTCATGCCGACGACCGTAGCAACGGGACCCGGCACGGGCGATCCGTTTTCCCGCGCCGCCCACTCCGCCCGCCCACCGCCCCGGCACCGGTCCGCACCACCCGCCCGGCTGCCGCCCCGTCGGCCGCCCGCACCACCCGCCCGCACCAACGCCGGTAACCCGTACGGCCCGCCGCGCTGGTCGGCTCGTGGCACCGGTGTTGCCGTGAGAGGAGGCACCCGCGCGCACCCTGGAGGCACCCCCCGATGGCCCGTCCCCCCCTCCTCGCCTCCACGCTCCTCCTGGTCACCGTCGCCACCCTCACCAGCGGCTGCGCGACCCTCGGTCTGGAACACCCGCCGACCGCCGCCCCGGCCACCCCGACCGTCGAACGGTCGTCGGCCAGGCCCACCGCGCCGACCACCTCGCCCGTCCTCACCGAGGCGCAGGCGCGCGCCGCCCTCATCACCGAAACCGACCTCGGCGCGCCCTGGACCCCGACCCGTGGCGCCGCCACCTGGCGGGACGGCATGCTCAAGGCGACCACGTCGGTCCCCGACTGCCAGAAACTCCTCGACGCCCTCTACGCCGACGAGCTGCTCGGCGGCCCCGCCCGCGCGGTCGTCGGACTCGACGACCCGGACGCCGGCGCCCAGCTGCGCTACCAGCTCAGCGGCAGCCGTCCGGCGGACGTCGACGCCCGACTGGCCTGGCTGAAGACGATGCCGCAGAAGTGCGCCCGGTTCACGGCCAAGGCGACCGGCGACGCCGTGCTGGACGCGCAGGTCTCCGAGCTGCCGCTGCCGGAGGTGGGCGACGTCCGCCAGGGCTTGCGCGTGACCCTGACGGTCTGGGCGACGGCCGAGGAGAACCCCGGCGGCGATCCGACCGCCCTCACCCTGGACGTCGCCGCCGTCCGGGCCGGCGAGGACTCCTTCGCCCTCACCAACGGCGGCCTGAACGACGCGCCGAACGCGGCGACCCAGGCGGCCGTCCAGCTCGGCGTCCGCCGACTGGCCGACGTCAGACAGCAGGGAAAGGTGCGGGTCTGAGGCACAGGGGCGAGCGCCCCGGCGAGTGTGCGCGGGTGCGGGGTCGGGGGGGCGGGGTCAGAGGTCGGAGGGGCGGGATCGGAAAGGCGGGGCCGGACGGGCGGGGCCAGGGGCTGGGGTCAGAGGGGGGGGTCAGAGGGGTGGGTCGTCGTCGAAGCGCGTTCGCAGGGCGACCACATCGTGGGACAGGTCCAGCACCGTACGGCTCCTCGCGAAGGCGTGGCCGCGCAGCAGCGACAGCGCCTCGTCCGCGGCGACGCCGAGCTGGGCCATCACGATCCCGACGGCCCGGTACACGTCGTCGTGGTCGGTGGCCAGCGGGCTGAGCCACAGGCCGACGGCGTCCGGGTCGTCCGACTCGGCCCGCGGCAGCGCCACCAGCGCGTCCGTCACGATCTCGGCCACCACCCGCGCCCTGCGTACCTCCTCGGCGGCGAGCTCGCCGGGCACGTCCCGGTAGAGATCGAGGGTGCCCACGCACACCGCGCGGTCGCCCAGCGGCAACGCGTACACCGACCGCACCCCGAGCGCCGCCGTCTGCTGGGCGAACACCGGCCAGCGGGAGGCGTCCCGGCTCGACATCAGATCCCCGGCGGAGACCACCGAACCGGTCTCGACCGCCTCGAAGCAGGGCCCGTCCCCCAGACTGACCTGCATCTCCATCACATCCGCGGCCCGCTCGTCGCTCGCGCTCAGCGGCACCGGAATCCCGTCGCCGCGCAGGGACATGCTCGCCCCGCTCACCGGCAGCAGCTTCAGCACGGCGTCGCACAGCCGCTGCGGCACCTCCGGCGGACCGGCGCCGCGCATCTCCTCGGCGATGACCTCGGCGACCCGGTCCCGATCCCGATCCCGGTGGTCCATGGTCATCACCTGCCATCACCTGCGTGGACGGGCCGGATCACCTCCCGTGGTGCGCCGGGTACCCCTCCCGCTCGCCGGGACAACCTGCCTCGGCTACGGCTTCTCGTACGGATCCGCCGGCTGTTTCACCTGCGTGACCGTGGCCGCGTCCAGGACCGGCGGCCAGGCCGCGTCGGAGCCGAGCCTGCCCTTCGGACGCCAGGCGCCGGTGACGGTGACCCAGGTGTCGGCGGGCAGGACGTCGTCGTCCGCGTTGCGGATCTCGACCTTGCCGGTGGTGGCGTCCGCGGCGCAGCAGGTCACGACGAGGCGGGTGACGTACCAGGTGCCGTCGTCGCCGTGGGTGACGAAGCCGGTCAGGCGGACGGTACGGCCCTTCAGCGAGCGTCCGCTGTCGTAGATCGCGCGCGAGCTGAACTCGGCGACCGTCAGCTCGACCGGGTTCCCCGCCGGGAGCGCCGGGAAGGCACCTACGCCCTGCGCGGCCCGCTGGGCGGCCTCACGGCCGGCGCTGTAGGAGCCGAGGGCCGGGGGCGGGAAGAGGAGGAGCGCCAGGGCGGGGAGCGTGAGCAGCCAGGCGACGCGGGGTCCGGCGGGGCCGTGGGAATGCCCCTCGTGACCGGCGTGCCCGGCGTGCCCGTCGTCGTCCTCGTGGTGGACGTCCTCGTGGTGGACGTCCTCGTGGTGGACGTCCTCGTCAGGGCCGGGCGTGCGGTGGCGCAGGACCGCCGTCACGAGTCCCAGCAGCACCAGGGCGACCCCGGACACGATCAGGTAAGGCCGTAGGCCCGCCTGCACGTAGCGCAGGTACAGATCGCCGAAGAGGGTGATCCGCAGGACCGCGCCGCCCGTCAGGAGGAGCAGCGCCGCCGGTCCGTACCGCCTCACAGCAGCCACCACCCCACGAGAACACTGGCGGCCACGGCCACCATCCAGGTCGTCGACGCGAACCGTACGGCGAAGGACCTGCCGAAGGTGCCCGCCTGGAGGGCGAGCAGCTTCAGGTCCACCATCGGGCCCACCACCATGAAAGCCAGCCGCGCGGTGGGCGGGAAGGCGCTCAGGGAGGCGGCGACGAAGGCGTCGGCCTCGCTGCACACGCACAGCACGACGGCCAGTACGGCCAGCAGCGGCACCGCGATCCAGGGCGACCCGGTGAAGAGGTCGAGCACCGAGCGCGGGACGGCGATGTTGAAGGTCGCCGCGGCCGCCGCGCCCAGCACCAGGAAGCCGCCAGCGTGCAGGAAGTCGTGCTGGAGTCCGGCGAGGAAGGCGCGGGCACCGGTGGCGTGCGCCGACGGCGTGCCGCGCCCCGGGAGCCGCAGCCACTTCTCCTTCCCGAACCGCGCCCACAGCCAGCCCATCAGCACGGCGGTGCCGAGCGAGGCGAGCAGCCGGGCCAGGACCATCTTCGGCTGGCCCGGGAAGGCGATGGAGGTCGCGACGAGCACGACCGGGTTGATCGCGGGCGCGGACAGCAGGAAGGCGAGGGCGGCCGCCGGGGCGACCCCGCGCCGCATCAGGCTTCCGGCCACCGGCACGGAGGCGCACTCGCAGCCGGGCAGCACGGCGCCGGCGAGTCCGGCCACCGGTACGGCGAGCGCGGGGTTGCGCGGCAGGAGCCGCCGGAACACCCGCTCCGGCACGAACGCGCCGATCGCCGCCGAGACGACCGTACCGAGCAGCAGGAAGGGCACCCCCTGGACGGCGACGGCGGTGAACACCGTCCACCAGGCGGCCACCGGCGGGGTGTAGAGGTCGAGCGCGAGCAGTGGCCCGAGAACGGACACGACGGTCGCGATGGCGATGAGCGCGGCGCCCCCGAGCACGGCGTACACGGACGCACGCACGGCGACCCGCAGGCCGTCGGCCACAGTCCGTTGATTCTGCACGCCTCGCAAGCTAACGACGACGGCTGTGCCCGACCGGCCACTTTCCCAAGAGAATGCTGTGACTACAGCGGCGGCTGCGCGGGCGCCGGCCCCAGGGTCGTCGTCCCCGGCGCCGTACGGTGCCCCAGCCCCGTGCGATACGCGTCGAGCGCCGCCTCCACCCGCCCCGTACGCCGCAGCAGATCCCCCAGCATCCGGCACAGATCGGCGAGATCCCCCGCGGCCCCCGCCCGCTCCAGCAGGCTGAGGGCGCGCACATAGTGCTCCTCCGCCGCCTCCGTGTCCCGCGCGTCCTCGGCGATGATCCCGAGCAGCCGGTGCGCCCCCGCGGAGTGCACGGCGCCCCGCTCGGGCGACAGATCCCCGAGGACGGTGTGCAGCAGCGCGGCGGCCTCCTCCGACTTGCCCCGCCGGTGCAGGACGTCGGCCAGCTCGACGGCGACCTGGCTGCTGTAGAGGGCGGCGCGCTGCGCGGAGAGCATGGCCTGGGCCTGCTTCAACTCGTCCTCGGCGCGCTGCAGTTCACCGTTCTGCGCGTAGACGTAGCCGCGCATCCAGTGGCAGTTGGCCAGCTCGGTACGGAGCTGGAGCTGACGGTAGAGCTCGGACGCCTTGGCCAGTGAGGCGTCGGCCTCCGCGAGGCGGCCCTCGGCGAGCAGGGTGCGGGCGACGGACCGGTGCATCCGGGCGACCAGCGCGGGGTCGCCGACCTGGGGCGCGAGGGCGAGGGCGAACTCGGCGGCCTGCGCGGCGCGGGCCTGCGCGCCCATGTCCATGTACGGGCCGATGACGGAGGCGTAGAGCAGGAGCAGCGCGTCGGGGTCGTGCAGCCCGCCCCGGTTGAGCTCGTCGAGGGTGGATTCCAGCAGGTAGACGGCGTAGCGGAGTTCACCGGTGAGGTAGTGGGCGACGGCGCGGCCGCGCAGGGCGGGGACGCGGGCGGGGAGCGGCGCGTGCGCGAGAGCGGCCTCGGCACGCTCGAAGCAGCGCAGCGCCGTGTCCAGGTCTCCCGTGTCGATCCCGCACTCCCCGAGGCCGAGCAGCGCGGTGGCCTGCTCCGCCGCCAGCCCGTGCTCCTCGGCCTCCGCGAGCAGCCCGGAGTACTGCAGGGCCGCCTCCTCCGCCGCCCCGGTGGCCAGCGCCCGCTGGGCCTCGATGAGACGGAGCCGCAGATCGGTGACGAGACGGGCGGGGCGGCCGGTCGCCAGTTCCTCGAAGTCGACACCGAGCCGCTCGGCGATGTGCTTGAGCGCCTCGTCGGAGGGCCGCACCCGGCCGGCCTCCAGCGTGGAGACGTAGGCGGGGGTGTACGTCGGCTCGGCCAACTGCCGCTGTGTGAGGCCTCGTTCGACCCGCAGTCGCTGCACCCGGCGACCGACGACCTCCGGTTCGTCCCGCTCTCCCACGCCCGGCTCCCCCAACTACCCCTGTGCCTCTTGTCGTTGGACTATCTCAGCCCCTAGGTTAAACGGCGAGTTAAGCATGCTTAACAGCTTGCTGACGTGAGTATCGCAGTCGCCGACGTTGCGAGGTAGCCGTGCCCGGACGCCCATCCGCACGCCCTTTCGCGCCCTATGTCAGGGCAGTCGCCGCGGCCGTCCTGACCGTGACGGCCCTGATCACCGCGGCCAACGCGGGCCCCGCCAGAGCGACGGACGCCGGTCCCGCCTCCCCGGCGTCCCGGCACGAGACGGCGGAGCGCCGCTAGGGCCCGACGCCGGGCGCCTCGAACTCTCCCGCCTGTCCGCCGGCGGCCGCTTCGTCGCCGGGACGGCTCAGCCCTGCTTCTGAAGCTGCCGCAACTGCTGCCGGACGTGGTCCAGCGCGCCCTCGCGGCGGCCCGGTACCCGGCCGCGCAGCTGCGCGATCTCGGGGCCCAGCGCGCGGGCCCGCGGCACGTCGGGGATCCGCCCCCACTGGTGGTGCGCCCGGTCGACCGCCGCCTCCACGGCGGGCGCGTCGACCGGCTGCCCGGCCTCCAACCGGGCGACGGCGACCGCCATCCAGGTACGGCAACTGCGCTCGGCGTCCCCCGCGAACATCGCCAGATCCGCCCGCACCTCACCCCAGTGCAACGCCTCCTCCGACCCGACCCCCCACGAGACGGCGGCCGCCTGCTCCAGCCGAGCGGCAAGAACATCGGCATCACCGTGCCGCCCGTCCCGCACGGCGGTGGAGATGGCGACGTGGGGGTCGGCGGGTATGCCGGGCACGCCGGGGGTGGCAGATGCGGCGGAGTCGGTGGGCACGCCGGGGACGCCGGAAGCGGTGGGCACGCCAGGTGCGTCAGAAGCGGCAGGTGTGGCCGGGGCGAGAGATGCGGCCCGGGCGACGGCGGGTACGCCGCGAGCTGCGGGTACGGCCGAAGTGAGAGGCTTTCCCGAGGCGGCGGACACGCCGGGAGCGTCGGGTACGGCCGAGGCCAGAGGTGCGCCCGGGGCTACGGGGGCGCCTGACACGACAGGTACTCCGGAAGCGGCGGGTGCGAGCGACGCGAGGGGTGCACGCGAGGCGCCTGGTTCGGCGAACGCGGCAGGCACGCCCGGAGCCGGCGGTGCGAGCGGCGCCAGGGGTGCACGCGTGTCGGCAGGCGCGTGGGAGGTGGTGGGGGTGGACCAGGGGGTGAGTACCAGGTCGCCCACCTCGCCGTCTCCCGCGATGCGGGCCAGCGCCGCCTGGTGCAACCGCTCGACCGCCGGACGGCCTCCGCTGCGCAGTATCGTCGCGACCGCTCTCATGTACGACGGCGCGGCGACGGCCCGACGGCCCGGCGGCGGCGCGATCCGCCCGTAGACGGCGACCGCGGGCCCGCAGTCCAGGGTGTTCCCCCGCAGCCAGTCCCAGGTCTCCGGGTCCGCGCGCAGATCGAGCATCAGCGTCGTGGAGCCGGGCGCCCGCAGCCGCAGCTCCTCCCGGAACCAGTGCCACGGGAACGCCGTGTACCGCACCGTCGGCGGCGTCGTACGGGCGAGCGCCAGGTGGGGCAGCCGTTGCCGCCGGTCGAGCTGGAGCTGACCCGCGACGAACAGGGTGAGCGGCCCGGGGGCCACCGCGGCGGCCCGCAGCCGGGTGAGAACGGCCTGTGGATCCAGCGGATCGGCGAGTTCGACGACGTTCGCGGTGTCGGTGCCGGCCAGCACGGGAGGTGGCACGGCCGCGAGCACGGGGAGCACGGAGGCCGCGTCCACCAGACATCCCTTGCCCATGGGCGAGGCCGCGAGCAGCAGCACGGTTCCGGGCATGGTCCCCTCCCGCATGGTCCCCTCCCCTGTCGATCACGTACCTCAGCACCGTAACCGCTGCGGGTGCAAAGGGGACCCTCAGCCCTGCAAACGTCCCCCTACGGGGCCTTCGTCGGCCGGTGGCACAGGCTGCCCCGGCGGCACCGGCCGCACAGGCGCTCCCGGCCGCACAGGCGCTCCCGACGCGGGGCGAGCACCGCGAAGAGCGTCGTCGTCCACACCGGACTCCATGAGGTCAGCGAAACACGGGGGCGCGGCGCCCGCATCCGGGAACCGGCGGACGAACCCGGTGCAGGAACCCGGTGCAGCCGACTTGCCACCGCCCCCGGCCAGGTGTGCCCTGGAAGGCGGGGGGCGAGGAGAGAGGAGTCCTCTCATGGCTCATGCGGCACCCGCGTCAGGCACACGGACACCGTCCGCACGGTCCCGTACGCCCGATGTCTTCAGCGAACGGGCCCACCGGGCCGCGGAGTGGACGACACCCGTGGCACTGGGGCTCGTCTACGGCTACTGGGTCGCGGCCAACAACCGCTCCGGAGGCCCCATCACCGGCTGGAACCTGCTGCTCGGCTTCGTGAGCGCGATCGTGTTCGCGGCCCTGTGGACGGGCATCCACGCCCTGGCCCCACACATGCGGCGCGAGCTGCACGCCCTGCTGTGGACGGCGTTCGCCGGCTGCGCCTTCGGCTTCCTCTACAGCCAGACCGGCGCGACCGTCCTGCGTTCCGTGGGGATGTCCCTGGCCATCTCGGCAGGCGTCTTCCTGACCCTGTTCTACCGCTTCTACACACAGGAGGACGCGGCAGGGAAACGTATCCGCTGATCCGCCCACCGCAGGCGTCCGCGCAAGGACGCACACGGGCCCCGGCGTTGTGACGCCGGGGCCCGTGCCTTCCCTCATCCCTCCACTCACCGGCCGACCGGGACCCACTCCCAGTCACCCGACGAGGTTCCTGATGTCCCGGAGGTGCTGACGCTCCAGGAGCCGGAGAAGCTGAACGTCACGGAGGCCGAGACGCTGACCGAGACGTTGGTGAACGGGTCGTCCCAGTTGGTCCAGTCGCCGTTCTTCCACCGCGGGCACGGATCGGCGCAGTCGGGCACCCGCGCGCCGCCGGTGTCCACGAAGGCGGCGCTCGCCCAGCCCTGGGCGCCGAAGAGCCAGTACCAGTCCGGGTTGCCGTTGACGCTCTGCCCCTTGACCCTGCACTGCACACGGTCGTGACTGCCGGGCGCGAGCGTCGCGACGACGGGCGAGCGAGTGGTGGGGTCCTGTCGCACACTCAGCTCGGAGCGGGAGACGACGGTGCCCCTGATCGAGCTGTTCCCGTCGCCGCCGCTGGTCGAAGGGGCTGCCGCCGCCGTGGTTCCGAGGGTCGCCCCGGCGAGGGTGCCACCGGTGAGCAGGGCCGCGGCCAGAGTCCGCAGGGCCAAAGTGGTGCGCATGATCGACCTCCTTCTCCCCAGAACCAGGAAACACCCGTTCGGGTGAACCCTCCACCGGAGCGCGTCGCGAGGCCTGCGCGGGGCGCCACCCGGACGGCCGCCATGGGCTCGCGTTCCCCGCCCGGACCCCGTTGCCTGGAGGGGTGTCCCCAAGCCTGCGGACCGCCCTCTCGGCCGTCCTCGTCGCGCTGTCCTGCCTGCTCGTGCCGATCAGTGCGCTCGCGGCCTGGGCGGCGTACGGCCTCACCGACACACGCGGCTATGTCGCCACGATGGCGCCGCTCGCCTCCGACCCCGCCGTACGGAACGCCGTCGCGGACACGGTGAGTGACGGAGTGGCACGCGAGGCCGGGCTGAACCCGCTCTTCCTGCGGGACGCGGTCCGCTCCTTCACCGCGACCCGCGCCTACCGCACGGCCTGGGACGCGGGCAACGAGGCGGCCCACACGGCCGTGATGAGAGCGCTGAACGACGAGAGCGCCGACCGCGACTCCCACCCGGTGACCGTGGACCTCGCGGCCGTCACCTCACCGCTGAAGCTTCGACTGACCGCCGACCACGTGCCGTTCGCCGACCGCGTGCCGGTGGAGCACACCCGTGTCGCACTCCTCCCGCCAGCTGGACTGGCCGCTCTCCGGAAGGGCTACCACGTGCTCCACGTAGCCGGATTCTGGCTGCCCCTGGCAGCCGTCGTGTTCGCGATGGCCGGTATCTCCCTGGCGGTCTCCCGCCGCCGGGCGGTCACGGCGACGGCCCTCGGCACCGCCCTGGGCGGCGCGTTGCTGGGTCTCGCCGTCGCCATCGCCCGCCGCCTGACCCTCTCCGACCTCCCCGACGAGGCCCACCGCCCGGCCGCGGGCGCGGTGTACGACGCCCTCACCGCCACCCTGCGGACGGCCTCCTGGCTGCTGCTCGCGCTCGGCCTGACGGTGGCGGCGGCGACCTGGCTCATCCGCCGGCCCTCCCCGGCGGTCCGCCTGCTGCGACGGCGGCGAGTGTGCGCAGCGCCCGTGCCAACTCCTCCTCCGGAGCCGACGCGAGTCCGAGCCTGACCGCGTCCGGGGTGCGGTGCGGGTCGACGGCGAAGGCGGTCCCCGGGGTGACGGCGATGCCGTGCGCGGCGGCCGCGGCGGTGAAGGTGTCGGCCCGCCAGGGCGTGGGCAGCTCCCACCAGGCGAAGTAGGCGTGCGGATCGGTCCGTACCGTGCCCACCCCGCCCTGCTCGGTGAGGTGCGCGGTCAGGTGCTCGGTGAGGATCGCCTGGCGCCGGGCGGCGTCCGCCCGCTTCTCCTCGACGAGCCGGCGCACCACCCCGTCAGCCGTCCACCGCACGGCCGCCTCCAGCGCGAACCGCCCCGCGCTCCACCCGCCGGACCGCACCGCCGCCCCCACGGCCTCCGCCCGACCCTCCGGTACGAGGAGGAAGCCGACGGTCAGCCCCGGCGCGACCCGCTTGGACAGCCCGTCGACGACATGGGTCAGCCCCGGGGCGTGCGCGGCGAACGCGGCGGCGTCCGGGCGGAGGAAGGACCAGATGCGGTCCTCGACGACCGGCAGCCCCAACGCGACGACGAGATCGCCCAGTTCGCCCCGCCGCCGCTCGCTCGTGGTCGAGGACGTCGGGTTGTGGAGCGTCGGCTGAAGGTAGAGGGCGGAGAGCGGAGCGGCCCGGTGGACGGCGGCGAGGGCGTCCGGCCGTACTCCTTCCGCATCACCCGCGAGCGGGACGAGAACCACCCCCAGCCGGCCGGCGATCTCCTTGACCAGCGGATACGTCAGCTCCTCCACGCCGACCCGGCCGCCCGGCCGGACCAGGGAGGCGAGGGCGGCGGCGATGGCCTGCCGGGCGTTGCCGGTGAACAGCAGCTGGGCGGGGTCCGGCCGCCAGCCGGGCACGGCGAGCAGCCGGGCGGCGCTCTCGCGGGCGGCCGCGGTCCCGTCGGCGGCGCCCGGACGCATGGCCTCCGTCAGCACGTCGGCCCGCAGCAGCGGCGCGAGGGAGGCCGCAACGAGCTCCGACTGCCCTGCGGCCGAGGGGTAGTTGAGCTCGAGGTTGACGGGCGCGGAGGTGGCCGTCTCGATGAGCGCCCGCCCCTGCGCGACGGCCGGTGCGGCCCGCACGAAGGTCCCTCGCCCCACCTCTCCCACCACCAGGCCACGCCGCACCAGTTCGCCGTAGACCCGTCCGGCCGTGGAGGGCGCGATGCGGTGCCGCCGGGCGAACCACCGCTGCGGGGGCAGCTGTTGGCCGGGGCCGAGCCGTCCGGTGACGATGTCCTCGGCGATGCGGTCGGCGATGAGCCGGAAGTCGGCCATGGGGACTCCTGGAACCAGAGATTGCACCGAGGGCAAAGATCTTATTGCACCGAGAAGACGGCCCGCCCTACTGTCGCTCCCATGGCACCCTTCCTCGCATACGAGGACAAAGGCGCGGATACGCCCCCGGCGCTCCCCCTCGTCCTCGTCCACGGCCACCCCTTCGACCGCACCATGTGGGCCCCGCAGATCGAGGCGTTCTCCACCGCCCGCCGGGTGATCGCCCCCGACCTGCGCGGCTACGGCGCGTCCCCGGTGGTCCCCGGCATCACGCTGCTGTCCGACTTCACCCAGGACATCGCGGCGCTCCTGGACGAACTGAAGGTGGAGACGTTCGTGCTGGCCGGGCTGTCGATGGGCGGCCAGATCGCGATGGACATCTACTGGCAGTTCCCCGACCGCGTCCGGGGCCTGGTCCTCGCCGACACCTTCCCGGCCCCGGAGACCCCCGGCGGCAGACTGGCGCGCAACAAGATGGCCGACCGGCTGCTCGCGGAGGGCATGCGGGGCTACGCCGACGAGGTCCTGGAGAAGATGGTCGCCCCCTACGCGGCCCCCGAGGTGAAGGCCCACGTCCACCGCATGATGACGTCGGCGCCTCCCGAGGGCGCCGCCGCCGCACTGCGGGGCCGCGCCGAACGCCCCGACTACCGGCCCCTGTTGGCCCGCGTCTCCGTCCCCGCCCTGGTCGTGGTCGGCGAGGACGACGAGTACACCCCGGTCTCGGACGCGGAGGCGATGCACGCGGCGCTCCCGCACTCCGAGCTGCGGATCGTCGAAGGCGCGGCCCACCTGCCGAACCTGGAGCGGGCGGGCGAGTTCAACAGGGTGTTGGCGGAGTTCCTGGCGAAGACCGGGGCGTAGCCTTCGGCGGGATGAGGTCGACGCGAGGACGGCTCCTCGGTGCCTGGTGCGCCGGGCTGCTGCTGGCCGGGGTGAGCGTGGTCGTCGGATGCCGGATCGCCGACACCGATGCCGTGACCCCCGTACCGCAACTGCTCGCCTTCCTGCCGTGGCTGACCGTGCCCGCCGGGGCCGCCGTCGCCCTCTCGCTGCTGGCCCGCCGGCCGGCCGGGGTGATCTGGGGAGCGGTCGTGCTCGGGCTGCTCGCCTGGTTCGTCGAGCCGTACGGGACGGGGGAGCGGCCGGACGGCCCGGTGCTCGCGCGGCTGCGGGTGCTGACGTCGAACGTGGAGTTCGGGTGGGCGACCGACGCCCTGATCCCGGTCGTCCGGCGCGAGCGGCCGGACATCGTGTTCGTCCAGGAGTGCGAGTACACCTGTCAGGCGGCGGTGACGAAGGAGGTCGGGTCCGCCTATCCGCACCGGCGGGCCGTCGAGGGCGACGGCTCCGTCGGGTCCGTCGTCCTCAGCCGGTTCCCGCTGACGGCCACCGCGGGCGTGCCCGGCAGCATGGGCATGCCGGGGGCGGTGGCCGACGTCGGCGGACATGCCGTACGGCTCCAGCTCGCGCACCCCAAACCCCCGCTGCCCCGCCAGGTGTCCCTGTGGAAACGGGAGCTGGGGCGCTTGCGGGACTTCGCCGCCCGTTACGAGAACGCCCCGCTCGTCCTCGCCGGGGACTTCAACGCCTCCCAGGACCACGCCGCCTTCCGCCGCGTCCTCGGCACCGGCCTGCGCGACGCGGCCCGGCTCGCCGGCGAGGACCGCGAGCCGAGCTGGCCCAGCCGCACCGCGCCCGCCTTCGGCACACAGATCGACCATGTGCTCGTCTCACGGGACTTCTCGGCGGCCGGGGCCCGCTTCCTCCGCCTCGCCGGCACCGACCACCGCGCCCTGGTCGTCGACCTCACCCTCCACCGGGGCCGACAGCCGGGGGCGGGCCGGCGGCCGGGCGGCGAGGATCGTGGCCGCGGGCGGTCGGCACCGGGCGGCTCCGGCGCCTAGACCCCGATGTCCTCGCCGTCCTTGCGCCACACGGCCACGACCGCCGGGCGGACGATCTTCCCGGGGCCGTCCGGCCAGGTGCTCGCCGGCTTCTCGACCGTGGCGCCGTCGATCTCGCCCGGGTGCTGCACGGCGACGAGCACCCGCCGGTCCTGGACGATCGGGCCGCAGGTCTCCGCACCCTTCGGCACCGTCAGGAACTGCTTCAGCTCGCCGCGCCGCGATCCGCGCGTCGCGACGCCGAACAGCCCGTCGTGCGAGCCGAGCTGGCTGCCGTCGGTGGAGATCCACAGGTTGCCGTGCGGGTCGAAGGCCACGTTGTCCGGGCAGGAGATCGGGCTGACGTCGTCCTTCGGGAAGCCCGCGAAGTAGGTCGCCGGGTCGTCGGGGTCCCCGGCGACGAGGAACAGCGACCACGCGAACGCGGTGCTCTCGGGACGACCCCGGCGCTCGGTCAGCTCCAGGATGTGCCCGTGCTTGTTGGCGTTGCGCGGGTTGGCCTCGTCGGCCTTGGCGTTCGCGCCGACACCGCGGTTGGTGTTGTTGGTGAGGGCCACGTACACCTTGCCGGTGACCGGCGAGGGCTGGATGTCCTCGGGCCGGTCCATCTTCGTCGCGCCGACCTTGTCCCCGGCGAGCCGGGTGAAGACGAACACCTCCTCGGCGCTCATCCCCTCGACGTGCGAGACGGCTCCCCGGGCGGTGGCGGTGGCGATCGGGATCCACTCGCCGCTCCCGTCGAACTCGCCGTCGGCGGGCAGCTTGCCGGTGCCGTCGATCTGGATCGTGGGGGAGTCACCGGTGAGCCTGGCGACGTAGAGCGTGCCCTCGTCGAGCAGCGACAGGTTGTGCTCGCGGACGGCCCGGCTCGACCCCTTCTTCATCCGCTTGCTGCCGACGAACTTGTAGAAGTAGTCGAACCGCTCGTCGTCACCGGAGTAGACGACCGGCCGCCCGTCCTCGGTCAGCCGCACGGTCGCGGCCTCGTGCTTGAACCGGCCGAGGGCGGTGTGCTTGCGGGGCGTGGAGGCCGGGTCGTACGGGTCGAGCTCGACGACGTACCCGAAGCGGTGCACCTCGTTCGGCTCCTGGGCGACGTCGAACCGCTTGTCGAACCGCTCCCACTTGCGCTCGGTCGCGCCGGTCCCGATCCCGTACCGCTTGTCCGTGGCCCGGCCGCTGTTGGCGAAGTACTGGTTGAAGTTCTCCTCGCCGTGCAGCGTGGTGCCCCACGGCGTGGTACCGCCGGAGCAGTTGTTGAGCGTGCCGAGCACCTTCGTGCCGGTCGGGTCGGCGGAGGTCTTCAGCAGGTCGGAGCCGGCGGCGGGCCCGGTGAGCCGGAACTCGGTGGTGGCGGTGACCCGCCGGTTGAGGTGGTGCCGGGGCACGGCGGTCAGCTTGCCGGTCCTGCGGTCCTCCTGCACGACGACCACGCCGAGACCGTGCGCCGCCCAGGCGATCTCGACCTGCTGCCGGGTGGGGTCGGCGGCGTCGTAGCCACGGAACATGAGCACTTCGTCGGTGTACTCGTGATTGGCGACGAGCAGCTGCCGGTCGCATTCGCCCGGAATGGGCAGCAGCGCCAGGAAGTCATTGTTGTAGCCGAACTGTCCGGCCTGGGCGGCGGCGGTCTGCTTCTCCGGGTCGAAGGCGGGAGCGCCGCGCAGGATGGGCTCGCCCCAACGGATGACGACATTCTGCCCGTATCCGTCCGGAACGGTGACGGCGTCGGCGGTATTCGGAGCGACAGAGCTGTATCGCAGCCCACGAGCACTTTTGGCGCCCGGTTTCCCGGAACTCACGGAATTCCCGGAGGATTGCCCGGAATTCCCGGAGGACTTTCCGGACGTATCGGCGGACGCGGCCGCCGCGGGCGGCGCACCGGCCATCCCTGCGGTCCCGGCGGCGGCCGCGACGGTGACGACCGCGGCGGCTCGCACCATCGCACGGCGGCCGATCGCCCCCGCGATGACCTCACCGACGTACTCGTTGTCGCTGGTGTTGGGCACCTCGTGGAAGCAGGCGTCACCACACCGGAAGCGGCAGGTCATGGCGGAGCGTCCGCCGGGATGGGACTGGGACGGCGTTCCGATCAGCGGCAGAAGCTTGCGCACCTTTAATCTCCCCTTGCATGCCCTTGGTGTGCTCGTGACGTTAGGGGCACGTATGTGCGGAGGCGCTGCTGTGGGATGAACGGAAAGTGAAGCCCCGGCAGCCACAAGGGTGTTGGACTTGCGCGAAGGGGGGTCCGAGGCGGTATTGACACACCTGGGTTCCTTACACTCACCCCTGCCCAAGATCACCATCCGGGGCCGCTAACCTTACGTGTCCGTCCTGGCCAGGGATTTACGGGCTTCAACTCACGCGAAGGGTTGCGCACATGGGCATTCTCACTCTCCTGCGGAACGCGTTCGGACGGTCACGCAAAGAGCGGGCCGCCGAGGCAGAGGGTGCGGAACAGGTTCCTTCGCAGGAACAGACCGCCTCCGAGGAGCGGGACCAGGAGTCGACCGGGGCCGCCCCCACATCGACAGCGGCGCCGACCCCGGCACCCGAACCGACGGTCCCGTCCCCGTCCCCCGAACCCACCCCGAGGGCCACCCCCACGGCCCAGGTCCCGGAACCCCGCCCGGCATCCCAGGACGAACACGACCTCGTCTCGGCAGCCTTCGACAACGTCTCGGTCCCCAAACCGACCCAGTCGACGGAGGACCTGCCCGCAACGGGGGCGGAGACGCCTGAGGCGCCGCCGAAGGCGGAAGGGGCGGAAGCAGCGGTCGAGGCGGAGGCTGAGGCTGAGGCGACGGCGGAAGCTGAGGCTGAGGCGCCGGTCGAGGCCGAGGCCGAGGCTGAGACTCAGGCTGAGACTCAGGCTGAGGAGCCGCAGGCCGAAGCGAAGGCTGAGGCCGAGGTGCCGGTCGAAGCCGAGCCGACGGTCGAGGCTGAGACGCAGGCTGAGGCGGAGACGCAGGCGGAGACGGAGGCCGAGGAGCCGCAGGCCGAAGCGAAGGCCGAGGCCGAGGTGGACGAGCCGACGGCCGAGGCGGTGGCCGAGGAGCCCACGCCGACGATCGAAGCGGTCGCGGAGGCGGAGCCGGCAACCGAGGAACCCACGGCGGTCACCGACGCCGACACGGAGCCTGCGGCCGAGCAGCCGGAGACCGCGCCCGTGGCGGAGGAGCCCGCGCTCGCCGCGGCTGCGGCCGAGACCGACGAGCCCGCGGCCGCCGACGGCGAGGACACCGCACAGGGGCCACTCGCGGCCGACGACGAAAGCCGCACGGGTGGTGCGGGTGGGAACGACTCGGCCGCAGGCGAAGCCGCGGACGAGGTCACACCCGAGCCCGAGCCGACCACCGTCACCGACGAGCCCGCGCTCGCCGCAGCCGCGGCTGCGGCCGAGACCGACGAGCCCGCGGCCGCCGAAGGCGAAGCCGAGGACGAGGACGAGGCGGCCCCGGCCGAGACTCACCCCACCCCCACCCTCCCCGCCGGCCTCGCCACCGCGTACGCCGCGGCGGCCACCGCCCTGGAGGCAACCCACCTCACCGCCACCCGAGCGAAGCTCTACCTCGTACTGGACCGCTCCGCGAGCATGCGCCCGTACTACAAGGACGGCTCCGCCCAGGCCCTCGCCGAGCAGACCCTCGCCCTCGCCGCCCACCTGGACCCCGAGGCCAAGGTCCACGTCGTCTTCTTCTCCACGGAACTGGACGGCACCGGCGAGCTGACCCTCACGGACCACGAGAACAAGATCGACGAGCTGCACGCCGGCCTCGGCCGCATGGGCCGTACCAGCTACCACGCGGCGGTCGAAGCGGTCCTCACCCACCACGAGAAGGAAGCCGCGGACACCCCCGCCCTGGTCGTCTTCCAGACGGACGGCGCCCCGGACGCGAAGACCCCGGCCACCCAGTCCCTCACGGACGCGGCGAAGAACCACCCCGCCGTCTTCTTCTCCTTCGTCGCCTTCGGAGAGCCCGACAACAAGGCCTTCGACTACCTCCGCAAGCTGAAGACCCCCAACACGTCCTTCTTCCACGCGGGCCCGACCCCGCGCGAGCTGACGGACGTCGAGCTCTACGAAGGCGTACTGGCCACCTGGCGCCCGTAGGCCCACTTCGGGGGGTGGAGAATCACGTCCACCCCCCGAAACGCATGTGAGTGGATCTTCGCGGGCCCAGTAGGATTTCGGGCATGGCGGCCACTGGAACCGAGAAGCAGGGTGGCAAGGCGTTCTACGTCTCCACCCCCATTTACTACGTCAACGACGCTCCTCACCTGGGCCACGCCTATACGACCGTCGCAGGCGACGTGCTCACCCGCTGGCACCGCCAGCGTGGCGAGAAGGTGTGGTACCTCACCGGCACGGACGAGCACGGTCAGAAGATCATGCGCACCGCGGAGGCGAACGGCGTCAGCCCGCAGCAGTGGGCCGACAAGCTCGTCGACGAGGCCTGGCGCCCCCTCTGGGAGCACCTGGAGATCGCGAACGACGACTTCATCCGCACCACGCAGCAGCGGCACACCGACCGCGTCCAGGAGTTCGTGCAGGACCTGTACGACAAGGGCGAGATCTACAAGGGCGGCTACGAGGGCCCGTACTGCGTCGGCTGCGAGGAGTACAAGCTCCCGGGCGAGCTGCTCGACGGCGAGGGCGACTTCGCAGGTCAGAAGCTGTGCCCGATCCACAAGAAGCCCGTGGAGATCCTCAGCGAGGAGAACTACTTCTTCAAGCTGAGCGAGTACGGCGACAAGCTCCTCGCCCTCTACGAGGCGAACCCGGGCTTCATCCAGCCCGAGTCCGCGCGCAACGAGGTCGTGAACTTCGTCCGACAGGGCCTTCAGGACCTGTCCATCTCGCGCTCCACCTTCGACTGGGGCATCCCGATCCCGTGGGACCAGAAGCACGTGATCTACGTGTGGGTCGACGCGCTGCTGAACTACGCCACGGCGGTCGGCTACAACGAGAACCAGCAGAAGTTCGAAGAGACCTTCCCGGCCGACGTCCACCTGGTCGGCAAGGACATCCTGCGCTTCCACGCGGTGATCTGGCCCGCGATGCTGATGGCGCAGGGCCTCCCGCTGCCCGGGAAGATCGCCGCGAACGGCTGGCTGATGGTCGGCGGCGAGAAGATGTCGAAGTCGAACCTGACCGGCATCAAGCCGCAGGACCTGACCTCGCACTTCGGCGTGGACGCGTACCGCTGGTACTTCCTGCGCGCCATCGCCTTCGGCCAGGACGGCTCGTTCTCGTGGGAGGACTTCTCCGCCCGCTACACGAGCGAGCTGGCGAACGACTACGGCAACCTCGCCTCCCGCGTCGCCGCGATGGTCGGCAAGTACTTCGACGGCGTCCTGCCCGGGGCCACGGCCGACAGCGAGGCCGAGAAGGCGCTGCACGACGGCCTGGCGACCGCGGTCGCGGTGGCCGACCGGAAGATCGGCGAGGAGCTGGACTTCCAGGGCGGCATCCTGGCCGTGTTCGACTTCGTCAAGCAGGTCAACGGCTACATCACGGAGCAGGAGCCGTGGAAGGTCGCGAAGGACGACTCGGCCGAGGGCCGGGCCCGTCTGGCGACCATCCTCTACACCGCCGCGGAGTCCCTGCGCGCCGTCGCCGTCCTGCTGAACCCCGTCATGCCGGACACCTCCCAGAAGCTCTGGGACTCGCTGGGTGCCGAGGCGGTCCTGGGTGCTCTCGCGGACCAGCGGGTCCAGGAGGCCGGCACCTGGGGCACGCTCCCGGCCGGTACGACGGTCACCAAGGGAGCGGTGCTCTTCCCGCGCCTGGAGGAGAAGCCGACCGCGTAGCGCGTCGGCGACCGACCACGAGGTTCATCACGGGGTCCGGGAACGAGCGGCTTCCCGGACCCTGCTCCGAAGACGCAGGGGAAGTGCCGTAGACGTTCCCCCGACTCGGGCATGTTCCCGCCAAGCCGTATGGTTTCCGCCATGGCAGTCCCACACGTCATTCCGATCGCCTACGAGCCGAAGCACCGCACCGAGTCCATCGGGCGGTACGCGGACGGCCAGTTCCTCGCGTCGGTCACGTACGCCTTCCCCGAAGGGTTCCGTCTCGACGACGGCTGGGAAGAGCACAAGCGCCTCTACACCGTGCTGCACACCTTCGACGCCGCGGGCAACTACCGCGACTCGGACATCTGGTGTGCCGGCACCTGGGCCGAGCAGCAGCGCGACCCGCACGGCGACGACTCGGTCCTCACCCGGGCCCGCGTCCGCCTGGCCACCCTCCTGCGCAGCCTGCCCCGCCGCTCCTACACGGACATCGCGGTCCGCCCCTTCCGGCTCACCTTCGAGGGCGTGCTGTTCGGCCTGGTGATCCGCGAGGACAAGGACGAGGACGGCGAGCCGGAGACCTGGGCGGAGCTCTACCCGGACCGCCTGGCCTTCGCCGAACCCTGGGACGGCACGTACGACACCTGACGGGCGCGCGGTGACGACCCCCCGTGCCCGCAACCCCCGTCCGTCGAGCCCGAATCGGGACGCGGACTTCTCCTCCTCGAGACTCTCGCCGACCGCTGGGGAGTCAACCCCGACACCATCCACCCGCAAGATCGCCGGGGTCGAACCGAAGCTTCGGACACCGGAGCCCGGGGCACCGTGCTCCGGTGCGCCCGGCGGTCTTTTTCAAAGAACCACGAGGGTGAAAGAACCCTGCCAAGCCCCACCCCTCCCGCCCGCGACGCAAACTCACTCCCCCGAGTGAATATGCCCAACTCAGCTGGATTTGGGATGGGTTGCCTGCCCTACGCTCAGCGCAACACGCCAGCACCGCGACCATGCGGCAGAAAAGGGGACGGCCCCCGCCGGGACTGCAATTCCCAGTGCGAGGGCCTGACCACCGAGGAAGAAGGAAGCTTCCCGATGGACAACGAAAACCCTAGCGCGCCCCCGCGCGCCCAGTCCCGCATCCCGGGCAAAAACCACCCTCACAAACACCCTCATTCCGGCGTCGTTCACGACAACGTCCGCCACTCCACCCGCTTCACGGTGATCGGCAACCACCTCGCCCAGCACCCGGAGCTGTCCGGACTCGCGATCGGACTCGGTGTCCACATCCAGTCCCTCCCCGAAGGCGCCTCCGCGGACATCAAAACCCTCGCCGCCCGCTTCCCCGAGGGCGCGACCCGTATCGCCGCCGCCCTGCGCGAACTCGAGGCCCACGGCTACCTCCGCCGCACCCGCGTCCGCACCGAGACCGGCCGCATCGTCACCCGCACGGTCTCCTGCAACCAGCCCGGCCACCGCGGAACGCAGACGGAGCACCACGGCACGGCAGCCGACGCCCCCACGAAACCCGCCCGGCAGTCCGCCTCGGACAACCGCCCGCCCCGCAGGAAACTCCCGGCAGTCCCCCAGCCCGCTCACTCCTCCCCCACCCTCCTGCAGACAGCAACCGACCTCCTCGCCGGCCTCCGCCGCGCGGACACCCGCCTCCTCCTCTCGGCCACGGACGCCGGACACCTCGCCCCCGGCGTGGCCGCCTGGCTGGAGCGCGACCTCACCCCCGCCGCCGTACGCGACGCCCTCATCGCGAACCTCCCCCTGGAGCCCTTGCACCGCCCCGCCGCCTTCCTGGCCCACCGGCTGGCCTCCCAGTTCCCGCCCCCACCCCCGTTCCGAGCCCCCTCACCGCCACCGGCCGTGCGGCATCCCCTCCGGAACTGCGACCGCTGCGACCGTGCCTTCCGTTCCCCCACGCCGGGCCACTGCCACAACTGCCGACCCGATCTCCCGGAGGCCGCCTAGCATGAACGTGACGATCCTTGCCCCCGGGCACAGACGAGGAGCGAGCGCCATGACCATCGCCCCGGACGACGCGCAGCAGGGCGCCTCCCACCTGTACCGGGCCATGAGGGACTTCGTTCAGTCCATGGACGACACGCTTCCCGGCAAGTTCGAGATCACCCCGGAAGGGATCGTCCACGACATGATGGCGCCCATCGGTCCCCACGAGCTGACCACGCTGCACCTTCGAAAACGCCTTGAGAAGGTCATGCCGGAAGACCTGGTCGCTCACACAGGTACGCCCGATGTCGAGGCCGAACCCGAAGGCATCATGCGCCACCCTGATGTCATGGTGATCGCCTGGGCGGACATGGATGTCCCGGGCTCCTTCGACCCGCGCACACTGATCGCCGCCATCGAGGTCGTCTCCCGCTCCAACCCCGACAACGACTGGGTCGGCAAGATGCGTGACTACCCACTGATCGGCATCCCCGTCTACGCCGTCTTCGACCCCCGCACCGGAACGGGCGCCGTACTCACCGACATCCACTCCACCCCCGACGGCCCGCGCTACGCCACCCGCAAGGACTTCCTCTACGGCGAGGACGTCACCATCGGTGAGTGGACGATCCCGACCCGGGACCTGCCGCGCTATCGGAGTGAGGGCGGCGAGCACGCCCAGCAGTGAATCCCCTGGTCTTCCCTGGTCACCTGCGTCTCACCCGCATCCCTCGGAAGGCGCATGCGCGGCATGAGAACGCGAGGGCCGGGGGCTCGTGGTCACCCGGCCCTCGCGTGTCTGAGGGGTGTTACTTCAGGACGTTCGCACCGGTGGTCGTGGCGAGGGTGGTGGGCAGGTTCTTCGCCGACGCCTCGAGGCCCGAGGTGAGGGCCGGGGTCCAGTTGACCGTGGTCTTCAGGTCCTTCGACGAGGCGGCGTTGTACGCGGCGACGACGTCGGTGACCGTGCCGTTGACGAGGTTGCCGGAGCCCTTGACCGCACCGGTTCCGTCGCCGCTCAGGAGCTTGGCGACCTTTCCGCCGGTCGGGACCTTCCAGTAGTTGTTCTCGGCGACGACCTGGGCCTTGGCGCGGGAGTTGATGCTGTACTGCGTCGCGTAGCCGTTGAGGGTCGTGACGTCGTAGTAGTTGTTGTAGATGTGCACCTGGCCGACCCGGGCCAGCGGGGCGCGCTGGACGATGCCCTTCCAGATGTTGTGGTGGATGGAGACGCGCAGCTTGCCGCCGGGCTCGCTGTCGCTGCTGCCGATCAGCATCGTCTTGTCGTGGTTGGTGAACTGGTTGCGCGAGACGGTCACCAGGTCCGAGCTCTTGGTGATGTCCAGGGCGCCGTCGTGGATCTGGTACTCGCGGCCGTAGTACTTCGGGTTGGCGCTGTCGAGGTGGGGCGCGTCGGTGAACGTGTTGTGGTCGGCCCACACGTGGGTCGCGCCGCGCAGCGTGACCGAGTCGTAGTTGGAGTTCCAGTTGCCGTCGTCACCGTCGGTCGGGTCCCACTGCGGGAAGCAGTCCTCGGTTGCGGCGAAGGTCAGGTTGCGGACGACGACGTTGTCCACGTTCTGGATCTGGAGCATGCCGCCGGAGATCCCGGCGTTGGTGCCCGGCACGCCGACGACACTGGTGTTGGCCGGCACCTTGAAGACGATGTTCTTCGCCTGCTTGGTCTGGGCCGCGGCGCGGACCTTCTCCTGGGTGCCGGAGGGCAGCTTGGAGGTGCCGTACGAGGAGGGGTCGTACGCCTTCAGGTAGGCGGAGAGCGAGTAGCCCGTGCCCGACGCGTAGTCGGCGCAGGTCAGCTTCTTGCCCGCGTCGTCGGTGTTGGCGTCGATCGTGCCCTTGATCTTGATGATCCGGGGGGTGGTGTCGGAGGCGGACCCCAGCGCCTTCACCAGCTGGGCGCGGGTGGAGACGGTGAACGTGTGCGCGGCGTCGGCCTTGGTGCCACCGGTGGTGCCCGTGCCGGAAGAGGCCCAGCCGTCCTTGGCGGCGAGCGTCTGGTGGTACAGGTCGACGGTCCCGGCGTTCGCGTTCATCACGACGACACCGGCGCCGACGGCCGCGGCCACGGCGGCGGCGGAGACGACGAGGACGCGGCGCGAGCGGAGGGACCGGCGGTGGGAGGGAGCTGCCACGGGGGATCCTTACGGGGAGGAGCGGGCTTACGTCCTGTCAGTGGTCGCCGCCGCGTGAAGAGTTGCCGCGTGCAGAGGATTTTTTCCGGGGCCGTCTCCGCCGGTCGATCAAACGCCTTCACGATTCCCCCACCTCCCCCTTAAGGTGCGCATCGGGGGACGAACACCTCTCTCCGGGGAGGGATCACCACACATGGACCGGCGTCATCGTCAACTGGGGGAGCTTCCATGGCACTCTTCGGCAACGCGCACCCGATCGACCCGGCGCAGGCGCAGCAGGACTACGCCCGTCTGCTGGGCCAGGGCGAGCATGTTCAGGCCGCGTTCCTGCTGATCCGCGACACCATCCTGTTCACGGACCGGCGGCTGATCCTCGTCGACAAGCAGGGGATCACCGGCAAGAAGACGGAGTACCACTCCATTCCGTACCGCAGCATCACGCACTTCGCGGTGGAGACCGCCGGCACCTTCGACCTGGACGCCGAACTGAAGATCTGGGTGTCCGGCTCGTCCGTGCCGATCGAGAAGACGTTCACCAAGGGCGTGGACATCTACGAGGTGCAGGCGATCCTCACGCAGTTCGTGGCCAGGTAACGCCCCCGTTCACGACCCCGTCCACGAGGTCCACGGCCCCGTTCGGGGGGCGTGCGCCCCGGGCGCGCTTTACACTCGCGGGCGGGGCGCAGGCGCACGGAGGGTGCGCGCGTGGGGATGGGGGATTCGCGTGAACGAGCTTGCTCTCAGGCGTGGTTGGCGGGTGGCCGTGGTGCTTCTGGCCGGGCTGCTGGGTGCCGCGGCACTGCCCGCCGTGCCCGCCGTCGCCGTGCACGGTGCGGTGCCCGGTGACTTCAACGGGGACGGCTACCGCGACGCCGTACTGCCCGCGCCGGGCGCGAACGTGGCGGGCAGGGAACGGGCGGGCGCCGTCGTCGTGCTGTACGGGTCCAAGACGGGACTGTCGGCCGCCCGGCGAGCACTGATCACGCAGAACACCGCGGGCGTGCCGGACACCGCCGAGGCGGGCGACGGGTTCGGCTCCGCCACCGCCACGGCCGACCTGAACCGCGACGGCTACGCGGACCTGGTCGTCGGCTCCCCCTTCGAGAGCACCGCGAGGGGCCAGGAAGCGGGGTCCGTGACCGTGCTGTGGGGCAGCGGGAGCGGGCTCACCACGGGTACCGACCTGCCCGCCTCGGCGACGGCGGGCATGGTCCCCTACCACTACGGCGCGGACATCGCCGCGACCCGCGGGGCCTCGGCCGCGCGGTCCGAGATCCTGGTCGCGAGCTGGGGCGGTGCCGTCCGCTTCACCGGCCCCTTCACCCGCACCGGCGGCTACGGCACCTCCGCGGTCGCGGCGGACAGCTCCTGGGGGGACTCCGTCGCGCTCGGCGACTTCGACGGCGACGGCTCCCCCGAGCACGTGAACGTGACGTACGGCCAGGGCGGGGAGACCGGCGGGTTCGTCTTCGTCGACCCGGAGGACCAGGACCACGTCGGCCTGCCGGCCCGTCTCGCCCACGGCAACGGCCGTATCGCCGCCACCGGGGACGTCGACGGCGACGGCTACGACGACCTGGTCGTCGGCGACCCGGACGAACCCGAAGTCGCGGGCGTGGACGGCGTGCCGGGCGGCCGCGTGCTCGTCTGGCGCGGCTCGGCGGCCGGCATCGCACCCGACGCCGTGCCCGAGCAGATCACGCAGGACACCGTCGGCGTGCCCGACGCGAGCGAGAAGGGCGACGTCTTCGGCGGCGCCCTGACGGTGACCGACCTCAACCGCGACGGCCTCGCGGACCTCGTGATCGGCGCGCCGCGCGAGTCGGTCGGCACCAAGGCGCAGGCCGGCCAGGTGACGGTCGTACCCGGCCGCCGCACCGGCGCCCTCGGCGCCGGCTCGTACGCCTTCACCCAGGACACGGCGGGCGTCCCGGACGCCTCCGAGGCGGGCGACGGGTTCGGTACGACGGTCGCGGCCGGGGACGTGAACCGGGACGGCAGGCCGGAGCTGTTCGTCAGCGCCTCGGGCGAGAACGAGTCCACCGGCGCCGTCTGGACCCTGCCCGGCTTCACCAATGGCCCGACCGCCGCCCGCAGCCGCGTCTTCACGGCCCCCTCGGTGGGCCTCACCCAGCCGAACTCGGTCCTGCTGGGCGGGTACGGCCTGGGCTGGGTGATCTGACCCCGGGTCACCCGGCCACCAGCACCCGGTGGTGCCGCCGCACCCGCCGCACCCCGCACGACGGTCACCGCACCTGGTACGACTACCCGGTGGACCTTCTCGAACCCCACCTCCGGCTCCTCGCCGAGGTCTTCGACGTGGCCGCCGCCGGCGCCCCCTGGGCCCTGGCCGGCGGCTACGCGCTCCAGGCGCACGAGCTGCTCCAACGCCCGCACGCGAACGTGGACTTGGCGACCGAGAGCGCGGAGCCGATGCCCCGGCTCGCCGAAGCGCTGGGCGCGGCGCTCACCTCCCGGGGCGGCCACGAGGCGACGGTCCGGGACACGGACCCGCTGTCCGCGCACCTGGCCGTGCTGGACCGCGCCACGGACACGGTCCTCCGGTTGGCCCTGCACAAGGAGACCTTCTGGAGCCCGCCCGTCCCGACCCCGTACGGTCCGGCGCTCGCCCTCCCGGACGCGGTGGGCACGAAGGTGCGGGCGCTCTACGACCGCGGTCTGGCCGTCGACCTGATCGACGCGAGAGCGGCGTCGGCCCGCTTCACCCACCCCGACCTGGAGGAACTGGCCCGCCGCCACGCCCGGGACGACTTCGACCTGCCCACCCTCCAGACCCGGCTGACGGGCACGGACCACTACCCGGACACGGCGTTCACGGCGTACGGCCTGACCGAGGACCAGCTCACGGACCTGCGTGCGTGGGCCCAGAGCTGGTCGACGGACATCGCGGAGCGGCTGCTGGAGGAGGGGGCGTCACCGGACGAGTGACCGGGACGCACGGGTGAGGGCCCGGTCCGCCGGGACGGCCCCGCCGCCGGGATCAGCCGGAAGAGGCCGACGCCTCGGCCGACGCCGTCTCGGACGCGCCCGGCTGGACCGCGTCGTCGGTGCCCTCGTGGGTGGCGTCGGGTTCGACACCCATCGTGATCGAACCCACGACACCCTTGGCGATGTTCTTCTTGTTGTACTTCAGCTTGAGCAGACCGCCCTGGACGCCGCTCTGGTCGTAGATCGTGTCCTCGGTGAGCGTGGTGCGCTCGGTGGTGCTGGTGGAGTACGGCTCCACCTCGGCCGAGGCGAGCACGGACTCCTCGTCGAAGAAGAACTGACCCGTGTGGCAGGTGTTGCCGCCCTCGTAACCGGCGTCGGTCCACTCGCCGTTGACGTGCACCTTGGTGTGGATGTGGACCGTGCGGCCGCGGTACCAGCCCGGGAAGATCGTCTTGAAGGTGACGCGTCCCTGCCTGTCGGTCTTCCAGGTCCCCCGCAGATAGCGCTCGTCGTCGGTGGGCTCCTCGTGCCCGCCGCCACCGCCGCCGCCCGACGGCGGCTCGCCGGTCGGAGTGCCGGTCGGCACGTCGGTCGGCGTACCGGTCGGGGTGCCGGACGGCGCGTCGGTGGGGGCGCCACCACCACCGGTGGAGAGGCTCTCGTAGCCGGAGTAGATGCCGAGGGCGTCGCAGTGCCAGATGTCGACGGCGGCGTTCGCGAGGGGCTTGCAGGTCTCGGAGTCGATCACCTTGAGGGCGAGGGTGAGCGGGATGCCCTCCTTGTCCTCGGTGATGTCCTGGCGGAGCTTGTCCGCGTCGATGTAGTACGGGCCTTCGGTGGTCTCGGAGGTGAGCTTGTAGCAGACCTCGCCGGCGCTCGCGGAAGCGGCGGCCTTGGGCTTGGTTCCGCTCTTCTCCCCAGCGAAGGCGCCGGCGGCGAGCGCCCCGCCCGCTCCGACGGCGACGGCCGCGCCCGCACCGGCGACGACCACCTTGCGTCGGGTCAGATCACGCTTGTGCCTGGGGCCTTGCTGGTCATTCTCGGCACCGGCTGTGTTTTCTGTGTTTCCTGAGTTTCCCGTCATGGCCGCGAAGCTAGGAGGCGGGCCTGTCACAGGCGTGGGAACGACCTGTGGAATTCCAAGGGCAGGCAAAATGCGCCGGACTCCGGGTCTGTTTTGAGCCTGCCCATGGCAGAGGGCCTGGTGAGGCTTACCTCACCTTTATCGCCACACCCGGACCCGCGCTCGACTCGACTCCGTCGGGCATCACCCCGGAAGCGCCGCCCGACGCCTCCCGGAGCACCACCTGGCACCACCTGGCACCACCTGGCACCACCTGGACGCCACGAGGTGCCCTGGGGCGCGATACGGGGCGCCATCAGGTGCCACCGGGCGCCACCGGGCGCCAATCGTCGCCACCCGAAGCCCGTGAATGCGCATGGTGCCACAGTCGCCCACATAGGCGCCATCACGTTTTAGCAGGTCAGAGCGCCGCCGCTGGCCTATGGTCCAGAGATGTCACCCCACGGCTTGCACATGGCGCCATAGTGGTGCCATCATGGCGTCATGGACCTCACCCCGTATGTCGACACCCTCCGCCGCGAACTCGCGGTGGCCGCCGAAGCCGGCGGTGACGAAGCCCGTGAGCTGGCGGAGCGGCTCACCGCTCCCCTGGAGTCGGCGACCCGGCTGACCATGCTCCATGTGCTGTCCGCCGCCACGGACGAGATCACCCGCGATCTCGCCCCCGGCTCGGTCGACGTACGGCTGCGCGGGCTCGACCCCCAGTTCGTGGTGACACTCCCGCCCGGCGACGGCGGTGCCATCGCGGAGCCGGTCGCGCCCACCGAGCCGCTCAAGGCTCCGGCCGACGGCGACGAGGGCGGCACCGCCCGCGTCAACCTGCGCCTGCCGGCCCACCTCAAGGCCCGCGCCGAGGAGGCCGCGACCCGCGAGGGCCTGTCGGTCAACGCGTGGCTGGTGCGTGCCGTGTCGGCCGCGGTCGACGGTGGCGCCCGGCCGCCGCGCACGACGGAGAAGACCCAGGCCCTCGGACAGAGCTTCACGGGCTGGGTGCGCTAGCGCCGCACCCGCCCGCATCCCACTGCACCCGCACCACTTCACCCACACCACGTCCCACCAGCGGGGACGCCCTGAAGACCCAAGAGGACGGGACAGCCATGCCTTCTTACGACACTCCCGAACCGATCTCGGTCACCGCACGCGTGGACGCCGGTTCCCTCCAGTTCACCGCGACCGACCGCCCCGACACCGTCGTCGAGGTGCGGCCCCGCGACCCGGAGAAGGACCTGGACACACGGGCGGCCGCCCAGACCGAGGTCACCTACGCGAGCGGTGTACTGACCATCAGGACGCCCAAGCCCACGCTGTTCGGCCTCGGCCGCACCGGCACCGTCGACGTGACGGTCGACCTGCCCACGGGTTCACGCGTCGACACGACCGGCGCCTGGACCCAGGTGATCGGCGAGGGCCGGCTCGGCGAGGTCCGCGTGAAGAACTCGGCCGGCGACGTCCGCCTCGACACCACGGGCCCGCTGGAGCTGACCGCCTCGCACGGCACGATCACCGTGGACCGCGTCGAGGGCTCCGCCGAGATCACCGCCAGCTCCGGCAGCATGCGCGTCGGCTTCGTCGACGGCTCCGCCGTCCTGAAGAACTCGCACGGCAGCACGACGGTCGGCGCCGTGACCGGCGAACTGCGCGTGAGCGGCGCCAACGGCGACATCGACATCACACGCGCCGAGGACTCGGTCACCGCCACCACCGCGCACGGCACCCTGCGGGTGGGCGAAGTGGTCCGCGGCACCGTCCAGTTGGAGACCTCCTACGGGGCCATCGACGTCGGCATCCGCCTGGGCACGGCGGCCTGGCTCGACGTCAGCTCCGACTCCGGCCAGGTGCGCAACACGCTCACCGCGTCCGAGTCCCCGGAGCAGACCGAGGACACCGTGAAGATCCGCGCCCGCACCCGGTTCGGCAACATCCACGTCCGCCGCGCCAAGGCCTGAGCAGCGCGTTCTCGACCAGCCCCGCCCCCACCCACGTCAAGCCTTCGAACGGAGGGCCCCATGCCTTCTTCTGTCATGCCCACGTCCAGCCGGGGTGACGGTCACCCGTCGCCGATCGCCGTCTCCGCCATCGGTCTGCGCAAGTCCTACGGCGACAAGACCGTCCTCGACGGCATCGACCTGCGCATCCCGGCCGGTTCCGTGTTCGCGTTGCTCGGGCCGAACGGCGCCGGCAAGACCACCGCCGTCAAGATCCTGTCCACGCTCATCACCGCCGACGGCGGGCAGGCCCAGGTCGCGGGCCACGACCTCGCGGCCGATCCGCGGGCGGTGCGGGCCGCGATCGGTGTCACCGGGCAGTTCTCGGCCGTGGACGGGCTGATCACCGGCGAGGAGAACATGCTCCTCATGGCGGACCTGCACCACCTGCCCAGGGCGGAGGGGCGGCGGGTCGCCGCCGCCCTGCTGGAGCGCTTCGACCTGGTCGAGGCCGCGAAGAAGCCCGCCTCGACCTACTCCGGCGGCATGAAGCGCCGCCTCGACATCGCCATGACCCTCGTCGGCAGCCCGCGGATCATCTTCCTCGACGAGCCGACCACCGGCCTGGACCCACGCTCCCGGCACAACATGTGGCAGATCATCCGCGAGCTGGTCCGCGACGGCGTCACCGTCTTCCTCACCACCCAGTACCTCGAAGAGGCCGACGAACTCGCCGACCGCATCGCCGTACTCAACGACGGCAGGATCGCCGCCGAAGGCAGCGCCGAAGAACTCAAACGGCTCGTCCCCGGCGGACACGTCCGGCTCCGCTTCTCCGACCCCGCCGCCCACCACAGAGCCGCCCGCGCACTGCCCGAGGTCACCCGCGACGACGAGGCACTCGCCCTGCAGATCCCCAGCGACGGCAGCCAGCGCGACCTGCGCACCATCCTCGACCGGCTCGACACCGCCGGCATCGAGGCCGACGAACTGACCGTGCACACCCCCGACCTCGACGACGTCTTCTTCGCCCTCACCGCCACCGCCACCGTCCCCGGCCAGCCCAAGGAGAACGTCCGATGAGCTCCCTCTCCCTCGCCGTGCGCGACTCGTCCACGATGCTGCGCCGCAACCTCCTGCACGCACGGCGCTACCCGTCGATGACACTGAACCTGCTGCTCACACCCGTCATGCTGCTGCTGCTCTTCGTCTACGTCTTCGGCGACGCGATGAGCGCCGGCATCGGCGGCGGCGGTGCCGACCGCTCCGCGTACATCGCCTACCTCGTGCCGGGCCTGCTGCTGATGACCATCGGCTCCACCACCATCGGCACCGCGGTGTCCGTCTCCATGGACATGACCGAGGGCATCATCGCCCGTTTCCGCACGATGGCGATCCACCGCGGGTCGGTGCTCTTCGGACACGTCGTCGGCAGCGTCATCCAGTGCGTGATGAGCGTGGCCCTCGCCGGGGCCGTCGGGGTGGCCATCGGCTTCCGGTCCACGGACGCCACGGCCCTGGAATGGCTGGCGGCCTTCGGGCTGCTCGTCCTCTTCGCCATCGCGCTCACCTGGATCTCGGTCGGCATGGGCCTGTCCAGCCCGAACGCCGAGGCGGCCAGCAACAACGCCATGCCGCTGATCTTCCTGCCGCTGATCTCCAGCGCCTTCGTCCCGGTCGACGCGATGCCGGGCTGGTTCCAGCCGATCGCCGAGTACCAGCCGTTCACCCCCGCCATCGAGACCCTCCGCGGACTGCTGCTCGGCAGCGAAATCGGCCACAACGGATGGCTCGCCGTCGCCTGGTGCCTGGGACTCGCGGTGCTCGGCTGCTTCTGGTCCAAGTCGCTGTTCGACCGCGACCCGAAGTAGGGGAGAAGGACCCGCCGGCAGCGTGCCGGCGTGGGCCCGAAGCTCGACCCGCCGCGGGGCGGCGTACTCCGACACCGCGTCGGCGTCCGCCGCCCCGCAGCCGTTCACGCGGCGGCACCGACGGAGGGGCAGCGAGGAAGAACCACCGGGCAGGAAACAGCAAGGCAGACACGGTGAAGCAGACACGGTCGTCTAGCGGGACGTGACCGCGCGGCCCGCGCCGACGGCCGGGACGCGGGCCGCACGAGGGAGAGCGGGCCCGTCCACGGCCCCCGAAGCCGGTTGGCCCAGTGCCGCACGCGCCGAGCGAAGATGCTCCAGCCCTTCCTTCGCCACCCGCGTGACCTCCTCGTAGTCCCCCGCCGTACGGGCCCCGGACAGCCGGTCGCGCGCCGCGCGGTGACACTCCGCCGCGCTGGTCAGCGCCCGGCCCGCCGCCTCGTCCGCACCCGCCCAGGCCCGAGCGCCCGGCGGGACGAGGCCGCCGCCCAGCCGGATCAGCCAGTGGTTCGCCTCCGCCTCCGCATCCAGGTCGGACAGTCCGGGCCGACCGGCCGGACGTCGGGTGCGAGCCGTCCGGCGCTGGGCCACCACCCCCGCCACCACGCCGACGATCAGCAGCACCGACAGCGTGATCATGAACCCCGTGGATCCCATGGCTGGCTTCCTCCCTTGCCCCGTCGGCCCGTGCCGGCGTACCGCTATGAGACGACGCGGCGCTGTGCTCCCGCCTCGGCCTTCCTGTGCGCCTCCGGTGAGGTCTCCAGGAGCGGATCGCCGCCGTTCGTGCTGCCGGTCGTGTCCTTGAGGTAGCCGAAGAGCGTGGCCCACATAGGTGAACAGCTCAGGAAGAGAGCCATGCCCCCCGACCCGCGGGTCGGGGGGCATGGCCCGGAGAAATCCGTCAGCTGTCGGAGACCGAAGGTGAAGCCGACGCCTAGGCGGAATCGGACGCCGACGCTGACGCCGACGCGCTCGGCTGCGGCGGTGAGCCCTGGCCGTCCTCCGTCGCGTCCGGGTCCACGCCGACCGTGATCGACCCGTGGACGCCCCTCGCGATGTCCCGCTTGTCGTAGCGCAGCTTCAGCAGACCGCCCTGGGTGCCGCTCTGGTCGTAGATCGTGTCCTCGGTGAGGGTCGTGCGCTCCGCGGCGTTGCTCGCGTACGGCTCCACCACCGCCGAGGCGAGCACGGACTCCTCGTCGAAGAAGAACTGGCCCGTGTGGCAGGTGTGCCCGCCCTCGTAACCGGCGTCCGTCCATTCGCCGTCCACGTGCACCTTGACGTGGATGTGGACGCACCGGCCGCGGTACCAGCCCGGGAAGACCGTCCGGAAGGTCACCTGACCGTGCCGGTCCGTTCGCCAGGTGCCGCGCAGATAGCGGCTGTCGTCCGTGGGCTCCTGGTGGCCGCCTCCCGGGGGTGCCCCGGTGGGCGCCCCCGTCGGAGGTTCGCCGGTCGGGGGTTCGCCGGTCGGAGCGGGACCGCCGCCACCGCCGTTGCCCTGGTCCTCGTAACCCGAGTACACCCCCGCCGCATCGCAGTGCCAGATGTCGACGGCCGCATCCCGGATCGGCCTGCACGTCTCCGAGTCGATCACCTTCAGGCCGAGGAGGAGCGGGATGCCCTCCCGGTCCTCCGTGACGTCCCGACGGATCTTGTCGGCGTCGATGTAGTAAGGGCCCTCGACCGTCTCCGAGGTCAGCCGGTAGCAGACCTCGCCGTCGGTGCCGGCCCGGGCCGGTCTGCCGCGCCCCTCGGCGGCGCTCGCCGCGAAGGCGGTGCCGCCCAGGCCCGCCACCGCGACGCCGCCCGCGGCCACGGCCACGACCTTGCGACGTGATAAGTCCTGTTCGCTGTGTGGTTTCTGAGATCCCGTCATGAGGCCGGGACGCTAGGGACGAAACCTGTCAGGAGCATAAGGAAGAGCTGTCAGTTGCCGGGGAAAACGAAAGTGGCCCGGAACCGACGTCGGTTCCGGGCCACTCCACGAAAAGGCCTGCCGCTCTCGGCCGTGCGTGCTACTTCGGCTGCGGCTTGCGCACCGACAGGTGCAGCTCCCTCAGCCTGGCCTCCTCCAGCTCCGTCGGCGCGCCCATCATCAGGTCCTGGGCGTTGCCGTTGAGCGGGAAGGCGATGGTCTCGCGGATGTTCGGCTCATCGGCCAGCAGCATCACGATGCGGTCGACGCCCGGCGCGATACCGCCGTGCGGCGGGGCGCCGAAGCGGAACGCGCGCAGCATGCCGGCGAACTTCTCCTCGACCGTCTCGTGGTCGTAGCCCGCGATCTCGAACGCCTTGAGCATGATCTCCGGCTCGTGGTTCCGGATCGCGCCGGAGGACAGCTCCACGCCGTTGCAGACGATGTCGTACTGCCAGCCCAGGATGTCCAGCGGGTCCTGGGTCTCCAGGGCCTCCAGACCGCCCTGCGGCATCGAGAACGGGTTGTGCGAGAAGTCGATCTTGCCGGTCTCCTCGTCCTTCTCGTACATCGGGAAGTCGACGATCCAGCAGAAGCGGAAGACGTTCTCCTCGAAGTGCCCGGCACGCTTGGCGGCCTCGACCCGCACCGCGCCCATGATCTTCGAGACCTCGTCGTACTCGCCCGCGCCGAAGAACACCGCGTGGCCGGCGGCCAGCGACAGGCGCTTGGTCAGCTCGGCGACGTTCTCCTCGGTCAGGAACTTCGCGATCGGACCGGTCAGCGAGCCGTCCTCGGCCACCCGGACCCAGGCCAGACCCTTCGCGCCCAGCGTCACCGCGAAGTCGCCGAGCTGGTCGAAGAACTTACGGGGCTGCGCGGAGACGTCCGGCACCGGCAGCGCGCGGACGTGCTTGCCCGCGAAGGCCTTGAACTCCGAGCCGTCGAAGATGTCGGTGATGTCGACGAGTTCGAGCTGAGCCCGCAGGTCCGGCTTGTCGGAGCCGTACTTCAGCATCGACTCGCGGAACGGAATGCGCGGGAAGGGGGAGGTGACGTGGCGGCCGCCGCCGAACTCCTCGAACAGCTCCGTCATGAGCTTCTCGATCGGCTGGAAGACGTCCTCCTGCTCGACAAAGCTCATCTCGACGTCGAGCTGGTAGAACTCGCCCGGCGAGCGGTCCGCGCGCGCGTCCTCGTCGCGGAAGCAGGGGGCGATCTGGAAGTAGCGGTCGAAGCCCGAGATCATCAGCAGCTGCTTGAACTGCTGCGGGGCCTGCGGCAGGGCGTAGAACCGGCCCGCGTGCAGACGGGACGGGACGACGAAGTCGCGGGCGCCCTCGGGGGAGGTCGCGGACAGGATCGGCGTCGCCATCTCGTTGAAGCCCAGCGCCGTCATCTTGTGCCGCATCGCCGAGATGACCGACGTCCGCAGCATGATGTTGCGGTGCATGCGCTCACGGCGCAGGTCCAGGAAGCGGTACTCCAGGCGCCGCTCCTCGTTGACCCCGTCCTCGGCGTTGATCGTGAAGGGGAGCGGCTGGGCGGCGCCGAGCAGCTCGACCTCGCCGACCTCGACCTCGATCTCGCCGGTCGGGAGATCCGCGTTGACGTTCTCCGCGCCGCGTGAGACGGCCTTGCCGTCGATGCGGACCGTCGACTCCTTGGTGAGCCGGTCGAGGGCCTCGTACGCGGGCGTGCCCGGACGGGCGACGAGCTGCGTGATGCCGTAGTGATCACGCAGATCGATGAAGAGGATGCCGCCCAGGTCGCGCCGATTGTGCAGCCAGCCGCTCAGCCGGACGTCGGTGCCGACGTCAGAGGCGCGGAGCTCGCCGCAGGTGTGGGACCTGTACCGATGCATCGTCGTTCATCCAGTCTTCGCGGATCGGGGGCGTGTTTCACGTGAAACAACCCCCAGCGTACCGGGCAGTCACTGATCACCTCCCCTCAATACGGGTGCGGCGATCAGTGGCACTTCTCCGCCCCATATTCCTAAAGTGGGGCAATGCGCACTGGCGAGCCGTTGCCTGCCGTGGGGGAGGTCCTCGCCTCCCTCGCGACCGGCCTGTGGCACTGGGACACCGCCACCGGGCTGGTCACGGTCGACGCCGAGGCAGCCCGGCTGCTCGGGCTGCCCCCGGAGGAGACGGTCCTCACCGAGGCCCAGACCCGGGCCCGCCTCCACCCCGTCGACTGGAACGAGATCACCGGGGTGATCCAGCTCGCCGTCGCCGAGGGCACCCTCGCCGAGGTACGCATCCGGATCATGGACGACCTGGGACGGGTCGTCCGGGTCGTGCGCAGCCGCTCCAAGCCGTCCTTCGACCCGGTGAAGAAGGCGTACGAGCTGATCGGCACCCTCCAGGAAGTGACCGAACCGACGCCGGGCACCCCCGCGGGACGGACCGCCGTCACCGGCGACTGGCGGCGCTCACGCGAGGCGTTCCTGCTGGACGCGGGCCGGGCGCTGGCGGAGGCGCGGTCCACCGAGGAGGTGCTGAGGGTCGCGGCGGCCCTGTCCATGCCGGGCTTCTCACCGGACGGACTCGCCGTCTTCGGCGTGGAAGGCGACCGGCTGACGATCATCGGCCACCACGGACACCAGTCCGGCGACGAGGACCCCTTCAGTCAGATGTCCATCCATACGGACTATCCGGCCGCCGAGGTCGTGCGCACCGGGCGGGCCGTATACCTGTCCTCCCCCGAGCGGTACAAGGAGCGCTACCCGCTCACCTGGCCGCTGGCCGCGCACTTCGGCCGTCACTCATGGGCGTTCCTGCCGCTGACGGTGGCCGGCCGCACGATGGGCACCTGGATGGCCGGCTTCGCGTACCCGGTGGCGTTCACCCCGGACGAGCGGTCCGTGCTGACGACGGTCGCGCGCATGCTCGCCCAGGCCCTCACCCGCGCGGGTCTGGCGGAGACCCAGCGCGAGCTGACCGACGGCCTCCAGCGCTCCATGCTCCCCACCCTCGGCCCCGAGATACCGGGCATGACCCTCGCCGCCCGCTACATACCGACCGGCGGCGGCCTTCAGGTCGGCGGCGACTGGTACGACATGATCCCGCTGCCCAGGGGCCGCTTCGCCCTGGTCATCGGCGACGTCCAGGGCCATGACGTCCGCGCCGCTGGGCTCATGGGCCAGCTGCGCATAGCGGTAAGGGCGTACGCCGCCGAGGGCCACCGCCCCGACGCCGTCCTCTCCCGAGCCTCCGGCTTCTTCCACGGCCTCACCGACACGGACGGCGGAGCCGGGGCCGATCCGCGTTTCGCCACCTGCCTGTACATAGAGGTCGACCCGGTGACCGGGGTGTTGGAGACCGCCCGGGCCGGACATCTGGATCCCACGATCCGCATGTCCGACGGCACCGTGCTGGTCCGCGCCACCGCCGGGGGCCTGCCCCTCGGCATCGACCCGGACGCCGACTACCCCACCACCCGGCTCGCCCTGGAACCCGGCGAGGCGCTGATGCTCTGCACCGACGGCCTGCTGGAGACCGGCGGTCACGACCTCGACACCGGCTGGGGGCGCGTCCGCAAGATCCTCGAGGCACACCAGGGCGATCTGGAGGAGCTGGCCGACGCCCTGGTCCAGGCGGTGCACGGCCCTTCCTCCCACCACACCACGGGCCCTCTCGCGGACCGCCGCGAGGACGACATCGCCGTGCTGCTCCTGTGCCGCCAGGGCGCGGGCGGCTGCGGCCCGGGCGCCGCTCCCGTGCCGGTCCGGCAGCCCGTGCGGCGCTCGATGCTGACGGTCGCGCAGGCCGAGCCCGAACGGATCGCCGTGGCCCGGCAGCAACTGCGCGAGCTGCTGCACGACTGGACCTGTGAGGACCAGGTCGACTCGGCGGTCCTGCTCGTCTCCGAGACGTTGACGAACGTCCTCGTCCACACCGACGCGGACGCGCTGCTCGTCGCCGAGGTGACCGGCGCGCCCGGCGAACGCCGGCTCCGCATCGAGGTCACCGACGCCGGCGACGACCTCCCCCACAAGCGCCGCCCCGGCGAACTGGCGTCCTCGGGGCGAGGCCTGGTCCTCATCGAACTGCTCGCGGACACCTGGGGGGTGGCGCCCCGGGGCGAGGGCAAGAGCATCTGGTTCGAGCTCTACGAGTTCGGCGAGCCCTCGGCGGGAGCACTGTGACGCGTCCGTAGTTCGTGCAGGACCCCGAAGGCGGCGGCCGTCACGGGAACGGCGAGCAGCATGCCCAGGATGCCGGCCACGGACGCCCCGGCCGTGATGGCCACCATCACCACCGCCGGATGCATCTGCACGGTCCGGCTCTGGATCACCGGCTGCAGCACATGCCCCTCCAGCACCTGCACCGCCAGCACCACCCCGAGCGCCCACAGCGCGATGACGAAGCCCCGGTCGGCGAGCGCCACCAGCACGGCGACGGCCCCGGAGAGAAAGGCGCCGAGATAGGGGATGTACGCCCCGACGAAGACGAGGGCACCCAGCCCGACCGCCCCCGGCACATCGAGGACGAGCAGTCCGACGGTGATGCACACGGCGTCGATGAAGGCGATGAAGGTCGTGCCCCGCATGAACCCCTCCACGGCCCGGAAGGCCCGCCGGGCCATGGCCTCCAGGGTGTCGCCGGTACCGCGTGGCGCGACGGAACGCAGCGCGCCGATCGCCCGGTGCGAGTCGCGCAGAAAGAAGAAGACGAGCAGCAGCGCGAGCACGGCCATGGCGATGCTCTCGCCGACGACACTCACCCCGCTGATGACGTTGGACGCGGCCGTCCCCCCGAACTTGGTCAGCAACTCCTTCGCATTGGACGCGAGGTCGTCGAGCGAGGTCCCGGCGGCCCCGAAGTGTTCGGCGATGCTCCGTGCCGCCGACCTGAGCGCGGCGACGATCTGATCCCCGCTGTCGATCAGCGCGGCGACGACGATGTACACCGCCCCGCCGACCACGGCGACGACGGCGACACACGTCAGCCCCGCCGACACCGACCGGGGCACCCCCACCTCCACCAGCCTCCGGTACAGCGGCCTGAGCAGCGCGGTCCCGAGCAACGCGAGCAACACGGGCGTGACGGCCGTACGCAACTCGGCGCACAGCCGGATCCCCACGTACCCGACACCCGCCGCGAGCAGAATCACGGCGCACCAGGCGGCGAACCGGCGAGCGGGGACGGGGAGCAGGTGCACGCGTCCAGCGGATCACGGAGGCGCCGGATTGTCCTGACCTGACGGGCCGCCCGGGTGAGGGCACGTGACCCGGACTCAGAATCGAACGTCCGCTCCTAAAGGGTGAACATCCTTGCCAGCGCGGCCAGTTGCGGTGGCATATGCCTATTTTTCATGGCGGAGGTGATGCTCGATGTACGAGCAGAACAACACACCGCCGCCGGACCGGTCGGCGGCACAGCAGGACGCGATCGATGTCAACGACTTCGTGTTCGCGGCGACGGGGGCGAGGGTACGGAGGCTGACCACGCCGGACGGAGAACACTGGTTCCCAGCCGTGGACGTGGCGGCTCAACTCGGCTACGCCAACACCCGGGATGCATTGCAACAGAGTGTTGCGCAACAACACACAACATCTCTCGACGATCTTGCACGAAGCGTCGGTACAGCCGACGCTTCGTGCAACATTGCAGGTCGCAGGCTCAAGAAGTCGATGAAGATGGTGAATCTCCAGGGACTCATCCAGCTCGTGAACGGATGCACCAAGCCGGAGGCCCAGCCCTTCAAAACCTGGGTCGCCGGAGTCATCGCCACCATCCAGCGCGACGGCTCCTACTCCCTGGAACCGGCCCCCGGACAACCCGCCCCCGCCGGCGGTACCGCGTACGTCATGCCCGAGCAGGTCGTCGAAGCCATCATGCGGCTCGAGGAGCGCAACCTGCATGCGGACGAGATGCTGGCGGCCGTCGCAGGAGAGCGCAACGACCTGCTGCGGCAGATCACCGACAGCCAGAACAGGATGGCCGACGCGCTGACAGACATCGCCGAAGCCCTCGGGCGGTCCAGCCACAGCGCCCCCGCACCTGGACTGACTGCCCAACAGCTTCTCGCCACGTGGCAGAAGAGGCACCTCCTCGTCACGGACGACGTGCACACAGTCGCCGCCGTCCTCGCCCCGGCACTGGCGCGTGGTGAGGCCCGCTACCGTGTCGAGGAGATCGCCGCCCGAACCGGTATGTCGCAGGATCGCGTCCACGACTGCCTACGCATACTGCTGAAGCGCGGCTGCATGCGGCAGACCGGCTGCTCCACTGACGGAGCGCCCGTCTACGTGCTGCCGTAGCGGCGTCACCGCGATACGAGACAGGCCCGAAGTCGCAAACCAAAGTTGCGGCTTCGGGCCTTGTCACACCGTATCGGTTTCCGGCGGGCCGGAGGGCTAGATGCCCTCCGCCGTCATCCCGTGCACCGCCGGAATCGTGCCCAGCCGGCCCTTCTGGAAGTCCTCGAAGGCCTGCTGGAGCTCGTCCTTGGTGTTCATCACGAACGGGCCGTAGTGGGCCATCGGCTCACGGATCGGCTGCCCGCCGAGCAGCACGACCTCCAGGTCAGGCGTGTGCGAGTCCTGCTTCTCGTCCGCGCGGACCGTCAGCGAGGAACCCGAGCCGAAGACCGCCGTCTGGCCCAGGTGGATCGGCCGACGCTCGGCGCCGACCGAACCGCGGCCGGCCAGGACGTACGCGAGACCGTTGAAGTCCTCACGCCACGGAAGGGTGAGTTCCGCGCCCGGCGCGAGGGTCGCGTGGACCATCGTGATGGGGGTGTGGGTGATACCGGGACCGGCGTGGCCGTCCAGCTCGCCCGCGATGACCCGCAGGAGCGCGCCGCCGTCCGGGCTCGCCAGGAGCTGTACATGGCCGCCACGGATGTCCTGGTACCTCGGCGCCATCATCTTGTCCCTGGCCGGCAGGTTCACCCACAGCTGGAGGCCGTGGAAGAGACCGCCGGACATGACCAGCGACTCCGGCGGCGCCTCGATGTGGAGAAGGCCCGAGCCGGCCGTCATCCACTGGGTGTCGCCGTTGGTGATGGTGCCGCCGCCGCCCTGGCTGTCCTGGTGGTCGAAGATCCCGTCGATGATGTAGGTGACGGTCTCGAAGCCGCGGTGCGGGTGCCAGGGGGTGCCCTTCGGCTCGCCCGGCGCGTATTCCACCTCGCCCATCTGGTCCATCATGATGAACGGGTCGAGGTGGCGGTAGTTGATCCCGGCGAACGCACGGCGCACCGGGAAGCCCTCACCCTCGAAACCGCTCGGCGCGGTCGTGACGGTGAGCACGGGACGTGCGACCGCGTCGGCCGATGCGGTGACGCGCGGCAGGGTCAGCGGGTTCTCGACGGTCACTGCGGGCATGTCCGTACCTCCTTGGGCGACGTACGTCCCAGTTTAGTTGAGCATTGAACTTTCTGCTACCCGTAACGATGGAAGCCCGGAGGACATTCCCGTGGAGCGGCGAGCACGCAGGGGCAGCGACGCGGGGGAACCCTATGGCATGGCTGTGAAGGGCATGAGACATCCACCGGACAGCCGAGGGACAGCCGGGAAGGACGAGAAAGAAGAGGAACGGGGCAGAAGACAGCGAGAGAAGAGTGGAGCGGCAGGAAGTAACGGGGAGAGGCGAACCCTCAGCCGTACATCCGCCGCATCGCGAACTCGACCATCTGCTCGACCGCCTTCGCGTCGAACACCATCCGGTGCTCACCCTCCATGTCGAGGACGAAGCCGTACCCGGTGGGCAGCAGGTCGATCATCTCGGAGCCGGTGATCACGAAGTACTTGGACTCCTTGCCCGCGTACCGGCGCAGCTCCTTGAGCGAGGTGAACATCGGGATCACCGGCTGCTGGGTGTTGTGCAGGGCGAGGAAACCGGGGTTGTCACCGCGCGGGCAGTAGACCTTGGAGGTCGCGAAGACCTGCTGGAAGTCCTCCGCGGCCAGCTGCCCGGTGGTGAAGGCCCGCACCGCGTCCGCGAGGGACGGCGGGGACGGCTCCGGGTAGAGCGGCGGCTGCTGACCGTACCCGCCGTGGCCGCCGGGCATCTGCTGCTGCGGCGGGGCGTACTGCTGCTGTGCAGCACCGCCGTCCATGGGCTGGCCGTATCCGTACATGGGCGCAAGCGTACCGAGCGCGCCCGGCGGGCGGGGCGGTACGGGGGCCCCTTCCGAGGCGCACGGGACGCGTTACGCGTCACAGATGGCCGGTTCGGGGTTGCGACTTATTACCGACGGGTAGCATCATCGGTAGCTACTTGTTGGTACGTGAACTAGCGCGAGGATCCCAGTCCCTCGCCGATCTCTCTTTACGGAGCCGTCGCCATGGGGCACTACAAGTCGAATCTCCGCGACATCGAGTTCAACCTCTTCGAGGTGCTCGGGCGCGACAAGCTGTACGGCACCGGCCCGTTCGGGGAGATGGACACCGAGACCGCGAAGAGCATCCTCGAGGAGCTGACCCGCCTCTCGGAGAACGAGCTGGCGGAGTCCTTCACGGACGCCGACCGCAACCCGCCCGTCTTCGACCCCGAGACCAACACCGCGCCGGTCCCCGCGTCCTTCAAGAAGAGCTACCAGGCCTTCATGGACTCCGAGTACTGGCGTCTGGGCCTGCCCGAGGAGATCGGCGGCACCACCGCCCCGCCGTCCCTGATCTGGGCGTACGCGGAGCTGATCCTCGGTGCCAACCCGGCCGTGTGGATGTACTCCTCCGGCCCGGCCTTCGCCGGCATCCTCTTCGACGAGGGCAACGACGTCCAGAAGAAGATCGCGCAGATCGCCGTCGACCGGCAGTGGGGCTCCACGATGGTCCTCACCGAGCCGGACGCCGGCTCGGACGTGGGCGCTGGCCGTACCAAGGCGGTCCAGCAGGAGGACGGCTCCTGGCACATCGAGGGCGTGAAGCGCTTCATCACGTCCGGTGAGCACGACATGTCGGAGAACATCCTCCACTACGTGCTGGCCCGTCCCGAGGGCGCCGGTCCCGGCACCAAGGGCCTGTCCCTCTTCATGGTCCCGAAGACGCTCTTCGACTTCGAGACCGGTGAGCTGGGCGAGCGCAACGGCGTCTACGCCACCAACGTCGAGCACAAGATGGGCCTGAAGGCCTCCAACACCTGCGAGATGACG
The DNA here is from genome assembly GCF_045041255.1 of Streptomyces sp. NBC_00080. NCBI lineage: Bacteria > Bacillati > Actinomycetota > Actinomycetes > Kitasatosporales > Streptomycetaceae > Streptomyces > Streptomyces sp. NBC_00080. The sequence goes on from NZ_CP108235.1 coordinate 4,696,442, forward strand.
TTCGGCGACCGGCACCCGGCCAAGGGCTGGCTGATCGGCGACAAGCACGACGGCATCCGCCAGATGTTCCGCATCATCGAGTTCGCCCGCATGATGGTCGGCACGAAGGCGATCTCCACGCTCTCCACCGGCTACCTCAACGCCCTGGAGTACGCCAAGGAGCGCGTCCAGGGCCCCGACCTGGCGAACTTCATGGACAAGGCCGCGCCGAAGGTCACCATCACCCACCACCCCGACGTGCGCCGCTCGCTGATCACGCAGAAGGCGTACGCGGAGGGCATGCGCGCCCTCGTCCTCTACACGGCCTCCGTCCAGGACGCGATCGCCGTGAAGGAGGCGAACGGCGAGGACGCGAAGACGGAGCACGCGCTCAACGACCTGCTCCTGCCGATCGTCAAGGGCTACGGCTCCGAGAAGGGCTACGAGCAGCTCGCCCAGTCGCTCCAGACCTTCGGCGGCTCCGGGTTCCTCCAGGAGTACCCGATCGAGCAGTACATCCGCGACGCCAAGATCGACACCCTGTACGAGGGCACCACGGCGATCCAGGGCCAGGACTTCTTCTTCCGGAAGATCGTCCGCAACCAGGGCGCCGCGCTGAACTCCCTCGCCGAGGACATCAAGAAGTTCCTGGCGCTGGGCACCGGCGGCGAGGAGCTGGCCGGCGCCCGCGAGCACCTGGCCAAGGCCGCCGTCGAGCTGGAGGCCATCGTCGGCCTGATGCTGACCGACCTCGCGGCCACCGAGCAGGACGTCAAGAACATCTACAAGGTGGGCCTGAACACCACCCGTCTGCTGCTCGCCTCCGGTGACGTCATCGTCGGCTACCTGCTCCTCAAGGGTGCCGCGATCGCCGCCGAGAAGCTGGAGTCGGCCGCCACCAAGGCCCTCTCCGCGAAGGACGTGGCCTTCTACACCGGCAAGATCGCGGCGGCGAAGTTCTTCGCGGCCGACGTCCTGCCGGGCGTCACCCTGGCCCGCAAGATCGCCGCGGGTGTCGAGCTCGACCTGATGGAGCTGGACGAGGCCGCCTTCTAGCACTCGGAGGCCCTCTGGCACTCGGAGCTCCTCCAGCACTCAGAGGCCGCGTTCCAGGACGCATCCGCACAACCGCGCGACACTCCACATTGTCCTCACGAGGGCCCGCTCCCCATCACCGGGAGCGGGCTCTCGTACGTCGTTAAGGTGAACCCCATGAGCGCACCCTCCCGCTTCGACCGCGGCCACACCGACGACCTCATGACGTTCCTGACGGCGAGCCCGTCGCCGTACCACGCCGTGGCGAACGCGGCCGAGCGCCTGGAGAAGGCCGGGTTCCGGCAGGTCTCGGAGACGGACGCCTGGGACGCGGAGGCCTCGGAGGCCTCGGCGGCGGGGAGCGGTGGCAGGTACGTGCTGCGCGGCGGCGCGATCGTGGCCTGGTACGTGCCCGAGGGCGCCGCGCCGCACACGCCGTTCCGCATCATCGGTGCGCACACCGACTCCCCGAACCTGCGCGTCAAGCCGCTGCCCGACACCGGGGCGCACGGCTGGCGCCAGGTGGCCGTGGAGATCTACGGCGGTCCGCTGCTCAACTCCTGGCTCGACCGCGACCTGGGCCTGGCGGGGCGGCTGACCCTGCGGGACGGCTCGACGCGTCTGGTCGACGTGGGCCGCCCGCTCCTGCGGGTCCCCCAACTCGCCATCCACCTGGACCGGGCGGTCAACACCGACGGCCTCAAGCTCGACAAGCAGCGCCACCTCCAGCCCGTCTGGGGCCTGGCGGGCGATGTGCGCGACGGCGACCTGATCGCCTTCCTGGAGCAGGAGGCCGGGCTGGCCGCGGGTCAGGTCACCGGCTGGGACCTGATGGCGCACTCCGTGGAGCCGCCCGCCTACCTGGGCCGCGACGAGGAGCTGCTGGCCGGCCCCCGTATGGACAACCTGCTCTCCGTGCACGCCGGTACGGCGGCGCTGACAGCCGTGGCGACCGGCGGCCAGGGCCTGCCGTACATCCCGGTGCTGGCCGCCTTCGACCACGAGGAGAACGGCTCGCAGTCGGACACCGGCGCGGACGGACCGCTGCTGGGCAGCGTGCTGGAGCGTTCGGTGTTCGCGCGCGGAGGGTCGTACGAGGACCGGGCGAGAGCCTTCGCGGGCACCGTCTGTCTGTCCTCCGACACCGGTCACGCCGTCCACCCCAACTACGCGGAGCGGCACGACCCCACGCACCACCCGCGGGTCAACGGCGGTCCGATCCTCAAGGTCAACGTCAACAACCGCTACGCGACCGACGGTTCGGGCCGGGCGATCTTCGCCGCCGCCTGCGAGAAGGCCGGCGTGCCGTTCCAGAACTTCGTCTCCAACAACTCCATGCCCTGCGGCACGACCATCGGCCCGATCACCGCCGCCCGGCACGGCATCCGCACCGTCGACATCGGCGTGGCCATCCTGTCGATGCACAGCGCGCGGGAGTTGTGCGGCGACGCCGACCCGTACCTGCTGGCCAACGCGCTGGCGGCGTTCCTGGAGGGGTAGCAAGTCGGCCGCCGCGCATGGGAGTCGGGCCCCGGGGTACCCGGATCCGGTGGTGAACCGGAGTGGCCGGTACACCGGACAGGAGGCAACATCATGGGCCTCGGCGGATGCATCATCCTCATCGCCGTGGGAGCCATCCTCACGTTCGCGACGGACTGGGACATGCAGGGCGTCAATCTCGACCTGGTCGGCGTCATCCTGATGATCGTCGGGCTGATCGGCGTGACGACGTTCAGCAGCATCGCCCGGCGCCGCCGGGTGATGGTGCCTCCGACCTCGACCACGGTGGTCGAGACAGAGCGGCACCAGCGCGACGGTTACAACGGCGGCTACGGCGTCTGACCGTGACCCGGGTCAGCGCCCGGTCCGGCCAGGACCCACGGCAACCGGTCCGCCCCGCCCCCGGTGAGGCGGACCGGAAAGCCCGGTCCTGCCGGCGGACCTGGCCGACGGGGCACTCTCCCGGCCGACCGCCACGTCAGCGCGACGTCAGCGCGTGCCCCGTGGTGGCGTCCACGTGGGCCGGGACCTCCTCGTGACGATCGCCGACCGTGGAGGTGCCGGTGGGTTCCAGGAGGAGGATCTCGGTGGGCACGGGCGCGTACGGCTTGTGTTCGGTGCCGCGCGGGACGGTGAAGACGGAGCCCTTGGGAAGGGTCACGGTGCGCTCTCCCTCCGGCTCGCGCAGGGAGATACGGAGCTCCCCCTCCAGGACCAGGAAGAACTCGTCCGTCTCGTCGTGGACGTGCCAGAGGTGCTCGCCCTCGACATGGGTGACGCGCACGTCGTAGTCGTTCACGGTGGTGACGATGCGCGGGCTCCACTGCTCGGTGAAGGAGGCGAGCGCGGCGGGGAGGGAGACGGGTTCGTTGGTCATGTCCCTCATCGTGGGGTGGGCCGCGCGGCCGCGCGAGTGCTAGGAATCGCACATGCCGCAAGATTCCTCTCAACGCGCCGTGAGTGCGCCGCACCGGGTCGCCGTGATCGTGGACGAGGGCACCAATCCCTTCGAGGTCGGTGTCGCCACCGAGCTGTTCGGACTGCCCCGGCCCGAACTCGGGCTGGCCCGGCCGCTGTACGAGGTCGTGCTGTGCACCCCCGCGCGCGAGGTGCGGATGAACCACGGGTTCTTCACCATGACCGGCGGGCGCGGCCTGGAGGCGGTGGACTCGGCGGACACCCTCGTGGTGCCGGGCCGGCCCGACAACGTCGTCCCGCGCGGCCCCGCCGTCCTCGACGCCATCCGGCGTACCCACGCGCGCGGGGCGCGGGTGATGAGTTTCTGCACCGGCACCTTCGCGCTCGCCGAAGCCGGCCTGCTCGACGGACGCCGGGCCACCACGCACTGGATGTGGGCCGAGGCGTTCCGCGCGCTGCATCCGAAGGTGCGGCTGGAGTCCGACGTCCTCTTCGTCGACGAGGGCGGCATCCTCACCGCCGCGGGCAGCGCCGCCGCCCTCGACCTCGGGCTGTACGTCGTACGACGCGACCACGGCGCGGAGATCGCCAACGCCGTCTCCCGGCGGCTGGTGTTCGCCGCGCACCGGGACGGCGGCCAGCGGCAGTTCGTGGAGCGCCCGGTGCCGGACGTGCCCGACGAGTCGCTGGCGCCGTTGCTCGCGTGGGCGCAGGAGCGGCTGGGGGAGCCGCTGACGGTGGCGGAGCTGGCGGCGCGGGCGGCGGTGAGCCCGGCGACCCTGCACCGGCGGTTCCGGGCTCAGCTCGGCACCACCCCGCTCGCCTGGCTGACGGCGGAGCGGGTGGCGCTCGCCTGCCGGCTGATCGAGCGGGGTGAGCAGCGGCTGGAAGTGGTGGCGGCCAGGAGCGGGCTGGGGACCGCCGCGAACCTGCGCGCCCGCGTGCGGCGCGAGACCGGACTCAGCCCAACGGCCTACCGGCGGCGTTTCGGACCGGCCGTCGGGGAAGCCGTAACCGCATGAGATTCCTCGTACGCGACCGGCTCCTCGGCTTCGGTGACGACTACTGGATCGAGGACGACCGCGGCAACAAGGTGTACCTCGTCGACGGCAAGGCGATGCGGCTGCGGGAGACCTTCGAGCTGAAGGACACCCGTGGGCGGGTCCTGATCGACATCCACCAGAAGATGTTCGCCCTGCGGGACACGATGGTGATCGAACGGGACGGCGAACCGCTGGCCACGATCCGGCGCAAGCGGCTGTCGCTGCTGCGCAACCACTACCGGGTGGCCCTGGCGGACGGCCGTACCGAACTCGACGTCAGCGGCAAGATCCTCGACCGGGAGTTCGCGGTCGAGTACGACGGCGAACTGCTGGCCGTCGTCTCCCGGCGGTGGCTGCACGTGCGGGAGACCTACGGCGTCGACGTCGTACGGGAGGACGCGGATCCGGCGCTGCTCATCGCGGTGGCGGTGTGCGTGATCCACCTCGCCGACAAGGAACGCGAGGACTGAGGGCCGGAAAGCACCGGGAGCGGCCCGGCGCGGCAGGCCGGGCGCCGCCCGGCGCGGGAGGCCGCGGCTAGGGGCGGCGTTCAGGAGTGCGCAGGCCGAGCACCCGGTCCTTCAGGGCCGGGAACTGCTCCCGGGTGGTGGCGACCCTGGACGGGTCGAACTCGACCCTCAGGACCTCCTCGCCGGAACCCGCCTCCGCCAGCACCTCGCCCCACGGATCCACCACGATCGAGTGACCCGCCTGCGGAACTCCGGCATGCGTCCCGGCCGTTCCACACGCGAGCACGAACGCCTGGTTCTCGACCGCCCGCGCCCGGGCCAGCAGCGTCCAGTGCGCCCGGCGGCGCTCCGGCCAGCCCGCGGGGATCACGAGGGTCTCGGCGCCGGCGTCGACGAGAGCGCGGAAGAGTTCGGGGAAACGGAGGTCGTAGCAGGTGGCGACACCGACGGTCGTTTCGGGAAGGCGGACCGTCACCAGTTCCTCGCCCGCGCCCATCAGCACGGCCTCGCCCTTGTCGAAGCCGAAGCGGTGGATCTTGCGGTAGGAGGCGGCCAGGTCACCGGAGGGGGAGAAGACGAGAGACGTGTTGAAGAGGGAGCCCTCGCCCGCGGCGGAGCCGCCGGACGGAGCGCGCTCCGGGATCGAGCCCGCGTGCAGCCACACGCCCGCGTCGCTCGCGGCCTTGGCCATCGCCTCGTACGTCGGCCCTTGAAGGGGCTCGGCCTCGCTGCCGAACTCCTCGTAGGCGAACGCCCCGGTCGTCCACAGCTCCGGCAGCACCACGAGGTCGGCGGCACCGGCCTGCTCCCGTACCAGTGCGGCAACCCGCACCCGTCGCGATTCGACCGATTCGCCCTCTTCTACAGCGATCTGGATCAGAGAGGCGCGCACACTACCACCGTCCTGGCATTCGAGTCGTCCACACGGGCCTACGATCGTCACACGAAAGCACTGCCGGGGTGCCTCACAGCAGCGTAACTTAGCGTTCCGAGACACCCGCCGACACCCGGCGACACCCGCCGATACCTGCCCACACCGCCACCTCCCGCTGGCAACGCCGCCGCAACCACCCGAGTACCGACCGCCGAGGGGTCCCGTTTCCGTGAGTCTGCATCCCACCCTCCAGCCCTACGCCGACGCCTGGACCCACTCCATCGAAGCGATATCCGAGTTGGTGCTGCCGCTGGTGGAGGCGGACTGGAACCGCCGGACACCGTGCCCCGGCTGGTCGGTGCGCGACATCGTGTCGCACGTCATCGGGCTGGACTGCGAGATGTACGGCGACCCGCGCCCCATCCACACCCTGCCGCGCGACCTCTACCACGTCACCAATGACATCCAGCGCTACATGGAGATGCAGGTCGACGTCCGCCGCCACCACACGGCGCCGGAGATGACGTCCGAGCTGGAGTACACGGTCATCCGCCGCAACCGCCAGCTGCGCAACGAGTCGCGCCAGCCCACCACGATGGTGCGCGGCCCGCTCGGCACCGAGCTCACGCTCGAGGAGTCCATGCGCAAGCACGCGTTCAACGTGTGGGCGCACGAGCAGGACCTGCGCGCCGCCCTCGGCCGGCCCGGCAACCTCGACTCGCCCGGCGCGCACATCGCCCGTGACGCGCTGCTCGCCGAACTCCCGGCGGTCGTCGCCGAGAAGGCCGACGCCCCGCGCAGCTCCGCGGTCGTCTTCGACGTGCACGGGCCGATCGAGTTCCTGCGCACCATCCGCGTCGACATCCAGGGCCGCGGCACCCTGGAGACGGCCCCGGCGCTCGGCCCGGCCGCCGCGTTCACCCTCGACTGGGAGACGTTCGTGCGGCTGGCCTGCGGCCGGGTGACGGCCGAGGCGGTCGCCGACCGGGTGAAGGCGGAGGGCGATCCGGAGCTGACGGCGGCGATCCTGCGGAACTTCGCGGTCACCCGGTAACCGGCGGCGCTCCCCCCGGCCACCGCAAGTCGCCGGTATGAGCGCACCCCGCACCCCTCGACAGAACGGGCCCGACGTGACGATCACGACGGGCCCGTTCCGGGGTGTTACGGGTTGAGCGGGTGTCAGCCCAGCTTGGCGAAGCCGAAGTTCAGCAGCTTCGTCGCGTCGGCGGCACGCACCGTCGCGCTGGTGGAGGCCAGCACCGTACCGACGACGGTCTTGCCGTTGCGGGTGGCGGCGAAGACGAGGCAGTACTTCGCCTCCGGACCGGAGCCCGTCTTCACGCCGATGGTGCCGCTGTAGCTGCTCAGCAGCGTGTTGGTGTTGGTCCAGGCCGCCATGGTGCGGGTGGAGCCGGTCTTGGTGATCGTCTTGGCGGTGTACGACTTCGTCTTGACGATCGCACGGAAGTTCGCGCTCTTCAGCGAGTTGCTGGCGAGCTTCGTCAGGTCCTTGGCGGTCGAGTAGTTCGACCCGTTGCCGATGCCGTCGAACGAGTCGAAGTGCGTCTTCGTCATGCCGAGCGCCTTCGCCTTGTTGTTCATCTTGGCGATGAAGTTCTTGACGCGCGCGGCCCGCGTCGTGCCCGTGCCGAACTTGTCGGCCAGGGCGTACGCGGCGTCACAACCGGACGGCAGCATCAGCCCGTAGAGCAGCTGACGGACCGTGACCTTGTCGCCGACGATCAGGCGCGCGGACGAGGCGCCCTTGGCCACTATGTAGTCGCTGTACGCCTTCTGGATGGTGACCTTGGTGTTGAGATTCAGGTTGGTCTGCGACAGCACGACATTCGCCGTCATGATCTTCGTGGTGGAGCCGGTGGACAGCTTGGTGTCCATGCCCTTGTTGTACAGCGCGGCGCCGTTCGCATTGTTCATCACGTAGCCGGTCTTGGCGGCGATCGTGGGCGTCGTGACGGCTTGTGCGGGCGCCGCGGTGAGGGCTCCGGTCGCGAGCACTGCGCCGACGGTGACGGCGACGGATGCGGCCCTGCGGACTCGGATGCCCTTGGTGGCGGTTATCAACTGAAATACCCCGATTACGTCGAATGCCCCTGCGATGCGGCCAAGTTCAAGGGGAAAGAAGAAGGGGCCGCATGTGTGTGACACGTAAGTAGCACAGAAAGTTGTGCGCTCGCTGGGCCGAATTTCCGATTACTTGACCCTGCTCTTACCCGGCCCTCGCCCACCCCGCTTCCCGCACCCCTCGTCGCAGCCCGTCGCGGGTCCGCATTCTGGACCGGCCCCCCGTTGCGTACGTGTTGTATCTATCCTGTGGGCATGCCTTCGTCCGCCCCGCCCGCCCCCGCTCCCGTGAAGCAACCGCCCGCCGCCGACCGCGTGTACGCCCACGTCAAGCAGGGTGTCCTGGACCGCCGCTACGAGGGCGGCACGCTCCTCACCGAGGGCGAGCTCGCCGAGGCCGTGGGGGTCTCGCGCACTCCGGTGCGGGAGGCGCTGCTGCGCCTGGAGGTGGAGGGGCTGATCAAGCTCTACCCGAAGAAGGGCGCCCTGGTCCTGCCGGTCTCCGCACAGGAGATCGCGGACGTGGTGGAGACCCGGCTGCTGGTGGAGGAGCACGCGGCGCGCAAGGCGGTCCCCGCCTCGGCCGCGCTGATCCAGCGGCTGGAAGAACTGCTCGCGAAGCAGAAGGCGCAGGCCGCGGCGGGCGACCTGGCCGCGGCCGCCGTGACGGACCGCTGCTTCCACGCCGAGATCGTCCGCAGCGGCGGCAACGACATCCTGTCGAGGCTGTACGACCAGCTCCGCGACCGCCAACTGCGGATGGGCGTCGCCGTGATGCACTCCCACCCCGACCGGATAGCCAAGACGCTGGGCGAGCACGAGGAGATCCTCCGGGCACTGCGCTCCGGTGACGCCGAGGCCGCCGTCGAGATCGTGCACCGGCACGTCGGCTGGTTCTCGCACCTGGCCCGCGGGGAGGTCCGATGAGCCCCGGCCCCCGCAGCCTGAACTCCACCCTTCCGGGTGATCCACCGGGCGGACGGCGCGCGATGGCCGTCTGGGGGATCGGCGTCTCGGTCTACTTCGTCGCGGTCATCTTCCGCACCTCCCTCGGCGTGGCCGGCCTGGACGCCGCCGAGCGCTTCCACGTCAACGCCTCGGCCCTGTCCACCTTCTCGATCCTCCAGCTCCTGGTCTACGCGGGCATGCAGATACCGGTGGGTCTGCTGGTCGACCGGCTCGGCACGAAGAAGGTGCTGACCATCGGCGTCGTGCTGTTCACGGCCGGCCAGCTCGGCTTCGCCTTCTCCCCGTCCTACGGCACGGCCCTCGCCTCCCGCGCGCTGCTCGGCTGCGGGGACGCGATGACGTTCATCAGCGTCCTGCGGCTGGGAAGCAGGTGGTTCCCGGCGCGCCGCGGACCGATGGTCGCGCAGCTGGCGGGACTGGCGGGGATGGCGGGCAACCTGGTCTCGACCCTCGTCCTGGCCCGCCTCCTGCACGGCATCGGCTGGACGGCGGCCTTCGCGGGCAGCTCGCTCGCGGGAGTGGTCGTCCTGGTCCTCCTGCTGCTGTTCCTGAAGGACCACCCCGAAGGCCACGAGCCCGAGCCGTTCCCGCACCGGGGCGCGGCGTACGTCCGCCGCCAGATCGCCGCGTCCTGGCGCGAGCCGGGCACCCGCCTCGGCCTGTGGGTGCACTTCACCACCCAGTTCCCGGCGATGGTGTTCCTGCTCCTGTGGGGCCTGCCGTTCCTGGTGGAGGCGCAGGGCCTGTCGCGAGCGACGGCCGGCGAACTCCTGACCCTGGTGGTGCTGAGCAACATGGTCGTGGGCCTGGTCTACGGCCAGGTCGTCGCCCGCCACCACGAGGCCCGGCTGCCGCTGGCCCTGAGCACGGTCGGCGCGACCGCCCTGATGTGGGCGGCCACGCTCGCCTACCCCGGCGACCGGGCGCCGATGTGGCTGCTCGTGACGCTCTGCGCGGTCCTGGGCGCGTGCGGCCCCGCCTCCATGCTCGGCTTCGACTTCGCCCGCCCGGCCAACCCGCCCGAGCGCCAGGGAACGGCCTCCGGCATCACCAACATGGGTGGCTTCGTGGCGTCGATGACGACGCTCTTCGCGGTCGGCGTGCTGCTGGACGCGACCGGCGACGACTACACGATCGCCTTCTCCTGCGTCTTCGTCCTCCAGGCCCTCGGCGTCAGCCAGATCCTGCGGCTGCGCAGCCGCGCGGCCCGCCGCGAGCGGGAACGGCTGGTGGCGAGCCGCGTGGAGACGGTGCACGTACCGGCGTAGACGGCCCGAACGGCCCGGAGTGCCCGAACGGCCCGGAGTGCCCGGAGTGCCCGGAGTGCCCGGAGGGAACGGACGGCGTGCGGGCCGTTCAGGGCTCCTCGCCGCCGAAACACGTTTGAACGCACGCCCGTTCGACGTCTACCGTCGGGCCTCATCGACGTGTAGCTCAGCAGCAGAGCACCGGGCTCGAGACCCGGAGGGCGCGGGGGCGGCACCCGCCACGTCGGCTTATGAACGACGACGCTGACCAGCAGCACCTCGCAGAGGCCAACCCGGGCTACGCCTCCGGCCAACTGGCCGGGGCGCTCAGCACCGCGCTCACCCACGAAGACCCCGACACCCGCCGGCGCGCCGGAGAACGACAGCGCGCGTGGCGGTCCGTACTGGCGGGCATGGCGAACGGACTGCTCACCATCGGCTCCCGCACACCGGTCCGGGATCTGCCCGCGTGGGTGACACCCGAGGTGCTCCGGGGCGGCTTCGCCACCGGCGCGCCGAGCGCCGGCGGGCCCCTGACGGAGTACGAGACCGAGGCCGCGCGCCGGGCCGGTGTGCCGCTGGACCGGCAGGCGCTGTTCGCGTACTGGCTGTCCGAGGACGGGCTGGCGCGGCTCCACGAACTCCTCGACGGCGGACGGTACGAGGTGACCGTCCCCGAGGAGGCCGCCCTGCTCACCGTGGCCTGGCTGGCCAGGGCCGGGGAGACCGACGCGGCACTCGGACTCGTCGAGGAGCTCGCCCCGTTCGCGGGACGGCTGCGGTTCACGCCCCGCCCGTCCACCCGACCGGCGCCCGATGCCGCCGCGGTGCACCGCCGGACCGTCGCCGAGGCCGGCGAGAGCCTGGCGCGGCGGCGGACCAGCGAGGCGGTGGAGACGCAGCGGGAGGCACTGGCCGTGTGGCAGCCGTTCGGCGACGAACTGCTCGGCCACTGGCTGGAGACCGCCGACGCCGGGCAGCCGACCCGGGTGCTGACGCGCGCCCCCGACGCCGCCTGGCACGGGCACGGCGCCGAACTGCTGCGCCGCTACCGCGACCTGGCCGACCGTCACACCCACTGCACCAAGCACCTCAAGCCGAAGGAGAACCTGGGGATCCTGCGCGGGGCGCTGGAGGAGACCGTCGCCGGACGGGAACTGGACGCCCGCCGGCTCGGGCTGCTGCGGCACGCCGTCACCTCCATGGTGCGGCGGCGCGGGCTGCCCGGCTCCGCGGAGCTCACCGCGCTGCGCCGGGAGCAGGCCGCGCAGGCGGCACTGCCCTCGCACCACGCGCTGGCCCAGCTGGTGCTGCGCCGGCTGTCCGGGCTGGACCAGCAGGCGGGCGTGGCCGAGGTCGCGCCGCTCGTCGCCGCGGTCGGCGAGGAGGAGGCGCGGGAGACGGGGCTGCCCGCGGGCGCGGTGATTCCGGCCGGCGTACGGCGGCCCGTCGAGGCCGCGCTGAGCGCGCCCCTGAGCACCCTCGTGGAACGCGGGGTGGTGCCCTCGGCCGAGGTGCTGGCCGAGCTCGTACCGCAGCTCGTCGCCGCCACCACCGCGCAGGCCTACCCCGACCCGGCCCTGCGCACGCTGGCGGCGGCCCACCACCGGGCGTTCGCGGGCCGCCGTTCGCTGCTGCTGCTCAACCTCCAGCGGCAGGTGCGGGCGGAGGAACTGCCGTGGGTACGGGCCGTGGCCGGGCAGCGCACGGACGGCGCGGCGGGTGCGGTGTCGGCCGTCGCGCTGCGCCGGCTCGGTGAGCTGTCCGTGCAGGCCTTCCCCGGCACGATCCTGCCCAACTCCCTGGTCCGTGAGCTGTCCGTGCTGGCCCGCCAGGCCGATCTGGGCGCTCCCCTGGTCGAGGAGCTGGCCGCGGACATCTTCATGGGCACCTTCACCCCGAAGTTCCTCGCCGCGGCCCGGGTCGCGGCGGAGCTGCTGGGCGGCGGCTCGCTCTACGAGCGCTACTACGCCGTCGACTACCGGGCCGTCCGCAATCTGGCGATCGTCGAGACCGGCGAGGCGCTGACGAGGTCGTACGGGGCCAGGACCTCGCCCGGGTTCGCGAAGCTGTGTGTCGCGCGGGCCGAGGCCGGCTCGTCCCGGTCACGGCGCGGAGGCGGATCGGTGGCCGCGAACGGCAAGGTGATCGAGCAGGCGCAGATCCTCACCACGCACAACCTGGCCACCCTGGTCCACCGGGTCGGCATCGAGCCGGCCGCGGGCTGGCCCGACCTGGCCCGCCGCTGCTTCGTCACCGTGTGCCGGCTGACCGGCCGCGTGCACGGCAACCCGCGCCCGCTGAGCACGATCAAGGACGTGGCCTACGCCTGGCGGCAGATGGTGTTCCACCTGTCCCTGTGCACCCCCGGCGAGCGGGCCCGCACACTGGCCCGGCTGCCGGAGGAACTGACCCGGCACCCCGGCCATGTGGCGGGCCGGCTGGCCCCCGCCCTGACCGGCCTGCACCAGGTCGCCGAGGGCGGCCGGGCCGACGAGGGCACCGGGCGGCTGCTTCTCGGCTGGACCACGGACGGACACTGGCTGCGTCCGGACCCGGCCTCGGCGGGCTGAGGCCGCCGGGCCCGGGGCCGCCATGGAGAGGAGGCCGCCGTCGGGGGCCGTCGGGGGCCGTCGGGTCCGCGGCCATGGGTCCACGGCCATGGGTCCGGGACCACCAGGTCCGGGACCACCAGGTCCGGGACCACCAGGTCCGGGACCACCAGGTCCGGGACCGCGCCCCCTCGGGGTGCGCGGCCCGGCCGGCCGGGTCGCCCCTAACCCCAGGTGATCAGCTTCCTGGGCTGCTCCAGGATCGCCGCCACATCCGCCAGCACCTTGGAGCCCAGTTCCCCGTCCACCAGCCGGTGGTCGAAGCTCAGTGCCAGCGTGGTCACCTGACGTGGCTTCACCTTGCCCTTGTGGACCCACGGCTGGAGCTTGATCGCACCGATCGCGAGGATCGCGGACTCGCCGGGGTTGAGGATCGGGGTGCCGGTGTCGACGCCGAAGACGCCGACGTTGGTGATGGTCACCGTGCCGCCCTGCATGGCGGCCGGCGATGTCCGGCCCTCCCTCGCCGTCGAGACCAGCTCGCCCAGGGACTCCGCCAACTGCGGCAGCGTCTTGGCGTGGGCGTCCTTGATGTTCGGGACCAGCAGGCCCCTGGGGGTCGCGGCCGCGATGCCCAGGTTGACGTAGTGCTTGACCACGATCTCCTGCGTCGCCTCGTCCCAGGACGCGTTGATCTCCGGGTTGCGCTTGACGGCGACCAGCAGGGCCCTGGCGATCAGCAGGAGCGGGTTGACCCGCACGCCCTGCATGTCCTTGTCCTGCTTGAGCTCCTCGACCAGCTTCAGCGTGCGCGTCACGTCGATCGTCACGAACTCCGTGACGTGCGGCGCGGTGAAGGCCGAACCGACCATCGCCGCAGCCGTCGCCTTGCGGACGCCCTTGACCGGGACGCGGGTCTCACGGGCCGTGTCGTACGACGGCGCGGGCACGGCCGCGGGGGTCGTGACCGGAGCCTGTGTCACCTGCGGCACCGGCTCGGCCACCGGAGCGGCCTGGGGCGCCGGGGCGGCCGGGGCCACCGCCGCGTGGACGTCCTCGCGGGTGATGATGCCGTCCGGGCCGGACGGGACCACCGTGGCGAGATCGACGCCGAGGTCCTTGGCCAGCTTGCGCACCGGCGGCTTGGCCAGCGGGCGCTCGCGCACGGCGGACGCGCCGCCGTGGCCGTTGAGCTCCGCCTGGATCGTGTCCGGGACCCGGGAGACCGCGATCTCCGGGCCCTTGCGCGGACGGCGCTTGGTGGAGGACGCGGCCACGCCGTACCCGACGAGGACCGGCTGGCGGCCGGATCCCGCCGGCTTGGCGGCCTCGGCCTTCGGTGCTTCGGCCTGCGGTGCTTCGGCCTGCGCCGCCTGCGGCTGCCCCTGCGGGGCGGCCGGGGCCTGCGCGGGCGTCTGCACGGCCGCCTGCGCCGGTACCTCGGCGACCGGGGCGGCCGCCGGGGCGCCGCCCGCTCCTCCCGACACGTCCACGGCAATGATCGACATGCCCACGTCGACCGTGGTGCCCTCGGGGAAGTGCAGCGCGCGGACCACCCCGTCGTAGGGGATGGGCAGCTCGACGGCGGCCTTGGCCGTCTCGACCTCGCACACCACCTGGCCGTCCGTCACCGTGTCGCCGGGCTGGACGTACCACTTGAGGATCTCGGCCTCGGTGAGGCCCTCGCCCACGTCGGGCATCTTGAACTCGCGTACGGACGCTTCCGTCATCGTCGTCACGACCCTCTCCTCAGTACGCCAGGGCACGGTCGACGGCGTCGAGCACCCGGTCCAGGCCCGGCAGGTACTCCTCCTCCAGACGCGCCGGCGGGTACGGGGCGTGATAGCCGCCGACCCTGAGCACCGGAGCCTCCAGGTGGTAGAAGCAGCGCTCGGTGATCCGGGCGGCGATCTCCGCGCCCGAACCGAAGAACACCGGCGCCTCGTGGACGACGACCAGCCGGCGGGTCTTCTCGACCGACGTCTGGATCGCGTCGAAGTCCATGGGGGACACCGACCGCAGGTCCAGGACCTCCAGGTTCTTGCCCTCCTCGGCGGCCGCGGCGGCGACCTCCTGGCAGAGCTTCACCATCGGACCGTAGGCGACGAGGGTCAGGTCCGTGCCCTCGCGGACGACCTGGGCCTTGTGCAGCGGGCCGGGGATCGCCTCGAAGTTGACCTCGCCCTTGTCCCAGTAGCGCCGCTTCGGCTCGAAGAAGATCACCGGGTCGTCGCTCTGGATGGCCTGCTGCATCATCCAGTACGCGTCGGACGCGTTGGACGGGGAGACGATCTTCAGGCCCGACACGTGCGCGAAGAGGGCTTCCGGCGACTCCGAGTGGTGCTCGACCGCGCCGATGCCGCCGCCGTAGGGGATGCGGACGACGACCGGCAGCTTGACCTTGCCGAGCGAGCGCGCGTGCATCTTGGCGAGCTGCGTGACGATCTGGTCGTAGGCCGGGAACACGAAGCCGTCGAACTGGATCTCCACCACCGGGCGGTAGCCGCGCAGGGCCAGCCCGATCGCGGTACCGACGATGCCGGACTCGGCGAGCGGGGTGTCGATGACGCGACTCTCGCCGAAGTCCTTCTGCAGGCCGTCCGTCACCCGGAAGACGCCGCCGAGCTTGCCGACGTCCTCGCCCATGATCAGGACCTTGGGGTCCGCCTCCAGGGCGCGGCGCAGCGACTCGTTGATCGCCTTGGCCAGGGCCAGGTTCTTGGACGTCACGGTTTCCGCCATCTCAGTTTCCCCCCGAACCCGCGGCGAAGCCGCTCTCGGATTCCGTCGCGAACGATGCCTGGTAGGCCGCGAACTGGGCCCGCTCCTCGTCGACGAGCGCGTGTCCGTCCGCGTACACGTTCTCGAAGATCGCGAAGCGGTCCGGGTCCGGCATGGCGCGGACCGCTTCGCGCACTCGCCTGCCCAACGCCTCGCTCTCCGCCTCGAGTTCCGCGAAGAATCCCTCGTCCGTGTGGTTTGACGCCTCCAGGTGGCGGCGCAGGCGCAGGATCGGGTCCTTCGCCTCCCAGGCCTCGCGCTCCTCGTCGGCCCGGTACTTCGTCGGGTCGTCGGAGGTGGTGTGGGCGCCCATGCGGTACGTGTACGCCTCGACGAGGGTGGGGCCCTCCCCGGCGCGGGCCCGGTCCAGCGCCCACCTGGTGACCGCGAGACAGGCCAGGACGTCGTTGCCGTCGACCCGGACGCCGGGGAAGCCGTACCCCTGCGCGCGCTGGTAGAGCGGCACCCGGGTCTGCTTCTCGGTGGGCTCGGAGATCGCCCACTGGTTGTTCTGGCAGAAGAACACGACCGGCGCGTTGTAGACGGCGGAGAAGGTGAAGGACTCCGCCACATCGCCCTGGCTGCTCGCGCCGTCGCCGAAGTAGGCGATCACCGCGCTGTCCGCGCCGTCCTTGGCGACGCCCATGGCGTAGCCCGTGGCGTGCAGCGTCTGGGATCCGATGACGATCGTGTAGAGGTGGAAATTGTTGCCGTTGGGGTCCCAGCCGCCGTTGTTCACCCCCCGGAACATGCCGAGCAGGTTGGTCGGGTCGACCCCGCGGCACCAGGCGACGCCGTGCTCGCGGTAGGTCGGGAAGACGTAGTCGTCGTCGCGCAGGGCCCGGCCGGAGCCGATCTGGGCGGCCTCCTGGCCGAGCAGCGAGGCCCACAGACCCAGCTCGCCCTGGCGCTGGAGGGCGGTGGCCTCCGCGTCGAAGCGGCGGGTGAGCACCATGTCGCGGTAGAGGCCGCGGAGCTCCTCGGGGGTCACACCGGCGACGTACTTGGCGTACTCGGCGTTCTTCGCGTTCTTGACCCGCTTGCCCTCCGGCGTCAGCAGTTGCACGAGCTCGGGCTCGGCGGACTTCCTGGCGGTGGTGCGGGTGGTGCGCTCGGTGCCGGTGGTGCCGGCCTTGCTTCCGGCGCTGCGTCGCGGCTTGCGCGCGGCAGTGCTCTCCACGGTCACGTGTGCTCCTCCGTCGGTCCGGCCCCCGGGGTTGCCGGGTACCAGTGCGGCTCACCTGAGTCCGACGCCCGTGCACGGGGTGGGTGCCACTCGGTCGGAACAGGTGTGACAGGTGCCCCGGCGAGCGCCCTGCGGTCATCACGTTACCCAGTGCTTCACATTTCTGTGAAACCCCTCTTGACCTGCGTTTTTGCTTGGATTTCCAAGTAAATCGGCAAAGTCGGGAGAGACCCAGGTCACAGCCTTGCAGGAGGCCGGAGCAACGGCACGTTATCCCGGGCACCCGGTCCACGGGAAGACTCAGTATGTGAGACTGAGCGCGTGCGCGAAGAAGGAAAAATCACCGTTTTTCTACTCGCCGACCATGAGGTCGTCCGGCGCGGGGTCCGCGAGATGCTCTCCGTGGAGAGCGATGTCGAGGTGGTCGGCGAGGCCGGCACGGCTGCCGAGGCGCTCGTGCGCATCCCGGCCACGCGGCCCGACGTCGCGGTGCTCGACGTACGGCTCCCGGACGGCAGCGGCGTGGAGGTGTGCCGCGAGATCCGCTCCCGGGACGACTCCGTCAAATGCCTGATGCTGACCTCGTACGCCGACGACGAGGCCCTCTTCGACGCGATCATGGCCGGCGCCTCCGGCTATGTCCTGAAGGCCATCCGCGGCGAGGAGCTGCTGACGGCCGTACGGGACGTCGCCGCCGGGAAGTCGCTCCCGGACCCCGTCGCCACCGCGCGCGTGCTCCAGAGGCTGCGTGAGGGCGCTCCGAAGGCCGACGACCGGCTCGCGCACCTCACCGACCAGGAGCGCAGGATCCTGGACCTGATCGGCGAGGGCCTCACCAACCGCCAGATCGGCACGGAACTGCACCTCGCCGAGAAGACCATCAAGAACTACGTGTCGAGTCTGCTTTCCAAACTCGGTATGCAGCGCCGCTCCCAGGCGGCCGCGTACGTGGCCCGGATGCAGGCGGGAATCCAGGCGGGAATCCAGGCGGCAAACCGGGCCGGGAGCAACTAGGGACCTAGGTCCCGGCCGGACGGGACGGTGGCCTCTGTGGCGCCCCATACCGGCCGCGCACAGTGGTCGCATGCCGACCGACGAACGACTCGCCGTCGACCTGCTCGCCCGCACCGAATACGGACGGGTGGCCGCCAGCCTGCGCGCGATGCCCTTCCTGGCCTGCGCCCGCCACATCGTGGTGGACGGCCGTCTGCTGCTGCGCATGCACCGCGGCCACGGCTATCACCGGGCCTGCGACGGCCATGTGGTCGCCTACGGCTCGGACAACCTGAACCGGGCGCGGCCGGGCCGCGCCGAGGGCCGGTGGTCGGTGGAGATCGTCGGGAAGTGCGCGGTCATGGAGCCCACCGCCGCCGAACTGGAGCTCTTCGGACCCGCGCCCCGGTCCGTGGAAGGCGGCGTCCCGTTCGACCCGGTCCACCTGCGCGTGACCCCGCAGTTCGTGACCGTGGACCGTCAGGGAGCGACCTGAAACGACCCGTGAGGCCACCCGGAGCGACGTGGAGCAACCTGGAGCGACCGCCCGTGACAGTTGTTGACCTTTAGTGACTGTCTGTGACAACGCCCAGCTCACAGCCTCGGATCGTGCCCTAGCATCGGGCGCGTGCCGCGCTCCTGTGTACCCCCCTTACTGCTCCACGCGCCCCCTCTGGGCGCCTTGCTCCGCCGGTACGCCGCCGGCACCGCGCTCACCTGTGAGCCCGTCGACGAGGGGCTGCTGAACCGCGGCTACCGGCTGCGCACCACCCGCGGCCGCTACTTCCTCAAGCACCATTTCGACCCCGACACCGCCGACCCCGCCTCCATCGCCCGCCAGCACCGGGCCACCGAACGACTGGCCGACCTCGGCGTCCCGGTCGCTCCCCCGCTGCCCGGCCACGACGGACGCACGGTCGCCGTCGTCGGCGGCCACGCCTACGCCCTCCACCCGTGGATCGACGGCCGCCACCGCCACGGCGCCCAGCTCACCCCCGGCCAGTGCGGCCGCCTGGGGGCGCTGCTGGGGGTGGTCCACGCCAGCCTGGAGCAGGTGATGCGGGCGGCCCACGGCGAACTCCTGCCCCCGGCCCGTGGCGGACACGTGCCCCGGGGCCTCGGGGTCAACGCGCCCGCGGGGGGCGAGGCGCCTCCGACGCGCGATCCGCGACGTGACCCGGGCCTGCCCCGGGGGCACGCCCCTGAGGGCCGCATCGCCCCGTCCGAGCGCCCTGCCCGGGCCGCGGCCGCCGCTCCCGCCGGGCCCATCACCGCTGCCGGGCGCACCTCGCCCGTCGAGGCCGCCGTCCCGGCCGCGAGCCCCGACCCCGCCGACACCTTCGTCCTCATCGAGGACCTCCTCGCGCGCGTGCGCCGCCACCGCCCCGCCGACTCCTTCGACGAACTCGCCCGCCACCGCCTCCTGGAACGGCGCACGCTGCTGGAACGGCACGCGGACCGGCGTCCTCCGCACAGCGGCCCGGTCGGCTGGGTGCACGGGGACTTCCACCCCTTCAACCTGCTCTACCGCGGGGACGCCCCGGCCGCCATCGTCGACTGGGACCGGCTGGGCGTGCAGCCCCGCGCCGAGGAGGCCGTCCGCGCCGCCGCGATCTTCTTCGTCCGGCCCGACGGCACCCTCGACCTGCCGAAGGCGAGGCAGTACGCACGCGCGTACCGACGCGCGGCCGGGGCCACGCCCTCCGAACTCGCGGCGGCCGTGCACCGGGTGTGGTGGGAGCGCCTCAACGACTTCTGGATGCTGCGCTGGCACTACGAGCGCGGCGACACCCGCGCCGATTCCCAGTTCCCGGCGGCCTCGGCCCTCGCCGTGTGGTGGACCCGCGAGTACGACGCGGTGTGCGGCGCGTTCGCCGACTGACCCGGCCCCATGAACGCGACACGCGCGCGTGGAGCCCTGTGACGGGCCCACGCGCGCGTGTCGCGTACTGCGGTCAGTTTCCGATGCTGCCGAGGGTGCCACCCTCGGTGGCCGGGTCGCTCGGCTCGACATCCGTCGGATCGTCCGAAGGCTGCGTGTCCGTCGGATCGTCCGAGGGCTGGGTCTCGGTCTCCTCGTCCGTCGGCTCGCTGCTGGCCGACTCCGAGGGGGAGTACGACGGCGAGTACGAGGGCGAGTACGACGGCGTCCAGTCCGAATCGGAGTTCGAACCGGAGTTGTCGTCCGAGGTGTCGTCCGAGGCCGTGTTGCTCGCCTCGTCGCTCGGTGTCGCGGTGGAGGCGTCGTCCGTCTCCGACTGCGAGGTGGACGGCGACGGCGAGGTGTCGGTGTCGCCGCTTCCCTTCCCCTGGCCGTTCAGCGCGAGCGCGACACCCGCGGCGATGGCGATCACCGCGAAGACGGCGAGGATCCACAGCTTGCCGCGGCCGCTGCCCTTGTTGCCGTGCCCCTCGAAGCCGCCGTCGTCACCGCCGCCGTAGCCGGTGGGCAGGATCGGCTGCGGGATCTGCGAGGTGCTGGAGCCGTCGGCGCCGTGCGCCAGCGCGGTCGTGCTCGCGAAGCCGGCGGAGGGCGTGCCGCGGCCGTCGTGCGCGCCGACCGGGCCGGTGTTCCAGGTGCCGGTGTGGCCACCCTGGTCGTACAGCATCTGGAGCCCGTACTGGACCAGACCGCGCATCTCCTCCGCCGTCTGGAACCGGTCGTCGGGGTCCTTGGCCAGGGACCGCATGACGAGACCGTCGAGCTCCGGGGGGCACTGCCCGTCCGAGGTCTGCGACGGCGGCACCGGGATGTCCTGCACGTGCTGGTAGACCACCGACAGCGGCGTCTCGCCGGTGAACGGCGGCCGCAGTGCGAGAAGTTCGTACAGCAGGCAGCCCGTCGCGTACAGGTCGGAGCGGTAGTCGACGGCCTTGCCGAGCGCCTGCTCCGGGGAGAGGTACTGCGGGGTGCCCATGACCATGCCGGTCTGCGTCATCGTCGTGGACGCGCCGTGCAGGGCGCGCGCGATGCCGAAGTCCATCACCTTGACCGCGCCGTTGTGCGTGATGATCACGTTCGCCGGCTTGATGTCACGGTGCACGATGCCGTGCTGGTGCGAGTAGGCGAGCGCCTCCAGCACCCCCGAGGTGATGATCAGGGCCTGTTCGGGGCCGGGCGCCTCGGCGTTGAGGAGAAGGTCACGGATGGTGCGTCCCTCGACGATCTCCATCACGATGTACGGCACGCTCTGGCCGCCCACGAAATCCTCGCCGGAGTCGTACACGGCGACGATCGCATGGTGGTTGAGGCCGGCCACCGACTGGGCCTCGCGCGTGAAGCGGGCCTTGGACACGGGGTCCTCGGCGAGATCGGCGCGCAGCAGCTTCACCGCGACGGTGCGTCCGAGGCGTACGTCCTCGGCCGCGAACACCTCGGCCATGCCACCTCGGCCGAGTCTGCGGGTCAACCGGTATCGGCCGTCCCCTACCAGCCCGCCGTTGCCCCAGTTCTCCGGCGCATCTGACATACCGCCGCCAGTCGCCTCGGGGTCGGACGGGCCCTGAGCGCGCTGCTGTGCCATCAGTCCTCGCCGTCGTTTCTGCCCGCGGAACGCGCGGTGTTGTTACGGTCTCCGTCGGCCACGCTACAGCCTCCACGCAAGCCTCCGGCCCGGGACGATCCCCGGAACATCGCCCGGGGCGAGCCCGGGCACCGGTCCGCGACGGACCGGCCATCAAACCTGTACTCCGTGCCGACGTGCAAATTCTGTGTACCGGCCGTACGGCACCTGTAACGCTTCCGCGACGCTTCTTTCTCGTAGGGTCACGGAACGGGCACCGAGCTTGACGTGTCAGTGCCCTACGGCAGACTTGGCCGGGAATAGCACTATCGATCAACGACAGTCAACGGCGCTTGAGGGCCTACGGGGGACGCAGAAGATGAGCCAGGACGGCGCGCAGGGCCGGTATGCGGGGCGGGCGCTCGCCGCCGGCCGGTATCAGCTGCGCGACTTGCTCGGCGAGGGCGGCATGGCCTCGGTGCACCTCGCCTACGACGCCGTGCTCGACCGTCAGGTCGCGGTGAAGACCCTGCACACCGAACTCGGCCGTGAGCAGGCATTCCGCGAGCGCTTCCGCCGCGAGGCCCAGGCCGTGGCCAAGCTCACGCACACCAACATCGTCTCCGTCTTCGACACCGGCGAGGACGACGTCGAGGGACTGACGACTCCGTACATCGTCATGGAGTACATCGAGGGCCGCCCGCTCGGCTCGGTGCTCGACGAGGACGTACGGCAGCAGGGCGCGATGCCCGCCGACAAGGCGCTGAAGATCACCGCGGACGTGCTGGCGGCGCTGGAGATCAGCCACGAGATGGGGCTCGTCCACCGCGACATCAAGCCCGGCAACGTGATGATGACCAAGCGCGGCGTGGTCAAGGTGATGGACTTCGGCATCGCTCGCGCGATGCAGTCCGGGGTCACCTCGATGACGCAGACCGGCATGGTCGTCGGCACCCCGCAGTACCTCTCGCCCGAACAGGCCCTGGGGCGTGCGGTGGACGCCCGGTCCGACCTGTACTCGGTCGGCATCATGCTGTTCCAACTGGTCACCGGGCGGCTGCCGTTCGAGGCCGATTCGCCGCTTGCGATCGCGTACGCGCACGTCCAGGAGGAGCCGGTGGCTCCTTCCTCGATCAACCGGGCGCTGCCGCCGGCCGTCGACGCGCTGATCGCCCGCGCGCTGAAGAAGAACCCGAACGAGCGCTTTCCGACCGCTGTCGCCATGCGCGACGAGTGCCTGCGGGTCGCCGCCTCCTTCCAGCCGGCCCCGCCGAGCATCGTCCCGGGCGCGCAGACGTCGAGCGGCGCGGGCGTCGGTTCCGCGGTGTTCCCGCCGATCGGCCAGAGCACCCCGGCGCCGCAGGCCGGCGTCCAGACGCCCTACCAGCCCGCGCCGACCCCGAACCCGTACGGCACCCCGACGCCCGCCTCCTACGGCTATCCGCAGCAGGGCTACCAGACGCCCGCTCCGGCCTACGGCCACCAGCAGGCACCGCACACCCCGCCCGCGTACAACCTCAGCCCGCAGCCGTCCACCACGGTGTCCTCGGGCGGTGGCGGCCGCCGCAACAGCAAGCCGGTGCTCATCGGCTCGGCCGTCGTCGCCGTGGTGGCGGTCGGCGGCCTCATCGCCAGCCTCGCGATGAGCGAGGGCGACGACGACGCCAAGGGCGGTACCTCCAGCTCCTCGCCGTCGGTGACGAAGGCGGCGGACTACCGGGCGCCGGACACCTCCAAGACGATCGAGTCGACGGAGTGCTCCGAGCCGCAGGAGTCGTACAACGACCCCGACAAGATCCGGGTGCCGAACTTCAAGTTCAAGTACATCGGCTCGGTCAAGGAGTGCTTCCAGGCCGCCGGCTGGCAGTACAAGATCACGAAGGTGGACGAGAACACCTACGGCGACGGGGCGGTCATGGACCAGTTCCCCTCCGCCGGGACGGACGTCGACCCGAAGGACATGCCAGAGATCGAGATCAAGGTCTCCACGGGCAACCCGGCGTCGTGACCGTCTGACGTCATGGCAGAAGGGCCCGGCGCCGAAACGCCGGGCCCTTCTCGTGTGTACGGCTGGGGGGACGACTGTCCGGCGCTCTAGAGGTACGGGCCGCCCGTCCGGCCGCCCGCCGCGCGCGGATCGTCCGCGCCCTCGTGACCCGCTCCCGGCGGCAGCGCCCGCCGCATCTGCTCCAACTGGGCACGCGCGGCCATCTGCTGGGCGAAGAGCGTGGTCTGGATGCCGTGGAAGAGGCCCTCCAGCCAGCCGACCAACTGGGCCTGCGCGATGCGCAGTTCCGCGTCGCTCGGCGTCGAGTCCTCGTTGAACGGCAGGGAGAGCCGCTCCAGCTCCTCGACCAGCTCCGGCGCCAGGCCGTCCTCCAGCTCCTTCACCGAGCTCGAGTGGATCTCCTTAAGCCGGACCCGGCTCGCCTCGTCCAGAGGAGCCGCGCGCACCTCCTCGAGCAGCTGCTTGATCATGCTGCCGATCCGCATGACCTTCGCCGGCTGTTCGACCTGCTCGGTCACCGGGATCTCACGGGAGTCGTCGTCAGCGTCGATGTCACCGAGCGCCATGCCGTCCTGACCTACGACCAGGATCTTCTGGGCGTTCTCCGGCGACCTTTCGTTCCTCGGCATCTCCATGCCGTCATTCTCGCGCACGTCCCCACCTCACCACCGTGGCACCCCCCGTGAAAGGTGATCCACTGTTTCCGTTCGGCGGAGTCCGGAATGCGGTGACAGTTCCCCGATGTGAGGCTTGTCGCGTCTTTTCTTGGCGACTGGGCACCGGGAGGGGGTCACGGACGTGACTCCATGGCAGCAGGCGTGGTGCGCGACGCGGGCCGGCGTGGGCGTCGGAGCGGTCGTGCTGGGCGTGCTCGCGATGCCCTGCGGGGGCGTCTCCTCGTACGCGGCCGTCACGTCGTACGCCGCCGTGTCGGCGTCCGCCACCCCCGCCCCCTCCTCCTCCGCACCGGACCGGGCCGGCAGCCGGGCGGGCGAGGGACGCCAGCGGCCCGGCCGGGCGGGCGACCACGCGGCGGAGGAGGCCGAAGAGGAAGCGGACGAGGAGGCGCAGGACACGGAGGGCGAGGACAGCTCGAGCGAGGACGCGGGCGAGGAGAGCGCCGACGGCGAACCCTCCGACGACACCGCCGCGTCCGAGTCGCCGGAGGCCGCCGTTCCCGTGCCCTCGGGCGCGCCACGGGACCCCGTGCGGCGTCCCGTGGCGCAGCCGGAGGGCGCCGACGGCCCCGTGCTGCAGATCCTGCCGCTCGGCAGCGGTCTCGTCCTCATCGGACTCGGCATCGCCCTCGCCCTGGCCGCCCTGCGGCTGCGCCGGACCTGAGGCCGCCGCCGCGGGCAGGGTCTTCCCTAGGTCGTGACCAGCAATACCTTGCCGACGTGGCTGCTGGCCTCGACGATCCGGTGGGCCTCGGCCGCGTCGCTCATCGGGACCTCGCGGTCGACGACGGGGCGGACGTGGCCGGCGGCGAGCAGGGGCCAGACGTGTTCGCGTACAGCCGCCACGATGGCCGTCTTCTCCTCCAGGGGGCGGGCCCGCAGCGAGGTCGCGCTGATCGCGGCGCGCTTGCCGAGAAGCGCGCCGATGTTCAGCTCGGCCTTGCTGCCGCCCTGCATACCGATGATCGCCAGGCGGCCGTTGACGGCGAGCGCCTGGACGTTGCGGTCCAGGTACTTCGCGCCCATGTTGTCGAGGATGACATCGGCGCCCGCGCCGTCCGTGGCCTGCTTCAGCTCGGCGACGAAGTCCTGCTCGCGATAGTTGATCAGGATGTCCGCGCCCAACTCGGCGCACTGGTCCAGCTTCTCCTTGGTGCCCGCGGTGACGGCGACCCTGGCACCGACGGCCTTGGCCAGCTGGATCGCCATGGTCCCGATGCCACTGGAGCCGCCGTGCACGAGCAGCGTCTCGCCGGGACGGAGGTGGGCGATCATGAAGACGTTCGACCAGACGGTGCTGGTCACCTCGGGGAGCGCGGCGGCCCGCCGCAGATCGACGCCGTCCGGCACGGGCAGCAACTGGCCGGCCGGCACGGCGACCTTCTGCGCGTATCCGCCGCCCGCGAGCAGCGCGCACACCTCGTCGCCGACGGCCCAGCCGGAGACGCCGGGGCCGACCTCGACGATCCGGCCGGAGCACTCCAGGCCGGGGTAGCGGGAGGCGCCGGGCGGCGGATCGTAGAAGCCCTGCCGCTGAAGGATGTCGGCCCGGTTGACGGCGCCGGCCACCACCTCGACCAGGACCTCGCCCGCGCCGGGTACGGGATCGGGGACCTCGTCCCACACCAGCGCCTCGGGACCACCAGGTTCGGGAATCGTGATCGCATGCATGAAGGGGACGCTACTCCTCCCGCTCTCCTCCCCCTTCCTCCCTCTCGATCATGGTCCGCGGCAAAAAGCGGGGGAGCGGGGAAAACGGGATGCGATCACCGATGAGTTCGGGCGACGGTAAAGGTCTCCCCATGCGTAGCCCAAGTACGCGGAAGGAACCCCCATGAGCCAGCACACCGCCGGCCTGGCGATCGAGACTGCGGGCCTGGTCAAGACGTTCGGCGAGACCAGGGCCGTGGACGGCGTCGATCTCGCCGTCCCCGCCGGCACGGTCTACGGCGTCCTCGGCCCGAACGGCGCCGGCAAGACCACCACCGTGAAGATGCTCGCCACGCTGCTGCGGCCGGACGGCGGCCAGGCCCGAATCTTCGGCCACGACGTCGTCCGGGAGGCAGACGAGGTGCGCGGCCGGGTGAGCCTCACCGGCCAGTACGCGTCCGTGGACGAGGACCTCACCGGCACCGAGAACCTGGTGCTGCTCGGCCGTCTTCTCGGGCACGGCAAGAAGGCCGCCCGGGAGCGGTCCGCGCAGCTCCTCGCCGCGTTCGGGCTCACCGACGCGGCCGGAAAGCAGGTCAAGCACTACTCGGGCGGCATGCGGCGCCGGATCGACATCGCCGCGTCCATCCTCAGCACGCCCGACCTGCTCTTCCTCGACGAGCCGACGACCGGGCTCGATCCGCGCAGCCGCAACCAGGTGTGGGACATCGTGCGGGCCGTGGTCACCCAGGGCACCACCGTGCTGCTGACCACGCAGTATCTGGACGAGGCCGACCAGCTGGCGTCCTTGATCGCCGTCATCGACCGGGGCCGGGTCATCGCCGAGGGCACGAAGGGCGAGCTGAAGGCGTCCGTCGGCGCCGGCTCCGTCCATCTGCGGCTGCGCGACGCCGAGCAGCGGCCCGAGGCCGAGCAGGTGCTGCGGCTGGCCCTGGACGCGGACGTCCAGCGGGAGCCGGACCCGGTGGCGCTGACCGCCCGGCTCGACGCGGCGGCGGGCGACACGGCCGCCGCCCAGGCCGCCCGGGCCCTCGGGGAACTGGCCCGGGCCGGGGTCCTCGTCGACAACTTCTCGCTGGGCCAGCCCAGCCTGGACGAGGTGTTCCTCGCCCTCACCGGACACGACACGAAGACCGACACCGCGTCCGGAACACCGGCCGACGCCGGTACACCGGCCCGCGGCCAGAAAGGCGAGGTGGCGGTATGAGCACCGTGACCAGCACAGACGTCCAGGATCTGGCCCCCGTCAGCGCCGAGTCGCTGGCCGCGCTGCTCGTCGCGCAGGAGCGCCCGCCCCGCCCGAGCGCCCTGTCGGCCTCCCTCACCTTCGGCTGGCGGGCGATCCTCAAGATCAAGCACGTGCCCGAGCAGCTCTTCGACGTCACCGCGTTCCCGATCATGATGGTGCTGATGTACACGTACCTGTTCGGGGGCGCCCTGGCCGGGTCCCCGGAGGAGTACATCCAGTTCCTGCTGCCGGGCATCCTGGTGATGTCGGTCGTGATGATCACCATGTACACGGGTGTCTCGGTGAACACCGACATCGAGAAGGGCGTCTTCGACCGCTTCCGGTCGCTGCCGATCTGGCGGCCGTCCACGATGGTCGGCTATCTGCTGGGCGACGCGCTGCGCTACACGATCGCGTCCGTCGTGATGCTCACCGTCGGCATGATCCTCGGTTACCGGCCGGACGGCGGGCTCGCGGGCGTGGTCGCCGGAATCGCCCTGCTGGTCGTCTTCTCGTTCGCTTTCTCGTGGATCTGGACGATGTTCGGGCTCCTGCTGCGCACCGAGAAGTCGGTGATGGGCGTCAGCATGATGGTGATCTTCCCGCTCACCTTCCTGTCCAACGTGTTCGTCGACCCCCGCACCATGCCGGGCTGGCTCCAGGCGTTCGTCAACAACAGCCCGGTCACCCATCTGGCCTCGGCGGTGCGGGGCCTGATGGCGGGTGACTGGCCCGCTGCCGAGATCGCCTGGTCGCTGGGGTGGGCCGGACTGTTCGTGCTGGTCTTCGGGCCGGTGACGATGCGGCTCTACAACCGCAAGTGACGCGGCTCCACCGCCGCAAGCAGCGCCGTCGGGCAGCGCCCGGGAGCGGGCGCCTCAGGCCGGCGGGAGCGGCGGGACCCCGGGCATGCCGGGGCTCCCGAGGGGGGCCCGGGTACGGTCCGGGCCCACCCGCACGATCGTGACCACCCGGTCCGTCGGCTCCAGCATGCCGATCGCCGGATCGTCGTAGGCGAGGACGCGGTGCCCGCGGACGACACTGACCACCAGGTCGTCCGTCTCACGCGGTCCGCGGCCCGTCTCGGCCTTGGTGACGGGCCGTTCGACGAGGTCGAGCCCGTCGCCCTGCTGGATGAGGTCCTCCATGACCCGGCCCGCCGCCGGACTGAGCACGGACAGACCGAGGAGCCGGCCGGCCGCACCGGCGCTGGTGATGACCTCGTCGGCGCCCGACTGCCTGAGCAGCGGGGCGTTCTCCTCCTCGCGGACCGCCGCCACGATCTTCGCCCTGGGGTTGAGCTGGCGGGCCGTCAGGGCCACGAGGACGGCCGTGTCGTCGCGCTGGGTCGCGATGACGATCCGTCCCGCCCGCTGCACCTCGGCCCGCCGCAGCACATCACTGCGGGTGGCGTCCCCGACCACGCCCTCGTAGCCCTCGGCCGTCGCCGCGTCGATCACCTTCGCACTGGGATCGATCACCACGACCTGTTCCTTGCGCAGGCCCGCCGCACAGGCCGTCCGGATCGCGGACCGTCCCTTCGTTCCGAAGCCGACGACGACAGTGTGGTCGCGCAAGGGGACCTCCGGGATCATGGATATCTGTGGACTCATGGACACGTGTTGCTTCATGACGGGCAGGAGCCCGCCGGGAACCATGGTGCCCACCGATCGGATCACCGTCACAGGGGGCACACGATGAAGGACCACGAACGACCGCCGGCCGGCCCGGCCAGACTCTCCCTCTTCAGGTCCCTCTGGTACCGCTCCCGCACCGAAGCCCGGGACGACGCCGAGGCGGGCCGTTCCATCACGATGCCCCTGCGCATCGCCGTCCCTCCGCTTCTGCAGGTACTCCGGCGCCTCGCCATGGGCCTGCTGGTCCTGGCCGTCACCACGCTGATCGTCTACGTCGACCGCGACGGCTACAACGACAACTCGGACGGCTCCGTCAGCCTCCTCGACGCCGCCTACTACGCCACCGTCACACTCTCCACAACCGGCTACGGCGACATCACCCCGGTCAGTGAAACGGCCCGGCTCGTCAACATCCTCGTCATCACGCCACTGCGCGTGCTGTTCCTGATCATCCTGGTCGGCACCACCCTGGAGGTGCTCACCGAGCGCACCCGCCAGCAGGTCCGTGTCCACCGCTGGCGGGTCCGCACCAGCAATCACGTCGTGGTCGTCGGATACGGCACGAAGGGCCGCCACGCGGTGGAGACCCTCGTCGGGCAGGGCATCGCCAAGGACCGGATCGTCATCGTGGACTCCCAGCGCAAGTCCGCGCTGGCCGCCGGCGACGACGGACTGGTGTCGGTGACCGGGGATGCCACCCGCTCGGAGACGCTCCTCAAGGCCGAGGTCCAGACCGCCTCCCGGGTGATCGTCGCCCCGCAACGCGACGACAC
The DNA here is from genome assembly GCF_045041255.1 of Streptomyces sp. NBC_00080. Taxonomy (NCBI): domain Bacteria; kingdom Bacillati; phylum Actinomycetota; class Actinomycetes; order Kitasatosporales; family Streptomycetaceae; genus Streptomyces; species Streptomyces sp. NBC_00080. Next base: position 4,725,568 of record NZ_CP108235.1, read on the forward strand.
GGCCGCCCTGGTCACCCTTACCGCCCGGCAGCTGAACCGGCGCGCGACGATCGTCGTGGCCGCCCGGGAGGACGAGAACGTGCCGCTGCTCAAGCAGAGCGGCGCGGACACCGTGATCACCAGCTCCAGCTCCGCCGGTCGGCTGCTCGGCGTCTCGATGGTCAGCCCGACCGTGGCCAGGACCCTGGAGAACCTGATGACCCTCGGTAAAGGCCTGGACCTCATCGAGCGGCCGGTCAGCAAGGCGGAGGTCGGCGCGGCGCCCCGCAGCTGCACGGACCTGGTCGTGGCCGTCGTCCGGGGCAAGGAACTGCTGGACTACACCGACCCCCGGCTCACCCGGCTCCAACTGGGGGACCGCGTGATCACGGTCAGCCGGGCCGTCCCGGCACCTGAGCAGGTATGACGATGTTTCACGTGAAACCGGGGCGGTGGGGGCGAGCCCCATCAAGCCGGGACCATTTCACGTGAAACACGGGTGAACGGGTGAACGGGTGAACCAGGGTGGTTTCACGTGAAACAGGCGTCGATCCCGGCCGTCGCCCACGGCAGGTCGAGAAGCTCCGTCTCCTGACCCGCGCGTGCACCGCCCGGCGGCACGACGGCGAGAGCGTCGGCCGCCGCGATACCCCGCAGCATCGCCGGGCCGTTGTAGTGCAGTGGCACGGCATGGTCACCGCGCAGAACGACCGGGATGAGCCGGGTGTCGTCGGGGTGCCCGTGCACCGATTGCCGCAACGGCAGCGCGTACGGCTCGGGAGCCGGGCGGGCGGCGAGAGCGCGCAACAGCGGCTCCGCGAGCGTGAGCAGGCCGGAGACGGCCGCGAGAGGGTTGCCGGGCAGGCCGACGAGGTGCCGGTCCTCCTTGAGGCGGGCCAGCAGCATCGGGTGACCGGGGCGCACCTTGACGCCGTCGACGAGGAGTTCGGCGTCGAGCCGGCGCAGGGTGGGGTGCACGTGGTCGACGGGCCCCGAGGCGGTGCCCCCGGTGGTGACGATGAGATCGGCGGCGGATGCGGTGATGGCCTTGTGCAGGGCCTTCGCGTCGTCGCCGACCCGGCGTACGGAGGTGACCTCGGCGCCCAGCGACCGCAGCCACGGGGGCAGCATCGGACCGAGCGCGTCCCGGATGAGGCCGTCGTGCGGGCGGCCCTCGGTGAGCAGTTCGTCGCCCAGGACGAGCACCTCGACCCGGGGCCGGGGGACGGCGGCCAGCGTGTCGTACCCGGCGGCCGCGGCGAGGCCGAGGACCGCCGGGGTCACCACCGCCCCGGCCCGCAGCAACTGATCCCCGCTGCGGCATTCCTGGCCCCGTGGGCGGATGTCCTGGCCGTGCTGCATCTCGCGGGTCGGATGCAACCGGCCGTTGTCGTCGGTCCGGCCGTGCTCACTGCGCAGTACCGCGGTGGTGTCCGGGGGGATCCGGGCGCCGGTGGCGATCCGTACGGCCTCGCCGTCGGCCAGGGGCGCGGGCGCCGAACTGCCGGCCAGCACGCCCTCCTCCCGTACGTGCCAGGGGCCGGGACCCGCGACGGCCCAGCCGTCCATCGCCGAGGTGTCGAAGGAGGGCAGGTCGGTGAGGGCCGTCAGCGGGGCGGCCAGAACGAGGCCGAGGGCGTCGCCGAGGGGCACGGAGACGGGGGCGAGACGGGCTGCGCCGGAGCGTGCGGCGCGGGCGGCGATCGTCCGGGCCTCGGGCCAGGTGGTCGCCCGGTGACGGTGCTCGGCGGCGTCGGCCCGGTGACCGGACTCCGGACTCCGGGCCGGGGAGGAGAGGGAAGAGGAGGGCGGCGTGCCGTCGCCGCTGCCCCCGCGCTGTGCGGGGCTGTGGCCGCCGGGTGGGCGGGCGGTGCCGTTGCCGTCCTTCACGAGGGCTAGCGCCTCCTCGACGTCGAGGTCCTCGGCGTCGAGGCCCTGCCGCGTACCGCGGGCGGTCATCCGGCGTCCGGTCCGGAGTCGCCGGGCTTGTCGGCCTTCCGCTGCTCGGCCTGCCCTTGCTCGGCTTTCTCCTGTTCGGCCTCCTCCGCCCAGCGCAGCGCGAGGGCGGCGGCCTTGCGGGCGGCCTCGGCGACGGCTTCGGGGCCTCCCTCGGCCTGCGCGGCCGCATAGCCGACCAGGAAGGTGGTCAGCGGAGCCGCGGGCCTGGCCACCCCGTGGGCGGCGTCGCGGGCCAGATCGAGGAGGGCGCCGGTGTCGACGTCGAGGTCGATGCCCAGCTCGTCCTTGACTGCGGAAATCCATTCATCCAACACGTGGTCATGCTCCCTGATACGTGCTCTGGCGGCGGCGATGTCGTCCCAGGTGTCGCAGTCGAACGACGCGACCGGGTCGGGGACGCGGGTGAGGTCGAGTCCGGCGGTCAGCCGGCGCAGCGGCAGTCCGGTGAGGCCGCCTTCGCCGGCGGTGAGCACCGCCAGTTCGCGGCGCAGGGCGGCCGTGCGGTACGCGGCGACGAGCGGCTGGTCACGGCCGTCGGCGTCGGTGAGCAGCACGCCCTCGACCGCGCCCGCGCGCAGGGCGGTCAGCAGTCGCCGTACGGTGTCCGCCGCGAGGAAGGGCAGATCGGCGGAGAGGACGAGGACGTCGTCCGCCGCGGTGTGGCGCAGTCCGGCGTGGAGCGCGGCGACGGGGCCCGCGCCGGGCGGGTCCTCGCGTGCCCAGCGCACGGGTCGCGCGGTGGGCCGGGGATCGGCGACGACGACGGTGGTACGCGCGTCGGCGCAGGCACCCAGCACCCGGTCGAGCAGCGCGCGCCCGCCCACCCGCACCCCCGGCTTGTCGGCGCCGCCGAGCCGGCGGGCGCCGCCACCGGCGAGCACGACGGCGTCGTGGGCGGCGGGCTCGTTCGAGGTCACCCCCCGAGTATGCGGGCCGCCCCGGGGATGCGGGCCCGCCGGATCACGGGAAACACGCGAATCGCCGGGGCGCGCCCGCCATCACAGGGTGCGCAACAGCACCGCCGGCTGCTCCACGCAGTCCGCCACGTAGCGCAGGAAGCCTCCCGCTGTTCCGCCGTCGCACACCCGGTGGTCGAAGGTGAGCGAGAGCTGGACGACCTGGCGCACCGCCAGCTCGCCCTCGTGCACCCACGGCTTGGGCATGATGCGACCGACACCGAGCATGGCCGCCTCGGGGTGGTTGATGATCGGCGTGGAGCCGTCGACTCCGAACACCCCGTAATTGTTCAAGGTGAAGGTGCCGCCGGTCAGGTCGGCGGGGGTGAGACGACCGTCCCGGGACGCCTCGGTGAGCCGGGCGAACTCCGCGGTGAGTCCCTCGGCGTCCCGGGCGTGCGCGTCGCGGACGACGGGCACGACGAGTCCCCGCTCGGTCTGCGCGGCGAAGCCGAGGTGGACATGGTCGAACTGGACGACCTCCCGGGCCGCCAGGTCGACGGTGGAGTTCAGCTCCGGGAAGCGGGCCAGCGCCGCGGTGCAGATTCGGGCGAGCAGCGCGAGGAGGGAGATCTTCGGCCCGCCGGACGCGTTCATGGCGGCCCGGGCCCGCATCAGCTCCGTCGCGTCGGCGTCCACCCAGCAGGTGGCGTCGGGGATCTCGCGTCGGCTGCGGGAAAGCTTGTCGGCGACGGCACCCCGGACGCCCTTGAGCGGGACGCGGCGGCTTCCGGAGGGAGCGGAGGACGCGGGTGACGGCTCCGCCCGGTCCCGCGGGGCGGCCCCCCGCAGCGCGTTCTCCACGTCCGCCCGCAGGATCAGCCCCTCGGGCCCGGAGCCCGTGAGTTCCCGCAGGTCCAGGTTGTTCTCCCGGGCGAGTCTGCGCACCAGGGGGGAGATCACGGGGACGGGGCCGTCGGGCTTTCCGGCCGGGACACCCGGGACAGCCGGGGCGGGGGCCGCGACGGTCACCGAAGCGGCTGGTTCCGGTCGCGCCGACCGGATCCGGCGCCTGCGCGCGGGTGCCTCCGAGGTGCCGTAACCGACGAGCACGTTGCCCGACCCCTCGGCACCCGTGGCGGGAACCTCCGGGCCGCCGGAGGTCGGCGCACCGACCGCGACCGTGATCAGCGGGGCGCCGACGGGCAGTTCGGTGCCCTCCTCGCCGAAGCGCGCGGTGACCACACCGCCGTAGGGGCAGGGCACCTCGACCATGGCCTTGGCCGTCTCGACCTCGACGACCGGCTGGTCGACGGCGACGACGTCTCCCACCTGGACCAGCCAGCGGACGATCTCCGCCTCGGTGAGTCCCTCCCCGAGGTCGGGGAGCTTGAACTCCAGCACCTGTGCCATCAGTTGTCCGCCTCCCACTGCAACCGCGCCACGGCGTCCAGGATGCGGTCGACGCCGGGCAGGTGGTGGCGCTCCAGCATCGGCGGCGGGTACGGAAGGTCGAACCCGGCGACGCGCAGCACCGGTGCCTCCAGGTGGTGGAAGCAGCGCTCCGTGACGCGGGCCGCGATCTCGCCGCCCGGGCCGCCGAAGGAGCCCGACTCGTGCACGACGACCGCGCGGCCGGTCCGCCGCACCGAGGCGCAGACCGTCTCGTCGTCGAAGGGCACCAGCGAGCGCAGGTCGACGACCTCGAGGTCCCAGCCCTCGGCGCGCGCCGCTTCGGCGGCTTCGAGGCAGACCGGCACCGAAGGACCGTAGGTGATCAGTGTGGCGCTCCGGCCCGTGCGCCGCACGACCGCGCGGCCGATAGGTTCGACACTCTGCGGTTCCTCCGGGTTCCAGGAGTCCTTGGACCAGTACAGACGCTTGGGTTCGAGGACGACGACCGGGTCGTCGGAGGCGATGGCGGCGCGCAGCAGACCGTAGGCGTCGGCGACCGTGGCGGGCGTGACGACATGCAGGCCCGGGGTCGCCATGTAGTACGCCTCGGAGGAGTCGCTGTGGTGCTCGACGCCTCCGATGCCGCCGCCGTAGGGCACCCGGACGGTGATCGGCAGGGGCATACGGCCGCGGGTGCGGTTGCGCATCCGGGCGACATGGCTGATGAGCTGCTCGAACGCCGGGTAGGCGAAGGCGTCGAACTGCATCTCCACGACCGGCCGCAGTCCGTACATCGCCATGCCGACGGCCGTGCCGAGGATGCCCGCCTCGGCGAGCGGGGTGTCCGTGCAGCGGTCCTCGCCGAACTCCGCGGCGAGCCCGTCGGTGACCCGGAAGACACCGCCGAGGGTGCCCACGTCCTCGCCCAGGACGTGCACGGTCGGGTCGGCGGCCATCGCGTCCCGGAGCGCGCGGGTGAGGGCCTGCGCCATGGTGGCGGGCTTGAGGGCGACGGTGGTCATCGGTGCGTGCCCTCCTGGTCGGCGTGCTCGGCCTCGAGCTCCGCCCGCAGCAGGTCGCGCTGCTCCCGCAGTTGGGGGGTGAGTTCGGCGTACACGTGGGCGAACAGGTCCATGGGGTCGAGGACCGCGTCCTGGTTCATGCGGGCGCGCAGGTCGGCGGCCATCGCCTCGGCGGCGTCCCGCGCGGACTGCTTCGCGTCCTCGTCGAGCAGCCCGCGCGCGGTGAGTTCGCGCTCCAGCAGCTGGATCGGGTCGTGTTCGCGCCAGGTCTCGACCTCGGCGTCGCCGCGGTAGCGGGTGGCGTCGTCGGCGTTGGTGTGCGCCTCGATGCGGTAGGTCACCGCCTCCACGAGGGTGGGACCGCCGCCCTCACGCGCGTGCCGTACGGCGTCGGTCAGCACCTCGTGCACGGCGGCCGCGTCGTTGCCGTCGACCAGGCGGCCCGGCATGCCGTATCCGACGGCCTTGTGGGCCAGCGAGGGAGCGGCGGTCTGCTTGGCGAGCGGTACGGAGATCGCGAAGCCGTTGTTCTGCACGAGGAAGACGACCGGGGCCTGCCAGACGGCGGCGAAGTTCAGCGCCTCGTGGAAGTCGCCCTCGCTGGTGCCTCCGTCGCCGACCATGGCGAGCGCGACCACGTCGTCGCCCTTGAGCCGGGCGGCGTGCGCGAGGCCCACGGCGTGCGGAAGCTGGGTGGCGAGCGGGGTGGACAGCGGCGCCACCCGGTGCTCGTACGGGTCGTAGCCCGTGTGCCAGTCGCCGCGCAGCAGGGTGAGGGCCTCGACGGGGTCCACTCCGCGCGCGACGACGGCGAGGGTGTCGCGGTAGCTGGGGAAGAGCCAGTCCCGCTCCTGGAGGGCGAGCGCGGCGGCGACCTCGCAGGCCTCCTGGCCGGTGCTGGAGGGGTAGACGGCGAGTCTGCCCTGCTTGGTGAGGGCGGTGGCCTGGACGTTGTAGCGGCGGCCGCGCACCAGCTGGGCGTACAGCCGGCGCAGCAGCTCCGGGTCGGCCTGCGCGGCCGCGTCGGTGCCGAGGACGCGGTACGGCTCCGCGTCGGGCAGCAGCGGCGCGGGGTCGGTACGGGGCTGCCAGGCCGGCGGCGGAGTCGGCCGGTAGGCGCCCCGCTGCTCCATGACCGTCATGACGGCACCTCCTCATGGGAGTGGCTAAGGGAGACGCGTCGGTTGTGATGCGCCTCACCTACCGATTGTTCGGTCGTCGGCACATTTTGGCTACAGGGCCCCTCAGGCTGTGGACAAACGGTTCTCCACAACCTGAGATGGGTGCAGTACGTCCATGGCAGGAGGGCAGGGGGACATGGCACCTGAACAAATGGCCGAAGGGCCGGAGAACGGCACCGCGCCGCCTCCGGGCAACCCTCCGCCGCCGACCGGTGTCCTGTCGCCGAGCAGTGTCCCGTCACCGGGCGGCGCCCCGCTGCCGCCGCCGCGTCCGCTGGACGCCATCGACCAGGACATCCTGCAGATACTCCAGGCGGACGGCCGCGCCTCGATACGGTCGGTCGCCGAGCGGGTCCACGTCTCGCGTGCCAACGCCTACGCGCGGATCAACCGGCTCATCGAGGACGGCGTCATCCGCGGCTTCGGCGCCCGTGTCGACCACGAGCGCGCCGGGCAGGGCACGAGCGCCTACATCACGCTGAAGATCGTGCAGAACTCCTGGCGGACGGTGCGCGAGCAGCTGAGGCTGCTGCCCGGCGCCTCCCACATCGCCCTCGTGGGGGGCGATTTCGACGTCCTGCTCCTGGTGCACACGCCGGACAACAGGGCGCTGCGCGAGGTGGTGCTCACCCGGCTCCAGCTGATCCCCGAGGTGCTCAGCACGCGCACGCTGCTGGTGTTCGAGGAGGAGGACCTCGAACCGCAGGGGTGAGCCCTACGGGGCCGTGCGCAGCCCCTCGAAGACCAGCCGCACCACCGCGTCGGCGACCTCGCTCTCGACCATCCCCCGGCCGCCCGGCCGGTACCACTCGACGATCGAGTTGATCATCCCGAAGACCAGCCGGGTGGCGAGCCGTACCTCCATGTCACCGCGTATGTCCCCGTCGGCGGCGGCCGCCTTCAGCAGTTCGGCGACCCGGTGGTCGAAGTCGCGGCGCCGCTCCAGGGCCCACCGCTCGGTGTCGGTGTTGCCGCGCACGCGCAGCAGCAGTGTCACGTAAGGCAGCTCGCCGATGAGCACCTCGACCATGCGCCGCACGACGTACTCCAGGCGCTCCGAGGCGTCCCCCACGCCCGCGTGCTCCTCCTCCAGGATCCCGAAGAGGCCGTCCAGGGCCCGGCTGACGGCGCGCCGCAGCAGTTCCTCCTTGCCGGCGACATGGTGGTAGATCGACGACTTGGAGATACCGGCCGCCTTGGAGAGGTGCTCCATGGAGGTGCCGTCGTAGCCGCGCTCGTTGAAGATCTGGACGGCGACGGAGAGCAGGGTCTCCGGGGTGTACGTGTCGCGCTTGGCGGTGGTCACGAGGCGCCCTCCCGCTTCTCGGTGGCATAGGAGTGGCGGTACAGCGCGAGGGACGGCGCATAGCGGCCGGAGGGGTCGCGCTCGTGCAGGTCGTCCAGGAGGGAGCAGGCCCAGGTGCGGCCCAGCCTGCGGCTCCACTCGAAGGGACCGAGGGGGTAGTTGACGCCCAGGCGCATCGCGGTGTCGATGTCCTCCTCGGTGGCCACGCCCTTGGCCACGGCGTCGTGCGCGAGGTCGACGATCCGCGCGACCGTACGGGCGACGATCATGCCCGGGACGTCGCCGATGACGCTGACGTCCTTGCCGAGCGCCTGGAACAGGCCGACCGCCTCGGACATCGTCTGCGTGGAGGTGTCCTGGGAGGCGGACAGGGCGATGCGGGTGGCCTTGCGGTAGTCCAGGGCGAGGTCGAAGTAGACGACGTCCCGGAACTCCACCGACGTCTGGCCGTCGGCGAGGGCGAGCTGGCCGTCGCCGGGCAGCACCAGGCGGGTGCCGTGGTCCTCCTCCTCCTCGCGGACCTGGATGCCCGCCTCGCGGATCAGCGCGAGCAGTTCGGAGGCAGGGCCCAGATTGCCCTCGGCGACGACGTACGCGGGCGGCTGGGCCTTCTCCGCGGTGTGCGGTTCGGCCGACCCGGCGGCCCCGGTCCCGGTGGAGTAGTCGTACCAGCCCTGGCCGGTCTTGCGGCCGAGGCGGCCCGACTCGACCAGGCGCCGCTGGGCGAGCGAGGGCGTGAAGCGCACGTCCTGGAAGAAGGACCGCCACACGGAGTGCGTGACCGACTCGTTGACGTCCTGTCCGATCAGGTCGGTCAGCTCGAAGGCGCCCATCTTGAACCCGCCCGACTCGCGCAGGATCGCGTCGATGGTGGCCGGGTCTGCGCCCTGCGCCTCGAAGACGGCGAACGCCTCGGCGTAGAAGGGCCGCGCGATGCGGTTGACGATGAAGCCGGGGGTGTCGGCGCAGGCGACCGGCGTCTTGCCCCAGGAACGGGCGGTCTCGTACGCGCGGGTGGCCGACGTGACGTCGGTGGCGTACCCGGAGACGACCTCGACCAGCGGCAGCAGCGGCGCGGGGTTGAAGAAGTGCAGGCCCACCAGGCGGCCCGGGTTGCGCAGGGCGCCCCCGACGGCGGTCACCGACAGGGACGAGGTGTTGGTCGCGAGCAGACAGTCATCGCCGACGACGTCCTCCAGCTGCCGAAACAGCTCCTGCTTGGCCTCCAGAAGCTCCACGACGGCCTCGACGACCAGGGAGCAGTCGGCGAGGTCGGCGATGCTCTCCGCGGGCCGCAGGCGGGCACGTGCCTCGTCGCGGTCGCCGGCGGCGAGGCGGTCCTTCTCGACGAGCCGGTCCAGGCGGGCGCCGATCGCGGCCGCCGCCTCGCGGGCGCGGCCGGGCACGGCGTCGTACAGCCGCACCGGGTGACCGGCGACGAGCGCGACCTGGGCGATGCCCTGGCCCATGGTGCCGGTGCCGACGACGGCCACGGGGCTGCTGAGGTCGAGTGCTGTCATGTGCGCGATCCTCCCGCACGGGGTTTTCCACAGATGCGGCAGGCCCCCTTGTCCCGACCGATCGTTCGGTTACTCTAACCCTGACTGGCTGTTCCTGCCCAGGTTTCCGCCAGGTCATGAGCTCGACGGAGAGTTCTCAAGACGAGGAGTTGGTCCCGCATGGCCGCCGCCGAACCGACCGCGCACGCTCTGATCGCCCAGCACCGGCCCACCCTCGACCAGGCCCTGGAAGCGATCCGCACCCGCGCGTACTGGTCCCCGCACCCGGAACACCCCAAGGCCTACGGGGAGAACGGCAGCCTGGACGCCGCGGCCGGCAAGGCCGCCTTCGACGCCGTTCTGCACTCCCGTCTCGACCTCGGCCAGCCCGGCACCGACGACTGGGTGGGCGGCGAGGTCTCGCCGTACGGCGTCGAACTGGGCGTGGCCTACCCGCACGCGGACGTGGACACGCTGCTGCCCGCCATGCGGGCCGGACAGGGTGCCTGGCGGGACGCGGGAGCCGAAGTGCGCGCGGTGGTCTGCCTGGAGATCCTCAAGCGGATCAGCGACCGGACGCACGAGTTCGCGCACGCGGTCATGCACACCTCCGGCCAGGCCTTCATGATGGCGTTCCAGGCGGGCGGCCCGCACGCACAGGACCGCGGCCTGGAAGCTGTGGCGTACGCGTACGCGGAGCAGGTCCGCACGCCCGGCACGGCGGAGTGGAGCAAGCCCCAGGGCAAGCGCGACCCGCTCGCGCTGACCAAGCGCTTCACCCCGGTCCCGCGCGGGATCGCCCTGCTCATCGGCTGCAACACCTTCCCGACGTGGAACGGCTACCCGGGGCTGTTCGCCTCCCTGGCCACCGGCAACGCGGTCCTGGTCAAGCCCCACCCGCGCGCGGTGCTGCCGCTCGCGCTGACCGTGGGCGTCGCCCGCGAGGTGCTCGCCGAGGCCGGTTTCGACCCGAACCTGGTCGCGCTGGCCGCCGAGCGCCCCGGCGAGGGCATCGCCAAGACCCTGGCCACCCGCCCCGAGATCCGCATCGTCGACTACACCGGCTCGACCGCCTTCGGCGACTGGCTGGAGGCCAACGCCCGCCAGGCGCAGGTCTACACCGAGAAGGCCGGCGTCAACACGGTGATCGTGGAGTCCACGGCGAACTACAAGGGCATGCTCGCCAACCTGGCGTTCTCGCTCTCCCTGTACAGCGGCCAGATGTGCACGACCCCGCAGAACCTGCTGATCCCCCGCGACGGCATCCGCACCGACGAGGGCGCGAAGACCTTCGACGAGGTCGTCGCCGACCTCGCCCGCTCGGTCGACGGCCTCCTCGGCGACGACGCACGCGCCAACGCGCTGCTCGGCGCCATCGTCAACCCGGACGTCAAGGCCCGTCTGGAGGCCGCCGCGGGCCTCGGCGAGGTCGCCCTCGCCTCCCGCGAGGTGACCAACCCGGAGTTCCCGGACGCGATCGTGCGCACCCCGGTGCTCGTCAAGCTCGACGGAGCGCGGAAGTACTGGGAGGGAACGGACGACGAGGCCGCCTACATGGGCGAGTGCTTCGGCCCGGTCTCCTTCGCCGTCGCCGTCGACTCCACGGCCGACGCGGTCGCCCTGCTGCGGCGCACGGTGCGCGAGAAGGGCGCGATGACGGTCGGCGCGTACACCACCGACGCGGAGGTGGAGCGGGCGATCGAGGAGGTCTGCCTGGAGGAGGCCGCCCAGCTGTCCCTCAACCTCACCGGCGGGGTCTACGTCAACCAGACGGCCGCGTTCTCCGACTTCCACGGCTCGGGCGGCAACCCGGCGGCCAACGCGGCCCTCACCGACGGCGCGTTCGTCGCCAACCGCTTCCGGGTGGTGGAGGTCCGCCGGGACGCCTAGGCGTCTAGGGGACGTGCGGTGCGCCCCCGGTGGCGCTCCAGTGGTACAGCGTCATGGCCACACTGGTCGCGAGGTTGTAGCTGGAGACCTGGGGGCGCATCGGCAGGGCGAGAAGGTGGTCGGCACGCGCGCGCAGCTCTGCGGAGAGCCCGCTGCGCTCCGACCCGAAGGCCAGGAGGGCGTCGTCCGGCAGCTTGACGCCCCGCAGGTCGTCACCCTCCGGGTCGAGGGCGAACACCGGGCCGGCCGGCAGTTCGCCGACGGTCAGCCGCTCCACGGCGGTCGCGAAGTGCAGCCCCGCCCCGCCCCGCACCACGGTCGGGTGCCAGGGGTCGAGGGTGCCGGTGGTGACCACCCCGGTGGCCCCGAAACCGGCGGCCAGCCGGATCACCGCGCCCGCGTTGCCGAGGTTGCGCGGGTCGTCCAGGACCACGACGGGAGTGGCGCGGGGCGCGCGCCCCAGCCGCTCCAGGTTGGCCTCGCGGGAGGGCCGTACGGCCAGGGCGGCGACCGCGGTGGGATGCGGGCGCGGCACCAGGGAGGTGTACGTCGCCTCGGGGACCTCCGTCAGCAGCGCGTCCAGCGCGTCACGCACGTCCGGGGCGAGTTCGTCGGCGAGGGCGAGCGTCGCCCGCCGGTCGGCGGTGACCGCCACCGGGACCTCGGCTCCGAAGCGCACGGCGTGCTTGAGGGCGTGGAAGCCGTCGAGCAGGACGGAGGCGTCGGCGAGCCGCCGCCACCGGCCGAGCGGATCGGAGCCGGCGGTCACGGGGTCGGTCATGCCGTGAACCCTACGCGCGCGTGCTCGGGGTTCTCCTGGGCCCGCGCCCCCGGTGACTCCGGCGCAGGCGTACGACCGACGTCGGAGAACAGCCGTCCACGCGCGCGTGACGTCCATCCGCCCACCCGGCGCAGGAAGGTCGTCGGCAGGAAGACGGCGTCCGTCGCGATCATCGCCAGCGAGAAGAACGGCAGCCCGAGCACCAGGGCGATCACCGCGTGCTCCGTCATCATCAGGACCAGCAGGACGTTCTTCAGCCGCCGGTTGGCGAGCGTGAACGGGAAGGCGACCTGCACGATGACGGTCCCGTAGGTGGCCAGCAGGACCATCGTGCCGCTGCCGGCCAGCAGGTCGGCGAGCGCGGGCCAGGGCGAGAAGTAGTCCAGGTGCAGGGGGTAGTACGCGGCGGTGCCGTCCTGCCAGCGCGAGCCCTGGATCTTGTACCAGCCGGCCGTCGCGTAGATCAGACAGGCCTCGGCCATGATCACGACCAGGGCGCCGTTGTGCAGGATGTTGCCGATCACGTCGAGCAGGATCCGGGGCTCCGCCGACTTCGTGCGACGGCCGACGGCCCACCACAGGCCCTGTACGGCCCACGCCGCCCACAGAAGCGCCGGAATCGTCCAGTCGCTGTGGAAACGGCCCGCCACGGTCACCGTGACCAGGACGAACCCGGCCACGGCCCACAGGACGGGACCCACCCGGTCCGTGTCCCGCTCCCCACGCGCGCGTGCCTCCTGCGCACGCCGTTCGCGTCGCGCGTCCAGCGACCACACCCGGCCGCACCGTATGAACACGAGATAGATCGACATCAGGTGCAGGACGTTGTCCCCGCCGTCGCCCATGAAGACGCTGCGGTTCTGGAGCGACAGCACGCCGACCATGAACAGCACCGACATCGCGCGGGTGCGCCAGCCGATGAGCAGCAGCGCGGCGGAGAGCAGCGCGAGCAGGTACACCGCCTCGAACCAGCCCCGCCCGTCCGACCACATCAGCGCCGTGAACGCGCCGTTGGTGTCGATCAGCTGGCGGGCCAGCTCCCAGTCCCAGGGACCGTCGGGGCCGTAGAGCTCATGCCGGTGGGGGAACTCGCGCAGCAGGAACATCAGCCAGGTGGCGCTGAAGCCTATCCGGACCACGGCGCTCTGGTACGGCGCGAGCGCCGACTCGGTGACGCGCGCGATGGCGGCGGACACCGTCAGGGAGAACCGGTTCACCTCGTGCCTCCCTCGGTCTCGCCGTCCGGCACCGACCACCAGGACAGTTCGCGGTACACCGGGCTCATCGACACCTTCTCGGTGCTCCACTTCGGCGGGGTCACGTTGGTGGTCTGCGAACGGACCTGGATCCGCTCGACGACACCGCCGTCGCCGGCCACGCCGCCGCGCTCCAGACGCAGCATCACGATGTGGCGCAGGTACGTCTCGGAGAGGGCGCCGCGCAGGCCGACGGGGCGGTTGCCGTTGTCGTGCGTGGCGGTGAAGAAGTCCCAGGCGCGGCGCAGCTCGTTCTGCTGGGTGTGGCTCGGCAGCAGATTGCCGTCGATGGCCCGGCCGTCCTGCGCCGACAGGTCGTACCAGCCGGTGGTCCGCGAGCCGCCGTCCACGGTACGGACCTGGGCCCGGACCTGGACGGCGATGTTCTGCTGAAGCGGGTTCGGCGCGAAGAGCTTCCAGTTCTGCTCGAACTCCGGGTAGATCCAGTCGTCGATCGCCTTGCCGTGCGTCTTGGTGACGGTGTTCGACGGCGCGACGTGCAGGAACACCATCCCGATGTGCACGCAGACGGTCACCGCGACGACGGCCAGCGCCAGCGCGGCGCCGACCTGATAGCGGGGGGAGAGGGCGGCCACACCGGTCCGGGGCTCCGGCCGCCGAGGCCCACCCACGAGACCGGCGGCGGGGTCACCGGCGTCACCGGCGGACTCAGCCTGGAAGACACCGTCCGAGTCGGTGCGCTCGGCCCGAGGAACAGGCTCGGAGTCCGCGTCTGCGGCCCGGGAGGCCGGTTCAGGGCTCGGGAGTTCGGCTCGGGGGCGGGGAACGGTTTCCCGGGCGGGTGGCGTCTCCGCCTCCGCCTCCCTCGACGGGTTCGGCCCCTGTGGAGAGCCGGCCCCTCCGTCGTGCACGTCCATTCCGCCCCGTTCCCCGATACCGGTCGTCTTCGCGCTGCGTCGCGCAATCGCGAACGGTACTCAGCCTCACCCGTTCGGCGCAGCCCCCTCCCCGCGACACCCGGGCCGGGAAGGGCCGGGGCAGGTTTTCCACAGGGGATGCCCGCAGGTTATCCACAGCGGTTGACACCTTACGACGGCCGTCCCACCATGGAATCGCACGGACCGAACGATCGGTCGGGAGAAGGCTCGGCAGAGCCGAGGCCTGGGCACCGCGCCGAGGCCCGAGGTCAAGGGGGACCGCATGGCGACAGCAGCCGCGCACCAGACGGCCCGCACACAGCCGCACACCGGGCAGGACAGCGGAGCCGGCGCCGACGAGGCGTACGCGCGCGCCTTCGACGCCACCGTGGCCGCCGACGAACGCATCGAGCCACGCGACTGGATGCCCGATGCCTACCGCGCGACGCTGGTACGCCAGATCGCCCAGCATGCCCACTCCGAGATCATCGGCATGCAGCCGGAGGCCAACTGGATCACCCGCGCGCCCTCCCTGCGCCGCAAGGCCATCCTCATGGCGAAGGTCCAGGACGAGGCGGGCCACGGGCTCTATCTCTACAGCGCCGCCGAAACCCTCGGCGCCAGCCGTGAGGAGCTGCTCGACAAGCTCCACTCCGGCCGCCAGAAGTACTCCTCGATCTTCAACTACCCCACGCTGACCTGGGCCGACGTCGGCGCGATCGGCTGGCTGGTGGACGGCGCCGCGATCACCAACCAGGTGCCCCTGTGCCGCTGCTCCTACGGCCCGTACGCCCGCGCGATGGTCCGCGTCTGCAAGGAGGAGTCCTTCCACCAGCGTCAGGGTTACGAGCTGCTGCTGGCCCTCAGCCGAGGCACCCCGGAACAGCACGCGATGGCGCAGGACGCGGTGGACCGCTGGTGGTGGCCGTCACTGATGATGTTCGGCCCGCCCGACGACGAGTCCGCGCACTCCGCGCAGTCGATGGCCTGGAAGATCAAGCGCCACTCGAACGACGAACTGCGCCGGCGCTTCGTCGACATCTGCGTCCCCCAGGCGGCCTCGCTCGGCCTCACGCTCCCCGACCCGGACCTGAAGTGGAACGAGGAGCGGGGTCACCACGACTTCGGAGCCATCGACTGGACCGAGTTCAAGGAGGTCCTCAAGGGCAACGGCCCCTGCAACGAGCAGCGGATCACACAACGCAGGCGCGCACACGAAGAAGGCGCGTGGGTACGAGAGGCGGCCGCCGCCTACGCGGCCAAACACAGCTCTGGGACGGAAGTGGAGCAGGCATGACGAACACCGACTGGCCCCTGTGGGAGGTCTTCGTGCGCTCCCGGCGCGGCCTCTCCCACACCCACGCCGGCAGCCTGCACGCGCCGGACGCCGAGTTCGCCCTGCGCAACGCGCGCGACCTCTACACCCGGCGCGGCGAGGGCGTCTCGATCTGGGTCGTGCCGTCCTCCGCGATCACGGCCTCCTCCCCGGACGAGAAGGACCCGTTCTTCGAACCGTCCGCCGACAAGCCGTACCGGCACCCGACGTTCTACGAGATCCCGGAAGGGGTGAAGCACCTGTGACCACGACGACGCACACCCACACCGCCGCCCTCGCCCTCGGCGACGACGCCCTGGTGCTCTCCCACCGCCTGGGGGAGTGGATGGGCCACGCGCCCGTGCTCGAGGAGGAGGTCGCCCTCGGCAACATCGCCCTCGACCTGCTGGGCCAGGCCCGGATCCTGCTGTCGATGGCGGGCGACGAGGACGAGTTGGCGTACCTGCGTGAGGAACGCGCCTTCCGCAATCTCCAGTTGGTGGAGCAACCGGGCGGAGACTTCGCCCACACCATCGCCCGCCAGCTGTACTTCTCCACCTACCAGCACCTGCTGTACGCGCGGCTGGCGTCCGTGGAGGGCCCGTTCGCGGGACTGGCGGCGAAGGCCGTCAAGGAGGTCGCCTACCACCGCGACCACGCCGAACAGTGGACACTGCGGCTCGGCGACGGCACCGAGGAGAGCCACGAGCGGATGCAGCGGGCCTGCACGGCACTGTGGCGGTTCACCGGCGAGATGTTCGCCCCCCTGGACGGCCTCGACCTCGACCTGTCGGAGCTGGAGTCGGTCTGGCTGGAGTCGGTGCGCAGCGTGCTGGAGCGGGCCGGTCTGGCCGTGCCCGAGGGATCGCGCACCGGAGCCTGGCGCGCCGGCGCGGGCCGCCAGGGCCTGCACACCGAGTCCTTCGGCCGGATGCTCGCCGAGATGCAGCACCTGCACCGCAGTCACCCGGGTGCGTCATGGTGACGCTCACCCCGCTGGAGGCGGAACTCCTGGAGGTCGCCGGCTCGGTGCTCGACCCCGAGCTGCCCGTGGTCACCCTCCGGGAACTCGGCGTACTGCGGGCGGTGCACGTACGCGACACGGACACCGTCGACGTCGAGCTGACCCCCACCTACACCGGCTGTCCGGCGGTGGAGGCGATGTCCCTGGACATCGAACGGGCGCTGCACGCACACGGGGTCCGCGAGGTCACCGTGCGCACGGTGCTGTCCCCCGCCTGGTCGACCGACGACATCTCCGCCGAAGGGCGCCGCAAACTCCGGGAGTTCGGCATCGCACCACCACGCGTGCGCAAGGCGGCCGAACCGGTCGGCATCACCCTGGGCCCCACCCGGACCAGGGACGCGGACGCGAGCGCGGACGTGGGCGTGGCCCTGGAGCCGATCCTCTGCCCGCACTGCGGCTCCGCCGACACCGAACTGCTCAGCCGCTTCTCCTCCACCGCCTGCAAGGCGCTGCGGCGCTGCCTCGCCTGCCGTGAACCCTTCGACCACTTCAAGGAGTTGTGATGGCCCGCTTCCACCCGCTCCAGGTGGCCGCGGTGGACCACCTCACCGACGACTCCGTCACCCTCACCCTCACGGTCCCCGACGCCTTGCGCGAGGAGTACCGGCACGCGCCCGGCCAGCATCTCGCCCTGCGCCGCGTCGTCGACGGGACCGAGGTCAGGCGGACGTACTCGATCTGCTCGCCCGCACCTGGGCCCGACGGCGCGGGGCCCGGCACGCTGCGGGTGGGCGTGCGGCTGGTCGAGGGCGGGGCCTTCTCGACGTACGCGCTGAAGGAGATCGCCGTCGGCGACGAGCTGGACGTGATGACGCCGGCCGGCCGGTTCACCCTCACCCCCGCGCCCGGCCGGTACGCGGCGATCGTCGGCGGCAGCGGGATCACACCGGTGCTGTCGATCGTCTCGACGCTGCTGGCCCGCGAGCCCGCGGCCCGCTTCTGCCTCATCCGCAGCGACCGGACGGCCGCCTCGACGATGTTCCTGGAGGAGGTCGCCGACCTCAAGGACAGGTACCCCGAGCGGTTCCAGCTGGTCACCGTGCTCTCCCGGGAGGAACAGCAGGCCGGACTGCCGTCCGGGCGGCTGGACCGGGAGCGGCTGACCGGGCTGCTGCCGTCGCTGCTGCCGGTGGCGGAGGTGGCGGGGTGGTTCCTGTGCGGGCCGCTCGGCCTCGTCCAGGGCGCGGAGCAGGCGCTGCGGGAGATCGGGGTCGCGCGATCCCGGATCCACGAGGAGATCTTCCACGTGGAGGTCACGGCGCCCCCGGTGCGTGTGGCGGCTCCCACCCACAGCACCGTGACCGCCCGGCTCGACGGCCGGGGCGGCAGCTGGCCCGTGCGGGACGGGGAGTCGGTCCTGGAGACGGTGCTGCGCAACCGGCCGGACGCGCCCTACGCCTGCAAGGGCGGGGTGTGCGGGACCTGCCGGGCCTTCCTGGTCTCCGGCGAGGTGCGCATGGACCGCAACTTCGCGCTGGAACCGGAGGAGACGGACTCCGGATATGTGCTGGCCTGCCAGTCGCATCCGCTGACGGAGGCCGTGGAGGTGGACTTCGACCGGTGAGGGGCGGGCGACGAGGGGAGATGAGGAAGGGGTGACGAGGGGGCGAGCGACCGTTCTCCTCGGACCGACCGTTCCCTTCTTCTAGAACCTGTTCTATCTTGACGCTCCGTCAGATCAGCTGACCCGTCGGGAGGACAGGCCGTGGACTTCACCTTCACCGAGGAGCAGCAGGCAGCGGCGGAGGCGGCGCGGGGGGTGTTCGCCGGGGTCGCCCCCGACGCGGTGCCGAGCCCCGCGCTCACCCGGGGCGCCGTGGCCGACGACTTCGACCGCGCACTGTGGGCCAGGCTCGCCTCGGCGGACCTGCTGAGCCTGCTGCTGGACGAGGAGTTCGGCGGGGCCGGCCTCGACGCGATCGCGCTCTGTCTGGTACTGCGCGAGGCGTCGAAGGTGCTGGCACGGGTACCGCTGCTGGAGAGCAGCGCGGCCGCAGCCGCCCTACAGGCCTACGGCGGACCGGAGTTGAAGTCGTCCCTGCTCGCCCGGGCCGGCCGGGGCGAGATCGTCCTCACCGTCGCCGCGAACGGCCGCACCGGCCACGATCCGGCCGAACTCGCCGTGACCGCACGGCAGAACGGCACGGCAGGCGCGACCGGCACAGGTGACCAACACGGTGCGGGCGGCCCGGGGCAGCCGGGCGCCGGCGAGTGGGTGCTGGACGGGGTGCAGACGGTGGTGCCCTGGGCGTACGACGCCGACTTCGTCGTCGTACCGGCGCGCACCGGGGACGACCGGAGCGTCCTCGCCGTCGTCGCCCGTGAGCACGAAGGAGTCGTGCTCGCCGAGCAGATCTCCACCACCGGCGAGCGGCTCGGCGAACTGCGCCTCGAATCGGCGAGGATCGCCGACCGGGACGTCATCACCGCCGACGGCGCTTGGGAGTGGCTGCGCGCCCTGCTGACCACGGGGACCTGCGCGCAGGCGCTCGGTCTGGGCGAGCGCGTCCTGGCGATGACCGGCGAGTACGCCGGCAAGCGCGAGCAGTTCGGACACCCCATCGCGACGTTCCAGGCCGTCGCCGTGCAGGCCGCCGACCGCTACATCGACCTGCGCGCGATGGAGGTCACGCTGTGGCAGGCCGCGTGGCGGATCTCCTCCGGGGCGCCGGGCGCGCTGCCGGCCTCCGGGGATGTCGCCGTGGCCAAGATCTGGGCCTCGGAAGGCGTACGGCGGGTCGTGCAGACCGCACAGCATCTGCACGGGGGCTTCGGCGCCGACGTCGACTACCCGCTGCACCGCTACCACGCCTGGGCCAAGCACCTGGAACTGTCGCTCGGCCCGGCCGCGGCACACGAGGAAGCCCTGGGCGACCTACTGGCCGCCCACCCCCTCGGCTGACGCCCCCCGGCCACGACGCACCGGCCGACCCGGCAGAACCCACCGACCGACCCGGCGCAGAACGCACGGGCCGACCCGGCACGACGGACCCGCCGCCCCGACGAGGCGACCGCCGGTACAAGAACGCGCAGGTCGCCCGGCCCGCAGATCCGCCGGCCCGCAGATCCCCCGGCCCGCAGGCCGCACGACCTACCGTTCCGACGACCTGCCGTTCCGGGTGCTTACAGGACGGAGCCCGAATTTCCCTCGTCCGTGACGACCGGGCGGCCAGCGGCGGCCCAGGTCTGCATGCCGCCGTCGACGTTCACGGCGTCGATGCCCTGCTGGACGAGGTACATGGTGACCTGGGCCGAGCGACCGCCGGAGCGGCAGATCACGTGGACCCGGCCGTCCTGCGGAGCCGCCTCGGTCAGTTCACCGTAGCGGGCGACGAACTCGCTGATGGGGATGTGCAGTGCCCCTTCGGCGTGACCCGCCTGCCACTCGTCGTCCTCGCGGACGTCCAGCAGGAAGTCGTCGTCCTTGAGGTCGCCGACCTCGACCGTGGGCACACCAGCTCCGAAACTCATGCGCCCGACGCTACCCGACCGGACATAGGACACGACCGGTCCCCGCTAGCCCACCAGCTCGGCCAGCTCCGCCTCGCGGGCGGCGACGTCCGCGAGGAGCTTGTCGGCGATCTCGTCCAGGAGCCGGTCGGGGTCCTCCGGCGCCATGCGAAGCATCGAGCCGATCGCGCCCTCCTCCAGTTCCCGGGCGACCAGCGCGAGCATCTCCTTGCGCTGGGCGAGCCACTCGAGACGGGCGTAGAGCTCCTCGCTGGGGCTCGGGCTCCGCTCCGCGGGTGCCGGACCGGCCGCCCACTCCTCGGCCAGCTCGCGCAGCAGGGCTTCCTCGCCACGGGCGTAGGCCGCGTTGACGCGGGTGATGAACTCCTCGCGCCGGGCCCGCTCGGCGTCCTCCTGAGCCAGGTCCGGGTGCGCCTTGCGGGCCAGCTCGCGGTACAGCTTGCGGGCCTCCTCGCTGGGCCGTACCCGCTGCGGGGGCCGGACCGACTGGTCCGTGAGCATCGCCTCGGCCTCGGGGAAGAGACCTTCGCCGTCCATCCAGCCGTGGAACAGTTCCTCGACCCCGGGCATCGGCATCACCCTGGCCCGCGCCTCGGCGGCCTTGCGCTTGTCCTCGGGATCACCGGTGCGGGCGGCCTTGGCCTCGGCGATCTGGGCGTCCAGTTCGTCGAGCCGGGCGTACATCGGGCCGAGTTTCTGATGGTGGAGCCGCGAGAAGTTCTCGACCTCGACGCGGAAGGTCTCCACCGCGATCTCGAACTCGATCAACGCCTGCTCGGCGGCCCGCACGGCCTGCTCCAGCCGTGCCTCGGGCCTAGGCTGCTCAGCTTCGGGGGTCGTCACCCGACCAGCCTAGGCCAACGCTCCCCCGAACCCACCCGGCCGACGGTCCCGCAGGGGCCCTGCCCGGACTGCCTTCCCGGGGGCTTCCGGTGCTCCGACTCCGCCCGGCCGCCTCTCACACGCCCGTCTCGGCCGGGATCCGCCCCTCGCGTACCGCCGCGACCAGGTCCGAGTGGTCCGCCTCGGTGCGGTCGGCGTAGGCGACGGCGAAGGTGGCGATCGCCTCGTCGAATTCCTCGTTCTTGCCGCAGTAGCCGGCGATGAGGCGGGGGTCGGCGCTGTGGGAGTGGGCGCGGGCGAGAAGCGCGCCGGTCATCCGGCCGTAGTCGTCGACCTGGTCGGCGGCGAGCGCGGCCGGGTCGACGCTGCCCTTGCGGTTGCGGAACTGCCTTACCTGGAAGGGGAGTCCGTCGACCGTCGTCCAGCCCAGCAGTATGTCGCTGACCACCTGCATGCGCTTCTGGCCGATGACCACCCGGCGTCCCTCGTGCTCCACCTCAGGCACCTCGAAGCCGGCGGTCAGCAGATGCGGGACCAGGGCCGAGGCACGGGCCTCCTTCACCTGGAGGATCAGCGGCTCGCCCCGGTGGTCGAGCAGCAGCACCACATACGACCTCGTCCCCACGCTGCCCGTGCCGACGATCCGGAAGGCGACGTCGTGGACCGCGTGGCGCGCCAGCAGCGGGTGGCGGTCCTCGGACAGGGTGGTCAGGTAGTGCTCCAGGGACGCGGCCACCGCGTGGGCCTCCGCGTCCGGGACCCGGCGCAGCACCGGCGGCGCGTCGACGAAGCGGCGGCCGCCGTCCTCCGTCGGCTCGGTCGACTTCGCCGCGAACCGCCCACTGGTGTTGGCCCGCGCCTTCTCCGAGACCCGCTCCAGGGTGCCCAGCAGGTCGTGCGCGTCGGTGTGGGAGACCAGTTCCTCGTCGGCGATGGCGTTCCACGCGTCCAGCACGGGGAGCTTCGCCAGCAGCCGTATGGTGCGGCGGTAGGAGCCGGCCACCCCGTGCGCCGCCTGGCGGCAGGTGTCCTCGTCCGCGCCGGCCTCGCGGCCCGCGAGCACCAGAGAGGCGGCGAGACGCTTGAGGTCCCACTCCCAGGGCCCGTCGACGGTCTCGTCGAAGTCGTTCAGGTCGATGACCAGGCCGCCCCGCGCGTCGCCGTACAGACCGAAGTTCGCGGCGTGGGCGTCGCCGCAGATCTGGGCGCGGATCCCGGTCATGGCGGTCCTGGCCAGGTCGTACGCCATGAGTCCGGCCGAGCCCCGCAGGAACGCGAACGGCGTCGCCGCCATCCGGCCGACCCGGATCGGGGCCAGCTCCGGGATGCGGCCCCGGCTGGACTCCTCGACCGCCGCCACGGCGTCCGGCCGGGAGGGGTCCAGGTCGAACGCGGCGTGCGCCGACCGAGGCACCCGGCCACGCAGAGCCTTGCCCGCCTCCTTGGGGGACCCCGGCCGGGGCGACCCGGGGACCGCACCCGCTTCCGGTCCCGCGGCGGGGCGCCCGGTGGGCCACTCGGCGAAGCCCCGCACCCGGGGAAGCCTGTGTGCCCCACCCGTCTCAGTCCCCGCGCCACCGGCCTCGGTCACCATGACCGCCTCCCCCGCACACGTACGTCCGTCGGCTCGACGAGCCGAGCATCAACTCGTGCCGACCGTACAGCCCGACGACGGCACGGCGGCAGCCCGGCACGGCGGCAGCTCCTGTGGGCAACCTCCCGCCGGTGGAAATTCCCTCGTCCACCCCCGCAGGACAGCCCGCCCGGCGCCCGCCTTCGCCGAAGGCGACAGCTCCACGGGGGCGGCTTCACGACGGCGGCCCCACGGGGGCGGCTCCACGGGGGCGGCTCCACGGCAGCGGGAATGTTTCACGTGAAACACGCCCCCCGGCCCAAAACGCCCATACCCCTCCCCTGGCGACGTCTGGCCCCGGCGATCCGGCGGACCAGCAGCACCGCCTCGGGCAGCATCCACGCGCCGACGACCACGAGCGTGCCGATGGCGGCGATGAGCAGCACGGTGACGAAGAGGTAGGTGCCGAAGGCCATCAGCGCGGCGACGAGCAACCGGCCCGTGCGCGTCCCGCCTGCCGGATCGTCGTCATCCAGATCGTTTGCGCCATACATCCAACGCTAGGCCGCCCCCGGGGGGAACGCGGTGTAGCCCGCTACACCCTCATGAGGCCCCGCCGACGACCGATGGCTCGCCCGGGTCGTCACCCTGCACGGGCCTGAGACGTTCCTCACACACCGTGAGCAGCCATGGCCTGGACACGCACGCGTGTGCCGGACGGAACACCTTCGGGATACGCGAAAGCCCCGCAGGTCTAAGACCTGCGGGGCTTTCAGCTGTGCGCGAGGGGGGAGTTGAACCCCCACGCCCTTTCGGGCACTGGAACCTGAATCCAGCGCGTCTGCCTATTCCGCCACCCGCGCATTGGGTGTGTCTTCGGGCTTGTGGGCTTTTCGGCCTGGCGCCTTCCGACACGCAGAACATTAGCACGCGGTCCAGGGTGCGTTCACATCCCTTCTGCGGGGGCAGGGAGCAGGTGGGAGGCCGTCGGCGGCCCCCGTACGTCTCGGCGGTGACTGGTTCACGTATCAACCTCGTACCTAAGGCGGCCGTCTCCCCAGGAGCCGGACGAGGACCACAGTCAGGTGCGGGACACTGGTCCTCGGCCACCTCTACGATCCTGGGCAGAAGCGGGTGCGCAAGAGGGCGTCGACACCCGTCGACGGGGCCGACAGGGGGAACCAGCCGATTCACCGGCGCGTGGATACGATCAGTAAGCAGTACCAGGTAAGCAGCACGGCACGGGACAGCAGCCACTACGGAGGAGGTGCCCCATGGGAGTCCTGAAGAAGTTCGAGCAGCGTCTCGAGGGTCTGGTCAACGGCACCTTCGCGAAAGTGTTCAAGTCCGAGGTCCAGCCCGTGGAGATCGCCGGCGCGCTCCAGCGCGAGTGCGACAACAACGCGACCATCTGGAACCGGGACCGGACCGTCGTCCCCAACGACTTCATCGTGGAACTGAGCACGCCGGACTACGAGCGGCTCAGCCCCTACTCCGGCCAGCTCGGCGACGAGCTCGCCGGAATGGTGCGCGACTACGCCAAGCAGCAGCGCTACACCTTCATGGGCCCGATCAAGGTCAACCTGGAGAAGGCGGACGACCTCGACACCGGCCTGTACCGGGTGCGCAGCCGTACGCTCGCCTCCTCCAGCAGCCAGGCGCCGGAGCAGCCGCCCGCGGGCGGCAGGCAGCGTCCCGGCGGGCCCGGTTATCCCGGGGCCGGAGCCGGCACCGCCGCTCCGCCCATGCCTTCCGCTCCGCCGCCCGGCGCCCGGGCCGGCGGCTACGGCTATCCGCCCGCCGCGAGCGCCCAGCGCCCCGGTGCGGCGGCCGGCGGCCTGGCCGGGGCTCCGCAGCCCGGGTCACGTGCCCGCCACTGGATCGAGATCAACGGCACCCGCCACCAGATCTCCCGCGGGACGCTGGTGATGGGCCGCAGCACCGAGGCCGACGTACGGATCGACGACCCCGGCGTATCCCGCCGGCACTGTGAGATCCGGACCGGTTCGCCCTCGACTATCCAGGATCTCGGCTCCACCAACGGCATCGTGGTGGACGGGCAGCACACCACCCGCGCTACGCTCCGCGACGGCTCGCGGATCGTCGTGGGCAGCACCACCATCATTTACCGGCAAGCCGAAGGGTGAAGCGGGGGCAATGTCAGAGCTGACCCTCACGGTCATGCGGCTGGGTTTTCTGGCCGTACTGTGGCTGTTCGTCATCGTGGCCGTGCAGGTCATCCGCAGCGACCTCTTCGGTACGCGTGTCACCCAGCGCGGGTCGCGCCGGGAGGCAGGGCGGGCGCAGCAGGCACAGCGCCAGCAGGCGCCCCCTCAGCAGCGCCAGCAGCCCGCCGCAGCCGGCCGCACGCGTCGTAACGCACCTACCAAGCTGGTCGTGTCCGAGGGCACCCTCACCGGCACGACCGTCGCGCTCCAGGGCCAGACCATCACTCTGGGCCGGGCGCACGACAGCACGATCGTGCTGGACGACGACTACGCCTCCAGCCGTCATGCCAGGATCTACCCGGACCGCGACGGCCAGTGGATCGTCGAGGACCTGGGCTCCACCAACGGCACGTACCTCGACCGATCGCGGCTGACGACTCCCACACCGATCCCGCTGGGCGCGCCGATCCGTATCGGCAAGACCGTCATCGAGCTGCGGAAGTAGTGCTACATCATGAGTGAGTGCGAGCGGAGCGAGCACGCGGCGGCGGCCGGCACCCATGGCCCCGGCGTGCTCCCGACCGGAGGGTGGGCAGTGTGGCTCGACACGACCGGCTGTACCCGGGGCCGACGGGCGAGGTGCGCATGAGTCTGTCTCTGCGTTTCGCCGCCGGATCGCACAAGGGCATGATCCGGGAGGGCAACGAGGACTCCGGTTACGCCGGTCCCCGTCTGCTCGCCATCGCCGACGGCATGGGCGGCGCCGCCGCCGGTGAGGTCGCCTCCTCCGAGGCCATCTCCACCATCGTCGCCCTGGACGACGACGTCCCCGGCTCCGACGTCCTCACCTCGCTCGGCACCGCCGTCCAGCGTGCCAACGACCAGCTGCGCTCACTGGTCGAGGAGGACCCCCAGCTCGAGGGCATGGGGACCACCCTGACCGCCCTGCTGTGGACCGGTCAGCGCCTCGGGCTCGTGCACGTCGGCGACTCGCGCGCGTACCTGCTGCGGGACGGCGTGCTGACCCAGATCACGCAGGACCACACCTGGGTGCAGCGCCTCGTCGACGAGGGCCGCATCACCGAGGAAGAGGCCACCACCCACCCCCAACGGTCGCTGCTGATGCGGGCGTTGGGCAGCGGTGAGCACGTCGAGCCGGATCTGTCGATCCGTGAGGTCCGGGCCGGCGACCGCTATCTGATCTGCTCCGACGGTCTATCCGGCGTCGTCTCGCACCAGACACTCGAGGACACCCTCGCCAGCTACCAGGGCCCCCAGGAGACCGTGCAGGAGCTGATCCAGCTCGCGCTGCGCGGCGGCGGCCCCGACAACATCACGGTCATCGTCGCCGACGTCCTCGACCTGGACACCGGCGACACCCTCGCCGGGCAGCTCTCCGACGTCCCGGTCGTGGTCGGCGCGGTTGCCGAGAACCAGCTCCAGCTGCACGACAACGGCATCATGCAGACCCCGGCAGGGCGCGCCTCGGGCCTCGGCCGCAGGCAGCAAGGGCGCGGCGGAGGCGGCGAGTTCGGCCCGCCCGGCTCCGGCGGCGACATCACCGGTTTCATCCCCACCGACGGCTTCGGCGACTACACCGACGAGGACTTCGTCAAGCCCCGCAAGGGCCGTAGGTGGCTGAAGAGATCCTTCTACAGCGTGCTCGCGCTCGCCGTGATCGGCGGTGGCCTGTACGGCGGCTGGCGCTGGACGCAGACGCAGTACTACGTCGGCACCAGCGGCGAGCACGTCGCGCTGTACCGGGGCATCAGCCAGGATCTGGCCTGGGTGTCGCTGTCGAAGGTGGAGAAGGACCACCCCGAGATCGAACTCAAGTACCTGCCGGACTACCAGCAGAAGCTGGTCGAGGCGACGATCGCCGAGGGCGACCTGTCCGCCGCCCAGAAGAAGATCGACGAGCTGGCCGTCCAGGCCTCCGCATGCAAGAAGCACGCCGAGACCCCCACGGCGAGCAAGACCGGTTCGAAGACCGGCGAGGGCCAGGCCGGCGGCACCACGGGAACCACGCCCGTCTCCGTCACGTCCAAGGCATCGCCGAGCCCCTCGGCAACCGCGTCCCCGTCCGCACCCGCGACCACTACTCCCACCCCCGGCCCCAGCCTTTCGGAGGAAGAGCAGAAGGTCGTCTCGCGGTGCGGTGAGCAGTAGGCAAGCCGTGAGAGGCCCCGTCACACGATGAGCAGTACTACCAACTCGCCGACGCACCACACGTCCACGATCGGCTCGATCGGTACACCGAGCCGGCGCAACACCGAGCTCGCGCTGCTGGTGTTCGCCGTCGCGATCCCGGTCTTCGCCTACGCCAACGTGGGCCTCGCCATCAACGAGGAGGTGCCGTCCGGCCTCCTGAGCTACGGCCTCGGCCTCGGCCTGCTGGCCGGCGTCGCGCACCTCGTCGTGCGCAAGTTCGCGCCGTACGCGGACCCGCTGCTGCTGCCGGTGGCCACGCTGCTGAACGGGCTCGGGCTCGTCGCGATCTGGCGGCTCGACCAGTCCAAGCTGCTGCAGCGGATCGAACAGGCCGGTACCGCCGCGCCACGGCAGCTGCTGTACACGGCGATGGGCATCGCACTGTTCGTCGTGGTGCTGGTCTTCCTCAAGGACCACCGTGTCCTCCAGCGCTACACCTACATCTCCATGGTCGGCGCGATCTTCCTGCTGCTGCTGCCGCTCGTGCCGGGCCTCGGGCAGAACATCTACGGCGCCAAGATCTGGATCTCGGTCGCCGGTTTCTCCATCCAGCCCGGTGAGTTCGCCAAGATCGTGCTGGCGATCTTCTTCGCCGGCTACCTGATGGTGAAGCGCGACGCGCTCGCCCTGGCCAGCCGCCGCGTCCTCGGCCTGTACCTGCCCCGCGGCCGCGACCTCGGCCCGATCATCGTCGTCTGGATCATCTCGATCCTGATCCTGGTCTTCGAGACGGACCTCGGCACCTCGCTGCTGTTCTTCGGAATGTTCGTCATCATGCTGTACGTCGCCACCGAGCGGACCAGCTGGATCGTCTTCGGCATGCTGATGTCCGCGGCCGGCGCGGTCGGCGTGGCCCAGTTCGAGAGCCACGTCCAGCAGCGTGTCCAGGCCTGGCTCGACCCGATGAAGGAGTACACGCTCTCCCAGGACGGCGTCGCCGGCCACTCCGAGCAGGCCATGCAGGCCCTGTGGGCGTTCGGCTCCGGCGGCACCCTCGGCACCGGCTGGGGCCAGGGCCACTCCGAGCTGATCAAGTTCGCCGCCAACTCCGACTTCATCCTCGCCACCTTCGGCGAGGAGCTCGGCCTGGCCGGCATCATGGCGCTGCTGCTGCTGTACGGCCTGATCGTCGAGCGCGGTGTGCGCACCGCGCTGGCCGCCCGCGACCCGTTCGGCAAGCTGCTGGCCATCGGCCTCTCCGGAGCCTTCGCCCTCCAGGTGTTCGTCGTCGCCGGCGGTGTGATGGGCCTCATCCCGCTCACCGGTATGACGATGCCGTTCCTGGCCTACGGCGGTTCCTCCGTCATCGCCAACTGGGCGCTGATCGGCATCCTGATCCGCATCAGCGACACCGCGCGCCGCCCCGCGCCCGCCCCCGCCTCGAACCCCGACGCCGAGATGACCCAGGTGGTCCGCCCGTCATGAACAAGCCCCTGCGCCGGATCGCGATCTTCTGCGGCCTCCTGGTCCTCACCCTGCTGCTGCGCGACAACTACCTGCAGTACGTCAAGGCGGACAGCCTCGCCAGCGACACCAAGAACCGCCGCGTCAACATCACGCGTTACTCCACCCCGCGCGGCGACATCATCGTCGAAGGCAAGGCCATCACCGGCTCGGTCGAGACCACCGGCGACTACAAGTACAAGCGCACCTGGTCCAACGGCGCGATGTGGGCGCCGGTCACCGGCTACTCCTCGCAGGCCTTCGGCGCCAACCAGCTGGAGAAGCTCGAGGACGGCATCCTCAGCGGCAACGACGACCGGCTCTTCTTCCGCAACACCCTGGACATGATCACGGGCAAGGAGAAGGAGGGTGGCAGCGTCGTCACCACCCTGAACGCCGCCGCGCAGAAGGCCGCGTACAAGGGCCTGGGCGACAAGAAGGGCGCGGTCGCCGCGATCGAGCCTTCCACCGGCAAGATCCTGGCGCTGGTCTCCACGCCGTCGTACGACCCGTCGAAGTTCGCCGGGTCCTCCGACACGGACCAGGAGGCGTGGAACGCCGTCCAGAAGAAGAACGACGCCGACGACCCGATGCTCAACCGCGCGCTGCGCGAGACCTACCCGCCCGGCTCCACGTTCAAGGTGGTCACGGCCGCCGCCGCGCTGGAGAACGGCGAGGTCTCCGGCGTCGACGAGAAGACCGACACCCCGGACCCGTTCCCGCTGCCGCAGTCCACGAACAAGCTCACCAACGAGCACGGTGACTGCAAGAACGCCACGCTGCGCTACGCGCTCATGGTGTCCTGCAACACCGTCTTCGCGAAGATGGCCGACAACGTCGGCAACGAGAAGATGATCGAGCAGGCGGAGAAGTTCGGCTTCAACGAGACCGAGCTGGACACCCCGGTGCGGGCCGCCAAGTCCACCTACCCCGAGGACAACCCGCCGCAGAACGCCCTGGACGGCATCGGCCAGGGTTCCAACGCGGCCACCCCGCTCCAGATGGCCATGGTCGCCTCGGCGGTCGCCAACGACGGCAAGCTGATGAAGCCGTACATGGTCGACCAGCTCAAGGCCCCCAACCTGGACACCCTGGAGACGACGGAGCCCCAGCAGCTGTCCCAGGCCGTCTCGTCGAAGACCGCGCAGGCTCTCCAGGAAATGATGGAGACGGTCGTCAACGACCCGCAGGGCACCGGCGGCAAGGCCAAGATCGACGGCGTCACCGTCGGCGGCAAGACCGGTACCGCCCAGCACGGTCTCAACAACAGCGAGAAGCCGTACGCCTGGTTCATCTCCTACGCGAAGCTGTCCGACGGCAGCGCGCCGGTGGCCGTCGCCGTCGTCGTCGAGGACGGCGCGGCCGACCGCGGCGACATCACCGGCGGCGGTCTCGCCGGCCCGATCGCAAGGGACGTGATGAAGGCAGTCATCAACAGCAAGAAGTGACCCCCATCACGTCGCCTACACATCGGTGCACGTTGCGATACCGGTCCTGTATCGGGTGACGGGCTTGGCCAGGTCACACAGCGCCGTCCGGGTACGGTATGCCCGGACGGTAGCCTCCGGCCGCACACGTGTGCCGGTCGGGACCGACGGAGAGGGCTGGTAGGTAGCTATGGAAGAGCCGCGTCGCCTCGGCGGCCGGTACGAGCTGGGCCATGTGCTCGGCCGTGGTGGCATGGCCGAGGTCTATCTCGCGCATGACACCCGCCTCGGCCGCACCGTGGCGGTGAAGACGCTGCGCGCGGACCTCGCGCGCGACCCTTCCTTCCAGGCCCGGTTCCGCCGGGAAGCCCAGTCTGCCGCCTCGCTCAACCACCCCGCGATCGTCGCGGTCTACGACACGGGCGAGGACTACATCGACGGGGTCTCGATCCCGTACATCGTCATGGAGTACGTCGACGGCTCCACGCTCCGTGAGCTGCTCCACTCCGGCCGCAAGCTGCTGCCGGAGCGGACGCTGGAGATGACCATCGGCATCCTCCAGGCCCTGGAGTACTCGCACAGAGCCGGCATCGTCCACCGCGACATCAAGCCGGCGAACGTCATGCTGACGCGCAACGGCCAGGTCAAGGTCATGGACTTCGGCATCGCCCGCGCCATGGGCGACTCCGGGATGACGATGACCCAGACGTCCGCGGTCATCGGCACGGCCCAGTACCTCTCGCCGGAGCAGGCCAAGGGCGAGCAGGTCGACGCCCGCTCCGACCTGTACTCGTCGGGCTGTCTGCTCTACGAGCTGCTCACGGTCCGCCCGCCGTTCGTCGGGGACTCCCCGGTCGCCGTGGCCTACCAGCACGTCCGCGAGGAGCCGCAGCCCCCGAGCGTCTTCGACCCCGAGATCACCCCCGAGATGGACGCCATCGTCCTGAAGGCGCTGGTCAAGGACCCGAACTACCGCTACCAGTCCGCCGACGAGATGCGCCTGGACATCGAGGCCTGCCTCGACGGCCAGCCGGTCGGCGCGACGGCGGCCATGGGCTCGGTCGGCTACGGCGGCTACGGCGACGACCAGGCGACCACGGCCATGCGCTCCGCGGACGCCGGCGCCACGTCGATGCTGCCCCCCATGAACCCGGACGACGGCAGCTACGGCTACGACGACCGTCCCGACCGGCGCCGCCAGAAGAAGTCCAACGCCTCGACGATCCTGCTGGTCGTCGCCGCGGTACTGGTGCTCGTCGGCGCGGTACTGATCGGCAAGTGGGTGTTCAGCGGCGGCGTGAACAACGAGTCGGTGGCGGTGCCCAACCTGCTCGGCCAGGCCCAGGCCGACGCCCAGAAACAGCTGACCAACAGCGACCTCAAGCTGGGGACGGTCACCCAGAAGGCCTGCGAGGACCAGCCCAAGGGCAAGATCTGCGACCAGGACCCCGACGCCGGGACCAAGGTCGACAAGGACTCCACCGTCAACCTCGTCGTGTCGACCGGGGCGCCGAAGGTGGCCGTGCCGAGTGTTCTCGGCAAGAGCCTGGAAGACGCCAAGGCGCTTCTGGAAGGCGACCAGTACGGGCTCGTCGTCGAGACCAAGCAGCAGGTGTCCACCGAGGAGGAGGGCACCGTCCTGGAGCAGAGCCTGAAGCTCGGCAAGGAGGTGGAGAAGGGGACCACCATCACCCTCACCATCGCCAAGGCCGAGGAGAAGGCCACCGTCCCCGACGTCTCCAACAAGAGCTGCGACGACGCCAAGGCGCAGATGGAGCAGAACGACCTCAAGGGCAACTGCGTCGAGGTCGACACCCAGGACCAGAACCAGGTCGGCAAGGTCATCCAGACCGTCCCGGCGATCGGCTCCCAGGCCGACAAGGGCTCCACGGTCCAGATCCAGATCGGCAAGAGCACCCAGACCCAGGTCCCGAACAACCTCCAGGGCCTGAGCGTGAAGGACGCCAAGAAGGCGCTCCAGGACGCCGGTCTGAACGTCGGCAACATCACCGGCAACTCGGACGACGACGCCCAGGTGATCAGCTCCGACCCGGCCCCCGGCAGCACCGTCAACAAGGGGCAGACGGTCAACCTGGTCGCCTTCAAGAACGGCGACAACAACAACGGCGGCAACAACGGCGGCGTCAACTTCTTCGGCGGCACCGGCGGTTGACCGCACAGCAGTTGACCGCACGGCGGTCGACCGCGGCGGTTGACCGCACATGGCAAGAGCGTGGCCCCACCGGATGCGTCCGGTGGGGCCCACGTCTTTGCTCCACCCGACCGAACCCACGCCGACAGAACGATCGTGTCTCCATATCGACCGACTCGTTGATCGATTGGGGTGGGGTGTCATGCCACAGCTCTGCCCTGGCCGCACGGCCCGACCGCGGACAGAGGGACAGACATGATCCACGAATCGGCACTGCTGGAATCCAAGAGCCTGCGCGACAGCGCTCTCGACCGCACGGACGTACTCGACAGAGTGAAGGCACTGTCCCTGCTGCCGGACGGGATGCATGTGACCACGGCGATGGTGGCGGCGTACTTCGGCGTCACCGCCGAGGCCGTCCGCCAGCTCAAAGCACGGCACCACGACGAGCTGTCGGGCAACGGAATGTCCACCCTGCAGGGCCCTGACCTGGTCGAATTTAAGCGTGACGTCCTGTCACGCTATCCGGCGGGTTATCCACAGCCTCGGTCCAGCCTCACTCTCTACTCCCGTCGCGCGGTCCTCAACGTCGCGATGCTCCTCCGTGACAGTGAAGTCGCCCGTCAGGTGCGCACATACCTTCTCGACATGGAATACCGGGCGCGGGCGCAGCCCGGGGACAACCCGGCCCCCTCGCACTCCGTGTCTCTCGACGACCGCATCGACCAGCGCATCACCCACATCCTCGGCCAGACCGTCGTACCCATGTTCAACGCCCTGATCGAAACATCGGGCGAGCACCAACGGGAGCTGATCGCCCTCCGCGCAGGCGTCCAGCAGGTCGAAAAGCGGCTCCGGCAGCACCACGCCCGGCTCCAGCGGCTCGAAGCCCGCCCCTCGGGGCAACCAAGGTCCCGCACGACTCCGAGGTAGCACTGTTCGTAGCAACCTGAGCGCTGGAGCGGTCCTGACGGTTCTCGAGTGACCGGAAGCCAGACAGAAGGCCCGAAGCCGCACAGGCAAGTTGCGGCTTCGGGCCACCGTCATGCCAGGCGACGGACCCCGTGCAGAAGGGCCTTCGCTTCAGCCCAGTTCCTTCGGCGGCGTCCGGTCCGCGTCCACCTTCTCCACACGCTCCAACTCGCCCCACACCACGTACCGGTAGCGGCTCGTGTACACCGGCGTGCAGGTCGTCAGGGTGATGTAGTGGCCGGCCTTCTTCTTGCCGGACTCCTTGGGGATCCGGCCCAGGACCTCCACGTTGTACTTCGAGGTCTCGGGAAGGACCGCGTACACCTTGTAGACGTACCAGTCGTCCTTCGTCTCGAAGACGATCGGGTCGCCCTTCTCCAGCTTGTCGATGTTGTGGAACTTCGCTCCGTGGCCGTCACGGTGGGCGGCGAGCGTGAAGTTGCCCTCCTTGCCGCTCGTCGGGAGAGCGGCCTTGAAGGGGTCGGTGTAATAGCCGGCGACGCCGTCGTTGAGGATCTTCGACGAGGTGCCCTTCTCGACCAGCACCTCGCCGTTCCTCATCGCGGGCACGTGCAGGAAGCCGATGCCGTCCTTGGTGTCGAGCGCCCCGGGACCGCTGTCCTGCTGGGCCCAGTTGTCGCGCACCTTGTCGCCCTGCCGGTCCGCGTGCCGGTCGGCCACCACGTTCGTCCACCACAGGGAGTAGACGACGAAGAGGCCAAGCACCAGGCCGGCCGTGATGAGGAGTTCGCCGAAGACGCTGACGGCCAACGCGATCCGGCCGCCACCGCGGCGCCGCGGCGCGGGATCGGGCGCGTCCACGCGCGCGTGCTCTTCGTGCTCGGTGTCGCCGGTGGTCGCTGCCACGTTCATCTGCCCCTACTCGACTGCACGCCTACTCGACGAGCGCATCCGGCTTTCCCTTGCTGCGCGGCCGTTCCTCGACCATCTTGCCCCAGACGATCAGGCGGTACTTGCTGGTGAACTCCGGGGTGCAGGTGGTGAGGGTGATGTACCGGCCCGGCCCGGTGAAGCCGGACTCCGCCGGCACGGGGTCGAGGACGCTCGTGTTGCTGGGCGCGGTCACCGGCAGCGAGGACGCCATCTTGTAGACGAAGTACTCGTCCTGCGTCTCGACGACGATGTCGTCGCCCGCCTGGAGCCTGTTGATGTAGCGGAACGGCTCGCCGTGTGTGTTGCGGTGGCCCGCGAGCCCGAAATTGCCGGTCTTCGCGTCGGGCATCGCCGTCTGCAGCGGGCTCTCGCCGTAGTGCCCGACCATGCCCTTGTCGAGGACCTTCTTGTTGCTGATGCCCTCCGCGATCGGCACCACCACGTCCAGCTTCGGGATGTGCAGGATGGCGAAGCCCTGCCCCGGCGAGAACACCCCGGGGGCGCCCTTGCCGTTCGCCCAGTCGTCCTGGAGGCTGCTGGCCTCCTTGTCCGCCTGCGCGTGCGCCCGCACGTTCGTCCACCACAGCTGGTAGGTGACGAAGAGCAGCATCAGCACGCCCGTGGTGATGAACACCTCGCCGACCGCCCGGCTGACGACCACCGCGGCGCTCGGCTTACGGGCCCGCTGCCGACGGCGCGCCTCGACGCGTGACAGCGGCCGCTCGTCCTGGCCCGGCGCGTCGGCCCCGTTGTACGACTCGGAGACCTCGCCCGGGCCCCCATGACGGCCGTGACGGCCCTTGGCGGCCTTTCTGCGGGCCGCGCGACCGCCTGCCGGGGTTCCAGGGGCGGGAGAGGACGTCGAGGCGCCAGAAGCGGATATGGGGCCGCCGCCGAACATGGACGCAGGCGGTATCCGCAGCGCCACCGTCTCCTCGTCGATCGGCGGCTGGTACGGCTCCCCGGCATAGGGACCGGCTCCGTAGGCATCACCGCCGAACGACTCGTACGGCGCCGTGCCGTACGAGTCCTCGCGCTCGGGGCGCAGCGCGGTCACGCCGAGGCCCTGCCCACCACCGGGGCGAGCCCCGCCGACCTCGCCACCGCGCCCTGGTCGCCGCACTCCACCAGCCAGTTGGCCAGCATCCGGTGCCCGTGCTCGGTCAGCACCGACTCGGGGTGGAACTGGACGCCCTCGACGGGCAGTTCACGGTGGCGCAGGCCCATGATGATTCCGTCGTGCGTACGGGCCGTGACCTCGAGTGCGGCCGGGACCGTGGCCGGCTCGGCGGCCAGCGAGTGGTAGCGGGTCGCCGTGAAGGGGGTCGGCAGGCCGGCGAACACGCCCCGGCCCTCGTGCTCCACCAGCGAGGTCTTGCCGTGCAGCAGCTCCGGCGCCCGGTCCACGACCCCGCCGTACGCCACCTGCATCGACTGCATGCCCAGGCAGACGCCGAAGACGGGCACACCGGTGGCCGCGCAGTGCCGGACCATCTCGATGCAGACGCCGGCCTCCTCGGGCGTACCGGGGCCGGGGGAGAGCAGCACCCCGTCGAAGCCGTCCTGGGCGTGGGCCGTGGAGACCTCGTCGTTGCGCAGGACCTCGCACTCGGCGCCCAGCTGGTACAGGTACTGGACCAGGTTGAAGACGAAGCTGTCGTAGTTGTCGACGACGAGAATGCGCGCGCTCACTGGTTGTCCACCGTCACATCGTTGAAGGGAAGCAGCGGTTCGGCCCACGGGAAGACGTACTGGAACAGCGCGTACACCACGGCCACGACCAGCATGATCGAGATCAGCGCCTTGGCCCACGCGTTTCCCGGCAGATGCCGCCAGATCCAGCCGTACATGCCGTCCCTTCCGTCGCATCACGGCACCTGACTCACGCCGTACGCCACCAGACTAACGGCGCAGGGCCTTCGGTTCGCCTGCCTCCACGGGCTGTGTGGAGTCCAGGTGCGCCCAGACGATCAGCCGGTGACTGTGCCCCCATTCCGGATCGCACGTGGTCAACGTCAGGTACCGGCCCGGACGCGTGTACCCCGACTTACGTGGCACAGCGTCGATCACCTCGACGTCCGAGGGCACGGTTTTGTAGGGCCCTTTGTCGATCCGATAGGTGAACCAGGTCGTCCCGTCCGTCAGGACCACCGCGTCACCCCGCCTGAGCTCGGGAAAGTCCTTGAAAGGGTCGCCATAGGTACGGCGGTGACCCGCGACGGAGAAATTTCCGGTCTGCCCGAGCCGAGCGCTGCCCGCGTAGTGCCCCAGCCCCTTCTTCAGGGTGCCGGTCGCCGTGCCTTCGAGCACCGGCTTGTTCCACGTGAAACCAAGGCGTGGGATGTACATCACCGCGAAGGGCCTGCCGACCCGGTACGGCGCCGGCTGCGCGGTGGCGCTCGCGCCGGGGGCGGGGGCCACGGTCCCCTGTGCCCACTGGTCGTGGAGGTCGTCGATCTGGTCGCCCATGACCCGGTCGGCCTGCACTCCGGTCCAGAACAGCACGTAGACGACGAAGAGGACGATGACGGTACCGGCGGTGATGCACAGCTCGCTGAACGTCCTGACGATCACCCGCACCGACACAGGCGCCCCCCGGCGGCCGCTGCTCCACTACTCCACAGGCTTGGCGTAGTGCAGATCCACTGTGCCCGAGTAGCCGGGCAGAGTCACCGCCCCGTCCTCGGTGACTTTCCAGCCGAGGCCGTAGACGTTCACGTAGACCATGTAGTTCTGGATCGCCGGGGCTTCGGCGAGCGCCTGCTGGAGCTTCTCCGGGTCGCCGACCGCCTGGATCTTGTACGGCGGTGAGTAGACGCGGCCCTGGAGGATCAGGGTGTTGCCGACACAGCGCACGGCGCTGGTGGAGATCAGCCGCTGGTCCATGACCTTGATGCCCTGGGCACCGCCCTGCCAGAGCGCGTTCACGACGGCCTGGAGGTCCTGCTGGTGGATGACCAGGTAGTCGGGCTGCGGCTCCGGGTAGCCGGGGAGTTTGGCGGTGGCGTTCGGCGGGGCGTCGTTGAGGGTGACCGTGATGGCCTTGCCCTTGACCTTCTGGGTTCCGGCGTCCTTCTCCAGGCCCGCGAGCTTGTCGTCCTGGGCCTGGGTGCTGCCGTCGTCGGCCTCGGCCAGCGACTCCACGTCGTCGCGCAGGGCCCCGTTCGTCTCGTCCAGCTCGCCGTTCTTCTGGCTGCGCTCCTGGATGAGGTCGGACAGCTTCAGCAGGGAGGCGTCCGTGCGGATGTTGGTGCCCTTGGCCGTGTTGAAACTGGTGAAGAACAGGAGGCCGGCGAGGGCGAAGACACCCACGGTGAGCACCCGTACGGGCCGGAAGCCGCCCCGGCGGTCGTAGGCGGAGGAGGAGTCGCCGGCGGACTCGGGGGCGGAACCCGTTGTACCCGTCCCGGGGGAGTCGGCAGAATTGCTCAACGTACCCTTATCTCCTTCGGCGCCGTAGAAGCACTACGCTAACGGACGCCCGGGGGAGCCCTTCAGTCCCCTGGCACGCAGCCCCCGAGCCCGATCCAGCACCTGCGCGGCCACGCAGCGCATCGACAGGAGAGACCCTCGTGCCGAAGTCACGTATCCGCAAGAAGGCCGACTACACGCCGCCCCCGGCGAAGCAGGCGACCGCCATCAAGCTGAACAGCCGAGCCTGGGTCGCGCCGGTGATGCTGGCCATGTTCCTCATCGGACTCGCCTGGATCGTGGTCTTCTACGTCACGGACGGCTCGCTGCCCATCGACAAGCTGGACAACTGGAACATCGTCGTCGGCTTCGGCTTCATCGCGGCCGGATTCGGCGTCTCCACGCAGTGGAAGTAGCGGTGGCAGCAGCGGGGCCGGCGCGGGGCGATTAGCTCTGCCCACGGCTATCCCCTGAGTTATCCACAGCAGTTTTCCACATGGGGAAAAGAAAGACGATCTGTGGATAACTCATCGAAGGTTGACGCCGGTGTGACGTAACTACCGGCTGTCCCCCTCACTCGAAAGAGTGTTCGCCCCCTGTCTGACCTGTGCAAACGCAGGTCGAGGGCAGGGGGCGCAGCTGTTCCCGCACGTTGTGCACAAGATTCGACACAGACTGTGGACAACAGTGCGCTCAGGTGAGCTGGACGGTCCTCAGGAGCGTCACCACCACGACGACGGCCAGCATCAACGCGCAGGTCCCGAACTGGACGAGGGCCCGGCGCTCGCGGGGGGCGTGGACCATGCCGATCCCCATCACGACACCGGCGACCAGACCGCCGATGTGCGCCTGCCAGGAGATACCGCTCCACCCGAAGGTGATGACCAGGTTGATCACCAGCAGGGCGATGATCGGCCGCATGTCCTGCCGCAGCCGGCGCATGAGGACGGCCGTCGCGCCGAACAGACCGAAGATCGCGCCGGAGGCGCCCAGCATCGCGGTGCCCGGCGAGGCGAGCAGATAGCTCAGGGCGCTGCCCGCGAGACCGGACACCAGGTAGAGCGACAGATAACGGGCCCGGCCGAGCGCCTGTTCCAGCGGGCCGCCGAGCCACCACAGGCCCAGCATGTTGAAGGCGAGGTGCCAGGGAGCCTCGTGCGTGAACATCGAGGTGACCATGCGGTACCACTCGCCCTCGGCCACGCCCTCCGTCGGGTTGAAGGGGGCCGGCGGCCACTGGCCGATCAGCACCAGGCTGTCCAGCAACGAGGACCGCACCTGCACGGCGAGGAACACCGCCACGTTGATCCCGATGAGGATCTTGGTGAGCAGACGGGGGTCGGCGGTGACGACGCCTCCCGCCAGGGTGCGGGGTTGCGAGGCACCGGGCGCGTGCCCCGTGCCGGAGCCCTCGCGGACGCAGGTGGGGCACTGGAAACCGACGGAGGCGCTGACCATGCACTCCGGGCAGATCGGGCGCTCGCAGCGGGTGCAGCGAATGCCGGTCTCCCGGTCGGGGTGCCGGTAGCAGACGGGCAGGCCGCTCTGCGCGTCGTCCTGCCGGCTGCCAGGCGCCTGGTCCATGGGCTCCCCCAGGTGAGTCGTCCGCGTTGTCGTGGTCGAGTATCGGAGCAGTCGGCGGAGTCGGAAAGGAACCGCCCTGCACATCCTTACGGACGAGCAGGGCGTTTGGTTCCCGACGGGGCGCCGGTGGCCCCCGACGGTGTGCCGTGCGTCGCCTCAGCTCTTGCGGCTCTCGACGACGACCGACTCGATGACGACGTCCTTCAGCGGACGGTCGGTGCGCGGGTTGGTCTGGGCGGTCGCGATGGCGTCCACCACCTTCTGGCCGGCCGGGTCGACGACCTCGCCGAAGATGGTGTGCTTGCGGGTCAGCCAGGCCGTCGGGGAGACGGTGATGAAGAACTGCGAGCCGTTGGTCGCCGGCCCGGCGTTCGCCATGGCCAGCAGGTAGGGCCTGTCGAAGCGCAGGTCCGGGTGGAACTCGTCCTCGAACTGGTAGCCGGGACCGCCGGTCCCGTTGCCCAGCGGGTCGCCGCCCTGGATCATGAACCCGCTGATCACGCGGTGGAAGACCGTGCCGTCGTACAGCTTGTCCTTGGACCGCACGCCGGTCTCCGGGTTGACCCACTCACGCTCGCCGGTCGCGAGGTCGACGAAGTTCTTGACCGTCTTCGGGGCGTGGTCCGGGTAGAGCCGGATCTCGATGTCGCCGTGGTTGGTCTTCAGGGTGGCGTACAGGTGCTCGGCCACGGTCTGCCTTCCGTTGTCTCTCTGTGACCCACAGATCCTCGCACGGTCCGGCTCAGGCATCGCCCGACGGCCCGTTCCGGCATCAGAACCGGCGGTTCGGGTACACAACAGCATCCGACCCGTCCGGGACGGGAGCGGGCGGCGCCGATCCGTGGCATCGTCGGTTTTGTCGCCCTGCCGACCCTCTATTGCCGTTGCCCCCGATCCGTCCCCTATCGCAGGTGATCAGCACCCGTATGCCCGTCCACGCGTGCCGGGACGGCCATTGACAGGCATGATCCGTAAAAGGGTGGAAAGTCGAAATACCGTACGCCACCGAGGAGGAGGAACCCGTGACCCGCATCGACAGCGTGCGCGCCGCGACCGGCTCGGCGAAGGACAGCGTGCTGCACGCCGCGGAAGTGGTGGCGCCCTACGCCGACACGGCCAAGGAACGGGCCGCGCTCTACGCGCATGAGGCCCGTGTACGGCTCGCGCCCAAGGTGTCGCTGGCCGCAGAACAGGCCCGCGTGCAGTACGACGCCCACGTCGCCCCGCGTCTGGAACAGGCGAAGACCCATGTCCCGCCGAAGGTGGACCTGGCCGCGCAGGAAGCGGCCGCCCGCACCCGGCTGGTCGCACGACAGGCCGCCGACTACTCCCGGCCGAGGATCGAACAGGCCGTGGCCGCGGCCGGCCCCGTGAAGGACGAGGCCGCCGCCCGAGGCGTCGCCGCGCTGGCCGCTCTGCGCGGCCAGGTGACGCCGAAGGAGATCGAGAAGCTGACGCGCAAGCACCGGCGGCGGGCCAAGGCGGGCAAGCTCGCCAAGGCGCTGATCGTCCTCGGTGCCGTCGCCGGCGGTGCCTACGCGGCCTGGAAGTGGTGGGACAAGCAGGCCAACCCGGACTGGCTGGTCGAGCCGCCGGCGGCCACTGAGGTACCCGTCTCGGGCGGCCTGACCTCGGTGGACGGCAGCGGCGACCCGTCGGTCCTCGACGCCGAGGTACAGGCCAAGGAGGCCGAGGAGGAGGCCGCGAACCGCGACGACCGCAGCTGAGCGGCCGACGGCACGCCTCCACCACACCGAAAAAAGACCCCGCCCACCTGCAAAAACGCAGGTGGGCGGGGTCTTTTCAGTGGAGCCTAGGGGAGTCGAACCCCTGACATCTGCCATGCAAAGACAGCGCTCTACCAACTGAGCTAAGGCCCCGCAAGAGACGTCCGGCCGGAAAACCTCGTACCGGCGGGCGCCGCAGACCAGAGTACCGGGTCACCCGGGGTATCTCGCAAAAAGATTGGGGGTCCCCGCGGATGACCACTCTCCGTAAGATGCTCGGACGCGGTTCGCTACAGCGAACCGCGGTTTCTGGGGAAGCGATGGGGAGACGCAATGGACGCCGCACAGCAGGAAGCGACCGCGAGAGCGCGGGAACTTCAGCGGAACTGGTACGGAGAGCCGCTGGGGGCGCTCTTCCGTAAGCTCATCGACGATCTTGGCCTCAACCAGGCTCGTCTCGCTGGGGTACTGGGACTCTCGGCGCCGATGCTGTCGCAGCTGATGAGCGGTCAGCGGGCGAAGATCGGCAACCCGGCCGTGGTGCAGCGGGTGCAGCTGCTCCAGGAGTTGGCGGCACAGGTCGCGGACGGCAGCGTCAGCGCCGCCGAGGCGACCGAGCGCATGGACGAGATCAAGCGGTCCCAGGGGGGCTCGGTGCTCAGCAACACCACACAGACGACGAGCGGTTCGGGAGCGCCCACGGTCAAGCGGGTCGTCCGCGAGATCCAGTCCCTGCTGCGCTCGGTGGCCGCCGCCGGCGACATCATCGACGCCGCCGACACCCTCGCCCCGACCCACCCGGAACTGGCAGAGTTCCTTCGGGTGTACGGCGCCGGCCGTACCTCGGACGCGGTCACGCACTACCAGTCCCACCAGAACTGAGCCCTCGGCCCGGTCGCCGAAGGGGGTTCGGCAGCCGGGCAGTCGGCAGCTCGGGGGGTATCAGTACGCAGCGGGGCACACGGGGGTCGTATCGCTCGTCGCGGGGGAAACAGAGGGGCAGAGGGGGAGACCCGAGCGGGACCAGGGGGAGGAGCGTCGCACAGCCATGGGTGAGGTCTTCGCCGGACGGTACGAACTGGCCGACCCGATCGGTCGCGGAGGGGTCGGTGCGGTCTGGCGTGCCTGGGACCACCGCCGCCGCCGCTACGTGGCCGCCAAAGTGCTGCAACAGAGAGACGCGCACGCGCTGCTGCGCTTCGTCCGCGAGCAGGCGCTGCGGATCGACCACCCCCATGTGCTCGCGCCCGCCAGCTGGGCCGCCGACGACGACAAGGTCCTGTTCACCATGGATCTGGTGGCCGGCGGTTCGCTGGTCCATCTCGTCGGCGACTACGGCCCGCTGCCCCCGGTCTTCGTGTGCACGCTGCTCGACCAGTTGCTCTCCGGGCTCACCGCGGTCCACGCGGAGGGTGTCGTGCACCGCGACATCAAACCCGCCAACATCCTGCTGGAGGCCACCGGTACGGCCCGGCCTCGTCTCAGGCTCTCCGACTTCGGCATCGCGATGCGGCTGGGCGAGCCACGGCTGACCGAGACCAACCTCGTGGTCGGGACGCCCGGTTACCTCGCGCCCGAGCAGATGATGGGCGCCGAACCGGACTTCCCCGCCGACCTGTTCGCCGTCGGACTGGTCGCGCTGTATCTGCTGGAGGGCGCCAAGCCGGACGCCAAGGCCCTCGTCCAGTACTTCGCGGAGCACGGAACTCCGGGCGCCCCCAAGAGTGTTCCCGAGCCGCTGTGGCAGGTGGTCGCGACCCTGCTCCAGCCGGACCCGCAGGCCCGCTTCCGTACGGCCACGGGGGCGCGCAAGGCGCTCGCGGCGGCCGTCGAGCTGCTGCCCGAGCCAGGCCCGGACGACGAGCTGATCGAGATCTTCGACCAACTCGGCCCGCTGCCCACGGGGTTCGGCCCCCAAGGCCCACCAAGACGACCAAGGCCCTCCAACTCCCCGGCCTCCCGCCCGAACACCACCCTCCAACAGGGCAGCCCGCACACCCCACCCGAACAGAGTTGGCCACACACCACACCCGACCCGGGCCGCCCGGGCACCACCTCCGATACGGGCCGTCCGAGCACCGCGCCTGAGCGGGGAGGTCCGGGTGACGCTCCCGGTCGGGGCGGCCTGGATGACGCTTCCGATCCGGGTGGCCTGGGTGACGCTTCCAGCCCGGGCAGCCGCGGTCACGCTCCTGATCCGGGAGGCCTGGGTCACGCTTCCGATCCAGGCGCCCTGGACGCCGCTCCCGGTCCAGGCGCCCCGGGCCACGCTTCCGATCCAGGCGCCCTGGACGCCGCTCCCGGCCCCGGTGGCTCGGGGGCCGCTCCCGATCCGAGCCGCCCGCACACCGCACCCGGTCCCGGTGGCTCGGCCGCCACGCCTGACCCAGGCCGCTCGGTTACCCCACCCGAGTCGTCCGGCCTCGGCGCCGCGGCCGGTCCGGGTCTGCCGGACGGCGTGCCCCGGCCGGCCGGCCGAGGCATCGGTTCGCTGCCCGCCCGTCCGGGAGTGGCCCCCGGTACAGACCCGGCGGGCATCGGATCTCTCCCCTCCGGTCAAGCGGGGCCCGCCGCTCCTGCCCCTCCGGGCACAGGCGGCCTGCCCTCCCGGCCGGACGGAGCGCCTGATCCCGCCCTCCGAGGCACGGGCACGGGTACGGGTACGGGTACCGGCACAGGGTCGGGTGTCGGCGGCGGCGTGGGAACCAGCAGCGGTGCCGGGTCTGCGTGGTCGGGCGGGGGATCCGTACCGTCTGCGCCAGGCCGTGCGCCGGGCTCCGCGCCGAACGACCCACGGCAGCAAGCGGATTCGACGCCTACCGATCCGCGTCGGCCCACGCGCCCGACGCCGCGGTCGGTCTCCTCCACCCCCGATCCCGCGCCCGCTCCCTCCATGTCGGACACGGGCAGCTTTCACCTGCCGCCCCCGCAACCGGCGGCCGGCTCCTTCACCGAACCCGGAGCACCGGAGCCCTCCACTCCGTATCCTCCCGCCTACGCGCCGACGCCCGGCCCCATGGCCGCGCCCCCGTACGAGCCCACCTTCGTGTTGCCCACCCGCGGGCAGCAAGGTGAGGTGTCCACCGCCTCCTACACCGCGCACGACCCTCACGCCGCACGAGCCCCGCAGGTCCCGTCTTCGCCGCAGGTCGTCTCGCCGCACGGCCGACGCCGAGGGCATCGTGCCGCCCGCCGTGAGCGTCCCGGTCCGCCTGCCAGGGTCGCGCTGCCGTTGCTGTTCCTCGCGCTGGCCTGCTACGCCGTGGGGTTCTGGGCGTTGACGCGCATCTGAGCCGCCGCCCGGCGCCGGGCGGTCAGCGTCCACACGCCGAGCACCATCAGCAGCAGGCTTCCGGTGCCGATGCCGCCCACGGCGACCGCCTTCATCGCGGGATCGCCGCCCGACGCTCCGTCACCCGACGCGTCGGCGCCCGCCAAGCTGCCGCCCCCCGAGGGCACGGGGTCCGGCGCGCCGACGTCGAAGAACCCGCGCGGCACCGACTGCCGCGCGTACCCCGGACCGGCCTGGGCGCTGCCGCCGAGCCGGACGCGCAGGGTCAGCCCGTACGGCCCCTCTCCGAAACGATCGGCGACCTGCGCGGCGAGGTGCACCACCAGGTAGTACGACCCGGCGAACCGCAGGGACTTCGTCGGGTCGGTGGGGGCGTACCGATTGGCGTATCCGACCGGCGGTACCGGGGGCAGCGAGGCCGACTTCTGGCTGCCGCCGTAACCGATGCCCGTGTCCTTGACCGAGGCGCGCACCGGGTTGTAGAGCGTCATCTCCAGGGCGTCGACCACATACGCGGAGTTCTTCTCCGCGCCGCCCAGGTCGACGGTGGCGGACAGCTGCTGCCCCCAGTCGACGGGCACCTTGTAGAAGAGCGTCTGCCCGGGCACGATCTCGTCGCTGCGGACGCCCTGCTCCACCGCGGCCGCCTCGGCGAAGCCTGCCCCGCCCCGGACGGAGACCGGCTCGTCGACGGGTGGCGTGGGCGTGGACGAGTCCCACACCTCGGGTACGCGCGTGGCGGCCGCCTTCGCCAGGGGCGCTTCGGAGACGGGCGCGAGCTCCAGGTCCCAGGTCCGGCCGTCGGAGAGGTCCGTGTCCTCCTCGCCACTACCGGTGCCGTTGCCAGTGCCGGTGCTACTGCCGGTGCCGGTGCGCTCGACGACGACGTAGTACGTACCGGCCTTCCGGCACAGCCCCTTGCCCGGCAGGAGTTCGCGCGCTCCCCAGGCGGTGAGCGGCTGGGGGCTCACGGCGGTCCCGACGGTCACGGAGTCGGAGGAGCACGTGACGCTGTCGGCGTCCTGTACGGAGACGCTGATCCCGTCCCCGGCGGAGAGGGTGGCTCCCGCGCGCGGGATCGCCGTGACGGAGACGTACACGTCCGAGATGCCGTCGAGTTCGA
This sequence comes from Streptomyces sp. NBC_00080, assembly GCF_045041255.1. NCBI lineage: Bacteria > Bacillati > Actinomycetota > Actinomycetes > Kitasatosporales > Streptomycetaceae > Streptomyces > Streptomyces sp. NBC_00080. Next base: position 4,770,243 of record NZ_CP108235.1, read on the forward strand.
GGCGGTAGTAGGCCTTGTCCTCGCCCCGGAGGGAGCTCCGGTACGTCGCGCCGGGTTCCAGCCGGGCGGCGCCGGTGGTGCCGGTCGTCGCGGGGGCGCTGCGGACGTCGTCGGCGAAGGCGTACGACGGCACGTCCGGCGCGGCCAGGGCGACCCGTCCGGGCAGCACCGCCGACGCCACGCAGAGCACCGCTCCTACGACCGCGCTCCGCACGACGGCCCGCCACACGGCCGCTCCACGCCCCGTACGCCGGCCCATCGACCCCGCCCCCTCGCCTTCGACCGAACGTGGGCCATCCTCCCCCGCACGCGCGCGTGCCACCCCCGCATTCCGTACGAGCGTCCGAAAAGCCCGCCTCTAACCGGGGGCCGGGGGATCCGCAACACAAAACCCCGACCGCGAGCGGCCGGGGTCTGTTCAGTCTTCGGTATCGATACTCACGAACCCGTGGGCACGGAGTCAGTCGCCTCCGTCCACAGATCCTGCTCGGCGCGATCCGCCTGGATCTGGCGGTACACGAGGAGCCCGCCGATGGCGGCCAGTGCGACCAGGAGAAGCTTCTTCACCGCGCGACCTCGTCTTTCCTTGACGTAGGGGACCTCTGGCGCCCGACTATACACACCGACCGATACCGATCGGTGACCTGCGTCCGCCCCTCAACTCCCGCCCTCGGCAGCGCAGTAGGAGCGGATCACACCACTCCGATCGGAGGGTGATCACATCCGTACGGACGGTGATTTTTGTCCGTCCTCATCCCATGTGATCCTCACTTCTCCGCTTTTGTAGTCCTTTGCGGCCATCCGGGTGGTGTTCATCAGAACAACGCCACGCCACGAGCGTCGGTCCACCACTTCGCGCCCTCCCTACACATCATGAGGAAAGTACGCAAATCGCCCAACCCGAAAGTGAGGGGCCATGCCCGAGAACCGGGTCATGAAGCTGTGGACCGCCATCGTCACCGCCTTCCTCGCGCTGTGCACGGCGCTCGGACTCATCACGACGACCGCGACCACGGCGGCGGCGCAGACCGCGCCGACGCGCAGCAGCGAGAGCGTGACCACCACGGACACGACGGCGTGGCCGACGGTCGCGGCTCCCTGGGTCTGGGCCCAAGCCCGCTCCCTGCCCCCCACGATGAAGCAGCGCATCCGCGCCGAGGCACACGGCAAGTCACCCAGCTGCCGCCACCGCGGCCTGCCGGACACGGAAGCGGCCGAGCACACCGCGGCCTCCTGCGACTCCGCGGACCCGGCCGAGCCGGCCACCCCGCTGCAGCGCTGAGCCTCCGGCACGCCACGTGCCGCCTCCCCCGACGTAACGGCGAACTTGCGTACAGCCCGCACGAGCAGGCCCGGCAGCTCCCCAGGAGCCACCGGGCCTTCGCCGTGCCCCCACGGCACTCACTCGTCCCTGGTCAGCGGTTCTCACCCGCGCCGTGGGCCGAGGACACAGAACTCGTTGCCCTCGGGGTTCGCCATGACGACCCACGACCGGTCACCCTGGCCGATGTCGACACGCTTCGCGCCATGAGCCTCGAGGCGAGCCACCTCGGCGTCCTGGTCATCGGGCCTGAAGTCGAGATGCAGCCGGCTCTTGCCCTGCTTGCTCTCCTCGAGCCGGACGAATTCCAACCCCGGCAGTCGGTCCGGCTCCCGGCGGATCTCGAACTCGTCGTCGGAGGAGTGGACCACGACCCGACCGAGAGCCTCGGCCCACCACTGCCCCAGGGCACCCGGATCCGCCGAGTGAACGATTACCTGTTCCCATTCCAAGGTCATCCGCCGAGCCCAGGGGCTACCGGAACCCGGAGGACAAGCTCATGGACCGACACCAGCCGTGCACGGCCGTTGATGCCGCCCGTGCACGCCGAAGGCCCCCAACCATGATCGGCTGGGGGCCTTCGTGTCTGGTGGGGCTAACAGGATTTGAACCTGTGGCCTCATCCTTATCAGGGATGCGCTCTAACCAACTGAGCTATAGCCCCGCCGCGCTCTGCGGTGTGTGTCCCGCGCGCTGACTCCTGAAGATTAGCGCACGACGCGGGCAGTCCCAAAATCGATAGTCGCGGGAGGCCCGGCAGGGTTTGGAACCGCTACGACGGCAGAGGTCACTCGTCCTCGGCCAGCGTCAGCTCGACGCCGCCGACGAAGCCTGCGGACAGGTTGTAGATGAACGCGCCGAGCGTCGCGAGCGCCGTCGCGAGGACGACGTCGATGACCGCGATGATCGACGTGAACATCAGGACGTGGGACAGCGACAGGAACGACTGGAGGTCGAAGCCGTTCGACTCGTTCGAGCCGGTCGCCTCCGAGACCGTGCTGCCGACCGTCGAGAAGACACCCATCGCGTCCATGACCATCCACAGGACGGCGGCCGCGACGATCGTGCAGATGCCCAGGGCGATGGAGAGCAGGAAGCTGACCTTCATCACCGACCAGGGGTCTGCCTTCGACACCCGCAGCCGCGCCTTGCGCACCCGGGGCGTGGTGCGGGCGCCGGTCCGCGGACGCCGTACGGCGCCGGTCGCGGCCGGCGCCGCGGGCGCCTGGGTCGGGTAGGCCTGCGGCGGGTGGTAGGGCCCGGCGGGCTGCTGCGGCGGCTGCCGGTCACCGGGGAGCGGCGATGCCTCCTGCTTGGCCTGCGTGCCTCTGGTGTCCGTCACGGTTCCCCCCTGGGATCCCTTCGATCCTTGCGTGTCGGTCGAGGGTGAGGGCGAGTCGGCCGCAGGGGGCTTGATGGCCTTCAACTGGGTCGTGTGGGTGTCCGCCACACGCCCCTCGGCACCCCCCGCGCCCCGCGCGTCGGTCGTACGCGCGTCCCCCGCCGGCGCGGCGGAGCCACGGCCGCCGCCGTTCTTTCCCGTACCGGCAGACGTACCGGCGCCCGTGGCTCCGCTCACGATGACTCTCTCCTCGTGCTACTCGGACGAGGGCGACTCACCCTCGTCCGTGCCGGTGGTCGTGGCAGCCTCGACGGTCTCGTCCACGGCGACCTCGCCGTCGACCTCCTCCGCCTCGCGCCCCGCCTCGGCGTTACGTGCGATGCCGACGACGGCATCGCGCTTGCCCAGGTTGATCAGTTGGACGCCCATGGTGTCACGGCCCGTCTCCCTGATCTCGTTGACTCGCGTACGAATCACACCGCCGGACAGCGTGATGGCGAGGATCTCGTCGGTCTCCTCGACCACCAGCGCGCCGACGAGCGAACCACGGTCCTCGACGATCTTGGCAGCCTTGATACCCAGGCCGCCGCGACCCTGGACGCGGTACTCGTCGACGGCGGTCCGCTTCGCGTACCCACCGTCTGTGGCAGTGAACACGAACGTACCGGGTCGAACAACATTCATCGAGAGCAGCTGGTCTCCCTCACGGAAGCTCATGCCCTTGACACCCGAGGTGGCACGGCCCATGGGCCGCAGGGATTCGTCCGTGGCGGTGAAGCGGATCGACTGCGCCTTCTTGCTGATCAGAAGCAGATCGTCGTCGGCCGAGACGAGTTCGGCTCCGATCAGTTCGTCGTCGGAACCGTCCTCCGTCTCACGGAGGTTGATCGCGATGACACCACCGGCACGCGGCGAATCGTAATCCTTCAGAGGCGTCTTCTTGACCAGGCCGCCCTTGGTCGCCAGGACCAGGTAGGGCGCCGCCTCGTAGTCGCGGATCGCGAGGATCTCGGCGATCGCCTCGTCCGGCTGGAAGGCCAGCAGGTTCGCGACGTGCTGTCCCCGCGCGTCACGACCGGCGTCGGGCAGCTCGTACGCCTTCGCCCGGTACACCCGGCCCTTGTTGGTGAAGAACAGCAGCCAGTGGTGCGTGGTGGAGACGAAGAAGTGGTCGACGATGTCGTCTTCCTTGAGCTTCGCCCCGCGCACACCCTTGCCGCCGCGCTTCTGGGAGCGGTAGTCGTCCGTCTTCGTGCGCTTGACGTAGCCACCGCGCGAGATGGTGACGACGATGTCCTCCTCGGCGATCAGGTCCTCGATGGACATGTCACCGTCGTAGGGCACCAGCATCGTCTTGCGGTCGTCGCCGAACTTCTCGACGATCGCGGCCAGTTCCTCGCTCACGATGCCGCGCTGGCGGACCGGCGAGGCCAGGATCGCGTTGTACTCGGTGATCTTCGCCTGGAGTTCGTCGTGCTCCTGGATGATCTTCTGACGCTCCAGGGCGGCCAGCCGACGCAGCTGCATCTCGAGGATGGCGTTGGCCTGGATCTCGTCGATCTCCAGCAGCGCCATCAGGCCCGTGCGCGCGATGTCGACGGTGTCGCTGCGCCGGATCAGCGCGATGACCTCGTCGATGGCGTCCAGGGCCTTCAACAGGCCGCGCAGGATGTGCGCCCGCTCCTCCGCCTTGCGCAGCCGGAAGCGCGTACGGCGGACGATGACCTCGATCTGGTGCGCCACCCAGTGGCGGATGAACGCGTCCAGCGAGAGCGTGCGCGGCACACCGTCGACCAGGGCCAGCATGTTGGCGCCGAAGTTCGACTGGAGGTCCGTGTGCTTGTACAGGTTGTTGAGGACGACCTTGGCGACCGCGTCCCGCTTCAGGACGATGACCAGGCGCTGGCCCGTACGGGACGACGTCTCGTCACGGACGTCCGCGATACCGCCGACCTTGCCGTCCTTCACCAGGTCGGCGATCTTCTGCGCGAGGTTGTCGGGGTTGGTCTGGTACGGCAGCTCCGTGACCACCAGGCACTGGCGGTTCTGGATCTCCTCGACCTCGACGACCGCGCGCATCGTGATGGAGCCACGTCCCGTGCGGTACGCCTCCTCGATGCCCTTGCGGCCGACGACGAGCGCGCCGGTCGGGAAGTCGGGGCCCTTGATGCGCTCGATGAGGGCGTCGAGGAGCTCCTCGTGCGAGGCCTCGGGGTTCTCCAGGTACCACTGGGCGCCGGACGCGACCTCGCGCAGGTTGTGCGGCGGGATGTTGGTCGCCATGCCGACCGCGATACCGGCCGAACCGTTGATCAGCAGGTTCGGGAAACGGGCCGGCAGGACGGTCGGCTCCTGGGAGCGGCCGTCGTAGTTGTCCGTGAAGTCGACGGTCTCCTCGTCGATGTCGCGGACCATCTCCATGGACAGCGGCATCATCTTGCACTCGGTGTACCGCATGGCGGCCGCCGGGTCGTTGCCGGGAGAGCCGAAGTTGCCGTTGGAGTCCACCAGCGGCATCCGCATCGACCACGGCTGCGCGAGGCGGACCAGCGCGTCGTAGATCGAGGAGTCGCCGTGCGGGTGGTAGTTGCCCATGACGTCGCCGACGACGCGGGCGCACTTGTAGAAGCCCTTCTCGGGCCGGTAGCCGCCGTCGTACATGGCGTACAGGACGCGGCGGTGGACGGGCTTGAGGCCGTCCCGGACGTCCGGCAGCGCGCGGGAGACGATGACGGACATCGCGTAATCGAGGTAAGAGCGCTGCATTTCCGTCTCGAGCCCGACGGGCTCGATGCGCATCACGACATCGCCGCCCTCTTCAGGGGTGACGGGAGTGTTCTCGTCGGTCATTGCTGGTGAGAATCCTTTCTGGTGCGGTCAGCTGAGACCGACTCAGATGTCGAGGAACCGGACGTCCTTGGCGTTGCGCTGGATGAACGCGCGACGCGCTTCGACGTCCTCGCCCATCAGGACCGAGAACAGGTCGTCGGCCTGGGCGGCGTCGTCGAGGGTGACCTGGCCGAGGACGCGGTGCTCCTGGTCCATGGTCGTGATGCGCAGTTCCTCGGCGTTCATCTCACCGAGGCCCTTGAAGCGCTGGATCGAGTCCTCGCGCACGCGCTTGCCGCGCTGGCGGCCCATCTCGAGCAGCGCGTCGCGCTCCCGGTCGGAGTACGCGTACTCGATGTCCTCCCGGCCCCACTTGATCTTGTACAGCGGGGGGCGGGAGAGGAACACGTGCCCGGCCTCGACCAGCGGCCGCATGAAGCGGAACAGGAAGGTCAGCAGCAGGGTGTTGATGTGCTGGCCGTCGACGTCGGCGTCCGCCATCAGGATGATCTTGTGATAGCGGAGCTTGGAGATGTCGAAGTCCTCGTGCACACCGGTACCGAAGGCGGAGATCAGCGCCTGGATCTCCTGGTTCTGGAGGATCTTGTCGATCCGCGCCTTCTCGACGTTGAGGATCTTGCCCCGGATCGGGAGGATCGCCTGGTACTGCGGATTGCGGCCGGACTTGGCCGAACCGCCGGCGGAGTCACCCTCGACGATGAAGATCTCGCACTTGATGGGGTCGTTCGACTGGCAGTCGGAGAGCTTGCCCGGCAGGGACGCCGACTCCAGCAGACCCTTGCGGCGGGTCAGGTCGCGGGCCTTGCGGGCCGCCACGCGCGCGGTGGCCGCCTGGATGCCCTTGCGGACGATGTCCGCCGCCTCCACCGGGTTGCGGTCCAGCCAGTCGTTGAGGTGCTCGTAGACCGCCTTCTGGACGAAGGTCTTCGCCTCCGTGTTGCCCAGCTTGGTCTTCGTCTGGCCCTCGAACTGCGGCTCGCTCAGCTTGACCGAGATGATCGCCGTCAGACCCTCGCGGATGTCGTCACCCGTGAGGTTGTCGTCCTTCTCGCGCAGCAGCTTCTTGTCCCGCGCGTACTTGTTGACCAGGTTCGTCAGCGCCGAGCGGAAGCCCTCCTCGTGGGTGCCGCCCTCATGCGTGTGGATGATGTTGGCGAAGGAGTACACGCCCTCGCTGTAACCGCTGTTCCACTGCATGGCGACTTCGAGGGAGAGGCTCTTCTCCTTGTCCTCCGCCTCGAGGTCGATCACCGTCGGGTGCACCACCTCGCCCTTGCGGGAGTTGAGGTACTTCACGAAGTCGACGATGCCGCCCTCGTAGTGGTACGTGACGGTCTTGACCTCGTCCTTCTCGTCCGCACCCGCCTCGTCCGCACCGGCGGTGGCCTTCGCCGACTCGCGCTCGTCGGTGAGCTTGATGGTCAGACCCTTGTTGAGGAACGCCATCTCCTGGAAACGCCGCGAGAGCGTCTCGAAGGAGTACTCCGTGGTCTCGAAGATGTCGGCGTCGGCCCAGAAGGTGACCGACGTGCCCGTCTCGTCCGTGGCCTCGTGCTTGACGAGGGGGGCCGTCGGGACGCCCATCTTGTAGTCCTGCGTGTGGCGGTGGCCGTCGGTCTTGACCTCGACCGCGACCTTGCTCGACAGGGCGTTCACGACCGAGACGCCGACGCCGTGCAGACCACCGGAGACCGCGTAGCCGCCGCCGCCGAACTTGCCGCCCGCGTGCAGCACGGTGAGCACGACTTCGAGGGCCGGCTTGCCCTCGGACGCGACGATGCCCACCGGGATACCGCGGCCGTTGTCGATGACGCGGACGCCGCCGTCGGCCAGGATCGTCACGTCGATGGTGTCCGCGTGGCCGGCCAGCGCCTCGTCGACCGAGTTGTCGACGACCTCGTACACGAGGTGGTGCAGGCCGCGCTCGCCGGTCGAGCCGATGTACATACCGGGTCGCTTACGGACCGCGTCCAGACCCTCGAGGACGGTAATGGCGCTGGCGTCGTACGAGGTGGTGACCTCGCTGGTCGAGGCGGCTGCCCCGCCGCTCGCGCCGGCGTCGGTGGACGGGATGTTCTCGTTGGGGTTGCCGGAATCGGCCACGAAGCGCCCTTTCTGGCACAGCACCAGCCAGGCTCGTCGGCAGGTTGCCGGAGCGGCTGCGGCATGTTGCGTTGGTAAGCCTTGATCAGCGTTGCTCAGCTTCTCCCGGGCGGTCCCCACGTTCGGGGCGGGATTGGCTTCCAGTCTACCGGTAGCACTGACACTGATGGGGGTTTGCCGGTACCTGAGTCCGCATGTGCCGCCCTCAACCGGTCTCTTCCGGGTCCCGATATACGGAAGGGGGCTCCAAGAGGCTCACGGAGGCACTCAGCGCTTCCGGGTGTCAACCCTTGGCTACTTGGGAGTCACGTCCGGATTCGCACCCGCACGCGGGCACACGCAACAAAGGCCGGGCGGTTCCCGCAGGACCCTCCCGGCCTCGAAAAGCGTGACGCACGTCACCCGTAGGTATCGCCGGGACCGGTGCTCCCAGGGGCCCTGAGGGGGCCGTAGCGGCGTGCGGGGCCGTTGGGACCGAGCACCTTGATCTGCCGCACCGTCCCGTGCCCCAGATCCTCGTTGAGGCGCGCGACCAGAGTCGGCGCGAGCAGCCGCAGGTTCGTCGCCCAGGCCGTGGAGTCACAGCGCACGATCAGCGCCCGCTCGTCCTCGTCGTACTTCTCCGGAACGCAGTGCTTCGCCACGTCCTCGCCGACGATCTGCGGCCACCGGCCCATCACACCGCCCACCGCCGCCGGCGCCTCCCACCCGCGCTCGTTGAGCAGCCGGTTGATCGCCGCGCCCAGCGCCATGGGATCGCGGCCGTCCGCGCGCGCCCCGGAGCGCAAGCCGCCGCCACGCCGTGCCTGCTTCTTCTGCTGAGCCGCGTCCCCACGCGCGCGTGCCTGCTCGCGGGCCGCCCTGAGCGCCACCCGCGCGAGGTCGACGCCGGACGGCTCGGGAGCCCGCTTCGGAGGCTCGTCGGCGGTCATACGCGCTCCACCGTCCCCTCGGCCACGGCGTACCTGGCCCCCGCGAGCACATGCGGCACGTCGTCGTCGACCGCCGCCGTCACCAGCACCTGCTCACCGGGCGCCACCAGCTCGGCCAGCCGTTCCCGCCGACGGGCGTCCAGCTCGGCGAAGACGTCGTCCAGAACCAGCACCGGCTCATTGCCCTCGGCCCTCAGCAGGTCGTACGAGGCCAGCCGCAGCGCCAGCGCGTACGACCAGGACTCGCCGTGGGAGGCGTACCCCTTGGCCGGCAGCTGGCCCAGCTTGAGAATCACGTCGTCCCGATGCGGGCCCACCAGGGTCACGCCCCGCTCGATCTCCTGCTTGCGGACGTCCGCGAGCGCGGCCATCAGCTGCCCGTAGAGATCCTCACGCGTGTGTGCCTCACCGGGCGCGGACGGCTTGTACTCCAGGGCCACCGGACCACCGCCGGGCGCCAGCTGCTCGTAGGCCTTGTCGGCGAGCGGCTGGATCGCGGCGACCAGGTCGAGGCGCTGGGCGAGCAACTCGGCGCCCACGCGCGCGAGGTGCTGGTCCCACACGTCGAGGGTCGACAGGTCCATGGAGCGGCCGCCGTGCCGTCGGGCGAGCGCGGCCGACTTGAGGAGCGTGTTGCGCTGCTTGAGGACCCGCTCGTAGTCCGAGCGCACGCCCGCCATCCGCGGGGAGCGCGCGGTGATCAGCTCGTCGAGGAAGCGGCGCCGCTCACCGGGATCGCCCTTGATCAGCGCGAGGTCCTCGGGCGCGAACAGCACGGTCCGTACGATGCCCAGCACATCACGGGGTCTGACCTGCGAGGACCTGTTGATGCGGGCACGGTTGGCCTTGCCCGGGTTCAGCTCCAGTTCGACCAGTTGCTGCCGCTCGCCCTGCCGGATCTGCGCCCGGATGATCGCGCGGTCGGCGCCCATGCGCACCAGGGGCGCGTCCGAGGCGACCCGGTGGCTGCCGAGGGTGGCGAGGTAGCCGACGGCCTCGACGAGGTTCGTCTTGCCCTGCCCGTTGGGGCCCACGAACGAGGTGACGCCCGGGTCGAGCGGAACCTCGACCCGGGCGTACGAGCGGAAGTCGGCCAGCGACAGATGCGTGACGTGCATGGTCGTTCGCCGACCTCCCCCAGGGTTGTGGATCGCGGAGCGACCCTGTGGACTACTTCTTCTCGACCGCGTGGCCGCCGAACTGGTTGCGCAGCGCCGCGATCATCTTCATCTGCGGCGAGTCCTCCTGGCGGGAGGCGAACCGCGCGAACAGCGAGGCCGTGATGGCGGGCAGCGGCACGGCGTTGTCGATCGCGGCCTCCACCGTCCAACGGCCCTCGCCGGAGTCCTGCGCGAAGCCGCGCAGCCTGTCGAGGTGCTCGTCCTCGTCCAGGGCGTTGACGGCCAGGTCGAGCAGCCAGGACCGGATGACCGTGCCCTCCTGCCAGGAGCGGAAGACCTCGCGCACGTCGGTGACGGAGTCGACCTTCTCCAGCAGCTCCCAGCCCTCGGCGTAGGCCTGCATCATGGCGTACTCGATGCCGTTGTGGACCATCTTCGCGAAGTGGCCGGCGCCGACCTTGCCGGCGTGCACCGCGCCGAAGTCGCCCTCGGGCTTGAGCGCGTCGAAGACGGGCTGCACCTTGGCCACGTGCTCGGCGTCGCCGCCGTACATCAGCGCGTAGCCGTTCTCCAGGCCCCAGACACCGCCGGAGACGCCGCAGTCGACGAAGCCGATGCCCTTGGCGGCCAGTTCACCGGCGTGCTTCTCGTCGTCCGTCCAGCGGGAGTTGCCGCCGTCCACGACGACGTCGCCCGGCTCCAGCAGCTCGGCGAGCTCGTCGACGGTCGACTGGGTGGCCGCGCCTGCCGGGACCATCACCCAGACCACGCGCGGGCCCTTGAGCTTGCCCACAAGCTCTTCGAGGCTGTGGACATCGGCGAGGTCCGGGTTGCGGTCGTATCCGACGACGGTGTGGCCGGCGCGGCGGATCCGCTCGCGCATGTTGCCGCCCATCTTGCCGAGGCCGACGAGACCGAGATCCATCAGTTGTTCCTTAGGTCGCTGTGTGGCGTGTGGGGCACCTTCGTACCCATGTCCGAGCCTAAACCCGGACGGTCACGCACACCTGTGGGCATACGCGCTCAGACGTACGACCCCACCTGGGGATTCACCGGTGGCTTCTCCCCAGGGACCGCCCCGGTCGTCCACCGCCTGTGGACGACCGGTCGGATCACGGCACGAGCGTCAGCCGCTGAGACGCACCGGCATGATCAGGTACTTGTAGGCCTCGTCCGCCTCCGCGTCCAGCGCCGGCTTGCCGCTGAGCAACGCGGGCTTCGTGGACGTCGTGAAGGACAGCTGGGCGACCGGGGAGTCGATGGCGCTCAGGCCGTCCAGCAGGAAGGTCGGGTTGAAGGCGATCGAGATGTCGTCGCCCTCGAGCTGGGCGTCGACCCGCTCCACAGCCTGTGCGTCGTCACTGGAGCCGGCCTCCAGGATGAGCACGCCCTGCTCGAAGCTGAGCCGCACCGGGGTGTTGCGCTCGGCGACCAGGGCCACACGCTTGACGGCCTCCACGAAGGGGGCGGTCTCGATCACGGCGACGGAGTTGAACTCGGTCGGGAACAGCGTGCGGTACTTCGGGAGGTCGCCCTCCAGGAGGCGGGTCGTCGTACGCCGTCCCGCGCCCTCGAAACCGATCAGGCCCTCGCCCGCGCCGGATCCGGAGAGCGCCAGGATGACGCTGTCGCCGCTCGTGAGCGCCTTGGCGGTGTCCAGGAGCGTCTTGGCGGGCACCAGGGCGACCGCGGAGGCATCCGGGTTCTCCGGCTTCCACAGGAACTCGCGGACCGCGAAGCGGTAGCGGTCGGTGGAGGCCAGCGTGACCGTGTCGCCCTCGATCTCGATGCGCACACCGGTGAGGACCGGCAGCGTGTCGTCACGGCCGGCGGCGATGGCGACCTGGGCGGCCGCGGAGGCGAAGACCTCGCCGGGGACCGTGCCCGTCGCGTTCGGCATCTGCGGCAGGGACGGGTACTCCTCCACAGGCAGTGTGTGGAGGGTGAAGCGCGAGGAACCGCAGACCACCGTCGCCCGTACACCGTCTGTGGAGATCTCCACCGGACGGTTGGGCAGGGCACGGCAGATGTCCGCGAGCAGGCGGCCGGAGACGAGGACCGTGCCCTCCTCCTCGACCTCGGTGTCCACGGAGACCCGCGCGGAGACCTCGTAGTCGAAGCTGGACAGGCTCAGCTGGCCGTCCTCCGCCTTCAGCAGCAGGCCGGCGAGGACAGGCGCCGGCGGACGGGCCGGGAGGCTGCGTGCCGCCCAGGCCACGGCCTCCGCGAGTACGTCGCGTTCCACCCGGATCTTCACTCTTGCCGCCTCCTGCTGTTGCCGGCGCTTCTCGCCCTGCCTGGCCTTCGTCGTCTGTCTCGGTGTGGTCGGCCCCGGTGAGGGGCAGGACCAACGGGGACCAGTCTGACGCACCGCACTGACAGTCGGTGCCCCTCGGGGTCAAGTCGTGACGAGGGGCAGTCGGGCACCGAGGAGCGAGTTGTGCACAGGACCCCCTTCTAAACGGATTTCTCGCTCTCTCTAGTCGGGAGTAGTAGTAGGGGCTGTGGAAACGGTGGATAACCCTGTTTTCGCAGCTCAGAGGCGGAATTTTATCCACCGGGCCTGTGGGCGGAGGCGGTGGACAACCGGGGCCTTCTGTGGAGAACAGAAAGTTCTGCACACGCCGTGCACAGGCTGAGGCGAGTTCTCCCCAGCGGCGTCCCCAGGTTTACCCACCTTTCCCACAGGGCAAGCCGGCACCTTCGTGTGACGCCTTTCACTCGACCCGGTGAGGAGGCGCGTCGTGTTGCCGAACAGTGGACAGACATGTGGAGAAGCCCGAGATCGCTGGGGACAAAGGGCCGCAGCCTGTGGGTTGTCGGTGGACAACTCCGTGCACAGCCTGTGGATCATTTTTTTGTCCACAGCCTGTGGAGATCCTTCGTCCACGAATCCACAGCCAGGTGACCTGGTCCGATGGTCCCGCATCGGCGGCGCCTGTGGACACAGTCTGGACAACTTCCCAGTCCCCAGGGTGTGGACGGGAAAAAGTCACCGAATCTGTGGAGAGTGGCCGTAACCCGGCCGTTAATCGAACAACGGGTGAGCGGTGGACGACCGTTGGCGGGCGAGGTCCGGCCCGGGTTCGGTGCCGGTTCGGCCCGGGATCGGCCTCGGGACAGCCCGGGATCGGCCTCGGATCGCCCCCCGCGGCCGCCCCGCGCCGGCCCCGCGCCAAGCCCTGGAGCGGGCGCCGGGCAAGGCCCGGCGGCGGGCTCTGGATCAAGCCCGGGTGCTGCCGCTGTCGCCCCGCGCCGCCCCGCGCCGCGCCGCGCCCAGGAATGACGGAGGGCGCCCCCGGATCTCCCTCCGGGGGCGCCCTCCGCGACGTCTGTACGGCGTTCTGCGGCGCCGTCAGCCGTTCTTGATGCGGTTGGTCAGCTCGGTCACCTGGTTGTAGATGGAGCGCCGCTCGGCCATCAGATTGCGGATCTTGCGGTCCGCGTGCATGACCGTCGTGTGGTCACGGCCGCCGAACAGCGCGCCGATCTTCGGCAGCGAAAGGTCCGTCAGCTCGCGGCACAGGTACATGGCGATCTGCCGGGCCGTCACCAGCGCGCGCCCGCGCGAGGTGCCGCACAGGTCCTCGACCGTCAGTCCGAAGTAGTCGGCGGTGGCGCCCATGATGGCCGTCGAGGTGATCTCGGGGGCGGAGTCCTCGCCACCGGGGATCAGGTCCTTCAGGACGATCTCCGTCAGCCCCAGGTCCACCGGCTGTCGGTTGAGCGAGGCGAACGCCGTCACCCTGATCAGCGCGCCCTCCAGCTCGCGGATGTTGCGCGAGATCCGGGACGCGATGAACTCGAGCACCTCCGGCGGCGCGTTCAGCTGCTCCTGGACCGCCTTCTTGCGGAGGATCGCGATCCGCGTCTCCAGCTCGGGCGGCTGCACATCGGTGATCAGGCCCCACTCGAAACGGTTCCGCAGCCGGTCCTCCAGCGTCACCAGCTGCTTCGGCGGCCGGTCGCTGGACAGCACGATCTGCTTGTTGGCGTTGTGGAGCGTGTTGAAGGTGTGGAAGAACTCCTCCTGCGTCGACTCCTTGTCCGCGAGGAACTGGATGTCGTCGACGAGCAGGATGTCCATCTCGCGGTACCGCTTGCGGAAGCTGTCGCCCTTGCCGTCGCGGATGGAGTTGATGAACTCGTTGGTGAACTCCTCGGAGCTCACGTAGCGCACGCGCGTGCCCGGGTAGAGGCTCCGCGCGTAGTGCCCGATGGCATGCAGCAGGTGCGTCTTGCCGAGGCCCGACTCCCCGTAGATGAACAGGGGGTTGTAGGCCTTCGCGGGCGCCTCGGCGACGGCGACCGCGGCCGCGTGCGCGAACCGGTTGGAAGCGCCGATGACGAATGTGTCGAAGAGGTACTTCGGGTTCAGGCGTGCGGTCGGCTCACCCGGGCCGGGCGTCGGCGAGGACTGCTTGGCCGGCTGGCCGGGACCCGCCGGGCCCCCGCGGTGCGGATGACCGGGCCCGGCCGACGGGTCGGACAGCTCACGCCGACCGGAGTCGCGCTGGTCGTAGTCGGAGCGCGACTGCTCGTACTCCGGGCGCTTCTGCCGGTACGGCGACGGGTCGTACGGCGGCCGCTCCATCGACTGGGGACGGTAGTCCTGCGACGGCGGGCCGTAGGAGTCCTGCTGCGGCGGGGCGCCGTAAGGGGCCTGGGACGCGGGTCCGCCGTAGGTGTCCTGCGACGAGGGCGACGCGTAGGGGTCGCGCTCCGGGAAGCCGAGCCGCTGCTGCTGCCAGCTGTGCTCGTCCTGCTGCGGCCGCGGCCAGGCGCCGGGCTCCGGACGCTGGTACTCCGACGGGTACGCGGGCCGCGCGGTGGGCATCTGGTCCGGACGCGAGCCGGGCAGCTGGTCACCGGGTGTCGGGGGCAGCTGCTCGGCGCGGTGCCGGCCGTAGCCCTCGTACTGGCTCTCGTGCGACTTGTCGTAGCCGGTGTCGTACCGGCCGTCCCCCTGACCTTCGTACCGGCTGTCCTGACCGTCGTAGGGGCCGGCAGGGAGCTCGGTCTCCTCGTAGCGCGACTGCTGCTGCGCGGAAGGTGCCGGCGGGGCCGGGGGTTCTCCGACGGAGTCGTCGACGGTGATCGCGATGCGGATCGGCCGCCCGCACTCGCGGCTCAGTGTTTCGCTGACGATCGGGGCGAGGCGGCCTTCGAGGACGCCCTTCGCGAACTCGTTCGGTACGGCGAGCAGCGCGGTGTCGGCGACCAGCGCCAGCGGCTGGCAGCGCCGGATCCAGTGTTCGTCCTTCACCTCGACACCCTGGCCGCGGCCCTCCCCGAGGAGCTGCTCCAGTACTCGTGGCCACACTGCGGCAAGATCGGCAGGCACGTCAGCCACAGGGCACGCTCTCTCGTGGGTCCCACGAACGTGTGGTTGTGGGACGGTCGGGATTCATATCGGGTGGGGCCAGGGACAAAGGAACGAATCGGAGTTCAGCCACGGTAGTCAGGGCGACGGCTACGGTTCAAGTTGTTGTCCCCAGCCTGTGGATAGTGTCCCTCGTGACCGCCGGTTTGACCGAATGGCGCAGCCGCGCGTACCGTAACCAGGTCGAGTTGTCGATGGCTGCTGCCGCCTGCCTCCGATGGGCACAGATCACGTCAGGTGATCGGGAAGCGGTGCACTCGGGCGTTTAACCGCGAGCTACCTCGTGGGCGCACGGTGACAGCCAGGACGGCACCCCGCCACCACCGATTGATTTCTGGAGCCCCCGAGTGAGCAAGCGCACCTTCCAGCCGAACAACCGTCGTCGCGCCAAGACCCACGGCTTCCGCCTGCGGATGCGCACCCGTGCCGGTCGCGCGATTCTCGCGAACCGCCGCAGCAAGGGTCGCACCAACCTGTCCGCCTGAGCCTGATCAGGTCATGACGTCGTGCTGCCTACCGAGCATCGGCTGAGGCGGCGCGAGGACTTCGCGACCGCTGTACGACGAGGTCGTCGGGCCGGCCGCCCGACCCTCGTGGTCCATCTTCGAAGCGGTGCCACGGACCCGCACGCGCCTGGGGAGAGCGCTCCCCCGACGCGTGCGGGTTTCGTCGTGAGCAAGGCCGTGGGCGGCGCGGTGGTACGCAACAAGGTGAAGCGCAGACTGCGTCATCTGATGCGCGACCGAGTCACCCTGTTCCCCCCCGGTAGCCTGGTAGTCGTACGGGCGTTGCCCGGGGCGGGCGACGCCGACCACGCACAGCTGGCCCAAGACCTGGATGCCGCCCTTCAACGGCTACTGGGAGGGGGCGCGCGATGAAGTACCCGCTGCTGGCTCTGATCAAGCTCTACCAGTGGACGATCAGTCCGCTGCTCGGGCCGGTGTGCAAGTACTACCCGTCGTGCTCCCACTACGGCTTCACGGCCATCGACCGGCACGGCGCGATCAAGGGAACGGCACTTACCGCCTGGCGGATCCTGCGATGCAATCCGTGGTCGCTCGGTGGCGTGGATCATGTTCCGCCGCGCAAGCGCCCGCGGTGGCACGAAATGTTGCGTGACGCCTGGCGTGCACGCATGGGCGGGACCTCCGCCGCCGAAACGGCCACCGAAGAGGGACTTCCTTCTCCTTCGGGCCCGGCCGCAGAGACACCGTCCCATGCCCAAGGAGCATGATTAGTGGACACGATTGCCAGCCTCTTCAGCTTCATCACGACACCTGTCTCCTGGGTCATCGTCCAGTTCCACAAGGTGTACGGGGCCATCTTCGGCCCTGACACCGGGTGGGCCTGGGGCCTGTCGATCGTGTCCCTGGTGATTCTGATCCGTATCTGCCTGATCCCGCTCTTCGTGAAGCAGATCAAGGCGACGCGGGCGATGCAGACGCTGCAGCCCGAGATGAAGAAGATCCAGGAGCGCTACAAGAACGACAAGCAGCGTCAGTCCGAAGAGATGATGAAGCTGTACAAGGAGACGGGCACCAACCCGCTCTCCTCGTGCCTTCCCATCCTGGCGCAGTCCCCGTTCTTCTTCGCCCTGTACCACGTGCTCAACGGCATCGCCAACGGTGACACCATTGGCGTGATCAACGACAGCCTTCTGGAGAGCGCGCAGAAGGCGCACATCTTCGGTGCCCCGTTGGCCGCGAAGTTCACGGACAGCGCGTCGGACCTGGTGTCGTTCGACGCCTCGCTGACCAACGTCCGCATCGTGACCGCGATCATGATCATCATGATGTCGGCGTCGCAGTTCTTCACGCAGCGCCAGCTGATGACGAAGAACGTCGACACCTCGGTGAAGACCCCGTTCATGCAGCAGCAGAAGATGCTGATGTACGTCTTCCCCGTCATGTTCGCCGTCTTCGGCATCAACTTCCCCGTCGGTGTGCTCGTCTACTGGCTGACCACCAACGTGTGGACCATGGGCCAGCAGATGTACGTGATCCGCAACAACCCGACCCCGGGTTCCAAGGCTCAGGCCGCGTACCTGGAGCGCCTGTACAAGCACGTCACGCACCACGGCAAGACCCGCAGCCGTGGCGAGCGGGCCATCGTCAAGGCCATCGTGGCCAAGGGCCGCGAGCGCAACGACGCCGAGCGCAAGTTCATCAACGGTCTGACCAAGGTGGGCTTCGCCGCCCAGGCCGACGGCACCGTGATCAAGAGCGAGTCCCAGGCCGCGGCCCAGGCCGAGGACGGCACGCCGACGAGCGCGGCCGCCGCCAAGCGGCAGCAGCCCAAGCGGCAGTCCAAGTCGCAGCGCCAGTCCACGGCCGCGGCGAAGGGTGCCGACGAGACCATCTCCCTGAGCAAGTCCGACGAGCCGGAGGACGCCAAGCCCTCCGGAGCCGCCGGTACGGCCAAGCAGGCCGCTCCCAAGCCCGCCGGCAGCGGAGGCCGTAGCAAGGCCCAGTCCGGGCAGCGCAAGGGCGGCCCGCAGCGCCCCAAGTCCCCGTCCAAGAAGTAAGAAGGAGCCCATCCCGTGACGGAAGGCACCACCTCCGCCGCCGCCGAGGGTGCAGACACCCTGACCCGCCTGGAGCAAGAGGGCGAGATCGCGGCGGACTACCTCGAGGGTCTGCTGGACATCGCCGATCTCGACGGCGACATCGACATGGACGTCGAGGCCGACCGCGCCTCTGTGTCGATCATCAGCGACGCGGGTACCCGTGACCTGCTCAAGCTGGTCGGCCGGGACGGCGAGGTGTTGGAGGCGCTCCAGGAACTCACGCGCCTGGCCGTCCACCGGGAGACCGGCGACCGCAGTCGGCTGATGCTGGACATCGCGGGCTACCGTGCCCAGAAGCGTGCCGAGCTCTCCGAGCTGGGTGCCAAGGCCGCGGCCGACGCGAAGAACAGCGGTGAGCCGGTCAAGCTGAAGCCGATGACGCCCTTCGAGCGCAAGGTCGTCCACGACGCGGTCAAGGTCGCCGGCCTGCGCAGCGAGTCGGAGGGCGAGGAGCCGCAGCGCTTCGTCGTCGTCCTGCCCAACTGATTCGGTACGTACGTGTCTCCGGCCCCGTCTGTTGCGCAGACGGGGCCGAAACTTTGTCAGCCCGGTAGTTCTGGTGGTCGGCGCTCGCAGCGCTGATGCGGTACGGAAGGACGGTCCCCGTGACGGAGGCAGCGGAGCTCCCCCCTGCGCCTGAGGTGGCACGAGAGGTATTCGGCGATCGCTTCGGCGATGCGGTCCGATACGCCGAGCTCCTGGCCGAGGCAGGCGTGCAGCGTGGGCTCATCGGCCCACGAGAGGTACCCCGCCTCTGGGAGAGGCATATGTTGAACTGCGCGGTGCTCTCCGAGGTCGTGCCCGAGGGCGTGACCGTCTGCGACGTCGGTTCGGGTGCCGGACTGCCCGGCATTCCCCTGGCGCTCGTGCGGGAGGATCTGAAGATCACCCTGCTGGAGCCGCTCCTGCGACGGACCAACTTCCTCACCGAAGTCGTCGAGCTTCTCGGCTTGGACCATGTGACGGTCGCGCGTGGTCGTGCCGAGGAGGTCATGGGCACGATGCCGCCGGTGCATGTGGTGACCGCCCGTGCGGTGGCACCGCTGGACCGCCTGGCCACCTGGGGCATCCCGCTGCTGCGCCCCTACGGCGAGATGCTCGCCCTCAAGGGCGACACCGCGGAGGAGGAGTTGAAGAGCGCGTCCACGGCGCTGAGCAAGCTCGGAGCCGTGGGCACCTCGATCCTGCATGTCGGTGAGGGCGTGGTGGACCCTCTGTCCACGGTGGTGCGGGTCGAGGTCGGGGAGAGTCCGGGCGGTGTGAGGTTCGCCGCCAAGCGGGCCAAGGCGGCCCGTACCAGCCGAACGCGCCGACGCCGCTGAGACGTACTCCACACAAGCAGCCAAACCTACGCATCACGGAGTGTCGCGAGGGATCCGGCCGCCGCGGCTGTGCATCGTGTTTCACGTGAAACGTCGCTCTCTGCTCCACGGCATCATCAGCCGCGGCCGCGCCGCAGCCGAACCCCGCGACCGTAAGCCTCTCGGTTCACTCGATGAGAGACGGGAGTTGTCCACAGAGGTGGATTTCTCCACAGAACACCAGGCCTCACTGGTTCACGACCCCGAAGCCATGGGAGGCTCTGTTCATTGCGAGCCTGAAGTCGAGGAGAGTGAATCCTTGCGGTCCGACGCCAACATCGCGGGACCGATGACCGATCCGGTCCCCGGTCCCCGTACCGAGTCTTTTGGGGAGGATGTTTCACGTGAAACACCGCCCCCGATGGACGACACCCCGATCGGTCGTGCTGCCCAACTCGCTGTGGAGGCTCTGGGCCGCGCCGGCGAGGGCCTGCCACGCCCTGAGCAGACCCGTGTGATCGTCGTCGCCAACCAGAAGGGCGGGGTGGGCAAGACGACGACGACCGTCAACCTTGCCGCTTCCCTGGCCCTGCACGGTGGCCGGGTCCTGGTGGTCGACCTCGACCCCCAGGGCAACGCGTCCACCGCCCTGGGAATCGACCACCACGCCGAGGTTCCGTCGATCTATGACGTGCTGGTCGACAGTCGCCCGCTTGCGGAAGTCGTCCAGCCCGTTCCCGATGTAGAAGGTCTCTTCTGCGCTCCCGCCACGATCGATCTCGCCGGCGCGGAGATCGAGTTGGTGTCCCTGGTGGCACGTGAGAGCCGCCTCCAGCGAGCGATCCAGGCTTACGAGCAGCCGCTGGACTACATCCTCATCGACTGCCCGCCGTCGCTCGGCCTGCTGACGGTCAACGCGATGGTGGCCGGCGCCGAGGTCCTCATCCCGATCCAGTGCGAGTACTACGCGCTGGAAGGTCTGGGGCAGCTGCTGCGTAACGTCGACCTGGTGCGGGGACACCTCAATCCCACCCTGCATGTGTCGACCATTCTGCTCACCATGTACGACGGCCGGACGCGCCTCGCGTCGCAGGTCGCGGAGGAGGTGCGCACCCACTTCGTGGAGGAGGTGCTGCGGACGAGCATTCCCCGCTCCGTCCGTATCTCCGAGGCGCCGAGCTATGGACAGACGGTGCTGACCTACGATCCGGGATCGAGCGGTGCTCTCTCCTACCTTGAGGCAGCACGAGAGCTGGCGCTGAGGGGTGTCGGGGTCAGCTACGACGCGACACACGCCCATATCGGCGCCCAGAACAACGCGAACATGGTGGAGGGCATTCAGTGAGTGAGCGACGGAGGGGGCTGGGCCGCGGTCTTGGTGCACTGATCCCTGCTGCCCCGACGGAGAAGACACCGGCGCAGGCCGCGGTGGGAGGCGGAGGATCCATGTCCCCCGCAGCTCTGCCGGTTCTGACGAACGACCGCGGGGTGGCAGCGGCGAAGGTGGCCGCGCTGCTGCCTGTTTCACGTGAAACGGAGGAGGTGTCGGCGAACGGCTCCGTGGAGATGCCGGCGCCGCCCGTCGGCGCGCACTTCGCCGAGATTCCCCTCGATCACATCGCGCCGAACCCGCGTCAGCCCCGTGAGGTCTTCGACGAGGACGCGCTGCACGAGCTGATCACCTCCATCAAGGAGGTCGGTCTGCTCCAGCCGGTCGTCGTTCGTCAGCTGGGCCCCGCGCGCTATGAGCTGATCATGGGTGAGCGGCGTTTCCGGGCCTGCCGTGAGGCCGGTCTGGAGGCGATCCCGGCGATCGTGCGGGCCACGGACGACGAGAAGCTTCTCCTGGACGCGCTTCTGGAGAACCTCCACCGGGCCCAGCTGAACCCGCTGGAAGAGGCAGCCGCCTACGACCAGTTGCTGAAGGACTTCAACTGCACGCACGACCAGCTGGCGGACCGCATCGGTCGATCCCGCCCGCAGGTCTCCAACACGCTGCGTCTGCTGAAGCTCTCGCCGGCCGTTCAGCGCCGGGTCGCGGCCGGAGTGCTCTCCGCCGGTCACGCCCGGGCCCTGCTCTCGGTCGATGACTCGGAGGAGCAGGACCGGCTGGCCCACCGCATCGTGGCCGAGGGTCTTTCGGTGCGGGCTGTCGAGGAGATCGTGACCCTCATGGGTTCGCGTCCGCAGACGGCTCAGCGTGCCAAGGGGCCGAGGGCCGGCGGCCGGGTCTCTCCGGCACTGACCGACCTCGCGACCCGGCTCTCGGACCGCTTCGAAACCCGGGTGAAGGTCGACCTGGGCCAGAAGAAGGGCAAGATCACCGTCGAGTTCGCCTCCATGGAGGACCTGGAGCGCATCCTCGACTCGCTCGCGCCCGGCGAAGGCCCCGTGCTGCAGAAGGGCCTCGTGGACGGCGACGCCGAGGAGTCGGAAGACTGAGCCGCGGCTCGGCCGAGCGCCTGTCGGCCGTGGGACCTGTGAGCGAGCCGTGTCCGGTGTGTCCCGGAACACGGCTCGCTCTTTGCTTTCAGGCGGTATCGATGGAATCGCATCGTGGATACGATGCGATGGGGTTGTGGCGCATCCACCTGGCAGTACCTCGGAGCGGGAGGCGGGGGCCATGCGAACGATGAGCCGGACCGGACTGGTGAGTGCCGGCCTGGGCCTGGGCGCGGTCGGCGGGTTCGTCGGCAGCCTGCTCAGGGAACGGAGCGCTCTGACAGCCGCTCGCGACGCTGCGAGCGAAGGAAGCGAGGAACAGCCTTCATGGGGCGTCGGCTCGTACCGCTCACGCTGGACAACCTTCAAGACCTACCCAAGCGCTGCCGGGCGTGTGTCTTCTGGGAGCTGGACCCCGTCAGCAGTGCGGCCGCGGTAAGGGCGGGTACGTCCGCTCTGGAGAAGGAGTCCTGGATCTCCGCTGTTCTGCTGGACTGGGGGTCGTGCGGCCGGGTCGTCTATGTGGACGACGTTCCCGTGGGGTTCGTGCTCTACGCGCCGCCCGCCTACGTTCCCCGTTCGACGGCGTTCCCCACGAGCCCTGTGTCGCCGGACGCCGTGCAGCTGATGACCTCGTTCATCATGCCGGGCTACCAGGGGCAGGGGCTTGGTCGTGTGATGGTCCAGACGGTTGCCAAGGATCTGCTGCGACGGGGCTTCAAAGCGATCGAGGCGTTCGGCGACGCACGCTGGAAGGAGCCGGCCTGTGTCCTCCCGGCCGACCATCTGCTGGCAGTGGGCTTCAAGACGGTGCGTCCTCATCCCGCTCATCCTCGGATGAGGCTGGAGCTGCGGACCACACTCTCCTGGAAGGAAGACGTGGAGATGGCGCTCGACCGGCTGCTGGGTGCGGTGCAGAAGGAGCCGGCGCTGCGCCCGCTCTGAAGAGTTCCGTAACGCAATGGGCCAGCCCCTGAGGGGCTGGCCCATTCGTGTTTCACGTGAAACATCAGCCGTCGACGGGACGGCTCAGCGTGTCACTCGGAGATGAAGCTCTCCAGGTCGCGGACGAGCGCGGCCTTCGGCTTGGCACCGACGATGGTCTTGGCGACCTCGCCGTCCTGGTACACGTTCAGCGTCGGGATCGACATGACGCCGTACTTGGCGGCCGTACCCGGGTTCTCGTCGATGTTGAGCTTGACGATCTCGATCTTGTCGCCGTGCTCGGCGGCGATGGCCTCGAGCGAGGGGGCGATCTGGCGGCACGGACCGCACCAGGCGGCCCAGAAGTCCACCAGGACGGGCTTGTCGCTCTTGAGGACGACCTCGTCGAAGTCGGCGTCGGTCACATTCTTCAGGGTGCCGGCCACAGGGGGCTCCTTAATTCTCTGGGCGGTGGGGCGGGAGAGGGTCAGACTGCGGTCTTCTCGGGCTCGGCCTGCTCCTCGTCCGCGAGGCCGGCGAGGTAGCGCTCGGCGTCCAGAGCGGAGGAGCAGCCGGTGCCGGCCGCGGTGATCGCCTGGCGGTAGGTGTGGTCGACCACGTCGCCGGCGGCGAAGACACCCGTCAGGTTCGTCCGGGTGGAGGGCGCG
Source organism: Streptomyces sp. NBC_00080 (assembly GCF_045041255.1). Lineage (NCBI taxonomy): Bacteria > Bacillati > Actinomycetota > Actinomycetes > Kitasatosporales > Streptomycetaceae > Streptomyces > Streptomyces sp. NBC_00080. The sequence goes on from NZ_CP108235.1 coordinate 4,793,196, forward strand.
GCGACCTTCAGGTAGCCCTCCTCGTCCAGGTCGAGCTGACCCTTGAAGAGCTCGGTGCGCGGGTCGTGGCCGATCGCGATGAAGAGGCCGGTCACCGGGAGGTCCGAGAGCTCACCCGTCTTGAGGTTGCGCAGCTTCAGCCCGGCCAGCTTCGGGTCGCCCTGGATCTCGGCGACTTCGCTGTCCCACACGAACTTGATCTTCGGGTCGGCGAAGGCGCGTTCCTGCATCGCCTTGGAGGCACGCAGGGTCTCCCGGCGGTGGATGATCGTCACGGACTTGGCGAAGCGGGAGAGGAAGGTTGCCTCCTCCATCGCGGTGTCGCCGCCGCCGATCACGGCGATGTCCTGGTCCTTGAAGAAGAAGCCGTCGCAGGTGGCACACCAGGAGACGCCGCGGCCGGAGAGGGCGTCCTCGTTCGGCAGGCCGAGCTTGCGGTGCTGGGAGCCGGTGGTCACGATGACGGCCTTGGCCCGGTGGATCGTGCCCGCGGTGTCCGTGACGGTCTTGATCTCACCCGTGAGGTCGACGGAGACGATGTCGTCGGGGATCAGCTCGGCACCGAACCGCTCGGCTTGGGCGCGCATGTTGTCCATGAGCTCGGGGCCCATGATGCCGTCCTGGAAGCCGGGGAAGTTCTCCACCTCGGTGGTGTTCATCAGAGCGCCGCCCGCGGTGACGGCGCCTTCGAACACGAGCGGCTTCAGCGACGCGCGCGCGGTGTACAGCGCCGCGGTGTAGCCGGCGGGCCCGGAGCCGATGATGATCACGTTACGGACGTCGCTCACGGCTTGTTTCCTCGTCTCTGGACTGCATCGGTTGAGCGGTGGGAGCTACTTGGACTCTCACCCCACCCAACGGATCCTAAGGGGCGTGCATTCCCGGTGTGTCCGGGCACACGGAGGGACCACACCGTAGGGGATGACGGGGGGACACGGCGCAGCAGCTAGAGGGGCGTCGGTCGTCAGCGACGCGTGTAGGAGTTCGTCAGCAGGACCTTCGCCGGACTCGCCGCTGGATGATCCACACAGGTCTTGTCCATGACGTAGGCGTCGATCCGCGTGCTGTCGGATCTGTCCGGCAGTACGACGAGGAGAGCGCCCTTCCCCTGGTAGGTGCCTTCCTCGATGGCGAGCGCCGTGTCGCTGCGGCCGATGCCCTGCTGAACGCAGGAAGGCACCACCGGCTGCCGGAGGATCTTGGTGGACTGGTTACCGGGTGATGCGGCGTCGGATGCTCCTTCGATGCCCAGGCTGTGCGCGCCACGGGAGTCCGCGGCCTTGGCGAGGAGATCGGTGACCCGCCCCTCCAGCCCGCTCGCGGAGAAGGTGTCCGGTCCGGTCGACTCATGAGCCGAAGTGCCCGGCCCCCCGCCGTCCGTGAGGGACGACACCAGGACGGAACCGAGCCCCAGCGCCGCGACGGTGAGGACCGCCCCGAGGACAGCGATCCTGCGGCGGCCGCCTCGCTTACGGTCCTTGCGGCCCGGGCCGGTGGCGGCGTGGGCGCGCCCGGCGGGCCGGTCCGTCGCCGTCGGTGTTTCACGTGAAACATGGAGCGCGTCGGTGTCTGTCGTGACGGCATCGGCCGACGGCGAGGTGTCGGCGTTCTCCGGCACCGTGGCGTTCAACAGCGCCTCGGCGGCGAGTGCGGCATCGATGCGGTGGGCGACGTCGTCCGGCATGCGCGGTGGGCCGGGGAGGGTGCCCAGAAGGCCGCGGATTTCCTCGAGGGACGCGTGGACGTCCGCGCAGAGCTCGCAGGTGTCCAGATGCCGACGTACGTCGGCGCTCCGGGAGGGAGCGAGCAGGCCCTCGGTGAGGTCGGAGATCTCCGCGACGTCCGGATGCCCGGTCGTGTCCTTCGTCGAGGTCACGCTCGCCCACCTCCGCCCTTCACAGCAGCTGAATCGCCTGTCCCGGCGTTGCCCGGCCCCTCGTCCCGAGGTTCCGCTGCCGGTGGGACGGATGTCCCCTGCGCCCGGTTCCGTCCTGTGCCGTTTTCTCTGCCGCCGCCGGCCGGTCGCAGATGGGTGAGGAGCGGCAGGAGTCTGGCTCTGCCGCGGGCGCAGCGGCTCTTCACGGTGCCGGTCGGCACGTCGAGCACGCGGGCGGCCTCGGCGACCGGGTAGCCCTGCATGTCCACGAGGACGAGGGCGGCTCGCTGGTCGGGCGGGAGGGTGCCGAGCGCTTCGAGGAGCTGGCGGTGCAGGTCGTTGCGCTCGGCGGGCGCGGACGCCGACTCGTGCGGTTCGAGCAGCTGCTCCAGTCGCTCGGTGTCGTCGACCGGTGAGGTCTTGCGGGAAGCCGCTTTGCGGGCGCGGTCCAGACAGGCATTCACCGTGATGCGGTGCAGCCAGGTCGTGACGGCGGACTGGCCGCGGAAGGTGTGGGCGGCCCGGTAGGCGGACACGAGGGCGTCCTGGACGGCGTCAGCGGCCTCCTCGCGGTCTCCCAGCGTGCGCAGGGCCACCGCCCAGAGCCGGTCGCGGTGACGCCGTACGAGCTCACCGAAGGCGTCGGGGTCGCCCTCTACGTGGCGGGTGAGGAGGTCCTGGTCGCTCGCCTCGTCATATCCGGCGCCTTCCGCCATCGGACCTCCTCCCCCTGCGGTGAGACGTCAGCCCGTGAACTTCACGTCGGTGATGGCCTGCTTGAAGCCGGAGCCGCTGTACTGGTCACCGGGCGCGTACGGCGCGGCGGTGATCCATACGAGAACGTACCGCGTCTTCGCCGGTGTCTTGGCGGAGATCTTCAGTTCCTGTCCGGACGTCTTGGCGTCGGCGATCTTCGTCATGGATGTGAGGGGTGCCGACGACGACAGCGAATCGGCCGCGTACAGGCTCACGGCGGTGTGGCCGCCACCGTAGCGAAGCCCTATCGAGGCTGCCGAGACGCTCTGCTCGGAGCCGAGGTCGTAGACGATGCCCACGCCCTTCTTGAACGGCGCGAGCACGGGCCCGTCGTCGAAGGAGTACGACCGCCAGTACGTGGAGCTGTCGTTGTCGTACGTCAGCTTCGCGTCGTCGGGGTGCTGGGGCTTGCCGTCCGGGTAGTACTCGGCGGCATCCTGGATCTTGAGCGTCGTGACCGGCTTGGGTGCGGTGCTGTTCTTGTCGCCCTCGTCCGTCGTCTGCGTCTGGTCCGGGTCGTCGGACCGGACCCGGTCCATCAGGGCGTCCGCCAGCTGCCAGCTGCCCAGTCCGAGGGCGGCGATGAGGAGGGCGGAGACCGCCCACTTCAGTGCCTTGCCGGTGCGGCTCTGCAGTGGGGGCGGCGGGGGCGCCACCTGCTGGGTGACGCCCGGATGGGGCGAGGGGCGGCCGTAGGTGCCCTGCTGGTACGTCGTGCGCTGGTACTCGGGCGGGGCGGTGAACGCGGGCTCCGGCGGGCGGATGCGGGGCATCTCGCCGATCGCCTTCACCAGCTCCTCCGGCGTCGTGCAGGCAGCCTCGTGCCGGGAGGCGGTCGCGCCGTCGTTGACGAGGGCGCGCATCGACAGCTCCGACAGGCCCCGGTGGACGCCGGCGCGCACCTGGTCGGGAGCGATCAGACCGATGTCCTTGGGCAGCCCCGAGAGGCCGTAGGCGTCGTTCTCGTAGGGCCAGCGCTGGGTGAGCGCCGCGTACAGCAGGGCGCCGATCGCCTCGGTGTCGGTGCGCTGAGGGGTGTCGGTGGTGACCCCGCGCAGGGCGGCGTTCACCGCGAGGCCGCGGATGCGCCACTGGCCGGAGGAGGTGCGCAGAACGGCGTTGGGGTTCAGACGCAGATGCGCCAGGCCTTCGCGGTGGGCGGCGGCCATGGCGGAGGCGATCTGACTCACCATCTGGTAGGCGTCGTGCGGCTCCAGCGGACCGGCCGCGAGCAACGCGGTCAGCTCGGTGGCGTCGGGCAGCCACTCATGGACCACGTAGACGAGGTCGTTCTCCTCGACGGCGTCCAGTACTTGGACGAACCGGGGATCGCCGAGCAGGGCGGACGAGCGGGCCGCTGCCAGCACCGAACGGGCCCGGGTGTGGTCCGCGGGCAGGATGTGGACGCCCACGGCACGACGGAGTTTCTCGTCGACCGCACGCCAACTGCTGAAACCGTCCAGACGGGTGACGCACTCTTCGAGGCGATAGCGCCTGGCGAGCTTGTGACCACTGTGCAGTTCCGGCGGTGAGGCCTTCCCGGGACGTTCCGCCCCGCCGCTCCCCTGTGCCTCGTCGCTGTCCGTGTCCTGCTCCCGGTTCTTGACCACCCCGTCGGCCGTGGACTGGTCCGCTTGTGCGGTCAGCGGCTTGTCACCGCTGTTGTCTGCCACGTCGACGGCAGCTGTGCTCCGTTCCGCCACCGTCGTTCCTGCCTCCCCATTCAGTGCGCGCCGTCCGGCCTCGTGCGCGCCGTGCGACGCCGAACCCAATTGTGCCCACAGTCCGCCGCTATGCACGACACGCGGCGGCGGACGATGGTTGTGCGCCTACCCCATGACTCAGCGACCCAGGCGTCCGCGAACCATGCCGACGAGCGAATTGAGCTCCTCGATGCGCATGCGGCGGGCGGCGACGAAGAAGGTGCCGAGCAACAGGACCCCGCCGGCCAGCAGCGCGGCGAAGGAACCCAGGACGCCCTGGCCCAGGCTGTGGCCGATGCCGTAGCAGGCCGCGCCGCTGATCAGGGCGGCCGGAACGGAGGCGATGCACAGCCGGGCGTAGGTCCGCAGGACATGGGAGCCGTCGAGGTCGCCGCCGAGCCGCTTGCGCAGCCGGTTCCAGGCGACGCCGACGCCGATCGCGTAGGCCAGGCCGTAGGAGGCCGCCATGCCGACCACGGCCCAGCGGGGGGGAAGGACGAAGTAACAGAGTGCCGAGGCGCTCGCGTTGACCGCGGCCACGATGACCGTGTTGTAGAAGGGGGTCCGGGTGTCCTCGTAGGCGTAGAAGGCGCGCAGGACGACGTACTGCACGGAGTAGGGGATCAGACCGAGGCCGAAGGCCATCAGCATGAAGCCCATGTTCGTGGCCTCGCTGGTACCGGAGGAACCGAAGATCAGCGTGCACATCGGGATGCCGAGTGCGAGGAAGCCGAAGGCGATCGGGACGATCGCGACGGCCGTGGTGCGCAGGCCCTGGGAGATGTCGTCGCGGACCGCGCCGGCGTCGCCCTCGGCCGCCGAGCGGGAGATGCGGGGCAGCAGCGCGGCCATCAGGGAGACGGTGATGATGGCCTGCGGCAGTCCCCAGATCAGCTGGGCGTTGGCGTAGGCGGCAAAGCCGGTGCCGTCGACCGGCGAGTCCTCGCCCGCAGATGTGGACAGCTGGGTGACGACGAGCGCGCCGGCCTGGTTGGCCAGGACGAACAGCACGGTCCACTTGGCGAGGGTCGCCGCCTTGCCGAGGCCGTGGCCCTTCCAGTCGAAGCGCAGCCGAAGACGGAAACCGGTCTCGCGCAGGTACGGGATCATGGCGAGGGCCTGTACGACGAGGCCGAGCAGGATCCCGATGCCGAGGAGTCGCTCCCCCTCCGGCGGGATGGTCGTGACCTTCATGCCGGAGTCGGCGGAGGTGCCGTAGACCCAGATGAACATGCCCAGGGTCACGATGATGACGATGTTGTTCAGGACCGGAGTCCACATCATCGCGCCGAACTTGCCGCGCGCGTTGAGGATCTGTCCCATCACCACGTGGACGCCCATGAAGAAGATCGAGGGCAGGAAGTAGCGGACGAACGTGACGCCGACCTCGTTGGCCGCCGGGTTGCTGGCGACCGAGTCGGACAGCAGGCGGATCAGGACGGGCGCCGCGGCGATCGCGGCGACCGTGAGCAGGCCGAGCGCCACCATGACCAGCGTGAGCAGGCGGTTGGCGTACGCCTCGCCGCCGTCCTCGTCCTCCTTCATGGCCCGCACGAGCTGCGGCACGAAGACGGAGTTGAGGCCGCCGCCGACGGTCAGGATGTAGATCATCGTGGGCAGCTGGTAGGCGACCTGGAAGGTGTCGCCGAGCAGACCGACGCCCAGCGCCGAGACGATCAGCGCGGAGCGGACGAAGCCGGTGAGGCGGGACACCATCGTGCCCGCCGCCATGACGGCGCTGGACTTCAGCAGGCCACCGGCGCGTCCGCCCTTCTTGGCGGCGGGAGCGGGAGCGGCGGGGGGCGCGGCCGGCGTGGCGGTGAGGTTCATGGTCTGGTCCACCGCGGACGACGCGGCCACCGGAGCCTGGTACGCCGGTGCCGCTCCCTGCCCGCCCGGAGCGTGCGCCGGGCCGGGTACCGACGGGGGCTCCGCGGAGCGGGCACCGCCCTGTTGCTGGTCGCGGAAGAGGTGGGCGAAGGCGTCGGGCTGGTGCTGCTCCTCGCTGGAGTGCGTGACCAGGTCGTCCACGCCCACGAACTGCGTCGTACGGGGGTCGTCGCCGTACGGCAGGTACTGGGTGGGGCCCTCCGGCTCGGGCGCCGGGGTCTGGGCCCACACGCGCGGGTCGGGGGCGTACGGGGACTGCGGGGGCCGCCCGTACAGCGGCTGCTGCGGCTGCTGCATGCCCGGCGGCGGCGGGGGGTGAGCGGCACGGTCGTAGAGCGCCTCGGCGACCGGGTCCTGCGCGGTGAGGTCCTGGGCCCGGTAGGGGTCCTGGTCGTAGGCGTCCTGGAGGTACATGTCCGCCGGGTGCTGCGGCGGCACCTGGCCGTGCTCGGGCGGCGGGCCCTCGGGGTGGCCCGAGCCGCCCGCGGCCTGGCCGCGGTCACCGTCGTACGGCGCGTTCATGGTTACCCCACCTCATCGTCCCGGGCCCACCGGCCACGACTTCCTCAACGGTCCACTCTCTCACCCGTGCCGGACGGGTCGGCGCTTTCCACTGCGGTGTCCGGTGTCTCGTCACTCGGCTGCTCCGGGTCGGCTGCCCCTGCTCGGCCGCCGGACTCTTTCTCGGGACGATTCTCACGGTCTCCGGCGTTCTCCGGGCCGTCGGCGGGCTCGCCCGCCTCGTCGGCACCGTCCTCGCCTTCGGCACCGTTCTCGCCGTCTTCGTCGGTCTCGTCGGTCTCTTCCGCTTCCCGGGCCGCGGCGCGCTTGCGCTGGGTGTACATCCGGAAGCCGGCCAGCACGAGCAGCAGGACGCCGCCGCCGATGACCAGCATCACCGTGGCCGTGATCTCGGTGACCCGCACGTCGAAGGCGACCTCTTCGCCGTACTTCTGGCCGTCCTCGGTGTACAGCTGGGCGACCACCGTGGTCTGGCCGTTGACCTTGGCGGACGTGGTGAACTTCACCGTCGTGGTGTGCCCGCCGGAGACCGTCACCCGCTGCTCGGCGTAGGCCTCGTCGGAGATCTCGAGACGGGTCGGGTTCTTCGAGGTGAGCCGCAGGACCAGGTGGTCGACGCCCTGCACCAGGTTGTTCTGCACGGTCACCGGGATCGTGGCGCTTCGTCCGGAGAGCTTGGTCTCGGACTTGTCGATCAGCTTGACCTGGCCGGTGAGGGTGTCGAGATAGGCCTGCACACCCTGACGGAACGAGCTCGCGGCGGTGCTCCTGCCCCGCCAGGACGTGGACATCTCACGGTTCATGGCCCGCCCGAAGGGGGTCACCACCCGGGCCTCGTTGGCGAGGATCACCTTGAAGTTGTCGAGCTTGTCCTGCGTGTACGCGATCTGCTCGAAAGCCGACCGGGGCAGCTCCTGCTTGCGCAGCGAGGAGGGGTACGCCGACCGCGACGGCACCTTCGTGGTGGCGCCCGGGTCGGGCTTGGCCTTGGCGGCCGCCGCGAGCTGCTGGGACTGCGACCAGGTACCGCTCTGGAGGGTGCTGACGGCCTCCGCCAGCGACCGGGCCTGGCTCGTGGTCGGCATGCGCTGCGGGGCGACGACGGCGCTGCGCTGCTTGCCCGTCTGAAGGTTCAGGGCCAGGCTCTGCGCGAGGAACTCCTGCACGGCGAGCGTGGAGGTGGAGGCCTTGGTCAGATCGCCCTTGAACGCCGTCGACAGCCGCGCGTCCGCGACCACCGCCGTGGTGCCGCCGCCGATGGGCCGGGCCGCGGAGGGGGTGTAGGTGAGATCGCCGTTCTCCGTCAGGCTGTCGCTGCGCGCGATCACCTTGTCGGCGCCTGCCGAGGTGGCGACCTTGACGATCGACGGGTCGACGGCGCCGTCCACCGGCCAGGCGAAGTCGGTGTTCGGGGTCACATGGAGCACGGTCTCCACGGTGGTGGCGGCGACGTCGGTGGCCGCCTTGAGCTGGCTCAGGGAGCCGGCGACACCGGTGCCGTTGTGGGCGAGCGAGGCCAGGTCGGGATCGGCGAAGGGCAGCGCCACGACCTCCTTGCCCAGCACCGCCTCCTGGAGCTCGTCGAGCCACTGCTTGGCGACCGCCTGGTGGGTGCCGGCCGTGGTGGTGTCCCCGTCGCCCCGGACCCGGTAGTTGCCGGTCATGGCGTCGACGGACGCCAGCAGGTCCGGGTCGATCACCCAGGTGACGTCGAGCTCCTTGCCCAGGCTCAGAAGCTGCTCCAGGCGACCGCCGGGCGAGAGCTCCTTGGCCAGGTCGTCGTTGAGGAAGACCGGCGTCTGCTGCGCGTTGGAACCGGTCTCCGCCGACATGTGGACGGTGGAGACCAGCGGCCACAGCACCGTCGTCCTCGTCGGGGTGTCCGCCTCCTCGGGCTGCCACGGCAGGAAGGTCCGCTGGACGCCCAGCACCTGCTCCCACGGCTGCGCGGACGTCTCGCCCGCGAGGGAGACACCGAGCGGGTAGACGCCGTCGTCGTCCAGGTGGAGCTTGTCGACCGGGACGGAGATGCTGAAGTGCTCGGACACGCCCGGTGTGAGCTTGGCGAACTCGGCTACGTACTTGCCGCCCACCTCGGAGCCGTCGTTGCCGGAGAGGGCGTCCGCGCGCTTGGCGGCACTGTCGATCGCCGAGCGGGTGGTGAGCGCGGAACCCACGCGCAGACCCACGTGGGCGTCGGTGACCGCCTGCTTGCCGTTGTTGGTGACCGTGCCCGAGACCGTCAGGGTGTCCCCGTCGGTGGGAGCGGCGGGGCTGAGCGAGTCGACGGTGACGGCCACCGTGCCGGCGTCGGAGGCCTCCTTGGCGGAGGTCTGGCCGACGGCCTGCGCGGGGGCGGCGGGCAGCTGGAGCAGACCGGCCAGCAGGGGCGCCCCGGCGAGCAGTGCGCCGGTGCGCCGCAGCCACCGGCGGGCAGGTGAGGGAGTCATCCCCGGAAAGTCTGCCGCCTCGGCCACGCGTTCGCCCGTCCCTCGTCGTCGTCAGTGGTCGTCGGAATGTGCGTCCACGCATGGTAACGATGCGCGCTGAGGGGAAGTGCCGCGGACTGCTCCACAAGATCGTGGAAGCCGGTCGGATCGCCCGCTATCCATGTGTATGGGAGGGAGTGGGACCTCAGGTGTAAAGAAGCCGTCTTGTCCGGCTATCGCGAGTGATGTCCGCTCACCCAAATCGGGGCGCCCCGGGTCGGCCGGGCCACGTACCCTCTTCTGTTGTGCCGAACGCCAACGAAGACAATCTCAGCGTCCTGAGCCAGGTGCAGCACCGCGCGGTCAGTGAGCTGCTGCGGGTCGCCCCTGTCGCCGACGATCTCGCCCGCCGCTTCCAGGAGGCCGGGTTCTCTCTCGCCCTGGTCGGCGGCTCGGTCCGGGACGCCCTGCTCGGCCGGCTCGGCAATGACCTGGACTTCACGACGGACGCCCGCCCCGAGGACGTACTGAAGATCGTCCGGCCATGGGCGGACGCCGTGTGGGAGGTCGGGATCGCGTTCGGCACCGTCGGGGTCCAGAAGGACGCCCGTGTCGGAGACGTCGATCGATGCTTCCAGATCGAGGTCACCACCTACCGCTCGGAAGCCTACGACCGCACCTCGCGCAAGCCCGAGGTCTCGTACGGCGACTCCATCGAGCAGGACCTCGTCCGGCGTGACTTCACCGTGAACGCCATGGCCGTGGCGCTTCCCGAGAAGGAGTTCATCGACCCGCACGGTGGCCTCGAGGACCTCGCTGCGCGTGTGCTGCGCACTCCGGGCACGCCGGAGGAGTCGTTCTCGGACGACCCGCTGCGCATGATGCGCGCCGCCCGCTTCGCCGCCCAGCTCGACTTCGAGGTCGATCCCGAGGTCGTCACGGCGATGAAGGAAATGGCCGGCCGTATCGAGATCGTCTCCGCCGAGCGGGTACGGGACGAGCTGAACAAGCTGATCCTTTCCGCGAACCCGCGCAAGGGGCTGTCGCTGCTGGTCGACACCGGCATCGCCGACCATGTGCTGCCCGAGCTGCCCGCCCTGCGGCTGGAGAGCGACGAACACCACCGGCACAAGGACGTCTACGAACACACCTTGATCGTCCTCGAGCAGGCGATCGCTCTGGAGGAGGACGGCCCCGACCTGACTCTGCGGCTGGCCGCGCTGCTGCACGACATCGGCAAGCCGCGCACCCGCCGCTTCGAGAACGACGGCCGCGTTTCCTTCCACCACCACGAGGTGGTCGGAATGAAGATGACGAAGAAGCGCATGACGGCTCTGAAGTACTCCAACGAGCTGGTGAAGGACGTCTCCCGACTGGTCGAACTCCACCTGCGCTTCCACGGATACGGCACCGGTGAGTGGACGGACTCCGCGGTGCGTCGCTATGTACGGGACGCGGGACCGCTCCTCGATCGCCTGCACAAGCTGACCCGCTCGGACTGCACGACGCGGAACAAGCGCAGGGCGGCCGCGCTCTCTCGGGCGTACGACGGGCTGGAGGAGCGCATCTCCCAGCTGAAGGAGCGGGAGGAGCTGGACGCGATCCGCCCCGACCTCGACGGCAACCAGATCATGGAGATCCTGGGTGTCGGCCCCGGCCCTGCCATCGGCAAGGCGTACAAGCACCTGCTGGAACTGCGCCTGGAGAACGGGCCGATGGAGCACGACGCGGCGGTGACGGCGCTCAAGGAGTGGTGGGCCGAGCAGGGCTGAGTCCGCGAAACGGGGTCATGTTTCACGTGAAACATGACCCCGGCGACGCGGGCAGGCGCACATGCGAAGGGGCGGTGTTTCACGTGAAACACCGCCCCTCTCAGCAACTGCCTTACTTCGAGTAGTCCTTCAGGCAGAGCAGGAAGTTACTGCCGTCACCGGTCTCGGTGTACGAGTACTGGAAGTCCTTGGCCTTCTCCTCGCACTTGCTGTCGGCCGTGAGCGCGGTGTACGTGCCCTCGACCTTCGCCAGCACGATGTACTGCGCCTGCGAGGAGTCGCACTTGACGACCTCGAGGTCGGGGTTGTCGTCGCTGCTGCTGCCTCGGTGCATGCAGTCGCCGACCGCCGCCGTGTTGGCGTCGTCCTGGCTGGATATGTAGGCGCCGATACCCACACCGATGACAGCGAGAACGATGACGACGTTCTTGATCAGCTTGAAGCTGACCTTTCGGCGGGGCTGCTCCGGCGGGACCGCGCCGTAGGGAGCGGCACCCGGCTGCGGGTAGCCGGGCTGCGGCGGGTACGGCGCCTGGCCCTGCGGCTGGCCGTAGGGCTGCTGGCCCTGCTGCGCGAACGGGTTCTGGCCGTGGGGCGGCGGAGTCGACACTTGGAGGTCCCCCTAGAAAACTTTAGACGTGTGGCGCGAAATCACTCGCGAAGTAAGACTCACGTAAGTTACCGGCCCCCACTGACAACCCTGTAGCCGGAGCCGGAGTCTGTGTCATTGATGTGACACTTTCCAGCGCTCAAAGCGGGCCATAGCGGCAGCAACTGTTCCGTAGATAACGGCGACCGTGACCACCAATGCGGTGGAACGTCCGTCAGGCGGCAGCATCAGGGCGGCGACGGCCGCGGCGCCGACGAAAGCGACGTTGAACAGAACGTCGTAGAGAGAGAAGATCCGGCCGCGGAAGCCGTCCTGCACGGACGACTGGACGATGGTGTCGGTGGCGATCTTCACGCCCTGGGTGACCAGCCCCAGCACGAAGGCCGCGGCGAACGTGGTGACCTGGGTGAACGGCGGCATGAGGGCGAGCACCAGGACCGCGGCGGCCGCGGAGCACACGACGATCCAGCGGGCCGGGCCCAGTCGTCCCGCAGCCGACGGGGTGACCACCGCGGCGACGAAGAAGCCCAGGCCGGAGACTCCTACCGCCAGCCCCAGCAGGGCCAGCCCGTCGTTCGGGTCGGACGACCAGGCGTACCGGCACAGCATCAGCACCATGACGGTCAGGGCGCCGTAGGAGAACCGCATCAGGGAGATCGAGCCGAGCGCCCAGGCGGCCTCCCTGCGCTTCGGCTCGGCCAGGTGACGCAGGCCCGCCGAAAGGCCGCGGGCGGTGCCGCTGAGCGCGCTTGCCAGCCTGGGTCGGACCAGATCACGGTCGGGGCCGAGCAGATCCGCGGCCATGGCCAGGGAGGCGAGCGCGGCGGCCAGGTACAGCGCGCAGCCCAGCAGCACCACCGCGGCGTCGGAGTCCGCCACCACCAGCCGGACGACGAAGGCGAGACCGCCGCCGGCGACCGCGGCCAGCGTGCCGGCGGTCGGGGAGAGGGAGTTGGCCATCACCAGGCGTTCGCCGTCGACGACGCGTGGCAGGGCCGCCGAAAGGCCGGCGAGGACGAAGCGGTTGACCGCGGTGACGCACAGCGCGGAGGCGTAGAAGAGCCAGTCGGGGACATGGCCGATCATCAGGACGGCCGTCACGGAGGCCAGCAGGGCGCGCAGCAGGTTGCCGTAGAGGAAGACCTGTCGGCGGCGCCAGCGGTCCAGCAGGACACCGGCGAAGGGGCCGACGAGGGAGTACGGCAGCAGCAGGACCGCCATGGCGGAGGCGATCGCGCCGGCGGAGGTCTGTTTCTCCGGGGAGAAGACGACATAGGTGGCCAGCGCGACCTGGTAGACGCCGTCCGCGCACTGGGAGAGCAGCCGCACCGCGAGCAGTCGCCGGAAGTTCCCGAAGCGCAGGAGGACGCGCAGATCACGGACGACGGCCATGGGGCCCAGCCTCACATACGGGGAGGGTCCCCGGGTCGCATGACCCGGGGACCCTTCTCAGCCCTGGCAGGAGCGAATTTTCCGTGCGTGTCGAGTTAGCGCTCGACCTCGCCGCGGATGAACTTCTCGACGTTCGCGTAGGCCTCGTCGTCGAAGTACTGGACCGGCGGGGACTTCATGAAGTACGAGGACGCCGAGAGGATCGGGCCGCCGATGCCGCGGTCCTTGGCGATCTTCGCGGCGCGCAGGGCGTCGATGATGACACCCGCGGAGTTCGGGGAGTCCCAGACCTCGAGCTTGTACTCCAGGTTCAGCGGGACGTCACCGAACGCACGGCCCTCGAGGCGGACGTACGCCCACTTGCGGTCGTCCAGCCAGGCCACGTAGTCCGAGGGACCGATGTGGACGTTCTTCTCGCCCAGGTCGCGGTCGGGGATCTGCGAGGTGACGGCCTGCGTCTTCGAGATCTTCTTGGACTCGAGGCGGTCGCGCTCCAGCATGTTCTTGAAGTCCATGTTGCCGCCGACGTTGAGCTGCATGGTGCGCTCGAGCCGGACACCGCGGTCCTCGAACAGCTTCGCCATCACACGGTGCGTGATGGTGGCGCCGACCTGGGACTTGATGTCGTCACCGACGATCGGGACGCCCGCCTCGGTGAACTTGTCCGCCCACTCCTTGGTGCCGGCGATGAAGACCGGAAGAGCGTTGACGAACGCGACCTTGGCGTCGATGGCGGCCTGGGCGTAGAACTTCGCCGCGTTCTCGGAACCGACGGGCAGGTAGCAGACGAGAACGTCGACCTGGCGGTCCTTGAGGATCTGGACGATGTCGACCGGGGCCTCGGCGGACTCCTCGATGGTCTCGCGGTAGTACTTACCGAGACCGTCCAGGGTGTGGCCGCGCTGGACCGTGACGCCCTTGTTCGGGACGTCGCAGATCTTGATGGTGTTGTTCTCGCTGGCACCGATGGCGTCCGAGAGGTCGAGGCCGACCTTCTTCGCGTCGACGTCGAAGGCGGCGACGAACTCGACGTCACCGACGTGGTAGTCGCCGAACTGCACGTGCATCAGACCCGGGACCTTGGACGCCGGGTCGGCGTCCTTGTAGTACTCGACGCCCTGCACCAGCGAGGCGGCGCAGTTGCCTACGCCGACGATGGCTACGCGAACCGAACCCATTCCGGTTGCTCCCTGTGTGTACGAGTGAGGCCCTGAATGGGCGCTCACGTGGCGGTTTCGTCGGGCAGATCCGCCCCAGGGGTGTCCCCGGGGCGGGGCAGGCCGCCCGTCGATCCAGATGTGGTGGTGTTCTGCTGAGCGGACCCCCCGGAAGCGGGACCTGTCAGGTCCCGTCCGGCCCGCTCGCTCTCGATGAGCTCGTTCAGCCAGCGCACTTCGCGCTCCACGGACTCCATACCGTGGCGCTGCAGCTCAAGCGTGTAGTCGTCGAGGCGCTCCCGGGTGCGCGCCAGGGAGGCGCGCATCTTCTCGAGGCGCTCCTCCAGCCGGCTGCGACGGCCCTCGAGTACGCGCATGCGAACATCGCGCGACGTCTGTCCGAAGAAGGCGAAACGAGCGGCGAAGTGTTCGTCCTCGTACGCGTCGGGACCCGTCTGCGAGAGCAGATCCTCGAAGTGCTCCTTACCCTCCGCCGTCAACCGGTAGACGATCTTGGCGCGACGCCCTGCGAGTGGAGCGGCGAGGGCGTCTTCGTGGGTGTTTCCCGGTTCCTCGATCAACCAGCCGTTGGTGACCAGCGTCTTGAGGCAGGGGTAGAGCGTGCCGTAGCTGAACGCACGGAACACACCCAGTGACGTATTGAGCCGTTTGCGCAGCTCGTAGCCGTGCATCGGAGACTCGCGGAGAAGGCCCAGGACGGCGAACTCGAGGATCCCGGCACGCCGGCTCATCGTCGCCTCCTCTCGGCCTTATGTCGCGCTGATGTATCGACTCGATACATCACGACGATAGAACGGCGTTCCGGATGCGACAAGAGGGGAGAAGGTGAACGGGATCACATCACCGATTCATTGAGGGCAAGTTGCCTGGTTTGGTATGAACTTCGGGTCTAGGCAGGTTTTGACGGTGCGTAGTCTGTGCGCCATGCACACCACCGGGACCCATGAGACGCCGGGGGGCGTCGAGGTCCTCGGTGCAGTACGGGTGAATGCGCGACCGACCGCATCCGTACTTCGGGGGGACAGGAAACCAGCCGCCCTTTCCAGGCGCGCACGGATGCGCCTGCCCGAGGAGTAATCGTTCGATGAGCGAGCACCGTCGCAAACCGCCGCAGCCGCAGGGAGGCGGACGTGCCGCGGCCCGACGCGGCCAGTCCGGTCCGTCCTCCGGCCGCCGCGCGGCACCGCGAGGCGCCACCGGATCTCCTGCCGACTACGGACTGGGTCACGGGGCCGGAGGCGAGGAGCAGTCGCACGGCAGTCGTGCCGACGCCCGGCGCGCGTCCCAGAGAGACTCGGGCGGGCGGCGCAGAACGGCCGAGCCCACAGGGGGCCGCCGCGGAGCCCCGACCGGCCCCGGACGCGGCAGAGGGCGCCCCGCGCCCGACAGCAAGCGTCTGATCGACTACCCGCGCGCCGGCAAGTACGGCTGGCAGCGCTGGATGCCGTCCTGGAAGCTCGTCGCGGGCCTGTTCGTCGGCTTCGTGGGCAGCCTGGTGGCCGTTGCGGGCATCGGGTACGCCATGGTGGGCATTCCCGACGTCGCCAAGACGGCGACGGCGCAGAACAACGTCTACTACTGGAAAGACGGCAGCCAGATGGTTGCCACCGGTGGTGAGACGAACCGGCAGAACATCGACCTCTCGCAGATCCCGGAGGAGATGCGCTGGGCGGTGATCTCGCAGGAGAACAAGACCTTCTACGACGACAGCGGCATCGACCCCAAGGGCATCGCCCGTGCCGTGTTCAACATGGCGAGGGGCGGTCAGACGCAGGGTGGATCGACGATCACCCAGCAGTACGTCAAGAACGCCATGCTGAACGACCAGTCGCAGACGATCTCCCGGAAGTTCAAGGAGATCTTCGTGTCCATCAAGGTGGGCGCCGAGGTCGACAAGGACCAGATCATGGCCGGCTACCTGAACTCCGCGTACTACGGGCGCAACGCCTACGGAATCCAGGCCGCCTCCCGCGCTTACTTCAACAAGGACGCGATCAAGCTCAACCCCGGCGAGTGCGCGTTCCTGGCCGCCATGCTGAAGGGCGCCACGTACTACGACCCCGCCGGCGCGACCTCCGTCGACCCGGTCGGCGCCACGCCCGCCGCCAACAGCAAGCGGGCGCGGCTCCAGATGCAGGACACCCTCGACAAGATGGTCGAGTACGGACATCTGAAATCCTCGGTGCGGGCCGAGTACACCGCCCTTCCCAAGTGGCAGAACCCCCGCTCCAACACCGACCTGAAGGGCCAGATCGGCTACCTCGTCGACCTCGCCAACGGTTACCTGGTCACCAACAGCAAGACGACCGGGATCACCCAGGACCTGCTCCAGCAGGGCGGCTACTCGATCTACACGACCTTCGACAAGAAGAAGGTCAACGAGCTCGCGGCGTCGGTCGCGAAGGTCCAGAAGGCCAACATCAAGCCGAAGCAACGGCCGGACACGGACACGCACGTCCAGTTCGGCGGGGCGTCCGTGGAACCGGACACCGGTGCCATCCGGGCCATCTACGGCGGTGAGGACGCCACCAAGCACTTCACCGACAACGCCGACCAGACCGGTGCGCAGGTCGGTTCGACGTTCAAGCCGTTCGTGCTGGCCGCCGCGATGACGTGGGGCGTGCGGGATCCGGATCTGGGGTCGTCGCAGGCGCAGGACGAACGCACCATCGTGTCGCCCAAGAGCCTGTTCAGCGGCAAGAACAAGCTCAAGATCGAGAACTACGACGGTTCGGTCTGGAAGAACGAAAAGGGCGAGGAGTGGCTTCAGACCAATGACGGCAACGTCTCTCTGGGGACTCCGCCCAAGTACAAGATCGACCTCCGGGAGGCGATGCGCGAGTCGGTGAACTCCGCCTTCGTGCAGCTCGGCATGGACGTCGGTCTGGACAAGGTGAAGGAATCCGCCGTCAGCGCGGGTCTGAAGGAGTCCAGCCTGACCAACAGCGGCTTCCCGTCGTTCTCGATCGGCATCTCCGACCCGAGCGCGATCCGGATGGCGGGCGCCTACGGCACCTTCGCCGCCAGTGGCAAGCAGAGTGATCCCTACTCCGTGGAGAAGGTCACGAGCGAGAAGGGTCAGATCTTCACGCACGAGACCAAGACGAAGCAGGCGTTCACCGCGAAGGTCGCCGACAACGTCACGGACGTTCTGAAGACCGTCGTCGAGAAGGGCACCGGTACCAACGCCCAGCTGCCCGGCCGCGAGGTGGCCGGCAAGACCGGTACCACCGACGGCAACAAGTCGGCCTGGTTCGTGGGCTACACCCCGCAGCTGTCGACCGCGGTCACCATGTTCCGCTACGACGACGACGAGTCGAACAAGAACCGCACGTTCCTGGAGATGTTCGGAACGGGCGGCCAGGAGAAGATCCACGGTGCCTCGTTCCCGGCGCAGATCTGGCACGACTACATGGCCGAGGCGCTGAAGGGCACGAAGGCGGAGGACTTCCCCGAGCCCCAGCCGATCGGCGAGGTCGTGAACGCGGAACCGTCCCCGACTCCGACGCCTTCGGCCACCGAGACCGAAGAGGAGTCGCCGTCGCCGTCCGCGTCTCCCAGCGAGACGGAGGCCGAGCCCTCGCCTTCGCCGTCCGAGACCTGCTCGAACTTCTTCGACTGCCAGGACGGCAGCGCAGGAACGACCGGCGGAAACGAGAACGGCGGAACTGGGGAGACCACTCCGACACCGACAGCCACGGAATCGGACGGCAACAGCCGAGGCAACGGGAACGGTGGCTTCTTCGGAGGTCCGGGCGGCTAGCCGCACTGTCGTCCAGCTTGGGCGTTTCACGTGAAACATGCGCATGTTTCACGTGAAACGAGGGCCGCTCCACCGAACGAGGTGGGGCGGCCCTCGGCGTTTTCCTAGGTCCGTACGGCAGGATGTCGCTCATGCCCAGTGCAGAATCGACGCCGACGCGCGCGCACGAGCCGGATCCGGTGAAGCCGACCAGCGACGACCCGGTGGCCAAGGCCGGCAGTGAGCTGATCGGCGGCCCCCTGGGCCGCCGGGCCCTGCTCGGGACGTCCTGGTGGACTCCCGTGCGGATCATCGCGCTCGTGGCGATCGGGATGTTCGCCCTAGGACTGATCCAGAAGGCGCCTTGTTACAACGGCGGCTGGTTCTTCGGTGCCACCACCCAGTACACGCACGCCTGCTACTCGGACATCCCGCACCTCTATCAGGGGCGCGGTTTCGCCGACGGACTCGTGCCGTACTTCGACAAGCTCCCCGGCGACATGGACTACCTCGAGTACCCGGTGCTGACCGGCGTGTTCATGGAGGTGGCCAACTGGCTGACGCCGGGCAGCGGCAGCATCCAGGACCAGGAACAGTGGTACTGGATGGTCAACGCCGGGATGCTGATGGCGTGCGCGGCCGTCATCGCCGTCTGTGTGGCCCGGACCCACGCCCGGCGCCCCTGGGACGGCCTGCTGGTCGCCCTGGCGCCCGCCTTCGCGTTGACCGCCACCATCAACTGGGACCTGCTGGCGGTCGCTCTGACGGCCGCGGCGATGCTCATGTGGTCGCGGGGCCGGTCCCTCGCCTTCGGTGTCCTCCTGGGGCTCGCCACGGCCGCCAAGCTCTATCCCGTCTTCCTGCTCGGCCCCCTGTTCGTGCTGTGCTGGCGGGCGGGGAAGTGGCGGGACTTCGGAAAGGCCCTGGGCGGTGCGGTCGTCGCCTGGCTGGTGGTGAACCTGCCGGTCATGCTCTTCGCCTTCGAGGGATGGTCGAAGTTCTACCGGTTCAGCCAGGAGCGGGGCGTCGACTTCGGCTCCTTCTGGCTGATCATGGCGCAGAACTCCAGTGATCCCCTGACCACCGACAGCGTCAACACTCTCGCCACGCTTCTCGTCGTGGTGTGCGCCGCAGGCATCGCCGTGCTGGCGCTGACCGCGCCCCGCCGGCCCCGCTTCGCCCAGCTGGCCTTCCTGATCGTGGCCGCCTTCATCCTCACCAACAAGGTCTACTCGCCGCAGTACGTCCTGTGGCTGGTGCCGCTGGCGGTGCTGGCCCGGCCGAAGTGGCGGGACTTCCTGATCTGGCAGGCGTGCGAGGTCGCCTACTTCCTGGGCATCTGGATGTACCTCGCGTACACGACGAGCGGAGACGCCCACAAGGGTCTGCCGACCGACGGCTATCACTGGGCCATCGGCGTGCACCTGCTGGGAACGCTCTACCTGTGCGGCGTGATCGTGCGGGACATCCTGATGCCGGAGCGGGACGTGGTGCGGCAGGCGGGCGACGACGACCCCTCGGGCGGAGTGCTCGACGGGGCGGAGGACGTCTTCGTGCTCGGCGCCGCGGCCCATCCGCCCCGGCACGCCTCCCACTTCGACGGGCCGCAGGTGGACTGGGGCAAGCAGGACGCCACCGACAGTTCGCTCTGAGCGAACAGGGCGTCGCCCGAGGCATCAGGGCCCGGCAGCGGGCCGACGGGAAAGGCCGTACACGGAGTCTCGTGTACGGCCTTCTTCGTTGCTGCGTTCTTCGGTGCTCGCGCCTCAGCGGTCCACGATCCGGTCGAACTGTGTGGTGGTGTGCCGCAGATGGGCCACGAGTTCGTCGCCGACGTGCGGCTCCGGCGCGTCCGAGGGCACGAACAGGATGGAGACCTGCATGTGCGGCGGCTCGGCGAACCAGCGCTGCTTGCCGCCCCAGACGAACGGGGAGAGGTTCCGGTTCACCGTGGCGAGGCCGGCCCTGGCCACGCCCTTGGCGCGCGGCATGACGCCGTGCAGGGCCTTGGGAGCCTCCAGGCCCACCCCGTGCGACGTTCCGCCCGCCACGACCACCAGGAAGCCGTCGGAGGCCGCCTTCTGCTGCCGGTAGCCGAAGCGGTCGCCCTTGGCGACCCGCGTGACGTCGAGGACGGCACCGCGGTACTCGGTGGCCTCGTGGTCCCCCAGCCACAGCCGTGTGCCGATACGGGCGCGGAAGCGGGTCTGCGGGAACTGCTGCCGCAGCCGGGCGAGTTCGTCTGCCTTGAGGTGGCTGACGAACATCGTGTGCAGCGGCAGCCGGGCCGCACGCAGCCGGTCCATCCAGCCGATGACCTCCTCGACGGCGTCGGAGCCGTCGGTGCGGTCCAACGGGAGGTGGATGGCGAAACCCTCGAGCCTGACGTTCTCGATGGCGGCGTGCAGCTGCGGCAGGTCCTGCTCGCTGATGCCGTGCCGCTTCATCGACGACATCACTTCGATGACCACCCGAGCGCCCACGAGGCCGTACACGCCGTCGATCGACGACACCGAGCGCACGACCCGGTCGGGCAGCGGGACGGGCTCCTCACCGCGCCGGTAGGGCGTCAGCACCAGCAGGTCTCCGCCGAAGAAGTCCTTGATGCGCGCGGCCTCGTACGTCGTGCCGACGGCGAGGACGTCCGAGCCCAGCCGAGTGGCCTCCTCGGCCAGCCGGTCGTGCCCGAACCCGTAGCCGTTGCCCTTGCAGACGGGGACGAGTCCCGGGAACTGCTCCTGCACGTGCTTGTGATGCGCCCGCCAGCGCGCGGTGTCGACGTAGAGGGTGAGCGCCATGGCCGGACCTGGGACCTTTCTCGTGGCTGCGGTGTGGGGAAACGCGTCAGAGGTGTCGGAGGTGTCAGAGGTATGGAATCACTGAACGTGACGTCAGCGGCGCGACATGTAGATGTCGAGGGCCTTGTGGAGCAGCTTGTTCAGCGGGAAGTCCCATTCACCGAGGTACTCCGCGGCCTGTCCGCCCGTGCCGACCTTGAACTGGATCAGGCCGAAGAGGTGGTCGGTCTCGTCCAGCGAGTCGGAGATGCCCCGCAGGTCGTAGACGGTCGCGCCGAGCGCATAGGCGTCGCGCAGCATCCGCCACTGCATCGCGTTCGAGGGCCGGAACTCACGACCGATGTTGTCGGACGCGCCGTAGGAGTACCAGACGTGGCCGCCGACGATCAGCATTGTCGCCGCCGACAGGTTCACGCCGTTGTGGCGGGCGAAGTACAGCCGCATGCGGTTGGGGTCCTCGGTGTTGAGGGCCGACCACATGCGCTGGAAGTAGGAGAGCGGGCGCGGCCGGAAGTGGTCCCGGACAGCCGTGATCTCGTAGAGCCGCTGCCACTCCTCGAGGTCGTGGTAGCCGCCCTGGACGACCTCGACGCCGGCCTTCTCGGCCTTCTTGATGTTGCGGCGCCACAGCTGGTTGAAGTTCTTGTGGACCTCTTCAAGGGAACGGTTCGCCAGCGGCACCTGGTAGACGTAGCGCGGCTGGACGTCGCCGAAGCCGGCGCCGCCGTCCTCGCCCTGCTGCCAGCCCATGCGGCGCAGCTTGTCGGCCACCTCGAAGGCGCGCGGCTCGATGAAGTCGGCCTCGATGTCGCGCAGTCTCTTCACGTCCGGGCTCTGGATGCCGGCCTTGATGGAGGTGGCCTCCCAGCGACGGATGATCACCGGCGGGCCCATCTTCACCGAGAACGCGCCCTGTTGCTTGAGGTGCGCCAGCATCGGTTCCAGCCAGTCGGTCAGATTCGGCGCGTACCAGTTGATGACCGGGCCTTCGGGAAGGTAGGCCAGGTAGCGCTTGATCTTGGGCAGCTGGCGGTAGAGGACGAGGCCCACGCCGACCAGTTCACCGGTGCGCTCGTCGAACCAGCCGAGGCTCTCCGAACGCCACTCGGCCTTGACATCGGCCCAGGCCGGAACCTGCATGTGGCTAGCCGACGGCAGGCTCTGGATGTATGCCAGATGCTGCTCGCGGCTGATCGTCCTCAGGGTCAGGCTCATTCGGGGCGCTCCTCGGGCTGGTGTGTCCCCATGGGTACAGGGGCTCCGGCTCTCGCGCCGAAGCCTACTGCGCCTTGCGAGCTGCCTGACTGGGCGTACGGCACCTGCGCCCCGGCCCGCGTGCGGCCGGGGCGTTCCGTCCCTATTCGTAGGTGTCCTACGCGTCTTCCGGCGCGGACGGTGTCCGTGGTGCGGGCACCGGCGCCGGTCGGGTCACCAGATTCCGCCGAAGAGGCCGCCGTGAGCCATTCCGATGAAGAAGCCGAAGCCCGCGGCACCGAGACCCAGGATCAGACCGAAGCGCTCACGGGTGGTCTCGGAGATCCACTGTCCGTACGCGCCGGTCAGGATTCCCACCAGGCCGGCCCATGAGCTGAGCAGGTGCAGGCTGTGGAAGAACGACGTGATGAAGGCCGTCACGCCGAGCACCAGCGTCACTGCCAGCAGGGTGTCCTGGATTGGATGGGCTTTGCCGTCGGTGGCGAAGAGAGAACCGGCGGTATTGGGTCGCAATGCCTGTGCCATGGGGCACCTCCTGCGAAAGGCGGCGCATCGTAGCGCCATACACACCCGACGTGTACAGACTGACGGTCATCCACGCCGGATTTCAACCGGAAGCGTGTGTGCAGGTAGTCTGTACCCTCTGCACCGGTGTCTGCCCAGGCTTGCCAGGGTGTCCGTCCAGCTGAGAGCGGGGAAGTCGCAAGCCGACCCCCGATTGTCAGTGGCGGCCGATACCGTTGCGTACGCATCACAACCCTCCTGCCACGGATCGACCGTGGCCGCTGAGTCCAAAGGAGGTGGGTTCCACATGCGTCACTACGAAGTGATGGTCATCCTCGACCCCGATCTCGAGGAGCGCGCTGTCTCCCCGCTGATCGAGAACTTCCTCTCCGTTGTCCGTGAGGGCAACGGAAAGGTGGAGAAGGTCGACACCTGGGGCCGTCGTCGTCTCTCGTACGAGATCAAGAAGAAGCCCGAGGGCATCTACTCGGTCATCGACCTGCAGGCCGAGCCTGCGGTCGTCAAGGAGCTCGACCGCCAGATGAACCTGAACGAGTCGGTCCTCCGGACCAAGGTCCTCCGTCCCGAGACCCACTGAGCTCTCCAGCTCAGCTGATCTCGGGATTCTGAGTAGCAGCACTAGCAGCCAGCAGCAAACCCGCCGAGAGGTTCCCCCATGGCAGGCGAGACCGTCATCACGGTCGTCGGCAATCTTGTCGACGACCCCGAGCTGCGCTTCACCCCCTCCGGTGCGGCGGTCGCGAAGTTCCGTGTCGCGTCCACTCCCCGCACCTTCGACCGTCAGACGAACGAGTGGAAGGACGGCGAGAGCCTGTTCCTGACCTGCTCGGTCTGGCGTCAGGCGGCGGAGAACGTCGCGGAGTCGCTCCAGCGAGGCATGCGCGTCATCGTGCAGGGCCGGCTGAAGCAGCGGTCCTACGAGGACCGTGAGGGCGTCAAGCGCACGGTCTACGAGCTGGACGTCGAGGAAGTCGGCGCCAGCCTGCGCAGTGCCACGGCCAAGGTCACCAAGGCTTCCGGCCGCAGTGGTCAGGGCGGCCAGGGTGGTTACGGCGGCGGTGGCGGTGGCGGCCAGCAGGGCGGCGGCTGGGGTGGAAACTCCGGCGGCGGCCAGCAGGGTGGCGCCGCTCCCGCCGAAGACCCGTGGGCAACCGGCGCTCCCGCCGGTGGCAACCAGGGTGCCGGTGGTGGCGGCGGCTGGGGTGGAAACTCCGGCGGCAGCAGCGGTGGTGCTGGTGGCGGCTACTCGGACGAACCCCCCTTCTAGGCCGTTCGGGCCCGGGTCTCCGGGCG
The DNA here is from genome assembly GCF_045041255.1 of Streptomyces sp. NBC_00080. Taxonomy (NCBI): domain Bacteria; kingdom Bacillati; phylum Actinomycetota; class Actinomycetes; order Kitasatosporales; family Streptomycetaceae; genus Streptomyces; species Streptomyces sp. NBC_00080. The sequence continues at coordinate 4,816,897 of NZ_CP108235.1, forward strand.
CGTCCGGGTCGAGGGTGGGTCGTATCCCAACTTCTTGATCACACAGGAGAAACACCATGGCGAAGCCGCCTGTGCGCAAGCCTAAGAAGAAGGTCTGCGCTTTCTGCAAGGACAAGGTCACGTACGTGGACTACAAGGACACGAACATGCTGCGGAAGTTCATTTCCGACCGCGGCAAGATCCGTGCCCGCCGCGTGACCGGCAACTGCACGCAGCACCAGCGTGACGTCGCCACGGCCGTCAAGAACAGCCGTGAGATGGCACTGCTGCCGTACACCGCTCAGGCGCGATAAGGGAAGGGTGACCGACAAATGAAGATCATCCTCACCCACGAGGTCTCTGGCCTCGGTGCCGCCGGCGACGTCGTCGACGTCAAGGACGGTTACGCTCGCAACTACCTGATCCCGCGGAATTTCGCTATCCGCTGGACCAAGGGTGGCGAGAAGGACGTCGAGCAGATCCGTCGTGCTCGCAAGATCCACGAGATCCAGACCATCGAGCAGGCCAACTCTGTGAAGGCCCAGCTCGAGGGCGTCAAGGTCCGTCTGGCCGTCCGCTCCGGCGACGCCGGTCGTCTCTTCGGTTCCGTCACCCCGGCCGACATCGCTTCCGCGATCAAGGCTGCCGGTGGCCCCGAGGTCGACAAGCGTCGCATCGAGCTCGGCTCGGCGATCAAGACGCTGGGCGCCCACGAGACGTCCGTGCGTCTGCACCCCGAGGTTGCCGCCAAGGTCAACATCGAGGTCGTCGCGGCCTGATCGCTGCGTTTGGCTCGAAGAGCTGAGAAGGGGCCGCGCCCTGTGGGGTGCGGCCCCTTCCGCTTGCTTGTTTCACGTGAAACGCCGGTCCCCTGCCTTACGGCCGTTTCGCGCGACCGCCGGTTTCACGTGAAACAGTCAGCGGGTAGCGCCGGTGATGATCCAGCGGCCGGAGCGGGCACGCAGCCAGAGGGTCAGCATGCGGACCACCATCATCAGCGTCATCGCTCCCCACACCGCGGTGAGACCGCCGCCGAGAACCGGCACCAGCAGGGCCACCGGAGTGAAGACCGCCAGGGTGACCACCATCGCCCAGGCGAGATAGGGGCCGTCTCCTGCACCCATCAGTACTCCGTCCAGTACGAAGACGATGCCGCAGACGGGCTGGGAGAGTGCCACCACGAGAAGTGCCGGCAGCGCGGCCTCCCTCACCGCAGGGTCGCTGGTGAAGAGCGGCAGGAACACGGGGCGGGCGATCACGACCAGCAGACCGAGCAGAGCACCCACGGCGATGCCCCACTGGACCATGCGGCGGCAGACGTCACGGGCGCCCTGGGCGTCGTCGGCACCGAGATACCGCCCGATGATGGCCTGTCCGGCGATGGCGATGGCGTCGAGGGCGAAGGCCAGCAGGCTCCACAGTCCCAGAGCGATCTGATGTGCCGCGATGTCGTCGTCTCCGAGTCGGGCGGCCACGGCTGTGGCGATCATCAGAATGGCCCGCAGGGAGAGAGTGCGGACCAGCAGGGGAACCCCGGCCTGGGCGGAGGCCCTGATGCCGACGGCGTCGGGGCGCAGAGACGCGCCATGGCGCCGGGCTCCGCGGATCACCACGGCGAGGTAGACCACGGCCATGCCCCACTGGGCGATCACGGTGCCCCAGGCAGATCCCGCGATTCCGAGGCCCACGCCGTAGACGAGCCCGACGTTCAGGGCGGCGTTGGCGACGAAGCCGGCGACGGCGACATAGAGCGGTGTCCTGGTGTCCTGGAGTCCACGCAGAACACCGGTCGCGGCCAGTACGACGAGCATGGCCGGGATGCCGAGCGCCGAGATGCGCAGATAGGTGGTCGCGTAGGGAGCGGCGGTGTCCGAGGCGCCGAAGAGTTCCACGAGTGCCGGGGCGGTGGGCAGGGTGGCCGCGATCACGGCGGCGCCGAGCAGCAGCGCCAGCCAGATGCCGTCCATGCCCTGGCGGATGGCTGCCGGCAGGTCACCGGCGCCCACGCGGCGCGCCACGGCTGCTGTGGTGGCGTAGGCGAGGAAGACGAAGACACTGACGGCCGTCATGAGAAGCGCGGAGGCGATGCCGAGTCCGGCCAGTTGGGCGGTACCCAGATGGCCGACGATCGCGCTGTCGGCCATGACGAAGAGCGGCTCGGCGACGAGCGCGCCGAAGGCCGGGACGGCCAGTGCGACGATCTCTCGATCGTGCTGCCGTCGGACGGTCTCGGGGGACGCGGGAGCCTGTGTCATGAGCACCAATCTAATCGTCCACAGGTAAGAGATCCAGTCGCCTTGTGACCCTTACCTGTCCTCACGCCGTGTAGTGTCTTGCGCGCCGTTCGAAGAGATCTTGGTCCGACCGGGCAACTTTTTCTTCTGCACAGCCGGTGGATGGTGAAAGTGCAGGTCAGGGGCGCTTCGCAAGAAAAGACGAGGGCTTGTTCACAAGGCTGTCCACCGGGTCGTGCACAGGTTTTGCGGAGTTCTCCACAGCATCGGGGCCGTCGTCCACATGGCCTGTGGATAACCAGATTGGCTGACGGTGCCGACGGGCCTACCGTGGTCCGGCGCCCGCTCCGTCCGTCGGCCGAGGAAACCCTCATAAAACCGACGCGCCACAACCGGAGTTGGCGCTCTCGATTGTCAGTGCCGTGCCGTAGAAAGAAGGCATGGCGAGGTCCGCTCGGCGGACGGGAGGAGGTTGCTCGGTGAGCATTTCCGAGCCCTTGGACGACCCGTGGGCCGACAGCGGGCCCAGTGATCGTCTGCCTCCTGCCCGGCGGCGCGGCGAAGGGGGGCGCGGTCGTGACGAACAGCACGATCGCGGCCGGGAGAGCGGCGAGTGGGAAGGCGGTGGCACCACCTTCGAGCGGGTACCGCCGCAGGACCTCGACGCCGAACAGTCCGTACTCGGCGGCATGCTGCTGTCCAAGGACGCCATCGCCGACGTGGTCGAGGTCCTCAAGGGCCACGACTTCTACAAGCCCGCGCACGAGACGATCTACCAGGCGATCCTGGACATCTATGCCAAGGGAGAGCCGGCCGACCCCATCACGATCGCCGCCGAGCTCACCAAGCGCGGCGAGATCAACAAGGTCGGCGGCGCGTCCTATCTGCACACCCTCGTCCAGACGGTGCCGACCGCCGCCAACGCCGAGTACTACGCGGAGATCGTCCACGAACGCGCCGTGCTGCGCCGCCTGGTCGAGGCCGGCACCCGCATCACGCAGATGGGATACGCGGGCGACGACGACGTCGACGAGATCGTCAACCGCGCGCAGGCCGAGATCTACGCGGTCACCGAGCAGCGCACGAGCGAGGACTACCTCCCGCTCGGCGACATCATGGAGGGCGCCCTCGACGAGATCGAGGCGATCGGCTCGCGCAGCGGCGAGATGACGGGTGTGCCCACCGGGTTCACGGACCTCGACTCGCTCACCAACGGTCTGCACCCGGGCCAGATGATCGTCATCGCGGCGCGTCCCGCCATGGGAAAGTCGACGCTCGCGCTGGACTTCGCGCGCGCGGCGTCCATCAAGCACAACCTGCCCAGCGTCATCTTCTCCCTGGAAATGGGGCGCAACGAGATCGCGATGCGTCTGCTGTCCGCCGAGGCCCGTGTGGCCCTGCACCACATGCGTTCCGGCACCATGACGGACGAGGACTGGACGCGTCTGGCGCGCCGGATGCCCGAGGTCTCCTCCGCACCGCTGTACATCGACGACTCCCCGAACCTGTCGATGATGGAGATCCGGGCCAAGTGCCGCCGACTGAAGCAGCGCAACGACATCAAGCTCGTGATCATCGACTATCTCCAGCTGATGCAGGCCGGTGGCTCCAAGCGCTCCGAAAGCCGTCAGCAGGAGGTCTCGGACATGTCCCGTAACCTCAAGCTGCTGGCCAAGGAGCTGGAGGTCCCGGTGATCGCGCTCTCGCAGCTCAACCGTGGTCCCGAACAGCGCACGGACAAGAAGCCGATGGTGTCCGACCTGCGTGAGTCCGGCTCCATCGAGCAGGACGCCGACATGGTGATCCTTCTGCACCGTGAGGACGCCTACGAGAAGGAGTCCCCGCGCGCGGGTGAGGCGGACATCATCGTGGGCAAGCACCGTAACGGCCCGACAGCCACGATCACCGTCGCTTTCCAGGGCCACTACTCCCGCTTCGTGGACATGGCGCAGACCTGATCCGGTGCCCCTGTGGGGTCTCGCGGCTGATTTCGTCATCTCACGGACCGTGTCGTACCGATGCCGTATCCGACATCACCGTGAGACCGGCGCGCGGGTGCTGCTGCTCAGTGCCTCGTCTCGTACCTGGTCAGGACCACGCCGCCGGGACACGTCCGCGTCTCCACCAGGTTCAGGTTCACCCAGCTGTCCAGCGCGGTGAAGAACGGCGTGCCGCCGCCCACCAGGACCGGATGGGCGGCGATCGCGTACTCGTCGATCAGCCCGGCGCGCATGGCCGCCCCGGCGAGCGTTGCGCCGCCGATGTTCATCGGGCCGCCGTCCTCGGCCTTGAGCCGGGTGATCTCGGCGATCGCGTCGCCGGTGACCAGGCGGGTGTTCCAGTCGACCTTGTCGAGCGTCGAGGAGAACACCACCTTCGGCGTCTCCCGCCAGTTCCGCGCGAACTCGATCTGCGCCGGGGTGGCGCCCGGCTGCTGGTCGCCGGTCGGCCAGTAGGAGCTCATCGTCTCCCACAGCTTGCGCCCGTACAGCGACAGGCCGCTCGCCTGCTCGTGGTCGAGCCACCACTGGAACAGCTCGTCGCTCGGCGGTCCGCCCCAGCCGATGTCGTCACCGGCCGCGGCGATGTAGCCATCCAGGGTCAGGTTCATGCCGTAGATCAGTTTCCGCATGGCCCAGCCTTCCGTCCGTGGGTGTCCGGTGTACGGACCAGCGCGGCGCGGGAAACTCATCGGTGCGCGATCCGGGCTCGCCGGTAGTCCTCGTGCGGGTCTCAGCGTGGTGTACTCGGCCGACTCGGGCAAGCCGCCTGATCTCGACCTCGCCCTCGCGAGGAAATGCCACGGATTTGAGACTGATCATGGGTGACAAGGCCGTGAGACAGCCAAGAACGCCCAGGTCACGCAAGGTCGACAGGTCACGAGCGGCGAGCCCCTGCAGCCCCGGGCGGAATGAATTCGACGCCGGCCGCGTGGACGGGTGGACTGGGCCCATGACAACACCTCAGGAAGAGCTGCTTCCCGGCACCCGGCGGGCGCTGCTGCACCGGATCGCCGTGGCCCAGACCGAGGGACGGGCCCCGTCGCTGGTCGCCGCGGTCGTACGGGACGGGCGGGCCGTGTGGCACGGGGCACGGACCTCGGTCGACGGGCACGCGCCGGACGAGAACGTGCAGTACCGGATCGGCTCGATCACCAAGACCTTCACCGCCGTGCTCGTGCTGCGACTGCGTGACGAGGGAGCGCTCGACCTCGAGGACCCGCTGGAGAAGCACCTGCCCGGATCCGGCGCGGGGGAGGCCACGGTGGCCGAACTGCTCGCCCACACCGGTGGGTTGGCGGCCGAGTCGCCCGGCCCCTGGTGGGAGCGGACCCCGGGTTCGCTGCGGCCCGAGCTCGCCGACGTCATCGGCGACCGGGCCGCCCCGTTTCCGGCCGGCCGACGTCACCACTACTCGAACCCCGGCTACGCAGTCCTCGGTGCTCTCGTGGAAGAGCTCCGTGGAGCGCCCTGGGAAGAGGTACTGCGACGGGAAGTGCTCGAACCTCTGGAGCTCGACCGTACGACTGTCCGATCGCAGGCTCCGGCCGCGGGAGGCTGGGCGGTCCACCCCTGGGCCGACGTCTTGCTGCCCGAACCCGCCGAGGACTTCGGGCGGATGGCCGCGGCCGGCCAGCTCTGGTCCACGACCGGCGACCTCGTGCGGTTCGCTGCCTTCCTGGCCCGGGGTGACGACCGCGTCCTGAGCGCGGAGACCCTGCGCGAGATGTGGACGCCCGCGGCACCGGCCGGGCTGCCGGACGTGGCGGACGGATCCACCTATGGCCTGGGACTGCAGATCCAGCACCGGGACGGCCGGTTGCTCGTGGGCCACTCCGGCTCGGTGCCGGGCTTCCTGGCCACCCTCACCATCGGTGTGGCGGACGACGTGGCCGCGGTGGTGCTCGCCAACTGCACGGCCGGTGTCCTGACGTCCCAGGTGGCCGCCGATCTCGTGCGGATCGTCGCCGAGGCCGAGCCGCGGATTCCCGAGCCGTGGCGTCCGCTGCGGGTGGTGGACCCCGCCGTTCTGGACCTGGCGGGCCAGTGGCACTGGGGGACCAGTCCTTTCGCCCTGCGGGTCACGGCCGACGGGCTGGTCTCCCTGGGGCCGGCTTCCGGCGCCGGCCGGCGCTCCCGGTTCAGGCCGAACGGGGACGGTACCTGGACCGGCCTGGAGGGCTACTACGCCGGAGAGCTCCTGCGGGCCGTACGGCGGCCGGACGGGAGCGTGGACCACCTGGACCTCGGGTCGTTCGTGTTCACACGTCAGCCGTACGACGAGCGGGCCGCTGTGCCCGGTGGCATCGACCCGGAGGGCTGGCGCGGCATCGGCTAGTCCCCACGAGAAGGAAGCGCCCTGTTTCACGTGAAACAAGGCGCTTCCGTTCGGGCCCGGAGTGCTCAGAGCTGGAGCTTGAAGCCCACGTGCGAGGCGACGAAGCCCAGGCGCTCATAGAAGCGGTGGGCGTCGGTGCGCGTGCTGTCGGAAGTGAGCTGCACCAACTGGCAGTTCTCGCGCCGGGACTCCTCGATGGCCCACTCGATGAACCGCGTGCCCAGGCCACTGCCGCGCTCGTCGGCGTGCACCCGCACGCCTTCGATGATCGACCTGGTCGAGCCGCGCCGGGACAGGCCCGGAACGATCGTCAGCTGGAGCGTCCCGACGACCTGACCCTCGCGGACGGCGACGACCAGACGCTGGTTCGGGTCGGCAGTGAGCCGTTCCAGGGCGGTCAGATAGGGGCTGAGATCGTCCGTCGACTCACGCTGTGCGCCCAGGGGGTCGTCCGCGAGCATGCCGACGATCGCGGGGATGTCCTCGGCGACGGCGGCCCGTATTTCAAGATCTCCCATGTCCGCAGCCTATGTGCCCAAGGCGGCGACGGGCGCGTTCAGTGACTCCACGACCCGTACCAGCGGGGCCAGTTCCGCGTTCCTGGCGGCTTCGTCGAGGGCCTCGCGCAGGGCGGCGTCGTTGGTCGGACGGGCTTCGGCCAGCAGGTTCAGACCGGCTTCCGTGACATTGGTGTAGATGCCGCGGCGGTCGGTGGGGCACAGGTAGCGCTCGAGCAGCCCGCGGTCCTCGAGCCGGGTCACCAGCCGGGTGGTCGCGCTCTGGCTGAGGACGACCGCGTCGGCCACCTGCTTCATCTGGAGATGGCCTCCGTCGCCGTCGTGCTGACGGCTGAGTACGTCGAGCAGGGAGTACTCGCGCACGCTCAGGTCGTGCCGGCTCTGCAGCGCGCGCTCGATGTGGGCCTCGATCCTCCCGTGCAGCAGGGAGAGGGCGCACCAGCCCTGGGCGAGAGCGGTGAGCGCGGGGTCCGTCGCAGTCATGGGGGTTCTCCTCCGTCCCGGAGCGGCTGAGACCAGGATAGAGCAATCCCGCAATATACGGCGGTTGCATATAGCCCGCGTATGCAACTATTGTGGGAGCACGTAAAGCGCATCTGCAATCATCTCGGAAGGTGTTACCTCCTATGCCTCTCGCGCTTCTGGCCCTCGCGATCGGGGCCTTCGGAATCGGGACGACCGAGTTCGTGATCATGGGTCTGCTGCCCGAGGTCGCGGGCGACTTCGGAGTCTCCATCCCCACGGCCGGCCTTCTCGTGACCGGCTACGCGCTCGGTGTCATGTTCGGTGCCCCGCTCATGACGGTCCTCGGCACCAAGATCTCCCGCAAGCGGATGCTGATGCTGCTGATGGGCCTGTTCATCGTCGGCAACCTGCTGTCCGCCGTCGCCCCCTCGTTCGCCGTGATGCTGATCGGTCGCGTGGTCGCCTCACTCGCCCACGGCGCCTTCTTCGGCATCGGCTCGGTCGTCGCCGCCGACCTGGTCGCCCCGGACAAGAAGGCCGGAGCCATCGCGATGATGTTCACCGGCCTCACCGTCGCCAACGTCGTGGGCGTTCCGCTGGGCACTCTCGTCGGGCAGAGCGTCGGCTGGCGCGTCACTTTCGCCGCCGTCGCCGTACTCGGCGTCGTGGGCCTGCTCGGCATCGCCAAGCTCGTGCCCGAGATGCCGCGAGCAGAGGGAGTGCACCTGCGGCACGAACTGGCCGCCTTCAAGAACGCCCAGGTGCTGCTCGCCATGGCGATGACCGTCCTCGGCTTCGGTGGAGTCTTCGCGGCCATCACCTACATCGCGCCGATGATGACGCACGTGGCCGGCTTCGCCGACGGATCCGTGACCTGGCTGCTGGTGCTCTTCGGGCTCGGCATGGTCGGCGGCAACCTCGTCGGCGGCAGGTACGCCGACCGCGCGCTGATGCCGATGCTGTACGTCTCTCTGGGCGCCCTGGCGGTCGTCCTGGCGCTCTTCACGCTCACCGCCCACAACAAGGTCCTGGCGGCCGTCACGATCGTCCTGATCGGTGCCCTGGGCTTCGCCACCGTCCCGCCGCTCCAGAAGCGCGTCCTGGACCAGGCCCACGGCGCGCCGACGCTGGCGTCTGCGGTGAACATCGGTGCCTTCAACCTCGGCAACGCCCTGTCCGCCTGGCTCGGCGGCCTCGTCATCGCCGCGGGCCTGGGCTACACCGCCCCGAACTGGGTCGGCGCCGCGCTTGCCGCGGGCGCCCTGCTCCTCGCCGTCGTCTCGGCCGCACTGGAGCGCCGTGACAACGCCCCTGGCGGTTCCGGCGCCGTCGTCGCCGGTGGAACGCCCGTCGAGCGGCAGACGGCCGTACAGCGCTGAGACACGCCGGTCACCTCGCTGGGCCAAGGCCGTCCCGGCGAGCCGGCGCCCTTCCCTGATCACCGTGGACCTCGACCGCGTTCGACCTCGGCAGCACCGGGACCTCGGTCACGCCGAACCTCGAAGGACCTCGACACGCCCCGACAACATCGCAAGGAGAAGTTCCCCTCATGAGCACCACCACCTTCGCGCCCCTGACCATTCACGACGCCGAAGCCCTCGTCACGGCCGCCCGTCGTGCGGCCGAGGCGGCCGGGGTCACGGTCAGCGTCACCGTCCTGGACGCCGGCGGCCATCTGCTGGCCTTCCGCCGCGATGACCGGGCCGTGCTGATCTCCGGGGAGACGAGCACGCGCAAGGCGTACACGGCGCTTCAGCTCGACGCCCCCACCGCCGACCTCGTCGATGCCGTGCAGCCGGGCGGCCTCTTCCACACCCTGCCCACCGCGCTCGACCGGCCGCTGCTGTTCATCGCGGGTGGGGTGCCGGTGCACCGTGACGGCCGTCTGATCGGCGCGATCGGGGTCGGGGGTGGCGCCCCGGAGCAGGACCACGGCTTTGCCACGGCCGCCGTGGAGACGCTCGTCTGACCTGTCACGTCCACGCAGAACGCCGGTTTCCGACCATCACGGGAACCGGCGTTCCGTCGTGTCTCCCGGCTCAGCCGGCCGCCACCGTCAGCGGGGCGAACCGGCGGCGCCAGTCGCCCGGCAGCTCCGTGATCCCGTGGGTCATCACGGCGTTGAAGGCAACGGACTCCAGGCCCCGCGCCTTCACCCACTCCAGCAGTTCCTCGTGCCGTACGTCGATGTCGGTGCGCAGCGGCCGGTCCGTGCGGGCGGCGAGGGAGGCCAGCAGGGCCTTCGCGGCCTTCGTGTCCCTGGCGATCAGCGGGCCCACGACCTGGGTGTCCATGTTCGGCCATGCGGCCGCGTAACCGATGATCCGGCCGCCGTCCTCGGCGACCCGCAACTGGTCGGCGAAGGCGGGCAGACGGGCGATCACATGCGTCCGATCGGTGCCGAAGACCTCCTCGTCGAGCCGGAGGACCGCCGTGAGGTCCTCGGCCGTGGCCGCGCGGGTGACGACGTCCGACGCCGTGTCGCCCGGCGTGAGACGCCCGCGCACCATTTCCGCCCGGCCTGTGGTCTTGAAGCCCAGCTCCTCGTAGAGCGGTCGGCCGTTCGGTGTGGCGTGCAGGGTCAGCGGGGTGGTGCCCAACAGGGAGACGACGTGCCGCATCAGCCGCCGACCGATGCCCTGCCGGGCGTACCGCTCGGCGACCAGCACCATGCCGATGGCGCCGAGGGTGGGACGGCCGGGCGGGCCGTACTCGGTGACGACGCAGGCACTGACGAGCCCGCCGTCCGGGTCGTCGATGCCGTAGCCCCTTCCGGCCGAGAGGAGCAGGCCCCACTTGTGCTCCTCGCGCGGCCACCCCCGGTCCTCGGACAGGTCGGCGCAGGCGGTGAGGTCGCGGTGCGTCAGACGTCGGACGGGCAGAGCGGTGAGGGAAGGAGTCGGCACGCAGGTCAGGCTGTCCGACCCGTACCGTCGGCGTCCACTCGTTTCCCCTGGGACGTACGTGCTTTTGGCCAAGTCCCGGCCATCGCCCAGCCTCACGGCCCATCGTCCAGCGCGACGGCAGTGCGGGAGTGCGGGAGTGCGGGAGTGTTTCACGTGAAACAGGGGCGAACGGAAGCTCGGGAGAGGCACTGCCAGGGAGATCTCAGGCCTGCCCGGTTAGCCTCGGGCCATGGCGAGACTTCACCTCTTCGACCTTGACGGCACGCTGCTGCACGGGACGTCCGCTCCCTTGGAAATCTCGCGTCAACTCGGCCTGGAGGCCGAGACGGCGGTGCTGGAGCAGTCGATCTCGACGGGGTTGATCGGCCCGCCGGAGTACGCGGCGCAGGTGTACGAACTCTGGACGCGGCTCACCGAGGAGCATGTGACGGCGGCGTTCGAAGGAGCGCCGTGGCTGGCACGCATCCGCGATGTCTGGGCCGAGATAGGGCGCAGAGGGGAGTACTGCGCGGTCGTGTCGCTCTCGCCTTCCTTCTTCGTGGAAAGACTCATCGGGTGGGGCGCCCACGCGACGTACGGGTCCCGATTCCCGGCGGTCCCTTTCACCGAGCCCATGGATCCGGCGGGAGTGCTGAGCGCGGCGGCGAAGGTGCTGATCGCCGACCGGCTCTGCGCGGAGTTCGGAGTGACGCGGGACGGCTGTGTCGCTTACGGCGATTCGCTCTCCGACAAGGATCTGTTCGGTGCAGTGCCGGTCTCCGTGGCAGTCAACTCGGACCGCCATCTGGCGGGCCTCGCGACCCACTCCTACGTGGGGAAGGATCTGTGGGATGCCTATGAATTGGTCTGCCACGAAAGCTGATTGACCCCGCGTTGACCCCCGATTGCAGAAAATCCGCGGTTCGCGTGCCGAGCGGGTTCCGGGGAGGAAGGGGGGGACTTGTGCGGCGGACGGCGGCCGGTATGGTCGACTCCGGTTCGCTTCCGGGACGAAGTGCGCGCGACGCGGTGCATGCATTCCGCGCGAGCCGAGAACAGGGCAATGCAGCCTAACGGGACGGAGAGATCGAAGACCCGCATTTCCGGTGATGTGACCCAGGCGTCCGGACAGGATGGGATGCTGCGGTGAGAGTGCCGCCCCACCTCGCACACTCGCCCCACGTGTGGGTGCGGAGGGGAAATACGGGTGGACCGTGGCGATCCCGGTCGTGGAACCGAACGGAAAACCAAGCCGTCTGCGGGGGAAGCAGGCACCTTCCGATCCAGGAAGTGCGCAGACCGACCGAAAGATGTTCGAGGCGAGGCACACCATGGACGCTCCGACCAGCAGGTCGGCCGACAACGGCACGTCCGGCGGCGGGGACGGATGGTTCACACCGCGCAAGCAGCCGGAGCCGGCTCCACGGGGCGAGCAAGGGGCTGAGGGCCGTCGCCTGGCCGCACTGCGCCCGGTGGGCAGGAACGCGGTCGACTCCCACGGTGAGGCGCCCCAGGGCGGCACCACGGACGCCGAGCGCCGAATACACCCGGACCCGCCGACCCCCGAGGACGCGACGACCGCCCCCGCGAGCGCACAGCCCCCGTCGCCGCCCTGGCAGGAATCCCCCATCGAGGTCCACCACCCCGCCGAGACACCATCCTTCGCGCAGTCTCGGCCACCGGCCCCGCCCGAGGCGCCGGCACCGCCTGAGACACCCGAGGCCTCTCGAGGCCACGCGGAACCCGGGGCACTTGCCCGGCAGCAGGCGTCCCGGCCGTCGCCGATGCAGCCGCCGGTGTCCGCGGAAGTGCCCGGGCCCCCGCAGCGGGCCGTGCTCACCGAGTCCCGTTCGGCCGTACAACAGGTCACCGCCACGCCCGTCGATTCCCTGCTGTCCGCTCAGCGGCCGACGCCTGTCGGCAACGCGTCTCCGGACGCCGTCCTCGTCCGGCGCACGATGGCCGAGGTGGCCCCGGTGGCCGACAAGGTCACGTCGTACTTCTACGCGCTGCTGTTCGTCCGCCACCCCGATCTGCGCTCGCTGTTCCCGCCCGCGATGGATGCCCAACGGGACCGGCTGCTCAAGGCACTGCTCACCGCCGCCGAGCACGTGGACAACAAGGCGGTCCTCGTCGAATACCTCCAGAACCTGGGCCGTGGCCACCGCAAGTACGGCACCAGGGCCGAGCACTATCCGGCCGTCGGAGAATGCCTCATCGGCTCGCTGAGCAAGTACGCGGACGCCGTGTGGAACGCCGAGACGGAGGCGGCCTGGGTCCGGACCTACACCACGATCTCCCAGGTCATGATCGACGCGGCGGCCGTGGACGAACTGCGCGCCCCACCCTGGTGGTACGCGGAGGTCGTCACGCACGACCTCAGAACGCCGGACGTGGCGATCCTCACCGTCCGCCCCAACCAGCCCTACCCCTTCCTCGCCGGGCAGTACGCGAGCCTGGAGACGCCGTGGTGGCCGCGGATCTGGCGGCACTACTCCTTCGCCTCGGCACCGCGCTCCGACGGCCTGCTGGCGTTCCACGTGAAGGCCGTCCCCGCGGGCTGGGTCTCCAGCGCCCTGGTGCACCGCGCCCGGCCCGGCGACGTCATCCGGCTCGGTCCCCCGGCCGGTTCGATGACCGTCGACCACACCAGGAACAGCGGGCTGCTCTGTGTGGGCGGTGGCACCGGAATAGCCCCCATCAAGGCGTTGGTCGAGGATGTCGCCGAGCACGGCACCCGGCGCCCGGTCGAGGTGTTCTACGGCGCGCGCAGCGACCATGACCTGTACGACATCGACACGATGCTCCGGCTCCAGCAGTCCCACCCCTGGCTGGAGGTCCGCCCGGTGGTCGACCGGCACGGTCTGCTCCAGTTGCCCGACGCGATACGCACCTTCGGGCCGTGGGCCGAGTACGACGCCTATGTCGCCGGTCCGCCCGGCATGATCCGCAGCGGGGTGGACGCGCTGCGCGGCGTCGGCATCCCCTCGGAGCGCATACGGCACGACTCGGTCGAGGAACTCGTCGCAACCGGAAGCTGACCCGGCGTCCGGCGGGCCGCTCCGGGTCGGGCTCAGCCCCCCTCAGCCGAGGTCGGGCGCGTGCATGGCACGGACGCCCTCGATGTTGCCGTCGAGGTAGTGCCGCAGCGACAGCGGTACGAGGTGAACGGAGGCGATCCCGACCCGGGTGAACGGCACACGGACGATCTCGTACTCGCCGGCGGGTTCCTCGATCTCGGGGCCGTGCCGCTGGGCCGGGTCCATGGACTCCAGACGGCAGACGAAGAAGTGCTGCACTTTCACGCCGGTCGCACCCCCGTCGTCACCGATGTGCTCGACGGTGTCGACGAAGCAGGGCACCACGTCGGTGATCTTGGCGCCGAGTTCCTCGTGCACCTCGCGATGCAAGGCGTCCACCACGGTCGCGTCATCCGGTTCGACCCCGCCACCGGGCGTGACCCAGTAGGGATCCACACCGGGCTTGGTGCGCTTGATCAGGATCAGGTTGTCGCCGTCCAGCAGAACGGCTCGTGCGGTGCGCTTGACCACGGGTCGGACGGTCATGGGAGAAATGTGGCCCGGTTGGTTCCACGTGAAACATCGTGAGAGGTCACCGGAGGAGATCATTCCCTGTCACCGGGTGAAAACCGGGTCAGTACCAGGCGGTGGCCGCGCCCAGCAGCCATTCGTGGGCCCGGGCGATGTGCGGCGTCGCCAGCGTTCCCGTGCGCGCCACGAGAACGTACGTCCGTAGCGGCGGCACCGCCGGTTCGTGCAGCGCGACGATGTCACCGCGGTCCAGAGCGGTCGCGCACAGATAGCGGGGCAGGACCGCCAGCCCGGCGCCCGCGACAGCGCACGCGAGGACCGCGCGCAGGTCGGGCACGATGACGGAGCCCGAGGCGGCGGGGCGCGAGTCGAAGACGGAGGCCCAGTAGCGGGAGACGAGGGGCAGGGACTCGTGGACCTCGACGACCGGGAGGTTCTCCAGCGCGGTCGCGCCCTTGCGGCACAGCTTCCCGGCATCGATCCGCTCGTCCCACTGCGGGGCGGCGACCAGGACGTGCTCCTCGTCGCACAGCGGAGTGGCCGTGAGCAGCGCCCCGCGCGGTCGCGCCGTGCTGATGGCCAGGTCGTGGTGGCCGGCGGCCAGGCCCTCCAGGACCTCCTCGGCATTGCCGAAGGAGGCACGCAGGGCGAACCCCTGGCTGTCGTCCCCGGACAGCTCGGTGAGTGTGGGAAGGGCCCGCTCGGCGGTGAATTCGGGGGGGCCCTGCGAGATGCAGCGTCCGCCCGGCGGCCTCGTCGTCGGGGCCGGTTCCGGCGATCTCCACCAGGGCGTCGAGATGAGGAGCGGCCTTGTGGGCGAGTTCGTCGCCGATGCTCGTCGGCGTCACGCCGCGGGCCTGCCGCAGGAACAGGGGGCGGCCCAGCTGCCGCTCCAGCGTGCGGATCTGTGAGGTGACGGCCGGCTGGGACAGTCCCAGCAGAGCGGCGGCGCGAGTGAAGGAGCCGGCCCGGTGCACGGTCACGAAGGTGCGCAGCAAAGCCAGATCCACGGAGCATCCTCCCTTTCCCCCGCCTTTCCTCCAGCTCTGAGGCAGGGCCCAACTATAAATAAGTCGATAGGCTTCTGTCGCTACTGTGATTGGACACTGACATAGAGTCAACTAGCCTTGTTCGCGCGGTTCTTCGCGCGCAGAACCGAGGACGGTCCGAGCCACGAGGGGGGAGGCTCGGACCGTCTGTTGTGTGTAGCGGGGCCCCGACGGGGGGTCCGTAAGGCGGTCACCGCGCCGACTCCTCCAGCGCACGCAGCACATCCGCCACCAGGTCCTCGGGGTCCTCGGCACCGACGGACAGCCGGATGAAGCCCTCCGGCACCGCGTCCCCACCCCAGCGCCCGCGCCGCTCCGCGGTCGACCGCACCCCGCCGAAGCTCGTCGCGTCGTCCACGAGCCGCAGTGCCTCGAGAAAACGCTCGGCATGCGCGCGCGTGGACAGCGTGAAGGAGATCACGCAGCCGTAGCGACGCATCTGCTGCGAGGCGACCTTGTGGGACGGGTCGTCCGGCAGCCCCGGGTACCGCAGCCCGCTCACCTCGGGCCGCCCCCGCAGTGCCTCGGCCACGGCCATGGCGGTGGTGTTCTGCCGCTCCACCCGCAACTGGAGGGTGGCGATCGACCGGTGCGCGAGCCAGGCCTCCATGGGCCCGGGGATCGCCCCGACGATCTTGCGCCAGCGCCGCACGGCTGTCATCGGCGTACCGGCCCGCCCGGTGACATAGCCGAGGAGGACATCGCCGTGACCCGTGAGCTGCTTGGTGCCACTGGCCACCGAGAAGTCGGCGCCGAGTTCCAGCGGGCGCTGCCCGAGCGGAGTGGCGAGCGTGTTGTCCACGGCCACCAGAGCGCCACGCGCGTGTGCCGCCTCGACGAGCCGCCGGATGTCGCACACGTCGAGCCCGGGGTTCGAGGGGGACTCGATCCACAGCAGCTTCGCGCCGTCCAGGACGTTCAGCTGGGCGTCCTCGCCGGTCGGCGCGGTGCGTACCTCGATGCCGTACGCCTCCAACTGCGCGCGTACCAGAGGCAGCACCTGGTAGCCGTCGTCGGGCAGCACGACGGTGTCCCCGGCCTTCAGCTGGGAGAACAGCACCGACGAGATCGCGGCCATGCCGGAGGCGAAGGCGAGCGTCTCGACGTCGTCCTGGCCCGGCGCCTCGAGTTCGCCGATGGCGTGCTCCAGGTGGGTCCAGGTCGGGTTCTCGTCACGGCCGTAGGTGTACGGGCCCGTGGGCTCGCCCGGCAGGTGGAAGTGCGCTGCGAACACCGGCCCGGGAAGGGTCGGCTCGTACTTCACCGGCTCGGGCAGCCCCGCCCGCACCGCGCGCGTGCCCTCGCCGGGGCCTCTGGAAAGCTCTCCGTCGGCAGCGGATCCGCTCATGCCACATGTCCTTCCACGTCGTCTCGTACGGCTGCGAGCAGACCGGCGCTCGCCTCCTCCACCATCTCAAGGCACTCCTCGAAGCCGCTCAGGCCCCCGTAGTAGGGGTCGGGGACGTCGAGGTCGTCGGCTGCCGCGGGAGCGTAGGACCGAAGCAGCCGTATCTTCGCCGCGTCCTCCTGGGTGGGTGCGAGGAGGCGCAGGGCCTCGAGATGCCCGGCGTCGAGGGCCAGGACGAGGTCGAGGCGGGCGAACCACGACGACTCGAAGCGCCGGGCCGTGTGGTCGAGGGCATATCCGTGCTCCTCCAGGACGGAGCGGGCACGCGGATCGGCGTCCTCGCCCTCGTGCCAGTCACCCGTGCCGGCGCTCTCGATCTCGACCAGCCCTTCGAGACCGGCGTCGTCCACGCGCGCGCGGAAGACCGACTCGGCCATCGGCGAGCGACAGATGTTGCCGGTGCAGACGAAACAGACGCGGTAGGTCATCGCGGCCTCAGTCGCCGTCCGGCATCACGACGTTGAGGGCCCAGGAGACGACGGAGATGATCAGGCCGCCCAGAACCGCGGTCCAGAAGCCCTCCACATGGAAGCTCAGGTCGAGCTTGTCGGCCAACCACGAGGTCAGCAGCAGCATCAGGGCGTTGACCACCAGGGTGATCAGGCCGAGGGTGAGGATGAACAGGGGGAAGGTCAGCACCTTCACGACCGGCTTGACCAGGAAGTTCACCAGGCCGAAAAGCAGTGCGACGACGACGAGGGTGCCTATCTTCTTGCCCGTGCTGTCACCGGTCAGGGTGATCTTGTCGAGCAGCCAGACGGCGACCGCCAGGGCGCCCGCGTTGGCGATCGTCTTGACTACGAAATTCTTCATGTGTCTGATCGTGGCAGAGAGATCGAGAACGAGCACCGGACAAGGGCGGACCAGGTCGATGAAGGCATTCCGGTTGGATGAACTGGAGGCGGAGCGAGCCGCCAACGACGGTGCCTACCTGCAGTTTCTGCGTGAACGGAACATGTCGGTCGGGCTGTACGCGCTCGACGCCGGCGCGCATGATCCACAGAATCCGCACAACCAGGACGAGGTGTACTTCGTCGTGAGCGGGCGTGCCTCGATCACGGTCGGTCTGGAGACGACTCAGGTGGCGCGGGGCAGTGTGGTGTACGTCCCGGCCGGGGTCGCCCACAAGTTCCATCACATCAGCGAGGACCTTCGGGTCATGGTCGTCTTCTCGCCGGCCGAGGGCTGAGCTCTTCCGTCCGGCGCCCGGCCTGAGCGTGTCCGTCCGCTGGCCGACCTGCGGTCTCGGGGTTCCCTAGGGGTTCGGTCAGGGGAGGACAAGGGGTGCGAGGCCCCCGTCGGCACCCCCTTCGGACCTAGCATCGGCGGCAGGACATCGAAACGCTCCGGCCCGACAGGGGTGCCGGACATCGAACGAAGAGGATGAGGACAAGGGCCATGCGAGAGATCTTCGCGGGAATGCCGTGGTGGGTGAAGTGGGTCGCGGTGCCGGTCATCGCCCTGGTCGTGTTCGGTGGCCTCATAGCCAGCGTCGTCGGGTTCGTGATCGGCCTGCTTTTCAAGCTGCTGGTCTTCGTGGCGCTGGTCGGCGGACTGATCTACGTCGTAAGGAAGTTCACTTCGAGTTCCTCCTCGCGCAGCGACTGGTGAGCGGTGCGGGAGGCCGGTGAGCGGTAACAGGAATCGCCTGTTCCCTCGGCCGGGGGAAGTTTCCCTGACAGCCCGTCTGTACGCGGTGGCAGACGGTTAAAGTCCGGAACTCGTCGCGGGGACGAACCCCGCGAGTGGCGCACACCCCCCTCCCGTGTTCCTCGCACGGACGTCCCCCTCGTGCTTCGGAAGTGACCCATGGTCATGGTTGACACCGCATCGGCAGAACCGTTCGCACCCCCTTCCCGGCCGCGGTCCGCCGCACCCCCACTGCAACGCCCACCGAACACGACCACCCCCGAGCATCCGCACCCCGCGGCCACCCTGATCGGCTCCGTCCAGCGCGCCATGCGGCTGCTGGAATCCGTCGCCGAGCACGCGTACGGGGCTCCGGCCAAACAGCTCGCCCGCGAGACCGGACTCGCGTTGCCCACGGCCTACCACCTGTTGCGCACTCTCGTGCACGAGGGCTACCTGCGTCGGGACAGAGGGTTGTTCTTCCTCGGTGATGCGGCTGAGCGGCTCGGCAGGAGCGGAGCCGCGCAGAAACGTCGCAGCACGGTCGCCGACACCCTCGCCCAATGGCGCGATTCGATCGGTGTCCCCGTGTACTACGCCAGGTACCGCGACGGCGAGATCGAGATCATGTGCGTTTCGGACACCCCGGGCAATCCGGCGGTCGAGGAGTGGGCCGACTTCGGCGAGACCGCACACGCGCACGCCATCGGCCAGTGTCTGCTCTCCCAGTTGGACGAGGACGCCCGCCGCGACCACCTGGCCCGCTACCCCGCCGAGTCGATCACTCCGTACACCGTGCATGACAACCGCACCCTGCTGCGGCGCCTGGAGCGTATGCGGCGTATGGAACCGGTCGTCGAACGGCAGGAGTACGCGTTGGGCACGGTGTGCGCCGCCGTCCCGATCACCGTGGGCACCACGGCGTCCACGATGGCGATCTCTCTGCCCGCCCATCACGCCGACCGGTTGCTGCCGGCCGCCCGGCAACTTCAGAGCGAGATCGGACGGCTGCTGGGGTCGCTGGCGATCTCTATCAGTATCTGAAAACTCACTCCTTGTGATCTGTTGTGTACTTTCAGCAAGATGCGTGCAGTGTCAGAAGGTCCATTCCCGGCCAGTCGGCGGCAAATGACGAGGTAAGGCGATGCGCGAGTCCGTACAGGCAGTACAGGCAGAGGTCATGATGAGCTTCCTCGTCTCCGAGGAGCTCTCGTTCCGCATTCCGGTGGAGCTGGGTTACGAGTCGTGCGACCCCTATGCCGTGCGACTCACCTTCCATCTGCCCGGTGATGCCCCGGTGACCTGGGCTTTCGGGCGCGAGCTGCTCATCGACGGGGTGGGCAGGCCGTGCGGCGAAGGAGACGTCCGTGTCTCGCCGGTGGATCCCGATGTGCTGGGGGAGGTCCTGATCCGGCTTCAGGTCGGCGGTGACCAGGCGCTGTTCCGCTCCTCGGCGGCTCCGCTCGTGGCTTTCCTCGACCGTACCGACAAGCTGGTTCCGTTGGGCCAGGAGGGTGCTCTCGCCGATTTCGACGCCCATCTGGACGAGGCGTTGGACCGGATCCTGGCGGAGGAGCAGAGCGCCGGCTGACGTCATGGTGATGCGCGTGGTGGAGAAGCGAGTGTGGCGAAGGCTTCGCTGCGGTTGGTTTTGTGCAGGAACGCTTCTTCATGGGGTGTCGCAGGCGCCGAACTGCCTTGTCGAGCGGAGTGAGGCGTGCGCCCGAGTCCGCCGGTGTGGTCGGCACTCGGGCGCCCTCCCGCCTCAGCGCTTGCGTCGCCTGCCCCGGCCGCCCCGGGTCTGGGCGCTGCCCGCCGCCATCGCACCCGCCGGAGCCGCAGGACTGGCTTCCGGAGCCGTCACGGGTGCCTTTCCCGGGCCTGCCCGGTCGGCGGAGACCACCAGGGCCGCCAGGACCGTTGTGACGGGCACGGAGGCGACCAGGCCGATCGAGCCCACCAGGGTGCGCACGATCTCCTCGGCGACCAGTTCGCTGTTGGCGACGCTGCCCACGCTGCTCTGCGCGATCGAGAAGAGCAGCAACAGCGGCAGCGCGGCACCGGCGTAGGCGAGGACGAGCGTGTTGACCACGGACGCGATGTGGTCGCGGCCGATACGGATGCCGGCCCGGTACAGGCCGCGCCAGCCCATCGCGGGGTTGGCCTCGTGCAGTTCCCAGACCGCCGAGGTCTGAGTGACCGTCACGTCGTCGAGGACGCCGAGCGAGCCGATGATGATGCCGGCCAGCAGCAGGCCGCTCATGTCGATCGACGGGTACAGGCCGTGGATCAGGCCGGTGTTGTCGTCCGTGTTGCCGGTCAGCGCGGCCCAGTCGATGAACAGCGAGCCGAGGATGCCGATCAGCAGCAGTGAGATCAGCGTGCCGAGCACAGCGACGGAGGTGCGCGCCGAGAGCCCGTGACAGAGATACAGCGCGATCAGCATGATGGCGCTCGAACCCACCACCGCCACGACCAGCGGGTTCGACCCCTGGAGGATCGCGGGCAGCACGAAGAAGTTCAGCACCATGAAGCTGATGGCCAGCGCGACCAGCGCCATGACGCCCCGCAGCCGCCCGACGACCACGACGGCGACCGCGAAGATGATCGCCAGGACCGCCATGGGGATGCGGCGGTTCACATCGGTGACCGAGTACTGAAGGTCCTTCGGCGCGGAGGGCTCGTAGGCGACCACGACCTTCTCGCCTTGCTCCAACTGCCGCGACTGGTCCGGCTGGACGATCTCGGTGAAGGTACGGCCCTTGTCGTCGCCGGTGTCCACCCGGATCGTGGCCCGCTTGCAGGTGCCGGCCGCCTGCTGCTGGGCGGAGGAGCCCTCGGCCGTGGAGGTGTCGCCGGTAGGGGTGTCGCCCGAGGCGTTCACGGACGCGCAGCTCAAGCTCACGACCTTGGTGACCGTGGCCTGCTGGGTCTGCCGGTCGAAGCCGACTCCGGTGCGCTCGTGCGCCGGGGCTCCGCCGGGCCACAACACCACGAGCCCCACCAGTACCGCGGCTCCGAACGGGACGAGGATGGCCGCGATGACCTTGCGCAGGTGCTGGGAGACGGGGGCGGCCGGGCCATGACTGTGGCTGTGCGAATGCCCGTGCCCGCCGTCGGAACCGGAGCCGTGCCCGTCGCCCGGGCCGTGCCCGCCACCCTGGCCATCGCCGGGACCGCTACCGTGCCCGCCGCCATGACCGCCGTCGTGACTCCGTCCATGACCGTGTTCGCGGTCGAAGCCATATCCGTCACCAGAACCGGAGCCGGGATCGGAACCGGAGCCGGGACCACGTTCAGGACGAAGGCCCTGACCAGGACGAGGGCCGGAACCATGGTCGGGGCCGTACTCCTGCCCGGGCACGGACCGATCCCGGTACCCGTCGTTCCCGCGGTCGTCCCCGTACCCGCGACCGTCCCCGTATCCCTGGTCGTTCTCGGGTCCTTGCCCGTTCCGGTATTCCTGCCCGCTCCGGTATCCCCGGCCGGTCCCGGGCCCTGGACCGCTTCCATAGCCCCGGCCACTCTCCGACCCCGACCCTGACTGCGCTCCTGGCCCCGGCTGCGGCCCCGGCCTTGCCCCGCGGCCCTCGACCGGGCCGGGCCCTTGGCCGTCGGGGGTTCCAGCGCGTCTCAGCCCGCCGAGCCCGCCTGCGTATCCCGGCCCGTGGTCGGGACTGCGCGGGTGATCGTGACCGTTGCTGAAGTCGCGATCGCCTCTGGGGCCGCTGCCAGGACCGCTTCCAGAGCCATTGCCGGAGCCATTGCCGGGGCCGCTGGCGGCGCCCGGTCGGTGGGGCGGCTCGGGCGGCGGATACGGGGGCTGGTGTGTCGTGGTCACCGACCGATCATCGCAAGAACGACACGGGCCCTCTGTTCACCGCGCCAGAATTGACGCTAGCGTGGAGGCAACCTTTGCACACGCGGGAGCTCGGAGCACCGGGCTGAGAGGGCGCTGACCTCCGTCTTCGCGATGTTTCACGTGGAACGTCTCTCGAATCGAGTGATGTTTCACATGAAACATCGGCAGACGGTAGCCGCTGCGTCGACCGCCGAACCTGTTACCGGGTAATGCCGGCGTAGGGAGTAGGTCTCATGACCAACAAGGACGCACGCACGCCTGCCTTCACGCAGAACGCGACCAGCGAGAGCACGGTCGACGTGAATGTCGCGGAGGCCGGGAAGTCCATCGGCTGGCACAAGGGGTACGTCGAGGGCACTCGCTCCGATCTACAGGTGCCGGTTCGTCAGGTGCATCTCACCAACGGGCAGTCGGTCAGCCTGTACGACACCTCCGGCCCGTACACCGATCCACTCGTCGAGACCGACGTCCGCAGGGGCCTGTCGCCGTTGCGCGAGAACTGGATCATCGCCCGGGGCGACACCGCGGAGTACGCGGGCCGGCCGGTCCGCCCCGAGGACGACGGTCTCAAGCACACCTCACCGCGCGGCGGTCTGCGCAACCTCGACGCGGTCTTCCCGGGTCGGCCGCGCCTGCCGCGCCGTGGGCGGAACGGCGAGGCGGTCACCCAGCTCGCGTATGCGCGCCGGGGGGAGATCACGCCCGAGATGGAGTTCGTGGCCATCCGGGAGAACGTCTCCCCCGAGGTGGTTCGCGAGGAGATCGCGGCGGGCCGCGCCGTGCTGCCGGCCAACGTCAATCACCCGGAGATCGAGCCGATGATCATCGGCAAGCGGTTCCTGGTGAAGGTCAACGCCAACATCGGCAACTCGGCGGTGACGTCCTCGATCGAGGAGGAGGTCGAGAAGATGACCTGGGCGACCCGTTGGGGCGCCGACACGGTCATGGACCTGTCGACTGGCCGCAACATCCACACCACCCGCGAGTGGGTGCTGCGCAACTCCCCCGTCCCCATCGGCACGGTGCCGCTGTACCAGGCGCTGGAGAAGGTCGACGGCCGCGCCGAGGAACTGACCTGGGAGATCTACAAGGACACCGTCATCGAGCAGGCGGAGCAGGGCGTGGACTACATGACGGTCCACGCCGGCGTCCGCCTTTCGTACGTCCCGCTCACCGCCAACCGCAAGACCGGCATCGTGTCCCGTGGCGGCTCGATCATGGCGGCCTGGTGCCTCGCGCACCACAAGGAGTCGTTCCTCTACGAGAACTTCGAGGAACTCTGCGAGATCCTCGCCGCCTACGACGTCACGTACTCGCTGGGCGACGGCCTGCGGCCGGGTTCCATCGCGGACGCCAACGACGCGGCGCAGTTCGCGGAGTTGAGGACACTCGGGGAACTCAACCGGATCGCGAAGCGTTTCCATGTTCAGACGATGATCGAAGGCCCGGGCCATGTCCCGATGCACAAGATCAAGGAGAACATCGACCTTCAGCAGGAGATCTGTGATGAAGCTCCGTTCTATACGCTCGGCCCGCTGACGACGGACGTCGCGCCGGCGTACGACCACATCACCTCCGGCATCGGCGCCGCGATGATCGCCTGGTGGGGCACGGCCATGCTCTGCTACGTCACGCCCAAGGAACATCTGGGCCTGCCCAACCGGGACGACGTCAAGACCGGCGTCATCACCTACAAGATCGCCGCCCATGCAGCCGACCTCGCCAAGGGGCACCCCGGTGCGCAGGAATGGGACGACGCGCTCTCCGACGCCCGCTTCGAGTTCCGCTGGGAGGACCAGTTCAACCTTGCCCTCGACCCGGACACGGCACGGGAGTTCCACGACGAGACACTCCCCGCTGAGCCGGCGAAGACGGCGCACTTCTGCTCGATGTGCGGGCCGAAGTTCTGCTCGATGAAGATCAGCCAGAGCATCAACGAGCGGTTCGGCGGCGGGGCGGCCGACGGGGCCTCGGCGGAGGAGATCGCCGAGGGCATGCTGGAGAAGTCGAAGGAGTTCGCGGCGAGCGGGAACCGGGTGTACCTGCCGCTGGCTGACTGACGTAGTCGGATCGGCGCTGTCCCCCGAGGTCAGAAGCCTGGCCGGCAGCGGGATGGGGACAGCGCCATCAGCGACCGTCACGGAGGGGGAGGGACGACGTTGTTGCGATCGGGGGAAGAGGGACCTTGGAGTGGGTGAAGTCGACGGCGCCGGTCCGGTCATTGGCCTGGCAGGGCGATGAGCTGGTCGATGCGGTGGGTGGCCGGGCGTGGAGCACCGATGGTGTGGAGCGCCGGACGGCCACCGATCACGGTCCCGGCTTCGACAGAAGCGTCGTCTCACCGTCCGGCCGCTACAGCGTCGTCCATGCGGAACGGGGGCCCGAAGCGCTGTTGCTGGAGGGAACGCAGCCCCTCCGTGTACTGACGCGCAGCCAGGATCACGCTGAGGACTACGACTACCCCGTGGCCCTGGGGGTCCTGAGGGACGGCCGGGAGATCCTGGTCCACTGTCCGGAGGAGTACAACGTTCTCGAGATCGAGGACGTGGCGTCAGGACAGCGGCTCACCACCGGCGCGCGCGAACCGAAGGACGTGTTCCATTCCCGGCTGTCGGTGAGCGGGGACGGACGGCACCTGCTGGTGGCCGGCTGGGTGTGGCATCCGTACGGGATCGTCGAGGTCTTCGATCTGGAGAGCGCGCTGGCGGACCCGGCCGTACTGGACGGGCGCGGGGTGTTGCCGATGCAGCCGGGGATCGACGCCGAGGTGGAGTCGGCCTGTTGGCTCGACGACGACCGACTGGCGGTGGCGACCGGGGACGAGTCCCTCGACGACGAGGAGGTCGCCTCGCTCGGACCTCGTCGGATCGGAGTGTGGTCATTGTCCCAGCGCGCGTGGCTGCACCGGAGCCCTGTCGATTTCGAGGTCGGCACGCTGCTCGCGGGTGGTGGTCGCGTCGTCTCCTTGCACGG
Source organism: Streptomyces sp. NBC_00080 (assembly GCF_045041255.1). Classification (NCBI taxonomy): domain Bacteria; kingdom Bacillati; phylum Actinomycetota; class Actinomycetes; order Kitasatosporales; family Streptomycetaceae; genus Streptomyces; species Streptomyces sp. NBC_00080. Next base: position 4,841,788 of record NZ_CP108235.1, read on the forward strand.
CCACCCTCGGCTGATCGACGTCATCACCGGTGAAGTGCCGGCGGAGTGGCCCGAGGTGAAGGTGTCGCGCCGTGTGGGTGCCTACGGAGTCACCCACATACCGACACCGGTCGCGGCACTGCGTCCCGACGGCACGCTCTTGGCGGTCGCCCAGGAGGAAGGAATCGCGCTCGTTCGGTTGCCCCAGGGCGTCGGCTCGGCAGACTTGCCTCCATGACAGCGCGATCCCTGAGCAAGGGTGCCAATCTGCCGGTCGACGTGCCGGATGTACGGGTCGAACTCAGCTGGGCCGAAGGGGCCGGCGGGCCGGACATCGATGCCTCGGCCTTGCTGCTGGCGCAGGACGGTCGAGTGCGTGACGACAGGGACTTCGTCTTCTACAACCAGCCGCTGCACGCGTCCGGCGCCGTGCGGCACGTCGGCAAGCGGAGCGAAGCCGGTGTCAAGACCGACGCCGTCCGGGTGGACCTCCGGTCGCTGGAGGGCGCCATCACACGTGTGGTGCTGTGCGCGTCGGCCGACGGGGGCACGTTCGGCCAGGTGACCGGACTGACCCTGAGACTCCTCGGTGGGGACGGGAGTTCCGAAGTGGCCCGCTTCGAGATGCAGGCCGACACGGAGACGGCGTTCATCGCCGGTGAGCTGTACCTGCGCGAGGGGCGCTGGAAGTTCCGGGCGGTCGGGCAGGGGTACGCCTCCGGGCTCGCGGGGGTGGCCAGGGACTTCGGGATCACGGTCGACGACGAGCCGGAGCAGGCGGCCACCCCTCCGCACCGCCCGGCGCCCACCCCGCCTGCCGTAGCCCCACCTGCGGTCACCCCACGGACCATCACCCCACCCCCGCTCACCCCGCCCCCGCTCACCCCGCCGACAACCACCCCACCGTCGGGCCCCCGTCTGACCAAGGGGGAGGAGCGGCTTCCCGTCGACATGCGTAAGCGGCTGTCGCTGCGCAAGGAGCAGGTCGCCGTCAGTCTGAGCAAGCGGGGGGCGGTGGGGATCAGCGCGCGGGTCGTGCTCGTCCTCGATGCCTCCGGGTCCATGGCGTTCCTGTACTCACGCGGCGTGGTGGCGGACGTCGTGGAGCGGATGGCTGCGGTGGCGGCAGAACTCGACGACGACGGCGAGATGCAGGCCTGGACCTTCGCCAGCGATGCCGCTCGCCTTCCCGACCTGCGGTTGGGTGAACTCCCCGAGTGGCTGCGGCTGCATGTGCGGGTGGGTGAGATCAGTCTGTTCCGGCGGAGCAAGAAGCCCCGCAAGGGGATGGAGCCGGGGCAGGTAGACATGCGCTCGGTCGGCATCCAGAACGAGGAACAGAAGGCGATTTCCCAGGTCAGGTCGTATGTCCGGGAGAATCCGGCGGCCGCCCCGACCTTGGTGCTGTTCTTCTCCGACGGAGGGGTCTACCGCGACGCGGCGATCGAGCGGGAGCTGCGGGCGGCGGTCGAGGAGCCGATCTTCTGGCAGTTCGTGGGGCTCGGCCGGTCCAACTACGGCGTCCTGGAGCGCTTCGACACACTGCCCGGACGCCGAGTCGACAACGTGGGCTTCTTCTCCGTGGACGACATCAGCACCCTCCCCGACCAGGAGCTCTATGACCGGCTGCTGTCCGAGTTTCCCAGCTGGGTCACCGCGGCCGGCCGCGCGGGCATCCTCTGATCGGATGCCCGGATGCCCGGATGCCCGGATGTGCGACGTCGGGCTGCCGCCCCTGTGACTGCGACCCGCTCAGGGGCAGCGCTGAGCACCGCAGAGCAGCACCGATCAGAGCAGCACCGATCCGTGCGGCGGCTCTCCGCCAGAGCCGTCCGGCGCCCGGCTGTACGGCGCCCGGCGTACGGCTTGCGCTCCCCTCGGTGGGGTCGGCGGGGGCGCAAGCCGAGTGCCTATTCCGGCTGGTGCTCCGGGCCGCCGAAGTCCGGGCTGCTGTAGTCCGGGCTGCTGAAACTCGGGCGCGGGCCGGTCGAGCGGCCGTCGTCCGGGCTGCTGAAGCCCGGGCGGTCGTAGCCGATCTTCGGGAGGCGGTTGATCGGGGCCGGTGGCACCGGGTCGGTGTGCAGGGCCGCCGCCGTGCCTGGATCGGCGAGGGCCTCCCGGAGGAACGGCAGGATGCCGCGTTCCAGCAGGGCATCTCGCCAGGCTTCCCTGGCCTGGTCGACCTCCTCGCTGAGTTCGCCGTACGGTCCGGCCTCCAAGGAGGGCCGGTTGCGCAGGGCGGTGAGCAGCAGCGCGACGGTGGCGACGAGGATCGCGGCCACGGCCACGGCCCCGAACGTCCAGCCGGCGGTGACCATGGTCCGGGCGAACGCCTGCTCGGGGTCCAGCACCCTGAGGAGATAGCCGACGAGCAGGAAGATCACCGCGGCGGTCCCGGCGAGCACGGGGGTGAGGACGGCGGCGACGGCGCCCGCCCCGGCGGCTTCGGCGGCCTGGGCCGCCTCCCCCATGGTGGTGGCGAGCCCCATCGCGGCCACGCCCGGCTCCGCGGAGCCGGTCTCGGACGGGGACGACGGGGTGGACGGCGCGGGGTGGCGCAGTTCCTCGCGGACCTTCACGTAGTGCTGGTACTCGGCCGCCGCGGCCACCGTGATGAGTGCGGAGGCGTTGAGCGCCATGGTGCGCAGTTGTTCGGGGTTGAGCCGCTGTCCGACTGCGGCCAGTTCCGGGTGGTGTGGGGCGGAGCGCAGCGCCTCGTCGAGGATCCGCTCGTACTCCTGGCGGTCCTCGCTGTTCAGGTGCTGCGGAACGCTGTTCATCTGCATCCCCCGATGCTCCGTAGGGCTTGGGGCTCGCATGCCAACGAGCCGTCGGGCAGAAACGGAGGGGAGCCTGCTACGGATAACCCGATGGTAGAGCGGTGACGGCATGAGGTGACAGGGGGTTTGCCGAAATTGGCCCCTGGCCTGCGATGTCGCCGACGGATCCACAGTGGGGTACTTCTGCCCCGGGAACCGCCCCGGGAATGCTCAGATTTCCAGGGGCAGTTGCTGGACCAGCAGTTTTCCGGCCATCGTCACGCCGCCGTCCATCGCGATGGCGAGCCCGTCCGCGTAGAGGTGCGGTCCCTCGACGTGCGGACCGCCGTTGTCCTCGCCGTCCTCGGAGCCGACTTCGCCCAGCAGGTAGGGAATCGGGCTGTGGCCGTGAACGATGCGGGTGCCGCCGTACGTATCGAGCAGGGAGCGTACGGCGTCGGCGCCGCCCTCGTCGCGGAAGGAGAAGCGCTTGGTGAATTTGCGGAACAGATCCCACACCTCGTCCGCGTCGTTGCGCGTGATCGTCTCGCGGACGGTGTCGTTGACCGCTTCGATCGAGTCGCCGTAGTCGAGGTAGGCGGTGGTGTCCGAGTGCACGAGCAGGTGGCCGTCGACCTCCTCGACCGCGTCGAGGCGGGCCATCCACTGGAGGTGGTGATCCTGGAGACGGTCCATGTCGTACTTCTGGCCGCCGTTGAGCAGCCAGGCCGCCTGGAAGGTGGCGGTGCCCGCGCCGGAGTTGACCGGCGTGTCGCCGAAGCGCTTGGCGCCGAGCAGCAGCAGTTCGTGGTTGCCCATGAGGGCCTTGCAGTACCCGCCGGCGGCGGCGGCCTCGGCGGACAGCCGCATGACGAGGTCGATGACGCCGATGCCGTCCGGACCGCGGTCGGTGAAGTCACCGAGGAACCACAGCCGGGCGGTGCCGGCGCACCAGTTGCCTGCGGAGTCGACCAGGCCCTTCTCCTGAAGCGCGGCCACCAGTTCGTCGAGGTAGCCGTGGACGTCGCCGACGACGAACAGCGGTCCCGGGCCGGTCGCGGCCGGCGTGGCCTGGACGGCTGCCGGGTCCACGGTCACCTGGAGGGTGTCGCCGCGGCGACTGATGACGGGCAGGTCGCGCTGGGTGGGCGTGTAGCCGTCCGGGTGCTCCAGCGGCTCTTCGAGAGGCGGCGCGGCGTTGCCCGGTTCCGTGCCGGGGTCGTACGGACCGGTCTCGTGGACGTACGCGGGCACCCGGAAGTCGCGCAACGTCGCCGTCCGCTCCACCTCGGGTCCCTGACCGGCCCCCTGAGTCATCAGACCCCTCCACCATCGCGCCGCATCTGCACCCTTCGGGCTGCCTGGTCGCAGCGGCCCGCGGTGCCGTGCGTCCATCATAGGAATGCGGATCGTGCCGTGTGATGACCCAGGGGTGGTGAATCGGAGCAGGGCTCCAGTTCATCGCGGCTTTCGCCCCGATTGGGCCGGGCTTCGGCAGTCCGTACTCACCCGGCGCGCGCCTTGTTCGCACCCGCCCCCACCCCCGCGGGCTGCTCCGTCGGACGGAGCGGGGGACGGCATCGGCCGGGCAAGGATCATTTCGGCGGCCGGAGCAAGGTCGACGAGGCGACTGTGACCGAAGCGACGTCTGCTGTCTCCGGCACCGCCGGAAATCGCCCGTACGTGCCTCCCACCAACTTTCGTTGACGCGGCCCGCCTGGCCCGGCCCGTCCGGCCACCAGCCCGCCCCCAGCCCCCGGGCTGCCTGGTGCGGACGTCCCTTCCGCCCCTGCCGCCACGAACGGACCTCACCCCCACCCCCGGGTCGCCCCTCGCACAGACCGCCGCTCCCCACGAACCGCACCATGGCGTCGGCGTCGGCCGTGGGGAGCGGCGGCGGGCTACTTCTCCTCCGGCGCCCGGGGTGGGCTGACCGTGGTCCGAGGGGGGCGTCGCTGCGAAGAGGTGCGTACGAACAGTTCGGTCGGTATGACCTGCTCGACCGGGCGGTCCGCTTCCTCGCCCTCGATCGCGTCGATGAGGAGTTGGACCACCGCCGTACCGATGCGGCGCGGCTTCAACGAGAGGGTCGTGACGGGCGGCTCGGTGTTGGCGTACACCGTGGACTCGCTGCAGCACACGATCAGCAGGTCCTCGGGGACCCGCAGCCCGTAACGGCGGGCCGCGGCGAGCAGGTCGGTGCCGTTGGGGTCGAACAGGCCGTAGACGGCGTCGGGGCGGTCGGGGCGGGCCAGCAGCCGGTCGGCGGCCACGGCGCCCGCGCACGGGTCGTGCGCGGGGTAGGCCTCGTAGACCGGATCCTGACCGACCCGCTCGCACCACCGCAGGTACGCGCTGGTCGACAGGTGTGTGTACGTGTCCGTGGTGGTGCCGGTGAGGAGGCCGATGCGGCGGGCGCCGGCGTCGGCCAGGTGGTCGAGGATGTCGAGGACGGCGGCCTCGTGGTCGTTGTCCACCCACGCGGTGACCGGGAGCGCGCCGGCCGGGCGGCCGTCGGAGACGACCGGCAGGCCCTGTCGGACCAGCTCGCTGACCACCGGATCCTGGTCGGACGGGTCGATGACGACCGTGCCGTCCAGAGCCACGTTTGACCAGACGTCGTGGCGTGAGGTCGCGGGGAGGATGACGAGCGCGTAGCCGCGGGCGAGCGCGGCCGAGGTGGCGGCGCGCGCCATCTCCGCGAAGTAGGCGAACTCGGTGAAGGTGAAAGGTTCATCCCCGTAGGTCGTCACGGTCAGGCCGATGAGGCCCGACTTGCCGGTACGGAGGGTTCGGGCCGCCGCCGAGGGGCGGTAGCCGAGTCGGTCTGCGACCTCGCGGACATGGCGACGGGTGGCATCCGGAAGCCTGCCCTTGCCGTTGAGGGCGTCGGAGACGGTCGTGATGGAGACTCCGGCGGCGGCGGCCACGTCCCTGATGCCCGCCCGGCCCGGCCGGCTGCCTCGGCGTGAGGTTTCCGCGCGGCTCACCTGGTGCTTCCCTGCTGCTGTCATGGCGAGCCGATAGTAGGGCTCATCCGGTGGGGTAGGGCGGACGCATATGCACGCGTTGACAGGCACGTTTCTGCAAGGCTAAACGGGGCCAAGTACCTTGGAAATAAAGGTACTTGACTCCGTCAATGCCAAGACGTGACGTGTCGGCACGGATGAGCCTGCCAACGCACCGATGTTTCGAAGAGGTCTCAACTCACCTGCACGAGGGATGCGCGCCACGGAGTGCACTACCGGCGCGTAGATATATGTGCAGCGCGCCCCCCGACGCGTACGCCTTCGTGCGGCTTCGTCCCCAGAAGTCGCAGAGGTCTCTCCGTTTCGGGCGCCGGTCCCTGCTCAGCTGTACGCACCCGCGCCGAATCCTCATAAGGTGAGCAGTATTGAAGCCGGTGGTGGTCACGAGGAGGACTGCGGTGAGCGAGACGAGCCCCAAGCTGCGCGCCGAGCTGGAGGGGATCCCCACCTACAAGCCGGGCAAGCCGGCCGCGGGCGGTGGCCCCGTGGCCTACAAGCTGTCCTCCAACGAGAACCCCTATCCGCCGCTGCCGGGCGTGATGGAGTCGGTGACGGCGGCTGCCGCCTCCTTCAACCGCTATCCGGACCTGGCCTGCACGGTTCTGATCAACGAGCTGTCCGAGCGGTTCGGCGTCCCCGCCTCCCACCTGGCGACGGGCACCGGCTCGGTCGGTGTCGCCCAGCAGCTGGTCCAGGCCACCTCGGGCCCCGGCGACGAGGTGATCTACGCCTGGCGGTCCTTCGAGGCCTATCCGATCATCACGCAGATCAGCGGCGCGACGGCGGTACAGGTGCCGCTGACGCCGGGGGATGTGCACGACCTGGACGCGATGGCCGACGCGATCACCGAGCGGACTCGGCTGATCTTCGTCTGCAACCCCAACAACCCCACGGGCACCGTGGTGAAGCGGGCCGAGCTGGAACGGTTCCTCGACCGGGTGCCGCGTGACGTGCTGGTCGTGCTCGACGAGGCGTACCGGGAGTTCATCCGCGACCCCGAGGTGCCGGACGGCGTGGAGCTGTACCGGAAGCGGCCCAATGTCTGTGTCCTGCGGACCTTCTCCAAGGCCTACGGCCTCGCCGGCCTGCGCATCGGCTTTGCCATCGCCCACGGGCCGGTGGCGGAGGCCCTGCGCAAGACGGCGGTGCCGTTCGGTGTGAGCCAGCTCGCGCAGGAGGCCGCGATCGCCTCGCTGCGTGCCGAGGACGCGTTGCTCGGCCGGGTCGGTTCCCTGGTGTGCGAGCGCCTCCGGGTGGTCGAGGGGCTGCGCGCGCAGGGCTGGACGGTGCCCGAGACCCAGGCCAATTTCGTGTGGCTGCGGCTCGGCGAGCACACCGTCCCCTTCGCTGCCGCGTGTGAGCAGGCGGGCGTCGTGGTGCGGCCGTTCCCGGGCGAGGGCGTGCGGGTGACGATCGGGGAGAACGAGGCGAACGACATCTTCCTGAAGGTGACGGAAGGGTTCCGCAAGGAGGTCTAGCGCGTCGACCGCGCCGTTTCGGCTGGTCAGCAGGGGGCGCAGGGGGGGTTTCCGCGGGTAGGCGGGACCCCCCTTCGTCTATCGAAAATCAGTGAGTCATACTAGCTTGTGAATGTGAACGCTTTCACAAGCGTGATCCACGAGCGTGAGGTAAGGAGTGACGACGTGGACCTGGCTCTGGCGCCGGAGACCCTGGCGCGCTGGCAGTTCGGCATCACCACCGTCTACCACTTCCTCTTCGTCCCCCTGACGATCTCCCTCGCGGCCCTCACCGCCGGGCTGCAGACCGCATGGGTGCGCACGGAGAACGAGAAGTACCTCAGGGCGACGAAGTTCTGGGGCAAGCTCTTCCTGATCAACATCGCGATGGGTGTCGTCACCGGCATCGTGCAGGAGTTCCAGTTCGGCATGAACTGGTCCGACTACTCGCGTTTCGTCGGGGACGTCTTCGGCGCCCCGCTCGCCTTCGAGGCCCTGATCGCCTTCTTCTTCGAGTCCACCTTCATCGGCCTGTGGATCTTCGGCTGGGACAAGCTGCCGAAGAAGATCCACCTGGCCTGCATCTGGATGGTCTCGATCGGCACGATCCTGTCGGCGTACTTCATCCTCGCGGCCAACTCGTGGATGCAGCACCCCGTCGGCTACCGGATCAACAAGGAGAAGGGGCGGGCCGAGCTCACCGACTTCTGGGCCGTGCTGACCCAGAACACCGCGCTCAGCCAGGTCTTCCACACCATGTCCGCGGCCTTCCTCACCGGTGGCGCCTTCATGGTCGGCATCGCCGCCTTCCATCTGTACCGCAAGAAGCACATCCCGGTGATGAAGACCTCGCTGCGGCTCGGCCTGATCACGGTGGTCATCGCCGGTCTGCTCACCGCCATCAGCGGTGACACCCTCGGCAAGGTCATGTTCAAGCAGCAGCCGATGAAGATGGCCGCCGCCGAGGCCCTGTGGGACGGCGAGGCACCCGCGCCGTTCTCGGTCTTCGCCTACGGCGATGTCGAGAAGGGGCACAACAAGGTCGCCATAGAGATCCCGGGCCTGCTGTCCTTCCTTGCGAACGACGACTTCAGCTCCTACGTCCCCGGCATCAACGACGTGAACAAGGCCGAACAGGAGAAGTACGGTCCCGGCGACTACCGGCCCAACATCCCCGTCGCCTACTGGGGCTTCCGCTGGATGATCGGCTTCGGCATGACGTCCTTCGCGATCGGCCTGGCGGGGCTCTGGCTCACCCGCAAGAAGTTCCTGCTGCCGCAGCACCTGAGGGTCGGCGAGGACGAGGTGCCGCACGTGGTGCTGTTCAAGAACAAGGCGCTCAGCCCGAAGCTCACCAAGCTCTACTGGCTGGCGGCGATCTGGACGCTGGGCTTCCCGCTGATCGCCAACTCCTGGGGCTGGATCTTCACCGAGATGGGCCGTCAGCCCTGGGTCGTCTACGGCGTCCTCCAGACCCGTGACGCGGTCTCCCCCGGGGTCTCCCAGGGTGAGGTCCTCACGTCGATGATCGTCTTCACGGCGCTCTACGCGATCCTCGCCGTCATCGAGGTCAAGCTGCTGGTGAAGTACGTGAAGGCCGGCCCGCCCGAGCTCACCGAGGCCGACCTCAACCCGCCCACGAAGATCGGCGGCGACTCCCGTGACGCCGACAAGCCGATGGCCTTCTCCTACTAGGCCGAGGGAGCTGCACAGTCATGGAACTGCACGACGTCTGGTTCGTTCTGATCGCCGTCCTGTGGACCGGCTACTTCTTCCTGGAGGGCTTCGACTTCGGGGTCGGCATCCTCACCAAGCTGCTCGCCCGGGACCGGCCCGAGCGGCGGGTGCTCATCAACACCATCGGGCCCGTCTGGGACGGCAACGAGGTGTGGCTGCTCACGGCGGGCGGCGCGACCTTCGCCGCCTTCCCCGAGTGGTACGCCACGCTCTTCTCCGGCTTCTACCTGCCCCTGCTGCTCATCCTGGTCTGTCTGATCGTGCGGGGCGTCGCCTTCGAATACCGGGCGAAGCGGCCCGAGGAGAACTGGCAGCGCAACTGGGAGACCGCGATCTTCTGGACCTCGCTCCTTCCCGCGTTCCTGTGGGGCGTCGCCTTCGGCAACATCGTGGGGGGCGTCAAGATCGACCAGGACTTCGAGTACGTGGGCAACGTCTGGGACCTGCTCAACCCGCACGCGCTGCTGGGCGGTCTGGTGACCCTGACGCTGTTCACCTTCCACGGTGCGGTGTTCACGGCGCTCAAGACCGTCGGCGAGATCCGGGAACGGGCGCGGAAGCTGGCCCTGAAGGTGGGGCTCGCCACCGCCGTGTTCGCTTCGATCTTCCTGCTGTGGACGCAGATCGACAGTGGTGACGCCAAGAGTCTGGTCGCCCTGGTCGTGGCGGTCGGTGCCCTGGTCGCGGCGCTTGTGGCGAACCAGGTGGGACGCGAGGGCTGGTCGTTCGCGCTCTCCGGCGTCACCATCGTGGCCGCCGTGGCGATGCTGTTCCTGACGCTCTTCCCGAACGTCATGCCGTCCACGCTCGACGAGAACTGGAGCCTCACGGTGACCAACGCCTCGTCCAGCCCGTACACCTTGAAGATCATGACCTGGTGTGCGGGGATCGCCACACCGATCGTGCTGCTCTACCAGGGCTGGACGTACTGGGTGTTCCGTAAGCGGATCGGTACGCAGCACATCGCCGAGGCCGCGCACTGAGTCTGACGTGGGGTGTGTTTCACGTGAAACACACCCCATGAGGAGAAAGCGTGTTTCACGTGAAACACGCTTTTTGAGAAGAGGGTGTTTCACGTGAAACCGATCGACCCGCGCCTCCTCCGGTACGCCCGCGCCACCCGTCTCTTCCTGGTGGCGGTCGTCGGTCTGGGTGCCGTCGGAGCGGTCCTGGTCATCGCGCAGGCGATGCTCATCGCCGAGGTCGTGGTGGGGGCCTTCGAGCACGGTCTGTCCGTCGCCGAACTGCGTACCCCCCTGCTGCTGTTGGCGGCCGTGGCGGTCGGCCGGGCGCTGGTGGCCTGGCTCACCGAACTCGCCGCGCACCGCGCGAGTGCCGCTGTGAAGTCGGAACTGCGGGGTCGGCTGCTGGAGCGGGCGACCGCGTTGGGGCCGAACTGGCTCAGCGGCCGGCGTACCGGTTCGCTGGTCGCCCTCGCCACGCGAGGCGTGGACGCCCTCGACGACTACTTCTCGCGCTACCTGCCGCAGCTGGGGCTGGCGGTGGTCGTACCGGTCGCGGTGCTCGCCCGGATTGTGACGGAGGACTGGGTGTCCGCCGCGATCATCGTCGGCACCCTGCCCCTGATCCCGGTCTTCATGGTGCTGATCGGCTGGGCCACACAGTCGCGGATGGACCGTCAGTGGCGGTTGCTGTCCCGGCTGTCCGGCCACTTCCTGGACGTTGTCGCCGGGCTGCCCACGCTCAAGGTGTTCGGGCGGGCCAAGGCGCAGGCCGAGTCGATTCGGCGCATCACCGGCGAGTACCGACAGGCGACCATGCGGACGCTGCGGATCGCCTTCATCTCGTCGTTCGCCCTGGAGTTGCTGGCGACGCTCTCGGTGGCTCTGGTGGCCGTGACGATCGGCATGCGCCTCGTGCACGGTGAGATGGACCTGTACATCGGCCTGGTGATCCTCGTGCTCGCGCCGGAGGCGTACCTCCCGCTGCGGCAGGTCGGGGCGCAGTACCACGCGGCCGCCGAGGGGCTGGCTGCCGCCGAGGAGATCTTCGAAGTGCTGGAGACCCCGGCACCGGTGCCGGGCACGGTCGCGGTCGCCGAGGGAGGGGTGGCCTTCGAGGGCGTGACCGTCCGCTACCCCGGGCGCTCCGCCGACGCCGTCGCGGATGTGTCGTTCACCGTGGAACCCGGGGAGACGGTCGCGCTGGTCGGACCGAGCGGCGCGGGCAAGTCGACCCTGCTCAACGCGCTGCTGGGGTTCGTGCGGCCGGCCGCGGGCCGGGTTCTGGCCGGGGGAGTCGACCTCGCGTCGGCCGACCTGGAGCAGTGGCGCTCTCGGGTCGCATGGGTGCCGCAGCGCCCGCACCTCTACGCCGGGACGATCGACGAGAACGTACGGCTGGCGCGTCCCGACGCCGACGATGCGGCCGTACACCGGGCGCTGGCGGACGCGGGGGCGCTGGAGTTCGTCGAGGCGCTGCCCGCCGGGACCGGCACGGTGCTCGGCGAGGACGGGGTTGGGCTGTCCGCCGGGCAGCGGCAGCGCCTGGCGTTGGCCAGGGCGTTCCTCGCGGACCGGCCCGTGCTGCTGCTGGACGAGCCGACGGCCGCGCTCGACGGGGAGACCGAGGCGGAGGTGGTGGCGGCCGTGCGGCGCCTCGCCGCCGGCCGGACCGTCCTGCTCGTCGTGCACCGGCCGGCGCTGCTGGCGGTGGCGGACCGTGTGGTGCGGCTGGCCGAGGCCGAGGCACCCGTGCCCGTGGAGGCCGCGCCCAAGAACGCTCCGGCCCCGTCGGAAGATGTGGCCGCACTGCCCGTCGGCGACGACTCCGGGGCGGGGCTCACCGTGACCGGCGGTGGCGTCCTCGCGCGGGTCCGCGCCATGGCCGGCCCCCGACGCGGGCGGCTCGCCCTCGCGCTGCTGCTCGGCAGCCTCGCCCTCGGCAGTGCCGTGGGCCTGATGGCCACCTCCGGATGGCTCATCTCGCGGGCCTCGCAGCAGCCTCCGGTGCTGTACCTGATGGTGGCCGTGACGGCGACCCGAGCCTTCGGCATCGGGCGGGCGGTGTTCCGGTACGCGGAGCGGCTCGTGTCCCACGACGCCGTGCTGCGGATGCTGGCCGACACCCGGGTCGCCGTCTGGCGCCGGCTGGAGCGGCTGGCGCCCGCGGGGCTGCGCTCGACCCGGCGGGGTGACCTGCTGACGCGGCTTGTCGCCGATGTGGACGCCCTCCAGGACTACTGGCTGCGCTGGCTGCTGCCCGCCGGTTGCGCCGTCCTCGTCTCGGTCGGGTCCGTCGCCTTCACGGCGTGGCTGCTGCCGGAGGCCGGGGCGGTGCTCGCCGCCGGGCTGCTGACGGCCGGGATCGGCGTTCCCTTGGTCACCGGTGCCGTGGCGCGCCGGGCCGAGCGGCGGCTCGCCCCGGCCCGAGGGGTGCTCGCCACCCACACGGCCGACCTGCTCACCGGCACCGCCGAGCTCACCGTCGCGGGCGCGTTGCCCGTCCGTAGCGCGGGGGTGCGCGCGGCCGACTCCGTGCTCACCCGCATCGCCTCGCGCGCGGCGACCGCCACCGCCCTCGGCGACGGACTGACCGCGCTCGTCTCCGGGCTGACCGTCACGGCCGCCGCCCTGGTGGGCGCCCAGGCCGTTGCCGACGGACGGCTGAGCGGCGTGACCATGGCCGTGGTCGTCCTCACCCCGCTGGCCGCCTTCGAAGCCGTCCTGGGGCTGCCCCTGGCCGTGCAGTACCGCCAACGGGTGCGCAGGAGCGCCGAGCGGGTGTACGAGGTCCTGGACTCCCCCGAGCCCGTGCGCGAGCCGGAGAGTCCCCGTCAGGCGCCCGCATCGCCCTTCCCGCTGGTCCTGCGGGGCCTGGCCGCCCGGCATGAAGGGCAGGGCCGGGACGCGCTCGCCGAGGTCGACCTCACCCTGACGCAGGGACGCCGGATCGCCGTCGTCGGGCCCTCCGGCTCCGGCAAGACCACGCTCGCGCAGGTGCTGCTGCGGTTCCTGGACGCCGACACGGGCTCGTACACGCTCGGCGGGGTGGACGCGCGGGCCCTGGACGGCGACGACGTACGCCGACTCGTCGGGCTGTGCGCGCAGGACGCGCACCTCTTCGACAGCTCGGTCCGCGAGAACCTCCTGCTCGCGAAGAAGGGGGCGAACGAGGAGGAGCTGCGGGACGCGCTGGGGCGAGCCCGGCTGCTGGAGTGGGCCGACGGTCTGCCCGACGGGCTCGACACGCTCGTGGGCGAGCACGGCGCCCGGCTCTCCGGCGGGCAGCGGCAGCGGCTCGCGCTGGCCCGGGCGCTGCTCGCCGACTTCCCCGTCCTGGTGCTCGACGAGCCGGCCGAGCATCTGGACCTGCCGACCGCCGACGCGCTCACCCAGGACCTGCTGGCGGCCACCGAGGGCCGTACGACCCTGCTCATCACCCACCGGCTGGCCGGTCTCGAGGCGGTCGACGAGGTGATCGTGCTGGACGAGGGACGGGTGGTGCAGCGGGGTTCCTACGCGGCACTGGCGTCGGCGGAGGGGCCGTTGCGGAGGATGGCCGAACGGGAGGAAGCCACGGAGCTGTTGGTGGCGGCGCGCTGACTTGCCGAGCCCAGCCCGACTTTCCGTGACAAATCATGCTGATTAGGCTCAGGGCATGTCCACGGATCCGCTTTCCGCTCCCCCGCCGGAACTGCGCTCCACCCTGGAGCGGATCTGTGAGACGGCGGTGGAGTCGACCCGGGCCCGGTACGCGCTGATCGGGGTCGTCCGTGAGGGCCACGACGGTCCGACCGACGTCGTATCCCACGGTCTCGACGAGGTGACCGCCCGCCGCATCGGCCGACTGCCCGACGGACACGGCGGGTTGCGCCTGCCGATCCGGGCCCACGGGGAGGCCTTGGGCACCCTCTGTCTGGCGGAGAGGCGGGACGGGCGGCCGTTCGGCGATCAGGAAGTGGCCACGGCCCGGGTGCTGGCCGCCGAGGCGGGCATCGCCATCGGCAACGCCCGCCTGTACGAGGCCGCTCAGCAGCGCGAACGATGGATCGACGGCTCGGTCGCCGTCACCACGGCGCTGCTGTCCGGCGGGGACGCTCATGACGCCCTCCAGGTCGTCGCCGAACAGGCCCGCGGGCTGTCCGCTTCCGCCGCAGGGGTCGTGCTGCTGCCCGCCGACGAGGGCGGCCTGGAGATCGTCGCCGTGGCCGCGGACCGGCCGTCGACGATGCTCGGCGAGGTCGTCCCGCCGGACAGCGAGATCGTCACCGAACTCCTCGACGGTCAGGCGGTGTTCGTGGCGGACGCCGGCGACGATCCGCGCACGCTCACGGCGTCCGCACGAGGCTACGGGCCGATCATGCTGCTCCCCCTCCGGAACGACGGGCGCGTCCTCGGCGCCCTGGTCATGCTCCGCAGCCGCGGGGAAAGGCCGTTCGGGGAGGACGAGCGGGCCCTCGCCGTCCAGTTCGCCTCACAGGCCGCGCTCGCGCTGATGATGGCCGAGGCGCAGCGCGACCGGGAGCGGCTCGCGGTGTTCGAGGACCGTGACCGCATCGCTCGTGACCTGCACGATCTCGTCGTCCAGCGGCTGTTCACGACCGGGATGATGCTGGAGAGCGCCCAGCGCGGGTCCGTCGTGCCCGAGGTGCGGGAGGGCGTCGCCAAGGCCGTCGACGAACTCGACGTCACCATCCAGGAGATCCGTGGCGCGGTCTTCGCGCTCCAGCAAGGTCCCGCCGAGACGCCGGCCGGGCTGCGCACGCGGGTGCTGCGGGAGATCAACACGGTGGCCGTGCCGCTCGGCTTCACGCCGTCGCACCGGTTCGTCGGGCCGGTCGACACCCTGGTCGGCGACCTCACCGGCAAGAACCTCGTCGCGGCTCTCCGGGAGGCCCTCTCCAACGCCTTCCGGCACGCGGGTGCCTCCCGTGTCGACGTCGTCGTCGACGCGACGGTGACCCTCCCCGACGGCCGGCCGGGTGTGCGGCTGACCGTCGCCGACGACGGTGTCGGCATCCCCGACGGCGGCCGGCGCAGCGGGCTGCGGAACCTGCGGCGACGGGCCGAGGCGCTCGGCGGAGACAGTGCGCACGGTCCGGGCATCGGGGCGGACGGCGCCGGTACGACGGTGGTGTGGCAGGCGCCGTACTGAGCCATCAGAGGCGGTTCGTCCCCCAGGCGTACGACTTGAACAGGACCGGGGACCGGTGGCCGGGTCACGATCGCTGACATGCGCTCACCTCGCGGTCGTGTCCTGCTCGTTCCGGTTCTGCTGTGCGTGTCCGGGCTGTTCGCGACCCGGCCCACGGCCGCCGAGGGTGAGCCCGGCGACGGCTCGGACTCCCGGATCAGCGCGCAGGTGGCGCGGTTGTACGAGGACGCGGCGGTGGCGACGCAGCGGTACGAGGCGGGGCGGCGCGAGGCGGAGAAGCAGCGGGGGCAGGCCCGGCGTGCGGAGGAACTCCTCACCCGTGAGCGGCGGGAGATCGCCGTGCTGCGCGAGGACCTGGGCCGTATCGCCCGCGCCCAGTACCGCGGCGGTGGCGGTCTGCCGGTCGTCGCGCAACTGGTCCTGGCGGGCAGCCCCGACAAGCTGATGCGCGGCCAACACGTCTTCTCGCAGGCGAACCTCGCCGTCGACAACGCGATCGGCAAGAACCGGCGGGCGGAGGCACGGCTGGCCGCCGACGAGGCGAAGGCCGTCGAGGCCTGGCAGGCCGTGGAGCGGCGTGCCCGGGAACTCGCGCGGCTGAAGAAGGACATCGACGACAAGCTCGAACAGGCACGATGGCAGTTGCAGGGTCGGGCGGACGCGTCGGTGGCGGCGGGCTCCTGCCGCGGTGCCGTGCGCCTGGACCAGCCGCCGACGCACTTCGTGGGCGACTGGGTCACACCGGTCGAGACATATGCCCTGTCCGCGGCGTACGGCAGCGGTGGCGCGCGCTGGGCGAACCGGCACACCGGGCAGGACTTCGCGGTGCCGATCGGGACGCCGGTACGGGCGGTCGGTGCGGGCCGCGTGGTGCGGGTCTCGTGCGGGGGCGCGTTCGGGATCGAGGTCGTGGTGCGGCATCCCGACGGTTACTGCACGCAGTACGCGCATCTCGCCGCCGTCACCGTCGACCAGGGCGACAAAGTGACCACCGGGCAGTGGATCGGGCAGTCGGGCACCTCGGGCAACTCGACCGGCCCGCACCTGCACTTCGAGGTGCGGGTGACGCCCGACGCGGGCTCGGCGCTCGACCCGGTGCCCTGGCTGGCGGCACGCGGAGCGCCCGTCGGCTGAGGCTCCCCCCGCGCACCCGACCTGATCGGGCACAGGATGTCGGGTCCGGCCGGATGCCCGCCGCCTAGCGTGGTGAGCGCAACAGCGGAAGGAGACCGGAGTGCTGGAGCGGCTCAACCAGGCGATGGAGTACGTCGAGGACCACCTCGACGAGCCGATCGACGTGTCGGCGCTGGCACACGGCGCGGCCACCTCGGAGTACCACCTGCGCCGGATGTTCTCCGCGCTCGCCGGTATGCCCCTGTCGGAGTACATCCGGCGCAGGCGGCTGACCGTCGCGGGCGCCGAGGTGCTCGCCGGAGGGGACTCACTGCTGGAGATCGCGGTGCGCTACGGCTACGGCTCGGGTGAGGCGTTCGCCCGGGCGTTCCGTGGCGTGCACGGCGTCGGGCCGGGCGAGGCCCGCCGTACCGGCGCCGCGCTCGTGTCCCAGCCCCGGCTGGCCTTCCGTCTCACCGTCGAAGGGAGCAGCAGCATGCGCTATCGCGTAGTGGACCGACCGGCGTTCACCGTCGCCGGCCTCAAGGCCCGGGTGCCCTTGGTGCACACGGGGCCGAACCAGGCGATCATCGACTTCGTCCGCGGGATCGACCGGCAGGTCCTGGAGCGCCTGGAGAAGCTGTCGGACCAGGAGCCACAGGGCATCGTCGCGGTCTGTGACGACCTGGATCCGAGCCGGGCCGAGGGCACCGAACTCGACTACTACCAAGGGGTGATCACTTCCGCGGCCGCTCCCGAGGGCACGACCGCCCTGGCCGTGCCGGCCGGCACCTGGGCCGTCTTCACCACGTCAGGGCCGGCACCGCAGGCCATCCAGGAGCTGTGGCGGGACGTGTTCACGCAGTGGTTCCCGTCCAACCCGTACCGCAGCCGTCCCGGCCCGGAGGTCCTGCGCACCCGGCTGTCACCGGACGGGTCCGAGGCCGACGCCGAACTGTGGCTGCCGGTGGAGCGGGAGCAGGGCTGATGTCCCTCGGCGGAGCTACGCCCGCTCGGCGATCAGCTGCTCGATGACGACGGCGACCCCGTCCTCGTTGTTGGCGACGGTCTGCCCGGAGGCGGCCGCGAGTACGTCCGCGTGCGCGTTGCCCATCGCGTACGACCGGCCGGCCCAGGTGAGCATCTCGACGTCGTTCGGCATGTCGCCGAACGCGACGACCTCCTCGTGGGAGATACCGCGTTCCGCGCAGCACAGGGCGAGCGTGCTGGCCTTGGAGACGTCGGGGCCGCTGATCTCCAGCAGGGCGCTGGGGCTGGAGCGGGTGACGTTGGCGCGGTCGCCGATGGCCAGCCGGGCGAGGGTGAGGAAGGCGTCGGGGTCGATCGTGGGGTGGAACGCGAGGATCTTCAACACCGGCTCGCCGGCCCCGGGGGCGTCCGGCGCCAGCAGGCGCTCGGCCGGCGCGAGGGTGTCGGGTATCTCCATGTGCATCTTGGGATACTCCGGCTCCTGGTAGAAGCCGTATGTCTGCTCGATGGCGTACATGGTGCCGGGCGCCGCCTCCCGCAGCAGCCGTACGGCGTCCAGCGCGTTCTCCCGGGCCAGCTCGCGCACCTTCACGAACCGGTGGGCGCCGGGGCCGCCGTGCAGGTCGACGACGGCGGCGCCGTTGCCGCAGATCGCCAGGCCGTGCCCGTGGACGTGCTCGCTGACGACGTCCATCCAGCGGGCCGGGCGGCCGGTGACGAAGAAGACCTCGATGCCCGCCTCCTCGGCGGCGGCGAGGGCGGCGACCGTGCGCGGGGACACCGACTTGTCGTCGCGCAGCAGAGTCCCGTCGAGATCGGTGGCGACCAGCCGGGGCGGGAGGGTGGCGGCCGGGGTCTCGGGCTGTCGAGTCGCTGAGGTCACCGGGCCATTCTCGCGCATATGCCTGCACGGTCGGGCGCGAGCCCGCACACATGAGACACCGTCGGGCCGCGGACGGCCTGATGCCGAGGTCAGCGCAGTTGTGCCGGGGCCTCCATGGCGATCTGCTCGAAGACCTTCTCGTCCGCGGCGAACACGGAGTCGGCGATGGGCCAGTGGACCACGATCTCCGTGAAGCCGAGTTCCCGGTGCCGGCCCGCGAAGTCGACGAAGGCGTCCAGGGACTCCAGCGGACGCCCGCGGTCCGGTGTGAACCCGGTGAGCAGGATCTTGTCCAGCTCCTGTGTGTCCCGCCCGATCTCGGCGCAGGTGTCGGTGAGCCTCTCCACCTGGCCGCGAATGGCCTGAACCGACTGCTCGGGGGTGCCGCTCTCGTAGAGCTTGGGGTCGCCCGTGGTCACCCAGGCCTGTCCGTACCGCGCGGCGAGCCGCAGCCCGCGGGGGCCGGTCGCGGCGACCGCGAAGGGCAGCCGGGGGCGCTGGACGCAGCCGGGGATGTTGCGTGCCTCGTGCGCCGAGTAGTGGTCGCCCTCGTACGACACGGAGTCCTCGGTGAGCAACCGGTCCAGCAGCGGTACGAACTCGGCGAGGCGGTCGGCCCGCTCGCGCGGGGTCCAGGGTTCCTGGCCGAGGGCGGTGGCGTCGAAGCCGGTGCCGCCCGCGCCGATCCCCAGGGTCACCCGGCCGGCGGAGACATCGTCCAGGGAGATCAGTTCCTTGGCGAGGGTCACCGGGTGCCGGAAGTTCGGCGAGGTCACCAGCGTGCCCAGACGCAGCCGGTCGGTGACGGCCGCTGCGGCGGTCAGCGTCGGGATCGCGCCGAACCACGGCCCGTCGCGGAAGGTGCGCCAGGACAGGTGGTCGTAGGTGTACGCGGTGTGGAAGCCGAGCTGCTCGGCCCGTGTCCAGGTGGAACGGCCCCCCTCGTGCCAACGCAGGTGCGGGAGGATCACGGTGCTCAGACGCAGACTCATGTCATCGAGCGTATGCGGACGAGCGTGTTTCACGTGAAACAGTCACCGTACGCGTCCGCCCAGCCACGGGCTGAGGCCGACCAGGATGAATTCCTTGTGCACGCGGTCCTGCGGCAGCGGCACCATCAGGAAGTGAGCGGGCGGAAAGCGCCGGATCTTCACCCAGGCGTGGCCGTCGTAGAGAGAGCGGAGAAAGGCGGGGACGTCGTCGCGGTCGACGTCGGGGCACTCCACCCCGTCTACGGTGATCAGGGCGTCGTCGTCGGGGTAGAGCCGCACGCTCACGCTCGGGCGGCCGCCGAGTTCGACGTAGGCCTCGTGCGGCAGCGAGCCGTCAGGGTCGGTGGTGACGCCGACGCCGGCGGAGGTGCGGCGGGAGGTCTGATCGGCGCCGATGTCGTGGGTGACCTCGATCTCGAGCGCGTACTGGGCGGCGATCGACCGGAGGGCGGTGACGGCGGCCTCAGTGGTGGGGAGGTGGTCCATACCTGTGATCATGCCGAAAGAGGAGGTGGCGCGGCAGCCGAAGCCGCGCCTCAGTGCCGCTCGGGAAAGCGCAGGTACCGCGCGGGCACGGCCTTCGTCAGCCACACCCCGTTGGCGCTGACATGGAAGACATGGCCGTCACGGTGCATGGCTTCCGCGTCGACGGCGAGGACCACGGGGCGGCCCCGGCGCGCTCCGACCCGGGTCGCGGTCTCCCGGTCGGCCGAGAGGTGCACGTCGTGCCGGTTCATGGGCCGCAGCCCCTCGGCGCGGATCGCGTCCAGGGAGGGGGCTACGGTCCCGTGGTAGAGGTACGACGGCGGGGTCGCCGGGGGCAGCCCGAGGTCGACCTCGACGCTGTGGCCCTGGCTGGCGCGGATCCGGCTGCCGTCGATCGCGAAGCGCTTCTTGTCGTTGGCCGCGACGACGTGGTCCAGCTCGTCCCGGGTGAAGCGGAAGCCGTGCGCGGCGCAGGCCGCGATCAGTTCGTCGATCTCCACCCAGCCGGCCTCGTCGAGCGTGAGGCCGATCCGCTCCGGCTGGTGTCGCAGGTGCTTGGAGAGGTACTTCGACACCTTCACGGTGCGTCTCTCGTCCCGGTCCCTTTCGTTCATCCGCTCAGCATGACGTGAGAGACGCAGATCACGCACTCAGTTTTGGGGCTCAGGTTTGGTCCACAGCCAACTGTAGTTATCCACAGGCCAGTTGCCGATTCTGTGGACAACTGGCCATCGCCTCAGTCCTCTTCATCAAGATCATCTGACGCCCCATGACTTGAGACAAGGTGGTCCAAGGCGCGGGCACGGACCTCCCGTTCGGCCGCGAGAGCGAGAAAGCCCGCAGCATGCTCCGGGCCAACCAGAGCCTCCACGGCCCGCATTGTCCCCACCGGAACCGGGACCGTCCGTGTTCCCGACAGGGGTGGCGGGGTATCACCCGTGCCGAGGTGTCGACGCAGGTGATGACCGGCGAACAGGCGCATGGCCCGAGCCAGTTCGGCGTCCACGGTCTGCCGGGCGAGCGGGCGCAGCCGTCGGACGAGCGAGGCCGCCTCGGCCGCGTCGGCGTCGGTCGGACGGTGCGGTCCGTCGAGATAGCGCGCGAAGACGTGCTCGGTGGTGAACTCCAGGAAACGGGCGGCGATCTGCTCGACCTGGATCCTCAACTCCCTTAGATGGGAGGTGATCGCGCCCAGTGGAACCCCGGCAGCGTGCAACTCCACCGCTACTGCCAGCTCTTGGGGACTGGGCACGAGAAAGGCGTCCTCGTCACCGGGGACGGGTTCCAGCACGCCGAGTGCCACGGCGTCGGCGATCGCCCTGTCGTCGGCGGTGCCCCCGAAGCGGGCCGTCAGGTCGGAGCGGGAGACGCGGGAGGGCTCCTCGTCGGTCCACGGACCGTCCACCTCGGCGACCAGCCCCAGGACACCGCCCAGGCCACGGCCGGTGTCGTGGGCGTCCAGAAGTTCCTTGATGGAGGCGAGGGTGTAGCCGCGGTCCAGGAGGTCGGCGATCTGGTGGAGTCGGGTGCGATGGGCGTCGGAGTAGTGGTTGGCCCGCCCCTGACGCTCGGGGCGGGGGAGCAGGCCACGGTCCTGGTAGGCGCGGATGGTGCGGACGGTGGCGCCGGTCAGATGCGCCAGCGTCTCTATGCGGTACGGGGGCCCGGCGGGCGGTCCGGTGGTCAAGGCGTCTTTCCCCGAACGGTCGTTGCCATGGCGGAGGCCGCGTCCGCCGCCGGGCGCCGCGGGGCCGAGCGGCGGCTCACAGCGGCGGTCCCACCCGCGCCAGCGCCCGCAACGCCCTGGGCAGGAAACGCGACAGCGCGTAGGAGCCCCGCGCCTCCGGAGTGACCGGGACCATCGCCTTGTCGAGCACGACCGCCCGCAGGACGGCGTCCGCGACCTTCTCCGGCGGGTAGTTCCGCAGCCCGTACGCGCGCGTGGAGCGCTTCCGGCGACGCCGCTCCTCCTGCGCGTCCACTCCCACGAAGGTCGCCGTGGCGGTGATGTTGGTGTTCACCAGGCCGGGGCATATCGCCGTGACGCCGATGCCCTGGTCGGCCAGTTCCGCGCGCAGGCACTCGCTCAGCATCAGGACCGCCGCCTTGGAGGTGCTGTAGGCGGGCAGTGCCTTGGACGGCTGGTAGGCGGCCGCCGAGGCGGTGTTGACGATGTGGCCGCCCTGCCCGCGCTCGGCCATCTGCCGGCCGAAGAGACGGCAACCGTGGATGACACCCCACAGGTTGACGTCCAGAACCCTGCGCCAGTCCTCGGGCGTCGTGTCGAAGAACGAGCCCGACAGCCCGATGCCCGCGTTGTTCACCAGCACGTCCACCACACCGTGTTCCGCGTGGACCTTCGCCGCGAGTTTCTCCATCGCCTGCTCGTCGGAGACGTCCACCGCCTCCGCCCAGGCCTCGGGCGAGCCGACCAGGAGCGACATCTCGGCGGTGCGGGCCGCGCTCTCGGCGTCCCGGTCGACGGCGATCACCCGGGCGCCCGCCTCGGCGAACGCGAACGCCGTGGCCCGCCCGATACCGCTGCCCGCACCGGTGACCAGCACCAGCTGACCGGCGAAGCGCTCGGCGTACCGGCCGGTGGCGGCCTTGCGCACCGGCCCGCCCGCGTCGTCCCCGCGGGCCTCTCCCGCCGCCTCGGCCTCCCGCTCCCTCTCGACCGACGAGACGAAGTCGTCGATCCAGGAGGCGAGCCGGTCGGGCCGGGTGCGCGGGATCCAGTGCCCGGCCGGGAGGGTGCGCCGGGTCAACCGCGGTACCCAGTCCTCCAGTCCGTCGTACAGCCGCTCCGACAGGAACCGGTCCCCCGAGGGCGTGATGAGCTGCACGGGCGCGTGGGCGTACGCGTCCGCGCGCGGGCGGCGCAGGCGCGGCCGTACGTTGTCCCGGTACAGCCAGGCTCCGTGCGCCGCGTCCGACGCCAGCGACGGCGTCGGGTAGTCGCCGGCGGGAACCTTCTCGATCCGCCGCAGGATGCCGGGCCAGCGCTTGCCGAGCGGGCCGCGCCAGGCCAGTTCGGGCAGGACGGGCGTGTGCAGCAGGTACACGTACCAGGACTTGGCTCCCTGGCCGAGGAGTTGGCCGACCCGGCGCGGAGTCGGCCTGGTCAGCCGCTTGTTGATCCAGTGGCCGAAGTGGTCGAGGGACGGCCCGGACATCGAGGTGAAGGAGGCGATGCGGCCCCTGGTGCGCTCGACGGTCACGAACTCCCAGGACTGCACCGAGCCCCAGTCGTGCCCCACGAGGTGCACCGGCCGGTCCGGGCTGACCGCGTCCACGACCGCCAGGAAGTCGTCCGTGAGCTTCTCCAGGGTGAATCCGCCCCGCAGCGGCTTCGGCACGCCGGAACGGCCGTGCCCGCGGACGTCGTACAGCACCACATGGAACCCGTGCCGGTCGACCAGCCGGGACGCGACCTCGGACCACACCTCCTTGCTGTCCGGATAGCCGTGCACCAGGACGACCGTCGGCCGCTCCGGGTCCCCCAGCTCGGCCACGCACAGCTCGATCCCGCCGGTCCGCACCCGCCGCTCACGCGCACCCTCTGGCAACGTCACTTCCGCTCCGCCTTCCCTGCCGTCTCCGTTGCCGCTCCCGTGCCCGCCCAGCCGCGGACATGCGGCAGATCGTCGTCGAGCCAGAACGCGCTCTCCTCGGGATCCGCGGAGTCCGTGACGACGAGGATCTCCTCGAACTTCGCGCCCGTGCCCCGGAACCCGAGATGGGGTTCGACCGCCCACAGGCCCGGCCGCGGTGGATGGTCGGAGAAGCGGTACGGCGACCACAGCGGCGACCAGCCCTCCCGATGGCCGTGCAGCGCGTCGGACACCAGCCCCTTGAGGGACTGCGTGCCGAACCCGAACAGCCGGGGCGAGAAGCGGCGTTCCCTGACCCGGTCCACCTTGTGCGCGATCACGCCGAAGGGATACGCGCGGTGCCGGTTGGCGTAGCCCTGGCGGACCATGAGGCGGTCCACGTCGGCGTAGATCTCACGCAGCGAACGCCGCTCGCGCACCTCGCGCAGGATCAGCTCCCGGTGTGCGGCGAGGTCGGTCATCAGCCTCTCCTGCACGGGATGGGCGCCGAGCGCGCCCGAGTAGCCGATGTCCGCGGTGTACCCCTCGTACACCGGTGCCAGGTCGAGGATGAACGGCATCCCCGGCTCCAGCCGACGGCCGGTGGGGAAGAACTGCAACGGGACGCGGAAGCCGGTGAACGCCGTGCGGTCCCCGAACCAGGCGAACGGCAGATGGAACCAGTCGCGCACGCCCCGCTCGCGCAGCCACTCCCGCTGCATCCGCGCCGCCTCGCGCTCCGTCACACCCGGTCGCAGTTCGGCGGCCACGGCCTGCGCGCAGTCGTACGCCAGCCGCTGCACCCGTCTGAATCCCCGCAGCTCGGCGGAGAGTCCGCGTGTCCCTGCCGTCGGTGCCGTCGTCATGCCACCCCGTCCCAGCCAGTCCCCGTCGACTGCGCTACGTGTCCGTAACTTGACATCGCTGAATGTGACAGTTGTTAGAGACCGCGTCAATAGGGGGTGCGGAGCCTGTGGAAAACCCGCCGTCGCCGCCCCCGTAGCTCTCAGGCATGGCATCCCCTAAGGACCCGTACATCTGAGGTCTGATGCGAAGACGGCTCTGAGGTCTGACGATTTTCGTGGCGTGCGTCACTAATTTCGATGACGTGACTGTGATCGCGACCGAAAGCCTGAGCAAGCGGTTCCCCCGGGTGACCGCTCTTGACCGGCTCTCTGTGGACGTCGGGCCCGGTGTGACCGGCCTCGTCGGAGCCAACGGGGCCGGCAAGTCCACATTGATCAAGATCCTTCTGGGTCTGTCGCCCGCCACGGAGGGCCGAGCCGAGGTGCTCGGCCTCGACGTCGCGAGCAAGGGCGCCGACATCCGCGAGCGGGTCGGCTACATGCCGGAGCACGACTGCCTGCCGCCCGACGTCTCGGCCACCGAGTTCGTCGTGCACATGGCCCGCATGTCCGGCCTGCCGCCCACCGCCGCGCGGGAACGCACCGCGGACACCCTGCGACATGTCGGCCTGTACGAGGAGCGCTACCGCCCCATCGGCGGCTACTCCACCGGCATGAAGCAGCGCGTGAAACTCGCCCAGGCCCTCGTCCACGACCCGCAGCTGGTCTTCCTGGACGAACCGACCAACGGCCTGGACCCGGTCGGCCGCGACGAGATGCTGGGCCTGATCCGCCGTATCCACACCGACTTCGGCATCTCGGTCCTGGTCACCTCCCACCTGCTCGGCGAACTGGAGCGCACCTGCGACCACGTCGTGGTCGTCGACGGCGGCAAGCTCCTGCGCTCCAGCTCCACCACCGACTTCACCCAGACCACGACCACCCTCGCGATCGAGGTCACCGACACCGACGACCACCCGGACGGCACCCGCGCGGTCCGCGAAGCGCTCCACGCGCGCGGGGTGGACGTTCTGGACGGCAACAGCGGCCTGCCGGGCGCGGGCCACGTCCTGCTGCTGACCGCGCAGGGCGAGGACACCTACGACGTCGTCCGGGACGTGGTCGCCGACCTCGGCCTCGGCCTGGTGCGCATGGAACAGCGCAGGCACCACATCTCCGAGGTCTTCACGGACGGCGACGCCACCAACGACCAGCAGCGGAAGGAGGCCGTCGGCCATGGCAGTTGAGCACCCGGTCACCGCCCCCTCGGGTGACCAGACCCGCATCCACAACATCGGCTACCGCAGTTACGACGGTCCCCGGCTGGGCCGCGCCTACGCCACCCGCTCCCTCTACTCGCAGTCCCTGCGCGGCGCCTACGGCCTCGGCCGCTCGGTGAAGTCCAAGGTGCTGCCGATGCTGCTCTTCGTGGTGATGTGCGTACCCGCGGCCATCATGGTCGCCGTCGCGGTCGCCACGAAGGCCGACGAACTTCCGGTGGACTACACGCGGTACGCGATCATCATGCAGGCCGTCATCAGCCTGTACGTCGCCTCGCAGGCGCCCCAGTCCGTCTCGCGCGACCTCCGCTTCAAGACCGTGCCGCTGTACTTCTCGCGGCCCATCGAGACCGCTGACTACGTACGCGCGAAGTTCGCGGCACTCGCCTCGGCGCTCTTCGTCCTGACCGCCGCCCCGCTGCTGGTGCTGTACGTCGGCGCGCTGCTGGCCAAGCTGGACTTCGCGGACCAGACCAAGGGATTCGCTCAAGGACTCGTCTCCGTGGCCCTGCTCTCGTTGCTCTTCGCCGGCCTCGGCCTGGTCATCGCCTCGGTGACCCCGCGGCGCGGCTTCGGCATCGCCGCCGTCATCGCCGTCCTGACCATCTCCTACGGCGCCGTCTCCACGCTCCAGGCCATCGCCGACGCGCAGAACAGCACCGGGTCCATCCCCTGGATCGGCCTCTTCTCGCCGGTCACCCTCATCGACGGAGTGCAGTCCGCGTTCCTGGGCGCCACCTCCGCCTTCCCGGGCGGGATCGGCCCCTCCAACGGGGAGGGCGTCGTCTACGTCCTCGTCGTCCTCGGCCTCATCGCCGCGAGCTACGGCCTCCTGATGCGCCGCTACCGAAGGGTCGGACTGTGACCACGCTCAGCATCGACCACGTCTCCCGCTGGTTCGGCAACGTGGTCGCCGTCAACGACATCACCATGACCATCGGCCCCGGCGTCACCGGTCTGCTCGGCCCCAACGGCGCCGGAAAGTCCACCCTCATCAACATGATGGGCGGCTTCCTGGCCCCCTCCACCGGCACGGTCACCCTCGACGGCCGCCCGGTCTGGCGCAACGAGGAGATCTACCGGCACATCGGCATCGTCCCCGAGCGCGAGGCGATGTACGACTTCCTCACCGGCCGCGAATTCGTCGTCGCCAACGCCGAGTTGCACGGCCTGGGTGCCAAGGCCGCACAGAAGGCACTGGCCACGGTCGAGATGGAGTACGCGCAGGACCGCAAGATCTCCACGTACTCCAAGGGCATGCGCCAGCGCGTCAAGATGGCGTCCGCCCTGGTCCACGACCCGTCGTTGCTGCTGCTCGACGAGCCCTTCAACGGCATGGACCCGCGTCAGCGCATGCAGCTCATGGACCTGCTGCGGCGCATGGGCGACGAGGGCCGCACCGTGCTGTTCTCCTCGCACATCCTCGAAGAGGTCGAGCAACTCGCCTGGCACATCGAGGTCGTCGTCGCGGGCCGGCACGCGGCCAGCGGCGACTTCCGCAGGATCCGCCGTCTGATGACCGACCGCCCGCACCGCTACCTGGTGCGTTCCAGCGACGACCGCGCACTCGCGGCCGCGCTGATCGCCGACCCGTCGACGTCCGGCATCGAAGTCGATCTCGCCGAGGGCGCGTTGCGTATCCAGGCCGTCGACTTCGGCCGCTTCACCGCGCTGCTGCCGAGGGTCGCCAGGGACCACGGCATCCGGCTGCTGACGGTCTCGCCGTCCGACGAGTCCCTCGAGTCCGTGTTCTCTTACCTGGTCGCGGCGTAGGAGGCCCTGATGTACGACCCCACAGTCGCCCGGCTCACATACCGGGCTCTGCTCGGCCGTCGCCGGGCCCTCATCCTGGGCGCCCTGCCCCTGCTGTTGATCGCCATCTCCGTGGTGGTGCGCGGCCTCGCCGGCGCCGACGACCAGACGGCGTCCGACCTGCTCGGCGGGCTCGCGCTCGCCACGATGGTGCCGATCATCGGCGTCATCGCGGGCACGGGCGCGATCGGCCCGGAGATCGACGACGGCTCCGTGGTGTACCTGCTGTCCAAGCCGCTGAAGCGGCCGACGATCATCTTCACCAAGCTGATCGTCGCGGTCGCGGTGACGATGGTGTTCTCGGCGCTGCCCACGCTCATCGCCGGCTTCATCCTCAACGGCAACGGCCAGCAGATCGCCGTCGCCTACACGGTGGCCGCGCTGGTCTCCTCCATCGCCTACGCGGCGGTCTTCCTGCTGCTGGGCACGGTGTCCCGGCACGCGGTCGTCTTCGGTCTCGTCTACGCCCTCGTCTGGGAGGCCCTGTTCGGCTCCCTGGTACCGGGTGCGCGCACGCTCAGCGTCCAGCAGTGGTCGCTGGCCGTCGCCCACAAGGTGGCGGGCGGTGAACTCGTCACCTCGGACGTCGGACTGACCACGGCGACGGTACTGCTGGTCGTGGTGACCGTGCTGGCCACCTGGTACGCGGGACAGAAGCTGCGGGCGCTGACGCTCGCCGGCGAGGAGTGACCGGACGTGCCGGGGTGCGGGGCGACCGTTCTTGACGGCGGCTTCACCCGCGCCCCGGCACACTGGGCGGAACGGACGTGGCGGGGAGGGCGGGATGGCGGACGACGATCCGGAGAGCGGCGGTCGCGAGCGGTCCGAGGGCGAGGTGTGGAACGACCTCGTACTGGACGAGAACTTCATACGGGCCGCCGACACGTCCGAACCGTCCGCCCGGGCCCGGATGCTGGCCGCACGCTGGCGGTCGGAGGAGCCCGAGCCGCAGCCCTGGCGCTCCGACGAACCGCCCGCGGGCTGGTTCTTCAGCAAGGCACGCCGACGCAGGTGGCGCCGCCGGTAGCCGGCTCTCGATCCCGGTACTCGCACGGGTGTTTTATTCGGTGGCGCCCAACTCGTCCTCCGGGCACAGTGGTTGTACCCGCAGGGCCGGAAGGGATCCGGTGCCACAGACTGGGAGGAGCTCGACGATGTCCATGCACGACAGTCCGTCGAGTTCCCTTCAGGGCAGCCAGGTGCGGGTTCCGGAGTAGTTAGCCCTCCGTCGAACCCGTTCCGTACAGGGGAGCTGCCCGGGGCGGCCGCTTCGAGCACGCGATTGTCGCTCTCGCGTGGGCCGCCCACCCGGAGGATTGGCCGAGAGGCAAGGCACCGGCTTGCTAAGCCGTGGTCGGGGGCAACCCCGCGCACGTTCGATCCGTGCATCCTCCGCGAGGCGTTGTCACTGGGACTGGGCGGGAGTTGTGCGGGGCGCGCGGCTTGGCGCCGGCGCGTGGCACCCGGGTGGGTTCGTGCGTGTGCGCGCGTGCATGCGTGGGGGTGCGTGCTGGTGCTGGAAGGAATGCGGGTGCGGGTGTGTCGTGGCTGGTCGCGCAGTTCCCCGCGCCCCTGATCGCCTACGGCGATCGTCGGGTTCCGGCGATGCCGGCGTTCCCGAGCGTCGTCCGTGGTCCCCTGTCTCCTGATCGCCTACGGCGATCGTCGGGCTCAAGCGGTGCCGGCGTCCTTCCGTGCCCGCGGTCCCTTTGCTCTTGATCGCCTGCGGCGACCGGAGCGTCCCCGCGTTACCTGCGCCTGCGGTCCCCGCGTTCCCCTGCCCCTGGTCGCCTGCGGCGGCCGGCGCGTCTCGGCGTTGAGCTGCGCCTGCGGTACCAGCGGATTCCCGGCCCTGATCGTCCACGGCGGTCGGTGAGCCCGGGGGGTGCCCGCGTGTTTGTGTGGGCCGCCAACCCGTGCGGTATCGGTCGCGGGATGTCTACGCGGGCAGCATGGCTTCCAGGGTTACGGCGATGCCGTCGTCGTCGTTGGAGGTGGTCACCTCGTCCGCCACGGCCTTCAGTTCCTCGTGGGCGTTGGCCATGGCCACGCTGTGGGACGCCCAGGCGAACATCGGGATGTCGTTGGGCATGTCGCCGAAAGCGATCGTGTCGGCGGCCTTCAGGCCGAGGCGACGGGCCGCCAGGGAGAGGCCCGTGGCCTTGGAGAGGCCCAGGGGGAGCAGCTCGACGATGCCCGCGCCGGCCATCGCGACCGTGACGAAGCCGCCCGCGGCCTGCCGGGCCGCCGCGGCCAGCGCGTCGTCCGACAGCTCGGGATGCTGTATGTAGATCTTGCTCAGCGGGGCGGACCAGAGGTCGGACGCGTCCGTGAACGGCGTCGACGGCAGGGCCCCGGTGACCGCGTAACCGGGGCCGACCAGCACGTCCCCGTCCAGGCCGTCACGGCTGGCCGCCAGGTACAGCGGGCCGACCTCCGCCTCGATCTTGGCCAGCGCCACACCGGCCAGCTGCCGGTCCAGGGTCACCGAGGTCAGCAGGCGGTGCGCGCCGGCGTCGTAGACCTGGGCGCCCTGGCCGCAGACCGCGAGACCGTCGTAACCGAGGTCGTCGAGGATGTGCCGGGTCCACGGGACCCCGCGGCCCGTCACCACGATGTGCGCGGCGCCCGCCGCGGTGGCCGCGGCGAGGGCGTCACGGGTGCGCTGCGAGATCGAGTCGTCGGAGCGCAGCAGCGTCCCGTCGAGGTCGGTCGCGACCAGGCGGTAGGGGAACGCGGCGGTCACTTGGCCACCGGCTCCAGGATCTCCCGGCCGCCGAGGTACGGGCGCAGCACCTCGGGCACGTACACGGAACCGTCGGCCTGCTGGTGGTTCTCCAGGATCGCGACGATCGTCCGCGGGACGGCGCACAGCGTGCCGTTGAGCGTGGCCAGCGGGCGGACCTGCTTGCCCTCGCGGACGCGGATCGACAGCCGGCGGGACTGGAACTCGGTGCAGTCCGAGGTCGAGGTCAGCTCGCGGTACTTGCCCTGCGTCGGGATCCACGCCTCGCAGTCGAACTTGCGGGCGGCCGAGGAGCCGAGGTCACCGGAGGCGACGTCGATGACCCGGAACGGCAGCTCCAGCGAGGACAGCCACTGCTTCTCCCAGGCCAGCAGACGCTGGTGCTCGGCCTGCGAGTCCTCGGGCGTGACGTACGAGAACATCTCGACCTTGTCGAACTGGTGGACGCGGAAGATGCCCTTGGTGTCCTTGCCGTGCGAACCGGCCTCGCGGCGGAAGCAGGGCGAGAAGCCCGCGTAGCGCAGCGGCAGGCGGTCCGCGTCGATGATCTCGTCCATGTGGTACGCGGCGAGGGGGACCTCGGAGGTGCCGACCAGGTAGAGGTCGTCCTTTTCGAGGTGGTAGACGTCCTGGGCGGCCTGCCCGAGGAAGCCGGTGCCCGCCATGGACTGGGGGCGGACCAGCGCGGGGGTGAGCATCGGCGTGAAGCCGGCGGCCGTGGCCTGCGCGATCGCCGCGTTGACCAGGGCCAGCTCGAGCAGGGCGCCGACGCCGGTGAGGAAGTAGAAGCGGGAGCCGGAGACCTTGGCGCCGCGCTCGACGTCGATCGCGCCGAGGATCTGGCCGAGCTCCAGGTGGTCCTTGGGCTCGAAGCCCTCGGCGCCGAAGTCGCGGATCGTGCCGTGCGTCTCGAGGGTGACGAAGTCCTCCTCGCCGCCCACGGGCACGTCGGGGTGCACGAGGTTGCCGAGGCGCTGCAGGAGCTCCTGGGTCTCGGCGACGGCCGCGTCCCGCTCGGCGTCGGCGGCCTTGACGTCGGCGGCGAGCTGGCTCGCCTTCTTCAGCAGCTCGGCCTTCTCGTCCGCGGAGGCCTTGGGGATGAGCTTGCCGAGTGACCGCTGCTCGGCGCGCAGCTCGTCGAAGCGGACGCCGGACGACCTGCGTCGCTCGTCGGCGGACAGGAGGGAGTCGACGAGCGCGACGTCCTCTCCACGGGCGCGCTGGGAAGCGCGCGCACGGTCGGGGTCCTCACGGAGCAGGCGAAGGTCAATCACGCGGCCAAGGCTACCCGTGCGGGGTTGCGGCTCACGACACCATTCCGCGCGGTGCGCGGCCCGTTCCGAATCATGGCTTACGTTCCGTTATGAGTGAATTGCCCAACGTGTCAATAAAAAGTGTCTCACTCCCTGGGACGGGGCATGTGGCGGGCGTCTCGTTGACTCGATTCCCTTGCGGGAGAGGGGACTTGGGGAAGGCGTTGTCCACAGGCGTCCGCGCTCCCGAAACGGTTATCCACAGGGTGTGCGAAAGATCTGTGGACATTGGAATGGATCATTCCGATACCGCCGTGCGAGGTGGGCAATTCCTTGCCCAAACCCGGCTCCAGCCCACTTTCGGGTGGATATGGATCGCCCCAAGGGATTGATCGAAGGAAACAGGTGGACGAAGGGTGACTCGGCAGGTGGGGGTCGCGGTGGGGTGCTGTAGGGCGATTTGTCGACTGGATGGCACTTCGTTGTCGACTTGTCCCCAGGTCGAGAAGCGGTCCTGTGGATAACTTCTGTGGATAACGAAGATGTGCAGATAGGACCGGCCGGAACGGCTACTGGAACCGGCCGTCCTGGCAGCGCGCCACCCAATCCGCCGCCGCCACGAACTCCCCGTCCGAGGTCCCGCGCAGCGGAGCCGCCACATCTGCCACGCTCACTTCCGCACGCGGGTACGAGCCCAGGAAGCGCACCTCACGGCAGATCCGCTTCAGCCCCATGAGGGCTTCGGCCATCCGGCGGTCGGAGATGTGCCCCTCGGCGTCGATGCAGAAGCAGTAGTTGCCGATACCGGCGCCGGTGGGACGGGACTGGAGCAGCATGAGGTTGACGCCCCGGGTGGCGAACTCGCCCAGCAGGTCGCGCAGGCCACCGGGGTGGTCGTCGCGCTGCCACAGGACGACGGACGTCTTGTCCGCGCCGGTCGGTGCCGCGGGCCGGGCGGGCCTGCCCACCAGCACGAACCGGGTCTGGGCGTTCTCGGCGTCGTGGATCTCGGTCTCCAGGGCGGTCAACCCGTACCGGGCGGCCGCGAACTCGCCCGCGAAGGCGGCGTCGTAACGGCCCTCCTGGACCAGCCGGGCCGCGTCCGCGTTCGAGGCGGCCGACTCCCAGGCGGCCTCCGGCAGGTTCGCCTTCAGCCAGTTGCGCACCTGCGGCTGCGCGGCCGGATGCGCGGAGACCGTCTTGATGTCCGTGAGCTGGGTGCCGGGCCGGACCAGCAGGGCGAAGGTGATCGACAGCAGCACCTCGCGGTAGATCATCAGCGGTGTGCCCGCGACCAGCTCGTCCAGGGTCGTGGTGATCCCGCCCTCGACGGAGTTCTCGATGGGCACGAAGGCGGCCTCGGCCTCGCCGGTGCGCACCGCGTCCAGCGCGGACTGCACCGACACGTACGGGATCAGCTGCCGGGTGGCCGCCTCCGGAAGCGTGCGCAGGGCGACCTCCGTGAAGGTGCCCTCGGGGCCGAGATACGCATAGCTCGCTGGCATGACCTCACCCTAATGGCCCTTGCCGAAGCAGGTGTACGTGTCTCAGGACAGCCCCACGCAGGAATGAATCCGCCCGAGGAGGCGTAACTTCCCGCTCCCGGACTCCTGACTCCCGGCTTCCGGGCGCCCCAGCTTCCGGGCTCCGGCTCCCGGACCCGAGGCCCCGGACCCGAGGCCCCGGACCCGGGGTCCCCGGACCTCATGCCTCCAGCAGGCGCTGCCCCACGTACTCGCCCTTCGCCGCCCCGCCCGGTACCGCGAACAGGCCGCTCGACTCGTGGCGGATGTACTGCGACAGGGCGTCGCCGCGGTCCAGCTTGCGCTGCACGGTGACGAAGCCGCGCAGCGGGTCCGCCTGCCAGCAGACGAACAGCAGGCCCGCGTCCGGAGTGCCGTCCGGGTCGATGCCGTCGTGGTAGGAGAAGGGCCGCCGCAGCATGGCCGCTCCGCCGTTCTGGTCGGGGCGGGTGATACGGGCGTGCGCGTTGATGGGGACGACCAGATCGCCGTTCGCGTCGGTCTTCTCCAGGTCCATCGCGGTCGTCTCGGTGCCGCCGGACAGCGCGGCCCCGTCGGACTTGCGGCGCCCGATGACCTGCTCCTGAGCCTTGACCGACAGCTTCTCCCAGTCGTCGAGGAGCATGCGGATACGGCGTACGACGGCGTAGGAGCCGTCGGCCATCCAGGCGGGGTCCTTGGTGCTGCCCGACGGGACGAAGATGCGCTGGTCGAAGTCCGAGTCGGCCGGCTTGGGATTGCGGGTGCCGTCCATCTGCCCCATCAGGTTGCGGGCCGTCATGGGGTGGGCGGTGGCGCCCGGCGTCCGGTTGAAGCCGTTCATCTGCCAACGGACCTTGGCGGCTTTGCCCGCATCCTTCTGGATCGCGCGCAGGGCGTGAAAGGCGACCAGGGCGTCGTCCGCGCCGATCTGCACCCAGAGGTCGCCGTTGCTGCGTGTCTTGTCGAGGTGGTCGGAGGAGAAGTCGGGGAGCGGGTCCAGGGCGACCGGGCGCTGCTTCTCCAGGCCGGTGCGGGTGAAGAAGCTGTTGCCGAAACCGAAGGTGACCGTCAGCGAGGAGGGTCCCGCGTCCCGCGCCACGTCGGTGTCGTCGGTGGCGGCGGCCTCGCCCGCCATCAGCCGCCGGGCCGTCTCCGACCAGCGACGCAGCAGCGCGGCGGCCTCTTTCCGGCCCGCGCCGGCCGCGAGGTCGAAGGCGACGAGATGGCCGCGGGCCTGGAGGCCCTGGGTGATGCCCGGCTGATGTTTCACGTGGAACATCGCCTCGCCGGCGCCGATCGAGGACAGCGGTGTCGCCTGCGAGGGCGCGGCCGCGTAGCCGACGGCGCCGCCGGCCGCGCCGAGCGCGAGCCCGGTGGCACCGGCGGTGCCGAGCAGCCTGCGCCGCGTCAGCCCCTCGGGGGAGGAGGTTTCCGAAAGGACGCCCTCTGCCGCATCCACGGGTGGGCGGGCCTCGGGGAGGGACTGCGGAATGGACTGGTCGGGCATGGTGCGGTTCAGCCGATCTGCGCGTTCTTGGAGACGGTCACCTGGTCGATGTCGGAGGTCCGCACGGTCACGGAGATCTCCCACTCGCCGGCCATGGGGATCTGCACCCCGTTGGCCGACCAGTGGCCGGTGGTGATGTGGTCGGGGACGACCGGCAGCGGGCCGATGTCCTTGGCCTCGAGGGTGAAGGCGACCTTGACCTCGGGCACGTCGAAGGCACGGCCGTTGGGCCGGGTCACATAGACGTGCATTTCGTTGGCGCCGGTGCGCGCGGGGTCGAGGTCGACGCTGACCACGCCCTTGCCGTCCGTGCCGCCGGTGTCGAACGACATGTCCAGCGTCAGGGCACCCGACGCGGAGTCCCCCGCGGAGGACGAGGACGAGGACGAGGCCCGGTTGGCCGCGGCGGCGTCCTGTTCCGTACGGCCGGGTTCGGTCGACGTCAGGACGGTGGTCACGGCGAGCACCACGACGGCGACGCCGGCCTCGGCGAGCACCGAGCGGCGCAGGCCGAAGCGGTGGGTGTCGGAGTCCCGCAGCCGCTTCTGCCGGGTGGCGTCGACGGCGGCCTGCTGCCGGGCCAGCTGCGCGGCCCGCTTGGCGCTTCCGGAGCCGGACTTGGCGTCGCCGGAGGTCTGCTCGGCGGTGTCGGTGGTCCCGGTCGACGCCGTGACGCGCTCCTTCTCGGGTGCGGGCTTCCGTACCGCTTCCTCGGTCGTCGTGTCCGCCAGCCGTGCCGTCCACCGCCGCGAGATCCACGCGACGCCGACGAGCAGCGCCACGAGCCCGATCTTGAGGAGCAGGAGCCGGCCGTAACGGGTGTCGGTGAAGGCGGACCAGGAGCCGAGCTGGCGCCAGGACTGGTAGGTGCCGGTGGCGACCACGACGAGGACGCTGCCGAAGGCCAGCCGGGAGAAGCGCCGCG